>NZ_JBSRZG010000001.1:0-5297500 GCF_054057395.1 Bradyrhizobium sp. USDA 3650
AGGGAGGGATTCGAACCCTCGATACAGCTTGAGACCGTATGACGCTTTAGCAAAGCGTTGCCTTCAGCCACTCGGCCACCTCTCCGGTGCGAGCCTTATGCATCTAATTACTCGGGCTGGTCAATTTGGAAGCGTGTGTTTTTGCTCGAATATTCCCAGCGAATTCCGAAACCAAGCGGTTTGCGGGGGCGACTGCCCTTGTCGCCGACCGCCCCCATCGAGTGATTCAATTGCAAGTGATTGTTTTAATTGTCTCTTTCCGCGATTCGCCACAAGCTATGGAGCGGTGATCGCTCTCAGATCGGCCGACCGGGTCCCCTGTCAGGCTGCGGGAAGGGCGCTCTCACTATATTAGTCGGGATAACTCGCTCGCCGGCTGAGGAGCTACCCCCTCGCGCCAGGCGTCGCCGCAAATCAGGAGGGCCTGTTCTGGGGGCGATCGCTCTTTCGGTTGGAACAGCGCCCTTGAGATCAAAGCGGGGAAGGGCTGCCGGGCTTGCACGCTTGCTCTTCCTTCGACTGCCCGGCTGCGCCGCTACGGATCTCATCTTACTTACGATGTCAGGACGCAGAGCATCCAGCTCGGTACCTCACCGCGAGATATCGATAGGCAACATCCGCAGCGCTTCGAGACTTATGCCTTTTCAGTCGGTCCTGACGACAACAGCGATCTCCGCAAGCGGCTCGAAAAGTCATTTCATCGCTTTGTCGATTGCGAGCACAAGCTCGACGGCCAAGTCCTGAAAGCGATCGACGATGCGCAGATCGATAGTCTTGTTGATCTTGCAGGCCATACGCACAATGCCAGGCTGTCGTTGTTTGCATCCAGTCCGGCTCCGATCGTCGTCAACTATCTTGGGTTCGCGGGAACGTCGGGGAGCAGGGGAGCTCTTCCGCTGCATCATTGCCGATCAAATCGTGCTGCCAGATCAAAACAGCCAATTCTTCGACGAGAAGGTCGTCCGTTTGCCCGGCAGCTTCATGCCGCGTGATAATCACGTCGCGACAATCGACGGTGCTGCGCCCAATCGAGTCTTCATCCGAACACTTGGCGCGCCATCGCCTCGCCGACCTCTTCCTGGATACGCTGCCCTACAACGCACATACGACGGCCAGGCATGCGTTGTGGGCTGGTCTGCCGGTAGTGACCCATATCGGGAATAGTTTCGCCGGTCGCGTGGCGGCGAGCTTGCTGAGCGCTGTCGGCCTCCCTGAGCTGATCACGCGAACGCGTGCGGATTATGAAGCACTCGCGATCGAACTGGCGCTTGATAAACAGAAGCTGGCGGATATTCGCCGAAGGCTGCAAGGGAGCCACCTGGCCGCATCACTGTTTGATGCCGCGCTCTACGCCAAGCGGCTGGAGACAGCTTTCGAGGCTATGTATCAACGACATCAGGACGGCTTGGCGCCGGATCATATCGAAGTTCAAGCGCGCGGATCGCAGCCGCTTAATGGTCAGGCCAGCCAGTTCCCGAAGCGGTGGCCCGCGCCGAGTCCTTGGGAGTCCTTGGTTGATTCCACGATTCGACCGGCTCAGACCCAGAGCAGAGCGTCTCCGCGGATGTGGGCAGTCCTTGCCGGAACTTTTGACGGCAATGAAACCTGCCGAAAAAGCACAGCAGATTCAATGCCTTACAAAGCCGCTCTGATCACATCTGCGTGTTATTTGTGCAACACCCGCCGGAAAACACGCTCCATCGGCCGGTTCTGAAGCGTTCTGTTGTTGTGTGTGCAAGGGCGTTCGGTAATTGTGACTGAGCGACGGAGGGGGGCATCCCGAGGTCGTCCCGTCTTAGGTGGTTCGCTTAAGTCCCTCGCGTTCAGCGGGTGTGTCCGAAGGCGCGAAGCGACTAAGCGGTGAATTTAAGGGACAAGGGAACCAACCTTAGGGTGTCTTCACCCAGCGGATCCGGAACCTTCCCTATGGCAAACTTGGAGGTTTAACATGAAGTTGGTTAAGAGCCTTTTGCTCGGTTCCGCAGCGGGTCTGATCGCTGTTGGCGGAGCGCAGGCAGCCGATCTCCCCGTGAAGGCCAAAGCGGTCGAATACGTGAAGATCTGCTCCCTGTACGGTGCGGGTTTCTACTACATCCCCGGCACTGACACCTGCATCAAGCTGGGTGGTTATCTGCGCGCTGAAGTCGCGCTGAACACCAACTCGGACTACAGCGGTCAGCAATCCGGTAACAACGGTGCGCGCAACCGCCTGACGAACTACTACACCATGCGCGCTCGTGAAGATCTCAACATCGACACGCGCACCGCGACCGAATACGGCGTCGTCCGTACCTTCTTTGACGGCGTGTTCTCGTGGACGACCGGCAATTATCAGGGAACCGGCAGCGCGACCGGCGGCACTGCCTACAGCAGCACGCTGGCGCTCAACACCTCCGGCGCGGCCCCGGCGCTCGTCGGTGGGTCGATCAACGGCAACGACGGCGGCACCTCGGGCGGTTCGCTCGGCGTGTACTACGCCTTCATCCAGTTCGCTGGCTTCACCATGGGTAAGGCCGTGTCGCAGTTCGACGCGCCCTGGACCAACTATCCCGGCAACAACTTCGACAGCCTCGTCGGCGGCAGCGGCACGGTCACTGGTGTCAACCAGTTCTCCTACACCGCTGACTTCGGTCAGGGCGTGACGGCAGCGTTCTCGGCGGAAGACCGGGCGGCCTACTATGATGCCGGCAACCTGAACATGACCGGCGCGACTGCGGGCGGCATGATCGGTGGCGCTTATGGCTCCAACGGCATCGGCGCTACCCGTTCGCCGAACCTCGTCGCTATGGTCCGTGTCGACCAGGCCTGGGGTCTGTTCCAGGCGTCGGTGGCTGCGCATGACAACCACGTTGCCTACTACGGCGCCACCGAGCCGACTGGCCACCCCGACGACAAGTGGGGTTGGGCTGCTCAGCTCGCTCTGTCGATCAAGAACATCCCGACTGGTGCGGGTGACGTGATCAACATCCAGGGCGTCTACACCGATGGCGCGACCCGCTACAACTTCCAGAACCTCGCGGGCAGCAGCTACTCGATGTTCGGCGGTTCCGGCATTGCCTACCAGAGCGTCGGCTTCGCCAATGCTCCGGACACGGTGTATGTCACGGGCAGCTCGCAGGAGTCGGTCAAGACCTGGGGCTTCCGCGGTGCTTACACCCATAACTGGGATCCATACTGGAACACCGCGATCTACGGTGCCTACGCTCAGGCCCAGTACGGCACGCTTGCCAAGACCACGCTTTGCGGCGCTGGTGGTGCTGGCGGCGTGTTCGGTGGCCTCGCGGGTGTGACGGGTTGTAATCCTGACTTCGCCATCGGCCAGGTCGGTCTCATCACCCGCTGGACCCCGGTCAAGAACCTGACGTTCTCGGCCGACCTCTCCTGGACCCATCTCGACCAGAAGTACGCGGGCACTGTTGCTTACGCTGGTGCCGGCGCCACGGCCAAGCCGGCCGCTGTGTACGAGCTGAAGGATCAGGACACGCTCGTTCTGCTCCTCCGCGCTCAGCGCAACTGGTAAGTTCGGTCTAACGACCTGACAGAGAGCCCCGGCGGGAAACCGCCGGGGCTTTTTTTTGGTGGTCTTATCCCTGGGGTCGAAGAGCAGGCGATGGTCGGTAAAGCGCGATGAGATTGGGATGATCGTCATCGCGCCTCTGAGGCGCAGAGGCGGTCTCGATGCCCGGCTCTTGGTACGAAAAAGGCCGCCAAGAGAGGCGGCCTCCTGGAGTCCAAACAGAAACCGTCGTTATTTCACGTCGAGGGTTCGGCAGTAGTTGGAGCTCTCAATGCTGGTCCAGCCCCTCTCCATCCTGTTGGTTTGGCACTCGTAGAAGGTTTTGAAGTTGAGAACGTTTCTGCAATTGTGACCCACACCACTGGACAGGGAGCATTGGACCCTAGGATCATTGCTGGTTTCGGCTGCGACTTTCAGCGGGGCGGCGCTCAACGGCACGATCGACATCGAGACAAGAGCAAAAGCGGACATTGCCAACGTCTTCATAGCTTTCCTCCTTTTCTTGGTGGTTGGGACGGCAGATCTCTGTCCCGAAATGGATACTACCAAAGCGAGCGTGGGCTGTCTCACTCAATTCGGCATATCTGGGTGATCGGGGGACCTGCTTTCGCTTCGAAAGAAGATGCCGCTATTCCACGCTGCCGGCGCCGCGGCGCAAATCGGCCTCGATCTGCAACCGCGTGCCGCCGCCGAAGCGCGCGCGGTAGACCTGAAGGTTCTCCATGATCCGTTGCACGTAGTTGCGTGTCTCGGAGAACGGGATCAGCTCGACCCAGTCGACCGCGTCCACCTTGGGATCGCGCGGATCGCCGTAGCGATCGATCCACTTCTTCACACTGCCGCGGCCGGCATTATAGGCCGCAAAGGTCATGATGTAGGAGCCGCGATAGTCCTCGAGCAGCCCACCGAGCTCGGCCGAGCCGAGCGTGGCGTTGTAGGCCGAATCGTTCTTCAGACGTCCCAGATCGTAGGTCCCGCCGTGCCGCTTGCAGACATAGCGCGCGGCGTCCGGCGTCACCTGCATCAGGCCATAGGCCTGTGCCGGCGAGACCACACGGGGATTGAAGGCGCTCTCCTGCCGCGCGATGGCGTAGATGATGCTGCGCTCGACCTCGGGGCCGATCGGCGTGAACTGCGGAATGCCGTTGACGGGATAGGCGTAGAAATCGAACGGCAGGCCGCGATTGAGCGCGGCCTTGCCGAGCAGCAGCATGCCGCGCGCGTCGCTGTGGCGCTGGGTGAGCTCGCCGAGGCCGGCTAGCGCTTCGGGATCGCCGTTCTCGCCCATGTCGGCGAGAACAGGTATCGCCATCTCGCGCTCGTCGAGCTCGTAGAGCAGCTGCGCGGCGCGCACGATCTCCAGCCGTTCGGCACCGCGGCTGCGCGGCGGAGCGTTGAGCTCGATCTGCGGCAGGCCGAGCTTGGCGCGTGCGAGCTGGCCGTAATAGCTGGTGGATTGCTCGGCTGCCCGCGCGTAGGCGTTGCGCGCCTCCTGCTGACGGCCTGCGGCTTCGGCGGCGCGGCCCTGCCAATAGCCGGCGCGCGCCAGCGTGGTCGGATTGACGCTGCCGATCCCGATGCGGGCAAAATGCTGGGTGGCGGCCGCGGGATCGTTGAGGAAGCGCAATGCGATCCAGCCGGCCGTGAACTCCTGCTCGGTCTTGTAGATGTCGCGCGAGGGCAGGGCGGCATCGCGCGCGATCAGATAGGCGCTGCGGAATTCCTCCGTGTCGATCATCTTGCGCGCCAGCAGGCGCCGCTCGATCCACCATTCGTCGAGATTGTAGAGCCGGCCCGGATCCTTCGGTGCCGACAGCATGAGCTGGGCAGCTTCCGCAAATTTCTCCTCGCGGCGCAGCAGCTGAATCTTGCTGAAGATGAAGCCGGGATCGCCGTGCAGCTCGCGCGGCACGGCTTCGAGCAGCGCACGAGCGTTCGGCGCTTTCTTGAGGGAGGCGATGCGGGCCTTGGCGAGTGCGACATAGCCGGCCCCGAGGCGCTTTGCAGCACGCAGTGCGGCCTCGTTCTCGCTGCCGTAGAGCAGCGTGTCCATCCGTGCCTTCTGATCGCCGGGCGTCAGCAGCGCGCCGAACTGGTCGAGTGCGTTGTTCTCGGTGTCTTCCGACATCGGGTCGCTACGCCAGGCATCGCGCACCAGACGTTCGGCGTTGGCGCGGTCGCCGCGCGCCAGCATCGCCTTGGCGAGCGTGAAGCGGCCCTTGGCGGACACGGGCGATTCGTTCTCGAACCACGACCACGCGACCTGGTCGTCGCGCCTGTCGTCCCACATCGCGGCCTCCAGGCGCCGGCGCAGAAAGGTCTGCGACGGCCAGCTCGGATTGGCGGAGAGGAAGGCGCGGTAGCGCTCCACGGTCGCGCCATTGTCCTCGCTGCGCAGGATGATCCATTCCGCGAGTTTTCGCGCCACGGGATCCGAGATCGTGGCCGCGGCATTGGTAGCGTCGCCCGCCTTGCGCTTGCGCACGAGCTCGATCACGGTCTCCAGCGTGTCCTTGTCGGCTTGCGACGTCGACGAGGTCGCGGCAACCGCAGCCGGTGTGATCGGCTTGCGCGGGGCGGCATGCTGGCGGGTCGCAGGAGCCAGGACAGGAGCAGCGACGGGCTTGGTGGCGGCCGGGGCGGTCGGTCTGACGGTGGCCGTCGCCGCCGGCGCGGGGGCGGTCTTCGGGGCCGAGCCGCCAGCGGTCGACGTTGACTTTGGCGCGGCAGCCGTAGGCTTCAGCTTGTCCTTCGCAGGTTCCTTGCCTGCGGTCTTGCCAGCATCCTTGCCAGCATCCTTGCCCGCATCCTTGGCAGGCTTCTTCGCAACATCCTTGGCGGGGGCACTGGGCGCGCCCTTGCTTGCCCCCTTGCTTGCCCCCTTGGCGGCGTCCTTCGGAGTTTCCTTGCCGGTTCCCTTGGACGCACCTTTCGCAGTGTCCTTGGCGGCTGGCTTCGCGGTATCCTTGGCGGTTTCCGCGGTTGTCTCGTTGGATTTGGCCCAGGCGGCGCAGCCGGCCGACAGCCCTGCCATCAGGCACACGATCAGGCCGGTGGATCGCCATGCGGCGCGCGGAAATGAGATCACGGCGTTTCGTCGCCCCGAATCAGTCAATTGGCTCAAGACCTAGCTGTACAAGATCTGGCTGTATTTGATTGAATATGCGGACAAATTACCAACAGCCGCTTACCTTCGCCCGGTTTGCACCACCACCGCGGCAAAATCGCGGCCTAAACGGTGCGTGAGACGGGAGCGGGTCTTTTACCGACGGGATAGACCCGATATGAATGCGGCCTGCGCTCAAGATTGCCGCGTACGGAGGAAGTCCATGGCAGCCAAGACAAAATTCCGGGGATCGTTCACCGCCTTGGTCACGCCGTTCAAGAACGGCTCGCTGGACGAGGCGGCGTTTCGCTCCCTGGTCAACTGGCAGATTTCAGAGGGCACCAACGGCCTGGTTCCCGTCGGCACCACCGGAGAGAGCCCGACGCTGAGCCATGACGAGCACAAGAAGGTCGTCGAATGGTGCATCGAGGAAGCGAAAGGCCGCGTGCCTGTCGTCGCCGGCGCCGGCTCCAACTCGACCAAGGAGGCGATCGAGCTCGCCCAGCACGCCGAGAAGGCGGGCGCCAATGCGGTTCTGGTCGTGACGCCCTACTACAACAAGCCGACCCAGGAAGGCATGTACCAGCACTTCAAGGCGATCAACGACGCGATCGGGATTCCGATCATCATCTACAACATTCCGCCGCGCTCGGTGATCGACATGTCGGTCGACACCATGGCGCGGCTGTGGGAGCTGAAGAACATCGCCGGCGTCAAGGACGCCACCGCCAGCATGGTCCGCGTCTCGCAGCAGCGCGCGGCGATGGGCGAGGACTTCAACCAGCTCTCGGGCGAGGATGCGACCATCCTCGGTTACATGGCCCATGGCGGCCATGGCTGTATCTCGGTGACCTCGAACGTCGCGCCGCGGCTGTGCTCGGAGTTCCAGGCCGCCTGGGCGAAGGGCGATCATGCCACCGCGCTGAAGCTGCACGACAAGCTGATGCCGCTGCACAACAACCTCTTCATCGAGAGCAATCCGGCGCCGATCAAGTACGCGCTGTCGCTGCTCGGCAAGCTCGACGAGACGCTGCGGCTGCCGATGGTGCCGGTCACCGAACCGACCCGCGTTGCCGTGCGTAGCGCGATGGTTCATGCTGGCCTCATCAACTGACGCGCTAGCCGATGAGGGAGCTTTTCATGGCGATCGAGGAAAGAGGCACGCGGATGCTCACGGAGTTCCGCGAGTTCGCCATGAAGGGCAACGTCGTCGACCTCGCGGTCGGCGTTATCATCGGCGCGGCCTTCGGCGCCATCGTGACGTCGCTGGTCGGCGACGTGATCATGCCGATCATCGGTGCGGCCACCGGCGGTCTCGACTTCTCGAACTACTTCACGCCGCTTTCGGGCAAGGTCACCGCCGCAAATCTCGCGGACGCGAAAAAGCAGGGTGCCGTCTTGGCTTGGGGCAACTTCCTCACGCTGACGATCAACTTCATCATCATTGCCTTCGTGCTGTTCCTGGTGATCCGTGCCATGAACAAGTTGAAGCGCAAGGACGAGGCAGAGCCTGCCGCTCCGCCGAAGCCGTCGGCCGAGGTCGAGCTGCTGACCGAGATCCGCGATCTCCTCAAGAAGTCTTGACGCGCGCGCTTCATCCAAACTGTTAGCGTCCTCGCGCATCTCGATCAGGTTTGTTTTCCATGGCCGACAAGAACGAACGTCCGATCAAGGTCATGGCGGAAAATCGCAAGGCCCGCTTCAACTATGCGATCGAGGATACGATCGAGGTCGGCATTGCGTTGACCGGCACCGAGGTCAAGTCGATCCGCAACGGCAAGAGCACGATCGCGGAATCCTACGCCGATTCCAAGAACGGCGAGATCTGGCTGATCAACGCCACCATTCCGGAATATCTCCAGGGCAACCGCTTCAATCACGAGCCCAAGCGGCCGCGAAAACTGCTGCTGCATCGCAAGCAGATCAACAAGCTGATGGGCGCGGTCGACCGCGAAGGCATGACGCTGATCCCGCTCAAGCTTTACTTCAACGAGCGTGGTCGCGCGAAACTGCAGCTCGCGGTTGCAAAAGGTAAGAAGCTGCACGACAAGCGCGAGTCCGAGAAGAAGCGCGACTGGAGCCGGGAGAAGGGCCGCCTGATGCGGGCGAGGGGATAGCGGGATGACTCAGAGAAACCTGCTCGAGGTCGATTGGACCCGGATTCCCGCACCCGCGGATGACGGCGGCGCCGCGCACCTGAAAGGCATGACGCTGCCGCCGGTCAGCCTGCTCGCCACTGACGACACGTCGGTCGCGCTGTCGGCGCTGCGTGGCCGGACTGTGGTGTTCGCCTATCCGCGCACCGGCGAGCCCGGCAAGATCGCGCTGGTCGACGATTGGGACATGATCCCGGGCGCGCGCGGTTGCACGCCGCAGACTTGCGCATTTCGCGATCTGTTCGCCGAGCTGAAGGCCGTCGGCGCCGCGCAGGTGTACGGCCTCTCGACCCAGAGCAACGCATACCAGACCGAGATGGCCTCGCGGCTGCATCTGCCGTTCCCGGTGCTCTCGGACGAGAAGCTGGCGCTGACGCGCGCCCTGAATTTGCCGACCATGGAGGTCGCGGGCCTGACGCTGATCAAGCGCCTCGCGCTGATCGTCGACGACGCCAGGATCACGCATGTGTTCTATCCGGTGTTTCCGCCCGACCGAAACGCCGGCGATGTCCTGGACTGGCTGAAGGCCAATCCCGCCACGGGCTAGTCGAAGGATTAGTCGAGGTCGGCCTTCACCTTCGCGAACACGGAGCGGAACATGTCCGGCGTCAGCACGCGGGTGTTCGTGTTGTAGCGGGAGCAGTGATAGCTGTCGTAGAGCCTGAATGCGCCGGCCTGATGCACGGCGCCGTGGCCGAAGGGGGCCTGTGATCCCTTCAGGTTCAGCGGCTTGAGCACGGTGTCGTGCGCAATGCGCCCGAGGGCGACGATCGCGCGCAGGTTCGGCATCGTTGCGAGATTCGCCGCGAGGAACTGCCGGCAGGTGTTGATCTCGACCGGCAGCGGCTTGTTCTGCGGCGGCACGCAATGCACCGCATTGGCGATCCGACAGTCGACCAGCTTCAGGCCGTCGTCGGGACGCGCCTGATATTTGCCCCTGGCGAAGCCGTATTCGAGCAGCGTCGCGTAGAGCAGGTCGCCGGCATAATCGCCGGTGAAGGGACGGCCGGTGCGGTTGGCGCCCTGCATTCCCGGCGCAAGGCCGACGATCAGCAGGCGCGCCTTGATGTCGCCGAAAGGCGCAACCGGTGCGTTGTGCCACAATGGCTCGCGCGCGCGGTTCGCCTCGCGAAAGGCGACCAGGCGCGGACAGAGCGGACAGTCACGGTCGGGGACGAGGCTGAGAGGCTGGCGGCTTGACCGGGCCGCCTCACTCCTCGAAGTCGTCATCGCCCCTCGCCGGCGCCATCGTGGTCGCGCGCTGGAGGAACTGCGGGGCGTGGTGGCGCGCCTCGCGGTCGCCGCGGTCACGCGGGGCGGGGCGTTCGGACGGGTCGCGACCGAGCTTGGACTGCAGCTCGACGAGGTCGGTGAAGACGTCGGCCTGGCGGCGCAGCTCGTCGGCGATCATCGGCGGCTGGCTCGCGATCGTGGAAATCACGGTGACCCGCACGCCGCGGCGCTGAACGGCCTCGACCAGGGAGCGGAAGTCGCCGTCACCGGAGAACAGCACCATCTGGTCGATGTGCTCGGCGAGCTCCATGGCGTTCACGGCGAGCTCGATGTCCATGTTGCCCTTGACCTTGCGGCGGCCGGAGGCGTCGATGAACTCCTTGGTCGCCTTGGTGACGACGGTGTAGCCGTTGTAGTCGAGCCAGTCGATCAGCGGCCGGATCGAGGAGTACTCCTGATCCTCGATGATGGCGGTGTAGTAGAACGCCCTCAGCAGCGTCCCGCGACTCTGAAACTCCTTCAGCAGGCGCTTGTAATCGATATCGAAGCCCAGAGTTTTCGCCGTCGCGTAGAGATTGGCTCCATCGATGAAGAGCGCGATCTTGTCGGAAGAGGAAGGTGACATTCAGTTTGCTCGCGTAGAGTTCGTGATTGATCGTTTATTGTTGGCGCGGCGACAGCAAGCCGCGCACTTCTAAAGTCCCGCCGAAACCCGTCGAAACCGCAAATCCGGAGAAGTCGGGGCAATCAAGGTATAGTTATGGCCAACTTGCACACTCCCGGCGCCGCCGTCCCCAGCGGCCCGGGAAACCACCCATCCCAGCCCCAATGTGGGGGTAGCAGAGCCGTTTGGCGAGGCCAAATCACAAATTGGCCTTGCGAAACCCTCCCGGCCCCTATAACTACCGCCATTCATCCACATATTTCGTCCCACCCACAACGGAGCGACAGTCGATGGCTCGCGTCACCGTAGAAGATTGTATCGACAAGGTCGACAACCGGTTTGACCTGGTCCTGCTGGCCGCCCACCGCGCCCGCATGATTTCGTCTGGTTCACAACTAACGGTTGACCGCGATAACGACAAGAACCCTGTTGTGTCTTTGCGCGAAATTGCTGAGACCACCATTTCGCCGGAGGACCTCCGCGAGGAGCTGGTGCACTCGCTGCAGAAGTTCGTCGAGGTCGACGAGCCCGAGCCGGACACCGTGCCGCTGATCGGTTCCGCCGGTGCGAGCGTGGATGCAGACGATACCGAAGTCGCCGTTGAGCGCATGACGGAAGAGGAGCTCCTGAAGGGTCTCGAAGGCCTGGCGCCGCCCGAGGAGCAGCCCGAGGAGGACGAGTAATCGTCCCATCGCGCTCATCGACTTCTTTGTGATCTGATCAAAGGCCCGAACCGTTGTTCGGGCCTTTGCTTTTGTTGGCGTTTTCGTGGTTACCATAGCGTGGTCGGTTCGCGCCTGTTCCTGTCACTGAATTGATCGGACACGCGCGCGATCGGAGCTAAGATGTATACAACGGGCTGTGTGGTGGTCCGTTTGAAGGCAGGACGGCATGGTATATCGACGCCGCACACCAGCGCAGATGCAGGCCGCAACCGAATCGGTTGCCGTGGCCCCGACTGCGCCGGTGGCTCGCCCGGCGAAGCCTCGCGCACGCATGATGCGTCAATATGACCTCGTCGAGCGCGTCAGGTCCTACAATCCCAACACCGACGAAGATTTGCTGAACCGCGCCTATGTCTACGCCATGAAGGCGCACGGCTCGCAGACCCGCGCCTCGGGCGACCCGTACTTCTCCCATCCGCTCGAAGTGGCGGCGATTCTGACCGACCTGAAGCTCGACGACGCCACCATCGTGGCTGCGCTGCTGCACGACACGATCGAGGACACCGAAGCGACGCGGGCCGAGATCGACCAGATCTTCGGGCCCGAGATCGGCGCACTGGTCGAGGGCCTGACCAAGCTGAAGCGGCTGGAGCTGGTGTCGCGGGAGGCCAAGCAGGCCGAGAATCTGCGCAAATTGTTGCTGGCCATTGCCGACGACGTCCGCGTGCTCCTGGTGAAGCTCGCCGACCGCCTGCACAACATGCGCACGCTGGACTTCGTACCGACGGAATCGCGACGGCGCATTGCCGAGGAGACGCTCGACATTTATGCGCCGCTGGCAGGGCGCATGGGCATGCAGGAAATGCGCGAGGAGCTGGAGGACCTGTCGTTCCGGACCCTCGACCCGGAAGCCTATTCGGTGGTGATGCAGCGGCTCGATGCGCTGGCCGAGCGCAACCGCAATCTGATCGGCGAAATCGAGGACCAGCTCTCCAACAATCTGCGGCATCGGGGCCTGGGGGCGCGGGTCTATGGCCGCCGCAAGAAGCCATTCTCGATCTGGACCAAGATGGAGCGCAAGTCGGTCGGCTTCGAGCAATTGTCCGACATCTTCGGCTTCCGCGTTGTGGTCAACGACATCGAGGCTTGCTACCGCGCGCTCGGCATCGTCCACACAAACTGGCCGGTCGTACCCGGGCGGTTCAAGGACTACATCTCGACGCCGAAGCAGAACGACTACCGCTCGATCCACACCACCGTGATCGGCCCCGGCAACCAGCGCGTCGAGTTGCAGATCCGCACCGAGGCGATGGACCAGATCGCCGAGCGCGGCATCGCCGCGCACGTATTCTACAAGGAAGGCGTGGGCTCGCCGACCGAATTTCTCAAGCGCGAGTCCAATGCGTTCGCCTGGTTGCGCCACACCATCGGCATCCTCTCGGAGAGCGCCAACCCCGAGGAATTCCTCGAGCACACCAAGCTCGAGCTGTTCCACGACCAGGTGTTCTGCTTCACCCCGAAGGGCAAGCTGATCGCGCTGCCGCGCCATGCCAATGTGATCGACTTCGCCTATGCCGTGCATACCGACGTGGGCAACAGTGCGGTGGGCTGCAAGATTAACGGCCAGTTTGCGCCGCTGTCCTCGGAGCTTCAGAACGGCGACGAGGTCGAGGTGCTGACCTCGGAAGCGCAAGCTGCGCCGCCGTCGGCCTGGGAAACGCTCGCGGTCACCGGCAAGGCGCGTGCCGCGATCCGCCGCGCCACCAGGACTGCGGTGCGCGATCAATATGTCGGTCTCGGCCGGCGCATCGTCGAGCGCCTGTTCGAGCGCGCCAAGATCGAATACGCCGACGACAAGCTCAAAGGCGCGCTGCCGCGACTCGCGCGGACCTCGATCGAGGACGTCATGGCGGCTGTGGGACGCGGCGAGATCAAGGCCTCCCACGTCGCGCGTGCGATGTATCCCGACTACAAGGAGGAGCGCATCGCGCGCTACGGCGTCAAGAAGGGGCTTACCAGCAAGCTCAAGGAGAAGTCGTCCGAACCGCCGCGCAGCCCGGTCGCGATCCCGATCCGCGGCATCAATTCCGACCTGCCGGTGAAGTTCGCGCCGAACGGCGGCGCAGTGCCCGGTGACCGCATCATCGGCATCGTCACGCCGGGCGAGGGCATCACCATCTACCCGATTCAGGCGCCGGCCCTGAAGGATTTCGAGGAAGAGCCGGAGCGCTGGCTCGACGTGCGCTGGGACATCGAGGACTCCACGCCACAGCGCTTCCCGGCCCGCATCAAGGTCGAGAATGTCAACGAGCCCGGCGCGCTGGCGCAGATCGCGACCGTGATCGCCGAGCACGACGGCAACATCGACAATATCAGCATGCAGCGCCGCTCACCGGACTTCACGGAGACGACGATCGATCTCGAAGTCTACGATCTCAAGCATTTGAGCGCGATCCTGGCCCAGCTGCGCGCGAAGGCGGTCGTCGCCCGCGCCGAACGTGTTAATGGATAGACGCCTTCCGTCCCGGTCTATCCCTGTGATTCCGTGAGTCCCGAAATGCCTGCACCTCCGCTCCGCCTCGGCGTCAATGTCGACCATGTCGCGACCCTGCGTAACGCGCGCGGCGGCCGCAATCCCGATCCGGTGCGCGCGGCGCTGCTGGCGATCGAGGCCGGTGCCGACGGCATCACCGCCCATTTGCGCGAGGATCGCCGGCACATCCGCGACGAGGACATGGCGCGGCTGAAAGCCGAGATCTCCAAGCCGCTCAATTTCGAGATGGCGGCGACCGACGACATGATGCGCATTTCGCTCGCCACCAGGCCGCACGCGGTGTGCCTCGTGCCGGAGCGGCGCCAGGAGGTGACGACCGAAGGCGGGCTCGACGTCGTCGGCCAACACAATGCGCTGGCGCCCTATATCGCGCGGCTGAACGATGCCGGCATCCGGGTGTCGCTGTTCATCGCGGCCGATCCCGCCCAGATCGAGATGGCAGCGCGGCTGCGCGCGCCCGTGATCGAGATCCACACCGGCGCCTGGTGCGACGCCGTCGTCGACGGTCACACCGACAAGGCCGAGGCCGAATGGCGGCGGATCGTGGCGGGGGCGAAGCTGGCGAGGGAAGCGGGGCTGGAGGTTCACGCCGGACATGGGCTGGACTACGCGACGGCGGAGACGATCGCAGGCTTGCCTGAGATCATGGAGCTCAACATCGGTTACTACATGATCGGCGAAGCCCTGTTCGTGGGTCTCGCCGAGACGGTGCGCAGCATGCGCGCGGCGATGGACCGCGGCCGGAGCCGGGCATGATCATCGGTATCGGCTCCGATCTGATCGACATCACCCGTGTCGGCAAGGTGATCGACCGCCATGGCGAGCGCTTCCTCGACCGCATCTTCACAGCGGCCGAGCGGGCCAAGGCGGAGCGGCGCGCCAAGAACGAGAAGATGGTGGTGGCGACCTACGCCAAGCGCTTCGCCGCCAAGGAGGCTTGCTCCAAGGCCCTCGGCACCGGCATCAGGCGCGGCGTGTGGTGGCGCGACATGGGGGTGGTCAACCTGCCGGGAGGGCGGCCAACCATGCAATTGACGGGCGGGGCGCTGGCCCGGCTCCAGGCCCTGACGCCGGAGGGGTTCGCGGCGCAGATCGACCTGTCGATCACGGATGACTGGCCGTTGGCACAGGCCTTCGTCATCATTTCCGCCGTGCCGCTGGCCAAACCCTGACGGTACTCCGATCATTTTATAATTCGCGTTCAAAATCAAACGCTTATGCAGTTTTGATGCGATCCTTGATTGCGTGGCCTCCGACAACCGTCTAAAAGTCCACGGACGCAAATCAGGCTGGGCGAATTCGGCTTTACGCCGGAATTGGCCCTCATTATCAGAATCAGGACAATCTCCTTGGGCCGCGAGCGATGGGCTGCTCGCGCGAGGAGGGCGCTCTGTGACCGCCGGCCGGAATTGAGAGAGCAATGAGCGTGACTTCAGGAACGAAAACTGAGAGCGGCGTCGGCGAAACGATCCGGGTCGTGATCCACGCTCTCCTGATCGCGCTGGTGATCCGCACCTTCCTGTTCCAGCCGTTCAACATCCCATCCGGCTCGATGAAGGCGACGTTGCTCGTCGGCGACTATCTGTTCGTCTCGAAATATTCCTACGGCTACAGCCACTATTCGATCCCGTTCTCGCCGCCGCTGTTCTCGGGGCGGATCTGGGGCTCGGACCCGAACCGCGGCGACATCGTCGTATTCCGCCTGCCGAAGGATGATTCCACCGACTACATCAAGCGCGTGATCGGCCTGCCCGGCGACCGCATCCAGATGCGGGACGGGCTGCTCTACATCAACGACACGCCGGTCGAGCGGCAGCGCATGAGCGAATTTGTCGGCGAGGACCCCTGCGGCGCCGAAGGCAGCGGCGTCTCCCGGGTGAAGCGCTGGAAGGAAACGCTGCCGAACGGGGTGTCCTACGAGACGCTGGACTGCGCCGACAACGGCTACGTCGACAACACCAATGTCTACACCGTGCCGACCGGCCACTTCTTCATGATGGGCGACAACCGCGACAATTCCACCGACAGCCGCTTCCTCGGCCAGGTCGGCTACGTGCCGCAGGAGAATTTGATTGGGCGCGCCCAGATGATCTTCTTCTCGATCGCCGAAGGCGAGCATGCCTGGATGTTCTGGCGCTGGCCGTGGGCGGTGCGCTGGAATCGCTTCTTCAAAATCGTCCGATGAAAGACGAAGCCAAGGACATCGCGACCCTGCCGACCGAGGCGCAAGCGGGCCCCGACGGCGAAGCTGCGACCAAGAGCCTTGAGAGCAAGACGCCTGAAAACAAAACGCCTGCAAAGAAGAAGCGGGTGCGGAGCAGCAAGGCCAGGGGCTCGGATGCGAACGCGGGGCTCGAGGCACGCATCGGCTACAGCTTTGCCGATCCGAACCTCTTGATGCAAGGCATCACGCATGTCTCCGCGCTGAAGTCCGGGCGCAAGCGCGGCGACAGCTATCAGCGGTTGGAATTCCTCGGCGACCACGTGCTCGGGCTCGTCGTCTCCGACATGCTCTATCACGCCTTCCCGAACGCCGATGAAGGCGAGATGTCCAAGCGACTTGCCGAACTGGTGCGCAAAGAGAGCTGCGCCGATGTCGCCAAGTCGCTCGGTCTGCTCGACGACATCAAGCTCGGCTCGGTCGGCCCCAGCGCCGACGCGCGCCTGCGCAAGAGCGTGCTCGGCGACATCTGCGAGGCCGTGATCGGCGCCGTCTTCCTCGATGGCGGCTACGCGGCGGCGGCCGATTTCGTCAAGCGCAACTGGACCGAGCGCATGCACAAGCCGCGACGTCCCTTGCGCGATCCCAAGACCGTTCTCCAGGAATGGGCGCAGGGCAAGGGATTGCCGACGCCCGTTTACCGCGAGGTCGAGCGCACCGGCCCGCATCATGATCCGCAATTCCGCGTCGCGGTCGATCTTCCGGGACTCGCTCCGGCGGAAGGCATCGGCGGCAGCAAGCGCGCGGCAGAGAAGGTGGCAGCTTCAGTGATGATCGAACGTGAAGGCGTTGGCGGCGGCAATGACGGTTGAAGCAAGCGGCGAAGCGCCCACTGCCACGCGCTGCGGCTTCGTCGCGCTGATCGGCGCGCCCAATGTCGGCAAATCCACGCTGGTCAATGCGCTGGTCGGGGCCAAGGTCACGATCGTCTCGCGCAAGGTGCAGACCACGCGCGCGCTGATCCGCGGCATCGTGATCGAGAACAATTCGCAGATCATCCTGGTCGATACGCCCGGCATCTTCCTGCCCAAGCGCCGGCTCGACCGCGCCATGGTCTCGACCGCCTGGAGCGGCGCGCATGACGCGGACCTCGTCTGCGTGCTGCTGGATGCCAAGGCCGGCATCGACGAGGAGGCCGAGGCGATCCTCACCAAGGTCGCCAGCGTCAAGCACGAGAAGATTTTGGTCATCAACAAGGTCGACCTGGTCCAGCGCGAGAAGCTGCTGGCGCTGGCGCAGGCCGCCAACGAGCGCATGGCCTTCGCAAAGACCTTCATGATCGCGGCGATCTCCGGCGACGGCGTCGACGACCTCAGGCATACACTGGCCGAGATCGTGCCGCCGGGGCCGTTCCTCTATCCCGAAGACCAGATGTCGGACGCGCCGATGCGGCAGCTCGCGGCGGAGATCACGCGCGAGAAGATCTTTCGCAAGCTGCACCAGGAATTGCCCTACCAGTCCACGGTCGAGACCGACAAGTGGGAGGAGCGCAAGGACAAATCGGTGCGCATCGAGCAGACGATTTTCGTCGAGCGCGAAAGCCAGCGCAAGATCGTGCTCGGCGCGGGCGGCGCCACCATCAAGTCGATCGGAGCGGACTCGCGCAAGGAGATCGGCGAGATCCTGGGCGTGCCGGTGCACCTGTTCCTGTTCGTCAAGGTGCGCGAGAACTGGAGCGACGATCCCGATCGCTACCGCGAGATGGGCCTGGAATTTCCCAAAGAATAACCAAGAAAAGATCGGTCGGCGATGAGCGTACCCAGCAACGTACGGCGCTTCGAAGCGTTGCTCTATGCATCGTTGATGCTGGATGCCTTGTCGGTGGCGGTGCAGGACCGCACGCCAAATGCCGAGATGACCGAACAGATGATCATGACGTCGTCGCTGCTTGCCGGCGGCATGATCCTGCTGCTGGTGTATTTCGTCCGGCTGGCCGCGCGCGGGCGCAAGAACTGGCCGCGCTGGGTGCTGGCGGCAGCGCTCGTATTGTCGGTGATCTCGCTCGGCCAGATCATCGGCGAGAAAGGCATGGAACTCGACAGCGCCATCGAGATCGTCTCCTGCGTGCTGACGGCGATGGGATTGTACTTCTCGTTCCGCGGCGACGCGCAGGGCTGGTTCAACGCGTAAGGCGTCGGGTGGATTGGCGGCGCGCAATCCTGCCAATCCGCGCTACGATTGAAGACCGGAATCCGCTAGACTTCACCGATGGAATGGACCGACGAAGGCATCGTGCTGGGGGTGCGGCGGCATGGCGAATCTAGCGCCATCGTCGAGCTGCTGACCCGTGCGCACGGCCGCCATCTCGGTCTCGTCCGCGGCGGCGCCGGCTCGCGGATGCGGCCCTTGCTGCAGCCCGGCAACAGCCTCGGCGTGGTGTGGCGGGCGCGGCTCGACGAGCATCTCGGCACTTATGCCATCGAGGGCCTCAAGCTGCGGGCGGCGACGCTGCTGGGATCATCCCACGGCGTCTACGGCATCACCCATCTCGCCTCGATCGCGCGATTGCTGCCGGAGCGCGACCCGCACGAAAACCTGCTGGCGCTGCTCGAACATGCGCTGGACGATTTCGACGACATCGGCAGCGCCGCCGTACACGTGATCCATTTCGAGCTGGCGATGCTCACCGAACTCGGCTTCGGGCTGGCGCTGGAAAACTGCGCGGTGACCGGAGAAACCAACGACCTGATCTACGTCTCGCCCAAATCCGGCGGCGCGGTGTCGCGCGGAGCCGGCGAGCCGTGGCGCGACCGCCTGTTGCGGCTGCCGCCGTTCCTGCGCCAGGGCGAGGTGCAGGGCGACCTCACCGACGAGGATCTTCAGGACGGCTTTCGACTGACCGGCCTTTTCCTGTTGCGCCACGTGCTGGAGCCGCGCGGGCAGGGCCATTCCGACGCGCGGGCAGGCTTTATCAACGCGCTGACGCGACAACAGGCAAAGGCCGCGATTCCCGCGCCATGAGCTTGACGCGGTTCTGCATTGTCGTAATAGGCCGGCCCGCGTTGGAACGAAATCGGGTTTCCCTGACTTGCCCTCGGGGTTCCAACCGGGGATATCCTGATGCTGATCAAGGGACTTGTGATATCGGCAGCGCTGATGGCGCTGGCGCCGGACGCCCTCGCGGGTGAGCAGCCGGGCGTCTTTCGCCGTGCCTCCTGTACCGTCGTCAGATTCTACGTGGCCAAATATTCCGCTGCGGCCGCAGAGGCATGGGCGCGGTCCAAGGGCGCGACGGAGGCCGAGATCGAGACGGCGCGGCGGTGCCTGCCCAATGCCCCGGCCACCACGCAGGCCAAAAACGCCCAACCCACCCAGACCTTCACCGCAGGCTGGGCCGGCCAGTAGGCCGCCCACAGGGAACCAATCGATCCTTGCCCGATTCGCTTCCACGGTTTAACCGGGCGGCATGGGAAAACGATTGATTCCGCCGGAGGAACCGGCCGAAATTCACGAGGTGCCGCTGCGTGAGGCGCTGGAAGAGCGCTATCTCGCCTATGCGCTCTCCACCATCATGCACCGCGCGCTGCCGGATGCCCGCGACGGCCTGAAGCCGGTGCACCGGCGTATCCTCTATGGCATGCGCCTGCTACGGCTTGATCCGGGCACGGCTTTCAAGAAGTCCGCCAAAATCGTCGGCGACGTGATGGGCTCGTTCCATCCGCATGGCGACCAGGCGATCTACGACGCCATGGTGCGTCTGGCGCAGGATTTCTCCTCGCGCTACCCGCTAGTCGACGGTCAGGGCAATTTCGGCAATATCGACGGCGATAATCCCGCCGCCTATCGCTACACCGAAGCGCGCATGACCGACGTCGCGCGGCTTCTGCTCGACGGCATCGATGAGGACGGGGTCGAATTCCGCCCCAATTACGATGGCCAGTCGAAAGAGCCGATTGTGCTGCCCGGCGGCTTCCCGAACCTGCTCGCCAACGGTGCGCAGGGTATCGCGGTCGGCATGGCGACCTCGATCCCGCCGCACAACGCGGCCGAGCTCTGCGAGGCCGCGCTGCATCTGATCGAGAAACCGGACGCGAAATCCAAAGCGCTGCTGAAATGGGTCAAGGGTCCGGATTTCCCGACCGGCGGCATCTGCGTCGATTCCAAGCAGGCGATCGCTGAAGCCTACACCACCGGCCGCGGCTCGTTCCGCGTCCGCTCCCGATGGGAGCAGGAGGAGGGTGCGCGCGGCACCTGGGTCGTCGTCGTCACCGAGATACCCTTTCTGGTGCAGAAGTCGCGGCTGATCGAGAAGATCGCCGAGCTGCTCGACCAGAAGAAGCTGCCGCTGGTCGGCGATATCAGGGACGAATCGGCCGAAGACGTACGCATCGTGATCGAGCCGAAGTCGAAGAACGTCGATCCCGCGCTGATGATGGAATCGCTGGTTCCGGCTGACCGAGCTCGAAAACAAGATTCCGCTGAACCTGAACGTGCTGATCAAGGGCCGCGTCCCCAAGGTGGTGGGGCTCGCTGAGTGCCTGCGCGAATGGCTCGACCATCTGCGCGACGTGCTGATCCGCCGCACCAACCATCGCAGGGCCGAGATCGAGCGCCGGCTGGAGATTCTTGGCGGCCTGCTGATTGCGTATCTGAACATCGACGAGGTGATCAGGATCATCCGCAATGAGGACGAGCCGAAGCCGGCGCTGATCAAGGCGTTCAAGCTCACCGAGGTGCAGGCCGAAGCCATCCTCAACATGCGGCTGCGAAGCCTGCGCAAGCTCGAGGAAATGGAGATCCGCAGCGAGGACAAGGATCTTCGCAAGGAGCTGAAGGGTATCGAGGGATTGCTGGGGTCCGAACCCGAGCAGTGGAAGAAGGTCGCCGAGCAGGTCGGCAAGGTCCGCGACATGTTCGGACCGAAGACGCCGCTCGGCAAGCGCCGCACCACCTTTGCGGACGCGCCCGAGCACGATCTCGCCGCGATCGAGGAGGCCCTGGTCGAGCGCGAACCGGTGACCGTGGTCGTCTCCGACAAGGGCTGGATCCGCACCCTCAAGGGCCATGTCGAGGACCTCTCGGGGCTCGCCTTCAAGCAGGATGACAAGCTCGGGTTCGCGTTCTTCGCGGAAACGACCTCGAAGCTGCTGCTGTTCGCCACCAACGGAAAATTCTACTCGCTCGATGTCGCAAAACTTCCGGGCGGCCGCGGTCATGGCGAGCCGATTCGCCAGTTCATCGATCTCGAGCCGGAGGCCGCGCCGGTCACGCTGTTCGTCAACAAGGGCGGGCGCAAATTCCTGGTCGCGAGCCACGAGGGCCAGGGCTTCGTTGTCAACGAGGACGATTGCGTCGGCACCACCAAGAAGGGCAAGCAGGTCCTCAACGTCGACATGCCGAACGAGGCGCGCACGGTCACCGAGGTGCTGGGCGACACGGTCGCGGTCATCGGCGAGAACCGCAAGATGCTGCTTTTCCCGCTCGACCAGGTGCAGGAGATGCCGCGTGGCCGCGGTGCGCGCCTGCAGAAATACAAGGATGGCGGTCTTTCCGACGTCGCTGTGTTCGACGCCAAGGCGGGCCTGACCTGGAAGGATTCCGCGGGCCGGGAATTCTCCGCGACCATGAAGGAGCTCGCGGAGTGGCGCGGCAACCGCGGTGATGCCGGCCGCCTCGCGCCGAAGGGATTCCCGAAGTCGAACAAGTTCGGCAGGGTGATCGGGTAGTCCGCGGCCGTCGCCATATCGACAGTGTCATGCCCCGCGTAGGCGGGGCATCCAGTACGCCGCGGCCTCTCGGCTCAATCATAGCTTTCTCTGGAATACTGGATCGCCCGGTCAAGCCGAACGATGACAGCGAGGGTGTGGCGCGCAAACGCGCGGCAGATAGCCGTGAGCGCATACGTGTTTCGGCCCTCCGGGCATGAACATTGCTTTTTGTCTGGCGGCTTTAAACGTCTCCGTCAAAAGGCAAATTCATTCCATGTCCAAACTGAAGGCTTTCATTCCGGCGCTGTTCGCCTTGGGGCTGACCGCGCCACCCGCGCATGCCGCAGGCAATCTCGTCGCGGTGCTCGAGGCGGAGATCGTCACGCTCGATCCGCATTTCTCCACAGCCTACATTACGCGCACGTTCGGCTACATGGTGTTCGACACGCTGTTTGCGAAGGATTCCAAAGGCGAGATCAAGCCGCAGATGGTGCAGGACTGGAAAGTCTCGGCCGATGGCCTGACCTACAGTTTCACGCTGCGCGATGGCCTGAAATGGCATGACGACCAGCCGGTCACCGCCGCCGATTGCGTGGCCTCGCTGCGCCGTTGGGGCACCCGCAGCGCGCTCGGCCGCCGCATCTTCGCGATCACGGCCTCGCTCGAACCGACCGACGCAAAAACCTTCGTGCTGACGCTGAAGGAGCCGTCCGGTCTCGTCATCGACGCGCTCGGCAATCCCGTCAGCCCGGTCGCCTTCATGATGCCCGAGCGCATTGCCAAAACGCCCGGCGATCAGCGCATTACCGAGATCGTCGGCTCCGGTCCGTTCGTCTACAGCAAGGCCGATCACCGCACGGGCGACCGCATGGTCCTGAAGAAATTCGCCGACTATGTGCCGCGTCCCGAGCCTGCCGACTTCCTCGCCGGCGGCAAGCGCGTCAACGTCGACACGCTCGAGATCCGCGTCATTCCGGATGGCGCGACCGCAGCCTCCGCGCTGCAGGCCGGCGAAGTCGATTTCATGCAATACGCGCCGTTCGATCTGCTGCCGACGATGGAGAAAAACTCACGGGTCAAACTGGTCAATTTCACCGGCGGCAACATGTTCGCGGGCGCCTATCGCCTCAACGCGGCATCAAAGCCGTTCGACGACCCCGCCATCAGGCGCGTGCTGTGGAAGCTGGTCGATCAGCGCGAGGTGCTGGATGCGCTCGGCCTCGATGCCAAATACGCGGCTCCTTGCGCGACGTACTTCACCTGCGGCACCACCTATGACAGCAAGGCCGGCACGGAAGCCGCCGCCAGGCCGTCGATCGAAGCGGCGAAGGCCGCGCTGAAGGCGACGAAATATGCCGGCGAGCCTGTTGTCGTGATGGAGGCCAACGATCTCGAAGCCCCGCGCGTCTCGGCGCAGGTGCTGGCCGAGCGGCTGAAGCAGGCCGGTTTCAACGTCGACCTCCAGGTGATGGACTGGGCGAGCGTGCTGGCGCGCCGCGCCAAGAAGGAGGGCTGGAGCGTCTATGGCGTTCACGCCGGCGGCTTCGACCTCGGCTCGCCCTTGACCAACGTCATGGTCGCCTTCAACTGCGCCGATTTCACCGGCTGGCAATGCGATGCGCGCATCACGCCGCTGATGGAGGCCTTTGCCAAGGCGCCCGCCGAGGAGGATCGCAAGAAGATCGCAGGCGAGATCCAGACCGTCATGTACGATCAGGCACCCGCTATACCGTGGGGCCAGTTCGCCCAGCCGGCCGCCTCTCGCGCGACCTTGCGCGGTCTGATACCGTCGGCCATCCCGGTGTTCTGGAATGTTGAGAAATAGCGCAATGTACGATGTCATTGTTGTCGGCGGCGGCTCTGCCGGTGCCGCTGTTGCGGCACGGCTGTCGGAAGATCCCGCACGGCGCGTCCTGCTGCTCGAGGCGGGCCTCGATTGGCGCGCCGACGAGGCGCCTTGGGAAGTGATGACGCCAAATCCGATCCCGATCATCCACAAGCGCGAGTACCAGGAGAAATGGCAGTGGCCGCATCTTCTGACGCGCCGTGTGGCCGGCCAGGAGCCGCGCTTCTACTGGCGCGGCAAGGGGCTCGGCGGCTCGTCGATGATGAACGGCCAGATCGCCATCCGCGGCGTCGCCGATGCGTTCGACGAATGGGCTGCCAATGGCTGCACCGGCTGGTCGGCCAGGGACGTCATGCCGTTGTTCTCGCTGATCGAGGATGATCTGGAATTCGGCGCCGCCGCCGGCCACGGGCGCGGCGGACCGCTGCCGGTCTATCGCGCGCCGCCCGAGAAATGGGGGCCGATCGATCGGGGCTTGCGCAATGCGGCGCTGGCGAGCGGCTATCCCTGGTGCGCCGACGTCAACGGCCCTGATGGCGAGGGCGTCGCTTGCTATCCCATCAACAGCCGCGACAGCCGCCGCATCACCACCAACGAGGGATATCTCGAGCCCGCGCGCGGTCGCGCCAATCTGGAAATTCGCGGGCATGCGCTGGTCGACCGCGTGCTGATCAGCGACGGAAGGGCGACCGGCCTCCGCGTCCACATCGAGGGGCAGGGCACCAGCGATATCAGCGCGCGCCAGATCGTGCTGTGCGCCGGCGCCATCCACAGTCCGGCGATCCTGCTACGCTCGGGCATCGGACCCGCGGATGAGCTGAAGGCGATCGGCATCGCGGTCGAGCGCGACCTGCCGGTCGGCAAGCACTTCTTCGACCATCCGCTGTTTCGCGCCACGATCCAGCTCCACGAAAATCTGCGGCCCACCGATCCCGACACCCGCCACACCAATTGCTGCGTGACCTATTCGTCGGGCCTCGCCGACGGCGGCAAGCGCGACATGATCCTGATCGCCTTCAACCACCGCGGCATCGGCGTGCCGGGCGCGATCGGCGCCGGGCTGTTCAACGCGTATTCTCGTGGCACGCTCAAGCTGGCCTCGACCGATCCCGCGATCGATCCTGTCGTCGAGGAGAACATGCTGGCCGATCCCCGCGACATGCTGCGCATGATGAATGCGGTGAGGCGGCTGGCCGTGATCACCTCCGAGCCGGCGCTATCAGGCATCGCCGACTGGATCCGGCTCGCCGACACGGATCTGACGCTGCCGCAGGCTGCGGCCTTGCCGGATCACGAGCTCGACGCGCTGCTGCGCCGTGAGACCGGCGATATCCAGCACGCTGCCGGCAGTTGCCGGATGACCGGCGTCAACGACGCCGACGGCGTGGTCAATCCTGATGGTACGGTGAAGGGCGTCGCGGGCCTGCGCGTCGCCGACGCCTCGATCATGCCGTCGGATTGCCGGGCCAACACCCACTTCACGACGGTAGTGATCGGGGAAGCGATCGCGCGGATGATGATGCGTTGAGTTCAATCGCCGGTCCCGCCATGACGGTCTGACGAAACAGCACGCAGACGAAGACCTACCGCTCGACGGCCAGGCCGAACAGCGGTCGGAGCTGTGTCCCCAGAATGTTGCCGAGAAAAGCCGCGACCAGCCAGCACCAGCCATGCAGGCTGCCCGATGCGATCCCGCTGAAATAGGCGCCGATATTGCAGCCATAGGCGAGCCGGGCGCCATACCCGAGCAGCAGGCCGCCGATGATGGCGGCGAGGAGCGAGGATGCGGAGATGCGCCAGGTCGGATGGAATTTGCCGGCGAGGCCAGCGGCCAGCAACGCTCCGAGGATGATGCCGAAATCCATCACGGAGGTGATGTCGGCGAAGACGCTTTGCTGCAGCGATAGAGCGCGCGGGCCCTGCCAATAGGGCCATGACGCGACGTCGACGCCGACGCCCATCAGGATCTTCGATCCCCAGAGCGCGAAAGCGGAGGTGATGCCCCATGGGCGCCCTGCGAGATACAGCGTGGCGAAATTTCCGATCGCGAGCAGGATCGCGCCCCACAGCAGCGGCCACGGCCCCTGCATGAAGCGGCGTAGGCCTTGCAGCTTCGTCCGCGCTCCCGGCTCGAGTTCGCCATGCCGGCCGATCTCGGCCCTGACGGTGGTGAGGTAGATCGCAGCCATCACGGCCCAGCAGAGCACGAGCGCCGGCAGCCATCCGAGCCGTTCGATCAACGAGACGGCGCCGATGTTCGGCAGCGCGCTCCACCACGGCAGATGCAACGCACCGAGCGTCGATCCGGCGATGAAGGCCGCCAGTGTCACCAGCATGCGGGTGTTGCCGCCGCCGGCGGTATAAAGCGTTCCCGACGCGCAGCCGCCGCCGAGCTGCATTCCAAGGCCGAACAGGAACGCCCCGGTCAGCATGCCCACGCCCACCGCGCCGAGCTCGCCATGCACGGCGACGCCGAACAGCGTACCTTGTGCGAGGGCCGGAAAGAACAGGGCCGTCGCCAGCGCCAGCATGACCATTTGCGCACGGAGACCGGCGCCCCGTCGCGCCACAATGAAGACGCGCCAGGCCGAGGTGAACCCGAACAGCGCATGGTACAGCGTCAGGCCAAGTGCGCCTCCGAGAAGAAACAACAATCCCTGTTGCCACGAGATAGTGCCTGACAAGGCCGCTGCGCCCGCCAGAAGAATTGCCGCCGCGACAACGACGACCGTGAAATTGGCGCCGTGCCGATCATTGTCAGGGGCAAGCAGTCGAGCATCGATAGATAGATCGGTCATGGCTCATCCAAGAAGTGGATTTCTTCGGCAGTGGGAGCTAACCGGGGCGAATTCTCCCCGTTCCAATCTTTCCACATTGGAACTGATGGGATCGCGCTAGGCTGTCATGCCCCGGCTCGACCGGGCATCCAGTACGCCGCGGCTTCTCTTCTCAATCACGATCGTCTCGGAGGACTGGGTCGCCCGGTCAAGCCGGGCGACGACAGCGAGAGTGGAATGACTGGTCTTCGCGCCGATATACGATCCAAACAGCGGACGAGCGTTCGCGATCTCGCGGCTCCTTCCGCCCGAGTTTTGCTTCGTCGCATTGCCCTCGTTGAGACAAGGGCGCAGGGAAGGCCGGGCGCCGGCTGGCACCCGCAGGTCCGTGCGCGATAGAAATGCACACGGGGTGGACCACAGGTTCGCCGGATCGCCCGGCCTTCCCTGCGCGATGGTTTTAACGTGTCCTTCGTGCTCTCCCCGGGGAGCGATGCACTATTGCCCCCGTCGCCTTGCAGATGACTGATGCACGTGCCCGGTCGGGCCGCCACATCACCGCAGGACTTGACGCACAGACCCCGGGCGTCAGGACCACACGACTTGTTCGTCCGCGCACGTCCTCGCTGGGCCTTCGGGAGCTGGCGTGTGCTCACACCCGAAGCCATGCGAAGACGCTTTCGGCATCGTGTCGTAGGCACGAAAGCCATTGCTCACAGCCGAAGCCGCCCTGCAATGCCTGTTATGCCCGACGCCGTCGCGTCCATCGCTGCCCAGCCCGCGGTTCGTGACGATCGCGATCCGCCCCTTGTCTCGGGCCAGGGTGTATCGCTTGTACGTCAAATCCGAATTTCGGTAAAAGTGGAATATTGTGTGAGGTGGGGCTTGACAAGCGGGATGCCGGAAGTGGTCGCGTCTGTTTTGCCCGACGGGACGTAATGCCGAACTTGCTCATCGACGGTTCGTGATCCCAAGCGACTTTCCGTTCGATAACTTTGCCTGTATCCATCCGGATCATGTGGACGATCTTAACCGGCTCATTCATTTTCGTCGGACTCGCTGTGGCAGCATTTTGCCTTGGGCAAGGGGCCAGACGGCGTTTCGCAAAGACCTATGCGAGCGTGGATAGAGTCTTGTCCAGCATCGACCTAGTGTTGTTAGTAGCGGTGCTTTTTGTATTGTTTTACATGACGCGTTGAATAAGTCCGCGACCGCCCAACAAGATTCGACCTCATTCAACTCAGCGACTGGCCCAAGGCCACCATGCTGCCCAGTCGGATTCAACGCTCCTTTCGATAGAAGCTGGACGCAACGCACCAATCAGTCCGCGTCCTAAATCACCCCCGCCAACCGCAGCGCCACGCCCGCAGCGCACGAGCCCGCCAACACCGTCAGCATCCCCAGCTTGAAGCGGAAGATCGCGGTTGCGGCCGCGATCGACAGCACGAGCGCGGGAATGTCGACGCTGGTCAGCACCGGCATGTCGAAGGTAAACGGAAACGCGTTCACCGGCACGGTCTCGCGGAACAGCGTGTGCAGCGCGAACCAGATCGAGAGGTTGAGGATCACGCCGACGACGGCGGCCGTGATCGCGCTGAGCGCGCCGCCGAGGCCCTTGTTGCCGCGCAGCCGTTCGACGTAGGGGGCGCCAACGAAGATCCAGAGGAAGCAGGGCGTGAAGGTGACCCAGGTTGCGAGCAATCCGCCCAAGGTAGCCGCGAGCATCGGCGACAGCCCGCTGGCGTCGCGGTAGGCGGCCATGAAGCCCACGAACTGAAGCACCATGATCAGCGGGCCGGGCGTGGTCTCGGCCATGCCGAGACCGTCGAGCATCTCGTGCGGCTTGAGCCAGTGATAGTGCTCGACCGCCTGCTGGGCGACATAGGCCAGCACCGCGTAGGCGCCACCGAAGGTGACCAGCGCCATTTTTGAGAAGAACAGCGCGATGTGACTGAAAACATTGTCTTGTCCGACAGTGAGCAACAGCGCCATCACCGGCACCAGCCAGAGTGCAAGCCAAAGCGCGCCGACGCGAATCGTGCGCGCGGTGTTGGGGCGGACATGCTCGGGCACGGCGTCGCCGAGCATGCTGTCGATCACGGCGCTGCTGCCGGCAGGGCCGTGACCGGCCGGCGCGAATTCCGGACGGCCCTGTTTGGCACCGATATATCCGATGACGCCTGCGGCGATGATGATGACCGGGAAGGGGATCGCGAAGAAGAAAATCGCGACGAAGGCGATCGCGGCAAGCGCGATCATGATGCGGTTCTTCAATGCTCGCTTGCCGACGCGCACCACGGCCTCGACGACGATGGCGAGCACGGCGGCCTTCAACCCGAAGAACAGCGCCTCGACGAAGCTGACATTGCCGAAGGCGGCGTAGACATAGCTCAGGCCCATGATGGCGATGATGCCGGGTAGAATGAACAGCCCGCCCGCCATCAGGCCACCGGCGGTGCGGTGCATCAGCCAGCCGATATAGGTCGCGAGCTGCTGTGCCTCCGGGCCCGGCAGCAGCATGCAGTAATTGAGCGCGTGGAGGAAACGGGCTTCCGAGATCCAGTTCTTCTCCTCGACCAGGATGCGGTGCATGACCGCGATCTGGCCCGCGGGCCCGCCAAAACTCAGGCAGGCGACACGGAGCCAGACGCGAAAGGCTTCACTGAAGCTGACGCCGTGACCGGCATCAGCTCCTGCTTCGATCGTACGGGTATCCATCAAGCCTTCGCCTTGTTGGTCGGCCAATTGTGGGTCTCGGACGTGGCGTCACGGCACCAGCGATAGAAGGCGTCGTAGAGCAGCATGCCGGCCTCGAGCTGTTCGAGGTCGTCATCATACATCCGCGACAGCCCGAGCGAAGCTGCGAGCAGGCCGGGCGCCTCCGGCGCAAGGTCGGGTCGCCCGGTGTCGGCGCCGCGCACCAGTGTTGCGAGCCGGAGCAGCGCCGGCGCGGCAATCCCGAACTCCTCGATCATCACGTCGAAGGTGCAGAGCTCACCACGGTGGCTCCAGAACACGTTCTCGATGTCGAAGGGGGCTGCGTTGAAGCGTTGCCCGACGGCCACCACTTCCGAAGGCGCCACGAAGAGGAACACCGCATTGGGATCGACGAAGCGTCGGATCAGCCAGGGGCAGGCAATGCGGTCGACCTTGGGCCGCGCCCGCGTCACCCAGACGGTGCGTCCCTTGGCGTCGCGCGGCGGCAGCTTGCGGGTATCGAGCAGCGGCAGCTTTGCGTCCTTCCAGCCCTCGAAGCCGCCTTCCAGCGTCTCGGCCTGGACCCCAAGCTGCCTGAGCCAGGCCGCCGTGCCCTGCGCCAGCTTTGCGCCGCGCAGGCAGGAGACGATGGCGGTGCGGCCGGCGAATTCGGCACCCCATTCCGGAACATTATCGTGGCTGAGCTTGATCGAACCTGGGATTAAGCGCCGGTCGGCGGCAAAATCCTCGTCGGTGCGCACGTCGATCAGGGCAGGGGCGTTCGCCGTGCCGATCAACCGTGCCAGTTTGTCAGATGATATCGTCGTGTAGGAAGACATGATGCGCCCTCGTGAAAAACAACGGGACGCGATACTTGGGCATGTCGCCTCGTGGGGAGATCGCTCAAATCCCCATGGCCTTCATTACACCGAAACGGCACCTACCTGTCAATCGGCTCATTCCGGCGATTTTGCCCAGAAGATTCGCAGGTCTATATTAGGGGTCAACGGCCCGGACCTTTCGGAGACTTTGCGATGCATTCCCATTCCATCGAACAATGGACCCATGACCACGCCTTTCTGGGAGACAAGCACGACGAGAACGAGCGGCGCACCTGGCTCGTCGTCATCCTGACGCTGGTCATGATGGTCGGCGAGATCGTCGCCGGCTCGCTGTTCGGCTCGATGGCACTGCTCGCCGACGGCTGGCACATGGGCACGCATGCGGCGGCGCTGGGGATTGCCGCGTTCGCGTATCGCTTTGCGCGGCGGCATCTGGGGAGCTCGCATTTCAGCTTCGGCACCGGCAAATTCGGCGATCTCGCCGCCTTCGCCAGCGCGATCATCCTTGGCCTGATCGCGGTCGAGATCGCCTATGAGAGCGTGCTGCGGCTGATCAATCCGGTGCCGATCGTCTATGGCGAGGCGATCGTGGTCGCTGCCCTCGGCCTGTGCGTCAATCTCGCCAGTGCCTGGCTGCTCCGCGATAACCATGGTCATCACCATCACGGCCATGCGCATGATGATCACGATGATCATGACCATGATCACCACCACCATCACGACAACAATCTCCGCGCGGCCTATGTCCACGTCATGGCGGACGCAGCGACCTCGGTGCTGGCGATCGCCGCGCTCGTGGTCGCCATGTATTCGGGATGGGCCTGGGCCGATCCGGCGGTCGGCCTGATCGGCAGTGCCGTGATCGCAAGCTGGGCGTTCGGTCTGATCAAGACATCAGGCGCGGTGCTGCTCGACGTACGCGCCGACGAGAAGCTCGAGCGTGTGATCCGGGCGCGCATGGAGGTCGGCGACGATCGCGTCACCGATTTGCATCTGTGGCAGGTCGGCCCCGGCCATTGCGCCGTGCTGGTGTCGGTGGTCTCGGACAAGCCGAAGCAGCCGGCGGTCTACAAGAAGCGGCTCGCCGGGTTGAAGGGGCTGAGCCACGTCACTGTCGAGGTCGAGACCTGCCCGCACTGAAGCGGTCTGCGGGAATTCTGCGAACGGACCGGGGTTGACCCTCGGTCACAGCCGACAATGGCTGCAAGGGAGGAACGAATGACGTCAAGGATCAGGCCAAGGATCACGCTCGCTCTCGCCGTCGCCGCGCTTGCTCTGTCCGGCCATGCGGCGCTGGCGCAATCGGAAAAGACCGGTGTCGAAAAGCTCTACGTGCTCAATTGCGGGGAGGGCACCGCCGGCGATATCTCGCGCTGGACGCCCGGCCTCAACGAGGGCAAGACGATGGACTTCGTCGACAGCTGCTATCTCGTCAAGCACGCCAAGGGCTGGTTCCTGTGGGATACCGGCATTGCCGATGCAGTCGCCGCGATGCCGAACGGCCTTGCGCCCGCCGATCCAAAGGCCGTGACCTGGCGCCGGCCGAAGACGCTTGCCGCCCAGCTCGAACAGCTCGGCCTCAAGCCGGATAACGTCAAGATGATGGCGGTCTCGCACACCCATCCCGACCACACCGGCAATGTCGAGCTGTTCCCGCAGGCCACGCTCTACGTGCAGAAGGCCGAGTATGACTGGCCCGGCGCCAACAACGAGCCACGATTCAAGCCCTCGCATCCGGTCGAGCTGCTTGCCGGCGACAAGGACGTGTTCGGCGACGGCAGCGTGACCATTCTGTCGACGCCCGGCCATACACCGGGACACCAATCGCTGCTGGTGAAGCTGCCGAAGTCCGGCGCCGTCGTGCTGTCGGGCGATGCGGTGCACTTCAAAGACAATTGGGACAACCGCCGTGTGCCCAGCATGAATGCCAACAAGGACCAGAGCGCGGCCTCGATGCAGAAGATCGCCGACACGCTCAGTAAGGAGAAGGCGCAGCTCTGGATCAACCACGACAAGGTTCAGCGCGACGGCCAGAAGATGGCGCCGGAGTTTTACGACTAGCTTTCCGCGAGGCCCCTGTTGCCACTACGGTGGCAGCAGGGGCGTGCTAGCGCCCTCAACAAGCTCCGCAACGGGAGACGATTGTGGGTGAGTGGGCCGGGGTTGCGATCGCGCTGGCGTCGAGCAGCCTTGGCGGCACTGCCGCGGCGATCACCCGCTATCTGGTCGGCGGCGCCGATCCGATCCTGCTCGCGATCCTGCGCTGGGGGATCGGCTTTCTCTGCCTCCTGCCGTGCGCGCTTCTGCTGGGCGTGCGCTGGCCGCAGCGGTCCGACTGGCCGGCCGTGGCGCTGCTCGGCATCTGTTTTTTCGGCCTGTTCTTCATCCTCTACAACATCGCAGTCTCCTACACGACCGCCGCGCGCGCCAGTCTCGCGCTGGCGACGCTGCCGCTCCACACCATGGTGGTCGGCGCCATCCTCGGCGTCGAGCGGCTGACGGCGCGCAAGATCATCGGTGTCGGCATCGCGGTGCTCGGCGTGGCGGCGGCGCTGGCCGCGGGCCTGGCGCAAAGCCCGCCCGGGGCTTGGCGCGGCGAGCTGATCATGACCGGTGCCGTGTTCTGCATGGCGTTCTACAACGTGCTGTCGCGGCCGCTGATGCAGCGCTCCAGTCCGCTCGGCTTTCTCACGGTCGGCATGGGTGCGGGCGCCGCCGTGCTGGTGCTCGCGGGTCTGGTGAAAGGCAGTTTCGCAGCGCTCGGGCAGTTCACGACGGGGCAGTGGATTGCCGGAATTTATCTGGGCATCGGCGGCGGCGCGCTCGCCTTCATCCTCTGGGTCATGGCACTGGCGCGCGCCACGCCGACCCGGGTCGCCAATACCATGACGGTCAACCCGATCGCCGCCACCTTGCTCGCCGCGCTGCTGATCGGCGAGCCGATCACGCCAAATCTGCTGATTGGGCTGGTCGCCGTGTTCGCCGGCATCTGGATCGCGACCAGCGAAACGAAGCCGGCTTAGCTGCGCGGTGCAGTCACGGCGGGCGGACTCGCATCCGGCGCCTTCTTCGGCTTCAGCGAGCCGGCGTAGAAGGAGATCAGCCAGACCAGGATGATGGCGAGGAGATAGACACCCCAGGCCTGCGGTGGCGTGGTCGCCCAGCGCAGGAGGCCTTTGAATGTGCGGGGCGCGCGCGTGTCTTCGGTCATGCTCCGCTTGTGCGCGAAAGCTCCGGCCCGGTCAATCCGGCCGCGGTTGCGCGCGGATCATGAACAGCGCGGCGAGTGCCGAGAGGCTGAGCGCAGAGGAGACGATCAGCACCTTGGCGCCCATGACGTCGATGAGCAGGCCAAAGGCCAGCGGCGCCACGGCCTGCGCCATCCGTGCCGGCGCGCCGATAATGCCGAGGCGATAGCCGAAATCCTTGGGGCCGAAGATCGACAGCGGCAGCGTGCCGCGCGCGATGGTCAGGATGCCGTTGCCGGAGCCGTGGAACAGCGCAAACGCACTGGCCGCGGCGCCGCCGAAGATCGCCACGACCACCGCGCCGATCGGGTGGGTGAGGCAGGCGAGCCGCGTCGACCACAGCGGATGAAAGCGGCTGAGGAAGCCCGCCTCCAGAACCCGCGCGGCGACTTGCGCGGGGCCGATCAGCGCACCGGCCGCGATCGCCTCGACCGGCGTCGCGCCTGTTGTCTCCAGGATGCGCGGAAAATGCGCGGCCATCGCGCCGGTGACGGTCCAGACCGCCGCGAAGACGAACGCGAGTAGGATCATGGTGCGGTCGAGCGGCAGATGCGGCTTCACCGCTGTCGCTGCGGCCTGCCTGGCGCCCTTGATGGTCGGCAGCAAAAAGAAGTTGAGCGGCAGGCCGATCAGGAGGTTGGCAGCGGCCCAGGCAAAGCAGGTCTCGCGCCAGCCGATATGGGCGAGGCCCCAGGCGGTGAGCGGCCAGCCGACGGTCGATGCAAAGCCCGCCATCAGCGTGATGCCGGTGATCGGCCTGCGGGCCTCGGTGCCGTAGATGCGGCCGAGCGCGGCGAAGGCGGCGTCGTAAAGCCCCATCGCCATGCCGATGCCGAGCACGAGCCAGGCCATCGCCATCACCGCCACCGATTGCGAGAGGCCGAGCAGAACGAGGCCGGCGGCGATCGTCAGGTTCGACACCGAGAGGACCTGCCGGCCGCCGACCAGATCGATCTGTCGCCCGATGCGCGGGCCGAGCAGCGCCGAGATCACCAGCGAGGCCGAGAACGCGCCAAAGACCCAGTTGGAGGAGATGCCGAGATCGCGCGCCATGGGATCGGCGAGCAGCGCCGGCAGATAGTAGCTCGAGGCCCAGGCCAGGGTCTGCGTGGTACCAAGCGCCAGGATGATCGGAAGCTGGCGCTGGCTCATATCCCCGTATTTCTGATCGGCGGTGTCATCGTTCGCATTTGCCGCCCGAGGCGGGAGCGCGTCAACAGCGTCCGCGACATATGCGACCTGCCGCGGGTGGGAGCCTTGACGCAAGGTCCGCGCACCGCCTTTCGCTCGTCACGAATGCACGGCATAATGGCGCATGCAATTGACCTCGCGACTTGCGCTGATGAACTGGTTGGCCGGCCAGGGGCTCACCGGCCTGCCCGAACCCGAACTGCTGCGCGGCTTCTGCGAGCGCTGCCGCGCCGAGGGGCTGGAACTCTCGCGTGGGCTTGTCGTGATCGATACGCTGCACCCGATCTACGAGGGGCGCGCCTTCCGCTGGAGCGATACGCCGACCAACGAGAGCGACGTCGTCGAATACGGCTCGACGGCCGAGGGCGACGCGGCCAACAATTGGCGCCGGTCGGTGTTCTATCATTTGCTCGAGCATGGTCACGACGAGATGGTGATCGATCTCGCCGACGCGCCCTCGCTCGATTTTTCGCAGATCGGCGAGCTCGCCGAAACGGGTCACCGCCATTTCCTGGCCTTTGTGCACCGCTTCGGGGAGACCGGAGCGCTCGGGCAGATGGACTGCCTCTACTCCTCCTGGACAACGCGACGCGACAGCGGCTTCGCCGAAGGCGAGCTCGCGGCGCTGCGCGATCTCGTGCCGGTGCTGGGGCTCGCGATCAAGTCGGCGCAGCAGGTCGACATCGCGCGCACGCTCGGCCGCGTCTATCTTGGACGCGATGCGTCAGAGCAGGTCTTGAGCGGACGTATCTCGCGCGGCGTCACCGAGCGCATCAACGCCGTGCTGTGGTATTCGGATCTGCGCGGTTCGACCGGAATCAGCGAGAGCATCGGCCCCGACGAGATCATCCCGTTCCTCAACGACTATGCGCAGGCCGTGATCGATGCGATCCACGACGCCGGCGGCGACGTCTTGAAGCTGATCGGCGACGGCGTGCTCGCGATGTTCACCGGCGAGGACATGGCACATGCCCGGCGCGCGGCGCTGCGCGCCGAGCATCTGTTCCGCAAGAACGTCGCGGCGCTGAACCTGCGGCGGGGCGCCGAGGGCCGTCCCACCACGTCCGCCTATATCGGCTTGCATGTCGGCGAAGTCTTTTACGGCAATATCGGCAGCGAGGACCGGCTCGATTTCACCGTGGTCGGTCCGACCGTGAACGAGGTCAGTCGCATCGCCTCGATGAGCCGTTCGGTCGATCGCGAGCTGCTGGCCTCGGCGGAGTTCTACAAGGGCCTCGACGCCGCCGGCCGGCGCTATCTCGTCTCCACCGGCCGCTACGCGCTGCGTGGCATCGGCCGCGCGCAGGATCTCTACACGCTCGATCCCGAGGTGGACGCGAGCGAGCCGGTGACGGGCAGCTACGAGCGGTATCTGGCAGGCTAGGCTAGCTGTTACAACATACTCCGTCATTGCGAGGAGCTCTTGCGACGAAGCAATCCAGACTGTCTCCGCGGACGGATTCTGGATTGCTTCGCTGCGCTCGCAATGACGGTGCGCCTAACACCGCGCCACCACCTCATCGCCCACCATGTCCGGCTGCCGGTCCAGCATCACCGCGGGCGAGAGCCAGATCACCAGCGCCTGCACGCCGAACACGGCGGCGGCGAGATAGAGGCACGCTTCCGCGCTCCAGAGGCCGCCGACGACCGCACCCAGCGCCGAGCCGACCGGGCGGGCGCCGTAGCTCATGATGTTGATGGCGGAGACGCGGCCGAGCAGGCGAGGCGGCGTCACCGACTGGCGCAGCGTCGTGGTCGAGATCACCCACAGGATCGGCCCGACGCCGAGAAGGAAGAAGCTCAAGGCCGCAAGCCAGGGCGAGGGGACCAGCACCGTCAGCGCCATCACCATTGCGGCGACGAAGCCGGTGACGGGGCCAAGGCCGACGACCGTGCCGAACGCGATGCGCTTCATCACCCGTGTGGCGAACAGCGCGCCGATCACCATGCCGACACCGTACATCGTCAGCACGGTGCCGATGCCGGCGGCGGTCAGGCCGAGGTGACGCACGGCGTAGGGCACGAACACCGCGATCTGCAGAAACCATCCGGTGTTGAAGATGAACTGGGTGATGAACACCGGCCGGAGCAGCGGATGGTGAAACACGAAGGCCGCGCCCTCGCGGATGTCCTGGAACGGATGCCGCCGTGGCGCCGGCGTGCGGGCGGGCTCGTAGATGCCGGAGAGCAGCACGACGGCGATCGCGGACAGCGCGGCCGCAAAGCCGAAGGCCGGGCTCGCGCCCCACCACCCGACCAGCACGCCGCCGAGCGCAGGGCCGCTGGCGAAGGCGATGGTGCGTGCGAGCTCGATCCGCGCATTGGCCGCCGGCAACAGGTTCGAACTCACCAGCGAGGGCACCAGTGCCGGCGCGGCCACGCTGTAGACGACGGTGCCGCACACGGCGGCAAAGCCGAGCAGCGCCAGCAGCGGCAGATTGAGCGCGCCGAGTGCGAGCAGCAGCACGATCGCTGCAAGGGCCGCGGCCCGCAGCGCCTCGGCGCCCGCCATCAGCGAACGGCGGGAGATGCGGTCGGCCAGCAGTCCGGCCGGGATGGCGAAGAGGACGAAGGGCAGGGTCAGCGCGGTCTGGAGCAGGCCGGTCTGGCCTTCGGCGACGCCGAGCGTCAGCACCGCGACGATGGGGGCTGCGGCCAGCGCGATCTGTTCGGCCGACTGTGCCGCCAAATTGGACCAGGCGAGGCGGTTGAATGTCTCGGGGAGGCGTGGGGCATTTGACATGGCTCATTTCCTGCAAAGTCGAGTCGGCGCCACTATCCGCCTCGGAGGACGGCCAAACCCACCCGCTTCCCGACAGGGGCGGCACATAGCGGCCGCCGAGGGACCGATCCGGCTAGATGCAGTTGCAAATGAGTTGCAATAAGGCTCGACTTCGGTATTCTCGCCCCATGGATGCTCGCTCTCCCGATCTGACCCGAGACGCCGCCGGCTGGCGCAATGACGCGCCGGCTACCAAGAGCCTGGCCGAGGTGAATGCCACGGTCGCGATCCCGATCGCGGGGGTGTGGTGGCGGCGCCTGCTTGCTTTCGTCGGCCCGGGCTATCTGGTGTCGGTCGGCTACATGGATCCCGGCAACTGGGCCACCGACCTCGCCGGTGGGTCCAAGTTCGGCTACACGCTGCTCTCCGTCATCCTGCTCTCGAATTTGATGGCGATCCTGCTGCAATCACTGGCGGCACGGCTCGGCATCGTCACCGACCGCGACCTCGCGCAAGCCTGCCGCGCGACCTATTCGCCGGCCGTGAACTTCATGCTGTGGCTCGCCTGCGAGGCGGCGATCATCGCCTGCGATCTCGCCGAGGTCATCGGCACGGCGATTGCCCTAAAACTGCTGTTCGGCATTCCCCTGATCGGCGGCGCGCTGATCGCCGCGCTGGATGCTTTTTTGCTGCTCATCCTGATGAACCGTGGCTTCCGTTTCCTCGAAGCCTTCGTCATCGCACTGCTCGTCGTGATCGCTGTCTGCTTCACCGTCCAGCTTGCCGCGGCCGCACCGCCGGTGGCCGAGATGCTGAGGGGATTTGTGCCGAAGACCGAGATCTTCACCAACCCCGAGATGCTCTACATCGCGATCGGCATCATCGGCGCCACCGTGATGCCGCATAATCTCTATCTGCACTCCTCGATCGTGCAGACGCGCGCCTATGAGCGCAACGACACCGGCCGGCGCGAGGCGATCAAATGGGCGACGACGGATTCGACCGTCGCCCTGATGCTGGCGCTGTTCATCAATGCCGCGATCCTCGTCGTGGCTGCCGCAACCTTTCACAAGAGCGGCCATTCGGATGTCGCCGAGATCGGCCAGGCGTTCGAGCTGCTGTCGCCGCTGCTCGGGCTCGGCATCGCCTCGACGCTGTTCGCAGTGGCGCTGCTTGCCTCGGGGCTCAACTCGACCGTGACCGCGACGCTCGCCGGCCAGATCGTGATGGAGGGTTTTCTCGACCTGCGCCTGCCGAGCTGGGCGCGCCGGCTGCTGACCCGCGGCATCGCCATCATCCCCGTCATTATCGTCACCGCGATCTACGGCGAACGCGGCACGGCGGATTTGCTGGTGTTCAGCCAGGTCGTGCTGTCGATGCAGCTGCCTTTCGCCGTGATCCCGCTGGTCCGCTTCGTGTCCGACCGCCGCAAGATGGGCAAGTTCGCGATTCCAACGTGGGTCGCCGCGATCGCGTGGATCGTCGCCGGCATCATCGTGGTTTTGAATCTGAAGCTGCTGGCGGATACGCTGTTCGGGTGAACACACCACGGCTGTCGTCGTCCGGCTCGACCGGACGACCCAGTATGCCAGAGACGGTCGTGATTGACCCGAGAAGCCGCGGCGTACTGGATGCCCCGCTTTCGCGGGGCATGACGGAGAGCTAATCCTGCGGCTCGGACGCGGCGTCGCCTTGCGCGTCGATGCGCAGCCAGCCTGACGGCGCGAGGCGCTGCTGCGGCAGGAAGCGGGCCTTGTAGTCCATCTTCTTCGAGCCTTCGATCCAATAGCCGAGATAGACGTAAGGGAGTCCTTGCCGGCGAGCGCGGGCGATGTGGTCGAGGATCATGAAGGTGCCCATCGAGCGGCTGACTTCGCCGGGCTCGAAGAACGAATAGACCATCGACAGGCCGTCGCTGAGCACGTCGGTCAGCGCGACCGCGATCAGCTCCTCGCCACGGCCGGTGATGCCGCTGTCGGGACCACGCTTGCGGTACTCGATGATGCGGGTCTCGACGTGGCTGTCCTCGACCATCATGGCGTAGTCGAGCACGGTCATGTCGGCCATTCCGCCATGGCGGTGACGGGAATCGAGATAGGCGCGGAACACCGAATATTGCTCGGAGGTCGGCACCGCGCTGCGCTGCTCGCCGATGATGTCGGCGTTGCGCGCGATCACCTTGCGGAAGTTGCGGGAGGGGCGGAACTCGTTGGCGATCACCCGGACCGAGACGCAGGCGCGACACTGGTCGCAGGCGGGACGATAGGCGATCGACTGGCTGCGACGGAAGCCGCCATGGGTCAGGAGGTCGTTGAGGTCACCGGCGCGCTCACCTACGAGGTGCGTAAACACCTTGCGCTCGTGCCGGCCCGGCAGATAGGGGCAGGGGGAGGGCGCCGTGAGGTAAAATTGTGGGGTGTCGCGCGAGTGCTGGGTCAAGGGACGTCGTGGGCCTCCAAAATGTGCGTCAGCATCGCGCTACGAAAGCCCCCGGTCAATCGGTCTACTCGGCAGGTCAGGTCGGACAGCATAGCGGGTCAAGGTTGATAGGTTCTTGATCAGCGGGTCCTTGATCGAAAGGTCGCTGATCAGTAGGTCCTGGCGCCCTGAGGCACTGGCGCACGAACGGAATTGTTGATCACGACCGTTCCCAGCACGAAATCCTGCAGCAAGCGCCTGCGGCCGTTGAAGAGGCCGACCAGGACGACGAAAGGCGACAGGAACGAAACGGTCACCCAGAACAGCACCGCGTGGGTGGCGCCCAGCACGAAATAGCCGGGCGCGCCGTACCAGGTGCGCAACTCAAGATCCATCACGCGCATGCCGATGGTCGCGGACGAAGGACCGCCGATGCAGGCGCCGTAATAGACGATGGCCCAGATCACGGAGGCCGGCCAGGCCAGCCAGAACAGCGCCCAGCCGATGCCGAGCGTAACCACGCCGAACACCGCGATGAAGAGGTAGCCGAGGATCACCGGCACCGAGATCACGACCATGTCGATCAGGAAGGCGAACACCCGCCGCGTCGCAACGCCGCGGAACAGTTCCGGGTGCAGATAGGGATCGTAGGCATGCGGCTGCGCCCCACCGTCATTGCGCCAGGCATTGCCCGAGTCCGAATACGACATGACCGTCCTCCCGAGGGGAAACTCCCGTGGCAGCACATGGGAATAGGCCGTCCGCGTGCCAAGGGTGCCGCGATTAACAAGCCGAAATATTCCGGCGATTCGGGGGCGGCGGAGGTGGGAGGAAAGGGCGCGCCGCCACACGAATAGTGTCGTCCCGGCGAAGGCCGGGACCCATAACCACGCCAAGCAGTTTGGCGAAGGCTCAGGGGTTGATCGCTTCCCCGGTACCAATACCCCACGCCCCCGATAGATCACGCGGTATGGGTCCCGGCCTGCGCCGGGACGACATTGGGGCTTACCCCTGCGCGCGAAGCTTCTCCGCCGCCTTCGGTGCGAAATAACTCAGCACACCGTCGGCGCCAGCGCGCTTGAAGGCGAGCAGGCTCTCCATCATGGCGCGGTCGCCGTCGAGCCAGCCGTTGTTGGCGGCTGCCGCGATCATCGCGTATTCGCCGGAGACCTGGTAGGCGAAGGTCGGCATTGCGAACGTGTCCTTCACGCGGCGGACGACGTCGAGATAGGGCATGCCGGGCTTGACCATCACCATGTCGGCGCCCTCGGCGATGTCGAGCTCGACCTCGCGCAGCGCCTCGTCGGTGTTTGCGCTGTCCATCTGGTAGGTGCGCTTGTCGCCGGTGAGCGTCTTGGCCGAGCCGATGGCGTCGCGGAACGGACCGTAAAAGGCGGAGGCGTATTTTGCGGCATAGGCCATGATCTGCACGTCAAGAAGCCCGGTGCGATCCAGACCCTCGCGGATCGCGGCGACGCGGCCGTCCATCATGTCGGAGGGCGCGATGATGTCGCAGCCGGCTTCGGCCTGCACCAGGGCCTGACGCACCAGCACGGCGACCGTTTCGTCGTTCAGGATCTTGCCGTCGGAGATCAGACCGTCATGGCCATGACTGGTGAAGGGATCGAGCGCGACGTCGCAGAGAATGCCGATCTCCGGAAACTCCTTCTTGATCGCGCGCACCGCCTGGCAGACCAGATTGTTCGGGTTGGTGGCTTCCGAGCCCTCCTCGTCGCGCAGGGACGGGTCGGTGTAGGGAAACAGCGCGAGGCAGGGGATGGTGAGCTTCATCGCGCGCTCGGCGTCGCGCACGGCCTGGTCGACGCTGAGGCGCTCGACGCCGGGCATCGAGGCGATCTGCTCGCGCTTGTTGTTGCCGTCGATCAGGAACAGCGGCCAGATCAGATCGTCCGTCGTGAGCACGTTCTCGCGCACCATACGCCGGGCCCATTCGGCCTTGCGGTTGCGGCGCGGGCGGACGGTCAGATCGAGGGCAGGGGAGGCCCCAGTGCCATCCCGGCGCGAGACCTCGCGCAATTCGATCGGACGTCCGTATTTGATCGCCATCACTCTTCCTCCGGCTGGAATTATTCTTATACCAGCTCGCATGGTTCCCGTCACCGCGGCTTGACCTGTCGCAAAAGATGGCAGCCGATTGATTTTGCGGGGCAAAGCAGCCAGAAGGGGGCATGTCCGAGATCTCCACCCGCGATGCGGCCCGCGACAGTGCCAGGGACGCCGTCCGAGACAATGCCAGAGACAGCGCAATGTCGGTGGCGGCGATCTCGTCGGAGCGAGCTGAATCCGACGACAATGTCTGGACGCGCCGGCTCGTGCTGTTCCTGCGGGTGATGGCGCTGCTCTCGATCCTCAAAGGCCTCTATCATTGGGCGCAGGTGACGGGCTTCGTCGGCGGCGAGGACGAGGCGTTCGAGAACCAGTCGATGGCCTGGCAGGCCTCCACCATCTACTTCGCCGTGATCGAACTCGTTGCCGCGGTCGGGCTGTGGCTGGCGACGCCCTGGGGCGCCGTGGTGTGGCTGACGACCGTGGTGTCGATGGCGGTAATCGAGCTGATGTTCCCGGGCATCTACGGCGGCAGCCTGATTGTGGTCGGCGTCGAAGCCTTCATGCTGGCGGCCTATCTCGCACTCGCCTGGATGGCCGCGCGCGAACGGCCGCCATAGCAAACTCTCGTGCCCCGACTCTGCGCTTCGCTGTGCTGGACCGGGACACGAGATTGTCGCGCTTGGTTGACCATTGGTTGCGTAAAATTCGACGTAAGTTTTCGCTAACCAGCCTGTTCCGCCACAGCTCTTACGCGGCCGTTTCGAAACGGGGCGGGGCTGTTCTGGAATGCGACAATCGCGGCGGACGGAGGGTGAACAGGACCTTGCGAGAGTCAACAGACTATTGCGAAAAGTGCTTGTGGCACAGGCTTAATCCGCAATTCACTGTCTTAAATTCATGATCTCTTTATTCTCTTATTTAAGCCGATCTTCAAACGGGCCCCTTAAGTTGCACCTATCAGACGGGACACAAGTTTCGTCGAATGAGTGTCGATAAAAACGACAACAGGGGAAGTGTCATGATGAAAGCCGTCGCAACTGCGGCAGATACCGCAGAGCGCGTCTCCGGCCAGCAGGGTTCGGTGCAGACGCTCTATCTGGAAGCCTTGACTCTGGTGGAGCGGCTGCATCGCCGGCTGCTCGACGTGATCAAGGACGAGTTTGATCGCCGCGGCCGTGCGGACATCAATTCGGTGCAGGCGCTGCTGCTCTACAACATCGGCGACAAGGAGCTGACCGCGGGCGAACTGCGCACGCGCGGTTATTACCTCGGCTCCAACGTCTCCTACAATCTGAAGAAGCTCGTCGAGCTCGGCTTCCTCGACCATCAGCGCTCGCGCGTCGATCGCCGCTCGGTGCGCATCCGCCTGACGCCGCAGGGCCAGGAAGTCCGCCGCATCGTCGACTCGCTCTACCAGAAGCACGTCAAGACGGTCGAGCAGGTCGGTGGCATCTCGGGCGAGGAGTTCTCGACCCTCAACAAGTCGCTGCACCGCCTCGAGCGATTCTGGACCGACCAGATCCTGTATCGTCTCTGAGTTCTTTTTGACGGGACAAGGCCAAGCCGGCCCGCAACAAGACCGGCAAGCCTCCCGAACGTGCCTCACTTCCCCAAGCGCGCCGGCCCGGCTGTGTCCGGACCGGTGCGTTTCTTCCATTTCGCGGTTGCGAAAAAAATCCCCAACCGGAGGGAACGAGTTCCCGGTTCGGTGCTTATCCCCTTCGATCGGAGGGCGGACGATGCTGGTCGAGCGTGGCGTGGGGGTGATGAACGTGGAACTCGTGAGCGAGGCCTATGCCATCGCCGCGAACTATCTTCGCCGCTCCGGCGCGATCCGGGACACCCTCGTCACCGACGAAAGCCTGCTTGAGATCGTCATCAAGCTGCTCCAGCACGGCGAATTCAACAAGATCAGGTTGGCAAACAAGGCCATCGTCAGGTTCGAGGCGCAGTCCGAGGCCAAAGCGGTTGCCTGATCTCAACTCCCAAACGCGGCAAGAACCAGAGGGTGCCATGGAAGCTGCCATCGACCGGATCATGCATACCTACGATTTGCTCGCCAACCGCACGTCGGCGGCGAGCGCGGAGGCGCGGGAAAAGGTGACTAACTACCTCAATACGTTGATGGAAGCCGGCGAGAAAGACACCCACAGGTTGACGGTTTGCGGCCTCACCTATCTGCGGCAGCTCGACGGCAGCGTGGATCCCGTGAAGGCGGGGTATACCGGGCTGTAGAGGCTGGCCGCTCGCATCCACGCGGCCTTTCGAGCCCAAAGCGGGCCTTTCAGGACATGGACGACCGGATACCGCCCCGTCGTCCAAATCCTCCAATCCCACCATATCTTGCATAAATCTCAGGTCCGACCCGCAACTACTTGGCCTGTTGCGGGCGATGTGGTAGATCGCGCACGCCGCTTCCGATCGCCACACCAGACCCGCCCGTAGCCCGCCAAAAGGCTGCGGCGGTGGAGATATTCGCAAGATGACCTTCGCCAAAACCGCCTCCGCGCCCGATTCGTTTTTCACCGCCTCGCTCGAGCAGGCTGACCCGGAAATCGCAGCCGCAATCAAGGGCGAGCTCGGCCGCCAGCGTCATGAGGTCGAGCTGATCGCCTCCGAGAACATCGTCAGCCGTGCCGTGCTGGAAGCGCAGGGTTCGGTGATGACCAACAAATATGCGGAAGGCTATCCGGGCGCGCGCTACTACGGCGGTTGTGAGTGGGTCGACGTCGCCGAGAACCTCGCGATCGATCGCGCCAAGAAGCTGTTTGGCGCCAACTTCGCCAACGTGCAGCCGAACTCCGGCAGCCAGATGAACCAGGCGGTGTTTCTGGCGCTGCTTCAGCCTGGCGACACCTTCATGGGCCTCGATCTTGCGGCCGGCGGCCATCTCACCCACGGCTCCCCCGTCAACATGAGCGGCAAATGGTTCAAGGCCGCGCACTACACGGTGCGCCGCGAGGACCAGATCATCGACATGGACGCGGTCGCCAAGCAGGCCGAGGAGGTCAAGCCGAAGCTGATCGTGGCCGGCGGCTCGGCCTATTCGCGCGCCTGGGACTTCAAGCGCTTCCGCGAGATCGCGGACAGCGTCGGCGCGTATCTCCTGGTCGACATGGCGCACTTCGCCGGTCTGGTCGCCGGCGGCGTGCATGCCTCGCCCGTGCCCTATGCCCACATCACCACCACCACGACCCACAAATCGCTGCGCGGTCCGCGCGGCGGCCTGATGCTGTGGAATGACGAGGCGCTGACCAAGAAATTCAACTCGGCGATCTTCCCGGGCCTGCAGGGCGGCCCCCTGATGCATGTGATCGCGGCGAAGGCAGTCGCCTTCGCCGAGGCGCTGCGGCCGGACTTCAAGGTCTATGCCAAGAACGTCGTCGAGAACGCCAAGGCGCTGGCCGAGGCGATGAAGAGCCACGGCTTCGATATCGTCTCCGGCGGCACCGATAACCATCTGATGCTGGTTGACCTCAGGCCGAAGGGCCTGAAGGGCAACGCCTCGGAGAAGGCGCTGGTTCGCGCTGCCATCACCTGCAACAAGAACGGCATTCCGTTCGACCCCGAGTCGCCGTTTGTCACCTCCGGTATTCGGTTGGGCACGCCTGCGGCAACCACCCGCGGCTTCGGCGTCGCTGAATTCCAGCAGGTCGCCGGCATGATCGCCGAAGTCCTCAACGCGATCGCGCAATCCTCCGACGGCAAGGCGCCGCTGGTGGAAGCCGCGATCAAGGAACGGGTCAAGGCGCTCACCGACCGTTTCCCGATCTATCAGTAAGGTCCAAGACAACCGGTCAAGGTCAACGGATGCGCTGCCCGAACTGCAACAGTCTCGATACGCAGGTGAAGGACTCGCGTCCGACCGAGGACTCTTCCGTGATCCGCAGGCGGCGCGTGTGCGTCGCCTGCAATTTCCGCTTCCACCACCTTCGAGCGCGTGCAGCTGCGCGAGCTCACGGTGATCAAGCGCAACGGCCGCCGCGTGCCGTTCGACCGCGACAAGCTGATGCGCTCGGTGTCGATCAGCTTGCGCAAGCGGCAGGTCGAGCCTGAAAGGGTGGAGAAGATGGTCTCCACCATCGTGCGCGAGCTCGAGACCGGGGGCGAGGCTGAAATCTCCTCGGAAGTGATAGGCGAGACCGTGATGGAGCATCTGCGCACGCTCGACGACGTCGCCTATGTCCGCTTCGCCTCGGTCTACCGCAATTTCCGCGAGGCCAAGGATTTCGCCGACGTGCTCGGCGAGCTCTCCGGTGAGGAGGAAGCGCGGCTCGCCGCGATCCGCAAATGATCTTCCGCATCCTGGAAGATCAATTCGCGCAGAAGGCGCGCGAGTCCAGGGATGCCGACCGGCGCTTCATGGAGCTTGCACTGGCGCTCGGCAGGCGCGGGCAGGGACGTACCTGGCCCAATCCCGCCGTCGGCGCCGTCATCGTCAAGGACGGCGTGATCGTCGGCCGCGGCTGGACCCAACCAGGCGGACGACCGCATGGCGAGCCCGAAGCGCTGCGGCGCGCAGGCGAGGCCGCGCGCGGCGCCACGCTCTACGTCACGCTGGAGCCGTGCTCGCATTTCGGCAAGTCGCCGCCATGCGCCGACGCCGTGATCGCCGCCGGCATCAAGCGGGTGGTGGCCGCGATCGAGGATCCCAATCCGGACGTCGCCGGTCAGGGCCATGCTCGGTTGCGCGCGGCCGGCATCATGGTGGATGTGGGTCTGTGCGCGCGCGAAGCCGCTTTCGATCATGCCGGGCATTTCCGTCGTATCAGGGATCACCGCCCGCATGTGATCCTGAAGCTCGCGGTCTCGCCCGACGGCAAGATCGGCGCGGCCGGGGGCAAGCCGGTCGCGATCACCGGCGAGGCGGCGCGCAACCGGGTGCATCTCCTGCGCGCGCAAAGCGACGCCATCCTGGTCGGCATCGGCACGGTGCTGGCGGACGATCCGCAGCTCGACTGCCGCCTGCCGGGCATGGCAGCGCGCTCGCCGGTGCGCGTGGTGCTCGATCAGAGCCTGCGCATTCCCGGCGCGAGCAAGCTCGTGGGCTCCGCGCGCGAGATTCCGCTGTGGGTGGTGGGTTCCGAACTCGCGGAGGCCGCGGCCGCCACGCGGCTCGGTGCGGCCGGCGCGCAGGTGATCCGCGTGCCGCCCGGCAACGCCGCGGGACTCGATCTTGCGGCGGTGCTGCATGCATTGGCCGGCAAGGGCATCACGCGGCTGATGGTCGAGGGCGGCAGCCGCGTTGCGGCGTCCTTTATCGCCGCTGACCTCGTTGACGAGATCTGGCTGTTCCGCGGCGCCGAGGCGGTAGGCGCCGACGGGGTGGATGCGCTCGCCGCATTGCCGCTGTCGAAAATCACGCAGTCGCAGGCCTACAAGGTTCATGCTAGCGAGACCTTCGACAAAGATACTCTCACCATCTACGAGCGCGCGTAATGTTCACCGGCATTGTCACCGATATCGGCGAGATCGTCGGCTTCACGCCGACGGCGCAGGGCCAGCTGCACCGGCTACGCATCGCCTGCCGCTACGACCAGACCACCATTGCGGACGGCGCCTCGATCGCCTGCAACGGCGTCTGCCTGACCGTGGTTGCTTCCGGCGTCGAAGGTGGCAAGGACTCTGCTCAAAGGACCTGGTTCGACGTCGATGCCGCGGCCGAGACGCTGGCGCTGACGACCGCAAAGCACTGGAGGGTCGGCACCAGGCTCAATCTGGAGCGAGCGCTCAAGATCGGTGACGAACTCGGCGGGCATATCGTCGCCGGCCATGCCGATGGCATCGCGACCCTCGTCAGCCGCGAAGACCTGCCCGAGATGGCGCGGTTCGAACTTTCCACGACGCGGGAGCTGGCGCGGTTCATCGCGACCAAGGGCTCGATCACGCTCGACGGCGTCTCGCTGACGGTTAATACGGTGAAGGACGTGACCTTTTCCGTGCTGATCATCCCGCACACCCTGACGGTCACGACGATCGGCGGCTGGAAGGCGGGGGATGACGTTAATATCGAGGTCGATCTGATGGCCCGCTACGCGGCGCGGCTGACGGAAATGAAGTGACGGCGTCTTTAAACTTGGCTTACCCGCTGGTGGCGACTACATAGCGCCAACACCTGTGGAACGGATTTGACGATGGCAGACGCGCGGCGCGCACCCCTGAAGGACCAGACCGACATTTCCGGCGCACGCGCGCTGATTGTCGAGGCACGGTTCTATGACGATCTCCAGGACGCGATGCTCGAAGGCGCGGTGGCCGAGCTGAAGGCGGCCGGTCTGACCCACGACATCATCACGGTTCCCGGCGCACTGGAGATTCCCGCGGCGATCGCCATCGCGATTGATGCCGCGGCCGCCAATGGCAAGCCCTATGACGCTGCGATCGCGCTCGGCTGCGTGATCCGTGGCGACACCATCCATTTCGAGATCGTCTCGCAGGAATCTTCCCGCGCGCTGATGGACCTCGCAGTGACGCGCAAGCTGCCGCTCGGCAACGGCATCCTCACCGTCAACACCGAGGCGCAGGCCTGGGCGCGGGCGCGTGCCAGCGAGTTGAACAAGGGCGGCGATGCTGCGCGGGCCGCGATTGCGATGCTGCGCATAAAGCGCCGGCTGGCGCGGGCTTGATCATGGCCGATAACAACAAGAAGCCGCCGGCTGGCACGGAGAAGAAGGCGAACCGCCGCGGTGCGGCGCGGCTCGCAGCCGTCCAGGCGCTGTACCAGATGGATATCGGCGGCGCCGGCATCAACGACATTTTTGCGGAGTTCGAGAGCCACTGGCTCGGCAACGAGGTCGAGGGCGACACATATCTCCCGGCGGAAGCGGCGTTCTTCCGCGACGTCGTCTCCGGCGTCGTGCGCGACCAGAAGAAGCTCGATCCGCTGATCGACGAGGCGCTGTCGAAGGGCTGGCCGTTGAAGCGCATCGAAGCGATCCTGCGCGCGGTGCTGCGGGCAGGGGCCTATGAATTGGAACACCGCAAGGACGTGCCGGGCCGCGTCGTCGTGTCCGAATATGTCGACGTCGCCAATGCCTTCGTCGACCGCGAGGAGACCGGCATGGTCAACGCGGTGCTCGACCAGATCGGCCGCCAGTTTCGCGGTGAGGAGTTCGGGCGGGGGTAGATATGGGGTCGTCATTGCGAGGAGCGTAGCGACGAAGCAATCCAGACTGTATCTCCGGAGGCAGTCTGGATTGCTTCGCTTTGCTCGCAATGACGGCGGGAGATGACGGATCGAGCTCATGACCAGCCCGCACAATCCCTCCGCCGAAGACTCCCTCATCGCGCGCTATTTCAAGCCGCTGGCGACTGATCCCGGTGCGTTGGGATTGGTGGACGATGCCGCCATCCTGCAGGCGCTCGGCAGCGACATCGTCGTCACCACCGACGCGGTGGTGGAGGGTGTGCATTATCTTGCCAGCGATCCGCCCGATACCATTGCGCGCAAGGCGCTGCGGGTGAACCTGTCCGATCTCGCTGCCAAGGGCGCCGCGCCGGCCGGCTTCGTGCTGACCCTGGCGCTGCGCAGCAGGGAAGACACCTGGCTCAGGCCGTTCGCGGACGCGCTCGGCGAGGATGCGAAAACCTTCGCCTGTCCACTGCTCGGTGGCGATACGGTGTCGACGCCGGGGCCGCAGATGATCTCGATCACCGCCTTTGGCCGCGTGCCGCAGGGCCGGATGGTCGGCCGCACCGGCGCCAAACCGGGCGACCGTATCCTGGTGACTGGGACGATCGGCGACGCCGCGCTTGGCCTCGATGTGCTCAAGGGCGGCGCGGTGGCGAATGCGCTGGCCTCCGATCCGCACGCGCGCGAGACGCTGATCTCGCGCTATCGCGTGCCGCAGCCGCGCAATGCTCTCGCGCACGGCGTGCGTGACCATGCAACGGCTGCGATGGATGTGTCCGACGGGCTTGCCGGAGACCTGACCAAGCTCTGTGCGGCGTCAGGCGTCTCGGCCACGATCGACGTGACCAGCGTGCCGCTCTCGGCTGCCGCCGCCGGCCTGATCGCGGGCAACGTCGTTTCCGTTGAGACGCTGCTGGCCGGGGGTGACGATTACGAGGTGCTGTGCACCGTTCCGCCGGCGCAAGGCGACGCGCTGATTGCCTTGGGGCGGGCGGCCGGCCTTGCCGTCACGGCCATCGGCACGATCGTCGCGGGCCATGAGGGGCCGCGCTTCCTGGACGGGCAGGGCCAGGAGCTGGTGTTGAAGCGGCTGTCCTACAGCCACTTCTAGGAATTGCTCCAAACCGGCGTCCGGGCTCCCACGACCGGCTAAATACCTGCCGAGATCGGCTTTTCGGCCTTATCTGGCGTTGCACCCTCAATTTGATTTTGGCAAGGTCGTGACCGACTAGGGCCGCGCCTTCGGGCAAGGAGCGGCCTTGTTCAAAATCAAGGCGCCGCACCGCACGACGGAAAAACAAAAGGCGCCGGGGGTACGTTCATCAAGGATCTGAGGCAAAAAATCACATGACAGCATTATGGTTGATTGTGCTCTGCGGAGTGCTTTCCGTCGTCTACGCGATCTGGGCGACGTCTTCGGTTTTGAGCGCGGATGCGGGGTCTGCGCGCATGCAGGAAATCGCGGCAGCGGTGCGCGAAGGCGCACAGGCCTACCTGCGGCGTCAGTACACCACGATCGGGATGGTCGGCATCGTCATCTTCGTGCTGCTTGCCTATTTCCTGGGGCTCTATGTCGCGATCGGTTTTGCCATCGGCGCGATCCTGTCGGGGGCGGCCGGCTTCATCGGCATGAACGTCTCGGTCCGCGCCAATGTGCGCACCGCGCAGGCGGCGACGACGTCGCTCGCGGGTGGTCTCGAGCTTGCCTTCAAGGCGGGCGCCATCACCGGCATGCTGGTGGCGGGTCTCGCGCTGCTCGGCGTGACCCTCTATTTCGGCTTCCTGGTCCATTCGCTGAAGCTTGCGCCTGACAGCCGCGTCGTCATTGACGCCATGGTGGCGCTCGGCTTCGGCGCCTCGCTGATCTCGATCTTCGCCCGTCTCGGCGGCGGCATCTTCACCAAGGGTGCGGACGTCGGCGGCGACCTCGTCGGCAAGGTCGAGGCCGGCATCCCCGAAGACGATCCGCGCAACCCGGCCACCATCGCCGACAACGTCGGCGACAATGTCGGCGACTGCGCCGGCATGGCCGCCGACCTGTTCGAAACCTATGCGGTGACCGCGGTCGCCACCATGGTCCTGGCGGCGATCTTCTTCGCCAAGACGCCGATCCTCGCCGACATGATGACCTTGCCCCTCGCCATCGGCGGCATCTGCATCATCACCTCGATCATCGGCACCTTCTTCGTGAAGCTCGGGCCGAGCCAGTCGATCATGGGCGCACTTTACAAGGGACTGATCGCAACCGGCGTCCTGTCGCTGGTCGGCATTGCCGGCGTGATCTATTACCTGATCGGCTTCGGCAAGCTCGCCGGCGTCGATTACACCGGCATGGCGCTGTTCGAGTGCGGCGTGGTCGGCCTCGCCGTCACTGCGCTGATCATCTGGATCACCGAATACTACACCGGCACCGACTATCGTCCCGTCAAGTCGATCGCCCAGGCCTCGGTGACCGGCCACGGCACCAACGTGATCCAGGGCCTCGCCGTCTCGATGGAATCGACCGCGCTGCCCGCGCTCGTCATCATCGCCGGTATCCTGGTCACCTACAGCCTCGCCGGCCTGTTCGGCATCGCGATCGCGACCGCCACGATGCTTGCGCTCGCCGGGATGGTCGTCGCGCTCGACGCGTTCGGCCCGGTGACCGACAACGCCGGCGGCATTGCCGAGATGGCGGGCCTGCCGAAGGAGGTTCGCAAATCGACCGACGCGCTCGATGCGGTCGGCAACACCACCAAGGCGGTGACCAAGGGCTACGCGATCGGCTCCGCCGGTCTCGGCGCCCTGGTGCTGTTCGCGGCCTACAACGAGGATCTCAAGTTCTTCATTGCGGACTCCGCGCACCACGCCTACTTCGCCGGCGTCAAACCGGACTTCTCGCTCAACAACCCCTACGTCGTGGTGGGCTTGTTGTTCGGCGGTCTGTTGCCGTATCTGTTCGGCGCGATGGGCATGACCGCCGTGGGCCGCGCGGCGAGCGCGATCGTCGAGGAGGTCCGGCGCCAATTCCGTGAGAAGCCGGGCATCATGCAAGGCACCGACAAGCCGGATTACGGCAAGGCGGTCGACCTTTTGACCAAGGCGGCGATCAAGGAAATGATCATCCCCTCGCTGCTTCCGGTGCTGTCACCGATCTTCGTCTACTTCGTGATCTATGCGATCGCGGGGGGCGGGGCGGTTGGCAAGTCGGCGGCGTTCTCGGCCGTCGGAGCGATGCTGCTCGGCGTGATCGTGACAGGTCTGTTCGTCGCGATCTCCATGACCTCGGGCGGCGGCGCCTGGGACAACGCCAAGAAGTACATCGAGGATGGTCATTTCGGCGGCAAGGGCAGTGACGCCCACAAGGCGGCCGTGACCGGCGACACCGTCGGCGATCCCTACAAGGACACGGCCGGCCCGGCGGTGAACCCGATGATCAAGATCACGAACATCGTGGCGCTGCTGCTGCTCGCGGTGCTCGCGCACTGAACCAGAGGCAGCGTTCCTGCGACAAACCCGCGGTGCAAGCCGCGGGTTTTTTGTCGGCTGCCAGCCGGGTGCGGCGATTCTTCTGGAGAGGTTGGGCACCATGAAGTTCGAGATGACCAGGTGCAATCAGTGCGGTAGCGATATGCCGATGGGCACGACCCTCTGTCCAAGCTGCGGCAAAGCGCAAACCGGAGCCAGGAGATCAGGCTCGCTTCAGCCGCGCACCCTCCTGGCGGTTGCGCTGGCGGCGGCGGTGCTCCTCGTTTTCAACTGGATCAAAGCTCCGGCGCCGCAGCCCGCCCCCGTCACTGCACGTCCATCTGCAGCCCTTCCTTCTGGATGATGCCGGCGAACTTCTTCGTCTCGGCGTCCACGAAGGCGGCAAACTGGTCGGGCGTGCCGTAGTCGGCGCGGGCGCCCATGGCGACGATGTTCTTCTTGATGTCGTCACGCTCGAGCATCGCCTTCACTTGAAGGTTGAGCGCTTCGACAACGGCGGGCTGCACACCCTTCGGCAAGAACACGGAGAACCACGACGAGACGTCGAAAGCCGCAAGCTCCGGCGCGCTCTCGCGCATGGTCGGCAGGTTCGGCGCGAGCTCGCTGCGCTCGGTCGTGGTGACGCAGAGGCCGGTGAGGGTGCCGTTCTGCACCTGCGGCAGGCTCGGATAGAGGTTGTCGAACAGGATCTGGATGTCGCCGGCGAGCGCCGCCTGGAGCGCGGGACCGGCGCCGCGGAACGGGATGTGCGTCATCTTCAGCCCGGTGAGCTGCAGGAACCAGGCGCCGGTGAGGTGAGGGCTCTGGCCGACGCCGGACGAGGCGTAACTCAGCTTGTCCGGATTGGCCTTGAGATAGGCGACCAGCTCGGCGATCGACTTGATGCCGGTCTTGGGATGCGCCGAGACGATGTTCGGGATCCGAATCATGTTGGAGACCGGCTGGAGCTGGTCCGGCTTGTAGGTGAGGTTCTTGAAGATGCTGTAGGCGATCGCGTTCGGACCGGGATTGCCGATCAGGATGGTGTGACCATCCGGCTTGGCGCGGACCACCTCGGCCGTGCCGATCGTGCCGCCGCCGCCGGAGCGATTTTCCACCACGGCCGATTGGCCCCAGGCGGTCTGCAGATGCGCGGCCAGAAGCCGACCCATCACGTCGGTCGAGCCGCCGGCGGCAGCCGGCACGACGAGGCGGACGTTTTCGGTGGGCTTCCAGTCCGCCAGGCTCGATCGCGGCAAGATCGCTGCGGCCGAGATAGCGGCAGCGCCGGTGAGCACGCGACGGCGGGACAGCAATTTATTGGGCACGAATCCACTCCCTGCAGCTTGTTTTGCAGGGAGCGTAGGGAACAGGACGCGCAACGGCAAGCCGCACGAAGCCGCAGGCTGAAGGCTCAGTTAAAGCTGAGCAGCTTGAAGATCGGCGCGAGGTAGCTCATCTCCTGGCCCGACGTCGCCGTGGTGCGGCTGATGAAGTCGAAGATCTTGCCGTCCTGGAGACCGTAATTCGCAAGCCGGCGCACGCGCCGGTTCTTGTCGAAATAGACCGCGATGACGCGCTGATCGACCACCTTCTGGTTCATGAAGGCGACCATGCGCTCGGAGCGCTGCGAGATGTAATAGAACACCTCGCCGTCGAGGGTTGCGACCGTGGAGGGGGTGCCCATCACGATCAGCACCTGGTCCTGGCTCGCGCCAATCGGGATCTGCTCCAGCGCGTTGGGCGGCAGGATGTACCCCTTCTGGAACTGCTCGCCGGTGCAGCCCGCAAGCGCAGCCCCAACCAGGGCCGCGGCCGCGAACAGGCGCAAGCCGCGCCAACGTGCTTGAAGGCCGCGCCGCTTGTCTGCACGCGGGCTGGTCTGGTTCGTTATCGTCATAGCGGAACTGATTCCGTCCCCTTGCGTCGCGCGAGGCGCTGAAGTACCGGGCGGAGGCTCTGAATGCAACACGCGCGCGCCCGCTTGCGGAAACCACAATGCTTTGGCCGTTCAATCACTTCAGGAAACCCCGCCTAGCCTCGCCGGGCACCATTGAAGCCATCTATGGCATGATCGTGACGCAGGCGCGAGAACCCATATTTTACCGCGACTTGGGCGTGCCGGATACCGTTAACGGGCGTTTCGATCTGTTGCTGCTGCACCTCTGGCTGCTGCTGCGCCGTCTGCGCACGGTCGAGGGCGCCTCCCGACAGGGCGCCACCGAGCTGTCGCAGGCGCTGTTCGACCGCTTCTGCGAGGATATGGACGACAATCTGCGCGAGATGGGGATTGGCGACCAGACCGTGCCGAAGCGGATGCGGGCTTTCGGCGAGGCGTTTTACGGCCGGGTCCAGGCCTACGATCAGGCCATGGAAAGCGGCGGCGAGGCGCTGGCATCGGCGATCTGCAAGAATATCTTGAATGGGGCCGGCATGGACAAGGCGCAGCGGCTCGCGGCCTATGCCAGGGCTGCCGAGGCCGACCTCGCCCGGACCGGCGAGGCCGCATTGTTGGCCGCGTCTTTCAAGTTTCCCCCAGCGTTCCCTGAGGATGTCACGCCATGAGCCGACCGATTACCGCATCCGCGCCCGATCCCTGGCAGGTGCCCGTCGTCGTTGCACAGATCCCGGACACCGGCCTGCATCGCAAGCTCGAGGCCTCGGCCGCCGAGCGGCAGGCCATGGCTGAGACGGCAGGCTTGCGCGAGGTTGTCTCGGTCCAGGCTGATTTCGATGTTGTGCCGAAAAGCGGCAACCAGATCCAGGTCACGGGGCACGTCCGCGCCCGGATCGGCCAGACCTGCGTGGTCACGCTTGACCCGATGGAGAGCGAGATCGATGAGGAGGTGAACCTGATATTTGCCCCCGAGGCAGAGGTCCGCCGCCTGGCCGACCTGATGGAGGAGGGGCACGACGATCAGGAGCAGGTCGCCGACCCCCCGGAGGCGATCGTCAATGGCATCATCGACCTCGGCCGGCTCGCCACCGACGCCCTGTTCCTGGCGGTCGATCCCTATCCGCGGAAGCCGGGAGTGGTGTTTGAGCCCGAGGTCACCGCCCCCGATCCGGAGGACCATCCCTTTGCGGACCTGAAGGCACTCCAGGACAAGAAGAAAGATCAATAGGCGCCGTCTTTCCCAGAGGACCGCTTTGCTACGGGGCGCGAGGTGTTTGCGATCGTGGTTTGAAAGGTCGAATTATCTGTTTGATTTCGATGTGTTTCTTGTGAATTAGTCCGTCCGCGGCCCGATGCTCCCGAATGCAAAAGGCTGGGGGCAAGAGGTTGTTTCGGGATAGCAAAACGCTATTGTCGCGCCCCGGTCCGGGTGCGGCGTGGCGCTTGACCGACCGCCATTTTCGTGGCGAACCCATTTGCGGCCCCGCTCGTTCAAGACCGCACCAGACCAGGTTTCCAGGACTTTTATGCCAAGCAAGGTTCGCATCGCGCTTGACGCCATGGGGGGCGACGCCGGCGCCGCGGTGGTCATCCCAGGCGCCGCCATCTCGCTTCACAGGCATCGCGAGATCGAATTCCTGCTGATCGGGGACCGCGCCAAGATCGAGCCCGAGCTCGACCGCCACCCCGCGCTGAAGGCCGCCTCGAAGATCATCCATACCGATGTCGCGGTCAGCGGGGAGGAAAAGCCGAGCCAGGCGCTGCGGCGCGGCCGCCGGACCTCCTCCATGTGGCTTGCCATCGATGCGGTGAAAAAGGGCGAGGCGGATGTCGCGGTCTCGGCCGGGAATACCGGCGCGCTGATGGCGATGTCGCGCTTTCACCTGCGCACGCTGCCGGGCGTCGATCGTCCGGCCATCGCCGGCATGTGGCCGACCAGGCGCGGCGATTCCGTGGTCCTCGACCTCGGCGCCAGCATCGGCGGCGATACCCACCATCTGGTGTCGCTCGCCATCATGGGCGCGGCGATGGCCAGCGTGTTGTTCAACAAGAAGCGTCCCACGGTCGGCCTGCTCAATATCGGGGTCGAAGAGATCAAGGGGCACGAGGAAATTCGCGAGGCTGGCGAAATCCTGCGCGCCAGGAACCTGCCCGAGCTCGACTATCTCGGCTTCGTGGAGGGCGACGGCATCGGCAAGGGAGTGGCGGACGTCATCGTCACCGAAGGCTACAGCGGCAACATCGCGCTGAAGGCCGCGGAGGGAACCGCGCGGCAGATGGCGGAATTGCTCCGGGACGAGATGAAGCGGGGCTGGCTGTCAAAGCTCGGCTATCTCTTTGCGCGCAACGCCTTCCAGGCCCTGCGGAACAAGATGGATCCGAACAAATCCAACGGCGGCGTGTTGCTGGGGTTGAACGGGATCGTGGTCAAGAGCCATGGCGGAATCGCTGCCGAAGGCTTTGCCTATGCGATTGATGTTGGCTATGAGATGGTCAAATTCGATCTCCTCAACAAGATCAATCAGATGCTCAACCGCGAAGGTGGTGCACTCAATTCCGTGCAGGCCGCGCAGGAGGCTGTTTCGTGACTCAAATTCGTTCGGTCGTGCTGGGCTGCGGCTCTTATTTGCCGGAGCAGGTGGTGACCAACGCCCAATTGGCGGCGCGCATTGACACGTCCGACGAGTGGATCGTGCAGCGCACCGGCATTCGCGAGCGGCATATCGCGGCCGAGGGCGAGTTCACCTCGCACTTAGCGCTCAAGGCGGCGCAGGCCGCGCTCGCCGATGCCGGCGTGGACGCGCAGTCGATCGACCTGATCGTGCTCGCGACCTCGACCCCTGACAACACCTTCCCCGCAAGCGCGGTCGCCGTGCAGCACGGGCTCGGCATCAACCATGGCGCGGCCTTCGACCTTCAGGCGGTGTGCTCGGGCTTCGTGTTCGGGCTCGCCACCGCCGATAATTTCCTGCGCACGGGCGCCTTCAAGCGCGCGCTGGTGATCGGCGCGGAAACCTTCTCGCGCATCCTCGACTGGAGCGATCGCGGCACCTGCGTGCTGTTCGGCGACGGCGCCGGCGCGGTGGTGCTGGAGGCGCAGGAGCAGCCGGGCAATGCCGCCACCGACCGCGGGATCGTGACCACGCATTTGCGCTCCGACGGCCGTCACAAGGCCAAGCTGTTCGTCGACGGCGGCCCATCCTCGACCCAGACCGTCGGCCATCTGCGCATGGAGGGCCGCGAGGTCTTCAAGCACGCGGTCGGCATGATCACCGACGTGATCGTCGATGCCTTCAAGGCGACCGGGCTCAATGCCGACAGCATCGACTGGTTCGTGCCGCACCAGGCCAACAAGCGAATCATCGACGCATCCGCGCACAAGCTGCATATCGCGCCGGAGAAGGTGGTGCTGACGGTGGACCTTCACGGCAACACGTCGGCGGCCTCGATCCCGCTGGCGCTGTCGGTGGCGCGCAAGGACGGCCGCATCAAGCGCGGCGACCTGGTTCTGCTGGAAGCCATGGGTGGCGGCTTCACCTGGGGCTCCGCGCTGGTGCGCTGGTAAGCCACAGTCGATAAAATTTTGCCCGAATCAGCGCGGATTATCGATGCGCCTGCATTGATGAGCGCTGTTGACCGCCGTATCGTAAGCTCATAATTTCAGACAACAATTGTTCGCCGTGATGTGGGGCAGGGCGATGACCGATCAAAGTAAAACCGTAACGCGTGTCGATCTGTGCGAAGCCGTCTACCAGAAGGTGGGGCTGTCGCGCACGGAATCGTCCGCCTTCGTGGAACTCGTGCTGAAGGAGATCACCGATTGCCTTGAGAAAGGCGAGACGGTGAAGCTGTCCTCGTTCGGCTCCTTCATGGTCCGCAAGAAGGGTCAGCGCATCGGTCGCAACCCGAAGACCGGCACCGAGGTGCCGATCTCGCCGCGCCGGGTCATGGTATTCAAGCCGTCGGCGATCCTGAAGCAGCGGATCAACGCCCAGCACCGCACCAATGGCGACGCCAGCAAGGCGCAACCCGAGGCGTAATCCGCCCTCCGGATAAGGATTTGGCATTTGGACAAGGCGCCGGATGCGTTCCGAACCATCAGCGAAGTAGCGCAGGAACTCGACATTCCGCAGCACGTGCTGCGGTTCTGGGAGACGCGTTTCTCCCAGATCAAGCCGATGAAGCGCAGCGGCGGCCGCCGCTATTACCGCCCCGACGACGTCGACCTGCTCAAGGGCATCCGCCGTCTGCTCTACGGGGAGGGCTACACCATCCGCGGGGTGCAGCGGATCCTGAAAGAGCACGGCGTCAAATCGGTGCAGGGCCTTGCCGACAGCGCGGCCGCAGTCTCGTTCGGCGCCATCGAGGACGCCGTCGGCGCCAGCCTGATGGAGCCCGAGGAGGAGACCGGCGTCCGTGGCGCCCGCGACAGCGACGATGACGACTACCAGGGCGAGGAGGAGGAGGGCATCGACTTCCGCTTCTCCGAGACCGACGACGAGGAAATCCTCACCACCTTCCGCAAGGCCGGCACCCCCGCCGCGCCCGCCGGCCCCAGCGCCATCGACCGGGAACGTCTCGGACGGGTGCTCGCCGAGCTCATCGCCTGCCGCGAGATGCTGGATCAGGCGCTCAAGGACGCCTGACGCCGGATCTCCTCGGCTTTGGGGGCAGTTCCGGTGCCTTTCGGCAGAGGCAGCAAAATGGTGTGACCTCGCCTTGCGCAAACCGGCGATCCTAGCTAATGGAACGACGTTCGGAGCGTGGCGCAGCCCGGTTAGCGCACTAGTCTGGGAGACTAGGGGTCGGAGGTTCAAATCCTCTCGCTCCGACCATTGTTCTCAAAGCATCTGTCGGGTGGATTGAGGGGTGGCGTGGAGCCAGCTCCTGTCTGTGGCGCCATGCGCGACGATCGGGTGCGGACGGCTGCTTCGGTGGCTGGAAAATCAAAATGCCGAAAACAACCCCATGCACAGTAGCGATGTCATTGGTTGCTTTATGTTTTTCCGAAGCGATTTGACGTGTCGGGCAAAACAGGGGTATGTTGTCATTGTGGCGCTGTGTGGCCGAGGCTCTGGCTCGATAGATTGGCCGATGTGCCTTCGAGCCCATCTCTGAGTTCTTTCGCGCGTCCTGCACGCGGCGAGCGGCAACAAACTAGCCGGCGGAGGGGCGCGAATTGAGGGTGAGGTTCGACCTCGTAAAAGCTGAATTATCCGTTGCGATCATCTTGAAGTTGCGAGATGCTGACCGAAACGGGGGGAAATGGGATGGCTATTTCAGCGAAGGTTTCGACGCGCATTACGACGCAACTCAAGAAATATCAGAGCGTTCTTTCAAATTTGCAGAAGCGCGATGTCAGCGAGGCGGATACGGTCACCGTCATCAATGACATGCTGTCGGACATCTGCGGCTACGACAAATATCTTCACGTCACCAGCCAGTACGCCATCCGGGGGACTTATGTTGACCTCGCCGTGAAGGTCGACGAGGAAATTCGCTTCCTGATCGAAGTGAAGGCTATCGGTATTGAGCTCAAAGACGCTCATGTGAAGCAGGCCATCGATTATGCAGCAAACGAGGGAATCGAGTGGGTCGTTCTTACAAACGGTGCCAATTGGCGAATTTATAAGGTTCATTTCGGCCAGCCGATAGAGAAGATTCTGGTCTGTGAACTCGATGCAATAGGTACGAGCGCACGAAGTCCGGAGGCTATGGAATGTTTCGGCAACCTGAGCCGCGAAGCATTTTCGAAAGGAACCATGGCTGAATTCCTGCTTCAGAAGCAGGTGACCAACAAATTTACCGTCGCTGCCGTGCTTCAAACCGACTTCATCTTGGAAGTCTTGCGCCGGGAAATTCGGCGGATGAGTTCTGGAGTAAAAGTCGAAGTCGACTATCTCCGCTCACTGTTGCGGGATGAGGTGCTCAAGCGGGACCTGGTGGATGGGGACGAGGCCAAGGCCGCAAGTCAGAACATCAGACGACTTCAGCGGGCAGCATCCCGCAAAAAAGCTTCTGGCAAGGCTGCTGATGAATCTCCCATACTTGCTCCAATCGAGGATGCTTCCTCGACTCTCCCTAGGGCGGTGGTATCACCCTAGCTCCGACGGCCTGGATCGGCCGACGCAGATGAAGGTGGCCAGGGCAGGGTCGATCTTGGGCATCTCCTCGCGGTGGCTTTCGCGATAGGCGCGCACCAAGGTGTGGACTTCGCGGCAGGACTCTACCTCGATCCAAATGAGGGCACGGTCACCCTAATTGAAGCTGTTGCTCAGATCTCTCCCTCGCGCTTAGATTGCAAGGGGCGCATATCGAATCCCCTTACTTTCGACTCGTTTGGTGGGAAAATGGCGAAGTATTCAGCATCGTTCTTTGACGGTGGTGCTCTCCAGTTCGATGAGAACAGCATCCGCGATTTGGTATCTGCGGGGCGCAACTATCTTGAAACGGCGCCAACCATCACGCTCGAATTCGACGGAGATCACAATTTACAAAGCGACGACCTCGAAAATATCCTCAGTGATCCTTACATCAGGTCCAGGAATATTATTTCAGTTCAGATCAACGGTTCACGATATCGTCCGGAGCCCGCTCGCTCATTTCAGGTAAAAATCTCATCTGAGTACGCCACGTTGGGTTCTGTGCGTTTGTCTATCGAGGGCGATCGCGATGCGTCAATCGTGACCCGCAATCAGGTCGAAACGACCATACGAGGTTGTTGGACTTGGTATGCGAGACTTTACCGGCCCATCGACGTCTCATTCCAGCTTATCCGCTTAATCTCAGGCTGGACACTTGTCTACGCCCTGCTTTTCTCGGCATTCTTGAAATTGAGAGGTTTTCCAGAGACGCCGGAGCAACTTGCGAAACTGGCCGCCGAAACCCTGTTTCTCAGTCCGACGATCTATTTGATCGTAGCTTTCCTCAGAAATCGGCTTTTCCCTAAGCTGCTCTTCGCCATCGGCAAGTCTGCTGACGCGGTCGCAAGGGCAGCTTACTGGCGGAATTTCGTCTTTATTGGCGTCGGGCTGGCCCTGCTTACAGGGATCGCAGCAACGCTCATCACCGATCGTTTCAAATGAAAGCTCCTATGTCTTCGGATCAGTTTTCCTAGAAACACCAAGTTCTGCGACCCCCCGCTACCTCAAATACCCCACCACCATCCGCGTCGTCTCGTCCACCAGCGTCCACACCATCTTCTCCGAGAGCATCTGGTTCAGCACCGCGTTGTGTGCGCGACGGCCTCGATTGCACTGACGCAGATGAAGGTGGATAAGCTGGGATCAATCTTGCGCATCTCCTTACGGCGCCTTTCGAGATTGGCACGCACCAAAGTGTGGACCTCGCGGCTGAAGGTTTCGACGTCCTTGACGCGTGATCATTCTGCGGGCGGTGGCTTAAGGGGAGGGTGTGATCGTTGTCACAAAGCGCGCCGCCGCAATGGGGTCTGGCGCTGTCGGTGCCCGCACGGAAAGACCAGTCGGCCTCCGGGGCGTTTCCTCGTTTTTAGTCTTGGTCCGTCGTCTTGATATCAGTAGTTTTGCGGGGCCTTAGGCGTGGCCCTTGATCTCGTAGCGACCCGGAACGCATTTGTAGCGATCGAGCCGCCAGTTGGCGTGGTAGATCGGATGTTCGCCCATCCATTTCGCCAGGGGGGCCTGTGCGCCGATCGCACACTGCATCATCGACATCTCGGGCGTCATGTTGCTGTCGGTCACGATTTCCTCGATGCAACTGCCTGAGCTGGCTGCACTCAGCCGGCAGAGCACGGCAACGACGGTCACGAACATTCCAGTCACCTCATCGGTAGTTTCTGACCACGAAGAGGATGCAAGCGGAGTGCCAGAGCCTGTGACGCAAACAACACGCTGGCCTGGCCGACTCGACCCAGCGTCCGGACTCCATTTAGCGATTCGGATTGTAAAAAAATTGCCCCTAAACCGAAGCCGGGCAAATACGGGGAACCTGCAGGGGTGAGTCGCAGGGATGTGGAATTCCGGGGGCAGCGCCGCGCCGGTGGCGCTTCACAGGCCGCGCGCAGCCGGTAGGCTCGGAAGGACCGTGGCCACCCGCCAAAAGAGCGGGACCGCCACAACGGATATGGAAACGCGAGGGCAGACCATGAAGGCACGACCGACCGGCGTGATCCCGCCGATGACGACGCCGTTCCGCAAGGATGGCGAGATCGACTACACGCTGGTGGCGCCACAGGTCGACTGGATGATCGGCGCCGGCGCGCATGGCGTCGCGGCCGGCGGCTCGACCGGCGAGGGGCACACGCTCGATCACGAGGAATATCGCGACCTGATGGAGGCGACGGTCGCCGCGGTGAAGGGGCGCATTCCCGTCATCGCCGGCATCATCGTCGATTCCACGCGGGATGCGATCCGCCGCGGCAAGCTGGTGCGCGACATGAATGTCGCCGCCCTCCAGGTCACGCCGGTGCATTATCTGTTCAAGCCGGACGACGAGGCGATGGTGACGCATTTCCGCGCCATGGCGGATGAGACCGGGATGCCCATCATCATCTACAACGTGGTGCCGTGGTCGTATCTGTCGCCGGCGCTGCTGACGCGGATCATGACCGAGGTGCCGCTGGTGGTCGGCGTCAAGCAGAGCGCGGGCGACCTGAAACTGTTCGCGGACCTGATGATGATGGCGCCTGACAAGCTGATCTACAGCGCGGTCGATGCCCTGATGTATCCGTCCTACACATTGGGGGCCCATGGCTCGATCGCTGCGATCCTCACCGCGGCGCCGCATGCCTCCGTCGCGCTGTGGGATGCGGTGAAGGCGGGGGACCATCCGCGCGCGCTCGACCTGCACAAGAAGCTGCTGACGCTGTGGAACGCTGTCATCGCCGACAATCTGCCGGCCTGCACGCGCTATGCGCAGACGCTGCAGGGCCTGCCCAGAACTTATCCGCGCGCGCCGATGTCGGAGGCCTCGCCCGTGCAGCAGGCGGCGATCCGCAAGGCGCTGGACGGGCTCGGCGCGTTGAACGGGCGGCGCGTCGAGGCGGCCGAATAGTCCACGCCCCGAAATTACTGGTGAACATGGCAGCGCCGATCCGCTTTTACCTGCGGATGCGGCGCTGTACATTTTGTGCGCGCTCCGATGCGCGCGGCGCGAGCTGTGAAGAAACATACCGACAAGGGAGGGGCCGAAAGTCCCATGAAGGATTTTGCAGGAAAGATCGCCGTCATCACCGGCGGCGGCACGGGAATGGGGCGCGAGCTCGCGCGGCAGCTGGTCGCCGAGGGCTGCAATGTCGCGATGTGCGACGTCTCCGAAGCCGCGATGGCCGAGACCAAGCGTCTGTGCGAGGTCGAGAAGCTGCCGCAGGGCCTGCGCGTCACGACCCATGTCGCCGACGTCTCGATCGAGGATCATCTCAAGCGATTCCGCGACGAGCTCGCCGAGCAGCAGAAGACCGACCGGATCCACCTTCTGTTCAACAACGCCGGCATCGGTGGCGGCGGCAGCCTGTTCACCAACACCCGCGAGCAGTGGGAGCGCACCTTCAACATCTGCTGGGGCGGCGTCTATCTCGGCGTCCGCACCTTCCTGCCGATGCTGGTCGCAGCCGACGAGGCCCACATCGTCAACACCGCGAGCGTCAACGGCTTCTGGGCCTCCATCGGCATGACCCAGTCGCACACCGCCTACAGCTCGGCGAAGTTCGCCGTGAAGGGGTTTACCGAAGCGCTGATAAACGACCTCCGCCTGCACGCGCCGCATGTCAAATGCTCGGTGGTGATGCCCGGCCATATCGGCACCTCGATCGTCTCCAATTCGCGCAAGGTGCAGAGCGCCGACGGTTCGGAGCGGCTCAATGCCGACGAGGTCGCGCTGACCCGCAAGCGCATGGTCGCGGCCGGCGTGCCGGACGCCGACAAGATGTCGGACGACGACATCCAGGCGGCGTTCGCCGAGCGTGTCCGCAGCTTCCTCGAGGATGCGCCGACGACGGCGGCGCAGGCCGCCAGGATCATCCTCGACGGGGTCAAGGCGGAGCAATGGCGCATTCTCGTGGGCGAGGACGCAAAGCGCCTCGACGAGCGCGTTCGTGCTACGCCGGAGCAGGCCTACGAGCGCGCCTTCTTTGAAAGCTTTACGCAGGAGGTCGGCTGGCGGCTCGGCTGAGGCGGTCAACGAGCGCGCGCGGATATAGGTATGATGCTCATCATGGCAAGAGGCGCGCTGGCAATTTCGCGTGCCACCTCTTGCCAGTTCGCTGCCGGCGTTTGTGGCCCGTGCTCGCCCACTTATGTCGAATTGGAATATCACGCATGCGACACATCCCTGCGTTCAAGCGATGGTGATCTCCAACGGCTCTCATTCGGCGCACGGCAGCTTGGTCAGGGAACCAAAATAGTTTACTCAGTCATGTGTAAGGCGATGACCAGAGCATAGCTCCCGATGATACCCGCATGCCTCTCCGACGACTGGACCCTTTGCCCGGAGCGAGAGGACATCTCCGCTGAGTTCACGCGGCTCCTGACCGCGGCCCAGGAGGGCGGCGCCACGATCGCCGAATGCCTGATGATCGCGCGGCAGCTGAAGCGGGGCAACGACCAATCCTGGCATCGCGAGTGGAAGAATCTGGCGCAGGCCAATCGGCTTCGTGCCGAGGCCGCGTTCGCGGAAGGTCACAGGGCGACCGCGCAGCGCAACTGGCTCCGCGCCATGAATTACTACAGCGCGGCCGCGATGCCGCTCGAACCGGCGGACGAGCGCCGCTGGGTCGCGGTGCTCGCGATGCAGGATTGCGCCCGCCGCTTCCTCGCCGCGCGCGACCCGGCCGGAGAGGTCCTGACGATACCCTGGCTCGACGGCCATTCGTTGCAGGGCTATTTCCTGCCCGCGCACGCGCCGTCGGGACGTGTGCGAGCCCCGACCGTGATTTGCATCGGCGAGCCCGGCCACCGCAAGGAGGAATTTCTGTTCAAGCTCGCGCCGCATGCGCGCGAGCGCGGCTTCTCGCTGCTGGCGCTGGACCTGTTCGGCGAGCAGCGCGACGATCATCTCGACGCGCTGTTGCGGCGCCGGGATCTCGAGAGTGCGATTCCGTGCGTGATGGACTATCTGGAGACGTGCAGCGAGGTCGATTTCGCACGTGTCGCGATCGTCGCCGATGGCTGGGGCTCTTCCTTCGTGGCGCGCGCGGTGTTGCAGGAGCCGCGGCTTGCCGCCGCCGTCTGCGATGGCGGCCTGTGGGACCTGCACGAGCGGGCCTTCTTTGCCAGCCGATTCGCGATGAGCGACGTCAGCATCGTTCCGGTGCCGCATGCACCGCTGATGGCCTCCAGCGCCGACTGTCCGGTGCTGATCACGCTCGGTGAGGACGGCTGGCTCAAGGCCGATCGGGCGCGTCAGATCGTCCAGACGTCCCGGCTCGGCAGTTCGGATGTCGTGTTGAAGGTGTTCACCGCGGCCGAAACCGGCGCGGCGCAGGCCCATGCGGACAACCCGAGCCTTGCCAATGAATACATCTTCGATTGGCTCGAATCGCGGCTCGGCGCCGCGGGGCGCATCTAGGGACGTTACCTCAGAAGTCGAGGGTCAGTCGGACGCAGGCCTTTTCGAGGCGGGTCTTGAGCATCGCGAGCTTGGTCGTGAATTCCGTCAGTTCCTTCTCGTCGAACTCCTGGAAGACGAATTCCTTGATCGTCTTGTACTGATCGTTGAGGCTCGCCAGGTGCTTCTGCGTCTTCTCGGTCAGGGACAGCCGGACCACCCTTGCGTCGGTCGGCGAGGGACGACGGCGCAACAGGGCCTTCTTCTCGAGCAGCTTGGACTGGGTGGTGACGAACGACGGATCGACGTGGAGGAGTTTCGATACGACGTTGACAGGAATGCCGTCGTCCTTGTCGAGGTCGGAGATCGCCATCAGGATCAGCCATTGCGGGCCGCTGATGCCGAGCGTTCTCGCCCAGAACTGACGCAGCTCCTCCAGATACATGTTGATCGACGATATCTCCCAGGTGAAGCGCCTGATGATATCCAGATTGCCGATGGAGCGGAGGCGCGCCCCTTCTTTCCTCGTCGCTGACACAGCGTCACTCCCGTGATCTGATTTGTATGCGGCCGGTGTCGTGCAAGCCATAGTCCACGCAAGCCTGCTCTGACGCAAGTGCAGAGCAGGGTAATTTCGTCACTAAAACTACAAAGATGATCAGCTCATGGAATCGCGTCGCCGTGGTGTTGCGCACTGGGCACAGGTTTGGGGAAACCACAAACATGATCAAATAAGGTATTTTGATTAGTGAACGGCGCAGGCATATTGTGTCGTGACGGTGGGGTACTCGATCGTCCCGTTGCAGGTGGTTTGCTCACGTCCCTCGCGTGGAAAGAGGGTGTGTCCGAAAGCGCAAAGCGGCCGAGCGGATTTGAAATACGGGGATCTGGGGGGCCTCACGGTCCGGTCTTCGTAACATGAGCAACTTGGAGGTTTTAATATGAAATTGGTGAAGAGCCTTTTGCTCGGCACTGCGGCGGGTCTGATCGCCGTCGGTGGAGCTCAGGCGGCTGATCTTCCGGTCAAGGCCAAGGCGGTCGAGTACGTGAAGGTCTGCTCGCTCTACGGCGCGGGTTTCTACTACATCCCGGGCAGCGACACCTGCATCAAGCTGGGCGGCTATCTGCGTGCCGAAGTGGCGCTCAATGCCGGCGGCAATTACAGCGCCCAGTACAACAACGTCTTCGCGGCGAACAACCGCCTGACCAACTACTACTCGATGCGCGCTCGTGAAGATCTCAACATCGACACGCGCACCGCGACCGAGTACGGCGTTGTCCGCACCTATTTCGATGCGGTCTTCACCTGGACGACCGGCAACTATGTCGGCGCCGGTTCGGGAACGGGTGCCACCCAGTACAGCAGCACGCTCGGCGTCAACGCCGCAGGCACGGGTCTGATCGGGTCCAGCGGCGGCGCCATCAACGGCACCGACGGCGGGATCTCGGGCGGCGCGCTCGGCGTCTACTACGCCTTCATCCAGTTCGCCGGCTTCACCATGGGTAAGGCGGTGTCGCAGTTCGACGCGCCCTGGATCAACTATCCCGGCAACAACTTCGACCAGCTCGTCGGCGGCAGCGGCAGCACCAACGGTGTTGCCCAGTTCACCTACACCGCCGATCTCGGCCAGGGCGTGACGGCGATCGTCTCGGCCCAGGACCAGACCCAGGTCTTCCAGACCGCCCTCTGGAATACGGCCGGCATGTCCACCACCGGCGTCCTCGGCGGTGCCTACGGCTCCAACGATCTCGGCGGCACCCGCGCCCCCGATCTCGTCGGCACGCTCCGTGTCGACCAGGCCTGGGGCCTGTTCCAGGCCTCGGTCGCGGCGCACGACAACCATGTCGCCTATTACGGCGCGAGCGAAGCCACCGGTCATCCTGAAGACAAGTGGGGCTGGGCCGTCCAGCTGGCTCTCTCGATCAAGAACATCCCGACCGGCGCCGGGGACTTGATCAACATCTCGGGCGTCTACACTGATGGCGCGAGCCGCTACAACTTCCAGGAGCTGGCAGCGACCAACTACTCGATGTTCGGCGGTTCGGGCGGCGCGTATCAGAGCATCGGCTTCGCCGGCGTGTCTGACGCGGTGTTCGCACCCGGCAGCGGCCTCGAGCTGACCAAGACCTACGGCTTCCGTGGTGCCTACACCCACAACTGGAGCCCGTACTGGAACTCGGCGCTCTATGGTGCGTGGGCTGCCGTCAACTACAGCGGCACGGCCAAGGGCATGATCTGCGGCAGCGCCGCGTTCGCGACCCTGACCGGCACCTGCAACCCGGACTTCAACATCGGCCAGATCGGTGTCATCACCCGCTGGACCCCGGTCAAGAACCTGACCTTCTCGGCTGACTTCACCTACAGCCACCTTGACCAGAAGTACTCGGGCGTGATCACGACGCCGGCGCTCACCAGCGTTGCCAAGCCTGCAGCGGCTTATGAGCTGAAGGACCAGGACACCTACAGCCTGCTCGTTCGCGCTCAGCGCAACTGGTAAGCCTTGATCGTCGGACCTGGTCTTCGGACTTGGTCTTCAGATATGGGTCTTCGGATATGACGCAGCCCCGGCGGGACACCGCCGGGGCTTTTTTACGAGCTGGGCCTTTCGCGGGATGGGCGTTCGGAAAATCCGGCGGCCCGTGCGAGCGACGAAGACGAGCCATGCGATTCGGTGGGCCCAAATTTATTTACTTACCTGAGTTACTAAGCTATATAGGTCTCAGCCGATGACGAAAGTTGCGGCTCTGACTTGATGCTAAACCTCCAGAAACCTCCGGCAATGCCCTGCCGGAGGTTTTTCGTTTTGGGACATGTATCCAGGACTCGGTTCTAGCCGCGCATGATACGCGCGCGGGAATTCGGCCGGTAGGCGAGGCGACTGTGGCCGGCGCAATAGGACTGGCCGTCGGGCGCGGAATTGCCGCAGAAGCAGAAATCGTCGGCGCCGGGCGTCGAGATCGGCCAGCGGCAGCGGTTCTCGGCAAGCTCGAGTAGCGAGCAACGATTGGCGTCGTCGATCGGACCGGTGACCATCGGCGCACCGGTCTCGCCGTAGATCGTGGCGAGCATCTCGTATTGCAGCCGCGGCACGGTCCGTGACGCGCGCGACGGCGCCAGGCCCCTGTCCTGAACCTTGCGGTCGTCGACCGTCCGGCCGCGCGTCAGATTGAGGCGGGACAGCTTGCCGATCACGGCATTGCGGCTGACGCCGATGTCGGCCGCGATCTCGCGGCAGGAGAGGCCAGCCTCGAAATGCTGCTTCAAAAGTTCAATTCGTTCGTCGGTCCAGGTGGGTGAGAGAACAGGCATTGGTGCGGTCCCAGGTTGCAGATGTCGGCCATCCGCCTCTCGAGATCCGTCCGCCTCACGTTCGGCGCGCGCTCACGTCCTGCCATTGTCGCGGATCGACAAAAGCCCGTCCTTGATGGCGAGACGGATGCCTTCCTCGATCAAGGTACGTGCGACGCCGGGAACGCTGGTGCCGTGGGTGCCCTGTCTCACCAGCTTCTCCAGATAGGTGATGGTCGAGAGCGCCAAGGTTACGGGAATGCGGTCAGTCTCGGCTTTTTCGGTGGCCATGCCTAAACGCTAGCCTCATACGCGGGTACATAAAAGTTACGATTAAGACTCTATTTAGGTTTGGCAGCGGAAGTCAAATGCAGGCTGCGACGCTTGGTCAGCTCGTTGGAATCGCGAGGGAAATCAGGCATGGCAGGACACGCCGCGCGAGAAGGCAAGCGGCGGCGTGGCCTCGAGAGGTCAGGCGTGGGCCGGTCGGCTCAGCCGTGCACGATCGCCTTGTCGATCATGCAATGGATGCCCTTGGAGCCGTTCACGGTCTGGGTCACCCGCAGATCGGCCGCTAGGCTGCATAGCGTATAGGCGTCCTCGCGCGACAAATTGCGCCTCTCGCCGAGCAGCACGATCATGTCGCGCAGCGCCCGCACCACGCATTGGTCGAGGTCGGGGTCCATCGCCATGGTCATGTAATGCGTCGCCGTCTCGCCGCGGGGATAGTCGATCCTGAGGTCCTTGCGCAGCGTCAGACGGAAGCGGCCCTGGAGTGCGGTCTCGATCGCGGTGACACAGACCTCGCCGTCGCCCTGCACGCCATGGCCGTCGCCGCAGGAGAACAGCGCGCCCGGGACGAACACCGGCAGGTACAGCGTCGCGCCGGCGCCAAGCTCCTTGTTGTCGAGATTGCCGCCCATGGCGCGCGGGACCAGCGAGGAGATGCGACCCCAGGCCGGAGGCGGCGAAACGCCCATCACGCCGAAGAACGGCTTGAGCGGCAGGTCGAGCCCCCACGGCATGCGGGCGACCATCCGCGACCGGTCGAGCGGGATGTTCAGGATGCGCGTCTCGTGAAAATCGTCGGGCAGGGTGCCGGACAGCGGCTTGATCATGTTCCAGCCCCAATCCTGCCGGAGCTGGACGTCGAGGATCTCGACCGCGAGCACGTCGCCGGGCTCGGCCCCCTCGACCGCGATCGGGCCGGTGAGGATATGGCCGGGCAGCATGCGCTCGTTCTTCGCGTGAACCTCGTGCATCTCGGGCGGAATGTGAAACTTGCCGGGGTCGGGCAGCATGTCCGGACCGCCGCTGATGGTGTCGATCGTGACCTCGTCGCCGCTTACGATGGTGAGGACCGGCTTGAGCGCGGCTTCGAAGAAGCCCCAATGACAGGTCTCGGGGCTGGAATGCAGGTGGTGATGGGTCATGTGGTATCCGTCCATTTCACAGGCCCGGGCTTGACCAGGCAATCGATCCTCTTCCAAGAAGCTTTCTGAAGATCGACGGGCGGGTCAAGTCCGCGCGCACCAGGCACGATCATTCCAGCGAGGCTCCCCTGCTTTTTGTCCTGTCCAAGACCCTCGGCACCGCGGTGCTGCCGATCAACTTGATGATCGAGCTCGGGATCGTCTCGGTCGTCCTGATGGCGACGCGCTTTGCCGCCCTCGGCCGCAAGCTCGCCGCGGCCACGCTGATCCTGCTGGCGCTCGCCGCGTTTTCGCCGCTCGGCAACCTTTTGCTCTATCCGCTGGAGTCGCGTTTTCCGCAGTGGGATCCGTCGCGCGGCGCGCCCGACGGCATCATCGTGCTGGGCGGCTCGGTCGACACCGATCTGTCGGCGGCGCACCACACGCCGGTCGTCGCGCACGCGGCCGATCGCCTGTTTGCGCCGGCCGAGCTCGCGCGCCGCTATCCGAACACGCGCGTTGTTTTCACCGGGGGCACCGCGAACCTGGTTTCGACGGACTCCCGGGAGGCCGACTACTCCGCGCCGATCCTGGAGAATTTGGGCATCGCGAAGCAGCGCCTGATCCTGGAGCGGGACTCTCGCAACACCTACGAGAATGCCATCTTCACCAAACAATTGGTGGCGCCCAAGCCGGGCGAGCGCTGGCTCCTGGTCACCTCGGCCTTTCACATGCCGCGTTCGATGGGGATCTTTCGCAAGGCGGGATTTGACGTCGAAGCCTATCCCGTGGACTGGCGAATGGGCGGGCGCGACGATCTTTTCTCGTTCACCAATGTCGGCGCGGACGGGCTCGGCCGAACCGAGGTCGCGGTGCGCGAATGGATCGGGCTCGTCGCCTACCGCCTGATGGGCCGCACTGGCGAGTTGCTCCCGGGACCGGCGAAGGACTAGAACCGTTCAAGAACAATAACAGCGCCGGCGCGCGACTGCCGGCCGGGAGGACGCCATGCAACAGCAGAGTGCAGACAGCATCGATCTTGCCGGCCTCGTCGCCGATCTCAACAGCCTGCTGCGGCTGAAGACCACGGTGATCGGCATGAAGCTGTTCGCGCGGACCGCGGACATGGAGGCAATCCCGAAAATCCGGCGGCCGAACGCGGTCCACACCACCGACCAGATCGTCAGCATGGCGGCGCGTCTGGGCTGGACCGTCGGCATCACGGCCGACGATCTCGTCGGCGCGCAATGCCGCGCGGTGATCGGCCTTGCACCGCAGGACGAGAAATGGCTCGCCGGCGAAAACTATGTCGGGGTCTGGCACGGCACGGCGGAGGACGCGCGCAAGCGTCAGGAGGCGCTGGATGTGGTTCCGTTCGGGCAATATCAGGCGCTCGCAGTCAGCCCGCTGGCGAGCGGCCGGCTCGATCCGCCGGACATCTGTCTCGTCTATGCGACGCCGGGGCAGATGATCATCCTGATCAACGGGCTGCAATATACCGGCTACAAGAAGTTCGAATGGGGCGTGGTCGGCGAGACCGCTTGCGCCGATTCCTGGGGCAGGGCGCTCAAGAGCGGTGAGCCCAGCCTGTCCTTGCCATGCTATGCCGAACGGCGCTATGGCGGCGTACCGGACGAGGAGATGCTGATGGCCCTGAAGCCGGAACATCTCGCCAAGGCGGTTGTGGGCATGAAGGCGCTGGCGAAGAACGGCCTGCGTTATCCGATCCCGCCCTATGGTATTCAAAGCGATGTCCGTGCCGGCATGGGCGTGAGCTACGCGAAGACGTAAAGTAAAGGCCGACCATGAGCTCTGCGAAATTCGACATCGTCGTCTATGGCGCGACCGGTTTTACCGGCCAGCTCGTCGCCGAATACCTGACCCAGCATTACAAGAGCGACCATTCGCTCAAATGGGCGATGGCAGGCCGCAGCCTCGGCAAGCTGAAATCGGTGCGCGATGCGATCGGCGCACCCGGGAATACGGAGCTCATTGTCGCGGATGCGTCGGATGCGGCCTCGCTGAAGGCGATGGCGGAACGGACGATGTCGGTGATCACCACTGTCGGCCCGTATCAGCTCTATGGTGAGGAACTGCTCGCCGCCTGCGTGGCCACGGGCACCGATTATTTCGATCTCTGCGGCGAGCCGATCTGGATGCGCCAGATGATCGACAAGTACGAGGCGGCTGCAAAAGAGAGCGGCGCGCGGATCGTGTTTTCGTGCGGCTACGATTCCGTGCCGTTCGAGCTCGGCACGTTCTTCGTCCAGGAAGAGGCCAAACGTGTCTTCGGCGCGCCGGCCCCGCGGGTGAAAGGGCGTGTGCGCGACATGCGCGGCACGCTCTCGGGCGGCACCGCCGCGAGCGCGAAGGCGACCTTCGATGCCGTGGCCAAGGATCTCAGCCTCGTCGCCATTCTCAACGATCATTTTGCACTGACGCCCGGCTTCACCGGCCCGAAGCAGCCGAAAGGCAACAGGGCCGCCTTCGAGGACGACCTGCAATCCTGGGCGGCGCCGTTCATGATGGCGCTGATCAACACGCGTAACGTTCACCGCTCCAACATGCTGATGGGATTCCCCTACGGCCAGGACTTCGTCTACGACGAGATGGTCCTGACCGGTCCCGGCGAGAAGGGCGAGGCCAACGCCAAGCTCGTGATGGCTGCCAATGCGGGCAAGACCGGCCCCGACGCACCGAAGCCCGGCGAGGGGCCGTCGAAGGAGGAGCGCGAAAACGGTCTGTTCGATCTGCTCTATATTGCGATCGCACCTGACGGCCGCATGGTTCGCGCCGGTGTCACCGGCGACCGCGATCCCGGCTACGGGTCGACCTCGAAGATGATCTCCGAATGCGCGATCTGCATGCTGCGTGACACGACCGACGTCGCAGCCGGCTTCTGGACGCCGGGCGCGGCGATGCAGCACAAGCTGATCAAGCGGCTGGTCGAGAACGCCGGGCTGACGTTCGCCGTGGAAGCTTAAAGCCCACGATCCCCAGGAAGCCGATCCGTGTCCGCAAAATTCGACATCGTCGTCTACGGCGCAACCGGATATACCGGCCAGCTCGTCGCCGAGTACCTGGCCGCGTATTACGTCGGTGACGGCGCGCCGACATGGGCGATGGCAGGGCGCAGCAGTGACAAGCTCGCATTAGTCCGCGATGCGATCGGCGCGCCGGCCGACACGCCGCTCATCGTTGCGGACGCGGCCGATTCTGCGTCATTGCGGGCGATGGTCGATCAGGCGAAGCTGGTCGTCACCACCGTCGGTCCATACCAGCTCTATGGCTCCGATCTGCTTGCCGCCTGCGTCGCGTCGGGCACCGACTACATGGATCTCTGCGGCGAGCCGATCTGGCTGAAGCAGATGATCGACAAGCATGAAGCCGCGGCGAAAGCGAGCGGCGCCCGGATCCTGTTCTCCTGCGGATTCGACTCGGTGCCGTTCGAGCTCGGTGCGTTCTTCGTGCAAGAGCAGGCCAGGCGCGCGTTCGGCGCACCGGCGCCGCGCGTCAAGGGCCGCGTCCGCGACCTCAGTTGGAAATTCTCCGGCGGCACTTCGGCAAGTGCAAGGGTCACCTTTGAGGCGGTGGCGCAGGACCTCAGCCTGGTGTCGATCCTCAAAGACCCATTTGCCTTCACGCCGGGCTTCGAGGGACCGAAACAGCCGCGCGGCAACAGGCCCATCTTCGAGGAGGACCTGCAATCCTGGTCCGCCCCGTTCGCAATGGCGATCCTCAACACGCGCAACGTTCATCGCTCCAACATGCTGATGGGATTCCCCTATGGCGGGGACTTCGTCTACGACGAAATGGTGCTGACGGGGGCGGGGGAGGAAGGGCAGGCCAACGCCAAGCGCGTCATGGCCGCCAACAGCGAAAAGACCGGTCCTGAAGCGCTCAAGCCGGGCGAGGGCCCCTCAAGGGAGGAGCGCGACAACGGTCATTACGACCTGCTCTATGTCGCGATTGCTCCCGATGGCCGTCAGGTTCGCGCGGCGGTCAAGGGCGATCTCGATCCGGGTTATGCGTCGACGGCGAAGATCATCTCCGAATGCGCCATCTGCCTGTTGCGCGACACGCCGAACGTAGACGCCGGCCTCTGGACCCCGGGAGCAGCGATGAAGCACAAGCTGATCAAGCGGCTGCAGGAGCATGCGGGGCTGACGTTCGAGGTCGAAGCCCGGGCCTAGCGTCCATAGGGTGGGCCAAGCGAAGCGTGCCCACCATGTCTATCGCGATTGCGGAGAGATGGTGGGCACGGCGCTTTGCGCCTTTGCCCACTCTACGGCCCTTCACGGGCATGACAGCGTTCGCCACTACACCGCCCGCGCATCATAAGCGTACATGAAATCCATGCCTTTCGCGCCCAGTGGCAGCAGCCATTTCATCATCTGATTGCGGATCCACGCGCCGGTGGCGCTGAACTCGCGCTTGCTGTTGCCGTTGCGGCGGGCCATGGCGACGATTTTTTCCGTGCGCGGGCGCCGTTCGGCCTCGAAGGCCTGGAAGGTGGCGCCGAGCTCCTGGCCTTGCTGCATCAACCGGGCGAGGCGCATCGCATCCTCCAGCGCGAGCGAGGCGCCCTGGCCGGCATGGGGGCTGGTCGCATGGGCGGCATCGCCGATCAGCAGCGAGCGCTTGCGCGACCAAGTCGGCAGGGTGGCGACGTCGAGCGTGTCGGTGACCACGATGTTCTCGGCTGCCTCGATGATGCCAGGGATCGGATCGTGCCAGCCGCGGTGAAAGCCGCGCAGGTGCTGCTTCAGCGTTGCACGGTCGAGCGCGCGAAACATCGCCGCGTCCATGCCGTGCGCCGGCTGCGTGCTCCACCACATCACGCCGTCGTTCGGATCGGGACTGCAATAGCCGTAGCCGAAGAAGCCGCTCTGCCCGAACGTGGTCTCGACGTGCCGGCCGATCGGCCGGCCGTCGAGGACGGCGTGCGGCACGAAACCGCCGAAGCCGATCAGTCCGGTGTCGAACGGTTGCGGCCCGTCCGGCACCACCTGGCGGCGCGCTACCGAGTGCACGCCATCGGCGCCGATCAGGAAGTCGCCCTCGGCCGTGGTGCCGTCGGCGAAGTAGGCGATGATCGGCTGGTCGCCGCGATCCTCGATCTTGATCAGGCGCTTCTCGAAATAGAGCGAAACGCATGCGCACCAGGCCTTGTCGATCAGCATCTCGTTCAGCGTGGCGCGGCAGACATTGACCGCGGGCTGGCCCGAAACGCCGCGCCATGTCGCGATTGATCGAGCCGAGCCTCTTCCCGCCTTGCGAATAGAAGTCGAACGATTCCGCGATCGAGCCGCGGCTGATCAGCTCGTTCGAAAGGCCGATCTCGTCCATGACCTGCATGCCGTTCGGCGCGATCTGAAGGCCGCCGCCGATGCCTTTCGAATAGGGCCAGGCCTCGTAGATCGCGGATTCGATGCCGGCGCGGCGCAGCAGGACCGCCGCGACGGGGCCGGCAATGCCGGCGCCGATGATCAGGGCCTTGCGAGGACGATAGGACATGGCTTGCTCCCGACGTTTCCGTGGTGCTAGGAGAATTATGGTCGCTAAATATCTTAGTGACTAAGATATATATCGAGTAAGATACGAGGTCTGTCTTGTCAAGGACGAAGGCGCGCGCCGCGCTGCTGCAGGAACTCGAGGAGGCGATGCGCAGGTCGTCCGCGCAGGGCGTGCTCTATGGCCAGACCGTTGCGAACGTTGCCGGAATTGCCAATTCCGACCTCGAATGCATGGACATTCTGTATCTCGAAGGCCGCGTCACCGCCGGCCGGCTCGCCGAAGTCACGGGGCTCACGACGGGGGCCATCACCGGTGTGGTCGACCGGCTCGAAAAGGCGGGCTTGGTGCGTCGTGAGCGCGACGATGCCGACCGTCGCAAGGTCTTCATTGCCGTCGTGCCGGAGGCGATCGAAAGGGTCGGCCAGTTCTACGTGCCGATGCAGCAGGCAATGGAGAAGGTTTTTGGCGGCTATTCCGACCAGGAATTGCGCCTGCTGCTGCGCTTCGCCAATGAGGGCTACAAGGGCGTGCTCGCGGCGACCGCGGCGCTGAAGGGCCTGCTCGACACGCCGCCGGAGAAACGCCCCGATCTCAAGCTGAAGAAGCTTCGTCGCCAGCCCTAGCCTTGTAGATCTGCGCAGCCGCGATCATGCCCCACATCGCGCCCAGCATCATCCAGAAATGCCGCCAGTGGTCGGTGTCGATCACGAAGCTTTCGCCGACGGTGCCGACGAAGGCGGAGAACACCGCCAGATAAGCGCGCTGCCAAGGCACGGGCACGAAGATGTGCCTGACACCCATGATGACGGTCGTGAAGACCAGCGCGGGATAGCAGATGCCGGACAGCCAGCCGCCGGACATGAAGGCGTTGAGATAGGAGTTGTGGGTGTCCTCGGGGAAGAAGCGGTGGAATTGTAGAGGGCCGATGCCGAACGGCAGGTCGAGCGCCATCTCCGCACCCAGGATGTGCCGGCCGAACCGGCCGAAGCGGCCCTCGTCATAGCTTTGGTCGAAGCTCGCGCGCTGCTTGAACATCTCGGCGGTGGAATCGAACGACATCAACACCGCGATCAGCGCGAGGCCAAGCACTGCGGCCAGGATCGCCATGACGATGATGCGCGAGCGCTGCGCGTTGGTGCGGCTGGTCAGCACCATCAGCGCCAGCATGAAGGCGGATGTCAGCACCAGCCCGCCCCAGGCGGCGCGGGAGAACGCGAGCAGGATCGCCAGCGACATGATGCCGAAGGCGATGACGTTGCGGAACGCCTTGCCGAACTTGTCGGAGACGACGCTCTGCAACGAGAACAGCGCCGGCAGGATCAGGAAGGCGCCGAGTACGTTTGGATCCTTGAAGGTGCCGCGCGCGCGTCCATACAGCGTGAGGAGGTCGTCGCCGCCGGGAACCAGGTGGAAGTAGCCGGCGACCGCCAGTAGCGAGGCAACCATGGCGCCGACCACGAGCCCGCGGCGGAGCATGTCGAGCCGGGCCGCGGTGTCCTCCGACGTGACCATGGCGAAGAACACGACCGTCACCGCCATGTACCAGGAGGTCGCAATCCAGCTCACCACCTCGGACTGCTCGAACAGCGGGATCGCGCTGATCGTGTAGCCGATATTGAGCAGGACCAGCATCAGCACCAGTGGCATCAAAGCGAGCCGCAGACGCAGGCCGGTGGCGAAGAAGGTGACGGTGGCCAGCAGCGTCGCGATCTCGTAGGGGCTCGGCTCGATGAAGACGATCGCGCCAGCGGCGCCGACCATCCACACCAGCGCGCGCTGGAGCGCCAGCACGCCGGGCGCAGCGCGAACCGCTGCATTCATCTCCCCGGCTGTTGCCGCATACGCCATCACACGCTCATACGTTTACGCAACTGGTACGCCCACAAGTCCCGCTGTCATCGCCCGGCTTGACCGGGCGATCCAGTATTCCGCGGCAGCGCGGCTGAATCTCAGCGCCGCGGCGTACTGGATGCCCCGCCTTCGCGGGGCATGACGGAGAAATTCAACTCAATACGCGTTCTCGTTCTTGGTCAGCAGCGAGATCGGCGTCTTCAGCAGAATGACGAGATCGAACAGCACCGACCAGTTCTCGATGTAATAGAGGTCGAACTCGACGCGTTTCTGGATCTTCTCTTGATTGTCGATCTCGCCACGCCAGCCGTTGATCTGGGCCCAGCCGGTGATGCCGGGCTTGACCCGGTGGCGGGCGAAATAGCCGTCGACGGCTTCGTCGAACAGGCGGCTCTGCAGCTTGCCTTGCACCGCATGCGGACGCGGGCCGACCAAAGAGAGATCGCCGGAGAAGACCACGTTGAAGAGCTGCGGCAGCTCGTCGAGGCTGGTCTTGCGGATGAAGCGGCCGACGCGAGTGACGCGCGAATCGTTCTTGGTCACGACCTTCGAGGCCGTCGGATCAGCCTGATGATGGTACATCGAGCGGAACTTGTAGACGTCGATGCGCTCGTTGTTGAAGCCGAAGCGCTTTTGGCGGAACAGCACGGGGCCGGGGCTGTCGAGCTTCACGGCCAGCGCCACCAATCCCATTACCGGTAAGGCCACGAGCAGCGCGAGGATGCCGACCACGCGGTCGAACAGCCATTTCATCACCAGGTCCCAGTCGGTGATCGGCGCCTCGAACACGTCCAGCGTCGGCACCTCGCCGATATAGGAATAGGAGCGGGGGCGGAAGCGCAGCTTGTTGGTGTGCGCGGAGAGGCGGATGTCCACCGGCAGCACCCAGAGCTTCTTCAGCATCTCCAGGATGCGCGTCTCGGCGGAGATCGGCAGAGCGAACAGCACGAGATCGACCCGGGTGCGGCGGGCGAACTCGACGATGTCATCGACCTTGCCGAGCTTGCGCGCGCCGGCACAGGTGTCGAGCGCGCGGCTGTCGTTGCGGTCGTCGAACACGCCGAGCACGTGGATGTCGGAATCCTCCTGTTCCTTCAGCGCCTCGACCAATTGTTCGCCGTTGCGGTCGGAGCCGACGATGATGGTGCGGCGGTCGAGCCGGCCCTCGCGCCCCCAGGCGCGCACCAACGAGCGCAGCACCAGACGCTCGCAGAGGAGCGCGGCGAGCCCGAGGACGTAGAAGGCGGCAAGCCACAGCCGCGATATTTCGCTGCCGAACTTGGCGAAGAAGGAGATGCCGATGAACAGCAGGAAGACGAACGACCAGGACGAGATCATCCGCGTCATCTGCCGGAGCTGGCCGCGGAACAGCTGTACCTGATAGATGTCGGCGGCCTGGAAGCAGACCACGGCGGAAACCGCGACGGCGATGACCTGCGCGGGATAGATCCAGCTGAAGGAGCCGGCGTGCGGCATGACATAGCCGAGATAGAGGACGATGCCGACGAGGCTCAGCAGCGCGAAATCGGCGAGGCGTACGAAGCCGGTGATCACGATCGGTGAATAGGCGCGGGCGACTTTCTGGTTGACGACGTCGAGCGCGGCGGACGAGAGCCGCTGGCGGCGCTCCACAAAGGGCCGGTCAGCCGGCTTCGCCGCGGCGCTGGTCGCGGCATCGAGCATCGAGCGTGCGTTGAGCGGTTCCACGGGCGTCCACGTCCATTCCAAAAACCCGCGGGGCCGCGTCCTTGCGCCCCGGGCGAGCATCCCCTGGCGCTTGGATTATCGGACAAATCGGAAGATTCTCTAAAGCGGCCTTAAGGATGGTTAATGATTGGCAAATGCGTCGCGATAGCCCGCGAGCACGCCGTCGACCATCGCCTGCTGGGAGAAGTGCGCGGAGATGCGCTCGCGAAGCGACGAGGCGCGCTGCGCTGTTCCCTGCGGGTTGTCGAGCGCGGCCGCAATCGCGTCCGCCATGGCCTCCGCGTTGCTCGGCGCAAACAGCGCCGGGTTCTCCGCGCCGAAAATCTCGGGAATGCCGCCGATCTTGGACGCGATCATCGGAATGCCGGCAGCACCGGCCTCGATCACGACATAAGGCATGGAATCGCCACGCGAGGGAACGACCAGCAGCCGCCCTTTGGAGAAGCCGTAGCGTGCCTTGACGTGACCGATGAAGCGGATGGCACTGGAGAGGCCGAGCCTCTCGACTTGCGCTTTCAGCGCCGCGGTCTCCTCGCCGTCGCCGCCGAGCGTCAGCGTGACCTTCTTGCCGCCCTCGTGCAGGCGCGCCACCGCGTCGACCAGCAGATCGGCGCCCTTGATGTGCCTGAACTCACCGACATAAGCGAGGTCGGTGGCGTCGTCGGCCATGACGACAGGTTCGAATTCCTCCGGTGTCACGCCGTTGAAGACGCAATGCACCACGCCCTTCGGCTTGCCGACGATGCGCTGATAGGTGTCGCGGGCAAACGCGCTTTCGAACAGGAACAGGTCGGTCGCGTCCATCAGCGCACGCTCGAGCCGCGCGTAAAATTCGCCCTTGAGGGTGTTGAGGGGATAATGCAATGAGCCGCCGTGCGGGGTGTAGATGCGGATACTGTCGTCGGATCGCCGTCGCATGCGGATGAAAGCGCCGGCCTTGGCGCCGTGGCCGTGCATGACGTCGGGCTTGAGCGTGGCGATCAGGCGCCGCAAGCGGAACCAGACCAGGACATCGTCGGGCGAGGGTTCGCGTCGGATCGCCATCCGGTGCACGCCGAGCTTCAGCCGCGGTGCGAGCTCGGCAAGGGCCTTGTCGGCGCGTTCACCGCCGGTGAGACTGTCGGCGAGGATGCCGACATGATGGCCACGATCGACCTGGCCGTTGGCGACGTCGAGGATGTGGCGGAAGATGCCGCCGACCGGGGCACGCACTGCGTGCAGGATGCGAAGCGGCTGGTCGGGAGAGGGGGGCATGATCAAAACCAGCGCTCGACGGCGAATGCTCGAACAATCTGACGAAATATCGAGACGGATTAAGAGCCCTCGTGGTTAACAAACGGTGACGGACGTGCACGCGCGAGTTGCCGCACGCCGCGATTAACCCAGCGGCAACCTTAATGGAGTGTAATCGCCCCGGTTGAGGTAGGTTCGTGGCGTTGCGCCTGCGGGAGTGTTCGATGCGTTTAGCGTTCTGGCGTGCCGGCAAGGACAAGGCGGTGGTCGAGCGGGCTGTCTCGAAAGCTGCAGCCAAGCGGGCCGAACTCGAGCCCAGCATTGAAGCAAAGCCTGCGCCCGTTGCTCCGAGGCCGGCACCAGTCGAATCCGGCGACATCGACCTGCACGCGCTCGGTGCGGCATTGGCGCGCAAGCGCGGCTGGATCATCGTGCCGACCGTGTTGGCGCTGGTCGCATCCGTCGCGATCGTCAATCTCATCACGCCGCGCTACAAGTCGGAATCCCGCATCCTGATCGACGGCCGCGAGAATGTGTTTCTGCGCCCCAACAGCGATCGCGCCGAGGAACGGCAGGCGCTCGACGCTGAAGCCGTCACCAGTCAGGTGCAGCTCGTGCTGTCGCGCGATCTCGCGCGCGAGATCATCAAGAAGAACAAGCTTGCGGAGCGGCCCGAGTTCGATCCGGTGCTGCAAGGCATTTCGCCGCTGAAATCGCTTGCGGCGCTGATCGGCATCGGCCGCGATCCGTTCTCGATGACGCCCGAAGAGCGCGTGCTGGACGCCTATTACGAGCGCCTGCAGGCTTACGCCGTCGACAAGTCGCGCGTCATCGTGATCGAATTCCAGTCTGCCGATCCCGATCTCGCCGTGCGCGTCGCCAATTCGATCGCCGACGGCTATCTCGTGCTCCAGCAGGATGCGCGCCAGGATCAGGCCCGAAATGCCAGCCAGTGGTACGCCGGCAGGATCGACGAGCTGCGACGGAATGTCTCCGAGGCCGAAGCGAAGGCCGAGGACTTCCGCTCCAAGTCGAGCCTGTTCGTCGGCACCAACAACACGACCTTGTCGAACCAGCAGATGGGCGAGGTCAACACCCAGCTCAACAATGCGCGCGCGCTCAAGGCCGATGCCGAGTCCAAGGCGCGCCTGATCCGCGAGATGATCCAGAGCGGCAAGCCGATCGAATCGTCGGAAATTTTGAACTCGGAATCGATGCGCACGCCTTCGCAGCAGCGCGTGGCGTTGCGGGCGCAGCTGGCCGAGCAATCGTCGACGTTGCTCGGCAACCATCCGCGCATCAAGGAATTGAAGGCGCAGCTCGCCGACCTCGACACCCAGATCCGCGACGAGGCCGCCAAGCTCGCCCGTACGCTCGAAAACGATGCGCGTGCCGCCAGCGGCCGGGTTCAGGAATTGTCGGCGAGCCTCGAGCAGCTCAAGAAGCAGGCGACGGCCACCAACGGCCAGGACGTGCAGCTCCGCGCCCTCGAGCGTGAGGCCAAGGCCCAGCGCGACCTGCTCGAAACCTATCTCGCGAAGTACCGTGAAGCCAACACCCGCGAGACCATCGACACCGCGCCGACGGATGGCCGCATCATCTCGCGCGCCGTCGTCTCGAACACGCCGGCCTATCCGAAGAAGCTGCCGATCGTGCTAATCGCGACGATCGCGACACTGCTGCTCTCCTCCGGCGTCGTCGTCACCGGAGAGTTGTTGCGCCAGACTGCGCCTCGTGCGGTCGCGGTGTTCACGCAAACGCGGACGCCGGCGCGCTATGAATCGGTTGCCCAACCGATGGTCGTCGAGCCCTTCGTCGATCCGGTCATGGCAGAACCCGCACCGCTTCAGCCGGAGATGACGGCTGATGCCGATGTCACCGAATTCGCGGAGATCGAGCAACTGGCCGACAGCCTGCGCGCCGCCGGGGCCACGGCGAAGAAAGTCACGGTGCTGGGCACCGCGAGCGGCGAAGCCATCACGCTGTCGACACTGACCCTGGCCCGGCACCTGGCGCGCGACGCGCGGGTCGTCGTGGTCGATCTCGCCGCATCCTCGCCGACGATGGCCGCCGTGTCCGTCGATGCTTCGGCACCCGGCCTTGCCGAGCTGATGCAGGGCGAGGCATCCTTCGCGCAGATCATCACCCGGGACAAGCTCTCGCGGCTGCATCTGGTCATGGCCGGCCGCCCCGGCTTCGATCGCAGCCTGTTGCAGTCGCCGCGCGTGACGCTCGCGATCGACGCGCTGCTGCGCGCCTACGACCACGTGCTGCTCGATGCCGGCAGTGCCTCCGACCTTCCGGCCGAGCTCCTGACGGCGAATGCCCGCGCCGTCGTGGTGCCCGAGGTGTCGATGACGCCGGATGCGCGCGCGCTGATGTGCGAGCAGCTCGGCGCCGTCGGCTTCAGCGAAGTGACGATGCTGAGCAGGCCGGTGCAGCCGTCGGATGCGAGGGACGCGCCACGCGTCGTGGCGGCGTAGGTGCTTCTTACCCTCTCCGCGCGTGCCTCTCGCATTTTGATTTGCTGATACAACCCCTCATCCGGCGCTTCGCGCCACCTTCTCCCGCAAGGGGGAAAGGGAAGGGCAGCTCGCAAGTGGCGAGAGATCAAGAGGCTGAGAACTTACCCGAACGCTCGCCGCAGCCGCTGCGCCAGGTCGAACAACATCTGGTTCTGTTTCACCAGCCGCTTGCCGTGACTCAGCGAGGACATCGCCATCGCCGCGAGCTTTCCGCGTGACGTCAGCGGGACAAAACTGTCGAAGATGTCCTGGTCGTCCTTGCAGAACATCCGCTTGTACTCGTCCGAGCCGATGCCGAGGTCGAGCGAGCGGTAACCGCGCTCGGCGCAGCGGTCGATGATGTAGCGCATCAGGATCAGCCCGGGGCTGTAGCGGGCGTGCTCGGACATCGTGTAGGTGTTGAACATCATCGAGAAGCGCTGGCCGTCGGCGACGCCGGCGAAGATCGCGATCACCTCGTCGTCGCATTCGAGCGCATGGATGTCGATGGCGCGGCCGTCACCGCGTGGCGCAAGGCAGGCGCTGCGGACGAATGGCTCGACGCCGGGCTCGGCGAAGACGTTGGGCAGCTTCTGTTCGGCCATCCGCGCCGGCTTGACGCGGAAGAACCAGTCGAGCAGGCGGGCGATGTCCGCATCGGTGGTCGCCAAATGATAGCGATAGCCGGCGAGCGCCTGGAGCTTCTTCTCCTTGCTCTTGAGGCGGCGGCGGAAGGAGTTGCTGATCCGCGATGCCGGCGGGCCGCCCGGTTCCATCGTGAGCAGCGGGCAGCCATTGATCGCGCTCTGGCGCGGCAAATGCGCGAACGGGTTCTGCTGGTCGTTCCAGTGCAGCGGCTGCTGCGTCAGTGCGAGCACGTCGGCATGCTCGCCGAGCGGCGCAAACAGCGCGTCGAGATCGCCGATGGCGATCTGCGCTGCAAATTCGGCGTTCCACAGGCCCATGTTGAAGGTCGTATGCTTGCCGCCCATGAAGCAGGCCGTGCGGACGCCATGGTTCTGGCGCAGCGAGAGCGGCAGCAGCAGCAGCGGCTGATGCTCGGCGTCGCGGGCCACGACGACGAAAGGGCGGGCGCGTTCGTGCTCGCCGACCAGACGCTGCCAGGGACTGAGCAGATCAAATCGCTGATAGGGCGTGAAGAGGTGGCCGGGCTGCTCGAAGGTGCGCCAGACGGCCTCGGCCGCGCCGAGATCGGTGACGATATCGACATGCGCGATACGGCCCGCTTTCGACCGCGCTGGCAATTCTGCCGTCCGGCTTTGCATCGCCGCAGCCATGGTCATTCGCGAACCTGTCGAGAAATCAAAAATATGCGTAATTCGGCCTGTGGCCGACCTTTGCAAAGAAATGTCAACAAAGAGTAATGACTATAAGAGGGGGAACGGCCGCCGACCGGCGCGAGGTGGGATATTGGCATCCGACGACAGATGGCTGGAACGGCTGCGCCTCGAGCTGACCTGGCTCACGGGCCAGGCCGCGCTGCGCAGTCGTGGTGCCGGCGCCATCCTGCGCTTTGCGCATGTGCGGCCCAGGCGGCGCGGCGGGTTTCAGCCGCTACGCGAGAACGAGATCACGCCGCATTTCCTCGATCGCGCCATTCGCGCGCTGAAGCGGTGGAAGTATGATTTTCTCGGCATGGACGAGGTCTGCCGGCGCGCGGTGACGCTGTCGGAACAGCGGCGCTTCGTGGCACTCACCTTCGACGGCGCCGGCAAGGACCTGATCGACTTTGCCTACCCGGTGCTGGCGCGCCACGCCGTGCCCTTCACGATCTATGTGCCCACGGCGTTTCCCGACGGCGTCGGTGAGGCCTGGTGGCTCGGGCTGGAACAGGTAATCGCGCGCGAGGGCCGTGTCAGTCTGATGATGGGCGAGAAGGAGCAGCGCTTCACCGTGACTGATAACGCCGAGAAGCAGGCGCTGTTTTCGTTCGTCGAGGCCTGGCTGCGCTCGCTGCCGCCGGCGGATGTGTCGGCTGCGATCGCAGACCTCTGCACGCGCTATCGGGTGGACCTTGCCGCGCTCTCACGCGAGGCATCGATGAATTGGGAGGATCTGGCGAGGCTTGCGGCCGATCCGCTGGTGACGATCGGCAGTGCGACCGTGAACTATCCCGTTCTCGCCAACATGAAGGATGCGGCGGCGCTGCGCGAGATGACGATGGGCAAGGCGGTGGCGGAGGCGGCCTTCGCTCGCGACATCCGGCATCTCGCCTTTCCGTTCGGCGATCGCGCCTCGTTCCGGCGCAGCCATGTCATCATGGCGGAGGAGGCCGGCTTTGCCAGCGCGGTGACGACGATCCCGGGCGTCGTGGACGCGGAGGGACGCACCAATCTGCGCGCGTTGCCGCGCATTTCCTGGGATGGCCGGGTGCGCTCGCTGCGCATCATGCGGGTGCTGGTGTCGGGGGTTGCTTTTGCGCCGGTGAAGCCGACCGGCACTGCCGCGAGCTAGAAGCGCTATGAACTCGACTTGGCCCGGTCGGGCCGCTGCATCCAGCTCACGATCGGCATCGCCGGCAGCACCCAGCCCATGCCGACCACCACGTAGTAGATTGCCTGCCGCCAGCCGGATTCGGCGATCCAGGGCATCTGCGCCAGCGCCATGCCGAGCAGGGCCCAGACGGTGGCGAGCACCAGGAGCAGGATGGTGCCGAGGAACTTGCGGGTGCGGATCGTCATGACGGAATATCGCGGCTTTCGCGTAACTTGCGCTGCAGAAGCGGGGGACTATAAGGGGCACGCAGTCCCGTTCAAGCTCTGGTTTTGCCTCGAATGACGACGATTTCCGCCCCGTCCGAGCCGCATCGCGCCGTGCGCTGGTGGCTGATCTCAGTCGCTGCGCTGATCGCGCTGATGGTGTTGGTCGGGGGCGCGACGCGGCTGACGGAATCCGGACTCTCGATCGTCGAATGGAAGCCGGTCACCGGCAGCGTTCCGCCACTCTCGGAAGCGCAGTGGACGGCGGCCTTCGAGGCCTACAAGACGATCCCGCAATATCGCGAGCTCAACGCCGGCATGAGCCTGTCCGAGTTCAAGGAGATCTTCTGGTGGGAATGGAGCCACCGGCTGCTCGGCCGTTTCATCGGCGTCGCCTATCTGTTGCCGTTCCTGTTCTTCCTCTGGCGCGGCGGCCTGTCCGGCGAGTTGAAGCGGCGGTTGTGGTTGTTGTTCGGGCTCGGCGGGCTCCAGGGCGCGGTGGGCTGGTGGATGGTGGCCTCGGGGCTGTCTGAACGCGTCGAGGTGTCGCAATATCGGCTGGCGACGCATCTCGTGCTCGCGCTCGTGATCTTCGCTGGCATCGTTTGGACGGTGCGGCGACTCGCCGAACGGCCGCCGATCGCAGCACCCTCGCGGCTGCGCTTCACGAGCGCCTTGCTCCTGGTCGTGACCTTCATCCAGATCTATTTCGGTGCGCTGGTTGCGGGCCTACGCGCCGGCCGCGCCTACAACACCTGGCCGCAGATCGACGGCGCGTTCATTCCCTCAGGGGAGCGGTTGTGGTTCGAGACGCCGTGGTGGCGCAACATGTTCGACAATGTGCTGACGGTGCAGTTCGAGCACCGCATGACGGCCTATGCGCTGTTCGCGCTGGCGGCGTTGCACGCGCTCGATGCGGTGCGTTCACGCGCGGGGTCTGCGGCGAGCGGCGCGCTTTTGCTGCTGGGCGCGGTCAGCCTGCAAGGCGTGCTCGGCATCCTCACGCTGCTCAACCAGGTGCCGATCGATCTCGCGCTCGGCCATCAGGCGGTCGCGATCGTGGTGCTGACGCTTGCGGTGATGCAGACCGAGCGGCTCGCGACGCGTGGCGCAACCGAAGCGCAGCCGCGCGCGGTTCCCGTCGGTCAGCCCGGCTGATATCTGCTCTTCAGCAATAGCCGTAGATGCCGCACGAATAGGGCAGGCGCCAGAAATAATCGACCTGCTTCCCACCGTAATACGCGCCCTGGTAATCGTAGTCCCACGGGCGGCCATAATAGCCCGGCAGCGTGTGCGAGCCCGGCAGCAGTGGCGTCCCCGGCAAATTGCGGATGTAGCTGCCGATGCCGTAGGCCGGCGAGATCAGCGCATCCGGATCGGTCTCGACATAGACCTGCGGCGGCTCCTGTGGCGGAGCGGCAGCCCGCCGCCGCGCCGTGGCCGGCAAATCGGCGGCAACCGCAGCTGAGACCGTCAGCATCGCCGCAAGGGCAGGCACTATCCAGCGCAGCATCGTCGGCTCCGAATCAAAAGGGGCGATCCAGTGACGATGTATGCGGCAGATATGGTTAATGACTGTTAACTCGAGCCATATTCCGGGGCGCACTCCGGCGCCCCGGAATGACCAGGACAGCTACGCGCCCAGCGCCTGTTCCAGATCGGCGATCAAATCTTCCTTGTCCTCGATGCCGATCGAGAGCCGCACCACGTCGGGGCCGGCGCCGGACTTGACCTTGGCGGCGTCGTCGAGCTGGCTGTGCGTGGTCGAGGCCGGATGGATGACCAGCGAGCGGGTGTCGCCGACATTGGCCAGATGCGAGAACAGCTGCAACTTCGACACCAGGCTGACGCCGGCGTCGTAGCCGCCCTTCAGGCTGAAGGTGAACACGGCGCCGGCACCCTTCGGCGCGTATTTGCGCGCGAGCTGGTTGTACTTGTCGCTCGCAAGGCCCGCATAGTTCACCGCGGCCACCGCCGGATGGCCGGCGAGGAATTCGGCGACCGCTTTCGCATTGTCGCAGTGCTTCTGCATGCGCAGCGGCAATGTCTCGATGCCGGTGAGGATCATGAAGGCGTTGAACGGCGACAGCGCCGGTCCGAGGTCGCGCAGGCCGAGTACGCGGCAGGCGATCGCGAAGGCGAAATTGCCGAACGTCTCCTGCAGCCGGATGCCGTGATATTCGGGCCGTGGCTCCGACAGCATCGGATATTTGCCGCCGGTCGACCAGTCGAAGGTGCCGGCGTCGACGATGATGCCGCCAATCGAATTGCCATGGCCGCCGAGAAACTTCGTCAGCGAGTGCACGACGATGTCGGCACCGTGGTCGATGGGACGGATCAGATAGGGCGAGGCCAGCGTGTTGTCGACGATGAGCGGGACGCCCGCCTTGCGCGCCACCGTCGAGATCGCCTCGATGTCGGTGATGCTGCCGGCGGGATTGGCGATGGACTCGATGAAGATCGCTTTCGTGCGCGGCGTGACCGCGCGTTCGAAGCTCGCGATGTCGTCGGGATCGGCCCACACCACGTTCCAGCCGAAGCTCTTGAACGCATGCGTGAACTGGTTGATCGAGCCGCCATAGAGCTTTCGCGCAGCGATGAACTCGTCGCCGGGCTGGAGCAATTGCTGCAGCACCACGACCTGCGCGGCATGGCCCGAGGCCACCGCAAGCGCGGCCGTGCCGCCTTCGAGGGCCGCGACGCGCTCTTCCAGCACCGCGTTGGTGGGATTGCCGATGCGGGTATAGATGTTGCCGAACGCCTGCAGGCCGAACAGCGAGGCGGCGTGGTCGGCGTCGTTGAAGACGAACGACGTCGTTTGATAGATCGGAGTCGCGCGCGCACCGGTGGTGGGATCGGGCTGTGCACCGGCATGCACGGCGAGGGTCGAAAATCCCGGAAGGCGATCGCTCATTGAGGGCGTCCTGTTCTCGTGGTCTGAAATCGCGCGGCATGCTGATTGGCGCCGCGGCTGCCGTCAAGGCGCGGCTTCACATCGGAACGATCGTGCTACGCATTGTCGCGTTCGCGAAATGAAACCTTCGCAACTGCGTCAGCTTTGCTCGCTCTTGTTCTTGGCGGCGCGGTCCGAGGCCGCGGTTTCGCCGCCGCCGACACTCATCCGATTGAGGGATAGCCGCATGCCCTGCGTCGGCACCGGGGCGCGTTTGGAGCTCAGCGTGCGTGAATTGACGCCCATCCAGGAGATCTCCGAGGAGAGGCGGCCATATTCGATCTTGGGGCAGCGGTTCATCACCACCTTGATACCGACCGATTCCGCCTTCAGCGCCGCCGCATCGTCGCGCGCGCCCAGCTGCATCCAGATCACCATCGGCAGCGGATCGAGCGTGAGGGCTTCCTCGACCACCGGCATGATGTGACTGGAGTTCCGGAAAATGTCGATCATGTCGACGGGACGGCCGATGTCGGACAGCGAGGCGACGAAGGGTTTTCCGAGCAGCTCCTTGCCGACATGGCCGGGGTTGACCGGAATCATGTCGTAGCCGCGCTGGGCCAGATATTTGAACGCGAAATAGCTCGGCCGCACGTTGGCAGGCGAAGCGCCGACCATCGCGATCGACTTAACGTTGTTGAGGATGCCCCGGATGTAATTGTCGGGATAGGCGTCGTGGTTCATTGGCTTATCTTTTTGGGCTCATCTTCTTGCTGTCATTGCGAGGAGCGAAGCGACGAAGCGATCCAGTCTGTCTCCGAGGAGGGATTCTGGATTGCTTCGCTTCGCTCCCAATGACGAATTACTCGTCCCGCCATGTCGGCGTGCGCTTCTCGATGAAGGCGCCGATGCCTTCCTCGGCGTCGCGCGCCATCATGTTCTCGGTCATCACCTCTGCCGCATAGCGATAGGCGTCTGCAAGGCTCATCTCGGCCTGGCGATAGAACGCCTCCTTGCCGAGCTTGACGGTGTAGGCGGATTTCAGCGCGACCTGTTCGGCGAGCGCAATAGCGGCAGCGCGCTCAGTGCCGGCGGCGACGACACGATTGACGAGTCCGATCTCGCGGGCGCGCGCGGCCGGGATCGGCTCGCCCGTCAGCAGCATCTCCATCGCCTGCTTGCGCGGCACGTTGCGCGACAGCGCCACCATCGGCGTCGAGCAGAACAGGCCGATGTCGACGCCGGGAGTGGCGAAGTGTGCTGCTTCCGAGGCGATCGCGAGATCGCAGCTTGCCACGAGCTGGCAGCCGGCGGCGGTCGCAATGCCCTGGACCGATGCGACCACGGGCTTGGGCAGGTGCACGATCGCCTGCATCATCGCACTGCAGGCGGTCATCATCTCGGCGAAGAAGGCACGGCCACGGTCCGGGTCGGTGCGGCGCGCGGTCAGCTCCTTCATGTCGTGGCCGGCGGAGAAGGCGGGACCGTTGGCCGCGATCACGACGCCGCGGATGGCCTTGTCGTCCCGGATCTCGTTGAGCTCGGCATGCAGGCTTGCGATCATCGTCGCCGACAGGCTGTTGCGGGCGGCCGGGCGGTTGAGGGTCAGGACCGCGATGGGGCCCACGGTCTCGCGCAGCAGGATCGGTGGTTGCGGGGAGGGGACGCGGGCGGCCTGGACGGACATCAAAGCGTTTCCGGTTGGATTATTGCGATTGGATGACGCAGATAACTTAATGTAACAGGGGACGTGAAGCGAGGGTGAGGGGTAGCATGGCGTTAGCGAAAATGAGCGTGGTGGAGCTTGAGCAGTTCCTCCGCAACGAGTTTCCTCAGGCCTTCAGCGGCGACGACATCACGATCGAGAGCGCGGACGGTCAGGCCTGCCTTTTGCGTCAGCGCTATAGCGAAAAGATGCTGCGGCCGGGCGGAACCGTGTCCGGCCCGACCCTGATGGCACTCGCCGATTTCGCGATGTACGTGGTGCTGTTGTCCGCGATCGGGCCGATCGGGCTCGCCGTCACCACCAATCTCAACATCAACTTCCTGCGCAAGGGGCAACCCGGGCAGGACGTGCTGGCGGAGGCGCGGCTGCTCAAGCTCGGCAAGCGCCTCGCGGTCGGTGAGGTGAAGCTGTTGTCCGGTACCTCGCCCGATCCGATTGCCCATGTCACCTCGACCTATTCCATTCCAAACGTTTGAGCTTTTTGAGGGTACCTTAATACCATATTTCTAAGCATTTGATATTACACATGTAAATAACGCCTTTGGGCATTGACCGCGGCGCCGCTGTTCTCTAGAAAACCGCCCAGTCCGGTGCGGTGTTCGCGCCGATGCTCCCCGTCCACGGAAACTCTGACATGAAAACCTTTTCGGCAAAGCCGGCTGAGGTGACGAAGAAGTGGGTATTGATCGACGCCAAGGGTCTGGTCGTCGGTCGTCTCGCCACCATCGTCGCCATGCGCCTGCGCGGCAAGCACCTCCCGACCTACACCCCGCACGTTGATTGCGGCGACAACATCATCATCATCAACGCGCAGCATGCGGTTCTCACCGGCCGCAAGCGCGAGCAGAAGACCTATTACAAGCACACTGGTTACGTCGGCCACATCAAGGAGCGCACCGCGCGCCAGATCCTCGAGGGCAAGCATCCCGAGCGCGTGCTCGAGAAGGCCGTCGAGCGCATGATCCCGCGTGGTCCGCTCGGTCGCGTCCAGATGGGCAATCTCCGCGTCTATGGCGGCGCCGATCATCCGCACGAGGCCCAGACGCCCGAGAAGATCGACATCGCCAAGTTGAACCGCAAGAACACGAGGGCCGCATAACATGGCCGAATCCATCCAGTCGCTCGACCAGCTCTCGCAGCTCAAGACGGCGGCCGCGCCCGACGCGCCCAAGCACGAGAAGAAGGTCGACAAGTTCAACCGCGCCTATGCCACCGGCAAGCGCAAGGACGCGGTCGCCCGCGTCTGGATCAAGCCGGGCGCCGGCAAGGTCACGGTCAACGCGCGCGAGGTCGAGGTCTATTTCGCCCGTCCGGTGCTGCGTATGATGATCGAGCAGCCGTTCTCCGTGGCCGCGCGCTCCGGCCAGTATGACGTGATCTGCACCGTCGCCGGCGGCGGTCTGTCCGGCCAGGCCGGTGCCGTCCGTCACGGCATCTCCAAGGCGCTGACCTATTTCGAGCCGGAGTTGCGCACCGTGCTCAAGAAGGGCGGCTTCCTCACCCGCGACTCCCGCGTGGTCGAGCGCAAGAAGTACGGCAAGGCCAAGGCTCGCCGGTCCTTCCAGTTCTCGAAGCGTTAATCACTTCGGTCGCATTCGCCGCGAAAGCGGCTTCAATGAGATGCAAAAGGGCGCTGATTTCAGCGCCCTTTTTGCTGTTCGTTTGTATGCAAATTGATGGCGTGTTTCCTGAAAACTTGGGCCCGCATGAAAACCTGAATGGAACCCGCGAGACATAGCGTCGCATTTGGAAGGGCGCGCAAATCGGTTGAGCCGATCGCGTAACTGCTATGTCTAAGAGGGGGCCGACATGATGTCGCTCGATAGCATCACGCTCTATTTGGTCGCTACCATGGTCGCCGCACTGCTCGGCGCCATGATGGTATTTTTCGGAAGGCAGGAGAACAGCCCTGCGCTGAAATGGTGGGGCACCGCGTATCTCCTTGGCGCTGCATCGGTGGCGCTCTGGACGGCGGCCGGCGAGAAGTTGGGGCCGCATCTTTACCTTGCGCTGAACGCGGTCGGCTTCGTCGCCTGCGGCATGGTGTGGAATGCGGCGCGTGTCTTCCACGGCCGCAAGCCGAACTGGCCGGGTCTCCTGGTCGGCGCGCTCGCCTGGACCGCTGCCGCCACGCTGCTCGATCCCGCCGCATCCATGCTCCGCATGATCGTCGGCGCCGGCATCGTCTCGGTCTATGCGGCGCTGACGGCGAGCGAGCTCTGGGTCGAGCGGCGCAAGAGCCTGCAACGGCGCTGGCCGGCCTTCGTGGTCCCGGTGATGCACGGCTGCGTCTTGATGCTGCCGATCCTGCTCGGCAGCTTCCTGCGCCCGAACGATGCCGGCTTCTCCACCAGCATCTGGGTCACCTTGTTCGCGGTCGAGCTCGTGCTCTATGCCGTCGGCACCGTGTTCGTGATCTTCATGCTGGTGTCCGAGCGCACGGTCACCGCGCACCGGACCGCCGCGTCCACCGATCCGCTGACCGGCATGCTCAACCGCCGCGGCTTCTCGGAAGCCTGCGGACGCGTGATTGAGCGCGAGGCCAAGGCCGGCCGTCCCGTGACCGTGATGATCTTCGACATCGATCATTTCAAGTCGATCAACGACCGCTTCGGCCATCCCGCCGGCGACGAGATGCTGAAACTGTTCTCGACCGTCGTCGTCAGCAATCTGCGCATCAGCGACATGTCGGGTCGCATCGGTGGCGAGGAGTTCGCAGCCCTCCTGCCGTGTTCGCTGGAGGAGGGCGTGCTGGTCGCCGAGCGCGTGCGCGAGGCCTTCGAGACCTCCGGGGTCGTGGTCGACGAGGGCCCGGTCGACACCACCGTCAGCATCGGCGTCGCGGGCGGTCCGGCCGGCACCGAGCTCGAAGTGCTGCTGGCCTCGGCCGACACCGCGCTTTACCAGGCCAAGCGCGGCGGCCGTAACCGCGTCGAGGCGGCGGAGGAGCTGCCATTGTCGCTGGAGAACTGGCGCCGCCAGAGCGCCGCACGGATCGGCGTCTCCAACACGCAGTCCAAGGCGCAGACGGCGACAGCCTAGGCAAAGGAGGTCTTGCGGTAATCCCCTGTTTACCATTCGATCCCTACCATTGCGGTCATGGAATCGATCCGTCGACAGACCCCGCAAACCGCCCTGATGTCGCTCGAAGCCGCGGCGACTTCGGCACGCGGCGGCTTCGCCTGCCTGTTCTCGACCGCGGACGAATACGAGAGTGCGCTGATCACCGAGCGCCGCGCCCAGGGGCATTACACGCAAGGCCGCAATTACTGGCCGCTCGCGCTGTTCGCCGGTTGTGCGCTGATCGTGGCGGGCACCGTTCTGCTGCTTGCCTGAGTGATCTGCATTTTTGGACCGGGCAGGGCGCCGTTTCGGCGCCTTTTTCTTTGTCGCGGGCTGCGGTAGACACGCCCATCGAACAAAATGGGTGGAAACAGATGATCACCGAGATCGCGCAAATCGACGTCAAGCCGGGCAGCGAGAAGGACTTTGAGGCCGCCGTCGCCAAGGCCAAGGCCGCTTTCGGCCGCTCCAAGGGTTTCCATGGTTTCGAGCTGCACAAGTCGATCGAGAAGCCGCAGCGCTATCGTCTGATGGTGAAGTGGGAAACGCTCGAGAACCACACCGTCGATTTCCGCGGCTCCGAGAATTTCACCGAATGGCGCGGCCTCGTCGGCCAGTATTTTGCGGCACCCCCTGAGGTCGAGCACACCGAGACCGTGCTCACCACCTGAGGCGGTTCAGGCCGCCTCCGCCAGAGGCGGCGCTTCATACGTCTTGAAGTGGTCGATCACGACCTTGGCGATGGCGACCAGAGGCAGCGCCAGCGCCAGGCCCCAGATTCCGAACACGACGCCGAGCAGGATCTGGAACGCGAACAGCGTGGCCGGCGGAATGTCCAGTGCCTGCCGCTGCAGGATCGGCGTCAGCACATAGCTCTCCATGGCGTGCACGCCCATGAAGAGGAGAAAGGCCGACAGCGCCGGAATCCATCCTGAGGCGAGGCTCGCCAGCACGACCACGACGCCGGCGATGATGGCGCCGACGGTCGGGATGAAGGCGAGCAGGCCCGCCTGGATTCCCAGGATGAACGAGCCGGGAATGCCGATAAGGACGAGCCCGATCCAGGTCACCACGCCGACTGCAAGCATCACGATGATCTGCGCGATCAGCCAGCGCTCCAGCGTCTCGCCGATGCCGTCGATGATGAGGGTGATGCGGGCGCGATGCCTGGCCGGCGCCAGAAACAACAGGCCGTCATGATAGACGGCGGGCTGCGCGGCGAAGGCGAGCCCCAGGAACAGCACGATGAAGATGTTGCCGACCGCGCTGATGGTGCCGAGCAGCAGCTTGAAGGTCTGGCTCACGATCGCCCCGCCGCTCGACGCCAGCGCGCCCGCGCCCGGCAATCCGCCGTGCGAGCCCGGGGTCGGGGCGGGCGTCGGCGTCGCATCGGTGGAGGCAGCGGGTGCGGCGTTGCCGAGATCGAAGAAGCTGGTGTCGATCCCATGGTTTTCGAGGAAGGACCGGACGTTGGTGATCTGCGACTTGATCGTCTTGCTCAGCAGCGAGGCCTGCTCGGCAATGGTCGCGCCGCCGAGATAGGCAACGCCTGCGAGCATCACCGCCAGCGCGGCACAGACGATGGCGAGCCGGACCGCGTGGGGCAGGTGCACGCGGCGGCCAAGCGCGTTGGTCAACGCATTGAGGCCGACGCCGAGCAGCATTCCGGTGAAGATCAGGAGCAGGGTGGTGGCAAAATACCAGGTGAAGACCAGCATTGCCGTGAACAGCACGATGCCGATGCCGCCGACCGAGATCGACCAGGCCAGATCGGTGCGGGTCCGGGGGCGTTCATCTGCGGGAATGGTCACATCGGGTCCTTTTCAGCGCGGTGCGCCGTACTCTTTCGGCAAACGCGATCCGGATCAAGACCGCGTCAACGCGCTGGTTTGACGCTGCCGCGTGAACCGTGCAGAGCGATGAGGAAAGAACAGGTGAGGGTGCTTGAGTTTCATCAGCAAGTGGGCCGGTCTGCTCGGCCTTCTCGCCGTGCTCGTGATAGGCGACCAGATCCGGATCAACCGGCCCGGTCACAAATATCGCCTCACGGTCGAGGTGACGACGCCTGACGGGATCAAGACCGGCTCGGGCATTCTGTCCGTCGTGCCCGATCGCGGCTATAGCCGGGGCGGCCGCACCACGATGCGCGGCGAGGCTGTGTTCGTCGACCTCGGCCGGGGAAAGAATGTGGTGGCATTGCTCGCGCATCAGCAGGGCGCGAAGCTCGATCTCGACGACATCAACTATGTCGCGCTCCGCGCTTATGGCGCCGCGCGCGGCAACCGCGTCTCGTTCAACGAGCTCAACCGGCAGACCGGCGTCGTCGCGGTGCAGGGGCACCTAATGCCCGTGCTCGTGAGCTTTGGCGATCCCCTCGACCCTGCAACCGCGCGACTTGTCACCGACGACCATGCGGAGGCGGTCCTGGGCGACGGCTATGCACTCCGTGGCCTTACCGCCGAAATGGTGCCCAACGGGCTCTGGCCGATCGATTTCGGTGGCGTGCTCGGGGGAGTCCGTGACGCGCGGAATCGAGACGAAACTGCCCTGGCTGGCCGCGCCGGGAGACGCGGCGGCGACCGCGCTGAAGGCCACGGGCCTGCCCCTCGGCGGCGCGATCGAGGCCCGGGAGGCATTTGCGCGAAAATAGCATTGCCGTCCCGCGTACCCTTCTGTTGAATTTGTTCCACCCTGGGGGCATGTTTGGGGAATCTTCTTCGGCGAGAGGTCTGAACGGGAGATGAGAAAGCCGGTCGTCGGCGTGATCGGGAACGCCCATCGCGTTGAAAATCGATTTCAGGTCCAGATGGTCGGCGAGCGTAATCTGCGCGCCGTGGCCGAGGTTTCCGGCGGCCTGCCGGTGATGTTCGCGGGCTCGCCCGACATCACCGATATCGGCGCGCTGCTCGACACTGTCGACGGCATCGTGCTCACCGGTGCTCGCGCCAATGTGCACCCGACCCGTTTCAACGTCGATCCGTGTGAGGCGCACGAGCCTTACGACATTCACCGCGACGAGGTGGCGCTGGCGCTCTCGGTCGCCTGCGTTGCCCGCGGTATCCCGCTGTTCGGCATCTGCCGGGGCCTCCAGGAGATGAACGTCGCCTTCGGGGGCTCGCTGCATCCCGAGATCCGCGAAATCCCCGGCCGCATGAACCATCGCATGCCGAGGCTCGAGAACGGTGAGATCCACCCCGATCCGACAGTGGTGTTCGCCGATCGCCACGACGTCGATCTGACGCCGGGCGGCGCGTTCGCGGAATTGCTCGGCTGTGACAAGATCAGGGTCAACTCGCTGCACGGCCAGGGCATTCTCGATCCCGGCAAGCGCGTGCTCATTGAGGGCATTGCCGAGGACGGCACCATCGAGGCGATCCGCATCGCGGAAGCCAAGGCCTTTGCACTCGGCGTGCAATGGCACGCCGAATACGACCCGCAGCACAATCCGATCAACCGAAAATTGTTCGAGGCGTTCGGTCAGGCTATGGTGGCGAAGCAGCGCGCGGCGGCATAGCTGCGAGCGTTCCGGCCTGCTACGCCGCGCGCTCCATCCGTCGCGCGCGATAGGCCTGCGGTGACATCAGGGTGAGCTTGCGGAACGCCTTGCGAAAACTGCTCTCGTCCTCGTAGCCGGCCGATCTCGCGATGGTCTTGACCGGCTGCATCGTCGTCTCCAGCAGCGTGCGGGCGTGCTCGACGCGCCGACGCATGATGAAGGCCTGAGGCGGCTCGCGGGTGAGCTCCTGAAACTTCCGGTTCAGCGTGCGCTCGCTAAGGCCGAGCGCATCGGCGAGACGTTTGACGGTCATCGGACGCTTTCCGGTGCGCCGGACCAGCAGGTCCGCCTGGGTCAGCAGCGGGTCTTGCGACAGCAAATAGCCGACCGGCATGAAGATCGACTGCGTGCGCTGCGCGGTGTCGATCACGACGTAGTCCGCGCATAGTTTTGCGATCTCCTTGCCGTCGACCATCTCGATCAGCCTCAGCAGGAGGTCGACCCACGACATCGGTCCGGCCGCGCAGACGATGCGGTCCGCGCTGGTGATGACGGCGTCGGCAGCGAGGTCGATGGTGGGATGACGCTGCCGCAGCTCGCTTTGCAGCCACCAGGTGATGGTGGCGCGGCGGTTGTCGAGCAGGCCGGCGCCGGCCAGCAGGAACACGCCGCTGCAGAACGCGCCGATCAGCCGTCCGTTGGCGTGCTGCTGCCGCAGCCAGGCGCCGGCCCGGGCATATTGCGGCTGCAGGCGCTCGGCCGTGACGTGATCGACGAGATTGCCTGGGACCAGGATCGCGTCAAAGCGACCGCGTTTGCCAATGGCGCCGTCGACCGCGACCATCTGGCCGCCGCCGGCGCGCACAGCCTTGCCGTCGAGCGACAGCGTCTGCCAGGCGAAGCCGGGTTTGGCGCCGCTCTGCTGCATGACGTGGTTGGCGAGCGACAGGATGTCGGCGACGCCTGAGATCGCCGAATGCATGCAGCCTTCCAGCGCCAGTATTGCGAGCTTCATGGGACCTCCAGACGGGACGCGGCGATCCTACCCGATCGGCGCGCGGGCGCCATGGCGGAAATTGCCCGATCTCTGTCTTATCCGCCACTGCCGTCTCCGGCAGGCCCCGTTCAATCTCTCAACCGTCGTCACACGACATATTGGAGAGAGACATGCCTTACGTCACCATTTCCACCGTTCGCGGCATCCTGGATGTCGCGCAGAAGAAGGCGCTGCTCGAGCGCGTCACCGACCTCCTGGTTGAGGTCGAAGGGCAGGGCAACCCGGAATTCCGCCGCAACGTCTGGGTCAGGATCGAGGAGCAGGAGCCCTCGCATTGGTCGCTCGGCGGCATGCAGCCGACGCCGGAGATCATCGCCGGCACGTTCGGCGCGATCGGGACGGATGGGGTGCGGATCGCGAAGACGTAGAGCGGTAGGATGGGTAGAGCGCAGCGAAACTCATCGCCCTCGCAAGTTCCGAGATGATGGGTTTCGCAAGGGCTCTACTCATCCTACGTTTCACCAATACGAAAAGGCGCCTCCTTTCGGAAGCGCCTTTTGCTTGTCGTACGAATTTCGGGCGGCTTAGCCCGAATAGTACATTTCGAACTCGACCGGGTGCGGGGTCATTTCAAAGCGGGCGACTTCGGTCATCTTCAGCTCGATATAAGCGTCGATGAAGTCGTCGTCGAACACGCCGCCGTTCTTCAGGAAGCCGCGATCCTTGTCGAGGTTTTCCAGCGCCTCGCGCAAGCTGCCGCACACCGTCGGGATCTGCTTCAGCTCTTCCTTCGGCAGATCGTAGAGGTCCTTGTCCATCGCCGGACCCGGATCGATCTTGTTCTTGATGCCGTCGAGGCCCGCCATCAGCATCGCGGCGAAGCCGAGATAGGGATTGGCGAGCGGATCGGGGAAGCGCACCTCGACGCGCTTGGCCTTCGGCGAAGCGGTGTAGGGGATGCGGCAGGAGGCCGAGCGGTTGCGCGCGGAATAGGCGAGCAGCACGGGCGCCTCGTAGCCGGGGACCAGACGCTTGTAGGAGTTGGTCGACGGGTTGGTGAAGGCGTTGATCGCCTTGGCGTGCTTGATGATGCCGCCGATGTAGTGGAGGCAGGTCTCCGACAGGTCGGCGTATTTGTTGCCGGCGAACACCGGCTTGCCGTCCTTCCAGATCGACTGGTGCACGTGCATGCCCGAGCCGTTGTCGCCGAACACCGGCTTCGGCATGAAGGTGGCGGTCTTGCCGTAGATGTGCGCGACCTGGTGGATGCAGTATTTGTAGATCTGCATGTGGTCGGCCATCAGCGTCAGCGTGTCGAACTTCATGCCGAGCTCGTGCTGGGCGGAAGCGACTTCGTGATGGTGCTTCTCGACCTTCACGCCCATCTTGGCCATGGCGCCGAGCATCTCCGAGCGCATGTCCTGCACGGAATCCTGCGGCGGCACCGGGAAGTAGCCGCCCTTGGTACGGACACGATGGCCGAGATTGCCGCCTTCATATTCGGTGTCGGAGTTGGTCGGCAGCTCGGAAGAGTCGAGGCGGAAGCCGGTGCTGTAGGGGTTGGCGGAGAAGCGCACGTCGTCGAATACGAAGAACTCGGCTTCGGGGCCGACGAACACGGTGTCGCCCACGCCCATCGACTTGACCATCGCCTCGGCCTTCTTGGCGATGCCGCGGGGGTCGCGGTTGTAGGGCTCGCCGGTGGTCGGCTCGAGCACGTCGCAGGTGATGACCATGGTGGTCTCGGCGAAGAACGGATCGATCGTCGCGGTCACCGGATCGGGCATCAGGCACATGTCGGACTCGTTGATCGCCTTCCAGCCGGCAATCGAGGAGCCGTCGAACATCGTTCCTTCGGCGAAAATGTCCTCATCGATCATGCTGATGTCGAAGGTGACGTGCTGCCACTTGCCGCGCGGATCGGTGAAGCGCAGGTCGACGTATTTGACGTCGTTGTCCTTGATCGATTTCAGGACGTCTTTGGCGGTCTTCATGCATACCCCTTTTGGCTCTGCGGGTCGGTTTCCAAACTTCGAGCGACCGTGTTCACGCTTCTTGAGGCGCGCGAGGCACAAACAAAATGAGGCCGCCGAAGCAGCCTATTTCTTGTCAGAATGTCGCAAAATGCGGGATAGCACCCGGCTCAGATAGCGTCCAGCCCGGATTCGCCGGTTCGGATGCGGATCGCCTCTTCGATGTTGGAGACGAAGATCTTGCCATCGCCGATGCGCCCGGTTTGCGCGGCGCGGCGGATTGCGTCGATGGCGCGCTCGACCAGATCGTCGCCGATCACGATCTCGATCTTCACCTTGGGCAGGAAGTCGACGATGTATTCTGCGCCGCGGTACAGCTCGGCGTGACCCTTCTGCCGGCCGAAGCCCTTGGCTTCGGTGACGGTGATGCCCTGAAGGCCGACTTCCTGAAGCGCTTCCTTCACCTCGTCGAGCTTGAATGGCTTGATGATGGCTTCGATTTTCTTCACTGCGCGCCTCCCGGCCTTTCGAACAAATAGCAACGTCTTCGTCAGGATGCGCTTTTCATGACGCACGATCTTGTCTTCGCTATGCCGGGATCCCTGACCAGTCCGGCAACAACGGCCGGCCACACCCTGATAAAATGCCAGTGAGCACGACGAACCGAAGCGACTTCCGCGAAAGCAGGGTCTATGCCAAGTTGCAAATGCCCTGATTATTGGAGCGTTATCAGCCTTTTAACGTGCAGCTCTGATAGGTGGCGCCGACCCGCACAAAATACCGCAGACTACGAAATAGGCAAACGGTTCAATATCTGTGCAGATCGTTGTTCCGTTGCATGGGTCGGCGCGGAACGTGCCTGTTGAGAAGGCTTTTGGACAGGGAAGTGGCATGGAAGTTCTGACCAACGCCGAAATGCAGCGCGCCGACCAGCTCAGCATTGCGGCAGGCACCCCCGGCTTCAAGCTGATGCTCAGCGCCGGTCAGGCGGTCGCCGAGGCCGCCCACGCGCTGGTGGAGGAGGGGCCAATCCTGATCGTGGCCGGCCCGGGCAACAACGGCGGGGACGGTTTTGTCGCAGCTGCCGAGCTCGCCGCGCAAGGCCGGGAGGTCTCGGTGATCCTGATGTGCGAGCGCGATCAGCTCCAGGGCGACGCGGCCTCGGCCGCGCGGGGCTGGAAACACCCGGTGCTCCCGTTCAATCCGCAGGCGATCGGGCGACCGGCGCTGATCATCGATGCGCTGTTCGGCGCGGGCCTCAGCCGTCCGGTCGACGGCGAAGCGCGTGAGATGATCGAGGCGATCAACGGCAACGGTGTGCCGGTGCTCTCGGTCGACCTGCCGAGCGGCATCAACGGCACCAGCGCGGCCGTGCTGGGCGTGGCGGTGAACGCCACCGAGACCGTTACCTTCTTCCGGAAGAAGCCGGCGCATCTGCTGCTGCCGGGGCGGATGCATTGCGGCCACGTGCGTGTCGCCGACATCGGTATCGAGGCGCAGGTGCTGGACGAGATCGCGCCGCAAATATTCGAAAACGATCCGGAGTTCTGGGGCGCTGCCTTTCCGGTGCCGCGCATCGACGGCCACAAATACGCGCGAGGCCATGTGCTGGCGGTCTCGGGTGATGTGGCGGCGACCGGTGCGGCGCGGCTCGCCGCGCGCGGGGCACTACGCGCCGGCGCGGGCCTGGTGACTCTGGCCACGCCGCGTGATGCGCTCGCGATCAATGCGGCTGCGCTTACCGCGGTGATGGTTCGCCCTGTCGATACCGCCATCGAGTTCGGCGAGCTGCTCGGCGACAAGCGTTACAACACCTGCATCATCGGCCCCGGCGCCGGCGTCGGCGAGCGCACCTGCGATCTCGTCCACACGGCGCTCAACGCGCAGCGGCATCTGGTGCTCGACGCAGATGCGCTGACAAGCTTTGCCGCCAATCCCGAGCGCCTGTTCGAATCGATCAAGACGTCGCAGGACAAGGCGGTGGTGCTGACGCCGCACGAGGGCGAGTTCCCACGGCTGTTCTCCGACCTCAGCAATAAACATCCGGGCCGCTCGAAGATCGAGCGTGTGCGCGCCGCGGCTGAGCGCTCCGGCGCTGTTGTGCTGCTCAAGGGCCCGGACACCACGATTGCCGCGCCCGACGGCCGCGCCACCGTCGCCGCCAACGCACCGCCCTGGCTCGCCACAGCGGGTGCCGGCGACGTGCTCGCCGGCATCATCGCAGGCCTCCTTGCGCAAGGCGTCCCGGCATTCGAAGCCGCCAGCATCGCGGTGTGGATGCATGGCGAAGCGGCGAGCGAGGCGGGGCCGGGCCTGATCGCAGAGGATCTCACCGAGACGCTGCCCGCCGTGCACCGGCGGATCTATAGTGCGCTCGGGGTGGAATACTGAACTCTCACTCCACCCCGTACCAGCGCACCAGCCGCGGTGCGGCCCAGTCGGTTACGACGGATTCGATCAGCCACCGCCCGGGGGAGGCCGCAACGAATGCGATGCGCTGGGTCTGGCCGGGTTCGATCGCGAGCGTGTCGAGCCAATAGGGCTTCCAGCCGTCGTCGAGCTTGTCGAGCAGGCGGAAATGGTGGCCGTGGAGATGGAAGACGGTGGCGAGGGGGGCGGGGTTCTTGAGTGCCAACACGACGGTGCGGCCGGCCTTGGTGCGAAAGGCGGAGGCGGAGGACGTCGAGAAATTTGCGGGCCGTACCCACCCGGCATCAGCTGCCCCCAGCGCGACATCGAACCGCAGGGCGCCTTTCAGATCGAGCTTCTCGGGCAGGTCGTTCGCGGGGAGCGGCTGTGGATCGAACAGCGGCACACGCCGCTCTAACCGGCCGGTGATCGCGAGGCTCCCGATCTGGCGCGCCTCTTTGCCGTCATGGAGGAGGAATGGGGCCGATTTGGCAGTATCCACAAACGCGTCGGCGCGCCCGCCGGGGGCCAGCACCAAGGCGCCGTTGCGCGCCGGGAACGGCTCGGCTGGCTGACCGTCCAAGGCCATCACCCGGAGCTCGTAGCTCTCCAATTTGATTGCCAGAACAGTGCGTTGCGAGCCGTTGATAATGCGCAGCCGCAGCCGCTGATTACCCATCGCTGAGAGTTCGAATGAAGTCTGCCCGTTAATTGTGTAGAGCGGCGTGGTGTCCTTCGGGTCCCGGCCTGGCGGAACCGCGGTTCCGTCCTGCCGCAGCCGCCATTCCTCGATCAAGATGACCACGTCACGATCGACGCCGACCGGGTCGGTCTCGGCGGCGATGATCGGAAGCGGGCGCGCGGGCTGCTTCAGGCCGTCCTCGAACAGCCGGAAGTCGGCGAGCAGAGTTCCCGCGTTTGGCACTGAAATGATTGATGTTTCCGTCGCATCCGGTGCCGTCGGGGCGCGTCCCCGAAGCGGGTCGACCGCGGCCGGGCCATTGAGGCCGTACCAGACTGGTGCAAGCGGGACAGGCAGGTCGTTGCGGAAGACGACCTCGCAGCGGTCGCCCCGCTTGAGACGGACATCCCCCAGGTGGCTGACGGCGGCCAGCTCCCAGACGGGGGTAGCCGGCTGATCCGGCCTCAGAGCCAGCGTTGCCGGCCTTGCCTGAAGCGCGAGCTGGGCGGTCACGAGCGGGCTTGCGCCGCCCCCCATCAGCCCGGCTGCCGAGGCTCCAAGCCCGGCCAAAACCTCGCGCCTCGTCGGGTCGAAGATCCGCGTTTTCATGGGCCGATCCGGACCACGCCGTGCTGGATAAGTCCAGCCGTCGTGCCTAGTTGAAGGCTGCCTCTATCGGGCCATTTTTTTGCTGCGAACAGGCGGGCACATGCTATAAGCCCGCCGCCCGCGGCATCGCGGCCGGTCTTGATGCAAATTTACGCGGGCGTGGCGGAACTGGTAGACGCGCTGGATTTAGGTTCCAGTGACGAAAGTTGTGGGGGTTCGAGTCCCTCCGCCCGCACCAAGCGCTTTCAGCGTTTGCACGGATTACGCGATCTGCTCCCGCGCGGATATTTGTCCGCCGGAAGCCGGTCCGATGAACCACCGGCGTTGAGGCGTTCGCCTCGCGCCGGATCGATTAATGACAGCGTCCCGACGCATGCGCGCCGGGACCGAACGAGAAGAAGATTGGACACCATGCAGGTCACAGAAACCCTCTCGGAAGGTTTGAAGCGCGAGTTCAAGATCAGCGTTCCCGCGTCTGATCTCGACGCCAAGGCCGGTGCCAAACTCGTCGACCTCAAGGACAAGGTCAAAATCAACGGCTTCCGTCCCGGCAAGGTACCGGTCACGCACCTCAAGAAGGTCTATGGCCGCTCGGTGATGGCCGAGACCATCGACCAGACCATCCGCGACACCAACACGCAGCTGTTCTCCGAGCGCGGCTTCCGCCTTGCGACCGAACCGAAGATCACCATGCCGACCGAGCAGGCCGAGGTCGAGGAGCTGCTCAACGGCAAAACCGATCTGACCTACACGGTTGCGATCGAGGTGGTGCCCTCGATCGCGCTCGCCGACTTCAAGACCTTCGAGGTCGAGAAGCCCGTCGCCGAAGTCACCGACGCCGACGTCGACGAGGCGATCAAGCGCATCGCCGATTCGAACCGCGGTTATGCCGCGAAGGGCGAGGGCGCCAAGGCCGAGTCGGGTGATCGCGTCACCGTCGCCTTCAAGGGCACCATCAACGGCGAGCCCTTCGAGGGCGGCGCCGGCGAGGGCATCCAGGTGGTGATCGGGTCCAACACCTTCATCCCCGGCTTCGAAGAGCAGCTCACCGGCATCGCCACCGACGAGACCCGCACGCTGAAGGTGGCGTTTCCCAAGAACTACATGAACGACAAGCTCGCCGGCCAGCCGGCCGAGTTCGAGACCACCGCGACGCTGATCGAGGCGCCGCAGGATCTCGCGATCGACGACGAGTTCGCCAAGACGCTCGGCCTCGAATCGCTGGACAAGCTGAAGGAAGCGGCACGCGAGCGGCTGGTTGCCGAGTTCGCGACCGCGACGCGCCAGCGCGTCAAGCGCGCGCTGCTCGACCGCCTCGACGAGGCCCATCGCTTCGAGGCTCCGCCCTCGCTGGTGGACGAGGAGTTCAATCTGATGTGGAACTCGGTGAAGGCCGAGATGGACTCCGCCGGCAAGACCTTCGCCGACGAGGACACCACTGAAGAGGCCGCCAAGGAAGAGTACCGCAAGATCGCCGATCGCCGCGTGCGGCTCGGCCTCGTGCTCTCCGAGATCGGCGAGAAGAACAAGATCTCCGTGACCGACGACGAGGTCGGCCGCGCCGTGATCGAGCGGGCGCGCTCGATGCCGGGCCGCGAGAAGGAGGTCTGGGACTATTACCGCAGCAACGCCCAAGCGTTGGCCCAGCTTCGTGCACCGATCTATGAGGACAAGGTGGTCGACTTCATCCTCGAGCTCGCCAACGTGACCGAAAAGAAGGTTTCGCGCGACGATCTCTACAAGGACGACGAGGCGGAAAAGACCGCCGCTTGAGGGCTCTCGGCGAGCCTTTGGGATAGCCTTGCATTAAGGATGATCAGCAAAGAGGTCGAGCTAGCCAGGTGGCCGGCTGGGCCTCTTTGTACGAATCAGCTTCAACTGCCCCACGGATTAAGCCTTAATTCGCTCCGCACTTGTCAGGCGCGAATTGGGCTATATCTGTCGCTACGCCTTCCGCTTCTACCAAGTTCGTCTACCAAGTTCCTGCATCACGGGACGTCCATCGGCCTTCCGGCAGATCCAGCCCCGACTGGCAGCCGGGCCTGGCGATGTCCGCCTCTTCAAAACCCTAGGTGACTCATGCGCGATCCGGTTGAAACCTACATGAACCTCGTGCCCATGGTGGTCGAGCAGACCAACCGTGGCGAGCGCGCCTACGACATTTTCTCGCGCCTTCTGAAAGAGCGCATCATCTTCCTGACCGGGCCGGTCGAGGACGGCATGTCGACGCTGATCGTGGCGCAGCTGTTGTTCCTCGAGGCGGAAAATCCGAAGAAGGAAATCTCGATGTACATCAACTCGCCGGGCGGCGTGGTGACGTCGGGCCTCGCGATCTACGACACGATGCAGTTCATCCGCCCGCCGGTCTCGACGCTGTGCACGGGCCAGGCCGCCTCGATGGGCTCGCTGCTGCTCTGCGCCGGCGAGAAGGACATGCGCTTCTCGCTGCCGAACGCGCGCATCATGGTGCATCAGCCCTCCGGCGGCTTCCAGGGCCAGGCCACCGACATCATGCTGCACGCCCAGGAAATCCTGAACCTGAAGAAGCGGCTCAACGAGATCTACGTGAAGCACACCGGCCAGACCTACAAGGCGATCGAGGACGCGTTGGAACGCGACAAGTTCCTGACCGCGAGCGACGCCAAGGAGTTCGGCCTGGTCGACAGGGTCATCGACAAGCGCGCCGAGGAAACCGCGGCGCCGAAGACCCCGTAGCACTACTGCGGCGGCGAACCCTCGGGCTCGCCGGCGCCATCAGGGAGCGTTCACGTTAAGGACACGTGCGCGCGTCGCAAACGTAGTTTTGCGCCCTGCGACAGGCAGAAAGTTCCGCTTTCGTGCTTGTTTTTCGTGGCAATCCAGCAACGCCGGGGTGATTTCGATCACTTCGCCCGTGCCAAGACCGGAAATCACGGTATTGTCACGGGTAGCCGGCGACCCCCGATTAGCGAATTCTTGATAGTCGGGTGACAGCATGGTTCGCTACGACTGATCGGCTATGATCGCGGGGAATCGAGTGACCGTGATTCGCACGGCATGTAACGCGTAGGGTCTTTTTTGGTACGGAATTTGCTCTATTTGAAGGACTGTACCGGCTGTCGTGCCGGAATAGGGCGATCGAGCGGACGGGATCGAACCGCGGACGGAGACATGAATGAGTAAGGTCGGCACGAGCGACTCCAAGAACACGCTGTATTGCTCGTTCTGCGGCAAGAGCCAGCACGAAGTTCGCAAACTGATCGCGGGTCCCACGGTCTTCATTTGCGACGAGTGCGTCGAGCTCTGCATGGACATCATTCGCGAGGAGAACAAATCCTCGCTGGTGAAGTCGCGCGACGGGATTCCGACGCCGAAGGAAATCTGCAAGGTGCTGGACGATTACGTGATCGGCCAGAACCATGCGAAGAAGGTCCTCTCGGTCGCGGTGCACAATCACTACAAGCGCCTCAACCACCAGACCAAGCACAACGACGTCGAGCTTGCGAAGTCGAACATCCTGCTGATCGGTCCGACCGGCTCGGGCAAGACGCTGCTCGCGCAGACGCTCGCCCGCATCCTGGACGTGCCGTTCACGATGGCGGATGCGACGACGCTGACCGAAGCCGGCTATGTCGGCGAGGACGTCGAGAACATCATCCTGAAGCTGCTCCAGGCCGCCGACTACAACGTCGAGCGTGCCCAGCGCGGCATCGTCTATATCGACGAAATCGACAAGATCAGCCGCAAGTCCGACAATCCCTCGATCACGCGCGACGTGTCGGGTGAGGGCGTGCAGCAGGCGCTGCTCAAGATCATGGAAGGCACGGTGGCTTCGGTCCCGCCGCAGGGCGGCCGCAAGCATCCGCAGCAGGAATTCCTGCAGGTGGACACCACCAACATCCTGTTCATCTGCGGTGGTGCGTTCTCGGGCCTCGAAAAGATCATTTCGGCACGCGGACGTTCGACCTCGATCGGTTTCGCCGCCCAGGTGCTCGCGCCGGAAGACCGCCGCACCGGCGAAATCTTCCGTCACGTCGAGCCGGAGGATCTCCTGAAGTACGGCCTGATCCCGGAATTCGTCGGCCGTCTGCCCGTCGTGGCGACGCTGGAGGATCTGGACGAGGCTTCGCTCAAGAAGATCCTGGTCGAGCCGAAGAACGCACTGGTGAAGCAGTACCAGCGGCTGTTCGAGATGGAGAACATCGAGCTGACCTTCGCCGACGAGGCGCTTGGCGCGGTTGCCCGCAGGGCGATCGAGCGCAAGACCGGTGCGCGCGGACTCCGTTCGATCCTCGAGGCGATCCTGCTCGAGACCATGTTCGACCTGCCGGGCCTCGAAGGTGTGGAAGAAGTCGTGATTTCCCGCGAAGTCGTGGAAGGAACGGCGCGTCCGCTCTACATCTACGCCGATCGGTCCGATCGCGCCGTCGAGAACGCCAGCGCCTGATTTCGGCGCTGGAACGCTCCAATCGTCTCCTCAAGCAAGGGCTGCGGAAAGTATCTCCGCAGCCGGTGTTGCGTCGCTTATTTGCGTGCGTAAGCGCCTGATGGCGCGCGTCTTCAATGACTTGACACCCCCCGGGTCGATAGCCACCTAATGTCGGCGGCGAGCAAAAATTCTCTTCAAGATTCGCCTCAGTTCCGATCCGGCAGGCCGGTCCAACCTCAAAAGGACCGACTGGTTCTACGGATCACCTCGGCACCTTGTGGCGGTTGCGCATGAGCATGGCGGGCTGCGTGCAAGGGGGCAAAGCAAAAGGAAAAGGCCATGACCAATCCAAAACCCAGGCCAACCATCGTCCATGGCGAAACGCACGCCTATCCCGTGCTGCCCCTGCGCGACATCGTCGTCTTCCCGCACATGATCGTTCCGCTGTTCGTCGGCCGCGAGAAGTCGATCCGCGCGCTCGAAGAGGTGATGAAGAACGACGCGCTGATCATGCTCGCGACCCAGAAGAACGCGTCGGACGATGATCCGGCACCCGATTCCATTTACGAGACCGGTACGCTTGCCAGCGTGCTCCAGCTCTTGAAGCTTCCCGACGGCACCGTGAAGGTGCTGGTCGAAGGACTCGAGCGGGCGCGCGTGCAGAAGTACACTGACCGCGCCGACTATTACGAAGCGACCGCGATTGCGCTCGCCGACACCGATGCGAAGTCGGTCGAGGCCGAGGCCATGGCGCGCTCGGTCGTGTCCGACTTCGAGAGCTATGTGAAGCTCAACAAGAAGATCTCGGCCGAGGTCGTCGGCGTCGTGCAGGCGATCACCGATTTCGCCAAGCTCGCCGACACCGTCGCCTCGCATCTCGCCGTCAAGATCGCGGATCGCCAGGGCATCCTGGAGACGCTGTCGGTCACGCAGCGCCTTGAGAAGGTGCTGGGCCTGATGGAGAGCGAGATCTCGGTGCTCCAGGTCGAGAAGCGCATCCGCTCGCGCGTCAAGCGCCAGATGGAGAAGACCCAGCGCGAGTACTATCTCAACGAGCAGATGAAGGCGATCCAGAAGGAGCTCGGCGACGACGACGGTCGCGACGAGCTCGCCGACCTCGAAGAGAAGATCTCCAAGACTAAGCTCTCCAAGGAAGCGCGCGAGAAGGCGCAGCATGAATTGAAGAAGCTGCGCCAGATGTCGCCGATGTCCGCGGAAGCGACCGTCGTGCGCAACTATCTGGATTGGCTGCTGTCGATCCCGTGGAACAAGAAGTCCAAGGTGAAGAAGGATCTGGCGGCCGCGCAGGCGGTTCTGGATGCCGATCACTACGGGCTGGAGAAGGTCAAGGACCGCATCGTCGAGTATCTCGCCGTGCAGTCGCGCGCCAACAAGCTGACCGGCCCGATCCTGTGCCTCGTCGGCCCTCCCGGTGTCGGCAAGACCTCGCTCGGCAAGTCGATTGCGAAGGCGACCGGGCGTGAGTTCGTGCGCGTGTCGCTCGGTGGCGTGCGTGACGAGGCCGAGATCCGCGGTCACCGCCGCACCTATATCGGTTCGATGCCCGGCAAGATCATCCAGTCGATGCGGAAGGCGAAGTCGTCCAACCCGCTGTTCCTGCTGGACGAGATCGACAAGATGGGCGCCGATTTCCGCGGCGATCCGTCCTCGGCTTTGCTCGAGGTCCTCGACCCCGAGCAGAACGCGACCTTCAACGACCATTATCTCGAGGTCGACTACGATCTGTCCAACGTGATGTTCATCACCACCGCGAATACGCTCAATATTCCCGGGCCGCTGATGGACCGCATGGAGATCATCAGGATCGCGGGCTACACCGAGAACGAGAAGGTCGAGATCGCGCGCAAGCACCTGATCCCGAACGCGGTGTCCAAGCACGGCCTGGATTCCAAGGAGTTCTCGATCGACGACGACGCGCTGCTGCTTCTGATCCGCCGCTACACCCGCGAAGCGGGCGTGCGCAATTTGGAGCGTGAGCTCTCCACACTCGCCCGCAAGGCGGTGAAGGAGCTGATGATCTCCAAGAAGAAGTCGGTCAAGGTCACCGAGAAGACTCTGGAAGAGCTGCTCGGCGTGCCGAAGTACCGCTACGGCGAGATCGAGAGCGAGCCGCAGGTCGGCATCGTCACCGGCCTTGCCTGGACCGATGTCGGCGGCGAGTTGCTGACGATCGAAGGCGTCATGATGCCCGGCAAGGGCAAGATGACGGTCACGGGCAATCTGCGCGACGTGATGAAGGAATCGATCTCGGCGGCGGCGTCCTACGTCCGCTCGCGGGCGATCGTCTACGGCATCGAGCCGCCGCTGTTCGACCGGCGCGACATCCACGTGCACGTGCCGGAAGGCGCGACGCCGAAGGACGGTCCGTCGGCGGGCGTTGCGATGGCCACGGCGATCATCTCGGTCATGACCGGCATCCCGGTCCGCCACGATGTCGCGATGACCGGCGAGATCACGCTGCGCGGCCGCGTGCTGCCGATCGGCGGCCTGAAGGAGAAGCTGCTGGCTGCTGCCCGCGGCGGCATCAAGACGGTGCTGATCCCCGAGGACAACGCCAAGGATCTCACGGAGATTTCCGATGCGATCAAGGGCGGCATGGAGATCATCCCGGTCTCGCGCCTCGACGACGTCGTTGCAAAGGCGCTGGTGAAGAAGCCGGTGCCGATCGTCTGGGAAGAGGACACCAAGGTGACGGTGAAGCCGGACGGCGACGAAGCCGCCGGCGGCCTGACCGCTCACTGAGATCGCAGCTCGAAAAGATGATAAAACGGCGCCTTCGGGCGCCGTTTTTGTTTGGGGCCATTTTGTTTTGGGCAGTGGATGACGACCATGCACATCGACGGGCAATGCCATTGCGGCCAGATCACCTTTGAAGCCGAGATCGACCCGGAGACGGTGTCGGTCTGCCACTGCACCGATTGCCAGACACTGACCGGCTCGCCGTTCCGGGTGACGGCCGTCTGTTCGGGCGCCGATGTCCGCCTGACCGCCGGCACGCCAAAAATCTACGGCAAGCGCGGCGACAACGGCCGGATGCGCTTCCAGCATTTCTGCGCCGAGTGCGGTTCCCCGCTGTTCACGAGCGGCGAGGGCGACCAGGAGGACGATTGGGGCATCCGCTGGGGCAGCATCCGCCAGCGCGACAAATTGCGGCCCGTCAGGCAGATCTGGTGCCAGTCGGCGGCGGTCTGGATCGACGCGGTGCCACTGCTGCCGGGCCGGCCACAGGATTGAGGCCTAGGAATTGGCGTTCCGCGCTTGCCCGCTCGGGGCAGGTGGGGATAAAGAAGCGGCGAGGGGCGGTTAGCTCAGCTGGTTAGAGCATCTCGTTTACACCGAGAGGGTCGGGAGTTCGAATCTCTCACCGCCCACCAGCCTTTGCTCGCTTCGCGAGCTTCGGCTCGGCGGGCCAGCCTCACACGTATAGGCGCGAAGCGAACAAAGGCTGCCGCGCCGAAGCCGATAGGCGCAGGCGGGCGATACCGAGCCACAGAGGCCCTTATGCAACAACCAAGCGGACACGAGCAGAACGCCGATCAGATCGCCTACTGGAACGGCCCCAGCGGGCAGCGCTGGGCCGATCGCCACGCGGCGCAGGAGAGCTTGCTCGGACCCATTGCCAATGTGCTGATCGCCCGCGCCGGGCCGAAGCCGGGCGAGCGCGTTCTCGATGTCGGCTGCGGCTCCGGCGCGACGACGTTCGCGTTCGCGAAGGCGGTCGCGCCTGATGGCTTCGCACTCGGGCTCGACGTCTCCGAACCGATGTTGTCGCAGGCGCGCACCTTTGCGCCAAAGGGTCTGCCGCTCGATTTCGTGCTGGCGGATGCGACGGTGCATCCGTTCGAGCCGGCGAGTTTTGATCTGCTGGCCTCGCGGTTCGGCGTGATGTTCTTCGCCGATCCGATCGCCTCTTTCACCAACCTCCGTCGCGCGCTGAAGCCAACTGGGCGGCTGGCGTTTGCCTGCTGGCGCGAGCCGAAGGAAAATCCCTGGATGATGGCGCCGCTGATGGCGGTCTACAAACATGTGCCCAAGATGCCGCCGGTCGGGCCGGAAGAGCCGGGCCCGTTCGCCTTTGCCTCAGAGGAGCGCGTGACGCGCATCCTCAAGGGGGCCGGGTTCGTCGATGTGGCGATGGAGCCGCACAATCTTTCGATGGACGTTGCGATCGGCGGCGGCCTCGACGCCGCGGTCGAGGGCTCGCTCCAGATCGGCCCGGCCAGCCGCGCGCTCCAGGGCCATCCGCCGGAGACGCATGCTGCCGCAAAAGCCTCGATCCGCGAGATGCTCGCGCCATTCCTGAAGGGGTCGAGCGTGGCGCTCCAGGGCGCGATCTGGATCGTGACGGCGAAGGCGGCGTAGGCGCCGCTGTTCAAAAGTCGCTGTAACGCAAGCTGTGTGCAACATACTCGGTGTCGTCCCGGCGAAGGCCGGGACCCATACGCCTAGGAGTGGTTGTGGCGCGAAGCTGACAACCACGAGTCTTGCCCAAACGACTTCCTGTGGTTATGGGTCCCGGCCTTCGCCGGGACGACATCTCAGGTTTAGCCGACACGGAAACTCCTCACACCACATCATCCGGCGCCAGCGCGCAGCCATTGTCCGGATGGGTCTCGACCTGAAGGGTGGTGTGACCGATACGGTGGGAGCGCTTCAGCATCTGCGCGGTCTCCATCAGGAACGCATCGCCGGCGCCGGTGGGCATGACGAGGTGGCAGGTCAGCGCCGTTTCCGTTGTACTGATCGGCCAGACGTGGAGATCGTGGATCGCGGACACACCGGGACGTGCCAGCAGGAACACCCTGATCGCGGCAATGTCGGTGCCCCTGGGCGCTGCCGCCATCGACATGTCGATGGAGCCGCGGAGCAGGCTGGTGGTGCTCCAGAGAATGGTGGCGCAGATGGCGAGGCTGGTGACGGGATCGAGCCAGAGCCAGCCGGTCCAGATGATCAGCGCCGCCGAAACCACGACGCCGAGCGAGACCGCGGCGTCGGCCGCCATGTGCAGATAGGCCCCTTCGATGTTGATGTCGTCCTTGCGTCCGCGCGCGAACAGCATGGCGGTAAAACCGTTGATGAGGATGCCGATGCCGGCGACCACCATAACGGTGATGCCGGCGACCGGCTCCGGCTCACGCAGACGCAAAAACGCTTCCCAGCCGATTGCGCCGGTCGCGACCAGCAGGAACACCGCGTTCGCCAGCGCCGCCAGGATGGTGGAGGCGCGCAGACCATAGGTGAAGCGGCCGCTGGGCGCGCGCCGCGCCGCGATGGATGCGCACCAGGCCACGACCAGGCCGAGCACGTCGGACAGATTATGGCCGGCGTCCGCAAGCAGGGCGGTGGAGTTGCCGATATAGCCATAGATCGCCTCGGCCACGACCAGCGCGGTGTTGAGCGAGATGCCGATCGCGAACGCCTTGCCGAAACTGGCGGGCGCATGGACATGCGCGTGGCCAGGGCCATGATCGTGACCATGATCATGGTGATGATGGCCGTGATGGTCGTGGCTGCCCACCTCTAGCGCTCCCCGGAAGCTGCCAAATCAGGCGCCATTGTAGGCGTTTCGGCAGCCCCGTCACGGCGGAACAGCACGTAGAGCGCCGGCAGCACCAGCAATGTCAGCACGGTCGAGGAGATGATGCCGCCGATCACCACGGTCGCGAGCGGCCGTTGCACCTCGGCACCGGCCCCGGTGGCAAGGGCCATCGGCACGAAGCCGAGGGACGCGACGAGGGCCGTCATCAGCACCGGACGCAGGCGTGTCAGCGCGCCCTCGCGCACGGCGTCGGCAACGGGGTGCCCCTCGCTGCGCAGCCGCTCGATGAAGGCGATGATCACGAGCCCGTTGAGGACGGCGACGCCCGACAGCGCGATGAAGCCGACGCCGGCGCTGATGGATAAGGGAATGCCGCGCAGCAGCAGCGCCGCGACGCCGCCGGTCAGCGCCAGCGGCACGCCGGAGAACACGAGCGCCGCATCCGCCGCCGATCCCATGCCCATGAACAGCAGCAGGAACACCAGCAGCAGCGCCACGGGCACCACAAGCGTCAGCCGCTTGGTGGCGGAGACCAGCTGTTCGAACTGTCCGCCCCAGCCGATCCAGTAGCCCGGCGGCAACTTGACCTTCTCCGCGACGGCTGCCTCGGCCTCGGTGACGAAGGAGCCGAGATCGCGCGCGCGGACATTGGCGGTGACGACGATGCGCCGCTTGCCGTTCTCGCGGCTGATCTGGTTCGGGCCGGGCGTCGCATCGACGGTGGCAACCGACGACAGCGGCACATAGCGCATCTGGGCCAGGGGGGAGCCGGGCAGTGCGGTCCGGATCGGCGCACCGATTGTTGCTTCCTCACCCGGCGGCAGCGGGATCGGGATCGCCCGGATAGCCTCGAGATTGCCGCGCAGATGTTCCGGCAGGCGCACGACGATATCGAAGCGGCGGTCGCCCTCGAACAGCTTGCCGGCCGACTTGCCGCCCACCGCGATCTCGACAATGCCCTGCACCTCGCTGATGCTGAGCCCGTATCGGGCGAGCGCCTGGCGGTCGAGGCGGACGGTGAGGATCGGCAGGCCCGAGACCTGCTCGATCTTGACGTCGCTGGCGCCGCGGATGCCGCGGATCGCGGCCTCCACCTGTTTTGCCGCGCCTTGCAGGATGTCGAGGTCGTCGCCGAAGATCTTGACGCCGACGTCGCTGCGGACGCCGGAGATCAGCTCGTTGACACGGAACTGGATCGGCTGGGAGATTTCATAGGCGCTGCCGGGGATGTCGTCGGCGGCACGGTCGATGGCCTCGATCACGTCAGACTTGGGCCTGCCCGGGTCGGGCCATTCGGCGCGCGGCTTCAGCATGATGTAGCCGTCGGTCTGTGCCGGCGACATCGGATCGGTTGCGATCTCCGCGGTGCCGATGCGGGTGAAGAACTCCTTCACCTCCGGAATCTGCTTGATGCGCTTTTCCAGCGCCTTTTGCAGGTCCAGCGACTGGGTCAGGCTGGTGCCGGGAATCCGGATCGAGGCCAGCGCGACGTCGCCTTCGTCCAGGCTCGGAATGAACTCACCGCCCATGCGCGCGGCGGCAACGCAGCTTGCGACCACGATGATGGCTGCCATGATTGCGACGCCGAGGCGATGGTCGATCGCCAGCCGGAGCAGGGGGAGATAGGCGCGCTTGGCCAGCCGCATGAACAGGTTTTCGTGTTCGGACACCTTGCCGGTGACGAAGATGGCGACCGCGGCCGGCACGAAGGTGATGGAGAACAGCACCGCGGCGCCCAGCGCCATCAGCACCGTCAGCGCCATCGGTGTGAACATCTTGCCTTCGACGCCGGTCAGCGTCAGCACTGGCAGGTAGACCACCGCGATGATCAATGTTCCGAACAGGCTCGGCTTGATCACCTCGCTCGACCCGCGCCGGATCGCGCGCAGCCGTTCGGAGATCGTGAGCAGGCCACCTTTCTCGCGCTGGGCCTCGGCCAGCATGCGCAGGCAGTTCTCGACAATGATCACCGCGCCGTCGACGATAATGCCGAAATCGATCGCGCCCAGGCTCATCAGGTTCGCGCTGACCCTGGTCTCGACCATGCCGGTGACCGTCATGGCCATGGACAGCGGAATGACGCAGGCCACCACGAGCGCGGCCCGGATATTGCCGAGGATCAGGAACAGCACGGCCACGACCAGGGCCGCGCCCTCCACCAAATTGTTCTCGACGGTGCGAATGGTGGCCTCGACCAGATCAGTGCGGTCGTAGACGGTCCGCGTCACGACGCCGTCGGGCAGCGATTTGGCGATCTCCTCGAGCCGGGCCGCGACACGGCGCGCCACGGTGCGGCTGTTCTCGCCAATCAGCAGCATGGCGGTGCCGAGCACGGTTTCCTCGCCATCGCGCGTCGCGGCTCCGGTGCGCAGGTCGCGGCCTTCGGTGACGGTCGCGATATCCCTGATCCTGACGGGATTGCCGCCGCGCGAGCCGATGACGATGTCCCTGATCTCGCCGACATTGCCGACCTGGCCCGGCGAGCGAACCAGATATTGCTCGCCGTTGCGCTCGATATAGCCGGCGCCGACATTGGCGTTGTTGGCGGCGAGCGCCGTCATGACGTCGCGAAAGCCGAGCCGGTAGGCCATCAGCTTGCCGGGATCGGGCAGCACATGGAATTGCCGCTCGAAGCCGCCGATGGTGTTGACCTCGATCACCCCCGGCACGTTGCGAAGCTGCGGCTTGATGATCCAGTCCTGCACGGTGCGCAAATCGGTCAGCGAATAGTCGTGGCCGCCTTGCGTCTTCGCGCCCGCCTTGGCCTCGACGGTGTACATGAAGATTTCGCCGAGCCCGGTCGAGACTGGTCCCATCGCGACCTCGACGCCGGCCGGAAGCTGGTCCTTTGCCTGCTGGATGCGCTCGCCGACGAGCTGGCGGGCGAAATAGATGTCGGTGCCGTCCTTGAACACGACCGTCACCTGGCTCAGGCCGTAGCGCGACAGCGAGCGGGTGTAGTCGAGTTTCGGCAGCCCGCCCATCGCGGTCTCGACCGGGAAGGTGATGCGCTGCTCGGTTTCCAGCGGCGAATAGCCGGGGGCACGGGTATTGATCTGGACCTGGACGTTGGTGATGTCAGGGACGGCGTCGATTGGCAGGCGCTGGAAATTCCAGGCGCCGAAGGCGACGGCGCCGAGCGCGAGCAGCAGGACCAGCCAGCGCTGCTGCAGCGAAACCGCGATGAGGCGCTCAATCATGCTCGGCCTCGCCCTTGCCCATCTCCGCCTTCACGACGAAGCTGTTTTCCGCGACGTAATGCTCGCCGGCCGATAGACCGGCCCTGATCTCGACATGGCGGGGATCGGAATCGCCAAGCTCCACCGGGCGCGCCTCGATCTTGTCGCCATCCTCGCGGACGAACACGATGGTCCGGTTCTCCAGGGTCTGGATCGCGCTTCGGCGCACCGCGACCGCGACGTTGCGAGCGGCGAGGATCAGCCGTGCCGTGACGAACAGGCCGGGACGCAAACGCCCGTCCGGATTTGGCAGCACCACGCGCGCCAGCGCGGTCTGGGTCTCGCTCGAGCCGATCGGGGCCATGTAGGAGATCGTGCCCTTGATCTCGCCGCGGCCGTCGTCGGGATCGATCAGCACCTCGTCGTTGAGGCGGACACGCCGCAGGTCCTGGCGATAGATCGACAGGTCGACCCAGATGGTGGAGAGGTCGGCGACGACGAAGGCGGGCTTCTGCTCGGAGGCGTATTCGCCGAGCGAGATCTGCCGCTCGATGACGGTACCGGCAAGCGGCGCCTTGAGCTCGTAGACGGTGAGGCTCTGGTTGCTCTCGATCGCGGCGAGCAGATCGTCCTTGCCGACCTTGTCGCCGATGCGCTTCTGGATCGATTTGGCGACGCCGGGAAAGCGCGGCGTCACCTGCACCACGGCTTCCTGGTTGGCGCGCAGGATGCCGTTGAAGGCGAGCGTGTCGGTCAGCGTGACGCTCCCGGCTTCCGCCAGCGTCACGCCCGCGGCGGCGAGTTTGACGTCGGAGATGCGGATCCGGTCGGCGCCGTGCTCGTCCTGCTCGACATGGTGGTTCGGCTTCTCCGGCTTCTTGTCCGCGGCGTGTTGGGCGTGCTCGACCCGGGGCGGGCCGAGCAGGGAATAGCCGTAAGCGCCGAGTATGGCGGCAACGAATGCGACGAGGATAGTGGAGGACGTCTTCATCGTGCGCTCTCCCGCGCCAGCGTGAAGGGATTGCCAACGAGGCCTTCGATGGTCGCCACCCCAGCGTGGAAATTCTGCAGCGCCTCCTGCTCGCGCAGCCGCGCCTGGGTGACGCTGGCCTGGGCGTCGAGCACTTCGAGCAGGCTGAAGCGGCCCTGGCCGTAGCCTTGAGCGATGGCGTCCGAGGCTTCGGTGGCCTTTGGAATGGCGCTCTCGCGCAGCACCGCGAGCTCGCGCAGCGAGCCCTGCAGCGAGTCGTAGGCGCGGCCGGCGACCACGATCAGCGTGTTGCGGTTGGCCTCGCGCTCGGCCTTAGTCTTGGCAAGGCTTTCCTGCGCCGAGAGGATATTGCCCTGGTTCTGGTCGAACACGGGGATCGGCACCGAGACGGTGAGGCGCGCCGCGTCGTCATTGGTCTCGTTGAAATGGCGCCAGCCGGCGGCGATCCGCACGTCGGGATAGGGCCGCAGCCGCGCCAGCAACAGCTCGGCATTGCGCTGGGCATAAATCGCGGTCCAGCGCACCAGCTGCGGATTGGCATCGATTGCGGCGACGACCGACTGGAATGTCGGGGGCCGTCCCATGGTGTCGAGCCGTCCGGAGACCTCGCCGACTTTCGCTGCCGCGTCGCCCATCAGGACCGCAAGCTCGCGCCGGGCGCTGGCCAGCGTCGCCTTGAAGCGCTCGCGGTCGGCCTTCACCAGGGCGGATGCCACTTCCGCACGGCCGGTCTCGGCCGGCGAGGAGGCGCCGGCCTCGACGCGGCGGCGCAAAAGCGGCGTCAGCCGGTCAATGGCGGTGATCTGCTCGTCGAGGATCTGGATGCGCCGCTGCGCGCCGAGCACGCTGAGGAAAGCGATCGCGGTCTCCGACAGCACCTCCAGCCTGACGGCCTTGCGCTGGATCGCGGCGACCTCGATGCCGGCGACACCCGCGGCGATCCGCGCGTCGCGCTTGCCGAACAGCTCGAAGGCCTGGCTGATCTGGAGCGTGGTCTCGGCCGATCGCGTGCCGCGATAGATGCCGGACCCGAACGAATTGTCCTGTTCGTAGGTCAGCTCCGGATTGAGAAGCGCACCTGCCTGGATGCGCTGGCCCGTGGCGATGCCGACATCGCGCTCCGCCGCGGTCAGCCGCGGGCTCGTGGCCAGCGCGCGCGAGAGCGCGCTCCGCATCGTCAGAGTCTGGGCGTGAGACGGCGCAAGCGCCAATCCGGCAATCAGACACGCTGCCGCGCACGCCAGGCGCGCGGCCATTCCCCTGCAAAACATGAAACCGACCTGTGAAGGATGAACCTCATGGGCGCGGAGCGCCCGACCAATCCGTTCAGGCCATCTGTTTGGGAGGCGGGGAGTCGGTATCGGGAATAATGCCGGCGAGCCGGGATGCGCGTTGCGGGCGCGATGCAGACACGAGCCCGATCGATGCGGCCGGTGGCGCCGGCTGCGCCACCGTCACCGAGAAGCAGCCATGGCAATGATGCCCGCCGATGGCCTTGTGGTCGTTGTGATCTGCGGAGCCGTCAACAACGGCGCTGATCTCCGAGCCGCCACCGGGCGTGGTGACGTCGATGTCGTGCAGGCCATGCAGCGCTCCTGCGAGCAGGTAGACAACCGCGATCAGCACAGACAGCAGCCCGCGCCAGTTGCGCGGCCGACATGATCCTGAGGGCTGGCGGTTCGCGAGCACGATTTCACTCTGGTTGTGGTCGGTGTCCGGCCTAGCATGAGGGCGGGAACAGTGTCGACCCGCAACATTGTTACGTCCCTGGAACAATTGCCGCAGCGATGGCGAGGACGACAGCGCTTCTTATTGGCGCGTGATCAGGCTCAACTGGGCATCGGCTGACGCTGCGCTTGCTGCGTTCGGCACATCGCCGGCTTCGACCGTCACGACGGCGCGACAGCCGGCTTCCATGGCGCGTTCCAGCCATTTGATGGCTTCATCGATCCACTGGTCGTGGTGCTCGGGATCGGCGATCGCCTTTTCCCGGAATGCATCTGCCTGATGAAGGCACGCGGTTCTGCGATCCACGCCGCTCTCCCGATCCGGAGGTTCCGCCCCGGATCGCATCCTTGATGATCGGAGAGCCGGCGTCGCTAACATAGGACAGGAACCGCCGCCCAAAAAGAAAGCCCCAGCCGGGACCGACCGGCTGGGGCTTTCGTGCTCACAAACTTCATCCTTGGGACTTGGACAGATAATCCGCATCGCGCCGGTTCGTTCCCGCGCCTCGGCCAGTTTGGAACGTTCTTTCTTCGTTGTGATTAGCGACGAGGAGACATTGAGGAGGACGGACCATGGACGGATTGATTTATCTCATCGGCTTGATCGTGGTGGTCATGGCGATCTTGTCGTTCTTCGGCCTGCGCTGAGAGAGCGGCGATGACGATGGAAACTCTCATACGGGAAGAGATCATGGAAGGCGGCGGCGTCGCTGCCGACGACCGGCGCACCATCCAGTGGAGCTCGGTCATCGCAGGCGCTTTGGCTGCCGGCGCAATGTCGTTCATCCTGGTCGGCTTTGGAGTCGCCGTCGGCCTGGGCGTCAGTTCAGCCTCGCCGACATGGCGCGATGCATCGGCGGCGCTGGCTTTGCTGTCGGGACTGTATCTGATCATCCAGGCGATTATCAGCTTCGGCTTCGGCGGCTATGTCGCCGGCCGGACAACGCGACCAGCCCCGGCGATCACAACGATCGAAGACGACGGCGAACGGCGGGACGGGCTGCATGGCCTGATGTCCTGGGCGCTTGCCGTGCTGCTTGGTGCAGCTCTGCTCGCGATACTCGGCGCAGCTGCGATTGATCGTTCGCCGATGCGCAGTTCGGCGAGCAATACCTCCGCCGCCGAGCCTCTGTTGAGCTACGAGCTGGACAAGCTGTTTCGCGCGCCGCGGCGGCCCCCTAACACGGACCTCAGGGAAGCCCGCGCAGAAGCAGGACGCATCTTGATGACGTCATCGAGCCACAGCGGCGTCAGCAGCGATGATCGGATCTATCTGGTGCAGCAGGTGGCCGCGCTGACGGGACTCGCGGCACCCGACTCGGAACGACGGGTCGACACGCTGATCGCCGATTCAAGGACGGCGATCAATCGGGCGCGGCGCAATTCCATCATCGTCGCCTTCTCCGTTGCCGCAGCAACCCTGATCGGCGCTGCGGTGGCCTGGGCTGCGGCGGTGGCCGGCGGGCGGCACCGCGACGGAGAGCCGCTACCGAACTGGATGGCAAGCTCGAACCGCTTCCATCGCAATCCGCGCGCGATGCCGGTGCCGTAACCTGCAGGACGATGGCCGGGAGCGATCCCGGCCATCTTGCCTTTAACGAGAGGCGCTAGGCCTTCTCCTCCCAGATCATGGCGAGGTGGACGATCGTTTGCACCGCCTTCTCCATGTCCTGCCGGCTGACCCATTCGAGCCGGGAGTGAAACGCGTGCTCGCCGGCGAAGATGTTGGGGCAGGGCAGGCCCATGAAGGACAGGCGCGAGCCATCGGTGCCGCCGCGGATCGCGGTGCGCATCGGGCGCAGGCCGACGCGGCGGATCGCTTCGATGGCGTATTCGAGAATGTGCGGGTGGCGATCGATCACCTGCTTCATGTTGCGGTACTGCTCCCGCACCTCGAATGTGTAGGTCGAGCGCGGAAAATCCTTCATCACGTCCTTGACGATGTTCTCGAGCAGGATCTCCTTTTCCTTCAGCCCGTCCTCGGTGAAGTCGCGCACGATGAAGGAGACCGTCGCCTGCTCCAGCGCGCCCTCGATGCCGATCGGATGCAGAAAGCCCTGCTTGCCTGATGTCGTCTCGGGCGAGCAGCCTTCGCGGGGCAGGCGCTCGACGATGGCGGCGGCGATCTTGATCGCGTGCTCCATCTTGCCCTTGGCATAGCCGGGATGGGCGCTGACGCCGTTGATGGTGATGGTGGCGCCGTCCGCCGAGAAGGTCTCGTCCTCGACGCAGCCCGCGCTCTCGCCGTCCATGGTGTAGCCGAACTCGGCGCCGAGCTTCTTGATGTCGACATTGTCGACGCCGCGGCCGATCTCCTCGTCGGGCGTGAACAGGATCTTGATGGTGCCGTGCTTCACGTCGGGATTGTTGATAAAGAAATGCGCGGCATCCATGATCTCCGCCACGCCGGCCTTGTTGTCGGCGCCGAGCAGGGTGGTGCCGTCGGTGGTGATGATGTCGTTGCCGATCTGGTTCTTCAGCGCCGGATGCTCGGCGAAGCGGATCACCTGGCTGGTGTCGCCGGGCAGCGTGATGTCGCCGCCGCGATAGTTCTTCACGACCTGCGGCTTGACGTTCTTGCCGGTGACGTCGGGCGAAGTGTCCATGTGCGAGCAGAAGCAGATCACCGGCACCTTCTTGGTCGTGTTCGCCGGGATCGTTCCGTAGACGTAGCCGAAGTCGTCGAGATGCGCGTCCTCGACACCCATGGCCTTCAGTTCGGCGGCGAGCACACGGCCGAGGTCCTTCTGTTTCTCCGTCGAGGGCGAGCTCGGGGATTCCGGATCGGACTGGGTGTCGATGGTGACGTAGCGCAGGAAGCGCTCGGTCACGGTATGCGAAAAGGTGAGGGAGGACATTTCTGGTCAAACCGCCGGGTCAGGGGAGAGGGGCGGTATACCAGAAAAGCAGGGCGCGGTGAGGCCGGAGGACGCTGATCAGGCTTAACGAAACGTGAGGGGTCAGATCGCCTCTTTCAGTTCCTTCACCGGGCGAAAAGCGACCTTCTTGCTGGCCTTGATGTGAATGGGCTCGCCGGTGGCGGGATTACGGCCGGTGCGGGCGGCGCGCTTGCGGACCTGGAGGATTCCAAGCCCGACGATCCGGACACGGTCGCCCTTCTTCAGGTGCTTGGTGATCAGGTCGACCATGTCGGTCAGAACGGCCTCAGCGCGCTTCTTCGACAGGTCCTGGCTCTCCGCAATGTCGGCAGCGAGATGCTTGAGCGTGATGGTGGCGGGAGCGGCAGCCTTCTTCGCCGAATCCTTCTTGGCCGAGTCTTTCTTAGCCATGTCTGGCCTCCTCAATCACAGGGGCCCCGGAAAAAACCGCTAAAAGCGTGGGGATCCCTCCAAGTCCTGGAAGGCCTAGACGATTCGGGCTTGGGCTGACTATGGCGCGAATTCTCGACGGATGCCGGCAATCGCCGTCACAGCCGCGAAAGGCGTGTAGAAGTTTGTTCTAAGGCTATGAAGGAATTGCCAAAATGGCGCGAGAGACGGGGCTCGAACCCGCGACCTCCGGCGTGACAGGCCGGCGCTCTAACCAACTGAGCTACTCCCGCGTGGTTCGCTGAAAGCGCGCGGAACGAGGGGGGACTTAAAGGCGGGGCTGGGTGAAGTCAAGGATGTTGCACTTTGCCAGGCCTCGCCGGCTAAGTATTGTTTGGAAAACGAAAAGGCCGCCCGCAGGCAGCCATTGGTCATCCCGGAACAGGGTTGTCAGCGGATCTCCGACGTCCCGGCGCTGGTCACCACGACCGGCTTGCCGGCCTTGATCACGTGGGCGGACTGGGCGGTCTGGCTGTAATCGGTATTGGTGCGGGCTGCGATCCCGAAGCCGGCCACCGTGATGCCGGCCACAAGCGCCACCACCACGATCTTCAGGTGGGTCGCACGATCAGCGGAATGAATGGAGTGGTTCATCTGAGCCTCCCGACGGGCTTTGCCGCCGTCTATGGCTCTTGTTGTAAGGACCGTCTGTTTCCGGATGGTTTCGCGGGTTCCGCAAAATGGTTTCATGAATACGCCCGGTTGGTTTCGCCGGGCTTGCAGGCCTGCACCGGCCTCAGGCGGCCGCCCGGCCGATATCGTCCCGGATCGAGCGCGCCGCCCAAACGAACAGGAGCGCCCCCAGAATGGTCGTGACCGCCGCCGAGAGCAGCGAATAGCGCACGGCGTCGGCGCCGTAAGCGCCCTTCAGGGCGTCATTGACCATGCCCACGGCGAGCGGGCCGACGCCCTGGCCGAAGCAGGTGGCGGTGAGCGCGATGAGGGCGGAGGCCAGCGCCCGCATGCTCGGCTTGGCGACCGTCTGCGCGATCGCGAAGATCGGCCCGAGATGGAAGCCGACCAGGAACGAGGTCAGCGCCAGCATGGCGACCATCATCTTGAAGTCCTGCGTCAGCATGCAGAGCGCGAACACCGGCCCGGCAAGGCCCGAGGTGATGGCCGGTGCCCACAGCTTCCAGCGGTCGTCGCGGCGGCTGATCTGCGCCACCACGAAGCCGCCGAGCAGGGTGCCGGCCATGCCGGCGAGCCCCTTGAAGGTGCCGGCATAGGTGCCGATCTCGGCGCTCGACAGATGGTGCACCCGGGCCAGGAACGGCGGGATCCAGGCTGCGGTCGCGTAGTTCGTGTACGTGGTCAGACAGAAGCCGATCAACACGATGATGAAGCTCTGCTGCGAACCCAGGAAGCGCAGTGTCGGCCCGAGCGGTTCGGGCACGAAATTCTCCTGCATGGCGCCGCGCTTCGGCTCGGAGATCGTCAGCCAGAGGACAATAGCGAGCAGGATGCCGGGCAGGCCCGCGACGTAGAACGCCATCCGCCAGCCATAGTGCTGGTTGACGTAGCCGCCGACGAAATAACCAAGGAAGACGCCGAGATAGGTGCCGACGGCGTAGATGCCGAGCGCGCGCGGACGCTCGTTCTTGGCGAAAAGATCAGCGACGATCGATTGCGAGGCGGGCGAGCCTGCGGATTCGCCGATGCCGACGCCGATCCTCGCCAGCGCCAGCGAGGTGACGCTCGAAGCAGCGCCGCACAACGCCGTCATCGCGCTCCAGAACGCAAAGGCGACGGCGACGATGTTGCGCCGGTTGAGCCGGTCGGCGACGCGCGCGATGGGAATGCCGAGCAGGGAATAGAACAGGGCGAAGCCGAAGCCCGCGAGCAGGCCCATCATGGTGTCGCTGAGCTGGAACTCCTTCTTGATCGGCTCGATCAGCACGTTGAAGATCGTGCGGTCGAGGAAATTCAGCGCGTAGATGATCGTGAGCAGGCCCAGCACGTAATAGCGCCGCGCCGGGGGTTTTGCCGTCGCGGCCGTTTGCACCGACATTTGTGACGTCACATCGACCATCGCTTCCCCCAATTAGTCTTTGTTATCGTTGTCGGTCCAGCTTTGATTGGAGCTGGTTGCTTCACGCGTCGCGGATGTAATTCCCCGCTTCGAATTCGACCGGAGGCGCGCTTGCATCGAACGAGATTCCGATCGGATCGCGGCCTGCTTCCATCGCCTCGAGCTGCTCGCTCAGCATGCGCCGGATCAAGAGGATGCCGCGGTCGCTCTGGCCGAAATGCTCCTCGGAATGGATGGTCTGCGGTCCCTGGCCGACCTGGGCTTCGTAATCGCCCGGAAATTGCTGGTGCTCTTCCTCGGTCATGTCCCACCAGAATTTGCCGTTGAATTTCGAGCGCATGCGGCCGATGTCGCCGGGGTTCTTGACGCGGCCGGCGACGTAGATGCGGAACGAGGTGTCGTCGATCGGCAGCGTCCAGCCGATCGACTCGACGCGGGCGAACTGCGCCACGCGCGGGTTTGGAACGACGCGCAAGGTGGGGAGTGCCGCCTCGGTGACGCGGTAAAACACGCGGCCGTCATCCTGCTTGCGGATCGAGCGCACGGCGATCCCGCGCGGCGTCTTGTCGAACGTCACCTCCGGCATCGACGCCATCATGTTGGTGAATTGCGGACCCGAGAAGGAGCCGTGCAGCACCGGCACGTGGTAGGGATCGACCACGTTCTCGAAATGCTGGAGCCAGTTGCAGGGGATGATCGCGGGACCACCGCCGCCGATCGAGGAATCGTCGGCTTCCACGAACTCGCCGTCGTCCATGGTCTCCAGGCATTGATAGGCCGGCAGCACCGGGCGTTTCTCGGCCGGGCCCATATAGGCGAAGATCAGCCCGTAGCGTTCCTCGACCGGATACCAGGGCTGGCGCACCTTGTCCTTGAACTGGCCGCCCTCGGGCTCGCAGGGCTGCTCCAGGCAACGACCCTCGGTGTCGAACTTCCAGCCGTGATAGCAGCAGCGGATGCCGTCCTCCTCGACCTTGCCATAATAGAGCGTGGTGCCGCGGTGACAGCAGCGGGCGTGCAGCAGGCCGGCGCGGCCATACTTGTCGCGGAACAGCACCAGATCCTCGCCGAGCGCGCGAACCTTTTTCGGGGTGTCGCTGGCATCGCTGATAAGCCCGACCGGATGCCAGTAACGTCGCAGCAGTTCGCCCATGGGCGTGCCGCGCACGACCGAGGTGAGCTCGGTGCGCGTGTGCGGCGGCTTCATCGCATAGGCCGTGCCGAGATCGCGATCCCGCTGGGTGATGCTCATGCTGGTCCTCCCGCAGTCGGCCGTACCGGCCGGGCCTTTTTTGATGCCTTGTGCTAAGTGAAGATTAGATCGATGACAATGTCAACGACTTCCAAATACCTCTTAGTCGCATTCGGATCAGGCTGGGGAGGTTGCGCTACCAAGACTTGGCACGCCGCGGCTTTCTTGGCAGAGGTGGATCATGAGTCAGACATCAAGCAGGGCCGGGCGCGCATCGTCCGATGCGGACGAAACTCAGTCGCCGGCGCCGATCACTGTCATGCTGTCGTCGCGGCTGATGGTGCTGGCCAATTTGCTCAAGCGCGGCGCCATCTTGCGCTACAAGCGTCTCGCCGGATTGTCCTCGGTCGAGTTTGGCCTGGTCGCCTCGCTCGGCCGGCGGCCGCCGATGAGCGTGGCGCGGCTTGCGGAAGCTGTCGGCCAGGACAAGGGGCAGATCAGCCGCGCGCTTGCGGAACTCGTCTCGCGCAAGCTGATCGCGAAATCAGCGAACCCGAAGGACAGCCGCGAGGTTCTGGTCTCGCTGACCGCAACCGGTCTTGCGGCGCATGATGCGATCGTCGCCGGTGCGCAGGAGCGCAATCGGCGTTTGCGCGAACATCTGAGCGAAGCCGAGTTCGAGGCGCTGCTGCAGCAGGTCGATCAATTGACGAAGATCGCCGCCGAGCTGCTCGAGAGCGAGAAGATTTCGCGCTGACGTTCCGGCAATCCCGGAACATGTTGGATCGCTTCAAGAACCCTTCCAAGACTCTTTCTAAGACTCTTTCTAAGAGGCTTTCAATTAGGGAATTCGCGCGCGCTCCCCTAAGCGTCACCGCAAGCGCCTGCCGTCATGGGACTGACGGCATGGGCAAATCAAAACACGCAGTTTTGGGGTTGCGCGTTGAACAGTCTTGGAATGCTGCGGTCGGCCGTATTGGCGACCGCATCCGCTTGGGTTTTGCTGCCGCAGGCATCGCTTGCACAATCTCCTGCGCAGAGTGGCGCGCAGAACATTCCGTCGGTCACCGTCACCGCGCCGGAAGCGCGACGCCGGGCGGCGCCCTCCGTCCAGCGCCGCGCGCCGCGATCATCCCAGCAGACCGCTGACCGAAGCAAGCCGCAGCCGCAGCCGCAGCGCAATGTCGGTTTCGTGGAAACCCCGCGCGGCCCGGTGCACGGCTACGTCGCCGGCCGCAGCTCGTCCGGCACCAAGACCAACACGCCGATCATGGAGACGCCGCAGGCGGTGTCGGTGATTGGCGCGGAGCAGATCCGCGACCAGAAGCCGAACAAGCTCGACGAGGTCCTGCGCTATACCGCCGGTGTCCGCGCCGGGACCTTCGGCGCGGACACGCGCAACGACTGGTGGCTGATCCGCGGTTTCAAGTCCGACGAAGTCGGACTGTTCCTCGACGGCATGCAGCTGTTCTCCACGTCCTATGCGACCTGGAAGCTTCAGACGCCCAACATGGAGCGCGTCGAGGTGCTGCGCGGTCCGTCGGCTGTGCTCTATGGCGGATCGAGTCCGAGCGGCATCGTCAACGTCATCAGCAAGATGCCGCCCGCGGAGCCCGTCCGTTTCATCGAGACCGGCGTCAACAATTTCGGCAACGCCTATGTCGGCTTCGATGTCGGCGGTCCGGTCGCGACGAGCTCTGAGAACGGCAAGCTGTTCTACCGCGTCGTCGGCCAGGTCCAGAACGGCCCCACGCAGGTCAATTTCACCCCGGACAACAATTACTTCATCGCGCCGTCGGTGACCTGGAAGCCGGACGCCGACACGACGTTCACGGTACTGGCTTCAGCTTCCCGGCAGGAAACCCGTGGCATCAACTTCCTGCCCTATGAGGGCACGGTGACCAACGCTCGGTTCGGCAAGATCCCGACCAGCTTTTTCGCCGGCGATCCCAGCGTCGACAAGTTCACGCGCGAGCAGGAGATGCTGGGCTACCAGTTCGAGCGCAATCTCACCGACGATTTGACGTTCCGGCAGAATGCGCGCTTTGCCCATGTCGACGTGACCTATCGCGGCTACGTCGGCAACAACTGGGCCGACATCAACACGGCCAGTCTCGGTCGCTATAATTGGTATGCGAAGAACACCGCAAACCAGGCCAATCTCGACAATCAGCTGGAGTACCGCTTCAACACCGGCGCGGTGCGGCATACGATGCTGTTCGGGGTCGATTTGAAGGGCTACCAGATCGACGACTATCAGGCTTTCAACTTCGGCACCGTCCCTTCGATCAACGTCTTCAATCCCGCCTATGGATTTGACATTCCGTTGACGGGCGCACCGTTCCGCAACTTCCAGATCACGCAGAAGCAGGCCGGCACCTATCTTCAGGACCAGATGAAGCTCGGCAACTTCACGCTGGTGCTGAGCGGCCGCAACGATTGGGTCGAGACGACGCAGGCTGCCCGCGATACCGGCGCCACGCTTGCCAGCCGCGACGACAGCAGGTTCAGCGGGCGCGCCGGGCTGATCTACAATTTCGACAACGGCATCGCGCCCTATGTGTCTTACGCCACGAGCTACAATCCGATCATCGGCCTCAACGCGCAAAACCAGCTGTTCCTGCCGGAGACCGGCCAGCAGACGGAAATCGGCGTGAAGGTCGCGCCGCGGGGATTTGACGGCTACTTCACCGCCTCGGTGTTCGACCTGAAGCGCCAGAACGTGGCAACCACCGATCCCGTCGTCACGACCTTGCAGAACCAGACCGGCGAGGTGACCTCGCGCGGCATCGAGCTCGAAGCGGTGGCGAACGCCACGCGTGAGCTGAAGCTGATCGGCTCGTTCACGGCCTACCATTTGTTCAACAGCAGGGATCTGGATCCGGCGCTGGTCGGCAAGACCCCGACCAACACGCCTGAGCTCCTGGTGTCCGGCTGGGCGGACTACACCTTCAAGGACGGGCCGCTCGCGGGGTTCGGCTTCGGCGGCGGTGTCCGCTATGTCGGTTCGTCGTGGGCGGATACCGCCAATACCCTCGAAGTTCCCGCGGTCGTGCTCGGCGATCTCGCGCTCCACTACGAATGGCAGAACTGGCGCACCGCACTGAACGTGGTCAATCTGACCGACAAGATCTACGTCGCGAGCTGCGCGGCGGCGTCCTCCTGCTTCTACGGCGACCGCCGGCGCGTCACCGCCAGCGTCTCCTACAAATGGTGAGGCAGATGACGAGAACAGGCGAGGGAAGGCCATCGTGAGAGCCTGACCGGCTCGTCACCCGGCTTCCACCACGAGATCGATGAGCTCGCGGGCAATGCCCCCCGGCCCGAAGCTCATGCGAGCGCGGCGCGCGACAATCCAGCCACGTCGCCGCCGCGCTCGCCACCGATTTCCGCCGCGGCGGACGCGGGCGCCGCCCGCCCGACGCATTCGCCAGACGGGCCCGGGTCCGACCGCGATGCATGGCTCCCGGATCGCTCTCCCAATAATGGGCGCGCCTGTCCTCGTCGTCATCTGGACTTTGCTGCGCCGCGGCCTAGATAAAGCGAGCCTTCCCAACAACGGACGTCACGGCCCAGCGGGTGTGGACTGATCGAGGCGCCCTTGCTGGGGCTGTCGATCTGCTCCATACCAGCCGCGGGGTGATTCCGGGATTTCCACCGTTCTGAGGGCGACAAAGGGCCTAAAAAGAGCGTGTCTTGCGCCCATTGGTGCACTGCGCTAAGGCTCAGAACAATTCCAAACTGGACGAATCCGTGGCTGTCCCGAGGCTGCGGGAAAAAGGGCTCGCCAATGAGCGGCATTCTGCAGAACTATCTTCCACTCGTCGTCTTCATAGGGGTAGCGGGCCTCATTGGCCTGGTGCTGCTGATCGCGCCGTTCATCGTGGCGTTCCAGCAGCCGGACCCGGAAAAGCTGTCGGCGTATGAGTGCGGTTTCAACGCCTTCGACGACGCCCGCATGAAGTTCGACGTCCGCTTCTATCTGGTCGCCATCCTCTTCATCATCTTCGACCTCGAGGTGGCGTTCCTGTTTCCCTGGGCGGTGGCGTTCGGCAAGCTTGGCGCGACCGGTTTCTGGTCCATGGTGGTGTTCCTTGGCGTGCTGACGGTCGGGTTCGCCTATGAATGGAAGAAAGGCGCACTGGAATGGGATTGAACCCTGTGTCATCCGCCGGTCCGGTTCTCGCGCCGGCCCCCAAGGGCATCCTGGACCCGTCGACCGGCAAGCCGGTCGGGGCCAATGATCCGTTCTTCCTCGAGGTCAATTCGGAACTGTCCGACAAGGGCTTCTTCGTGGCCGCGACCGACGACCTCATCACCTGGGCGCGCACCGGCTCGCTGATGTGGATGACCTTCGGTCTTGCCTGCTGCGCGGTCGAGATGATGCAGGTCTCGATGCCGCGCTACGACGTCGAGCGCTTCGGCTTCGCGCCGCGCGCTTCGCCGCGTCAGTCGGACGTGATGATCGTCGCGGGGACCCTGACCAACAAGATGGCGCCTGCGCTGCGCAAGGTCTACGACCAGATGCCCGAGCCGCGTTACGTCATCTCGATGGGCTCCTGCGCCAATGGCGGCGGCTATTATCACTATTCCTACTCGGTCGTGCGCGGTTGCGACCGCATCGTGCCGATCGACATCTACGTGCCGGGCTGCCCGCCCACGGCGGAAGCGCTGCTCTACGGCGTGCTGCTGCTGCAGAAGAAGATCCGCCGCACCGGCACCATCGAACGCTAAGGTTTTACGTCATGGACGACGCCAAGCTCGACGCCCTGGGGCAGACGATCGTTAGCGCGCTTCCGGGCGCCGCCATCGGTCATTCGGTGGCCTTCAACCAGCTCACGGTCGATGTCGAGGTCAGCAAAATCGTCGAGGTGGTCAAGTACCTCCGCGACGACCCGAGCTGCCGCTTCATCAATTTCACCGACATCACGGCCGCGGACTATCCCTCGCGCGAGAAGCGCTTCGACGTGATCTATCACTTCCTGTCACCGACCCTGAACGCCCGGATCCGGCTCAAGGCCCAGGCCGACGAGACCACGCAGGTGCCGTCGCTGATCGAGGTGTTTCCTGGCGCCGACTGGTTCGAGCGCGAAGCCTACGACCTCTACGGCGTGATCTTCGTCGGTCATCCCGACATGCGCCGCCTCCTGACCGATTACGGCTTCGAGGGTCATCCGCTGCGCAAGGATTTCCCGACCACTGGCTTCCTCGAGGTCCGCTACGACGACCAGGAGAAGCGGGTGGTGTACGAGCCGGTCAGGCTCAACCAGGAATTCCGCAAGTTCGACTTTTTGTCCCCGTGGGAGGGCGCCGACTATCCGGTCCTTCCGGGCGATGAAAAAGCGGGGCCGAAGGTCTGATCATGAACGAGCAACCCGAACAGCTTCGCAACTTCACGATCAACTTCGGACCGCAGCATCCGGCTGCGCACGGTGTTCTTCGTCTTGTGCTTGAATTGGATGGTGAGGTCGTCGCCCGCGTCGATCCCCATATCGGCCTGCTCCACCGCGGCACCGAAAAGCTGATCGAGCAGAAGACCTATCTGCAGGCGATCCCTTATTTCGACCGTCTCGACTACGTCGCGCCGATGAACCAGGAGCACGCCTTCTGCATGGCTGCGGAAAAGCTGCTCGGCATCGAGGTGCCGCGCCGCGCGCAGCTGATCCGCGTGCTCTATTGCGAGATCGGCCGCATCCTGTCGCATTTGCTCAACGTCACCACGCAGGCGATGGACGTCGGCGCGCTGACCCCGCCGTTGTGGGGTTTCGAAGAGCGCGAAAAGCTGATGGTGTTCTACGAGCGCGCCTCCGGCAGCCGCATGCACGCGGCCTACTTCCGCGTCGGCGGCGTGCATCAGGACCTGCCGCAGAAGCTGGTCGACGACATCGACGCCTGGTGCGATCCGTTCCTGAAGGTGGTCGAGGATCTCGACCGGCTGCTCACCGCCAACCGCATCTTCAAGCAGCGCAACGTCGACATCGGCGTGGTGTCGCTGAAGGAAGCCTGGGAGTGGGGCTTCTCCGGCGTGATGGTGCGCGGTTCGGGCGCGGCCTGGGATCTGCGCAAATCACAGCCCTATGAATGCTACGCCGAACTGGATTTCGACATCCCGATCGGCAAGAACGGCGACTGCTACGACCGCTATCTGATCCGCATGGAAGAGATGCGCCAGTCCGTGCGCATCATGAAGCAGTGCATCCAGAAGCTGAACGCAGCCGATGGAAAGGGCCCCGTCGTCGTCGAAGACAACAAGGTCGCGCCGCCGCGCCGTGGCGAGATGAAGCGCTCGATGGAAGCGCTGATCCATCATTTCAAGCTCTACACCGAAGGCGTCCACGTGCCGGCCGGCGAGGTCTACGCCGCGGTCGAGGCGCCGAAGGGCGAGTTCGGCGTCTTTCTGATCTCGGACGGCACCAACAAGCCCTACAAGTGCAAGATCCGCGCGCCCGGCTTTGCGCATCTGCAGGCCATGGACCACATCTGCCGCGGTCATCTGCTCGCCGACGTCTCGGCGATCCTCGGCTCGCTGGACATCGTGTTCGGAGAGGTCGATCGGTGATGGCGCAGGCGCCGATCCAGTTTGACCGCGCCTCGGGGGCCCTTGAAGGGGCCAACCTGTGGGAGCGGACGGCTGCCTTGGCGCTGGTGACGGGATCGAAGATCTCCTCGCACTTCTCGCATATGGGCTACATCGCCTGCGCGAACCTGCTGCGGAAGACGCTGCCCGAGCGCAACATCGCGATCAAGCTCAACCCCGACGCCGTGTTCGAATTTCCCTACGGCGACGGCTATTGGAGCAAGCTGCTCAACCGCTCCTACAATTACGAGGACGAGCTGGAGCTGTTGTTCGCCGACTCCATCGACGTGGACTATACGCTGCTCGATTGCGGCGCGAATTACGGCTATTGGTCGGTGCTGGTATCGAGCAGGCCGTTCGGTTCGCACAAGGCGATCGCGATCGAGCCGTCCGGGCAGAACCATCCGAAGCTCGCCAACAACGCCCGCATCAACGGCAGCCGCTTCGAGACCATGAAATGCGCGATCGGCGCGGCCCGTGGCACCGCGCGTTTGTCGGGTACTAAGCACGAGGCCTTCAGCATCGCCGGCGATGCGTCGGCGGGTGGCGAGGACGTGCCGGTCATCGCGCTCGATAATCTGATCGACGACGGCAAGATCGCCGCGACCGGCAAGTACCTGATCAAGCTTGACGTCGAGGGCGTCGAGATCGAGGCGATCAAGGGCGGCGCCCGGCTGCTCCAGGCCGACAGCGTCGTCATGTGCGAGGAGCACGGCAGCGACCGCTCGCATGCGGTCTCGCGCTACATCCTCGAACACACCCCGCTGAAGCTGATCGTCTACGATCCCAGCACAAGGCGTATGGAGACGGTGACCGAGCTGTCGATCCTCGACCGCATCAAGGTCTCGACCCACGTCGGCTACAATGTTTTCGGCACCGCAAGCGCATTCTGGCAGGACAGGATCAATGCCCTGAATGCGAAAACCGCGCGCCGCGTGCAGTGAGAGATTGAAGAGATGTCCGTTCGCCGATTAGCACCGAAGGAAGTCCAGCCCGCGAGCTTTGCGTTCACGGAGGAGAACCTCGCGTTCGCCAAGCAGCAGATCGCGAAATATCCGGCCGGCCGGCAAGCCTCCGCGGTCATCGCCATTCTCTGGCGCGTACAGGAACAGCACGACGGCTGGGTCTCGGAGGCCGCGATCCGCGCCGTCGCCGACATGCTCGACATGCCCTATATCCGCGTGCTCGAGGTCGCGACCTTCTACACGATGTTCCAGCTGGCCCCGGTCGGCAAGAAGGCCCACGTCCAGGTCTGCGGCACCACGCCGTGCCGCCTGCGTGGCGCCGAGGATCTAATCCACGTCTGCGAGCACCGCATCCATCACGAGCCCTTCCAGCTCTCCAAGGACGGCAATTTCAGCTGGGAAGAGGTGGAGTGCCTCGGTGCCTGTGTGAACGCGCCGATGGTGCTGATCGGCAAGGACACCTATGAGGATCTGACCAAGGAAAGCTTCGGCAAGGTGCTCGACGGCTTTGCCTCTGGCAATCCGCCCAAGCCCGGTCCGCAGAACGGCCGCCAGTTCTCGGCGCCGACCGGTGGGCCGACCACGCTGAAGGAGATCACCTGATGCGTGATCTCTCGCCGCCAGTTGAAGGGAGCAGTGTTGTGAAGAAGTGGGGCTTCGTCGCAATGCATTCCGCCGTGGCGGCCACGTTCATTTTCCTGCTTCAGCGCTTCGCTCTGAACGCGTCGCTGGAATCCAGTCTGCTCTGGGCGCTGACCTTTGCCGTCTGCGCCGCCGGGCTTGCCTACAAGCAAGCCAACCGTTGATCGGAAAGCACTGACATGCTCGAGGACAAGGACCGCATCTTCAAGAACCTCTACGGCCTCCACGATTGGGGACTCGAGGGCGCGCGGCGCCGCGGCGCCTGGGATGGTACGAAGAACATCATCGACAAGGGCCGTGACTGGATCATCAACGAGATGAAGGCGTCGGGGCTGCGCGGCCGCGGTGGCGCCGGCTTCCCGACCGGCCTGAAATGGTCGTTCATGCCGAAGGAATCGACCGACGGCCGGCCGAGCTATCTCGTCGTCAACGCCGACGAATCCGAGCCCGGGACTTGCAAGGATCGCGAGATCATGCGGCACGATCCGCATCTCCTGATCGAGGGCTGCCTGATCGCGAGCTGCGCGATGAACGCGCATGCCTGCTACATCTATGTCCGCGGCGAGTTCATCCGCGAGCGCGAGCATCTCCAGGCGGCGATCGACCAGGCCTATGAGGCCAAGCTGGTCGGCAAGGACAATGTCAACGGCTGGCCGTTCGACATCTACGTCGCCCACGGCGCCGGCGCTTACATCTGCGGCGAGGAAACCGCGCTGCTCGAGAGCCTCGAAGGCAAGAAGGGCCAGCCGCGCCTGAAGCCGCCGTTCCCGGCCAATGTCGGCCTGTACGGCTGCCCGACCACCGTCAACAATGTCGAGTCGATCGCGGTTGCGCCGGACATTCTGCGCCGTGGCGCGGCGTGGTTCGCCGGCATCGGCCGTCCGAACAATGTCGGCACCAAGCTGTTCTGCATCTCCGGCCATGTCGAGCGGCCCTGCAACGTCGAAGAGGCCATGGGCATTCCGTTCCGTGAGCTGATCGAGAAGCATTGCGGCGGCGTCCGCGGCGGCTGGGACAACCTCAAGGCCGTGATCCCCGGCGGCTCCTCGGTGCGCATGGTGCCGGCCGAGCAGATCATCGACACGCCGATGGATTTCGACAGCTTGAGCAAGCTGCGCTCGGGCCTCGGCACCGCGGCCGTGATCGTGATGGACAAGTCCACCGACTTGATCCGCGCCATCGCCCGCATCTCCTATTTCTACAAGCACGAGAGCTGCGGCCAGTGCACGCCGTGCCGCGAGGGCACCGGCTGGATGTGGCGCGTCTTGACCCGCATGGCCGACGGTCGCGCCCACAAGCGCGAAATCGACATGCTGCTGGAAGTCACCAAACAGGTCGAAGGCCACACCATCTGCGCGCTCGGCGACGCGGCGGCGTGGCCGATCCAGGGCCTGATCGCGCATTTCCGTCATGAGATCGAAGCGCGCATCGACGAATATTCGCACAAGGCCGACATCGACGATGCCGGCGTCCGCGATCCCGTGAACATGGTCGCGGCGGAGTAGAGACAATGACCAAGCTCATCATCGACGGTAAAGAGATCGATGTCCCCGCCGAATACACGCTGCTCCAAGCGTGCGAGGCGGCCGGCGCAGAGATTCCGCGCTTCTGCTATCACGAGCGGCTGTCGATCGCCGGCAATTGCCGGATGTGCCTCGTCGAGGTGAAGGGCGGCCCGAAGCCGGTCGCGAGCTGCGCCTGGGGCGTGCGCGATTGCCGTCCGGGTCCCAAGGGCGAGCCGCCGGAAATCTCCACCCGTTCGCCGATGGTGAAGAAGGCGCGCGAAGGCGTCATGGAGTTCCTTCTCATCAACCATCCGCTGGATTGCCCGATTTGCGATCAGGGCGGCGAGTGCGACCTGCAGGACCAGGCGATGGGCTACGGTGTCGACACCAGCCGCTTCGCCGAGAACAAGCGCGCGGTCGAGGACAAATATCTCGGCGCGCTGGTCAAGACCTCGATGAACCGCTGCATCCAGTGCACCCGCTGCGTCCGCTTCTCGGCGGAAGTCGCCGGCGCCCCCGAAATGGGCGCGACCGGCCGCGGCGAGGACATGGAGATCACGACCTATCTCGAGCACGCGCTGACGTCTGAGCTTCAGGGCAATCTCGTCGATATCTGCCCGGTCGGCGCGCTGACCTCGAAGCCTTATGCCTTCGCCGCGCGCCCGTGGGAGCTCGGCAAGACCCAGTCGATCGACGTGATGGACGGCGTGGGCTCTGCGATCCGCGTCGACACCCGCGGCCGCGAAGTGATGCGTATCCTGCCGCGCATCAACGAGGCCGTGAACGAGGAGTGGATTTCCGACAAGACCCGCCACGTCGTCGACGGCCTGCGCACCCAGCGCCTCGACCGGCCCTATATCCGCGAAGCCGGCAAGCTGCGCGCGGCGAGCTGGCCCGAGGCCTTTGCCGCGATCGCCTCGAAGGCGGCGCGCACCGACGGCAAGCGGATCGGCGCGATCGCGGGCGACCTCGCCGCCGTCGAAGAGATGTTCGCGCTGAAGGATCTGCTGGCCAAATACGGTTCGGCCAATCTCGCAGTGCAGGGCGGCGATGCCTTCGACCCCGCGCTCGGCCGCGGCTCCTACATCTTCAATCCGACGCTCGCCGGCGTCGAGCAGGCCGATGCGCTGCTCATCATCGGCGCCAATCCGCGGAAAGAGGCGGCCGTGTTCAACGCCCGCATCCGCAAGCGCTGGCGCGCCGGCGGCTTCAAGGTCGGCGTGATCGGCGCCAAGCCCGACCTCACGTACGACTATGATCACCTCGGCGCGGGCACCGACACGCTCGGTGAGCTCGCGGCCGGCAAGCACTCCTTCATGGACGTGCTGAAGAACGCCAAGAACCCGATCATCCTGGTCGGTGCTGGCGCCGCCTCGCGCCACGACGGCGCCGCCATTCTCGCAGCCGCGGCCAAGCTCGCGCTCGACGTCGGCGCGCTCAAGGACGGCTGGAACGGCTTTGGCGTGCTGCATGAGAGCGCCTCGCGGGTCGGTGCGCTCGACATCGGCTTTGTCGCCGGTCAGGGCGGGCTGAACGCAGCGCAGATGACGACGTTCGGGACCCTCGACCTGCTGTTCCTGCTCGGCGCCGACGAGATCAAGCCGTCGGACGGCACCTTCGTCGTCTATATCGGTACCCACGGCGACCGCGGCGCCCATCGCGCCGACGTGATCCTGCCGGCAGCCGCCTATACCGAGAAGTCGGCGATCTACGTCAACACCGAAGGCCGCGTGCAGATGACCGGACGCGCCGCATTCCCGCCGGGCGAGGCCCGCGAGGACTGGGCGATTGTCCGCGCGCTTTCGGAGGCGCTCGGCAAGAGGCTCGGCTATGACTCGTTGTCGGCCCTGCGCCAGGCGATCTTCAAGGCCGTGCCGCATCTGATCCGCCTCGACCAGATCGAGGCCGGCGGGGCCGACCAGATCAAGAAGCTCGCGGGGAAGGGCGGCACGACGGAGAAGGCTCCGTTCAAGCCGCTTGTCGAGGACTTCTATTTGACCAACCCAATCGCGCGTGCGTCCGCCGTGATGGCGGAGTGTTCGCGGCTTGCCTCCGGGCAGATGCTGACCGCAGCGGAGTGAGCTGATGGAATTCTTCGAAAGCGCCTTCTGGACCGGGTTCCTCTGGCCGCTGATCATCATGATCGCGGAGAGCGTCCTGGTGCTGGTCGTCCTGCTGGTGGCGATCGCCTACATCCTGCTCGCCGACCGCAAGATCTGGGCGGCGGTGCAGATCCGCCGCGGCCCGAACGTGGTCGGTCCCTGGGGCCTGCTGCAATCCTTCGCCGACCTCCTGAAGTTCGTGCTGAAGGAGCCGATCATCCCGTCCGGCGCCAACAAGGGCGTGTTTCTCCTGGCGCCCTTGGTCTCGTGCGTGCTCGCGCTCGCCGCCTGGGCGGTGATCCCGACCAATCTCGGCTGGGTGATCTCCGACATCAATGTCGGCGTTCTCTTCATCTTCGCGATCTCGTCGCTGTCGATCTACGGCATCATCATGGCCGGCTGGTCGTCGAACTCGAAATATCCGTTCCTGGCTGCGCTGCGCTCGGCGGCGCAGATGGTGTCCTACGAGGTCTCGATCGGCTTCGTCATCATTACGGTGCTGCTCTGCGCCGGCACGCTGAACCTCTCGGCCGTGGTCGAGGCGCAGCATGTCCGGGGCCTCGCCAGCCTGATCGGGTTGCCGCAGCTCACGATCCTGAACTGGTACGTCTGGCCGCTGTTCCCGATGTTCGTGATCTTCTACGTCTCGGCGCTGGCTGAAACCAACCGTCCGCCGTTCGACCTCGTCGAAGCGGAATCCGAGCTCGTCGCCGGCTTCATGGTCGAGTACGGCTCGACGCCATATCTGCTGTTTATGCTCGGCGAGTATGTCGCGATTGCCACGATGTGCGCGATGGCGACGATCCTGTTCCTCGGAGGCTGGCTGCCGCCCGTGGACCTGCCGCCCTTCAACTGGGTGCCGGGGATCATCTGGTTCTCGCTAAAGCTGTTCTTCATGTTCTTCCTGTTCGCGATGGCCAAGGCGATCGTGCCGCGCTACCGCTACGATCAACTGATGCGCCTCGGCTGGAAAGTCTTCCTGCCGTTGTCGCTGGCGATGGTGATCGTGGTGGCAGGTGTGCTGCACTTTGCCGGCATCGCGCCGAAGTGAGGGCCGTCATGGGTATCAACATCAACGCCACTGCACGTTCGCTCCTGTTGTCGGAATTCGTCTCGGCGTTCTTCCTCGCCATGCGCTATTTCTTCCAGCCGAAGCCGACGCTGAACTATCCCTTCGAGAAGGGCCCGATCTCGCCGCGCTTCCGCGGCGAGCATGCGCTGCGCCGCTATCCGAACGGCGAGGAACGCTGCATCGCCTGCAAGCTGTGCGAAGCGGTCTGTCCGGCCCAGGCCATCACCATCGAGGCCGGCCCGCGCCGCAACGACGGCACCCGCCGCACCGTGCGCTACGACATCGACATGGTGAAGTGCATCTATTGCGGCCTCTGCCAGGAAGCCTGTCCGGTCGATGCCATCGTCGAAGGTCCGAACTTCGAGTTCGCGACCGAGACCCGCGAGGAACTGTTCTATGACAAGGCCAAGCTGCTCGCCAACGGCGACCGCTGGGAACGCGAGATCGCGAAAGCGATCGAACTCGACGCGCCGTACCGGTGAGATGAGAGCATGATCCTTCCCGCGCTGTTCTTCTATCTGTTCGCCGGCGTCTGTGTCGCCTCGGCGGTGATGGTGATTGTCTCGCGCAATCCCGTGCACTCCGTGCTGTACCTGATCCTGGCCTTCGTCAACGCCTCCGGCCTGTTCGTGCTGATGGGCGCCGAGTTCCTGGCGATGATCCTGATCGTGGTCTATGTCGGCGCCGTCGCGGTGCTGTTCCTGTTCGTGATCATGATGCTCGACGTCGACTTCCTCGAGCTGCGCGAGGGCTTCATCGAGTACCTGCCGGTCGGCCTCGTGATCGGCGGCATCTTCCTGTTCGAGCTGCTGCTCACGGTCGGCTTCTGGGTCATCAACCCCGGCGTCGCCAAGACGATCACGGCGGCGATCCCGACCAACGTCTCCAATACGGAGGCGCTGGGCCTGGTGCTCTATACCAAGTACATCCACTACTTCCAGCTCTCGGGCATGGTGCTGCTGGTCGCGATGATCGGCGCCATCGTGCTGACGCTGCGTCACAAGGCGAGCGTGAAGCGGCAGGACATCAACGTTCAGAACGCGCGCACGCCCGAAATAGCGATGGCGATCCGCAAGGTGGCGCCGGGGCAGGGGCTCCAGGATTCTGACGCGGCGGAGTGGGTGAAATGACGATCGGGCTCGGACACTATCTTGCGGTCGGCGCGATCCTGTTCACGCTCGGGATCCTCGGCATCTTCCTGAATCGCAAGAACATCATCGTCATCCTGATGTCGATCGAGCTGATCCTGCTCGCGGTCAACGTCAACCTCGTGGCGTTCTCGACCTTCCTCGGCGACATCGTCGGGCAGGTTTTCGCGCTCCTGGTGCTCACCGTCGCGGCCGCTGAAGCCGCGATCGGTCTCGCCATCCTGGTGGTCTATTTCCGCAACCGCGGCTCGATCGCGGTTGAGGACGTCAATCTGATGAAGGGCTGATCGCATGATCCGGAAAAGTGGATACCGGTTTTCCGACCAGATCATGCGGAAAGATTAAATCATGGTCCAGGCAATCGTCTTTCTGCCTCTGCTGGGCGCTATTCTGGCCGGCTTGATCGCGCTTTTCGGCGCGCATGCCCGCAACCCCTCAGGCGACACTGTCGAGCATCACGATGATCACGGCCATGGCGCGCATGCCCATGCGTCCGACACCATCAACGAGGATGCGTCGGTCATCCACGAGACCCATCACGAGCCCGGCGACGGTCACGACGACCACCACGTCTCCGAGCCGCCCGCGGCGGGCTCGCGCGGCGCCGAGCTGATCACCACGGCGTTGCTGTTCGTGTCGGCGGCGCTGTCCTGGATGACGCTGGTCGATGTCGGCTTCATGCACCACGACATGCGCATTCCGCTGCTGCCGTGGATCCTCTCCGGCGATCTCCAGGTCTACTGGACGCTGCGGGTCGACACGCTCACCGCCGTGATGCTGGTGGTGGTGACCACCGTGTCATCGCTCGTGCACCTCTATTCCATCGGCTACATGGACGAGGACCCGAACCGGCCGCGCTTTTTCGGCTATCTCTCGCTGTTCACCTTCGCCATGCTGATGCTGGTGACCGCGGACAACCTGGTGCAGCTGTTCTTCGGCTGGGAAGGCGTGGGTCTGGCGAGCTACCTCCTGATCGGCTTCTGGTACCAGAAGCCGTCGGCGAACGCCGCCGCCATCAAGGCCTTCGTGGTCAACCGCGTCGGCGATTTCGGCTTCGCGCTCGGCATCTTCGCGATCTTCCTGCTGGCCGGCTCGACCGATTTCGAGACCATCTTCCACGCTGCACCGGGTCTCACCGGCAAGACCATCGACTTCCTCGGCTGGCATGCCGACGCACTGACCCTGACCTGCCTGCTGCTGTTCATGGGCGCGATGGGCAAATCGGCGCAGTTCCTGCTGCACACCTGGTTGCCGGACGCGATGGAAGGTCCGACCCCGGTGTCGGCGCTGATCCACGCCGCGACCATGGTCACCGCCGGCGTGTTCATGGTGGCGCGTCTGTCGCCGCTGTTCGAGCTCGCGCCGAACGCGCAGGCCGTCGTGATGTTCTTCGGCGCCACCACGGCGTTCTTCGCGGCGACCATTGGCCTCGTCCAGAACGATATCAAGCGCATCGTCGCTTACTCGACCTGTTCGCAGCTCGGCTACATGTTCGTGGCGATGGGGGCAGGGGCCTATTCGGTCGGCATGTTCCATTTGTTCACGCACGCCTTCTTCAAGGCGCTGTTGTTCTTGGGCTCCGGCTCGGTGATCTACGCGATGCATCACGAGCAGGACATCCGCAACATGGGCGGCCTCTGGCGCAAGATCCCCTACACCTACGCGGTGATGGTGGTCGGCACGCTCGCGCTCACCGGCTTCCCGCTGACCGCCGGCTATTTCTCCAAGGACGCGATCATCGAGTCGGCTTACGCCTCGCACAATCCGTTCGCGATGTACGGCTTCCTGATGACGGTCGTCGCGGCCGGCCTGACCTCGTTCTACTCGTGGCGCCTGATCTTCAAGACCTTCCACGGCGAGCCGCATGACGATCACCACTACGAGGCCGCGCATGAAGCGCCGATCTGGATGCTGATCCCGATCGGTGTGCTCGCGGTCGGCTCCATCCTGGCCGGCTTCCCGTTCAAGGAGCTGTTCGCCGGTCACGGCATCGAGGAGTTCTTCCGCGAGTCCGTGAAGATGAACCCGCACATCATCGAGGAGATGCACCACATCCCCGAGACCATCGCCTTCCTGCCGACGGTGATGATGGTGCTGGGCTTCCTGGTGTCGTACCTGTTCTACATCCGCCGGCCCTATCTGCCGGTCGAGCTCGCGAACACGCAGCCGATGCTGTACAAGTTCCTGCTCAACAAATGGTACTTCGACGAGCTCTACGACATCATCTTCGTCCGTCCGGCGAAGTGGATCGGCTACCAGCTCTGGAAGAAGGGCGATGGCTTCATCATCGACGGCCTCGGCCCCGACGGCGTCTCGGCCCGGGTGCTGGACGTCACCCGCAACGTCGTGAAGATCCAGACCGGCTATCTCTACCATTACGCGTTCGCCATGCTGATCGGTGCCGCCGGCCTGATCACCTGGTTCATGTTCGGCTTTGGGGGCCAGTAAAATGACGACCTGGCCAATTCTATCCGTCACGACGTTCCTGCCGCTGGTCGGCGCGCTGATCGTCTATCTCAGCCGCGGCGATGACGAGGCTAGCAGGCGCAACTCGCGCTGGATCGCGCTGTGGACCACGCTGATCACCTTCGCGGTGTCGGTGATCCTGGTCATGCGGTTCGATGCGTCGAGCGCCGACTTCCAGTTCGTCGAGAAGGCGAACTGGCTCGCCACCGGCATCACCTATCACATGGGTGTGGACGGCATTTCGCTGCCGCTGGTGATCCTGACCACCGCCATCATGCCGTTCTGCATCATCGCGAGCTGGAAGGCGATCACCAACCGCGTCCGCGAATATATGATGGCGTTCCTGATCCTGGAAACGCTGATGATCGGCACCTTCTCGGCGCTCGATCTCGTGCTGTTCTACCTGTTCTTCGAAGGCGGCCTGATCCCGATGTTCCTGATCATCGGCGTCTGGGGCGGTCCGCGCCGGGTCTATGCGTCCTTCAAGTTCTTCCTCTACACGCTGCTCGGCTCGGTCCTGATGCTGCTCGCCATCATGGCGCTGTACTGGAACGGCGGCACCACCGACATCCCGACCCTGATGCACACCGCCGTGCCGCGCTCGCTGCAGACCTGGGCGTGGCTCGCCTTCTTCGCCTCGTTCGCGGTGAAGATGCCGATGTGGCCGGTGCACACCTGGCTCCCCGACGCCCATGTCGAGGCGCCGACGGCGGGCTCGGTGGTCCTGGCTGCGATCATGCTGAAGATGGGCGGCTACGGCTTCCTGCGTTTCTCGCTGCCGATGTTCCCGCTCGCCTCGCATGACTTCGCGCCGCTGATGTTCACGCTCTCGGCCATCGCCATCATCTACACCTCGCTGGTGGCGCTGATGCAGGAGGACATGAAGAAGCTGATCGCGTACTCCTCGGTGGCGCATATGGGCTTCGTCACCATGGGCATCTTTGCCGGTACCATGCAGGGCGTCGCCGGCGGCGTGTTCCAGATGATCTCGCACGGGATCGTCTCCGGCGCGCTGTTCCTCTGCGTCGGCATCGTCTACGACCGCATGCACACTCGCGAGATCGCGGCCTATGGCGGCCTCGTCAACCGGATGCCGCTCTACGCGCTGACCTTCATGGTGTTCACCATGGCCAATGTCGGTCTGCCCGGCACCTCCGGCTTCGTCGGCGAGTTCATGACGCTGCTCGGTACCTTCAAGGTCTCGATCCCGACCGCGTTCTTCGCCACCTTCGGCGTGATCCTGTCGGCTTGCTATGCGCTGTGGCTCTACCGCAAGGTGGTGTTCGGGGCGTTGGTCAAGCCGTCGCTGATGAGCATGAAGGATCTCACCTTCCGGGAGGGCCTGACGCTGTTCCCGCTGATCGCGCTGACGATCCTGTTCGGCATCTATCCGAAGCCGGTACTCGACATGTCGGCGGCCTCGGTCCAGCAACTCGTCAACAATTACAACACCGCTGTGACGGCCGTGAAGGCCGCCGCACTGCTCCAGTGAGCGGGCAGGTCAGGATATCGCCATGAGCTTTGAGACTGCAGGTTATCAACTGGCGCCGGTGCTGCCCGAGCTCGTGCTCGCGGTCGGGGCCATGGCACTCCTGATGCTCGGCGCCTATCGCGGGCAGGAGACCACCAAGACGGTCACGACGCTTGCGGTGCTGCTCCTGATCGTGGTCGGCGTGCTCGAATACATGCTGCCCGCGGGCAAGCACGTGACCTTCGGCGGCAGCTTCATCGTCGATGATTTTGCCCGCTTCATGAAGATCCTGGCCCTGATCGGCTCGGCGGTGACGCTGGTGCTGTCGACCGAGTTCCTGTCGGATCCATCGCGCCGCATCTTTGAATACGCGATCCTGGTGCTGCTCTCGACGCTCGGCATGATGGTGCTGATCTCGGCCGGCGACCTGATCTCGCTCTATCTCGGCCTCGAATTGATGTCGCTGGCGCTCTACGTCGTCGCGGCCTCCAACCGCGACAACGCCAAGTCGACCGAAGCCGGCCTGAAGTACTTCGTGCTCGGCGCGCTGTCCTCGGGCATGCTGCTCTACGGCTCCTCGCTGATCTACGGCTTCACCGGCACGGTCGCTTTCACCGGCATCGCGGCGGCCGCGACGATCTCGAATGTCGGCCTGGTGTTTGGCCTCGTTTTCCTGCTCGCCGGCCTCTGCTTCAAGGTCTCGGCCGTGCCGTTCCACATGTGGACGCCCGACGTCTACGAGGGCGCACCGACGCCCGTGACAGCCTTCTTCGCCTCGGCCCCGAAGGTGGCCGCGCTCGCGGTCTTCACCCGCGTTACGCTCACCGCATTCCCGGGCATCGTCTCGCAGTGGCAGCAGATCCTGGTGTTCGTGTCGATCGCCTCGATGGCGCTGGGTTCGTTCGCCGCGATCGGGCAGAGCAACATCAAGCGCCTGATGGCCTATTCCTCGATCGGCCATATGGGCTTTGCCCTGGTCGGGCTCGCGGCGGGTACGGTCGAGGGCGCGCAGGGCGTGCTGATGTACATCGTGATCTATGTCGCGATGACGCTGGGCTCGTTCGCCATCATCCTGGCCATGAAGCGCAACGGTCAGCCGGTCGAGCAGATCAGCGATTTCGCAGGTCTCTCGCGGACCAATCCGCTGCTCGCCTTCATGTTCGCGATGCTGCTGTTCTCGCTCGCCGGCATCCCGCCGCTCGCCGGCTTCTTCGCCAAATGGTACGTCTTCGTCGCCGCCATCAAGGCGAATTTGTTCACGCTCGCCGTGATCGGCGTGCTGACCAGCGTGGTCGGCGCCTACTATTATCTCAGCATCGTCAAGACGATGTATTTCGACGAGCCGGCCGGACAGGTCGATCCGGTGCGCGTCGAAGTCAAGACGGTGCTGGCGGTCGCGGGCCTGTTCAACATTCTCTTCGCGTTGTTCGCGGGCCCGGTGGTGAGCGTCGCTTCCGCCGCGGCAAAGTCGCTGTTCTAGGATGGCATTCGCGCTCGGTCCTCGTGCGGCATCGGCGGGCTACAAGCTCGCAGCTTTTGAACGGACCGGCTCGACCAATACCGAGGCGATCGAGCGCGCAAGGGGCGGCGAACGCGGCCCGATGTGGTTCGTGACGTCGGAGCAGACCGCCGGCCGTGGCCGCCGCCAGCGCGCCTGGATCGCACCGAAGGGTAACCTTGCAGCCAGCGTCCTCGAAGTCCTCGACGTCGCCCCTTCCGTCGCCGCGACGATCGGCTTTGCGGCCGGGCTGGCCGAGGAGGCCGCCCTGGAGAAGGTCAGCCTGGAGGCGGCACTGCGCCTTGGCGAGGGCCGTCCCCGCTACGCCCTGAAATGGCCGAACGACGTGCTGGCCGGCGGCAAGAAGCTGGTCGGCATCGGCCTGGAGGCCGAAGCCATCGGCGAGCGTCTTGCCATCGTTGTCGGCATCGGCACCAATGTCGTCGCCGCGCCCGAGGGCACGCCCACACCGGCGGTGTCATTGGCCGCGCTCGGCGTCCAGATCAGCGCGGAGGAGTTGTTCTCGGCGCTCTCGGACGCCTGGGTGGAATTCCGCGGTATCTGGGACAATGGCCGCGGCTTTGCCGAAATTCGCAAATTGTGGCTGGAGCGCGCCGCCGGCCTCGGAGAGCGGGTCGCGATCCACACGGGAGTGATGACGCTGGAAGGCATTTTTGACACGATCGACGACACCGGCTGCCTGATCGTCCGCACCGCGGAGGGCCGGCGCGTGCCGGTGGCCGCGGGCGAGGTGTTCTTCGGCACGGCCGCCTCCGTGGGAGCTGCGTGATGGCGAAGCCTGAAGAACTGGTATTTGCACCGCTCGGCGGCGTCGGCGAGATCGGCATGAATTTGTCGATCTACGGCCTCGGCAACCGCCAGCAGCGCGCCTGGCTCGCGATCGATCTCGGCGTCTCCTTCGGCGACGAGGAGCATCTGCCGGGCATCGACCTGATCATGCCCGACGTCAGCTTCCTGGAGAAGGAACGCAAAAACCTGATGGGGCTGGTGCTGACCCACGCCCATGAGGACCATTTCGGCGCCATCATCGACCTGTGGCCGAAGCTGAAATGCCCGATCTACGCGACGCAGTTCAGCGCCGCGCTGTTCGAGGCCAAATGCGCCGCCGAGCGCAATGCGCCCAAGATCCCGGTGACGGTGGTGCCGTCAGGCGGACGCGTCGATATCGGTCCGTTCAATGTCGAGTTCATCCCGGTCGCGCATTCGATTCCGGAGTCGCATGCGCTGGCGATTCATACCGAGGTCGGCACGGTGCTGCACACCGGCGACTGGAAGATCGATCCGACCCCGATCATCGGCCGCCCGACCGACGAAAAGCGGCTGCGCGAGCTCGGCGATGCGGGCCTGCTCGCCTTGATCGGCGATTCCACCAACGCCGTGCGCGACGGCCGCTCACCCTCGGAAGCCGAGGTTGCAAAATCCATCACCGAGCTCGTCAAGGCCGCCAAGGGCCGCGTCGCGGTCACGACCTTTGCCTCCAACGTCGCGCGCCTCAAGGCCGTCGCCATCGCCGCGAAGGCCGCCGACCGTGAGGTCGTGGTGGTCGGCCGCGCCATGGAGCGTGTGGTGCAGGTCGCACGCGAGACCGGCTATCTCGACGGCGTGCAGAGCTTCCGCTCCCCCGACGTCTACGGTCATCTGCCGCAGGACAAGGTGCTGGCGCTCTGCACCGGCAGCCAGGGCGAGCCGCGTGCCGCGCTGGCGCGCATCGCCAATGACGACCATCCCGAGATCACGCTCAACCGCGGCGACAGCGTCATCTTCTCCTCGCGCACCATTCCCGGCAACGAGAAGGCGGTCGGCGCGATCATCAATGGCCTGGTGTTACAGGGCGTGGAGGTCATCACCGACCGCGACCAGCTGGTCCATGTCTCCGGTCATCCCCGCCGCGACGAATTGCGCGACATGATCGCCTGGACCAGGCCGCAGCTCCTGATCCCCGTCCATGGCGAAGCCCTGCACCTGAACGAGCACGCCAAGCTCGCGCGTGCCGCGGGCGTGCCGCGCGTGCTGGTCTGCCGCAACGGCGATCTCGTCAAGCTCGGCCCCGGCGATCCCGGCATCATTGGGCAAGTGCCAGCGGGCCGTCTCTACAAGGACGGCACGATTCTGGAGGACTCCAAGTCCCGCGCGGTGGTCGAGCGGCGCCGCATGGCGTTCTCCGGCTGCGCCTTTGTCGCCATAGTCATGACGGAGCAGGGCGAGCTTGCCGACGATCCCGCGGTCGAGCTGGTCGGCATCCCCGAGAAGAACAAAGCGGGCGAGCCCTTCGACGATATCGTGTTCGACGCCGTGGTCTCCACCGTCGAAGGTCTGCCGAAGGCGCGCCGTCGCGACGCGGATGCGCTGGCGGAGTCGGTGCGACGCGCTGTCCGCTCCGTGATCAACGAACATTGGGGCAAAAAGCCCCCCTGTCTGGTACACGTCCTGACAGTGTAACGGGAGAAGCACAATGCTGGGCCGGCTCAACCATGTCGCGATCGCGACCAAGGACGCCGTCAAGGCCGCCAAAATCTATGGCGCCGCGTTCGGGGCCCAGATCTCGGAGGCCGTCGCGCTGCCCGAGCATGGCGTCACCACCGTGTTCGCGACGCTGCCCAACACCAAGATCGAGTTCATCGAGCCGCTCGGCGAGGCCTCGCCGATCGCAAAGTTCCTCGACCGCAACGCCGACGGCGGCATCCACCACGTCTGCTACGAGGTGGTCGACATCATCGCCTCGCGCGACACGCTGGTGAAGGAGGGCGCGCGGGTGCTCGGCGACGGCGTGCCCAAGATCGGCGCCCACGGCAAGCCGGTGCTGTTCCTGCACCCGAAGGATTTTTCCGGCGCGCTGGTCGAAATCGAGCAGGCATAGGCCGAAGCCATGGCCATCCAGATCTCAACCGCAATCGCGATCTACTTCGTCATCTGGTGGGTCGCGCTGTTCCTGACGCTGCCGTTCGGCGTGCGCAGCCAGCACGAGGACGGCGTCGGAGTGCCGGGCAGCGACCCCGGCGCGCCGATCCTGACGCGCATGAGGAGCAAGCTGATCTGGACCACGATCATCTCGGCGATCATCTACGGGATCGCCATGGTCGCCTATCACGCCGGCTATCTCTCGATCGAACGCCTGTCGAAATTGATGGGCATGCCGTTCTAGAATTCCTGGTTGGCTTTGTTGGGGGACCAATGACTTTTCAGAGGATCGTCGTCGCGCTTCTGGTGCTGATCGTCGCCGGTCTCGGTGCCATCGGCTATTTCGAGTGGAAGATGGCCGTGCAGGTGCGCACCCTGAAGGCGTTCGTCGAGGGCTACGTCTTCAACGAGGCCGTGATCGCCTGCGAGCAGGCCAAGAGCTCGACGCCGTTTAAGTGGAACGGGGGCAAGAGCACCGCGGTGATCGGCCTGAACTCGGTCAAAACAGACAAATACACCGTCAGCGCCAGCTACACGCTGGTGGCGGACAGCGTCTATTGTGATTACGATCCGATCAAAAGAAAGGCCGAGATCGGCTCGAGCTTCCTGGAGCGGGAGTAACGATCCGGCCCCTATATGTGATGGGATCGTTATGAGCGGAGACCGGGCAGGGGATTATCGGATTCTGCATGAGGCTGACTTGCGGGATTATCTCGCAGGCGTTGCGGATATCGCTGCCACCCTCGGTGGCGAGCCGGCCTCCTGGTCGATCACCGAAGTCGGCGACGGCAATCTCAATCTCGTTTTCATCGTGAAGGGCGGCCGTGGCGGCGTCGCCGTGAAGCAGGCGCTGCCCTATGTCCGCCTGGTCGGCGAGGGCTGGCCGCTGCCGCTGTCCCGGGCTCATTTCGAATATCTCGCTTTGTCGCGGCAGGCCGAGCTCGCGCCCGGCCTCGTGCCGGCGCTGCTGCATCACAACGAGGCCCTGGCGCTGACGGTGATGGAGCTGCTCGAGCCCCACATCATCATGCGCAAGGGGATGGTTGCCGGTTCGCAATATCCGCGCTTTGTCGATGACATCACCACCTTCATGGCGCGGACCTTGTTCTTCACCTCCGACCTCGCGCTGTCGGCGGCGGAGAAGAAGCAAGGCATCGCCGCCTTCGCCGGCAACCATGCGCTGTGCAAGATCACCGAGGATCTGATCTTCACCGATCCCTACCGCATCGCCGAGCAGAACCGCTGGACCGCGCCGTATCTCGATGCGCTCGCCGCAGAGCTGCGCGAGGACATGGATCTGCATGTCGCGATCTCCCGGCTGAAGCTGAAGTTCATGGCGAGCCCCGAGGCGCTGCTCCACGGCGACCTGCACACCGGCTCGATCATGGTGACGGACAGCGAGACGCGGGTGATCGACCCCGAATTCGCATTCTACGGCCCAATGGGTTTCGATGTCGGCGCCGTGCTGGCCAACCTGCTGATGGCCTATTTTGCCTCCGCCGGCCATGAGCGCGTGCCGGGCGAACGGCGTGCGTTCGAAGTCTGGGTGCTGGAGACGGTCGAGCAGGTCTGGAACGCGTTCGCCCGCAAGTTCCTCGAGCTCTGGCGCGCTGGCGCCGCAGGCGATGCCTATCCCGCCTCACTCTTCGCCGGCGAGACAGGCGCGGCACGGCTGGAGGCCGAGCGGCAGGCCTACGTGCAGGGGCTGTTCGCAGACACGGTCGGCTTCGCCGCGGCAAAAACCATCCGCCGCATCTTCGGTCTCGCCCACAATATCGACTTCGAGCTGATCGAGGATCCGCGCCGGCGCGCGATCAGCGAAGCACGCGCGGTGCGGCTGGCGCGCGCGATGATGCTGGAGACGGGGGCGTTTCCGACCATTGCGGACGTTACTTCTGCAGCGCGAAAATTACGCGACTGGCAGCCGGAGTTCTAGCGGGCGTCCTCGCAAATCGGCGGGACCCGCGCGCGGCGCCCGCATACGTCAACCCCTTCAAGGCGCTTGCGTTCGACCTGCCGTGGATGATCAACTCTCGGACCAGAGCACGGCTTGCGTTGTCGGAGGGACCATGATGTTCAGGATAGTGGCGATCGTCGCGGGTCTGGGGCTGGCACTGGCCGCCACGGCCGAGGCCCAGACACCGCGCAAGGGCGGAACCATCCGCATGACCGCGCCTTATGGCTCGAGTTTCACCAGCCTGGACATTCTTACCACGCAGCGCGCCCAGGACGAGATCTACGCCAAGGCCCTGCACCGGTCGCTCTACATTTGGAATTCCGCCGAAGGCAAACCGGTTCTGGAACTCGCCAAGGAAGATGTGATCTCGGGCGGAGGTCTCGTCCACACCTTCAAGCTGCGCGACGACGCCTATTTCCACAACGGCCGCAAGATGACGGCCGACGATATCATCTGGACCTACAACCGCATCATGGACGGCACCAAGGCTTATCCCGGCGCGCGCTATGTCCGCGTGATCGAGGGCGCGGCGGCGGTCGAGAAGGGCCATGCCAAGGAGATCTCCGGCCTGAAAAAAATCGACGACTTCACGATCGAGATGAAGCTGACCGAGAAAGTCGATCCTGGCTTCTACTTCTGGAACGCGATCACGTCGATCTATCCCGCCGACGAAGCCGCCAAGGAGAGCTTCCTCCAGAAGCCGATCGGTCTTGGGCCCTTCAAATTCGTCGAGCACGTACCGGGATCGCGCATCGTCCTGGAGCGGTGGGACCGGTTCTACAAGCCCGGCAAGCCCTACGCCGACAAGATCATCGTGTCGGTGATGGGCGAGGCCGCGGCACGCGATGTCGCCTTCCGCAACAAGGAGATCGACACCTCCGTGCTGGGACCGGCGCAATATGTCGCCTATCAGAACGACGCCGACCTCAAGGGCACCGTCGTCGAAGTCGCCGAGGTCTTCACCCGCTACATGGGGATGAATCCCGCGTTCAAGCCGTTCGCCGACAAGCGGGTCCGGCAGGCGATCAACTACGCGATCGATACCGACCTGATCATCAACAAGCTGGTCAAGGGCAAGGCCTATCGCGCGACCAGCTGGCTGCCGCTGACCTCTCCCGCCTACGACAAGGCGATGAAGCCCTACGCCTTCGATCCCGCCAAGGCCAAGCAGCTGCTCGCTGACGCCGGCTATCCCACGGGCTTCGAATTCGAATGGACCACCAGCCAGAACGAGAGCTGGGGTCTGCCGATCGTCTCGGCCGTGATCCCCATGCTGGACAGGGTGGGCATCAAGGCAAAGGTCAAGCAGGTCGAGACTGCGGTGCTGGCGGAAGTGGTTCGCAGCGGCGACTACCAGGCCTTTGTCTATTCGCAGGCGACCGGACCCGATCCGCAGGCCGCCCTCAAATGCTTCCACTCGGCGACGCCGCAATCAGCCTGCAATTACATGAACTTCAAGAATGCCGAGTTCGACAAGCTGATCGACGAGGCCGGGCAGTCAGATGACGCTGCAAAGCGTACCCAGCTGCTGCAGAAGGCCAATGCGCTGCTTTACGAAGAGGCGCCGGTCTGGTTCTTCAACTACAACAAGGCGGTGATGGCCGTGCAGCCGTGGCTCAAGGGGATACAGCTGAACGCGACCGAGCTGACCCATCAGAACGTCGAAGACCTCTGGGTCGATGAGACCTCGCCCGCGAAGTGATACGCGCTCTCGCGCTCCCTCCGTCGCCATGAACGACGGAGGGAGAGAGGAAAAGTGCCGATGCTCTCGTTCCTGTTCCGCCGCCTGCTGCAGACCATTCCGACCGTGCTCGCCGTGGTGGCTCTGGTGTTCGTGCTGTTCAGCGTCGTTCCCGGCAGCATCGTCTCGTCGATGAGCGATGATGCCGATCCGCAGGTCGAGCTGCGCATGAAGAAGCAGCTCGGCCTCGACGATCCCGTCTATGTCCGTTTCGGCGCCTACATCGCCAAGCTTGCAACCGGTGATTTCGGAACCTCGTTCCGGACCCGCGAGCCTGTGACGTTCATGATCGCCAAACGGATATGGCCGACGCTCCAGCTCATCTTCACGGCCATGGCGTTTTCCGTCGTGATCGGCGTTCCCCTGGGTTTCATCGCCGCGCTCAAGCCGGGGGGCATCGTCGACACCCTGGCCATGGTCGTGGCGGTGTCAGGGCTTTCAATCGCCAAATTCTGGCTCGGACTGGTGCTGATGTATCTGTTTGCGTTGAAGCTCGGCTGGCTGCCGAGTTTCGGCTATGGCGATGGCGGTCTGAAATATCTGATCCTGCCTGCCGTGACGCTCGGCGTCTCGCCCATGGCGCTGTTCGCGCGGACGACACGCGCTGCCGTGCTCGAGATCATGACCGCCGATTTCGTCCGCACCGCGCGCTCCAAGGGCATGAGCGAGACCCGGGTCGTGAAGTGGCATGTGATGCGCAACGCGCTCGTCATCATTCTCACCACCGTCGGCCTGCAGTTCGGCGCGCTGATGGGGCAGGCGGTCGTGGTCGAGAAACTGTATTCCTGGCCGGGCATCGGCTCGCTGCTGGTCGACAGTGTCCTGCAGCGCGACATTCCGGCCGTCCAGGGCTCCATTCTCGTCGTGGTGCTGTCCTTCCTCGCCATCAATCTGCTGATCGACGTGCTCTACGGCGTGATCGATCCCAGGATCAGATACGCATGAAGCTCCGCGCCAATCTCGTCATCGGTGGCGCACTGTTCGCGCTTGCGATCCTGGTCGGCCTGCTCGCGCCCTGGCTGGCGCATACCGATCCCGTCCTGGACGCCAATCTGCTCAACGCGGAAGAGCCTCCGAGCTGGACCTGGTGGTTCGGCACCGACGACCAGGGCCGCGACATCTATTCCCGCGTCGTCTATGGCGCGCGGGTCTCGCTGACGGTCGGCATCGTCTCGCAGCTCATCAACAGCGTCATCGGCGTCGCGCTCGGCCTGAGCGCCGGCTATTGGGGCGGCTGGTGGGACGATGTCGTCAACGGCCTGACCAATCTCATGCTCGCGATTCCCTCGCTGATCTTCGCGCTGGCCATCATGGCGGTACTCGGTCCCGGCCTGACCAGCCTTCTGATCGCACTCGGCTTGACCAACTGGTCCTTCACGTGCCGGATCGCGCGGGCCTCGGCGCTGTCGCTGAGGAGCCAGGGCTATGTGCAGGCTGCGACCGTGCTCGGCTACGGCGATCTGCGCATCATGATCACCCAGCTGCTGCCGAACATGCTGGGGCCGATCGTCGTCATCGGCACGCTAGGCATGGGCAGCGCGGTGCTGTCGGAAGCTGCGTTGTCGTTCCTCGGCCTCGGCGTCCGCCCGCCGTTTCCGAGCTGGGGCAGCATGTTGTCGGACGCCCGCGACCAGATCACGACGGCGCCGTGGCTCTCGGTGTTTCCGGGGCTTGCGATCTTCCTGACGGTGCTCGGCCTCAATCTGCTCGGCGACGGCCTGCGCGACATTCTCGATCCGCAATCGCGGAGCCGGCGGACATGACCGGCGCGCCGCTGATCGAAGTCGAGGATTTGCGCATCGATCTCGACGATGGATCGCGGCGCGTTGCGGCGGCCGAGGGCATTTCATTCCGCATCGATCGCGGCGAGACCTTCGGCCTCGTCGGCGAATCCGGTTGCGGCAAGAGCATCACGGCGCTCGCCTTGATCGGCCTGTTGCGGCCGCCTTTGTCGATCGGCGGCGGCGTCATCCGGTTTGAGGGGCGGGAGATCCAGCACCTTTCAGCCGCCAGGCAACGGGAGCTGCGCGGCAATCGCATCGCCATGATCTTCCAGGAGCCGATGACGGCGCTGAACCCGGTCTCGCCGGTGGGCCGGCAGATCGCCGAGATGTTCGTGCTGCACAAGGGCAAGAGCTGGCGGGAGGCCGACAGGCTGGCGGTCGAGGCGCTGGCGAGCGTCCGCGTTCCCGCACCGGAGCGGCGGGTGAAGGACTACCCGCACCAGTTGTCGGGCGGCATGCGTCAGCGCGTGATGATCGCCATCGCGCTCGCCTGCGGTCCGGATCTCCTGATCGCCGACGAGCCGACCACGGCACTCGACGTGACCGTGCAAGCCGAAATCATCGAGCTGATGCGGAATCTGTGCGCCGAGCGAGGAACCGCAATCCTGATGATCAGCCACGATCTCGGGCTGGTCGCCAATGTCTGTCGCCGCGTGGCCGTGATGTATGCCGGCCGCATCGTCGAGGAGCGCGGCTCGGCCGATATTTTCCGGGCACCCTCGCACCCCTATACGCGAGGCCTGGTCGCCTCGTTGCCGCGGCTCGGCAGTCGCGCTGCGCTCGGCCGCACCCGGCTGATGGAGATCGCGGGTGTGGTCCCGGCCATCACGAATTTCCCCGACGGCTGCCGGTTCAATCCACGTTGCGCGCAGGCGACCGATATTTGCCGGACCACCGCGCCGGGAGCGGATTTGCTGGAGGCGGGCGGCCTGGTCAGGTGTCACCACCATGCATGAGCCGCAAGACAGGTTGGGTGAGACGCGGCCGGACGACGATGTCATTCTCAGCGTCAGGGATCTCGCGGTCCATTTTCCGCTCGGAGGCGGCCTGCTGGGGCGCGGCCGTCGGCTGCTCCGTGCCGTCGACGGCGTCGATCTCACCCTGAAGCGCGGCGAATGCCTCGGCCTCGTCGGCGAGTCCGGCTCCGGCAAGTCGACGGTCGCATTGTCGATCCTTGGACTCGTGACGCCGACGCGCGGCCGCATCGTGCTGGACGGACAGGACGTGACGAACAGGCCATCCGGCGATCGGAAGGCGCTGGCCCGCATCGTGCAGATCGTGTTTCAGGATCCCTACGCCTCGCTCAATCCGCGCCAGACCGTTCGCCGCACGCTGGAAGATCCCCTGCGGGTGCATGGCGTCACGGCCAGGAGCGAGATCGAGGACCGCGTCGCGAAGATGCTGCGGCATGTGGGCCTGCGGCCTGAGCAGGCAGACCGCTACCCGCATGAATTCTCCGGCGGCCAGCGCCAGCGCATCGGCATCGCCCGCGCCCTGATCCTCAATCCCAAAATCGTCATCTGCGACGAGCCGGTCTCGGCGCTCGATGTCTCGATCCGCGCTCAGATCATCAATCTGCTGCTGGAATTGAAGGAAACCCTCGGTCTCTCCTACATCATGATCAGCCACGATCTCGGCGTCGTCGAGCACATGAGCGACAAGGTCGCCGTGATGTATCTTGGCCGCATCGTCGAGAACGGCCACTGGCGCGAGATTTTCGAACGGCCGGCGCACCCCTACACCCAAGCCCTGATCGCTGCCATCCCCGATCCCTTGCGCCATGCACCGCTGGCGACGACAGGCGGCGATCTTCCCAATCCGCTCAATCCGCCGAACGGATGCGCGTTCAGCCCGCGCTGCCGTTATGCGGAGGCGGTGTGTCGCCGCGAGCCCGGGCCGGGGCTGGAGACACGTGCTGACGGACATGCGGTGCGATGCTGGCGAGCGGATGAGATTGCGGGGCAGGCGGCGTTGGTGTCGACCGAGGGCGAACATTTTTAGGAAGGCGTGCGGCGACCGAAGCGGAAAAGTTGGTGAGCCATCCGCTGCGTGGCCAGAAGCGGCAGTTGAGCTGCCCTCAAACACGAGCGACTGAACGCTATAGAAGGCATAGAAAGCGTCTCACGAATGTCAGCGCCGTCTGCGCCACCTCCCGCCAGCCGCTGTTTATGGGCAGCGAGCGGTCGCGTCGCGGAAGTTGGACGAACTCAGTAACAGGGTGCTTATTGTGCTTCTGCCGTTCGTAGGCGGCGCGGGTGACCGATGGCGGCACGGTGTGGTCGCGCTCGCCGGAGATCGTCAGCAGCGGTCCACGCCCGGCGGCCTCGACGTCGACGGCAGCCTCGGTCCAGACGGGCAGCTCCAGCACCCCGCGAAACGGAGCCGGTTCGATCGCCACCGTCGCAGCCGAAAGCCCGCGCCCGGCCAGGGTCTGCGCGATCAGCCCGCCAAACGAATGGCCGATCAGCGCCGGGCGGCGGTCCAGCGCCCCGGCGATGCGGGCGAAATGCGCCGCGACCTCGCCGATGGTTTCCGGTGCCGCGGCGCCGCCCAGCTCCGCCGGCCATCCGGGCGCCAACGGAGCATAGCCGGCGGCCTCGAACATTTCGGCCCATCGGTCCCACGAGCTGGGCTTCGACCACAGGCCATGGATGAAGATGACCGGCGGCTTCTGCGATGCGTTGGTCCGTTCGATCATCGCAGCGTCGACGATCTCCATGGTCATGATCAGTGGCCTTCGACCGCGAACAGGATCTCCGAAAAGCCGGTCACTGTTGCCGCGCGGTTCCAGTCCCGCTGCAGTTCGCAGATCAGCTGCACCCAGCTGGTGGGCTGGGCACCGGCTTGGACCAGGCGCAGCAGGCCGGCGTCGTGCGCCTCGCGGGAGGTGCCACCCACCGCGTCGACCACCGGATAGACTTCGAAACCCTCCTGTAGCGCGTCCAGCGCCGGGTGCACGAGGCACACCTCGGTCCAGAGCGCCGTCATGATCAGCTTCTTGCGGCCGGTGTTGCGGACTGCGGCGACGAAGTCCGCGTCCTCCCACGCGTTGATCGAGGTCCGGTCGATTGGCACGACATCCGGAAAAACATCCGATATCTGGTGGATGGTGGGTTGGTTGCGACCGGTGGCGACATTCACGGTAGCGATCACCGTCGGCAGGGCGAATAGCTTCGCGGTCCTGGCCACCGCGGTAATGTTGGCGACGAGGGTCCGCTTGGGCATCGATTGGATCGAGCTGACCTGAACTGGTTGGTAGTCGATGATCACCAAAGCCGCATTATGCGGGGTCAAAAGCTGGTCGGTCTTGGGATCGCGGATGGTGGGCAACGACGTCATCGGAATTTCCTTTGGATTTGAAGTGCTCTGGAGCAGGTCAGTGGGATGCGGGCGGAGGGACGAAAGCCGTGTCGCTGGGGCCGATCCCGGTCAGACGGACGACCGCACCCTCGGCCCGTGTGAAGGCGAAGTGCGCAACGCCGCCGGGCTCGGTGTAGAGGCCGCCTGCCGTCAATGGCTTGACCGGCGCGTCGGAAACCTTGCTGCCGTAACCGAAGTACCAGGTGCCGGAGATCACCGTGGCGAAGCGGTCGTCGCGGTGGGTGTGCGGTGCGATCGCGGTGTTCGGCGGCACGTGAACTTCGAGCACATACGGGCCGGCCTTGGCGGGGTCGCCCGAGAGCAGCACGGTACGGATAGCAGCAACTCCGGAGGTGCCGGCGCCTGCGCCGGACTGCGGCATTGCCTGCGTCTGCTCCAGCGTCAGAGCGGTCTGACCCAGGTGCCCGTTCTCCGCGGCGACGGCCCGTCCGTTGAGGAAGGCCTCGATCGCGGCCGACGTAGCCGCGGGTTGCTCCTCCATCAGCCAGTGCCCGGAGCCTCCGATGACCCGCTCCTGCACGTCGACCGCGCCGGCCTGCATCACCGCCGCCATTGCCGGGCCGAAGGATGCACCGCCCCCGATCGCGAGAACCGGCATGAGCAGCTTGCCGTGCGCCGAGAGCCAGGCGCGGTTGTCGATCGCGTCCTGATCGAAGGCGGCGAACTGGCGGAAGCCGGCGTGCATGCGCCCCGGCGCGGCGTAAAGCTGCGCGTAGTGGGCTCGGGACGCCTCCGGGAAATTGGCCGGATTCGCCGAGAACTCGTTCCAGAACCGGTCGAGATAGATCCGCTCGCGGCCGGCCACCAGGCGCTCCATATCCGGCCCGCCGAACCGGAAGTGCCACAGCAACGGGTTCTTCAGGATTTCTTCCCACGGCCCGACGCCCGGCACCGGCGCATCCATCAGCACCAGCTTCGTCACCCGCCCGGCGTGCCGTGAGGCCAGAGCGAACGCGACCATGTTGCCGATGTCGTGCGCCACGATGTCAGCGCGCGGCGCTTGCAGCGTGTTCATCACGCCGACGATGTCTTCCGCCTGATTGACCTTCTCGAAACCGGCCTCGGCGCGGGCGGAAAGGCCCATGCCCCGCAGATCGGGCACGATCACCGTGTGATTGCGAGCAAGGTTCGTCGCGAGCGGCGCCCACATGTCTCCGGTCTCGCCATAGCCATGCAGCAGCACGACCGTCGGTCCAGACCCGCCGACCCGGACGTGGAGGGTCGTGCCATTGGTCGCGACCTCTTCGGTGTGGAAGGTATTCGGGAAATCCGTGGGCCCGTCGGCCGCTGACGCGGCGGCGGTGCCGGCCAGGATGGCGAGCGCGGCTCCGGTGAGGGCAAACCGGCGAAGCTGGTCGGGGACGTTCATGGGCGATCTCCTGTGTTGGCCTTTTTCGTAGACGCAAAGCTAGACGAGGAAGATCGTTGGGATTAGCTACTACCTAGGCCAAGCATTTTTGACTGGAGCGCAAAGGTGGCAGTAGATACCGCGGACCGTGCCCGGGAACTGGAAGTGTTCTGCGCGGTCATCGACGGCGGCAGCTTCTCGGCTGCGGGCCGCGCGTTTGGACTGACGCCGTCGGCCGTGAGCCGCACTCTGGACCGGGTCGAGCAGCGGCTCGGCGTACGCTTGCTGTTGCGGACGACGCGCGCGTTGACGCCGACCGCGGAAGGCCGCGCCTATCTCAGCGCGGCCCGCCGCATTCTCGCCGATCTCGACGAAGCCGAGCAGGCGATCTCCGACCAGGGTTCGCCGCGCGGCCGCATCCGGGTCAGCGCTGCGGTCTCCCACGGGCGTCTTTGCATCGTGCCTCTGCTTGGCGAGTTCGTGCGCCGCTATCCGAACATCGTGGTCGACATCAATCTTGGCGACGGGATCGTTGACGTCGCTGCGGGGCAGGCGGATGTGGCGGTTCGCGGCGGTCCGCTGACTGACAGCGCGCTCACGGCGCGGCGCCTCAGCGAGAACGGCCGAACCATCGTCGCCTCGCCGGACTACCTGGCGCGCTGGGGCGTGCCCGAAACGCCGGAAGACCTCTACAACCACAATTGCCTGAATTTCAGTTTTCGCCGGGCCGAGCCGGTTTGGCCGTTCCGCCGGGACGGAGTCGACTTCGCCCTGAAGGTGCGAGGCGCCATCGAGGCGAACAGTGGCGAGACACTGGGCCAGCTGGCGCTCGACGGCGTCGGCATCGCCCGTGTCGGCAATTTCAGTCTCGGGGACGCGATCGCGGAGGGGCGCCTGGTCCCGCTTCTCGAACCATTCAATCCTGGTGACAAGGAGATCTTCCACGCCGTCTTCGTCGGCGGGCCGAACATGCCTGCTCGCGTCCGAGTATTCGTGGACTATCTTGTGGAGTGCATGGGCGGCAGTCGTGTTGATGGAAAATCTGGTTGGCACGCGAGGCGTGGAACGGAATCGGTTTCCACCTGACGCGACGGAGGCGGTCGACGGTTTCGGCTCTCCAGAACCTATGATGTCTGGTGCTATCGATATCCGCCAACGACGTGTGAAATGGCGTCGCGGCGAGGCTATCGATTGTCGGTCGAGCCTATCGTCTGACGCCGACCAGACGAGGACGGGGATTTGCGAGCGCCTTCCCGACGGGCAGGGCACGCAGCCATTCGCGGAAGCTGACGATCTCGGGACAATCCGCGGTACCCTCAGGCGCAATCAGCCAATCACCCAGACCTGATCCCTCATCGACCCGGTCGCAGCGATAGCCCGGATGGTGGCCAAGACTGCGGGCGATCAGCAGATCGACCTTGCCCTCGACCAATTCGTGCAGGCCACCTTCGCGAGAAACCGTGAAACCAAACGCCCCACGGGCAAAGGTCCCGTCAACGGCAGAATGAGCGTTCCCGACTGGACCGCGGCGAACCTTGAAACAGCTTCGGTAGGTACGTTGATAACCATCGAGTTCGGATCAAAAATCCGAGTCACTTGAACCGGGATGTTCGGAAACACTGCTCCAGAGATAAGTGGCACACGTCCCTTCTTACTCGCTAGTCCTTGATGAAAGCGAAGGATCTCGATGCCAGACACATCCAGGAACGGCTTTTCGACCTCGCGCGCGAAGTAGTTGTTGCACGCATCACAGACCACGCCGCGCGAGAGTACGTGCGTGAAATTTCCAAGCGATTCCGGAATGATGTGCTCAACGCTTCGGGAAGCGCTAGAGTCCCTCTTGCAGAACAAGCAGCGCATGGTCGCGCCTCTCTACGCGCTGCCCGGCGCTAGGTAGGAACGAAGGCGCTCCGTGATCGGACCGTCATCCCCAGCCGGGCGATGAACGAACAATGGGATACTCAGGGTCGCCGCAATGGCGCACGCTTGTCGGATCGCTTCGATTTGCACCAACCCAAGATGCTCGGTCAGTGGCCGCTGCCGCGTGATGTCACTCTTCCGGCGGCGCTCGATTTCTTCCGGCTTGTCTTCGAGGAACACGATTGCCTTCACGTTCATTAGACCGAAAACGCGCGGATCGATGCAGACCAGTGCGCCCGGCCTCTCGATAACCGTATGACAATCCAACACAACAAGAGGCGCCGTTTGATCGACCTGCCGCGCAAACCCTTGGACCAACAGTTGTTGGTTTTCGTCGAGATCGACCGCTCGTAGGGCATCGAGGGTTAGACTTGCGCCGTCCGTAGACGTTCGCGCTTGCTTGATCAGCGCGCTCGCCTGCAAAATTTGCATGGGAACGACGCCTTTCAAACGCGTCAGAACCGTCGACTTACCCACGCCGGAAAGCCCCGCAACGGCGACCACTGGAGGCATCATGGCGTAAATCCCAGATTGAGCCTTGGCAGTAGGGCATCGCGATGCGCTCGGCTCAACTCGAAGATCGACTGCGGCGGATGGTCCTTGATTATTCCGAAATCCTGGAGCTCGGTCAGCTCGATCGGCGGGTCTATGTACCCCGCGAGCAGATAGTTGATGACCTTAACTTGACGTTCTACCGTTGCGCGCCACTCGTTCAGCTCGATTTCGCTGTAGACAGAACGCCCACCCGTCAATTGCATAAGTTCCTTGGTTGACGCTGCCGTTGAGACTTCCTCGAAGACGCCAACGGCTGTCAACGCCTGGGATGGCGGGCTGACTGACTTGCCCTTGTAGAAGAATAGAAGCGAGCCGGCCGGCCCGAGATTCGACTGGGCTCGACAGAGATACACCTTGCGAATTGTATTACCGGGCCGCTTAGGACTGCCCGTGACACCCACCAATTCGAACAAGTCCGGCTGCGCGGGATTCTTCAAATCGGGATAGAGGGTGTCATGGTAGCCTTCCTTGATCGGGACCACGAAGGCGCGTGTATCCGGTCTGGCGATGAAACGTGGGTAATTGAGCCTATCGCGTTCGAAATCTGACACCCCCGGGGTAGCCAACAGCGGGGCGCGCGAGAACTCCTTTTCGTACACAAGCTCGCCATCGTCTTTCGCTTTGGTGTTGACGAAGCCGTAGTATTCTAGGAGATCTATCAGGGCGACCTGTTGGGAGTAGGTGGTCACATAGGCCAAATCGTAGTTGTTAGCTTGAGCGAACCAGAACACCTTTTTCAGCAGAAGTTCGCCTAACTTCACGCCCCGCTTTTCCGGCCGAACCTTGAACGTGCAAATCTTTAATATCTTGCCGGCCTTAATAGTCGCGTCCGTGTCTAACGCCGATTCTTCCTTTCGAACGATCAGGCCGGCAAGCCCATCATCGAACACGGCCCAACATGGGCGCCGTTCGCGCACGCATTTTTCACGCCACCACGTATCGAACGGCGGATAATCTTCGCGAAGGCTGTCGAAAATCTCGTCTGTCAGCTTGATCTCGTTTGCAGCGACCTCCTCCACGTAACGTACGGGCGTTTCGACCGGTTCGTAGGTGGTCCGCAAAAGCGCCACGGCGTCTGCGACGAATAGAACGCGCCGACCCAGCTCCGGTGCAGCGCGCCGGGCTCGCTCGTGAAGGCCGCGGTCCTCTGTAACGAGAAAATCGGCTGCGCCGCGTTCAATCGCATCTAAGAGCGTCGCGTCGATAATATCATTTGGCCGCGGGAACGGTCCGTACTTCCGCTCCAACTCTGCGACTTCGAGGCCACGCACCTTCTTGAGCAGCTGGAACTTTTCCAATTTGCTCAGCGAGATTTTGCGACGATCGGTGTTCTTATCGCGCTGAATGTCGTCGCGCGAGGCCTCATGACCGAGCACACCTACCTTATGCTTTGACGCAATGCTAAGGAGCGCGGCGAAGGCTGGCTGGACGGTGTGATGATCTTCGAGGCCAATGATGACGTTAGTATCAATCAGATACGTCTGAATACTCATTTTGGAGCGCCGTGCGCAGGACGGGGGTTGCGTACAAATAGGACTGGGGCGGTTCGAAGCCGAACCGGTCTCGTAGCTCGGCGAGATTCAACGGGCGTGAAAACGGCCGTGCATTGGCAATCTTGAGTGCGAAGCCTTCCTGGACACCTTCAAAGTATCCGTCAAAGTCGGCCCGTTTGATCTGTGCCATCTTGCCAAACTTCTTCCAGATTTCGCCGACCGGCGCCTTCACAACGTTATCAATTTCCGCGCTTCCCACCATCGCTCGTACTGGGGATGTCGAATAGATATAGGCAATCGTCCCGCGCGGTGCGGATGTTGGGAAGCGTCGCCGCAACTCAATAGTCTTCGTGCCATCAAAAATCCTGTCAGAATAAACTGGCCGGACGCTGAGCACTACATCTCGGGTCGGACGAAATACCTCGTCGCCGAATATGGGGAAAACCAGCTGATCTTCATCGTGGAGATCAACGTCAAATGCTCCCTCGGTTCGCAGGCTTCGCCACGCGTCCGCTTCGAAGGTTGCCTCAATCCGCAGTGTGGCGCCCAAAGCCTCAACATACTTCTGCAACGAGGAAATCTGCACATCACCCCGATGCTCAATTTTTGATATCGCGGCTTGGCCGACCTTCAATCGTTCTGCCAGATCGTTCTGCGTCAGTCCCGCAAACGTTCGCAATGTTCGCAGCGAATTGCCAACAACTCGACCAAGATCACTCCCGTTCATGCGAACTGCACTTACGACTTTTCTGTTCAATTTTGGCATGAAACTCCCTCGTTGGGATCAACTTTTACGCGAGTCGAATATTCCTTACAAGGAATATTGCTTCTGCGCTCTGGGCGATACCTGCCTACCTTCGGGCGAAGGTTGTCATGCAGATGCAGGTAGAAGATTGCCTTGTTCGATGATTGTTATTTCCGGAGCTTTGGGCACCGAAGTTTTGCTGCCGTTACGGTCGCCTCAACTTCTGCTGACACCCGCCAGACGGGGGCGGCGATTAGCTACCGAATTCTCGGCCGGCAGCGCGCGCAGCCAGTCACGAAAACTGACGACCTCCGGGCAATCCGCGGTGCCTTCAGGCGCAACGAGCCAATCACCCAAGCCCGATCCCTCTTCGATCCGGTCGCAGCGATAGCCCGGATGGTGGCCAAGACTGCGGGCGATCAGCAGGTCGACCTTGCCCTCCACCAATTCGTGCAGGCCGGCCGGGTGTAGCACCCGCAAGCCGATCTCCGCATGCGTGCTGCGAAACGCTGCCAGTTCGAGGCGGCGGAGGTCGAAGCTGCCATCGACCCCCAATTGCAGCAGCACCGCACCTGCGGGCTTCAATTGCGAGGTCGCCTCCGCAATGTGGCGAAAGCCTTCGGAGACGCCGGGCAGATAAGCCTGGCCGGCAACGGTGAGGATGAGCTGCTTGTGCAGCCGCTCGAACAGCTGCACGCCGAGGCGCGCCTCCAGTGCCTTCACCTGCTGCCCCACGGCGGCGGGCGTCACGTGCAGCTCGTGTGCGGCCAGTTTGAAGCTGAGATGCCGCGCGGCGGCCTCGAAAGCGCGGAGCGCGTTGAGTGGGGGTAGGGCGTAAGTCATTGGACTTCACTTTGACACCGACGGGCCGTGGCCTTGCAATAGATTTTCTTGCGCTGAACCGCAGCAATGATGCTTTGCGAAGCGGCGATGGCGCCGGCTACGGTCGAACCTGCAATCCGGAGAAACCCTATGTCCCCAGCTCACATCGTCAGCCACAATCCCGCAACGGTCCATGCTCCCGCCGGCGGCTACTGCATGGGACTTGAACTGACGCAGCATCGCCGCCTGTTGTTCATCAGCGGCCAGGTGCCCCAGAGATCCGACGGCACCGTTCCTGACGGCTTCGAGACGCAGTGCGAGCAGGCCTGGCGCAATTTGATCGAGGTGCTCGCCGCCGCCGGCCTCGGCGTCGAACATCTGGTCAAGGTCACCACGTTCCTGACCGACCGCAATCAACTCGTGACCAACCGCTCCATTCGTCGCGCGATTCTGGGCGAACACCAGCCCGCGCTGACGGTCGTGATCGTCGAGACCGTCGACAGCCAATGGCTGCTGGAGATCGAGGCGATCGCCGCGGAGTGAAATCGGCCGACTTTTCAATGACGTCAATCATATCAGGTGTCCCATGGCTGAGATCATCCACCCGTTTTATGAAGCGCATCGCGGTGCGATGGAGGCCGCCATGCGCGATCGGCTCGATTTGGCCGAAGCGATGTTGCGCGATCGCGCGCAGCTTTCCGAGATCGACGGGATCAGGCAGGAGGTGATGGACGAATTCGAAATCGTGCTCACCCAGATGCCCTATGTCGGCGGCGCGGCGAGCCGCATGAGCGATTTCTTCATGCGCCTGATGGGCTTCATGGCCATCAGCCGCGTGCTGCGGCGCCACGGCGTGCCGGTGCCTGTGATCGGCGAGATCGAGCGCGAAACCTACAAGGCCCAATTACTCACCGTGTCGGAAGCGGAACGTCTCGCCTCGGGTCGTCAATTCATGTCGCCAGAGAACCAGGCCGTGCTACGCGAGCAGGCGGCGAGAAGCACGACCGAAAGCCATCAGACTGAGTTTCCGGAAGATTTCGTCTACGATTTCGTCGAGCCGGATACGGGTGACAGTTTTGAGTTCGGCATCAACTACAAGGCTTGCGGCTTCTGCAAACTCGCGGCGCGCCATGGCGACAAAGACATCCTGCCGAACATCTGCGGGCTCGATTTCGTCGCCTACGCAGCGCGAGGCGTCCGCCTGGAGAGGACACAGACGCTCGCGGGCGGTGCCAGCCACTGCAATTTCCGGTTCTCGCGGCTTGCGTTGGATGAGAAGGCGGAGAGCTAGGCCGGGTTCTCATGCTCTGCGATTGAGGGTGAGGCTGGATTGCCCCTGCTGTCACGTCGTCATTGCGAGCGCAGCGAAGCAATCCAGAATCGTTCCGCGGTGGCAGTCTGGATTGCTTCGCTGCGCTCACAATGACGGAGGTCGGGGCGGTGTCCGGAGCCGACCCGCGCACATCGCCACGATGACATCCTGCTCCTGTTTTGCCCGACGAGTCAAACGCCGCCACGGACGCAGCTACACAATTTCGGGTTTTTGTAACTCGTTGAATTCCCTCACAGTCTCTACTGTGCATGGGGTTGTTTTCGCGCTTTTTGTTTTGAGGGGCGGCTATTCCACCGCCTTTTCCCTCAGCCGCTGCGCATAGACGTTGATCACCAGCGCCGCCAGCAGGATCAGGCCGCGGATCAGGATCTTCAGGAAGCTGTCGATGTTGACGTGGTCGAGGCCGTTGTTGAGAACACCGAGAACGAAGAGCCCGACGATGGTGTTGCCGATGCCGCCGCGACCGCCGAACAGGCTGGTGCCGCCGACCACGACGGCGGCAATGGAGTCGAGCAGATAGGTATCGAACTCGTTCTGCTGCGCGCTGCCGAAATGAGCGACGCCGAGCATGCCGCCGATACCGGAGCACACCGCCGAAATGACCATCACCGCGCCGAGGATGAGCTTGACGTTGAGGCCGGAATATTCGGCCGCCTCGCGGTTGCCGCCGACCATGTAGACGTAGCGGCCGAAGCGCGTGTAGGTCAGCACCAGATGCCCGCCGAGCAGCATGATCGCGGCGACGATGACGATCCATGGGATGCCGCCGATCGATCCGGAGCCGAGCGTGGTGATCACGCCGGGCACCTTGTAGGCGATCTGGCCGCGCACCAGCAGCGCCGAGATTCCGGCCGCGATCTGCATCATCGCCAAGGTCATGATGAAGGAGGGGATGCCGATCACGGTCAGCCCCAGCGCATTGACGAGGCCGAGAAACGCGCACAGCAAAATGGCCAGCAGGATCGCCGCGGCGCCGGGCAGGGGAATGTTGGGAATGTTGACGTAGGATTCCTGGAGCGTGAAGTAGGCGACCGCGATGCCGGTGACGTTGGCGATGCTGGCAATCGAGAGGTCGATCTCGGCGCAGAGGATCACGAAGGTGAGGCCGACGGCGATGATCCCTGTCACCGACACCTGCGTCAGGATGTTGCCGAGATTGTCCAGCGTCGCGAAGGAGGGGCTGGCCAGCGCAAAGAAGCCGGACAGGAAGATCAGCGTCAGGAACGGGGCGATGTTGCGCATCTGCGAGCGCAGGAATGGTGCAAGGCCCCGCGCCCGCACACTCGCCGCTGGAACTGTCTCACTGCTCGCCATGGTGCTTCTCCGTCACGCCGCTTCCAGCAGGCGGTCCTTGCTGACCGGCTCGTTCGTGAATTCACGCACCAATGCGCCGCGCTTGAGCACGAGGATGCGGTCGGCCAGCGACAGCACCGTTTCCGGCTCGGTCGACAGCACGATGATCGCGAGCCCCTTGGCGCGGAGATCGCGGACGATGTTGATGACGTCGTTCTTGGCACCGACATCCATGCCGCGGGTCGGTTCGCACAGCACCAGGAGTTTGGGCGGATAGGTCAGCCATTTCGCCAGAGCGACTTTCTGCTGATTGCCGCCGGAGAGCATGCCGAGATCGAGGCCGACCACGGGCGGCCTGATCTGGAGCTGCTCGACCTGGCGCTGGGCGATATCGCGCTCCTGCGCCGGCTTGAGCAGCAGCGCCGAGATGCGATCGAGAATGCTGATCGAGATGTTCTTGTAGACCGGCTCCTGGTGAAACAGCATCGCGCGCCGGCTCTCCGGCACCAGCGCCACGCCGGCGCGCCGCGCCGCAGCCGTGCTGGCAAAGTGTTTTGGCTTGCCCTCGACCGCGAGCGTGCCGCCGTCCGGCTTCAGCTTACCGAACAGGATGCGCGACAGCTCCTGCTGGCCGCAGCCCATGAAGCCGTAGATGCCCAGCACTTCGCCGGCGCGTGCCTCGAAGGAGATATCCTTCAGGCTGCGGGCCAGCGAAAGCTGGTCGACCTTCAGCACCACCGAGCTGTCGCTCGGCCGCGGCAGCATCAGATCGTCGCTATAGCTGTGCTCGAGCGCTTCGCCGCCGCGGCCGATCATGGCCTCGATCAGCGCGCCCTTGCTGGTCGCAGCACTTGCCGTCTCCGCGACCTTCCGTCCGTTGCGGAACACGGTCACCGTGTCGGACACCCGAAGAATGTCTTCGATGAAATGCGAGATGAAGACGATCGCCGTGCCTTCCTCGCGCAGCCGCCGCAGCGTTGCGAATAGTCGCTCGACCTCGGGTGGGGAGAGGGCGGAGGTCGGCTCGTCCAGGATGACGATGCGTGCGCCGGAGAACAGCACGCGCGCGATCTCGATCAGCTGCTGCAGCCCGATCGGGAGGTCGCCGAGCCGGCTCATCGGATCGACGTCGATGCCGAAGCGGGCGAGCTGCTCGCCGGCCTCGCGCGCCATCCGCCGCCATTGCACCAGGCCGAGCCGGTTGGTCGGCTGGTTGCCCAAAAACACGTTCTCCGCGACCGTGAGGTCGGGCGCGACCGAGAGCTCCTGGTGCACCATGGCGATGCCGGCACTGTGCGCATCGCGGGCCGAGCGGAAATGCGTCTCCTGTCCGTCGATCAGGAAGCGGCCGGAGAATTCGGTGTGCACGCCGGCGATGATCTTCATCAGCGTGCTTTTTCCCGCGCCGTTCTCGCCGACGAGACCATGGATCTCGCCGGGTGAGAGCGCGAAGTCGACACCACGAAGCGCCTCGACGCCGCCGAAGCTCTTCGTGATGCCCTGCAGTTCCAGGATGGGCGAACGATCCTCTCGCATGGAATTTCAGATCTTGGAGGCTCAGATCAGGAAATGATCCTGCATCCACTGCATGCCTGCGGCGTTGGCCTTGGTGACGACCGGTCCGTCGGTGACGACGTTCTTGGGGATGCCCTGTCCGCTCTTTTCGCCGCCGACCACGGCGGAAACGCCCGCGATGACGGCGCCGCCATGAATCCGGCAGGACGGATTGCGCACGGTCGCGAACATGCGGCCTTCGCTGACCGCCTGGATCGCCGGCGGCATCGCATCCACACCGCCGATCAGGATGTTGGTGCGGCCCCGCGCCTTGATGATGTTGGCGGCGGCGAGCGCCATGTCGTCATTGTGGAAGAACGCCGCGTCGATCTGCGGATACTTCGTCAGGTAGGTTTCCCAGAGACGTGCGGTCTTCGACACGTCTCAGTCGGCCGGCTGGGTGTCGAGCACCTCGATCCCGGGGAATTGCTTCACGACATTGTTGAAGCCCTTGGCGCGGCCCTGCGCGCCGGTGTGGCCGAGCGCTCCTTGCGTCATGATGATCTTGCCCTTGCCGCCCATGGCGTTGCACAGCGCCTGCGTCACCGAGGCGCCCATGAACTCGTTGTCGGGGGCGAGGAAGGAGTGGACGTTGATCTGGTCCAGCGGCGCAATCAGCGTGTCCATGTCGATCACGGGCGTGCCGGCGTCGATCATCTTCTGTACCGGCTGGGTGAGGGTGCCGATGCCGAAGGCCTGGATCGCGACGAAATCCCATTTCTGCGACGCCATGTTGTCGATCGCCGCGCGCTGCTTCACCGCATCGAGCTGGCCGTCGAACCAGGTGACCTCGACGTTGAACAGCTTGCCCCAGAATTCCGCGGCCTGCTTGCCCTGCGCGCACCAGGTCGCCTGCAGGCCTGCGTTGGAGAAAGCCGCCTTGAGCGGCTTCTCGCTGCGCCCGACTTCGGCTGCAAGGGCGGGGTTAATGCCCATGTTGCCGAGGATGGCAGTCGCGGCGCCGGCGGTCGCTGCCGCCTGAAGAAGATCGCGCCTCGTCGTCGAGAATTCTTTCGTCCCGGACATCGCTCGCTCCCATACAATTTTATCTTCGGCGCGTCATTGATTGCGCGACCGATGTCCGAAAGTGTCTCACAAGAGTTGGTGCCACTCAATCCGCAATCAGCGGTGGGATCGCCGCGAGCCCGTGTTGGTGCAGCGCAAAGCGTCAGGCCTGAACGGCGGCGAACGCGTCGATCTCGATGAGCAGTCGGTCCCAGGCCTGTGCGATGTCCGGCGACCATTCATCGCGGAGAAGATCGCGGAGCGTATCCCTGATGACGGCGAAGAAGGCGGTGAACAGCTCGCGCGGCGTGCCGTAGCCATCGTGCGACGCGACCTCGCACGCGATCAACCGGAAATGCCCACGGCGATCACCGGCGAAGTCGAGAATCGCCTCGATCGTGAGTGCGAGCATCGAACCCATCACGAGTTCGCTGCCTTGGGTGCGGAACATCGCCCGCGTTTCGGGATGCTGTTCGAACAGCCGTTGATAGACGTGTGGCGTGAGATCGGTGCAGCGCGAGGCTGCAAGTTCAAAGCTCTGTTCGATCGGATTGGGAGAAGCATTCATCGGTGCTTTAGCCCCGCAGACAAAAAAAGAGCGGGGCCCTAGCCCCGCTCGAAAATTGTGTCGACCCTATTATCCCCGATTCTAAGATTTGATCTTGATTGGCGGGGCGACGCTGCATTTTGCGCGTCAGGGGCTCCTCCCGAGACTTGGACCACCAGACTTCGACCTCGCGGCCAGCCTGAGCAAGAGGATGCTAGATCAACTTTTCTCACTTGTCATCATTTTCGGCAACGAATGTTCAAAATTCGAGCATTTGACGAAACGATCGGGCTTTAGGCTCTGTAAGCATATGACAAATATAAGAAATCTGTGGATGGGGCCGGGTGCTCGACTGCCTCAAATGCCGGTGGTTCCCTCCCGCGGGCGGCCGGACCACAGTTCTCCAGGAAATTTGCGCTGGATTAAGGAGGCGGCGGAACCGGGCTCGACTCGGCCATCCGCCGGTGTTTAGTTAGTAGACGAACGAATGGTTCGGCGGATGCGCGCACGGCTGCAAAAATTCCTACCTCTGGTCCTGCTCGCCTTGGTGATGCAGGTGCTGGCGCCGATTGCCGCCTGTCTGGCGGCCGGCCAGGCCGTGGCCGATCCGCTGTCTGCCGCCGTCATCTGCCACAGCGCAGGCGAGCAGGGTGGCCTGAACGATCCGGCGGGTACGCCGGTCGCACATGCCGGTGCGTGCGCCCTCTGTTGCCTGGCGCAGATGGGCGCGTCGCTCGATTCGCCGCCGCACGCCGCGCTCTCCGTTCCCTTCCGCCACGCCGAGCGCGTGGTGTGGCACGCGGCCGAGGTATCCGCCGGCGCGGCCCATAAAGGCACAAACGCGCAGGCGCGCGCGCCGCCTCAATTTTCCTGACGACTCTCGTGATCGCCGCGGTCCGCCGCAGGCGATTGATGCTGTCGAATGGCCGGAGAGAAAGCCCGGCGTCAGGAATGCCCCATGTTATGTTGTCATGCCCGCCGTGGTGTGAGCGTCGTTGCCATTCAGGCCGCGCTGCTTGCATCGTCGAGCGGAGCGTTTGCCCAAAGCGGCAGCGCAGTGCTGCCCCCAATCACGGTTGAGGCGCCTCAGCAGAAGCGCGTGTCGGCGATTCGACCGCCACGCAATTCTGCGCGATCGGCGCACGCCACGCGAAGCCTGCGAACGACCCCATCCCCGCAGCAAACCGCGAGCGAACAGAGTGCAGGGGCTCTGGGTGCCCTGACGGTTCTGACGGCGCAAGCGCTGGCGGAGATTAACCAGACTCCGGGCGGCGTGGCGCTCGTCTCGGCCGAGGCGTACAGGAACTCGACGCCTTCCAACACGATCAAGGATGTTCTGGATTACGTGCCCGGCGTGTACGCCCAGCCCAAATGGGGCGACGACACTCGTCTTTCGATCCGCGGGTCCGGCCTGTCGCGCAATTTTCATCTGCGCGGCGTTCAGCTCTATATGGACGGCATTCCGATCAACACTGCGGATGGCTATGGCGATTTCCAGGAGATCGATCCGAGCGCCTACAAATATGTCGAAGTCTTCAAGGGCGGCAACGCGCTTCAGTTCGGCGCCAATTCGCTCGGAGGCGCAATCAACTTCGTGACCCCGACCGGCCGCGACGCGCTTCCGAATGGTGTGTCCTTCGATGTCGGAGGATTCGGCTACAAACGCCTTCAGGCCAACGCAGGAGGCGTCAACGGGCCGTGGGACGGTTTCGTGACCGCTTCCACGCAGGCCGCAGACGGATTTCGCGATCACAGCTTCGGCTCGAGCAACCGCTTGAGCGGTAATGTGGGCTATCAGTTCTCCCCGGATGTCGAGACCCGGTTCTACCTCAATGCCAACGAAGTGCGGCAGCGAATCCCGGGTACGGTGACCAAGACGTCCGCTTTGACCGATCCGGAAGCTGCTGCACCGGCGAATGTTGCGATGGATCAGCAGCGCAACATTGATACTGTCAGGCTCGCCAACAAAACCACCGTTCGATTCGATGACACCAAAGTCGAATTCGGCGCCTTTGGCGTCGATCGCCATTTGATGCATCCGATTTTCCAGTGGCTGGACTACCGTTACAAGGACTACGGCGGATTCGCGAAGATCACGGATGACCGCACCATTGGCGGCTTCCGCAACAAGTTGGTCGCGGGCGTAAATGTGCTGAACGGCAGCATCGACAACCAGCAGTTCGCCAACATTGGCGGGCAGAAGGGTGCACTGCTTTCTTCCTCGATCGATCGGTCGGAGAATACCTCCGCCTATGTCGAAGACAGCTTCTACGTCATTCCAAATCTTGCAGTGGTCGGCGGGACGCAATTTCTGTACGCGACCCGCAATCGGCAGGATCGTTTCCTCAGTGATGGGGATCAATCGGGGGCAACGCGCTTTAATCTCTGGTCGCCGAAAGGCGGCGTGTTGTGGCAAATCGATCCGAGCTGGCAGGCCTTCGCCAATGTCTCGCGGAGTGCCGAGGTGCCGAGCTTTGGCGAAAGCGCGATTGGTCCCGGCATTCCGACGATCCCGTTCACCAGCATCCGCCCGCAGATTGCGACCACGTACGAAATCGGGACTCGCATGAAGCGACCTGATTACGCCTGGGAACTGACGGCCTACCGGGCCAACATTCGCGACGAATTGCAATGCCTCTATAGTGCTTTCGGCAATTGCAATGTGACCAATGCCGATCGCACCATCCATCAAGGCATCGAGGCCGGCGCGGGTGCAGCAATCTTTCGTGACATCTTCGTCAACGGCCCGGCTCCGGACAAGATCTGGCTGAATGTGGCTTATTCCTTCAACGACTTCCGCTTCGACAAAGATCCGACCTTCGGAAACAATCGATTGCCGGGAGCTCCAAATCACTACCTGCGCGCAGAGCTTCTCTACAAGCACCCTTTCGGGTTCTATGTTGGACCCAACATCGAATGGGTGCCACAGGCCTACTTCGTCGACAGCATGAACACGCTGACGACAGAGCCTTACGCCCTGTTGGGATTGAAAGCTGGCTTCGACAATGGTGGCCCGATGTCTGCCTACATCGAGGGGCGCAATCTCACCAACAAGACCTACATAGCCAGCGCGAGCATCATCGATCGAGCGACGGCGACGTCGGCATTGTTTGAGCCGGGCACGGGACGGGCAGTGTACGCTGGAATGAGGTATCGATGGTGACGTGCAAATGGGCGCTTGGGTCTATATTCGGCTCCGCGGCAGGCCGGCATTCCGAATGCCGATGCTGACGGTGGCGGAAGGTCGTCGTGGAAGAAGGCAGGGCCATTCTCGGCCCGATCAATCGCGAAAGAGGCAATCAACATGAAGACTATCGGACGAACTCTCCTCGCAATTTCACTGTTGCTGACCGCCTGTGCCGTCGCGCAGGCCGAGGACGTCAAGGCCGGCGATCTCGTCATCTCGCAGGCGTGGAGCCGGGCGACACCAGGCGGCGCCAAGGTGGCCGGCGGCTATCTCACCATCGAGAACAAGGGCACAGTGGCCGACAAGCTGGTCGGCGTTTCCGCCGATATCGCGGGGAAGGCCGAGGTCCACGAGATGGCGATGGACAATGGCGTGATGAAGATGCGCCTGCTCGACAAGGGGCTCGTGATCGATCCCGGCAAGACGGTGAAGTTCGCCCCCGGCGGCTACCACCTGATGCTCCAGGAGCTGAAGGGCCCCTTCAAGCAGGGCGACAAGGTGCCGGTGACGCTTCAGTTCGAGAAGGCCGGCAAGGTCGCCGTCTCCCTCGACGTCCAGGGCGTCGGCGCGCAGGCGCCCGGCGACAGTGGGCACATGATGAAGAAAATGCCTGATCATTCGGGAATGAAGATGTGATGAAACAGATCAAGCCTTCCATGACAATGCATCGAATCCTTGCGAGTCTGATCGCGGCGCTCGCAGCGTCGCCCGCGGCGGCGCATATCACGCTAGAGACCAAACAGGCGGCGGTCGGCGCCTACTACAAGGCCGTCTTCGCCGTGCCGCACGGCTGCAAGGGCTCGCCCACGGTGAAGATCCGGGTGCAGATTCCGGAAGGCGTGATCGCGGTGAAGCCGATGCCGAAGGCGGGCTGGACCGTCGATATCGTCGAGGGCAAATACGCCAATGAGTACGACTACCACGGCAACAAGCTTTCCTCCGGCGTCAAGGAGGTGGCCTGGTCCGGCGGCAAGCTGCCGGACCACAATTACGATGAGTTCGTCATCAGCAGCTTCCTCACCACGAGCCTGAAGCCGAATACGACGCTGTATTTCCCCGTCGTCCAGGAATGCGAGACCGGCGTCAGCCGCTGGATCGAGATTCCCGCGGATGGAACCGGGCATTCGCACGAGGACAAGTCACCGGCGCCTGGCCTGAAACTCCTGCCGAAACCCTGATGCGCCTGCTCGCCACGCTCGCGACGCTGCTCCTCTTTGTCGGCTTCGCGACCGGCGCCTCGGCGCACGCGGCGCTGGTCGCGGTCGAGCCGGCGAGCGGCAGCATGCTCGCGAGCGCGCCGAAGACGGTGGAGTTGCGCTTCAACGAGACGGTGACGCCGGGCGCGATCCAATTGATCGACGGCGCGGGCAGGGCGCGGGACGATGTGCGCGTCAACGCATCGGGCGAGACCATCTCGGTTGCGATGCCGGCGGACATGCCGCAGGGCACGGCGGTCGTCAGCTACCGCGTGATCTCGCAGGATGGCCATCCCGTCGCGGGATCGGTGATCTTCTCGATCGGCATGCCGACGGGGACGCAACCTCCCGCAACCGCCGATGCCGGATTGAACGTGCTGATCTGGCTGGCGCGGGTCGGTCTCTATCTTGGCCTGTTCGTCGGCGTCGGCGGCGTGTTCTTTGCGCGCTGGGTTGCGTGGTCGATGACCGGCATAACCATTCCGTGCGTGGCGCTCGCCATCGGCGTCCCGAGCGCGGTGGTGTCCCTTGGTGTGTTGGGGGTGGATCTCCTCGGGCTACCGCTATCGGCTCTCGCGACGATCGCTCCCTGGAAAGTCGCATTCGGGACCAGCGCGGGCCCAGCCTTGCTCGTGGCCATCGTCGCGATGGTGTTCGCGTTGCTGGCGCTAGGCAACGCGTGGTGCGCGCGCGCTCTGGCGATCATTGCCTTTGTCGGCGTCGGCTTGTCGCTGGCCATGACCGGGCACGCCGCTACGGCATCGCCTGAACTATTGACCCGGCCGTCAATCTTTCTCCATGGCCTCGGTGTCGCCTTTTGGATTGGGGCCCTCGCGCCGCTGGGCGCCCTGTTGTCAAAGCGACCCGCCGCGACATTGCCGGTCATGAACCGCTTTGCTCGCATCGCCGCGCCGGCCGTTGGCGTTCTCGCATTGACCGGCCTCGCGCTCGCCATCGTCCAGCTTGAGAAGCCGTCTGCATTGGTCGAGACCCGCTATGGATTGATCCTCTCGATCAAGCTGGCGTTGGTGCTCGTGCTGCTGGCACTTGCCGCACTCAACCGCTTCCGCCTGACCCCGGCGCTGGCGGGGGATCACAAGGCCGCGCAGAGCCTGAAGCGCTCGATCGTGCTCGAATGCGCCATCGCGCTAGGCATCTTCGCCGTCGTGGCCGGTTGGCGCTTCACGCCGCCGCCGCGAACGATCGCTCCGGAGACGCCGCTGGCGATCCACATCCACACCGACAGGGCGATGTTTCAGGTCCTGGTCTCGCCGGGCAAGGCGGGTATCGACGATTTCGTCCTGCAGCTTATGACCGGCGAGGGGGCGGTGCTCGAGGCCAAGGAGGTGACGCTGACGCTGAGCCTGCCCGAACGCGGCATCGAGCCGATGGAGCGGAACGCCTCGCTCGGGCCGGACCGCTACTGGCACGTGCGCAAGGTCGAGCTGCCCTTTGCCGGCCGTTGGCATGTGCGGATCGACGCGCTGGTGACCGATTTCGAGAAGATCACGCTGGAGGACGAGTTCGAGGTGGCGGCGCCCTGAACCCGGCTCTTCGGCACCTCGCGTCGAAGGTGAAGTCGACGGAAAAATGACAGGAATTCCGCTGTGTTAGCGGGTTTTCCTCATTCCCGGTCTTGTGTTTTGGCTCCCAATCCGGTTTCACTGCAAGCCATCACTGATTCCTCGAGTATTGCCATGCGGTTGTCGCGGTTCTTTCTGCCCATCCTGAAGGAAAATCCGAAAGAGGCGGAGATCGTCTCGCATCGGCTGATGCTGCGTGCCGGCATGATCCGGCAGGAGGCCGCCGGCATCTATGCCTGGCTGCCGCTCGGCTTCCGCGTCTTGAAGAAGATCGAGCAGATCGTGCGCGAGGAGCAGGACCGCTCCGGCGCGCTGGAACTGTTGATGCCGACGCTTCAGCTTGCCGATCTCTGGCGCGAGAGTGGCCGCTACGATGCCTATGGCCCCGAGATGCTGCGCATCGCGGACCGCCACAAGCGTGAGCTGCTGTACGGGCCGACCAACGAGGAAATGATCACCGAGATCTTCCGCGCCTATGTGAAGTCCTACAAGAGCCTGCCGCTGAATCTCTATCATATTCAATGGAAATTCCGCGACGAGCAGCGTCCGCGCTTCGGCGTGATGCGCGGCCGCGAGTTCCTGATGAAGGACGCCTATTCGTTCGACCTCAACGAGGCGGCGGCGCGCGTCGCCTACAACAAGATGTTCGTTGCGTATTTGCGCACCTTCGCGCGGATGGGGCTGAAGGCGATCCCGATGCGCGCCGAGACCGGCCCGATCGGCGGCGACCTCAGCCACGAGTTCATCGTGCTCGCCGAGACCGGCGAATCCGGCGTGTTCATCAATCGCGACGTGCTGGACCTGCCGGTGCCGGGCGAGGACGTCGACTATGAGAGCGATTTGACGCCGATCATCAAGCAATGGACCTCGGTCTATGCGGCGACGGAAGACGTTCACGACGCCGCGCGCTTCGAGCAGGAAGTGCCCGCGGACAAGCGGGTGAACACCCGCGGTATCGAGGTCGGGCAGATCTTCTATTTCGGCACGAAGTATTCCGAGGCGATGAAGGCGCTGGTGGCGGGCCCCGACGGTGTCGACGTGCCGATCCACGGCGGCTCCTACGGCGTCGGCGTCTCGCGCCTGCTCGGCGCCATCATTGAGGCCTGCCATGACGATGCCGGCATCAAATGGCCGGAGGCCGTTGCCCCGTTCCGGGTGTCGATTCTCAACCTCAAGCAGGGCGATGCCGCGGTCGATGCGGCCTGCGAGAAGATCTATGCGGAGCTGTCCGCCAAGGGCGTCGACGTGCTCTACGACGACACCGACCAGCGGGCCGGAGCCAAATTCGCCGCCGCCGACCTGATCGGGATCCCCTGGCAGATCATGATCGGGCCGAAAGGGCTCGCCGACGGCAAGGTCGAGCTCAAGCGGCGAAGTGACGGCGCCCGCGAGACCATGTCGCCTGCGGACGCGGTCGCAAGACTTGTGGGCTGATAAGGCTGGTCGGCTGAATATTGTTCATCGCCCGAGATCGCGGCCGCCAATCCGGCCACATTTGACCCCGAATCATGGGACTATCGAGTGATGGATGAGACCATGACCGAAACCGTTCAAACCGCGCCTTTTGCGCCATTCGAGTGGATGCTGTCGGCGCGTTACTTGCGGGCGCGCCGAAAGGAGGGATTCATCTCGGTCATCGCCGGGTTCTCCTTCCTCGGCATCATGCTGGGCGTGGCGACGCTGATTATCGTCATGGCCGTCATGAACGGCTTCCGCAAGGAGCTGCTCGACAAGATCCTCGGGCTCAACGGCCACATCCTGGTCCAGCCGCTGGAATCGCCGCTGACCGACTGGAAGGACGTCGCCGACCGCCTCAGCCAGGTCCAGGGCATCCGGCTCGCAGCGCCCGTGGTGGATGGCCAGGCGCTGGCGTCATCGCCCTGGAACGCCTCCGGCGTCCTGGTGCGCGGCATCCGCTCCGACGACCTCAACAACCTCACCTCGATCGCCAAGAACATCAAGCAGGGCTCGCTCGAGGGCTTTGACGACGGGCAGGGGGTCGCGATCGGCCGGCGCCTCGCTGACCAGCTGTCGCTGCACGCCGGCGACAGTATCACGCTGGTGGCGCCGAAGGGCGCGGTCACCCCGATGGGCACGACACCGCGCATCAAGCCGTACAAGATCGCCGCGGTGTTCGAGATCGGCATGTCGGAGTATGATCTCGGCTTCGTGTTCATGCCGCTCGCGGAGGCGCAGGCCTATTTCAACCGCAGCAACGACGTCACCTCGATCGAGGTCTTCACCACCAATCCGGATCAGATCGTCGCGTTCCGCCAGGCCGTGACGGAGGCGGCGGGGCGGCCGGTGTTCCTGGTCGATTGGCGCCAGCGCAACTCGACCTTCTTCAACGCGCTCCAGGTCGAGCGCAACGTGATGTTCCTGATCCTCACCATGATCGTGCTGGTCGCCGCGCTCAACATCGTGTCCGGCCTGATCATGCTGGTGAAGGACAAGGGCAGTGACATCGCGATCCTGCGGACCATGGGGGCCTCGCAAGGCTCGATCATGCGCATCTTCCTGATCACGGGCGCCTCGATCGGCGTGGTCGGCACGATGGTCGGCTTCATTGTCGGGCTGGTGATCTGCCTCAACATCGAGTCGATCCGGCAATTCCTGTCCTGGCTGACCAGCACCGAGCTGTTTTCGCCAGAGCTTTATTTCCTGTCGAAGCTGCCCGCCGAGATCGACGTCGGCGAGACCTCGGCCGTCGTCATCATGGCGCTGACGCTGTCGTTCCTGGCGACGCTGTATCCATCCTGGCGCGCTGCGCGCCTCGATCCCGTCGAAGCGCTGCGGTACGAGTGAGGGGCTGATGGAGAGCCAGGGGGCGGAAGATGTACCGGTCATTTATCTCCACGAGATAAAGCGGCAGTACTTGCAGGGCGAGGTGCCGCTGACGATCCTCGACGGCGCCAAGCTCGCACTGTGGGCGGGCCAGTCCGTAGCGCTGGTGGCGCCGTCCGGCTCGGGCAAGTCGACGCTGCTGCACATTGCGGGGCTGTTGGAAGCGCCCGATTCCGGCGAGGTCTACGTCAACGGCGCGCCGACCTCGCAACTGCCCGACATCGAGCGCACCCAGCTTCGCCGCACCGACATCGGCTTCGTCTACCAGTCGCACCGGCTGCTGCCGGAGTTCTCGGCGCTGGAGAACGTAATGATGCCGCAGATGATCCGCGGCCTCAAGAAATCCGAGAGCGTCAAGCGCGCCAAGGAGATCCTCGGCTATCTCGGCCTCGGCGAGCGCATCACGCACCGTCCGTCCGAGCTGTCGGGCGGCGAGCAGCAGCGCGTTGCGATCGCGCGCGCTGTGGCCAATGCTCCGCGGGTGCTGTTTGCGGACGAGCCGACCGGCAATCTCGATCCGCACACCGCCGACCACGTTTTCCAGGCTCTGATGCAGCTCGTCAAGGCGACCAAGGTCTCCATGCTGATCGCGACCCACAACATGGAGCTCGCCGGTCGCATGGACCGCCGCGTGTCGCTGTCGAACGGCCAGGTGGTCGAGCTCGAGTAAAAACCCTCGAAAACAACCCCATGCACAGTAGCCAAGTGCTTGGCCGGACTGACGAAAAAAATGGTCGACAGCACGCCCGGGGCGCTCAAGGCCGGATCACCGTCAATTTGAACGGTCCGCCATTGGCTGCGGCGTGTTCCACGGCCTCGTTGGCGTGGTCGAGATCGAAGGCGGTGGCCTCGTACTCCTCCAGCCTGAGCAGTCCCGCGCGCACGAGCGCGATCAGGCGGCCTGCCGCATCCGGCGGGTACATCCAGACGCCGTGGATGCTGATGCAGTTGCGCATGATCCAGGGGTAGGGCAGCTCAAGGCCGGCGCCGCCGGCCATGCCGACGCCGCCCATCAGCACGACACGGCCGTAAGGACGCACCGTCATGATCGCCGCGCGCACCACATTCGTGCTTACCGATGGCGGCATGATGTCGAGCACGCAGTCGATGGGCCCTCGCGCCGCGCGCTTCATGCGCTCGCGGTCGTCATCCTCGTTGCCGGAGAGCCTGACCGGCTTGACGCGGTCGCCGAAGCGGCGGACGAGGTCGGCCAGGATATTGTCGTTGCGGCCGGGCGCGACCACGCAGGCCGCGCCCATCGCGAGCGCGACCGAGACGGCTGCGCTGCCGAAATTGCCGGTGGCCCCGCTCACCAGCACGGTCTCGCCGGGCTGAAGGTTGGCGGCGAGGAAACCGCCATAGGGCACCAGCAGCGTCCCCAGCGCGCACCATCGCGTGGCTTCGTCAGACGTGATTTGGCCTAGGGGCTTTACGTTCTCCGTCGGCACTCGCATCTGCTCGGCGAACGAACCGTGGCGAAAATGCCGTTGCAGGCGCATGGCGCCGGCACCGGGGGCGGTGAGTCCTTGCAGGGCAATGTCGGGCGCTGCGGCGTCGTCGCGCGAGCGCACCGTCGGGTCGCAGAACACCCAATCGCCAACGCTGAGCTTCGTCGCGTCCGGGCCGATGGCGCGGACCCGGCCGATGCCGCCAGGTCCCGGGATGATCGGCAGCTCGAGCGCATAGTTCCGCTCGCCGCTGAAGACCTCGTTCATGTAGGACAGCACCCGCGTTGCGATGACGTCCACGATGACCTCGCCCGTGCCGAGCACTGGTTCGGGTGTATTCTCGATCACGAGCGGAGATCCCAGGGATTTGAGTACGGCGGCTTTCATGGTGGTCACCTCATATTCGGGTGATGCTCATATGCACCGCCTTCCCAGGCCCAGGAAGGCCTGGTATTATCCTAGTATTCCCAAGGCCCTCCATCATCGAGGCACGTCACCATGGCCGACCCACGCCGCGTCGAATTCGGCGACTTTCTCAGGTCCCGCCGCGAAAAGCTGTCGCCGAAGACGGTCGGGCTTCCTGCCGGCCGGCGGCGCCGCACCGCGGGCCTGCGCCGCGAAGAGGTGGCGCAGCTCGCCGGCATCGGCGTCGATTGGTACATCCGCCTCGAGCAAGGCCGCACCGTCAGCCCCTCGGTCACCACGATCGACGCGCTGGCGCGTGCGCTACGCCTCAGCAAGACCGAGCACGCCCATCTCAAGGCACTGGCCCGCGACGGCGACAGGCGCGCGTTCACGCGCGAGATCGTGCCGCCGCCCATACGGCGGATGATCGAAAGCCTGAAGCAGCCGGCCTACATCACGGGGCGGCGCTGGGACGTGCTGGCCTGGAACGCGGCGGCCGAGGAGATCTTCGGGTTCGGACAATTGCCCGAACAGGACCGCAACACGCTGCTGCTGGTGCTGACGAACAAGCAGACGCGAAAGTTCTACGGTGCCGGCTGGAGCGCTGTCGCGAAGAGCATGGTTGCGATGTTTCGCGCCACTCACGACGTCTGGGCCGGCGATCCTGCCTTTACGGAATTGCTGACGCGGCTGCGCCAGGGCAGTCCGGAATTCGTCAAATGGTGGGAAGCGCACGAGATCCGCAGCACTGCCGCGGGCCTCAAGGTCATGAACCATCCGACCAAGGGCGTGCTCCGGTTCGAGCACACGAGCTTTCAGGCCAACGACGATCCGGCGCTGAAGCTCGTGATCTACACGCCGGTGTAGTTGCGGAAGCATAAGGCCCAAGCTCGTCACGTATGACGGTCGATGACCTGAAGCAGCCGGTCGCAGGATGCCTCGATCCTCTTGTGGGGAGATGTGGCGACGCCCAGCAACAGGCCGGATCGCACCGAAGCCGCGGATGCATGCCATAGCGACAGGGGCGTGGGCGCCAATCCAAACGATGCCGCTTCCCGCGCGATCGCGACGTCGGAGGTTCCGTCCGGCAGTCTCAGGACCGCGGCCAATCCGGCGATCGCAACGTCCTTGGCGCGCGCCTTGAGGCATTTCAGCAGCGCATCGCCTTGCGCGGCATAGGCCCGCTTCGTGCGTCGAAGATGCCGTAGATAGTGGCCGTCGCGGATGAATTCGGCGGTTGCGATCTGTACGGACGGCCCGGGCGCCGGAGCGAGGCATGCCGCAACCTCGGCAAAATGGGAAGCCAGCGAGGCGGGTGCAACGACGAAGCCCAGCCGCAAGGCAGGAGTCAGGGTCTTGCTGAAAGACCCGATGTGAATAACGCGCCCGAAACGATCGAGAGAGGCGAGCGCCGGTGTGGCCCGCCCCCTCAGCTGAAGCTCGCTCAGATAGCGTCCTCGATCACCCACACCCGTTCCCGGGCTGCCCAGTCGAGAAGACGCGAACGTCGTGCCAGCGACAAGGTGGAGCCAAGCGGTGCCTGCTGTCCCGGGGTCACGACGACCAATGCAGCATCAGGAGCGTGTTTCAGGCCGTACCCCACGTCAATGCCGTCCGCGTCGACCGGGATCGGCGTGATCGACAACCTTGCAAGCTCAAGGCCGTGTCTCGTGAAGGGGAAGCCCGGGTCCTCCATCCAGACCTTCTTTAGCTCAAGGCCGAGAACTCGGAGTGCCAGTCCGAGCCCGCTGCTGAAGCCGCCGGTGATAATGATCTGCGACGGTGCACATTCGATCCCCCGCGCCAGCGCGAGATACGCCGCAATGTCGCGCCTCAATTCCAGCTCGCCGCGCGGATCCCTGTAGATGGCCGGTGCGCTGGTTTCCGCGCGCACCGCCCGTGTGCGCATCCTCGCGAACAGCTTGGCAGGAAAGGTCTCGTGAGCGGGCACACCCATCTGGAAAACGGCCGGTCCCGCAGTGAGCTCCTGGTACATCTCCATGAACGAGCCGGGGTGGGGAGCTGCTTCCTGCCGAGGGGGAAAGGCGGGTCGATCCGCGACGTGCGTTCCGGTCGCGCGCGACGCGACGATCAGTTGCGCGGATGAGAGTTTTTCGTAAGCCGATCGCACGGTGCCGCGCGCGACACCCAGCTGAGCCGCCAAATCCTGCCAGGACGGCAGACGAGCTCCCGGCGCGAGCACGCCGCTCTCGATGGCAGCTCCGATACCTCTGCGAATCTGTTCCGCCAATGGCGTCTTCGCAGATCGATCGAGCTCCAGCCGCAGCGGTCTGACCATGCCTCCGTGGTACACGAGTTTTGTCCATTCTTGGTGCTTTTTTGTGGACCAGCGCGGGGGCATTTATCGAACAAGGAAAGTACCCGGCGACACCCGCCGAACAGAACCGATCATGGAGTATGAAAATGGCTAAGCGTCTCGATTACGACCGCATCGCACCCGCAGGCATGAAAGCGCTCGGCGGCGTTTACGGCTATGTCATGCAGAGCAATCTTCCTGCAACGCTCGTCACTCTGGTCTATCTGCGCATTTCGCAGATCAACAATTGCGCCTACTGCCTCGACATGCACACGCGCGATCTGCTGAAGAGCGGACAGAAGATCGAAAAGATCGCGCTGGTGCAGGCCTGGGCGGAAGGCGGGCATCTGTTCGACGAGCGGGAGCGTGCCGCCCTTGCATGGGCCGAAACGGTGACCCGCGTGGCCGAAACCGGCATCCCGGATCAAGCTTACGAGGCTGCCCGCGCCGTCTTCGAGGAGCGCGAGCTCGTCGATCTCACCATCGCGATCGGCCTGATGAACGCCTACAATCGCATGGCAATCAGCTTCCGAAATACGCCGCAGGCCGCGAAGGAGGAGATGGCAGCCTGACCGCGGTGCCGGAGGGCAAGAGGGTGGACACATGCCTTCGACTGCGACGGCATGTCTTGAGATCTCAGCGATGCAAGGCAGGAGCTTGATATGACCATCGCAATTTCCGGCGTGAAGATTCCCGACAGCAAGATCGCACGGGAGGCCGCCGAGCTGGTGCGCCAGTACGAAAACGACATGCTGTTCAACCACTCGGTCCGCGTCTTTGTGTTCGGCGCGATCAAGGGACATCGGCAAAATCTAAAATTCGATTCCGAGCTGCTCTACATCGCGGCGCTGTTCCACGATCTCGGACTCGTCGACCATTACCACACGCAGACCAAGCGGTTTGAAGTTGATGGCGCCGATGCCGCCCGCGAATTTCTGAGGGGGCACGGCATCGACGAGCCAAAAGCCGATCTGGTTTGGGAGGCGATCGCGTTACATACGACACCTGGAATTCCACAATACATGCGCCCGGAAATCGCTCTCACGAATGCGGGCGTTTTGGTCGACGTCGTGGGGATTGGCTATGATGAGTACACGCCAGAGCAGCGCGACCAGGTGACCACTGCATTTCCCCGCGGTGATTTCAAGAACGAGTTCCTTCAGATACAAACCTGCTCGGCCTTGAAGAAGCCGCAGACCACATTCGGCACGGTCAATTTCGATTACATCGAAGATCACGATCCCACATTTCACAAGCCGAACGCGTGCACGCGCATTCGCAACACGCCCTGGCAGAGCTGAGCCCCTTCGGCGCGGTGTTCGAGTTTTGCCTCGTTGAACTTACGGCGACGGGGCTGCCGGGAGCGTTACGCCGGCGTTCGGCCGCGGAAGGGCCGGCCACGGGCTCTTCGGAGCCGGCGTCGCCGCCGCGCATGACGCCGCAAGCTGCGGCCACACTGACGTCAGGCCGCTCAAGTCGATGTCGAATCTCGTGATGTCCGCCTTGTCGTCGGGTAACAGCGTGGTTTCGCGGACATGCAGGGAGCGGGACGCCAGTATCGCCTTGACCATGTCGGGATCGATGCTGCCGCGCCAGACCTCATATTTTCCGGCCCGCAACGCAGACCCTCCGGCCGTCTTGTCCGTGTCGGCGTCCGCCGTCACCAGGATGGTGCTTTTGCCGACGGCTGTCTCGTCGATCTCGCCCGCGAATGTCAGCGGCACGCGTTTCCCGCTTTCGCAGGACAGACGCCATTCCATGGGCCGGAACAACGCGCCGTTCTCCTTCTTCAGCATCGCGAACTTGCGGACGAAGGGGCGCGCTTCCTTTTCCAGCTTCCACGCCGTTTCGGCAAGCGAACGCGTGTCGATGTCGAATCGATAGAGCTCGGCGCGCGTCAGCACGTGCAGGTTTTCGAACTTCACCGTCCGGATCAGATCATCAAGCTCGCGGCTGATCCCCATCGCCGCGATGAATGCAGCGCGATCGCGATCGGCCCTCGCCATCCGGCGCTGTCTGTATTCCGCGACCGCCGCCGGAGGCGGATGCCCGTGAAAGGCAAGGACCAGCCTGGAATTATGGACCGCCAGCGCGGCGTCGGGGGCAACCTCACGCGACGTCGCCCCGAGCAACAGGTAACCGCAGGCCGAGTTGCACATCGCATGGTAGGTGGTGAGTTCGGCTTCCACCTCGCCGCCCGCGTTCTTGATCTTCAGGCACGCGGCGTCCACCTGCGTGCCTGCGGCGCACGCCGTCGCGATGCTCCGGCCAACCCGGGCGATCGCCTTGCGGCTGCGCAACAACCGCCCGATGACATAGGACTGCTCCACGTTTCCGCCGGGTGAATAGAGGTAGATCGGACGCTGCGTGTCCTTGACGCCGGTGAGGAAGCGGCGAATGCGCGGCGCAGCGTCCTGGTCGATATCGCCCTCGATGGCGATCCAGCGGTCGCAGCCCGGTCCGCATGCGTCGGGTGGTCCCTTGGCAAGATAGATCGTCAGCCTGGACGCAAATCCAGTCTTCTCGGCCGGCGTCCCTTCGGCATGCAATGCGCCGGGAAGCAACAGCGAGGCCAGGACAAGCAGACGACGGGCGAGCATGAAACGACGGGGACCACGCGCGGTGAAAGGCAGACACTGATGCTACACGACGATCCGCGCAGCCACAACTTGCGGTGGCGTGTCCGCGTGCCTGTCCGCGACGTCTGGATTGGCAATCGGACCGCCAGGTGGGAGCAGGCAGAACGGCATCTCCAAGGGGGCGGCGATGGCGGGAACCTAAATGCCATCATGCGGTTATCGCGCAGACAATTTGCGCGACCGTCTGCATCACTCGAAGTTCAGGCGGGCTACCTGTGGTCGAAGCTAACAGCAGCGGGACGATCAAACAGCTGGTCCATCGTGGAGCCAGGAAAGTGGCAGGGGAAGACCAATGACGACAGCGACCGGGGTCCGCTCGGCCGATCGCAATTCCGTCTTAGCCACACTCGGCGACTACATCCGGGAGATCAGCAATCCCGACGATCTCGCCTATGCTGCGGCAGAGCTACTTGGCCGCAGCCTGAACGTCAGCAGGGCGGGCTATGGCACGGTCGACACCTCAGCCGAGACCATCACCATTGTCCGCGACTGGAACGCACCGGGCATCCTGAGCCTCGCAGGCGTGCTGCGCTTCCGCGACTATGGCAGCTACATCGAAGATCTCAAGCGGGGCGAGACCGTCATCTGTGCCGATGCGGAAAAAGATCCTCGTGTCGGCGATCGTGCCGAGGCGCTGGAGGCGATCTCTGCGCGTGCGCTCGTCAACATGCCGATCTCGGAGCCCGACGGGGTCGTGGCGCTGCTGTATTTGAACAATGCCGGGCCGCGCGAATGGAGCCCCGAAGAGCTGGAGCTCATCCGCGATGTTGCCGAGCGGACGCGCACGGCCGTCGAGCGTCGTCGTGCGGAGACGGCCGTGCGGGAGAACGAAGCCCGTCTGCTTTTCCTGGACGCACTCAACAAGGAGACGGCCAGGACTCGCGATGCGGACGGCGTGATGGCGGTCACGACCAAAATGGTCGGCGAGCATCTCGGCGTCTCGAACTGCGCCTATGCCGACATGGACCCGGACCAGGACGGCTTCACGATACGCGGCGATTGGGCCGCGCCCGGCGCAATGCATATCATCGGGCACTACAGTCTGGCCGACTTCGGCAAGAAGGCGGTGCGAGAGTTGGGCGCGGGCAGGCCGCTCATCATCAATGACAATTTAAGGGAGATTGCGCCGGACGAAGCCGCCACTTTCCAGAACATCGGGATCGGTTCGACGATCTGCATGCCCTTGGTGAAAGAAGGGCGACTGACCGCCCTGATGGCGATTCATCACCGCGGCCCGCACCAGTGGACGCCGCGCGAACTCGCCTTGCTCACCGAAGTGACCGAGCGATCGTGGGCCCACATCGAGCGCGTCCGATCGGAACAGGCGGCGCGGGAGTCCGCCGAACGCCTGACGCTTGCCAACAAGGCGGCCGGTATCGGCACCTGGGACTACGACCCGGTCAACAACGTCCTTCGATGGGATAGCCGCTGCAGGGAGGTGTTCGGTTTACCGGCCGATGCCGAAGTCAGCTATGAAGGGTCGTTCCTGAAGGGCCTTCATCCCGAGGACAGGCAGCGCGCCCACGAGGCCGTGTCCGCAGCCCTGACGCCGCACGCGCCGACAAGCTACAATATGGAATACCGAACCATCGGCATCGAGGATGGGGTCGAGCGCTGGATCGCCGCGACCGGTCAAGCCATCTTCGTCAACGGCCAGGCTGTTCGGTTCATCGGAACGGTTCTGGATATCACCGCGCAAAAGAAAACCGAGCGTCATCTCAGACTACTGAATGATACCGGGGCCTCGGTGTCTCGCGAGCGCGATCTCGAGAAGATCGTCCAGATCGTCACGGATGCCGGCGTCGAGCTGACTGGCGCTCAGTTCGGGGCCTTCTTCTACAATGTCGTTGCGCCGGATGGCGGCAGCTACATGCTGTATTCGCTGTCCGGTGTGCCGCGGTCCGCTTTCGAGAACTTCCCGATGCCACGCAACACCGCCGTGTTCGAGCCGACGTTCAAGGGCACGGGTGCGATGAGGTCCGACGACATCCTGCAGGACCCGCGCTACGGCAAAAACGCGCCACGGAAAGGCATGCCGGAGGGTCATCTTCCGGTCCGATCCTACCTGGCGGTCCCCGTGACCTCGCGAACCGGCGAAGTCCTCGGCGGACTTTTCTTCGGTCACGCCGAGACCGGTAAATTCCAGGCAGAGCATGAGGCCGCCTTGCTTGGGATTGCCGGCCATGCTGCCACCGCTATCGACAACGCCCAGCTCTTGACCCGGCTCGAAGCGCTCAATGCCGGATTGGAGCAACGTGTTGCCGACGAAATTGCCGAGCGCATGAAAGCCGAAGAGCAACTGCGGCAATCCCAGAAGATGGAAGCCGTCGGGCAATTGACCGGGGGTATTGCCCACGACTTCAACAATATGCTGGCCGTGATTCTCGGCAGCCTGAATCTTGCCAAGCGGCGGCTCGGCAGGGGAGAGGTCAGCATAGACCGCTTCATCGAGGGCGCCATCGACGGTGCAAATCGCGCAGCCACGTTGACGCAGAGGCTGCTCGCGTTCTCGCGCCAACAGCCGCTCGCGCCTGAGGTCGTGGACATCAACAAGATGGTCGGCGGGATGAGCGAGCTGCTCGAGCGGTCACTTGGCGAGCTGATCCGCCTCGAAACGGTGCTGGCGGATGGCCTTTGGCGGGTCAAGGCAGACCCGGCCCAGCTTGAAAGCGCCATGATCAATCTCGCGGTCAATGCGCGCGATGCCATGCCAAAGGGCGGCAGGCTGACGATAGAAACCAGCAACGCCTCGATCGACCGGAAATATGCTCGCGAGTACGCACTCGCACCCGGGCAGTACGTTCTCGTGGCCGTGACGGACAACGGCACGGGAATTCCGGCCGATGTGCTGGGCAAGGTGTTCGATCCGTTTTTCACGACCAAGGTCGTGGGCAAGGGCACCGGCCTCGGCCTTAGCCAAGTCTATGGTTTCGTGCGGCAGTCGGGCGGCCATGTCAAAATTGACTCGGAAGTCGACGTTGGCACGACCGTGAAGATCTACCTTCCACGCTTCGCCGGCGAGGAGGCGGGCTCAGATCTGTCGCAGGAAGCGATACCCGCCGGTGCAAGCCATCAGAACGAAACCATTCTCGTCGTGGAAGACGACGAGCGAGTCCGCAGCATGTCGTCCGAAAGCCTGCGCGAACTCGGCTACACCGTCATCGAGGCAGGCAGTGCCAAAGAGGCGATCAGGACAATCGAAAATGGTTTCGTTCCGGATCTGCTGTTCACGGACGTCGTCATGCCCGACATGACCGGCGCCGAGCTTGCGGCCGAGCTCTCGAAACGATACCCGGCTCTGAAGGTGCTGTTCACCACCGGCTACACGCGTAACGCAATCGTTCACAATGGCGTGCTCGATGCAGGCAGGCATCTGCTTCCGAAACCCTTCGCTATCGAAGACCTCGCCGCCAAGGTCCGCAGCTTGCTCGACGAGATCTGAACGCGGCTTGGAAACGATCTCTTCCGTTTGCAAGCCGCCGTAACAAGAGCTATGTCCCGGCTTTCGGAAGAGCATGACATGACAATCTCGGATGACGAGGACCTCGCGCGCCTGAAAGAGATCGGGCGCATCGTCGCCAATATCCTGGAGGCAATGGGGAAGGCGCTCGAGCCGGGCATGACCACCTCCGAGCTCGACCGGATCGGGCGAACCCTGCTGGAGGCTGCCGGCGCACGTTCGGCTCCGGAGCTGGCCTACGACTTTCCGGGCGCGACCTGCATCAGCGTGAACGAGGAGATCGCTCATGGCATCCCGGGCGATCGGCGGATCGCGCGTGGGGACCTCGTGAACATCGACGTGTCAGCCGAGAAGAACGGCTTCTTTGCGGATACGGGAGCGTCGTTCGCCGTTCCGCCCGCAACCCGAGCGGTCGAACGTCTTTGCAGAGATGGCCGGCGCGCGATGTGGACCGGCCTGCAGCAGGTTGGAGCCGGCAAACCGATTGCCGGTATCGGTCAAGCCATCGGGACTTTTGCGCGGAAGAACGGCTACAGCCTGGTCAGGAACCTTGCCAGCCACGGCGTCGGCCTGTCGCTCCACGAGGAGCCGACGGAGATCGCAACGTGGCCCGACCGCTCCGAACGCCGCGTCATGAGCGAAGGCCTGGTGTTCACCGTCGAGCCGTTCCTGTCTCTTGGCGCCGAATGGGCACAGGATGGCGACGATCCGTGGACGCTCTACAGCAGCCCCGAGGCGCCGACCGTTCAATACGAGCACACGGTGATCGCCACGCGAAGCGGACCGTTGATCGTGACGATGGCTGGATAAGGAGGCCTCCTCAAGCCACCGGATCTCGGGCAGCATCCGAACGGCTTCGATCATCCGGCGCCAGCGGCGGTGCACGTCTCGCCGGAGGATTCTCCGATGGGGCGGTCTTGCTTCCTGAGCTGATATCGACCGGAACAGATCTGGCGTCGCGATAGGCGACGATCCAGATCAGGAAACCCAGAACCGCCAGCGCGGCGCCAACGGGGCCCGTGGAGGTCCAGCCCAGCCCCTCGCGAATGGCGATGCCGCCGAGGAACGGGCCGAGCGCATTGGCGGTGTTGAACGCCGAATGGTTGAGTGCGGCGGCGAGCGCCTGCGCGTCGCCGGCGACGTCCATCAGCCGCGTCTGGAGGATGGCTCCGAGCGAGACGCCGGCGCCGATGGCGAAGACGTCTGCCGCCAGCGCCCAGGGATTGCCGGCGGCGAGCGGAAACACTGAGAGGGCGACCGCTGAGAACAGCAGGATGCCTCCCGCCGTCGGCATCAGCGCGCGGTCGGCAAAGCGCGGCACGAACAGATTGCCGAGCGTCGCGCCGATGCCAAACACGGCCAGAAAAACTGGTATGAGCGCGGGGCTGACCTTGGTCACCTCGATCAGCGTCGTCGCGAGATAAGTGTAGACGGCGAACATGCCGCCGAAGCCGATGGCGCCGATTGCCAGCGTGATCCAGACGCGGCCGCTTCGCAGCGCGCCGAGCTCTCGCAGCGGATCGGACCGGCCAGCCTTGTCGCGCGGCGCGAACAAGGCGCACAGCAGCACCGTGAGCAACGCCAGCACCGACACGAGGCCGAAGCTCGCGCGCCAGCCGATCGCCTGCCCAATCAGATTGGCCAGCGGCACACCGATGATGGTGGCGCCGGTCAAGCCGAGCATCACCTGGCCGATCGCCTGCGAGCGACGATGTTGAGGGACCAGCGAGGCTGCGACCAGCGCGGCGATGCCGAAATAGGCGCCATGCGGCAATCCCGAGAGAAAACGCGCCGCGATCATTGAGCCAAAGCCGGGCGCCAGCGCGGTGAGGGCATTGCCGAGCGCGAACACGGCCATCAGGATCAACAGCTGCGCGCGCCGCGCCAACCGTGCGCCAAGCACAGCGATCAGCGGCGCGCCCAGCACGACGCCGAGCGCGTAGGCGCTGATCGCATGTCCGGCGGTCGGCTCGTCGACCCCGAGGTCGGCGGCGAAAAACGGCAACAGGCTCATCGATGCGAATTCGGTGGTCCCGATCGCAAAGCCGCCCATCGCGAGCGAGAACAGGACGATGGCGAGATGAGGGGGCGTGGATGCCGCGGTCGCGCGCGGCGAGGTCGCTTGCTGTGATGTCGCTGGCTGCGATGTCGTCATGTGTCCTGCAATGGTGGCGTCAACGGGAACCAGCCCAGCGAACGTCGCCACCCCTGCAAGATTTCTCCGTCGTACTTAAACCCGGATCGGTCGGCGTCAACACTGCAATCTCAACGCAGGGCAGGCCGCATATCAGCGTCCCGATTTAGTTGACCCGCCGCGGGCGGCGAGGGGGTTTCTTCTGCGCAAAATACGGGTTGGCCACGCACGTCGCCGACCGACCGACGGCCAAAAATCTGCACTGCTCGAGCGAGGCGTAGCGGCAATCGAAATAGCCGACGGGTCCGTAGATCTGCATACAGACCGGATAGCTCGGATCGTAGGTCTGCGCGTGCGCAGGCGCGCCCGCGAGGAGCAGGCCGATGGCGAGGAGCGCGAGACGAGCGCGACGCATCTCAACGCGGCACGTAGTAACCGGGTGAATAGCCGGGCACCTGCGCGCGCGGCCTGTTCTGATATGCATAGGGATCGTCGCTCTGGCCTGCGAAATACGGGTTCGCGATGCAGGTGAGGGCGCGGCCCGATGAACTCGCCTGGCACTGCGCGTAAGTATCGAACGTGCAATTGCTCAGCCCCGGCCATTCATCGCCGGTCAGGCAGAAGGCATGGTGGGTCCCGAACGCGTGCGCAGGCACGCTTGCACTGAGGGTGAACCCAAATGTGGCGAGGGCAAGCGAAAATGTGGCGACAATGGGGAGAGCAATTCGTCTGCGCATTCAATTCTCCAATCACGCGAACGTGCACGCGACGTTGTCACGCGCACGCGTCGCAGATGTCGTGTAGCCGACGATGGAACTCATGAAAACCCTTGTTCCAAAGGGCTTCCCGCGCGCGCTGGTAAATCTTCATTAATGAAGCGCGATCCTTTGGCGCGGACTGTGGCGTCGAGGTTACAGCAATTCCGTCGAGCGCTGTTATGACGACGCCACGGCCCGGGGGCCTAACGACGAAACTGGAACGGGAATCAAATGAACAAGAATCTGTTGCTTGCTGCTGTGAGCCTTGTCGCGCTCGGCGCGGCTGCACCGGCGGTGGCTGCTGACCTCGCTGCGCGGCCTTACACCAAGGCGCCGGCGATGGTTGCCGCGATCTACGACTGGAGCGGCTTCTACATCGGCGTCAACGGCGGCGGCGGTTCCGCCCACTCGACCTGGGATCTCGTCGGCGGTGGCCGCGAGGGTTCGCACGATGCGACCGGCGGCACGGTCGGCGGTCAGATCGGCTACCGCATGCAGTCGGGCCAGTGGGTGTTCGGCATCGAAGGTCAGGGCAACTGGGCTGACTTCTCGGGCGACAACGTCAGCGCGCTGTTCGCGACCCGCAACCGTTCCAAGATCGACTCGTTCGGTCTGATCACCGGTCAGATCGGCTACGCCTGGAACAACGTCCTCGTTTACGCCAAGGGCGGTGCGGCTGTCGCCGGCAGCAAGTATGAAGTCTCGACCTTGGGCGGCGCCCTGCTGTCCTCGAACGATCAGACCCGTTGGGGTGGCACGATCGGTGCCGGCCTCGAGTACGGTTTCGCCCCGAACTGGTCGGTTGGCGTCGAGTACAACCACATCTTCCTGCAGGACAAGAACGTCACGTTCGCGCTGGTGCCCTCGACCGATCGCATCCGTCAGGACGTCGACATGGGTCTCGTCCGCCTGAACTACAAGTTCGGCGGCCCGAGCCTCGGCCGCTACTGAGTAGAAGCCTGATATCGATCGCTCGACTTCGAGCGGTCGGCGAAAGCCCCGGCCATTGGCCGGGGCTTTTTTGTTGTTCAAGTTCAGCGGGTTAACCATTCGGTTTCGAGGCGGCGAAGATGGCTTGACTCCTGAGAACGAAATGAGAACAATGTTCTTCATACGTTCTCGCCATGGAGCAGGCCATGTTCAGGATTTTCGTCGAAGAAGCCGCCGCGCTAGCATCGATCGCGCTGTTTGTCGGGATGATCGCGATCTGGGCCCAGGTGCTCCCGCAGCTCTAGGCGCGAGCCCAGGTTGGGGAAAAGCAGGACGAGGCGGCTGATCGGCCGCTCCGGCGTGGACTCTGGCAGCGTGGCGCCCCACCATTGTGAGGCGAGTCGGCCAGGCGAGTGCAGGATGCCTCCGGTGCCGGCGACCGCTCCATCTCATCTGCAAGAGGCCGTCACGCGACCATGCCGAGCGCCGGATTTGTCCACCTTCACGTTCACTCGGCCTATTCGCTGCTCAAGGGCTCGATCAAGATCGCCAAGCTCGCCGAGCTAGCGAAGAAAGACCATCAGCCGGCGCTGGCGCTGACCGACACCGACAACATGTTCGGTGCGCTGGAGTTCTCCGACAAGATGGCGGGCTCCGGTATCCAGCCGATCGTGGGCTGCGAGATCGCGATCGAGTTCGGCGACCAGGATCCCACTGCGCGCAACGTGCTGCTGCCCTCGCGCGTGGTGCTGCTGGCCGCGCAGGAGCGCGGCTATCGCAGCCTGATGCGGCTGAACTCGCGCGCGTTCATGGAGACGCCCGACACTCATGCTCCCCACATCAAGTTCGACTGGCTCGAAGGCGAGACCGAAGGCCTGATCGCGCTGACGGGCGGTCCGGACGGGCCGATCTCGCTGGCGCTTGCCGGTGGTTATAGCGAGCTCGCGGCGACGCGCTGCGAGCGTCTGGCCAGCCTGTTCGGGGACCGCCTCTACATCGAATTGCAGCGCCACAACACCGAGAAGGAGCGGCGGGTCGAAAGCAGCCTGATCGACATCGCCTACACCAAGGGCCTGCCGCTGGTTGCGACCAACGAGCCGTATTTCGCCGCGAGCGACGATTACGAAGCCCATGACGCGCTGCTCTGCATCGCCGGCGGGCGGCTGATCGCGGAGACCGAGCGCGAGCAGCTCACGCCCGATCATCGCTTCAAGACACGCGCCGAGATGGCGGTGCTGTTCGCCGACACTCCGGAGGCGCTGGCCTCGACGGTGGAGATCGCCGAGCGCTGCTCGTTCCGACCGATGACGCGCAAGCCGATCCTGCCGTTCTTCACGGTCGGCGCTGCCGCAAGCTCCGATGCCGCCTCTGTCGAGGCGGCCGAATTGAAGCGGCAGGCAGAGGAGGGGCTCGCCAACCGCCTGCGCGTGCACGGGCTGTCGCAAGGCACGACGGAAGAAGATTACAACGCGCGGCTTGCGTTCGAGCTCGACGTCATCATGCGCATGAAATACGCGGGCTACTTCCTGATCGTCTCCGACTTCATCAAATGGGCGAAGGGGCAGGGCATCCCGGTCGGGCCGGGCCGCGGCTCCGGCGCAGGCTCGCTGGTTGCGTGGGCGCTGACCATCACCGACCTCGACCCGATCAAGTTCGGCCTGCTGTTCGAGCGCTTCCTCAATCCGGAACGCGTCTCGATGCCGGACTTCGACATCGACTTCTGCCAGGATCGCCGCGGCGAGGTGATCAGGTATGTCCAGGAGCGCTACGGCCGCGACCAGGTCGCGCAGATCATCACCTTTGGTACGCTGCAGGCGCGCGGCGTGCTGCGCGACGTCGGCCGCGTGCTGCAGATGCCCTATGGCCAGGTCGACAAGCTCACAAAACTCGTGCCGCAGAATCCGGCCGCGCCGGTGACACTGGCCGCCGCGATCGAGAGCGAACCGAAGCTCCAGGCATTCCGCGACGAGGACCCGGTGGTGGCGCGCGCCTTCGACATCGCGCAGCGCCTCGAAGGCCTGACCCGCCACGCCTCGACGCATGCCGCCGGCATCGTGATCGGCGATCGGCCGCTGAGCGAACTCGTGCCGATGTATCGCGATCCCAAATCCGACATGCCGGTGACCCAGTTCAACATGAAATGGGTCGAGCCGGCCGGCCTCGTGAAATTCGACTTCCTCGGCCTGAAGACGCTGACCGTGCTCGACGTCGCGTGCAAACTGCTCAAGCCGCGCGACATCCATGTCGACCTCGCGACGCTGCCGATCGACGATGCCGAAAGCTACCAGATGCTGGCGCGCGGCGAGGTGGTCGGCGTGTTCCAGGTTGAAAGCCAGGGCATGCGGCGCGCGCTGGTCGACATGCGCCCCGACCGTTTCGAGGACATCATCGCGCTGGTCGCGCTCTATCGACCGGGTCCGATGGCGAACATCCCGACCTATTGCGCGCGAAAGCACGGCGACGAGGAGCCGGAATATCTCCACCCCGTGCTGGAGCCGATTCTCAAGGAGACCTTCGGCGTCATCATCTACCAGGAACAGGTGATGCAGATCGCGCAGGTGATGTCGGGCTATTCGCTCGGCGACGCCGACCTGCTGCGCCGCGCCATGGGCAAGAAGATCCGCGCCGAGATGGAGAAGCAGCGCGAGATCTTCGTCGCCGGCGCAGTGAAGAACGGCGTGCCGAAGGGGCAGGCCGATACCATCTTCGAGCTGCTGGCGAAATTCGCCGACTACGGCTTCAACAAGAGCCACGCGGCCGCCTATGCGCTGGTGTCCTACCACACCGCCTACATGAAGGCGCATTACCCGGTGGAGTTCATCGCGGCGTCGATGACGCTCGATCTCAACAATACCGACAAGCTCTCCGAATTCCGCGCCGAGGCGCAGCGCCTCGGCATCAAGGTCGAGCCGCCCAACGTCAACCGCTCCGGCGCGACTTTTGAGGTCGGCGACAAGACCATCTACTACGCGCTCGCGGCGCTGAAGGGCGTCGGCATTGCGGCCGTCGAGCAGATCATCGCGGAGCGGACCAAAAACGGCTTGTTCACCTCGCTCGCCGACTTTGCCGCGCGGGTGTCGCCGCGCGCGATCAACAAGCGCATCATCGAAAGCCTCGCCGCCGCGGGCGCCTTCGACACGCTGGAGCCGAACCGGGCGCGGGTCTTCGCCGGCGCCGACTCGATTCTCGCCGCGTGCCAGCGGGCGAACGAAGCTGCAACCATTGGCCAGAACGACATGTTCGGCAGCTCGGCCGACGCGCCGACCATCATGCTGCCGCAGATCGAGCCCTGGTTGCCGGCCGAGCGGCTGCGCCGTGAATATGACGCGATCGGCTTCTTCCTGTCGGGACATCCGCTCGACGATTACGCCACCGTGCTGAAGCGGCTGCGCGTACAGTCCTGGGCCGAGTTCTCGCGCGCGGTGAAGACCGGCGCCACGGCAGGCAAGGTCGCGGCCACCGTGGTGTCGCGCATGGAGCGGCGCACCAAGACCGGCAACAAGATGGGCATCATGGGGCTCTCTGATCCCACGGGTCACTTCGAGGCGGTGCTGTTCTCCGAAGGCCTCGCGCAATATCGCGACGTGCTGGAGCCGGGCGCCGCGGTGCTGCTCCAGCTCGGGGCCGAGCTCCAGGGCGAGGACGTCCGCGCGCGCGTGCTCCACGCCGAGCCGCTGGACGAGGCCGCGGCCAAGACCCAGAAGGGCCTGCGCATCTTCGTGCGCGACACCAAGCCGCTGGAATCGATCGCCAAGCGTCTCGCCGGTCCCGACATGGCCGCTTCGAACGGGCCCGTGCCGAAGGTCGGCAGTCCCGGCACCGCGCCCCGCTCCAACGGCGACGGCGAGGTCTCGCTGGTCATGATGCTCGACCTCGAGACCGAGGTCGAGATGAAGCTGCCCGGCCGCTTCAAGGTCTCGCCGCAGATCGCCGGCGCCATCAAGGCGGTCGCCGGCGTCGTCGACGTGCAGCAGCTCTAGCAACACGCACCGTGTTGCAGGCGGCTGCATCTTTTGCGCGGGTGATGCTGCGGCCCTGTTGCAACCTGTCGCTGATTTTGATTAGCATGCGCTCGGGGAAAATCTGGGGGCGTGATGCTATTGCGTGGGCTGGTATTGCTCGTGGCTGCGGCACTGCTGTGCGGCTGTGAGACGGCGAGGAGCGGGCTCGGATATTCGGAGACGGTACGAAAGCTGGGTCCGCCGAAAGCCGGGCAGGCCCGCGTCGTCGTGTTTCGCGAGAAAGGATTCGGCGGCATCGGCGATCCGGACTGGGAATTTTCCCTCGACGGTACGCCGATCAAGGGCCTGAAGACCGGGACATATGTCTATGTCGATCGCCCGGCAGGCCAGCACCAGTTCGTAGCAGAGGAAGCGGCGCTCGGCGTCACGCGCGTGGACTTCTCGGCTCAGTCGGGCCAGACCGTGTTCTTCGTAGCGCGCTTCAGTGAGCGCAAGAGCGCCATGATCGCGAACGCGAGCACCGGGCTGCTGGGCTGGGGTCTCACGCTTGCGATGACGTCCGGCTATAAGAATCAGGGACCTCTGGATTTCCTGCCCTTGGATGAACCGGCCGCCAGGACGACGATCGCAGAGCTTCGGTTGGCGCAATAGCCCCGCGCGAATTCGGTCCCGCCCGCACCGTCATTTGTGGTGTCGTCACAGCGTTGCGGCTATGATCGCCGTGAGGCCGTTGGTACACCGCGCCGGGGAGGGACGAGACATGTGCGACAAGTGCAATGAATCCCCACATGAGAGGATCGCGCCGTCGCGGCGGTCCGCGATGTTGTTGGGCGCCTCCGCGCTCGGCCTCGCCCTGACCGGCAGGACCTTCGCCAAGGAGACGAAAACGCCGCCCAAGCCGCAGAACGTGCTGTCGCCCGACGCATCATTGAAGCGCCTGACGGAAGGCAATGCGCGCTATGTCGACGGCGTGTCGCGGCGGCACGATTTCAAGCACGAGCGCGAGGCGCTGGTCGGCGGACAGAATCCGTTCGCGGCCGTGCTGAGCTGTGCCGATTCGCGCATCGCGCCGGAATATGCCTTCGATACCGGCCGCGGCGATCTGTTCGTTTGCCGCGTCGCCGGAAATTTTGCCGGCACCGAAACCGTCGCCAGCATGGAATACGCGGTGGCCGTGCTGAATACGCCGCTGATCCTCGTGCTCGGCCATGACGCTTGCGGTGCGGTCGATGCCACGCTGAAGGCGATCAAGGACAACAAGCCGCCGCCGGGCCATATTCCCTCGCTGGTCGATGCGATCGCGCCCGCCGCCAAGGCTGCGATGCAGCAGGGTGGGGACGTCCTCGACAAGGCGATCCGGCAGAACGTCATCGACAACGTCGCGAAGCTGAAATCGGCAACGCCGATCCTCAATGCGGCGGTGGAGCAGGGCAAGCTGAAGGTCGTCGGCGGCATCTATCGGCTCACGACGGGAACGGTCGACCTGATTGCGCAGGGCTGAACCGGCTGACTTCGCCTCGCGCCGGTGCGTCGCCGCGTCACTTACGCGAAGCTGACACCGGAGCGGGGTGGCCATGCCGCCGCCTCAATCCAAGCCTTCGTTATTTGGAAGCCTTTCGTTCAAGTGCCATTCAGCTGGCCGCGCGTCTGATGCGTGGCGGCACCTCAACAACAAAAACGGGCAAGCAAGCCATGCGTGGGACGCTCAGAGCCTTCATTTGCCTTCTCCTGCCGATCGCGGTCCTTGCCGCGGGCGCGCCGGATCCGGCGCGTGCGCAGCAGCAGGAAAAGCGTATCGCGCTCGTGGTCGGCAACGGCGCCTATTCCAAGTCGCCGCTGGCGACGACGGCAAACGATGCCGGCCTGATCGCGCAGACGCTGCAGGCGGCGGGCTTCGACGTCGTCGGCGCCCGCGACCTCGACGGCGACACGCTGCGCAAGAGCTTTCGCGATTTCATCCAGAAGGCGCAGGCCTCAGGCCCGGGCACCGTCGCGATGGTCTATCTCGCCGGCTATGGCGTGCAGCTTGCGGGTGAGAACTACTTCATCCCGGTCGATTCCAACATCACCCGCGACACCGACATTCCGACCGAAGGCCTGCGCATCGGCGACTATCTCCGCCAGCTGGCTTCCGTTCCGCTCAAGGCCAACATCGTCGTGCTCGACGCCGCGCGGGCGCAGCCCTTCGTGGAGGGCGGCCAGCAGATCGCGAGCGGACTTGCGCTGGTCGAGCCCGAGGCCAACATGCTGATCGCGTTCAACGCCGCGCCCGGCACGGTGGCGCCCGAGGAGCCCGGACCTTACGGCATCTATGCACAGTCGCTGGCGGAGATGATCCGCACCGGCGGCCTGCCGCTGCCCGAGGTGTTCGACCGCGTTCGCCTGCGCGTCAACGAGGCCAGCAAGGGCGCGCAAGTGCCCTGGAACGAGCAGAAGATTTCCGCCCAATTCTCGTTCTTCGAGCGCGGGCCCGACGCGCCGCCGCCTGAGGCCGCACCCGACCAGGTCGCCGCGATCCGCAACAAGCCGATCCGCGATCTCGGCGTGCAGGATGCCTATGCCGCCGCGCTCACGCGCGACACGCTGCCGGCCTATGAAGAGTTTCTCACCGCCTATCCCGGCGACCCGCTGTCGAAGCGCGTGATGGCGATCGTCGCGGCGCGCCGTGAGGCCATCACCTGGCGGCGAACCTATCGTACCGACACGCCGGAAGCCTATTGGTCGTATCTGCGTCGCTATTCGCGCGGTCCGCATGCGGCAGATGCGCGCCGGCGCCTGGCGATTCTCACCGCGCCGGCCGAGCCGCCGCCGAGCTTCGCGATGATCGACTACGACGTGCCGCCACCGCCGCCGGAGGAGGTGGTCTATGTCGACCGTCCTGTGCTGTATTTCAGCGATCCGGATTTTGGCTTCGCGCCGCCACCGCCGCCGCCGGTCTACTATCTGCCGCCGCCGCCGCCGGATTTCGTCGTGCTGTCGCCGCCGATGCCGGTGATCGGCCTGTTCGTGCTGCCGCAGCCGATGTTCGTGCCGATTCCTGTGTTCGTCAGGCCGCCGCTCTATGTCGCACCCCCGCCGAACAACATCATCTATCAGAACATCCATAATAGGACGGTCATCAACACGGTGATCAACCAGCCGCCGGCACCGCCGGCGGCGGCGGGTGCGGGTACCGGAGCGGGACCGGGCAATCTCACGCCGACCATTGCCGGGCGCACCAATCCGGCTAGTCCAGCCATGCCGCAGGCGGTCGTGCAGCGCGCCGCCCTGATTCAGCAGGGCAAGGCGCCGATGCCGCCGAGCGCGACGATGCGGCCGACGGCGAGGCCAGGAACGCCTCCGGCGACGCCCGCCAATGTCGCGCCGACCGGTACGCCATCTCCCACTCCATCTGCCATTCCATCTGCAACGCCACCGGCCAAGCTGCCCCAAGCCAACACGCTGCCGGTTCCCGGCACCCATGGCGGTCCACCTGTCCCGCAAGCGGGAGTTGGGCCACTGCCGGGCGGCAGACCCGGGTTGCCCACGGCCACTGCACCCGGCGCGCCGCTGCCGAACCATTCGGGAGGGCCTGCGGGAGCGCCGACGACTGCTGCTCCCGGCACCACGCCGCCAGCCCATCCCGGTGCGCCGACCGGCGCGTCGGCGACTGCGCCCACGGCGACAAACCCGGCCGCTGTCCCCGGCCAACTGCCGAAGCCGCCGGTGGCCCAGGGCCCGCCCGGGACCGGGCCTGGGGAGCATGGCAAGTCCGCGACACGCGAGCCGGCTGGTTCGCCGCCGGCTGCCCGCACGCCTCCGCCTCCTGGCCCAGTTGGACGACCGGTCACGCCGCCGCCCTCGGCGGCGCGGGAGCCAATCCGGCCGCAGCATCAGCCGACCGCTGCTCCCGCCCAGGCTGCCCGGCCGTCGGCACCACCACCGCGGCCTCAGGCCGTGGCCCGGCCGGCGCCTCCGCCTCCGCCGCGTATTGCGCCGCCGCCACCGCCACGGGCGGCTCCGCCCGTCGCGGTCGCTCGGCCGGCGCCGCCGCCAATGGCGCGACCCGCGCCGCCGCCGCCGGTCGCTCGGCCGGCGCCACCTCCGCCGCCCCGGATGGCCGTCGCGCCACCGCCGCCGCCGCGCCCGGCAGCACCCCCACCGCGTCCTCCGGCTCCGCCGCCGGCGGCAAAGAAGTGCCCGCCGAACCAGCCCAGATGCTAGGCAGGGGCTAGGCCGCAGCGTGGTCTTTACGGAAGGAGGCCTCTCGCGGGCGAAAGCCGCCCCGAAAGGCCCTTATTTCCTTGCTTCTGGTCGAAATCGCGCTATACACCGCGCCATCTCACACGGAAGCATGGCTCACAAGGCCGTCCGGTGGCAGCCGGGGCGACAACGCTCTGTCCTGCTCACACGCTTCCGGAGGAACCAACCGGAGAATTAGAACGATGGCACTACCCGATTTCACTATGCGTCAGCTCCTCGAAGCCGGCGTGCACTTTGGTCACCAGTCTCACCGCTGGAATCCGAAAATGGCGCCGTTCATTTTCGGCGCTCGCAACAACATCCACATCGTCGACCTCGCGCAGACCGTGCCGTTGCTGCACAACGCCTTGCAGGCGGTCAGCGACACCGTCGCCAAGGGCGGCCGCATCCTGTTCGTGGGCACCAAGCGCCAGGCGCAGGACGGCGTTGCCGACGCAGCCAAGCGCTGCGCTCAGTACTTCGTCAATTCGCGCTGGCTCGGCGGCACGCTGACCAACTGGAAGACGATCTCGGGCTCGATCAAGCGCCTGCGTCATCTCGACGACGTGCTCGCCGGCGGCGATGCCTCCTCCTACACCAAGAAGGAGCGCCTGACGCTTCAGCGCGAGCGTGACAAGCTCGACCGCTCGCTCGGCGGCATCAAGGACATGGGCGGTCTGCCCGACCTGATCTTCGTGATCGACACCAACAAGGAAGACATCGCGATCCAGGAAGCCCAGCGGCTCAACATCCCGGTCGCGGCGATCGTCGACACCAATTCGGATCCGAAGGGCATCACCTATGTGGTGCCGGGAAATGACGACGCCGGCCGCGCTATTGCGCTCTATTGCGATCTGATCGCGCGTGCTGCGATTGACGGCATTTCGCGCGCCCAGGGCGATTCTGGCATCGACGTCGGCGCTTCGGTTCGGCCGGTCGCAGAAGAGCTGCCGGCCGCCACGAGCGGCTTCCAGGGCCTCGCCGGTCCGCGCGGCACCTCCGACGACCTCAAGAAGCTCCCGGGCGTGTCGGGCGCGATCGAGAAGAAGTTCAACGACCTCGGCATCTTCCACTTCTGGCAGTTGGCCGAGCTCGATCACGACACTGCGCACAAGATCGGCGAAGAAGTCGGCCTGCCGAGCCGCGCGGACGCCTGGGTGGCCAAGGCCAAGGCGCTGACCGCGGAAGCGGAATAGTCAAAAAGAGCGATGGGTTGGCCGGACAAGCTCCGGCCACCATTTCAGTTGACGCGAATTCCTGAGATGGACCGCGGCGAGGCGATTTGGCCGCGCCGCGGCAAACCGGCAGGCAAAAAGGATTTTGAACGATGGCAACGATCACAGCTGCGATGGTCAAGGACCTGCGCGAGTCGACCGGCGCAGGCATGATGGACTGCAAGGCCGCGCTGACCGAAAACGACGGCAACATGGAAGCGGCGCAGGATTGGCTGCGCAAGAAGGGCCTGTCGAAGGCCGCCAAGAAGTCGGGCCGCGTCGCCGCCGAGGGTCTGATCGGTGCGCTCATCAAGGGCAACAAGGGCGTCGTGGTCGAGGTCAATTCCGAGACCGATTTCGTCGCGCGCAACGGCCAGTTTCAGGGCCTCGTCAAGATGATCGCCCAGGTCGCATTCAACGTCGGCGCCGATGTCGAGAAGATCAAGGCCGCCAAGGTCGGCGACGTCACGATCGAAACTGCGATCAATGACGCGATCGCCACCATCGGCGAGAACATGACGCTGCGCCGCGCAGCGTCGCTCGAAGTCAGCCAGGGCGTGGTGTCGAGCTACGTCCACGGCGCCGTCGTCGAGGGCGCCGGCAAGATGGGCGTGATCGTGGCGCTGGAATCGCCGGGCAAAGCGGACGAGCTCGCAACGCTTGGCCGCCAGATCGCGATGCATGTCGCGGCCGCCAACCCGCTGGCGCTCGATCCGTCCGGTCTCGATCCGGCGGTCGTCAAGCGCGAGAAGGACGTGCTCGCCGACAAATATCGCCAGCAGGGCAAGCCCGAGAACGTGATCGAGAAGATCGTCGAGTCCGGCCTGAAGACCTATTACAAGGAAGTCTGCCTGCTCGAGCAGGCCTTCATCCACGACACCGGCAAGTCGGTGGCGCAGGCGGTGAAGGAAGCCGAAGGCAAGGTCGGCGGCGCGGTGAAGATCGCGGGCTTTGTGCGCTATGCTCTCGGTGAGGGAATCGAGAAGCAGGAAAGCGACTTCGCGGCCGAGGTCGCAGCGGCCAGCGGCAAGAAGTAAGCGCCGGAACGTTCCCTCCGGCGTGCCGCCGGAAGCGGCGCCCGGACAAGGAAAGTGCTCATGACTGATCCGGTCTATCGTCGCGTCGTGATCAAGCTGTCCGGCGAATATCTCGCGGGACCGCAGGGTTTTGGCATTGATCAGCCGACCATCGACCGGGTCGCCGACGATCTGATCGCAGCCCGCCATCTCGGCACCGAAGTCGCCGTCGTGATCGGCGGCGGCAACCTCTTTCGCGGCGTCGAGGTCTCCTCGCGCGGGGTGTCGCGCCCGACCGGCGACACCATGGGCATGCTCGCCACGATGATGAACTGCCTCGCGCTCGAAGCCACGATCGAGCGCAAGGGCACGCCTGCACGCACGCTGTCGGCCTTCGTCATGCCCGAGATTTCCGAGCTGTTCACCCGCACCGCGGCACACAAATACCTCGCCGAGGGTCGGATCGTGCTGCTCGGCGGCGGAACCGGTAATCCGTTCTTCACCACCGACACGACCGCGGTGCTGCGCGCAGCCGAGATCGGCGCCCAGGCGGTGCTGAAGGCGACCAATGTCGACGGTGTCTACTCAGCCGACCCGAAGAAAGACCCGACGGCGACGCGATTCGACCGTCTGACCCATTCGCAGGCGATCGAGGGCGGCTACAAGGTGATGGATGCGACCGCCTTCGCGCTTGCCCGCGAGACGTCGCTGCCTATCATTGTGTTCTCGATCGCGGAGCCGGGTTCGATCGGCGCTGTACTGCGTGGCGGCGGCCACGGAACCATTGTCGCCGGCTGACGGCTTGTCGTTGCGCCCTCGAGGGAAGGGCGCGGAGAGGTCGCCGGGATTTTGAAGGAGAAACGTGATGGCCACGGATAATTTCGATCTCAACGAAGTCAAACGCCGCATGCAGGGCGCGATCCAGTCGCTCAAGCACGAGCTTGGCGGCCTGCGCACCGGTCGCGCCTCAGCCTCGATGCTCGATCCGGTGCAGGTCGACGCCTATGGCAGCCACATGCCGCTGAACCAGCTCGCCACCGTCAGCGTGCCGGAGCCGCGCCTGATCTCGGTGCAGGTCTGGGACAAGTCGATGGTCAAGGCGGTGGAGAAGGCGATCGTCGATTCCAATCTCGGCCTGTCGCCGGCGACCGAAGGCCAGGTGCTGCGCCTGCGCATCCCCGAGCTCAATGAGGAGCGTCGCAAGGAGCTCGTCAAGGTCGCGCACAAATACGCGGAAGCCGCCAAGGTCGCCGCGCGCCATGTCCGCCCGCGACGGTCTCGACGTCCTCAAGAAGCTCGAGAAGAATCACGAGATGTCCGAGGACGATCAGAAGCGCCACGCCGACGACGTGCAGAAGGCGACCGACGGCACGATCTCCGAGATCGACCAGTTGCTGGCCGCCAAGGAAAAAGAAATCCTCACCGTTTAAAGCGCGCTGGATCGCGCTTTAGGTTATTGTTCGCGCATGATCTTTTCGGAAAGCCGCTTCGCACTCCTCCGGATCATGCTTTAAGGCAGCCTCATGTCCAACGCCGCCGCGCCCGCAACGGAAGGACCCGATCGGTCCGATGCGCCTGCGCATGTCGCCATCATCATGGATGGCAACGGACGTTGGGCGGCCGCGCGCGGCTTGCCACGGGCGGAAGGCCATCGCCGCGGCGTCGAGGCCCTGCGCCGCGTGGTTCGCGCGTCGCATGAGCTTGGCATCCGCTATCTCACCATCTTCTCCTTCAGCTCGGAAAACTGGTCGCGTCCGGCGAGCGAAATCGGCGATCTGTTCGGCCTGCTGCGCCGCTTCATCCGCAATGATCTGGCAAGCCTGCATCGCGACGGCGTGAAGGTCCGCATCATCGGCGAGCGGGACGGGCTGGAGGGCGACATCTGCGCGCTCCTCAACGAGGCGGAGGAACTGACGCGCGACAACACGCGGCTCACGCTCGTCGTCGCCTTCAATTACGGCTCGCGCCAGGAGATCGCGAAGGCGGCGCAGAAGCTCGCGCGCGAAGTCGCCGAGGGCCGGCGCAATCCTGATACGATCGATGCCGAGACCCTGGGGGCGCATCTCGACGCACCCGACATTCCCGATCCCGATCTCATCATCCGCACCAGCGGCGAGCAGCGGCTGTCCAACTTCCTGATGTGGCAGGCCGCCTATAGCGAGCTTGTCTTCGTGCCGATTCACTGGCCCGATTTCGACAAGGCGGCGCTGGAAGGCGCAATCGCCGAATTCGCCAGGCGCGAGCGCCGTTTCGGCGGCCTGGTCGCGAAAACCGCCTCGTGAGCGAACCCGATCCCGCGCCGGCCGGCTCTCAGCCTGCCCCGAGCAATCTTGTGATGCGAATCCTCGCAGCGCTGGTGCTGGCGCCGCTCGCCATTGCGCTCGCTTATGCCGGCGGCTGGATGTGGGCGCTGCTCGTCACCCTGGTGTCGATCGGACTGTTCGCGGAATGGCTGATGGTGGTGGGCGCAGGCTCGACCGCGCTGACCGGCGCGGGGACGATCGTCATCGCCACGATGGGCTTGTGCGTTGCCTTCGGCGCGCTGAAGACCGCAATCATCACCGGCCTGATTGGCGGCGCGATCGTGACGGTGATCGCGCGGGGCAAGTTCGTGTGGGCTGCCTCCGGATTCGCCTATGCGTCGGCGGCGCTACTGGCCTCGATCCTGCTGCGGAAGGATCTCGTGAACGGCTTCGCCGCGCTGATGTTCGTGCTGCTCGTGGTGTGGGCGACCGATATCGGTGGCTATTTCGCCGGCCGCGGCATCGGCGGACCGAAGCTGTGGCCGCGCGTCAGCCCGAAGAAGACCTGGTCGGGCGCGCTCGGCGGCTTTGCCGCGAGCCTTTTGGTCGCGGTCGGCTTTGCCGCTTGCGGGCTTGGAAAGATAGTTCCATTGCTGCTCGTCAGCGCGGTCCTGTCGGTCGTGTCGGCCTGCGGCGATCTGTTCGAATCCGCGGTCAAGCGGCGCTTCGATGTCAAGGATTCCAGTCACTTAATTCCCGGCCACGGCGGGCTATTGGACCGTCTGGACGGTTTTGTCGCTGCCATCCTGGTGGCATGGATTATCGGCTTCCTCCGCCATGGTGTGCATAGCGCCGGAAGCGGTCTTATGGTTTGGTGAAGATATGAGCGCGGTTCCATTGCGTAACAACAAGGCTGCGGCGTCGACCGTCCGCAGCGTCACGGTTCTCGGCGCCACCGGCTCGATCGGCGACAGCACGATGGATCTGCTGCGCGCCTCTCCCGAGCGCTACCGTGTCGAGGCGCTGACGGCGAACAGCAATGTCGAAGCGCTGGCAAAACTCGCGAAAGAGTTTTCCGCGCGCTACGTCGCGATCGCCGACACTTCCAAATTTGCCGAGCTCAAGGCTGCGCTCGCGGGCACCGGCACCGAATGCGGCGCCGGCGAAAGCGCGGTGATCGAGGCCGGCGCGCGTCCGGCCGATTGGGTGATGGCCGCCGTGAGTGGCGCGGCCGGGCTGAAGCCGGCACTGGCGGCGGTCGATCGCGGCGCGCATGTCGCGCTCGCCAACAAGGAATGTCTCGTCTGCGCCGGTGATTTCTTCATGCAGCGCGCGGCGAAAGCGGGCGCCTGTATCCTGCCTGCGGATTCCGAGCACAACGCGCTGTTCCAGGCGCTCGCCTCGGGCAATCGCGACGAGCTCGTCCGTGTCATCATCACGGCCTCCGGCGGTCCGTTCCGGACCTGGAAGCCTGCCGACATCGAGCAGGCGACACTCGCGCAAGCCCTGAAGCATCCGAACTGGAGCATGGGCCAGAAAATCACGATCGATTCCGCCTCGATGATGAACAAGGGGCTCGAGGTGATCGAGGCCTCCTATCTGTTTGCGCTGAGCCCGGACGAGATCGACGTCCTCGTTCATCCGCAGTCGATCATCCACGGCATGGTCGAGTTCTCCGACCGTTCAGTCATGGCCCAGCTCGGCTCCCCCGACATGCGTACGCCGATCGCGCATTGCCTCGGCTGGCCCGACCGCATCAAGGGTCCGGCCGCCAAGCTCGATCTGGCCAAGATCGGCCAATTGACCTTCGAGGCGCCGGATTTCGAGCGCTTCCCCGGGCTGCGCCTGGCCTTCGATTCGCTCCGGACCGGGAAGGGGGCGACCACCGTCTACAACGCCGCCAACGAGGTCGCGGTCGCCGCCTTCATCGCGGGCAAGATCCGGTTCGGCGCGATTGCCCGGCTGGTGGAGGCGACGCTGGACGACTGGGTTCGTGGCGGGAACCAGGCCCCGCTGACGTCAGCGGACGATGCAATCGCTGTTGACCATGTTGCGCGAAATAGGGCTGCCGCCCTATTGCCTCAAATTGCCTTAAAGGCATCCTAGATGGTTCGGGGCCAGGGCCTTGCGGCGCTGGATGAGGGAATTCGATGATCGACTTTTTCGTCCATAGTTTCAATACGTTGAGCCATGGGCTCCTCGGCTACGCGGTTCCCTTCCTGTTCGTCTTGACCATCGTCGTGTTCTTCCATGAGCTCGGCCATTTCCTGGTCGCGCGCTGGGCGGGCGTTCGCGTGTTAACTTTTTCGCTCGGTTTCGGACCTGAGCTGGTCGGCTTCAACGATCGCCATGGCACCCGCTGGAAGATCTCGGCGATCCCGCTCGGCGGCTACGTCAAGTTCTTCGGCGACGAGAGCGAGGCTTCGACCCCGTCATCCGAGAAGCTTGCGGCCATGACGGCCGAGGAGCGCGCCGGCAGCTTCCATCACAAGAAGGTCGGCCCGCGCGCCGCCATCGTTGCCGCTGGACCGATGGCCAATTTCATCCTGGGAGCGCTGATCTTCGCCGGCATGGCGCTGTATTACGGCAAGCCGAGCACGATCGCGCGCGTCGACGGTGTCGTCGCCGACGGCGCTGCGGCGGCAGCCGGCTTCAAGATCGGCGACGTCGTCGTCCAGATTGACGGCAAGCCGATCGAAAGCTTTGCCGACATGCAGCGCATGGTTGCGATGAATGCCGGTTCGCCGCTTGCCTTCCAGGTCAAGCGCGACGGCGCCATCGTGTCGCTGACCGCGACGCCGGCGCTGCTCGAGCGCAAGGATCCCTTCGGCAACAGCCACCGTCTCGGCGTGCTCGGCGTCGAGCACAAGTCCCAGGCGGGTGAAGCCTCGACGTCGCCGGTCGGCATCGGCGAAGCGCTCAAGATCGGGGTTGAGCAGGTCTGGTTCATCATCACCAGCACCTTCAAGTTCCTGGGCTCGTTGTTCGTCGGGAACGGCAATCCGAACGAGGTCAGCGGCGTGCTTGGCATTGCCAAGATGTCGGGGCAGGCGGCCAGCGCCGGGTTCCAGTTCGTGATCAACCTCTGCGCGGTGCTATCGGTGTCGATCGGCCTGCTGAATCTGTTCCCGATCCCGCTGCTCGATGGCGGTCACCTTATGTTCTATGCGGCGGAGGTTGCCCGTGGTCGGCCCCTGTCCGAGCGGACTCAGGAGATGGGGTTCCGAATCGGGCTGGGCTTGGTGCTGATGTTGATGGTGTTTGCGACCTATAACGACATCCTGCGGATGGCCGCATCCTGATAGGGGCTTTTTTGTGGCGTTGCCCGGGCGTTGCTCTTGGGCAACGTCTTGGAATGAAAATGAAATTACGGCGCGCTCGACCGTTTGCGGCGTCGGTGAAATTGTCTACAAGCGGCTTGAACTTGGGGAATCTCCAGACCGGCGTTGGGGTTGGGTCTGGTACGGAATGATAAGGGCGCGTTGCGCAATGAAGTTTGGACTGCGACTCCGGGGGGGCTTGCTCGCAACCCTGATCATGTTCGGCGCGCCGGTGCTTGCCCCGGTTGGGGCTGCCTTTGTGTCTTCGTCTGCGCTTGCTCAGACCGTGCAGTCGATTTCCGTCGAGGGAAATCGCCGGGTCGAGGTGGAGACGATCCGCTCCTACTTCAAGCCGGGTCCCGGCGGTCGCCTCGATCAGGGTGCCATCGACGACGGCCTCAAGGCGCTGATCGAGACCGGCCTGTTCCAGGACGTCAGGATCAACCGCGGTGCCGGTGGCCAGATCGTCGTCTCCGTGGTGGAAAACCCGGTGATCGGCCGCATTGCCTTCGAGGGCAACAAGAAGATCAAGGACGAGCAGCTCACCGGAGAAGTCCAGTCCAAGGCGCGCGGCACCTTCTCCCGCGCCATGGTGCAGTCCGACACGCTGCGAATCGCCGAAATCTATCGCCGTTCGGGCCGCTACGACGTCCGCGTCACGCCTGAAGTCATCGAGCAGCCGAACAACCGCGTCGATCTCATCTTCACGGTCGAGGAGGGCGCCAAGACCGGCGTCAAGTCGATCGAGTTCGTCGGCAACAACGCGTACTCGTCGTACCGCCTGCGCGACGTCATCAAGACGCACGAATCGAACCTGCTGAGCTTCCTCGCCAGCAGCGACATCTACGATCCCGATCGGGTCGAGGCCGACCGCGACCTGATCCGCCGCTTCTATCTCAAGAACGGTTTCGCCGACGTCCAGGTCGTCGCCGCGCTCACCGAATACGATCCGGAGAAGAAGGGCTTCAACGTCACCTTCAAGATCGAGGAAGGCTCGCAATACCGGGTCGGCTCGATCGACTTCCGCTCCAGCATTCCGAACTTCGATGCCACCTCGATGCGCAACTATTCGCGCGTCAATGTCGGTTCGCTCTACAACGTCGAATCGGTCGAGAAGTCGGTCGAGGAGATGCAGATCGAAGCCTCGCGGCGCGGTTATGCCTTCGCCGTGGTCCGTCCCGGCGGCGACCGCAACTTCGAGGCGCACACCGTGTCGGTCGTGTTCAACATCGACGAGGGTCCGCGCACCTATATCGAGCGCATCAATCTGCGCGGCAACACCCGCACGCGCGACTACGTGATTCGTCGCGAGTTCGACGTCTCCGAGGGCGATGCCTACAACCGCGCGCTGGTCGACCGTGCCGAGCGCCGCTTGAAGAACCTCGACTATTTCAAGAGCGTGAAGATCACGACGGAGCCCGGCTCGTCGAGCGACCGCGTGATCCTGCTCGTGGACATGGAAGAGAAATCGACCGGCGACTTCTCGGTCTCGGGTGGTTATTCCACCACCGACGGCGCGCTGGCCGAAGTCTCGGTCTCCGAACGCAATTTGCTCGGCCGCGGCCTGTTCGCCAAGGCGGCGGTGACCTACGGCCAGTATGCCCGCGGCTACTCGCTGTCATTCGTCGAGCCCTATCTGCTCGACTACCGGGTCGCGCTGGGTCTCGACCTCTATCAGCGCGAGCAGAGGTCCAACAGCTACATCTCCTACGGCACCAAGACGCTCGGCTTCTCGCCGCGCCTCGGCTTCTCCCTGCGTGAAGATCTGTCGCTGCAGGTGCGCTACTCGATCTACAGGCAGGAAATCACGCTGCCGTCGTACCTGGCGAACTGTAACAACGTAGTTGGGTCGGCGGCCTTCAATCCGAGCCCAGCTTTCTCGGCGGCGAGCGGTATTCCTCTGGATCCCTCGACCAACGGCCTCGGCTGCTACAGCGACGGCGAGGCCTCGCTGCCGGTCCGCAAGGAGCTTGCGAACGGCAAGACGTTGACCTCGGCGCTCGGCTACACGCTGACCTACAACACGCTCGACAACAACAAGAACCCCACCGACGGTCTCCTGGTCGATTTCCGGCAGGACTTCGCCGGTGTCGGCGGCGACGTCTCCTACCTGAAGTCGGTTGTCGATGCGAAGTACTACACTCCGCTCGTCTCGGACATCGTCGGCCTGGTCCGGTTGCAGGGCGGCATGCTGAACAAGATGGGCAGCGATCTGCGCATGCTCGACCACTTCCAGATGGGCCCGAACCTCGTCCGCGGCTTTGCCCCGAACGGCATCGGACCGCGCGATTTGAACCCCTTCGGTACGCAGGACGCGCTTGGCGGCACCAAATATTGGGGTGCTTCGCTCGAATTGCAGATGCCGTTCTGGTTCCTGCCGAAGGAAGTGGGTCTGAAGGGCGCCGTCTATGCCGACGCCGGCGGACTGTTCGACTATCAGGGCCCGACGACGTGGTCAGTGACCAACGAAATGACCACGACCAAGAACTCGAGCTGCACGCCGTCGACCGTCAATCCAGCCTCGGCTGGAACCTGCACCGGCCTGGTGTATGACAACGGCAATGCGGTCCGGTCGTCGGTCGGTGTCGGCTTGATCTGGGCCTCGCCGTTCGGTCCGCTGCGCTTCGACTACGCCGTGCCGCTGACCAAGGGCAAGAACGACCGTACGCAGGAGTTCCGGTTCGGCGGCGGCACCTCGTTCTAATTCGAACAGCACGGCACGATCCGGACTACGGAGCCGGTTTCCGAAAGGGATCGTGCCAATCCAGGAGATGAGGCATGATGCGGCTTGGCCGCTTCATGCCGAAGCCGGACCGCGACGGGGTGGAATGGCGCAGCCGACCTTCTTCACACAGCCGCCCGCCTCAGCGCTGGCTGATATAGCCACGCTGACCAAGGCGGAGCTGGTCGATCCCGCCAGGGGCGGCCAAATCATCAGGGGTCTTGCTTCGCTCGACGAAGCCGGCCCGATGCACCTGACGTTCTTCGACAATCTCAAATATGCCGATGAGCTCAAGGCGACCAAGGCCGGTGCTTGCCTGGTGAGCCCGCGCTTCGAGGCTCGGGTGCCCGCGCATGTCACCGTGCTGCGGGCGCCACAGCCGTTCCGCGCTTTCGTCAGGATCGCGCGGGAGTGGCATGGCGACGCGCTCCGGCCGCAATCCTGGACCGGCAACGACGGCATCGCGCCGTCGGCGATCATCGACCCCACGGCCAGGCTGGAGGACGGCGTGATCGTCGATGCCTTGGCCGTGATCGGACCTGACGTGGAGATCGGCAGCGGCACGGTGGTCGGCGTGGGGGCCGTGATCGGCCCGGGCGTCAAGATCGGCCGGGACTGCAATGTCGGGGCACGCACCGCCATCCAGTGCGCGCTGATCGGCAACGACGTGCTGATCCACCCAGGCTGCTCGATCGGCCAGGACGGCTACGGCTTCATCTTCTTCGGCCCCGAGGGCCACCTGAAGGTGCCTCAGACCGGCCGCGTGCTGATCCAGAACAACGTGGAGGTCGGCGCCGGCACCACCATTGATCGTGGGTCCTTGCGCGACACCGTGATCGGCGAGGGGACCAAAATCGACAATCAGGTCCAGATCGGCCACAATGTGACCATTGGCCGGCACTGCCTGCTGGCAGCCCAGATCGGTCTTGCCGGCAGCCTCACCCTCGGCGACAACGTGGCGCTGGGAGCGAAGGTGGGCATCAACAATCACGTCAAGATCGGGGATGGAGCTCAGGTGACTGCCATGAGCGGCGTCAAGGACGACGTCCCTCCCAACGGACGTTGGGGTGGTTTTTTCGCCAAGCCGACCAGGCAATGGTTCAAGGAAATATTGGCGGTGGAGCGCTTGGCGCGCGACAGCAAGGCCGATCCGAAGCAGGAGGAACGGGAGTGACGGACGAAGCACCGGTCAGGTTCGAGCTTGTGGACATCAACATGATCCTGCAAACGCTCCCGCACCGTTTTCCGATGCTGCTGATCGATCGCGTGATCAACATCCGCACCGATTACAGCGGCGTCGGCATCAAGAACGTCACCTTCAACGAGCCGCCGTTCCAGGGCCACTTTCCCGATCGCCCGGTCTATCCCGGCGTCATGATGATCGAAGCGATGGCGCAGACCGCGGGTGTGATCGGCATCAAGTCGGTCGAGGGCACCGATAAGCCGCGGGCTGTGTATTTCCTGACCATCGACAAGTGCAAGTTCCGCAAGCCGGTGCTGCCCGGCGATACCATCGAATACCACATGCGCTCGATCGGCCGCCGCAAGGCCATGTGGTGGTTTCACGGCGACGCCAAGGTCAACGGCCAGGTGGTCGCGGAGGCCGATGTCGGCGCCATGCTGACCGACTGAGCGGGATCAACTTCTCTGGATACGCTCGCGTGCAGGACACGCGTACCGGCTGCCGCTGACCTCGCGCTTGATGTTCTGGTTGAAGAACTGTCCCATGGACGGTGCGCCCAGCAGGCGCTCGACCGTGTCGATTGGCACGCCGCAATAGCGGTCGTAAACGCCGTCCACTGCCACGACGAGGGCCTGCTGCGCACGATCGTAACAGACCCGCTGGAGCACCGTGCTGCGGGTAATGTCGCGGCATTCGAATGTCTTGAGATCGGCGAGGCGGTGTTCGCCGGTCTCGATCGTCTCGGACACGATCGGCGCGGTCACGAGCTGTGCGAGGAGAAGTGCCAAAGCCCTGACCACGATACCTGAAGCTCCGCATGAACTTGTTGATGAGCCGGGAAGGCTGCTTCACCCGGCACTTGAAACACGGAGAGATCATACGTCACTGGACAGATCGGGCATAGTCGCGCTAACCAGCGGAAAACCGAGCGACTTCAACACCTAATCAGACCTTCTTGATGAGTCAGATTGCTTGATGAGTAAGATTGATCCCACCGCACGGATCGCGGACGGCGCCGTGATCGGCGAGGGCACCGAGATCGGCCCCTTCTGCATCATCGGCCCGCATGTCGTGATCGGCAGCAACTGCAAGCTGATCGGACATGTGCATATCACCGCGCAGACCACGATCGGTGACGATTGCACCATCTATCCGTTCGCCTCGCTCGGCACGCCGCCGCAATCGCTCAGCTATCGTGGCGAATTGACGAAGCTCAAGATCGGTTCGGGCTGCACGATCCGCGAGTCCGTGACCATGAACGCCGGTACGGTCGCAGGCGGCGGCATCACAGAGGTCGGCGACCGCAACTATTTCATGAATTGCAGCCATGTCGGCCATGACTGCCATGTCGGCAACGACGTGATCTTCGCGACGTCCGCCACGCTCGGCGGTCACTGCGAGATCGGCGATTTCGTCTTCATCGGCGGTCTGTCCGCGGTGCACCAGTTCACCCGCATCGGCCCGCAGGTTATGGTCGGCGGGGTATGCGGCGTGCGCGACGATGTCATTCCGTTCGGCCTCGTCAACGGCCAGTATGCCGTGCTCGAAGGCCTCAACCTGATCGGCATGAAGCGGCGCAAGTTCACCAAGCAGCGGCTTGCGATCGTGCGCGCGTTCTATCAGAAGCTCTTCCATGGCCCCGCGACCTTTGCCGAACGCCTGGAGGCGGTGCGGCCGCTCGCCGGTGACGATCCGGCGATCGGCGAAATCCTCGACTTCATCGGCAAGGGCAAGCGCCCGCTCTGTCTTCCCGCCATCGCGAAGTGATGATGCGATGGCCCCGGGCATGACATCGGCGGCTTCGGAGATTTCATCGCCGGTCGGCGTGGTCGCTGGCGGCGGCGCGATGCCGTTCGCGGTTGCCGACTCGCTCGCTGCCCGCGGCATCACACCAGTGCTGTTTCCCCTTCGGGGGGCCTGCGATCCGGCTCGGGTGGAAAAATTCCGTCACCGCTGGATCTCGGTCGGCCAGCTCGGCCGTGCCATGCGGCTGTTTCGCGAGGAGGGCTGCCGCGACCTGATCTTCATCGGCACGCTGGTGCGGCCTTCGCTCTCGGAGGTCCGGGTCGACTTCACGACGCTCCGGCTGCTTGGCAATGTCATCCGGGCCTTCCGCGGCGGCGACGATCATTTGTTGTCCGGCGTCGGGCGCATTCTCGAGCAGGGCGGCTTTCGGATGGTCGGCATCAAAGAAGTCGCGCCGGACCTCTTGATGCCCGAGGGCTGCATCAGCCGCGCCTGGCCGAGCGACACCGGCAAGACCGACATCGAGCGCGGACGCGCGGTGCTGACCGCGCTCGGTCCGTTCGACATCGGCCAGGCCGCGGTCGTGATCGATGGTCATGTGGTGGCGGTCGAGGATATCGAGGGCACCGATGCGCTGCTCGCGCGCGTGGCACGGCTGCGCGAAGAGGGCCGCATCCGCGCCGCGTCCGGGCGGGGCGTGCTGGTGAAGGTCCCAAAGAGCGGGCAGGATTTGCGCTTTGACCTGCCGACGATCGGCCCGCGCACCCTCGAGGGCGTCGCCGCGGCAGGGCTGGCCGGGATCGCCGTCGTTGCCGGCAACACCATCGCCGCCGAGCCGCAGGCGATGATCGCGCTCGCCGACGCCAAATATCTCTTCGTCATCGGCCTGCCGGCGTGATGCAAGGCCGCGATCCCACGCGCAAGATCTTCCTGATCGCGACGGAGGAATCCGGCGACCGGCTCGGCAGCGCCTTGATGAAGGTGCTGCGCCAGCGGCTCGGCGACGGCGTCCAGTTCGTGGGTGTCGGCGGCCACACCATGGCGCGCCAGGGGCTCGAGACGCTGTTTCCGATCGAGCAGCTCTCGATCGTCGGCTTCGCCGCGGTCGTGCAGCAATTGCCGAAGATCCTGCGGCTGATCCGCGAGACCGCGGAGGCCGTGACCGAAGCCGCGCCGGATGCGCTCGTTATCATCGACAGCCCCGACTTCACCCACCGTGTCGCTCGCCGCGTGCGGGCGCGCAATCCGGCGATCCCGATCGTCGACTACGTCTCGCCGCAGCTCTGGGCCTGGCGGCCGGGGCGGGCGCGGACCATGCTCGGCTATGTCGACCATGTGCTCGGCCTGTTGCCGTTCGAGCCGGAGGAATATCGCAAGCTCGGCGGTCCGCCATGCAGCTATGTCGGCCATCCCCTGATCGAGCAATTGCCCTCGCTGCGGCCGAACGCTGAGGAGCAGGCGCGCCGTGACGGCGAGCCGCCGGTCTTGCTGGTGCTGCCCGGCAGCCGCCGCAGCGAGATCAGGCACCATCTCGACGTGTTCGGCGCGACGCTCGGCCGACTGCAGACGAACGGCCGCGCGTTCGAACTGATGCTGCCGACCATGCCGCATCTCGAGGCCACCATTCGCGAAGGCATCGCGAACTGGCCGGTCAAGCCTCAGATCGTGGTCGGCGAGAACGAGAAGCGCGCCGCCTTCCGCATCGCGCGCGCGGCACTTGCAAAATCCGGCACGGTGACGCTGGAACTCGCGCTGTCGGGCATTCCGATGGTGACCGCCTATCGCGTCGGCGCGATCGAAGCCTTCATCCTGCGCCGCGCGATCCGCGTCTCCTCGGTGATCCTCGCCAATCTCGTGATCGGCAAGGATGTCATCCCCGAATTCCTGCAGGAAGACTGCACGCCGGAGAAGCTGGCGCCCGCGCTGTCGGACCTTCTGACCGATTCACCACTGCGCCGACAGCAGGTGGAAGCGTTCGCGCAGCTCGACACCATCATGTCGACCGGCAACAAGTCGCCGAGCGTGCTCGCAGCCGACATCGTGCTGGCGACGATGCGCAAGGGCAGGCGGGCTAGCTAGGACGTGTACTCATAAACGTCGGCTTGCCAGCGCAAAGCGGAAGCCTCCTACTTGGGCCTGATCGGCGGCTTGTGACCCGTTGCAGACCTCGCCGAGAGTTGGCATTGTTGTGCGATGTTCAACTACCTGCTTGCCAATATGCGCACATGGTCGCTCTCACTGGCGGTCTATTGCATGACTTTCACGGGCGCGACCGCCTGCACCATCGTGATAGCACGTAGCATCATGTTCGAGCAGGTCCCGGCGGACGTCGATGCGTCCGAGATCATCGAGGCAACAATCCATGATCGCACGCACTTCATCGACGCGCGAGGTCTGCAAGGCGAGCTGTTGAACGCACGTGTTGATCGCGTGATCAAGGGATCAATCAAGACAGACACCGTGAAGATACTTTTGTATGAAGGCTGCCCCCGCGCTAGCGGGGGGCACGGCATCATTCTCGGTAATCTTCAGAGCGATCCGTTACTCGGTCTCGTGCTGATACCGAAGGATCACTTAGTCCGCTGATGGCCCAACTCGGACTCAGGGAGAGGTACGCCAACGCGACCGCTATCGGATACGGAGCGGACCTCTGCGAGGCAGCTCGGGTTGTGAGTACAGACTCTAGCCGAGACCAGCGTCGACCTGAAAACACTGGCGCGTGATGCGCTGGCTCTCGTCGGAAGCGAGGAACAGCGCCATGTTGGCGATGTCCTCGGGCGTCACCGCGTCGGGAATGGCCTGACGCGTGCGCAGCTCGGCGATCGCCTGGTCATCCGGGTACCACAGCCGGCGCTGACGTTCCGTGATCACCATCCCCGGCGCTATCGCATTGACACGGATTCGATCGGGCCCGAGCGACCGGGCCAGGGAGTTGGTGAAGCCGACGATCGCGGCCTTCGCCGCCGCGTAGACCGGCAGCCCCGGCGCGCCGCGCATCCAGGCAATCGACGACATGTTGATGATCGAACCGCCGCCGCGGGCCTGCATTTGTGGCACCACCGCTTGCGCGGCAAAGAAGACGTGCTTGAGGTTGACGCCGATCATCCAGTCGAACTCGGCCGGGGTTACCTCGGCCAGCACCTGGCGCTGATCATTGGCGGCGTTGTTGACGAGGACCGCGGCATCGCCAAGCGATCCGTGCACCTGTGCCATGGCGTCGCGCAAGGCATCGATGTCGAGGAGGTCGCAGGACACGAACAAGGGTACGGTTCCGGACGCGGCCTTCACCTCCGCGACCAGCGCCCGGCCGGCTGTTTCATCGAGATCCAGGAACGCGACGCGCGCCCCTTGGGCCGCGAACGCCCGCACGAAGGCGGCACCGATGCCGCTGGCGCCACCGGTGATCAACACCACGCGGTCCCTAAGACCGGCATAGCTCGTTCTTGTCATGCGATCAGTCGCTCCGTCTCGGGGTCGAACAGGCAGATGCGGCGCGTGTCGAGCGCGAACGGGGCGGCGGCGCCCGGTGTGGGGCGGATGTCCGGCGTGATGCGCGCCAGCGCAGGCTCGCCGCCAAGCCGCAGCAGCACGATCGTTTCGGCTCCCGTCGGCTCGACCATCTCCACCGGCGCATTGACGACGACGTGCGGATCGGCGGAGAACACGCGGCTGCCCTCGGCGATGCATTCCGGCCTGATCCCGACCACCACGTCACGGCCGACGAAGGGTGCCGCCGCGTCGTATTGGCCAAGTCGGAGGCGGACCTCGTCCGGCCGTCCCGCGCCGATCACGACCACCGGGCCGCCGGCATCGGCCTCGAGCCGTGCCGGCATCGTGTTCATCGGCGGCGAGCCCATGAAACGGGCCACGAACAGATTGGCGGGATAGCGATACACGGTGTCAGGATCGGCAAACTGCTGCACCACGCCACGATGCATCACGGCGATGCGCGTCGCCATCGTCATCGCCTCGATCTGGTCGTGGGTGACATAGACGATGGTGGCGCCGATGCGTTGGTGCAGCCGCTTGATCTCCATCCGCATCTCGACGCGCAGCTTGGCGTCGAGATTGGAGAGCGGCTCGTCGAACAGGAAGAGCAGGGGATCGCGCACCAGCGCCCGGCCCATCGCCACGCGCTGGCGCTGGCCGCCGGAGAGCTGCGACGGCTTGCGACCGAGCAGCGGCTCGATCTGGAGCAGCTTGGCGACATTCGCCAGCGCCTTCTCCTGCTCCGCCTTTGGTACGTGGCGGCATTCCATGCCGAAGGTGATGTTCTGGCGCACCGTCATCGACGGATAGAGCGCGTAGGACTGGAACACCATGGCGATGTCGCGGTCCTTCGGCGGAATGTCGTTGACGACACGTCCGCCGATTTCCACGGTGCCTGCGCTCGGAAGGTCAAGCCCGGCGATGATATTGAGCAGCGTGGACTTGCCGCAGCCGGATGGGCCGACGAGCACGGTGAATTCACCGCTCTCGATGTCGAGATCGATGCCCTTCAGCACCTCCAGATTGGCGTAACGCTTGGACAGGGAGCGAATGCTTAGGGCTGCCATGACAATCCGATCATTTCACGGCCCCGGCGGTGAGGCCGCGCACGAAATACTTGCCGCCGATCAGATAGATCAGCAGGGTTGGAAGGGCAGCGATCATCACTGCCGCGCTTTGCACGCCATGCTGCGGGATGTCGGCGACCGCGGCGGATAGCGCGATCAGCGCGGCGGTGACCGGCTGTTGCTGACCGGTCGTGAATGTCACGCCATAGAGAAACTCGTTCCAGATATGCGTGAACTGCCAGATCACGGTGACGACCAAAATTGGTGGCGAGAGCGGCAGAATGATGCGCCAGAAAATACGAAAGAACCCTGCGCCATCGATGCGCGCAGCTCTTATCAAATCCTGCGGGATGGCAGTGTAGTAGTTTCGGCAGAACAAGACGGTAAAGGAGAGCCCCTGGATCGTGTGGATCACGACCAGGCCCGTGAGCGTGTTCATCAGGCCCGTATCGCGCAACACGATGGTCCAGGGAAGCAAGCGCATCTGCTGGGGAAGGAAGAGGCCAAGGGTCACGATGCCGTAGATCCAGCTATCGCCGCGAAAACGCCAGAGCGACACGGCGTAGCCGGCGACAGCACCGAGCAGGGTGGAGAAAATCGTCGCGGGAATCGTGACGAGCGCGGAGTTCAGCATGTACGGCCGGATGCCGGCGCAGGTCTCGGCCACGCAGAAGCCGCTCCAGGCCGCGGCGTAGTTGCTCCACGCCCATTGCTTCGGCCAGCCGATCATTGAGGCCTGCGCGATCTCCTCGTTGGTGCGCAGCGAGTTCAGCACGACAACAGCCAATGGCGCGAGCCACGCTGCAGCGATCAGCGAGACGAGGAGATAGATCAGAATCCGGCTTGGCGTGAATGTTCGCTCACGCATGGATCGCCCGCCGCCGCTGGACATAACGCCACGCTGCATAGGGCAGGAGAACCGCGAGAAGAATGAGCAACATGAGCACTGCCGCCGCCGCTCCCCGTCCGAGCAGGCTGCGCTGGAACATCAGGTCGTAGACGACGAGGGCCGGCAGCTGGGTGGCGATCCCGGGCCCACCATTGGTGAGCGCGCGGACGAGGTCGAAGGTCGAAATCGCGAACTGCAGCTGGATGACGATGACGGTGATCGTGATCGGCCAGAGGGTCGGCAGGATGACCCGCCGGTACATTCGGATCGGTCCGGCGCCGTCGATCTGCGCGGCCTTGATCAGGTCGGCGTCGACGGAGCGGAGGCCGGCCAGGAACAGCGCCATGGCGAAACCGGAGGACTGCCAGATCGCAGCGATGACAATGGTCCAAATCGCCATGTCGCGGTCGATCAGCCAGTCGAATCGGAAGGAGATCCAGCCGAGGTCGCGGACCAGCTTCTGGATCCCGAGGCCAGGATTGAGCAGCCAACTCCAGACCGTGCCGGTGACCACGAATGACACCGCCAAGGGATAGAGGAAGATGGACCGCAGCAGGTTCTCGCCGCGAATGCGCTGATCGAGCAGGATCGCAAGGATGAGGCCGGTCGCCAGGCTCAGCAACACGAAGGCGCTGCCAAACAGCAGCAGATTGTCCAAGGCAATCTGCCAGTTCCGCGATGCCGCGACCGAAGAATAGTTGCGCAAGCCGACCCAGCCCGAGACCGGGACCAGAGTGGACGGCGTGAACGATATCCAGATCGTCCACAGCGTAAACGCAATGAGGTGCGCGGCGGACAACAGCAGCGGCACCCAGATCGTCAAATATTCGGGCAGCCGGCGTACCCAGTCAGGGGCCGCCGGCCGGCCCGGTGTTGTCGAGACGGCGATCGTCAACGTGAGCTCTCGACGGCGTCGGCGAGGCGTACGGCCGCTTGCTCCGGCTTGATCGTCTTGTTCTTCACGTACTCAGTGATCACGTCGATGATCGCTGCGGTCATGCCGTTTTCCTGTGCCATGTTGTGCGCAAGGCTGAGAACGGCCTGATTGCTGGCGATCGCGTCTTTAAGAGCTGCTGCGGTCCGCCGTTGACCGTCCGACCAGCCTTCGCCCGACAGATCGACATCGGTGCGTACGGGGATCGATCCCGTGATCTGCGAATACATGGTCTGGATCGCCGGATCCATGACGAGCTGGGCCATCAGCGTCTGGCCGGCTTGCAAATCGGGCTCCTTGCGCTGCCAGAATATGAAGGCATCGGCATTCAACAGGAAGACCGGCTTGCTATTGTCGCTCGGGCCCGGGGCGATGATGAAGTCCTCGAACTTGAAACCGGCGTTGCGCAAGACGCCCTGCGCCCACCCGCCCATGATCATCATGCCCATGTCGCCGTCGACGAAGCGCTTCAGGTTGGTCGAAAAGTGCTGGGCGCCGACATTGGGGTCCATCCAGTCGGCAATCTTGCGCACCTGGACGAAGGACGCCTTTATCTCGGGGCCTTCCAGGGCCTTCTTGTCGAGGTTCATAATGGCTGCGCGGTATGCGGTGGGACTGATGCCTGCCAAAGCGGCCTCGAATTTTTGGCCGTCGTCCGCGCGGGTGCCACCGTTGGCGATGGGATAGGGGACGCCGCCTGCTTTCATCTTCTCGGCGAGGTCGTTGAACTCAGCCCATGTGACGGGAATCTTGTCGGCCTTGGCCTTGTCCATCGCGCGTTTGGAGAGAAACAGCATGTTGGTGCTGTAGATCTGCAACGGCAGTGCAATCCACTTGCCCCCCGGCTTGTGCAATTTTGCAAGGTCTGGAGCGACAACCTTTTCGTATCCGGCGCCAGCGACGACGGCGTCGAGATCGACGGTTGGGGCAATCTTGGACCAGGCCGCGATCTCGGGACCTTTGAGCTGCGAGCAGGCCGGTGGATCGCCGGCCATGATCTGGGCACGCAGCTTGTTCATCATCTCGGTGGTGAAGCCGGGGACGGGCGAGTGCTGCCAGACCCCACCTTTCTCCTCGAATTTCTTGCCGAGCGCCGTGATGGCCGCCCCGTCGCTGCCTGCGGACCATTGCGAGATCGCAGTCAGACGCGGCTTGATCGCGCCTTGCGCGCGCGCAAATGCCGGCAGCGCGAGCGCGGCTGCAGATCCGGCGAGCAGTTGGCGCCTTGTTGTCGTGATCGGCATGGCAAGTTCCTCCCGGTGTGAACTCTTTCGCGCGAGCGCCGCGCGGCATCAGGTCTCTCAGGCGGCCTCGCTCGATGCGGCCGGCATGCCGCCACGGCAAGCGAGGCAGAAAGCCGCAAATGCCAGCGCGGCCCGCGGATCGTTGCCATTCGACGGCGGCACGAAAGCGAGCGACACTTGCGCGTGCTTGCGGCCGCCCAACAGACTGGCGTCGATCCCCTCGACGAGCGCGCTGCGATCGTCCTCCTTGAGGAGCGACGGCCAGCCGCTGATCGCGACGCCCTTGCAGGGCTTCACGTTCAGCGTGTTGCCGATCGCAAGGCCAAGCCGGAATAGCCGGCGGCGCAATTCCTGCCGCACGCGCGACGAGAGCGGTATCGCGGTCACCCATTCGCTGCCGAGTTCAAGCAACTCCGCTTCCGCGACACCAAGAAGCTCGGCCAGGGCGGGAAGCGACGTATACGCCTCGACGCAGCCATGATGACCACAGCGGCAAATTGGTCCGTCGGCTCCGAACACCATGTGGCCGAGCTCGACCGGCTGGAGGGCATCGTCCTCGACCGGATCATCCATCCAGGTGCCCGCGACGCCCTGGCCGACGAAGACGAAGAGATGCGCGCCGCTGAACGGATAGTTCTCCGTGCGGCAGCGGTGAAAAATGGCGTGCGCGACGACCGAATTGGTGAACTCGACCGGCACGCCTGCAAACGTCCCGCCGAACATCTCGCTGATCCGCCCGACATCGCAGGGAATGATCGGATTGCTTGACGCGCCCGAGCGGCCGAGGCCCGGAATGGAGACGCCGATCTGCGCGAGGGGGATGCGTCGGCGCCGCGTCCAGTCGCGCAGCAATGTCATTGCCTCGCGAAACGCCCGGCCCACCGTCGCGACGGTCGGCGTCTTTGGTAGTGGCACATGCCCGGTGTAGTGCAGTTCGCCCGACAGGCCCCCGACGCCGACGCTGAGCCGCTGGGTGGTCAGCTCGAAGGCCGCGAGCGCAACCTCGCCATCGAGCGACACGAGGCCCGTCGGGCCACCGACGTAAGGGGCAGGGCGCCGCACTTCCTCGATCAGGCCTTCGGCCTTCAGGTCGAACAGGATGCGCGACAGGCTCGCTTCCGACAGGCGCACGGCCTTGGCCAGCGGCGGCCGAAACGACCCGCCCGACTGAAGCAGGTGAGTCAAAATGGCAGCACGCGTCTGCCGCCGACTTCTCGGCTGCTCCGGCATTTCCATCCCTGTCGTCATTCTTACTTAGAGTAAGAATTTGCGCGCGAAGCGTTTCGCCGTCAAGCGTCGGACGACCCTTCGCGCCGACTTGTTGTTGTGCGCGGCAGCAAGATTGTGTCGGCGCAAAACAAAAACGGCGCCATCCGGAGATGGCGCCGCTTCGAAAGCCGTGATGGGTTCGACCTTACTTGCGGTTGTTGATCGCGACGTAGTCGCGCTTGGTGACGCCGGTGTAGAGCTGGCGGGGACGGCCGATCTTCTGCTGCGGATCCTCGATCATCTCGCTCCACTGGCTGATCCAGCCGACGGTGCGGGCGACCGCGAACAGCACGGTGAACATCGAGACCGGGAAGCCCATCGCCTTCAGCGTGATGCCCGAATAGAAGTCGACGTTCGGGTAGAGCTTGCGGTCGATGAAGTACTGGTCGCTGAGCGCGATCTTCTCGAGCTCGAGCGCCACCTTCAGCATCGGATCGTCGCCATGGCCGGTCTCCTTGAGCACGGCGTGACACATCTTCTGCATGATCTTGGCGCGCGGATCGTAGTTCTTGTAGACGCGGTGACCGAAGCCCATCAGGCGGACTTCAGAGTTCTTGTCCTTCACCTTGGCGATGAATTCGGGGATCTTGTCGACCGAGCCGATCTCGGCGAGCATCGCCAGCGCTGCTTCGTTGGCGCCGCCATGCGCCGGGCCCCACAGGCAGGCGATGCCGGCGAACGGGTTGGCGCCGGAGGAGCCGGCGATACGCACCGTCGAGGTCGAGGCATTCTGCTCGTGGTCGGCGTGCAGGATGAAGATCTTGTCCAGTGCATCCGCAAGCACCGGGTTGATCTTGTACTCCTCGCACGGCACGGCGAAGCACATATGCAGGAAGTTCTCGGCGAACTTCAGCGAGTTCTTCGGATACACGAAGGGCTGGCCGACCGTGTACTTGTAGGCCATCGCAGCCAGCGTCGGGATCTTGGCGATCATGCGCATGGAGGCGATCATGCGCTGCTTCGGATCGTTGATGTCGGTTGAGTCGTGATAGAACGCGGCGAGCGCGCCGACAGCCGCCACCATGATCGCCATCGGATGGGCATCGCGGCGGAAGCCCTGGAAGAAGCGGGCCATCTGCTCGTGCACCATCGTGTGATGGATCACGCGGTCGTCGAAATCCTTCTTCTGCGCGGCGGTCGGAAGCTCCCCGAACAGCAGCAGATAGCAGGTCTCCAGGAAGTCGCCGTTCTCGGCGAGCTGCTCGATCGGATAGCCGCGGTATTCCAGCACGCCCGCGTCACCGTCGATATAGGTGATCTTGGACTGGCAGCTCGCGGTCGAGGTGAAGCCCGGGTCGTAGGTGAACAGGCCGGACTGGCCGTAGAGCTTGCCGATATCGATGACGTCGGGCCCGATGCTGCCGCTGTGGATCGGAAGATCGAAATTCTTATTTCCGACCGTCAGTGTGGCGGTCTTATTGCTTGGTTTTGCGTCCATCAGAGGTCCCCGATGTATGGTGAAACGGGCCGGACCCGGAGGCCCCTAAGCAGATGTTGGGGCAGGCCGGATGTTCCAGAAGGTACGGGTGAGATGGGTATATTATTGCTGTGTGCGCTGCAAGATGGCGCCGCGCATCTTCGACTTACGTCGTAGCCTGGTCCTTGGCCCCGGTCCTTAGCGCGGTCCTCGGCCTATTCCGTGGTTTGGTCTTTAAGCCGGCCCAGGCTTTCCTGGCGTCCCAGGACGTCCAAAACCTCGAATATGCCGGGCGACGTCGTCCGTCCCGTCAGCGCCGCCCGCAGCGGCTGGGCGACCGCGCCGAGCTTGAGACTATTTTCCTCGGCAAAGGCGCGCAGCGCGGCTTCCGCATTGGCCGCGCTCCACGTCTCGACTTTCTCCAGCGCGGAATGAAGCTGGCCGATCAGCTTGCGGTTCTCAGGCGTCAGCAGCGCTGCCGCCTTCGGATCGAGCTCCAGCGGCCGGTCGGCGAAGATGAAATAGGCGCCGTCGATCAGCTCGATCAGCGTTTTGGCGCGCTCCTTCAGGGCCGGCATGGCCTTCAGCAGCTGCGCGCGCGTGGTGTCGTTTAACTTCGCCTTAAGCTCGTCGCGGCTGGGCACGACGTGGTCCAGCACGTCCTCGAACATCTTCACGAGTGATTGATCGTCGGCATTGCGGATGTAGTGGCCGTTGAGGTTTTCCAGCTTGGCGAAATCGAAGCGCGCTGCTGCGCGGCCGACGCTGGCGAGGTCAAAGGCTGCGATCATCTCCTCGGTCGAGAAGATTTCCTGGTCGCCATGGCTCCAACCGAGCCGGACGAGATAGTTGCGGAGCGCGGCCGGGAGGTATCCCATGGCGCGGTAGGCATCGACGCCAAGCGCGCCGTGCCGCTTGGAGAGTTTTGAGCCGTCCGGGCCGTGGATCAGCGGGATGTGGGACATGCTCGGCAGCGTCCAACCCATCGCGTCGTAGATCTGCTTTTGGCGGGCGGCGTTGATCAGATGGTCGTCGCCGCGGATGACATGGGTGACGCCCATGTCGTGGTCGTCGACCACCACTGCGAGCATGTAGGTCGGGTTGCCATCGCCGCGCAGCAGGACGAGGTCGTCGAGATTCTCGTTCTGCCAGACCACGCGACCCTGGACCTGATCTTCGATCACGGTTTCGCCGGTCTGGGGCGCGCGGAGCCGGATGGTGGGTTTCACGTCGGTTGGGGCCGTCGCCGGATCGCGGTCGCGCCACAGGCCGTCATAGAGGCGGGTGCGGCCTTCCGCGCGCGCCTTCTCGCGCATCGCGGTGAGCTCCTCGGCGGTGGCGTAGCAGCGATAGGCCTTGCCCTCGGCGAGCAGCTGCTCGGCGACCTCGCGGTGGCGTGCGGCGCGGCTGAACTGATAGATGACGTCGCCATCCCAGCCGAGCTCCAGCCATTTCAGGCCGTCGAGGATGGCGCCGATCGCCGCCTCCGTGGAGCGCTCCCGGTCGGTATCCTCAATCCGGAGCAGCATCTTGCCGCCGTGCTTCTTCGCATAGAGCCAGTTGAACAGCGCCGTGCGCGCGCCCCCGATATGGAGGAAGCCGGTCGGCGAGGGAGCGAAGCGGGTGACGACGGGAGAGGTCATTCTTGGCAAGGCCTATGCATTGGAGGCGGTGGTATATAACAGGACCGGTGCATAACTAAAGCCCGGCAGCGGGCCGCCAAGGGTTGCTTGAGACCTTGCTTAAGCCCTTGGCTCAGCCAAGGGAATTTGGCAGAAGGGCCGCTGATTTCCCTACAGGATTTTCGTAATGACAGAACCGGTGGCGAACGAGGTTGGGCGCGATTTCATTCGTGACATCATCCAGGCCGACCTCGATCAGGCCAAATACCGGGAGATCGTGACCCGGTTCCCGCCGGAGCCGAACGGCTATCTCCATATCGGCCACGCCAAGTCGATCGCGCTCAATTTCGGCATCGCCCAGGAGTTTCCGGGCCGCTGCCATCTGCGCTTCGACGACACCAATCCGGTCAAGGAAGAGCAGGAATATATCGATTCCATCCAGGCCGACGTGCACTGGCTGGGTTTCGACTGGGGCAAGAACCTGTTCTTCGCCTCGGACTATTTCGACCGCCTCTATGAATGGGCGGAGCAACTGATCCGAGACGGGCTCGCCTATGTCGACGACCAGACCCAGGAGGAGATCCGTCTTGCGCGCGGCACGCTGACCGAGCCCGGCAAGAACTCGCCGTTCCGCGATCGCACCGTGGATGAAAACCTCGACCTGTTCCGTCGCATGAAGGCGGGCGAATTCCCGAACGGCGCGCGCGTGCTGCGGGCCAAGATCGACATGGGTGCGGGCAACATCAATCTGCGCGACCCCGTGCTGTATCGCATCCTGCATGCGCACCATCCGCGCACCGGGACCAAGTGGAGCATCTATCCGAGCTACGACTATGCCCACGGCCAGTCGGACGCGATCGAAGGCATCACGCACTCGATCTGCACGCTGGAGTTCGAGGATCACCGGCCGCTCTATGACTGGTTCATCGAGAAGCTGCCGGTGCCGTCGAAGCCGCACCAGTACGAATTCGCGCGGCTGAACCTGACCTACACGCTGCTGTCCAAACGCGTGCTGACCCAGCTCGTGCGCGAGGGCCATGTCGCGGGCTGGGACGATCCGCGCATGCCGACCATGGCGGGGATGCGCCGCCGCGGCGTGCCGCCGGCCGCCCTTCGCGAATTCGTCAAGCGCATCGGCGTGGCGAAGGCCAACAGCGTTGTCGACGTCGGCATGCTCGAGTTCTGCATCCGCGAGGAGCTCAACCGCACGTCGCAGCGGCGGATGGCAGTGCTGAAGCCGCTCAAGGTCGTGATCGAGAACTATCCAGAAGGGCAGACCGAGGAGCTCGAGGCGATCAACCATCCGGACGATCCCTCTGCCGGCACCCGGAAGATCACGTTCGGCCGTGAGCTCTATATCGAGCAGGACGACTTTATGGAGAACCCGCCGAAAAAGTTCTTCCGTCTGTCGCCGGGCAACGAGGTGCGGCTGCGCTACGCCTATTTCGTCAAGTGCACCGGTGTGATCAAGAACGAGGTCGGCGAAGTGGTGGAACTGCGCTGCACCTACGATCCCGCGACCAAGGGCGGCAACGCGCCCGATGGCCGCAAGGTCAAGGCAACCATGCACTGGCTGTCGGCGGCAACATCCGTGCCCGCGGAAATCCGCGTCTACAACCAGCTGTTTGCCAATCCGAGCCCGGACGCCTCGAATTTTGCGGCCGACCTCAATCCGCAGTCGCTCGAGATTTTGGCTGACGCCCGGATCGAAGCATCAGTCGCGGAAAGCAATTCGACCGAGGTAATGCAGTTCGAGCGCCAAGGCTATTTCGTGCGCGACAAGGACTCGACGCCGGGCAAGCCGGTGTTTTCGCGCACCATCGGTCTGCGCGACACGTTCGCGAAGGAAGTTGCCAAAGGCTGAGGGACCACAATGAGCGACGAAGCCGACGCCATCGTTTCCGTCATCGTCGCGAAATGGCGCGCCGGCTTCGCCACGCTCGATGCGGCCGCGCTGTCGTCTCTGTATTCGAAGAATGCGTTCTTCTTCGGCTCCAATCCAAAGCTCTACCGGGGCAGGGATGGCGTCGCAGACTATTTCAACGGCCTGCCGCGCTGGCGCCAGCCGAGCGCTGTGTTCTCCGAGGTGAAGGCGGTGCAGGCAGGTCCTGATCTGATCAATATGGCCGCAATGATCTCGTTCGATCTCGCCGGCGAACGCCCTGATTTCTCGGTCAAGATGAGCTGGGTCATCATGCGCGAGGACGGCGACTGGAAGATCGTCAATCACCATGCTTCGTCGCAGGCGCCGCTGATCTGACCAGCGGGCACACGACTTCGTCATTCTCGTGAGAGAACGAACGTGCGCCCCGTGCGTTGGGGTGGGCCCAACAAGGAACCCACCATGCAGAACATCGCAGAGCATATGGAAGTCATCGGCGCCGATGGCGTCCACATCGGCACCGTCGACAAGGTCGAAGGCAATCGCATCAAGCTGACCAAGAAGGACAGCGGCGAGGGCAGCCACAAAGGGCATCACCACTTCATCGACAAGGGCCTCGTCGCCGATATCGAGGGCAACAAGGTCCGGCTGTCGGCCAAGGCCGATGTCGCCGTGACGATGGAAGAGGAAAAGTAGCGGCCGCGCCCTTTCGTTCCTGATCCGTACCGCTATCCGCCCGCCTGCACGTTCCGGTAGCTTCTGACTTCGTTGCGTATCATCGAGTGCAGGGAATGGCGGAGCCGGGCCGGCCGGTACGGTCGCAGGGGATCGCGGGGACGTGGCCCGCGGGCCGCGCCGCGTCTGCGGGCGGCCTTGCAGCTGCAGGCCTCGACCTCTGGACATCGCTGGCCGAGACCCTCCGCGCATGGCTACGCGCCGAGGCTGGCGCCGGGCGGCTGTTGCCGTGGGTGCCCGTCGCGTTTGGCTGCGGCATCGCGCTTTATTTCTCTGCCGATCACGAGCCAGTACTGTGGGTCGTTGCCACCACCGCCATCGCACTCCTGCTCGGCGCGGCTCTGTTGCGGCGGAGCCGGCTGTTCGCCCCGGCCATCATGATCGCGGCGGTCGCGGCCGGCTTTGCCGTCGCGACCTGGAAGACGGCGCGGATCGCCCACCCGGTGCTGGCAAAGGCGCTCTATTCGGTGTCGTTGTCGGGCTTTGTCGAGGCTCGCGACATCCGCGAGCGTACCGATCGTTTCGTGCTGCGCGTCACGGCGATGGAGGCGCAACGCAGCGACGTCAGGCTCGAGCGCGTGCGCCTGTCGGTCCGCAAAGGCACCGCGCCGGAGGTCGGTAGCTTCGTTCAGCTGAAGGCACGGCTGATGCCGCCGCTCGCGCCGGTGCGGCCCGGCAGCTACGACTTTTCGCGTGACATGTTCTTCCAGGGCATCGGCGCCTCCGGCTTCGCGATGGGCGCAATCACGGTGGCGCCGCCGCCTGAGACCGCCGGCTTGCGGCTGCGCTATGCGGCCTTCATGCAAGGCCTGCGCGATGCGATCGATGCCCGCATCCGGGCGACGCTCGACGGCGACAACCGGGCGATCGCGACCGCGCTGCTTACCGGGCGGCGCGATGCGATCACCACGCCCGTCAACGATGCGATGTTTATCTCCGGTCTCGGCCACGTGCTCTCGATTTCCGGTTATCACATGGCCGTCGTTGCCGGTGTCGTGTTCTTCGCGGTGCGCGCGCTGCTCGCTCTGATCCCGGGACTTGCGGCCGGCTTCGCCATCAAGAAATGGTCGGCGGCCGCCGCGCTGGTCGCTGCTGCGTTCTACCTGCTGCTGTCAGGCGCGGAGGTCGCAACGCAAAGATCGTTCTTCATGACGGCGGTGGTGCTGATCGCGGTGATGGTCGATCGCCGCGCCATCACCTTTCGCACGCTTGCTGTCGCCGCGCTGATCGTGCTGGCGGTCGCGCCGGAAGCACTGGTGCATCCGAGTTTTCAGATGTCGTTTGCGGCAACGCTCGGGCTCGTCGCCTTGGTGCAGATCGGCATGCCCAATTTGTTTGCCTCGCCGGACCATTCGGCGACCGCGCGCATTGCGATGTGGGGTGGCCGCGAGATCGCGATGCTGTTCATGGCCTCGCTGATTGCGGGACTTGCGACCACGCCCTACGCCGCGTTCCATTTCCACCGTGTCACGCCGTTCGGCGTGCTCGCCAATCTCGGCGCGATGCCGGTGGTCTCGGCGCTGGTGATGCCGGCGGGATTGTTGGGGCTGCTTGCTGCGCCGTTCGGGCTGGACAGCGTGTTCTGGTGGCTGATGGGGCTCGGCATCGACTGGATGGTCGCGGTCTCGCGCTGGGTCGCGGCATTGCCGGGCGCCGTCGGCCGCATCCCGGCGTTCGGGATCGCGCCGCTGATCGCGGCGAGCCTGGGAATCATCCTGCTGGGCTTGTTGCGCACGCCGCTACGCTGGTCCGGCGCCCTAGTGCTGCTGGCAGCGATCCTCTGGGGACTGTCGGCGCGGCAGCCCGACATCCTGATTGCCGGGGATGGCGCGAGCGTTGCGGTGCGGGGTAGGGACGGATATCTACACCTGATCAGGACGAGCAAGGACAGCTTTCTGCTCAAGGAATGGCTCGCTGCCGACGCCGATCCGCGCGATGCGGGCCGAGCCTCTCTGGCCGATGGCGTGTCCTGTGACGAATCCGGCTGCGTGACGCCACTGGCCGACGGGAGGTTGGTCGCGCTGGCACTGCGCGTCGACGCTCTCGCGGACGATTGCAGTCGGGCCGCGCTGGTGGTGACGACACGCCCCGCGCCACCCGATTGCGCGGCGATGGTGGTCGATCGGCAACGGCTCGCCAGCCAGAGTGCGCTGGCGCTGACGCAACGTGGTGACGGCTTTGTGGTTCACGCGGTGAGGGCGAGAGGCACGAGCCGCCCCTGGTTGCCAGCCGGCGCAGGCGAGGGAGATTTCGACGGCAGCCTTGCGCCGAAGGCGATCGCGCCCCGCATCAAGGACGCAACGCCGGCGGAGACCGACTTGCAGGCGGACGATTGATCGGATCGGTTACAAGTACCAGGCCAGTACGGCGTCGAGCCTGGAATTGCCGATGACCGGCAGGGCCACCATTCGGCTCAGTCCGGATGTGCAGGCTTCGTGACCGGCGACCGAGCCGTCATGCACCAGATCGTCGTTGAGCGCGGGCATGCCGGTGGCCCAGGCCCCGCCGATGCTGCCTTCGCCTCTGGCAATGGATTTATCCGCATAGAGCGCGGCAAGGTTGGTCTGCGCGCTGCAATCGCCGGCGCGGAACACCAGTGCCGAGCGGGTCTCGTTCGGGATCCAGATCTCGAAGCGTCGCGCAATCGGCGTGGCCTGCGCGGAGAGGAATGTCAGGACCCAGGTCTGGTCCGCGCCCGTCCGATAGGGCACGCCGACGCCGAAATTGATCCCGACCTTGGCCGCGTCCTCCCAGCGCAGAAAACTCCTGGCGTCGTGCAGGTCCTTTATGATCAGCGGCAGGCCCGCCTTCCAGGTGCGGCCAGGCAGGCCAAAGCCGCGAGGAAATCTGGTGTGGCGGGAGTTGAATTCAAACATGTCGGCGGTGCCGTAATAGCCGTCGACAAGCCCCATCTCGTGGGAGGCATCAGGGTCGTTGTGCCAGAGCTCGATCGCCCCGACATGCGCTTGGTCCTCGCCGCAGAACAGCACCATGACGGCTTGCAGGAATTCACCCGCAAACACCGGCACCGCGACGCCGCAGGTGAGGCCGGCCGCGAGCGCCTGATCGGTCCGTTTGAAATAGGAGTTGGCGAATTTGGTGAGGATCACGGGGCGGCCCGCGGCCCAGGCCTTGCCCGGAAGTCCCTCGTCATATCCGAAGTGCAGCTCTTCGCTGACGGCCTTGAACGCGGACAGCCCTTCGCCATAGAGACCGCCACCAAACTCCAGCCGCGTGCGCGTCCGATCGGGCACCCAGAGTTCAACGACGCGAAGGAAGGTTTTCATCGAGCGTGTCCGCCGTCTCAAGCCCTGACAGCATCGGTCATTTGGCTGCGAAGCGGACGTTCAAAATTCAGGCAGGGCGGCTCAAACTTCGTGCGGCGGAGAGGTGCGGGCTTGGTCCATCCGATTGGTTTTCGCGGACGCAAACCACGCCATCTCGCCGGCCACGGCCGGCGATGGCAATTCAATCCTGACCTCCGACCTCGTAGCCGGAGGCGGCTGTGTCAGCCGATCGGCAGGTGCCTGACGGTCGGCTGCCGGTCGGCGATAATCTGCGCCTTGTGCTCTCGCTCGGCGACCGACTGAGTTACCGGCAGCTGCAACACGGTCGCGCGCTGGCCTTCGACGAGCTGCGTCACCAGCACATATTTGCCGTCGGGGAATTCGATCGCGTCATGATGGCGGTCGGGAACGTGCGGGTCGATCTTGCCGAACTTGCCCACGCGGGAATTGATGGTGCGCGTCCAGATCCAGCGATTGTCGTAGCGAACGTCGTCGGCGAAGGCGAGCTCCGTTCCCGGCAGCAGGCAGACGGCAACGGACGGATCGGCTGCCGAGGCGAAGCCGCGCGTCGAGGTGCCGCGGAAGCTTGTCGTGACGATCGTCTCGCCGACTTCGGCGGGTCGCGACGCGACGGCATGCAGGCTGTAGTCACACATCGGGTGCTCCTCATGCTGGGATAGCAACCCGCGTCTCTTAATCGAGGCGCAGGCCTCTATCAGAGTTGAAGCATGAACGCTCTGCTTGGTTGTGGGCAAATCTGCGGCTGGTTTCCGCGAGCCGCGATCACATTATCTTTCCCGAGTTCAATAGGAACAAAGCGAGTTGCGATGCATTCGGGAGGCGCGTGCGCGAATATCGCCGGCTTGGCTGCGGCGGTCGAACTTGATCGCCGGATGGTGTTTCCTCGAACTCGAGCCGCGAAGCGGTGCCGTTTGAAGCGGTGCTGTTTCGTGGGCGTCGCGAGGAGCCAGCCGAAGGAGGGGCCGGATAGTCTGTGCAGAACCAGAACGACTATCCAGCCGGAGCGGACGATGATCCGCTCCAATCTGACCGGCGATGCCGGTAGGAAGCGCGCGAGGCGCCAAGCACCTCCCGTATGAAGTACTCCCGATACTAAGGACTCCCGGTATCAAGGACGCCCGGTATCAGTACTTCCGGTAAAGCCCGATCAGCTTGCCCTGAATCTTCACCCGGTTGGGCGGCAGGATGCGGACCTCATAAGCCGCGTTGGCGGGCTCGAGCGCGATCGAGGCGCCGCGGCGGCGGAAGCGCTTCAGCGTCGCTTCCTCGTCGTCGATCAGCGCCACCACGATGTCGCCGGTATCGGCGCTCTCGTTGCGCTGAATCAGCGCCATGTCGCCGTCAAGGATGCCGGCCTCGACCATGGAATCACCGCGCACTTCGAGCGCGTAATGCTCGCCCGAGCCGAGCATGTCAGGCGGTACGCTGATAGTATGGCTGCGGGTCTGCAACGCCTCGATCGGCGTGCCGGCCGCGATGCGGCCCATCACCGGCACCGCGACGGGACGTTCGCCGTCGTCCGCGGGCAGGCTGGAGCTCGCACGCACCTTGCCGAGATTGCCCTCGATGACGCTCGGCGTGAAGCCGCGGCGGCTGCCTGCGGCTGCCTGGAGCTCCGGCAGCTTGATGACTTCAATCGCACGGGCGCGGTTGGGCAGGCGTCGGATGAAGCCACGCTCCTCGAGCGCCGTGATCAGGCGATGGATGCCCGACTTCGAGCGCAGATCGAGCGCATCCTTCATCTCGTCAAAGGAGGGCGGCACGCCGCTTTCCTTCAGACGTTCACTGATGAACCGCAGAAGCTCGTATTGTTTGCGCGTTAACATCTCGACCAAAGTCCCCCGGTTGATGTCGTCCGATTCCGAGACGCAGAGTTCGGCAATAAGCCGCTACATACTCGAAACAAATCATGAACGGACACTATATGTTCGATACATGTTCCGCAACTGCTTAATTTACCGTGAACAGAGCAAAGTTCGCGGAACGCGCATTGCCGGACGCTCAGACGGGGAGCCGCAACACTTCGCAAGCCGTGCCGGCTTCGGCCTTCGGCGCGAACGGTGCGCGCACGAGAAGTACTTGTGCTGCAGCGAGATTCGCAAGCAGCGAAGAGTCCTGATGATTGACGGGAAGAACGACGCGCGTGCCGTCGTCACGCTCCTCCAGATGCGCGCGCAGATAGTCCTCGCGCTGGTCGTTGGCGCCGATTTCGCGGCCGAGCACGGCGCGTTCACGGCGATGGTGAATCACCGAACGGCCCGACAGGGCGCGAATCAGCGGCACCATGAACAGGAAAGCGCACACGTAGGACGACACGGGATTGCCCGGCAGGCCGATCACCCCCATTGCGCCGAGCCGCCCGTGCATCATCGGCTTGCCTGGCCGCATCGCGATCTTCCAGAACGCCAGTGCGATGCCTTCCTCCCTCAGTGCCTGCTGGACCAGATCGTGGTCGCCGACCGATGCGCCGCCGGTCGTGATCAGGATGTCGGCGCCGCTCTCGCGGGCGCGGCGGATGCCGGCGGTGGTCGCCTCCAGCGTGTCGGCGGCAATACCAAGGTCGATGGTCTCGGCGCCCTCGCTGCGGGCGAGCGCGTGCAGGGCGTAGCCGTTGGAGTAGACGATCTGGCCGTGGCCGGGCGTGGTGCCCGGCATCACCAGCTCGTCGCCGGTGGCGAGAATGGCGACCCTCGGACGCCTGAAAACGGCAAGGTGCGGATGGTTCATCCCGGCGGCGAGCGCGAGGTCGCGCTCGGTGAGACGACTTCCCTTGCGCAGGAGCACGTCGCCCTCGCGGAAATCGACGCCTGCGGCGCGGATGTGCCGACCGGCGATCGCGGCTTCCTTGATCGTGATGCGCTTGCCGGCGGCGACCGTATCCTCCTGGATCACGACGGCGTCCGCGCCACCGGGAACGACGCCGCCGGTGAAGATCCGCACGGCTTCGCCGGCGCCGACCGTCCCCGCGAACGGTCGGCCTGCCGCGACTTCGCCGATGACGGTGAGCTCCGAATCGATCGTCGCGGCATCGGCCGCGCGCACCGCGTAGCCGTCCATCGCCGACATCGCCTGCGGCGGCTGCGTGCGCCGCGCCGCGACGTCACGCGCGAGCACGCGATGGTAGGCCTCGTCGAGGGAGATCATTTCTTCCGGCAGCGGCTCTGCACCCGCCAGCACCGCGGCAAGCGCGTCAGAAACCGGCATCAAGGCCACGGCGAAAACTCCTGCTCGGCACGTTCGGGCGAATGTTCCGCAAATCTTCTAGCCGAGCGCGGGCGCAGAGGCAAAAACGGCTGAGCGCGCGCAGTCATCCCGCCGCTTCACATTGTTCCGGAAGGCAGGATCGCGCGCGTCGCGGCATGATCCGAAGAACCCGACAGATCGGCAGGAGAGTGGTCATGGAAGGGCGAGAACGACGAGCGCCCCGGGCCTGGATCGATCAGCTCCCTGGCTGCCCGGGAGTTACGTCGGGCGCCTTGGGCCCCTGATCCTTGTCGGGCAGCGGATCGGCCTGGGATTTCAGGTCGGCGGCCTTGCTCACGAGCTTGGCGGAAAGCTCCGAATCTGAGGTTGTCCTGGCGAATTCAAGAAGAAGAGAGGCCTGCTTGGTGAGGTAGGTCTTGCCCAGCACGATGATGCATCCGTTCGTAGAAGTCCCAACGGACTCTAAGAGTCCGGAAGGCGGTATTCCGTTCCGGGAACTCTGTATAAAAATGCACAAAGTGATTGGGTTCCTCAATTTTTCAAAATTGTTCCCGTTGGGCCGTGCCGCCAAGGGTTTCGCGACGACGCCTCGTCGTCAGATGCCCAATGCCTTTAATGCGTTCCCGACGTCACGCGGCGAGGTCACATGCACCGCTGTCAAGCCGCGCGCCCGCGCTCCCTCGATGTTTTCGGCAAGATCGTCGAAGAACACGATGCGCCCGGCGGGCACGCCGATTGCCGCAACGACGTGGTCGAAGGCCTGCGCATCCGGTTTGCGCAAGCCGATGCTGGACGACAAATACAGCTCGCGGAAATGGCCGAGGACGCCGGCATATTCCCTCGAGAAATGGTCCACGTGCGGCCGGTTGGTGTTGGAGAAAGCGTAGAGCGGCATCTGCTTCGCTGCGCGCGGCAGCAGCTCGGCGATGTCAGGCATTTCGCCGGCGAAGATCGCGTTCCAGCCTTCCAGGAACTGCGCGTCCGAAATGCCGATTCCAAGCGAGGCTCGCAATGAGGCGAAATAGTCCTCATCGCTGATCTTCCCCATCTCGTGCAGCCGATAGGCTTCGCTGTCCCGCACATAGCGCGCGACGATGGCTTCGGGCTTGCAGCCGGCATGTCCCGCCCAGCAGGCGATCGCCTTGGAGAAATCGATATCGAGCACCACGCGGCCGAGATCGAACAGAAGCGCATCCGCGCTGCCGGGAGAGAGCGATGTCACCTTAATCCTTTCACTCAGTATCGATACGGCTCGTGGTCGAACAGCGGAAACGCGCTGAACACACTCGGCGCATTGGTTGCGGTCGCCTGGTGCAGGCAGGATTTGTTGACCTCGGCGAACGAGGTCGCACCCAAGAGGCCGAGGCAGCGCAGCACTTCGTCCTCGAGCAGCTCCAGCATGCGGGCCACGCCGGCTTCGCCGGCCGCCGCCAGCGCCCAGCATTGCAGCCGGCCGATGCCGACGAGGTCGGCGCCCGCCGCGATCGCCTTGACGATGTCGGTGCCGCGACAAACGCCGCCATCGACCATGATCTTGGCGCGGCCGTTCACGGCGTCAACAATCTCGGGCAGCACATGCATGGCGCCGCGACCGTGATCGAGCTGACGGCCGCCATGGTTGGAGACGTAGATCCATTCGGCGCCGTGATCGATCGCGATCAGCGCGTCCTCTGGCGTCGCGATGCCCTTGAGGATCAGCGGGATCTTGAACTTTTCCTTGATCATCTTCACCGTCCGCCACTCCAGACCCTTCTGGTAATCGCCGCCGGTGGCACGCAGGCGGCTCTCGCGAACGTAGCGCTTGGCGATGTCACGTTCGCGACGGCTGTAATGAGCGGTATCGACGGTCAGGCAGAAGGCGGCATAGGCGTTCTTCTCGGCCCGGCTGACGACGTCGGCAACGAAGGCGTCGTCGCCGCGCACGTAGAGCTGGTAGAGGCGCAACGCGTCCGGCGCAGCTTCGGCGGTCTTTTCTAGGCCGGGCTCGGACACCGAACTGAGCATGTGCGCCGCACCGAAAGTGCCGCAGGCGCGTGCCACGCTCGCCGCACCATCCGGATCGAAGATCTCGAGCGCGCCGACGGGGGCGAGCACAACGGGCAGGCGCATCTTGCGGCCGAACTGCTCGACCGAGCCGGTGACCTTGCGGACATCGCGCAGCACGCGCGGGCGGAAGGCGATCTCGTCCAGTGCCATGCGGTTGCGACGCATCGTGGTCTCGGTCTCGGCCGCGCCGACGATATAATCCCAGGCATTCTGGTTGAGGTTGGAACGCGCTTTCCGGATGAATTCATGCAGATTCTGGAACGGCTCGGTGCTGGCGCCGAGCTCGACGTTCCTGTCCGGTTGGAGGCGGGGTGCTTCGTTCATTGTTATCCTCCCGAGAATTTGAAGCCTTCCCTCATCGCCTAACCCGTCCGGGGCGCCAAAACCATCCTAAAATGGCATGGCTGCGAGGCGTGGGCCGGCCGGCCGACCCCCGCTGCGCACGACCGGGTCCTGCAACGTTGCCGAAAGTTTAGGTCCGGAAGGGATTTTTACGGTGTACCCGCCGGCGTGGCATCCCGGCCTTGAAGAAACCAGAATGGTATTGTGAGAAGCAGGCTGGATCGCCATTTGCATGGCGGCTCTCCAGCCCCACCGAACCGCGAAGCAAAAAGGCCAGCCTATCCATGCGGAAAACCCTGCTGTTTCCACTGGGCGCGCTCACCGGAGCGTGTCTGACCCTTCTGGTAGCCAGTCCGCACGGCGGCGTATGGGCGGCACGGGCGGCAGCGAGCGCGGATGACGCCTATTCCAAGCTCAATTTGTTCGGCGAAGTGTTCGAGCGGGTGAAGGCGAGCTATGTCGAGAAGCCTGACAATGCCAAGCTGATCGAAGGCGCGATCACCGGCATGGTGACCTCGCTCGATCCGCACTCGCGCTACATGAACGACAAGGCCTGGACCGAGATGCAGGAGACCACCTCCGGCGAGTTCGGCGGGCTCGGCATCGAGGTCACGATGGAGGACGGCCTGGTCAAGGTCGTCTCGCCGATCGACGACACGCCGGCCTCCAAGGCCGGCATCATGTCGGGCGACCTGATCAGCAAGATCGACGGCGATGCCGTGCAGGGCATGACGCTCGAGCAGGCCGTCAACAAGATGAAGGGGCCGGTCGAGACCCAGACCAAGCTCACGATCGTGCGCAAGGGGGCCGACGCCCCGCTCGACGTCGCGATCAAGCGCGAGATCATCCATGTGCGCCCCGTGCGCTTCCACGTCGAGAACGGCGACATCGGCTATATCCGCGTCACCTCGTTCAACGAGCAGACCACCGACGGCCTGAAGAAGGCGATCGCATCGATCGCCAAGGACGTTCCGCCGGAGAAGCTGGTCGGCTACGTGATGGACCTGCGCAACAATCCGGGCGGACTGCTCGACCAGGCCGTGTCGGTGTCGAGCGCGTTCCTGCAGCGTGGCGAGGTCGTCTCGACCCGCGGCCGCAATCCGGAAGAGACCCAGCGCTTCACCGCGCATGGTGGCGACCTCACCAAGGGCAAGCCGCTGGTGGTTCTCGTCAACGGCGGCTCGGCCTCGGCCTCGGAGATCGTGGCCGGCGCGCTGCATGACCACAAGCGCGCGACGCTGATCGGCACGCGCTCGTTCGGCAAGGGCTCGGTGCAGACCATCATTCCGCTCGGCACCGGCAACGGCGCGCTGGCGCTGACCACGGCACGCTACTACACACCCTCGGGCCGCTCGATCCAGGCCCAGGGCATCGCGCCCGACATCGAGATCCTCCAGGACGTGCCGCCCGAGCTGAAGGGCCGGATGGACACCATGGCGGAGTCCCAGATGCGCGGCCATCTCCAGGCGGCCGATGGCACCGAGCAGACCGGATCGCAGTCCTATGTCCCGCCGGAAGCGAAAGACGACAAGGCCCTGCATACGGCCTACGACTTCCTGCACGGCCAGACCGCGAATGCGGTCGCCGCCAAGCCGGCGCCGAAGGCTGCGGTGCCGAACTAGGCCCTCGCGACGGTAAAGTATTGATCGCCCGGGAGCGGATAGCCGTTCCCGGGCGAATTCGTTTGGAGACGCGGTCTCACCTCAGGTTCGTGGCCGCAAAGGTGGCCTCAGCAGCCATCGCGCTCGTCCCAGCGCCGGGCGCGAAGTCGCAGCGATGCGACTTCAAGGTTCAGCTTGACCGAGCGCTCGGTCTTAACTGTGTCTCGGTCTTAACTGTGTCATGGCGACGCCGGAGATCGCGAGCAGCCCGCCGATCATCAACTTTGAAGTCATGTGTTCGCCAAGGAACATCACGCTCGACATCAAGGCGAACATCGGAAGCAGCAAACCGAAGGGCGCGACGCGGCCCATGGAGCAACGCCCGATCAGCCAGAACCACAGGCCAAACCCGACAATTCCCCCGATAAAAATCGTATAGGCGAGTGCCAGCCAACCACGTCCATCTGCCGTGACGAGGCTCGCGAGTTGTCCATGTTCAAGGAGCAGCGACATCAACATGACCTGCGGCACCGTGAGCAGCGAGGACCATCCCATCAACATCAGGGGGTCAAAAGGGCCGTAGCGTTTCGTCAGGACATTGGACACCGCGAATGCGAAGGCTGCCCCGACCACGAGCAGCAGTGGAAGCGCGTTTGCGGACGGGCCGGGCTCCGCCGCCAACACGACCACGCCGACGAATGCAAGCACCACCCCAGCGGAAGTGGTGAGAGACGGCCTCTCCGCGAGCAGCGGCCACGCCAGCAGGACGGTGAAGGGCGTGGCGAGTTGATAGACGACGGCCGACATGGTTCCCGAGCCGAGCCCAAGGCCGACATAGAAGAGGCCGAAGTTCAGCCCACCGAGGAAGATCGAAATAGCTGCGATGGGGCCGAACTGCTGACGCGCGGGCTTTTTGACGAAGGGAACGAGCAGGAGCGCGATGGCCAGGAAGCGCAGAGCGAGGAAGAAGAGGGGCGGAAACTCCGTCACCCCCACTTTGATGGCGACGAACTGGTAACCCCAGAGCAAGGGGACGGCCACCGCACAGACGATCTGGATGGCAGACATGGCATTCTTCCTTTCAAGACCGTTCGGTCTATATATTGGCGCGCCAACGGCGGATGCGGCCGAAACCTGATGAAACGGGTTGTCTACCTGATGAAGCGGTCGAGGAGAGCGTCAACGGTGGCTTGCGACGTGATCCGCGCCGGTGCCGTTTTGCCGACGACGCGCAGCCCCTCGACGAAACACACGAGAATCTTCGCGGCAGTTGAGGGCTCGACGGTATCGGCCAGCTTGCCCGCCGCCTTCGCACGGGACAGCGCATCAGCCACCCTGGCCTCCATGGCTTTGAAAAAGCTCGCGATGCGGCGATCAACTTCAGCGTCACGGCCAGCCAGCTCCATGGCCGTGGCCACCAGCAGGCATCCGCGCCGGCCATTGGCGCCGCTCGTTCGGTCGACGTAACCGGCAAGATAGGCCCGCAAGCCGTCGATCGGCTCTCGGCGGGGGTCGAGTTCGACATCCATCCGTGTCAGGGCATCGGCGACGTAGCGATCAAGCGCACGCAAGAACAGCGAGTGCTTGTCTCCGAAAGCGGCATAAAGGCTGCCACGCGAGAGCTTCGTTGCCCGGAGAAGGTCGGGTAGCGCCGTGGCGTGATAACCGCGCGACCAGAACACGCCCATCGCCTGCTCGACCGCAGCTTCCGCGTCGAAACTTCGGGGACGGCCACGAGGCAATTGCACAGGGGTTTGGCGGCGCATTGCCGATATATAGACCGAATGGTCTTTAATTCATAGGGGGCCTGCCATCGCCATTTGGCCGTCCGCCGACGTTTCTGCTTGGCCTCCCGAACCGACAATTGCGCCTGTGTGAGACCAGGCCCTAGCCCGCCTCGCGGCGGCGGCCTTCGTCGCCGCCGCGCTGGGCGAGACGGCTGCGATGAACTGCGAACAGCTCCAGCACCTTTTCGGCGGGCTTTGCGGCGCTGAACAGATAGCCCTGCATCTCGGAGCAGCCGAGTGCGCGCAACAACCGCTGCTGCTCCTCGGTCTCGACGCCCTCGGCGGTGGTGGTCATGCGGCGGGCGGCCGCGAGATTGACGACGGCCTGCACGATGCTGGCGGAGCCGTCGGGGCCGGCGATGTCGTTGACGAAGCAGCGGTCGATCTTGATCTTGTCGAACGGGAAGCGGTGCAGATAGCTCAGTGAGGAGTAACCGGTGCCGAAATCGTCGAGCGCGATGCGGACGCCGATGGCGCGGAGTTGATGCAGGATCGCAAGCGCCGTGTCGTCGTCGCGGATCAGCACCGCCTCGGTGATTTCGAGCTCGAGCCGGCTCGCCGGCAAATTGGAGGCGGCAAGCGCCGCCATGATCTTCAGCGCCAGCGTGCCGCTCTTGAACTGCACCGGCGAGACGTTGACGGCGAGGCGGATGTCGTCGGGCCAGTTCGCCGCGTCCCGGCAGGCGGTCGCCAGCACCCATTCGCCGATCTCGTTGATCAGGCCGGTGTCCTCGGCGATCGGAATGAACTCGGCCGGCGAGACCATGCCACGCTCGGGATGGCGCCAGCGCACCAGCGCCTCGCAGCCGGTGATGCGGTCGTCCTTCAGGCTGAGACAGGGCTGGTAACACACCTCGAGGCCGCCTTCGCGCCCGCCTTGGGCGATGGCGTGGCGCAGGTCGATCTCGAGCTGCCGCCGCTCGTGGATCTTGGCGTCCATCTCCGGCTCGAAAAAGCGGTAGGTGCGGCGCCCTGCGGCTTTGGCGGCGTACATCGCCATATCCGCGTTCTTCAGGATCTGGTCCAGCGCCGTTCCATGTTGCGGCGCCAGCGCGATGCCGATGCTGGCGTCGGTGGCAAGATGATGTCCCATGCAGTCGAACGGCGCGCGGATGGCTTCAAACACCCGCGCGACGAGCTCGTTGACCTGATCCAGCGATGTCACCGCGCTCTGGACGATGGCAAATTCGTCGCCGCCGAGGCGCGCCACGAAGTCCGCCGGCCCCGCACAGCGGTGGAGGCTCTGCGCGACCGACTTCAGGAGCTCGTCGCCGACGAGATGCCCGAGCGCGTCGTTGACGCCCTTGAACTCGTCGATGTCGATGTAGTGCACCGCGAGTTGTTCGCCCCCGGCGACCAGATTGAGCTCCTGGCGCAGATGCTCGTGGAACAGGGTACGGTTGGGCAGGTCGGTCAGCGCGTCGTAATGAGCGAGATGGCTGATGCGCTCCTCGATACGCCGGCGCTCCGTGATGTCCTCATGCGTCGCCACCCAGCCGCCGTCCGTGAGCGGTTCGTTGACGATCTGGATCGAGCGACCGTCGGAGGTCTCGACCACCATGGAATTGCGCACATGTATGTCGCGCAGGACCCGCGCGACATACTGGTCCACATCGCCGGTGAACGAGCCGGTGGCTCTGCGGTGCGCGATGATATCGTGAAAGCTGCAGCCGGGTCTCACGACTTCGGCCGACAGCCCGTACATCTCGATGTAGCGCTGATTGCAGACCACGAGCTGCTGCGAGGCGTCGAACAGCAGCAGGCCCTGGGTCATGTTGTTGACGGCGCGGTCGAGACGCTGCTTTTCCAGCGTCAGCCGTTCCCGCGAAAGACGATGCTGCTCCAGGAGCTTGCGAACGATCGCGATCAACACGCCCGCGATGGCGAGCGCCGAAGAGGCCGCGACCGAGATCAGGATGCCGATCTGCTCGCGCCAGTCCGTCAGGGCCGTCGCGCGCGTCGTGGTGGCCATCATCAGGATCGGGAAGTGAGGCAGGGCGTGTGAGGAAATCAGCCGATCCTCGCCGTCGACGGGGCTCATGAAGCGGCCGGTAAAATGGTCGAGCCCGAAAACCCTTTGATGCGCGAACGGACCATTCTTGAAATTCCGTCCCATCAATTCACTGGAATGGGGATAACGGGCGAGCATCGTGCCGTCCCGGTGCAGCATCGAGATCGTCGTGCCTTCGCCGAGCACGGCTGACTCGAAGAATTTTTCGAAATTTGCCGGTTCGATGCCGCGTCCGACCGCACCCATGAATTCGCCGTTCGGTCCGACGATCTTGCGCACGATCAGGATGGTCCAGGCGCCGGAGATGCGACTGTAAAGTGGTTCGATCAGGACGTCGGGAGCGTCGGGATCGTGCCGGAAGGTCTGGAAATAGGCGCGATCGGCAACGTTCACGTTCGGAGCCGGCCATGTCGTCGACGAATTGATCAGATTGCCTTCGGCATCGATGATATTGACGCCGCCTATGTAGGGCAGTGCCTCGATCTTCGAACGCAGCATCCGGTGGAGGTCCTGGCCGGAGAGGCGTTTGCGATAGTCCGCCGCACTGGTGATGCCGCTCGCGCGGACGTAGTCGACGAAATCTTTCTGGATGACCGCGAAATCCTGCAATTGCTGGTCGAAATGATGGGCCAGCATCAGCACGGTGTTTTCCAGCTCGCGGCCGGAGCTGCGCAGCGCACGTTCGCGGAAATTCTGTGCCATCAGCGTCGCGCCGACGGCGATCGCAGCGATCAGCAGCGTGCCGCCCACCACCAGCCAGCGGATCGGTCCGCTGCGCACGAAGGCCTGGTCAAAAAGGCGACTGCCGAATCCTGTCATCATGATCGATCGTTGTCGTGCACACGTCAGGGTCAATTCTTGGCCCCCGAAACATCCGTCGGTTTACGGGAACGGAGTGGAGGCGAAGTTAGCAAGCTGGGTTAATGCGCCGTGAACGGACGCTCACAAAAGCAATCAATATGCGGGCGAATACGGCCTGATCGCCGCCGGCATCGCGCTCGCGATCATCGCCGTGGTGAACGGCCTGGGCAGCAAGCTCAATTCAAAATTCGGGTCGATCAGCGCGTCGTTGAAGTAGCAGCGGCAATCAGACGCGGTAATGGCCAGACTTGCCGCCGAGCTTCTCGACCAGGTGGATGCCTTCGATGCGCACGCCGCGTTCCACGGCCTTGATCATGTCGTAGATGGTGAGACAGGCGACCGAGACGGCAGTGAGCGCTTCCATCTCGACGCCGGTCGGGCCCGTGACCTTCACGCTGGCGCGGACGAGGCAGCCCGGCAGCTTCGCGTCGGGCTCGATCTCGACCGTCACCTTCGACAGCGCGAGCGGATGGCAGAGCGGGATCAGCTCCGCGGTCCGCTTGGCGGCCATGATGCCGGCGATGCGGGCGGTGCCGAGCACGTCGCCCTTCTTGGCGTTGCCGGACACGATCAGGTCAAGCGTCGCCCTGGTCATGACGACGCGTCCTTCCGCGACCGCGAGCCGCTCGCTCGCGGGCTTGTCCGACACGTCAACCATCCGCGCCTCGCCGGAGGCGCCGATGTGGGTGAGGGCAGGGCCGGACTTGGTCGGTTTGGCCTTTGCGGGCTTGCGCGCCATCAGTTCGTGCCTGTGGCGCGCGCGGTCTCGCGCGCCAGCAGCGTACGGGTCGCAGCGGTTACGTCGGCTTGCCGCATCAGGCTCTCGCCGACCAGGAAAGTCGACATGCCGACGCGTTCGAGCCGGGCGAGATCGGCGGGCGTGAAGATGCCGCTCTCGCCGACCATCAGCCGGTCGCGGGGGATCAGCGGCGCCAATGTTTCGCTGGCCGCAAGCGTGGTTTCGAAGGTGCGCAGATTGCGATTGTTGACGCCGATCATCGGCGAGCGCAGCTTCAGCGCGCGGTCAAGCTCGGCGCGGTCATGGATCTCGATCAGCACGTCCATGCCATAGGTGATGGCGGCGTCCTCGAGCTCTTTTGCCGTGGCATCATCGAGCGCCGCCATGATGATCAGGATGCAGTCGGCGCCGTGCGCGCGGGCCTCCGCCACCTGATAAGTGTCGAACATGAAATCCTTGCGCAGCACCGGCAGTGACGTTGCGGCGCGTGCCGCCACCATGAAGTCGAGATGGCCCTGGAACGAGGGCGTGTCCGTCAGCACCGACAGGCAGGCAGCACCGCCGGCCTCATAGGCCCTTGCGAGCAGCGGCGGATCGAAATCGGCGCGGATCAGGCCCTTTGACGGCGAGGCTTTCTTGACCTCCGCGATCAGCGCGTAGTCGCCATTGGTGTGCTTGGCCTTGATGGCGCGCAGGAAGCCGCGCGGTGCTGCTTGCGCCTTGACCCTCGCTTCCACAGCCGACAGCGGCTGCGCGCGTTTGCCCGCCGCGATTTCCTCGCGCTTGTAGGCTTCGATCTTAGTCAAGATGTCCGACATGTCAGGCTCAGCCGTTCGAGACCGCGATCAAATGTTTCAGCCGCGCGCTCGCCGCGCCGCTGTCGAGTGATTTTGCGCCGATCACGACGCCTTCCTTGAGGTCCTTGGCTCGCCCCGCCACGACCAATGCGGCAGCGGCGTTGATCAGCGCGACGTCACGGTAGGGGCTCGGCTTGCCGTCGAGCACGCTCTGCAAGGCGATAGCGTTGGCGTCGGCGTCGCCGCCTTTGAGTGCACCGGCCTCGCAGCGCGGCAGGCCCGCGTCTTCCGGCGTCACCTCGAAATTCTGGATCTCGCCGTTGTGGAGCGCGGAGACGAAGGTCGGGCCGGTGAGGGTGATTTCGTCGAGGCCATCGGAACCGTGCACGACCCAGGCGGATTCAGAGCCGAGGTTCTTGAGCACTTGCGCCAGCGGCTGCACCCATTGCCGGGAGAACACGCCGACCATCTGCCGCTTCACGCCCGCCGGATTGGACAAGGGGCCGAGCAGGTTGAAGATCGTGCGTGTCGCAAGCTCCACCCGGGTCGGGCCGACGTTCTTCATGGCGGGGTGATGGGCGGGGGCGAACATGAAGCCGATGCCGCATTCGCGTATGCAGCGGCCGACCTGCTCCGGCCTCAGATCGATCTTCACCCCGAGCGAAGCCAGCACGTCGGCGGCGCCGGAGCGCGACGACAGTGCGCGGTTGCCGTGCTTGGCCACCGGCAGACCGGCGCCCGAAACGATGAAGGAGGCGCAGGTCGAGACATTGACCGAGCCGGAGCCGTCGCCGCCGGTGCCGACAATGTCGACGGCGTCCGCGGGCGCATCGACCGTGAGCATCTTGGAGCGCATTGCCGCGACCGCGCCGGTGATCTCGTCCACGGTCTCGCCGCGCACCCGCAGCGCCATCAGCAGGCCGCCCATTTGCGAGGGCGTGGCCTCGCCGGACATCACGGCGTCGAAGGCGGAAGCCGCTTCGTCACGCGACAGGCTGGCGCCGGTCGCCACTTTTCCAATGATCGATTTCAGGTCGTCCATCGCGTGCTTTCAACTCACTGGTTCGCGCCGGTCACCTGCGCGAAGGCGGCCTGATTAATGGTGGTCCCGATGTCGGTTTCGAGCTTGTTGACGTAGGAAGCGACCTGCTCCTCGGTCTGCGCGCGGTCGAGACTGTCCTTCAGCTTTTTGACCCCCTCGGAAGCGGCATCGACCGTGGGATCGACGATCTCGGTAACGCGGAACACGATCACCTCGGTGCCGCCGGTCACTGCCGTCTGCCCGACGCCATCCTTGGCGACACGGAAGGCGGCCGACACGACGGCTGCGGGCACGCTGGCGGGCGAGTCGTCGCGCTTGAAGCCGGTGGCGGTCTCGACCTTGGCACCGATCGCGGCTGCTTCGTCGGCGAGCTTGCCGCCAGATTCGAGCTTCTGCACCATCTCGGTCGCCTTGGCCTTCAGCTTGGTCGCGATCTGGTCCTGGCGCCAGCGCGCCTCGACCTGGTCGCGGACCTCGTCGAGATTGCGGTCGCGCGAGGGCGTGATGGCAAGCACGTCGTACCAGACATAGCCGCCCTTGAAAGAGATCGAGTCGTTGTCGACGCCCACATCGGTGTTGAAGGCCTGCGACACCACGTCGAGGCCCTGCGGAATGCCGGAGACCGGCTGGCCGCTCGGGGCGCGGCCGGAGCGGTCGACGGCGTCGATGGTCACGGCGGTGAGGCCGAGCTTCTGTGCCGCATCGATCACGCTGGCACCGCCGCCGCGCTCGTCTTCCATCTTGTCGCGAAGATCGGCGACCTTGACCCCGCGCGCGCTCGGTGGCGATTTCGCGCTTGATGTCGGCGGCAACGCTCGCATAGTTCGCCTCAGTGCCCGGCTCGATCTTTTCGACCTTCACGATCGACGTGCCGAGACGGCCCTGGATCGGCTGGCTGATTTCACCGGCGGGAAGCGCGAAAACGGCATCTCCAACTGCGGGATCGAGCGAGGATTTGGTCACGAGCCCGAGATCGACGTCGGACGCGCTCAGTCCGCGCTCCTTGCCGAGGTCCTCGAACGAGGTCCCGCTGGTGAGCCGCTCGCGTGCGGTCTGCGCCTCGGCGGCATTGGGAAATACGATCTGTTGGATCTGGCGCTTCTCCGGCGTGCCGAGCCGGTCCTTGCGCTGGTCGAACGCCTTCTTGGCATCCTCGTCCGACACCTCGCTCCACTTCCCGATCTCTTCCGGCGAGACCACGACAAATGCGATCTTGCGATATTCGGGCGCGCGGAACTGGACCTTGTGATCCTCGAAATAGGCGGCGAGCGCCTCGGGCGATGGCGCGTCGATGGTGCCTGCCTGGGCTGCGTCGAGCCTGACGAATTCAATGGCACGCTGCTCGTTCTGGAAGCGCGTCAGCACGTCGAGCATCGCCTTCGGCGGCTCGAGGCCGGCACCGATCGTGCCGGTGATCTGCCGACGCAGCGAGACCTTGCGCTGCTCCGAGACGTAGCGCTGCTCGGTATAGCCGAAGTTGCGGATCACGGACTGGAAGCGGTTCGAATCGAAGTTGCCGCCGACGCCCTTGAAGTTCGGGTCGTTCATGATGAGCTGGCGGATCTGGTCGTCGGACTGGCCCAGCCCGAGCCGGCGCGCCTCTTCGTCGAGGGCGGCTTCCGCGATCGTCTGCTGCAGCACCTGACGGTCGAGACCGAAGGCGCGCGCTTGCTCAGGTGACAGCGGCCGGCCGAACTGGCGACTGATCTGCTGGAGGCGATCGGTATAAATCTGACGGAACTCGTTCAACGAAATCTCGGTGCCGCCGATCTTGGCCACGGTGGATTGCCCGAAGCCCTTGAAGATGTCGGCAATGCCCCAAACGCCGAAGCTGATGATCAGCACGCCCATCACAACGGCCATAATGGTCTTGCCGAGCCAGTTTGATGAGGCCTTGCGCATTCCTCGAAGCATTTGGTCCAACTTGTTTGGCAGGAGGGGAACGGGAGCGCGTCTTAATGCAGATTCCGCAAAAGCGCGTCACCAAATTGATCAATCATCATAAAGTGGTGGCTTTCCCCCCGCAACCTCGGGTCTAGCGGGCTTTCGGTCCCTGCGGTTAAAAGCCCCTGGTCTCTGGAACTGCCACGGGACCTCTGCTAGCGCATGCGCAAACCAAATTTGCTGGAATTTGACATGACCGATGCCATCCGCCCCCTGATCGCCGGCAACTGGAAAATGAACGGCCTGAAGGCCTCGACTGCCGAATTCGACGCCATGCTCAATGGTGCGGCAGAGGTGGCCGGCAAAGCCGATTTGCTGGTTTGCCCGCCAGCGACCTTGATCGCAGCCTTTGCCGAGAAAGCGCGCGGCAAGACGGTCGCGGTGGGGGCCCAGGATTGCCACCCCAAGGCCTCCGGCGCTCATACCGGCGATATTGCCGCCGAAATGCTGGCGGATTCGGGTGCGACCGCGATCATCGTCGGCCATTCCGAGCGCCGCGCCGACCATGGCGAGGGTGATGCTCTGATCCGGCAGAAGGCCGAGGCCGCCTGGCGCGCCGGGGTGACGGCGATCGTCTGCATCGGCGAGACGCAAGCGCAGCGCGATGCGGGCCAGACCCTGGATATCCTGCGCGGCCAGCTCAACGGTTCGCTGCCGGATGGCTCGACCGCCGCAAATCTGGTCGTGGCCTATGAGCCGGTCTGGGCAATCGGCACCGGCCTGACCCCGACGTCTGGGGATGTCGAGCAGATTCATGGCTTTATCCGGGAATTCCTGACCTCCAGGTTCAAGGCCGACGGCGCCGGGATGCGCATCCTCTATGGCGGCTCGGTCAAGCCCTCGAACGCGGCCGAGCTGATGGCCGTGAAGAACGTCAATGGAGCGCTGGTCGGCGGGGCCAGCCTGAAGGCGGTCGATTTCCTTGCGATTGCGCAGGGCTGTCCCTAGCTAACTTCAAACCTTAGGACCCGGCCGATCGGGGGTGGCAATGACCCGTCTGATCGTGTAACACCGCGCAACTTCAGGAAAACCCCGCGAAGCACGATTGGCCGCCGTCTCGGCGCTGTCGGCTTGTGACGGAAGGACACTATGCAGACCGTTGTCATCGTCATTCACCTCATGATCGTCACCGTCATGATCGGCGCCGTCCTGCTCCAGAAGTCGGAAGGCGGCGGCTTGGGCATGGGAGGTGGCGCAGGTTTCATGTCGAGCCGCGGCACCGCGAACCTTCTGACGCGGACCACCGCGATCCTGGCCGTCGGCTTCTTCCTCACCAGCTTGTTCCTGTCCTGGTATGCCGGCTACGACCGCAAGCCGTCGTCGATCATCGGCGCACCGGCGTCGCAGACCCAGCCGGCCGGTGGCGGACCGATCGCGCCACCGACTTCGGGTGGCATCCTGGATTCGCTGAAGAAGGCCGACGAGCAGCAGCAGGCTCCGGCACCGAGCGGCCCGCAGGTACCTCGTTCGCAATAAAGCAGGGGGGCCATGCAGGGCGGCTTCTACCGTCCTGCATCAACAATCCCCATCAAGGCTCTGTCACCACTCTTAGTTCTGGCTCACCCACAGCCCCGCAAAATGTTTGGGGCGGAATACGAATCGCTTTGGCGAATCGAATTCGAGGGATTAGAGGTTAAGCCCCATGGCGCGGTACATATTCATCACCGGCGGCGTGGTTTCTTCGCTCGGCAAGGGTCTGGCTTCAGCGGCACTTGGTGCCCTGTTGCAAGCCCGGGGCTACAAGGTCCGCCTCCGCAAGCTCGACCCCTATCTCAACCTCGATCCCGGAACGATGTCGCCGTATCAGCACGGCGAAGTGTTCGTGACCGATGACGGCGCGGAGACCGACCTCGATCTCGGTCACTATGAGCGCTTCACCGGACGGCCTGCGACCAAGGCCGACAACATCACGACCGGGCGCATCTATCAGGACATCATCTCCAAGGAGCGGCGCGGCGACTATCTCGGCGCCACCATCCAGGTGGTTCCGCATGTCACCAACGCCATCAAGGATTTCGTTCTCGACGGCAACGACGATTATGACTTCGTGCTGGTCGAGATCGGCGGCACCGTCGGCGACATCGAAGGCCTGCCGTTCTTCGAGGCGATCCGCCAGCTCAAGAACGAGCTGCCGCGCGATCACGCCATCTACATTCATCTGACGCTGCTGCCTTACATCCCGAGCGCCGGTGAGCTGAAGACAAAGCCGACGCAGCACTCCGTCAAGGAGCTGCGCTCGATCGGCATCCAGCCGGACATCCTGCTCTGCCGTACCGATCGCGAAATCCCCAAGGAGGAACGGCGCAAGCTCGGGCTATTCTGTAACGTGCGCGAGAGCGCCGTCATCGAGGCGCGCGACGCCGACAGCATCTACGCTGTCCCTCAGGCTTACCATGCCGCAGGCCTCGACGACGAAGTGCTTGCCGCCTTCGGCATCGGCTCGCGGATTCCGCCTGAGCTGCAGAGCTGGCAGCAGATCAACGAGCGCATCCGCAACCCCGAGGGCAACGTCACCATCGCCATCGTCGGCAAATATACCGGCATGAAGGATGCGTATAAGTCGCTGATCGAGGCGCTCTCGCATGGCGGCATCGCCAACAAGGTGAAGGTCAATCTCGACTGGATCGAAAGCGAGATCTTCGAGAAGGAAGATCCCGCGCCGTTCCTCGAGCACGTCAACGGCATTCTGGTGCCCGGCGGCTTCGGCCAGCGCGGCGCCGAAGGCAAGATCCGCGCGGCGCAGTTCGCGCGCGAGCGCGACGTGCCGTATTTCGGCATCTGCTTCGGCATGCAGATGGCGGTGATCGAGGCTGCTCGGAATCTCGTCGGGATCGAGGAGGCCAATTCCACCGAGTTCGGCCCGACCAAGGAGCCCTTGGTCGGCCTTATGACGGAATGGCTGCGCGGCAACGAGCTCGAGAAGCGTACCAACGCCGGCGATCTCGGCGGCACGATGCGCTTGGGTGCCTATCCCGCGGCGCTCAATCGCGGCAGCCGTGTCTCGGAGGTCTATGGCGGCGCGACCGAGATTTCCGAGCGCCACCGCCATCGCTACGAGGTCAACACCGCCTACAAGGATCGCCTCGAGCAGCACGGGCTGAAATTCTCCGGCCTGTCGCCTGATGGCGTGCTGCCGGAGATCGTCGAGTACGAGGATCACCCCTGGTTCATCGGCGTCCAGTTCCATCCCGAACTGAAGTCGCGTCCCTTCGAGCCGCATCCGCTGTTCGCGTCGTTCATTCGTGCGGCGATGGTGCAGAGCCGACTAGTGTAATCGGCTCAGGGCGTGGCGGTGCAGTCAATTGCAAGATGCATCGGCTCCGGCGCGGCCGGCATTGACGTATCAGGCGCAAGCGATCCCGTAACCAGCTTCATCTGCGGCCGTCGCGTTAGCTTGTAGACGGCGGCCGGCGGCACGTTCAGCAGGGCACGATCCACAAGCTTTGCGCGCAAGCCCAGCCGGTCGAGCACGGGCCGCGCGATCGGGCAACTCATGCCGTAGGTGAACTGGTAGAAGGCGCCGCCGGGGCGGACGTGACTGAACGCGCCACCGACGATTGAGACGACCTTGCGCGTCGACATGTTGAGCAGCGGCAGGCCGCTCACGACCGCGCCGACGGGCGCGCCCTCGTAGAGGCGTTCCGCTGCCAGCCGCCCCGCATCCATCCACAAGACGCGCGCGTTGGGAAAACGCATCTGGAGCAGTTTCATGAAGTCGGAGCCGTATTCGACAAGCGTGAGGTCCTGCTGACGCACGCCGCGTTTGAGCAGCTTGTAGGTGAACGCGCCGGTGCCGGGGCCGAGCTCCAGAACAGGCCCGGTCGATGCGGTGATCTCGCGGGTGATGAGATCGGCCAGCGCCGCGCCTGACGGCGCGATCGCGCCGACGCGGCGCGGGGCTGACATCCATGACAGGAAGAACGAGAGGAAATCGTTGGGCATGCGCACTCCGGCATCTTGGTTGCGCCTCGCAGGTCAGAGGCGAGGCGGCCGAACAATCGCTTGAGTGCATTGCGACAGCATTGCGTGCCGCATGCCGATTGCGTCAATTCTCCCGGACGGGCGGCAGTGAAATCCTGAAGCACGCGCCGCCGATCGCTCCGTCCGCGACCGAGATGTGGCCGCCATGCAGGAGCACGATCTCGCGTACCATGTTGAGGCCGAGGCCGGCACCGCGATCGAGCGGTGTCAGCCGGTAGAACGGCTCGAATATCTGTTCGCGCTGATCGGCCGGAATGCCGGCGCCTTCGTCCGTAACCTCGATGCTCGCGGGCCTGCTGATACGAATGCCGATGGTGCCGCGGCGAGGGCCGTGCTGGATCGCGTTCTGCACGAGATTGGTCAGCGCGCGCTCCAGCGCCGCCGCATCGCCGATCGTTTCGACCGGCGTAGCGGGGGCGTCGAGCGCCAGCTCGTAGCCGGCGGCAATGGCCAGCGGCGCGAGATCTGCGGCCGCGCTTTGCGCGATTGCAACGAGGTCGACGCGCGTGAAGGGCTGGCCGCAGCGGTCGAGCCGCTGAATGTCCAGCAATTGCTCGGCAAGCGTTGCCAGCCGTGCGGAATCCTCCAGCAACCGGGTCTTGTCCGGCCCCGCCGGAAGCGACTCCAGTCGTGTGTTCAGGATTGCGATCGGCGTACGCAACTCGTGTGCGGCATCGGCGACGAAGCGCTTGTGGCGGGCATAGCCCTGGTCGAGCCGCGCCAGCGCGTCGTTGACCGCGGTCACGAGCGGCACGACCTCCAGCGGAATCCGGTCCAGCGACAGCCGCGCGCCGCGTTGATGGATGTCGATGCGCCGCGCCTGGTCCGCCGTCGCATCGAGCGCCTCGAAGGCACGCCGCACGATCATCGGCGTTGCGATGAAGGTCGCCGTTCCCATGAGGAGCAGGCCCGGCAGGGCGATGCCGAGCAATGCAAGCGACGTCATGAACAACGCCTTGGCGCCGGTGAGCCTGCCTTGCGTCGCCGTGATGATCTGTACATTACCGGCGTCGGTGTCGACCCGCTTCAGCCGCGCCGGGGGCTTGCGCGGATCGTCCTCGAACAGCTGCCAACCGAGCCGGGCCTGGCCGATCTGGTCGAGGCCGCTGCCGATGGCGGCGAATTCGGCCGGCACGGCGCCTTCGCTGAGCGAATGTCCCTGCCTGTCGCGGACCAGGAACCAGAGATCGGGGGTCTCGCTGCGCAATTGTTTCAGTTCGGTCATCGGCCGCAGGACCAGGTCGCCTTGCGCGTCGCGTCCGAGCGCGCGCTGGACGATATCGATCACGCGATCTTCGTCGCGCCCGGCGATCACGAACCCCGACGCGCTCAATGCCCCGACGACGACGGCAACGAGCGCCGTGAGCAGCACCGCCTGGAGCGACAGCAGGCGCCAGCTCAGCCGCGAGCGCAGACAATAGGGATCATGGTGCTTGCTCATGGCAGCTTCTTCAAGAGATAGCCGACGCCGCGAATGCCATGGATCTCCACGCGCGCATCGGCTTCCGAGAGTTTGCGGCGCAGGCGCGACACGTGCGTATCGAGCGCATTCGACTGGATCTCGTCGTCGAAACTGTAGACGGCTTCTTCCAGTGCCGAGCGCAGCACGGTTCGGCCCATGCGGCGGACCAGGGCTTCCAGCACAAGGAGCTCGCGTCGCGGCAGCTCGAGCGGAGCCCCGTCGATGCTTGCCTCGCGATGGCCGAAATCGAAAGCGAGGCGGCCGGCGTGCATGATGTCGGGATGCAGCCCGGCGGGCCGGCGCAGCACGGCGCGCAGCCGCGCCAGCAATTCCTCCACCGCGAACGGTTTCGCCAGATAATCATCCGCTCCGCAGTCGAGCCCGGCGACCCGGTCGGCGAGTTCGCCGCGCGCCGTCAACACGATGATCGGCACGCCGTCGGCGCGCGCCCGCAGTTTCGGGATCAGGGTGAGACCGTCGCCATCGGGAAGTTGGCGATCGAGCAGGACTGCGGCGTGGACGTCGGCAGAAATGGCCTCTTCCGCCTCGGCGAGCGTTGGGGCGTGGTCGACCACCATGTCGTAGCGCTTCAGCGCCGACGCCAGCGCGTCGGCCATTTCGGCCTCGTCCTCGACGAGCAAAATTCGCATGATCCGCACCTCAACCTCAATCGCGCCAATCTAGCGGGCGTATCATTGCGGCAGCATTGCGGGAACCGGCTCTCGATGAAGCGGCTTCAGCGGACCCCAGCCATGCGCGGAACGCCACCGGGGGCGGCCGAGCGGGCCTCAAGACACCGTCAGGGCCAGCCGATATAACCGCCGGACCTGATCAGGGAGGAACAAGAATGATCTACGAAATGCGCATCTATCGCTGCGTGCCCGGCCGCCTGCCGGCACTGCTCAAGCGGTTCGAGACCGTCACGCTGAAGGTGTGGGAAAAGCACGGCATCAAGCAGGCCGGCTTTTTCACGACGCTGATCGGTGAATCCAACCAGGAGCTGACCTATTTCCTGGCCTGGGAGTCGCTCGCCGAGCGCGAGAAGAAGTGGGCCGCCTTCATGACCGATCCGGACTGGATGAAAGGGCGCGCCGAGAGCGAGGCGGACGGCCAGATCGTCGGCAACATCGTCAGCCAGATTCTGGCGCCGACCGCCTTCTCGGCGGTGAAGTAGAGGCGGCCGGCGCGAGGGCGTCGCTGAGGGCCTGGGCGCAACCCTGATATTCTGGGAGCCCGGGCCGAATGGGGTTGATCCGCCCTTCATCGCGGCTATGGTCGCGCCGAAACGAGGGATTTGCCTTGAGCTCTTCGACGTCAGCGGCGCCGGTCGTCACCATTGGCAAGGTCAAATTCGGCAATGATCTGCCGATCTCGATCATTGCGGGGCCGTGTCAGCTCGAAAGTCGCCAGCATGCGCTGGAGGTGGCCTCCGCGCTGAAGGAGATCGCCGCGCGGCTGCAGATCGGCCTCGTCTACAAGACCTCGTTCGACAAGGCCAATCGCACTAGCGCGTCGGCTGCGCGTGGTCTCGGGCTTGCCCAGTCGCTGCCGATCTTCGCCGAAATCCGATCATCCCTGGGCCTACCGGTCCTGACCGACGTGCATGACGCCGCGCAATGCGCCGAGGTGGCGCAGGCGGTGGACATCCTGCAGATTCCCGCCTTCCTGTGTCGCCAGACCGATCTGCTGCTCGCGGCCGCCGCGACCGGCAAGGTCGTCAACGTCAAGAAGGGTCAGTTTCTCGCGCCCTGGGATATGGCGAACGTCGTGTCCAAGATCACGAGCGCGAACAATCCCAACGTGCTCGTCACCGAACGCGGAGCGTCCTTCGGCTACAACACGCTGGTCTCCGACATGCGCGCGTTGCCGATCCTGGCGCGGACCACCGGCGCACCCGTGATCTTCGACGCGACGCATTCGGTGCAACAGCCGGGCGGGAAGGGGACGTCGTCCGGAGGCGAGCGCGAATTCGTGCCGGTGCTCGCACGCGCAGCCGTCGCTGTCGGTGTTGCCGGTGTCTTCATCGAGACCCATCCCGACCCTGACAGCGCGCCGTCCGACGGACCGAACATGGTGCCGCTGCGCGAGTTCGAGGCGCTGATCCGAAGGCTGATGGCGTTCGACGCGCTCGCCAAAGATAATACCAAAGCCGACCCGCGCTGATGCAGCAGGGCGAGGCGCGGCCGCACGATCACGGCCTGCCGGCCGCGCTCTACGTCATCTCCGGTGCAAGCTTTGCCGCGGCGCTCTCCGCGCGCGCGCTCGATCCGGTGCTGCCGCACGTCGCCGAGGACTTTGGCGTCAGCATCGCGACCGCTGCCGGTTTTGCCGCGGTGTTCGCCTTCACCTTTTCGATCATCCAGCCGATCGTCGGCGCCGCCGCCGATCTGTTCGGCAAGACGCGGCTGATGATCGGCTGCCTCGCGCTGCTCGGCCTTGCGAACATCCTGGGCTCGCTCTCGACCTCGTTCTCGGTTCTGTTCGCGACCCGTATCCTCGCCGGCATCGGCTCCGGTGGCGTGTTTCCGGTGGCGCTCAGCCTGACCAGCGATCTCGTCGGTCCCGAGAAGCGTCAGGTCGCGATCAGCCGCACGCTTGCCGGCGCGATGACGGGCAATCTCCTCGGCGCCTCGGCCTCCGGCCTGATCGGCGATTTCCTCGGCTGGCGCGGCGTGCTGGCGGTGCTCGGCGGGCTCGTGATCGTTGCGTCGATCGCGGTCGCCGCCGGTTTTCGGGGCGCCAGGGTCAAGCATCCGCCGAAAACGAGCCTGTCGGCGCTGAAGGCCGGCTATCGCACCATCTTCACCAACCCGAACGCCTATGTCTGTTATGCGGCGGTGTTCATCGAAGGCTGCTGTGTGCTCGGCCTGTTTCCCTACATCGCCTCGTTCCTGTTCGAGCTCGGGCAGACCTCGCTCTCGATCGCGGGCATCGTCATCGCGGGCTTTGCGGTCGGCGGCTTGTTCTACACGCTGACGGTGTCGCGCCTGCTGCCATGGCTGGGCATGAAGCGAATGATGATCGCGGGCATGACACTGGTGGCCTCGCAGCTCGTTGTCGTCGCCTTCGGCCTGCGCTGGGAAGTGCAGGCGCTCAATCTCATCGTGATGGGCTGGGGCTTCTACATCGCCCATGGCTGCCTTCAGATGTTTGCCAGCGAGCTCTCGGTCGAAGCACGCGCGACCGCGCTGTCGCTGCATTCGTTCTTCTTTTTCATGGGGCAGACGGTCGGGCCGCTCGCCTATGGCCTTGGCCTGCAGCATGGCGGCAAGATGCCGACCCTGTTCGCGAGCGCCGCGATCATGGTGGCGCTGGGCTTCGTGTGTGCGCGGCTGTTGAAACAGCGCGCGCCATCCGACGCGCGCTGAGGCCTGGACACGAGAGAGAGCTCAGCCCCGCCCGCGATAGGGCGCGACGCCCTGTTCGGGCACCCACAATCCCTTCGGCGCGCGGCCGGTCTGCCAGAACACGTCGATCGGGATGCCGCCGCGCGGATACCAGTAGCCGCCGATGCGCAAGAACTTCGGCTTGATCTCCCTCGCGATGCGCTTGCCGATCATCACGGTGCAGTCCTCGTGGAAGGCGCCGTGATTGCGGAAGCTCGCGATGTAGAGCTTCAGCGATTTCGACTCCAGCAGCCATTGGCCGGGCGCGTAGTCGATCATCAGATGTGCGAAATCCGGCTGTCCCGTGACCGGACAGAGCGATGTGAACTCGGGCACGGTGAAACGAACCAGATAATCGGTGCCTCCTTGCGGATTGGGCACGCGGTCGAGTTTCGCCTTCTCGGGCGTATCTGGCCATTCGACGGCGCGGCCGAGCTGCAAAGCAGGGGAGTTGTTCGATTTGCTGGGTTTTTTCGACATCAGGCCGCCTCCGTAGCGGCCCTCTTAGCCAATCGCGACGCGGCCGTCACCCGGCCTTTTCCACTTCGACGCATTGCGGTAGAAGCACCGCCAACTGCCCCCTTTGGTCCCTGAAAAGAGGCTCTCATGACCGCCATCATCGACATCATCGGCCGCGAAATTCTCGATAGCCGTGGCAATCCCACCGTCGAGGTCGACGTCGTGCTGGAAGATGGCGCGCTTGGCCGTGCTGCCGTGCCGTCTGGCGCCTCTACCGGCGCCCATGAGGCGGTGGAACTGCGCGACGGCGACAAGGCCCGCTATCTCGGCAAGGGCGTCACCAAGGCGGTCGGCGCCGTCAACGGCGAGATCTTCGAGGCGCTGAGCGGCCTCGATGTCGAGCAGCAGGCCCAGCTCGACCAGATCATGATCGACCTCGACGGCACGCCGAACAAGAGCCGGCTGGGCGCCAATGCCATCCTCGGCGTGTCGCTCGCCTGCGCCAAGGCGGCCGCGAACTCGCTCGACATGCCGCTCTACCGTTACGTCGGCGGCACCTCGGCGCGGCTGCTGCCGGTGCCGATGATGAACATCATCAATGGCGGCATGCACGCCGACAATCCGATCGACTTCCAGGAGTTCATGATCCTCCCCGTGGGCGCGTCCTCCTTCGCCGAGGGCTTGCGCTACGGCGCCGAGGTCTTCCACACCCTGAAGTCGGAATTGAAGAAGGCCGGCCACAACACCAATGTCGGCGACGAGGGCGGCTTCGCCCCGAACCTGCCGTCCGCGGATGCCGCGCTCGAATTCGTCATGAACGCGATCGGCAAGGCCGGTTACAAGGCGGGCTCCGACATCGTCATCGGCCTCGACTGCGCCTCGACCGAGTTCTTCAAGGACGGCAAATACGTCTACGAAGGCGAGGGCAAGACCCGCTCGATCTCCGAGCAGGCCAAGTACCTTGCTGACCTCGTCGCGCGCTATCCGATCGTGACCATCGAGGACGGCATGTCGGAAGACGACATGGACGGCTGGAAGGAGTTGACCGACCTCGTCGGCAAGAAGTGCCAGCTCGTCGGCGACGATCTCTTCGTCACCAACGTCAAGCGCCTCGCCGAAGGCATCAAGGCCGGACGGGCCAACTCGATCCTGATCAAGGTCAACCAGATCGGCACGCTGACCGAGACGCTCGCCGCCGTCGAGATGGCGCACAAGGCCGGCTACACCTCGGTGATGTCGCACCGCTCCGGCGAAACCGAGGATTCCACCATCGCCGACCTCGCGGTCGCCACCAATTGCGGACAGATCAAGACCGGCTCCCTTGCGCGCTCCGATCGCACCGCCAAATACAACCAGCTCCTGCGCATCGAGCAGCAGCTCGGCAAGCAGGCGCTCTACGGCGGCAAGGCGGCACTGAAGGCGCTGGCATAAGCCAGCGCCTCGATAAGGAACAGGGGAGGATCGACATGAGCGACGGCAAGAACGGCCTGCAACTGCGTTCGCTGATCAAAAAGAGCGGTGAGCTCGAGATCTCGCTGCTCGACGTGCCGACCCCCGAACCCGCCGCGGACGAGGTCGTCGTCCGCGTCGAGGCGGCGCCGATCAATCCGTCCGACCTCGGGCTCCTGATCGGCGCGGCCGATATGAGCACGGCAAAGGCTTCCGGCGACAAGGGCGCCCCCGTCATCACCGCGAAGGTGCCGGAAGGCGCGATGCGGGCGATGGCAGGCCGGCTCGACGAGTCCATGCCGGTCGGAAACGAAGGCGCGGGAGTCGTGATCAGGACCGGCTCCTCGGATGCCGCCAAGGCATTGATGGGCAAGACGGTCGCGATGATCGGCGGCGCGATGTATACGCAGTATCGCACGCTGAAAGTACGCGAGTGCCTGCCGCTGCCCGAGGGCACCACGCCGGCCGAAGGTGCCTCCTGCTTCGTCAATCCGCTGACCGCGCTCGGCATGACCGAGACCATGCGGCGCGAGGGTCACAAGGCGCTGGTGCACACTGCGGCCGCATCCAATCTCGGCCAGATGCTGAACAAGATCTGCATCAAGGACGGCATCCCGCTGGTCAACATCGTGCGCAGCAAGGAGCAGGCCGACATCCTGCACAAGATCGGCGCCAAATATGTTGTCGATTCAACCGCGCCAAGCTTCCTCGGCGATCTCACCAACGCGCTGGTCGAGACCGGCGCCACCATCGCCTTCGACGCCATCGGCGGCGGCAAGCTCGCCGGCGACATCCTCAACTGCATGGAAGTCGCGATCAACAAGACCGCGAAGGAATACAGCCGCTACGGCTCCAACGTGCACAAGCAGGTTTACGTCTATGGCGCGCTCGATGTCCGCCCGATCGAGCTGCCGCGCGGCTTCGGCATGGCCTGGGGCGTCGGCGGCTGGCTGCTGTTTCCGTTCCTGATGAAGATCGGGCAGGCGGACGGGGCCAGGCTGCGCCAGCGCGTGGTCGACGAACTGAAGACCACGTTTGCCAGCCACTACACCAAGGTGGTGTCGCTTTCCGAGGCGCTCGATCCGGCCAACATCGCGGTCTATGCCAAACGCGCCACCGGCGAAAAATTCCTCATCAACCCAAATAAATAATCGGCACGTGCGACGGCACGTCACCCAAAGAAGGTCTTGCCTTCTGAGCGAAGCGGGAGATTATTCCGCCGCCATTGAAAGCGGAAAAACCGCAAGGCGCGCTCAGAAGGGGACTTCTCCATGACCGATCTCAATCGCCGCCATTTGTTCGCAGGCGCCGCCGCTCTCGGTGCGGCCGCGATGACCAAGCTTGGATCGACCACCGCCAATGCCGCGGTGCCGCAAGCCGGCACGCAGGCGCCGGGCTTCTATCGCTACAAGGTCGGCAGCTACGAGTGCACCTCGATCAACGACGGCGCGCGGACCTTCCCGATGCCTGACAAGTTCGTCGTCAACGCGCCGAAGGAGGAAGCGCTGGCCGCGGGCGAGGCGGCCTACATGCCGAAGGGCATGGTCACGGTGCCGTTCAACCCGCAGCTCATCAACACCGGCTCCAAGCTCGTGCTGATCGATAGCGGCAACGGTGTCGCCAATCTCGAGCCCAGCAAGGGTGCGGTCGGCCGTACGCTGCAGAATCTCCAGGCCGCCGGCGTCGACCCCAAGAGCATCGATGTCGTGCTGCTCTCGCATCTGCATCCCGACCACACCAACGGCATTCGTCTCGCCGACGGTGCGCTTGCCTTCCCCAATGCGGAGATCATGGTGCCGGGCAAGGATTGGGAGTTCTGGACCAGCGAGGACAACGCCGCCAAGGCCGAGTCCAGCCCGATGATGAAGAACTACTTCGCCAACGTGAAGAAGACCTTTGCCGGCCTCGAATCCAAGGTGACGAAGTACGAGTGGGGCAAGGAGGTCGCGCCCGGCATCACCTCGATCGCGACGCCCGGTCACACCCCGGGGCACACCTCGTTCGCCGTCGCCTCCGGCGATGCCAAGGTGCTGATCCAGTCCGACGTCACCAACATCCCGGAGTTCTTCCTGCGCAATCCGGACTGGCATGTGGTGTTCGACACCGATGCTGCGCTGGCGCAGGAGACCCGCCACAAATTCTACGACATGGCGGCGGCCGAGAAGGCGACCGTGATCGGCTTCCACTTCACCTTCCCCTCGGTCGGCCATGTCGAGAAGGACGGTGCCAAATATCGCCTGATCCCGTCGGCGTGGAATCCGACGATCTGAGCCGATTTGCAGATTTGTACCGAGGAGTCAGGCCGCCACTTGGCGGCCTGATTGTTTGGGCAACCGTTCAGAAACCCAGCGTTTCCAAATCCGACCGGTCCATGCACTTGCATCCATCGCTCGGGATCGCTTAAGTGCAACCCCGGCACTCCCGCTGAAGATTTCGAGGACACTCCATGGCCTACAATATCGTCACGATCGCCGGAAGCCTGCGCAAGGACAGCTTCTCGCTGAAGATCGCTCATGCGCTCGCCAAGCTCGCGCCGGCTTCGCTCAAGCTCGAGGTCATCACGCCGGCCGGCATCTCGTTCTTCAACCAGGACCTCGAGGGCGCGCCGCCGGCCGATTGGCTGTCTTTCCGCGAAAAGATCCAGAAGTCGGACGGCGTTATTTTCGTCACGCCGGAATACAATCGCGCGATCCCGGGCGTGCTGAAGAACGCTATCGACGTCGCCTCACGGCCCTATGGCAAGAGCTCGTTCAACGGCAAGCCGGTCGGCATCGTCTCGAACTCGCCGGGTCCGCTCGGCGGCGTCAGCGCCGCCAAGACGCTGCAGAACATCCTGCCGGGCATTTCCGGTCCGATCCTGCAGCAGCCGGAGGCTTATCTGAACGGGGTGGGCGATGCCTTCGATGCTGACGGCAACCTGACCAAGGAGTCCCTGAAGCCCGTGCTCCAGGCCTATATCGACGCGTTTGCGGTGCACGTGGCGAAGCATCACGGCTGAGACTAAATATCCCCGCGGCCACACCAGAGGTCCTCATCCTGAGGAGACCGCGAAGCGGTCGTCTCGAAGGATGGCCGCGGGTACCGTCGGACCTGCATGGTTCGAGACGGCGCTTCGCGCCTTCTCACCATGAGGGTCGGGCAGGGGATGGCTTGGAATTAGCACGTCCTTAACCAACCTGTCCCATCTTCCCAAGATGGTCTCCCGCGCGCGCCTGAAATCGATCCTGACCGGTCTTGCCCTCTATGCGATGGCGGCCGCCATCGTCGGCTATTTCGGCGTCAACGCCTATACCGGCAAATACGGCCTCAACGCCCGTCAGGAGCTCGACCAGGAGATCGTGGCGCTGACCAGCGAGCTGGCCCAGCTCAAGCGCGAGCGCGCCAGGAGCGAGCAGCGCGTTTCGCTGCTGCGCTCCGCGAAGATCGACCCGGACATGCTGGACGAGCGGGCGCGCTTCCAGCTCGACTACGTCAATCCGCGCGATCTCGTCCGGACGATCCCAGCAAACTGACAACTCTTCCGAAAGTTGAAGGCCTCCAAGTTGAAGGCCTGGAACCGGACTGCCGCCTTGACGGCAGCGCCGCAAACGGCTCATGGCTGCCAGCGCCATGGCCAGGGTTGACGCAGATCAACCGGGCCGTGCCGGCACGCTCTAGATTGCCACCCGGAGGAAACAGTGATGAATGGGCAATCCCCCCGGCATCACGCGGCCCGTGTCGAGGCCGCCATTACGTCAGGCCAGGCGGCACGCTCGTCGCTCGTGGCCTCGTGGCGCCGTTCGTCCAGATTGCATCGTCTCGATCCCGCCGGCCGTAGCTCGCCGAACCGGCTGAGCGAAGCCGAGCTGCACCGCGCGCGCGAGCGCGTCGCGCCTCTGCTCGCCGCTGCACGAGGTGCGATGGACCGGCTCTACCAGGCGGTCGGCGACAGCGGCTGCTGCGTGCTGCTCGCCGACGGCGAGGGCGTGCCGGTCGATCGCCGCGGCACCCCGGCGGACGATGCGACATTTCAGTCCTGGGGCCTCTGGACCGGCGCGCTCTGGAGCGAAGAGCATGAGGGCACCAACGGCATCGGGACCTGCCTCGTCGAGCAGCGTCCGCTGACGATCGACCGCGATCAGCATTTCTTCACCCGCAACACCCTTCTGAGCTGCACCGCCGTTCCGATCTACGACCATGAGGCTGCGTTCGCAGGCGTGCTCGACGTCTCCTCCTGCCGCGCCGACCGTACCGACGTGTTTTCCAGTCTGATCGCGCTCGCGGCCGGCGAGGCGGCCAAGCGTATCGAGGCCGATCTGTTTCGCAGGGCCTTCGCCCATGCCCGCATCGTGCTGATGCAAGCTGCGGACGGCCAGTGCGGCGGCCTCGTTGCGGTCGATGCGGACGATCTCGTGATCGGCGCCACCCGGTCCGCTCGAGCGGGGCTGGGGATTGCGCCGGGCCGGGCATTGCAGCCGATGCCTGCCGCCGATCTCCTCGGCGGCGATACCGGGCGCGACCATCTTGCCGGCGGTCAGCGCGCAGTGTTGCAGCGGGCGCTCCTGCGCGCGGGCGGCAATGTCTCGGCGGCCGCCAAGGCCCTCGGCGTCAGCCGCGCTACGCTGCACAGGAAGCTCAAGCGGTTCGAGCTGAACGCGCATTGAGCTGCTGGTAGATCCTCATGGTGAGGAGACCGCGAAGCGGTCGTCTCGAACCACAAGAGGTCCAGCCGTCACCGCCAGCCATCCTTCGAGACGCGCGCAAGAGCGCGCTCCTCAGGATGAGGTCAGTATGTGCGGCGGCACGACGTGCAGCCTCTTCACCTGTCGCAGAACTGCGACAGGTCGGCTCCGTGATCGCTCCTATCAGGGCTGACAGAAGACGCCTCCCGCGACATCGTCGGCGCAAGTCGCGACCACGCGACGAATTGCGCAAACAGCAAACATCGGGAGTGATCAATGAACAAGGTAGAATTCCTCAGCGTCACCAAAATTCCCTTCGCCGAACGCTACGACAATTTCATCGGCGGAAAATTCGTCGCGCCGATCTCCGGCAGGTATTTCGACAACGCCTCGCCGGTGACGGGCCAGATCGTCTGCAAGATCGCGCGCTCCGACGCGCAGGACGTCGAGGCAGCGCTCGACGCTGCGCATGCCGTGAAGGCCGCCTGGGGCCGCACCAGCGTCGCCGAGCGCGCCGCGATGCTGAACCGGATCGCCGACCGCATGGAAGACAATCTCGAGCGTCTCGCCATCGCCGAGACCTGGGACAACGGCAAGCCGATCCGCGAGACCCGCGCAGCGGACATCCCGCTCGCCATCGACCACTTCCGCTATTTCGCCGGCGCCATCCGCGCCCAGGAAGGTTCGATCGGCGAGATCGATCACGACACCGTCGCCTACCATTTCCACGAACCGCTCGGCGTGGTCGGCCAGATCATCCCCTGGAACTTCCCGCTGCTGATGGCCTGCTGGAAGCTCGCGCCCGCGCTCGCCGCCGGCAATTGCGTCGTGCTCAAGCCGGCCGAGCAGACCCCGGCCTCGATCATGGTCTGGGCCGAGATCATCGGCGACATCCTGCCGCCTGGCGTCCTCAATATCGTCAACGGCTTTGGCCTGGAAGCCGGCAAGCCGCTCGCGTCCAGCCCGCGCATCGCCAAGATCGCCTTCACCGGCGAGACCACGACGGGCCGGCTGATCATGCAATATGCCAGCCAGAACCTCATTCCCGTTACGCTCGAGCTCGGCGGCAAGTCGCCCAACATCTTCTTCAGCGACGTCACCGCCGAAGACGACGATTTCTTCGACAAGGCGATCGAAGGTTTCGTCATGTTCGCGCTGAATCAGGGTGAGGTCTGCACCTGTCCAAGCCGGGCGCTGGTCCACGCCGACATCTATGACCGCTTCATGGAGCGGGCGCTGAAGCGCGTCGCCGCGATCAAGCAGGGCGATCCGCGTGCGGCCGACACCATGATCGGTGCGCAGGCTTCCGACGAGCAACTCGCAAAAATCCTCTCTTACATCGACATCGGCAAGCAGGAGGGGGCAAAGGTGCTGGCCGGCGGCGGCCGCGCCGAGCTCGGCGGCGATCTCGCCGGCGGCTTCTACGTCCAGCCGACCGTGTTCGAGGGCCACAACAAGATGCGCGTCTTCCAGGAGGAGATCTTCGGCCCCGTCGTTTCTGTCACGACCTTCAAGAACGACGAGGAGGCGCTCGAGATCGCCAACGACACGCCCTACGGCCTGGGGGCCGGCGTCTGGAGCCGCGACGCCAACCGCTGCTATCGCTTCGGCCGGGCGATCCAGGCCGGCCGGGTCTGGACCAACTGTTACCATGCCTATCCCGCGCATGCGGCCTTCGGCGGCTATAAACAGTCGGGCGTCGGGCGCGAGACCCACAAGATGATGCTCGATCACTACCAGCAGACCAAGAACCTGCTGGTCAGCTACAGCCCCAAGAAGCTCGGCTTCTTCTGATCGGACGGAAGTGGGCGGCGCCGCTTCGGCGTCGCCCACTCCAAGTGGCGGGACTTTATCGGCTCGACGCTTCTTGAGGAGGTCACGAATCTGCGCGTGCGGCGACCGTGTCGATTTGTTGCCCGATCCGCGTCAAAGATTTTGCAATATTACGATCACGTTGCAGTGCGGCATAATGAAAGTCGTGCCATGCCGCCGCGGTGCTTTCCAAGGGCGTTTGACTTGGGTTAGAGAGGGCTGAAGTTTTCTCTGACCCGGAATTCCCATGGCCGCACCCAAGAAAGCCGCCGCAAGCACTGCACAGGACAAGACCGACGGCGGTTCGCCCCCGGAATTCACCAGAGAGCAGGAGCTCAAGGCGCTCCGCGACATGCTCCTGATCCGGCGGTTCGAGGAAAAGGCCGGCCAGCTCTACGGCATGGGCGCGATCGGCGGCTTCTGTCACCTTTATATCGGCCAGGAGGCCGTGGTGGTCGGGATGCAGATGGCCCTGAAGCCGGGCGATCAGGTCATCACCGGCTATCGCGATCACGGCCATATGCTCGCCACCGGCATGGAGGCCAACGGCGTCATGGCCGAGCTCACGGGCCGCCGCGGCGGCTATTCCAAGGGCAAGGGCGGCTCCATGCACATGTTCAGCAAGGAGAAGCACTTTTACGGCGGCCACGGCATCGTCGGCGCCCAGGTCTCGCTCGGCACCGGGCTCGCTTTCGCCAATCACTATCGCGACAACGACAATGTCAGCGTGACCTATTTCGGCGACGGTGCGGCCAACCAGGGCCAGGTCTATGAGAGCTTCAACATGGCGGAGCTCTGGAAGCTGCCGGTGATCTACGTCATCGAGAACAACCGCTACGCCATGGGCACTTCGGTGTCGCGCGCCTCGGCGCAGCAGGATTTCTCCAAGCGCGGCGCCTCCTTCAACATTCCCGGCCAGCAGGTCGACGGCATGGACGTCCGTGCCGTCAAGGCCGCCGGCGACGAGGCGGCGGCGTGGTGCCGCGCCGGCAAGGGCCCCTTCATCCTGGAGATGCAGACCTACCGCTATCGCGGCCACTCGATGTCGGATCCCGCAAAGTACAGAACGCGCGAGGAAGTCGAAAAAGTCCGCCACGACCAGGATCCGATCGAGCAGGTGCGCAACCGCCTGTTGGCCGCCAAGGTCAGCGAGCAGGATCTGAAGGCGATCGACGCCGAGGTGCGCGACATCGTCAACGCGTCCGCCGATTTCGCCCAGCATGATCCCGAGCCGGATGCCGCCGAGCTCTGGACCGATATTTACCGCTGAACGCGCGCAAGCTTTCTCTTGGAGTCGATATGCCAATTCAAGTGCTGATGCCCGCGTTGTCGCCCACGATGGAGAAGGGCAACCTCTCCAAATGGCTGAAAAAAGAGGGGGAGACGATCAAGTCCGGCGACGTCATCGCCGAGATCGAGACCGACAAGGCGACCATGGAGGTCGAGGCGACCGATGAAGGTACGCTCGGCAAGATCCTGATCCCCGAGGGCACCGCCGACGTGGCCGTGAACACGCCGATCGCAACGATTCTCGCCGATGGCGAGAGTGCCGCCGATCTCGCCAAGACACCGGCGCCTGCCCAGCAGCAGAAGGCCGCCGAGTCCGCAGCCCCTGCCACCGCGAAGGCCGAGGCTCCAGCTCCCAAAGCTGCGCCGGCACCGCAGGCCGTCGCTGAGCCCGACCCGGAAGTGCCCGCCGGCACCGAAATGGTGACGCAGACCATCCGCGAAGCCTTGCGCGATGCCATGGCCGAAGAGATGCGCCGCGACGCCGACGTCTTCGTGATGGGCGAAGAGGTCGCCGAATACCAAGGCGCCTACAAGGTGACGCAAGGGCTGCTTCAGGAGTTCGGCGCCAAGCGCGTCATCGACACGCCGATCACCGAGCACGGCTTTGCCGGCATTGGGGTCGGCGCCGCGATGAGCGGGTTGAAGCCGATCGTCGAGTTCATGACCTTCAACTTCGCCATGCAGGCGATCGACCAGATCATCAACTCCGCGGCCAAGACGCTCTACATGTCCGGCGGCCAGATGGGCTGCTCGATCGTGTTCCGCGGGCCCAACGGCGCCGCTTCCCGCGTGGCCGCTCAGCACAGCCAGGATTATTCGTCCTGGTATTCGAACGTACCGGGCCTCAAGGTCGTCGCGCCGTTCTCGGCCGCTGATTACAAGGGCCTGCTCAAGGCGGCGATCCGCGATCCCAATCCGGTGATCTTCCTCGAGAACGAGATGCTCTATGGTCACACCGGCGAGGTGCCGAAGCTCGATGACTTCGTGATTCCGATCGGCAAGGCGCGCATCGTGCGTTCCGGCAGCCATGTCACGATCGTCTCGTGGTCGAACGGCATGAGCTACGCGCTGAAAGCCGCCGACGAACTCGCCAAGGACGGCATCGAGGCCGAAGTGATCGACCTGCGCACGCTGCGTCCGATGGACACCGAGACGATCATCAACTCGGTCAAGAAGACGGGACGTGCCGTCACGGTGGAAGAGGGCTGGGCCCAGAGCGGCGTCGGTGCCGAGATCGCCGCGCGGATCATGGAGCATGCCTTCGACTATCTGGATGCGCCGGTAACCCGCGTCTCCGGCAAGGACGTGCCGATGCCCTATGCCGCGAACCTGGAAAAGCTCGCGCTGCCCTCGGCTGCCGAAGTGGTCGAGGCTGCCAAAGCCGTCTGCTACAGGTAGACCATGGCGGGCCCGAAGGAGCAGCCATTGCCACCCGACGTCCTCGTCCGCGATGATGCGGTCGAGATCCTGCGCGTGTTCGTGCTGGACGGCGGGCTGTCGATGGCATTCCAGCGGGCCTTCGACGAGCCCGACATGTGGGGCCTGCTGCTCGTCGATCTCGCCCGTCACGCCGCGCGCGCCTATGCGCGCGAGAGCGAATACACCGAAGAAGACGCGCTGAACCGGATCATCGAGATGTTCCAGGCCGAGATCGAGCGTCCCACCGACACCGGCACCACGACGCCGCGCGGGAAGGGGCACTGACCGTGGCGATCGAGTCCCATCATTTCGATTTCATGCTGGAGGCGATCCGCGAGGCGGAAGCCTCGATCGCGCAAGGCGGCCTGCCGATCGGCGCCGTGCTGACCCGCGACAACAAGGTGATCGCCCGCGGCCACAACAATCGCGTGCAGGAGAACAACCCGATCCTGCACGGCGAGATGAGTTGCCTGCGCGAGGCGGGTGCGATTTCGTTCCACGATACCGTCATGTACACCACGCTGTCGCCATGCGCGATGTGTGCCGGTGCGCTCGCGCTGTTCAAGGTCAAGCTCGTGGTGATCGGTGAGTCCGTCACCTTCGAGGGCTCCAAGGACATTCTCGACAAGTTCGGCATCCCGTGGATCGACCTTGCCGACGACCGCTCCATCACCATGATGAAAAATTGGCGTTCTATTCCTGCCAATGAGCGCCTGTGGCAGGGCGACATCGGCAACTAACCTGGTCTGTCCGTCTTCGGTCCGGAGACGGAATTTTGCAAAGTTCTTCTTGAGGTCAGCATGCCCATCAACATCCTGATGCCCGCTCTTTCGCCGACGATGGAGAAGGGCAACCTCGCCAAGTGGCTGAAGAAGGAAGGCGACAAGGTCAAATCCGGCGATGTCATCGCCGAGATCGAGACCGACAAGGCGACCATGGAGGTCGAGGCCATCGACGAGGGCACGATCGCCAGGATCCTCGTGCCGGAGGGCACGCAGGACGTCCCGGTCAATGACGTGATCGCGGTGCTGGCCGGCGAGGGCGAGGACGTGAAGGCGGCAGGTGCCGCCAAGCCCAGTGCTTCCGCCGCACCTCCGAAAGCTGCTGAAGCTCCCGCTGCCGCAGCGGCTCCTGCGCCTGCTGCGCCCAAGGCCGCGCCGGCGCCCGCCGCAGCACCTGCACCGCAGGCCGCAGCACCGGCCGCGCAGAGCAACGGCCATGCCGGCCGCGTGTTCTCCTCGCCGCTGGCGCGTCGTCTCGCCAAGGAATCCGGCCTCGACGTGTCGATGGTGACCGGCACCGGCCCGCATGGCCGCGTCGTGGCCCGCGACGTCGAGCAGGCCAAGTCCGGCAAGGGCTTGAAGGCACCTGCGGCGCCGTCAGGTGCGCCCTCGACCGCGCCGACCATGTCGGACAAGCAGATCCTGTCGCTGTTCGAGCCGGGCTCCTACGAGGTCGTCCCGCATGACGGCATGCGCCGCACGATTGCGCAGCGTCTGACCGCGTCGATCCAGAACGTCCCGCACTTCTACCTCACCATCGACTGCGACATCGGCAAGCTGCTTACCGCTCGCGAGGAGATCAATGCGGCTGCTCCCAAGGACAAGGAGAAGAAGCCGCTCTACAAGATCTCGGTCAACGACTTCGTCATCAAGGCGATGGCGGTGGCGCTGCAGAAGATTCCGAATTGCAATGTGAGCTGGACCGAATCCGGCATGGTCAAGCACCATCATTCCGACGTCGGCGTCGCCGTGGCGATGCCCGGCGGCCTGATCACGCCGATCATCCGCAAGGCCGAGACCAAGACGCTGTCGACCATCTCCAACGAGATGAAGGATTTTGCGGCGCGCGCCCGCTCGCGCAAGCTGAAGCCGGAAGAATACCAGGGCGGCACGACGGCCGTCTCCAACCTCGGCATGTTCGGCATCAGCCACTTTACCGCCGTGATCAATCCGCCGCACGCCACCATCCTCGCGGTCGGCACCAGCGAGGAGCGGCCGGTCGTCCGCGGCGGCAAGATCGAGATCGCGAACATGATGAGCGTGACCCTGTCCTGCGATCACCGTGCCATCGACGGCGCGCTCGGCGCGGAGCTGATCGGCGCCTTCAAGCAGCTGATCGAAAACCCTGTGATGATGATGGTGTAGCCCAGGAAGGCGCGGGGTGAATGCGGACGCGTTGGCCCTGGATCTCCTTGTTGCTCTCGGCTGTGGTTGCACTCAATCCTGTCGGGCTCGATATTCTGCATTCCGCGTTCTTTGCCGGCGAGCAGCTGGCACGGAGCATCGGCCAGGCGGTCGTTATGATCGCGCTGGCTATCATGGCCGGCGCGATCCTGCTCGAATGGCTGGTCAGGGTTTTGATTTCCAGGCGCCGCGCCCGCGGCACCTCTTGAGTTGAACGGGAGCCGCCATGGCCGATACATCCTTCGACATCATCATCATCGGCTCCGGTCCCGGCGGCTATGTCACCGCGATCCGGGCCGCCCAGCTCGGCTTCAAAGTCGCGATCGTCGAGAAATCCTATCTCGGCGGCATCTGCCTGAACTGGGGCTGCATCCCGACAAAGGCGCTGCTGCGCTCGGCCGAGATCTATCACTACATGCAGCACGCCAAGGATTACGGCCTGTCGGCGGACAACGTCTCGTTCGATCCGAAGGCGGTGGTGCAGCGCTCGCGCGGCGTCTCGAAGCGGCTGAACGACGGCGTCGGCTTCCTGATGAAGAAGAACAAGGTCAGCGTGATCTGGGGCGCGGCCTCGATCGACGCGCCCGGCAAAGTCACCGTGAAGAAGTCCGACGTCGAGGGCCCAAAGGGCACGCTGGGCGAGGGGACGTATCAGGCCAAGCACATCATCGTCGCAACCGGCGCGCGGCCGCGCGTGCTGCCGGGCCTCGAGCCGGACAAGAAGCTGATCTGGACTTATTTCGAAGCGATGGTGCCGGAGCGGATGCCGAAATCGCTGCTGGTGGTCGGCTCCGGCGCGATCGGCATCGAGTTCGCCTCGTTCTTCCACACCATGGGTTCGGACGTCACCGTGGTCGAGGTGCTGCCGCAGATCCTGCCGGTCGAGGACGCCGAGATTGCAGGCCTGGCCCGCAAGCGTTTTGAGAAGCAGGGCATCAAGATCCTGTCCTCGACCAAGGTGACCAAGCTCGAGAAGAAGGCCGATAGCGTCGTCGCTACCATTGACGACGGCAAGGGCAAGCCGGTGACGACCGAGTTCGAGCGCGTGATCTCGGCCGTCGGCGTCGTCGGCAACATCGAGAATCTCGGTCTCGAAAAGCTCGGCGTCAAAACCGATCGCGGCGTCATCGTGATCGACGGCTACGGCAAGACCAACATCCCCGGCATCTATGCCATCGGCGACGTCGCGGGTCCGCCGATGTTGGCTCACAAGGCCGAGCACGAAGGCGTGATCTGCGTCGAGGCGATCAAGGGCCTGCACCCGCACGCCATGGACAAGAACCTGATCCCGGGCTGCACCTATTGCAATCCGCAGGTCGCCTCCGTCGGCCTCACCGAAGCCAAGGCCAAGGAGAACGGCCGCGAGATCCGCATCGGCCGCTTCCCCTTCGTCGGCAACGGCAAGGCCATCGCGCTCGGCGAGGACCAGGGGTTGGTCAAGGTGATCTTCGACAAGAAGACGGGTCAGCTGCTCGGCGCCCACATGATCGGCGCAGAGGTCACCGAGCTGATCCAGGGCTACGTCGTGGCCATGAACCTCGAGACCACGGAAGAAGAGCTGATGCACACGGTATTCCCGCATCCGACGTTGTCGGAGATGATGAAGGAAGCCGTGCTGGATGCGTATGGACGGGTGCTGAATATTTGATCGCCGCCGTCATTGCGAGCGCAGCGAAGCAATCCAGAGTCTTTCCGCAGCGGCAGTCTGGGTTGCTTCGCTACGCTCGCAATGACGAGCAGTAGGGCCTGCAAACAAGAAGGAAACCACCCCATGCACGACAACGACAACCTCACCATCGAGCGCCCGAACTTCGTCACCCATCTCGAATGCGCGATGGAGGGCGATCATTACGCCGCCGACCAGGTCCACAACCTCTCCAAGGCCGGCAAACCGCTGCTCGTGCGCTACGACCTTGCGGGTGTGAAGAAAGCGCTGACCAAGGATGCGCTTAGCCAGCGCCCGGCCGACATGTGGCGCTACCGCGAGCTTTTGCCGGTGCGCAAATGCAAGGACATCGTCTCGCTCGGCGAGGTCACGACGCCGCTGATCCGGCTGCCCAAGCTCGGTGCAAAACTCGGCGGCGGCGAGATCATCGTCAAGGACGAGGGGCGCCTGCCGACCGGCTCGTTCAAGGCGCGCGGTCTCGTCATGGCGGTGTCGATGGGCAAGGCGCTCGGCATCAAGCACATGGCGATGCCCACCAACGGCAATGCCGGCGCGGCGCTCGCGGCCTATGCCACCTCCTGCGGCATCAAGACCACGATCTTCTGTCCGGCCGATACGCCCGAGGTGAACGTCAGCGAGATCGAGCTTCAGGGCGCGACCGTCTACCGCGTCAACGGCTATATCGACGATTGCGGCAAGATCGTCGGCGAGGGCAAGGCGAAAGTCGGCTGGTTCGACACCTCGACCTTGAAGGAGCCGTACCGGATCGAAGGCAAGAAGACGATGGGGCTCGAACTGGCCGAGCAGCTCGGCTGGGACGTGCCCGACGTGATCTTCTATCCCACCGGCGGCGGCACCGGGCTGATCGGCATGTGGAAAGCGTTCGACGAGCTGGAGAAGATCGGCTTCATTGGCTCGAAGCGCCCGCGCATGGTCGCGGTGCAGGCCTCCGGCTGCGCGCCGATGGTGCGCGCCTATGAGGCCGGCACCGAGCATGCGACGCGCTGGGAGGACGCCCACACCATCGCGTCAGGCATTCGCGTGCCGCAGGCGATCGGCGACTTCCTGATCCTGCGCGCGGTGCGCGAGAGCAAGGGTTTTGCCATCGCCGTCGACGACGACAAGATCTCGTCGGCACTCAGCGAGGTCGCGCGCGAGGAGGGGCTGCTGCTGTGCCCCGAAGGCGCTGCGACCTACGCCGCCTACAAGGACAGCCTCGCCGACGGCCGCGTCTCGAAGGGTGACCGCGTGATGCTATTCAATTGCGCCACCGGCCTGAAATATCCGCTGCCGCCGGTCACCCGGACGCTCGATCGCCACAAGCCGATCGACTATTCGCAGTTCTAGCGCGTCATTTCGCCTCTTCACGAACGATCCCTCTTCCCGTACGCGGGAAGAGACAAAAACAACAATGACATCGTTGGGAGAAGACAATGAAGGCCGCCTGGGCTGCGCTGATTGCTATTCTCGCTGTTGCAGGCGCCGCGCGCGCCGACGACTATCCCTCACGTCCCATCACCATCATCGTTCCCTTCGCCGCGGGCGGTCCGTCGGATGCGATGGCGCGTGTGCTCGCCGAGCGGATGCGCACGGCGCTCGGCCAGCCGCTGGTGATCGAGAACGTCACTGGTGCGGGCGGCTCGATCGGCGTCGGCCGCGCCGTGCATTCGGCCCCCGACGGCTACACGATCTCGTTCGGCCATCTCGGCACCCACGTTGCCAACGGCGCCGTCTACAAGCTCAATTACGACCTGGTCGCGGACCTCGAGCCGGTGGTGCTGCTGCCGAGCAATCCGATGATCGTCGTCAGCAAGAACGCGGTGCCCGCGACCTCGCTGAAGGAGCTGCTGGACTGGCTGAAGTCGCGGCCGTCGCCGCCGACCGCCGGCACCGCCGGCGCGGGCTCGGGCAGCCACATCGCCGGGGTCTATTTCGAGAGCGTCAGCGGCATCAAGCTGCAATACGTGCCGTATCGCGGCACCGCGCCCGCCCTGAACGATCTGATCGCCGGCCAAATCGACGTCATCGTCGACCAGACCTCGAATTCCATCAACCAGGTCCGTGCCGGCACCATTCGCGCCTACGCCATCACCGATGACAAGCGCCTGTCCTCGGCGCCCGACATCCCGACGGCGGAGGAGGCGGGCCTGAAGGGTTTCAACATGACGCTGTGGTCCGGGATGTGGGTGCCCAAGGGTACGCCGAAGCAGATCGTTGCGAAGCTCAATGCCGCAGCCGTGGAAGCGCTGAACGATCCCGGCGTGAAGAAGCAGCTCGAAAACCAGGGGCTGGAGATGACGCCACAGGATCAGCTCACGCCCGAAGCCCTCGGCGCGCGCCAGAAGGCGGAGATCGCGAAGTGGTGGCCGATGATCAAGGCGGCGAACATCAAAGTGGATTGAGGCGTTCTGGTAGGGTGGATTAGCCCAGCGCTGCGCGAAGCGCAGTCGCTCGGCGTAATCCACCTCTTCTTGTGCGGCGAAAGAACTGGTGGATTACGCCTCGCTAATCCACCCTACGAAGCCGCGGCTACTCCGTCCCCGTAAACCCCACCGGCGTCGCCACGGCCGCCGCATCCTTCGTCACCACGCGCTGATCGCTCTTGCCGGCGATCATGCCGCTGCCTTCGAACCGGGCGCGGTAGACCAGCACGTTCTCGATCACGCGCTGGACGTAGTTGCGCGTCTCCGACAGCGGGATGCGCTCGACCCAGTCGACCGGATCGACCTTGGGATCCCTGGGGTCGCCGCGCGCCTGCACCCATTCGCGCACGCGGCCCCGGCCCGCATTGTAGCCGGCGAAGGTCATGATCTGATTGCCGCGGTATTCCGACATCAGCGCGCTGAGCTCGGCCGCGCCCATCTGCGTGTTGTAGACGGGATCGGAGACCATCTTGTCCCAGTCGTAGGTCAGGCCGAAGCGCTTTGCGGTGTCGCGGCCCGCTTCCGGCGTCACCTGCATCAGCCCGACTGCGTTGGCGGCCGATTTGTCGCGCTGGTCGAACGAGCTTTCGGTGCGGGCCACCGAATAGATCACGCTGGGTTCAATCGCGGGCGCGACCTGCTTATGTTCAGGGATGCCGATGGTCGGGAAGGCGTAATGGTCGAGCGCGAGCCCGCGCGCCAGCGCCGACTTGCCGACCTCCAGCATCACGCGCGCATCGTTGCGCCGGCCGGCGAGCTCGCCGAGCGCTTCGAGTGCCGCCACGTTGGTACTCTCCTTGGCGAAATCCTCGGCGTAGTAAAACACCATGTCGCGCTCACCGACGCCGTAGAGCATGTCGGCGGCGCGCACGCACTCGTTCGCGGGCGGCGTGTCGGCTGCTGCCAGCACAAGCGAGGGCGCGCGCAGCTCGATGCGGTCGAGGCCGAGCCTGGCGCGGGCGAGCTGACCGTAATAGGCGGTCGGATAGCGCGCCGCGGCCTGATAGCTCAGGCGCGCATCGGCGGTTGCGTTCATCGCCTCGGCCGCGCGGCCGCGCCAATAATGCGCGCGCGACAGCGCGATCGGGTTGGCGGAGCCTTCGTCGATCGCGGCGAAGTGCGTCATCGCCGCCTTGGGATCGTCGAGATAGCGCAGCGCGATCCAGCCGCACATGAAGTGATAGTCGACGCGATAGACCTCCATCGCGGGCACGGCCGCCGAGCGCACCAAATCATAGGCGGTTTTGAACTTGCCCTGGTCGAGCAGTTTTCGCGCGAGCAGGCGGCGCTCGCGCCACCAGGCGTCGGTGTCTTGCGCCGCCATCGTATCGGGCGCGGCGGCCAGGATCACCTCGGCCGCGTCGTCGATGCGGTCATTCTGGAGATGCCATTGCGCGCGGCACAGCACATAGCCGAGGTCGCGCCGCGCCTCGGCCGAGACGTCATCGAGGTAATCCTTGGCCTTGCTGGCCTTGCCGGTGACGGCGGCGCAGGCCTTGACGATCGCGAGCGCATCCTCGCCGAGCCGCTTGGCTGCGCGCCGCGCACCTGAATAGTCCTTGGCGCCGAGGCGCTTGTCCATGCGGGCGCGATGATCCTCGGCGGTCAGGAGATCGCGGAACGCTTCGTAGGAATCTTCCTCGCTGCGCTCGGACAATTCGTCGGTGCGCCAGGCATCGCGCACCAGACGGGCGGCCCTGTCGCTGTCGCCCTCGGTCATCAGCACGCGCGCGAGTGCGAACTTGCCCTTGGCGCTGGTCGGCCGGTCCATCGTGAATTTGTGCACGGTCGCCGCGTCGGCCTTCTCCTGCCACAGCCGCGCCTCGGCACGGCGGCGGAGCAGCGCGCTGCTCGGCCAGTCCGGATTGGCGGCGAGGAAGGCGGCGTAGCGCTTGAAATTCGCCGTGCTTTCGGAATGGCGCAGCATGAACCAGTCGGCGAGCTTCTGCCCCGCCGGGTCGGCAATGCGGTCGCGCGCCGCGCTCGCGTCCTCGGTCTTGCCCTTCCGCGCGAGATCGATGGCATCCTTCAGCGCGGCGAGATCGCCAGTCAGCGGCGGGGCCGCCGGCTTGTCCGAGGGCGCATCGTCCTGCTTCTTCGACTTGCGCTTGGCCTCGGCATGCTTGCCGTGCCGCGCCTTGCCGGCGGAGGCGTGGCGCTGCTTGCCGGCTTTCGCCTCATGCGTCTTCTTCGGCGCGGAAGATTTGTGATTGCTCTTCGCTGCCAGCTCGGTAGGGACAAAGGCCAAAGCGGCCACGGCAACGACACACGCGAGCGAGCGTAGGCACTGGTTCATTCCGTGGTCCCCCTGCGAAACCAGTACAAACCAAAGTCCGCGACGAGATGCGGCTCGAGAATCAAAACGGCGTCCAAAATGGTGACGCGACGTCGTTTCGCATCCTCAAGCTGTTCCAACAATGCGGCGAAATACGGATGGGGCGGGGGAACCTGTGCAACGGCGGATAGAGGAGGCTCTTAACCTCTGTTAACCATTCGGGCTCGCGCGGTGGTTGCGGGCGGCTCCTTGGCGCGACAGCAGCGGCCTGATTGTGCGTGTTCCCTGGTGCAAATACGGTGTATTGGGTTCCATAGCCGTTCCTGCAGCCCATTTGCCTCACACCCATGCCGCTTTTCAACCAGTCGATCCGGCGCAAAATCGTCGGCATCGCCCTCGGATTGATCGTCCTGATGCTGGTCACCTCGATCCTGTCGATGGTGATGTCGAGCCAGGTCGGCGTCCTCCTCGACGAACTGACCAACCGCTACATTCCGGCCTATAGCCATCTCGCCCGCGCCAATATCCGCTCGCTGGAGCGGGCGCTGGCGCTGCGGCGAATGGTCATGACGAGGATGGGAGCGGCGTCGGACGAGGAGGCCTACGCGGCGCGGCTTCGCGACTTCGAGGCATTGGACCGCAAGTTCGAGGAGGAGGCCGAGACCGCGCGCAAGCTCATCAACGCCATCATCGACGACCCCAGGACCTCTTCCGACAACGCCGCACTGGCACGGCTCGACGTTCGTATCGAGAGCGCTGTCACCGAGCTGCGGCGCAATCTGGACGAGGGCAATACGAAACTGCTCAAGCAGATCGAGGCCAAGGACATGGCCGAGGCCCGCGGCACGCTGGAACAGCTCGACTTGCTGCGCGATGCGTTCAATCGGAAGGTCGACGCGATCCGCGGCGACATGCTGACGCAGGTCTTCTTCTCGACGTCGCAGGTGATCAGCCGGCAATACCAGGCGATTATCGTGTCGGGAGTCGTGACGTTGCTGGCAGCGGTGCTCGGATTTGCCATTGCGCTTCTGGTGTCCAGCGGCATTACGCGCCCGGTGCGGCTGCTGCTCGCCGGCACGCGCGAGGTCGAGGCCGGCCGCTTCGACAAGACCATCACCGTCTCCACCCAGGACGAGATCGGCGAGCTGGCCGCAGCCTTCAACCGCATGACCGAGCAGCTCAGGCACAATGAGCGCGTCCGCGAGACGTTCGGTCGCTACATCGATCCCAAGGTGGTGCAAGGCCTGATCGACCGGCCCGAGGTCGCCATCGACGGCCAGCGCCGGGTGATGACCATCATGTTCTGCGACATGAGCGGCTTCACCGCGATGAGCGAGGGCATGACCCCGCGCGGCCTGGTCAGGGTGATGAACCATTATTTCACGATGATGTCCGGTCCGATCAGGAGCAACCGCGGCATCATCGACAAATATATCGGCGACGCCATCATGGCCTATTGGGGCCCGCCCTTCATCGAGGAGGACGAGCCGGCGCTGCTCGCAGGCCTTGCCGCCATCGACATGGCCGATCAGGTGCCCGCGCTGCAGAAGCAATTGCCGGATCTCCTCGGCATCCGCGCCATGCCGGGGCTTTGCGATCTGCGCATCGGCATCGCCACCGGCGAGGTCCTGACCGGCAGCATCGGCTCCGAGCTGATGATGAGCTTCACCGTGATGGGCGATGCCGTGAACCTCGCCTCGCGCTTGGAAGCCGTCAACAAGACCTATGGTACCCGCATCCTGATCTCGCAGGCGACGGCGGATGCGATCGGCTCGCAGCTCGAATTGCGCGAAGTCGATCGTCTTGCGGTCGCCGGCCAGAGCGCGGCGCAAACGATCTTCGAGGTGATGGGCCGGTCAGGCGCGCTCACGGCCGCGCATGAGAGCCTGCGTTCGCACTACGCCGGAGGCCTCGCCGCCTATCGCGCCGGCCGCTTCGACGAGGCCCGTGTCGCCTTCAACGTGGCACTCGAAGCCGTCCCCGGCGACGGTCCCTCGCGCGCAATGCTCGCCCGCATTGCGCAATTCGAGGCCAATCCGCCGGGCGAGGGCTGGGACGGCGCATGGCGGTTGGAGCAGAAATAGCCGGCCGCGCGGAAAAATTGATTCTACTCGATAACGATGTTCGCCGTGACCTATTTCGCGGGCTTAGGTTTGGTGTCCTTGAGGCGTTTGACGGGGACACGCCGATGACAGAACTTGAGAACAGGCTCGAACGCTTCGAGACGCTCACCGCCGAATGCGAGCTGATCGCCAGGCTCGCCACCGACAGCACCAAGCGCGAGTTTTATCTGAAGCTTTCGGAGCAGTACCGCCAATTGGCCGTGGACATGCGGCAGGCCATCGCAAGCAAAGCTGCGGCCTGACGCCGACAATCCGTTCTTAACCCTTGGCGCGCATCCTCAATGCATATGGGGGACGCCTGCTGTGCTTCTCCGCTGTGGAAATGCCGGGGCTCGTTGCGGTGCAGCGCGCCTCGCGAGATTGTTTTGTCGTGCCTCACAGGGCGATCCCATGCGCCTCCTTGCGGTCATCATGTTTGGACTCATGACGGCAGCCTGCAACCAGGAGCAGGACGTCACCGGCTCGACCCCGATCTGCGCGATGCGGAACTACACCTCCTTCAATCCCCGCGACATGGCCCAGTGCGTTGCCGCCTGCAAGGCGTGCGACCACGGCAACACGGTCACCTGCAGCACGTCATGCACGCTCAAGGGCGCCCACTGAGCCGCTCAATCTCCTGGTTTGGGGTCGCTACGGTGTCGTGATCCGCCTCGGCGGTGTCTTGGCACCGGAACGATTCACATGGATTAATCATTGAAGGGATGGCAGGACGCGGAGTCCTTTGAAATGGGTATGCTCGATCCCGGTCGGTTCCTGGTGTCATGCTCGCATTGCGCGGCCTGGCCGATGGCGGCCAATGTGAAACGTTCGAGCTGGTCGGCTTCGCCAAACGAGGTCCGCTTCGTGTGCCCGCGCTGCCGCCGCGAGGAGACCGCGATCATCTCCGCCTCCGGCGAGTTGACGCCGATCCGGCGCGTCGACGTCCCGCCGCGCGACGTCACCGCGGCTTGGGCTCAAGCCCAGCGCGCAAGAGGACGAGCGTAGCCCGCCCCGTTTGAGGAACAAGAGGGTGAGGCGCTGAGGTCAAGGCATGGCGATGACCGACCCAGCCCCGCAAGGCGACCGCCGTCCGGACCCGACATATCCGAACGGCCGGGCGGCCTGATGTGACTTTCACGAAGCCGTCGCGGTTGCCCGTCGGGCAAAACACCTGACCATTTCTCAAGACCCCTGTGTCAATGCATTCATGCAAAAATATTCCGCTTTACCGAAATTCGGTTTTGACGTATGTGTCGGTCATCCCGGCTCATCCTTGAGGGGCGATCTCGTTGTCGTCTTGATTGCGAGCCGGGCTTGCGGTGGACGCGGCAGCGTCGGCATGAGAGGTGCGGGCAGGGCGGGTAGTCCCTGTGAGCCCGTGGCCACGTGCGGACGAGCGGCGCTGTGAAGTTCGTCTCGTCGGTATTTCGATGGCTACGTGCACGATGCCGTCGAACCCTGCGGCGAAATGGCGAATGCGCGTACGGCAAAACCGTGTGGTCCTGGCCGTCGTTGCTATGGTCAAGTTTTCGCGGAGGTGTGTGCGAGCCCAACCGGGCAGACAGCATCATCCAATTCGCGAGGCGAGGGAGGCCAGAAGGAAAGTTCGGCTCCCGGGAGAGCACGGCATAAGCCGTCCGACCATCGCGCAGGGAAGGCCGAGTGATTGGCTACACCTGTATGCTGCTGTGCGGTTTTCCTGCGTGTGCTTTCGCGCAGCGGACCGCGGGTGCCAGCTGGCACCCGGCCTTCCCTGCGCCCTCTTGGCTTTGAGGGTGGAGTGACGAAGCAAAGCTCGGGCGAAACGCGCCGCGAGGCTGCGAAGGCGTGTCTACAATTCAAGATGCGAGCTGGAAGAGTGGCGCTACTGCCTCATACTCCGTCATTGCGAGTGCAGCGAAGCAATCCAGTCTGCCGCCGCGGAAAGATTCTGGATTGCTTCGCTCCGCTCGCAAAGACGCTTTGAGAGAGTGCGCGCCACACGCCACCCCTTGCGTCTCCGGTGCGCAGCGCAGAGGCCTTTGCAGCGCGTAGGGCACGCGCGGGGGGATGATGAAGGCGGCGACTCACCCTGGCTGCGCCTCGTCGACGCGCCGAAGTTGCGGCGCAGGCACGTACTTGAAGCCTGAAGTTGCGGATTGTCCTCCTGCCGGGGGTATCGCAGTAAGCTCCAATCGTGTCCTGCCGGCCACGATTGTGCCGTCCGTGCAACACCTGTCACGGATTTAACCATCATCTCTGTCCGTTCGCATCGACGCCGCTTTTTGGCCACACCCGGACATGAATAAAATCACTCAAATGTTTTAGCGGCAGCGGTGGTCCTGGAAGGCGACGGGAAATCCCCAAGGTCGATTCAAAAGGTCGATTAAAATCTTGGCTCTGATTTTTCGGGTCTGAAAGGGTTGGCCGGGGAAACTGGTTGGCGATGGACGCGAAGAGCAACATCAAGCAGAGGCTGCCGAGCCGTCACGTGACGGAAGGCCCTGCGCGCGCGCCCCATCGGTCCTACCTCTACGCCATGGGTCTGACCACCGACCAGATCCACCAGCCCTTCGTCGGCGTCGCCTCGTGCTGGAACGAGGCCGCGCCCTGCAACATCTCCCTGATGCGCCAGGCGCAGGCGGTGAAGAAGGGTGTCGCATCCGCCGGCGGCACGCCGCGGGAATTCTGCACCATCACCGTGACCGACGGCATCGCCATGGGCCATGACGGCATGCGCTCCTCGCTGCCGTCGCGCGAATGCATCGCCGATTCCGTCGAGCTGACGATCCGCGGCCACGCCTATGACGCTCTCGTTGGCCTGGCCGGCTGCGACAAGTCGCTGCCGGGCATGATGATGGCGATGGTCCGCCTCAACGTGCCCTCGATCTTCATCTATGGCGGCTCGATCCTGCCCGGCAATTTCCGGGGCCAGCAAGTCACCGTGCAGGACATGTTCGAAGCCGTCGGCAAGCACTCGGTCGGTGCCATGTCGGACGAGGACCTCGACGAGATCGAGCGCGTGGCGTGCCCTTCGGCGGGTGCCTGCGGCGCCCAGTTCACAGCCAACACGATGGCGACGGTCTCCGAGGCGATCGGCCTGGCGCTGCCGTACTCGGCCGGTGCTCCGGCTCCCTATGAAATTCGCGACGCCTTCTGCATGACCGCGGGCGAGCAGGTCATGGAGCTGATCGCCCAAAACATCCGGCCGCGCGACATCGTCACCCTCAAGGCGCTGGAGAATGCCGCCGCCGTGGTCGCCGCGTCGGGTGGCTCAACCAATGCTGCACTGCACCTGCCGGCGATCGCGCACGAGGCCGGCATCAAGTTCGACCTGTTCGACGTCGCCGAAATCTTCAAAAAGACACCGTACGTCGCGGATTTGAAGCCGGGCGGCCGTTATGTCGCCAAAGACATGTTTGAAGTAGGTGGCATACCGCTTCTGATGAAGACGCTGCTCGACAACGGATTTCTCCACGGTGACTGCATGACCGTCACCGGTCGAACGATCGCCGAAAACCTCAAAAGCGTGAAGTGGAATCCGCACCAGGACGTGGTGCACCCGGCAGACAAGCCCATCACCGTCACCGGCGGTGTGGTCGGTCTGAAGGGCAATCTGGCGCCAGAAGGTGCGATCGTGAAAGTCGCGGGAATGTCCAACCTCAGGTTCACCGGTCCGGCCAGGTGCTTCGACCGTGAGGAGGATGCTTTCGAGGCCGTCCAGAAGCGCACCTACCGCGAAGGCGAAGTCATCGTGATCCGCTACGAGGGGCCCAAGGGCGGTCCCGGCATGCGGGAAATGCTCCAGACCACCGCGGCGCTGACCGGCCAGGGCATGGGCGGCAAGATCGCGCTCATCACCGACGGCCGCTTCTCCGGCGCCACCCGCGGCTTCTGCATCGGCCATGTCGGGCCGGAAGCCGCCATCGGCGGCCCGATCGGGCTGCTCGAGGACGGCGATATCATCGAGATCGACGCGGTCGCCGGTACCCTTAACGTAAAATTGAGCGACCAGGAGCTTGCCCAGCGCAAGACCAAATGGACCGCTCGCGCGACTAACCACACGACGGGCGCGCTCTGGAAATATGCTCAGCAGGTTGGACCAGCGGTCGGTGGGGCAGTGACCCATCCGGGCGGCGCGCACGAGAAACAGTGCTATGCGGACATCTAGGCGTACCATCGTTGCGTTTGTGTTGGGGGCTACCGCGCTGGCCGCGCCGGCGCTCGCCTTTGACGGCGCACCCGTCAGCCAGAAGGATGCGACCATCCCGGTGGTCACGACCTTGCCGGGCGCAGCAGGCAAGGTGCGCAATGTACCGCCAGTCGTGCCCCAGGAAACCTCGCTCAGCGCCCTGCAATATGCCGCGGAGGGTGGCCACCCCATCGCGCAGTGGAAGCTCGGCCGCATGTACGCCAATGGCGACGGCGTCGCCCAGGACGATGTGCGTGCGTTCGAGTATTTCACCCGCATCGCCAACGCGCATGCCGAGGACAGCCCGTCGGCGCCGCAGGCGCAGATCGTCGCCAACGCCTTTGTAGCGCTCGGTCGCTATTATCTCAGCGGCATCCCGAATTCGAAGGTCAAGCCGGACCAGGAGCGGGCGCGGGAGATGTTCTCCTATGCCGCGTCCTATTTCGGCAATGCGGATGCGCAATACGATCTCGCCCGCCTGTACCTGAAGACACCGGACGCTTCGCGCGAGGATTTCCGCTACGGCGCACGCTGGCTTGGGCTTGCCGCGCAGAAGGGCCAGCACGAAGCCCAGGCGCTGCTCGGCCAGATGCTGTTCAACGGCGACCGCCTGCCGCGGCAGGCCGCGCGCGGCCTGATGTGGCTGACGCTGGCGCGCGACAGCGCAGGCAGCGACGAGATCTGGATCAAGGAAAACTACAACCGCGCCTTCGCAAAGGCCTCCGACGATGATCGCGCCATGTGCCTGCAGATGCTGGAGCAGTGGGTGCAGGGCCGCCGGGAGTAAGTGGTTGAGGCGGCCTCACGCCGCCTCAAGATCGAGATCCGCCCACACCGGCACGTGGTCCGACGGCTTCTCCCAGCTGCGCACATAGCTGTCGATGCCGACATTGGCGAGCCGGTCGCTGGCCTGTGGCGACAGCAGCAGATGGTCGATCCGCAGGCCATGGTTCTTCTGCCAGGCGCCGGCCTGGTAATCCCAGAACGTGTAGAGCCCGGGCTCGTCGGTGACGGCCCGAAGCGCATCGGTCAGGCCGAGGCCGAGCAGGGACTGAAAACTCTCCCGCGTCTCGGGCTTGAACAGGGCGTCCTCGGTCCAGGCGGCGGGATTATGGACGTCCCGGGCATGCGGAATGACGTTGAAGTCGCCTGCGAGGATCAGCGGCTCCTCGGTCTTGAGGCGCTCCTTCGAATACTCAAGAAGCCGTGACATCCATTTGAGCTTGTAGGGATATTTCTCGGTGCCGACCGGGTTGCCATTGGGCAGATAGAGGCAGGCGATGCGCAGCACGCCGCGCTTGAGCGTCACCACGCCTTCGAGGAAACGGGCATGGGCGTCGTCGTCGTCGCCGGCCAGCCCCGACTTGGTCTCGTCGAACCGGAGCTTCGAGAGCAGGGCGACACCGTTGAACGTCTTCTGCCCGTGGGTGACCACGTTGTAGCCGAGCGCCTCGATCTCCAGCCGCGGAAAGGCCTCGTCGACGCATTTGATCTCCTGGAGGCAGACGATGTCCGGCTGGCACTCCTTCAGCCAGGTCAGCAGCAGGTCGATCCGCTGCCGGACCGAGTTCACGTTCCAGGTGGCTATTCTGATGGGCATCTTGGCGGCTCCGGGCAGGGGCCATGGTTAGAACAAAATGCAAACGCGCCCGTCAAGGACGCTGCGAAATCTCCCACAAAATTAACCCGGCTTAAGTCGGGCCTGGGCCATTGATCGTAAAAAGGTTTTTCGAATGGGATGGCCGGACAAATCCATGAAGCGAACCGAGCCCCGCGACGGGTTGATCGGCGCGTTCCTGTACTGGCTCGGCGGCTACGAGATTGAGGACGGCCTGACCGCCGGTCTCAGCGAGCGCGAGCTGAGCCGCATCCGCGCCAAGCAGATCGACGCGGTGATACGGCTGATCCCGGTGACGATGGCCGTCACCATGCTCAACGTCGCGGTCGTGCTGGTCCTGTTCTGGGGCAGGGGCTGGAACGACTTTCTCGCGATCTGGGGCATGACCCTCGCGACCGCCGCCTCGCTCGCAGTGCGCGCGTGGCGGCGCTCCCGCCAAAGCCCGCCGCAGGAAGCCTCGCCCCGCGCCGCGCGGCAGATGTTGCGGCAGGCGTTTTTCCTCGCCGCAATCTGGGGCACGCTGCCGGTCGCGCTGTTCAGCCGCATCGAGCCGACCAGCCAGCTCGTTCTGGCCTGCCTGATGGTCGGCATGATGTCCGGCGGTGCCTTCACGCTCTCGACCTTCCCGCGCGCGGGCCTCGTCTATCTCGCGACGACGACGATCGCCTGCGTCGCGGCGCTGCTGTTGTGCGGCACCGGGCCGTATCTCGTGACCGCGGTGTTTCTGCTGCTGTTCGCGTTCTTCATGGCGCGCAACATCGTCTCGCAAGGCAATCTGTTCCTCGGCAATCTCAAGGCCCAGCTCGAGCTCGAGCGGCAGACCGAGATCATTTCGCTGTTGCTGAAGGATTTTCAGGAGAATGCCAGCGACTGGCTGTGGCAGACCGACGCCGAGGGGCATCTGGTCGACGTGCCCGAGCGCTTCGCCGCCGTCGCACAGCTGCCGCTGCCGCTGCTGAAGGGCGCGCATTTCGCCGACGTGCTCGACATGCTGTGCCCCGAAGACAAGAGCGCGGCCTACAACGTCGTCGGCCTGATGGAGCACGCCGAACCGCTGCACGAGATGAACCTCAAGGTGGTCGCAGGCGGCGAGGCGCGGCTGTGGTCGCTCACTGCGAAGCCGGCCTACGACCGCGACGGTCAATTCCTCGGCTATCGCGGCTTCGGCCGTGACGTGACCGAGCGCTGGCGCGCGGAAAAGGCTGAGGCCGAGAGCCGCGCCAAATCGGATTTCCTCGCGGTCATGAGCCACGAGATCCGCACGCCGATGAACGGCGTGCTCGGGCTTGCCAGCATGCTGCTGGAGACAAAGCTCGATCCGGAGCAGCACGAGGTTGTCACGTCGATCCGCGAATCCGGCGACAACCTCCAGCGCATCCTCAATGACATCCTCGACCTCTCCAAGCTCGAGGCCGGGCGCTTCGCGTTCGAGGTGATCGACTTCGCGCCGCAGGCGCTGGTCGAGGCAGTGGCGACCGTCGTGCGCGCGAGCGCCAAGAGCAAGGGGCTGGCCGTCAAGGTCGAGCTCGATCCCAACCTGCCGCCGACCCTGCGCGGCGATGTCGCGCGTATCCGCCAGGTGCTGCTCAATCTCGCCGCCAACGCGGTGAAGTTCACCGACGCAGGCGAAGTCACGGTCGCAGCTGTCTGTCAGGCCCGCCGCGATCTGCTCGCCACCGTCGAATGGAGCGTGACCGACAGCGGCATCGGCATCGCCCCCGAGAAGCTCGGCCAGCTCTTCTCCGACTTCGCCCAGGCCGACGCCTCGATCAGCCGCCGCTTCGGTGGCACCGGGCTGGGCCTAGCGATTTCCCGGCGTATCATCGAGCAGATGGGCGGCACCATCGGCGTCACCTCGACGCCGGGCGAAGGCTCGACCTTCCGCTTCACGCTGGTTTTGCCGTGGAGCCAGATGCGAACGTCCGATCACGACGCAGGCCGCGAGGAAGCCGACGATCTCAAGGCGCGCATCGCGGGTCTCGACCGACCGCTGAAGGTGCTGGTCGCCGAGGACGACGCCGTCAACCGCATGGTCGTGAGCAAGATGCTCGGTGCCTTCGATGTCGAGTTGCGCGTCGTGACCGACGGTGTCGAGGCCGTCGCGGCCGTGTCCGAAGGCGATTACGATATCGTGCTGATGGACGTGCGCATGCCCGAGATGGACGGCCTTGCCGCGACCCGCGCGATCCGCGCCGAGGGCGGACGCTTCGCGGCCTTGCCGATCATCGCGCTGACCGCCAATGCCTTCCCCGAGGACGTCAAGATCTGCCGCGAGGCGGGGATGTCCGACTTCCTCGCGAAACCGCTGCGCAAGCCGGCGCTGGTCACGTCGCTGCTGCGTGCGCTGGACGGCCAATGGGTGTCGGAGGACGCACCGCTTCAGCCAGAGCAGATACCGGTCGAAGCGGACTGGACGGACGAGGAAAGGCAGATCACCGGCGCTTAGCCGGCGACGTCAGATCGAGAAGCTGGTCCCGCAGCCGCAGGACGCCGTGGCGTTGGGATTGTTGACCCGGAACGAGGCGCCGATCAGATCGTCGACGAAATCGACCTGCGACCCCGCCAGGAACGGCTGCGAGGCGGAATCGACCAGCACCACCGCATTGTCCTGCTCGATCACGAGATCGTCGTCGGTGCGGGCACGGTCAATGTCGAACTTGTATTGGAAGCCGGAACAGCCGCCGCCCTCGACCGAGATCCGCAGCATCGCGCCAGACCCTTCGCCCTTGAGGATCTCCCCAATCCGGCGTGCGGCCTTGTCACTGATGGTCACGTCAGTCGTCATCGTTCGTCTCCGATAGGCCCGCGGTCACACCAAGGTCACCTGAGGGTCGCTTGCCCAATTCAGTTGGTATCCCGCGTCCGGCATAGTTAAGTGCCACCATACGCAGAATCAAATGGATAGGGACTAAATTCGCCGTGTCCGTCGGAATGGCTGCCCCCCACGCGCCCTATGCCTGCGATCCCGAGCGCAGTCGCGGCCGGTTGGTCGCGGAACCGCCGAGCCGGACCCGCAGCCCGTTCCGGCGGGATTGCGACCGGGTCATCCATTCCACCGCGTTCCGCCGGCTGAAGTACAAGACCCAGGTGTTCGTGTTCCACGAGGGCGATCACTACCGCACCCGGCTGACCCATTCGCTGGAGGTGGCGCAGATCGCCCGGGCGCTGGCGCGGCAGCTCGGGCTGGACGAGGACCTCACGGAAACCCTGGCGCTCGCCCACGATCTTGGCCATCCGCCGTTCGGGCACGCCGGCGAGCGGGCGCTGGACGCCTGCCTCAAGGATTTCGGCGGCTTCGACCACAACGCCCAGACGCTCCGCGTCGTTGCGGCGCTGGAACACCGCTATCCCGAATTCGACGGGCTCAACCTGACCTGGGAATCGCTGGAGGGCATCGTCAAGCACAACGGCCCGCTGACCGATCGCAGCGGTGCGCCGGTCGGGCGTTATCGCGAGCACGGCATTCCCGTCGGCATCGCCGACTACATCAAGACCTATGATCTCGAATTATGGAGTTTCGCCTCGCTGGAGGCACAGGTCGCCGCGATCGCCGACGACATCGCCTATGATGCCCACGATATCGACGACGGCCTGCGCGCCGGCCTGTTTCACCTCGACGACCTCAAGGTGATGCCGCTGACCGCGGAGATCATCGCCGAGACGTCTGCGCATTACCCCGATCTCGAAGACGTCAGGCGCGGCGCCGAACTGGTGCGCGAGCTGATCTCGCACCTGATCGGTGCCGTGTTCGCCGAGGCGCAGACAAACCTTGCCGCCGTGAAACCGCAATCCGTCCAGGACGTGCGCCAGCAGAGCCGGGCACTGATCGCGTTCCCCGCCTCGGTCGCCGAGGAGGAGGCCGCAATCAAGCGCTTTCTCTATCAGCACATGTACCGCCACAAGCGGGTCATGCGGGTGATGGGCGAGGCGGAACAGATCCTGTTCGACCTGTTCGCAAAATACCTCACATCGCCCGGCGAGCTGCCGCCGGAATGGCTGGTCGGGGCGGAGGTGGACAATGAGGGCGACCGGGCCCGCCGGATCGGGAATTTCATTGCCGGAATGACCGACCGTTTCGCCCTGACCGAGCACCAGCGGCTCTTTGACTCGACCCCGGATTTGCGTTAGGCGGCGCCCATGCCCGACACATCCTCAGCACTGCACCTGTTCGCCGACGTGCTCGCACGCGTGCACGCGGTCTGCCGCGCGCTCGCGGCGGAATCCAACTGGCCCGAGGGCATCGATTTCTCGCGCGTGGTGGTCGAGCCGCCGCGCGATGCCTCCCATGGCGACATGGCGACCAACGCGGCCATGGTGCTTGCGAAAGAGGCAAAGGCAAAGCCGCGCGACCTCGCCGAGCAGATCGCCGAACGGCTGCGCGCGGACCCGCTGATCACGAAGGTCGACGTCGCCGGTCCCGGCTTCATCAATTTGACGCTGAAGCCGGCCGCATGGGCCGAGGCACTGCGGACCGTGCTGCGCGAGGGCGCCGATTACGGCCGCGTCCGCGGCGGCTCCAAGGTCAACGTCGAATATGTCTCCGCCAACCCGACCGGACCGATGCATGTCGGCCATTGCCGCGGCGCCGTGTTCGGCGACGCGCTGGCGAGCCTGCTCGAGTTTGGTGGCCGTGACGTCACCCGCGAATATTATATCAACGACGCCGGTGCCCAGGTCGACGTGCTCGCGCGTTCCGCCTTCCTGAGATACCGCGAGGCGCTCGGCGAAGACATCGGCGCGATCCCGGAAGGGCTCTACCCCGGCGACTACCTGAAACCGGTCGGCGAGGCGCTGGCGCAGGAGCACGGCGACAAGCTGCTTGCCATGAGCGAGGGCGCGTGGCTGCCGACGGTACGCGCCAAGGCGATCGCGATGATGATGGACGAGATCAAGGACGATCTCGCCGCGCTCAACATCCGCCACGACGTGTTCTTCTCCGAGCGCTCGCTGCTGGACGCCGGCAACAACAAGGTCGCCGAGACCATCGATTTCCTACGTGCCAAGGGCGACATCTACCAGGGCCGTCTGCCGCCGCCAAAGGGGGCCCCGGCCGAGGATTGGGAAGACCGCGAGCAGTTGCTGTTCAAGGCGACCGCCTATGGCGACGACGTCGATCGCCCGCTGATCAAGTCGGATAATTCCTACACCTACTTCGCCGCCGACATCGCCTACCACAAGAACAAGTTCGACCGTGGTTTTGCGGAGATGATCGACGTCTGGGGCGCCGACCATGGCGGCTATATCAAGCGCATGCAGGCGGCGGTGAAGGCGACGACCTCCGGCAAGGGGGCGCTCGACGTCAAGATCGTCCAGCTCGTGAAGTTGCTGCGTAACGGCGAGCCGGTGAAAATGTCCAAGCGGAGCGGGGACTTCGTCACCTTGCGTGAGGTGGTGGATGAAGTCGGCCAGGACGCCGTCCGCTTCATGATGCTCTACCGCAAGAACGACGCGGTGCTCGACTTCGACCTCGCCAAGGTCATGGAACAGTCGCGCGACAACCCGGTGTTCTACGTGCAATACGGCCACGCCCGCGGCCATTCGATCTTCCGCAACGCCCGGGTCGAGGTGTTCCCGGAACTCCCGGAGGAAACGGAAAAGCGCATCGCCTGGCTCGGTGAGTCGGCGGTGGAACGGCTGTCGGACCCGGCTGAGCTCGACCTTCTTAAGCGGCTCGCAATTTTTCCGCGCATGCTGGAAGCGGCTGCAAGCGCCCACGAGCCGCACCGAATTGCCTTCTATCTCTATGACTTAGCGAGCGAATTTCACGCACTTTGGACGAAGGGGCGCGATTTGCCCTATTTACGCTTCATTATCAATAATGATGCAGATCTAACGAAGGCGCGGCTGGCCATGGTCCAGGGCGTCGTCTCTGTCCTGGCATCGGGCCTCGCCATCCTCGGCGTCCATGCTCCGGACGAGATGCGGTAGTTTGGGGCGAACTACTTAAGGGGAATTTGTGGGGGTAACCGGCAGAAGCCGGATCGCTTAGACTTGGTTGAAAGCCTTGTGGGTCGAAAGCCGTGCCTTGGTCGAGGGGCGCGCGGCTTTCCCGAAGGGACGCATCATCACGATGGCCGAACGATATCAGGACAGACCGTTTCCTTCCGATGACTATCGCGGTGGCGATCAGCATGGGAGCGGCGATCCCTTGGCCGAACTCGCCCGCCTGATCGGGCAGACCGATCCGTTCGCAGCGCAAGGGCGGCCGGGCGCGCATCCGCCAGCAGCGCCTGCGCCTGCCCAGAGCTATCAGGACGACGGCTATCGCCAGGACGACTATCGCCACGACGATGACCAGCAGGACTATGCCGAGCAAGCCCCACCGCCGCCGCCCGGGCCACCCTCATGGATGCGGCGCGCCAATGTGCAGCCGCAGACGGCGCCAGCTGAGCCTGCCTATCCCGCTTCCGTAAACCCGGTTCATCCACTGCATCGTTATTCGGCCCAGCCGACTGCGCCCGAGCCCGAACCTGATTTTCGTCAGCCGCAGGCCTATCCGGATCAGGCCTATCAAGCTCCTGCTTATCAAGCTCCTGCCTATCAGGATCAGGCCTACCAGCAGCACGATCAGGCTTACCAAGAGCAAGCCTATCAGCAGCAAGCCTATCAGCAGCCCGATCCGGCGCGCTACGACGATGCGCTCTACGGACGGCTGGAGGCGGGCGAACAGGACTACCAGCGCGATCCCGCCTATCCTGACGATCCTTACGCGTTCCAGAGCGACTATCCCGAGGCCGATCTCGACGAGCCGAAGAAGCAGCGCGGCGGCATGATGACCGTGGCGGCGATCCTGGCTCTTGCCGTGGTCGGGACCGGCGCTGCGTTCGCCTACAAGACCTATGTGGGCTCGCCCCGCAGCGGCGAGCCGCCGATCATCAAGGCCGACAACACGCCGACCAAAATCGTGCCGGCGCCGTCGGACTCCTCGGCCAAGGTGCCGGACCGCATGGTCACTGGTGATGGTACCGAGAAGATCGTGCCGCGCGAGGAGGCGCCTGTCGACGTCAACGCCAAGGCGGGAGGTCCCCGCGTGGTGTTCCCGCCGCTGAACCAGAACGCGAACCCGCCGCCGGTCGCAAGCGTGTCGCCGTCCAGCATTCCGTTGTCGAGTGCGGGACCGAATCCGAGCAACGGCACGCTGCCGAACAATTCGCCGCGCGCGATCAGGACCGTGGCCGTGAAGGGCGATCAGACCGACGCCACGGCGTCGCAAGCCGCCGCCGTCGCGAAGCCGGCAGCTCCACCGAAGCCCGTTGCGGCACCCGCTGCGCCGCGCACGCCGCCGACCTCGGCCAATGCCAGTGCCAATCAGCCGCTCTCGCTGGCGCCGCAATCGGCGCCGGCTGCGGAGCCGCCGCAACGGATGGCTGCGACCAATCCGACGCAAATTGCGCCCGCGAGCAGCGGTGGCGGCGGCTACGTCGTGCAGGTCTCCTCGCAGCAGACCGAGGATAGCGCTCACGCCTCCTACCGGGTGCTTCAGGGCAAGTACGGCAGCGTGCTCGGCTCCCGCGCACCGGTGGTCAAGCGGGTCGACCTGACCGACAAGGGCAAGGGAATCGTCTACCGCGCCTTCGCTGGGCCCTACGGCTCGCTCGAAGAGGCCAACCAAGCCTGCAACAGTTTGAAATCCGCGGGCCTGTCTGCCTGCTTCGTCCAGAGGAATTAACGGCCGTTTCCTTGACCCTCTCGCGGGTCGGGGTTAATCGGCCGTATGAGCACGCGGGCCTTCATTACCGGCGTTTCCGGAACGGAACTAACCGCCGCCGAGCGGGAGTTTATCCGCAGCGAACGCCCATGGGGTTTCATCCTCTTCAAGCGCAACGTCGAGACGCCGGCTCAAGTTGCTGCACTCGTTGCGGAATTGCGGGCGGCCGCGGGCTCTCCTGATGCCCCTGTCCTGATCGATCAGGAGGGCGGCCGCGTGCAGCGGCTGGGCCCGCCGCATTGGCCGGTCTATCCGCCGGGCGCTATTTTCGCGGGCCTCTACGATACTGATTCGGCGCTCGGGCTAACCGCGGCGCGCCTCAGCGCCCGGCTGATCGCGGCCGATCTCGCAGATCTCGGCATTACCGTGGATTGCTTGCCGCTGGCCGACGTGCCGGTGGCTGGCGCCAACGCCGTCATCGGGAACAGGGCTTACGGCACCGAACCGGGCAAGGTCGCCGCGATCGGCCGCGCGGTCACCGAGGGCCTGGAACAGGGGGGCGTGTTGCCGGTCCTCAAGCACATCCCCGGCCATGGCCGAGCTACGGCCGATACCCATTTCAATCTGCCGAATGTCGACACGCCGCGAGACGAGCTGGATCGCACCGACTTCGCGGCGTTCAAGCCCTTGGCGGATTTGCCGATGGCCATGACTGCACATGTTGTGTTTAGCGCGGTCGACCCCGCCCATCCGGCGACGACATCTGCGACAATGATCGCTGAGGTGATTCGCGGCACAATCGGGTTCCAGGGTTTGTTAATGAGTGATGACGTGTCGATGAATGCGCTGTCGGGCAATATCGCCGAGCGGACCCGCGCGATTTTTGCGGCCGGTTGCGACATAGCCCTGCATTGCAACGGCAACATCGAGGAAATGCGTGAGGTCGCCGGCCAGACACCCGAACTGGCGGGCAGGGCGCTGGAGCGGGCGAACGCCGCGCTCGCGGCGCGCAAGGGACCGCAGCCGTTCGATCGCGCGGCCGCACGCGCCGAACTGGACGCATTGATCGCACGGGCAAACACGGCATCGGCATGACCGCAGAAATCCTATCGTTTGAAACCGGGCGGCCCGCAGAGCTCGCCGAGGGTGAGCCGGCGTTGGTGGTGGACGTCGAGGGTTATGAAGGTCCGCTCGACCTGTTGCTCGCACTGGCGCGGCAGCAGAAGGTCGATCTCGCCAAGATTTCGATCCTGGCGCTGGCCGACCAATATCTCCACTTCATCGAAGCCGCGCGAAAGATCCGCCTCGAGCTTGCCGCCGACTATCTCGTGATGGCGGCCTGGCTCGCCTTTCTGAAATCGCGCCTGCTGCTGCCGGAGCCGCCGAGTGCGGAAGGCCCCAGCGCGGAGCAGATGGCGACGGCGCTCGCCAACCGCCTGCGCCGGCTGGAGGCCATTCGTGAAGCCGCCAACCGGCTGATGAACCGGCAGCAATTGCTGCGCGACATCTTCCCGCGCGGCGAGCCCGAGCAGATCGCCGAGATCAAGCATCCGAAATACACCGCAACGCTTTATGACCTGCTCACCGCCTATGCCGCGCAGCGCCAGTCGCGCGTGCTGGCGAGCGTGCATCTGGCCAAGCGCACGGTGTGGTCGCTCGCCGAGGCGCGCGCCACGCTGGAGCGGCTGGTCGGCAGCATCAGCGAGCAGGACGATTGGGGCGTTCTCGACGATTTTCTGCTGCAGCACGTCGCCGATCCGACGCAGCGCGCGACGGTGCTCGCCTCGAGTTTCGCGGCTGCGCTCGAGCTGGTGCGCGAAGGTCAGCTCGAGCTGAATCAGAAAGAGGCGTTTGCGCCCATCTATTTCCGGAAGGGGCGCCCCAAGCCGGTCATGGACGCAGCTCCTGCGCCCGATGCGCCGGTCGCTTAAGTGCAACAAGGAGAATCTGCCATGGCAAGCCTGGCTGAAGTGCGGGTAGAAGAGGCCGAGCCGATGGAGAACGAGTCCCAGGCACGTCCCGAAGAATTGCGGCTGCTGGAAGCGCTGCTGTTCGCTTCGAATGAACCGCTGGACACCGCGACGCTGGCCAAGCGCATGCCCGAGGGCGTGGACGTGAAGGCTGCGCTCGAGCAGTTGCAGGCCGACTATTCCCTGCGCGGCGTGAATCTCGTGCGGGTCGCCAACAAATGGACCTTCCGCACCGCGGGCGATCTTGCCTGGCTGATGACCCGCGAGAGCACCGAGACCCGCCGCCTGTCGCGCGCCGCGATCGAAGTGCTGGCGATCATCGCCTATCACCAGCCGGTGACGCGCGCCGAGATCGAGGAGATCCGTGGCGTCGTCACTTCGAAGGGCACGCTGGACGTGCTGCTGGAAACCGGCTGGATCAAGCCGCGGGGGCGTCGCAAGACGCCGGGCCGTCCCTTGACCTTCGGAACCACCGAGGACTTCCTGTCGCAGTTCACGCTGGAACAGCTCGGCGATCTGCCGGGTCTGGAGGAGCTGAAGGGCACGGGCCTGCTGGATTCGCGCCTGCCGACCGGATTCAGCGTGCCGACGCCGTCCGATGACCCGACTTTGCGGGAGGACGAGGATCCGCTGGAGCCGGGCGAGGACCTTGATCTCGCGCTGGCGCCTGCTGTCGAGCCCGAGACGCCGCCGGAAGTCGGCCATGAGGGTGGCGAGGGCGGCAGCGAGGACTGACGTCCGGGCCTTTTAGTGGCCCCCTGCGACCAGTTAACACTAGCAAAATTACGTAGCGCCAACAGCGAATTGGCGGTGCCTTGGTCCTTGTTTTTGACACCTGCCAAGCCTAGGTTTCGGTGAAGATCGGCCGGTCCCCGGCCATGCGCGTTTGGAGGGTTGCAGGATGGGTTCACTCAGCATTTGGCACTGGGTCCTGGTGATCGCAGTGGTCCTGCTGCTGTTCGGTCGCGGCAAGATTTCGGATCTGATGGGCGACGTGGCGCAGGGCATCAAGGCGTTCAAGAAGGGCATGCAGGACGACGACAAGGTCGCCGACAAGCCCGAGCCGGCCAAGTCCATCGAGCACAACAATGCCGCGCCGACCGCGGCACGGTCCGACGTCGGCAGCAAGGCCGTCTAAGCCAGAGAGCACGCGAGACGCGGGTAGCGCCCGATCCTGCGCGCGAGGGATTGGGCCGGCTGCGGCTGGCGTGAACGGAAGACCTCATGTTCGATATCGGGTGGAGTGAACTGGTCCTGATCGGGGTCGTGGCCCTGATCGCCATCGGCCCGAAAGAGCTGCCGGGCGTGCTGCGCATGGTCGGGCAGTGGATGGGCAAGGCGCGCAAGATGGCCGCCGAATTCCAGGGCCAATTCCAGGAAGCGATGCGCGAGGCCGAAATGGCCGACCTCAAGAAGAGCTTCGACGAGGTCAAGGAAGCGGCTTCCGGCTTCGCCGGCAACAATTTGATGACCTCGCTCCAGAAGGACGTCAGCGACGCGCTCCGCGTCGATGCGCTGGACAAACCGGCCGAGACCTCCACCGCTGTCGAACCGCCGGCGGCTTCAAGCGAAGCGCTGACGACTTCAAGCGAAGCGCCGGCGACACCCACCACGCCGGAAGCGCCGACGCCCGAGACCTTCGTGGAAGCCGAGGCACATGCGGCCGTGAACGAGCCGCTCGCCATCACCCGTGAGGTCGAGCAGGCGCAGGTCGCTCAAGGTTCGGTCACGCAAGATTCGGTCATCCAGGACACTGCGCCGGCCGAGGCGATCAAGGACGCCAAAGCGTCATGAGCGCCGCCGATATCGAGGCCAGCAAAGCTCCTCTGATGGACCATTTGATCGAGCTGCGTTCGCGGCTGATCAAGGCGCTCCTTGGCTTCGGCATTGCCTTCATCTTCTGCTTCTTCTTCGCCAAGCAGATCTACAACGTGCTGGTCTGGCCGTTCGTGTGGGTCGCGGGTCCCGAGAACTCGAAATTCATCTACACCGCGCTGCTGGAATATTTCATCACCCAGCTCAAGCTCGCGCTGTTCGGTGCCGGCTTCATCTCGTTCCCGATCGTCGCGACGCAGATCTACAAGTTCGTCGCTCCGGGCCTCTACAAGCACGAGAAGCAGGCCTTTCTGCCGTATCTGGTCGCGACCCCGTTCTTCTTCGTGCTGGGCGCAGCACTCGTCTATTTCGTCGTGCTGCCGATGCTGGTCCGCTTCTCACTCGGCATGCAGCAGGCCGGCAGCGACGAGACCGCGCAGATCCAGCTGCTGCCCAAGGTCGGCGAATATCTGTCGCTGATGATGTCGCTGATCTTCGCCTTCGGCATCGCCTTCCAGCTTCCGGTGATCCTGACGCTGCTCGGGCGCATCGGCATCGTCACCTCAAAAATGCTGCGCGAGAAGCGCCGCTATTTCATCGTCGTTGCCTTCGTCATCGCTGCCGTTCTGACCCCGCCCGACGTGCTCAGCCAGTGCTCGCTCGCGATCCCCTTGCTCGCGCTCTACGAGGGCTCGATCATCGCGGTGGGAATTGTGGAGAAGAAGGCGGCCGCTTCAAAGGCCACCACCGGCACTGACGTATCGACGCCGGCCAATCCGGCGGAGTAAGGCGCCCCGATCTCCGCTGTCATTCCCCGCCTTGTGCGCAATTGCGCACTGGAGCGAGGAATCCAGTACGCCACGGCCCCTCGGAGAATCAGTGCCGTCCCTGGAATACTGGATCGCCCGCTTTCGCGGGCGATGACAGAGTGCTAGGGAGACGCGCTGACGTACAACGTCTGCCGTTGTATGTTTACGCGCTGCCCCAGGATACCTCGGCCATGCACGACATCAAATCGATCCGCGACAACCCGCAAGCCTTCGACGCCGGCCTCGTACGACGCGGCCTGAAGCCATTGTCGGCGTCGCTGCTTGCGATCGACGAGACCCGGCGTGCGGCGATCCTGGCTTCCGAGCAGGCGCAGGCGCGGCGCAATGCGGCCTCCAAGGAAATCGGCGATGCCAAGAAGGCCAAGGACGAGGCGCGCGCGGCGAAGCTGATGGCGGAAGTTACCGAGCTCAAGACCACGATGCCGGAGCTCGAGGCGACCGCGAAGGCTGCCGACGAGGAGCTGACGAAAGAGCTGTCCGCGATTCCGAACATCCCGTTAGACGAAGTGCCCGATGGCGTCGACGAGCACGGCAACGTTCAGCACCATGTGTTCGGCAACAAGCGCAATTACGGCTTCGCGCCGAAGCTGCACGACGATCTCGGGACCGCTCTCGGCTACATGGATTTCGAGGCAGCGGCAAAACTCTCGGGTGCGCGCTTCGTCGTGCTCAAGAAAGGGTTGGCGAGACTGGAGCGCGCGCTCGGCCAGTTCATGCTCGACCTGCATACCAACGAGCACGGCTACACCGAGGTCAATCCGCCGCTGCTGGTGCGCAACGAGGTGATGTTCGGCACCGGGCAGTTGCCGAAATTCGAGGACGATCAGTTCTGGGCGATCAGGGGTGAGCTCCTGGCCGCGCCGGACCCGGAGCGGCTGATGACCGAGCGCCTCGGCCTCATCCCGACCGCCGAGGTTGCCCTCACCAACCTCGTCCGCGAATCCATCCTCGACGAGAAGCAGTTGCCGATGCGGCTCACCGCATTGACGCCGTGCTTCCGCGCCGAGGCGGGCGCCGCTGGGCGCGACACCCGCGGCATGATCCGGCAGCACCAATTCACCAAGGTCGAACTCGTCTCGATCACGACGCCGGAGACGAGCAAGGACGAGCTGGAGCGGATGCTGTCCTGCGCCGAGCAGGTGCTGCAGAAGCTCGACCTGCATTATCGCGTGATGACGCTGTGCGCGGGAGATATGGGTTTTTCGTCGCAAAAAACCTATGACATCGAGGTCTGGATGCCGGGGCAGGGCGAGGGCGGCATGTTCCGCGAGATATCGAGCTGCTCGGTGTGCGGCGATTTCCAGGCCCGCCGGATGGACGCGCGCTCGCGCGGCCCCGATGGCAAGCCGCGGTTCGTGCACACGCTCAACGGCTCCGGCACCGCGCTCGGTCGCGCGCTGATCGCCGTGATGGAGACCTATCAGCAGGAGGACGGCTCGATTGCGGTCCCCAGCGTGCTCCAGCCCTATATGGGCGGGCTGAAGGTGGTCGCACGCGACTAGGCGTGCCCGCCCATCTGAAACGGAGAAACGTTTGGTTGCGAAGATCGGGCGGCCGGTTATCCTGCTGGCCACCCGACAACGCGAACCCATCGTTCATGGCCTTGCACCGCGACATCTTCTGGGTCGGCCGACAATGGGCGGTGACGGGTGCCGGCATCCAGGCTGTCGATCAGCGGCTGCGTGGCGTGCTCGACATCGCGATCACGCGGCTCTGGGACGATCATCTCGTCCAGAGCCGGCGAGCCAAACCCGGTGTGAATGCCGCGGATTTCGACCAGGCACTGACGCTAGCGCGCGAACGCTTTCCGCAGGCGCCGGTGCCGGACCCGTTCGTCGCACAGCTGGAGGCGCTCGGCGTCATCGAGGCGCCGATCGTGAGCCCGGTCGTGCCGGCGATGAAATTGCATGCGGAGGGCCGGCTGGCGCGCTTCCTGCCGCAATGGCGCGTCCGTCGCTAACAGGACCAGGCCGGAAACCTGCCGCCGGCCCGAACCGTCCGGTTTGCCTGATCGGCCCCGGCCGGATAAGACGGCTCAGACCTGCTTCAGGAATCGACTTTTCCCATGCGCATTCTCTGCACCAATGACGACGGCATCCACGCCCCCGGCCTCACGGTTCTGGAGGAGATCGCGCGCGCATTGTCCGATGACGTCTGGGTTGTCGCGCCCGAGCTCGACCAGTCCGGCGTGTCGCATTCGTTGTCGCTGAACGATCCGCTGCGCCTGCGCGAGGTCGGTCCGCGGCACTTTGCGGTGCGCGGCACGCCGACCGACTGCGTCATCATGGGCGCGCGCCACATCCTCGGCGCCAAGCTGCCCGATATCGTGCTGTCCGGCGTCAACAAGGGCCGCAACGTTGCCGAAGACGTGGTCTATTCCGGCACGATCGCCGGCGCGCTGGAGGGAACCATCCTGGGGCTGCCGTCGTTCGCGCTGTCACAGGAATTCAGCGTCGAGACCCGCGACCGGCCGCTGTGGGACACTGCGCGCAAATTCGGGCCCGACATCCTGCGCAAGGTGATCGCCGCCGGCATCCCGAAGGACACGGTGATCAACGTCAACTTCCCGGCCTGCGCGCCGGAAGATGTGCTCGGCATTCGCGTGACCCGGCAGGGCAAGCGCAATCTCGGTTTCCTCAAGATCGACGAGCGCAGGGACGGCCGTGGCAATCCCTATTTCTGGATCGGCTTCGAGCGTACCGCGATGATGGATACGCCGGCCGACGGCACCGATCTCGCGGCGCTGCGCGAACGCTACGTCTCCGTCACGCCGCTCAGGCTCGACCGGACCAACGAGGTGTTTTCCGAGGCGCTGAGTGCGACGCTGAAGTAAGTCCGACCTGGAAACGGGGCCTAGTCTAGCCGCCGCGGAGCGCGGCTTCGATGGTCTTGCCGAGGGCATCGAGCTGAAACGGCTTCTGAAGCGCCGGCCGATCGCGGTACTGCTCGGGCAGGCCGGAGGAGCCGTATCCGGTGGCGAAGATGAACGGGCAGCCCTTCGCCTTGATGACATCGGCGACCGGCGAGATGACCTTGCCGTTGACGTTGACGTCGAGAATGGCGATGTCGAACTCGGTTGCCTGGGCGAGCCGCATGGCTTCGGTGATGTCGCCAGCCTCGGCTGCGATCTTGTAGCCAAGCTCTTCGAGCATGTCCGCGACCATCATCCTGATCATCACCTCGTCTTCGACGAGGAATACAGAGCGGCCGGTAAGCCCCGTCGAGGTCATGGTCGAGTCCTTGCCCATTGCCAAAAACGTTCGCAGATAACATGAATCGACGCAATGCGCGTTTCGACGAACGGATGCATCAGAATGGCCGTCGAGGCTCGCCCGTTGCAAGCCAATTTATGGTCAACTACGCCATCCGAAGCCTATCATGGGTTCCCTGAGCCGGAACAGGAATCCCCCGCCCCAGGGTTGACGTCCCGGACCCCAAAAAGACAGCACAAGCAGGCTATGACCTCCCATCAGCACCCGCCGGAAAAGATGATGTTTCAGCTCACGCTGAGGCGTCGGGGCATCAGCGACCAGGCGGTCCTGCGGGCTATGGAGGAGGTGCCGCGCGATCAATTCGTCGACGACGCCGATCGTGACGGCGCCTATCGCGACAGCGCGCTGCCGATCGCCTGCGGGCAGACCATCAGCCAGCCCTTCGTCGTCGCCTACATGACCGAGCAGCTCCAGCTTCAGAAGAAGCACCGCGTGCTCGAGATCGGCGCCGGCTCGGGCTACCAGGCGGCGGTGCTGTCGCGGCTCGCCGGTCAGGTGCTGGCGGTCGAGCGTTACCGCAAGCTTGCGGATGCCGCACGTCTCAGGCTTGAAAAGCTCAACTATCACAACGTCGAGGTGATGCTGGGCGACGGACTCAATCTGCCTCCCAATATCGGCCCGTTCGACCGCATCATCGTCACGGCCGCGATGGAGCAGCTTCCGGACAACCTGGTCGAGCGGCTGGAGGTGGGCGGCATCCTGATCGCGCCCGTCGGCCCGCATCAGGGGGTGCAGACGCTGATCCGCCTGAGCCGGACCGAAGCCGGGATCGAGCGCAAGGAACTCGTCGAGGTCCGCTTCGTGCCGGCTTTGCCCGGCGTGGCGCGGGAGCTGTAGAACTCCGGATTGGCTGTGCTGCCAACATCTTATTGGGAGGGTTAAGCCGTTATTTACTCGGCGCGTGTTTACTTAAAACACCAGTTCTGTTGCGTACGAGTGAGTAACCATGTCCGTTGCCGCCGAGTTGCTTTACTCGCGCCGTGTGCCGCAGGTCGCGGTGCTGGCGCTGATCTCCTTCAGCTTCGCAGGGTGCAGCGCCGACATGTCGTCGCGCATGTCCCAGTCGAACTTCTCCAATCCCTTTACGCAGGAATCGACCGGTTCGGTGCAGCAGGCACCGCCGCCGCAGCGTGAGCTGCCGCAATATTCGCGGCCGCAGACGCAGTCCGGTTATTATCAGTCGCAGCCTTTGCCGCCGGCGGTGTCCGCGCCGCAATCCTACCCCGTTGCGGCAGGCGGCGTGTCCGGAGGTGGTCGCGGTGTCGGCTCCTACGCACCCCCGGCGCAGCCGCATCTGGAGACCACGGCCACCGTGCCGCCGCGCTCGGTCGCAGCCGCCCAGCCGGTCGGTGGAACCAAAATCATCGTCGGCACCAGCGATACGCTCGACCTGCTTGCCAAACGCTATCGCGTCACGCCGCAGGCGATCCTCGCCGCCAACGGCTATAAGGGCCCGCGCGCGCTCTCGCCCGGCCAGCAGCTGATCATTCCGCACCAGGCTACGGCCGCTGCGCCCGCGCCGCTCATGGCTCCCGTTGCCGCTGCCCCCGCGCTGGCGCCTGCTGCGAGGCCGGTTGCGGCCGTTGCCGCGCCGTCGAGCACGCACTTCGTGAACCACGGCGACACGCTCGCCAGCATTGCCCGCAAGAACCATATCTCGGCGGCCGAACTGGCCCGCGCCAACGGCCTCGATCCCTCTGCAAAACTCAAGCTCGGCGCCAAGCTGGCCGTGCCCGGCGCCAAGACCGCCGCTGTCGCGGCACCGCTTGCCGCGGCCCCGGTCGGAGCCGCTCCCGTCGCGGGAACGCTGCAGCCCGTTGCGGCCGCACCTGCGCCCGCCACTAAGATGGCGGCCGTCGCCGCGCCGGTGCAGAGCGCGCGCCTGGCCCAGGCCACGGCCAATGTCGAAGACAAGGCCGCGGACGCTCCAGCGAAAGCTGCGGAGACCACCAGCGCGCTGCCGACTTTCCGCTGGCCGGTGCGCGGCAAGGTGGTCACGAGCTACGGCGCCAAGACCAATGGCAAGTCCAACGACGGCATCAATCTCGCGGTGCCCGAGGGTACGCCGGTCAAGGCGGCTGAAGACGGCGTCGTTGCCTATTCCGGCAACGAGCTGAAAGGTTATGGCAATCTCGTCCTGGTTCGGCACTCCAACGGCTACGTCACCGCATATGCCCATGCGAGTGAGCTGATGGTGAAGCGCGGCGATACCATCAAGCGTGGCCAGGTCATTGCCAAGTCGGGTCAATCCGGGGAGGTGGCGTCGCCGCAGCTCCACTTCGAGATCCGTAAGGGATCGAGCCCGGTTGACCCGCTTCAATTCCTGAACGGCGCGTGAGGCGCGGGCCTGTAGAGCAGGGGCGCGCCGTTACCAAATACAAGCTGTCATCGGCCGCGAAAGCGGGCGATCCAGTATTCCAGAGACAGTCATTGTTGAGCCGAGAAGCCGCGGCGTACCGGATTCCCCGCCTGCGCGGGGAATGACAGTTGTGGGTGAGGCGAAACTTTCCGCTACGTCGCCGTCAGCTTCACGCCGAGCCGTCCCGCAAGCTCCTGCACGAACTGCCAGGCGACGCGGCCTGAGCGCGAGCCGCGCGTCGTCGACCATTCAAGTGCCTCGCGCTCCAGCGCGTCGTCGTCGACCTTGACGCCGAAATGGCTGCAATAGCCCCGCACCATGGCGAGATATTCGTCCTGGCTGCAGCGGTGGAAGCCGAGCCAGAGACCAAAGCGATCCGACAGCGAGACCTTCTCCTCGACGGCTTCGCCGGGATTGATCGCGGTCGAGCGCTCGTTCTCGATCATCTCGCGCGCCAGCAGATGGCGGCGGTTGGAGGTGGCGTAGAGGATGACGTTCTCCGGCCGACCCTCGATGCCACCTTCGAGCACCGCCTTGAGCGATTTGTAGGACGCATCATTGCCGTCGAAGGAGAGGTCGTCGCAGAACACGATGAAGCGGAAGGGCGAGGCGCGAAGCTGCTCCATGAGGGCAGGCAGGCTCTCGATGTCCTCGCGATGAATCTCGATCAGCTTCAGTCTGTCGGCTGGTTTGCGCTCCGCGTTGATGCTGGCATGCGCGGCTTTCACCAGCGACGACTTGCCCATGCCGCGCGCGCCCCAGAGCAGCGCGTTGTTGGCGGGCAATCCGTTGGCGAAACGCTCGGTGTTCTCCATCAGGATGTCGCGCATCCGGTCGACGCCCTTGAGCAGGAACAGTTCGACGCGGCTGACGCGCGGCACCGCCGCAAGGCGGCCGTCCGGATGCCAGACGAAAGCGTCCGCCTGCTTGAACGATTCGCGTTCGGCGGCGGGCTTGCTTTGAGCGGAGAGATGCGCCGCGATCGTCTCCAGCGCGCGGACAATGCGCTCCTGGGAGACGTTTTGGTTCGCCTTGGAAGTCGCCTTGGAAGTCGCTTTGGAAATGGTCTTGGAAGCTGCCCTGAGGGCTGCCTTGGGACGTTTTGCCGCGACGCGGGCTGGCTTCGCGGCAGGGGTGCGGGGGCGTTTGCCGGCCGGGCTTTTGCTTGGTTTTTGGGGCATGACCGAAGTTCCTGAGAATGCAGCCTTATCGGGCCTGAGCGCGCGCCGCAAGGTGGCTAAAAGGGCGGTCTGGCAGCGTTGCAATTGGGGCAATGGCCGCTATAGTCCGCGCGAATTTGACCGAACCGGTCGCCATTTGGGCCTGACCGGTTTTCCCCCGTTCTCACGAGGATCGTCCGAATGCTGATTACCCCTGCGTATGCCCAGGCTGCGGGCGCCGGCGACACCAGCGGCATGTTGATGTCGCTGCTGCCGTTCGCCCTGATCTTCGTGATCATGTACTTCCTGATTCTGCGTCCGCAGCAGAAGAAGGTCCGTGACCACGCCGACCTCGTGAAGAACATCCGCCGCGGCGATACCGTCGTGACCTCGGGCGGTCTCGTCGGCAAGGTCACCAAGGTCGTCGACGACGACCAGATCGAGTTCGAGATTGCCGATGGCGTGCGCGTGCGGCAGATGCGCTCGATGGTCTCCGGCGTGCGCGCCAAGGGCGAGCCGGCCAAGGAATCCAAGGAAAGCGCCAAGGATAGCGCCAAGGACGACGCGGCGGCGAAGTGAGCGCTTCCGCGAGTCTCTGAAATCCCCTGATCTGACAGGTCCAGTCGATGTTGTATTTCACGCGGTGGAAGGCGCTCGGGATTATCCTGACGGCGCTGATCGTGTGCCTCTGCGCGGTCCCGAACTTCTTCTCCGAAGCGCAGGTCAAGACCTGGCCCGCCTGGGCGCAGCGGAAGCTCGTGCTCGGCCTCGATCTCCAGGGCGGCTCCTCTTTGCTGCTCGAGGTCGATTCCAACTATGTAAAGAAGGAAAAGCTCGATCAGATCCGCGACGACGTCCGTCGCGTGCTGCGCGAGGCCAAGATCGGCTTTACCGGCGGCGTCACCGTGCGCAACGACGCGGTCGAGGTTCGCATCACCAAGGAATCCGATCAGCAGCCGGCTCTGGCCAAGCTGCGTGATTTGGCCCAGCCGCTCGGCGGCCTGATGGGATCCAGCGGTCAGCGCGACCTCGAAGTGACTGACGCCGGGGGGGGATTGATCCGCCTGAGCATCCCGCAGGGCGCGATGCTCGACCGTTTGCGCAAGACCATCGAGCAGTCGATCCAGATCGTCGAGAAGCGCGTCAACGAGCTCGGCACCGTCGAGCCAATCATCCAGCGTCAGGGGAACGACCGCATCCTGGTGCAGGTCCCCGGCCTTCAGGATCCGACCCGCCTGAAGGAGCTGCTGGGCAAGACTGCGAAGCTGGAATTCCGCATGGTCGATCCCTCGGTGCCGCCAGACCAGGCGCAGCAGGGCACGTTGCCGCCGGACACCGAGTATCTGCCGAACGCCTCGCCGCCGCCGCCCGGCGAGGTGGTCAAGAAGCAGGTGTTGGTTGCGGGCGGCGACCTAACGGACGCCCAGGCGACCTTCGACCAGCGTAGCAATGAGCCGGTCGTCAGCTTCAAGTTCAATAGCTCGGGCGCGCGCAAGTTTGCGCAGGCCACGCAGGAGAATGTCGGGCTGCGCTTCGCGATCATTCTCGACAACAAGGTGATCTCCGCGCCGGTCATTCGCGAGCCGATCACCGGCGGCCAGGGCCAGATCTCCGGCAGCTTCACCGTGCAGTCGGCCAACGATCTCGCGATCCTGCTGCGCGCCGGCGCGCTGCCGGCGCCACTGACTGTCGTGGAGGAGCGCACCGTTGGCCCGGGCCTCGGCCAGGACTCGATCGAGAAGGGCGAACTTGCCGCCTATGTCGGTTCGATCATGGTCGTCGTGTTCATGCTGTTGACGTATCGGCTGTTCGGCGTCTTCGCCAACATCGCGGTCTGTATCAACGTCGCCATGATCTTCGGCCTGCTGTCGCTGCTCAGCGCCACGCTGACCCTGCCGGGCATCGCCGGCATCGTGCTAACGGTCGGCATCGCGGTCGACTCCAACGTGCTGATCTATGAGCGCATCCGCGAGGAATTGCGCGGCGGCAGAAGCCCGATATCGGCGATCGACGCAGGCTTCAAGCGGGCGCTTGCCACCATCCTCGACTCCAACATCACCACCTTCATCGCCGCTGCAGTGCTGTTCATGATCGGCACCGGTCCGGTGCGCGGCTTCGCAGTGACGCTCGGCATCGGCATCATCACCACCGTCTTCACCGCCTTCACAATGACCCGCCTGATCGTCGCATGGTGGGTGCAGTGGAAGCGGCCGAAGACCGTGCCGATTTGACCATTCGAGGCCGGCTGTGACCACTACTCAAATCGTTCTCATCTCCCTCGGCGTCGTCATTGCCGTGCTGACCGTGGTCAGCGTGCTCGGGCTGCTGCCGTCGCTGCGCATCGTGCCGGATGACACGCATTTCGACTTCACTCAGTTCCGCCGCATCTCGTTCCCGATCTCGGCGACGCTCTCGATCCTCGCCATCGTGCTGTTCTTTACGCACGGCCTGAATTTCGGCATCGACTTCAAGGGCGGCACCCTGATGGAGGTGCGTGCCAAGTCGGGCACGGCGGACATTGCGCAGATGCGGTCCACCCTCGGCAGTCTGGGCCTCGGCGAAGTCCAGCTGCAGCAATTCGGCGGCCCCGCCGACGTGCTGCTTCGCGTTGCCGAGCAGCCGGGCGGCGACAAGGCGCAGCAGGCAGCTGTCGACAAGGTCCGCGCTGCCCTCGGCGACTCCGTGGACTATCGCCGCGTCGAGGTGGTGGGGCCACGTGTCTCCGGCGAATTGCTGAGCTACGGCATGCTCGGCCTGATGCTGGCGATCGTCTCGATCCTGGTCTACCTCTGGTTCCGCTTCGAGTGGCAGTTCGCGCTCGGCGCCATGATCGCCAACGTGCACGACATCGTGCTGACGATCGGCTTCATGTCGATCAGTCAGGTCGATTTCGACCTTACCAGTATCGCGGCGCTTCTGACCATTTTGGGCTATTCGCTCAACGACACCGTGGTCATCTACGACCGCATCCGTGAGATGCTGCGGCGCTACAAGAAGATGCCGATGCCGCAGCTCCTCAACGAATCCATCAACTCGACGCTGTCGCGCTCGATCATCACCCATTTCACCGTGACGCTGGCGCTGCTGGCTCTGCTGCTGTTCGGCGGTCATGCCATCCACAGCTTCACCGCGGTCATGATGTTCGGCGTGGTGCTGGTCGGCACCTATACCTCGATCTTCATTGCGGCCCCGATCCTGATCTATCTCGGTGTCGGCGAGCATCGCGAAGATGCGGCCGATAAGGCTACGCCGGCGAAGAAAAGCAAGGCATGATCCGAACCGCATGCCGTCGCAGGAGTTTGCGAGGGCAGTAAGCTCATTCGGACGAAGCTCATGGCCGGCGATCCCAACGCACCGCATTTCCCCCGCTCGGCGCCGATCGAAGCCTATGGCAAGGGCGGCTTTGCCTTTGCCGGCATGTCGCATCGGGGATCGCTGCTTTGCCTGCCCGACGCGATCTGGGCCTGGGACATAACCGACCCCGCGAAGATCGACCGCTATTCGCTTGATCGAGTCTTCAAGTCCGCCAAGAGCATCGACACGCTCCTGATCGGCACCGGAACCGGGGTCTGGCTGCCGCCGGCGGAACTGCGCCAAGCGCTTAAAGCGGCGAGGGTGGTTCTGGATACGATGCAGACCGGTCCCGCCGTGCGTACCTACAACATCATGATCGGCGAACGGCGGCGCGTCGCGGCCGCGCTGATCGCCGTGCCATGAGTGACTCCGCGCCGGCGCAGGATTCTGCCGCGTTCTGTGCTGACCTCGTGCGCAGCCACGACTTTCCGCGCTATGCCGCGACCCTGTTCGCGCCTGCTGCCGAGCGCCGCGCGCTGCTGGCGCTCTATGCTTTCAATGTCGAGATCGTTCGCGTCCGCGACCAGGTAAGCCAGCCCTTGCCTGGTGAAATCCGCCTGCAATGGTGGACTGACATGCTGTCGGGCCAGGTCCATGGCAGCGCCGAGGGCAATCCGGTGGCGGCGGAGCTGCTCCGCGCAATCCGTGATTTCGACCTGCCGGTCGAACCGCTGTCGCTGCTCGTCGACGAGCATCAATTCGATCTCTACAACGACCCAATGCCGACCATGACGGCTCTCGAAGGTTATCTCGCCGCGACCTGCTCGGCGTTGTTCGCTCTCGCGGCGCGGATCATGGCGTCACCCTCGGACCCAGCCGAGCACCTCGCGCGGCATGCCGGATTGGCCCAAGGCATCGCGCAAGTCATCACGAACCTGCCGCGTGATGCGGCGCACCGGCAATTGTTCCTGCCGCAGCAGGTTCTGGCGAGCCACGATTGCAACATGGAGGACGTGTTCGCCGGCAAGGAGACGCCGAATTTGCGCGCTGTGCTGGACCAGCTCGCCGGCGAGGCCAGGCAGCATTTGACGACGGCCTTGTCGCTGTTGGCCGAGGTGCCGGTGTCGGCTCGGCCAGCGTTTCTGCCGCTGAGCCAGGTACGGGCCGACCTCAAGCGCCTGTCGCAGCCCGGGCGTAATCCGTTCACGCCGGAGCAATCGCCGCGGCTGCGTACGTTGTGGACGCTGTGGCGGGCCTCGCGTTCCCGGGAGTTTACCAAATAGCGGTTGGCTTATCGCCTCAAACTGCCAAATGCCCTATGCTGTCCCATGGCCGAGTTGTCCCAAAGCATCGTCAGCGATCTCAGCGCCCTTCCAGTCTCGCTGAGCGACATCCGTGCCGCCGCCGCGACCATCCGCGACGCCGTCGTCGAGACGCCCTGTAGCTACAGTCGCACGCTGAGCAATATCTGCGGCTGCGACATCTGGCTGAAATTCGAGAACCTCCAGTTCACGTCCTCGTTCAAGGAGCGCGGCGCGCTCAACCGCCTCACCGCACTGACGCCGGAGGAGCGCGCGCGCGGCGTCGTCGCGATGTCGGCGGGTAACCACGCGCAGGGCGTCGCCTATCACGCCAAGCGGCTCGGGATTCCCGCAACCATCGTCATGCCGGTCGGCACGCCCATGGTGAAGGTCGAAAACACCAGGCATCACGGTGCCGAGGTGGTGGTGACGGGCGCCACGCTGGAGGAGGCGGCCGCGTATGCGCGCAGCCACGGCGAAGCCCATGGCATGATCTTCGTCCATCCCTATGACGATCCGCTTGTCATCGCGGGGCAGGGCACGGTCGGGCTGGAAATACTCAAGGCCGTGCCGGAGCTCGATACGCTGGTCGTTCCGATCGGCGGCGGTGGCCTGATCAGCGGGATCGCCATTGCCGCGAAATCGATCAAGCCGTCGCTGCGGATCCTCGGCGTCGAGGCCTGGCTCTACCCCTCGATGTACAATGCCATTCATGACGGCAATCTGCCGGCGCGTGGCGACACACTCGCCGAAGGCATCGCGGTGAAGTCGCCCGGCAAGCTCACGACCGAAATCGTCCGCCGCCTCGTCGACGACATTGCGCTCGTCAACGAAGCCGAGCTCGAGCGCGCGGTGGCGACCCTGATCTCGATCGAGAAGACGGTCGTGGAAGGCGCCGGTGCCGCTGGCCTCGCCGCGCTGATGTCCGACCCGTCCCGTTTCGCCGGCCAGAAGGTCGGGCTGGTGCTGAGCGGCGGCAATATCGACACGCGGCTGATTGCATCAGTCCTGACCCGCGAGTTGGCGCGCGAGGGGCGGCTCACCCAGCTGTCGCTCGACATCCCCGATAGGCCTGGCCAACTGGCTGCGGTCGCGGCACTACTGGCCGAGGCCGGCGCCAACATCATCGAGGTCTCGCACCAGCGCACCTTCTCGGATCTTCCGGCCAAGGCGACGCTGCTGCAATTGGTGATCGAGACCCGCGACAGCGCCCATCTCGACGAGGTCATGGCGAAGCTTGGCGCATCCGGATTGAGTGCGCGCTGTACCTGAGCTGTGCGCGCTCGCCGCTATCGCGGCGTCAAAACTGCCAAATGGGCGATCAGCCGATCGATCTCGGCTTCCGTATTGTAGTAATGCGGGGAGGCCCGCACCACCGGCGGCAGCGAGCGAATTTCGGCGTCGATGCGCGTGCTCGACGGATCTGAGGCACCGATCGTGATGCCGGCGGTGGCCGCGTTGCTGACAACCGCTTCCGCATCGTATCCTTCCACCGTGAAGCTGACGATGGCCCCCGGAGCGCGTCCGAGGTCGCGAATCCTGATGCCGCGAATGGACGCAAGGCCGCCCCGGAGGCGGTCCGCCAGCATGCGGCAACGCTGCTCGATCGGGCCTATCCCGATATCGAGGGCATAATCGACCGCCGCGCCCAGCCCAAGCCGGGCTGCGTAGTTGTTCTCCCAGGTCTCGAAACGGCGCGCATCGTCACGCAGCCGATAAGCGTCCCGGGAGACCCAGGGTGCGGCGAAGTGGTCGATCATCGGCGGCTCGAGCGCCTGCAGCGTCGCGCGGCGGACGTAGAGAAAGCCGGTGCCGCGCGGACCGCGAAGGAATTTACGCCCGGTTGCGGACAGCATGTCACAGCCGATAGCCTCGACATCCACCGCCATCTGTCCGACCGCCTGGCAGGCATCGAGCAGATAAGGAATGCCTCGCGCTCGCGCGATCTTGCCGACGGCCGCAGCCGGATTGACCAGCCCGCCATTGGTCGGAACCCACGTGATCGCAATCAGCTTCACGCGCTCATCGATCATGCGTTCGAGCGCGTCAACGTCGAGCTCGCCGCTGGCATCGCTCGGCACGATGTCGATCGCAACGCCTGTTCGCTTGGCGACCTGAAGGAAGGCGACATAGTTGGCCGCGTATTCCGCCTCCGCGGTCAGGATCCGATCGCCGTCGCGAAACTGAAGCGCGTAGAATGCCATTTGCCAGGCAACCGTCGCGTTCTCCATGAGCGCGATCTCATCAGGCGCGGCATTCAGCAGGCGCGCCACGGAGCCGTAGACTGAATCAAGCCGGCGGGCCTCGCGGTCGGCGGCCGCATAGCCTCCGATTTCGCTCTCCAGATCGATATGCTGCTTCATGGCTTCGACGACGGGAACGGGCATGAGAGCAGCTCCCGCATTGTGCAGGTACGCCAGCCAGGAGGTAGCTGGCGTGTCGGCACGTATTCGCTCGATGTTGATCAAGTGCGCCGCCTTTGCTCTCGCGATCGTCCCGATAGATTAGACCGGCGAGGAATGCGGACAAGAGGCCGGCTGCAGCATCTGATCTCACCTCAGATGCAGAGGCCAAGCAGCTTGATGTGGCAGCCGCTGGATTTCGGTTTGCTTGCCGGCGCGGCCTCGCGCTTCACGGCAACCAGAGGCTCCCCGTCCTTCTTGCCTTTGCCTTTGCCCTTCGGCTCATAGTCGCCGGCGATCACCATCGCCCAATAGGTGCGTTTGCCGCTGGCGTTTTTCGCGCTCGCGATGCCGACGCGGGACGCGTTGTGCAGCAGCAGATTCTTGCGGTGCCCCGACGAGTCGATCCACTGTCCGAGGGTCTTCTCGAAATTGTCGTAGCCGTAGGCGATATTCTCGGCGGCGCGGCCTGCGCCGGCCGGTGCGACCCGGCGGTTGAACGGGCCGAGGGCGTCGTGGCTGAGGTCGTCCTTCGTCGCCATCGCGCGCGCCTGGTCCATGGCGATGCGGTCGAGGGTCGAGTCGCGGACGACGCGGACCTCACCATGCTTGAGCCGGAAACTGGAGATCAGCTCGGCCGGGGACTCGGCCATCGCGGGCGCGGCGGCAATCAGCAGAAGGCCGGCAATCAGGCCGCCAACCACACGATGCATCATGTTCCCCCGAGTGCCCATGACCCCGCCAAGTCCCCCAAGCTCGAATTATCGGATCGCTTCTCTATCGCCAATGTGGACGCTTCAAGGCGTGAACCACGCTAGCCCGCCGGCAGGTCGGCCTCGAAATTGAAGCGGTCGCGCAGGTTCTTGCGCTGCTCCAGGATGTCCTTGAGGAAAGCGCGGTCCTGATCGTTCTTCATCATCGGTTCAATCAGGTCGAGCTGGTTCATGGCGACCAGTTGCAGGATCTCCGTGCGCGGCTTGCCGTCGGCGTTGCGTGGCAGCGCGTGGACGACCTGGATGTGTTCCGGCGGCTTCGGCCCCTTGGCGGCGCTGAGCTCGTTCCGCAACTGGTCTTCGAGCGCGGCCTGATCGGCTTCGACGAAGGCATAGAGCCCGACACCGGAGCGGCGGTCGGCAAAGGCGACGATGGCGGTGTCGCGCACGGCGGGGTTCCTGCGGATCAATTCCGCCAGCACCGGCGCGTCGTTGACGAGCCGCCGGCCGCCGCCTTCACGATCGGTGAAGTTGAACAGGCCGCGGGTGATTGCCCGATAGACCTTCTTGCCGGTGGCGAGCCAGAGGCTGGCGGCGAACGACTTCTTCGCCAGGATTTTTCGCTCGCGCGGCGTCAGCGCCTCGGGCGCGTAGGAGCGCTTGTGCTTGAGCAGATGCCGGAGGTCTTCATAGGCCAGGATGCGGTAAAGCCGGCCGCGACGGTCGAAGCAGGCCGCGAGCTGGAAGTCTGTCACATAGGCGCGACCGTCGCGGCCGACCAGCCAGTTCTGTTCCTTGGCAAGATCGTTGTGGCAGATGCCGGCGCGGCGCAGCCGTCGCAGCGCGGCCTTGGCCGAGCGAAAATAGGCGAGGTCGCCATGCGGTTTCGCCAGATGCAGCGCGACACCATCGACGAAGCTGCGCACCAGCGCGCGGCGTCCGGCCCACAGCAGCTCGGGGCCGACATCGAGTCCCTTGGCGAGTGCCAGCGCATGCTTCTCGCGGGCGAACAGATGGCGCGCCAAAAGGAATGACCACCACGGCACCTCGTCGAGGCGGCGCAGCACCGCGTCGACCTCGCCGGCATCGTCGCGGAATCGGCCGCGCTCGACGGTCGAGAACACGTCACGCTTGAGCAGCACGCCCTCGGTCCAGCGCGCCGAGAGTGTTGCGGCGTCGTCTTTGGGAAGGTTCATCGAAAACTCACGCCGCAGCGGCAATGCGCAGGTGATCGGCGATCCAGCGATCGAGATCGGCGAGCGCGAGCGCGCTCATCGCCTGCTTTTTGGCCACCGTCTTCTCGTTGCCGCGCAGCCGGCTTCCGTCGGGCTTCTTCGTCGGTGCGCTGGCGAGCGGCGGGAACAGGCCGAAATTGATGTTCATTGGCTGGAACGAGCGCGTGCCGGGCTCGATGGTCTCGATATGGCCGCCGGTGATGTGGCCGAGCAGGGATCCGAGCGCCGTCGTAGCAGGCGGACTCGCAAGCGTCTCGCCGCGCACGTCCGCTGCCGCGTAGAGGCCGGCAATCAGGCCGACGCTGGCGGATTCCACATAGCCCTCGCAGCCCGTCATCTGGCCGGCAAAGCGCAGTCGTGGTTGTGCGCGCAGGCGCAACTGGCCGTCGAGCAGCTTTGGCGAGTTGAGAAAGGTGTTGCGATGCAGGCCGCCGAGGCGAGCAAATTCGGCCTTCTCCAGCCCCGGAATGGTGCGGAAGATGCGTTGCTGTTCGCCGTATTTCAGCTTCGTCTGGAAGCCGACGATGTTGTAGAGCGTGCCGAGCTTGTTGTCCTGGCGCAGCTGCACGATCGCGTAGGCCTTTGTGGTGGGATCGTGCGGATTGGTGAGGCCGACCGGCTTCATCGGCCCGTGGCGGAGAGTCTCGGGCCCCCGTTCCGCCATGACTTCGATCGGCAGACAGCCGTCGAAATAGGGCGTGTTGGTCTCCCATTCCTTGAATTCGGTCTTCTCGCCGGCGACCAGCGCCGCGACGAAGCCGTCATACTGCTCCTTCGTCATCGGGCAGTTGATGTAGTCGGCGCCGGTGCCGCCGGGGCCGACCTTGTCGTAGCGCGACTGGAACCAGGCCACCGACATGTCGATGGATTCGCGGTGCACGATCGGCGCGATCGCGTCGAAGAAGGCGAGGGCGTTCTCGTCGGTCAACTCGCGGATCGCGTCGGCCAGCGGCGCCGAAGTGAGGGGGGCCGGTCGCAACGATGACGTTGCTCCACTCGGCCGGCGGCAGGCCTGCGACCTCGCCGCGGGCGATCTCGATCAGGGGATGGTCGTTCAGCGCCTTGGTGACGGCCGCGGAGAAGCCGTCGCGGTCCACCGCCAGCGCGCCGCCGGCGGGCACCTGGTTGGCGTCGGCTGCGCGCATGATCAGCGAGTTGAGGCGGCGCATCTCGGCATGCAGCAGGCCGACGGCGTTGTTGGCGGCATCGTCCGAGCGGAACGAATTGGAGCAGACGAGCTCGGCAAGCCCGTCGGTGCGGTGTGCCTCGGTCGTGCGGGTCGGCCGCATCTCGTGCAGCACCACGGGCACGCCGGATTTGGCCACCTGCCAGGCGGCTTCGGAGCCGGCAAGGCCTGCGCCGATCACGTGCACGGTATTTGATTGGGGTCCTGTCATGGGGCGGACAGGTAGCGCTTTTCGGCGGTCAGTGGAATCGCCGAGATCGAGTTTTCTGCCTCCGGATGCGACAACGCCCGCACGAGGCGGGCGCTATCGGTTCGTCCGGCTAAGGGCTGAACGATATCAGCCCTGATACTGACCGGCGGCAACGCGCGGAATGTCCGAGCGATCGAGGCCGATATCGGCCAATTCGCGATCGCTGAGCTGGGACAGCTCGGCAACATTGCGCTGATAGTCCCGGAAAGCCTGGATCATACGGATGAGCGAGAGCAGCATTGGTAGTCTCCTGTAGTTCGATTCAGCTCTTGCCCGAGCCTTATCGTTGAAATGAATATAGGTGAGAGTGGTGCAGTGCGAAAGTTCCGATGTTGCGATGCAGCTAAGCGCTGGATGCATGGCATTGGTAACGGACGATTAACCTAGGAGCACTCCCGCCCAAAGGGTGGGCGGAACAGGGGACATCGCGCTAAAAATGCCCGTTAATTCACGGAGTTGTCTTGGCTCAGCCGGTTCCATTCAGAGGTCAAATAGGCTGCTTTCCGGTCGTCGCAAGGTGATTGACTAGCTCCTATACCCAAGTCTCGCATGCGCGAATCGCATGATGGGCGGAGCGAAAAAAGTGAATTTGCGTTCATCTCGCTAGCCTGTGCGGTACCTTTCCACTGCGGCCAGCGATTCACCTGGATCGACGTGACAGACGGCGGCCAGGCAGGGACCAATTCATTCCGCTTGGTCAGCCCCAACCGCCGCCCGGGCGCGGTGCACACACGCCGAACGTGTGGCGTTGATTACAAACGTGTAATGAAAATCAGAAATTTTGCAGGTGCCTCTGCGTGGCGCGCAACATCACGCAATTCTCGCGGGGAATTCATTGCGTCAAGTTGCCGCGCCCGGAGGAAGGTGATGTCGCAGAATCCGGCAATGTCGCTGGCTCTGGCCCAAGAACAAGAGAAGGAAGGTAACGTCATGACGAAGTTACTCGGGGTTATCGCTATTGCCGCTGTCGCGTTCGCCCTCGCGCCGGCCCAAGCCGCCAAGCACGCCGCCGGCGGCTGCAGTTCGGCCAATCTGGAGAAGACCGAGACCGCGATCGAGAACATGGCCGATGGTGACGGCAAGTTCGTCGCGCAAAAGGAGATCGCAGCCGCGCAGGACTCGCTGCTCAACGGCAAAATGGGGGCGTGCGGCGCGCATCTGAACAAGGCGATGCACGCCACCATGGGCAAATAGGGGTAAAAACGCACAGAAAGGGCCGGTCGCGGGCGATCGGCCCTACGCGTTTTTGACGAGGGGCTGCTAAGGGGCGCGCGCGAGCTGGGTGGCGAAATGAGCGATGGTCTTCGAGTAGACCTCGCTTTTGTTCCACTGCTGCAGCACCGCGAAGTTCGGGCTGCCCGGCTGCCAATCCTTGCCCTTCTGCCAGCCATATCCGGCAAGATAGTTCGCGGTGGAGGCGAGCACGTCGGGGGCGTTGTGCAGGAGATCGCGCTTGCCATTGCCGTCGAAATCGACGGCGTATTTCATCCATGACGACGGCATGAACTGGGTCTGTCCGAGCTCGCCGGCCCAGGCGCCCTTCATGTCGGCCGGTGCGAGGTCGCCGCGCTGGACGATGCGGAGCGCATCCAACAGCTCGGCGCGAAACTGCTCGGCGCGGCGGCAGTCATAGGCCAGCGTCGCCAGCGAACGGATGGTCGCGAACTTGCCGGTATTGACGCCGAAATCGGTCTCGAGACCCCAGATCGCGACCAGCACCTCGCCGGGCACGCCGTAGGTCTGCTCGATCCGCGACAGCACCGAGCCGTATTGCTTCATCATGTTGGAGCCGCGCGTCAGGCGCGGCGGCACCATGCGGCCGGAAAACTCCTCGAAGGTCTGGCTGAAGACCTTCTGCGAGCGGTCGCGGTTGAGCACGCCCTGATCGAGCGTCACACCGGCGAGCCCGGCGGAAATGGCCTGTTGCGAGACGCCTTTGGCCGCGGCGTCGGTTTTGAAGTCTGCAAGCCACGCGTCGAAATTGCCCGAGCCGCAGGCAACCGCGGCGAGCGCAGGCTGAGCGGATAGGATGGATGCGGTGATGGCTAAGGCTGCGAGGGCGAGACGAGAAATCGTCGGGGTCATTCGAGCAAATAAATTCCGTGAAGTGATCTGACCGGCGGGCGCAATCTCGATGGAAACCGCGGCCAAAGCAAGGCGTATGACAGTGCGCGATCCTGCCCGCTCCGGGGCAGGATCGCACGTCACGAAATCGTCAGACGTCGGTCCGATTGCGCCAGGGGAAGAGGTTGGCGGGGAAGTCGGCGGCCGGCTTGCGTGGACGATGCGGCGGAGGCGGCACCGGACGCGCGCCCGGATCGGCCGCGATCACCTTGCGGTAGAGATGCCAGGTGGCATGGCCGAGCACGGGGACGACCACGGCAAGGCCGAGGAAGGCGGGAATCGTGCCCAGCGCCAGCAGGACGGCCACGATCAGGCCCCAGGCCGCCATCGGCACCGGGTTCTTCGCGACGACGCGCAGCGACGTCACCATGGCCTCGAACGCGCCGGCATGGCGGTCGAGCATCAGCGGGAACGACACGGCGCTGATGCAGAGCGCGGCAAGGGCGAACAGGAAGCCGGTGCCGCAGCCGACCACGATCAGCCACCAGCCTTGCCGGCTCGTGAGCACGCGCGTCAGAAAATCCGAGATCCCGGACGCGCCCTCATAGCCGAAAGCGGCGACGTAGATCGCCTGCGCGGTCGCAACCCAGGTCACGAACAGAGCCAGCAGCAGCGCGCCGAGACCGAGCATGGCGCCGAAGGATGGCGAACGCAGCACCTCCATGGCATCCCAGGCGCTGGCCTCTTCATAGCGCTCGCGCCGGCTGGAGAGCTCGTAGAGACCGAGCGCCGCGAACGGGCCGATCAGCGCGAAGCCCGCGGCCAACGGAAACAACAACGGCAGCACTGAATAGCCCATCACCACGCGGGCGAGCACGAGGCCCAGCACAGGATAGATCACGCAGAGGATGATGGCGTGGCTCGGGACCGCCTTGAAATCGTCCCAGCCGCGCTTGAGCGCATCGTGCAGATCGGAGAGTTGGATGGTTCGGATCACTGGTCCAGCCGCTTCTGCGGTCTGGGCCATGGTGGGGACATTGCCCGGGTAGAGTGTGGCCATGGTCGCTAGCTCCCTTGCCATGCGGCCGCATCTGGCGCCAGCAAACGGCGCAAGCGGCCGCTATTCTGAGTTTCGCGATCCCCAACCAGACGCGAATTCCGGGTGGCATCGCGAACTGAACGTAAAGCGTACGCCCATTTGCGAGTCCTGTCCCTCACGCTTGGGTGAGATTCGATGCCGCAGCGCAACCTCGATGATGTCATTCGGTCGTCATTTCGCCGTAGATAAGCTGATGGTGCTTGCTGGTCCGCGGAACTTTGCGGGTGCAATGACGCAACTTGGTCTATAAGTGCCACTCAAGGCCCTCCAGCGGGTCCTTTTCGGGGAGCAGACATGAGCATTTTCGGGAAAATTATGGGCGCGATCTTCGGTAGCCAGCCAGCTTCCGCCGCGCCCGCAGGCAGCGCACCGTCGGGCAGCGCGCCCGCAGGAGCCGCGCCGAGCGGATCGGCGCCCGCGGCGACGGTGGACGTTGCCTCGATCGTCGACGCGGCGGCCGCCGCGCACAAGGGCGAAAAGCTGGAATGGCGCACCTCGATCGTCGATCTGATGAAGGCGCTCGACATCGATTCCAGCCTCGCTGCGCGCAAGGACCTGGCCAAGGAGCTCGGCTACAGCGGCGACACCAACGATTCCGCGACCATGAACGTCTGGCTGCACAAGCAGGTGATGTCCAAGCTCGCGGCGAATGGCGGCAAGCTGCCGCCGGAGATCAAGCACTGACCGATCGCCCGGTCGCAATCCAAGGGCCCGCGATCGCGCGGGCCCATTTGCATTCAGGCGACGAGATCCGCATCTTCCGGATGTCTGTCGAGATAGTCGACGACGAAGCCGCAACCGGCGATCACCTTCCCGCCGTCGCGGCGGATCAATTCCAGCGCGCCCTTGACCAGCTCAGAGCCGATGCCCCGGCCGCGCAGCGCGCGCGGCGTCTCGGTGTGGGTGATGATCACCGCCGACGGCGTCAGCCGGTAATTGGCGAAGGCGATTTCGCTGCCGACATCGAGCTCGAAGCGGCTTCTGTCCTTGTTGTCCCGTACCGATGGCGCCATGGAAAATCCTTCCGACCTGCTGCTTGCCTTTGATCTAGGCGTCTGAACCGGCCCTTGCCAAGGTGCGACCAAGAGTGGTTGCCGCAGGGGAGATATCCGGAAATGCGTGTCCCGCTCAGCCTCATCGCGCTGCTCGCTGCGCTGATCTCGCCGGCGTCGGCGTCGGCGGCAGGCGGTCCGGCTTGGGAGGCTTGCGTCGGACTGGCCAGCACGCCGGACGAGCGGATCAAGGCTTGCTCGAGCGTGATCGAAACGAAGAGCGAGAGCGGAGCCCGGCTCGCCGGCGCCTATTGCAATCGCGGTCATGGTCTGACGGAGAAGCGCGAGCTCGACGCGGCGCTGTCCGATCTCGACGAGGCGGTCAGGCTCGAGCCTGGTTATGCCTGCGCCTACAACAATCGCGGCCGTGTCTACAGTTTCAAGCGCGACTATGATCGCGCCATTGCCGATTACGACCTGGCGATCAAGCTCGATCCGTTGCTGGCGCTGGCCTACAGCAATCGCGGCGAGTCGCGTTTCAACAAGGGCGATCTCGACGGTGCGTTCGCCGACTTTGACGCCGCGATCAAGCGCGATCCCAAATACGCCATGGCCTATGCCAATCGCGCACTGGTGTATTACCGCAGGCGCGACATGGCGCACGCCATCGCCGACTACACCACGCGGATCAAGCTTGCGCCCGATCTGCTCGCCTATATCGACCGCGGCAACGTCTATCGCGACAGCGAGCAGCTCGATCGCGCCGCCGCCGATTATGGCGAGGCCATCCGTGTTGCGCCGACCGACGCGCGCGGCTGGCGCAATCGTGGCATGATCCGGCTCTATCAGGGCGACAGCAAGAGCAGCCTTTCCGATTACGACAAGGCGCTGCAATACGATCCCTCCGACGTGTTCTCGTGGAACAACCGCGGACAGGCCAAGCTGCGGCTCGGCGACAAACAGGGCGCGATTGCCGATTTCAGGAAGGCGCTGGAATTAAGGCCGGGCCTGCCGACGGCGCAGGAGTCGTTGCGGAAGCTCGGGGCGTTGTAGCTCTCGCTCGCTTCTCGCGACGACGGGGCTGGATTTCCACAGGTCGTGATAAGACCGGATGCTTCAATCGGTCGCCTTGGCGAGCCTGGAATCCTCCGGCTGCGCCTGCGGGCGCAGGCATCCCTGGCAGATGACGAGGGAACGGCTGACCCTGGCGTCCTGTTCCGCCTCGATGCCGTCCTGCGCCTGCCGCCATTCCTTCGAATAGGGCTGAACCCCGGGCTGCGACCTGTTGCGCTCGGATCGGGCGATCGGTCCTGGTTCTGAGGCCGCGCGCGAATGATTGGGATTTTCACCGGCGCCGTCCCAGGCGTAACGCGTAGGCTTGAAAGCGGGATCGGAGGCGAGGTGCGCTTGTGGGCCCACCGCACACCCGGCAAGCGCCAGCGATAACAGGAGGAGGGCGGGCGCTTTGACCATGATGCGGCACTCTGTACGCGAGAACTGAGCGAGGTTGCGCCGATCATGTTTAAAATTTCCTGAACGATCGCGGCTGCGCTGGCGACCAATGCCAATGCGATATCTGATCCTCCTGCTCGTCCTGTTCGCAAACGCTGCGCGCGCCGAGAACGCAAAGCCGTTCAATCCTGTTGACTATCCGCCGGGCGTGCAGAAGGCCGTGCGCTACGCGAACGAGGAATGCGAGAGCCAGGGCGGTGGCGCGGTGACTTTTGCGCCCGATACGGTGCGCAGGATCGATCTGACCGGTGACGGCCGCGATGACTACATCGTCGATTTCCGCGACACCAAATGCGGCGATCGCGAGACGACCTATTGCGGAACCGGCGGCTGCGTCATGAACATCCTGGTCACGTTGCCGGACGGCAGTGTGCAACCCGTCTTCGATGGCCATGTCCGCAGCTACGGGATCAAGTCGAAGCCAACGAAGCGGGGTGCGGGGCGCACCATCCGCTTCGATCTGCATGGCAGCTATTGCGGCGGCTTTGGTGCGCAGGCCTGCGTCAAGGAGAAGGCCATCACGGCTACGCCGTTCGCGTTCAAGCAGCCGTAGGGCAGGCGTGCGGCCGACGGCCTTGCAGGGGTCCTGGCGATGGCGATAAATGGGCTGCAATGAGCGGGCGGCTCGCGTGCCACCCGCCGCCGAAGAGGAAGCCCGATGCAGCCCCTGCGCATGTCCCGCCGCGTCATGAATCTCGCTCACATGCTGACCCAGAATGCGCGGCGGCATGGGGCGCGTCCCGGTTTCGTCTGGGGTGACAGATCCTGGACCTGGCGCGAGATCGATGCGCAGGTCTCGGCGCTGGCGGCAGCCCTCGCGGCGCGCGGCATCGCCAAGGGCGACCGCATCCTCGTCCATTCCAAGAACGGCGACGAGATGTTCTTCTCGATGTTCGCGGCGTTCCGGCTCGGTGCCGTCTGGGTACCCACCAATTTCCGACTGATGCCGGACGAAGTGACTTATCTTGCGCAGGCCTCCGGCGCGAAGGCGTTTCTGTGCCACGTCGATTTCCCGGAGCACGCCGCGGCGGTGAAGGGTGGCGCGCTGGAATTCACCTGGAGCATCGACGGTCGGGCGCCATTTGCCGAAACGTCGGTTGCGGATGCCGTCGCGTCGCGCGCCGGCACGGTGGTCGAGAACGTCGCGGTCGAGCACGACGATCCCTGCTGGTTCTTCTTCACGTCGGGGACCACCGGCCGCTCCAAGGCTGCGGTGCTCACCCACGGCCAGATGGGTTTTGTCGTCACCAACCATCTCGCCGATCTCACGCCGGGCGTCACCGAAGCGGATGCCTCGCTGGTAGTGGCGCCGCTGTCGCATGGCGCCGGCGTGCATCAGCTGGTGCAGACCGCGCGCGGCGTCTGCACGGTGCTGCTGCCGACGGAGAAATTCGACATCGACGAGGCGTTCCGCTTGATCGAGGCGCATCGGGTCAGCAATCTCTTCGTGGTGCCGACCATTCTGAAGATGATGGTCGAGCATCCCGCCGCCGACAAATACGATCATTCCTCGCTGCGCCAGGTGATCTATGCGGGTGCGCCGATGTATCGCGAGGACCAGAAGGCTGCGCTGAAGAAGCTCGGCAAGGTCATCGTGCAGTATTTCGGCCTCGGCGAGGTGACCGGCAACATCACGGTGCTGCCGGCGGCGCTGCATGATCCCGAGGACGGGCCGCACGCGAAGATCGGCACCTGTGGCTTCGAGCGTACCGGCATGCAGGTCTCGATCCAGGACGACGAGGGCCGTGAACTCGGCGCCAACCAGAGCGGCGAGATCTGCGTGATCGGCCCCGCGGTGCTGGCCGGCTACTACGACAATCCCGAAGCCAATGCGAAGGCGTTCCGCAACGGCTGGTTCCGCACTGGCGATCTCGGCCACATGGACGAGGAGGGGTTCGTCTACATCACGGGACGAGCCTCCGACATGTACATCTCCGGCGGCTCCAACATCTATCCGCGCGAGATCGAGGAGAAAATATTGACCCATCCTTGCGTCGGCGAGGTCGCGGTGCTCGGCGTGCCCGATGCGACTTGGGGCGAGGTCGGCGTTGCCGTCTGCGTCGCGCGCGAGGGCGCCAAGCCGGTGAGCGAAGCGGAGATGGCGGCCTTCCTCTTGCCAAAAGTGCCGCGCTACAAGATGCCGAAGCGGTTCTTCTTCTGGGAGGCCTTGCCGAAATCCGGCTACGGCAAGATTCCGAAACGGATGGTTCGGGACGAGCTCGAGGCGCGCGGGCTGCTCGATCTCGACAAGACACGGGTGGGCTGAGCGAAGGTCATGCGCAGCATCAAGCAGCCCGGCGTGCCGGCCGCCGAACGCATCCAATGGGTGGAGGCGAGGGGACGCGCTTTCTCCTTCACGCTTCAAGCAGGTCTGCCGCTGCTGGAAGCCGCGCGCCGCGGTTTTGCCGCGGAGGGATTTTCCGGCGGCGTGCTCAGCTTCGGGCGCGGCGCGCTCGGGCCGTTCGGCTATGTCATGCCGGCGCTGTCGAAGACCAGCGAGAACGCCGCGTTCTATAGCGACACATTCCGGCCAAGCGGCGTGACGCGCACCAGGCTGGGCAGCATGACGCTGGGCACGCGCGATGGCGCACCGTTCTTTCATTGCCATGGGCTGTGGACGGAGGCCGATGGCCGCGCCAGTGGCGGCCACATGCTGCCGGACGAGACTGATGTCGCCGAGCCGTTCGAGGTCGAGGCCTTCGGCATCGATGGTGCGATGTTCAGCGCAGAACCCGATCCCGAGACCAACTTCAAGCTGTTCGGGCCGGTGGCGGCTGCGAGCACCGGCGCACGCACGACCAGCCGCGCTTTCGCGCTGCGGCTGCGCCCCAATCAGGATTTCGCCTTCTGTCTCGAAGACTTCTGCCGCGCGCACGGGGTCGCGCGCGCCAGGATCCATGGCGGTGTTGGTTCGACCATCGGCGCCCGATTTACACATGGCGGCGTAACCGAGCCCTTCGCAACCGAGCTTGCGGTGACAGCCGGCACGATTGCGGCCGGCTCCTCCGGCGCGCTCGAAGCCGCACTCGACGTCGCCCTGATCGACTACACCGGCGGCATGGCGGAGGGCCGGCTGATCCGTGGCGACAATCCCGTGCTGATGACCGTGGAGCTGGTGCTCGAGGTGTTGGACTAGTCCCGGGGAGCGATCATCAGTGGGTGCGTAGCTTGGCAATGGCCAAGTACGTGGAGTCACTGATCCCCGAAACGGATCCCTGAAACAGGTTGAGCAGAGGGGATTGACCCTGGCCGGTGCTCTGGCTGTTTCTGATGTCATACATGGCGGAGAAACGGCTCAGCAGCTTTGTAACCTTCGCGGGATCGGACAGATCCTTGATCTTCATGAATCTGTCCACGAACTTGGCCTGCTGATCGATCGGCATTGCCGCCATCGAGTCAGGCAGATTGAAGGTGGTCCTGAACACCTCCGAAAGCGCCTTGTCGGCAAGGATGTCGTACGCGGACGTGATGTCCCCCGCCTTCCGTTGGAAATAGATCGCCAGGCGCACGCCGGGATTCGCATCCCCTTGCTGCTGCTCCAGGCTTTGTTCGACATAATTCGCCTGTGTTTCCCGAAACTGATCCCGCTTCTGCGGACCCATCATCGGAAGGCGCGCGACGTTGCCCTTGCTGTCGAAATTGAACGACGCGACGATTTCGGCAAAGCGAGGATCGTTCTCGGTGTTCGCGAAGCTCTTTGGATCGTTCAGGTCGGAGCTGAAGATCTTCTTGAGAAATTCCGTGCTGACCTTCCTGGGGTCCAAGCCCTTTGCCAGGAGGATGAAATCGACCATCGGCCTGTTTGCGAGAAGATCGGAAACACTGTCGATCCCGGTGATGGCCTGCTGATATTCCGACGCATCCTTCGTGGCCTGTGCCCGAACTGCCGCCTGCTGCTGGGGAGTTGCGGTGCTTGCGCTCTTCACCGCTGCAACGACATAGTCCTTCGCGATCTGGAGGACTTCAGCCGAATCCTGAGCCACCAAGGGGGTCGTCAGATTGCCCTTTGCGTCGAAGTTGAAGGCGCGTGCCAGCTCCAGATATCGATTGTCCTTGAGGGTATAGACGTAGCTCTTGGGGTCGTTGAGGTCGCTTTCGAGCACGGCCGTGACAGTCGCCGGCGAGACGTTTCCGGGATTGAGGCCAACGGCTCCCAGCGCAAAATCATAAACGCCCGGTGTCGATACGAACGCCTGGACTGAATTGATCTTGAGAATGGCAGTTCTGAATTGCCTGATCGCAAAAGCTTCGTTCAACGGGCTTGCCGCCGAATAGACGTCGGACTTGCTGTCGTCGAACCTCTGTTTCGTGATCGTGACGTTTGCGGCAGTCTGGGCCGACACACCTGACGGCAGCGATCCGTCGGAGGAAAACTCGAACGCACCGGCCAGGTCGACGAACCCGCCGATCGTCCCTATCTGGTCGCTGAGGCTGGAAATGCTGCTCGCATATGACTCCAGGTGATATTTTTCGACCAGGATCTGGACGTTCAACTGGGTCACGTTCGCGCCCGGTTGCGATAATTGGGCGGTGTAGTCGGCGATCCTTGAATTGGCCGCGGTGACATCCGATCGGGCCTGAGCAAGGTCGGCGTTGAGGCCACTCAATTGAGAGGCGAAAGTGGTGTTGACGTAGCTGCTGGGATCGGATGGATCGCTGCGCAAGACCTGACTTATCGTGTCACGCGACCACTTGCCTTGATCGATCCCGTACGCCGAATAGACATAGTTGCGAAGACGGTCGTTGTTCAGGAGCTGGTCTGCACTGCTGATGTTGCCGATTTCGGCGCTGTAGTAATTGGAGTCGCTGGCAAGTGCATCGACCTGGCTCTTCCTGGTCGCCGTGTACAGACCGATCATCTCATCGGTCTGGTTCTCCGATTGCGCAACCGGGGTGGCACTGCCATTGAAGGAAAATGCCACGGCGAACTCGCGGTAACGCTTGTCGACCAGCTTGTTGACGAAGCTGTTTGCGTCGGAGAGGTCGCTCTCCAGCACCTTTTTCATGAAAGCCTTGGCGTAGGCCATGTCTTCCAGGCCATATGCCTTCGTTGCATAGTGATAAAGGCGATAGTCTTTCATGAAGTCGTCGACGGACTTCACCTTGCCGATGTGGGCTTTGTAATAGGCGGCCTCTCGCGCCACGTCCTGTTGCTGTTCAACCCGCGTCAGGGACTGCTTGAGATTGCGCGTGATGTAGCTGTAACTGAAATAGGTTGATACCATCGCGCACTCCTCGCGGCTTTACGGTCCCGGACGTCCGTCAATCATTGCGGGCTCGCGAGGTGGGACTGGCCTCGGCAGCAAACTGTCTCAGAGCCAGGTTCTGCAAGGCGATTTCGGACCGCGATCCCAGATCAAGTTTGCCCTCGCAAGGCATCTCGGGTTTTGTTGCTGTATGTTTCTCAGATGCAGCTTTCGCGAGGGTTGCGTTCCGGATATGTTCCGACCGAGAGCCCGATTCATCTGGCATTGCTATTCACGTGATAGGCGCGGTTTCGCATCCTCGCGGCACATCGCGCCCGAGCTTTGCGGTATTCTTTGCCCTCAAAAATGCCGAGGGCGCAGGGAAGGCCGGGTGCCGGCTGGCACCCACGGTGCACTGTGCGAAGGTTGCGCTACAAGAGGCTGCACAGCGGCATACAGGTGAAGCCCAACACACGGCCTTCCCTGCGCAGTGGTTTTACGGCTTATGTCGGGCTCTCCCCGGGGAGCGATGCACTATTGCCCCCGTCGCCTTGCGGATGGCTGATGCGAACGCCCGGTCGGGCAGCCCACATCACCACAAGACTTGGCGCACAGACCCCGGGCGCCAGGACCACACGATTTTGCCGTACGCAGGCTCCACCGGTCGTGTGCGCGATACTTTCGCTCACGGTTTCCCGCCCTGCGAAGCCTTCGCGCCGGTGTGGCCCACGTCCACCACGTCCCATCCCGCGTTCGTGACGATCGCGATCCGCCCCTCGGCCGGGTTGGGATGGCTCTCTATATGATAATCCGAAATACGGATAAAGAGAAATATTTTTGCGTGCCGTGATTGACCCTCTGCTTGGGTGTTTTGCCCGCCAGGCGGCAAGGGGTTGTGGGGCGCGGGCGCCCGCCGCAAGCCGGCCCCGAACGGGTCTCCCCTCGGCCGCAAAATGCGCTACCATGATCCCAGCGCGCTTCAAGTCGCGCATGATCAACGAGACGCATGAGGAAACGAGATGAGAGTGACGATTGGACGGCGCATGGTCCTGGCCGCGGTGCTGACTGCCGCGGGCGTGCTGGCTTTGACGGCGGCGTTTGGCCCGGGTTCGACATCGGCCTGGGCCCACGGGCCGACCCGGCAGAAGGTGCGCGAATCCATCGAGATCAACGCCGCCCCGGCCAAGGTGTGGGCCGCAATGGGCAATTTCCAGGACATGAGCTGGCTGCCGCCGGTCACCAAGACCGAGGGCGAGAAGGGCAACGAGATCGGCGCGACGCGGAAGTTGACGCTGACCGGAGGCGCGACCGTCGACGAGGAACTCTACAAGTTCGATGCCGCCGCGATGAGCTATTCCTACCGGATCACCAACGTGGACGTGAAGGTGCTGCCGGTCACCAATTATTCCTCGACGCTGACGGTGACGCCGAGCGCTGACGGCAAGGGCTCGACCCTGGAATGGGCCGGCGCGTTCTATCGTGGCTTTCCCAACAACGAGCCGCCGCCGGAGCTGAGCGACGAGGCGGCGGTCAAGGCGGTGAAGGGGCTATACCAGGCGGGTCTCGAGGCACTCAAGAAGAAGATCGAGAGCGGAAGCTGACGGTGCGGGCGCTGGTCCTGGCGGCGCTCGCCGCCAGCCTTTGCGTGGCCGGCATCGCGCATGCGTCCGCTGAAGAGGCGTTCGTCACCAACCAGCTCAGCGACGATCTGATGGTGGTGGATCTCGCCGCGGCGCGCAGCGTTGCGACAATCCCGATTGGCGGCAAGCCGGCCGGCGTCGCCGTCAGTGCGGACGGACGCTTCGCCTATGTCACGAGCCCGGATGCCAAGGCCGTGACGGTGGTGGACGCAGCAACGCGGCAGATTACGGGACGGATCGAGGTCGGCGGCGGACCGCTTGGCATCGCCGTCGCGCCTGATGGCAAGACCGTCTATGTCGCGGATTGGTACGCGGCGGCGGTACGTGTGATCGATACGGCCTCGCGCAGCGTCACGGCCAGCATCGCGGTCGGGGCGTCGCCATCGGGGCTCGCGGCGACGCCGGACGGCAAGCTGCTGCTCTCGGCCGACCGCGACGACGACAGCGTCTCGGTGGTGGACACCGCGAAGCGCCAGCGCAGGGCAATGATCAAGGTCGGCACCCGTCCGTTCGGCGTCACCATCGATGCCGATGGCAAGCGGGCCTACACCGCCAATGTCGGCTCTGACGACGTCTCCGTGATCGACATCGCCGAAGCGCGCGAGATCGGCCGCGTGCCGGTCGGGATGCGCCCTTATGCGGTGGCGCTGGCGCAGGGCCGCGGCTTCGTCACCGACCAGTATGGTGGCACTGTCAGCGTGTTCGATCTGGCGATCTTGAAGCCGATCAAGCGCATCAATGTCGGCGATTATCCCGAAGGCATTGCCGCGACCGCCGACGGCAAGCGCATCATCGTCGCCTGCTGGGAGAGCAATACACTCAGCATCATCGACGCGGCCGACATGAAAGTGATCGGCGAGGTCAAGACCGGCGACGGCCCGCGCGCGTTCGGGGCGTTCTTGCGCAGGACGGAGTAGAGGCGTGTAGCCCGCATGAGCGGAGCGACATGCGGGACAGGGCTCTCCTCATCCACCGGCGTTCCCGGATATCGCTTCGCTCATCCGGGCTACTGCACCGGGGCACAGCGTCCATACAATCTCGTCCATTCGCTCGAACATGTGATCCGGTGCCAGCGCCCGCAGCGCCGCCGGGGCCGCATAACCCCAGCCCACCGCTCCGCAGGCGATCCCCACGGTTCGCGCCGCCTCGATGTCGCGGACCTCATCGCCGATCGCGATGACCTTGCCCGGCGCCACGCCGGCGCGCCGCATGACCCGTCGGAATTTCGCGGGCTTGCCGAACAGCGAGGCCGCGCAATCGAAATGGGCGAACAGCGCTGCGCAATCACCGAGCTTCTCGCGCGCATTGGCTTCGCTGTCCGAGGTCACCAGCGCGAGCTGCACGCCGTTCTCCGCCAGCGTCCGCAGCATCGCCTCGACGCCCGCAAACAGCGAAATCTCCGCCGCCGCCTCTCCCTTCAGCCGCCGCGCATGCCGCGCGATCGCCGGCAGCTTCCACAGGGGCACCTCGAGCCGGCTGAGGATCTCGCGCGACGAAGCATGCCGCAGCCCCTCGACATCCTCATCGGCGACGCGGCAGAAGCCGAAGCGATCGGCGACGTCGTTGATGGTGCGCAGGAACCACGGAAAGCTGTCGGCCAGCGTGCCGTCGAGATCGAAGATGGCGAGGGAGTAGGACATTGGGGAGCAAGTGCCGGCGGACCGGGCCTATGAGATTCGGGATCAGACGGATTTAATCACGCTCGACAGGGCAGTCGCGGACCGCAAGCGTTTACTGGCCCATTCCGCAAAGGCCGTGCGCGCGGCAGAGTCGGCGAAGACGCTTGCTGGGATGAAAAAACCTTGCTTTGTATTGTACCATATTACGACCATGACCTGGGTATCCCCAACTTCCGCAATCGTATCCCAAGACATCCTGCTTTCAACGTTGGGAGTTCTCACGAGGATGGAGAGGTCATCAAAAGTAACACGCCAGGTCATCTGCGCCATGCCGTCTAGCTGATGCAGTTTGTCGAATATCCGGCGTGTGGACCACGTCGTTAAGAAAGCCATGTAGATCTGCCCCAATAGAAAGCAGATTAACAACGCAAATATAGTTGGCGACGTTAGCCAACCTTGATCCAGGCCGATCCAGCTAACCGCAATAATCACCCCGGAGACGATGAGCGTGATGATCCAAAAGCCACGCCGATCGACGTGCGCCTTCAGCCTTTTGGTCAGAAGAGTTCTGAAGAATCGATCTTCGTCTATGGAACTGTTGAATTCAAAATGAAAATTGGATTGATCAGTTGCGTTGCTCAAGTCTGCCCCCCTGGAAGAGGTCAGCAATCTATAGCCCGACAGTCAACTTAACCAGAGGTTGTCTCTCATCAGTCAGAGTTCTGCGGCCGGCGAAGAGCGACCAAGACTGCGAGGCCGCGCTACTCCGCCGCCTCGCTCGCCGCGCGTCTCCGCTTCGGCTTGCGCGCCTTCGCCAGCACCGGCGCCAGGAACTTGCCAGTGTAGCTCCGCGGTGCTTTCGCAATATCCTCAGGCGGGCCCCAGGCGACGATCTCGCCGCCGCCGTCGCCGCCTTCGGGGCCGAGGTCGATGACCCAGTCGGCGGTCTTGATGACTTCGAGATTGTGCTCGATGACGACGACCGTGTTGCCTTGCGCGACCAGCTCGTGCAGCACCTCCAGGAGCTTCTTAACGTCGTGGAAATGCAGGCCGGTGGTCGGCTCGTCCAGGATGTAGAGCGTGCGGCCGGTGGCGCGCTTGGACAGCTCCTTGGCGAGCTTGACGCGCTGGGCTTCGCCGCCGGACAGCGTCGTGGCCTGCTGGCCGACATGGATGTAGTCGAGACCGACGCGATGCAGCGTCTGGAAGGTCTCGCGCACGCGCGGGACCGCCTTGAAGAACTCGGCGGCTTCCTCGACGGTCATGTCGAGCACGTCGGCGATGCTCTTGCCCTTGAACAGGACCTCCAAGGTCTCGCGGTTGTAGCGCTTGCCCTTGCAGACGTCGCAGGTGACGTAGACGTCGGGCAGAAAGTGCATCTCGATCTTGATGACGCCGTCGCCCTGGCAGGCCTCGCAGCGGCCGCCCTTGACGTTGAAGGAGAAGCGGCCGGGTTCGTAGCCGCGCGCCTTCGACTCGGGCAGGCCGGCGAACCATTCGCGGATCGGCGTGAAGGCGCCGGTATAGGTCGCGGGGTTGGAGCGTGGCGTCCGGCCGATCGGCGACTGGTCGATGTCGATGATCTTGTCGATGTGCTCGAGGCCCTCGATGCGGTCGTGCGGCGCGGCGCCCTCGCTAGCATTGTTCAGCTTGCGGGCGATCGCCTTGTACAGCGTGTCGATCAGCAGAGTAGACTTGCCGCCGCCGGAGACGCCGGTGACGCAGGTGAACAGGCCGAGCGGGATTTCGGCCGTGACGTTCTTGAGGTTGTTGCCGCGCGCGTTGACCACCTTGATGGTGCGGCGATGGTTCGGCGGACGCCGCTCCGGCACCTCGACCTCGAGCTCGCCGGTGAGATATTTGCCGGTCAGCGAGTTCGGGTTGCGCATGATCTCGGCGGGCGTGCCTTCGGCGATGATGTTGCCGCCATGCATGCCGGCGCCGGGGCCGATGTCGAGCACGTGGTCGGCGAGCAGGATTGCGTCCTCGTCATGCTCGACCACGATCACGGTGTTGCCGAGGTCACGAAGTCTCTTGAGGGTGTCGAGCAGGCGCGCGTTGTCGCGCTGGTGCAGGCCGATCGAGGGCTCGTCGAGCACGTAGAGCACGCCTGTTAGGCCCGAACCGATCTGCGAGGCCAGCCGGATGCGCTGGCTCTCGCCGCCGGACAGCGTGCCGGAGGAGCGGGAGAGCGTGAGATAGTTGAGGCCGACGTCGAGCAGGAAGGTGAGGCGCTCGCGGATCTCCTTGAGGATGCGGCCGGCGATCTCGTTCTGCTGGGTGTTCAGCGCCTCCGGCACGGTCTCGAACCACGCGCCGGCGCCCTTCACCGACATCTCGGAGATGTCGCCGATATGCTTGCCGCCGATCTTGACGCAGAGCGCCTCGGGCTTGAGCCGAAAGCCGTGGCACGCCTCGCAGGGCACGTCGTGGAAATACTTCGCCAGCTCCTCGCGCGCCCACTCGCTCTCGGTCTCGCGATAGCGGCGGTTGATGTTGGTGATGACGCCCTCGAACGGCTTCTTGGTGTCGTAGGAGCGGACGCCGTCCTCGTAGGAGAACTTGATCTCGTCCTCGCCGGAGCCATGGAGGATCGCGTTCTGCGTCTTCTTGGGCAGATCCTTCCATTTGGTGGTCAGCGTGAACTTGTAGTGCTTGCCGAGCGCAGTCAGCGTCTGAATGTAATAGGGCGACGAGGACTTGGCCCAGGGCGCGATCGCGCCCTTGCCGATGGCGAGTTCCTTGTCGGGAATGACGAGGTCTTCGTCGACATGCTGCTCGACGCCGAGGCCGCCGCAGGCGGGGCAGGCGCCATAGGGATTGTTGAACGAGAACAGTCGCGGCTCGATCTCGGGGATGGTGAAGCCGGAGACCGGGCAGGCGAACTTTTCCGAGAACAGCATGCGCTCGGGTCCGCTCTTGTCGTGGATCTTCGCCGTCTTCTTTTTCTCTTCCGCGGGTGCTGCCGCAGCCGGCGCGTCCGCGAATTCGATGACGGCGAGGCCCTCGGCGAGCTTCAGCGCGGTCTCGAAGCTTTCGGCGAGGCGCTGGCCGATGTCGGGGCGCACCACGATGCGATCGACGACGACGTCGATGTCGTGCGGGAATTTCTTGTCGAGAACAGGGGCTTCCGCGAGCTCGTGGAAGGCGCCGTCGATCTTGACGCGCTGAAAGCCCTTCTTGAGCCATTCGGCGAGCTCTTTGCGGTACTCGCCCTTGCGGCCGCGCACGACCGGCGCGAGCAGATAGAGGCGCGAGCCCTCCGGCAGCGCCAGCACGCGATCGACCATCTGCGAGACGGTCTGGCTCTCGATCGGCAGGCCGGTGGCGGGCGAATAGGGCACGCCGACGCGCGCCCACAGCAGGCGCATGTAGTCGTAGATTTCGGTCACCGTGCCGACGGTGGAGCGCGGGTTCTTCGACGTCGTCTTCTGCTCGATCGAGATCGCCGGCGACAGGCCGTCGATCTGGTCGACGTCGGGCTTCTGCATCATCTCCAGGAACTGGCGGGCATAGGCCGACAGCGATTCGACGTAGCGGCGCTGGCCCTCGGCGTAGATGGTGTCGAATGCGAGCGAGGACTTGCCGGAGCCCGACAGCCCCGTGAACACGACGAGCTTGTCGCGCGGAATCTCGACGTCGACGTTCTTGAGGTTGTGCTCGCGCGCGCCGCGGATCGTAATTGCGCGCAGGTTTGATCCCACGTTCTGTTGTTGGCGCTTCGCCTTGATCACTTCATCCATCCTGGTGGTCCTCAGGGAATCCAAAAGCGCGCGATCGCGCCAACTGAACAGGCGCGCTTCGCCCGGAACCGGGATCGGCGCCGATGGGTATGCGAGTGAACGTAGGAAGAACGAGGACGGATTTCCAGTGGGACTTGCGAATCGTCAACCGATTGTTGGCGCGCTGGCGGCATCTGGCAGGAGCGGGGCTCGGGAAACTGCAGGAACGGCCGGTCAAACAAAAAGGCCGGCGCAAGGCCGGCCTTTCGTAACGCGGATGGCGTTGGAGCTAAGTACTGAACTCAGTACTTGGCGACCACCGGGCCCCCGAAGTGATAGTTCACGCCGACCTGCACGGTGTGAAACTCGAGCGTGCCGGTGGGCAGGGCGCCCGAGAAGTAGGTCTCGCCGCCGAGGCTGCGAAAGAGGTACTCGCCCTTGACCGACCACTGCGGAGCGAAGAACGCTTCGACGCCCGCACCGACGGTCCAGCCGGAGTGCCACTTGCTGTCGGAAACGGTCACGCCGAGCGCGCTGATGCTGAGCTTGTTGTCGATCCAGGCGTAACCACCGGTGCCGTAGAACAGGACGTTGTTGACGGCGTAGCCGATGCGGCCGCGCACGGTGCCCATCGCATCGGTCTTCGAGCTGAGGGTGGTGCTGACGAGGCCGAAGCCGGGGACGGCAACGGGGCCGGTGACCGACGCGCTGACGTCAGCCCAGGCGCCATCGGCCTCGATGCCGAACACGACATTGCCGGTCTGCCAGTTGTAGCCGGCGGTACCGCCGACGAAGCCGCCCTTCATCTTCGGGTCGGTCGAGGAATTTTCCCAGGCGCCGCCACCGACGATACCGAGGTAGAAGCCGGTCCAGTTGTAGACCGAAGCCATGGCCACCGGAGCCTTGGTGTAGGGGCGCGCCGCCAGATCAGCGGCCGAGGCCGGGGCAGCGAGAGCGAACAAACAGGCCGAAGCCAACCAAATCTTTTTCATTTTCAACTAATCCCAGTCCCAGTTTCTGATTGTGCCTTCCACGATAGGGAAGGGCATCGGACTCACTTGCCCAACTGAGGCCGTACTTACACCATTGAAGCCGCAAGTTGTGTCACTGGAAAGCCACAGCGGCCGGAAAATGGTGCAATTACCGACCTTTGGTTCCCCCATGGGAACAACAGCGAAAATGGCCGGCGCGAGGCCGGCTTTGCTTCGATGGATGTCAAGTCGATCAGTATTTCGCGATCGCCGACCGCCCCCCGCGATAGGTCAAGCGGACGAGACCCATGTCGACATCCTGGCGAATCCGGTCGCTGCCGAATGCCGCCCCCCGCGGGCGTTGTGAAGCCGATCGTGCGGTCGCCGAGGAAGATGTGGCGGCAAAGTCCGTCCTCCGAAATGCAACAAGAACGGGGCAGGGCGAGTACCCATAACTTATTGAATATTAAGTTCTTTCCGTCGGTTTCGGGAGCCTACAAAGGTTCCAATCGCTGCGCGCATTCCCGCACTACATTGGCCGATCGACGCCACACATCGATGCGGTCGTTTCGCCAAGAACAAATCTGGAACGAACGGGAGGTCGATGCTATATATGGGGATAACCGGAGGGGTGACGGACTGATCGTCGTCCGCAAGCGTTCGGCGAGCGTATAGGGTCGCCTCAACAGGCACGGCGGAACGCGGGGAGCGGACCGGCCTTCTTGAATTCAGTGGCATTCGGAGCGGAGAGCGGAGATGGCGGGAAGCGTCAACAAGGTCATTCTGGTTGGAAATCTCGGCAAGGATCCTGAAATCCGCCGCACCCAGGACGGGCGGCCGATCGCCAATCTGAGCGTCGCGACGTCGGAGACGTGGCGCGACAAGGCGACCGGCGAGCGCAAGGAAAAGACCGAGTGGCACCGCGTCGTGATCTTCAATGAAGGGCTCTGCAAGGTCGCCGAACAGTATCTGAAGAAGGGCGCCAAGATTTACGTCGAGGGTGCGCTCCAGACCCGCAAATGGACCGACCAGAGCGGCGTCGAGAAGTACTCGACCGAAGTCGTGCTGCAGGGCTTCAACTCGACCCTGACGATGCTGGACGGTCGTAGCGGCGGTGGGGGAGGCGGCAGCTTCGGCGACGAGCCGGGCGGCGATTTCGGCTCCTCCGGTCCGGTCAGCAGCGCACCGCGCCGTCCCGTTGCTGCCGGCGGCGGTGGCCGCAACAGCGACATGGACGACGATATCCCGTTCTGAGCGTCCCGTTCTGAGAGCGGGGCGTTTCGATGCGGACGCGCCGCCCGGATGGGCGGCGCTTCTCATCTCGTGTCAGAAAATCCCACTAATCGGCAGGACGGGCTCGGGATTTCCGGGCCCGCTTCATGTTTGGGGTGAGCTCGGATTGCGGCTTGGCAAGCGCGCTGACGGGGCAAGCTCGCCGCGCGATTTTCCACGCGTGAGCGGCGATTTTGCAAGGCCGATGCAGGGGCTGTCCGAGACACCGCTCGCAAGGGCTTAAGTTGTTGGAAAAATAGGCGGAAAAAGCGCTTCCCAGATCGCCGCGAGGGTGGTTATCAGAGGCTCGATGCGCTATATGATTCCCAGATAAAACCTCACCGGATTTCCCCTTGGCTGACGACGACGACAAGCCCGGCGACCAGCCGGCGCAACCCTCGGATATTCGCCCCGTCTCCATCTTCGAGGAGATGAAGAAGTCCTATCTCGACTACGCCATGAGCGTGATCGTGGCGCGGGCGCTGCCTGACGCCCGCGACGGTCTGAAGCCGGTGCATCGCCGCATCCTGTACTCGATGAACGAGCAGGGGCACACGCCGGACAAGAAGTACGTCAAGTCCGCCCGCGTGGTCGGTGACGTCATCGGTAAATATCATCCGCATGGCGACCAGTCGATCTACGACGCCATGGTCCGGATGGCGCAGGACTTCTCCATGCGCGTGCCGCTGATCGACGGCCAGGGCAATTTCGGCTCTGTCGACGGCGATCCCCCGGCTGCCTATCGTTATACCGAAGCCCGATTGACGAAGGTGGCGCTGGCTCTGCTGGCCGACATCGACAAGGACACGGTCGACTTCCAGCCGAACTACGACAACAACGAGACCGAACCGTCGGTCTTGCCGGCCAAGTTCCCCAACCTGCTCGTCAACGGCGCCGGCGGCATCGCAGTCGGCATGGCCACCAACATCCCGCCGCACAATCTCGGCGAAGTCATCGACGCCTGCGTCGCGCTGATCGACAACCCCGCGCTCACCATCGACGAGCTCATCAACATCGTGCCGGGACCGGATTTCCCGACCGGCGGCGTCATCCTCGGACGGCAAGGCATCCGCGCCGCCTATCACCTCGGCCGCGGCTCGGTCATGATGCGCGGCAAGGTCGCGATCGAGACCATCCGCAAGGAGCGCGAGGCGATCATCATCAGCGAGATTCCCTACCAGGTGAACAAGGCGACGATGGTCGAGCGCATCGCCGAGCTGGTCAAGGAAAAGAAAATCGAGGGCATCGGCGACCTGCGCGATGAATCCGATCGCGACGGCTACCGCGTCGTCATCGAATTGAAGCGCGACGCCGTGCCGGATGTGGTGCTGAATCAGCTCTACAGGTTCACGCCGCTGCAGACGAGCTTCGGCGTCAACATGGTGGCGCTCGACAGCGGCCGTCCGCGGATCATGCATCTGAAGGACCTGCTGGCGATCTTCGTCGACTTCCGCGAGCGCGTCGTCACGCGGCGCACCAAGTTTCTGCTCGCCAAGGCCCGCGATCGCGCCCATATCCTGGTCGGTCTCGCCATCGCGGTCGCCAATATCGACGAGATGATCCGCGTCATCCGGACCTCGCCCGACCCGACCACCGCGCGCGACACCCTGATGTCGCGCGACTGGCCGGCCCGGGACGTCGAGGACATGCTGACGCTGATCGACGATCCGCGCCACCGTATCAGCGAGAACGGCACGATCCGGCTGTCGATGGAGCAGGCGAGGGCCATTCTCGATTTGCGCCTGCAACGCCTCACCGCACTCGGCCGTGACGAAATCCGCGAGGAGCTCGACAAGCTCGCCGGCGAGATCGCCGATTATCTCGACATCCTGCGTTCGCGCGACCGCGTGCTGGAAATCATCAAGTCCGAGCTCGCCGAAGTGAAGGCCGAGTTCGCCACCCCGCGCCGCACCGTCATCATCGAGCAGGAAGGCGAGGTCGAGGACGAGGACCTGATCCAGCGCGAGGACATGGTCGTCACCGTCTCGCACGCCGGCTACGTCAAGCGCGTGCCGCTGTCGGCCTACCGGGCCCAGCGCCGCGGCGGCAAGGGCCGCGCGGGCATGCAGACCCGCGACGAGGATTTTGTCAGCCGGCTGTTCGTGGCGTCCACGCATACTCCGATGCTGTTCTTCTCCTCGCGCGGACAGGTCTACAAGATCAAGGTCTGGCGCCTGCCGATGGCCGCGCCGAATGCGCGCGGCAAGGCGCTGATCAACATCCTGCCGCTGGAGCAGGGCGAGCGCATCACCACCATCATGCCGCTGCCGGAGGACGAGTCCACCTGGGGCAATCTCGACGTGATGTTCGCCACGACAGGCGGCAACGTCCGGCGCAACAAGCTGTCCGACTTCGTCGATGTCCGCCGCTCCGGCATCATCGCGATGAAGCTCGACGACAACGAAGCTATCGTCGACGTGCAGATCTGCACCGAGCACGACGACGTGCTTTTGACCGGCGCCGGCGGCCAGTGCATCCGCTTCCCCGTGACCGACGTGCGCGTGTTCACCGGCCGCACCTCGATGGGCGTGCGCGGCATTGCGCTGGCCGAGGGCGACAAGGTGATCTCGCTGGCGATTCTGCGCCACGTCGACACGACGTCCGACGAGCGCTCGGCGTATCTGAAGATGCGTCGTGCGGTCGCCGGCGAAGCTGCGGCCGAGGAGCCGGCGGCGGACGCCGAGGCCGAGGAGACCTCCGGCAGCTTCCAGCTCGCCCAGGAGCGCTACATCGAGATGTCGGCGCAGGAGCAGGTCGTGCTGACCGTCTCCGTCAACGGCTATGGCAAGCGGACCTCGTCCTACGAGTACCGCACCACGGGCCGCGGCGGCAAAGGCATCGTCGCCATGAGCGTCAACAACCGCAACGGCAATCTGGTCGCGTCCTTCCCTGTGGAGGATGCTGACCAAATCATGCTGGTCACCGACAAGGGTCAGCTGATCCGCTGCCCGGTCGAAGGCATCCGCGTCGCCGGTCGCTCGACCCAGGGCGTGATCGTGTTCGACACCGCCGAGGACGAACACGTCGTCTCGGTCGAGCACATCACGGAAGAGGCCGAGAGCGGGAATGGGGCGAACGGAGACGCAAACGGGGAGTGATGCGCCCTGCCGCGCGCCCCCGTCCATGCGTGTGACCTTGTGACGCGATTGATTAAACCTGTTTCATGCAGGAACTGCATCAGGACGCGCTTGTTGGCTCCGCGTTGATGAAATGACGGAGTTTACCATGCGAAAATCCCGAACTCTGCTTGCTGCCGCTCTCGCTGGTGCGACCGCTCTGGCCACTGTGCAATCTGCCTCGGCTGCGCCGCTTCAAGCAGATCAAGCGCTCGGCGTGAACGGAGCGAATGTCGAGACCGTCCAGTATCGCCCCGGTTGGCGTCATGGCCATCGCGGATATCACCATGGCTACGGACATCGGGGCTACGGAACCGGTGCAGCTGTGATCGGCGGACTGGCGGCCGGAGCGATTATCGGCGGCGCGATCGCCAACAGCCAGGCACGCCAGGATGCTGTGAGCTCTTGTGCCCAACGCTACAAGTCCTACGATCCGGCCTCGGGAACGTATCTGGCCTACGACGGGCAGCGTTACGCCTGTCCATAACGGACAAGCGAGGGAGCCGCGCGATCGACGTGGCTCCCGAGCCCTCGCTCCAGCTCCGTGCCGGCTGACAGCGCATCGATATTGAAGTGGTCATATCCCACCCGCGAGCCTCCGGCGGAGGGAACGCATTGTCGGAACGTTGATACCTCAGTTTAATTCACTGTCATCGTGGGCCAGCATCGCCGCCGCGAGCACAAAGCCCGATAATTTGAGATCCAGCTGCGGCTCGACGTCAATGCTTGCTTGAGCCGCGCCGGAGCCTGCTAAATCTCCAGCTCCGTGCCGAATTCCACCACCTGCTTGGTCGGCACGCCGAAGAACGCGGCGGAGCGTTCGGCGTTGCGCTGAAGGAAGGCGAACACGGTTTCGCGCCAGACCCACATGCCCGGCACGTCCTCGCGCGGGATGATGGTCTCGCGGCCGACGTAATAGGTGATGTCGGAGAGGTCGATGCCGGGCAGCTTGCCGTGGCGGCAGGCGAAGGTCAGCCCTTCGTAAATCGTCGGGTTCTGCATGAAGCCGTAATGCAGGACGACGCGGGTAATGCCGGGAATGATCTCGATCACCTCGATGCGGTCTTCGTCGGCGATGTGAGGAAGCTCCTCGATCAACACGGTGACCAGGACGATGCGCTCGTGCAGCACGTGGTTGTGCTTGACGAACTGGGTCAGCGCCAGCGGCACGCCGCGCGGCGCCGACGCCAGGAACACAGCAGTGCCGGGGAGTCTGGCGCTGCACTTGTTGACCGCGGTCTCGATCAGATCCTCCTCGGGCTGGCGCAGCTTCGCGCGTGCCGCTTCGACGAGCTTCACGCCGCTGCGCCAGGTCAGCATCAGGAAGGCGACGAAGGCCGCGAGCATCAACGGAAACCAGCCGCCCTCGAACAGCTTGATCGAATTGGCCGAGAAGAAGATCACGTCGATGACGAAGAAGAAGCCGTTCACGGCCACCACGAGCCATGGGGAATAGCCCCACTGGATCGCTACCAGGGCGGCGAGCAGCGTGGTGATCGCCATCAACAGCGACACCGCGATGCCATAGGCGCCTGCCAGCGCCTCCGAGCTGCCGAAGCTCAGGACGGCGCCCAGCGTTGCGGCGGCGAGCAGCCAGTTCACCAATGGCACGTAGATCTGGCCGATCGCGGCGCTCGTGGTGTGACGGATCTGCATGCGCGGCAGAAAGCCGAGCTGGATCGACTGCTGCGTCAGCGAGAACACGCCGGAGATGATGGCCTGCGAGGCGATCACGGTCGCGACCGCCGAGAACGCGACCAGCGGGTAGTGCAGGGCGTCAGGGCAGAGCTGGAAGAACGGATTTTCGATCATGGTGGGGTCGGTGATCAGCAGCGCGGCCTGGCCGAAATAGTTCAGCACCAGCGCGGGCAGGCAGATCGCGAACCAGGCCAGGCGGATCGGCAGGCGGCCGAAATGCCCCATGTCGGCATACATGGCTTCGCCGCCGGTCACCGCGAGGAAGGCGGCCCCCAGGATCGCGAAGGAAACACGAAAATCCTGGTGGATCAGGAAGTCGAACGCATAGAGCGGGCTGAGCGCCGCCAGCACAGCCGGCGCCTTGACGATGCCGTGGATGCCGAGCGCTGCCAGCACGAAGAACCAGGCCAGCATCACCGGTCCGAAGATGCGGCCGATGAAGCCGGTGCCCTGCTTCTGCATCATGAACAGTCCGATCAGGATGACGACGGTCACGGGCACCACCGCCGGCGCGAGCGAGGGCGCGTCGACCTTCAGACCTTCGATGGCTGAGAGCACCGAGATCGCCGGCGTGATCGCGCCGTCGCCGTACAGTAGCGCGGCGCCGACGAGGCCGACGACCAGCAGATGCGCGCGCCAGGTGCCGGGTTGGGCGTTGCGGGCATGCAGCAAGGCCAGCAGGGCGACGATGCCCCCTTCGCCGCGGTTGTCCGCACGCAGGATCAGCAGCGCATATTTCAACGAAATGATCAGCAGCAACGCCCAGAGGATCAACGAGGCAACGCCCAGAACGGCATCGTTCGTCAATGTGCCGCCGTGGGCGGCGGCCTTGGCGGCTTCCTTCAGGGCATAGAGAGGGCTGGTGCCGATATCGCCATAGACCACCCCGAGGGCGCCCATGGTCATGGCAAGCGGCAGTGGATCGGGTTGATGGCCGGAGGCGACTGCGGGCGTACTGGACAATGGCGACCCCCCGATGGGATCGCGTCCGACGGGTCATTCCGGCGGACGCGGGCATCAGGCAGTCTGCGACGGGACGTCGCAAATATCCATGGGTTATCTTGGAGGGTTATCGTTGGGACTTATCGCGAGGATTCCTGACGCCAAACTGACAGACCCCGCTACGGAGTGCGGTTGGCGGTCACGAGGCGAGCCTCGCGGAAGTTGGCTTTGGTGCCGGCCTGGCGAAGGCAGGACGCCTCGAAATTCGGCCAGGCCTGCTGCGAGCAGTCCTTGCCGATGGTGCGGATATCGAGCCGGTCGCTCTTGGCGAGCGGCTGCGGCACGCTCGCCTCGACGGTCGGGGCGAAGCCGGGCAGGAGGGTGAGAGCGGCAGCAACACACGCAGAGATGGCGATCGCCGAAAGAGCTTTGATCATGACAGTCCCCTGTGATGCGGCCGCTACGCCCAGTTGTGCGGCCCGTCGTTCGTTGGCCGGATTAGTAACCATGGCCAGTTTCCGGACGTCTTCGCGAATGCGGGAAATGGTTTCGTTCGCGCCCCGTTTTGTTTCGTGGCCCCCTCAGGACGAAACAATTCGGCGCATTCCGACACGGTTTTGCGGAAAAACCGCCAGGGAACCTGACCGGCTTGCCGGGCCGGGCAGGGCGCGGTAGGACGTGGCCATGCCCCGCATTGCCTTCTATCCAGGTTCCTTCGACCCCATCACCAACGGCCATCTGGACGTGGTCCGGCACAGCGTGTCGCTGTGCGACAGGCTCGTTGTCGCGATCGGGGTCCATCCCGGCAAGAAGCCGCTGTTCTCGACCGAGGAGCGGCTCAGGATGCTTCATGACGTCTGCGGGCCGGTGGCGGCCCAGGCCGGCTGCGTGCTCGAAGCCGCGACGTTTGACGACCTGTCGGTGACCTCGGCGCGCAAGCACGGGGCGACGATCATGATTCGGGGCCTGCGCGACGGCACCGATCTCGACTACGAGATGCAACTCGCCGGCATGAACGAGGCCATGGCGCCCGAGGTGCATACGGTCTTCCTGCCGGCTTCTCCCATGGTCCGCCCGATCACCGCCACTTTGGTGCGCCAGATCGCCGCCATGGGTGGGGACGTCTCGGCTTTTGTCCCGCCGCTGGTTGCGGCCCAGCTCAAGGCAAAATTCGCCTGATAACGGCGCGTTTCCTTTCTCATCTCTGATCCGGAGTTATCATGATCCGAATTCTCGCAGTTCTTGTCGGGTTTCTTGCCGCGGTTCTGTTCGCGGTGCCGGCGTTCGCGCAAACCTTGCCGGCCGGCCTCGACAAGGCCAACGCCATCGTCATCGACTCCACCAAGGGCCGCATCGTCATCAAGCTGAGGCCTGACCTTGCGCCCCAGCACGCCGAGCGCATCAAGCAGCTCGCGCGCGAGGGCTATTACAACAACGTGCCGTTCCACCGGGTCATGGACGGCTTCATGGCGCAGACCGGCGATGGTCAGAACTTCAACGGCACCGGCGGGTCGAAATATCCGAACCTGAAGCAGGAATTCTCCAAGGTGCATTTTGCGCGCGGCATCGTCGGCATGGCCCGGCGCGGCGACAGCGTCGACACCGCCAATTCGCAGTTCTTCATCATGTTCGCCGACGGCGGCAGCCTCGACAACCAGTACACCGTGATCGGCGAGGTCGTGCAGGGCATGGACGTCGTCGACAAGCTGAAGAAGGCGCCTCCCGGATCAAGCGGCGGCACCGTCACCGACCCCGACAAGATGGTGAAGGTGCAGGTCGCTTCCGACATCAAATAGGAGAGGCGATGGCTCGCTGCGGTGGCAAGCTCCTGCTGATTGCCGCAGTGCTGCTGCTCGGCGTCCCCGGCGCGGTCGCCGAGGACGCACAGGTCAACACCATCCAGGACATCTTCCGGCATCTGCGCACCTGCTGGAAGCCGCCGCCCGCCGCCAAGGCCCGCCCGATCGACATCACCGTCGTCGTGAGCTTTAACCGGGCTGGAAACATTCTGGGCCATCCGAGGATTACCTATGAATCCGCGGAGGCCTCCGACGATGACCGGCTGCAATACCGGGTCGCGGTGATGGAGGCATTGCAACGCTGCACGCCGATGCCATTTACCGATGCGATGGCCGGCGCCGCTGCGGGGCGTCCATTCGCGATCCAGTTTCGCAACCGCAAATCTTCACCTGACAGGACTTCACCCCCAACCCAAGAGAGACGAGCATGAGCGCCACCGAAAACACACTGATCCTCGAGACCACGCAGGGCCCGGTCACCATCGAGATGCGGCCTGATCTGGCGCCGGGCCACGTCGCGCGCATCAAGGAACTCGTGCGTGAAGGCTTCTACGACGGCATCGTGTTCCATCGCGTGATCGACGGCTTCATGGCGCAGACCGGCTGCCCGCAGGGCACCGGCACCGGGGGCTCCGGCAAGAAGCTGAAGGCCGAGTTCAACAAGGAGCCGCATGTGCGCGGCACCACCTCGATGGCGCGCGCTGCCAGCCCGGATTCCGGCGACAGCCAGTTCTTTATCGTGTTCGACGATGCCCGTTTCCTCGACAACCAGTACACGGTGTGGGGCAAGGTCACCGAGGGCATGGAGAACGTCGACAAGATCAAGCGCGGCGAGCCCGTGCAGAACCCCGACAAGATCGTCAAGGCGCGGATGGCGGCTGACGCGGAGTAGGCGTTCTCCTCATGGTGAGGAGGCGCGTAGCGCCGTCTCGAACCATGGAGGCCAAGCTGCAACAGCGGGGCCTTCATCCTTCGAGACGCGCGTCCCGCGCCCCTCAGGATGAGGAGTGACTGGCTGACGGAGGTCTTGCTTGACAACAAAGCAATTTGTGATCGCGCCTCAGGACATAAGACCGCTCGCCCCGGAAAAGGGTGCGTGCTTGGCCTCCGATCGGATTACGGTCGGTGGTCAGCGCGTCGGTTTCATGTATCGGGAGGCGCCCGACAATACCTCTGACAGCGGCTGGCGCTTCTTTTCAGGCGAGGAGAGCCAGGACTTCGCCGATGATCCGAATAATTTCGAGATCTACGATGTGAACACAATCGCCAATTACGATCCAGATATCATCCCGCTTCTGGAGTCGCCTGCTTTCTCTGCCTTCGAACGCGAGCCTAAATCGTCTGCATTCGTTCGCACGGACTTTCCCGGCTGATGCGGGAAAGCCGCCAGAATCGCCTAATGGCTGAAGACTATCCAACCTAGGTTCTATGCGCACCGACCTCTTCGATTTCGACCTGCCCGCCGAGCGCATCGCATTGCGCCCGGCGAGCCCGCGCGACTCCGCGAAGATGCTGGTTGTCGATCGCGGCACGTTGCGCGACCAAATCATCGCCGATCTGCCGCAATGGCTGAAGCCGGGCGACCAGCTCGTCGTCAACGACACCAAGGTGATCGCGGCGCAATTGAAAGGCCGCCGCATCGGCCGCGAGACCGAGCCGAAGATCGAGGCAACGCTGATCAAGCGCCTCGATGGCTCGCGCTGGCAGGCGCTGGTGAAGCCCGCCAAAAAACTCACGGCCGGCGACCGCATCCGCTTCGGCAACGAGGGCAAGGTCTGCCTGCTCGGCCATCTCGACGCCGAGGTCGAGGCCAAGGGCGTCGAAGGCGAGGTGACGCTGTCATTTTCGTTCCACGGTCCGACACTGGATCAGGCCATCGCCGATCTCGGCAGCCCGCCGCTGCCGCCCTACATCGCCTCGAAACGCACGCCTGACGATCAGGATCTCGCCGACTACCAGACCATGTTCGCGGCGAACGAAGGCGCCGTTGCCGCGCCGACAGCCGGCCTGCATTTCACGCCCGCGCTGGAGCAGGCGCTGCACGCGCGCGGCGTCGGCGTCAATCGCGTCACGCTGCATGTCGGGGCAGGGACCTTCCTGCCGGTGAAGGTGGACGACACCAAAGGCCACAAGATGCATGCCGAGTGGGGCACGCTCTCGGCCGAGACGGCGGAACGGCTCAACACCGCGCGCAAGACCGGCGGCCGTATCATCGCGGTTGGCACCACGTCGTTGCGTCTGCTTGAAAGCGCAGCCAGCGAAGGCGGCACCATTGAGCCGTTCGCCGCCGAGACGTCGATCTTCATCACCCCCGGCTACCGCTTCCGCGCCGTCGATGTTCTGCTGACCAATTTCCATTTGCCGAAATCGACACTGTTCATGCTGGTGTCGGCATTCTCCGGGCTGGAGACGATGCAGCAGGCCTATGCGCATGCGATCGCGACCGGCTATCGGTTCTATTCGTATGGCGATGCGTGTTTGTTGTTTCGGGCGGAGCGGTAGGGTGGGTTAGCCGTAAGGCGTAACCCACCACTTCTGTTTCTGCGGATGGAGACCGTGGTGGGTTACGCTTCGCTAACCCACCCTACGCACCTTTTCCGTTACGCCATCACCCGCTGCGGCAGAAGCTCCGCGATCTGTACCGCGTTGAGCGCGGCGCCCTTCAACAGCTGGTCCGCCGCCACGAACATCGAGATCGAATGCCCGGAGGGGTCGCTGAGGTCCTTGCGGATGCGACCGACCAGGACGTCGTCCTGGCCCGAGGCGTCGATCGGCATCGGGAAGTAGTTCCTGGCGCGGTCGTCGACGATCTTGACGCCCGGCGCTCGCGCCATGATGGCGCGGACCTGAGCCTCGCTGATCGGCTTCTCGCATTCGAAGGTGATGGCCTCGCAATGAGCCCGCAGCACCGGCACGCGCACGCAGGTGACGCCGATCGCGATCTTGTCGTCCTCGAAGATCTTGCGGGTTTCGTTGATGACCTTGGTCTCTTCGTCGTTGTAGCCGGTGTCTGGGTCGATCGCCGTGTTGTGGTTGAAGAGGTTGAAGGCGTAGGGATGCGGCATCACCTTCGGCGTATAAACCTGTCCGTTGAGGTTGGCGCGGGTGGACTCGACCAACTCGTCCATTGCGGCTGCGCCGGCGCCGGAGGCCGCCTGGTAGGTCGAGATGATCACGCGCCTGATGCGGTTGGTCTGATGGATCGGCCACAGCGGCACCAACGCCGTGATGGCGGCGCAGTTCGGGTTGGCGATGATACCCTTGTGGTCGCGGATGCGGTTCGCGTTGATCTCGGGGATGACCAGCGGCACGTTCGGGTCCATGCGGAAGGCGGAGGAGTTGTCGACGACGACGGCACCGGCCTTGACGGCGATCGGCGCGTACTTCTTGGAGATGCTGCCGCCGGCGGAGAACAGGGCGATGTCGACGCCTTCGAAGGCGCGTTCGGTCAGCTCCTCGATGACGACGTCTTGCCCACGGAACGACACCGTCTTGCCGGCTGAGCGGGCGCTGGCGAGCGCCTTGAGCTTGCCGACGCGAAAGCCGCGCTTGTCCATGGTGACGATGAATTCGGCGCCCACCGCACCGGTGACGCCGACAATCGCGACGACGGGATCGTTACTCACTGTGTCCTCCATTGATTTGAGAATTCAGACAACAAAAAAGCCCCGGACCAACGAGGGCGGGGCTTCGGTAGAGTGGATTGCGTTCTAGTCGACGACTACACGCGCACGCCTCCCCGGGCCCCGAAGGCCGTGGTGGTTTTAGTCGCGCGTTTGGTGGTCGTGAACATGGCGGGAGCTTATGCGGGAGAGTTTTGCGCCCGTCAATGGCTTTTCGGCGGGAGGGGGCCGCCGCTATTTGGTCCGGGCGCCCGGCGGTTCGAGGATGACCTCCTTGAGGTTGTCGCCACTGATGACGACGATCGCGAAATTCAGCCGGCCGCGTTCGCGCACCAGCCCGCCGCTGATCGCCTTGCCGGAGGCCGCGCGTTCGGCGATGTGCACGGCATCCGCAAGTCGGTGCTTGATGGCGCCGAGCGCTGCGAGGTTGCTGCGGTCGTCGAGGTCGAGCTCGGCGAGAGGGAGGGCGGCTTCCCCGCCGACGAGCTCGCCGGTCGCGGCATTGATGGTGTGGCGCCAGATCCGGTCGTTGTGCAGGGTCTTCACCCGGTAGACCGGCACGCCGGAGGCTCCGTCGAAACTCACATCCGCCGTGGTGGCACCGGCGTGACGGGCTTCCGCAATCGCCATGGCCTGGTTGATCGAGATTGACGAGCTGCGGAAGCGCTCGATCTCGCGACTGACCGTCTGGCGGTCGGCCTCGGCGTCACCATCTGTGTCGCTGTGAAGGGCGGTCGACGTGCCCGTGCTCACGATCGCCCGCGCCGGCGCTGCGAGGAGGAGTGCGGATAGGGCGATCGCGAGCAATCCCGAGATCCGTCGTTTGGCTGTCGTCATGCTCGAAACCCTCGGCCAGCGAGTGTGCCGGATGATCGTAAAGAATTTGCGGCCGACCTTGGGCATCGGTCGGCCGCTGAGCGTCGTGACGGTGGTACCGCCGCGGCGATCGAGGCGGTGCGGACCTCTTTGGGGCTGGTGAAAAAGCGACCCGCATCGCCCTATAATTAAACCATACCGTATCGTTTTGTTTCGGTCAACGGCGTGGGCGTGCGATCCCTCTGGAAAGATCGCAATCTCACGGAATTGTCAGCGGGATGGGCGCCGCCGCCGCGTGGTCTTGGCAGCGTCATGGAGGCGGTCCGGGGGGCCTAGCGCTCCGGCCAGGAACAGCTTGATCGTAACCCGCATGCGCTTTTCGGCGTCTTTCAGCTCGAGCGTCGTTCCGAACGTCGCCATGCGGTGGGTGTGCCCCACGACGACGTCGAGAAACACCTCGGCTGCGATCGTGGTGTCTTCCATATCGAGCTCGCCTTGCGCCACCAGATGGTCGAAGAAGCGTGCCGTGGTGGCGACGGCCTTGAGCCAGCCTTCCTCCTTGCCGAGCTTGGCGATCTCGGGGAAGTTGATGGCTTGCGACGTCATCATGCGGCTGAAGGCGACGGCATCGGGACCGCAGGTGAATGTCAGCATCTCGCGCCCGATCTCGACCAGCCGCTGTTCGACCGAGATATCCGAGGCGCTGCCGAGCTGCGTCTCGGCGGCCGCGGATAGCGGTGCAAGCCATCGCGCGATCTCGCGCCGCAGCACGGCGGCGAACAATCCGCGCTTGTCGCCGTAACGGGCATAGACGGTGGGCTTGCTCACGCGCGCGGCTTCCGCGACCGCATCGAGCGAAGTCGCGTCAAAGCCGCGATCCAGGAACAGGCGGGTGGCGACCTCGATCAGCCGCTGATCGCGCTCGATCGCGGCGCTTTTCGTCGGCCGGCCGCCGCGCGATTTCGGCACCTCGCGCCGCTGAGCTGCCGGTCTTGTCTTGGTCGCAGTCAATCCCATGCCCAATGATTCCTGCGCGGTCGTGACATCAGTCATTGCTCTATAACGCGCAGCAACAGGTGCGTCATGGCTAATCTGGCCGAATGGGCCGCATCGTCAACCGTCTCGGCACGGCCCTGTTCCTCAGCGAGCGCTTACGGAAGCGTGGAAGTCCAGGCCTGGCCAGAAGCCGCCTTCTCATATCCGTACTGATACAGCGCCCGCATATAGGCGGTGTCGAACCCTTCCGAGGGGGCGGCCGGATAGTCGCGCGCGATGTAGGAGAGATGGAAGCCCAGACGGTTGCGCCTGGCAAAATCATAGGTCGAGAAGATGATCGAGCGGGTCTGCGACTGGGTGATCGACGACAGGCTGCGTGAGGCAACGTCGATGGTGCTGTTGGAGACGAGCTCGAAATTGCGTTCGATCTTCTTGTTGACGAGGATGTAGATGTCCAGCTTCGCAGGGCCGGGAAGGCGACTGCCCTGGAAAAGCAGGGCTTCCGGCAGTGTCAGCACCGGGGCCGTCACGCCGCCGTCGACATGCATCTCCTGAAACCTGCGGCCCTCGCCTTCGGCGTCGATCATGATCGGCGGAAACACCAGCGGGATGCTGGCGGAGGCCGCCATCACGTCGCGAAACAGCTTGAGCGCCTCGGGCGTGCCGACCGCGGCGATCCTGCCCATGTCCCAGATCGCGGTGCGCTGGGTGTCGAGATCGGTCGTCACCACCAGCAGCCTTCGGCCCTTGGCGTTTTCACGCGCGACCTGCGCCATGATCTCCGGCCCGACATAGCGAGCGACGAGCTCGCGCAGCCGCGTGTTGCCGAACAGGCCGGATCCGAACAGCACGCGCATGATGCTGGGATCGCTCAACAGGCTCTCCGCGACACCGCTGGTGTAGACCTCCTTCAGCGTGTCGTCATATCGCGAGCCGAGAAACGCAAAGGGCGCAATCAGGCCGCCGGTGCTCACGCCCGAGACGACCGAGAAGGTGGGGCGGGTTCTGGCCGCGGTCCAGCCGTTCAGCACGCCGACGCCGTAGGCGCCATCGGCGCCGCCGCCTGACAGCGCCAGGTAGGACTTGGTCGCGGTGCTGGTGTCCTTCTCGAAGCTGAATTTCGTGATGGGTTCGTCGGCGTAGCGCCGGAGCCCGTCGATATCGAGCACGCGCGATGTGCTGGCTTCGGCGGCCGTATAGGGTGTGCGGGGCAGGGACGTGCAGGCGCTAAGCGCAAGGCTACACGTCAGGACCAGCAATCCGAACAGGCGGGCGCCGGTCTGCCTTGCCCAGCCATGCGAACGGCCGGACGTGTCAGTCGAATTTAAAGGGAAGGGCATTGTCGGTGGCTGGCGATCACGCATCTACCGCCGCCGGCAACATCGCCGCGGCATCTCGTCCAGCCCCAAGGTAAAACTACACTGTGTCGTTTTGTTTAACAAGCGCCGCCGGCGCACAATGCCGTGTCCCCGATATCGGTGTCGTTGTCCCAGTCTGATGCATAAGCCGACCGAAGCATCGCCTGAGCGGGTTGATCGGCCTGCTCCGACACGCAATAAGCACCGTCATGAATCGTCCTGACACCGGTCTGCCCAATCATTTCGAACTGCTCGCCACCGATGGCGCCGCGCGCACCGGGCGCCTGACCACCCCGCACGGCGTGGTGCGCACGCCCGCCTTCATGCCGGTCGGCACCGCCGGCGCCATGAAGGGGATGCACTGGCGCGAGGTGCGTGAGGCCGGCGCCGACATCGTGCTCGGCAACACCTATCATCTGATGCTGCGTCCCGGCGCCGAGCGGATCGCGGCACTTGGCGGCCTGCAGACATTCACCGGCTGGAACGGGCCGATGCTGACGGATTCCGGCGGCTTCCAGGTGATGTCGCTGGCGGATTTGCGCAAGGTCAGCGAGCAGGCCGTGACGTTCCGTTCGCATATCGACGGCGCCAAGGTCGAGCTGTCGCCGGAGCGCTCGATCGAAGTGCAGCGTTTGCTCGGATCCGACATCGCCATGCAGATGGACGAATGCGTGCGGCTGCCCGCCGAGCGCGCCGACATCGACCGCGCAATGCAATTGTCGCTGCGCTGGGCCGAGCGAAGCAAGCGCGCCTTCGAGAGCGCGCCCGATGGCTACATGCTGTTCGGCATCGTGCAGGGCGGCGACATACCCCAGCTTCGCCATGCCAGCGCGCAAGGCCTCGTCGAGATCGGTTTCCATGGTTATGCGATCGGCGGCCTTGCCGTCGGTGAGCCGCAGGCGGTGATGCTGGCGATGATCGACGAGACAGCGCCGCTGCTGCCAAGAGAGCGGCCGCGTTATCTGATGGGCGTCGGCACGCCCGACGACATCCTCGAGGCCGTCAAGCGCGGCATCGACATGTTCGATTGCGTGATGCCCACCCGCAATGGCCGGCATGGCGTTGCCTTCACACGCTTCGGCCAGGTCAATTTGCGCAACGCCCGCCACGCCGACGATCCGCGTCCGCTCGACGAAGAGAGCACCTGGCCGTCGGCGCGCACCTACGCGCGCGCCTATTTGCACCACCTCGTCAAGGCGGGCGAGACGCTGGGCGCGATGCTGCTGTCCGAGATCAATATCGCGTACTACCAGTTCCTGATGCAGGGCATCAGGGACGCGGTCGCACAGGGCACGTTCGAGGAGTTCTATCGGCGCACGCGCGAGGACTGGGCGAGGGGCGACATCGCCCCGCGCTAGGTCAATTGCAGAGGAAACGCTGCTTGACGGAGTGCTTGGTCACGAAGCCGTAGCCGCAATTGTCGCAGGTCCAGAGATAGCTGATCACGTGTTCCGACAGATACGCAGAACCTTCGGCGGCGACCATGGAGTCGGCGCAGACGGGACAGGTCGGCAACTCACTGCAACGCGGAGCGCGGTTCGGTGCGACGGTCGACAACACTTCAGCGACTGCTGACATCGTGGTGACCTCCCAGCTTTGAGACCTAAGTCTAACATAAGCAGAATCAGTTGACGAGGTCGCAACACAAATGCGTTGGTTTTCTGATAATTGCAGCTCACGCGATTTTGCGATGCAGCGTATTTAACATGTGCCGCAATCTCGCTTGCGTGTCGCCGCAGGCTGTCTCTAACTGCGCAAGAGCTGCAACAGAAGCGCAAATCGTCGCCACAGGGAGTTGATCATGGACGCGTCGTCCACCACGGGTGCAGCGCACCAACCCGGCCGCGGCCGGATCTATGACTCGATCGTCGATGCTTTTGGCGACACGCCGATCGTGCGCTTGCGCCGGCTTCCTGGCATGCACGGCGTGAACGCGACCATTTTGGCAAAGCTTGAATATTTCAATCCCGCCGCAAGCGTGAAGGATCGCATCGGCGCGGCCATGATCATCGCCATGGAGAAGGCCGGCATCGTCAAGCCCGACACCGTGCTGATCGAACCAACCTCCGGCAATACCGGCATCGCGCTGGCCTTCGTCGCCGCGTCGCGCGGCTATCGGCTCAAGCTGGTCATGCCGGAGTCGATGTCGATCGAACGCCGCAAGATGCTGGCCTTTCTCGGCGCGGAGCTGGTGCTGACACCGGCCGCGCAAGGCATGAAGGGCGCGATCGCGACGGCCGAAGAGCTGTTGAAGACGACGCCGAATTCGGTGATGCCGCAGCAGTTCAAGAATCTCGCCAATCCCGAGGTGCACCGCCGCACCACCGCGGAGGAGATCTGGAACGACACCGGCGGCAACGTCGACTTCTTCGTCGCCGGCGTCGGCACCGGCGGCACCATCACCGGCGTCGGCCAGGTGCTGAAGCCGCGCAAGCCCTCGCTGCGCGTCGTCGCGGTCGAGCCGGAGGAGAGTCCGGTGCTGTCGGGCGGCCAGCATACGCCGCACAAGATCCAGGGCATCGGTGCGGGCTTCGTGCCTGACATCCTCGATCGCTCGGTGATCGACGAGATCGTGAAGATCAACTCGACGACGGCGATTGAGACCTCGCGGGCGCTGGCGCGGCATGAGGGCATTCCGGGCGGCATCTCCTCGGGTGCCGCGATCGCCGCGGCCTTCGAGATCGGCAAGCGGCCGGAAGCTGCGGGAAAGACCATCCTGGCTATAGTGCCGTCCTTCTCCGAGCGGTATCTTTCGACGGCTCTGTTTGAGGGAATCTAGGACATGGCGGATCAACCACCGAGGCGGCCGCGGACGTTGGGCGACGCCAGGACGGAGGCCGAGGCGGCGTTCAAGAAGGTGACGGCGAAGGTCGCCGCAGCGCCGCCAAAGCAGAACGTGGCGCCGGGGGTCAAGGAGCAGGTCACGCTGCGGATTGACCAGGACGTGCTGGAGCATTTCCAATCCGGCGGGCCGGGCTGGCAGGACCGCATCAACGAGGCGCTGCGGAAGGCCGCGGGAAAGTAGGCACCAAAGGCTGAGGGACTCGCAACGAAAAAGCCCGGCGCGAGCCGGGCTTTTGTATTTGCGATTGGCCTCGCCTCAGCGGCGGAACATGCCGCCCATCATGCCGCCGACGACACCGCCGACGAAGGCTGCTCCGGCAGGATCGCCGCCGCCGCTGCGATGAGGAGCGGGTGCGGGCGCGCTGCCGGCGGCGGGGGCCGCGGCCCGGCGGGCTGCCTTCTGGCTGTTGTCGCTCGCGGTCGGCGGGGCGGCCACGATCTCCGAAAGCAAAGCCTTGTGCTGGAGCTTGTTCAGATAACCTGACGCGGGATAGCCGCGCGCCGCCTGCCAACGCTTGAGCACCGACCGGGTCTCGTCGCCGAACACGCCTGTTTGTTTGTTGTCGAAGCCGAGCCCGCCCAGGCGACGCTGAACGTCGCGGCGTTGGTTCTTGTCGAGGCCGATCTGATCCTCGGTAAGCTGGGTGGCCTCTTCGGTGAAGGTCGCGGGATCGACGCCAGCGGTGAGGGTACGCGTCGCAGTCGAGGGGCCGCTCTTGATGGCCGCGAGGCGTGCCAGCGCGAGCGCCTTGAACTGGCCGTTGGGGTAGGCGGAGAGGTAGGCGTTGAGCTCTTCCGATTTGTTGCTCTCCTTGACCGAGCGCCAATATTCGAGCTCGACACCGTCCGAATTGCCGCCTGTTGCCGCGGGCACGACGCCAGCAGCCGTCGGTGCCGCATTGGCGACCTGGGTCGTCGGAGCCTGGTTGAGATAGACCGCGCCGATCAGATTGGTGTGGCCCCAGGGCAGCTGACCCTTGTGGGTCTCCTCGTTGACCTGAGCGCGGACCGACGTCATCGCCTGCTGGATCTCGATGCCAGGTTTGGTGATGTTGTCGATCAGCGCACGGGTGAACGGGCTGTTGTTGCCCTCCTGGCCATCGAGCGCGGTCTGGCCCGGGCCGGTGGCGAACGCGATCAGCGTGCCTTCGCCGGATTTCATCTCGGCAAGACCGCTCTGCACGTTGACGCTGCGCGTCGCGGAGTTCGACTTGATCTTGGCGGCGAACGGATTGTCGCGGCAGGCGTCAAGGAAGACCAGCTTGACCTTGGCGTCGCCCATGGTCTGCTCGAGCGTCAGATCGATGTTGATGGCGGCACCGAGCTTGACGTCCATCTCCGACTTGATGTCGGCGTCGACAGGCAGAAGATAGTTGGAGCCGCCGACCGCGATGCCGTGACCGGCATAATAGAACACTGCGACATCGGAGCCTTGCGCCTTGCGGCCGAAGTCCAGCAGCTTCTCCGTCATCTGGTCGCGCGAGAGGTTCGAACCTTCGATCACCTCGAAGCCGACATTGCGCAGCGTTGCCGCCATCGCCTTGGCGTCGATCGGCGGGTTCGGCAATTGTGCGACGTTCTTGTAGGTGCCGTTGCCGACGACGAAAGCAACACGGCGGTCGGCCTTCGCGGCACTGACCGACAGTACCATGCACATCAGCGACGCGAGGAGGGTGAGAGTGCGCATCTGGAATCCCCAACAGAATCGAAATTGCAGGCAGCAACAGATTGGCAACGAACTTACATGAAGTGCCCGCCTTAACGCCACCAAAACGGCAGTTCGTCGCGTTCAACCCGCTGCTGTGTGGCAGAATGTGCACGATGGAATACCCTTCCAACGTGATCTAAATCACACGGCCACTTGGTTTTGTCGCACGAAGCGGCGCGAGGTTCAGCGTGCGCGGGCGGGAACCGGCGAAGCCGGCTTCAAGTTCAGGAGATTGCCGCAGAGGATCAGCGCCGCGCCGAGCACGGTCCAGGAGTCGAGCCGCTCGGAATAGAGCAGCCAGCCGACGGTGGCCGTGAGCGGAACCCGCAGAAAGTCCATCGGCACCACGATGGTCGCATCCGCGTACCGGAGCGCGCTGGCGAGGCAATAGTGCGAGAATGTGCCGCAGACCCCGATAACGAACAGCCAACCCCACAGAGAGGCTGACGGCCAGGTCCAGACATAGAGCGTCGGGAGCAGACCCACGACCATCTGCACGACGATCATCCAGAACAGGATCGACAATGCGCTCTCGGTCCGGGTCAGTGATTTCGCCAATATCATGGAGATGCTGAAGCCGATCGCGGCTCCCAGCGCGATCAGCTGGCCCGGATTGATCTCGCCGGTGGCGGGCCGCACGATCATGACCACGCCGACGATACCGAGCACGATCGCGGCGATCTTCCAGACAGTCATGCGTTCGGAAAGGAATGTTGCGGCCAGCAGTGCCGTCCAGATCGGCATGGTGAATTCGATCGCGACGACCTGGCCGATCCCGATCAGCGTCAGTGCGTAGAACCAGCCGAGCTGTGCGAAATAATGCACTCCATTGCGCGCGAGGTGCTGGGGCAGGCGCTTGGTCGCGACCGCCTTGAAGCCACCGGACTGGTAGATGATCGGCAGCAGAAGCGCGAACCCGATCACCGAGCGCACTTCCATGATCTCGAAGACGTTAAGCTCGCGCGTGGTCTCGCGCCCGGCGACCGCCATGACCAACATCAGCGACAGCCAGCCCGCCATCCACAGGGCAGCCATCGTCTTGGACGGTGTGGTGTTCATCGGCACAAGTGTGGGAGGCGAGGGTTCTGAGGGAGGGCCGGTATCGGCGACATCGTCGCCGTTTGCAACGGCCAAATCTGCCGGTACAGCGATGCGGGGCGGCGTGCTAAGGCATCAGTGAACAACGAGAACAATCGGGAGATCTTCGCGCATGGACATCTTGCAGCCGGCCGAGTGGAAAAAACCGCGCGGCTTTTCCCATGGCGTCGCGGTCGAGGGGCCGGGCCGCTGGGTGGTGCTGGCCGGCCAGACCGGCGGCGACGAGACCGGCGATTACGCGCCTGACATGGCAGCGCAGGTCGGGACCGCGCTGAAGCGGATCATCAAGCTCCTGGGCGAGGCCGGCGCCGGCCCCGAGCACATCGTCCGCCTGACCTGGTACCTGACCAGCCGCAGCGAATATGAGGCCGCCGGGGCCGGCATCGGCGCGGCCTGGAAGGAAACGCTGGGGCGCAATTTCCCGCCCTCGACCTTGCTCTACATCGGCGGTCTGGTGGACGACCGGGCCAAGGTCGAGATCGAGGTCACGGCGTTCGTGCCGGGCACATAAAAAATCGACCCGGCGAGATCGCCGGGTCGATTGTCAATCTACTCGTACCGGTTTAGCGCGACAGCGAGATGTTGGCGCCGCGGAACTGGCTGTCGGCGCGCATCGTGACGTTCTGCTTGTTGCCGGACGTCTTCAGCGAGATGTTGGCGTTGAAGCCGGCGGTGGAGGCGAGCAGCTCATAGTTTCCGCCGGCGCCACGACCCGAAAGGGCGCCGCTGATATTGCGGCTGGCCTCGGACCAGCTGCCCGCGATGGCGCTGCCTTCGGCCTTGACGTTGGCGCCGAGGTTGAACTTGTAGGCGTCGCTGGCGCAGGTCAGAGACAACTCCATGGTCGGTCCGATCGGAGCGTATTTGGCCCGGCAGCGGATCCGCTCGGTCGAGCCGTCATCCAGGGTGACCGTGCCTGAGCCGCTCCAGCTGCCTGCGAGCGCGGCGAACGGGCCGGACTGGGCCTTGCTCTCGGAGTTGGCTATTCCGGCCGCAAACATAACGGTGGCCGCGATCAGCAGCCGCCGGCCCAGACCGCTCGTCACGATTTTTCTATTGGCGCGATGCTTCCCACCGCCCGCTGCACGGTATGCCTGCAGATGCTCCATTCCACTTCCCCGATCCGGCGTTGCCGCTGAGTTGACCGTTGGCATATGCACCATTGATCGAAACTTTCACAAGTCCCCCGCTGCCGATGGTGCCGGAAACGTTAGCGCCGGGCGCGGTGATCTTGCCGTCGGCAACCGTCAGCAAGGAGCTTGCGGTCGGCTCGCAGGAACCGCTCTTGGTGACGATGGTGACCTGCCAGTTGCCGTCATAGGGAGTCTGGGCGAAAGCGGGCGCGGCGAGGGTGATAACTGAAGCGGCACAGAACGCCGCAATGCGAGCAAAACGCATAAAATCCGTCCTTGAATTTGTCTGATATGCTGACCCTTATTCGGGCCAAATGTGACGGAAATTTGGTGCGGTGCCAAATCGAAAATTGTTCCTGTGGGAACAATGGTTTATTTGGGTTTCCGGCTGCAATTTTCGAAGCAGAATCAACGCCCCTTCACGTTAAGGGTAAACGTCGGGACAGCGACTCAGGAAAGGGGCTTAGGAAAGGGGCCTCAGGAAAGGCTTGGCGCCGAGGTCGCGAACTGCTCGTCCTGAGTCTTGGACGGCAGCGCCTTGTGGACCTTGGCGTAATCAATCACGTCGGCCAGCAATTTGAGCCCGAGCGGGGCCAGCGCGCGCTCCCACAGCTCCCGCGCCGTCTCGCCCTTCTTGACGAAGCACCACTCCTGGGCCGCGATGGCGCCGGCGTCCATGCGGTCGGCGAGGTGGTAGATCGTGCCGCCGGCGATCGGATCGCCTTCCTTGATGGTCCATTCCACGGCCGCCTTGCCGCGGTGACGCGGCAGCAGCGAGGGATGATAGCCGATCCCGCCCAGCTTCGCGGCCTCGAGCGCGTCCTTGCCGATCCGGGCGTGGCTGTGCGCGGTGACGATCAGATCGGTGTCGGGGGCGATCTCGGAGGCCACCACCAGCTTGGGATTGGCTTGGACCACGACGTCGATGCCCGCCCCCTTGGCTGTCGCGGCGAGACGATCCTCGGGGTCAGCCACCACGACCCGCACGATCGAGACACCGTGCTCCCGGAGCATGTTCAGGGTGGTCACGCCGAAATGGCGGGAGCCGACGAGGGTAATGCGCATGGGTGTCCGATCCGTCTCGCAACTGCGTCATCTCCCGATAACACGTCCGGACGTCCTGTCACCACCCGCACCGCGTTTGCGCCGGTTATCAACAATGCACCGAGCAAGCTGCGCAATGAATTCCGCGATTGCGGCGTCGGCCGGTCCGGTGCTTCCATGCGCGCATGGCATCGGCTCGGAGCGAACGCATGCGAAGCGCGTGGTTTGTCCTTCTCGCGGCCCTGGTCGCAACCCCTCCGGCGCGCGCCGGAGGACAGCCCTATCCGGTGGTTCCGCCTGAGGTTGGTGTGGCGCCCTTCATCGGCCCGACCTGGGACACTTATCGCTGCGCGGAAGGGCCGGTCATCAATTTCTATCACGGCGCCTATTACGGCCAGGAGCCGCCGGCACTCTATCGGGGCTACGCATACCGGCCGCATTACCGCTACAGCGCCTACCGCAGGCTGCCGCGGAAATATTTCTGCGTTTTGGATTAGGTTCCTGTGTTTCGTTCTTAACAGAGAGATCCAGGATTTGGCGTTAGAAGGTGGACCCACCGGGGCTGGCGACATTTCAACCCGCATCCGTTTTCGAACCCGGATTTGGCCGCTGGCGGAATCGCCAGCGGCTTTTTCATGCACGGCCATCACGAAATCATCTGACGGTAACATGATCTCAACCAGCTTGGCGTATCGACGAATCCGTCGCGGATTTGTATTGCGTACCGCGACACCGAGATTGTCCCGCCGGCGTGGGTGCGCCGTGCGGGCTTTTTCGCCGGGACCTATTTCATGCCGAGCGCGATTGAGCAGATCGTCGACGTCTATGTCCGGCTGAAGAACCGGCGCGGCCTCGACGAACTGATGATGCACAGACAGCGGCTTGCGGTCGATCTGAAGAGCAGGTCCGGCTACGACTTCAGCCTGCCGATCGGCCAGATCGACGAGGAGATCGCGATCATCGAAGCCGGCCTCAGCCGGCTCAAGTCAGACGATATCGCTGCGACGGACAATAGCCGGCCAGTTTGACCCTCAGTCGCGCCGGCCGCCGTCGATGACGGTGAACAACGGCCGTGCCTGGGTCGGCTCGACCAGCAATTCCTCCACCAGCGCGGTCGCCGCATCGACATATTTGCGCGTCGGCTTGTCGAGGGGGCGGGTGGCCTCGTCGTCGAGCGCGACCTTTGCGGCCTCGACCAGCTTGCGCATTCGCGCCGCGTGGTCATCGCCCGCCGTCAGCGTCGCGCGGGCCAGCGAGCGCAGCACGAACAGCTCGCCCTCGAGGCGGAGCAGACGGTCGTTGAGCTTGGTGAGGACGGCGTTCAGGTCGGCCATGGCGCGCGTTCGTTTTCGGAAGATCCATCCTGCTCTAGCGGCGATCGGTGAACGGAGTCCAAACGGCATCGGCGCAATTGGGGCGATCTCCCTCAAGTCTCGCTCCGCGCCAGATAGTCGCGTGCAAAGGCAAGGTACCAGTCGAGGCAGGCGGGATTGGCCATCGCCTCCCGGTTGATGACCTTCTCGACGGGCTGGCCGAGCAGCAGCTTCTTGATCGGCAGCTCCTGCTTCTTGCCCGAGAGCGTGCGCGGAATCTCGGCGACCGCAAAAATCTCGTTGGGCAGGAAACGGCGGGAGAGGCCGGCCTCGATCGCCTTGTTGATCCTCGCCTGCATTGCGCCGTCGAAGGCGACGCCTTCGCGCAGCACCACGAACAACGGCATGTAGCTGTCACGGCCGAGATATTCGAGATCGACGACGAGGGAATCCAGCACCTCCGGCAAGGCCTCGATCGCGGAGTAGAGTTCGCTGGTGCCCATGCGCAGGCCATGCCGGTTGATGGTGGCATCGCTGCGGCCATAGATGATGCAGGAGCCGTCGGGATCGACCTTGAGCCAATCGCCATGCCGCCACACCGGCCCGCGGCCGCTGCCGTCGAAATTGTCCGGATAGGTCTCGAAATAGCTCGCGCGATAGCGCGCATCGCCCTTGTCGTTCCAGAAATAGAGCGGCATCGACGGCATCGGCTCGGTGCAGACGAGCTCGCCGACCTCGCCGATGACGGCGCGGCCCTGTTCGTCGAAGGCTTCCACGGCGGCGCCCAGCAGACGGCACTGCATCGCGCCCGGCGTCTGCGGCAGTTCGCGATTTCCCCCAATGAAGGCGCCGGCGAAATCGGTGCCGCCGGAGATATTAGCCCACCAGATATCGGCCTGCGCCTTGCTGCCGTTGGTCTTCGAAAGCGCCGCGAAGCGGTCGTTGAACCAGGCTTGCGTGTCGGCGCTCAGCGGAGAGCCGGTCGAGCCGAGACATCGAAGCTGTGAGAGATCACCGGCGGCGGTGAGGTCGATCTCGGCCTTGGCGCAGTTGGCGAAGAACGCGGCGCCCGCACCGAAGAAGGTCGCTTTCGACTGCGCGACGAAGCGCCACAGCGTGGTCCAGTCCGGCTTGTCCCTGGCGCCGCCGGGGCTGCCGTCGAAGATGCAGCAGGTGGTGCCGCTGAGCAGGCCGCCCACCTGGCTGTTCCACATGATCCAGCCGGTCGAAGAGTACCAGTGATAGCGCTCGCCGAACGAGTTCTCGTGGTAGGAGCAGCCGAGATCGTTATGCAATCCCAGCAGCGCCAGCACCACGATGACGATGCCGCCATGGCCGTGCACGATCGGCTTCGGCAGGCCGGTGGTGCCGCTGGAATAGACGATCCAGAGCGGATGATCGAACGGCAGCCACGCTGGCTCGAACGCGTCGATCGCGGCGCCCGTTGTTGCGGTAATGTCGGAGAGCAGGGCGTCCGCCGCTGCGGGCGCGGGGGCTTCGCTGTGCAGGATGACGTGCTCGACGGTCGGCAGCGATCGCCGCAGCTCGGCGAGGACGTCTTTGCGATCGTGCCGGCGTCCGGCATAGGTGACGGCGTCGCAGGCGATCAGCACTTTCGGTTCGATCTGCTTGAAGCGGTCGATCACGGCGGGCGCGGCCATATCGGGCGCGCACACGCTCCAGATCGCGCCGATGCTGGCGCTCGCCAGGAATGCGATGATGGTCTCGGGGATGTTGGGCAGATAGGCCGCGACGCGGTCGCCGGGCTTGATGCCTTTTTCTTTCAGATGCAGCGCGAGGGCAGCCGCCTTGCGCCGCAGCTCCGGCCAGCTCGTCTCGCAAAGCCTGCCGTCCTCGCCGCAGCTGACGATCGCGGGCAGGCCGGCGGCGTCAGCCGCATCCACATGGCGGAACACTTGGCGTGCATAGTTGACCTGGGCGCCGGGAAACCAGACCGCGCCGGGCATCTTGCGCTCGGTGATCACGGCCGCAAACGGCGTTGGCGATTGCAGATCGTAATAGTCCCAGATGCTGCGCCAGAACCCGTCGAGATCGCGCACCGACCATTGCCGCATCTCCTCGTAGCTGGCGAAGGTAAGGCCGCGCTGTTCGGCGAGCCAGGTGCGGTAAAGGGCGATCTGGGGAACGAAGGGTGAGGTCATTGCGTGTCGGCTTCAGTTGCGGGGCGCGGATGTTAACCGGTGCCGCAGAGGAGCAGAAGCCGCAGTTCGGGCAGGCAGCGTTGACGGGAGTAGCTGGTCTGGGTCCGCTGGAAGCAGTCTACCATCCGGCTCCGGCCCAGCGCCTTCCGAACACGGGCGGCTTGGTCTTCACCGCTTCCCAGCCGAAGAAATGATGCTTGCCGGACCAGGTGTGCACCACGCCGCTGCAGATGCTGCATTTGAAGCTGCCAGAATGCGCTTCGGCGTGCTCCTCCCTTGTCGCGGTGTAGTTCATGCTGCAACCCGGGCAGGTGAATTCTTCGATCGTCCAGATGGTATTGGCCATTGCACCGAAACTGGTTTGGGGGACCTCGATGGAAGCCTAGGTGCGCGCCTTTGCAACGGCGTAAACCGGTCGGCCGAAATCCGGTTAATCACCGTTAGCCAAGTCGTCGGCGACAGAGCCCGCTCCGGGCTCGGATCCGCCTCGTCTTGACGCCGGGTGCGCGGCTGGCAATAACGCTGGGCCGCGCAAGTGCCGGCACCCGCGTCAATGCCGCAAGGAAAGCCGTGCCCGTGAAAAGTCTGCGTCAGCTCCTGACGGGCGAGGACATCATCCAGCTCGTGATCCGCGTCGGCCTGCTCGGCCTGCTGATCATCTGGACCTTCCTGATCATCCGCCCCTTCGTGCCGATCCTTGCCTGGAGCGGCGTGCTCGCGGTCGCGTTCTACCCGGCCTTCAGCTGGGTCGCCAAGATCCTGGGCGGCCGGCCCAAGACCGCAGCGGCGATCCTGACCCTGATCACGCTCGGCATCGTCATCGGTCCTGCGACCTGGCTCGGCATCAGCGCAGTGGACGGCGTGCGCGAACTGGCGCACCAGCTCGGCACCGGCGACCTCGCGCTTCAGTCGGCGCCGGAGCAGCTGAAGTCGTGGCCGGTCGTTGGCCCCTGGCTATTCGATCTATGGGAGCAGGCCTACAACAACATCCGCGCGGTGCTGCGCGAGGTGGCGCCGTATCTCCAGCCGCTGGCGGGACCGTTGCTTGGGCTCGCGGGTGACGCCGGCGTCGGCACGCTCCAGTTCCTGGTCTCGGTGTTCGTGGCCGGCTTCCTGTTTCCGCACGGACCGAGGCTGGTTGCGGCCGGCCGCGGTTTCCTGTTTCGCATCGTGCCCGAACAGAGTGAGCATTTCCTCGGGCTCGCAGGCGCGACCATCCGCGCCGTGGCGCAAGGCGTGATCGGCGTCGCGATCGTGCAGGCATTGCTCGCCGGCATCGGCTTCAAGCTTGCGGCGGTGCCGAGCGCAGGCCTGCTCGCCTTCATCGTGCTGCTGCTCTCGATCGTGCAGATCGGTGCCTTCCTGGTGCTGCTGCCGGTGATCATCTGGATCTGGACCGCCAAGGACGTCACCACCGCGCTGCTGCTCACCGTGTTTCTCGTCGTCGTCGGCTTCCTCGACACCATGTTGAAGCCGCTGGTGATGGGGCGTGGCCTGACCACGCCGACCATCGTCATCTTCGTCGGCGTGATCGGCGGCACGCTCGCCCACGGCATCGTCGGCCTGTTCATCGGCCCGATCATCCTGTCGGTGGCCTGGGAGATGATGATGGCCTGGATCAGGACGGAGGACCGGGCAGAGGCGGGGTCGAGGGCGGGGACAGCGACGGGCGAGGGCTGATCCGGCCCGCTCGATCGGCGGGATCGGCCTGCCGGGTTCGATCAGACCTGACGGCCTTAAGGTCCACGGAACTTGTCTATCCGACTAGACAAGTTACCATGGGCTCGATTCTGGTTTTCGATTACGGCGGACATGGCGAAGTCTTCCAAACTGGTTGCCGCCAAGCGCGGCAAGGTCTTGTTGGTCAGACGCCGGTCGGACGGCCTGTGGATGTTCCCGGGCGGCCGCAAGCGCGCGCGCGAGTCCGACAAGGACTGCCTGCGGCGGGAGATCAAGGAAGAGCTGCCCAAGCTGAAGCTCGGCCGGATCAGCCTCTGGAAGGAAGTGACGACCAGGAACAAGCGCTCCGGCCGCAAGATGAGCGACGCGATCTTCATCGCCAAGGGCGCCAAGGGCAGGCTCGCGATCGGCGACAAGAACGAGATCGACCGCGCCGTCTGGCAGAAGCCGCGCGGCATCCGCCTGACGCCGACCTCGCGCTATATCCGCGACCGCCTGTTTCCGCGGAAGCGCGGGTGAGCTAGTCCTCGCCGTCCTCCGACGAGAGCTGTATCCGTCCGGTGTGGGCCCGCGAAAAATTGGCGCGCGTTTGCGGCGCGGACATCCTGGCCATTTCGGTTTCGCGCTGCTCCTTGCGAACCTTGCGCGCGCGCTTCATGGCCTGCTTGACCTGAGGGTTCGGCGAATCCTCCGCGAAGAACAGCACCACCTCGCAGCTCGGACATTGCCTGGAATAGCCGTCCTGCAACCGTCCCGCGCGGTCGCGGAACACGGTCTTGCAGCGCGTGCACTGAATCTGGACGAAACTCATGCGCGGTCGATCGACAATGACTGATGGAAATGGATCATCAGGTGATCCCAAATGTCTGAAGAAAGCCTGAACGCGTCGGCGAGTTCAAGCCGCTCCATCAGCCGCCTATTGCTTGACCGCTATCGTGTCCAGGCAATGGTTGAGATAGACGGTGCGATCCCTCGGCAGCACCTTCTCGAGATCAGCCTTCAGCGCGCATTCGCGCTGCCGCATCTGCTCGGCCCGCCGCTTCTCGGCCGCCTCGCGATATTCGGGAGCGACCTTGTTGGGATCGACGAGGGCCTGCGAGCGGGCGGGAGCCGTCACGGCGAGCGCAAGGGCGGTGATGATAATGAACTGTTTCAAATGAGCCTCCGTAAAAGGCTCATTCTAGCGCTCGGGCGGCGAGGGCTCAAACGGCAAATTCGCCGAGACACCCGGCAGCGCAGCCTGTCTGCGCAGGGACGCCGGCACCTGATGGAGTTGACTTCAACTACCTGAAGTTGGGACGAGGGGAGGCCGTCACTTCGGGACGTGGTCGATCTTGTGGCCGAGATGCCCGGTGTCGTGATCGCGACGCAACTGGCTCAGCGATGTCTCGTTCAGCTGGTGCAAGACCTCGCTGAGTTCAGTCGTATCCGGATAACCGGCGGCAAAACCCTTGCCGTAGATCTTGCGCAACGTACCGACCAGCGTATTGCCGTGCTTCTTGCTGATCGCGCCATCCTTGTCGCGGTGGCGATGATCCAGGCCCGTGTCCTTCATGGCTTTCTCCCTGAGTGGCGTCTGCGCGCCTGGAGAGAGCGTGCTCCCAAACGAGTTGATTGGCAACGGCACGGCGCGCGGCTGTTGAGCCTCGTCAAGGTGTGGAAAGATCGAAGGATGTGTGAAGCAGTTCACAAGCGATGGTCGGGATCGCTGCTACGAAAGCCTCATTGCTTCACCAATTGATATTTTGAAAACGCCCCAGCGCTCCACCAGGCGCTGGGGTTTTCACGTCGATCACCGCAACGGCCAGAGCGCGCGGCGCGCGATCGGTCGGGTGCTTTCCGAATGATGCCGAAGATTGATGCCGAAGGCCGGCGACTACGCGGCTTGCTCCTCGAACGAGGTGTAGACCTGGCCACCTGGACCAATCACCTGAACGCCCCAGCACCCGTCAGCGATAAGCTCCTTGGCCTTCTTGAGGGCGGCGGTGAGTGACAGCCGCTTGAGGCTGACGATTCCTGCCGTGTCGAAACCGCTGATTTCAAACATGCCGCTCCTCCCTGTTTTGTCGAATCCTACACTTTTTGAGCGGGTTGTCTCGCGGCTTTTGGGACAGGGATACCAAAACCGCGAAAACAACCCCATGCACAGTAGCTAAGTCCTGCTGGCGCAACGCTTTCTTTTTGGCACACGGCGGTCTTGCATCCGGGGAGACGCCGGTTGACTCGTCGGGCAAAACAGGGGTAGTTTGCCAAATTCGGAAAATCCGCTTCGGACCGCGGCGACCTCCCGGGATCGGGAGGAGCTCTCGCACCGGCCTGCGTGTCATGTCTGTCGCACGCCCCCGTAGTCGGCCGGGGTGGCGGGGCGTGCGGCAGGCCGCGGCCGCTAACGTGGAATTAAGCTGAAAAGCCCACAATTTTAGACAGTTGTAGATGGGTGCTGCGTAAGGGAGCCGTCGCGAGGACGTTCCGGCGACGGCTTCCTGTTGCTCGCTCATTTGGGGTCAATGCCATGACCACGACTTTCGAAACGCAAGGCCTTGTCGAACAGCTCGACCCTGCAGCACTTGCTGCGGCCATCGCGGCCGACGAACCCGCAAGCTTGGACGCTCCAGAACCGATCAAGCGCTCCAGCCGCACGTCGGTCATGGCGCTGTCGGTGTGTGCGCTGGCCATCAACGGCGCGGCGGCGATCTACACATGGCCGTCCGGCCTGCCATCGCTGAACCTGAGCAGCCTGGCTGATCTGCTACCGCGGCAAGAGGCTTCAGTGCCAAAGCCGGATCCGGTTGTCGCTGCCTTGAAGGATATTCAGTCGACCCAGCAGCAACACACGGCTTCGCTGCAGGAGAGCAACCAGGCTTTGCAGCAAAACGCGGCTGTGCTGCAGGCGGATTCGATGGTGCTGCTTTCGCTGCGACAGAGCATCACGGACGAACGCGTCGATGTGAAGAAGGTATCCTCGCAGCTGTCCACTCTGATTGCGAAGATCGACTCGCTGCAAAATGCCATGATGTCGGACGTCACGTCTTCCGTTCGAAGAGCGCATGCGCGCTACGGACTGTCCGCAGCGATACGCAAGCGGCTCGCCCGGCAGTCGAAATCTGTAGGTCCCGTTTCAGTTGGAGGAGCGCCGCTGAGCGTGCCTGCTACAGTTTCGGCCCCGGAGAGCTGAAGCTAGGGTCAGGCAAGTCATCTGGGACCAAGTGATCTGGGACCAAGTGATCTGGGACCATGTCCGCGCTCACTTGGCGGGCTCACGCGAGCAGGGCTTTTGCCCGACTTGGAATTGCGGAACGCTGGTGACAGTGCAGTCCAGCACCGTCACCGGCGGATCCTAAGAAGCGATGACCAGGGGCCCGCCAGTTACCTGAGGGCCTTTCAATAGTAACGGCGCCGTGGACGGCGCTCGTAATAATCATCGCCGTAATAGCCTTGCCGGCCCTGTTGAAACTGCGGCGGAACCGTTCCGTTCGGGTAGCACTGGCCGTCGCGGGTATCGATATCGGCACCGTGTCCGCAAGGAACGGGATAGTGGCCATAACCTCTGCTGCCACCATAGTACTGCCTTGCGGCCTGTTCTTGCGGCGGCAAGTAGCCGTTGGGGTAGCACATGCCGTCGCGGGCGCCGACGTCCCAGCCGTTGCCGCACGGCGGTGGGTGTACAGGGACACGGTGTTGAACCTGATGAACCTCACCGAGCTGGAGAGCCAGCAAGGTTGCGACGACTGCACCGATCATCGGATCTTCTCCCAATCGCAATATGCCTACGACTGAGCGGCTGAATGATCGCTGAACGGGTTCACGCCGGCGATCTTAACCTCACTTTAAGAAATCGTTGTCCGGCGGCGTCCCGTTGGATATAAAGGAACCTTCCGCCAGCGTCAGTTGCGTCCGTGAGTCATGATTACGTACAAGCAGTACCATATCCAGCAAGTTGAGCACGGCCCCAAGCGCTGGGTTGCTCGCATCACGCGGACAGACGGTCAGAACATTCGCACCATTCTGCCGGCGACTGAGCGACCCTACCTCGACACGAAGCCGACAGCGTCCCCCGAGGAAGCTGAGGCGCTTGCCAAGGAAGGCATCGACTTCGGCGGCGTGGTGTAGTCCGGCGTCGCGATCTCCTGACTTGCATTTGCGAACTCGCTGGTGACTGCATCCGCAGCGATGGTGCGGGGCGTGCAGCTTTGTCCGTTACCGGCGATCTGCTCGACATGCTCGTTGATGCTACGATCAGCGGCCCGCTGGCATTCACGCGTACCCAATTATAAGTACAGCCCCTAAATAGGTTGTGGGAAAGGGGCGTCGGATGCGTGGATACGAGGGTATAAATCGACTTAGTACCGGTTGTGTTCACTTCATTCGTACAGGATCCAGAGGACTGTTTGAGGCCCAAGAACTGGTTTCAGAGTCCGGCGCGAAGTTCGCGTATTGGAATTATCTAGATGGTGGCAGAGAAGCCGCCACATTGGCAGATCCCCTTGCCATGCGTTAGAACTTGAGCATGCGCCCTACGGCAACTTGCCTTGGACGCAATTCCTGGACGATCTGATAACGCTAGCATATCGACATGAGGGATTGGCGATAGTGATTGATCGTGCGGATCTGCTTATCGCGGAAAGACGCGACGAAATGTTCGACTGCATAGAGGCGTTTCTAATCCAATTCCACCATTGGTATGATCAAAAGAAGCCTTGCCATCTTTATTTTCAGATAGGGGAAGTGGACGGCGCGCGGGGCACCTAGTGCGTACGTGATCGTTTATTGTTCAACTATCTCAGGCCTCTGCAAATTCGATTTGTTTTAACGAAGAAATTTCGATGACAGTGCACTTTACTGGCGCGCGGGTTGGGGCGCGTTGAATGCACTGTCATAGTAATTCTAGCTAGCTACTGGCAGCTACGTGATTGGTAGCGCCACGAAGATTCACACGGATATCGCCACGAGGCTCAGAGTCGCGATGATCGAATCTGGCCGCTTCGTTTTTTTCAATCAACTTAGGCGAACGAGGGGCAATGCGAGGGTGAGCGCAAAGAGGGAGGGCTTCTATCGAGGTTTGACGCACGGGTCGACGGCATAGGCGCATTGCTCACCGGCCGTGATGAGACCGCCCGTTGGCCCTTGATAGTTGACGGCTGCAACAACGCCGCCGGTCTTCACGGAAGGTGCTTTAGTTCGTCGGCCTCGACCGCCAGCCGTTTTCCTGATGGGGAATGGTGGCAGTGATATCGTCCCTCACAGCGGATTGGCGCCACGCTGCCACCCCGAAGCACAGGGTCAGAGTCATGGCGGTCGCCAGCAGCAGCACGGACAAGAACTGGCTCACGCGCCCCCCCCCCCAGCAGAACGTACTGAGGCAGCGAGCACGCACAGGCGATTCGGAAAATGCAGGCGCGCTGACCTGCAGGCAGTTTTCCCCAGGTTGTAAAACGGTGGATTAGCACCTTCGACCTTGCACCCGCCGCGGCTCCGGAGCCGCTATTGCAGGCCGGCTTTTCACCCGAAAACTATTGTGGCTCGGTTGGCTTATCTCGCTCATGGCTCTCGGCTTCGGCCGCCGCGCACGCATCCATGCCATGGCATTTGCTTAGATAGTACCGGGCGCCTGCGAAGATCGAGCAAACAATCACCACGGAACCCAACAGGACGATCATCCACCGACGATTCAACATTCCCATGACCTTCTGCACCCTCCATCCAACGCCGCCCGTTCGCCTGCCGGCTCAACCAGGCGAGGCGAGGCGAAAGCTGGATTAGCCCAAATCAGACCTTGCGCTTCGGATTCAGTCGAGCCTCACGCTCCAGCCGCTCGGACTTCAGGCGTTTCAGGTTTTCCTGAAACTCCGGCGTGGCTTGACTGTCGGCTATCGTCTGTCTCGATCCTATCGGATTGAGGGTCCTTCGCTCGGCTTCGTCCGCGATTTGTTGCTCGGCCGACCGTTTGGGTTTGATCATTTGCTTTTTGCCTTGAGGCCGGGATTGACCAAGCTGGCGCCGGTCAAATCATTTTCGATTTGGCCGATCGCGTCGAACGTTCTGGAATTCCTCCGGTCCCTTGACGAGCCGCCGCTTGCGGCTGGCCTGGTCATCCGGGCTCGCTTTGTTGTCTTTGAGCTTGTCGATCGCGTTACCCGCCATTTCCCGAGCCCGCTCGGACGAGGCCTTGGCGGCAGACGTAACCGCGAGCGCGGGGGCGGGTTTGCCCAATCCAATATCGACCAGCCGACGGATGGATTCAGAGCGAGCCGGAGTGTCTTCCTGCCGCGACGCCCATGCGTCGATCTGAACGACAGTCGATTCCGGCCAGCGCGTGCCGATCTGGACGCCCTGACCAGTAGCGGGGCGGCCGCGATGCTTTTTGGCACGAATCTTTTTTGCTGGTTTCATTTTATTTGGTACCAAAAAATCATGCCAAGGGGAAGCGCGAACTTCCGATAAGTGTGCTGGTTTGGTGCGCTGGCACCGCGATCCCCGCGCAACATCACGATCACAGGTTTTGAAGTCAGGCGGCGCCCCGGAGAGGAAGCGCCAGTTGCACAGCAAAAGGTCGGGAAGCATTTGCCTGGACGAAGGCCTGCAAGGCCGGCGTGATCTCGCTACTCGTGACACGCTCGGCAAGCTCATCTGCGATCTCGCTGGTGGCATCGCGAGACCGGCCCTCGATCGCGTTGAAGGCGACGATACGGACGGGATAGGCGTACTGCCCGGAGAGCAGGTCGCGGATGATGGTCTCGACGTCGGTGTCCTGCTCGTCGGTCTCACGCCAGGAGCAGCCGGCGCGCGCGCCGAAGTCTTCCAGCACCAGGTAAATCTCCCGGTCGAGCCGATCCAGCGGCACAATCGACGGCGCATGACGCATAACGCAACTCCTACCCAAAGAAGAGCAATTGCGCTGCCATGGGGATCGTTCCGTTCCCGCCTGGCAAGGCTTATGCGGAAAAAAGCCGTCCGCTGAGGCGGCCTTATTCCTTGTCCTCAGTCCAGGTGCGGTCGCCGCACTGGCACTCATAGACCCGGACCGTCAGCCCGCGCATGGCGTCCATCATCGTGTGCTTGAGCTTGGGTTGAGCGCCGCAGCTACAGCGACGTTCCTCTCGGGTCTTGGCGCCTGAAAATTTATCGCTGCTGAAATAGTTCATCAACTCACCCTGCCAAAGGTCAGTCGTTAAGTCCCAAAGTGGACATTTGTTCCCACAGCGGATTTGCCAAGCGTGGCTCGGCTGGTCATCAGAGATGGGGCGGGCGAAGCAGAAGTGCGCCACCTATAGGAACGACGCCCATCGGCCAACCTTGGTTCTACATGCGTTTTAGACGCATAAGGCTATCGGTTCGGTAGCCGGGAGCGGCCTCAGCCCTGGGTCTGCCACCTTGGCCTGGGGCCGTTTCCTTGGTCTAGGCGGCGCGTTGCGATCCGCCAGGATCATTCCGCGGCTCGCAGCCCTTGCTCTGTTGGCTCGTAGCGCTGACCGTACTGTTTGAGCCAGCCGCCTTCGACCATCTTCCGCGCCATAGCCATCGTGCATATCGGCTGGCTGCCGCCTGGGTGATACAGGCCATCTGCGCGCTGGATCAGGTAGCCGTAGACGCGGGCCTGTCGCAGCGGCTTGATCATACCAGGAAAGAGAACGACGGAGTGGTCGGTCATTGCCCAGTCCCGAACATTTCGGGTTACCGATCGTTCCAGACCACCTTGGACGCGCCAATCGCCGGCTAAGTCGAGGGACGTATGCCTTGGCCTAACCTCATTTCTTAAGGCTCGACTCGAGGAGTTGGGTCGCAAAGTCGTCGCCGATGCAGGCACCCTGAAGGAGGCCATCGGAGTCGCGTGGGTGGCTGAGTTGGATCTGGCCATTCTCGACCTGAGGCTTGGCGATGAAACGACTGAACTCGTGGCGGAGATCACTCGTGGTCGCGGCTTGCCATTTTTCTTCCTGACCGGCCATACATCCGATGGATTGCCAAGTGGCTTCCGCAATGCTCCCCGATTGGAGAAGCCGGTTCTCTGCTCCGCGCTCCCGAAGATGACGATAGCTGCGCGAGGTCTTGAGCGGCTAGGCTGCGACCTTCACGCTGCGGCCTTGCCCTTCGCCAAGCTTGCAAGGTCCTTCCAGGCCAAGGCGGTCCGCAACCACTTCAACCGCTCGGCGGGACAGGTCGCGGCGATCGCCTTCTGCATCGCGGCGATGGCTTCTGCTTGATGGTCTAGGTCTCCAATCATCGGAGCAATCATTCGCCAGAATTATTAAGACCTGCGAAAATCCACAGCCCGGAAAACTACCGGCTTACGCCGCCGCCGAGCCTGCATCCAAGCCTGGCCCTGTGGACTCGCCAGTCCGGCGCCAGCCGCTCGCCCCGTCCTGCGTGGGTTGGTTATCACAGGTTAAAGCGCGACTCAGCAGATGCAGCCGAGGATAAACTGGCAACAGGCTGGGGACGCCGGGCGATGGCACAGTCACGCTATCCGTTGATCCGAAGGTGGACACCGGAGGAGCATCAACAACTGCTGGCGATGGCGGCGGCTGGGTGCCGACCCGACGAGATCGCGCAGGCGTTGGGCAGGACAGAACCGGCCGTGCGAGGCCGCGCGAATTTGCACAACATCCCGTTGCGGCTGGTGGCGCAAAAGCGGAAGGGCCCATGATCAAGGGCGTGGCCATAGCTGCTCTCGTACTGGCGGCGGCGAGTCTCGCAGACCAGCGGTTGTCCTAGGGGCGCTATACCGATGCGGCGCTGAGGCTCCTGCGCGAAATTGAGCATTCATTCCGGCGACAATTACGAAGAGACAGGGAGCGATCACTGATGCAGGACCTTTGCCGCCCAGTCGGGCCTCATGTCCGCGGCGCGCGTGCCGCGAGCGGTGCAGGGGCATCAAGCGCCGCGCATGCTACACCGGCAACCGATCTGCAGACACAGCGCCGACACACAGTTTATCGGAGCGCGTCGTCTCGGCGTAAGTATCTAAGTGATTTGGTGAGCGCGCTGGGGCTCGAACCCAGGACCCCGTGATTAAAAGTCACGTGCTCTACCGGCTGAGCTACGCGCTCCCATGGCCGCTGATGGCTTGAAGATATCGCCATCGTCTTCGGACATTTGGAAAAGCATGTCTTGCCGCCACATCGACGCAAGCGTTGCGGAAAAACCGGCTGTTTCCGGATCATGCTTTCGGCCCGCGCTGTGTAGGGGGATGGGGCGCGGAGGTCAATAGCAGGAGTGGCTGCTGAAACTCGCGGCAGGAGCGGGGATTTCCTCGCGGTGTCCGCGGCTTAGGTCCGGATTTTCAACCCGATTAGCGGGCCGCCATCCACGCGGAAGACCACGCGACTTTTAATCACGAGGTCCAAAGACCGGCCCGGAGCCCCGTCAGTTCGCTTCCCGCCGCACCTCGCTCGGCACCGGCACTTGCTGGGGCGTGCCGGCGGGGGTCGGCAGCGCGACCGGGCGCAGGCCGATCAGCTCGGCGGTGCGGATCGCGCTGTCGCGCCAGAACTGGAACGAGTTGATGCGGCTGAGCTCGAGGATGGCGATGGCGACCGCAGCCAGGAACGGCAGGCTTTGGAGCACCAGCACGCCGGCGAAGATGTAGATCTCGGTGATCTGGCGATAGCTGTTGGAGGCCACCAGCACGCCGGCGCCGATCAGGAGCAGGGCGCCGATCACCGCCTCCCAGAACGCCTGGAACTCGATCGACATCCTGGACAGGCCGCCCTTGGAGGTGCGCGCGAACGCGATGTGCTCGGTGATCAGTCCCTGCGCGACGGCGCGGGACACCGTCCACTGCACGCTCATCGCGGCGATCATCGCGCCCAGCATCTGGCCGGGCTTGATCGCGACCCGCGCGCGGTACATCGACAAGAAATGCGCGAGCGAGACGATGAAGGCGCCGATGATCGGCAGCGTCAGGATCTTGTCGGGAATGGCGATGTCGGCGAAGGCGACGATCGGCACCCAGACAAGGTTGAGCAGCGCCACGACCACGCCGAGGCTTTCGGCACCCAGCCAGTTCAGCCAGCCCAGGCCATATTCGCGCTTCTGGTCGGGCGTCAGCCGGCTCCGTCCGGGCAGGAAGTTCCGCCAGTGCTTCTTGACGATCTGGAGACCGCCATAGGCCCAGCGGTGACGCTGCTTCTTGAAGGCCTCGTAGGTGTCGGGGAGCAGGCCCTGGCCGTAGCGGTGGTTGGTGTAGTGCGTGGTCCAGCCGAGCTGCTGGATCGAAAGACCGAGATCCGAGTCCTCGCAGATCGTGTCGGACGACCAGCCGCCGGCCATGTCCATCGCGGCGCGGCGGATCAGGCACATCGTGCCGTGCACGATGATGGCGTTGGTCTCGTTGCGCTGGACCATGCCGATGTCGAAGAAGCCGGCATATTCGCCGTTCATGATGTAGTGCATGATCGACAGGTCGCCGTCGCGATGTTCCTGCGGCGCCTGCACCAGGCCGACACTGGGATCGGCGAAAGCCGGCACGAGGTCCTTCAGCCAGTCGGGATCGACGACGTAATCGGCATCGAGGATGCCGATGATCTCGGCGTCGACGGCGGTGCGGTCCATCGCGATGCGCAGCGCACCGGCCTTGAAGCCCTGCACCTTCTCGGCGTTGATGAACTTGAAGCGTTCACCGAGCGCGCGGCAATGATCCTGGATCGGCTGCCAGAAGGCAGGGTCCGGCGTGTTGTTGATGATGACGACGCATTCGTAATTCGGATAGTTCAGCCGCGACAGCGCATCGAGCGTCTGCTTGAGCATCTCGACCGGCTCGAAATAAGCGGGGATGTGGATCGAGACTTTTGGGAAGTAATTCTCCGGCACGCTCTCGACCGGCTTGCCCTTTGTGAGCAGCCGCTGCGGCGGCCGGCCGAACGCGACGGCGGCGATCTCGTCGATGCGCGCCATCGCGATCAGCACAAGGGGAACAAGCAGGATCATGCCGAGCGTGAGCGCGAAGGCGGAGCCGAAGATGAAGTAGTGCCCGTTCCAGAACGCGAACACGGTGGCGGCCCAGGCGCCGACGCCATTGGCGGTTGCCGACAGCAGGAACGCCTGTTTCGCCGTGGGCTGCTGCAGCCGCAGGATCGGCAGCGACAGCAGGATTCCGACCAGAAGCGCGACACCCATCAGCTTCCAATAGTCGGGATTCTCCACCGGGCCGGTCCAGGCGAATTTCGGCTCGCGGCTGGCGTTGAGAATGCCCCAGTACGGACCGACGCCGCCTTCGAAGTATTTCCAGGGCTGATCGATGGCCTCGACGATGTTGTATTCCATGCCGATGGCGTCGGCGCGGCTGACGAAGTTGCGCAAGGTCAGTGCCTGCTGAAACGGACCGGGGTCGGCGTTGCGCAAATTGTAACCCGCGCTCGGCCAGCCGAACTCGGCGATCACGATGCGCTTGCCGGGGAACAGGTTGCGCAACAGATTGTAGCGGTCGACGGCCTGATCGACCGCCTGGTCCGAGCGGAAGTTTTCCCAGTAGGGCAGCACGTGAGCGGCGATGAAGTCGACGTTGGAGCCGAGGTCGGGATTGTCGCGCCAGATGTTCCAGATCTCGCCGGTCGTGACGGGCACGCGGACCGAGCCCTTGACCTTCTTGATCATCTCGATGAGGTCTTCGACCTTCTGCTCGCCGCGATAGATCACCTCGTTGCCGACCACGACGCCGTTGACGTTGCTGTTCTTGCGGGCGAGCTCGATGGCGGCCTTGATCTCGCGCTCGTTGCGATCCTTGTCCTTGTCGATCCAGGCGCCGACGGTAACCTTGAGGCCGAACTCGGCCGCGATCGGCGGCACCAGTTCCACGCCGCCCGTGGACGAATAGAGCCGGATCGCGCGCGTCATCGTCGACAGCGTCTTCAGGTCGGCGCGGATTTTCTCCACCGACGGGATGTTGTCGATGTCGGGGTGAGCCGAGCCCTCGAACGGGGCGTAGGAGACGCTGGGCAGCAAGCCCTTGAAGTCGGGCGCGGGTTCCTTGTCGCGCAAGACTCCCCAGAGGCCGGCGTGGAGCGCGGACACAAGCAACAGAACGGCGGCGACAACCCGCATCGCGGCTAAACCAAAAGGGGCTGAGGGGGCAGGGAAGCGGATCCGACCCCGAGATCCGACCAAGTCCGCGGCAAATGGAGCATACCTCTGCCGCGCGGTTTCACAACTGTCATCGCCTCATGACCATATGAGGGCATGCACATTTTGGAATTCGCAGCAGTGCCAATTGCCTCTATCGCCGATCGTTCCTGAACGCAGCCTGAAACAATCGCGGCTATTTCGGGGGCGCCGGCGACGGGCTTGCCGCCGGCGAGGGGCTCGCGGCCGGCTGCGGCTGCGCATTGCCGGCTGCCGGCGCGGCCGGCTGCGAGGCCGCGGCCGCCGCCTGCTGCGGCTGCGACGCCGGGTTGATCCAGCAAGCGTGCACACGGCTGTCCAGGGTCTCGGCGACCTTGGGATCGATCTGGCCGCCGAAGCGGGTCAGGCAGCGGAACGCAGCCTGGATGTGGCCGCCGGGGCAGCCGAAGCGGTCGTAGAGGTCGAGATGGCGGAATGCGGTATCGAGGTCATCCCGCCACATCAGCCGCACCACGCGCCGGCCGAGCCAGACGCATTCGGGGTTGCCGGCCGGGCCGCTGATGACCTGGGCTGCTTCGGCGAATTCGTCGGTGCGGCGCTGGTTCTGGGCGGCATCCTTGGCCGCGTCGGCGGGTTGGGCGGCTGCCTTGCTCTGGTCCGGGGCGGGCGTGCCGCTCTGGGCGGAGGCGGCGCCGATGCCCATCAGGATGACAAGGGAAGAAACGGCCAAGGTGGCGGCGAACTGCCGCAGGACCGCATTTCGTAACTCGAACACCCGTTGCCGCATGAATTCCCCAATATATCACTGACCGTCCGCGTCAGGACCTTCGCGGACGCGCCTGCGTGATGGCGTCCAAATGGGTCTCCAATGCGGCGGAAAAGTCCTCCCGAGTCCATGGCCTGAATCTGGAATTTTGTCCAGCAAAGTCACGATCCTAGGCCTCGGTCGAACGGCCGCAGGTAAATTCCTCAGGGGAGGGATAGATCCATAACGGAGTCACCCCCTTGGCAGACGGCGTGCTAGCAGGTAATCGACGGCCCTTCGCGGAGGACGGAACCGATTTCTCTTCGTACGCCACTGGCGCTTCTGCTCGTTTCACTGGGTGCGATCGCTGCCGTGTGGTGGTGGCTTGCCACGCCGATCTCGCTCGCGCGCGCCCCGATCGATCCCGCCGACAAGGTCCAGTGCGTCTCCTACGCGCCGTTCCGCGGCGAGCAGTCGCCGCTGAACGCGTGGACTCATATCGAGGCCGACCAGATCGAGCAGGACCTGCGCCAGCTCAAGGAGATCACCGACTGCGTCCGCACCTATTCGATGGAGAACGGGCTGGACCAGGTGCCGGCGATCGCGGCCCGGATCGGCGGGCTGAAGGTGCTGCAGGGCATCTGGCTCTCCAGCAACCGCACCAAGAATTTCGAGCAGGCCGCGCTCGCCATTCGTCTTTCCAAGGATTTCCCCGGAATCATCACCAGCATCATCGTCGGCAACGAGGTGCTGCTGCGCGGCGAGATGACGACCGCGGACCTCGTCTCCATCATCCGCTCGGTGAAGGCCCAGGTCAGCGTGCCCGTCACCTATGCCGATGTCTGGGAGTTCTGGCTCAGGAATCGCGAGATCTATGACGCCGTCGACTTCGTCACGATCCACATCCTGCCCTATTGGGAGGACTTCCCGGTCAAGGCGAAGTTTGCCGCTTCCCATGTCGAACAGATCCGCGAGCGCATGGCGGTCGCATTTCCCGGCAAGGAGATCCTGATCGGCGAAACCGGCTGGCCGAGCGAAGGGCGCATGCGCGAGGGCGCGCTGCCGTCGCGCACCAACCAGGCGCGCGTGGTCTCGGAGATCCTGAGCCTCGCGAAAGCGCAGAAATTCCGCGTCAATCTGATCGAGTCCTACGACCAGCCGTGGAAGCGCAAGCTGGAAGGCACCGTCGGCGGCTATTGGGGCCTCTATGATTCGGTGCGCCGGACCCTGAAATATCCGCCGGGCCAGCCGATCAGCAATTTCCCGTACTGGAAATGGTACATGGGCGCCGGCATGGGCCTCTGCGTGCTGGTGTTCGCGGTGGCCGGCCTGACGTTGCGGCGCAGGCCCTGGACGCCGCGCTTCTCGGCCTGGCTCGGTGTGGCGATCTCGGCGACCTCGGCCGGCATCCTGCTCGGGATCGGCGCCGACAAGATGTACTACGAGAGCTACGGCATCGGCGGCTGGCTGCTCTGGGGCACGCTGATCGCGGCCGGCATCCTGTCGCCGATCTTCTGCGCGCAGGCGATGGTGATCGGCCGCAGCCTTCCGACCTTCCTCGATCTGCTCGGTCCGCGCGAGGGCCGGAAATGGTCGAAGCTCACCGCCGTGCTGGGTCTGACGCTGGCGGTGACGGCGGTGATCGCGGCGCAGACCGCGCTCGCCTTCGTGTTCGACCCGCGCTACCACGACTTCCCCTACGCCTCGCTGACGATGGCGGTGGTGCCGTTCGCGCTGTTGATGCTGAACCGGCCGCAGATCGGCCAGCGTCCGATCGCGGAATCGGTCTTCGCCGGCGTGCTGACGCTGTCGGCGGCCTATGTGCTGTTCAACGAGGGCCGCGACAATTGGCAGTCGCTGTGGACCTGCGCGATCTATCTGTTGTTCGCGCTCACGCTGTGGCGGGCGCGGGCCGAGCAAATCCAAGAATGAACAGGCCGATCGCCAGGCCCGACAGCACGACATTGTAGAGCACGATGCCGAGGCCGGCGGCGATGATGCCGACGGTGAGCAGCACGATCGACGGCCGCATCAGGTTCAGCGTCGCCACCACCAGCGCGACGATGCCGAACACCGAATTCTTGAACAGCACGGTCGAGACCGAGCGCGCCTTGCAGACCAGGGTCTGAAGCCCGGCATCGCAGGCGAGACCGACCTGCGAGTTTTCGATTCCGAGGTAGCGCAGATAGAGTGCATAGCCGACGCTGGCGAAGCTGACGACGATCAGGAACTGCACCTGGTAGGGCGTGAGACGGAAGGGCTTTTTTGTCATGGCGGCAATATGGTCGGGAAGGCGCGGGCGGGCAACAGGGAAGGTGAATTTATGTCGATCGCGGCCAGTTAAAGGCGGCCGCGCCTGGCCCGAAGATATCCAGGAACAGGCTGGGGCTGCGCAGGTTTTGAAACGGTGTGACCGCGCAACGCATGCTGCATACAAGGAGCGAGCATGGAAAAGCCAACTCAGGAGCAACTGGACGAACTCAAGAGGCTGAGCAAGCAAGCTCGGGTCGAGGATTGGTCGGAACTGGTTCAGTCGAAGGATGAAGCTGACAACCGCATTCGCGACCTGAAGGAAAAAGCGCGCATCGAGTAGGTGATTGCGTGCGCCGATGAGCTCTCAAGGGCGAGTTTGTATCGTCCGGTTCTGGTCCCTCAGCCGACGTTCGTATTTTTCGGCCAAGGCCAGCAATCGCTTCCTGATATAGGGGTCGGCCTGTTCGGCCAATTCGCGGATAAGAGCGAGGTGCTCGCGCAGAAACGTCTCGTCCGCCATCTCCGCTCCGAATCATGTTCGTCGCGGATACTGCCGTTTTGTGTTGGAAACCTTCGTATCGTTTGATACGTCGGCCGCGAGATGGTCTTCCCCGCCGGAGAGCGGGTGCCGCGTCTATCGCCTGAAGAACGACGACAGCGTCGATCCCGCCGACGCCGTCTCCGGCTTCGGCTGTGCGGCCGGCTGCGCCGCAGGAGCAGGCGCGGGCTCCTCGCGCTTCGACGAGCGTTTTGAGGAATAGCTGCGGCGATGCTTGTCGGGCTTGGCGGCGGGCGCGGGCGCCGGGGCGGTCTCGGCTTGCGGCACCGAGTCCTGGTTCTTGTCTGAGTTCTTCTCCTGAACTCGATCCTGAGTCTTCTCTTGCTTTTCCTGGCCGCCGCGCATTGACAGCCGCTGGCCGTCGAACACGGTGGTCTCGCAGTGGCGGTCGTTCTCGGCGAGGCCGGCGCAGAGTTTTGCCGCAGCCGCTGCATTGATCAGCGGGCCGGCACCGAGGCGGAGCTGCATGCCGAGGCCGGTGTTGCCTTCCTTGATCATGATGATCGGCCGCAGCGCTGCGATCTCGGGATTGGATTTGGTGAGCCCGCGCCACAATGCGCGCAGGCCGTCGAGCGAGTTGGCGCCACCGAGATCGATCGCAAAGCGCGTCTGCTGGACCGCGATCGCGGGAGCCTCGCTTTCGGCGGCCTCCGGCGGCTTGGCTGGTGCAGCGGCGACTTCGACCGGGGCGGGCGCCGGATCGGGCTTCTTCTCGGCCGCTTTCTCAGTGGTCTTCTCAGTGGACTCGGGCTGAACCAGTTTCGGGGCGGCCGGATCGGGCGGCGCCATGATCGATTTGGACGGGACCAATGGAAGCATCGGCAGTGGCGCCGTCGTCGCCGGGGATTGCGCGACGAGCGAGGCCGCGGCCGCGCTCTGTGGCGGCGGGCTCGATGGCTCCTTTGCGGCCTCGGTGCGCGGCTTGTCGTTGGCCGCAGCCGGTGTCGAGGCAACCGGCCCGATGCCGGGCGCCGGCGGCCCGATCAAAGCCGGCGCGTCCTGCGGCTTCGCAACGGACGCCTGCGGCGGCGTTGTCGTCTGCTTGGCGATGGCGCCGGTGACGGAATCGAGCCCTTGCTCCAGCACGGTGACGCGCGAATAGAGCCGGTCGCGATCGGTGTTCAGCGTCTCGATCGCGGAGGCGAGGCGGCGGGCCTCGTTCTGGCTCTCCTTGGTCAGGATCTGGAGCCGGTCGGCCTGGCGCGCGAGATCGGCGGACGCAACCTGGTCGCGCCGCCAGCCGAGCTGGGCCTGGTTGGCGAACACGGCAAGCACCACGGCGCCGACGGCCGCCACGCCCCATGAGCCCAGCCGCCACATCATGCCGCGATCGAACGAACTCTCCTCGGCCACAAGTCCGGAGAACAGCCCGCCGGTCTCCTTGGCGCCGAAGGCATCCGCCAGTGGGTCGGAATCCTTTGCCATGAACGTTAAGTGCCCAACCCCTGTCCGGCTTCCCCGAATCAATCAGGGAACATTAACAGGAAAAGCGTGTCGCACTTGAACTCCGGGCGTTTGCGGGGGTAGCAAGGCGATAGCTCATCAGGGCGGCCGTCGCCCGCTGGCGCCACTTGATTCGGCCGATTGACAGGATTTCGATGACCGCCCGTTCCAGCCTCACGATCGTGCTCGCCGCCGGCGAAGGCACGCGTATGCGCTCACATTTGCCGAAAGTGCTGCATCCGGTCGCGCATCAGAGCCTGCTCGCCCACGTGCTCGCCGCGGCGCCCAGGGGAACCGGCACCTCGCTCGCAGTCGTGATCGGACCCGACCATCAGGCGGTGGCGGACGAAGCAAAGCGCATCCGCCCCGACGCGCTCACCTTCGTGCAACAGGACCGGCTCGGCACCGCGCACGCGGTGCTGGCGGCGCGTGATGCCATTGCGCGGGGCGTGGATGATTTGCTGATTGCGTTCGGCGACACACCGCTGATCTCGGCCGAGACCTTTGCGCGGCTCCGCGCGCCGCTGGCCAAGGGCGCCGCGATTGCGGCGCTCGGCTTCCGCGCCGCCGATCCCACCGGCTATGGCCGCTTCATCGTCGAGGGCGACCGCCTGGTCGCGATCCGCGAGCAGGCCGATGCGAGCGCCGAGGAGCGCAGGATCGACCTGTGCAATGCCGGGGTCATGGCGATCGACGGGCGCCGCGCGCTCGCGATCCTCGACCAGGTCGGCAATGCGAATTCCAAGGGCGAATATTATCTGACCGACGCGGTCGGCATTGTCAGCGAACAGGGATGGGATGCCGTGGTGATCGAAACCAGCGAGGACGAAGTGCGCGGCATCAACACCAAGGCGCAGCTCGCCGAGGCCGAAAGCGTGATGCAGGCGCGGTTGCGGAAAGCGGCGATGGAGGCCGGCGTCACGCTGATCGCGCCCGAAACCGTCTATCTCGCCGCCGATACCGTGTTCGGCAAGGACGTGACGATCGAGCCGTTCGTGGTGATCGGCCCCGGCGTTTCGATCGGCGACGGCACGGTGGTCCATTCCTTCTCGCATATCGTCGAGACCAAGCTCGGCAAGAAGGTCTCCATCGGCCCCTATGCGCGGCTGCGGCCCGGCACTTCGCTCGGCGACGGCGCGCGCATCGGCAATTTCGTGGAGACCAAGGCCGCGACGCTGGAGGCCGGCGTCAAGGTCAACCATCTCTCCTACATCGGCGACGCCACAATCGGCGCCAATTCCAACATCGGCGCCGGCACCATCACCTGCAACTACGACGGCTTCAAGAAGCACAAGACGATCATCGGGCAGGGCGCCTTCGTCGGCACCAACTCCTCGCTGGTCGCACCGGTGACCATCGGCAACGGGGCCTATATCGGCTCGGGCTCCGTGATCACGCGCGACGTGCCTGATGACGCCATGGCGCTGGAGCGCAGCCCGCAGACCATCCGCGAAGGTGGTGCGGCGCGCTATCGCGAGATGAAGACGGGTGGCAAGAAGCTTGAAAAGAAGCCGACGAAATAAGCGTCGCTATTCGTCGTCGGCGAATTCCGAGAAGATCGCGCGCGCGTCAGGCGCCAGCCGCGCGCCTTGGCGCGCTTGGCCGGCTCGCCGGCGACGTGCTTGATGAAGACCGGCTTGCTTTCCTTGCCGCGCTGGGGCGGCGGCCAATGCGCAAGGTGCGTGCCGGTGGTCTCGCTGGCGCTCACCGACATCGATGACAGACTTTTGCGGTTGGATGAGCCTTTCATGGCCTTCTCTCCTCAGTCTGCAAGGGTTGGCCAAATTCGTTGACAACTAGTTAATGCGCGCGGTTTAAGGCCCAGCCAGTTCGACGCAGGCGAGGCGCGTTGCCGTCGGTGCTGTCTCAATCGGCAATAATTATTGAGTATCTGGTTCCTTAGGAACTTCGCTAAAAACCGAGCGCGTCGTTTAGGCGATTTTTCCACGATTTGGGGGATATTGATCCGCATGTGCGGGATTGTCGGCATTCTCGGGCGCGAGCCGGTTGCAGAGCAATTGGTGGATTCGCTCAAACGTCTTGAATATCGGGGCTATGACTCGGCGGGCGTCGCCACGCTCGAGGGCAAGCATCTCGAGCGCCGCCGCGCCGAGGGCAAGCTGAAGAATCTGGAGAAGCGGCTGGAGGCCGAGCCGCTCAAGGGCACGACCGGGATCGGTCACACCCGCTGGGCCACCCACGGCAAGCCGACCGTGAACAATGCGCACCCGCACGCGACCGAGCGTGTCGCCGTGGTTCACAACGGCATCATCGAGAATTTCCGCGAGCTGCGCGAGGAGCTCGAGAAGAAAGGCACGGTGTTCCACACCCAGACCGACACCGAGATCGTGCTGCATCTCGTCGACGATCTGCTCACGCGCGGCAACAAGCCGGTGGAAGCGGTGAAATTGACATTGGCGCGGCTGCGCGGCGCGTTCGCGCTCGGCTTCATCTTCGCCGGCGAGGACGATTTGATGATCGGCGCCCGCAACGGTCCGCCACTCGCGATCGGCTATGGTGATGGCGAGATGTATCTCGGCTCCGACGCCATCGCGCTCGGGCCGTTCACCGACACGATCAGCTATCTCGAGGACGGCGACTGGGTCGTGCTGACCCATACGAGCGCTTCTATCTTCGACAAGGACGGCCACGCCGTCCAGCGCGAGAAGACCAAGCACGCCGCCTCGACCTCGCTGGTCGACAAGGCCAACTATCGCCACTTCATGGCCAAGGAAATCCACGAGCAGCCTGAAGTGGTCGGCCACACGCTGGCACGCTATGTCGACATGGCGACCGAGCGGGTCTCGCTCCCGGTCAAGCTGCCGTTCGACTTCAAGAATATCCAGCGCATCAACATCACGGCCTGCGGCACTGCGAGCTACGCCGGGTTCGTTGCAAAATACTGGTTCGAGCGTTTCGCGCGCGTGCCGGTCGAGGTCGACGTCGCCTCCGAATTCCGTTACCGCGAGGCGCCTTTGCGCAAGGGTGATCTCGCCATCTTCATCTCGCAGTCTGGCGAGACCGCCGACACCCTGGCCGCGCTGCGTTACGCCAAGGACCAGGGCGTGCACACGGTCGCCGTCGTCAACGTGCCGACCTCGACGATCGCGCGCGAAAGCGAGACCGTGCTGCCAACACTGGCCGGCCCCGAGATCGGCGTCGCCTCGACCAAGGCCTTCACCTGCCAGCTCATGGTCCTGGCAAATCTTGCGATCGCGGCCGGCAAGGCGCGAGGCGAACTGTCCGACGAGGACGAGACCAAGCTCGTCCACGGGCTCGTCGAGATTCCGCGTTTGATGTCGGATGCGCTCACCACCGAGCTCCAGATCGAGAAGCTCGCCCGCGAGATCGCCAAGTCGCGTGACGTGCTTTATCTCGGCCGCGGCACCAGCTTCCCGCTCGCCCTCGAAGGCGCGTTGAAGCTGAAGGAGATCTCCTACATCCACGCCGAGGGTTATGCCGCCGGCGAGCTCAAGCACGGCCCGATCGCGCTGATCGACGAGACCATGCCCGTCGTCGTCATCGCGCCGTACGACCGGGTGTTCGAAAAGACCGTCTCCAACATGCAGGAGGTCGCTGCCCGCGGCGGCAAGATCATCCTGATGACCGACGCAAAAGGCGCGGCGGAGGCGACCGTCGAGTCCCTCGTCACCATCGTCATGCCCGACATGGCGGCGGCGTTCACGCCGATGGTCTATGCCGTCCCGGTTCAGCTGCTCGCCTATCATACGGCGGTGATCATGGGGACCGACGTCGACCAGCCGCGCAATCTCGCGAAATCCGTGACCGTGGAATAGGCAGAAGGGTCGGGCCGGAACGCTTCGTGGTCTTCCAAAACCTGCTAGAAGACCCTAGCTTGAACGAAGCGACCGACCTGGAACCCGAATGAACCCCCGTGACGACGCGCCTGCGCCTCTTGATCCCGTGCCGGAGACGCATACCGGCCTGATGGGCCGCTTTCGCAATTACTTCCTCACCGGTCTCGTGGTGACGGGACCGGTTGCGATCACCTTTTATCTGGTTTGGTGGTTCGTCACCTGGGTTGATGGCGTGGTGCGGCCGTTCGTGCCGCTGGCCTATCGGCCTGAAACCTACATGCCGTACGTCATCCCGGGCTGGGGGCTGATCGTCGCATTCTTCACGCTGACACTGGTCGGCTTCCTCGCGGCCAATTTGATCGGCCGGACGCTGGTCGATGTCGGCGAGACCTTCCTCGGCCGCATCCCGGCGGTGCGCGCGATCTACCGCGGCCTGAAGCAGGTGTTCGAGACGCTGTTCTCGGGCAAGGGCTCGAGCTTCCGCAAGGTCGGCCTGGTCGAGTTTCCCTCGCCGGGCATGTGGTCGATCGTGCTGATCTCGCAAGCGCCGAACGAGGATGTCTCCCGCAGCCTGCCGGGTCAGGAGGAGCACGTCTCGGTGTTCTTGCCGTGCTCGCCGAACCCGACCACCGGCTTTTTCTTCTACGTGCCCAAGAGCAAGATCGTCGAAGTCGACATGAGCACCGAGGACGCCGCGACGCTGATCATGTCGGCCGGCGTCGTGCAGCCGGGCTCAGCGCCCGATTCGAAGAAGGCGGCGGCGCTGGCGGGCATGGCGAATGCCGCGCGTATTGCCAACGCCTCGGCGCTCCAGCCCCAGCCTGCGAAGGTGGAGTAGGGCCATTCCTCTGCGGGATGGCCGTCGGTCACGCGGGCGTCCCGTCCTCTGCTAGTCTCCGGTGAATCGAGCGCGTTGCTCGGATTTCGATCTGGAGTGCACGATGTCCAAAACCATTGCGATTCTCGCGCCCGGTGCCATGGGCAGTGCCGTGGCCCGCCGTCTCGGCGAGCACGGCGCGCGCGTGCTGACGTCGTTGAAAGGACGGAGCGAGGCGACGCGTAAACGCGCGATGGATGCCGGCATGATCGGCGCCGAGGACGACGCGATCGCGGACGCCGACATCATCCTCTCGATCGTGCCGCCGGGCGAAGCCGTGGCGCTTGCCGAGCGGCTGGCCGGGCTGATCGTCCGGCGCGAGAAGAAGCCGGTTGTCGTCGATTGCAATGCCGTCAACGTCGACACCGTGATGAGGATCGAGGAGATCATCGGCTCGGCACAGGCGCCGTTCGTCGATGCCGGCATCATCGGGTTCCCGCCCCAGCCCGGTGGCAAGAGCCCGGCCTTCTACATGTCGGGCGAGCACGCCAAGGATGTCGCCGTGCTGAAAGACCTCGGGCTCGACGTGCGGATCGTCGAAGGGCCGGTCGGTGCCGCGTCCGCGCTGAAAATGTCGTATGCCGGGATCGTCAAGGGCCTCGCCGGGATTGGCTCGGCGATGGTGGTCGCGGCAACGAAAGCGGGGGCTGCTGATGCGCTGCGCGACGAACTCGCACTCAGCCAACCCGCGGTTCTGGCCCGGCTCGAAGTCGCGCTGCCGGACATGATCCCGAAGGCCTATCGCTGGGTTGCGGAGATGCGGGAGATTTCCGGCTTCCTCGGCCCCGATCATCCGGCGAGCCAGGTTTACGAAGGCTTTGCGCGTTGGTTCGAGCATCTCGCCAAGGACGCGAAAGGCGAGGCGGCGGATACCGATCTGATGAAGGCATTCGCCGCGCGTATCGCGCAGAAGAAATCCTGATCGTCCGGTCTCGCGTCGGCCATCGATCATGTGCCGTGCACCGAATCCAGAAAACCCTGGATGTCCCGATCGCGTCTCAAGCGCACGACCGGGACGTCATCGCCATACTGCACGCGCTCGGCCTCGATGACGGGCGCGCGCTCGGTGTCGTAGCGCCACGCCTCGCGCATCAATTTCCAGTCGAACTGTTCGGGACACCCCTCCGGGAGATCAGGCCGGGTCATGTCGCGATCGAAGGCGGAGCGCAGGAGAATGCGCCATTGGCAGAGCCAGCGCGGGCGGTCGATAACGACCAGCGTGTCGGCGCGCGCCAGCGTGAGATCGAAAGCAAGTCCCGAGAAGCTGCCGTCGACAACCCATGCGTCGCCCGCGATCGCGTCAGTGACGCGCGCCCGGAAGCTCGGTTTGTCCGATGGCTTCCATCCCGGCCGCCAGTAGAGCACGTCGAGATGCACCACGGGGAGCCCGAGCTTTCGCCCGAGATTCCGGGAGAGGCTCGTCTTTCCGCTGCCCTGACAGCCCACGACGATGATCCGGCGCATCGTCGTAGGGTTCCATAAAGTCGGGCCCAGGGAAAGAGGAGGCCTCCTGGACGCGCGCTATTACCTGGCATGTAATTGAGCCAATCCAAAGCCTGGCTACTGTCCCGGTCATCCACCCGACAGGACGCATTCAATCAAGCCTCCTGTTGCGCGTGCGTCAGTGCATGAGGAGAGAGCTATGCAAGTCGTGTTTACGAAGAAGGAGCCGCCGCAATGGCTGCTCGACATGTGGCGGGAGATCGACGACAAGACCTTTGGACGAGGCTTCGACTGTTTTGCGGAGGACGCCGTCTGCAATCTCGGCGTCGCCGATTGGAAGGGGCGCGAGGCGATCCGCGCCAATCTGAAGGCCTTCATCGACACCGGATTCACGGCGCTGCATCACATCACCGAATATTGGGACGCGGGCTCGCTGAAGGTGTTTCGGGGTGTCGTGGACATGACACCCGGCGACCCCTCGATGAAGACGGTTCATCCCACGATGACGCACTTCTTCTACATGGACGAGAGGGACGACACCAAGGTACGGCACTGGGTCGGCGCCGTGGGACCGGTCGCCTTCGGTTGATCGCCACGAACCTGCTACCATCGGCGGGGGTGCCAGAGCGCGCCGCCGCCGATGCGCGTTGACGGTGCCGCAGATCGACCGGAAGGACCGACTGACAATGAAAGCGACGGCCAGTGCCCTCAAGACGCGCGCCAGTTCCGCGGGCGCGCTGCTGCGTCAATGGCGGGACATTCGCGGCAAGACGCAGCTCGACCTGTCCTTCGACGCCGGCGTCTCGCAGAAGCATATCAGCTTCGTCGAGAGCGGCCGCAGCGTTCCGAGCCGCCAGATGCTGCTCGATCTTGCACAAGCCCTCGACGTGCCCTTACGCGAACGCAACGAGCTGCTGCTGGCCGCAGGCTATGCGCCGTCTTATTCCGATCCCGCGCTCGAGGCGCCCGCCATGACGAGCATCAACCGTGCCCTGCAACGCATGCTGCGTCAGCACGAGCCGTTTCCCGCCATCGTCATGGACCGGTACTGGAACGTGCTGATGACCAACGAGGCTGCGCCGCGTCTGTTCAATTGCTTCATCGACATGTCGGCGCGACCGGCGCCACGAAATCTTTTGCATCTCATGTTCGATCCGGACGGCATGCGCCCCTTCATCGCGAACTGGCCGCAGACCGCACGCGGGCTGCTGGCGCGGGTGTATCGCGAGGCAGTCGGACACGTCGTTGACATCAGGACGAAGGCGCTGCTGGAGGAATTGTCGCAATACCCCGGGGTGAAGCCGGAATGGCGTGCGCCGTCGGCCTCCGATGCGATACCGATGATCCCGCTGTCCTTCGTCAAGGACGGCGTGACGCTGGACTACTTCTCTCTGATCACGACAGTCGGAACGCCGCAGACGGTGACGGCGGAGGAACTGCGGCTCGAATGCATGTTCCCTGCCAACGAGGCGACCGAAGCGGAGCACGGCAGGTTTTTGCGTGCGCACGCCGGGTGAGGGGCGTCGCCGCGAGTCAACCCGATCGCTATGTGCCGAGCTCGACCCACACCGTCATTGCGAGCGCAGCGAAGCAATCCAGAGTCTTACCGCGGAGGGATTCTGGATTGCTTCGCTGCGCTCGCAATGACGGGGAGGAGACGTCGCGAGGCTCATCTGTTATTGTTTCTGCGGAAGCGGTCACTCCGCATTGGGAGTTCGAATGAAAGTACTTGTGATCGGCGCGGGAGCGCTTGGAGGCTATTACGGAGCTCGCCTGGTCCGAGCCGGCGGCGACGTGACCTTTCTGGTGCGGGCCGGGCGTGCGGAGCAATTGCGGCGGAATGGATTGCAGGTCGTGAGCCCGCACGGCGATTTCGCCGTGCAGCCGAAGATCATCCTGGCCGACGATCTCAAGGAAACCTTCGACGTCGTGCTCGTCGGGGTGAAATCCTATTCGCTCGACGATGCGATGGCCCAGTTTGCCCCGGCGGTTGGCGCCAACACGATGATTTTGCCAATCCTCAACGGCTTGAAACATGTCGACGCCCTGACCGCGCGGTTCGGCGCGAGCTGCGTCCTCGGCGGCCTCGCGAACGTCAGTGCCGGGCTCGATGCGGATGGCCGTGTCGTTCAGTTCATGGCCAATCAGACCATCGTCTTCGGCGAGATCGAGGGGTCGCTGAGCGAGCGTGTGCTCGCCCTGGAGACGCTGCTGCACGTGCCCGGTATCGACGTGCGCGCCAGCGAAGCGATCATGCAGGACATGTGGGAGAAATTCGTCCAGCTCTCGACGCTCGCCGGCATCACCTGCCTGATGCGCGCGAGCATCGGAGACATTCTGGCCGTGCCGAACGGCGAGCAATCCATCTTCCGGCTGTTCGCCGAATGCTGCGCCGTCGCGACGGCCTCGGGTTTTGAGCCGCGCGCGCCTTTCATCGAGTTTGACCGCAAGCTGTTCACGACCCCGGATTCCCCGCTCAAGGCCTCGATGCTGCGTGATATCGAGCGCGGCTCGATCACCGAGGCGGAGCATATCCTCGGCGATATGGCCAACCGGGCCCGTGCACTCGGCATCGACACGCCGCTGCTGGATTTGGCCCGGGCGCATGTGGCGGCTTATGAGATTGGGCGGCAGAGAGCGGCCAGCTAACCCGCTCCGATCAGCGGGATCGCTTCATCCCGCTCATACAGATACAGCAGGCATCGCAGCGCCTCGCCGCGCTCGCCCTTGAGTTTCGGATCGTCCTTGAGGATGCGCAGCGCCTCGTCGCGGGCCTGCGTGATGAGCTGGCCGTGCACCTCCGAGCGGGCGATGCGGTAGCCGGGCAGGCCGCTCTGGCGCACGCCGAGCACATCGCCTTCGCCGCGCAGCTTCAGATCTTCCTCGGCGATGCGAAAACCGTCGGTGGTCTCGCGGATCACCTTCAGCCGTGCCTTCGACATTTCGCCGAGCGGATCGGAGTAGAGCAGCAGACAGGTCGAGGCCTCCGAGCCGCGCCCGATGCGGCCGCGCAATTGATGAAGCTGGGCGAGGCCAAAGCGTTCGGCGTTCTCGATCACCATGATGGTCGCCGCCGGCACGTCGACACCGACCTCGACCACGGTGGTCGCGACCAGCAGGCCGATCTCGTGGGCGGCGAACTGGCCCATCACGCGGTCCTTCTCGGTGCCCTTCATCTGGCCGTGGACGAGGCCGACGCGGTCGCCGAAACGCTTCTGCAGGCTTTCGAAGCGCTTGGTCGCATTGGTCAGGTGCTCGGTACCTTCGGCCTCGGATTCCTCGACCAGCGGGCAGATCCAGTAGACCAGCTTGCCGGATTCGAGCGCGCGGCCGATGCTGGCCGTGACCTCTTCGAGGCGGCTCATCGAGATGGTGCGGGTTTCGATCGGCTGGCGGCCGGCCGGCTTCTCCCTGAGCTCGCTGATGTCCATGTCGCCGAAATAGGTCAGCACCAGCGTGCGCGGAATCGGCGTGGCGCTCAGCACCAGCACGTCGACGGCCTCGCCCTTTGACGTCAGCGCCAGCCGCTCGCGCACGCCAAATCGATGCTGCTCGTCGACGACGGCGAGGGCGAGATCGCTGAAGATCACGTCGTCCTGGATCAGCGCATGGGTGCCGACGAGCAGGTCGATCTCGCCGGCTTCGAGCTGTGCCAGCAGGTCCCGCCGCTCCTTGCCCTTTTCGCGGCCGGTGAGGATCGCGACCCGCATGCCCGCGCGCTCGGCGAGCGGCGCGATGGTCTTGATGTGCTGACGGGCCAAAATTTCGGTCGGAGCCATCAGGGCGGCCTGCTTGCCAACCTCAGTGACGGCAGCGGCGGCCAGCAGCGCGACCACGGTCTTGCCGGAGCCGACGTCGCCCTGGAGCAGGCGCAGCATGCGCACCGGTTGTTGCAGATCGTCGGCAATGGCCGCAGCGGCATCGCGTTGGGAGATTGTCAGCGCATAGGGCAGGGCATCGATGATCTTGTTGCGGAGGTGCCCGTCGCCGGCGTTGCGCACACCGGCCGGGCGGCGCAATTGCGCGCGAATCAGGGCAAGCGCAAGTTGCCCGGCCAGGAGCTCGTCGAAGGCGAGCCGCGACCAGAACGGCTGGTCGGGCAGAATGTCGGTGAGCTCGACCGGCTGGTGCACGCGGGTGAGCGCCTCGGCGATCGGCGGGAAGTTACAACGGCGCAGCACCTCCGGGCTGATCCATTCCGGCAGCGCCGGCAGCTTTTGCAGCGCCTGTGCGACCGCGCGGCGCAGCGAGCCGAGCGCAAGACCTTCGGTCAAGGGATAGACCGGATCGATGCCGGAGAGTTTTGAAATCGCCTCCTCGTCCAGCACCCGGTCGGGATGCACGATCTGCGGGATGCCGTCGTACATCTGCAGCGTGCCGGAGACGAAGCGCTTCTCGCCAATCGGCAGCAGCTTCTCGACATAGCCGGGCTTGGCGCGGAAGAACGTCAGCACGACGTCGCCGGTGTCGTCGCTGGCGTAGACGAGGTAGGGCGCGCGGGCATTGCGCGGCGGGGGCGGGCGGTGGCGGTCGACCGTGACCTCCAGCGTCACCATGGTTCCCTGCACGGCGTCGCGGATCTTCGGCCGCGCGCGGCGGTCGATGACCTGGCTCGGCAAATGCAGCAACAGATCGACCAGCCGCGGCGTCTCGCTGCGGCTGAGCAGATATTGCAGCAGCTTGTCCTGCTTCGGACCGACGCCGGGCAGGCTGGTCACGGGGGCAAACAGCGGGTTGAGCAGGCTGGGGCGCATCAGGCGAATCTAGGACCGTTTTCGCTCGTCATGCCCGGCTTTATGCCCGGCATCCACGTGTTTTTTCGTGTCCCTGCGGCGGCAGCGGCCATGACAAATCGAGGGCTGACAGGGCCCGCCCGAGTGGCTATATCACCCCGGCCCGGCACGTCCGGGCTTTTGGCGTTTGACTGGAATTGAGACATGACGGGAACGACACGATCGAGCAACGGGCTGGACGACCGCCGCAAGCGGCTTCTGTTCCGCTGCTGGCACCGCGGCACGCGCGAGATGGACCTGATCCTCGGCCGCTTCGCGGATGCCGAGATCGGCAATCTGTCCGATGACGAGCTGACGCAGCTCGAGATCCTGCTCGAAGAAGCCGATCCCGACCTCTATGCCGCCATCACCGGCGACAAGATGCTTGCCGCCGAAGTCATCGGCCCGCTGTTTGCGCGCATCAAGGCGTTTCCGATCGCGGACCGCGACGTATGAAGCCGGGGATGAAATCGCCGGCCGAGCTGCTCACGCCCGGCCGCGCGCTGACGCTTGCCAATGTCGCCGAGGGTGCCGAGGGCCTCGTCGTCTCCGATCTCGCGCGCGCCATCGCGGCGCGGCCGAAGAAGCCGGCTGTCAGCCTCGCGGTGATCTGCCGCGACGGCCCGCGGATGCAGCAGCTCGAACGTGCCCTGCAATTCTTCGCGCCCGATTTGCCCGTGCTGACCTTCCCGGCCTGGGACTGCCAGCCCTATGACCGCGTCTCGCCGCATGGCGGCGTCCTCGCGCAGCGCCTGACGACGCTGGCCCGGCTGGCATCCCTGACCGGCAGCGACAAACCGCTGATCGTTCTGACCACGGTGAACGCCGCGGTGCAGCGCGTGCCCTCGCGCGACCTCGTCGCGGCGCAGGCGCTGTCGGTGGCGCCGGGCAACGTCGTGCCGATGGACACCATCGTCGCCTGGCTCGAGCACAACGGCTACAACCGCTCCTCGACCGTGCGCGAGCCCGGCGAATACGCGGTGCGCGGCGGCATTCTGGACCTGTTTCCGGCCGGCCTGGAACAGCCCGTCCGCTTCGACTTCTTCGGCGACAGCCTGGAATCGATCCGCACCTTCGATGCCGAAACCCAGCGCACGCTGCTCGACATGCGCGCGCTCGACCTCGTGCCGATCTCCGAATTCCAGCTCGTCACCGACACCATCCGCCGCTTTCGCATGGGCTATGTCGCCGAGTTTGGCGCGCCCGAGCGCGACGATGCGCTCTACGAGGCCGTCAGCGAAGGTCGCCGTCATCCCGGCATGGAGCATTGGCTGCCGCTGTTCCAGGACCGGATGGACACGTTGTTCGACTATCTGCAAGGGGCAGCCGTCGCGATCGAGCCGCAGGCCGAGGACGCCATCCGCGAGCGCTTCAAGCAGATCCTCGATTATTACCAGGCCCGACGCGACGCGATGGAGCATCCAGGCGGCGGCGCCATCTACAAGCCGTTGCCGCCTGACAGGCTCTATTTGACCGAGGAGGAGTGGGCCAAGCGCGAGAGCGGGATGCCGCTGGTGCGGCTGACGCAATTTTCGGTGCCTGCCGATGGTACCAGCGTGGTGGATGCCGGCGCACGCAAAGGCCGCGACTTCGCGCCGGAGCGCAACGACAACAAGGTCAACGTCTTCGAGGCCGTCGTCGCACATGTGCATGCGCTGCTGACAAGCCGCAAGAAGGTGGTCATCGCGCTCTGGACGGAAGGCTCACGCGACCGCATGACCTCGATGCTGCGCGATCACAAGCTCACGCCCGTGACCAGCGTCAACAGCTGGCGCACGGTGCAGGCGACCCCGCGCAACGAGACCATGCTCGCCGTGCTCGGCCTCGAAAGCGGTTTCGAGACCGACGAGATCGCGCTCATCAGCGAGCAGGACATCCTCGGCGATCGGCTGGTCCGGCCGCGCAAGGCGAGCCGCAAGCTCGACAATTTCATCTCGGAGGTGACGAGCCTCGCCGCCGGCGACATCGTGGTCCACGTCGATCACGGCATCGGCCGCTTCATCGGCCTGCAGACGCTCGACGTCGCCGGCGCGCCCCATGACTGCCTCGAGCTGCATTATGCCGCCGAGACCAAGCTGTTCCTGCCGGTCGAGAACATCGAGCTGCTGTCGCGCTACGGCTCCGACCAGACCTCGGTCGAACTCGATCGTCTCGGCGGCTCGGGCTGGCAGACGCGCAAGGCCAAGCTCAAGAACCGCATCCGCGAGATCGCGGGCGAGCTGATCAAGATCGCCGCCGAGCGGCATCTGCACGAAGCGCCGAAGCTGCCGGTGCAGCCGGGCCTCTACGACGAGTTCTGCGCGCGCTTCCCCTATGACGAGACCGAGGATCAGCTTGGCGCGATCGAATCCACGCTGAAGGATCTCGAGCTTGGCCGTCCCATGGACCGGCTGATCTGCGGCGACGTCGGGTTCGGCAAGACCGAGGTGGCGCTGCGCGCCGCCTTCGCCGTGGCGCTGGAAGGCAAGCAGGTCGCGGTCGTGGTCCCGACCACGCTGCTCGCCCGTCAGCACCACAAGACGTTCACCGACCGTTTCAAAGGTTTCCCGGTGCAGGTCGCGCAGGCCTCGCGGCTGGTCCCGGCCAAGCAGCTCAATCTGGTCAAGAAAGGTCTCACCGACGGCTCGGTCGATATCGTCGTCGGCACCCACGCGCTGCTCAGCAAGTCGATCAAGTTCCGCGACCTCGGCCTGCTGATCGTCGACGAGGAGCAGCATTTCGGCGTCACCCACAAGGAGCGGCTGAAGCAGCTCCGCGCCGAGGTGCACGTGCTGACCCTGTCGGCAACGCCGATTCCGCGCACGCTCCAGCTCGCGCTCACCGGCGTGCGCGAGCTCTCGATCATTGCCTCGCCGCCGGTCGACCGTCTCGCGGTCCGCACCTTCGTCGCTCCGCACGATCCCCTGATGATCCGCGAGGCGCTGCTGCGCGAGCGCTATCGCGGCGGCCAGGCGTTCTACGTGGTGCCGCGCATCGACGACCTCGCCGAGGTCAAGGACTTCCTCGACAAGAACGTTCCGGAGATGAAGGTTGCGGTCGCGCACGGACAGATGCCGCCCGCCGTGATCGAGGACATCATGACTGCGTTCTACGACGGCAAGTTCGACATCCTGCTGTCGACCACGATCGTGGAATCCGGCCTCGACATTCCCAACGCCAACACGCTGATCGTGCATCGCGCCGACATGTTCGGCCTCGCCCAGCTCTATCAGCTCCGCGGCCGCGTCGGCCGGTCCAAGCTGCGCGCCTATGCGCTGTTCACGCTGCCGGCGCAGCAGAAGATCACGGCGCAGGCCGAGCGCCGGCTCACCGTGCTGCAATCGCTGGAGACGTTGGGCGCGGGCTTCCAGCTCGCCTCGCACGACCTCGACATCCGCGGCGCCGGCAACATCCTGGGCGAGCAGCAGTCCGGCCACATCAAGGAGGTCGGTTTCGAGCTCTACCAGTCGATGCTGGAGGAGGCGATCGTCAACCTCAAGGCCGGCGTGTCGGAGCCCGCCGCCGATCGCTGGTCGCCGACCATCACCATCGGCATGCCCGTGCTCATTCCGGAGGACTATGTCGGCGATCTCTCGGTGCGGCTGTCGCTCTACCGCCGGCTCGCCGACCTCGACAGCGAGGAGGAGATCGAGAACTTCGGCGCCGAGATGCGCGATCGTTTCGGCGTGCTGCCGGACGAGGTGCGCTATTTGTTCAAGGTCGCCGCGATCAAGGCGTTCTGCCGTCAGGCCAATGTCGGCAAGATCGACGCCGGCCCGAAGGGCGCCGTCATCGCCTTCCGTGATAATTCATTCGCCCATCCCGATCGGCTGGTGAGCTTCATCCGCAGCCACGGCCAGGCCGCAAAGGTGCGTCCCGACATGAAAGTGGTGTTCCTGCAGGACTGGGAGACGCCGGAAGAGCGTCTCGCCGGCACCACCGAGATCATGCGCCAGCTGGCGCAGCTCGCGCAGAGCAAGAAGGCGGCGTAGAAGTTTCCGGGTGCGGCGCGGCGCGAAACGACGCGCCGCACCCGGATCCCGGAACAGCGACATATGATCACTTGCGGAATGATCGAACAGTTGCTACCTTCAATCCATCGAGTTTCGGCCGAACGACTTGGCCTCGCCGCTGAAAAGCGCGCCTGACTGACGACCCTCCCTCCAGATCTCGACGACACCCACCGCGCTCCTGAGCGCGGCTAAACGTTTATCTATCTTAAAGGACGATCCCCATGACGACGGGAACTGTGAAGTGGTTTAACAGCCAAAAGGGCTTCGGATTCATTCAGCCGGACGAGGGCAGCCAGGATGTCTTCGTTCATATCAGCGCCGTTGAACGCGCCGGCATGAATACCCTCAACGAAGGGCAGAAGGTTTCCTTTGAAATCGTTGCAGATCGCCGGACCGGCAAGTCTGCTGCTGAAAATTTGCGCGCCGCATAGGCTGCCGCAATCTCAATGACGTTGCTTTGACCACGGATGTACTGGCAGAGCTTCGGATCTTTGAACCCGCGACCGTGCACCGGCCGCGGGTTTTTTGCGCCGGCTGTCGGCCGTCGCGAATGAGAATGCGAACGGTGTTTCGCGTAAAGATTCCACATAAGAGCAGTCGAGCTCCGACGGCAGCGAGCGCTGGCGGATGACTATGACGCCGCCCGCGACGCATCGGCCGACAGCCGTCCGAGCAGCGACCGTGCCGTATCCGACGGCGACAGCGAATCCACCGAGACGACGGGATCGCTGCGCATCTCGTGCTTGCCGTTCGACGTGTGCCGCATCACTGCAGAGAGACGGCGGGCGATCATGTGCGCGGTGCGGAAGTCGGTCTCCGCGAACACGACGATGACCGACCCGTCCTTTTGCGCCACGCCAAAATCCATCTGCCGCATCAGGCGGCTGAGAATGCGCGCGGCATCGAGCTGGGCGCGGGAATTGCCCGGATCGAAGGCGAAGCGCGCGACCGAGAGGCCGCCGCCGCGGGCCAGCGTCTGCTCGACCGCCTTGGCAAAATCGCGCGCAAAAGCTTCCACCGTGAGCAGGCCGCTGCGCGGGTCGAGCCAGCCGCCGGCATCGATCGAGCGCAGCGTGCGGCTCAGCTGGGCTTCCATCGCGTGCTGGCGGATCAAGGGCAGCGCGTTGGCTGCGACCTTGGCCGGATCGCCCGGGATCAGCTCGAGATTGGGCAGGTCGTAAGTCTGCGTCAGCTGATGCGCAGTGACGATCACGGGCAGGCTGCGGAAGCGGGTGTCCTCGGCGAGCACCGTGAGGAAGGCATCGGTCACGCGGGGAGTAAAACCTTCGGCGAGCACGACGCCGTCGAGGTCGCGGGTGTTGAGATGCTTGGCCGCCGCCTCGATCGAGAGCGCCCCGATGACGCCGACGCGCTCGCCGAGCGCGACCGAAAGCGCGGGGTAAGCCGCGCCGCGACCGATCAGAAGCACCGTGGCATCGCGAACGGGATCAGCCTCCGGCAGCGCGACTTTCACCTCGGGAAGCCGGCGCAGCACCGTGGCATGGAGCGTGCGAATCCGTAGTGCGGCGCGAAGCCGCGCGATCAGGCGCTCGGAATGGCCGGCGCGCGAGGAGGAGAAAGGCAGGGCGTTGTGCGGGAGTGCGCCTGCCGCATCCAGCGCCACGAAGGGAAGGTAGGGCGATTGCTCCGCGATCTTCCTGGCGAGCAGCGCCAGATGCGGCTCGTGCCCGGCATCCATCGCGGCGAGAACCACGGCCGGCTGCACCTCTTCGAGCGCGCGCACCGCGCCGGCCCAGCCGGTGTCGATCACGGGGAAGAATCGCGCCTCGTCCAGCGCCGCGATGAAGGCCGGCCGCTCGCCATTGGACACAAACAGGATCGGGCCGGCCTGGGACATCGAGAGACTCTGATCACACGACAGGTGCCGCGCAATCTAGTCCCGCCGCCTTAATGCAGCGTCAATGGAACGGTCAAAACTACGCTTAGACCGGCCCGGAACGGTCGCGAAAAGCTTCGACCATCAGAGGGTTAAGCCCGAGTTCGCTGAGTGCCTCGCGGGCGCGGGCATTGTCCTGGGCGCGGCCCGCGAGCCGGTGACCGGAGAGCCGGTCGGGCAGCGCGGTCAGCAGGGCGCCCTGGCCGAGCCGTCGCGCCCATTCCTGGAGGTCGTTGGAGAGGAAGCGGTAGCCGCCGACGGCCATGATCCCGGAGGGCGGCGCGGTGATGCAGATCGCGCCGCTGGGACGATCGAGCCGCGCGGCATAGCCGGTATCGACATAGTCGCGTGGCGGCTGCGCGATCAGGGTGTCGCCGACCGGCGGCGGCGGGGCGTAGGCTGCGATCGGCACCATGGGGCCGCGCAGCCCGAGCGTGCCCTTCGGCGTCAGCAGAATCTCGCCGGCGATCGACGAACCCGACTGCTCGCGCGGCGCGCCGTGTGGTCCCGGCATCACCGGCACCGGCATGCCGCCCTCGCCACGCCGGGCGCCGAACAATCCGGCCTCGCCGAACAGATAGACGTCCGTGAACGGCGCTTGCGGCGCGATCCATGCCTCGCTCGCCGCCACCTGCTCGGGGGCGCGCCACAGGCCGATGACGTTGCGCAAGGTCGGCATCCGCGCCGCAAGATCGGAATCGCCGAGCCGCTGGACAAATTGCGCCGGTGCGATCAGCACGTCGCATTCATGCGCGTTGATCTGCTGCTCCAGCACGTCGTTCTCGAACGGATGATGCAGCGCCAGCGTGCCGCCGCACAGCAGCCACACCGCGAGCGAGGAGGCCAGCCCTGCGAACGACATCGGCGTGAACGCCGCCATCACGGTCGCGCCTTGCCTGATGTCGGCTTCCAGCGACATCGCGAGCCCACCGGCGATCAGGCTGAAATGCGGCCGCGGCACCGGACGAAAGCCTTCCGCGGTGACGTCGAAGGAGATCATCGCCGCCTTGCGGCCATCCTGAATCACGGCGCGCGCGGTGCCGGGCGGACGGGCCAGCACGTCGTCGAGCGAGGCCATGCCTTCGGGCAGGTTGGTGCCGAAGCCGCAGACATGGCGAATCGAGAAGGCTTCCGCGGCCGCGTGCATCGCGAGATCGGAATAGCTGACACCGTCGACCGTGCTCATGGTGACGATGGCGCGCGCCGCGGTGCGGTTGAGAGCGGCGGTCAGTTCGGCATGGCGCCAGAGCAGCGGCAGCACGGCAACGACGAGGCCGGCGCGATGGGCGGCGAGCACGGTGAGCACGAACTCGACCGTGTTCGGCAGCTGGATGGCGATGACGGAATTGGCCGGCAGGCCCGATTCGACGAAATAGGCGGACAGCGCCTCGATGGCCGTGTCAGCCTCGGCATAGCTCATCCGCCGCGGCTGGTGCCCGGTCACGCGGAACTTGTTCAGCGGGTCGAGCAGAGCGGTCGCGTGCGGCTGCCGCATCAGCGTGCGCTGAAACAGCGTGTCGAGCGTCGGCGATACGGCTGGCTGGTTCACGGCGTCACTTTGCTTGATGAGCTTGCGGCGGCCCCCTCGACCACCAGGTCTCCGGCAAATAGCCGGACAGCGAGGTGGCCTCTGGCCGTTCTATCCGATTCCAGCGCGCGATCCATTGCTCGGATACGTTAAACAGGGGGATTGTGTAGAAACCGGAGATCAAAGCGCGATCGAGCGCCCGCACTGCGGATACGAAATCCGTATGTTCACGGGCTTCCAGCAGTGCGGCGATCATCGCATCGACCGCGGGATCCCGGGCCCCCATGTAATTGCGGGTGCCCGGATTGTCGGCGGCAGCGCTCCCCCAGTAGAAATATTGCTCGTTGCCGGGCGACAGCGACTGGTCCCAGCGGTTCTGGATCATGTCGAATTCGTAGGCGAGCCGGCGCTGGTCGAATTGCACGGGATCGACCGATCGTACGCTCGGCTCGATGCCGGCGCGCCTGAGGTCGCGCTGGAACGCAAGGGCGACGCGTTCCTGGTCGCGGGTCGTGACCAAGATCTCGAAGGTGAAGGGCTGCTTGGTCGCGCGGTTGCGCAGCACGGTGCCGTCGAGATCGTAGCCGGCTTCCGACAACAGCTTCAGGGCTGCGCGGAGCGTGGTCCGGTCGCGGCCCGAACCGTCGGTCACCGGCAGGTGGTAGCTGCCGTCCATGATGTCAGGCGGGATCTGCGCGGCGAACGGCTTGAGCAGCTCGCGCTCGCGCGCATCGGCGGGATGGCCATACGCTGACAGATCCGAGCCGGCAAAATAGCCGGCGACGCGCGAATAGAGGTTGAAGAAGTAGTTGCGGTTGACCAGCTCGAAATCGAACAGCAGCGTCAAGGCCTGGCGCACACGGATGTCGGCGAAGATGGGACGCCTCGTGTTGAACACCAGAAATTCGGAAGGTTGCGGCACGCCCGGCTTGAAGGTGTCGCGGATCACGTCGCCATTCTTCGCCGCGGGAAAGTCGTAGCCGTCGTGCCAGCGCAGCGGCTCGTGCTCGATGCGGAAATCATAAAGGCCGCGCTTGAAAGCTTCGAACTGGCCGTTGGCCTCGCGAAAATAATCGAGCCTGATCTCGTCGAAATTGTAGAGCCCGCGATTGATGGGGAGGTCGCGGCCCCAATAGTCGGGATTGCGGGTCAGCGTCACGCTGGCACCGGGCCTCACCGCGGTGACGCGATAGGGGCCGGAGCCGACCGGGCCCGTCAGCGTCGTCTCCTCGAAAGCCCCGACGTCGACCGCGTGTTTCGGCAGGATCGGCATCAGGCCGAGAATCAGCGGCAGTTCGCGGTCATTGGCTCCCGCAAGGTCGAAGCGGACGGTGAGGGGATCCGGCGCCTCGGCCCTTGCCACCTTGCCGTAATATTGCCGGTGGTTGGGGCGGCCATGGTCGCGCAGCAACTGCCAGGAGAACAATACGTCCTCGGCGCGGACCGGCTTGCCGTCGGAGAAGCGGGCGCGGGGATCGATGTGGAACGTGACAAAGCTGCGCTCGTCATCGGTCTCGACCGATCTGGCGAGCAGGCCATAGAGCGTAAACGGCTCGTCATTGCCGCGTGCGAGCAGGCTCTCGACCACGTAGTTCCGGACCGGCTGCACGGCCAGTCCCTTGACGATGAAAGGATTGAGGCTGTCGAAGGTGCCGAGAACACCCCAGGTCAGCCGGCCGCCTTTCGGGGCTTCAGGGTTGACGTAAGGCATGTGGGTGAAATCGGCAGGCATCGCCGGCTTGCCGTGCATGGCGATCGCGTAGGCTTCCGCGGCCCTTGTGCCGCTTGCCGGGAGCCCCAAGGCGAAAGCCAGGATGCAGAGGCGGACGCAAAGACCCTCAGGGCGGCCCTCGAGAAGGCGCTGGAACATGAACATCTGCACACGTTGATTCGAGGACTGCGGTCCTGAATCCTATCACAGGGATTTTCCCGGGGGCGCACGCCGGCGCGCGGCCAAAGACGCTTGTCGGCATTGATCTTTTCGTCGGCCACGTTAAGAAGGCACGCAATCGCGCACGAGCGCCGAGCCGTCACTTATCCGCCTCATTTGACGGGGAGAGAGCCGCGCCCAACGCGGCCAGGTTCGGTGCGTCGAAGCGGTTCGGGCACTTCCCGTTTAGAAAGGGTTTTCCGCAATGAATTTCCGTAACTTGGCCGCGTCCGTCCGGCCGCGCGGGCGACTTCTCGCCTTGTTGACGGCGACGGCGTTGGCCGTCCCGTTTGCCGCCGAGGCTCAGGCTCCCGCGCCAGCTCCGGGCGCGCCCGCGCCCAAGGCGGCTCCGAAGGCGGCTCCAAAGGCTGCCCCCAAGGCGCCGGCGCCGGCCGCTCAGGCACCCGCCCAGCCGGCACCCGCCCAAGGCGCTCCGGCTCAGCAGGGCGCGGCTCAGCCCGCGGATCAGCAGATTCAGCTGATCTATGCCCCCTGGACCAAGTTCTGCCTCAAGGGCCAGGACGCCAATGCCAAGCAGGTCTGCTTCACCGGCAAGGACGGCCGTATCGAGTCGGGCCAGCCGGTCATCGCGGCCGTCATTATCGAGCCGGAAGGCGAGCCGAAGAAGATCCTGCGCGTGACGCTGCCGCTCGGCATGCAGCTGGTGCACGGCACCCGCATCATCGTGGACAACAATGCGCCGTTGCAGAGCCCGTACGTGATCTGCTTCCAGAACGGCTGCATGTCCGACTACGAGGCCACGCCCGAGTTCATCAACAGCATGAAGAAGGGCCAGAACCTCGTTGTTCAGGCGATCAATGCCAACGGTGCGCCGCTGACGCTGCCGCTGCCGCTCGCCGGCGAATTCCAGAAGGCCTATGACGGTCCGCCGACCGACCCGAAGGTGTTCGAGGAAACCCAGAGGAAGCTGCAGGAAGAGCTCCAGAAGAAGGCTGAAGAGCTGCAGAAGAAGCAGCAGCAAGCGCCTGGCGCCCCTCCGGCTGGTCAGAAGTAAGCGGGATCCAATCCCGGACATGAAAAAGGCGCTCAGTTCGAGCGCCTTTTTTGCTGGCCAGTTGATGGCTGCGAAACTCAGTTCAGCGACGGATTGCGCGGGCGGTAACCGCCGGTCTTGTCCTTGACGAAGATCTCGGCGACCTGGGAATGCCGGACCGGTTCGCCGGAATCGTCCGGCACCAAATTCTGTTCGGAGACGTAGGCGACGTATTCCGACTCCGCGTTCTCCGCGAGCAGGTGATAGAACGGCTGGTCCTTGTGGGGCCGCACCTCCTCGGGGATCGACAGCCACCACTCCTCGGTGTTGTTGAATTCCGGATCGATGTCGAAGATCACGCCCCGGAACGAGAAGATCCGGTGGCGCACGACCTGTCCGATCTGGAATTTGGCGGTCCGCGCTTTAATCATTCCCCGTCGATAGACCAGGATTGTGGCCGATGCTAGTGCCCTGATCTGGAATTAACCCGCGGTTGCGGGGCAGATAGCCCCCAAATCTTCAGAAAACACTTCATCAATGGTCGATATCCTCAATCTGGCTCTACCTTATTTCGGCTTGATCTTCGTTGGATTCGCCTGCGGCAAGGTCAAATCCCTGCCGGAATCGGGCCTCGCCTGGATGAACTTCTTCCTGCTCTACGTGTCGCTCCCGGCGCTGCTGTTTGCGATCATGTCGAAGACGCCGTTCTCCGAATTGAACAACCCGCCGTTCCTGGTCGCGACCACGGCGTCGACGGTTGCGGCGTTCACACTCGCGCTGGTCGTCGGCAAGGTTTTGGGCGGGCTGACATTGCGCGAGGCGACGCTCGCCGGGCTCTCCGGCGGCTACGGCAATATCGGCTATATGGGACCGGGGCTGGCGCTCGCCGTGCTCGGGACCAAGGCCTCGGCGCCGACTGCGCTGATCTTCTGCTGCGACAGCATCTTCCTGTTCACCATTGTGCCGCTGCTGATCGAGCTCTCCGACCGCGATCATCCCTCGATCGTGCATGCCTTCGGCGTCGTGCTGAAGCAGATCGTGCTCAACCCGCTGATCATGTCGGCCTGTTTCGGCGCGGCCTTCGCATCGCTGCATATCGAGATGCCCGTCGCGCTCGATCGCACCATCACCTTCCTCCAGAACGCAGCCGCCCCGACCGCGCTGTTCGTGCTGGGCGTCACAGTGGCGCTCCGCCCGTTCGATCGGGTCCCGTGGGAAGTGCCGGGCGTGATTGCGGTCAAGCTCCTGATCCACCCGCTCGCAGCGTTCGGCCTGATGCTGGCGTTCGGCCCGTTCGCGCAGCCCTGGGCGGCGACCGCCGTGCTGATGGCCTCGCTGCCGCCGGCGTTGAACGTGTTCGTCATCGCCCGGCAGAACGACGCCTGGATCGAATCCGCCTCCGTCGCGGTGCTGCTCGGGACGTTTGCGTCGGTGGTCACGCTTACCAGCGTGATGTGGGCGATCCAGACCGGCCGGCTGGCGTTTCCTTGAGCGGCGGCTACTTCCGCCAGGTCGGCGTCAGCCCCTCGCGCATCGCAAAACGCCGGAGCGGGCCGATGGCGCCGAGCAGGTGCATGCCGACCGCGCGGACCGGCTGGAGCGGCAGGAAATCGTTGAGCAGCGAGCGGTTGGCGATGTCGATCGCAAAGGTCCGGCTCAGGATGTCGGGACGCCGGGCCCGGTCGTAACGCTTGAGCACGTCTGCTGCGCCAGGATCCTGACCGGACGCGATGGCCTCGCCCGCAAGCCGCGCAATGTCGGCGGCATCGCGGAGGCCGAGATTGAGCCCTTGGGCGCCGATCGGCGGAACCACATGGGCTGCTTCGCCGACCAGCGCGATGCGATCGCGGCCAAAGGATTTGGGACGTTCGATCGCCAGCGGAAACAGATGGCGGCCCGGCTCGACCGTCATGCGTCCGAGGATCGAATGCGACTGCTTCTCGATCGCGGCGGACAATTCCTCGTCGCTCAATCCGCGAAGCCGTTCGGCCTCCGCAGGCGCGGAGACCCAGACGACGCTGGAGCGATGGCCGGGCAGGGGCACGAACACGCAAGGACCATGCGGCGTGTGGAACTCGGTCGAGACGTTGCGATGGGGCCGCGCGTGGCCGACGTTGAAAGTCAGCGCCGTCTGGGTCAGCTCGCGCCGCGTCACCGCGATGCCGGAGGCTTCGCGGCAAAGCGAATGCCGGCCGTCGGCCCCGACCACGAGGCGGGCCGAAAGAAATTGCGCAGCGGCGGTGCGGATCGCGACGTCATCGGCTTCGATGACGACAGTTTCGGCCTCGTCGTCGAAACGGACGAGACCGGGCAGCTCGGCCGCGCGCGCTTCCAGCGCCAGCATCAGCGAGCGGTTGTCGATGTTGTAACCGAAGGCATCGCGGCCGATTTCATGGCAGGAGAACCGGACCTCAGGCGCGCGGAAGAGCCGGCCGGTGTCGTCGACGAGCCGCATGATTTCGAGCGCGGCCGCCTTGTCCTTGCAGCGGGGCCAGACATCGAGGCTCTCCAGCAGATCGACGGAGGCACCGAGCAGCGCCGTGGTGCGATTGTCGGCATAGGGCACGCGACGCGCCACCAGCGCGGTCCGTGCGCCCGCCTGCGCCAGTGCGATGGCCGCGCTAAGTCCCGCCGGTCCGCCGCCGATCACGGCCGCGTCAAAGAGTGTCGATGCATCTGTCATGGAACGACATTGGACACGCCCCGCGGCAAATTCAAGCCCAGTCATATTGCCCTGATTTTATGACGAATTGTGCGACCAGGCGCCGCAATGGCTTATGTGCAAACCGGTGTCATTCTGATAGCAGAAGCCATGGACAGCCAAGAGGATTCCCTGAAGCCCAGGCCCGCGATCCGCGCCGCTGCCTTCTCGGTGCACATCTTCACCGCGTTCGGTGCGGCAATCGCGCTGCTGGCGATGCTTGAGGCCGTGCGCGAGCACTGGGCGGCGATGTTTCAATGGCTGGGCGTCGCCCTCATCATCGACGCGATCGACGGGCCGATCGCGCGCCGGCTCAACGTCAAGGACGTGCAGCCGAACTGGTCGGGCGACGTGCTCGATCTCGTGGTCGATTTCGTCACCTACGTCTTCGTTCCGGCCTATGCGATCGTGGCCAGCGGCTTGCTGCTGCCGGTCGCAGCACCCTTGCTCGGCGTCGCCATCATCGTCACCAGCGCATTATATTTCGCCGATCTGCGCATGAAGGCGGACGACAATCATTTCCGCGGTTTTCCGGCGCTGTGGAATGCGGCGGCGTTTTATCTGTTCCTGCTGCACTGGCCGCCACTGCTGTCGACGCTGTTGGTCGCAAGCCTGGTGGTGCTGACCTTCGTGCCGTTCCACGTGCTGCATCCGGTGCGCGTGGTGCGGCTGCGCTGGCTGACGATGTCGCTGATCGCGATCTGGGCTCTGCTCTCCTTCTACACGCTGCAGATGGACTTCCGCGTCGGCACCGGCGTGACTGTCGTGCTCTGCGCGATCGCGCTCTGGATCAGCTTCAGCGACGCATTGATACGGCTGACGAGATCCTTCGCATGATGCACCTGTTGACCAGCCCAGAAGCCTGGGCCGCGCTCCTCACCTTGACCGCGCTTGAGATCGTGCTCGGCATCGACAACGTCATCTTCCTGTCGGTGATCGTCTCGCGCATTCCCGAGAAGCAGGCGCACCGCGCCCGCCAGATCGGGCTCGCGCTGGCGCTGATCTTCCGCATCATCCTGCTCAGCCTGCTGGTCTGGCTGATCGGTCTGACCGCGCCGGTGTTTTCGTTTTCGGGCTATGGCTTCTCCTGGCGCGACCTCATCCTGATCGGCGGCGGCCTGTTCCTGATCGCGAAGGCGACGCACGAGATCCATGGTGAGGTCGAAGCCGATGACGGCGAGGGCGACGCGAAGTCCCCTCGGAACGCTTTCTTCTGGGTCATCGTGCAGATCGTGATCATCGACATGGTGTTCTCGCTGGACTCGATCATCACGGCGATCGGCATGGCGCAGGACCTCGAGATCATGATCGCGGCCGTCGTGATCGCCTGCCTGATCATGTACATTTCGTCCGGGCCGGTGTCGCGATTCGTCGCGGAGCATCCGACCACGAAAATGCTGGCGCTGGCCTTCCTGGTGCTGATCGGCGTCGCGCTGGTCGCGGACGGATTCCAATTCCACATCCCACGCGGCTACATCTATTTCGCGATTGCGTTCTCGGCGGCGGTCGAGTTCTTCAATGTGCTGGCCAAGCGCAACCGCAGGAACACCCGCAAGCCGTCGGTCTAGGCGTTCCAGCCGGCGTCGAGTTGACAAGGCGGGCGCGATGTCTTTCGCTGGCCCCGCGAGAAGAGGAGGTCAGGTGATGACCAAAGCCGTCCGTGTGCACAAGGTCGGAGGCCCCGAAGCCCTGGTCTATGAGAGCGTCGACGTTCCGGCGCCCGGGCCCGGCGAGGTGCGCATCCGACAGCATGCCGTCGGCCTGAACTTCATCGACGTCTATTACCGCACCGGCCTCTACAAGGCGCCGGGGCTGCCCTTCATCGCCGGCAACGAGGCCTCGGGCGAGGTTCTCGCAGTCGGGCCCGGCGTGACGAATTTCCATCCGGGCGACCGCGTCGCCTACTACCACAATCTCGGCGCCTATACCGGGGAGCGCAACATCCCCTGGGAGCGGCTGGTCAAGCTGCCCGACCACATCACCTACGAGCAGGGCGCCGTGCTGATGCTGAAGGGGCTGACGGTCTGGTATCTCCTGCACAAGACCTTCAAGGTCGAGCCGCATCATCGCGTGCTGATCCATGCCGCGGCCGGCGGCATCGGCCTGCTCGCCTGCCAATGGGCGAGGGCCATGGGCGCCCACGTCATCGGCACCGTCGGCTCGCGCGAGAAGGCTGCGCTTGCCGAGGCCAATGGCTGCGACCATGTCATCCTCTACAATGAGGAAGACTTCGTCGCGCGCGTCAAGCAGATCAGCCGTAACGAGGGTTGCGACGTGGTGTATGACGGCGTCGGCAAGGCGACGTTCCCGGGCTCGCTGTCCTGCTTGAAGCCGCGCGGGATGTTCGTCTCCTTCGGCAATGCCTCGGGCCCGGTGCCGCCGTTCTCGATCGCCGAGCTCAACACTCACGGATCGCTGTTTGCGACCCGGCCCAAGCTCAACGACTATATCGGCACGCGCAAGGAGTTGCTGGAAGGCGCCGACACGCTGTTCGCCGCCGTCATCAACGGCAAGCTGCACGTGCCGATCAACCATGCCTACGCGCTGAAGGACGCCGCCAAGGCGCATATCGATCTCGAAAGCCGCAAGACCACGGGCGCGTCGATCCTGAAGCCGTAACTCACCGTCATTGCGAGCGAAGCGAAGCAATCCAGAATATTTCCGTTGAGGCAGTCTGGATTGCTTCGTCGCTTCGCTTCTCGCAATGACGAGCTTACGCCACCCGCCGTGCCGCGCCGGCCCTGGTCAAGATCCCGTCGAGACAATCGATCATCTCGGCGATCTCGGCCCGCGTGACGTTCAGCGCCGGCATGAAGCGCAGCGTGTCGACCTGCGGCGCGTTGAGGAGCACGCCGGCCTCGAACGCCTGCGCGACGATGCCGGGTGCGATCGGCAGCTTGAGGTCGAGCGCGAGCAGGAGGCCGCGGCCACGCACTTCGCCGAGCCCATGCCGCGCCGAGACCTTCTGCAATTCGCTTTCGAGCAGCAGCCCGGTTTCGGTCGCCGTCTTCAGGAAGTCCGGCTTGCTGACCTCGTCGAGCACGGCAAGGCCCGCCGCGCACATGATCGGGTTGCCGTTGAACGTGCCGCCCTGGTCGCCGTGCTCGAAGCAGGCCGCGCGTTCGGTCGCGAGCAGGGCTGCGAGCGGCACGCCGCCGCCGATACCCTTGCCGAGCGTCATGATGTCGGGCGCGATGCCGGTGTGCTCATAGTGGAAGAGCTTGCCGGTCCGGCCCATCCCGGTCTGGATCTCGTCGAAGATCAAGAGGAGGCCGTGCGCGTCGGTGAGGGCGCGCAACTCCTGCAAGAACTGATCGGTCGCCGGCCACACGCCTGATTCACCCTGGATCGGCTCGAGCATCACAGCGACGGTGTTGTCGTTGATCAGCTTTTCGACCGACGCGATGTCGTTGAGCTTCGCCTTTTTGAAGCCGGCGACCTTCGGCTCGAACAGCGGCTCAAAGGCCTTCTTGCCCGAGGCCGACATCGTCGCCAGCGTGCGGCCGTGAAAGCCGCCTTCGAAGCTGATGATCTCGAACGCGCCACCTCTATGGAGGCCGCCATATTTGCGCGCGAGCTTGATCGCGCCCTCGTTGGCTTCTGCGCCCGAGTTGGCAAAGAACACCTGGTCGAACGCGCTGTTTGCGACAAGCTGCTCAGCGAGCTTCAGGCTCGGCTCGTTGTAGAAGGCCGGGCTCGGCGTCAGCAGCCGCTTGGCCTGCGCGGCAAGCGCGTCCGCGATCGCGGGCGGGGAGTGGCCGAGGCAGTTGACGGCCCAGCCCTGCACGAAATCGAGATAGCGCTTGCGGCTGTCGTCCCAGAGGTAGGAGCCGGCGCCGCGGACGAACACGGCCTTGGGCCGGGCGGTGATGTCCATCAACGCGTCATACGGATGGGTGGCGTTGGTCATGTCGAACTCCTCTGGAGGCGGGGGAAAAGGGCGCGCGAACAGCAAAAAGGCCGCACCTTGCGGGTGCGGCCTTTTCGAAAACTTACGCTGAATTCAGTGGTTCAGCGGCGTCGTCGGACATGGCGCACCCTCTCATCGTCGCGGGAGCGACGGCGGAGCATTTCGGTGCGCTGATGGGTCCGAGCGTTGATCATGGGGCGCGGCAATACATGCGAATGGCGGGGCTTGTCAAGCGGGCGCTTTCCAGGCCACACGCCGAGCGTGCATGGGCAGGTGAAAGATGCGCGCCTGGAAACCATTACGTCTCTAGCGCGTTTGTGATCACAGGACGCGAATTGGTTCGAACCGAACGCATGACGGTTCGGACCAAGAGGGGCGGGACCAACCAGATAGTTTAAGCCTTGTCCGACACGCCTTATCCGATCGACCTCGACAGCATTCGCGGCGCATTTCCGCCGGGCATCGAGGCGCCGTCGCTGTTGCTGGACTTCGCCGGGTGGCTGAACGGGCGCCCCTGGGGCAGCGTCGGCTGCTTCTCCTTGCAAGGCCAATTCTCCGATCACGCTCCGATTGTCGACGGCAGTCCCTTGCGCGACAGGTTCTCGCTGTTCATGCGGTTGCCGGATGGCTCGGCTGTTGGCGGCTGGTATGGCGCGGGTCTCGACCGCGACAATCCGCCGATCGTGGGGCTTGGGTCCGAGGGCGATTACGAGCTGCTGGCACCGAGCCTCGATGGCCTGCTCGCAAAACTCACGTCGCAGCAATTCGACAAGGCTTGGAGCGATCTGAAGCCGCACGACGAAGTCGAATGCCAGACGGTCGAGCTTGCGCAATGGCTCACCGGACGGCTGAGCGGGGAGATGGTGGCGGGCGATGACGATCCGTCGGAGCTGCCCGACTTTCGCGGCTTCATGGAAAAATGGAGCCGGGACCGCGAAGACTATTGGGCCAATCATCGCTTGATGGCCGAACTCGGCTGGCGCCTCGCCGCGCATCTGCCGAAGGGCAAGAAGCCCTGGGACAAGACGAGCTTCGAGATCGCGATCGTCGGCAGGCAATACCAGGCGCGTGTCCTGACGCGCGGACCGCAACCGTTCGCGGAAGCCGCCGCGATCGAATCCCTGCTGCGCGATCTGCGCGAGGAGATGCGGAAGGCGCAGCCCGAGCTCGGGCTGTGGTACGCGATGAAATTCGGCCTTTATGCCGACGGCCGCGTCATGCCCAACTTCGAATACGATGTGCGCCCGAGCATCGACGGCGAGCCTGCGAAGCTGGCGGAGGCGCAGGCCGATCTTGCCCGCGCGCCACGGCCGGAGCGCTGGGTGCCGAAATGGCTCGCGGGATCCTGATTGCTACTTTCGCCCTTGCGCCCGACGCGTGCTTGGTGATGCTGCCCAGGGCAGCATCGGGGGGCTGATTTTGATCAGATCAATAGAGTTCGAGAAGATTGGCACTGCGCCGACGCTTCCGGGACTTTCGTTCACTGCAAGCGGGGTTTCGGGCGACCAGTCGCTGCTGTTCTTGTTCGAGCTCTCGGAAGGCGGCGCATCGCGAGCGACTGCGTTGCGCGCCTCTGGCGTACTGCCACATCCGAAGATGGACAGGTTGAAACGCTACCGTTTGCTCAAGTCGAATGCCGGATCGGAGCTATGGATCGATCTGCCTCCCCTTGAACTCTACCCTTCCAAGATCGATCTCTTTCCCGACGGCCGCGTCCTGCTGGCGAGCTCCAGATGGAACTTCCAGATCGCGACGGACTACAACCTGAATGGAATCATCTTCGATCCCCAGACCGGGCAGGCAAGCCGCGTCGGCCTGGGCGACGGCATTGGCGATCTCCAGATCGATCAGCGTGGCCGGATCTGGGTTGGGTATTTCGACGAGGGTGTTTTTGGCAGTTCGGTCGGGCAGGCCGGTCTGGTTTGCTTCTCGGATTTGGGAGACAAAGTCTGGGAATTTCCAGCAGATGCGGACCACACGATTGACGACTGCTACGCACTCAATGTGACAGGCGCAGACGCTGCCATTTTCTTCTACTCGGATTTTCCGGTCTGCAAGATTGGCGCCGATTTCCAATTGAGCTGGTGGCAAACGGAGCTACAAGGGTGTCATGCGTTCGCGATGTCCGAGACGGAAATCCTCTTCTCGTCGCAATATCGCGAGTCGCCCGAGACAGCACATCTCGGACGATTGGCCGCGGACGAGATCGTCCACGTCCGGCAGGTGCGCCTGTTGATGCCCGACGGCTCAGGTCGTCCATCCGGCCGATTGCAGGGCCGCGGCAAGCATCTCTATCACTTCGGCGAGGACGGCATTTACCGGGCGACCGTGAGTTGAAGCTGTCGGCGGAGCGATGTCGGCCCCGGCGAGATATTCCGCTGTCGTGCCATCATGACCTCGCGGGAACGGCACCTTCGATCCCCCTTGACTTAGAGCGCGCTCGAAGGGGTATCTGTATGTGCGTCAGTACGAGAACGGGCACACATGAAGATCGGCGACCTCGCAAAACGAACCGGCCTGTCGACGCACACGCTGCGCTATTATGAGCGCATCGGGCTGCTGCCATACGCCGACCGGGATCGCTCCGGCCAGCGTGACTTCGACGCATCGATCCTCACATGGATCGCATTCCTCGGGCGGCTCAAGACCACGGGAATGCCGATCCGGGACATGTTGCGTTATGCGGCGCTTCGTGACGAAGGCGACGCAACCGGGACAAGCCGGCGGCAGATCCTGGAAGTCCACCGGGAACAGGTGCGCACGCAGATCGCCGAACTCCAGGAATGCCTGCTCGTCCTTGATACCAAGATCGCCGGCTATGCCAGCGACGAACAGAGGACGAAGGAAAATGACGCACGCCCAAACACAAGACGAAAGCCGCTTCGATCGCGGCCAACGGGCCCTGTCACGCATTGACGGCAGTGCCGGCGAAAAGGTCGTCGCTTCACTCGCCGACATCGCTCCGGATTTCGCACGATACGTGATCGAGTTTCCGTTCGGCGACATTTACTGCCGCCCGGACCTCGGCCTGCGCGATCGAGAGATCGCGACGATCGCCGCGCTGACGGCACTCGGAAATGCCGCGCCTCAGCTCAAAGTACATCTCGAGGCGGGTCTGAACGTCGGGCTGTCTCGCGACGAGATCGTGGAGATCATCATGCAGATGGCGGTCTATGCGGGCTTCCCGGCGGCGCTGAACGGGCTGTTCGCAGCCAAGGAAGTGTTCGCCGCGCGTGACGAACAGCAGGTGTCGCTGGCGTGACTGAGCGGTTGTTCCAGCGACGTTAGCGGCTGCACTATCGCATTGAACATTTGCAAGAGGTCGTCATGCCCGGGCTTGTCCCGGGCATCCACGTTCCTTATGCCGCGCATCAAGACGTGGATGGCCGGGACAAGCCCGGCCATGACGCTGTGGCCGCGTCAGCGTGCAGGAAGGCTCTCAGAATCCCGCGACGCTGCCGTGCAGGTCGTACTGGTCGGCGCGTTCGATTTTCGCGGTGACGATCTCGCCGACGCGCAAGGGGCGGCGGCTCGACAGGTAGACGGCGCCGTCGATCTCGGGCGCATCGGCCTTGGAGCGGCCCTTCGAGACGGTCGGGCCGACCTCGTCGATGATGATCTGCTGGCGGGTGCCGACCTTGCGCTTCAGCCTCCGCGCGGAAATCTTCTGCTGGCGCGCCATCAGCGCGTTGTAGCGCTCCTGCTTGATCTCTTCCGGCACGGGGTTCTCGATCGCGTTCGCGGTCGCGCCGGCGACCGGCTCGTATTTGAAGCAGCCGAGCCGATCGATCTCGGCTTCGTCCAGCCAGTCGAGCAGATAGGCGAAGTCGGCATCGGTCTCGCCGGGGAAGCCGACGATGAAGGTCGAGCGCAAAGCGAGATCGGGACATTGCTCGCGCCAGCGCTTGATGCGCGCCAGTGTCTTGTCCTGCGCCGCCGGGCGTTTCATCGCCTTCAGCACCTCGGGGCTCGCGTGCTGGAAGGGGATGTCGAGATAGGGCAGCACCTTGCCCTCGTTCATCAGCGCGATGACCTCGTCGACATGCGGGTAGGGGTAGACGTATTGCAGCCGCACCCAGGCGCCGAGTTCGCCGAGCTCGCGCGCGAGGTCGATGAATTTGGCGCGGACCTGGCGATCCTTCCACGGGCTCTCGGCGTATTTCAGGTCGACGCCGTAGGCCGAGGTGTCCTGCGAGATCACCAGCAGCTCCTTGACGCCGGCATCGACCAGGCGCTCGGCCTCGCGCAGCACGTCGTTGGCCGGACGCGAGACCAGGTCGCCGCGCAGCTTCGGAATGATGCAGAAAGTGCAGCGGTTGTTGCAGCCCTCGGAAATCTTCAAATAGGCGTAGTGCCGCGGCGTCAGCTTGATGCCCTGCGGCGGCACCAGATCGAGATGCGGATTGTGGGCGGGCGGCAGCGCGCGATGCACGGCGTCGAGCACGCTCTCATATTGCTGCGGGCCGGTGATCGAGAGCACGCCGGGATAGGCCTGCTCGATCTGCTCGGGTTCCGCGCCCATGCAGCCGGTCACGATCACCTTGCCGTTCTCGGCCATGGCCTCGCCGATCGCCGAGAGCGATTCCTGCTTGGCGCTGTCGAGGAAGCCGCAGGTGTTGACGATGACGATGTCGGCCCCGTCATGCTTGCGGGCAAGCTCGTAGCCCTCGGCGCGCAGGCGCGTGATGATGCGCTCGGAATCCACCAAAGCCTTGGGGCACCCGAGCGACACGAAGCTGACCTTCGGCGCGGCCGTCTGATCCATATCCAAATCTGCCTGATTAACAGGGTTGAGCTAGTCCCAATTGCCCATAATTACAACCCTTTGCATGGCTCGCGGGCATGCTATGGATGAATCACTGGTGGTGAGTGAGCAATGAGCGCCGAACAGTCGCCCAAAATCGTGATCGTCGACGAAAGCCCGATCCGGGCTGCGATCCTCGAGGAAGGGTTGCGGGAGGCCGGATTCACGCAGATCGTCCATATCAGCGAGATGCAAAGCCTGCTCGCCCGTATTTATGCGGTCGATCCTGATATCATCCTGATCGATCTGGAAAACCCCAGCCGCGACGTGCTGGAAGCGATGTTCCAGGTCAGCCGCGCCGTGAAGCGGCCGATCGCGATGTTCGTCGACCAGAGCGATTCATCCTCGATCCAGGCCTCGGTCGAGGCGGGGGTCTCCGCCTATATCGTCGACGGGCTGAGGAAGGAGCGCATCAAGCCGATCCTCGACCTCTGCGTGTCGCGCTTCAATGCCTTCGCAAAACTCCAGGAGGAACTGGAGCGCACCAAGTCGCAGCTCGAGGATCGCAAGGTCATCGAGAAGGCCAAGGGCATCCTGATGAAGGTGAAGGGCCTGACCGAGGACGAGGCTTATGTGCTGCTGCGTTCCACCGCGATGCGCGAGAAGAAGAAAATCGGCGAGATCGCCCAGTCGATCATCACCGCGTCGGAGATGTTGAAATGACCGCTCCCCTCCGCATCGGGTTCATTCCGCTGGTCGATGCCGCAGCGCTGATCGTTGCCGTCGACAAGGGATTTGCCGCGGCCGAAGGGCTCGAGGTCGAACTGGTCCGCGAGGTCTCCTGGTCCAACGTCCGCGACAAGCTCAATATCGGCTTGTTCGACGCCGCGCATCTGCTTGCGCCCGTCGCGATTGCGTCCTCGCTTGGTCTCGGCCACGTCAAGGTGCCGATCGCGGCGCCCTTCAATCTCGGTATCAATGGCAATGCGATCACGGTCTCGCCTGCGCTTCATGCCGCGCTGATGGAGGAGATCGACGGCGACCGCTTCGATCCGCTCGCCACGGCAAAAGCATTGGCGCGCGTAGTTGCCAAGCGGCGCAAGGCGGGGGCCGACCCGTTGACCTTCGGCATGACCTTCCCGTTCTCGACCCACAATTACCAATTGCGGTTCTGGATGGCGGCGGCCGGTGTCGATCCCGACGAGGACGTGCGGCTGGTGGTGCTGCCGCCGCCCTATATGGTCGACAGTCTCGCCAATGGTCATGTCGATGCGTTTTGCGTCGGCGCGCCCTGGAATTCGATCGCAGTCGATCTCGGGATCGGCCACATCCTGCATTTCGTCTCCGACATCCTGGCCCATGCGGCGGAGAAGGTGCTGGCGCTCCGCCAGGTCTGGGCCGACAAGAATCCGGACGTGGTCGCCAGCCTGGTGCGCGCGGCGGTGAAAGCCGCCGAATTCATCGAGCATCCGGAAAACCGGACCGAAGCGGCGCAGATCCTGGCGCAGCCCGAGCGGATCGGCGTCGATGCCGAAGTCATCCAGCGCACCCTCACGGGACGCCTCAAGATTTCGCCGGACGGCACCTTTCGCGAGAGCGGCAGCTACCTTCTGGTGGGACGCGAGGAAGCAGGGCGCCCCGATCCGGTCCAGGCCGCCTGGCTCTATGCGCAGATGGTGCGCTGGGGGCAGACGACGCTGACGCCCGACGGCGTCAAGACGGCGATGGCCGTGTTCAGGCCCGACCTCTACGACGGCGCCCTCGGCCGCCGGCCGCCCGCCCGAGCCCCCGCGGCATTCGGCGCATTCGCCGGCCCCGCCTTCGATCCCGCCAATATTCGGGGGCATCTCGAAGCCTTCGAGGTGGGCCGCTGGAGGGCGTGATTCGGGCCTGCATCGTTTTTGAGCGCTGGAGATCCGAGTCTAAATTTTAGGCCGACTGCTCGAATTTCATAAGAGTCCCGGAGACCGGAGTTCCCGCGGGCGCCCTTAACTGCCTAATACTCCACACGTTTTCATTTCGTCGAAGCTGGCACGCAACTTGAATGTTGCAGTGCGGCCAGCCTGTCACAGACGCCTGCTGCGCCAGTCCCCAGCAACGAAGCTGATCGGACCGTTGGGTGCACAGCCGGCTCTCGAGCCAGCCGAGCTCCTCGCGGGTCGTGCACTTTCCGTCGATACCACCCAGGTGGCCGCAGGAGCTTCGTTACTGACCATGAAACTCGACACCGTCTCAGTCGACTTTACCGACGACCAGAAACGCTATCTCGAAGGCTTCACGACCGGTCTGCAGATCAGTCGCGTCGGTCGCGGTCTTGGCGGCGGCGCCGGCAAGGCGAACGCCGAGCCGACCGGTCCCGACGCCGTGCACATCAAGGCGCAGGACAAGGTCATCGCCGCGGGCAAGAAGCTCGCCGACCAGGAGAAGGTCAAGCGCGACGAGCATCCGTTCGATGCCTATCCGCGTCTCCGCCAGCAGGCGCTCGACAATACGCCGCCGAGCCCGGCGGACAATTTCCGCTGGCGCTATTACGGCATCTTCTACGTCGCGCCGACGCAGGACTCCTACATGTGCCGTCTGCGCATTCCGAACGGCATCATGAAGCACTGGCAGCTGGCCGGCCTCGCCGATCTCGCCGATGAAACGTGCGGCCCTTACAGCCACGTCACGACGCGCGCCAATCTTCAGCTTCGCGAGATCCCGCCGAAGAACGCCGTGAAGCTGATCGAGGGCATTCAGGATCTCGGCCTGTGCTCGCGCGGCTCGGGCGCGGACAACATCCGCAACGTGACGGGAACGCCGACGGCAGGCATCGATCCCCAGGAGCTGATCGACACGCGGCCTTATGCGCGCGAGTGGCACTACCACATCCTGAACGATCGCTCGTTGTATGGCTTGCCGCGCAAGTTCAACGTCGCCTTCGACGGTGCCGGCAGGATCGCCGTGCTCGAAGAGACCAACGACATCGCTTTCACGGCGGTCGAGGTGAAGGACGGTTTCGGCGTCGAGCCCGGGATCTGGTTCCGCCTCGGCCTCGGCGGCATCACCGGTCACAAGGATTTTGCGAAGTATTCCGGCATCGTCGTCAAGGCTGAAGACGCTACCGCCGTTGCCGACGCCATCGTGCGCGTCTTCATCGAGCACGGCGACCGCACCAACCGCAACAAGGCGCGGTTGAAATACGTGCTCGATGCCATGGGCCATGACGGTTTCCTCAAGCTGGTCGAAGAGCGGCTGAAGACGCCATTCACGCGCGTGCCGGAAGAGGCATTTGCGCCGCGGCCGGCCGCGGACCGCATGGCGCATATCGGCGTGCACAGGCAGAAGCAGGATGGCTTGAACTGGATCGGCGTGTCGCTGACGCTAGGCAAGATCAGCAGCGACCAGATGCGGGGCCTCGCCAAGGTGGCGCGGGACCTCGGCGACGGCGAGATCCGTCTGACCGTCTGGCAGAACCTGCTGATATCAGGGGTGCGCGACGAGAATGTCGAGCTTGCCGTCGCGGCGATCAAGCAGATCGGGCTTGCGGTCGAGGCCTCGCACATCCGCGCCGGATTGATCGCCTGCACCGGCAATGCCGGCTGCCGCTTTGCCGCCTCCAACACCAAGCGCCACGCTGCCGAGATCGGCGACTGGTGCGAGCCGCGCGTCGAGATGGACAAGCCGGTCAACATCCACGTCACCGGTTGCCACCATTCCTGTGCCCAGCACTACATCAGCGACATCGGCCTGATCGGGGCGCGCGTGCCTGTCAACGAGGAGGACACGGTGGAGGGCTATCATCTCTTCACCGGCGGCGGGTTCGGTCCTGACGCCGACGTCGGGCAGGAGGTCTATCACGACCTCAAGGCCGAGGACGCGCCGAAAACGGTCGAAGGGCTGCTCAAGGCCTATATCGCCCATCGCTCGTCTCCCGACGAAACCTTCCTGTCTTTTGCGCGCCGCCACGGCGGCGAAACGCTGCGCAAGCTTGCCGATGCCGAGGTGTCTTCATGAACCAGATCAGCCCTCCGCAGAAACTCGACATCATTCCCACGAGCGCCCCGTTCTCCGACGCGCAACGCTCCTGGCTGAACGGCTTCTTTGCCGGGCTGCTGTCGCCTGAGGCGGCCACGCCGCTGTCGGCCGAGCAGGGCGCCGCTGTCATGCAGGCCGGTGATGGTGACGACGGTGAAGCGCCCTGGCATGACCAGACCATGCCGATCGCCGATCGGATGAAGCTTGCCGAAGGCCGTCCCGTGCGGCGCAAGATGATGGCGGCGATGGCGCAGCAGGATTGCGGGCAGTGCGGCTACAATTGCCACGACTATTCGGAGGCGATCGCGAGCCGCAGCGAAGCGCGGCTCAACCTCTGCGTCCCCGGCGGCAAGGAAACCGCGCGGATGCTGAAGTCGCTGCACGAAGAACTGGACAAGGCGCCGGCGGCCAAGCCGGCTGACAAGCAAGACGCGGTCGCGGCCCCCGCCGTTACGGTGACGATCGCCGAGCCCGGCCGCTCGCGCGACAACCCCGTTGCGGCGACCTTCCTATCGCGCCGTCTTCTCAACAAGGGAAAGTCCGAGAAGGAAACCTATCACGTCGAGTTCGATCTCTCCGAGAGCAAGCTCGACTATGTCGTCGGTGACAGTTTTGGCGTGTTCGCGCGCAACGAGCTCGGCCTCGTCGACCAGGTCATCGCGTTGCTCGGCGCCTCCCACACCACCAAGGTCAACGGCAAGACGCTGCGCGAGGTGCTGATCGACGACGCCTCGCTGTCGCCGGCGCCCGACACGCTGTTCGAACTGCTCTCCTTCATCACCGGCGGCGCGCAGCGCGAGAGGGCGCGGGCGCTGGCGCAGGGCGAGGATCCCGATGGCGACGCCGCCACGCTCGACGTCATGGCGGCGCTGCAGAAGTTCTCGGGCACGCGGCCGCATCCCGAAGCGTTCGTGGAGGCGCTGGAGCCGCTGCAGCCGCGGCTCTATTCGATCTCGTCCTCGCATAATGCGACGCCTGGAAAGCTGTCGCTGACGGTCGATTCCGTGCGCTACGTGATCGGCAAGCGCAAGCGCATCGGCGTTGCCTCGACCTTCCTCGGCGAGCGCATCGCCGAGGGCGAGAAGCTCAAGGTCTATGTGCAGAAGGCGCACAATTTCGGTCTGCCGCAGGATCCGAAGACGCCGATCATCATGATCGGCCCCGGCACCGGCATTGCGCCGTTCCGCGCCTTCCTGTTCGACCGCAAGGCGACCGGTGCGCCCGGCAAGAACTGGCTGTTCTTCGGCCACCAGCGCAGCGATTGCGACTTCTTCTACCAGGAGGAGCTCAACGCGATGAAGACGTCGGGCCTGCTCACGCGCATGTCGCTGGCCTGGTCGCGCGACGGCGAGAAGAAGTTCTATGTGCAGGACCGCATGCGCGAGGTCGGCCGCGAGCTGTGGACGTGGCTCGCCGAGGGGGCGCATCTCTACATCTGCGGCGATGCCAAGCGCATGGCCAAGGACGTCGAGCGCGCACTGGTCGATATCGTCGCCCAATTCGGGGCGCGCTCGACCGACGAAGCCGTCAGTTTTGTTGCCGAGCTCAAGAAGACCGGCCGCTTCCAGGCTGACGTCTACTAGCTGTCATCCTATCGTCATCCGAGCCGGTTCCAACTGGCTCGGATTTGAACGAATAAGATTCTCGGAACTGGCAGGCGAAGAGAATTTGCTCCTGCGATGCTGGGTTTTCAGAGAACCCGTATCGCTATTTCCGCGGGTCTCTTGCCCGCCACCCCCGTTGATCCCTCATAATCCCGCAAATGGGGCGTTGGAGATCGACCATGCGCGAACTATCGGCGGAAGCCAGGCTGCACTTCTACGCGCGCTCGCTCTCGCGGCGGACCGGGGCGAGCGTGCATCATGCCGCGATGTACAGCGCCTTCGCGGTCATCGCCGCCATCGTGTTCGGCACGCTCTCGGTGCACCCGTTCTGATCACGCCCCGCGCTTGAACGGCGCGACCTCGATCCCTGCGTCCTTCAAAGCCTGCCGCAGGCCACGCGCGATGTTGACGGCGCCGGGCGTATCGCCGTGGATGCAGACCGTGTCGGTGCGCATCTTGATGACCTTGCCCGTAACCGAGACCACCGCGCCGTCCTGCACCATGCGCACCACGCGGTCGGCGATGGCCTTGGCGTCATGCAGCACCGCACCGGGCTTCTTGCGCGAGACGAGATTGCCGTCGTCCTCGTAGGCGCGGTCGGCGAACACCTCATGCACCATCGGCAGATTGGCGGCTTCGCCGGCCTTCACCAGCTTCGAATTGGCGAGCACGACGAAAATCAGGCTGGGATCGACCGCCTTGATGCCGGCCGCGATCGCCTTCGCCGTCATATCGTCCTCGCAGGCGACGTTGGAGAGCGCGCCATGCGCCTTCACATGCGTCACCTTGTGGCCGGCCGCGGTCGCGATCGCCTGCAACGCGCCGATCTGGTAGGCGACGAGGTTCTCGATCTCGGAGGCTTTCAGGCCCACGATCGGATGGCGGCCGAAGCCGTGCAGGTCGCGATAGCCAGGATGTGCGCCGACCGAGACGCCGCGCGCTTTCGCCAGCTCGACCGTCCGGCGCATGATATCGGGATCGCCGGCGTGGAAGCCGCAGGCGACGTTGACCGAGCTCGCCAGTTCGATCATGGCGGCATCGTTGCCCATCTCCCACGCGCCAAAACCTTCGCCGAGATCGCAATTGAGATCGATCGTCTTCATGGGTTGCTCTCCATCTCTGGTCGTCTTGTCGTTTACGGCTCGGCCGCGACCTGCCAGGTCCCGGCGTCGACGGCACTGACCGCATAGCCCGCGACGTTGGCATCGCTGAGCGCTTCGATGTTGAGCGCGACGGTGTCGGCGGAGCGCAGGCGATCGGGCAGGTTGCGGATCAGTTGCGCAAATTTCCTTGCCTCGTCCTGCGCCTCGGCCATGCTGACCGCCTTGAAACGGAACGCCGTTCCTGCCGAGGTCTGCGCGAGACGGCCGACATCGGCCGTGATCACGGTCGCGATCTTCGGGTAGCCGCCGGAGGTGCCGCGATCCATCATCAGCGCGATCGGCGCGCCGTTGCCGGGCACCTGGATGCTGCCGTTGACCGTGCCGTCGGAGACGATGTTGTGGCCGTGCAGATGCTTGATCGCGGGCCCCTCGAGCCGGTAGCCCATGCGATCGGAGGTCGCCGAAATTTTCCACTCGCTGTCGAGGAATAGGGCCTTGTTGGCGTCGTCGAACTCGTCGTCCTGCGGGCCCAGCAGAACCCGGATCGGGCCGCTCGACGGCTTCGGCAGTTCGATGCGCAATTCCGGTGCACCGCTTGCGGCATCGACGGTGAATTCGTCACCGGCCTGCAGCGGGCGCGGGTAGGGGCTGCCGAGACCGGCCCGGGCGTTGACCGCGAGACTGCCGAACACCGGCTCGCCCTTGATCCCGCCTTCGATCGCCAGATAAGTGAACGCGCCGCCGCGGGCAAAGCCCAGCGTCAGCGTCTCGCCGTCTTTCAGCGTCACCGATGTGTCCATGGCGACTGGACTGCCGGCGATGTCCGCATTGCGCTGCGCGCCTGAAATCGCGACCCGCACGGCACCGTCGCGCGCGGTGAACGCGGCGCCGAACGGGCCGACCTCGACAACGGCTGCGAACGGTTCGTTGCCGACAAGCGTGTTCGCCGCCGCGAGTGACAGGCGGTCCATCGCTCCGCTGACCGTCAGGCCATAGCGTTGCGCGCCATGGCGTCCGCCGTCCTGGACCGAACTCGCGGGCCCGATGCTGGCGATCACGAGCCGGCTCATGCGACCACCTGCTCGGCAATGATCTCGCCGGCCTCGGCGGCGCGATCCTGTTCCTCGAACGTCTTGTGGTCGATGGCGAAAAACGTCACGCGATCGCCGGGTTCGGTGAGGAAGGTCGGATTGCGGTGAAGCTGATAAGTCCGCACCGGCGTGCGGCCGAGCAGGTGCCAGCCGCTCGGCGCTGCCAGGCACTGGATTCCGGCCTGGATGCCGCCGATCGAGATCGTGCCGGCAGGCGTCAGCAGCCGCGGATTCTGCCGCCGCGACATCTGCAGGGATTTGTCGAGGCCGCTGAGATAGGACCAGCCCGGCGTGAAGCCGATCATGGCAACCTTGTAATCGCCGGCGACGTGGCGCGCGACGATGTCGTCGGGTGTGGTGTTCAGAGCCTTCGCGACGTCCTCGAGGTCGATGCCGTGCTCGCCGCCATAGGCAACGGGAATGCGCCAGCGGCGCGCCTTGATCGCCGGTGGCAGCGGCTGGCTGGCGAGCGCGAGCAGCTTTTCGCCAAGTGCGTCGAAGCCGATCTTGCCGGGATCGTAATGCACCAGCAGCGAGCGATAGGTCGGCACGGACTCGGTGATGCCATCGATCGCGCTTGCCGCGAGCGCCTTGTCGAGCGCCAGCACGCGCTGGTTGGCGTCGTCGTCGATGGTACGGCTGAACTCGACCGTGACGGCGCTGTCGCCACTGGGCAGAAGGCGGGGCGGGGGAAGCGTCGCGGACATGGGCTGTCGAAATCGGGCTTCTGGAGATACGCGGGCTCAGCCTTGAGCTCCGCTCGTCCCTGCTTCGCGTAAATGCGCCCGCAAGTCCAATAAATTAATGCAGGGGGAGGCGATAAAGCCTTGTTATCGCGACGCATAACTGCGCTGCGGCCCTGCATGATTGGTAGCTTGTTGGCCCTTGACGCAAGGCCCGCACCCCGCAAGATGCGCGCGTTCTTTCCCGCCCATCCGGAGCTCGTCTGTTTCCATGTCGCTGTCCCCCGAAGCCCGCAAGACCCTCGCCGGCATCACCACTGCCACCATCACCACGGTCCTGCTGAAGAAGGGCCTGCGCAACATCTGGATGCGCGGCGCGCGTCCGCTGCGCCCGGGCCTGCCGCGCCTGGTGGGACCGGCCTTCACGCTGCGCTTCGTGCCGGCGCGGGAGGATCTGGCGACGCCGGAATCCTGGTCGTCGCCAATCTCGACCCGCACCGCGATCGAGGCGATGCCGGAGGGCTGCATCGCCGTGGTCGACGCGATGGGGATCACCGACGCCGGCATCTTCGGCGACATCCTGTGCGCGCGCATGATGAAGCGCGGCGTCACCGCACTCGTCACCGACGGTGTCGTGCGTGACGTCGAAGGCGTGCTCGGCACCAACCTGCCGGTCTGGTGCGACGGCTATGCCGCGCCGCCGTCGGTTGCCGGCCTGACCTTCGTCGGCTGGGGCGAGCCGATCGGCTGCGGCGGCGTTGCGGTGTTCCCGAACGACATCGTTGTCGCCGACCAGGACGGCTGCGTGCTGATTCCGCAGGCGATGCTCGAACACGTGCTCAATGAGGGTGTCGAGCAGGAGCGGATGGAAGCCTGGATTGTCAACGAGGTGAACAACGGCGCGGTGCTTCCGGGCCTCTATCCCATGAACGCCGAGACCAAGGCGCGCTACGCCGCAAGCAAGAAGTAATCGGGAAAGAAGCGAGGAAAATCCAATGGACATCACTGTTGCAGGGACGAGGCCGACACGCCGTGCGCCCGGGGAACACTTCACCGGCACGGTCTGGCAGGACCCCGTCATCATGGCGCCCGCGCCGGCGCGGCTGAACTGTTCGCGCGTCTCGTTCGAGCCGGGCGCGCGCACCAACTGGCATCACCATCCGCTCGGGCAGACGCTCTATGTGATTTCGGGGGTTGGCCGGGTCCAGACCAAGGGCGGGCCTGTCATCGAAATCCGCCCCGGCGACACCGTCTGGATTCCGCCGGGCGAGCTGCACTGGCACGGCGGGTCGCCGACCAACGGCATGACTCACATCGCCATGCAGGAAGCGCTCGACGGCGTGTTCTCGACCTGGCTGGAGCCGGTGACCGACGCGGAATACGGCGCAGCGGTCGGCTAGTTTGCGTGACCCGGCTTTGCGCAGCGACGCTTTGCGTCGCTGCTCGTCCGGGACAAGAGCGCTTACATCCGCTCCGCCGTCCACGTGCCCGTGCACATGCTGCCGCGCCAGGTGCCGGAGCCCGAGGTGCCGCTGAGCCGGCCGAAGCCGACGGCGCGCTTGATGCCGGTGCTCAAGGTGACGTTGATGCTGCCGGCGTCCGCGACGCGGCCCGACGCCGACACCACGGCGCTGCTCGATGCGATCTGGCCGTTGCTGATCCCGATCGCGACCGTTGCGCCGTTGCCGCAGGTCTCGCTCGATGACGAGATGCGGACATTCCATGCGCCGTCAAAGGTGGAGGTGGCCGCGCCTGCCTGCGTCAGCGGGAAGGCGATGGCGACAATGGTGACGAAGAGACCCTTGCGAAATCCGTTCATGACACGCCCCTTGGGTTGATCCGGGGGCACCATGACAGACGCGGCGGGCGGACGATGTGAGGGGCGTCACGCACCTCACCGGAGCAGTGTTCCGGGGTGTCGGAATGGGTTTGCTCGGCTTCAAGCCCGGACGGGCCTGCCAGAAACGGTCATTTTGACGTCGAAGTGCGATCGAGCACGCGCGCCAGCGCAACGGCGGAGTTGGCATCGACCCGCGCCACCTTGGCGATCGTTTTCCTCAATTCGGACGCCTCGGATGCGAAAAGTCTGTCCGGATCGTCCGGGGCTCCGGTGACGCCGGAGAGGAGGCTGAGCTGCATCCCTCCCAGAACCTGCGCCACGGCCGGCGTTGCGCTTTTGCCGAGGGCTCCGTTCAAGAGAGGTCCCCGTGAGCCGCGGTGGGCGTTTTTCGGCGTCATTCGTTCGACGAGCTTGTCGAAGCTCGTCTGGTAGGCGCCGATGGCGATGAGGCGATCGTTTTCAGCGAGTTCCGGCGACGTGATGACCTCGGAGCGCAGCGCCAGCATCTGCTCCTCCGCACGGTCGAAATCTCGCGTCATGACGACGCGTGCGACGTCTTGCCAGCGCCGATGGAAGCCCAGCTGCGTCAGCGGATTGATCGTGTCCGGTCCGTCGGCGAAAAGAGTGCCCGTAAACTCGACGGCGAGCAGACAGTAGTTCAATCCGGCGACACGCTTGCCGTCCGACAACAGCTGGTCGTCGGTGACGACCAATCGCTTTGCCGCGGCCTCGTCGAGTTCGGGGCCTGCGACCAGGAGATAGCCGCTGCGGCCGAGCGCGTTTCCGTCCGCATAGGACAACAGTGGCGTGACGATGTTGAGTCCGAACAAGCCAGCGACGCGGTCGTAGACTTTTTCTGCGACACGCACGCCCTCCGACACGCCGGGCACCAGCCCGGTCTGCGTCGTCAGGTCGGCCGCAAGTTGCAGGATTTGCTGGGCGACGTCATGGTAGGGCAGGCGGAACAGGCCCACGAACAGGGACAGATTGTCTTCCTTCATGGGCGCGCGCCTGACGGCGTAGATATTCCTGAACTCGATATAGCCCGGAGCAGCCGCCCCCGCGGACTTGAGTTGCGCGGCGATCTCGTCATTGCTCAAGATCGTCGGCCTGCGCTGCCGGCCGTCGCCGAAGCTGAACTCCGTCAGGACGACGCCAAGCGGCAGGAACGAACTGAAGAATTTGCCGCCTTCGCTCAGCCCCATCTCGACCATGCGGAGTCCGAAGTAGCTTGCTTCGGGAACGAAGGCTGCTCCCGTCGAAATCGCGTTGTCGCCAGAAGCGGGCACATAGCCGACATAGGGACGCTTCAATTCGCGGCTCGCCCAATGTTCGACAGTGTTCTTGAATGTGGTCCAGACAGTCATGACAGGATCCGATCTCGGCTCAATTGCAGCGTGTTGCCCAATCCGTCGACTGCGCGAGCAAGATGGGCGAAAGCCAGATCGGGCTGTCCTCGTCGTCGGCGAGACGCTCCCAAGAAGCTCGGCATGCCTTCCGGAACGCAAGGCAAACGGACCGCGTTTCATGCAGTTCGCTGTAGAACGCCTTGGCGAAATGAGGCGCGCGGTCATCCTCCACGTTCCAGCGGAATCCCAAGGCATAGGGGATTCCGTTCATCACCAGCTGTTGCACGCTGCCCCTGGAGATGCCGCGGCAAGCGGAGAGATAGACCAGCGTGGTCGACGAAAGACCTTCGGATGCGACCATTCTGTCGAGCTTCAGCCCGATCGCTTCTTCCGGCCTTGTGCCGGGAAGGACGAGAGACACGGTTTTCTGGCCGTCACTCCAGGCATGGCCGGCGTAGTGGAGGATCGACGGCCGAAAGTGAGCAAGCCGCTGCAGCAAATGGGGCACGGCCTCATTGCCGGGAGTGCCGGAGAGGTCGACAACCTCCAGCTCGAAGCACCCTGTGGCGGCCAATTCCTTCAGGTACTGGAGTTCAACGTCGATATTGCCGAGCTTGTCGAACGTCTTGCCGTCGCAGATCACCCGTTCGAGCTTGCGGTCTGGGTGCTCGCCGACCTGCGAGCGAACAAACATGAGCCTCGAGCCTGGCTCGATGCGCCCGCGCTCGGCTCTCGCCCCTCTCTGCAGCCGAATAACCGACGGCACGCGTCGGACGATCGGGGCATGAAGAAGCACGAATGGCCCGTTCTCTTCAGCGAGGTACCGCACGCTCGCCTCGAAGGGGACAGGATAATATCCGGCATCGTTGATCACGAAGCGGAACGACAGTCCTGCCAGCCCACCGGCCGCCCTCTCGATCTGCGAAAACAGGTGCTCGCCGATCGCCTTGACGACGAAGCTCTTGAACAGCCGTGTTCCGACACCCCGCGTCTGGGCGAGCCAGTTCTTGGGCAGGCTGGTGCCGATCCAGTGATCCGCATCCGCGCGGTCTTGGGGTATCTCGTCCCGCCCATAATCCCGGGCGGCAGACTTCAGATCATCCAGATCGCTGACTGTGTTCCAGCGCAGCATTGGAGAGCCGTCGTCGCCGGTTCCGAGACGGCATTCTACCTTGGCGCTATGGATTTCCGTTTCGATCACCCGGAACGCGCCAGGGATGGCGCCCTTCTCATCGGGATGCCCGGTCAGCATCGCAATGAACGGCCTGAGGATTCGATGCCGGTGGAGCTGCAGGGCGTCCATTGGCAGGATCAGAGCGTTGTCGGCTCTGCTGCACTCCTGCTCGAGATCAGGGCAGGCCCCGAACGACGGAGCGATGACGAGGACGGACGTGTGAGGGTCTCGGGCCTGCACGACGGTGCTGAGCAAATCCTGCGCGGCGACTGTCGTTCGCGTGTCGCGATGGACGCGCGGGTCCATCGGCAATCCGGCATCGAGGACGAGCAACTCGGTGTCGTTCGCAATGAGCCACTCGTTGGTCTGGTCCGTAGTCATCAACTGCTTGTCGTGCAGGTTCTCGGGATCGACGCCTGCCGCGAGCAGATGCGTGCGCAGTGTTTCGAACATGCCCGGTTCGGCCGTGGCTATCGCTATCCTTGCGGTCATGCTGATGCCTCCTGCGCACATAATGGCAAGTCGAATTCGAATCCCATGCCGTCCAGTTCGGTCAAGCTCCCGTCATGCTGCTCGACGGCTTTCTGTATCGCCTCTACGGCGACGCTGGCCATTTGCCGGGCCCGGGACTGACTCCGCTCGATCAGATCGGCGGCCGACGGATCCAGCGGCTGCGCGGTGACCGCAGGGATGCGCATGGATACGAACAGACGATGCGGTGGTCGTTCCGCGATGGTCACGGTGAGCCGATCGGTCGGGGCGACGCGGAGCGAAAGAAGCGAGCTGAGCGCCGAACGAAATGCGAAGCTCAATCGCTCCAGCCAGCCGCTGACGATCAGACGAGCTTCGTCCGTGATGTCGCCCTCTATATCGATCGCGTCACGATCGTCGACGGGAAGGCCCTCGATCTCGTGATAGAGCGCTTCCAATACGTTGAACGAGGTCGGTGCCTCCTGCGGCGTCTGCTGCACGGTCAAACGTTCGGACAGACGTTCGAAGGTGAGATCAGCCTTCAGGAGATGATTGGCCGCCTGCTCCAGCATGTTGGCGCAGTTTCTCATCAGTTCGGGTTTGCTTAGAAGGGACTGGGCGCTGCGCAACAAACCATCGGCCATGAGCAGGGGAGCCCGGGTCTCGCGCGCAACAGCCGTGACCGTCTCCTCCAGATATCCCCAGTCGCTCTCTCGGCTTTGATCGGCGAGGCTCGTGAACAGCCACAGGTGGTGGCCATAGTCGTCATTCAACGGCTCGCGGTTTGCAAGGGTGGTCACCTCGGTGCGCGGTGCGTCGCCGATCGTCAGGTGGATGTGAAGTCGGTGCTGGATACCAGATTGCGACAGTTCCTCGATATCTTCGTCTCGTGCCCCGAACGACACGAGTTCGCGGTCTCGTGCCTGACCAAAAATGCTCTCGGCCGCGCCATTCATGTGACAGATCTTGCCGACCGCGTCGACGATGACCGCCGCCTGCTCAATCCTGTTCATAAGCGCCAGCTCGATCGCTTCGTGCCAGCGCGCCGCAAAAATCTGCTCGCAGTCGGCGGCGAGTCCGCGGGCCGCTTCGCGATCGGGTCCGAGAAAGGCGTTGGATTCCGAAGATTCCATATCTAGGATCATCTCGATCTTGCCATTCACGAAGAGGGGGACGGTCATCGCGGATCGCTGATCCGGCGCGGTCTGAATGAAGCCGTAGTTCCGCTTGGAATCGCTGATGTCTGGAACGACAAGAATGGACCGCTGGACGAGACAGCTGCCGAGCATTCCGCTGGATAGGTCCTGGGTGTATTCGGACTTTTGGGCGGCGGACTTCACGAGCAGGTTTCGGTCGTTCTTGACGTGCTCGGCGACCAGCACGAACTTGCCGCGGGCGCGGTCCACCCGGAACACACCGACGTACTCCCAGCCGAAGCATTGTGTCGTGCCGGTCGCCAGCAGTGTGGCAATGGTGCGGGCGCTGGGCGCCTTGTTCAAATTGTCCTTGAGCTCGCGCAAGGCGCGCGCCTGAGCGTGCTCGATGGCCGCGTCCGCAGCCTGCAGGATTTCCTCGACTCCGAGATTCTGCAGGGTCCGGAGGTCGGCGGCCGTATATTTGTGGTTACGGGACATGAGAGCCAGCGAGCTTCCGAACCGGCCGCCCGCCTTCCGAATCGGCAACACAACCATCGATTTGAAATCGTCGGAGAGGATCGCCTTGCTGACCGGGTTGTCCTTTTCCTCCGGGTTGAGCTGCTCGACGAATTTGCTCAGGTCGTTATTCCACGTCTTGCCCTGTTCGAGCCATTGAATCACATCGGCCGTTACCTTGAACCAGCGTGTACTCCACTCCCAGCGAGGTTTAGGAAAGACGGTGAGCGCTCGCCAATGGTCGCTGAGGTCGTTGTAGACCCCGAAAGCAGACATCTCGAACGGAATGACCTTTTCGACGACCCGCAGCATGGCCTCGATGATCTCTTGCGGGTCTGCGTGCTCGGCAAGAACGGTCTTCAGCTGCTGGCGCGCCAAATCCTCGTTGAGGGGAGCGAACAACAACAACAGCCCGGTCGAGCTATTCTGTTCCTCCATGTACGGCGCTGCACTGACTCTCGCCAGGACGGAACGGCCATCCATCGGACGAAGCCGCACGAAATCCGTAAATCCCGTTTGTGTGCCGATCCATTCGTCAAACCGGCTCGTCGTGCCCTCGTCGTCGGGCGCGAAGACATCGGACAGCGACATCTCCTTGAGGGTCGCCTCGGCGAACCCGAGAATCTGCACGGCTCGCTCGTTTGCGAACCGGATCTTGCCCGCCCGATCGGTCCTGAGCACGCCGTCCTGCAAGGCGTCAAGGCGGCTCCGTTCGGCGCTCTGATCCAGGAGGAGGGCGTAGTTGCCTTGCTGCCCGTCTTCGTCGCGCAGCGGGCCGATCTCGACCCTGACCTGGCGGATCAACTTATTGGTCCGGATGTCTACGCGCAGGCTTGTGTTGTGGTTTGCCTTGAGGGCTGCGCCCACGTCGGCCGCACGGGACCCGAATAGCCCGGGAAACGGAGCGTTGCGGCCGTCGGGAACGAGCTTGTCGAACGCCGCATTCGCATAGACGATGCGGCCATCGCCTGCCAGTTCGACGAACGGGATGTCGCTGTGATGCGCGGCCTCGTCGAGCGCGTCGTACCGATCGGAAAGCACACTCAGGAGCGTGGTTTGCGATTGAAGGATCTTGTCGACGGCTTCGGCAGCCAGACCAAACTCCGAAACGAGCATTCGGGCCAGCTCGTCGACGAGGGGCTTGAGCGCGGTCTTCAGGCCGTTCTGCCTGCTCCTGAGCGCGCCGATCACATGGCGCCGGATACCTTGCTCAGTTTTCAAGAAATCCTGGTCCCAGTCACCTGAGATGAGCGATGGCGCTGCACGGAGTTCCTCCATAACAACCTCGCTAACGCAACTGTGAAGCGAAACGATAAGGTGCTTGAGCCGGCACAAAAATTCGAGTGCTGTCGGTCTGAGCGCATCGGCGGGATCAGAGGTGCCAAGGCGACTTTTGACCGCGGAAATTCGTCGTTCAACCTAAGCTAGAGGCGATCGCGGCCGTCCTAGTATTAACTAGTTCACAGAAACGGCCTGAATTTCCACGGATTCGTCGATCGAGACGGTGATGACGTGCTCAGCGATCGGGTCCGACGCTGTGTCTTTGCCGGGCAAGCACAGGCGCAGCGGCAATCCTCGTTGCCCGCTGGCGCAGGGTAACGCTCAATCCCACCGTGTCACGCGCGCGTGACAGGACCCTCAGTTCGCACGCGTCCAGGTCTGGCCGCCGCAGAACATGCCGCCGAAGGCGCAGCCCTGCACGCGCAGGCGATCGGTGCCCTTCAGCGCGATGGTTGAATCATAGGTCGAGCCGGAGTTCGGATCGAGGATGCGACCGGACCATTTCTGGTCCTTGTTCTGATCCTTGCCGGGCTTCATGTTGATCAGAACCTGCTCGCCATTCTGGTTCGATTTCGAATCGACCGAGTAGCCGCAGAGATTGCTGCCGCATTGCTCGATCCGGACCTTGCCTTCCTTCTCCTCGGTGAGCCAGACCCCGAGCGGTGAATTGAGGTCGCGCGTGGGCGCGGTAGCGGGAGCCGGCGGCGCGACGGCAGCCGACTGAACGGGGGCAGGCGCAGGCGCCGGGACGGGAGGCGGAGATGGCGCCGGAGGCGCCGCTGCGACGGTCGGGGCGGGCGGCGGCGGCGGTGCGGGCGGTACTGCGGCCACCGTCGGGGCAGCACTTGGGGCCGGCTGAGGCGGCGGCACAAGCGCGTCTTCGGCCGGAGCGTTGTTCGCCGTGGTGGCCGGAGGCGCCGGCGGGGCAGGAGGCGCGACGGCAACGGGAGCCTGGACGGGAGCCTGGACAGGGGTCTGCTCGGCCGCCGGGGGCGCCGTGACCGGTGCCGGGGCCGGCGCTGGATTGGCGGGCGCCTGCGGGGCAGCCTTGGCTTGTTGCGGTGCCTGCGGGTCCGATTTTGGAGCCCCCTTGGCATCGTTCTTGGTTTTCTTGGCCTTGCCCTGGCCGGTGTTGTCGTAGACGCCGGGGATTTGCACCGTGCCGCGGTCGGGATCGATGCGGATGGTGCGCCCGCCATAGTCGAAAGTGTACTGCGCCTGCGCAGCGGTGCTCGCCAAAAGGAATGCGGCCGTGGCCAACAGCTTCCTCATTTCGCATCTCCTGAAACAGGTGGTCCCCGCACCGACGCTTACGCCCCGGCTCGATCGCAAAAAGTGACCTAGATCACTGTCACCGTATGAGTCGTGCTCCGGCGGTTGCGGGTTCAATAACACCGGAGCGGGTCCAAAGTTTGGCCGGGGCAAGCGACAGGAGGACGTGGTCCTAGTCAAACCAGGCGGCGTAGATCTTCTTGTAGCTGCCGTCCTGCATGGAAATGTGCAGCCACTGGTCGACGAACGCCTTCAGCGCCATGTCGCGCTGGAGCCAATAGGCCTTCTCGGAGAAGTCGAACGGCTTGTCGGGATGCACCGCGCAGAGCACGCCTTGATGCTGCTTCTGCTGGTAGCGCGTCTCGGAGGCATCCGTCATCATCAGGTCTGCATTGCCCTTGGCGATCTCGTCGAAGATCACGGTATTGTCGGGGAAGACGGTGATATCGGCATCCTTGATGTTGGCACGCGCGAAGCGCTCGTTGGTGCCGCCGGGATTGACGATCACGCGGGTGCCCTTCTTGTCGATGTCGGTGATGCTCTGGTATTTGCCGACGTCGGCACAGCGCGCGATCGGCGTCTTGCCCTCGCGCATGATCGGCGTGGAGAAGAAGCCCTTCTTCTGCCGGTCGAGCGTGACCGAGACGCCGCCCATGGCGATGTCGAACTGATCGGCCTCGAAATCCTTCATCAGCTTCGGCCAGGCCGTCGGCACGAATTCGACCTTGACGCCGAGTGCCTTGCCGAGCGCCTCGGCCATGTCGACATCGAAGCCGTTGAACTGCTGCGTCGTCTTGTCGAGATAGGTGAAGGGCTTGTAGTCGCCGGTCATGCCGACGCGCAAAGTGCCGCGCTTGACGATCTCGTCGAGGCGGGACGGCGCCGTCTGCTGTGCGTGGGCCGAAAGGTTTGCCAGCAGGACCACGGCCAAGGTCGCCAAAATTCGACTGGTCATTCGAACGATCATCTCTTTTCCACCCATGCCCAAGCTGTCATTGTGCAGCTCTCGATGCCTGTCTTGAGGCCTGGATTTAGACCAGATGCCCGTCGCTGGCGAGGCGGAATTGAAGGGAATTTTGAAGTGGCGATCTCGATGCATGACGCCTCGGTCGGCGTCTTCGTGCCTTACTTGCGCAACCTGTCCGCACTGCTCGACAAGGGCGTTGCCTATGCCGAAGCCCGGAAGTTCAATCCGGCCGTCCTGCTCGGCATGCGCATCGCGCCCGACATGTACGATCTGGCGCAACAGATCGGCGAGGCCTGCCGCCATGCCACGGTCGCCGCGGCCTTGCTGGCCGACCGCGAGCCGGTGACGCTGCCGGTGCTGGAGCACGACATGGCCGGACTGCAGGCCCGCATCGCGACGTCCATCGAGTTCATCGAAAGCCTGCCGCGCGCGGAGATCGATGCCGCGGCGGAACGGAATGTCTTCTTCAGGCTGAAGAACGGGACCGAGTTGCCCTTCACCGGGCGGACGCTGCTGCTCACCTTCAGCATGCCGCAGTTCTTCTTTCACGTCACGACCGCCTACGACCTGTTGCGGCACGCAGGCGTCGAGCTCGTGAAAAAAGATTATCTCGGGCGACGATAAGCCGAACCGGCATCCACTTCGCGCGAAAACGCGCTAGGCTTCGCCCTTGCGCTCGTAATCGGCGAGCGAGCTGCGGCCGGCGATCTCGCTGCGCAGCTCTTCGAAGCGCCGATGAGCCTCGTCCTCGTGCGCGTCGACGAAATGCACCGCGGCTTCGCCGGTCATCGGGCCGCTGACCACGGGCACGGACTGCTCGCCGATGGTCTCGTGGACGTAGAACTGGCCGTCGTCGCCGCGATGGACCGTCCATTTCAGGCGGATCGCCACCATCGGCCCGGGGCCGACCTTGCTGTAGCCGTCGGCATCGGTGTGCTCCGGCACCAGCGGCTGCTCCTCGACCACCGGATGCTCGTCGACCACGGGGTGCTCGTCGGCGACGCCATGCTCACCGGCAACCACCATTTCGGTCACGGTGACGGTCTCGGTCTCGCGCACGGTCTCGGTCTCGCGCACGACGAGGACGGGTTCAGGGTGTTCCAGGATGCTGGCGATGGTCGCCAACGCGTGGTCGGTCGGGTCGATCTCTGACAAGGGTCCATCCTCCAGCTCGACGCGGCCGGCAAGTCTGTCCCACTGCCGCCGCGGTCGGACCTATTACGCGGGTTTGATTAAGGCTGAGTGAGGGCTCGATCTGCACCAAAATGGGACTCATTCTGGCGTTCCGAAGGCGGGCGGTTGATCGCCCGCCAACGCGCACCGCCCGCCCTGGAGATAGCTCAGCCCAGGACATCCTGATTGATGATGTTCTGCCGGATGGGATCGCCGTCCAGCACACTCAGGATGTTGCGCGCGGTCTGCTCGCTCATCCGGCTCACCGCCTCGACCGTGACGCCGGCGACATGCGGGGCCATGATGACGTTGGGCAGCGCGAACAGCGCGTTGCTGACCGGCGGCGGCTCGACCTCGAACACGTCGATGCCGGCACCGGCGAGCTTGCCCGAGACCAGCGCGTCATACAGCGCCGCTTCCTTCACGATGCCGCCGCGTGCGGTGTTGATGAGGTAGGATTTCGGCTTCATCCGGCCGATCCTGTCAGCATCGAACAGACCGACGGTCTCCGGCGTCTTCGGGCAGTGGATGGTGACGAAATCGGCGTGCGGCAGCGCGGCATCGAGATCGGCGACCGGCTCGCAGCCTGCTGCCTTGATCTCTGCGGCTGCCTTGTAGGGATCATAGACCTGCACATTCATGTCCATCGCCAGGCAGCGCTTGGCGATGCGGGTGCCGATGCGGCCGAAGCCGATGATGAGGACGGTCTTGCCGTAGAGGTCGAACGGCAGCATGCCGAGCCGATCGGCCCATTTGCCGTCCTTGACGCAGGCGTGCATCTCCTGCGCGCGTTTTGCCAGTGTCAGCATCATGAACAGCGCCTGCTCGGCGACCGAGGGCGAGTTCGCGCTGCCCGCGACCATCAGCGGCACCTTGCGGCGGGAGAGGGCGGGGACGTCGACGGCGTCGTAGCCGACCCCGATCCGGGTCACCACCTTCATGTCCTTTGAGGCTTCGAGCTCGGTCTCGCCGAACGCGGTGGCGCCGAGCGCCACGCCATGGACCGGCGCGTGGCTCTTCAGCAAAGCCTCGAAATCCCCGGCGGAGATCAGGTTCGGAAACTCGATGAGCTCGATGTCATCTCGCTGGGTGAGGAGGGCGCGTGCCCCTTTCGACAAAGTTTGCGTGACAAAGATTTTCTTCTTGTTGGTCGACATCGTCCCTACCTGCGCGAGTTTCTTGGCCGGCCGTCACAAGACGGCGCCGGTCGCCTCGTTTAGCAGGTGCATATTGTTGAGGTCCATCGCCAAACGCATGGGGCCCCCATCCTTGGCGCCCGCATTGGGATCGACACGGCCGCAGACGGGTGTGCCTTCCAGTCCGAAATAGACCAGCGTCTCCATTCCCATCGGCTCGGTGACGTCAAGCACGGTGTCGAAGGTCTCGACCCCCGGCTCCAGATGCGCATGCGATTCCGTGAGATGTTCGGGCCGGATGCCGAGCAACAGGTTTTCAGCTCGGGGCAGTGCGCTGTAATGGGCGGCGCGGGCCGGCGGCAACGGGAACGAGATGCGGTCCGTCAGGCGGACGTTGAGCTTGCCGCCGACGTCCTCGAGCCGGCACGGAATGAAGTTCATCGCCGGCGAGCCGATGAAGCCCGCGACGAAGCGCGTTGCCGGCTTGTGGTAGAGCTCGTTCGGGGTGCCGATCTGCTCGATCCGACCCTTGTTCATCACCACCACGCGATCGGCCAGAGTCATTGCCTCGACCTGGTCGTGGGTGACGTAGACCGTGGTGGTACGCACCTTCTGGTGCACCTTCTTGATCTCGATCCGCATCTGCACGCGCAGCTTGGCGTCGAGATTGGACAGCGGCTCGTCGAACAGGAAGACTTTCGGATTGCGCACGATGGCCCGCCCCATGGCGACGCGCTGGCGCTGGCCGCCGGAGAGCTGCTTCGGCTTGCGGTCGATCAGGTCGGTGATGTCGAGGAGGCGGGCGGCCTCCGTCACCCGCGCCTTGATCTCGGCCTTGGGGTAGTGCTTGAGCCGCAACCCGAACGACATGTTCTCCGCGACGGTCATGTGCGGGTAAAGCGCGTAGTTCTGGAACACCATCGCGATGTCGCGGTCCTTTGGTGGCACGTCGTTGACGACGTCCCCGCCGATCATGATGTCGCCGTCGGTGATGTCCTCGAGTCCCGCGATCATCCGCAACGTCGTCGACTTGCCGCAGCCGGAGGGGCCGACGAGCACGATGAACTCATGGTCTGAGATGTCGAGGTCGATGCCGCGCACCGCCTCGACGTCGTCGTAACGCTTGACCACCTTCCGCAACGCAACCTCAGCCATAAGACATCAACCCTTTGTCGCGCCGGCGGTCAGGCCGGCAATGTAATAGTCCATCAGGAAGGCGTAGATGACCAGCGGCGGGGCAGCGCCAAGCAGCGCGCCAGTCATGATCTGCCCCCAGTTGAAGACGTCACCCTTGATCAGCGTCGTGGTGATGCCGACCGGCAGCACGAGCTGGTCGATGGATGTCGTGAACACCAGGGGATAGAGGAACTGCGCCCAGGACACGGTGAAGGCGAAGATGGTCGCTGCGATCAGGCCGGGCAGGGCGACCGGGATGAAAATCCGGGTCAGAGTCTGGAGCCAGGAAGCGCCGTCGATGAGAGCCGCCTCGTCGAGCTCCTTCGGGATCGAGGCGAAATAACCGATCATGATCCAGGTGCAGAACGGCACGGTCAGCGTCGGATAGATGAACACCAGCACGTACCAGCGGTTGAGGAGAGTGATGCCGGTGACGTCCTGGACCACCGCGAGCATCTTGAACAAGGGAATGAACAGGAGGCTGTCCGGAATCAGATAGGTGAGAAAGACGCCGGTCGCGAGCGTCGCCGAGCCCCAGAACTTCATCCGCGCCAATGCAAACGCCGCCGGAATGCTGATCAGCATCGTCACGATCACGACCACGATCGAGATCATCGACGAATTCCAGAAGAATCGCAGGAACTGGTTCGAGGTCAACAGCTCGACATAGTTCGACAGGGTCGGATGAAATACCCACCACGGATTGGTGGCGGCCGAGATCTCCGCGCTGCTCTTGAGCGAGGTGATCAGCATGTAGATCGGCGGGATCAGGAAGAAGATCGCAAACAGCACCAGGAAAAAGTAGGACCAGCGCAGCGCCCAGGTGCGGTCGCGGCTCATGCTTCGAAGCTTGACCTTGCGTGTCGGTCCGGCCTTGTCGATTGCGAGCGTGCTCATCAGGCTTCGTTCCCGCGTTTGTTGACATCACGCAGGATGAAGACCGCTGCGACGGCGAGGATTGGCACCATGAACAGCGAGACGCAGGCGCCGAGGGGAATGTCGCTGCTCTGGATGCCGACCTGGAACGCCCAGGTGGCGAACAGATGCGTCCGGTCCAGCGGACCGCCGGAGGTGAGGATGCGCACGATGTCGAAATTGGCGAAAGTGACGATCAGCGAGAACAGCGTGGTGATGGCGATGATGTTGCGCATCATCGGCAAGGTGATGTGCCAGATCTTCTGCCACCAATTGGCGCCGTCGATCGCCGCGGCTTCGTAGAGCTGGTCGGGTACGGATTTCAGCGCGGCCAGGTACATGATCAGGAAGAACGGCGCGCCGTACCAGACGTTGACGAGAATGACGGAGAAGCGCGCCCAGAAGGTGTCACCGAGCCACGGGATGGGACCGATGCCGAAGAACGACAGCGTATAGTTGAAGGCACTGTAGGAGGGGTCGAACAGCCACAGCCATGCCAGCGTGCTCATCGCCGGCGGGATCACCCAGGGCACCAGCAGCATGCCGCGCCATTTACGTTGCTTCTTGCCGGGAATGTTGTGGACGAAATGCGCGACGATGAAGCCGATCAAAGCCTTGAAGACCACGGCGGTAATCGCAAAAATGCAGGACTGTCTCACCACCATCCAGAACGTTTCGCGCTTGAACAGGAAGGTGAAGTTGCTGAGGCCGACGAACTTCGTCATCGCCTTGTTGAGCGTCGCCAGGTAGACCGAATAGAAGGCGGGATAAAGCACGAGCAGGGCGATCAGGAGGATCAGCGGCAGCGTCAGGAAGAACGCGACGGTCGATTTCCGTCCCATTGCATTGCGCAGGCTCGCCCGTTTGCGTGGGCTTGCAGCTCGAGCGAGACGGCCTTGCTCAACGACGACATCGGCCATGAATTTAGCCTCTTTTGCAGGACACGTAGCAGGACATCTGGAGCGGGAAGCCGGCGCAGCCGTCGGCTTCATTCGGCAAGCGGATCGAGCGAGGGGTGCCTCGGCGGCTCACGCGCGAAGCGTGAACCGCCATGGCACATACCCGGCTCAGGTCCGCATGAAGCCTTCGCACTCGCCTTCGGCCCAGGCGAGCGCGGTTTCCAACTTCTCTCCTTGCGCAAAGCGCAGCGCCATCTTGGTCAGCGTCGCCTGGAAGTAGATCTGCTGGGCGATCTTCGGCGGCGCCGGAGACGCGGCGATCGACATCGTCTGCTGCTTGTAGGGATCCGGATAGTGGAAGAGCGTGCCCTTCGGCGGCCCTTCCTCGGCCCAGGTCTTGAACTTCGTCATGTTCGCGTAGGCCGGCAGATCGTAACCGCCGCTCGCCGCGACGAACTTCTCGATCGCCGCTGGCGAGGACAGGTGAACGAGCAAGCTCTTGGCCGCTTCCTTGTTCTTGCCAAAGGCCCAGACGCCCCAGAAGTACGGCAGGAAGGGTGCAAAACGTCCCTTCGGACCGGACGGAAAGCCGTGCGTCCAGCACTGTTCGGCGACTTGCGGCGCGTCGCGCTTGGCGACCGCCCAGGCACTCGGCGGATTCAGGATCATCGCCCCGCGGCCCGAGATCAGCCATTTGTTGTTGGAGGCATCGTCCCAGGACGGCGCGTCGGTGGGCAGGACGGCGATCAGCTTCTTGTAGAATTCGAGCGCCTGCCGCACTGCGTCGGTCTTGACGGTGATATCGCCCTTGGCGTTGACGAGCTCGGCGCCGAACGACTGGAAGATCGCGCCGGCGGTGTCGACGCTGTCGGTGGTCTCGCCGAGACCTATGCCGAAGGGGAAGCCGGCCTTGTGGCAGGCCTCGGCCGCCTTCAGGAACGTCTCCATGGTCCAGTTGTCCGCCTTCGGCGGACCGCCGGCCGGATACATCTCCTGCACGTCGATGCCGGCGTGTTTCTTCATCAGATCTATGCGGGAGCAGGGGCCTTTGATCTGGCTTCCCGGCGTCGCGGGCACTGCGAGCCATTTGCCGCCCGACCGCCCGAGATATTTGACGGTGTCGTTCACCTCGCCGTTCTGCTTGATGAGCGGCTCCATGACGTCGTTGAGCGGTTCGAGATTCTCGGAATAAGCGTGCGGCCACCAGCTCGGCATCTGGAGAATGTCGTGACCGGACTTGGCCTGGGCTTCGGCCGCCGCCGTCAGCTCGATCTTCTTGTTGTTGCTGGTGATGTAGTCGATCGAGACTTCGACCTTCTCCCTCTCGCCCCATTCCTTGACGAGCGCGGTGGAGGCATCGTTGGCGCCGGGCACCCAGTGGTCCCAGAAGCCGATCGAGAGCTTGCCGGCGGCGTAAGCGCCTCGGACATAGGGCGCCGCGATCAGCGCCGTGGAGGACATTGCAGTGGCAGCCACAAATTGACGTCGCGTCAGTGTCTTGCGTGACATCTCGTTTCCTCGCTTGGGTGTTTTATTGTTCTGGCGTTTCCTCTGAACTCTTCCGAGTTCTACTTTTGATTTTCTGTTTGAAAGTTTCTTGTTCGACGTTTCTTATTGATGCCGTCGGCTTCGAAGGCAAATTGGTAGCGCGATCAGATCATGATTGGTTGCGTCTGTCGAGAAAACCGAACGGCTTGCGCCTAGAACTAACGTTGTGTCCGGGAAGGCGGCAGCGCTCTCGACGTCATGCGCGGGCCATGAACCAAGATCGGTCATTTTGCGACGCACACTTTGCGCGGACCCGCCCGGTCGATGCATGCGCAATTACGCCGCAGTTTCGAATAAGCCTGCATAAGCGCCTCGCGCCAAACACTTTTCGGGCGTGGATAGCAATTGTCGGTGGCTAGACCTCGAAGCGGTGAAAACGATAGAGTTGCAACTGGCGGGTGGTTCTCACCCCCAACGGCCTAATCAGATCGAGATGGAGACCAGAATGATCAACCCGGCGCCGCTCGCGCGGCTTAACCTGCGACGATGGTTCGCGCTGGGATCCGTTTTCGTGTTGCTGCTCGGCGCAGCCGCGGTGGCGAACGCTCAAGGCCTGGTCAAAGGGGTTCAGGAAGGAGCGGCGGCCGGGAACAAGGCGGCAGGTCCGGTCGGCGGCGTGCTCGGCGGCGCGATCGGCGGTGTGGTCGGCGTTTTCACCGGCGTGCTCGGTGTTGGCAATAATGGCAATCAGGCGCCCGCCGCCAAGGATCCGAGCAAGGATTCGAGCAAGGACGCTGCCAAAGACGCCAAGCAGGGCGCCGGCAAGGACAAGGATGCCAAGAGCGCCAAGGCTGGCAAGGGCGCCAAGGCGAGCAAGGAGGCGAAGAACGTGCCGCAGGACAAGGATGTCACGGTCCTCACCCAGACCGGCGCGCCGCAATTGACCGCCGACCAGATCGTCACCAACAGCGACTCCTATATCGAGCGGATCAAGACCGAACTGAACCTCACGCCCGACCAGGAGAAGCACTGGTACGGCTTCTCGAGCGCCATGCACTACCTCGGGCATAACGGTGCCGAGCGGCTCAACCTGCGGGTCGCGCGCGCCAAGCGGGATCCACCCGACGACATCGTCGAGCAGATGCGCAACGAGGCCCAATTCCTCATCGACCGCGCCGCCGACCAGCGCAATGTCGCCGACGCCGCCGAGCCCCTCTATTCGAGCCTCGATGACAAGCAGAAGCAGGTGTTCGTACAGGAGATGGTGCGGCTCAGCCACGAACGAGGACTGGATTGATCAAGTTGAATCGGATCGGGCGCGCCTACGTTAAGGGCCCCCGCCACGAATTCGTGAATCCTCTTCGCGATTCGGTTATGATTAGCTTCGGAAGCTGATGGCGGGGTTGATATGGCGGACGGACTCTCCGTTTTCCTGGTCGAAGACGAGACGTTGATCCGGATGATGATGACGGACATGGTGGAGGAACTCGGCCACCACGTCATCGCGGAAGCGGATAATGTCCGGGACGCCAGCGCGTTCGCCATGACCGCGCAGTACGATCTTGCGATCCTCGATATCAATCTCAAGGGCCTCTACGTCGATCCGGTTGCCGATCTGATCGAGCGTCGCGGCAAGCCGTTTCTGTTCGCGACGGGCTACGGGCCGGAGCTGCTGCCGTCCTTGCTCCGGCGACGGCCGATCCTGCGCAAGCCGATTTCGATCGATCAGCTTAAGGCGATGATCGATTCGATGTTTCCGGAAGCGCTAGCGAAGACGCCGCACTGAGACCAAAATAAAAATGGCCGCCCGTCAGGGGCGGCCATTCGCGACGGAATTCGTCGCTGTCTCACATCAGGCCGGCGCCGAGATCGATGCCGCGCGCCATCAGGCCGAACGAGGCGACCAGGCCCGTGCAGCAAAACAGCAAGATGGTCTTGAACGAAGAAAACGAAGATTCGGCCAAACGCGTTTCGATGGTGGCCGGCATCGCGGCGATCGAAATCATGCTCATGTTCATTCCCCCCTTTGTTGCTCCTGAATTGCATCAGGTGAGGGAACTTCTAGAGCAAAAAGTTTGACGCGAGCTTTCGAGGGATCGTTAACGAAATGGCAATTGATGCCGCGCTTTCGGGCACCGTAGCGCAATCACTCGGTTTACTGGCGCCCGTTCTTCAGCACGGTAGCGATAGTGTGGGCCGTCATGGCGGCGCGGTCCGAAGCGCGCTGGGCGGCGAGGCGGTCACGCGCCTTTTCCTCGATCAAGAGCTCGATCAAGGCCAGCCGCTTGCCATCGTCGTCCGCCTCGAGCAGCAGGCGGTGATAGCGGTGATAGTCGAAACCTAGATCCTGCTTACGCATGTCACGCCCCCGCAACTACGCCACACACACAAGCCAGGATTGTTTCTCATCCGGGACGTGCGCGCAAGCACGATCCCGCGTCGAGCGGGCGTGCCGTGCAATCAGCTGTGCATGACTGGAACCCGCGGACGGAGGCGCGCGCCGTTAAGGCTGGTTGTGCTCGGCGAACATCTTGAGGCCGAGGAAACTCGCATCAGGTTTCGTGACCAGTCTGGTCGGGATGTTGCGGAGATAGTCCTGGAAGCGTCCCTTGGCTTCGAAGCGCGCCCGGAATGCGGAGGCTGCAAGGAACTCCGGAAAGCGCGGCACGATTCCGCCGGCGATATAGACGCCGCCGCGGGCGCCGAAGGTCACCGCGAGATTGCCCGCGACCGAGCCGAGGATGGCGCAAAACATATCCAGCGTGGCGTGGCTGAGCTCGCAACTGCCTTCCAAGGCAGCCTTCGTGATGGCAGCGGCATCGCGATGCGGCACTTGCGCGCCTTCCACCTCGGCCAGCGCCTCGTAGAGGCTTTGCAGGCCCGAACCGGACAATGCGCCACGCTCGATGGAGACATGGCCGAGGCGTCGGCGCAGGCACGCGATCACGCGTTCCTCGCGCTCGTCCTCCGCCGGCAGGGTCGCGTGTCCGGCCTCGGTGACGACGGCCAGCCGTGAGCCGTGGCGCTCGACCAGGCAGGAAACGCCAAAGCCGGTTCCGGGTCCGACCACCAGCAACGGCTCTCCGGGAAGGCCATCCTGTCCGCCGAGCGGAATCAGGTCGGCGGGCTGCAAGGCGGGCAGGGACCAGGCCACCACCTCGAAATCGTTGAGAACATGGACGCTGTCGAAGCCGAGGGCGGGCTGAAGCTCGTTGCCGTCGATGACCCACGGGCTGTTGGTCATGACGCAGCGGTTGTTGGTCACCGGCCCCGCGACGGCCAGCACGGCCCTTGGGGGCGTTTTGCCGTCTGAGCGACGCGCGAGAACATCGGCAATGGCTTCCCGGACGGTCGGGAAGTCTGCCACTTTGACGTAATCGATCGGTCCGGTCTCATCGCCCTGACTGAGTGCGAAGCGCGCATTGGTGCCGCCGATATCGGCGAGAAGAATCTGTCCTGTCTTGCCGATGGTCATGTGCGTGTGGCTACCGCGGCCTTTCGGGCTGCGGGAACCGCTTCCTCCGCTCTATCCGATCGCAAAATGCGAACGGCTTTCAGAATCCGCCCCCGGGTGGATCTAGTCAACACGCATCAGCCCAAACCGTTGCATCCCGGGGCCGACGGGGTGCATTCGCGCAGACCCCCGCACCGCTTCTGTGGTTGCGAAGCAGCGCGGGAAGATCGACACTGGAGACGTGCCTTCGGCGCCGGTCGCGCGGGATGGCCTGGAATGGACCATGCGATGAAGCTTTCCGACCGCGACGTGCTGCTGATCATCGACGTGCAGAACGATTTTTGCACCGGCGGGGCGCTCGCCGTGCCCAGGGGCGAGACGGTCGTCCCCGCCATCAATCGGATCGCCCAAAAATTCGCCAATGTGGTGCTGACCCAGGACTGGCATCCCCGCGATCATGTCTCCTTTGCGCCGAACCATGCCGGCAAACAGCCGTTCCAGACCATCGCGCTCGACTACGGCGCCCAGGTGCTCTGGCCGAGCCATTGCGTCCAGGGCACGGCGGGCGCCGAATTTCATCGCGATCTCGACGTCACCCGCGCAAGCCTGGTGGTGCGGAAGGGGTTTCGGCGCGGCATCGATTCCTATTCGGCGCTGTTCGAGAACGACAAGAAAACGCCGACCGGCCTGCTCGGATATTTGCGCGAGCGCGAGTTGAAGACGATCTTCGTCGTTGGCCTCGCGCTCGACTTCTGCGTCCGCTTCTCGGCGGAGGATGCCCGCAAGGCGGGGTTCGAGGTCGCCGTCATCGAGGACGCCTGCCGCGGCATCGATCTCGACGGCTCGGTGGCCGCGACCCATCAGAGTTTTCGGGAGCGCGGCATTTCGCTCGTCAGCTTCGAGGCCTTCCTGTGAGGACCGTGAGATAGCCATGGCAGAGAAGACCGGCAAACAGCAGCGCGCACCGGGCCCGGTCCCGGATGACCCGCTGCTGTGGCCGTTCGCTGCGGCTCGGCTTGCGATGGATGCCTGCTTCGGATGGCTCGAGCGGGGTCCGCCGGAGCAAGCCGACAGCAGCCTGCCGTGGACCACGCCCAACTCCGTCGCGCTGGAGCTTGCGACCATGCGCCTGCGCAATTGCACGCGGACCGAGTCCGGCCAGCCGGCACTGGTCTGCGCGCCCTATGCGCTGCACCGGGCTCTGATCGCCGACTTCGCCCCCGGCCATAGCGTGGTGCAGTCCCTGCAAAATGGCGGCATCGACCGGGTCTACCTCACCGACTGGCGCTCGGCCGCACCCGACATGCGCTATCTCTCGATCGACAGCTATCTCGGCGATCTCAACGTCGCCATCGACGAGATCGGCGCGCCGGTCGATCTCGTCGGCCTGTGCCAGGGTGGCTGGCTGTCGCTGCTCTATGCGGCGCGCTTTCCCACCAAGGTGCGGCGGCTGGTGCTGGCAGGCGCGCCCGTCGACCTCTCGATCGACTCCAGGCTGTCGCAGCTCGCCCGCAACGCGCCGGAGATGGTCTATGACCAGCTCGTCGCGCGCGGCGGCGGCAATGTCAGCGGCGAAGAGATGCTGCGGGTCTGGTCGAAGGCGCCGAGCCGCGACGACATCGCGACGGCGCTGCAGAGCGACCTCTCCGGCGAGGAAGGTGCGGCGCTGCTGGCACGCTTCGAGCGCTGGAATGCCGAGCCTCTCAATCTGCCCGGTGCCTATTATCTCGAGATCGTCAATTGGATTTTCCGGGAGAACCGGATCGCGCGCGGCCAATTCACGGCACTCGGCCGCGTGGTTGATCTGAAGGACGTCAAGGCGCCGGTCTTCCTGCTGGCCGGGCTCGATGACGACGTCGTGCCGGCTGCGCAGGCGCTCTCAACCGCCGGCTTGCTCGGCACACCACCGGCCTTCATTGCGGCGGTCTCCGAGCCCTGCAACCATCTTGGCCTGTTCATGGGCGCGCGGACCCACGCCCATGCCTGGCCCCGGATCGCCGAATGGCTGCGCGACGATCTGCCCGGCATGCTGGTGCGCAGAGCCTGACACTGCCCCCAAGGGAAGGGCCGGGCGCCGGGCAGCGAAGCTGCAAATCCGTTATGCATGCCGTTGAATGGCCTGCACGGGGCCATGTCGATGGGTTAAATGGAGTCCAGAGCTGGCGGAGGCCGGTCGCGACGAGACAAAGGGACTGTGCTCGATGAGTTTCCACTCGATCTATGCCCACGGATTTGCGCGCGTGGCGGCCTGCGTCACCACCTCTCATGTGGCCGATCCCACCGCCAACGCGACTGCAGTTCTGGCGGCGGCGAAGGACTGCCACGAGCAGTCGGTGGCGGTTGCCGTGTTTCCCGAGTTGTGCCTGTCCGGCTATGCGATCGAAGATCTCGTGAAGCAGGACCCGCTGCTCGATGCGGTCGAGCGCGGGCTCGTGGCCATCGTCGAGGCATCCTCGTCCCTGATGACCGTCCTGATCGTCGGCGCGCCGCTGCGCTTTGGCAATCGCATCTACAATTGCGCGGTCGTCATCCATCGCGGCAAAGTCCTCGGCGTCGTGCCCAAGAGCTACCTGCCGACCTATCGCGAATTCTACGAGGGACGGCATTTCGCCTCCGGCGCCGGCATTGTCGGAGAGATGGTCGCCTTTGGCGGGCTGCATGCCCCGTTTGGCGTCGACCTCCTGTTCGCGGCCGAGGACGTTCCGGGCCTGACCGTCGGCGTCGAGATCTGCGAGGACATGTGGATCCCGGTGACGCCGGCCTCCGAGCTCGCGCTCGCGGGTGCGAGCGTGCTGATCAATCTCTCGGGCAGCCCGATCACCATCGGCCGCGCCCGCTCGCGCGCGCTCTTGTGCCAATCGACGTCGGCGCGCTGCCTCGCGGCCTATGTCTATTCCGCGGCCGGAGCAGGGGAATCGACCACGGATTTGGCCTGGGACGGCCAGACCTCGATCTACGAGAACGGCGTGCTGCTGGCCGAAGGTGAGCGGTTCCGGCAGGGCGGCCAGATCACGCTGGCTGATGTCGATCTCGACCTGCTCAGGCAGGAACGCGCGCTGATGGGAACCTTCGACGACAACCGCCGGCAGCGCGAGGCCTTCTTCCGGAAGGTCAGCTTTGCCCTGAAGCCGCCGGCCGCCGATATCGGCTTCCTGCGCAAGGTCGAGCGCTTTCCGTTCGTGCCGAGTGACGAGAGCCTGCTCGAGCAGGACTGCTATGAGGCCTACAACATTCAGGTCGCCGGCCTCGTCCAGCGCATGCGTGCGACCGGGACCAAGCGCGTCGTCATCGGCGTCTCGGGCGGGCTCGATTCCACACATGCTTTGATCGTCGCCGCCAAGGCCGTCGACCTTCTTGGGCTGCCGCGGGAGAACATTCTCGCCTACACCATGCCCGGCTTTGCCACCGGCAGCGAGAGCAAGACCAATGCGCTGGCGCTGATGAAGGCGTTGCGGACGAGTTGGCAGGAGCTCGACATTCGCACCACGGCGACGCAGATGCTGAAGGACATCGGCCATCCCTTCGGCAAGGGCGAGAAGGTCTACGACGTCACGTTCGAGAATGTTCAGGCGGGCCTGCGCACCGACTATCTGTTCCGGCTCGCCAACCACAATGGCGGCATCGTCATCGGCACCGGCGATCTCTCCGAGCTCGCGCTGGGCTGGTGCACCTACGGCGTCGGCGACCAGATGGCGCACTATAACGTCAACGCCGGGGTGCCGAAGACGCTGATCCAGCATCTGATCCGCTGGGTGATCGCTTCCAAGCAGTTCAGCGACGACGTCAATCGGACGCTTGGCTCGATCCTGGTTGCCGAAATCTCGCCCGAACTGGTTCCGGTCGAGCCCGGCGAGAAGCCGCAGAGCACGGAAGCCTCGGTTGGTCCCTACGAGCTCCAGGATTTCAACCTGTTCTACACGCTGCGTTTCGGCATGCGGCCGTCCAAGATCGCGTTCATGGCACTGCAGGCGTGGAAGGACGTCGCCCAGGGCGAGTGGCCGCCGGCATTCCCGGCCGATAGGCGCAAGGCCTACGATCTCAAGGAGATCCGCCGCTGGCTGGAGGTGTTCGTGCGCCGCTTCTTCGCCTTCAGCCAGTTCAAGCGCTCGGCGATGCCGAACGGACCCAAGGTTTCGGCCGGCGGCTCGTTGTCGCCGCGCGGTGACTGGCGCGCGCCGTCGGATTCGAGCGCTGCGGCGTGGCTTGAAGATCTCGAGCGGAATGTGCCGGTTTGAACAGGAGATGAGCGATGTCGGCCGGCGATGGGCCCGTGCAGGGCGCCAACCCACAGAAGGTCCTCAACGGCCTCTACATCTTTGAGATCGAGATGCGCGACGGCAAGCGCGGCCAGGCCAAAGGCGTCGTCGTGCTCTGCGACGGCCGCATCATGGGCGGCGACAGCTATTTCTACTACACCGGCAGCTACACCTTCCGGAACGGGAAATGGCGCGGCGATATGACCGTCAATCAGCACACCGAGGCCGTCGGCAAGCCACTCGCGTTCGGCGGCAGGGAGGTGAGCTGCGGCTTTTCAGGCGACTACTCCGCCGACGGCGCCGAGGTCGAAGGCATGGCGCTGGTTGGCAAGACCAGCGTGACATTCACGGCGCGGCTCACGCTGAAGGACGCCATGTGAGACCCGCCTGAGATGTGAGACCGGCGTGATCGGCCCTCGTTCCTGATCAGGAACCTTCGCACCCACAGAACGTTCGCGTCTGTTGTTGCGAATTTCCGAGGAGAGGGACCATGCGCAAGCACTTGATGTTATCGACCGCAGCTATCGGACTGATGCTTGCTTCCGGCTTCGCCTACGCCCAGGCGCCCGGTGAGCGAAGGGACGAACCGAGACGGACCGAGGAGCCGGCGAAGGGCGCTGCGCCGCAGCGCGGCGGCGCCCAGGAGCACGTTCAAGAGCGCGCGCAGGGCGCCCAGGAGCGATTGCAGGGCGCTGGCCGCGAGGAGAAGGGCGGCGCTGCCAGGCAGGACGCGAGTGACGACAAGCGCCAGCCGGCCAGTTCTGCCGAGCGCAACCAGCCGAAGTCGAAGGATCAGGCGCAAGAATCCCGCGAGCCCTCCCGCGATCGCAACCGTGAGGCGGAGAGCCCGAAACCGGGACGCGACAGCAAGAGCAGCGCCGAGACGAAGCAAGACAAGTCCGCGCCGCAGAAATCAACCGCGGAGTCCGAGAAGTCCAAGTCCGGCACGTCTAGCCAGCAGAACGAGCGCGCTGGCACCGCGGCCAACCAGAACGAGCGCAACCAGACCCAGCCGCCGCGCAACGCGGCCGAGCAGCAGCCGGCGCAACAGAACAACCGACCGGCCACCGCGACCGACACAAACCGCACGGCCCCGACCAACAACGCGCAGACCGCGCCTGCCAATTCGGGCACGCAGACCAACCAAGCCAATCAGACCACCCAGACCAATACGCAGACCAATCAGCAGACCCAGGTCACGTCCGAGAAGCAGGTGCGGATCTCCGAAACGGTGAGCCGCGCACGCCTGGCGGAGCCGGAGCGTAATCTGAACATTTCGATCCGGGTCGGCGAGACCATTCCCTCGCGCGTGCGCCTTCACAGGCTTCCGCCCGAGATCGTCGCGATTGAGCCCGAATATCGAGACTACGAATATTTCGCGACCGGTGACGACGTCGTCATTGTGGAGCCGCGGACGCATCGCATCGTCAGCCAGGTGCCTCGCGATCCATCGCGAGCCCGTGCCCAGATGAGCGGCGGCACCTCATCGAGCATGACGGCGGCCGGGGGCAGCAACGTAAACTGCCAGATCATGCGGCGTGACGCCTCGGGCAATGTGGCCCAGGCAGAACCCTCCACCGTAGGCTCGACCGCGCGAACCGATTCTCTGAGCGTGACTGTCCAGATGCCCGGCGGCGGCTCGTCCGCGCCGATCGCCCTCGGTGCTCCCGCGGGCAACATCGTGGTGGCGACGCAAGGGCAGGGCGACTGCACGGTGACGATCGAGCCGCAGACGCGCTAGCACCGAAAGAAAAACGGGCTGAAACGACTTCGCGCCGCACGGCTGATCAAGCCGGCGGCGCGAAATCACGTTCAATCTAGAAAGTCCCGAGGTCCGGAGTGCCTAGGAGTCCGGACCTCGTAACCTTGCCCCAGCCTTTGATCCCCCCGCCCCATGTGGTCCCCCAACCCCATGTAGCGCGATCAGAGGGTGATGCCCTTGGAAGGCCGCCGATCGATGTCCCGCGATGTACGCGACATCGCAATAGGATTCCATTCCGGATCACTACGGATTTAATCGCGCTTGATCCGAGCGCGGATGCATGCGTCTGCACGCACTGCACTCGCCGCTGCCTGAATTCGATGCACGCGATCGGGGGATGTCCACATCTCCTCAGCGCTTCGGAACCTGCATTTCACCGGCCTGTCATTGAACTGGTCTAGCGCTGCCCCCGTCATTGTTGACGGCCGAGGAGCAAGCCATGTCGAAGCCGGTACTGGGCGCCGCATTGTCCATTAAATCGATCCCTGCGCATCGCGACTGGCTTCTCGAACGGCAGCGCGATCTCGAAATTCAGGATTTCTTTCGCGCGGACTTGCTCGACGGCGACTGGCGAAGTGCTGCTAGCGAAATCAAGCAGATGCTCTCAGGTCACACCGGCCGGCTCGGCATCCACGGACCGTTCTGGGGCTTCGCCATCGGTAGCCACGACCCGATGATCCGCCAAGTCGTAACGAAACGCCTGCTTCAGGGCCTCGAAGCAACCGAGTTTCTCGGCGCGACGCAGATGGTGATCCATTCGCCGTTCACGACCTGGGACCACAACAACCTCGACCTCTATCCGGATAATCGCGGCAATCTCGTCGAGCGCGTCAAGGCGACACTCGCCGAGGTGATCGTGCGCGCCGAAACCATCGGCTGCGAGATCGTCATCGAGAACATCGAGGACAAGGATCCGCGCGATCGCGTGCGTCTCGCCAAGGCGCTCGAAAGCAGCAAGGTGCGCGTCTCCCTCGACACCGGGCATGCCAACTACGCGCATGTGTCCACCGGCGCGCCGCCGGTCGACTACTATGTCGAGACCGCCGGCGACATGCTGGCGCATGTGCATCTCCAGGATACCGACGGCTTTGCCGACCGGCATTGGGCGCCGGGCGAGGGCAATATCCCGTGGGTCGCAGTGTTCCGCGCGCTGGACCGGCTGAATTCCAACCCCCGGCTGATCCTCGAACTTCGCAATCACGACGACGTCCGCGCCGGCGCAGCGCATCTCACAGCACTCGGTCTCGCCGAATAACCGCATCATCCAGGGCAGGGGTTCCCGTCATGAGCAAGCTTACCCGTCGCACCATCCTGAAATCCGGCGGCGCTGCCGCAAGCACATTGCTTCTGCCGCGTTTTGCCATCGCGCAGGCCGACAACCGTCCTTCGGTGACGATTGCCGTTCAGAAGGTGACCAATTCGAAACGTGCTCGACGTGCTGCGCGAGCAGTCCAATGTCGGCGAGCGCGTGTTCTTCTCGTCGATCTGGGAAGGCCTGATCTCCAAGAACTGGCGCGGCAGCCTTGAGGCCGTGCCGGGGCTTGCCACCGAGTGGCGCCGCATCGACGACCAGACTGTCGAGGTGAAGCTGCGCCAGGGCGTCAAATTCCACAATGGAGACGAGCTGACGGCGGAGGACGTCGTCTTCACGTTCAGCCGCGAGCGCATGTTCGGCGAGACCGAGGCCAAGAGCCGCAGCACCATCCAGGCTTTCGAGAAAATCCCGACGCCGCGGCCGGGCAAGGAGCTGCCGCCGGACGTTCCAGCGGTCGCACGCCGGATCTGGCCGGATCTCGTCCGCGTCGATGCCGTCGATAAGTACACGGTGCGCTTCTACAACGCGACGCCCGATGTCACGATCGAGGGGCGGTTGTCGCGCTACGGCTCAGATATCGCGAACCGCCGCGCCTGGGCTGAATCCGCGAGCTATCTCGACTGGGCGCGCAAGCCTGTTACCACCGGGCCCTACAAGGTCGTCGGACTCAAGCCCGACGTGTCGCTGACGCTCGAAGCGCACGACGAATATTGGGGCGGCCGTCCACCGCTCAAGCGCATTCGCTTCCTCGAGGTCCCGGAGGTCGCGAGCCGCATCAACGGCCTGTTGTCGGGCGAGTACCAGTTCGCCTGCGACATCCCGCCAGACCAGATCGCCGGCATCGAGAAGAATTCAGCCTTTGAAGTGCAGGGCGGTACCATCCTCAATCATCGCCTGACCGTATTCGACAAGAACCACGCCCAGCTCGCCAATCCGCTTGTAAGGCGCGCCTTCACCCATGCGGTCGACCGCCAGGCCATCGTCGACAGTCTGTGGGCCGGGCGCACCCGCGTCCCGAAGGGCCTGCAGTGGGAGTTCTACGGCGACATGTTCAATGCCGACTGGAACGTGCCGGCTTACGATCCCAAGCTGGCGCAGGACCTGCTGAAGCAGGCCAACTACAAGGGCGATCCCATTCCCTATCGCCTGCTCAACAATTACTACACCAACCAGGTCGCGACGGCGCAGGTGCTGGTCGAGATGTGGAAGTCGGTCGGCCTCAACGTCCAGATCGAAACCAAGGAGAACTGGTCGCAGATCATGGAGCGTGCGCCGACCCGCGCGGTCCGCGACTGGTCGAACTCGGCCGCCTTCAACGATCCGGTGTCGTCGCTGGTTGCCCAGCACGGCCCCAACGGCCAGCAGCAGCAGATCGGCGAGTGGACCAATGCCGAGCTGAACACGCTCTCGGAGTTCCTGGAAACCTCGATCGATCGTGCCGCCCGCAAGAAGGCGTTCCGCCGCATGCTGGAGATCGCCGAGCGCGAAGACCCGGCCTATACGGTGCTGCACCAGAACGCGACCTTCACGGCCAAGCCGAAGTCGATCAAGTGGAAGGCCTCGCCGGCCTTCGCGATGGATTTCCGCGCCGGCAATTTCGAGGCCTGATCGGTGGCGCCGCTGATCAGCATCAAGGACCTCAGCGTCGCCTTCCAGGGCGTGCCAGTCCTGCGCGGTGTCGATCTCGCCTTGCACAAGGGCGAGGCGCTTGGCCTCGTCGGCGAGTCCGGATCGGGCAAGTCGGTGACGTGGCTTGCGGCACTCGGCCTGTTGCCGCGGAATGCCCGCGTCTCGGGCTCCGTTCGTCTCGATGGTCGCGAGATCCTTGGTGCGCCCGCCGCCGAGCTCGACCGTATCAGGGGCGGGCGCGTCGCCATGATCTTCCAGGATCCCGCGAGCGCACTCAATCCGGTGCTGACCATCCGCCAGCAGCTCTGCGAGTCCTTGGCGCTGCATCGCAATCTGTCGGGCGGCGCGGTGAAAGCGGAAGCGCGGCGGCTGCTCGATCTCGTCGGCATTCCCGACGCGGCGCGCAGGCTCGAAGCCTATCCGCACGAGTTTTCCGGCGGCCAGGTCCAGCGCATCATGATCGCGATGGCGCTCGCCGGAAATCCCGACCTGCTGATCGCGGACGAACCGACCACGGCGCTCGACGCTACGATTCAGGCGCAGATTTTAGAACTGCTCTCGACTATCCGCCGCGAGATGGGCATGGCGATGGTCCTGATCAGCCACGATCTCGGCGTGGTCGCGGAAAACTGCGACCGCGTCGCCGTGATGTATGCCGGCCGCATTGTCGAGCAGGCGCCGGCGAACCAGCTCTTCGCCGATCCCGTCCATCCTTATGCGCAGGGCCTGATCGGCGCGCTGCCGCCGCTCGACGGACCGAGGCGCCGTCTGACCGCCATTCCCGGAACGGTACCGGATCCCGCGAGGATGCCTGATGGCTGCGCATTCGCGCCGCGTTGTGCGCTGGCAGAAGAGGCGTGCGGCATTGTGGCTCCAAGCCTCGCGCCGATCGCGGCGGATCGCGCCGTGGCCTGCGTTCGCGCCGAGGCTTCGCGTCGCGCGCTGCTCGGGATTGCCGCCGAATGAGCCGTCCGCTCGTCGAAGTCTCCTCGATTTCGCGCAGCTATAGCATGCGCTCCGGGATGTTCGGCCGAAGTGCCGCCGTGCATGCGGTCGATGGCGTGTCGCTGACGGTCCGCAAGGGCGAAACGCTAGGCCTCGTCGGCGAGTCCGGCTCGGGAAAGTCGACCACCGGCCGCGTCGTGCTCGGCCTCGAGCCGCCGGACCATGGCGAGGTGCGGTTCGACGGCAAGCCGATGGCCACGCCCGGAACGTCCGCATGGCGTGCGCAACGCGCGCACATGCAGATGATCTTTCAGGATCCGCTCGGGGCGCTGGACCGGCGGTTGCCGGTCGCCGCCCAAATCCGTGAGCCCCTGGACATTCACGGCCTCGGGACGCCCCTCGAGCGCGAGGAGCGGGTCCGCGAATTGCTGCGCGCGGTCGAACTGACACCCGCACATGGTGCGCGCTATCCGGGCGCGCTCTCCGGCGGACAGCGCCAGCGCATCGTGCTGGCGCGGGCGCTGGCGACCAAGCCGGATTTTCTCGTCTGCGACGAGCCGGTCAGCGCGCTCGACGTCTCGATCCAGGCGCAGGTGGTGAATTTGCTCGCCGATCTCCAGGCGCAGCTTGCGCTGACCTTGCTCTTCATCAGCCACGATTTGCGGGTTGTCCGGCAGATCAGCAATGTTGTGGCCGTGATGTATCTCGGCCGCATCGTCGAGATCGGGTGCGCCGATGATCTGTTCGCGCGGCCGGAGCACCCGTATACCCAGGCACTGGTCTCGGCATCGCCCGCGCCGGGCCGCCGCAGCGCAGGCCGCATCGTGCTGGCAGGCGATCCGCCGAACCCGGCGGCGCGTCCCCAGGGCTGCGCCTTCCATCCGCGCTGCCCGCGCGCGATCGCGCGTTGTGCAAGCGAGGTGCCAGCGCTGTCGAACGTCGGTGGCGACAGGCAGGTCGCCTGCCACCTTGTGGCGGGGCCGCAAGTCGAGACGCGGGACGCGGCCTGATGGGACGCTATTTCGCCATTCGGATCGGACGCGCGGCGTTGACGATCGTGCTCGTCGTCACCTTCGCCTTCGTGGTACTGCGTCTCTCGGGCGATCCCGCGCTGATGATTTTGGGACCGGAAGCGCCGCCGGAAGTCCTCGCCGCCTTCCGCAGGGCGTGGGGCCTCGATGATCCCATCTGGTTTCAGTATCTCGATTATTTTGGCGCGATCGCCAAGGGCGAGCTCGGCCGTTCCATGCGTGACGGCCGGCCCGCGATCGAGCTTGTGCTGGAGCGCATTCCGGCAACGCTGGCGCTGACGCTGCCGGCCTTCGCATTCAAGGTCGCGCTCGGCATTCCCGCCGGCATCTACGCCGCGCTGCACCGGGGCTCCGGAATCGACCGCGCGGTGATGATGACGGCGGTCGCCGGCTTCACCGTGCCGAGTTTTGTGCTGGCGTTGCTGCTCGTGCTGGTCTTCGCCGTGCAACTCGGATGGCTGCCCTCGGGCGGGCAGGACAGCTGGCGTCACGCCATCCTGCCGATCGTGACACTCAGCCTTGGCGGCGCCGCGGTGCTGGCGCGCTTCACTCGGAGCGCCATGCTGGAGGTGCTGGGCCAGCCCTATATCCGCACCGCCTCGGCAAAGGGCGTGCCGTGGCGAAAAGTCGTGACGTCGCATGCGCTGCCCAACGCGGCGATTCCGACAGTCACCATTCTGGGCTTCATGGTGGGCACGCTGATCGCGGGCGCGGTCGTGGTCGAGAGCGTGTTTTCGTGGCCGGGGGTAGGGCGCCTGCTTGTCGTCGCCGTCGCCAACCGCGACCTCGCCGTCGTGCAGTGCATTCTGTTGCTGGTGGCGATGACGATGGTCACCTCCAACCTGATCGTCGACTTCCTCTACGGCTTCCTCGACCCGCGGCTGCGCGCCAAGGGGGCGCACGCATGAAGAGAGCGCACGCATGACGGACACCACGCTGAAGGACGCGTCTGTCCGCCGCCGCATGAGCCTCCCGGCGATCCCGGTCTCGGTCGCCATCGCGATCGGCTGGATCGTCGCGATGCTGGTGATCGCGGCCTTCGCCGAGAAGATCGCCCCTTACGGCTATACCCAGCTCGACCTGCGCAATCGTCTCGCTGCACCCGGCAATGTCGCACACTGGCTCGGCACCGACGAGCTCGGCCGCGACGTGCTGTCGCGGCTGCTCGTCTCGATCCGCATCTCGCTCCTGATCGCCTTCGGCGCGACGGCCATTTCAGCCATTGTCGGCACCACGCTCGGCTTCCTCGCCGCGCATTTCCGCGGGCCCGTCGAGCAGCTCGTGCTGATGCTCTCCGACTTCCAGGCCAGCATGCCCTTCCTGATCATGGCGCTCGCGGTGCTCGCCTTCTTTGGCAACTCGCTGCCGCTCCTGATCGGCCTGATGGGATTTTTCGGCTGGGAGCGCTACGCCCGTATCGCGCGGGGCCTTGCCATTTCCGCCAATGCGCAAGGCTATGCGGCGGCGGTCCGCCAGCTCGGCGCGAGGCCGGCGCGAATTTACCTCCGGCATATCCTGCCCAACATCGCCTCGACCCTGATCGTGTCGACCACGCTGGTCTTTCCCGAGGTGATCCTGATGGAGTCGGGCCTGTCCTTTCTCGGCCTCGGCGTGCAGCCGCCGATGACCAGCCTCGGCAACATGGTCGGCTACGGCCGCGAGTACCTGACCCGGGCGCCCTGGATCATGCTGGCGCCGGCCACCACCATCGTGGTGACCACGCTGGCGGTCTCGGTGATCGGCGACTGGCTGCGCGACCGGCTCGATCCCGAGCTGCAATAATTCCGTCATGGCCGGGCTTGTCCCGGCCATCCACGACCTTTTCCGTATCAAGAACGTGGATGCCCGGGACAAGCCCGGGCATGACGGCTGAGACCGCCGGTGCCCACGCGCCGGGAGCAGGGGAGCCCTGTGCGGCCCAAGTTCCCGTTGCGCGCGTTCCCCCCGTGCGCTATCCGGCCGGAAAGGCCTGAGGCGGCTTCGAAATTTTGCCGCGCCCGGCCAGCCAAACCCGAGGACGGAAACCGCCATGCCAGCCTATCGCTCCCGCACCACCACCCACGGCCGCAACATGGCGGGCGCCCGCGGCCTCTGGCGCGCGACCGGCATGAAGGACGGCGATTTCGGCAAGCCGATCATCGCGGTGGTCAACTCCTTCACCCAGTTCGTGCCCGGCCACGTCCATCTGAAGGACCTCGGCCAGCTCGTCGCCCGCGAGATCGAGCAGGCCGGCGGCGTGGCGAAAGAGTTCAACACCATCGCGGTCGACGACGGCATCGCCATGGGCCATGACGGCATGCTCTACAGCCTGCCGTCGCGCGAGCTGATCGCCGACAGCGTCGAGTACATGGTCAATGCGCATTGCGCCGACGGCATGGTCTGCATCTCCAATTGCGACAAGATCACCCCCGGCATGCTGATGGCCGCGCTGCGGCTCAACATCCCCGCCGTGTTCGTCTCGGGCGGACCGATGGAGGCCGGCAAGGTCACGCTGCAGGGCAAGACCAAGGCGGTCGATCTGATCGATGCCATGGTCGCAGCCGCCGACTCCAAGGTCAGCGACGAGGACGTCAAGGTGATCGAGCGCTCGGCGTGCCCGACCTGCGGCTCGTGCTCGGGCATGTTCACCGCCAATTCGATGAACTGCCTCACGGAAGCCCTTGGCCTTGCGCTCCCCGGCAACGGCACGGTGGTCGCGACCCACGCCGATCGCAAGCGCCTGTTCGTCGAGGCCGGCCACACCATCGTCGATATCGTGCGCCGCCACTACGAGCAGGACGACGCTAGCGTGCTGCCGCGCAATGTAGCGAACTTCAAGGCGTTCGAGAACGCGATGACGCTGGACATCGCGATGGGCGGTTCGACCAACACCGTGCTGCATCTGCTCGCCGCCGCCCATGAAGGCGAGGTGAAGTTCACCATGCAGGACATCGATCGCCTGTCGCGCCGCGTGCCTGTCCTTTGCAAGGTCGCGCCCTCGGTTGCCGACGTGCATGTCGAGGACGTGCATCGTGCCGGCGGCATCATGGGCATCCTGGGCGAGCTCGACCGCGCCGGCCTGATCGACACTTCGGTCTCGACCGTGCACGCGCCGACCATGAGCGACGCGCTGGAGCGCTGGGACATCAAGCGCTCCAGGAGCGAGTCCGTCCGCACCTTCTTCCGCGCCTCGCCCGGCGGCATCCCGACCCAAATCGCGTTCAGCCAGGAGCGCCGCTACGACGAGCTCGATACCGACCGCGAGAAGGGCGTCGTCCGCAACCTCGAGCACGCTTTCAGCAAGGACGGCGGTCTCGCCGTGCTCTACGGCAATCTCGCGCAGGACGGCTGCATCGTGAAGACCGCCGGCGTCGACGCCTCGATCCTGAAATTCTCCGGCCCGGCCCGCGTGTTCGAGAGCCAGGACGCGGCCGTGGAAGGCATTCTGGGCGGCAAGGTCGTTGCCGGCGAGGTCGTGGTCATCATTTATGAAGGCCCGCGCGGCGGCCCCGGCATGCAGGAGATGCTGTATCCGACCAGCTATCTGAAATCGATGGGCCTCGGCAAAGCCTGCGCGCTCGTCACCGACGGACGCTTCTCGGGCGGCTCGTCGGGCCTGTCGATCGGCCATCTGTCGCCGGAAGCGGCCGAAGGCGGCAACATCGGTCTCGTGCGGACCGGCGATCGCATCGCCATCGACATCCCGAACCGCAGCATCACGCTGGAGGTCTCCGACGAGGAGCTCGCCAAGCGTCGCGCCGCCGAAGACGCGAAGGGCGATGCCGCCTGGCAGGCGATCGGTCGCAAGCGCAATGTCTCGACCGCGCTTCAGGCCTACGCCGCACTCACCACCAGCGCCGCGCGCGGCGCGGTGCGCGAAGTGAAGCGGCGCGTGAAGTAACAGCGTCTCGTGCCGGCGTGATCGCAAGCATCACGCACCGCGCATGGTCAACAAGTTCTGAACGGCCGGCGCAAGCCGGCCGTTTGCATTAAGGATGCCCCGACGAACTTCGGCAAAGCAAGATTTTGCCGCGTATACTGATGCGACCTTCGCAAATCCATTTCGGGCAATTGGGGCACCACAATAATGTCTCGCACTCTCGCTGTCGTTTTCTCCACGGCTGTCGCTGCGATTTCAATGACGAGCGCGGCTTCCGCCGGCTGCTACAATTGCTACACGCCTCCGCCGTGCACGACCTGCTACCAGCAGCAATATGTGCAGCCGCAATACCGCACCGTCGACGAGACCGTGATGGTTTCGCCCGGCGCCGTCGTGGCGCACCGCGCGCCGGCGCAGTACCGCACCGTGATGGTGCCGCAGACCGTGATGGTGGCGCCGCCGAGCGTCCAGTACGAGCGCATCCCGCCGCAATACGCCACGCGCCAGCGCGTCGAGATGGTCCAGCCGGGGTATTCGTATTACGCCCCGGTGCAGATGGGGTGTGCGTCCTGCGGCGGCTATTGAGCTAGAGCAACAACGCAGAATTCAAGCGGCGCTCCCAACGGGGCGCCGTTTTGCTTTTGAGCGCAGCAAACGAGGTCCGGAAACGGAGGTCAATCCAAACTGGGCCTCGCAACTCGCGACGGCCTGGGAGATGTCGCCGGTGTCCGGATGGCTGAGGCGTACAGGCCAAGGGAACAGGCTGACGCTCGCCTGACAGATCGTGTGCGGCGGAGGGGCTTCGGGGCCGGCGCCAACTTCGCGTTGCCTTGGGCCGTCGACTGCGTTAAGCGACAACCATTCCGGGTTTGGAAGGGTGGCCGAGTGGTTTAAGGCACCGGTCTTGAAAACCGGCGTGCCCGCAAGGGTACCGTGGGTTCGAATCCCACCCCTTCCGCCAGCGGACCCCGTTCATCCCCTTGAAAAGCCTCTCATAAAGTCGCCGAAACTCCTGTCGAAATAGGGTTTTTGCAACTTCTCGAAAGGTCGCTCCGTTTCTAGGTACTTCCCTGAATATCAGCTTTCAGTGTACCCTGCGGGAGCTTCAGGGTACATTGAGGGGTCGATTGGGCGGAAAGGGTCTGACGATGGCGGGCAAGGCGGGCAGACGGATCGGGAAGTTAGCAGCGAGGTTCGTGGAGACGGCCGCAAAGCCCGGCCTCTTTGGCGATGGAGCCGGCCTGTACCTCAAGGTCGGCGACGGCGGCACCAAGTCTTGGATTTACCGCTTCGCCCTCAACGGCAAGCCGGAGAAGATGGGGCTCGGCGCGGCGCATACGATCTCCTTGGCCGAAGCCAGGGAGCGAGCGGAAGCCGCCCGCAAGCTCGTTCTCGACGGCATCAATCCCAGAGACGCCCGGCGCGCCGCCAAGGCCGCAGCCGCAGCCACTGACGCGAAGAAGATCAGCTTCGATGAGGCGCGCGACCAGTACATCGAAGCGCACAAGACCGGCTGGAAAAGCGCGAAGCACGGCGCGCAATGGAAGGCGACGCTCTCGACCTACGCAAGCCCCATTATCGGCAAGCTACCGGTCTCCGAAGTCGACGTCGGCCTCGTGGTGCGGATCATAGAGCCGATCTGGATCAATAAGAACGAGACGGCACATCGAGTGCGCGGTCGGATCGAAGCGATCTTGGATTGGGCGAAGGTGCGCAGCTATCGCAGCGGCGAAAACCCGGCGCGCTGGAAGGGCAATCTCGATCACCTTTTGCCAAAGCGAAGCAAGGTCCGGACGGTGAAGCATCACAGTGCCTTGCCGTATCCCGAAATTCCCACCTTCATGCGCGATCTGCGCGGCCGGTACGGCGTTGCGGCTCTAGCATTGGAGCTTGCAATCTTGACTGCGACGCGGACCTCCGAGGTCCTCGGCGCGCAGTGGGCGGAGTTCGACCTCGACGCCCGCATTTGGGCAATCCCGGCCAAGCGCATGAAAGGCGGCAAGCTGCACCGCGTCCCGCTCTCTGGTCGCGCTCTCGCCATCATCGAAGACATGTCGACTGACAAGCGCGGGGATTTCGTCTTTCCGGGCGCCAAGCGCGGCAAGCCGTTGTCTGACATGGCGCTGTTGTCAGTGCTTGGCCGAATGGAGCGCGACGACCTGACCGCACACGGCTTCAGATCAACCTTCCGCACGTGGACGGCAGAGCGAACTAACTTTCCACGCGAGATTGCCGAAGTGGCGTTGGCACACGACGTCGGCGACGAAACAGAGCAGGCCTATCAGCGCGGCGATCTGCTCGACAAACGCAGGCGGCTGATGGATGCATGGGCGAAATACTGCGAGGCAAAGCCGGCGGCAAAAGCTGCTGACGTGATCGTCGCGCTGCGGCCGTGACCAAGCCGGTCACCGGAGCAAAGCGAGGGCGCCCTCCCAAGCCAGCGGAGCCAGCGACACCGCGCGGCAAACCGGGCCGTCCTTCGCGCGTGCCGCTGTGCCAGCATCCAAAGCGGTATGAGATCGCGTGGGCAGCGGCTCTAGGGTGGCTCGCCGGCAGTGATCGCGGCGGAGCATGTTATCTGTTGTGGTGCCATGGAAGAGCTGGGGCAACGCCCGACGAGAGGACCGTTGACCGGTTGCGAAAATTAGCAGCTTCGTTCAACGCGCCGGGAGACATTGCGTGGCTTGTCCCCATGGCCGAGGCTATCGTCATTAGGCTGAGCATCGGAAGTATGAGGCCCGATTTAGCGATCCGGATGATCCTTCGGCGCACAGCATTAGTCGCAGATCCCCAGGTGGCTCGTCGTGTTCTGCTCCCGGAGCTATTCGAGATCAGGCGCCGGCAGCGTCAGGCGAAAATTGCCTGTCCGAATTAAAAGCTGTTTTTTTTCCCAAAAATACCTGCTGAATGTTGTGCCACCTTGAAAACCCCAGGTGGTCGCCGATGACGAAATTGAAATTGTTCGCCGAGGCTATTCCGCCCGCGAAGCAACCCCGCCGGTATCGCAAATTGGACGGCAAACCGCCGTCTAAGCCGCGCGGGCGCCACTCGGTGTCACATCCCAACAATGACGCCGCCCAGGCGCCCGACATCGGGACCATCCCCGTCAATCGACGCTTGGGTTTTCGCGTGGCCGAATTCGCCGCACTGATCGGCGTTTCGGACGTCACCATCTGGCGCGGCATCAAGGCCGGTGAAATCGAAGTGATTGAGCAAGGTGGGATCAAGATCATCCCGCGCCGCTATGTGAAGGCGAAAGGCTACATCGCAGCCGACGATACTATCTGAGTGCGCCATGACCCGCGCGCCTCACACCATCATCCATTGCAACGACAACGATCCGCGCCGCATCGATTGCGAGCGCACGCATCGATTGCCCTTCGTCGACATCGTTGAGGCGGACCACGGCGGATTTCTCCTCGGCCTGGACGATGACGCTTGTTGGTGTCCTTCGCGCCCGTGCGCCGAAGCTGTGGCCGCCACGGCAAGACCACGAGCACCACCCTGACGCACAGACGGCCGCCCTTCGATCAGAAAGGGCGGCCGCTGGGATTGCGCTGATCGGCCGTCCTGGCGGGAGGGCGTGATCCACAGAACTGAAGGACCCCAAAGATATGAAAAACGGTATCCCTGCGCAAGAGCGCAAACACCCCACGTTACGCGACGCCATCACAGCCCATAACCAGACACCGTCCCGCGCCGCTGGGTGGAAGCGCGACTTCGTCCGCATCATCGTCACCCACCCGAACGGCTATCCCGCGAGCTACGCCGCTGTGGCTGGTCGCCTGCTCGACTACTACGGCCAGCGCGGCATCTGCCGCTTGTATCTCAATACGCTTTGCGAGGATGTGCGGGTGTCTCGGGCAACGACCAAGCGCGCACTTCGGGCTTTTGACGACCTTGGCCTCGTGAGGTGGAAGCGGACCGGCCGATATTTGGTCTTTTCGTTCCCGATGGAGGACATCGTCGCCGAAATCGCAGCCTGCAATGAGCGGAACCGCATCAACCGGATCGAGCGGCAGACGAAGCGAAGCAAGGCACGTGACACCAAACGCGCTGAGGTTGCGACGCCACCCTGCGTGCTGCCAAACGGTTGCGATGACAATGAGCCGCCTGATGGCTCAGCCGTGAGCCATCGCGATGGATCACCCGTGAGCCATCGGAACCCGGAGCAGAACGGAAATGGCGGCGTTAAAACAGGTAGTTGCGGCGAAGCGGCAGCGTCCGAAGTCTCAGAGGATGAACTCTCAGATGTGAACAAGAGGCTCGGCGATGAAGGTGATCCTGTAGGAATACCTCCATCTCCAACCAACAGTCTTGATGAGGAAGCAGGGCGTCGTTTCGGCGACGGCGATGGCGACGATGATGACGACAGCGTAGACGCTTGGCTGCTCCGCGTCTTCGGCAGCGACCCGCCTCCGCTTACTCGGGCGGCGATCATTGCGCAGGCGCGCCAGGTCGCACGACCGTACGCAGCGGAGATGCGGCAATGACCCCGCGAGCGCCATCGGCAGAAATGTTGTCGTCGGCGGCCTACAACGCACTCGGCGGAAGCGCGCGGTCCGTCCTGCGAATACTGCTCGAAGAATTTTCCGATGCCGGCGGTCAGCCGGTTGCATTGGGCACGGCTTTCTTCGAGACAGGCGGCGTGGTTGCAAACGCTCTGTCGACCGGCGCTCGCGAGCTGGTCGCGCTAGGCTTCATCTCGATCTGGACATCGGGCACCGCGAGCCGGACTTTCGCGCCGAGCGATGGATGGCGCGCAATTGCTGACCAGGCGACCGCCTTGGCCTTGCTCGCGGAAGCCCGCGCCAAGACGACGGCAAAGCGTCCAGTGCGCCGACCTCGTGCGACTTCAACGGAAGCTGCGGCTGTTGACGCCGGCAATGGTCGCCTGCCAGACGGCATTCGTCGCAGCGTGTATCCGGCAATGCCGTGGGCGCTGGGACAGGGAGGCGAGCGGTGACCGCGCCATTGACCGCCGCCAATCGCGCTGTGCGCCGTCGCGAAGCTGCATTGATTGGCAAATATCGACGCCACGCCGGCCGCGAGCTTGACACCGCATTGGTCGAAGCTGGCGCGCCGCTCGACGGACATCCGCACGCCACCGTCTTTCGCAAGGCTGTGGCCGAAGTCTATCGCGACCCAGGTGCGCTGCGATGCCTCGTTTGCGCGAGCGCATTTGCACATGAGCGACCCTTCAGAGCGTTTTTGCTTTCGTGCGCCGCCGTTGAGCCCGCGATAGCAGCGGCCTCCGCGATTTGTCTTTTTTGCTGGCGCGATGTGCCGCTTTCCGAGATCGAAGCGCAAGCCGAGCGGGTGCTGCGTCGCGTTGTGCCAGATGGGGTGTTTGATCTAATCGAGGCCGCGTCGTGAAGCCGCTTTGCAACATCGATCTCGCCGGTGGGGTGCCAGTCGCCCAAGTTGATGCCGCCCTTGTCGCGCGAGGACCGGGACGGCGGCTGACATCAACAATCCAAGCTCTCGAAGCGAGGAATAGGCTCATTTGCCAAACAGTCTTGGCATTCTGGCCCACGCTAAGTGACCGGAACGCGGCAAGCGAGTTGCACCGTGCCCTAGCGCATTATGCTGGAACAGCATGGTTGCGAGAGCGAACCTGTGATCGCTGTCCGGAGCGCCATCAAGGTCGTCTGTCCGCTCGATTATGGGCACTGCTACAAGCCCATGACCATGTGCCGGCGATGACGACAATCCGTCGGGTTCTGCATGACGCGAGAAGATAGGCCTCTATTCGTGGGCCAAGGACGCCGTCATCCTAACGAGAACGTTCCCCAACAATGGATCAAGAGAAGATGAACGATTTCATCGACAGCGGCCCCGTCGCGAGCGTGCTGCACATGCAGATCGGCGATGCCACTCATGGGGTGCCGGACATCGTCAAGGCGCGGTTCCACAGCGTTGATCAGCGCTACGATGACAGCCGCAATCTATGGGCGCCGATTTCCGGCGCTTTGCAGGAGCTGCGGCCAGATGCCTATCGAAGTCAGGTCAGGATCAAGCATTTGTTAACGCCGCGCGTAGCTGGCGGCGCTGGTCTCGAAGCAAACGACGTGCAAGTCCAAGATGCCCAACTCGGTTTGGATCGCATCAATGCCGAAATTACTAGACTTCATGCAGAAGCCGAGCGCCGCGCTGCTACTATGAGGAACCGTGGGTTACTGAAGCAGCGAACCCACGATTGGCTCCGAGACGTTCGTGCACGTGGCATGGTGATCACAGTTGTTGCATCACCTGAACCGAAGAACCTTCTTAAGAAGGGCGAAACATACGCCGGCGGTGTCGAACGACTGCGCCGCCAAGACGGCGAGCTAGCAGCTAACGAAAAGCGCGCACAAGACGCTCCGCATCCGAGTTCTGCTGTGAGTGCCCGGCTTCTCCGTCAGCTCGAAGAGAGAGCGCAACGTGCAGCCCCTGACGTTGGGCCAGCCATCGAGATCGGCGGCGAGATACGTTGGCCCCTCCGGAGAGAGAGGTTGGACTTAATCACCGCCTCCGCCGATGTACGGGGATACGCCGCAGGCGAGGTCGTGGACGTCTTGGGCGTGATGATGTGGTTGTTCCCTTCGCAGTTCGCTGAAGCTATTAAGCGCGAGGTCGCCATGGTTGCAGACGATGCGAACGCGCTGGCGACCGATGAGCGCGGCCGACGCCTTGAACGGCTCGCCGCAGAGCGTTTGGCAGTGCATCGGAATGAGGTTGCCTTGATCGAGGCTGCGACGGCTGATGGCGTCGCCATTGAACATCGAGGTGCCGACATCGACATCCGCGCCGTGCTGGGCTGTGAGGTCGAGGTTCGTTCTGACGAGGGCGAGCGGGGCCAGCCGTTCGGCATGGCAGCGGCGGCGCTGCGACATGTCGCCGAAATCTTCCAGCCTACGCCGGCCGGCGGGGCGTGAGCCGGATCAGGGTGCGCTAGCGCGGGCCGTGGATGAGGCGCCCGCCCACTCCGTTCTGCCCCATCGGCCCGCTTCAGGCGGTTCTCTGGGTCCTCCTGGGCGTGACCACGGTGGGGTACGCCGCGACGGACGCCCTTCAGGATATTTGGCATTTTGAAAATCGACATTTCCGTTTCCGAGGAGAGGAACGTTGCGAATTTCTACACGGGAGCTTGCACTAGATTTGGGCGTGGGCGAGCGTCGCATTCGTCAGTTGGTCGACGAGAACATTCTGCCGCCGCCAATTGGGGGCACTTTTGATGCGGATCGGTGTCGCCGCCGCTATCGGCTCTTTTCGAGAGGGGCGACTGCCGATTGGACGGTTGTCTATGACAATGCAGTTGCGGCCGCTCAATCATGCGAGGAATTGACCGAGCGGGCGTTCCGGCCGGGCGCTAGGCTAACGGATGTTGCCGCCGCTTGTTTAGCTGTTCAGACCCTGATGTCGGACTTGCGCTTTATCGTAGCGGTGAAGTCGGACACAGAGGCCGAGCGGCGGCTTTTCTTTGCGTCGTGGGATCGGGAAGAATGCCGCATCCTGGGGGCACTTCTCGCTCGCGCTCAGGAACTAGCCCCACAGGCCCAACACTGACCTGCGCATTGGCCGCGAGCCCCACCGGCAGCGCAGCGGGTCCCAAGTCCCAGCTCCTCCGGCTTCTCGGTCGAGTGCGCACATACCAAGGCCGCCGCGGAACCAGCCCCGGAAAATCACAAAACTCAGAAACCGTCTTTGCTGAGGAACGCGCCGCGAGGCTAACTAGCTGGCGGGCTCTCACCCAGCTCCTAAGCGGTGGCAGTTGAAAGATTGGCCTTGGACCTCACGCACCGGCTGGAACAGCAATGCACTTTGCCGAGCTTAAGGTTCCGCCCAATCATATAACAGTAAATCAACAGTCTCTGGCTCTGTTCAGAGATGAGTGTGGCAAGCGCGCTACAGCTCCTTAGGCGAGAACGCAGTATTATCTGGGATACAGGTGGGGCGCCCGCCCAATTCATCGACGTTGATTTTCTGGGGAGACATACATGAACAAGCTTTTGTTTGCAGCAGCCGGAATGCTCGCGTTGGGGCTGTCCGCTCCGGCCAGCGCGGCGGATATGGCCGCACGTCCCTACACCAAGGCTCCGCCAATGGTCGCAACGGCCTATGACTGGACCGGGTTTTACATCGGTGCCAACGGTGGCGGCGGTTGGGCTCGCGACTGCCGTAACAACGTCACCACGGTGACCTTCCTTGGCTGCTATGACCCGAGCGGTGCGGTGGCTGGCGGTCAGGTTGGCTATCGCTGGCAGTCGGCACAGTGGGTGTTCGGCCTTGAGGCCCAGGGTGATTGGTCTGACATTCACGGCACAACTCAGAATTTGGGCAACGCTGCTAACTCACTCTCGACCAAGATCGACGCCTTCGGTCTGTTCACCGGACAAATCGGATACGCTTGGAACAGCGCCTTGCTTTACGTCAAAGGTGGCGCCGCCGTTGTCGATCAGCGCTTTGACTTTATCTCGAACGCTACGGGCGCGGCAGTGGCATCGGTTAACTCCGGCACGCGCTGGGGCGGCACTGTGGGTGCAGGTATTGAGTACGGCTTTGCTCCCAACTGGTCGGTCGGCGTCGAGTACGATCATATCTTCCTCAACCGTCATGACGTGACCTTCGTCGCTACGGCAACTGGCTTGCCTCTGGCGGCGACTTACAACTCCGGTGGCGACGTTGATCTTGCGACTATTCGCGTGAATTACCGCTTCGGTGGCGCGGTCATCCCAAGGTACTAAGCAACGTCATTCAAGGACAAGGGCCGGCTCTTTGAGCCGGCCTTTTTCTTGGGAGATCGAAATGACGAAAAGGTACCGACCCGTCGTTCCTTCGAACCTCGCTAACGAGCTCAACATGGCGCTCGCTTCAGCTGAACCCGACAGCATTTGCAAAGCACTGGGGAAGGCACTTGGCGACTTCAACATCGCGGAAATGGCAAGGGAGACCGGCTTGGCGCGGCAGAGTATCTATCGTGCTTTCCGAACCCACACACAACACCCGAACCTTACAACTTTTCTCGCTGTGCTCACGGCCATGGGATTGCAGCTCGAGGTGACCCCCAAGCGCGAACGGCGCAGGGCTGGGCCCTCCTAGCGTAGTAAGGCCGTTACTGCCACGTCGTGGTGCGGAGACGTTGTCATAGCCGCCCATGCACGCTGGCGGGCCTTCTCATTCGGCGATTGGTGCGTCAGCCCTCTCGGCACCGAATGCCGAAGCTATCGCAAGTGAGGGCAAATGCCTCTTTCGCCTTTGCATCTTCAAAGCAAAAGCGCGTTCCGACCTCTGCATGATCACTCCACCAGTCAGCTTTGGCTCCCTTTGCGATGCGGGAAGCTTCACCTCGCAGCAGGTCCAATTGTCGTCCGGAAGCACCAACGATCAAACAATTTTGCTTTGGCATAATACTGTCCTCCTACGGGTAATCAGGACGATCAGCGCAACGCCGCAGCGAACTCAATCGCTGCGGCCCGCGCTAGGATAAAAATGACCGGGTAAAAACGATCTAAGTGAAATATGGAGCCAGCCCCGGTGAACCGATCATACCGGGCCGTCGGACAAGAAAATATGATTTAAATCACAAACCTCATTAGTGATTAATCTGAACCAAGCTGAGGGAGAGTGCCGCTAGGGCTAGCTGACGGGCTCTCACCCCGAGCACAAGGCCGCGTATGTCCCCGACGGCCCCGTCCCAGCGCCAATCTAGGCACACGGCGTTAAGGATGAATTGAGGACCCCATTCGCGCGCCCGGCCGCGGTGATAAACAGACCAGAGCGATAGGTGTCCGCCTCTCGCTATCTCAAAACTCCCGCCGGCTCACAAGGTCGGCGGGCTTTTCTTTGCCTAGTGGCTGAGGCTCGTACCTATTCAACCGCGTCAGGCAGTAATCCTGGTACAGAATTTCAATGAGGAAGCCGGTTTCGTCCTGGGACCCGCCGATTTACGCTGGTGGGCCTGCGAGACATCTCCCCGTTTGATTTCCGAGCGTCCCTAGCTTTCGCGATCTTCGGCGGACCGCAGGCGGTCACGGACTGCAAAGGCGCGGTCTATTATGTTTTTCACCCGAATAATGGCGCGCTCCCTCGAATCCTCTTCTCCCATACGCAGCATAGCGGGCTCGCCCACCAGAACTCGCCACCGCCAGACACCTGGGGTGCTGCTCTCTTCAATCGAGTACTCGACGCCGCGATGTTCCACTCACCCTGAACTCGACAGCCCGACGTTAGGTTCCGGTGTGGCGACCCTGCCTAAAGCTCTCGCTCCATGGCCGGATGGCTGCGGTTCTTCACCTTAATTCAGTGCTTCTGCCGGCCACCGCGATATGGCCGGTCGTCGCGTCTGGATAATAGCCTTTTCGACCTCAGGATCGTCCTCAGGGAGCTTGGGCCTGCTCGCGGACGATGTAAGTTCCCATGCAAATCCCTAACGACTCGGGGGGCCCGTGAGTACTTTGCTGCTGTTACTCGCGGGGTGGTGTGGGTGTCCTTCTCTTGCTGGCCTTCCGCCGATAGGGCCGACTGCGGACGCAAGGGTTGCCGGGAATCCTCAGCGCAGCGCCGAATTAAGCTGTTTGGCGGGTTGTTTTTGATTGTGCATGGTGTGCGCGTTCAACTCCATAGCCAGGAGACGAACGTGATCACTTGGCTGCTAGTAATCGTAATCGCGCTCAGCGTTGCAATCCTGATTGCCCACGCGATTGACGCCATACGCTCCTGAAGCTCAGCGACCGAGATACTGCGTGTCGTAAGTGGGGAAAAGTCGCTTGAAGGTCCGCCGGCGCACGGCTGGCAGTGCTCACCTAAGCGACGAGCCAAAATTAGGCCGCCGGGCACGCAATACCTTGTCCCGGCGGCTTGATATCCGTCCAGCCCCGGGACGGGATTAGCAAAAATCCCGGATACACTTGAGTATTGGCAGGGGTCTGAAGGTTCAGCGATTTGATAAAAAATCACAAAACCCGCCGATTTGATCTGGCGGGCATCGCATTGGCCTATTTTGCTTTGTCGCTGTCGCCCACCGTGTCGAGGGCGTCCACGATCACGCCCGATTTTCGCAGCGCCCGCTCGCTCTCAGCCAAAGTCCGATAGCTCCGTTCCATGCTTTCGAGTTGCTGGCGCGCGAAGGGGTCCCTCACTGTCTCCAGGGCAATCCGGTATCGCTCTGCTTGTTCTAGGTACTCTTCCGGCGTCATCATGGGCATCCCAGGAACGCGGCGTAGCGGCGCGCATTGTTGACGATGCCCCGTTATTTTTTCCACGTCCACAACGTAGCCCCTAGTGCTGACGACCACGGCGAGGAATTGGCAGACGACGAAGCGGCTTGGCGAGAGGCCACAAGCTACGTAGGCGCCGTGTTCAGGGACATTGATGGCAAATTCCGGCCGGGTCAAAGCTGGAGCCTAGAGGTCGCAGACGCAGCCGGTAAACCTCTCTACTTCATCACCATCGGGTCAAGGAAAATGACCTAAGATCGCCTCAGAATTCAAGGCTGCGAGTATCCTCTTTAAATTTAGGAACACCCTTTCGCGACTAGCGTCTTTAGCTACGTCGACAAGCTAGCGATTTGCAGATGCTCCGTCTTGGTTCCAACAATTGCCCGCCACTTAGCCCAAGTCGATTCGGGAACTGCCAGCATTGCGACGGCCGCTTGTTGCGAGTCCAGAGCTACCTAGACACACGCTCCGGCAAGACAGTCCGCATCTTCAAATGCACCGGATGCCAGAAGCTCGCGTGGGACGACTGAGGCCGGGCACAATGAGTGACGCCAGGCGGCTTCAGAGGCTCTGCGAAAGGCAGGCCGTCCTCACTTCAAACTCGAAGGTGCGCGCCGCTCTGCTGGAAATGGCCGAAGAGTACCGTCACCAAGCGGATTGTGAAGACGTGAAGGAACCGGCATCGGAGAAACTCGATCTGGATTAAGCCGTATGTACCTCGCGAATTGAGGTACGCACCATGGAACAGGAAGAGCGGATAGCCGCCATCCAAGCGCGGATAGACGAAACCAGTGAAAGAATTGCGGGAGCCATTTGCGCTGGCGGCTCACCGGTCGCAGAGCAGCGCCTGCTTATGGGCCTAGCTGCCGAACTCGCCAAGGAGCTAGCAAGATCAGGCGGCCGAGGGGTGCTCTGAGGACGCTGACGCTCATAAGCGCGCGTTGACCTGTATCTCATACGGGACGGAGCATGTGCGGTTCGGACGATAACGCGCTCAGGATCGTCATGCGTGCCAAAAAAGAAGACCAAATAGTCGTCGAAGCCAACCTCAGTCGAAAAATTATAGGCCGAGCGCGGCACGTATCTTCGCCCACTCAGCATCGGCCCGCTGCGCGCTGTTTTGGAATATCCGTGAGGAAAGCGAGATTGCTGCCGTTGCCTTTGCAACTTCGTACCGGCCCAGCGCTTCGATTGAAAAGGCGTCCATCTGACCTTTGGTTTGGAATTGACGATAGACGTCATCATAGGTTCGTTCGCATTCTCGGCGGAGCCATTCGAGCCTGAGCCAACGTGAGGCGACTTGTTCGCTGAAAACGATCTGCGCCACGACTGTGATAGTGGCGAGTTCAGTACTCCTGTTCAAGATAACGAGCACGTACAGTAAAGCATACGCCGCGATCTTGATGCGCTCGACTTTCACCATTTGCGACACGGTGTCATGACTGTAAAAACTGTTCTCGAGCACCTGCGCAGCGATACGTCGGGAAGCCGTCGTTGCGGCGTTGTTGTAGTATCCACTTGTCTGCTGAGCCGCGAGCGGCTTGCCAAACGCATGTGCGAGGAAGTCTTGATAGCGCCGCACCTGAGCACGCGGCGAAAAGTACAGACGCACTGCGAGCGACCCGGTAAACAGGGCAATGACAGACATTACAAATGCCCATTGCGCGATTGCATAGAGCTGCGGGTGCGCTTGCTGCTCGATCAGCGGAACAAGGAGCGACAGCGCAGCGGAAATATAAAATAAGGCATCCGTCGCAGCATCAGCGACCACAAGCGGTCGAAAATATCGGTCGCCAACCGGATCGATCTTTTGCGGGGTGTTAGCCATGGGCGGGGAAATGGACGGGCATGATTTTTCTCCATTGAGCGATGGCGTTGATGTAGTCACCTCGAGCAGCGTACTGCTCAGCTTCCGCCGCCAGCTTAAAGCCAGTCCGAAGCCGGTTCAGAATTTCTTGGAGCTTTTCTTGGGTATTGATGTACTTGCCGATGTCGTCACCAAAGCCGGCTGGGTCGAGATTGCGCCCTGCCACCTTGGCTTGGGCGCGGTCAAAGAAGAACCGAATGCCAGAGGGGAAGTCAGAAATCGTCACGCTGTTGAAGACCTCCAGCGCTAGCACCTCGATGTGAAAGGAGCGCAGCAAGTAGCTGTGGCTCTTGTTCCAACTTTTCAGCATCTTGATGATCGGCACAAGATTTCCACCGTGTACCTTGTTGGCGGCCGTGATTATCTCGACGTGTTTCTTGGGGTCGGTCTCAAGCCACTGATTGTTGGTGGCATTGGCGATGATGTAGCCGCCGTTCTGACGCTTGAAGCCCACCACAACATCGACGACAAAGTCGCTGAAGCGTATCGTCACCGCCTGCCCATTGCGCGAGATGTCCGGGGTGGAGGTGTAGGTCTTAAGGAGCGTGCGCCGCATATAATCGAGAAGGCCGCGCTGCCCGCCGTTCTGTCCGCTATATTGATGGTAATAGGAAGGATCGAGGGCGACGAAGATGTCCACGTCCGCCTCTTTGAGCGGGGAAATCATCGTTGAACGAATATAAGACCCGGTAAGGAAATCCTCGACGATTTTGAACCCGCTTGAAATCGTCGCGCGCACGCCCTGCTGGCGCGTCGAGACCGTCGTCGCTTGGGGGAAGCTGATTTCCAGATTGGACCGAAGCTTGGTAAAACTCTCGGGTATCGTGCGAGGCATGGCGAACCATTAAATGAACGTTCGAAAGTATAGCGGCGGAACGCTCGCAACCAAGGGCTGTCGCCACTTGTCCCCACCCGATGATCGAGCGCAGAACTAAACCGGAACCGGCGCAGTGCGCCGTCCGTCCGGCTTCATCGAACCGTGCCAGCCGTCGAAGGTGGCGCGACCACCGGCGGCCCATCGTGGGTCCACGAAATCGAGCATGATGGCTATCAGCTCATGGTTCGCCGGTTCGGCGCGCAGGTTCGTTGCTTGACGCATCCGGCGGAGCCGGAGCTTCTTGCCGAGATCGAGTATGGAGCCAAAAGTCTGCGGAGGGTGGAGGCGCGGCCTTTGGCTTTGCTGGAGGCTTGGCTCTGGCCTCCGGTGCCTTCCGGGCCTTGCCTTGCCGTCCTGTCCTGTCCTCTTTTCAACTGTGCCATTTGACACAGTTGATCGAGCGCGGCGGACGGTCTTGTGGCCGGGCCAAGGTCCTCAGCGATTGCGCGGTCGGATTTATGCGGGTTCGCTGCGACCGTCTTTTGCCGCCGCGGCTTTCGGAGCGGCCGGCGGCGCGGCCTTTGGTTTGGCAGGGTGGCTTAGCCTTAGATTTTGACCGAGCCTAATCACCTTGCCGTCGCGGCCGGTGCGTTGTTCGACCGCACTGCTTATTTCAGTTCGCTCTGAGGCGGGGTAGTCAAAAATTTCCGCATCGCTTCGTAGTCGAACGGCTTGAGAAATTCCCGACCGACCCACAGGCAGTTCCGCCAGTTTTGCTGGCGAACGCAGACGCCGGGATTGCGCTCGCCGCTGAGGTCGTCCTCGTACATGACGCGCAGCGGGATCGGGACCCAAACAATCAATCGGCAATACGTCATTGCGAAATTCAGGGCGTCGATGGCACGGCCTGCATCAATTGATGCGATGCCATTCGCGGTAATACGGCGCCGAGGTGCAGGCTACCGTGCGCGGTTCTGTCAGGTTCACCGCTTGGCCTTCCTTCCAGTCCTGCGCGACGGCCGTCGACGCGAGCGCCAGCGCGACCAGAGCAGTCAACAGTATTTTGCGCACCATCTATCTCCCAACCCATAACCGCGCGGGTGGGCCACTACACTGCGAGTGGCGTCAAGCCAGCGGCGTGACGCCCCTAATCCCAAGATGCCAGCCCTACAGCGAACGCATCGCACACAGGGGCATCTAGGTCGAGATCGTCAAATCAGGGCAGGGGCGAGGTGCGCTCATCCGTCCTTCAAGGCGTTCACGAGAGCGATGATCTGAGCTAATCCCGCGCGCGAGGGCCCGGTAAGATCATTCTGTATCCCATTGACCGCTCGCAACAAACGGGCTGTTAGAGGAACTGAGCTGCTCACCGGACCGCCCGCTCATAAGGGCGCCTGCCGCAATCGCGGTGCCGAAGCACGACAACGCCGACCGCCACTTGGAGAAAAATTGGACGGGCGGACACAGCCGAAAACCGTAGCTTTGCCCTCAAATGTACCCTGCGCGATAGCGGGTAGGACGGAGGCTTGGTAAGGCATTGTCACGACGTGCTTATCTGTGACTGATCAGTATCCCACCCCTTCCGCCACCTCATTGTCCGACGGTGTCCTAATCCGTCTTTCTGTGTCGAAGAAGCGCGCATGGGACGGACCAAAAAGCTGATCGATTGCCACGACTGCGACCACCCGGTTTCGACGAGTGCGTCGGCTTGTCCAAATTGCGGCTCGAAGGTGCCGTTCGGTCCTCCCATTCTTCACCGCAAAAAGCCCCCGATCTATAACGTCGAGGCGCGCAACGACCGCAACATGGTCGTCTTTGCCGGGACGCTGGGAGGCTTAGGCGCAGCCTATGGATTTGCGACAAGCGCGGGGCCGCTTGGTGCTGCGCTGCTGGTCACGTCGTACGGCATGCTGGGTGTCTTGGTGGGCGTCCCGCTTGCGGCGTTGTTCAACATCACGCGCCGGCTGTGGCAGTAGCGCCCCCCCCCGGAATATGGGAAGTCTACGTACCGCCTAGCGTCGCTCCCGGCGCTCTGATCCGCAGCCGGGAGCATGGGGCTGGTAAGGAACCGGTGCCATTTCCTCATCCGGGTGACAATCCGGGCCGCTTGGAATTCCGGTAGTCTTACGGAATCCTTATTCGGAACACGGTGTTCTACTGTGAGAACACCGGCGAGATTTAAGTACCAGTTTCTAATTTGCCCGGGATGGCCGCAGTGGGGGCTGGAACCACCCTGCGGCCTTTCGCTTTAGCGAAACCCATTTTTAAGTTGAGCCGTACCGTCTCTGGGGCGAAGCCGGCGGAGAATTTGTGAGCATTCAAATCATTATAGCCGCCATGTTGGAGCGCGAGCTAGCGGCGCGCGGCGTGCAATCGTTGGGACCTTCCGATTGCATGGAGATCGTCGAGAACCTGCTCCGGCGCCTGAAAGATTTGGACCGGGAGTTAGCTGCGCGAGGCGTCAACCTAGCGGTAGTCTCATGGAGAGACGGCCCCGGCTCAGAGGGGCCGGGGACTGGTTAGACCGAGGCCGCTAGGCGAGAGCCTTTTAGATCGTCTTCCGGTGTCCAATGGTCGGCGCGTATTTGTCCGCTCCAGGCTCAAGATGCTGAGGCCAGTCAATTGCCGCGCTAAACAAATCGCGCCGCTCGATTTCGCGTGCAAGAGCCTCCGCGCGCAGCCTCGCTGGCAATCCGACAAAACGCGTGCCGGCTAGCTTATCTGCTTGCACCTCTTGGCGGATGAACTCGTGCATCCGCAGAATGAACTGGTCAGATAGGCCTTCGAACTCGCTCATGCCAGCCAATCGCGTCAGCCAAAGATATAGGCAACCAAAAAGGTGGCTGGCTGCCAAGCGATGAATCCAATCGCCTCCAGCGAAACAGCTGTGGCCAGGACGGCTACAGCGCTGAAGGTGAGGGGAATGGCGATATCGAAAAAGTTGTGGGGCTCGTCTGCATCTGCAGTCTGAAACGCGGTCCTAGTGGACATTCGAATATTCCTCTGCTCGAGGTCATATCGAATTGGACGCTCTCAGCAAAACGTTCGCCGGAGTTAACCTGACCGCTAAACCTTAACAGCGAAGGCTAGTCCCTTCAGGAATGTGTCGCGGCACAAAACCCATCGACGGCCTTGATCACTGCGTCTTTCAATGCACCAGTCTGCCACGACTAACCTCAGCAAGCGCAGGGATCAAAGCCCGCTGACTGCAAGCTCGAAATACTGTGAACACGACGCAGCCGCCAAAGCCAAGGCGCAACCTCGTTCGGCTTGTGGTGGTCTGCTTCCGAACGGTGATCTGTCAGTTGCGGTAGAATTTGAGCGAGAGCGTCGATTGGAGTGAAGCCTCGTCTCTGCATGTTACGATCAAGTGCGGCGAGGTCGTGCACCGCACGGTAGAAGGAGAGCGAGGTCCGTTCGAAAAAGCGTCGAAGATCAATACAGTTGACAAGACACCCCTTCCGCCGGTCTATCCGACCGGGTTCTATACGTCGGGTTTACCCGGACAGGTAATCAGTGCATCAGACCTCCAATCCAGCCGCGCTCGACAAGCTGAAACTCCGCATTCAGGCGTTGCGCGCCAAGACGATCGCCAATGGCTGCACCGAGGACGAGGCGCTGTCTGCCGCCGCCAAGGTTGCCGAGCTGCTGGATCGCCACGATTTGTCGCTCTCGGACGTGGAACTGCGCGCGTCGTCGTGCGAGCGGAGGGTCTACGAGACTTTTCGCAAGAAGCGCATTCCGCTGGACGACTGCATCGGCGCGATCGCTCGTTTCTGCGATTGTCGGGTCTGGCGCGAGAAGAGCCCGGCCGGCGAAAACCGCTATGTGTTCTTCGGTCTCGGCGCGGATATCGAGGTCGCGCATTATCTGGCTGAGTTGATCGACGGCGCCGTGCGCACTGAGCTTGGCCGCTTCAAGACCTCGGTCGACTACAGCAGGTTCCGGCACCAGGAGCGGCACCTGGCCAATGCCTCCTTCGCGCTCGGCATGGTCGCCTCAATCGCGGATAGGCTGCTGGCGATCAAGGCCAGTCGCGATCAGGTCAACGAAAGCTCCGGTCGCGGGCTCGTGGTTCTCAAGACGTCGGTGGTCGATGCGGAGTTCGACAAGCTCGGCCTGAAGATGCGGACCCAGCGCAGCGCCAGCCGGATGGTGTCGATGACGGCCTATGAAGCCGGCGGCGCGGCCGGCGCGTCGCTGACCATCAATCCGGGGCTTGGCAAGGCGCAGTCGGGGACCACTTCCAAACGACGCTGAACGCGTCGGGCGAGGCCGTGCAGCGTCACCGTCATCGCAGTTCAGTCGATGGACTTCTCGAGCTTCTGGGCTGCCCGGAAGTCGTCCATATGCTGCAGGTTCGGCCGGTACGCAGCCTCCTTGGTCAGCAGGTGGTAGATCCGGGCCACGATGGTTTGCAGATGTTTCATGCGTCCGCGCGGCATCGCCCGGGCCTTGCAAAGGGCCCGGACCGCATGCGCTCGGAAATAATCAAAAGCGTCTGACATGGCGGACTCAACGTCCCGCGCAATGATTAGTTCTTGGATTGGTTCTTGTTCGCGTGCCCAAAAACGCCTCCAGGAACGCTGTCGAATGGGAGCACTTAGCCCGTCACGAAGCTATGGGATGGGCGAGGCATGTTCTTCTTTTTCTCGAACCGGCTGGGATGTCTCGGCTCGCTGCTGGTCTCCGGGTTGATCACTCTCGCGCTGCTGTTCATGTTTGGGATCGTTCGGTTCTAAACGCCCGCGCGCGTTCAGGAACCTGGCCCTCGCTGACCAGTTGTTCGCACTCTGGTCCAGCCACGGAGGGCGCCCTTGGAAAGCACGATCATCGGAGAATTCGACACGCGGCGCGGCGCCGAGCTTGCGGTTGAGCATGTCGTGCAGGAATGCGGCGTGCCGCGAACCGACGTTTTTGTCCAGCCCGTCGGGGATGCGAACACGACGGGGACACGCCCGGCCGGTCCTGACGCCAAGGCCGCGCCTGAGCCGGAGGGGCACCAGAAGCTGGAAGGCCGGATCGAGGTCTCCGTGGATTTTCACGGCGATGCGCCCGAGAAGATCGCAGACGCCTTGAAAGGCGCTGGTGCAAGGGCGGTCCGAACCAAGTAGCGGCGAGGGAGGCTGTGGCGCCGGAATCCGCACACGCTGAACAGTGAACCCTGGTTCTGAGTTGGGGAACCCGTTGCGCGTTCAGTGCGTTTCAACGCGAACGCAAATGGCGAGGTCTCCCTGCTTCAGAGCTCATCGACCCTGATCCCCGGCGACACTGTCTGGCGGCGGTGCGAGGCGCTGCGTGTGGCGGTTCTGAACGATGCTGCCGCTTATTTCGCGGCGCTGCGCGAGGCACTGCTGCAGGCGCAGGATCTCGTCTATATCGTCGGGTGGGATATCCATAGTGAGACCAGGCTGGTCGGAGAATTCGGGCGAGCGGATGACGGCTTGCCGGAACAGCTCGGCCCATTGCTGCGCGCGCTGGTCCAGCGCCGCCCCACCTTGCGGATCAACATTCTCGTCTGGGACTTCGTCTCGTTCTACGCTTCCGAGAGGGAATGGAATTCCGCGGCCAAATTTACCGGCGATACGGATGGCCGCGTCCGGTTTCACCTGGATTCCACGCTTCCGTTTGGGTCGGCCCAACACCAGAAGATCGTCTGCGTCGACGGTTCACTGGCGTTCGTCGGCGGGCTCGATCTGACGATCAGGCGCTGGGACACCAGTGATCATCGCGCCGATCACGCATCGCGCTGTGATCCCCAGGGCAAGCCATACCTGCCGTTTCATGATGTTCAATGCATGGTCGACGGGGATGCGGCGGCGTGGCTGTTCGACCTCGTGGAGCAACGCTGGCGCGCGGCGGGCCAACAGATTGACGATCGGCGCCCGCTGAAAAGCTTGCGCTGGCCGGCGAATGTGCCGGTCGAGGCTGAGCATATGCCGGTGGGCATCGCCAGGACCGAGGTGGTCTGTCCGGCGGGTTCGACCATCAGGGAGGTCGAACGCTCGTTGATCGCAGCGATCCGGTCCGCGACGAGCTTCGTATACATCGAGAACCAGTTCACCAGTGCCACCAAGATCGCGCGCGAATTGACGGAGCAGATGCTGCGCGTGCCGTCGCTTCGGGTTCTGATCGTCACGCCGAAACTGCATTCCTCGTGGCTGGAATCCCAAGCCATGCAGAACGGCCGGGGCGCCTTCATCGACTGCTTCAGTTCGGCCGGAATCGCCGATCGCATCCGCTTCGTCTACCCGGTGTCGCGGAAGGGAGATACGGAAGCGGCCGTGATGGTGCACAGCAAGCTCATGATCGTCGACGATCGGATCTTGAGGATCGGTTCGGCCAATCTGAACAATCGATCGATGGGCGCCGACAGCGAATGCGACCTGATCTTTGAAGCCGCATCAGACGAGCATCGGAATTTCATCGCGTCGCTCCGCCGTCGCCTGATCGGCCATTTCTGCGGTCTCGACGAACAGGCCGTCGCGCAAAACGACGATCGTCTTCTTGCGCTCCTGGACGACGTCTCAAGAGAATGTGCGACGAAGGCGCTGCGGGACGTGGAATCCTCGGTGCTGACCAGCACTCTGGCCACGATGGTTCAGCCGGTGGCGGACCCTGAGCGGCCTCTGCATCTGGAGCGGGCGGCATCGCGCATGTGGAGCACGAAGACGATCATCGGGATGGTCTCGATCGCCGTGGCGCTTCTTGGACTGGCGATGGCCTGGTCGTACACGTCGTTGAGCGATTTCGCCGACACGGACCGGATGTCGACGCTTCTGTCTGCCTATTCGCAATCCGTCTGGGGGCCGCCGTTCGCGATTGCAGCTTTCGTCATCGGCGGGTTGGTGGTTTTTCCGGTTCTCGTGCTCATTGCGGCAACTGCTGCCGCACTCGGACCATGGCTGGGTTTCGTCACCGCTATCACGGGCGTCTTGCTCAGCGCCTTTGTCCTGTTTGCGATCGGACGGGCACTCGGGCGCGAACGCCTGCAGCGTTTGCTGGGGCGACGTACCGCGCGGATCCAGGAACGTGTCGTCGGCAAGGGTATTCTGGCTGTCGTCGTCATCCGGATGATTCCGATCGCACCGTTCTCGGTGGTGAATGTCGTGGCTGGCGCGAGCACGCTGCCGCTGCGTGACTTCCTGATCGGAACGCTGCTCGGCATGACGCCCGGCATTCTCGCCATGGCAGTTTTGGGGGCTCAGATCGCCGATCTCGCCAGGAATGCGTCCTGGCTCAACATATTGCTGCTCGCACTGGCGTTCCTGGGCTGGCTCGCGATCTGCGCAGGCGCGCAATTCGTCGCGACGTGGCTCGCCGGGAGGCGCTGATGGCGCCGATGCGCTTCATGACGTGGAATGTGCATGGCACCTTCAATCTCAATCCGAAGTTCGATCTCGAGGGAATCTGTTCCATCATTCGCAAATGGGCTCCCGATGTCGTCGCGCTTCAGGAGGTGGATTCGCGATCGCGATCGGACGATCCGTTTGCGAAGCTGGCGAGTGTCGTCGGCGATCACCGGGTTCACGCCAAGTCGATCGTCACGGCGGATGGCGACTACGGCCAGACGCTCCTGAGCCGCTTCCCATTCTCGGGCCCGCCTGAGATCGTCGACGTGTCGTATCGTGAGCGCGAGCCGCGCAGGGCGATCGCCGCGGGACTGCTGACGCCGGTTGGCGATGTCCGCGTGGTCGCCACGCATCTCGGCTTGAGCATCCACGAGCGCCATGCGCAGGCTCAGGCGCTGGTGAGCCTGGTGAAACCTGGAAGGACCGTCGTCCTCGGGGATTTCAACGACTGGTTCTGGATCAAATCGGTGCGGCGCGTGCTCGCGCAGGTCTGCCCGAACCGGACGCGGCTGCGAACTTTCCCGTCGCATCTGCCCCTGCTGCGGCTCGACCGGATTTATGCAACCTCCGACAGCCGGATCGGGAAGGTCTGGACCGACGAAGGGGCGAGGGCCTATTCAGACCACTTGCCTGTTATTGCCGACATCGAGATCCCGGCCGGGTCAAACGCACCGTCAGCGCGATAAAAAAGTGCTTTACGTAGAAGGACTTGGCTACTGTGCATGGGGTTGTTTTCGCACATTATGCGGTCGGCCCGCAGTGCCGCTCAGCGTGACCATGAGGAACTCTTTCCTCACCCCCGCGTTATTTTGCCATGACGGAAGACATTTCCTACCGGCGCAAGCCTTTGACTCCCGAACAGCGGCAGGCGCGCGATGCGACACGCCGTATCGAAGCCGAAAAAGCCATGCGCGATCACGAAGCGGCGCAGAAGGCGTTCTATGCCAACAAGGAGCGGCTGAGGGCCGAACGGTTGGCACGTGAGCAGACGGACGCGAAGGGCTGACCGCACGCGGTCGCCCCGTCAAAGATGTCCTTGTCCTTGTCCTTGCCCGCGAGCGCTGGCCTCAGTGCCGGTGAGGGACGCGCGTCACGCTCAACGCTTGCTTCAGCGCCTGGACGGCACTTGCGAAAGGTCTGCGAGGCGATTGTGCCTCGATCGCTTCGGCTGCGACGCGACAATCGTCAGCGACCTTGAGCAACCCGCCTCGCGCGAGGTCCATGGTGGAGAGGGCTGCCTGCTCCAGGCAGACCCGTTCAAGCCGTCGAAACTCCCGCAGTTCTTTGTTCATGCGTCAGCTCTGGATGTCCCCCGGACCATGCGGCGCTGAGTCTGCTTAACGAACAGTAAACATCTCTGCCTAGCGGGGTTGGCTGGCGTGGAGCTGATCGGTGCCCTGCGCGCGCCCGGTGGGCGCAGCCCAGCGGGCTTGACGGCGTTTGGCTTCCGCCGGAAGCTTCATGACCCTGACGTGAACCACGGAGACGTTCGCTTCCAGCCAGTCCGATCCCGATCAGCGAAACGACAATGGAGCTGACCATGACCACGTTCGACAAGCGCGAGCAGGGCTTTGAGGCCAAATTCGTCCACGACGAGGAGCTCATGTTCAAGGCGACGGCCCGGTCCAACAAGCTGCTCGGGCTCTGGGCCGCAACCCAGCTCGGCCTCAGCGGCGATGCCGCGGCAAGCTACGCGACGGCGTTGGTGACGGACCATCTGGAGAAGCAGACGATGGACGAGATCCTCGACAAGGTGTCAGGCGATCTCGCCGCCAAAGGCGTCGCGCGGGACCAGGTGGCAGCCAAGCTTCAGGAATGCTTGCACCAGGCGTTGCAGCAACTCGAAGCGGACAAGTGAAAGCAAGCCGGCCGTCGACGGCTGGGATCGGGAGGCGGGTGGTGTCTTGCGGAGTATCTGGCGGAGTATATTGGAGCAGCTTCGGCACATGGCCCGGCGCGATCGCGCTCGCTGTTGCGATCCTGGTCGGTTGCAGCGGCGCTGAGGTATCGGCCACGCCGCTGACGCCATTTCGCTACGAGGCGCAGGCGCAGCGTCATTGCCCGCACGACCGGGTCGTCTGGCTCGATTTCAGCAAAGGCGTCTACTACGGCAAAGGCCAGAAGCGGTACGCCCAGGGTTTTGACGGCAGCTTCGTCTGCCTGAGCGAAGCCCGTGACAGCCTCTATCGGCGTTCGCTGCTTGGACTGCGCTAAGCGTATTTTTCGGGAAGTGCCGGGTGCTCAGGCGAAGGCCAATGCCATGAGGCTGGAGCACAGCAGGACCAAACCACCGGCGGTCAATGCCAGGAAGCCGCCGGATACGAGGTCATGGGATACGAGGTCATGGTTGCGCATGGGACACCTGCCGCTCTCGTCTTCGATGCTCGATCGGATCGCTTAAAAATGTCCGAACGCGCCGTCTTGAAAGGGTGATGCTTGCCGTCCGCGCGAGTGCCTCAGGCCCTCGTGCGGTAACCTTCAAACGCATGGGCCAGGAAGATCCCCGCGCTTACCAAACCCATCAGTGCCGAAACCGTCTCGATCATCGTCTCATTCCATTCCGCCCTGCACGCGAGAAAACGCGGGCGGCCTTGCACAGTCAAAAGAATTCCAGTGAGCCGCGCGACAATGGGGGTGGAGTGAGGATTTGGCGCAACAGAATGTCCGGCCGTGGCACGGAGCAGGGCGCCCGGGCCCGTAGTTCAACGGGGCGAACGCATACGCCCCGTTTACCATCCCGGCGTGAACGCTGTGGGCTCCCCATTTCCGCCGTGTTCGGGTTGCGTTATCGTTACCACTTCCGACGCGGTGGTGGGCCGCCTCGGAGCAAAGGACCGGACAGCGCTGCCCCGTAGCCAAAGCGGGTTAGGTACGGCTCCGGCGGAATGGTATTTGGGGCGAATGGGGATCCGACGTTCAGATTCGGTTTTGCGGGCCGCGCGCGCTGCTGCGGCGGCCGCGACCTGCCTTGCGCTTGCCAATTGCGCGTCCTCCAACAAATTCGCCAGCCGGGTCGATCCGAAATACGGCGTGTCCTCGAGCCCCCGGGTCGTGGCTTTGGGCGATCCGGTCCCGAAGGGCGGCGGCGCCTACCGCGTCGGCAAGCCCTATGTGGTGGGTGGCCGGACCTATGTGCCCGAAGAGGACGTCAACTACCGTGCCGAGGGCATGGCGTCCTGGTACGGCGACGATTTCCACGGCCGCCTGACCGCCAATGGCGAAGTGTTCGACATGGGCTCGCTGACCGCGGCGCATCCGACCCTGCCGATGCCGTCCTATGCGCGGGTGACCAACGTCTCGAACGGCAAGTCGCTGATCGTCCGCGTCAATGACCGCGGGCCCTATCACGGCAACCGGCTCATCGACGTCTCGAACAAGGCCGCCGAACTGCTTGAATTCAAAGGCAATGGCATCGCCAAGGTCCGTGTCGAATATGTCGGCCGGGCGCCGCTGGAAGGCTCCGACGACCGCCAGCTGATGGCCACCTTGCGCACCGGGACCCCGGCGCCTTCGCCCTCGATGGTCCGGGTCGCCTCGGCGCGACCGTTCGTGCCGGAGCTGCCGTCGTCGAACCGCGGTGCCATGCGCGGCGAAGTTCCGACGCCGGAGGGACGGCCCTACAATCTCGGCAACACCTCCGCCGACATGGCTTCACTCAGTGCGACCTCGGAAATGTCGGCCTCGAGCCGTAACCGGGGCCGGGCGGTCCAGAACGCCCGCGCCGTGTCCTATGACGGGGACGGCCGCTATGCGACCGAGAGCACACCGTCCGGCGCCTACGCCTCGGATGGCGCTGCCGAAGCCCGCGGCATCCTGAGCGGCCGAGGCCTCTACTAGGCCGCGCTTTCCTTCAAGAACTTCACCAGCGCCGCATTCACCTCCTCGGGCCGCTCCTGCTGGACCCAATGGCCGGCGCCCTCGATGATCAGCTTTCGCTTCAGATTGGGCAGCACGCGCTCGAGCTCGTTGACGCGCTTGGCTCCGATCAGGCCGGTGATGACGGCGTCTTTCGAGCCGGCAATGAAGAGCGAGGGCTGGTGGATCTGCGCATCCTGCCAGGGCGCCGTCAGCTCCCAATTGCGGTCGAGGTTGCGATACCAGTTCAGCCCGCCGCGGAAGCCGGACTTCCGGAAGGCTTCAGTGAAATAGGCAAGGTCAGTCTCGCTGAGCCAGGCCGGCAGAGGCTCCTCCGGATTGCCGTGGCCGAGAAAGCCCTTGCCCTCCTGCACGAACATCGCCGCGGAGGGATCGGCAAGGCCCCGCCCGCCGAGCACGATGCGCATGGTGCGCGCGACGTCATGCTCGAACTCGGCTTCGGCAACGCCGGGTGCTTGGAAATACTGCCAATAGAAATTGCTGATGCCGCCCTGGCGCAGGAGGTCGAGCGGCTTGCCGCGGCCGCGGAACGGCGGCGGCACGCTCAGGCCGGCGACCGCCGTGAAGATGTCGGGCCGGAACAGCGCCGCGTGCCAGGCCACCGGAGCACCCCAATCGTGGCCGACCACCATCGCCTTGGTCTCGCCAAGCGCCTGCACGAGGCCGACGATGTCGCCGACCGTGTCGAAGATCGAATAGGCCGTCGGCTCGGGCGGCGCTGAGCTCTGGCCATAGCCGCGCATGTCGGGGGCGACGACGCGAAACCCGGCCTGCGCCAGCGCCGGGATCTGGTGGCGCCAGGAGTAGGAGAGTTCCGGCCAGCCGTGGCACAGCACCACCAGCGGCCCCTGACCGGCTTCGCGGATGAACAGGTCGATGCCATTGGCCTTGATCACGCGGGTGGAGGACATCGCTTTTCCGCCTTGTTTCAGGGGTTTGGTCAGAAAATCTGAGGTGCCACGATAGGGGCGGGACGAGAATCGTGCAATCTCGGGACAAGCGGCCACCGCGTGTTGTTCGCACTGGCTCCAACTGTTAGAACGCCGCTCTCAGGGCTTGGCCATGGAATTTCATCTTTCCTCGTTGGGGCGCAGCCGGTTCACCGCCGGAGCGCTGGCGCGTGGGCTGATCGCCACGGCTGTGGTGGCGGCCATTGGCTGGGGCGGGGCGCTCTACGCCGCCAACCAGAGCGTCCAAGGCGCCAAGAAAACAGATGATGCCGGCTTCGATGGCGACGCCCCGACCGCGATCCTGATCGAGGCCTCCAGCGGCAGCGTGCTGTTCGAGAAGAACGCCGACGAACTGCGCGCGCCCTCCAGCATGATGAAGCTGATGACCGCGGAGGTCGTCTTCAACGCCATCAAGAAGGGCGACATCAAGCTGACCGACGAATACCGGATCAGTGAGAACGCCTGGCGCCGGGGCGGAGCACCCTCCGGCGGCTCGACCATGTTCGCCGCGATCAACAGCAAGGTCACGGTCGACGATCTCCTGCACGGGGCAATCATCCAGAGCGGCAACGACGCCTGCATTGCGCTCGCCGAAGCCATGGCGGGCAACGAGCGGATTTTCGCCGCCGACTTCATGACCAAGCGCGCCCGCGAGCTTGGCCTGACGAAGTCGACCTTCGGCAATTCCAACGGCTTGCCCGACCCCGCCAACAAGATGACGGTGCGCGAGCTTGGCATTCTCGCCCGGCACATCATTCTCGATTTCCCCGAATTCTATAAACTGTTCGGCGAGAAGGAATACACCTGGAACAAGATCCGCCAGCCCAACCGCAATCCGCTGCTCAACTCCATGGAAGGCGCCGACGGTCTCAAGACCGGCTACACCAAGGAGGGCGGCTACGGCATGGTCGGCTCGGCCGTGCAGAACGGCACGCGGCTGATCGTCGTCGTCAACGGGCTGGAAGATCCCGACGATCGCGCGACCGAAGCCAAGAAGATGCTGGAATGGGGTTTCCGCAATTTCGAGACTCGCACCCTGATCGCGGCCGATCAGTCCGTCGGCTACGCCAAGGTGTTCGGCGGCGAGAGCCGTTCGGTGAAACTGGTCGCCAAGACGCCCGTGAAAGTGATGGTGCACAAGAACGGCAGCGACAAGCTGATCGCGCGCGTCGTCTATAGCGGCCCGGTGCGCGCGCCGGTCGAGGCCGGCCAGAAGGTCGGGCTGGTCAGGGTCTGGCGCAGCGGCAACATCGCGGTGGAGACGCCGGTCTATGCTGCTGACGCGATCGGCACCGGCTCGACCGTGCGCCGTGCGATCGACGGCGCCAGCGAGCTTGTGATCGGCATGTTCCGTGCGGGCGCCGAGAAGCTCTGATCATGAGTGAAAGCGCGGTAAAGTGGCCGTCCGGACGCGGGCGTTTCGTCACCTTTGAAGGCGGCGAGGGCACGGGCAAGTCGACCCAGATCAAGAAGCTCGCCGACCGTCTCAAGGCAGCCAGGATGCGCATCCTCGTCACGCGCGAACCGGGCGGCTCGCCGGGCGCCGAGATCATGCGCCATCTGGTGCTGTCAGGCATGGGCAAGCTGCTCGGACCCGAGGCCGAGACGCTGCTGTTCGCGGCTGCGCGCGACGACCATGTCCACACCGTGATCCAGCCCGCGCTCAACCAGGGCACCTGGGTGCTGTGCGACCGCTTCGCCGATTCGACGCGGGCCTATCAGGGCAGCCTCGGCCGGGTACCGGCGGCGCTGATCAACGCGATGGAGCGGGTCACGATCGGCGATCTCAAGCCGGACCTCACCATCATCCTCGACCTGCCGGTTGAGATCGGCTTGCAGCGCGCGGCCGCACGCCGCGGAAGCGGCACGCCAGACCGGTTCGAGGCCGAGAAGCTCGGTTTCCATCAGGGCCTGCGCGAAGCCTATCGCAAGATCGCGGCGGACGATCCCGCGCGCTGCGTGCTGATCGATGCCAATTCCGATCCTGATACGGTTGCCGGACGCATCTGGACCGCGCTGCGCGATCGCCTGCTTCCAACGCCGGCATCGGTGGTGTCCATATGAGCCCGCGTCAGACCGAGCGCGAAACTGCCATGTCTCATCCGCGCGAGACGAGCGTTCTGTTCGGCCATCGCGAGGCCGAGACCGCGCTGCTCGCCGCCTATCGCAGCGGGCGCATCCCGCATGCATGGCTGATTGGCGGGCCGCAAGGCATCGGCAAGGCGACGCTGGCGTATCGGATGGCGCGCTTCGTGCTCGCTCACGGCCAGCCGCTGGCGCTTTCGGTGCAGCGCGCCGAAGATCTAGCTATCAATCCTGATCACGCCGTGGCGCGGCAGGTTGCGGCAAGCTCGCATGGTGGCCTGCTGACGCTGGAGCGCACCGCCAACGATCGCGGCGTGATGCGCACGGTAATCACCGTGGACGAGACGCGCGAGACGATCGGTTTCTTCGGCTCGACCGCGGCGGCCGAAGGCTGGCGCGTCTGCATCGTCGACACCGTCGACGAGCTCAACCCAAATGCCGCCAACGCGCTGCTGAAAATTCTCGAGGAGCCGCCGCAGCAATCGCTGTTCCTGCTGGTGAGCCACGCGCCGGCGCGCGTGCTCGCCACAATTCAGTCGCGCTGCCGCAAGCTGCGCCTGCGCGCGCTCGCAACCGACGACGTGATTGCTGCAGCCGCAACCGCTGCCGATCTCGACCCGAACGATCCGGCGTTGCGCGAGGCGGCGGAGGCCTCAGAGGGCAGCGTCGCGCGGGCGCTGACGCTGCTCGGCGGTGACGCCCTGAAGCTCCAGCAGCGCACAGCCGCGCTGCTGGCGCGATTGCCGCAGGTCGATCCGCGCGAATTGCACACGCTCGGCGAATCGCTCGGCACCAGCGACCGCGTTGCGCTTGCTGCCTTCATCGACGGCATCGATCGCTGGATCGCGGAACGCCTGCACGCCGACGAGGCCAATGCCAACCAGAATCTGCCGCGCCTTGCGCGCCTAGCTGAGGTATGGGAAAAGATCGTCCGCGCCGCGCGCGACACCGAAACCTACAATCTGGAGCGAAAGCCCTTGGTTTTCTCGGTGTTCGGCTGGCTGGCGGACGCAACGCGCTAGAGCATGATCCGGAAAACTGTGCAGCGGTTTTCCGATGGGATCATGCTCAAGACAATAAACTAACGCAGGTTCGTTTCCAAATTTCGAGAAGCCGGTAAAGGAATTCGTCGTGGCAGCGCGAGCTAAGAAAACCGCCAAGGGCAAGAGCAGCAAGAAGAAGGCTGCCACAAAAGCCGTCAAGAAAGCCGCGAAGAAGGCCGTGAAGGCGCTCGCGCGCAAAGCTGCCAAAGAGGTCAAGAGAGCCACGAAAACTAAAAAGACGGCTGCCAAAAAAATCGCGAAGAAGAGCGCCGCGAAGACGGCAAAGAAGGCAGCGAAGAAGCAGGTCGTTGCCAAGAAGACGGTGAAGGAAGCGACCAAAAAGCCAGCCAAGGCTTCGGCGAAAAACAAGGCTTCTGCGAAAAACAAGGCCTCGGCGAAGAAGATAGCCAAGACGGCGAGGGTGGCTGCGCCCGCCGTGGCCACCACACTAGCTCCTGTCGCCACGCCGCCGAAGGCTGTGAAGCCCAATGTATCGAAGCCCAAGGCCTCGCGCGTACCGAAGTCCGTCGCAGCGCCGCAGGCCACCACGCCAGTGGCCGTGCCCGCGCGCGACAACGTCTTCTACATCACGACCGCGATCGCCTATCCCAATGGCAGTCCTCACATCGGCCACGCCTATGAGGCAATCGCGACCGATACGTTGGCGCGGTTCGCACGACTCGACGGCAAGGACGTGTTCTTCCTGACCGGCACCGACGAGCACGGCCAGAAGATGGTTCAGACCGCGGCCAGCGAAAAAATGCCCGTCTCGGAGCTCGCGGCCCGCAATGCCGGCCGTTTCAAGCAAATGGACGAGCGCCTGAACGTGTCGTTCGACCGTTTCATCCGCACCACCGAGGAGCAGCATCATCGCTCCAGCCAGGAGATCTGGCGGCGCATGGAAGCGAACGGGGATATCTATGCCGACATTTATGCCGGCTGGTACTCCGTGCGCGACGAAGCCTATTACGCCGAGGACGAGACGCGCCTGAACGACGACGGCGTGCGGCTCGGGCCGCAGGGCACGCCGGTCGAATGGGTCGAGGAGAAGAGCTACTTCTTCCGCCTGTCGGCCTATCAGGACAGGCTGCTCAAGCTCTATGAGACGCAGCCCAATTTCATCGGTCCCGACTCGCGCAAGAACGAGGTGGTGAGCTTCGTACGGGGTGGCCTGCGCGATCTCTCGATCTCGCGCACGACGTTCGATTGGGGCGTCAAGGTGCCCGGTGACGAAGAGCACGTGATGTATGTCTGGGTCGACGCTCTCACCAACTACATCACCGGCGTCGGCTTCCCCGACGAGAGCGACAAGAACTGGCGTTATTGGCCTGCCGACGTGCACATCATCGGCAAGGACATCATCCGCTTCCATGCGGTGTACTGGCCGGCTTTCCTGCTGTCGGCCGGGATCCCGCTACCGAAGCGGGTCTATGCCCACGGCTTCCTGTTCAGCAGGGGCGAGAAGATGTCGAAGTCGGTCGGCAACGTGGTCGATCCCTTCAACCTCGCCGACCAGTACGGCGTCGACCAGATGCGCTACTTCTTTCTGCGTGAGGTGCCGTTCGGCCAGGACGGCAACTATAATCACGAGGCCATCGTCGCGCGCATCAATGCCGATCTCGCCAACGATCTCGGCAACCTCGCGCAGCGCTCGCTATCGATGATCGCCAAGCAGCTCGGCGGCGTGCTCCCGGAGCCCGGCGAATTCAGCGACAACGACAAGGCGATCCTGTCACAAGCTGATGGCATGCTCGCGGCGTCCCGCGAAGCGATGGCGACGCAGCAAATCCATCACTGGCTCAATGCCGTTTGGGCGGTAGTCGCGGAAGCCAACCGCTATTTCGCGGGCGAAGCGCCGTGGGCGCTCGCAAAGACCGATCCTGTCAGGCAGAGGACGGTGCTCTATGTCACTGCCGAAGTCGTGCGCCAGATCGCGATCCTGACCCAGCCGGCGATGCCCACGGCCTCGGGAATGCTGCTGGACAGCCTCGGTATCCCCGAAGGCGAGCGCAACTTCGCCGCGCTCGGCGGCGCGACGCGCATCGCGCCCGGTACGACGCTGCCCGCGCCGACGCCGGCCTTCCCGCGCTACATCGAGCCGGCGGCGTAAGGCGTTCGCGCGATGCTGGTCGACAGCCACTGCCATTTGGATTTTCCGGATTTTGCGGAGGATCTCGACGGGATCGTGTCGCGGGCGCGAGCGGCCGGCATCGGCCGCATGGTCACCATTTCGACTCGGGTGAAAAAGCTGAACCAGCTTTTGGCCATCGCTGAGCGCTATGACGACGTCTATTGCTCCGTAGGCACCCATCCGCACAACGCCGATGAGGAAGACGGCATCGCGCCGGACGAGCTGATTGCGCTGACGCAGCACCCCAAGGTCGTTGCGCTCGGCGAAGCCGGGCTCGACTATTTCTACGACAACGGCTCGCCGGAGGCGCAGGCGAGGGGCTTTCGTGCCCACATCGCCGCCGCCCGCGCCACCGGCCTGCCGCTGGTGATCCACACCCGCGAGGCGGACGAGGATTGCGGCCGCATCCTTGAAGAGGAGACGGCAAAGGGATCGTTTCGCGCGGTGTTGCATTGTTACACCGGCGGGCGCGAGCTGGCGCTGAAGGCGGTGTCGCTCGGGCTCTATATCGGCTTCACGGGCATCCTGACCTTCAAGAAGTCCGAGGCCCTGCGCGCGCTTGCGGCCGAACTGCCGTCCGACCGTATTTTGGTTGAAACAGACTCGCCCTACCTTGCGCCGGGCAAGTTCCGGGGCAAGCGCAACGAACCGGCCTATGTGGTCGAGGTCGCAAAAGTGCTCGCCGAAACACGCGGCGTGTCGTTTGACGAGATCTCGCGCCAGACAAGCGAAAACTTCTTTCGCCTGTTCTCCAGGGTGAAAGCTTAGAACTGGGAGCCGCATGACGCTGACGCTGACGCTGACGATCCTGGGCTGCGGCTCCTCCGCCGGCGTGCCGCGCCCGGCACTCGGCTGGGGTGCCTGCGATCCCAACAATCCCAAGAACCGCCGTCGCCGCTGTTCGCTGCTGGTCGAGCAGACATCGGGCGAGGGCACCACGCGTATCGTGATCGACACTTCGCCGGACCTGCGCGAGCAATTGCTCTCGACCAATGTCGACCACATCGATGCAGTGTTCCTGACCCACGAGCACGCCGATCAGACCCACGGCATGGACGATCTGCGTTCGGTCGTGATGCACATGCGCCGGCGGATTCCGACCTATCTCAATCAGACGACCGCGAACGACATCATGTCGCGGTTCTCTTATTGCTTTGTCTCGCCGGCTGGCAGCGACTATCCGCCGATCCTGACGGCGCAGTCGATCGAAGCCGGTGAAAGCCAGACCATCCAGGGGAAGGGCGGCGCGGTGACGATGACCGCCTTTCTGGTTCAGCACGGCAATATTCCCGCGCTGGGCTATCGCATCGGCGATGCCGCCTACACACCCGACCTCAACGACATCCCGCGCGAGAGCTGGGGCGCACTGGAAAATCTGGATCTCTGGATCGTCGATGGCCTGCGCTACACCAGCCATGTCAGCCATTTCAGCATCAACGACGCGTTGTCTTGGATCGAGCGCTTCAAGCCGAAGCGCGCCGTCATCACCAACATGACGGCCGACGTCGATTATGAGGTGATCCGGCAGTCGCTGCCGGCGGGCGTGGTGCCCGCGTATGACGGGCTGCGGCTGGAGACGCGCTGAACCTGCGGTGGAAATTCCGGCGAGAGCCGGCATACTCCTTGCTTGCGCTAGCCCCATCATGTTGATCTAACGTCTGAAAGACAGGGCGCTGGGCAGAGGCGATATTCATGCAGGACCGGCGTGCGACGTACGATCGCCGGGACTGTCTGAATCGCCTCGTGTGAGGATGGGGATCGCGTTGGCAGGGGACGATGTCACGAGCCGGAGACCGGTGCGACGCGCGCTGGATCTCCTTTATCTCGGTGCGGGATACGCCGCCGGCGCCTTCATGGTTGCGATCTTTGCAATCATGATGATCATGTCGATCGGGCGCCAGTTTGCGGTCAACATTCCCGCCGGCGATGATTTCGCCTCCTGGTGCATGGCCGCGATGGCATTCCTCGGCCTCGCTCACACCTTCAAGCGCGGCGAGATGATCCGCGTCGGCCTGCTGCTGGAGCGTCTGCATGGGCGCTCCAAACAGGTTGCGGAGGTCGTCGCCCTCGGCATTGCCGCCGCTTTCATCCTCTATTTCACCCGGCATGCCGTGCAGATGACCTACGATTCCTGGCGCTTCAACGACGTGGCGCAGGGCGTCGTCGCGCTTCCGCTCTGGATTCCGCAACTCGGGTTTTCCGGCGGACTCGTGATCCTCTCGATCGCGCTCATTGATGAAATGATCAGTGTCGTCGGGGGCAACCGGCCGAGCTACGAGAAGGGCTCGCCGGATGAGACCCCGGACGAATTCATCGAGCGGATCTCACAGGGCGGCGGAGGTTGACGATGGCCAATCTCGGCATGATCGAACTGTCGTTCATTCTGCTCGGTGTCATGATCGTGCTGCTGGGAAGCGGCATCTGGATTGCCGTTTCGCTGGGCCTCGTCGGTTTCGTAGCGATGGCGCTGACCACGAGCCTGCCGCTCGGCTCGGTGCTTGCGACGACCACGTGGAGCGCAAGTTCGTCATGGACGCTGGCTGCGCTACCGCTGTTCATCTGGATGGGCGAAATCCTCTTCCGCACCAAATTATCCGAGGAAATGTTTCGAGGCCTGTCGCCCTGGGTGCAGTGGCTGCCGGGGCGCCTCACTCATGTCAACGTGATCGGCTGTGGCATCTTCGCGGCGGTGTCGGGTTCGTCGGCGGCGACCTGTGCGACCATCGGCAAGATCGCGCTGCCCGAACTGGACAAGCGTGGTTACGACAAGGGCTTGAGTCTAGGCTCGCTCGCGGGCTCCGGCACGCTCGGACTGCTGATCCCGCCGTCGATCCCAATGGTGGTCTATGCGGTCACGGCGAATGTCTCCGTGCTTCAGGTGTTCCTCGGCGGCTTCCTGCCGGGCGTGCTCGTGATGGTGCTCTATTCCGGCTACATCATCATCTGGTCGCTGCTCAATCCAAAAAAGGTTCCGCCGCGCGACCCGCCGATGTCGTTTCGCCGGAAGCTGCAAGAATCCGCCAAGCTCGCCCCATGCCTGCTTCTGATCCTGGCCGTCTTCCTGTCGCTCGTATTGGGGTTTGCGACCGCGACGGAATGCGCCGCCTGGGGCGTTTCGGGCGCGCTGCTGCTGGCGTGGTGGAGCCGCACGCTCACACGCAAGAACTTCCTCGAGAGCATCATGAGCGCGACGCGTCTGACCTGCATGATCATGCTGATCCTGGCAGGCGCTGCCTACACGACCGCAGCGATGGCTTATACGGGCATTCCGGCGGCGCTCGCCACCTGGGTCCAGGGCCAGCAGCTCACCCCGGGTATGCTCGCGCTGTATCTGAGCATCATGTACATCATCCTGGGATGCCTGATCGACGGCATCTCGATGATCGTCCTGACCGCCGTGATCGTGCTACCGATGGTCAAGCAGGCCGGTCTCGACCTGGTCTGGTTCGGTGTCTATCTCATCATCCACGTAGAGATGGCGCAGATCACGCCGCCGGTCGGATTCAATCTGTTCGTGCTCCAGAATATGAGCGGGCGTGATACCTTGACCGTCGCGCGGGCGGCGTTCCCATTCTTCGTCCTGCTGCTCGCGGCCGTGTTCATCATCACGGAATATCCGCAGATCGTGATGTTCTTGCCCAAGCTCGCTTTCCCAGACTGAGCGTACCGTTTTGAAATTGACTGTGAGGAGAAGCCCGATGATGTCTCGTTTATTCCGCGCATCCCTGATCGCCGGCGCCGTGCTGGCTGCGACACCCGCTTTGGCTCAAACCAAATGGAATCTGCCGGCAGCGTATCCGGCCGACAATCCGCACTCCGAGAATCTCGTCGCGTTCGCCAAGGACGTCGAAGCTGCCACCTCCGGCAAGCTCCAGATCACGGTCCATCCCGGCGCCTCGCTGTTCAAGGCGCCCGACATCAAGCGCGCGGTGATGACCGGGCAGGCGCAGATGGGCGAAGTCTTGCTGTCGATCCACGAGAACGAGGATCCGGTGTACGGGGTCGATGTCGTGCCGTTTCTGGCGACCAGCTTTCCGGACGCCATGAAGCTGTACCAGGCGTCGAAGCCCCTGATTACGAAGAAGCTCGATGCGCAGGGGCTCAAGCTGTTGTTCGTCGTGCCGTGGGCACCGCAGGGCGTCTATGTCAACAAGCCGCTTGCGACGATCGAAGACATGAAGGGCCTGAAATGGCGGGCTTACAACGTTGGGACCGCGCGCATCGGCGAGCTGGTCGGCGCGCAGTCGGTCACCATCCAGGCCGCCGAGCTGCCGCAGGCACTTGCGACCGGCGTCGTGAACTCTTTCATGTCGTCAGGCGGCACGGGCTACGATGCGAAGGCATGGGAGTCGCTGAAGTACTTCTATGACGTGCAAGCCTGGATCCCGAAGGACTACACCTTCGTCAACAAGGCCGCGTTCGAGGCGCTCGACAAGCCGACCCAGGAGGCCATCCTCAAGGCCGCCGCGACCGCGGAAACCCGCGGCTGGAAGGCCTGGCAGGACAAGAGCACCTGGTACATCGATCAGCTCAAGGCCAAGGGCATGACGGTCGAGCCGCCGAGCGCGGCCCTGAAGGCCGGCTTCCAGAAGATCGGCGAACAGCTCACTGCCGACTGGCTCAAGAAGGCGGGAGCCGACGGCCAGGCCCTGGTTGACGCCTACAAGAAGATGTGAGGGCTGGAATATCTTCCGCTCGCTCTCGCGACGCGAGCGGAAGGTTCTCCCGTATCAGCGGCATTGGCCACCAGGCAAGATCACGAGGCGTAACGCGGCACGGCCTTGCCGGTGGGAGCTCACCGGAAGCCGAGCCGAAACCTCGCGCTGGCGACACGGCCGCTCCGTTCCAGGACGTGGTCATTGGGGACTAAGCTTTGCGGATCAGTCGCCAGCGTCCTGGCGTGGCACCCGTTGCTGCCGAGAACACTCTGGTAAAATGGCTTTGATCCGCGAAGCCGCATTTGACGGCGATTTCCGTGAGCGACAGCGGCGAGCTTGCCAGCAGGCTCTTGCTTTGCTCGATCCGCTGATTGATCAACCATCGATGCGGCGGCGTTCCTGTGCTGACTCTGAAAGCTCGGGCGAAGTGGGCGGCTGACACGCCACACTCAGCGGCAATTCGGGCCAACGCGATCTCGCCATCGAGATTTGCGCGAAGGAGTGCCTTCGCCGTCCGAAGTTGCCATGGCGCCAATCCGCTGCGGTGAGAGCGATTGCGAGGTTGGCCGACGGCATACGTCTTGAGAAAATGCGTGTTGAGCGCCATCGCGACGTGGCCCACGAAAAGCTCGTTGGCCTCATGCGGTCTTTCGAGGGCCGGCAGAAGGCAAGCACCCAGATGAGCCATGACTGGATCCAGGAAATTCGCGCCCGCGCCAACGTCATATTCGACGCGACCAAGATCAAGCTGGTTCGCCAATTCATTGAGCGTGCCGTGCGGCAGATACAGGTAGAGAAAGTCAAAGGGATCGCGGAAGTGAACGACCGTTTCACATCGCAGATCGTAGATGCTCGTCTCGTCCTTCAAGGCGCCCTTAGGTGCGGATCGACCATCCAGCCACGACTCGGCTCTCTGATACTGCAGCCGAAGGCAAAGTGCGAAAAGCCTCGTCCGGAGGCGACGGCAGCGTCGGATCGCCGACCGGTCCGGAATATGCCATCCGCACCGCGGCGAACGTTCCCTTTTGTAGCGACTTGACGAGGCTCGAGCTCGGCTCGCTGATCATTGGAAATAGCTTCGCAAGCCGGTCGCCGTAGAGGCCATCATCGGTCATGATGTGTCTCCAATGCGCGGCCGAACACGACCAAACCACTCTGCGTTCGGTTTTGATGCCCTTGCCTGATTTCCTTCCAGGCCGGTTTCGATCAATCGTGGCTCAGGACGTTCAAGCACCTCGGATCGGATGACCTTAGATCTAGGCGACGGTTCAAATTCACGTTGGTTGCCTCCGGGAGCATTGATGTACTTTAAGACGATCAAACCGCACGCCATGTCGGGGTCGGCGCAGACCAATCTGTCTTTCCTGGAAGATATCGTCCGCGCGGCCCGTTCGCGGTTCGCTGCGCTGGTGGACAAGCTCGCCGGATTGCAGGCCAGGCCATTATCGAAGACCGCAAGCGAGTGGAGTTCACATGCCGATAATCCGGGCAGCCGCGCGGTGGGTCTGGCGACCGTGACCGATGATCTGCTCGCGATCGTCACCGTGATGGATCGGATGGCCGGCGAGCTCCTGCTGGAATCCGAGCAATTATGGGCCTCGGTCGGATATGTTTCCGGGAACGTCCACAAGATCGCCTTTGGACGATGGCGGTTGCTCAGTAGCCGGAAGCGGAACGACCTGTTCGCCGCCGCGATCGACGACAGGCTGAGGCGGACGCCGCGCTTGGTGATCTCGCTGTTGGAGGTTGCTACCATCCTGGAGGAAGCGGTTGCAGACCTGCATCCAGTCCAGACCAGCGAAGGGGCTCGCCGCAGGTAACGATATCGCCACCGATCATCGCAACGTCGTATCTGGATAGCATGCGCGTTCGACCGAACGCGCATGCCAAGAGTATTGCGGGGGCGCCGCCGACATGGCGGTGGACCCGCAACTTTGAACGTCATTCGCCCGCCCCGACAATGACGGAAACCGGCCTCTGCTCCTTCGAGAGGGCTCGGTAGATCAATCCGCCGGCGATGGCCCCGATCAGCCATCCCCAGTCGCCGACGTTGAAGATCAGTCCATAGGCGCCTGCCAGCGAGAGCCCGATCGACAGAGTGCCGGATACCGCAAGTGCAATCAGTGCCTTGTAGTTCCAGCCGCCGTCGTAATGGAATTCACCGGCTGGCGACATCGTATAGAGGTCCTCCAGCACGACGATCTGCTTCTTCACGAGATAGTAGTCGGCGATCATGATGCCGAACATGGGCCCGAGCGCAGAGCCGAAGATGCTGACGAACAGCGTGATAGCCGATGGGCTGGCCACGAACAGCCAGGGGCAGACGAGGACCGACAGGATCGACGTGATAAGGCCTCCCAGCCTGAAATTGATGCGCTGAGGATTCAGGTTGGAGATGTCGTAAGCCGGCGAAACGAAGTTCGCGACGATGTTGATGCCCATCGTCGCGACGATGAACGTGATCGATCCGATAACGACGACGAACGGATTGCCGATCTTCTCCACGATCAGCACTGGATCCATGATCGCCTCCCCGAACACCTTCAGCGTACCGGCCGTCACGATCACTGTGATGATCGAGAAGACCAGGAAGTTGACGGGAAGCCCGAGCAGATTGCCCGTTTTCATGGCTTGCTCATCCTTGCCGAACCGGGCGAAGTCGCCGAAATTGAGCAGGAGCGCCGAGAAGTAGGCCACGATCAGCATCGCGGCATTCGCCATCACGCCAATCGTTGCCGCGGTCGTGGCGGCCGGCGGGATGAGTTGAAGAGCCAGGCTCGAGAAACCGGCCTGCCATAACATCCAGATCGCCAACGCGAACATGACGACGTAGACCACGGGTCCGCAGAAATCGATGAAGCGGCGGATGCGCTCCATCCCGCTCAGGAAGATGAGAAGCTGGAACAGCCACATGAAAAGGAAGCTGAACCATGCGAGCGTCGACAGGCCGGCGATGCTGTTGTGCGTGAGATCGGCGGCCGACGGCATCAGAGTGACGATCAGGACTTGCACCGCCTTCGAGGCGAAGTAGGTCTGCACGCCGTACCAGACAATACCGACGACGCCCCGCACCATGGCGGCGAGATTGGCGCCCATCACCCCGAACGAGATGCGGGCCACGACCGGGAACGGAATGCCGTAGCGTAGCGAGGGCCGTCCGATCAGGTTCATCAGGAAGTAGACCGCCGTGATACCCACCAGCATGGAGATCAGCACCTGCCAGCCGGTCAGGCCGAGAAAGAACAGGCTCGCCGCGAACGTGTAGCCGCCCACCGAATGGACGTCCGACATCCACATCGCAAACAGGCTGAAGACACCCCAGGTTCGGCCCTCAGGCGCGGTTGGAGCAAGGTCGTGATTGTAAAGCTTTGGATGGGCGCCGGTGATGATCAGCGTGGGAACGCCGCCGCTGTTGGATGACATGTCCTCTACCTCGGATTTGCTGGCGCAGGGCAACGGCGCGTTGGAAGCCGTCGTCCCTGCGGTGGTGCTCGCACTTTGCGGTAGGTCGGGTCGAAGCAAGCGACATGCCATTTTATAACGATCGATAAAATCATTTTACGATCGATAAAATAGTTTTACAAACGCGAATTTTCGATCTGGCGCCGGCTACCATCGCAAAACGCCTCGCTGCAACCGGAAATCCAGTGCGGTTCTGGTTAGGATGTCCCGCGCGTGAGCGTAATGGCGGAGAGGGGGGAAACAGGGCCGCTGGCTAAAAACGAGCGGCCGAACAAGGGGCTAGGCGCCAGCTTCGGCAGAGCCCGAAAGACCAAGTCCGCCGAGAACGAGCTGGACGATCGTCGCCTTGGCCGCGGTGTAGTCGGCCTCTTCGAGCTGTCTCTTGCCCTTCATGATGACCATCTGGCTGGAATAATCGGCATAGGCCTGGGTCATCGCCCAGATGCAGAAGAAAAGATCGACAGCGCTGATTGGCCGAATCGCCCCGTTCGCGGTCCATTGGTCGAGCGTCTTGACCTTGTCGAGCAGCAACGGGGTCGAGACTTTTTCGATGAAGCTGCCGATGAATTGAGCGCCGCTGATGATTTCGTTGGCATAGATGCGCGACAGATGCGGGTGATCTCGCGAGAAATCGATCTTCCTGCTGATGTAGCGCACGAGGATGGTCTCGGCGTTGGACGTCATGTCGAGACTGTCCATGTCTCGGGCCCACATGTTCATCGCACGTTCCAGCACCGCGCGATACAGATCCTCCTTGTCTTCGAAATAATAGTAAATGTGGGGTTTCGCGATCGATGCTTTTTTAGCGATCAGTGCCGTCGTCGCTCCGCGAAAGCCGAAATGCCCAAAGACGAACTCTGCCGCATCGAGGATTTTTCCTTCGATGTCCGGGCCCGGCGCTGCCTTGCGACCGCCTTTTGGCGCGCGGCGGATGCGAAAGTTCTTCAACTTGTCGGCGGGCGTGGCTGCCATAGAGCCTCAAATGGGGAGCTTTGCCTTCACCAGCGAAGGCTGAGCGGGATGGGTCGCCGGATTGATGTCGGCGATTCCGGCTGGACGTTGCCTTGCCCGTCCAGCTTTATCAAGCAATTAGGACGGCAGGGGCCTCTCAATGCGCTGGCAGACCCATGGAATCGGCTCAAGCCGAGATCGCCTTCGCCGATCCCGCTTCGTTGCGCAGCAGGAATTTCTGGATCTTTCCCGTCGACGTTTTCGGGATCGGCCCGAACACCACGGCCTTCGGCGTCTTGAAGCCGCTCATATGCGAGCGGCAGAACGCGATGATGTCGGCTTCGCTCGCGCTCGCGCCGTCCTTCAGCTCGACGAAGGCGCAGGGCACTTCGCCCCATTTCGGATCGGGCTTTGCGACCACGGCGGCGAACAGCACGGCGGGGTGCTTGTAAAGGATGTCCTCGACCTCGACAGAGGAAATGTTCTCGCCGCCGGAGATGATGATGTCCTTGGAGCGATCCTTGATGATGACGTAGCCGTGCGCGTCGAGCACGCCGAGGTCTCCGGTGTGAAACCAGCCGCCTTCGAAGGCTTCCTTCGTCGCCTTGTCGTTCTTGAGGTAGCCCTTCATCACGATGTTGCCGCGGAACATGACCTCGCCGATGGTCTCGCCGTCGCGCGGCACCTGCCTCATGGTCTGGGGATCGATGACGGTGACGCCTTCCTCGAGCGGGTAGGGCACGCCCTGCCGCCGCTTCAGGCTGGCGCGCTCGGCTGCGGGCAGATCATCCCAGCCGGGCTGCTCGGCGCAGACGGAGGCGGGGCCGTAGACCTCGGTCAGGCCGTAGACGTGCGTCAGCTTGATCCCGATGCTCTCGGCGCCCTCGAGCACCGCGACCGGCGGCGCGGCACCGGCGATCAGCCCGACGACCCGGCGCGCGGTACCGCCCTTCGGCGCATCGGGTGCGTTGATCAGCGTGTTGTAGACGATCGGCGCGCCGCACATGTGGGTGACGCCGTGCTGCTTGATCAGCTCGAAGATCTTGGTCGGCTCGACCTTGCGCAGGCAGACATTGATGCCGGCGGCCGCCGCAATGGTCCAAGGGAAGCACCAGCCGTTGCAGTGGAACATCGGCAGCGTCCAGAGATAGACCGGATGCTGGCCGAGCTGGCCCGCGAGGATGTTGCTGACGGCATTCAGATAGGCGCCGCGATGATGGGTGACGACGCCCTTGGGATTTCCCGTCGTGCCCGAGGTGTAGCTCAGCGCGATCGCGTCCCATTCGTCCTTCGGCGGGATGGTGGTGAAATCGGGATCGCCTTGCGCGAGCGCGGCCTCGTACTCGATCTCGCCGATGCGCCTGCCGCCCTTGAATGCGGCGTCGTCGACGTCGATCACGAACGGTTTTGGACCACTCATCTGCGCGAGCGCATCGGTGATCACGCCGGAAAACTCCGGGTCGACCAGAATGATCCTTGCGCCGCCATGGTCGAGCTGAAATGCGATCGAAGGCGCATCAAGCCGGATGTTCAGCGCGTTGAGCACGGCACCCGTCATGGGTACGGCGAAATGCACCTCGTTCATCGCCGGAATGTTCGGCAGCATCGCCGCGACGGTGTCGCCGACGCCGATGCCCTTGCCGGCAAGATACGAAGCAAAGCGCTTGCAGCGCTCATGGGTCTCGCGCCAGGTGAAGCTGCGCCCCTCGTAGACCGTGCTAGCGTGATCGGGATAGACTGCGGCGCTGCGCGCAAGGAAGCTCAACGGGCTCAGCGGCACGTAGTTGGCAGGCGTCTTGTCGAGACCGATATTGTACTGGTTCTGCCGCTCGCTCATCGACACCTCCCTCACGCGCCGGCTTACAGGAATCCGATGGAGATCCACGGAAACACGGCGACGACGATCAATCCTACCAGCAGCGCCAGCAGATAACCCCAGATCGGCCTGATGCCTTCGGCCGGATCGACGCGTCCGATGGCGCAGGCGGCATAATAGCCGACCCCGAAGGGCGGGGCGAATAGCCCGATACCCATGGCGAGAATGATCACCATGGCATAGTGCACCTCGTGCACGCCGACCGCACGCGCAATCGGAAACAACAGCGGCCCGAACAGCACGATCGCCGGGATGCCCTCCAGCACGCTGCCGAGGATGGTGAAGGCCAGGATCGAGACGGCGATGAAGGTCGCCGCGCCGCCCGGCAGTCCGGTCATGGCGGACGCCAGCGAGCGCGAGAACCCTGATTGCGTCAGGCCCCAGGCCATGCCGGTGGCCGTGCCGATGATCAGCAGGATTGCGCCCGACAGCGCCGCGGTCTCGACCAGCATCGGAAACAGCCGCCGCCAGTCGAAGCGGCGGTAGACGAGGAGGCCGACCAGGGCGCCATAGACGATGCCGATGGTGGAGACTTCGGTGGCGGTCGCGATGCCTTCGACCACGGCGTAGCGGATCACGAAGGGCAGCGCGAGCGCGGGCAGGGCGATGACGAAGGTCTTGCCGATCTCGCCGCCTGTGGCGCGGCGGACATGGCTCATGTCCTCGTGGCGGTAGCGCCACCACACCAGCATGCACAGCGTGATCGCGAGCACGACCCCGGGCAGCAGGCCGCCGGTGAACAAAGCGGCGATCGAGACGCCCGTGACCGATCCGATCGTGATCAGCACGAGGCTTGGCGGAATGGTTTCGGTCTGCGCGCCGGTGGCGGCAAGAAGCGCGACGAGATCGCCGGGCTTGGCGCCGCGCTGCTTCATCTCCGGGAACAGCACGGGCGCGACCGCCGCCATGTCGGCCGCCTTGGCGCCGGAGATGCCGGAGACCAAATACATCGCGCCGACCAGGACGTAATGCAGCCCGCCGCGGACATGGCCGAGCAGGCTCGCCAGGAACGCCACCATGGCTCGTGCCATGCCGGTCATTTCGATCAGGAGCCCCAAAAATACGAACAGCGGCACCGAGAGCAAGATGAGGTGGCTCATGCCCTCGTCCATCCGCCCGACCAGCACCATGACCGGCGTGCGCGTGGTCAGTGCCAGATAGCCGAAGATCGCGAGCCCGAAGCCGAACGCGATGGGAACACCGGCAAAGACGCAGAAGCCGGCGACGCCGACGAAGAAGATGACGAGGTTGAGATTGCCGAGCGGCCGCAGATAAGGCTGCGCCAGCCAGAACAAGCCGACGACGACGGCAACGGACACAACGGCCAGCAGCACCATGCGGTAATCGGCTGCGCGCAGCAGCCGCAACAGTGCGAACACCGCCATCAGGCAGATGCCGGCCGGCAGCGCCGCGGCGCGCCACATATTGGAGATCTGCAACGCCGGCGTGGTGATGAAGCTTTCCTCGTAGGCGTAGTCCCAGGACGGCCAGACGATCAGCGCCAGGAAGGCCAGCGCCGCGCAGGTCGCGACGAGATCGAGCCAGGCCCGCGTGGCCGGCTTGGTGCTGGCGACGATCGCGGTCATGCGCATGTGCTCGGAGCGACGGAATGCAACCGCCGCGCCCAGCATGGCGAGCCACAGGAACAGGATCGAGGCGAGCTCGTCCGACCAGATCAGCGGCCGGTGCAGGCCGTAGCGCGCGACCACGCCGGCAAACAGGATCGCGATCTCGGCGACGACCAAAATCGCCGCCGGGATTTCGACGAGGAGGCCGAGTGCGCGCTCCGTCGAGGCCAGCAACGAAGGTCGGCGAGGGGACTGAACAGTCGCCTCGCCCGCCACTCCGTTCACTTCGACCTCGATATGAGCCATGACGGCTCCAACGCGTTACGACAGCTTGCCGACGGCCTTTTCCAACAGGTCCCAGGCCTGGTCGCCATATTTGCCTTTCCACTCGGCATAGAAGCCGGCGGACCGCAGCTTGTCGCGGAATGGCGCGACCGCGGGCTGGTTGAAGGTCAGACCCTTGCCCGCGAGCTCCTGCTGCAGATTGGCATTGAGCTTGGCGGTGTCCTCACGTTCTTTGAGCGCTGCAGCATTGATGTTCTTGGCGACGACCGTGCGAATATCCTCCGGCAGCGCGCTCCACGCCTTGCGATTGGCCAGGAACCAGAAGCCGTCCCACATGTGGTTGGTCAGCGAGCAGTATTTCTGGACTTCGTAGAGCTTGGCGGTCGAGATGATCGCCAGCGGGTTCTCCTGGCCCTCGACGATCCTGGTCTGCAGCGCGGAATAGACCTCGGCGAAATTGATCGAGGCGGGCGCCGCATCGAACGCCTTGAACATCGAGGTCCACAACGGCGACACCGGCACGCGGATCTTGAAGCCCTTGAGGTCATCCGGACCGGTGATCGGCTTGCTCGACGACGTGGTCTGGCGGAAGCCGTTGTCCCAGATCTTGTCCATGACCTCGAGCCCGGCCTTCTTGATCTCGCCGCGGACAAAGGCGCCGAGATCGCCGTCCATGGCCTTCCAGACCGTGCCGTAGTCCGGGAACGCGAAGCCGATGCCGTTAATGGACGCCGCCGGTACCAGGGTCGACAGGATCAGTCCCGACAGCGTGAAGAACTCGACGCCGCCGGACCGGATCTGGCTCAGCATGTCGGTGTCGGACCCGAGCTGGTTGTTCGGGAAGATCTGGAGGTCGAACTTGCCGTTGGTCTCGGCCTTGATCGCCGCCGCCATCTCCTTGGCGCGCACGTTCAGCGGATGGGTGTCCGGCAGGTTGTTGGCGTATTTGTAGGTGAACTCGGCGCTCTGGGCGCGGGCCACATGGGGCGCACTGAGGCCGCCCAGGACCGCGGTGGCGGCTGAGGCCTTGAGAAGCGTGCGGCGGGAAAAGCTCATGGGTCTGCTTCCTCGGAAAGTTTGTTGTTGTTCTGAGATGCAAACCTATACGGACGGACGGTCAGAAGGTCATCTGCGATCTCGCGAAGCCTCGCTTATTGCAGCCGGACATCGTCACGGCAATATCGGCTTTCGGAGGCATGGGCTGGATTCAAAAACCGAAAAACAACCCCATGCACAGTAGCCGTCGAAAGTCGGGACGACGTGCGACGGCCGGCCTGGAAAAGGGCGAGGAACGAAGGTCCCATGAGAGGAATTCTGGCTAAATATTTGATCTGATTGTATATAAAGATATTCCATAATATACCTTATGCGAATCGTGGATATGGCCGTGCAGATCAGGCCAGATAACTCCGTGGCTACCCAGAACCCCTCTTTCGGCTCACACTGGGCGCCAAACAAGCCCCGGGCAAACCGACGCAGCGGTTGATGCCCACGGCAGCATTGGAGGTTCGTCATGCAGGAGAACGTCGCCCGCGCAGATCGCTCGCGCGCCATTCCATTCGATGCGGCCAAGCTCGACCGTCTGATGGAGGCCGCCGGCCTCGACGTCCTGGTCGCGACCTCCAAGCACAATGTGCAGTACATGCTCGGTGCCGAGCGCGCGATCTTCTTCGACTACATGGATGCGCTGGGCGTCAGCCGTTATCTGCCGGTCCTGGTCTATCCCAAGGGCGCACCGGAGCACGCGGTCTATGTCGGGCACCGGCTGGAGACCCATCAGCGCGCCGTCGCGCCGCCATGGATTGCGCAGGTCCGGACCGAGTCCAACGGCTCGGTCGATGCGATCACGCGGGCCGTCAGCCTGATCCGCGACGCCGGCGTGCCCCTGAAGCGGGTCGGGGTCGAGATGGCGTTCCTGCCGATGGATGCGGGCCGGGCGCTCAGTGACGCCCTGCCCGGCGCCGAGCTCAAGGACGCGCTGCTGGTGCTGGAGCGGCTGCGTGCGGTCAAGTCGGCGGAGGAGCTGGCAAAACTCAAGACGGCGTCCGAACTGGTGATCGCCTCGATGCTGGCGGTGATCGCCGGACACGGCCCGGGCACGACCAAGCAGCAATTGTCGGACGCCTTGCGCATCGCCGAAGCCAATCGAGGGCTGACCTTCGAATACTGCCTGCTCGCCTGCGGCAACAGCCACAACCGGGCGCCGTCGGCGCAGCGCTGGGAGCAAGGGGACGTGCTGTCGCTGGATTCCGGGGGCAATTATCACGGCTATATCGGCGACCTCGCGCGCATGGCCGTGCTCGGCAACCCCGACGCCGAGTTGAAGGACTGTCTGGCCGAGATCGAAGCGGTCCAGCGCGCCGCCTTCGCTGCGGTGCGGCCCGGCGCCATGGGCGGTGACATCTACGTCGCGGCCGAGCGGCAGCTCGCGAAGATCAGCCAGCACGACTGCACGGAGTTTTTGGCCCACGGTATGGGCCTCGTCAGCCACGAGGCCCCTCGCCTGACCGCCAAAGGCCCAATCCCCTATGACGACACCGACGCCCGCCTGCCGCTCGAAACAGGGATGGTGGTGTCGATCGAGACCACGATGAAGCATCCGAAGCGCGGGTTCATCAAGCTCGAGGACACGGTCGCGGTGACGGCGACGGGTTATGAAATATTTGGCGAAGGTGGCCGGGGTTGGAATCTGGGTGGCAGTTCGCTGTAGGCTGGCACCACCCACCGCGCTTACAGGAGACATTTCGCCCTCCGTCCGAGCCCACCCGGGTCGTCAACGCCCTGACCTACGACGCTCTGCTCTAGACTTCCGCGGAAGCGGTAGCTCGCGGCATTCGCATGACTTGCTCGAGGGCGTGTCGGTGCTTCAGCACGGCAAGGGTCTCGCGTGCGCTGAGGCTGCTGACGACTTCCTCGAAATCGTCGCTCTGCTCGATCTTGGCCCGGCCGATCGCGAGATCTATGTCGATCTGGCCCGATTTGCGAGCCGGCGTTTCGAGTGACTGCATGTGCGGTCCCAGCAACGCGGGGTTCTGTCTAAGTTCGATCAGAGCCGCGCGTGCCTGGATCCGATCCAGGCCGGCAAGTCCTCTCGCCCTCTGCAGCAGCGCCGGCGCGCGATTGTCCTCGGGGGTCGCAAACAGGTGCGCCATTCGCGGTGCCGTCGACGTGACGAGACCGATCGGAATGGCGCAAACCAGGCCGATGATCACCGGAGACATCCAGAGCAGCAGCGGAAGCGACACGGCATAGGCGCTTGCCGCCATAGCCAGACCGCATAGGGTCGGCACCGTGAATTTACGATAGACTTCATCGCGCGTGATCCTGCCATCGCTTCGCCGTTGCACTTGCCAGCCCGCATCACGCCCCAGCAGGATCTCCGCAACGGCGGTGGATTGAAAGATCATCATGGATGGGGCGATCAAGGCGGCAAGCAGGCTCTCGGCGACCACCGCCAGCAGCACGCGAAATCCGCCGCCGAATGCCTGCCGTTCCGCACGCCTGGTGAGCAAAACGAGGTAGGCCAGCAATTTGGGGACGATGAGGAGCCCCATTGTCGCGGCAAAGACCCAGGCGGCGAGCACGGGATCCTGTGCGGGCCACGTTGGAAACAACGAGAAGCCCTTGGGAAAGTACTCCGGCTTGACGAAATAGGCCTGCAAGGAGATCAGGATTCCGAGCAATAGAAACAGCAGCCACAGGGGCGCGGTGAGATAGGAGCCGATCCCGGTCAGCAGGTGAAGCCTGGAGACCCAGTGCAGGCCTCGCGCCGGCAGAACGGCAAGGTGCTGGAGATTGCCCTGACACCAGCGGCGGTCACGCGCGGCGAAATCCAGTAGCGACGGTGGCACCTCCTCGAAACTTCCACCGAGATCGGGGGCCATGAAAATCCCCCACCCCGCCCGCCGCATCAGTGCGGCTTCCACAAAATCATGGCTGAGGATGTGCCCGCCGAAAGGCTTCCTCCCGCGCAATTCGGGCAAGCCGGCCTCTTGCGCAAAAGCTTGCACCCTGATGATGGCATTGTGTCCCCAGTAGTTGCCCTCTGAGGCGTGCCACCAGGCGTTCCCGGCCGCGATCAGCGGACCGTACAATCGACCCGAGAACTGCTGGAGCCTACTGATCAGGGTTCGCGCATTGACCACGATCGGAAGCGTTTGAATCAGCGCGGCTTGCGGGTTCGCTTCCATCGCGCCCGCCAGCCGAACGATGGTCTCTCCGCTCATCAGACTGTCCGCGTCGAGAATGATCATGTAGTCGTAGGCGCCACCGAACCGCCTCACCCATTCGGAGATGTTGCGCGGACTTTCGGGCGGTGTTGTCGGAGCGGTGACGATAATAGAGATGGCCTGAACCGCAGTTGCGCTGCAGGTCTAGAAACGCAAGCTCCTCGGCAATCCAGATGTCCGGATCTGTGGTGTCACTGAGCAGAAACCAATCGAACAACGGGGCCTGTCCGGTTTCGCCGACCGACTCGTACATGGCGCGGAGTCGCGCCATGAGATGGTGCTGATCCTCGTTGTAGGTCGGCAACAGCATTGCCGTTCGGCCGTTGATCGCGGGCAGCGAACCGTGGGTGTTAATTGACAGCACATCCGGGCGGCCCCGCAGGAGCACAAAAAAACCGGCTACTGAAGAGACGAACGAAAACGCGATCCAGGCGAGCAGCACGAGAAACAGCCCAAACACCATGCCTTCGAGGACCGTGACACCCCCAACCTTGAGAACATCGTACATCTCAAAGGCGCCCGCAGCGGTGATCGCGACCGTTCCGCCGAGAATGAACAGGCGCCGCGCTGCAATGGCAGGGGTGGTCCGTAGTCGCGCCGGATAGGCACGATTGGTCGCTTCCAATCGGCAGGGCAGCATCGGGAGAGGCGTTTCATCGGGAAGATACCGAATGCCGAGCTCAGGCGAAAGCGCGGGTGACGGCGTCAGGGCGCCCATCGGTAAACCCAGACTTCAGAGATGGCTTGATCGCCTTGCATCAAGACCGCCCTCAACTCGATAGGCGCGTCCTTCACGGCGCATTGAAAACTCAGGCGCCAGCCCCCGGTTTCCGGGTTTGGCTGCGTGACGACGTTCTTGATCTCGGATTTGTCAGCGCTGACGGCTCCCCTCACCTTGTTGGGATCGACCGCCTTCAGTCCGTCGCCGACGAGCTCGAGCACGAACAATTTGCTGTCGTCGCCCCGCGCGCCAACGCCTGTGCGGGTGAATCGGGCCAGGGAATTGGGCTTCGGCGCGTCCGGACCCCAGTGCAGGCGGTAGGTGTAGTTGTTTTCGCTCTTGGCCTGGAGAGGCGTTTTCGGGCGCCAGAAGGCGGCGATGTTGTCGTGAACTTCCTCCTTGGTCGGGATCTCAAACAGGACCACACTGCCCTCTCCCCAATCTCCAATCGGTTCGACCCAGAGGCTCGGGCGACGCTCAAAGCGCGATTCGATGTCCTCGTAGGCAAAGAAATTTCTCTCCCGCTGCATCAGACCGAAGCCGCGCGGATTTAGGTCATTGAATGTGCTGGCCTGCAGATCGCGTGGGTTGTTGAGCGGACGCCAGAGTTGCTCGCCCTTTCCGTTGAACACGGCAAGCCCATCGGAATCGTGCACGGCAGGGCGGAAATCGTCGACATCGTGCCGGTCGTTCGGACCGAAAAAGAACATGCTCGTCATGGGCGCCAGGCCGGCATGTTGCAGCTCGATCCGCGGATAGAGCGACATTTCCACGTCGAAGACCGTCGGAGCGCCTGGCCTGATCGTGAAGCGATAGCTTGCCGTAGCGCTCTTGCTGTCAAGCAGCGCATGTACCACGACGGATGTGGCACCCGGCGCGGGCTTCTCGAGCCAGAAGGCCTTGAAGACGGGAAATTCCTCTCCCTTGCTCTCGCCGGTATCGATCGACAGACCGCGCGCGGACAGGCCGTAGGTCTCGCCTTTGGCAACCGCACGGAAGTAGCTGGCGCCGAGAAAGGCGCAAACCTCGTCGTAATAGTCGGCCCGATTGATCGGGGCGTGGATGCGAAAGCCGGCAAATCCGAGATCGACGTCCGGTACCTGGCCGATATTGTCGCCGAATGCGAAATCCTCGCGCCGGTACCTGATCGGTACGGCTCGTCCGCCGGAGACCTCGTAAATGTCGACCTTGTTCTTATAAAAGAACCCGCGGTGAAAAAACTGGACTTCGAAGGGCAGCTTCTCGCTGCGCCAAGCCGCGCGCCCCGGCAGAAAGCGAATTGATCGGTACTGATCGTAGGTGAGATCCTTGAGCGCGTCCGGGACCTTTTCCTCTGGTGGCGCAAAGGGCTTACTCGCCAAATTGCGGGCAAGCTCGCGGACATAAGAGGGGCCAAACGGCAACTCCGCCGCCGATGCCGCAGACACTGCGCCAGGTAGTAGCGTTGCCAATGGCGTCAATGCCGAGGCTTCCAGGAATTGTCGGCGATTCAAGTGTTCTACCCGTTCGGTTCCAACCGCAATGCAACCCCCTCGGCGGGACCGAGTTCCACGGTCGTCGCCGAATCCGCGAACGGTGTTGCCGATGACCTCGTCGATGCGGCTTGGAGCGTTTCGCGCTGCTCGGGCCTCGGTTGAATCTGCGGGACGAGCTGCAATTTCCGATTGCGCATTTTCGAGCGATGGCGCCGCGCGCAACGCTGTAGCTCTCGAAGGTAATTGGATGATCGTTCTAGCGCAGCGGCAGCAACTCCAGCTGGCTCTGCGCTTTCTTGACCGCCGTCGCATACCAGCTCTGGCTTGGTGCCTCCTTGGCGAAGCAGGCCGTGTACGCGGTCATCGCGTTGTCTTCGCGGGTGATGTCGCCGCGGGGGTCTTTCTTGTCGATGGGTTTGGCCATCATTTGCTTCCAGACCTTTTCGCAGGCCGGAATCTCAGCCGTCTTGACCGCGTCGCTTGCGGCGAGAAAGAAGACCTTGTCGCCCTGGATTGCGACGACATCGATTTCATGCGGCGGTCCCTTCAAATCGCCATTGCCGCGCACGCCCAGTACAGCGACCGCAGCGCTCGCTCCCGCGGGCTTCGTGATCGGCAGCTCGGCATATTTGGCGAAGGCGGAGTCCTGGATCGCCTGATAGTAGAAGCGGTCCGACTTGAACGCGGCGCCAATCTCCTGCGGCATGCCGTCCTCGCGGTGCTCGCGAAGCCAGTGCTTGAGCAAGCCGGTCGTGGTCGCCACCGCTTGCATCTTGTCGCCTTCGGACGCGAAGCCGAGGCCGTCGAGATGGCCGAAACCGGAGTCGCCCTTGAAGAGCGTGTCCGCATTGGTCATGCCGTCGGCCGGCAGTCCCTTGATCGCGACCGGTCCCACCAAACCGCGCAACACCCCCGTCAACTCCTTGAGCGCCGCATCGTGCTGCTTATCGGTCTCGTCGTTCTCCGTGGCTTTCGAGAACTTTGCGATGTAGCGGTCGCGCAGGTCGAGATAATGCTGCTCCGGGCCAGCCGCATGTGCGGGCGCGGCGAAAACGAGCAGGCAGAGCAAGGCGAGCGATCTCATGTGGTTTCCGACAGGGCTGGGTCTGATCTCCAGTCTTTGTGCCGGTGCCGTGCGGGAAGGTTCATCCGCGAGCGGCCAGGAGCCCTACTCCGCCGGCGTCAGTTGCTGCCGGCTCGGGCGCATCGCCGCCGTCTCGCGGACGCGGACACGGGCGCGGCGCTTGCGCCACCAGATCACGATTCCGGTGACCGAGAGTGCCGCCACGACCAGCCCCATGATTGAGATCAGGATGCGGCCGAACAGCCCCACGATGCGGCCCGAATGCAATGGGAATTGCGCCTGCACGAAGATGTCGGCGGTGGTGCCGACCCAGGGCAGCCGTTCGCCGATCGGACGGCCGTCCTCGCTGTCGTAATAGAGCTGCGCCGGGCCGACACCGCCGGCGCCGTGATCGTCGCCCGGATGGAAGAAAGCCGCGGCATAGACACCATGGGCCGGGCCGTAATTGACCGAGCCGACCGGGACGGTCCACCCTCGCCCCTTGCCGTCGGCCGCCGCGCGCGCGGCGATGTCGGCGAAGCTGACCTTGGGCTCGATGGGGTCGTCAAGATCGCGATATGGCCGCTGCTCATAAGGCGTCGGCGTGTAATTCGACACCATCTTCATCAGCGGCGAGAACACCTCGAAATAGAGGTTCAGCGAGAACGCCGTGAAGGCGATGATGAACAGCACGCCCCAGGTCCACAGGCTGAAAGCGCGATGGATGTCGAAATTGATCCGGTAGGCGCTGCCTGACGTCTTGATGGTCCACGCCGGCGCCCAGCGCGCCCAGAAGCCGCGTTCGAGCTGGCGCGTGACTTGGGGCGCGCGGGCGGTTTTGGCGCGCCGCCGCGAGGGCAGCGTCAGGTAGAAGCCGACGAAGCAGTCGATGGTCCAGATGATGGCGATCACGCCGAGCAGGCGCATGCCCCAGCGATCGCTGCCCCAAAATTCCGGGATGTGCATGGTGTAGTGCAGCTTGTAGAGGAACGAGACGAAGTTTTCTCGCGTCACCGGCCACACCGCGCCCCAATAGCGCCGGCCGAGCTCCGCTCCGGTGTTGGGATCGAGGAAGATCTGATTGTAGTCGAGCGCGTAGCGCTTGCCGGTCGCGGGATCGATCCTGGGCATGACGAAGAACCACAGCGAGTGGCCCTCCTCCGGCGTCATGAACAGGTAGACCACGCGCGCGCGGGGATCGCGCTGCTCGATCGTCTTGGCGAGATCGATCGAGGGAATCGCCGGGCCTTTGCTGCTGACGTCGAACAGATGGCTGTTCAGGACCTCATCGATCTCATGGTCCCAGGAGATGATCGCCCCGGTGATGCCGGAGAAGAACAGGAATCCGGCCGTCAGCAGTCCCGCCCAGCGATGCAGCTTGCCGAATATCGCTCTCATCGTTCAGATCTCGCCAAGTACACGAGCAAAGTGTGTGAGTGCCGAATCTTCCGCAACGTCATGCCCGGGCTTGTCCCGGGCATCCACGTTCTTAGTGCCGCGTGAAAGATCGTGGATGGCCGGGACAAGCCCGGCCATGACGACCTCTCGTGGAGCCTCATCGTCGTCATTCCAACTCACCACCGATACGTCAGCTTGCCGATGGCCTTGCGTCCCTCCGCGTAGAAGCAGCCCGACAGGCTGTAGCAGGCAGCGACGTAGCGGGTGTCGGCGAGGTTGGTGACGTTCAGCGATAGCCGCCAATTGTCCCTGCTGTAGGCGAGTAGCGCGTCCAGCACGGTCGACGATCCGACCTTGAACGTGTTGGCGTCATCGCCCCAGGTCGCGCCGACATAGCGGACGCCGCCGCCGAACTGCAGGCCCGCGAGCGGCCCGGTCTGAAGCGTGTAGTCGTTCCACAGCGAGGCGCGGTTGAGCGGCACGGTGACCGGCGCTTTGCCGACATTGACCGGATCCTGCGTGACCGTGGCATCGACATAGGCATAGGCCGCGCGCAGGTTCCAGCCGTCGGCGAGCGACATCGTGCCTTCGAGCTCAAGGCCGCGCGATTTTACTTGCCCGGTCTGTTCGGCAATGTTGAGCGGAGGCGCAAAGGTAACGACGTTGTCGCGCGTCAGGTCGAAGGCGGCGAAGGTGAACAGCGCGTTCCAGCCGATCGGCTGATACTTGACGCCCACCTCGTACTGCACGCCGGTCTCGGGATTGAGCAGCTGTCCGCCCGGGCCGGTGGCGAGCACCGGCAGGAACGATTCCGAATAGCTGAAATAAGGCGCGATGCCGTTGTCGAAATTGTACATCAATGCGGCGCGGCCGGTGAAGGCCGATGCATCCTTCGCGACTGACGTGTTGAAGACGCCGCTGTCCACCTGCGTCGTGACGAAATCCTGGCGGCCACCGAGCTGGAACGAGAGCCGGCCGAGCTTGATCTGGTCCTGCGCGTAGAGGCCGACTTGCGATTGCTTGACGCCGGTGTCGTCGCTCACGGCGCCCATGGTCCAGTCGTAATTGTAGACCGGATTGAAGACGTTGATCTCAGGCGCGGACGTCGTGACGCTAAAGGCGGTGTCGCGGAATGTGGTGTTGCGATAGTCTATTCCGACCAGCGTGGTGTGGCTGAGGAAGCCCGTGGTGAACTTGCCCTGGAGCTGATTGTCCACCGCGAAGGAGTTGATGTACGAGTTGCTGTAGCTGCCGAAACGCGCGAGCTGTCCCGCGGCCTCGTCGGTATAGCCTCCGCCGAAAAACACCTTCTCCTCGTTGTGCTGATAGGCATAGCGCAAATTCTGCCGGAACGTGATGTTGTCGGTGAAATTGTGGGAGAGCTGGTAGCCGGCGGTCGCGATTTCGGTGTTGAACGCGTTGAAGCTCGGCACGCCCGCGAAGAACGAGACCGGGATGGTGCGGCCGGTGTTCGGCCACACCGTGCCCGAGGCCGGCAGGAACTGAAGACCCCACCCTGCCCGGTCGCGCTGGTAGTTCGCGAGGATCGTGATGGTGGTGTCCTCGTTCGGCTTGAACGTGACGGCGGGCGCGATGAAGACGCGGTTGTCCTTGGTGAAGTCGACCTGGGTCTCGCCGTCGCGCACCACGCCGGTCAGGCGCCACAGCACGGTGCCGTCCTTGTTGGCCGGGCCACCCATGTCGAACTGGCCCTGATAGCGATTGAAGCTGCCGCCAGAGATGGAGACCTCGCCGAACTGCTGCGCCGTCGGTAGCTTGGTCACGTAGTTGAGGATGCCGCCGGTGCCGCTGCCGCCATACATCGCCGAGGATGGGCCCTTGAGGACCTCGAGGCGCTCGGCACCGTAGGGATCAAGGCCGTTGAAGTGCACGTAGTTGCTGGAGGGTATCCGTAAGCCATCGACGTAGAGGCCCGACATGGTGGTGTCGAAGCCGCGGATCTGGAGGGCGCCGAAGCGGGTGTCGGAGCCGCCATTGACGTCGCCGCTGACACCGGCGGTGTAGCGCAGCGCCTCGCCGATCGAGACCGCGCCCTGGTTCCTGACCTGGTCGGTCGTGACGACGGAGACGGACTGCGGGGTTTCGATCAGCGGCGTATCCGTCTTGGTCGCGGTGCCGCTGCGCGTCGCAACGAAACCGCGCACCGGACCGTTGGCGCGTTCACCTGTGGCGCCGTTTGATGATGCTGACTGGGTTGGCGCGACTTGCTGCGCCGGAGAGCGACGATTGGCGCGTGCGGTGCGTGTCGCCCCTGAGCGTCGCGTTGAGGCGACCGCCGCAGGCCGGGCGCGCTGAGCCGGGGCTTCGACGGTGACGGCAGGAATCTGCGTCTGCGCCTCCACGGCACCGATGGGAACGACGAGAGCAAATGTGCTGGCCGCTCCGAGGAAGAGAATCTGTATCTGTCGACGACGCGTGTCGGAACGCGAAGCAAGTTGGAAGTCGGTCACGTCTGTCGAGGCCCCACGCACTGCCGGCTTCGCCGGTATCGTTTTTGATGCCTCGCCCTAACGCAGGCGATTTCGGAGTGCGATAGGAACTGCGTTAGAATTTCTCCAGACGCGTGCGCAACGCGTGCGACGAATGCGCTCAGTCGTGTCTCGAACTTTGGAATGCTTCCAGATCGACAAGAACCTGCTTGTTCGAAATGTCTGGAACGGCGTCAGCGATGTCGCAGCCGGCGATTGACCCGGCGCGCCAGATAATCGCCGGCGCTCTGGACCAGCTGCACCAGCGCGATCAGCACGACGACGACGGCCAGCATCATCTCGGGCATGAAGCGCTGATAACCGTAGCGGATGCCGAGATCTCCCAGGCCCCCGCCTCCGACGGCACCGACCATGGCGGAGTAGCCGAGCAGGCTGACCACCGCGAGCGTCAGCGCCAGCAGGAGACCCGGCAACGCTTCGGGGATCAGCACCTTGAGCACGATCTGCATCGGCGAGGCCCCGAACGAGGATGCGGTCTCGATCAGGCCACCATCGACCTCGCGGATCGCGGCCTCGACCAGGCGCGCGATGAACGGTGCCGATGCGATCGTCAACGGCACGATCGCGGCCGTCGATCCGATCGAGGTGCCGGCCACCAGCCGCGTGAACGGGATGATGGCGACGACCAGGATGATGAAAGGCGTGGACCGCGTCGCGTTGACGACGATGCCGAGCACACGATTGACGACGGGCGCCGCGAACAGCTCGCCTTTCCGGCTGGTCGCGAGAAAGACGCCGAGCGGCAGGCCAAACGCGGTGCCGATCAGAGCGGCGAGCCCGACCATGTACAGGCTCTCGCCGGTCGCCTGGACGATCAGGTTGATGAGTTCAGGCGACATAGCCGAGACGCTCCGCGGGGAATTGATATTGTGAAAGCCAGGCCAGCGCGCGCGTCGTCGCGTCCTCGCCGCCAGACATGCCGAAAGGGATACCAAGCGTCAACGAACCCACATGCTGGCCGCCGATCTCGTCGATGCGGGCCGACAGCAGCGACACGTCGAGGCCGAGCTCGCGCGCGAGCCGCGCCACCATCGTGTCGCCGGCCCCTGCCCCGCGCACCTGGACGCGGATCACGGCCTGTCCGCCCGCAGGCGGCTGCGAAACGATCCGGCTCGCCAGCGACACCGGCAGGCTGTCTCCGATCACTTCCGCCAGAAAGGATTGCGTGATCGGATGCTGTGGGTGAGTGAAGATGTCCGCGACATGGCCGCTCTCGACGACGTGGCCGGCATCGAGCACCACGACGTCCTTGGCGAGCTGGCGCACCACGGACATCTCGTGGGTGATCAGCACGATGGTCACGCCCAGTTCGCGGTTGATGTTCGCGAGCAGATCGAGGATCGCCCGCGTGGTCTGCGGATCGAGCGCCGAGGTCGCCTCGTCCGACAGCAGCACGCTCGGCCGCGTCGCCAAGGCCCGCGCGATGCCGACGCGCTGCTTCTGGCCGCCGGAGAGTTCGGACGGGTAGCGGTCGTGCTTGTCCGCGATGCCCACGAGCGCTAGCAGCTCGGCGACCCGGGTTTTGATGTCCGCTTTGGTCCAGCCGGCGATCTCGAGCGGCAGCGCGATATTGGCGGCTGCGGTGCGCGAGGACAGCAGGTTGAAGTGCTGGAAGATCATGCCGATCGAGCGCTGCGCCAACCGCAAGTCGCGGCCCGAGAGCGCCGAGATATCTCTGTTATCGACGATGACGCGGCCCGCGGTCGGCCTCTCCAGCCCGTTGATGAGCCGGACCAGGCTCGATTTGCCGGCACCGGAGCGGCCGATGACGCCGGTGATCGAACCGCGCGGGATTGCGAAGTCGATGTTTTGCAGGGCCTTGACGCCGGGCTTGCCGCGATAGGCCGGATAGATTTTCGAGATGCCTTCGAAGCGGACCATCGCGTCGGGCTTAGTCGCGGCTGGTGCAGTCGCGGCAGGTGAGATCGCGTCAGGCGTTTCGATCGGCTGTCCGATCGCGAGCGACGGGTGGACGTTCATGGAGGCGGCCTTCATGCACAATAGTTCCGCTTGCCTCTGGGGCATCCGGGAACCGGTCGCATCAAGCGACGGAGAGTGAAATCGCGATGAGGAATCGGCTGCAGCGCGCGCTGCACCGCGGCAGGCACCATTGCCGTTTCGGGTCGCTCTGGCAATGTCAGATATTTGTGGGGAGTTGGACGAAGTTTTCCAAATTTCTCCCCACTGAAGAAAATTCATCTGCCGCCGTCTTGGCCCTCGCCCCGGCTCAGGTGACCCGCAACCAGGGCCATACGATCAGCAGGAGCCCTGCGAAATAGAGCAACCCGAAGATCAGCCCAAAACCCCAGAACTGACCCTTGCCGATATAGCCGCTGCCGAAATACATCGGCGCCGGCCCGGTCGCGTAAGGCGAGATCACGCCCATCAGGCCGAGCGAATACATGCAGAGCATGGCGAGTGTCGTGACCGGCAGGTCGGGGATGCCGGATCCGACCGCGAGCACCACGGGCAGCACGGCGGCGGCATGCGAGGTGATGCTCGAGAAGAAATAGTGGATCCAGAAGAACAGTGCGACCAGCAGGAGCATCGCGGTCGACGGCGACAGCCCGGCGAGCGGCTTTGCATATTCGGTCGCGAACCATTTGATGAAGCCGATCTCGTTGAGGCCCGAGGCCAGCGTCAGCAGCGAGGTGAAATAGAAGAACACCTCCCAAGCGCCCTTCTCGGCGACGATGTCGGCAAACTCGATCACGCCCGTCACCAGCATCAGCGAAATCACGATGAATACGACGGTGGTGGCGTTGACGAAATTCGAGCCCAGAAGCGGCACGCGGATGTCCGGGCTCGAGCCCGCGATCCACAGGAACATCGCGAGCAGGATCAGCGCCAGCATGATCCATTCGTTGCGCGACATCGGGCCCATCTCCGCGAGCTCCTTCGATGCCCATTCGGAAATTTCCGGGCTGCTCTTCACCTCGGGACGGCAGACCGCGTAGCTGAGCAGCGGGACCAGCACCATCAGGAGGAGGCCGAGCGGCGCAAAGCCCATAAACCACTGCGCCCAGCTGACGTCGATTCCGACGGTCTTCTTGGCGATGGCGAGCGCCGCTGCGTTGGGCGCGAGCGCGGTGAAAAACAATGAGCTGGTGACGGCGGTCGACGCGAACGCGGTCCACATCACGTAGGTGCCGATCTTGCCGGCGGTCGGTCCCGGCTCGGAGCCGTAGATGCGCGGGATGTTGCTGATGATGGGATAGACGATGCCGCCGCTGCGCGCGGTGTTGGAGGGCGTCGCCGGCGCCAGCAAGAAGTCCGACATCGCCACCGCATAGCCGAGACCGAGCGTGTTAGTGCCGAGCTTTTGCACCAGCACGAGCGCAATACGCCGGCCCAGCTGGCTCTTGCGGTACCCGATCGAGAACACGAAGGCGCCGACGATCAGCCAGACCGTGCTCTCGGCAAAGCCCGCCAGCATCCAGCGCAGCGACTTGGTCGGATCGGGATCGATATAACCGCCGACGCCCGCAACCGTCAGCCCGATCAGGCCGACCGCGCCGACCGGCATCGATTCCAGGATGAGCCCGGTGATGACGGCCGCGAAGACGGCAAAATAATGCCACTGATTGACGTTGAGCCCCGCCGGCACCGGCCACAGATAGATCACCAGCCACACCGCGAGCGGCGCGATCAGCTTCCAGCGAAACCCTTTCGCCTCAGGCGCCTGCGAGCTAGCGGTCATGGGCCCTCCCCCTCGATCGTCATTGTCGTCTGCCGGCCCGTTGATCGGGCCTATTTTGTCCCAGCGCCGCGTATACGGATAGTCCGCGGCGCAATCAATGGCCCGAGCCTGCTTCTACCGCCCTCTGAACTTCGGTTTGCGTCGCGTCAGGAACGCCTCGACGCCCTCCTTGTGGTCCTCGCTGAGGCTTGCCAGGGCGAACTGGTCGACGTCCATGTGGCTGGCGAGATTATCCAGCGCATGCGCCAGCCGGTTGACCGTGAGTTTCGTCATGGCAACGGAGAGCGGCGGCTGCGCTGCCACCTTGCGCGCAAGCTCCATCGCGGCATCGAACGCATGGCCGGGATCGACCACCTGCTCGACCAGGCCCCACTCATAGGCTTCATCCGCGCTGATGCGCTGATCGGCCAGGATCACCGCCTGCTTGGTGCGAGCCGGACCGATCAGATGCAACATGCGCGGAATGCTCTGCCAGCTCATGTTCATGCCGAGCCCGATCTCGGGTACCCGTAGATGGGCATCGCGTCCCATGACGCGGAAGTCGAGCGCGACGGCGAGCGCCACGCCGCCGCCGACGCAAAAGCCCTCGATGGCGGCGATCGTGATCTGCTCCATCTCCTGCCAGGCGTGAGTCAGGCGCGGTCCGAGCTTGAGATGCCGCCGCAGCGTGCCGAGGTCCATGTCCTTGCGCGCGCGGCCTTCAGCATCCTTGAGGTCGAAGCCGGCGCTGAACGCAGCCGCGCTGCCTGTGAGCACCACGACAGAGGTTGCGGAATCATCCTCAAAACTGCGCGCGGCCGCGGTGAGCTGGCGCAGCGCCTCGGGCGACAGCGCGTTGATGCCATCGCCGCGGTCGAACCGCACCACCGCAATCCGCCCCTCCGGTCCGAGGCCCTTCTCGATCTTCACATAGTCACGCAACGCAAACTCCCTTGTTCTTGGGTCTTCCTGGCGCTCACAGATGCCCGGTACGCCGATGTTCGGGTTCGCTTCCATGGACCGGAAACCGGACCGTGGTCCCGATGGTGATCCAGTTGGCATTTTCGCCTGTGATGTTGCGGCCGTAGATCACATCGACGGAGAAGATCTCGTTCGGACGGTAGCGCACACCGGTCTGGAAACGCGGCTGCACGATGCTCGCGATCTCGGAGGCGCCGGCCTGCCCGTAAGCCTCGATCGTCCATTGCAAGGTGTCGGTGAATTTCCAATCGAAGCCGATGCCGTAGGTCAGGTAGTGGCGATCCACCGTGCGATCCCAGAGCCAGCCGCCATTGACGTTAATGCGCATGGTCTCGGACAGTCGGAAGGTCGCGGGGATCACGGCAAAGGCGGATAGCGCCTCGCCGGTCGCCGCGTCGAACGATCCGCCGCCATAGGCCGACAATCCCCACCGGCCGATCCCGGTCGGGACGAAATTCGTCTTGGCTTTTGGCGCGACCGTCGTGCTCCAGCCGCCGTCGCTCCGGGCCCGGATGGTCTGCAGGCTCAGCTCGATCGGCCTGAAGGGATCGACGACGCAGGAGGGATTGGCGACCGCCGAAAAATCCGTGTTGGAAGCCGTCGACAGCCAGCTCTCCACCTTGCAGGAGCCGACCTCGGAAATGTCGGCGGCATCGACCGCATAGGCGCCATTCGCGGCGCGCGCATCCTGCGCCGCGAATGCGCCAAGAGCCGCGATTGCGGCGGTTATTCCGGTTCTTGCAGCCCAGCCCATAGTGCGATGTTAGCAGAGTCTTCGCCTCGACAACGCCCGGATTCTGGGACTATCTTCGCCCCATGAGCGAGCATCATCATCACCACGATCACGACCATTCCGAGCTGTCGGAGACAGAGCTGCGCGTGCGCGCGCTCGAGACGATCCTGACCGAAAAAGGCTATGTCGAGCCGGCCGCGCTCGACGCCATCATCCAGGCCTATGAGACCCGGATTGGTCCCCATAACGGCGCGCGCGTCGTCGCCAAGGCCTGGAGCGATCCCGCCTTCAAGACGGCACTGCTGGAGGACGGCTCGAAGGCGATCGGCACGCTCGGCCATGTCAGCCGCGTCGGCGACCACCTCGTCGTGGTCGAGAACACGCCGCAGCGTCACAACATGGTCGTGTGCACGCTGTGCTCCTGCTACCCCTGGGAAATGCTGGGGCTGCCGCCGGTCTGGTACAAGGCCGCGCCCTATCGCTCCCGCGCGGTGAAGGACCCGCGCGGCGTGCTCGCCGATTTCGGTGTGGAGGTCGCCAAGGACGTTGAAATCCGGGTCTGGGATTCGACCGCCGAAACGCGCTTTCTTGTGCTGCCGATGCGCCCCGCGGGGACCGATGGCTGGAGCGAGGAGCAGCTCGCCGAGCTGGTCACGCGCGATTCCATGATCGGCACCGGCTTTCCTAAGGTGCCCGGAGCGCCGTCATGAACGGCGTGCACGACATGGGCGGCATGGACGGCTTCGGCAAGGTCGAGCCCGAGCTGAACGAGCCGGTGTTCCACGAGGAATGGGAATCGCGTGTTCTCGCCATGGTGCGCGCGATGGGCGCGGCCGGCGCCTTCAACATCGACACCTCGCGCTTCTATCGCGAGACGATCCCGCCGCACGTGTACCTGTCGAGCTCCTATTACAAGAAATGGTTTCTCGGGCTCGAGGAGATGCTGATCGAGAAAGGCTATCTCACCCGGGAGGAAGTCGCCGCCGGCCACGCAATGCAGCCGGCCAAGGCGCTCAAGCACGGCAAGTTCGATCTCGGCCAGGTCGAGCGCATCATGGTGCGCGGCAAGTTCGCTCGCCCTGCCCCGGCACCGGCGAAATTCAAGATCGGCGACAAGGTCCGTGCGAAGAACATTCATCCGGCGACCCACACGCGGCTGCCGCGCTACGTGCGCGGCCATGTCGGAATCGTCGAGCTGAACCATGGCTGTCACGTGTTTCCGGACTCGACGGCGATGGAGCTCGGCGAGAATCCGCAATGGCTCTACACGGTGGTATTCGAGGGCCGCGATCTCTGGGGCGCGGACGGCGATCCGACCTCGAAAGTCTCGATCGACGCGTTCGAGCCGTATCTGGACCCGGCGTGATGAGCAGCACGGCTGCTGCTGCCGCGACGGCAGCGATCCCGAGCATTCCACGCGACGATGACGGCCCGGTGTTTCGCGCGCCCTGGGAGGCGCACGCCTTCGCGATGGCGCTGACCCTGCACGAGCGCGGCGTGTTCACCTGGCCCGAATGGGCGGCAGCCCTGGCCTCCGAGATCAAGCGCGCGCAGGCGGCCGGCGATCCCGATACCGGCGAGACCTACTATCTCCATTGGCTCGCCACGCTGGAGGGCCTCGTCGCACGCAAGGGCGTTGCCTCGACGGAGACGCTGCATCGCTATCGCGATGCCTGGGACCACGCGGCGGATCGCACGCCGCACGGCAAGCCGATCGAGCTGACGCCGGAGGATTTTCGGTAAGCTGCTTCCACATATTCCGTCATTGCGAGCGAAGCGAAGCAATCCAGAATCCCTCCGCAGAGGCGGTCTGGATTGCTTCGTCGCAAGAGCTCCTCGCAATGACGGCGGGTGAGGCGTGTCACCGCCCCGCCACATACTCCCGCCATCCCTTCGCGCGCAGGCTGCACGCCGGGCACTCGCCGCAACCGTATCCCCAATCATGCTGCGCGCCGCGTTCGCCGAGATAGCAGGTGTGCGACTGCTCGCGGATGAGATCGACCAGCCCGTCGCCGCCGAGCTCATGGGCGAGCTTCCACGTCGCGGCCTTGTCGATCCACATCAGCGGTGTGTGCAGCTCGAACTTGCGGGCCATGCCGAGCGACAGTGCGGCCTGCATGGCGCGGATGGTGTCGTCGCGGCAATCGGGATAACCGGAATAGTCGGTCTCGCACATGCCGCCGACGATGTGACTGATGCCGCGCCGGTAGGCCAGCGCCGCGGCGAAAGTCAGAAACACCAGATTGCGGCCGGGCACGAACGTGTTCGGCAGGCCGTCGGCGCCCATCGCAATCGCGACGTCACGCGTCAGCGCCGTCTCGGACACAGCTGCCAGCGTCGGGATCGACAGCGTGTGGCTCTCGCCGAGCCTGGAAGCCCAGTCCGTGCGCAGCCCCTTGAGGCCGTCGAACAGCCGGTCACGGCAGGCAAGCTCGATGGCGTGGCGCTGGCCGTAATCGAACCCCAGTGTCTCCACGCGCGCAAAACGGTTCAGCGCCCACGCGAGGCAGGTGGTGGAATCCTGGCCGCCGGAGAACAGCACCAATGCGGTTTCGGATGAAAATACGTCGCTCATGGCCCGCGCTTTAGCATTGCGCACGCGGCTCGCCAATCCGGCCCGCCAACCGGTGGAAATCACCCTCTTCCGCCGCGCTGCGCTGGGAACGGGCGCTCGCTTTTGGCATAAGGCTTGGGAGCCAGGAGACTGCCCCGCAATGACCCCATCCCGCGACATTTCCCGCCTGATCGAGATCATGGCGGCGCTGCGCACGCCGGTGACCGGCTGTCCCTGGGACCTCGAACAGAATTTTGCAACGATCGCGCCCTATACGATCGAGGAAGCCTATGAGGTGGTCGAGGCCATCAGCCGCGGCGACCTCGACGACCTCTGCGAGGAGCTCGGCGACCTCCTGCTGCAGGTGGTGTTCCACGCCCAGATGGCGTCGGAGCAGAACGCGTTCGCGTTTGGAGATGTCGTCGAGGCCATCACGCGAAAAATGATCCGGCGCCATCCTCACGTCTTCGCCGACAAGGACGGCAATCTCGCCTCCTCCCACGTCAAGGAAGTCTGGGACCGCATCAAGGCCGAGGAGAAAGCCGAGCGCGCCGCGCGCCGGCCGCCGCAGGAAGTGCCGTCCCACAAATCGCTGCTGTCGGGCGTGAAGGCCGGCCAGCCCGCGCTGACGCGCGCCATGGAGCTGCAGCGCAAGGCCTCCACTGTCGGCTTCGACTGGAACGATCCGCGCGCGGTGCTGGCCAAAATCCGCGAGGAAGCCGACGAGATCGAGGCCGCGCTTGATCGCAACGACAGCAAGGGATTGGCGGAGGAGACCGGCGACCTGATGTTCGCGCTGGTCAACCTTGCCCGCCATGTCGATGCCGATCCGGAAGCCGCGCTGCGCGCGACCAACGCGAAGTTCGAGCGGCGCTTTGCCTATATCGAGCGGGCGCTGGAAGCACAGGGGCGGACGCTGGAGCAGGCGTCGCTGGCGGAGATGGACGCCTTGTGGAACGCGGCGAAGAGTGAGGAGCAGAGCGCAGCGCCGGCCGAGAGAAGTAACCAGGCGAGCGGCTAACTCTGTCGTCGTCCCGGCGAAGGCCGGGACCCATAACCACAGGGAGGAGTTGGGCGAAGGCTTGGAGTGAAAATGTTCATCGGTATGAAGACCGCCCTGCCTCGATGGATCACGCGGTATGGGTCCCGGCCCCCCGTGCGCAATTGCGCACTAGGCCGGGACGACACCTGTTATGCCGACAGTCGCGGCACCGCGTCGAACCTGTTGACCACGATGTCCCGCTTGGTCTCGTCCACCCGCACCGTCATGTCGAAGCGGCCGTCGTGCAGCTCTTTCGCCAGCACCTCGGCATTCCGATGCAGCCAGCTGATGCCGGCGCCGTCGGAGGCATCGATGGAGAGGTCGAGCGTGATGCGTTTGGCGGCCAAGCGCTCCTCGATCGCGGCGAGCAGCGCGTCGACCCCCTCGCCCGACACGGCGGACACCAGCATCGCCGGATGATCCTCCGGCCTGCGCGCGGCGATGTTCAAAAGTTCTTCGCGCTGTTCGGGACCATAACGGTCGATCTTGTTCCAGACCTCGATGATCCGGCCTGAATCATCGGGATTGATGCCGAGCTGGCGCAGCACGGCGTCGACGTCGCTCTGCTGCGCCTCGGCGTCGTCGTGCGAGATATCGCGCACATGCAAGATGACGTCGGCTTCCAGCACCTCCTCCAGCGTGGCGCGGAAGGCGGCGACGAGCTGCGTCGGCAAATTGGAGATGAAACCGACGGTGTCCGACAGCATCGCCTTGCCGCCATGCGGCAGGGTGAGCGCACGCAGGGTCGGATCCAGCGTGGCGAACAGCATGTCGGCGGCCTGCACGTCGGCGCGGGTCAGGCGGTTGAACAGCGTCGATTTGCCGGCATTGGTGTAGCCGACCAGCGCCACGACGCGGTACGGCACGCGCTGGCGGCCTGCGCGATGCAGGCGGCGCGTGGCCTGCACCTTCTTCAGCTCGCCCTCGAGCTTGGAGATGCGCTCCTGGATCAGGCGGCGGTCGGCTTCGATCTGCGTCTCGCCGGGACCGCCCATGAATCCAAAGCCGCCGCGCTGGCGTTCGAGATGGGTCCATGAGCGCACCAGGCGCGAACGTTGGTAGTTGAGATGCGCGAGCTCGACCTGGAGCGAGCCTTCCTTGGTCTTGGCGCGGCGGCCGAAGATTTCCAGGATGAGACCGGTGCGGTCGAGCACCTTTGCCTGCAACTCCTTCTCGAGATTGCGCTGCTGGATCGGCGCAAGCGCGCAATCCATCACCACGAGCTCAACGTCGAGGCTCTTGGCGAGCGCAGCGATCTCCTCGACCTTGCCCTTGCCGATATAGGTCGCGGGGCGGATCTGGTTGATCGGCGCGATGATGGCATCGGCAACGACGAGATCGATCGCGCGCGCGAGGCCGGCAGCTTCGTCGAGCCGGGCTTCCGCGTCACGCAGGACATGAGCTTCCGATTGCGCGTCGGCATTGCCTGCGCGCACTCGCAAATAGGGACCGATGACAAGCACCCGCCCCGTCTGCTTATCCCCTGCCGACCGCGGACGGTCGGCATCCCCGTCGAAATTCCGGGGTTCCAATCAGATCACTCTCAAGCCGGCTGGTCCTCGCCGCCTTCGAACAACTGGATCGGAGCGCCCGGCATGATGGTCGAGATCGCATGCTTGTAGACGAGCTGCGAGTGACCGTCGCGCCGAAGCAGCAAACAGAAATTGTCGAACCAGGTCACGATGCCCTGGAGCTTCACTCCGTTGACCAGAAAGATCGTCAGTGGCGTTTTGGTTTTGCGAACGTGATTAAGGAAGGTGTCCTGCAGGTTTTGTGCGCGGTCTGCCGCCATTGTTTTTTTCTCGCTTTGAGTTTCTTTTTATTGCGCCGGTTGCGGCCCTCTTTTGAAAATTGGGGGTCCTCGTCCGGTTGCCGTCCCTCATGAGATCCCCCTCGGAGGAACAGCGGTTCAATTAGAGGACAGGTAGGCTTATTAGGCAAGCCGCTTCACGCGGCAGCCCATGCCGTATTGCCCCGAAAAACTACGGAAATCGATGATTTTCCTCGCCTATTCCAACGACGTCGCAGCGCTAGCCGACGCCGAGCGCCTTCAACTTCCGGTGCAGTGCCGACCGTTCCATGCCAACAAACTCGGCCGTGCGAGAAATATTTCCTGAGAAACGGCTGATCTGTGCAATCAAATAGTCGCGCTCGAATACTTCGCGCGCTTCGCGCAGCGGCAGGCCCATGATGTGCTCGCCATTGTTGCTGGTCGGCATCGCCGGCACCATGGAGCCGACGTCCTGCGGCAGCATGTCGGCCGTGATGATGACTTCAGGCCCGCCTGCGGCCAGAATCATGACTCTCTCAACGTTGTTCCGGAGCTGGCGCACATTGCCCGGCCAGACATGCGACTGCAGCACCGCCATCGCGTCCTGGCCGATCTGCCGCTTGGGCAGGCCGCTGCCCGCGGAAATCTGCTCCATGAAGTAATCGATCAATTCCGGGATGTCCTCACGCCGCTCTGATAGCGCGGGCACGCGGATCGGCACCACCGACAGTCGATGATAGAGGTCCTCGCGGAAATGGCCGGCCGCGATCTCCTCTTCGAGGTTGCGCGCGGTGGAGGAGATGATGCGGACGTCGACCTGGACCTTGCCGTTGCCGCCGACGCGCTGGAACGACTGCTCGACCAGCACGCGCAAGATCTTGTTCTGTGTCTCGCGCGGCATGTCCGCGATCTCGTCGATGAACAGCGTGCCGCCATGGGCCTCTTCGAGCGCGCCGGGCTTGCGCGCGTGCTCGCCGTTGGACTGCTCGATGCCGAACAGCTCGTGCTCCATCCGCTCGGGCGTGATCGCAGCGGCGTTGATGACGACGAAGGGACCGTCGGCGCGGCCCGAGGCCGTGTGCAACGTGCGGGCGGTCAGTTCCTTGCCGGCGCCGGCGGGGCCGACGATCAGGATGCGGCTGTTGGCCTTGGCCGCACGCTCGATGGTCTGGCGCAGCTGGTTCATGCTGGGCGAGCGGCCGACCAGCGAGCTTGCGCTCGGCGCGAGCTGCTTCAGCTCCTTGACCTCGCGCTTGAGCCGGGAGTTCTCCAGTGCACGGTTCGCGACCAGGATCAGCCGGTCGGTCTTGAACGGCTTCTCGATGAAATCGTAGGCGCCACGCTTGATCGCGGCGACCGCGGTCTCGATGTTGCCGTGGCCGGAGATCATCACGACCGGCAGATCGGGGTTGTCCTTCTTGACCTGCTCCAGGAGCTGCAAGCCGTCGAGCTTGGAGCCCTGCAACCAGATGTCGAGGAACACCAGATGCGGCCTGCGGTTGGCGATCTCGGCGAGCGCCGTATCGCTGTCGCGCGCGGTCCGGGTCACGAAGCCCTCGTCTTCGAGGATGCCCGCAACGAGATCCCGAATATCGGCCTCATCATCGACAATCAGAATTTCACTTGCCATGGGTCGCCTGTTTTCTCAGCTGCCTGTTGAGGCTTTGATCTTCGTTGAATCATTGGTCTTTTCAGCCGGCTCTTTGGTTTCGGCGGCCGCCTCTTTTGTTTCCGGATCCTTGACGGATTGCGTGGCCGTTTCACCGCTTTCCGGCTTGGTCGTTGCCCCGCCCGCCGGTTCGGCCCCCTCGCTTTTCGCGGGAGCGCCGGAGATCGCAAAACGCATCCGCATCCAGGCGCCGCGTTGGCCCTCGCGGAAGTCCGAGGCATCCTTCAGTTCGATGCGCCCGCCATGGTCTTCCAGCACGCGACCGACGATCGCGAGCCCAAGGCCGGTGCCCTTGGCGCGTGTCGTCACATAGGGCTCGAGCAGGCGCGAGCGCGCCACCTTGGGCAGCCCGATGCCGTTGTCGACAACGTCGATCAGCACGTCCTCGCCCTCGCGCGAGACCACGACGTCGATTCTGCCTTTGCCGAGCTCCTCCAGGGGGACCTGCTCGATCGCCTCGGTGGCGTTCTTGACGATGTTGGTGACGGCCTGCGAGATCAACCGCCGGTCGAACTGCGCGCGCAGCGGGTCTTCCCTGAACTCGGCCTCGATATCGATCTCGGGATGGGCGACCTTCATCAGGAACACCGCCTGCCGCACTGCGTCGGCGACGTCCTCACCCTCCATCACCGGCTTCGGCATCCGCGCAAAGCGCGAGAACTCGTCGACCATGCGGCGGATATCGTCGACCTGACGCACGATGGTGTCGGTGCACTGTTCGAAGATCTGCTTGTCCTTGCCCTCGGTGATGTCCTTGCCGAATTTGCGGCGAATGCGCTCGGCGGAGAGCTGGATCGGAGTCAGCGGGTTCTTGATCTCATGCGCGATGCGGCGCGCGACGTCGCCCCAGGCCGAGGTGCGCTGCGCCGAGACCAGCTCGGTGATGTCGTCGAGCGTGATGATGTAGCTGTCGTGGGGCTGGCTGGTCTTCTCGGCGCTGACGCGGACCGACAGATTGCGTTCCTGCCCGTCCCGCGTGATCGTGATCTGCCCCTGCACCAGGCGCTGGGTCCCTTCCCGCGCCGTCTTCATCATCTCCTCGAGCTCGGGCAGCACGTCGGAGAGCGGGTGGCCGAGCGTCTCGGCTTCGGAGTGCCCGATCAGCTTTTCGGCGGAACGGTTGAGAATGCCGACGCTGCCTGAATTATCCACTCCGATGATGCCGGCGCTCGCCGACGACAGCACCGCCTCGATGAAGCGGCGGCGGCTGTCGATGAGGTCGCTGGCGTTGACGAGCTCGTCGCGCTGGCTGCGCAACTCCTCCGTCATCTTGTTGAAGGTCTCACCCAGCTGGGCGAGGTCGCCTTCCGACTGGTGCACCGGCACTTTCACATGGAGATCGCCGGTCGAGACCGTCTGGGCCGCGTTCATCAGCCGCCGGATCGGCGAGACCAGCGAGTTGGCGAAGTTGAGGCCGATCAGCACCGAGGCCATCAGGATGGTCAGCGCGATCACCGCGAACATCAGCGCGAACGCGACCTGGATGCCGAGCCGGCGCGACTCGATCTGGGCGTATTCGGCGACGCTGACCTCGGTCTGCTTGAGCTGCTGGACCACGTTGGGATCGAGCGGGCGTGCGACATACAGGAAGGTGTCGCTGAAGGCGCGCAAGCGGACCACCGCGGCGACGAAGCTCGCATCGGGCAGCACCGCGATCTCGGGCTCGGATTCGTTGACGTTGCTGAGGAAGTCCGGCGCCGGCGGCGAATAGGCCAGCCGCATGCCGGTATCGGCGGATTCGAGAATGTTGGTGTTCTTGTCGATGATCATCGCGCCCGGCAAATTGCGCGAGGCGGCGCTGGACGTCAGCAATTCGCGAAAAGAGCGGCGATCCTGGTCGTAGAGCGGCCGTGCGTGGGCGATGTCGTTGGCCATGCCGAGAATGTCGCCCCGGATCAGCTGCGCGTGGTCCTGCATGTAGGCCCGCGCGATCGTCAGCGAATTCTGGATCACCTCCTTGGTCGGGCCGGAGAACAGCCGGTCGAGGCCCCGCTCGATGGTGACGTTGGCGACGACGGCGACCAGCACCGCCGGCAGCACCGCCACGATCGAGAACAGGCTGACGATCTGGACATGGAGGCGCGCCGCCGCCCTGCCCCGCCGTCGCGCCAGGATCAGCTGCCAGAGCTCGCGGATGATGATGCCGACCAGCAGCAGGATCGTGCCCGCATTGATCAGATAGAACGAGCGGACAACCGCAGGGGTCGGCTCGATTGACGTGAGGCCGGTCAGGACCAGGAACGTCAGGCAGGCCGACAGCAGGGCCAGGGCCACGGCGAACGGCGCCAGCCAGCGTCGCGCCGACCAACGCCGGGGCTCTTCAGCTGGGGCCGTGTCAAAGGATGCGGCCGAGGTGTCTGCGCTGGTCATTCCGGCAATGGGTGCTGAAAACGGGGTCCGCGGCGGGGCGGATACTGATGTATTCGTACCACATTGTTGCCGAATTGCGACAATTCCGCGGCGCCCCCGTCGCGACCGACCCGCGCATCCACAGCGACATGCCGGAGGGCGGGAACGGAATCCGGCCCCGGCGGCTTGACCGGCATGCACAAATTCTTTCTCGCAATGATGGTGTCGGCCGTGCTGCTGCTGATCGTGGCGGCGGACCTGCTGGTCAATGGTCTCGGGGTGCAGGAGCCCAATGCGAACGTCGCCAGCGCGATACAGGTCTCAGGCCGGTTTGTCAGATAGGTATGAGGCCGGGTCCCGCGGCAGAAATCACCATATGAATGTTCCGGAGGAACGTTTCGGTCCCATCGGGACTTCTGCTCACCGCGTCAGCCACAACGGCCAACGCGAACCGGACAGGCTCAGCTCCGCTTGATAGGGGAGCTGAGCCACCGTCGGTTGCGGGAAGGCTAGCCCCCGCTCCGATACACCTGGATATCGAGATCCCGGATCTTCTTCCGCAGCGTGTTGCGGTTGAGGCCGAGCAGATCGGCCGCGCGGATCTGGTTGCCGCGGGTGGCGGCGAGCGCGGCCGTAAGCAGCGGCACCTCGATCTCCTTCAGGATGCGGTGATAGAGGCCCGGCGGCGGCACGCCGTTCGGGAAGCCCTGGAAGTGCGAGGAGAGATACGCTTCCACGGCGCCGCCGAGATTGTCGACGCCATGCTGGACTGCGGCACCCGGGCTGACCGTGGGTGGCGCCAACTCGCCGTCGATGACCGAGCCCGTGATCACGTCCTGCGGATAGAGCGCCGCGAGGCGACGGGCGAGGTTCTCGAGCTCGCGCACGTTGCCCGGCCAGCGATGCTGCTTCATCCGCTCCAGCGCCAGCGCGTCGAGCTTCTTCGGCGGCAGTCCGTCCTTCTCGGCCAGCGCGAAGAAATGACGGATGAGATCCGGCAGATCCTCGATGCGCTCGCGCAACGGCGGCAGCCGCAGCGGCACGACGTTGAGACGGAAGAACAGATCTTCGCGGAACAGGCCCTGCTGGATCAGGACGCGCAGATCCTTGTTGGAGGCCGCGACGATGCGCACGTCGGTCTTGATCGGGGTGCGGCCGCCGACCGTGGTGTATTCGCCCTGCTGAAGCACGCGCAGCAGACGGGTCTGCGCCTCCATCGGCATGTCGCCGATCTCGTCCAGGAACAGCGTGCCGCCCTCGGCCTGCTCGAAGCGGCCGGAGGCGCGGGTGTTGGCGCCGGTGAAGGCGCCGCGCTCGTGGCCGAACAGTTCGGACTCGATCAGGTCGCGCGGGATTGCCGCCATGTTGACCGCGACGAACGGGCCGTTGCGGCGTTTGCCGTAGTCGTGCAGCGCGCGCGCCACCAGCTCCTTGCCGGTACCGGACTCGCCCGTGATCATCACCGTGAGGTCGGTCTGCATCAACCGCGCCAGCACGCGATAGATTTCCTGCATCGCCGGCGAGCGGCCGACCAGCGGGATCGCCTCCATCTCGGCGTCCTCGTTCGGCGTCGAGACCCGCTCCTTCGGCTCGGCCAGCGCGCGGCCGACGATGGCGATCAGCTCCTTCAGGTCGAAGGGCTTCGGCAGATATTCATAGGCGCCGCGCTCGGAGGCGCGGATCGCCGTCATGAAGGTGTTTTGCGCGCTCATGACGATGACAGGCAAATTCGGCCGCATCTTCTTGATCCGCGGCAACAGGTCGAACGCGTTCTCGTCGGGCATCACCACGTCGGTGATGACGAGATCGCCCTCCCCCTGGCTGACCCATCGCCACAGCGTCGCGGCATTGCCGGTCAGCCGCACTTCGTAGCCGGCGCGCGATAGTGCCTGATTGAGAACGGTGCGGATGGCGGTGTCGTCATCAGCAACGAGAATGCTACCTGCGGGCATCGTTAATCCTCATTTTGCCCCCTGTGACGCAGACGACGACTTCCCGGCAGAGCCGTCGCGACTGCTTTGATCGGCATGTTTCACCGATGTGGAATACATCGGCATCAGCACGCGGAAGGTGGTCTTCCGCGGCTGAGATGCGCATTCGATGATGCCCCCGTGATCCCCGATGATCTTTGCGACCAGCGCAAGGCCCAGACCCGAGCCGGTCTGCTTGGTGGTGACAAAGGGATCGAACAGGTTGGGCAGAAGATCGTCCGGCACGCCTGGTCCGTTGTCCTTCACGCAGAATTCGAGCGGCAGGGATACACGGGATTTTTGACCGGGGACTGACAGGCGCACGCCGGGACGAAATGCGGTGGTGAGCTGGATTTCGCCATCGGGAACGTCGATCAGCGCTTCGGCGGCATTCTTCACCAGGTTGAGGAACACCTGGATGAGCTGGTCCTGGTTCGCCAGCACCGGCGGCAGCGAGGGATCGTAGTCCTCGACGAAGCGGATGTTGCGGGCAAAGCCGGACTGCGCCAGCCGTTTGACGTGATCAAGCACCGAATGAATGTTGACGGGGCCGCGCACCACGGGGCGCTCGTCGCCGAACACCTCCATGCGGTCGACCAGCGTCACGATGCGGTCGGCCTCGTCGCAGATCAGCCGCGTCAGCATGCGGTCTTCCGAGGAGGCCTGCTGCTCCAGGAGCTGCGCCGCGCCGCGGATGCCGGAGAGCGGGTTCTTAATCTCGTGGGCCAGCATCGCGGCGAGCGCGATCACCGAGCGCGCGGCGCTGCGATGGGTGAGCTGGCGGTCCATCTTATCGGCGATGGAGCGCTCCTGCAGCATCACCACGATATGGCCGGGCCGTTCCGTGACCGGAGCAACGTGCAGATCGACCTGGCGGTCCCCGCCCATGCGCGGCGTGCCCAGATCGACCTTGTATTCGTTGACCGGCGCGTTCGACGAACGCACCTGGTCGATCAGCGCCAGCAAGGGGCTGCCGAACGGCACCAGCTCTTTCAGCGACTGCCGCTTCAAGAACTGCGTCGAGATATCGAAGAAGGCTTCGGTTGCGATGTTGGCGGCGACGATCTTGCCGTCCGGCCCGATCATGAGCATGGGATTGGGCAGTGCGTCCAGGATGGCATCGCTGTCGGACGCAACGGGCCGACGATGTTCAGCGGCTGAGCTCATGCAGCGGCGCTCCATGCGAAGTCGTCGAAGGCATCTTGCAGTGATCGGTGGACGAGGCGCGGATCCTCCGAGGTGAGGATTTTCTGGCGCCAGGATTTCAGCTTCTCGGCCGGCGCGCGGCTCACATCGGCCGCGACGTCGAGCGCCCAGCCCAGATGTTTTCGCGCGTGCCGCAGACCGATGCGCAGGCCGTAGAGCGCGCAGACGCCCTCATAAAGCGTGCGGACGTAATGCAGCTGCGTCTCGAGCGACGGCGTGGCTTCCGCCGCCCCGCCCTTGAGGCGGCGGCCGATCTGGCCGGGCAGCCAGGGCTGGCCCTGCGCGCCGCGGCCGATCATCACGGCGTCGGCGCCGGAGGCCTCTAACGCCGCGAGCGCCTTCTCGAAAGTGGTGATGTCGCCATTGACGACGAGCGGAATGGAGATGGCCTCGCGTACGGCGCGGATCGCGTCCCAATCGGCCTCGCCCTTGTAGAACTGGCAGCGGGTGCGGCCGTGCACGGTGACGAGCTTGATGCCTGACGCCTGCGCGCGACGCGCCAGTTCCGGCGCGTTGCGGGTGCGGTCGTCCCAGCCAAGCCGCGTCTTCAGCGTTACCGGCACCTTCACCGCCGCGATCGTCGCTTCGATCAGGCTGACGGCGTGGTCGAGGTCGCGCATCAAGGCGGAACCGGACTGGCCGCCTGTGACGTGACGGGCCGGACAGCCCATGTTGATGTCGATGATGTCGGCGCCGTCGGCTTCGGCAATCCGGGCCCCCTCCGCCATCCAATGCGTCTCGCAACCGGCGAGCTGGACCACGTGCGGACCGATCCCCGTGGCTTCGCAGCGCAACCGGGACATATGATGGCCATTGGCGAGTTCGTCGCTGGCCGTCATTTCGGACACCACCAGACCGGCCCCCAACTCCGCGGCCAGCCGGCGGACGGGCGAGTCAGTCACCCCCGACATCGGCGCCAGGAAGACCGGGGTGGCGACGTCAATATCGCCTATCTTCAATGGCTTAGAGCCTGATACTGCCGAGCCGGTCACAGGGGTCTCGTTGCGTTGGCAGCGCCTCATCGCGCCTGCCATGACCTATCTTGCGCACAATTCTTGTGCAGTCAAGCGTCATGCCTACAGTTTAGACAGTTCTGCAAATCTTTCAAGTGCAGTGCAGCAAAATGCTGTTTCCCACAATCCGGGGAAACCCCCTTTTTTTGCGGGCCTGCCGTGCTAGAGGCATGCGGCAATCACCCCACCCCCGACTCTCTTCATCATCAAATGAGTATTTGAGTCCTATGGCGAAATCACAGCGCACCGCAGTCGTTCTCGTCGCGGCCGGACGCGGCCTGCGCGCAGGCGCCGGTGGCCCCAAGCAATATCGCGAGATCGGCGGCGTGCCGGTGATCTATCGCGCCATGGAGGCCTTCAGCCGCCATGCGGACGTGTTCGCGGTTCAGCCGGTCGTGAACCCCGACGACGGCGCCATGTTCACGGCAGCGGTCGCAGGGCTCAGCCACGAGGCGCCGGTCAATGGCGGCGCAACCCGGCAGGCCTCGGTGCTCGCGGGTCTCGAAGCGCTCGCCAGGCACAAGCCCGACATCGTGCTGATCCACGACGCCGCCCGCCCTTTCGTTTCGGAAGGCGTGATTACCCGCGCGATCGATGCGGCCAGCCGCACCGGCGCCGCGATCCCCGTTGTTCCCGTCACCGACACCATCAAGGTCACCGGCGAGAACGGCAATGTCGAGGACACGCCGGACCGGGCGCGGTTGCGGATCGCACAGACGCCGCAATCCTTTCGCTTCGACGTCATCCTCGAAGCGCATCGTCGCGCGGCCAAGGACCGGCGCAGCGATTTCACCGACGATGCCGCGATTGCCGAATGGGCGGGATTGACGGTTGCAACCTTTGAAGGCGATGTTGCCAATATGAAGCTCACCACCCCCGAGGATTTCGTGCGCGAGGAAGCGCGGCTGGCCAGCCTGCTCGGCGACATCAGGACCGGCACGGGCTACGACGTGCACGCCTTCGGCGAAGGCGACCATCTCATGCTCTGCGGCGTGCGCGTGCCGCATACCAAAGGTTTCCTGGCCCATTCCGACGGCGATGTCGGCCTGCACGCGCTGGTCGATGCCATCCTCGGCGCGCTCGCCGACGGCGACATCGGCTCGCACTTTCCGCCCAGCGACGCGAAGTGGAAAGGCGCCTCCTCCGACCAGTTCTTGAAATACGCCATCGAGCGCGTCACCCAGCGCGGCGGCCGCATCGCCAATCTCGAGGTCACCATGATCTGCGAGCGGCCGAAGATCGGCCCTTTGCGCGACACCATGCGCGCGCGCATCGCCGAGATCTCCGGCGTCGACATCTCCCGGGTCGCGGTCAAGGCGACCACCAGCGAGCGGCTCGGCTTCACCGGCCGCGAGGAAGGCATCGCGGCCACCGCGAGCGCCACCATCCGTCTGCCGTTTAACGAGAAGATTTGGAGTGTCTAGGCCATGGCCGGCAGCGACGCACGCGCCCTCTCCCGCTCGCTGCTCGATCTGTGCCGGATGCGCAAGCTGACGATCGCGACCGCGGAGTCCTGCACCGGCGGCCTCGTCGCGGGCGCGCTGACCGACATTCCCGGCTCCTCCGACGTGATCGATCGGGGCTTCGTCACCTATTCCAACGACGCCAAGCGCGCGATGCTCGGCGTCGAGGCCGGCACGCTTGCGAATTTCGGCGCCGTCAGCAGGGAGACCGCAACAGCCATGGCGGTCGGGGCGCTGGAGCGTGCCGGCGTCGATCTTGCGGTCGCCATCACCGGCATTGCCGGACCCGGCGGCGCCACGCCGGGCAAGCCGGTGGGCCTCGTCCACTTCGCTGCCGCCGCGCGCGACGGACGTATCGTTCACCGCGAGCATCGCTTTGGCGCCATCGGCCGCACCGCCGTGCGTCAGCGCTCGGTGGTCGAGGCGTTGCGCATGCTGATGGATCTCGCCCGCGGCCCAGTCCAGACCAAGCCGCGCCGTGAAGCCGCGGTAACCCGCCTGCGCCCCCGCGTGACACGCTCGCCGCGCCGACATGTGGCGAAGCGCAGGCCGCCGCGGTCGCCGCGCGGCTGAGCCAGGCAACCCCGCCCCTCAGTCAGCCGGAATGAAGCGGAGCGTGCCGGCCCGCCGCGTCGGCTGGCCGGTGTCGTTGGTGTGGTTGATGCCGTCCATGACCGGCACCTCAGTGAAATCGAACGGGCTTACCCCATCCAGGCAGGCGACGTTGACGGCATAGAGAGATTGGTCGGATCGTCGCTGATGGTGCGTGTAGATTCCGCAGCGGGAACAGAAGAAGTGCTGCGCTGATCCGGTATGGAAGCGGTAGCTTGTGAGCGCATCCTCGCCCTGGAGGAACTTGATCCCGCCCATTGCCGCCATGACGACGACGGCGCCGCGCATGCGGCAGTAGGAGCAGGTGCAGCGGCGGATCGAATTGAAGCCGTCGCTGAGCGTCGCCTCGAAACGCACGGTGCCGCAATGGCACTGGCCAGCCAGAACGTTCGTGTCGCCCACCATCACGCCCAAGTCTCCTGTTTAGACTCTCCTGTTCGGATCGCTTCTACGATCTCCCGCGCAGGATCACCAAGCCCTCATCACGCCGCCGCGAGTCCCGTAGCCCGGATGGAGCGAAGCGCAATCCGGGATTCGTTCCGCGGGTATGGGCCCGGATTACGCTTCGCTCCATCCGGGCTACAAGACCTTGCTTCGCCCGACGGGCAAAACACCCAAACGACAGGTCAATCCGCTCGCGCGAAAACATTCGCCTTTACAGAAATTCTGATTTATCGCATCTTGTCGCCACCTCATCCCGGTCAGAGGGGCGTATCGCGATCGTCACGAAACGCGGGGTGAGCTGCGGTGGACGCTGGCAGCATCGGCGCGAAGGGCTTCGCAGGGCGGGAAACCGCGAGCGAGGGCGTCGCGCACACGACCGGTGCTATTAGCGTACGGCAAAACCGTGTCGTCCTGACGCCCGGGGTCTGTGCGTCAAGTCTTGTGGTGATGTGGGCGGCCCGACCGGGCATCCGCATCAGCCATCCGCAAGGCGACGGGGGCAATAGTGCATCGCTCCCCGGGGAGAGCTCGGCATAAGCCGTCAACCACTGCGCAGGGAAGGCCGTGTGTTGGGCTTCACCTGTATGCCGCTGTGCAGCCTCTTGTAGTGCAACCTTCGCACAGTGGACCGTGGGTGCCAGCCGGCACCCGGTCTTCCCTGCGCCCTCTGACGGAGGAGGACGTACGCACACGCAGACTCGGGCAGAAACTGTCACGAGGCCGCCGCGCTATGTCCAGTTTTCAAAAAGCACGCAAACTTTGTCGAATCCGATCGGGATCGCGGATATCAACCGCGGCCAAACGTCGTGGCTTCTGTCTGAACTTGGCGTGGGAAAATTATTGGCGCAATAATGATCCGCTACGTTGCGGCCGGGAATCAACCCGGTCCTGTTTTCTGGAGGGCGACGGCGTGTTCGCTCGCTTCACTGCTCCGGCAATCGCCATTGCCATCCTGAGCGCCTTTGATGGTGCGGCCGCACAAACCGCTAACCAGCCGCCGGATACGATGGCGGCGCGGGTGGAGGCCTGCACGCCGTGTCATGGCAACAAGGGCGAAGGCACCAGCGACGTCTACTTCCCGCGCCTCGCAGGCAAGCCGGCCGGTTATCTCTACAACCAGCTGCTCGCTTTCCGCAGCGGCCGGCGCAAATACCCGCCGATGAACTATCTGCTGGAGTTTTTGCCCGATCCCTATCTGGAGGCGATGGCGGAATATTTTGCCAGCGAGCACCCGCCGCTGCCGCAGCCGGCGCCGAGCGAAGTCAGCAAGGACGTCCTCGCGCACGGTGAGCTGCTCGCCACCAGCGGCGATGCCGGCCGCAACATTCCGGCTTGCGTGAGCTGCCATGGCCCTGGACTGACGGGTATGCAGCCCGGCATCCCCGGCCTGCTCGGCTTGCGCGCCAATTACATCAGCGCCCAGCTCGGCGGCTGGCGTTATGGCACCCGCACCGCGAAGTCGCCCGACTGCATGCAGCTCGTTGCCGGTCATCTGACCGAGGCCGACGTCACCGCTGTCGCGGCCTGGCTCGCGACGCGGGCGGCGCCAGCGAATCCGGCTCCCGTACCGAAGGGCACCTACGCGCTGCCCTTCGGCTGCGGCAGCCAGCCCAACTGACGAGGCGGATGATGGGCTTCAAATTGTCGATCAAGCTCCTGTCCATCAAGTTGCTCACCCTCGCTGCGTTCACCACGGCAGCAGCGGCGCAGGACAAGGACAAGACCGGCGACATCATCGCGCGCGGGGAATATCTGGCCCGTGCCGGCGACTGCACCGCCTGCCACACCGCACCGGAAGGCCGTCTGTTTGCCGGCGGCCGTGCCATGCCGACCCCGTTCGGCACGCTCTACACCTCCAACATCACGCCCGATCCGGAGACCGGCATCGGCAAGTGGAGTGCCGACGACTTCTACAAGACCATGCACAGCGGCCGCTTTCCCGATGGCGGACTGATCTACCCCGCGATGCCGTTTGCGTCCTACACCAAGGTCACGCGCGCGGACAGCGACGCGATCTTCGCCTATCTGCGCTCGATCGCGCCGGTGAATCAGAAGAACAAGCCGCACGAATTGCGTTTCCCGTACGACAACCGCCAACTCATCCTCGGCTGGCGCACGCTGTTCTTCAGCGAGGGCGAGTTCAAGCCTGATCCGAAAAAATCGGCGGAATGGAATCGCGGCGCCTATCTGGTCGAGGGCCTCGGCCATTGCGGCATGTGCCATTCGCCGATCAACGCGCTCGGCGGCACCTCGCAATCGGACGCGTTCAAGGGCGGCCTGATCCCGATGCAGAACTGGTACGCGCCTTCGCTGACGTCAAACCGTGAGGCCGGGCTCGGCGACTGGAGCATCAAGGACATCACGGATCTGCTCCAGACCGGCGTCTCCATGCGTGGCGTGGTCTACGGCCCAATGGCCGAGGTCGTGCACAACAGCCTGCAATATCTCGATGACGCGGACACCAGGGCGATGGCGGTGTACCTCAAGGGCATCGCGGAGCCCTCGCCTCCGCCGGCCGCAAGTTCGGCGCTGCCGACCACCGAGAGCAGCCTTCTGTTCAGCCTCGGCAAGACCGTCTACGACAAGAATTGCGCGAGCTGTCATGGCACCCAGGGCGAGGGCAAGCCGCCGCACTGGCCGCCGCTTGCCAACAACCAATCGATCGAGATGCAGTCGGCGGTCAACCCGATCCGCATGGTGCTCAATGGCGGCTATCCGCCGGGCACCAAGGGCAATCCGATGCCCTACGGCATGCCGCCCTTCGCCGGCCTCCTCTCCGACAACGAGGTCGCCGCCGTCGTCTCCTACATCCGCACCGCCTGGGGCAATCGCGGCACGCCGGTCTCGGCGCGCGAGGCCAACGAGCTGCGCTCGGCACCGCTGAACTGAGGGCCCCATGTTCAATTCCGATCCGCCGACCAGCCCAGCCGCCGCCGACCAGGCTATCGAGGAAGTCGTGGCGCAGGGCCCGTCCGGTGCGATCGTGGTCGCCGGCATCGCCACGGCCTGCGTGGTCGCGATGTGGTTCGCTTTCTATCTGTTCGTGTTCCTGCCGCGCGGATCGCTGCAATGAGCGTCGAGGGATCCCACGGCAGCGCCAGCGCCAGCGCCGAGGTCGCGGCCCGCGTCGAGCGGCGCTGGGCCACCATCGCCGTGATCATCGTCGTGATGATGGCGCTGCTGGCGGCATTCGCCGGCATCCATCGCGCGACCATGCCGCAACCGCGCGTCGAGACCACCGATCCCTCGCGGCTGCATCTGAGCGGCGAGTTCGTCGAAAGCAATCTCGGCAGCGTGCTGGAGGCCAACGGCAATGTGACCGTGCGCGCGATCGGCCAGCAATATTCGTTCACGCCGGCCTGCATCGTGGTGCCCGTGGACACGCCGATCACGCTGCGCGCCACCAGCGCCGACGTCGTCCACGGCATCCTGATCCAGGGCACCAACGTCAACACCATGCTGGTGCCAGGCTACATCTCCGAACAGCTCATGCGCTTTACGAAGAGCGGCGACTATCTGATGCCCTGCCAGGAGTTTTGCTCCTTCGGCCACGAGGGCATGTGGGGCAAGGTCAAGGTGATCGACAAGATGGACTTCGCAAACCGCGCGAAGGGTGGCGGGAGGCTGAGCTGTGTTGGTCAATAGAAAGCTCATCCTCGCCCATTTCTGGCTGGCCTTCGCCGTGTTCGGCATCGCGCTCACGCTCGGCGCCTGGCAGATGTTCATCCGCAGCCCGATCGGCACCTGGCTGTCCAATCCTGAGCTCTATTACCGCTCGCTGACCGCGCACGGCACGGTGATGGGCTATGTCTTCCCGACCCTGGTCGCGATGGGCTTTGGCTACGCCATCAGCGAGTCCGCGCTGGAGCAGCGGCTGGTCGGCGTGCGCTGGGCCTGGGCCGGATTCTGGCTGATTGTGGTCGGCGCGATCATGGCGATGGTCCCGGTCGGGCTCGGCCGCGCCTCGGTGCTCTACACGTTCTACCCGCCGCTGATCGGAAACGTCTTCTACTACCTCGGCGTCGTGCTGGTCGTGGTCGGCTCCTGGATCTGGGTCGCGCTGATGTCGCTCAATCTGCGCGTCTGGCGCAAGACCCATCCCGGCGCGCCGGTGCCGCTGGCGATGTTCGCCAATGTCGCGGGCTCGTATCTGTGGGCCTGGACCGCGGTCGGTGCTGCGCTCGAGCTGCTGCTGCAGATCATTCCGGTCGCGGCCGGGCTGAAGGCCACCATCGACGCCGGCCTCGCGCGCGTGTTCTTCTCCTGGACGCTGCACGCCATCGTCTATTTCTGGCTGATGCCGACCTACATCGCCTATTACACCATCGTGCCGCGCGCGATCGGCGGCCGCGTCTATTCCGACAGCATGGCGCGGATCTCCTTCATCCTGTTCCTGGTGGTCGCGATGCCGATCGGCATGCACCACACCTTCGCGGATCCGCAGGTTGGCGCCGGCTTCAAGTTCATCCATTCGGCTTTCACGGCGCTGGTCGCGCTGCCGACGCTGCTGACCGTGTTCACGATCTGCGCCTCCGTTGAGATCGCGGCGCGCCTGCGCGGCGGCCGCGGCGTGTTCGGCTGGATCAGGGCCCTGCCCTGGGACAACCCGATGATGCTGGCGCTGGCCTTTTCCTTCGTCATGCTCGGCTTCGGCGGCGCCGGCGGCCTCATCAATATGAGCTATCAGCTCGATGCCTCGATCCACAACACGCAGTGGATCACCGGCCATTTCCACCTGATCTTCGGCGGCGCCATCGTGATCATGTATTTTGCGATCGCCTATGATCTGTGGCCGCATCTGACCGGGCGCGAGCTGATCGACGTCCGCCTGATCCGCACCCAGCTCTGGCTGTGGTTCATCGGCATGATCGTCACGACCTTTCCCTGGCACTGGGTCGGCATTCTCGGCATGCCGCGCCGCATGGCCTATTTCGACTTCGGCGATCCCGCGATAGCGCCGCAGGCCCTCTCAGTCACCCTCTCGGCTATCGGCGGCTTCATCTTGTTGGCGTCCGGCATCATGTTCATCGTTGTCCTGGCTCGCGGCATGCGCGCGCCGCTGGTCGACGCCGGCCCCTATCGCTTCGCGCTGGCGGTGCACCAGCCCACAACGGTCCCGGTCGCGCTCAACACCCACGCGCTGTGGGTGGCGCTGATGATCGCGCTCACCCTCACCAATTACGGCTATCCGATCCTGAATCTGGCGCTGACCGAGGGCACCTCTGTGCCAGCCGTTTATGTGGGAGCGCAGTGATGAGCACGCGCGACCTCTTCACCCTCACCAATCGTCACTTCAAGGCGAGTGTGGTCATCACCGCCGCGATCCTGATCGTCACGGCGATTGCAGGCTTCGTCGTGCTGCCCTTCGCACAGCCCTGGGTACAATTCGCCAACGTCTGGGACGCGATCTGCAGCGCTGCCGGTGTGCCGCAACGCGCGGCGAGCGTCACGGCGCCGGAGCAGACCAAGCGCCTGTCGGGAGTCGTGCTGACGTCGAACACGCTGTCGCGCCCGAGCCAGGAGGCGATCGGCCGCGGCGCCACGCTGGCGCAGCGTTGCGCGATTTGTCACGGTCCGACCGGTGTCAGCCGCGCGGATTCGCCCAATCTCGCCGGCCAGTACGCGGCCGTGATCTACAAGGAGCTGCACGATTTCCGCACCGGCGCGCGCACCAATGCCGTGATGTCGCCATTCGCCGTCAATTTGACGGACCAGGAGATCGCAGATCTCTCGAACTATTACGCCTACCTGCCGCGGCTGCCGGCCTATCACCCGACGCCGCAACTGCCCAAGCCAAACATCGTGATCTACGGCGCACCGATGCGCGGCATCGCGCCCTGCGGCGCCTGCCACGGCAGCCTCGACAACAAGACGGGTAGCCCGTGGCTCGAAGGCCAGTCCGAAGCCTACATGAAGGCGCAGCTGCAGGCCTTCGCCTCAGGCGAGCGCCGCAACGATATCAGTCAGCAAATGCGCAACATCGCGCGTGCGATGACGCCGCAGGAGATCGAGCAGGCCGCGGCGTATTATGCCTCGCAGCCGCCGGATGTCGTGAAGGCGGTGGATTGAAGACGGGCTCGTAGCCCCACTACGACGACGCCAGCTTCCGCCGTCCGTAGATCGCATCCGCCCGCTTCTCGAACGCGATGGAAAATCGCGCGAACGCGGCGTCGAACATCGAGCCCATCAGGAGCGCGAGCATGCGGCTCTTGAACTCGTAGGCGAGGAAGAAGCCGACATCGCAAACGCTCTCGCCTTTGGGCTCGAACGTCCAGCGGTTTTCCAGATTGCTGAAAGGACCTTGCAGATATTCGACCAGGATCTTCAAATTGGCGCGGTCGAGCGTCACGCGGCTGGTGAAGGATTCCCTGACCAGCTTGAACGACACCGTCATGTCCGCGACCAGCACCTCGGTGCCGTCGGGCTTCGCCATGCGCTGACGGACCTTCAGCGCGCTGCACAGCGGCACGAATTCCGGGTAGCGCTCGACGTCGGCGACCAGATCAAACATCTCGGACGCGCTGTGATCGACACGGCGCTTGCTCGAAAAATTGGGCATGGCGATTCAGCGGGCGCTTGCTGCCCGCGCGGCCTTCAGTTTCGCAAAATCCTCGCCGGCATGATGCGACGAACGGGTGAGCGGGCTCGCCGACACCATCAGGAAGCCCTTGGTGTAGGCGACCTTCTCGTAGGACGAAAACTCGTCCGGCGGCACGTAGCGCATCACGGCGTGATGCTTGCGGGTCGGCTGGAGATATTGCCCGATGGTCAGGAAATCGACGTCGGCGGAACGCAGATCGTCCATCACCTGCTGCACCTCGTGGCGCTCCTCGCCGAGGCCGACCATGATGCCGGACTTGGTGAAGATGGTGGGATCGAGCTCCTTGACCCGCTGCAGCAGCCGGATCGAATGGAAATAGCGCGCGCCCGGCCGCACCGTGAGATAGCACGACGGCACGGTCTCGAGGTTGTGGTTGAACACGTCGGGCTTCGCGGCGACGACGACCTCCAGCGCTCCCTCCTTGCGCAGGAAATCGGGTGTCAGGATCTCGATCGTGGTCGAGGGGCACGCGGCGCGGATCGCGCGGATGGTCTGGGCAAAATGCTCGGCGCCGCCGTCAGCGAGATCGTCGCGGTCGACGGAGGTGATGACGACATGGGCAAGCCCGAGCTTGGCCACGGCCTCGCCGACGTTCTGCGGCTCGGCCGCGTCGAGCGCATTCGGCATGCCGGTCTTGACGTTGCAGAAGGCACAGGCGCGGGTGCAGGTGTCGCCCATGATCATGAAGGTCGCGTGCTTCTTGTCCCAGCACTCGCCGATATTCGGGCAGCCCGCCTCCTCGCACACCGTATGCAGGCCGTTGGCGCGCACGATGTTGCGGGTGTCGGCATAGCCGCGGGTGTTGGGCGCGCGTACGCGGATCCAGTCCGGCTTCGGCGGCGAAGCGGAATCGGGCCGATTCACCTTTTCGGGGTGACGTGGGCGCAGCGGGTTCGAGATGGTATCGACAATAACGACCATGGGGTGTCCGGTCTGACCAAGTCCTACCTAGTCGGTCTGGCCGGGCATCGCAACCCGGCTCGCCCCGCTTCAGGGAACATGGCAGATATGGGCAATATCCTGCTCTGTTCTCTGGCGATTCTCACCTCGAATGGCTCCAGTCTCGAAACCTTCCACACCCCGGCTCGGCAAAGCCCTGAAGCGTGCCTTTTTCGCGCGCAGCGTCCACGAGGTCGCGCCCGACTTGATCGGTGCGACCATGCTTGTCGACGGCGTCGGCGGGATCATCGTCGAGGTCGAGGCCTATCATCATACCGAGCCGGCGGCGCACTCCTACAATGGCCCCACGCCGCGGAACCAGGTGATGTTCGGCCCGCCCGGATTTGCCTATGTCTACCGCTCCTACGGCATCCATTGGTGCGTGAACTTCGTCTGCGAGGAAGAAGGCTCGGCCAGCGCCGTGCTGATCCGCGCGTTGGAGCCGACCCACGGCTTGGCTGCGATGCGCCGCCGCCGCCATCTCCAGGATTTGCACGCGTTGTGCTCGGGCCCGGGCAAGCTGACCGAAGCGCTCGGCATCACCATCGCGCACAATGCCTTGCCCCTGGACCGTCCGCCGATCGCGCTGCATGCGCGGTCGGAGGACGTCGAGGTGGTGGCCGGCATCCGAATCGGCATCACCAAGGCGGTCGAGCTGCCCTGGCGCTATGGCATCAGGGGTTCAAAATTCCTCAGCAAGCCGTTTCCGAAATAAGCCTACGACGCCTGCTTGAGCCGCTCCAGCGCCTCGAGCAGCTTGGCCTTGCGGGCGAGTGCTGCCTCACGCTTTTCGCGCTCCTCCTCGACGACCTCCTCGGCCGCGTTGGCGACGAATTTCTCGTTCGCCAGCTTGGACTCCGCGCGCTTGATATCGGAATCGGCCTTCGCGATCTCCTTGTCGAGACGCGTGCGCTCGGCGGCGACGTCGATCACGCCCTTCAGCGGCAGCGCAGCCACCTCGCCTCGCACCAGGAGCTGGACCGCGCCGTCGGGCGCACGGTCGGCGAAGGAGATATCCGACAGCCGCGCCATGCGCTTGATGACGTCGCTCCAGCGCGGCACGCGCTCCTTCGTCTCGGCCAAGGCGCCCGCGAGCACCAGCGCCGTCAGGGTCGCCGGCGGAATGTTCATCTCGGCGCGCACCGAACGGATCTGCGTGACGAGATCGATCACCCAGCCGATCTCGGCCTCGGCCGCGGGATCGGTGAAGTCGGCATGGTCGAAGATCGGCAGCACCCAAACCGGCGAGACGAGCGCGTCGGTCGGCCCCGTCGTCGCCGCGAGCATCGCAAGCTGCTCCGGCGTCGGCCCGGCCGGCTTCAGCGGCCACGGTGCCAGCGCGAGCAGACCGTCGCGCTTGGCCGTCACCTCCCACAGCTCCTCGGTGATGAAGGGCATGAAGGGGTGCAGCAGTTTCAGGATCTCGTCGCGCGCCCATGCCACCATGGCGCGGGTCTCGGCCTTGGCAGGGCTGTCGGGGCCGAGCAGCACGGGTTTTGCGAGCTCGAGATACCAGTCGCAATAGACGTTCCAGACGAAGCGGTAGATGCTGCCGGCGGCGTCATTGAAGCGATAGGCCTCGATCGCCTCGGTCACCTCGCGCGTGGTGTGCGCGCTCTCATGCGCAATCCAACGGTTGAGCGTCTCCTTGACCTTCGCCGGCTCGAAACCCTCGGGCACGGCGCAATGGTTCATCTCCGCAAAGCGCGACGCATTCCAGAGCTTGGTCGCGAAATTGCGATAGCCCTCGACACGGCTGGTGGCGAGCTTGATGTCGCGGCCCTGCGCGGCCATCGCGGCCAGCGTGAAGCGCAGCGCGTCGGCGCCATACTGGTCGATCAGGCTGAGCGGATCGATGACGTTGCCCTTCGACTTCGACATCTTGGCGCCCTTCTCGTCGCGGACGAGGGCGTGGATGTAGATCGTCGAGAACGGCACCTCCTTCATGAAGTGCAGGCCCATCATCATCATGCGGGCGACCCAGAAGAAGATGATGTCGAAGCCCGTCACCAGCGCGTTGGTCGGGTAGTAGCGCTGCACTTCCGGCGCGTCCGCGGGCCAGCCGAGGGTCGAGAACGGCCACAGTGCCGAGGAGAACCAGGTGTCGAGCACGTCCTCGTCGCGCGTGATGAAGCCGTCACGCTTGTTGCGGTCGAGTGCCATCTCGCGGCCCTGCTCGACCGTGATGACTTCCTGCTCGACGTAATAGCCGAGGGCGTGGCTGACGGCCTCCTCTTCAGTCTCGGCGACGAACACCTTGCCGTCAGGTCCGTACCAGGCCGGGATCTGGTGGCCCCACCAGAGCTGGCGCGAGATGCACCAGGGCTGGATGTTCTCCATCCACTCGAAATAGGTCTTTTCCCAGTTCTTCGGCACGAAGGTGGTTTCGCCCGAACGCACGGCGGCCATCGCGGGCTTCGCCAGCGTCTTGGCGTCGACATACCACTGGTCGGTGAGATAGGGCTCGATCACCGTGCCGGAGCGGTCGCCATGCGGCACCATGTGGGTATGGGGCTCGATCCGCTCGACGAACCCGAACGATTCCAGCCGCTCGACGATGCGCTTGCGGGCTGCAAAGCGGTCGAGCTTGTTGAACTCCTCGGCGAATTGCGAGGCACCTTCCGGCAGGTCGCGCAGATAATCCTCGTTGTCGAGGAGATCGAGGCAACCTTCCTTGTCGATGACGCTGATCCGGGCGAGGCCGTGGCGATTGCCGACCTCGAAGTCGTTGAAATCGTGCGCCGGGGTCACCTTGACCGCGCCCGAGCCCTTCTCCGGATCGGAATAATCGTCGGCGACGATCCGGATCTTGCGGCCGACCAGCGGCAGGATCACGTTCTTGCCGACCAGCTTCTGATAGCGCTCGTCTTCGGGATGCACGGCGACGCCGGTATCGCCGAGCATGGTCTCCGGGCGCGTGGTGGCAACGACGATGAAGCTCGAGGGATCCTCGGGGCTGAAAGTCTTGCCCTCGATCGGATAGCGCAGATACCAGAGGCTGCCCTTGACCTCGGTCTGCTGCACTTCGAGATCGGAGATCGCGGTGAGCAGCTTGGTGTCCCAGTTCACCAGCCGCTTGTCCTTGTAGATCAGGCCGTCGCGGTGCAGCTCGACGAACACCTTGACCACGGCCTTGGACAGCCCTTCGTCCATGGTGAAGCGTTCGCGCGACCAGTCGCAGGAGGCGCCGAGCCGCTTGAGCTGGTTGATGATGGTGTCGCCGCTCTCGGCCTTCCACTGCCAGACCCGCTCCAGAAACTTCTCGCGGCCCATCTCGCGACGGCTGGGCTGCTGGCGCTCCATCAGCTGCCGCTCCACCACCATCTGGGTGGCGATGCCGGCATGGTCGGTGCCGGGCTGCCACAGCACGTCGCGGCCCGCGCATGCGCTCGAACCGGCACAGGATGTCCTGGAGCGTGTTGTTGAGGGCGTGGCCCATGTGCAGCGAGCCCGTCACGTTCGGCGGCGGGATCACGATGGTAAAGGGCACTGCGTCGCGGCGGTCCGGGCGGCCGGCCTTGAAGGCAAGGCTGTCCTCCCACACGACGGACATGCGGGCTTCGATATCGGCGGGCTGGTAATTTTTCTCGATCATGGCGCTGTTAGAAAGCCGCGCACGGGGTCCAAGTCAACGGACAAGTCAACGGAAAGGTCGAAGGAAAGCCAGGCGGCAACAGGGCTTTCCGGTCCGGTCGGGAGACCGAATATGACGCACAAGCAGGGCTTTATGAGGGCTCTGTGGCCCGATCTACCTGCCGCCGCGCGATACCCGCTCGATTTCGGCCTTCACGATGCGTTCGACGAGGCCGGGCAAATTGTCGTCCAGCCAGGATTTCAGCATCGGACGCAGCATCTCCTTGACCAGATCCTCCAGGGTTCGTGCATTGCTGCTGAGCACCGTGTGGGCCAGGGAATTGAAGGCGGATTCGACCGCGGAGACCGTCGATTGCGCCAGGATCGGCTGTTGGGGCGGCAGTGGCGGCGCATCGAAGTCCACCGGTGCATAGGATGCCGGCGTCGGACGCGGCGGCGGCGATTCGGCGAATTCGAGATCGTCGCGCGGCTCGACCTTGCGGAAGCTCGGCGGCGGCGGAGCCGGCGTCGGCTCCATCGCCAGCGCCATATCGTCGGTCAATTCCAGCACGTCGGGCTCAGGTTCGGGCTCCGGCTCGGGAGCACGGATTTCCGGCGCAGCGGTGGCCGTGTCGAGGCCCGCCAGCAGCGCGTCGATATCGTCCTGATTGTTGGATGCATCCGCCTCGGGTGCCGGGGCCGGCGGCGCTGCCGGCTTTCCTGCCGGAGCCGGTGCGGGCTTTTCGGCGGCCGGTTTGGGCGGCGCGACCTTGGATGGCGGAATATCGTTGATCGCCTGCGGCTTCGGTGGCGCGGCGGGGGCGGCAGCTTTGTCGGGCTTGGCAGCATCCGCCGGCGGCGGCTTGGCCTCATCGTCGGCAATGATGCGCCGGATCGAGGCCAGAATCTCCTCCATCGAGGGTTCTGTGACCTTTGCAGGCTGCGTCATCTCCGACTCCACATCATCAACGCCCTCGCATGCGTTGTTTTACACCAAGCACAACAGGATTGGCCGGTTCCGGATGGGTGGCCCGACATTTTCGTCACGGCAGCCCGACTTGTCCCCAGATGACGGCTCAACGTGCAGCGGTGCGTCCCTGCCCTCGGCACTCATGCTTTACGCACACGGCATCGGATGCAGAGCGAATCGACCCGCACCTTCTTGGCAAGGCTATGTCAGGGATTTTGCTGATTGCAAGCAAAGCACCGGTCGGCCTCGGCTATTTGCGAGGCCGACCGGATGACTACGGGACTCTAGCGTCCGTCAGGCGTGCGCACGCCGGCCCAACTGTCGCGGACCTGGTGGTAGTGGACGCTGGGATCGTAGACCGTGGTGTTGAGGCCAAGGACCTGCGGCGCGAGACGGCCGACCGCATTGAGCACCGAATAGGACGCCACCACGCGGTCATGCTGGGCAGTGACGAGCGCAACGCGTGCGTTCACCAGCGCCTGCTGCGCGTTGAGCACGTCGAGCGTGGTGCGCTGGCCGGCCTTGGCTTCCTCGCGCACGCCGTTCAGCGCGATCTCGGAGGCGGTGACCTGCGCCTGCGCAGACTGCACCTGCGCCTTGCCGGCTTCCAACTGACCCCAGGCCTGCACGACGTTGGCGCGGGTCTGATCGCGTGTGGTTTCGAGATTCAGGCGCTGCTGCGCCAGGTTCTCTTTCGATTGGCGGATGAGCGCATATTCAGTGCCGCCCTGATAGATCGGCACAGCGACTGTCGCGAGGGCGGACGCGGAACTCGTTCGGAAGAGGGTTAGCTGCTGCTGGTAGGCTGTGCTGGCAGTAGCCGCGACCGTGACCGTCGGCAGCAAAGCGCCTTCGTTGATCTTGACCTGCAGGTAGTTGACGTCGATGCCATACATGGCAGCCGTAACGTTGGGATTCTCGACAAGGCTGAGACCAACGGCGGAGGCGATCGTCGCAGGAAGGAAGCGATCGACTGGCGAGCCGGGGGCGAGGGCCGCCGGCTCGTTGCCGATGATCCGGCGGAAGTTCGCGCGCGTCGTCGTGAGATTCGATTCGGCGGTCAGGGCCTGGGTCCTGCCGGCAGCCAGCTGCGCTTCGGATTGCGCCACGTCCGTACGCGTCACCTCGCCGACGTTGAAGCGATCGCGGGTTTGCTTGAGCGTTTGTTCGAGCACGCGCACGTTGCTGCGCTGAACTTCGAGAGTCGCCGAATCACGCAGGTAGTCCATGTAGGTCGTGGCAGCCTGCAACAGGACCGTCTGCTCGAGCACGCGCAACGCCTCGCGGGATCCCGAGACCTGGCTCTCCGCCGCGCGCGTCCTATTGGCGGTCTGATTGCCGTTGTAGAGTGTCTGGCTGACGCTCACGCTGGCGCTGTTGGGCTGAAGCAAGCCGGAGATCGACTTGGGGGTGGGGGGGACGACATTCTGCGTCGCCTGGACGTCCTGATATTGATACCCGCTGCCGAGGGTCATATTGACCTTGGGCCGATAACCCGACAGCGCCTGCGGCACGTTCTCGTCAGTCGAGCGCACCTGGGCGCGCTGCGCGTTCAGCTGCGGATTGTTCTGATAGGCGCGCACCAGCGCAGCCTCGATCGTATCCGCCAAGGCAGGCGTCGGCGCGACAAGCGCCAGCAGCAGGACCGAAACCGCTGCTCCGGTGAAGAGCTTCACCCCATGCATCCAAAAATTCCGTTCATTCTAACGCCCGGCTCGTGCCCGCGAGCTGGGTTACCGTCTACGAGTGGAGTCGTTGCCCCGCCGCAACATAGGACGCGGTCAAGCGCGACGGAACTACCTGAGGGTGGTTCTCAGTGGAAACTCTTCACGTGCAGCATCCCGGCCACACTTCTGATTCAGAACGGGATTTTAACGGGCTAAAGCCGCTATCGGGCCGTCAGAAGACGAAGGCGGCGGCCCGTTCCAGCCCGGGAAGGACCGGGGCCGCGGCATCGAACAGCGCCCGATGGCCGAATTCGCCGTGGGTATGGGTCACGATCATGGCGCGCGGCGGCCTGGATTCGGCCGAAACCCCCAACAGGCGCCCACCCTCCTTGAGCTGCCCGAGCAGCCCTGCCGGGGTCACCTCGGTGGCGCCGTTGAGGACGATCACATCATAGGGGCCAGCAGCAGCATCACCCTCGGTGCAGGCCGCGGCCTTGCAGGTCACGTTGGCAAGCCCGAGGGCGGCGAAGGCGTCATTGGCCTTCTTGGCCAGCGCCGAATCGCATTCCGTCGCGGTGACCTGGCGCGCGAGCTTGGCGGTCAGCGCAGCGAGATAGCCCGTGGCGCAGCCGACGACCAGCACGTTGTCGTCCTCGCCGATCTCGGCGGCCTGGAGCAGCTTGCCGGTCAGCTGCGGCTTGATCAGGAACCGCTTGGCGCCGCCCTCGCTGACGTCGAGATCGAGGTCGAGATACGCCAATGCCTGCCGGCTGGCCGGCACGAAGGCCTCGCGCGGAACCATGAGCATGGCGTCGAGAACACGACGATCGGTGACGTCACTGGTGCGCACCTGGCCATCGACCATTTTTAGGCGCGCCGTCGAGAAAACGGACATTTGCGGACCCTGCAAGGCGGACGATGCCGCGGACGAAAGTTGGCGGCATCTTTGGAACAGGCCCTGCGAAAACGCAACATGGCTTTGGCCCCGCAAACCGGGCCTTTCCGCATCTCGCAATGTCCAGGCTGAGCCGGCCTATTCGATCGTGACGGCGAGGCGGCCGATCAAGGCGGCGACTTCATCCAGCCGTGCCGAATCGTGGGTCTCGACCGCGCGCGCCAGACAGGCGAGGCATTCGTCGTCGCTCAGTTCGGGGATGTCCGCCGGCAGAATGGAGGGAGCCAGCGGGGAACGGTCGACCTGGATGTCTCGCATGGGAATCAGCTCCGTAAAGGACCGGCCTCCGGAAGCTCGATTTCAATTGAGTCGTTTTGGCGTCGCCGCGGAGGATACGGGCTCGTCACGGTACACATCTAATTGAGAATTTGCCGCAACGAGATCGCACGCCAGATCAGAGTCTTGACGCAAACCATTGAAGATGAAGCGGAATTTGGCTCCCCGGGCTGGATTCGAACCAGCGACCATCCGATTAACAGTCGGATGCTCTACCGCTGAGCTACCGAGGAAAAGGGCGAACCCGTCGTTCGCGCGCGGCTGCGTATAACAAAGCCGCTTGCGCTTGCAAAGGACGAATTCGCCATCTCGCACATTGCGGCGAGGAAGGGCGCGTGGCCCCTCCTCCGCCTGGCCTCAGGTCAAGTTACTCGGCGACGAACGAAGTGGTCTTGGTGCCGGAATCGTAGCGCAGCCGAAGCGCGGTGAACTTGCAGAGGTTGACGTTCTTCCAGAGCACGGTCTCGTCATAGTTCTGCCAGTCGACGCGGACGTTCCAGACGCATCCTTCGTCGTCATCGTCGAACTCGACATAGGTGCTCGCCTGGTTCTGCAAAACCTTGTCCAGCTCGTTGTCCCATTCGTCCATGCCATCGTCCGGGGCGTTGAAGCCCAGGAATTTGATCGCATAGCCGGTCTCGTTGACGACAGTGACGTTGCGCGCGTCGGCCGCGAAAGACGGCGCGGCGGCCATCGATAGACCGACCGCGATCAGTGCAGACAGAAAATACTTCATATGAAATTCCCCCGATCGAAACGGGCTTTCGGTGCCTGACGTCGATCGGCGCAGGCGCCGCGGCAACCAATGGCGTTGCCTCGAAGGATTCGTCGGAGGCGCAATCGAAAGGTTCAAGACGCGATCGATCCGCCTCCGGCGCGTTGCACGAAGCGAGACGCGCAACGAGCCAATTCTTACCGATTCGAATTCTCCGCAGCAATGAACCGGCATTCATAGATCGGCGCGGCTTGCTGTCTCCGGCGCGGGCGCCGCGTGCGGAATGTGATTTTCGTCGCAGGCACAGCTTCGCGCCCTCGCGGCTTGGCTCGCCCGAGCTTTGCTTCGTCTCGTCCACCCTCCTCGTCAGAGGGCGCAGGGAAGACCGGGTGCCGGCTGGCACCCACGGTCCACTGTGCGAAGGTTGCACTACAAGAGGCTGCACAGCGGCATACAGGTGAAGCCCAACACACGGCCTTCCCTGCGCAGTGGTTTGACGGCTTATGCCGAGCTCTCCCCGGGGAGCGATGCACTATTGCCCCCGTCGCCTTGCGGATGGCTGATGCGAATGCCCGGTCGAGCAGCCCACATCACCACAAGACTTGACGCACAGACCCCGGGCGTCAGGACGACACGGTTTTGCCGTACGCTAATAGCATCGGTCGTGTGCGCGATGCCCTCGCTCACGGTTTCCGGCCCTGCGAAGCCCTTCGCGCCGATGTGACTAGCGTCCACCGCAGCTCACCCCGCGTTCGTGACGATCGCGATACGCCCCTCTGACAGGGATGAGGTGGCGAAGGAATACGCCAAAGCCAATTTCGGTAAAGCGGAATCTTTTCGTGCGAGCGGATTGACCTGTCGTTTGGGTGTTTTGCACGTCGGCAACGCAAGGGATTGTAGCCCGGATGAGCGAAGCGACATCCGGGACTCGTTCGCGCGGCAGTCCCGGATATCGCTGCGCTCATCCGGGCTACGAAAAGCCGAACTCACGGCCGGCGGCAGACCATGTCAATCTCGATCAGCGCGTCGTAGGCAAGCCCGGTGACACCGACGCAGGTGCGGGCCGGCAGGCGGTCGGGCGGAAAGAACCCGCGATAAGTCTCGTTCATTGCGGTGTAGTCTTCCTTGAAACGTGTGAGATAAATGCGTGTCATCACGACGTGTTCGAGACCGAGATCGACGCCCGCCAATACTACCTTCAAATTCTCCATCACCGCCCTCGTCTGCGCGACGATGCCGTCGGGCAACACGCCCGGTGTTTGCGGCGTGTCCGGCATCTGGCCGGTGACGAAGACAAAACCGTCGGTCTCCACCGCGTGGCTGAAGGGCGCGACCGGCTTCGGTCCGCCGCTGATCATGTGGAATTTCACTGGGGTTCCTTGTTACGGCGCTTCTTTCAAGGGAAGGCTTGTCTGGGGGTAGGTTTGGAACAATCGCTTGCTGATGATCGCGTGCACGCCCCAATTGCCGTCGACCACCTGCGTGACGCCGAAATCGACGGCGGCCGACATCAGCGCGATCGCCTCGTCCTCGCTCAGCCCCTTCACGTTCATCAGGAAGCGTCGCATCTTGCGGAACGCATCTTTCATGGCAAGGTCGAGCGAGGACTTTGCGTAGACTTCGCTCTGGCCCTGAGCGCCGAACTCGGCGAGGTAGTTGGGATGGCTGAATCCGGTCAGGACCCAATCGGACTCGGTCTCGATCAGGGGATAAGACAGATCGGCGAAGGGCTGACCGGCGAGGTCGGCCTTCTTGTGCAGGATCACCTCGAAGGTTCCGGTCATTGAGCATTCAATCGCGGTGCCGCTCAATTCGCCGTCACCTTGCGTGGCATGGGGATCGCCGACCGACAACAATGCGCCGGGAACGGAGACCGGAAGATAGACGGTCGCCCCCTTCCCGAGGCGCCAATTGTCGAGATTGCCGCCGAAATAGGACGGCGGCACGGAGTCGATGAAATCGACCTCACGCGGCGCCACCGCGATCACCCCGAAATGCGGGCGCAAGGGAATGCGGATGCCGTCGAGCACGGCGTGGCGGCGCTTCACCGTGCCGGGCAATACCGGAACGCCGGGATAGTCGTAGGTGGCGTGCACCACGCCAAACGGGTCGGTCTGCGGCTCCCAGCGGTAGGAATACAGCGCCCGGGCATGCGGCGCGTCGGCGTCGTCGAAGATCTCGTAGATCGTCACGACCTCGCGCGGCTTCGGCCCTGAAAGAAATTCGTCGTAATGATAGCCCCACCAAGCCGCGACCGAGGAGCCGAACACGCGCCCTGAATGTTTCGGATGACGACTTGCGCGCGGTACGATGTCGAGGATCCGCACTTCCAGCACGTCGCCGGGCTGGGCGTCCTTCACCGACACGGGCCCTGTACAGATGTGCACGCCAAAGCCTTCGCCGGCGCCGCGTCCGAATATGCTGGCATCCATCGGACCCGCGCCGCGCCGATCCACGTTCTTCCTCGCCTTGGTCCAGCCGAATACGCTTTCGGCGGCGGTGTCGCCCGCGATCATCAGCTCAGGATCGTCGGAGGCGTGCTGCGTCAGCGTTTCGATGGTGATGGTATCACCCGAGGCGATCTCGAGCTGCGGCTGTAACGAGCGACTGAAATATCCCCAATGAACGCGGTTCGCTTCGATCGGAAGATGATGATGCTTGCGTTCGGCCGTTCTCGGCTCATCGATGTCGGTACGGGCGAGATTGCCGCGCGCCTCGGCACTCGCCTGGTGCACGCGAAGCTGCGCCAGCGCATCCTGCGGCCAGCCGCGCTGACCGGTTATCCCATGCTGCGTCGTCGCCCGCTCCGCCTCCTGCTGGCGAAACTCGCGCGGCGGCAGTCCGAAGCGATGGCGGAAGGCACGGCTGAAATGCGCGGAATCGCCAAAACCATAGGCGTAGGCGATCTCCGAGATCGAGCGATGCGCCTCGGACGGATTGGACAGATCGGCCCAGGCGCGCTGCAGCCGCCGCTCGCGCACGTAGTGAGTAAAGTTGTCGCTGACGCTCTCGAACAGCTTTTGCAGATAGCGCTCGGAAATTCCTTCGGCCTGCGCGACGCGCGCGGGCACCAGTTCGGGATCGTCGAGGCGGCGTTCGATGGTCTGGCAGATCCGGTGCAGGAGGGCCGACTGCGTCGCGCTCGAACCGGCGTCGGACGTCGAAGCGGCCAATTGATGGGCGAGTGTCAGCAGGAGATCCACGAGCGACTGCGCGACCGCATTCCATTCGGCATCGCTCAGCATGTCGAGCGTGCGCGCGGTCGCATCCATCAAGCGCGCGAAGACGTCGGCAAAGCCGCTGGGCGGAACGACCCGGGGTTCGCCGAGCCGCGGCCTGCCCGAGCGCCGTCCGTGCTGCGCCTCCGACGTCACCGACAGCACGACGGCGCGCATGTCGCGCTGGAATACGATGCTCCAGTCCCCGCTCCGCGGCAGCAGCACGAGATGGCCGACCGGAACGATACGATGGCCGGCGGCGCTCTTGAGCACCATGCCGTCTTCGACCGGCATCAGCGCGATCGGAACGTCGTCGTTGGATTGCGCGAGCGGTCCGATCGTCTGTGCGCCGGCGGCCATGCGTGTGAGCGCAACACCTGCGGCTTGACGGTGCGACGCGGTCGCATGCCCGTCGAAGAAGGACTGACCGGTAGCAGGTTGCAGGCCCACTGCAGCCAGCACGTCCCGCCAGGCTTCGGGGCGGTCGTCTTGCGCGTAGGACTCGCTGGTGAAGGGACGGAAGCTCATTGGATCGACCCAGATTGCAGTGGATCGAAGCAACCTCTGTGCCAGACGCACGCGGTCATCCGTCGCAGCGACGGGCCGTAAATGACGGTCTTTGGTCACGTCCGCAGCCCGAAATGGAATGTGCTTCAATGCATTAGTCGCACCGGAAGATGTTCTTGCGGATCGTGCCGTGAACGCCCCAATTAGCGTCGACCACCTGGGTGACGCCAAAATCGGCGCCGACCGATAGCAGCGAGATCGCCTCGTCCTCGCTCATGCCGTGCACGGTCATCAGGAACCTCCTAAGCTTGCGGAACGCGTCACGCATCGCACGGTCGAGACTCGAGTGATTGGCAATCTCGGTTTGTGCGTCAGCGCCGAGTGCGGCGAGATAGTTCGGATAGGTGAAGCCGTAGAACGACCAGGCCTGATCGGTCTCCAGCATCGGATGGTCGAGACCCTCGAGGCTGGTGCCGGCGAGATCGGCCTTCTTGTGCAGGACGAACTCGAAATCGCCGGTCAGCGAGGTCTCGATCGCAGTGCCGCCAAGCTCGCTGTCACCTTGCGCGGCGTGGGGATCGCCGACCGAGAAATAGGCGCCGGGGATCGCGACGGGATAGAACATTCGCGCGCCCTTGCCGATGCGCCAGTCGTCGATGTTGCCGCCGGTATAGCTCGGCGGGATCGAGCTGACGAAATCGGCCTCCGACGGCGCAAGCCCCATGGTGCCGAAATGCAGCCGTGCCGGCACCTTGACGCTCGCGAGGATGTTCTCCCGCTTCTTGATGGTGGCGTGATCGACGCGCACGCCGGGATAATCGATGGTCGGATGCACGATGCCGTCAGGATCAGTCTGCGGCGTCCAGACATAGTTGTAGACCGCCTTGGCGCAGGGCTCGCCGGAGGTGTCGAGCTCGAAGATGGTGACGACCTCGCGCGGCTTCGGCTCCTCGATCAGATCGTGATAGTGAAACCCCCAATTCGCGGCGACGTTGGAGCCGAAGCAGCGCCCGGCATGACAGGCGCTGCAGCTCGGCCGCGGCCTGATATCGAGGATGCGCACTTCGAGGATATCGCCGGGCTCGGCGCCATCGATCGCGACGGGACCGGTGAGGAGATGCACGCCGATCCCCTCGCCTGCGCCACGAATGAATGGGCCTTCGACAGGACCCGAGCCGCGCCGCGCGACTGCCTTGTGCTCGCGCGTCCACTGGAACACGCTCTCGGCGCCGGGATCGCCCTGGATCATGCGCTCGTAATCGTCGTTGGCGTGGTGGGTCAGCGTCTCGATGGTGGCGCGATCGCCCGAGCGCAGCGTCAGGGCCGGCGCGACCTTCTTGGAGAAATAGCCCCAGTGGACGGTTTTCGGCGAAACCGGCAGCGTGAAATGCTTCATGAGGTGGCCTCTTCTGGAAACGCGGTCTTGAACGTTGCGGGTGCGGCTCTCATCGCACCGCCTCCGGAGTCTTGTCGGTTTCCATCACGCTGAGGAAACGCGCAGTCAGCGGATTGCGGGGGCTGGAGAGAACCTCATGCGCGGGCCCCTCCTCGATGATCGTGCCGCCGCTCAGGAAAGCGACACGGTCGGCGACCTCGTCCGCGAAGCGGATCTGGTGCGTCGAGATGATCATGGTGAGGCCATCATCGATGGCGAGCCGCCGGATCACCTCCAGGACCTCGCTGACGAGCTCGGGATCGAGCGCCGAGGTCGGCTCGTCCAGGAGCAGCACGCTGGGGTTCGGTGCGAGCGCTCGGGCGATCGCGACGCGCTGCTGCTGACCGCCGGAGAGATGCCGCGGCAGCGCGTCGGCGCGGTGCGACAGCCCGACCCGGTCGAGCAGCTCGGCGGCGCGGCGATCGGCATCGATGCGGGTCATGCCGTGCACCCAGCGCAAGGGACCGGCAATGTTCTCCTTCGCCGAGAGATGGGCGAACAGGTTGAATTGCTGGAACACCATCCCGACGCCCACGCTTGCCCGCTCATTGGCGATCGCGCGGGGCGGCAGCAGCTTGCCGTTGTCGTCGAAACCGAGACGGCGTCCCCCCACGCGCACCGTGCCCCCGTCCCAGCTTTCGAGATGATTGATGCAGCGGAGCAGCGTGCTCTTGCCGGAGCCGCTGGGCCCGAGCAGTGCGACGACCTCGCCGACGCGCACCGTAAAATCGAGGCCGCCAAGCACCTTTTGCGCGCCGTAGCTCTTGGTGAGGTCCTTGGTCTCGACCGCGATGTTGTTGCGCGAGATCGTTGCCGCACGCCGGGTGCGTTCCTCGCGGGTCAAGGCCAGCGGCGGCGTGTGGGTGAGCTCAGCCTGTGCAGGCACTTGGACGTCGACGGGCGCTGCGGCAAGTTCGAGCTTGGTGGCGAGATCGACGCGGCGCCAGGGCAGATAATCGGCGAGCTTGCGCTGGCGACCTTTGGCGCGGTCGAGATCGAGCAGCCATTCGACAAAAAGCTGGATGATGCTGATGGCAAAGGTCAGCACGAGATACAGCAAGCCCGAGGCGAAGAAGATCGAGAAGAAGTCGAAGGTCGAGGACGCAAGCTGGGTCGAGCGCAAGGTCAGCTCCTGGACCGCGACCACGGAGGCGAGCGACGAATTCTTCAGCGCACTCACGGCCTCGTTGCCGAAGGCCGGGATCATGGTGCGGATCGCCTGGGGCGCGATCACCCGCCACATCAGGATCCGCGGCGTCATGCCGAGCGCCTGGCCGGCCGTCACCTGCCCGCGATCGACGCCGAGCACGCCGGCACGCAGCATCTCGGCGATGAACGGCGCCTCGTTGCAGGCCAGCGCAAGCCCGGCGGCCAGCACCGCCGGCAGCTTGATGCCGATATGCGGCAACGCGTCGTAGGCGAACACCATCTGCAGGATCAGCGGCGTGCCGCGGAAGATCACGGTGTAGGCCCTGGCGATCGCCGCCAGCAGCCAGAAGCGGGAAAGCTGCATGCCGGCGAGGATCAATCCGAGGATCAATCCGCCGCCGAGCCCGAGGGCAGTCACCTCCAGGGTGAGCTCGATGCCCTCGAGCAGATACGGCATGTTCAGGTAATGGAGGAACAGCGACATCAGTCGGCCGTCAGAATGTCAGGCTCCTTGAAGTTGTTCACGTCGAGCCCATGCTTCTTCAGAAGCTCCATATGCGTGCCGGCCTTCTGGACCTCGATCAGGGCTGCGAGCACGGCGTCGCGGAATTTCGGCTTGTCCTTGGGAACGGCGATGCCGACCGAATACGGGATCGTCACCGCTGTCGCCTTCTCCAGCTTGTCCGGATAGGCCTTGACGGCGCTGTCGACGGTGTTGACATCGTTGACATAGGTGTCGGCACGACCGGCGAGGATCGCCTGGATGCAGTTGGCGTTATTGTCGTAGAGCTGGACGGTGGGCTCGGCCTTGCCCGCCTTCTTGCACTCGGGCATCAGCGCCTGGATCAGGGGCACCTCGACATATAGCCCGTGTTTTCAGCGGCAGCGGCGCCGCACATCGACATGTTGATGCCGTTGATGCCCTTCGGATTGCCCTTGGCCACCAGCACGCCGTCGAACACTTTCGAATAGGTGATGAAGTCGGCGGCCTTGGCGCGCTCCTTGGTGGCGTAGATATCGGAAATCACGATGTCGGCTTGTCCCGCGGCCAACGTGGTCAGGAGCGCCGCGAACGTCACCGGCTTGTAGGTCAGCTTGAAGCCGAGGCATTCGCCGATGGCTTCGCCGAGATCGATGTCGAAGCCGATATATTTGCTCGGATCCTTCGGATCGATGGTCTCGTAGCCCGGCGTGTGCGGGTTGATGGCGTTGACGAGGGTCTTGCCCTTCCAGTCCGGATATTTGTCCTGGAGCGCAGCGCAGGCCGCAGGCGCCGCAGCCTGCGCGCTCAGGGGCGCAGCTGCCAGCGCGCCGAAAGTGACCGCGGCGCCGAGCGCGGCCTTGCGCCAAGACAGCGATGCACGCGCGTTCCCCCGCGCCTGGGGCAATACCGGTCTCTCCATCTCCAGCTCCTTCGAATTGTCATGGCAATGGCCATGTTCCAGATCGCGGAAGCGAGCCTAGGAGGAGAGCGGACCGGAAAGCTTGTCCGCGGGCGTACAAAAAATTGGATGGAAGGAGCCCGCCATTTGGGCAGGCGGCTGCACAAAAACTGTTCGTGAATGCGGACGCCGCAGCGCGCAATTCCGAATTCGGAAGAACCGTATGATCCTGCGCTACGCCGCGATCTGCGCGATCAGCGAATCATTCGGTGAGGTCATTTGACAGAGATATGACAATCGAAGGACGCATCTGCGGGCGGCGTCCGAAGCACATCACTGCCTTCCCACAGCCTGTCCGCAGCATACCCACAGCCTATCCACAGGCCGACTATGCCGGATTCGCGAGCGCGCGCGAGCCACTTGCTGCGCACAAACCCACAGGGCCGGTATGTCAGCCGCCGGCCTGATCGAACACGGCGCGGCAAGCCTCACTCAAGCTTGGCCTGTTACGGCGCAGGCAGGCCGTGATGGCGCGAACGTTGGGGATTTCGCCGGCGCAGAGCCGGTAGACGTCGGGGGTACAGGCCCGGCGCTGCTCGGGCGTTCCCTGCTGCGCATGGGCGGCGGAGGCAAACAGCGTCAGGAACAGCCCGACCGTCGAGGCGCGACGCGCCCGGCTTTTCACACCCGCAAACCGCAAGAACCTCGCCTTCATGACCAGTCTCCCGTCTGCCTTGCCCGCCGGCCTGTTTTGGCCGGTGGGCGAAGGGATAGGAGAAATAAACAGCCGAAGATGTGACCTCCTTCACACTGGGGGCACCCGGCAGGAACCTAAGTTTCCCAACGGGATTTCATCAATCGCTAACCAATCGGGACCCGATTGGCCGATCGTTAAAATGCGAACGATCGGCTCAACCGGGAAACAAATCGGCTTTGCGACATTGCGCCATCCGCGGTCCGGAGGGTGTGATGAGCGAAGCCGAATTCAACTTGCTGCTGGATGCCGTCCAGGACGCCATGGTCCATGACGATCTGGCGTTCGTGCCGGGGGAGGATTTCGTGCCGCGCTCGTGGACCTATTACGCGAAGCCCAACGCCTCCGCGAAACCGAAGGCCGCCAATGACAACGAGGGCGCCTGGCCCCTGCTGCCGTTTCCGGACGGCTGGTACGCGGCCTGCTAAGGCCAATTTCACCGTGAGCCGATGCGCCCGCGCTCTGCGGGCGTTTTGCTATGGGCCCTACGCCGCGAGATTCGGCGTGCCCGCGATCAGGTCTTGACGCGCTCTCCGCCGTCCTGCGGCGCCTGGTCGGGTGCGGCCGGCGGAAAGATGCTGTCATAGATCGCGCGGGCCTCGCGAATGAGGCGAGCCCGCTCCAGCTCGGATTTAGGGACAAATCGGACGATTTCGCTCACGTGCTCTCCAGCGCTCGATCGTTGGGATGCATCACTTCGCAGATGCGAAGACTATGCCAGCAGGCTGAATGGCGGGTTTCCGCCGGGCCCCGGGCAAACCCGGTGTGCGCGGCCACCACGCATTGCCGCCGCAGGCTGATGGCAGCCGCGATGCGATCGAATATTGCTGAGATATCAGGAGGTTGTGATGGAGGCCACGTCGGGACTCGAACCCGAGTAAACGGTTTTGCAGACCGGCGCGTAACCACTCCGCCACGTGGCCCCAACGAGGGCGGAGCAATATAGGGGATCACGGGTTTAGGCAACCCCGACCGGGCAGCTACGCCTTCGCGCCGCCGAGATATTGGCCGAGAATCTCATCGGTTGCGCCGGCCGCCACGATCCGCCCCTCCTCCAGCAGGATCGCGCGGTTGCAGCTGCTCTTGATCAGCTCGATGTCGTGCGAGGCGAGCACCAGAATGCCGGCGCGCACGACGATCTCGTTGAGCCGCTGCCGCGCCTTCTTGCGGAACTGCTGGTCGCCGACGCCGATCCATTCGTCGAGCAGCACGATCTCGCCCTCGACGGCGGTTGCGACCGCAAAGATCAGGCGCAGCATCATGCCGCTGGAATAGGTGCGCAGCGGCAGGTCGAGCCGGTCGCCGAGCTCGGTGAACGCGGCGATCTCCGCGCGCTTGGCGTCGATCTCCGAGCGCCGTGCGCCGATCACGAGACCACGCCGCACGATGTTCTCATAGCCGGTCGCCTCCTCGTCGAATCCGGCCGAGAGATCGAACAGCGGCAGGCAGCGGCCCAGCACGTCCACGCTGCCCGACGTCGGATGGTAGATGCCGGCGAGGACCCGCAGCAGCGTGGTCTTGCCGGCGCCATTGGCGCCGATGATGGCGACGCGGTCGCCGGCACGGATGTCGAGGCTGACGTCGTTCAACGCGGAGATGATGTGCGGGGTCGCCGTGTTCCGCCGCAGTGTCACCGCGCTGACAAACCGGCTGCGCAGCGAGCGGTCTCGGAACGACAGCACCGGAAACCTCACCGAGACGTTGCGAAGCGCGATATGAGCTGCGCGGGTCATATCTCGCGCCTCACAGCCAATAGGCCACGCGATGGCGGTATTTTGCGTAGCAGCCGAGGCTGATGACGGCGACGACGGTCGCATAGATGATCCCGAGCAGCCATTGCGCCGTATCGGTCGGCTGCGACAATAGCGGCCTGCGCACCAGATCGAGCAGCGTCGCGATCGGATTGGCGCGGATCAGCCAATAAAACGCGGTGCCGCGTACGGTGTCCTCGGTCCAGATGATCGGCGTCAGGAAGAATACGAATTGCAGGCCGCTGACGATCGCCGAGCCGATGTCACGAAACCGCGCGCAGAGCATGCCGAGCGCAACCGAGCCGCCCAGTAGCACAGTGAGCAGGATCGCGAAGCCCGGTACCACGAGCAGCATGCTCCCATGCAGCGGCCACGGCATCACGACATAGAGCAGGACGACGATCACCAGATGATGCGCAAAGATGAGGACGTTGCGCGCGATCATCTGGAGCACATGCACGATCAGCGGCGCCGGCACGGCCTTGATCAGATGGCCTGATGCCACGAAGATGTTGGAACCTTCCTGGAGCGTCGTCGCGATCAGCGTCCAGACGATCAGGCCGACGGCAAAGGGCGGCAGAAAGCTCGCGATGTCCTGCCTGAACAGTGCCGCATAGACCGTGCCGACGCTGGCAATGGTCGCAGCGAGCGTCAGGGTGATCCAGAGCGGGCCGATCACGGTGCGCCGGTAGCGCAGCGAAATGTCCATCAGGGCAAGCGTGCCCCAACGATCGAACCGCGCCGCCTGGGCAAGGATCTCCTTGGCTGCAAGCTGAATGCGACGGCCCCTTCCGTTTCCGGCGTTCCGATGGTGCGACAGGATAGCAGATCGCGGCCTGTTGGCCGATGGTCTCTATCCGCCCGCCTCTCGCGGGACAATCGGCCGTACGGATGATCCGGACCGGACTCAGGCTCGCTTGCCCCGCCGGACACCGCGCCGGCGGTCCTTGACCGGCGGCTTTGGCGCCAATTCGGGCATCTCGGTCTGAACCTCACGGTAGCGGGTTAACATCCGTTCGAAACAGGCATTCAGCGTCTCAGCGATGTCCGGGCGCTTCTCCAGAGTGGAGAGGATCGTCGCTGCGGCCTCGATGGTCGACAGTCCGTCCTTCCGAGGCTCCTTGCGCAGGCGCCCGTAGCGCGATGGCGCGGCCGGGTTGAGGATGACGCGCTGGCATTTCAGCATCCAGGGGTTGCGCCACCAGAGGGCCTTGGCTTGGCTCCAGGTGCCGTCGAGCAGCACCACACCTTCGAGCTTGCCGAGGCGCGCGCGCTGGTTGTCCGCGACCTCGCCCTTGCGGTTGAGGGCCAGGATTTCGCCCTCGGCCTCGAGGTCGGCGGCGTGCGCCGAGCCGAGATAGAGCACAGCCCAGTGCGAGGCGTTCTCGATCGGCTGCCCCAGCGCCTTGGACAGGCTCGGCCAGGACAGGCCGACCCGCAGCGTGGCACCGGCGAAATGCTTCGCAAGCAGCCGGGCGGTGCCGAGCGCCCTGTCCTGTTCCTGCGGATGCTGAAGGATCAGGAGTCCAAGGCGGTTTTTAAGCGGCGTGACGCTGTCGCAGATGCACAGCGGCATCGGCTTCTGGCAGTGCGGGCATTCGGGGATCGGATCGGCCGGCGCGGCGGCGGTGGGGTTCGACATGGTCGCCGCTATACGCTCTGCAAGGCGGTTCAACAACCCGCCTATTCCGCCGGCGCAGGCACCGGGCGCGGCTCGCGGCGTCGGCGCAGGCGGTCGATCAGCAGGTAGATCACGGGCGTGGTGTAGAGCGTCAGGATCTGCGACACGAACAGCCCGCCGATGATGGTGATGCCGAGAGGTCGACGGAGCTCCGTGCCGGGCCCGGTCGCGACCACCAGCGGAATGCCGGCGAACAGCGCCGCCATCGTCGTCATCAGGATCGGCCGGAAGCGCGCCTGGCAGGCCTCGAAGATCGCCTCCGCCGACGACAGCCCGCGCTGGCGCTCGGCATCGAGCGCGAAATCCACCATCATGATGCCGTTCTTCTTGACGATCCCGATCAACAGGATGATGCCGACGAAGGCGATCACCGTCAGCGGCGTGTTAGTGAGCTGCAAGGCCAGCAGCGCGCCGAGCCCCGCCGAGGGCAGCGTCGAGATGATCGTGAGCGGATGGGCGAGGCTCTCATAAAGCACGCCGAGCACGATATACATCGCCACCAGCGCGCCGAGGATCAGGAGCGGCTGGCGGCCGCTGGTCTTGGCGAAGTCCCCGGCATTGCCGTCAAAACTGCCGCGAATGCCCTCCGGCATGTGCAGTTCCTCGACGGCGCGCTGGATGTTCTGCGTTGCAGCCTGGATCTGCACGTCCGGCAACAGGTTGAACGACACGGTGGTCGAGGGGAACGACTGCGAATGATAGACCGCGAGCGCGGCCAGCCCGCGCGTCGCATGCACCACGGCCGACAGCGGCACCTGCGCGTCGCCCGCGCCGGCGACATAGATGCGTTCGAGGTTGGACGGGTCGACCTGGAATTTGGGGTCGATCTCCAGCACGGTCATGTACTGGTTGCGCTGGGTGTAGATGATCCCGATCTGCCTCTGCGAGAACGCGTTGTTGAGCGCGTTGTCGATATCCTGGACGCGGACGCCGAGCGCCGAGGCCTTCTGGCGGTCGATCGACAAGGTCAGTTGAAGCCCGCCGGGGTCGCGATCGCTCGATACGTCGGTGATGCCTTCGACGCTCTCCATGCGCTTGGCCACGATCGGCGCCCACTTCTGCAACAGGCCGAGGTCGGTGCTGGTTAGCGTGTACTGGTAGTCGGAATCGCTCTGCCGTCCGCCGGCGCGCACATCCTGGGCAGCGAACATGAACAGGCGGATGCCGGGCACCGGGTACAACGCCCGCCTGAGACGGTCGATCACCACCTGGGTCGAGACGTGGTCGCGCTCCTCCGGCGGCTTCAGGCTGATGAACATGGTGCCGCGGTTCGAGGTCGGAGCGCCCGGGCCCCCGCCGCCGCCCACCATCGAGCCGATGCCGGCCACCGCCGGATCCTGCATCACGATATCGGCGAGCCGCTGCTGGAGGCTCAGCATCGACTGGAACGAGATGTCGGCCGAGGCGCGCGTCGCCCCGATGACGAAACCGGAATCGTCGGTCGGGAAATAGCCCTTGGGGACCTTGATGTAGAGCACCACGGTGAGGCCGATGGTGGCAAAGAACACCAAAAGCGTCAGCAGTGGAAACTCCAGCACGGTGCGCAGGGTGCGGGTGTAGAAGGCGACGACGCGGGTCAGCGAGCCCTCGATGACGCGATCGAACAGCGTGGCGGATCCCGACGTGGTCTGCCTGATATAGTGGGCGCAGATCATCGGCGTGACCGTCAGCGACACCAGCGTCGAGACCAGGATCGCGAAGGTCAGCGTCAACGAGAATTCGCGCAGCAGACGGCCGACGATGCCGTCCATGAAGATCAAGGGCGTGAAGGCGGCGATCAGCGACAGGCTGATCGACACCACGGTGAAGCCGATCTGCCGGGCGCCTTCGAGCGCCGCCTGGAGCGGCCGCATGCCGTGCTCGAGATTGCGGTACATGTTCTCGATCATGACGATGGCGTCGTCGACCACGAAGCCGACCGAGATCGCCAGCGCCATCAGCGACAGATTGTCGATCGAGAAGCCCGCCACCCACATGCCGGCGCAGGTCCCGGCCAGCGCCAGCGGCACGGAGATTCCGGCCGCGATCGTCGGCGTGAGCCGTCGCAGGAATACGAACACGACGACCATCACGAGAATGGCGGTCGCCAGCAGCGTCCATTGCATGTCCAGCACGCTGGCGCGGATCGTGCTGGTGCGGTCGACCAGGGTGGAAACATCCACGCCGGCCGGAATCCACTGCTTCAGGTCCGGGATCAGCGCCTTGACCCTGTCCACGGTGTCGATGACATTGGCATCGCCCTGCTTGGTGATCTGGATCAGCACCGCCGGCTGCTTGTTGAACCAGGCGATGGAACGGGCGTTACGGACGGAGTCCTCGATGTCGGCGACGTCGGCCAGCCGGACGAAATTGCCGTTCGAGCTTTTGATGACGATATCGCGGAACTCTTTCGCCGTGCGCATCTGCCTGTTGAGCGACAGCGTTTCGCTCTGGCGCTCGCCGTTGAAGATGCCGACCGGACCGAGCGGGTTGGCGCTGATGATCGCAGTCCGCACGTCGTCGGTGGCGATGCCGGCGTTGGACAGCGCCACGGGATTGAGCTGAATGCGTACCGCCGGTTGGTCCGCGCCGCTGATCGTCACGTTGCCGACGCCCGGCACCTGCGAGATGCGCTGGGCCAGCACGGTGTCGGCCACGTCGTAGATCGCGCTCGCAGCAAGGGTCTTCGAGGTCAGCGCCAGCACGAAGACCGGCGCGCCTGCGGTATTGGCCTTGCGGAAGCGCGGCAGCGTCGGCAGATCGCTGGGCAGATCGACCAGCGCGGCGTTGATCGCGGCCTGCACGTCGCGCGCGGCCTTGTCGATGTTGCGGCCGATGTCGAACTGGAGCTGGATGTTGGAGACGCCGAGCGACGAGGTCGAGGTGATCTGGTTGATGCCCGCGATCTCGCCGAGCCGGCGCTCCAGCGGCGACGCCACCGTCGCCGCCATCACCGACGGATCGGCCCCCGGCCGGCTCGCCGAGACGAAGATTGCGGGAAAATCGATGTTCGGGACCGAGGCGACCGGGAGGAACTCGTAGGCCACGATACCCAGCAGGAACAACCCGATCGACAGCAGCGTGGTCGCGACCGGGCGGCGGATGAAGGGCTCCGAGATCGATGCCATCACTGCATCCCCTCGGTTGCGCCCGCGACCGGCGGCCCGCCGGACTCCGCAGGCGGCAGCGCCTGCTCGAGGCGGCGGTTGATGCGGTCGAGTGCGAGGTAGATCACCGGGGTGGTGTAGAGCGTGAGCAATTGGCTGAGCAGCAGGCCGCCGATGATGGAGATGCCGAGCGGAAAGCGCAGCTCGGCGCCGGTGCCGCTCTCGATCGCCAGCGGCAGCGCGCCGAACAGCGCGGCCAGCGTCGTCATCATGATCGGGCGGAAGCGCAGCAGGCAGGCCTGCACGATCGCCTCCTGCGCCGGCATCCCCTGCCCGCGCTCGGCCTCGAGCGCGAAGTCGATCATCATGATCGCGTTCTTCTTGACGATGCCCATCAACAGGATGATGCCGATCAACCCGATCACCGAGAGGTCCTGCCCGCACAGCATCAGCGCCAGGATCGCGCCGACGCCGGCCGAGGGCAGCGTCGAGAGGATCGTGATCGGGTGGATGTAGCTCTCGTAGAGCACGCCGAGCACGATGTAGATCGTGATCACGGCGGCCAGCAGCAGCCAGGGCTGGCCCGCCAGCGCCTTGGCGAATTCGGCGGCGTCGCCGGCATAGACGCCGACGATGCTGTTGGGCATCTCGATCCGGGTCTCGATGGTCTTCACGGCCTCGACGGCGTCGCCGAGCGCCGCGCCCGGCGCGAGGTTGAAGCTGAGCGAGATCGACGGGAATTGCGCCTGGTGCGAAATCGCGAGCGGCGCGGTGGTGCGGGTCAGCGTCGCCACGGCGGAGAGCGGCACCTGTGCGTTGGGCGCGCCGGCGGTCGCGCTCGCCGCGCCCGGCAGATAGAGCTTCGACAGGATCGAGGGATCGCGCTGGTACATCGGCAGCGCTTCCAGCACCACGCGGTACTGGTTGGCCTGGCCGTAGATGGTCGAGATCTGGCGCTGCGCGAAGGCGTCGTTGAGCGTGTCGGTGATGCCCTGGAGGCTGACGCCAAGCTGGCCGGCGCGGGTGCGATCGACCGTGAGCTGCGCCCGCAGGCCGCCTTCCTGCGCCTCCGAGGAGACGTCGCGGAACAGCGGATCGCGCCGCATCTCGGCCCCCAGCTTGCGCGCCCATTCCGACACCAGGGCGGCGTCGGTGCCGGTCAGTGTGTACTGGTATTGCGAGCGGCTCGACTGGGTCGAGATCTGCACGTCCTGCACCGGCTGGAAGTAGACGGTCATGCCGGGGATGGCGGCCACCCGCTCCTTCAGCCGGGTGATGACGACGCTGACATCGTCGCGCCGCTCGCCGCGAGGTTTCAGCGTCATGACAAGACGGCCGACATTGGTGGTCGGATTGACCGAGCCTGCACCGATCACCGAGACCACGCCTGTTACATCAGGGTCGGCCTTGATGGCGTCGGCCGCGTCGGCCTGCCGCTTCTGCATCTCCGCGAACGACACGTCCGGACCGGCCTCCGTCACCGCCGTGATCGAGGCGGTGTCCTGCAGCGGCAGGAAGCCCTTTGGTGCGACGACATAGAGCGCCAGGGTGGCGATCAGCGTGGCGAAGGTCACGACCAGCGTCGCGCGCTGGCGCTCCAGCACCCAGAGCAGCGTGCGGTGATAGAACCCGACGGTACGGTCGATGAAGCGGCTGACCGCGGCAAGTCCCGGCACTGCCAGCTCTTCATGGGCATGCTTCAGCAGGCGCGAGCACATCATCGGCGTCAGCGTCAGCGACACCACGGCGGAGGTCACGACCGCGATCGTCAGCGTCAGCGCGAATTCGCGGAACATGCGGCCCACAAGGCCCGACATGAACAACAGCGGGATGAACACCGCAATCAGCGACACCGTCAGCGAGATCACGGTGAAGCCGATCTCGCTGGCGCCCTTCAGCGAAGCCTCCATCGCGCTGTCGCCGTTTTCCATGTGGCGGACGATGTTCTCGATCATCACGATGGCGTCGTCGACGACGAAGCCGGTGCCGATGGTGAGCGCCATCAGCGACAGATTGTCGAGGCTGAAGCCGGCGAAATACATGATGCCGAAGCTCGTGATCAGCGACAGCGGCAATGCCACGCCGGCGATCAGCGTGGCGCGTAGCGAACGCAGGAACAGCAGCACCACAAGCGTCACGAGCACGACGCTCAGGATCAGCGTGAACTGCACGTCGCGGACCGAGGCACGGATGGTGACGGTGCGGTCGGAGACGATGGTGAGGTTCACACCGGCCGGAATAGCGCGCTGGACCTTGGGGATTTCCGCGCGGATCTGGCTGACAACGTCGATCACATTGGCGCCGGGCTGACGCTGGATGTCGATGATGACGGCGGGCGAGCCTTGATACCAGCCGCCGGTGCGGTCGTTCTCGAGGCCATCGACGATCTGCGCGACGTCGGCGATGGTGACGGGGGAGCCGTTGCGGTAGGCGATGATGACAGGCTTGTAGGCGTCGGCGGCGGCGATCTGGTCGTTGGCGGCGATGATGTAGGATTGCTGGGCGCCGTCGAGCGAGCCTTTCGGCCCCGACACGTTGGCATTGGCAATCGCGGTGCGCAGGTCTTCCATGGCGATGCCATAGGCAGCGAGCCGCGCGAGATCCGCCTGGATGCGGACGGCTGGCTTCAGTCCGCCGAGCACAGAGACGCGCCCGACGCCGGAAATCTGGCTCAGCCGCTGCGCCAGAAGGGTGTCGGCGATGTCGCTCATCGCCCGCAACGAGATCGTGTCGGAGCGCAGCGCCAACGTCATCACCGGCGCATCGGCCGGGTTCACCTTGGCGTAGGTCGGCGGATAAGGCAGCGTCTTGGGCAGCACGCCGGCCGCCGCGTTGATCGCGGCCTGGACGTCCTGGGTGGCGCCGTCGATATCGCGGTTGAGATCGAACTGGAGCGAGATCTGGCTGACGCCGAACGAGCTCGTCGAGTTCATCGCCGACAGCGACGGGATCTGGCCGAGTTGCCGCTCCAGCGGCGCGGTGATCAGCGAGGCGATCACGTCGGGACTCGCGCCGGGCAATTGCGTCGTCACCTGCACGGTCGGGAAATCGACCTGCGGCAGCGCGGACACCGGCAGCGCGAAATAGCCGAGCAGCCCGCCGATCAGAAGCGCGATGCCGAGCAACGAGGTCGCGATGGGACGGCGGATGAAGGGTTCGGAGACGCCCATGGGATGCGCCTGCCGCTCAGGCGGCTGTTGTCGGGATCATGGCTGCTTAGCTCCACTTCCCGATGCTCCAGGACTTGACGGAGGCCCTGGTGCCGGTCCGGTCTGGCCCTTCTGGTCGCCTTCGCTGCTCTTGCGCTTGGCGCGGAACTCGCCGTCCTTATCTTGCCCGTCCTTCTGGCCGTCTTTGGCGCCATCCTTCTTCTGACCATCCGGCCCGCGCGAGCGCTTGCGCGGCGCGAGATCGGCCGACGGCGTCTGGTCGTCGCGGCCGATGACCACCTTGGAGCCATCGGACAGATTGGCAAAGCCCGTCGTCACGACCTTGTCCGTCGCCGAGAGGCCGCTGGCGATCACGGCGTCATGCTCGTTCTGCTGCGTCACCGTCACCGGCTTGGCCGCAACCACGTTGTCCTCGCCGATGACATAGCTGAACGTGCCGATCGGTCCGCGCTGCACGGCCGAGGTCGGCACCACCAGCGCCTGCGTCAAGGTCTCGACCTTGAGGCGGACATTGACGAACTGGCCGGGCCAGAGCTGGTAATTGGCGTTGGGGAATTCGGCCTTGAGCCTGAGCGTTCCCGTGGTCTGGTCCACCTGGTTGTCGATGCCGGTGAGCTTGCCGGTGTCGATTACGGTGAGGCCGTCATTGCCGAACACGTCGACCGCGAGCGCGCCCTTCGCCGCCGCGGCGTTGACCCGCATGATCTGCTGCTGCGGCAGGCTGAACCACACCGCGATCGGCTGCAATTGCGTGATCACCACGAGACCGGTGGTGTCGGAAGCATGGATGATGTTGCCCTGATCGACCTGGCGCAGGCCGGCGCGGCCCGAGATCGGCGCCACGATCTTGGTGTAGCTCAGCGTCGCCGCCGCATTGTCGATCGCGGCCTGATCGGCCTTGACCAGCGCCTCCGTCTGCGCGACCAGCGCACGCTGGGTGTCGGCCTGCTGCTTGGATCCGGCATTGGATGCGGCGAGCTGCTCGTAGCGCGTGAGGTCGATACGCTGGTTGGCGAGCTGGGCCTGGTCCTGCGCCTTCTTGGCGACGGCCTGATCGTACGTCGCCTGATAGAGCGCCGGGTCGATCTCACCGACCACGTCACCCTTCTTGACGTCCTGTCCTTCGGTGAAATTGACCGCGATCAGCTTGCCGTCGACCTGCGAGCGGACGGTCACGGTGTTGAGTGCGCGGATCGCGCCGACGCCGTCGAGATAGACGGGAACGTCCTGGGTGCGGGGCGTCGCCGCCAGCACCGGCACCGGCAGGTCGGGCCGCTGATTGCGGCCGTTCGCCTGCTGCGGCTGCTGATGCCAGGTGGTCCAGCCGTAGTAGCCGAGCCCACTGAGGATCGCCAGCGTGATCAGGGTCATGACGAAGCCGCGCCCGCGCGACGTCTTCGCCTTCCCCTCCTTCGCGCCTTGCTTGGTATCCGGCTTAAAGAGCATTGACCGGTTTCTCCATCCTCGGCTCCCAGCCGCCGCCGAGCGCCTGATACAGGCTGACGATAGCAAGAAGGCGGGCAAGTTGCGCCTGTGACAGCGCGTCTTCCGCCTGGAACAGGGTCAGTTGGGTGTTGAGCACGGTGACGATGTCGGCGGTGCCGGCGCGCAATTGCTGCTCGGAGAGATCGAAGGCGCGGCGCGAGGCGGTCAGGACATCACGCTGCAATTGCAGCTTGATCGTGGTCTGCTTGATCGAGAACAGCGCATTGTCGACGTCGGCAAACGACTGGATGATGGTCTTGCGGTAGGTCTGCAGCAATTCGTCCTGCCGCGCCTTGGCAAATTCGAAATTGCCGAGGATCTTGCCACCGTCGAAGATCGGCTGCGTCGCGCTGCCGACGAGCTGGAAGAAGGCCGCATGCGGCTGGAACAGCGAGACCAGGGCCGAGCTCTGATAGCCGCCATTGCCGGTGAGCTGGATGGTCGGGAAGAATTGCGCGCGGGCATTGCCGATATTCGCGGTGGCGGAGGCGAGCTGGGCCTCCTGCCGGCGAATGTCGGGCCGCTGCGTCAGGAGCTCCGACGGCAGGCCGGGCGTCACGCGGGGTATAGCGATCCGGTTCAGCGAGCCGCCGAGCACGCGCACGCTCTCCGGCGGCCGCGACACCAGGACTGCAAGCGCATTGACGTTCTGGTCGAGCGTCTGGCGCAGCGGCGGCACCAGTGCTTTCTGGTTTGCGAGCACGCTCTCCTGCTGGGCGACGTCGAGGTCGGTGCCGGTGCCGGCCTTGCGCCGTTCCCTGACGGCATCGAGGATGCGCTGTGCGCTCGCGATGTTCCGCTGTGAGGTCCGGATGCGATCCTGCGAGGCCAGCACCTGGAAATAGGCGTTGGCGACGCCGGCAAGCGTCGTCAGCCCAACGACGTCGCGATCGAAGCGGTTGGCATTGGCCGTTTCTTCGGCTGTTTGCAGGGCGTCTCGGTTCTGGCCCCAGAAATCGAGCTGGTAGCTCGCGCTCAGCGAAGCCTGGTAGTTGACGACCTCACGGCCGCCATTGGTGAGCCCCGAGGCGGAGGAGCCCGAGGTGCGCGAATAGGCCTCCTGCCCCGTGCCGGAGAGGCTCGGCAGCAGCGCCGCACCTGCCTGCCGCGCCTGGGCGTCGGCCTGGACGATACGCGACACGGCGGCGGCGATGTCGAGATTGACGGTCTGCGCCTCCTCCATCAGCTGTGTCAGCTCCGCCGAGCGGAAGCTGCGCCACCAATCCAGCGACGGCGGCGCATCCGCCTTGCCCGCGTATTTGTACTGCGTGGGAACGTCGAGTGCGGGATCAGGAAGATCCTGTGTCAGCACGCACGCGCCCGAACCGGCGGCGAGGCAAGCGACCGCAAGCCAGCGCGCCGCACGTCGCGTCCGGGACGTGGCGCCTGGAGACCGCCGCACAGCGATCGCAGGAACATTCTGTGTCACACACACCCCCCGCCGGGCAGATCGAGCCGCCACCGCGCTGCCGGAGTAACCGATTCGCGGCGGCACAGTCGGGGGGCTTTGGACAACTCGTTCACAAGGTGATGCTTTCTGCGGAACCTAACGGCCATACTAGCCGGGTGCGGAACAGCGGGACAGTCCCGCAGTTGCGAGATGGCCGCCAAAGTGCGACGATCCCACGGCGAAAAAATTGCAAAAAGTCACTGTCCTGCAGTGCGTTCTTGAATCTCGAAGCCGTTCCGAAGCGCATTCAAGCTTACCAACATTTCATGTGATATTGCCGCCACACCAACGCGAGTGGCTTGAATTCGTCCGTACCGCTCGCAATCCGGCTTCAGAGCTGGTCGCGAAGCCGGGCCGAGCCGGTCCACGAGGTCGTTTAGCGTCGAAAATCAATAGGCATTCGTCGTGCCGATATGTCTGCAGGGTATCCAGGCGTGTCGCGAGTGCGCTGACGACAGCCGTAATCTTCCATGTTTCGGCAGAGGCCGACCCGATCTTCCTACCGTTGTCGCGCCGCGTAGCCCAGCATCATCGGCCATCGCTCCTCGCAAGAATTTCACTGCTTCGACGGGCACTTCCGCCGGTTTCGCCGCAGCGCAAAAGCCTTCCCCTTTCGCCTCCCAAGCACTAGGTTCTGGCCAACCTGATCAACCCCTTTGCCAGTGATTTGCCCAGACATGACCATCAACAACGACGTTGTCGAAGCCATCGGCAACACCCCGCTGATCAAGCTCAAGCGCGCTTCCGAACTGACCGGCTGCACCATCCTGGGCAAGGCCGAGTTCATGAATCCCGGCCAGTCGGTGAAGGATCGCGCCGGCAAATGGATGATTCTGGAGGCCGAGAAGCGCGGCGAGCTCAAGCCCGGCGGTCTCGTCGTGGAATCGACCGCCGGCAATACCGGCATCGGCCTTGCGGTCGTGGCCAGCGCGCGCGGTTACCGCACGCTGATCGTGATCCCGGAGACGCAGAGCCAGGAGAAGAAGGATTTTCTGAAGCTGTGCGGCGCCGAGCTGCTGGAATCGCCGGCCCTGCCCTATTCCAATCCGAACAACTACCAGCATGTCGGCCGCCGTCTTGCTGACGAGCTGCGCAAGACGGAGCCGAACGGCGTGCTGTTCGCCGACCAGTGGAACAACCTCGACAATGCGAAGGCGCATTACGAGTCCACAGGTCCTGAGATCTGGGAGCAGACCGGCGGCAAGATCGACGGTTTCGTCTGCTCCGTCGGCAGCGGCGGCACGCTCGCGGGCACCAGCCGCTTCCTGAAAGAGAAGAGCAAGGACGTCAGGATCGCCTGCGCCGACCCGCACGGCGCCGGCATGTATGAATATTTCAGAACGGGCGATGCCAAGGCGACGCCGGGCGGCTCGATCACCGAGGGCATCGGCCTCAACCGGGCGACCGCAATCGTCGAGAGCGCAAAGGTCGATGACGCCTATCTCATTCCCGATGCGGAAGCAGTCACGGTGATCTACGAACTGCTCCAGCACGAAGGCCTGTGCCTCGGCGGCTCGACCGGCATCAACGTTGCCGGCGCGATGCGTCTCGCGAAACAGCTCGGGCCCGGCAAGACGATCGTCACCGTGCTTTGCGATTCCGGCAGCCGTTACCAGTCGAAGCTGTTCAATGCGGACTTCATGCGCGCCAAGAGCCTTCCGGTGCCGGAATGGCTGGAGAAGCGCAGCAACATCAAGCTGCCGTTCGTCTAGCCCCAAGTCGGCCGCGACGATCCCTGCGACACCCGCGCGAGGCGCTCGTTCGACAGCGAAGGCTTGTTCGCGCGTGTGCGCGGCGGGAGGGGAGCGCCGTAGGAGCCCTCGCTGTCGCCGCTCGGCCAGAACATAAGCGCGAGCATCAGCGCGAGGTTGACGAGCGCGCCGACCGCCGTTGCCTGGTGCTCCTGCCCGATCGCCCAGGCCGGAAACCGGCCCGCGACGACATAGTCGACGATCATGAGCGCGAACCAGGCAGGCACCACGCAGACCGGATCCCAGCCGATGTCGCGGATGCGCATGGATTGCAGCGTGAAGGTCGCAACTCCGAAGAACACGATCGCGGCGATCATCGCCCAGCTCTTGGTGAGGTCTTCGGGTCGGATCGCGCCGGGCGAGGTGTTGTTCAGCACGGCCATTGCGATTGCAAAGCAGATCGCCGTCATCACGATCGCAAGCGCGACCGTGGCGAGGAAGAAATGCAGTCGCCCGAGCCGGGCGTTCAGGCCGAAGACGAAACCGAGCATTGGCGCACCCTTTTTGGCGCCACATGCCCAGAGATTGCTTTCGGAGCCATGAACCGGCACAGTCGCGCAGCGCCGCATGGTTTCCGGAGGACTAAGGTGGCCGGCGCAATTCGAGGCTTCGCCCCACCCGGCATGGTCAGGCGCCCTCGCCGCCTTCCGAGGCCGCAGCACAATAGTCGCGCCAGAACTTTCGGTAACCCGCCTCGAGCCTGGCCGTGTAGGTTTCGACATTGCCGGCGGGGGACGCTGCAATCCGGGCGGGCAACTCCGCACGCAACTTCGCCAGGTAATCAGGCTGTGACGCAGATTTGCAGGCGATCGCGGCATAGCCCTCGTCGTCCGCGGCGACCCAGTCGTCGAGGCCGACCGCAGCCACGATCGACCCGCCGGCGCGCGATGAGGCGCCGTTGCCGAGCTTGGCCACGACCGGAACGCCCGCATAGAGCGATTCCCAGGTGCTGACGCCGCCGTTTTGCGGGAACGTGTCGAGCGATATGTCGACGTTCGCAAACGCCCGCAGGTGCTCGTGGCGCGGCGACGAGCCCAGGCAGGTGACATTCTCCTCGGCAACGCCCTGTGCCACGAACCGCGCGACCAAATTGTCGCGCAGCATGGGATCGTCGAGCAGGGTATGCTTGATGATGATCTTCGAACCCGTCACCTCGCGCATCACTCTAGACCAGACTCGGATGGCTTCGTCCGAGATCTTGTAGATGCGGTTGAACACCCCAAAGGTGACATGGCCGTTGCGGAGCATCGGCGGCTCCGAAGGCGGCACATCCAAAATAGGATCGATCGTGATCAGGCACGGCAGGTCGTAGACCTTTTCAGCCAGCAGATGGCGCGCCGATTGCGGAATGAAGACGGGATCCGCGAGCACGTAGTCCATGGTCTGAAGGCCCGTGCCCGTGGCGTGACCGAACCCGGAGACCTGGATCGGGGCCGGCTTGCGAGCGAAGACATGGAGCCTGTTGCCGGTCGTGTGCCCGGACACGTCGATCAGGATATCGACCTTGTCGGCCTGGATACGATCGGCCAACTCGTCATCCGACATCTGCCAGGCGTCGACCCAGACATCCGCCGAGGACCGGAATGCGGCGGTCATCTCATCTCTTACCGGCGAGCACGAATAGCAGACGATCTCGAACCTGGCGTGATCATGATGGCGCAGCACCGGTAACAGAGCGAACGCTGCCGAGTGATGCCAAAACTCGGCAGCAACATAGCCAACCACGATCCGCCTGTCGGGATCAAGCTGCCGGGGGGCAAGAGCCCTTCGCGGCAACTTCGCGCCGATCGCGTCCCACCACTGCTTTCGTGCGGCCTGCTGAACCGCGAAATCGGCGTCGGAGAGATAGTCGAGGAAGAATATCTTCCGCCCGATCAAGGAGGCATCCGGTACAATGGCCAGCGCCGCATCGAGTAGCTCGATCGCCGATGCGATCTCTCCCTGGTTGGCAAAACAAGCGCTCAACAGCGCCATCGCGATCGCGGAGCGTGGATATTCCTCCAGCAACATGGTGCAGGCCATAATCGCTTGCGCCGTGTTTCCCATGGCGAGCGCGACTTGTGCCTTCCCCTGCAAGGCCACCTCGAGCTTGGGCGCAAGCGCAAGGGCCGCGTCAAAATCCGCCGCCGCCTGTTCCAATCTCGACGTCTCAAGATTGAGCCGTCCACGGTTCGCCAGGATCTTTGCCGAGCCTGGCCTGATCGCGAGCGCCGCCTCCAGCGCGCCTTTAGCCTCGTCGAAGTTCTTGAGCTCGATATTGACCAAACCTTTGCCGACGAGCGCCTCGACGTTTCGCGGCTGAAACAACAGTGCGCGCTCGAAGCTCTGTTTGGCGCGATCAAGCTGCCGCAGCGCGAGCTCTGCCAGGCCACGATTGCAGAGCGCATCGGCATGATCGGGCTTCAGCCCGATCGCGCGATCGTACAGTTCGATAGCTTGCTCGACGCGGTTTAGATGCAACAAGGTATTGCCGAGGTTAGCCAAGGCCATGGGGAAGCTCGGCTTCAACGCGATGGCCCGCTCCAGGGATGTACGCGCGTCCTCATATTCCCCAAGTGCGAAATGCGTGGCTCCCAAATCGGAAAAAGCCTGTGCTGAGCGTGGGTCGACCGTCACGGCATATTTGAGTGCCTGTTTCGCGGCCTCGAAGTGTCGGCTCGCGAACGCGCCCAAGCCAAGCAGATGCAAGGCGCCGAAATGCTCCGGAAGTTCATTCAGGATCTGGCGGCAGAGTGTCTCGGTCTCCGCATACCGGCCCTGGCCATAGGCCGCATTCGCGGTCGAAATGATCGCGTCCGCCTGCTTCTTCAATTTTTTCTGTAACCGCGCGTTCTGGAACGCGCGCGCGCCGGCCGCCGCTGCTCTGCAAGGATTCTCTCCGGAGGATGCCCGGGAGGATTCTAGCTGATTCGCGGCCAGGGCCGGCCGGTTTAGGCGGCCCGGCAATCTCCGGAAGATGCCGGTGCTCGACGCGACCCTCGCTTACGCAACGCCGTCGTTATCCGCAGCAGCGGCACAATAGTCGCGCCAGAACTGGCGGTAACCGGCTTCGAGCTCCCGCGTGTAGGTCTCGACATTGCCGGCGGGCGAAGCCGCGATCCGGGCCGGCAAATCCGCGCGCAATTTCGCCAGATAATCGGGCTGTGACGCAAACCTGCGAGCGATCTCGACATAGCCATCGTCATCTTCGGCCACCCAGTCGCCGAGGCCGACGGCAGTCACGATAGAGGCGCCGGCACGCGAGGAGGCCCCGATGCCGAGCTTGGCCACGACGGGAACGCCCTTGTAGAGAGATTCCCAGGTGCTGATGCCGCCATTTTGCGGGAACGTGTCGAGGGACATATCGACCTGGGCGAAAGCCGCCAGGTGGTCGTCGCGCGAGGTGGTGCCGAGGCAGGTGATGTTCTCCTCGGTAACGCCCTGCGCCAGGAAGCGCGCGACCAGGCTATCGCGCAGCAGGGGATCGTCGAGCAGACCATGCTTGAGGACGATCTTCGATCCCGGCAGCTCCCGCATGATGCGCGACCACACACGGATCGCATCATCCGAGATCTTGTAGATGCGGTTGAACACGCCGAAGGTGACATAGCCGTTGCGGAGCATCGGCAGCTCTGAAGGCTGCAGATCCGAGACGGGTTCAATCGTGATCAGGCACGGCAGATCGTGGATTTTCTCGGCAAACAAATGCCGGACCGATGGCGGAATGAAAATGGGATCCGCGAGCACGTAGTCCATGGTCGGCATGCCCGTGCCTGTCGCGTGTCCGAAGCCAGTGGCCTGGATCGGGGCCGGCTTCCGAGCGAAAGCCAGCAGCCTGTTTCCGGTCGTGTGCCCCGAAACGTCGATCAGAATATCGACTTTGTCAGCCTGGATACGATCGGCGAGCTCGTCATCCGAAAGCCCCCAGGCATCGACCCAGACGTCGGCCAATGATTTGAACATGGCGGTGTACTCGTCCGCGCCCGGCCAGGAATAGTAGCAGATGATTTCAAATCTGGTGTGATCATGATGGCGCAGCACCGGCAGCAGCGTGAGCCCCGCAGAGTGCTGCCGGAATTCGGCAGCGACATAGCCGACCACGATCCGCTTTTCCGGATCCAGCGGCCGCTTCGGCAGCTCCCTTCGCGGCTGCTTGGAGCCGATCTGGTCCCACCAGGATTTTCGCACTGCCTGCTGGACCACGAAATCGGCCTCGGCGCGGTAGTCCTCCAGGAAGATCTTTCCTCTGATCGCATCCCCATAGTCCGGCCGGAGCGCCAGCGCGCGATCGAGATATTCGATCGCGGCGTCCATGTCGCCCTGGTTCGAATACGAGAAGCCCATCAGCGCCAGCCCCATCTCGGAGCGCGGATTTTGCTCGATCAGGGCCGCTGCAGCTGCCATCGCCTGCGCGGTTTTTCCCATGACGAGGCAGGTCTGGGCCTTGCCCCGCAGCGCCAGCTCGAGCTTGGGCGAGATCGCAAGCGCCGCCTCAAAATCCGCAAGCGCCGGCTCCAGGCGCTGCAGTTCGTAACTGAGCCGCCCGCGTTGCGCCAGGATCCTCGGCGAGCCGGGCTTGATCGCAAGCGCGATGGCAAGCTTGGCCGCCGCCTCGTCGTGGTGCCGCAGCTCGATGCTGACCATGCCGATGCCGACGATGGCCTCGGCGTGACGGGGTTGAAACAGCAGGGCGCGCTCGAAGCTTTCCTTGGCGCGCATGGTCTGTCCAAGCACAATTTCGACCATGCCGCGATTGCAGAATGCATCGGCATAATCCGGCTTGATCTTGATGGCGCGCTCATGCAGCTCGAGCGCCTGTTCGTACTCCCCCTGATGCATCAGCGTGTTGCCGAGGTTGGTCAGCGCGACCGCAAAATTCGGCTTTAGCGCGATGGCCCTCTCCTGGCACCGCCGCGCCGCCTCGTAGTTGCCGAGGTCGAAATGCACGGTGGCGAGATTGTTGTGCGCATCGTGCAAGCGCGGATCGAGTGCAATCACGCGCTCGAGCAGCTGTTGCGCCTCCTCCAGCCGCCGGCCGTCATGCGCGCACATGCCGAGCAGATGCATCGCATCGACATGATCCGGCAGCGCTTTCAGGATATCCCGGCAGAGTGCTTCGGTCTCGGCATATCGGCCCTGGCCATAGGCGGTAGCCGCGGCGGAGAGGACGGCGTCCGCCTGCTTCATCAATTTCTTCTGCAATCGCGCGTTCTGGAACGCGCGCGCGCCGCCGCCGCTGCTCTGCAAGGTGTCTCTCCGGAAGATGGCCCGCGGCAGAGTCTAACTGATTCGCAAGCCCGGCCGTCTGGTCAGCTGGTGCCGTGGTATCCCGGGATTTCCCGGGGCTCAGCGGCCCGGGATTGCTGGTCCCTTACGCAACGTCGCTGCCTTCGGCAGCCGCGGCACAATAGTCGCGCCAGAACTGACGGTAACCCGCTTCGACCCTGGCCGCGTAGATTTCGACATTGCCGGCGGGGGACGCTGCGATCCGGGCCGGCAAATCCGCGCGCAACTTCGCCAGATAATCAGGCTGAGCCGCATATTTGCAGGCGATTGCGGCATAGCCCTCGTCATCCTTGGCGACCCAGTCGTCGAGACCGACAGCAGCCACGATCGACCCGCCGGCGCGCGACGAGGCGCCGTTGCCGAGCTTGGCCACGACCGGAACGCCCGCATAGAGCGATTCCCAGGTGCTGACGCCGCCGTTTTGCGGGAACGTGTCGAGCGATATGTCGACGTTCGCAAACGCCCGCAGGTGCTCGTGGCGCGGCGACGAGCCCAGGCAGGTGACATTCTTCTCGGCAATGCCCTGTGCCACGAACCGCGCGACCAAATTGTCGCGCAGCATGGGATCGTCAAGCAGGGTATGCTTGATGATGATCTTCGAACCCCTCACCTCGCGCATCACTTTCGACCAGACCCGGATGGCCTCGTCCGAGATCTTGTAGATGCGGTTGAATACGCCGAAGGTGACATGGCCGTTGCGAAGCATGGGAGGCTCCGAAGGCGGCACATCCAAAATAGGATCGATCGTGATCAGGCACGGCAGGTCGTAGACCTTTTCAGCCAGCAGATGGCGCGCCGATTGCGGAATGAAGACGGGATCCGCGAGCACGTAGTCCATGGTCTGAAGGCCCGTGCCCGTGGCGTGACCAAACCCCGAGACCTGGATCGGGGCCGGCTTGCGAGCGAAGACGTGGAGCCTGTTGCCGGTCGTGTGCCCGGAGACGTCGATCAGGATATCGACCTTGTCGGCCTGGATATGATCGGCCAACTCGTCGTCCGACATCTGCCAGGCGTCGACCCAGACATCCGCCATCGACTTGAATTCGTCCGTTATCTCATCCCGTACCGGCGAGCACGAATAGCAGACGATCTCAAACCTGGCGTGATCATGATGGCGCAGCACCGGCAACAGAGCGAACGCTGCCGAGTGGTTCCTGAATTCGGAAGCGACATACCCGATCAAGATCCGCCTGTCCGGATCGAACGTGCGGGGCGACAACGCCCTTTGCGGTAATTTGGCGCCGATCGCTTTCCACCAATGTTTTCGCGCAGCCTGCTGGACTGCAAAATCCGCCTCGGGGAGATAATCCAGAAAGAATATCTTGCGCCCGATCAAGTCCGCATAATCAGGCGCAATTGCCAACCCCGCATCGAGATGTTCGAGCGCCGTCGCGATGTCTCCCTGACTGGCATAGCAGGAAGCCAGAAGCGCAATTCCGATGTCGGACCGCGGACTTTCCTCGAGCAATGTCTTGACCGCCGCAATCGCCTCGGCCGTGTTGCCCTTGAGAATGTTGACTTGCGCCTTTCCCTGCAAGGCGACTTCGAGCCTTGGTGAAAGCGCCAGTGCCGCATCGAAGTCCGCGAGCGCCTGCTCCAGCCGCGACAGATCGAGATTGAGCCGTCCGCGCTGCGCCAGAATCTTCGGTGAATCCGGCTTGATCGCGAGCCCTGCCGCGATCGCTGCGGCCGCCTCTTCGTAGTGCCGGAGCTCGATGCATACCATGCCCTTGCCCGCGATCGCTTCCGCGTGGCGCGGCTGAAAAGCGAGGGCGCGATCGAAACTGCCCTTGGCGCGCTGGAACTGGCCTTCGATCAGCTCCGCCATGCCCCGATTGCAAAATGCATCGGCATAGTCCGGCTTCAGCCTGATAGCGCGATCGTGCAGCTCGATAGCCTGCTCGGCGAGGCCCATGTGCAGCAGCGTATTGCCGAGATTGGTCAAGGCGATCGGAGAATTCGGCTTCAGCGCAATCGCCTTCTCCTGGCATGCGCGAGCGTCCTGAAACTTCTGGAGGGTGAAATACACTGCCCCGAGATTACCATGGGCATCGGGCGAACGCGGATCGAGCGCCGTCGCGCGCTCGAGCAATTGTTGCGCCTCCTCGAGCCGCCCGCCATCATACGCGCGCAGGCCGAGCAGGTGCGCGGCGTCGAAATGATCCGGAACCTCCGTCAAAATCCGGCGGCAGAGTGTCTCGACCTCCGCGTGTCGGCCCTGCCCGAGCGCCTGAACCGCGGCGGACATGAGCGCGTCGGCCTGCTTCTTCAATTTCTTTTGCAATCGCGCGTTCTGGAATGCGCGCGCGCCGGCGCTGCTCTGCAAAGTCTCTCTCCGGAGGATAGCCCGAAAAGAGGCTGGCCGATTCGCATGGTGCCAAGCTGGCGGGCCGGTTAGACCCGCGGCACCACCGGATTGCTGGTGCTCAGCGCAGGATCTGGCTCAGAAACAGTTTGGTGCGAGCGTGCTGCGGGGCCGCGAAGAACTCTTTGGGCGTGTTGGCTTCGATGATCTGGCCCGCGTCCATGAATACCACGCGGTTGGCGACCTCGCGGGCAAAGCCCATCTCGTGGGTGACCACCAGCATGGTCATGCCCTCCTCGGCGAGGTCGACCATGGTGTCCAGCACCTCCTTGACCATTTCGGGGTCGAGCGCCGAGGTCGGCTCGTCGAACAGCATCACCTTCGGGTTCATCGTCAGCGCGCGGGCGATCGCGACGCGCTGCTGCTGACCGCCGGACATCTGTCCCGGAAACTTGTTGGCCTGGTGCGGGATCTTGACCCGCTCCAGAAACTTCATCGCCGCCGCCTCGGCGTCCTTCTTGGGAATGTTGCGCACCCAGATCGGCGCCAGCGTGCAATTGTCCAGCACGGAGAGGTGCGGAAACAGGTTGAAGCTCTGGAACACCATGCCGACTTCGCGCCGCACCGCGTCGACGTGCTTCAAGTTCGGCCCGAGCTCGATGCCATCAACGACGATCTCGCCTTCCTGAAACTCCTCGAGCGCGTTGATACAACGGATCAGCGTCGACTTGCCCGAGCCGGAGGGGCCGCAGATCACGATGCGCTCGCCCTTTTCGACCGCAAGGTCGATGTCGCGCAGCACGTGGAACTCGCCGTACCATTTGTTCAGGCCGGATATCTTGACGATGGGGTCGGACATGGTGACCTCGATCAGTTGCGGCGGTGAGCGTTGAGGCGGTGCTCGACGAAGAGCGAGTAGCGCGACATTCCAAAGCAGAAGATGAAGTAGATGATCCCGGCGAAGGCGAACCCGGTGAAGGCGGTCGACGGCGACGACCATTTCGGATCCGAGAACGACGCCCGCAGCGAGCCCAGGAGATCGAACAGCGCCACGATCGAGACCAGGGAAGTGTCCTTGAACAGCGAGATGAAGCTGTTGACGAGGTTCGGAATGACGTGGCGCAGCGCCTGCGGCAGCACGATCAGCGAGGTCGTCTTCCACCAGGACAGCCCCAATGCCGCGGCCGCCTCGCCCTGCCCGCGCGGGATCGCAGCCAGCCCGCCGCGGACGTTCTCGGCCTGATAGGCGCCCGTAAACAGCGAAATTCCAATCAGCGCACGTACCAACCCGTCGACCGTGAAATTGCCCGGGAGAAACAGCGGCAGCATGTAGGTGGCGAAGAACAGCACGGTGATCAGCGGCACGCCGCGCCAGAACTCGATGAAGGCGATCGAGAAGATCCGGATCAGCGGAATGGTCGAGCGACGGCCAAGCGCCAGCGCAATGCCGATCGGCAGGGAGGTGACGATGCCGGTGACGGAGACCACCAGCGTCACCAGAAGTCCGCCCCACAGGTTCGTCTGCACGATCGGCAATCCGCCATGATCGAGCCCCATCAGCTTGATCACGAGTGCGATGGCGGCGAAGGTGGCGATGCTGGATGTCAGGGCCCGCCCGCCGGTGCGAACGCCGCCGCCGAGAACGAAGGCGATCAGGGAGACGATCGCGGCGGTGATGGCGAAATCGGCCCAGACCGACTGGCCCGTCCCCTGCAGCTGATCTCGCAGCCAGGTCAGCGGAAAGGTCAGCCAGTAGATCAGGTTACCCACGAGCACGATGACATTGCCGACGACCCACAACAGCGGTGCGGCAGACGACGTCTTGCCGAGACCGAGCAGAGCCTGCCCGGCGCCGATGATGCTGTCGTCGAACAATTGCAGCAGGTCAGCGGTCCAGCTCAGGCCAAATCCCTTGATGCCGCCGCCATGCAGCAGAAAGAATGCAACCACCGGAAACGCAAAGAAGAACAGGCCTGCGTTCAATCCTTTCGACGGCAGCCGCGGAATGAGCAACGGCACCAACAGGACGACTGACAGGGTGAGCGTGAGGTTGACCCGCCAGCGTTCGGCCTCGGGGTAGAAGCCGTAGATCAGTTGCGGCAGCTTGGCCTGGATGTAGGGCCAGCAGGCGCCGACCGCAAATCCGGCGTTCTCGGAGAGGCAGGCCGTGCGATCCTTGCCGGTCCAGACTGCATCGACCATCAGGAATTTGACGGAGGGAATGACGGTGAACCAGAGCAGCAAGGCGCCGACGATCGTGAGCAGGATGTTGGTCGGCGAGTTGAACAGGCGCGTCCGCACCAAGCCGACGAAGCCCGTGGTCTTCACCGGCGCGGGACGCTCGTCGAGAAGGTCCTGGCGAACGAAGCTGGACGAAGTGATATCGCTCATGCGCCGAGACTCCGGCTGACGCGCCAACCGTAGACGCTCATGATGGCGCTGGTGATCAGCGAGATCAGGAGATAGACACCCATCGTCATGGCGATGATCTCGATGGCCTGCCCGGTCTGGCTCAGCGACGTGCCGGCGAACACGGAGACGAGGTCAGGATAGCCGATCGCGACGGCCAGCGACGAATTCTTGGTGAGGTTGAGGTACTGGTTGGTCAGCGGCGGAACGATAACGCGCATCGCCTGTGGCACGACGACCAGGCGCAGCGTGGTGCCGCGGCTCAGGCCCAGTGACGATCCCGCCTCCATCTGCCCGCTATGGACGGAGAGGATGCCCGCGCGCACGATCTCGGCGATGAAGGCGGCCGTATAGGTCGACAAGGCCAATGTGAGGGCCACGAACTCCGGGATGATCCGCGAGCCACCGGCGAAATTGAAGCCCTTGAGCTGCGGCAGCTCGAAGCTGAAGGGCAGACCCGCTACCAGCATGGTGACAAGCGGCAGTCCGAACAGCAGGCCCAGCACATAGGGCCAGATCCGGATCATTTGCCCCCGCTGGAATAGCGCCCGGCGCGCGTGGATGCGCAGCGCCAGCGAAGCCACGATGCCGAACGCCAGCACCGCAAGAAACGCCTCGAAGCCGCTCTCGCCGATCGGGCGGGGAATGACGAGACCGCGATTGCTGACGAAGGCGATGCCGAGCAGCGAAATGCTCTGTCGTGGATTGGGCAAGGCCGCGAGCACCGCCAGGTACCAGAACAGGATCTGGAACAGCACCGGCAGGTTGCGGATGATCTCGACATAGATTTCGCCAATGCGCGCGAGCAGCCAGTTGGGCGACAGCCGGCACAGCGCAACGATGAAGCCGATCACGGTGGCAAACACGATGCCCACCACCGAGACCACGAGCGTATTGAGGAGCCCGACCAGGAACACGCGCAGGAACGTGTCCGAGCCGGTATACGAGATCAGCGTCTGATTGACGTCGAAACCGGCGTTGTTCGCGAGGAAACCGAAGCCCGCGGCAATGTGCTGGTTCTCGAGGTTGGCGCGGGCGTTGGAGACGATTTCATAGGCAATCCAGCCCAGGACCGCAGCGAAGGCAAACTGGACGGCGATGCCGTTCCAGCCTGTCTTGCCTCCCAGCACGCGCCTGATCTTCAGCGCGATCTGGGGCGGGGGTTTGCGAGCCTCGATGCTCATCGCCGCGAGCGCGGATCAGGCGGGGTCAGCGGATCGGCGGCGCGTACTGGAGACCGCCCTTGTTCCAGAGATTGTTGAGACCCCGATTGATACCGAGCGGCGAGCCTGCGCCGACGTTGCGGTCGAACACCTCGCCGTAATTGCCGACGGCCTTCACGATGCGCACCACCCAGTCCTTGCTCAGGCCGAGCTGTTCACCGAAATTGCCGTCGGTACCCAGGACGCGCTTCAACTCCGGATTTTCCTGTTTCGTCTTCTCGTCGACGTTCTTCGCGGTCACGCCGAGCTCTTCGGCGGTGATCATGGCAAACAGCGTCCATTTCACGATGTCGAACCATTGGTCGTCGCCGTGGCGCACCATTGGTCCGAGCGGCTCCTTCGAGATGATTTCCGGCAGCACCATGTGATCACCGGGATTGGCAAGCTTCAGGCGGTTGGCGTACAGGCCCGACTGGTCGGTGGTGAAGACGTCGCAGCGTCCGGCCTCGTAGGCCTTGACCGTTTCGTCGTTGGTGCCGAACGCGATCACCTCGTACTTCATGTTGTTGGCCTTGAAGTAGTCGGCGAGATTCTGTTCGGTGGTGGTGCCGGTCTGGACGCAGACCGAGGCGCTGTTGAGCTCGAGCGCCGAGTTCACCTTGAGCGACTTTTTCACCATGAAGCCCTGCCCGTCATAATAGGTTACGCCGGTGAAGTTGGCGCCGAGCGAGGTGTCGCGCGAGATGGTCCAGGTGGTGTTGCGCGACAGCACGTCGACTTCGCCGGACTGCAGCGCCGTGAAGCGGTCCTTGGCGGAGAGCGGCACGTACTTGACCTTGGTCGGATCGTTGAAGATCGCCCCGGCGATCGCGCGGCAGACGTCGACGTCAAGCCCGGTCCAGTTGCCCTTGTCGTCCGGCGAGGAGAACCCGGGCAGACCCTGACTGACACCGCAGGACAGCATGCCCCGGTCCTTGACGGTCTTGAGCGTTTGCGCATCGGCGGCTTGGGCAGTCAGGCCGGCGGCGAGAGCGAGAGTGAGAGCCAGGGTTACGCGTTTCATGGGCTTTGGGCCTTTCAAAGTCGTCTCAAGGTCAGGAACGTTGTCTTTGCGATCGTCTCTGCCAGGGCTAGCCGTATCAACACCAGCCCTGCAAGAGTCATGCTGGAAACCTTGCCGATCACCCGCCGATCCCGGGAGGCCCTACCTTAATCCCCGCCGAAGGCGCCCGCCGTTACGGCTGTGGCGCTTGGTCCGGTCAGGCGATGGATCGAAGGTCGCGGCAGGCCCCTCAACATGCGGCGACTGAATAGCACCCGCGATAACAGAACGACTGGCGTGCCGGGTCAAGGGGTTGACGGGACTCTTCTGTGTTCTGTTATTAACGACAGCGGCCTTTCGGCCAGCCCGCGGGCGCAGCGCGCCTGGTGGAAACGCGCTTTTGAAAGCAGACGCATGGATTCCTCACACCCCTCCGAACAGCACGCCGAGACCCGACTGGTCACCTCCGGCCGCGACACCAAGGCGCAGAAGGGGTTCGTCAACCCGCCCGTCTTCCACGGCTCGACCGTGCTCTATCCGACCGCCGAGGACCTGCACGCCCATCGCGGCGAGTTCCAGTACGGCAGGCACGGCACGCCGACGACCCGTGCGTTCCAGGAGACCCTGATGGCGCTGGAGGGGCCGCAATGCGCCGGCGTCGGCATCGTACCGTCCGGGCTGTCGGCGATCTCGACCACCCTGCTGTCGGTGCTGAAGGCCGGCGACCACCTCCTGGTCTGCGACAACGTCTATCGCCCCTCGCGCAATTTCTGCAACGGCATGCTCACCCGCTACGGCGTCGAGACCACCTACTTCGATCCGATGCTCGGCGCCGGCATCGACAAGCTGTTCAAGCCCAACACAAGCGCCGTGCTGGTCGAGGCGCCCGGCTCGCAGTCGTTCGAGATGCCGGACATCCGCGCCATCGCCGAGGTCGCGCATGCGCGGGGCGCGCTCGTCATCGACGACAACACATGGGCGACGCCGCTCTATCACCGCTCGCTCGAACAGGGCGTCGACATCAGCATGCAGGCCGCCACCAAATATATCGGCGGCCATTCCGACATCATGTTCGGCACCATCTCGGCCAATGCCAAGGCCTGGCCGCAGATCGCCGAAGGCATCCGCCTGCTCGGCGTTTGCGCCGGTCCCGATGACGTCTTCCTGGCACTGCGCGGCCTGCGGACGCTGTCGGTACGGCTGGCGCAGCATCATCGCTCCGGGCTCGACATGGCGCGCTGGCTTGCGAGCCGTCCCGAGGTCGCGCGCGTGCTGCATCCGGCGCTCGAGAGCGATCCCGGCCATGCGATCTGGAAGCGCGACTTCACGGGCGCGTCGGGCCTGTTCAGCATCGTCCTGAAGCCGGCGCCGCAGAAAGCGGTCGACACCATGCTCGATACGCTCAAACTGTTCGGCATGGGCTTTTCCTGGGGCGGCTTCGAGAGCCTGGTGATTCCCTTCGATTGCGACGCCTATCGCACCGCGACCAAGTGGGCGCCGGGCGGCCCCACCCTGCGCCTGCATATCGGGCTCGAAAGCGTCGACGACCTCAAGGCCGACCTCGATCGCGGCTTCGCTGCCCTCAAGGCAGCAATGTGAGCCTGCTCACAAGGCATCGCGCCTGCGGACGCGCCAACGCGCGCCGCAGGAACGCGTGGCCGCTGCAAACGTTGACGCCCCTGCGCCAAGAAAAGGTTTGAACCTCAAGCATTTGGCGCTAGCCTCACCAATCGACTCCAATCCGGACTCGGAGCATGGGAACGTTGGTACTGCTCGATCTGATGGGCGGCGTGGCGCTGTTGCTGTGGGGCCTGCACATGGTCCACAGCGGGATACTGCGCGCCTTTGGCCCGGACCTGCGACGACTGCTCGGCAAGGCTCTTGGCAACCGCTTCAACGCGTTCGCCGCCGGTCTCGGGCTGACGGCGCTGCTCCAGAGCAGCACCGCGACCGCGCTGCTCACGAGCTCGTTCGCAGCCGAGGGCCTGCTCAGCCTGGTCACCGCGCTCGCCATCATGCTCGGCGCCAATGTCGGCACGACGTTGATCGTGCAGGTGCTGTCTTTCAACATCGCCGCCGTCGCGCCGGTCCTGTTCGTGCTCGGACTGGTCGCCTTCCGCGTGGGTCCTCGCTCGCGGATCAAGGATGTCGGCCGTGTCTTGATCGGTCTCGGACTGATGCTGCTGTCGCTGCACATCCTGCTGGACACGCTGGCGCCGGCCGAGAACGCGCCGGGCGTCCGCGTCGTGATGTCCTCCATCACGGGGGATCCCGTTCTGTGCATCGTGATCGCAGCGCTCGTCACCTGGGCGGTGCATTCGAGCGTCGCCAGCGTGCTGCTGATCATGTCACTCGCCTATTCGCAGTTCATCTCGCCTTACGCCGCGCTTGCACTGGTGCTTGGCGCCAATCTCGGCAGTGCCATCAATCCTGTGTTCGAAGGCGCCAAGCGTGACGATCCCGCCAGCTATCGCCTGCCGGTGGGCAATCTCGTCAACCGCGTGATCGGGATCGCGCTCGTCCTGCCCTTCCTGGGCCCGATCGCCGAGCACATGCACGCCTGGCAGCCGGATCTCGCCAGGATGACGGCGGCGTTTCATATCGCCTTCAACGTCGGCACGGCCGTGATCTTCATCGGCCTGCTCGACACCATGTCACGCTTGTTGACCCGGCTCCTGCCCGATCGCGTGCAGGAGGCCGATCCGGCCCGGCCGCGCTATCTCGATGAAACCGCGCTGGAATCGCCGTCGCTGGCACTGGCCGATGCCGGCCGCGAAACCCTGCGCATGGGCGATCTCGTCGAGATCATGCTGCGCAAGGTGATGGCGGCGATGATGAGCGGCGACCGCGCGCTGGTCGACCAGGTCTCGAAAATGGACAACATCGTCGACGGCCTCGACGAAGCCATCAAGCTCTACGTGACGAAACTCATGCGGGGCAGCCTCGACGAGAGCGAGGGCCGGCGCGCCATGGAGATCATCTCCTTCGCCATCAATCTGGAACATATCGGCGACATCATCGACAAGAGCCTGAGCGAGCTCGCGACCAAGAAGATCAAGCGCCGCTTTCAGTTCTCGCCCGAGGGCGCCGAGGAGCTCGCTGCCTTCCACAAGCGCACGATGGATTCGCTGCGCATCGCCTTCGGCGTCTTCATGTCGGGCGACGCCAACGAGGCACGCAAGCTACTGGTGGAGAAGACGGCGCTGCGCAATACCGAGCTTGCCGCCGTCGAGCGCCACCTCGACCGCCTGCGCGAGGGCCGCCCCGAGACCATCGAAACCACGTCGCTGCATCTCGACGTGCTGCGGGACCTGCGCCGCATCCACTCGCATATCTGCTCGGTCGCCTATCCCGTGCTCGACGCGGCCGGCGAGCCCCATCGCAGGACCGAGACGGAGACGGCCGCCCTGCCCGCCTCAGGCGCGGCGTCAGCGGTGCCGCGCTAGCGTGGATCAGCGCTCCAGCGTCTTTGACGCCCGGCCGCGGTTCTTCACGATCAGCATGATATTGCGAATATAGATGACGGTCGCCAGCGCCTGGCCGAGGATGATGACGGGCTCGCGCTTGACGACGCCATAGACCAGCGTCATCAGCCCGCCGCCCATGGAGCAGAACCAGAACGCCATCGGCACCACGCTGTTGCCGGCGCGCTCGCTCGCGATCCACTGCACCAGGAAGCGCGCGGTAAAGAACAGCTGCGCGACGAGGCCGAACGCGAGCCAGAAGTCGAACTTGGCCACGAAGACGTCGTAGAAATAGTTGCTCAGTGCCTGACCGTATTGGATGATCATGCCTTCACCTCAGTCACATCCGGCGTCGGCTTCTTGCGGCGGATCAGCCACCACACGCCCACGAGATCCATGATGCCGATCCACAGCCGGTCGAAGAAACCGTAGTTTGACACGCCGGAATGTCGCGGGCGGTCGATCACGTCGACATAGGCGATCTCGTAGCCCTCGCGGCGCACCAGCGCCGGCAAAAAGCGATGCAGCCCGTCGAAATAGGGCATCATCAGGAACACCTCGCGCCGGAACGCCTTCAGGCCGCAGCCGGTGTCGCGCGTACCGTCCTTCAGGATCGCGTTGCGGACGCCGTTGGCGACGCGCGACTGGAATTTCTTGAAGCCGGTATCCTTGCGGCCGACGCGTTGTCCGGCGGCAAGTCCGACCTTGCTTCCGTTCTCGACAGCCGCGATCAGGTCCGGCAGGAAGGCCGGATTGTTCTGGCCGTCGCCGTCGAGCGTCGCCACGATCGCGCCGCGTGCCGCACGCACGCCGCTGCGCACGGCCGCGGATTGGCCGCCTGATTTGGCATGGCGCAGTTGGCGCAGATTGTCCCGCTGCCTCATGACCGCGCCGAGCCGTTCGCCGGTTGCGTCGGTCGAACCGTCATTGACGTAGATGATCTCATAGGCCCAGCGGCCGTCGAGCGCCGCGCCGATCTCCTCGATCAGCGGCACAATGTTGTCGGCTTCGTTGCGCACGGGAACGACGATGGAAACCGAGGGCTGGGACACCGAAGGCTGGGACGACAAATCGAAGCTCGTGGTTGGAATTGGCTTGGCTCGGGAACCGGCGGTCCCGGCAGGCAGCCGCTTTTATGGGGCGGATGCCCCGTGGGCAACCCTTTTGAGGCGGCCCGAGACCGCCCCCGCAAGAGGCACAATGGTGCCGTCGGCACGGATGGCAAAGCCGAGCCTGCGGGCCGCGAACCAGTAGCGCACCGCCATGGCCCCGACCATGCCGACCAGGGCGCCGGCCACCACATCGCTCGGATGGTGCGCGAGCAGCACCAGTCGTGTCAGCAGGATCACGATCGCGTAAGTGAACATGAATACGCGCAGGCGCGGCCATAGCGCCGAGACCGCAAACGCCAGCGCGAACGCCGTCACCGCATGACCCGACGGCAGGCTGGCATAGGCCCCCGTTCCCTCGAAAGGGATGAAGTTGAACGGATTGGCCTTGCCGCCGACGAACGGACGTCCGCGGCCGATGAGATATTTCAGGATCTCGGCGACGAATATCGGCACGGCAACAGACAGAAACATGAACTGCAGCCGCGTGCCGAGGCCGAGCAGCAATGCGCGGCTTGTGCCGCGCAATCCCGCCGCAACCAGCGCCAGCACCACCAGCCCGCCCCCGAGCGCCGAGAGCACATACTCGTCCTTGCCGAAATCTGTGAGGATGCGGATCGGCCACAGACCGGGCGTGCCACGCGCCGGCATCAGCTGGATCTCGGTCAGGTCGAACACGACCATCAGCGCGATGACCAGGGCTGCGCCCGCCGCACTGAGCCACAGCGAATGCCGCGCCAGCTTCCGCGCGGCCTCGGCGCGGCGCGAATGCGAGGGCGTACGCACGAGCTGCGCCAAAGCGCGCCCCGTCAGGGCAAGCAATTGCGCGGGATAGCTCGCGCGCGGCGCGATGTCGGTTGGTGCCGACATCCTACTCGGTGCCTTCCGAGCGGAAGATCGAGATCGAGATCGCACGCCCTTGGGAGAAATTGTAGCCGTCGATGCGCGTACCAACCTTGTAGCGCAGCCCGATCGCCTCGGCGCGCTGCACGAAGCCGCGCTCCGAACGCTGCTCGATCAGCGCGAACCGGCAGCTCCCCTGCCGCAGGAAATCCGCCGCGCCCGAACCGTCGGTGAGCACCGTCTGCGTACCCGTCAGGAAGACGAGGCTTGGCTCGTGATAGCCGGCCGCGGCCGCCTTCGGGCCGACGCAGGTGACGTTGCGAAGCGCGCGTGCGATCTCGATGCTGGGAAACACCGGCGTCAGCGACGGCAGCACGATGCCGTAAACCACAACCGCCAGCATCAGGGCTGCGACCAGCGCGTTGAGCAGCGAGCGCTCGGCGTGGTTGTTGTCGTGAAGCCACCAGGCGAACAGGCCGAAGATCAGCGAGGCCGCGATGAACGGCCAGGCCACGAAGGCAGGTTGCCGCGTCAGCATCACGGCGCCGACAACGGCGATGATCGAGCCGCCCACGGGGATTGCGAACCACCAGGCGGAGCCGCGCATCAGCCAGGACCAGGACAGCACGCGCCGCTCCAGCGCGCCCGCGGTGAGGATCGCGATCGCAGGGTACAGCGGCAGCACGTAATGCGGCAGCTTGGTCAACACCACCTCGAACACGATCCAGGACGGGACCAGCCAGGCCAGCAGGAATTGCGCGCCGGGCTCGCGCCGCGCGCGCCAGACCGCGGGCGCGGCCATTGCCGCAAGCGGCGCGCCGGGCCAGAACGTGATCCAGAACAGCGCCAGATACAGTCCGGGCGGCGCGCCATGGGATTCCTGCGCGCCCAACTTGCTCAACATGTCGCCGCCGACGGAATCGGCGAAGAAGGCATCACCCGCGCGCCAGAAGATCGCGACGAACCAGGGCAGCACCAGCACCAGCATCCACATCAGGCCCCAGAGCGGGCGCAGCTTCCATAGCCAGGAGGCATCGCGGTCCTGGATCGCGAGCGCGACGATGGTCAGGCCTGCGAACATCAGGATCAGCGGGCCCTTGATCAGGATGCCGACAGCGAGAGCCGTCCAGAAGATCGCGGGCCAGCTCCAGGGCGGATGCGTCTCGTCCTCGGCGCGCTGCCACGACAGATACGCCCGCGCCATCGCGCCCATCGCGGCGACCACGCAGAACAGCAACATCGCGTCGGTCTTCGCAAGCCGCGCCTCGACGCCGAGCAGCACGGAGGCGCACATCAGGAGTGCTGCAAGCACCGCGGCGCGCCGCGTGACGAAGCCGAGCGCCGTCCAATAGGTCATCAGCACGGCACCGATCGCGCCGATCAGCGACGGCAGCCGGTAGACCCAGATGCGCAATTCGGCCTTCGGCAGACCGAGCGCCGATGCCGTCTCGACCGCGGCCGATTGCAGCCAGTAGATCCCGACCGGCTTCTTGTAGCGGACGTCCTCCTGGAAGCGGATGTCAACATAATCGCCGCTCTCGACCATCTGCTTGGTGGCCTGCGCAAAGCGCGCCTCGTCACGGTCAACCGGCGGAATCGTGAAGAAGCCCGGCAGGAATAGCAGCAGCGCGCACAGCAGCAGGAAACTCACCGCGCGGACGTGGCTGGCCGTGGCGATGTCGAACATGGACACGAGCCGGCTGCCCGGATTCACCGGGGATTTCGGCTCGCGGGGAGCTCCAAAACGGGGTGCTGCGTAGGTCTCGGCCATCGGTTCCGCTTACGCTGAAACCGCCATCGCCACAACCGCTTGAGGCAGGGTCATTGAATTCGAATGACAACTGTGTCCGCGGCGCCCGTGGCATCGATGACAGTCAGCCGCGCAAAGCCCGGACCGGGCGGATCGATCAGCCGCTGGCGCCGTCCGTCGATCTCGCCCAGCGCCGTTCCGTTAACCATGACGGTCATGGGCAGGACGCCGCCGGCGACCTTGACCGGCATGGCTGCGCCCGCCTCACCACCTGAGCGATCGACGTCGATCCGCGCGCCGTTCAGCGGAAACTGGATGTGCAGGGCCTGCTCGCCCCCGGTCCGCACCAGATCCCCGACCGGGCGGAACCGCCTCAAGGGCAACGGCAGCTTGGCGTTGCTGGCGACCAAGGTCCCCTTCGGTGGCTTCGGCAACGGCAGGAACGTCTTGCCGGTGCGGGCGAAGGCGTCGAACAGGATCGGCGCGGCGGCGACGCGCCCGATCAGGCCTGGAACCGGAGCGCCGTCGGGCCGGCCGACCCAGATGCCAATGGTCATGCGCCCGTCGAAGCCCATCGACCAGGCGTCGCGGTAGCCGTAGGAGGTGCCGGTCTTGAAGGCGATGCGGTTGTGAGCCGCGTTCTCCGGCGGCGGGGTGCCGAGCAGCACATTGCCGACCTGCCAGGCCGCGACCTGATCGAGCAGCCGAAGCGGCTCGCGGTCGTCCCTGTCGCTCATGATCTCGCGCAACGGCCTGGTGGTGCCGAGCCGGGCGAAGCCCGCATAGAGCTGGGCGAGGTCCTGCAGCGTCACGCCGACGCCGCCAAGGCCCATGGCAAGTCCCGGCGCCTCGTCCTTGGGCAGAACCAGATTGCCACCGGCCTGGCGAAGCCGCGAGGCCAGCCGGCTCGCGCCGACGCGGTCGAGCAGGACGATCGCAGGCACGTTCAACGACAGCTGCAGCGCCTTCTTCACCGGCACGGTGCCCTGGAACGTCATGTCGAAATTTTCCGGCGCGTAGGAGCCGAAGCGCACGGGCCGATCGTCGATCAGACTGTCGGGGTGGACGAAGCCGTCCTCGAAGGCGAGCCCGTAAATGAAAGGCTTCAGCGTCGAGCCCGGTGAGCGCACCGCGCGGGTCATGTCGACCTGCCCCGCCCGGCGATCATCGAAATAATCCGCCGAGCCGACGCGCGCGAGCACGTCGCCGCTCTCATTGTCGACCACGATGATGCCGACCGAGATGTTCGGTCCCAGCGCAATGGCACGGTCGCGCGCCAGCGGCTCCAGCACCTTCTGCAGGTTGGCATCCAGCGTCAGCTTGATGACGGGCGCGTCCTTGACCGTCGCAAGCGCCGCATCGGAAGCATGCGGCGCCAGGATCGGCATCGGCTTGCGCAGCTTCGGCACGGGAACGGCCTTGGCCTGCTTGGCATCGTCGAGGCTGATCTGTTGCTCCTCGACCATGCGGTCGAGCACGCGGTCACGCGCTTTGCGCGCCGCATCGGGATAGCGATCGAGCCTGCGGGTCTCCGGCGATTGTGGCAGCGCCACCAGCAACGCGGCTTCAGCCAGCGACAACCGCTTCGGCTCCTTGCCGAGATAGGCGATCGAGGCGGCGCGAATGCCTTCGAGGTTGCCGCCGTACGGCGCGAGCGCCAGATAGAGGTCGAGGATCTGCTCCTTGCTCAAGCTGCGCTCGATCTCGATCGCACGCACCATCTGCCGCAGTTTTGCATAGAGCGAGCGCTGCCGCCGCGGCTCCATCAGCCGCGCGAGCTGCATCGAGATGGTCGAGCCGCCCGAGACGATGTGGCCGCGCGTGGCAAGCTGAAACGCAGCGCGCCCCAGTGCCAGCGGGTCGATACCGTCATGTGCGTAAAAGCGCTGATCCTCATAAGCGAGCAGCAGCTTGAGGTAGGTCGGATCGACGTTCGCTTTTGTCTCGACCGGTAGCCGCCAGCGCCCGTCCGCCATCGCATAGGCGCGCAGCAGCTTGCCGTTGCGATCGACGATGGTGGTGGAGACCTGGCGTGCTTCGTCGAAAGGCAGCGGGCCGAGGGAGTAAACCCATGCGACGAAGCCGACGATGGTAAGGATAAACGCGAAGGCGGCTATCGACAAAACGCGACGGCCCCAGCCCCGCGCTCCGTCATGGCCGGGCTCGTCCCGGCCATCCACGTTCTTGCCAATAGCACCTAAGTCCGTGGATGCCCGGGACAAGCCCGGGCATGACGACTGAGTATGTGGCTCGGCTTTCATTTCACTCACTTCGCCGCCCGCACCTCGACCGTGCCTGTCCCGGTGCGGCCGTAGCGCGAGGGATTGTACATGTCCTCGACATAGGCCTGCGGCAGGACGTACTTGCCTGGCGAGACCACGCGCACGACATAGGCCACCGTGAACACCGCCTTGGAATCCGAGGCTCGGTCGACGGCCGCCGTGAAGCGGTCGTCGCGGAACTCGGTATCCTCAGGCTCTTCGCCATCCTCGATCCAGCCCAGCGTGCCGCTGTCACCCGAGGACACCAGTTTTGGATTGTCGATCTCAAGGCCCGCCGGCAGATAGTCGGACACCATGATGTGGCCGTACTCGGGCTTGGCCTCGGTGATCTTCAGCACCACAGCGAAGCGGTCGTTCTGCTTCACCTTGCTGATATCGGCAGGCTTGCCGTCGAGCGTGAAGAAACTGCGCTCGATCTTGAAGCCGTTCGATGCCGCGGGCTCCGGCGTCACCGGCGAACCCGATACAGAGACCACCGCCTGCACCGGCGCATCTCCGGTGTTGGTGATCTTCAGCGGCTTGCCCTCCAGCGTCACAGCCTTGTAGCTGCGGTACAGCGCGGTCTTGACCGGCTGGCCGTCCACCTCCATCGACAGATTCTCCTTGGCGAGCGCGCGCGCCGCCAGCACCAGCCACGCATTCTCCTGCGTGGAGGTGTAGGGCGTTAGCCCGCGCGCGGTCTCGACCCGCGACACCGCCTGCGTCAGCGTCGCCTTCGGCGCGTTGCCTTCGCTGGCAAGCGACACCAGCGCTGCGGCATCGCGGAGCTGCGAGCCGTAGTCGGTGCGGCCGAACTCCAGCACCGGTTTTGGCGCCAGACTGTCGAGCGCTGCGCCATAGACCCGCTCCGCACGGTTGCGGTCGCCGACCAGCGCGAGCGCCGCGGCGAGCTGCGACTTCGCGATGGGAGTTGCGAGGTTGGAGAGCTTGGTGTCGGCGAGATAGCGGAGGTCGCCGATCGGCGCTGCACCGTTGCGCGCCAGCACGTAGAGGCCGTAAGCGAGATCGCGGCCGCCGTCCTTCTCCGGCTCGTTGCCGTTGACGACCGAGTTGCGGATACGATCCAGCGCGGTCTTGAACAGCACATCCGGGACCACAAAGCCCTTTTCGCGTGCGCGGGTCAGGAAGTCGGTCACGTACGCGTCGAGCCACGCATCGTCGCCGCCCGCCGACCACAGTCCGAACGAGCCATTGGAGCCCTGACGGGCCAAAAGCCGCTCAATCGCGTCGCGGATCCGCTGGTCGACCTCGGTGTCCATGGCCAGATGCGCGCCGGCCGCGAGATCGTTGACATAGAGCAACGGCATCGCCCGGCTGGTGATCTGCTCCGAGCAGCCATAGGGATAGCGATCGAGCGCCTTGAGGATCGTCGCCGCATCAAGCGCAGTCGACAGGCTGGCCGAGACCGAGACGCTGCCGGTGCGCGGCACGAGATCGGCGAACATATCCGAGGTCAACGTCAGGCTCTCACCCTTCGCCAGCGTCCGGATCGAGCGCCGCGCCAGGACTTGCGTCGCCGCTTTGACGTCGAGCGCATAATGGCGCGCCAGCGCCAGGCCATTCGGCCCCTTGATGTCGACGTCGAGCGTGGCCTGCCCCGCCGCCGTCGCGTCGATAGCGAGCGAGAAGGAGTTGCGCTGCTTGGCGGCGAGCTTGACCGTGGTCGCGGGATTGCCGGTCATCTTCACTGGCCCGCCCGTCTTCACGTTGATGACGTAGTCGCCGGCCTGCCCTTCGACATTGTCGATCTCGAGATTAACCGTGCCGTGGTCGCCGTTGAGCAGGAAGCGCGGCAAGGTCGTGGTCAGCACGACGGGATCGCGGATCACCACATCCGTGTTGGCGCGACCGAGCTTTGTCGCGGTCCACGCCACCGCCATCACGCGCGCGGTGCCGGCGAACTCCGGAATGTCGAAGCTCACTTCTGCCGTGCCGTCGGCGGCAACGGTGACGATGCCCGAATAGAGCGCGAGCGGCTTTTGCGCGGGCGGCGAGCCCTGGAGCTCGGCGGCACCGGCGTCGCCGCCGGACTTGATCTGCCCGCGCGTGCCCGACATGCCGTCGATCAGTTGCCCATAGAGATCGCGGATCTCCGCGCTCAGGCGGCGCTGACCGAGATAATAGTCGTCCGGCGCCGGCGGCTTGTAATTGGTGAGATTGAGGATGCCGACGTCGACCGCGGCGATGACGATCTTGGCGTCCTCGCCCGGATTGAGCCCGTCGAGCTTGACCGGGATCTTCAACATCGCATTCGGCCGGATCAATGCCGACGGCGTCAGCTTCACTTGCAACGTGCGGGTCTGCTTGTCGATGCCGAACCATTTGAGGCCGATGGCACGGCCCGGCATGCGTTGCGCGGCCGCATCGAGCGGACGGCGCAGCGTCGCCACCACATAGGCGCCGGTGCCCCAGTCCTTGCCGACCGGGAGCTTCACCTGGGCGGTGCCTTCCTTGACGTCGATGGTCTGCGTCGTCAGCAGGCGATCGCCGAGCACGTTGACCGTCAGCTTGCCGGCGCTGCGGACGTTGACCGACACGGTCATCGTATCGCCCGAGGCGTATTGTGGCTTGTCGATCGAGGTCTCCAGGAGGTCCGGCGTGTCGGCGCTGCCGTCGGAATACCAGCCGACGTCGAACTGTACCGAGGTCACCGGGCCGTCGGCGTCGTTCGACTTCACATCCAACCGGTAGCGGCCGGGCCGTGGGGTGAGCGAAATCCGCGACGGCTTGTCCGCGGCAACGGTCACGTCGCCGTCAGAGACGCGCGATGTCGATTTGACCGGCTCGTACTCCCAGTAATTGCTCTGGCGATACCATTGGTAGCGCGATTCCATCTTCAGGAGCTCGTAGCGCAGGCCGTCGCGGCGAAGCCTCTCGCCCTCGGGCGAGACGAACACGACATCGAACTCGGCCTTGTCGCCCTCGGCGACGTTCTTGTCGCCGAACAGCGGCTTGATGCCGATCATGGCGGCAGTAGGCGCGACCGGCAGCACGATCTTGCGTTCGACGGCGCGGCCGCCAGTCTCGACCATGCGGACGAAGATCTGCGCCTCCTGCGGCCGCGTCGAGGCCGGCTGCTTGTCGAGCGTGACCGGGAAGGTCGCAACGCCGTTGGCGTCAGCTTCCGGCAGGTTCTCCAGCGGCGTGCGCTCGTTCGAGGTGGTCTCCTCATCGGCGACGCCGAACTGGTAGCCGGCAAAGCCCGGCCGCTCGGATGCGGGCGCGACCAGCATGTCGCCTTCAAGCGCCAGGCCCGAGGCTGGCGCGCCATAGAGGAAATGACCGTCTGCCTTAAGCTCCACTGGAGCGTTAGCTTTGATCAGCTTGTCCTTGGCAGACAAGTCGAATTCGATCCGATCAGGGACGTAGTCCTCGACCATGAATGTAGTTTCGCCGACCGACGAGCCCTTCGGATCGGTGAAGGCGCGCACCCGCCAGGTCCCGGTCGGGACGGCTGAGTTGAGCGGCACGGACAGGGTGCGCCCGCCGGCGCCCTGGTCGGACAGCACGGCGCGACGGTATTCGACGCCGTCGGGACGTTCGATCACCAGGGTCATCGGCCCGCCGGTGACGGCATTGCCCTGCCCGTCGCGCAACAGCGCGGTCAGATAGACGGTCTCGCTGGAGCGGTAGACGCCGCGCTCGGCATAGACGAAGGCGTCGGCGCCGGCAGGCACGGCCCTGCCCGAAACGCCACGGTCGGACAGGTCGAAGGCGGAGGACTTGAGGCTGAGGAAGGCATAGTCGGCCTTCTCACCGGTCACGGTGAGCATCGCCGGCGACAGGCCGCCCTCGCCGCGCGCAAGCCCTGCCTCGAACAGCAAATGGCCGCTGTCATCGGTCTTGCGGGTGGCCAGGATCTCGTTGTTGCGCGCGACCAGCCTCACCTCGGCCTTGCCGACCGGATCGGTCGACGCCAGCGAATTCACGAAGACATGGATGCCGTCATTGCCGGAATAGGCCGTGACGCCGAGATCGGAGACGATGAACCATTGGGTGGCGAGCTGGTAGTCGTCGTCCGAACCCGGCCCCTTGGCCGCGGCCGTCATCACGTAAACGCCGGGCTGGAGCTCGCCGAGCGCCTGATCGACCGGGAATGCGGTGGTGACGTCCTGGTTCAGCGTCATCGCGGTCGCAAGCTCGCCGGTCCAGACTTTCACGCCGCGCTCGCCGCCGAGATCACTGAGCTGGTATTTCGACAGCGTCTTCTGGAAATCGCTGTCGACGACCGTGTTGATCAAATTGCGGTCGCCGATCCGGAAAACGTTGATGTTGACGGCTGGCGTGTTGACGCTGACGACGGGAATGCCGCGCTGGCCGGTCCTCGGCAGCACATAGGCGCGGCTGTTGAAGCGCACGAAGGGCTTGCGGTCGCGCACATAGACGTTGAACTCGGCCGATTTCGGCAGGCCCTCCTTCACGGTGGACGGCAGGCCGGCGCGCAGATTGATGTTGTAGCGCTCGCCATGCTTGAGCCCGTCGACGCAGAGCTGCTTGCCCTCGGCCGACAGGGCCGGCTTGTCCTGGCCCGCCAGCGCGAGGTACGGCGCGAAATCGGTGCGTTTTGCCAGCTCCTCCGAGAACTGGAAGCAAGCGCGTGGACTAGCGGAGTCCGAATCTACGGTGTAGTCGAGCAGCCGAAACCCGTGCTCGTCGCGCATCTTCTCATATTGGCCGCGGACATCGGCGACCTCCCTCATGTCGAGCGACAGCCGCAGCGCATCCAGCGCCGGCCGCCACAGCTTGCGTTCGGACAGCGACTTGCCGAGCACCGCGAGCGCGTCGGCCTCCTCGCCCGCATTCCCGGCGCGCTGGTAGGCGATGTAGGCGGCGGTCGAGGCGCGCTCCAGCAGGAACGTCTGCTCGCTCGAGCTCTTCGGCGATATCTGGAAGATGACCTTTGCCAGCCGCAGCCAGTTGCCGGCGTCCTCCGGTGTGGTCGCCGCGATCTGGCCGAGCACCGACAGGCCGGTGCGATAGTCGTTGCGCCGGAAGGCAGCATCGGCGTCGGTGCGTAAACTTGCGCCGGACTTGGCGACCGGCCCCGCCTCGCCCTTGATCTGCGCCTCCAGCTTGATCGCGGAATCGGCGAGGTCGTCACGCTTGAAGGCTTTGTCGGCGGCCTGCGCTACGCTAAGGCCGAACGCCAGCGTGGCGCAGAGTGTGACGGCGCGAACAAGACCGATCATGGATGGACTCCCGGAAATCGCGGACGAACGCCGCTTGTCGCATGAAATGCGCGGAAAGGTGACGGACTCAAGGCGATGGAACCAAAGCTGCAAACCGTCGCATTCGCCATGACAAGGCACGCCCAGAGGAGACCGATCAAGCTACCGCCGCGCACGCCGTCCTGATGGCGCAGCAATACCCGACCAGTCGTCCGGCGGCCGTGTCCCGGAAGCTGGTCAGCGTTCCCGGCGATGTGATCCATCGTCCAGTCCGCTGCCGCTCAACCCGGCACCCTGACACCCCACCGTTCCGCTTTGTCGCGGCTTCGCGGAAAACGGTTCGGTTCAGGCTTGGCGAAAGACGATATTTTTCATAATGGCATGGTAGATGAACAGCCGGCCCCAACCAGGGCGGCTCAAGACGGTCCCGTAGCTCAACTGGATAGAGCATCAGATTTCTACTCTGAGGGTTGCAGGTTCGATTCCTGCCGGGATCGCCATTTCAGTCTCAAACGTTGATCGTGGTCCCGATCTACGGCGCGCACCTGCAGAATCCGCCCTTCACGAACGCGTGGGTCGCCTCGCTCGGGCCTTTGATCCGGGCAAACGAGCGCTATCTATGCGCCAAGCGACATGCGCCCGATAAGGACTTCGATGCCACTATCCGACTTGACGAGAATGGCTATCGCATCTGCGGTGGCGATTGTGGCAATATCGTTCCTGGCAGTTGACGCGGGAGTCGTGAACCCCGGTGTGGTCACGAAGCCCATCGCGACGGCGCGGGCCTCCATCGCGGACGCGGCCGCCAGTCAGCACCAACTCGCCTTCGCCGTTCAGGCGTGGGCACGTCGCGGCCACCAGAAGCCGGCCGTGGAAGAATGCCTGGCGATCGATTGAAACAGCGCAGTTTGTCGCCGCTCTCGTCTCGCGGATGTATGCGCAACGCAACAATCATGTTTGTTACAGGCCGTTATTCCCCCGGATGAAGATCGTCCAAATCCAGCCGAACAATGCGCTCAAGGCGGCGACCGATGCGGCGATTGCCGCGGTCCGAGTCCACCAGATCTGCCGCTCGTGCCGTTCGATATCCGCCTCGGATTTTTGATTATCTTTCCAGTTCAGCCATTCCTGGGCGAACCCGATCGTCATGACGGGCGCGGTTCCGATCGCAATCGCTCCTGCGGATGCCGCGTCGGTCTGGGCTAGGCGCGCTCGGACGTTGGCTGCACCCGTCTTTTCAAGCACCGCAAGCCATTGCTGGGACTGTTCGTCTGACACATGCCACGTGCATTCCCTGTAAGGAAACGCTTTCGGTCGCTCTGTCATGGCCTTGCACCGTACTCACCCTTCACGGTCGCCCTGATGTCGCGCCCACCACTCGGCGATCGCCGCCGCAAGATTCTTCCACAACCCGGTCGGCAAATCCGGCACGGCGACCCGGACGCTGTACCGATCCGTGGTCGCGTCGTGAAACCACTCGGTCGCCGCGAAATCAAAACCAAAACTGCCGGCGTGGCGAATGGGGAAGCCTTTGCCGCTCAGGTCGCGGCTCATGTCCTTGGCCGCCTCCCGCGCTGTCGCCTCATCGAGGGCGCGCCTGCCGCGAAGCGTGACATAGAGGCCATGGGTGAAATGCAGCTCGGCCGAGAGCGAAGCGAGTTCGGAGGCGAAATATCGCGCCGTGTGGCGACCGTTGCGCAGAATTGCCGCGACCCGCCTTTTCGTCAGGGCCCAATAGGCCGCTGAGCCCACGAACGGCGGAAAGTGCGCCGGCAACGCCGCGCCACCGAGGAGCCGGACGGCATTGCGGGTTTCCGTCGCCAGGCTTTCAGACAGCAGTTGGCCTGCCTTGAGGTCCTTCCGGCTCCAATGCACGAACACGGCAGAGCCGAGCCGGCCGTATTCCACCCCGAGCGAATCCAGCTTGTTGTGGCTTCGCACCAACACGACTGGAATGTCCCATCGCGCCGCCCATCTCAGGACGCGCCGGATGCGCCCCGATCTGCCGGCGAAACATGTCGTGTCGAAAATCAGCAGATCGAGCCCCGAACCGTCGCAGCGCAGAGCCGCCTCGAACGCCCCGGCAGGAGCGCATGAATCCAGCAGCAGAAGCCGTGGCACGGCCGCCGCAGCAAACGCTTCGCCCAACGGCAGCCTGGCGGTCACAAGCCGTAAATGGGGAACGAGGCTCTCGATCAGCTCCAGTGTCTCGCCGTAGGTGCCCTCCAGCACCACGACGTCTGCCTTGCCGATGATCCGTGCCGTCGCGAGCAGCAGCGCGGAAATCGCGGCCATGCCGGAGGCGGTATAGATCGCCTCGCTCCTGCAGCCCCGCTCGAGTTCATAAAACGAGGGACCGCACACCTTGAGGTCCGCGCGCTGATAATCGTAGCTGAACGTGAACGGACCGCTGCTGGGAGACGCCGCGTGCGACCAGGCCGTCTCCGTCGCCTTCCAGTCCTGCAGCGCATGCTCCGCGCGCAGCGCGGCGGCGAGCTGAAATTTGCAGTCCACGACCTCCTCGACCGATTGCGGCCGAGCCAAATGCAGCGGGCTCCTCAGGCAATCGTTCAGCAGCCCGATTTCCCTGTGCTTTCGTTCGAGATAGGCCTCGGTGGTCTCCATGCGAATCTTGACGAGCGTCTTGATGCGGATCTTGGCAATTGCGACTGCCTTTCAACGTTCGGCGAACGCATTGGCTCCAACAGCAGGGTCCGCTCATCCTTGCAACAAAGACCGGTCCTCGCCGTTGACACTTCATAGGGAGAACAGCATGAGCGAGATCAGAGAGCACATGAAGATCATCGGCAAGGACGGCGCACCTGTCGGCACTGTCGACCGCGTCGAGGGCAACCGCATCAAGCTGACGCGGAAGGACAGCCCGGAAGGTCACAAGGACCATCATCATTACATCGACACGAAATATGTGGGTGCCGTCGAAGGCGATGTCGTCAAGCTCTCGGTGAATGCCGACGCGGTGCCGAAGTCGGAAGCTGCCTGACACAGTGCAGCCCTTCGGGGACCTTTTGTTTGTTCACGGTCCTGCTCCGCTTCGTTCCCCGAAACGAATCGCGATCGGAAAATCGTCGTCCGAACGAGTCTTAACGTAGCGTTTCGGCGGCTCGCGTCAGGCGTCGAGCGTCACGAGCACGACTGTGCGCGCAACTCGAGATCGGTCATAGCGGCTCAACGTCGCCGGGGAACCGACGTTCCACCTGCACGCGCCTCCTCCCCCGGTCGCCCATCCTGATCTCGCGCGAAAAGAATTGAAGGGGGCGCGGAACGAACCTGCGATCGGCACGTTCGAAATCCAGTGGTGCCGATTTGCCAGCCCCGATCGGCTCTCGAGAACCCCGTGCTTGTCCCCCCGAGCACGGGGTTTTTCTGTGAATACGGGTATTGTCGTAAGAGCGTGGCCTCAGTCCGTCCGCTCTTCGCGCCGGTCGCGGGCGAGTTGATGCCAGGCCAGGGCCAGCTCGATGAGACGTTGCCGGTCAGGACCTTCGGCCGCCACGGCGCGCTTCATCGCCGCCTCGGCTTCATGCTGTGGATCGTACTTGGTACACATGAAGCCAATTCTAGCCGGACGATCTGGACAAGCGCGTGGCAATTTCGTCCGTATGATTGCGGGGTTAATGCCGTCGTCGTGGATTTGCGACGCGATCCGACTCACGCATCTGTCGAACGAGCGGCAACCATTGTGGGCTTGATGCCCACCGATCTGTGAAGTGCGTCACAGCCGGCGCCCGCCGTCTCCGCTAAACAGTCTTCAGCGCTCCCAGAGAGCGAGAAGGCTTGGGAGATATTCCCGTCATGACGCAAGAAGCCGCAGCCGAAATTGCCGTCCCGACGCGGCGCGAACGATCCGACCCGCTCGGCATCGCATATCTTGCGACCATCGGCATCGTAATGCTGGCCTGGATCGCAGGCCTGGTCTGGGCGGCGATCGCGTTCTTCGGCTGGCTGGTGTCCTGACGCGGGGGCGATCCCCGTTCTATCCGCGCCGGCTGACGGCCAGCGCCAAAACGAAATGAGGCGGGCTCTTGGCCCGCCTCTTCGCTTCAGGTCTCGCCCGGGGTGCTCAGTAACACGCTCGGGGATCGGCCTGCACATACTGGCCGCTCGGATAGCGGTAGTAGCAATTGCCCTGGGCCATATAGTAGCCGGGGCGCGAAGCAGCGGTCGCGCCGGCGATCGCGCCGGTGGCACCGCCGATCACGGCGCCTGCTGCCGCACCTGAGGCGTTGCCCGAGATCAGGCCGCCCAGCACGCCGCCGACGATGGCACCGCCAAGGGCGCTGGCGCCGGGGTCGGCTGGCGGTGGAGGCGGCGGCGGTTCGTAGGCGACGGGCGGCGCGTAGGCTACCGGCACGTCGTCGTAATAATCCTCCGAAATGTAGGCCGGGGGGCCCTCCATCCGCTGCGGATAATAATACCGCGCGCCGCCCACATCCCACCACCAGCCGGAGCGGCCGTTGTGGACTTCGTGGCGCCAGCGTCCGCCATCCCAGGCGAGATGGCCGCGATAGGCGTGTCCGCCCCAATCGCGCGCCGGAGCGGGACCCCTGGCGTAATTGCGTCCGGGCGGCGGACCGCCGGCATTGCGCGGCGCAGGACCTGCACCTGGACCTGGACCTGCATGACCCGGACCGCCAGCGTGGGGCTGGCCGGCCTGCGACGCGGGCCGGACAGCCTGCTGCGGCGGCGGACCCTTGCGCATGTTCTGAGGCGGCGCGCCGGCGCCTGGCCCGGCCGATGGCTGGGCGGCGTCTCTCGGCGGCCTAGCGTCCTGAGCTTGCGCCGGGACGGCGAGCAATGCCATGGCCGAAACCAAGGGAATGATGATCTTGATGCGACTGGACGCACTCATGCGTGCTTGCCCCCTACTCTCTCGATTGCCGTCAATGGCCGTGATGCTTGGCGCGATAGACGATTCGGCTCGCGCTGAGCTGATGCCGGCTGACATGACTGACCTGCTTTGGTCGCCCAAGTCCCGTTACAAATGATTAAGATCACGACATTTTTTCGTCCGCGCGGCCCGCTCTGGAGTGCCTCTAGCGGGCCGGTTCGATCACATTGCAGTTGCTTCGCCCGGACATCAGGCAGTCCTGCATCTTGCTCGCGGAGGTGAGATCGCGGGCGAGCCACCAGCCGACGCCGAGGATCACGATCGCGATGATCAAGCCGGCGATGGCGCCGCGGCGGTTGTCGCCGGATTGAGGTTTTGGAGGGGATTTGAGCTTAGCTCCCGGTTCGCGCTTAGCTTCGGACTTAGGCTCGGAATTGGCTTCGGACTTGGACATGGCTGACCGATCACGGGGCGAGCGGGCTTTATCACCTCTGCGGCGTGGCGTCACATCCTGCCCAAGCTTCTCCCGGTTAGCCTCGGGTCGGCCGGATCGCTTCCTTGCGCGAGGTTTCGACCGCGGGGATCGCCTGCTGGACCCGCGGTGCGCAGGTCGTAAGTACAAACGCGGTCTGGGTGCATTCCCAATCTGCACCCAGGACGGCACTTTCGATCGGCTGCGGGCCAGCGAGGAGCAGCGTGGCACCGGCCAGGGCTGCTACCGCGACGGCGATTGCGAGCGCCTTCAGGCTCAGTCTTGAGATCGTCATACCCGTGCTCCGCGTCTCATAGCCGGGCGGACGCTAGGCACCGCCCTGGTGCCCCCTTATGAGGGACATCACAATTCGGCAGTTTTTCGGGGCTACGAGAGATCGTCGGGGGCGGCGATTTTCGTCTACCTGATCGGCTGCGATTATAGGTGGCATCACGACGCGCGCCGATGTACACGCATCTGCGTCGCGCGGCGCCCGCTATGCCCAGCCGACGTACCAACAGGCAGTGATGTAGGATCGAAAGCGAGGATGACAAGGTTCGCCGATGAGTGGATTTAGGGAACCAGGCTTCTCCGACCGACAAAAGGCGGCACAGGAAGCACGCAAAAACCTTTTGAACAAATTCAAGTCGCAGCCGGGGCCGGATGATCCCGCGGTTGTGGCGAAGCGTGCGGAGCGCGAGGCCCTTGCGGCCAAGCGCGCCGAGGCAAAGGCTGCGCGCGAGACGGAAAAGGCCGAGCAGAAGCGCCTTCAAGAAGAGGCTGCCGCGCTCGAGGCCGCGCGGATCGCCCGCGAAGCCGAAGAAGCCGTCGCGAAGGCGGCCGAAGCCGAGGCCGATCAAAAGGCCAAGCGAGACGCCCGCTACGCCGCCCGCAAGGCGAAGCGCAAGTAACGTTCGCAAGTCTGACGCTCGCAAGTCTAGCGCTCGCAAGTCACGTTCAATTGAATTTGGACTGAAACAATATCCGGGGGCGGTCTACGTGACCGCCCCCGGATTTTGGCGCGCGCCTGCCTGGCGCAAGCGCCTCCTCGACGAGGGAAGATCAGTGCTTCTTCATCATCCCGTCGTCTTTCTTCATCCCGTCCTTCGACATCGTGTCCTTCTTCATGCCGTCGTCCTTGGACATGGTGTCCTTCTTCATGCCGTCCTTGGACATCGTGTCCTTTTTCATCATGCCGTCATCCTTGCCCATCTTGTCCTGAGCAAAGGCGGCCCGGCGACAGCGCGAGGCCGAGCGAGAGAACGGCCGCCGAAACGCCGAGCGCGATGCGGGTACGAATGGTCATGACTGGTCTTCCCTTCGAGATGATGTTTGTCAGCGACGGACGCCGCTATCTGATCTCGACGGATTGCCACGGGGCGTTGTTACGCGCCCGCTGATAAATTTCTGCGGCCCGCCGCCATCCTTGGTTCTGCGGATGTAGGAGATCAAGAGTGTGCAACGCAGCATGACCGACACTTGCCGCGGCATTCGGTCTCGAACTATCAGACTAGAGAACATTGTCTGAAAGACCGGCTAGGATGAGCCTCAGCGCGGTCTCGAAGACCAGCCCAAAATCACGGCAAACAAGACCCAAAGAACCGTCCAAAAAACCGTCCAAGAAACCGTCCAAGGGAATCACGCCATGCTCACGCGCCGCCACCTGATTGCGACCGCCGTCGCCGCACCCGCCATTCTCCGTTTCGGCACCGGCACCGCGCATGCCGCGACCACGCTGAAGATCTCGCATCAATTCCCCGGCGGCACCGTCGACAAGGGCGACTTCCGCGACCGGCTCTGCCGCATGTTCGCCGCCGAAGTCGCCAAGCGCAGCAACGGCGACATCGCCGCCGAAATCTATCCGAACTCCTCCCTGATCAAGACCAACGCGCAGTTCTCCGCGATGCGCAAGGGCGCGCTCGACATCAGCCTCTACCCGATGCCCTACGCCGGCGGCGAATTGCCGGAAACCAATATCGGCCTGATGCCGGGCCTCGTCACCACCTACGACCAGGGCATGCGCTGGAAGAAGGAGCCGGTCGGCAAGGCCTTGACCGACTTCCTCGCCGACAAGGGCATCATCCTGCTCAGCTGGGTGTGGCAGGCCGGCGGCGTCGCCAGCCGCTCCAAGCCGATCGTGGCCCCCGAAGATGCCAAGGGTCTCAAGGTGCGCGGCGGCTCGCGCGAGATGGACATGGTGCTGCAGACCGCCGGCGCCTCGGTGCTGTCGGTGCCCTCGAACGAAATCTACGCAGCGATGCAGACGGGGGCCTGCGATGCCGGCATCACCTCCTCGACCAGCCTGATCTCGTTCCGCCTCGAAGAGGTCGCGAAATCGCTGACCTCGGGCGCAGGCGCGTCCTACTGGTTCATGCTCGAGCCGCTGATGATGTCGAAGGCGATCTTCGACAAGCTGCCGAAGAACCAGCAGGACGTCCTGCTCGCGGTCGGCACCGAGCTCGAAGCCTTCGGCCGCAAGGGCGCGCAGGACGACGACGTCGAGGTCGCCAAGGTCTACGAAAAGGCCGGCGCCAAGGTCTCGGTGCTCGATGCCGCGACCGTCGGCAAGTGGCGTGACATCGCCCGCGACACCGCCTGGAAGGACTACGGCGCCAAGACCGCGACCTCGGCCAACCTGCTCAAGCTTGCGACCGACGTCGCCGCATGAGCCACGGTCCGCTTCCGGATCGTGACGACCAGGCCAACGCTGCCGCAAGGACCGGTCTTGCGGCGGCGATCGATCGCGGTCTCGCCATCCTCAACAACATCATCGTCGTGTTCGCCGCGATTGCACTGATCGCCGCCTGCGCCATCCTGAGCTACAGCGTGCTGAGCCGCGCCTTGTTCAAGGCTGCCAATTACTGGCAGGACGAGGCCGCGGTGTTCCTGCTGGTCGGCGCCACCTTCATGACGGCCGCCTACGTGCAGCAGAACCGCGGTCACATCGGCATCGAGGCGTTCGTCGGCCTGCTCTCACCGCTGGCGAACCGGATCAGGCTCTGGCTGGTCGACGCCGTGACGCTTCTGTTCTGCGCTTTCTTCGCCTGGAAGTCCTGGACGCTGGCGCATGAAGCCTATGTCGATGGCCAGGTCTCGAACTCGATGTGGTCGCCGCCGCTGGCCATCCCCTATTCGCTGATGGCGTTCGGCATGAGCCTGCTCTGCGTCCAGATTCTCGTGCAGCTTGCGCTGCCTTTCGCTGGAGCCAGGCGTTCATGAGCGTTTTCGGTATCGGCCTCGCGTACGGAATTGCGACGTTGGTCGTGATGTTTTCGGGCATGCCGATTGCGTTCGCGCTCGGCGCAGTCGCGGTCGTGTTCATGGGCATCTACATGCCCGCCGCCTCTCTCGATACGGTGACGCAGAACGTCTACGAGGAAATGGCCTCGATCACGCTGCTGTCGATTCCGCTCTTCATCCTGAAGGGCGCCGCGATCGGCAAGTCGCGCGCGGGCCAGGATCTCTACTCGGCTCTGCACGCCTGGCTGCACCGCGTCCCCGGCGGCCTCGGGGTCGCCAACGTGTTCGCCTGCGCGTTGTTTGCGGCGATGGCGGGCTCCTCGCCCGCGACCTGCTCGGCGATCGGCTCGGCCGGCATCCCCGAGATGCGCAAGCGCGGCTATTCCGGTGGTTTTGCCGCCGGGATCATCGCCGCCGGCGGCACGCTCGGCATTCTGCTGCCGCCGTCGATCACCATGATCCTGTTTGCGGTCGCCGCCGAAAAATCACTGGGACGGCTGTTCCTCGCCGGCATCGGACCCGGCCTGCTGCTGGTCTCGCTGTTCGGCGTCTACGCCGTGATCCGCTTCCGCCAGGAATATGCCGCGGCTGAAGCGATCTACAAGAACGGCGGCCCGGAAGCTGCGATCCTCGCCCGTGACGAATACACGCTCGCGGAACGCTTCAGCGTGCTGCCGCGCGTGATCCCCTTCGTGCTGCTGCTCACCGGCGTCATGATCGCGCTCTATGGCGGCTACGCCACGCCGTCGGAGACTGCCGGCCTCGGCGGCCTCTTGGCGCTGGCATTGATCGCGGCGATCTACAGCGTGTGGCGGCCGAGTGACCTCGCTCCGATCCTGAAATCGACGATCCGGGAATCGACCATGCTGATGATGATCATCGGCATGTCGCTGCTCTACTCCTACGTGATGAGCTATCTCCACATCTCGCAATCGGCCGCCGAATCCGTCGTCGCGATGCACCTGCCGCGCTGGGGCCTCTTGTTCGCGATCCTCGTCATGGTCGTCGTGCTCGGCTTCTTCCTGCCGCCGGTCTCGATCATTCTCATGACCGCGCCGATCATCCTGCCGCCGCTCCGCGCCGCGAACTTCGATATCATCTGGTTCGGCGTCGTCATGACCATCGTGATGGAGATGGGGCTGATCCATCCACCCGTCGGCCTCAACATCTTCGTCATTCGCAACGTCGCGCCGGACATTCCCCTGCGCGAGGTGATCTGGGGCACGCTTCCTTTCGTGCTCTTGATGATGCTCGCCGTGCTGCTGCTGTGCTTTGTGCCGGGCATCTCGACCGGGCTGCCGGACCTGGTGATGGGGCCGGACGGGAGCAGGTGACGGCAAGCGCAAGTGCTGTAGGGTGGGCAAAGGCGCGCAGCGCCGTGCCCACCGTCTCTCAGTGTTTCCGCTAAAGGTGGTGGGCACGCTCCGCTTTGCCCACCCTACGAGCGCATCGACTACGGCTCGCGCTTCCGCCTCCCCTTCGGCGTGATCGCGCCGCCACCCACCACCTGCAACAGATCCTTGCGCACGGCTTCGATGTGCCGCTCCAGGAAGCGGCAGGCCTCCTCGACCTTCTGCGCGCGACAGAGCGCGATCAGATGGGCGTGCTCCTTCTCGGCGGTCCCCATCGCCTTGGTGTTGGAGAGCTGAAGGCGCGTGTAGCGGTCGCTGGTCTGGAGCAATGACAGCACGATCGCGCGGGTGCGTGGCTGCGGGGCATGCATATAAAGCGCCAGATGGAAGTCGGCGTTGAGCTGGCCCCAGTCGCTGACATTCTTGGCCTTGATGGCCTTCTCGAATTGCCTGTGGATGTCATCGAGCGCGTCGAAATCGTCCGCGGAGAAATGCGGCGCCGACTGCGCCAGGAGGCGCGGCTCCAGGATGCGGCGCAGGTCGAATACGTCGTTGATCTCGTCCAGCGACAGCTCGGAGACGATGGCGCCCTTCTGCGGCACGATCCGCACCAGCCCCTCGGCCTCGAGCTGGAACAGCGCCTCGCGCACCGGTATGCGGCTGACGCCATAGGTCTCACCAAGCGCATCCTGCCGCAGCTGCGATCCGGCCGGATAGCTGCCGTCGAGGATCGCCTGCCGGAGCTGGTCGACGATCGCAGCCGACAGGGTGCGATGCTTCAGAGGCACTTTCATCCGATCTTCCGTCCCTCTCCGACTCGGCCGGCCGGAACGGTCCCTGTCTTGCATGTTGAGGTCATCTCGTCCCCGCAAAAAGTGCGGGCACGCCTTCGACGCAGCCCGCAATTCCATTTGACAGCTAAAATGTATAAATTATACATTCGGCTATCGCACGACAAATCTTGCGGGCAATGGGGCCTCTTCATGATCGAGCAGACGATGCCGGCTACGCGCGCGCTCAGCTTTCGACGCATGGTCGTCCGCGCTTCCAGCGCCCTGCTCGCCGTCGAGCGCATCGCATTGATGGGCCTGATGTACCTGCTCACCGCCCTGATCCTGGTCAACGTCGTCACCCGCTACTCGCATTTCCCGATCTACTGGATCGACGAGTCCGCGGTCTATTGCGTGGTCTGGCTGACATTCGTCGGCGCCTCCGCGATGACGCGGCTGCGGCTCGATTTCGCGGTAACGATGCTGACGGAACGTCTGTCGCCCCGCGCCCAGAAGATCGCGAAGGTGATCTCGACCGGCCTCGTCGTGGTGTTCGGCCTCGCCCTGATCGTCACCTGCGTGCTCTGGATGGACCCGATTGGCCTCGCCCGCGCCGGCTTCGACGGGCGCAAGCTGGCGGCCCAGACCTTCAATTTCCTCTACACGGAGCATACCCAGACGCTGAACTGGCCGACCTGGGTGCTCTATCTGACGCTGCCGATTTTCGCGGTGTCGATGACCGTGCACGGTCTCGCCAATTTGCTGGAAGATCTCGAACTGGTCCCGCGCTCGGCGCCGAAGGGCTTTGCGCTCTCCGAGCTCGACGGGGTCAACTGATGATCACGTCGGCAGCCTTCCTCGCCATCATGCTGGTCGGCGTGCCGATCGGCCTCTGCCTGTGTCTCGCCGGGCTGGTCTATATCGCGGCATCAGGCAATCCGGTGCTGTTCCAGTCCTATCCGCTGCAGCTGTTCGGCGGCGTCGACAGCTACGGCTTGATCGCCATCCCGCTCTTCATCCTGATCGGCGAGATCATGAACGGCGGCGGCATCACGCGGCGCATCGTCGACATGGCGATGGCCTTCGTCGGCTCGCTCAAGGGCGGGCTCGCCTACGTCAACATCCTCGCCAACATGTTCATCTCCTCGATCCTGGGATCTGCGACCGCACAGGTTGCGATCATGGCCCAGATCATGGTCCCGGAGATGGAGAAGAAGGGCTACGACAAGACCTTCGCGGCAGGCTTGACCGCTTATGGCGGCATGCTCGGTCCGATCATTCCGCCCTCGGTGATGTTCGTGGTCTACAGCGTGCTGGCGCAGGTCTCGGTCAGCGACATGCTGATCGCCGGCATCGTGCCGGGCGTCATCCTCACCGTGATGTTCTGCGTCGTCATCGCGCTGATGGGATACGTCTACAACTATCCGCGCGCCGACTATCAGACGCCGCGCCAGCGCGTCATGACGATCCTGCGGACCTCGCCGACGCTGCTTATCCCGATCGTCATCGTCGGCACCATCTTGGGCGGCCTCGCCAACGCGACGGAATCCGCCGCTGTGGGCGCAGTCGCCGCGGTCCTGGTCGGAAAATACTGGACCAGGGAATTCGAATTCTCGCAGCTGCCGCAGATGATGCTGCGAAGCGCGATCTATGCGGCGATCGTGCTGTTCCTGGTGGCCGCCGCGGCGGTGTTCTCCTGGGTGCTGATCTTCGGCAAGGTGCCGCAGGAAACCGCCGCCTGGATCCAGACGGCCGCCAAGGATCCGATCAGCTTCATGCTGATCTGCAATGTGATCCTGCTGGTAATCGGCACGGTGATCGACGGCATTCCCGGGCTGATCATGACGGTACCGATCCTGCTGCCGGTTGCAACCGACGTCTATCACATCGATCCCAGGCATTTCGGCGTCGTGGTGGTGATCAACCTCGTGCTCGGCCTGCTGTCGCCGCCGGTCGGGCTCTGCTTCTTCGTCGCGGCCGCCGTCACCGGCGCCAAGCCCGGCAAGATGTTCATGGTGACGCTGCCGTTCTTCGTCATCTCCTGCGTCCTGCTGGTGCTGCTCTCGCTCTATCCGTCGCTCTCGCTGATCCTCATCAAATAGGCCGTCCAAAAGGAAGCCCGACCATGCCGCTTTCACGCCGCCGCTTTCTCGCAGCCAGCGCCGCCGCATCGGTGTTTGCGCCGTCGCTGGCGCTCGCCCAGGCCAAGGAATTCCGTCTCGGCCTGATCACGCCCAATGGCCATTCCTGGAACAAGGCTGCGCTCAAATTCGGTGAAGATGTCAAGGCCGCTACCAACGGCCGCCTGACCCTGACCGTGTTCCACTCCGGCCAACTCGGCAACGAGCCCGCGATGATGCAACAGTTGCAGTCCGGCGCGCTCGACATGGGCTTCATCCAGGCTGCGGAGCTCGGCTCGCGTGTGCCGCACATCGCAGCGATCAACGCGCCCTACATCGTCCGCTCGACGCCCGCGGTCGCGAAATTCGTGCGGCATCCAGCGGCCGTCAAACTGTTCGAGGTGCTGCCGCAGGAGACCGGAACGATCGGGCTCGGCTGGGGCATCACCGGCATGCGCGCCGTATTCTCCTCCAAGGACCTGAGTTCGCTCGCCGACATCAAGGGCATGAAGCTGCGCATCAATCCGACCCCGGTCTATCGCGATTTCTATTCCTCGCTCGGCGCCGCGCCAACGCCGATCCCGACGCCGCAGGTATTCGATGCGATGGCCAACGGTCAGGTCGACGGCCTCGAGGCGGACCTCGAATTCTCCTGGAACCAGCGCTTCGACAAGGTGTCGAAGGTGATCCTGCAGATGAACGCCGTCTTCATGCCGATGGCCGCAGTGGTCTCGGGCCGGGTCTGGCAGTCGCTCCCCGCCGCCGACCGCGAGCTGATCGCCAAGACCGTGAAGTCGACGCTGGATGCGCAGATCGACGAGTTGGCCTCCAACGAGCCCGCGCTGATCGAGAATTTCCGCAACGCCCCGATCCCGATCCGCCAGGTGCCGGCCGGCGATACCGAAGCTGTCATTGCCGAGTTCGACAAGATCTGGCTGCCCAAGGCACCTGTCCTCGCCGAGCTGCGCAAGGTCGGCGCCACGCTCTGATCTCACCCGCCATCCCGTTCAAAACACCCGGCGGATCCAGCCCCCGCCGGCAAAATCCACTCGGAGTCAAACCATGAGCCGCCGCGTTTCCTGGGAAGGCGTCTTCCCGGCCGTCACCACGCAATTCCACGACGATCTCTCGCTCGACATCGACGCGACCGCGAAGGTCATGGACGGGCTGATCCGCGACGGCGTTTCCGGCCTGATCGTCTGCGGCTCGGTCGGCGAGAACACCTCGCTGGAGCGCAAGGAGAAGGTCGCGATCATGGAGACGGCGAAGTCCGTCGCGGCCGGCCGTGTGCCCGTGCTGTGCGGTATCGCCGAATTCACCACGGCCTTCGCCGTTGAAACTGCGAAGGAGGCCGCGCGCGTCGGCATCGACGGCGTGATGGTGATGCCGGCCCTGGTCTATTCGTCCAAGCCGCACGAGACCGCCGCGCATTTCCGTGCCGTCGCCAGCGCGACGGACCTGCCGGTGATGCTCTACAACAATCCGCCGATCTACAAGAACGACGTCACTCCCGACATCCTGGCCACGCTCGCCGACGTCGAGACCGTCGTCTGCTTCAAGGATTCCTCTGGCGACACAAGGCGCTTCATCGACACCAGGAACATGGTCGGCGATCGCTTCGTGCTGTTCGCCGGCCTCGACGACGTCATCGTCGAGAGCATCGCCATGGGCGCCGTAGGGTGGGTCTCCGGCATGTCCAACGCCTTCCCACGCGAAGGCGAGACGCTGTTTCGCCTGGCCAAGGCGGGGCGCTTTGCCGAGGCGATGCCGCTCTACGAATGGTTCATGCCGCTCTTGCATCTCGACGCGCGTCCGGACCTCGTCCAGTGCATCAAGCTGTGCGAGCACATCATGGGCCGCGGCACCGCGCTGACGCGCCCGCCGCGCCTCGCGCTGCTGCCGCGGGAGAAGGCCGAGGTCGAGGCGATGATGGCGAAGGCCCTCAAGAGCCGGCCGCGCCTGCCGGATGTCGGGCTGAAGGCAGCCTGATCCCACGAAAGCTCTCTTAGCCGTCATTGCGAGGAGCCCTTGCGACGAAGCAATCCAGACTTTTCCCGCGGAGGGACTCTGGATTGCTTCGCTGCGCTCGCAATGACGGAGAACTAGGAACTGGCGCGCCTCTTCTTCGCGTTCAGCGCGGATGCCACACGGCTGACAGGCGGCTTGCCCAGCACGCCGCTCATCTTGTTCGTCGCCGCCAGCAGCCGGTCCATATTAACGCCGGTCCTGACGCCCATGCCCTCGAGCATGTAGACGACATCCTCGGTCGCGACGTTGCCGGTCGCACCCGGCGCGTAGGGACAGCCGCCGAGGCCGCCGGCGGCGGCGTCGATGACGCGGACGCCCTGCTCCATCCCCGCATAGAGATTGGCGAGCGCCTGGCCGTAGGTGTCGTGGAAATGCATCGCGAGATTGGCGGGAGGGATGCTGGCGCTGACCGCGCGCAGCATCTCCTTGGCCTTTTCGGGCGTGCCGACCCCGATGGTGTCGCCGAGCGAGATCTCGTAGCAGCCGAGCTCCCGCAGCGTGGTGGCGAGATCGGCGACGGCTTTCGGCTTGATCTCGCCGTCGAACGGACAGCCGAGCACGCAGGAGATATAGCCGCGCACCTTGACGTCATCGGCCTTGGCGCGCGCCAGCACCGGCTTGAACCGTTCGATGGATTCCGCGACCGTGCAATTGATGTTGGCCCGCGAAAAGCCCTCGGAGGCAGCGGCGAACACCGAGACGATCTTGGCGCCGGCCGCGCGCGCGGCGTCATAGCCCTTCTCGTTCGGCACCAGGACGTGGAATTCGGCGTCCTTGACATGGGCAACGCCGCGCAGCACGGCGTCCGAGCTCGCCATCTGCGGGATCGCCTTGGGCGAGACGAAGGCGCCGACCTCGACCGTCGTCAGCCCGGCCGCGACCAGCGCCTCGATAAAGGCGATCCGGGCCTCGACGCTGACCGCCGTCTTCTCGTTCTGCAGGCCGTCGCGTGGCCCCATTTCGATGATGCGGACCTGATCGCTCATCTCATTCTCCGGAAGGCTCGACCACCGCGAGCTCGACGCCCTCCTGGACGATGTCGCCGACCTTGCATTTGATGGACTTCAGCACGCCGGCATAGGGCGCGCGCAGCGTCTGCTCCATCTTCATCACTTCCAGCGTCAGGATCGGCGCGCCCTTCTCGAGCTTGGCCCCCTCCTCCGCCAGCACCGCGACGACGGTGCCCGGCAAGGGCGCCGCGATCTTGTCCGCGCCGGCCTGCTCCTCCATCTCGCCGCCGAACGGATCAACCCAATGCAGGTCGAATCGCCCGTTGCGCGTGCGCAAATACAGCTCATGGCCGTCGATCACGGCCGCGACCGACGTTTTGACGCCGTCGAGCGTCAGATCGAAGCCGCCGTCCTTCGCCACGATCGTGAACGCCAGCTCGCGCTCGCCGATCACCAGTGTGGACGGGCCGCTGCCGTAGTTCAGCCTAACCTTCTGCTCCGGCCCGTGGCCAACGCGGAACGCAAAGCTGCGCTGGCGGCGGCCGACCGGCATCCAGCCAAAGGTCTGCCAGGGCGAGCTCGCCTCGCCTTGCGCGGCCTGCCGCTCGTCATTGATGACAGCGGCCACCGCGGCACAGAGCTCGAGTTCGCCCGGCGCCGGCGGCGCCTGCGTCAGGACCGGCAGCTCGCGCTCGATGAAGCCGGTATCGATCGCATTCGCCCGTACCTTCGGATGCGTGATGAGGGCGGAGAGGAACGGGATGTTGGTAACGATGCCGCGAACGTCTGAATCCTCAAGCCCGCGGTTCAGCCGCTCGATCGCGACATCCCGCGTCGGCGCCCAGGCGATCATCTTCGCTAGCATCGCATCATAGTACGGCGAGACCGTATCGCCCTCCCGATAGCCAGAGTCGATGCGCAGCCCCCCGGTTTCCGCCGGCAGGCGCCAGGTCGAGATCTTTCCGACGGACGGCATGAAGTTCTTGGTCGGGTTCTCCGCGTAGACCCGAGCCTCGACGGCATGTCCGTTGAGCTTGATCTGATCTTGTTTGAGCGGCAGCGCTTCGCCGAAGGCGACGCGGAGCTGCCACTCGACGAGGTCGATCCCGGTGATCAGCTCGGTCACGGGATGCTCGACCTGGAGACGGGTGTTCATCTCGATGAAGAACACGTCCTTGCCGTCGGAGACGAACTCGATGGTGCCGGCGCCGACATAGTTCACCGCGCCCGCTGCTTTTCGCGCAGCGGCGCAGACCGTCTCGCGCTGGGCTGGATTGAGGGTCGGCGACGGCGCCTCCTCGATCACCTTCTGGTGGCGGCGCTGCAGTGTGCATTCGCGCTCGAACAGCGACAGCAGATTGCCGTGGCTGTCGCCGATCACCTGCACCTCGATATGCCTGGGGTTATCGACGTATTTTTCGATCAGCATACGGTCGTCGCCGAACGCGGCTTTTGCTTCCCGCTTCGCGCTAACGATTGCAGGCGCGAGTTCATCCGCCGAGCGAACGATGCGCATACCGCGGCCGCCGCCGCCGGCGGATGCCTTCACCAGAATGGGGAAACCGACCTTCTCGGCGGCCTTCGCCAGTGTCGCATCGTCCTGGGCCTCGCCGTGATAGCCGGGCACCAGCGGTACGCCGGCCTTCTCCATCAGCGCCTTGGAGCCGGACTTCGAGCCCATCGCCGTCATCATCGCGGCGGTCGGGCCGACGAAGACCAGGCCCGCATCGAAGCAGGCCTGCGCAAACTCGGCATTCTCCGACAGGAAGCCGTAGCCGGGATGGATCGCCTCCGCGCCGGTCTTGCGCGCGGCCTCGATCAGCCGCTCGATGTTGAGATAGCTGTCGCGGGCGCGTGCGGGCCCGAGCAACACGGCCTCGTCGGCGAGCGCGACATGCATCGCGTCACGGTCCGCCTCGGAATAGACCGCGACCGTGCGCAGGCCCATGGTGCGCGCGGTGCGGATGACGCGGCAGGCGATCTCGCCACGGTTCGCGATCAGGAGGGTGCGAAAACGGCGGTAGAGCTTTGAGCGGTCCATCGCATCACATCCTGAACAGGCCGAATTTCGTCGGCTCGATCGGCGCATTCGACGCCGCCGAGAGGCCGAGGCCGAGCACCAGCCTTGTATCGGCCGGGTCGATCACGCCGTCGTCCCAGAGACGCGCGGTCGCGTAATACGGGTGCCCCTGGCTCTCATATTGCGCGCGGATCGGCTCGCGGAATTTATCTTCGTCTTCTTTCGACCAGCTGTCGCCCTTGGCCTCGATATTGTCGCGGCGGACCTGGCTCAGCACCATCGAGGCCTGCTCGCCGCCCATCACCGAGATGCGCGCGTTCGGCCACATCCACAGGAAGCGTGGTGAGTAGGCGCGTCCGCACATACCGTAATTGCCGGCGCCGTAGGACCCGCCGATCACCACGGTGAATTTCGGCACCGACGCGGTCGCCACGGCCGTCACCAGCTTGGCGCCATCCCGCGCGATGCCGCCGGCCTCGTATTTCTTGCCGACCATGAAGCCCGTGATGTTCTGCAGGAACACCAGCGGAATGCCCCGTTGGCAGCACAGTTCGATGAAATGCGCCCCCTTCAGCGAACTTTCACTGAAGAGAATGCCGTTGTTGGCGATGATGCCGACCGGAAAACCCCAGATGTGGGCGAAGCCGCACACCAGCGTCGTGCCGTAGAGCTTCTTGAACTCGTCGAACTCGGAGCCGTCGACCACGCGCGCAATGATGTCGCGCACGTCGAACGGTTTTCTACCGTCCACGGGCACCACGCCGTAGATCTCCTCGGCCGCAAACAAGGGATCACGCGGCGGATGCATGTTGAGGTTCGGCCGCACTGATGGCTTCAGCGTGCCGACAATACGGCGGGCGATGCCGATCGCGTGCGCGTCGTTCTGGGCGTAATGATCGGTCACGCCCGACTGCCGCGAATGCACGTCGGCACCACCGAGCTCTTCGGCGGTCACCACTTCGCCCGTCGCCGCCTTCACCAGCGGCGGCCCGCCGAGGAAGATCGTGCCCTGGTTGCGCACGATGATGCTCTCGTCCGACATCGCCGGGACATAGGCGCCGCCGGCCGTGCAGGAGCCCATCACGATGGCAATCTGCGGGATGCCTTGCGAGGACATCTGGGCCTGGTTGTAGAAGATACGGCCAAAGTGACGCTCGTCCGGAAAGATCTCGTCCTGCAGCGGCAGGAAGGCGCCGCCGGAATCGACCATGTAGACGCAGGGAAGATTGTTCTGCCGCGCCACGTCCTGCGCGCGCAGATGCTTCTTCACGGTCATGGGGTAATAGGTGCCGCCCTTGATGGTGGCGTCGTTGGCGACGATCACGCATTCGCGGCCCGCGATGCGCCCGACGCCGGTGACGACGCTCGCCGAATGCACGTCGCCGCCATAGAGGCCATAGGCCGCGAGCGGCGACAGCTCCATGAAGGCGGTGCCGGGATCGACCAGCAGGTCGACGCGCTCGCGCGCCAGCATCTTGCCGCGCGAGGTGTGGCGGTTGCGCGAGACCTCGCCGCCGCCGCCGGCGACCTGGCTCAGCTTTTCGCGCAGGTCCGCGACGAGGGTGCGCATGGCCTCGGAATTGCGCGCAAAGTCCGATGAAGACGTATCGATGCTGGAATGGAGCGGCATGTTGATTCCAATCGCGTGAAGGTTTTAAGCCGTCTCAGCCATCAATTCGCGACCGATCAGCATGCGCCGGACCTCCGAGGTGCCGGCGCCGATCTCGTAGAGCTTTGCATCGCGCCACAGGCGTCCGACCGGAAATTCGGAGGTGTAGCCGACCCCGCCCAGCGCCTGAATCGCCTCACCCGCCATCCACGTCGCCTTCTCGGCGGAATAGAGGATCGCAGCGGCGGCGTCCTTGCGCAAGCTGCGCGCGTGATCGGCGCGGTCGCAGGCACGCCCCACGGCATAGACATAGGCGCGCGTGGCCTGCCAGGTCGCGTACATGTCGGCAAGCTTGCCCTGCATGAGCTGGAAGTCGCCGATCGGCTGCCCGAACTGCTTGCGCTCGTGCATGTAGGGCACCACCGCATCCATGCAGGCCGCCATGATCCCGAGTGGCCCGCCAGAGAGGACCGTGCGCTCATAGTCGAGGCCGGACATCAGCACCCTGACGCCCTCGCCGACCTTGCCAAGCACGTTCTCCTCGGGCACCTCGCATTCGTCGAAGAACAGCGGATAGGTGTTGGAGCCGCGCATGCCGAGCTTGTCGAGATGCTGGCCGTGGCTGAAGCCCTTGGCCCCCTTCTCGACCAGGAAGGCGGTCATGCCGCGCGGGCCCGCTTCCGGATCGGTCTTGGCATAGACCACCAGCACGTCGGCATCGCCGCCATTGGTGATCCACATCTTCGAGCCGTTGAGCACATAGCGGTCGCCGCGCTTGTCGGCGCGCAGCTTCATCGAGACGACGTCTGAGCCGGCGCCGGGCTCGGACATCGCGAGCGCGCCGACAAACTCGCCGGAGATCAGCTTTGGCAGATAGCGCTCGCGCTGCGCATCATTGCCGTTGCGGCGGATCTGGTTGACGCAGAGGTTGGAGTGCGCGCCGTAGGAGAGCCCGACCGCGGCCGAGCCGCGCGAGATCTCCTCCATCGCGACGATATGGGCGAGATAGCCCATGTTGGAGCCGCCATATTGCTCCGGCGCCGTCATGCCGAGCAGGCCGAGGTCGCCGAAGCGCTTCCAGAGGTCCGCCGGGAACAGATTGGCTTTCTCGATATCGGCGGCACGCGGGGCGATCTCCGCCTCCACGAAGGCGCGCAGCGTATCGCGCAGCATGCTGATGTCTTCGCCCAGATCGAAATCGATGCTCGGGATATTCAAGGCGATTCCTCCGTCTTTTGGGGACCGAACCTAGCGGCATCGGGGCCCTTCTGCGGTCGAAAAGGTTGCATTTTCGGCCAAACTTGGCGAGGATTTTTCCAGAGGATGTCCGATGCCTTTTCAAGTCGCAACCGCGGTCCCGCGCCGTGCCGTGACCCCCGCCGCCTTCGTCCGCGGCGTCGTTGCCGCTTACGAACGCTACGGCCGCGATCCGACCGAGGCGCTGAGCCGGGGTCAGGTAACGCCAGACCTTGTCAATTCTCCGGATGGGCGGGTTACGGCCGCCCAGTTCGAAGCGCTGGCGGGCCACGCCATGCGCGAACTCGATGACGAGGCGCTCGGCTGGTTCGCGCGGCGGCTGCCCTTCGGCACCTACGGCATGCTGTGCCGCGCCTCGATCACGGCCCCGACGCTGGAGGTCGCGCTCAAGCGCTGGTGCCGGCACCATCGTCTCCTCACCGAGGACGTGCTGCTCGATCTCGCCGTCGTCGAGGAAACCGCGGTCGTGTCCATCCGCGAGCTGCGCGACCTCGGACCTCTACGCGAATTCTGCCTGGTCACCCTGCTCCGCTATGTTCTCGGCTTTTCCTGCTGGGCCGTGGATTCCAGGATCGCGCTCCGCACCGCGGAATTTCCGCATCCCGAGCCCGGCCATGTCTCGGTCTATCCGACCATCTTTTGTCGAAACATCCGCTTCGATGCGGACCGCGCTTCGATCACCTTCGACAAGCATTATCTGTCGCTGCCGCTCACCCGGAGCGCGGCGGACCTCGACAACATGCTCAAGGGCGCGCTGCAGCTGACCGTGCTGCCCTATCGGCGCGACCGGCTCCTGGTCGAGCGCGTTCGCCGCGTGCTCCGCAATGCGCGCGGACGCAGTCTCGGAGCCGAGGATGTCGCCAGCGAGCTGGCACTCTCCACCCGCACCATGCATCGGCGCCTGCGCGACGAAGCGACCTCGCTGCGCGATCTCAAGGAAGAGGCAAAATTCGAGCTCGCCAAGCAGGAGCTGATGCGCGGTCGTAACCCGATCAAGCGGATCGCCGAGATCGCGGGCTTCCGCAACGAGAAGAGCTTTTCCCGTGCCTTCCGCACCTGGGCCGGCGCCTCACCGCGCGAGTTTCGCGGCAGGTACCGCTGACGGTATGGCTGACACGCGGGCTGTCATGCTGTTGCGGCCTCCGATATCCAACTCGGAGGCCGCAACATTTCGAAACCGGTCTCGATCAGTTCGAGTTGGTCTGCCCACCCGGGCGAAGCTTGGTGCGCGACTGCGTCTGCTTCGGCTGGAAGGCAAGCGCGTCGGTCGACGTCTTCGCGCCGCCGCTCTGCGAGCACGAGCCGCCGATGCCGCCGGCCGCGGCCCGGCAGGCCTCCATCGTCGGATAGCCGCAGCCGTGTGCGGCCTGGGCGCCATTGGTGATGCAGTAGTCTTCTGCCTGGGCAGCCGGCGCGGTCATCATGAGAAAGGCAGATGCAAACAGCGTCGCAGCGGATGCGACGAACGTCTTCGAGGTCGGGGTCATGTTGTCTTTTCCTGCTTCAGGGTCCCACAAAAGAGGCCTCGGCATGCGACGCAGGCTGAGGTTCACAGCTCGCATGTAGGCCGGCGCCAGGAACCGGCAATCACGGCTCGGCGCATTGCAGAACTTCCCAAATCACATGTCACAGTTAGGTGAGTTACTTAGCTTATTATCCGTCTTATCCGAACCTGTATCCCGGTAAGGGAATCAACTCCGCGCCTTCGGATTTTTGGATGTCGCGATGCGAGCCACGCTTTCGGACCCATCCCCGCCGAACTATCCTGCCGCCACGATCTCCTGCAACGGCAGCGGCACGTCCTTCGCCACGCCCAACACCGGGAAGCTGCGGACGTTCTTCACGTTCGGCATCGCTGCGAAATGCAGGAGCTGCTGGCGCATGCTCTCGACGCTCGGCGCCACGCATTTGAGAAGATAGTCGGTGTCGCCCGAAATCCGCCAGCACTGCTGGATGCGCGGGATTGCGGCGATCGAGCTCTCGAACGCCGCCAGCACCGGCTGGGCCTGGCTGCCGAGCTGGATCGAGACGAACGACACCACCTCGTAGCCGAGCAGCCGCTCGTCGATGACGGCGCGCACCGCCCGGATCACGCCGCGGCTGAACAGCGATTTCAGCCGCCTCACGCAGTTGGGCCCGGACACCCCGACGCGCAGCGCCAGCTCGTTGTTGCGAACCCGCCCGTCCTGCTGCAATTCGGAGAGTATTTTCAGATCGACGCCGTCGAGCTGGTCACGCCCGGCCATAGCCCACCTCGTCATGGTCGCATCATGCGAGGCAGCGAAGCACGGGGCGGAATGGCTGCCAAGGGCAGGACGATAAGCGGTATCCGCGTGGATGGCCGAGCTTGTCCCGGCCATCCACGGGCCTTTACGCGCAGGTTAAAACGTAGATGCCCGGGACCCGGCTCCGCCAAGGCTTTCGCCGGGCATTCGGTGTGGGCCGGCGGAGCTTCAGCGAAGACGGCAAGCCCGGGCACGACGAGAGTCTCGACGCGTGGCCCGCCCTCAATGCGTCCAGGGCTCGCCGCGGCGGAACGAGAAATTGTCCGCATAGGCGACCGGACGGCGCACCGATTCCTTCGGCTCGATGACCTGGTAGGCGATGCCCTTGCGCTCGCAATAGGCGACCGCCTCTTCCTTGCTGTGGAAGTGCAGCGTGATCTGCTGCTTCATGTCGCCGGACGAGGTCCAGCCCATCAGCGGCTCGACCGCGCGCGGCTGCTCGGGCTCATAGTCGAGCTGCCATTCCTTGGTCTTGGACCGGCCGGATTGCATCGCGTTCTTGGCGGGCTTGAAAATGCGTGCGGTCATGGATCGTCCGGGCCTCTTGTTCGTCTTTTCGTTCGATTTCGATGCGTCACGGTAGCAGTTGGTGGAAACCGCGGGCATAGTATAGAGACACCTTTTGGGAACTGATCGGTGATTCCGGCCCCCGGGATGGCTCGCCGATGGGTATAATCATTATGCTGCATCGTGACAATTGCGTACCCGCCTTCCGCGCCGGGGTCTCGCCCGGCGGCCCTGCTTCGTTGACATCTCCCTGTCCGTCCCCTCCGAAAGCTCCCGTCGCATGTCCTTCCTGAACATCAACGCCACGCTCCCCGAGAAGGGCCGTGACCTCAGGCTCGACCTGTTTCGCGGCATTGCGAACTGGGCGATCTTCCTCGACCATATCCCCGACAACGTGGTGAACTGGATCACCACCCGCAATTACGGCTTTTCCGACGCCGCCGATCTGTTCGTCTTCATCTCCGGCTACACCGCCTCCTTCGTCTATGCGCGGATGATGCTCGAGCGCGGCTTCCTGGTCGGCGCCACGAGGCTGACCAAGCGGGTCTGGCAGCTCTACGTCGCCCACATCATCCTGTTCGTGATCTACATCGCCTCGATCAGCTATCTGGCGCTGCGCTTCGGCGATTCAGAGATGATCAACGAGTTCAACGTCGCCGGCCTGGTCGATAACGCCACCGAGACGCTGCGCCAGGGCCTGTTCCTGCGCTTTAAGCCACTCAATCTCGACGTGCTGCCACTCTATATCGTGTTGATGGGACTGTTTCCGCCGGTGCTCTGGTTCATGCTGCGCAAGCCGGACCTGACGATGGCACTGTCCATCGTGCTGTGGCTGACGGCGCGCCATTTCGGTTTGAACCTGAACGCCTATCCGGCCGGACAGTGGTACTTCAACCCGTATGCCTGGCAGGTGCTGTTCGTGTTCGGCGCCTGGTGCGCCCTGGGCGGCGCGCGGCGCTCGATGGCGCTGATCAATGCGCCGGTCACGCTCTGGCTCTGTCTCGGTTACATGCTGTTCGCGCTGGTCATGACCATGGCTGGTCGTTTCCCAACCATCGGCGGCATGTTCCCGGAATGGCTATTCTCGGCGTTCAACCCGAACGACAAGACCAACCTCGCGCCCTACCGCTTCATCCATTTCGTCGTGATCGTGATCCTGGTGATCCGCTTCGTGCCGAAGGACTGGCCGGGCCTGGAATGGAAAGGGTTCGACCCCATCATCGTGTGCGGCCAGCAGTCGCTCGCCGTGTTCTGCGTCGGCGTGTTCCTGTCCTTCGTCGGTCATTTCGAGCTGTCGATGAGCTCGGGCTCGCTGTTCGCGCAGATCTTCGTCAGCGTCGCCGGCATCGCGATCATGACGACGGTGGCCTATTACATCTCCTGGTCGAAGAAGCAGGACAAGCCGCTGAAGCCGCCGCCGCCCAAGCCTGCGGCCGCAAAGGCCGCTTGAAGGGCAGCAGCGATACCGCGCCGGATCCCAGCGACGCCGCGTCAGGCCGCCGCTTCGCTGTCGTACTCGGTGAACTTCTTGTAGATCCAGTCACGGCCGTCGTGGCGGCGCCAGACCTTGCCGTAAACCAGCTGCCCGTTGATCGAGCGCGGCGCGGCACGAACACGGTCCAGAGGTGCCAGATATCGGTCCAGCTCGCCTGCGGACCGATGGTTCGGACGTTGCGATCGAAAGACATGATGCAGTACTCACGGGATACGAGCGCTGCGACGAACTGTGATGCCGTGTGAGCACGAATTTCAGGCAGCCATCGCAAGCCGGATCGATCTGATAACAGTCACGAAGGCGGCCGCAACAACCGCTCGCCCTTAACCTAACCGATCAACCTTACTTCCTGTGAGCGCACGGTAAGACCGGTTGAAAGCGGTCGCCGATTTTCCTAGACTGTGTGCGATTTGAGAATGAGCGCGTCGTTTTGAGGACGCGCGGTTATTTCCAGGCTGACGCGAATTTTTGAAAACGATTGACGGGCGGGGGCCACCACGATGAATTTGCAATGTGCATGTCTGCGCCTGGCGCTGCGATCGACGCCGCCTGCTCTGCCGGCGAAGACGCCGGAGCAAGAGTCCCGGAAAGCCGCCAACGACAATCAGCTGGCCTGGCCGTTCCTGCCGTTTCCGTTCGGCTGGTACGCGACGAACTGATGGTCGGAAAAGCGTAACGCCGCGCAAGCGGAATATCATCGCTTGGCGGCGTCCGTTAGGCATTGGGCGCTGAAATCCCCCAACACCTATATGTCTAGAACGACGCCTAAAGGTTCGACAAAGTTTTACGATTTCCCCCCGTCCGACCCGCCCAATGCCTTGAAAAATCGCGCAGAAGTCGCGTTGCGCGGGGAATGAGCGCCGAGGGTTTAGGAAGGCTTTGGCAGCTCCGGGCGTCGGCACGGAACGCGCCGTGTCGGCTTGGCCGGGATCGCCATGCTCGGCTGGAGCTGCGCTCGCCTGGATCGCCTGTCGCCTCGCCGATTGGCTGTTGTTCTGAGGTGCGGTTCCGACCCACCTCCGGACTGGTCGGGGCAGCTGGATTCGAACCAACGACCTGCAGTACCCAAAACTGCCGCGCTACCAGGCTGCGCTATACCCCGAATGTCCGGCGAGCCCCGTCGATACACGCTTCCCAAAGCGCCAGCAAGCCTTCCAGAGGTACCAGCAAGCTTCCCAAAAGACCGTCAGGACGGGGGCAATAAGCCCCTTCCGCCTACTTGCTGCCGAACAGCGGGTGGCCAACACGATCGCCGGGGCGGATGCCGTATTTCTGCGCCGTTCCCGCCACCACCTCCAGAACAGCCCGCGCTGGCCCTTGGGACGAGATGATCCTGGTCGACAGCGGCTTGGTGTTCTCGGCGATGCGCAGGATGCGACCGTCGGCACGGATGAAGATCATGTCTAGCGAGACATAGGTGTTCTCCATCCACATCGACACCTCCTGCTCGGGATTGAAGTCGAACAGCATGCCTTTGCCGTCCGCCAGTTCTTTGCGGTACATCAGGCCGGTATGCTTCTCCTCCTCGGTGGTCGCCATTTCCACCAAGAACACCTGCACGCCGTTCCTGGTGACGATCTCGAGCGGCTGGAAGCTGGCGGCGCGGACGGGCGCGCTCGCAACGGCACAGCTGGCGATGACGAGGATGGCGGCAAGCCAGCCCTTCGCAACGGCGAAGACGGCCTTTCGATCGAAATTCATGGATGGCTCTCGAGGCGTGGGACTGGACCAGTCCTTACGTGGCGGTCGCCGGAAAAGCCAGAGGCGCGCCGGCCAGCCAGCGCGCCTCTGCTCACGATCGCGGGAATGGAGTTAGTGGGACGAGACCGGCGATCCCGTCTCGGGATGGATCTCGGCCGCCATCATGCCCTTGGAGCCGGGTCCGAAGCGGACCAGGACATACTGGCCGGGCCGCAACTCGGTCATGCCGAAGCGGCGCAGCGTCTCCATGTGCACGAAGATGTCGGGCGTGCCCTCGCCGCAGGTCAGGAAGCCGAAACCGCGGAGCCGGTTGAACCATTTGACCTGGGCCCGTTCCAGCCCGCTGGTCGCCGTGACCGTGACATGAGTGCGCGGCGGCAGCATCTGCGCCGGATGGATCGCAGTCGACTCGTCCATCGAGACGACGCGAAACGCCTGGTAGCCCTTGGCACGCTGGATGCACTCGACAACGATACGGGCGCCCTCGTAGGCGGTCTGGAAGCCGTCGCGCCTAAGCACGGTAACGTGCAGGAGCACGTCGGGCCAGCCATTGTCGGGAACGATGAAGCCGTAGCCCTTTGATGCGTCGAACCATTTGATGACGCCGTGAACCTCGACGAGGTTGGCGCTGCTCTCACCAAGTCCGGTGAACGGACTGAGTGCGCTGTCGCGACCGCCACCGCCGTGTTCGCCCACCGCGGGAACTCCGACCTTCTTGGACTCAAATCCGTCCGACGACCCCATAACCCCGGACCCCACACATGCCATGCAACCCGCCTGAATGGCGGCGCCGAATCGCGCGTCTTTAGAGAATCTTCTCAACTCGACGCGACGCGAATCTTTCGACTCAAAAGATAACACTCCCGGTTGCGACGCATAGACAAAAAAGAGATTCGGCGGAACCTATGAACAGCTTGCACAGCCGCGAATCAAATTGCTGCCTCAATTACCGACAAAGGGCCCGAGCGTTTCGCCGATGTCGTGGCGGATCACGAGGTCGGCGATGTCGTCCTGCCCGGTAGGCTCGCGATTGACGATCACCAGACGTGCACCTGCTTCCTTCGCCATCATCGGAAAGCCCGCGGCCGGCCATACCACCAGCGAGGAACCGATCGCGATGAAGAGGTCGCAGGCTTGCGACAGCGCGGTCGCGCGCTGCATCTCGTCCTCGGGCATCATCTGGCCGAAGGAGATCGTGGCGGTCTTCACCGGCTCGTCGCACACGGTACAGTTGGGCGCGGCGCCCTCCTCGTCGAAGCGGCGCTTCACCCAATCGAGCGGATAGGCCTGAGCGCATCCGATGCAGCGCGCATACGTGGTGTTGCCGTGAAGTTCGATCACGTGGTCGCTCGCGACGCCGGAGGCCTGGTGCAGATTGTCGATGTTCTGGGTGATGATCGCGGGAACCTTGCCCGCACGGTAGAGCGAGGCGAGCGCGCGATGGCCGCGGCCGGGCCTGGCCGCCGCAAAGACCTCCTCCATCGCGAAGCGCCGGCGCCAGGATTCGTCGCGCGCCTCCTGGCTGGCGACGAACTCGTCGAATGGGATCGGGCGGTTGCGCGTCCAAATTCCGCCCGGCGAGCGGAAGTCGGGGATGCCGCACTCGGTCGAGATGCCGGCGCCGGTGAACGGCACGATCCGTTTGGCTTCGGCGATCATGTCGCCGAGACGCTCGACGCCGCTGCGAAGATCCGATGCAATCAACGCGGCCTCCCGTTTTGCTTTGCCGATTGGCTTGGCCGATCGGTTTTGCTGATTTGTTTTTTGCGCTAGCTGCAACATGCGCAAGCGACAAGATTGTTGACGCGGTTATCCACTGCGGCGCACGACGTGGTCGGCAATTTTTTCCGACCCTCGCTTATCACAATCCTGCAATGCCTCCTCCCCATTGACGCCCCAATCAGAAGCGCCAATGCATGTGTTGACGCGACTCAACGTGATTGCGGCGGCAGTGCTTGAGTTCAGTAGGACACATACTCACGTGCAGAGGGGATTTGAAATGACCGAGGACGAACAACGTAAAATCCGCGAACGCGAAGAGATCGCCGCCCGTGTCGCCGCCTTCCGTGCCACCCAGGAAAAATTCAAGCGCGAGCGTGACGAGTATTTCGTGTCGACGCTCGACAACGCGCGCAAGGTGGAGCGGCCTTCGCTCTGGCCGTAACGACAGCAGATCACCGAGCATGAAAAAAGCCCGGAGCATTGCTCCGGGCTTTTCATTTGGTCCGCCGTTACCAGTGACGGTAATAATGGTGGCGGCGGTAGTACGGTCCATCGCCGTAATAGGCGTACGGACCGGGGCCGTAAGCATAGGCGGGGCCGCCATAGTAGCCATACCCCGGGCCGTAGCCGTAGCCATAAGGATGGGACGCGGCGACGGCGCCCGCGGTGATGGCGCCGGCGGCGAGGCCGAATGCGAGGCCCGGACCGATGCCGCGGCCGCGCGCCTCGGCAGGCGCAGGCGCCGCGACCGCGGTCACGCCGACGGCCGCAACGGTAGCCAGAACTGCCAGTGTCTTCCTCATCATGAATCTCCTCCTTCGTATCTCGCATAGACAACGCCGGCGCGTTGCGATGGTTGCGCGCAATGCTGTGGAACCGAGCTCGGATTAATCCGCACGCATGGAACCGGCGCGCGTTCCGCGAATTGTCTGTTCAAGTGCGGACGCCTCCGCCATCCGGTTGAGGCAACAGCACGAAGACCCCGTCAGCATCATCAATGCTGGCGGGGTTTTCAGTTTCACGGACGGCAAATTGGCAACGCAGCCCAATTGCTGCCAGCGGGGAGCGCCTAGGAGGATAAAGTGCCGATATCCAAATTGCTGGCCCGTATCCGCAGGCTGGTTCCCAGATCCGGCGATCAGCATTACGACGAGATCGTCCGCAGTTTCGGTGTCGGCACGCTGCGCCCGCCGCCGACGCCGATGAGCGACGGTGAGTTGGCGCGGGCCATTGCCGAGTTCCTTAAGGAACAGCCGTCGAGCGAGTCCGTAGGCGCTCTTGGCCGGCGGCTCGACCCCACCACTCCGCTTTGAGGCGCCAGTCCGTCTTGTCCGGGAACATGCGCTTCGCGCGCACGTTGCCGTAGCCTTCAAGGAGAAAAGAGGCCGACATGCCCGTTTGGCTCGAAGTCCTGCTCAACCTGTCCGGTTATGCCGGTTTCGTGGCGCTCGCCTCACACGGCACCGCGTGCCCAGGGAATTGCGCCGACCATCAGATCTCCGGCGATGACCGTTAATTCGTGTGCGGTGGCTGGCCCGCCGTGCGCATCAGCCTGTCGGCCTTGACCGCGACACGTGTGTCCTCGAGCTGTGGCCGCAGCGAGATGCTGATCACCACGAAAGCCAGGCAAAAGAGCGTGCCGACGATGGCGACGCGCCGGTAGGTGTGGCGGTCGCCCTGATAAAAGCTCGGTTCTGAAAAAGGTGTCATGAATTCGTTCTTGGCAAAAATGCTCGTTGGCCAAAGTCGCTTGTTGGCAAAGTCGTTTCCAGACGTCGCCAGACACACCTATCCCAAGCAGCGGCAAGCGCAACGCGATTGGGCTTTTAACCTAACCGAATAGGGTTATCGGCTTCGCGGCAATCTTCCGTTAGGAGTTCGCGAAGCGTCTCCAGAACTCGGCGAGCCGCTTCAAGCTCGAAGCCGAAGCTTCTGGCGATCCGCCGTCCGGCTTTGTTCCAGCTTCACCTGCCTTTCGTTCTCGAAGAACGAATCGGAATCGCAGAAATCGTCGCGAAGCAAGTCTTAACACTTCGTTTGTGCGCAAACGATCGCATCATCGCCGACGATCGCGCGCTCACATCGCGTCTTCGGATTTCGATCGCGGTGGCACCTGCGGCACCGACGGCCTGCCTTTGCGCAAGCGCGGGTGCCGGTCGTACCAAAACACTTTTGCGATCTCGGCAAACATCTCGAGAAACCAGCACGCATCCATGTCGCGTCTCCCTCGCCTGATCTCGTAGCGAGGACAGGCGAACGGGACTGTGCCAAGCATCACGCCGGCTTGGTCAGGACAGGCATGTCCCGCATCGACACAGAAGCCACGGCTTGTTCTGCATCCGACTCCATTTCGTTCGCAAAGAACGAATCGGAGTCGAGGAATCAGCGCAAAACGATTCCTAACGATCGGTGAAGGCAGGCGCGATTGCCTGTTGTCATCGACGTAGTGCGACTCATCACGCCGCTCGCTTCACCGTGTCCTTCGCCGACAGAGCTTTCTCCGAAAAGCATTCGAGGATCTGGATGCGGAGTTCTTCCGCGGCCGGACCTTCGAGCTTCCTGAGTTGATTCCAGAGCCTGATCACTTCGCGTTGTTTCTCGACAGTCATGGGCACCTCCCAAAAGACATTGGTCACCGCCAAAAGAGACGCCCACTAGAACAAAATAGGAACAAAAAGTCCAGCCCCTCCCCGCGAAATTCGCTCGCCACATCGCCTTGAGCCTTCCGCGCGCCGGCGCGGTTGCTTTTTGGGTTTTCAACCTTAAGTTCGAGAACGCGGCCGGCGGCGCGGCGCTGAAATCCCATCGCAGCCAGCCAGGAAGGCCCCGTGCGAAAGCGCGGGGTTTTTCTTTTGGGGAACGCGCCATCGCCCTCCCCGTTAGTCATTCCGGAGCGAGGGACCGTGACCAGAAAATACTACGCCTTCGAGGTGGTGCGTCACATCGAGGAGACCGTGGAAATCATGGTCGAGGCGCCGGACCAGACCGCCGCACATGATGCAGCGCTTGCGCATCTGAAGGCGCGCGGCTCCGAGTATCAGTGGCTCAATCCCAAATGCGATCTCGTCGTCTGGCGCGAGCGCCAGGTCGATACGCCGGCGATCATCGACGTGTCCGTGTCGGCGGAGTAGCAGCCGGAACGAATTTTTTCGTCTCGCGTTGTCAAGCCGAATGCAGTGGTGCTGGCGGCATGTCGCGACGCGGCCGACCAGCTTGAAGAGCCCCGGTCCCTAAGCCCGGGGTTTTTCTTTGAGGCGGCCGCCATCCAAGCGGTGGCCCGAACAGCAAAGCAGCCACCCGGGCGTTACGCCGGGTGGCTGCTTTGAGAATTGTCGATGCTCGCCTCTGTCCGCCTCTTAGACCGGCAAAGTCAGACCGGCAGATTGTCGGTCATCCCGGGTGGGACTTCGCTTTGCTTGGTCCGCTCGGCGAGAAGCTCCTTTTCGGCCTCGTACCAGAAGGTGTCCATCGTGCCCGCGGGCTCGCCGGCCTCCTTCCAGAGGTGATAGGCGCGGTTTCGAATCTCTACTTCGCTGAGACCAGTCATGTGATTTCTCCCTTTCGGAAGCAAAGCCTGACGACGGCTGAGAGTTCCCTAAGAGAGTTCCTTATTGGTTCAGCACAAGCAAGCAGTCATTGCGGCACTCCGCGAAAAAGGAGCGTCCACAATGCAATGCGAACCCTTAGACGGAGTCCTTGGCCACCTTCAGCGGCGAGGCCTTCACTGATTTGCTCGCCGGCTTCGCGGCGAACTGCATCGGCTCCTTGGTGAAGGGATTGACGCCCATGCGGGCTTCGGTCGCCGGCTTGTTCACCACCGACATCTTCACGAAGCCGGGAATGACGAACTCGCCGGACTCGTTGAGCTCCTTGTAGCCAACGGTCGCCATGTACTCGATGACCGACTTCACGTCGTTCTTCGACAGCTGCGTACCCTCGGCAATTGCATCAATCAACTGAGTCTTGGTCATCTTCGCCATGTCTGAATTTCCTTCTGTGCGCGCGAGCAGGCTTTGCTCAGGACGCGGTCCAACCGCGCAACGCGCTTCTGATTCATGCCAACTTTCATGAAGTGACGGGGCTTAGAACCCATCGACGCCCAAAACGCAAGCAGGGGGTTCGGCGGGAGGGGCGGACGCCCGGGCAAAGATGCCGCAGCTTGCGCCGTTTCCGCCTTGAACCATTTTCGCCCTGAGGCGTCTAACTCTTTGAAGTCCCCAAGCTTCACCCCCATCAGAGAGCCCCGCTTCCCCCAGGCGGGGCTTTCGCCTTTTCCGAGGCGACCCGGCCGGGCAATTCCGATCAGGCTGGACCCCGAGGTCTCCGCCCGGGCCACGCGGGTGACCGTCACAAGGCAGGTTCTCTTTTCCGGTCATCTCCTGCATAATGCAGCATGGCAAAAACAAAAGTGACCTTCAAAACCGTCCGCATTGCAGACAACGACTGGAAAATCCTGGCGGATTACCCGGACAGCGAACAGCGCGAAATCAAGGGCTTCACCAGCAAGGCAGACGCCGACGACTGGATCAACGGCGACCGCAAGATCGCGTGGCTCCGCTCCCAGGGATACGCCAAGTAAAGCGCGCATAAGTCACGCGCGCATCGTGTGACGCCCTTAGGGGTATGAGGCGCGCTTCGTCCCTCCCCGTTCCAGACGTTCTTTCCGTGCCGGCGCGTTGCCGAGCAGGCGGCAACGCCCGCGCGTCTATCTGCTTCTCGGGGCACCTGGTCGAGAAAGCTGTGACCGGGCACGCGCCGTTGAGACTTCGGTAACCTAACGCATCCAAGCTTCTCTCAGTATCGTTGCGTTGGAGTACTCAAAGTGCTGGATTTTAACGAGCTGCGTGAACTCGCAGCCGATGTTCGCGTGTTCGTCGAAATTGCCGAAGACAAGGCCGAAGCGCTTCGCGCCGTCATCACCGCCTATGACGTGGTGCTCGCGATCTTCCCATCCGGAGAGGGCATGGGCCTCCACGTCATCAAGGGCGGCGAGATCCTGGACCAGATTGCAAAATCACGAACCCATGCGAGCTACAGCCACACCGCCATCGCGGTTCCCGACCTGGAGCATGCGGAAGTGCTCAAGCACCTGACGGGCCCGGCCGACCAGCGCATTGCGGCTTAGAGCGTTTCAAGCGAAGTCGATAGCGGTTCGCGCGCAGACGAGAATTTTTGCACTCCGGAACGCCCAGTTTTAGGAACACGGCTTCTGCGCTCCCGTTGGCCCACGCAACCAACCAGGAGTTTGAGATGAAGAAGCTCATCATTGCGACCGCCGCCCTCGGCCTCATGTGCGGCTCCGCCTTTGCGCAGAACCAGACGGGCCCTGCCCCGCAGTCCGACAACATGCAGAAGCCCGGCATGACCAACACGGACAAGGGCACGATGAGCAGCGGCACGACCGGTATGAGCCATGACGGCATGAGCAAGGGCGGAACGGTGAGGCCCGACGCCTCCGGCCAGGGTGGCTCCGGCCCCGGCAGCGACCAGGGCGGCACCAGGACCCGCAGCAACATGAAGTAAGCCGGTTTCCTGTACGGCTGCTCCCGGCCGCGTCGCTTCCCACAAGGCGGCGCGGCCATTTCATGACCAGGGCCTTTCAGGACAAGGGTCTTTGGAACCTGTCGCGAATGCACGCCTCACAATCGTGCGCGCACCGGACGGTTAGCTCTCGCCGCGAGTTGCCCCCATCTCCAGCAAGGGAGATCGTCATGAGCGTTGAAGGCAAAGTGAAGGAAGGCGCTGGGTTCATCAAAGAAGAGATGAACGAACACGGCAAGTCCCCCGAGAGCCAGAAGAAGGCTCAGGAAGGTCGAGACCTGCGCAACGAAGGCCGGATCGAAGACGGCAAGCCGCCGAAGACGGCGAAGCCGGGTACCGGTCACTAGATCGCGTTCGAAAACCCGTTTGGTGAGAGCCGCCCCTGATCATGTCAGGGGCGGTTTTCTACGTTCATGACCAGCCGATACGTGCCCATGCGATCTTCCGAATCTGCGGCCCTACCAAGACAGCGGGCGGCTCGAACCATGCAGCGCAATGGCTGGTAGAACGCTTCGGCTGTTGTATGGTCGGACGTTTCTTATGAGGGGCTGATGAAGATTGCCATTGTTATCGCCGGCTTGATCGTTGTTGCTGCTGCCGTTCTCGTGTCGGTACAGCCCGGCTTTCTGAAGCCTTCGTCTCTGGCACTCGTGATGAAGTCGGACATTCTCGGCTTTTCGCCCGGAATGACATTCGACGAGACCAACAAACTCATCACGCAACGTCGCTACCGCTGCCGTCAGCTTCGCGATTCCTACGTCCTCGAATGCGCAGTCGACGGCGCCAAGGTCACGATCTTTGCCGACGACGTTGACCCCAAGAATCCGGACCCCAAACATCCCATCTGGCGCGTCAATGCGGAGTTGAACAATCCGGGGCCCCAAGACGCTGCGGCCAAAGACGCTGCAGTCAAATCGATATCCGACCAGTTCAATGCCCAGCCAACCAGGGACGCCCGGGAGGGATGGATATGGACCGTCGGCCGCGGGCTGAAGCTGAGCTACGACGGCACCGCCTTGAAGCTCGTGGACGAAGCCGAGGATATCCGGCGCGGCAAGCAGGAAGCAAAGCGCTAGGGAGCGCTATGCCGGATGCCCTTCAGTGACGAAGCCGGTTGACGGCCCATAGCGGCAGCCACGATCCCATCACCATGCAGATCGCAATGGCTGCGACCAGGACGTATTTCAGGGGATTCTGCGAGGACGCGAGCGAACCTTCGAGGTGAAGGTAAGGCAGCATCGCCTCCATGGCCATTCCGATCAGGGCAACCGCAACCAGCCCGCCAACCACCGAAGCGAACAAATTGACGATCCATCCCATCGCGCCGCGCTTGTTCGACCACGCCTCGAAGATCGCGACAGCCAGCATCACGAGCACGAAGATCAGCATGAAGCTCATCGAGCCGCCGACGCTCGCCTTCGACCCGAAGACTTCCACAAGCAGCATGGCCGCCACCGCGCGAGCAGCGTGATCGCCTTCACGACATTCCTCTTTAGTGTCTCGGCACATGGGCCGCGAAGCCAATTCCGATGCCGGGCAGGCTTTGCAGCATGGCGGTTGGTCGCGGCGGGCTTCGCCCGGGTTCAATCGTGATAGATTTCCGCTCGGCAACTGATGAGTGCACCCCGCGCAGTTGCGGGCACTCTATCCTGCTCTCCATCGGTCTCGCCGCCGCCTCGCACGTCGCCGTTGAGGCACCGATCCTCGATTGGGGGCGCAAGCTAAGTCTGATGCGCAGACGCCGATCGATGCCGGCCGTTTCGTGATCATCTCCCGACGCTGATCCGGGCAAAGTGCGCCCTAGCCGCGTCATGGGCCAGCCATGAACAAATAAGGAACAAAAAGCATCAGTCGGCATTGAGCCTGAAAAGGAGAGATGGCCGTGACTGAAAACAAGATGGCTGGCAACACCGCAGGCAACACCCAAAAGGATCCGAAGGATTGGGTCTCCGGGGACGACCCGATGACCGGCGCCCAGGAATCCTACCTCAAGACCCTCGCCGAGCAGGCGCACAAGCCCCTCCCCAAGGAGGATCTCACCAAGGCAGAGGCGTCAGAGCTGATCGACACGATGCGACAGAAGGCCGGGCTCGAGAAATAGACAGCTTCAGGCATTGCGAAACACGGATTGACAGGCGGCGGCTGACCGGAACGCTGCCGCTGTTCGCGACCAGGCAGCTAATCGCTTTCGACGACCCGGACAGCCAGCTCAGCGACCGCACGCCGACCGGCCGCGACGAGGCCGTCGATCTCGCGTGTCTCGTGCTTGGCGCAATGGATGATCCGTTCGGCGACATACCGGCGCGCGGCGTAGGCTTCCATCACCTCGGGCATCATCTCGCTGACGCACTCCAACGCCTTGTCCATGTGCGACAGCGTTCGTTCGTTGAACTCTTCCAGAAGCAACATCACCACCCCAGCTCACAATGATCACGACTACTCTCGTTGGCGGACGGACGCCGATGCGGGCACGCACGCCCGCCCCGTGAGACGGAAGAACATGCCTCCATCGATGATCAGAAGTGCCGCCGATATTTGGGAAGGTGCAGGCGTTGAGGCAACGCGGCATTCACAAACGTTAAGCGCGCTGCATTTCGCCGGACATGGGGGCGTCAATTGAGCGCACGAAACGTGGTGGGCTCCAAAACTTGTTTGCCGGGATCGCGGCCTGTCCGCTTTGCCAGCCGGGCACTCATCCCGCTTTGCCTTGCTTCACGTCATGGACGATGTCACCGATGGTGCTTCCCACGACCATCGCGGCAACAACAGGCCAACCGGCGGCTACCATAAGGATGGCCCCGTAGCGCATGTCTTCGCCCGGCCGTTTATAGCTGTCCCGGCCCGCGAAAAGGAGCACCGCGATCAGGCAGCCAACTGCGTATCGTCTAAACCATTTCACGACGAGAGACCTTCGTTTACGGGCATTCGTCGCCTCGAACACCATCGTGGTTCATGATGTCGGCCGTCCGGCCGCTCACAGGCAGGCGAAAATTTCAGACGATCACGTAGGCGCGTCCGGCGCCTTGCATGGCCTGTTGCCGCTCATTTTCTTGGACACGCTGAGCAACGGCTCCGCCGCCGAGCTCAATCCTGTCACTTCGGCAGATCGCGGATTGCCAGCTTGATGACTGTGAGGACAACGAAGGCGGGGGCCCCGTAAACGATGGCATTCACGGCCCAAGTGATGGCGACGCCCAGGAAAACGGAACTGCCGACCGCTCCCCAGAAAAGGTAAGCTGCAGATATGCCCGGCATCTCCCATGCCATCACAGTGATGGAGTAGTCGGTGAGCTGCTCCATGACGAGCAGCACCGTCGAGACGAGCGCCCCGATTGCCAGTGCGGGGATGAGAACGGATTTCATTGTCTTCAAAGGCCCAACAGCCCCATCAGTATCGGAATCATGAAAAAGGCTGCCAGGCCGAGGAGGCCTCCTACGGCAATTTTCACCCAACGCCGTTGGATTTTCGGCTCGAGCCATGTCGCCAGTTTGACCCAGAGCGCATACGCCCATCCAGCAACAATCGAGCGGATCAATGCGAACAGAAGCTCGCCTAGAATATTGGCCATGGCGGTTAGTCGCGTCATCTCCGCGGGGAGTTCATCTGCGAGCGGCTACACAATCCTGTCCACCCGTGAGTGAGGTGGCCAATTCTGCGGATTGCGTCACCGTTCTGACGGCCCGGTTATCGCTGCGGGGCGCTTCGCGTGAAAGGGCTCGTAGTCTAGCGCTTGAGCCCTGCCATCGCAATTCATGCCCTTAGTTCGCGCGTTCGGCGCGGCGTCGTGACTGCTGACATCAGGGTGGCAGCAGCGGTGTGCGACGAGCCCCGCGATGCCGCTCAAATCTGCGGTCAACCAAAGGACATGCCATGAAGTTCGCCTCCACTCGCCTGATCGCCACCGACATCAAAAGCATGGTTTCGTTCTACGAAATGGTCACCGGAGTTTCCGCCGAATGGCTCGCGCCGGTGTTCGCCAAGATCGTGACCCCGGGCGCCAACCTGGCGATCGGCGCAGCCGAGACGGTCGCACTCTGGAAAGAAAACAGTGCCGAGCCCGGCGCAAACCGCACCGCCGTGATCGAATTTCAGGTTGAAGACATCGATGCGGATTATGAGCGCCTGAAAGACAAGGTCACGCTGGTGCATGAGCTGAAAACGATGCCATGGGGCAACAAGACGTTCCAGTTTCGTGACCCCGAAGGCACCGCAGTATCGCTCTTCATGCCGCCGATCGAGCAGGCTGGAAAGCGCCTCCCGGCGCAATAGGCCGCGGCAGCAGACCGGCCCGCACATATTGCCAGGGGCGCGTGTGCTGCACTGGATTTGCGGTGAAAGTGCATTGAAATTCGCCGGCTGATTACTTCATCAGCTGGCTTCGCCCTCACGCACACGTGCACCCGCCCCCTGCCCCTCCCGGGATTTTCCTGCTATCTCCTACCCCCGCCGTCCCGGCCCAAAGCAAAACCCCATCCGTTCAAGGGAGCAACAACCATGCGATACCTCCACACCATGCTGCGCGTGCGCAATCTCGATGTCGCGCTGAAGTTTTACCAGGATGCGCTGGGCTTGACGGAGGTGCGGCGGATCGAGAACGACAAGGGGCGTTTCACGCTGGTGTTCCTGTGCTCGTCGGACGATCTCGAAGCGCTGAAGAAGCAGCCGCAGACGCGCGGCGCGCCGCTGGTCGAGCTCACCTGGAATTGGGACGAGGAGAAGTATGGCGAGGACCGCTTCTTCGGGCATCTCGCCTATGAGGTCGACGACATCTACGCCACCTGCGAGAAGCTGATGAAGGCGGGCGTCACCATCAACCGGCCGCCGCGCGACGGCAACATGGCCTTCGTCCGCTCGCCCGATCTGCACTCGATCGAGATCTTGCAGAAGGGCGATCCGAAGCCACCGCAGGAGCCGTGGTCGTCGATGCCCAACATCGGCCATTGGTAGAGCCTTTTTGCGGGAACCAGCCCGTACCTGCGGCGTTCTCTCCCCGACAATGCAATTGGAGGAGGACGCGATGGGACGCGGAATTTTGTTGTGGATGTTGGGTGTGCCGATTCCGGTGATCATTCTGCTGTGGCTGTTCTTCGGCCGCTGATCGCCTGACCAGGCTTTACCTTGCAATGAAAGCTCCGCCTCAGGCGGAGCTTTTTGCATGAGAGGATCGGCGCAATCGCGCGTCGCTCGCCGCAGTGAATTCCGCTATTACCCGCGCCGAAAGAAACGCCTGGGGAGGATGATTTGCCGGACCAAAAGCTGACGATCTGGGGCCGCGCCAATTCGGTCAACGTGCAGAAAGTGCTGTGGTGCCTCGCCGAGCTCGGCCTGGCTTACGAGCGCATCGACGCCGGCATGGCGTTCGGTAAGACCCGAGAGGCCGACTACCTCGCGATGAATCCCAATGCGCGGATCCCGACGCTGGTCGAGGGCGACTTCACGCTGTGGGAATCTAATTCGATCATGCGCTATCTCTGCCTCGCGCACGGGCGCGGCACGCCCATTTATCCCGAGGCGCCGAAACTGCGCGCCAGCGTCGACCGCTGGCTCGACTGGACGCTGTCGATGGTGCAGCCGGTCGACCGCCCGGTGTTCTGGGGCCTCGTGCGCACGCCGCCCGCCGAGCGCGACATGATCCAGCTGCAGAAGGATGCGGATGCTGCCGCCGAGGTCTGGGCCATCGCCGACCGTCTGCTCTCCACGCGTCCGTTCATGGACGGCGATGCGTTCACCCTCGCCGACATCGCGATCGGCGCCTATGCGCGGCGCTGGCTCGGCGTCGAGGGCATCACCCGGCCCGCGCAGCCGCATCTGACGCGCTGGCTCGCCGAGCTCGGCAAACGGCCCGGTTTTGCGCAATTTGTGGCACCGCCGATGTCGTGAGCGGTGACGCGGCTTAAAGTCCGTTGAGAGCACGATGAATCGGCATTTCGCCGCGTGCCGCCGGGAGGTGGCGGCTACTGTGCATGGGGTTGTTTTCGCGTTTTTTTGTTTAGGGCCAGCCGCGCTCGAACAGCAGCACGCAGAAAATCAGCACGAGCGTCACGGCCGCGGTGGCGAGCCGCGCGGTCCAGCTCAGGCCGCGGCCGACCCACCACAGCAGCGCGCAATACATCACGAACGGGACGATGATTTCGGGCCGCATGATATCAGGTGGCATGGGGCGTCAGCGCCTGATCGTGGTCTCGACGCTGATCGAGCCGCCGATCTTGACGCAGGTGCCGGTGCTCTCGACCAGATGGAAGCCGCGGCCATAGGCGGCGCAGGAGCCCGCTTTCGCGCTCCCGCCGGCACCCTTGAGCGGCAAGGCCTTGCCGGCCTGTGGACGCTCCGCAGGCGGCAGACGCAAGGCTTCCGCCGCGGCCGCGGACATGGTCAGCAACGAGATCAGGATGAGGAGCGGCGCACGCATGCGGGCCGTTCTAGCCCGGACCGGTGTCGCGCGCTATCGGGGCGCTTCAGATGAACTTGATGCCGGCCGATTTGCCGCGGCGCCACACCACCTGGCAGCTCCGCCCGGTCCGCGCATCGCGCGCGAATGCCATCCGGATCACGCCCGGCAGCTGGCTCGCATCCTCGTCCAGCGTGATCTTGGCGCCCGTGGCGGAGATGTCCTGGACCAGGCATTGCCGCGCCGCGAACCCGCCCTCGAGCGTGATCCAGGCTCGCTGCGACAGCGACTTGCGGGCTGCACGCTTCTTGGGCGGTGGCATCGGCTCAAATTCTCCCAGTCCAGCGCTAGCTCAGGGAACCTAAGAAACCGTTGAATTCGCCCCGACTGATCCTGGGGCGGGATGCTATCCACCGGCGCCAAAAGACCGTTCCCGAACGGCTTGCCGAGGGCGCCAAAGGCCATTATAGGTTCGCCCGCTGCAGCCGCCGGGCATGACTCGGGCGGCCAGCGGCCGTGCCGCGAAAAGCGGCGGGGCCCTGGGTTTGCTCCCTTCGTCTATCGGTTAGGACGCCACCCTTTCACGGTGGAGAGAGCGGTTCGATTCCGCTAGGGAGCGCCATCATCCGAAATTCGATCACCGCGCCCTGCGAAGGTCTCGCGACCATGCGGCATGATGTCTTGCGCCGTCACGTCTTGCGCCGTCGCGTCTGATCACGTCTCCTTTACCTGAAGTTTTGCACCGAGCTTGCTTCTCGGCGTGGTTGATGATCGACTTGAGCCATTAGAGCGTCGCCAAAGTTTGCTTCAGCTCCCTGTTGTGCCCGGCATGTTGCATCACGCCGCCAGACATTTGTTTTATGTCGTTGGGTATGTGTCCATCGCGATAACAGCCTGCAGCGGCGCATTTGCCTCTCCGTTCGACAAGCGCAGCGGTGAGCCCGCCGTTCAAGGAGCGCTCGCAACGGCGCGGAACGATTTCCTGATAATCCGCCCCTGCGAAATGATGCGCTGCGAAGCCGGCACCACGAGGGCGCGGACTCCGAAGGCCGACGCCCGGCAACGTCGAAGCCACACCGCTAGCCGGACCGTCGTCCCCCGTCGCCTGTGCACTCCACTCGTGCGGCGCCCCGGTCACCCGAAGCCTCCGCCGAGCGACCGGTGCGTGAAGCCACAGACGTCCGATCCGCCTCCTTCAATATTGATCACGGTGGTCTCGACGCAGCCGCAGAACGGGCCGGACAAGACGTCTGACCCGGCCAGAGACGGCCAACCCGGCCGCGACGGCAAGGACGGTAGTCCAGGTCGAGACGGCAAGGACGGCGAGCCCGGCCGCGACGGCAAGGACGGCGCTCCGGGGCGCGACGGCAAAGATGGCAACCCCGGCCGCGACGGCAAGGACGGCGCCCCGGGCCGCGACGGCAAAGATGGCAACCCCGGTCGCGATGGCAGAGACGGCGACCCCAGCCGAGACAGGAATGCGCAACCCGTCGCAGCCAGTCGAGACGGCAAAGACGGTCGTGATGGCAAAAACGGTCGTGACGGTCGAGACGGCAACGACGGAAAAGACGGCAAACCCGGTCGCGACGGCAAAGACGGCCGGGACAGCCAGGCCAAATGCGCCCCCCTGACAATCAAAGAGGATTGTCCCACGGCCTCAACGGCCTGCCCGAAGCTCACGGCGTCGCCGACACCGTGTGCGACGCCCACATCGACCGAGCCCCTCACATCGACCGAGACGACCAAGCAGCGTAAATCCCCCCAAACAGACGAAGAGGATCCTTCCCAGATGTCTGATCCCAATCTCCTCGCAGTAGTCGCCCTGGCGGCTGGCATCCTAGGCTTTGGCTTCTTCGTCATTTTGAACATACTGCGAAGCGATCAGGAAAAGCCCCTGAACGCTTGGGGTGAGAGATTGGGGCAATACACCCTTCAGATACTGGGACTGACCTTCATCCTGCCCACGATCCTGATCATAGCCGTGGCTACCAACTTGAAGCCTGAGGCGGTAACGGCGCTGCTCGGGTCTATCATTGGGTATATATTCGGATCAGCGCGATCGGCTGACCCAGCGCCTCCGCCTGCGCCCGCCAAAGCACAGCCAGAGCGAAACACAACTCCGCAGGAATCATCTGCAGCACAGGCCGTTCCAGTGCCCGAGAATTCGACTGCGGCGCCGCACGTGCCTCCCGCGGATGCTGCTCCCAGGAGCTCGTGATAGCTCCGGTTTCGAGGCGCGAGGTCCAGGGGCTGACGACATACGGCGAAATCTGCCGCTCCGCATGAACCTGCCTGCCCCTCGCCTCCGACCAATGTCCTGATGGAACCGGATGCAGGCCCATGGCGCAGCATGAATCCCCCTCGGACGACCAGGCCGCGATTGCCTCGCCGGCGCCGCCACCATGGATCCACCGTTCGGCAGCCTACGTGCCGGAACGGCGCGCCAGAATGCTGGAACACATGGTGCGCGCCAGATCGCTGCCTCGGGCCACTGCTGCACCGGCGCCGTCGCAGGCGGCCGGCACGAACATTCTTGCGGACGCGTACGGCTACGCCGTTTTGTTCGGAATCATCGCGCTCCTGTTTCAGTCGCGCGTTCCGCTCTACCTCGGCGCCTTCCTCTTCTTCAGCGATGGCGAGCGCATCGAACTCGCTCTTGGAAAGATCGGCATCCGTCTCGAGCCCGGCACGATCGGACCCGACGTCATCAAGGGCTTCGTATCCCTGTTCGGATGGTTCGCGCTGCTAGCGTCGTTGAAAGCGTCCGTCCCCGCGTGGCTCGCGACATGGATGCTTCCGGACACATCATGGTTCTTCCTCGTCGGAATCGCTCTTTTGTTCGCCATCGTCGAAGCATTCGCAACGCGCGCGATGCAGCATGCGTTGCCGTGGTTCGGATTTGAGAGAAGACCCAGCAGCCTGGCCTGCGCGACGATCAAGCTCGTCATGGCCCTTGGCGTGCTGGCCCTGCTGGTGCTGCTCGGATGACGCGATCGTGAGGTCGCGGGCCCGATAATCGCGGCGCTATGCCGCCCGTCCCGGTCGGCGCATTTACCAAAAATTTACCCCTGCTCGTGAGCGCCGGTATCATTTGCTTAGAATTTGATTGCTACCGTGGAATTACGGAAAACCTCCGAAACACGATTGGCGCCCATGTCCGTCGCAGAGTTCCTCAGACAGCGTGCCGTACAAGTCACCGTGAGTGGCAGCTACTCGCTGCCGCGTTGGTACGATTGCGAGGGCAAGCTCCGGACCTTCGCCTGCCGCACCAGCCGCGTTTCACCGTTCCGCATGATGGTCGACGTTCCCGTGGTCGGGAAGGTCGGCGAGCGCGTGACCTCCTACTTCCAGGACTTCGGCGAATTCCAGTGCACCATCAGCGCGACGCTGAAATCGGGCTTCCTGATGGAGCTCGACATGACGCGGGCCCGGCGCGCCTGGATGTCGGAAAAGCTGACCTGGCTCGAGAAGAAGCAGAAGGACGCCAGCGTCCAGGAGCTGCGGAATGACGCGCGCTTCGTGCCGCAGGTCGCGCACACCTTCCTGACGCTCGCCGACGGCAGCACCCATGCCTGCTTCATCATCGACGTCTCCACGGCCGGTGTCGCGATATCCTGCGAATACGATCCGCCAGTGGGAACTCCGCTTGCGGTCGGCGCTTGCGTCGGGCGCGTGATCCGCAAATTCGAAAACGGCTTTGCGGTCAAATTCGCCGAAAAGCAGTCGCGGGATGACGTCGTCCGGCTGATCGTCCGCTCGCCCATGCTGCAATCGGCCTGATCCTCCGGCCGCGCCGCCCTATCGCAGCCCTATTTCGAGATAAGCTTTTGAAGGTCCGCGTCTTGTGCCGTGGATCATCTGCAGACTTGCGATCGGGGGACCGAATGGCAGTCGACAAGATCAGAGTCGATAAGATTACCTGGGACAGGGTCGGCCGGGTCACCGAGCCCGGACGCTACATGTACACCTTCGGCTGGCTCACCATCACCGCCGGCGATCTCGACATCTGGAAGCAATACCCGCAGGCCGCGTTCACGCTGATGGCGCAGCATTCCGAACCGGACGCGTCCATCGGCGAGGAATTCCATCTCGGCGCCTTCGACGTCGCGCCCGACGCACCGCCGCCTTTCACCACGCATTGAGACAGTCAAAGCGGGCTTGGGATCGGCGGCCCTTGCAGATAGCACAGGCCGCGGCGGAACGCGTGGCACGGGCGTTGCTTTATCATTGCCATGACTCCCATCCCCACTCACATCCCCGCCGTCGACCAAGCCTTCCTGCTGTTGCTCATCGTGCTCTGTCTCGGCACGTGCCTCATACGTGCCTTTTGGGAGCTGGAGCAGATCCGGACACGCCGGATCTCGTCACCCTCTCGCGCGACGAAGCGTGACTAGGCCGGCTTGCCAAGCCATGCCTCGCCCGGAGGGGGCTATCCCGGCTCTGGACTTGCCGCGGCGACACGTTCATCGTGAATCGAAGAAACCTGCACATTGCCTTGATCTCACTTACCAATCGCGATCCGACGACAGGCGCGCGACCGTTGTCAGGGATGACGAGGTGGTTCTGTCATGCGATTGATTGCACTCCATATTCTACCCCTCGGCGACCGTCCTGATGAACGTAGGCTGTCACGCTTGTTAAGAGACGCGACAGCAAGCGCATGACACAAGGTCGCATCGGTCATTGTAGATAAGCGGATCAAGGGAACCTATTTTCGGCGCCGATGTACCTGATTGAAGCGTTGCCCACCGTCATCGGAACGGCCGCCATTGCCCCGGCGCTGCTGATGCTGTGGCTTGTCATCGCCGCCGAGGAACGCCCGGGACCGCCGGCCCAGGTCTGGACCGCGTTCCTGCTCGGCGCGGCCAGCATTTCGCTGCTGGGCCTGGCCCGCGCCCCTTTCGCCAAAATGGTCGCGGCCCCGGACAACCCGTGGGCGGCGCTGGCCATGCACTCGATCTTCGGCGTCGCGCTGCCGGAGGAAGCGGTCAAGGTGATCGCCATCGTGCTGGTCGCCTCGACCAAGCGGCGGACCTTCGCCAATCCGATGGACACCGTGGTCTATGGCGCCGCGGTCGGACTGGGCTTCGCCGCCTACGAGAACCTCGCCTATCTGGTCCAGCACGCCGAGATGTGGCGCTCGCTGGCCGCCTTGCGCAGCGTGCTGACCGTGCCGTTCCACGGCGCGCTCGGCATTATCGCCGGCGCGTATCTGACCATCGCGCGCGCCGGCACGGCGCTGGGTGCGAACCGCCATCATCGCGACTGGGCCCGTCTCTCCAGCCGCCTGCTGATCTTCGCAGGCCCGCTCGCCCTGCATTCGGCCTTCGACTTCCCCCTGCTCACACTTCAGCGCATGCCGGATCTCGATCCGACGCTGCGGATGTGGTTGGGCGGCGCGAGCCTGCTGATCGGCTTCAGCTCGATCGCCTTCGCCATCCGACTGGTACGGCGCGTCGCGCGCCATCACGCACCCCGAACCGACGTCGCGCGGGAGCGCCTCAGCCAGCTCCGCCGGATGTGGGCGCTGCTGCTTGCCGGTGGCGGCGTCGGCTTTCTCGGGCTCGCCTTCGTGCTGACCTCGATCCATCACTGGCTCATCAACCCTGAGCGCAATCTGACGCTGGCCCTGATCCCGATCGGCCTGGTCTCGATCCTGCTCGGCCTCGCACTTCTGATCGTCACGACCGCGATCTATGTTCTTGGCCGCAACCGCATCCGCACCAGCAGCGAAGGTTTTTCGTCGGCACACGGCGGCGGCTGAACCGCGGGGTGGCGAGCGCAGTGCGCACGTACTAGACTAGATCGAGCACACACGTCTCGATCCGGAGCCTGCCCATGACATCGCCCGAGGATTTTTCCCGGCTGCAATCCGCCATGAGCCGGACGGTCAAGGCGCATTGGAAGGCCTTCCTGTTCGAAGGCATCCTGCTTGCGGTGCTCGGCGTTGCCGCGCTGATCCTGCCGCCGCTCGCAAGCCTTGCGATTGCGATCTTCCTCGGCTGGATGTTCCTGATCAGCGGCATCGGCGGATTGATCGCCACCTATTGGGCGCGCAGCACGCCGGGCTTCTGGTGGTCGCTGATCTCGGCCGCGCTTGCCGTGCTCGCGGGCTTGCTGCTGCTGGCGCGGCCGATGCAGGCCGTGCTGACGCTGACCATCGTGCTCGGCGCCTATTTCCTCGCCGAAGGCGTCGCCACCATCATGTACGCACTGGAGCATCGCCGCGAGCCGGGCGGCCGCTGGTCATGGCTCCTGATCTCGGGCCTCGTCGACATCGCAATCTCGTTCATGGTGATCACGGGATTGCCGAGCTCGGCGGAATGGGCGATCGGCATCCTCGTCGGCATCAACCTGCTGTTCGGCGGCGCCACGCTGATCGGGATGGCGCTGGCGGCACGCAAAAGCAACAGTTGAGGCGCCCCGTGGCCGTCACGTCTACTGGGGGTGACAAGCCGCCGATCGCGCGCTATATGACTGGGCATGATCACCGCCACCACCAGCTTTTATTGGTATTTTAGCTACGACAGCTCGCTGGCGGTGGGAGGATCACGCTCAATCTGACAAATTGCAGCATCTAGTCCGAACAGCCGCCAGACCTGGCGGCTTTTTTATTGGCCGGCAGGGTCTGAAAATGACAGGAGCCCGCCGTGCTGAGCACGACCGACGATCTTCGTATCCGCGAACTGAAAGAGCTGAGCACGCCCGAAGAGGTGACGCGGGAAGTCCCGCGCACGCTCACGGCGACGCGCGTGGTGATGGCGGCACGCAACGCCATCCATGCGATCCTCAATGGCCAGGACGACCGGCTTCTGGTCGTGGTCGGCCCCTGCTCGGTACATGATCCCAGGGCCGCGCTCGACTACGCCGAGCGCCTCGCGAGCTTGCGCGAAGAGCTTTCCGACCAGCTCGAGATCGTGATGCGGGTCTATTTCGAGAAGCCGCGCACAACGGTCGGCTGGAAAGGCCTGATCAACGATCCTGATCTGGACGGCAGCTTCGACATCAACAAGGGCCTGCGGCTGGCGCGCAACGTGCTCTCGGCAGTGAATAATCTCGGCCTGCCCGCCGGCACCGAATTCCTCGACATGACCACGCCGCAATACATTGCGGACCTCGTGTCCTGGGCCGCGATCGGCGCGCGCACGACCGAAAGCCAGATCCATCGCGAGCTGGCCTCGGGGCTGTCCTGCCCGGTCGGGTTCAAGAACGGCACCGACGGCAATGTGCGCATCGCGGCGGACGCGGTGAAGTCGGCCTCGAATCCGCATCATTTCATGGCGGTGACCAAGCTCGGCCGCTCGGCGATCGCCTCAACCGCGGGCAACGAGGATTGTCACATCATCCTGCGCGGCGGCAGCACGCCGAACTACGATGCGTCAAGCGTCGCAGCGGCCTGCAACGATCTGGCGAAAGCGAGCGTCGCACCGCTCGTGATGGTCGATGCGAGCCACGCCAATTCGAGCAAGAAGCCGGAAAACCAGCCCCTCGTGACTGCCGACATCGCCAGGCAGATTTCCGGCGGCGAGAACCGGATCATGGGGGTGATGGTCGAGAGCAATCTCGTCGCCGGGCGGCAGGACGTGGTGCCGGGCAAGCCGCTCACCTATGGCCAAAGCATCACGGACGGATGCATCGACTGGGTGACCACGGCAACCGTGCTCAAGCAGCTCGCTGACGCGGTCGAGATCCGGCGCAACACCAAGCGCGCAGGGCTGCACGAGCGCTCCGCCTGACCGAACGATCGCGGGCGGGGTGAGGCTGTCGCACCCTGCCCGCCGCTCCCGGCGCCTAGCAGCCGCGGCAGATGCTCTTGATCTTCTTGTCGAGCGCCTGATTTTCCTTGCTGAGGGGATCGTTCGGGTCGCTCAGGTTCTTCTCGTTCGGCACGTCGCCGACGCGCGGCTGGCGATGACCGACGGGCGCAGGCGGCAAAGAACCCGCCGATTGTCCCGAGGTCGTCGATCCCTTGCTTCCCGTCTGCGCGAAGCCGGCGCTGCCGAACACCGTCAGAAGCGACAGTGCCAAAATGATGCTTCTCATTTTACCTCTCCATTTCTCAAGCCGGCATCTTCAGGTCTCGGGCGGATAGAGATGAATGTCGCCGCAATAATCCACGATACGATAGCGCGTTTCCGATGCCGCATCACCCGCATCAGGTGCGGTATTTTGCATCGGCAACACGTAATTCGGTCCCACCGGCGATTTGCCGGCGCCGCCGGGAATGTCGATGACATAGTCGGGCTGACACAGTCCGGACACCCGTCCGCGCAGCTGCCGCATCAAATCCTGCCCCTCGGCGAGCGTCGTTCGCAGGTGCGCTGTGCCGGGCGCGAGATCGCCGTGATGCAGATAATAGGGCTTGATCCGGCATTCGACGAAAGCTCTCATCAAATCCGACAGAGCGGTCAGATTGTCATTGACGCCGCGCAAAAGCACGGACTGGCTTACCATGGGAATTCCGGCATCGACCAGCCGCGCGCAGGCGGCACGCGCCGGCCCCGTCAGTTCGCGCGCATGGTTGGCATGCAGCGCCACCCAGGTGGTGGCGCCTTCGGCCTTGAGCGCAGCGACGATCTCGTCACTGATGCGCGCGGGCTCGGCCACCGGCACGCGGGTGTGAAGGCGGATGATCTTGACGTGATCGATGCCGGCGAGATCCGCCATGATCTCGCTCATCCGCCGCGGCGACAACATCAGGGGATCGCCCCCCGTCAGGATCACCTCCCAGATCTCGCCGTGCGAGCGGATGTAGTCGATCGCCGCGCGATAGGCGCCGTCCGAGAGCGCGTTCTCCTTGCCGGGTCCGACCATCTCGCGGCGGAAGCAGAAGCGGCAATAGACCGCGCAGACGTGAACGAGCTTGAACAGCACGCGGTCGGGATAGCGATGCACGATCCCGGGAACCGGCGAGTGCGGATGATCGCCGATTGGATCCGCGTTCTCGCCCGGTTGCATCTCGAGCTCCGCGGCCGTCGGAACGAATTGCCGCGCGATGGGATCGTCGGGATCGGACCTGTCGATCAGATCGACCAGCGCCGGCGTGATCGCAACCGCATAGCGCGCGGCAACACGTTCGAGCGCCGGCAGCGCTTCGGCTGATACCAGCTGCTCGGCCACAAGTTCGGCCGGCTCGCGCAATGTGCGCGCAAGATTGCTCTTCATCATGTCTCGCTTAACGATTCATTTGCAGGCGGCGTCCAGACCACCTGATCAATTCGCGGCGCGCCGCTCGCCAGCATCACCAGCCGGTCGAATCCGAGCGCGACGCCGCTTGCCTCCGGCATCGCCGCGACCGCGTCCAGAAAGTCCTCGTCCAGCGGATAGGCTTCGCCGTAGCGGCGTTGCTTCTCCGCCATGGATTGCCTGAAGCGCTTGCGCTGCTCCTCGGCGTCGGTCAGTTCGCCAAAGCCGTTGGCGAGCTCGACACCGCAGGCATAGACCTCGAACCGTTCGGCAACGCGGGGATCGCCCGCCTTCACGCGCGCCAGTGCCGCCTCTGGAGATGGGTATTCGAACAGAATGGTCAAACGCCCATGCCCCAGATGCGGCTCGACATGCTCGACCAGGACCTTGCTGAAGATGTCGGACCAGGTGTCATCCTCGGCGACGCGGACCTTGCCGGCAGCGGCCCGGGCGAGCGAGGCGCGGTCGCCCTCGCCGCCGGAAATGGTCGCAAGCAGGTCCATCCCCGCAAATTGCTCGAAGGCGCCGGCCACTGTCACAAGCTCCGGCTCGGCGAAGGGATCGGCGGTCCGGCCGCGGAAGGCGAAGGTGCCGATACCGGTCGCCTGGGCCGCGCGGGCGATGAGGACGACGCAATCGGCCATGATGGCGTCATAGGGGGCGTCTGCCCGGTACCATTCGAGCATGGTGAATTCGGGCAAATGCAGGTCGCCGCGCTCGCGGTCCCGGAACACCCGGGCGAACTCGAAAATCCGGGTCTCTCCGGCCGCCAGCAGCTTCTTGCAGGCGAATTCCGGCGAAGTCCGCAAATATCGGCTCACACGGCTGCCGTCGGGTCGCATGATCTCGGTCCGGGGGGCATGCAGGTGGGTCTCGTTGCCCGGGGAGATCTGGAGAACGGAGGTTTCGACCTCGATGAAGCCCTGCTCGGCGAAAAATCCCCGTAGAGCCCCGGTGATGGCTCCCCTGGCCTGAAGGAACGGCCGGCGGTCGAGATGCCGCGAGGGGGACCAGAACGGCGACATCGGCTTGTCCCCAGCCATTACCCGACTGCTCCGCTGGCCAGCAAAATGCTGGCATCCAACGGCAAAACCAGTATGTTGCGGCCCGAAACGGGTGCCGCGGTCTGATTTGGGGCCCCAGGTCCCCCATCAATTTGACCACCTCCTGGCCCGAGCCGGGCCAAGCAAGCAGGAAATACAGCTTTGAGAGTCATCGCCAGTTCTATTCGCAAGGGCAACGTGATCGAGCAAGACGGCAAGCTATATGTCGTCGTGACCGCCGAGAACATCCATCCCGGCAAGGGCACCCCGGTCAGCCAGATCGAAATGCGCCGAATCTCGGACGGGGTAAAGATCTCCGAGCGCTACAAGACCACCGACCAGGTCGAGAAGGCCACGATCGAAGAACGCAACTTCACCTATCTCTATGAAGACGGTGACGGTTTCCACTTCATGAACCCTGAAACCTATGACCAGGTCCAGGTGTCGAAGGACGTCATCGGCGACGCCGCGGCCTATCTTCAGGAGAGCATGACGGTCAAATTGTCGACGCACGACGTCAATGTGGTGTCGATCGCGTTGCCGCAGCGCGTGACGCTCGAAGTGGTCGAGACCGAGCCCGTGACCAAGGGCCAGACCGCCTCCTCGTCCTACAAGCCCGCGATTTTGTCCAACGGCGTGCGCACCACCGTGCCGCCGCACATCGCCGTCGGCACCCGAATCGTCGTGATGACCGAAGACGGCTCCTACTCCGAGCGCGCCAAGGACTGACGGGGACAAAGCGAGCGCAACAGGTGCCGCCGGGGGGCGAGACAGTGGTTGGGAAAAGTTTCCGCTTCGTCTTGCAACTTCTGGCGTCGCTTTCGCTGTTCATTGCCTCTCCGCTCGCTGCGGATGAGTTCCGCAGCCCCTCACTCACGGCGCTGCGCGTCGATTGGCGCGCGGCGCTCGACCAGCTCCGCACCGAAATCAACGCCCATCCCCGGGCGGCGGACGATTTCATCTTCGCACCCCGCCGTTCGGTGCCGCGCTATGATCCCCGCGCAATGCCGGCGCTGGTGCAGCTCAATGCGATCTCCTCGCAATTCTTCACCGGCATCGCTCGCAGCTCCGTGCCCGTGTTGCTGCCGTTCGACGCTGCCGCGTATTTCGAAGCACAACGCAATGGTGCGCCGGCGCCCCTCGTGCTGTCGCGCTACCAGGCCGACTTCAATTCCGTCGACATGTTCGATGCCGGGCCCGCCGGCTACAGCGCAACCTTTTCGTTCGAGCCTGGTACCGGAGACGGCATGCCGAGCCGGGTCTTCGCAAGGCCGGTCGAGGTGCAGATTACGGGTTCGGCGCTCGTCTATGACATTGCCGATCCCTCGGGCGGCAAGGGCGAGCCGGTCAAACCGCTCGCGGCGCTCTACCCGGACCTGCGCAAGTTCATCCGGGAAGGCTATGTGCGCTACGCTTTCACCCGTTTCGGCGTCACCTATGTGGTGTCGATCCAATGCCTCGACAGCGTCGCCAAGCCGCGGCGGCTTGCCTGCAAGGAGGCCTATCCGGTCGCCGAACGCTTCCTGAAGGCGCTGCGCGTGGCCGGCGGCCAGCGCATGCGGCCGCTCACGGACATCGCTTCCAACATTCTCGATCGTCCTGCGGTACGTTCCCCTGATTTCACCTACCGGCCGAGCGGCGACATCATCCCGAACACCGGTTATCGCAAGCAGGGCGGCCATCCCGACGTGATGGCCTACGCACAGATCCGCTTTCCTCTCGAGAAGGCGCCCGCGTTCATACACTCGCAATCCTATGCCAAGCGCGACAAGATGGAGAGCACGACCGCCTATCCCTGGCGCGACAATTTCTGCGAGTCCCGCAGTTTCGAGGTCTGGCAATGCGGCGGCGGCTATGGCCATCAGGGCGAGGACATCCGCGCGGCTGAGTGCCCACCGCCCGGTGAGGGCCGCCAAGCCTGTGATCCCAAGCAGCGCGCCGTCGTCGCCGTGCGCGACGCGAGGGTCATACGCGCTTCCAAGGACCAGGCCGTGACGCTGCAAATCAACAGCCGGAGCGAGCACATCCGTTTTCGCTACATGCATATGAACCCGCAGGCCCTGAACGCCGATGGCCTGCTCAATGGCCGCATCGTATCGGAGGGCGAGAAGATCGGCGTGGTCTCGAACTATCTCGACCATCCCGCCGGCACCTCGATGCACCTGCATTTCGACGTGCAGGTGTTCACCCGCGACGGCTGGATCTGGGTCAGTCCTTACGTCACGCTGGTCTCGGCGTACGAGCGCCTGATCCGCGCCCGCGGCCGCGAGGTCGGCCCGGAGATCGCCGGCACGCCGCAGCCCGTGGCGCATGCGCTGCCGGAGGACGTGCTCAAGCCGGACCTGCGCGAGGGATCGGGCGGCGAGGAGAATTGACGCTGCTTGCGCCATCTAGACAGCCAACCAAACTGTCTGATGACAGTCCTATGACAGCGAATTGCACGCACGCCGCCTGACCGGCCCGGCCTCCTTATGACGGAGCCTTGTCTGGCCTCAGAATTGTCTGGCCTCAGAATTGCTTTCCTCCCAACGGGCAAACAGGATGAAGGAAAGCACATGCGTTGTCTCACAATAGCGGCCGTTCTGGCCGTCACGTTCGGCGTGCCGGCTCATGCGCAGGAATTGAGCGGGACCTTGAAGAAGATCAAGGACACCGGCGCGATCACACTCGGCGTGCGCGACAGTGCGGTGCCCTTCAGCTATATCGACGAAAAGCAGAAGACCGTCGGCTACGCCATCGACATCTGCATGAAGATCGTCGAGGAGATCAAGGCCGAACTCAAGCTGGACAAGCTCGCAGTCAACGAGAACCTGGTCACCTCCTCCAGCCGCATTCCGCTGATGGCGAACGGCACCGTCGATCTCGAATGCGGCTCGACGACCAACAACGCCGATCGCCAGAAACAAGTGTGGTTCACCAACACGCATTTCCTCACGGCGAGCCGCTTCGTGTCCAAGAAGACTTCGAAGCTCGACCAAATCGACGATCTCAAGGGCAAGGCCGTCGTCTCGGTCTCGGGCACCACCAACATCACGCAGCTCAACAAGGCCAATGCGGCCCGCTCGCTCGACATCACCGTGATGAACGCGAAGGATGTCCCCGAAGGGTTCCTGATGGTCGAGACCGACCGCGCCGTGGCCTTCGTCATGGACGACATCCAGCTGGCGGCGATGATCGCCTCCTCGAAGGATCCGTCGCTCTACGCGATCAGCACCGGCGCGTTCTCCGATCCGGAGCCTTACGGCATCATGCTGCGCAAGGACGACGCGCCGTTCAAGGCGGTGGTCGATCGCGCGACCGCAAAACTCTACAAGAGCTCGGAGATCGAGAAGATCTACAACAAATGGTTCATGGAGCCGGTGCCGCCGCGCGGCCTGAACTTCCACGTGCCCATGCCGGTGTCGATGAAGAAGTCGTTCGAGCACCCGTCGGACAACCCTGATCCAGCATCCTATGGCGGCTGACGAGAGAGCACCCCGGTAACGTAGCCCGGATGAGCGAAGCGATATCCGGGACTCACGCGACGACCGCCCCGGGTGTCGCTTCGCTCACCCGGGCTACGGATCAATCCAGCAACGTCGTCAGCTGGGCGCCCTCGTCTGCCACGAACACCGCGATCAATTCCGCCGGTTCCGTGGTGCTCGCATTGGCCGAGACCAGATGCGTCGAGCCGGGCGGCTCGAAGAAGGACTGGCCAACGCCGAACGTCTCGACCGGGCCGCCGCCGAGCTGGGAGCGGATCTCGCCCTTGGTGATGTAGGCGGTGACGGATCCCGCGTGACGATGTGGCCGCGAGAACCCGCCGGGACCGTAGAACACGCGCACGATGGTGACGCGTTTGCCCGGTACGTTCGGCAGGGCGTAGGAGCCGATCGGTTCGACCTTGTCGAGCGGCGAGCTTTCGGCGGCTGTGGCGCAGAGCGGCGAGAGCGCGCCGGATATGGTGTCCATCGTCACCGGCGGCGCCTTCCCGATCGCAAGCGCACAGGCGAACCCGCCGATAACGGCGATCGCCATCGAGCGCGATGGCAACGGGCGCGGTGTGGTGGGCAAACTCATCGCTGTCATCATGATCTCCCTTCGTTGCAATCAGGATGCCGCCGCATTCGCTGCGACCGGCCGCTTCGCCGGCGTCCAGCGAAACGCCGCACCAAAACGGTTCCAGACGTTGATCGAGGCGACCGCCGAGGTCAGGTATGTCAGCTCGGTCTCGGAGAATTCACGGCTCGCCTCGGCGTACACGTCTTCGCCGACTCCGTCGGGCAGGCAGGTGAGCGCCTCGGCCCAGGCCAGCGCGGCACGTTCCCGGGCGGAAAAGATCGGCGCCTCGCGCCAGACCACGACCAAATTGAGCTTGTCGACGGGCACGCCGATCCGCTCCGAAAGCAGGATGTGATGCTGCAGGCAGAAGGCGCAGCCGTTGATCTGCGATGCCCGCAGCTTGACCAGTTCGAGAAGCTGCTTGTCGAGGCCGGCCTTGGCCGCGACCTGGCCGAGCGCCAGCACCAGCTCATACGCGTCGGGCGCGATCTTCTTGAAATCCTCATATTCGCTGCGGGCGTGTGACATTGCCGTTCACCTCGTGGTATTGTAAGAGTGCTGATACCTTATAAGAGCACTTACATGACGCGCAAGCCGCCTGATATCACGAGATCGCAACCGCGGCGGCAGGCAGCCACCGCCGCGCGCGTCCCAGCCCCAGGGGAAGGCAAGCGCGGCGAGCAGGGTTATCTCGGCTATCTGCTGCGCCAGGCCCACGCCGCAGTCCGTCTGACGATGGAGCGGTCGCTGGCCGATCTCGGTGTCACCTCGCCGCAATTCGCGGTGCTGACCATGCTCAATGCCTATCCGGGCCTCTCGGGCGCCGACGTTGCCCGCCTCACCTTTCTGACGCCCCAGACGGTCGGCGTCATCATCCGCAATCTCGAACGTGACGGTGCGATTGTGATGACGCCCCATCCCGTCCACGGCCGCATCCAGCAGTGGACGCTGACGCCGCGCGGCGCGACGCTTTTGAAGCGCGTGTCGGGAACGGGTGATTGCGTTGGAGAAGCGCCTTGCCGCCGGTCTCGACGCCAAGGCCGAAGCAAGCATTCGCCGCTGGCTCGCAGGCATCGCAGCCGATTTGCAGGAGGATTAGGCGAAGCGCGTTCGCCGCTGACCGGCCCTAGTCGCCTCCTCCATCGCCGCAGCCGCCACCGTCCGAATCCGAGAAGTCACTGACGGCGCCGTCGCCTTGAATACCGCGGCCAAAGTTCTCCGCGAGGATCATCAGGATGACGACGAACAACCCGGCGCCGAACGGCCAGGGATTGGCACGGATAATGTCGAACAGCTCCTGCATTCACGCATTGTGCGCAGACGGAGGCAAACCGACCGTAAAGTGACAGGCTCAAAATTGGGGATATCCGACCTATTGCAGGTGCGCCCTACCCGCCCTTCAACACTTTCTTAACCTCGCCATCAGGCCAGGTCTCGCCCGCTGCGATCACCCGGACGCGGCTTTGGTCGGCGTCGTTCACCAGCTCATGCGAACTCACCCGCTCGCCGCTTCGTTCCAGGTGCAGATCGGTTTCGGGCTTCCAGCTCAGCGTGGTCGCGAGATCGCCGGGAAAGATCTGCCATCGCGATCCGTCGTCCAACTCGACGACATGGCTTTCCGCATGCGCGCGTATCTTCATTCCACCCCGAATTCTCGATGAACGGACTGCGTGCGACGGAGGGCCCCGGCGATCGGCCGGGGCCCCACTCCGTCAATCGTTGTCGTGATGAATCACGGTCTTGCTGCGATTGCCGAACTCATCTTCCTTCTTGATCACCGTAGTGCGGTCGGCGGGTTCGCGCTCCCTAATGACGGTGGTGCGGTCGCGATCGCGGTCCCGCTCACGATATTCGTGAGACTGTCCGACCGTCACGCCGGCACCGACCGGACCGACGTGAACGCCGACTTCGTCGGCCAACGCAGGCGCGGCGATGGCGGTGACCATGGCGGCGGCAAACAGATATTTCCTCATCTTCTCCTCCTCGAACGTGATGCTGGGGGAATGCGGGAGTGCGACAGTTTGTTCCGGGGAACGCGGGGCCCGCGTCTGTTCCTGCAGTTCCAGGAACTGGTCACAGCCACCATGTTTCCCGCTAGAATGGGTCCATGAAACACGCTGATTCCATAGCCTCTCGCAGCCGCCGCGCTCTGCTTCGATCCACGTTCGGCGCAGCCGCACTCGTCGCAATCCCAACGCGCATCCTGGCCGCGCCTCCAGGCTTCGAGGAATGGCGCGAGGGCTTTCGCGCACGTGCCATGGCGAAAGGCATTTCGGCCGCCACATGGCAGCGCGCGATGGCGCGGGTGGAGCCTGACATGAGCGTGTTCAAGCAGATGCGCAACCAGCCCGAATTCCATGAGCAGGTCTGGCAATACATCAACCGCCGCGTCTCCGACTGGCGCATCATCAACGGCAAGATCGCGCTGAAGAACAACGAGGCGCTGCTCGCACGCATCGAGCGCGATTTCGGCGTCGAGCGCGGTACGCTGCTGGCGCTGTGGGGCGTCGAGTCCGCCTATGGCGATCCGCTGGTGCAGCAGAACCACATGACGCCTGTGTTTCCCTCACTCGCCGCGCTCGCCTGGAACGAGCCGCGGCGCAAAACCTATTGGGAGACCGAGCTGATCAACGCGCTACGCATCGTCGACAAGGGCTGGAGCACGCCGGAGCAGATGCAGGGATCCTGGGCCGGCGCGATGGGGCATTCGCAATGGATGCCGGAGGTCTGGCTTAATGTCGGCATCGACTACGATGGCGACGGCAAGGTGTCGCCGTTCGGCAAGCCCGACGACGCGCTGGGCTCGACCGCAAAATATCTCGTCAATCGCGGCAAGTGGCGCCGCGGCGAGCATTGGGGCTACGAGGTGCGCACGCCCGGTGAGATGAGCGGCAGCCGGACCTATGCGGCTTGGCAGGCGGCCGGCGTCACCCGCGCCGACGGTCAGCCATTCCCGCAACCCTCCGCATCGGCGCAGATATGGGCGCCGGTTGCGGGCGGGCCGACGTTTCTGCTGGGACCGAATTTCAACGCGGTGAAGAGCTACAACCCCTCGATGAACTACGCGCTGGCGATCTGCCATCTCGGCGACCGTTGCCTCGGCGCCCCGCCCTTCATCCAGCCATTCCCCGGCTCCGAGCGCGCGCTGACCCTCGCGGAGGTGCAGGAAATGCAGACGCGGCTGACCAAGGCCGGCTTCGACACCGGCGGCACCGACGGTCGCGTCGGGAACGACACCATGAAGGCAATCAAGGATTTTCAGCAGCGCGCGGGCATCACGCCTGCGGACGGCTATGGCGGGCTGAAGGTGCTGGCGAAGCTGCGGCAGGGGTCGTAACGCGCTTCAATGCCTATACTGCGGCTCCTCCGCATCGAGCTGGCGACGGATTGCGGCCAGGTGCAACCGCGCGGATTCGGAATCGCCCTCGCGCATCTGCCTGTAGGTCTCGGCCGCAATCGCGGGATCGACCGGCAGCACCTGTCGCCCGGTCGACATCGCGAGCACCTGCACCTCGGCGGCGCGTTCGAGATAATAGAGATCGTCCCAGGCCTCCGCGATGGTCGGGGCCAGCACCATCACGCCGTGATGCTTCATGAAGATGATGTCGGCATTCCCCACGCTGGACGCGATGCGCGCGCCTTCGCGGTTGTCGAGCGCGAGGCCGTTGTAGTCGCGGTCCACGGCCGTGCGACCGTAGAATTTCAGCGCGGTCTGGCCGGCCCAGATCAGCGGCTCGCCCTCGGTCATCGACAGCGCCGTGGCATAGGGCATGTGGGTGTGGAAGGCGACCTTGGCGCGCGGCAGGCGCTTGTGCATCTCGGCGTGGATGTAGAACGCGGTCGCCTCGGGCACGCCCTCGCCGTCGAGCACGTTGCCGTGGAAGTCGCAGATCAGCAGTTTTGACGCGGTCAGCTCGCGGAAGGCGTAGCCGTAGGGGTTGACCAGGAAGAGATCGTCATGGCCCGGCACCACGGCCGAGAAGTGGTTGCAGATGCCCTCCTCAAAGCCGTTGCGCGCAGCCATCCGAAAGCAGGCGGCAAGATCCTCGCGCGCGCTGCGGATCGCGTCGCTCGCGAGATCCGGACGGTTCGAGCGAAACGTTGCTGGTGTGGATGACGAAGAGTGAAGGCTGTGCGCCATGGCGGAAGGACACCTCTGTCGATCGGAAGACGCCCGCGTTGTACAGGTCCGACGCCTGCGCGTCAGCCCCCGCGGGCGCCACCCTGCCCTTCGCAGCCCGCGCGGCGGGCTATTGCCGCCGCGGCACGCCGCCGGCATTCATGCCGCCGTCGATGACGAGCTCGCTGCCGGTGACGTAGCGCGAGGCATCAGAGGCCAGATACAGCACGCCGGAGGCAATTTCCGCAGCCTGGCCGGCCCGGCCGAGCGGCGTGACCACGCGCGCACGCTCGTCTGGGTCGATCGGCGCGTTGCCCTGGTTGCCGGTCGCGCCGGTCGGAATCTTGCCCCAGATCGGCGTGTCGATGATCCCAGGATGGACGGAGTTGACGCGGATGCCGTCACCGACGGCCGCGCACTCCATCGCGATCGACTTTGCGAACAGCCGCACGCCGCCCTTGGTCGCCGAATAGGCCGACAGCCCGGGCGCGCCGCGCAGGCCCGCGAGCGAGGACATCATGACGATCGAGCCGCCGCCGGTCTTCCGCATCAACGGTAGGCAATGCTTGACCGAGAGAAAGACGCCATCGAGGTTGATCGCGTTCTGCTTGCGCCAGTCGTTTAGCGTCATGTCGACGATCGAGGGTACGGCAATGCCGATGCCGGCGTTCGAGACGAGAATATCGAGCCGGCCAAAGCGCTTCGCGATCTCGGCTGCGATCTCGATCCAGCGTTCTTCGCTGGTGACGTCCTGCTCCAGGAAAATCGCCTTGCCACCGGCCTTGGTGATGCGATTGGCGAGCTCGGGGCCGCGCAGCTCGTCGATGTCGGTGGCGATGACGGTGGCGCCCTCGCGCGCGAACAGCTCGACAATTGCCTCGCCAATTCCGGATGCGCCGCCGGTCACCAGCGCGACCTTGCCCTCAACCTGCCCTGCCATGTTCACTCCCTTTTTTCTTTTTTTCTGTTAGCTTTTTTGTTGTTTGCCGGCCTATCTAATCATGGATGGTCCCTGGTCGGGTAGCGCGACGTCGATGACGCGGAATTGCACACGCTCGGCGCCCTGATAGCGATCGACCGACAATGATCCCGCGACATGCAATTGCTGGCCGCGATTGGCAACGAGCGCGTTGCCGAGCTTCTGTCCGATCGAACGGAACGCGATGCCGTTGACGATGGCGCCGTCGCCCGACTTGAAGCGTAGCCTCAAATGTGCCTGTCCCACCTCGTCGGCATAGACGAGCTGGTGCGCCGGCAGCGCCAACACGACCTCCGGATTGCCGCTGCCGAAGGGACCAGCGCGGTTGAGCGTCGTTGCAAGCTCGGTCGTCACCGCGCGCGCGGAGACCGCGCCGTCGATGTAGAGCTCGTTGACGTGGCGCGCCTCGGCAACGTCGCGCGCCAGGGCATGCTCGAGATAGGCGCGAAATTCGGCGAGCTTTTCCTTCCGCAGCGTGACGCCCGCAGCCATCGCGTGGCCGCCGCCCTTGAGCAGAATGCCGTCGGCGACCGCCTGCCGCACGGCCTTGCCGAGATCGACGCCGGCAATCGAGCGGCCGGAGCCGGTGCCGATTCCGCCGGGCTCCAGCGCGATCGCGAAGGCGGGCCGCGAGAACTTCTCCTTCAGCCTGGACGCAACGAGACCGACCACGCCGGGATGCCAGCCTTCGGAGGCCGTGACGATCACGCCGATCTTGTCTTCGAGTCCGATCGAGGCGAGCGCCTCGGCTTCGGCCTGCGCTTCGGCCGCCTGCTCGATGATCCGGCGCTCGCTGTTGAGGCGGTCGAGTTCGGCTGCGATCCGCGCGGCCTCGACGCTGTCACCCTCCAAAAGCAGCCGCACGCCGAGATCGGCGCGGCCGATGCGGCCGCCGGCATTGATGCGCGGCCCCAGCATGAAGCCGAGATGCCAGGCCTCCGGCGGGCCGTTGAGCCGCGCCACGTCCATCAGCGCGGTGTGGCCGACATGGTCGCGCCGCCGCATCGCGATCAGGCCCTTGGCGACGAACGCGCGGTTGAGACCGATCAGCGGCGCGACATCGGCAACCGTGCCAAGCGCAACGTGATGCAGCATGCCGAGCAGATCCGGCTCGGGCATCTCCGTATTCCAGAAGCCGCGTTGGCGCAATTCACGATTGACCGCGACCAGCGTCACCAGCACGAGGCCCACGGCGGCGAGATGGCCGAGGCCGGAGAGATCGTCGAGCCGGTTCGGATTGACCAGCGCGTCGACCTCCGGCAGCTCCGTGCCGGCCTGATGATGGTCGATCACGACGACCGACATACCAAGACGTTTTGCTTCGGCGAGCGGCTCGATGCTGGTGGTGCCGCAATCGACGGTGACGAGCAGCGTGGCGCCCTTTTCGGCCAGCGCGCGCACGGCCTCCGTGTTGGGCCCGTAGCCCTCGAAGATGCGGTCGGGAATGTGGATCAGCGGATCGAGCCCGCAATGGCGCAGATGCCAGGTCAGCAGCGCCGCCGAGGTCGCGCCGTCGACATCGTAGTCGCCGAAGATCGCGACCTTCTCGCCGTTCGCTGCGGCATCCGCGATCCGCTTCGCGGCGGCTTCCATCTCCGTCACCGTGAACGGGTCCGGCAGCAGCTTGCGGATGGTGGGATCGAGGAAATCGGCGACGGCATCGCTGTCGACGCCGCGGCCTGCCAGCACCCGCGCCAGCAGTTCGGGCAGTTGGTGGCGCTGCACGATGGCAAGCGCTTTCGCCGCCCCGCGCGCATCCAGCCGGTCGCGCCAGAGCTTGTCGGTGAGCGAGCGCGCCACCCCCAGGAATGCCTGGGGCGCTTCGACGGGCAAGGCGGTGGCGGGCGGCGTCATGAACAGCGGTCGGTTGGAGGAACCTGGGAGCCGGAGGTATCGCATCGCCCGGCCGACGGAACGATTGGCTCGCAATCCCCCGGGATTTGCAATGTCTGGGCTGCACAAAGCGGTGGATTGCCGCTTTGCTGCGCGGACTGACTATCATTTGAGCATTCCGCAAAACAGCAAATTAAGCAGGCGTTAGGCGGAATCTCCGAAAAAGAATCGTATTCGATCTGTCAGTGATTGTTCCGGGTTCGTTGCAGATCAGACCTCATTGCCAAGGGAAGCCCCCGATGTCTGCTGCGCTGGGTCTCAAAGCCAAGCCGATCGCAAATGAACCCGCTGATGATGATTCCGACATCTCCGCGCTGATCAACCGCCTCACGGCGGAGGTCAACCAGATCGCGGTCGACAAGACCAAGGCGATCCAGCAGATCACCAACCAGATGAAGATGCTGGCGCTGAACGCACTGATCGAAAGCTCGCGCGCCGGCGCGCAGGGCGCGGGCTTCGCCGTGGTGGCGCAGGAGGTCCGCGGTGTCGGCCAGCAGGTCGAGACCATCGCCCGCGAGCTTGAAAGCCAACTGACGAAACGAACCGGCGATCTCGTCTCCTCGATCGACCGCATGAGCCAGCGCTCGCGCGGCGAGCGCATGGTGGACCTATCGCTCAACGCCATCGAGCTGATCGACCGCAACCTCTATGAACGGACCTGCGACGTGCGCTGGTGGGCGACCGATTCAGCGTTGGTCGATTGCGCGGCCTCGCCCGACGGCACGGCCGTGTCCCACGCCTCGCAGCGTCTCGGCGTGATCTTGGGGGCCTACACCGTCTATCTCGACCTCTGGCTCTGCGACCTCGAGGGCAACGTCATCGCCAACGGCCGCGCCGACCGCTTTCGCGCCGTCGGCCAGAACGTCGCCCACACCAAATGGTTTCGCGAGGCCAACACCCTGCGCTCCGGCGACGACTATGTCGCCGGCGACGTCGAGAACCAGCCGCTGCTCGGCAACGCGCAGGTCGCAACCTATTGCGCCAGTATCCGCTCCGGCGGCCAGGCCAACGGCGCGCCGATCGGGGTGCTCGCCATCCATTTCGACTGGGAGGCCCAGGCCCGCGCCATCGTGCAAGGCGTGCGCGTCGGCGACAGCGACAAGGCGCGCGTGCTGCTGGTCGACTCCAATCTTCGCGTGATCGCCGCTTCTGACGGACAAGGCATTCTCAGCGAACGCATCTCGCTGTCGCTCAATGGCCAGCGCTCCGGCTTCTATCAGGACGGCTCGGGCACGCTGGTCGCGTTCCATGCGACGCCCGGCTACGAGACCTATCGCGGCCTGGGCTGGTATGGCGTGATCGTCTGCGGGGCGTGAAGCTGGAGGCGGCCTGCCCATCCAACTCAAACCCGTGAAAACAACCCCATGCACAGTAGCCATGTCGTTGTTTTAATGACGTATTTTTTCGCCGTTTGACGCGGGCAAAACACCAGCATGCATGCCATCATGGCCTCGTTCGCGGTCCAGACTCAGAGCGCCAGGCTCTGGTGATATCGTCTTCGACGGCCTGCACCGTCGCAATTCCAAGCGTTTGCGACGGACGCTCCCCGAACATTGCGAGGTAATATTGCGAAAACCGGCCGAGTTCGTAAAAGCCCTGCTGCATGGCGACGGCCGTCACGGTGGTCGAGCCGGGTGCGCTCCGGTGCAGGATCGAATGAACAGCGCAGAGACGCTTGTGCCTGAGGAAGGTGACCGGGCCGAGACCGAATACTTCCTGAAAGGCGCGGTGCAGGGTGCGCCGCGAAACGCCGAGCGCCACGCAAATTTCCGACACGTGCACCGGACGGGTGCCGGCGTCGTCGAGAAACTCCTCGACCTTGCGGATCAGACGTCGCGCGGAAGGCAGCCAGCCGTTGCCATCGGGTGGCAGCGACGAAGCGACGTTGGCAGCCATGCATTCGGCGATCGATCGCTTCCAGAAATCGGCAGTTGATGGCGTCAACCCATGTTTGTTGTCGCGCAGGTGCGACATGATCCGGACCAGGCGGCGCGAGGCGATCGCGCCGGTCTCGATGTGCGCGCGGAAATGACCGCGGCTGCGCCAGGTGTCGGGGTCGCTCAGGCGCGCTTCTCCGCCGAACAGCGTCGCGACTTCATTGAGGTCGAAGCGCATGGCGGCGTAGGCGGAGCCGCCGTGAAAAACACCGTCATGTTCGAGCCGCGGCGGAATGACGAGCACATCATTGAGCTGCATGTCGAACGACCAGTGGGCGACGCGCTCTTCGGCTGCGAGCAGCATCCCGATGATCAGTCTGTCGTCGCTGGAAACCCGCTGCGTGCGCATGCCGACGTTGAAAGCACCAATGCTGAGCGAGAAGTCTCCGATGCCGACATGGGATAACGTTCCGCGCAACCGACCGCGGCCAAGTTGCATCACATCGACATGCGAGCCGTGGACGGCCTGCTGAAGACCTTCGAAACCATCCAGCTTGCGCGAATCAACCAGGAGGAATTGCCCCATGGCTGGACCGTGTTACTGAAGCGCGACAATTCTGCGGCACGCGATAGCGAAATACCACCACAACGCGAGGTGGGTACTACAGGCTGACTTCGCGTTTTGAGGCAAATCATCGCCGAATTTGTCGCGAGATATGCCAGCGAAATGCCTCTGCATTGAGGGTTTGCGAAATGGGGGCATTAGGTCTCACCAAATGCCCGCGCAGACTGGCACAAACTGCACATCACAGCCGTCCAATCTTCGGGTACCGTTTGCAACCTTAGCGGCATTGAGCGAACGGGCTCTGCGGATGGCAGAGCGGACGCGGCATGGATTTGCCGCGTACTCGAAAACGTGCGTGCGAAGGAAAGAGATGTTGACGCAATGCGGCGTCTTCCTCTCCCCCGAGCACCAAAAAAGAGGGGACCAAACAATGCGTCCAACGTGCCCGGCAAAGGGCGATCGTCGAAGTCTGCCAGAGTTGCTGCAGTAGCATCGGGTGGAATGCGCGTATCGGAGCTTCCACCATGTTGCGAGCGGATCTGGATCACTGCGAGTGGTTGCCGGATGATTTGAAGACCGGCGAGATGGTCTTCATCCCCGGCGGAACCTTTCGCATGGGATCCGACCATCATTATCCCGAGGAAGCGCCGAGCCATCGCGTCGCTGTCGACGGCTTCTGGATGGACCGCACGCCGGTGACTAACCGGCAGTTCAAGCAGTTCGTCGACGCAACCGGCCATGTCACCGAGGCGCAGGTCGTTCCCGATCCGAAGGACTATCCAGGCGCGCTGGCGGAGATGCTCTACGCGGGATCGCTGGTGTTCTCCCCGCTGCCGCGCATCACCGATCTCACCGACTGGAGCCAGTGGTGGACTTTCCTGCGCGGCGCCAACTGGCGTCATCCCTATGGTCCCGGCAGCAACATCAAGGACCTCGACGACCATCCCGTCGTCCATGTCTCCTTTAGCGATGCGGCAGCGTATGCGCGCTGGGCCGACAAGGACTTGCCGACGGAGGCGGAGTGGGAGTTCGCGGCGCGTGGCGGCCTCGAGGCGGAGGAATACGCCTGGGGCGATGCGCTGATGCCGGGCGGCAAGCACATGGCCAATATCTGGCAGGGCAACTTCCCCGTCCAGAATCTCGGCGAGGATGGGTACGAGCGTACCTCGCCGGTCATGGCCTTCCCGCCGAACGGCTACGGTCTCTACGACATGATCGGCAATGTCTGGGAGTGGACCTCCGACTGGTGGTCGTCAAAACACGCCGCCGACGCTGCAAAGCCCTGCTGCATCCCCAAAAATCCCCGCGGCGGCGGTGAGCACACAAGTTACGACCCTCGCCTCCCCGACATCCAAATTCCGCGCAAGGTCCTCAAGGGCGGCTCGCACCTGTGCGCGCCGAACTATTGCCGTCGATATCGTCCGGCTGCGCGGCACGCGGAGCCGGTCGATACCTCGACCAGCCATGTCGGGTTCCGCTGCGTGGTACGAATGCCGTCTGTAACCGAACGACGACACGAAGGAAGTGCTGCAATCTAGCGAGCGCCGCTGGGGATGCCGGCGTCAGCGTTGCGCTCCGCGCGTCGGACTATTTCGATGCGCGACTTTATCTATCGGCGATCGGACAGACGTCTTCAGCATTTTTGGACAAGGCAGGCCGGTTACAGGCAAGAGCCTGCCCCATTTCCCCGGTAAGAGTCGCCTCATCGCTTTCGCGACGCGCGCGCCGTCGATCCTGAAACGCTCGCGCCCGCAACGTGCCGAGGAGGCATGCCATGAAGATCGTCGTGATCGGCGGGACCGGATTGATCGGATCCAAGCTCGTAGCGAAGCTCAAGCAGCAAGGCCACGACGCGGTCGCGGCTTCGCCGAAATCAGGCGTGAACGCCGTGACTGGGGAAGGCCTCGCAGCAGTGCTGGCGGGCGCGGATGTCGTCGTCGACGTTGCCAACGCGCCGTCCTGGGAGCCTGCCGCCGTGCTCGAATTCTTCGAGCGTTCGAGCAAAAACCTCGCTGCGACCGAGGCGGCTGCGGCCGTGAAGCATCATGTGGCACTCTCGATCGTCGGGACCGAGCGCTCGCCCGACATCGCCTATTTTCGGGCGAAGCTCGCGCAAGAGACCATCGTCAAGGCATCTCCGGTCCCCTACTCGATCGTTCGCGCCACCCAGTTCTTCGAATTCCTCAGCGCCATCGGTGACATGGGTGCGGCCGAGGGCCGGATCGTCGTTCCCACGGCATTGTTTCAGCCGATCGCAGCCGAGGACGTCGCCGATCGCCTCGCGGAGGTCGCGATGGGCCAGCCGCTCAACGGCACGATCGATATCGCAGGACCCGAGAAGGCGCCCTTCAATGAATTCATCGCACGGCGCCTGAAGGCGTCCGGCGACGCCCGACCCGTGATGGGAGACCCAAAGGCGCCGTACTACGGCGCTCCCATCGACGACACATCGCTGAACCCTCTTGGCGAGGCGCGGCTCGGGATGACGCCGCTCGCAACATGGCTCGCGAGGCTTTGAGGAGACTCCCATGCGCAGATTGCTGATCGCGACCGCCGTTTACGCCGCATCATTCCTGACGGCCCATGCCGCCGAGACGGCGACACCCACGGCCAAGGTGACGGTCGTGTTCGACCAGGCGCTGCCCAATGTCCCCGGCAAGAGCATGAAGGGCGTGCTGGTCGAGTATGGTCCCGGAGGGTCCTCACCGGCCCACATCCACGCGCCCTCGGCTTTCATCTACGCCACTGTCCTGGAAGGCGCGATCCGCAGTCAGGTCAATGACGGCCCCGCCAAGGTCTTTCACAAGGGCGAGAACTTCTCTGAAAAGCCCGGCGACCGCCATGCCGTCAGCGCCAATGCCAGCGACACCGAGCCAGCGAAGCTGCTTGCCGTGTTCGTGGTGGATACCGCCGACAAAGAGCTGACGATGCCTCTGCCGAAATAGCAACGGATCATGTGAGGCGACGCGCGGCCATCTCTGCCGCGAGCAACACCGCGGCGCGGCTGGCGCCGATCGATGCAACGCCCTGGCCGGCGATGTCGTAGGCGGTGCCGTGCGCGGGCGTGCAGATCGGGAATGGAAAGCCGCCGAGCAACGTCACGCCGCGATCAAAGCCCATCAGCTTCATCGCGATCTGGCCCTGGTCGTGATACATCGTCAGCACCGCATCGAAGGCGCCGCCCTTGGCACGCAAAAACACCGTGTCGGCGGGGAACGGCCCCTCGGCGGCGATGCCCTCGCGCTGGCCGGCCGCGACCACGGGCGCGATGACATCGATCTCCTCGCGGCCGAAATTGCCGCCGTCGCCGGCATGCGGGTTGAGACCGGCGACCGCGATGCGCGGCCGGGCGAAGCCGGCATTGCGCATGCAGGCATCGGTCAGCTTGAGCGCACGATGGATGCGTTCGCTGGACAGTCGCGCGGCAACGTCCTTGAGCGGGATGTGGGACGTCACGCGGGCGTTCCAGAGCCGGTCCAGCACGTTGAACTCGCTTGCGGGGGTATTGAGTCCGACCACTTCCGCGGAGAACGCGATCTCGTCGTCATACTCGGCGCGGGCGAGCCGCATCGCCTGCTTGTTGAACGGCGTGAAGCAGACGGCATCGACCCGGCCGTCGCGGCCGAGTTCGAGCGCGTGCTTGTAATTGGCAAGCGCGAACCTGCCGCCGGCAAGGCTCGCAACTCCCTGCTTGATGTCGCCAGGGTCGAGGTGGCCGAGATCGACGAACAGCGTCTCGCCCTCCGCCGCGCGCAAATCCGCCCCCTGCTCTACTGTCTTCAGCTCCGGCTTGACGCCAGCAATGCGCGCGCCCGCATCGAAGATGCGGCGGTCGCCGATCACGACGATCCGGCTGCGGGCGCGGATGTCGTCATGCACCACGAGCTTGGCGGTCAATTCCGGGCTGATGCCGGCGGGATCTCCCATTGCCAATGCAATGAGCGGCTGTGCGGTCATATGATCACTTTCTCCCGAGCGGTCTCTTGAGCTGTGTTCTGGGCTGTCGTCTCGTGGATCGACGGCGCAGGCTTGCGCAGCAAGCGCGCAAGCTGCAGCACGAGCGGAAGCAGCAACAGCGCGATGCCGGCCACGATCAGACATGTCACCAGCTTGTTGGCGAAGAAGATCCCGAGCGATCCCTTGGACATCAGCATCGACTGCCGGAACGCGTCCTCGGCCTTGTCGCCGATGACGATCGCGAGCACGAGTGGCGCCAGCGGATAGAACAGCTTCTTGAAGAGATAGCCGACGATGCCGAAGCCGAGCATCATGACGACGTCGAGATAGGAGTTCGACACCGAATAGGCGCCGACGACGCAGATGATCACGATCAGCGGCGCGATGATCACGAAGGGAATCCGCATCAGGGCGGCGAAGACCGGAACGGTCAGCAGCACGAGCGCGACGGCGACGATGTTGCCGACATACATCGAGGCAATCAGGCCCCAGACGAAGTCCTTCTGGTCGACGAACAGCATCGGCCCGGGATTGAGACCCCAGATCATGAGCCCGCCCATCATGACGGCCGCAGTGGCCGAGCCGGGGATGCCGAGCGAGAGCATGGGCAGAAGCGCGCTGGTGCCGGCGGCATGATCGGCCGTCTCCGGCGAGATGATGCCTTCGACCTCTCCGGTGCCGAAATATCGGCCGCGGCGTGAGAAGCGGCGGGCGATGCCGTAGCTCATGAAGGATGCCGCGGTCGGGCCGCCTGGCGTGATCCCCATCCAGCATCCGATGGCCGCGCTGCGCAGCAGTGCCACGCTATGCCGCGGCAGGCGGCCGATCGCGCGAAATACCTCGCGCCACTCGATCTTCGAGGAGACCGCGCGAGCATGAAACTCCTCTTCGACGGCGACGAGCAGCTCGCCGATGCCGAACAACCCCATCACCGCGACGACGAAGTTCACGCCCTTGACCAGCTCGTCGACGCCCATCGTGAGGCGCACGCTGCCGGAGACCGTGTCGATGCCGATGGCGGCGATCGCAAAGCCGATCGCCAGTGCAACGATGGTCTTGATCGGGGCCGCCCCGCCCATGCCGACGAAGCTGGCGAAGGCCAGGAAATAGACCGCGAAATATTCCGCCGGCCCGAAGGCAAGTGCGACCTGCGCCACCCATGACGCGAGGAAGGTGATCAGGATGACGCCGATCAGCGCGCCGAAGGCCGCCGAACCGAAGGCGGTGGCGAGCGCCGTGGTCGGACGTCCATCGCGCGCCATCGGGTAGCCGTCGAAGGTGGTGGCGACCGACGACGGCTCGCCCGGGATGTTGAACAGGATTGAGGTCACCGACCCCCCGAACAACGCGCCCCAATACATGCTGGACAGCAGGATGATGGCGGAGACCGGCTGCATGCCGAAGGTCAGCGGCAGCAGCAGCGACACCCCGTTCGGAGCACCCAGCCCGGGCAGCACGCCGACGAGGATGCCGAGCAGCACGCCGATCACCATCAGCGCCAGATGCGGCAGCGTGATCGCGATGCCAAAGCCGTGAAGGAGTTCTCCAAGATTGTCCATCGGCCTCTCCGTCAGAAGCCGAATGCCGCGGCGAGCGCGCCGTGCGGCAAGCTCACCTGGAACATGCGCTCGAACACGACGTAGAGCGCAAGTGCTGTCGCCGCCGCCGTGCCAAGCGCGCGCGGCACGGATTGTTGTCGGGGGATCGCGAGCACCGCGAAGATGTACAGGGCTGAGGCGACGTACATCCCGAGCAACGGAATCGCAGCCACGAAAATCGCGGCCGGCACGAACAGGCCGGCAAGGCGGCGCAACTCGATCGACGTGATGGCAATGGGGACGTTCGCCAGTGACGTAACCGGCATCAAAGCGCGCACCAGATTGTAGAGACTTCCAAGCACGATGATGATGCCGGTCAGGAACGGAAACGTCCCGGCGTCCACGCCCGCGCTCGACCAGCCGATACCGTTATCGAGACTCTGGACCACAACTGCAACGCCAAAACCACCCGTGAGGATGGCAGTCGCAAGTTCAAGGGCGCGTCGCGATATCATTGAGGAGCTCCGGTCAGCCCAGATACAGTGGCCGGTTATGACGCACGTGTTTTCCCAGCGTTCGCTGTCGTCCCGGCGAAAGCCGGGACCCATAACCCCAGGAAGGCGTTTGACGACGACTTGACGTTAAATCCACATCGGTACGACGACCAACACTCCTCGATAGATCACGCGGTATGGGTCCCGGCCCCCCCGTGCGCAATTGCGCACTAGGCCGGGACGACGGCGGAGTTTGAGGCCTGCGCCACCTCACTTGACCAACCAGCCCTGCTCGCCCGCGACTTGCTTGAGGTGCTCGAGGTCCTCCTTGATGAACTTGTCGAACTCGGCGCCGGTCAGGAAGGTGTCGACCTGGGAGGTTTTCTCGATGTAGTCCTTCCAGTCCGGGGTCGCCTGCACCTTCTTCATCAGGTCGACATAGAACGCGGCCTGGTCCGGTGTGACCTTGCCGGGGAGCCACACTGTCCGCGGCTGCTCATATTGCTTGATGTCGAGACCCTGCTCGACGCAGGTCGGAACGTCGCCCCAGCCTTCGGTCGCGGTGACCTTGGCGCCCTGCGGCAACCGCTTCGGGCTGAAAACGCAAAGCGGCCGTTGCGTTCCACCGCGCCATTGCCCGAGACTTTCGCTGGGATTGTTGACGTGGGAGTCGAGGTGTCCGCCGGCGAGCTGCACGGCGGTCTCGGCCCCGCTCTTGAAGGGGATGTAGGTCAGCTTGATGTGGCCGGCCTTCTCGATCATGCGGGTCAGCACCTCGTCGGTATCCTTCGACTGCGCGCCGCCCATCTTGAATTCGCCCGACGCGGCCGCCTTCAGATAGTCGCCCGCCGTCTTGTAGGGCGCGTCCTGCTTGACCCAGAGCAGGAACTCGTCCTGCGCCATTGCCGCAATCGCAGTGAGATCGGTGTAGTTGAAAGCGACCTTGGAGACGAGCGGCTGCTGCCAGGCATTCGACGTGCCGAAGATCACCTTGTAGGGATCGCCCGCGGAGGCCTTGCCGTAGACATAGCCTTCCGCGCCGCTGCCGCCGCCTTTGTTGACGACGACGATCGGCTGCTCCACCAGCTTGTGCTTGGTGATGATGTTCTGCACGGCGCGCGCGAGATTGTCGGTGCCGCCGCCGGGCCCGGCCGTCGCAACGAACTCGATCGGCTTTTGGGGTTGCCAGGCCGAGAGCGCCGGCATCGTGCCGGCGAGCACAATTGCGGCTGCGGAGAGCAGAAATGTTGACGTCCGACCCATGATGTCCTCCAGCTGATTTTTGTCTCTTGTTGTTTCGACGTCCGGTCAGGCGACGCGTTCCTCGCGTCTTCCCGATGCCAGCACGATTGCGCCTTCTTGTTCGAGCGCTTCGATCTGCTTCTGGTCGAACCCGTGCTCGACCAGCACCTCGCTTGTATGCTCACCGTAGACCGGCGCGCCCGTACGCACTTTGCCTGGGGTCTCCGAAAACTTGACCGGCAAGCCGATCGTTTTCACGGGACCGAGCGTGGAATGCTCGACCTCGACGACCATCTCGCGCGCCAGCGTCTGCGGATCGCTGAGTGCCTCCAGCATGTCGTGCACGGGTCCGCACGGCACGCCCTTCTCGTCCAGCGCCGCCAGCCAGTGCGCCCGGGTCCGGGTGCGGAAGCGCTTGCTCAGGACGGCTTCGAGCTCCTTCAGATTGGCCATGCGGTCGGCGCCGTTGATGAAACGCGGATCGGATGCAAGCTCGCTCGCACCGAGCGCGTCGAGCATCAACAGCCAGTGCTTCTTGTTGGCGCCGCCGACCACCAGCCAGCCGTCCGAGGCCTCGAAAGCCTGATATGGCGCGTTGAGCGGATGGGCCGAACCCATCGCGCGCGGCGCGGTGCCCGCGGCGAGCGCGATGGTCGACTGCCAATAGGTCTGCACCAGCGCGGCCTCATAGAGCGAGGTCTCGACCCACTGCCCTTCCCCGGTCTTGAGACGGTGCGTGTAGGCCGCGAGGATGCCCATGCTCGCCAGCAGGCCGGCGGTGATGTCGGACAGCGGCGGACCGCATTTCACGGGCGGACCATCGGGACGTTCGCCGGTAAAGCTCATGATGCCGCTCATGGCCTGGGCGACCAGATCGAAGCCGCGGCGATGCTTGTAGGGCCCGGTGCGGCCGAAGCCCGACAGCGAGCAATAGATCAGCGCTGGATGCTGCTTGTGCAGGTCTTCGTAGCCGAAGCCGAGGCGCTCCATGGCGCCCGGCGCAAAGTTCTCGACCAGCACGTCGGCGCCCGCGATCAGCCGCCGCAACACCTGCTTGCCGCCCTCGGTCTTCAGATCCAGCACGATGCCGCGCTTGTTCCGGTTCATCATCAGGAAGGAGGCCGCCTCGTCGCCAATCTTCGGCGGCACCGAATGGCGGGTGTCGTCGCCGTTCGGCGATTTCTCGATCTTGATCACGTCGGCGCCCATGTCGGCCAGCATCAAGGTGCAGGTCGGCCCCGCCATGACATGGGTGAGGTCGATGACCTTGAGGCCGGCAAGCGGCCCCGAACGGGCGGAGGTTGATTGCGAGCGATCGCTTTGCATCGGGGCGTCCTATTGGCCGCGCCATTGCGGCGCGCGCTTGGTGAGGAAAGCATCGAGCCCTTCGCGAAAATCCTGGCTCGTGTAGCACATCAGGATGAGGTCCTCGCCCTCGTCCGGCGTCAGCCGCCTTTGCAGGCGCGCCACGGCCTGCTTGGTCGCATTCAGCGTCAGCGGCGCGTGGCTGGCGAGCAGCCTGGCAACCTCATCCGCGCGCCGGTCGAGCGCGGCGAGATCCTCGACGACCTCGCCGAGCAGCCCGACACTGGCGGCCTCCGTCGCGTCGACCAGCCGCGCCGTGAAGATCAGATCCTTGACGCGGGCGGCGCCGATCAGCGCGGTGAGACGACTGACATTGGACATCGACAGGCAATTGCCGAGCGTGCGGGCAATGGGAAAACCGATTTTCGCGCTTTGGGTGCCGATGCGGAGGTCACAGGCCGCGGCAATGCCCGCGCCGCCGCCGGTGCAGAACCCGTTGATCGCCGCGATCGTCGGCACGCGGCACTGCTCGAGCGTGGTCAGCACCCGATCGATGCGGTTCTCGTAGTCGATCGCGTCCTGCGGCGACTTGAAATCGCGGAACTGATTGATGTCGGTGCCCGCGGCAAAGGCCTTGTCGCCGGCCCCGCGCAGCACCAGCACCTTGATCGCGTGATCGTCGTTGATCTCCTCGCAGATCGCGGCAAGCCGCTCGTACATCGCGAAGGTGAAGGCGTTGCGGGCCTGCGGGCGGTTGAAGGTGATCCGCCCGATGCCGTCCTGGCGCTCGAAAACGAGGTCTTCCGCCACCACCTGCTGGTCCATTTCCTCATGTCCTTCTGCTTTTCTACATTTTTGAATGCAAAATTACCGATTTACAAGCGGGAACTTGCATTATTTCGGGTATAGCTCCATTTTTGCATTCAAATGGACTTCAGACCCATGCTGCATGAGGAAGTCGTCGGCCGCATCCGGGCCATCCTGCTCGACGGCGAAATCCCGCCGGGCGCGCGGATTCCCGAGCGCGAGCTGTGCGAGCGGCTGCAGATATCGCGCACCCCGCTCCGCGAGGCGCTCAAGGTGCTCGCCGCCGAAGGGCTCGTGCAGCTCCTGCCCCACCGCGGCTCGCGCGCGGCAAAACTGACCGACAAGGACATGCGCGACCTGTTCGAGGTCTGCCAGGGTCTCGAGGCGCTCGCCGGCGAGCTCGCCTGCGAGCGCATCACCGATGCCGAGATCGCCGCGATCGCCGCCGCGCATGCGGAGATGGTGCATCATCATCGCGAGGGCGACCTGATCCAGTACTATCGCGGCAACCGCGCCATTCACGAAGGCATCGTCGCTGCGGCCGGAAACCCGGTGCTTGCGGGGTTGTATGCGTCCGTGACCGCGCGCATCCGGCGCGCGCGCTATGTCACGCCGATGACGCCCGAGCGCTGGGCGGTCGCCGTGCAGGAGCACGATGCCATCCTGAACGCACTGCAGAGGCGCGATGGCGTCGGCCTCGCCCATATCCTGCGCGCGCATCTACGCCACAAGCGCGAAGAAGTTTTACAGGCGGGCTTTGCCGAAACGGAAGGGAGCGACCTGGTGCCGCGGATTGCGTGAGACGGCGTTCGCGACGCAGAAAGAAACTTGCGGTCCCGCTACAACGCGCGGTCAAGAGACACAATCGCGACACAATCATTGATTGCATTCAGCCGCACAGTTGGTAACGCGCAAACAATTGCGCAAAACAAAAGACAAAAGCGGAGGAAACGCATGACAATCGATGTCTCACGTCGGTCCTTGATCGCCCTCGGGGCTGGCCTTGGTGCCAGCGCAATGCTCGGCAGCAGCGCGATGGCGCGCGCTCCCAAGCTCGGCACCCAGACGCCTTACTGGCACCGCTTCGTTCTCGGCGATGCCGAAGTCACCATCGTGTCCGACGGACCGCTTCCGCTCGGCGACCCCTCCGGCACCTTCACCGGCGTTCCCAAGGAAGAGGTGAAGAAGATGCTCGCCGACAATTTCCTGTCGCCGGACAATGTCGTGCTCGAACAGAACTCGCCGATCGTCAACACCGGCGACAAGCTCATCCTGTTCGATACCGGCATGGGCAGCTCTAAGATGTTCGGCGCCACCACCGGCCGGCAGCAGAAGAGCATGACCGAGGCAGGCATCAAGCCCGGGGACATCGACGCAGTGGTCTGCTCGCATGCCCATATCGACCACATCGGCGGCATCGTGGACGACGGCGGCAAGCCGCTGTTTCCGAACGCGCAGATCTACATCTCGCAGACCGATTTCGACTTCTGGACCGACGAAGGCAAGCTTGGCAGCGACGCCAAGGATTTCGTCGTTCACGCCCGCAAGAACCTGCTGCCGGTGCGCGACCGCATCGTGTTCTTCAAGGATGGCCAGGAATTCCTGCCGGGCGTTCAGGCGATCGCAGCGCCCGGTCACACCGTCGGCCATACCATCTTCATGGTCTCGTCGGCCGGCAAGTCCTTCGCCTTCATGGGCGACCTCTCGCACCATCCCGTCCTGCTGCTCGAGCGGCCGCGGATGGAATTCTCCTACGACACCGATCCCAAGCAGGCGGCAGAATCGCGCGTCAAGCTGCTGACTATGCTTGCGGCGAATAAGACGCCCGTGATGTCGTATCACTTCGCATGGCCGGGCTATGGCCATGTCGCCAAGGCCGGTGAAGGATTCCATTATTATCCCGAACCGATGCAGATGACGTTGTAGATCGTCGGATCAGGTCCGGGCGGCTTACGCGCTGCCCGGACCATCCGAACGACCACCGCCGTCCGGCTGACCGGCAAGCAACTACAATCCGCAATGTCTCCGGCGGCGTTGGCAGGCGGACATTTTGGTGTTATTGAACTACAGCTACCAATTGCAAATCGAATTTGTTTGACGTGAATTTGTTTGGGAGCGTCAATGTCCCGCGAGAACGATGGTTTTGTCTTTCATCGTGATCGGCTCCAACGGGTCCCGGATGTTGTCTATCGGGCCATCAACTTCTTTGTCAGATGGGACAAACTGCCGAGGCTGCTCGGAGCTGCCAATCTCTCGGCGTTCCGCGACCGGCTTCGGGAGCGCAATCTGCACCATACCGGCTACGGCACGACATCGCCTCGCTGGAACACGGGCAATGAGCGCTGGCGTTCCGCCGACGGCTCGTTCAACAGCCTCGACCATCCGCGCATGGGTATGGCTGGCGCCCGGTTCGGACGCAATTTCGCGCTACCCGACTGCGTGCCGGACAGCCTGGACGACCTGCTCGAACCCAGTCCGCGCGTGATCTCGGAGGAATTGCTGGCGCGCCGCGAATTCATTCCCGCGACCAGCCTCAATCTGCTGGCCGCCGCCTGGATCCAGTTCGAAACCCATAATTGGTTCAGCCATGGGTCCCCTAAGTCGGGAAACGAGTTCAAGATTCCGCTGAAGCCAAACGACAAATGGCCAGCGGATCAGCGGATCGACGGCTGCATGAAGATCCGTCGGACCGTTTGCGACGAGACGCCACGTGAACCATGGCTCGGCGCGACCCCCACGTTCCGCAACCTCAACTCGCACTGGTGGGACGCCGGACAGATCTACGGCAGCGACCGCGCGAGGCAGATGCAGATCCGTTCCCGGGCAGATGGGAAGATCTCGGTCGGCGATGATGGGATGCTTCCAGCCGATCCGGTGCATCCGGGCGCCGATCTCACCGGCTTCAACGACAATTGGTGGGTGGGGCTCAGCCTGCTGCACAACCTCTTTGCACGCGAGCACAATGTCATCTGCGACGGCTTGAAGACGCGGTATCCGACCTGGAACGACGAGGCGCTATTCCAGCATGCGCGGCTGATCAACGCGGCCCTGATCGCCAAGATCCACACCGTCGAATGGACGCCAGGCATCCTCGGCCATCCCGCACTGGACTTCAGCATGCACGCGAACTGGTCGGGGATCCCGTGCCGGGTGCTGCGCGCAGTGCTCGGCAAGAACAGCGAAGCCGCCTTTGGTATCATCGGCTCTCCGACGGACCAGCACAGCGCGCCCTACGCGATGACGGAGGAATTCACCGCCGTGTACCGCCTGCACCCGCTGATCCCGGAAACGATTGATGTGCGGCGGCTCGATAGCACAGAGATTACCCCTAGCGACCTGCTCGATATGCAGGGCCCCGCCTCCCGCGAGTTCATGCAGACTCACGGCTTCGTCGACCTGCTGTACTCGTTCGGCACCGCTCATCCCGGCGCCATTCGCCTCCACAACTATCCCAACTTTCTGCGCCAGTTCACGAAAGACGACCAGCCGCTGCTCGACGTGGCGGCGATCGACATCATGCGTGATCGCGAGCGCGGCGTGCCGCGCTACAATCGATTCCGCGAACTGGTCGGCAAAAAGCGGGTCAAGACATTCGAGGAAATCACCAGCATCCCCGGTGCCGCCGGGAAGATGCGCGCGATCTACAAGGGCGATGTCGATCGCGTTGATCTGATGGTCGGACTATTGGCCGAGGACCTGCCGGACGGTTTTGGCTTCAGCGATACCGCCTTCCGCATTTTCATCCTGATGGCATCGCGGCGTTTGAAGAGCGACCGGTTCTTCACCGATGACTACCGGGCGGAAGTCTACACCAATTTCGGTCTGGACTGGATCCACAACAACGGAATGAAATCGGTGCTGCTGCGGCATGTGCCGCAACTCGGCCCGGCGCTCGAGGGCGTCAACAACGCCTTCGCCCCGTGGAACGTGCTGCGAGGCTGAGCCTTGGCCCTCTGCAAAGTCGCAGCCGCCCTAGCACCCGAGCTTGTCGGCGATCCCGCCAAAATCCCTGGCGACGATGTCCCAATTGCCGGTGGCCTCGAAATCGACCTTCTGGAGCGGACCGTATTCGGTCGGTCGCGCCACGAAAGCCGTCTTCAGCCCGTTCTTCTGGGCGGCGGCGAGATCGCCGTTGTGGGCGGCGACCATCATCACCTCTTCCGGCTTGAGGCACAGCAGGCGCGCGGCGCCGAGATAGGTTTCGGGATCGGGCTTGTAGTGCTCGAACAGCTCGGCCGACATGACGAGGTCCCAGGGAAGCCCTGCGAACTTCGCCATGTTGGTCAGCAGCGCGACATTGCCATTCGACAGCGGCGAGATCACGAATTTCGTCTTCAGCCGCGTCAGGCCCGCGACGCTGTCGGGCCACGGATGCAGGCGGTGCCACCCCTTGGTGAGGTGATCGAGATCGGCTTCGGTCAGGCCTGGAATCGAAAATTGCGCGACCAGCTTTTCCAGCGAGCGACGATGCAGATCATCTAACATGACATAGCCGCGCTCGGGATGTTTGCGCACGTCATCCATCGAAGCCATGTACATGCCGCGCCAGCCGTCGACCAAGGCGGTCCAGTCGGCGCTGATGCCGCGGCCCTTCGCCCACCACATGAAATCGGTGATCAGGCTGGTGCGCCAGTCGACGACGGTGCCGAACACGTCGAAGACAAGGGCTTTGACGGCGGTGAGATCCGACATGCGCGCTTCCCTTTAGGCTGCTTATTATTGGTCATTCCGGGATGCGCCGTGAGGCGTAAGCCCGGAATGACGGCCGTCGTCATTACGTCGATCAGTCCAAATGGAACTTCGCCAGTTCGCGGTGCTCGGCCTTGATGTAGCGCACGGTGCCGGTGACGGAACGCATCACCACCGTTTCGGTCTCGATCACGCCGTCCTTGCGGAATTTGACGCCTGACAGCAGCGAGCCCGTGGTGACGCCGGTGGCAGCGAACAGACAGTCGCCGCGCGCCATGTCCTCGATGCCGTAGATCATCTTGGGATCGTTGACGCCCATCTTGGCGGCGCGTTCGCGCTTCTCGTCGGAGTCGAGGATGAGACGGCACTGCATCTGGCCGCCGATGCAGCGCAGCGCCACGGCCGCGAGCACGCCTTCGGGCGCGCCGCCGGTGCCGAGATACATGTCGACGCCGGTATTGTCGGGGTCGGCGCAGTGGATCACACCGGCGACGTCGCCGTCGGTGATGAGGCGCACGGCGGCGCCGGTCGAGCGCACGCTCTCGATGATGCTGGCATGGCGCGGGCGGTCGAGCACGAGAACGGTGATGCCGTCGGGCTTGACGCCCTTGGCCTTGGCGAGGCGGCGGACGTTTTCGGCCGGTGTCGCATCGAGCTCGACGACGCCCTTGTCATAGCCGGGACCGATCGCGAGCTTCTGCATGTAGACGTCGGGGGCGTGCAACAGCGTGCCGCCGTCGGCCATCGCCATGGTGGCAATCGAGCCCGGCATGTTCTTGGCGCACAGCGTGGTGCCTTCGAGCGGATCGACCGCGATGTCGACTTGCGGGCCGGCGTTCATGCCGACCTTCTCGCCGATGAAGAGCATCGGCGCCTCGTCGCGCTCGCCCTCGCCGATGACGATGGTGCCCTCGATCGGGAGCTTGTTGAGCTCGCGCCGCATTGCGTCCACGGCGGCCTGATCGGCCGCCTTCTCGTTGCCGTGCCCGCGCAGACGCGCCGAAGACACCGCCGCCCGCTCCGTCACACGCACGATCTCCAGCGTGAGAATGCGCTCGAGCAACGCTTGCGGCGGGACTGAAATATGGGTCGACATCGGCTCACTCCTTCGAAACAGTTTTGGACGGACATCTCCGCCGCATCAACTCGTAACACCCACAGTTCGTTCGAACCGTGTCATTGCTTAAGCATGCTCTTTCCGGAAAACCGCTTCACACTTCACGCTAATGCGGTCCTTCGGGTCCGGAGCATGCTCAGTTCTTCTCGATCCGTATGACCTGCGGCCGTCCGCTGATCACTTTGTCCTTCTGCACGGCCGCGAGCGCGCGGCGCACGGCGTCCTCGTGCGTGGCATAGGTGATCAGGATGACGGGCACCGGGACCGCCTTGCCGTCTGCCGGCGCAGCGCCGCCATTGGGATGGCGCTGCACGATCGACTCGATCGAAATCTTCTGCTCCGCGAGCCGCGTCGCGATCGCAGCCGCGGTGCCCGGGAAATCGCGTGCCAGAAGGCGGATATAGTAGCCGCCCTCGTGGCGCTCCATCGGCGCCTTCTTGGTATCGCGCAGCTGCGCAATCGGCCGGCCGAACGGATTGGCGCGAATGCCGCGCGCGACGTCAGCAATGTCGGCGACGACGGCGGATGCGGTCGCCGCTCCCCCGGCACCGGGGCCGACCAGCGTGATCGGCGGGATGCCCTCGCCATCGATCGTGACAGCATTGGTGACACCCATCACCTGTGCGATCGACGAGGATTTTGGAACCATGGTCGGATGCACGCGCTGCTCGATACCCTTGGCGGTGCGAACGGCGACGCCGAGCAGCTTGAGCCGGTAACCAAGATCGTCGGCGGCACGGAGATCTTCCGGCGCGATGGAGGAGATACCTTCGACATACACGGCGCTTTGAGCAACTTTCGTGCCGAAAGCGAGGCTGGCGAGAATGGCGAGCTTTTGCGCAGTATCGTGGCCGTCGACGTCGAAGGACGGATTGGCCTCGGCATAGCCGAGCCGTTGCGCGTCCTTCAGGCATTCGGCGAAGGACAGGCCCTCCTGCTCCATCCGGGTCAGGATGTAATTGCAGGTGCCGTTGAGGATGCCGTAGACCCGGTTGATGCCGGTTCCGGCAAGACCTTCGCGTAACGTCTTGATGACAGGGATCGCAGCGCCGACGGCTGCCTCGAAATTCAGCGCGCCGCCATGCTTTTCGGCGGCCTTTGCCAGCTTGAGGCCGTGCTTTGCCAGCAACGCCTTGTTGGCGGTGACAACGGACTTGCCGGCGTTCAGCGCAGCTTCCACCGCCGCCAGCGCGGGATCGCCGGAGCCACCCATCAGCTCGACGAAGCAGTCGATGCCGGGATGCGTCGCAAGGGCAAGCGGATCCTTGACCCATTCGATGCCGCGCAGATCGACGCCGCGCTTCTTGGCCTTCGAGCGCGCGGTGACGGCGACGACACGGATGCCGCGGCCGCTGCGGCCGGCAAGCACGCGCGCCTGCGTTTCAATCAGACGGACAACTTCGGCGCCCACGGTGCCGAGCCCCGCTATGCCCACTTTCAGGGGTGCAACCATGATGCCTTGGAAAACCTGCGGAAGAGAACTTAACGCCGAGTGGCGAGCGGAACGACGTTGTGCAACGTTTCGATGCCGCTTTCAAGGAAGCGGCGCACGCCGCGCGCGGCCTGCCTGATCCGTTGCTCGTTTTCCACCATGGCGATACGGACATATCCTTCACCATGCTCGCCAAAGCCGACGCCGGGCGAGACCGCGACACCGGATTTCTCCACCATCAGGGTCGCGAACTGCATGCTGCCGACGCTGCGGAAGGCTTCCGGCAGCGGCACCCAGGCAAACATCGACGCTTCCGGCGGCGGGATCTCCCAGCCGGCACGGCCGAAGGATTCCACCAGCGCGTCGCGCCGCTTGCGGTAGGTGTCGCGCATCTCCTTGATGCAATCGTCCGGTCCGTTCAGCGCGGCGGTCGCCGCGACCTGGATCGGCGTGAACGCACCGTAGTCGAGATAGGATTTGACGCGGCCGAGTGCCGCAATCACGCGCTCGTTGCCGACCGCGAAGCCCATGCGCCAGCCAGCCATCGAATAGGTCTTCGACATCGAGGTGAACTCGACAGCGACGTCCATCGCGCCCGGCACCTGGAGCACCGAGGGCGGCGGGTTGCTTTCGTCGAAATAAACCTCGGCATAAGCGAGATCGGACAGGATCAGGATCTCATGCTTCTTCGCGAATGCGACCAGGTCCTTGTAGAAGTCGAGGCTCGCGACATAGGCGGTCGGGTTCGAAGGATAGCAGACGACGAGCGCCAGCGGCTTCGGGATCGAATGCACGATCGCCCGCTCGACAGCCTCGAAGAATTGCGGCGTCGGCTCCGAGGGCACCGAGCGGATCACGCCGCCTGCCATCAAGAAGCCGAAGGCGTGAATCGGGTAGCTCGGATTCGGACAAAGGATGACGTCGCCGGGCGCGGTGATCGCCTGCGCCACGTTGGCAAAGCCCTCCTTGGAGCCGAGCGTCGCCACCACTTGAGTGTCGGGATTGAGCTTCACGCCGAAACGGCGGGCGTAGTAGCCGGCCTGGGCCCGGCGCAGCCCGGGGATGCCGCGGGAGGCCGAGTAGCGGTCGGTGCGCGGCTTGCCCAGCGTCTCCTTCAGCTTCTCCAGCACGTGCGCTGGCGCCGGCAGGTCGGGATTGCCCATGCCGAGGTCGATGATGTCGGCGCCGGCATTCCGCGCGGCTGCCTTGGCCCGGTTGACCTGTTCGAACACGTAAGGCGGAAGGCGGCGGATGCGGTAAAACTCTTCCATGGCTCTCTCGGCTCCGGGCAACCGGTCAGGACAGAATCGACAGGCCATAATGGCGATGCGGAAAGGCGCTCGCCTCCCTCGCGAAAATTACTCAAGATCAAATACTTAGAGCAATTATCGACGACGGTGACTGAAGTCGTTCGCCCTGACTCTCGGCTGAACTAAGGTCTTTTAGCACGGCGAGGCGGAGGCGCCAGCGATTACCTTGCAGCGCGCTATTTCGCGTCCTTGGTGGCAACCGCCTGACGGTCGCGCGCGGCAGCAAGCTCGGCCTCGATCTTGGCGCGTTGGTCCGGCGGCATGACGGCCTGATCGCGATCCGGCGGCAGATCGTGCACCGGCAGATAGCTACCGGCCTCCCTGGGATGCGCTTGCGCATCGGACGGCGTCATATCCGCAAGCTGGCTCGAGCAACCGCCCAGGGCGAGCGTCGCCATCAGCAGCGCGCCACAGATCCGTCGCGACTTTTGCAGGTCCCTCAACGCCAACACTAGGGAAATCCCCACTTCGTCCCAAAGCACGGCCCCGGGCAACCTTACCCAAGTCCGCGCCCAAGCTCAAACCATTGCTGCCCAAATGGTCCGAGCGAGAAATTAGCCCCAGTCCACCAAGCCGAGCGGTGCGGCTCGATTGTGACGGAACCAAGAAAATTTGTCGCACTGCAACACATCTTCGAGAGTGTTTAATGCCAAACATGCGAGCTTCGCGGTGACGAATACGGAATGAATCGTTACTGTTCTGCTCATGAGTATGGCCACGACCGATACGCCCAAACCCGAGACCAAGTTCGATGCGGAAGCCTTCGCGATGAATGTCGCACGGGCGATGGAGAGCGGCGGCAAGGCGCTCGCCGCGTACCTGAAGCCGCGCGAGAGCGGCGAGGTGCAGGATCGTCCGCCGGCCGAGCTTGCCGAGGTCGTCAAGACCTTCACTGCCGTCGCCGAATACTGGCTGTCGGATACGTCGCGGTCCTCCGCACTCCAGACCAAGCTCGCCAAGGACTATCTCGACCTCTGGGGCTCGGCGGCGCGACGGATGGCCGGTCAGGACGCCCCGCCCGCGATCGCGCCCTCGCCGCGCGACAAGCGCTTTGCCGATCCGGAATGGAAGTCGAACCAGTTCTTCGATTTCATGATGCAGCTCTATTTGCTCACGACCAAATTTGCGCAGGAGCTTGTGCGCGACGCCGAGGGGCTCGATCCGCAGACCCGCCGCAAGGCCGAGTTCTACGTCCAGCAGCTCACCAACGCGATATCGCCCTCCAACTTCGTGCTGACCAATCCGGAAGTGCTGCGCGCGACGGTGGCCAGCAGCGGCGAAAATCTCGCGCGCGGGCTGAAGATGCTGGCCGAGGACATCGCCGCCGGCAAGGGCACGCTGAAGATCCGTCAGTCCAATCCGGACAATCTCGTCGTCGGCGTGAACATGGCGACGACGCCCGGCAAGGTGATCTACCAGAACGAGATGATGCAGCTGATCCAGTATGCGCCGGCGACGGAGAACGTGCTGCGCACGCCGCTTCTGATCATCCCGCCCTGGATCAACAAGTTCTACATCCTCGATCTCAAGCCGGAAAAATCCTACATCAAGTGGTGCGTCGACCAGGGCATCACCGTGTTCGTGATCTCATGGGTCAATCCCGACAAGCGGTTAGGTGCCAAGAGCTGGGAAGACTACATGAAGGAAGGCCCGCTCACGGCGATGGACGTGATCGAGAAGGTCACCGGCGAGATGAAGGTGCACACCGCCGGCTATTGCGTCGGCGGCACCATGCTCGCGACCACGCTGGCCTGGCTCGCCGAGAAGCGCCGCCAGCGCGTGGCATCCGCGACGTTCTTCGCGGCACAGGTCGACTTCACCCATGCCGGTGATTTGCTCGTGTTCGTCGACGAGGAGCAGATCGCATCCCTCGAGCAGGACATGAAGGCGGCGGGCGTGCTCGAAGGCTCGAAGATGGCGATGGCCTTCAACATGCTGCGCTCCAACGATTTGATCTGGTCCTATGTCGTCAGCAATTACCTCAAGGGCCAGCAGCCGAGCGCGTTCGACCTGCTGCACTGGAATTCGGACGCGACGCGCATGACGGCGTCGAACCATTCGTACTATCTGCGCAATTGCTATCTGGAGAACCGGCTCTCGACCGGCACGTTGGTGCTGGACAACACCCTGCTCGATCTCTCCAAGGTCATGGTGCCGATCTACAATCTCGCAACCCGCGAGGACCATATCGCGCCGGCGGAATCGGTGCTGTACGGCTCCCAGTTCTTCGGCGGCCCGGTGAAATACGTGCTGTCCGGCTCGGGCCACATCGCCGGCGTGGTCAATCCGCCCGCCTCGAACAAATACCAGTACTGGACCAACGACAACGTCAAGTCCGCCAACGTCGCCGAGTGGATGAAGGGCGCGGTCGAGCACAAGGGCTCCTGGTGGCCGGACTGGCGGCAATGGCTGGGCGCACTCGATCCTGAGGAAGTCCCGGCCCGCACGGTCGGCAGCGAGGCGTTTCCCCCGATCGAGGACGCGCCCGGCAGCTATGTCAGGGTTCGCGCATAGCAGAATCTTCCGCGCTTTCGTATAAGCTCCACGCCTGCAGCAGAAATTGATGAGGGGACCGGGTTATGACGCGTGAATTGTTCTGGCTGACACTGACGGTGGTCCTGACCGGAATCCTCTGGATTCCCTACACCATCAACCGCTGCCAGATTCGCGGTCTCGGTGGCGCGATGGCCAATCCCTCGCGCACCGACAAGCCGCAATCAGAATGGGCGAACCGGCTGATGTTCGCGCATGACAACGCCGTCGAGAACCTCGTGCTGTTCGCGCCGCTGGTGCTGATCCTGAACGCGATCGACTACTCCTCGAAATGGACGGTGCTTGCCTGCGCCGTCTATTTCTGGTCCCGCGTCGCGCATCTGATCGTCTATGCGCTCGGGATCCCGGTGTTCCGCACGGTGGCCTTCACCGTCGGCTTCATCGCGCAGGCCGTGCTCGCCGTCGCGATCTTCAAGGTGGTTTGAGCGCGCCTCCGATGGCTTAGCGCCTGCAACAAAGGAGTAAAATCCTCGATAGCCTGCCCAACTGCCGGTGTTGCCAAAGGATGACAGTCCGACAAAAACCGGGATGCCGTCCTTGGGCTGCGGCGAAGGATCGGCCATCCACAGGTATATTTGGCCATCCCATTGATGATTCGAGGCAGACATGAATTGGAAGATTGCATCCGCGCTCGGCGCGTTGTCGCTCGCAGCCGTCGCGACCCAGGCCAATGCCGCAGATCTCGCCGCCCGTCCCTACACCAAGGCGCCGCCGATGATCGCCGCGATCTATGATTGGAGCGGCTTCTACATCGGCGCCAACGGCGGCTATGGCTCGTCACGCAATTGCTGGGACCAGACTGTTGGTTTCGCGCCCGGCGTTGCGGAAGGCTGCCATGACGCGACGGGCGCCGTCGCCGGCGGCCAGATCGGTTATCGCTGGCAGAGCAGCGCCTTCGTGTTCGGCCTCGAAGCGCAGGGCGACTGGGCCGATCTCTCGGGCCGGAACGCCAGCGCCGTGGCCGGCGTCGCCAACCGCACCCGTGTCGATGCTTTCGGCCTGTTCACCGGCCAGGTCGGCTACGCCTGGAATAACGCACTGCTTTACGTGAAGGGCGGCGCCGCCGTCACCCGCAACCGCTACCGCGGCATCGGAACGGGCGGTCTGGCCGGAGCCGAGTTCGACGGTGCCGACGACACCCGCTGGGGCGGCACGGTCGGCGTCGGCATCGAGTACGGCTTCGCCCCGAACTGGTCGGTCGGCCTCGAATACGACCATCTGTTCATGGGCCGCCACGACGTCACGCTCACCTCCAACGGCGCGCTGACGCCGGTCGGCACGTTCTCACGCACCGACCGCATCGGCCAGGACGTCGATTTGATCACCGCCCGCATCAACTACAAATTCGGCGGCCCGATCATCGCGAAGTACTGAGAAACCGCCTCTCGCAGTCGTCATGCCCGGGCTGGTCGCGCCTGCGCGGCCGAAGCCGCTTCGGTGAGGCCGAGGCCCGGACATACACGTTCTCCTCGACCGCGGCGGTGGCCTTCACCGTCGGCTTCATCGCGCAGGCCGGGATGGCCGTCGCGATCTTCAAGGTGGTTTGAGATCAGGCCTCGTTGTTTTAGATCAGGCCTTGCGAACGACGAGGTGCAGCATGTTCGCGGGCGTCTCGTCAAAGCTCTGGATGACGTTCCCTGTCCGACGACAGCGTGATCCATCGACCTGCGTTCGCGTAGGTCGCCTCGAGCCATTCTGGCGACGCATAATTGTAATAGCGCCCGAGACTGTCCCGGCCGTCGTCCTCGCCCATCTTGTAGCTGGCATAGAACACGCCTGAGGGCCTGAGCGCGCGATGAACCCGCGCCAGGATGCCGGCGAGTTCGTCGCGCGGCACGTGCAGGAGACAGGCGCTGGCCCAGACGCCGTCATAGGCCTCGTGCGCGTCAAGCTGGTCGAACCGCATCGCCTCGACGGCATGACCGAGCCGCTGCGACGCGATCTCGGCCATTTCAGGCGAGCCGTCGGTGGCGCGCACCGAAAAACCTTCGGCCAGCATCACCGCCGAATGATTGCCGGCGCCACAGCCGAGCTCGAGGATCGAGGATCGAGCCGCCGGACGGCAGCAGAGCGAGAAAGCCTCGCAGCCGCGTCGAGGGCGCCTTCGCCCAGTCCGCATAGGACCTGGCGTTGCTGCGATAGAATTGCAGAGTCCCTTCGTCCACAGCGACCCCTCCGATCAGGGAAACAGCGCGATCTGCTCCAGTCCAGCGGTCTCGGGGAATCCGAACATCAGGTTCATATTCTGGATCGCCTGACCGGCCGAGCCCTTCACCAGATTATCGAGCACCGAAATCACGATGGCGCGGTTCTTGATCCGGTCGGCGATGACGCCGATCTGGACATAGTTCGAGCCGCGTACGTTCTGGGTCTGCGGCAGCACGCCCTTCTTGACGACATGCACGAAGGGCTCGTTCGCGTAGGCTTGCGCGAGGGCGGCCCGCAAATCGTCCGGCGTCGCGCCGTTGAGCTTGACGTAGGACGTGCAGAGTTCGCCCCGCGACATCGGTATGAGATGCGGCGTGAAATTGACGGTCACGCGCGCGCCCGCCGCGACGCCGATCTCTTGTTCGATCTCCGGCGCATGCCGGTGCGTGCCGACCGAATATGGCGAAATCCCCTCGCCCGCCTCGCTGAATAGTGTGTTCTGCTTCAGGCCACGTCCGGCGCCGGTGACGCCTGACTTGGCGTCGATCAGGATGTCCTCGACGTCGATCAGTTTTGCTTTCGCCAGCGGCACCAGCGCCAACAACGCTGCCGTCGGATAGCAGCCGGGACAGGCGACCAGCCGCGCCGCGGTAATCTTCTCCCGATAGAATTCGGTCAGGCCGTAGACGGCTTCGCCCTGCAACGCGAGCGCCTGATGTTCGTGGCCGTACCACTGCGCGTAGGTTTCCTTGTCGCGCAGCCGGAAATCGGCGGACATGTCGAGGACCTTGATCTTCGGGTTGGCCTTCAGCACGGCCGCGATGATCTGCTGCGTGGTGCCGTGCGGTAGCCCGCAGAACACCGCGTCGAGCTTGGTCCAGTCGACCTTTTCCCATTCCACGAGTTGGGGCAAATCCAGCATGAAGAAATGCGGAAACACCTCGCTCATGGCCTTGCCGGCATGGGTGTTGGCGGTGAGTGCCGTGATTTCCGCATTCGGATGCCGCGCCAGCAGGCGCACCGCATCGGCGCCGGTGTAGCCGGAGGCACCGAGAATGCCGATTTTCTTCGAACTCATCACACGTTCCTTTCAGGCATCGCAGGATCGTCTTGCCGGAGTAGAAAGTTGCAGCGTCGCTTCGTCCACCGGACCGGTCTGGCAGCCAACGCTGATCGGCTACGCCTCGGCAAGGCCCAGCATCAGCCGCATGTTCTGCACGGCCGCGCCGGACGCGCCCTTGCCGAGATTGTCGAGCCGGGCGACCAGCACCGCCTGGTGATGTTTGTCGCTGGCGAAGACGTAGAGCTCGAGCATGTTGGTCTCGTTGAGCCCTTCCGGCTCAAGCTTGCCCGCCTTGGTCGCTTCGTTCTGAAGCGGCATCGCCGAGACGTATTTCGAGCTGGCGTAACGCTTGGCCAGCGCGGCCTGGAGATCGGCGCCGCTGGGCTTGCCGGGCAGCGTGTCGAGCTGGAGCGGCACCGAGACCAGCATGCCCTGCCGGAAATTGCCGACGGACGGGATGAAGATCGGCCGCCGGGTCAGGTTCGAATAGAGCTGCATCTCCGGCAGGTGCTTGTGCTCGAAGCCGAGGCCGTAGAGCTCGAACGACGGCGCACTGCCGTCCTCGAAACTCGCGATCATCGACTTGCCGCCGCCGGAATAGCCGCTCACCGCATTGACGGTGACGGGATAGTCCGCAGGCAGCAGGCCGGCATCGACGATCGGTCGCAGCAGCGCGATCGCGCCGGTCGGATAGCAGCCGGGATTGGAGACCTTCTTCGCAGCCTTGATCTTGCCAGCCTGATCCGGCGTCAGCTCCGGAAAGCCATAGGCCCAATCGGGCGCGACCCGGTACGCGGTCGAGGCATCCAGCACCTTCGGGCCTGACGGCCCCATGCTGTCGATGAGCGCAACCGTTTCCCTGGCAGCGTCGTCCGGCAGGCAGAGGATGACGAGGTCAACCTCCTCCATCAGCGCTTTCTTGGCCGCGGGATCCTTGCGCTTGTCGTCGGCGATCGTCTTCACGACCACGTCGTTCTGCAGCTTCAGCCGCTCGTTGATGCCGAGCCCGGTGGTGCCGGAGCCACCGTCGACGAAGACACTGGCGGGCTTTGTCGCACCGCCGGTCTTCGGGGCATTTTTGGTGTCGAGGCTGGCTTCAGAAAAGGTCATGGCGCGCTCCTTTCGAGCATGTTGGTTTCGGACGCGAAGGCCTCCGGCCTGACGTCCTGCATCAGTTGCGCGATCTCCCTGGCGTCGGCATGGGCTTGCGCGCCAAGCGCGTTGGCGATCGCCGTATAGTCGGCGTCGGACTTGTGCTGATTGAGCTTGAAGCTGCCTTCGACCTCTTCAACCGTCATGACCAGACCCACGATTCCCTTCTTCAGCGCCTCGAGCCGCCCCGCCGTCATTTTGGCTGAGGTCCACGGCTTCTTCGGCAACAGCCAGCTCTCAAACTTGTCGCTGAGCGTGTCGATCTGCACGGCCAGTTCACCATTCGACAACAACCGCACCGGCCCGGTCAGATGGACCGACTGATACAGCCAGGTCGGCACCTGATCCGGCGAGACGTACCAGTCGGGCGACACGTAAGCATCAGGGCCGTTGACCGCGAGCAGCCAGGAGGTCGTCCCGTCCGCAAGCTTTAGCAGCGGATTGTGACGGGCGACGTGAAAGGCGGCCTGCGGCGTGCCGTCGGCGGCATAGGTCAAATAGAACGGAATTGGCGAGGCGACCGGCTTGTGGCCGTCGAAGGCGCAGATGGTGCCGAAGCCGCGCGTGTCGGCGAACTTCAGGCTCGCGGCGCGGTCCTGCTTGAAAAAGGGTGGCGTGTACATCGTAGTCTCCTGCTGGCCTCCTTGGTGGCCGCCGGATCAGATCGCACTGACAGGAGAGAGAATGCCGCGGATCGGATCCAGCGGCAAAGACGATGATCTCAAACGCGATCGACCGCCCAAACCGCTAAAGAGCGGCGGCGGCGACGGGCGAACAAAATGGTCGCAGCGTTGATCATGGCGCGGGGCTATAGGGCCAGTTGCGGTTCGCGTCAAGGTTCGGACGTCACACCACGCGCCAGATCCATTCCATGATCTTCGCGATCACGTCGCCGAACAGCAGGAGCGCCGCCGACCAGATCAGCGCCGAGACGAAATTGGCGGCCTGGAAGCTCCAATAGGGCATCTCGAAAATGCCGGCTGCGAGCGGCACGGAGGCACGCAACGGGCCGAAGAAGCGGCCGATGAAGATGCTCGGCACGCCCCAGCTGCGCACGAAGGCCTCGCCCCGGGGCAGGAGTTCCGGATAGCGCGAGAGCGGCCACATCTGGGCGACCTTCTCCTTGTAGCGGTAGCCGAACCAGTAGGAGACCCAATCGCCCAGCGCCGCGCCGATGCCGCCGGCGATCCAGACCGGATAGAAGCTGATGCCGCTCGCGCCGATCAGCGCGCCGATCGCGACCAACGCGCCCCAGGCCGGGATCAACAGCGAGATGAAGGCGAGCGACTCCCCGAAGGCGAGCACGAACACGATGGGAGCTGCCCATGTCTGGTGAGCGCGCACGAAATCGGCCAGCGCGTGCGCAAACTGCTCCATTCAAAATAGCCTTTCCGCCCTGCCCGAAGGTGCTGCTCGATGAAAAGGACTGGTAAGCCAAGGACTTGTGTGACATCAAGTCACAAAGTCAGGTCCAGACCGGACCGGAACGTCACATTGCCGGGAATTGATGGGGCTGCGGCGTAAAATCGCCGGGATTGGCTCCCAACCACACCGCCCGGCCCGCCCTGCGATAACCTTTCCAGGTCAGAAGTGGCATAGTCGGCCCAACCGATTCGCCGCTCATGCGGCCCTCAAAACGCATAAAGATATATGTCCAAGCAGTTGAAGCCCAAAGCAAAAGACGATTTTTTCGGCGGCGATGAGCCGAAGCCCCGCGCCGCCAAGGCGACCCCGCGCGCAGGCGGTGCCGAGGCCGACTACACCGCAGCCGACATCGAGGTCCTCGAAGGTCTGGAACCGGTGCGCCGCCGGCCCGGCATGTATATCGGCGGCACCGACGAGAAGGCGCTGCATCACCTTTTTGCCGAAGTCATCGACAACTCGATGGACGAGGCGCTGGCGGGGCATGCGACCTTCATCGGAGTCGAGTTGAGCGCGGACGGCTTCTTGACCGTCACAGACAACGGCCGCGGCATCCCGATCGATCCGCATCCAAAATTCCCGAAGAAGTCGGCGCTCGAAGTCATCATGTGCACGCTGCACTCAGGCGGCAAGTTCGACAGCAAGGTCTACGAGACCTCGGGCGGCCTGCACGGCGTCGGCATCTCCGTGGTGAACGCCCTCTCCTCGCTGCTGGAGGTCGAGGTCGCGCGCAGCCAGAAACTCTACCGCATGACGTTCGAGCGCGGCCACCCGAAGGGCAAGCTCGAGGATCTCGGCAAGATCAACAACCGCCGCGGAACCCGCGTGCGCTTCAAGCCGGACACCGACATCTTCGGTGCAAAGGCAGCGTTCAAGCCGCAGCGCCTGTTCAAGATGACGCGTTCGAAGGCGTATCTGTTCGGCGGCGTCGAGATCCGCTGGAATTGCGCGCCCGAACTGCTCAAGGGCGTCGACGACGTGCCGGCGGAAGCGACGTTCCACTTTCCTGGCGGCCTCAAGGATTATCTGGCGGCCGCGATCCATGCCGACACGCTGGTGCATCCCGATATCTTCTCCGGCAAATCGGGCCGCAACGGCGCGCATGGCGCCTGCGAATGGGCGGTGGCCTGGACCGCGGATGCCGACGGCTTCCTGTCGTCCTACACCAACACCGTGCCGACGCCCGATGGCGGTACGCATGAATCCGGCCTGCGCAGCGCGCTGCTGCGCGGTCTGAAGGATCACGCCGAGCGCGTCGGCCAGGGCAAGCGCGCGTCGTCCATTACGTCTGAAGACGTGATGGTCGGTGCAGCCGTGATGCTCTCGGTATTCGTGCGCGAGCCCGAATTCCAGGGCCAGACCAAGGACCGTCTCGCCACCGCCGAAGCGCAGCGCATCGTCGAACAGGCGATGAAGGATCCGTTCGACCATTGGCTGTCGGGCAATCCGAACCAGGCCAACAGGCTGCTCGACTTCGTGGTCGACCGCGCCGAGGAGCGGCTGCGCCGCCGGCAGGAGAAGGAGACCGCGCGCAAGACCGCCGGCAAGAAGCTGCGCCTGCCGGGGAAGCTCGCCGATTGCAGCGATGCGGGTTTGGACGGCTCAGAACTCTTCATCGTCGAGGGAGACTCGGCCGGCGGCAGTGCCAAGCAGGCGCGCGACCGCAAGACCCAGGCCGTGCTGCCGCTGCGCGGCAAGATCCTCAACGTCGCCTCCGCCGGCAAGGACAAGCTGACGGCAAACACGCAGCTCGCCGACCTCGTGCAGGCGATCGGCTGCGGGATGCTGGCGCAGTATCGCGAGGAGGATCTGCGCTATCAGCGCATCATCATCATGACCGACGCCGATGTCGACGGTGCCCACATCGCTTCGCTGCTGATCACCTTCTTCTACCGGCAGATGCCGCGGCTGATCGACGAAGGCCACCTCTTCCTCGCCGTGCCGCCGCTCTACAAGCTGACCAACGGTACGAAGTCGGTCTACGCCCGCGATGACGCGCACAAGGCAGCGCTGATCAAGAGCGAGTTCAACGCCAACGCCAAGGTCGAGGTCAATCGCTTCAAAGGCCTTGGCGAAATGATGCCGGCGCAGCTCAAGGAAACCACCATGGATCCGGCCAAGCGGACCATGCTGAAAGTGGTTCTGCTCGCCGACGACCGCGACACCACGGCGGATTCGGTGGAGCGCCTGATGGGCACCAAGGCCGAAGCGCGCTTCGCGTTCATCTCGGACAAGGCCGAATTCGCCAATGACGATTTGCTGGACGTCTGACCCGCAGGCGCTGCCCGGTCGCATCCCATCAAGAGCCCCGGCATGAAGCCCGGGGCTCTTTGTTTTTGGGGACGACAACCGCCATTTCCTGACGATCCGCCCGCCGATCCTGCCAACGGTCCGCCTCGGCTTCGGTGATTCCCTGCCTCGTCGCATCGCGACTCGGCCAACGACTCACCCAGCCAGGCTGATGCAGGATTGCCTCCGTTTCGGACAAAGCCGGATTTGCTAACGAGAAGTTACCAAAATACAAATCGTAAAATTCGACGTAATGCATTGATAATACGCGCTTATTTTACATTCCGACGACGGCACTCAGATTCCCTGCCGTGCGGCGTTTCCCGGCGACTGTGCCTGCTCTGCAACAGCATTTCGGAGAGAAGCAGGTATAGTCCGGGACATCAGATCACACGGACTTCAGTGCGCTCGCGCCTTCCAGACAGACCAAAGCTTGGGGATTTTAAGATGAAGAAGATTTTGCTCGCACTGACCGCGGTTGCCGCGATGACCGGTTCGGCCTCGGCCGCTGACCTTGGCGCCCGTCCCTACGTGAAGGCGCCGATGGCGGCTCCCGTCGCCAGCTGGACCGGCTTCTACCTCTTCGGCGGCGCCGGCGGCGGCCTCTCTGCCGCTGACCAGCGCGTGCAGACCACGGTCGGCGCAGTTCCCCTGACGATCGATCAGCGCCAGGGTGGCTCGGGCTGGTTCGGCACCGTCGGTCTCGGCTACGACTGGCAGTTCAGCGGCACCTGGGTCGCCGGCGTGTTCGCTGACGGTCAGTTCGGCAGCATCCGTGCTACCATTCAGGATCCGATCGCTGGCATCACCGGCAACCAGAAGCTGGAAGATTCCTGGGCCGCCGGTGTGCGCCTCGGCTGGCTGGTTGCCCCGAATGTTCTCTCCTATGTCAACGGCGGTTACTCGGGCGCTCACTTCGGCCAGACCAACTTCATGACCCTGGCCGGCGTGCCCGCCGGTATCCATCTCAACAGCTACAACCGCAATGGCTGGTTCATCGGCGGCGGCGTCGAGAACAACCTGAACATCTTCGGCATCCAGTCGCCCGGCTGGTTCATGAAGACCGAATATCGCTCGGCCTTCTACAACGCCAAGACCCAGAACGAACTGTTCGATGCCGGCAACGTCCTCGTCGGCCGCGACATCCGCGCCAACACCTGGAACCAGACGATCTCGACCTCGCTGGTCTACCGCTTCAACTGGACCGGTCCGGTCGTCGCGAAGTACTGATCTGATCTGACCTAATCTTCAGACGTCAAAGCCCCGGCATCGCCGGGGCTTTTTCGTTGTACAGTGCTTCAGCGGACCTTGCGTATGGACATGCATCCGCCCTGCGGCCTGCATCAGCAGCCATTGTATCCCGACCACGGCTACGGCTAGTCTCCCGGCAAGTTTTCGGGCCGCGGCAATCGTCATGCTGCGGCACGACAGAAGCGGACCAATGGGGAGGAATGCATGCGCAGATTTCTGCTTGTAGCAGGCCTGTTTGCCCTTGCCGTCGGGCTGCTCTGGATCGGACAGGGCACGGGCACCGTCGCGTGGCCGCGATCGAGCTTCATGGTCAACCAGTTGCAATGGGCCGGCTATGGCGCAGCCATGGCCGGCTTCGGGCTGGTGCTGATCTGGCAGAGCAACCAATAGAAGAAACCAGGGAATAGCAGCATGACAACCAGTCGGTTCGATCTCCGCGGCAAGGTCGCGATCGTCACGGGAGGCAATGGCGGCATCGGGCTCGGCATGGCCCGCGGCCTCGCCGATGCCGGCGCCAACATCGCCGTGGTCGGACGCAACGAAACCAAATCGGCAGCCGCGGTGGCCGATCTCAGTCAACGCGGTGTGAAGGCGATCAGTGTTGCCACCGACGTCACCGACAAGGCGGCCATCGCCGCGATGGTCGAGCGTGTCGTCAGGGATCTCGGTCGCATCGACATCCTCATCAACAATGCCGGCATGAGCATCCGCAAGCCGCCGCACGAGCTCGAGCTCGACGAATGGAATACGGTGATCAACACCAACCTCACCAGCGCCTTCCTATGCTCGAAGCTGGCCTATCCCGCGCTGAAGGCGTCCGGCAACGGCAAGGTGATCAACATCGGCTCGATGATGTCGATCTTCGGCGCGAGCTTCGCAACGGCCTATGCGGCGAGCAAGGGCGGCATCGTTCAGTACACGCGCGCCTGCGCCAATGCGTGGGCGCCCGACAACATCCAGGTCAATGCCATCCTGCCGGGCTGGATCGACACCGACCTGACCCGCGGTGCGCGGCAGCAGGTATCGGGATTGCACGAGCGGGTGCTGGCACGCACGCCGGCGGGACGGTGGGGCGACATCGACGACTTCGCCGGCATCACCGTGTTTCTTGCCTCGTCCGCGTCCAACTTCGTCACCGGCACCGCGATCCCCGTCGATGGCGGGTTCTCGGTGATGGCGTAGGCCGTAGGCCAAAAACCTGCACACAAAAAAGAAGCCCCGGACAATGCCGGGGCTTTTAAATTTGGGCAGTGATCGTCTTTTATGGCTGCTTGGTCGTTCGTTGACCCAACTCAGTAGCGGGCGATGACAGGCGCGTCGAACTTGTAGCTGGCGCGCACGACGGCCCACTGGAGGTCGCGCGGCTTGGCATCGAAGCTGTAATTGCCCGACGTGCCGCCAAGTTGATAGGTCTGGCTGGTGAAGGCTGCGTAGTTGTACTCGAGGCCGACGATCCAGTTGCGGGTGATGCCGTATTCCCAGCCGGCACCGACGGTCCAGCCGTTGGCCCAATGGGTCTGACCGCCAGAACCGGTGGCCACGCCGACCGTGTCGGTGACCGAGAGACGGTTGTTCACGCCGGCATAGCCGCCCTTGATGTAGAACAGGTTGTTCTGCACGGCGAAGCCCGCGCGACCGACGACGGTGGCAAGCACATTGGCGCGCCAGGAGAACACGTCGTCACCCGCGCCGAACGCGGTGTTCAAGAACGAGCCCTTGTTGTCGAGGCCCGAGATCGTGCCTTCCATACCGAACACGTAGTTGTTGGCCTGCCAATTGTAGCCGATCTGGGCGCCGCCCAGGATGCCGGAGTTGCGCTGACGGTAGCCCTGCCCCGGGGTCAGATCGCCAAATGGCGCGCCGGTCCCGTTGTTGATGAACTGCTCGTTGGTCCATGCTCCGCCGATGTGGCCGCCGACATAGAAGCCGGTCCAGTTGAACAGCGGCTCCGCATAGGCGGGCGCCTTCGTGTAGCGCGCACCGAGATCGGCGGCGGAAGCGGCGCCGGTCGAAACCAGAGCGGTCGTGCAGGCGAAGGCGGCAATCAACTTGTTACGCATGGTACACCCCGTGTCCTTTGATGGATGCACGCTCACACGCAGTTCTTACTCAAATTTGAATCAAGACAGTTAAGACGCCGGATTGGCAAGCAGCGCGCCTTCAATGCATCTGAACTGTTGTACGCAGGCAACGCGCCGCGCGTGATTTAACGCCGCGTTATCCCTACCAAGTCCTTGCGCTACCGTGCCGGCGCAGCCTTCGACTGCACGTGCTCGGGCCGGACGCCAAGCGCGAGCAGGCGCGCCGGAATGCCCTGGAGCCACGGCACCGCGGTGATGAGACGCACGATCATCGGCACTTTCAGCGGCCGGTCGCCGCCCTGCAAGGCGCCGCTGATGATGTTGTTCTGCACGATCATCTGCATTCGCTGCGTCATCTTTACCGGGAATTCGCGGCGACGGCGCACGGCATCGAGCTCCTCCTCCGACGGGCAGCCGCGCTGCAGCTTGTCCGCCAGCAAATTTGCGGTCGCGACCGCATCCTGCACGGCGAGATTGACGCCGACGCCGCCGACCGGCGACATCGCATGGGCGGCGTCGCCGATGAGAAGCAGGCCCGGCCGCGTCCAGCGCTTCAGGCGGTTGATCGCGACGGTGAGCAGCTTGAAATCGTCGAAGCTCTTCACATCGGCAATGCCGCTCTTCAGGATCGGCGCCATGCGAACGACATCGTCGAGCAGCGCCTGCAATCCCCTCGCCTTCACCGCGTCGTATTGCCCCTTGGCGATGACATAGGCGCATTGCCAATAGTCGCCGCGGTCGAAGGTGATCATCATCTTGCCGGGCTCGACGCGAGCGAACACGTTCTCGGTCTCGTTCGCCTTGCGGCCAACGCGAAACCACAGCACGTCCATTGGCGCGCCGATCTCCTCGACCTCGAGGCCGGAACGCTGGCGCACGGTCGAATGCCGGCCGTCACAGGCGATGGTGAGATCGGCTTCGATGTCCACGATGCCATCCGGCGTATTCGCCCGCACGCCGGCGATGGTCTCGCCGCGGCGGATCAGATCGACCGCTTCCGTGTTCATCATCACCTTCAGCGAGGCGAAGCGCTGGCCGGCCTCGCGCAGGAAATTCAGGAAATCCCATTGCGGCATGAAGGCAATGAAGGGGTACTTGGTGTGGAGGCGGCTGAGATCGGCGATGCGAACGGGGGTACCGCCGAACAGGCCGTCCATCTTTTGCAAGCGCTGATGCGGCAACTTCAGGAATCCGTCGATCAGGCCGAGCTCGTCCATCACCTGGAGCGTCGAGGGATGCACGGTGTCGCCGCGGAAGTCGCGGAAGAAATCCGCATGCTTCTCCAGCACCACGACATCGATGCCGGCGCGCCCAAGGAGATAGCCGAGCATCATGCCGGCCGGTCCACCGCCAACGATGCAACAGCGGACCTTCACCGAGGATCCATGGGGATGCGGCGACGTATTGGGGTTCACGGCCGGGTCCTCATTACGGGTCAAGGTTTGCGTGCACTGCAGCAAGCAAGATTCATTTGCCGCAGTTGTGAATGGCCGTTAGCCTTGCTGTCAATTCCGACTCATTCAGGAAATTGCAGTGCAGACAATCCTCATACTGCTCGGCGTCTGGATCCTGATCAACGTGCTTTTCGTCTTGATCATGATCGCACCGCGCAGGCCGCCGCTTGCGCCGGTGCGCATCGAACACAACGGTTATCCTTACGAGGAGTAGGACAAGCTCAAGCGCTTCATCAGGAAGCGGGTGGCAAAAGCGTGCGCGACGCCTTCGCCCGCTTCATCAGTTGTTGCTGCGGTTCGCGCTGCGGAAGCTCTTGATCTCCGACACGCTGCCGTCGCGATAGGTCAGCTCCACCGAGATGAACTGCGTTGCCGGTGCGAGCTTCATGTAGAGCGGCATGCCGGCGCTGATCGCGCTGGGGTCGCGCATGTCGCAGCCCGGCATCTTCAAGACCTGGTTCGGAACGGCGGTGTCGATGCCGATGCGCACTTCGCGAATGGCGCAGCGGTAGGACACGAGGTGCGTGTAGTAGACCAGCAGCCCGTTGAACTCGCGGAATGACAGCCAGCTCGTCGCGGTCATGTCGAGGATCTTGCGCTGGTCGCGGATCAGCGCGGCTTCGGGATCGAACCTGATCGGGAACGGGCCCTGCATGTCACCGGACTGGTCGACATAGCGGACCTCGATGGTGCCGGCCTGCGCGTCCGGCGGCAATTCGATCGACGGGTTCGGCATTCTCTTGCGCGTGCGCGGGTCGAGCGTATCGATGAAGCCGGTTTCGCGGAAGTCGCCATTGCCGGCCATGCGCCAGGAAACGCCGAGGGTCGGATCTGCAAAGGAGAACACCACGCTCCACCCGCCATTGTGGCGCGAGAAGCTCGCGATCGGCGCGTTGGTGGTCTCTTCCTTTGGCACGCGCGGCACCGAGACCGGTGGTAGCGCCGCGAGCTTCTGCGCCGGCGGATCGGCCGGGCGCGCGGCGGCATCCTTGGCGATGCCGCTGAGGAAGACGTCGTCGACCATCTGATCAAAATAGACCGGCACTTGCCTGTGCTTGACGGTGTCGGCCATCTCGCTGACGAGACGGCGCGTACGCTGCGCCACCTGCACCAGGTTCTCGCCGGGCTGGAGCAGCTCCTTGGCGAAGGTGCGCGTGAACACCGAATTGGGATTGGCGTCGTCGTTGGAGAGGCGGTCGAGCGCGGTCTGGCGCGGGCCCGCGGAGAAGACCGAGAACACCCCTTCGGGCAGCTGCACCATCGGGGCAAGCCCGCCACCACCGGAGACGGCGCGGGTACCCTTGCGCTCGAACGGGTTGTTGCGGCAGGCGTCGAACACCAGGATCGAGGTTCGCGCCTTCTTGTTCTGGAGGCGCTCGACGATGCGATCGGCCAGGATGGAGGCGTCACGCACCAGCTCTTCCTGCCCTTCCGTCGCTGCCGGCACGTCCGTCGGCAGCAGGTAATTCTGGCCGGCGATTTCGAAGCCGTGGCCGGCATAGAAGAAGAACGCGGTGTCGCCGGGCTCGATCGTCCGATCGAACGCGAGCAGCGTCTCCGAAAATTGCTGCCGGCTCTGGTTTTCGGCGACCATCACCGAGAAGCCGAGCTGCTTCAGCGTATCGCCCATGGTGCGGGCGTCGTTGACCGCCTTGAGCAGCTTCGGAACGTTCCTATAGTCGTTGTTGCCGACCACGAGCGCGACGCGCTTCTCGGCACAGGCGGGAAGCGCGAAACCGCTGAGGCCGGCCGCGAGGCCAAGCGCTGCCAGTACTCTGAAAAGCCGACGTGTCATCGAAAATCCCTCAAGAACGGCCCACGCCGGTTCCTTCGAACAGCGGTTCATGGGAACCGCGTCGTTGATGTGATAGTCGGCCCAGCCATAGCGCTGGTTCAACAGCCCTGAGGACTCAGGTCTGTCGTCTAGCCTATGGTAGATGCCACCGGAATTTGCTTTTTCTCGGTCAATTCTTGTGGGCAATTCCGCTGGAAGCGAGGGGACGCCGTGTATCGCTGGTGCACCGACGAGGTCGAGCCGCACGACCGCTTCGAGTTTTGGCGCGAGGTGCGCGCCAAGGGCCTGTTCGGCGTCACCGCCGAACTCGAGCGCGAACGCCGCGCGGACTTCTTCGGCGAATTCTCGCTGTGTCAGCTTGGCGGAGCCGGCTTCGTCGAGCTGAAGGCTTCGCATTACACGGTCGAGCGCAGCATGACCGACATCGCTGACGCGCCGGGCGACAGCCTCTGCGTCTATCAGCAGCTCGGTAGCGGCGCCTGGTTCGGCGGCATGCGCGGCAGCGACTTCACGATCGCCAATGGCAGCTTCGCCACCAGCCATACCGACCAGCCCTATCGCGCGGCGCCGCTGGGCGCGGGAGGCTTCCACCTGCGGATCCTGAAGATTCCCGTGAGCGGCCTCTCCACGCAGGACAAGCGCATGCGCGAGCTTGCGCCCCGGACGTTCGAGGATCCCACCCTGGCGCCCCTGCTCGACGCCTGCTTTGCCGATCTCGGTACGGTTGCCGCGGGCGATGACGGCGCCGCCGATGCCGTCCCCCTCGTCCAGGCTTTAGCCCATCTGGCGCTGATCGAGCGCGGCATCCTGCGGCCCGGCAGCCGCCTCGGGCAGGCCGCGCTGCGGATCGCCCGGCTCTCGCAGGCGCGACGCCTGATCGCGCGTCACCTGCAAGATCCGGATATGGCGCCAACGATGGTGGCCGACCTTCTCGGCGTGTCGGTCCGTCACCTGCACATGCTGTTCGAAGGCGCAGCCAAGAGTTTTTCGCAAACCGTGACGGAGGAACGCCTGAACCAGAGCCGCCGCCTGATGCGCGAAGCCCCGGACCGGCTGATCGCCGACATCGCGACCGCCTGCGGCTTCGACAGCCTCGCGACCTATTACAGGGTCTTCAACGCCGCCTATGGGATGGCCCCCGGCGACTTCCGCGCCCAGGGTCCGGAAGGGCGTTAGCCGACGTTTGGGCAGCTCCGGCCGACCGCTGGATTGGGCGGAAAACCGCAGCCTCGCCCGCTATTTGAGCGAAAACCTCAGGTTTTTTAGGGCCTTCCCGCGGCTGCTCCATTGACTTTGGCCGATTCCCGCCTATGTTCCGGGTCGACGCGGCTCGGTATCGAAGAGCGATTCCTGAGCTTGGCGCTTTGTTCGCGTGAGTCAGCACCCCCAGCTTCTTTGAGAGCGCGCCGTTTTGGGGTGGAACGCGACAGCCTTATTACCCTCGAATCCGAACGGCGGTTTCGACCAGAGGCTCAATGTCTTTTACCCATCTCGGACTATCCGAAAAAGTCCTCGCCGCAGTGGCGGCCACCGGTTACACCACCCCCACCCCCATTCAGGAACAGGCGATCCCTCACGTCCTCGCTCGCAAGGACGTGCTCGGCATCGCCCAGACCGGCACCGGCAAGACCGCCGCCTTCGTGCTGCCGATGCTCACCATTCTCGAAAAGGGCCGCGCCCGGGCGCGCATGCCGCGCACGCTGATCCTTGAGCCGACCCGCGAACTCGCGGCGCAGGTGAAGGAAAACTTCGACCGTTACGGCGTGGGCCAGAAACTCAACGTCGCCCTCCTGATCGGCGGCGTTTCCTTCGGCGACCAGGATGCCAAGCTGACGCGCGGTGTCGATGTGCTGATCGCCACTCCCGGCCGCCTGCTCGACCACACGGAGCGCGGCGGCCTGCTGCTCACCGGCGTCGAGCTGCTCGTCATCGACGAAGCCGACCGCATGCTGGACATGGGCTTCATTCCCGACATCGAGCGCGTCTGCAAGCTCGTCCCGTTCACGCGGCAGACCCTGTTCTTCACCGCGACCATGCCGCCGGAGATCCGGCGCATCACCGAAACCTTCCTGCACAATCCGCAGAAGATCGAGGTATCGAAGCCCGCCACCACCGCTGTCACCGTTACGCAGTGTCAGGTCCCAGCCGGGCGCGAGGCGCACGAGAAGCGCGAGCTGCTTCGCCGACTGCTCCGCGAGGCCAAGGATCTCCAGAACGCGATCATCTTCTGCAATCGCAAGCGCGATGTCGCCGTCGTTCACAAGTCGCTGCAAAAGCACGGCTTCAGCGTCGGCGCGCTGCACGGCGACATGGATCAGTCGGCCCGCACGGCGGCGCTCGAACAGTTCCGCAAGGGAGAGCTGCCGCTGCTGGTCGCATCCGACGTCGCCGCCCGCGGCCTCGACATCCCCGAGGTCAGCCATGTCTTCAATTTCGACGTTCCCCACCATCCCGACGACTATGTCCACCGCGTCGGCCGCACCGGTCGCGCAGGCCGGTCCGGCATGGCGATCTCGCTCGTCACGCCGCCCGACCAGAAGTCGATGGTGGCGATCGAGAAGCTGATCGGACAGAGCATTCCGCGCGCCGAAGGCGATTTCGAAGTCCGCACCGATGCTTCCGATGCGAGCGAGCGTCCGCGCGAGCAGCGCGGCCGTGAACGTTCACGCGGCGGACGCGGCAAGCCGCAACGCGGTCGCGATCGTGAGCGCAGCCAGGAGCCGCGCGAAGCGCGTGGCGAAGCACAGCCTTCAGCCGAAGCACGGTCCGCTCCCGAGGCAAGGTTGGCTTCCGAAGCAAGACCTGCTTCCGAAGCAAGGCCCGCGCGCGAGGCAAGGCCTCCACGTGAAGCCAGATCTTCGCGTGAAGCCAGACCTTCGCGTGAAGCCAGGCCTCCGCGCGAAGCCAAGCCATCATCCGAGCCGCGTGACGGTGCGCGCCAGCAGGCCAATCCGTCGCATGTGCCGTCGATCGGCCGTCCCGAGCCGCGCCGCCAACGCGAGGCCGACAGCGAGCCGGGCGACCACTCGCATCTGCCGGCCTTTCTGCTGCGTCCGGTTCGCTCCCCAGCCGGCGCCTGAAGCCCGATGCGCGCCCGGCTTTGGTTGAAATAAAGCTGGCGCGCACTTTTTTGGACGTATTCGTGGACGTATATTTACGGGGCGTTCACGATCGTCCGTTAGCCTACGAACATAATTTAAGTATTGCTGCGGTCGACGGCACGCCGATCGCTGTGGGGTATGTTCCGTGGTCAAGGTGCTCGACGAACACGAACGCACGATGGCGTTCGCCGAGGTAGCGCTCGGTCAGATCCGATCGCTACGACAGACGGCAATTCCCCGCAATTACGAGATCTGGTTCGTCTACGCCACCGGCTACAACGCCCCGCTTAACAAGATCATCAACGAGACACTGGCGCGGAGCGGCAAGCTGACCGAAGCCGATCTCGATCAGATCTACGAGACCTACCTCTCCCACATCAAGACCACCGACCGCATCGACAAGGTCGGCGCGCGCGTCATCGGCGAGATCGACGACGTGATGAAGGTACTCGGTGATGCGCTCGGGATGACCGGCTCCTACGATGCCAGCCTGTCGGGCGCGACCGAAAAGCTCTCATCGGCCCAGAGCCGCGAGCAGCTCAAGTCGATCGTCGAGACGCTGCTGCATTCGACCAGCGAGATGCGCGAGACCAACAAAGCGCTGGAAGACCGGCTGACGCTGTCGAAGAGCGAGATCAGCAACCTCCAGCAGAGCCTTGAGGCGATCCGCGCCGAGAGCCTGACCGATCCGCTGACGGGGCTCGGCAACCGCAAATATTTCGATCGCATGATCGACATGGCCGTGCAAGGCGCCCTCGCCTCCGGCGAGCCGCTGTCGCTGCTGCTGGTTGACATCGATCATTTCAAGTCGTTCAACGATTCCTACGGCCATCTCACCGGCGACCAAGTGCTGCGGCTGGTCGGCCTGTCGCTGAAGCAGACCATCAAGGGCCAGGACATCACCGCGCGCTATGGCGGCGAGGAATTCGCGGTCGTGCTGCCCAACACAGCGCTGCGCCAGGCCCTCACGGTGGCCGATCACATCCGCCGCGCGGTGATGGCCAAGGAATTGAAAAAGAAGTCCACCGGCGAAATCCTCGGCCGCGTCACCATCTCCGTCGGCGTCTCCATGCTCAAGCAGGGCGACGACACCGATGCGCTGATCGAACGCGCGGATGCCTGCCTCTACGCCGCCAAACGCAACGGCCGCAACCGCGTGATCTGCGAGGCCGATCCGGAATTCGCGGTCGAGACGCACAACCGGGTGGCGTGACGCCGAAGCTGCGCACCGCCACCCGCGCTTGACATTCTGGCCTGACGAACGACATCTCCCTCGCCGTCTTGAGGCGTCCGACTGCGCGCATCCGGAGGACTTGTCGTCTTGCCCAACCCGCATGATTTTCACACGCCGCAACCGTCCTACACCAGGGACGACCTGCTGAGATCGAGCGAGGGCGGCTATTTCGGCCCGGGCAATGCGCAATTGCCGGCGCCGCCAATGCTGATGATGGATCGCATCACGGAGATCAGCCTGGACGGCGGCGAGTTCGGCAAGGGCCATATCGTCGGCGAACTCGATATCGCGCCCGGCCATTGGTTCTTCGATTGCCACTATCGCGGCGATGCCATGATGCCGGCGTCTCTGGGGCTGGATGCCATGTGGCAGATGGTCGGCTACTGGCTGGGATGGTCGGGCTCGCCGGGCAAGGGCCGCGCGATCGGCGTCGGCGAGGTCGCGTGCACGGGCGAGGTTGCACCAAACGCGCAACGCGTGCGCTACGAGGTCGCCATGCGGATGGTCCGGCGCGGCAAGCTGGTGCTCGGAATTGCCGATGGTCGCGTGCTTGCCGACGGCACCTGCGTCTTCACCGCCAAGGACATGCGGGTTGGTTTGACCAAGGCCGTGGATTGAACCTCAAGCCCTTCGCGTGGCGCGCTTGCGGGCCGGGCTCTTCTTGCCGACTTTCTTCGCCGCTTTCGCAGGCTTGGCGACCTTCTTCGCTGGCTTCTTTACCGCCTTCTTGACCTTGGCCCGCTTCTTCACCTTGGCGCGCTGGGCGGCGGCGAGAGCCGCCCTCGCCCACTGCGCAAGCTCCGCGGAATCGTCGAACAGGCGGGCCGGCAGCTCCCAATAGGAGTTCACCACCACGGTCTTGGCGCGGGTCGAATATTGGAACGGCTTCGCGCCTTCCGCTTCAAAGTCCGGGATGGTCATCTCGTCGGCGCGAAAGAACAGGCCCGCGCGCAGAGACAGCGCGAAATTGATGCCGTCGACGGAGATGCCGTAGCCGGAAAACATTTTTCGGATGGCGACGGGGCCGAAATCGGCGAACAGGTCGATCAGGAATTCGCGGTCCATGGCTGGCTTCCCGGGGCGAGCAGGCCAGCCTTCATAGCACCGCCGTCATTGCGAGCGAAGCGAAGCAATCCAGGCTGTCGACGCGGAGACAGCCTGGATTGCTTCGTCGCAAGTGCTCCTCGCAATGACGGAAAAACTACCCGTCGATCTGTGCCGGGCGCAGCTCGACCGACTCGCCGCAGCCGCAGGCGGAGATCTGGTTGGGGTTGTTGAAGACGAAGTGGGCCTGCATCTTGTCGGCCTTGTAGTCCATCTCGGTGCCGAGCAGGAACAGCACGGCCTTCGGATCGACCAGGATCTTGACGCCCTTGTCCTCGACGACCTCGTCGGTCGGGCGAACATCATGGGCGTATTCGACGGTGTAGGACTGTCCGGCACAGCCGCCGTTCTTGACGCCGACGCGCAGGCCCACGATCTCGGAATCGGCCCGTTGGGTCAGCTCGCTGATGCGCTGGGCAGCGGCGTCCGTCAGCCGCATCACCTGCGGGCGGGGCCGCCGCGGCTTTGGAGTGGATGCTGGTGTCGAGCCCGACGATATCTGTGTCATGTCAGTGATGTGGTCCGTTGCCGAGCGAATTCAATGCCAAGGATCGAAAGCAGGTTACGCGTCACCACATGTTGAGCACGAGGCGGGCCTCGTCGCTCATGCGTTCCGGCGTCCAGGCCGGCTCCCAGACCACCTTGACGTCGACTACGCCGACGCCGGGGACGCTGGCAACCGCGTTCTCGACCATCGTCGGCAACTCGCCGGCGGCCGGACAATTCGGCGTCGTCAGGGTCATCTGCACGTCGACGGAACGATCGTCCTTGATCTCGACCTTGTAGATCAGGCCGAGCTCGTAGATGTCAGCCGGGATTTCCGGGTCGAACACGGTCTTGAGCCCGGCGATGATCTCGGTGGTGAGACGCTCGGTCTCCTCAGGCGGCAGCGCCGACTGGGTTTCCATCGGATTGGCTTTGATTTCTGCCGTGTCACTCATGCGAACAAATCCCGCGCCTTCAACAGCGCCTGTGCCAGATGATCGACTTCTTCCCGCGTATTATACATGCCGAACGACGCCCGGCATGTGGCTGTGACGTTGAACCGCTCTAAAAGCGGCATCACGCAATGGGTGCCGGCGCGCACCGCGATGCCCTGGCGGTCGATCACGGTGGCGACGTCATGGGCGTGGGCGCCTTTGAGCTCGAAAGAGATCACCGGGCCCTTGCCCCGCGCCGTGCCGATCAGCCGCAGCGAGTTGATCTCGCGCAGCTTGTCCTGGGCGTAGGTGACGAGATCGTGCTCGTGCGCGGCGATACGCTCCTTGCCGATCGAATTGACGTAGTCGATGGCGGCGCCAAGCCCGACGGCCTCGACGATCGCCGGCGTGCCAGCCTCGAATTTGTGCGGGGGATCGCCGTAGGTGACGATGTCGCGCGAGACCTCGCGGATCATCTCGCCGCCGCCGTTGAACGGACGCATCGCGACGAGGTGGTCGTACTTGGCCCAGAGCACGCCGATGCCGGTCGGACCGTAGACCTTGTGGCCGGTGAAGACGTAGAAGTCGCAGCCGAGGTCCTGGACATCGACGGGCAGATGCACGGCGCCCTGGCTGCCGTCGACCAGCACCGGGATGCCGCGGGCGTGGGCGATCTTCACGACGTCCTTGACCGGGACGATGGTGCCGAGCGCGTTCGACATCTGCGTGATCGCGACCAGCTTGGTCTTCGATGTCAGCAGCTTCTCGAATTCGTCGATGAGAAAATTGCCCTCGTCGTCGACCGGCGCCCATTTGATCACGGCACCATGGCGTTCCCTGAGGAAATGCCAGGGCACGATGTTGGAGTGGTGCTCCATGATCGAGATGACGATCTCGTCGCCTTCTTTGATGTTCGGCTCGCCCCAGGACGAGGCGACGAGATTGATCGCCTCGGTCGCGTTACGGGTGAAGATCACTTCCTCGGTCCGGGCAGCGTTGATGAACTGCGCCACCTTGGTGCGGCCGCCCTCATAGGCTTCTGTCGCGGCGTTGGCGAGATAATGCAGGCCGCGGTGCACGTTGGCGTATTCGGAGGTGTAAGCCTGCGTCATGCGATCGAGCACGGCGCTCGGCTTCTGCGCGGAAGCCGCGTTATCGAGATAGACCAGCGGCTTGCCGTAGATCTGCATGGCCAGCGCCGGAAAATCCTGGCGCACGCGCGCGACGTCGTAAGAGCCGTTCTTGACTGCCGGATGCGTGCTCATTGGCGCCGCTCCAGCCAGCGCTCGGCAATGCCGATCACGTGCTCGCGCAGATCATCGTCGGCGATCTGCTCGATCGCCTCGCCCACGAAAGCCTGGATCAGTAGCGCCTGGGCTTGCTTCTCGGGTAGACCGCGCGCCTTTAGATAGAACAGCAGGCTGTCGTCGAGCGCACCGGCGGTGGCACCGTGGCCGCAGGAGACATCGTCCGCGAAGATCTCGAGCTCGGGCTTGTTGTCGGCCTCGGCTTCGTCCGAGAGCAGCAGCGCCCGGATCATCATCTTGCCGTCGGTCTTCTGTGCGTCGGGACGAACGATGATGCGGCCCTGAAACACCGAATGGGCGCGATCGTCGATCACGGCGCGGAAGACCTCGCGGCTCACACAATTCGGCACGGCGTGGTCGACGACCAGCGTGGTGTCGCCATGCTCGGTCTTCTGCAACAGGTTCACGCCGTTGACGGAAAGCTCACTGCCCTCACCTGCCAGCGTAATGAAGCCCTGCAGACGGCTGACCGCAGCACCGGTGGTCATGTTGAAGAAATTGAGTTTTGTATTCGCGCCAACGGTGACGAACTGCGAGGTGATGTTCACCGCATCCGGCGAATCATCCATCAGGCGGATATGCGCGACGTCTGCGTTGTCGCCGACCGAGAGGATGACGGCATCGCTGACCTGGTAAGCCTTGGCGCCGGCCGCGACGAAGCTCTCGATGATGGTGGCACGAGCGCCCTTCCCGATCCCGATCTGCGAGCGGGTGAACGTCGACGCGGAAGACGTGATCGCGATGTGGATGATCTGGATCGGCGCGGAGAGCTGCGCGCCATCGGCGACCGTAAGCACGACACCGTCGGTCGCCATCGCCGCGTTCAGCGCGATCACCGCATCGGTGGCCGCGGTCTTCAACAGACTGGAATCCTTCTCCAGCGTCTCCCGCAAGGTCTTAAAGCCCGCCTCGGAGGCCAGCGCCTTGACGTCGGACAGATCGGCAGCGAACACGCCGTCCACCAGAACCAGCTTGCGGGCGCCTGCGATCGCGTGCGCCTTCACCGCCTCCGCAGCGCGCTTCAGCGCGGCCGCATCGGGCGCAGCCGCGAGCGGCAGCACCTCGCCGACCAGCGCGCGCAGATCGGTGTATTTCCATTCCTCGATCCGGCGGTGCGGCAGGCCGAGACGCTCATAGGTCTCGAACGCCTCGCGGCGCACGGCGATCACGGAAGGCGAACCCGGCAGGCGGCCTTCGGCGCTGGCGAACAGATCGCTCACCGCGCGGCCGTTTCCGGTCTTTGCCACAGCAACGTTCATCGCAAAATTCCTTACGCGTCCTCGTACTGGGCGTAGCCGGACGACTCCAGCTCCAGCGCCAGGTCCTTGGCACCGCTCTTCACGACACGGCCTTTTGACATCACGTGCACGACGTCAGGCACGATGTAGTTCAGCAGCCGCTGATAGTGGGTGATGACAACCATCGCGCGCTTGGGCGAATGCAGCGCGTTGACGCCGTCGGCTGCGATGCGCAGCGCGTCGATGTCGAGGCCGGAATCCATCTCGTCGAGGATGCACAGGCTGGGTTCGAACAGCGCCATCTGCAGCACCTCATTGCGCTTCTTCTCGCCGCCGGAGAAGCCGACATTGACGCCGCGCTTGAGCATGTCCTGCGGGATGTTCAACGATTTCGAGACGTCGCGGACTTTCTTCAAAAAGTCCGGCGTCGAATATTCGCTCTCGCCGCGCGCCTTGCGCTGCGCGTTCAGCGCGGTGCGCAAGAAATTCATGGTGGAGACGCCGGGAATCTCGACCGGATACTGGAACGCCAGGAACACGCCCTTGGCCGCGCGCTCGTTCGGGGCCATCGCGAGCAGGTCTTCGCCCTTGAACAGGATCTCGCCGTCAGTGACCTCGTAACCCGGCTTGCCGGCGATGACGTGGGACAGCGTCGACTTGCCGGAGCCGTTCGGCCCCATGATCGCGTGGATCTCGCCCTCGTTCACGGTCAGCGTCAGCCCATGGAGGATCTCACGCTCCTCGACACGAACCTTGAGGTCTTTCACTTCAAGCAAAGCCATTATCTTGTTTCCATCTATCTCCTCATCCTGAGGAGCGCCGCAGGCGCGTCTCGAAGGATTGAGGCCAACAATCTTTCCATATCCATCCTTCGAGACGGCCGCTTACGCGGCCTCCTCAGGATGAGTCGGTGCTAGCCGACCGATCCTTCGAGCGAGATCGAGATCAGCTTCTGCGCTTCCACCGCGAACTCCATCGGCAGTTGCTGCAGCACGTCCTTGACGAAGCCGTTGACGACGAGGCCGACCGCCTCCTCCTGCGTGAGGCCGCGCTGGATGCAATAGAACAGCACGTCCTCGGAGATCTTGGACGTAGTGGCCTCGTGCTCGAACGTCGCCGACGAGTTCTTGGCTTCGATGTAGGGCACGGTGTGCGCGCCGCATTTGTCGCCGATCAACAGCGAATCGCAGGCGGTGAAGTTGCGCGCGCCGGTCGCCTTGCGATGCGCGGTGACGAGCCCGCGATAGGTGTTCTGCGACCTGCCGGCCGCGATGCCCTTGGAGATGATGCGGCTCGACGTGTTCTTGCCGAGATGGATCATCTTGGTGCCCGAGTCGACCTGCTGATAGCCGTTCGAGATCGCGATCGAGTAGAATTCACCACGCGAATTGTCGCCGCGCAGGATGCAGCTCGGATATTTCCAGGTGATCGCCGAACCGGTCTCGACCTGGGTCCAGGAGATCTTGGAATTGTTGCCGCGGCAGTCGCCACGCTTGGTGACGAAATTGTAGATGCCGCCCTTGCCTTCCGAATTGCCCGGGTACCAGTTCTGCACCGTCGAATATTTGATCTCGGCGTCGTCGTGGGTGACGAGCTCGACCACGGCGGCGTGCAGCTGATTCTCGTCGCGTTGCGGCGCGGTGCAGCCTTCGAGATATGAGACGTAGGAGCCCTTGTCCGCGATGATCAGCGTGCGCTCGAACTGGCCGGTGTTGCGCTCGTTGATGCGGAAATAGGTGGACAGCTCCATCGGGCAGCGCACGCCCGGCGGCACGTAGACGAACGAGCCGTCCGAGAACACCGCTGAGTTCAGCGTCGCATAGAAATTGTCCGACGTCGGCACCACGGATCCCAGATACTTCTGCACCAGCTCGGGATGCTCGCGGATCGCCTCGGAGATGGGCATGAAGATCACGCCGGCCTTCTTCAGCTCCGCCTTGAAGGTGGTCGCAACCGAGACCGAATCGAACACGGCGTCGACCGCGATCTTGCGCCGGTTAGGATCTTCCTCGCCGGGCTTCGGCTCGACGCCTTCGAGCATGGCGACTTCCCGCAAGGGAATGCCGAGCTTCTCGTAGGTCTTCAGAATCTCGGGATCGATCTCGTCGAGCGAGGTGATCGTCTTCTTCGGCTTCGGCGCCGAATAGTAATAGAGGTCCTGGAAGTCGATCTTGGGATAATCGACGCGGGCCCAGGTCGGTTCGGTCATGGTCAGCCAGCGCCGATAGGCCTCGAGCCGCCACTGGAGCATCCAGGCGGGTTCGTTCTTCTTCTCGGAGATGAACTTGACGGTCTCTTCCGACAGCCCCTTGGGGGCCTTGTCGGACTCGATCAGGGTCTCAAACCCATAACGATACTGATCGACGTCGATGCGCTTTACGCGCTCGACCGTCTCTTGCACGGCTGGCATTCTATCCTCCGCTCGCGGTTTCAAGGACCGCGGTGGATCATCAAATTCGGACGACTATTACGATGTTTCTTGGCGGGACGCACGCGCTTAGAACCGTTCAAGCCGTGTTTCATCGCTTATCCCTTAAGTAGGGTATTACCGAGCTTTCGCCAAGCCTCTAACGCCCTATTGATGTCATCCGGCTCCGTGGACCAGCCCAGACTGAGACGCACCGCTCCTTGGGCGATGGTGGGGTCATACCCCATCGCCGATAGCACGTGGGACGGCTGTACCTTGCCCGAGGAACAGGCAGAGCCCGAGGACACCGCGACACCTTCGAGGTCAAATCCGATCACCGCGGTCTCGGCTTTCAAGCCGGGAACCGTGAAAAGAACGGTATTTGGCAACCGCCTGATGCCATCTGAGAAGACCGTTGCGCCGGCCATGGAGCGAATGCCATTTTCCAAGCGATCTCTGAGGGTTGCCATGCGCTCCGCATCCTCCGGCAAAGCCTGAACGGCAACCCGCACGGATGCCCCGAAGCCGGCAATGCCGGCGACATTCTCAGTTCCGGCGCGCCGGTTCAGCTCCTGCCCGCCGCCCCGCAGCACCGGCTCAAGTCCGGCCACGCCCTCGGCCACGGCCAGCGCGCCGACCCCCTTGGGGCCGCCGATCTTGTGCGCAGAAAAGGTCGCAAGGTCCGCGCCGATAACCTTGATATCGAACGGGATTTTTCCAAGCGCCTGGATCGCATCGACGTGCAGGAGGCCGCCGGCCTCGTGAACGATTCCCGCGACGTCAGTGATCGGCTGCAGCGCGCCCGTCTCATTATTGGCGGCCATGACCGAGACCAACGCCGGCGGGCCATCGCTGAGCAGCGCCTTCAAGTGATCGAGGTCGATCACGCCGGAGCGTGTGACCCTGATCTGACCGATCTCATCTGCCGGGAACCGGCCGCCTGCCAGTACCGAAGCATGCTCGACGGCCGAGACCAGAAGCCGCTCGACAGGCCCCCCCGACGGCCCCCGAAGCCCCGGTGACAGCGCCAGCACGTTGGCTTCGGTTCCGGTGGAGGTGAAGACCACGTTCCGCGGCAGCGCGCCTACTGCGGTCGCAAGGATGGCCCGCGCCCCCTCGACAAGCCGTCGCGCCTCGCGCCCCTCGGCGTGAACCGAGGACGGATTGCCGATTAGCTCGTAGGCTGCGAGCATTGCGCTTCGCGCCTCAGGGCGAAGCGGCGTGGTCGCGTTCCAGTCGAGATAAACACGGCTCAGCATGACGTATTATATTACCATTCGGATCAGGCTGCTTCGCCCGCACTGGTACCCGACATGGGCCCCCGGGCAGCACTTGGCAATCTCGATTCCCAATCGCCTTCGCGCGATGACGGCCATGACACGCTAACGTCTTGAGCCGATTGCGGGATGTTCAAGATGCTTGCTTTTTGACCCTCGCCTCATGTTAGAACGCGCGCGTCAGTTCGCCGCGCGCCGCTCGCGCATCATCCGAGGGCGCCGCTCCACCCTTCCATTTGCGGCTTGATCGGCCCAGCAGCCGATGAAATCCGCACAATCGGTTGATTGTTGAAGAGCGTCTTCAAGGGATCAATCAAGAGATCATCATGCCTGAAGTTATTTTCACCGGCCCCGCCGGCCGTCTCGAAGGCCGCTACCATCCGGCCAAGCAGAAGAACGCGCCGATCGCGATGGTCCTGCATCCGCATCCGCAGTTCCACGGCACGATGAATCATCAGATCATCTACCAGTGCTACTATGCGTTCGCGCATCGCGGCTTCTCGGTGCTGCGATTCAATTTCCGCGGCGTCGGCCGCAGCCAGGGCTCGTTCGACCACGGCACCGGCGAATTGTCGGACGCGGCCGCGGCGCTCGACTGGGCGCAGACCATCAATCCCGAAGCGCGCGCCTGCTGGGTTGCCGGCTTCTCCTTCGGCGCCTGGATCGGCATGCAGCTGCTGATGCGCCGTCCGGAGGTCGAGGGCTTCATCTCGATCGCGCCGCCCGCCAACCTCTACGACTTCTCGTTCCTCGCGCCCTGCCCGTCCTCTGGGCTCATCGTGCATGGCGAGAAGGACGCGGTGGTGCCGCCCAAGGACGTCAACACGCTGGTCGAGAAGCTGAAGACGCAGAAGGGCATCGTGATCGACCAGCAGGTCATCCCCGGCGCCAATCACTTCTTCGACGCCAAGCTCGAGCCGCTGATGGAAACCATCACCGCCTATCTCGACATGCGGCTCGCCAACGTCCGCTGAGCTTTCCGTGGGCGCGTTCATCGCATTGCTGCGTGCCGTGAATGTCGGCGGCACCGGCAAATTGCCGATGAGCGAACTCAAGGCCATTTGCGAGGAGCTCGGCTACGCCGCCGTGCGCACCTATATTGCAAGCGGCAACGTCGTCTTCACAAGCCGCAAGTCGCAATCTGCGATCAAGACCGCACTCGAAAAGCGGTTGCACGCCTATGCCGGCGCGCCGGTCGGCGTGCACGTGCGCAGCGCCACCGAGATCGCGCGGGTCCTGGCCGATAATCCGTTTCCAAAGGCCGCGCCCAACCGCACCGTCGCGATCTTCCTCGACAAGGCGCCGCCGGCGGATGCGCTCGCCGGCATTCGCGGCCAGAACAAGGAGGAGGTCCGCCTCGGCTGCCGCGAGATCTACGTGCATTACGGCGACGGCATGGGCACGTCAAAGCTGGTCATCCCCGCCGCCAAGACCGGCACCGCGCGCAACATGAACACGATCGCGACGCTCGCGAAAATGGCCGCAGCGCTCTAGGCCAGCTTGAGCGCGACGATTCCCATCAAGACGAGCGCGATGCCCGCAAGCTTCATCGCGCTCAAGGTCTCGCCGAACAGCACGACGCCCATGATGAAGGTGCCGGCGGCGCCAATCCCGGTCCACACCGAATAGGCGACGCCGACCTCGAGCACCTTCAAGGCACGCCCGAGCAGGACAACGAAGGCTACGAGCAGCACGAGCGAAACGACGCTCCAGCCTGCGCGCGTATAGCCTTCCGCATATTTCATCGAGATCGCCCAACCGACATCAAGTGCGCCGGCGATCACCAGCATCAGCCAGGCCATGGATTGCGACATCGGCGTGGGCTCAGGCCGCAAGCTTGAGCAGATGCGCGTCGTGGCGCACGAGGAAGGCGCGCAGCAATTGCGGATAGTCCGCGCCCACCGCAGTACGGACGCTCGGACGCTTTGCCAGCTCGGCGCGCCACGCCTGGATCTTCGGCAGATCCTTGAAGATGCCGTGCTCGGTCAGTTCGTCGAACAGATCGAAATAGCGGAAGATCGGCGCGAACACCGCATCGACCAGGCTGAACGCCTCGCCTGAGAAATAAGGCCCCGCCACGAGCGCTGCTTCGACACGCGCGAATTTCGCCGCAAGCGCCTGACGCTTGCTCTCGAAGGTCGTCGGGTCGGTCGTGGTCTCCAGCCCCCAGAGATCGCCGAGAATCGCCGAACCGAACTCCATCCAGGCGCGATGCTCGGCACGCTCGAGCGCATCAGTCGGATGCAGCTTCAGACCGCCTTGCGTCTCCTCGATGTACTCGCAGATCACGTTGCTCTCGAACAGAGCGACCTCACCCTTCTCGCTCGTCACGACCAGCACCGGCACCTTGCCGAGGGGCGACAGTTTGAGAAACCAGTCGGGCTTGTTGGCGAGATCGATGTCGACCCGCTCGAACGGCACACCTTTCTCGTTGAGCGCGATCACCGCGCGCTGCACGTATGGGCAGAGCTTGTGGCTAATCAGTTTGAGGGAAGCGGTCATGGCATGATCCCAGCAGCTGGATGCAACTGCATCCAATATAGATGCATTTGCATACACTCGTCAAGTTCAATGCATTTGCATCGACCGGTATCGATGTAGGATCACCTCACGGCCGCGCGATCACCCCTCCCGTCATCGGCATCGGCACCCCCGTGGTAGCGGGATACGACAACGGCAGGCCCTTCATGCCGCGGGCGGCCAGGAAGCCGAAGGCCTGCGCTTCGATGGCGTCGGAGGCCCAGCCGACTGTCTCGGCGGCCTCGACAGTGGCGGACCCCACGCGCTCCCGCAGCATCTGGAGCATGGTCCGGTTGCGGGCGCCGCCGCCGCAGACGATCCAGCTTCGCGGCCTGCGTGGCAGCAGCGGGACGATGCGGGCGATGGCCGCCGCGGTGAAGGCGGTGAGCGTCGCGGCGCCGTCGGCCGGCTGCACCTCGCCGAGCTTTAGTGCGGCAAAATCGTTGCGGTCGAGCGATTTCGGCGGCGGGCTTGCGAAGAACGGCAACTCCAGCGCCCGCGCGATCCAGGCCTCGTCGGCCTTGCCGAGCGCGGCGAACTTTCCGTCCGCGTCGAACGCCTGGTTCATGGTGCGGTACATGAAATCGTCGAGCAGCGCGTTGCCGGGCCCGGTATCGCAGGCAATGAGCGTGTCGTTGCCGTCGATATAGGTGATGTTGGAGACGCCGCCGATATTGACGACAACGATCGGCCCTTCGCGCTCCAGCGAATGGACGAGTGCGCGGTGGTAGACCGGCACGAATGGCGCGCCCTGCCCGCCGGCCTCGACGTCGGCGGCGCGGAAATCATGCATCACCGGGATATGGATCGCCTTGGCCAGCGCCGGCGCATCGCCGATCTGCACCGTCAGCCGTTTCTCGGGGCGATGCAGCACGGTCTGGCCGTGGAAGCCGACGATGTCGATGTCTTCCGGCTTCATCCGGTTCTGGGCGACGAAGGCGGCCACCGCCTCAGCATGCGCCTGGGTCACCGCGCGCTCGGCCTCGGCCAAGATCCCCGGCCGGGCATCGCGCTGCGGCAGATGCACGGCCTCGCTCAGCGCCTGACGCAGCAGGTTGCGTTCCGCCGGGCTATAAGGCCGGTAGCCGGAGGGCCCGAATGCCTTCACCTGCTTTCCGTCGGTTTCGATCAGCGCGACATCCACCCCGTCCAGCGAGGTGCCGCTCATCAAACCGAGTGCCGTCAACATCATGGATCAGCGTCCTCAAGAGACCCTTCCGGCATGCCGATCTTGTGCCAGAGGGACACATCTTATAATGCCACAGGCCAAAGTAGCGGGCAGCAACCGAGTTCCCACGGAAGACCCTTAAATTGCTCCCAAAACAGTAAACCAAGAATTGTCAGGCGCGCCGACAAATGACTGCATTCAAATCGGATTTCCTCAACACGCTGCAGGAACGTGGATTCGTCCATCAGTGCTCCGATTTCGAGGGGCTGGACGCACTCGCCGCCAAGGGCGAGGTGACCGGTTATGTCGGCTACGATTGCACCGCCCGCTCGCTGCACATCGGCAATTACCTGACCATGATGATGCTGCACTGGCTGCAGCAGTCCGGCAACAAGCCGATCACCCTGATGGGCGGCGGCACCACCATGGTCGGCGACCCCTCCGGCAAGGACGAGACGCGTGCGATCCGCTCCGTCGCCGAGATCGAGGCCAACAAGGAATCGATCCGTGGTGTGTTCGCAAAAGTGCTGCGCTATGGCGAGGGCAAGAGCGACGCCATCATGCTCGACAATGCCGAGTGGCTGACAAAGCTCAACTACATCGAGATGCTGCGCGACGTCGGCCGGCACTTCTCGGTCAACCGCATGCTGACCATGGACTCGGTGCGGCTCCGCCTCGAGCGCGAGCAGGAGATGAGCTTCATCGAGTTCAACTACATGATCTGCCAGGCCTACGACTATGTCGAGCTCGCCAGGCGGACCGGCTGCAACTTGCAGATGGGCGGCTCCGACCAGTGGGGCAACATCATCATGGGCGTCGATCTCGGTCGTCGCATGGGCACCCATCAACTGTATGCGCTGACGACGCCGCTGCTGACGACGGCATCGGGCGCCAAGATGGGAAAGACCGCGCAAGGCGCGGTCTGGCTCAACGCCGACCAGTTCTCGCCGTATGATTTCTGGCAGTATTGGCGCAACACCGAAGACGCCGACGTCGGCAAATTCCTCAAGCTGTTCACGACGCTGCCGATGAGCGAGATCAGGAAGCTCGAGGCGCTCGGAGGCTCCGAGATCAACGAGGCGAAGAAGGTGCTCGCCACCGAGGCAACCGCGCTGCTGCACGGCCGCGAGGCCGCGAACGAGGCGGCCGAGACCGCGCGCCGCACCTTCGAGGAAGGCGCGCTGGCCGAAAGCCTGCCGACCGTGGAAATTCCACGTGGCGAGTTCGACGCCGGCCTCGGCGTGCTCAATGCCTTCGTCAAGGCGGGCCTCGTTGCCTCCAACGGCGAAGCACGGCGCCAGATCAAGGGCGGCGGCCTGCGCGTCAATGACGAGCCCGTCACCGACGAGAAGATGGCGTTGTCGGCAGCCGACCTGACGCCGGAAGGTGTGATCAAGCTGTCGTTCGGCAAGAAGAAGCACATCCTCCTCAGGCCTGCATAGGCGTATGAGCTTTTCGCTGCTTGTCAGGGCGCGCTGAAGCGCGCTCCCTGATCGGCAATGGACCAGAACACGCTAGAGGAACAGTCCAAGCAAGCGACCAGGGAACGCGTCACGGCGACGCCGCAGGGCGTCGTGCGCACCGCGCTCGTGGTGCTCGCGCTCTGCTTCACACTCGCCGTGCTCGGCCGCGGCCTCAGCGAAAGCTTCACCGTCTTCCTGAAGCCGATCTCGGAAAACTTTGGCTGGGATCGCGCCCAGGTGGTCTCGATCTATTCGCTGACCTGGCTCGTCAGCGGACTGACCGCGCCGTTGGTCGGCCGTCTGTTCGATCATTCCGGACCGCGCATCGTCTACGCACTCGGCCTGTTGCTGCTCGGCTCGGCTTTCCTGATCGCAAGCCACGCGCAGTCACTCTGGCAGTTCCAGCTCTCGATCGGACTCTGCGTCGGCATCGGCGTCGCCTTCATCGGCAATGTGCCGAACTCGATCCTGCTGGGCCGCTGGTTCGGCCCAAAGCTGCCGACCGCGATGGCGGTGGTCTACTCGGCCATGGGTGGCGGCGTACTGGCGCTGCTGCCGGCCTCGCAGCTTTTGATCGATCATCTCGGTTGGCGCGAAACCTACCAGCTGTTCGGCTTCGCCGCGCTCGGCCTGCTGGTGCCGCTCATGCTGCTGCCGTGGCGGCTGTTCGCCTCGGGCTCGCCGCATATCGCAAAGAAGACCGATCCGGATTTCGTCGATCACGGCTGGACCCTTCCGAGCGCGATGCGCCATCACGCCTTTTGGGCGCTGTTCTCGACATTCTTCTTCACCGCGGTCGGCATGTATGCGATCGCAGCCCAGATCGTGGCCTATCTGATCGATGCCGGCTTTCCGCCGCTGCAGGCCGCGACCGCCTGGGGCTTCTCCGGCGTCGTGCTGGTGTTCGGCATGCTCGGCGTGTCCGCGCTCGACGGCCTGATCGGACGTCGGCCGTCGGTGCTGCTCAGCTACGCAATCTCGATCCTCGGCATCTTCCTGCTGTGGCTGTTGCAATACTCCGCCAATCTCCTCCTGCTCACGGGATTCGTGGTCTGCTTCGGCAGCATGATGGGCTCACGTGGACCGCTGATCACGGCGACCGCGATGAAAATCTTCGGGGGCAAGCGCGTCGGCACCATCTACGGCACGATCTCGATCGGCAGCGGGCTCGGCTCGGCGTTCGGCTCCTGGAGCGGCGGCCTGATCCATGACGCGACCCACGGCTACAACGCGCTGCTCGCCTTCGCGCTTGCGAGCGTGGTGCTCGGGATGATTCCGTTCCTGGTTGTGCCCGCCTTGCGGCGCTAGGTCTCCCGAAGGTAACCTGCGGACATTCGCGTCACCGGGAAATTACGGATGGGCGCGACGCGAACAGCTGCAAAAGATGTGGATGGCGCGCGACTGAACGTCCCGGCTGCGGTGTTTTTGTCCGACATGACAAAAATGTCAGCGCAGATTGCCCTTGGGCGGCTTGCAGGGCAGAACTGAATGCGGTCCTAGTCGCAAGCATTGGATGGAGGGCACAAACCAATGAACTTTCCCTATCTCGTTCGCTTTCAACCGGTTCTCTTGAGCCTGTTTCGCTTCATCACTGGACTCCTGTTGCTCCAGTACGGCATCGCCAAGCTGTTCAAGTTTCCGGTGCTTCCCTACTTCGCAAACATCCCGCCGATCATCTACGCAGCCGGTACGCTTGAGCTGGTGCTTGGCGCGCTGCTGATGATCGGCCTGTTCACCCGCCTCGCGGCGTTCATCCTGTCGGGTGAGATGGCCTTCGCCTACTTCATGGGCCACATGTTCAAGGGCGAGACGCCGGTGTTCCTGCCCCTGCTCAATGGTGGCACCGCGGCGATCCTGTTCTGCTTCGCCTGCCTTTATCTCTCGGCAGCCGGCGGCGGCTCGGTCAGCGCCGATGCGGCGATGGGCAAGGACTAGCGGCACAACCGGCGGCGCGTTCGCGCGGCGCTGAGGCGTCAGCAATTGATTCGCGAATAAAGGGATGGCACCCGTACATTTACGGGCGCCATCTCAGCGCGAGCCCAGCACGTTCCAGACGAGGACGAGGACCGCGACCAGCAGCATCGACATGATGAGGCGGTGGACGAATCGGTTCATGTCCGCTCCCACCGGATTCGGTCGGGACTAAAGACCCACACAATCTTTCTCCCAGTTGACTTGCCAAGCGCCGACGCGGCGCATTTCCGCATGGATGTTTGCGCATGCAGCTCGCGGACGCCTCTTGCGCGGCAGCTCGTCGCACGCGTCCATTCATGATTGGTAAGAATTTCATGCTACCGACGCGAGCAACAATAACCATTCCGTCGAGGCCGTGATGAAGCTGCTGAGCCACCTCAAGATCCGCACCAAGCTCGCCAGCATGGTCTGTCTTTCGGCACTCACGGTCACGGCCATCATCGGGGTGTCGTCCGTGCTCAGCAAGAGCCGCATGCTGGAGGACCGCGTCCAGCAGATGCGGACCGCCGTCGATATGCTCCACAACCTCGCCCAATCACTTGAGGAGGAAGTCGGCGCCGGCAAGCTGACGCAGGCTGAAGCAAAAATCCAGTTCCACCAGCGCGGCCGCCGCATGAGCTTCAATGGCGGCCAAGGCTATCCGGTGGTCTATAACGCCGATACGTCCCTCATCGTCAACGGCGCCAACCAGCAGCTCGAAGGCAAGATCACCGGTGCGAAGGACTCCAATGGCGTCCTGATCGCCGACGCCATTATCAAGGCCGGCGCTGAGACCGCACAGGGCGGCGTGACCTCCTATCTCTATCCCCGCCCCGGCCAGACCGAGCCGGTCCGCAAGACCGTGTTCGCGCGCAAATTCGCGCCCTGGAACGCAACGATCAGCTACGGCCTCTATGTCGACGACATCGATGCCGACGTGCGAGCCTTGACGCTGGAACTGGGTGCGATCGGCATCGGCCTGATGCTGCTGATGGCGACGCTGTCCTGGCTGATTGCCCGCGACGTGCTCGGCGCGCTCGACCGCCAGAAGAACCGCATGCAGGCCATTTCCGAAGGCGCCATCGACACGGCGGTCGAGGAGACCGCTCGCGGCGACGAGATCGGCCGCATGGCCGAGACCCTCGAAGTGCTCAGGCAGACCGCGCTGACGGCGCGCAAGCTGGAGGCCGAGCAGGTCGCCACCAAGACCCGCAGCGAACAGGAGAAACGCGACGCGCTGATCTCGCTTGCCGATCGCTTCGATGCCTCCGTCGGCCAGCTCGTCGGCCTGATGGCCTCGGGCTCCGGCGAGCTGGAGGTGACCGCGAAGTCGATGTCGTCGACCGCGGAAGGCACCAATCGCCGCGCCGCCGTCGTCGGCTCGGCCGCCACCGAAGCCAGCCAACGCGTCCAGACGGTCGCGGCTGCCGCCGAGGAGCTCTCCTCCTCCATCACGGAGATCAGCCGTCAGGTCGCGCAGTCCGCCGTGGTCACCGGTCGCGCCGTGGACAGCGCACGCCGCACCGACACCATCGTGCGCGCGCTCTCCGATGGCGCCCAGCAGATCGAACACGTTGCCGAGCTGATTTCCAGCATCGCGGCGCAGACCAATTTGCTCGCGCTCAACGCCACCATCGAGGCCGCACGTGCCGGCGAAGCCGGCCGCGGCTTTGCCGTCGTCGCTTCGGAGGTGAAGTCGCTGGCGAGCCAGACCGCGGAAGCCACCCGCGAGATCGGCGACAAGATCGCCCAGATCCAGGGCGCGACCAAGGAAGCGGTAGACGCCATCGGCGGCATCACCGCCACCATCGAGGAGGTCAGCCGGATCGCCACCTCGATCGGCGCTGCGATCGAGGAGCAAGGCGCCGCCACTGCCGAGATCGCCCGCAGCGTCTCGCAGACGGCGGAGGCGACCCAGGAAGTCACCACCAATATCGGCGGCGTCAGCACGGCAGCAAACGAGACCGGCAATGCCGCGGGCATGGTGCTCGCCGCGGCCTCAAACCTCTCCAAGCAGGCCGAACAGCTCTCCGGCGAAGTCGGGACCTTCCTGGCGGGCGTGCGCGCGGCGTAAGGCGGCGTACGGGCCTCGTGTTTCGAGACGCCCGCTCCGCGGGCTCCTCACCATGAGGATCTAAGTTTCAGCTTTGGAAGAGGACCTCATCCCGAAGAGCCCGCGGAGCGGGCGTCTCGAAAGATGGCTGCGCGCAAAACACTATCCGCATTCATTCTCGGACACGAGAAGGGGGTAGCTCGCCGCTATCGCCGCGCGAGGGTGCAGCCGCTCGAGAGCTGGCGCGTCGTTCCGGTCGAGCCGTCGCTCGACTGCGACGGAAATTCCTCGAACGGCGAGTTCTGCTTGCCGGTGTTGAATTCGAAGATCTTGCGGAACAGGCCGGGTGCCATCGCCGAAATCGGATTGACGCGCATCACGGGCGCGGCCGGCGTGCCGACGACCTCGTAGGTCACGCCGATCAATCCCTCATTGTTGCCGCCGCCGAGGAAGATGCCGAACAACGGGATCTGGCCGAAGATGTTGTTGACGCCATACATCGGCACGAAGGTGCCGCTCATGCAGACCTGGTTGCCAGGAAAGTCGATCGAGCCCTCGATGGTGGCGCCGATCATCGGCCCCTTGACCACGCCGTCGCGGATCGTGAGCGCGCCGTTCTGCCGCGTGAACTCCGCGCGCAACGCCGTGAAGGCGACGCCGCTCTGCGCACCGTTGGGAGCGCCCGCCGCCACGCGATCGAGTTGATCCATGCCCTTGACCGAGAAGTCGCGCACGTTGATCAGGCCTTCCCGCGTCGTAGGCTCTGACGTCGGCGGCTCCATGGCCACCACCATCTGGCCGCCGAAGACCTTGTTGGTGGTGTCTGTGAAGCGCAGGAAGTTGCCGGCATCGCTGGTCTGGAGATAGATCACCTCGCGGTTGCCCTGGGCGCGGCCGCCGCGCAAATCGGCGGCCACAGGCGTGTCTTTTCCGATCCTGCCGCTCAGCGTGAAGGCTTTGACCGCACCATTGCGCCGCGACATCTTGGCCTCGACGCTGCGCATCGCCTCGCCGTTGAACCCCATGACAGCGCCGAGCTTCACGTCCATGTCGAAATCGACGTTCTTCGTCTTGCTCTTGGCATCGTCCTTGGAATTGCCTGAGATCGCCGATTTCAGAAAGCCGCGGCCGTCGAATACGTCGCCGCGCATGGTGCCCTTGACCACGCCGTCCTGGCTGCGCTCCACCTTCAGCGACGCCTTGTCTCCGTCGGACGGCGCGTAGGTCGGGAAGTTCGCGTTCATGAGATCGCCGTTGGCATCGACCTCGAGCGACCCCTTGATCGAGGCGCCGCCGCCTTCGATGACGATCTCCTCCAGGCGCGTGGATTGCGCTGTCGGCACCACCTTGAAGCTGGCCTTGCCCGCTCTGCCCGGCAGCTTGACCCAGCCGGGCAGGATGTTGTCGAGCTTGACCGAGGTCAGGTCGGCCTCGATGCCGAGCTTGGTCGTCTGGTCGGGTCCCCCGGCGATCTTGCCTGACAGCTTGATCGGCACCGATCCGCTGACGGCGGGGCCCAGATCGAACCCGAGGCGCGCGCGGCTCGCATCGTCCAGCGTGGTCTGCAATTTGACGTCCGCATCGCCCTCGGCCGGCTTGCGATAATCGAGCGAGGCCGCCTGCCCGTTGATCTTGACGTCGCCCTTTACCTGATAGCCCTGATTGCTCGCGACGACCTTGAGGTTGTTGGCCTCCAGCTTCTGGTTCATCACCAGCTTGTCGGCACCAAAACCATTGAGATCGGCGGTAACGCTGTAGGTGGTGTCGGCTTTGGTCAGCTCGCCCTTGACCGGCAGCCCAAGCTGGACGTTCGCCGAGAACGTCCCCTTGCTGGCGTTGGGATCGATGACGGTCGACGACAGATCGCTCAAGCGATCGTTGGAAAGCATTTCGGCAGCCGCAGGCACCGGACCTTCGACACGGAATCTGGTTCGCGACGGCGACGGCTTGGGCGCCATATCGGGCACCTCGAAGACGAAGTCGGAAATCGTGACCTTGCGACCCGCCGGCGTATCGGCAATGCCCTGCCCGATGTTCACGGTCGCGGTGCGCCCGGTCACGCGCGCCTTCAAATCGGCATCGTGCACCACCGGCAGGCCATCGACAGGGCGAACCGTGACACCGCTCGCCACGATATTGACCGACAAGCCGTCGTCGGGAATGGGTGGGCCCTTGCGCGGAAGATTCTTCGTCGGCGAATTAACGCCGATCTCGATGCGCTGGAGCGTTCCACGCTCGATCCGCTCGATCACCCATTCGCGCAATTCGGGAACGACAAGCGTCGGCCACATCCGCTTGAGCGCCGAGGCCGACATCGGCGTTCCCGCAAAACCCAATGTCAGCCGTGGCTCGCCCGAATAGTCGATGGCACCGGTGCCGGCGACGCCGATCTCTCCGTTGGAGATATCGGCCTGCGTCAACAGCAGCCTCTTGTGGTCGGTGTCGAAGCGGAAGCCGATCGCAATACGGTTGAAGACCAGCGGCGGCTCGTTGTCGATGCCGCCGAGCAGGATCGAACCGCCGCTGAAACCGAGCTGCCAGTCATTGACGGTGCCGTTGGGCGGCTCGACATGAGCCAGAAGCGTCATACGGTTCGCGCCCGAGAGGACCTTGAACGGAGCGACCAGCACCCGCCGATTGGCGTCCCACTCGACATTGATCTCGGCCGAGTCGATCGCCATCGGATAATCGGGTGTATCGGTGTCGATGATGTTGCCCGCACCGACTGCGATCTTGCCGCGAAAGAAGGTCGGCACGCCGTCGCGGCCGAGCTCGCCCTTGAGCTCGCCGGTCAGCGGGAGGTCGGCGGTGTAGGTGAGATCCTTCACCCGCAGCGCCAGCAGGATGTTGGCGGTCGAAACCTTGTCGGCGCGGATATCGACCGAGCGCACCCCGTTCTCGGTGGGGCCGATCGTGGCACGCAGCGACCACGGACGCGCGCCCTCCTCGCCGAGGCTGAGCGCGACGCCACCACGGCTCGGTCGGCGCAGGCTGAGCGTGATATTCTCAAACGTCCATTTGCTGCCACGCTGCTGGTCGTCGACGATCAGATTGCCGTTCTTCAGGCCGATCTCGTTGAGATTCTGGCCGTCGAGGCCGGTCATGCTCAGACTGTCGAGCCAGTCGAGGCTCTGAAGAATGCCGGTCGGAGCCGTGACCTGGGTCGCGGCTTGCGATGCGTCGGAGGTCGCAGGCTCGGTGGCGAATGGCGGCGGTGGCACACCGTTGCGCGGGAAAGTCGGCGGCAGCCCCGCGTCCTTCTTGGATGCGACGCCGGTTGCGAGCGGCTTTGCGGTGTCGCCAGCAGATACCGTGACGGTGCCGTCAGGCGCGATCCGGATCGCGAGCTCGGCATCGACGAGGTTGAGGCTTTCGGCGCGCAGATGCCCCATCAGCAGGCCTGCACCCGACAGCTTCACCTCGGCCTTCGGTGCCGTGGCGACAATGACGTGATCGTGGTCGCGCACGACGATATCGCGGATGCGCACGGCGATCCGGATCCGCCCGGCCCGTTCGATCTGCGTGCCGCCGACCTCCACGGTATTGCCGTGACCGATATTGTCCTCGATCGCGGCCGCGAGCCACGGCGTCGCAATGTCGAGATTGATGGGACCGGCGCCGAGCCGCCACCACAGTGCGCCGAAACAGCCGACGAAGATGACGATCAGGGCACCGACGACCACGGCCACGCGCTTCAGCCAGCGACCGCCGCCCAGCCAGCGGCGCAGCGGCCCAAACCCGTCAGCGAAGCGATGGAAGCCCGAGTTGGAACGCGACAGCAGCCGGCGCGCCCGATAGCCCGCCGCCGCTTCCTGATCCGGATCCCAATCGGCGTCGTCCCATTGCTGCTGCTCTGGTTGGCTGCCGCGCCGATCCGAATCCCGATTGTAATCCTGGGGCGACGTATTCCTTGCCATTGCCTCTCGATACAGGCGCCCGTCGTGGGATTGAGCGCCGCCGGGGCCGCAGCCGTCGACGGGAAGCGAAGCCTCCCGCGCCGGCATTGCCGCCATACCTCGAATATTCCTTCTGTTCGTCATGTCGCCCCGGGAGCGCGTTCAACGAGCAGTGGGGTGGTGCGTGGAATTCCTTGTAACCAGACTCCGGCGTCGTCAGACTCCCCCCGCAGAGGGCACGATTCCGGCATAGCGGAAAAGGGCTGCAATACCGCTTTGGTTGACCCGCCGAAAGCGACGAAAGGAAGGCGTATGTCCAAGAAATCCCGAAAGAAATCGTCCAAAACGCCCTCCGGCAGTCCGACGGCTAAAAAGACACCCGTGAAAGTGCGGGCTGCGACTCAAACCAAGTCCGCGAAAACACAGCGGACACCGGCGAGCAAATCAACTGGGACCATAGCAAAGACAGCATCGCATAAGGCCGCATCGAAACGGTTAAATTCTTCCAAATCGGCATCAGCGCCCAAAGCGACGGCGAAGGCCGGCTTGGCCGAGGGTCAGAAGGCCCCCGCCTTCCGCCTGCCCCGCGACGGTGGCGGTGTCGTCGCGCTGTCGGATTATGCCGGCCAGAAGCTGGTCCTGTTCTTCTACCCCCGCGCCGACACGCCGGGCTGCACCAGGGAAGCCATCGACTTCACCCGGCTGACCGGCGCCTTCGCCAAGGCTGGTACCGCCGTGCTCGGTATCTCCGCCGATCCGGTCAAGGCTCAGGACAAGTTTCGCGACAAGCACGGTCTCGGCGTGCCCCTCATTTCAGACGAGACGCACGAGATGCTGGAGGCCTACGGCGCCTGGGGCGAAAAGTCCATGTATGGCAAGAGCTTCCTGGGAGTTCTTCGCACCACGATGCTGCTTGGCGCCGACGGCAAGATCGCCCGGATCTGGCGCAATGTCCGGGTCGACGGCCACGCCGACGAGGTGCTGGAAGCCGCAAGGAGCCTTTAACCAATCATTTAAATTCAAGCGGTTCCGTTTCCGGAAAATTAACCATGACCGGCCCAGATTGCCGCGGCAATTAGGCCGCACGGACTCATCCGATCGGCGCGGGAGTGCCGATGTCGAAAAGTTCTGCCCAATTCTCGCAGTACCCCCAACATCACCCCCACGACCACGGACGCGCCTTTCATCGCCGTGCTGCCGCGGTGGCAACCGCGCTTCCCCTTCCGGACACCGACGATGCCTACACTATCGTGCATCACGGCAAGCAGGTTCGCCTGGGGCCTGTGGTGTTCTGGATCGTGGTCGGCACGATCGTATTGCTCGGGCTCTGGTCGGCCGCAACCGCGACCTATTTCGCCTTCCGCGACGACGTCCTCACCCGGCTGATCGCCCGGCAGGCCGAGATGCAATACGCCTATGAGGACCGCATCGCCGAGCTACGCGCCAAAGTCGACCGCACCACCAGCCGGCAGTTGCTCGACCAGGAGCAGTTCGACCAGAAGCTCGACCAGATCATGAAGCGCCAGACGGCGCTGGAGTCCCGTGCCACGGCGCTCGGGTCCATGCCGGACGTGACCGGATCGATTCCCCGCTCCACCCCGCAGCGTGGCGATGCCAGCCAGACGACGCAGGGCACGCCTAAGCCTTCGCCAATTAGCGACACCGTCATCTTCGTGGCACCGCCGGATCGCGAAGCGCGGCTCGAGTCGCGCGCGCCGACCCTCGCAGCTCCGCCCGTCAATCAATTCGCCAAGAATCAAGGGTTCGACAACGTCGTCGTTCGGCTCACGACCTCGCTGGACCAGGTCGAGCGTCGCCAGATGGCGGCGCTCAACGCCGTCGAGGAAGGCATGGATTCGCGCATGCGCCGGATGCGCGGCGTCGTCAGCGATCTCGGCCTGAACCTCGCAAATCTCGAAGCCGCCGTACCGCGCACGGCAATGGGCGGGCCTTTCGTACCCGTTAAGCTCACCGCCAGTTCGGGGCCGTTCGAGAAGCAGCTCTATCGCATCAACAGCACCCGCGCCGAGATGGACCGGCTCAATCGCACGCTCGCACTCGTGCCCTATCGCAAGCCCGTCATCGGCGAGGTCGAGTTCACCTCCGGCTTCGGCGTGCGCAGCGATCCGTTCCTCGGCCGGCCCGCGATGCACACCGGGCTCGACTTCCGCGCCGCGAGCGGCGATCCCGTTCGCGTCACTGCCAACGGCAAGGTCGTCTCCGCCGGCTGGTCCGGCGGCTACGGCCGCATGATCGAGGTCGATCACGGCAATGGTCTTGCGACCCGCTACGGCCATCTCTCCGAGATCAATGTCCGGGTCGGCGAGATCGTGAAGATCGGCCAGGTCGTTGGTCTCGTCGGGTCGACCGGCCGATCCACCGGCCCGCATTTGCACTATGAAACCCGCATCGACGGCGAAGCGGTCGATCCGCAGAAGTTCTTGCGCGCCGGCGTGCGACTCAGTGCGGGCTAGGCTCGTTGAGAGCGCGCTCGCCTAGTCGCTGTTTACATCGCGGAACTTCGGAGTTCCCTCCGCGTTAGGTCGCAGGTCCTCAATGGCGCGATCTTCTGATGCAACCGACCAATACGAAAACTCGTCCGGCCAAGGGTAAAGCGGACCAGCCACGCAACAGCGCGGCTCAACTCTTCAGCAATATTGCTAACCGAACATCTCAAGCTGCCGGGCGCGCGCTGACATTCATGATTGCCGCCGGCATCGTCCTGGTTTGGGCGGTCACCGGTCCTGTCTTCCATTACTCCGACACATGGCAGTTGGTGATCAACACCGGCACCACAATCGTGACGTTCCTGATGGTCTTTCTGATTCAGAATTCCCAGAATCGCGATAGCGCGGCGATCCAGGTGAAGCTCGACGAACTGATCCGGGTGAGCGCGGCGCACAATTCATTCGTAGGAATCGAGCATTTGACCGACGACGAGCTCGACGAGATCCGCACCAAATGTGAGCTTCGCGCCGAGGCCGAGAAGGTCGGAGAAGAGACGGTCAAGAGTGCCGGCAAGAAGGCGAAACGCGCCGCCGATCTCGTCACCGAATAAGCGGGGCCGAAAACGACGAGGCGCGCAGCTTCGTTCGAAATCGCAGCATTTCGGCAGGCTCTGCTCGCCAGCGATCCTGCTGTGATCCGGAAATATTTTTAGGCGGCGCGGAGGAGAGTTGCGCGACTTCACTCCGCAGCCAGCTTTGACTACTGGCCGCGCTCGTGGCCGACCTCACCGGTGATGACGTCGCCGAACAGCTCCCAGGCCTGCCCGTTGAAGCGCATCAGCTGCATCTGCTCGATCGGGAAATAATCGTCGGCCGAGGTGTTGACCATGATGCCGGGCAGCATCAGGTCGGTGTGAAAATCCTTCAGGTTCGTGGCCTGCTTCATCACGTTGTCTCGCGTGAGATTGTCGCCGCACTGCTTCAGCACCTGCGCCATCGCCTCGGCCTGGACGTAGCCGTAAACATTGTTGGAATTCGCCTTGTCGCCGTCAGGGTAATATTTGTCCATGAACTCGCGCCATTTGATCACCGCAGGATCCTTGTCCCAGGTCGGATCGGTCGGGTCCTTCAGATAGACGGTCGAGATGATGTCCTTGGAATAGTCGAGCCCGGCGGGCTTGAGCACCGAGGCGACCGAGGTCGCAGTGTTAGCCAGGAAGAATTTTGGCTTCCAGCCGAGTTCGCCGACTTTCCGGATCGCCTGTGCCGAGCCTTTCGGCGCGGCCCATGAGAAGAAGATGTCGGCGCCGGAATCGTGAAGCGCAACGATCTGCGAGTCGATCGAGGGATCGCTGACCTCATAGGATTTGTCGGCGATGATCATATTGGCCTTGTCGCCAAGCCCGTCCTTCAGGCCCTTGAACTGGTCCTTGCCGGCGTCGTCGTTCTGCCAGAACACCGCGATCTTGCTGTTCGGAAACTTGTCACGGATATATTTCGCGTAGATCCGCCCCTCGCTCTGGTAGTTCGGCTGAAATCCCATGGTCCATGGAAAATTCTTGGGGTCGCCGAACTTGGTGCCGCCGGAGGCGACGAAGAGCTGCGGCACCTTCTTGGAATTCATGTATTTCATGATCGCGGAGTTCGAAGGCGTGCCGAGCGGCTGGAAGATCAGCAACACCTCGTCGCTCTCGACCAGCTTGCGCGCCTGCTCGATCGCCTTTGGCGGCGAATAGGCGTCGTCATAGCTGATGAAATTGATCTTGCGGCCGTTGATGCCGCCCTGGTCATTGATCATCTTGAAGAACGCGGCCTCGGTCTTGCCGATCACGCCATAGGACGACGCCGGCCCGCTATAGGGCATGATATTGCCAAGCTTGATTTCAGTGTCGGTGGCGCCGGGATCGTACTTTTTCTGCGCCAGGGCCGGTGTCGTGACGAGCACGCCGGCAGCTAGAATGGCGAGGGCAGCAAGGTTATTGCGACGACCCGGCATCGTTCTCTCCCCTGTTTTATAGTCTTGTTTTGCCGGCAGTGTCGCAAGCTCGCTTACGGCTGGCAAGCGCCGCGATTTTCCGTGAGGTGAAACGAGCGCTCCAGAACTATGTGCCGCGCCGCAGCAGGTTCAGAACGCGCCCGTCGATCACCAGCAATGCGCTGCCGATCACGATCGCGCCCGCGATTTCACGCAGGGAGATCGGCTCGCCCAGCACCAGCCATCCCAGAAGAATGGCGGTGACGGGAATGAGCAGCGTCACCAGCATCACATTGGTCGCACCCGACCGCCGCAGGATCTGGAAGAAGACGATATAGGCGAGCGCCGTCGACAGGCCGGCAAGGCCGAGCACCGCCAGCCAAATCGTCACGCCCGGCATTCGTAGACGCCACGGCTGCTCCACTGCGCCGGCGACGATCGACATCATCACCGTGGAAGCCATCAGTTGAAATGCTGCCGTCCCCAGCGGCGGGGAGTCCCTCAACAACCGTCGCGCTGCCAGCGCCGCAAAGCCATAGCTGAAGGCGCCGCCGAGGCAGAGCAGGATGCCCAGCCCCTGCCCCGCCCGTGTCTCGACGCCCCATCCGCGCAGGATGATCACGCCGGCGAGGCCCAGTGCTACGCCGGCGACGCGGCGGAGCCGTAAGGCCTCTTCGCCTGCCGCCGCCATCACGATCACCGTGAACAGCGGCGTGGTGGCATTCAGGACCGACGCCAGCCCGCTTGGAATGAAAGTCTGGCCGATCACGATCAGCGAGAACGGGATGACGTTGTTGAGGAGCCCAATCGCGACGAACGGCTTCCAGCCGGCGATGCCCCGGGGGAAACTGATGCCCTGCATGCGGAGCAGCGGCAGCAGAACGGCCGCGCCAAGCGCGACACGCAAAAGCACCAACGTCAGCGGCGGCAATTCGCGCAACGCCGCGCCATTGAAGAAGAACGAGCCGCCCCAGAGCACCGAGAGCAAAGCGAGCAGCGACCAGTCTCGCGTGTCGATCCGGTTGTCGTTCGAGGGCATGGCGTCTCACAGCGATGGTCCGACCTGCTAGGACTGCGCGACCAAAATTGCCACCCGATTTCCGCGGAAAGGGCGAGATTCAGGATCGATCGCGACTTCGCGCGTCAACCGCGATATCCGCAACCACCGCCCCAATGACCAGGGCACCGCCAACAAGGGCGTGGACCGCAGGTATCTCGCGAAAGGCAAGCCAGATCCAGAACGGCATCAGCGGCGTCTCCAGCGTCGCGATCAGGGACGACTGGCTCGACGGCAAGAAGCGCGAGCCGAGCACGAACAGCGTCAGGCCGAGTGCGACCTGGAGGCAGCCGAACATAGCGAGAGTCAGAAGATCAGCTCCGCCCACATGTGCGAGATCGCGGGCAAACGGCAGACTGACGAGACTTCCCAGGAAATTGGAGAGTGCGGCTGCCGCCACCATAGACGTCTGCCGGTAGCGCCGGATGACCACCGTCATGGCGGAGACGGCGAGCACCATCAGGCAGCTCAGAGCGACGCCGCCGAGATCGGCGCCGGCCTGCACGCCGCCCACCGTGACGGCCACGCCGACAAAAGCAATCAGGCTCGCGATCAGCGTCCGCCATGTCGCGGCCTCACCCAGCCACAGCCATGCCAGCGCAGCCGCAACGAAGGGCTGCGTTGCGATCAGTACCGCGACATTCATGACGTTGGTGATCTGAAGAGCGGGAATGAAGGAGACCATGGCGACCGTGGACAATGACGCGACGAGCAAGCCGCCCTTCCCCGGAACGACCAATTTCCGCAGCGCGCCGCGTCCCTGCATCACGACGAGAAACACCGTGATCAGGCTGCCGCCGAACAGGCCGCGCCAGAACAGGATGGTCCAGGGATCGAACGGCAGAAGCCGCGTGAAGAACGGCGCCGTGCTCCAGGCAATCGCGGCTGATATGACGAGGGCAATGCCGAGACCGCGTTCCGAACGAGGCTGCCCCATCTCGATGTGATCCGCTAAGATGGTTTCTTCGGCCGCGACACCAGCTCGATCATCTTGCCTTCGTCGTCGTCAGGCATCGCGGCCTTCGCCTGCGCGTAGGCCTCGACCGCGGCGCGTGCGACCAGCGGCTTGTCGGCCAGCAGGCTCTCGGCGAGCTTCACCGCGTAGGCGGCATCCTTGTGCCGCAGCGACGCCGTGAACGTCGCTCCGGAAAAATCGCGGGCGACCATGCGCCTGGAGTGACGCTGCACCTGCGGACTTGCGGCAACGCCAGCCTGAATCGAGTCCAGCACGAGATTCATGTCGAGCCCGGCCTGCTCGGCAATGGCAAGCCCCTCGGCGAGGCCGGCGATCTGGATCGCGCCCATCAGATTGTTGATCAGCTTGTAGACCGTGCCGGCGCCGACCGCGCCGAAATGGCGGATGGTCGAGCCGATCGGTTCGAGATAGGGCCGCGCGCGTTCGAGATCGGCGGCATCGGCACCAACGAGCAGCGTCAGCTTTCCGCTGGCGGCCGCATCCGGCAATCCCGTCACGGGGCAATCGATATAGATCAGCCCGCGCGCATTCATTTCGCGGCCCATCTCGCGCGCATGGTCATAGGAGACGGTGGAGCATTCGATCGCGATGGTGCCGGCCTTCGCCGTCTTGGCTGCGCCCTCGGGCCCGAGCCAGACGGCGCGCGAGGCCTCGTCATCGGCGACCATGGTCACGACCGCGTCGGCGTCGATCGCCGCGTCCTCAGGCGAGGTCGCCCACTGCGCGCCGCGCGCGAGCAGATCTTCCGCCTTGGCCTTGCTGCGATTCCACACGGTCACCGTGAAGCCAGCATCGAGATAGCGGCCGGCCATGCCATGGCCCATCCGCCCAAGCCCGATGAAGGCGATCCGCGGCATCAGTCGACATCCTCGATATCGGCGCCGGGAGTGCCGAAGGCGCGCTGCGCCAGGGTCGCGGCCATGAAGTCGTCGAGATCGCCGCCGAGTACGCCCGACGTGTCGGAGGTCTGCACACCCGTGCGCAGATCTTTCACCATCTGGTACGGTTGCAGCACGTAGGAGCGGATCTGGTGGCCCCAGCCGATGTCGGTCTTGGCGGCCTGGTCGGCGGCGGCTTTCTCTTCCCGCCGCTTCAGCTCGATCTGGTAAAGCCGGGCGCGCAGCATGTCCCAGGCCTGCGCCTTGTTCTTGTGCTGCGAGCGGCCGGCCTGGCAGACCACGGCGACGCCGGTCGGGATATGCGTCAGCCGTACCGCGGACTCGGTCTTGTTGACGTGCTGGCCGCCGGCACCACCGGAGCGCATGGTGTCGACGCGAACGTCGGATTCCTTGATGTCGATCTTGATGGTGTCGTCGATCACCGGAAACACAGCTACGGATGAGAACGAGGTGTGCCGCCGCGCATTGGAATCGAACGGCGAGATCCGCACCAGGCGGTGCACGCCCGCCTCGGTCTTGAGCCAGCCATAGGCGTTGTGGCCGGAGACCTGGATGGTCGCGGACTTGATACCGGCCTCTTCGCCCTCGGACTCTTCCAACATCTCGACCTTGAAGCCGCGGGTTTCGGCCCAGCGCGAGTACATGCGGAGCAGCATCTGCGCCCAGTCCTGGCTCTCGGTGCCGCCGGCGCCGGCATGCACTTCGAGATAGGAATCGAAACTATCGGCCTCGCCCGACAGCAGCGCCTCGAGCTCGCGTCGGGCGACTTCCTTCTTGAGGGTCTTGAGCGCGGCTTCGGCTTCCTTGACGACGCCCTCATCGCCCTCGGCTTCGCCGAGTTCGATCATGCCGATGTCGTCTTCGAGCTCCTGCTCGACCTTGCCGATGCCGGAGAGCGCATCCTCAAGCGAGGTGCGCTCCTGCATCAATTTCTGGGCTTTCTGGGGATCGTTCCAGAGGTTGGGATCTTCTGCGAGCTTGTTCAGCTCAGCGAGGCGCGCCGTCGATTTCTCGACGTCAAAGATGCCTCCTCAGCAGCCCGACAGACTGCTTGATCTCTTCTACCAACCGTTCGATTTCGGCGCGCATGTGATTCTCTGGTCTCGCGGGATTGTTCCGCGTCTAATGACATCGGGATGTAGCGGCGACGGCTGCAAAGCGCAACCGCCGCGGCGACGAACATCTGTCTTGTCCTAAGCCCTAGTACAGCCCGCCGGTGCCCGGCCGCATGAAGAAACCGGAATCCGGCTGCTGCTGCTGCGATGCCGGCATGCGGCCGTCGGCATCGGCAACGCCGATGACCGAATAATTATCCGGCGGCGCCGTGCCCGGCTTGAAGGCTTCGAGGATGGTTCCGCCGGTCTCGCCCGGACCGGCGCGCATGCCGGACTTGGCGACGACCCGCACCAGCTTGATGCCGGCCGGCACCTTGAACGGGACCGCGGGCTTGTCGGCGAGCGCGAGCTGAAGGAAGTCGCGTGCGATGGGAGCTGCCAGATGGCCGCCGGTCGCAGCGTTACCCTTGCCGAGCGGACGCGGCTTATCGTAGCCCATATAGATGGCGACGGCGACGTCGGGCGAGAAGCCGACGAACCAGGCGTCCTTGGCCTCGTTGGTGGTGCCGGTCTTGCCGGCGATCGGCTTGCCGACCTGCTTGACCACGGTCGCGGTACCGGCCTGGACCACGCCTTCCATCAGCTCGGTGATCTGATAGGCGGTCATGGAATCCAGCACCTGCTCGCGGCGGTCGATCAGCTGCGGCTCGTTCTGGTTCTTCCAACCACCCGGAGCGTCGCAGCCGCGGCATTCGCGCTGGTCGTGCTTGAAGATGGTGTGGCCGTAGCGATCCTGGATCCGGTCGATCAGGGTCGGCTTCACCCGGCGGCCGCCATTGGCGAGCATCGAATAGGCCGTGACCATGCGCATCGCCGTGGTCTCGCCGGCGCCGAGCGCGTAGGAAAGATAGTTCGGCAGTTCGTCATAAACGCCGAAGCGGCGGGCATATTCACCGATCAGGGGCATGCCGATGTCCTGGGCGAGGCGCACCGTCACCGTGTTGAGCGACTGCCGCAGCGCATTGCGCAACGTCACCGGCCCCTGGAATTTGCCCGAGGAGAAGTTTTCAGGCCGCCACACGCCCGCGCCCTGGCCCTGGTCGATCTCGATGGGCGCGTCGAGCACGACAGTCGAGGGCGTATAGCCGTTGTCGAGCGCGGCCGAATAGACGATCGGCTTGAACGACGAACCGGGCTGCCGATAGGCCTGCGTGGCGCGGTTGAACTGGCTCTGGTCGAACGAGAAGCCGCCGACCATCGCCAGCACGCGGCCGGTCCAGGGGTCCATCACCACCATCGCGCCGGACACTTCGGGAATCTGGCGCAGCCGGTACTGGCCTTCGACAGGCTGGGCGTCCTTGTATAGCGGATCGGCGTAGATCACGTCGCCGGGCTGGAGCACCTGCGACACTGCGCTTGCCGCCCTGCCCTTCGCAGCCCCCGAGGCCGCTCTCGCCCATTTGATACCGTCGAGCGTGATGAGACCGGTCTCGCGCTGCTTGCTGACGGCGCCGCCGAGCTCGCGGCTCGGCTGGAAGCCGATGCGCGCCGACTGATCGCTGGTCTCCAGCACCACCGCCATGCGCCACGGCGAGATATCGGACAGAGACTTGATCTCGGCGAGCTTCACGCCCCAGTCGCCTGAAATATCGAGCTTGCTGATGGCGCCGCGATAGCCCTGCTGCTCGTCATAGTTCACGAGACCGGCGACCATGGTCTTGCGCGCCATGACCTGGATCTTCGGATCGAGCGTGGTGCGGACCGAGAGGCCGCCCTCGTACAGCTTCTTCTCGCCATAGCGCTCGAAGATGTCGCGGCGCACTTCCTCGGCGAAATATTCGCCGGCGAAGGTGTGGGCGCCATTGGAACGGCTGGTCACGGCCAGCGGCTCCTTGCGCGCCTTGTCGGCGTCGGCCTGCTTGACCCAGCCGTTCTCAACCAGACGATCGATCACGTAGTTGCGCCGCTCGATGGCGCGGTCGCGGTTGCGGACGGGATGCAGGGTCGCGGGCATCTTCGGCAGCGCCGCCAGATAGGACGCCTCCGCCACCGTCAGCTCGTTCACCGACTTGTCGAAATAAACCAGGGACGCCGCCGCGATTCCGTAGGCACCTAGGCCCAGATAGATTTCATTCAGATACAGCTCGAGGATCTTGTCCTTCGAGTAGGTCTTCTCGATCCGCATCGCCAGCAAGGCTTCCTTGATCTTGCGGGCGAAGGAGACCTCGTTGGTCAGAAGGAAGTTCTTGGCGACCTGCTGGGTGATCGTGGAAGCGCCCTGCGGACGGCGGTTGGAGCCGTAGTTCTGGATGTAGACCACGCCGGCGCGCGCCATGCCGGTGTAGTCGATGCCGCCATGCTCGTAGAAATTCTTGTCCTCGGCCGCGAGGAAGGCATTGATCACGAGCTTCGGCACCGCCTGGATCGGGAGGTAAAGCCGCCGCTCCTTGGCGTATTCGCCGAGCAGCGAGCCGTCGGTCGCGTGCACGCGGGTCATCACCGGCGGCTCGTAATCCTGAAGCTGAGAGTAGTCCGGCAAGTCCTTGGAGAAATGCCAGATCAGGCCTGCGATGGCACCGACCCCGACAAGGAACAACACCGTTCCCGCGGCGAACAGGAAGCCCATGAACCGCACCAGCAAGCGCATTATCTGTTTATCCGTTCAAACTCTGGATCAGCCCAAAGATCAGCCCAAAGATCAGCCCAAGACCAGCTTAAGATCAGCCCTCAGCACCCGAAAACAGGCACCAAACCATCGCGAATTCACCGGCCTTACTCAATACTAGCAGTGCCGGACCCAAGACGCTTGCCGAGCGGGATTCTCGCCGATTCCGGAACCCCCTGCGGCGTTTTTATAAAGCGCCCGCTGTGGCCAAACTAGGGCTTTTGCGGTGGGACGGAAAATCACTCTCAATTCGACGATCCCCGGGTCGTCAATATGACGATCCCCCGGTCGTAAATTCGACGATCCGGCCGGTCGTCAATTGGACGATCCGGCCGTGGCCATCCGCTTGGCCAAAAACCCGTCGATCGCCTGCGCCATCGAACCCACGGCACGCGACCGCCATCCCTCGGAGACCAGATGCTCGAGGTCGCCCTTGTTGGAGACATAACCGATCTCGACCAGGACCGACGGCACGTCGGGCGCCTTCAGCACCCGGAAGCCGGCTGACTTCAGGGGATGCTTGTGCATCCGCACGGTCGACTTCATTTCGCCCATCAACAGGCGGGCAAAACGACTTGAAAAGGTGCGGGTTTCCCGCTGGGTGAGATCGATCAGGATGTCGGCGACATCGGTCGGCTCCTCCGCGAGGTTGAAGCCGGCGATGGCGTCCGCCCGGTTTTCCGCATCCGCCAGCCGCTGCGCCTCGGCGTCGGAGGCTTTGTCGGATAATGTGTAGATGGTCGCGCCCTGCGCATCGCCCTCGGCGCGCGGCAGAGCGTCGGCATGGATAGAGACGAACAACGCCGCCTTGAGGCTGCGGGCGACTTTGACCCGGTCGTTGAGCGGGATGAAAGTGTCGTCGTCCCGTGTCATCACCACGCGATATTTGCCGGTCTTTTCCAGCCGTTCGCGCAGCGCCAGGCCAAAGGCCAGCACCAGATTCTTCTCGCTCTCGCCGCTCGACTGCGTGCCGTTGTCGATGCCGCCATGGCCGGGATCGATCACGACCACCGCGCGGCCATCGGCCTTCTGCCCGGCTTCAGGGTGTGCAGATGCGGGAACCGTCGCGGGCGGCGGATCGGCAATTGCCGGCCGCAGCTCAGGGCGGTTTTCCGGAGCCAGCGACGGCACGAAGGCGGTGCGCTCGACCTCCTCCAGTTCGAGCACCAGCCGCGCCGGCTGACCGTTGGCAGCCTCCACCACGTAGGAATTGGCGATCTTGGCCGGGCCCGTCAGGTCGAACACGATTCGGGAGCCGCCGGGCATCACCAGCCCATAGCGGAAGGCCTTGACCAGGCCGCGTCCGCCGGACCCGGTTCCGGCGGGAAGTTGAAAATTGACCTGGGGCACGTCGACCACCACCCGGTACGGGTCAGCCAAGGTGACGGCGCGGAAGGTCACGGCCTGATCGATGTCGAGGACAAAGCGGGTTTGCCGCCCGTCACCGGCCAGCCGGGCGGCCGAGGCCGTCGGGAAATTCGCTGATGCAACAGGGAGTTGAGGCTGACTTTCGGCGGCCTTCAGGCGCGAGGAATCAGCACACGGCAATGCCGACGCGCAGAGCAGCACGCATCCCAGCAGGATCCTTTGATTTGCGCGGCTCGCCACCGATTCCGTGCCTCCGAGCAGCCTCTTTAACGCAATAGAACCACAGGGTTAAACGATCCTTAATGACGGACACGCGAAACTCGCTGACTGTGACCGCCGTGCGACGCTCCTTGCACGGATGGCCCAATCCACGTATGTACGGAATGCTGACGGCCGATATTTCCGGTTGTGTCGCATTCAGCCTCCCGGTGCAGCGCCGGAACTCTCAAGGTTTGGGAATTCCAGCGTTTTTCCGTTCCCCTCTAAGTCCAGCGCGGTGCGCGGCAGCAAGGTGGAGCGGGGCAAGCCCCGGCGGCGGACGGTTCCCGGTTACCACCACGTTTCCGGGACGGTTCTGACAGCGGCGCAACCCGTTACCCGGTCCCTTAATCCCAAGGGAGCGGTTCGTAATACCCAAGGCGAGCGCGCTCGCGCCATGCCTGGCCAACAGCAACTGATTGAGGGGCGGCCCCGCCGCCCAATGTTTCATACGGGCCGACGCTTGATGCGCCAGACTGTGCCGACCAATTCTGAAGGACCATTCGCGACGCTGCGGAGTGAAAATTCCGCGCGCCGCTTTGGTCCTCCGGCTTTCGGTTCGGCAAGGCGCGAGAGACGGCGTTTCGGCCTTCCCCTCACCCCCGAATCAGGTGGACCGTCGCGTCACCCGGCAGCGCTGATGGCGCCCACGGTGAATCGCGCCCGCCGCCGCCAAGAGTTAAGACATGCCCAACAAGATGTTGATCGATGCCACCCACCCGGAAGAGACCCGGGTCGTCGTGGTCCGCGGCAATCGCGTCGAAGAGTTTGATTTCGAGACCGCGCAACGCAAGCAACTGCGCGGGAATATCTACCTCGCCAAGGTCACAAGAGTCGAACCCTCGCTGCAGGCCGCTTTCGTCGAATATGGCGGCAACCGCCACGGCTTCCTCGCCTTCAGCGAAATCCATCCCGACTACTACCAGATCCCGGTTGCCGACCGGCAGGCGCTGATCGAAGCCGAGGAGCAGGCCCATCGCGAGGCCGAGGAAGAGAGCGAGAACCGCTCCCAGGGCCGCCGCCGCTCCCGCCACCGCAATTCCCGCCGCCGTAGTCATGGCGAGCGCGTCCGCAGCGAAATCGTCGAAGGCGATCCCGCGGCCCGGCAGGTCCAGGGCGAGGCCCTGCCCGAGGGCGCGTCGCACGAGGGCGAGCACCTGCACGCCGCAGAGCATCACGATGGCCACGATCATCACGATCACGGCCACGAAGCGCATGACCACGAAGGCCATGACCACGACGACCATCATCATGCCCATGGTGACGATCATCACGCCCACGATCATGGCGACCACGGTCATCACGGCGAGCACGACCACCACGACCATGATCATGCCGACGAGGCACCGGCGCCCGTCGCAGCGATCGGCGCCGAGCCCGTGGTCGCCGCAGAGGCCGTTGCCGAACCGCAAGAGATTGCCTCCGACGCACACGCCGACGATCTTGCCGAGGCCGTGACGTCGGCTACTGAGCCCGCCGACGCCGTGTACGCCGCCAGCGAGAGTGCGCAGGCTCCGCATCACGACTCCGAAGCAACGGCCGAGGACGACGACGAAGACGAGGACGACGAGGAAGCCGAAGAGGACGTTGTTGAATCCGTCGGTGGCGACGATGTGCTGGAGGAAGTGCCGGAGCGCACCTTCCGCCCCCGCCGCCAGTACAAGATCCAGGAAGTCATCAAGCGCCGCCAGGTGATGTTGGTGCAGGTCGTCAAGGAAGAGCGCGGCAACAAGGGCGCGGCGCTGACGACCTACCTCTCGCTCGCCGGCCGCTATGCCGTCTTGATGCCGAACACCGCGCGCGGCGGCGGCATCAGCCGCAAGATCACGAGCGCGCAGGACCGTTCACGCCTGAAGGAAGTGGTGCAGGATCTCGACGTGCCCGAGGGCATGGGGATCATTCTGCGCACGGCGGGTGCCGCCCGCACCAAGCCCGAGATCAAGCGCGATTTCGAGTACCTGATCCGGATGTGGGAGACGGTGCGCGACATGACGCTGAAGTCGCAGGCCCCGACCCTCGTCTACGAGGAAGGCTCGCTGATCAAGCGCTCGCTGCGCGACCTCTACAACAAGGAGATCGACGAAATCTCCGTTGCCGGCGAATCCGGCTACCGTGAAGCGCGCGACTTCATGAAGATGCTGATGCCCGCCAATGTGAGCGCGGTGAAGCAGTATCGCGACGGCCAGCCGTTGTTCTCGCGCATGGGCGTCGAAAGCCAGCTGGATGCGATGTTCTCGCCGACCGTGCAGCTGCGCTCCGGCGGCTACATCGTGATCAACCAGACCGAAGCGCTGGTCTCGATCGACGTCAACTCCGGACGTTCGACGCGCGAGCATCATATCGAGGACACCGCGCTCAAGACCAATCTCGAGGCTTCCGAGGAAGTCGCGCGTCAGCTTCGGCTGCGCGACCTCGCCGGCCTGATCGTCATCGACTTCATCGACATGGACGAGAAGCGCAACAATCGGGCGGTCGAACGCAAGCTGTCCGATTGCCTCCGGCAGGACCGCGCGCGGATCCAGGTCGGACGCATCTCGCATTTCGGCCTGCTGGAGATGTCACGCCAGCGCATCCGCGCCAGCGTGCTGGAATCCTCGACCGATCCCTGCACGCATTGCGGCGGCACCGGCCATGTGCGCTCGGTGTCCTCGGTTGCGCTCCAATTGCTGCGCGGCCTCGAAGAGATCCTGATGAAAGGCGCGACCCACAATCTGGTGGTCCGCACCCGCACCGACGTCGCGCTCTATGTGCTGAACCACAAGCGCGGCCATCTGCGCGACCTCGAGAACGGCTTCAAGGTCACGTTGGCGGTCATCGCCGACCCGAGCGTCAACGGGCCTCAGGCCTATGTCATCGACCGCGGCGAGCAGGTGCATACGCTGGAAGCCGCCAAGGCTCTGCTGGCGGCCCAGGCGGCCGCAAGCCCGCCGCCCCTGGTCGAAGAAGCCTATGACGACGAGGAGTTCGATCCCGAGACCGAATCCGAGGTCGAGACCGAGGAGACCGAGGGTCTCGTCGAGGAGCAGGCCGCAGGCGACGCCGCGACCGAACAGGACAGCCAGCGCCGCAAGCGTCGCCGTCGTCGCCGCGGTCGCGGTGGCCCGCGCGACGAGGAGACGCGCGAAGATGGCGCTCCCGCTATTGCTGAGACGGCCCTGGCAGCCGGCGAAGGCGAAGAGGATGCAGAGGCCGAGCCGGACGGCGAGGAAGGCGAGGAACAGGCAGCCCGTGGCGAGCAGCAGGGCAGCGCCGATCGCCGTCGCCGGCGTGGTCGCCGTGGCGGACGCCGCCGTCGCGGTCCTGGTGAGGAAGGTCTCGCCGGCTCCATCGGCGACGAGCTCGCGGCCAATGCGCCGTCGGAAGCGACTGAAGCAGTCGCCGATTTCGACGCTTTTGGCGGCGAGGCTGCGCCCTCGATCGCGCAGGCCGAGCACACCTCGCAGCCACAGGTCACCCAGCCAGAGCCGCGCGCCGAGGCAAAGATCGAGGCAACGGCCCAGCCTGAGCCGGCTCCTGCTGCCGCGGACGAAGAGCACGCCGACGACAAGGCTGCACGACGCCGTTCGACAGTTCGGGAGAAGGTGAGCTTCCTGTCGAGCAGCCAGAGTGAACCGGCACCGGTTGCTCAGGCGGCCGAGCCGGTTGCCCCGCCCGCACCGGCTCCGGAGCCCGCGCCCGCAGCGGCAAGCGAAACGTCGGCCGCACCGCGTCGTGCCGGCTGGTGGTCGCGCCGCTTCGGCGGCGGCGAATAGACGAGCCCCAATCAGAAACGCCCGGCCTCGGCCGGGCGTTTTTCGTTCAGCGCTCTCGTTGCCGACTTCAGAGCGACGGTGGGTCGCCTTCGATCGGCGCCACGTCGCGCGATGCGATCCGGCGGAGCTGATCATAGAGGTCGGGCGCCTCGCTGGTGCAGAGGCAGACGCCTTTCGCAGCAGGTGCTTCGCCGGCGTTGAGGTAGGCGTGGCCCATGGTGCTGTCGAGATAGATGCCGTCGCCCTCGCCCAGGATCTCCGGCGCGTAGAACTCGGTGTGGACGGCAACGCGTCCGCTCGTCACCACGAAATATTCCTCACCGGCGTGGCGCAGCAGCGGACCGAACTCCTCCAGCGAGCGCGCCCGGACTTCGGCCAGGATCGGCACCATGCGTTTGCCGATCAGATCGGTGCATTGATAGGTGTAGGTGTAGAATCCGGTCGTGATCACCTGCCCCTGCCCGGCGCGGCTGATGCTCCGTCGCGCCGTGACCGGCCGGCTCTGCTCGGGACGCGGGGGCACCGGATTGAACAGCTCGGCGATCTCCATCTTCAAGCCGGAGGTGAGCTGGAGCAGCTTGTCATAGGTCAGCGACATCAGGCCGTTCTCGACCTTGGACAGGGTCGAGAGTGCCATGCCGGTCCGCTCCGCCACCTGCTTGAGCGTCAGCCCCCGCGCCTGACGGGCAGCCTTGAGGCATTGGCCGAGCTGGGAGTTGGCGCCCCCCGGCGTCGTCATGATCTCGCTCATCGAGCGAGGGTATCACGGCCGCCGAAAAATTGTTTGACCGATCCACCTAATTTTTTCGACTGAGGGCGGCGCTAGGTTCCGCATCTGGTCGCGGCTTGGGCAGGTAAACCAGCATTTGTGCATGAAACTGCCGGTTCTGACGAATATTGGTGCGCGGCTTTCACTTTCCGATATGCTAAATGGTTTTCAAATTTTGAAAGGGATTGGCATTGTCCGACCTTTGCGATTCCAGCGCCGTTGAGCTGCGGCGCCGCCTGTCCGCCCGGGACATCTCACCCGTCGAGCTGCTGGAATCGTGCCTGTCGCGGATCGCCACCGTCAATCCCGCCGTCAACGCCGTCGTGACGCTGGACGTATCAGGCGCTCGCGCCGCTGCCAGGGAAGCCGAGGCCGCCATCCTGCGCGGCGAGGATGATGGCGCCCTTCACGGGCTCCCTGTTCTCATCAAGGACACCCAGGACACTGCTCGCCTGCGCACCACCTATGGCAGCCCGTTGCATACGGACAACGTCCCGCTCGCCGACCAGGCCTCGGTCGCGCGGCTGCGCGCGGCTGGCGCCATCATCTTCGGCAAGACCAACACGCCGGAATGGGCGGCCGGCGGCAACACCCGCAACCCCGTGTTCGGCGCAACCGGGAATCCGTTCGATCCGATGCGCTCGGCGGCCGGCTCCTCCGGCGGCTCGGCCGTGGCGCTCGCCTGCGGCATGGCCCCGCTCGCCTCGGGCTCGGACACCGGCGGCTCATTGCGCAATCCGGCGGGCTTCGCGGGCATTGTCGGCATGCGTCCGTCCTACGGACTCGTCGCCAGCGAGAAGCGCGTGTTCGGCTGGTCCAATTTGTCGACCGACGGGCCGATGGCGCGCAATGTCGCCGACACCGCGCTGATGCTGTCGGTGATGGCGAGCGACGATGCCCGCGATCCGCTCGCCTATACGCTGCCCGGCGAGGCTGTGCGCGCGGGGGCCGAACGTTGGGCAACACCGCGCGCCGCAGAACTCGGCAGGCTGCGCCTCGCCTTCACCGAAGATTTCGGCTTCGCCCCGACCGAGCAGGCGATCCGGCGCGTGTTCCGTCAGCGCGTGAGCAAGCTTGCACCTCTCTTTGCCGAGTGCCGCGAGGCGACGCCGAATTGCTCCGGCGCCGACGACGCCTTCGCTGTGCTGCGTGCAGGCATGTTCCTGGCGACACATGGCCAGAACTACAAGGAGCGGCCCGAGATGCTCGGGCCCAATGTCCGCGCCAATGTCGAAGAAGGCCTCGGCTACACGCTCGAAGATCACGCGCGCGCCGCAACGACGCAGACGCGGATCTATCGCGCCTGGCAAAGCTTCTTCGAAAGCTGCGACGTGCTGATCAGCCCGACCATCACGCTCAGTCCGCGGCCGTGGTCAGAGCCGCATCCCGCGGAGATCGACGGGGTACCAACGAAATCCTACTTCCATTGGCTCGCGCTCGCTTATGCGGTCACGCTTCCCGGCCATCCCGCCATCAGCATTCCTCTTGGCCTCGATGAAGCCGGGCTTCCTTTCGGCCTGCAGATCGTCGGTCAGCGTGGCGGTGACGCCGCCGTGCTCGCGGTGGCAGCGAGCCTCGAAGCAGCGTTCGTCGGCGACGCGCAATTGTGCCGGCCGGCGCCCGATCTGGCCCGGCTTGCCGTGGCGCCGCCGCTCTCGGCTGCACCCCGCTTCCTGACTTGGGAATGACCAGAATTTGGGAATGACCTGAACGCGGCAACGACCGAAGCCAGCCCTGGCAGAGCAACGGAGACGAGGATGACGGAATTGCCGAGGAAGACCAGCGTCGTCGCATTCGTCCTGCTCTACGTCGCCTACTGCATCTCCTATGTCGACCGCGCGGCGATCTCGCTGGCGCTGGCCCAGATCGGCAAGGACTTCAACCTCCAGGCCGCAGATCTCGGCATCGTCATCAGCGCGTTCTTCCTCGGTTATGCCGCGATGCAGGTGCCGGGCGGATGGCTCTCCGACCGCTTCGGATCGAAATATGTGGTGATCATCACCATCGTGATGTGGTCGCTGTTCACGGCGTTCACGAGTCTTGCCTGGTCACTCACCTCGCTGATCGCGATCCGCTTCCTATTCGGCATCGCCGAGGGCGGCTTCCCGCCGGCGAGCATCCGCGCCGTCGCGGAGGTGTTCAAGAAGGACAGCCGGCCGAAGATGTCGGCGCTGCTGCTGTCGTCCAACTATGCCGGCAGCATGATTGCGCCGCTGATCATGGCGCCGTTGATCCTCTGGCTCGGCTGGCGCCATGCCTTCAACGCGATCGGCATCGCGGGCATTGTCTTCGCGGTGGCCTATTTCGTCCTCGTCCCGTATCTGGGCCGCCCGGGCGCGAACGATCCGAACCCGTCGGGGGCGAAGGCCGAGAACCGTGCGCCCATGCGCGAGCTCATGAAGAATCCGCTGCTGTGGCAGCTGATGGTGGTGTGGTTCGGCCTCAGCTGCGTCAACAAGGGCCTGGATTCCTGGATGCCGCTGTATCTGCTCCAGCAGCGCGGGCTCGACCTCAAGACCGTCGGCATCGTGGCGCCGATCCCGTTCGTGATGGCGACGATCGCGACCGCGATCGGCGGTTGGGTGATGACGACGTTCTTCGCCGAGCGCGAAAAATATCTGCTGATCGGCGCCTCCGCATTGACCGGCATCTTCCTCTACGCCATGTACAAGGCGGAGACGATCGCGATGCTGATCACCTACCAGTCGGTGGTCTATTTCTTCAAATCCTTCGTGCTGGCCTCGGTGATTGCGCTTCCAACCAAACTGCTCCGCGACGACCAGATCGGATCCGGCATCGGCATGGTCAATCTCGGCGGCCAGAGCGCGGGCTTCGTCGCACCCGTGGCGATCGGCTTCATCGTGACCGGAACCGGATCGTTCGATGCCGCCTTCGGCTTCCTCGTGGCGATGACGGCGTTGTCCGCCGTGGTCGCCGCGACCATCAACACGGCAGAGCCGAAGCTCACGCCGCAGACGGCCTGACAGGAGAATTTCTTCCAATGCAAAGCGCGATCGTCCTCGGCGGCGGCATGATCGGCGTCAGCGCGGCGCTGCACCTCCAGCAGCGCGGCTGGACCGTCACGCTGATCGACCGCAGGGAGCCGGGCCGCGAGACCAGCTACGGCAATGCCGGGATGATCCAGGCGGAAGCGGTGCGCCCCTATCCGATGCCACGCGACCTCGCCACGCTCCTGAAGATCGCGACTGGCCGCACCAACGACGTGCGTTACAGCCTCTCATCGCTTCATCTCCATATCGAGCCCCTGCTCCGCTATTGGTGGCATTCGGCGCCGAAGCGGCATCGCGAGGCGATCGACGCCTGGGCGCGGCTGATCGCCTACGCGACGGCGGAGCACGACATCCTCATTCGCGAAGCCCACGCCGACAATCTGATCCGCCGCGCGGGATACCGGCACCTGCATCGCGACGCAGCTTCGTTCGATCTCGCCGTCAAGGCGGCGGAAGAGGACCAGCGCGAGTTCGGCGTGAGGTTTCGTGCGCTCTCGGGCGCCGAGCTCGCCAAGGCCGAACCTGTCCTGCGCGACGACCTGCCCGGCGCGATCCATTGGCTCGACACCTGGACCGTGTCCGATCCCGGCGCGCTGGTCACGGCCTATGCCGATCTGTTCGAGCGCCTCGGCGGCACCATCGTGCTTGGCGATGCCCAGAGCTTGCGGCAGACCGCGACCGGCTGGTCGGTCGAGACCGACGTTGGACACATCGACGCCGCCCACGCCGTGGTGACGCTCGGGCCGTGGTCGCCCGATCTCCTGCTCAAATTCGGCTATCGCATCCCGCTGGTGCGCAAGCGCGGCTACCACATGCATTACAGCGGTGGCGCCTCGCTCGATCTGCCGCTGGTCGACAAAGCCGGTGGCTACGCCATGGGTCCGATGGCGAAGGGTATCCGCATCACCACCGGCGCGGAGTTGACGGGCCTGGACGCGCTCGCAACGCCCGTGCAGCTCGCCAGCGCCGAAGCCTCCGCGCGCGAGCTGATCGATCTCGGCAAGCGGGTCGAGCCCGCCCCGTGGTTCGGCACCCGGCCCTGCACACCCGACATGCTGCCGGTGCTCGGCCCTGCCCCACGCCATCCCGGCCTCTGGATGAACTTCGGCCACGGCCACCAGGGCTTTACGCTGGGGCCCGCGACCGGGCGCCTGCTCGCCGAGATGATGAGCGGCGAAACGCCGGCGATCGATCCGACGCCGTACCGGCCGGAGCGGTTCTAATTCCCAGTGTTGACGGCAAGCACCGCGCGCGCGTCGCCAGATGCAGGTTGAACGCGCGAGTACGCAAATTCCGTCAGCCGGCGCGCTCGGCGAGAAGTGTCCTGATGCGTTCGGCATCATCAGGCGTCGCCGGATTGTAGACGACCATGCTGAGATCGGGCCTACCATCGACGGCAAAGGCCGAATATTCGAACGCGATCGGACCGAGCACGGGGTGGCGTAGATGCTTGACGCCTTCGCCATGGGCGCGGACGTCGTTGTCGCGCCATAGCGATGCGAATTCGGGGCTGAGGCGGCAGAGCTCGTCGACGAAGTCGGCGACATGCGAGACGGCCCCGGCCCGCGCTGCATCCGCCCTGAAGGCGGCGACCACGAAGCGGGCCACACTGTCCCAGTCATGTTGCGCGGCGCGCACCCGCGGCTCGCAGAAGATCAACCGCAAGATGTTGCGCCGCTCCGGCGGGAGCTTGGCGTAATCGGTCAGGACGATGGTGGCCGCGCGATTCCAGGCAACGACGTCCCAGATTGCAGTCCTGATAATCGCCGGGCTGGTCTCCAGAGCATCAAGCACGCGCTGCAGCCGCGGCGAGACGCCTTCGCTCGCCTGGTAGCGCACCTTGGGCGGGCGCCCGAGTCCGATCAGAAACAGGTGCTCGCGCTCGACATCGGTCAGCATCAGCGCTCGCGCGATGCGGTCGAGCACATCGGGCGACGGCGCGCCGCCGCGGCCCTGCTCGAGCCAGGTGTACCAGGTCGGGCTGATATTGGCGCGCTGCGCCACCTCCTCGCGGCGGAGTCCCGGCGTACGCCTGCGGCTCCCCGCGAAGCCGAACGCGGCGGCGTCGAGCCGGGTGCGGCGGTCCTTGAGGTAGGTCCCCAAGAGGTTCTCAGCTGTCGCGCTCTCGCTCATCCTGTTAGCTATCATACCCTGATAATGTCACTACTTTACCCGGATAATGCTAGCGCAGATGGTCGTCTCCACCAACTCTGGAGATACTCATGCGTGTTTTCGTCACTGGTGCCACCGGCTTCGTTGGCTCCGCCGTCGTCCGCGACCTGATCGCCGCCGGCCACCGCGTCACTGGCCTCGCCCGCTCCGACGCGGGAGCCGCGGCGCTCGCCGCGATGGGCGCCGATGTCCACCGCGGGTCGCTGGAGGACCATGCCTCCTTGCGCAGCGGCGCGGCCGCCTCCGACGGCGTCCTGCACCTCGGCTTCAACCACGACTTCTCGAAGTTTCTGGACAATTGCGAGCTCGACCGCCGCGCGATCCTGGCGATCGGCGAGGAGCTCAAGGGCTCCGGTCGCCCCCTCATCGTCACCTCCGGCGTCGCGCTGCTTGCGCCCGGCCGCCTCGCCGCCGAGGACGATGAATCATCGCACCGCTTTCCACGCGTGTCGGAAGCGACCGCGCTGTCGCTGGCCGGCGTCCGCGCCGCCGTGGTGCGTCTTCCGCCCTCCACGCATGGCGAGGGCGACCACGGCTTCGTCCCGATCCTGATCAACCTCGCGCGCCAGAAAGGCGTATCGGCCTATGTCGGCGATGGCGGCAACCGCTGGCCCGCCGCGCACCGCTTCGATGCCGCGCGCGTCTACCGGCTAGCGCTGGAGCAAGGCGCAACCGCGAAGCACTATCACGCGATCGCCGAGGAAGGCGTGCCGTTCAAGGCGATTGCGGAAGTGATCGGCCGGCGGCTCGGCGTGCCCGTGGTGTCCCAATCGCCCGAGGAAGCGGCCGCGCATTTCGGCTGGTTCGCACAGTTCGCGGCCGCCGACGTTCCGACCTCGAGCGCGAAGACGCGTGCTGCTCTCGGCTGGTCGCCAAAAGAAAAAGGGCTGATCGAGGATCTCGACCAGCCCTATTACTTCAAGATCTGACGGCGCTCGGCACCGCCAAATGCAGATCAGTCCGTCGTGACCGCCGTTTCCATGTCGGTCGGATCGATCTGCCTGGCGAGGTTGGCGTTGAGCTTGTCGCGATCGAGTTCGCCCTCCCACCAGGCGACGATCACGCAGGCAACGCCGTTGCCGCACAGATTGGTCAGCGCGCGACACTCGCTCATGAACTTGTCGATGCCGAGCACGATCGCCATGCCCGGCACGAGGCGCGGATCGACCACGGCGAGCGTCGCCGCCAGCGTGATGAAGCCCGCGCCCGTGATGCCGGAGGCACCCTTCGAGGTCAGCATCGCCACCACCAGGATGGTGAGCTGCTGGCCGAAGGTGAGATCGAAGCCTAGCGCCTGCGCGATGAACAGGGTCGCCAGCGTCATGTAGATGTTGGTGCCGTCGAGATTGAACGAATAGCCCGTGGGCACCACGAGGCCGACCACCGACTTCGAGCAGCCGAGGCGCTCGAGCTTTTCCATCAAGGACGGCAACGCGCTTTCCGAGGACGAGGTGCCGAGCACGATCAGCAGCTCGTCCTTGATGTAGGCGAGGAACTTGAAGATGGAGAAGCCGGCGAAGCGCGCGATGATTCCGAGCACGACGAACACGAACAGCGCCGCGGTCACGTAGAACGTCGCGATCAGGCCGACCAGGTTGAAGATCGCCCCGGTGCCGAACTTGCCGATGGTGTAGGCCATCGCGCCGAAGGCGCCGATCGGGGCCGCGCGCATCACGATGGAGATGACGCCGAACACCGCATGCGCGGCGTCGTCGATGAAGCTGCGGATGGTGTGGCCGCGTTCGCCGAGCCCCATGATGGCGAAGCCGAACAGCACCGAGAACAGCAACACCTGCAGGATCTCGCCCTGCGCGAAGGCGCCGACGACGGTGTCCGGAATGATATGCAGCACGAAGTCGACGGACTTCTGGCCTTCGGCCTGCTTGGCGTAATTGGCGACGGCCTGCGCGTTGGCGGCGGCGCCGCCGAAGCCCGCACCCGGCTTCACCAGATTGCCGATGATGAGTCCGATCACCAGTGCGAAGGTCGAGACGATCTCGAAATAGACCAGCGCCTTGACGCCGATGCGGCCGACCTTCTTGGCGTCCTGGATGTGGGCGATGCCCGAGACAACGGTGCAGAAGATGATCGGCGCGATCACCATCTTGATCAGCTTGATGAAGCCGTCGCCGAGTGCCTTGATCCACTCATTGGTGGCGACTGACGGCCAGAGCCAGCCGACGATGGCGCCGAGCACGATCGCGATCAACACCTGGATATAAAGGACCTTGTACCACGGCTTTGCGGCGGGCGGCGCGACCGGCGCCCCCACCATCGTTGTCGTCGTCATTGTTTCACTCCCCCTCAAAACGCCAGGCCAGCCAAGATCAACTTGGCCGGCCCTGTCAATCGGAACTGCTCGTTATTGCGCGCTTTACCTGGGATCGACGACCCGGCGTATCGCCGGCATCAACGTCGCACCCAGCGCGTTCTTGACCAGCGAGGCCGCAACGAACGGCATCAGGCCGACCTGCCACGCCTTTGCGGCGCCAAGGCCGAGGCCGAAGGCCAGCCAGCCAAAGCCCGCGGCCAGAATGAGGATGTGGCCAACGGCCATGGCCGCAAACAGCAGCATTACGCTGCGATCCCAGCCGCGCTCGGCGAGCCAGCCGGTGACGAAGGCGGCGCCAATGAAGCCGAACAGATAGCCCGCGGTCGGGCCGACCAACGGTGCGATTCCACCAACGGGACCGGCGAACACCGGCAAGCCCATTGCGCCCTCGGCGAGGTAGGCGATCATGGTTGCGCTGCCAAGCCGCCAGCCATAGGCGGCGCCGATCATCAACACGACCAGCGTCTGCAACGTCATGGGCACGTAGGGCAGCGGCAGGTTCACCTTGGCTGACAGCGCCATCAAGGCGGTGCCGAGCGCAATCAGCACGGCACCGCGCAAGGCGGCGACGGTTTCACCCGGCCGGACTGGCCACATCAAAGCGGCGAGAGGAGAATGCGTGGCGGTAGACGGGACGAAACGGTCAGACAAGTTGCACTCCAGAAGGCTGTCGAAAACTGGCGGCTATTTAAGCCAGTGAGCGATCCGGTCAACTGCTTCCCGCATCTCCGCTGCCGAACGCGCATAAGAGAGCCGTATGAATGAACGACCATGGATGGGATCGAAGTCGAGGCCCGGCGTGACCGCGACATGGGCCTGTTCGAGCATCTGCTTGGCGAATTCGAAACTGTCGGAGGTGAAGTCCGAGACGTCCGCATAGAGATAGAATGCACCGTCGGCCGGCAGAAACCTGGTCAGGCCGGCCTTGGGCAATCCCTCGATCAGGATGCGCCGGTTTTCCTGATAGCCGTGCTTGATCTCCTCCATCTCGGCCGCGCCGTCGAAGGCCGCTTCGGCCGCGATCTGCGACAGCGACGGCACCGAGATCGACAGGTTCTGCTGCAGCCGCTCGATCGGCCGCACCAGAATCTCGGGCACGACCATCCAGCCGACGCGCCAGCCCGTCATGCAAAAATACTTCGAGAACGAGTTGATCACGAGCGCGTGGTCCGAGAGCGCCGCCGCCGTCACCGCGGGAAACGCGTAGTCGAGCCCGTGATAGATCTCGTCCGAGATGAAACGGATGCCCGCGTCTTCCGCCGCCGCGATCAGGCCAGCGAGCGCCTCGCGGGACATCATGGTCCCGGTCGGATTGGCGGGGCTGCCGACCAGCACGCCCTTCAGCGGAGCCTTGCGATGGGCGGCCAGCAGCGCCTCGCCGGTCAACGCATGGCGCGTGTCGTTCGTGGTCTCGATCAGCACCGGCTCGCAGCCCAGCGCAGTGAGGATATGACGGTACGGCGGATAACCCGGCACCGTTACGGCAACGCGGTCGCCCGGCTCGAACATCGCGAGGAATGCCAGAATGAACCCGCCGGAGGAGCCGGTGGTCACCACGATCCGCTCGGGGCTAACGTCACAGCCATAGGCATCGCGATAATGCCGCGCGATGCGCGCGCGCAAGGAGGGGATGCCGAGTGCTGAGGTATAATCGATCCGCCCCGCCTCGAGCGCCGCATGGGCGGCTGCAATCGCGGTCTTCGGCGCGCCCGCGGCGGGCTGGCCAACCTCCATGTGGATGACATGGCCCCCGGCCGCCTCGATTCGGGCCGCCGCGGCCATCACGTCCATCACCATGAACGGGGGAACATCGCTGCGGCGGGAGGGCGCGAGCCACTCTCCCAATCGGTTCCTCAAGGTCGCATCGTGCATCGATTTCTGCTATTCGCTGGCGGGGCCGATCCGTCCGACCCGGGAAAAACGGGGTGCTTGCGCCCCAGACTGGCCGCATTGTACGGCTCATAAGGGGTACGGCTCAAAGGGGCATATCGCGTATCCGGTCCGCCGCCAATCGCCAAAACCAATCACTGAACTGCTTGACCAGGAATGCCTGACAAGCTTGCTGACAAGACCGTTTGACCCAGACCGCTTGATGTTGTTCCAGATCGCATTGCGCAAGAAGGCCACCGCCCTCACCTCGCTCCTCGCGGCGGCTGCGATCGCGCTGACGCCGTTCTCGGCCGCGCATGCGCAGGCCAAGGGGCCGCCGGTCCTGCGCGACACCGAGACCGAGCAGCTGCTGCGCGAATACACCCGCCCGATCCTGCGCGCCGCCGGTCTGGAAAAGCAGAACATCCAGATGGTGATCGTCAACGAGGGCTCGTTCAACGCGTTCGTCGCCGATGGCCGCCGCATCTTCGTCAATTACGGTGCGATCCTCCAGTCGGAGACGCCGAACCAGATCATCGGCGTGCTCGCGCACGAGACCGGGCATCTGGCCGGCGGCCATCTGTCCAAGCTGCGCGAGCAGCTCGCCAACGCCCAGACCCAGATGATCATCGCCATGCTGCTCGGCGCCGGCGCGATGGCTGTAGGCAGCACCCGCGGCAGTGGCAGCGCCGGCAACAATGGCCTTGCCAATGCCGGAGCCGCCGCCCTCGCCGGCCCCCAGGAGATGATCCGCCGGACGCTGCTGTCCTACCAGCGCCAGCAGGAGGAGAACGCCGATCGCGCCGGCGTGAAATTCCTGACTGCGACCCAGCAGTCGCCGAAGGGCATGTACGAGACCTTCAAGCGCTTCACCAGCGAGAGCCTGTTCGCGGCACGCGGCGCCGATCCCTATCTCCAGTCGCACCCGATGCCCGCCGAGCGCGTCGCTTCCTTGCAAGAGTTCGCCAGCTCCAGCCCTTATTGGGACAAGAAGGACGATCCCGCGCTCCAGCTCCGCCACGACATGGTGCGCGCCAAGATCTCCGCCTTCATGGAGCGGCCGGAGACGGTGTACCGCCGCTATCCCCTGACCAACGACAGCATGCCGGCGCGCTACGCCCGCGCCATCAGCACCTATCTGCACGGGGATTTGCGCAGCGCGCTCACCCAGATCGACGCGCTGATCCAGGTCCAGCCCAACAATGCGTATTTTTACGAGGTGCGCGGCCAGGCCCTGCTGGAGGGCGGCAAGCCGGCCGAGGCGATCCCTGCCCTGCGCAAGGCTGTCGCACTTTCGAACAACGCGCCCCTCATCGAGATGTTACTTGGGCAGGCTCTGGTTGGGTCCGATAATAAGGCCTACACCGATGACGCCGTTCGGATTCTCCGGGCCGCGGTCGCACGGGAACCGGAGGCCATTCTCGGCTACATGCAGCTCGCGATGGCCTATGGCCGTAAGGGCGACTATGCCGAGGCCGATCTGGCGTCGGCGCAGGCCGCTTATCTGCGCGGCGACAACAAGACCGCCCGCGAGCTTGCGACGCGCGCGAAAACCCGTTTCGCCGTCGGCACGCCCGGATGGGTCAAGGCCGACGACATCGTGGCGTCGAAACCGCCGCGCAACTGACAAGACCAAGACGACCTGACAAGTCGACGCCTTACGCCACGACGCCTTAAGAAACGACGCCTTACGAAACGACGTCACGACACCGAGCTTAAGTCCGCCGGGACGTTTTCCGAAACCTGCTTTGGATAAGAGGATTTGCCTATGCCTTCGCTGCGCCTGCTTGCTCCCGCGCTGTTTGCGCTCGCCATATTCGGCGCAGCCGCGCCCGCGTCGGCCGACAGCTTCTCCGATGCCCAGCGCACGGACATCGAGGTCATCATCAAGAACTATCTCGTCACCCATCCCGAGGTGCTCGAGGAAGCGATGACCGAGCTCACCAAGCGCCAGGCCGCAGCCGAGACGCAAAAACACGAGGCCAGCGTCGCGCAGAATTCCGACGCGATCTTCAACTCGCCGCGCCAAGTCGTGCTCGGCAACAAGGACGGCGACGTCACCTTCGTCGAGTTCTTCGACTACAATTGCGGCTACTGCAAGCGCGCGATGGACGACATGCTCACCCTCATGAAGGCTGATCCGAAGCTGAAGGTGGTGCTGAAGGAGTTTCCGGTGCTGAGCCAGGGCTCGGTCGAAGCAGCCCAGGTCGCCGTCGCGGTGCGCATGCAGGATCCCTCCGGCAAGAAATATCTCGATTTCCATCAGAAGCTGCTCGGCGGCCGTGGCGCGGCCGACAAGGCGCGTGCGCTTCAGGCGGCCAAGGAGGCCGGCCTCGACACCGCTAAAATCGAGAAGGACATCGGCAGCGCCGAGGTGCGCACCACCATCGAGGAGAACTTCAAGCTCGCCGAAGCGATGGGCATGAACGGCACGCCCAGCTACGTGATCGGCAAGCAGATCGTTGTCGGCGCCGTCGGTGTCGATAGCCTGAAGGAAAAGATCGCTGTGGCCCGCTGCGGCAAAGCGACCTGCTAACAAGGCGACTTGTTAACAAGGCGACTTGCTGACAAGCGATCTGCGGATCACGTCTACAACTCACGCATGCAACGAGGCCGGCTGAAAAGCCGGCCTTTTCATTGCGCCGAAATCTGGCGCGCGCGTTCATCGGGCATTCAACAAACAAATGCCGCGGAACCGCCAATGTTCCGGAACTCCTGATAACTCCTTTCGTTGTCGGCGCGGGCAATGACGCAGAGAAACACGTGAGGAGAATTCAATGTCTAACCGCTTTATGATCTCGGTCGCCGCGCTCGCGCTCGTCGCCGGCACCGGTCTGGCGAACGCGCAGGGCACCATGAACCGCGACAGCGGTGGCGGTGCAGGCGCGCAGCCGACGCAGCATTCGCAGCCTTCCGGCGCCGCCGAGCGCGGCGGCTCGATGGGTAAGGAATCCGCCCAGGAGAAGGGCACCGTCGGTCAGACTGGCGGCGCCACGAAGCCCGGCGGTGCAGCCGAGGAGAAATCGTCGGGCGGGATGGACAAGTCTGGCGCGATGAACAAGAACGCGGCCGACGAGAAGGCCGGCGCGGCGAAGGGTGAGCACGCCCAAGGCGCGCAGGATAAGTCCGCGCAAGACAAGTCCGCGCAGGACAAGTCCATGCATGACAAGTCAGCGCAGGACAAGGCAGCGCAGGACAAGTCGAAGAGCACGATGGACAAGTCCCAAACGGACAAGTCCAAGAGCACGGAGACTGACACCAAGAGCGGCAACATGAACGCCCAGACCAAGGGCGCAGACAGCCAGACCAAGGGTGCGGACAACAAGGCTGCCGATACCAAGTCTCAGACCACGACCGGCACGGCCTCCGCGACCGCTTCTGCACCGCCGCCCGAGAAGCGGACCGAGATCACATCCGCGATCAAGTCGACCAAGATCGAGGAAACGACCAACGTCAACTTCAACATCTCTGTCGGCACGACGGTCCCTGCCAGCGTTCATTTCCACCCGCTCCCGCCGCGGATCGTCGAGATCTATCCGGAGTGGCGCGGCTACGAGGTGATCTTCGTGCACGGCCAGTACGTCATCGTTCGTCCGCAGACGCGCGAGATCGTGTACGTCATCGAGGGCTAAGCCGGTCCGCTGACCGACCCATCCCGCACGAGCCCCCGCCGAGAGATCGGCGGGGGCTTTCGGTCTCTCGGGAGACCCCGCCCCTCTGGCACTGCGACAGCCATGGTTCGGACTGGTTAACAAGCAATTTCCGTAGCTTGCGCACAGATTTTTGCACCCCGGATGAGCTATCTGAAGCCCCCTCGGAGGTCCTTCAAGGCTTCCCCTCACGCGCTTTGTTACCTATAACCCCCGCCACGCCGAAGCACCTCTTGCGGGATTGGAATGGCCGAACCAGCAACCGACACGATCCTTGTCCTGAACGGGCCGAACCTCAACATGTTGGGGACACGCGAGCCCGAGAAGTACGGGCATGCGTCGCTGGCCGACGTCGAGGCGCTGTGCCGGGAGACGGCGGCTATGTTCGGCCTCAAGGCCGACTGCCGGCAGTCCAACCGCGAGGGCGAGCTGATCGACTTCATCCACGAGGCACATGCCCGCAAGATGAAGGGCATCATCATCAATGCCGGCGGCTATTCGCACACATCGATCGCGCTGCACGACGCGCTGCTCGCGGTGCAGATCCCGACGGTCGAGGTGCACGTCACCAACATCCACGCCCGCGAGAATTTCCGACATCACTCCTACACCGCGCGCGCGGCCTTCGCCTCGCTCTGCGGTTTCGGCATCGAGGGCTACCGCCTCGCCATCCAGGGCCTTGCCGCCAAGCTCGGCATCAAGCCCAAAGCCTGACGCTCCCCCTTCACACAGAACATTCGGATCAAACAACATGGCGCGCCAGCCAGACGACAAAGCAGCCGCAAAGTTTTCCAGCGAGGATTCCGCCCTCGTCCGCGAGCTCGCCTTGCTGCTCGATGAGACCAGCCTCACCGAAATCGAGATCGAGCGAGCCGGCCTGCGCCTGCGCGTCGCCCGCAACATCAGCGTCGCCGCGACCATGCCGATGCAGATGGCGGCCGCCCCGGCCGCCCTCCCGGCGGCCACAGTTGCCGCCGCGCCTGCCGCCGCCGACCTGTCGAAGCATCCCGGCGCCGTGACCTCGCCGATGGTCGGCACCGCCTATTGGTCGCCGGAGCCCGGCGCCAAGCCGTTCATCGAGGTTGGCAGCAAGGTCTCGGTCGGCCAGACGCTGCTGATCATCGAAGCCATGAAGACCATGAACCAGATCCCCTCGCCGCGCGCCGGCACGGTGACGCAGATCGTGATCGAGGACGGCCAGCCGGTCGAATACGGCGAGCCGCTCGTGATCATTGAGTGACGTTCGAGGGCGGTCTCATCGCCCTCGCCGCTTTCCGCGCGTCAGTCCAATAAGGACACCATGTTCGACAAGATCCTCATAGCCAATCGCGGCGAGATCGCCCTTCGCATCCTCAGGGCCTGCAAGGAGCTCGGGATCGCGACCGTCGCCGTGCACTCCACCGCCGACGCCGATGCCATGCATGTGCGCCTGTCGGACGAGAGCGTGTGCATCGGGCCACCGGCCTCCAAGGACAGCTATCTCAACGTGCCCGCGCTGCTCGCGGCCTGCGAGATCACAGGGGCCGATGCCGTGCATCCCGGCTACGGCTTCCTGTCGGAGAACGCGCGCTTCGCCGAAATCCTCGCCGAGCATAATCTGCATTTCATCGGCCCGAAGGCCGAGCACATCCGCCTGATGGGCGACAAGATCGAGGCCAAGAGGACGGCCAAGAAGCTCGGCATTCCCGTGGTGCCCGGCTCCGACGGAGGGGTCGGCCCCAACGACGACGCAATGGCGATCGCCAGGAAGATCGGCTTCCCCGTGCTGGTCAAGGCCGCGGCGGGCGGCGGCGGCCGCGGCATGAAAGTGGCCGAGAGCGAGGCCGATCTTCAGGTCGCGCTGTCGACGGCTGCCAACGAGGCCAAATCCGCTTTCGGCGATGCCTCCGTCTACCTCGAGAAATATCTGCAGAAGCCGCGCCACATCGAGATCCAGATCCTCGGCGACGGCCGCGGCGGCGCGATTCATCTCGGCGAACGCGACTGCTCGCTGCAGCGACGCCACCAGAAGGTCTGGGAGGAAGGCCCCTCGCCTGTGCTGACTGCGGCCGCACGCGACAAGATCGGCGAGACCTGCGCCAAGGCGATGCGCGAGATGAAATATCTCGGCGTCGGCACCATCGAATTCCTGTTCGAGGACGGCGAGTTCTACTTCATCGAGATGAACACGCGCATCCAGGTCGAGCATCCCGTCACCGAGAGCATCACCGACATCGACCTCGTGCTGGAGCAGATCCGCATCGCCGCCGGCGGCGACCTGCCGGCGAGGCAGGAAGAGGTCCAGGTCATCGGCCACGCGATCGAGTGCCGCATCAACGCCGAGAATCCGCAGACCTTTCGTCCTTCGCCCGGCCGCATCACGCAATATCACCCGCCGGGAGGACTCGGCGTGCGGATCGATTCCGCCGTCTATCAAGGCTACACGATCCCGCCTTATTACGACTCGCTGGTCGGCAAGCTGATCGTGCACGGCAAGACCCGCGGCGAGTGCCTGATGCGGTTGCGCCGGGCGCTGGACGAGATGGTGGTCGAGGGCATCGAGACCACCTTGCCGCTGTTCCGCGCTCTGGTGCGCGAAGACGACATCATCAACGGCGACTACCACATCCACTGGCTGGAACAATATCTCGCCGGCAAGGCGGAACCCGCCCCGAAGTAGCCGTCCCTCGGCATGGAACCCTTTGGCCCTAATCGCGTTTGGGACGATGGGGACAGTTCCGAGGGGGCGTTTTGAAGTCCGGCAATCCTGATCGAGCGAGACCGTCGTGACCGCTGACGCGCAGCGACGGCGTACATTTTGGCAGATCCTGCTGTTCGCAGCGGGACTGCTGGTGCTGACGGTGATCAGCGCCGGCTCCGTCTACCTCGTCAACAAGGCGAGAGACGACAGCAAATGGGTGGTTCACACCATCGAGGCGGAGAACCAGATCAACGCCCTCCTGCTGGAAATCCGGCGGGCTGAGAGCACGGCCCGCGGCTACCTCCTGACAAAGGGGGAGGACTTCAAGGCCGACCATGACAAGGCCGTGGCGGCCATCATCCCGGCTCTGGACAGGCTCACGCGCCTGATCGGCGACAATCCGGCGCAACGCGAGAACATCGAGAAGCTGAGCGCAGCGATCGAGACCCGGCTCGGGCAGTTCGCGCAGGAGATGGATTTCATCCGGAGGGGCGAGCCGGAGAAGGCCGCAGCGCTGGTCCGCGAGGTTGTCTCCACGGACGCGACAGCCGCCATCGCCAAAGTCGCGACTGGGATGATCCAGGAAGAAGAACGGCTGTTCCGGCTCCGATCGGTCAATTCGGACCGCAGCCAGACCCTCGCGGCGTCGATGACGGGCATCGGCTCCGGCCTCGTAGTGCTGCTGGCGCTGATCTCGATCTGGCTGGTGCGGCACTCGGTCCGTGCCCGTGACGATGCCGAGGCGCGCCTGCGCGATGCCAACGTCAACCTGGAGGCCGTGGTCGACGAACGCACGGCCGATCTGCGCGAAGCCAACAACGAGATCCAGCGCTTTGCCTATATCGTCAGCCACGATCTGCGCTCGCCACTCGTCAACATCATGGGCTTCACCAGCGAACTCGAAGAGCTCGGCGGCGACATTTTCCGCCGTATCGGCGGCCTTACCCACGTCCCGGCCGACGGGCCGCCGCTGCCGGACGGCGAGATCGCGCTCGAAGGTCCCGATAAGCAGCTCTCGGCGGATTTTTCCGAAGCGCTGGGCTTCATCAAGTCGTCGATCGCCAAAATGGACCGCCTGATCTCGGCGATCCTCAATCTCACCCGCGAGGGCCGGCGCGAGTTCCAGCCGGAAAAGATCGACACCGCCGAGCTGACCGAAGCGATCGTGTCGACGCTGGCGCATCAGGCCGCCGAGGCGCAGGCGGAGATTCATGTCGCGCCCCTGCCCGATCTCGTCAGCGACCGCCTGGCGCTGGAGCAGATCTTCTCCAATCTGATCGACAATGCCATCAAATATCTCAAGCCCGGCGTCCCCGGCGAGATCAGAATTCGCGGGCGCACCAAGCTCGGCTACGCAATCTTCGAGATCAGCGATAACGGCCGCGGCATCGACCCCAAGGACCACCAGCGGATCTTTGACCTGTTTCGCCGCGCCGGAACCCAGGACAAGCCCGGTCAGGGCATCGGTCTTGCGCATGTGCGTGCACTTGTGCGTCGCCTCGGCGGCACCATGTCGGTATCATCGGAACTGAATACGGGCAGTACCTTCACCATCACGCTGCCCATCACCTGGAACGCCAGCAACCGGAACGCGGATCAATGACTCAACCCGTCAGCATCATCATGATCGAGGACGACGAAGGACACGCGCGGCTGATCGAGCGGAACATCCGTAGGTCCGGCGTCAACAACGAGATCATCTCCTTTGCCAACGGCACGGACGCGATGAAACACCTGTTCGGGCCCGACGGCAGCGGGCTCGTGCAGAAAGGTAATGCGCTCCTGATCCTGCTCGATCTCAACCTTCCCGACATGACCGGGATCGACATTCTCAAGCAGATCAAGGAGAACAAATATCTGAAGGCCTCGCCCGTGGTGGTGCTGACCACCACCGACGATTCCCAGGAAATCAAGCGCTGCTACGAGCTCGGCTGCAATGTCTACATCACCAAGCCCGTGAACTACGAGAATTTCGCCAATGCCATCCGGCAGCTCGGCTTGTTCTTCTCGGTCATCCAGGTCCCGCCCGCCGCCCCATGAACCAGCGCATGCCCACACTGCTCTACATCGACGACGACGGGGCGCTTGCGCGCCTGGTCGATCGCGGCCTGACACGGCGCGGCTACAAGGTCGTTCACGCCGCAAGCGGCGAGGAAGGCCTCGAGCTCATCCGCCGCGCGGGCGCGCAGGACAGCATTGACCGCGGCATCGACGTCGTGGCGCTCGACCAGTACATGCCCGGCCTCGACGGACTGGAGACGCTGGAGCAGATCATGGCGATACCGGGCGCGCCGCCGGTGGTCTTCGTCACCGCGTCGCAGGATTCCAGCATTGCGGTGACGGCGCTGAAAGCGGGCGCGGCCGATTATCTCGTCAAGGACGTCAAGGGCGACTTCATCCCCCTGCTTCACGTCGCGGCCGAGGGCGCGCTGCGCCAGGCCGAACTGCAGAAGGCGCGCGAGGAAGCCGAAGCCGAGATCCATGCCTCGCGCGACCGCTACGCTGCGCTCGCAGCCGAACGCGAGCTGCTGCTGCGCGAGGTCAACCACCGCGTCGGCAACTCGCTCCAGATCATCGCCTCCCTGCTGCACCTGCAGGCAAGCTCCGCCGCGCAGGACGAGGTCAAGGCTGCATTGACCAACGCGATGGGCCGCGTCGCCGCGGTCGCGCAGGTGCACCGCCGCCTCTACACCTCGCAGGACCTGAAGAGCGTGGTCCTGAACCAGTATCTGGACTCGCTGCTCGAGGATCTCAGGCGCTCGGCCGAGGGCAATCGGATGTCGCGCCTGACGCTGAAGGCCGAACCGATCGAGATCGATCCGGACCGTGCGGTCGCCGTCGGCATCATCGTCAACGAACTGGTGATGAACGCGGTGAAATACGCCTACCCGGACGGCGCCGGCCCGATCCATGTCGAGCTGACCTCGCAGGGCGACGATCTCCTGCTATCGATCAGCGACGATGGCGTCGGCGACAACGTCAAGGCCGATCCGCGCTCGACCGGCATGGGCCAGCGTATCGTCGCAGCCATGGCCACGAAGCTCGACGCTTCGGTCGAGCGCGACCCCACCCATTCCGGAACCCGCGTTGTCTTGACGTTCCGCCGTGTCCCCGCTGCCGCCGGCAAGCCGGCTGCTGCCGCAGCGAACTGATCCGCACCGCCCATCGCAACCGCCTTGCGATCCTGCTATTGTGGCGGGCCATGACTTCGCGCGACTCTGCCCCGTCTGAAATCACGCCAGCCGTGCTGCTGCGCGCCTATGCCTGCGGCATCTTTCCGATGGCCGAAAGCGCCGATGATCCGACCCTGTTCTGGGTCGAGCCCGAGTTGCGCGGGGTCATCCCGCTCGATGGATTTCGCGTGGCCTCCCGGCTCGCGCGCACAGTGCGTTCGGATTCATTCCGCGTCACCGTCAATACCGCCTTCAAGGCCACCATCGCCGGCTGCGCCGCGCCGCAGGCCGGGCGCGAGGACACCTGGATCAATAAGCGCATCCGTGACCTCTATGGCGGGCTGTACGAGCTCGGCCATTGCCACAGCGTCGAGGCCTGGCAGGGCGAGGACCTCGTCGGCGGGCTTTACGGCGTCAGCCTGGGCCGGGCCTTTTTCGGCGAGAGCATGTTCCACACCGCGCGCGATGCCTCCAAGGTCGCGCTGGTGCATCTGGTCGCGCGGCTCATCCATGGCGGCTTCGAGCTGCTCGACACCCAATACGTCACCGAGCACCTGAAGAGTTTTGGCGCGGCCGAGATTTCGCGGCGGCGCTACACCGCGCTGCTCGACAAGGCGCTCGCAGGCGAGCCCGGCGATTTCCTGAGGCTCTCCGCCGGCGAAGCGATCCCGGGCGCACGCGCGCTCGAGATCATCGCCGCGCGGCAATAATCAAGGATTACCGGCCAAACCTCGCGGGATTTGGCCTAGCGGCCAAACCCGGGGATACCGAACAGACCCGGCCGCTGCTCGGGCGGCGGAGGTGGCGGCGGCGGTGCCGGCTGCTGTTGCTGGATCGGCGGCAGCGGCTGCGGCGGACGCTGCTGCACCTGCTTGGGCGCGGCCTTCTTCTGCGCGGGCGGCGGCGGCGCTGCCGGCTTGGTGCCGGGATCCGGTGCCGCGGTCGCAATCGTCTGCTGCGGCTCTTTGCAGTCGGTGAGCCAGATATCGTAGATCGGGTGCTCAACGCCGTGCAGGCCCGGACTTGCCGCGTACATCCAGCCCGAGAAGATGCGCTTCACCTCACCCTGCAAGGTGATCTCGTCGACCTCGACGAAGGCGTCGGTGTTGGCGGCCTCGGTCGCCGGCCGCGTGTAGCAGGCGTCGGTTTTGACGCGCAGCGCTCCGAACTGCACCGTCTCGCCGATCTCCTCGTCGAAATTGATGATGCGCCCGGTGATCTTGTCGAGGCCGGAGAAGGTCGCCTTCTTGTTCACGATCTTCTGGGCCGGCGGCTCGGTGACGACCTCGTCGCCCGGCTGAAGGCTCGCCGGCGTCTGCGGGACTGCGCCGCCCGGCCCGCCCTTCTGCTGTGGCTGGCGCTGACCGGGCGCGCCCGGGGCGCCTTGCGGATTGGGTGGAGCGACCGCGACGGGCGGCGGCTGGTTTGGCGGAGCAGCACTAGACCCGGGCGGCGGCGCCAGAGGCTGGGTCTCGACCGGCCCCGGCATCACATTGCCCTGCCGACCCGGCGGCGGCGCCATCGGACGCGACGGCAGCACACGGCCTTGCGGCGGCAGCTCCGGCACCTCTTCGTCGTCGTCGGGCATCTGCTGCTGCGGTTGCGGCTGGCCACGCGGAATGTTGCCGGGCGGCCGAAGCGGCGGCGGATCGGAGAAGATCGTGCCGATCTGCGCCTGCGCCGGCGTTGCAGCCGTCAGTGCGGTGGCGGCCAGAAGCGCCGCAAGACCTGTCAGGGTAAATGTTCGAAACATATCTCGCGCGGCTTCAACAGCGAATCGGGCTTGCTGGACATTCTACAGGGGATACCGCCGCTCGCAGGCCATCCGGTTAACACGGCGAATACGGCGGGGGAAGGGCGGCATCCCTGCCCTTCCCGGCCCGGTCTGGCCAGATCGGCCCCCGGATGGGATAGTCGAGCACCTCCCTGGGGGCCAGGCGGCTCCGACCAAAAAGAACTCCAACCATAACTGGAAACCCGCAAGGTCGCTCCCCCATGCCCGTCGTGCTCGATCCCGATGCCGCCGCCGTCTACCAGGCCTTCCAAGAGGCCGGCGTGCCCATGGCTACCAAGCATGATCCCGGCCAATTCCACGGCTTTTTCACGATGGGGAAATTGCTGCGGGAGGCCAATGTCGCCGTGAGCGAGATCGGCGCGTGGCTGAAAGGATTGGGCTGAAACGCCGTTCCCGATGCCACCCGTTCTTCAAAGCATATTCGCCCTCCCCCTGCGCGGGCTGACATGGCTTGGCGGCCAAGGCACCCGCGCGGTGGCGGCCGTCGTGTTCATCGCGCTCGCGGTGCCGCCGCTCGGGGCGTTGCTGCGCCCCTACGTCACGGAGGCGATCTTCGTTCTGCTCTGCATCTCCTTCATGCGGGTCGATCTCGCCGCGCTCACCGGCCATCTGCGGCGGCCGGCGCTGGTCGGGACCGCCACCGTCTGGACCATGATCGGCGTGCCCGTGATCGTCGGGCTGATCGTCCATGTCACCGGGCTCACGGCGCGCGCCCCCGACCTTGCGCTCGCATTGATGCTGCAGAGCATGGCCTCGCCGATGATGGCCGCGCCGGCGCTGGCCGCGCTGATGGGCCTCGACGCCACGCTGGTGCTGGTCACGCTGGTGAGCGCGACCGCGCTGGTGCCGTTCACGGCCTCGCTGTTCGCAAGCCTGTTCCTCGATGGCATGCTCAGCATCTCGCCGCCTGCGCTGGGGCTGAAGCTGCTCGGCATCCTCGCCGCATCGCTGCTGGCCGCGACCGTGATCCGGCAGGTCTTCGGCGCGGCCGCGATCCAGCGCCACAGGCAGCCGATCGACGGCTTCAACATCGTCATCCTGCTGGTCTTCGCGACTGCGATCATGGGCGACGTCGCCAGCGATCTCGTCGCCCGGCCGGTCTCCACCCTCGGCTTCGCGGCGCTCGCCTTCGCGATCTATTTCACGCTGCTTGCCATCACCACGCTGCTGTTCCGCCGCATCGGCTATGAGCGCGCGCTGGCGCTCGGGCTGATGGTGTCACAGCGCAATCTGGGCCTGATGCTCGCCGCGACCGCCGGCGTGCTGCCGCCGACCACATGGCTCTACTTCGCGATGACGCAGTTTCCCATTCACCTGGCGCCCTACATGCTGATGCCGATCGCGCGGCGCTTGACGGCGCGCGCGCAGGCCTCGGGCGCCGCGGCAACCGGCGGCAAGGCCGCATCGGGCTGAACCAGTCCGCAAGTCAACCGCTGGTGACCAAGTGAATGTCGTCACGCAGCGCGCCAATTTCCCTTGTGAATATCGAACTTCACGGCGCCTTCGTCACGCATCTTCAACAGGAGCGATTGACAGTCGTCCTGGTTCTTGATGTTCACGCGCTTCATGACTTCGAAAGTCTTCAAAGGTTTTTCGCGAAGGGCAATCAGAATCTTTTCTCGATCGGTCATTGGGGTTCCTTGCATCGGGATCGGCGACGGTACGTGTTGTACTGATCGTCTGCAACGGGTGACGCAAGGCCGGGCAATATGCAAGTCCGCTCACCCGCTCAAGCGGCCTTTCCAAATCGATGAATTCTCCCTACCCGGCCCTTGCCGCGCGCCGCAGCGCCTGCGGCGGCTGACCGAAGGCGCGGATGAAAGCGCGCCGCATGCGCTCGGGGTCGCCGAAGCCGGTTGTCTCCGCGACGAGTTCGATCGCCTCGCGCGAGGACTGCACGCGTTCGCGCGCGACCTCGATGCGCAAGCGCTCGATGGCCTTCGAGGGCGTCGTGCCGGTCTCGGCGGCAAAGGCGCGGGCAAAATGCCGCGCACTCATGCCGGCGCGATCGGCGAGATCTTCGACCGTCAAGCGGGCGTCGAGGTTCTCGCGCGCCCAGGACAGCAGCGCGCCGAAGCGCCCGTTCGGCGTCTTCAATTCCAGAAGTGACGAGAACTGCGACTGGCCGCCACTGCGGCGATGATAGAGCACGAGCTGCCGCGCGGTGTCCTGCGCGATCTGCTCGCCGTGATCCTCCGTCACCATCGCGAGCGCAAGGTCGATGCCCGCCGTGATGCCTGCCGACGTCCACACATTGCCGTCGCGCGTGAAAATCTGGTCCGGCTCGAACTTCACCTTGGGATAGCGCGCGACGAAATCCCGCGTGCGTCCCCAATGGGTGGTGGCGCGGCGGCCGTCGAGCAATCCCGCCTCGGCCAGCACATAGGCGCCCGAGCAGACGCTCGCCACCCGCACACCGCGCCGCGCCAGCCGCTGCACGAAGGCGCGCGTGACCTCGCAGCGCGCGGCGTCCGTCACGCCCGCGCCTCCCGCCACGACCAGCGTCGTGATCGCATTGGCCGACTTGAAGTCGCGCGCCATCATCTCGACGCCGGACGAGCTGCGCACGGGCCCCGCGTTCACCGCCAGCACGCGGATCCCGGTCGTCGTCTTGCCCGTGCAGCGCGCCGCGATCTCGAACACGGAGATCGGGCCGGCCGCATCGAGCAACTGGAAGTCCTGGAAGATCAGGATGCCGATCATGGTCATGTCCGAAAGCGAGGGAAATACGCCATTTTGGACAGAAGGGCATCATGACAGGCTGCTTCCGTCAAGCTCATAATTGGAGGCTCTCATGTCGTCCCCGCTCCAGATCGGTCTCTTGGTGTTTCCGCGCGTCACCCAGCTCGATTTTACGGGTCCCCTGCAGGTGTTCTCCTCTGTGCCGGGCGCAAAACTGCATTTGATCTGGAAACGGATCGAGCCGGTGCCGAGCGATTCCGTGCTGACGCTGACGCCGACCACGACCTTCGCCGACTGCCCGCAGCTCGACGTGATCTGCGTGCCGGGCGGCGGCGGCACCAACGATCTGCTCAATGACGAGGAGGTGCTCGGTTTCCTGCGCCGGCAGGCCGAGGGCGCCAAATACGTCACCTCGGTCTGCACGGGATCGCTGGCGCTCGGCGCCGCCGGCCTCCTGAAGGGCTACCGCGCCGCCACGCATTGGAGCGCGATGGAGATGCTCGCTCAGTTCGGCGCGACGCCGACCAAGACGCGCGTCTGCGTCGACCGCAACCGCATCACCGGCGGCGGCGTCACCGCGGGAATCGATTTCGCGCTGACCCTGGTCTCGATCATGGTCGATCGCACCACCGCGGAGGCGATCCAGCTTCAGCTCGAATACAATCCCGCCCCGCCGTTCAATGCAGGCTCGCCGGATACCGCGCCTGCGGAAGTGCTGGCGTTGCTCAGAGAGCGCGGCGCGCAGGGTCAGGCCCGGCGGCTAGAGGCGGTGAAGCGCGCAGCTGAGCGGATGACCTAGTCTCCGCTCTCGTGTCCCGGACGCGCTGCGGCGCCATAAGCGCGTTCACGCGCGCTATGGCGGTGCCGCGCATGGACGCGACATCCAGTTGTCCCCCAAAGAAAAAGGCCGCCCGGTTTCCCGAGCGGCCTTTCCTGTCTTACGGCGGCTGCACATTTCATCGGGCGATTTCGGAGCTTCCAGACCGGGGGCCTATTTCCCGATCGAGTCCTGGTCGGCGGCCGCTGCATTTCGGGCCAGTCGCGAACTGTTGCCCGAACCGAACGCGATGGTCTCCCATCTCCGTAAGATGCGACCATTGAGCCGCATCGCCCGCGTGGCTGCAACGCCCGCGCAGGACTCATCCCCGCTGTTCCCGCTGTCCACAGCAAAGCGAGGCGGATGCGGGTGCATCCACTCCCACGACAAGGGTTGAGACGGGGATCGGAAGCCTAGCTGGGCGTCCAGGGCTGATAGTCGCCGGTTGCCTTGGGCCGCTTGCCACTGGCGAGCGTCGAGCCCGAGGGACGGTAGGCGTTGGCCGTGCCCGTGAGATTGGGCTGGTGCGGCTTTTCCCACTCGCGCGGCTGGTAGTTGTCCTGCGTCGGCGGCACGTCGACGGTGTGATGCATCCAGCCGTGCCAGGACGGCGGGATGCGGCTGGCCTCGGCATAGCCGTTATAGACCACCCAACGCCGCTCGAAGCCGAGCGCCGGGTCGATCGCCCCGCCGCGGGTGCGATAATAGAGGTTGCCCTGCTCGTCCTGGCCGACCAGCTCGCCGTAGCGCTTGGTCCAGAGTTGGGTGCCAAACGTCTGGCCATTCCACCAGGTGAAGAACTTGAGGAAGAATTGTTTCATGCGGCAAGGGCCCTGCTTCGTCGGGTCCTGATGCCATCCGGACGGCGAAATGTCCAGTTCGGCGCGGGCGGCGCTGCCCCGCTGCGGATGCGTCTACCGGCACGGAACGCTGCCGCAAATCGGACGCGATCCGTTCATGCCGGATACAGCGTCGCCATGAGAGCCTGTCCTCGCACGCAAACCCCCGTGATCCCAGGAACTCCAGCCCATTCATGGGGTTTGCTTCCGGGAAAAGGAGTTTTGATCATGAAAAGTCTGAAAGTCTTGAGCGCGGCTGCGGCCGTGGCGCTGGTTCTCCCGTTGGCGACGCCAAGCTTTGCGCAAGGTCGCGGCGGACATGGCGGGGGCGGCGGTGGCCATTTCGGCGGAGGTGGCGGTGCCCACTTCGGCGGCGGTGGCGGCGGCGCTCACTTCGGTGGTGGCGGGGCTCACTTTGGCGGTGGCGGCGCCCGCATGGGCGGCGGCAATTTCGGCGGCGCGAGGATCGACGGCGGCGGTGGCAATTTCGCCGCCGGCTCAGCGGTACGTCCCAGCGGTGGCAGCTTCGTAGGCGGCGCGAGCCGACAGGCCTTCTCGCCGTCCTTCGGCGGTACACGCAGCGTCGCGACTGCGGGCAACTGGCAGGGCGGTAGCGGCAATTGGAGCGGTCGTCACTGGCATCATCGTCACGGCGGCGGCTTCTGGCCTGGTGTTGCCGCGGGTGCTGCGATCGGCGGCCTCGGATCGTACGCCTATTACGGCGGCGGCTATTACAACGACCCCTATTACTATGGCGACGACAGCTATTATGATGAGCCGTCAGTCGCCGTGGTCCCCGATAGCGGCGGCGACTCCGCGGGCTACTGTGCGCAGCGCTACAAGTCCTACGATCCGGCGTCCGGCACCTATCTCGGCTATGACGGCCAGCGTCATCCCTGCCCGTAAGCCGACCTGCAACACTTGAAGAAGAAGGCGTCGCAGCGATGCGGCGCCTTTTTCGCATGCGGGCGCCTCACCTGTTTCGCTCGCCTCGTGTTCGCCATCGGCGATTGGCGCGTACAACCGATGCGAGCGGACCTTTATTCACCGCACCGTGCATACCTACCCTTATCCAATCCCAAATTGACCCGACGCGCGATTCACCTGTATCAACTTGGCTATGGGGACTTCGATGACTGGGAAGTGTCATGCCGCGTATTCTCGTGGTCGATGACGATCCGATGGTCGGTGCGACCATCGAGGTCCTCCTCCAACGTCAGGGCTTCGACGTCACGTTGACTGACGGCGGAGAAACGGGTTTGGCTGCGCTCGAAACCCAGAGTTTCGACGTGATGCTGGTCGACATCTTCATGCCGCATATGCGCGGCTTCGAGTCCATTCGCATCTTTCACGAGCGCGCGCCGGCGGTTCCGCTGATCGCGATGTCCGGCTACGCCTTCGCCTCATCCGCCTCGCCCTCTCCCGACTTCCTCCGGATGGCGCTGGAGCTCGGCGCGACCCGCTGCCTGCGCAAGCCGTTCACGCCGGACGCGCTGCTGACCACGATCCGGGAATGCATCGCCGCGCCGGGCGATGGCTCGCAGCCGAAGGACAAGAAAGAAGCCCCTTGATCCCAACGCAGCGCGTCATTCTCGGTGCTGGACTTGCCATCCTCCTGATCATCACCGCAGCCTCTATCGGCCTCGACGTCAAGTCGCGGTCCGACGCGGCCTGGGTCAATCACACCGTCCAGGTGCTCAAGAAGATCTCCGACCTGCGCGTGCTGATGCGCAGTGCCGAGAGCGCCGCACGCGGCTACGAGATCTATCGCAACCCGAGCTTCAGCGAGGAATTCCAGGCGGTGCACGCCCGGATCGCACCGGCACTCGCCGACCTCAAGCGCAGCGTGCGCGACACTCCCGAACATGTCGCGCTGCTCGAGGGCACCGAGCCGCTGGCGCTGCGCCGGATCGAGATCGCCGCCGAAGTGATGCGCCTGCGCGCCGGAAACGATCAGGCCGGCATTGCCGCGCTCCAGGGCAAGGGCGAGGGCCGTGGTCTCATGGACACGGTGATGGGCAATTTCGATCATTTGAGCGCCGAGGAAGAACGATTGCTCGCGGCGCGCTCCCAGGATTCGCGCCGCACCGGCATCGTGCTGCTCGGCATCGACGTCGCCGGCGCGCTGGTGATCCTGCTGCTGGTCGTGATGATGATGCGCGAGAGCCGGCGCACTGAGGGCGCCCTCAAGAGCACGCTATTGGAAACCACGGCCGCCAAGCATCAGCTCGAGGCCGCGGTGGCCGAGCGTACGGACCATCTGGTCACCGCGCATGACGAGCTGCGCCTCTCGGTCAACGTGCTCCAGAGCACCTTTCACAGCATGGCGGAGGCAGTGCTGGTCATCGATGCCGAGGGCAATGTCCTTCTGTCCAATCCGGCCGCCGAGCGCATGCTGCTGCACCGGACCGGCATGAACCTGCGCAATCTGCGGGCGATGTCCAGCGTGCTTCACGGCGACGGCGTCACCCCGCTCAAGCCCGACCAGCTGCCGTCGGCACGCGTGCTGCGCGGCGAACCGTTCGAGAACATGGAGATGATCGTCCGCCCGCACAGCGGCAGTCCTTCCCGCCATCTCATGATCAGCGGCCGGCCGATGCTGGACGGGCAAGGCAAAGTCTCCGGCGCGGTGCTGGTCTATCACGACGCGACCATTTCGCGCGAGACCGAGCGGCAATTGTACCAGTCGCAGAAGCTGGATGCGATCGGCAAGCTCACCGGCGGCGTCGCGCACGACTTCAACAACATGCTGACCGTGATCTCCGGCAATACCGAGACGCTGGTGGCAAGCCTGAAGCAGCAGCCTGAGCTCCAGCGCGTGGCGCGCCTGATCGACGAGGCCGCCGAACGCTGCGCCGAACTGATCCAGCATCTGCTCGCCTTCGCGCGCAGGCAGCCGCTGCAGCCGCGCAACGTCGAGATCAACGCCGCGGTCGCGGACATCGCGAAACTCCTGCGTCCTACCCTCGGCGAGCAGATCGAGATCGAGACCGTGCTCGAACAGGGGCAGATGACCGCGCACATCGATCCGTCCCGCCTCACCAATGCCCTGCTCAACATGGCGATCAACGCCCGCGACGCCATGCCGAACGGCGGCAAGCTGCTGCTCGAGGCCCACCGCGTCGTGCTCGACCAGGCCTATGCGCAAAACAATCCCGACGTGAGGCCCGGCACTTACGTGATGCTCGCCGTCAGCGACACCGGCACCGGCATGCCGGCCGAGGTGCAGCAGCAGGCGTTCGAGCCGTTCTTCACCACCAAGGAGGTCGGCAAAGGAAGCGGCCTCGGCCTCTCCATGGTCTACGGGTTCGTCAAGCAGTCCGGCGGCCACATCAAGATCTACAGCGAGGAAGGCCACGGCACCACGATCAAGCTCTATCTGCCGCCGGGCGAAGGCATGGCCGAGGTGGCCCCCACCACGACGCCGCAGGCGGAAGGCGGCGCCGAGACCATTTTCGTGGTCGAGGATGACCCGCTGGTGCGCAACTTCGTCACCGTGCAGCTCCAGAGCCTCGGTTACCAGACCGTCGCCGCGCCCGACGGCAAGGCCGCGCTCGAATTGATCCAGGCCGGCCAGCCGTTCGACCTGCTGTTCACCGACGTCGTCATTCCCGGCGGCATGAGCGGACGCGATCTCGCCGACAAGGTGGCGACGATCCGCCCCGGGGTGAAGGTGCTCTACACCTCCGGCTACACCGACAACGCCATCGTCCACCACGGCAAGCTCGACGACGGCGTCATGCTCCTGACAAAACCCTACCGCCGCAACCAGCTCGCCGAGATGATCCGGAAGGCGCTGGGAGACAGGCCGGCCGGCTAGCGCTTCTGCTTGGCGATATGTCCAATGGCGTTGCAGATGATCCGCGCTGCGCAGATCGCCCCGATATTCTGCACGTCACGCTCCGGCACCAATTCCACCAGATCGAGACCGACAATTCTGGCCTTCGAGGCGACGCCCGCGATCAGGTCTATGACGTCGAAATAGGACAGGCCGCCGGGTTGCGGCAGAAGCACGCCGGGAATGACGGACGGATCGAGGCCGTCACAGTCGATCGTGATCAGGCAATTCGCGTTTTCCTCGACGGCACTAAGGACGGCATGAACGCCCCGGCTCCTAACGTCTCGTGCTGTAAAAATCCTGGAGCCCCAGTTCCGCGCGCAACTGAGCTCCTGCGGCCCCGAGCCGCCGATCCCCCGTAAACCGACCTGCACAATCCGTTCGACCCAAGGCAACTCGCTGGCGCGCCGCATCGTGCTGGAAAAAGTATGTGCTGAGCCGTCGCGCCGGTCCTTCCAATCCAGATGCGCGTCGATCTGCAGGATGGTCAGCCTGCCGATATCTTCGAACGCCTCGAAAAACGGTATGGGGACGGAATCATCTCCGCCCAGCAGCATAGGTACCGCGCCGGACGTCAGGATCTTTTTGGTGGCTCTCCTGATTGTATTCCGGTTTTCCTCGGGAGCATCGGGTGACGTCGGAAGATCGCCGCCATCGATGACCCGGATTTGCTCCGGGTCGAGCAGGATTCCGTCCTGGTCGAAATCCCACCTGACAAGGTCAGGTCTGGTAAACGCGCAAAGCATTGCGAATGGCCGTTGGGCCATTCGCGGCATGGCTGGTCCGGCCCTCCAAATGCGGTGTGGCATCGGCAGCTGCGAAGATGACGATGTCGGCTTCGCCAAGAGCAAGGGGAACAGGCAGGGCAAGGTCGCACGCTGCGACGCCGAGGAATGTATTGCGCTCGCTCGCCATCACCGTCTCGCTGGAGGAACTCAGTCCGCCCGACAGAGCTAATCCGCAACGCTTGGACGAGTTCCTGATTTGCTCTTGGCCCGGCGCCGAGCCGAACGCCGGGGCCACTCTCGCCTGGGAACATGACCTCAGTTGACTCAATGCTGTAAGCCGATGAGGGGCACGTTCGGTGCCTGCAAACACCAGACCGGGCTGCGCTCAGAAAACGTCAGCGATGGTCGCTCCGTAGGGGCTCCCAGATCTCGATTTCGCGGTCCGACGCGAGCAATTCGGGAAGCGCATGGTGCCAAGCGTCCCGATATGGCCGCTTGATCTGAACGTTCAAGACCTCTTCATGGCTCTCCCACGTCTCGTAGAGCATGAAGCGATACTCGGAGGCCGTATCGCGATGCAGGACCGCTTGGTGAAAGGTCGGCTCATCTCTCATCGCATCGAGGACCGTCCCGAGCAGTTGTAGAAAATTCGAGCGTTGCTCGGGCACGACGTTGAATTTGATGACATAGGTGACGGGCACGATGATTGCCTCGGTGTTTGCTTGGCGGAACTTGCTGGGTGGACGATGGCCCGCCGCAGGACGATCCGTCGGCCTCAAGCCGGAAAGAACTGATAGTCCGCCACGATCTTTCCGCTGCCATCCACGATGAGAAACTCGAGCCCGCGGGCCAGAATGGTGTCGCCCTTGGCGGGAAGCATTTCCCAGTGAAAGACCACGGCGTCGTGCACCCGGCGAGCATCGTCAGCGGCCCGAAATCGGTTGGCATTATCCCTGACGTTCTTCTCATGAGACTCACGCACTCGTCTCTCGAGCGCCTCGTACCCTTCGACCTCGCGATCGCCCACATAGTGCCGGCCCCGGGTGACCCATAGTTCCGCGATTTGGCTTGTGCGCCGCTCTGCATCGGTTTCGTTCCAGACGGCGACGTAGCGGTCGGCCAGACTGCTTGGGCTTTCCATAGTCATCTCCTTGAAATAACGACGCTAGCGCCGCTTCACGGCTCGCGCCCTCGTTAGCGCACGCGGAAGGGTGCCTCACGCGACCGCGGTCGGTCGATAACGTCGCAAGTAAAAAAAGCACGGACCTCCGGTGCGAATTTGACGTGAGAGGTAATAGTCTGGCGGGGGTGGCAGTTGATAAGGTGAAACATGGCCGTTCGCGCAGTTGAATTTGGCGTATTGCTACGGAGGTGGCGCGCCAGCCGGGGTATGTCGCAGACGACGCTGGCGCTGGCCGCAAACAGCTCGACGCGGCACCTGTCCTATCTCGAGACCGGTCGCTCTCATCCGAGCAAGGAAATGGTCCTGCGCCTGGGTGAGCAGTTGAAATTGTCGTTACGGGATCAAAACACGCTTCTGTTGGCCGCAGGGTTTGCGCCCGAGTTCGCCGAGCGGTGTCTCGAAGAGATGTCGTCTGCCACGTCCGCGATGGAGCAGATCCTACGGGTCCATCTTCCTTATCCGGCCTATGTGTTGGACCGACACTGGAACGTCGTTCTGTCGAATGCGGCGCTGCCGCAACTATATGAGGGATGTTCTCCGGAGTTGCTTCGCAGTCCCGTCAACGCCGTGCGCCTCGTCCTGCATCCAGACGGGATGGGGCCGCGTATCGACAATTTCGTCGAGTGGCGCGCCCACACCATCACGGTGCTGAAGCAGCAGATTGAGGCAAGAGCGGATTCCGTTATTCAGGCGCTGCTGAGCGAGGTGTTGTCCTATCCGGCCCCCAAGGGTGCCGTGGCGCTTGCATCAAGTGAGGGCCCTCAGCGGTATGTGACGCCACTTCGTGTTCAGACCAAGTTCGGCAGAGTCTCGTTCCTGAACACCACAACGGTTTTCGGCGCCCCCGCCGACATCACACTGTCGGAGCTTGCCCTCGAAATGTTGTTTCCGGCCGACGAGGCCACAATCGCCATTGTGAAAGACATGGCCAGTGACGCCAAACTGTCGGCCAGCGGCGCTCCGCTCGCGTCCAGAGTTGGCTGATCGATCGGCCTGGTCCGCATGCGATGCAGATGGCCATCTATTTAGAACCGCCGCTTTCAAGAAAACACCCGGTGATGCTCTCGCTGACGGTTACAGAGGCGCTCCAGGGAGGAAGCACCGATCACGTGACCACTGTTCTCTCAAATATACTCCCACCCCGAAAAGTATTTTGACTTCCGAGGTCATCGACACCCTCCGAGGTAACACGCATCTTGCCGGCGACGTGAGGATCCCGCCGCGAATTGGCTTCGAAGGGTCTCAAGGAGAATAGAATGAACAGGCGAAATGTTCTGGTCGCAACCGCGTTGACTGCATTGGGCGCGCGCTTTTCATCAGGTATGCTTGCAGCCGAGGGGAGAAACAGAGTGGTCAACGTCAATGACATCGTCGTGCGATATCTGGCAGCATGGAACGAGCAGGACACGAAGCAACGTCGCGATCTCATAGCGGCGACGTGGACTGACGACGGTACCTATGTCGATAGGGTTCGTGATGGGCGTGGACATGAGTCCATCGACGGCATGATCGCCAAGGCCCAGGGGCAGTTCCCGGGCTATCGGCTCAATCTCGCGAGCGGGATTGAAACTCATCATGATCATGTGCGGTTCTCTTGGGTCGCGGGCGGCACTGCGGATGCTCCGCTCTACATCAAAGGCACCGACTTTGCCTTGATTGCCGATGACGGTCGCTTCAAGTCAGTCGTTGGCTTTGTCGACGCCGCTCCGGCGCCCGCGGCGCGATAGGCAACCAGACATCGAGCGGCCAGCCCCCTACCGCGTCGCCAGCACCACCGCCGCCAGCGTGAAAATCAGCGCGGCGATCTGCCCTGCTCCCAGCGGTTCGTGGAGCGCGATCGCGGAGGCCACGACGCCGATCACAGGCACCGCCATGGTCCCGATCGCGGCGACGGAGGCCGGCAGGCGCGCAAGGGCTGCGAACCAGCTGACATAGGCGATGCAGAACTGCACCACGGTCGAATAGACCAGCAGCCACCATCCGACCGGCGTCACCAGCTCCAGATGCGTGGTCTCGATAGCGAGACCGATGATCGTGATCGGCAGGCAGCCGATCCCGATCTGCCAGGCCGCGGCCGTGATCGGCGGCAGGCGGATCGGGTACTTCTTCGAAAACACCGTGCCGAGCGCGAAGCCGAGCGCGCCGCACAGCGCCATGATGATGCCCGGCAGCTTGTCCGCAGTGGCGGCAAAGCCGTTGCCGCCCATGATCGAGGCGAGGCCGGCAAAAGCCATCACCAGCGCGATGGTGCGCAACAAGGTCGGCCGCTCGCCGAGCGCCGGCCAGGCGATCAGCGAGGCCCAGACCGGCATGGTGTAGGCGATCAGCGCGGCTTCGCTCGCCGGCAGCCACAGCAGCGCCAGGCCCATCAGCACCATCCAGCCGGTGACGTTGAGGAGCGCGGCGGTCGCAAGCCGCGGCCAGATCTCGCGCGGGACACTGAGGCTGTCAGCGCGGATCAGCGCCAGCGCCGCCAGCAGCACCGCGCCGAGCACGCCCGTCACCCCGCGCAAAGTCAGCGGCGGCAGCTCGGAGAGCAGGAATTTCGTCACCGGCCAGTTGAAGCCCCAGCCCACCGAGGTGATGGCGAGGAACATCAGGCCGGCCGGAGCGATGCGCGGTCGCAGCACCGGCCGAGTCGAATCAAGCATGTGGGTAGTCCGGCAAAATTTGACCGAGCTTGGCGCGGATTCGCGCCTCCCACCACCACCCCGGCGGGCATGCCTGCCCTCACCTTCCGTAGCCCTACGTGAGTCCCCCGGAGGCAAGCCCGCGATTCAAAAATATACCTGCCCTGTGAACAGCGGGGTGAAGCCTCGCGAGGGCCACAAGATGCAAATTTTTTCGGTTGGGAATCCCTGAGGACTCACTGATACTTGGCTCAACAACAGGCGCGGGCCTGCCCCCTGTTATCCCCCACAATCCACCATATTTAGTATTTGATTCAGGAACTCGCACTAGTTCTTGACGGGCGCAATGGAGAGTCCTAGTTTTCGATCCGTTCGGCGCGAGTGTGTTTGCGTCCCGCCGGCACTCCCCCAAAGGGTCTGCAAAACAGCACTCCGCCAAGCCAGACAAAGGCAGCGGGATACGGGCTTGTCTGCCCGGCGAGCGGACTTTTCGGGCGCCTGAACGGGCTGGAAACAGGCTCGGATGGCAATGGTTGAAGACGTGACGTTGTGGGGCGTTGAACGCATGTCGGGCTCATCCCTTTGGGGCGGATGGGTCTGGACGTGCCGGCGGATGATCGGTGCGCGCATCGAGCAATCGCGTCGGGAGAAAATGGGCCGGGTCTACCGGCTGAGCTGCGATGCCAAGGGGCCCGACCGCCCTCAAGCACCGCAAAATGAAATGATGACCCGGCACGCCTGAACGGAGGCGGTCCGGTCAAAGATAGGACGGGGCAAGACCATGCGGATTGAGCGGCGCCACACCACTTCGGGACAGTCACCTTACGCCGGCATCGAGTTCCGGCTGACCACGTCGGAGATCAGGAATCCCGACGGCTCGGTCGTGTTCAAGCTCGACAATGTCGAGGTGCCGACCGCGTGGTCTCAGGTCGCCTCCGACGTCCTCGCCCAGAAGTATTTTCGCAAGGCCGGCGTTGCCACGCGCCTGAAGAAGGTCGAGGAAGAGTCCGTCCCCTCCTTCCTGTGGCGCTCCGTGCCCGACACCGAGGCGCTCGCCCTCCTGCCCGAGAAAGAGCGCTTCGTCAGCGAGCTCTCGGCCAAGCAGGTGTTCGACCGCCTCGCCGGCTGCTGGACCTATTGGGGCTGGAAGGGCAACTATTTCTCCTCCGACGAGGACGCCCAGACCTTCTACGACGAGCTCCGCTACATGCTGACCATGCAGATGGTCGCGCCGAACTCGCCGCAATGGTTCAACACCGGCCTGCACTGGGCCTACGGCATCGACGGCCCCGGCCAGGGCCATTATTACGTCGACCCCTTCACCGGCAAGCTGACCCGCTCGAAATCCTCCTACGAGCATCCGCAGCCGCACGCCTGCTTCATCCAGGGCGTCGGTGACGACCTCGTCAACGAGGGCGGCATCATGGACCTCTGGGTCCGCGAAGCCCGCCTGTTCAAATACGGCTCCGGCACCGGCTCCAACTTCTCGCGCCTGCGCGGCGAAGGCGAGCGCCTCTCCGGCGGCGGCCGCTCGTCCGGCCTGATGAGCTTCCTCAAGATCGGCGACCGCGCCGCGGGCGCGATCAAGTCGGGCGGCACCACGCGCCGCGCCGCCAAGATGGTCGTGGTCGACGTCGATCACCCCGACATCGAGACCTATATCGACTGGAAGGTGAAGGAGGAGCAGAAGGTCGCGGCTCTCGTCACCGGATCCAAGATCAACCAGAAGCACCTCAAGGCCGTGCTGAAGGCCTGCGTCAATTGCGAAGGCTCGGGCGACGATTGCTTCGATCCGGAGAAGAACCCGGCGCTCCGCCGCGAGATCAAGCTCGCGCGCCGCAGCCTCGTGCCCGACAATTACATCAAGCGCGTCATCCAGTTCGCCAAGCAAGGCTACAAGGACATCCAGTTCGACGTCTACGACACCGATTGGGATTCGGAAGCCTATCTCACGGTATCCGGCCAGAACTCCAACAACTCGGTCTCGCTGAAGGACGACTTCCTGCGCGCGGTCGAGACCGACGGCGACTGGAATCTCGTGGGCCGTACCACGAAGAAGATCACCAAGACGCTGAAGGCGCGCGACCTCTGGGAAAAAATTGGTTACGCCGCCTGGGCGTCGGCCGACCCGGGCCTGCACTTCAACACCACCATGAACGACTGGCACACCTGCAAGGCGTCCGGCGACATCCGCGCCTCCAATCCGTGCTCGGAATACATGTTCCTGGACGACACGGCGTGCAACCTCGCCTCCGCCAATCTGCTGACGTTCTACGACATCCCCTCCAAGCGTTTCGATGTCGAGGGCTACGAGCATCTCTGCCGGCTCTGGACCGTCGTGCTCGAAATCTCGGTGATGATGGCGCAGTTCCCGTCGAAGTCGATTGCCGAGCTCTCCTACGAGTTCCGCACGCTCGGCCTCGGCTACGCCAATATCGGCGGCCTCCTGATGACCATGGGCCTGTCCTATGACAGCAAGGAAGGCCGCGCCATCGCCGGCGCGCTGACCGCGATCATGACCGGCATCACCTACAAGACCTCGGCCGAGATGGCGTCCGAGCTCGGCACCTTCCCCGGCTACAAGAAGAACGCCGCGCACATGCTGCGCGTGATCCGCAACCACCGCCGCGCCGCCCATGGCCAGTCCAACGGCTACGAGGCGCTGAGCGTCAATCCCGTGCCGATGGACCTGGTGTCGTGCCCGCAGACCGACCTCGTCACCCATGCGCAGGCCGCCTGGGATGCGGCGCTCGAGCTCGGCGAGAAGCACGGCTATCGCAACGCCCAGACCACGGTGATCGCGCCGACCGGCACGATCGGCCTCGTGATGGATTGCGACACCACCGGCATCGAGCCTGATTTCGCGCTGGTGAAATTCAAGAAGCTCGCCGGCGGCGGCTACTTCAAGATCATCAACCGCGCGGTCCCGGCGGCACTTCGCGCGCTCGGCTATCGCGAGAGCGAGATCGCGGAGATCGAGGCCTACGCCGTCGGCCACGGCTCGCTCTCCAACGCGCCCGGCATCAACGCCTCGACGCTGAAGGCCAAGGGCTTCACCGATGAGGCCATCGCCAAGGTCGAGAAGGCGCTGCCGACCGCCTTCGACATCAAGTTCGCCTTCAACAAATGGACTTTTGGCGAGGATTTCATCCGCGACCAGCTCGGCATCGGAGCTGAAGCCATTGCCGCGCCGGGCTTCGACCTCCTTCAGGCGGTCGGATTTACAAAACGCGAGATCGAGGCGGCCAACGTCCACATCTGCGGCGCGATGACGGTGGAAGGTGCCCCGCACCTCAAGGCCGAGCACTATCCGGTGTTCGACTGCGCCAATCCTTGCGGCAAGGTCGGCAAGCGCTATCTCTCGGTCGAGAGCCACATCCGCATGATGTCGGCGGCGCAGCCCTTCATCTCGGGTGCGATCTCCAAGACCATCAACATGCCGAACGACGCCACCGTGGAGGACTGCAAGTCCGCCTACATGCTGTCGTGGAAGCTGGCGCTGAAGGCCAACGCGCTCTATCGCGACGGCTCCAAGCTCAGCCAGCCGCTCAACTCGCAGCTCATCGCCGACGATGAGGACGAGGACGATGCGATCGAGCATCTCTACGACAAGCCGATGGCGGCACGCACCGCCCAGGTCTCGGAAAAGATCGTCGAGAAGCTGGTCGAGCGCATCATCGTGATGCGCGAGCGCGAGAAGATGCCGGATCGCCGCAAGGGCTACACCCAGAAGGCGGTCGTCGGCGGCCACAAGGTCTATCTGCGCACCGGCGAATATGACGACGGCCGCATCGGCGAGATCTTCATCGACATGCACAAGGAAGGCGCCGCACTGCGCTCCTTCATCAACAACTTCGCCATCGCGGTGTCGCTCGGTCTCCAGTACGGCGTGCCGCTCGACGAATATGTCGACGCCTTCACCTTCACCCGCTTCGAGCCGGCGGGCCCCGTGCAGGGCAACGACAGCATCAAATACGCGACCTCGATCCTCGACTACGTCTTCCGCGAGCTGGCGGTGAGCTATCTCAGCCGCTTCGACCTCGCCCATGTCGATCCCAGCGAGACCGGGTTCGACGTGCTCGGCAAGGGCGTCGAGGAAGGCAAGGAGCCGGGCGATCACAGCCACGGCGCGTCCAAGCTGGTGTCGCGCGGCCTCACCCGCTCCCGCACCGACAACCTCGTGGTGATGCGCGGCGGCTCGACCGCGGTCGCCCAGGGCAACGACAGCGCACCATCAGGCGGCAGCAAGGTCACCTCGCTCGCCTCCCACGGTGCAGGCCGTGCCGGCGACGTCCTGGAAGGCGCGGTCGCGCTGAAGCAGGAAGTGGCCCACGACCTCTCGCCGACCGAGAAGCTCGAGGCCCTGCAGTGGAGCAAGGCCGGCAGCGCGCAAGTCGCAGTGCCCAGCAAGGCCGAGCGCCGCGCGGAAGCGAAAGCCAAGGGCTACGAAGGCGAGATGTGCAGCGAGTGCGGCAACTTCACGCTGGTGCGGAATGGGACGTGCATGAAGTGCGACACGTGTGGAAGCACGACGGGGTGCAGCTAGCGCCGGGCGGAGGATGGTTGTCGTGCCATCCTCCCGGAGGCATCGACGAGAAGCCCCGCCGGCGACGGCGGGGCTTCTTTTTTGGAACCGTTGACGCTTAACGAAGCTGGTGGTGATCGATGACTAGAAAACTGATCCCGATGGCAATCGCCTATGACTTCGATGGCACACTCGCGTCAGGCAATATCCAAGAGAATAGCTTTATTCCTGCGATAGGAATGAAGAAGGCAGACTTTTGGCAGAAGAATAAAGCTCGCGCCCAGAAACACGAAGCGGATGAAGTCCTCTCATATATGACCTTCATGCTTGAGCGCGCGGCCGCCGAAGACGTCCCAGTGCGTAAGCGAGACTTCGCAGAGCATGGAAAGACAGTTAAACTATTCCGGGGCGTCAATGAGTGGTTCGGCCACGTTGACGCCTATGCCAAAGAGCGACACGTCAAGCTGCAGCACTTTATCATTTCGTCTGGCATTAAAGAGATGATTGAGGCAACGAAGATCGGAAAAAAATTCACGAGAGTGTTCGCTTCTTCGTTTGCTTACGACGCAAACGGCGCCGCCAAGTGGCCGGCTTTAGCAATAAACTACACCACAAAAACGCAGTATCTGTTCAGAATCAACAAAGGCTCTCTCAGCGTACACGACAACGTCCTTATCAACGACTTCGTCCCTCATGAAGATCGGCCGATCCCTTTCAGGAATATTGTCTTCGTTGGCGACGGAGAGACCGATATTCCATGCATGCGACTCGTTAGAGAACAAGGCGGCCATTCGATCGCAGTCTATCAACCCGGCAGCACAACTAAGAAAGCCCGTGCAGAAAAGCTCATCCACGACAAACGAGCCGACTTCATCGCGCCTGCGGATTACTCGGACGGTCGGCGTCTCCACGAAATTCTTTGCGCTATTATTGATAAAGTGGCCGCAAACGACGCCGTTCACATGATGAAGCGTGATTAGCCCGTAGGATGGGTGGAGCGAAGCGATACCCATCGTCAGTCGTTCGGCAAAGCGATGGTTTCGCAACGGATCAACCCATCCTATGGGCTAGCGACAACCCGCTAGACAACCAACGGAGATGTGAATAAAATTTCACAATTATAAGATGAGACTATTGTTACCCTTTACTCTTTTGATTGATTAGACATGCCAGATGATCCGAATCCTCTCGCACCTCAGGAAAACGCAGGCGCCGCAAAAGAGCCTGCCGCTGATCCGTCGGCCACGATCCCCGTCCGCAACAAGTTGATATCTGACGTTTGGTCATCGCTTGTTACGTTACTCATAGGATTGGCTTGGCCGGCGACGTTGCTAATCCTGATCTATATGGCCGTCCAGCACACCAACATGAACGCAATCCAGACGTTCGTGAATGCTTTCATGCGAGACAAGCAATCCGTCGAGATTTCTGCCGGTAAGGACGGGCTCACTTTCAAGTTGGTCGCGCAACAAGTTCAAAATGGATTATCGCAACAACTTGCAGCCAAACCTGGGGAAGCAAGTACGATTTCGCGACGAGATCCTACCAGTCCCGAGGCAAAAAACGCGACATCAAAGCTGATGTCTCAGAATTTGCAGCCACCGGAAACACGCATGAAAGTTTTGTGGATCGACGATCATCCGCAGAACAATATTGGCCTACAATATGCGTTTCAGACCCTTGGGATGATCGTCGTTTGTATCGACAGCGATGCCGGTATATCTGCATCTTTTGCAACCGCAGGACTGTTTGACGTAGTCATTACAGACATCGGGCGAGACGGCAGCGGAATGAGGGCCGCCGATAAGAACGCCGGCTTGAAGACCATCGATAACATCAAGTCGAGTCATCCGAATATTCCAATCATCGTCTACTCCGGTAGCTTCGCAAACCGGCTTTCAAGCGACGCACTTGTGTCGCCCGTCATAACGATCACGGATGACCCGCAGAAGGTCTTTGATCTCGTAATTGATATCGCGTCAAAGAAGATAACTTAAGGAGCATCGGAAATGGCGGCGACAGCTCGTAGGATGGGTAGAGCTCTTGCGAAACCCATCATTCGGCGATCGATGCCCCCGAAATTACCTTTGCGGTCGAGCCCTTCCCTCCTAAACTCCGACCACCGCCGGTATCGGTTCCGACGGGCCCGGTAGAAGCGGGAGTCAAATTATGCCCAAACCGGAAAGCTTCCCGATCGAGAAGATCTTCGTTCCCACGAAGCAGAAGAAAGCCATCAAGCCCGAGATCGTCGGGGAGATCGCTGAAAGTATGCTGGACATCGGACAACAGGAACCCATTTCCGTCCGACTCGACGGAGACCGCCTCGTTCTGGTCGAGGGACTGCATCGGTTAGAGGCCTGCAAGGCGCTCGGCGAGACAACCATTATCGGTGTCATCGTCCCGGCGGAGGTCGCTCAACACAGGCCGCTGCTGTCCGAAGGACCCGCAGTCGAGGCAGAGCGCCTCAAGATGGCGCGATTGAAACAGCTGCGCCTCGAGAAGGAAGCCGCGGAAGCATCTATGGCTGGCTCGAAGAGCATCAACGGAACGGAAGCGCCGCGCACCCGTCCGACGAAGGGCGTTCGCGACAATCCGAAGGCATCACCGGGCCGGACCGTGGGTTCGACACCGAAAACATTGTCGGACTGGATCACGCAGCAAAAGGGCCACGGCGGCCGCTATTGATGGCCGGCGATGACGGTGACAGTGCACTTCACCCGTCGATGTAAATTCCATGCGCGTCGCCGTAATGCGCGATATGGTCAGGCCGGACACGACCGCAAACGCCCGCGCCCCCCTCGGCTCCTACTTCGTATTGGCCTCGACCGCGTCCAGCAGCGGCATCTCGCGATGCGACTCGCAGAAGCGTGAGAGCTTGTTGCCGTTCTTGTTCAGCGCTTGCGTGTCCACAACGGGATTGTTGCGGCGGCCGGCGTAGAACCCGGCGAGCCAGACGTTCACGGTCTGCATGTGGGTAATGCGCTGGGTGATGTACTGGTCGCAGCTGATCTTGGAAACGTCGACCAGCACCTGGGCCTTGGCCGGCACGGCCAGCAGCAGGGCCGCGAAGGCACCAAGGATGATCGCTCTTGTCTGAACCATGTGTTCCTTCCGATGAATGTCTGCACGGTGGCGACGGCCGGGCGCTGCATGCTTGATCCAGATCAAGGGCGCCCGTTGCATACCCCCGCGGTCCATCCGTCCCCCTAAGCCCGCCATAATTTCTCCTTCGCACGCGCGTTGTGTTGGATGGCGGCGAGACCTATCGTTCCAACGATCAGACTGCCGCACTCCCATTGACGCCCGACTGGATCGAGAGCGCATCGGTGCCCGAGACGAACGACCCCAAACCTGACGACCACAAGCCAGACGCGCCCAAGCCTGACGCCCCCAAGCCGGACGCAGGGCGAGCCGATGGCGGGCTGGCGCGGGCCTACGACCGGATCAAGAGCGCAGAGCAAGACCTGGCGCGGCTGGACCGGCTGGTTTCCGGAATGGAACGCGGCAGCGAAAGCCCACGGGCCTCGCGAGCAAGCGCCGGTACAGAGGCTGTCGCGACTCCCAAGGACAAGGCTCCCGAGGACAAGGCCCCCAACGCCGCGGCGCCCGTGCCGGATAGCAAGGTTCGCAACCAAGGCCTGATGGGAGACCGGCCCATGCTGCGCGCTCTGGTCGGCCTCGTGCTGGCGATCGGGATTCTCGGTGCCGCCTTCGCTTCGCAATATAGCGATCAGGCCAGGTCGATGACCAAATCGATCATGGCGCGATGGGCTCCGCCGCCGGCCGCGACTGAGCCTCCGCCAGCGTCCGCGGTTGAAACTCCGGCGCAACCGCCGGCCGTGCAATTGGCCGCCGCGGATGAGCCCGGCACGGTGCCCGCGCCGCCGGCCGGCAAGGACACCGAGAGCAATGCAGGGTTCGACACTTCAAGATCCGACGCGCCAAGACCTGGCGCCACAGCGCCTGACCCGTCGTCGTCCGATCTCGCGCAATCGCTCAAGTCCATCACCAGCGAGCTCGCGAGCATGAACGGAAAGCTCGAGCAAATGAAAAGCCGCAACGAGCAGACGCTGCGCGAGCAGGCCGACACCATTCAACAGCTCAAGGCGGCGCAGGAAAAGGATGCGGCGGCCAATGCACGCCTCGCCGCCCAGGTCCAGGCCCTGCAAAAGGAGCTGACCACGTCATCCGCATCTTCATCCGCACCTGCGTCCGCGAAACCCGCCGCGCGGAGCGTGATCACCAACGAGACCGCTGCGCCTGCACGGCCGCATGTGCAAGCGGCCGCACCGCGGCGGCCCCGACCGTCGCGAGGGCCCTGGATGCCCCCGCCCTATATGCTCGATCCCTACTACGGCGATCCGGATTGGTGAGCCCGCAGGGCAATTCGAGCACTTCTGCACCGGCACACAAGCTCGCGGACCGGCATCAATCACGCGGCGAGATCTGAAGCTCCATCAACGCCATGCGCTCCAGGACAGCGGGGTCTCGCTCGCCCTCCTTCGCCGTGCGAAGGATTGTTTCCGCGATCGACTTGACATGCGCAGAGCTGACCGGGGCCGGCAGTGACGCAACCGCCGTGTCCAGCGCAGTTTTCATGATGCCGATGGTTTCAGGCGTAAAAGATGCATTCGAAAAATCTAGCATGCTGGATCCGATCTGGAGGTCATCACGAGCGTCGCCTGGTTCGAATGGCTGCTGATCTGCGCAATCCGGTCGACCAGGGCCGTCAAATGTTGCGGCAATGGGTCGTGCTCGCCCCGAAGCTTGATCCGCAGGCGGTCGCCTATTTCATTGCAGATCGCCAGGCTGGAGCCGCGGTCGATCTGAATGGCATTGCGAACATCGGGGCTGTTCATGAAGGTTTCCGGTTGATACGCACGGAGCACGCTTCGCGCCGAGCCGCGCTGATAACGCGACTGCGCTCTTGTTCAGGCGAGGATCGGAGCTTCGATCTCGCTACGCTCGGGGATCCCGGACTTAACGGCCCCATTGGGCCAGAGTTCCGTCCGAACACAACTCATGTTTGGATTTCACGAAAGCAGCAGTTTCTGCGGCTTGCGGCGGTTAAGGACCGCAGCCCGGATGGAGCGCAGCGAAATCCGGGACGGTGCTCGCGGCAGGATTCCCGGATTGCGCTACGCTCCATCCGGGCTACAGGCGCGCATCAGACCATCGCTTCCGTATCGGCGACTGGACGCTTTCCGTCCTCCGAATCTCCAGAGCGAAGCGTCCTGCTTCCGGCCGCGAAAATGTCGTGCACGAGTCCAAGCTTCCCCAGCCCCAAAATGATCAAGCCGTTGATGTCGATCTCGTACCAGGCGTGCGAAATGTAGGCGTCGCGCGGAAACCGGTGATGGTTGTTGTGCAGGCCTTCACCGAAGGTGAGGATCGTGGTCACGAACTCGTTGGTGGTGCCGTCGTCGAGATCGAAGCGGCGGTAGCCGTAGCGGCCGTCGCTGTGGCAGACCGAGTTGACCAGCGATGTCGCCATGGTCATGAGATAGCTGCGGAACAGGCCTGAGAACAGGATGCAGCCGGTCATCGTGTGCACGCCGCCGAACGCGTAGCCGATCGCGCCCGGAATGATCACCGCCGAGAGCGCGTACCAGTACCAGCGCGTCCTGGTGAAGAACATCGCGATCGGGTCGGCCAGGATATCCTTGGCGTAGTACCCGGCATCGGTGGTGGCCTGGTCCCACACCCAGCCGCCTTGCGCATGCATCATCCCCTTGGCGAAGGTGACATAGGGGTCGCCGTCGCCGTCGTAGTAAGGGCTGTGGACGTCGCCGGGCTTGTCCGAGTGCAGATGATGCCGGCGATGATTGCTCACCCATTTCAGGATCGAGCCCTGCACCGCCATGGTGGCGATGGCCGCGAACAGCGTCCGCATCACCGGACCGCAGCGGAAGCTGCGGTGGACGAAGTAGCGATGCATGAAGCCGATTCCGACCGTGGACAGCGCGAACGTCCCGGCGAAGACCGAAACCTCCACCCAGCCGATGCCTTGCCAGAACGCCCAGACCAGCGCCGCGATCGAACCGCCGATCATGATGACGAAGGAGATGTAGGAATCGCGAAACTTGGCCTCGACCACGGGACCTTCGACCAGCACGCCCGGCGGCATTTTCCGCTCCGCAGCTTCCGCCGACACCACGCTTTCGATTACGGTCATTCCAGCCGATCCATTCACACAAAATTAACCCTGTTGCGGCGCACAGTACAACCTCGGGTTATTTCCATCAAGGATGCGAGCTGCCGTGGGAGTACGGAGCGGCGACTTGAAACGACGTGACCAGAGGGAAAAGAAGCCGGATTTCAAGGCCTCATGACAGCGTTAACCAGGTGCAAAGCCTCCGCAACGCACTCCCAGAAGACCGATGCCAGCAAGAAGCAAGCCCCTCCTCTCTCGCCTTCGCAAGCTCAGGCGACGCGCGCGATGGATGCGAAAGACGTTCGCGCGCGCACCGCGGATGGTTCGGATCGCAAGCGGCGCGGCGATGTTGCTTGCGGTCGTCGTGCTGGTGAACATCGCCTATCAGACCATGCGCAAGCCGACCGAGCTGTTCGTCCTTGTCGGCCACGCGCTCGACAAGGAGCCATCGGAGACCTGGCGGCAATACGGGCCGCTGTTCCGCAAGCATGCCACCGCGACGATCCCGCCCGAATTGCTGGCTGCGCTGGCGCAGGTCGAGACCTCAGGCAATCCGCTCGCGCGCACCTACTGGCGCTGGCGATGGAGTTTTAATCCGCTCGCGATCTACCGGCCGGCCTCCAGCGCCGTCGGCCTGTTCCAGATGCTGGACGCAGCCTATGCCGACGCCGCGCGGTTCTGTATTCGCAGCAACGCGGTCACGGAGGCCGGCTGCGGGTCGCCCTTCCTCTATGTTCGCGCAATCCCGAGCCACGCCATCGAGCTGGCGTCGGTGTATCTGGATCGCAATGTCGCCGATGTTCTCGCCCGCGCGGGTGATGTGAAGGCGAGTGCACGCGAGCGGCAGGATCTCGCCGCCTTCATCCATCTCTGCGGCGCCGGTCCCGCCACGGCCTACGCGCGCCGCAAGTTCCAGATGATCGCCGACGAGCGCTGCGGCGATCACCTCGTCGCAAGCTATGTCGCCAGGGTCAACGCAATGAAGCGGCAGTTTGTGCGGCTTGCGGCGGAGGATGGCGGTTAGCAAAGGAGCGTAGCCGGGATGAGCGAAGCGACATCCGGGATTCGTGCCATGCGGGCGGTCACGCGATGCGGATGGTCCGGCCCCGGATTACGCTTGCGCTCCATCCGGGCTACGGCATCACCACCAGTACGGCCAGCGCCAGCCCTCATAGCGGACATACGACGACACCAGCGGCGGACCGTAGGGATCGACCCGGTCGTCTTCCGGGCGATAACGATAGCGTGGAACGATATTGTAATCCCACGGCGTCGGCCTGAGCACCGGGACATCCACCCTCAGCCGTTGTTCATCCACCACGCGGGCCTTCCGCGTCCGGGCTTCGGCATCCGATATCCCGAGATTGCACAGCACCAGGGTGGTTCCGAGCGCACACGCGACAGTCATGATCTTCATGCGTTGGTCTCCTTGCCGCCAGAGTGCAAAAGGACGCCAAGCAAGGCAAGCGAATTTGTCCAGAGTCTTCCGCGCAGCGCAGACCGATTGTCACGCGACGGGCTTGCCGTCCAACAACGCGAGCGCTCGCGGCACCTGATCGCGGTCCGCAACCAGCACATACTCCTGCCGCGCCAGACTGGCGCCGCTCGCGATCACGATTGATTGTTTCGGGCAGAGGCCGAAGCATCCGGTCACGATCAGCTTGGCCGGCTTGGTGCCGTTGCGCTTGTTCGCCTTCAGTTCGGATTTCAGCGCACGCCTGACGTCGCGGCCCTCGTCGCTACGCTTGAGGCATTTGCGGCACACCAGGACCGGCGCCGCGCGGCGCGGGCGCACGATCATCGGGATTTTGGAATTCGAGGGATTTTCAGGCATTGCAGACCTATATGGGACTGCAGTCCATATAGGCATGGAACCGCGATCTTGCCGACGGAGACGGCGACGCGGCACGCATGGCCGGGCATTTACTCCCGCGCGCGACGCACCGCCTCCGCCAGCTTCATCCGCTGCTTGTCCCAACGCGTCGCCTCCGCTTCGGCGCGTTCGTCCAGCGCAACGCGCTCGGCTTCGATCGCCTCCGCGCGCGCGTCGTGCTCCCGCCTCGCCTCGTCCAGCGCCGCCTGCGCGCTGGCAACCGCCTTGTCGCGGCGCGCGCGCTCTTTGGCGCGGACGGCCTCCTCCTTGCGGCGCTCCGCTTCCCGCCGCCGCTCTTCCTTCTCGAACGCCGCGGCAGCCTTGCGCGCCTGTTGATCGTCGACCTTGCGGGGTGGTTGCTTTGCAGCCTTTGCCGGACGTTTTGCCGGCTTGGACTTGGCTTTGGACTTGGCTCTAGACTTTTTTGGCTTGGCCTCGTCGTCAGCGAGATCGGTCGGCAACTCGGAATGCTCGGTGAACGCCCCGTCCGATCCGACCGGACGCCGGAGCACCACGCCCGGCTTCTCCATCGTCGCCGCGACGATGTCGGGATCGTCGGTCTCCTTCGCGGCGCCCTGATGAAACAGATTGGACCTGGCGCCCCAGGCATCCAGCGCCGCCTTCATCGAGGGCGCGGCGATCGCCTGGTCGTAGAAGCCGAGCGAGGTCTGGTAGGTCTTCAGTTTTCTTGTTGGTTTTGCTTTTTTCGGCATGTCGCTCCGCAGCTGGCGAGCCACCAGCTTCCAGCGGCGCCATCATGCCATACTGCCCCTGTTTTGCCCGACGAGTCAAATTCGATTCGGTATCGCCGAAGTCGAGGCGGCGCGCATAGGCCCGTAGCCCGGATGAGCGAAGCGACATCCGGGACCTTTGCTGGCGGCCTTCCCGGGTATCGCTTCGCTCACCCGGGCTACGGCCCAACACCAACAGCGTTTCGGATTTCCAACATTTTGAAATCCCTCGGGATTTCTACTGTGCATGGGGTTGTTTTCGACGTTTTTGTTTTGACGGAGTGCTGACTACGCCGCGTCGAAATCCTCAGGCGCCGGCCCTGCGACGAGCCCGTCGAGGCCGACCATCAGCAGATCGGCGATGTGCATCAGCTGGTAGAGCGGGATGTCCGCTTCGCCCTGCTCGGCCAGCGAGACGAAGGCAGGCATGGCGCCGATGAGCTCTGCGAGCTGGGCTTGCGTGTAGCCGCGCTTTTCGCGCGCAGCCCTGAGGCGCGCGCCGATCCCGAGCCGGTGGCGGGACTGCTCGTCCGCGGTCATCATGACGGCCTGCTCGTCCGCGCTCGCATAGCCCTCCACGAACGCGCTGCCGATCAGCCTGCCCTTGCGCCAGGCGACGCGGCAGTCCTTGCGCAGTCCGCTGCTGAAGACCAGCGTGAACTGCTCGGCGACCCAGAGCGAGGCGTTGAGGCCGAGCCGCGCGCCGGTGCCGGAGACATCGCGGATCGTACAGGGCGCGCTGATGATCTTGCCGGTGCCGTTGTCGAATTCGACAATGCCGGTGCGCAGCATGTGATGTCTGACTGCGGCGCGATGCTCGCTCATGACCAGAACACTCCCTTCCGCCGCGACGTCGAACCGACGCAGCTACAAATTCCGGACCTCGATACCGCAGAGTTTTTCCTGAACTCCTAAGTTTCCAAGGGTTCCGCCAGGACTGAAAGCCATGGTAAAGGATTTGCTCCCAATCCATCTTTTCCGGCGGAATGCGTGCGGCGCGCCCGTGACGGGCGACGAGGCGAATAATGACCGACGCGATGAAATGTCCGACCTGCAACTCCGAGCACGCCTATCAGGATCGCGGCCTCTGGGTCTGCCCGGAATGCGGCCACGAATGGAGCGGCACGGCGGAGGCCGCCGCGGACGCCACTCAGGAGGCCGGTGTGCGCGATGCCAACGGCAATGCGCTCACTGATGGCGACAGCGTCATCGTGATGAAGGATCTCAAGGTCAAGGGCTCCTCCTCCGTCGTCAAGGGCGGCACCAAGGTCCGCAACATCCGCCTGCAGGACGCCACCGACGGCCACAACATCGCCTGCAAGATCGACGGCATCGGCGCGATGAACCTGAAATCGGAGTTCGTGAGGAAGGCGTAAGCCGAGGCCCACTGTTCAAAAGTGGACATACGCTGCTGCGCCGGACCGGTACCCATCACGCAGCATCCGCACGAACATTTTGGGAGGCCGCTCTGCGAGGACCGCCAACAAGCGACGCGACCAGGCCAAACCCGACCGATGACATGTTCGACAATCTGAGCGATCAGGCCGTCTTGCGATTGTACGAAAACATCCGGCATCAGGTTGTCGCCGACAAGGCGCTCGGAGGCCGGTATCGGCTGCTCGGCAAATCCGCCAGCGAGCGCGCCGAGCGGCTCGGGCGGGAGCTGACCGGCCGCGGCGTCAAGTTTACCACTATCGAATGGTAAGCGCCGTTTAGGGGGCCGCGATCTATCGCTGCCTCTGCGCCAGATAGAATCCGCACAGCACCGTCACCAATCCGGCCGTCTGCAATAGTGTCGGCGGCTCGCCGAGCAGGAGCCAGCCGGTGAGCACCGTCAACGCCGGCACGCAGGCGGGGACAACGGCGGCGCGGGCAACGCCGAGGCGTTGCACCGAGACGGCGAACAGATAAAGCGCAGCCGGGCCTGCAAGCACGCCCTGCGCCAGCGCCTGGATGGCGTTCTCACCGATACCGATCGCCGCGATCCGTGCGAGGCCGCCGGTCATGAGGTAGATCGGCAGCAGCAGCAGCGACAACACGTTGATGACGAGCGCAGCCGACACGGCGGAGACCCGCCAGGGGCGCACCAGCGCGCCGAAGCCTGCGAACATCAATCCGGTCAGCACGAAGGTGAGATCGCCGAGCACGCCGTCGGCGCCGATATGGCCGATCGATTCCGCGCCGATCACGCCGAGCCCGCCGACGATGACGACAGCGCCGGCGATGCGCGACGCGGAGACATGCTCTTTCAGGAACAAGGCCGCGAGCAGCAGGCCGCCGAGCGTTGCGCAGGAGGGCTGGATCACGCTGCCATGACCGAGCGGCACGAACAAAAAGCCAGTGTAGGAGATCAGCGACATCACGGGGCCGCCGAGCACCATCAGCGCAAGGCCCCTGCCCCAGCCGATGCCGCAGAGATCGGAGATCCCGCCGCGTATCACCAGCGGCAGGAACGCGATTCCGGACCAGACATAGCGATGCACGAGCAGGTCGACCGGCGTAAAACCGACCTTGAGCCCGTGCCGCGTGCCGGCAAAGCCGAGCGCCCAGAACAGCGCCGCGGCGAGGCCGCAGAGCACGCCGACAAGCGCCGATGCCGCATCGTTCTTTTGAGTGAGAGCGTCGGCGCCGCTCGTCCGCTGATCCATGGGACAAAGCGGTACGCCGACAGAGGCCGTGGCTCAACCCATGTGCCTGCAAGGCTGGCACGCAAGCGAAAGACGCCAGCGCGCCTTTCGCTCAGAAAAATCCCGGGCTGAGATCGAGCCCATACGTCAGGCTGAGCACGAACACGAACAGCGCGGCGGCTGCGAACAAGGCGAGATGTTTGAGAATAAACGCGCGCGGCGAGACGCTTGCAACAACGGCTTTCTGTGCAACGGGCATGACTACTCCATTATGGAAATGATTCTTGGCTGCTCAATAAGCGGCGCCCGCATCAAGCGCCGCGATCTGCAAAGCAACTATTAAAGAGATCACACTCGCTTTGAACGGCCGTACACAACCGCACGTGATCATGACTCGCCGCGCCCAAAAAAAGACCGCGCTCCCGAAAGGGAACGCGGTCCAGGCAGGCTCGGAAAAAACGAGCCTGCATCACGTTGGCTTGACGTTGGCTTATGGCGTCCCCAGATCAGCGGGCGCTGCCCGTCGTGACGTCAGCCGTCTTCACCTTGCGCGGCGACAGAACGCGGGTCTGGTGGACCGAAGCGACAGTAGTGGGCGCCGAGGCCTGCTGCTCGACATGCGCGGCACCGAGCACGCGCACCTGCATCGGGGAGACCGGAAAGCCGTTGGCCTCATAAGTCGGCAGTTCGGCGGCGAAAGCCGCGGTGCTGCCCGCGATCGTCAGGATGGCGGCGGCGATCGACAGAGTCTTCTTGTTCATGGGTGATGCTCCTGAATGAAACGTTCGGAGCACATCTAAGCCCATTTTGCTGCATTGCGACATGCACTGCTGCATTGCAACAACGCGCCCGGTGCATGGCAATATGTTTAATGCGCACAAGGCTTTGGCCGAATCACCGCCGGCTGCGACATGACGCTTTTATGAGTGGCGGTCAGCCGCCGAGCACGTGGCCCCAGCCATCGAAGACGTAGGCCTTCCAGATTACGGTTCCGTCCTGGCCCGGCCGGCTGGCGCGCCTGAAATCGTCGGCCTGCTCAGCGGTCCAGGTGATGATCGTATCGGAGAGCTGGTCGTGCAGGATGGCGGGCTCGGTGGGGTCGAAGCCGTCCATGGGACGAAGCGAGGAATGCGTCATGGGCGCCTAACGCGCCCGCCGTGACAAGGTTGCGCAATGTGTCGGCGAAACACGGTTACGACGGCCCGTGCCAAAATATTCGCCTTTAACGAATTTTGCCTACCGCCCGCGAACAAGCGCCCTTGGAACCGCAATGGAACCCGCGTTGCCCCCGCGCAACACCTGCTTGAAAAGCCCCATTTCCCCGAATTGCGCCATTGCGCCGCCACACCGTCCTCCGAACAATCGACGCGCGGCGTGCCTTTTCGTGCAAGACTGTTTAGTCAAAGACTGTTTGGTCAAGACTGTTCGGAGAAGACGAGGTTCGACAGAACCGTTTGGAGGCAGGGATCATGAATGATCGGCGGTCTCTTCTGGTGGCGGTCTCCTGCCCCTCGGCGGTTCTCGCCGGCTGGCTGGCACTCTCTTTGTCCGCCTATGCCCCTGCACTCCTCGAGAACAGCGGCGCAAATGCTTCCGCCGTCTCGCGCGCGAAGGATCTCAGCCGGCTTGACCTCGCCGACATCCCGCACGCTGCGGCCATCGAGGACGGCGTCGCCCTGACCGCCGATATCGCGGCCGCTGTCGCTGCGACACCAGGGTTGGTCAATGCTGAAGCGGCAGCGCCCGAGGCGCCAGCTCCAGCCATCAAGCTCGCCTCGGCCGACCCAGTGCTGATCTTGCCGACCGAAGCGCCGCTCGCGCCGCAGATTGCGCCTGACCCGGCACCAGTCGCCAGCGAGGCGGCTCCGGCGTCGGAGCCCGTGATAAAGCTCGCATCCGCCGATCCCACCGAGATCGTGACGACGGACGCGCTGTCGCCCGCGACGATCGCGACCGGCCCCGCGCCGGCGGCGAGCAAGGCCTCGCCGTCCGCGGACACGACCGCAGTCCTTGACGAATGCTACGTCATGGAAGCCTGCATCGACCGCTATCTCTGGGCGCTCTACCAGCGCACGCCCAAGGAAGACTCGGTCAAGGTCGAGGATCGCCGCGCCGTCACCGTCAAGCGCAAGGGCAAGATGGTGACCGTGATGCGCAGCTTCACGAAACTGGTCGACGAGGACTTTGGCTGGAAGGATCCGAAGGCGGCCGACCGCGCCGGCATGTCGATGATGGACTACGTCATCGGCGGCATGGACAAGAGTTTCAAGAAAAAAGCTGTTTCGCACGTTGCTCGCGGCTGAGGCTGCCGGACTTTCGCCGGGCATCACCAGCGCGTTCCGCGACGACTATCGCCAGTCGATCGCGAGTGGCCTGAAGGCTGCCTCGGACCGCTCCTACCACGGCGGCAGCACGCGCGGCGGCTACGGACACGGCATGGCCGCCGACATCGTCAGCACCAAGGGCGACAACCGCGCGCAGCGCTGGGTCTCGACCGAGGTGCTGTGGAAGTGGGTCGATGCCAATGGCAAGGCGCTCGGTATCGGCCGACCCTATCTCGGCCGCGATCCGCCGCATGTCGGCCCGGTCGACGGTACGGAATACGTCTCGCGCCGAGGCACGTCGGACCGCAAGGAAGCCAGCGTCAAGCCGAGGAAGGCGCGGGCCGTGGCAAGCGCAAAGCTGCCAAAGGCGAAGGCACAGGCGACGCGCGAGCAGAAGGTCCCCGCGAAGCCGCAGAAATCAGCGCAATCGGCCGCGAAGCGCGCGACCTGAGTAGCACAGCTTACCGTCCCGGCGTCGGCAGCGGCACGAGCCGCATCTCCGCGGTGTCGGCCTGCTGTGTACGCACCAGCACCGCGTAAATGGTTTCGACTGCGAGCCGTACCGCCGCCTCGGTCGCTGTGCCCTTGGCCAGATGCGCCGCGATCAGGCCGGTGAGGAGATCGCCGGTGCCTGAGGGGCGGATCGGCAGGCGCGGCGTCGCAAAGCGCGACAACTGACCGTCGGCGCACAGAATCGTTTCCACCTGCCCTTCCGCCGTATCAGTGAGCGTGCAACCGGTGGCGACCACGTCGATGTGGCCGGTCCCCGCCAGCGCCGCGCACGCCGCGCGCAGACCCTGCGCATCCGCGATGTCGAGGCCTGCGAGCAGCCCGAGCTCGAACTGGTTCGGCGTGGTCAGATTAGCGGCCGGCAGCAGCCGGTGCCGGACCACGTCCAGGATGCCGTCGGCGACGTAGACGCGGCCGTCATCGCCGATCACGGGGTCGCAGAGATAGACCAGCTTTGAATTGCGGGTCAGCGCCCGCTCGACGAAATCGGCAATGACAGCGGCATTGCCGGGCGAACCGAGATAGCCGGTAACGAGGACCGCGGCCTCGTCGACGAGATCGCGCTCCTCGACGCCTCTCAGCAGATCTGCAACGAGCTCTGTCTCCAGCACCCGCCCGCGCAGGGTCGGATAGCGCGGATGGTTCGACAGCAGCGTGGTCGGCACCGCGGCGACATTCACGCCTTCCGCCTGGATGGCATAGGCGGCGGCGCTGTTGCCGACGTGGCCGTGGACCACCTGGCTTTGAATGGAGATGACGAGCATGAAAGAGGTCCGTAGGAGTAATCGTCAAACGAGACAAGGGTCGCCCGGATCACGAAAAATCATATCCAAGCCCCGGCCGCAGCGCCTGCATCTTCCGCGCCAGCCGCCGATGCCCGCTCTCCTCCGACCGCGCCAGCCGGTCCACGACCGCGACGTGATCCGCATCGCTCTTGTGCTGGTTGAGCTTGGCCTGCCCCTCGACGGTATCCACCACGAGATCGATGACGCGAATGGTGGCCAACATGGTCTCGCGCTTGTCTGGCTCCATCTGCGCCAGGTCCCAGGGCGCCTTCGGCAGCCGCGCTTCGGCGACCGCGAGTAGTGCATCGCCGTGCCCGCGGTTCTCGTCGAGCCCGCGCAGATGCGCCACGCCGGACAGGTGCACGGCCTCGTACAGCCAGGTCGAGACGTTGTCGCGCGAAGAATACCAGTCGTTGGAGATGTAGGCGTCGTCGCCGGCAACGATCAGCAGAAAGCGCCGCGCGCCATCCGCGAGCGGAACGAGCGGATTCCTGGCGGTGAAATGGATCTGGACAATCGCACGCCCCTCGCGTTGCTCCAGCACGAAGGGCACATGCGAGGCGCGCGGACCGCGCTCATCCGCCGCGACGATCATGCCGAAGCCGCGCTGGGTTGCGAATTCCAGCGCTTGCTGCTCCTCGATGCGGAATTGGGGGGCGGAGGACATGCATGGCGGGGCGCTCGTTAGCGGGCTGGAGGACAAATCGAGGCTAACTCATGATCCGGTCAGATCAGAAGCGATATTGGCCCGCAAACGCGGATGTCAGGAATGATCTCGCCGCCGCGCGAGCTCATCGATATAGGCGCAGAACATGTCGGCCATTGCGTCGGCATGACACGCGATCTCCGCCTCGTTGCGCGGTGTCTCCGAGAACTGCTTGCCGACCTCGCTCAGCGTCGTCTTGATCAGCTCGCCGGCAAGCTCCCGCGTCGCATCCGGCGCCTTGGGCAGGGCCTCCCGCATGAAGGCCGCGACGATGCCTTTACCGGCGGCCCGCGCGTCGTGTGCTTCGGGCGCATCGCGATAGAGCGGCGCGGCGTCGCTGAGCGCCGTGCGGATTGCAGCCTCCTCGCACTCGGAACGAATGAAGGCGTGGACCAGCGCGCGCAGCCGCACCAGTGGCGGTTTCGCCCGGTCCGCCAGGATGCCGCGCAGGAGCTCGCTCGTGCGCCGCCACTCGTCGCTCTGAAGCCGGAACAGGATCGCCGCCTTGTTCGGAAAATATTGATAGAGCGACCCGACGCTCACCCCGGCCCGTTCGGCCACCCGCGCCGTCGTGAAACGCTGCGCCCCCTCCTTGGTCAGGACCTGAACAGCCGCGTCCAGAATGGCCGCCACCAGCTCGTTCGAGCGGGCCTGCTGCGGCTGTTTTCGTGAGGAAACTGAACGACTTCGGCGATCGGCCATGGCGCCCTCGGGCAATGCGAATAGCGAATGCGACGAATTAGTCGTATTTCAGTTCTCACGCAAGCACTCGCCTCGCGGCGACATCTGGAGACGACACATGACCATCCCGACCATCACATCACTTGCGCCACTGCTCGATCGTCTGTTCGACCAGGACGAAGCCGCGCGCAGCGCGATGCGAGCCGCCTTCGCCGATGTGACCGACGCCGACCGCGCACGGATGATGCGGAGCAAGACCGCTTACCGCGACCTCTACGGGCGGCTGAAGGACGCACCGCTCGCGGTCTCCCGCGAGACCGGTCACCTGCTTTACATGCTCGCACGCAGCTCCCGCGCCAAAGCGATCGTCGAGTTCGGCACCTCGTTCGGCATCTCGACCCTGCACCTCGCCGCAGGGTTGCGCGACAATGGCGGCGGCCGCCTCATCACCAGCGAATTCGAACCGTCCAAAGCGGCCCGGGCGCGCGAGAACCTCGCGGCCGGCGGGCTGCTGGACCTCGTCGAAATCCGCGAAGGCGACGCGCTGAAGATGCTTCGAGTCGATCTGCCGGATACGATCGATCTCGTGCTGCTCGACGGCGCCAAGGCGCTCTACCCCGATATCCTGGATCTGGTCGAAGGCCATCTCCGGCCGGGCGCGATCATCGTCGCCGACAACGCCGACGACAGCCCCGACTATCTGGCGCGCATGCGCAGGCCCGGAAGCGGCTACATGTCCACGGCCTTTGCCGACGACGTCGAACTCTCCGTGCGGATCAACTAACGCCACCACCAGCGAACCGCCGCGCGAACCATCGCGCGGCGGTTTCGTGCTGCGCTCCGCCGTGTCGCAGGCTCGTCACTGACACGTGATAGCTGGACCCGGGCAAACGTCATATTCCCCGTACCGTGCCGTATCTTTCTTTGCACAATACGCCCGAGCCCGTGATGACTTCCGCCTTCAATGCCTACGCAGCGCTTGCCCTCGCTATCGTCCTTGAGGTCACGGCGTCCGCCTTCCTCCAGCAATCCATGCAGTTCACGCGGCTGTGGCCGACACTGGCGATGATGCTGTTCTATGTCGCCTCGTTCTACGCGCTGTCGGTCGCGATCCGGGTCATCCCCCTGAGCATCGCCTATGCGATCTGGGGCGGGGTCGGCATCATCCTGACTGCAACGGTCTCCTTCGTGCTGTTTCGCCAGATGCTCGACGCTGCGGCCTTCGTCGGCATCGCGCTGATCGTGTCCGGAGTGGTGGTCATCAACCTGTTCTCGGCGACCACGGTGCATTGATGGCGGCAAGCAGGGTGTTCACCGGCAGGCCCTGCTTCGCGACGCCCTGCCAGCGGCCGACTCATGCCTACTGGCTTTGCGACGGTTTGGGAGCACGCGGCCCGGAGCGCTTCGCGCCAGGCTTGGCCGCAGCTCGCGGCGGCGCTGTATCGACCGATTCCAGATAAGCGGCAAGCGCCTTGGCTGTGTCCGAACTGGTTGCGTAATGGTCCTTCAGGAACCAGGACAGCGTCAGGTTGAAGCGCCCCTTGGCAAGACCGCGCGGGCTGCGATGGCAGGTCGCGCACCCATCGGCGAAAAGCTTTTGCGGCGACTTGCCGGCATCGAGATTTTGCGCGACGGCAAATGTCGCCGTCAGGACGGCGGCGGCTGCAAGACTCATCGTTGGAAGAGATATTAGGGGCGCGATCAGGTCGCGCCCCGGACGAAAGTGCGAAATCAATGTCGTCCCCTGCCCGGTCTTGCGGTCAGGCCGCCAATAGCTGATCGAATTCGGGCGGCGCGTAGGCCTTGCCGTCCTGGTCGGTGATGACGACCTTCCACCCCTCGCTCGCCCAAACCTTCGCCTTCGCCACGATGAGCAAACGGCTCTCGCGGGCAAAACTGCACTTCTCGTTGTCGCGTTCTGCGATCATCTTGTAGGCCAATGCGCATCCCCTTAGCGTTGCCCCTGCACCCGCTCTCCTCGTGGCAGCGGGCTTTGGCGGCAATTCGCCGGGAGCGTGGCAATTTGGTGCCATCCGCGGCAGCATTGTGCTTTGTTCCGGCTGAGCGAAGGAGATCGATCGTGGGCCGCATCATGAATGCGATTCTGCTTGTCGCGGGCTTGTTTGGTGCGGGCCTGCTTGGCTCGGCGCCCACAGCGGCGCAGACCTACGATCCGCGCCATCCCGTCTGCATCGAGATCTACACCATCGACGGCCGCAGCATCGATTGCAGCTTTGCGACGATCGCGCAGTGCGCCGCGACCGCCTCCGGGCAATCCGCCCAGTGCTACGCCAATCCCTATGCCACGCAGAGCCGGCAGCTGAGCCCGGTTCCGTCGCCGCCGCGACGAAGCCGATAGCATCAGGTCTGCGCTCGGATCAGTGGACGCGAATGATGTGAGGGCGGCCAAGATCGATCAGCCCCTGCACCGCCGAGAGGCGGTCGTCGAGGGCTGCGATGGTCAGCAACAGATTGTTGCGGCGTTCGTCGAGAAGGCCCATCTCGGCGCCGGAGAGTTTGGTGCTCGATCGCTCCTTGTGAATCACCTCGAGAGATTGGCGCAATCCGGCAATCAGGCCGGACAGCTGCTTGGCTTCCCTGGTCATCGACCGCTTCGCGACATTGTGGCGGCGCGTCTCCGCCTGGTTCTGTCTCATCGTCGTCATCCTCCCGTGCCCCGCTGCCCCGAGTGGAATGCTTACAGCTTTGAGTAGACATCTTACGATCGATGAAATCTGCCCGCGAAGAACCTTCTTAAATTGTACGCGCACGGAACCCGGTCCGCCCCGAGCAGAAAGCCCGGCGCGAGGGCCGGGCTTTCTTTGACAGATTTAGTGCTTCTGGTGCCCGCCACCGGGACCGCCGGCCGGCGCACCACCGCCGTGCGGCGCGGCGTTGATGTGAGGTGCGCCGCCGCCACCCCCATGAGGCATCGCAGGCGCAGCCGCGCGCGGCGCCGGCATTTGGGCATGAGCGTTCATCGGCGAGCCGTGGCTCAAATTGGGTTGGGCCACATGCGGCATCGTGGGTCGGCTTACAGGAGCGGCTGAGACACGCGGCGTCTCATGCGGGCGCGCCATCGGCTGCGCACGCACAGCCGCGCGCTGTGCGGCCTGCTCGTGCATGATGCGGGCTTGTGCATCGTGCGGATTGCGGCCCTGAAGATTGGTCCGCTCATGCGCGATGCGGTCGCTTCGTCCCGCACGGCTCCGGTCGGTCGTCACCGCAGTCTCGTGCCTGTCGATGGCGGCGTCGTGCCGTGAAGTTGCGGCATCACGTCCGGAGACCGTGGCCGTGCCCTTCATATTTTCCCTGGCATTCGCGCCGTTGCGCCCGAGTGCGACCGCCGCATCGCGCGTTGCCGCGCGGCCGATGCGAGCCGCGCGCGGATCGATTGTCATCCGCGTCGCGTCGCGCTGATGCGAGGTCCAGTAGCTATTCCAGTGGGCATGGCGCCGATACCAGGGCCGCCCCTGATAATAGCTCGACCAGTACGAGGTCAGCACGAAGGGGACGATTGGCACGTCGATCTCGTCGACATAGTCGGGGAGATAGACGTAGTGGTTGCGGTAGAGATATTCGAGATATTGCGACGACACCCAGCCGCGGTCATCCGAGAAGCTCACGTCGCACCAGGCGTTGCCGCGCAGGCAACCATGGATGTCGACGCGGGCGCCCTCGGGGATGCGATCGACCAGCGGAAAGCCCGGACCCGGCCCGGCGCGCAGGCCGGTCGAGACGGTGACCATGCCCGGTGCGGCCAGCGCGGCCGTCGGGGCAAGCAGCAATGCGGCTAACAACACGCTTCGGAATTTCATGGCGTAGTCCTCCTCTTTCGAGTCGGAACGCGCCAGCGGAACGGGCGTTCCGCGTACGAAGGTGTCATTCGTCGAAAGATCGAGACGGATGCAGCGCGCGGTTCAATATTCATTCGCCGTTCATCGACACCACGCGCAGAGAGAGTGTGCGCCGCCGTCCCGTCAGTTCACTTGCTGCATAAACCCGTCGAAGTACGCGGCAAGCGCAGCAAAATCATCGAGCGGCAGCACGGTCGCGACATACTGATCCGGCCGCACCACGACCATGCAGCCGGCCTTGCGATCGATACCGCGCATGGTGAAAACGTCTTGACCATTCTTGAGGTCCGGACAGAACATCTTCTCGTAGTCGATCAGGCCGTAGCGGCCCTTGCGCGGAAGCAGCAGCGCCGGCATCGCCTCCACGGCGAGCTCGCGATGATCCTGCTGGAAGACCGCCCGCAGGTCGATCACGCTGTCGATGTCGGCGGCCGCCGACGTGTAACGCCGGACCGGCGACTCCCGCGCCTCGGAGAGAAAACTGCACAAGGCGCGAATGGCCGAGCCGGCTGCCGCCGGATTCTCCGCGCCGGAGAAAGCGTAGATGCGGAAGCGGCCATCCGCGGACGATGCGTGACCGAGATGCACCGGCTTGGCATCCGCAAGCCGGATCACGGGCGCGGAATGAAAGCGCGTGCCGATGACGAAGCCTTGCGCCAGATGCTGGTGGGACGTCGCTCCGGTCAGAACCGACGGGCGGTAATGCGTCGCCGTGCCCGCGGTGTAGCGACCGTGCCTCACGAAATAGTCCTGCGTCCTGGCCGCATCGGCGCCGCCGGCCTTGGCTGCGGACGCGAGGATCCCCGCCCATTCGCGATCGAAATCGATCAGCTCTTTCGCAACCGCCTGGCGCTCGGCCGAATAGGAATGCAGCAGGCTCGGCGCAGATTGCTTCCGCAAAACGGCAGCGAGCTTCCAGCCGAGATTGAAGGCGTCCTGCATCGAAACGTTCATGCCCTGCCCCGCCTTCGGGCTGTGGGTGTGGCAGGCATCGCCGGCGATGAAGATCCGCGGCAGACGCGTAGCGATCTCGGCCCCCGGCACGTCGTCGAACTTGTCGGTCAGTCGTTGGCCGATCTCGTAGACCGACCACCACGCGATCTCCTTCACATCCAGCGTATGCGGCTTCAGGATCCGCTGCGCTTTCGCGATCACGTCATCGGCGGTGATGTTGCGATTGGCGACGCGCTCGCCGATGTCGAGCTTGGCGAGCTCGACATAGAGGCGGACCATGTAGCCTCCCTCGCGCGGAATGATCAGCAGGCTGCCGTCCTTTGCCGACTGGATCAGGGCCTTGAAGCGGATGTCCGGAAAATCGGTCACCGCCAGCACGTCCATCACGCCCCAGGCATGATTGGCGGAATCGCCGAGCAACTCGCGGCCGATCGATTTGCGCACCATGCTGCGGGCGCCGTCGCAGCCGACGACGTAGCGCGCCTTGATCGTCTCGATCTCGCCCTCGTTCTCGGCATCGACCCGTTCGAGCCGCGCCGTCACGGCATGGTCGGCGGGACCCACGGCCGGATCGACCTGAAGGTCGAGCAGGCGCCGGCTGTAATGGGGCTCGAGCTTGGCCGGCGCCTTGCGCATGACGTCGAGAAAGCCGTCATGGATGCGCGCCTGGTTGAGGATGACGTGCGGGAATTCCGACAAACCGTCTTCGACGTCCTGCACCCGGCCGCTGCGGACGATATGTTCCGGAATCCGCTCGTCCGGCTTCCAGAACGTGGTCTCGTTCACCCAACAGGCTTCCTTCAGGACACGCTCGCTGAATCCGAAGGCGTGAAACATCTCCATGGTGCGGCAGGCGATGCCGTCGGCCTGCCCGACCAGCAAGCGGTCCGGCTTCTGCTCGACGATGCAGGTCTTGATGTCAGCAAACTGCGCAAGCTGGGCCGCGAGCGTCAGGCCCGCAGGGCCACAGCCGACGATGAGGACATCGACCTCTTCGGGCACGCCCCCCGTTGCGCCCGAAGCCTGAATGCGCGCGGCGGGATCGGCGATTTCAGGGTCGCCCGGCTGAAATCCATTGAGATGGAATTGCATGAGCACCTCTCCCGCCGATGGTCTGTTTGGATATTGATCAGTATGCTGACTATCAGTATACTTGTCAACGATCCCGACCGTCCCGCCCCCAACGGAGAAATTCGGTGAAAGACAACAACGACATGCCCGGACATCTGGCGCGCCGATTCCAGCAGATCGCGGTCGCGGTGTTTCTGGCCGAGGTCGGGGATGCCGGCTTCGACCTCACGCCGGTGCAATACGCCGCGCTCGCAACCATCAAGGCCAATCCGGGACTCGACCAGGTGACGCTCGCAGGATTGATCGCCTACGACCGCACCACCATCACCGGCGTGATCGACCGCCTCGTGCAGAAGGGGCTTGCGGAGCGCCGCGCCTCGCGCCGCGACCGTCGTGCCCGCGAACTCGAGATCACCGACGAAGGCCGCCGCACGCTGCGCAAGATCACGCCGGCCGTCGAAACCGCGCAACGCATCATGCTGCGTGGCCTTAGCGCGAAGGAAGGTGAGGATCTGATGCGCCTCCTGCACAAGGCCATCGCCGCCGGTAACGAACTCAGCCGCGCCCCGCTGCGCGAGGTGCAGGCCTAACCCACCGTAATTCTACCGGTCGTTGTCGCAGTGTCGCGAAACCAGGAACTAACCTTCGGCTGTTAGGGTCCGCCGCATTCGGCGTTTAACGCGCGATTAACTTTGCCGGTCTGGAGTTTCGGATGTTCAGGTTCCTCATTGCGGCGGCGGCGATCGCACTCTCGGCCGCTCCGGCGCTCGCGAATGGCCACGGCGGCGGCGATGCCCCTCCTCCGCCGAAGCCCGCGACCTCACCGGCGAAAGTGATCCTGACCAAGCAGGGCCCCACGCTCGTCGACCTCAACGGCATGACGCTCTACTATTACGAGCGCGATACCACCGGCAAGACATCGAACTGCAACGGCAAATGCGTCGAGAGCTGGGTGCCGTTGTCCGCAACGGCCGACGCCAAGGCGATCGGCGACTTCACCGTGATCAACCGCAACGACGGCAGCAAGATGTGGGCCTATCGCTATCGTCCGCTCTACACCTCGCCGGCCGACAAGGCGCCGGGCGAGGCCAACGGCAATGCCACGACGTTGCAATGGCGTATTGCCCGTCCCGAGAATTAGGGCGACCTCACCCGCGCCAGCTGGGCCGCGCCTCGACCTGCGCGTTCTGTCCGGGCGGCAGCACCACGACCATTGAATTGAGCTTCACCCGGTCATAGAGATCGATGACGTCCTCGTTGCGCATCCGGATGCATCCGGACGAGATCGCCTGCCCGATATATTCCGGCTGGTTGGTGCCGTGGATGCGGTAGAGCGTGTCCTTGTTGCCGGCATAGAGATAGATGCCCCGCGCGCCGAGCGGATTGGCGGGACCGCCGGGCACGCGGGCCGGATAGGGTCCGAGCCGCGCCTGGATGTCCGCCGTTGGAACCCAGTCCGGCCATTCCGCCAGACGACCGACCCGCGCGACCCCGGAGAACGCCATGGCTTCCTCGCCGACCGCGACGCCGTAGCGGATCGCCTTGCCGTCGGGCAGCACGAAATAGAGATAGCGCGCATCGGTATCGACCAGGATCGTGCCCGGCTGCTCCTTGCGCGGATAATCGACGATGTGACGAAGATATTGCTCGGGCACGTTCGCCTGCGCGTACGGCGTATGCGCCAGCAACTGCCGGTCGCGCGACGTCATGCTCGCATCTGTCGATGGCGAAAGCGTCGTCTGCATGCAGCCGCCCAACGGCAGCATGGCAAGGACGAATAGAACGAATAAGGATCTTGGCACCGCCGGCCCCGATAGCGATAGCAGCACCCCCAGCGACGCCAGATGCTGCCAAAATCGTGCTGAAAACAAGGCATTGCGGAACAATTGCGCGTGTTTTCTGAGGCGGGTTCCATCACCACAAACGGCGCAAGAGCGTCGCACAGTCTCCATCCCCTCGCCTTGCTTTGGTCAAACCCGGCTGGACTCGTGCGTCATGTGCTTGGGCCTCGGGAATTGGATGGGCTCTCTTCACGGATCTGCTCGCGCGAATGCGGACGGCCAACACTTCAACTACTCAACACCCGGGCATCAAAACACCCGGGCTTCAAAGGAGCTGCGATGCTCGCGACGCTGAACTCTCGGCAAATCGTCGATGAGATCGTGAAGGACACGGTCACGAACAACGACCCGCACGACGCCGTGCAAATTTCGCCTGACATTGTGCTGGCCTCCCGCCCTCTCAGCGTCGCGCCCGCGCTCGCGCCTGAGATCAAGAGCCGACCGGAACCCAAGATAGATCCGGCGTTCACGCTGAAGTCCAGAATGGATCCGGAGCCGAAGTTCAGTCCCCTCGTGGAGCCGCAGGCGGCAGCGCCGTCGGTCGACACCGCCGTGCGCGTTGCGGCCGGTGATGGTCTCAGCCGGCAGAAGCGGTCCTCGGCTGGCAAATGGCTGCGCGGCGCGTTCGTCACGATGCTGTTTGCGGGCGGAAGCGCTGCCGCCACTGTCGCCTGGGAGAAACATGGCGACACCGCAAGACAGATGCTCGCCGAATGGACGCCGGTATTGGCGTCGCTGCTGCCTTCGACCTCGCAGACGGCACCGGTCGCCGCCGCACAGGCCGCGCCGCCTGCCGACCAGACCGCAACGGATCAAGCCGCGACAGATCAAGCAACCGATCAATCGACGACTCCGCCCGCAACCCAGGTTGCAGCAGCAGTGCCCACGGCAACACAATCCGATCCTGCGTCATCAGTGCAGTCGATGACGCGCGATCTCGCCGCGATGGCGCAACAGATCGAGCAGCTCAAGGCCAACATCGCCGAGTTGAAGGCCGGGCAGGAGCAGATGGCACGCGAGATGGCGAAGCCGCCCGCGCCGAAGCCGGTGGCCGATGCGAAGCCGCGCGTCGATCCGCGCGCGCAAATGTCGGCGCTGCCGCCGCGGCCTGCTGCGCCGCCGGTTCGCAAGCCCAAGCCTGTCGTGTCGCACACCTACATGCCGGCTTATTCGCCCGCGCCGCTCGCTCCGCCGCCGCCGTCGCACGTTTCCGCAGTCCCGCCGCCAGCTGCGCCAGTGACGACGACGCAAGCCGTTGCCGACGACGACGGACCTGTCGTACGCCCGCCAATGCCGCTGCGCTGAACCATCGTCACGCGACGACACGAAAGCGTCGCGCCAGCGATGCTGTCCGAGTCGATGTGATGCGTTGACTCCGGGTGACTACGGGAAGCGGCGCTTCGATCGTTTTCGATCAAGAGAAAAGGCCGTCGGGATTTATGCCGGCGGCCTTCTCTTGCAGCTGCCGGTTCCCGGAGCCCGGTTCTGCTGCAATTCCATGCCTCATGATCACGCCGACATATTTAATAAAATCTTAACACGCTTGAATGCTGCACATCATTTCTGCGCCATAAGCACAGAGATTGCGCGCGCCGTTCATTCGATAAACATCGACTCAGTGGTACCATCGGTCATGTGTTGAAAGCCGAAGCTCAATTCGTCACACCGGGGAATTCGGATGCCTTACTATTCCTTCGATCTCGTGGTTGGTGAAGAGTTCAAGAACCAGGGCGGTATCATCCTCGAAGACATCGAGGTCGCCTCCGATCGCGCCGTTCAACTGGCCACCGAGCTGTCGCAGGTGAAGCCCGAGCTGCAAAGCAAGGGTTGCGCTGTGCGCGTCACCGACCGCGATCACAAAGAGGTCTATCGCACGCCGCTCGATCCGGTGCCGGCCTGGCGGCGCTAGCCCGCCGGCCGTCTTCGCAGCTGCACGCCATCCCCATTGCGGAGCGGCGCGGCAGTCGCTAGCCTTCCCGAAAATTCGGGAGGTACCAAGGATGCGCACTGGTTTTCTGATGACGGCCCTGTTGCTGCTGGCGGCGCCGGCCCAAGCGGCCGACCATCCACGTTCGACCTATGTCACGCTGGTCTTGCAGGCCTTCGCCGCCAAGGTCGAATGTCCCGGCACCGATGTCGTCTACCAGGATCTGGTGCAGAAAGCGGAGCAGATGCAGCTGCCCGAAGGCACCACCGAGAAGGTCCGCAAGGCGATCGCCTGGATGCACACCGGCGGCAAATTGGGCGAGAAGCAGGACGACGATCTGATGGCCGAGGTCGCGGTGGCCACCCAGGCGACCGACCTCAACCAACGCCGCCTCGGCATGCCCAGCTGGTGCGAGGCCCAGAAGACCAACCTCGCCGGCCTGATCCGCAGCAAGGGCGGCTAGCGTTGTTGCGCGGCGTTAAGCACGCCGCGCCGGAACTTTTGCTTCGGCCAATAATCGTCACAATCCTCGCCAGCATGCGGCTCTCTTCGAATTCGAACAGGGGAGCCCCATGCGGATCAACCATGTCCTTCTCGCCGTCGCGTTTGCCGTCGCCACGATCCTGACTGCGCCCGTGATGGCGAAGAATTCAGACGCCCAGAAGGGCGAGGACAAATCGACCTCGTCGTCATCGTGCAGCGCCTACCAGCAGGCGCCGGACGGCTCGTGGGAGCCGCTGCCCTGCAAGGAAACGGGCGAGCGCTCCCAGCCGCAGACGCAGCATCGTACGTCGCCGCAGGGCGCCGACCGCGGGGAGCGTTGAACGCGCGGGAGTATCAGCTCTGGTGCGGACCGCGTATGATCTTCATCGCGTCGGCGATGTGACGCCACTCTTTGGCGTCATCGGCCTCGCCGCGGCCCTCGCAGGCCCGGGCCTGTTCGGCGGCCTTCGCGATCGCCGCAAAACCATGCTGTTCCAGCATCTGGCGCGCGACGGTGTGGACCTGGACCTCGGTCATCATGGGCGTTCTCCCGTTTGACGAAACCGCGGTGCATCGCGCCGCCGCGGGTTGTTCACAACGATTGAGCCCTTGACCTCGTTCCGTAGCGTTCATACCGGCGCGCAAAAGGCGGCCCGCTATGCCCAGCGGACCGCCTTCTCACCCACCCCAAATTCGAAGCGTCGCAGCCGAAATCCCTACCCGGCCGCCGCGCGCCTGCGCTCGAAATCATTGGGCACCTCGATATCGACCTCGAGGGTCGAGACCTCGTCGCCGCGATCGAGCCGGACGATGACCTTGGTCGGGTCCAGCGTGACGTGCCTGGAGACGACCGCGAGAATTTCCTCACGCAGCACACCGAGCAGATCGGGCTGGCCGCGCAGTCCGCGTTCATGAGCAAGCAGGATCTGCAACCGTTCGCGCGCGACGGGTGCAGAGGCCTTGTTGCCGCGGAGAAGCCGAAGCAAACCCATGCTCATGCGGCCCTCCGTCGCAGCAGGCGGTCCATGAAGCCCTTGCGCTCGGTCGGCACCTGCATCGGCACGGTGTCGCCGCACAGCCGCCGCGCCGCGTCGATATAGGCCCGCGCCGGAGCACCTTCAGCGTTCGACAGCGTCACGACCGGCGTGCCGACATTGGAGGCGCGCAGCACGTCCTGGCTCTCCGGGATGATGCCGAGCAACGGCGTTGCGAGGATCTCAAGGATGTCCTCGATGGTCAGCATCTCGCCGCGCGCGGCGCGCGAGGGATCATAGCGGGTGATGAGGATGTGCTTCTCGACCCGCTCGCCCTTCTCGGCCCGCACCGTCTTGGAATCGAGCATGCCGATGATGCGATCGGAATCGCGCACCGAGGAGACTTCGGGATTGGTGACGATCACAGCTTCGTCGGCAAAGCGCATCGCCATGGAGGCGCCGCGCTCGATGCCGGCCGGGCTGTCGCAGATCACCCAGTCGAAACGGCTGCGCAGATCGTCGATGACCTTGCCCACGCCCTCTTCGGTCAGCGCGTCCTTGTCGCGGGTTTGCGAGGCCGGCAGCAGCCAGAGGTTCTCCAGCCGCTTGTCCTTGATCAGCGCCTGCGGCAGCTTTGCGACACCCTGCACCACGTTGATGAGGTCGAACACGACGCGGCGTTCGGCGCCCATCACGAGGTCGAGGTTGCGCAAGCCGACGTCGAAATCGACGACCACGACCTTTTCGCCGCGTTGCGCGAGCGCAGCTCCCAGCGCGGCGGTCGTCGTGGTCTTGCCGACGCCCCCCTTGCCTGACGTCACGACCAGTACCTTGGCCATCTCTCAAATCTCCTTCTGGTCAGTTCAGCGCGGTAATTCGCATGGTATTGCCCTGCAGCCAGGCCTGGGCCGGCTTGCCGCGCAGGGCCGCGTCGATATCGTCGGCGGTCTGGTAAAAACCATCGATTGCAAGCAGTTCGGCCTCGATCTTCTGACAATAGATGCGTGCGCTCGTGTGACCGTTCACGCCCGCCATGGCGCGGCCGCGCAACGCGCCGTAGATGTGAATGGAGCCGCCGGCAACGACCTCGGCGCCGGAGCCGACAGAACCCAAAATGGTGACGTCGCCTTCGGGGAAGATCACGGTCTGGCCGGAGCGCACGGGGTTTTCGAGCAGCAGCGAGGTCGGCTTGGTCTCGACCTTTGCCTCAACCTTCTTGGGCGCACTCGGCTCGACCACGCAGCTCCGCCCGCCCGACAGCAGCGGCGGCATCATGGGGGTCAGCCGCGCCTCCTCCACGCCCTCGATCCCGAGCACGCGGATGTTGCGGTCCTGAAGGCTGGTGAGCAGATGGCCGATGCCGGATTGGCTGAGATCGACCGAGGACAGGTCGATCACCACGGGGCGGCCGGCGAAGAAGCCCGGCGAGCGCGCGATGGTGGTGTCGATCTCCTGCAGCCAGTCCTGGATGGGAACCGTCGGCACGAACACGAAGGCCACATAGGAGCGCCCGCGCAGGCGAACCATTTGGCGTTGAGGTTTTACTGCAGCCTCCATAGCGGCCGACTCGTTCCCTGTTATTGAATGGTTAACGATGCCGCCGATATGGTTAATGGCCGGTTAATTTCTCCGTGGGGCTACGTGGAGTGGTGGGCGTCGGGCCGTGGCTCTCGGCGACGGGCAGCCGCCCCGATCTCCAGTGTCGTCCTGGGCGAAAGCCAGGACCATACCGCGGAATCCATCGATGCGGACGGTGGGAGTACCGAACCACGAGTCTTCGCCAAACCGCGCCCTGGGGTAATGGGTCCTGGCTTTCGCCAGGACGACTATAAGGAAGCCCCCCTACTTCTTCACCTTGCTCGCATCCATCTTGATGGCGGGATCGAGCATCTTGGTCGTGAACGCCGTCGTGACGTCGAACGGCTTCTCCATGCCGAGATAGGTCTGGACCAGATCGTAGTCCTTCTTCATCCGCTCGCCGTCGATCCAGCCGAGCGCCTTCGTCGTCGTGAATTCGTCCGTCATCAGGAATTTGATGCGCTCCCACTGGCGCTCCTGGTTCTCCTTGTCGAGACCGGAGACCTGGTCGAGCAGCGCCTTCAGGCAGGGCGCGGCGTCGGCGACGCAAGTCGCGAACGCCTTTTGCGTGACGCGGACGAACTCCTCGACCAGCTTCGGGTTCTTCTGCAGATAGCCGCCATTGACGATCAGCGAATTGCCGTAAGGATTGAGCCCGATGTCCTTCCAGTTGACGTAGCCGAGATCGGGCCCGAACTCGATCACCTTCAAATCATGCTCGTTGTAGAAGTCGCTGATGATGTCGACGGTATGGCTCTTCAGCGCGGCGATCTTCGCCGTCGGCCCGACATTGACGAAGCCGACGGAGTCGGGCGCAAGCCCTGCAGCCTTGGCGAAGGCCGGCCACATCACACGCGAGGCGTCCCCGGGCGGATTGCCGATCTTGTGGCCGGCAAAATCCTTCACCCCGTTCACGCCGTAGCTCTTCAGCCAGTAAAAGGTCTGTCCGGTGTTGGCGTAGACGCTCATCACGGCAACAGCGTCGGCGCCCTTGCTCTTCGCCACCAGCATGGTGGCGAGATCGGCGACGCCGAAGGGCGAGCCGCCGGAGCCGACCTTGGCGGCGGAGACGCCGGAGCCCTTGCCCACCTCGATGGTCAGATCGATGCCCGCCTTCTCGTACCAGCCTTGTGCCTTGGCGTAATAATAGGGCGAGTGATCGGCCGTCGGCGCCCAGTTCAGGATCAGGTTGACCGCCTCGCCCGCGGTCGCGGGCACGACTGGTGATCCGAGCATCAGGGCCACAGCCAGAGCCGAGCCCGCCGCCTGCAAACGCTTCATCGCATCTCTCCTCGTTGCCCGCGACCGGCTTGTCGCTCTCCCCCTGTGAGGATACCAATGCAACAAGGCCGCCCTCAACTTGTCAACTGTTTGGTTGGAAATGCCCGCAAAACGTTCAGGCGACACCGTGCCGCAGCGGCGCGACCCGGTCGCCACCCGCAAGAAGCTGCTCACCGCGGCGCGCGAGGAGTTCGCCCGGCACGGCTTTGCCGGTGCCCGCGTCGATGAGATCGCGGAGCGCGCCGGCGTCAACAAGCAGCTCGTCTACCATTATTTCGGCGACAAGGACGCGCTCTATCTTGCCGTGCTCGAATGGGTTTACGCCGATATCCGCGAACAGGAGCGCCAGCTCAATCTCGAAGGCCTGCCGCCGGAAAAGGCGATCCGGAAACTGATCGAGGCCTCGTTCGATTACCTCGCGGCAAACCCCGATTTCATCGTGCTTCTGAACGACGAGAACCGCGGCGGTGCCCGCCACGTCCGCGGCTCGACGCGGCTGGAAGCGATGCATTCGCCGCTGGTGAAGAGCGTGTCCCACATCCTTCACGAAGGCGTCCGCGCCGGCATGTTCCGCAAGGGGATCGACCCGATCCAGCTCTATATCTCGATCGCGGGCCTCAGCTATTTCTATCTCTCGAACACGCCGACGCTGTCGGCGATCTTCGGCAAGGACCTGTCGAGCCGGGCGGCGCGGCGCGCCCGCCGCCGGCACGTCGCCGATCTCGTGCTGCATTCGCTCCGCCCGTAATCAACCAACTGGTTGAAACTTCCCTCAAGGACGGTTAGGCTAGCGACCGGCGGCAAGGTGGCCGGCGGCAACAGGGAGCAACCGGTGACAGGAGACGGCGCCCGCAACACGCGCAGCTTTGCGATCGTCCTGATCGTGCACCTCGCCGTGCTCGTGCTCTGGCAGGTCCTGGTCGATGCCTTCCACGTGCCGAAGTTCATCCTGCCCTCGCCGCTCGCGACAATCCAGACGCTGGGAACCGCGAGCTACGCCTGGGGCGCCAATACGCTGGTGACGGCGATCGAGATCCTTGGCGGCTTTGCGCTCGGCGCATTCGTCGGCGTGGCGCTGGCCGTCATCTTCAGCTGGGCGCCGCTGATCAGCCTCGTGCTGCTGCCGCTGTTCGTGACGCTGAATATGATTCCGAAGGTCGCGCTCGGCCCGCTCCTGATCGTCTGGTTCTCCTACGGCATCGTGCCGAACATCCTGATCGCCTTCAGCATCTGTTTCTTTCCGATCCTGCTCACCACCGCGCGGGGCTTGCGCGAGGTCGAGCCGGATCTGCTCGATCTGGTCAAGTCGCTGCGCGGCTCGCGCTGGACGTTGTTCCGCAAGATCCAGCTGCCGGGATCGCAGCCTTACATCTTCTCCGGCATGAAGGTCGGTGCCATCCTCGCGGTCGCCGGCGCCATCGTCGGCGAGTTCATCGCCTCCGAGCGCGGGCTCGGCTACCTCATGATCCAGGTGCAGTCGTCGCTCGACACGCCCGCGATGGTGATGGCCGTCGTGCTGCTGACGCTGCTCGGCGTCGCGCTTTACGGCTTCGTGCTCGTCCTCGAACGCATGTTCGTGGTCGGTGACGCAACACCGACTTGAACGGCAAAGCCAACACCAAGGACCACAACCATGCTCCTGACCCGCCAGACACTGCCGAAGACCATTCCCGATATCGCCGCGCTCGACGATCTCCTGTGCAGGCCGACGCAGGCATTGATCGACGACCTCGCCAGGGTTGACGGCGACATCATGATCCTCGGCGTGGCCGGCAAGATGGGGCCGACGCTGGCGGGGCTCGCCAAAGCCGCAGCGCCCGACCGCCGCGTCATCGGCGTCGCCCGCTTCAGCGACGCCGGCGTCAAGGACTGGCTGCACGCGCGTGGCGTCGAGACCATCAACTGCGATTTGATGGACGAGACCGCGATTCAGGCACTGCCGAAGGCGCCCAACATCGTCTTCATGGCTGGCCGCAAATTCGGCGCGGAGGGCGACCTCTCGCTGACCTGGGCGATGAATGCGCACGTGCCGGCACTGGTCGCGCAGGCCTTCCCGTCATCGCGGATCGTGGCGTTTTCCACCGGCTGCATCTATCCCTTCGTCCTCGTCGACGGCAAAGGCTCGGGTGAGGACATGGCGCCGAACCCGCCCGGCGAGTACGCCCAGTCCTGCGTCGGCCGCGAGCGCATGTTCGAGTATTTTTCGCGCAAGTTCGGAACGCCCGGGCGGCTGTTCCGCCTCAATTACGCGATCGACATGCGCTATGGCGTGCTGCACGACATCGCCTTGAAAGTGCTTACGGGCGCGCCGATCGATGTCAGCATCGGCCATGTCAATTTCATCTGGCAGGGCGATGCCTCGTCCCAGGCGCTGCGCTGCCTCGCGCATTGCACGGCGCCGACCTCGCCGATCAATGTCAGCGGCCACGAGATCTTGGCGGTGCGCGACCTCGCAGCAAGATTTGGCGCGAGGTTCGGCCGTGCGCCGGTGCTGACAGGAAACGAACAGCCGACGGCGTGGCTGACCGACACGTCCAAGGCCGTCGAGCTGTTCGGCCTGCCGGTCGTCGACACCGAGCAGCTGATCGCCTGGACCGCGGATTGGGTGTCCCGCGCCATGCCGAGCCTCGGCAAGCCCACCAAATACGAGGTGCGCGATGGACGCTACTGACGATCCGGCCATCATCAAGCTCGGCGTCGACGATGCGATCGCCGGGCTCGTGCTGTCGACGGAAGCACACTGGAACCAGACCGAGGAGGACTGGCGCATCTTCCTGCACGATGGAATCGTGTTCGGCATGCGCGACGGCCGACGGCTGGTGGCAACCGCGGCCCTGCTGCCCTACTCCAGCAAAAACGCCTGGATCAGCATGGTGCTGGTATCAGGCACCCATCGCCGCCGCGGCCTTGCAACGCGCCTCGTCGATGCCTGCCTGCAAACCGCCCGCAGGAACGGCCTGACGAGCTGGCTCGACGCAACACCCGACGGTGCTGCCGTCTATGGACCGCTCGGGTTCACGCCGACGCTGCAATTGCGCCGTCTCAAGCTGGTGAAATCCGCGTTCGCGTCCGCGCAGCCACCTCCATCCGCGACGCTCGACGCGCTCCGCATGCGTGACCGGCGGGCCACCGGTTTCGATCGAACCGCCCTGCTCTCCAACTTCGCTCAGCGTCCCGGCTCACGCATTGTCGCCGCGAACGGCGCCATCGCGCTGGTGCGGGACGGACGCACCGCGCGCCATATCGGTCCGCTGTTTGCCGACGACACGGCAGCCGCGCTGACCCTGGTCGAGGCCATCGCGCGATCGGAGACCGGGCCGCTGCTCCTCGACGCCGTCGCGTCGCAAGCCGCGTTCCCTGAAGGATTGACTGCATCGGGCTGGAGCATCGAACGGCCGTTCCAGCGCATGCGGTTCGGCCCCGCCATAGCCACGGGTGAGGACATGCCATTCGCCGTCGCCGGCCCTGAATTCGGATAGGACATCATGCACCACAGCCAGATCAACAGCGAGATCCGCAACCTGATCGCCGACGGCACCGTGCTGCCGGCGCATCCCCTCGCGCTCACCGCCGAACGCCAGCTCGACAAGAAGCATCAGCGTGCGCTGACGCGCTATTACATCGACGCCGGCTCGGGCGGCCTTGCGGTCGGCGTCCACACCACGCAGTTTGCGATCCGCGATGTCGGCCTCTATCGTCCCGTGCTCGAGCTCGCCGCCGAGACTGCGGCGAACTGGACCAAGCGTCCGTTGGCGCTGGTCGCGGGCCTCGCCGGTCCGACCAGGCAGGCGACCACCGAAGCCCGCACCGCGCGCGACATCGGCTATCACGCAGGGCTCCTCAGTCTCGCTGCGATGAAGAGCGCGTCCGAAGACGAGATCATCGCGCATTGCACAGCGGTCGCAGCCGAAATTCCGCTGGTCGGCTTCTATCTCCAGCCGGCCGTCGGCGGCGTGGTCCTGTCGAGCCGGTTCTGGCAGCGCTTTGCCGCGATCGACAATGTCATCGCGATCAAGATCGCGCCCTTCAACCGCTACAGGACCCTTGATGTTCTGCGCGGCGTCGCGGCAGCCGGCGCGCTCGACCGCGTCGCGATCTACACCGGCAATGACGATCACATCCTGCTCGATTTGACGCTGCCGTTCGATCTGCGCGACAACGGCATCACCACGCGGACCTACTTCAAGGGCGGTCTGCTCGGCCACTGGTCGGTGTGGACGGCGAGCGCGATCAAGCAATTCGAGCGCTGCAAGGCGGCACGGCACAAGGACAGCATCCCCGCCGATTTGCTCGCGCTCGATGCCCGCGTCACCGATTGCAACAGCGCCTTCTTCGACGTCGCCCACGATTTTCACGGCTGCATTGCGGGCTGCCATGAGGTGCTGCGACGGCAGGGCCTGATGCAGGGTCTGTGGTGCCTCGATCCGAACGAGGGCCTGAGCCCCGGCCAGAAGGACGAGATCGACCGCGTCACTCGCGAGCATTCAGATCTCAGCGACGACGCCTTCGTGGCCGCAAACTTGGATAAATGGCTGGCATGAGCTCAAGCCCCTTCATCAGCCTGCAAGGCGTCCGCAAGGTCTATCGCAGCGGCGGCGCCGAATTCCTGGCGGTGTCCGACGTCACCATGGACGTGCAGGAGGGCGAGCTGGTCTCGCTGGTCGGCCCATCCGGCTGCGGCAAGACCACGGTGATGAAGATCTTGGCCGGCCTGCACGACGCCGACGGCGGCACGGTGAAGATCGGCAATGCCAAAAGCCCGTTCGATCCGACCCGCGACATCGGCATGGTGTTCCAGCAGGCGCTGCTGCTGAAATGGCGGACCATCCTGGACAACGTGCTGCTGCCGGCCGAGATCGTCGGCCTTCCCATGAAGGCCGCGCGCGAGCGGGCGCGCGATCTGCTCAATCTGGTGGGGCTTGCCGGTTACGAGCAGAAATATCCGCGAGAGCTGTCCGGCGGCATGCAGCAGCGCACCGCCATTGCGCGCGCCTTCATTCACGACCCGAAACTGATCCTGATGGACGAGCCGTTCGGCGCGCTCGACGCCTTGACGCGCGAGCAGATGAATCTGGAGATGCTGCGGATCTGGCGCGAGAGCGGCAAGACCATCATCTTCATCACGCATTCGATCCAGGAGGCCGTATTCCTGTCCTCGCACTGCGCCGTGCTGACCGCCGGTCCGGCAAAGATGGCCGATTATTTCCCGATCGACCTGCCCTTCCCGCGGGATCTGCCGCTGAAGACGACGGACGCGTTCGGCGCCTATGCGCGGCGCATCTATGCCAAGCTGGGTCTCGGCTCGGCGTGAGGTGAACGCTCAAAACTCCCCGCCGACGCCGACATAGGCGGTGTGCTCGGTGCCGCCGCCATTGCCATAGCCGCCCACGACGGTGAGGGGCATGGTGGTGTTGAGGCGATGTGCGAAACCAGCACCGAAACCGCCTTCGCCGTGAAACGCCGAGCCGCGCACCTGCCAGGTGGTCTTGCCCGGCGCGGACGGCATCGGCGCGCTGGCGGCTGCAACCGCGGCGGCGATGCCGCGTCGCGCCTCGGTCAGATTGTTGCCGATCTGCGCCTGGAGCGAACCAATCTGCGACTGAAATCCGGCAGTGATGCCGGTGAGCTGGCTCATGTTGACCGCGTCGGTCGGCGCGACGCCGGCGGCGACATTGGTCAGGCGCCGCTCATTGCCAGACGTACCGAACGACACGGTATTGGCCAGCGTTGCGGTCGAGCCTGCGCCGATCGCGACGGAATTGGCTCCCGATGCGGTCGCATTCATACCGAGCGCCAGCGAATTGGTGCCGTCCGCCCGTGAACTGTTGCCGAGTGCGGTGCCGCCGGTGACGGCCACGGCCGAAGCGCCGAGCGCGGTGGCGTTGGTCGCACCTGCATTGCTCGAATTTCCGACCGCGACGGTCCCCTCGCCGTTGGCGGAGCTGAAAGCACCTACCGCCACCGTAACGTTGCCAATGGCATTGCTGTTGTTGCCGAGCGCGGTCGCGAAATTGCCTGTGGCGGTGCTGGTTTCACCGATGGCCACGGCGTTGCTGCCGGTCGCGGTGCTGCCTTGACCGTAGGCCGTGGCAGCGGCGCCATTCGCCTTGCTGTTGGTGCCGGTCGCGGTCGCGAACTGGCCGCTGGCGTTGCTGTTCTGGCCTGTCGCCGTCGCAAAGTCGCCGTTGGCCAGGCTGCCGGCGCCCGTCGCGGTTGTGTTGTTGCCGAGGGCGTTGCTGCCCTCACCCGTTGCGGTCGCTGCGGTGCCAAACGCGCTACTGTGGGCGCCCGTCGCCGTGGCGGTTGCCCCGCTTGCGAAGGCGTTGCCGCCGAACGCCGCGGCGTTCGCACCAATGGCGCTGGAGTGCGTACCAGTCGCCGTGGCGCCGGTGCCAGTTGCGGTGGCGTTGTCACCGAAGGAGCTCGCCGATATTCCGGTTGCAGCGGTGCCGATGCCGATCGCGGTTGCATTATCGCCGATCGCCTTGGACACGGTGCCCACGGCAAGCGCGGTTTCGCCGGTTGCAGTGGACAAGGCGCCATAGGCGGTGGCGAACGTGCCCTCCGTCGTCGCCGTCTGGCCTACCGCCGTCGCCTCGCCGGATGGCCCGTTGATGACGCCGCCGCCGGCCGCGTAGTCGGCGGCCAGCGCGGAACCGGCGTGGAGGAATGTGGTTGCAAGGAGGATAGCCAGGCAGGACGCGATCGGGCGAAGGTAGCTCCTGCCAGCGGTTCCGCCAATGCTGTTCAGTAAGGTCATTTTCGACTCCATTCCCTGCTTCAACAAGGTCTGGAGGAACGGCCAAAATCCCACATCAACCGTTAGGTTGAAGAAGCATGGACGGCATCATCCCACCATCGGTTTTCGGCGGCATGTTGCAGGAATGCATCGTCATAAGTCTGACGCAACGACGGGCGGCCGGAGGTGGGCGCAAAGCAATCCGGCCGCCCGTCGCGGTGGCCTGAGATCAGCCCTTGCGCATCTTGCCGAGCAGATAATTGTCGTAAAAGTTCTCCGCGATCTGCGTGTAGAACAGCAGCTCTTTCATATAGGCGTCGTGGCTTTCCTTGGTGCGCTTGAACAGGTCGCTCTTGGTGGCGAGCTCGTTCAGATGCTCCTGGGTCGCGGCATAGCAGGCCTCCAGAACCGGCTGCGGAAACGCCTTCAGCTCCGCGCCATTAGCGATCAGCCGCTTCAGTGCCGCCGGATTCACGCTGTCGTATTTCTCAAGCATCCAGGCGCCCGCCGCCGACGCGGCCTGGTTGACGATCGCCTGGTACTGCTTGGGCAGCGACGCCCACTTCTCGTCGTTGACGATCATGTGCAGCATCGCGCCGCCCTCCCACCAACCCGGGAAGTAGTAGTATTTTGCGACCTTCTGGAAGCCGAGCTTTTCGTCGTCATAGGGACCGACGAATTCGACCGCGTCGATCGTACCCTTCTCCAGCGCCGGATAGATGTCGCCGCCCGCGATCTGCTGCGGGACCACGCCGAGCCGCGCCAGCACATGCCCGCCCATGCCGGCGATGCGGAATTTGAGACCCTTGAGATCGTCGACGGTCTTGATCTCCTTGCGGAACCAGCCGCCCATCTGGGTGCCGGAATTGCCGCAGAGGATGGCGTGCGCCTTGAACGGCTTCAGCGCCTCGTTGGTGAGGTCGGCGCCGCCGCCGAAATGCCACCAGGATTCCTGATGGCGATGGTTCATGCCGAACGGCGCGCCGGTCGCATAGGCCAGCGCCGGCTCCTTGCCGATATAGAAGTAGAGCGGCGTCTGCGCCATGTCGACAGAGGCTGTGCTGACCGCATCGAGCGCCTGCAGGCCGGGGACGAGCTCGCCGGCAGCAAAGGTCTGGATCTGGAATTTGTTGTCGGTGGCCTCGGCAACATATTTCGCAAACGTCTGCGCGGTGCCGTAGATGGTGTCGAGCGACTTCGGGAAGCTCGAGGTCAGGCGCCATCTGATCTCGGGCGCGCCTTGCGCGATCGCAGGTGCAGCAACCAGCGTCGTCGCGCCGGCGACCGCGCCGCCCTTGAGGAATGTACGGCGTTTCATGATGGGTCTCTCCCTGAACTATGTTTCAACATATCGGCTTGAGCGCGATCTTCGCGAAGCTATTGCCGTTCCTATAGCGGAATTCAACTTGTGAGCGGTAGCCCGGATGGAGCGCAGCGCAATCCGGGACTCTCCCCAAATATCTGCCGTGTCGCTCTCAGAGCAGCTTTGCGCTCACGAACAGCGCGCGCACGGCGTTGGTCGCCTGCACGACGAGCATGGCGTTCTCGGCGGCGCCTTCGAGCGCGGCGACCGCGTCTTCATGCAGCGAGCGGAATTCCATCCACTCGACCGATTTGAAGTTGGTGAGGAATTGATAGGCCTGGCCGACGGTCGCGATCGCCAGCGTGTCGCCGTTCAGCTTGATCTTGAACGTCGTGCGCAGCGGGGTCTCGGAACTTTGCGGATCACTCACTTTGCGGATCACTCATGGGCTGCTTCTGGACGATGACGGCTTAACGAAGGGAAAACGGCAGCCCCGCCGCGGCAGGCAAATATCAGGCGCAGATATCAGGACTCAGTGCTCGCGCGCTGCGAGGCGGTCGCCGATGGGGTCAGCCTGGGCACCACGACCAGACGGTTGAACTCACCGTTGTCGTAGGCCTTCATGAACCGATCATAGTCCTTGATCGAAACGCAACCGTTGGAGTCGCCACGGGGCCCGAGCATGTAATTGTGGGTGAGCAGGCCGACGCGGCCGAGCGCGCTGGTGCCCTCGGTAGGCGTCAAGCGCAGTGCGCGGACGCCGTGAAACAGTTTTTCGCGCGGCTTCAGGTCGTAGGTCGCGGGCGGGGTCGCGCCAACCATGCGCTGGTCGACGTGCTCCGGGTCGTCCATCAGCGCGCCCATGCCGGAATGCGCTTCCAGCGCGAGGCCGCTCGGCAGGTAAAGCGCCTTGGCCGAGATGTCGTAGACGGCCGTGCGCGAATCGTACCCGAGCGCGGCGAGATCCGGCGCCTTGCCGAACAGGCCGCTGTCGGGCGTCAGCGAGGCCAGCTTGATCTTGTCGGTGAATTTTTCGAAGAAGTTGCGGTTGTCGATCCTGGGATTGGTCTCGGCGTAAGCCTGGCTCGAGGCGATCTGGGCCGAGATGTCGGCCTGGGGCGGGCGCGAGCGCGGCATCGGGATGGCGTCAGCACGCTGCGATTGTCTCGTCTCCTCGGACATGTGCCGGTCGTCGTCGGTCAGGGTCGAGCGCCAGTCGTCGCCCTGGAGCTTCTGGGCGAGCATCGCCTTGGCGTCGCGCAATTTGAGCTGGACTGCACTCACCGCGGAGCGCTCCAGCGTCCGCAAGCCGAGCTCGCGGGCGGGCGGACTGCTGGAAGCAGAAGCGAAACGATCATCGAATGAAGGCGCATTGGCCGGCGGCAGCGCGGCGGTGACCAGCGAGGCCGAACCGCCGATATCCGCGACCCAGGCGGCGGCGCCCAGTGCCAGCGCGACAGCGGCCAGAGACAGCAATATCGTCTCGGCTCGCCCAATACGGCGGCGCGACAATAGCCTCTCGGCTTGTGCCCGGTCGGAAACCATCAGCTCCCCAAAATCGATCCCCGGGGGGACCCACCCCCACCCGGAGATTCTATACCAGCTACCACATTGGGAGCCAAAAGTTAGGCATAATCGCGGCCGGCAGGGGCCTGGCAAGACTCCGGCAAGCCATTCCAGGGTATCCTAAGGTATCTTATGACCGATCCGTTCGATCTCAAACGCTTTGTCCAGGCCCAGGACCCGGTTTATGGCGACGTTCGGGGGGAGCTGACCCGGGGCCGAAAGCAGAGCCACTGGATGTGGTTCGTCTTTCCCCAGGTCGCCGGCCTCGGCTCCAGCGCCATGTCGCAGCGCTATGCCATCGCCTCCCGCGCCGAGGCCAAGGCCTATCTCGCCCACCCCATCCTCGGTCCGCGCCTGATCGAATGCACCCGCCTCGTGCTTGCCATCGAGGGCCGGACCATCAACGCCATCCTCGGCGCGCCCGATGACGCCAAATTCCGCTCGTCGATGACGCTGTTCGACGCGGTGTCCGATGAGCCCGTCTTCGACGAGGCGCTCGCCCGGTATTTTTCGGGCGGGCGCGATCAGGCAACGCTCGATATCCTCGCCGCCCTCGACCGCAAGGCGAAGTGACCGCGACTGCTGGCGGCCACCAGCGTAAACCCGGGATTAAGATCGCCTGCCTATTGTCCGTGCAATAATTTCCCGCGCCAGTTGCCGGATAGACTCATGAAAATCGGTACGCTCCTGACCACCGCCATCGTCTCGCTCTCGACCGTGGGCGGCGGCCTCGCCGTCTACGTCGCCGTAACGAAATACCAGACGATGGAGCGGATCACCGAAGCCCAGGGGCGGCTCGCGATCGTCCGCGCCGTCAGCGACATCCCGCGCTACCTCAATCCCGAGCGCGGCTTTTCCACCAACATTCTCTATGGCCCTCCCGCTGTCGACCCGGCGCTGCTTGCCGAACAGGGCAAGCTGCGCAAGCAGACCGACGCCGCCCGCGACACGATGAACGGGCTGCGCAAGGACCTGCCCGGCCCGTTCGACGACGGCAACACCACCGGCGGCAACATCGACGCCATCAATTCGAAGTTCACCGCGCTGCGCGAAGCCATCGACAAGGCGATGTCGGGCCCGCCTGAGGCGCGCAAGGACGCCGCCAAGAAGATCGTCGCCGACAACGCCGTGCTCAACGCCAGCGTGACCGCGCTGCTCAACGAGCAGGTCCGCCGCATGGCGATCCTCAACGGCGATGCCTACCGGCAGGCCAGCTACGCCAACATCGCGATGACATTGCGCGACGTCGGCGGCTTCAACTCCAGCCTGCACAAGAATCTCGTCGGGGGCAAAAAGCCGGCGACCGATACCGAGAAGGCCGAGATCAGCCGCTCGCAAGGCCGCAACGACCAGATCGTGATGTCGCTGCTGGAGCTGCGCGGCAATCCCGCAACGCCGGCGAACATCGCCGCCGCACTGGAGAAATTCAACGCGATCTACATCGAAGAGTTCGGCCGCGAGCTCAAGCTGGTGAAGGAGGGGGCGGTCAGCGGCAAGTACGAACACGACATGGACACCTATTACACCGCCACGCAGCGCGGCCTCAGCACCATCATCGAGGTCCGCGACGCCTTCTACGACAACGCCGAGCACATTCTCGCCGGAGCCTCCACTGCGGCCCACACCAGCTTCACCATCGCACTCGCGGGCCTCCTCGCCGTGCTGATCGCCAGCGCCGGCCTCATCGTCACGGTCCGCCGCCGCGTCTGCGCCCCGATCGTCAACCTGACGACGCGGATGTCACGGCTCGCCGACGGCGAGGTCGCGGAAGAGATTCCCGGCGCCGAGCGTTCCGACGAAATCGGCGCGATGGCCGCGGCCGTCCGGGTCTTCAAGGACAACATGATCCGGGCCGACAGCCTTGCGGCGGAGAAGCAGGCCGAGAACGACGGCAAGATGCGCCGCGCACAGGCGCTTGACGGGATCACCCGCGCGTTCGAAGCCAAGGTCACCGAGCTCGTCGGCGGACTGTCCCGCGCGTCATCCACCATGGAAAGCACGGCGCAGTCGATGACCTCGACGGCGGCCCAGACCAACAGCCAGGCCGCGGTCGTCGCCGCCGCCTCACAGCAAACATCGAGCAACGTCCAGACCGTGGCGAGCGCCACCGAAGAGCTGACCTCCTCGATCTCAGAGATCGGCCGTCAGGTGGCCCAATCCACCGAGATCGCGGCCCGCGCCGTCGACAACGCCCGCCGCACCGGCGACACCGCCCGAGCGTTGGCCGAGGGCGCGCAGAAGATTGGCGACGTCGTCACGCTGATCCAGAGCATCGCCGAGCAGACCAATTTGCTGGCTTTGAACGCGACCATCGAGGCCGCCCGCGCCGGCGACGCCGGCCGCGGCTTTGCGGTGGTTGCTGCCGAGGTGAAATCGCTGGCGGGCCAGACCGCCAAGGCCACCACCGAAATCTCCGAGCAGATTTCGGCGATCCAGGCCGCGAGCGACGAGACCGTCACCGCGATCCGCAACGTCGCCGACGTGATCGGCGAGATCGACCAGATCGGCACCGCGATTGCGGCCGCGATCGAGGAGCAGGGCTCGGCGACCAAGGAGATCGCCCGCAGCGTCCAGGAGGCCGCGCGCGGCACCCAGGAGGTCAACACCAACATCTCAGGCGTGCAGCGCGCCGCCGACGATACCGGCACGGCCGCAAGAGAGGTGCTGGGCGCGGCCGAGCAGCTCTCGACCCAGTCACGCGATCTCGCCGGACAGTTCGACCGCTTCCTCGGCGAGGTCAGGTCGGCCTAGCACTCCACATTCGTAGCCCGGATGGAGCGAAAGCGTAATCCGGGAATCGTGCCGCAAACACCGACGGCCCCGGATTGCGCTGCGCTCCATCCGGGCTACGGGACCGTCAATAAGGCGGCGCCTTGCGCGCCCGCTGCGCCTTGGCCGCCTCGATCCACCAGACGAGATCGTCGGCGAAACGCGGGAACGAGCGTTCCAGCGCCTTGCCGCCCTCGCCGATCGGTTCGCCCGCCTCCGACAGTGTCTGTGCGATCGGGCCGACGCCGATGGTGCTCGACACCACCACCATGCCCATCTCCGACAGCGTGCCATGCCAGGCGGTCGAGGCACGCGCCCCGGACAGGCGGCCGGCCGAGTAGCTCACGATCGCGGCCGGACGCCAGAACCACTCCTCGAGGAAGTGGTCGGTGAGATTTTTCAGGCCGGGCTGAATGCCCCAATTGTATTCGCCGGTGACGAACACAAAACCATCGGCGCCGCGGATCTCTCCCGCCAGCTTCTCCAGCGCCTCGGGTGCGGAGCCCTTGGGGTATTCCTTGTACATGCGATCGAGCATCGGCAGGCCTATCGCCTTGGCGTCAATGAACACGACGTCGTCGCCGCGAGCGCGCAGGCGATCGATGACGAAATTCGCCAGGCGAATGCCCATGCGGTCGGAACGGTAGGAACCGTAGAGGACGAGGATGCGATTGCTCATGACCGGTAGTATAGCACGGATTAGCAGGCCGGCCTCAACGTTTTGACGCGCTATGTTCGCCGTCCGCATTCCAGCGTTCGCGACGGTGTCTCGCCGAACTGGTCGCGATAGCTTCTGGAGAAGTCGCCGAGATGCCAGAAGCCGAACGCCAGCGCGACGGCCTTGACGCTGTCCGCCCCGGCGAGCAGCCGCTGACGCACCAGCCACAGCCGCCGCAGGCGCAAGTAGCGGTGCAGGCTCATTCCGCGATAGCGGCGGACGACGTCGTGCATGGTGCGAACGGACAAGCCGAGTTTGCGCGCGATCTCGTCGCTGTAGATGGGCTGCGAGAGGTCGTCGGAAAGCAGCGCGCGGATGTCCTGAAAGACCTTGAAGTTGCGCTCGTCATTGGGGCGCAGGGTCCATCGCGCGGGAACGATACTTTGGAAGATTGCGTCCACAGCCCCCAGCAGGCTCTCCTTCATGGCGGCCGCCTTCAGCGGCACGTCGGGCGCGTCGACTGGCTCCGACGCGGCTTCCAAGACTTCCCGAACCACACCGCGGAGCCGGCTCAAGCCCGCAGCGGTCGTTTCGAAGATGTTGAAGCAGAGGGTTGCTTGTGGCCAGCCGCGATCCGTCACCTCCGGCCTGAACACCACCGAGGCGATTTGCCGCTGCACCTCCTCGATGATGGTGTAAGCCGCGCCGCCGTTGCCTATAACGATGACGGGTCGTGCACGCCGCGTGCCGTTGAATCGAACGGGCACGTCCAAATCGTCCATCGTGAATCCGATCGCGGTACAATTCTCGACGAGCTGTGCGTCGACGACCCGCGGAAATGCCCGCGTCAAATTCACGTCGCAGCCGGGCAGCGACAGAATAATCTGCTCGGCCGAAATCCTGCGTACGAAGGGCGTGAACTCGAAGTCGAGCCCTCGTATGGCATTTCGAAATTCATCGACGTCGGTGAAGCGAAATACTTTTGGCGCCAGCGTCGGCGGATCATCAGTTCTATTCATGGCAATGTGAATTTCGCGTCTCAACACACGCGCGTCCGGCGACGATGCCAGCCCGACTTCCCCGCTCCGTGTCCGTTAGGTCTGAAAGAATCACTTCAACTATGCTGGCCAGTTGGCGAGCATCGAAGTCCAAGGACAAGCCGGCGCATCAAATGTCGCCAATTTTCGATAGCGTTTTCCTGGCTGCCAGCGGTGCAGCAATACCCGAACAATCGAATGCAACATTTCAAATTAACGTCTGTCGGGCCGAATAAGCGCTGTTCGATATTCAAAATCAATTTTGAGTCAGGCCCCTGCCATGATGGCAAATTCGCCTGCTGATATTCTCGCTGAATTGGAGGAGACGGTCGCAACGTGCCCCGCGGAGCGTTGCGCACGCATTCTCTCAGGCATGGTGCAGTTGCTCACTGGCAGCCGCGGCCAGTGCCAGGCAATGCTCACCAACGTGGCCGACGGTGTTCTGCTACGCTTGACGGAACGGGTCGAGACCAGCGCACTGGTTCAGCTCAGCATGGCGCTCGCCGAGCTTGACATCGCGCCTCCCGAAACATTGTGGCGTCTCGCCTCGCACGATAATCCGGACGTGGCGGGTCCTGTGTTGCTCAAGTCGCGTGCACTTTCCGCGGCCGATCTCGAGGCTGTCATTGACTCCCGTGGCGAGTGGCATCGACGCGCGATCGCCGCGCGCAGCGACATCGCGCCGACCGTGACCGAGGCGCTGATCAAGCACGGCGGCCCGACCTGCCTTGACCTGATCAGGAATCCGGGAACGAAATTCTCCGACGCAGCCTATACAGCGCTGATTGCCAAGGCCGACCAGGACGGCGAGATCGCGAAGGCGCTGGTGCTCCGGCCCGGCACACCCGATTTGGTCGTGCGCAAGCTGCTCTCCGCCCCACCAATACCGAAGGCACCGGCGACGCCCAACCCGCCCGCTGCGGCGCTGGTGCCGGAAGCGGAGCCGACTCCGCCAAAGCGGCCTTGCCGGGCCGACTATGCAAGCGCGAGGCCGGAGATCGTCGCCCTCAACCGCATCGGCAAGCTCAACGATTCCACAGTGAACCGTTTTGCGATCCGCGGCGAGACGGCCAATCTGTTCACGGCACTGTCGGTGCTTTCAGGGGCGCCGCTTGAAATCATCGAGCATGTCGTGAGCGATGACGATTGCGAGGGGCTGGTCATGGCCTGCCGGGCGTCGCGGCTGAACTGGCAGACCACCCTTACCATCCTGAGCAACCGCAGCGGAAAAAGGCTCTCCTATTCCGAGCGCGAGCGCGCGCAACGGATCTTCGAGACGCTGCTTCTGTCCACCAGCCAATGGACAGTGCGATGGGGGCAAATAGCAGCAAACGACAGCACGGGCGACCCGGGAAATCGGAGCCCGAAGATGGGGGTTAGCCGATGAAGTTCGACGGCCGTAAAGCCTTTCGCGTGAAAATGGACCACAAGCAGCCCGTCAATTTGATGGGCTCGGACGGCACGTGGCGGCGCAGTTGCGTTTTGCTCGACATATCGCAAAGCGGTGCAAAGATCGCGGTCGAGGGTACACTCGACGTGCTCCAGGCCAAGGAATTCTTCCTGCTGCTGTCCTCGACGGGGCTCGCCTACCGGCGCTGCGAACTGGTCTGGATCGACGGCACCACGGCCGGCGTGCACTTCGTCACCGCAGACGGCAAGAAGAAAGCGGCAGTCGCCGTGCAGGCTGCCGCTCAGAGCAAATAGGCCCAAGGATTCATCAGCCCCATCCAACTCCAGCATGATTCAGGTCAACCGTGCAGAACGCGCGAATGATATCCCGCCCCGTCAAAGGCGACGGCGGCATCCGAGAGAAGGAAGCGGCACGCCCATTCGTGCATGTGCTGGCTGATTCCTCGGACAAACTGTCGAGCGTCTGTTCGATTCTCGAGCAACGGTTTGCCGTCGCAGGCGAACGGCTCGACGCGGAAGCCAAGCTGTCCCAGGTGCCGTTCGCGATCATCATCCGTGCGGAATTGCGTGACGTCCACACCATTGCGGCCATCAAGAAACGAGCCGCAAAGCTCGCAAAGGCAACGAAGCGCATCTTCCTGGTCGAGCACGCCTCTCACATGAGTATCTCGCAGGCCTACGCGCTCGGGGCCACGCTCGTCCTTCCCGGGACGATCGACAAGATCAAGCTGCTGTCAGCGCTGGTTGATCCTGCCGAAGAGGCGTCTGCTTCCTCAGGTCACGCGACGCAGCCGGACAATGCCGTCGAGGCGGCGGCGACGGCGATCGCGTCGATGTTCACGGCCGTCACGCTCGGCGAGCCCATCGATGTCGACGGCACGAAGGAAGCCGGCCGCAAGATCGCTGATCGCATCACCCAGCATGGCTTGTCCGAGTGGCTCACCACGGTGCGGCGCCACCACGAGGGAACCTATCAGCACTGCCTGCTCGTGACCGGCGTTGCAATTGACTTCGGGCTGAGTCTCGGTGTGGGCCGGGCCGATCTCGAGCGGCTGTATTCGGCGGCCATGTTCCACGACGTCGGCAAGGCCCGGATCCCGCTCGCCATCCTCGACAAGCCCGGCCGTCTCGATCCGGCCGAACGTGCCATGATCGAGACTCACCCGATGGCAGGCTACGATTTCCTGAAAGACCACGACAATATCTCCCCAGAGATCCTCGATGCCGTGCGGCATCATCACGAATTTCTCGACGGCAGCGGCTATCCGGATGCGCTCGGGGCCGAGAGTATTGGCGACATCGTGCGGATTCTCACGATCTCGGACATCTTCGCGGCCCTGATCGAGTATCGGCACTACAAGCCGACGCTGCCACGCGGCGAAGCCTATGACATCCTATGCGGGATGAGCGGAAAGTTGGAGAAAGCACTGCTGACCGCGTTCAGGCAGGTCGCTCTCACGAGGTGAGCGCAGCAACCCGTCTCGACCCCAGTCTAGTGCGCGGCGCGATGTCTGGTGCGGCGCGGAACGGTCCGGCACGCCAGCCCTTCGGCCAGCAGCTTCATGTCCTCGTGCCGGCCGCTGCGGATCAGCCGACCGAACTCTTCGGGTGTGAAAGGAAGACTTGGATCATCATCGATCGGACGCCGCACTCGCGGGCCGAAGAACCGTCGAACCAGGCTAGCGAGCCGCCGCATGTCAATTCCCTCGCGCCAGCATCAAACCTTTCAGTCCGTACATTGTTCCTCCTGCACGATAGAGATTGCAAGAGGCCGCCAAGGGGTCCGCACCAAAAAAAATCCGGCGAGAGAATAATCTCCTCTGCCTGCGCTACTCGGCGAATCCGACGTAGCGCACGAAATCGTCGTTGCCCTCGCGATCGGAGCGAACGGCGTTCGCGGCAAAGTTGTCGTCGGGATAGCCCATCGCGACGCAGGTCATGATCACCTCGTCCTCCGGAATGTTCGCGACCTCGCGCACGATGTCGGAGCGCATGATGCCCTGCCCGTTGATCACCGAACCGAGCCCGCGGTCCCAGGCCGCGAGCACGATGCCGTAGCAGAGCGCGCCCAGGTCGAAATGGCAGACCGCGCCGGGATCGAGCACGCGGTCATAGGTCAAGACCAGCGACACCGGCGCGTCGAACTGGCGGAAGCCGCGCAACACCCAGTCCTGACGCATCGGTTTGTCGTCGCGCGCGATCCCCATCGCGCCGAACAGTTTCTTGGCGACGTCGACTTGCCGGGTCCGGTGCACGCCCTGGTATTCGCCGTGGCTGACGATGTCGCGCTTGACCTTGGCGCCGGCAACCATCTCCTCCATGTTGCGTCGGCGCAGCTGTTCCAGCGGACTGCCTGTGAGCACGTGGACATGCCAGGGCTGGGTGTTCATCGACGACGGCGCACGCTTAGCGCTGTCGATGATCGCCTCGATCACCGCGCGCGGCACCGGCTCGTTCCTGAAGCCGCGCACGCTGCGGCGCGACTGGACCAGCGTTTCGAATTCCACCTCAAGACCTCCCTGCCCGTTCATTCCCCGGCATTGCCACATGCGAGCGGTTGCCGATGCGGCGCGCAATATCTATGCTAACCCGCAAGCAAGACCAAGAACCCTGTGAGGATCCCAACATGGCCGCACCGCTCGATCCTGTCATCGCCCAGATCATTCCGCTGCTGCCGATGCGCGATGCCACGACCATGACGCCACAGAGCGCCCGCGATTCCTTGCGCGCACTGGCTGCCTCACGCGCGGCCATACCGCCGCCACCCGTCGACATCGCCGCGGATATCAAGGTGAAAGGCGGCGCCGGACCGCTCGATGCACGTGTCTACCGGGTCGGCACAACGCCGGCGCCGACCGTGGTGTTCTTCCATGGCGGCGGCTGGGTCGCGGGCGACCTCGAGACCCACGACCGGCAGGCACGCAACCTTGCGATCGAGACCGGCGCCGTCGTCATCTCCGTCGACTACCGCCGCCCGCCCGAAACGCGCTTTCCCGGCGCGTTCGAGGACGCCTTTGCCGCGGTCAGCGACGTGTTTGGCCGCGTCGCGGAATTTGGCGGCGATGCAAAACGCCTCGGTGTTGCCGGCGACAGCGCCGGCGGCAATCTCGCAGCCACCACCGCAATCGCCTGCCGCGACGCCGGCATTAAGCTCGCCGCGCAACTGCTGGTCTACCCGGTCACCGACGTCCTCGGCAGCTATACGGACGCGCGCGAGAACGCACGCTTTCCCTCGCGCGCCGAGAATGCCGAAGGCTACTTCCTCTCCCGCGCCGTGATGGAGTGGTTCTGCGGCCATTATCTCGCCGATCCCTCGCACGCCACCAACTGGCGCGTTTCGCCGCTGCGCGCGACTTCGCTTGCCGGCGTCGCGCCCGCGATCGTCACCACGGCCTGGTTCGATCCCCTGCGCGACGAGGGCGTAGCCTATGCACGCGCGCTGGAAGCCGCCGGTGTGCCGGTAAAGCACCATGAAGGCCCCGGTCTGATCCACGGCTATTTCGGCCTCGGCGACGCCTCCGAGGTGGCGCGAGCCGAAGCGCGGCGCGCACGCGCGGACTTCAAGGCACTTCTCGCGCGCGGCGTATGAGGGCGATGTCGGGAGCGGCAGGATCGACCGCCGCGCCGGCCGGCGTTCAGGCCTTCGCAGCGGGCACGTCGAAGAAGCCGGTCGCCTGAACGAGGCGGCCGTCGTCGCCGAAGCGGCCAAAACTCTCGCCCGTGACGAACACGCGACCGGCGCCGTCGTACATCGTCCAGCGAAACAGCCCCTGATCATGGTGCTCGAGGAAGCTGTCATTCCTGAAATGCGCGCCAGGAAACTTAAGCTGGGTTTGACCGATGCGCGCCATCAAGGCGTCACGTCCCTCAATCTGCGAGCCCGGATCGGTATACACGCAGTCCGCGGCCACGCTTTGCTCGAGCAGCCGACGCCGCTCGTCCTCATCGATGGGTCCCCACGCCGCCTGATAGGTGTTCCAGGTCTTCAGTCGCGCTTCATCGTTCATCTCGCAGATCCTCTCATGGCTTCATGCCGCTTCCGGCAAATTGACAATTATTGATATTTTGTCAATATGGCCGACGTTCCGTTCCGACGCCCGTGAGGCTCATGGCTCGTTCTAGCATTTCGAAAGAGGAGCGTGCCGTCGCGGCTGCGACGGAGGTCTTCTCCCGCTACGGCCATGCCCGCACGACGATGGGCGACATCGCCGCCAAGGCGGGGATGTCGCGGCCGGCGCTCTATTTGCTCTTCCCCGACAAGGATGCCGTGTTCGCGGCGGTGATCCAGCGAATGGACGAGCAGAAGCATCGGGAGATCAGGGCCGCAATCGCGCGCCTCGACGGCCTTCACGCCAGGCTGCTCCACGCCTGTAAATCCTGGGGATCGCATGGCTTCGACCTGATAGAGGCGCACCCCGATTCGGCAGATCTGTTCGACCTGCGTTTCCCGGCAGTTCGGAAGGTCTACGACAACTTCCAGTCTTTGGTCGCCGACCTCATCCGCGATCAGGTGAAGGCCGCTGGGATCGCGGACGAGCCGGAGGTGCTGGCGCGATGCCTGGTGTTCGGCATGCGGGGATTGCGCGAAACCGCCAGGAACGGCAAGGAGATGCGGCGGCTGATCGCCGTTCAGGTCACCATGCTCGTCAGAAGCATCGATGATGGCAGTTGAGCTGCGAAGAGCCGCCTATCTCCCCGCCCGTTGCGCGTCGGTGTGCCCCCATGTTTGGTCCCAATCCTGACCGGCGGAATCGACGACACGGCCGTCGGCTTCGAAGAACTTGTTCGGCACCTGGAAGATCGCCAGGATCAGGGCGCCCTCCGGGCACCAGGCAGCATGCCGGCTGCCCGCCTCGCGCCAGATGAATTCGCCGGCCTTGCAGGCAATCCCCTTGGCCGGCCCCTCGCTGTCGACGAGAGCGCCCTCGATGACATAACTCTGCTCGACGCCGACATGCTCGTGATCGGGCAGCACCGATCCCGGCGCAAAGCGCATCAACGCGGTCATCAGACCGCTGCTGCGATCGAACAGCAGCGTCTTGGCCTCGCAGCCGGGAAAGCGCGTCTTCTGCCATTCCATCTCTTGCGGCCGAACCAGGTGAGAATGCCGGTCAGAAGCGGCATCCGGCATGTTCGCAATCAGGGTCTTCATCACGATGCTCCCTTCGGCTAAACTCGCCCGAAGCTAGCAGGATCGCCCGTCCCGGTCAGCGAGCAGTGCAGCAGGCCGTCGGTCTCGTCGCACCCGCGGTCGAAAAATCGCCAGGAAGACCGGACGGCGGGCGCTCATCCAGCTTGATTGCGCCACGATTCCCGGCTCCAATCCGCGCGCCATTTCTGGTTTAGGGAGACAATCATGATGAAGCGGATTTTCCTGGCTGCGATCGTTGCCACGTTCGCAGCGGGTTCGGCCTTCGCGGAGGACACCTGCGAAAGCAAGGCCGTCGGCAAGGACGGCAAGGCCCTGGCTGGCGCCGCCAAGACCTCGTTCATGAAGAAGTGCAAGGCCGACGCCTGCGCGCCCAAGGCCGTCAGCGCCGAGGGCAAGCCGCTCGCCGGCGCCGCCAAAAACAGCTTTATGAAGAAGTGCGAGATGGGCGCGTAAGGCGCCGCGAATTCACTGCTGCTTTAGCGAGCAATCGCCAGACGAACTGCCACATGGCCGGGCCTGTCCCGGCCATTCGCGTGCGTGTTTCTGTGTACCGGTTTCCAGACCAAATCATCCGAAAGCAGTGTCGCCCTAGACAGGAGCTCTCGACTGACCGATCATGCGGTGCTGAGCGAAGCGGGGCGCATCGATAAGGCTTTCTATGAAAGGGAACGTCAAGATGTGGCAACCTCGAGTGCGTCATCACTTCATCGCGGCAATGAGCTTGCTCTTCGCGCTGCTCATCGGACTTGAAGCCGCGAACGCGCGGGGCCCGGGACTGCCCAACGTCATGGTGCTCGCAACCGGCGGCACGATCGCCGGCAGCGGGGCGAGCAGCACCACCGTGGTCGGTTATACCGCAGCCACGGTGGGCATAGAGACCCTCCTGAACGCCGTCCCCGAACTGAAAACGGTGGCTAACGTCAAGGGCGAGCAGGTTTTCCAGATCGCCAGCGAGAACATGAACAATGACTACTGGCTCAAGCTCGCCAAGCGCGTCAACACGCTGCTCGCCCAGGACGACGTCGATGGCATCGTGATCACGCACGGGACTGATACAATCGAGGAAACCAGCTACTTCCTGGACCTCGTCGTCAAGAGCAAGAAACCCGTCGTCGTCGTCGGCGCGATGCGGCCGTCGACGGCGATCAGCGCGGACGGGCCGATCAACCTCTTCAACGCGGTGATCCTCGCGGGCAGCGACGAGGCTGTCGGCAAGGGCGTGCTCGTTGCTCTCAACGATCAGATCAACGCGGCGCGCGATGTCACCAAGAACAACACCTCGACGGCGGACACCTTCCGCACCCCTGAACTCGGCTTTCTCGGCTACATGCAGGGCAACAAGCCGTACTTCTATCGTCAATCGACGCGCCGGCACACGGCAGATTCGGAATTCGACGTCTCCAGCCTCGATGTCCTGCCGCAAGTCGACATTGTCTACGGCTACGCCAATATGAATAGGGTTGCGATCGACGCGTTTGTCGCCGCGGGTGCCAAGGGGATCGTGCATGCCGGCGTCGGTGACGGCAGCCTGGCTCGGCCCGCGGTCGAGCCGGCGCTCGACGAGGCCCGCAAGAAGGGTGTCGTGATCGTGCGCAGCAGCCGTGTCGGCAACGGCATCGTCGCACGTAACGGCGAGGCCAAGGACGACGAACACGACTTCGTCGTCTCGGATACGCTCAATCCGCAAAAGGCGCGTATTCTGCTGATGCTGGCGCTGACCAAGACGACCGACACCAAGGAAATCCAGCGGATGTTCTTCACTTACTAGAGCGTCGCGTCGCCCCACTCCCGCTTGAAACGATAGTCAAAGGCGGCGCCGAACGGCTTAATCAGCCCGACCGTCGGCGCCGGAAAATGGACAGGCAGGATCAGCGTGTCGGTGTCAGCGACGGAAGCAAAAACCTTTCGCCGCGACACCGCCGATTGCTTCGCATCCCAATCCGGCTTGGCCGACCAGTCCGGCTCGCGGCACTGGATCTGGTGATGCATGAGGTCGCCGGCGACCACCGCGCGCTGACCCTTCGAGAAGATGTTCACGCAGCAATGACAGGGCGAATGCCCCGGCGTCGGCGTCAGCGTGACGGTGTCGTCGAGCGCGTAGTCGTCATCGACCAACAGCGCTTGGCCTGCCTCGACGATCGGCAGGCAATTGTCGCGAAACACGGTGCCGGGCCGGGTTGCTGCCCTTGGCGTGCTCGGCCTCCCAGGCCGCATATTCACCCTTGTGGAAGACGTATTTCGCATTCGGAAAATTCGGCACCCAGCGACCGTCGCGCAAGCTCGTATTCCAGCCGGTGTGGTCGATATGAAGATGCGTGCAGAACACGTAGTCGATCTGCTCGAAAGAGATGCCGAGCGCGAACAGCTCGTTGCGCCAGCGCTCTTTGCCCGGAAAATCGAACGGCGGCGGATGGCCCTTGTCCTCGCCGGTGCAGGTATCGACCAGGATGGTGTAGCGCGGCGTGCGCACCACGAAGGTCTGATAGGTGATGACCATCATGCCGCGCGCGGCGTCGAACACCTCCGGCTCCATCGACGGCAGATGGTGCCTGAACACGCTCTCATCATAGGCCGGGAAAAAATCCTGCGGCCGCCGCCACGGCCCCTCCCGCTCGATCACCGCATCGATGGTGATGTCGCCGATGCGCAATTGCTTCATGCGCGTTCCGCTCCCGATTTTTGAAGCAGCGTAGCGGGCGCCGTCGGACGGTTCAAGCCGGACGGCGATTGCCGCAAATCAACCCCAAACGCCGCCGACGGTGATCACGGAATTGGGGGAGAATCGGTGGGCACGAAACTGAGAGTCGCGACGGCAGCCGTGATCGCTGTCGCCGCGGGCGTCTACGTCAACAACACGAGTCTGCTGGCGCCGCATCGGGACGGCAAGCCGGTGCTACTCGCACATCGCGGCATGGCGCAGCGCTTCGAGGAGCGCGATGTGAAGAACGACACCTGCACCGCCGCGCGAATGTTGCCGCCGACGCACGACTACCTCGAGAACACCATACGTTCGATGCGAGCAAGCTTCGACGCCGGCGCCGATGTGGTCGAGCTCGACGTGCACCCGACCACCGACGGCGAATTCGCCGTCTTCCACGACTGGACGCTCGATTGCCGCACCGATGGCCGCGGCGTGACCCGCGAGCAGAGCATGGCGAGGCTGAAGCTGCTCGACATCGGCTATGGCTACACCGCCGACGGTGGCAAGACGTTTCCGTTTCGCGGCAAAGGCATCGGGATGATGCCGACCTTGTCGGAGGTGTTTGCCGCCTTCCCTGACAAGAAGCTCCTCATCAACGTGAAGAGCCGCGACGCGTACGAAGGCGAGAAACTTGCCACTGTGTTGAACGCGCTGCCGGCCGAGCGCCGCCGTACGATCATGGTCTATGGCGGCGACGAACCCATCGACATGATCCGCCGCCTCACCCCCGCGGTTCGGACGATCTCGCGCGCGGCAATCCGAAGCTGCCTGATCGGCTATATCGGCTACGGCTGGACCGGCCTGGTGCCAGCAGCTTGTCGGAACGCGATGGTGCTGGTGCCGATCAATGTCGCGCCTTTTCTATGGGGCTGGCCTGACCGCTTCCTCGCGCGCATGGAGGGCGCGAACAGCGCAGTGTTCGTGCTCGGTCCCTACAGTGGAGGCGATTTCTCCACCGGCATCGATACGCCCGAGCTCTTCGCCCGGCTCCCGCAAGGCTATTCCGGCGGGATCTGGACCAACGAGATCGAGGCGATCGCCACGATCGCGGGCAAGGGCAAGGGAAAGAGCAAGAACTAGCTCCGCAATCCCGGCGCTTCCTGCCCCGTGCGCGCGACATATTCGGTGTAGCCGCCGCCGAACTGGTGGATGCCTTCCGGCGTCAGCTCCAGCACGCGGTTCGACAGGACGCTGAGAAAATGCCGGTCATGCGAGACGAACAGCATGGTGCCCTCAAAATCTGACAGCGCCGCGATCAGCATCTCCTTGGTGGCGAGGTCGAGATGGTTGGTCGGCTCGTCCAGCACCAGGAAGTTCGGGGGATCGAACAGCATCTTGGCCATCACCAGGCGCGCCTTCTCGCCGCCCGACAGCACACGGCAGCGCTTCTCGACGTCGTCGCCGGAGAAGCCGAAGCAGCCGGCGAGCGCGCGCAAGGAGCCCTGCCCCGCGGTCGGAAACGCATATTCGAGTGACTCGAACACCGTCTGCTCGCCGTCGAGCAGATCCATCGCATGCTGCGCGAAATAGCCCATCTTGACGCTGCCGCCGACCGCGACCGTGCCCTCGTCCGGCTCGCTCGCACCGGCGACGAGCTTGAGCAGTGTCGATTTGCCGGCGCCGTTGACGCCCATCACGCACCAGCGTTCTCGGCGGCGGATCATGAAATCAAGCCCGTCATAGATGCGCTTGCTGCCGTAGCCCTTGAACACCTTCTTGAGCGCAACGACGTCCTCGCCCGAGCGCGGCGCCGGCGGAAAGTCGAATGCCACCGTCTGGCGGCGGCGCGGCGGCTCGACCCGCTCGATCTTGTCGAGCTTCTTCACCCGGCTCTGGACCTGAGCCGCATGAGAGGCGCGCGCCTTGAACCGCTCGATGAACTTGATCTCCTTGGCGAGCATCGCCTGCTGGCGCTCGAACTGCGCCTGCTGCTGCTTCTCGCTCAGCGCCCGCTGCTGCTCGTAGAATTCGTAATCGCCGGCGTAGGTGGTGAGCGAACCGGAATCGATCTCGACCACCTTCGAAATCACGCGGTTGATGAACTCGCGATCGTGCGAGGTCATCAGCAGCGTGCCTTCGTAATCGTGCAAGAACTTCTCCAGCCAGATCAGGCTTTCGAGATCGAGATGGTTGCTGGGCTCGTCGAGCAGCATGACGTCGGGACGCATCAGGAGAATACGCGCCAGCGCCACGCGCATCTTCCAGCCGCCGGAGAGCTTGCCGACGTCGCCGTCCATCATCTCCTGGCTGAAGCCGAGGCCGGACAGCGCCTCGCGCGCGCGGCCGTCGAGCGCGTAGCCGTCGAGCTCCTCGAAGGCGTGCTGCACCTCGCCGTAGCGGGCGATGATCTCGTCCATCTGGTCGGCCTTATCAGGGTCGGCCATCGCGGTCTCGAGCTCGTGCAGCTCGGCCGCCACCGCGCTCACCGGCCCAGCCCCGTCCATGACTTCGGCCACGGCGCTGCGGCCGGCCATCTCGCCGACGTCCTGGTTGAAATAGCCGATGGTGATGCCGCGATCGGTCGAGACCTGCCCCTCATCGGGCGGTTCCTCGCCGGCGATCATCCGGAAGAGCGTGGTCTTGCCGGCGCCGTTCGGGCCAACGAGGCCGATCTTCTCGCCCTTGTTGAGGGCGGCGGACGCTTCGATGAACAGGATCTGGTGGCCGGCTTGCTTGCTGACGTTGTCGAGGCGGATCATGGGGTCTTTTTGGGGGATTGTTGCGTTGCAGCGTCATAGGCCATGCGGGCCGCCAGGGGAAGCCCGGCCGGACCCGGATCAGCCCCGCGCGCCGCCGAATTCGCGCAATTCGACCCGCAGCTTAGGCCTTATAGACCTCCACGGTCTGCATCATGCCCATCTCCTCATGGTTCATCATGTGGCAGTGGAGCATGTAGACACCGGTGAAATCGATGAAGCGCGAGCGGAACACGACCACTCCGCCCTTGCGCTCCACGATCACGGAATCCCGCCATTCCGGCACCGCCAGCGCCTTGCCATTGGCCGAGATCACCTGGAACGGATTGGTATGGATGTGGAACACGTGGTCGTCATGCTCATGGGTGTTGACGATGGTCCACTCCTCGACCGCGCCGAGCTTCACCCGCTGATCGATCCGGCCGGGGTCGAACTTCTTGCCGTCGACGAAGAACTCGAACTCCTGCCAATGGCCGGCGGCGTCCGCCTCCGGCGCGGTGGCCGACAGCACCACCTTGCGGCGGTTGGTGATCTCGGAATCCTTGATGGTCGCGAGCGGCGCCGGTGGCAAAGCGCGTGGCAGCTTCATGTCCATCGGCGCGCCCGAGACCACGACCCGCGCCAGCGGTCCCACCGGCGAAGGATGGCCCTGGTCGTAGGGCGCCGCGTTGAAGGCGTAAGTGCCGGGGCTTCCTGCCTTCACCAGAATGTCGGCGCGCTGACCGGGCGCGATCAGGACCTGCTTGAGCGGCTGCATGGCGCCGAGCTGGATGCCGTCATAGGCGATCGCTTGCAGATCGTGCTTCTCCAGGTCGAGCAGCATGTCGTCCTGATAGGCGGCATTGAGGATGCGCCAGCGCTGCACTTCGCCTGGCCGCATCTCGATCATCGGCCGGCGCTGGCCGTTGATGGCGAGAAAGCGCGTCGCGGTCTCGGGAAACAGCGTCTCGAAATTCTCGACCATGCCGTTGGCATCGTAGACCACCTGGGTCAGCACCATGAGGCGCTCGCGGGCGGTCGCGATCTCCGGAACGTCGGCGAAATCGCCCTCGATGACGATGGCGCCGACCATGCCGGAGGACATCTGGATGTCAGCGCTGCCGTGGTGATGTGGGTGATACCAATAGGTGCCCTTGGTGTGATCCGCCGGCAGGGTGATTTCGATATTGTAGCTGCGGCCCGGCGCCATCGAGCGCATGACGTTGTCGGAAATCCCGCTCGGGCTGGTATGCGCGCCGTGGAAATGGAAATTGGTGTTGTTGAACTGGTGCGGATGGCTGATGTCGGCCGGCAATCCATCGCGGTTCGGCGGCAGATCGTTGATCATCTTGATGCGCAGCGTATCGCCGGGCTTCATGCGCAAGGTCGGGCCGGGGCTGCCGCCTTCATAGGATCTGACGTAGAGCCGGACGCCGCCGATCTGGCGATAGGCGTAGCCGACGCGCAACGTCGTGCTCAGCACGCCATTGACGGACCGCCGCACCTCGGGCTCGACCAGCGCTTGGTCCATGGCGGGAACGGGCGTTTCAGCGATCATTCCCATGGTCGGCGACATGTCCGCGGTGTGGGACATGCCTGCATGGTCGTGCACGGCGTGCTGGGCATTCGCTGCACCTGCGAACAGGGACAACGCGCCGGCTTTGAGACCGCAATCCAGCAACTGGCGGCGCGACAATGTCGTCGTGCCCATGGTGCTGGTGACTGAAGACGCACCGTTCGGATCGTGCTGCATTTGAATTGCGCCCCCTGTTGCCGGACCGTCTTCCGTTCGATTCGACTCTAAAGCAAGCACGAAACCACAATTCGATCTGCGAGCGCACGACATTCAGCGGTTGTAAACCTCCTCACCCGTTCTATCGTCGCATGATGCATCGTGACGGATTCGCGCTGGCGCTCGCCTATGCCCTCTGGACATCGCATGCTGGCCGCATCCCGATGTTCTCGAAACTCTGTACAAGGATATGATCATGGGGCCTTCGCGACGTGAGTTCGTGAAGTGGTTGTCGGCGGGAGGCATCTCGGTCAGCCTGTCACATCTGGCGTCCGCGGCGGGCGTGCCCTTCGCAGCGCACGAGACGCTGCCCGGACGCGGCAAGTTCAATCCCGCGACAACGGGCGCCGGCCGTGTCGACGGCGTCGCCAAGGTCACCGGCGCAAAGCTTTACGCCTCCGACTTCCGGGCCAACGATCTGGCGGGCTGGCCGCAGGCCACCTCGCACGCGATCCTGGTCCGCGCCAACGACGCCACGCATGTCTATACCGGGCTGGACCTCGCCCGCCTCGGCGGCGCGCTCAAGCCGTCGGTGGTGGTGACAGCCGCCAATCTCGATCGGATCGGGACGCAGGTGCCGGAATTCTATGCGGGCGACCTGTTCTGTCCGATCGGCAAGACGCCGCTTTATCTCGGCCAGCCGGTCGCGCTTTTGATCTTCGAAAAGTTCGACGCCTTCGACCAGGCGCGTCTCGCGCTGCGCGACGGCACGTTCGTCCAATTCGGCGAGGAGACCGGGCCAGTCGTCGTCCCGGATTACGGGGCCTTCCGCTTCACCCGCGTGGCAGGTCCCTCGCCTGACAAACCGGATGTCTATTCACCGCTCCAGGCCGGCTGGGTCTCGCCCAAGAAGGTGCAGAGCGCGGCGCTGCCGGTGTGGTCGCCGCTCGCGAAGGACACGCCGGCGGATTACGCCAAGGCGGCGAAACATGGCGAGCAGATCCGCGCCGAGCTTGCAGCGGATGACGCCTCGATGCTGGTGCTCGACCGCGAGTTCGAGACGCAATCGGTCGACCCGATGTTCCTGGAGCCGGAATGCGGGCTCGCCTGGTACGACGGCAAGGGCGGCAATCTCGAACTGCTGCTTGGCGTCCAGTCACCTTACGAGGCGGCGGAGTCGATCGCGCATCTGTTCGGCAAGGCCCGCGCACCCTACAAGCCGGCGCACATCAACGCGCAATTCGCCCATGTCGGCGGCGGCTTCGGTGGCCGCGATCACACGCCCTTCATTCTCTATGTTGCGCTCGCGGCGGTCTGCTTTCCCGGCAAGCCGGTGCGGCTGGCGCATGACCGCTACCAGCAATTTCAGGCCGGCATCAAACGCCACGCGATCAAGATGCGTTCGCGCATCGGCATCGATCGCGCGACCGGCAAGATCAAGGCGTTCGCTGCCGATCACGTGCTCGACGGCGGCGGGCTCGCGCATTTCTCGGCCAGCGTCGCCGTCGTCGCAGGCACCGGCGCGATCGGCATCTACGACATTCCGAAGGTCGACGTCAGGACCGTCGCGGTGCACTCGCGCGGCGTGAGCGCGGGCTCGATGCGCGGCTACGGCATCCTGCAAGCCATGACGGCGCTGGAGGTCCTGATCGACGAAGCCGCGTCCGAGCTCAAGCACGATCCGATCGATTTCCGGCGGCGCAACGCGTTGCCGCAGAACGGTCGGACCATGACGGGCAATCCCTACATCGTCTCGGTGCGCACGCCCGAAATCCTCGACAAGCTCGAGAAGCACCCGATCTGGCAGCAGCGGGCGCAGTTCAAGCAGACCTCGTCGGATCGGCTGGTCGGCACCGGCGTTGCCTGCGTCACGAAAGACTATGGCTCCGGCGCGGACGGCTCGCTCGGCCGTGTCGAGCTTGGACCTGACGGCAAGATCGTGATCTTTTGCGATCATGTCGAGATGGGCAACGGCATCGGGACGGCGCTGGCCAACCGGGTCGCCGGCCATCTCGGCGCCATCGCCGACGAGGTCTCGGTCGCCCGCGTCGACAGCTATGACGTGCTCGGGCTGGTCACGTCGGGCGATCCCTCAACCATGGACCAGAAGACCCAGGATGCCGCGGAGAAAAATCCGCGCTGGGTGCCCGCGATCAGCTCGCCGACAAGCTCCTCGATCGGCGCGCATGTCGGCACCCATTCCGCCGCGGAGGCCGCGCGCGTCATTTTCCGCTTCGGCCTGTGGCCCGCGGCGCTTGAGCTGTGGCGCATCGCCAAGACCGATCCGCGCGCGCGACAATCGGCCAGCGCAAGCTGGCAGAACGGCCAGCTCACCATGCCCGGCCTCGAACCGCTCGGCCTCCCTGCGCTCGCGGCAACGGCTCATGCGCGCGGCTTCGTCACCGGTGCGGTTGCGCACAGCTTCTCGCGCTGGGCGTGGTCGCGGGCACGCTTCCCGCTGTCCGGCGAGCAATACCGCGCCGAGATCGACGCGCTGGCGATCCGCAAAGGCAACGGCAAGTTCGAGCGGATCAACCGCACCAGCGTCAAGTTTCCGCCGACCGACAACAACCGGATCGGCACCGCCTACACCTCGATGTGCGGCACGGTCGTCCGCGTCGAGATCGAGCGTGCAACCGGGAGCTTGCGCATCGCCAAGGCCTATAGCGTGCTCGAATGCGGCACCGCGCTGGTGCCCGAGGTGGTGATGGGCCAGGCCCAGGGCGGCTTCGCCATGGGCGTCGGCTACGCGCTGCTCGAAACCCTGCCCCCGTTCGAGGGTGGGCCGGGCAACGGCGAATGGAATCTCGGGCGCTATCTGGTCGCACGCGGCTCCGACCTGCCGCTCCGCGATCTCGAGATCGAGATGCTGAAGCCACTAGTACCAGACGAACCACCGAAGGGCATGGCGGAGGTCGTGATGATCCCGATCGTGCCGGCGCTGATCAACGCCATCCACGACGCCACCGGCCATCGCTTCCGCGCGCTGCCGGTCACCGCAAGCCTATTGAAGGGAGTGCTCGCGTGACGACCCTCAGCCTCACCATCAACGGCCAGAAGCACGGGTCCGATGGACGTCCGCGACGATCTCTCGATGAACGATTTTTTGCGCGAGATGCTGGGCATGACCGGCACCAAGTTCGGCTGCGGCGCCGCGCAATGCCTGAGCTGCGCCGTCATCATCGATGCGCCCGACGGCACCAGCACCACCAGCCCGACCTGCGTCGCGCCCGCCGTGAATTTCGACGGCAAGTCGATCCGCACCGTCGAGGGCCACGCCAGGGACGGCGAGCTCTCGACCCTACAAAAGGCCTTCATCGAACATTTCGCCTTTCAGTGCGGCTATTGCACCGCCGGCTTCCTCAATGAGGGCCAGGTCCTGCTGGAGCGCCTGTCGCGGACACCGGTCGCGCGCGAGGCGCTGGAGCAGACCATCGCGGACGCGCTCGACGGTCATCTCTGTCGCTGCACCGGCTACATCAAATATCACGAGGCGGTGCGCGACGTGATCCTCGCCGACTCGAAGCGCTACCTCATGGCCACCAAGTGACACGCATCATGATCTCCGACGTGCAGTTCAAGATGATTGCCGTGGTCGCCGCCCTCGCCGGCAGTCTCGGTGCGGGCTACGCGGCGTCGGAGACGGCAAGCCACGCCCTCGCCTCGCCCGAGAGCTTTGCTTCGATCGGCGACACCGAAAAGCGTTCGGCCGCAATCTTCACCGAGCTCGGCAAGGTGCTGACGAATCCGCGCTGCACCAATTGTCATCCGGCCGGCGACAGGCCGCACCAGGGCGACAATGCCCGCCTGCATCAGCCGCCGGTCACGCGCGGCACTGACGGCCATGGGCTCGAGGCGATGCGCTGCAACAGTTGCCACCAGAAGGCCAATTTCGAGCCCGGCCGCATGCCCGGCCATCCCGACTGGCATCTGGCCCCGCGCGAGATGGCCTGGGAGGGCAAGACCGTCGGCGAGATCTGCGAGCAGATCAGGGATCCCGCGCGCAATGGCGGGCGCAAGGTGGAAGACCTGATCGACCATATCGGCAAGGACACCCTCGTCGGCTGGGCCTGGAAGCCCGGCTTCGGCCGCTCGCCCGTGTCGGGCACGCAACAGCAGGCCGGCGCGCTTGTCGAGGCGTGGGTGAAGACCGGAGCGGCCTGTCCGGCGCCTTAGCGGCTCTCCCCCTGGCGAACGAGAGTTTCTCGAAAGAAATTGATGATGCTGGCATTGAACTCGCGATGGAATGCCGTCCTGTCGAACCCCGGCGGATCACTACAGAAGCGAGGAAGCTTCTCCGCGAACTCTGCCGTGCACGGCGACAGGAAAGCAAAATGACCGGCAGGCACCACGCGCACTTCCTTTATGCCGGGCAGCGACTCCGCAACGAGCGCTGAGTTTTTCGGGTCTACGCCAGCGCCCCCAAACTCTGATCGCCAGATCAGCAGCGGGATTTTTATGTCTGCCAAGCGGTCGACGGGAAAGGCAAAGTTAACTGCCGTATCGGCGAGCACCGCGGCTCGGATACGAGGTTCGTGAGGCAAGCTGCTCGGTATGTCGCCGCTACGGAGTTGCTCGCACGCCCGCGTTCGGTTCGCATCCGAGCAGTAAAGCGCAAATCTCCGGAGATCGGGATTGCCGCCCGCTAAAACCAATCCGGTATAGGCGCCGAGCGAAAACCCAAAGAAGCCGATCCTGGCGGAATCAATCGCAGCCCGGTCTTTCCAATCGTTCAAGACGAAATCGAGCAATCGGATGATACTGGCGGGCCTGGATGCCAAAATGGAAAGGCTGTCTCGTTGCGAGGAATCGTTTCCATTGTCACCCGGAAGGTTGATCGAGGCGACGACAAATCCGGCATTTGCCAGAGCCTGCACCGTGTCATCGTGTTGTCCGAACCAACCGCCGCGTCCGTGTGAGACAATCACGAGCGGCAATTTCGTTCCTGTGACGGGGCAGTCCTTCGCACCTTCAATCGATTCAATGAATTGGACAGTGAGTTTGCCGAGGGGCACTCGTTGCGCCGCTGCTGCGCAAGGGTACCATATAGCGCCGGCCAAACTTGGATCGGTATCCAGAAGCTGAACACCTGCAGCCTGCGCAGACGAGACCAAACAGCCGAGTACGGCGGCATAGATCCAATACAATCTGACCATCGGTGCCCCCATTTCGCCAGTGAACTATCGGATCAAACTTGGCCGAACTGTGTTAGGTCGCCGCATTGACTGCCGCTATCGGCCAAAGGCAGCCCTCGCGCAGCTTGCACGATCGTTAGCTCACCCTCCCGAAAGCGGTTGTCGCGGTGTTCTGAGCTAAGGTCTTTCACGGGCCAACAGCGGACACTCCCCTCTGACGCCAGCATGAGGTTGCCGCACTCTCGCGGTCATCGCCGGAAACTCGGCAGGAAGTTGCCGAGTAAGTTCGAACCACGAAGCAGGAAACGCACTGCGTGCAGCGGTGGGCACGCTACGCCTCGCCCACGCTGGGATTTCCGACCCGCGCGAGCACGATCGCCGCTGCGACGGCTTCCAGTGTCATCGCTAACAGCAGCGCAGCGTCGTAATCGCCTCTCCAGCCGCGGATGAGACCGATCAATCCGGGACCCAGGGCGCCGACCGTGCCGCTGATCGAGGTGAACAGTCCCATCACCACAGTGAAGTTTTGCACCTCGAACTCGCGGTGAATGATCAGCGGCGGTAGCGTGATGAGGTTGCCGACCGAGAAACCGAACACGGCAGAGGCCAGCAAGACGAGTTGGACGTCATCCGTCAGGCAGATGGTCAACACCGCCACGGCCTGGCTCGCCAGCGAGACGGCGGCAGCAAGGCGCGGATCGAGACGGTCGGCGACCACACTAAGCGAGAGCCGTCCGACGAGCGCCATCAAAGTCATCACGCTGACGGCGAGCCCTGCTGTGACAGCTCCGATCTTCGGCTCAAGTATCGCGATCTGGTGCACGATGAAGCCGACCTGCGCGACGATCCCGAGCGCAAAGGGAATCGCGATGGTCCAGAACGCCGGCCGGCGGACCACCTCGGCCCGGGAGATGCTGCTGGCGGGCGCCGGCGCGGATTGGTTGGGGGTCGCAGCCGTCGGGCCCGCATTCGGCGGCGGGCCGATCCAGGCGAGCGTGGCCGGGACCAGAAAGATCAGCAGGACTGCGCTCGCACCCAGCATCGCGGTCTGGAAACCGAGGTGGCTCACCAGAACCACCAGTAATGGCGTCACGATGACACCGCCCGCGCTGGCGCCGAGGAAGGCCAAGCTAATTGCAAGACCACGGCGCCGAACGAACCAGGCACCGACGACCGCCGAAACGATTACGGTGCCCATGCCCACCCAGCCGAGCGACATCAACGCGAATGCCGCATAGAGGGTCCACGGCGCGGCAGCGAAGGCGAGCAGCACCATCGAGGTGGCGAGGCATGCAATGCCTGCCAGTGCCAGTCGCTTCAGGCCAAGCCGCCGCACGATCTCATCGGTGAAGATGACGATGACATTGCCGATCAAGAGGGACAGCGTGCTGGCACCCGAGATCAGCGAAGCCGGCCAGCCGTTCAGCCGCTGCAGCTCCACCAGGTAGACACCCTGCCCATACAGAGCAAAGCCGAAGATCGACAGCGCCAGCAGGAAGCAGGCAAGCACGACCCTCCAGCCGGCGTAGCGCGGTGACGTCTCGTCGTGCATGTGCCGGCCCCACTCCCAGCCGCTCCCGAGCGGCGCGCACTACATACACGCTGTAGTCGTGGAAAGCGATTCAAGAATGGTACTGCGAGTGTTGCGCCCGTTTGGTCGTTGCGCGCGAAGCGACTTGCCCGCCGCAGCGTGAGCGAATCGCAATGTCAGCTTTCGGTCTTGCTGACATCGCCGCGAGTCGCACGTCAGCCTGCGTTACTCTCTCAAGCAGACACCCCAGATTTTTGAGTAACTGTCCTAGGCCCGTCGCATCAGCTTGAGCGAGGCCGCAAGGCGCAGGCTGCGCTTGCCGGCAAGTGCGATGCCTTCGAGCTCGCCGCCCCTTCCAGCGGCCGTCAGCCGAGGACCCCCCTCACCGTTTGGGAGCGGACATGATCAGCTCGCTTTAGCGAGTTAGGCCACAAGCGGACTTCAATCTGCTTGTCGTTTAATGACCTCTGCTAAGGACAAATCGCTCTGCCCCCTGCAGAGCGTGGATGACTATCCGGCCGCGTGAGACGGCGAGGTGCTCCATCGCGCAAACAAAACGCCCCAGCGAAGCTGTCGAAGGCAAGCGAGGCAGAGAATGACACCCGCGCCCGCGATGACATCAATGAAATAATGGCCGCCTACAGTAGGTGTTGCAGCAAGCATCAGCACGTTCAAGACAAGGTATAGCGGGAAAAGCATCTTCACGCCTCGGCTGGCGTATATGAGTATTATGGCCAGCGCAGCGTGAAAAGAAGGAAATGTGATCAGACCATTCACGTGCGTCAACGAGATGCGTGTCATCTCGCCGCTTCGGAGTGCGTTAAAATCGATCAAATGATACGCGTCGACGCGTTCGACGACGCCGAAGTAGACCCATGCGCTCGCTGCCGGCAGTATCCATGAGATCGGAATAATCACGAGGAGGGATGTTACGAACAGCCAAACAAACTCTCGCATCCTTTCAAATCGCCCGCACGCACTCAGCCACACCAACAAGATAGCGACCTGCGGCATACAGCTATGATACGCGACTGCGAGGACCGCTTTGATAGTTGGTCTGGCCTCAACCCACTCAAAGAAAGCCAGCCAATTCAGTCTCAGCAGGGTGTCGACGCCGGCCAGCTGGGAATCGACCAACGGAAACTTTGCCGTGACGGTTAAATAACTTAGGATCGCGCCCACGACCGTAAAGGCAATGATCTGAGTTAAAGCGGTGGCAAGCTCAGCGATACGCCGATCCGGCCTCAACCTCGTGTAAACAAAGGAGAGAAGAGCGGCCGCGCAGAACGCAATCGCTTGCGTCGGATCGATAGCCATCGTCATCCCATCGGCGCGAAGCCATATGAGGTCAACGGCTGCAACAATTGCAATTGCGATCCACAAGCGCAGAGTTTCGCTGAATCGATAAGCATTCAGGACGGCAAAGACAAAGCCTTGATTTCGCATCACTCTGTCCATTATCGCATCGTTCGGATCCGCGACCCCTCTTGGAATGTCAATATCCGAGGCTCGTCTAATGATTTCTTAATTTGGCTTGTACAAGTAAAAGGTGTGTGCGCCTCGGTAGGTTCCGCGCTGCTCATCAAATCTGACTACGCCGTTCGCATTGGATCATCGGCTGACCATAGGCTCCGAGGGGGCTCACGTCCGCTTCGGGGTCGCTTGCCGACATCGCCGCGAGTCGCGCGTCAGACCGCGTTACTCTCTCAAAAGCAGACACCCAGATTTTTGAGTAACCGTCCTACGCCCTTCGCATCAGCTTGAGCGAGGCCGCCAGCCGTAGGCTGCGCTTGCCGGCGAGTGCGATGCCTTCGAGTTCGCCGCTGTCGGCGGTGCAGGTGCCGGAGAAGCCGATCCCGACCTCATAGCCGCCGAACACGGGATTTTCGCCCTTCGCCGGCGTGTGCTCCTGGTTGAGGATCTCGCCCTTCCAGCGGCCGTCAGCCGAGGAATAGGAGCCGAGATAGTAGAAGAACGCATCGCCGCCCAGGATGCGGCCGTCCATCAGCAGCATGACGCCGGAGAGCCCGGCATCGACCCCGTCGAGCGCGCGCAGGTGGATCGCATAGAGCCCGTTCACCACCCCGCCCGGACCAATCGTCCCCTGCGGCGGCAACCCCTCGTCATCGAGCCGCGTGAGATTGGCCCAGAAACCGGCGTCCGGCACCGTGTCCGCACTGCCCGCGAGACGGATCTGGTTGCCAACGAGCCGGCCGCGCGCGCCGATCGAGGCGACATCAGCCCCCATCAGCGGCTTGTAGTTGGGATCGTCGTTGTGCCGTTCGGTGATGACTTCGGCGATGATCTCGCCGTCGCGCTCGAAATAGCTGCCGAGATGCGCGAAGGCCGAATTGCCGCCCAGCAGCTTGCCGTCATGCATGCACATGATGCTGCGGCCGAAGGCATCGTTGACGCCGTATTCAACCTTGTAGAGTCCGTCCAGCAACGCAATTGACCCGGAATATCAGAAGGAAAGCACGCGCTACCTAGCACCGCCATCGCACCAAGACCATCGGGCTTTTTCGCGCAGGGGCATTCGCAAAGCACACCCTGCCATGATGCCATCATGCGCCTGTTTTGCCCGACGGCGCAATAGATTTCGGCAATTCCGCAGGGATGGAATTTCAACACCATTTGCAGCGCTGTGATTTCAAGCACTTGGCTACTGTGCATGGGGTTGTTTTTCGAGTTTTTTGCTTGGCCGGTCGCCAGCGGCCCTTACGCACTCCCCCAAGCCGGCTTCGAACCCGCTGTTGCAGGCGCGCGACAAAGCGGCATGGATCACATGGAGCCATCAGCCGAGGCGCAGATCGCAACCTTCATCGCAAGCGCGGCGAAGCAGCCGCTGCTCGATGCCGCGTTCGAGCTTTGGCGCCGACGCACCCAGCTGGATTCGGTCGAGGGGCGCCCGACCGCCGAAGAGGTCCGCGTCAACCGCACCCTCACGCCGGAGCAGATCAGCGCGAAATACCGCTGGGATCGCGACCACGCCCATGAAGGACCGATGTTCGATTATCTGAAGCGCGCTCATCCGCGTGCCGATGATGATGCGATCAGGCAGGCCATCATCACCGCCGTCAGGTTCGAGGACGCGACCTTCACGTATTTCAGCTGGGATGGCGATTTCTGGGACTGCGTCGTGCGTGCGGTGGCACGAGCGGCCGCGCAATATCCGGATTTTCTCGAGACGAGCTATCGCGACGCCCGCAACAACGTCGCTTACTACTACAAGTGAGCTACGGCATGATCCGGAAAAGTGCGCAGCGGTCTTCCGAAAAGATCATGCTCACAAATAAATCCAAGCGCGTGCAACGCGCTTTAGAAGCACAGCGTGGTGACGAGCTTGCCCTGCTTGTCCTTGATCGCATAGGGACAGCGCAGCCGCTCCAGCGCCTGCTTGGCATCGGCGTCGCCGAGCGCTGCGGCGCGCTCGTAATAGGATTTCGCGGCGTCCTTGTCCTTTGGCCCGCCGCGGCCTTCCTGCGCGAAGGCGCCCATCCGCTCCAGCGCGCCGGGATGGTTTTGCGCCGCCGCCTTCTCGAACAGCGCACGCGCCGCGGCGTCGTCCTTCGCCCCGCCCGTGCCTTCGGAGAGCATCACGCCGAGCTGGTACTGCGCTTCCGCATTGGTCTCGGCGGCCTTGCCGAGCAATGCGCGCGCCTGTGCCGGATCGGCCGGCGCGGCACCGCCGGTGCCACTGAGCGCGGCGAGATTGCTGATGCCGCGCGGATTGCCGGCCTGCGCCGCCTTCTCGAACAATTTGCGCGCCTGTGCTTCATCCCTGGCGACACCGGAGCCGGTGCCGTAGGCCACACCGAGCTCGACCATCGCCGCGCTCGATCCCTTGTCGGCGGCCTTGCGCCAGGCAGCCATCGCTTCCGCCGTCTGCCGGTTGGCCGCATAGGCGCGGCCGAGCGCGAACATCGCGCGCCGCGATGACGGCGCGGCCTGCTTGCAGAATTTGATGGCGGTCGCGACGTCGGAGGCCGCAATCTCGCTCACGCCCCTCACCTCGGCCGGCTTGTCGGGATCGCTGGGGTCGGCGGCGACGCGGTCGCACAGGACGAGATCGGCCGATTGCGCATGCGCCGACAACGGCACTGCAAGCGTGAGAAGGATCGCAACGAGGAAAGTCCGCATGGACGCCAGGTTGCGTCGTCGCCCCGGCAAATTCAAGGCTCGAGTCCCGATTGACGCAAGACGGGGACGACCTCGGGTGATGCCAGATAGGCCAGCAGCCGGTCCGCGGCGTCGGCGTGCTCGGCGTTGGCCATCCGGCCGGCGGAGAACACGGCCGGCGTTTGCAGATCGTGCGGGACCGGTCCGACCACCTCGATGCCCTCGACCTGCTTCAGCTCGCTGATCTGCTGCACGGCCAGGTCAGCCTCGCCGCTCACGAGCCGCTCTGCGGTGAAGCCCTGCTCGACGATGGTGGCTTTGGCGTTGATCTCTGCCGCGATCCCCATCTGCGCGATCAACCGGGCGAAATAGACCCCGCTCGCCCCCAGCCGCGAATAGGCCACGGACCGCGCCGCAAGCAGCGTGTTGCGCAGCGCGGATTCCGTGGCGATGTCGGGATGTGCTTGCCCTGCCCGCACCGCGATGCCGACGAAGGAGCGTGCGAGGTCGGCCGCGTTCCCTGAGACGACGCGGCCCTCGCCGATCATCTCGTCGAGCCCTTCGCGGGTGAGGATCACGAGATCGGCGGCCTCGCCGTCGCGCAACCGCTTGAGCAGCGCCAGCGTCGGCGCGAAATCGGCCTCGATGCGGACGCCGGTCGCGGTCTCATACGCTGAGGACAGGCTGCGCATCGCGCCCATCAGGCCGAGCGTCGAAAGCATGCGAATTGTTTCCATCAGCTATTCCCGTGGCGATCAGGCGGGGTGCATCAGCTTGAGCGCGGCGGTCAGGCGCAGGCTGCGCTTGCCGGCGAGCGCCGTCGCCTCCAGCACCGCCTGCTCGGCATCATAAGTGCCGGAGAAGCCGATGCCGACCTCGTGGCCGCCGAAGATCGGATCGTCCTTGGCCGGCGTGTGCTCCTGATTGAGGATCTGGCCCTTCCAGCGCCCGTTGGCGGCGGTGTAGCTGCCGAGATAGTAGAATGATGCATCGCCGCCGAGGATGCGGCCCTTGTTGAGCAGCATCACGCCGGTGAGACCGCCGTCGACGCCGTCGAGCATGCGCAGATGCACCGAGTAGAGCCCGTCGGCGATGCCGGCCTCGCCGACGCCGCCGGCGATCGGCATCTCGTCTTCGGTGATCGGCGTCATCAACGACTGAAAGGGTACGCCGGGCAGCTCCTTGAGCTCGCCCTTGAAGCGATAGAGATCGCCGTCGGCCCAGCCCTTGGCCAGCAGGGTCGCATCGTCCGTGCCCGCCATGGCGCGGTAGTTCGGATCGGGGTTGTGGCGGACCGTGCTGATCACGATGTCGATGCCGGCTTCGGTCTTGGCGTAGGTGCCGATATGGGCGAAGGCCGAATTGCCGCCGAGCATCTTGCCGTTGCCAGCATGCATCACGCTCCGGCCGACCCCGTCGCCGAGCTGAAATCTCACCTTGTAGAAGCCTTCAAACACCAGCCGTCCCGGGCCCTGCGCGCATCCAGTCGCACTCTATCCCGCTTTCGGCGGCGATGGACAAGTTTCGCGCCATGAGGTCGAGGGGTCTTCCGCAACGGCTGTCATCGGAACGAAAAATCCGCCGAAGCCTTTCGGCTTCGGCGGATCGAAGTCCAACCCGGGCCAGCCCCCCAGCCCGGGCCGGGAGGATCTTAGGCGGCGGCCTTCTTGTCGGCCGGCACGGAGGCGATCGTCTTCAGGATCTGCGAAGCGATCTGGTATGGGTCGCCCTGCGAATTCGGACGACGGTCTTCCAGATAGCCCTTGTAACCGTTGTTGACGAAGGAGTGCGGCACACGGATCGAAGCACCGCGATCGGCAATGCCGTAGCTGAACTTGTTCCAGGGCGCGGTCTCGTGCTTGCCGGTCAGACGCTTGTCGTTGTCCGGGCCGTAGACGGCGATGTGGTCCATCAGATTCTTGTCGAAGGCCGCCATCAGCGCCTCGAAGTACTCCTTGCCGCCGACCGTGCGCATGTACTCGGTCGAGAAGTTGGCGTGCATGCCGGAGCCGTTCCAGTCGGTGTCGCCGAGCGGCTTGCAGTGGAACTCGATGTCGATGCCGTACTTCTCGGTCAGGCGCAGCATCAGGTAGCGGGCCATCCACATTTCGTCAGCGGCCTTCTTGGAGCCTTTGCCGAAGATCTGGAATTCCCACTGGCCCTTGGCGACTTCCGCGTTGATGCCTTCATGGTTGATGCCGGCAGCCAGGCAGAGGTCGAGATGCTCTTCGACGATCTTGCGGGCGACGTCGCCGACGTTCGAGAAGCCGACGCCGGTGTAGTACGGGCCCTGGGGGGCCGGATAGCCGGAGGCCGGGAAGCCGAGCGGACGGCCGTCCTTGTAGAAGAAGTATTCCTGCTCGAAGCCGAACCAGGCGCCGGAATCGTCGAGGATGGTGGCGCGCTTGTTGGTCGAGTGCGGGGTCTTGCCGTCGGGCATCATGACTTCGCACATCACGAGCACGCCGTTGGTGCGGGCGCCATCCGGGAACACCGCGACCGGCTTCAGCACGCAATCGGAGCTGTGGCCTTCAGCCTGCTGGGTGGAGGAGCCATCGAAGCCCCAGAGCGGAAGCTGCTCGAGCGTCGGGAACGACGCGAATTCCTTGATCTGAGTTTTGCCGCGCAAGTTCGGAGTCGGCGTATATCCGTCGAGCCAGATGTACTCGAGCTTATACTTGGTCATTGAGCCTCTCTGTAGATGATGCGAAAGGTGGGGGCCGCAGGCCCCCGCACGATTGTTTACCCGGCCAACATCGGCCGACCCTTTCCAAGCATTTAACGTGCCAAAAGGCCGCAACGCGGGAGGTTTTCCACCGCGGCCGGCCTCCTCTCCCGGCCGGCGGATCGTCGACTGCGCCGTGCGTCATAGCGGCGCACCTTTGCGTGAAGCTGCACTGCAAAAATCCCGCGGAAAACGCCCGATTCTGGAGCAGGCAGGCCCGGGCCGGAGGTTGCCGGCTAAACGCGCATCAACGTCCGGCAATATTCGCCAAGTCTGCGCCGGTCGCCCGCAACCTTCGCAATGGCCCACGCGTTAGCCACCCGAGCGCTGCCTTAGAGGAAGCAGAATGCAACCTGCCTACAAAATAGGCCAAGGCTGATTTCCTTTTCAGCACTTTGCATTTCGGAATGCACGGCCGATATGGGGATTCCAGTAACCACAAGCCAACGAGTCGGGCGCACCATGGAGGCCCAGCGCTGCGATCTCGGGAGATACCGCAATGATGAACAATGGACTGAGTCACGGATCTGCACAGATCTACCAATTCCCTGTCGGGGGCCGCGCGGCTCTCGGGGGGCGCCGCAACGGTGAGACCCGCCTTCCCGCCAACCACGCCTCGCTCCCCGTGAACGAGACGATTTGCAGCGGCAGCTGGTACCATCAGGAAGCAGTCGATGAAGCCAAGCCGAAATGGGATCGCTGATGCCTGCGTTCGGTTCAATACCGCCGCGGTCTCTCGATGCCCGGCGTCAGTTCGAAAAAGGGTCGAAACAACGAAGTTTCGGCCCTTTTTGATTCCGGACTTGATTGCGGGATCATATGGTCGCACAGGCGGTCACCGACCGCTTCAGATGCGTGACAAGACACCTCCATGAAAGACTCCCCCGCCCGCCACCTCGCCCTGCAAGGCGCCAGCAATTTTCGCGACCTCGGCGGCTATCCGACCGCAGATGGCCGTACCACGCGTTGGCGGCACATCTTCCGCTCCAACCATCTCGGCCAGCTCACTGCCGCCGATGTCGAGATCGTCCGCGCGCTGGGCGTGCGCAGCGCCTTCGATTTTCGCGGCGTCGAGGAGCGCGCGGCGGGTGTCTGCGTGGTCAGCGAGATCGCCGTGCATTCACTGCCGATCGAGCCGACGGTCGTGGCCGCGCTGCGCGCCGAGCTCGCCAGGGGCAGGCTGACCGCTCCGGTGGCGCTCGAACTCATGCGCGAATCCTATCGCAACTACGTCCGCCACAACACGGCCAGTTTCCGCAACCTGTTCGGGCATCTCCTGGAGGACCGCGCGCCGCTCGTCATTCACTGTACCGCCGGCAAGGACCGCACCGGCTTTGCCAGCGCGCTGATCCTGCATGCGCTCGGCGTGGCTGACGATGTCATTGCCGAGGACTATCTGCTGACCAACCAGCACTACAAGCGCGACGCGACGGCTGCCGCCGATCTGCCCGAGGACGTACGCAATGCCATCGGTAGCGTAGAGGCGTCGTACCTTGCCGCAGCTTTCGAAGCTGTCGGCGCCGAATATGGCGACCTCGAAACCTATTTGCAGGACGGGCTCAAGCTCGGCGCGGCCGAGCGGATGGCGCTCAGGGAACGCTATCTCACGTCGTAATCAGGCACGAGCATCTCTGTGTTGCACCGATCGCCGTTAGGATCGCCGAACGCAGAGCCCGCGCGACTTGCATGGTGCTCCAGTCGCTCTGGTGCAGCTTCAACTCGTCGTCCGGCGCGAGCAGTTGCTCGAGCGAGACGTTGTTGTGCTCGTTCCAGTGCCGCATCAGGGCCCAGCGCTGGAACAAATTGACTTTGGCCTCTTGCGCGGCGGCCCGGATCGCCGAGACCATCTTCTCCGAGAGCTTGGCATTGTCGCCGAGCATGGCCGTGACGTATTGCGGGTTGATGAGAATGACATCCGTGGCCGGATGATCGCGCAGGCGAGCCAGTCCCTCGGCGATCTTAGCCAACACCTCATCGAAGTCGAATTCGTTGCTGCGAAACACGGCGTTGGTTCCGACCTGCCAGAGCACCAGCGAAGGATTGTCGGCAAAGATGTCATCGTTGAACCGAGCCACTTCTTGCGGCGCCTCTTCGCCGCCCTTGCCACGGTTGAGCACATCTATCCGGATGCCCCGATGGGGATCGTCATCCTTGTAGTGCTTTCTCAAATACAGCTCGAGCCGCGCTGGATATGCAACCACGTTGCCAAGTCCGGCCGTCGAGGACGACCCCATCGCCACGATGCGCACGGGCCCCCTTCCGCCCAATGCTTTTCTGAAGTTCGGCAGCGGATACTGCAAGTCAACGATCGCAGCAGGAAACTCGAGGGTCGGCAAATTGTCGCCCATGAAACAGCCTCCTCCACTATCTGAAGTTGCATCTATAGCCCAGTTTGGAACCCGCCGCCATTGCAAGTCCAATGCGGGCCGCGCAATAGTCCGGCCCATTGATGGACGGAGAGTCTCGTGCAGGGAAAAGTCATTGTGGTGACCGGAGCACTCGGCGCACTTGGAAAAGTCGTCGCCGAGACCGCGCAGTCGCGCGGCGCGCACGTGGCCGGCATCGACCATGCGCCATCGCAAATCTCCGCGACGCCTGAGCGCATCGAGATCGGCGGCGTCGATCTGTCCGACGCAGCACAAGCAAAGACGGCAGTCGAGGCGGCGGCAAGACACTTGGCAAGGTCGACGTGTTGGTCAACATCGCTGGCGGCTTCGCCTTCGAGACCGTGGGCGACGGCGACGTCAAGACGTGGCAGCGCATGCATGCGCTCAACCTGCTAACGGCGCTCAACGCCTCGCACGCGGCGCTACCCCATCTGGCTGCGTCCACAGCCGGCCGCATCGTCAATATCGGGGCCATGGGCGCGCTTCAGGCCGGCTCCGGCATGGGCCCCTATGCGGCGTCGAAAGCCGGCGTCCATCGGCTCACCGAGGCGCTGGCGAGCGAGTGGAAAGGCAAGGTGACCGTGAACGCGGTGCTGCCTTCGATCATCGACACCGAGGCGAACCGCGCCGACATGCCGAAAGCCGACTTCACCAAATGGGTGACCCCGCAGGAGCTCGCCGAAGTCATCCTGTTCCTCGCCAGCGATGCCGCGAGCGGCGTCACCGGCGCGCTGATTCCGGTCGGCGGGCGGGTGTAGTCAATCCGGCACCAAGAGCCGGAGATTTCCTTTGAAACGGATGCTCTGCTTGCCGGCGAGCGCGATGCCCTCGCCGTACGCGGTCTCGTCATTATAGGTACCGCTGAAGCCGATGGTCACGACCTTGCGGCCCCACACCGGGCGCTCGTCGAACGAGGGGGAATGCTCCTCGTTGGTCAGCTCGCCCTTCCACTTGCCGTCGGCCGAGGTGTAGCTGCCGTAGGCGAAGAAGAACGAATCCCCGCCCCGCATGGTGCCGTCGCGCATCACCATGACGCCCTGGTTGCCGCCCTGGACGGCATCCAGCATTTCGATGCGGATATGATAGAGCCCATTCCTGATGGTCATCTTCGTGAAGCGCCCGATTGTCCCACCCGCAGGATAGCCGGATCATCTGTTCCCGATCAAATGGCGCAGAGCTGTAGGGCCGTTCCGGGCTAAACTGCGCGGTACTGATTCCCAACCGGACGTGACACTCGGAAGCTTCCTTTGGAAACCACGCTCTATTTGCCTGTCAAACGCTTCCTCGAAGAGCTCGGCTTCACGGTCAAGGGCGAGATCGGCGGCTGCGATCTCGTGGGCCTCAGCGCCGGCGATCCGCCGGTAGTCGTGATCGGCGAGCTCAAGCTGACCTTCAATCTCGAGCTGATCCTTCAGGCGGTCGATCGTGCACCGGCCGGCGACGAGGTCTGGATTGCCGCAAAGATGTCAGTGCGCGGCAAGGGACGCGAGACCGACGCACGCTATCGTAACCTCTGTCGCCGCCTCGGCTTCGGCATGCTCGGAGTGACCGACCGCGGTCAGGTCGAGGTGCTGGTGAAGCCGCCGACGGCCGCCCCTCGGCGCGAGCCGAAGGTCCGTTCGCGCCTCGTCGCAGAGCATCAGCGCCGCCAGGGCGATCCGGTGCTGGGCGGCAGCACGCGCGCGCCGATCATGACGGCCTATCGGCAGCAGGCGCTGGCCTGCGCCTCGGAGCTTGCAGCAGGCCCGCGGAAGGTGAGTGAATTGCGCCAACGCTGTCCCGATGCCGGCAAGATCATGCTTAACAATGTTTATGGCTGGTTCGAACGCACCGAGCGGGGAATCTACCGGCTGACGGAATCGGGCCACGCGGCGCTGAAACGCTGGCCACAACAGCGGGTTGCGGATGTTTCCGGTGTCGCGTCACCACCCTGACACCCAACCGGTGCATAGCTGTGATGCCACACCGATTTCATATTGCAATGCAACATAGACGGCACTAGGTATCCCGGCATCGAAACGAGGCCGTTATGAACGCAGACTGGAATACCAAATATGGCACGCGGCGCGTGCGCCACGATCCGCCGACCCTGGACGAGGCGATCTTCGCCGCCGTCGGCATCACCGATGATCAGGAGCAGCAGGCCGAGATCGCCGCAGCCCTGATGGGCATGCCGCTCGATGTCGTCCAGGCCGAGGTCAAGAAACAGGTTCGCACCAACAGCCGCATCACCTCGACGCGCGTGATCGCCGGCGAACAGGGCGCGCAGCGCTCCGTGGTGGTCGAACGCCGTGTCGTGCGCCGCTTCGGCAACGACAAGCGCACCGGCACCTGAGCGCTGAGCTCGCTATTCTGAATACAAAAGCGGACCGGTTTTGCCGGTCCGCTTTTTGATTCCAGTCGGCTTTCTCGGGTCAGGCGGCGCGATTGCCATAGATGCTGGAGATGATCTTCCAGCAGGTCGAGTTGAAGCTGATAAGAGCGCGGCCGGCCGTGAATGGCGAGGCCGCGAGATCAGCGAGCTCGTCCTCAGGCGCCTTGGCGAGATCGATCGTACCGGTCGATTCGCCATGACGGAATTGCAGATGCGCCCCGAACTTCCTGGCGAGCGCCCGCATCGCGTGATTCTCGGCGCCGGTGGTGATGCGCAAGCGCTTGTAGCCTTTCCAGCGCGCCTCCGCGATCAGGCGGCTGAACAGCACGGTTCCGACGTTCTGGCGCCGCGCCGAGGCTTCCACGCTGAAGGCGACCTCGGGTAGCGAATCGCCCTCGGGCGGATGCAGCTCGGCCGCACCGCGGACCACGCCGTCGACGATATAGGCGACGATCACGGTGCCGTCCTCGGCGCAACGGGCGGCGTAACGCTCGATGAAACTGTCGTCGAGAAAACCATTGAAGCGGTCGTGCCGGCTTTCGGCATCGAGCCTCAGCAGATGATCGCGCAAAAGCGGCAATTCTTCCTGCTGGCTCAAGGTGCGCACGTAGCCCTGAACGGACTTCGGGCGGGTGGTTACTTCAAGTCCAAAATCTGCTGCGAGTGACAAGTCAAAACTCCTCTTGGTGTCCCTCGAGGAGGCGTTCGAATCCCTAGGCCTCCAATATTGTGCATCGCAACAAACTTTTCAAGACGGGAACCTGCCCAAGTTTCGGGCATGGGAGGCGACTAATTCGTTAACAAAATCAAGCCCCCGTATTCATACGAGGACCAGCTGGGTCTGCGTCACCACGGCGACCAGCTTGCCGTCCTCGGTCTCCAGCCGGGTAGTCCAGACCTGGGTGCGCCGGCCTCTGTGGACTGGGGTGGCGGTCGCGATCACCGTGGTTCCCTCCTTGGCCCCGCCGATAAAGTTGGTCTTGCTCTCGAGCGTGGTCGTGCCCTTGGCGTCTTCCGGCAGATTGATCACGGTGGCCGCCGCGCCGACGGAATCGGCCAGCGCCATCACCGCGCCGCCGTGGATGGTGTGATGAAGCGTGCAGAGATCGGGCCTGACCGTCATCCGCGCCACCACGCGATCCTTCCCTGCCTCGACGAACTCGACGCCCTTGAGTTCGGCAAACGGCATCTTCATTGCTTTAAGTTTCTCGAGCGGCGTCATCGGATCTCCTCCCAAATCATTCTGCTCACAGGTGAATTGCTCCGCGCGGCAAAGCAATGACGTCCGAGGTCGTCATTGCGAGCGCAGCGAAGCAATCCAGAAATGTATCCGCGGAAAGATCCTGGATTGCTTCGCTGCGCTCGCAATGACGAGGGAGACAGCCTTCGTACCTCACGTCACCGCATTCACCACCTGATACTCCGGCCGCCGCCAAATCTCGCCAGCGATCACCTCCTCGATGAACTCGGCTGCCCGCACGATTTCGCTCTCGCCGATATACAGCGGTGTGATGCCAAACCTCATGATGTCAGGCGCGCGAAAATCGCCGATCACGCCGCGGGCGATGAGGGCCTGCATCGCAGCGTAGCCGCCTGCGAAGGCGAAGGAGACTTGCGAGCCGCGGCGCTCATGGGTGCGCGGCGTAACGAGCGTCAGTTGCGGACAGCGGCGTTCGACCTCGGCAATCAGGAGATCGCCGAGCACCAGCGAACGCGCGCGGACTTCCCCGATATCGACGCGGTCCCAGATGTCGAGCGAGGCCTCCAGCGCCGCCATCGCCAGCACCGGCGGCGTGCCGACGCGCATGCGCTCGACACCGCCCGCAGCCGCATAGGCAAGCTCGAACGCGAACGGCTTTGCGTGCCCCATCCACCCCGACAAAGCGGCGCGCACGGCGTCGGCATGGCGCGGCGCGACGTAGAGGAAGGCTGGCGCGCCGGGGCCGGCGTTGATGTATTTGTAGGTGCATCCGGCGGCGAAATCAGCGCTGGTGCCGGCAAGGTCAACCGGCAGCGCCCCGGCCGAATGCGCGAGGTCCCACACCGTGACGATGCCGAGCGCATGCGCTCTTGCCGTCAGCTTCGCCATGTCGTGGCGCCGTCCGGTGCGGTAATCGACCTCGGTGATGTAGAGCACCGCGATCTCCTCCGACAACGAAGCCTCGATCTCCTCCGGCGCCACCAGGCGCAATTGATGGCCACGGCCGAGCGTCGCGATCAGGCCTTCGGCCATATAGAGGTCGGTCGGAAAATTGCCGGTGTCCGACAGGACGACCTTGCGCGATGCGTTCATATCGAGCGCGGCGGCGAGCGCCTGATAAACCTTGAGCGACAGCGTATCTCCGACCATGACGGAGCCGGCTTCCGCGCCGATCAGTCGCGCGATGCGATCGCCGACATGACGCGGCTGGGCGTACCAGCCCGCCGTGTTCCAGGCGCGGATCAGCTCGTCGCCCCATTCGGCGGTGATGACGCGGCTGACGCGCTCGGCAACGCCAAGCGGCAACGCGCCGAGCGAATTGCCGTCGAGATAGATCACCCCGTCCGGCATATGGAACAGCGCTTTGGTGTCGTCGTAGACGCGAAGCTTGGTCATGAATATCTCTACAGGATCGTGCGTACGCGCCAGAGCTCGGGAAACAGCTCGATCTCCAGCATACGCTTGAGGTAGCTGACGCCGCCGGTGCCGCCGGTGCCGCGCTTGAAGCCGATGACGCGCTCGACCGTCGTCACATGGTTGAAGCGCCAGCGCCGGAAATAATCCTCGAAATCGACCAACTTCTCGGCCAGTTCGTAGAGCATCCAGTGCGTTTCCGGCGCTTCGTAGACGATACGCCAGGCCTGCAGCACACCTTCATTGAAGCTATGAGTCTCGCGAACATCGCGCGCCAGCACCGCCGCAGGCATCTTGAGCCCGTTGCGGTCGGCGAGCCGCAGCACCTCGTCATAGAGGCTTGGCGTCGCGAGCTCGGCTTCGAGCAGCTGCGTGGTTTCCAGATCGTGCGCGTGCGGCTTGAGCATGGCGTGGTTGCGGTTGCCGAGCAGGAATTCGATCAACCGGTACTGCCGCGACTGGAAGCCCGAGGACTGGCCAAGCTGCGAGCGGAAGCGCGTATACTCGCTGGGCGTCATGGTGCGCAGCACGTCCCAGGCGCCGTTGAGCTGCTCGAAGATGCGCGACATCCGTGCCAGCATCTTCATCGCAGGCTGCACCTCATCCTTCGCGATCGAACGGCGTGCGGCGCTGAGCTCGTGGATGGCGAGCCGCATCCAGAGTTCGGTGGTCTGATGCTGGATGATGAACAGCATCTCGTCATGCGCTTCCGACAGCGGATGCTGCGCGCCGAGGATTGCGTCCAGCGCAAGATAGCTTCCGTAGGACATGCGTCGGGCGAAATCGGTCTCGGCGCCTTCGCTTGCGGGATCGTATTGGCTGGACGTCATGGCAGGCCCTTTCGATCGATCTTTGAGGCCTCGTCAGTCGAGGCCGATCAGGCGCGCGGTGATTGGCGACGACGGATCCTTGAGAGCGTCGATTACGGTGAAATGGTTCAGCCCGGGATCGACCACAAGACGCGTCGGCACGTCGAATCCAGTCCAGACATTGGCCATCAGATCGGACTGGCGGATGAATTCGGGCCGCTCGTTGCCACCGACCCAGGCGGTCACGGGCGAAGGCCCGCGCGGCAGATGCAGCGCCGCGCTTTCCAGCGTGGCCTCCTCCATCGTCATGCGCAGGGTCTCGTTCATCCTGGTCTTGAGCAGCGGACGCAGATCATGCAGGCCGCTGATGGACAGCGTCCCGGCGATGCGGTTGGCGACGGCGGGATCGAGCCGGCTGTCATCGCACAGCATGCGCGTGACGAGATGACCGCCGGCGGAATGGCCGGCGAGCCGGATCGGGCCCGCGACGAGCGAGGCCGCCTTGGCAATCGCTGTGGTGATTTCCGCCGTAATGTCGGAGATGCGCGCGGCCGGCGTTAGCGTGTAGCTCGGCAGCGCCACTGTCCAGCCATGATGACGCGCGCCTTCGGCAAGATCAGTCCATGCCGATTTGTCGAAGCGCATCCAGTAGCCGCCGTGGACGAACACGACGAGGCCCTTGCTGTCGCCGTCGGGCAGGACGAGGTCGAGGCGCTGGCGCTCGCCGGGACCATAGGCGATGTCAGCGCGAAACTCCTTCAGCCCGGCGCGATAAGCCGCCGCCCGCTCGGCCCACAGCGCCGGTATTCTGTCCGAGCCCGAGATATGGGCCGAATTGGCGTAAGCGTCATCCCAATCGCGCATCGTGACTTCCTCGAGGGACTCAAGGCCTTGTGGACCTGGCGCCAGTCTGCCACCGGCGTGGGCGGCATCCTAGTCTTTAGTTTAAGCTTAAAGGATTTTGGAACGCCGGTGGATTGGGCAGCGGACCGGCAGGATATTTGTTTCGTCATTGCGAGGAGCGTAGCGACGAAGCAATCCAGACTGCCCCGGCGGGGGGTACTGGATTGCTTCGCTGCGCTCGCAATGACGGCCGAGAGAGCCGAGCCTGTCGCTACCCCTTCTCCACCCCGCACCAATCCGCGATGAACAGCGCCATCGCCTTGGTCGTCTTCTTCAGCGAATCCAGATCGACATATTCATTGAAGCCGTGCATCTCGCCGCCACTCGCGCCGAAGCACAGGCTCGGGATACCGTGATTGAGGCCGTAGAAGCGCGTGTCGGTGAGCGCGGTGAAGACGAGGTCCTCGATTTGGCCGCCATAGACGGCGCTGAAGGCCTTGCCGAACGCGGCTTCCGGCGCGGCGGCGTCGGTCAGCTCATAGCCTTCCGACAAGAAGCCCGACCATTCGACCTCCGGGGGATTATTGGCGAGGAAGCGATGGTTGCGCGCGGCAGCCGCGACGCAAGCCATGATCTCCTTCTGGTGATCGGCGATCGACCAGCCCGGCAACACGGCAATCCGGCAATCGACGTCGCACCAGGCCGGCACGCTGGAGGCCCAGTCGCCGCCCTTGATGATGCCGGGGTTGAAGTTGATGGGATGGTTCAGCGTCTTGAAGTGACGATCGGCCTTCGCCCGCTCGTTCCACTCGATCTCGAGTTTTTGCAGCGCCTGGATCAAATGATAGGCCGCCATGATTGCGTTCGCGCCGGAGCCGGCGAAGGCGACGTGGGTCGGATGGCCCTTCACGCGCAGGCGGAACCAGATCACGCCGACCTGCGAGCGCACCATCTTGCCGCCGGTCGGCTCAGGAATGAAGCAGGCATCCGCGCGATAGCCGCGTTGAAGGGTCGAGAGCGCGCCGACGCCGGTGCTCTCCTCCTCGATCACGGACTGGAAGTGAATCCGCGCCGTAGGCTTGAGGCCCGCGGCCTTGATCGCATCGAGCGCGGAGAGCGCTGCGATGGTGCCCGACTTCATGTCGCAGGCACCGCGACCGAACATCTTGCCGTCCTTGATGACGGGAGAGAACGGCGGGGTCTCCCACAGTTCCAGTGGGCCGGCCGGTACGACGTCGCAATGGCCCTGCAGGATCAGCGATTTGCCCGCCTCGGTTTTGGGCCGGTACGTGCCGACCACAGTGCGCGCCTTGGAAAAATCATGCTCGATGGGACCGAAGCCGCGCAGATCCTTGAGGTCATTGACATCGATATGCCAGTCGTCGACCTCGTAGCCGCGCGCGCGCAGGAGGTCGCCGATCATGTCCTGGCACGGTCCCTCCGCCCCACGGGTCGAGGGGATCGCGACGAAATCGCGTGTGGTCGCGAGCTGGGCTTCGAAGCCGGCATCGACGGCGTCAAGAATCCTCTGCTGCGTTTCGGCATTCATCAGGCACTCCAATCGGGCATTGAGATCATCGATGGAGCGCAAGCTAACCGATTTCAGCCGTTCGGGTACTCTGCAAAATAGGCATCCCGCAATGCATCTTCGAGCAGCCGGCCCTCCGAATAGCCATTCAGTGTCGCCGGCCGGCGCACGCCGTCGAGCAGCCGCGGACAAGGCTCCGGCGCGCCGAGCACGGTGCGTACCGGGATGCGCTCGGCATAGATCGGCAATTCATAGTCCTCGTCGTCGTCAGCGACACCCTTGGCGCGGATTTTCGCGGAGGCTTCCTCGATCTCCATCGCGATAAAGGAGGTCGCCTTGATCTCCTGCGTGTTGCTCGCCCGCAGGCTGGCGGTGCGGTTCGGGAAGAAGCGGTCGACCATCGCGATGACCGCGCGCTCCTTCTCCTCGGGAGCGGTGACGAGATAGGCGGTGCCGAACGCCATCACGGCGCGGTAATCGGCCGAGTGATTGAACCCGCAGCGCGCCAGCACCAGGCTGTCGAGATGGGCGACCGTCAGGCACACACGCTCGCCCCGGGTCTGGTTGCGCAGCATGCGGCTGGCGCTCGAGCCGTGCCAATACAGCTTCGTCCCTTCGCGCCAGAAGAAGGTCGGCGTGCAATAGGGTTGGCCGTCGATGGCGTAGGAGACGTGGCAGAGCATCGAGGAATCCAGGATACGATGAACGGTGTCGTGATCGTAGAAGCCGCGGTCGTGACGGCGCTTCACCTGGTTGCGCGCGGATGTCGGATAGGAATTCTGGTTCTCGGTCTGGCTCACGGCCGCTCCTGTCGGATTGCAACACTTCCAGCGCAGTTGTAGCCACGGATTTGGTCTGCGATAGTGCCAATTCCATGCGAAAAATTCCGACCAATTCTGTCCCCTCGCCGGCCAAGGCCGAGCTGCCGCTCGACCTCGCAGGCCCGCACATCACGGCTGGCGCCTCGTCGGCGCACCGGCTGTACCAGGCGCTGTGCGAGATGATCGTCGGCGGCCTCGTGAAACCCGGCGAGCCGCTGCCGCCGTCGCGCACGCTGGCCAAACAGACCGGCTTTCGGCGCAATGCCGTCGTCACCGCCTATGAGCGGCTGATCGCCGATGGCTTTGCCGACGCCACCGTCGGCTCCGGCACGTTCGTCGCCGCGCGCATCCCCGCGCGCGCGGCCGAGCCGAAGCGGCCGAAGATCATCGTCGAAACGCCCGGGCAAGGCGCGTTTTCGCTGGGCTGCACCCATATCGACGCGCGCGCCGTGCAGCGCTTTCGCGCTTTCGTCGGCCGGCGTATGCGCGCGTTCGGGTCCGAGCATTTGCACTATGGCGATCCCCGTGGCAGCCGCGAGCTGCGGGTGGCCATCGCCGATCATCTGTTGTCGGCGCGGGGCCTGCGCTGCGACCCTGATCAGATCATGCTGACGTCAGGCACGCTGCATGCGCTGCGCATCGTGCTGAGCGCGATCCTGAAGCCCAACGACCAGGTCTGGTGCGAAGACCCCGGCTACCCCGCCGCGCGAAAAACCATCGCGCATTGCGGCTATCGTGCCGTGTCCGTTCCCGTCGACGCGCACGGCATGCGGATCGCCAGAGGCCGCGCAGCGGCGCCGTCCGCGCGCGCAGCCTATGTGACGCCGTCGCACCAGTTTCCGCTGGGTGTGCAGATGTCGATGCCGCGGCGGCTCGAGCTGCTGGACTGGGCCAGGCAGGCCGGCGCCTTCGTGCTGGAAGACGATTACGACAGCGAATTCCGTTACGACGGCGCGCCGCTGATGTCGCTGGCCGGCATCGATCACCTCCAGCGCGTGATCTACATGGGCACGTTCGCCAAGACGTTGTTTCCGGGCTTGCGCATCGGCTACTGCGCCCTGCCCGAGCGCTTGATTGCGGATGTGACCGCCGCGCGGGCCGCGCTCGACCGCTTTCCCGGCACGCTGATGGAGGGTGCGGTGGCCGACATGCTCAATTCCGGCGCCTTCGCGGCGAACCTGAAGCGCGTGCGCAAGCTTTACCGCGAGGCGCGCGACGCGCTGGCCGGGACGCTCGAAGCTGCATCCGACGGCGTACTGTCGGTGCCGGTCCCATCACAGGGCCTGCATCTTGTCGCCCGGTTCGATCCCTCGGTCGATCTGGCTGTGGCGGCAGACGCCAAGCAGGCCGCCGGCGCCGAAGGCTGGCTGTTGGCCGACACCTATTCACGCTCACGTCCACTGCCCGGTTTCGTGCTGGGATTTTCCGGCCACACGGTTTCGAAGCTCGTGGCATCCGCCGAGCGGCTCGCGCGGGAATCGCGAGCGGCCTTGCGTGCGCGACGCAAGCCGGCCCGGCGGGCATGACGAACGTTCACTATGAGAATCGGCTGCCGCTCCCTACATTGCGGCACCGATGCCGGGAGCTCACACCATGCTGCTACGCCGCGCGACTTGCCTCTCGCTCCTGATCTTCATCGCACTCGCCGCGACGGCGCGTGCAGGCACGGTTGGACGCGAGCAGGACATCGTCGATCTCAAGCTCGGCCAGCGCGTGCAAGTGGACGACGGAACCTGCCCCGCCGGACAGGTCAAGGAAGTGCGCGGCGCCAAGATGACCGACAAGGGCGTCGCACGGACGAGCACCTGCGTGTCGCGGTTTGGTCCGAAATCAAAGCGATGAGCGCTACTTCGCCGGGTCGAACATACATTGCAGGGTCGGCTTGGCGATCTTGGTGAAGGTCGGACCGATTTCGGTCTGCTTTGCGGCCGGCACCCAATCGGTCTCGATCGTCGGCACCCCGGTCTCGCTGATACCGCGCAGCAGGGCCTCGCGGAGATCGCGATCCTCGACGACGGCGGCAGCATGATCGTGCAGGCAGCCGCAGACCTCTTCCGGATGCTCCCACCGCCCGAGCATTCGCGGCGCGCATTGCCTCACGAACTCAGTACGGGGATCGGGTAATCTGGAGGGAGAGCGCACCTGCGCCTGAACGGCACTGATCGTCAGAAGGGATATGAACGCCGCAGCGAAAGTACGAACAAGCATGATGGCCTTTATCGGCTGATTTTTCTTGTTGACGATCAGAAGCGCGCGGCAACCACGATCGGCTGCGGCGCCGGGGTCATGATCGGCGAGCCGCTGTACTGGAAAGTGCCGATGCCCGGGACATTGCCATCCGGCGAGCCTGCGAACGAGGAGCCGGCAAGCACGAAACCGAAAGCAAGGATGAGGCTGAGCGTCCGCATGGAGTTCTCTCCGAATTCGGTGGCCGGCGTGCGCCGTCGTCGTTGTGAGGTTGATAACCATGGGCGGTTTCGCGCGTGATGCGCCAAAACCGGAAAATGGTTTCATCTCCGTGAGAATTGTTTCGTCCCGCTCGCGGCGACGACACATTCGACGGAAAATCTCAATCTTTTCAGACCGGTCGCACGGCCGCCCAATGTGGCCTGGCAGGTTCCGGGCGAACTCGGATGCGCGCCGGAACGCTGGCGCCGTCATGATCCCGCCTCACACCCTTCACACGCGTTTTACGTTTTTCTGCTGAAGAGAAGCCGAACGAAGGCTGGGTCCCGTCGAACCGGGGGCGCTTCGACGGCGACCCAAGCTATCGAGACCGAGACGCCCGGAATCACCGAGCGCGTTCATGTGAGGAACGGCCATCATGACGGCGCAGAATCGCGCAACGACGCGCGATGCGGACCAACGAACCGACCGCCGGGAGCAACGGCCTGTTCGCAGCGGCGCCAATTCGCCTGGCGAAATGGCGCTGCAATCGAGCCGTGGGTTTGAGGCCACGCCGCAGTCATTCGTGCGGCTGACCGGCTCCCATCTTGCAAAACCGCGCGCCAGCCGCGCTGACATCACTGAGTGAACGCAAACCCCTCACTGAGCGAACGCAAATGCGTCACTGAGTGAAGAACTCTCCGCACTTCTGGACGTTTGCGTCCGCCGCTCCCCACGGCATGACCGGGACGGTCGAGGTCGAGTTCTTCGGCGAGCCCTCGATCAGCCTGTCCGAATAGACCATGTAGACCAGCACGTTGCGCTTGGCGTCACAGCCGCGCACGATCTGCATCTTCTTGAAGAACAGCGAGCGGCGCTGGCGGAACATGTCGTCGCCCTGCTCCATCTTGTTCTTGAACTTGATCGGGCCGACCTGACGGCAGGCGAGCGAAATGTCCGAGACCTCCTCGGCAAGGCCCAGCCAGCCCTTGAAGCCGCCCTTCTCCGGCACCGTGAAATGACAGGCCACGCCCTCGACTTCGGGGTCGTCGAGGCCATAGGTCGCAAGCTTGTCGTTCGGGCTCATCCATTTGAACACGGTCGAGCGGCGGAAGATCAGATCCGGCTCGTCCGCGGCGGATGCGGACGCTGCCGGCACGGTCAGCGCCAGGAGAAATAAAGCGAGGCCTTTCAAGCGGATGCTGGAAAGACCGGGGAAACGAGATGACATGAAGTTCTCCAGTAACAAGTCCCAGCAATGTAGGTATGAGGCGACCGATCAGGAAGACGACCGGCAAGCCGGCACGGCCGCCGTTTACCGCTCCGTGAGGCTTTTTTGCTACGCTTTGGACAAAAGTAGCTGATCGCAGAACCGCCATGCTGGTGAACGCGTATCCCCTCTGAGAGACTAACATCTGATTTGGATTATGGATTCGATGATGAACAGCGTGAACGGGTCTGGTTTTTCTGCCAAGCCGGCGCGATTTTGGCAGGTCGCCATTTTGACGGCGGCGGGTGCGATCGGCACGGCGAGCCAGGCGGACGCAGCGTTTTATTACTGGACGGATTATTCCGACGGGTCGTACGGGCGCCAGGAGCGCCATCCCGAAGTCCCGCGCCAGAAGCCGCAGAAGCGCGGTGCGGCTGGCAAGAAGGACCTCGTTGCCGAAAAGGAAGCGGGCACGAAACCGCAAGGTCCCCTCGTCATCGTCGTCTCGATCGACCGGCAGAAGGTTACGGTCTACGACACCAACGGTGTGTTTGCGGAATCCCCGGTGTCGACGGGCATGAAGGGCCATTCGACGCCGATGGGTGTGTTCAGCGTCATCCAGAAGCACAAATTCCACCACTCCAACATCTATAGCGGCGCGCCGATGCCGTACATGCAGCGGATTACGTGGTCGGGCGTTGCCATGCATGCCGGTGTGCTGCCGGGCTATCCGGCTTCGCACGGCTGCATCCGTATGCCGATGGCGTTCGCGGTGAAGATGTGGAACTGGACCAGGATGGGCGCGCGCGTGATCGTTTCGCCCGGCCAGATGTCGCCGCAGAACTTCTCACATCCGCTGCTTGCCTCGGTGCGCATTCCGCCGCAACCCGCGGCCAGCCTGGAGCCGCAGACCAATGCCGGCGACAAGGTCGCGGCCAATACCGGAGCCGCCGCAGCAAACCCGGCCGAAACGAAGACCGCCAGCGCCGACGGCGTGCTCGAGCTGCGCTCGTCGGTCGGCCACACCGTGATGTCGGACGTGACCACCGGATATGCCCCGGCCCGCGAGGAGGCCCCGGTATCGGCCGACCAGACTGAGACAGCGGCAAAGCCCGAGACCAGGACCGCTGAGGCGGCGGACGCGGCCAAGCCCCAGGCCGGAGACGCCCCGCAGCCCGCGGACACTGAAGCGAAGCCTGTCGAGGCTGCGGAGACGCCGAAGTCCGAAACCGCCAAGTCCGAAACCGCCAAGTCCGAACCTGCGAAGACGCCCGATGCACCGGCCGCGGCGGCAGCGCAGGCGGCCACGCCAGACGTCAAGAAGGACGAGACCCGCGTCGCGGATCCGGCGCCCGTGGCAAAATCTGAAGCGCCCAAGCGGGCGGGCCAGATCGCGGTCTTCATCAGCCGCAAGGATTCCAAGCTCTACGTGCGGCAGAACTTTGCGCCACTGTTCGAGGTGCCTGTCACGATCGCCGCGAGCGATCGGCCGCTCGGCACGCATGTCTTCACCGCCGAGGTCGACAAGGCCGATTCCAATGCGCTGCATTGGTCGGTGGTGTCCTTGCCGGTGTCCGTCCGCTCTGCCGCGCGCGAGGATGATCGCCGCATGACAGGCCACCAGCGTGGCGCAGCCGTGATTCCGGTCGCTGCCAAGCCCGTGGTCACGCCGGACAGCCCGGCCGAGGCCCTCGACCGCGTCTCGATCCCGGCCGACACGATCGCGAAGATCAACGAAATGCTGACGTCCGGCGGCTCGATTATCGTCTCCGACCAGGGCATCAACCAGGGCGAGACTGGCGAAGGCACCGATTTCATCGTCCGCCTGTACTGACGCGCTTCATCGCGGCAGATAACGCGGTGTTGACGAGGCCGCTCGCAGCGGCGGGGTAACATGCGCCCCGGATCATTTCGGGGGACGCCGTCATGATGAACCGCAGGACCATGCTCATCGCCGCCTTTGCGGGCACGCTGGCGCCGGTGACGCGTGCACTGGCGGATGGCGGCATGAGCCGGATCTCCGCCTACGCTTTCTCCTTTCCGGCATTATCAGGCGACGACATCCGCCTTGCGGCCTTCACCGGCAAACCGCTGCTGGTGGTCAACACCGCTTCGCTCTGCGGTTACACGCCGCAATATGCCGGCCTGCAAGACATCTGGGGCGAGTTTCGCCAACGCGGCCTCACCGTCATTGGCGTGCCTGCCAACGACTTCGGCGGACAGGAGCCCGGCGGCACCAGTGAGATCTCGGAGACCGCCCACCACCAATACGGCGTTACCTTCCCAATCGCGGCCAAGGCTGTCGTGGTCGGTGCGAAGGCGCATCCGTTCTACAAATGGGCGGCAGAGGCGCGCCCCAAGGATGTTCCACGCTGGAACTTCCACAAATATCTGATCGGCCGGGACGGCTATATCGCCGACGTCTTTGCATCCACCGTCGAGCCGGCCGACACGCGAATCAAGACGGCGATCGCCAAGGCGTTGGCCGACACTTGACGCCACGCGTTCCCAACCCGGTTGGGCACAATTGGGCTGGCGCGCCAAACAGCCGTTGCAATGGCGAGGGCCCACCATCTAGGCTAGGATCGTTAGGGGCAGGATGGTTTTGCCGGAGGCGAAAAGCCGCGGCGGAACAACGGGATCAATCTCGAGGACAACACCATGCGTGTGGCGGCAGGACTGATATTGGCGAGCGCGATGTCTCTGGCGATGACGGGCGCGGCATGGTCGCAGACCCCGGCTGCAAAGCCCGCTGTCGCGACGCAGGCCGCACCGGCGGCAACACCGGCTGCAGCTGCGCCCGCTGCGGCTCCGGCACCCGCTCCAGCAGCAGCAGCCGCGCCGGCGGGCTTCGTCAATCCGCCCCCGCCAAAACAGGCGCCGCAGCCCGCCCGCGCAGCGTGCAACACGCCGGGCGCGCTCGGGGTCGCCCGCACGGTCGAGATCGACACCACCGGTGGCCCCGGCTTTGGCTTCGAGCATTTCAAGGAGCTCGACTTCCTGCGCGACAAGGAGGTGGTGCTGACGTTCGACGACGGCCCTTGGCCGAAGAACACGCCCGCGGTGCTGAAGGCGCTCGCCGACGAGTGCACCACCGGCATCTTCTTCTCGATCGGCAAGCACGCGACCTACGAGCCGGAGATCCTCAAGCAGGTCTACGCGGCCGGCCACACCGTGGGCACCCACACCTGGTCGCACGCCAATCTCAACAACAAGAAGCTCACAGAAGCGCAGCGCAAGGAAGAGATCGAGAAGGGTCTTTCCGCAGTGAAATGGGCGCTCGGCGGCATCTCGCCCTCGCCGTTCTTCCGCTTCCCGGCGCTCCAGCATCCGCCGGAGATGGTCACCTATCTCGGCAACCGCAACACGGCGATCTTCTCCTGCGACATCGACTCCTTCGACTTCAAGGCCTCAAAGCCCGAGAAGGTGGTCGAGACCGTCATGAAGAAGCTGGACGGCAAGGGCAAGGGCATCATCCTGATGCACGACTTCCAGAAGCACACTGCGGAGGCCCTGCCCGAGTTGCTCAAGCGCCTGAAGGCCGGCGGCTACAAGGTTGTGGCGATGCGCGCCAAGTTCCCGGCCTCTACGCTGCCGGAATACGACCAGGAGCTGCTCAAGGACGTCAAGCTGCCGACGGTGAGCACCCGGCCGGTCAACAGCGTCGTGACGACGGTTTCCGAATAGCCGCGCCTTGTCCTTTCGCATCGAGGGCTACGTCATCGTCTCCGCGGACGGCATGCTCGCCGACGCGGCGCATGTCATGCCCGACAGCCTGAAGTTCGAAGGCGACAAGCTGTTCTTCGAGCAGGCGCTCGATCGCGCTGCGCTGATCGTGCACGGCCGTCACTCGCACGAGCAGCAGCCGAATTCACCCAAGCGCAAGCGCCTGATCCTGAACCGCAAGATCAAGGCGCTGACCGTCGATCCCGAAATGCCGAACGCGACCTTGTGGAATCCGGACCACGCCAGCTTCGAAGACGCCTGCGCGTTCGCCGATGTCGCTTCCGGCACCGTCGCAATCATCGGCGGCCCCCTCGTGTTCGACATGTTCATGGACCGCTACGACACGTTCTGGCTGTCGGAAGCCCCGCATCTGCGGCTGCCCGGCGGCAAGGGCTGTTTTGTCGAAGTACCGGCGCGGACGCCTCAGCAGGTGCTGGCCTCACACGGGCTGAAGCCGGGCGCGCCGTATCTGCTCGACGCCGCGCATGACGTGACTGTCACGCCCTGGCGCAGAACATAGTGGTTTGGCCGTCACACGTCGCCGTAGGCCGCCTCGGCCGGACGCGTGGCGCGGCCGTAGCCCATGATCATGAACAGCGCGCCGATGATCGACAGGTTCTTGAGCGCGTCGACCAGCATCTTGCCGTTGTCAGGCGGCACCTGGTTCCAGAAGTCGTAGAACAGGAAGGTCGCGACCGCGACATAGATGATCATCAGCATCGCGAAGAAGCGCGCGCCGAAATTCAGCGCGATCATCACGCCTGCGATGATCTCGAGCACGCCGACCGCGATCGCCAGCAGTTGCGGCGTCGTCATGGCCGTCGCCGTCTCGACCTGCTTGGCGTAAGGCGCGATCATGTCGGGCACCACGACCTTGGCGGCGATGAAATCAACGGTCGCCTGCATGGCAAACAGTCTTGCCGCGCCTGTGTAGATGAACAGCACGGCGAACAGTATCCGCCCGAAAGTCACGAACGCTGGCATGATCGGCCTCTTTGCTCAGGCTTTTTGAAACCGGATTTTGACGAAAGCACTGAAGGATTATGGAGAGTCATTCGCCGGTTTACAAACGGGGAAATGGCGAAAGTCGTTTTGAAAGCATCGAAGTGCCGACGCGCGGCAAGTGCGCTCCCTCGCCCCGCTTGCGGGGAGAGGGTTGGGGTGAGGGGGAGCCTCGGCGGGGACGGTGAAAGTTGGACTCGCGGAGAGTCCCCCTCACCCGAATTCGAGCTGCGCGCGAATTCGACCTCTCCCCGCAAGCGGGGCGAGGTGAAGAGCCCCGCCCCTACGTAAACAGCGTCGGCTGCTGCCGCGACGCGCGCTCCTGCGCTTCCACCACAGCCACTGCGGTCATGTTGAGGATGCCTCGCGCCGTCACCGACGGGGTGAGGATGTGGGCCGGGCGCGCCGGGCCGATCAGGATCGGACCGACGGGCAGCGCGTCCGCCAGCGACTTGATCATCTGATAGGCGACGTTGGCGGTGTCGAGGCTTGGCATGATCATGATGTTGGCCTCGCCCTCGAGGTTGGAGTGCGGCAGCACCATTTTGCGCGCCGCGGACGAGAGCGCGGTGTCGCCCTGCATCTCACCGTCAGCCTCGAGCTCCGGATGCTTCTCCTTCAGAAGCTGGGTCGCCCGGCGCATCTTGCGCGAGGATTCCGTGTCGTAGCTGCCGAAATCCGAATGCGAGACGAAGGCGATCTTCGGCTTGATGTTGAAGCGCTGGACGTGGACCGCCGCGAGCGAGGCAATCTCGGCGAGCTCTTCGGCGCTCGGATTGGGCCGCACCTGGGTGTCGGCGATGAAGAAGGCGCCCTTGCTCGTGATCAACAGCGCCAGCGCCGCATAGTCGCTGATCCCCGGCGTGAACCCGACGATCTCGCGGACATGGCGAAGATGGCTCATGTAGCGGCCTTCGACGCCGCAGAGCATGGCGTCCGCCTCTCCGCGCACCACCGCGAGCGCCGCGATGACGGTGTTGTTGGTGCGCACCACCGTGCGCGCCGCATCCGGCGTCACGCCGCGGCGGCCGGCGACCTCGACATAGGACTGCACGTAGGAGCGGTAGCGCGGATCGTCCTCGGGATTGACGAGATCGAAGTCCCTGCCGGCCTTGATCGACAGGCCGAAGCGCTCGATGCGGGCCTCGACCACCGACGGACGTCCGACCAGGATCGGCGTCGCCAGCTTCTCTTCCAGCACCACCTGGGTGGCACGCAGCACCCGCTCGTCCTCGCCTTCGGCGTAGATCACACGCACCGGTTGGGTCTTGGCCTTCGCGAACATCGGTTTCATGACGAGGCCGGAGCGGAAGGCAAAGCGCTCGAGCAGCGCGGTGTACTCGTCGAAATTGGTGATGGGCCGGGTCGCGACGCCGGAATCCATCGCAGCCTTGGCGACCGCCGGCGAGATTCGCAAAATCAACCGCGGATCAAACGGAGACGGGATCAGCGAGCCCGGGCCGAAACCTTGCGTCTCGCCGGTGTCGAAGCCCTGCGCGACCGCATCCGACGGCGCCTCGCGCGCGAGCTGCGCGATGGCCTCGACGGCGGCGAGCTTCATCTCCTCGTTGATCGCGCTGGCGCCGACGTCGAGCGCGCCGCGGAAGATGAAGGGGAAGCACAGGACGTTGTTGACCTGGTTCGGATAGTCGGAGCGGCCGGTGCAGATCATGGCGTCGGGACGCACCTTGCGCGCCTCCTCCGGCATGATCTCCGGCGTCGGATTCGCGAGCGCCATGATGAGCGGCTTGTCACCCATCGCCTTGGCCATCTCGGGCTTGAGCACGCCCGGTGCCGACAGGCCGATGAAGATGTCGGCGCCGCCGATGACGTCGCCAAGCGTGCGCTTGTCGGTCTTCTGCGCATAGACCGCCTTCCAGCGGTCCATCGTGGTGTTGCGGCCCTCATGCACCAGGCCGTCGATGTCGCAGACCCAGATGTTCTTGCGCTGCGCGCCCATCGACACCAGCAGGTTCAGGGTCGCGATCGCCGCGGCCCCTGCCCCCGATGCTACGATCTTCACGTCGGAGAGCTTCTTGCCGTTGAGTCGCAGGGCGTTGGTGACGGCGGCGGCAACGATGATCGCGGTGCCGTGCTGGTCGTCATGGAAGACCGGGATCTTCATGCGCTCTTTCAGCTGCGCCTCTATCTCGAAGCATTCCGGTCCGCGGATGTCTTCCAGATTGATGCCGCCGAAGGTCGGCTCGAGCGCGGCCACGGTCTCGACTACGCGCTCGATGGTGTCGGCCGCGATCTCGATGTCGAACACGTCGATGCCGGCGAATTTCTTGAACAGGACCGCCTTGCCCTCCATCACCGGCTTCGAGGCCAGCGGACCGATATTGCCGAGGCCGAGCACGGCGGTGCCGTTCGAAACCACGGCGACCAGATTGGAGCGGATCGTCAGCGTCGCCGCTTCCGCCGGGTTCTTGGCGATCTCCAGGCAGGCGGCGGCGACTCCCGGCGAATAGGCCAGCGCGAGGTCGCGCTGGTTGGCAAGCGGCTTGCTTGCCTGGATCTCGAGCTTTCCGGGGCGCGGCAAACGGTGATAGGCCAGCGCCGCCTGGTGGAGATCATCGGAATAAGACGACATGCGGTGTCTCGCCTCGCGTTACCGGCCTCAAACTACGTTGTCCCGACCGGCCCGCCTCCGGGTGGTATTTCCGGGTCATGGAAACGGGATGAAGCACGTCGGGCGCCCCGGTGGCAACATCCGATTGCGGCCCCATCAACAGGGCGCGCGGTCAAATATCTGATAGCGCTCACTTTCCCTGGACCGCGCGTTGCTTTGCGAATATGGCAGGTTGCGCAGTGCAAAACGAGCAACTGGAGCTGGGAATGAAGCGAATCCTGATCGGCCTGATCGTCGCGGCCGTGGTGGCCGCGGGCGGATGGTTCGGCTTCAATCTCTACGCAAAGCATCGCGTCACCGCCGAGATCGAGGCGGCTTTCGAGCAGATCCGCTCCAGCGGCGGCAAGGCGAGCCACGGCAAGGTGGCGTTCGATCTGACGAGTCGGACGTTGACGATCGAGGATATCGCGGTTGAGCCTGCCAACCAGCCACAGGCGCATGTCAAGATCGCCGCCATCAAGGGCGTTGGCATCCGCCAGGTCGAGGAGACACGCATCGCGGCCGACAGCATCGATGTCTCGGGCTTCGAGGTCGCGCTCGACGAGGTCGGCCCCGGGAAGCTGAAAGTCTCCTACAAGGTCCCGCAGTTGACCATGCGGGATTACGTCGGTCCCATTCATGCTCAGAACGCGCCGGCGTCAGGCTCCCTGATCGACATGTACCGTTTCGTGCTCGACCAGTACGCAAACGTGACGGCTTCGTCCGTGATAGCGCCAACCCTCGCAGTCGCCTTCGATGCGGGCAAAAGCGCCGGAGGCAGTGGCGAGGTCGTCTATTCGGGCCTCGCGATCCAGAAGCTCGGCCAAGGCAAGATCGCCGCGATCAAGGCGGAGCGCGCCAGTTTCACGATCAACGTGCCGCAGCCGGGCAAGGCGGACAAGCTGACCGGCGAGGTGTCCGACATCATCATCAATGATTTCGATTCGATTGCGATCGCCGCTGCGCTCGATCCCCAGAAGGCCGACGACGACAGCTATCATCGTATCTACGGGCAGATGTCCAGCGGCACTTATGTCGTGACCTCGACGCTCGGCATCCGAATGCAGGTCGACGGGATCGCCATCACCGACATCGCGGTGCAACCATCGAAATTCCGGCCCGCCGAGATCCTGGCGCTGCTGCCGGCGGACAGCTCGGCCCCGCCGACGCCGCCGCAATCGCGCGAGATCATGGAAAAGCTCGCCGGGTTCTATGAAGGCCTTCGCGTCGGCAAGATCGAGATCGGCACCATGTCGATGACGACCCCGCAAGGGACGCCCCGGCTTAGGTCCATCAGATACCAAGAGGGCGAGTTCGCGCTCGAAGGCCTCGATGCGCCGACGCCACAAGGGCAAATCAAGATGGAGCGCTTCGCACTCAAATCGTTCAGCATCACGAACCTTATGCGGTGGGCGGCGAGCCTCACCCATCCCGGACAGCCGCCCTCGCCGGCTCAGATGCTGGGCCTGTTTGGCGTGCTCTCGGGCGCGGAGATCAAGGGCGTGACCGCGCCGTTCAAGACCACCAAGAAGCTGGTCATGATCGACACATTGAGCCTGGACTGGGGGCAGATGGTCGGCTCGATCCCGAGCAAGGCGCATGTGGTTGCCAAATTTGTCACGCCCACAGATCCTTCCGATCCGAAGCAGCTTCCATTGCTAGCCGCCGGCTTAGACAAGCTCGCGATCGACCTCGATCTCGGCGCTGTCTGGACAGAATCGTCAAAAGGCTTCGTTCTGACGCCAGCGACCCTCGACATCGGAGGGGTCGCAAGAGCGCAATTGCATATCGCGCTCGGCAACGTACCACGCGAGGTGTTTTCGGCCGATCCGGCCCAGCTCATGGGCCAGGCGGCCCGGATCGAGGCGGGCACGCTCGAATTCTCATTGCGCGACAGCGGCGTCGTCGATCTCGTCGCGGCACAGTTCGCGCGCATGCAGAATGTCAGCCGCGATACCGCACGCCAGGCGCTCGTCGAGAGCATCAAAGCTAAACGGGAGCAAGTTGCTTCCGCCAATCCGGATGCGAACGCGGCCGTGGACGCGATCGCCCGCTTTGTCGAGACGCCGGGCCAGACGCTTTCCATCAAGCTGTCGCCGCGCGCCAAGGCCCCGCTGCTGCAATTGATGCAGCTCTTGCAAACCGACCCACAGAGCGCGCTTGCGCAGTTCAGGATCGAGGCGTCGACGGGGCTGTAGGGGACGACGCTGCGCGCGGGGACGGCAGTTGGAGCGGCGAAAATCCCTCCCCGTCATTGCGAGCGAAGCGAAGCAATCCAGAGTCCCTCCGCGGAAAGATTTTGGATTGCTTCGCTTCGCTCGCAATGACGATGTGGAGACAGCCTCACTTCTGCGGCAGATTCACCTTCACATGCAGCTCGCGGAGCTGCTTGGTGCTGGGCTCCGACGGCGCGCCCATCAGGAGGTCCATGGCCTGCTGGTTCATCGGGAACAGCGAGATCTCGCGCAGATTGTTGGTGCCGCACAAGAGCATGACGATGCGGTCGACGCCGGCGGCCATGCCGCCATGCGGCGGGGCGCCGTACTGGAAGGCGCGGTACATGCCGCCGAAGCGATCGACGACTTCCTGCTCGCCATAGCCGGCGATCTCGAACGCCTTCACCATTGCTTCCGGCACATGGTTGCGGATACCGCCCGAGGCGATCTCGTAGCCGTTGCAGGTGATGTCGTACTGGAACGCCTTGATGGTCAGCGGGTCCTGGCCCTTCAAGGCATCGAGACCGCCCTGCGGCATCGAGAATGGGTTGTGCGAGAAGTCGACCTTCTTGTCTTCCTCGTTGTACTCGTACATCGGGAAGTCGACGATCCAGGCCAGCTCGAACCGCTCCTTGTCGGTAAGGTTCAGCTCCTCACCGACCTTGTTGCGGGCCAACCCTGAAAACTTCCAGAACTTGTCGGGATCGCCGGCAACGAAGAACGCGGCATCGCCTTCCTTCACGCCGATTTGTGCGCGGATCGCGGCGGTGCGCTCAGCACCGATGTTGTTGGCAAGCGGACCGGCACCTTCGCCGCCCTCGCGCCACATGATGTAGCCGAGGCCGGGCTGGCCCTCGCCCTGCGCCCATGAATTCATGCGGTCGCAGAAGGCGCGCGAGCCGCCACCCGGCGCCGGGATTGCCCAGACCTGGTTCTTGGGGTCCTCCAACATGCGCGCGAACACCTTGAAGCCGGAGCCGCGGAAGTGTTCGGAGACGTCCTGCATCTCGATCGGGTTGCGCAGGTCCGGCTTGTCGGAGCCGTATTTGCGCAAGGCTTCCGCGAACGGAATCCGGCGCCAGCCCTTGGTCACCGGCTTACCCTTGGCAAACTCCTCGAACACGCCGGTGATGACAGGCTCCATCGCGGCGAAGACGTCTTCCTGCGTGACAAAGCTCATCTCGACGTCGAGCTGGTAGAACTCGCCCGGCAGACGATCCGCGCGCGGGTCCTCGTCGCGGAAGCAGGGCGCGATCTGGAAGTAACGATCGAAGCCCGACATCATCAACAGCTGCTTGTACTGCTGCGGCGCCTGCGGCAGCGCATAGAACTTGCCGGGATGGATGCGCGACGGCACCAGGAAGTCGCGCGCGCCCTCCGGCGAGGATGCGGTCAAGATCGGCGTGTTGAACTCGAAGAAGCCCTGCCCCTCCATCCGCCTGCGCATCGACTTGATGATCTCGACGCGCGTCATGATGTTCTGATGCAGCTTCTCGCGACGCAGGTCGAGGAAGCGGTACTTGAGGCGGATGTCTTCAGGGTATTCCTGGTCGCCGAACACCGGCAGCGGCAGGTCGCCGGCCGGGCCCAGCACCTCGATCTCGCTGACATAGATCTCGATCTTGCCGGTCGGCAGATCGTCATTATCGGTGCCTTCGGGGCGGCGGCGGACCTTGCCGTCCATCTTGACCACGAATTCCGAACGCAGCTTCTCGGCCTGCGAGAACGCCGGCGAGTCCGGATCGACCACGCACTGGGTCAGGCCGTAATGGTCGCGCAGGTCGATGAACAGCACGCCGCCGTGGTCGCGAACGCGATGGACCCAGCCTGAAAGGCGGACCGTCTCGCCGATGTTGCTCTCGCGGAGCGCGCCGCATGTATGTGACCGGTAGCGATGCATGGTCGTTCCAAAATCAATGTCGGAGGGGTCGAATCGAGTAGGCCAAATGGCCTATCCAAAAGTTCGGCAGGGTTTACCCGACGAGGCCCCAAGCGGCAACCAAGGGAACGCCCTGTTTTCGGCTGGAAGTGCCCATTTTTGCCCAATCCGGGCTCAAGCCTTTGCCATCCGGCGTTCCACGCCTATCTTGAGGCCATGACAGTCCATTTCCCGTTCCAGAACTCCTATTCGGCGCTGCCGGACAGCTTTTTCGCCCGTGTCGCACCGACGCCGGTGGCGGCGCCCCGGCTCATCAAGCTGAACCGGCCGCTGGCGGTCCAGCTCGGGCTCGATCCGGATGTGCTGGAGACCCCTGAGGGCGCCGAAATCCTGGCGGGCAAGACGGTTCCCGCCGGCGCCGATCCGATCGCCATGGCCTATGCCGGCCACCAGTTCGGGAATTTCGTGCCGCAGCTGGGCGACGGACGGGCGGTGCTGCTCGGCGAAGTCATCGACAAGGATGGCATCCGCCGCGACATTCAGCTCAAGGGCTCGGGACCCACCCCGTTCTCCCGCCGCGGCGACGGTCGTGCCGCGCTCGGGCCGGTGCTGCGCGAATACATTGTCAGCGAAGCGATGTTCGCGCTGGGCATTCCGACCACGCGCTCGCTCGCCGCAGTCGTCACCGGCGAGCACGTCATCCGCGAAACCGCGCTGCCCGGCGCGGTGCTGACCCGCGTCGCCTCGAGCCACATCCGCGTCGGCACCTTTCAGTTCTTCGCCGTCCGCCGCGACACTGACGCGATCCGCCGGCTCGCCGACCATGTCATCGCCCGCCACTATCCGGATCTGATCGGCAGCGAGCGGCCCTATCACGCCCTGCTCGCCGGCGTCGTCGCGCGCCAAGCCAATCTGGTCGCACGCTGGCTGCTGGTCGGCTTCATCCACGGCGTGATGAACACCGACAACTCGTCGATATCAGGCGAGACCATCGATTACGGTCCGTGCGCTTTCATGGATTCCTATAATCCGGCGCAGGTGTTTTCCTCGATCGACGAGATGGGCCGCTACGCCTATGCCAACCAGCCGCGCATCGCACTGTGGAATCTGACCCGGTTGGCCGAATGCCTGCTGCCGCTGTTCTCCGACGATCAGGAAAAGGCGGTCGCCGAAGCCCAGGACATTCTCGGCGCCTTCTCCGAGACGTTCAGCGACGCCTATCAGGCGGGCCTACGCAAGAAGGTCGGCCTGTTCACGGAGCGCGACGGCGACGATGCGCTGATCCAGGACCTGCTCGACGCCATGGCGAAGAACCAGGCCGATTTCACCCTCACCTTCCGCAAGCTTGGTGACGCCGCTGGCGATCCGACAGCCGACGATGCACGCGCCCAGTTCATGGACCCCGCCGCCTTCGACGAGTGGGCCAGGCGCTGGCACGAGCGCACGGCGCTTGAGCCGCAAACCGCAGCCGAACGGCAAGCCGCCATGCACGCCGTCAACCCGATCTTCATCCCGCGCAACCACCGCATCGAGGCCGTGATCCAGGCCGCGGTGAATGATGACGACTACGCGCCGTTCGAGGAACTTGTGAAGGTGCTGGCGAAACCATTCGAGGATCAACCGGACTACGCGGCATACGCCGATCCCCCGCTGCCGGAGCAGCGGGTGTTGCAGACGTTTTGCGGGACGTAAAACTCGGTGCGTAGGGTGGATTAGCCGAAGGCGTAGCGAGCAGAGCTTGTGGACGCCTGGCTCCACCGGAACCGCTGTCATCAAACTGAAACACTCGCACTCTAACGGCCTGTCAGGGTCGTCTTGCCGGAGGCGCCCACCCTCCAACGATCCTGACAAGCGCCATGCCCTTCAAATTCATCCACGTCACCGACACGCATCTCGCGAATCCCGGGCTGAAGCTGTATGGCCTCGACCCGCGTGCCCGACTGGACGCTGCGATTGCCGACATCAACGAGCATCAGTCCGATGCGGCTTTCGCGGTCGTGACCGGCGACCTCACCCATTGGGGCGAGCCGGAATCCTACGCCAATTTCGCAGACGCAATGTCCGCGCTGAGAATCCCGTACATCGCCATGGTCGGCAATCACGACCGCCGCGTCAGCTGCCTCGATAGCCTGAAATCCGCCCCGCGCGATCCGAATGGTTTCGTGCAGGGCACGCGCACCACCGAGCACGGCCTGTTCGTCTTCCTCGACACGCTCGACGAGACCAGCCACGCCGGCGAGATGTGCGCCAAGCGCCTGGGCTGGCTCGCAAGCACGCTCGCGGCCGCGCCGGCGGACATGCCGTTCGTGGTCTTCATGCATCATCCGCCGTTCCCGGTCGGCGTGCACGCCATGGACGAGATCGCGTTGAAGCAAAGCGCGGAGTTCGCCGAGGTGATCGCGCCCTACCGATCGCGCATCCGCCACCTCTTCTTCGGCCATGTGCACCGGCCGATCTTCGGCAGCTACGGCAAAATTCCGTTCTCGACGCTTCGCGGCACCAACCACCAGGTCTGGTTTGAGCTCGACGCCGCCGCGGCCGAGCATCTCGCCAGCCATGAGCCGCCGGCTTACGGCGTGGTGCTGATCGACGGCGAGAACCTGGTCGTGCACAGCCACGACTTCCTCGACACCAGTCTGCGCTTCCCCTTCGAGCCACCGGCGGGAGTGGACGGCCGCGACTATGCGCTCACTTTCCCGGCGCAATGAGATGAGCTTCGCAGAATCCGCGGCTCTCCCGGTCGCGGCGTCGGCGCCGGCACGCCTTCACATCGTAAGGCGGTTTTGTCACCGCTTCAAAACGTCGCTGCCGGCTTATCTGCTGCTGCTGCCCTCGCTCGTCTTCCTCGCGCTGTTCACCTATGGCGCGATGGGCCGCGTCCTCGTCGACGCGCTCTATCAGCGCGCCACGCCCAGGGCGCCGGTTCGTTTCGTCGGTCTCGACAACATCGCAGCGGTGCTTGCTGACCCGGCCTTCACCGGCGCGGTCGTCAACAATCTCGTTTATGCCGTCGGCACGGCGATCCCCAGCATTGGCCTCGCGCTGCTGTTCGCGCTGGCGCTGTCGCGCACCAACGCGTTGACCAGTGCACTGCGCGCCGCGCTGTTCCTGCCGGTGCTGATCCCGATGGTCGCAGCGTCCGCGCTGTTCCTGTTCATCTTCCTGCCCAATGTCGGGCTGCTCGACTATTACATCGGCCGTTTCCTGCCGGTGCTGCCGAACTGGCTCGGCGATTCCGACATCGCGCTCTATGCGATCATGGTCATCACGATCTGGAAGAACGCCGGCTACTACATGCTGTTCTTCCTGGCCGGCCTCCAGGCGGTGCCGGGAGACGTCATGGAAGCCGCACATCTCGACGGCGCCGGACCGTACCAGCGACTGCGCCACATCATCCTGCCGGAACTCAAGCCCACCTTCCTGTTCGTCACGGTCATCGCCACGCTCAACGCGGTCACGCAGGTCGACCACGTCTTCGTCATGACCAAGGGCGGGCCGTCCAACGCGACCAATCTCGTGCTGTTCTACATCTACCAGCAGGCGGTCGAGCATTACGACATCGGCAAGGCCTCGGCAGCGACACTGCTGACGCTTGCGGCGCTGATGGGCCTCACCGCGCTCTCCTTCCGGACGATGGCGAACCGCGAGGGCGGCTCATGAAGCTGATCGACTGGCTGCTCAAGGACGCCCCGCTCGCCACCCGCCGCGAGATCACGCCAAAGCTCGGTTTTGCGCTGACCGTGCTGCTCGCGGTGGTCTGGCTGATCCCGTTCCTGTGGACGGGCGTGGCGACGTTGCGTCCGGCATCCGACGGCATCAATCTGATGGCCGAGCTGATACCGAGCCTGAAGCCGACGCTCGACAACGTCAGGGACGCCTGGGAAATCGGCGATTTCCCGCGCTACACCCTCAACACCATCATGATCTGCACCGGCATCCTCCTGGTGCAATTCGTCACGATCACGTTGGCGGGCTTTGCCTTTGCCCGGCTCGACTTCGCGGGCAAGACGCTGATCTTCTATCTGTTCCTGATGCAGCTGATGCTGGTGCCGGTGCTGCTGATCGTGCCCAATTTGAGCCTGGTGGCGCAGCTCGGCCTCTACGACACGCTCACCGGCGTGATGATGCCGTTCTTCGCTTCCGCCTTCGGCACCTTCCTGATGCGCCAGGCGTTCGAGGCTATCCCGACCGAGCTGGAAGACGCTGCCCTAATCGACGGCGCCAGCCTGCTCCAGCGCATCCGCCACATCTACGTGCCACTGTCGATGCCGAGCTTTTCCGCCTTCGCGATCATCTCGGTCACCAGCCACTGGAACGACTTCCTGTGGCCTCTGATGGTGATCAACTCGCCGGACAAGCGGCCGCTCACGGTCGGGCTCTCGGTGTTCACCGCGACCGCCGAAGGCACGCAGGCCTGGGGCACCATCGCCGCCGGCACGCTGATGGTGATCGCACCGCTGCTCGTCACCTTCCTGATCTTCCAGAAACGCTTCATCAGCTCTTTCGTCACCTCAGGCATCAAATAGGAGATTTCTCGATGCTGTTTTCCCGCAGGCTCATGCTTGGCCTTGCCATCGCAGGCACTTTGGCAAGCGCCCTCACCTTTCCGGCGCTGGCCGAAGGCCCGACCGAGATCGACCTGTTCTTCCCGGTACCCGTCGACGGCAAGCTCGCCCGCGACATGGGCACCCTGATCAAGGAATTCAACGAGACCCATCCCGCGATCAAGGCGACCGCCGTCTACACCGGCTCCTATGACGACACGCTGATCAAGACGCGCGCCTCGATCAAGGCCGGCAAGCCGCCGGCTGCCGTGATCATGTCGGCGAACTTCCTGCTCGATATGCAGATCGAGAACGAGCTCACGAATCTCGATCCCTTGATCGCCGCCGACGGCACCACCAAGGAGCAGTTTCTGGGCCAGTTCTTTCCGGCGCTGCAGGGCAACGCGGTGATCAACCGCTCAGTCTACGGCGTGCCATTCCATAATTCGACGCCGCTGCTCTACATCAACGCCGACAAGGCCAAGGAAGCGGGCCTCGATCCGAGCAAGCCGCCGCAGACCTGGGCTGAATTGACCGACTGGGCCAAGAAGCTCACCAAGCGCGAGGGTGACAAGGTGATCCAATGGGGCATCGCGATCCCCTGCGCCTACGATTATTGCGGCTGGATGATGGAAACGCTCACCATGACCAATGGCGGGCGCTACTACAACGAGGAGTTCGGCGGCGAGGTCTACTACGACACGCCCTCGATGCTGGGCGCGCTGACCTGGTGGAACGACCTCGTCACCAAGCACAAGGTTCACCCGCCCGGCGCGACGCCTGGCCCGGCCGTCAGCACCTCCTTCATTTCCGGCAATGCCGCGATGATGATGCTCTCGACGGGCTCGCTGACCTATGTGCGTGACAACGCCAAGTTCGCCTACAAGGTCGCGTTCATCCCGCGCAACGTCCGCAACGCCGTGCCGATCGGCGGCGCCTCGCTGATCGTTCCGGCGGGCCAGGAAGCTGACAAGCAGAAGGCCGCCTGGACGCTGATCAAGTGGATGACCTCGCCCGAGAAGAGCGGCTGGTGGAGCCGCGCCACCGGCTATTTCGCCCCCAACATGGCCGCCTACAAGACGCCTGACATGGTGGAATTCCTGAACAAGAACCCGGACGCCAAGACCGCCGTCGAGCAGCTCGACGTCGCAAAACCGTGGTTTGCGACCTACAAGACCGTGCCGGTGCGCAAGACGCTGGAGGACGAGGTGATGCTCGTCCTCAACGGCAAGAAGCAGCCGAAGGAGGCTCTCGTCGCCGCCCAGAAGGCCGCCGACGAGACGCTCAAGCCGTACAACGCGGAGACCTCGCTGAAGCTGCCGTAAGGCGGGCAACATCGGCACGACAAGCCTCGGCGCTCCGTCATGCGGGGCGCCGCAGTCGTTTCTTGAAAGACCATCTTGGCCGACAGAATGGCGGTCAGGCCTAGGCCACCTCTCCGCAGCACACTGGAGGTATGCGATCGATCCTGCCATGCTGGCATGATGAGCACAGACATCTGGGACCGCGTCCACACCGTCAACAAATATTACGACGGGCCAGAACTCGGCGTTGCTGACTATCTGGGAAAGCCGCACGTCTACGAAAGGCAGTTCGACGCGGAGAGAGACGACTACTCGTCGCGCTTCCTGCTGAGCCCTATCGATCCGGATTTGCTTTCGTTGGTGCTGGAAGATTGGGAGATCTGGCTGCGGTGGGACAGTACCTACCGGCAGGGAAAGACTCCCCACAAAACCCACCCCGCCCTGCCCGAAGACCGTCAACGTCACGACGAACTCACGAAACTGATCGGCGACCGCCTCAAGGTCGATCCTGAGCACGGCCTCAGCAAATGGGCCCGGTTCAAATCCGAAAAAGTTCAGTGGGTCGACGCGCCGACGGAGCCTTTGGCCGGGGCGACTGACTGATCCACCAGAGCCCCCGTTAACCCCCCGTCCACCATCCGGCCCACCCTCCCGCCGGTAACCACGAGCATTAACAGACCCTCAACGCACCCCAGACAAGTTTAGCAATGTTTCTGAGGGGTTTTGCCGTGGATCTGTTGGTTTTCGAGTTCCTGGGGCTGGCGCTGGTCGCCATGTGCGTGGTCGTGGTGGCACTGCCTTGCGCGCGCAAACCCTCCCGGCGGGTCCGCTACGAATAGAATTTTCGTCGGAAAATGCGATTCCGGCCCAAATGCAAGGCTCGAATTCGCTTCGAGCCCCTTGACATCACAGCGCTTTCGGCAGAACGGCTGATGGACTTGTCATGGGCCGTTCATGGATTTGATTACCACCACCGCTGACCTTGCGGCTGCCTGCAGCCGGCTGGCCAAGCACCCCGTCATTACCGTCGATACCGAGTTCCTGCGCGAGACCACCTACTACCCGCTGCTGTGCGTGGTGCAGATGGCCAGCGCCGAGGAAGCGATCGTCATCGACACCCTGGCTGCCGGCATTGACCTCAAGCCGTTCTTCGAGCTGATGGGCAACGAGGGCGTGTTGAAGGTGTTCCACGCCGCCCGCCAGGACATCGAGATCATCTGGCACCAGGCGGGCATCATCCCGCACCCGGTGTTCGACACCCAGGTCGCGGCCATGGTGCTCGGCTACGGCGACAGCATCGCCTACGACGCGCTGGTCGAGAAGGTCACCGGGCACCGCCCGGACAAGACTCATCGCTTCACCGACTGGTCGCGCCGGCCGCTGACCAAGGAGCAGATGCACTATGCCGTGTCCGACGTCACGCATCTGCGCGACGTCTTCGCAGCGCTCGATGGCGACCTCAAGAAGCGCCGGCGCAGCGAATGGGTCTCGATCGAGATGGAGGTCCTGACCTCGCCCAAGACCTACGACTTCCACCCCGAGCGCGCCTGGGAACGGCTCAAGACGCGGGTGCGCAAGCCCAAGGACCTCGCAGTCCTGATGGAGGTCGCCGCCTGGCGCGAGCAGGAGGCGCAGAGCCGCGACGTGCCGCGCGGCCGCGTGCTGCGCGACGAAGCCGTCAGCGACATCGCGACCCACGCGCCGAATACGATCGAGAAGCTCGCAAACCTCCGCTCCGTGCCGAAGGGTTTTGAGAAATCCAAATGGGGCGCCGACATCGTCGCCGCCGTCGAGCGCGGGCTGGCGCGGGATCACGCCACGCTGCCGAAGCTGGAAAAGCCGCGCAACAACAACAATGGCGCCGCGATCGTCGAGCTGTTGAAGGTGCTGTTGCGCATGACCGCGGAGCGCCATGCGGTCGCCAGCAAGGTGATTGCAACCGTCGACGATCTCGAGGAGATCGCGGCCGACGACGAGGCCGACGTGCCGGCGCTACGCGGCTGGCGCCGCGAGCTGTTCGGCGAGGCCGCACTGAAACTGAAGCGCGGCGAGCTGGCGCTGGCGGTCGAGAAAGGCCGCGTGATCGGGGTTCAGCGGGCGGAATAGGCCCCGATCCGTCTCCGGTGTCGTCCTGGCGAAAGCCAGGACCCATACCGCGAAATCTATCGTGGCGGGCGGTAGCCGTACCTAACGACCAATCTTCGCCAAACCCCTCCCTGTGGTGATGGGTCCTGGCTTTCGCCAGGACGACACCGCGGGTGTGGTGAGCCGCTCCGCTCGCGTTGAAACGCTTCCCTTACGCCGGCGTCAGCTTCGCGACTTCCGGCTTCATGTCGTCCAGCACACCTGAAATCGCCGCGATCAGCTCGTCGATCTGGGCCTTGGTGACGATCAGCGGCGGGCAGATTGCGATGGCGTCGAGCATGTTGCGCGAGATCACGCCGCGCTCCTGCAGCATGCGGCTGGCCATGCCGCCGACGGCGCCCGGCGTCGCCGCCGCGGTCTTGCGCGCCTTGTCCAGCACCAGCTCGATCGCAGCGATCATGCCGACACCGCGGACCTCGCCGACCAGCGGATGGCTGGTGAGCTCACGCAGCTTGCCTTGCATGTAGCCACCGAGCTCGGCGGCATGCGCAACCAGGCCCCGCTCCTCGATGATTTTCAGATTCTCCAGCGCAATCGCCGACCCGACCGGATGGCCGCCCGCGGTGAAGCCGTGGCCGAGCACGCCGATCTTGTTGCTCTCGTCGGCGATCGGCTCGAACATACGATCGTTCATCATGATGGCCGACAGCGGAAAATAGCTCGAGGTGATCTGCTTGGACACCACGATCGCGTCGGGCTTGATGCCGTAGGTTTCGCAGCCGAACATCTTGCCGGTGCGGCCGAAGCCGCAGATGACCTCGTCGGCGACCAACAGGATGTCGTATTTGTTCAGCACCTTCTGGATCTTGTCCCAATAGGTCGCCGGCGGCACGATGACGCCGCCCGCGCCCATCACCGGTTCGCCGAAGAACGCCGCGATCGTGTCCGGGCCTTCCTTCTGAATCAGCGCATCGAGCTCCTCGGCCCGCCGCGTAGCGAAGGCTTCCTCGCTCTCCCCGGGCGCGCCGTCCTTGTAGAAATGCGGCGAGCCCGTGTGCAGGATGTTCGGGAGCGGCAAGTCGAAAGACCGATGGTTGTTCGGCAGCCCGGTGAGGCTGGCGGACGCAATCGTGACGCCGTGATAGGCGCGCATCCGGCTGATCACCTTCTTGCGCTGTGGCTGGCCGAGCGCATTGGAGCGATAGGCAATCAACTTCAGAACGGTGTCGTTGGCCTCCGAGCCGGAGTTGGTGAAGAAGACCTTGCTCATCGGCACCGGCGACAGCGCCACCAGCTTCTCGGCGAGATCAATCGAGGGCCCGTGCGATTTGGCGGAGAAGGTGTGATAGAACGGCAGCGCCTGCATCTGCTTGTGCGCGGCTTCGACCAGCCGCTTCTCGTTGAAGCCGAGCCCGACGCTCCACAGGCCTGCCATCGCCTCGAAATAGCGCTTGCCCGAGGCGTCGAACACGTAAGGGCCCTCTCCGCGTTCGATCACCAGGGGACCGGCCTGCTGATGGGCGCGCGCGTTGGTGTAGGGATGGAGCTGGTAGGCCACATCCCGGGCCTCTTGCGAATTGGGCAACATGGACATTTGCAGGCATCCTTGAAAGCGTCACGTCGCCGGCGCGGCCAGCGTCATCACGCGATGATCCAGCTCCTTGGCTATTGCCACCGCGCAAAACTTGCAACGTCAATTCGTCGGCACCAAGCGCTCAGCAGCGTTGCACAAAGCCGCACATCGGGCAGCTGTCACGCCGCGCCGTCGTCATTTCCATCGCTATCGGCGGCAGCGGCCTCCCGCACCTCCACCAGCGCCATCGAGAGCAGATACACCGTCGTGGGCAGACCAAGACGGCGCGCCGCCTCGGCGGCACGCGACAGGTCGCTTGCCAGCTCCTCGAGCTGATCTCCCCGTGACAATGTCCCACTCCATCCGTCGATCGCGGCCGCCTACACCGCAACGGCGCCGCTGGTTCTGATCAGTTCGGCGCTGGACTGGATTGTAGCAAAATTCCCGATCACATTCACTACCGCATGCTTGTAGGCGGCAGCATCGCCGGTCCCCGGCTGCCGGCAGGCCACCGCGTCGGCCACTACCTGGAAGCGATGACTGCGGTGAAACCCGTCGATGGCGGTGGCCAAGACAGTTTCGTCCAGGGAAAAACCCGCGAGCACGCAACGGACATTACGGATATTGGACATGTAGTCCACAAACCGCGACGAACTATAGGCCGACGGCAGCGGGTGCTCGAACGTCATTTCTCCAGGCCGCGGCTTCGCCTCCGCGATCCAATCGGTCAGCTTGGATGCCGGATTGAACCAGGCCGCCTGCGCGATGCGCTTCAGATGCATCACCGGCCAGAGATTGGCGCGCCAGAACGTCAACAGTTCCACGCAGCGCGCTGTCGCGGCGTCGCCGTCGAGGATGACGTGGCGACGGCCGGGGGTCAGATATTCGGCCTGGAGATCCGCGCAGACCAGGATCGGCGGATCGTCGGTGATGGAAACCAGCATGGTTTTGCGCGCAGCTGCACCAGTTTCAACGGCCAGCGAGCGCGACGTCCCGCAGCGGCGACGTCACGGCCCGTCCTGCCGAGGCGTCGAGCACGCCCGGCCGGTCCCAATCGCCCTCGGGTCGGATGATCACGTACGGATCGCTGTCCAGCGTAATGGCATCCGGGCCCGGTTCGATCTCCAGCAGCATTTCCGTGTAGGAGAAGTCGGAGAAAGTGATCTTGCGATTGTGGCCGAGCGGCTTGGCGCCGAAATGGGCCCAGAAGTCGACCAGCCGATCCTGCGCCTGGCCGTAGATCTTGCGAAAGCCCTTGCGCTTCACATAGTCGACGCTCGCCTGCACCAGCTTGAACGAGACGCGCGAGCGCCGATATTGGTGCCGCACCGCAAGTCGTTCGACCTTGGCAAAATCGCCGAAGAACCGCACTCGCAGACAGCCCGCAGGCTCGTTGCCGACATAGCCGATGAAATGCGCAGCGACCATGTCGTTGCCGTCGAACTCCTCGTCGAACGGGCAATCCTGCTCGGCGAGATAGACGGCTGAGCGGATCGAGGTGACCAGCATGAGATCGCTGAGATCGCGTGCGAGGCGAATGGTGATGGCGCGGGAATCGGGCTTCGCGAGAGGAATCCTAGTACCGTGCATCTGCAAAACTCCTTGCTTGAATGATCGCGCCCGGCATGCGCATCGGCTGCCGATGCCAAGGCCGCTCGTAGCACCAGAGGTCGGGTTGGAAGCTTGGAACAGGCTCGAATCCTGTCGCCTTCATGATGTCGCGTCCGGCCACGGTTGACGGCTGCGCATAGCAATCCGCGTTGCGAAACCTTAGCTGCCTCAGATGAGCCGCGGCCTTGCCGAGACCGGCGACGCCGCGCCCCGTCGCCGCGATCGCCCAGATGTAGATGGCGGAAACGTCTTCCTTCGCGGACGCGAGATGGCGCGTCTCCGGCGCGGTGAGGCAGATCTCGTCGAGCAGCAGCGCATCATGCCCGTGATCGTTGAGAAACAGGAAGGCCATGCCGCCGACGAGGTTGCCCTTCCGGCTGAAAGTCAGGATGCTCTCGGGATCGAAGGCGAAATATTTTGCAAGCTCCGCCGCCCCGATCCGAACACCCGGCACCAGCCGGTGCGCCAACTGCGAAAGCGCGGCGATTTCGGAAAATTGGGCGCGACGGACGTCGACATCCGGACTGAGCGGCAGTGCGTCGAAATCATGCCTTGCGGCAAACGAGCCCCTTTCCATAGCCATGTCACCCCTCTATCGTTTGCGGCTTTCGTGCCCCGCTATGACCAAGAGCTTAGCGGCTGGGGATCAGGCGTATGCAACAGTTATTGCACCGGGGTGCTGCGGTGATGCAGCACCGTGAAGAAGCCCTGGATATGTCCTGGGACGATTTGAAACTGTTTTTAGCTTGCGCAAAATATAAAAGTTTCCGCAACGCCGCTGATGAGCTCGGGCTCACCTCCACCACCCTGATGCGCAGGATCGACCGGCTCGAAGAGAGCATCGACTGCAAGCTGTTCCTGCGCGACCAGAGCGGGCTCACGCTCAGCGACGAAGGCAGCGCGATGATCGCCGACGTCGCGCATATGGAGCGTCATGCCTTCAACGTGTTCCGGCGTGCTTCGCGATCGTCGAACGACATGTCAGGCACCGTGCGCGTCGCGGTGACGGAAGGCCCCGGCAATTTCTGGATCCTGCCGCGACTGATCGACTTCCAGAAGACCTATCGCAAGATCACCGTCGACCTGCGCTGCGCGATGGAACAGGCCGACGTCGCGCGGCTCGAATCCGATATCGCGATCCAGCTCGAGCCACCGACCAATCCCGATCTGATCGTCGCCAAGCTCGGCCGGCTGCACATCTATCCCTTCGTCTCCAAGGAGTACGAAAACCTCTACGGCGTGCCGGCGAGCCTGGCCGAGCTGAAGAACCATCGCATCATCAAGCAGAGCGCCCCGCAGGTCGACGACGGCGCCTACGCCCGCGTGCTCGGACTGAAGTCGCTCGAGGGCATCGTCGGGATCAAGACCAATTCCTCGGTCGGCGTGCTCTATGCGGTGGAGCGCGGCGCGGGCATCGGGTTCCTGCCGACGGTCTCGATCGCGCTTGGCGCCCCGCTCGTTGCCGTCGATCTCGGCGTCAGCCACCACGCCGATCTCTGGCTCACCTATCACAAGGAGTTCCGCGCCTCCGAGCGCCACAAGATCGTGGTCGATTGGCTGAAGAAGATCTTCGATCCCAAGATCCATCCCTGTTTCCGCGACGAGTTCATCCACCCGAACGCGCTGGCGCCGATGATGACGGCCGCGCGCGAGGGCTTTGGATTGACGGGTTATGTCGCGGCAATGCCGACTTGAAGCTTGAACATGATCTCTTCGGAAAACCGCTTCGCGGTTTTCCAGATCCCGCTCTGGGCGGACGTGGGCAGGCTTCGCCTCACCACCGATATTCGAAGCCGACCGTGCCCTGGTGCGACGTCAGCTCGCTGCGGAACTTGCCGTCATAGTTGACGTAGAGCCGCGCCGTGTTGGTCAGGCTGAGCGAGGCCGAGGCGCCGGCATCCATGCCGTAGCGGCTCTCGCCGATGCCGGGCACGACGATACTCTGGGTCCCGAGGCTGACCTGCACCGATCCCAGGTTCTGATGGAAATTGTCGACGAACTTGCCGTAGGCGGACAGGTCCAGGATCTTCTGGTCGAAGATGAAGTAGCGTCCGATCTCGGCTCCGATCATGACGCGCGCGCGCGAGAGCGCCGTCGAGCCGACATTGAGTGGATCGAGGCCGCCAACCTCCTGGAACGCGACGCTGGTGGCGCGGACATATTCCAGTGCGCCCTTGGGCACGATGCGCATCTGGTCCTTGGTCCAGTAATAGCTGATCTCGGTCAGCGCGCCGTCGACTGCGGCGCGATAACCCGCGGTCGCAAGGCCCAGGCCGGTATCCCGGCTGGAGCGGACCTTGCCGAAACCGTGCACCAGCGCGAAAGCCCAGGTCCACGGGCCCTTGTCGACGGAGCCGCTGAAGCCGAGTTGCGTCAGGTCCAGCGTCGCGGACTGGAGCGCGAGCGGCACGTCGATGTCGGTGTGGCTCTGGTCGACGGAGAAGCCGAGATTGACGCGCGGTGCGAGCCGCGCGCCAAAGCCTGCGACACCGCCAAAGGTCTTCCGCTTGTCGCCGACGAAATCTCCTTGCGCATCGGTCCGGACCGAGATGCCGTAGCTCTCGAACCAGGTTCGGTAGCGCGGATCTTCCGCGCCGGCCGATGCGCCGCCGCCGCCGGGATTGGTCCGGAACGCCCGGTTGACGCCGCCAGATGCCTGGTTTCCGAGCCGCTCCAGGAAATTCGACCCGAGATTGAGCGCGCTGTTGCCGGCCGATTGGTCGTAATTGGTGGAGGTGGCCGACGGCGTGGGAGGCGGTGGCGGTGGCGGTGGCAGCGGCGGCGCGACCTGAGCGAGAACGGGAGCAGCCGTCGTCACCAAGCCAAGCACGATGGCACTCGCGACCTTGGCCGCCGTCCGACGAACCCGGTCTCCGCCAATCACCCGCCGCGTCCTGGAAAGCTGCAATGTGCAGCGCATGACGATGAATCCCAAAGCAAAATGGCGGCGCGCAAAAATGCAACACGCGCCGCACTGCGTGCGACGATTTGTGCTGAACTGCCCCCGAGGGTCAATCGGTCCAGACCTCATCGCCAAGGCGATTGCCCTCGATTGTGGTTCCCCGGCCACAGGTCGTAAATTGCAGATGACGACACCGGGCCCGGACTTGAAATTCGCGCGCGGCTTGCTAACGGGCGATTTTCATGTTGCAATATCGGACACAATCGGAATTGGCCGCTCGACTGTGCGTTTCGCGACATTGAGACTCAAGACTCGAACAGACTACCGGAAGCCCGTTTGTGGCGTGGCACGCGAAAAGCGGCCGCGTCGTTTTTGTATCTAGCGGAGGAGACTGAGGATGCCGCAAAAGGGCACCGTCAAATGGTTCAACCCGACCAAGGGATATGGGTTCATCAAGCCGAACGGCAGTGACAAGGACGTCTTCGTCCACATCTCCGCCGTCGAGCGCGCCGGACTCTCCACCCTCAATGAAAACCAGGTGGTTGAATACGACCTCGTGGAGAACCGCGGCAAAGCATCCGCGGAGAACCTCAAGGTCTCCTGATTTCTCTCGCGGTCTGCGCGAGGGATCATGACGCTGCCCCCGGCTCTGCCGGGGGTTTTTGTTTGGGATGAGAAGTATTCCGAGTGCGACGGCGCTTCACCGCACCAACGGCGCAACCAGAAAATTCTCCGACGGCCCGCTGCCTGCGGTCTTGCACACATCGCCCTCGATCCGGACCTTGCCGGTCGCGAGCAGGCTCAGTGCTGCGGGATAGATGCGGTGCTCGACTTCGAGGATACGCTCCGACAGCGTGTCCGCCGTGTCGTGGTCGCTGACGGGAACCGCGCCCTGCATCACGATTGGGCCGGCGTCGGTCTCGGGGATGACGAAGTGCACCGTCGCACCAGACAGCTTGACGCCGGCGCGCAAGGCCTGGCCGTGCGGGTCGAGACCGGGGAACGACGGCAGCAGCGAGGGATGGATGTTGAGCATCCGCCCGTACCAGGCTTTTGTGAATTCAGCCGTGAACAGCCGCATGAAACCGCCGAGACAGATCAGCTCGATGCCGTGCTGATCGAGCGCTGCTTGCAGCACCTTCTCGAAGCCGGCGCGGTCCTTGCCGAACGGCTTGCTTTCGATCACCAGCGTCTTCACGCCGCTCGCTTTGGCGCTTTCCAGCCCCTGCGCGTCGGCCTTGTTCGAGATGACGAGCGAAATCTCCGCCGGGAAATCCGGCGCAGCCGCGCCCTTGATCAGCGCGGCCATGTTGGAGCCGCGGCCGGAAATCAGGATGGCGACACGGCGTTTCATCACAGCGCCGGTCATTACAGCGCCAGGTCGAGATGGCCGTTATAGACGACGCGGTGCTCGCCCTCAGCCGGGATCACGGTACCGAGCTGTGCGACGGTCTCACCGGCGTCAGTGAAGGTCTCCACGACCTCGTCGACCTTGTCCGGCTCGACGATCGCGATCATGCCGATCCCGCAATTGAAAGTCCGCAGCATTTCGAGCTCGGCGATGCCGGCTTGGGCTGCCAGCCATTTGAACACCGGCAGCACCGGCAGGCGCGCCAGATCGATACCGACACCGAGATGGTTCGGCAGCACGCGCGGAATGTTGTCGGTGAAGCCGCCGCCGGTGATGTGGGCAAGCCCCTTCACCGCGCCGGTCTCGCGGATCGCCCGCAGACAAGATTTGACGTAGAGCCGCGTCGGCGTCAGCAGCGCGCCGCCGAGCGTCATGACGGGCGCAAACGGCGCCTGCGCCCCGAAGCCGAGGCCGGATTGTTCCACGATCTTGCGCACCAACGAGAAACCGTTGGAGTGCACACCCGACGAGGCGAGCCCGATCACGGCATCGCCGGCGGCGATGTCCTTGCGCGGCAAGAGCGTGCCCCGCTCCGCGGCGCCGACGGCAAAGCCGCCGAGGTCGTAGTCGCCGTCCTTGTAGAGGCCGGGCATCTCGGCCGTCTCGCCGCCGATCAGGGCGCAGCCGGATTCCCGGCAGCCTTCGGCGACACCGGCGACGATCGACGCGGTCGCCTCCGGATCGAGTTTGCCGCAGGCAAAATAGTCCAGGAAAAACAGCGGCTCGGCGCCCTGCACCACGAGGTCGTTGACACTCATGGCGACGAGGTCGATGCCGATCCCGCCATGCAGCCCGGTCTCGATCGCGATCTTGACCTTGGTGCCGACGCCATCGGTCGCGGCCACCAGGATGGGATCCTTGAAACCGGCCGCCTTGAGGTCGAACAGGCCGCCAAATCCGCCGATTTCGGCGTCGGCGCCGGCCCGCGCGGTTGCGCGCACCATTGGCTTGATCAGGTCGACCAGGCGGTTGCCCGCGTCGATATCGACGCCTGAATCGGCGTAAGTGAGGCCGTTTTTGCGGTCGGTCATGCCCGATTTCCAGTGGGTTTGCGGCTGGTTACGTCGAATTCCGGGGACGCGCAATGGCTCGCATGGCGCGCCTCCGTATACTATGTAGAGATATCAACCGGTTCAGCCTCCAAAGGGCCGAATTCGAGGTCAGGCCGGGTGCCGGGAAGCGCCGTGTGAGTATACCGAACATCATTACTTTGGGCCGCATCATGCTGGTCCCGATCATCGTCTGGGCCATCGTGTCGAGCCAAATGGAGGTGGCGTTCGCCGTCTTCCTGATCGCCGGCATCAGCGACGCGGTCGACGGCTTCCTTGCCAAGCGCTTCAACATGACGAGCGAGCTCGGCGCCTTGCTCGACCCGCTCGCCGACAAGGCGTTGCTGGTCTCGATCTACATGGCCTTGGGCATCTGGGGCGCGATTCCGCGCTGGATCGTCATCCTGGTGGTCTCGCGCGACATCATGATCGTCGCCGCCGTGATCATATCGTGGCTGTTCGACCGCCCTGTGGAGATGAAGCCCTCGAAGGTATCCAAGCTCAACACTGTGGCCCAGGTGGCGTTCGCAGCGCTGGTGCTGGCCGCCCTCGCCTTCGGCTTCAAAGCCGGTCCTTATGATATCATCCTGATGGGCCTCGTCACGATCTTCACGCTCTCCTCCGTGTCGCTCTATCTCGTTGAGTGGTTGCGGCACATGAGCACGATCGAGGCCAAGTGAGTTGGGAAGCGGCCCCGTAAAAGGCCAACTCCCGCTCGATGAAGTCGCATCTCGTCAAACGAAGCCGGCACGCCGGCATGGAGCAAAGCAAGCGTGCCAGGCCGCGTTCATCCCCGACAACTGGCGTTTTCGCTTCCGCATGCGGAGAGCCTGAGCCGGGACAATTTCCTCGAAGGCCCCGTCAATGCCGCCGGTCTTGCGCTGGTCGACGCCTGGCCGGAATGGCCGAACCGGATCATGTGGCTGGCCGGCCCGGAAGGAAGCGGCAAGAGCCATCTCGCCGCGATCTGGGCCGAGGCATCGGGCGCCCGCTCGACCACGGCCAATGGGCTGACCGCCGAAGCCGTCCCGGCTGCGCTCGCCACCGGCGCGCTGGTGGTCGAGGACCCCAAGGCCAGGGAATTCGACGAGCGCGCCCTGTTCCATCTGATGAATCTGGCCCGCGAGGACGGCGCCTACGTCCTCTTCACCGGACGCGAGGCGCCCGCTTCTCTCGAGATCGAGCTTGCCGACCTGCGCTCGCGGCTCCGCGCCGTCCCCGTTATCTCGCTGCTGCCGCCTGACGATCAGCTCTTCCGCGGCCTGATCGTCAAATTCTGCGCCGACCGCCAGCTCGCGGTGGACGAGAGCGTGGTCAGCTACCTCGCCACTCGCGTGGAGCGGTCCTCGGTCGCCGCCCGACGGGCAGTCGACCTGCTGGACAGCGAGGCCCTGCGCCTCGGCCGTCCCGTCACAAGGGCCCTGGCGGCCGAGCTGCTCCGGGATGTCTGACCAAGGCGGCTTGACGCGGCCGGGCGGCGGAACATCAATGTCATCGAAACGTCATCGCTCTAACACATGCTCCCGCGGGTTTTGCGGCTAAGTCGCAAATTGGGGCGAACTGGATGGATCGACTTCTGATGGACTCTGCGCAAGCTGTTGAAATTAAAGAAAAAGCCCCGGAGGCCGAAGGCCCGCCGGCGATCGCATCGAGCCCCGAGCGGTTCATCAATCGCGAGCTTTCCTGGCTGCACTTCAACCGCCGCGTCCTGGAGGAATCGGTCAATCCCAGCCACCCCATGCTGGAGCGGGTGCGATTCCTGTCGATTTCAGCGAATAACCTCGACGAGTTCTTCATGGTCCGCGTCGCCGGCATCAAGGCCCAGGTGCGCGAGGGCATTGCCGAGCGCAGCCCCGACGGTCTGACCCCGTCCGAGCAGCTCGCGCTCATCAACAGGACCGTCTCGCAGCTTGCCTCCGACCAGCAGGCAATCTGGCGCGACCTGCGCGGGACACTCGCCGACGAGGGCATCGTGCTGGTCGAGGGCAAGGAAGTCACCAAGGCGGAACGAACCTGGGTCGAGGACTACTTCCTCAGCAACGTGTTCCCGCTGCTGACTCCGCTCGCGATCGACCCGGCCCACCCCTTCCCGTTCATTCCGAGCCTCGGCTTCACCATCGCGCTCCAGCTCACGCGCGCCGCCGACGGCAAGCAGATGAACGCGCTGATCCGCATGCCCGGCAAGATCGACCGCTTCATCCGCCTGCCGGCTGACGGCAAGGTGGTCCGGCTGATCTCGCTGGAGCAGGCCACCGCGCTGTTCATCAACCGCCTGTTCCCCGGCTACAATCTGCATGGCCAGGGCGCGTTCCGTGTCATCCGCGACTCCGAACTCGAAATCGAGGAAGAGGCCGAGGATCTCGTCCGCCTGTTCGAGACGGCGCTGAAGCGCCGCCGCCGCGGCTCGGTGATCCGGCTCGAGATCGACGCCAAGATGCCGGAGCAGCTGCGCAGCTTCGTGCAGCACGCGCTGTCGACCGCGGACGACGAGGTGTTCCTGGTCGATGGCGTGCTCGCCATGAACGAGCTCTCGCAGCTCACCCGCCTCGACCGGCCCGACCTGGAATTCACCCCTTACGTGCCCCGCCATCCCGAGCGCGTCCGCGAGCAAGGCGGCGACATCTTCGCTGCGATCCGGCAGAAGGACCTCGTCGTCCATCACCCCTACGAATCCTTCGACGTCGTGGTGCAGTTTCTCCAGCAGGCGACGCGCGACCCCGACGTCGTCGCCATCAAGCAGACGCTCTACCGCACCTCCAGCAACTCGCCGATCGTGCGCGCGCTCGTGGAAGCTGCCGAAGCCGGCAAATCCGTCACCGCGCTGATCGAGCTGAAGGCTCGCTTCGACGAGGAGGCCAACATCCGCTGGGCGCGCGACCTCGAGCGCGCCGGCGTGCAGGTCGTCTACGGCTTCCTCGAACTGAAGACGCACGCAAAACTCTCGATGGTGGTGCGCCGCGAGGGCGGCAGCCTCACAACTTACGTCCACACCGGCACCGGCAATTACCACCCGGTGACAGCGCGCATCTACACCGACCTCTCCTATTTCACCTCGGATCCGACCATCGGCCGCGACGCTGCCCGCGTGTTCAACTTCATCACCGGCTATGCCGCGCCGAGCGATCTGGAAAAGATGGCGGTCTCGCCGCTGACCCTGCGCAAGCGCATCATCGAGCACATCCAGGGCGAGACCGCGCATGCGCGGCACGGCCGGCCCGGTGCGGTCTGGATGAAGATGAACGCGCTGGTCGATCCCGACATCATCGACGCGCTCTACGAGGCCTCACAGGCCGGCGTGCAGGTCGAGCTCGTGGTGCGCGGTATCTGCTGCCTGCGGCCCGGCATTCCCGGACTGTCGGAGAACATTCGCGTCAAGTCGATCATCGGACGATTCCTCGAACACGGCCGAATCTACTGCTTCGGCATGGGCCAGGGCCTGCCGAGCGCGAAAGCGGCTGTGTATATCTCCTCGGCCGACATGATGCCGCGCAATCTCGACCGCCGCGTCGAGGTGCTGTGTCCGCTGCAAAATCCCACGGTGCATCAGCAGGTTCTCGAACAGATCATGGTCGCGAATCTCAAGGACAATGAACAGAGCTGGCAATTGTTGCCGGACGGGTCCTCAACGCGTATGAAGACCGCGAAGGGCGAGGAGCCTTTCAACGTCCACAACTACTTCATGACAAATCCGAGTCTGTCTGGCCGTGGTAAGTCGCTCAAGGAATCCTCGCCGCGCCGCCTCACGCGCCGTAATGAACGTCATCAATCCTGATCCGGGATCGTCGACGTGAAGCGGCCGCGCAAGCGCGGCTCGAGCGTCGCGGTCATCGACATCGGCTCCAACTCGGTCCGTCTCGTCGTCTACGAGGGACTGACGCGGAGCCTGATTCCGATCTTCAACGAGAAGACGCTGTGCGGGCTCGGCCGCGAGGTGCAGAGCACGGGACTGCTTGCGCCCGACGCCGTCGACAAGGCGCTGACCTCGCTCAAGCGCTTCCGTGCGCTGTGCCGGGTGATGCAGGTCGGACGGGTGTTTGCGATTGCGACCGCCGCCTGCCGCGACGCCTCCAACGGCGCCGACTTCATCGCGAAGGCCGAGCGCATCTGCGCGGTGAAGATCGAGATCCTGTCGGGCCCGCGCGAGGCGCGGCTGTCGGCGCTCGGCGTGATCTCCGGCATCCATCATCCCGACGGCATCGTCGGCGACCTCGGCGGCGGCTCGCTCGAACTGATCGACGTGCGCAAAAACACCGTGCGCAGCGGCGTGACGCTGCCGCTCGGCGGGCTCGCGCTGCAGGACCTCGCGCATAAATCCCTGAAACGCGCCGACCGCATCGTGCGCGAAGCGCTCGACGGGGTGCCGCAGCTCAAGGCAGGGAGCGGCCGCAGCTTCTACGCCGTCGGCGGCACCTGGCGCGCGCTTGCGCGCATCCACATCATCCAGAGCGGCTATCCGCTCCAGGTGATGCACGGCTATTCGATTTCGGCGGCCGAGGCGCTCGATTTTTCCCGTCGTCTCCGCCGGCTTGCGGCCGCCGGCATGCTCGCCGACATCGAGATCGTCGCCGATGCCCGCCGCCCGCTCCTCACCTATGCGGCACTGGTGCTCGAGCACATCATCCGGGTGGCGAAGCCGAAGACCATCGTGTTTTCGACCTTCGGCGTGCGCGAGGGCCTGCTGCACGAGAAGCTGCCGGAGTCCGAACGCAACAAGGACGGACTGATCTGCGCGGCCGAGGAGCTGAACCAGCTGCTGTCGCGTTCGGCAAAGCACGCGCGCGAGCTGATCGCCTGGACCGACCGCCTCGCGCGTGTGGTGAAGCTGCGCGAGACCGAGGAGGACCGCCGCCTGCGCCACGCCGCGTGCCTGCTGTCCGACATCGGCTGGCGCGTGCATCCCGACCATCGCGGCGAGCAGACGCTGAGCCTGGTCGTCAACGGCAATTTCGGCGCGATCACCCACACCGAGCGCGCCTTCGTCGGCCTGTCCGTGTTCTATCGCTATGCGGGCCTGAGCGAGGAGAACCAGCCGCCGGTCGCCATGCAGGAGTTGCTGACGCCGGCGCAACTCGAACGCGCCCGCCTGCTGGGCGCGGCCTTCCGCGTCGCGCATTTGATCTCGGCAGCGCGTCCGGGCGTCTTGCCCGCGACGCATTTCCGCAGCGTGGGCCGCAAGCTGTTGCTGGTGTTCGAGCACCGCCTCGGCGATCTCGTCGCGGACCGCGTCGGCAGCCGCTTCCGCGCGCTCGCCCGGCTGATCAACCGCGCCGGCTCGATCGTCCGGCGGTAGCGCATGATCCGGAAAAGCCTGAAGCGCTTTTCCGAAAAGATCATGCTCAAAAGATAGATCTATTCCGCCGAGGCCTTGGCGTGGCGCTCGGAGGACTCCAGCGCGGCTGCGCTCATGCTGCGGCGGCGCCAGATGGAGCCGACGACCAGCACGACGACGACGCCGAGAGCTGCGCAGAGATATTCGCCGCCTCCGCCGCCATGGCCGAATTGCGGCGGGATGCGCAAGGCGCCGAGCATGTTGTCCAGCGAGGCGCCGAACGGACCGTCGAACAGCGCGTGCAGCCTCGGCGCGATGCCGGGATCGGTCGCGATCACCTCGCCCGCGATCCAGCCGAGCAGCGCCGCGCCGGCCCACACCAGCACCGGGAGCTTTGCGAGCAGCGCCATGATCAGCGCCGCACCGGCGACGATCAAGGGCACGCTGATGGCAAGGCCGAGCACCAGCAGGGGCGCGCTGCCATTGGCGGCCGCGGCCACCGCAATGACGTTGTCCAGGCTCATGACGATGTCGGCGACGACGACGATCTGCACGGCTTGCCACAGATGCGAAGCCGACTCGACGCCGTCCTCGTCCTCCTGTTCCGGCACCAGCAGCTTTGCCGCAATCACGATCAGCGCAAGACCGCCGACCAGCTTGAGGTACGGCAGCTCCATCAGGCTCGCGACGATGCCCGTGAAGATGATCCGCAGCAGCACCGCGGCGCCGGCACCGAGGATCATGCCCCACAGCCGATGCCGCGGCTTGAGGCCGCGGCAGGCGAGCGCGATCACCAGCGCATTGTCGCCGGACAAGAGGATGTTGATCCAGATGATCTTGCCGACCGCGACCCAGAAGGTCGGTTCGGCCATCTCAACGCGGAACTGGGTGAAGAATGCCCCGATCGTAGCGGGATCGAAGATCTGCCAGAGCCAGTTCACACTACGTCCTTTCGCCGCGTCTCGTTACCTGATCGGCTGACGGATCAGCCGACGATCTCGTTGCCCGAGAAGAACTGCGCGATCTCGATCGCGGCGGTCTCCGGCGCATCCGAACCGTGCGCGGAGTTCTCGCCGATCGACTTTGCGTAGAGCTTGCGGATGGTGCCGTCAGCCGCCTTGGACGGATCGGTCGCCCCCATCACGTCGCGATACTTGGAGACGGCACCCTCGCCTTCCAGCACCTGGACCACCACGGGCCCCGAGGTCATGAAGTCCACGAGCTCACCGAAGAAGGGGCGCGCCTTATGGACCGCATAGAAGGTCTCGGCCTGTTCCTTGCTCATGCGGATGCGCTTCTGCGCGACGATGCGCAGGCCCGCCTTCTCGATCACGGCGTTAACCGCCCCGGTGAGGTTACGCGCGGTGGCGTCGGGCTTGATGATCGAGAAGGTGCGTTCGATGGCCATGATCTTGTCCCTGAAGAGAAAACGGTGGTTCGGAGTTGCCGGGCTTATATCGGCGCCTTCGCCATACGGCAAGCGACCGCCAAAACCGACTCGCGGGCGCTTCGCCGCGGGCCAGCGGCCCGAATTCCAACCTGGATTACGACGATTTCACCCAAATGAACCCAATCTGAAGGCCTCGTCAGGGTTTGGTTCAGCCTCGCTCGGATAACCTCAGGTCCATCGAAACCAAAGCCTCTGCCCGAGGCGGACCGTTTCGGCGGCCTTTCCATCGACGCGATAGCCCCGCGCCGGCAGTTTTGAGGAGATCACCATGTTGAGGAAACTTTCGCTCGCCGCGGTCGCCGCGGTCGCGCTTGGTGCCGCGCTGGCACCGACCTCCGCGTCCGCTCATTGGCATGGCGGCTGGGGTCATGGCGGCGGCGGTGGCTGGCATCACGGCTGGGGCGGACCGCGCTTCTATGCCGGCGGCCCCGTCTCCTACGGCTATGGCGGCTGCTATGTGCGCCGGCTGGTCCCGACCCCCTGGGGACCCCGCTGGCGGATGATCAACCGCTGCTACTGAGCCCGACAGCACCTTTCCAAAGATACCTGAGCCCCCAAGGTACCTTCCAAGCGAAGCCCCGGCGTCCCCAGCGCCGGGGCTTTGTGTTCAGAGGGGGTGTTGCGTGGCTTCACACAATTTTTGCTAGAATGCCGCGCAATCGCCGCGAGTGGCGAAACCATTTGGGGGCCAAGGACTTGGTACCGTGTTGCTTCTTTGAGAACACGGAACCCCGCGATGGTTAGCCTTTTCGCCGATGACAGCGAGCAAATCGACCGGCGCACCAGCCGCTCGATCCGCGACGCGGTGGGCGAACGGCTCCAGCAGAGCCTGCGGCCCGAATCCAGGCTGCCGACGCACCTCGAGCAACTCCTCAATGAGCTGAAGCAGCGCGAGCGCGATTCGCACTGAGTTGACGAGCACCGGCTCGCGGACACGGAAAAACGGGTTGCGTTTGATCGCGGGTGCGGTGACAAGGCCGCATGCTTGCCATCACCGACCTCTCCATCCGCCTCGCCGGACGCCTTCTGATTGACCAGAGTTCCGTGCAGATCACGCCCGGATCCCGTGTCGGTATGGTCGGTCGCAACGGCACCGGCAAATCGACCCTGTTCAAGGTGATCCGCGGCGAGCTCGCCGCCGAGCACGGCACGGTGACCCTGCCGCCCCGCTGGCGCGTCGGCAGCCTGGCGCAGGAAGCGCCGAACGGCCCCGAGAGCCTGATCTCGGTCGTACTCAAGGCCGACCTCGAACGCGACGCGCTGCTCACCGAGGCCGAGAGCGCGACCGACCCGCACCGGATCGCCGAGATCCAGACCCGGCTGGTCGACATCGACGCGCATTCGGCACCGAGCCGCGCCGCCGCCATCCTCTCAGGCCTCGGCTTCTCGGCCACCGACCAGCTCCGCCCCTGCGCCGAATTCTCCGGCGGCTGGCGCATGCGCGTCGCGCTTGCCGCAACGCTGTTCGCGGCTCCCGACCTGTTGCTGCTCGACGAGCCCACCAACTATCTCGACCTCGAAGGCACGCTGTGGCTGGAGGATCACCTCGCGCATTACCCGCGCACGGTGATCGTGATCAGCCACGACCGTGATCTCCTTGAAAGCTCGGTCGACCAGATCCTGCATCTGGATCGCAGCAAACTCACGCTTTACAAAGGCACCTACTCCTCCTTCGAGGAGCAGCGCGCCATGCGCGAGATGCTCGATGCCAAAGCGGTCAAGCGCCAGGAAGCCGAACGCGCGCGCCTGCAGGCCTTCGTCGACCGCTTCAAGGCGAAAGCCTCGAAAGCCCGCCAGGCGCAGTCCCGTGTGAAAATGCTGGAGCGGCTGAAGCCGATCACGGCGCTGGTCACCCAGGATGTGCGCGAGATCAGCTTTCCCGCGCCGGAGAAAATCCTGTCGCCGCCGATCATCGCCGCCGACAACGTCGTGGTCGGCTACGATCCGAACACGCCCGTGCTGAACCGCGTCACCTTGCGCGTCGACAATGACGACCGCATTGCGCTGCTCGGCTCCAACGGCAACGGCAAGTCGACCCTTGTGAAACTGCTCGCCGGCCGCCTCGCGCCGTTCTCGGGCAAGGTGACCCGCGCGGACAAGCTGTCGATCGCCTATTTCGCGCAGCACCAGCTCGACGAATTGAACGAGGATGCCTCGACCTACGACCACGTCCGCAAGCTGATGGGTGAAGCGCCTGAGGCCAAGGTGCGCGCACGCGCCGGCGCCATCGGATTCTCCGGCAAAGCGGCCGACACCAAGGTTGGAAAATTGTCGGGTGGCGAGAAGGCGCGGCTCCTGCTGGGACTTGCGACCTTCTTCGGCCCCAACATGATCATCCTGGACGAGCCGACCAACCATCTCGACATCGACAGCCGCGCCGCGCTTGCGGAAGCCATCAACGAATTCCCCGGCGCCGTCATCATGGTTTCGCACGACCGCTATCTGATCGAGTCCTGCGCCGATCAACTCTGGATCGTCGCCGACCGCACCGTGACCAATTACGACGGTGACCTCGACGAATATCGCCGGCTGGTGCTGTCCGCGCGCAATGGCGAGCCCGCCCCGCGCGAGCGCAACGCGGCGAGCGAGAAGCCGCAGCGTCCGAGATCGGACAATCGCGGCTCGCTGAAGAAGCGTATCGCGGAAGCCGAAACCGAGATCGCCCGCGTCAGCGCGATCATCAGCAAGATCGACACTGCGCTGGCCCTGCCCGACATCTTCACCCGCGACCCCAGGCAGGCCGCGCAACTGTCGAAAGCACGCGCCAATGCGGCCGATGCGCTGGCGCGTGCGGAAGAGCAGTGGCTCGAGGCGAGCACGCAGTTCGACGAAGCGGCGGGTTGAAGCCTCCACGACCGGGCCGACATCAAAATCGCAAAAACAACCCCATGCACAGTACCGGTATTTTGCTACCCGGTGATTAGCTGTTGAATGGACTGTTCTTTACCGCGCTAACTCGGCCCGCTCACGCAGCGATGTCGGCACGAATCGAGCAGAAATGGCTCAGTCCGCGAATTGGCCGGCTGCCTTGATCATCGGCGCCCAGCGGTCGACTTCGCTCGCGAGCATCGCGGCCAGCGCCTCCGGCGTCGCCTTCTCCTGCGGGACCGGCTCCGTGTTGATGTCGTTGAACCGGGCGATCAGCGTGGGATCCCTAAGGGCGGACTGGAGCGCCGCGGTCAGCTTCTGAACGACCGCCGGCGGTGTCCCCTTGGGGGCATAGATGCCGTGCCAGACACCAAGCTCGAACCCTTTGAGGCCGGCCTCGTCGGCCGTCGGCAGATCGGGCAGGCTCTTCAGCCGCTCCCTGGTGGTGATCGCATAGGCCTTGACCTGCTTCGACATGATCGGGCCGGTGGTATTCGTCGCCTGGTCGCAGGTGAGATCGATCTGCCTGCCGAGAAGATCGTTCATGATGGGGCCGTTGCCCTTGTAGGGCACTGCGGTGAGCTGCTTCTGGATCGCCGTCATGAACAGCATGCCGCAGAGGTGCGACGCCGCTCCGAGTCCGGCATTGGCATAGGTCAATTTGTCGCCCTGCTGTTGGGCGTAGGCGACCAATTCCTTCAGCGTGTCGGCCGGAAAATCCGGACGCGCGATGATCGTCATCGGCGCATTGGTCACAAGCCCGATCGGCGCAAAGGCCGTCTTCGTGTCATAGCTGAGGTTGCGGTACAGTGTGGCGGCGGTCGAGAGGCCGACATGATGGATCAGCAGCGTGTATCCGTCGGGCTGGGCTCGCGAGGCACGGGTCGTGGCGATGGTGCCACCGGCGCCGGGCGCGTTCTCCACGATGACCTGTTGGCCGAGCGATTTCGCCATGCCTGCCGCGGTCAGGCGAGCAATGGTGTCCGTAGGTCCGCCGGCGGCGAATGGGACCAGCATGGTGACCGGCCTGACTGGATAGTCCTGGGCGAGCGCCGCGCCAAACGGCAGGACCAGAGCCGATACGAGGGCAATGAGCCGCATGCTTTCCTCCAAATTTTTTGCTTGCTCCTATGTACGCATTCCAGGCTGCGCGGCCACACGAAAACGACTTCATCAGGGGTGGAGCGTCCGCGGCATGGTGTAGCTGCCGAAGGCCTGATCGGTCCTCAGCGCGCCTCACGAAGCTTCGTCGGCAACATGCGGGAACTAGCGCTCCCGCATGATCTCGTGCCGATAGCGCTGCAGGGGCGACAGGAGATAGCTCAGGATCGTGCGCGAACCGGTCCTGATCTCGACGGTCACCGCCATCCCCGGGGACAGATTGACGAGGCGGTCGTCCACCTGCATCTGGCTGCGATCGAGCGAGATGCGGGCGCTGTAGCTCAACTCCTGCCCGCTGGGCTCGCTGCTGTCGCGTTGCGCCCCGAGCGCACGGTCGCTCCCGCGCTCCTGCGGCCGGTCGCGGATGATGGCGTCCTGCGAGACGCTCAGGACCCGGCCTGCGAGAAGCCCGTAGCGGGTGAAATTGAAAGTGTCGATCTTGATGGCAGCGCCCTGCCCGGCCTCGACAAATCCGATATCGCGGTTGGAGATCATCGCCTCGATCTCGAGCCGCGTATCGGTCGGCACGATCACCAGCAGCGACTGCGCGGGCGTGACCACGCCGCCCACAGTGTGGACCGCGAGCTGCTGCACGACGCCGTCGACCGGCGACGTCAATTGCTGAAGCCTCGTCCTCTGCTGCGCCTTGATCAGATCGCGCGCGACGCCATTGGCTTTCTGTTCGCTCTTGGCAAGCTCGTCGGAGAGACTTTTCCTGTACTCCGCCAAGGCCTGGATGCGGGTCTCCCGGATCGCGGCGACGGCCGCCTCGGCCTCCTTCAAGCGGCTGCTCTGGACGCGAAGCTCCTCCTGCTGCTCGATCTGGAGCTGGAGGGTCTCATAGTAGGTCAGCTTCGAGCCGATCTCCTTTTCCATCAGCGTCTTGCGGATCTCGACACGCTGCTGGGTGACCGGCAGCAACGCATCAAGCTTGTGAATCGTCGCCGCAATCGTCTGATGTTCGGCCTCCTTCTGTGCTTCCTGACGTGCCAGCGCCGCGAGCTTGGCCCTGTTCTCGCTGACCTGATTGGCGAGGAGCTGCCGTTGCGTCGCGACCAGCATGGGATCGGCGTCCTCTGGTACGACGAGATCGGCGGACACCTCTTCGCCGCTCGCCAATGCGGCGCGGAGGCGCGCGACATTGAGCCGTTCGGCCATCAGATCGTCGTGCAGACGATCGCGCTCTGCGGCGTTCACCGTCGGATCAAGCTCGATCAGCAGGTCGCCTGATTTGACCGATTGCCCGTCCTGCACGTGAATGGCGCGCACCACGCCGGTCTCGAACGGCTGGACCACCTTGCTTCGCCCGCTCGACACGACCTTGCCGGTTGCGGAGGCCACGATGTCGATCGTGCCCCAGGCCGACCAGGCCAGCGCCGCGCAGACGAGCAGCATCAGGGTCATTGCGATGGCGCGGCCGATTGGCGATGGCGGTGTTTCCGTGATTTCCAGCGCCGCCGGCAAGAAGGCGACTTCCTCGGCGCGCCGGCCCTTTCCATTCCGGAACGGGATCACGGTCTGCTCCGGCCGAGCGGCCGGCACAGTGCTAGCCGACCTCATAAATGCCTCCCTGGAGACGATGCAGGGCGGCGTAGCGGCCGCCGGTCTTGATCAGCGCATCATGCGTGCCATCCTCGACCAGACGGCCGCGTTCCAGGGTGAAGATGCGATCGGCGCCGCGGACGGTGGACAGACGGTGCGCGATGATCAGGACGGTGCGGCCTTTCGCGATCTCCTTCATGTTGTCATGGATGATCCGCTCGCTTTCATAGTCGAGCGCGCTGGTGGCTTCGTCGAAGATCAGGATCCGGGGATTGCCTACCAGCGCGCGGGCGATCGCGATGCGCTGGCGCTGCCCGCCCGAGAGCGTCGAGCCGCGCTCGCCGACCATCGTATCGTAGCCCTCGGGGAGTTCCAGAATGAAATCATGCGCGCCCGCCAGCTTCGCCGCGTCGATGATGCGGTCCATCGGCAGGCTTGGATCGGCCAGCGCGATGTTGTCGCGCACGGACCGGTTGAACAGCATGTTGTCCTGGAGCACGATTCCGATCTGCCGACGGAGCCCGGCCGGGTCGGTCGTCATCAGATCCATTCCGTCGACCAGCACGCGGCCGCCTTGTGGAACGTAGAGCCGCTGCACCAGCTTGGCGAAGGTGCTTTTGCCCGAACCGGACGATCCGACGATGCCGACGGTTTGTCCGGCTGGAATATCGAATGAGACATCGTGCAGGATCTCCGGCCCATCGGGCCGGTAGCGGAAAGACACGTGCTCGAAGCGGATGTTGCCCCGGATCGGCGGCAGCCCCGCGCGGGCGGCGGAGTAAGCCGGCTCCGCCGCGCTGTTGAGGATGTCACCGAGCCGCGCGATCGACAGTCGCGCCTGATGAAAATCCTGCCAGACCTGCGCGAGCCGCAGCACCGGGGCCGACACCCGCCCCGCGAAGATGTTGAAGGCCACGAGCTCGCCGACCGTTAATGCGTCACCGATCACCAGTCTGGCTCCGACATAGAGAATGGCGGCGGTAACGACCTTGCTGACGAGCTGCACCAGCTGGCTTGCCGTGTTGCCGAGACTGGTGACACCGAAGCTCGCGGAGACATAGCCGGCGAGCTGCTCTTCCCAGCGACGCTGCATCTGCGGCTCGACCGCCATCGCCTTCAGCGTTTCGATGCCGCTGACGCTCTCGACCAGGAAGGCCTGGTTCTCGGCGCCACGGCGGAATTTCTCGTCCAGCCTGCGGCGAAACAGCGGCGTCGCCACAGCCGAGATCGCGATGTAGAACGGGAACGATGCCAGCACGATGAAGCTCATCTGCGCCGAATAGGCGAACATCACTGCCAGAAACACCGAGGTGAAGACCAGGTCGATGAGAAGCGTCAGTGACGAGCTGGTGATGAAATTGCGGATGTTCTCGAGCTCACCGGACCCGCGCCACGGAATCGCCGACGCGCCTGGCCTGAAACCACGCCATTGGCAGCGCCAGCAGATGGTGGAACAGGCGGGCCCCGAGCTCGACGTCGATGCGGTTGGTCGTGTGTGCGAACAGGTAATTGCGCAGGATCCCGAGCACGGTGTCGAACAGGGAGACGACGACGAGGCCGATGACGAGGACGTCGAGCGTGGACAGCGAGCGGTGCACCAGAACCTTGTCGATCACAACCTGGAAGAACAGCGGCGAGACCAGCGCAAAAAGCTGGAGGAAGAACGAAGCCGCCAGCACCTCGCCCAGCAGCCGCCGGTATTTGCCGATCGCGCCGATGAACCAGGTGATATCGAAGTGCCGGCCGAGGTCGGACAGGCCGGCGCGCCGGACCATCAGGATCAAGCCGCCGTCCCAGATCGCGCACAGCTCGTCGCGATCCATCAGCACCGGGCGCCGCGCCTCCGGGGACTGTACCAGCACCTTGTCGGCGGAGGCCTTTGCGATGACCATGAAGCCGCCGTCCCGCAGCATTGCGATCGCAGGCAGCGGGGTGTCCGGCAGACGGCTCCACTGTGTGCGATAAGTCCGGGCTTTAAGTCCGAGAGACCTGGCGCAGCGGACAATATCCGCTGCGCCGAAGCTTGCCGCGCCCAGCCGGTGCCTGAGCTGCTCGCGATCGGCCGCAACACCTTGCAGATGCAGCAGCGTCAGCAACGCATCGAGCCCCGTATCGGCGGAGACCGCGTTGGTCGTCATGAGCGTTCTCCGGGCCGATGCCGCCAGCTTCAGGCGTGCTGGGGCGGTGCGAGCACCTGGCTCTGCGCCGCGTGCGGATCGGGCAGCGGCATCTCGCCGTTGCCCTCACCTGCCGGGACGAAGCTCGCCGCCATGGCCTGGTTGAGCAGCATCGCGGCCGCGAACGCTCCGCCCTGGATAACGACGTTGTTGCCGGTGCCGCCGTCCAGGATGTCGAGGCCGCCGCCGCCGATCAGCACGTCATCGCCGGCACCACCTGCCAGCGTGTCGTTGCCGGGGCTGCCGATCAGCACGTCGTCGCCGTTGCCGCCATTGGCAACGAGCTGGATGCCGCCGTGCAAGCCGGAAGCCGTGATGACGTCATCGCCATCGAGACCGTTGATGACGATCCTGTCGCCCGCGCCGGCATCGGTGATGTTGATGTCCTGGCCAAGCCCCGACACCGTGATGATGCCGTCGTGCTCGGTCACCGTGATGACGTCGTTGCCGCCGGTTGCGTTGATGGTCACGGTATCCGCGGCGCCGTCATTGGCGCCGAGATCGAGGTCGACCTGGCTGACGCCGGTGCCGGAGAGGTCGCCGACCGTAATGTTGTCGGCACCGCCGAGAGCATTGAAGTCGACATGTTCGACCCCGTTCAGGTCCATCGCAATGGCGGCGACATCTCGCGTGAACAGCACCCGGCCGCCATTGGCCGAGATGTTGATGGTCTCGCTGATATTGGCGCCGTTGAATGCCAGCGTGTCGGTGCCCTTGCCGCCTTCGACGGTGTCGCTGCCGTCGCCGGGATTCCAAACGAAGGTGTCGTCGCCCGCACCAAGATTGGCGAAATCGTTGCCGCGTCCGCCGTTCACAATGTCATTACCGGCACTGCCGGTGATGGTGTCGTTGCCGTCGCCGCCGTTGATGTTGAGGCTGAACGACTGTCCCGCCTTGATAGAAGACGCATTGATGACGTCATTGCCTTGTCCGCCGTTGATGCCGAGCACATCACCGGCGTCCGCGTGTGCAATCGTCACCTGCGCAGCGAGGCCATTGACCACGATCGATCCGCCGGAGGTCACAACCGATATGTTGTCGTCACCGGTCGTGCCGTTCGCGGTCACGCGGTCCGCCGCTCCATCGCCGCTCTGGCTGCCGGGGCCGGCACTGAGGTCGATGGCAACCTGCGTGATTCCTGTCCCGGTCAGATCGTTGACGGTGATGTTGTCGGCGCCGCCTGCTGCCGCGATCTGCACGTGCTCGACGCCAGCGAGGTCCATGACGATAGCACCGACGTCACGGGTGAGTAGCGCACGGGTTCCGTTCGCCGAGATCGACATCGTCTCGGCCACATTGGCGCCGTTGAACACCAGCGTATCGGTTCCCGCGCCGCCTTCGACAGTGTCGCTGCCGTCACCGGGATTCCACGTGAAGATGTCGTCGCCTGCGCCAAGAAGCGCGACGTCATTGCCGCGGCCGCCGATGACCTTGTCGTTGCCGTCCCCGCCGATCAGGGTGTCGGCTCCCTGGCTGCCGGTGATGGTGTCGTTGCCCGCCCCGCCGTCGATGGTCAGCCCGATCGCCGAGCCGAGCGTGGATGCATCGATCACGTCGTTGCCGCCGAGCGCCTGCACGACCAGCCGGTCGTTGCCGGCCTCTGCGTTTGCGATCGTCACGACCTCCGGCAGCCCCGTGACCGTGACCGTCGTGCCCGTGGCTGTGACCTCGATGTGCTGATTGCCGTTGCTGCCGTTGACGGTCACCGTATCAGCTGCGCCGTCGCCTTGCGTCCCTCCCGGAACGGCTCCGAGATCAACCAGCACCTGCTTGACGCCGGTCCCGGTGAGATCGCCGACGGCGATGTTGTCGGCGCCGCCCCGCGCATCGAATTCGATCTGCTCGACGCTGTTGAGATCCATCGTGATGTTGGCGACATCGCGGGTGAAGCGCACCCGGCCGCCATCGGCCGAGATGTTGATGGTCTCGTTGATGTTGGCCCCATTGAAAAGCAGCTTGTCGCTGCCCGATCCGCCTTCGACCGTGTCGCTGCCGTCACCGGGATTCCAGATGAAAGTGTCGTCGCCACTCCCGAGCTGGGCGACGTCGTTGCCGCGTCCGCCATTGACGATATCGTCGCCGCTGCCGCCGATGATGAGGTCGTTGCCGTCGCCGCCGATGATCCTGTCGTTGCCGGCGCCGCCATCGAGCGTCAGCGAGATCAGGCTGCCGAGCCCGTTGCCCGCGGTGATGACATCGTCGCCACCGCCCCCGTGCAGGACGAGATTTTCCGTCGTGCCGATATCGAGCGAGAACGGCGCCGCGTCCGTCCCGTCGAGCCGCACGCGGGTGCCGTTCGCCGTGATCGTGAACGTCTCGGCGCCGTTGTTTCCGTTGACCTCGGCCGTATCGTTGCCCTCACCACCCTCGAATAGGTTGGTGCCGCCGCCGGGATTCCAGATCATGACGTCGTCGCCGGCCTCGCCGAACAGCTGGTTGTCGCCGCTGCCGCCGTCCAGGACGTCGTTACCCGCTCCGCCGAACAGCAGATCGTTGCCGCCGCCCCCTTTGATCAAATCGTTGCCAGCCTGACCAAACAGAAGATCGGCTCCCGAGCCGCCGGTGATCCTGTCATTGCCGTCGCCGCCGAAAATGTGCACCGCCGGCATCGGTCCGTGGCATTCGTCGACGGTGATCGTGTCGTCACCGCCCTGACCGAAAATGTCGATCGCGGTGGTGTTGCCGACCGTGGGTTCGCCACCAACCGTTTTCACGTGCCCGTTATTGACCAGGATGCGGCCGGACTTGTCGCGACTTATCACAAGGCCGTTATTCGCGCTGTCGCCGAAAATGGTGAGTTGCCCCGTAACCGGGGAAAACACAGAGGTAATGGACATCCAAATATCCTTCGATCGATCTAGCCCCTCCTTTCGAGGCGTAGCATTCGCGCACATGACATTCTTGAACCGCTGCTTGAGACGCGCGTGATTATTCTGGAGATTTCCTCCAGTTTTGCTTCGGAGCAGTTTTCGAGAGCGGACGCGAAGGCTCGCTCATCACGAACCGCCTGATCACGGATCACGCGTAACGACCTCGTGATTTTCAACGCGCGGAAGAACGCGGCTCGAGGCAATGAAGGCGCTTTGGGCGAAGGTCGGCATCCGCGATGTCGAAACTCTCGAACAAGATCGCCGGCGAGCGCGAACGGGAGAGATCACGATTCACGCCTCTGCCATCGCAATAGGGATGCAAAGCCGCTTGACGATGGGGACGAGCGTGCGCGGCTGATCGCATCGACAGCCGCAACCAGCTTCAGGGCATAAGGCCGACTCGCCTTACGCCGACTTCTTCTTCGACTTCGGCTTGGTCGCCTTCGGCATGACCGGCGCCTCCGGCGTGCCCTCGATCGAGGACAGGCGGCCGGCCGTGAAGGTGTAGATGCCGGCGCGCGGACCGGTCGTCCACGTCACGACCGCAACGCGCCTGCCGGCGGCGTCACCGGAGAGGTTGACGCTCGAGGGCGCGCCAATGCCGCGCACCACGTCGCATTCGGTGTGGCCGAGCGCGACGGTGCCACCCATCGGAGCCGGCGCGGTCGTCGACGCATTCGCATCGGCCGGCCCGGGCGGCGGCGCCATGCCGGCACAAGCGCCGTCAGCGCTGACCAGATCCTCGGCCCCAACCGGCTTGTCGGGGGTCAGCGGCGGTGACTCGATCGAGATGCTTTTGATGAACAGGCGGCTGGGCGTGTTGAACCACTGGGCATCCCTGGACAACAGATCGGTCCCGCCCGAACAGCCCGCCACCAGCGGGGCTACGGCCGCCAACGCAACTATGAGCGAGCTGGGAAGCTTTTGATGTCGCACGATAAACTAAATTCCCCGAGTGAAGGATCGGCCCTAAGCAATTGTACCAACACCACTTTGCGGCACGAAGGTGACAAAAGCCATCATCCCCCGAAAAGTGCAAATTATCATTAATTGCGAGCGACCGCTAATTCCGCTTCTGCCACCGGCCCCGTTCGTCGGCCTGCCAATAGGTGACATCAAATCCCCGCGCCTTGCAATCCGTCCAGGCGCTTCGGGCGAACGCAAGCGCGTCCGGATCGTCGCCATCGAACAGCAGCACCATGCGCTCATAGCCCTGGGCGTCCTGCGGCAGCGCGGCGTTGTCGACAAGGAAGCGAACATTGGCACCGTTCGGATTGTCCTCCTCGACCGCCAGCACGATCGGTTGATCGGCGGCGTCGCTGACACGCCATGTCGCGTGCGGCAGGAAGGAATCGTCGCGATAGGTCCACAAATGGGCGTCGAGCGCATCGGCGCGCTCCGGCGAAGTCGATTGCACCACGACGCGCCAACCGCGCTCGAGTGATTTCTCGAGAAGCGGCGGCAACACGTTCTCCACCGTCATGTTTTGCAGATGGTAGAAAAGGACTTCAGTCATCTCGGGTCATTTGCGCTCGTAATGGTCGGCGACCAGACGGTCGAGCAAGCGAACGCCATAGCCACTTCCCCAGCTGTGGTTGATGTCGGTCTTCGGCGCTCCCATGGCGGTCCCGGCGATGTCGAGATGCGCCCAGGGCGTGCCGTCCACGAAGCGCTGGAGGAACTGCGCCGCGGTGATCGAGCCGCCATGGCGGCCGCCGGTGTTCTTCATGTCGGCGAACTGGGAATCGATCAGCTTGTCGTATTCGGGGCCAAGCGGCAGGCGCCAGACCTTCTCGCCGCTCTCGATGCCGGCGGCCAGCAGCCGCTCGGCAAGCTCGTCATTGTTGGAGAACATGCCGGCATGCTCGGTGCCGAGCGCGACCACGATGGCGCCGGTCAACGTCGCCAGATCCACCATGAATTTCGGTTTGGTTTTCTTAGCCACGTACCAGAGCACGTCGGCGAGCACCAGGCGGCCTTCCGCGTCGGTGTTGATGATCTCGATGGTCTGGCCCGACATCGAGGTGACGATGTCGCCCGGGCGCTGCGCGTTGCCGTCCGGCATGTTCTCGACGAGGCCGATGGCACCGACGACGTTGACCTTGGCCTTGCGTGCCGCGAGCGCATGCATCAGGCCGACGACGCAGGCAGCGCCGCCCATGTCGCCCTTCATGTCCTCCATGCTGCCGGCCGGCTTGATCGAAATGCCGCCGGTATCGAAGCAGACGCCCTTGCCGACGAAGGCAACCGGCGCCTCACCCTTCTTGCCGCCGTCCCAACGCATGATCACGGTGCGGCTCGGCCGCGCCGAGCCCTGGCCGACGCCGAGCAGGGCGCCCATGCCGAGCTTGTCCATCGCCTTGACGTCGAGCACCTCGATCTTGACTCCGAGCTTGCGGAGCAGGCCCGCGCGGCGCGCGAACTCCTCGGGGAAAAGTACGTTCGGCGGCTCGTTGACGAGGTCGCGCGCAATGACCACGCCGTCCACGATCGCAGCGGCCGATGCAAACGCCTTCTTCGCGGCGACGACATCGCCGACCGCAAACGAGACGTCGGCGCGCGTGCCGCCCTCCTCGCCCTCCTTCTTCTTGGTCTTGTAGCGGTCGAACTTGTAGGTGCGCAGCCGCAGGCCCGAGGCGATCGCGACCGCCTGCTCGCTCGTCATGGCGCCATTGGGCAGTTCCGCCATGATGGTCATGGCCGTCGCCCCGGCCGGAAGCTTGCTCGCCGCCACGCCGCCGAATTTGAGGAAGTCGTTGGCCTTCAGGCCGGCCGCCTTGCCAGCGCCGATCACGATCAGGCGGGTGGCCTTCACGCCCTCGGGTGCAAGGATGTCGAGCGCAGCGCCGCTTTTGCCCTTGAAGGCGGCGGCGGTGGCCGCCCGCTTCACGAGTTCGGTGGCGCCGCCGAGCGCCTTGGCGGTCGCCGGGCCGAGCTTCAGACCGTCATCGCAGAACACGACCATGATGCCACGGACGGCGGCAGACAATGGAACGAAGCCGACCTTGATGGCATCGGACATGAGTAACTCCTCAAAAACATTGCGCTTTTTACCGATCGGCGGTCCCGGCCACGGGCCGGAGCTGAACGGCGATTCACTGGGCGTGCCGCACTATGGGCCACCGGCCCGGCAGATGCCAAGCACCCCCCGTGGCCGAGGGGCCACAACGAGGGAAATATTAACCATATATTGAGGGTGCCACGGGGCAGCCATTTTGTTGACGGATCAAAGGGATGGTACTGAGAGAGTAAGCCGGCGGATGAGATGGTTGGCCGACCTTGGGGATCCCCTTGCGGGGATTGGTTGGACAGCCGGAATTCCGGCCGGCATTGGGGACTTGGTGGGATTCGTGCGGTAGCGCATGGGGTCAATCGATAGGTATATCTTCCGCACGACGCTCGCGTCGTTTGCGCTGGTCCTGGTCAGCCTCACGGGCGTGATCTGGATTACGCAGGCGTTGCGCGGCATCGACCTGATGACGAGCCAGGGTCAGACCATCCTGACCTTCCTCGGCATCACCAGCCTCGTCGTGCCCGCGCTGGTCCTGATCATCTCGCCGATCGCGCTGATGATTGCGATCTCGCATACGCTGAACAAGCTCGCGACGGATTCCGAGATCATCGTGATGAATGCCGCCGGCTTCTCGCCGTTCCGGCTGTTCTATCCGTTCTTCTACGCCACCTGCGTCGTGGCGCTGCTGGTCGCCTTCATCGCGGCCTATCTCGCTCCCGACGGCATGCGGCGGATCAAGCAGTGGGACGCCGAGATCACCGCCGACGTGCTCACCAACATCCTGCAGCCCGGCCGCTTCGCCCAGCTCGACAAGAACCTGACGATCCGGATTCGCGAACGCCAGCCCGGCGGCATCCTCGCCGGCATCTTCATCGACGACCGCCGCGATCCGAACGAGCGGGTCTCGATCGTCGCCGAGCACGGCGAAGTCGTGAAGAACGACAACGGATCGTTCCTGGTGCTGGAGACCGGCAATCTCCAGCGCTTCGAGGCCGGCAAGCGCGATCCTGCGCTGGTGGCGTTCGGCCGCTACGGCTTCGACATGTCGAAGTTCTCGGGCCAGGGCCGCGACGTCACCCTCGGCATCCGCGAGCGTTATCTCTGGGAGCTGCTCTCGCCGTCCGAGGACGACCCTGTCTACAAGCAGATTCCCGGCCAGTTCCGCTCGGCCCTGCATGACAGCCTGCTGGCGCCGATCTATCCCTTCGCCTTTGCCGTGCTGACCTTCGCGTTCCTGGGTGCGCCTCGCACCACGCGCCAGAGCCGCAATTTCTCGATCGGCTCATCGATTCTTGCCGTGTTCGGCCTGCGCATGGCCGGCTTTGCCTGCTCGGTGATGGCGGTGAAATCGCCGGGCGCGGTGCTGGTCCAATATGCGATGGTCATCGGTGCCATCGGCCTCGGGCTGGCGATCATCATTGGCGGCCTCGTGGTCGAGCCGCCGCCGCGCCTCATGGAGGCCATCAACAGGTCGAACGCGCGCATCGCGCGGCTGTTCCGACGGCCGGCCACCGCATGAGCATGCTCACCAACACACTCGGGCGCTATTTCGCCGGCCGTTTCGTGGTCGCGGCGCTCGGCGTGTTCGCCAGCATTTTCCTGTTGCTGGTGCTGGTCGATTACATCGAGATGGTGCGCAAGACCTCGGGGCTCGCATCCGCCTCCGCGGTCATGGTGGCCGAGACCTCGCTGTTCCGCGTGCCGCAACTGTTGGAGAAGCTGACGCCGTTCTGCATGCTGATCGGCGCCATGACCTGCTATCTCGCCCTCTCCCGCCGGCTCGAGCTCGTGGTCGCGCGCGCCGCCGGCGTCTCCGCATGGCAATTCATCTCGCCGGCGCTCGGCAGCGCGCTGCTGATCGGCGTGATCGCCACCGTCGCCTACAATCCGATGTCGGCCAATCTGCGCGAGCTCTCCAAGCGCATGGAAGCCGAGCTGTTCGGCTCGGCGCCGGGCGGCGGCATTCAGGACGCCTCCGGCTTCTGGCTCAATCAGGTCACCAATGACGGCCAGACCATCATCAACGCGGCGCGTAGCGAGCAGCAGGGCGTCCGGCTCACTGGGCTCACCCTGTTCCGGTTTGACACAGAGCAGCACTTCAAGGAGCGGGTCGAGGCGCGCGAGGCGACGCTCGAGGCCGGCCGTTGGCTGTTCAAGGGCGTCCGCCGCTTCTCGCTGGATTCGCCGCCGGTCGATCAGGCCAGCCTGGAGATTCCGACGACGCTGACCGAGGCGCAGGTCCGCAACAGCTTTTCCACACCCGAGACTGTGTCCTTTTGGCAACTACCGAGCTACATCCGCTCGTCCGAAAGCTCGGGCTTCGCGACAGCCGGATACCGACTCCAGTATCAGAAGCTTCTGGCACAGCCGTTTTTGCTTGCGGCCATGGTGATGCTCGCGGCTTCCGTGTCGTTGCGCTTCTTCCGGATGGGCGGCGTGCAGAAGATGGTTTTGAGTGGCGTGGGTGCAGGCTTTCTGCTCTACGTTCTGTCGAAAGTGACTGAAGATTTGAGCAAGGCTGAGTTGATGCATCCGATCGCTGCGGCGTGGTTGCCCGTGGTGGTGGGCGGCCTCACCGGCTTTTTGGCCTTGCTGTATCAGGAGGACGGATAGTGACGGCCGTCCACCGAGGGCCCGTGTCTCGTTTGACGCGGCGCACATTGGTGCGCGCGAACGGGTGTGGCTTGTCCATTCGCAGGTTCCTGCTTGCTGTCGCCGCCGTGGCATCGCTCGGTGGCGTGGTGGACGTTGCCGCCGTTGCGCCGGCCTCCGCCCAGAGCTTCACCTACAATCCGCTGCCGCCGCGCGCGAAGCCGCCGAAGGCTGTCAACGACAACCAGATGCTGGTTCAGGCGACCGAGGTCGATTACGACTACAACAATTCGCGCGTCTCCGCGGTCGGTAACGTCCAGCTGTTCTACAACGGCACCAGCGTCGAGGCCGACAAGGTCATCTACGACCAGAAGACCAAGCGGCTCCATGCCGAAGGCAACATCCGCATGACGGATGCCGACGGCAAGATCACTTATGCCGAGATCCTGGACCTATCCGACGACTACCGTGACGGTTTCGTCGATTCGCTGCGCGTCGACACGGCCGACCAGACCCGCATGGCGGCGAGCCGCTCCGATCGCTCCAGCGGCAACTACACGGTGTTCGAGAACGGCGTCTACACGGCCTGCGCGCCGTGCAAGGACGATCCGAAGAAGCCGCCGCTGTGGCAGGTCAAGGGTGCGCGCATCATCCACGACCAGCAGGAGAAGATGCTGTATTTCGAGACGGCGCAGCTCGAATTCTTCGGCGTGCCGATCGCCTATATGCCCTATTTCTCGACGCCCGACCCGACCGTGAAGCGCAAGACCGGCTTCCTGATGCCGGGCTTCACGTCGAATACGCCGTTCGGTTACGGCGTCGAGGTTCCGTTCTACTGGGCGATCGCGCCCGACATGGACGCGACCTTCAGCCCGCGCATCACGTCCAAGCAGGGCGTGCTGTTCCAGGCCGAATTCCGCCAGCGCCTGATGGACGGCGCCTATCAGATCCGCGTCTACGGCATCGACCAGCTCGATCGGAGCGCGCTCGCCGGCCAGCCCGGCGACAAGCAATTCCGAGGCGCCGTCGACACCAAGGGTCAGTTCGCGCTGAACGACAAATGGGTCTGGGGTTGGGACGGCGTCCTGATGTCCGACTATTATTTCTTCTCGGACTATCGGCTGTCGCAATATCGCGATCCGCTCGGCTCGTTCCTGTATCTGCCGACGGATGCACTCTCGCAGCTTTACCTGACCGGCGTCGGCAATCGCAGCTTCTTCGACGCGCGCACGATGTACTGGCTGAGCTACTCGGGCAACCAGAGCCAGGTGCCGGTCGTCTACCCCGTGATCGACTATTCGAACGTGCTGAACTATCCGGTCTTCGGCGGCGAGTTCAGCTACAAGACCAATTTCGTGAACCTGTCGCGTGACACCGCGGTGTTCGATCCGATCACGACGCTCGCCAACACCAACAGCCTGTGCACGACGGCATCGGCCGATCCGCTCGCGCGCACGCCGTCGCAGTGCCTGATGCGCGGCTTCCCGGGCACCTACACCCGCCTGACGGCCGAAGCGCAATGGCGCAAATCCTTCACCGATCCGTTCGGTGAAATCTGGACGCCCTTCGCCATTCTCCGCGCCGATGCGATCAACTCCTCGGTCTCCAACCAGCCGGGCGTGTCGAACTATCTTCCTGTCGGCGACACCCAGGCGTTCCGCCTGATGCCGACCGTGGGCCTCGAATACCGCTACCCCTTCATTAACGTTCAGCCCTGGGGCTCGACCACCATCGAGCCGATCGCGCAGATCATCATTCGGCCGAACGAGACCTATGCCGGCAAGCTCCCGAACGAGGACGCGCAGAGCATGGTGTTCGACGCTTCGAACCTGTTCAGCGTGGACAAGTTCTCCGGCTACGACCGTGTCGAGGGCGGCGGCCGCGCCAATGTCGGCGTGCAGTCCACCATGCAGTTCGACAGGGGCGGCGCCATCAAGACGCTGTTCGGCCAGTCCTACCAGCTGTTCGGCATGAACTCCTTCGCGGTCCAGGACTCCATCAATACGGGCGTGGATTCCGGCCTGCAAAGGCCGCGCTCCGACTATGTGGCGAGCGCCGCCTATTCGCCCAACAGCACCTATACGTTCAGCGTTCGCTCGCGCATGGACGAGCAGACCTGGAACGTCCAGCGCTTCGAGGCGGAAGGCCGCGCCAACTTCAACCGCTGGTCCGTCAGCATGTTGTACGGCAATTACGCGGCGCAGCCGGAACTCGGCTATCTGACACGCCGCGAGGGCATCCTGACGACGGGCTCGATCAAGGTCGCAGCCAATTGGGTGGTGACGGGCTCGGCGCGCTGGGACCTGGAGGCCAACAAGATCAACCAGTATGTGCTCGGTGCCGGCTACGTCGACGATTGTTTTGTGCTCGGCTTGAACTATGTAACAGCGTATAGCTATTCCGCAGGCGCGACGCCGCCCGTGCTGAACCACGCGATCATGTTCCAGATCGGCCTGCGCACGCTGGCGAACACAGCGACGACCAGCAGTTCCGGCGGCGGTCTCCAGTGATTGGTTTGAAGGTGCCGGCCGCGTGTTTCCGATCGCAGGTTCACCGCGGCTGACATGCGAGCGACAAATATGACGATCCCATTGCCTGTCTTCCGCCTCTTCCTCCTCCTCACCGCCCTGCTCCTGGCCGGCACGCCGTCGCGCGCGCAGAACATCGTCGTGATGGTGAACGGCGATCCCATCACCGACTTCGACATTGACCAGCGCTCCAAGCTCGACCAGCTGACGACGCAGAAGACACCGGCCCGTCAGGAGGTCATCAACGAGCTGATCGACGACCGGGTGAAGATGAAGGAAGGCAAGAAATACGGGGTCGATCCCGGCGTCTCCGACATCAACCAGTCCTACGATGGCATGGCGCAGCGCATGCGCATCTCGCCGGACCAGCTCACCAAGTCGCTCGAGGTCAAGGGCGTCCGCCCCGAAACCCTGAAGAGCCGCATGAAGGCCGAGATGGTCTGGACCAGCCTCGTGCGCGGCCGCTTCAAGGAAAAGCTGTTGGTCGGTGAGAAGGACGTCGCGCAGGCCGTGCAGGCCCAAACCGGCGACAAGCTGCAGATCGAGGGCACCGAATACAAGATGCAGCCGATCGTGCTGATCGTGCCGCGCGGATCGTCGCCGGCGTTCCTGGAGACGCGGCATAAGGAGGCCGAGCAATATCGCTCGCGCGTCGGAAGCTGCGAAGAAGCCAATTCGTTGTTCCGCTCCACGCCGAACGCCACCATCCGCGACATCGTCACCAAGACCACCGCTGAATTGCCCGAGGCGCTACGCAAGGTCCTCGACGACACGCCGATCGGCCACCTCACCGCCCCCGAGACGACCAAGGCGGGCATCGAGATGGTGGTGCTGTGCTCGCGCAAGCCGACCATGATCGACACGCCGAAGAAGCGCGAGGTCCGCGAGAAGATGTATCAGGAGAAGTACGAGAAGACCCAGAAGGCCTATCTCGAGGACCTCCGCAAGGCGGCGATGATCGAGTATCGCAACCGCTGATGGCCCAGCAGCCTGCCAAGCCTCTCGCCCTGACGCTGGGAGAACCTGCCGGCATCGGCCCCGACATCACCATTGCAGCCTGGCTCAAGCGCCGCGAACTGGACCTGCCCGCCTTCTATCTGCTCGGCGACGAGGCGCTGATCGCGCGCCGCTCCAAAGCGCTCGGCGCCGAAATCAGGATTGCTTCGGTGAGCGCCGGCGAGGCCGGGGCCGCTTTCCCCGCGGCCCTGCCCGTGGTCGCGACCGGCGAGCCCGCGAGTGCCGAGCCAGGCAAGCCCAACGCATCGAGCGCGCCGGCCGCGCTCGCCTCGATCCGCCAGGCAGTCACTGATGTCAGCGAGGGTCGCGCCGGCGCCGTCGTCACCAATCCGATCGCCAAGAGCGTGCTCTATCGCGCCGGCTTCCGCCATCCCGGTCATACCGAATTCCTCGCCGAGCTCGCCGCGGAAGACGGCCGCGTGCCGCAGCCGGTGATGATGCTGTGGTCGCCGCGGCTCGCCGTGGTGCCCGTGACCATCCACGTCTCCTTGCGCGACGCACTGGCCCAGCTCACCAGCGAGCTGATCGTCTCGACCGTGCGCATCGTCGCGACCGAACTCAAATCCCACTTCGGAATCGCGAATCCGCGCATCGCGATCTCCGGCCTCAATCCGCACGCGGGCGAGGACGGCTCGCTCGGCCAGGAGGAGCAGACCGTGATCGCGCCGGCGATCAAGACGTTGCGCAGCGACGGCATCGAGGCGAAGGGACCGCTCCCCGCCGACACCATGTTCCACGAAGCCGCGCGAAACAACTATGACTGCGCCGTCTGCATGTACCACGACCAGGCGCTGATCCCGATCAAGACGGTGGCGTTCGACGACGCGGTCAACGTCACGCTCGGCCTGCCCTTCATCCGCACCTCGCCCGACCACGGCACCGCCTTCGACATCGCCGGGACCGGCAAGGCCAATCCGGCAAGCCTGATCGCAGCGTTGAGGCTTGCGAGCCGGATGGCGGCTGCGAAAACCCGATGAGCGCGATCGACGACCTCCCGCCGCTTCGCGAGGTCATTCGCCAGCACGCTTTGTCGGCCCGCAAATCGCTCGGCCAGAACTTCCTCCTCGACCTCAATCTCACCGCGCGCATCGCGCGTGCGGCGGCTCCGCTCGAGGACTCTACCATCATCGAGATCGGCCCCGGCCCGGGCGGATTGACGCGCGCCTTGCTCGCACTCGGCGCCAGACGCGTCATCGCCATCGAGCATGACGAGCGGGCGATCCCTGCCTTGCAGGATATTTCCGCGCGCTATCCCGGCCGTCTCCAGATCGTGCATGGCGACGCCATGACCTTCGACCCGCGCCCGCTGCTGTCGGGCGAACGAGCAAAAATCGTCGCCAACCTGCCCTACAACATCGCGACCCACCTTCTCGTCGGCTGGCTCACCACCGAGCCCTGGCCGCCTTGGTACGACATGATGGTCCTGATGTTCCAGCGCGAGGTCGGCGAGCGCATCGTGGCGCGCGAGGACGAGGAGGCCTTCGGCCGGCTCGGCGTGCTCGCCAACTGGCGCTGCGAGACCAAGATCCTGTTCGACATTGCGCCGTCCGCCTTCGTGCCGCCGCCGAAGGTCACGTCTTCCGTCGTGCGACTGATCCCGCGCGAAACGCCTCTCGCCTGCGATCGCAAGCTGCTCGAACAGGTCGCCGCCGCCGCCTTCGGCCAGCGCCGCAAGATGCTGCGGCAAAGCCTGAAGGCGCTGGGCGCCGATCCCGCGCGGCTCGCTGCAGCTGCCGGCGTCGACGCGACGCGGCGCGCAGAGACCGTTCCGATTTCCGGCTTTGTTGCCATGGCCCGTGAATTGGCCAATATACGCAGCGAAACAGAGAGATAATTTCGGAGGAAGAAATATGGCGTTGATGCGTCGGCAGTCCCTCGTCAAGTTCGATGCGCCGCTGTGCGAGACCATCGTCGACACGCCGAAGCCGCAAGGAGGCGAGGTGCTGGTGCGCATCGAGCGCTGCGGCCTCTGCCACTCCGATCTGCACATCCAGGACGGCTACGCCGATCTCGGCGGCGGCAAGAAGCTCGACACCACGCGCGGCATGACGCTGCCCTTCACGCTCGGCCACGAGATCGCGGGCGTGGTCGACGAAGTCGGCCCCGACGTGTTCGCCGGTCTCGTCGGCAGCAAGAAGGCGGTGTTTCCGTGGATCGGTTGCGGCCAGTGCCGCGACTGCGCCAATGGCGACGAGAACCTCTGCGCCAGGCAGCGCTTTCTCGGCGTCTCCATCGACGGCGGCTTCGCCACCCACGTGCTGGTGCCCGACGCGAAATATCTGCTCGACTACGATCCCCTGCCCGTCAACCAGGCCGCGACGCTGATGTGCTCCGGCGTCACCGCCTATGGCGCGCTCAAGCGCCTGGTCGACCGTCCGCGCCAGCGCAATCTCCTGCTGATCGGCCTCGGCGGCGTCGGCATGATGGGCCTTTCCTTCGCGGCGGCCATGTTCAAGCAGCCGATCACGGTCGCCGATCTCAGCGGTGCCGCGCGCGAGACCGCGCTGAAGAACGGCGCGGCGGTGGCCTACGATCCGGCCGAGCCCGAAGTGATCAAGCGCATCCTCAAGGAAACCGATGGCGGCTTCGACGAGATCGTCGATTTCGCGGGCAACGAGAAATCCATGGCTTTCGCGGTCGCGGTCGCCGCGCGCGGCGGCAAGATCGTGGTCTCCGGCCTGATGGGCGGCCAGTTCACGCTACCGATGGTGCAATGGGTCTACAAGCGCATGACCATCGAGGGCTTCATGGTCGGCACGCTCACCGAGGCCCACGAGCTGATGGCGCTCGCGCGCGCCGGCAAGATCAAGCCGACGCCAATGCGCGAGGAGCCGATGGGCGACGTCCAGACCTGGATCGACGAGCTTCGCGCCGGCAAGGTCGTTGGCCGCATCGTACTCAAGAACTAGCATGCGCGAGAAGCGCGAGGCGGCGGGCGTCAGCATCTCGCTGCCGGCTTCAAGATCGCGATTAGCTCGATGTTGACGCAAGCCGGTGTTCCAAATTGGGGAACCCGCTCTGTGCGGATTATGGTCCTCGCCAGCTCTCTTATTGGAATTCTGGCAGGACCATGCGGACCATCCGCCGCTTCCTCGCCGACGAGTCCGGCGCCACAGCGATCGAGTACGGCCTGATCGCCGCCGGCATCGCGCTCGCGATCATCCCGTCGTCCACAATCTCGGCGCGACGCTGAACAAGAAGTTCACCTCGATCAGCAGCTCGCTGAAGTAACGCGGGCACACGCGCTAATTCACTGCATTCGTCGGTCCCGCGGAACGGCAACGGCCGCGCCGCGTTGGCAGCCATGTCCATTCGCTGCACCGTCGAGAACGCATTCTTCATCGCCTGGAGCTTCCTGGAGCAGAGCGGAGAGCTCGGCTCTCCGGACGAGACCGCGAACGTCCTGCTCGATGCCATTGAAGCCCAGCTCAGGACCGGTGAACGCCGGCAACTGATGCTCGCCAACAGGGCGATCGATGCCTATCGCGCCCACGCGGAAAAAAGCCGGCCCGCGCATGATTGCGAAGCACGCTTCGGGTGACGAACGTCGGATGATGAACATCCTCGCCGCCCTCGGGTCCGCCGGCCCGGCGGCGTTCGAGGTATAGGCCGGCGGTCCGTCGGGCAGAGCGCACGGGGTGCGGTGCTCCGCGACGAGGACGCTACGCCGGTCCGCGCCCCTGCTGTGTGCACTCCTGCACAGAGTTCGTGAAGTTGAAGGCCGACGGTTCGGCCGCGCCATTTGCCTCGCGCGCCATTCGCCTCGCCAGCAGCTCCCGGAATTCCGCAGACCGGAGGCCACTTTTTCAACGATTGAAAAACGCCTTGTGTGCACTTTGGAACCGTCGGCTCGGTCACGGAAACGTAGGGTTCTAGCCGGTGCCGATTCCCGGCCAGAGCAACACATGTGACCGGTCGGCCCAGAACGATCTTCTCCAGCGGCTCAGCCGCCCGGATTTCGAACTGCTCGCGCCGCACCTCCAGCAGGTCGAACTCGAGGCGAGCCATATCCTGCATCACGCCGGCGACGAGGTCACGGCGGTCCATTTTCCCTGCCGCTCGACACTCGTGTCGTTCGCCGTGCCGGTCGAGGACGATCGCGAAGTCGAAAGCCTGCTAGTCGGGCGCGAGGGCGCGGTGGGCATTGCCGCCGGCCGCAGTGCCTCGCTGGCCTATTCGCGCATCGTCGTGAAGCTGGGCGGCACCCTGATGCGGTTGCCGCCGCGCGCGCTCGAGCAGGCCCAGCAGAGGTCGGCCACGCTCCAGCAGGTGTTCTCGCGCTACGCCGACTGCCAGTTCGCGCAGCTGCTCCAGACCGCGGCCTGCAATGCCGCGCATTCGATCGAGCAGCGCGCCGCCAAGTGGATCATCTCGGCGCAGGAGCACGTCGGCGGCCCCGAGATCCCACTCACCCACGAGCAGCTTGCCGGCATGCTCGGCGTCTCCCGCAGCTATGCCAGCCGCGTCATCCAGATGTTCAAGGCGAGGCGGATCCTCGCGACACGCCGTGGCGCCATCCTGATCCTCGACGCGCCCGCGCTTGAAGCCAGAGCCTGCCGTTGCAACGATTGGGTGAAGAAGCATTTCGACGAAGTGCTCGGCGCGCGGCATCTGCCAGTAGCTGACACATTGCGGCCTCAGGCGCGCGGCGGCGACTGACGCTTGAGGTGCAGATAGGTCGGACTGAAGCCTCCGAGCCGCTGCAGTTCGCGCCATTTCAGCACGATCAGCTCGCTGTCGCGCAAGTCCATGGTCCCGCTCCGCCTGAGGTCGGCGAGCGTCCGGTTCACCGTCGCGATCGCCATGCCCAGCGTCTCGCCGAGCTGCGCCAGGCTGATCGGCAGACGGCAGCGATTGCCGCGAACGAGCTGCGCGGCCCGCGCGCGGTAGAACAGCTCGCAGAACAGGTGTGCCATGCGCGTGTGCATCGGCCGGGCGCTGTTGTTGGTGATGGCCTCGCGAAAGATCGCGGCATCGAGCAAGGTCTCGCGCCAGACCGAGAGCGCGAAGGTCGGCCGCCGACGGAACGCGTTGAGCAATTCGCGGTGCGGGATGAAGGCCACCGAGGCGGGCCCGAGGGCGCAGAGCCCATGGTCCATCTGGTCGATGAACAAGCCCTGGGAATCCGGCAGGTCGCCGGACAGATGGAACGCGAGATATTGCCGCCGGCCGCTGTCGAGCAGATGGTAGCGCGCGATCATGCCGGAGACGACCAGCGCCGAATGCTCGGGTTCGTCACCCTGACGGATGAAATCCTCGTTCGGCGCGAACTCGCGCTGCACAAAAGTCAGCCCGCGAATTTCGGCGACATCCTCCTGTGCGAGCGCGGTGTGCTCGCCGAGGTTCCGGATCAGCACGTCATGGGCTTTTTCCATGTGTCCCGTTCCATGTGTCCCGCCAAAAATCCTGCCGGTTCGATCAAATGATACATCTGGCCTGTATCCAGCGGACTAGAACGCTGGTCGGAAGCACAGGTTGCTACCGGTTTGCGACGGTACAGGGTCGCGGGCCCACCATCCCTCGATCGCTGACTGCGCCCGCCCTTCGCATGAGCCCCACGACGATCCTGAAGCGCATTCGCCACCTGTTCGCATCAGATTCGGGCGAGCACCTAGACAGTATCAGCCATGCCTTCCTGCAAGGCAGGTTGAAGGAGCCGGCGCAGCCGATGTCGGATCAGGAGCTTGCGCGCGCCATCCGCGAGTTCCAGGCGGTTCCCGTCTCCGATTGGACCATCGCAAAACTCTCCCAACGCCTGCTCGACCCGGCGATGCCGCGTGACGAGTGAAACACCTCCTGCTGTCCATGCCGCACCCGAAGTTCATCGCTCATCTCCAGGCGATTGAAGGCCTCTCAGAAGACGAACGCCGCCAGATCGCTGGCCTGCCGTCCACGCTCCGTCAGGTTTCGGACGGCGAGATCGTGCTGCGCCAGGGTGAAGATGCCTCTCGCTGCGTTTTCGTCGTCAGCGGATTCCTCTACCAGGCTCGCATCGTCGGCGATCGCAGCCAGATCCTCGCCTTCCACGTTCCGGGCGACATGCCGTGCCTGCACACGCTGCTGGTCTCGCCGATGGATGCGGACCTCGTCGGTCTCGGCCCCACCATCGTCGGCTACGTCGCACACAGCCAACTCAAGCAGCTGCTTGACGGCTCCATTCACCTGACCCGCGCGTTCTGGCGCGAGACGCTGATCGATGCGGCGATCTCGCGACAATGGATCGCGCGCCTCGGTGCACAGGCGGCACTGCCAAAGGTAGCGCATCTGATCTGTGAGCTCGCCGCAAGGCTGGAGGTCGTGGGCCTCGTCAAGAACCGCTGCTTCCAGATGCCGATGACGCAGCGGCATGTCGCCGACGCCTGCGGATTGTCGATCGTCCACGTCAATCGCACCATCCAGGAGCTGAGAGGCCGCCGATTGATTGCCTGGGAGGGAAGCGAGATCGAGCTGTTGCAACCCGACGAACTCCGCGCGCTCGCGGATTTCACGCCGGATTATCTGACCTGAGCGAGGCGGGCGGCGTTCCAACGAACGACACTCGAAACCGGCACAGCGAGACCGATCCGCGCGCGTCAGGATCGCGATGACTTTATTCGCCATGATTTGAGCAGCGGGCCACCGGCACCCGGCACGGGATCGGTCTTCGGCTTGCGGACCTTGGCGATGCGTTTGCTGGCATCAGGACGCTCTCGCGTATCCGTGCACTCGTCATACGTCCCCTCCTGCGGATACGCTCCGACGACCAGGAAGTCCCGGCTGGACTCGATCAGCCGGTGTCCGGTGCCTGCGGGAAGGACCAGAACGTCTCCGGCCTTCACGCTCAGGATTCGTCCCTTGATCCCGCCGCACTCGATCCTGGCCGTGCCGCGTGCAACGCCCATCACTTCGTGGATCTGCGAATGATAGTGGACAAAGTCGTAGACCGTATCGCGCCAGGAGCGGCCCCAGCCATGACCATCGAACAGCGTGTCGACGATGACCTCTGGAGCAAAACGCCGGCTCTTCAGGTTCACCGCGCCGCGATAGAGCAACACGGGAAAATGCGGGTTATTCGGCACGATGCCATCGTCCTGGAAACGGATGGCTGCCGGCTTCCGAGCCCGCACAAGCGCCCGCAGCGTTGCCGCGTCGGGATGATCCTCCACGAGCTTCTTGGCGAGATTCTTGATCTGATCCTTGATCGGCATGGCGTCTCCTCAGACTCAATCAAACGTCTGCGCCTCGGGAAGTTTCCGGACGCGGGATCGGCCGGCGCGCATCAGCCATCGGCGGGGCGACGGGGGCAACAGTGCATCGCTCCCCGGGGAGAGCACGAAGGACACCGTTAAAACCATCCGCGCAGGGAAGGCCGGGCGATCGGCCACCCCATCGGTCCACCCCGTGTGCACTCCTGTAGCGCACGGACCAACGGGTGCCGCCGGCGCCCGGCCTTCCCTGCGCCCTTTGGCTTCCACTGGGCGATGAACCAAAGGCTCGGGCAGAATCTGCCGCGGGAACGCGAAGCCATGGCCCCTCGCCTGCGAATACGCAACGCGGCCTATCCGCGTCATCGCCGGGCATGACGGCCGGTACAAACGCCGCACCGCTTTTCGCCGGCGCGCCGGACTGTTAGACTGACGCCATTATTCTTGGGGAATTTTGATGCGCGCGAGGATTTTCAATCGCGTCCCGGGGCTGGCGACGCTGGTCGCGGCCCTGCTCGTCGTCGCCACGCACCCGGCATCGGCCGAGAAGCGCATCGCGCTCGTGGTCGGCAACTCCGCCTACAAGAACATCACGCCGCTCGACAATCCATCCAAGGACGCGAGCCTGATGGCGGAGACGCTTGGCTTGCTCGGCTTCACGCTGGTCGGAGGCCGCGCCCAGCTCGATCTCGACAAGGGCGCGATGGACCTGGCGGTGCAGAGCTTTGGCCGGCAGGTGCAGGGCGCCGACGTCGCGCTGTTCTATTATGCCGGCCACGGCGTGCAGGTCTCGGGCGCCAACTATCTCGTGCCTGTCGGCGCCAACCCGACGCGCGAGGCCGACGTCGACTTCCAGATGACCGACGTCAACCTCGTGCTGCGCCAGATGCAGGGATCGGGCACGCGCCTCAACCTCGTGATCCTGGACGCCTGCCGCAACAACCCGTTCGGCTCACGCGGCCTGCGCGCCTCCGATGGCGGTCTCGCGCAGATGCGCGCGCCCGAGGGCACGCTGATCTCCTACGCAACCCAACCCGGCAATGTCGCCCAGGACGGAAGCGACGGCCACAGCCCCTACACAAAAGCATTGGCCGCGACGGTCCGGACCGCGGGCCTCGACGTGTTCCAGACCTTCAACCAGGTCGGCCTCGCGGTGAAGCGCGCCACCTCCGGCGCGCAGCAGCCCTGGGTGTCGTCCTCGCCGATCGACGGCACCTTCTATTTCGTACCCCCGACGCAAACCGCCCCGCCGCAGGTCGCAGCGATGCAGCCTGATCCTGTGCCGGCGGATCGGCTGCGCGCCGATCCGGACCGCGTCCCGTTGCGCGATGCCGCCCTGCTGAGCGAGCTCAGCGAGCGGCTCTACGAGCTCAATTTCGATCCTGACAGCCCTGATGGACTGACCCGCGCGATCACGAAGCTGCAGCAGCGGATTTCCATGGCACCGACAGGCGAAGCCACCGAAGGCCTGCTGCTGCGGATGCGCAAGATGGAGGACCTGAAGCCATGGGGCTCGATCGTCTACGGGCCCGACGGCAGTAAATGGGGCATCTCCTGGAACCACGCCTCGCGGCGCGCGGCGGTGGCGGATGCGCGCGGCAATTGCGCGGGCGCCAAATGTCCGATCGAGCTGTCCTTCTATGGCAACCGCTGCGGCGCGTTCGCGATCTCCGACAAATCCTGGTCGCTGGTCCAGCGCGACAGCGTGCAGCGCGCGAAAGACGCCGCGCTTGACGAATGCGGCAAGGCTGGCAAAGCTTGCCGCATTATCGGTTCCGTCTGTGCCGACGGCTCCGGCCGCTGATACGATTTTTCATTTTTTGGATTTTTGCTCATGCGCAATGCCGTCATCCCCGCAATTGCCCTGGCCTTTTTCCTGTCCGTCACCGTTGCTCCACCGTCCGCCGTTGCGCAGTCCGGCAGCGCCGGCGGCTCGATCGGCAATGACGAGAAGTCGCTGTCCGGCTCCCGATCGGACCGTTCCGCCGAGCCAGCGCCCTCGGCGCGCCGCAGCAAGCCGGCCGAGGAGCCGCGCAGCTCCTCCCGACGCGGCGGTGGTGGTGGCGGTGGCGGGAGTTTCGACGGCGCCTGGATGGTCGTCAGCGTCGGCTGCGGCGGCACCACGTCCGGCGCGGTCGTGGTCTCCTCAGGCAAGGTCATAGGCCAAGGCGTCACGGGTACCGTCAGCGCGAGCGGCGCGGTCAGCACGTTCGGTCAAGGCGATGGCGTGACCTTCACCGGCTCCGGCCGCCTCGCTGCCCGCAGCGGCTCCGGATCCTTCCGCCGCTCGGACGGCTGCGGCGGAACCTGGACTTCGACCAAGCAATAGCACCGAAAAAGTCTGATTTCGCGGCGGAACGAACGCCGCGCAGGCCCGATTCAGGCCACATCCTCTCCGGATTTGCGGCTCATTGCCACCCAAGTCTTTGACGACAAAGGGAAGGTAACGAGTTGCGTCATGCGTAATCGGGAGACCAGGATGGGCAACCGCACCGCAAAATTCTTATCTGCCCTCGTAGGCAGCATCATTGCCGGCGCGCCACTTGCCGCCGTGTCGCAGAACGCATCGACGCCACCGAGCACGGCAAATGCCGCGAGCGACTGCCTTGGCTCGCCAAAGGGCGCCGCGCCGCAGGGCCAGCATTGGCATTATCGCCTCGAGCGCGCGACCAAGCGGCAGTGCTGGTATCTGCGTGCCGAAGGCGGCAAGGCGACTCAAACCGCCCAGGCTACGCCGGATACGCCTGCAGCGGATACGACTGTGCCGCAGCAGCACTCGGTCCAGGACGCGCGCGCCGAATATCTGACGCCGCAGAGCATCGCCACTGTGAAGACGCCTGCACAGGCGGGACCGGCGCCAACGCAACAGGCTGCGAGCCCCGCCGCCGACGTCAACGCTCAGCAGCCCGCCGTCGCCGGGCGCTGGCCCGACGCCACCACGGCGTCCGCCGCGCCCACAGAGCAGCCATCGCCTGCACCGGTCGCGGCCGCTGCGCAGCCGACGACCACGAAGCCGGCGAAGTCCCCTGCTCCGATGGCTCTGGCCGCGGCAGACAGCACCGCCGACAAGCAGACCGGCTCGCTCCAGATGCTGCTGCTCGTGATCGGCGGCGCGCTAACGCTTGCCGGCATCCTCGCCAGCCTCGTCTACCGCTTCGCCGGTGGACGCATCCGCGTCCAGGCCGCCGACCAGCGCCGCGTCAACTGGGACAATTTTGAGCCGCACGATCACGACGATGGCCGTGCGCCCTGGCTCAACGCGTCGCCGCACGCTCGGCAGCCGCGCCCGGTGGATTTCGATGCCGTGCGTCCGCAGCCAGCTCAGCTCAAGACCGCGCAGCTCGCCGCGATTGATCGCGAGATCGATGTGATCGACGAGCGCGTCCCGCAAGCGCACGAAGATACCGCAGAGCTCGACGACGCGGATATCTTCAACGGAGAATTCCAGATCGAGGCCGCGCCGCGGCTCGCGGCCAACGAGGTCGATGACGAAGAGCCGGACGGTCGCGATGAGGATGCGGGAGTCGAGGACGCCATCGACGTCGACGTGATCACGACGATGCTGGAACGGCTGGCGAAGGACGGGCCGCGGCTGACGCAGCCTAACCTTGAAGCTGACCTTGCAGACCCCGCACGAAGCCCACGAGGCCGGTCTGCCGCTCGCGCTTGAGGCGTTCGGCCTTCAGGATCGACTGCACCTCGGCGAAGGCCTCGTCGACGTCGTGGTTGATGACGATGTAGTCGTATTCGGCCCAGTGGCTCATCTCGTGGCTGGCGCGGCTCATGCGCTTGCGGATCACCTCGTCGGAATCCTGCGCGCGCGAATGCAGCCGCTTCTCGAGATCGGCAGCCGAGGGCGGCAGGATGAACACGCTGACGACGTCGGCGCGCGCCTTCTCTCGGAGCTGCTGCGTGCCCTGCCAGTCGATGTCGAACAGCACGTCCTGCCCGGCTGACAGCGCCGCCTCAACCGGCGCACGCGGCGTGCCGTAACTGTTGTCGAACACGGTCGCCCATTCCAGCAGCTGGTCGGCCTTCACCATCGCCTCGAAGGTGGCCTTGTCGACGAACGAATAATCCCTGCCGTCGACCTCGCCCGGCCGCATCGCCCGCGTGGTCGCCGACACCGACATTCGAAGGCCGGGCATACGGTCGATCAACATGCGCGACAGCGTCGTCTTGCCCGCGCCCGACGGCGAGGACAGCACGAACATCAATCCGCGCCGCTCGACACCATCAGTTCCGTGACCGCCAATCGTCATCGATCACTCCAGATTCTGGACCTGCTCGCGGAACTGCTCGACCACGTTCTTCATGGCGAGCCCCGTATTGGTCAGCTCGATGTCGTTCGACTTCGAGCAACAGGTGTTGACCTCGCGGTGAAACTCCTGCGCCAGGAAGTCGAGCTTGCGTCCGACCGGGCCGCCCTTGCCGATCAGCTCGCGCGCCTGCGCGATGTGCGAGGCGATGCGGTCGAGCTCCTCGCGGATGTCGGCCCTGGTCGCAATCAGAATCGCTTCCTGCATCAGGCGGTCGGAATCGAAACGGTCGGAGGTGTCGAGCAGGCTCGCGATCTGCTCGGCGAGCCTCGCCTTGATCGCCTCGGGCTTGCGGCCGGGCGCGGCCTCCGCCTTCTTCGCCAGTTGCTCGACCTCATCCACGCGCTGGATCAGGATCTGCCCGAGCGAGCTCCCCTCACGCTTGCGCATCTCGACGAGTTCGGCGAGCGCCTTGTCGAAGGCGTCCGCAGCGGCAGCGCGCGCGGCCTTGTCCTCCTCCTCGTCGCCCTCGGGCTCGGCGACCTCAATGACACCCTTGATGGCCAAAAGCCCGTCGACGCTCGGCGCGACCGCATCGACCTTGCCGGCGATCACGGCGGCGGCCTTGAGCACGGCGTTGAGCACGTCCTCGTTGACGCGGACGCTGGTGGCCGCATTGGCGCGCTTGACGGTTAGATTGGCGTAGACGGTGCCTCGCGAGAGCAGCTCGGCGGCACGCTTCTTGGCATGAGCCTCGAGCTCGTCGAACCCCTGCGGTAGCCGCACCCTCAGATCAAAGCCCTTGGCGTTGACCGACTTCAATTCCCATTCGAACGTATACGGGCCGCTCGCGCCGTGGCTTCGGGCAAAGCCGGTCATGGACGACAACGCCATCAGGTCAATTTCTCCAGAAGCACGGGATTCGCGCGGCCATCAAGCCACGCGAATCTTAAGACTATTTTGCAGGAAAGTGTAATCCGCAAAGTCCCGCGGGGCAGGTCTGCGCGCAGGCCTAGCGCTGCACCACCGGGGGCGAGGCCTGCACCGCGCCTTGGCGGGCCGGCGGCGGACCCGCGGGGCGAGCGGCCGGCGGCTTTTTTTGCTGGTTGGGCCGCGCCGGCGTGGTCGCCGTCGGCGTATCGGCGGCACCGGGCGCGGCGGCGGCCGGCGGCTGCGCGTCCTCGGCCGGCTCGACCGTGTCGTTCTGGATCTGCTTTTCCATCGCGCGCAGCTTGGCGACGTTCTTCTGATGCGCGTCGTAGGTCTCGGTGAAGGAATGCCCGCCGGTGCCGTCGGCGACGAAATAGAGGTCCCGGGTGCGGGCCGGGTTGGCGGCAGCCTCAAGCGAGGCGCGGCCGGGGTTCGAGATCGGGCCCGGCGGCAGGCCCTCGATCACATAGGTGTTGTAGGGCGAAGGCTGCGTGATCTCGCTGCGCTTGATGGGACGGCCGAGCGTGCCCTTGCCGCCGACGAGGCCATAGATGATCGTGGGATCGGACTGCAGCTTGATCCTCTGCTTCAGGCGATTGACGAACACCGCGGCGACGCGGCTGCGCTCGTCTGGCTTGCCGGTCTCTTTCTCGACGATCGAGGCCAGCGTCACCAATTGCTCCGGACTCTTGACCGGAATGTCCTGACTGCGACGCTCCCAGATCTCGGTCAGCACGCGCTTGTGCGCCTGCTGCATGCGCTGGATCACCTGATCGCGCGGGGTGCCGCGCGGGAACTTGTAGGTCTCGGGCAGCAGCGTGCCTTCGCGCGGCAGCTCACGCACGCTGCCGGTGAATATGTCGTTGTCGGACAGGCGCGCCACGATCTGCTCGGAGGTCAGCCCTTCCGGGATCGTCACGGCATGCTGCACCACCTTGCCCTCGACGATGGTGGCAATGACGTCGCGCAAGGATGCGTTTTTCTGGAACGAGTATTCACCGGGCTTGAGGTCCGAACTCGCCTTCAACGCAGCGACGCTGGCAATGAACGCCCACGGATTGACGTCGGTCACGCCTTCCCGGTTCAGCGTCTCGGCGATATCACGCTTGCCGGCGCGCTGCGGGATGTTGACGATCTTGTCTTCCTTCAGCGGTCCCGGCGCCTCGAGCACCTGTCGACCGTAATAGTACACGCCGCCCGCACCGATCATCGCAATCAGCAGCAGGGTGATGATGGCGTTGCCGACGATCACGAAGGGATTGCGCGCGCGGTCCGATCGCTTCGGCGGCGGCGGGACCTGCTCGGGCTCGAGCGCTGCCCGCGGACTCCGGGGCGAAATGGGCGGCCTTTCACTCATCGAAGCAACCTGAATCCTGCCGGTTCAAATGCGACCCGACAATCGCTTGTCTGGCCAAGTACACGCGCCCACTTGTATGACTATCGCCGAATACGGCAAAACGGTGGATTCGTCGCAAACACAAACTATTGGACCGGACGCCGGAAGATCACCGACGCGTTGGTACCGCCAAAACCGAAAGAATTCGACAACGCGACGTTGACCTCGCGCTTCTTCGCCTTGTGCGGCACGAGATCGATCGCAGTCTCTACCGACGGATTGTCCAGGTTGATGGTCGGCGGCACGACATTATCGCGAATCGCGAGAATGGCGAAGATCGCCTCGATCGCACCGGCCGCACCCAGAAGGTGACCGGTCGACGACTTGGTCGAGGACATCGCGACCTTGGAAGCGGCATTGCCGAGCAGACGTTCGACCGCACCGAGCTCGATCTCGTCACCGAGCGGCGTCGAGGTGCCGTGCGCGTTGATGTAGTCGAGATCGGACGCGGTAAGGCCGGCGCGCTTGAGCGCTGCCGCCATGCTGCGGAAGCCCCCGTCGCCGTCGGGTGACGGCGAGGTGATGTGGTAGGCATCGCCCGAGAGACCGTAGCCGATCACTTCGGCATAGATCTTCGCGCCGCGGCGTTTGGCGTGTTCGAGTTCTTCCAGGACCAGAACGCCGGCGCCCTCGCCCATCACGAAGCCGTCGCGGTCCTTGTCGTAGGGGCGCGAGGCCTTCTCGGGCGTTTCGTTGAAGGCTGTCGAGAGCGCACGCGCGGCGTTGAAGCCGGCAATGCCGATGCGACCGATCGGCGATTCGGCGCCGCCGGCAACCATGACGTCGGCATCGCCGAGCGCGATCAGGCGGGCGGCATCGCCGACGGCGTGAGCGCCGGTCGAGCAGGCCGTGACCACCGAATGGTTCGGCCCCTTCAGCCCATGCTTGATCGAGACATAGCCGGAGGCGAGATTGATCAGGCGTCCCGGAATGAAGAACGGCGAGACCCGGCGCGGCCCGCGTTCCTTCAGCAGGACCGCAGTTTCTGCAATGCCGTTAAGGCCGCCGATGCCGGATCCGATCATGGTGCCGGTGGCGCATTTGTCCTCTTCGGTCTCGGGATGCCAGTTGGCATCGTCGAGCGCCTGGCCGGCTGCGGCCATGCCGAAGATGATGAAGTCGTCGACCTTGCGCTGGTCCTTCGGCTCCATCCAGATATCGGGATTGAAAGTGTCGTTGGTACCGTCGCCGCGCACGACCGTGCAGCCGATCTTGGTCTGAAGATCGGAGACATCGAAGCTCTCGATTTTGCGTGCGCCACTTTGGCCGTCGAGGATGCGTTTCCAGGTCGGCTCGACACCGCAGCCGAGTGGCGAAACCATGCCAAGACCCGTGACGACAACCCGCCTCATATCCGAAAACTCCGCATCGAAACATTCACGGCCAATAACAAGAAACCGGCTGACCGCTGTTGGGCGGTCCGTCCGGTTTCAATGTTGTCCCCGCGAAAATGAAGAGCCTTAGCTCTTCGCGTTCTTCTCGAGAAACTTGGTGGCGTCGCCGACGGTGAGAATCGTTTCCGCGGCATCGTCCGGAATCTCGCAACCGAATTCCTCTTCGAACGCCATCACCAGCTCGACGGTGTCCAGACTGTCGGCGCCGAGGTCGTCGATGAAGCTCGCAGCATCGACAACCTTCTCGGGTTCAACACCAAGGTGTTCGACCACGATCTTCTTAACCCGCTCGCCAATCTCACTCATTGCATAACCTCGTGTTGTTCCCTGTAGACCCGACCCCCCGGGACGATACGAGCCGTCGTGGTCGTTGACTGCCTTCGCTTACGAACTTTGATTTGGCCCCATCCTAACCGATGCAGGCCCGGCGAATGACGGCCAAGGCTCCGCATCGCCAATATACAGGGTTTCAAAAACCTGCAATGGCGTTCTTTGCCCATCCGTTGAAGGTCCGGTTATCATACTTCAATTGCGTTGACTACAAGCCTCATTTCGCTCCGGAAACGGCCGTTTGCCGCATTCCGCGCCGCCAAGGGGGCGGTGCGGCATGAGGCGTCAGATCATGGCCATGCCGCCGTTGACGTGGATGGTTTGGCCGGTGACATAGGCCGCTTCGTTCGAACTCAGGTAGACGGCGGCCGCCGCGATGTCCTCGGGCGTGCCCAAGCGATTGGCCGGAACCTTGGTCAGAATCGTTTCGCGCTGCTTGTCGTTGAGCGCATCGGTCATCGGCGTCTTGATGAAGCCGGGAGCGATGCAGTTCGCGGTGACGCCGCGCTTGGCGTATTCGGCACCCAACGTCTTGATCATGCCGATCAGGCCCGCCTTCGACGCGGTATAATTGCCCTGCCCCGGGTTGCCGGTGACGCCGACCACCGAGGTGATGGCGATGATGCGGCCGAAGCGCTTGCGCATCATCAATTTGGTGGCGGCGCGGGCAAGCCGGAAGGTCGAAGTCAAATTGATGTTGATGACCTCCTCCCAGTCCTCGTCACGGAGCTGCACGAAGAGATTGTCGCGGGTGATGCCGGCATTGGCGACGAGGATGTCGACCTGTCCCATCGCCGCCTCCGCAGCGGGCACCAGCGCCTCGACCTCTTCGGCCTTGGAGAGATTGCAGGGCAACACATGGGTGCGCTCGCCGAGCTTGCCGGCAAGCTCATCCAGCACTTCCTTGCGCGTCCCTGATATCGCAACGGTGGCGCCCTGCGCGTGCAGCGCCTGTGCGATCGCGCCGCCGATGCCGCCGGTTGCGCCGGTAACGAGCGCCTTTTTGCCAGTCAGATCGAACATCGATAACTCCTCCAAGGCACGATCCGGAAAAATGCGCAGCGGTTCTCCGAAAGGATCGTGCGTCAACTAAAGAACTCGATCGCGACGACGAATCATCGCGCGTCAGGCCTGCTTCGCAGCGGCCAATGCATCCTTGGCGGCAGCAATGTCGTTGGGACCACCGACCGCAACGCCAATGGCACCGTCCGCAATACGCTTGACGAGGCCGGTCAGCACCTTGCCGGCACCGATCTCGAAGAAACGGGTGACGCCCTGCTCCGCCATATAGGCAACCGACTCGCGCCAGCGCACGGTGCCCGTGACCTGCTCGACCAGGCGGCGGCGGATCTCGTCGGGATCGGTGATCGCGCTCGCCAGCACGTTCGACACCAGCGGGGCCGCCGGGGCCTTGATCGCGACCCCGGCCAGCGCCTCCGCCATCGCGTCGGCAGCCGGCTGCATCAGCTTGCAATGGAACGGTGCGGACACCGGCAGCAACATTGCGCGCTTGGCGCCCTTGGTTTTGGCGATCTCGACGGCGCGATCGACCGCGGCCTTGTCGCCGGAGACGACCACTTGCCCGCCGCCATTGTCGTTGGCTGCCTGGCAGACCTGCCCCTGCGCGGCCTCGTCCGCCACCGCCACGGCGGCCTCGTAGTCGAGGCCGAGCAGAGCGGCCATCGCACCGACGCCGACCGGAACGGCTTTTTGCATTGCGAGACCGCGGATGCGAAGCAGCCGCGCGGTGTCGGAAATCGTCAGGCTGCCGGCCGCAGCCAGCGCCGAATATTCACCGAGCGAGTGGCCGGCGACGAAGGCCGCATCCCGCCCCACGGAAAACCCGGCTTCGGCCTCCAGCACGCGTAGGGTGGCGACGGACACCGCCATCAGGGCCGGCTGGGCGTTTTGGGTGAGCTGGAGGGTTTCGGCCGGACCATCCCAGATGGTCGCCGTCAGCTTCTCCCCCAGCGCGGCATCGACCTCGTCGAACACGGCGCGCGCCACCGGAAAGGCATCCGCCAAGGCCTTGCCCATGCCGACCGCCTGGGAACCCTGCCCCGGAAATGTGAATGCTGCCGTCATCGGGGCTCCCTGCTTGTCGGGCGTGATCTCTGCGAGAACCGGCAGCCGATTACGCACGGCCGTAGGCCATGGTTCCGGATCATGCTCCAAAGGGGGCCGTAGACACTGTCCGGGGCGGGAATGTCAAGCCAAGATAGGAACTTCGACCAGCATTCAACCGGGGAAACGGATCCCTAGAATCCGCCGGCCGTCTGGTTGGCGTCGACCTCGGACCCCGCCTGCGCGCGGCGCGCGCTGTTGACCAATTGCCCCGGTCGGTCATCCCGGTTCGGCTTCGCGGTCGCAAGCCGCAGCACGGCCGCGTAGCTCGGTTGCACCTCCATGCGGCTCGCGTGCCGGCTTTGGCTCAGCAGGCGATGAACCTTGGGCAGATTGTAGCAGGGCACATAGAACAAGAGATGATGTTCGAGGTGGTAGTTCACGTAGTATGGCGCGATGAACAGACGCTCGAGGAAATTGGCGTAGGTGGTGCGGGTGTTACGCAAGGGATCGCTGCTGTCGGGCACGACCGCGTGCTCGGCAATGTTGCGGATGCGGGTGATCACCATCATCCAGGTCAGGAGCGGCACCAGCCATAGCAGCGGATAGGCCCACCACACGCCGGCCGCCGTGAGCGCTGCGAACATCGCGCCATTGACCAGACATTGCGGGCCGAGCTTCTCCCAAAAATGCGCCGCGCGCTGTCGCAACGGCCAGTCCTTCGGCCCCAGCGCATTGAGCAACTGCGCCTTGCGCTGCTGGTAGCCGGTCTGCCCTGTGAGGTCGCGAAAGAACTTGCGGCGATAGCTCAGCTTCGTGATGGGAAACGGCGCCGACAGCACGAGATCGGGATCATCCTCCTGCTGCGTGCGCGCATGATGCTGAAGGTGATAGCGCCGGTAGCTGCGCGTCTCCGCAAACAGAGGATAGGCGCAGAACCACTGGCTTAGAGTCAAATTGGTTTTCTCGTCGGCGGACAGGCAGCCATGCGCGCCGTCATGCATGAGGATCGCGAGCCCGAGCTGGCGCGAGCCGATGATGGCGACGGCGAAGATGTAGGTGATCGGGTTGGGCCACCACGCGACCAGGGCGATTGCCGCGATGATGAGCGCCCAGGCGTGCGCGATCAGCGCGACGCCTTTCCAGGTCACGCGCTGGCGCACGTCGGCAAGCTGGTTGTCGGTCAGGAAATCGCGGGCACGCATGCGTAGCGCAGTCATGGCCTAACTCTCCTCATTCGAATTGCTCGACGCGTCGCGCGCGTCGACGAGGCGCAGGCGCGCCGCGTCATGATCGGATTTCGCCTGTTCACCCAGCACGCGCAGCATCTCGGCGCACAGCGCCTCGGGCGAACGGCCCATCGCGTAGCCCTCGAGGATGACGCCGATGGCGACGGCCCAGAACCGCCGCGAACTCTCATCGGGCGCGCGCAGGGAGCGCCAGCCGTGCCGCGCGACCTGGCTCGCATAGGCTCGCGCACCCTCACTGTGCAGGCGCTCAATGGTGCGCTCGACCAGCGGCGCGAGATCCTGGCGCCGCCGCGTCAGCGTCAGCGCCTCAGCGAAGAAGACCACCGAATCGCTCGTCGTGACGGTCTCGGCCAGCGCGTGGGTATAATCCTGCGGCGTGCGCGCCTTCAGCGCCGCCTGCTCGGTCGCTCGCGCCAGGTACAGCAGCTCGCGGCAGGCGCATTCGACGAACAGCGCCTCCTTGGTGCGGAAGTAATAGGTGATCTGGCTCGGGAACGCGTTCGCAGCGGCTGCGATGTCGGTGATCGCCGTGCCCGACAGCCCCCGCTCCCGAAACAGCGGGCTCGCGGCATCCAGCAGCAGCGAGCGCATTTTGCGGCCGGCCGGCCGCGTGGCGCGGGTGGCGTGCTTGGGGTCGCCTGCCGCCTCGAGCGGCTCGTGGGCCGGCTTTTCTGCCATTGGGGTTCGCTCCCGTCAGATTTGTTTGTATGATATACAAACAAACAAATCAAGCCGGTATGGTGGTCCGCGGTGGATCCAGCCGCCCGCATCGGGACCATCCGCGCCAAAACGCCCGCCTGCAACCTTGCCAGAAACCTTGCCAGAAACCTTGCCAAGTCAGCCGAAATCCGTATAACGCGCCCATCCGCAGACCCCGGCCGGGAGCTGAACGGACGGTCTCAGCAAATCATTCGCGATTTTGGTGTGGCAGGGCCAGTCGGCCCGTCGTCCCGTGTTTCCGCCTTCTGAGCTTAATCCCAGAGTCCTTTCCGAAGGCCTCTTAAGGGCTTGACGCCGGGCGATGCGCCAACATGAGGAAAGGACTTCCATGGCTCTCTATGAGCATGTTTTTCTCGCGCGCCAAGACGCGAGCACGCAGCAGGTCGAAGAGCTGACTGCGCAGATGACCGGCATCGTCGAGGGTCTCGGCGGCAAGGTCACCAAGACCGAGAATTGGGGCGTACGCTCCCTCACCTACCGCATGAACAAGAACCGCAAGGCGCATTTCGTGCTGCTCAACATCGACGCGCCGTCCGCGGCGATCGCCGAGATCGAGCGCCAGGAGCGCATCAGCGAAGACGTGATCCGCTATCTCAGCGTCCGCGTCGAGGAGCTCGAGGAAGGCCCGTCCGCGATGATGCGCAAGGCCGACCGTGACCGCGAGCGTGACGACCGTGGCGGCGGCTTCCGTGGCGATCGCGAAGGCGGTGGCTTCCGTGGCGACCGCGAGGGTGGTTTCCGTGGTGGCGACCGTGAAGGTGGCGGCTTCCGCGGTGACCGCGGTCCGCGCCGTCCGCGCGAAGACGCTGAAACCACCACCACCACCACGACGGATGGGGAGTAAGAACAATGGCTGAAGCTGGTGCACGCCGCCCGTTTTTCCGTCGCCGCAAAAGCTGCCCGTTCACGGGCGCGAATGCTCCGAAGATCGACTACAAGGACTCCAAGCTGCTGATGCGTTACGTCTCCGAGCGCGGCAAGATCGTGCCGAGCCGCATCACCGCGGTGTCCGCGAAGAAGCAGCGTGAGCTTGCCCGCGCCATCAAGCGCGCGCGGTTCCTGGGCCTGCTGCCCTACGTCATTCGCTAAGACGAATTCGGCCGGCGGCGACATCGCCGCCGGCCGAGCTACCTAGTTTCTCATAAGGCTTCCGGGTCGTCCGGTCGCCGATGGTTGGGGCGAGATGCCTCTAACCGCTCGAAGGGAGCGGGACAGCTGATGATGGCCTTTGGACTGATAGCCCTGATCGCCGGCGCTGCGTCGGCCCTGATGTTCGCCTCGATCGCTTCGGGCGCGCTGATCTCGCTCGTCCTGTTCTATCTCGCACCGCTGCCGCTGATGGTCGCTTCCATCGGCTGGGGACCGCTTTGCGCGAGCCTCGGCGGCATCGCCGCCGCGGTTGGCCTCGGCGCGCTGTTCGGCCTGCCCTACTGCATTGCCTTCGCCGTCACCGTCGCATTGCCCGCCTGGTGGCTCGGCCATCTCGTCCTGCTCAGCCGGCAGGCCGGACCCGCCGCGCCGAAGCCCGCCGCCGAGCCGCCCACTGAGCCTGTGCTCGAGTGGTATCCGGTCGGCCGCATCCTGCTGTGGATCGCGGGCTTCGCCACACTGACCACGCTCGCCGCCCTGCTCACGCTCGGCACCGACGCCGAGACCATCACCGGCACGCTGCGCCGTGGCCTGATGCGCCTCCTCCGCGCCGCCGACCCGCAGACCTCCGGCGAGACCGACCAATTCGTCGACGCACTGGTGCGGATCGTGCCGGCCGCTGCCACCATCGTCGCGATGATGACGCTGACCCTCAACCTCTGGCTCAGCACCAAGGTGACGGCGACGTCGGGCCGGCTGCGACGCCCCTGGCCGGACCTGATGACGGCGGAGTTGCCGCCGATGACGCTCGTGGCGCTCTGCATCGCGCTCGCCTTCTGCTTCACCGGCGGACTGCTTGCGATCGTGGCGCAGATCGCGGCGGCGGCGCTGATGATGGGATATGCGCTGACCGGCTTTGCCGTGCTGCACACGCTGACGCTGGCGCTGAAGAGCCGCACCTTCTGGCTCGGCTCGACCTACGCCGTCGTGGTCGTGTTCGGATGGCCCGTCATGGCGATGGTGATCCTCGGCCTCGCGGATGCCGTGTTCGGCCTCCGCGAACGCTTCCTTCGTACGCGCCAGCCACCGCCGCTGCCGACATCTTGAGTTCAAATCCGAAAGTTCAAGTTCGAAATTCCAACTCACTCAACACATCAAAGGAGAACGAATATGGAAGTCATTTTGCTGGAACGCGTCAACAAGCTCGGTCACATGGGCGAAGTCGTGAAGGTTCGCGACGGCTATGCCCGCAATTTCCTGCTCAAGCGCGGCAAGGCGCTGCGCGCCACCGCCGACAACCGTGCCAAGTACGACGGCATGAAGGCCGAGCTCGAGGCTCGCAACCTTGAGTCCAAGGGCGAGGCGTCCAAGGTCGCCGAGAAGATCCAGGGCAAGAACATCATCGTGATCCGTCAGGCTTCGGAAGCCGGCCAGCTGTTCGGCTCGGTCAACGTGCGCGACATCGTCGTGGCGTTCGAAGCTGACGGTGTTTCACTGTCCCGCCCGCAGGTTCAGCTCGACGCGCCGATCAAGACCATCGGCAAGCACACCATCACGGTCGCCATCCACCCCGAGGTCGAGATCGAGATCAGTGTCACCGTGGCGCGCAGCCAGGACGAGGCCGAGCGCATCAACCGCGGCGAGGACATCTCGAGCCGGAACGAAGACCGGGATGCTGCGGCCGAAGCGATCGCAGCTGCCGGCGAGTTCTTCGATCCGGAAGCCCAGCAGGACGACGCCGAGCCGGCGCCGGCTGCGGAAGAGACCGAGAAATAAGCCTCGCATTCGCGCAAGGCTTTCGAAGCCCGGTCGCCTCAGGCGGCCGGGCTTTTCGTTTTGGCGGCAACGTCCTCGCTCAGCATCGCGATCGACGCGAGCACCGTTGCCGGTTGCTTCTCGACGCCGTCGGTGACGCAGAAAACGTCGGCTGCGACCACGGAGACCTGACGCTCCGCGTGGTCACCCTCGCCCGGCAGATGCTTCTTGCCGGCCGCGGGCGACAACAGATTGGGCTTGTACCCAAAACGACGAAGGCCGCGCGAGAGCGCGGCCTTCGCATGTCGCAATATATGGTCGCTTATCGCGAAATCGGCGGCGTCGGCGGACCGGACGATTCGGCTGGCGGCGGTGGGGCCGCAGCGGTTGCGGGCGGCGCGGGCTCCTGCGACTTCGCTGGCGGTTCGGACCTCGCGGCGGGCTTGGGGGCGGCGTCTTCCGCCGCCTTGGGCGCAGCTGGCTCGGCGGGCTTCGCGGCGGACGGCGCCGCCGGCGTCACCTGCGGCACTGGATCGGGCCGCAACGCCGGAGCCTCGCTGCCGCGCGGCTCAACCTTGGCACTTTCCGGCTTGGCCTCGGCGGGCTTCTCGGACGGCTTGCTGCCTTCAGATTTGCTGCCTTCGGATTTAGCCTCGCCGGAATCCCCCTTCGCAGTCTCGGGCTTTGTTTCGACCTTCGGCTCGGTCTTCTTGTCGTCTGCCGTGGGCGCCGCGGCATCGACCTTCGGTGCCTCATCACTTCCCGGCTTGCCACGCTTGCCGAGACGCTTGGCCTTGCGCCCTTCGGGTGCAGCCTGGCCCTCGGGCTTCGCGCCTTCCTTCGTTCCTTCTTCGGCCGGCCGCGCGGCGCGTTTCTGACGCGCGCCCTCGGCCGCGGGAGGGGCACCCTCGCCTTCCGGCTTGGCGGACTCCTGGGAACGTTGGCGGCGACCCTGACGTTCAGGGGACTGCGCCGGATTGGTATTGGCTTCCTTGTCCTTATCCTTGGCGCCGTCCTTCTTGTCCTTGCCGTCCTTGGCTTGGTAGCGGGTGTCGGTGGCTCCGTTGGAGACGAGATAGGAGGCGAGCACGCCGGCCATGTCGGAGCTGGTCGTGTAATGCTGGCGCAGGAAGCCCGGCAGTGAGCCCGACGCCACCGTTTTCAACAGGCCGCGCGGGCTCTTGTGACATGCATTGCAGGTCTGCGCGAAAAGCTGGGATGGGGCCTTGCCGGCCTCGAGGTTCGTCGCCTGCGCGAGAACGGTATCGGTCGCGCCGAAGCCGATCAGAAGCAAGATCGTCGCGAGGCTGAGCGCTCGGCTCGACATTCCCATCATCTCCATTGAATTCCGAGAGGTGCAGCCGGTAGGCGGCGCCGCGGCGGGTCACCTTTTATCCGATTGAGCCGCGAATGGAAGCAGCCTGCGCGCGCAAGGATGTGATTAAGCGGTTTTGGAATATCCGCTTTGAGCACAGCGCAATAGCGGGCCCGGGACACCTCCCTAGATCTAGATGCAAACGCATAGGAACCGCCGAGATGCCCGGGCGTAGGGTGTGAAAGGCCGGGTTGGTCGCATCTCTTCGGGTCCGCTCGAGAGGATGGGTGCCGATGGATCGATTGTTGCGTCAATTCCTGTCTCAATTCATCCGCCGCGGGTCGATGACGGTGACCACGGCGAAGGGCTCGAAGTTCACCGTCGGCGACGGCTCGGGCAAACCGGTCGCAGTCCGCTTCGTCACCGCGGACGCAGAGCGGAAGATCCTCGTCAATCCCGAACTCGGGCTTGGCGAGGCCTACATGGACGGCGAGTTCGTCGTCGAGCGCGGCACCATAGCTGATGCCCTCGCGATCCTGCTCGATCAGCCCGACCTATTGCCGCACTGGGCAAAACCCTGGTGGCACCTGCGCTATCTGGTGCGGCACCTGAAGCAGTTCAATCCGCGCCCGCGCTCCCGCAGCAACGTCGCACACCATTACGATCTCGATGCAAGGCTCTATTCGCTCTTCCTCGACGCCGACAAGCAATACAGCTGCGCCTATTTCGAGACGCCGGAGAGCACGCTCGACGATGCGCAGCTCGCCAAGAAACGGCACGTCGCCGCAAAGCTGCTCGTCAAGAGCGGCCAGCGCGTGCTCGACATCGGCTCGGGCTGGGGTGGACTTGGGCTCTATCTCGCCGAGATCGCAGGTGCTGACGTCACCGGCATAACGCTGTCGACCGAGCAGTTGCAGATCGCCAATACGCGCGCAGCCGAAAAGGGCCTGACCAGATCGGCCAAATTCCTGCTTCAGGACTATCGCGACATCGCCGGCCCGTTCGACCGCATCGTCTCAGTCGGCATGCTGGAGCATGTCGGCGCGCGCTTCTACGACACCTACTTCCAGCGCTGCGCCGAACTGCTGGACAAGGACGGCGTCATGTTGCTGCACTCGATCGGTCGTTCGCAGGGCCCGGACTCCACCAATCCGTGGATCGCCAAATACATATTTCCCGGCGGCTACATCCCTGCTCTTTCGGAGGTGCTGCCGGCGATCGAGCGGGCCGGCCTGCTGATCTGCGACATCGAGATACTGCGCCTGCATTACGCCGAAACGCTGAAGGCATGGCGCGAGCGCTTCATGGCGCGACGCGAAGAAGCCGTGCAGCTATATGACGAGCGCTTCGCGCTGATGTGGGAATTTTATCTGGCAGCCAGCGAGATGACGTTCCGCAAGCAGGATATGATGAACTTCCAAATTCAACTCACCCGGCGTCAGGGCGTCGTGCCGATGACACGCAACTACATCGCGCGTGAAGAAGCCCGGCTGCGGGCCGTCGAGGCCGGCGCCAAGCCGAGGCTGAAGCTGGCTGGTGAATAAGTCTTAGTGGCGCAGGGTCGAAATCGGAGCGGACCGGAAAGAGGCCGTTAAGGCCAATTGCATCCGCAGTGCCTTCAGGATTTCGGGGGCGACCGGCTCCCGACGCACTTCCGGCCTCGCAGGGTGCTCCATGGCCGCGATCAGCCCCGACAGCCAAAGTCGGCTGCCTGCTTCGCTTTGCCAATTCCGGGGCTGCCGTTCTGGCCGCATCGCTTGCCTCGTTCCCTGGTGGCAGGTCGGAGACAACCTCCCGCCCGCTTGCCTGTTCCGGCTGTACCCCCGAAAGAATCCGGGGAGATGTGATCTGCTTCACATAAGTCTCGTCGGCCCTGGCTTAGACCGTCGCCATGAGCAAAGAGACCCAAACCTCATTCGACGTGCAGGACGACCTCCGCACCGATTACGCCCTGATCGCTACCGGCGTCGGGGCGGCTCTGGTTGCACTGGTTTACCTCCTGCTGGTCTGAACCAACCCGAAAGCGCCCAGCGTGCGTCATTTCGCGCGCGTCTCGATACGTCGGCCCGCCAACCCATTAGGTTCACTTCAACGAGCGTTTTCCGTGGCGCGGTAGCGACGGCTTTCAGGTCGCGACCTGGTTCCAGGAAAATCCGTCAAGCGCGGCGCGGGCTGCGGCGGCCAATCATCCACCATTTTAATGATCGGTTGATAGCGGCGAGCTTTTGCTTCCGCTTTGGTCTGAGGCGGCGCTTTATCCCGGCCCCGCATCCGCCCCAGAAAATTGCTATCGCTCGACCATGGCCCTCACTGATTCGAACGTTCTCAAACTCGCGCCCGAAGCCGGAACTCCCGCTTATCGTAGCGCGCCGCATAATATCGAGGCGGAACAGAGCCTGCTGGGCGCGATCCTGGTCAACAACGACGCATTTTACCGCGTCTCCGATTTCCTGGAGCCCAAGCACTATTTCGAGCCGTTGCACCAGACCATCTTCGAGACCGCCTCGAGCCTGATCCGGATGGGCAAGATCGCGACGCCCGTCACGCTGAAGACCTTCCTGCCCGCCGACACCGACATTGGCGGCATGACCATCGGGCAGTATCTGGCGCGCCTCGCCGCCGAAGCGACCACCATCATCAATGCGCAGGATTATGGGCGCACCATCTACGATCTGGCATTGCGACGCGACCTGATCGGCATCGGCGAGGACATGGTCAATGTCGCCTATGACGCCCCGGTCGACTTCGCGCCGCGGGCGCAGATCGAGGACGCCGAGCGCCGCCTCTACGAACTCGCCGAATCCGGCCGCTATGACGGCGGCTTCCAGAAATTCTCGCAGGCGCTGACGCTTGCGGTCGATCTGGCCGCGAAAGCGTTCCAGCGCGACGGAAAGCTGTCGGGCATCTCGACCGGCCTGCGCGACCTCGACACCAAGATGGGCGGGTTGCAGCACTCCGACCTCATCATCGTCGCCGGCCGCCCCGGCATGGGCAAGACCTCGCTTGCAACCAACATCGCCTACAACGTCGCCCGGGCCTACGTTCCAGAACTCCAAGCCGACGGCACCATGAAGGCCGCCCATGGCGGCGTCATCGGCTTCTTCTCCTGCGAAATGTCGGCCGACCAGCTCGCCACGCGTATCGTGGCCGAGCGCACCGGCATCCCTTCCTCCTCGATCCGCCGCGGCGGCATCTCGGAGGCCGATTTCGAGAAGATCCGCGAGGTCTCGATCGAGCTGCAATCGCTGCCCTTCTATGTCGACGAGACCGGCGGTCTCTCGATTGCCCAGCTCATGGCGCGCGCCCGCCGGCTGAAGCGGCAGAAGGGCCTCGACCTCATCGTCATCGACTACATCCAGCTCTTGTCGGGTTCGGGCAAGCGGAGCGAAAACCGCGTGCAGGAAATCACCGAGATCACGACCAGTCTGAAGGCGCTCGCCAAGGAACTGAGCGTGCCCGTGATTGCGCTCTCGCAGCTCTCGCGCCAAGTCGAGTCGCGCGACGACAAACGGCCGCAGCTGTCGGATTTGCGCGAATCCGGCTCGATCGAGCAGGACGCCGACGTCGTGCTGTTCGTCTACCGCGAGGAATATTACCTCGGAAACAAGGAGCCGCGCCCGGGCACGCCCGAGCACGAAAAATGGCGCCTGGACATGGATCTTGCGCATGGCAAGGCCGAAGTCATCATCGGCAAGCAGCGCCACGGCCCGACCGGCACCGTCGATGTGGCCTTCGAAGCGTCGATCACACGGTTCGGCGATCTTGCGCCGGACAGCCAGGTGCCGGACCGCAGCGGCAACGACTACTGAGTTCCCTGGGTTGAACCCGACCGGCCTCTTGCGTAAAACGGCGCCATGACAATGGCGTCCGACCCGAAAATCATCCCGCAATCCGGCCTTCTCTCCGCGGAGGCCAATCAGGCTGCCGCGCTCGCTGCCTTCGGCGGCGTGCTCACGGTCGATCTCGACGCCATCATCGCCAACTGGCGCAAGCTCGAGAAGACGGCGGTGCCGGCCGAATGCTCGGCGGTGATCAAGGCCGATGCCTATGGCTGCGGCGCCGAGCAGGTCGCGCGTGCCCTGAACAAGGCCGGCTGCAAGACCTTCTTCGTCGCCACCATCGAGGAAGCGCGCAAGGTGCGCGCGGCGGTGCCGGAGCCTGCGATCTACGTGCTCGGCGGCTATTTCCAGAACACCGGCGAGCACTACGCCCAGATCAACTGCCGCCCCGTGATCGGCGATCTCAACGAGCTCGCCGAATGGGACGTGTTCTGCCGCCGCACCGGCTGGACCGGTGGCGCCGCCATCCACATCGACACCGGCATGAATCGGCTCGGCCTGACGCTTGGGGAAGCACAGGCCATCATCCCCCGCATCAACGCCGGCGATCACGGCATCACGCTGGTGATGAGCCATCTGGTTTCGGCCGAGCAGCTCAACAACCCGGTGAACGCCAAGCAACTCGCGGCCTTCCGCGGCATCGCCAGCGAATTCTCCGGGCGTGCCGGCGGCACTCGCCAATTCGTCCGGCGTCTTCCTCGGCGCGCCCTTCCAGTTCGACATGGTGCGGCCGGGCGCCGCGCTCTACGGCGTCAACCCGACGCCGGAGGCCGACAATCCGATGCAGCCGGTTGTCGATCTCAAGGCCCGCATCGTGCAGATCCGCAATATCGAGCGCGGCGAGAGCGTCGGCTATGGCGGCACCTGGACCGCACGGCGGCCGACGAAACTCGCGATCATCGCGGTCGGTTATGCCGACGGCTATTTCCGCGCCGCAAGCTCCAACGACGGCACCCGCGGTGCCGAGGTCATCGTCGCCGGCAAGCGCTGTCCGGTGGCCGGCCGCGTCTCGATGGATCTGATCGCGATCGACATCACCGATCTGCCGCCGAACGCGGCGCGGCGCGGCCACATGGTGACGCTGCTCGGCGAGGGCATCACCGTCGACGAGCTCGCGCATCATTTCGGAACGATCGGCTACGAGGTGCTGACCAGCCTCGGCCGCCGCTACGCCCGCATCTACAAGGGCGGGAATGTAGTGGAGCCGCTGGCCAAGCCGGCGCCCGCACAGGCGGTCGAGCAGCAGACGCCCGCTCCGCCGCCGATCGAGCCGCCCGCAAGCCCGCCGCCGCTGCCGGGCTGAGCAGCGCGCCGCTTACTTCTTCTTCCTGCTGTCCAGCGCCGTCCTGCAGGTCGCGCTGAGCTGATCGCGCTTGGCGTTGAGGCACGCGACGATGCCGCCGCCCGGCGCAAGGCCGGCGCAGAATTTGTCGTAGTCCGCCTTGCACGCGCCGCGCGGATCGGATGATGTGCCGAGGCGACCCCGGAGAACGCAACGGCGACGGCGATAACGGCAAAGCTCAACTTGGACATTGTTTCTCCGGTAACGGAAGGCAGGAGCCGGTAGCTCTACATGAAGATCGCGACGTTCAACATCAACAACATCAATCGCCGCCTGCCCAATCTGTTGGCATGGATGCGAACGGCGAAGCCCGACGTCGTCGCACTTCAGGAATTGAAGGCAAGTGATGGCGAATTTCCGGCGGCCGCGATCGAAAAGGCCGGTTACGGCGCAGTGTGGTGTGGACAGAAGACCTGGAACGGCGTCGCCATCCTGGCCCGCAATGCCGAGCCCGTTCTTACCCGCGATCGCTTGCCGGGAAAGCCTGCCGATCACGAAGCCCGCTACATCGAGGCCGCGGTACGCGGTGTCATCGTCACCAGCATCTACCTGCCGAACGGCAATCCGCAGCCGGGACCGAAATTCGACTACAAGCTCGACTGGTTCGCGCGGCTCAAGCGTCATGCCAAAACGTTGATCAAGCAGGAGCTGCCCGTGGTGCTCGCCGGCGACTACAACGTTGCCCCTGATGAGATCGACATCTATCCGACGCGCTCGTGGGACAAGGATGCCTTGATCCAGCCGAAGAGCCGTGCGGCCTTTGCCTCGCTGGTGGCACAAGGCTGGTGCGACGCGATCCGCGAACTGCACCCGGAGAAGCGCATCTACACCTTCTGGGATTACAAGCGAAACCGCTGGCCGCGCGATGCGGGCCTGCGGCTCGATCATCTCCTGCTCAGCCCTGCCCTCGCCTCACGCCTGGCAAAAGCCGGCGTGGACAAGGGGGTTCGCGGCGAGGAAGGCGCGAGCGATCACGCACCGGCCTGGGTCGTGCTGCGCTAGGTCAGCGCCCGTAATATTCCTGCACCGTGTCCCACGCTGCTTTCTGCAGCAGCTCCACCGTCGGTGCGTCCAATCCCATCGTGTAGGAATTGCCGACCGGCGAGCGGCCCGTCAGCGCGGCGAACGTCACGCAGGTCGCCAGATACGTGCCTGCGGGGCTCGGGTGCCGCTTGTCCGGCGCATACAGATTGAGCTCGGGCTGCAGCTTGCGCACGCGCGCGAAGGCAAGACCTGCGGGAATCACCAGCGCATCATTGGCATTGCCTGCAATCGTGTAGGCCTCGGCCAACGCTTCCGTCATCTCAGGCTTGTCGGCGTAAGCCCAGGACATGAACAGGACCGGCCGCATGCCATGCGTGCGGACAATCTCGCCGTCCTTCTTCACGAAGGTCGCGAACGCGTCCTTCAACTGCGGATGGATCGGGCACTGGCTGCAATCCATCATCACGACGGCGTCGTACTGCCTGCCCGGCTTGTTGAAGACGACGTTGTTCTGCTCGTCGAACGAATAGGCGCCGAGGCCGCCCGGCCGCAGCAGATTGTCCATGTCGTGCCAATCGAGGCCGGAGCCGCCGATCGTTGCCATGGTGTTGCGATAGGCCGCCTTGTTTTCGGGATACGCAGCCCGCTCCATGAAGGAGAGATGCCCGGGCATGCCGTTGTTGTAGTAGAAGAAGCTGTTGCCGACGAACAGCGCGGCCTTGGGGAAATCCGGTCCTGATGTCGTGACCTTGGGCTTGGTCTGCGCCTGCGCATTGAAGCCGGCTACAACGGCCAGACACATCGCGAGCATGACTCGCGCGAAAAGACGCATCATCGGCTACCTCCCCTTTTCTGTCGGGCGGAAACAGATCAGCTTTTCAAGAGTGCCTCAAGAGCACGGACGAGCAGCAGACATGCGTGAGAGCGCATGCTCACCACAGATTCTTGCCGTCGATCATGGTCACCGGCACGGCCTCGAGATCGAACTCGTCGAACAGGCGCGCGTTGACGCCGACCCTGGGATTGTCGAAATCGGGCTTGCCGGTCGACCAGTCCGGCGACTCCGAATAGGTACCGCAACCGCAGCTTGCGCAGAAATGGTGTTTGACGGTGCGGCTGCCCCAGAGATAGGTCGCGACGTTCTCCGCGGGCGACAGCAGCCGAAACTGCGCCGGTGTGTAATAGGCCCACAACGCGCCGCGCTTGGCGCAGAGCGAGCAGGTGCAACGGGTCACGCTCGCGGGCGGCTCCGTCACCTCGAACACCGTCTCACCGCAATGACAGCTTCCCTCGACCCGCATGACCCACTCTCCGTTTTGTCAGGAGATGGTCGTAGCCGGACCCTGCTGCCAACATGCTGTCAGCAGCGCGCAGCCGGACCTGACCTATGTGCTGCGAGCCCCGACTTGCCGCGCCAACTCAACAAAAACATGAAAAACAACCCCATGCACAGTAGCCGACCCCTGGCGAATCAATGGGTTACGCATGCTGCGAAACGGGCAAAACACCGGCGGGTTGCCTCCGGAAGCAGTCGTCGCCCACCAGACAGTGAAGAGGAGAGATCGCCCGCGAACGACCTCTCCTTCGCCTTCAGCGCAGTGGACTGCGATCAGCCTTTTTGAACGGCGGCCACGGCCTTGCGTATGACGTCGATCACCACGTCAGGCTGGGACAGCATTGGCACGTGACTGCTCGCGACCTCGGTCACTGTCGCTCCCATGCGCTTCGAGACCCAACGTTGCAGATCGGGATGCACAGTGTGGTCTTTCGTGGCGAGGACGTACCAGCTTGGCTTCGATCTCCACGCGACCTTGTCCGCGCTGAGCTTTTGCTGCTGGAACAGATCGTAGACGGGCGCATAATGGGTGGCCCAAACCAGCTTCTGGTCTGCCTCGGAAAGGTCACCTGCGAAGAACTCGGTGCCGCTCGGAAGCATCCAGGCACGCCCATCCGCCACCTCGACGCGAGAGAAAATGTCCGACGGATATTTGTCGAGCTGATCCTGTACGGTTTCGCCGGCATCCGGAGCCACGGCTGCAATGTACACCAGCCCAACCACGCGCTCATCCGTGCCTGCGCCTGTAATCGTTGCCCCGCCGTAAGAATGACCGACGAGGAGGACCGGGCTGCCGACACGATTGAGCGTGCGCTTAACCGTCGCCAGATCTTCCTCGTAAGAGTCCAAACCATATTGAACGGCAATCACCTCGTGTCCATCGGCCTGCAACGCAGGAATGACCTTACTGAAGCACGAGCCATCGGCCCAAATGCCGTGGCAGAAAACGATTGTTGGTTTGGCGTTCATGGGAACTTGCCTTCCTGATCACAATTGAAGAGCGACAGGATAGTGAGGCGGTAAGGCGCGTCTTCCGAAATGGCACGGGAAGGCTTGTTCTTGAGTTGCAGGATGAAGACCGAGGACGCGTTACTGGGCCTCGGCGATCTTCGCTCCAGATGACGGCATCTGCGCGTGAGTTGCCGAGAACCGGTTCGACGGCGATGCCGGGTCCGGTAATCGGAAAGCGGCGTCGGCCGGCGCTCCCTGGGGTGCTCGGCGGGCAACGGTTGTTGGAAGCACGATTACTTTCGCGCCGACTTTCACGCGATCATAGAGGTCAACGACGTCCTCATTGGTCAGTCGGATACAGCCGGACGAGACCCGCTTCCCGATCGTATCGGGCTTGTTGGTGCCGTGAATTCGATATTCGGTGTCGCCCAGATACATCGCCCGAGCGCCAAGAGGGTTGCCGGGACCGCCTGCCATGAACCGCGGCAGATAAGGCTGACGCGAGACCATCTCCGCAGGCGGATGCCAATCCGGCCACTCTGCTTTACGGGCCACAGTCTGCTCACCGGACCACGTGAAACCTTCGCGGCCAACACCGATGCCGTAGCGCAGTGCCTGCGCGTCGTTCAGAACGAGATAGAGGAATGTGTTCTTGGTATCGATGATCACGGTGCCCGGCGTCTGGCGGCTGGCGTAGTCGACTACCTGCCGCACGAATGCTCCGGGAACGTCGGCCGCTTTGGGTGGCTCGACCAGAGGCGCAGGAGCCGGAAGCGGAGCCGGCGCCGGCGTCGGAGCCGGTGCTGACGGTGATGCACGAACCGGCGTTGAGACGTAAACCGGAGTGGACGACGCTTGGGCTTCGTGCGCGGACGGCTTTCGTGCCGGTTGCAGGTTCGTCGGTCGGGACAGCAAACCGTACCCCAAAGCGGCGACGGCCACGGCGCCAATTGCAACTCTCGCGGCCATCGGGATTGCGAACGTCTCCGCCTTTCCGCGCTTGGACCGCTTAGCCATACTCTTCCCCCAGGTCACTATGCTCACGAGAGGTACTCAGTAAGATTTAAGAAACTTCGAAGCGATTTCGCTCAGACTGGAACCGTCGGCGATGGTTAACGCCGAACTCTCGGCAAGACCGGGTTCCCTCGCCTCGCAGATCGCCTGCGCCCCTGGCCGCGGCTAAACTCCCGATTCGTGGAGACCGTTTTGGCTTTTCTCTTCGTCCTCATCGTCGGCCTCATCGCAGGCACCATTTCCGGCATCGTCGGCACGGGCTCGTCGATCATGCTGATGCCGGTGCTTGTCTATGCCTATGGGCCAAAGGAGGCGGTGCCGATCATGGCGGTGGCCGCCGTCATGGCCAATTTCTCGCGAATCTTGGCCTGGTGGCGCGAGGTCGACTGGCGGGCCTGCGCGGCTTATTCGGTGACAGGCATTCCGGCCGCCGTGCTCGGCGCGCGGACGCTGCTGGCCCTGCCCTCTCACGCCGTCGATCTCGCCATCGGGGTCTTCCTGATCGCGATGGTGCCGGTGCGGCACTGGCTGGCGCGGCACGACCTCAAGGCCAATCTCTGGCATCTGGCGATCGGCGGGGCCGTCATTGGTTACCTCACCGGCATCGTCGTCTCCACCGGCCCGCTTAGCGTCCCACTGTTCCTGTTCTACGGCTTGTCCCGGGGCGCCTTCCTCGCGACCGAAGCGGCTTCTTCGCTCGGGCTCTATGCCGCGAAATCCGTGACCTTCGAACGGTTCGGCGCGCTGACCGGCGATGTGTTCGTCAAAGGCCTGGTCGCAGGATCGTCGTTGATGGCGGGCGCCTTCATCGCCAAACGCTTCGTGCTGCGCCTGAAGCCGAAGATGTTCCGCGTGGTGATGGACGCCATCATGATCGCGGCCGGCCTCTCCATGCTGTGGAATGCGGCGCAGCCGTAGCCGCGCTGCGCTCAGACCGCAAATTCGGGCGCGATCGACGGGCTATCCTCGAGGACGCGGCTCTGGTGGACCGGCCGTCCCTGGAGCCATACCAACACGGCCTCGAGTGGCTGCGGCCGATGATAGAAAAAGCCCTGCCCGAACCTCACGCCCATCTCGCGCATCGCCTGGGCCTGCTCGGCACGCTCGATGCCTTCGGCCACCAAAGTGAGACCCAGCGTGCCGGCAAGCGATGCGATGACGCCAACAATCGCCTTGTCTTCCGCACTATAGGGGATCTCGCTGATGAAGGCCTTGTCGATCTTGACCTTGTCCAGCGGAAACCGCCTGAGATGGGCGAGCGAGCTGTAGCCGGTGCCGAAATCGTCGAGCGCGATGGTGGCACCCAGGCGCCGCAGGCGGTGCAGTGTCTCGGATGCGCTGGCCATGTTGTTGATCAGCGATCCCTCGGTGATCTCGAGCTCCAGCAATGATGCCGCCACGTCGAAGCGCGCGCAGGTCGCGCGCAGCTCGGCGGCGAACGAATGGTCGGCGAGCTCGGACGGCGGCAGATTGATCGCGATCCGGATATGCGACCTGCCGGCCGCAGCCAGATGTTGCAGGGCGCGGCAGGCATCGGTGAGCACATAGCGCGTCAGCCGCGCATTGTTGCCGCTGCGCTCGATCAGCGGCAAGAATTCGCCCGGACCGATCACGCCATGTTCCGGATGGCGCCAGCGGATCAGCGCTTCCAGGCCGACGATGTCGTGGCTTTCGAGATCGACCTGGCTTTGATACCAGACCTCGAATTGCCTCTCGTCGAAGCCTGTGGGAATGGCAAGTTCGAGCTCCCGGCGGCGGCGATAGTCGCGCTGAAGCGCTTCGTCGAGCACCGCGACCGTGCCGGGCGCCTTGCTCTTGGCATGGTAGAGCGCGATGTCGGCGAGCGCCGGCAGGTGCGAAAGCTCTGGATCTCCGGCACGGCGCACGGCGAGGCCGATGCTGGCACGCGGCACGACTTGCTTGTCGTGAAGCCGGATCGGCTCGGAAATCGCATCCAGCAAGTGGCGCGAAAACCTCTGCGCGGTCTCCTCGTTGCTGACCTCGGGTCGAATGACGACGAATTCATCGCCGCCGAGCCGAGCCACCCAATCTTGCGGTTCGACCGCACCACGAAGGCGCTCGGAAATGTGCACCAGGAACTTGTCGCCGGAATCATGGCCAAAGGTGTCGTTGATACCCTTGAAGTCGTCGAGATCGATGAAGCAGAGTGCAATCAGCGCGTCCGGTGAGCCGGCATCCTGACTCAGGGTCGCGAGGTGCTCGGAGAGCGAACGGCGATTGGGCAGCCCCGTGAGCGGATCGTGCGCGGCCATGTGCCCGAGCCGGTCGAGCGCACCGGACGTCGTGTGCTGCATGGCGTTGAAGGCATGCGCGAGCTGACCGAACTCGTTCGAGGATTTGACCTCCGCCGGATAGGCGCGGCCGTCCTGCTTGCTGCGCTGGATCGCGGACATCATCGCCGCCAGCGGCCTGCCGATGAAGAGGTTGGCGGAGATCCGCATGGCGATCAGGGTCGCAAACGTTGCCAACAGGCCGACGACCAGCAGCAGCACCAGCCGGCTGCCCGTGTCTGCGTAGAGCGCCGCTTGCGAATATACGATCGCGATGCGGCCGGCCTGGACCGCCATGTTGCCGTTGCTGTAGTTGATCGGACGCGAGATCTCCGCGACCGCCTGTCCCGCCGGGCGCGCCACCACGCGGGCAATCGCGATTCCGGTATCGTCGTAAACGGCCGCCGCGGCGATGCTCTCGTCGTGCATGATCTCGTTGAGCACGCTCGTGACCTGATCGTAGCGCATCTTCCAGAGCGGTTCGGCGATCAGCTCGGCGCGGCTCTCGGCGACGCGGGCGATGCGCGCGTCGAGCTGCCTGATCTGCGACCAGAAGCTCGAGGCCTCGACGCCGGCGGAGGCGAGCAATTGAACCAGCAACAGAACAGGTACTGTCGCCCAGATCATCGCACGGACGACGGAGCGCAAGCGCGGCGGCGCCGCCTGCTGCTTGCGGTCCGGATCGTTCATGTCGTCGCCGTTTCGCATCAGTCGGCAGCACCTTCCACAGGAGTCAGCGACGAGATCAGCGCATCGACGGAGAAGTCGTACTGGCCGCAGCGCCCTGCCTTGGCCCTGAAACGCGCGAAATCGATCCGGTCGAAGGCGCGCGTGGTGATGAGGTCGCCAACCGCAGCGAGGTTGTCGCGCGTGATCGCGGACGTCTTGACCTCGACGCGGGGTGATACGGCCGCGAAATCGCAGCCGTCGGCGTAGTCGCGCAACAGAACGATCGACCAGCCGCCGAGCAGGAAATGCCCGCCGTCGGTCAGAAGCAAGCGGCCCGCCTTGATCTCGCGCAGCGCATCCTCCGACCAGTTGAGGCCGACCAATTGGATGTTCCGCCCGGGCGTGAGGCCGCCAGCGATCACCGCGCGAAGCGCTCCCAGCGCCATCGGATCGTTTCCGGCCCATATGCCTGCGGGCCGGATATCTTTGCGCGCGGCCCAGCTCAGATAATTCGTGGTGACATGCTCGGCTTCCGACTGGGTCCAGTTGGCGAACAGGATCCGATCCACCACGACGTCGGGCGCGGCGTCCACCGCGAGCTTGAGACCCGCATTGCGGGCGATCGAGGCCGGCGTGATCTCGTCGCCACCGATGCCGAGAATGTGGATCTTGCCGTCCGGGCTCTGCCATTTCTCGGCACGCGCCGCCTCGATCAGGGCATTGGCCATCCGCGCGCCCGCGGTCTGAAGATCCGTCGTGATGTCGCCGAGCCAGGTCTTGAGCTTTTGACGCGGCGGTCCAAGACGCGCCGCATCGTCGCCGATCAGCGTGTTCGAGAGCAGCAGCGTCCTGATCCCGGCGGCCTCGGCTGCCTCCATGATCGGGACGGCGGCTGATTCCTCGTTCGAGAGAATGAGAAAGTCGGGCTTGTCGCTGCGTGCCACCACGCCGAACCCGAGCTCCTGCATGGTGCGGTAATTGCGCTCGCTGGTCAGCACCTCGACATGCGCGCCGAGCTTGCGGCCGGCCGCCTGCATGGTCAGCGAAACCATGTCCCAATAGACCTCGCGCGGTCTTGCCCGGGTTGACGAAGACGACGTTGAGACGCTTCGCATCGGCCGCAACAGCGCCGCCAGACGGCATCAGAGCGCCGCAGGTGATGCCCACAGCGAGCAATATCCGTAAAAATCCCGTCATTCGTTTCGCGATCCCGTATCGGTTCCGAAACTGGACCCGCGTCCGCTAACATTTGGCAAAGTCCAGCCCGGAACGGCGGCATAAAGCTAACAAGGAGTGTATCCGGCGTACCGAATTGCGATATGCGGGGCGGACCCGGGCTCGCTCTCTCGACCGTCATTCCGTGCTATCAGCAAACCTGAAACCCCCGACTCGCTGTCCCCGGACTCGCTGTCCCCATGGCCAAGAACACACTTTCCTTCGTCTGCCAGAACTGCGGCGCGGCCTACAACCGCTGGCAGGGCAAGTGCGAGTCCTGCGGCGAGTGGAATACGCTGGCGGAGGAGGACACGACCGGCAGCGTGCCGGTGTCGATCCGCTCCAAGCGCAAGGGGCGGACGTTCGCGCTGGAGAGCCTGTCCGGGAAAACCCAGGACGCCCCGCGCCTGTCCTCGGGCATGACGGAGCTCGATCGCGTCACCGGCGGCGGCTTCGTGCGCGGCTCGGTGCTGCTGGTCGGCGGCGATCCCGGCATCGGCAAGTCGACGCTGCTGACGCAGGCCACGAGCCTGCTCGCGCGCGCCGGTCACCGCGTCGTCTACATCTCCGGCGAAGAGGCGGTCGCACAGGTGCGGTTGCGCGCGGAGCGGCTCGGGCTGTCGGATGCGCCGGTGCAGCTCGCCGCCGAGACGTCGGTCGAAGACATCGTCTCGACGCTGTCTGAAGGCGCAGTGCCGCGGCTGATCGTGATCGATTCGATCCAGACCATGTGGACCGACACGGTGGAATCGGCGCCCGGCACGGTGACGCAGGTGCGCGCCTCGGCGCAGGCCCTGATTCGTTTTGCCAAAAGGACCGGCGCGGCCATCATCCTGGTCGGCCACGTCACCAAGGATGGACAGATCGCCGGTCCCCGCGTGGTCGAGCACATGGTCGATGCGGTGCTGTCGTTCGAGGGCGAAGGCTCGCAGCAATTCCGCATCCTGCGTGCCGTGAAGAACCGCTTCGGGCCGACCGACGAGATCGGCGTGTTCGAGATGACCGGGCTTGGCCTGCGCGAAGTCACCAACCCCTCCGAGCTGTTTTTGTCGGAGCGTGATCTCGGCACGCCCGGCACCGCAGTCTTCGCGGGCATCGAGGGCACAAGGCCCGTTCTGGTCGAATTGCAGGCGCTGGTGGCGCCGACCTCGCTTGGTACCCCGCGCCGGGCCGTGGTCGGCTGGGATCCGAGCCGGCTGTCGATGGTGCTGGCGGTGTTGGAGGCGCATTGCGGGGTCAAGCTGTCCGGCCACGATGTCTATCTGAACGTCGCGGGCGGCCTGCGCATCCACGAGCCGGCGGCCGATCTGGCCGCCGCGGCAGCGCTGGTGTCCTCGCTGGTTAATGCGCAGTTACCCTCGGACGCGGTCTATTTCGGCGAGATCTCGCTGTCCGGTGTGGTGCGCCCGGTGGCGCAAACCCCTGCGCGGCTGAAAGAAGCGGCAAAACTCGGCTTCCAGCGCGCCGTGCTGCCCGAATCGGCCCGGGGCGAAGCCGGCGGCGATGCCGGACTGTCGCTGAACGCGATCAACAGCCTGACCACGCTGGTCGCCGAGATCGCCGCCCGCGGGTCCCGGCGGGGCGACTCGAGCGCGCCGGCAGAGAAAAATGCCACACCGGCAAGATTCCGCCGTGGAGAGGGTTAGCCGGTGGTGACGTCCCCCGCCCTCGCCGCTATACAGCCGTCACAAAAGCAGCATGGGATTGCGTGGTTGCGGCCTTGCCGGGAACGTCGTCTGGCCCTCACTTAGGGGCGGCGGCCAAACACCGATTCGCTGAGCACCTTGAAGTACGAGCGGACCAGACCAGCCGATGCCAGTAACCATCCTCGACCTGATCCTGCTCGGTGTGATGCTGATTTCGGGCCTGCTCGCCATGGTTCGCGGCTTCATGCGCGAAATCCTGTCGATCGCGGCCTGGGGCACGGCGGCGATCGTCACCCTTTATTCATTCTCGAAGCTGCTGCCGACCGCAAAGACCTATTTCAACAACGATACGGTCGCGAGCGTGGTCGTGGTCGCCGGCGTGTTCGTGGGCACCCTGGTCGTGGTCTCCGTGATCACGGTCCGGATCTCCGACATGATCCTGGATTCGCGAATCGGCGCACTGGACCGCACGCTCGGCTTTCTGTTCGGGCTGGCACGCGGGCTTTTGATCGTCGTGGTCGCCTTCCTGTTCTTCACCTGGCTGGTGCCGGACAAGCAGCGGCCGGACTGGGTCACAGGGGCCAAATCCCGCGTGGTGCTGCAGGGAACCGGGGATTGGCTGATGGCCCTCTTGCCTGACGACCCCGAGAACACCATCTTGAAGAGATTCAAGAAAAACAAACCAGATGAAGAGCAAACTGATTCCGAGCAGCAGCCTTCGGGCAGTGGCGACGGATACAGCAAACCGGCTCGTGACAGTCTTAAAAAGCTGATCGAGAAACCCGCGGCGCGTTGATTAGGCCCTAACGAGAGGCTCGGACGAGATGCGAAATCCTGACCAGGACGCCCTACTTGATCTCGGCCCGGCCGCGCTGGAACTTCAAGACGATCTGGAGGGGGATACGCTGCGGGAGGAATGCGGCGTCTTCGGCATCTACGGCCACCCCGATGCCGCCGCCATCACGGCGCTCGGCCTCCACGCCCTTCAGCACCGCGGCCAGGAAGCCGCCGGCATCGTCTCCTATGACGGCGGTCGCTTTCATTCCGAACGCCGCCTCGGCCTGGTCGGTGACACCTTCTCCCGCCGCGAGGTGATCGACCGCCTGCCCGGCACCATGGCGGTCGGACATGTCCGCTATTCCACCACCGGCGCGACCATCCTGCGCAACGTGCAGCCGCTGTTCGCCGAACTGAATGCCGGCGGCCTTGCGGTCGCCCACAACGGCAACCTCACCAACGGCCTGACGCTGCGCCGCGAGCTCGTGAAGAACGGCGCGATGATGCAGTCGACCACCGACACCGAGGTGATCCTGCATTTGGTCGCGCGCTCCAGGCGCAGCCGCTTCATCGAACGTTATATCGACGCGTTGCGCGAGATCGAGGGCGCCTATGCGCTGGTCTCGCTGACCAACAAGAAGCTGGTCGGCGCGCGCGACCCGCGCGGCATCCGTCCGCTGGTGCTCGGCGAGCTCGATGGTTGCCCGATCCTGACCTCCGAGACCTGCGCCCTCGACATCATCGGCGCGCGCTTCGTCCGCGACATCGAGCCCGGCGAGGTCATCGTGTTCGACGAGAGCGGGCAGGACATCCACAAGCCGTTCCCGCCGATCGCGCCGCGTCCCTGCATCTTCGAATACATCTACTTCTCCCGTCCGGATTCCATCGTCCACGGCCGCTCGGTCTACGAGGTGCGCAAGGCCTTCGGTGCGCAGCTTGCGCGCGAGAGCCACGTGCCGGTCGACGTCGTGGTGCCGGTGCCGGATTCCGGCGTGCCCGCCGCGGTCGGCTACAGCCAGCATTCCGGCATCCCGTTCGAACTCGGCATCATCCGAAACCACTATGTCGGCCGCACCTTCATCCAGCCGACGCAGGCGATCCGCGAATCCGGCGTGCGCATGAAGCATTCGGCCAACCGCGCCGCGATCGAAGGCAAGCGCATCATCCTGATCGACGATTCACTGGTGCGCGGCACCACCTCGAAGAAGATCGTGCGCATGATGCGCGATGCCGGCGCCAAGGAAGTGCACTTCCGTCTTGCCTCGCCGCCGATCCTCTATCCCGATTATTACGGTATCGATCTGCCGGACCGCGGCGGTCTTCTTGCGGCGACACATTCGCTGGAAGAGATGCGCGAGATCATCGGCGCCGACTCGCTCGCTTTCCTGTCGATCGACGGCATGTACCGCGCCATGGGCGAGCCCGGCCGCGACCCCGCCAATCCGAAATTCTCCGATCATTGCTTCACCGGGGCCTATCCGACCCACCTCACCGACCAGACCCAGACCGAGCAGCAGCCGCGGCAGCTGTCGCTGCTGGCGGAGGCGAGCTAAACTCGTCGTCCCGGCCTAGTGCGCAATTGCGCACGGGGGCCGAACCCATAACCACAGGTCTGTGTGGTTAGAAGAGGATGGCCTGACCATCTTCACCCAATCATCGCCGTCACGGCGTATGGGTCCTGGCTTTCGCCAGGACGACGCTGGATAGAACCTTTCAATGACAAAACCCCTCGCCAATTGCATCGCTCTCGTCACCGGCGCCTCGCGCGGCATCGGCTTCGCCACGGCCAAGGCGCTGGCCAAGGCCGGCGCGCATATCGTCGCCGTGGCGCGCACGCAGGGCGGGCTGGAAGAGCTCGACGACGAGATCCGCAAGGACGGCGGCAGCGCCACGCTGGTGCCGCTCAACCTCACCGATTCCGACGGCATCGCGCGGCTCGGCGCCGGCCTGCACGAGCGCTACGGCAAGCTCGACATCCTCGTCGGCAATGCCGGCGTGCTCGGCCCCTCCTCACCGATCGGCCATATCGAGCTGAAGGCCTTCACCGACGTGATGGCGGTCAACGTCTCCGCGAACTTCCAGCTGATCCGCTGCATGGAGCCGCTGCTGAAGCAGTCCGACGCCGGCCGCGCGGTGTTCATCACTTCCGGCGCGGCCAACAAGGCCACCGCCTATGTCAGCCCCTACGCCGCCTCCAAGGCGGCGCTGGAGACGCTGGCGCGCGCCTGGGCGCAGGAGACTGCGAATACCAAGCTGCGCGTCAATCTGTTCAATCCAGGTCCCGTCCGCACCCGGATGCGCGCCACGCTGATGCCGGGCGAAGACCCGGCGACGCTCGATACAGCCGAGCAGGTCGCTGAATTCATCGTGCCGATGTGCACGCCTGATTGGACCGAGACCGGCAAGTTCTACGACTACAAAACGCGCAGCCTGATGAGCTTCCGCTCGCCGGCCTGATTGACTTGACGGCCTCCCCGCGATTGACTGCCCGCGCTCAAGCGGCAGCAAGCTGCAGGCCAAAAAAGGGAGGTTGCCATGGCGCCATGGCGGAACCGCGCAGGCTTTAAGCGTGCGCTCGCAAATGTCTCTCGCGTCCTCTCCGCCCTGATCGCGGCCATCGCGTTCGCGCTTCCGGGCGCGGCGACCGCCGGCGATGTCCCGACCTTCGCGGTCGATGCGTCCTGGCCAAAGCCGTTGCCGAACAACTGGATCCTCGGCCAGGTCGGCGGCATCACCGTCGACTGGCAAGGCCACATCTGGGTGATCCATCGGCCGCGCTCGCTCACCGACGACGAGAAAGGCGCGAGCCTCACCCCGCCGCGCTCGAAATGCTGCGTGTCGGCGCCGCCGGTGCTCGAATTCGACAGCGACGGCAATCTGCTGCGATCGTGGGGCGGCGCGGGCGAAGGCTATGAATGGGTCGGCCGCGAGCACGGCATCGAGGTCGACGAGCGCGGCTTCGTCTGGGTCGGCGGCAATGCCGACAACGACAACGCGATCCTGAAGTTCACGCTCGACGGCAAGTTCGTCGCCCAGATCGGCAAGATCGCGCCGAGCCTCGGCAGCAACGACACGACGCAGCTCGGCAAGCCCGCCGAGACCGCGATCGACAAGGCCGCCAACGAAATCTACGTCGCCGACGGCTACGGCAATCGCCGCGTCATCGTGTTCGACGCAACCGCGCTCGCCTACAAGCGGCACTGGGGCGCCTACGGCAACAAGCCCGACGACACCAAGCAGGCGGCGTATGATCCCAAGGCGCCGGTGTCCCAGCAATTCGGCAATCCCGTCCACTGCGTGAAGCTCGCCAATGACGGGCTCGTCTACGTCTGCGACCGCATCAACAACCGCATCCAGGTGTTCAAGACGGACGGCAGCTTCGTGAAGGAGTTCTTCTTCGAGAAGAACACGCTCGGCAACGGCGCGGTGTGGGACATCGCGATCTGGCCCGATCCGAAGCAGACCTGGCTCCTCAGCGCCGACGGCGAGAACAACGAGATCAGGGTGATCAGGCGAGACGACGGCGGCGTGGTCGGCAGCTTCGGGCACAACGGCCGCAATGCCGGACAATTCCACTGGGTGCATGCCATGGCGATCGACGCCAAGGGTAACGTCTATACCGCCGAGGTCGACACCGGAAAGCGCATCCAGAAATTCAAGCTGACATCGGACGCGCTGAAATAGCGTCTCGACGCATTTTTCCTCAAAAGTTAACCGATGGATGACGCTACGACGCAGCGTCATCCGGCTTTAGGCGCATTGCCGCCGGCCGTGGGACACGGTAGAGCCATCAGCCGGAACAGGGCTCCGTTCAAGAGAGCCGTCCGCATGTTTGACAATGGAGGAAATCTTTTATGACGACGACGTTCGCGCGCCGCTCCGCGGCCCTTCTGGCCTGTGCCGCCTTCGGTTTTGCCACATCCGCCTTCGCTCAGGACAAGTCGGTCACGATCGGCGTGCTCAACGACATGTCCAGCCTCTATGCCGACATCGGCGGCCCCGGCGCCGTGGCGGCGGTCAACATGGCGGTGGAAGATTCCGGTCTTCGCGCCAAGGGCTGGAAGATCGAGGTGATCAGCGGCGACCACCAGAACAAGCCGGACGTTGGCGTCAACATCGCGCGGCAGTGGATCGACACCCAGAAGGTCGATGTGATCGCCGACACTCCGAACTCCGGCGTGGCGCTGGCCGTCAGCAACGTCGTCAAGGAAAAGAATGCGGTCCTGCTCAACAATGGCGGCGCCAGTGCCGACCTCACCGGCAAGGCCTGCAACGCCAACACCATTTCCTATACTTACGACACCTACATGCTCGCCAACGGCACCGGCAAGGCGCTGACCAAGGCCGGCGGCGACAGCTGGTTCTTCCTGACCGCCGACTACGCCTTCGGTGCCGCGCTCGAGCGTGACACCAGCGCGGTCGTCACCGCGAACGGCGGCAAGGTGCTCGGCGGCGTCAAGCATCCGCTCAACACGTCGGATTTCTCCTCCTTCCTGCTGCAGGCGCAGAACTCGAAGGCGAAGATCGTCGGTCTCGCCAATGCCGGCGGTGACACCACCAACTCGATCAAGCAGGCGGCCGAGTTCGGCATCGTCGAAGGCGGCCAGAAGCTCGCCGCGCTGTTGCTGTTCATCAACGACGTCCACTCGCTCGGTCTGAAGACCGCGCACGGCCTGACCTTCACAGAATCCTTCTACTGGGATCTCAACGAAGGCACGCGCGCCTTCTCGAAGCGCTTCCAGGACAAGGTCGCCAACAAGGCGATGCCCTCGATGACGCAGGCCGGCAATTATGCTGCCGTGCTGCATCTTCTGAAGGCGATGGACGCCCTCGGCGGCAATCCGCATGACGGCGCCAAGGTCGTCGCCAAGATGAAGGAGCTTCCGACCGACGATCCGCTATTCGGCAAGGGCCCGCTGCGCGAGGACGGACGCCGGATCATTCCGGCCTTCCTGTTCGAGGTGAAGAAGCCGGAAGAATCGAAGGGACCGTGGGACTATTACAAGCTGGTCGCGACCATCCCGGCGGAAGATGCGGCCAAGCCGCTCAAGGACAGCGAGTGCCCGCTGGTGAAGAAGTAAGAAGTCGTAGGGTGGGTTAGCTCTGCGGCTGCGCAAAGCGCAGTCCGCAGGGCGTAACCCACCTCTTCTCGCGCGTCGGACAAGGTGGCGGATTACGCTTCGCTAATCCGCCCTACGGTTCTGATCTCGCCGTTCCCAGCGCCCGCACCGCAATCGCCACGCACGCCACCATCAGCACGGCCGCGAGCAGGAACGGCGCGCCGGGCAGCTGCCACGGCGCGCTGGCGCCGATGAAATATGAAAACGTCAGCGTGAACAGGAACGGGCCGACGAGCTGCGACACGCTCTGCACGCTCGCGGTCGCGCCCTGCAACTGGCCCTGCTGATCGGGCGCGACCAGCCGCGTCATCAGCGATTGCATGGCGGCGCCCGAAATGCCCCACAGCGACATCACGGGAATGCCGATCCAGAACAGCGGCCCGGTCGGCGCCGCGCCGAAGATCACGAAACCGATCGCGCCACAGCACAGGCCGAGCAACAAGGCGTTGCGCTCGCCGAGCACGCGCACGATCGGGCCGATCGCGAGCCCCTGCACCACCATCGCGCAGATGCCGACCATCGCCAGCGTCAGTCCGACGGTCTTCGAATCCCAGCCGTAGCGATAGGTCGCATAGAGCACGAAGGTCGAGGGCAGCACGACATGCGCGACCTGCGCGATGAAGTTGACGACGGACAACGCAGCGAGCACCGCGTTGGAACGCAGCAGGCGGAGCGCGCCGAGCGGATTGGCGCTTCTCCAGCGGAACGGCGCGCGCTTGTCCGGCGCCAGCGATTCCGGCAGGACGAAGAGCCCATAGAGCGCATTGGCAAAGCTCAAGGCCGCCGAGGCCCAGAACGGCAGGCGCGGATCGATATCGCCGAGCAGGCCGCCCAGTGCCGGGCCGAGCACGAAGCCGGCGCCGAAGGCAGCACCAATCCTGCCGAACACCGCTGCGCGCCGCTCCGGCGGCGTGATGTCGGCGATATAGGCAAAGGCGGTCGAGATGCTGGCCGAGGTGATGCCCGAGATGACGCGGCCGACGAACAACCAGACCAGCGACGGCGCCAGGGCCATCAGCACATAATCCGCCGCGAGCCCGAAATTCGACAGCAGCACCACCGGCCGCCGCCCGAAGCGATCCGACAGCGCGCCGAGCACCGGCGAGAACACGAACTGCATCAGCGCCCAGGCGGTCCCGAACAGGCCGAAGATGCGGGCTGCATGCGCCGTGTCGTTGTCGACGAAGCTCTCGATCAGTTTCGGCAGGATCGGCATGATCACGCCGAGCGCGAGCATGTCGAGCAGGATGGTGACGAAGATGAAGGCGACCGCACCGCGCCGGACTGGCGCTGCGCCCTGCGCCATCGCCTCGCCGGCCTCGTTGCTCACGACGGCCGCTTGCGCTTGTGGGCGAACGGATTGGCCTTCTCGCGCAAGGTTATGCGCACCGGTGTGCCCGGCAGCTCGAAGGCCTCACGCAGCGAATTGGTGAGGTAGCGCAGATAGGATTGCGGCACCGCGTCCGCACGCGAGCAGAACAGCACGAAGCTCGGCGGGCGCGCCTTGGTCTGCGTGATGTAATTCAACTTGAGCCGCCGGCCGGACACCGCCGGCGGCGGATTGGCCTGCACCGCCTCCTCGAACCAGCGGTTCAGCGCCGCGGTCGACACACGCCTATTCCAAAGCGCATAGGCATCCTGGATCGCCTGCATCAATCGATCGATGCCTTCGCCCATCAAGCCGGAGACAGCGACGATCGGCACGCCCTTGATCTGCGGCAGCAAGTGATCGGCGTCGCGGCGCAGATTCGAGATCGCACCGCCACCCTTGCTCTCCATCAGGTCCCATTTGTTGACGGCGAGCACGACGGCGCGACCCTCGCGCTCGATCAGGTCGGCGATGCGAAGATCCTGCTCCTCGAAACGGTTCTGCGCGTCCATCATCATCACGACGACTTCGGCAAAGCGCACCGCGCGCAGTGCGTCGGCGACCGAGAGCTTTTCGAGCTTCTCCTCGATCCGCGAGCGCCGGCGCAGACCTGCGGTGTCGAACACGCGAAACTCGCGGCCCTTCCAGTTGATCTCGACCGCGATGGAATCGCGCGTGGTGCCGGCCTCCGGGCTCGTCAGCAGACGCTCCTCGCCGAGCAGATGATTGATCATCGTCGACTTGCCGGCGTTGGGCCGGCCGACGATCGCGACCCGGATCGGGCGCGTGGCGGCCTCTTCCTCGGTCAGCGGCTCGTCGTCTTCGAACTCATCCTCCTCCACCGGCTCCGGCATCAGCGGGCGCAGCGCGTCGTAGAGCTCACCCATGCCCTCGCCGTGCTCGGCCGAGATCTGGATGGGATCGCCGAGGCCGAGCGCGAAAGCCTCCATCGCGCCGGCATCGCCATGCTTGCCTTCGCTCTTGTTGGCGACAAGCAGCACCGGCTTGTTGGCCTTGCGGGCGAAATCGGCGAAGGCGCGATCGTTGGGCGTGAGGCCCATGCGGGCATCGATCACGAAGAACAGCGCGTCGGCCTGTGCGATCGCGGCCTCCGTCTGCTCCTGCATGCGGGCGGTCAGCGAGCCCTTGGCGCCCTCATCGAGGCCGGCGGTATCGATGATCGTGAAGTCGAGATCGCCGAGCCTGGCCTCGCCCTCGCGGCGATCTCGGGTGACGCCCGGCAGGTCATCGACAAGCGCGAGCTTCTGCCCGACCAGGCGGTTGAACAGCGTCGACTTGCCGACATTGGGTCGGCCGATAATGGCAATCTTAAAGGACATGGGTCATTCGTGCGCTGCCGGAGCCGCGCCTGTCAATGAAATGAAGACAATTGTTTGAGCATGATCTTTTCGGAAAACCGCTTCACACTTTTCCGGATCATGCTCTAGCGCGAGAAGCTGCCGCTCGGCATCGGCGCCGGGAAGGCGCCCTGCGTTTGCTGCTGGGTGGTCTGGGTCGGTTGCGCCTGCTGGACTGGCTGATCGGGCGGCGGCGCGGTGGTGCGCTTGCGCACGATCTTCTGCCTGGGCGGCGGAGTGGCCGCGGGCGGCGCGGCCTCGGGCTGGGCCTCGCCATCGACTTCGCCGGCGGGCGCCCCAGCCGGCGCGACGGCCGCGGTGGCCGGCTGCCTGGTCTTTTTCGCCTTGGCACCCTTCGCCGGCTTCGGCTCGGGCGCAGGCTCGGTGGGCAGAGCCGCGACGGCGGGTCCGTTCGGATCGGGCTGCTGCTGCGCGCCCTTGTACATGTCCTTGGGCACACCCTGCTCGAGGCCCGGCACGCCTTCCGGGAACACCGGCTTGCGGTCGCCCGGGAGCTTCTTCTTGGTATCGAGGAAGTCGAGCATGTCGCTCGGATCGAAGCTGGAGCAACCGCCCAGCACGCCCGTGAAGGCGATCAGGACGGCGGCTGCGATCAAGCGTGGCGTGCGGCGCATATCGGTATCTCGTCTCAGCTCTGGACCGTCAGCTTTTGGCGACGGGCGGCAGCAGGGCCTGCAGCGCCTCGGCGCGTGAGCGCAGGCCGGGCGGCGTTTCGCCGTCCTCGGCAATCGCATCGAGCCATTTGCGGGCGGCAGTCATGTCGTTGTTGCGCCAGGCCGACAGCGCCAGCATCTCTCGGGCGGTATGACGGAAGGTCGATTTGGGCGCGGTGGAGGCTTCCAGCCGCTGCTGCATATCCGCATAGCCGGCGCTGTCGAGCAGGAAACCGGCGGCGCGGATCTTTGCCAGATCCTGCCACTCGCCGCCTGTGCTGCGGTCGGCGGCGATGTCGTCATACAGCTTGGCGCCTGCCTTGGGATCGCGGGCTGCCGCCTCGGCCGCGGCACGCAGCCGCGCCAGGGTGCGATAGCCCGATGGAGCCTTGGCAGCGAGCTCGGTGAAGGCCGCCTCGGCCTCCGCATGCTTGTCCTGCTCGGACAGCTCGGCGGCCTTCTCGAAGGCCGCACCGGCCTCGGCAGCCTTCTTGGCCTCCACATACTGGTAAGCGCGCCAGCCACCTACGGCGGCGACGATCAGCACCATCAGGGCGATGAAGACGATCGAATACTTATCCCACAGCTTCTTGAGCTGTTCGCGACGTACTTCCTCGTCGACTTCGTCAAATAATTCAGACACTTATGCTAATCCCATGCCCGTCCGGGTGCGCGCGCCAAAGCGTTCGCGTCAGGAATCCCGTCCCCCACGTGGCGGCGAGGTACCCTAACGATATGGCGGTGGCAAGGCAAAGCGAGCCCGATCAAGGCGTTAACCACCCGGGACAGCCCGGAGAGACCGCCTCCCCGGGTCAGGTTCCCAACAGCTCCCGCAGCTGCCGCTTCAGCACCTTGCCGTTGGCATTGCGCGGCAAGGGCTCCGCGGTGATCACCATGGTCTCCGGGACCTTGTAGTCCGACAGCCGCTCCGCGCACCAGGCGCGCAAGGCCTCGCTGTCCACCGGCGCACGCGCCACCACCACGGCGTGAACGCGTTCGCCCAGCACCGGGCAGGTCTTGGCGACGATCGCGCTCTCGACCACGGCCGGGTGGCCGGCCAGCACGGATTCGACCTCGGCCGAATAGATCTTCAGGCCGCCCCGATTGATCATGTCCTTCTGCCGGTCGAACACCCGGACAAATCCCTCCGCGTCGACCGAGCCGAGATCGCCGGAATGCCAGAACCCGCTGGTGAAGCTTTCGGTCGTGGCTTTTGGATTATTCCAGTAGCCCTTGATGACTGAGGCACTCTGGATCCAGAGCTCGCCGATTTCCCCAGGCGGCAGCTCACGCCCGTCCGCCCCCATCGCCAGGATGCGCGCACCGGGACACGCCAGCCCGACGCTGTCGATATGGCTTGCCGTCAATTTGCCCGGCATGATCGTGGACGGCGACGTGGTCTCCGTCGCACCGTAGCAATTCGCCAGCTCGAGGCCGGGAATGATCGCCTTGAGCTTCTCGATGGTGGCAACCGGCATCGGTGCGCCACCAAAGCCGCCGATACGCCAACTCGACAGATCGTAGCTCTCGAAATCTGGCTGGAGCAGGCAGAGATTGTACATCGCCGGCACCATCACCGTATAGGTGACGCGCTCTCGCGCGGCGAGCTTGAGATATTCGCCGGCCTTGAACTCCGGCATGATGATCAGCGCGCCACCGCAGCAGATCATCGTCGTGATGTTGGCGACGACGCCGGTGACATGGCCGAGCGGCACCGCCGCGATCGAGCGGTCGGCCGCCGTCAATTGCAGGCAGGACACGAAGATCATCGAGGAATGGACGATGTTGCAATGGGCCAGCATCGCACCCTTCGGCTTGCCTGTCGTGCCGGAGGTGTAGAGGATCATCGCGGTATCCTCCTCGCTGGTCTCGACCGCCGCCGGGGCCGGTGCGTTGTCTGCCAGCGCCGCGAAGCGCGACAAAGCCGGATCGTCGTCGACGGCTATGCGGTGGATTATGTCGGGCACATCCAGCGCGTCCGGCAGACGCGCCGCGAGCGCCGCCTCGTGGATCAATAGCTTCGCGCCGCAATCGCCGAGGACATAGGCGATTTCCGGCTTCTGCTGACGCGTGCTGAGCAGCACCGTGACAAGCCCCTCGTGCGCGGCAGCAAACAGCAGCAGCGGGAATTCGACGCGGTTGCCGAGCAGGATCGCGACACGATCGCCGCGCTGCAATCCGAGCTTGCGAAATCCCGTCGCGATCCGCGCAGCCTGCTCCGCGGCCTTCCGCCAGCTGAGACGGACATGGCCTGCGATCAGTGCTTCGCCGTCGGGATTGCGGGCGCAGGCGTCCGCGATCATCGCCCACAGGCTCGACGGCCGATCGCAAAATGCCGGCACGACCCGATCGCCGAAGCGCGCCTCGAACCGCATTGGCGGGATCTGAGAATGCGACCAGTCCATCGGAATGCCTTGGCTTTGTTGCTCTCGTTACCTTCCGCGCATGGGCATGCAGTCCTGTCTTGTGCTGATCGGCTAGCCGCCCATCACGGGAACGCCGATCACGACGGGATGGAACGCAAACGCCAGCGCCAGATATGCGACGATTCCAACCACGACCGCGATCAGATCGTTGGTGACGCCGCCGACTGGAATCGGCGGACCGCCACCATCGGTGCGACGCTTCAGCGTGATGCGATCATACACCGCCCAGCCCAGGAAGGAGCCGAACAGGATTATGGAGCCGAGATCGCCATTGGCCAGAAGATGCGCCGCCGCCCACAGCTTGATGCCGGCCAGCATCGGATGCTTCAGCGTCGCATAGATGCGGCCGCGCAGATAGGACGCAACCACCAGGATGACCGCGGGCAGCATCAGCGCGAGCGTGATGTGCTTCAGCGCCTTCGGCGGATACCAGACGTCGATCCAGCCCGTCGCACGATAATGCGCGAAGCCCCAGATGATCAGTGCGAGCCCTGCGATCGAGGCAAGCGAATAGAGGATCTTGTAGGTCCCCTCGCCCAGTCTCGCGATGGCCTGCGCGCGTGCATCGCGTTTCGTCGTGAACATATGCGCCGCAAAAAACAGCGCAAGCCCCAGGATCATAACCAGCAGACCCACGAGATTCTCCCCTCAACCAGCGCCCCAACCCATGGCGTATCATCGATTGGCCGCGGGTCGCAACTGATGCGCTAGTTACGGATCTCGCGATTGTCGACATACCGGATCGCGATCGGTCGCCCGGCGAGGGCACCGCCAAGCCCGCCGGTGAATTTCAGCGGCAGGCAGGCTTTCAACGATGAATTGATCGCATTGAGGTAGGTGGTTCTTGTCTCGGCGGGGACGCCCGCGGTCGCAAAGGTCAGGCGCGGCGGGCCGATCAGGCCGCCCGATTTGTTGAAGCTGAAACGCACGGCGATCTGCATGCCCGCGCGCGCATTGTCCGTTGGCGGCGACCAGCAGGTGCGCAGCTCGGCGAAGAGATCGCCGATCGTATCGAGATCGTGATCCGGCTTCTGGTATTTGGCGCGATCGGCCTCCGCCGGCACGCTTTGGATCGTGAGCTGGAGGTTCTGGCCGTAGGGATAGTCGATCTCGGGAATGCAGGGACCAGGCTCGAGCGGGCTGCAGTAGGACGGCGTGCAGGGCCGTCCGTCGAGCACGCTGCACGGCTCGTGCGAAAACGGAATTGGGTTGATCTGCCGGGGCCGCGCGTCGGCGGCAACAATCGAGATCGCCAGCAGGAGGAAAACAAGGATGCCGCGCCACATGAAGTGAACTCGCAAGACCACATGGGTGAACGTGGCATTGCCGCCGGCAACGTCAAGCCTGCGGCTGTTCACATGCGCGCGTTCAAGGTGTCGTCGTCCGGCTTGACCGGACGAACCAGTATTCCAGAGGCGATTGTGGTTGAGCCGAGAGGCTGCGGCGTACTGGATGCCCCGCCTTCGCGGGGCATGACGGCGGAGGGTGAGGAGCGGACTGAACTACGCCCCTAGCCCTTCTTCTTGACGTCTTTGACGTTGGTGAACTCGATGCCCTCGGCACGTTCCCTGGTGTAGCCGAGATAGAACTCGTTCCGCGCCAGATAGACGGGATCGCCGTCGACATCGTCGGCGATGCTCGAGGTGTTGGCCGCGATGAAGGTATCGAGCTTCTTGCGATCCTCCGAGGAGACCCAGCGCGCGAGCTGGAACTCGCTGACCTCGAATTCGACCGGCAGGGAATATTCCGCATCCAGCCGCGCCTTGAGCACGTCGAGCTGCAGCGCGCCGACGACGCCAACCAGCGCGGGCGCGCCGTCGCGCGGGCGGAACACCTGCACCACGCCCTCTTCCGACATCTGCTGAAGCGCTTCCTTCAGCTTCTTCGCCTTCATTGCATCCGTAAGACGCACGCGGCGGACGATTTCCGGCGCAAAGCTCGGCACGCCGACGAAGTTGAAATCCTCACCGTCGGTCAGCGTGTCGCCGATGCGCAGCGTGCCGTGATTGGGAATGCCGACGACGTCGCCGGCATAGGCCTCGTCCGCAACCGAACGGTCCTGCGCGAAGAAGAATTGCGGGCTCGACAGCGGCATGCTCTTGCCGGTGCGCACAAGCTTCGCCTTCATGCCGCGGCTCAGCTTGCCGGAGCACAGCCGCGCAAACGCGATGCGATCGCGGTGGTTGGGATCCATGTTGGCCTGGATCTTGAACACGAAGGCGCTCATGCGCGGGTCGGTGGCTTCGACCTTGCGCTGGTCGCTCTCCTGCGCGCGCGGCTCGGGCGCGAACTTGCCGAGTCCTTGCAGCAGGTCGCCGACGCCGAAATTGCGCAGCGCGCTGCCGAAATAAACCGGCGTCAGATGGCCCTCGCGAAACGCTTCGAGCTCGAACGGTTTTGAAGCCGCGGTGACGAGCTCGAGCTCGTCCTTGACCGCCGACACGTCGAGATTGGCGTTGAGCTTGGCGAGCTCGGCGATCTCGATCTGCTGCGCCGCGCCGGTCTTGGCGCCGCCGCCTTCGAGCAGGCGCACGCCGCCATTGACGACGTCGTAGGTGCCGAGGAACTCGCGGCCGCGGCCGACAGGCCAGGTCATCGGCGTGGTATCGAGCGCCAGCGTCTTCTCGATCTCGTCCAGGAGCTCGAACACGTCGCGGCTCTCGCGATCCATCTTGTTGATGAAGGTGATGATCGGGATGTCGCGAAGACGACACACCTCGAACAGCTTTCGGGTGCGCGCCTCGATGCCCTTGGCGGCGTCGATCACCATGACCGCGGAATCGACCGCCGTGAGCGTGCGATAGGTGTCTTCCGAAAAGTCCTCGTGGCCCGGCGTGTCCAGCAGGTTGAACACGAGGCCTTCGAACTCGAAGGTCATGACCGAGGTCACGACCGAGATGCCGCGCTCGCGCTCGATCTTCATCCAGTCCGAACGCGTGTTGCGCCGCTCGCCCTTGGCCTTGACCTGGCCGGCCAGATTGATGGCGCCGCCGAACAGCAGCAGCTTTTCGGTTAGCGTGGTCTTGCCTGCGTCCGGATGCGAGATGATGGCAAAGGTACGCCGCCGCGACACTTCAGCGGCAAGCGAGGAACGGGCCGTCGATTCGGCTGTGGTGGCGATGTCGGACATTGCGGCAGCGTTTGGCAGGGAAAATGGGCCTGATCAAGCCTCATCTGGTGATTGCGGAGCCTGACGGCCAGCCCCATATCCGGCTCGGATCAGGTTGGGAGGGACGGTCTTCCGTTCCTGTCAGCACACCAGTCGCGGGGACGACCCTGCCTTGAATGGAGGGTCGTCATGGCCTGGAGCATCCTGTTCGTCGCCGGTCTGCTGGAGGTCTCCTGGGCGATCGGCCTCAAATATACCGAGGGGTTCACCAAGCTCGTTCCGTCAGTCCTCACGCTTGGGGCCATGGCCGGCAGCATCATCCTGCTCGGGCTCGCCCTCAAATCGCTGCCGATTGGAACCGCTTATGCCGTCTGGACCGGCATCGGCGCGGTCGGTACCGCGACGCTCGGCATCATCCTGTTCGGCGAGCCGGCCACCGCGTTCCGCCTCGCCAGCATCGGGCTGATCGTCGCCGGGATTGTCGGACTGAAGCTGGTTACCTGAGGAAGATCTTGACCGCCCACCAGGAGAGCGCGGCGACGATGGCCGAGGCCGGCATCGTAATGACCCAGGCATAGACGATCGAGCTGGCGACGTTCCAGCGCACCGCCGAGAGGCGGCGGGCGGCGCCAACGCCGACGATGGCGCCGGTGATGGTGTGGGTGGTCGAGACGGGAACGCCGAGGAAGGTCGCCATGAACAGGGTCGCGGCACCGCCGGTCTCGGCGCAAAAGCCCTGCATCGGGGTCAGCTTGGTGATGCGCAGGCCCATGGTGCGAACGATGCGCCAGCCGCCCATCAGCGTCCCCATCGCCATCGCGGCCTGGCACGAGAGCACCACCCAGAAGGGAACGAAGAATTCGCCGCCGAGCTGGCCCTGCGAATAGAGCAGCACCGCGATGATGCCCATGGTCTTCTGCGCGTCGTTGCCGCCATGGCCGAGCGAATAGAGCGAGGCAGAGGCGAATTGCAGGATGCGGAAGGCGCGATCGACGGCAAACGGCGTGGAGCGCACCGAGGCCCAGGAGACGATCGCGACCAGCACCATCGCGAGCAGGAAGCCGACCAGCGGAGACAGCACGATGGCGATCACCGTCTTGGACAATCCGCTCCAGACCGCCGCCGACAGGCCGGCTTTGGCTACGCCTGCACCAAACAAGCCGCCGATCAATGCATGAGACGAGGACGATGGGATGCCGAGCGCCCATGTCACCAGGTTCCAGACGATGGCGCCGACCAGCGCCGCGAAGATCACCTGGGCATCCACGATCGCGGGATCGATGATGCCGGTGCCGATGGTCTGGGCGACGTGCAGCCCGAACACCATGAAGGCGACGAAGTTGAAGAACGCGGCCCAGAACACCGCGTATTGCGGCCGCAGCACGCGGGTCGAGACGATGGTCGCGATCGAATTGGCGGCGTCGTGCAGGCCGTTCAGGAAGTCGAACAGCAGCGCGACGGCGATCAGTCCGACCAGGACGGGAAGACCCAACGCAACATCCACGGCGCGGTCCCCTGCCCTAAACTTGCTCGATGACGATGCTGTTGATCTCGTTCGCGACGTCGTCGAAGCGGTCGGCGACTTTCTCAAGATGGTCGTAGATCTCTGCGCCGACGATGAAATCCATCGCGTTGCCGTTGCGATGCTTGAGGAACAGTTCCTTCAGCCCGATATCATGGAGATCGTCGACGCGGCCTTCCAGCTTGCCCAGCTCTTCCGTGATCGCGGTCAGCATGGCCACGTTCTGGCCGATCTTCTGCATCAGCGGCAGCGCACGGCCGACCAGATTGGCGCATTCGATCAGAAGCGCGCCGATCTCCCGCATCGGCGGCTCGAAGCTGCGGACCTCGAACAGCATCACCGCCTTGGCGGTCTGCTGCATCTGGTCGATGGCGTCGTCCATCGAGGTGATCAGGTTCTTGATGTCGCCGCGGTCGAACGGGGTGATGAAGGTACGGCGCACCGCCGTCAGCACCTCACGGGTGATATTGTCGGCATCGTTCTCGAACTGGTTGACGCGCTGGCAATAGACCGGCGTTTCCTCGCCCCCGTTGAGCATGCTCTGGAGCGCGATCGAGCCCTGGATCACGGTCTGGGCGTGGCGGTCGAACAGGTCGAAGAACCGTTCTTCCTTGGGCAGGAAAGCGCGAAACAATCGCATCATGGGAGAGAGACTACCGGTTGGATGATGGCCTGGCCCAAGCGGGCCGTCATGAAACTGTCATAGACCATTTTCGATCCACGCGCGTGCCACCTCACGCCCGTGGAGCCGGATCATCCACCGCTTTCGCGCGTCACCGCATCTTCTATTATATCAATGACTTACAGCGACCGCCGGAAGTAATGCGCGATTTCGCCGATGACGCCGCGGCGGAAGGTCAGCACGCAGATCACGAAGATCGAGCCCTGGATCACGGTCACCCACTGGCCGAATCCCGCCAGATATTGCTGCATGGCGATGATCACGAAGGCACCGACCACGGGACCGAACACGGTTCCGAGTCCGCCGACCAGCGTCATCAGCACTACTTCGCCTGACATCGACCAGTGCACGTCGGTGAGCGAGGCGTTCTGCGCCACGAAGACTTTCAGCGCACCGGCAAAGCCGGCCAGCGTGCCCGATAAGACGAACGCCAGGAACTTGTACTGATCGGTGCGGTAACCCAGCGAGATCGCGCGCGGCTCGTTCTCGCGGATCGCCTTGAGGACCTCGCCGAACGGCGAGTTGATGATGCGGAAGATCAGCAGGAAGCCGGCGAGGAAGCCTACCAGAACCACGTAGTAGAGCACGGTCGGCTTGGTCAGATCGAAGACGCCGAACATGCGTCCCTGCGGAATGCCCTGGATGCCATCTTCACCATGGGTGAACGGGGCCTGGAGGTAGATGAAGTACAGAAGCTGCGACAGCGCCAGCGTGATCATCGAGAAATAGATGCCCTGGCGGCGGATCGAGATATAGCCCGTGATGAGCGAGAGCACGAAGGCACCGGCGACTCCGACGAGGATGCCGAGCTCCGGCGGCAACGCCCACACCTTCAGCGCATGCGCGCTGCAATAGCCGGCCGTGCCCAAGAACATCGCATGGCCGAAGGACAGCAAACCGCCATAGCCGATCAGCAGGTTGAAGGCGCAGGCGAGCAGCGCGAAGCACAGCGCCTGCATCACGAAGAACGGGTAGACCCCCGTGAATGGCACCGAAGCCAGCAGCAGCGCCATCACCACGAACACGATCATCTCGTCGCGGATCGAGCGCGGGGTTACCGGCAGCGTGTCGTCCGTCAAGGCTGTCATATCAGGCCGCCCTTCCCGTCAATCCCGTTGGCTTCACCAAGAGCACCAGCACCATCAGCACGAACACGACGGTGTTGGAGGCCTCGGGGTAGAAATATTTGGTCATGCCCTCGATCACACCGAGCGCGAAGCCGGTGATGATGGAGCCCATGATCGATCCCATGCCGCCGATCACGACCACCGCGAACACCACGATGATCAGGTCGGCGCCCATCAGCGGCCGCACCTGGTTGATCGGCGCCGACAGCACGCCGGCAAGTGCGGCCAGGCCGACACCCAAACCATAGGTCAGCGTGATCATGCGCGGCACGTTGACGCCGAAGGCGCGCACCAGCGTCGGGTTTTCAGTCGCGGCACGCAAATAGGCGCCGAGCCGCGTCTTCTCGATCAGGAACCAGGTCGCAATACACACGATCAGCGAGAAGATGACGACCCAGCCGCGATAGATGGGCAGGAACATGAAACCGAGATTCATGCCGCCCTTGAGCTGGTCCGGAATGGCGTAAGGCATGCCAGAGGAGCCGAAATAGTTCTGGAACACGCCCTGCACGATCAGCGCAATGCCGAAGGTCAGGAGCAGGCCGTAGAGATGATCGAGCCCCGTCAGCCATTGCAGCATGGTCCGTTCCAGGATCATGCCGAAGATGCCGACGATGATCGGGGCAAGCAGCAACGCCCACCAATAGTTGATGCCGCCGATGTTCAGCAGGAAGTAGGCGACGAACGCGCCCATCATGTAGAGCGCGCCATGGGCGAAATTGATGATGTTGAGCATGCCGAAGATCACGGCGAGCCCGAGACTGAGCAGCGCGTAGAACGAGCCGTTGATCAGTCCCACCAGTAGCTGAGCGTAAAGAGCCTGCATCGATCCCGCACCCGGTCCCTTCGGCGTTCCCTGAAAGTCGCCCGCAGGCCTGATGGCCTGCGGGCGGTTATCTTACTTCTTCAACAGCGCGCACTTGCTCTCGGACAGCGGCGTGAAGGCCTGGTCGCCCGGCACGGTGCCGACCAGCTTGTAGAAATCCCACGGTCCCTTGGACTCGGAGGGCTTCTTCACCTCGAACAGATAGGCATTGTGGATGGTGCGGCCGTTGGGCTGGATCTCGCCCTTGCCGAACAGATCGTCTTCCGTCGGCATCGACTTCATCTTCTCGACGACCTTGGCGCCGTCATGCGGGTTGCCGCCGAGCGCTTCCAGTGCCTTGAAATAGTGACGCACGCCCGCATAGACGCCGGCCTGCACCATGGTGGGCGGCGCGTTGTTCTTCATCTTCTCTGCGAAGCGCTTCGAGAACGCCCGGGTCTGGTCGTTCATGTCCCAGTAGAAGGTTTCGGTGAAGTTGAGGCCCTGTGCGGTCTCGAGCCCGATCGCCTTGACGTCGGTGAGGAACAGCAGCAGCGCCGCGAGCTTCTGGCCGCCCTTGACGATGCCAAACTCGGCCGCCTGCTTGATCGTGTTGGTGGTGTCGCCACCGGCATTGGCAAGGCCGATGATCTTGGCCTTAGAAGCCTGCGCCTGCAGCAGGAAGGACGAGAAGTCCGGCGTGTTGAGCGGGTGCTTGACGCCGCCGACCACCTTGCCGCCATTTGCGGTCACGACAGCGGTGGTGTCGCGCTCCAGCGCAGCGCCGAAGGCGTAGTCCGCGGTCAGGAAGAACCAGGTGTCGCCGCCGGCCTTCACCAGCGCCTGGCCGGTGGTGTGGGCCAGCATGTAGGTGTCGTAGGTCCAGTGCACCGTGTTGGGCGAGCACTGCGCGTTGGTCAAATCCGAGGTCGCCGCGCCCGAGTTGATATAGACGCCGTTCTTTTCCTTGATGACGTTGTTGACCGCGAGCGCCACGCCGGAATTCGGCACGTCGACGATGACGTCGACCTTGTCGACGTCGAACCATTGCCGCGCGATGGCGGTGCCGATGTCGGGCTTGTTCTGGTGATCGCCGGAGATGATGTCGATCTTCCAGCCCTTCGCAGCCAGGCCGGAATCTTCAATGGCCATCTGCGCGGCGAGCGTCGAGCCCGGTCCGCCGAGATCGGCATAGAGCCCGGACTGATCGGACAGCGCGCCGATCTTGACGGTCTTGTCCTGCGCGAAAGCTGCACCGGTGGCGGTCACGGCCAGCGCCGTGCCGAGCAGAAACGACGCAATCGACTTTGTCATCATGCTACTTCCCTATGAATCTTTTTGTTGGCAGTTCTAGACGCCGAGATAGGTGTGGAGCTTGTCCATGTTGGCGGCAAGCTCCGCATTGGAAAATCCGTCAATGATCTTGCCGTGCTCGACCACGTAATAGCGGTCGGCGACGGTGGATGCGAACCGGAAGTTCTGCTCGACCAGAAGGATCGTAAACCCCTCTTTCTTGAGCCGCGCAATGGTGTGGCCGATCTGCTGGATGATGACGGGCGCGAGACCCTCGGTCGGCTCGTCCAGCATCAGGAAGTTCGCGCCGGTGCGCAGGATGCGCGCGATCGCAAGCATCTGCTGCTCGCCGCCGGAGAGTTTGGTTCCCTGGCTGTTGAGCCGTTCCTTGAGGTTCGGAAACAGATCGAAGATCTGCTCGAGCGGCAATCCGCCGGGACGCACCACCGGCGGCAGCAGCAGGTTCTCCCGGACATCGAGGCTGGCGAAAATTCCACGCTCCTCCGGGCAGAACGCGATTCCCATCCGCGCGATCTTGTCCGAGGTCGTGCGGATGATGTCCTGGTTGTTGAACTTCACCGAGCCGGTGCGCTTGCCGATGATGCCCATGATCGACTTCAGCGTGGTGGTCTTGCCGGCGCCGTTGCGCCCGAGCAGGGTGACGACCTCGCCCGCGTTCACGTCGAAGTTGATCCCGTGCAGGATGTGAGACTCGCCGTACCAGGCTTCCAGGTTGCGGACCTGGAGGAGGTTGCCGCCGCTCGCGGCCTTTGCGGGAGCTTCCGCCGTTGCAGTCTCAGCCATGACCGGCTCCCAGATAGGCTTCCTTGACGCGTTCGTCCTTGGTGAGCTCGCTGTAATGGCCCTGCGCGAGCACCTGTCCGCGCGTCAACACGGTGATGATGTCGGAGAGATTGGCCACGACGCTCAGATTATGCTCGACCATCAGGATGGTGTATTTCGCGGAGATGCGCTTGATCAGCGCCGCGATCTTGTCGATGTCCTCGTGGCCCATGCCGGCCATCGGCTCGTCCAGCAGCATCATCTCGGGGTCGAGCGCGAGCGTGGTTGCGATCTCCAGTGCACGCTTGCGCCCGTAGGGCATCTCGACCGCGGGCGTATTGGAAAACTCGCTGAGGCCGACATCGTTCAACAGCTCGCGCGCGCGATCGTTGAACTGGTTGAGCACGGACTTTGAGCGCCAGAAATCGAAAGAGCTGCCGTGCTGGCGCTGAAGCGCGACGCGGACGTTTTCCAGCGCGGTGAGATGGGGGAATACTGCCGAGATCTGGAACGAGCGCACCAGCCCCAGGCGGGCCACGTCGGCGGGCGCCATCGCGGTGATGTCCTGTCCCTTGTACAGGATTTTTCCGGCAGACGGTTTGAGGAACTTGGTCAGAAGGTTGAAGCACGTCGTCTTGCCGGCGCCGTTCGGGCCGATCAACGCGTGAATGCTCCCACGGCGAACCTTGAGCGCAACGTCGCGGACGGCGAAGAAGCCCGCGAACTCCTTGGTCAAGCCTTCCGTTTCGAGAATGAACTCATCGGCCAAACAGTTTTCCCCCTGCCCGCACAACGCGCGTGGCTATCCTTGTTGCTTCGGCTTTCCGGAGGCCTTGGAGCCACTCCCTGGAGCCCATCCGGAACGCCGCCTCCGGGCGCGGAATATGCCGGAGGTGACGGGGGTTAGGCAAGGCGGAAAGCTGAGCAGGTCAGGCCTCCGGCCGGGAGACTTATGCTCCCTTAGTCGGACGTGTTTTGATGTCGCGCCTGCCCGGCTTCCCGGTTCGCAAAGCGCCGGTCATCAAGCCGTCGTTAACGGTCTTTCGTCCCATGCGCCAGCCTTCATGGAAAATTTTCCCGCAGCGAGGATAATGCGCGGGTTTCATGCGTCCGGAATTTCTATTCGCCGGGAATATTGTCTTGGATTTTGCAAGCGCCGCTCCTTCCGTGGTGAAATCGATCAGGCAGCGTGATCTCCTGAACACGTGGCTGCGGCTCTATGCGCGCCAGCAGACGGCCCCGGCGATCTGGGAGTACCAGCCTGCGCGGCTCGAGGAAGAGCTCTCCGATCTGATCTATTATACGGTGGACATGTCGACGCCGACGCCGCGTCTCACCATTCAGAGCGAAGGTACGCGCATCTCGCGCGCCTATGGACACACCGGCAAGGGCGCTCTGCTCGACGACTATATCGGACCGCGTCTCGCGCCCCTGGTGATGCCGGTCTATCATGAATGCGTGGCGCGCGGGCTGCCTGTCTACAGCGTTGCCGACATCGATGACCTCTACGGCCGTATCGTCGCCTATGAGCGCCTGCTGCTGCCGTTCCAGACCGACGGCAAGGTCTGTCACATCATCGCGTCGCTCAAGACCTTCTGCGAGGACGGCGGCTTCGAGATCAAGAATCTGATGCGCGGAAATGACGCGCTGCCGCGCCCGAGATTGCGCGCGGTGATCGACCGGGACCTGTTCCACCGCACCCCAGGCCGCATCGCGCCGGCCGAGCTGGTCGAGTTCACAGACCAGCAGGGCTCCGGTGTTCCCACCGAGATCATCGAGCTGAACTAGCGGGTCAGCGCGATTTGGCGGCGGCTTCCTTGGTCGTGACTTACTTGGTCGTGACTTCCTTGGCATAGACGTCCGGCTTGAAGCCGACCAGCAGCTTGCCGCCAACTTCAAGCACCGGCCTCTTGATCATCGATGGTTGCGCTAGCATCAACGCCTGCGCCTTTTTCTCCGAAAGGCCTTCCTTGTCGGCATCGGGCAGCTTCTTGAAGGTCGTTCCGGCGCGATTGAGCAGCGTCTCCCAACCGACCTTGTCGCTCCACTGCTTGAGCTTGTCCTTATCCACCCCCGTCGCCTTGTAGTCGTGAAACGTGTAGGCGACACCATGGGTGTCGAGCCAGGCGCGTGCCTTCTTCATGGTGTCGCAGTTCTTGATGCCGTAGATGATGTTGGGCAAAACGTTCCTCGCGCATCCGTCGTGTCGTGATCCCAAGGCGTTGTACGCAACTCCGGTTCGCGCGACAATATTGCGAACGATGCCATCTCTTGGAATGGACACTCCATGCACGTCACCCACGATCCAGGCGCGACTGCGTCGCCGACCATCGACTTCGACACTTTTCTCGCGGTCGATATCCGCGTCGGCACCATCGTCGATGCAAAGCCGTTCCCGGAGGCGCGCAAGCCGGCTTGGCGGCTGTGGATCGACTTCGGCCCCGCGATCGGCGTGCGCAAGAGCTCTGCGCAGATCACCGAGAACCATCCGCTTGAAACGCTGGTGGGCCAACAGGTTGCTGCGGTCGTGAATTTCCCGCCGCGCCAGATCGGCCCTGTTGTCTCGGAGGTGCTGACCCTCGGTTTCCCCGATGCCGACGGCAAGGTCGTTCTGGTGCAGCCAAGCAAGCCTGTGCCAAACGGCGGACGGCTGTTCTAGCACCGCGCGCTCAAAGGACGGTTCCTGGCCGCCGGCGACGCCCCTTTTAACGGTTCAGCTCTCCTGTTTCCCGGCCCGGGCGTCGGGGGTTGACCGGGATCTTCTTTAATAATATAAATGACTGACTGATCGTTTTTTATTTTCAACTAGCGTTTTGGGCTGCCTTGTCCGAAGAACGAATAAAACGATCGACCTGTCAGTTATTTATGGATAGCCGGATGCCCAAGATCAGCGACAAGCAACGTGAAGGCCGGCGGCAGCAGATTCTCGAAGCCGCCCTCGCCTGCTTCGCCGAGGACGGTTTTCACCAGACCGGGATGGCCGACATCGTCAAACGGTCGGGGCTGAGCCATGGTGCGGTCTATCTCTACTTCCAGAGCAAGGACGATCTGATCGAGGCACTCGCCGACGACCGGCACCGGCGCGAGGCCGTGCTCAACTCGGTCGCGCAAGGGTCGGGCGATCCGATCGAAGGACTTCACGCGCTGGTCGGCGTTTACGCGCAATGGCTCACCGACCCCACCGGCGAAGCGCGCCGCCGTGTCGGCATCCACGGCTGGGCCGAGGCCCTGCGCAACCGCCGCGTCCGCACCAGCATCGTAGAAGGCATCGACATGCCGCGCGCCCTGATTGTCGCGCTGGTCGAGCGCGGCCAGCATGACGGCCTCATCAAGCGCGATCTCGGTGCGGAAGCGATCGCGCGCGTGCTGATCGCGATCTTCCAGGGCTTTGTGCTGCAAAAATGCTGGGGCCAGGATTTTGACATCGAGGCCTGCATGGCGGCCGTGACCGGCGTAATCGATGGATTTCGCACCACGAAGGCCGACGTCAAGCGACGGACGAGGAGCTGAGCGATGTCATGGATCCATGACCTGCTCGCAGGCATTGGGGTCGGCCTCATCGGCGGGCTGACATCGGGCTTCATGGGCACGAGTCCCGGGGGCGGTCTCGTGATCTTCAGCGTGCTGCTGCTCGGCGCCGAGCAACACGTCGCCCAGGGGACGTCGCTGATCACGCAGGTTCCGCCGACCGGACTCGCGGGCGTTCGCCGCTATTGGCAGAGCGGCAATCGCAGCCCGTTGCTGTGGATCGTCTGGATCGGCATCGGATTTCTGTTCGGCGGTGCCGGCGGCGGCTACGCTGCGGCCGCAGTCTCCGACTCGGTGTTGCAATGGACCTACGTCGTTCATCTCGTCGCGCTGATCGCTCTCCTGATCCTGCGCCGCGACCGCGAGGAGGAAAACAATAAGACCGGCGACCGAGACAAGCTGCCCTGGCTGCCGCTGCTCCTGATCGGCATGCTTGCCGGATTTTCCTCCGGCTTCATGGGCATCGGCGGCGGGCTGGCGATCACTGTCGGGCTCGCGGCGGGCCTGCGGGTGCCGCAGCACCAGGCGCAGCTCGTCAGCCTCGTCTTCTCGGTCATCCCGACCAATGTTCCGGCCGCCGGGATCTACTGGAGCAAGGGACTCATGGTCGGCTGGCCCGCCATCATCGGCATTCTTGCCGGCCTCTGGGTCGGCACTGATCTCGGTGCGCGCGGAGCCAATCGCGTCAGCAAATCGGTGCTGCGCCGGGTCATGATCGCCGTCATCCTGCTGATGGCCCTCTACATGACCCACAAGGCGCTAACCTGATCTTACGGCCGCTTCGGAATGTTGAACCCGCGCTCGACCGCCGGGCGCGCCAGCCCGCGTTCGAGCCAGGCGGCGACGGATTTGAACTGGCTGAACGCGACAAGATCGCCGGCGCCGTAGAAACCAATGAGATTGCGCACCCAGCCGAGCATGGAGATGTCGGCGATGGTGTAGTCGTCGTCCATGAACCATTGCCGGCCGGCAAGATGCATCTCCATCACCCCGAGCAGCCGCTTGGCCTCACCCACATAGCGCTCGAGCGGCCGCTTGTCCTCGAAATCCTTGCCGGCGAATTTGTGGAAAAAGCCGACCTGGCCGAACATCGGCCCGATGCCGCCCATCTGGAAATGCAGCCACTGGATGGCCTGGTAACGGCGCGTGGCATCCTGCGGCAGCAGCTTGCCGGTCTTCTCCGCGAGGTATTGCAGGATCGCCCCGGATTCGAACAGCGGCAGCGGCCTGCCGCCCGGACCATCGGGATCGAGGATCGCCGGGATCTTGCCGTTCGGATTGAGCGAGAGGAACTCCGGCGTCTTCTGATCGTCCTTGCCGAAATCGACGAGATGGACTTCGTAGGGAAGCCCGATCTCTTCCAGCATGATCGAAACCTTGACGCCGTTCGGCGTCGGCAGCGAATAGAGCTGGAGCAGCTCCGGGTGCTTGGCCGGCCAGCGCTTGGTGACGGGAAAGGCGGACAGATCGGACATCAGGACCCCGGCTTCGTTCATGAGATGCCGCCTAGTCTAGGCCAGCGGACGAACGACGCAAGGTCGAGTGGTCAGATCATTTTCCCGCACAGGTCACAACGGCCGCAGCAAATGGTTGGTGGCGTGCATCACATCGCGCTGTGCGCGTTGCTCGATGAAGAGCTGGCCGGTGACGAGCAGTGCTCCGGTGAAGACGAGCGCAAGCATCGCGGTCGCGAACTGACTGGCATCCCTCATCGGACGAGCTTCTCCGTGTTCGGTCGCACGAGGAACGCGGGCGGGCCGTCGTCTGTTCCTGCAAGCTTCAAATAAATTGCAGCTTTTTCCCGGTCCCTCGCACCCCGGCAGCCTCAATAATTGATCTCCATCCGCAAGCCCTGCGGGTCGGTCTCCTCCCCGCCGAACCGCTGCGTGCTGTCGCGCGCCGCGACCGCGCAGGCACAGGCGTCGATGAGGTCGTCGCGGCCGACGCCGGTGCCGTGTCGTTGCTTCAGCCATTTCGGCAAACGCGCGAAGCCGTGCTGCTCCAGGAGTGCAATGCGCTGCTCGCGGCCCTCCGGCGATGTCTTCCGTGCAAGACGGACCCGCCCAGCGAGATTCCAGAAAATCAATTCCGGATGCGCTTCGCCGATCGTCGTCTGCCGCGTCGGCGTCATGATCTCGTCGGCGTCCCTGATCTTGTCCCTGATGTTCCAGAGCTGCGCTGACACGCCCCTGCCCTTGCCCTCGCACTCCCAGTAGTGACGGTTAGCTGCGGCCATGTCGGCAAATTTCCAGAGGTCGCGGCGCGCGCCGAGAAACACGGCAGGACCGACCAGCTCGCGCGCGCGCAAATCGCAGATGCGATATCCGCTCCATTTCAATCCGATCGGCATGTCGATCATCGCCCGGGCATGCGGCAGCGCAAGCAGCCGCGCGAGACCCGGCGAATAGTCGAACCCGTGATCGCCGCACTCGTCAATCCAGGCGGCGACCCAGCCGAAGCGAAATCCGTCAAGGCCGAGATAGTTTGGCAATTTCCTGATCCCTGACGGATATCCGCCCGCTCCTCTATCCCGGTTCCTCGCTCCGGTGCTGCTCGAACAGGCGTTGCGCCAGCAACGCGTGGCCGAGCGTGCCGCCGGCGCGAACCGCCGCCGCAATCAGCGCGGCTTCCGCGATTTCTTCGCGCGTTACACCGGCCTTCGCCGCCTGCGCCGTGTGCACATCGAGGCAATAGGCGCATTGCGTGGTGAGCGCGACCGCGAGCGAGATCAGCTCGCGATATTTTGGCGGAATCAATCCGTCCTTGCGCTCGACCGCGTGGTTGAACGCAAGGAACGCGTTGGCCTCGACCGGCGCGAGCGCCACGAAGGCCGGGATGGATTTCAGATCGTCAGGACTTTGATAACAGGTCATGGCTCATCTCGTCAGGTATTCGCGCATCAGGGCGCGGGCGCGATGCAGGCGTGCTTTCACGGCCTGCCGGGTCGCACCGAGTGCGACGGCGATTTCGTCGATGGTCATTTCCTTGACGTCGCGCATCAGCGCGACATCGCGGTAGTGCGGCGGCAGTGCCTCGAAGGCCGCAGCGACGTCGAGCCGCAAATCGGCTTCAGGACGCGACAGCAGCAGCGCCTCCGCCTCTCCGTCGTCGATCGCCGGCGCGAGGCCTGTCTTACGGGCGAGCCGCAGGCATTCGCGGCGGACCACACTGAACAGCCAGGCCGAAAACGCCAGCCACGAGCGGATCGTGCCGACATGGCGAAACAGGATCCATAGCGCCTCCTGCGTCGCATCCTCGGCATCCGCCGAGCTGCGACAGGTGGCGCGGGCATAGCGGCGGATGTTCGGTTGCGCCGTCTCGAGCAGAGACGCGATCGCCTGGGGATCGCCGAGGCGCGCGGCCTCGAACAGGTCCGGCGAGATCACAGCGGCGCTCACGACACGCCTCCCCTTCCGATGCCGGCCATCGCGCACATCGGACAATAGCCGACGAGGCCGGTCAGTGCGAAGCTGCCGCCGCCGAGCGCAACGAGCCACGCCGCGGCGCCGGTCAGGTACACGAATGCCGCGACGGCCACCGCGACGCCAAAGGCGATCCGCACGGCCTGATGCAGGCTCCCGATGTTCTTCCTGTAAAATGCCATCACATCCTCCGACATAAGCCGAAGCAAAATGCCTCGACCGTCAAGAGAGGGCGCGACGACCAGAAAGGATTCGCGGCAACGTGCAATTCTTTTCGCGATCAGCCTCCGACGGCCTGATAGGCCAGACGCTTGAATTCGAAGAAGAACGGATTCCAGAAGCCCATGTAGCGCTGCGCCATCAGCACGCCGGCGGTATTGGCCTGCGGGCAGATCCACCAATGGGTGCCGGCAAGGCCGCCCCACTGGAATTCGCCGGTCGAATTCGGAGGATCGAACGGCATCGGCGCGAAGGTGACGGCGCCGCCGAGGCCAAAGCCCTTGCCGGGGATCGGGCCGAGATTGGCGAAGCGGATGTTCTCGCCCGCGGGCAGCTGGTTCGTCATCATCAGCCGCAGCGTCTCCGGCTTCAGCAGCGCATCCGAGCCCGGGAGCAGCGCGCGGACCAAAGCAAGCATGTCGGGCAAGGTCGAGACCAGTCCGCCGCCGCCCGACAGCCGCGGGAATTGCCGCCGATAGGCCTGCGGATAAGGCAGGTCGTCGGCCCGGGTCAGGCCGGGCTTCATGGGATCGAGGACATCCGCGCCGTTGTAGAGTGCGACCAGCCTGCCCTGCTGCGCGTCCGGCACGTGGAAGCCGGTGTCGGTCATGCCGAGCGGCTCGAAAATGCGCGCCTTGAGGACGGCGTCGAGCGGCTTGCCCGAGACGACCTCCACGACACGCCCAAGCACGTCGGTCGCCACCGAATATTCCCAGGACGCGCCGGGATGAAAGGACAGCGGCAGCTCGGCGAGCTGGTCGATCATGCCGGTCAGCGGCGTCAACGGATTGAGAACGCGCGCCTCGTTATAGCCTTTGAACAGCACCGTACCGGGATCGAAGATGCCGTAGCTGAGGCCGGAGGTATGGGTCAGAAGCTGCCGGATCGTGATCGGGCTTTTCGCCGGCTCGACGTCGGCAAGGCTCAAAGCGCCGGGCTTCAGAACCTTGCGATTGCCGAGTTGCGGCAGGAATTTCTCGACAACGTCGTCGAGCCCGATGCGGCCTTCCTCGACCAGCAGCATGATCGCGCAGGTGACGAATATCTTGGTGTTGGAAAACGCGCGAAAAATGTGATCGGGCCGCAGCGCGGTGCTCGCCTCGCGATCGGCGAAACCGACGCACTGCTGATCGACGACCTCGTGGCCCCGCAGTACCGCCCAGGACGCACCGGGAATGATCTCCTGATCGACGTAACGCTGCATTGCCGTCCGCGTGGCGGAAAAATCAGGCGTTCTGGCGTCCATGTGCTTCCCCCAATGATGGTTGGGATCGATATAGCGTGAATTCGCCGGATGAGAAGCCTGATCGGACGGCGCGGCTTATTCCTGCTTCATGAACGCGGTGACGTGCAGGCGGCGCCGAATCCGCATCCCCTGCCGCTGGTACAGAGCGATGGCCGAAGAGTTGCTCGAGAACACGTGCAGGAACGGAATTTCGCCGCGTGCCTCGATCTGGCGCGCGACCGCCGCCAGCAGCGCCTGCGCGTAGCCCCGCCCGCGATGGTCGGGGTGGACGCAGACGGCTGTCATCTCGACGAAATTGCCCGGCTTCATGCGCTCGCCGGCCATCGCGACCAATTCGCCGCCGGCGCGGATGCCCAGAAACGTCCCGAGTTCATGGGTGCGCCGCGCGAATGGACCGGGCTTGGTCAACTCCGTCAGCGCCATCATGGCGGGAACGTCGGCCGCCCCCAGCCGAACGATCTCGGCATCGCGAAGCGGACTGTCGGCCGGCGAGCCGATCATCTGCTCGCCGGGTCCGGCCACCACGACCTTGAACCCGGCGGGAACGTCGACGGCCTCCGGTGTGAACAGTGCGGCGACCTGCGAGCCCGACAGGAGATCACGGAGCGCGGCAAAGCTCGCCGCGGACATGTCGACCATGTCGGCAAAGGGCGTCACGTCCACCGGGTAGCGCAATGCTCGCGGGCCACCTTCGGCCAGATGTTTGTGGCTGGTCGTCAGCGCGCTCCAGATCGGGCGATCCAGCAGCGTCTCGTCACCGTCGGACACCGTTTCACTCCTTCTCGAAGCTGACGATGACGGCGGCATTGGCGATGAGGATGGGGTCGTTGCCCTGTTCCGGTGCCGACGGAATCTCCAGCCCGCCCTTCACCGCGTTGACGGTGACAGTGCCGTAAGGCAGTTCCTTCGCGACCGCATCCTTGTCGACGCTTTCCGGATTCGGCACCGCGATCGTGACGTCCACGAACATGTCGTTCGCGGTCTTGTCGATCATCCGGAAGAAGCCGAGGCTCGAATGCCTGATGGCATCAGAGACGGCACGCCTCGCCGCCTTTGTGGCGTCCCTGCCATGGACGTCGACGCCCATACCCATCTCGGTGATACAGCGAACGCGAGCCATGTTCTTATTCCTATGACTGACTGAGTGGTGGGGAGTGTGGGGGATCGGACGGCACGATACAAGTAGGGTCGTTCCTCTCGTGTCCCGGATGCGGTGCGGCACGCCGTGGCGCTCCGACGTTGCGGGCGTTGCAAGTCGCGGGCGCTGTGCTATCGCTCGGGCGATGACTCCCAAAACTTTCGAAACACGCTGCCTGCGCCTGCCCGCCGTCACCAAAGTGGTGCAGTGGGAGGGCACCTCGGTGTTCAAGGTCGGCGGCAAGATGTTCGCACTCGGCGGCGGCTTTGCCGCGCGCTCCGGGGGCTACATGTTCAAGGTCTCGAACATGGCCTATGCCATGCTGATCGAGCACGGCCTTGCGCGGCCGGCGCCGTATCTGGCGCGCGCCAAATGGGTGCAGCTCGTCGGCAACAATGCGCTGCCGGACGCCGAGCTCACGGCCTATCTGGCGCAGGCGCACGCGATGGTCGCCGCGAAACTCACGCGGAAATCCCGCAAGGCGCTGGATCTCGACTGAAGCGCAGCTGCTGGTGAAGCGAAAGCCTGCGCTGATTGACATCGATGATATGCCTGACTAAAGTCAGACATCGTGCTCGACCCTGTTTCACGCGTCCGCCGCTTCAATCGCGCCGTCACGTCCGCTGTCGGCGCGCTCGACACGTCGTTCCTGGGGCGCGGGCGGCCACTGGGGACGGCGCGCGTGCTCAACGCGATCGGGCATGGACGTTCGGAGGTGGCCGAGATTCGCGACTATCTCGGCCTCGATTCCGGCCTGATGAGCCGCCTGCTCCGCAGCCTCGAGGACGAAGGGCTGGTCGAGACCAATGCGCATGAGGACGATGCGCGCCGCCGCGTGGCGACGTTGACACGTGCGGGCCGGCGCGAGTTCGCGGCCTATGAGGCGCTGTCGAATACGCAGGCGGAGGGCTTCCTCGCCCAGCATTCGCAGCGCGAGGCGCTGCTGGCGGCGATGGATTTGATTGCTTGCGCATTGACGCGCGAGCGCGTCACACTGGACGAGATCGATCCGCGGAGCGAGCAGGCCCGCTATTGTCTTGGCGAATATTATGGCGAGCTCGGCCGCCGCTTCAAGCAGGGCTTTGATGTCTCGCTGTCGCGGGATCCCGACGCCAAGGATATGCGCCGCCCGCGCGGCACGTTCATCGTCGCGATGTCGGACACGCTGCCGGTCGGCTGCGTCGGGCTCAAGGGCACGGATCACGGCTATGCCGAGATCAAGCGTTTGTGGGTCGCACCGGCTGCGCGCGGATTGCGGCTCGGCCGGCGGCTGATGGATATGACCGAGGATGTCGCGCGCGGGCTCGGCATCAAGCTGCTGCGGCTCGACACCAACAGCGCGCTGGCGGAGGCCGGCCAGCTCTACCGACGAAGCGGCTGGAGCGAGATCCCCCGCTTCAATGACGACCCCTACCCGGACCTGTTCTTCGAAAAACGTCTGTAAGCGCCGGCGCCTTTTCTCCCGTTGCCGCGTTATGGCCGGAGCCGCAGGAGCAACGCCATGACCAGGTCCGACCTCGCCGACATTTACCGCGACTACATCGCCTGCCTGAACCGGCAGGATTGGCTCGCGCTTGGACAGTTCGTCCACGATGACGTCGCCCACAATGCGCGACCGTTCGGACTGTCCGGCTATCGCGCCATGCTGGAGCAGGATTTTCGCGCAATTCCGGATCTGCATTTCAACATCGAGCTGCTGGTCTGCGATCCGCCTCAGATCGCCTCCCGATTGAAGTTCGATTGCACGCCGGCTGGAAAGTTTCTGGGGCTGGATGTGAACGGCAGGCGCGTGTCATTCTGCGAAAACGTGTTCTATCAATTTCGCGACGGAAAAATACGGCACGTGTGGTCCATCATCGACAAGGGAGCGATCGAGGCGCAGCTCTAGCGCTGCGCCTCGATGAACCTGCTTACGCTGCTGCCGGCGCCAACTCCGCTCGCGGCTTCGGAAACGGCTTGAAATTCATCGCCATCAGGAAGGCGCCGAGGCCCATCGCCCAGGAAGCGATATAGAGCCAAGCGTAGCTCGAGAACGCATCGTAGATCAGGCCGCCGGCGAGCGGGCCCGTGGCCATGCCGAGACTGCCGGCCATGGCGGTGCCGCCGATCACGGTGCCCATCATCTTGAGCGGGAAATTTTCGCGGATCAGCACGGCGTAGAGCGGCATGGTGCCGGCATAGATGAAGCCGAAGACAGCCCCGACCGCATAGAATGTCGTGAGCTGGTGCGCGAAGACATAGGCCAGTGCGCCGAACGCCTGCAACAGCAGGCCCGAGACCAGCACGCGCTTGGCGCCGAAGCGGTCACCCATCAGGCCGAAGGCGATGCGTCCGCCAAGGCCGGCAAAGCCCTCGATGCTGTAGATCGTCACCGCCGCGACCAGCGGGATGCCGCAGCTCACGGCATAGCTGACAGTGTGGATGATCGGGCCGGAATGGGTGGCGCAGCAGAAGAAATTGGTCGCGAGCAGGATCAGGAATTGCGGCGAGCGCAGCGCCTCTCCCATCGACATCTCACCGTGCACGGCGCCCTCACCCGTGGGCGCGGCCATGGCGTGCGCGAGCGCCGGCGGGCGGCGCACCAGGAACGAGACCGGGATCATGATGGCGCCGACCACCAGCGCCACGATCTGCATCGAGGTGCGCCAGTCATGGCCGGAGACGAGCCAGGCCGCGAGCGGCGCCATCGTCATCGGCGCCATGCCCATGCCGGCTGACACCAGCGAGACCGCGAGGCTGCGATGGGTGTCGAACCAGCCGGTCACGGTCGCCATCATCGGCGCGAAGATCGCGGCACAGGAGGCCCCGACCAGAAGGCCAAAGACGAACTGAAACGCCAATAGCGAGGTGGCGTGGCTCGCCGCGAACAGGCTCACGGTCAGCACTGTCGATCCCGTCAGCACGACCAGCCGCGGCCCGAACCGGTCCGTCAGCGTGCCCCAGGCCATGCTGGTGCAGGCCATTGCCAGAAAGCCGATCGTCATCGCGCTGGAGATGCCGGTCACGGACCAGCCGGTGTCCTTTGCGATCGGCTGCAGGAACACCGGCAGCGAAAACATGCCGCCGATGGCGACGCAGCCGAGCAAGCCGCCCGCGGCGACGATCACCCAGCGATAGGAGGAAGAGTTCATTTTGGTCTCCCGTCAGGTCTGTCTGGGTGGAAGACGAATGGGAACATGGTGAGCCGACAGGCCGACGCAAGTTTTTGCGGCACGCTTTTGTGACCTGCCAAACAAAAAACGCGAAAACAACCCCATGCACAGTAGCCGGGCGCTTTGGGATCAAGGACTTACAGCACAGCTCTTTGCGGTGCGAAGGAAGACTCGCCGTTTGACTCGTCGGGCAAAACACCTGCATTATCGCATCATCCCGCCGCTATTGATTTCATCCCCGCGAACAAGGCTTCAAACAGCCACGCCGCGCCGCCACTCGCCGACTGTGAGCCAGACCGCCGAGACCAGGAAGTAGAGCGCACCAACGCCGGCATAGCCCGCGACATTCGCGATCGAGGGAACCGCGGGCATCGTGGCCTGAAAGATGAAGAACCCGCCTGCGAGAGCCGACTGGCCACCGCTGAGCACCATGACCCATTGCGCGCCAAGACTCCGCCAGCGGCGGATGGCCGTTCCGACTTGGAGCAATCCCGACAGGATCGCCCAGGCCCCGAAGATTCCGAGCACCCGGTTCATGCCCATCTGCAAGGTCACAAGCACCGCGACGGTGGTCGCCAGGCTGACCACGACGTTCAGAGCCTGCGTGCGGCTTTGAGCGAGCCCACCGCTGCGAAGCGCGTCCGCGAAATTGGCTGCGGCGTCCCATGCGGGATAGAGGACGAGCAAGGCGCCGGCGATCACCGGAGAAGAAGCCCCGGCGGCAAACGCAGCAGCGACCCAGGCAACCGAGAATGCCGCTCGCACGAAGTAGTATTGCTTCAGCCATCGCTCGCGGTCGGTATGAACCGGATCCAATTGATATCGCGCCATCACAGTCTCTCTCCTATACCTACTAGTTGGTAGTTTACATACACACAACGAAACCGACTTCGCTCCAGCCCGCTTGCGGGCTGTCGCCATCGTCTCGCTGATGTCTCTCAGTGTTTGTTGGACAGCCGGTCCAGCAGCGGGGTGGTGATCACACCGAACATCTTTGGATCGCCATAGGCACGCGCCGACAGCATGGCGCCGTGAATGGTCGCCATGAATCCTTCGGCCTCGACCCGGGCTGTGCCGGAGAGTTTGAATTGCCCTTTCCGCTTGCCGCGCTCCATGACGGCCGTCAGCCAGGAAGCCAAGGAGCGGAAGTGCGCGCGGACTTCGAGCGCAACCTCCTCCGGCAGGATCGGAAGCTCGCTGGCCAGCAGCGCGCAGACGCAGAACGGCGCCGTCGCATCATTGATGCACGCCTTCCAGTACGCGACATAGTTTTCGAGCTGGCCGCGCGGATCAGGGACATTGCGCTCGAGCGCGGACAGTCCCGCCTCGGCTTCGGCGCGGTAGCGCGACACGAGGGTGCGGACCAGATCGACCTTGCTGGCGAAATGGTGGTGGATGCTTGGCTTGCGGATGCCGACAACCTCGGCCACGTCTGCGTAGCTGAAGCCGTTATAGCCGCCCGCGATGATCAAGCTGCGCGCGCAGGCCAGGATGTCGTCGGCAGTCGAGGAAACGTTGGTCATGGCCCCTAGCTACCTTCCAGTTGGTAGGGCGTCAAGAACGGGATGCTTCAACCATCCGTGAGTGCTAGGAGCCAGCATGACCATTCGCCCGATCGTCCGCTATCCCGACCGCCGGCTCGCGATGCCGGCCCGCCCCGTCACCGCGTTCGATGCAACGCTGCGCGAGCTCGCGAACGATCTGCTCGAGACCATGCGCGCCGCGCCCGGCATCGGCATCACGGCGCCGCATATCGGCGTCCCCTTGCGCGTCGTCGTGCTCGAGCTCGACGCCAAGGACGGCCCGCAGACCTACGTCAACCCGGAGATCGAGTGGGCCTCACCCGAGATTATCATGCACCGCGAGGGCAGCGTCTCGATGCCCGGCGTCAATGACGAGGTGCAACGCCACGCCCGCGTGCGTATCAGCTATCGGGATCTCGACGGCAACATGCACAGCGAGGAGTCGGACGCCTTGCGCGCCGTCTGCCACCAGCACGAGATCGACCAGCTCGACGGCATGTTCTGGATCCAGCGGCTGTCGCGGCTCAAGCGCGAGCGGCTGATGAAGAAGTTCGAGAAGCTGTCGCGGAATTTGTAGGGTGGATTGGCGAACCGTAATCGGCCATCCCCCGGCGCGATGACAAACTACGCCAACGGCCTGCTTTCGCGCAGCCGCGGGCAAATCCACCCTACGCACCCGCTCAGATCACCTTGCAGATCACCTTGCAGATCACCTGGCGTTGCCTGGGACAGGCGTGTTGAGCAGCTGCTGCTCCCACAGGAACGCGATTCCGCTGCCGCCGGCATGCTGCGTGATCACCTCCGTCAGCGCGGCAGCTTGATCGGTCCTGGCCCAGTCGCGCTGCCATTCGGCCGCCAGCGCCATCCAGGTCATCATGTTCGCGCCCGCCGCGATCATGCGCTGAATTGCGACCTCGTGGGCCTCGACCGAAACGGCGCCGGAGGCATCGGTGATCACAGTTACATCCCAACCTTCGCCGAGGGCCTGAATCGTCGGCATTGCGACGCAGACCTCGGTCCAAAGGCCCGCGATGACCAGCTGCTTGCGGCCCGTTGCCTTGACTGCGTCCACCACCTTCCGATCCTGCCAGGTGTTGATGAGCGTGCGGTCGATCACTTTCTGGCCAGGGAAAACATCCGTGATCTGAGGGAACAGGAGACCGCCCCGCTCAGCGATCACAGTGGTCAGGATCGTGGGGACACCGAAAGCCTTGGCGGCCTTCGCCAGGCCCGTCGTATTGTTGATCACCATCTGCGGTTCGTGGCTGTTCACGTTCGCGAGTTGATAAGGCTGGTGGTCAATCAGGACGAGTACCGAATCTTCGGGGCGAAGAAGCGAAGCAAGGCCGTTACGAAAAGTCATTGTTCCATCCTTTGCTGCCGTTGTGAGCGGCACTGGTTTTTTCGCAGACATACGTCAGCAGCGACGTTGCCCAAGACGGACATTGGCGTTCCCAGATGCGCTGCGGTAGCGTCGCATTGCGGTACGCTGTGTCGCGAAATGGGGAACAGTGAATTGGATATCGAAGAGTTGCGGACATTCGTCGAAGTTGCTGATACCGGGGGGATTTCGTCCGCCGCGCTCCGGCTCGGCGTCGCCAAGTCGATCGTCAGTCGTCGATTGTTCCGGCTTGAAGCGGAACTTGGCGTCCAGCTCCTTGCACGAACGACCCGCGGGGCTGCTCTCACGGAAGCCGGGGTCACTTTCCGAGACCATGCAGCCAGAGTCTGCGCCGAGGTCGACGTGGCCAGGGAAGCGATCCTACCCGCCGGTGACCTTCGCGGCCGGTTGCGAGTGGCCGTGCCACTTTCGTTCGGCCAGTCTCACTTCGCTCCTATCATCGCGGAAATGGCCCGACGCCACCCTCAGCTCCAGATCCACACCTGCTACAGTGATCGGTTCGTCGATCTCATCACGGAGGGGTATGATTGTGCGATACGGGTTGGCTATCTTCAGGACTCCAACTTGATCGCAAGACGCGTCGGACCGATCCATGGGAAGTTCGTCGCGAGCCCGGACTACATCAAGGCGCATGGGTCGCCCGAGACGCCGGAGGAGCTCGTCGCTCATGAAGCTCTCATGCAGAGTACCGAAAGCTGGCAACTCACGGATGGCGACAAGATCATCACGGTTCGTCCGCAGGGGCGCTTCAAGGCCGACAACGGCCCTGCTCTAGTCGCCGCCGCGGCAGCAGGGCTCGGGATTGCTTACCTGCCCAATTGCCTCACCCACGAGTATGTGGCCTCCGGGGCGCTGGTGCCGGTCATGACACGCTATCCTCCACCTCCGGCGGGGGCCTATGTGGTCCGCCCGCCGGGTCAGCATCCCGCACGGAAAATACGGGTCCTCACCGAATTGCTGATCGAGTATTGCGAACCGGCTCCGCACCCCGCGTGAGCTCCCCCGCTGGGGTGGTCCATCCACCTTGATAATCTGGATCACGATAGTCTGGATCACGAAAGGGACGACGGACGCAGATTCTGGATCCAGCGGCTGTCGCGGCTAAAGCGGGAGCGGCTGGTGAAGAAGTTCGAGAAGATGTCGCGCGGGTGAGCGTGCGGACGAAGATCGGACTTGTGTGAAATCGCGCCGGCTGCTCGATGTGGCGAAATCAAACCAGCCTGATATGATTGGAACGGTCGGCCCCGTCGGGAGGGAGACGAATGGCTCATTCAGGTCGCTGCGCCTGTGGCGCGGTTCGTTACACCATCGCGTCCGCGCCGATCCGCGGCTTCCAATGCCAGTGCAGCGACTGTCAGCGCGACACCGGCAGCGGCCACAGCTCCATCTTCGTGTTCGCGCGCAACGCAGTCTCGGTAACCGGCGAGGTACGCGAAATCGCGCGCACGGCCGGCAGCGGCGCAGTCAAGCGCAAAGGGTTCTGTCCGAACTGCGGCTCGCCGATCTATAACAAGCCGGACGAGAAGCCGGAGTTCATCGGCATTTATGTCGGCACGCTGGACGACGCCAGCACGTTCAAACCGTCCGTCGTGCTGTTCTGCTCGCGCGGATATGCCTGGGATCACCTCGATCCCGAGATTCCCAAACTCCCGGAATGGCACCCGGGATCGCGCTGATTTCTTGCAGATTGGGGGACAGCCAATGACGATGAGCTTCGAGCTGTCGATGCTGGCCGCCGCAATCGTCTGGGGCTTCGTACAGCTTGTCGCCGCCGCGCAAGCCGCGAACCTGCAGTACGGCCTCAGATGGGCTGCGAGCCCGCGCGACACCGAGATGCCGCCGCTCAAGCCCATCCCCGGCCGGCTCAACCGAAATTTCCGCAACTACATGGAGACGTTTCCGTTCTTTGCCGCCGCGATCCTCATCGCTCACGCCGCAGGCGTTCACAACGAGCTGACTTATTGGGGATCGATCGCCTATCTTGGCGGTCGCATCGCCTACACCGCGCTTTACTTGTCCGGCATACCGCTCGTCCGCTCACTGTTCTGGAATATCGCCAGCTTTGGCATGCTTGCGGTCTTGGCTGCGGCCTTCGTGCCTCACTGAAGCGGCGCGATAGCGACTTTGCCTTCGCCTCGATGCCTTCACGCCCGCTTCCCGCCCCGCTTGGTCATGGGCGCGTTACGACGCTCGCGTTTGCCGCGCGCGATCTCGGTCGCCAGGGCGTCCAGCTTCGGCTCCCAGAAATTGCGGAACTGACCGATCCATGTATCGACCGCTTGGAGCCCCGCAGCATCGACCGAATAGAGCCGTCGTTGCGCCTCCGCCCGAACCGTCGCGAAGCCGCTCTCGCGCAACACCTTGAGGTGCTGCGACACGGCGGCCTGCGTAATCCCGAACTCCGCTCCGATCACCTCGACGACCTCGCCGGAGGCCATTTCCCCGGGCGCAAGCAGCTCGAGGATGCGCCGGCGCACGGGATCGGCAAGGACATCGAAGACTTGCATCAACTTCCTGTGCCAGGATGCGCGACGTCGGGCGGCGTCTCGCCGCGATAGAAAGCGATGGTGCGGTCCGACCGCTGCTTCGCGGAGGCAGGATCCACGCCGCTTGCGACGTGCGCCGCGCGCCAATACTCGCCGCTGCTCGTCATGAATTCCTTACCCGCGGGAGAGCCCATCCATGCCTCGGCCGTCTCGTGGTCGACCGATGCCCCGGTCGCAACATATCGCTCCAGTCCCGCAATGGCGAGATCCCAGCCGATGCCTACCGCCCCTGGACCGAACTGCTCCCAATGATCTTCGATGATCGCGGTGTGCTCAAGCGTCAACCGCGCTTGGGATCGTTCCGCCGTCAGCTTGACATCGATCCAGCTCATCGCGCCGCCGAATTCCCACGTCGCTGCAAAATGGGTCGGCGGCGTGCACGCCGTAATGGTGCCGCCGGCATTTCCCTTGAGCTGGTACTTTCCACCGAGCTGGAGATCTCCCTCGACCGGCAAGAACCAGCGCGGAATGCGTTGCGGGCTGGTCACGGCGTCCCAGAGATCGTCGACGCTGGTCTCGTATAGCCGCGTCAGCGTCACCGCACTGGCCGCTTTCCCGTCCTTCTCGAAATTCCTCACCGAACGCGTAACCAGCCCCAATACCCTGACGACGTCGATCTCCATGGCGCTTGCTCCCTGTCGTTTCGTGCAAGGATGAATATCGGCCGAAGCTAATATAAGTCAACTCTTATATTATGAGGAAATGCCGCTCAGATATTTGCCCGGCGATTTCCCAAGCGCCTTCTTGAACATGGTGATGAAGGCCGCGACGGAGTCGTAGCCGAGATCGGCGGACACCTGCTGCACGCTCGCGCCGGAGGTCAGCTCCCGCAAGGCGACGATCAGGTGCAATTGCTGGCGCCAGCGCCCGAAGCTCAAGCCCGTTTCCCGGACAACGAGACGCGCGAGGCTGCTCTCGCTCAGGGCGACGCGATCGGCCCATTCGGCCAGCGTTCTGCGGTCGGACGGGTCTTTTGCCAGCGCTGCGGCAATTTTCTTCAAGCGCGGCTCGGGCGAGAGCGGCAGATGAAGCTGCTGAACCGGCATGCGGGGAAGCTCGCGCAGAAGGACGCTCGCCAGAAGGTCCCCCCTCGCCTCGTCATCCGCGATCTGATCGGCTAGCTCGACGATCACTTCACGCAGCAGTGGGGAGATCGAGAGCGTGCAGCAACGATCCGGCAAGTCCACGCGGTCGGGCTCGATATAGATGAAGAACAGCCGGGCATTTTCTGTCGCGAGGTTGCTGTGCTGCATGCCCCCGGGAATCCACACCGCGCAATGCGGCGGCACCATCCACAGACCGGTGGGAACGCGGCACGTCACGGCGCCACCCAGCGCAAAGACAAGTTGCCCCTTGCGGTGGCTGTGATCGGGCACTTCGCCCTTGGTCCCGATCACGTCGACGCGCACCGCGATCACAGGCGCGGAGACATCATCCACATCGAGATCAGGCCAAGGAAAACGGAGCGGCTGCCGCATGCTTGCCGGTTTTTAGCAATTGATTGGCGGAACATCTAAATCGAGCGCAGAAGAATGTCGATAGGCTGCTGTCTCAACCTGCCCGGCGGCGGCCGGGCGCGCCCACGCGATCGAAAGAAACGCCATGCATGGTTCCACAAGTACGACAGCAGCCAAGCTGCAACGCGTGGTCCGCACGCAAGCGGGCTTCGTGCGTGGCGGCCCGCGCGATGCAAACGGCGTGATCGCGTTCAAAGGCATTCCCTACGCAGCACCGCCGGTCGGGCCTCTGCGTTGGTGCGCACCGCAGCCGCCGGCGCCCTGGGATGGCGTGCGCAATGCGCTTGTGTTCGGCGCTGGGTGTCTATCGGCGCTCGAAAACGACCAGCGGCCGGGACCGCGCGACGAGGATTGCCTTTATCTCAACGTCTGGACCGCGGCGAAGCACGCGGATGAGAAGCGGCCCGTGATGGTGTGGTTTCACGGCGGCGGCTTTCAGTTCGGCTCCTCGGCGAATCCGGCAACCGATGGCGGCCGGCTGGCAGCGAAAGGTGTCGTCGTCGTCAGCTTCAATTATCGCCTCGGCATCCTCGGCTTCCTCGCCCATCCCGATCTCGATACGGAGGCGCCGTCAGGCAATTACGGCCTGCAGGATCAACTGGCGGCGCTGCGCTGGGTCAAGGCCAACATCGCCGGCTTTGGCGGCGACCCCGGCAACGTCACCCTGTTCGGCGAATCCGCCGGCGCCATGGCCGTCGGCATCCTGATGGCCTCGCCGCTCGCGCACGGACTGTTTCACAAGGCCATTGGACAGAGCGGTGCGTTCTGGGACGGTAAGCACGGTCCCCTCCAGGGCTTTGAAGAAGCCCGCGCGCGTGGTCTGGCTTTTGCCCGGCAACAGGGCAACGCGTCGATCGCAGCGTTGCGCAGCATGCCGGCCGATCGGTTGAATGCAGCCGCGCCGTGGAGTTTCAGGACCAGCCCGGTCGTGACGGCCTTCTCGCCGAGTATCGATGGTCATGTTGTGCCTGACGTGCCCGCGCGGCGCTTCCTGCGCGGCGAACAGATGCACATCCCGCTGCTGGCGGGCTGGAATGCGGCCGAAGAATTTCCTTTCCGTTCGCAGTCACTGCCCGATCAATCGGCGCAAGCCTTTCTCGCCGCGGCCGAGGCGATGTTCGGCAAGGAGCGCATGGCCGATTTCCTGAAGGTCTATCCCGCCGCGACCGACGCGGAGGCCAAGTCTTCCGCGGCGGCGCTTAACGGCGACTATGTGGTCGGCGAGCAATGCTGGCAGTGGCTACGATTGCATCGGCGCGGAGGACGTGCGCCGGTCTACGGCTATCACTTCAGCTATACCTCGCGCTACACGCCGATTGCCTCGCACGTCACTGAAATTCCGTTCGTGTTCGGCACACTGACACCGCAACAGGTGATCGGCAGCTCGGCACCGCCGGCCGAACAGGACCGCGCTCTGGCGCGGACCATGATGGCCTATTGGGTGAATTTTGCAGCGCATGGCGATCCCAACGGATCGGGCCTGCCACCCTGGCCCGCCTATGACGAGAAGGACGTCGTGCAGATCCTGGGCACGCCGATCGAAGCCCGCCCCAATCCGCAAGCCGCCCGCTTCCGCTTCCTCGCCAGTTTGAGGCAGGACGGCATTTTGCCGATGCGCTGGCGGGAGCTGCCGTAGGCGGCCTCACCCGCCCGCCATCAGCTGCTTCGCCAGCGCCATGTAGGCAGGCAGCGTCACGGGGTCGTTGGCGGCGTTGCCCGCTGCGGGGTGCGAGGCGTAGCGCGCGATCACCATCTCGGCCTTGGGATCGATATAGATGCCCTGCCCGTGAACGCCGCGCGCCATATAGGCGCCGTGGGCGTTATGCGTGACCCACCATTGATTGCGATAGGAGGCACCTGTTAGCGTGGTGTAACCGGCGGGCTTGAATTTCTCGGGATCGCCGCCGCGCGCGATGTCCTCGACGACAGATGAAGGCACGATCTGCCGGCCGTTGAACCGGCCGTGATTGCGCATGGCCTCGCCGAAGCGGGCGAGATCGCGCAAGGTGGTGGAGAGGCCGCCGCCGCCGCTTTCGGTGCCGATGCGATCGACATGGTAATGCGCGTCCTCCTCCGCGCCGATCGGCTGCCAGATGCGCTCGGACAGCAGATCGGACAAGTTCATGCCGCCGACGCGCCGGATGATCCACGCGAGCACGTCGGTGTTGACGGTCTTGTAGGCGAAGGCCTTGCCGTGCTCGCCCTGCTTCTTCTGCGCCATCAGAAATTCGAAGATGGTGGTCGGGCCGTCGTAATCCGGCGGAATCGGTGCCATGCCGTTCGCCCGCCGCAGGCCCCAGACGTGAGAGTTCTTGTCGGTATAGACCTCCGTGTATTCGAGCCCGCTGGTCATATCCATGACCTCGTGCACGCGCGCATCGCCGAAGGCGCTGGTCTTCAGCTCCGGCACATACTCCGTGACAGGCGCCTGCGGATCGATCTTGCCCTCGGCGACCAGAATGCCGGCGAGCACGCCCGTGAACGACTTCGTCACCGACATCGCGATATGCGGCTTGTGCGGCTTCAATGCGCCGAAATAGCGCTCATAAATCAGCCTGCCCCGATGCAGCACGGCGATGCCGTCGGTGTAGGTCTCCTCTAGCATCTTGGCGAACGTCATGGGCCGGCCGTCCATCGTGGTCGAGGCCGACGCGCCGATGTCATGCTCTTGGCGCGGCAGCACCGACGCAGGCCCCGCCCCGCGCCAGACGTTCACGGTCGGCACCAGCTGGCGGATGTTGCTCCATGCCCAGCGCAGCTCGGGGAAGCTGCGGAACGAGCCGTCCTGGAAACTGATGGTGCGGTTTTCCGGCGGCGGGAAGCCCTTCATCCAGCCGAGTGTTTCGGGATCGGTTTCGGCGGCGGTTGCAGACGGCTGACTCGGGGCGGTGGCGGCGGACATGAACGTTGGGCTCCGGAAGCGAACGACGGGGTCTCGTATCATGGAGATACGTGGCGAACATCCAATGTTTGCGCCGAGGTGACCGTCGCCGCGCGCTTGGCGGGTTCGTCGTCAGGTCAGGCGCACCGACATGCCGCCATCAACCGTCATGGGGCTTCCCGTCATGAACGATGCCCGGTCGCTCAGGAGAAAAACCGCCGCCTGCGCGATCTCCTTGGGACTGGCCATCCGCTTCATCGGGTGAAGCCCGGCGATGAAATTCAAGGCGTCGGGATTTCCCTCGCCTGCCGCCGGGGTGATGGTCCCTCCAGGCAGAAGCGCGTTGACCCGAATGCCTTCGGCCGCATGCTCGGCGCCCAGTGATTGAGCCAGGCCGATCAGTCCTGCCTTTGAGGCTGCGTACGCCGCCATTCCCGGCAGGCCCCCGTTGCTGAAGCCAACGAAGGACGAGGTAAAGACGATGGAGCCACCGCCCTGCTTCCGCAGTGCCGGGATCTGCGCCTTTGCGCTGAGGAACGCCGAGGTGAGATTCACCGCAAGCACATCGGTCCAGTTTTCGACGCTCATCTCGGGGACCGGCGTCATGTCGCCGACGATGCCGGCATTGTCGAACGCGCCGTCAAGCTTTCCGAAAGTCTTGACGGCGTGCTCGACAAGGCGGGCTGCATAGCCGGTGTCCCGAACGTCGCCCGCGAGAAACGTCGCGCGCCCTCCGGCGCTTTTGATGCTTGCAACAACGGCCTGCAGCTCGGGGCCGCGACGCGCCCCGAGCACCACATCGGCGCCTTCGGACGCGAACAATGACGCTGCAGCAGCACCGATACCGCTGCTGGCGCCGGTTACGATGATCGTCTTGTTTGCCAGTTCCACGGTGAGACTCTCCTGATGTCAAAAACGAGCGAACAAGACTCGGGCATCTGCCGACCGCCACCCGTTTCCCGAGTCACACGCGGGATCGGATGTGGCGGCGGCATTGATCGCGGATGGCGGCCTGCCGGACGCTTGCGACCGAAAGGCCAGGTCGTTGCCATGGGTTATTTCAGCGGCAAGAAAACGTCCGCGACCGTCTCGTGCTCCCGCACCTCCGGGAACAAGCTCAGCCGCTGGCAATAGATCGGGAAGTCGCGCGCTTCTTCGCCGCTGGCGGGAAGCCAGTCGCGATAAAGGAAGAGCGCGGCCGGCTCGAGATTGTCGGTGTAGCCGACGACGCGCAGCACCGCGCAGCGTCCGCCGGGGATCTCGCCGGCCTTGATCTCTTCGCCATTCGACGCGATCGGCTGGTCGGTGCCGACGCAGAGGTCCGTGCTGTACTCGGCCGGCGAGGCAGGACGCCGCTCGGAGCGCCAGACCGTGAAGGTCGGACTTGTCCTGGGGTGCAGGTTCGCCGCCTTGCGCCACGCGATGAAGCGCTGGATCGTGGCGGGAAGCGTCGCCGGGTCGCCGCGATGCTCCATGATCGCCACCTTGGTGGGTTGCACATCGCGGATCGTCACGTCGTCAGTGGTAAAGGTTTTCTGCATGAGCTTGCTCCTCGCATTGTCGAGAGGCCCGAAGGCCGCAAGCCACGGCTCCCAGTCGGGAGACTTCCGGAACGACGACGGCGATTGCCCGAACCGTTGCCGAAAGGCGCGGGCGAAGGCATCCGGTGCATCGTAACCGGCATCCATCGCAATCTCCGTGACATCAAGGGCGTCCATATAGGCCAGCTGATGCGAAGCGCGCTTCATGCGGGCCAGCTGGACATAGCGATGCACTGATAATCCGAAGGTTGCCGAGAACTGCCGGTGGAAATGAAATTTTGAGAAAGCCGCAACAGCACTCACCGTGTCCAGATCCAGATCATCGTCGAGATGCCGGTCGATATGATCAAGCACCCGTCGCATCCGGTCCTGATAGTTTTGCAGCGCCGCCTTCATCGTCCCTCCTCCGTGGCGGCTCCATCTAGTCGCTGACGGGCATGATTTGCTCGACCGATCTTGCGGTTTGGCCGAGTCTGGCCAATCCCAGTTCGAATGACCACGCCGATTGCAAGCACCTTCCTCTCCGCGCTAAACTGTCGGAACCCCTTGACCCACAAGTGGGCGTTCCCCTTCGAGCCGACTTCCCGAACATGCACGAACTGACGCCCGACTTCGAACGCTTCATCCGCGATCTCGAGGACTTCAATCATGGCTGATGCGGTCAGCGGCCATCCGGGCTGCGGCTTCGGGGAATTCTCATTCGCAAACGGAATCCAAGCATGAATGCAACTCTATCCATCGTCGTCCTGGCTGCCGAGCTCCTCATCAGCGCGTTGGGTGCGTTCGTGTCAATTGCCGCGCTCGGCTTCGCGGGAGAGGTCACGCGATCCAGGGATTTGACCGCCTTTGGCTGGATCCTGGGGGCGCTTTACTTCGTTGTCGCCTTTACGCCCCTCGTCGCAACCGCATGGGTGGCGCACAGAAGGTTTGTTTCAGACAAAGCATTCCCGGTGCTGGAAGTCATTTCGTCGCCGTACCTGGTGCCGGTGGTGCTGTGGGTTGGCGCAGCGATTTTCTGCATTGGGCTGTTGGCATTTCAAAACGGCGCGGGGCTGGCGCCGCGGTAGGGAGACGCGAAGCGATACCCTCCAGGCACCGCGCAGGCGTCCACGAGGATGGCGGCATCAAGGTATCAAAGAGCGCTGGGACGATCGATGTCGAATACGTCGATCTGTCGGTCCTGGAACAGATCCTCCAGCGCTTCGGGCCCGTTCGCCAGCGCGTAGTCCCGCTCGGCGTCGGAAATAGGCAGCACCTGCAGCCAGGCGACGGACTTGGCCGAGAAGGACTGTGTTTCCAGGTCCCACAAGAACGGAGAGATGAGCATGGCGTGCTTCATGTCACGCCCTTCGCCATACAGTTCCAGGGCTCGCGGAATGATGGCGCCGGGCAAGGGTGTGATCTCGGCCTTCTTGATGCTGAAAGCGCAGGTCGCGATCATGTTGGCGCCCTCGGCGCATTCCGTCGCCAGAGCCAGCAGAATCTCGATGCCGAGGGCCTTGTCGCCGGACGTCAGGCCTGTCTTCGCATCAGAGAGCGCGAGGCTGGCATAGGTGGAAACGCCTCCTGCCGGGACGTTCTTGATGATCATGATGTCGACGTCGCAGACGTGGGCGTCATCCCAATATTTCGTGACCGTCGGCGAGCCCTGCGTAACATCTCTCAAATAGCGGGCGAGAGATTTGTTGTCTTCCGAAACCGCCATGGCTCCTCACGTCAAAATCCGAGATCGTCGGCAGTCATATCTTCACCGCGATGACTGCGACCATACGATCGCCGCTTTAGCCTCTCGTCGGACGTCGGTATAGACGGCGCCGGTGGTCATATCCATGACCTCGTTCACGCGCGCGTCGCCAAAGGCGCTTACCTTTAGCTCCGGCACAGCCGCGCATCCAGCCGCTTGCAGACGCACGAGTGTTGACATCGCCGAAAGTGTGTAATAGTGGTGGTTACACACCAACGAGATCATCATGCCGACCAGCACCCGCTTCGCCGTCGCCGTTCATATCCTCACCGGGCTTGCCGTGAGCGAGGGAAAGCCGCTGCGGTCCGAGGATCTCGCCTGGTCGGCCAACACCGGTGCCGTCGTCATCCGCGGGCTGTTGTCCCGCCTGAGCGATGCCGGGCTGACGCGTTCGCAGCTCGGAGCGGGTGGCGGCTCCTTGCTGGCGAAACCGGCGAAGAAGATACGGCTGCTCGATGTCTATGCGGCGGTCGAGGACACCGAGCTGTTTTCCCTGCACCGGACCCCGCCCTGCGAGAGTTGCGCGGTCGGCGGCAACATCATTGCGGCGATACAACCCGCCCTAGACCGCGCGCGCAAAGCGCTCGAGGCTGAACTCGCCAAAACGACAGTGGCGGATGTTGCAGCCGAGGTGGCGCGGCTGGGCAAGTTCTCCATTCCGCTCGCCTGGTGATTTGTTTTGCCCTTAAATGTAATCGTGTCATTGACACATGATATATTCGACGCCGAACGGCATTGATCAGCGGATGGCTGACCAGCCTTCGGGGCGCTGGCGGTCCTGATTTTCAAGCCCCTCACCTCACAGGAGTCCATCATGAGTATTGGTATCATCGGTTCTGGCGCTCTCGGCTCGAACCTCGCACGCGCTCTCGCCAAAGAGGGCATCTCGGCCACCATCTCCAACAGCCGCGGACCGGAATCGCTCGCGTCGCTGGTCCAGGAGCTCGGCCCCTCGATCAAGGCCGGCACCGTGGAAGAGGCGGCCGGCGCCGATATCGTCATCGCCGCCGTCCGCTGGACTGATGTGCAGAAAGTGTTCAGCCGCTTGCCGGCCTGGAACGGTCGCATCGTCATCGACGCCACCAACCCGGTGGAATTCCTCGATCCCAACTCGGCGGATGCGAAGGACCCGAGCAACCCGCTCGCGGCCTACGGCATCAAGGCCGTCGATCTCGGCGACAAGCATTCGAGCGACGTCTTCAGCCAGTTCGTTCCGGACGCCCGCGTGGTCAAGGCATTCAACCATAACGACGTCGCGGCGCTGTCGAATCCGGACGTGGCGGGTGGCCGGCACGTACTGTTCTATTCGGGCGATGACGCTGCCGCAAAGGCCGAGGTCCGCAAGCTCATCGAAGGCGCCGGCTTCTTCCCGGTCGATCTGGGCTCGCTCGACGTCGGCGGACGATTGGCAACCCTGCCCTTCGGCGCGCTGGCCGCGCACAACTTCATCAAGATCTAGCAGACGCCGAAACGAAAAGGGGAGCCCGCATGTCGCGGGCTCCCCTCTCCTAGATTCCGACATCATACCGCTGTTACAGGCCAGCAGGCTCCAGCGCCTTCTGCACCATCGCGGTGTCGACATATTGCGTCATGCTGGTGATCTTGCCGTCCTTCACCAGATAGAGATGCGCGAAACTGGCGCGCATGGATTTGCCCGTCGCCTTGTAGGTCCCGGAGTAGACACCGAAGGCGGCGACGCGGTCGCCGTCTTCGAGATAGGTGTGAACATCGGCGCGGTAGCCGGTCCATTCGGTGGCGAGACGCCGGAACACGCCTGATATGATCGCGTCGGGTCCGACATAAGTGCCCGCGTACGGAAAGCCTTCCGCTTCGGTCCATGCGGCATCGGGAGCGAGAGCGGCCAGCAAGTTGCGGCCGTTCTGTTCCGACGACGATCCCTCATAAGTGGCGCGGATCAGGTCGAGGTTCGCCCCCATCTCAACCCCACTTCATCTCGCCGGTGGCGACCTTGGCGCCGATGTCGAGCGCAACGCCCATGCCGAGGCCGGGGAAGCGCGCCTCCATCGCCGCCTTGAGCGCCGCGGACTCCTTGGCCTTGGCCAGCTCTTCGTCGAACGCCTTGAGGTAGGTGATGGTGTGCTCGACACCGGACAGGTCGGTCTTCGCATCCGCCGACAAATGGCCGGGGACGACGACCGCCGGCTTGCGCGCCGCGATCTTTTCGAGATTGGCGATCCAGGCGGCGCGCTGCTCCCTGGTCGGCGTGTCGGCGGTCCAGACATGGACGCCGGAGAAAATCAGCACGCCGCCGAACACCGCGTTGAGCGAGGGCACGAACAGATAGCGCCGGTTGACCAGGCCGTCCGCGCTGACGATCTCGATGGTCTCGCCGTCCACGCTGAGCGTCTTGCCGTCGAACGCTTCGGGGATGACCACATCGGCGAGCACCTGCGGGCCGTTCGCCTTGAGCTGCGGCCCCCAGACGGCAAGCTTCTTTTCGACGCTGGCGTTAATGGCCGCCAATGTTGCGGGCGCCGCGAGCACGCGGGCCTCGGGGAAGACAGCCTTGATCGCGCCGAGGCTGAAATAATAATCCGGGTCCGACTGGCTGATATAGATGGTGGTGAGCTTCTTGCCGGTGGCCTTGATGGCGTCAGCGACAGCCTTGCCATCAGAAAGCGTGAAGCCGCCATCGATCAGCACGGCTTCGCTCGGTCCGGACACCAGAACGGGAGCCCGGAAGAAGCCGTTCTGTCCGGCTGGAAAATGCTTCCAGGCTAGCCCGCCGGCGGCATGGCCGAGGCCTGCGGGTGCGAAGATGGCGGCAGCGCCCGCGGCGAGAGTGGTTTTCATGATGGTTCTCCTTGTCGGCATGTTGGTCTCCTGGTGCTGGTCTGGGATCGCGAAATGAAAGCTGGATGGTCCGGTCTGTGTTGATCGCTGCGCTCAGGCCGCCTTCAGTCCGTCGACGAGGACGTCGAGGCTGCCGAACAGCGCGCTTGCTTGCACCAGGCGGCGATCATGGCCCGTCCCGACGATCAGGGCCGGGACGCCGTTGGCGCCGAACCGGCGCATCTCAGCACGCGCCGCTTCGAGGCGCGCGCGGTAGGCGGTGATCAGTGCAGCGTCGGGGCTCGCCAGCCGCGCGGCAACCTCAGGCAAATTCATCGCGCGCAGCACGTCCGAGAGAACGGAGATGTCCGTACTGTCGCGGCCCTCGACATAGCGGACGACCTGAAAGGCCTTCAGCGCCGCGAACTCCCGATCAGGCGCCGTGAGCGCAACAGCCGTGAGCGCCAATGTCGCCGGGCCGGAATCGAACAGGCGCGTGCGGTCGCCCAGCACATCGCGGCGATAGGCTTCGCTGAAGGGCTGACCGCTCAGACGCGAAATCCGCTGGTCGTTGGTCCAGGCATAAGCGGCAAAGCCGTCGTCCATCGGACGGGCACCCTCGCCGGCGAACAGGCCTGTCGGCGCAAGTTCGACTGCGAAATCCGGTCGGGCAGCGAGCTGTTCCAGCAGCGTGGAGGCGCCGTCGCACCAGCCGCAGAGCGGGTCGAACAGGTAGGTGATTTGAATGGGCGCGGACATGGCGATCTCCTTGAATCGCAATGTGGCACGTGCGAATTGGTAGATAAATATCAACAAAACAGACAGAATGTATGTGATAGACTGACAGTTAGATCTTACCGGCGGAGCCTATGAACCTGAACCGTCTCGCCTATTTCGCAGCCGTCGTGGACACCGGATCCTTCACGCGGGCCGCCGAGCGGCTCGGCATCACCAAGGCCGTGGTGAGCCAACAGGTGGCGCAGCTGGAGCGCGATCTCGGCACCAGCCTGCTCGTGCGCACGACGCGCCGGGTGCATCCGACCGAGGCGGGCCGGATGTTTCATGCGCGCTGCGTCATGATCCTGCGCGAAGCGGAGGATGCCTTCGACGAACTCGCCCAGGCCGCCGCCGCGCCGACCGGCACCTTGCGGATCACGGCGCCCAACGACTACGGCACCGCCGTCGTCGTCGCCGTCGTCACGGCCTACGCGGCACGCTATCCCAACTGCCGGGTGGAGTTGACGCTCGAAGATCAAACGGTCGATCTCGCCTCAGGCCAGATCGACATGGCAATCCGTGTCGGCTGGCTGGTCGATTCCAGCCTGCAGGCGCGCAAGATCGGATCGTTCCGGCAATGTCTGGTCGGCGCTCCCGCGTTCACGGATCGGATCGCCGCCGCGCGCGATCCCGACGACCTCGCGACGCTGCCATTCATCGCCAACATGGCGCTGCGCGAGCCGCTGCTGTGGCAGTTCTTGCGCGGCGATCTCGATCGCCGCGCCGTGCGCCTGCAGGCCAGCATCGCCATCGACACGACACCGGGCGTGCTCGCAGCCGTGCTCGCCGGCGGCGGCCTTTCGGTGCTGCCGGATTTCCTGGTGGCCGACGATCTGGCGGCCGGGCGCCTCATCCACATCCTGCCGCAATGGCAACTGCCATCCGGCGGCATCCACACGGTCTACCCCGCGGCTCGCTTCCGTCCGCCCAAGGTGACGGCGTTCGTGGAGATGCTGATTGCGGCTCAGCGACAGGAGGGTTCGGTTGGGGCGGATTAGCGGTGGGCAGCCACTTAGAGGCCGCGCCCTCCATATGCCTGCGCGATGATCAGGACGGCGGCAGCTCGCCGAAGGGATCATGCACGGGTACGCCGAGCGGCAGGAAATGCTTCGCGTTGCGTGACAAGACAGTCAACGAGTGTTGACGCGCAGTTGCGGCAATCATGATATCGGCAAATCCCGGAGAATGCCCCCGCCCGCGCGCGCGGTCCGACAATTGTCCGGCGATCCGCGCAGTGGGTGTATCGAACGCCAGGATTCGATCCTGATACAGGTGCAGCACGGCTTCCAGCCATTGGGCCAAATCTCTGCTTCTGCGCATGGCTTTCTCGCGCCGCAACTTGGCTATTCCGTCCTCAACCTCCGCAATCGTCACGACGGACAAGAACAAGGAGGCGGATTGCGCATCCATCCACTCGACGAGTGCCGCAGGCGTCGGCCGGTTCGGCGAGACGGCAGATATGACATTGGTATCGACGAGGTACACGTCTCAGAAATCGGTTTTGCGCAGCTTGGCGCGATTGCGCGTCGGCACATCGCCGGCCCTCACGGGGGCCGCCATCAGCAGGCGCCCGAAGCTCGGCACCTGCGACAGACGCCGCCACTCCTCGTAGCTCAAGACCACCGCCTGCTTTTTACCGTGCCGCGTGATGATCGCGGGCTTGCCATCGACCGCTTCATCGATGACCGCGGAGAGGTTGGCCTTTGCATCACGAAGCTGAATCTCTCGCATCTTTTCACCTATATGACTACAGTAGTCATATAGGAGACGGCTTGTATTTCAAGGCATTCCCGGCCGACCGTCGGACGAATGGAGCGACCTGCCTTGCCTCAGTCGCCCGCCACCGACAGCCCCGCGAGGAGCGGCGCATACGCGGCGAGCCGGCGGGATACGAACTCGGTGAACAGCCGCACGCGCTTGGTCTTGCGTGTCTCGCCCTGTGTGAGGAGCCAAACCGTGCCGTACATGTGCAGGTCGGTGCCCGGCACCCGCACCAGCAGCGGGTCGGCATCGCCGACGAAGCACGGCAGTGTCGTGATGCCGAGCCCTTGCCGGACAGCAACGATCTGCGCCCCGGCGTCCGTGACCCTGAATGGAACGCCCGTGGTGCGGACCTCACCCGCGCTGGCCCAATCCGGGATGCCGTGAATGCTGATGACGATCCAGCGGATGGGATCAGGCGCGCCGGCACGCCACGCGGCTAGTCTGTCGTGCGACATGTAGACGGCGCCGAACAGCTCCGGTCCCTTCATGCCGTGAAGATTTTGCGGCAGGGTTTTGCGGTCGTAGACGACGCGGATCGCGACGTCGGCCTCTCGGTTGGTCAGGTTTGCAAGTTCGCCGAACGACAGGATATCCATCTCGATGTCGGGATGCAGACGCGCGAAATCGGCGAAATCAGGCATCAGCAAATGTGTCGCCATCGGCGGCGCCAGCGTCACCCGCAGACGCCCGCGCACGCTCTGGTCGCGCCCGAACACGCGCGTCTCGAGCTGGTGCGACGAGGCTTCCATCTGGTCGGCGAATTCGAGGACCTCCTCGCCCGCAGCGGTCAGGCGGTAGCCCGAAGGCAGCTTTTCGAACATCTGGACCCCGAGGCGTTCCTCGAGCTGGGCGATGCGTCGCAGCACGGTCGCGTGGTTCACGCCGAGCGCCTCGGCGGCGGCCCGCACCGAGCCTCCGCGCGCGACGGCCAGAAAGTAGCGAACGTCGTCCCAGTCGATCATGGTGCAATCCCGCACCGCGCGGTGCGCCTTTCAAGCCATATCTGGATGCCTCGTACAGCAGTACGGGCGGTCATCATAGCCGGTTCCGGCCGGCAGGACCCATTCCGAACGGCGGACACCCCTCGTCGCGGCTGGCGCCAGTCGTCCGGCCGGATCGATTTCGCACCACCGATGTGCGCGCTTCCGCACTCAACGCCTGACGCCGCCGGACCTATCTCGGGGCCCTCGGGGGCAGATGCTGTCCCGACACCACGACAGGAGAAATTATGGGAAAGCTTGACGGCAAGGTTGCAGTCATCACGGGTGGCGCGACTGGCATCGGCCGCGCCGCGGCAAAGCGCTTCATCGAGGACGGCGCCTTCGTCTTCATCTTCGGCCGCCGACAGCAAGCACTCGATGCGGCTGTTGCCGCGCTTGGGCCCAATGCCCGCGCGGTGAAGGGCTCGGTCTCGGATGAGGCCGACCTCGACCGGCTCTACGCGGCGGTGAAGGCCGAGCGCGGAACCCTCGACATCGTCTTCGCCAATGCCGGCGCGGGAAGCCAGCTTGCGCTTGGCAAGATCACCGCCGCGCACATCGACGAAACCTTCGACACAAACGTGAAGGGTACGATCTTCACGATCCAGAAAGCGCTGCCACTGATGCGCCGGGGCGGTTCGATCATCCTGACCGGATCGAGCGCGGGCACCACGGGCGCGCCGGCCATGAGCGCCTACAGCGCCAGCAAGGCGGCGGTGCGCAACCTCGCGCGGACCTGGGCGGAGGACCTGAAGGGCAGCGGCATCCGCGTCAACGTGCTGTCGCCCGGGGCGACCGCGACCGAACTCGCGAAGGAAGCGCTGGGCGAGGAAGGCCAGAAGGTCTTTGCCGCGATGACTCCGCTGCAGCGCATGGCCGATCCCGCAGAGATCGGAGCGGTGGCCGCCTTTCTCGCCTCGTCGGACAGCAGCTTCATGACCGCCAGCGAAGTCGCCGTCGACGGCGGCCTGGCGCAACTCTGATCCCGGCGCGGTCCCGCGCCTGGCCCACACACACAACGAAAGAGAAAACATCATGAAAAAACTAGAAGGCAAGATAGCAGTCATCACCGGCGGCAGCAGCGGAATCGGCTTAGCCACAGCCAAACGCTTCGTGGACGAAGGTGCGCATGTCGTGATCACCGGACGACGCGAGAAAGAGCTGAAGGACGCAGCAGCCTTCATCGCGAGAAACGTGACGACGGTCGTGAGCGACGTCTCGCGCCCGGACGATCTGGACCGGCTCTATGCCGTCGTGAAAGAGAAACATGGTCACATCGACATTCTCTTCGCGAATGCGGGCGCGGGAACGATCGCACCGCTCGCGGCAGCGACCGAGGCCCATTTCGACCAGACCTTCGACGTCAACGTGAAGGGGCTGTTCTTTACGGTGCAGAAGGTCCTGCCCCTGTTCAGGGACGGCGGTTCGATCATCCTGAACTCTTCGGTGTCGAACGTGAAGGGGCTGCCAGGGTTCAGCGTCTACGCCGCGAGCAAGGCGGCGGTGCGCAGCTTCTCGCGCGCTTGGACGCTGGAGCTGAAGGACCGCAGAATCCGCGTCAACACGATGAGCCCCGGACCAACCGAGACCCCCGCCCTGGAGACGACGACGGGCTTGACCCGCGAGCAAGCCGAGCAAGCCGCCGCCGGATTTGCTTCACAGGTCCCGATGGGTCGCAGGGGCAAGCCGGAGGAAATCGCGGCTGCCGTCACGTTCCTCGCCTCCAATGAAAGTTCCTACATCACCGGCGTGGATCTCGCCGTCGATGGCGGCATGGCGCAGGTCTGACCGCGCCATCGACACAAGATCGGAGAAACATCATGAGCTACGCAATTATCGGCTTCGGCCATATCGGCCAGGCCCTGGCCAGGGCGTTTGCCCGCAATGGCATCGAAGTATCCGTTGCAACCACGCGCGACCCGGAAAGCTTTGCATCCGCCGCGGCCGCGATCGGACCCACGATCATTCCCAAAAAGCTGGCGGACGCCGTCAAGGCGGACATCATCTTTTTGGCGGTCCGTTTCGAGTCGCACCAGGATGTCGCGAAGGCGCTGCCCACGTGGCAGGGCAAGACCATCGTCGATGTCACCAACGCCTACGGCGTGCCGCCGGAGAAACTCGGGGGACAACCTTCGTCCAAGGCCCTCGCGCAAGCCTTCACCGACGGTCGACTGGTCAAGGGCTTCAACCATTTGGGTGCTGCGGTGCTTGGCCAAGACCCGGCCGTCCATGGCGGCAGGAGAGTCGTGTTCCTGGCGAGCGACGATGACGCTGCGGCAGCGGAAATTGTCGCGCTTGCGGAAAATCTCGGCTTCGCGCCGATCAAGCTTGGCGGGCTTGCGGAAGGTGGACTGCTGGTCCAGGCGCGCGGAAACAGCTGGGGCCAGCTGATCTTCAAGGATCTGGTCAAGTTCGACTGACGAACACGATGTCCCCCATCGTTGGGGATACGACACACGGGATCGGATCGCGTGCGATCCGATCCGAGTGACATGGAGAAATGACTATGAGCACCGACAAGAACGTCCAGACGGTGAAAGACTTCTTCGCCGCGATCGGACGCGGCGACAGCGAGGCTCTGCTGGCGCTGATCGCCGAAGACATCGAGTGGATCATCCCCGGCGAGGACTGGCCGCTGGCCGGAACGCATCGCGCGCACGGCGGGGTGACGGATCTGCTGGAGACGGCATCCAGGTCGATCGAAACGTCCACGGAACCTCGAGAGTTCGTCGCGCAAGGAGACCGGGTCCTGGTCGTCGGCTTCGCGAAGGGAAAGATCAAAGCCACGAGCAAGACATTCGAGGACGACTGGGTCTTCGCCATCACCGTTCGCAACGGCAAACTGACGAACATCCGGGAGTACGTCGACACGCAGGCACTGGCGCGGGCCTCGCAGCTGTCGAATGCCGAAGCTTAAAGGAGATCTCGGATTAGCGAAGCGTAATCCGCCCTACGCGACTGCTGCGGCCAGTTGCAAGTCTTGAGCTTTCGATGCGGCCGGATCACTTTTTAGGCGTGCCGTCAGATGGCAGCTCTGCAGACCCGCCGATTTTCTTCGAGACTACGTAGACGTCGACGCCGCTCATCGAGCATTCCTCGTTTGATGCCTGGTTTTTCGTGATGACCTCGATCGTCTTGCCGTCCCTGGTGTGAAACGTGATGTCGTGAACCTGCTGGTAGAGGTCCTTTCCGACCTTTTCGGATGCGAGACGAACGGCCTTGGTCTGCGCCTCGTTCACTGATGGGATATCGATCAGGCCGGCGTTCTTGAGGTGCACGAGGGCCATGTTGGTGGGCCAACTCGCGCAGTCCGGAGACTTCGCCAGAGCCCCCGCAGCCGGCATGGCAAATATCGCGGCCATCACCATCTTCAACGCGGCGCGCATCAGCATGCCTTGGTCTCTAAAAACTACTCCCACTCAATCGTCCCCGGCGGCTTGCTGGTCACGTCGTACACCACCCGGTTCACGCCCTTCACCTCGTTGATGATGCGCGTGGCGGTCTCGCCGAGGAACTTCATGTCGAACTGGTAGAAATCCGCGGTCATGCCGTCGGTGGAGGTGACGGCGCGCAGGCCGACGACGAAATCATAGGTGCGGCCGTCGCCCATGACGCCCACCGTCTTCACCGGGAGCAGCACCGCAAAAGCCTGCCAGATGTCGTCGTAGAGGCCGTGCTTGCGGATCTGGTCGATGTAGACCGCGTCGGCCTTGCGCAGGATGTCGAGTTTTTCGCGGGTGATGTCGCCGGGGCAGCGGATGGCGAGGCCGGGGCCCGGGAACGGATGGCGGCCGACGAAGATCTCGGGCAGGCCGAGCTCGCGGCCGAGCTTGCGCACCTCGTCCTTGAACAGCTCGCGCAGCGGCTCGACCAGCTTCATGTTCATGCGCTCGGGGAGACCGCCGACATTGTGGTGCGACTTGATCGTCACCGAGGGGCCGCCGGTGAAGGAGACGCTCTCGATCACGTCGGGATAGAGCGTGCCCTGCGCCAGGAAGTCGGCGCCGCCGATCTTCTTGGCCTCCGCCTCGAACACCTCGATGAAGAGGCGGCCGATGGTCTTGCGCTTGGTTTCGGGATCGGTGACGCCTTCGAGCTCGCCGAGAAATTGCTTCGAGGCATCCACGTGCACGAGCGGGATGTTGTAGTGGTGGCGGAACAGATCAACGACCGTCTTGGCTTCGTCGAGACGCAGCATGCCGTGATCGACGAACACGCAGGTGAGCTGCTCGCCGATGGCTTCGTGGATCAGCACGGCCGCGACCGCGGAATCGACGCCGCCGGACAGGCCGCAGAGCACCCTGCCCTTGCCGACTTGGCTGCGGATCTTCGCGATCTCCTCCTCGCGGAAGGCGCGCATGGTCCAGTCGCCGGAAAGGCCTGCGATCTTGCGGACGAAATTGCGGATCAGCTTGGCGCCGTCGGGCGTGTGCACCACCTCGGGGTGGAACATCAGGCCGTAATATTTGCGCGTCTCGTTCTGGATGATCGCGAACGGCGCGTTCGGCGAGGTGCCAGCGACCGAGAAGCCCGGCGGCATCTTTGTGATGCGATCGCCATGGCTCATCCAGACCTGGTTCTTGCCGCCTGGTGACCAGACGTCCTCGAACAGCTTGCTCGGCGCCTTCACCTCGACATCGGCGCGGCCGAATTCGCGGTGATGGCCGCCCTCGACCGTGCCCCCGAGTTGCTCCGCCATCGCCATCTGGCCGTAGCAGATGCCCATCACGGGCACGCCGGAATCGAAGATCGCTTGCGGCGCGCGGGGCGAGCCCGCCTCATGCACCGATTCAGGGCCGCCGGAGAGAATCACCGCCTTCGGCTTCATCTCGTTGAAGGCTTGCTCGGCCTTGTTGAACGGGACGATCTCGCAATAGACGCCGTCCTCGCGCACGCGACGCGCGATGAGCTGCGTCACCTGGCTGCCGAAGTCGACGATGAGAATCTTGTCATGCGCCGAGGCCACGGAGGGCGTCGACGCGGAGCGGTCGGTCTGTGCTGCTGTCATGGCAAGCAAATACGCGACCGCGCCCCTGCCCGCAACCGCGCGCGCCGCGCGCCCACATTCTTCTTTGGGCATGGACAAATCGATATAGGTAAGTATTATTGACCTAATATGGCCCGTCACTCACCAAGGGCCGATCAGGGAGAACGTCATGCCACACCATCATCTGCCGTCGAATCTCGCCGCGCTCGGCCGCACCTGGGTCGAGGCCTGGAATACGGGCGATCTCGAACGCGTGCTCACGCTCTATGACGAGGACGTCGTGATGACGTCGGACCGCATCCCGGCGATGGGCTTCGACGAAAGCGGCACCGTGCGCGGCAAGGATGCGTTGCGCGCCTATTGGGGCAAGGCGCTCGCCCTGCTGCCGAACCTGCATTTCTCGCTGATCGAATTGTTCGCCAGCCCTGATAGCGTGGTGGTGTTCTACGAGAATGAGCTGGGAAAGCGGATCTGCGAATATCTGCGGGTGAATGCGGCCGGAAAGATCGTGCAGGGATCGGCGAATCATCCGGTGCACTAGCTTGTCCCCGTCATTGCGAGCGTAGCGAAGCAATCCAGAATCTGTCCGCGGAGATAGTCTGGATTGCTTCGTCGCAAGGGCTCCTCGCAATGACGGAGACTGTGGCGAGCACATACGCTAACAACACCGGCGCCGGCTCTGACACAGGATTCCAGATGAAGCTCCCCACCTCCCCCTTCACCGTCACCGACTGGAGCAAGGTCACCCCGACCATCCATCCCGGCGAGACCGGGCAAGCGCAGTGGCGCACGCTCAACATCGGCGAACTCCGGGTGCGGATGGTCGAGTATACGCCGGGCTATCTCGCCGATCATTGGTGCGACCGCGGCCACGTCCTGTACGTGCTGCAGGGCGAGCTCGACAGCGAGCTGCGCGACGGCCGCAAATTCAAGCTCACGGCGGGGATGAGCTACCAGGTCTCGGATTTCGGCGACGCCGCGCACCGGTCCTCGACGGCGACGGGGGCGACGCTGTTTATCGTCGATTGAGCGCCCCGGAAGGGTTAATTTGCACCGCAAAATAGCAAAATTCGGGGACATCCCGAGCGACGGGTGGTGCCTTGAAGTGGCCCCAAAATCTCGCTATATTGTGATCATCGATACTTGGCCGAACGACTGGGCCGCTTCGCTTCGTTGCTGACGGGCGCGCACGCTTCAGATGATTTCTCCAACATCGACTGATCAGGATTATGGGCGCAATAGTGCGTACCGGTCCGCGTGTTAACTTCTTAAGCAAAGGAAATTCCCATGGCTATGGGCACCGTGAAGTGGTTCAACAATCAAAAGGGTTTTGGTTTCATTCAGCCGGATGACGGCGACAAGGACGTGTTCGTGCACATCAGCGCCGTCGAGCGCGCTGGCCTCTCGACCCTCAACGAAGGTCAGAAGGTCTCGTTCGACATCGTCGCCGATCGTCGCAGCGGCAAGTCCTCGGCTGACAATCTCCGCGTCGGCTAAAGCCCGCGCACCGTTCTGACCACGGACGTACCGGCAGAACGTAAACTTAGAAAACCCCGCGACCGGGTTCCGGTTCGCGGGGTTTTTGTTTGGGGGCCGCCGCACCCACCAAGAGCGGCTATGACGCTACGATTTCTTCAGCACCGAGACGAAGAACCCGTCCGTCCCGGTCCGCCGCGGCGTCATCAGCCAGCCTTCCGGCGATTGCAGCGCGGCTTGCGCAAACTCCTCCGCCTTGTCCCAGAGCACGCTGGCGGTCTGCTCGGGAGGCACCACCGCGAATTCGGGATGGCGGCCAGTGAACGCCCTCACCTGTTCGCCGTTCTCCTCTGAAAGCACCGAGCAAGTGATGTAGGCGATGCGGCCGCCGGCCTTGACCAGCGGAACCGCGCGCTCGAGCACCTCGGTCTGGTCGCGCAGGCGAATCTCCAGCGCGCCCGGGCGCATGCGCCATTTGGCATCGGGGTTGCGGCGCCAGGTTCCGGTTCCCGTGCACGGCGCGTCGATCACGACGAGGTCGGCGGAGGCGCTGATCTCGGCCAGCGGATCGGCCTCGCCCTTGGGCGTGCGCACATCGGCATTGTGGACGCCGGCGCGCGACAGGCGTTCGTGAATGGGTGCAAGCTGCCGCTTGTCGCTGTCGGTCGCGATCAGCCGGCCCTTGCCCTGCATCATCGCGGCGAGCGCCAGCGTCTTGCCGCCGGCCCCGGCACAAAGATCGATCACCTGCTCGCCGGGTTTTGCGGCGGTCAAGGCAGCCGCCAGCTGCGACCCCTCATCCTGCACTTCAATGGCGCCCTTGATGAAATCCTCTTCGGCCTGGATGCCGGGGTTGCGCGCATCGGCCGAAAGTTCGATGCGCAGGCCGGTTGCCGACCACTGCGTCGGTTTCGCATGAAGATGAGCAAGCGCTCCCAGCGCCTTGTCGCGATTGGATTTTAGCGTGTTGACGCGCAGGTCGAGCGGCGCCCTGCTCGCCATCGCGGCCGCCTCCGCGACGCGCTCGTCGCCGAAGGCTTTTGCCAAATACGGATCCAGCCATTCCGGATAGTCGCCGGCGATCGCGGCCGGGGCACCTTCAAGCGACCGCGAGGCGAGCGCGGCCTGCTCGGCCTCGGTCAACGGCGCCGGGGCAAAGCGGCTGCCGTCGAACAGCGCGGCCATGGTGGCCGCGTCCATGTTGCGCTCGAGGCGAAGCATGCCGATCAGCCGCGACCGCGCCGTGTCCGAATTCATCAGGTAGGCGCTCGAGGCATAGCGGCGCAGCACGTCCCAGACGAGGCCGGCAATGGCGGCGCGGTCGCCGGAGCCGGCGAAGCGGTGCGCGGTGCCCCACTCCTTCAGCGCCTTGGCCGCGGGCACGCGGTCCTTCTCGATGGTGTCGATCAGTTCGATGGCTGCGGACAGCCGGGCAGCGGGAGTCATTTGAATCTTTCAGATCAGGATCGGCGAGTAGCGCCTAGATCAGCAACAGCATTTTCAACGCGAAGTAGATCCACATCGCGAGCAGGACGAGCACGCCGGCGAGCCAGATCGTGGAGCGGCGCCCGAGATTGTTGGAGGAGACGAAGATTCCGGCATGGACGAAGCGCGTCACCACGAACACCCAGGACATCAGCACGATGAAGAGATCAGCGTGGCGCAACGGGAGCGCCAGCGCGATCAGGGCATAGAACAGCACCGGCAATTCGAACTGGTTGCGGTAGCAATTGGCGAATTGTGTGGCGCCCTTGGGCCAGTTGGGCTCGCCGAGCGCAATGTCACGGCTCTTGGTCTCGCCGGAGACGAGCGCGCGCCGGCGTCCCATCGCCATGGCGATCAGGAGTGCGAAGGTGAGACTGACCTGCACGAAGACCGGCAGCAAAACCATTTGAACGGACATCGGAATTTCCCGGGATTTCCCATCGGGCGGAAGCCACAGCTAGCGTCCATTAGCGGTCACCGCTGGTCCTGACAATCAACGAGTTGAACCGGCGTTCCCGATGAGGCGACCAACTGCCGACAGTTAAAGCGATTTTGGCCCCTCGGGGGCGCAAGGCGAGAGACCGCCATGAACACCCTCTTCAGCCTGATCGGCAGCCTGACTGGCGCTTTGACCGAGTCCGCCGATGGCCAGTTCGGCATCCTGATGTCGGCGCTGGCAGGCATCGCGACGGCGCTTGCGGTGGCGCTGGCGATGACGGTCTACTTCCGCATGAGCTATCGGACCTGGCGCGATGTCCTCAGGCATGGCCTCGCTGCGCTCGCCGCCCTCGCTCTGTTCGCTTTTGCCGCCTACGACATGCGCCATGCCGCGCTGGCCTATCTCGGCCTCAATCCGTCGAAACCCGCGGTCGAGTTCGAGATCCGCATGCCCAAGGAGACCTTGGCAGCGGTATCCGACACCCAGATCGAGCTGCATACCGACCGTAACCAGACGCTGGCACTGATTGACGGCGTGCGGGAGCTCGGTGATTGCCGCTCCGTGCTGCGTGGCGCGGTGGCGCTCAACCACCGCACCGCGGACCGCGTGCTGGTCGTGAACCTGCCCGGCAAGGGCACCTTCGAATTTCGCCTCCGCCTGCCCGCCGAGCCGCATCGCTCCGAGCAATTCGGAGCCCAGTCCGGTGCTCAGTTCGGTCCTTGGCACCTCGCCGACCGCATCGCCTCGCCGCTGGCGAGCCCCGTCGCGCCGCAGGACGCCTACATGATCCGCTATCGCGTGCTTTAAACATTGTTCGATCGCTGACCCTGGGTGCGCCGTCATCGTTCCGACGTCGGGCAGCGCCTATGATCGATCCATGTCCGAATTTCGCCTGACACAGATCTCCGACACCCATCTTGGCCGGCGCTTCCCCGGCCTGATCGCCAACTTCCAGGCGCTGAGCGCGCATATCGACACCGATAGGCCCGATCTCGTCGTCAACACCGGCGACGTCTCGTTCGACGGGCCGACCAGCCGCGACGATGTCGAATTCGTCAAGGGCCTGCACGACGCCCTGCCCGTCGCCTGCCGCTACATCCCCGGCAATCACGACATCGGCGACAATCCGACCGCGGTTGGCCCTGCGCCGAAGCCACCGGTCGCGGAAGCGCATCGTCAGCAATTCCGCGAGATCATCGGCGAGGACCATTGGTCGTTCGAGGCCGGGGGCTGGTGCTTCATCGGCCTCAACTCGCTGGTGATGAATTCAGGGATCGCCTTCGAGGCCGAGCAGTTCGATTGGCTTGCCTCGGAAGTTTCGCGCACGAACGGCAAGCCGGTGGCGCTGTTCGTACACAAGCCGATATTTCTCAACGGGCCCGACGACCCCGAGACGCCCGAGACGTCGATCCGCTACGTGCCGCAGCCGGCCCGCGCGCGGCTGATCGAGATGTTCGCGCATGTCGACCTGCGCCTCATCGCCAGCGGTCACGTGCACCAGCGGCGCGACTTCACCTGGCGCCACACCCGCCACGTCTGGGCACCGTCGGCCGGCTTCAAGATCAACGATGCGCGCCAGGACCGGATCGCGATCAAGGAGGTCGGCCTTGTGGAGTACCGCTTCCAGCCCGACGGCTTCGAGGTTCGCCACGTCAGGGCCGCGGGCCAGGTCGATATCGATATCGAGGAGCTGCTCGCCCAGATGGCCGGCGAGCATTAGCGCTTCCCGTCGCTGCTCAAGCGACGCTTTTGAGATCCTGCTGGATCGCGGCAAGCAAGGACTGCAGCGCGTCGCTGTTCACCGGCTTGGCCCCGGTATTGGCGGGCTGAACACTGGCAGGCCGCGCGGCTTTGACCGGACGCTTGGGGAACGGCGGCGTGGGCGTGGGCATCGCGGATTGCGCGAACGCGCCAGCGTCCTCGGCGTGTACGAACTTGCCATGGATGACGTCGTCGCGACGGCCCATGACAAACATCGTCGCCCAATAACCGGCGGCCACAAGGATTACGCAGAAAACAACAAGCTCTAACATCATCGCACCTGAAATATGCGCAATGATTCAATGCCTTCGCGAGCCCGTCAATGAACCGACGGTCACACCCGCGGCTTTTACGGGCGGGTGTGGCCGATCGGTCACTGTTTGTTAACCATACCCGGCCGCTGAAGGGGGCCGAGAGCGGCGGATCAAGCGTTGTCCGGCCCGACCCGCACCAGCTGCTTGCCGAAATTGGCCCCCTTGAGAAGCCCCATGAAGGCTTCGGGCGCGCTCTCCAGGCCCTCGGTGACGAACTCCTTGTACTTGACCTTGCCCTCGCGGACCCAGCCCGACATGTCGCGCAGGAAGTCGCCATGGCGGGAGGCAAAGTCGGAGACGATGAAGCCGCGGAAGGTCAGCCGCTTGGTCAAGGTCGCGCGCATCATGCTGGCGGCCCATTTCGGCGGCTTCGCTTCAGTGTCGTTGTAATGGGCGATGAGACCGCAGACCGGCACGCGCGCGAACGCGTTGAGCAGCGGGAACACCGCCTCGAACACGGCGCCGCCGACATTCTCGAAATAGACGTCGATGCCCTTCGGGCAGGCGTCCTTCAGCTTCGCCGCGAGATCGGGATCGCGGTGATCGATGCAGGCATCGAAGCCGAGCTCCTTCACGACGTAATCGCATTTGTCCTTGCCGCCGGCGATTCCAACCGCGCGTGCGCCCTTGATCTTCGCGATCTGTCCCACGGCCGAGCCGACCGCACCGGACGCACCGGCGACGACGACGGTCTCGCCTGCTTGCGGCTTGCCGATATCGAGCAGGCCCGTGTAGGCCGTCATGCCGGGCATGCCGAGCACGCCGACGGCCGTCGAGATCGGCGCGAGCTTCGGGTCGATCTTGTTCAGCCCCTTGCCGTCGGAGATCGCGTGCGTCTGCCAGCCCGCGCGCGAGAGCACGATGTCGCCCTTGGCGAAGTTCGGATGGTTGGAGGCTGCGACCTCGCAGACCGTACCGGCTTCCATCACGCCACCGACGGGCACCGGCGTCGCGTAGGACGGACCGTCGCTCATGCGCCCGCGCATATAGGGATCGAGCGAGAGCCAGATCGTGCGCAGCAGGACTTCACCTGCGGCAGGCGCAGGAACCGCGAATTCCTCGATACGGAAATCGGACGGCTTTGGCTCGCCGACGGGACGCGCGGCGAGAACGATGCGCTTGCCTTGGGACATGATGGCTTCCTCCTGATTGCTTTGTCGCAATCATTTAGGAGGTGGGGGGGAATGAAGCAAACCCAACAAGCGCTGTCATGCCCCGCCTAGTGCGCAATTGCGCACGGGGGGCGGGGCATCCAGTACTCCGAGACGGTCTTAATAGAGCCGAGAAGCCGCAGCGTACTGGATGCCCCGGTCGAGCCGGGGCATGACAGCGGAATGTGGGGCGCCTAACCCCCGCCCGGATAGTTCGGCGCCTCGCGCGTGATGGTGACGTCGTGGACGTGACTTTCGCGCAGGCCCGCGCCGGTGATGCGGACGAACTGGGCCTTGTCGTGCAGGTCCTTCATGTCCTTTGCACCAACATATCCCATCGCGGCGCGCAGGCCGCCGGCGAGCTGGTGCATGACGTTGCCGACCGGGCCCTTGTAAGGCACCTGGCCCTCGATGCCTTCGGGCACGAGCTTGAGCGTGTCCTTGATGTCCTGCTGGAAGTAGCGGTCGGCCGAGCCGCGCGCCATCGCGCCGACCGAGCCCATGCCGCGATAGGCCTTGTAGGAGCGGCCCTGCCACAAGAACACTTCGCCGGGCGTCTCGTCGGTGCCGGCGAGCAGCGAGCCGACCATCGCGATGTCGGCACCGGCAGCGAGCGCTTTCGCGAGGTCGCCGGAGAACTTGATACCGCCGTCGGCGATGACGGGGATGTCGGACTTCTTCGCCGCCTCGACCGCATCCATGATCGCGGTGAGCTGCGGCACGCCGACGCCGGCGACGATGCGCGTGGTGCAGATCGAGCCCGGGCCGATGCCGACCTTGATGCAGTCCGCGCCCGCATCGATCAGCGCCTGCGCACCCTCCGAGGTCGCGACGTTGCCGGCAACGACCTGCACGGAATTGGACAGGCGCTTGATGCGGTTGACCGCATGGAGCACGTGACGGGAATGACCGTGCGCGGTGTCGACCACGACGAGATCGACGCCGGCATCGATCAGCCGCTCGGTGCGCTCGAAGCCGCTATCACCGACCGTGGTGGCGGCGGCGACGCGGAGGCGGCCCTGGGCGTCCTTGCAGGCCAGCGGATGGGCGACCGCCTTCTCCATGTCCTTCACGGTGACCAAGCCGACGCAGCGATATTGCTCGTCGACCACGAGCAGCTTCTCGATGCGATGCTGATGCAGCATCCGCCGCGCCTCGTCCTGGCTGACATTCTCGCGCACCGTGACGAGACCTTCATGCGTCATCAGCTCGGAGATTTTTTGCTGGCGGTCGGTGGCGAAGCGGACGTCGCGGTTGGTGAGAATGCCGACCAGCTTGCCCGGCGTGGACTTGCCCGCGCCGGTGACGACGGGAATGCCGGAGATGCCGTGATCGCTCATCAGCTTGAGCGCGTCGTCCAGCGTGGCATCGGGGCTGATGGTGAGCGGGTTCACCACCATGCCCGACTCGTAGCGCTTGACCTGCCGCACCTGGGCGGCCTGCCCTTCGGGATCGAAATTGCGATGGATGACGCCGATGCCGCCGGCCTGCGCCATGGCGATCGCCATGCGGGCTTCGGTGACCGTGTCCATGGCGGAGGCCATGATCGGGATGTTGAGCGGAATCGCGCGGGTGACGCGGGAGCGGATGTCGACCTCGCCCGGCATGACGTCCGACAGGCCCGGCTTCAGCAGCACGTCGTCGAATGTGAGGGCTTCGCGAATGCCTTGTTGCACGGTGGCCATGTGCCAACTCCTTCCGCGGCCCTGCCGCAAATAGCTATGGATGAGCGCCGCCCTCGGCGTGCCTTGCGGCAACGCCGGAGAATCGGAGCCCATCGGTGGGGTTGACGCGGGTCGATAGCACGGGTGGGTGACGAATCAAAGCAAATCGGACCGCCGGCCAGCCATGCACAGGCTTTTTAGGCAAATTCAGCGGGGATAGCCGGTTCAACGCAGACGTCTGGGCGCCTCGTGCTGGCGAACGTCGTCCACACCTTCCCCGTGCCGGTAGATCATCGCGATCTCCGGCGCAGGGCGCACCCCACCTGGGCTCACGCAGGATTTAGGTGCCATGCGTCGATCCGCAATGGTCGCGGCCCAGCGGCGGTGATAAGCCGCAATTCCCGCCCCTCCTTCTGATTTCCATTGCCAATCCGTCATGGTCGACAAGCAACGCGTCATCCCGCTGATCGTGGCCACTGCTCTCTTCATGGAGAACATGGACTCGACGGTGATCGCCACATCGCTGCCCGCGATCGCGGCCGATATCGGCACCAGCCCACTGACGCTCAAGCTCGCGATCACCTCCTATCTGCTTTCGCTTGCGGTGTTCATCCCGGCGAGCGGCTGGACCGCCGACCGGTTCGGGGCACGCATGGTGTTTGCGATTGCGGTCGGCGTGTTCATGGTCGGCTCGGTCGGCTGCGCGATCTCGACTTCGGTCACCGATTTCGTGTTCGCCCGCATCCTGCAAGGCATGGGCGGGGCGATGATGACGCCGGTCGGGCGCCTCGTGCTGCTGCGGTCGGTCGACAAGAGCGCGCTGGTCAATGCCATGGCGTGGGTGACGGTCCCTGCCCTGATCGGCCCCGTGATCGGGCCGCCGCTCGGCGGTTTCATCACGACTTACGCGTCCTGGCACTGGATCTTCCTGATCAACATCCCGATCGGACTGCTCGGCATCTTCATGGCCTTGCGCTTTATCGATCCCATCAAGAGCGAGGAACGAGAGCCGTTCGACCTCTACGGCATGGTGCTCGCGGGCCTCGGGCTCGCCGGCATCGCCTTCGGGCTGTCGGTTGCCGGACTCAATCTGCTGCCATGGAGCACGGTTGCCGCCCTGGTCGTCGGTGGATCGATCTCGATGACACTGTATGTCCTTCACGCCCGGCGAACGGGGTCGCCGGTGCTGGACTTCACGCTGCTGAGGTTGCCAACCTTACGCGCCGCCGTTCTCGGCGGATTCATGTTCCGGCTCGGCATCGGCGCGCTGCCATTCCTGTTGCCGCTCCTGATGCAGATCGGCTTCGGCCTCTCGCCGTTCAAGTCCGGCCTCGTCACGTTTGGCTCCTCGCTTGGCGCCATGGGCATGAAGGCGCTAGCCGCGCGCATCATCCGCGCCTTCGGCTTCCGCAACCTGATGACGGTGAACGCGATCATCAGTGCCGTCTTTCTCGCCGCCTGTGCCCTCTTCACCGTGACGACGCCGCTGCTGATCATCATGATCATCCTGGTGGTCGGCGGCTTCTTCCGTTCGCTCGAGTTCACCGCAATCAACACGGTGGCCTACGCTGAGGTGGAGCAGGCGCAGATGAGCCGCGCCACCACGCTCGTCAGCGTCAACCAGCAGCTCGCGGTCTCGGCCGGCGTCGCCGTCGGCGCCGCGTCCGTGGAGACGACGATGTGGCTCAGCCACGCCAGCGAGCTCAACGCCACCGTATTCGCGCCCGCCTTCGTCGTGGTCGCACTCACCTCGGCGGCATCGAGCTGGTTCTTCTGGCAGATGCCAGCCGATGCCGGCCACGAAGTCTCCGGCCGCAAGGCCGTGGAGATCGCGAGCCGCAAGGGTGCCGGCAAGGGCGCGGCCAAGGCGGCCGTCAAGGCGGCGACCGAGGATACCCAGGACGTGCGGGATCAGCGGCTGGGGTAGTCAGCACCACTCTCGATGTGGTCCCGGCGCAGGCCGGGACCCATACGCCGAGACGGCAGTTCGGCGCGAGATGGCAATTGGCAGTCTTCGCCAAACTTAATTCGGTGGTTATGGGTCCCGGCCCCCGTGCGCAATTGCGCACTAGGCCGGGACGACGATCAAATGCCGCCCCGAAATCCCGTCGCGAGAACGTAGCGCTCGGAGGAATCCGCGCGGCTCGCGGCCGGCTTGACGTGACGTACCGTGGCGAAATCGCGCTTGAGCTGGGCGAGCAGCTCGGCATCGGCCCCGCTCTGGAATGCCTTCGCCAGGAAGGTCCCGCCCGGCTTCAGCACATCGCAGGCGAACGCGGCGGCGGTCTCGATCAGGCCGACGATGCGAAGCTGGTCGGTCTTGCGATGACCGGTGGTGTTGGCAGCCATGTCGGACATCACGATGTCGGCGCCGCCGCCGTCGAGCATGGCCTTGAGCTTGTCCGGCGCGTCATTGTCCATGAAGTCGAGCTGTGCGAACTCGACCCCGGCAATCTCGGGGATTTCCAGCAGGTCGATCGCGATGACCTTGCCCTTGCCGTCGACCGAGCCGACGCGCTTGGCAGCGATCTGGCTCCAGCCGCCCGGCGCCGCACCGAGATCGACCACCGCCATGCCGTGCTTGAGCAGCCGGTATTTGTCGTCGATCTCGAGCAGCTTGAACGCGGCGCGCGAGCGATAGCCCAGCGCCTTCGCCTTCACCACATAGGGGTCGTTGAGCTGCCGCTCCAGCCAGAGCTTCGACGACAATTTGCGCTTGCCGTGGGTCTTGACCTGGACGTGCAAGCGGCCGGTGGTGTCCTTGGCCATCTCACCAGCTCCTGAGCGCGCCGTCTTCGCGCATCATCTCGACCAGCATGCCTTCGCGCAGGCCCCGGTCGGCGACGCGCAGACGTGGCAGCGGAAAGGCGCGGCGGATCGCGTCGAGGATGGCGCAGCCGGCCAGGACGAGATCGGCGCGCTCGACGCTGATGCAGCTGTTCGCGGCGCGCTCCTCGTAGCTCATGCCGAGCAGCTTGTTGATGGTCGCGGTGACGTCGGTGTCGTTCATCCAGACGCTGTCGATGCGGCGGCGGTCGTAGCGCGCAAGATTGAGATGGATGCCGGCGAGCGTCGTCACGGTGCCTGACGTGCCGAGCAGATGCATATCAGTGAGATCGCCGCCATGCTGTTCGGCGAACGGCGCGATGTGATGGGCAACCTCGCACTCCATCGCGGCGTAGATCTCGGGCGTGACGTCGCGCCCGCCGAACTGCTCGGCAAGCGTGACCACGCCGAACGGGATCGACATCCAGGCTTTGATGCGCGGCTCCGGATTTGCGGCGTCGCGCTCGATCCGCACCAGCTCGGTCGAGCCGCCGCCGATGTCGAACAGGATCGCGCCGCGGCCCCTGGGATCGACCAGCGGCGAGCAGCCGAGCACGGCAAGCGCCGCCTCGGTCTCGCGGTCGATCACCTCGAGCTCGATCCCGGTTTCGGCAGCGACGCGGCTGCGAAAGCCTTCGGCGTTCGAGGCGGCGCGGCAGGCTTCGGTGGCGATCAGCCGCAATCGCTTGGCTTTGCGCAGGTTGATCTTGTCGCGGCAGATCCCGAGCGCCACGATGGCGCGCTCGATCGCGGCCTCGCTGATGCACCCCGTCGCCGAGACGCCCTCGCCAAGCCGGATGATGCGTGAGAAGGAATCGACCACGCGAAAGCCGTCGTGGGTCGGACAGGCGATCAGGAGCCTGCAATTGTTGGTGCCGAGGTCGAGCGCCGCGTAGACGCCGGTTCCCGGCGCTTGCGCGCCGACGGCCGGTTCAGTGGCGAACGCCGCCGCCATCGACCCCAGCTCACCGTGCGGCGCAAGGCCGTCGCGGAGCCGCGTGTGGTCATTCATACAAACTGTCTTTCCGCGGCCGGTTGGGCCGAGCTGGAATTGCTTTTTCGCCTGAAACATTAGCAGCGCGCCAATCCTGCGCAACAACGCATCACATGGGACCATGCCCATTCGTGCGTTGTCGTGAACGGGCCGGTGGGTTATTTTTGAAGGGTCCGGTCCCCCAGGCGCCCCCCAAACCGCGCAATTGCCGGCTTTTCAGGTCAATTCCATGCAAGAACACACCAAATCCTCCACGCTCGAAAACGCTATTGCACTGCAAAAATATGGCGTCGGGCAGCCGGTCCGCCGCAAGGAGGACGATACCCTGGTGCGCGGTAAGGGCCGCTACACCGACGATTTCAACCTGCCGGGCCAGGCCCATGCCGCGATCGTCCGCTCGACCCATGCCCACGGCGTCATTCGCGGCATCAACATCGACGCCGCGAGGGCGATGCCGGGCGTGCTCGGGGTGTGGACCGGCAAAGACCTCGATGCGGCCGGCTACGGCCCCTTCACCTGCGGCCTGCCGCTGAAGAGCCGCGACGGCTCGCCCCTGCTCCAGACCAACCGGCAGCCGCTCGCAACCGACAAGGTCCGCTTCGTCGGCGATCCCGTCGCCTTCGTCGTGGCGGAGACGCTGGCTCAGGCGCGCGACGCGGCCGAAGCGGTCGAGCTCGATATCGAGCCGTTGCCGGCGGTGACCGACCCTGAGCAAGCCGCAAAACCCGGCGCGCCGCAACTCTACGACCACATCCCGAACAATGTCGCGCTCGACTACCACTATGGCGACATCGAGAAGGTCAACGCCGCCTTCGCCAGCGCCGCTCACGTGACCAAGGTCGACATCGAAAACACCCGTGTCGCCGTGGTCTCGATGGAGCCGCGCGTCGGCCTTGCCTCCTACGACAAGAAGACCGAGCGCTACACCATTCAGATGCCGACGCAGGGCGTCGCCGGCAACCGCGCCAACCTCGCCAAGAATCTGAAGGTGCCGAACGAGAAGGTGCGCATCCTCACCGCCAATGTCGGCGGCTCCTTCGGCATGAAGAACGTCAACTATCCCGAATACATGTGCATCCTGTACGCGGCCAAGGAATTGGGACGACCGGTGAAATGGCTGGACGAACGCTCGACCAGCTTCTTGTCCGACAGCCACGGCCGTGCGCAGAAGATTCACGCCGAGCTCGCGCTGGACGCCGATGGGCATTTCCTCGCCGCCAAGCTCTCGGGCTACGGCAATCTCGGTGCCTACATCACCGGCGTTGCGCCCAGTCCGCTCTCGCTCAACACCAGCAAGAACTTCTCCAGCGTCTATCGCACGCCGCTGATGGCAGTCGACATCAAGACGGTGCTGACCAACACCACGCTGATGGGCGCCTATCGCGGCGCCGGCCGGCCCGAGGCCAACTACTACATGGAGCGGCTGATCGATCGCGCCGCCGACGAGATGGGCATCAACCGGCTGACCTTGCGCAAGCGCAACTTCATCAAGCAGAACCAGATGCCGTTCGCCGCGTCCTCCGGCGTTACCTATGACAGCGGCGACTTCCAGGCTGTCTTCAACAAGGCGCTCGAAATCTCCGATCACGAGAATTTTGCCAAGCGCAAGAAGGAGAGCAAGAAGTCCGGCAAGCTGCGCGGCATCGCCGTCGGTTCCTATCTGGAGGTGACCGCACCTCCCGGCGTCGAACTCGGCAAGATCGTGTTCGATCCCGACGGCTCGGTGCAGCTCATCACCGGTACGCTCGATTACGGCCAGGGCCACGCATCCGCATTCGCGCAGGTACTCTGCCAACAACTCGGCGTGCCCTTCGACAGCGTCAAGCTGGTGCAGGGCGACAGCGATATCGTCCACACCGGCAACGGCACCGGCGGCTCGCGCTCGATCACCGCGACCGGCATGGCGATCGTGGGCGCCGCCAAGCTCGTGATCGAAAAGGGCAAGCGCGCCGCCGCGCACATGCTGGAGGCATCCGAAGCCGACATCGAATTCGAAGGCGGCAGCTTTACGATCGCCGGCACCGACCGCAGCATCGACATCATGGAGCTCGCCAAGCGCCTGCACGACGGCAAGATGCCTGAGGGCGTCCCCGACAGCCTCGACGTCGATCACACCAGCGAACCGGTGCCGTCGGCCTTCCCGAACGGCTGCCACGTCGCCGAGGTCGAGATCGACCCTGAGACCGGCGTGGTGCAGATCGTGCGCTACAGCGCGGTCAACGATTTCGGCACGGTGATCAACCCGCTGCTGGTCGCGGGCCAGCTCCATGGCGGCGTCGTCCAGGGCATCGGCCAGGCGCTGATGGAGCACGTCCGCTACGACGAGAGCGGCCAGCCGATCACGGGCTCGCTGATGGACTACGCACTGCCCCGCGCCGAGGACGTTCCGAACATGACGATCGGCGACCACCCGGTGCCGGCCACGACCAATCCACTCGGCAGCAAGGGCTGCGGCGAGGCCGGCTGCGCCGGCAGCCTGTCGACGGTCGTGAACGCGGTGATCGACGCGCTCTCCGACTACGGCATCAAGCACATCGACATGCCGCTGACCCCGGAGCGTGTGTGGCGGGCGATCCAGGATGCCAAGGGGAAAGCGGCGTAAATCACGCTCTCTCCTTCGTCATGGCCGGGCTTGACCCGGCCATCCACGCCGTGAGGCATCAAGAACGTGGATGCCCGGGACAAGCCCGGGCATGACGATGTGGTGATGATGTGCCCCTTACCTACCGCCTACGCCGCCGCCTGCTCGCGCGGCTGGTAGATCGCGGTGTGCTGGCAGTGCGCCAGCGGCGTCGTGCCGTTGGCGACCACCAGCGCGTCGAGCTCGACGAAGCGGTGGCCCTTCTTCTCGTAGTTCGCGGTGACTTTTGCCCGCGCGCTGATCTCGTCACCGGCGTGTGCGGCTGACAGCAGTTGCATACGGCTGCCGACATGGATCCACGGGCCGAGGATGGTGTTGTCCACCAGCACGCGATTCATGACGCGCTGGATCAGGCCGGGGTGGCCGAGCCCCTCGCGCGCGAAGATCGGATCGGCCTCGCGGATGTCGGCGAGATAGTCGGCGGCATCCTGCCCGGCCCAGCGGCGCGGCGTCGTACCGAGCCATTTGCCCGTCTCGAATGTTGCCGGGCTGACCGGCTTGCGCTCCGCGACTGCCGGGACTGCGATGTAGTCGCTCAACGACACCGCAGTCGCAATCGCCGGCAGCGATGCCGTGCCGGTGGCACAGAGCTCGGTGCGGCTGAACACCTCGATCGTGAGCAGGCCGTTGTGCTCGGTCGCATCGACGTCGGCGGTCTCGCCGTCATAGACAGGCTTGATGAAACGCGCCTCGATCAGCCCGCGCGACAGGAAATCGCGGCCCCAGCGCGCCACCGGCACATGCATCATGTAGGCGAAGACGTCGACGCCGGGGACCAGCCCGCCGGAAAAGCCGAAGCGGCGCGCCACTGCATCGTCATGCATCTTGTTTTCGGATTGCTTGGCCGTGTTGTAGGCCTCGACGCGATAGGTTTCGAGCCGGTTCGGCATGGCTTGGCTTTCCCAAATTCTTGTTGTTTCGGGCCGATCGTAGGCCCTGAGGAACCGGGGTCAATCCCCTCGCCTTTGCGGCCCGAATGGGGTACCACGCGGCTGCTGCGGAACCGCTTCGCAAGCCCCATCTACGGACAATGACGAACCCTCAAAACACCACCCGCATCTATGTCGACGCCGACGCCTGTCCGGTGAAGGACGAGATCTATCGCGTCGCCGGCAGACACGGCCTGCCCGTGAGCGTGGTCGCGGGCAATTTCATCCGCGTGCCCCAGGATCCGCTGATCGAGCGGGTCGCCGCGGGTGCCGGCATGGACGCGGCCGATGACTGGATCGCGGAACGCGCCGGGCCCGGCGATATCGTCATTACCTCGGATATTCCGCTCGCGAGTCGCTGCGTGAAGGCCGGCGCCGATGTGATTGCATCCAACGGCAAGGCGTTCACCGAGGAATCGATCGGGATGACGCTCGCGGTCCGCAACCTCATGACCGATTTGCGCTCGGCCGGCGAAGTCACCGGCGGTCCGAAATCATATTCGCCGCGCGACCGCTCGACGTTTCTGTCGACGCTCGACCAGACCATCCGCCGCATTCAGCGCCGCCGCGCCGACCAGGCCGCAACAAGACAGGACTGAGACACCGCATGGCGCCACCGCTGATTCAACTGCGCGATATCAAGCTGACCTTTGGCGGCACGCCGCTCCTGTCGGGCGTCGAACTGTCGGTTTCGACCGGCGAACGCGTCTGCCTGATCGGCCGCAATGGTTCCGGCAAATCGACGCTGCTCAAGATCGCCGCCGGCCTGGTCGAATCGGATGGCGGCAGCCGTTTCGTTCAGCCCGGCGCCACCATCCGCTACCTGCCGCAGGAGCCGGATTTTTCCGGTTTCTCCACCACGCTGGCCTATGTCGAGGCCGGCCTCAATGCCGGCGACGACCACTATCAGGCGCGCTATCTGGTCGAGCAGCTCGGTCTCAGCGGCGAAGAAGATCCGGCGCATGTCTCCGGCGGCGAAGCGCGCCGCGCCGCGCTGGCACGCGTGCTGGCGCCCTCGCCCGACATCCTGCTGCTGGACGAGCCGACCAACCATCTGGATCTTCCGACCATCGAATGGCTGGAGGGCGAACTGGAAAGCCGCCGCTGCGCGCTGGTGATCATCAGCCACGATCGGCGCTTCCTGGGCAATCTCTCGCGCAGCACCGCCTGGCTCGACCGCGGCCAGATCCGGCAGATCGACCGGGGCTTCAGCGCCTTCGAGGCCTGGCGCGACGAGGTGCTCGCGGAGGAAGAGCGCGACCAGCACAAGCTCGACCGCAAGATCGTCAACGAGGAGCACTGGTTGCGTTACGGCGTCTCGGGCCGCCGCAAGCGCAACGTCAAGCGGCTCGGCAATCTCCACGCGCTGCGCGACCAGCGCCGCACCCATCGCGGCGCGACGGGCAACGCCAACCTCGCGGCTGCCGAGGCCGACAAATCCGGCAAGCTCGTCATCGAGGCCAAGAACATCAGCCGGTCCTATGGCGAGCGGAAGATCGTCGACGGCTTCTCGATCCGCGTCCAGCGCGGCGATCGCATCGGCATCGTCGGCCCGAACGGCGCCGGCAAGACCACGCTGATCGAGATGCTGACCGGCGGCAGCGCACCGGACAGCGGCAGCATACGGCTCGGCGCCAACATCGAGATGGCGACGCTCGACCAGCATCGGGAAAGTCTCGATCCGAAGACGACGCTGGCCGAGGCGCTGACCGGCGGCCGCGGCGACCATGTCATGGTCGGCGGCAAACCGAAGCATGTCGTGAGCTATATGAAAGACTTCCTGTTCGCCCAGGAACAGATGCGCACGCCGCTGGAGGTGCTGTCGGGCGGTGAGCGCGGCCGGCTGATGCTGGCACGCGCGCTGGCAAAGCCCTCCAACCTCCTGGTGCTGGACGAGCCGACCAACGACCTCGACCTGGAGACCCTCGACGTCCTCGAGGAAATGCTCAGCGACTACGAGGGCACCGTGATCCTGATCAGCCACGATCGCGATTTTCTCGACCGCGTCGTGACCTCCGTGATCGTGCCCGAGGGCAATGGACGCTGGCTCGAATATGCCGGCGGCTATACCGACATGCTGGCCCAGCGCGGCGCCGACGTGAAGCGCGCGACAGCGAAGGCCGTCGAAGAGACAAGAGAACAGCGATCAGCCGCGCCTTCCGGCGTCGCGAGACGACGGCTGACCTTCAACGAGCAACACGCGCTGGAGACGCTGCCCAAGACCATCGCCAAGCTGCAAGCCGAGATCGCCAAGCAGCAGCGCTTCCTTGACGACCCCGATCTCTTCCGCAAGGATCGCAAGCGCTTCGACCAGGCCTCCGATGCTCTGACGAAGGCGCAAAAGGAGCTGGCGGAGGCCGAAGACAAATGGCTGGAGCTCGAAGTGCGGCGCGAAGAGATTGAACAGGCCTAGCGTGCATTTCGCAAAAGTGGACACCGCTTTTGCAAACGGAATGCGCGCCAACTCAGAGACTTCCATGACAACGACCCTCGCCGCCAAAATCGCCCGCGAATACGGCACCCCCTGCGCTGTCATCGACATGGACAAGGTCGAGCGCAACATCGCGCGGATTCAGAAGGCCTGCGATGACGCCGGGATCGCCAACCGTCCCCACATCAAGACGCACAAGAACCCGACGATCGCGAAGATGCAGATCGCTGCCGGTGCCAAGGGCATCACCTGCCAGAAGCTCGGTGAAGCCGAGATCATGGTCAATGCCGGTGTCGACGACATCCTGATCAGCTACAACCTGCTCGGCGAAGAGAAGATGGCGCGGTTAGGGGCGCTGCAGGCAAAGGCGAACATGACGGTCGCCGCCGACAATTCGACCGTCGTTGCCGGCCTGCCCAAGGCCGCTGCGGCCTCTGGCCGACCGCTGTCGGTCGTGGTCGAATGCGATACTGGCCGCAAGCGCGCCGGCGTCGAGACGCCCGCCGAGGCCATTGCCCTGGCGCAGGAGATTGCTGCATCCAAGGGACTGCAATTCGCCGGCTTCATGATGTATCCGACCGAGACTGGCTGGGCGGATGCGCAAAAATTCTATGACGAAGCTCTGGCCGGCGTGCGCGCGCACGGGCTGGATGCAAAAATCGTCTCGACCGGCGGCACGCCGAACCTGAAGAATCTCGGCAAGCTCAAGGGCGGCACCGAGCACCGCTTCGGCACCTACATCTACAACGACCGCATGCAGGTCGCCGCCGGCTCCGCCACCTGGGACGACTGCGCGCTTCACATCTATTCGACAGTGGTGAGCCGTGCCGCGCCCGAGCGCGGCATCCTCGATGCCGGCTCCAAGACGCTGACCACGGATACCGGCGGCCTCGACGGCCACGGCCTGATCCTTGAGCACCCCGAAGCCAAGATCGCGCGCTTCGCCGAGGAGCACGGCTTCCTCGATCTCTCCCGCAGCAACACCCGGCCCAATGTCGGCGACGTCGTGCGGGTCGTGCCCAATCATGTCTGCGTCGTCGTCAACATGATGGACGAAGTGGTGATGGTGCGCGGCGAGGAGATCATCGGCACGCTGCCGATCGCGGCACGGGGGAAGCTGAGGTAGCTAGCCCCCGACCAGCGCCTGGAGTTCCCGGACCAATCCGTCGCGAAAGAGTTTGATCGGCCGCTCCAGCCGACCGGCGGGAGCGCGATGCACCACCCATGCGCGCACGGCGGGTTTGAAGTCGCGTGCAGCGACCGGCTTGAGCCTGTCGCGAAATGCGCTGCGTTTCAGGGCAATCGGGGTGACCAGCCCGACGCCGAGGCCACGCGACACCAGCGACAGGCGAAGCTCACTGTCCAACGCCTCGACGGCGATGTTGAACGGCAGATGCGAGGCATCGAATTTCCGCTTCAGCGTATCGCGAAATCCACAGCCGTCCTGGTTGATTACCCACGACAATTGGGACAGCCGTTCCAGGTCGACGGTGCGCGGGATCTTCATCTCACGTGCGACGACGAAGACGACGGGCTGCGCGCCGAGATCGTCGGCCGCGAGATCGGCGGGCGGCACTGCACCGTCGGGGAGACAAATCGCGGCTGCATCGAGCTCGTTGCAGCAGACACGCTCGAGCTGGTTCGGCGACCAACCGGAGACCACCCGCACCGCCAGCGCGGGAAATTCGGCGCGCACCGCATCGAGTGGTGCGGTCAGGCCCGCTTCGGAGAGAAACGGCGTCAGGCCGAGCCTGAACTCGCCGCGGACCATTCCGTCGTTGGCGACGCCCGACTTGAGGTCGTCCAGCATCCTGAGCAGACGCCTGCCCTGCTCGTAGGCCTCATGGCCCGCCGCTGTCGGCTTCAGGGGCTTCGAGAGCCGGTCCAGAAGCTGCGCCCCCAACATCTCCTCGAGATTCTGGATACGTCGGGTCACGCCGGGCTGGGTAAGATTCAGACGCGCCGAAGCTGCGACAATCGATCCGGTCTCGACGACGGCGACGAAAGCGACAAGGTCATGGGTATTCATAACAAACTCGCATATTCTTTATAGGCTTATTTGAATTGTAGCATATTGATGTCCCCGCTTAAAGGGTCCCGCGCCACAGCTGCGAGGTCCCATGACTATCTCCGAAACCACCAGGCCTGCGTCCCGAAACCAGATCGCCGAGCGGCCGCTGATCTGGCTCGGTGCGATCACTGCCGGTGTCGTCGTCACCAATTTGTTCGCGCCGCAGATCCTGCTCGGCTTGATCGGCCGGTCGATGTCCATGCCGGCGTGGCAGGCGGGGCTGATCAGCACGCTGACCTTGCTGGGCTACGCACTCGGCCTGCTGCTGCTCGTACCTCTGGTCGATCTGGTCGAGAACCGGCTTGTCATCCTCCGCACACTCGGCTGCGCGATCCTCGCCGCTCTCGCGACGGCGCTCGCGCCGACGCCCTCGCTCCTGCTGCTCGCCACCTTCATCCTCGGCGCCTGCTGCGCGGCGATCCAGATGATGGTTCCGCTGGTCGCATCCATGGTGGCGCCGGATCGCCGTGGCCAGGCCATCGGCGAGGTGATGGGCGGATTGATGATCGGCATCCTGTTGTCACGACCTGCGGCGAGCCTGATTGCAGATCTCTGGAGCTGGCGTGCCTACTATGTCGTCTCTGCCGCTTTGATGGCTCTGCTTGCCGGCGCACTCGCCCGTTACCTTCCAACCCTTCGACCGACGGCACGCACGAGCTACACTGAGTTGCTGCTGTCCTTTCCAAGACTGCTGCGCGAAGAGCCGGTGCTGCGCGTGCGGGCCTGGACCGCGTCGCTTGTCATGGCCTCCTTCACGGCGTTTTGGTCGGCGGTCGCGCTGCGGGTGCCGGAGGCGCCGTTCGATCTCGATGCCAAGGGAGTTGCCGCTTTTGCACTGATCGGCGTCGCGGGCGCCGCGGCGACACCAATGGCCGGCCGCTGGGGCGACAAGGGCCGGGCGCGGCCGATGTTCTTTGCCGCCCATCTGCTCATCATCGGCTCGCTCGCGCTTTGCGCCTGGGCGGGCATGCTGGACTCCCAGATCACCAGTCTGCTGGTCCTGAGCCTCGGCACGATCCTGCTCGACGTCGGCATCACCACCGACCAGACGCTGGGCCGCCGCGCCATCAACCTGTTGCGCCCCGAGGCTCGCGGTCGCATGAACGGCCTGTTCGTCGCGCTGTTCTTTATCGGCGGTGGCATCGGCGCGGCGGCGGCATCGCTGGCCTGGAGTTTTGGCGGCTGGACCATGGTCTGCGCAGTGGCGGCAAGCTTCGGCGTGCTCGGCCTCCTCACGGATCTCGCAACCCGGACCGGGACGTCATGATGTGGATGGTCAGGACCATTTGGCGAGCCGTCGCAATACGCCCCTACCCGCCGCAGCTCCCGTCGCGAACGAGGCCTGGAGCAAATAGCCCCCCGTCGGCGCCTCCCAGTCCAGCATCTCACCGGCTGCGAACACGCCCGGCAGCTTGCGGATCATGAAGTCGGCGTCGAGCTCGTCGAAGGAAATCCCGCCGGCGCTGGAGATCGCGCGCGCAATCGGCGCGACGCTCGTGAGCTTGACCGGCACGGCGTTGATGAGCTCCGCCAATTGTTCAGCCGGTATTGCCGATAACGATTGGCGAGCACCGATGGCCGCTTCCTGCAACAGCCCTACCGCAACGGGCGGCAGCTGCGCAGCCTTGCGCAGGAAGTTGGAGAATGATTGCTTTCCGCGCGAGGCGGACAGGCGCTTGACGAGTTCGCCATGATCGACATCCGGCCGCAAACCGACCTGCAGGACCGCTTCGCCGCTCGCCGCGATCGCCTCGCGCAGTTCGGCCGATAGAGCATAGATCGCCCCGCCCTCAATCCCGCCGCTTGTGATCATGGCCTCGCCGCGCGCGCGGTGTGGGCCGAAGGACAGCGTGATGCCCTTGAGCGGCTGGCCTTCGAAGCGTGTGCGGAAGATTTCGGACCAGTCCACGGTGAAGCCGGAGTTCGCTGGCCGCAGCGGCGAGATCGCAACGCCTTTGTCGGCCAGGATCGTCGTCCAGCCGCCATCGGAGCCTAATCGCGGCCAGCTTGCGCCGCCGAGTGCCAGCACCGTGGCATCCGCGGCGACCGTGGCGCCGCTGCCGGATGTGTCAAAGACCAGTCGCCCTTCCCCGTCCCAGCCCATCCAGCGCTGGCGAAAGGCAAAGCGCACGCCAGCAGCATCGAGGCGCCGCAGCCAAGCCCGCAGCAAGGGCGATGCCTTGAACGCTTTCGGAAACACACGCCCGCTGGAGCCGACAAAAGTCGGCTCGCCCAGCGCCTCGCTCCAGGCGCGCAGTGCGTCAGGCGAAAACGTTTCGATCGCAGCCTGTAGTCTCGGCCCTGCCTCGCGGTAGCGCACCATGAACTGCGGCAGCGGTTCGCTGTGGGTGAGGTTGAGACCGCCGCGGCCGGCCATCAGGAATTTGCGGCCCGCGGACGGCATGGCGTCGTGGACGGTCACACGAGCACCGCCCTGCGCGAGCACTTCGGCCGCCATCAGCCCGGCAGGACCGGCGCCGATGACGGCGACGGCTGTCAGAGTTTCACCCCGGCGCGCGCAGCCGCCTGCGCCACGTATTTCTGCGTCTGCTCGAAAGCCCCCTGCAGCGCCTTCGCCTTCGACATGTCGCTGATCTCTGCGAAATGCGCCGCGACCGCGTCCGGGGTCCACTCGGACTCCGGCAGGTTGATGCCTTCGCTCTCGACGATCTTGATCACCGCGAACGAGCCGGCGCCAGCGCCCATGATGGTGCGGGTCGGCGCGTCCTCGCTCAGCATGTACTCGACCGCTGGCGTGATCGCGTTCGGCTTCATCAATTGCAGCGCCTGCGGCGGCAGCAGCTCTTCCGTCATGCGGGTTGCAGCTGTCGGCGAGATGATGTTGACGCGGATGTCGGTCTTGCGGCCCTCTTCCGCCAGCACGTTCATCAGGCCGACCATGCCGGACTTGGCCGCACCGTAATTGGCTTGGCCGAAATTGCCGTAGAGGCCGGAGGACGACGTCGTCAGCACGATGCGGCCATAGTTGCGATCGCGCATGCCGGCCCAGGCCGCCTTGCAGCAATAGAAGGTGCCGACGAGGTGCACGTCGAGCACCTTCTGGAAATCGGCCGCTTCCATCTTCCCGAACGACTTATCGCGCAAAATGCCGGCATTGGCACACAAGAGGTCGACGCTGCCCCACTCCTTGGTGGCGCGCTCGACCATCGCCGTGACCTGCTCGAAATTGGAGACGTCGGCGCCGTCGGCCATGGCGATGCCGCCCGCTTTACGGATCTCCTCGACCACGGTCTCCGCCGGCGACAGCGAGCCGCCGCTGCCGTCGCGCGCGCCGCCGAAATCGTTGACCACGACTTTGGCGCCGCGGCTTGCCAATCCCAGCGCATGCGCGCGCCCCAGACCATTGCCCGCGCCGGTGACGATAGCGACGCGTCCGTCGAACCTGATTGCCATGAGTGCAGTTCCTGCTTCTTCTTCCTTCTCCCCTTGTGGGAGAAGGTGGCATAGGCGGCCAACGGCCGCCGTTCCTGGTTAAAACGCCAACGCGTAGCGTTGGCTACGGCGCCGGATGAGGGGTCTGTCTCGGCAGATGAGCGTGTGGAGAGATACCCCTCACCCGGCTTCATCTCGCTCCGCTCGATTTCGCCACCCTCTCCCGCAAGGGGAGAGGGTGCACCGAGCGCGATTTGAACAACTTTTGAGCAGCGATGGGCTGCCGGGTCAAGCCCGGCAGCGACGGCCCACTCAGGCGAAATAGATCAATCCCAGCCACTCCGCGACCAGCGCGGGCTTGTCCTCGCCTTCGATCTCCACCGTGACGTTGGTGCGCGACTGCAATTCATTCGGCTTGCGCAGCTTGGCTTCCGCCAGCACGAAACGGCCGCGAACGCGCTTTCCCGAACGCACCGGCGAGATGAAACGCAGCTTGTCGAAACCGTAATTGACCCCCATCGTCGTACCCGCGATGACGGGCATCACCTCGTAGGACATGATCGACAGCAGCGACATCGTGAGGAAGCCGTGCGCGATGGTGGTGCCGAACGCCGTCTCCTTCTTCGCACGCTCCGGGTCGACGTGAATGAACTGATGATCCTCGATCACGTCGGCATAGGTGTCGATGCGGGGCTGATCGACCAGGTGCCACGACGACACGCCGATCTCCTTCCCAACCATGGCCTGATAGGCGTCCAAGGAAATCGGCGGCTTCTTCCAGACTTCGTTCACTTAATTCTCACTCCGTGTTTTCGCCAGCTCCGGAAAATCCTCTTCGCGGAATTCCCGGCCGCGCAGGGGATCGTTGCGGTCGTCGTCGCGCTCGAGACGTCTGAGCTGAACGCGGCGGATCTTTCCCGAGATCGTCTTCGGCAGCTCCGTGACGATCTCGAGGCGGCGGATGCGCTTGAACGGCGCAAGGCGCGTGTGCAGATGCCTGAAGATGGAGAGCGCAGTTTCCGGCGAGCGCTCCGCGCCGGAGGTCAGCAGCACAAAAGCCTTGGGAATCGCGAGCCGGATCGGATCCGGGCTTGGCACCACGGCGGCTTCCGCGACGAGCTCGTGCTCGAGCAACACGCTCTCCAACTCGAACGGGCTGATGCGGTAGTCGGAGGATTTGAACACGTCGTCGGACCGGCCGACGAAAGTGAGATAGCCATCGTCGTCCTCGAACACGACGTCGCCGCTGCGATAGAGCTCGCCTTCGGCGCCGGACCGCCCACCGTTGTCGCCCTGATAGCCCTGCATCAGGCCGGCGGGGCGGCTTTCGCCGAGCACCAGAGCCACCTCGCCCTCCTTGGCCGGATGACCATCGGCGTCGCTGACCTGCACGCGATAGCCCGGCAGCGGCCGGCCCATCGAGCCGACCTTGATCTTTTGCCCCGGCGAGTTGCCGGCGAGCGCCGTCGTTTCAGTCTGGCCGTACCCGTCGCGGATGGTGAGCCCCCAGGCGGCCTGCACCTGATCGATTACTTCCGGATTGAGCGGCTCGCCGGCGCCGCAGACCTCGCGCAAGGCCACCTTGAACGAGGCCAAGTTCTCCTGGATGAACAGCCGCCACACCGTCGGCGGCGCGCACAGCGTGGTGACGCCGCAGCGGCCGATGGTGGCCAGCAGCCCCTTGGCATCGAAGCGCGGCTGGTTGACCACGAACACGGTCGCGCCCGCATTCCACGGCGCGAAGAAACAGCTCCAGGCGTGCTTGGCCCAGCCGGGCGAGGAGATGTTGAGATGGACATCACCAGGCTTCAACCCGATCCAGTACATGGTCGAGAGATGGCCGACGGGATAACTGCGCTGGCTGTGCCGCACCAGTTTTGGCTTTGCGGTCGTGCCTGAGGTGAAATAGAGCAGCATCGGGTCGTCAGCGTTGGTCGGACCGTCCGCTGCAAAACTCTCCGACGCCTTTGCCGCGTCATCATAGGAAAGCCAGCCATCGGAGGCTTCGCCCACGACGATGCGGACGATATTGTCGGCACCAAGACTTGCGAACTTCGCAACCTGGTCTTGCGCTGCCACCACCGCCTTCGCCTGGCCGCGATCGAGCCGGTCGCGCAGCTCGTCGGCGGTGAGCAGCGTTGTCGCGGGAATCACGACGACGCCGAGCTTGATCGCGGCCAGCATCGTCTCCCACAGCGGAACGACATTGCCGAGCAGCAGCAGGAGATGATCGCCGCGCTTCAAGCCCTGTGCACGAAGGAAGTTCGCGACCTGGTTGGAGCGGCGCGACAACGCTCCGAACGAGAGCTTGGTCTGCCGGTCCTGCGCGGCATCGACGATCCAGAGCGCAGGACGATCCTTGCTGTCCGCATTCGCCGCCAGCTCGGCGTCGAACCAGTCGAGTGCCCAGTTGAAGGGAACAGGATCGGGCCAGCGGAAGCCCTTGACCGCTGTCTCGTAGTCCGTGCGGTTATGAAGCAGAAACGCGCGCGCTTCCTGAAATGTCGTCATCAAGCTTTCCCGGCCAGCCCCCTAACGTGCTTGATAATTCCGGAAAAATCCACCCCGCCCTGGCCGGCTGCGTCGAATGACTGATAGATCTCCTGCGCATGCTTGCCGAGCGGCGTCGCCGCGCCGGCGGCCTTGGCGGCGTCCTGCGCCAGCGTCAGGTCCTTCACCATCAGTGCCGAGGCAAAGCCCGGCTTGTAGTCGTTGTTGGCGGGCGAGGTCGGCACCGGCCCGGGCACCGGGCAATAGGTCGTCAGCGACCAGCACTGGCCCGACGAGGTCGAAGCGACGTCGAACAGCGCCTGGTGCGAGAGCCCGAGCTTCTCGGCCAACGCGAACGCCTCGCTCACGGCGATCATGGAAATGCCGAGGATCATGTTGTTGCAGATTTTTGCCGCCTGGCCCGCGCCGGCGCCGCCGCAATGCACGATCTTCTTGCCCATGTTCTCCAGCACGGGCTTTGCCGCTGCAAACGCGTTGTCCTCGCCGCCGCACATGAAGGTGAGCGTTGCACCCTTGGCGCCGCCGGTGCCGCCGGAGACCGGCGCGTCGACCGAAAGCACGCCGTGCTTGGCCGCGAGCGCATGCGCCTGCCGCGCGCTCTCGACGTCGATGGTGGAGGAGTCGATGATCAACGCGCCTTTGGTCATCGCGGGCACGACCTCGCCCCACACCCCGAGCACATGCTTGCCGGCCGGCAGCATAGTGACAACGACATCGGCGTCTTTCACCGCGCCCGCGGCGCTCTCGGCGATGCCGGCACCGTCGGCCTTGGCCTGGTTGCGGGAGGCCTCGGCCAGATCGAAAGCAACGACCTTGTGGCCGGCCTTGACCAGATTGGCGGCCATGGGGCCGCCCATGTTGCCGAGACCGATGAATGCGATCGTGGCCATCTTGGTTTCCTCCGCTTGCAAAGACGTTGTTAGTTGAACTTCAATTCGTCGGCGCCGATCTCGGCGAGATAGTGCGCAAGCATGTCCGCCGTGACGTCCTCGATCCGCGACGGCGACCAGGTCGGATTGCGGTCCTTGTCGATCACGGCGGCGCGCACGCCTTCGCGAAAGTCGTCGCTGCGGAAAACTTCCAGCGCAGCGCGATATTCGCGCACCAGGCATTCTTCGAGGCTCGACGCGGTGCGCGCGAGCCGTAGCAGCTTCAGCGTCACCACCATGCCGCGCGGCGATTTTTCGTTGAGTGTCTTCAATGTCGCCAGCGCGAACTCGGAACCGTCGCGCTTCAGCGCGGCAAGGATGTCGTCCATGCGGTCGAAGCCGAACAGTGCGTCGATCGCCGGTTCCTTTGTGGCGACCGGCCCCGCCGTCTCCCCCGTCGCAAATCCGTTGATGAGCTTGCTGACATGGGCCGCGGTGACACCCTGGCGAACCTTGGTCAGCGCGTCTCGCAACTCGGGCCATTTGGCAGCCGGAACCACCGCGTCGGCAAACCTGGCGTGGATCGCATCGGGGCCGTTCATAGTCTGGCCGGTCAAGCCGAAATAAGTGCCGATCTCGCCGGGCGCGCGTGACAACAGCCAGGTGCCGCCGACGTCTGGAAAGAAACCGAGCCCGACCTCGGGCATCGCGAGCCTGGTGCGGTCGGTCACGATTCGATGGCTCGCATGCGCCGAAAGCCCGACGCCGCCGCCCATCACGATGCCGTCCATGAAGGCGACATAGGGTTTCGGGAATTTCTTGATCCGGGCATTGAGGATGTACTCTTCCCGCCACAGGATCTTGCCGAGGTCGCCGTCGACCTTGGAGCTCTCCCAGAGCGCACGGATGTCGCCGCCGGCACACAGGCCGCGCTCGCCGGCACCTTCCAGCACGATCACGGCAACGGCTGGATCGGCCTCAAAACGGTCGAGCGCCCTGTCGATGTCGCGAAACATCTCCAGCGTCACGGCGTTGATCGCCTTCGGGCGATTGAGCCTGATAAATCCGACCGAGCCCTCGACCCGTGCGACGAGATCGCCCTCCTCCACTCCACTCATCGGGCGCCCTCGATCAATTTGCGCGCCACGATCAGCCGCATGATTTCATTGGTGCCTTCGAGAATCTGGTGCACGCGCAAATCGCGCACGATCTTCTCGATTCCGTATTCGCTGAGATAGCCGTAGCCGCCGTGAAGCTGGAGCGCCTGGTTGGCGACCTCGAAGCCGGCATCGGTGCCAAAGCGTTTGGCCATCGCGCAGAGCATGGGGGCGTCGGGGTCCTTGCGATCCAGCGCGGCGGCGGCACGCCACAGGAAGGTGCGCGCGGCCTCGAGTTCGATCGCCATGTCGGCAAGACGGAACTGCAGCGCCTGGAACTCGTCGAGACGTTTTCCGAACGCTTTGCGCTCTTTCATGTAGGCGCGCGCCTTGTCGAGTGCGGTCTGCGCGCCGCCGAGCGAGCAGGCCGTGATGTTGAGACGGCCGCCGTCGAGGCCCGCCATCGCGATCTTGAAGCCGACGCCCTCCTCGCTCAAGCGAGCGGCAACCGGAACGCGCGCGTTCTCGAAGATCACGGCGCGGGTCGGCTGCGCGTTCCAGCCCATCTTGCGCTCATTGGCGCCGAAGGAGACGCCCGGCGTCTTGCCGTCGATCACGAGCGTCGAGATGCCACCCGGGCCGTCGGCGCCGGTCCGCACCATCGCGACCAGGAGGTCCGTGCCGCCGGCACCGGAGATGAACTGCTTCTGGCCGTTGAGGACGTAATGATCGCCCTCGCGCACGGCACGGGTGCGGAGCGCTGCCGCGTCCGAGCCGGCGCCGGGCTCGGTCAGACAGTAGCTCGCAATCAGCTCCATGGTGCAGAGCTTGGGCAACCATGTGTGGCGCTGGGTGTCGCTGCCGTAGGCATCGATCATCCAGGACGCCATGTTATGGATGGAGATGAAGGCCGAGGTGGTCGGACAGCCGGTCGCCAGCGCCTCGAAGATCAGCGCCGCGTCGAACCGCGACATGGCGGAACCGCCGACATCGTCACGGATGTAGATGCCGCCCATGCCGAGCGTGGCGGCCTCGCGCATCACCTCGACGGGAAAATGCTTCTCCTCGTCCCAACGAAGCGCGTGCGGCGCGATCTTTTCCGCCGCAAACGCCAACGCCATGTCGCGAACCGCGATCTGATCCTCGTTCAGAGCGAACTGCATGATGGGCTGCTCATTTCTTACTCGTCATTGCGAGCGAAGCGAAGCAATCCAGACCGCCTCCGCGGAAAGATACTGGATTGCTTCGTCGCTGCGCTCCTCGCAATGACGGCCGAGGAGATCACTTCATCAGCGGGATCGAGAACTCCGCGCCTTCCTTGACGCCAGACGGCCAGCGCGAGGTCACCGTCTTGGTCTTGGTGTAGAAGCGGACCGAATCCGGACCGTGCTGGTTAAGATCGCCGAAGCCCGACTTCTTCCAGCCGCCGAAGGTGTAATAGGCGATCGGCACCGGAATCGGCACGTTGATGCCGACCATGCCGACATTGACCTTGGCCGCGAAATCGCGCGCGGCATCGCCGTCGCGGGTGAAAATCGCAACGCCGTTGCCGTAATCATGCTCCGACGGCAGCGCCAGCGCTTCCTTGTAATCGTGCGCGCGCACGACCGAGAGCACGGGGCCAAAAATCTCTTCCTTGTAGATCCGCATGTCCTTGGTGACGTTGTCGAACAGCGAACCGCCGAGATAGAAGCCGTTCTCGTAGCCCTGCATCTTGAAGCCGCGGCCGTCGACGGCGAGCGTCGCGCCTTCCTTGATGCCGATGTCGATATAGCCCTTGACCTTCTCGACCGCCTCGCGCGTCACCAGCGGACCGTAATCGGCGGATGGATCGATCGAAGTGCCGATCTTGAGCGACTCGACGCGCGGGATCAGCTTTTCCATCAAGCGGTCGGCAGTGGACTTGCCGACGGGGACCGCGACAGACACGGCCATGCAGCGTTCGCGCGGCCGAACCGTAGCCGGCGCCGATCAGTGCGTCGACCGCCTGGTCCATGTCGGCATCCGGCATGATGATGGCGTGGTTCTTCGCGCCACCAAAACACTGGCAACGCTTGCCGGTCTGGGCGGCGCGCTCGTAGATGTACTGTGCGATCGGCGTGGAGCCGACGAAGCCGACGGCCTTGATATCGGGATCGTCGAGGATGGCGTCGACCGCTTCCTTGTCGCCGTTGACGACGTTGAGGATGCCGGCCGGCAGGCCCGCCTCGATCATCAGCTCGGCAAGCATCATCGGCACGCCGGGATCACGCTCCGACGGCTTCAGGATGAAGGCGTTGCCGCAGGCGATCGCGGGAGCGAACTTCCACATCGGGATCATCGCCGGAAAATTGAACGGCGTGATGCCGGCGACGACGCCGAGCGCCTGGCGCATGGAGTAGATGTCGATGCCGGGGCCGGCGCCTTCGGTGTATTCGCCCTTCATCAGGTGCGGGATGCCGCAGGCGAATTCCGCGACTTCGAGGCCGCGCTGGATGTCGCCCTTGGCGTCCGGAACGGTCTTGCCGTGCTCGCGAGCGAGCAACTCGGCGAGCTTGTCGTAGTCGCGCTGCACCAGCTCGACGAATTTCATCATGACGCGGGCGCGGCGCTGCGGGTTGGTCGCGGCCCATTCCGGCTGCGCGGCGCGGGCGTTCTCCACGGCGGCGCGGACCTCGGCCTTGGACGCCAGCGCCACCTTGGCCTGGACGTCACCCGTCATCGGCTCGAAAACGTCGGCGGTGCGGCCCGAGGTGCCCTTGACCTCCTTGCCACCAATGAAATGTCCGACTGAACGCATGGAATGGTCTCCTTAAGGCAAGCTTGAACGCTTTGACAAATCCTATCGACCTGCATTTTATAGGATTCAAGTCTGAGATAATGCACCATAGATGTGCGAAAATGCTGGATCAAGGCGCTATCGACTGGGACGACTTCCGCTTCGTGCTGGCCATCGTGCGGGGCGGCTCGGTTTCGGCTGCGGCAAAACAGCTCGGCGTCGACCATGCTACCGTCATCCGCCGCGTCGACCGGCTGGAGAAGCACCTCTCGGCCAAGCTGTTTGACCGGCGCAAGACCGGCTACCTGCTGACAGAGGCCGGCCAGCGCGTCGCCGACAGCGCGGAAGCCATGGAATCGACCATCGTCGCCAACCAGGAGCAGGTCGGTGGCTCCGTGGCGCGGCTGACCGGAACGGTGCGGATCGGCGCCCCCGACGGCTTTGGGACCGCGTTCCTGGCGCCGCGGCTCGCTCAGTTCGCCGACCGGTATCCCGATCTCGATTTGCAACTTGTGGCCACCGCGCGGCTGTTCAGCCTCTCCAAGCGCGAGGCCGATATCGCCATCAGCCTGACCATGCCGAAGGAAGGCCGCATCGTCGGCCGCAAGCTGCTCGACTACCGGCTCGGACTCTATGCCGCGCCCGCCTATCTCGACCGCTTCCCGAAAATCACCTCGCGCGAGGTCCTGCCGCAGCATCGATTCGTCGGCTATATCGAGGAGCTGTTGTTCACGCCCGAGCTCGACTATCTGCCGCAGGTGTCGCCGAAGATCTCCGCACGCTTGCGCAGCGCCAATCTGATCGCACAACTCAATGCCACGCTCGCCGGCTTCGGTATCGCCGTCCTGCCGCACTTCATGGCGGCCGACTATCCGCAGCTGCTTGCGGTGTTGGCGGAAGAGGTCTCGATCACCCGCACCTTCTGGATGCTGATGCACGCCGACAGCAAGGACCTGGCGCGGATTCGCGCGGTGGCAGATTATATTTCCGAGATTGTGGAGCGCGAGCGGGCGCTGTTTGCGGGGCGGACTTCGTAGGGTGGGTTAGCTCTGCAGATGCGCAAAGCGCATCTGCTCGGCGTAACCCATCAATTTCGTCCAACGCTCACCGAAACCTCGGCCTAACTCTGCTTCGGCTTCTTCGCAGCCGCCACCTTCGGCTCACGCCGCGCGCCATCGAGCGCGCTGTCCTTGCCCGTCTTCAGCACCTCGTCCGACAGCTCGCTCGAGCCGGCGATGCGCGCGAGCAACATGGTGCCGGCCATCGTCGCCAGCGTCGCGATCGCCTGCTTGCGCGCGGCCTTGCGCGGCAGATTCGGGATGAAGTCCGTGATCATCTCGATCATCTCGTCGAGCTTGCCGGCAAAGGCCTTTCGCGTCTTCGGGCTCTCGCGGGCGATCTCGGCGCCGAGCGCGGGGATCGAGCAGCCGTGACCGGGGTTGTCGCGATGCACCGTCGAGAGATAGGTCTCGACGATCTGGGGGAGCTGCTTCTCCGGCGCGACCTGATCGGACTGCTTGCGCCAGTGCTCCATCGAGCGATCCATGGCGTAGTCGAACGCCTCGATCACCAGCGCCTCGCGGGAATCGAAATGGGCGTAGAAGCCGCCATGGGTCAGGCCCGCTTCCTTCATCAGGTCGGCGACACCGATGCCGTGGGCGCCCTTTTCGCGCAGCCGCACGGAAGCCTTCTTCACGATGCGGTCGTGGGTTTCCTGCTTGTGTTCCCGGGAATAGCGCATGCGGATCTCATTGGATGTCGGAGGTCATCTAATAACACGGATATCGGGCGGACGGCGCATTAATTCCCGGTAAAATTGTTGCCGATCATGGAAAAGGTCGCCGTTGCGTGCACCGCAAGCGCCCCCTTACCGTCGCGGACGAAACCCTCGGTGTAGCTGGTCCGGCGTCCCAGCTTGATCACCTTGCCTTCGGCGGCGATCAGCCCGGACCGGACCGAGAGCGGACGCAGGAAGGTCATTTTCAGATCGAGGGTGACGGAGCCCTGCCCGGGCTCCAGCCGGGTCGAGATCGCACACCCCATGGCGGTGTCGATCAGCGCGGCAGCTGTGGCTCCGTGCAGGAGGCCGATGGTGTTCTCGAGATCCTCGCGCGGCTCGAGTTCCATGACGATCCGGCCCGGCTCGACCACGGCCATGACGAAGCCGATCAGCCTGGCGAAAGGTGGCGGCGGCAACCGTCCGTCGCGGATGCCCAGCATCGCATCCATGCCTGACAGGCCCATCGCCACTTTCGCAACCGGCGCAGGCACCTGCCACTCCACCACCCGCTCGCGCCGACCCGCAGGCGAAAACAGGTCAAGTTGATCGTTGCTGGTCATCGTGGCCTCTTGGTATGATTTCCATCATACTATGCTGCGGACTTCGCGCTGGCAACTGCTTCCCGCCCGCTTGACAAGCAATGCGTTTCGGCTCGGAAGTGTGACCTGACCGGCGTATTCGCACGTCTACGAAACTAAGAGATCCTCTCATGGAAATGCTCAACCACCACTGCGGCGTGACGCGCGATGCGCGCGGAGTCGTTCATGTCGCCATCTGCAACGCCGGCTCGCTGAACATTTTGGGCTCGCCCGTCACCGATGCGATGCGCGAAGGCTTGCAGCAGCTCTCGTCCGACCGCAGCATTCGGGTTGTGGTGCTGCGCGGCCAGAGCGAGAAGAGCATGATCGGCGGCGCCGATATCAAGGAGATGGCCAGGCTCGACCAGAAGTCCGCCGAAGCCTTCATCAGCCGCCTGCGCGATCTCTGCGAAGCGGTGCGCACTTTCCCGGCCCCGATGATCGCGCGCATGCCCGGCTGGTGTCTTGGCGGTGGGCTCGAAGTCGCTGCCGCCTGCGATTTCCGGATCGCAGCCCATGATGCGCATTTCGGCATGCCGGAGGTGCGCGTCGGCATTCCCTCGGTGATCCATGCCGCGCTGCTGCCGCGTCTGATCGGCTGGGCCCGCGCGCGCTGGCTGGTGATGACCGCTGAGAACATCGACGCGCCGACGGCTCTGGCATGGGGACTGGTCGACAAGGTCGCGCCCGAAGGTGGGCTCGATGCCGAAATCGAGCACCTCGTGAAGGCCCTTCTCGAATGCGGCCCCGAGGCGCTGCGCTCGCAGAAAGCACTACTGCGGCAATGGGAGGAGCTGCCGCTGACCGAGTCGGTGAATTTGAGCGTGAAGGTGTTCGGCGAGTCGTTCCTGACGGACGAGCCGACGCGGCTGATGGGCGCGTTTGTGAATCGGAAGCGGTAGGGCCACCAGCAACGGTGTCATGCCCCGCGAAGGCGGGGCATCCAGTACTCCGCGCGCCATCGGTTCAATCACAACCGCCTCGGCGTACTGGATCGCCCGCTTGCGGGCGATGACAACAAGTTGTGGGACAACGTCTTCCGTTCGCACGAACAAATCTCATGCGAACCACAAGATTTTGTCATACCGGACGCGGTTGCATTTTTTGCGTCGCATCATATGATGACCATAATCTTACATCTCCGACATCTTAGGGAGTCTCCCCCATGGCCGAAGCCGCCGATCCCGTCGTCATCGTCTCCGCCGTCCGTAGCCCGCTCGGCCGCTTCATGGGCGAGCTGTCGCCGCTTCCCGCACACAAGCTCGGTTCGCACGTGATCGGCGCGGCACTCGAGCGTGCCAAGCTTGCGCCGGAGAAGGTCGATGAGGTCTTCATGGGCTGCGTCCTTCCCGCGGGCCAGGGCCAGGCCCCGGCGCGCCAGGCTGCGCGTGCCGCCGGCCTGCCCGACGCCACCGGCGCGACCACCGTCAACAAGGTCTGCGGCTCCGGCATGAAAGCGACCATGCTGGCGCACGACATCATTCGCGCCGGCTCGGCCGAGATCGTCGTCTCCGGCGGCATGGAGAGCATGAGCAACGCGCCGTATCTCCTCGCCAAGGCGCGTGGCGGCTATCGCGCCGGCCACGACCGCATCATCGACCACATGATGATAGACGGCCTCGAAGACGCCTACGAGACCGGCCGCTCCATGGGCGATTTCGGCGAGGCCACCGCCGAAGCCTATCAGTTCACCCGCAAGGACCAGGATGCCTATGCGATGGAAACGTTGAGCCGCGCGCGCAAGGCGGTCGAGGGCGGCGCGTTCAAGGCCGAGATTGCGCCGATCACGCTGAGCGAGAAGGCCGGCCCCCGCATCGTCGCCAATGACGAGCATCCGCTGAAGGTCGATCCCGCAAAGATCCCCGGGCTGAAGCCGGCGTTCCGCGCCAACGGCACCATCACGCCGGCGGCCTCCTCCGCCAACGCCGACGGCGCCGCTGCGCTGGTACTGGCGAAGCGCTCGCTCGCCGATCGCAGCGGCCTGCCGGCTCTCGCCGAGATCAAGGGCCACGCCACCCACAGCCAGGAACCGCAATGGTTCACCACGGCGCCGATCCCGGCGATCCGCAAGCTGCTCGACAAGGTCGGATGGAGCGCCGACGATGTCGATCTGTTCGAGATCAACGAAGCCTTCGCCGTGGTGGCGATGGCGGCGCAGCGCGATCTCGGCATTCCCCGCGACAAACTCAACGTCAACGGCGGCGCCTGCGCGCTCGGCCATCCCATCGGTGCCACCGGCGCACGGCTGATCGTGACGCTGCTGCATGCGCTCGAGGCGCGTAACCTCAAGCGTGGCGTGGCGGCGCTCTGCATCGGCGGCGGCGAAGCCACTGCGATCGCGGTGGAGCGCCTGACGCACTGACGTTAAAGTCCGTAAATGAGGGAACTCTGTCATTTCAGACGGACGCGTCCCGTGCCATTCTGCAAACTCGCGCAGGTGTTTCAAATCCTGCCCACCAAGATTGAGGCCCAATGATCTCGAACTGGCTCGCGGCAACGCTCGGCCGCCGCAATATCCACTACGGCTGGGTGATGGTCGGCGTGACCTTCCTCACCGCGCTGATCAGCGCCGGCACGGTCGGCGCGCCCGGCGTGTTCATCGTTCCGCTTCAGAAGGAGTTCGGCTGGAGCACGGCGGAGATCTCGTCGGCGCTGTCGATCCGCTTCATCCTGTTCGGGCTGATGGCGCCGTTCGCGGCAGCCCTGCTCAACCGCTACGGCCTGCGCAACGTCACGCTGACCGCGCAGCTCATCGTCGTCTCGGCGCTGGTGCTGTCGCTCGGCATGACCGAGGTCTGGCAGCTCGTCGCGCTGTGGGGCGTCGTGATCGGGATCGGCACCGGCATGACCGCACTGGTGCTGGGCGCCACCATCGCGACGCGCTGGTTCGCGGCACGGCGCGGCCTCGTCGTCGGCATCATGACCGCGAGCGTCGCCACCGGCCAGCTCGTGTTCCTGCCGCTGCTGGCAAGCCTCACCGAACGTTTCGGCTGGCGGCTTGCGCTCGGCTTCGTCTGCATCGCGCTTGGTGTTTCCGCCCTCGCGGTCCTGCTCGCGATGCGCGACCGTCCGAGCGATCTGGGCCTGCGCCCGTTCGGCGACGAAGGCACCACGCCCCTGCCCGCCCCGCCCGTCAGCCATGGCTCGATCACGGGTGTGGCACTCGGCACGCTGCGCGACGCCTCGAAGAGCAGCGCGTTCTGGGTCCTGTTTGCGACGTTCTTCGTCTGCGGCGCCTCCACCAATGGCCTCGTGCAGGTACATCTGATTCCGATGTGCCTCGATTTCGGCATCCCGCAGGTGCAGGCCGCAGGCCTCTTGGCTGCGATGGGCATCTTCGACTTCTTCGGCACCATCATGTCGGGCTGGCTGTCGGACCGCTACGACAACCGCTACCTCCTGTTCTGGTATTACGGCTTGCGCGGGCTCTCGCTGATCTTCCTCCCCTTCAGCGATTTCTCGTTCTATGGGCTCTCGATCTTCGCGATGTTCTATGGGCTCGACTGGATCGCAACCGTGCCGCCCACGGTGCGCCTCACCGCGCAGAAATTCGGGCCTGAGCGCGCCAATCTGGTGTTCGGCTGGATCTTTGCCGGCCACCAGCTCGGCGCGGGCACCGCCGCCTTTGGCGCCGGTTTCTCGCGGACGGTTTATCAAAGCTACCTGCCCGCATTCTTCATCGCCGGCGCACTCTGCGTGTTCGCCTCGCTGATCGTGCTGACGCTGTCGCGACAACCGAAGCCAAAGCCGCAAGCCGCGATGGCTTAGTATCTGAGCGTGGTGGTGAGGCCGAAGACCACGGCGTCACCGATCCGCGCAACACCGCTCGGGTCGTCCGGATTCGGGATGCCACCGGAGGGGCGGAACACATATTGGAAGTACGGCGCGATCAGCCAGCCCGGCTTGATGTGAGCCTCGTAGATCATCTCGATCAGCGTCTCGTTGCTGCGCACGGGGCTCTGCGTGCCGGAGTAGAGCTGGCTGTCGACGTCGAGATTGCGCGCGGTGTTCGAGATGCGCATGTAGGCCGCGGCCACGCCAAAGCGGTCGAGCGGACGGCCCGGGACGAAGCCGACAAAGCCGATGCCGCCGTCAAGATAGAGATCGATCAGGTTGCGGTCCGGCGGGCTGTAGGCGATGCGGCCGAACGCGGTGACGCCCGGGATCGAGGCCGACGTGCTGTTGTCCTTGACCTCCGGCGGGCGGTAGAGCACCTGCTCGATGACAGCGAAGATTCCGTAATTGCCGCGAAGCCTTGCCGGAATGCCGCTTCCACCGGGATCGGCGATCGACAGCCCCTCCGCCGTCAAGCGCTGGCTGTCGAACGATCCATAATGCCTCCAGGCCCCCGGCGTGATATTGCCGGCGAGCGGGCGGCCGCCAATATCGATGTCGTAGCTGAAGCGAACCTGCCCGATCACCCACGGCGGGTCGTTGATGCGGAAGGCGAGACCATGATGGTCGCGAAGCTGCGGATCTGCATCGCCAGGTCCTGACGGATCGCCGTTGAAGACAGCACCGAACGCGGTGATCCGATCCGTCAGCGCGGCCTTGATGCGAATGCCGGGCACCGCGATTGGCGGCGCCGGGCCGCCGGCCGGGAGGTTCGAGGCCTTGATCGCCGGCCAGCCGAACGTGCCATTGATGAAGAGGTCGTCGGTCTGGCTGTCGAAGAACTCGACATCGGCGGCCTGCTGGCCGGCCCTGATGTTCAGCCTGTCATTGAAGAAGCTCTGCTCGAAATAGGCGTTGTAGAGCCGCTGGTCCGGCAGCGCCTCGATCTCGCTGATGGTCGCGAGGTTCATGATGTAGTTGCGGCTCAGGCCCCGCCCGTAGATCACAAAGGCATTGGCGTAGAAACGGCCACCTGTCCAACCGACCAGCTTGTCGAGATCGGCATCGACCGACAGATCGAGGCGGCCGAAATGGATCGCGCCGCGCTTAACACCCCCCGACACATTGCCGATATTGTCGGCGATGTAGGTGGCGCCGAAATTCAGGCCCTTGTTGGCGAGGCCGTCATGCCACTCGTTGAACCATTTCGGAGCCAGCCACTCCGCCGCGCTCTCGTCCTTGGCGCCGGCGAGCGCGCTGGTGCTCGCCACTGCCGAAGCCAGTGCGATCGCAGCCGCGCGTCGCAATGGAGATTGAGGACCACGCGAACTCACGATCGATGCGCTATTTCTTGAAGATACCGGTACGCCGCATGAAGAGATAGGCCGCACCGACCGACGAGGCCATCAGGAGAGCCGCCCAGAAAAATCCACTCTCGACCTCGGTTAGAGGCAGGCCTTTGGTGTTCATGCCGAAGATGCCGGTGATCAGCGTCGGCGGCAGCAGCAGCGAGGTCACGATCGAGAGCGTGTGGAGGTGGTTGTTGCTTTCCTCCTCGTTCTTGAAACGCAGCTCCTCCTCGAGCAGGCGGCTGCGTTCGCGCAGCTCCACGATGTCGTGGTCGAGGCCGTCCAGCCGCTGCGCCAGCTTGCCGGCCTGGATACGCAAATCCGGCGACAGGTGGTCGGTGTTCTTCTGGTCGAGGCGATGGAACAGCGTACGCAGACCGGTGAGCTGGCGATGCAACCTGACGCAGGTCCGGCGCAGACGGCCGAGATTGCGGCGCATCTCCGGCTTGGCGTCGTCGGCCAGAATCCGCTCCTCGATCTCGTCGATCTCCTGGCCGAGCTTGTCGGCCATCCTATCAAGCGTGTCGGCGACCTCGTCGACGATCTTTTCGAGGAGATGGGCGACATTGTCGACGCGGTAGCCGCCTTCGAGCACCCGGCGTGTAGCGTCCGCCGAGCACAGCGCCTGATGGCGGCCGCTGATCAGGAGCCGCTCGGTCATGGCGAAGCGCAGGAACGCGGTCTCCTCCGTCGCGCTGCCAATGTCGCGCACGAGGTCGGAGAACACGCCGTAGACGCAGTGGTCGATGACATGAAGCTGCTGGAAGGTGTCGTTGGACAGCAAGAGCTCGCGAGCGAGCGGCGGCAGCTGTGACGCGGCGATCCACGGCCGTGCGCGCGTGTCCGTGAGGTTGAAATGCAGCCAGAGCCGGCCGTCGTGACTGAACTCGATCGGCTGGTCGATCGGCAGCGCCTCGGCGCTGCCGTCGTTGTGGAGGCGGAATGCCCACACCAGGCCAGGAATGCCAGGCACGGAATCCGATATCGCGCTGACAAGCTTCGCCGGCTCAGCCATGACCAACCCCACCGTCAACGAACGCCCCGCTCCGGAAGATGGCTGACGGCATCTTCCGGACCCTCGCGGGTACTCAATTACGGCATTGTTACAGTTTGATGATGCCGCCCTACTCGGCCGCCAGCCCGGTCGCGCCCACCGCCTCGGCTTCCCTGATGTAGTCGTGCACGACGCGGCCGAACGGCAGCGTCAGGTCGGCGATGTAATGATGCGCGCCGAGGCAGCGGCGGACCGGGAAATCGGCGACGGGCGCGTTGACATGCGGCACCAGATGCAGCCGGCCGGGCCCCATCCAGGAGCCCTTCGGCACGATGTCGATGAGGTTGATCGCGACGAGCTGGCAGATCTCGAGGCGGCCGTCGACGCCGGGGATCATCTTCAGATTGATCTGCGTCTTCGACAGTGTCGCCCGGGTCAGATCGCCGTTGCCGGCCATGCTCTCGTGCTTGTAGCCCATCGTGCCCATGGCGACGAGCTGGCCGGCATATTCCAGCGTGCCCGTCAGCGTGTCCTTGACGATCTCGAGTTTGGGATGGGCGTATTTCTTGGGGAAGCCCCAGATCTCGCGGCCGGCGGCGATCGGCGGATCGTCGTCCAGATACATCTGCGAGACGAAGTTGACCTCCTCGCCGTGCAGGCGCGCGGGGATGACGAGGCCGGATTCGGTGTAGCTGCCGAAGCCGGACGAGTCCGGCATCCGGATCCACTCGTAATGCACGATCGGCTGGTCGATCGGCTGCAGCGGCTCAGGCAGGCCGGCGCGGATCAGGTCCGGATCGGTCTCGTAGGTGATGACGAGGAATTCACGGTTGACGAAGCGATAGGGCCCGGCCGGATAGCTCGGCCCGGCCGCCGGCATCGACGGAAGTCTCAGCAAATCTTCCCTGCGCATCGCTGGTCTCCTCTCTTGGTGCTCACGTGATGCCCGCCCGGCAGCGTCAGGCGGCGATGCAGATTGCTAGCCGCCGTCATTGACTGCGATGTGAAGGATTTCCGTCAGCCGCACGACCGCAGCCATTCCCAAGGCGATCATGGCGCATGCAAGCGATGCATCGGCGCCAGAATTGTCATTACGCCGTCACCGCCGGACGCAATCGTTTGGCGAAACAGGGAGCACCGACCATGGACGCCCGCACATATCAGACACATCAGCCTTCACGAGGTTGGCGGCCCGAGCGCTGCGACCGCATCGCGCTGGTACTGCAAGGTGGCGGCGCGCTCGGCGCCTACCAGGCCGGCGTCTACCAGGCACTGCACGAGGCCGGCATCGAGCCCGACTGGGTCTGCGGCGTCTCGATCGGCGCAATCAACTCCGCCATCATCGCCGGCAACAAGCCGGAGAAGCGGCTTGAGGCGCTGCGCATCTTCTGGGAGCGCATCACCAACCGCAAGATCTGGCACTACACGCCCGATGGAGACATCTTTCGCCAGTGGCGCAATCTCACCAGCGCCTGGATGACGTCGGCGATGGGCCAGCCGGGCTTCTTCAGCCCGCATCAAGTCAATCCCTGGCTCAGCCCGGTCGGAGCCCGGACCGCCACCAGCTATTACGACACGATGCCGCTGAAGGAGAGCCTGCTCGAGCTGGTCGACTTCGACCTCATCAACGAGAAGAAGGTTCGCTTCGCGGTCGGCGCCGTGAACGTGCTCTCCGGCAATTTCATCTATTTCGACAATTCCCATGACGAGATCGAGCCGGAGCACATCATGGCTTCCGGCGCCCTGCCCCCGGCACTGCCGATGGTGCGGATCGGCACCGATCATTTCTGGGACGGCGGCATCGTCTCCAACACGCCGCTCCAGCACCTGCTCGACCAGGAGGACGCGCTCAATTCGCTGGTGTTCCAGGTCGACCTCTTCAGCGCACGCGGCGTGCTGCCGCGCTCGATCCAGGACGTGATGGCCCGCCACAAGGACATCATGTATTCCTCGCGCACCCGCCACAACACCGACGTCTACCGCCGCACCCACACCCTCAAGGTCCTGCTCTACAAGGCCTTGGCAAAGCTCCCCGACGAGCAGCTCTCCGAGGAGGAGCGCAAACTCAAGTCGAGCCTGCGTCACATGCCGGAGATCGCGATCCTGCATCTGATCTACCAGCAGAAGGCCTATGAGGGCGACGCCAAGGACCACGAATTCTCGGGCACCTCGATGCGTGAGCACTGGACCTCCGGCTACGAAGACACCAAGCGCACCCTGAAGCGCCGCGACTGGATCAAGATGCCCGACGAAGGCATGGGGCTGGTGGTGCACGACGTGCACCGGGAGACGGAGAGCGCGTAGCTCCGTCCCGTCGCAATCACCCAATTCCCGTTCCCGGCTTGCAGGCACACTTTCGCATTCTCGCGGCTCATTTTGCCCGAGCTTTGCTCTCGTCTTCGCACCCTCTCGAAAGAAAGGGCGCAGGGAAGGCCGGGCGCCGGCTGGCACCCGTAGTCCCGTGTGCGAGCAAGACGCGCACGGGGTGGACGACAGGTGACGCCGGCAACCGGCCTTCCCTGCGCGAATGGTTTTACGGCTTATGACGCGCTCTCCCCGGGGAGCGATGCACTATTGCCCCCGTCGCCTTGCGGATGGCTGATGTGCTGACCCGGTTGGGCAGAGCATCACCACAAGACTTGACGCACAGACCCCGGGCGTCAGGACCACACGATTTTGCCGTCCGCGCACCTCCCCGCCCCTGTCCTCGATGCCTGGCGTGCGCTCGCCATCGAGACCGAACGAGGAGGCTGTCAGCGCCGTGTCGTACCGCGTGTGCAGCTGCTCACGGGAAAACCCGCCCTGCAGCCTGCCCAGCGCGTCGACGCAGTCGCGGCCACCGCCTCCCGGCCCGCGTCTCGTGACGATCGCGAAACGCCCTTGTAGCAGGCCGGGATGCGCGCAAACTACGCCTTATCCGAACTTCTGTAAATACGAATATTATTTCAGTGCGGGGTTGACAAGGTGTTTCGCGCGATGGCGCACCAGGTCCCGTGACGCACCTGTCGGCCCGCGTCTCAAGCGACCGAACCGCCGCGCGGGTTGACGATCGTGTAGCCACGCAATGAACGCGCATGCATTCGCGTCGCGTGTCCGCCCGAGTTGGCGTCGTACGCCAGCCAGGTATCCCCGCTTAGGTGTTGCTCGAGGACGAACACATGTCCGTGTCGGGCTGCGACCATTCCCGGTGCGGGTGACGTCCGCGGGAAGCGCAGCCAGTTCGACGCAAGATTCAACTCCGGCACGATACGGCCGAACACGCGCAGAGCAGCGCCGCAGCCGCAGAAGGAGGAAGGGCAACCTGCGGGACGACTACCGACGATGCGACCGCCCGAGAGGCTCGCCGTCGCGGCGCCGCCTGCGTCGGTCGCTGTCAGTTGCGTCGCGCGATAGGATTGGAGTGAGGACCTGGGAGTTAGGAACGACCTGGAAGTCCGCTCACGACGCGTTTGCGAATACGAGAAGTCGCAGGGCATCGTGACGTTGCATTCGGCTGCTTGATGAATGCGATAGGGCCGTGCTTCGGAAGCGACGAAACTAAGGGCAACGAAGAGACACGCGGAAAGAACCGACTTGAACATTGCAGGGCTCCAAACTGAAGGTCCCTGCCCCTGCAAAGAAACCAACAACAGTTTGGCTGAAATGGTCTCAAATAGCGGCTGAAAGTGGCTGCATTTGCGGGCCGATTTTGGCAATCATCACAGCCCACACGTAGCGGCGGAAATGTTTAACTCGCAGAGAACGAATGCGTGTCTTCGCAACTGCTTTGCATTCGTTCCTCGCATCGTTGTACGCCACGGCACGATCGGCCGAGCGCGCAATTGCGCAGGGGCTCCCGGAGGCTATAGTCCGCCGGTGATTGTCGCGCGAATGGTCAGCCCCGAGTCTTCGCTAAGGCACATCCTGCGGTTGTCGCAAAGTCCGACTTCGCGGCACTGAGCGCTGCGGCGAGCTCGTCGATGTGGTAGGGTTTCGACAGGATCCGGATCCCGGCCATTTCGGCGTCGTGAACCGCGGCTTCGGCGTATCCGCTCGTCAGCAGGACCGGGATGTCGCTTCGCCGTCGCTGAATTTCGCGCGCGAGTTCGACACCGTTCATGCCGCCCGGCATCATGATATCGGAAAACACCAGATCGACGGAACGGCCGTCCGCTAGGGCACCGAGAGCCGCCGCGGCGCTGGCCGCGCGCGTGACCTGGTAACCGAGCTGCGCAAGCATCTCGCTGACCAGCGCGGCGACCTCGTCGTCGTCTTCGACGAGGAGGATCCTGCCATGATTGGCCTTCTTGGGCCGGGCCCTGTTCAGGTCGATGAGATGCCGTTCACCCGAAGGGATATTCCTGGATCGCGGCAAATACAGCTCGATGCTGGTGCCCTCGTCGACGACCGATTTTATTCGAACCATCCCGCGTGATTGCGTCGCAAATCCGTGCACCTGCGCAAGCCCCAGACCCGAGCCTTTCCCGACATCCTTGGTCGTGAAGAACGGCTCGAAGACCCGCGCCAGGATCTCGGGGCTCATTCCAACGCCCCTGTCGACCACGGACAGACGAACGTAATCGCCCGCGATCTCGTTCTCGTTCAGGCCGGCCAGGTTCTCGCCACGGACAACGATCGTGCCACCGTTCGGCATCGCGTCGCGGGCGTTGACCGCCAGGTTGAGAACGACCAGTTCGAGCTCTCCCGGATCGACCTCCACCGGCCAAAGCCCCTCCGGAAAATCGAACTCGACGTGAACGTCGCCTCTCAGGCTCCGATCGAGCAATTCGCGCATGCCGCCGATCTGCGCCGGGATGTCGACGGCCTCGGGCCGCAGCTTCTGCCGCCGCGAAAAAGCCAGAAGCTGCCTGGTCAGGCCGGCACCACGCTGCGCCGCCTGAACCATTCCTTCCAACAGACGACGCCGCCGATCAGGATCGGTCTGCCGGTCGAGCATGTCCAAGCCACCGGAGATCACCATCAGCAGGTTATTGAAGTCGTGAGCTACGCCGCCGGTCAACTGTCCGATGGCTTCGATCTTCTGGGCCTGACGAAGGGTCTCCTCGACGCGGGCACGCTCTTCCATTTCGGCCCGCAGATGCTTGTTGGCCTCCTCGAGCGCGCGCGTGCGCTCGACCACGAGCTTCTCGAGCTCCTGAGCCGTCCGCTCGCGCGCCTGCAGCAAGGTCCGAATTTCATATTGCCGCCGGCGGGCCCGCATTGCGGATTGAATTGCGCTCGTCAGCGTGATCGGCTGAACCGGGCGCTCGAGCAGGGAAACGTTGCGGAGTGTCTCGACGATGCTGCGGCGCCAGGCAACCACCGCGGGCTGCTCGCGGTGGCTGGTGAGAATGACAAAAGGCAGGTCGGACCAGGGCGGCTGTCTCTCGATCCAATGTGCCAGCGGCTGGGTATCCTTCCCGAACAGGCCCTCCTCGGCGAGAAGGACCGCGCCCACGCCCGCCGACATCTCGCTGACCAGCTCAGGCAGACCTCGACAGTTGATTGCGACGAGATTCGAATTGCGGAAAAGCTCAACCGATGCCGGTCCATCGCGGCCGATGGGAGCAAACACGAGGACGCAATGATCGCGGTCGGCGCTCATTCCGACAGCCCTTCCGGCATCTCCGTGCCCGAGTATCGTGGATTCCCGGAAAAGATGCCGCTGAATCCGGTCAGCGGCGGACCGACCGTGATGCCGGCATGGCCAAGACGAAACTCGCGGATGGAATTTTCATGATTGCCGCTGCGCTTCTTCACGACCGAGAGAGCGCGCCGCACCGTTCCGCCGACTTCGAAATAGCGCAGCATGAGCACGGCATCACTCAAATAGCTGATATCGAGAGCCGTCTCCATCGGACCGACCAGCCCATGCTGAGCGAGGATCAGGACGGTCAGCACGCCTTTCTGTCCGAGATAGCTCAGGAGCTCGTGCATCTGGAGGATGAGAAACCGCTCATCCGGCATTGCATTGAGGTAGCCGTTCAGACTGTCGATGATGACAATTCGGGCGTTATCCTGTTCGACGCTGTTGCGCACATTGGCGGCGAATTCGCCGGGGGACATCTCGGCGGGATCGATCTGCTTAAATCGGATGAGCCCCGACTGTAGATGGCGTTCAAGGGGCAGGCCCAGCGTTCGAGCCCGGGCCTCCACCGTGCCGCGACCTTCATCGAAGGCAAAGAACACCGCATGCTCGCCGCGATCTGCCGACGCGATCGCATAGGTCAGCGCGAGGGAAGATTTGCCCACACCGGCGGCGCCCAAGAGCAGCGCACTGGTGCCGCGCTCGAGCCCTCCTCCCAGGAGCTGGTCGAGTTGCGCATTGCCGCTGGGCGTCAACTCACCGATAAACGAGGTGTGATGTTCCGCCGCCACGAGACGGGGAAATATCCGCACCCCTCCCGCTTCGATCGTGAAATCGTGGAAGCCGCCGCGAAATCGAATGCCGCGCATCTTGATCACGCGAAGCCGCCGGCGCTCTGCTCCATAATCAATGGCGAGCTGTTCGAGCATCACGACGCCATGCGCGATCGAATGGAGTTGCAGATCGTCCTGGGAGGACGAGAGATCGTCGAGGAGGATGACCGTGCAATTGCGGTTGGTGAAAAAGTGCTTCAGCGCCAGAACCTGGCGCCGGTACCGCAGCGGGTTCTGCGCAAGGAGGCGCAGCTCGGACAGGCTGTCCAGCACCACGCGCGCGGGATTGATCCGTTCGACCTCCTTGAATATCAGGCCCGTGGTTTCGCTCAGCTCCATTTCGGCGGGGTGGAAGACGGTGAGCTCGCGCTCCGGATCGAGCGTCGTCTCCGGCGGCACCAGTTCGAAGATGTCGACGCCTTGCAGCGACCAGCCGTGCCGCTGTGCAACCAGCGTCAGCTCACGCTTGGTTTCCGACAAGGAGATATAGAGCACGCGTTCACCGCAGCGGGCGCCCTCGAGAAGGAATTGCAGCGACATGGTGGTCTTGCCGGAGCCGGGCCGACCCTCGTAGAGGTACATGCGATTGGGATCGAGCCCGCCGTAGAGGATGTCGTCGAGGCCGTCACTGCCGGTCGAAATCCTGGGCAACTCTCCGGGGTCGCTGGTTTGCGCCCGGCTCGATGAATTGATCATTGAACCCCCGTGAAGCTCCATCGCCAAAAATGCGCTCCGGCCCCGAGATGGACGCGCGGTCAGCGGTCCGGCCCCGGCCGTAAGGCGAAATCTGGCAAAGAACGCCCAAGCCGGGTTCCAAGTTCCGCCTCCGGGCGCATGTCCGCCAGACCGTCTGCCGCGGAACCGTTCTCGCCCCCCATTTTAGCTTTTGCGGTCTGATTGGCGGTCCCAGGCGGTCAGCGTCGAAAAGCCAGTTCGCTGCCCCGAAAGCCGCGCCCGCTCACTGCATCATCGCGGCCGAGATCTTCTCCGCCGACATCAGGACCGGAAAATTGGTGTTGGCGCAGGGCACCACCGGGAAGATCGAGGCATCGACTACGCGCAGGCCCTGCACGCCCTTGACGCGCCCCTCTGGATCGACCACCGCCATCGGGTCGTCGGCCCGGCCCATACGGCACGAGCAGGAGGCGTGCCACACGCCGATGGTGGCCTTGCGCACGAAGGCTTCCAGCGCCTCGTCGTCGTTGATGACGTCGTCGAAGGTGAAGCCCTCGACCACGAAATTGTCGATCATGTAGGTGGCGCAGCGCTGCCGGCCCGTCCATCAGGGCCGCGGCGATCTTGGTCAGAATCCGATTCCTGGTGTTGACCACGCCGATCTTGCGCACGCGATCGGTATAGGAGGCCGGAAACGGCTTGTCCGTCACGGCCCGGACGACGTCGCTCATCTGCACGGCCGCCATCTTGCGGAAACCGCTCATCAGGCGATCGAGGTCGCGCCGGTCGGACAACAGGTTGAACTCGACGATCGGCTCGACTGTCGGATCACGCGAGGCAAGCTTGACCTGTCCGGTCTCGGAATAGGTCTTGTTGACGAATGTCAGCAGCGATCCGATCTGCTCACCGACAGCGTGCCAGGCTGATTTGCTGAGCAGGACGACGAACATGTCGCCTTTCGGTACGCCTTCGAGCCCGGACGAGTAACGCAGGCCAAGCTGCATGTGGCGCCTGGTGTGCTCGTTCATCCGCGCGCCGCGGCGGACAAAGGACGACAGCGAGATCGAGGGATGATCCATCAGGCGCTGGCCGACGCCCTGTAGCCCCATCAGCACGGGAATACCCATATCCTTGAGGTGACCGACCGGGCCGATGCCGGCGCGCAACAGATGCGCCGGCGAATGGATGGCGCCGCTGGAGAGAATGATCTCGCGGGCGCGGAATTCCTGCTCCCGCCCGTCGACCACAGCCTTCACGCCGACGCATTGCGTGCCTTCGAACAGCAATTCCCTGACTTGCGTGTTCGTGGAGATCGTGAGGTTGGCGCGCTTGCGCGTGTCGCGATCGAGATAGCCCATGGCAGCCGAGACGCGTTGCTCGGCCTGGTTCGAGTGCGTCACCGGGAAGAACCCGTCGACGAACTCGCCATTCTGGTCGGCTACGAACTGATGTCCGGCCTGCTGGAAGGCTTGCGCGAACGCCTGCGAATGCCGCGTCCAGTGCTCCCTTGGAATTCGGCGGACCGGAATGCGGCCGTCCTTGCCGTGGTAGGGACCGTCGAAATCGAGGTCGCGCTCGACCTTCTTGAAGAAGGGTAGCACATCGTTCCAGCTCCACCCCGCAGCGCCCCGCGCGTCCCATTCGTCGTAGTCGGTCGGCGCGCCGCGGTTGGCCATCTGGCCGTTGATCGAAGAGCCGCCGCCAAGCACGCGTGCCTGCTCGTATTTGCGTAAGGGCGGACGGCCTTCGTCCGGATTGTTGTGGCTGACGATCTGGGTCGTGACCTTGAGCTCGGTCCAGTGGAAGCGCGGATCGAAATAGGCCGTCCCCGGATAGCTGTCCCTGATCTCGGCCGGCTCGTCTCCGGGCGGTGTGTCCTGTCCGGCCTCGCAGAGCAGGACCTTGTTGGCGCTCCTCGCGGAGAGCCGGTGGGCCAGCACGGACCCCGCCGAGCCGCCGCCCACGATAATGAAGTCGTACACGATTGGCGCTTCCTCTTGTTCTTGTCCGGGAAGCGTAGCGCGTTATTGTTTCGAGGTCACGTCATCGCTGCCGCGACAAAGCGCGAGCAGAGATGCCGGCGACCCCGAAGGCACGGCCTGGCGGCTGGCATCCGCCGCCCTGTCAGCAGGTGATGAGGTAGCGAACCTAGGAGGCTCTACGGCTTCCTCACGAAGCCCGCGCGCAACCGCTCGGCAAACCAGACTACAAAAATTGCAGCGAACGACAGACCGAAAAATATGGCCGTCCAAAGCAGTGCGTTACTCGCATTTGTCATGACGTCTCTCCCTCGTTCCGAACGAGACGCTTGCAGACAATGGGACGCGTGGCGTTGCGATAGATCAATTTTTCCCAATCGCAATTGGGCTGAGGTCGGCATCAGCGGCTCGCCGGGACCGCTGAAGCTACGGCCTGATCGAGAAATTCCCGGGCGGCCCTGCCTTTCGCAGCGGCTCCGCCAGCCGCGCGAACTCGCACAGCAGCGACCGCGTCTTCCTGGGATCGATGATCTCCTCCACCCAGAACTTTTCGGCGGAGCGGAACGGCGAGCGCAGCTTGTTGAGGCGGTCCTCGATCTCTTTCAGCTTCTCCGTCTTGTCCTCGGCCGCGTCGATGTCCGCGCGGTAGGCGGCTTCGATGCCGCCTTCGAGCGGGAGCGAGCCCCAATAGGCCGACGGCCAGGCGTAGCGGATCGAGAAGCGGTCGGCGGGCTGATGCACCACGCCGGCGACGCCGAAGGCGTTGCGCAGGATCACCGTGCACCAGGGCACCGTGGTCTGGTTGACCGCGGCCATGGCGCGAACGCCATGGCGGATGGTGCCCGCCTTCTCCGCATCGAGCCCGATCATGAAGCCGGGGCAGTCCATGAGATAGACGATCGGCAAATGGAAGGTCTCGGCGAAGTCGACCCAGCGGACCACCTTCTGGCACGCATCCGCCGTCCAGGAGCCGCCATAGTGAAAGCTGTCACTGGCAAGCACCATCACCGCCCTGCCCTCGAGCCGCGCGAGGCCGACAATGATCGGCTTGCCGAAATTCTTGGCGACCTCGAAGAACGAGCCCTTGTCCACGACCTGCTCGACGATCGGCCGTATCTTGTAGACCTGCTTGCGATTGCGTGGCACTGCGCTCATCAGCGCCTCTTCGGAGCGCTCCGGATTGTCGGTGCAGGGCAAGGTCGGCGGCAGCCCGTCGACCGACGACGGCAGATAGGACAGGAATCGCCGCGCGCAGGCAAAGGCCTCCTCCTCGGTGTCGACGGCATGGTCGACCGCGCCGGCGCGGGTCTGGATGTCGGCGCCGCCGAGCTCTTCCTTCGAGAGGTCCTGCCCCAGCGCCTTCACCACCGGCGGGCCTGCGACGAACATCGCGGACTTCCGGGTCATGATGGAATAGTGGCTGGCGGCAAGACGCGCGGCACCGAGCCCTGCCACCGAGCCGAGGCCGAGCGCAACCACGGGCACGCGCGACAAATTCTCCGTTGTGAACCGATACCAGCGTGTGCCGCCGATGCCACCCGGCAAGTTCGCCGCGCCCTTGGTCTCGATGGTCTTGACCGAGCCGCCGCCGCCCGAGCCTTCGATGATGCGGACGATGGGCAGGCGGAGATCATGCGCCATCTCCTCCGCCATCAGCGGTTTTGCGGAGATGGACGCGTCCGCCGAGCCACCGCGCACGGTGAAATCGTCGCCGACCACGACGACGGTGCGGCCTTCGACGCGCGCGCGGCCGAACACGCAGTTCGCCGGCGTCAATTTCTGCAACTCGCCGCTGGAATCGTACTCGCCGACGCCGGAGACGGCGCCGATTTCGTGAAAGCTGCCTTTGTCGGTCAGTCTGTCGATACGTTCCCGAACAGTCAGTCGGCCCTGGTCATGTTGACGCTTGACCTTGTCAACGCCGCCCATCTCCCGCGCGAAGGCTTCGCGCCGGGCGAGCTCGTCGAGTTCCGACTTCCAGTTCATTCACTCCCTCCGAATTGATCGGCTTGTTATTGTTGTGCACGGCCATGGCGACCGGTTTGCGCGGGATGCGGGCGTTGAATACGTCGCCCTCCGCGCCGTCCATCAGGCTGCCGAGCGAGCGGCCGAGCGCGACCATCAACGGGGCGACCTCGGCATGCAGGCGCTGCTCGTCATACATCGACGACAGAAGACCGATCGTGATCACCACAAACGTCTGGTATTGCGGCGACCAGATCGGCACCGCGAGCCCGTTGATATGCGGGCTCCACAGGCCGCAGGCCACGACATAGCCGCGCTCATGCAGCGACTGCCGGTTGGCCTCGATGCGCGGCCGCAGAATTTTCGCAGCCTCGGGAGCTTCCCGCTCCATGTCCGCGATGAAGGCATCGCCGACCTCGGGCGCCAATGCCGCGGTGTAGGCTGCGCCCGCAGCGGTCGAGGCCATCGAGATGCGGCTGCCGGTGCCCTCGTGCAGGCCGAGTGCCGAGGCCGAGCGCGCGAACTGGAGATAGACCAGATGGAAGCGATCGGGGACCACGAAGCCGACGGTACCCGGCAGTTGCTCGGCGACTTCCTGGAGCCGCTGGCGGATCATGCTGCGCAGTTGCGCGCCCTTCATCATCGAGGCGCTCATCGCCACCGCGCTCGGCCCGATGCGATATTTCTGATCGCGCGGCAGATAGACCAGCTGACCCATTCGCGTCAGCGTGTGCGTGAGCCGCGACACGGTCGAGCGCGGCAGACCGCAGCGGTTTGAAATTTCGAGATTGCCGAGCCTGCTATCGTGGCCCTCAAAGCATCGCAACACGTCGAACGCGCGCGACACCACTTGGATGACATCACCCTCACCGGCATCGCCGGCGAGCGCACCTTGTCTACTCAACCGCTCTGAACGTCGTCCCATGATCCCTACCGCTTGTTCCGCTGTGCGGAATTAAATTCCGCTTGCAGAAGAAACTACCTCAGGCATTTTGCGACCACAAGAAGAAGGCGATGGCATGCCAGAGATTAAGATCGTCACGGAGATCGCGGGTCGCATCTGCTCAACTCCCGTGCAAGTTGGAGGAACCGTCGCGGATGGTGATGAGATTGTGGTGGTCGAAGCGATGAAGATGGAGATCCCTGTGCTTTCTCCTGCGAGCGGCGAGATCACATCGCTTCTGGTCAAGCTCGACGACGTCGTTGCCGAGGGACAGGCGATCGCGATCATCGCGAGCTGACCGCATTATCCGTCGTTTCCGCGACATTCTGTCAGCCTCATTGCTGCGTTCGCGGTACGGCGTTGCCATCGCCTGATCGCGATGACATGATCTGTTTCAAACAAAACCTGTTTCAAACAAAGAAAGAAAATCGTCGCGGCAAACGCGAGGATCATTGGAGGGAAACATGCTTCGTGGGCTGGTCATGCTCGCGCCTGCCTTGGTGGCGGGCCTTTCTTTTGCGTCTACACGCTATGCATTCGCCGAAGATATCAAGCTGCCGGCGACATTGACGTTCACCGCCTATGACACCGGCACCGCCGGCTTCAACATCGCGGTCGGCGTCGGCAAGATGATGAAGGACAAATACGCGACCGACGTGCGCGTGCTCCCCGCAGGCAACGACGTCGCGCGTCTGGCGCCGCTGCGTGCCAAGCGTGCGGTCTCCGCGGCGATGGGATCGGGGACCTATTTCGCACAGGAAGGCGTGTTCGAGTTCGGCTCTAGGGAATGGGGCCCGCAACCGCTCCAGATCCTGCTCTCATCCGTCGACTGCAATTGCGGCACGCTCGGCGTGGCCGCGGATACAGGCGTGAAGGAGCTGAAGGACCTCAAGGGAAAGCGCGTCGGATTCGTCGTCGGCTCGCCGGCACTGAACCAGAACTCGCTCGCGGTGCTCGCCTTCGCCGGCCTGACGCAGAAGGACGTCAAGGTCGTCGAGTTCGCAAGCTACGGCGCGATGTGGAAGGGCCTGATCAACAACGACACCGATGCGGCCTTCGGCACCACCATCACGGGTCCCGCCAAGGAAGCCGAGACCTCGCCGCGCGGCCTGATCTGGCCGCCGCTGCCCGCCAAGGACAAGGAAGGCTGGGCGCGGATGCAGAAGGTCGGCTCTTTCTTCTTCCCGCAGACCGCGACCTGCGGCGCCGGCATCTCGCCGGACAAACCCGTCGAGCTCGGCAACTACCCCTACCCGATTTTCGTCGCCTACGCCTCGCAAGCCCCCGACCAGGTCTATGCGATCACCAAGGCCATGATCGTGAACTATGATTCCTACAAGGACGCCGCGCCCGGCGCCGGCGGGCTTGCGGCCGATCGCCAGACCAAGAACTGGGTGGTGCCGGTGCATCCCGGCGCGGTGAAGGCGCTGAAGGAAGCCGGGCAATGGAGCGACGCGCAGGACACGCACAACAACAGACTGATCAAGCGGCAAGAGGTGCTTGGCGCGGCGTGGAACGACTACGGAAAGTCCAACCCGCCTGCGGATGACAAGGCGTTCCTCGATGGCTGGATGAAGGCGCGTGCCGCGGCGCTTGCGAAGGCCGACATGCCGAACGGCTTCGAGGACTAGTTCTCAGCGTCAATTGTCCACGCGCGGGGTCGATCATGTCGTCTGCTTCAGTCTCCACCGCGGCGCAGGACGAGGCCAAGCGGATCGTGTTCGACGATCCGCATGGCGCCGCCGGCAACATGCAGGAAGCGGAGGTCACGCGCGTCCGAAGCTTGCGCGGCGCGTGGCGCTGGATGCTCGTCGTCGCGACCGCCGCGACCATCCTGCTCTGCATCAACCAGCAGTTCTCGCTGCGCTTCTTCGTCGGCTACACCCAGCTCAACACGGAGTACTTCTATCTCCTGATCGCGCTGATGCTGCCGTTCACGTTCCTGATCTTCCCGGGAACCGCGCGCGCGCCGCTTGACCGCATTCCCTGGTATGATCTTCTCTGCTTTGTCGTGACTTTTGCCGCGGCGCTTGTGTTGATGTCGAACGTGCGCAAGGCCGCGGAGGCAGGCTGGGAATTCGGCGGCGCGCCGAACAGTGTGACAGCCGCGGGTCTCGTGATGTGGGTGATGCTGATGGAGGCGCTGCGCCGGACCGGCGGCTGGAGCCTGCTCCTGAGCGTGCTTCCCTTCACCGTCTATCCGCTGTTCGCGGAATCCAGCTGGTTAGGTCCGTTCCGCGGCACGCAATCGACTCTGGAGCAGGCGACCGCCTATCACGTGCTGTCAGGCGAGAGCCTGCTCGGCATTCCCATCCAGGCCTTTGCCGACACCGTGATCGGCTTCCTGGTATTCGGCACCGCGCTGATGATGACCGGCGCCGGAAAGTTCTTCATCAATCTCGCCTTCGCGCTGTGCGGTACCTTCCGCGGCGGCGCGGCGAAGGTCTGCATCTTCGCCAGCGGCCTGCTCGGCATGATGTCGGGCTCGATCATCTCCAACGTGCTGACCGCCGGCACCATGACCATTCCGGTGATGAAGAAGAGCGGCTTTCGCGCCTCCTATGCCGGCGCGATCGAAGCCTGTGCCTCGACCGGCGCGGTGCTGGCGCCGCCGGTGATGGGCGCGACCGCCTTCGTGATCGCACAGTTCCTCAATGTCAGCTACGCCGATGTCGCGATCGCGGCCATCATTCCGGCCGCGCTCTATTACATCGGCTTGTTCATGCAGGTCGATTCCTATGCCGCGCGACACGGGCTGAAGGGCATTCCGCGCGCGGAGCTGCCGCGGGTCATGGATACGATCCGGGACGGCTGGTACTACGTCTTCGTCATCGCGCTGCTGATCGTCATGCTGCTCTACTTCAAGCGCGAGAGCCATGCGCCATTCTATGCCACAGCCCTGCTTCTGCTTCTCAACCAGCTGTTCGCAAAGGACACGCGCTGGACCGTCGCGACCATCGGAAAATTCCTCGAGGTCAACGGCCGCACCTTCGTCGAGCTTGTCGGCATCCTCGCCGGCTGCGGCCTGCTGATCGGCGCCTTCTCGATGACAGGCGTGGTGTCGAGCCTCGCCAACGATTTGCTGCGCATTGCCGGTGACAATCCGTTCCTGCTGCTCGGCATGTGTGCCCTCACCAGCCTGATCCTCGGGCTCGGGCTGACCACGACGGCCTGCTACATCTTCCTCGCGATCCTGGTCGCGCCGGCACTGGAAAAGCTCGGGCTGAACAAGATGGCCGTGCACATGTTCATCTTCTACTGGGGCATGCTGTCGTCGATCACCCCGCCGGTGGCGATCGCCTCGTTCGCAGCGGCAGGTATTGCCGGCTCGCCGGCGATGAAGACGGGCTGGGAATCGATGTGGGTCGGCAGCATCATCTATTTCATCCCGTTCTTCTTCGTGCTCAATCCGGCGCTGGTGCTGCAGGGGCCGAGCCCCTATTTGGCCGGCCTCGGCTTGATGGCGCTTGCGGCGTTCGGCACGCTGTTCATCTGCGGCGGCATCCAGGGCTATCAGCCCTTCGTCGGCGATCTCCGCGGCGCCGGTGCGCTGGAATGGCCGATCCGCGTGCTGCTGGTGATCGGCGGGTTCGTGGTGGCCACCCCCGGCGGCGGCATCATGCCGCTGTCGCAGATGCAGGTGACGGCGCTCGGCCTCGCCATCCTCGTGCCCACGGTTTTGCTCGCCCTGCTGCTGGTCCGGCGACAAGCCATGGTGCCGAACGGGTTGCGCGTGCCCTGATTGCGTTGCACAAAGAGAGGTGATGAAACCGCTTTCGCCTCTCGCCACCGCCTGGACCCGTTCGAAGCCGCCTTTGCTGCGGTTTCTGGACAATTGCCTCAACGAATTCTCGGCGGAGACCTCGGGCGTGGTCGCCGATTACATTCCCGAGCTCGGCAAGGCCGATCCTGCCTGTTTCGGCATCAGCCTCGCGACCCTGGACGGTCATGTCTACGAGGTCGGCGACTCCAGGGCCCCCTTCACCATCCAGTCGATGTCAAAGCCGTTCGTGTTCGCACTGGCGCTGGACCTGCTCGGCGCAAACAAGGTCGAGAGCGCGATCGGCGTCGAGCCCTCCGGCGATCCCTTCAACTCGATCCGGCTCAACTCGGAGAACCATCCGTTCAACCCGATGGTCAATGCCGGCGCGATCGCCTGCACCGGGCTGATCCACGACAGCAAGGGTCCGGATGCCTTCGAGCAAATTCGCCTCGCGCTCAGTCGTTTTGCCGGCCGCGACCTCGCCGTCGACGAGGCCGTCTACGCGTCCGAAAGCCAGACCGGCGACCGCAACCGCGCCATCGGCTATCTCCTCAAGACCAATGCGGTGATCTCGGATAATGTCGCTGCCGTGCTCGACGTCTATTTCCGGCAATGCGCAGTGCTGGTCACCGCGCGCGACATCGCCGTGATGGCGGCAACGCTCGCCAACCGCGGCGTCAACCCGGTCACCGGCGAGCAGGTGCTGACGCCCTACGCGATCTCGCGCACGCTGTCGGTGATGACGTCGTCGGGCATGTACGACTATGCCGGCGAATGGATCTACCGGATCGGCATTCCCGCCAAGAGTGGCGTCGGCGGCGGAATTCTCGCCGCCCTCCCCGCTCGCCTCGGGCTCGGCAGCTATTCGCCAAGACTCGACAAGCACGGCAACAGCGTGCGCGGCATCAAGGTGTGCGAGGCGCTGTCCTCGCATTACGATTTGCACATGCTCAACCGCAGCGACGACGCGCGCAACGCCGTCATCGCCGATTACGACATCGGCAAGAGTCCGTCGCGGCGCGTGCGCCGCCCGCAGGAGCGCGATATTCTTGCGGCCCACGAGCAGGAGGTGAGGATCATCGAGCTGGTCGGCACGCTGTCGCTGTCGGCGGTCGACTATGTCTCGCGCCGGCTTGCGGGCCGGCCGTGGCCGCAATTCGTGATCTTCGATCTCCACCGCGTCACCTCCACCACACGCGCCGGGGCGCGGCTGGTGGCCGAAGCGTTCGAGGAACTCGCGGCGCTGAATGTGACCGTCGTACTGTCAGGCGTCAGGCGCGCCTCTAAGGAATGGGACAGCCTGCGGGAATGGACCGCCGAGCTCAAGAACGTCCGCGACTTCTATTTGCTCGACACCGCGATCGAATGGGCCGAAGACCAGATCATCTATCGGTACGGAGGCTCGATCGATTTCCACGAGACCACCGAGCTTGCCGAGCAGCCGCTGCTGGCCGGCATGAGCGAGGAAGAGCTGACCGACCTCGCCTCGATCTGCACGCTTCGGACCTATCAATCCGGCACAAAGATCCTCACCACGGGCGATCGCGCCGATGCTCTGTTCTTCCTGCGCAGCGGCGCCGTGCACGTCACGCTGCCCGACGGCGTGCGGCTCGCGACGCTCACCGCCGGCATGGCCTTCGGCGAAATGGCCCTGATCGAGACCACTCGCTCCGCCGACGTGTTCGCGGACATGGCGGCGACGGCGTTCGAAGCTCCCCTGAAAGCGTTCGAACGCTTCCGCAAGCAACACCCGCACGCCAGCGAACGCATCATGCGCAATCTTGCGCAGCTTCTCGCCGACCGCCTGATCGTCGCGAACGCCAGAGTGGATATCCTGACGTCGACCTGAGCGGCCTAGCGGCTCGCCGCCTCGCTGATCCGCCGCTTGATCTTTGCGGCACTGGCCTTGAGCAGCTCCGATGGCTGCTGGCCGGTCGCCACGCACAGGCAGGCCCAGTAATAGATGACATCACCCAGCTCTTCGACGAGGCCCGCCTGGTCGAGCCAGTCATCGCGGAGCAGCTTCTTGATGTGGTCGGCGACTTCGCCGGATTCGCCGGCGAGGCCGAGCCCGAGATAGGACAGCCGTTCGTTGGACGGACGCTCATCGACTTTCGCAATCGTTGCAGCCCAGGCGGCATATTCATCGATCGTCATGAGCGTCCCTCACAGCAATGCCTCGATCAGCCTACCACTTCGGTGACCGGCTGAAGGTCGATCTCAAAGGTCTCCAGAAATTTCGACGTCATGATGTAGAAGCCGACAGAGAGCTGCAGCTCGACGAGCGCGGCCGACGTCAGTTTCGATGAGATCGCCTTGAAGGTCGCATCGGTCGGCTTGTTCAGCTTGACGATCTCGTCGGTGAAGGCGAGCGCGGCGCGCTGCGTCTCGTCGAAACAGCTCGCGGCTTGCCAGTTCTCGAGCGCCTCGTTCTGCTCGTCGGTGACGCCGACATTCTTGCCGATGCGCTTGTGCGCCACGATCTCATACGGCGCCTCGCACAAAATGCCGGTGCGAGTGATCGCGAGCTCACGCACGATCGGATCGAGCTCGCCCTTGTGGCGGATGGCACCGCCAAGGCGACAGTATTGCTCAAAGTAGCTCGGCGAATGCGACATCATGCGGAAGATGTTGGCATTGCGATTCTTGTCGAGGATTTCGCGGGTGCGGTCGGATGCCTTGGACGGGTCGCTGTAGTTGATGCGGGCCATGATTTTCCTGAAGTTTTTCCCTAAGCCTTTGATGCTTTTTGTCGTTAGCGGCGAAAGTTCCACGAAACTGTATTCTTGCGCGTCCGCAGGAGCAACAACATCGAGTCAAAATGCCGCCGCATTGCTGAACGACCTTGGGACAGTCGATATTCGCCGCGTGGGGACTTAATCGCGGCGGATACTCGCAAGGGGTGTTCCGAGTAAAAACAATTGGCCTTTGGGCGCTAACCGCGCATCGATGAGTCACGCCCAAGTCTAGGGAGAAAACGGCATGAAGGAAGCCACCAAGGGGGCGGCCTCGGAAGCGTTCGCGCATATGCTGGCGGTGATGGCGATGCTCGTCATCGCCAGCATCCTGTTCTACGGGCGCTAGTTAAGAGTCGGGTGAGAGCTTTCGTCATTCCGGGGTGGCCCTCGCACAGGCCAGGCCCAGAATTCCCGTTCCAGGCTCGGTCTCTCAGGACCGCCCCCGAATGACGGATCCCACCGTTTGCTTTGCTGCGGTAGCCCGGATGGAGCGAAGCGCAATCCGGGAAAGTCTATCGATGAGGTGAAAACCCGGATTTCGCTGCGCTCCATCCGGGCTACGCTCGAGCATTCAAAGTTCGCTATCTGTCTTTGGCAAAGAACGGCACAATCTTTCCGGCGAACAGCTTGAAGCTCACACTGACCTCATCGTCGATGGCGAGATCATTCTCACCATGCGCCATCATGCGAAAACCCTCAGCGCAATCGACCAGCAGGATGTTGTAGGGCACGTGCGCGCGCGTCTCGGACGTGGCGGCGCGGCAGACCAGCGACGTCGCGTAGACCTTGCCCTTGCCGCTGGCACGCTGCGCGCGCGGATCGGACGCGCCGCAGGCCGCGCAGAAGGCGCGGTGGAAATACTGCACATGGCCGCATGAGGTGCAGGTCTGAAAGATGATGACCTGCTCACCCTGGGTCCAATCCGCGATTCGCTCGCTCATCGCACCCGCTCCAGAAACATGCTCACATGGGACGACAGCACGCCGCCATCGCCGTGAAGCAGCGCGATCGAGGCGTCACGCACCTGACGATTCGCCGCCCGTCCCGTCATCTGCATATGGGCCTCGACCAGATGCGCCATGGCGCCGCCGACGCCGCAATGACCGTAGCTGAGCAGGCCGCCATGGGTGTTCAGCGGCATTGCGCCGTCGCGACTGAAATGGCCGGCGCGCACGCGCGCGGCTGCCTCGCCGCGGCCAGCGAGGCCGAGGTCTTCCAGCAGCATCGCGAGCGTGATGGTAAAGCTGTCGTAGATCGCCGCGCAGCGCACATCGGAGATCGCCAGGCCGGTGGCCTCCCTGGCGCGGGCGACGGAGATCTCGGCACCGAGCTCGCTTAAGCGCGGCGCTGCGGTGACGTGCTGATGGGTATGAGCCTGGGCACAGCCGCGAATGCGCACGCCGGCCTCCCCGGTCCGCTCGCGGCTGATGACGAAGGCCGCGCCGCCGTCGGACACCGGGCAGCAATCGAGCAACTTCAGCGGCATCGCCACCGGCTTCGAGGCCATGACGTCGCCAACAGTAATGGAATCGCGGAATTGGGCGCCGGGATGATTGCAGGCGTGGGCGCGCATCAGCACCGCGAATTCGGCGAGGTCTGCTTCCGTCACGCCGTATTCGTGCATGTACCTGTTGGCGACCAAGCCGTAATAGGCGGGAATCGTCGGGCCGAGCGGCACCTCGTAATCGGGATGGCCGACCTGCGCCAACGCTTGGATTGAGGCATCGCGGCTCTGCCCGGTGAGGCGGTTCTCGCCGGCGACCACGAGCACATTGCGGGCGACGCCCGCTTCGACGAGATGATGGGCGAGCATCGTCATCGCCAGCCCCGTGGCGCCGCCGACCTGGACGGCATGGGCGTAACTGGGGCGGACGCCAAAATGCTCGGCAAAGACGGTCGCCAGCATGATGTGCGGCGACACGGTGGAGTAGCCGCAGAGGATGCCGTCGATCTCGGCGCGCTTGAGCCCGGCATCGTCGAGCGCGGTTTGCGCGGCCCTGCTCATCAGGTCGAGCGAGGACGAGCCTTCGTGCCTGCCGAAAGGCGTGAGGCCGACGCCGGTGATGAAGCTCACGGGCGCACCTGCGCATCATCATTCCGAGGCGGCGAACGGGTCACGCCATCGCGGACCATGGCGTCGATCTCATCGGCGGAATAGCTGACCTCACGCAGGATCTCCGCGCCGTGCTCGTTGAGCTGCGGCGCAAGCCGCACCGGTTCGGCCTCGGTCTCGGACCAGGTCGCCGTCACCCTCATGCTCCGGATCGGCCCTTCGGTTGGATGGTTCACCACCGGAAAGAAGTTGGTCGCCTCCAGATGCTCGTCGTGCAGCATCGACGCGAGGTCGTGCATCGGCATCACAGGCACGTCGGCCTTGGTGAGCAGGTCGATCCATTCCGTTGTGGAACGCGTCTCGAAGATGCGCGCGAGTTCGGCATAGACGACGTCGATATTGGCGGCGCGGCCGGCGAATGTCGCGAACATCGCGTCGGCCCGCAGATCGTCGCGTCCCGTCGCCTTGAAGAAGTTCTCCCACTGCTTGTCGTTGTAGACGATGACGCTGAGATAACCGTCTGATGTCTTGTAGGGCCGGCGGTCGCGCGAGAGGTGGCGGGCGTAACCACCCTTGTCGAGCGGGGGCTCGTAGGTGAGCCCGCCCATGTGGTCGCCCATGACGAAGCCGGCCATGGTCTCGAACATCGGGATGTCGACGCGCTGGCCGCGGCCGGTGCGGTCGCGGTGCACGAGGCTGGCGCAGATCGCGCCCACGGCGGTGAGGCCGACGATGCGATCGACCAGTGCGTTCGGCACATAGCGCGGCACGCCGTCACCGGTCTGCGCCATCAGAGCCGGCAGCGCGGTGGCGCCCTGGATCAGATCGTCATAGGCGGGCTTTGCGGCATACGGCCCGTCCTGGCCGAAGCCGAACACGCCGGCATAGACCAGACGCGGATTGATCTTCGAGACAACGTCATAGCCGAGCTGAAGCCGCGCCATCGCCTGCGGGCGGACGTTGTAGACGAGAACGTCGGCGTCTTTCAGCAAGCGCAGCACGGCCTCGCGGCCGGCGGGCTTCTTCAGGTCGAGGCAGATCGAGCGCTTGCTGCGGTTGGTGTTCAGGAACACCGGGCCCATGCCGGCGTGCCGCATCGGGCCGATCAGGCGGGTGACGTCACCGTCCAGAGACTCCACCTTGATGACGTCTGCGCCGTAGTCGCCGAGCATCTGGGTCGCATAGGGACCCATCAGCACGGTGGTCATGTCGACGACCTTGATGCCCTTCAGCGGCCCCATCGTTCACTCCCGACTGCGCGGGCTCAGATGAGCCCTGCGATTTCGGTTCAGCTAACGGCAGCGGCGGCGCTTGCGCAAGGGCAGCCCGCGTATGGCCGCATGCGCCGGCGGCGAAAGGCCGCTATTTCTTCTGACGGGATTCGCGAATCTTGAGGAGACGGTCGAGCTCCTCATTCTGTTGGTTGATGCGGTCCGCGATCCGCGACTCGTTCTGCTCACCCGAGGCGGCCGCGGCCTGCTCGATGAGCTGGCGGATATTGTCCTCGAGAATCGCGATGCGATCGTTGAGTGCGTCCATCGACAGCGAATCTTCGTAGTCATTGCTCATGATGCATGTCCCGCGAATCAATCAGTGCCGTAAGGTGGGCAAAGCGAAGCGTGCCCACCATGATCTAGCGCAAACAAGATGGTGGGCACGGCGCTTGCGCGCCTTTGCCCACCCTACAAGATCGGGGCTTACTTCAGCGGCTCCAGCACGGAGACGTAGTTGGCGACCGCCGCACCGCCCATGTTGAAGATGCCGCCGAGCTTTGCATTCTTGAGCTGCATGCCCTCGGGCGCTTGGCCGGCGAGCTGCATCGCGGTCATCACGTGCATGGAGACGCCGGTGGCGCCGATCGGATGGCCCTTGGCCTTCAGGCCACCGGATGGATTGACCGGCAGCTTGCCGTCCTTGAGCGTCCAGCCTTCCTTGATGGCGCGGGCGCCCTGCCCCCTCGGCGTCAGGCCCATCGCTTCGTACTCGATCAGCTCGGCGACGGTGAAGCAGTCATGGGTCTCGACGAACGAGAGATCGGACAGTGTAACGCCCGCCTTCTCCAGCGCGCGCTGCCAGGCGACCGTGCAGCCCTCGAACTGGAGGATGTCGCGCTTGGACATCGGCAGGAAATCCTGGGCGTGCGCGGTGGCGCGGAAGCCGATCGACTTGCTCATGCCCTTGGCGGTTTCCGCATCGGCCAGCACCAGGGCAGCGGCACCGTCTGAGACCAGCGAGCAGTCGGTGCGCTTCAGGGGGCCGGCAACGTAGGGGTTCTTCTCGCTCTCGGCGCGGCAGAACTCGAAGCCAAAATCCTTGCGCATCTGGGCGAAGGGATTGGCGACGCCGTTCTTGTGGTTCTTGGCCGCGATCAGCGCCAGTGCATCGGACTGGTCGCCGTATTTCTGGAAATAGGAGCTGGCGATCTTGCCGAACACGCCCGCGAAGCCGCCGACGGTGTCGCCGTCCTCAGGCAGATAGGACGCCTTGAGCAGGTTCTTGCCGATCTCCGGCCCCGGCGTGCGCGTCATCTGTTCGACGCCGACAACGAGGACAATCCTGGCCGCGCCGGCCGCGATTGCGCGCACGCCCTGATGGACGGCGGCGGAGCCGGTGGCGCAGGCGTTCTCGACCCGGGTCGCCGGCTTGAAGCGCAGCTTCGGGTCGGCCTGGAGCACCAGCGAGGCGGTAAAATCCTGGGGCGAGAAGCCGGCGTTGAAATGGCCGAGCACGATCTCGTCGACATCGCCGGCCGAAATGCCTGCATCCGCCAGCGCCTCATTGGCGACCTTCACCACGAGGCTTTCCACGGTCTCGGTGTCGAACTTGCCGAACGGCGTATGCGCCCATCCGACGATGCTGGCGGTCATGGTCTTTCTCCCTGGCGGTCTCTTGCTGACCTAAGTCTTAGCCCAGGGATGGCAAGACTTCACGCGGGTTTAAGGGCCTGGAGGGTGCGCTGGCAGATGGCAGTTATGCCGGCCCAGTTCCCGGCCCTGATCTCCGCCGTCGGGCACAGCCAGGAACCGCCGACCGCGACCACATTGGGCTCCGCGAGCCAGGTTGCCGCATTGGCCTCGCCGACCCCGCCGGTCGGGCAGAACCGCACGTTCGGGAACGGCCCACCCAGCGAGCGCAGCCCCTTGATGCCGCCGGCCTGCTCGGCCGGGAAAAATTTTGCAATGTCGAAGCCGTAGGACAGCGCCATCATCAGCTCGGACGCGGTGGCGATACCCGGCGCAAACGGCAAGGAGCTATGGGTGGCGGCCTTCAACAGGTCCGGGGTCAAGCCCGGGCTGATGCCGAAGGCGACGCCGAGCTTCTCGACGCGGGTGAAGTCGGCCGGATTGAGAATCGTGCCGATGCCGACCACCGCTTCGGGCACCTCGGCCATCATCGCCCTCGCAGCCTCGATCGCAACAGGGGTACGCATGGTCACCTCCAGCGTACGGACGCCGCCGGCCACCAGCGCACGCGCCAGCGGCACAGCATCCTGGATCCGCTCGATGGTGAGGACGGGAATGACGGTCGCAGCCTTGAACAGCGCGGCGAGGTGGTTCTGTTGGGCAGTCGTGGTCATCTTGGCTTTCGTTTCACTTGGTCGCTTGACGCGTGGTCGCCGGCCGGTGCCGTTTCTTCGGCGGCATGGCATAACCCGGAATGATGGCGCCGGAATAGCAGATCACGAGGCTGGCGAGGCGGTGCCCGGCCTGGGCGGCCTCGACCGGGTCGGAACCGGCGAGCCGCGCCGCGATATAGGCCGCCGCAAAGCTGTCGCCGGCCGCGGTGGTGTCGACCACGGGCTTGGTCATGGGCTCGGCGCGGACCTCGTAGGGCCCCCCGGGAAAACGCAGCAGGCTGACCGGCTCGGCGAGCCGGAACACCAGCTCAGGGCTCGGGATGCGCGCCATCAACTGCTCGCGGCTTTCGCCGGGATAGAGAGCGAGCAGGTCCTCGGTCGAGGTCAGCACGATGTCGGCGGCCGCGAAGGCCGCTGAAAACACCTCGCGCGCGACGTCGCGATCCGGCCATCCGCGCGCGCGGAAATTGGTGTCGAACACGAAGCGGGTGCCGAGCAGGCGCGCGCGCTTGATCGCCGCGAACAGGCGCTCGCGCCCGGCCGCGTCGTAGATCGAGAGCGTGATCGCAGAGAGATAAACGATGTCGTAGCTCATGAGGGAGTTGAGGAGATCGTCCGTCTCAGGCAGATTCATCAGCTGGCGGGCCGCCGCACTGTCGCGCCAGTGGAAGAACTGGCGCTCCCCCTTCGCATCCAGCTGGATCATGTAGAGGCCGGGCAGCTTGCCGGGCAGCCGCGCGACGCGCCTGGTGCCAACGCCCTCCGCAGTCCAGGCCGCGATCATCTCATCGCTCAGGGCATCGTCGCCGAGCGCGGTGAAATAATCGACCTTGACCTCGAGCCGCGCGAGGTACACGGCCGTGTTGAGAGTGTCGCCGCCGAATCCGCGCGAGTAGAGGCCCCCGCCCTGCCCGCTGGAATGTCCGGCGGATTGTCCACCCTGGGCCTGCCGGAGCTCGACCATGCATTCGCCGATGCAAGCAACGCTCGCCATCACTTTACCCGCTCAGTCAGAGATCACGCGACGAAATTGCCGCCGAGCTCGTCTTCGATGTGAATGCGGATGATGTCGTCGAAAGTCTTTTCGGCGGTGGTGAAGCCGAGCTCGAGCGACCGCTTTGCATTGAAGTTGCGCGGCCAGCCGCCGACGATGCCGACGATGAAGGGATCGGGCTCCCGCTTGATGCGGGCGGCGACCTTGTCGCCGGCGACGCGTTTCAGTGCAGCGATCTGCTCGCCAACCGTCGCCGACAGGCCCGGCATGGTCAAATTACGGCGCGGCCCCACCGCGGCGAGGTCCATGGTGGCGGCATGCAGCAGGAAGCCGACGGCGGAGCGCGGCGTGGCATGCCAGTGGCGGACGTCCTCGGACACGGGAAGGACCACTTCCTTGCCGGCCAGCGGCTCGCGCAGGATGTTGGAGAAGAAGCCCGATGCCGCCTTGTTGGGTAGGCCGGGCCGAATGCAGATGGTCGGCAGGCGGATGCCGATGCCGTCGAGGAAGCCCCGGCGGGAATAGTCGGCCAGCAGCAATTCGCCGATCGCCTTCTGCGTACCGTAGCTCAGAAGCGGCGTGTGGAAGAACTCGTCGCCGATCGCATCGGGGAACGGCGCGCCGAACACCGCGATCGAGGAGGTGAAGACCACGCGCGGCTTGTAGCCGCCGCCTGCGAGCCTGACGGCATCGAGCAGCATCCGCGTGCCGTCGAGATTGATGCGGTAGCCCTTGTCGAAATCGAGCTCGGCTTCGCCCGAGACGATCGCGGCGAGATGAAAGATCACGTCCGGACGGCCGGCGATCAGCTTTTCGGCCGCACCCGGCACGGCGAAATCGCTCGAAACCGTCTCGACGGCAAAGCCGGCTTTTTCCGGCGTCTTCGGCTCGACCACGTCATGCATGGTCAGCTTGGTGATATCGCTCTTGCCGAGCCGGCCGTCGCGCAACAGCCGTTCGCACAATTTGCGGCCGACCATGCCGGCGGCGCCCAGAACCAGAATGTGCAAGAGCCTACTCCTTTTTATTGGCCGGAACGCGCCGGTTTCGGCGATTCGTCCTGGCGCGCTCTCAAGGCAGGCCCCGCGATCATTCCTTCACGGCGCCGGTCATCGCCGACACATAATACTCCACGAAGAAGGAATAAAGGATAACTACGGGAACCGAGCCAGTCAGAGCCGCCGCCATCAGCGCACCCCAATGGTAGACGTCGCCATTGACGAGCTCGGTGATCGCGCCGACGGGGATCGTCTTGTTCTCGGACGAGGAGATGAAGGTCAGCGCGTAGATGAACTCGTTCCAGGACAAGGTGAAGGCGAAGATGCCCGCCGAGATCACGCCCGGCAGCGACAGCGGCAGCGTGATCTTCATCAGAATCTGCAGCCGCGTCGCCCCGTCGATCAGCGCACACTCCTCCAGCTCATAGGGAATGGTGCGGAAATAGCCCATCAGCAGCCAGGTGCAGAACGGGATCAGGAAGGTCGGATAGGTCAGGATCAGCGCCAGATTGCCATCGAACAGCCCGAGCTGAAACACGATCGCCGCCAGCGGGATGAACAGGATCGAGGGCGGCACGAGATAGCCGAGGAAGATCGCAAGGCCGACATAGCGCGAGCCCTTGTAGCGCAAGCGCTCGATCGCGTAGGCGGCGCAGACGCTGGCGAACAGCGAAATGAAGGTCGACGACACCGAGACGATCACGGTGTTCCACATCCAGAGCGGATAGTCGGTGTCGAAGAACAGCTTCTTGATGTGCTCCAGCGTCGGATGCACGATCCAGAACGGATTGTACTTTTCGTAGTCGTACATTTCCGCGTCCGGCTTGAACGTCGCGACCGCCATCCAGTAGAACGGGAATAGCAGGAAGAAGATGATCAGGCCGAGCGGAAGGTAGACCCGAAAAAACTTCCGTGGGAAGCTTTCGAGGTAGTCCATTCCGACGCTTTGGTCGTCTGCCGTGGTCATTGTCAGTCCCTCCCGCCCTGCTGCCAGCGGGAACGCTGAAGCCCAAAGAAGCTGAGCAGGATCGCCGCGACCAGGAACGGAATCATCGCATTCGAGATCGCCGCGCCCTCGCCCAGATTGCCGCCGGTGATGGCACGCTGGAACGACAGCGTCGCCATCAGATGGGTGGAGTTGATCGGCCCACCCCGCGTGATGGTGTAGATGAGCTGGAAGTCGGTGAAGGTCATCAGCACCGAGAACGTCATCACGACCGCGATGATCGGCGACAGCATCGGCAGCGTGATGTGGCGGAAACGCTGCAGATTGGTGGCGCCGTCGAGATTGGCGGCCTCATAGAGCGAGGGCGAAATGGTCTGAAGTCCCGCCAGCAGCGTGATCGCCACGAAAGGCACGCCGCGCCAGATATTGGCGGCGACGACCGACCAGCGCGCATTCCAGGGATCGCCGAGGAAGTCGATATAGCGTGTGATCAGGCCGGCCTTGATCAACACCCAGGAGATGATCGAGAACTGGCTGTCATAGATCCACCAGAACGCGATCGCAGAGAGCACCGTCGGCACGACGAAGGGCAACAGGACGATGGCGCGGACCATCGACTTCATCGGCAGCCGTTCGTTGAGAAGCAGCGCCAAATAGAGGCCGATGGCGAATTTCACCGCGCTGGCGGCGACCGTGTAGAAGATGGTGTTGAACACCGACAGCCAGAACACCGAGTCCTTCGCCAGCGAGACGAAATTCTGGAAGCCGATGTAGCGGCCGGCGCCGCCGATCTTGGTATCGGTCATGCCGAGCCAGAAGCCCAGCGCCAGCGGGTAAGCCAGAAACAGGATGAGGATGGCGATCGCCGGCACCATGAACATCGCGCCGAGGAAATGCCGGCTCTCGAATGCTCTGGTCCACAAGCTGCTGCGCTTGACCTGCGCGACAGTGGACTCGGCCATAACTGCCATGTCGGATTCCCCTTGACGAAAAGTCGCGGCGTCCGGCGAACCGGACGCCGCGTAGATTGGAGCTGATCAGACCTGGTAATAGCGCTTGGCGCGCTCGGCCGCGCGCGCGGCTGCCGCCTTCGGCGTCACGGAGCCCGACGCGGCTTCCGCGAACATGTCGACGACGACGAAGTCGCCCATGACGGCGGCGGAGGCATAGCCGAGATCGCCGGCATAGCCGTTGTCGCGGCAGCGCTTCAGGCAGTCGCGATACGGCGTGATCTTCGGATCCGACGTCCACACAGGGTTGTCGTTGTAGGCCGGCAGCGGCGGAGACACGTAGCCGTTGGAAGAGACCTCCCAGGCGTCGTAGTTCGCCTTGTCCATCATGAACTTGATGTATTCCTTGACCGCCTTCGGATACTTCGAGTGCTTGTAACCGTAATAGACGAGCACGTTCTGCTGCTCGGTCGACACGCCCACGGGACCGATCGGCATCGGCGCGTGGTTCATGTCCTTGGCGATTTCCTGCTGCTTCGGATCGGTCGAGTTCTTGCCGACGGTCCAGATCGAGATGCCGTTCAGCGTCAGGCTGAGCTCGCCATTGAGGAACGCCTTGTTGTTGTTCGAATCGTTCCACGACAGCACGCCGGGGATGAAGGTCTCGTAGAGCTGCTCTTGACGTATTCGAGCGCGGCGATCGTCTCCGGCGAGTCGATCACGACCTCGTTCTTGTCGTTGACGACCTTGCCGCCGAAGGCCCACAGCGCCCACTGGCACCAGCCGTTGGCGTCGCCCGTGGCGTGGCCGAGCGCGAAGCCGGCCGGCGTGTTGTTCTTCTTCAGCGCCTGGCAGAGCTTGAGGAAGCCGGCAGTGTCCTTGGGAAATTCATCGAAGCCGGCAGCCTTCACGTGGCTGACGCGGTAGTTCAGGCAGCCGCCGGTCGCGCCCTGCGGAATGGCGATCCAGCTGTTGCCCTTCTTGCCGTAGCGTTCGGCGACCGGGTACCAGCCGCCATACTGCGCGCCGAGATAGTCGGCGACGTCAGTCATGTCGATCAGCTTTTCCGGGAATTTGTGGGGATCATCGAGCGTGCCGATGATCAGGTCGGGACCGGCGCCGACATTGGCGGCGACCGCGGCTTTCGGGCGGATGTCCTCCCAGCTCTCGGCCTCGAGCTTGACCTTGACGCCGGTCTTCTCGGAGAACGCCTTGGTCTGCTCGGCGAATTTGTCGAACTCCGCCTGAATGAACTGCTTCCAGCGCAGCACGCGGATGGAGGCGTTCGGCTCGGGCGTGTTGGTCCACTCCGCCGCGCGCACCGGGACGATGCCCGGGCCGGCCAGCAGCGCCGCGCCGCCCAGACCGACTTTAAGCACACTTCGCCTGTCGAAATCGCTCATCGTTCTCTCCCTAAATTTTATATTTGTATTGGGTCGTCTTGTATTGGGCAGTTCTGCTTGGGCAGTTCTTCAGCGTCGCTACACGCGTTTGCCCGTCGCCTCGTCGAACAGATGAATTACGGAAGGATCGGGCTTCAGCTTGACCTTGTCACCCGGATTGAACTGGTGACGTTCGCGGAAGACCGCGACGACCTGCTCACCGCCGAGCTTCGCAAACACCTGCGTTTCCGAGCCGGTCGGTTCGACCACCACGATCTCGGCATCGGCGCCGTCGTCAGCGATGGTGAAATGCTCGGGACGCACGCCGTAAACGACAGGACGCCCGTCGGACGCCGCCGGCGCGTTCCTGAGCGGCAGCTTGACGCCATTCGGCCCCTCGAAGGTCGCAACGCCGTTGACGCGCACATGACCCTTGAGGAAGTTCATGGACGGCGAGCCGATGAAGCCCGCGACGAACTGGTTCTCGGGCTTGTCGTAGAGCTCGAGCGGCGTACCCATCTGCTCGACGATGCCATCGTGCATAACGACGATCTTGTCGGCCATGGTCATGGCCTCGATCTGATCGTGGGTGACGTAGACCGTCGTGGTCTTCAGCCGCTGGTGCAGCTCCTTGATCTCGGTGCGCATCGCGACGCGCAGCTTGGCGTCGAGGTTCGACAAGGGCTCGTCGAACAGGAAGACCTGCGGATCGCGCACGATGGCGCGGCCCATGGCGACGCGCTGGCGCTGGCCACCGGAGAGCTGGCGCGGATAGCGCTCGAGCAGCGGCGACAGCGCAAGGATCTCGGCGGCGCGCTTGACGCGTTTGTTGATCTCTTCGGTGCTCTCGCCCCGCAGCTTCATCGAGAAGCCCATGTTCTCGCCGACCGTCATGTGCGGATAGAGCGCGTAGTTCTGGAACACCATCGCAATGTCCCGCTCCTTGGGCTGGACATTGTTCACGACGCGGTCGCCGATCGAGATCGTGCCTGAGGTGATATTCTCGAGACCGGCGAGCATGCGCAGAAGCGTCGACTTGCCGCAGCCGGAGGGGCCAACCAGAACGACGAACTGGCCGTCCTCGATCGGAATCGAAACGCCGTGCAGGACTTCAAAATTGCCGAACGATTTCCGCACGTCGCGGATTTGCACAGACGACATCTAGCTCCCTCCTCGAAAGTCCACGACGCCTCTCGCGCCGCGACCGTCTTGTTTTTTCAGACTTCACCGAACGAAGCCCAACCTTAGCGGGCGACATTGTCGGCAGTTTGTGCGGTTTTGGCAATTTGTCTTTGGTTAGTCTGTGCTGGTAGCGCTGTCAACGTTCCTTTGTTTGCGACAGTGAGTGTGTTAAGAGCAGCAAATGGGTCGAAACCGCACCAAGTCAGGCAAAATCCGGCTGGCGGAAGTCGCCGAGCTCGCCGGCGTAAGCCCGATCACGGCGTCCCGCTTCTTCCGCAATCCCGAGGCGCTATCGGTCGCCAAGCGGACACGGGTCGAGAGCGCGGCCAGGGAGCTCGGCTATGTGCCGAACCTGGCGGCACGCGCGTTGGCCTCGCAGCGCACCGAGGTGATCGGTGTCTTGATTCCGTCACTAACCAATAATGTGTTCTCCGACGTGCTGCGCGGCATCTACGACGCCTCCGAAAACAGCCGTTACTCGATCCAGCTGTCCAACACACGCTACAGTATTCTCCAGGAGGAGAAGCTGCTGCGCCTGTTTCTCGCGCAGAAGCCCGCCGGGCTGATCGTCACCGGCATCGACCAGACCACGGAATCGCGCGCGATGCTCGATGCCGCCGACTGCCCGATCGTGCAAATCATGGAGATCGGACCCAATCCGGTCGACATGATGATCGGCTTTTCGCACTATGACGCAGCCCGTGCGGCGGTTGCGCATCTGTTCGCACAAGGTCACCGCAAGATCGGGTTCGTCGGCGCGCGGATGGATCCGCGGGTGCAGCGGCGGCTCGACGGGTACGTCTCGGCCATGAAGGACGCAGGGCTGTTCGAGCAACGCCTCGTCGTGACGACGGCGACACCGACCTCGGTGACGCTCGGAGGCGCCCTGTTCACCGATCTCCTGGCGCGGGAGCCCGGCATGGACGCGGTGTTCTGCGCCAATGACGACCTCGCGCTGGGTGTGCTGTTCGAATGCAGACGCCGCGAGATTGCCATCCCCGAACAGATCGCGATCGTCGGCTTCAACGATCTCGAATTCATGGCCTCCGCCGTGCCGACTTTGACGAGCGTGCGCACCAACCGCTACGAGATGGGCAACACGGCCGCCAGCATGCTGATCGATGCGATCGATGGACGGCGCCCGGAGTATCCGGTGCTCGATCTCGGCTTCAAAGTGATCGAGCGGCAAAGCTCGTTGGCCCGGCGGTCGGACAACCGGCCAGCCGCTTCAGGCACGGGCGCTGCGAACAAAATGGTAGCGTTACCAAGCGGCCATGACTAATATCGGATTTGTGAGGAAACGACCCGCCAGCGGGCAGGCAAATCGTCGCTCGCGCCGTTGGGCATCGCACAAGCCGATACCCTAAAACGGAGGCCAGTGCGTTTGCATTGCAGGAGAAACCAATGACAAAAAAACCAACCAATGGGCATGCCCCCGCCGGCAACGGCGCTCGCCGCCACCTCCGCTCGCAGGAATGGTTCAACAATCCGCATAATCCGGGCATGACCGCGCTCTATATGGAGCGCTATTTGAACTATGGTCTCACCCGCTCCGAGCTCCAGTCCGGCAAACCGATCATCGGCATCGCGCAGACCGGCAACGACCTCTCTCCCTGCAACCGCCACCATATCGAGCTTGCCCATCGCGTCCGCGAAGGCATCCGCGAGGCCGGCGGCATTGCGATGGAATTCCCGACCCATCCGATCCAGGAGACTGGCAAGCGCCCGACCGCCGCGCTCGACCGCAACCTCGCTTATCTCGGCCTCGTTGAAATCCTCTACGGCTATCCGCTCGACGGCGTGGTGCTGACCACCGGCTGCGACAAGACCACCCCGGCCTGCATGATGGCGGCGGCGACCGTCAACCTGCCTGCGATCGTGCTGTCGGGCGGGCCGATGCTGAACGGCTGGCACAATGGCGAGCGCACCGGCTCCGGCACCATCGTCTGGAAGTCGCGCGAGCGACTCGCCGCCGGCGAAATCGACTACGAAGAATTCATGGAGATCGTGGCGTCATCGGCGCCCTCGGTCGGCCATTGCAACACCATGGGCACCGCCTCCACCATGAACGGGCTCGCGGAAGCGCTCGGTTTCTCGCTGCCGGGCTGTGCGGCGATCCCCGCTCCCTATCGCGAGCGCGGCCAGATCGCCTACGAGACGGGAAAGCGGATCGTCGACATGGTCTGGGAAGACCTCAAGCCTTCAGACATCCTGACCCGCGAGGCGTTCGAGAACTGCATCGTGATCAACTCGGCAATCGGCGGCTCGACCAACGCGCCGATCCACATCAACGCGCTGGCGCGCCACATCGGCGTCGAGCTCTCGATCGACGACTGGCAGAAGGTCGGCCACGACGTGCCGCTCCTGGTCAACATGCAGCCGGCCGGCTTCTATCTCGGCGAGGAATTCCACCGCGCCGGCGGCGTGCCGGCCGTGGTGCGCGAATTGATGAAGCACAAGCGGATCCACGAGAACGCTGTCACGGTCAACGGCCGCGGCATCGGCGAGAACTGCGCCAATGCGCCAAAGCCGGACAACGACGTGATCTGGGCTTACGACAAGCCGCTGGTGAAGGACGCCGGCTTCCTGGTGCTGAAGGGCAATTTGTTCGATTCCGCGATCATGAAGACCAGCGTGATCTCCAAGGAATTCCGCGAGCGTTACCTCAGCAACCCCACCGATCTCAATGCCTTCGAAGGCCGCGCCGTCGTGTTCGAGGGTCCTGAGGACTATCACGAGCGGATCGACGATCCCTCGCTCGAGATCGACGAGCGCTGCGTGCTGTTCATCCGCGGCACCGGCCCGATCGGCTATCCCGGCGGCGCCGAGGTCGTGAACATGCAGCCGCCTGCGGCGCTGATCAAACGCGGCATCATGTCCCTGCCCTGCATTGGCGACGGCCGGCAGTCCGGCACCTCGGGCTCGCCTTCGATCCTCAATGCTTCGCCGGAAGCCGCCGCCAATGGCGGGCTCGCGATCCTCAGGAACGGCGACAAGGTGCGGGTCGATCTGAACAAGGGCAGCGCCAACATTCTCATCTCCGACGACGAGGTGAAGAAGCGCCATGCCGAGCTCAAGGCCAATGGCGGCTTCAAGCATCCGCCGAACCAGACGCCGTGGCAGGAGCTTTATCGCAACACCGTCGGCCAGCACGCGACCGGCGCCTGCATGGAGCTCGCCACGCGCTACCAGAACGTCGCCGGCAGCTTTGGTGTGGCGCGGGATAATCACTGAGTTAGGAACACGTAGCCCGGGTGAGCGAAGCGACACCCGGGACATCCGCTCCCGGATATCGCGCTCGCGCGCTCATCCGGGCTACGGCACTGAGTATCGAGGAGAACAACAAATGGCAGACCGCCTCAAGGGAAAGCGCGCCGTCATCACGGCTGCAGCGGCAGGCATCGGACGCGCATGCGCCATCGCATTCGCGCGTGAAGGCGCAACCGTCATCGCCACCGACATCAACGAGAGCGGCATCGCGGGCCTGACCAAGGAAGGTATCGCCGAGGTCGCCAAGCTCGACGTCCGCAACACCGCCGACGTCAACGCCTTCGCCAAGCGCGTCGGCAAGGTCGACATCCTGCTCAACGCGGCCGGCTTCGTGCACCACGGCACCATCCTCGAATGCTCGGAAGAGGATTTTGATTTCTCATTCGACCTCAACGTCAAGTCGATGCACCGGACCATCAGGGCCTTCCTGCCGGACATGCTCGCGGGCGGCGGCGGCAGCATCGTCAACATCTCCTCCTGCGCGGCGCTTCGGCCGCCGGCCAACCGCTACGTCTACAGCGCCTCGAAGGCCGCGGTGTCGCTGCTGACGCGCGCGGTCGCGCTCGACTTCATCACCAAGGGCATCCGCTGCAACAGCATCTGCCCGGGCACCGTCGAGACGCCTTCGATGCTCGACCGCGCCGCGGCGCAAGGGCCGCAGGGCAAGGAGATGTTCGTCTCCCGCCAGAAGATGGGCCGGCTCGGCACCGCCGACGAGATCGCGTCCATGGCGGTCTATCTCGGCAGTGACGAGAGCGCCTTCACCACCGGCGTCGACCTCGTCGTCGACGGCGGCTACATGCTCTGACGCCAAGGCATCCAGAAGGCATCCAGCATGAACAAGATCGATCTCAACGGCCGTGTCGCCATCGTCACCGGCGGCGCGCAGGGCTTCGGCCGCGCGATCGTTCAGCGCTTCGTCGCCTCCGGCGCCAAGGTCGCGATCTGGGATTTTGATGCAGCCCTCGCCGAGAAGACGGCAAAGGAAATCGGCGACAATGCCCGCGTCTTCAAGGTCGACGTCACCGATACCGCGGCAGTCGAGCAGGCCCGCGACGCGACGCTGGCCGCCTTCGGCAAGATCGACATCCTCGTCAACAATGCCGGCATCGCCGGGGTCAACAAGCCGGTCTGGGAGACCGATCTCGAGGAATGGCGGAAAGTTCTGCGCATCAACCTCGACGGCCCCTTCATCGTCTGCAAGGCGATCGTGCCCGCGATGCTGAAGCAAAAATACGGGCGCATCGTCAACATCGCCTCGATCGCCGGCAAGGAAGGCAATCCCAACGCTTCGCACTATTCGGCGTCCAAGGCCGGCCTGATCGCGCTGACGAAGTCGCTCGGCAAGGAACTGGCGGCACACGACATTCTCGTCAATGCGGTGACGCCCGCGGCTGCGAAGACCGCGATCTTCGACCAGATGACGCAGCAGCATATCGACTTCATGCTGTCGAAGATTCCAAAAGGCCGCTTCGTGCTGGTGGAGGAGCTCGCCGCGATGGTGAGCTGGCTCGCATCCGAGGACTGCGGGTTTTCGACGGGCGCCGTGTTCGACATCTCCGGCGGGCGCGCAACTTACTGAGGGCGCCATGATCAGAGAAGGCGGATGCCTGTGCGGCGCGGTGCGGTTCAAGGCGGAAGGTGAGCCGCTCAATGTTCGCGTCTGCCATTGTCGCCTTTGTCAGAAGGCGATGGGCTCGCCCTACTTCGCCCGCGCACAGTTCGACCAGCGCGCACTGACCGTCCATGGCGACACCGAGCGCTATGCGTCGTCCGAGCAGATCGACCGCGTGTTCTGCAAACGCTGCGGCACGCGGCTGTTCGCCTGGCGGCGCAACGGCACGCTGGCGGGCGTCGCGCTGGCGACCTTCGACGATCGCAACGCGTTTGTGCCGACCGAGCACATCTGGGTCAGCGAAAAGATGGGCTGGGTGACGATCGAGGACGGCATGATCCGATATGAGGGGACGATCCCGACGTAGCTCATCCGGCGCCAAGGCTCGACGTCATGGCCGCCGGTCTCGCCGATCATTTGCAGCGTGGCATTTCGGAGCCGGCCACCCTATGTTGGGGTGAAGCGTTGCTGCACCACCGGTTGGCTGGGTCGGCTGCAAGACCGCAGGCAAACCGGGACGGACGAGCCGTGAACATTTCTTTGTATGACCTCTCGGTGTGGGTGCTGCCGCTGGTGCTCGCCATCACCTTCCACGAGGCTGCGCACGCTTTCGTCGCATATCGTCTCGGTGACGACACCGCATGGCAGCTCGGCCGTGTCAGCTTCAACCCGCTCCGCCACATCGACCCGTTCGGCACGCTGATATTGCCGGCGATGCTGCTGTTCGCGCATTCGCCGTTCCTGTTCGGCTATGCCAAGCCTGTGCCGGTGAATTTCCGCAAGCTCAACGACCCCAGGCTCGGCATGGTCTGGGTGGCGCTGGCCGGGCCCGCCACTAACATCCTGCTGGCGCTGGCTGCAGCTCTTGCCCTGCACGCCCTCCCCTGGGCTCCGGCCAACTCGGCGCAATGGATCTTCGATAATCTCAAGAACGCACTGCTGATCAACGCGGTGCTGGCGGTGTTCAACATGATGCCCATCCCGCCGCTCGACGGCGGGCGCGTCGCGGTGGGGCTGTTGCCCCGCGCGCTCGCCTTGCCGCTGGCCCGGCTCGAACCGTTCGGGATGCTGATCCTGATCGGCTTGCTGATCCTGCTACCGCTGGCGGGCTCCCAGTTCGGTCTAAATCTTGATGTTATTTCAGCAATACTGCGAACGTTGACCGGTTATGTGATTCAGGGTGTTCTCATTCTGACCGGCAATGCGTAGTTGAACAGCGCCACACCCGAACACAAGCCGAAGGGCTCGAGGCCGACTTGGTCAAAGCTGCCGATATGCTGATCGCGCGACGCGCCGACACCCGCGCCCGCGCCGATTTCGCCACCTGGAAGATGATGGCCAAGCTCAACGGGTCGTCCGCGCTGCCTCCGGGGGCGCAGGAATTCCTGGTGAGCTACAAGAACCTGCAGGCGCAGATGAACGAGGGCGAGGCTACCGAGGCCACCATCGGCGCCATCTACAAGGCCTACTATGCCGAGATGGGCGGCGCGGGAACCCCGCCTGACGTCCGCCCCCGGGCGGCCGAACCGGCGGCGGACAATGTTACCGCTTTCCGTCGCCCAGACCCGAAGCCGAAAAAGGTCAATTTCTTCGGGGCAGCGACCGCTGGCGCAACCCAGAAACGGCCGCTCCCGGTGGCCTTGATCTTCGCCTGCCTGGTCGTGGTCTATGTCGGGATCAGGCTCTACTGGCGCTGAGCCGACTTCTTCTTTTTCTTTGCGTCCGGCGGTGTGAAGATGATGTCGACGGTGCGCTCGAACCGGTCGTCGGTCAGGCTGGCGGGCGGCTGCGGGATGGGATCGGATTTGCGGACAATCGAGATCGCCGCCGCATCGTAAGCTGCATCCCCGGACGACTCGACAACGTCGACTGAAAGCACGTTGCCCCGTCGGTTGATCGCGAAGCTAACCTTAACCTTCTGATTGTTGGGCTCCTTGCCCTCCGGGTTGACCTTGTGGGCCGTGAGATGCGCACTGATCTTGCGATTCCAGTCTGCCGTCAGCTTCAGAATGTCCTTGCCGATACCGAGCACGGGCGCCAGCGCCTTCTCGGCCTCGCGCGCGTCCTCATCGAGTGTCTGCCGCGCCGTCGCAACGGACTTCGGCGAGGCCTCCGCAGCGGGCGTTTCGACCGCGGCGATCTTCGGATCCTCGTCCTGCGGCTTCTTCGAGATGTTCTCGGTGACGACCCGATCGGGATCGTCGACCTGTTGCGACTGATCCTTTGGAAGCTCGGTTTCCTTGGTCTCGGCCTTTTGCTCGGGAAGCGCCTGCTGCTCCTGCATCGCTTCGCTATCCGGTCCCGGCGGAAGGTCGGTGTCGGGCGCCTTCGGCGAGGCCATCTCGACAGCGAACTCCGCGCCGGCCGCGCCGAGGCCGTCGTCGCCGTCATCGGCCCGCAGGTGCGCCAGCGCGAGCGCGGCACCACCGAGATGGAGCGCGAGCGCCGCCAGCGCTGCCAAAATCCAAAGCGTCCGGGCTGGTCTGGACTCGTCCGACATTGGTGCCCTCTAAGGCTGAGCGGCGCCTGCCGCAGGCGCTCCCGGAGCGCCTTCCAGCGCAACCAGCTTCACCCGCGAATAGCCGCCTGAGCGCAACAGCTCCATGACGCCCATCAACTCGCCATACGGCACCGAGCGATCGGCGCGCAGGAAGACATACTTGTCCTTGCTCATGTCGGACAGGCCGTCCAGCGTGCCGATCAACTCGGCGCGGTGAACCGGGTTCTCTCCGATGGCAAGCGTCAAATCGGGCTTGATGCTGAGATAGGTCGGCTTGTCCGGCTTCTTCTGCGGCGTCGCGCTCGACGTCGGCAGATCGATCGGCAGGTCGACAGTCGAGAGCGGCGCTGCGACCATGAAGATGATCAGCAGCACCAGGATGACGTCGATGAACGGCGTGACGTTGATTTCATGCGTCTCGCCGAAATCGTCGTCGTCATCATTGTCTGCGAGCGAAACGCCCATGGTTCACTCCGCCGCGCGCGAATGCACGCTGCCGTGGCTGCGGTCGAGATCGCGCGAGAGCAACCGCCCCGCCGCGCCCGAAGCACGGCTGACGAGCTCGAGATAGCTCTTCGTCACGCGCGAGAAGTAGTTGTAGATGATGACGGCGGGAATGGCGGCGACCAGGCCGATCGCGGTGGCGAGCAGCGCCTCGGCGATGCCGGGCGCGACGACGGCGAGGTTCGTGGTCTGCGACTTCGAGATGCCGATGAAGCTGTTCATGATGCCCCACACCGTGCCGAACAGGCCGACGAAGGGCGAGGTCGAGCCGATGGTGGCGAGCACGCCCATGCCGACGCGGATGCGCCGCGCCTCCGCGCGCATGATCTCGGAGAAGCTCGAAGCCGCCCGCTCCTTGATGCCGGTGTCGCTGGAGAGCCCGGCCGACATCCGCGCCTCCCGCAGCGCCGCCGCCAGGAAGGACGGCAGGATGCCCTCCTTGGCGCCGAGCGCCATCTGCGCTTCCGCGAGCGAGCGCGCCTCTGCGATCTTCTTCAGCGCCGAACGAAGCTTGGTCGCAGCGATCGACAGCTCGATCGACTTGGCGATCAGCACCGTCCAGGTCATCAGCGATGCAAAAGCGAGCCCGATCATCACTGCCTTCACGATGATATCCGCCGACTGGAACATCACCCAGGGCGACAATTCCTTCATGGCGGGCGCGATGCCGGCCGCCGTATCGGACTTTGCAGCCGCAGGCGCGGCAGCTTGGGGCGCCGCAGGCGGAGCAACGACCGGTGCCGGGCCGACCGCAGACGGCTGAGCCGTCGACTGGACCGGTGCCGCGGGCGCGGCTTGTGTCTGGGCAGAAACAGGGGATGCAAGCCAGGCGGCCGTCAGCACCAGAGCTGCGGCAAGGCTTGCTTGGAAGGACATGATCTTCATACTTCGGCCCAGTAGCGAATGAGGTTGTGATAGATACCCGTCAATTTGACCGTTTCGGAATCGTCACGCCCGAGCCGTTCCACCAGCGCCTGTATCGCGGTGTCGAGGTCAAAGATCATGCTCCGGGCTTGATCGTCCCGTATCATGCTCTGAAGCCAGAAGAAAGACGCAACCCGCGTTCCCCTGGTCACCGGCGTCACGAGATGGAGGCTGGTCGAGGGATAGAGCACGCAGTCCCCGGCCTGCAACTTGACTTCGTGCGAACCGTAGCTGTCCTCGATCACAAGTTCGCCACCGTCGTACTCCTCCGGCTCGGCCAGGAACAGCGTCACCGACAGGTCTGTGCGGATGCGAAGGCCGGTCAGGCGGTCGCCGCGGATGGCATTGTCGACATGCAGGCCGAAATGGTGGCCGCTGCTAGCCGCATAGCGGTTGAACAGCGGCGGGAAGATCTGGAGCGGGATCGCCGCCGCGATGAAACGCGGATTCGACGTCAGCGCCGAAATGATGCGGTTGCCGAGTTTTCGCGCGACTTCGCTATCGGGCGGCAGTTGCTCGTTGCGCTTGACCATGGCCGACTGCGAGCCGGCGGTGGAACGGCCGTCCTCCCATTCGCTGGCGTCCATGATGCGGCGGAAATCCGCCACATCATCTTTGCTCAGAACGTTTTCTATGCATGTCAGCATGAAACTGGCTGTCGCTCCATCAGTAGCGCGCCGAGAGCACCACATAGGCGGCACGGCCCGGTGCTTCCAGCACGAAGGGCGCAGCGCTCTGGTACAGCGCGTCGTTATAGCGTTTGTCGAAGATGTTGTTCACGAACAGCTTGACCTGCCAGTTCTTGTTGATCTTGGCCTCAGCAAACATGTCGAAACGCCAATAGCTCGGAAGCGACGTGCCCACGTTCGCCGCGAGCAAAGTGCCGCCGTAGATCTTCGAACGGTAGACCGCCTGTCCACCCAGTTCCCAGACGTCGGTGAGCTGGTACTTCGTGAGCAAGCTGAAGGACTCATGGGCGACGTTGGCGAGCGGACGCCCGACATTTGTCGGATACAGCGCCTTGTTCGCTGACGGCGCCAGCGACTGCGTCACCTCCGACTGCATCAGCACGAGACCGCCGAACACGCTCCACTTGTCGGTGATCTTGCCACCGATACCGAGATCGATGCCGCGGATGCGGTAGGCTGCACCGGCGGTAATGCAAGATATGTTGCCGGTCGTTCCGGTCGGATAGACGCATCCCAAGGGCGCAGCGGCGGCCGCACTACCGACGTTCTGCGACTCGCGCGCATTGTCCTTGGTGGTCTGGAACAGCGCCGCGGTGAGCAAAAGATGACGATCGAACAGCTCCCATTTGGTGCCGAGTTCGATCGCCTTGTTTTTCTCGGGCCCGAAGATCTGGGTGTTGCCGCCGGCGAGAGTCGGATTGAAGGCGCCATAGGGCGTGCTGGTGCCGTCGAACTCGGCACCGACGGGGTTCGCCGAAGTGGCATAGGCCACATAGACGCTGCCGTTCGGAGCAGGCTTGAGCGTCAGCCCGAGATTGAAGTTGGGGATCAGGAATTCCGCCGACTGCTGGCCGAGCGTGCCATTTGCCGCATAGCCGGATGAATTGATGCTGTAATTTTCGTAGCGAAAGCCGCCGTTGAGGATCAGCAGGTCGCGATAATTCGCGCTGTCCATGACGTAGCCGCTGACGGTGTCGATGCCGACGCTGATGGGCAGACCTGCCAGTGCGAGCGCTTTGCCTGGCAGATAAGTGTCCTGGGGAGAGAACACACTGACGCCCGTCGGCGAGCCACCTGGCGTTACGAGAACACCATTTCCCTCCGAGGTAAGCCCGAGGTACTTATCGATCGACGATCTCTCGCGATCGACTTCGATTCCTGCCAGCGCGGTATGCTTGAAGCCGGCCCCATCCTGGAATTTGTAGGTCGCCTCCGTCTGGTTGGCGAGCACGTCGGTGATTTGCAGGCGGCTCTGCGGATTCATCGTGAGCGTCGACGCCGAGAGCGGAGTGGCGATGACCGGGCTCTCCGGCAGCGTTCCGACATAATTCTGCGTCGAACGCGACGCGCGGAACTTGTTGCTGACGATCAGGTCCGGGGTGATCTGCACCTCGGCGTTGAGCGTGCCGATGTCCTGACCGGTCCGGAAGAAGTCCCGGTTGATCTGACCATACCAGTTGTTGCGGTTGGCGCCGAAGTCCGGGAATGGACCGCCCGCGGCCGAGGTCGTGCTCGGCCGATAATAGGGCACACCGAAGTCCGGAACTCCCGTCAATTCGGTATGGATGTAGCCAGCGGTGACCTTGACGGCGTCGACAGGCCTCCAGGTCGTCGCGACGAAGGCGCCGTTGCGGTCGTCCTTGACGTAGTCGCGACCGGCGACATTGGCGTCCTGAAACAGACCGCCGGCGCGAACGGCGAGCGTCGGATTGATCACCTGGTTGACGTCGAGCGTGACACGCTTGGTCTGGTCGGTGCCAAACGTCGTGTCCATGTTGTAGAAGCTCTTGTCCGAATTTGCCTGCTTGGTGACGATGTTGATCGCACCGCCAGCGACACCGCGGCCGGAAAAGGTCGAGCCGGGACCGCGCAGGATCTCAACTTGCTCGGTGAAGAAGTTCTCACGAACGCTCACGCCGGAATCGCGAACGCCGTCGATGAAGATGTCGTTGCGAGCATCGAAGCCGCGAATGAAGAAACGGTCTCCGAACGCATTGCCGCCCTCGCCTGAACCGAGCGTCACGCCGGCCGTGCTCAGAATCGCCTGCTTCAGCGACGTGGCGTTCTTGTCCGCGAGCACTTCCTTGCTGAGAACCGTGATGGATTTCGGCGTATCGACCAGCTTCTCCGGGAATTTTCCGCCGGCCTGCACGTGATCGACCTTGTAGGGCGCGGCCGGATCCGCATACGGATTGGCGTCGGCGGGACCGGACAGCGGGGTGGGAGCGGTCTGCTGGGCCGCCTGCTGCCGCTGCGCGGCGCGGCGAAGCGCATTGCGCGCGCGGACCTGGTCCGCCGTCGGCTTCGAAGCTACCGGGCGCGGACGCGCGACCGGCGCATCGACCGTTACCGGCGGCAGGTTCGACTGCTGCGCTTCCGCACCGCTCGACACCGATGCTGCCGCGATTAGGCCCGCGACAGCGGAGACCTTCTTGCCGGAAACGCCCGTGAACTTTTCATCGAATGCTGCGACCGAACGCAACGACTTCGGTGCGACCACCTGCCCCATTACCAAACACGCCCCATATTCCTGTTCGCCCATTCACTTCGATGAGCGATTGGAGTGTTGGTATCGGCCGCAAAATAGCGGGTCAATGCGAGCAAGCCGCGAGAACGCTTGAATAAGTCCAGATCAAAACGATTCTAAACTGCAGTTTGAAACCGTTCTAAATCGAGATTGGATTCGTTCTAAAGAGTGCGCGAAAATGCAGCGAGATCGGCGGTCGCGCGCGCATCGTCAATCGCTGCTTGGCGGCTTCATTAGCGAGAACAATTCGTCGACGGTCTTCTGCGCCACCGCGCGCACGCGATCGCTGTCGTCCATGCCGGCAATGTTGACGCCGCCGACGACGGCTCTGATCTCGTCGCGGAAGTCGGTGAGAAAGCGCAAGGGATCACGCTGCTCGTTGGCGACGCGTGCGATCAGTCCCGTGATCAGGATCTGACACGCGATCAGCTTGCCGTTCAGTTCGTCCATGCTGCGCTCCCGTTGTGGAGCGCCGATATGACTGATGCCGGTTTTCCTGACAACCGAAACGGCCTCCGCACGATTTAGAACCGTTCTCGCGAGCCGACGCCTTGCGGCCTATGCGCAGCGCCGCCCGGTCCAGAGCACACCGCTTTCGAGCATTGCACAAATTTTGCACGCTGATCGTTCCTGACAGGAAAATGCAGCACTGCACACCGTAGTGACACGGAGCTGCCTAGGCAGTGCAAAGCTTTCCAATTGTTTAGGATTCTCAGCCGATAGTGCTGTTTACACTGGAACTTGGCGTGTATTATACAAGCGCCCTGGAACCCTATGATTGCCTCATAATTCGTAGCTTAAGGCATAAGAGCCGACACGAGACGATATGAAAAAGTCCCGGCCGATCCTCTGGATTCTGATCATCGCGGCCGTGGCCTCCGCGGGTTACTATGGTTGGCAGAAATTCGGCGCGCCCGACGCCGGAAAAACCCAGACCGCACAGAAGGGGCCGCAGCGCCCGCCCGCCGTCCCCGTGAGCGTTTCCCCGGTCCAGAAGGTGGACTTTCCGGTTTACCTGACCGGTCTCGGCACGGTTGCGGGCTTCAACACCGTCCAAGTCCGGACCCGGGTGGATGGCCAGATCGACAAGATCGCCTTCACCGAAGGCCAGATCGTCAAGGAAGGCGAGCTTCTCGCCTCGATCGATCCCCGCCCCTATCAGGCCACGCTCGACCAGGCCAAGGCCAAGAAGGCGCAGGACGAGGCAAATCTGGCCAACGCCAATCTCGAGCTCCAGCGCGCCATGAAACTCGGCGAATTCGCCACCGCCCAGCGGGTCGACACCCAGCGCTCCACGGTCGCCCAGCTCACCGCACAGATCGCCGCCGACGAAGCTTCGATCTCCAACGCGCAGACCCAGCTCGACTACACCCAGGTCAAGGCGCCGATCACCGGCGTCGCGGGCCTGCGCCAGGTCGACGTCGGCAACATCGTCAATTCCTCGACGCAGACCGGCATCGTCACGATCTCGCAGGTCGAGCCGATCTCGGTGATCTTCACCGCGCCGGAAGACCAGCTGCCCTATATCAGCGAGGGCCAGAAGGCCGGCGCGCTCAGGGTGATCGCCTTCACCACCGACGGCAAGAAGACACTGGCCGAGGGCAAGCTCGCCGTCATCAACAACCAGGTCGACACCAGCAGCGGCACGATCCGGCTCAAGGCGGTGTTCGACAACAAGGACCACGCGCTGTGGCCCGGGCAGTCTGTGTCGACGCGCCTGCTGGTGCGCACTCTGAAGGATGCGACCGTTGTCCCGGATGACGCGGTCCAGCACTCCACCAACGGCCTCTACGCCTATACCGTCAATCAGGACAACAAGGCCGAGGTGCACAAGATCAAGGTCAGCTACGCGATTGATGGACGTTCGGTCGTCGACGAAGGGCTGACGCCCGGGCAGCAGGTGATCACCGGGGGCCAATTCAAGGTCCAGCCCGGAAGCCTCGTCTCCACGGCCGTGGCGAGTACGGATCCGGCCCAGAACAAGGTTCGACAGGAATGAACGCGGGCGGGATTTCGGCACCTTTCATCCGTTATCCCATCGGCACCTCGCTGCTGATGGCCGGCATTCTCTTCGTCGGTCTCGTCGCCTATCCTCTGCTGCCCGTCGCGCCCCTGCCGCAGGTGGACTTCCCGACCATCCAGATCACCGCCAATCTGCCGGGCGGCAGCCCCGAGACCATGGCCTCGTCGGTGGCCCAGCCGCTCGAACGGCAATTCGCCCAGATCCCGGGCATCGCCCAGATGACCTCGACGAGCTATCTGGGCACCGCGTCGATCACCATCCAGTTCGATCTCAACCGCAGCATCGACGGCGCCGCCAACGACGTGCAGGGCGCCATCAACGCCGCGAGCGGTCAGCTGCCGAAGAACCTGCCCTCGCCACCGACCTACCGCAAGGTCAACCCGGCCGACGCTCCGATCCTGCTGCTGTCGGCGACCTCCGAGACATTGCCGCTGACGAGTGTGAGCGACGCGGTCGACGCCCAGCTCGCTCAGCAGATCAGCCAGCTCTCCGGCGTGGCGCAGGTCTTCATCGGCGGCCAGCAGAAACCGTCCATCCGCATCCAGATCGACCCGGCGAAACTCGTCGCCAAGGGCCTGTCGATGGAGGACGTGCGCAGCCAGATCGCGATCACCACGGTCGACAGCCCGAAGGGTAACATCGACGGTCCGAAGCGCGCCTACACGATCTACGCCAACGACCAGCTCACCCAGGCCAAGGACTGGAACGACGTCATCATCGCTTACCGCAATGGCGGTCCCTTGCGAATCCGCGATGTCGGCCAGGCGGTCAGCGGCGCCGAGGACGCCAAGCAGGCGGCCTGGGCCAACGGCAAGCGCGGCGTGTTCCTGGTGATATTCAAGCAGCCGGGCGCCAACGTCATCGAGACTGTCGACCGGATCAAGGCTACCTTGCCTCGCCTCGTGGCCGCGATCCCGCCCGCGATCAAGATCGAGCTCATCAGCGACCGCACCACGACAATCCGCGCCGCGGTCGAGGACGTCCAGTTCACGCTGCTGCTGACCATTGCGCTGGTGGTCATGGTCATCTTCATTTTCCTGCGCAGTTTCTGGGCGACCGTCATTCCCACCATCACGGTGCCGCTGGCGCTGCTGGGCGCGTGCGCCTTGATGTGGGTCGTCGGCTATTCGCTCGACAATCTGTCGCTGATGGCCCTCACCATCGCGGTCGGCTTCGTCGTCGACGACGCCATTGTGATGCTGGAGAACATCACGCGCTACATCGAGGAAGGCGAATCGCCGATGGCGGCCGCCTTCAAGGGCTCGAAGGAAATCGGCTTCACCATCGTGTCGATCAGCATCTCGCTGGTCGCGGTGCTGATTCCGCTGCTGCTGATGGGCGGCATCATCGGACGCCTGTTCCGGGAATTCGCCGTCGTGCTGGCGATGACGATCTTCGTCTCGATGTTCGTGTCTCTCACCCTGACGCCGATGATGGCCTCGCGCTTCCTGCGCGCCCATGGCGAGGTCACCCACGGCAAGTTCTACCAGTGGAGCGAGCGCGGCTTCGATGCGATGCTGCGCGGCTATGAATGGGTGCTCGACCATGCCCTGAGCTGGCGCCGCACGACGCTCACGATCTTCTTCGCGACCCTTGCCCTGTCGATCTATCTGTTCGTCCTGATCCCGAAAGGGTTCTTCCCGCAACAGGACGTCGGCCTGATCACCGCGACCTCGGAAGCCTCCCAGGACATCTCATTCGCGGAGATGCAGCGCCGCCAGGTCGAACTTGGCAAGATCGTGATGGACGATCCCGACGTCGCAACGATCGCAATGAACATCGGCGGCAGCGGCCGCGCGGGCAACAACGGCAACATGTTCATCACGCTGAAACCGCTCAGCGTCCGCAATGCCTCCGCACAGCAGATCATCGCGCGGCTGCGTCCCAAGCTCGAGAAGGTGTCCGGCGCCCGCCTCTACATGCAGGCGGCCCAGGACGTCCGGCTCGGCGGCCGGCCGACGCGCACCCAGTTCGAGTTCACCCTGCAGGACGCCGATCTCGCCGAGCTCAACGATTGGGCGCCGAAGATCCTTGCCAAGATGCAGACCTTGCCGCAACTGCGCGACGTCGCGACCGACCAGCAGACCCAGGGCACCACGGTTCAGCTCAAGATCAACCGCGACACGGCTGCGCGTTACGGCATCCAGCCGCAGCTGATCGACGACACGCTGTATGACGCCTTCGGACAGCGCCAGGTCACGCAGTATTTCACCCAGCTCAACACCTACAAGGTGATCCTCGAGATCCTGCCGGAGATGCAGGGCAGCCTCGAGAGCCTGAACAAGCTCTACCTGAAATCTCCGCTGACCGGCGACCAGGTGCCGCTGTCGACCTTCGCGACCTGGAGCACCGATCCGGTGCGCCCGCTCTCGATCAGCCACCAGGGCCAGTTCCCGGCAATCACGATCAGCTTCAACCTCGCCCAGGGCGTTGCGCTCGGCCAGGCCACCGAGGCCGTGCAGAAGGCAATGGCCGATCTCGGCGCGCCGCCGACGCTCAATTCGAGCTTCCAGGGCACGGCACAGGCGTTCCAGCAGTCGCTGGGCACCGTGCCGCTCCTCATCCTCGCCGCGCTGGTCGTGGTCTATCTGATCCTCGGCATCCTCTACGAGAGCTACATCCATCCGATCACGATTCTGTCGACCCTGCCCTCGGCCGGCGTCGGCGCTCTCGCGATCCTGATGGCGGCCGGCTTCGAGTTCAGCCTCATTGCTTTGATCGGAGTCATTCTGCTGATCGGCATCGTGAAGAAGAACGGCATCATGATGGTGGACTTCGCCATCGCCGCGGAGCGCGACGAGCACAAGACGCCGGCGGAATCGATCCGGCAGGCAGCGCTGTTGCGCTTCCGTCCGATCATGATGACGACGATGGCTGCGCTGCTCGGCGGCGTGCCGCTGATGCTCGGCCACGGCACCGGCGCCGAGATTCGCCAGCCGCTCGGCTACGCCATGGTCGGCGGTCTGATCGTCAGCCAGGCGCTGACGCTGTTCACCACGCCGGTCGTCTATCTCTATCTCGACGAGCTCAACAACTGGTTCTCGGGCTGGGGCCGTAAGGGTGACGGCGAAGGCGACGAGACGGTCGAGCACGGCAGCGTTAAGGAAGCTGCCGAGTAGCAGCTTGCACCGCGCGCCTCACGACGTTACAGCGAGGCCTTCGGTTCACGTCAACGCGGTCTTGCCATGCCCATGCAATCCAGACTTGTCGCCCTTGCCGCCGCTGTCCTGTTGTCGGCGAGTGCCGCGCATGCCCAGCAAGGCGCCAAGAAGAGCGCGGCTCCCTCTGCCCCGGCAGCACAGCCGGCTCCGACGCAGCCGCAGGCTGACGGCGCTGCGGCGCAGCAGCCCGGCTGGGTCGTGCGCTGCACCAGCGTCAGCCGCGACGCACCGCTCGAATGCGCGATGGAGCAGAACGCGGTGCTCACCAAGACCGGCCAGACCATCGTCCTGATCAACATCCGCATCGCGCCCGACACCCGCACACCGGTGGCGCTGCTGCAATTGCCGCTTGGCCTCAACCTTCCCATCGGTGCCAAGCTCCAGGTCGACGACGGCAAGACGGTCGATCTCCCAATCCAGACCTGCGAGAACCGCGGCTGCTACGCATCGACGCCGATCGCGCCAGACCTGCTTGCGACCTTGCGGTCGGGCAAGCAGCTCAAGGTCTCCTTCCAGAACATGGCCAAGGAAACCATCGCGGTCCCGATGCCGCTGGGCGATTTCGCGGCGGCCTACGACAAGATCAAGTAGCTCTTTCGCGCGTTCACTGCCGCGCCATCTGCGCGTTGCCGACGGCGTCGCCGTCGAGCTTCTGGTCGTCGTGCATGATGACAGTGACGCGCGAGAGCAAGTGAAACGGCTAACCACGATGCTGCTGCATGGGCAAGCACCGATGTGTGGGCCGGGTCAGCGCCCTCACTCCACGAGGTCGCTCGCCCTCAGCAGCGTCGTGAAGCCGCCATAGATCATGCGCTTGCCGTCGAACGGCATGCCCTCCAACTTCAGCCGCGGGTCCACCATCACCTTCTTGTTGACGGCGTCGCGAGTCTCCCGGTCGCGATAGACGATCCATGAGAACACCACGATCTCGTCCTCCTTCGCCATCACCGCGCGCGGAAACGAGGTCAACTCGCCATAGGGCACGTCGTCGCCAATGCATTCGACATAATCGAGCGCACCGTGCTCCATCCAGATCGCGCAGGCCGTTGTCGCCAGCGCCTTGTAGGCCTCGATGTTGTCCTTCGGCACGGCCAGCACGAAACCATCGACATAGGGCATCACGGATCTCCTTGGGTTGTGTGATCCAAGGACGATGCAGCGCGCGTCGATCCGACCCGTGATGGCACCGGCAAGGTGAGGCAAACTGTCGCGAGCAATTCGTGCGCTACTTCACATTTACAGGTCGCGGCTCCGTGACATCATCCCTGACGTTTGCGCCCGCACGATAGCTATTTCAGATTGCATTTGAGAAGGCGGCTTTCATGAGCACCCGCTTGTCGTTGCTTTGCGTCCACGGCGTCGGTCACGCGGAGATCGACGCCGGATTTCAGCAGTCCTGGTCCGAAGCCATCACGCGTGCCGTCGAGCAGGTCGACCAGGGAGTCCAGCTCGAGATTGATTTCATTCGCTACGACGATTTGTTCGACAAGGCGCCGCTCAATCTCCTCACCTACGCCGCGGCCTCGGCCAAGCTGCTGGCCAGCGCGGCCGTTCACGGCATCGGCGGCCTCCTGACCGGCGCACGCGGCATTGGCGACATCCCCGTCGTCATCAAATGGACCGCAGGCATGATCGCCCAGTGGTCAACCGACGAGCAACTTCGCAAGGACCTGCGCCAGCTCATTCTCGACAAGATCGAGGGCAAGACCTACGACATGGTCCTGGCGCACAGCCTCGGCTCGCTGATCTGCTACGACACCTTCCTGCACGACGGCGACGCGATCAAGGACGCGATATTCGTCAGCTTCGGATCGCAGATCGGCAACCCCGCGGTGCGCGACGTCTTTGCCGGCCGCATTCAGCCCCTGACCTGCCGGAAATGGTATCACCTCTATAATCCGCGGCGATCACGTGCTGACCTATCCACTCGACATTCGTGCGGATAATTATCAGCAGGTCATCGTGTCCTTCGACGTTCCCAACGACGCGCTCAATCACGATGCGACGTGGTACCTGTCGCACACCAGCACAATTGCGACCGTCTGGCATGACGGCGTTCCGACGCCTGCCCCGCGTGCGATCGTGAGCGCCGCGCGCGAGATGGCGAGCCTTGCGGTCAAACCCGGCCGCCGCGCGCTGCTGATCGGCATCAACGACTACCCCGATCCGGCCAGCAGGCTCGAGGGCTGCGTCAACGACGTGTTCCTGATGAGCTCGGTGCTTCAGGAGAGCGGTTTCGAGCCGGAGGATATCCGCATCGTCCTCAACGACCGCGCGACGACGCAAGGGATCATGGACCGGTTGCATTGGCTGCTCGACGGCGTTCGTGACGGTGACGAGCGCATGCTGTTCTATTCGGGACACGGCGCCCAGATTCCGCGCTACAACATCCAGGGCGAGCCGGATCACGTTGACGAATGTCTCGTTCCCTATGATTTCGACTGGTCGCCGGCTCACGCCATTCTGGACCGGCAGTTCGCCGAGCTGTACTCGCAACTGCCCTATGACAGCTATTTCGTGGCGATGTTCGATTGCTGCCATTCGGGCGGGTTGACGCGCGACGGCGGTCCCCGTGTCCGGGGCTTGAGCCCTCCAGACGACATCCGCCACCGTGCGCTGAAGTGGGATGCGGCCGAGCGGATGTGGGTGCCGCGCGACTTCACGCCTCTGAACAGGAGCCTGAACGACAGGAAAAATGGCGCCGACTTCCTCGGGGAGAACGGGGCAACACAACGGCTGGGGCGCGCCATGATGCTGCGAACCAAGCCGGACAAGGACTACGACAAGACGCGCAAGGAGCTCGACCATCTCGGCCCGTACATGCCGATCCTGCTCGAGGCCTGTCAGGAGCAGCAGCTCTCCTACGAATACCGGGACGGCGCGACGTCTTGCGGCGTCTACACCTACTCCATGGCCGGGACTCTGCGCGAACTGAGGGCCAAGGGCGAAAATCCCTCGTTCAAGACGCTCAACGAGCTGGTCACGGAGAAACTGAGGCGGATGCGATACAGCCAGACGCCGAATCTGGTCGGCGCCAAGGTTCGCTGTGCGGCTCCCGTGCCGTGGGGCAATTCGCAAGGCGCGGCGTCCGCCAGGCCTGCTGCGAAAACACCGTCCAGGCGGCCGCGTAAGACGGGGCGCAAGCAGGCGCCGGCGACAAAGAAGGCGACGAGAAAGAAGAGATAGCAAAGCATCGCGCGATCAGGCTAGGGCACGCACCGTCCCCGGCACCATCTATCGTGCGATGCCGGACGAGATGGCGCTGCGCGTCTACCAGGCCAACAGGAAGACCTATGATCCGATCCTGAAGCGGCGCGACCTTTCCGAGGCCTTCTCCAAGATCAAGGCGTCGGTGCTGCTGATCTCCGGCTGCCAGGACAACCAGCTCTCGCAGGACGGCACATTCAACGGCCTGTTCACGGGAACGCTGAAGGCGGTCTGGAACGGCGGGACATTCAAGGGATCTTACCGGCGCTTCCACACCGCCATCGGCGCCAAGATGCCGCCGGATCAGTCACCCAAACTGTCGCTGGTGGGCGCCAGCAATCCGGCCTTCATGGCCGTCCGCCCCTTCACCCTGCCAAGACGAAGAAGGCCGTAGCGAAGAAAAAGAAATCAGCAGCGAAAAAAGCAAAGAATCCGGCGCGGAAAAATTCGAGGTAGCGCCGAGACGGCGCAGCGGGCGAAACAGAAAGGCGCCGGAATTGGCTGGGGAACTAGGATTCGAACCTAGACAAACAGAGTCAGAGTCTGTTGTGCTACCGTTACACCATTCCCCAACGGAATAGCCGAACAAATTCAATGGCTTATTGAACAGCCCGGCTGAGGCCGGAAGCGCATTCGGCGCAAATCACGGCTCAGGCGTGGCAGCGTTCTACCCGCTCGGCCGTGGGCTGGCAAGCGCTGCAGTGGATGGGCTGCGTGCCTCCCCCGGAGATCCCGCGGACGCCTACTCCAACTTGATGTTCGCGGCTTCGATCACCTTCTTCCAGCGCGCCGCTTCCGCGGCGATGTAGGCCGCGAACGGTTCGGAATCCACTGCAGCCGCGGTTGCGCCGAGCTCGGCCATCTTCTGCACCGTCTCCGGCTGCTGCATGAAGGCGCGGATCTCGGCCGAGAGCTTTTCGACGATCGGCTTCGGCGTCGCGGCGGGGACGAAGAAGCCATGCCAGGCGACGGCCTCGAAGCCGGGCAGGAATTCGGCGACCGCGGGCGTTTCCGGATCGAAGGCGGCGCGCTTGGGCGTTGCGGTCGCAAGCATCGCGAGCTGGCCGGTCTTCACCTGCGGCAGCAGCAGCGGCACGTTGTCGAAGGCCAGATCGATCTGGCCACTGAGCAGATCCGTCAGCATCTGGCTCGAGCCCTTGTAGGGCACGTGCACCATTCTGGTGCCGGTCATCTGCTGAAACAACTCGCCGGCAAGATGCTGCGAAGTGCCGACGCCGGCCGAGCCGAACGAGACCTTGTCCGGGTTCGCCTTGAGATAGGCGATCAACTCCGGCACGGTACGCGCCTTGATCTTGTCGGGGTTGACGACGAGAACGTTGGGCACCACGCTGATCTGGGCAACCGGCGCCAGATCCTTGTCCGGTTGGTAACTGAGCTTCGGTCCGTAGAGAGTGGGGTTGATTGCGAGCGCGGACGTGCTGGCAAGCCCGAGCGTGATGCCGTCAGGCGCCGACTTCGCCAGCCGCGTCACGCCAAGGATCGAACCGGCGCCGCCGACATTCTCGACCACGAACGGCTTGCCGAACTTCAGTTGCAGATGGTTCGAGACCATACGTGCGAAAATGTCCGCGGTGCCGCCGGCGGCGAAGGGAACGATCACCGTCACCTGCTTGGACGGATAGCCGTCCTGGGCCTTCGCCGGCGACGTCGCCAGCAGCACGACCGAGGCAAGAACAAGCCATATCGATCTCATCGAAGTTTCCTCTGCATTTCCTGTTGTTGATTGGCCGCCGCGCGCGTGCGCGGAGATGGCTAGAACGCGACCTCGTACATGCTCAGGATCGCATCACGGCCGAGGTCGCGCGGATTGTTGTCGAGCAGGCGGCGAATTGCGTGCGCCTCGCCGGCCATCACGCCGAGATCGTCCCGGGGCACGCCGAGTGCGGACAGCCGCATCTCGATTCCGAGATTCCTGCAGAACCCATAAGTCGCCTCGAATGCAACCTTCGCATCGCCCTGCGCCGGCAATCCGAGTGCCGCCAGCACCGCCACCGTCTTCGCCTCGGCTGCCGGCATGTTGAACGCCAGCGTATGCGGGAAGATCACCGCGCAGGCGAGCCCATGCGCCACATGATGGCGCGTGCCGAGCGGATAGGCCACCGCATGGCCGGCGGTCGTGTTCACCGGCCCGAGGCAATAGCCGCCGTACAGCGAGGCCAGCGCCAGACCCGCGCGCGCCTCGCGATCGCCGCCGTCGGCGACCGCGCGCTTGAGATATTGGCCGACCAGCCGGGCGCCTTCGAGCGCGTAGAGGTCGATCGCCGGATGCGCCTTGCGGCTGGTATAGGCCTCGACGCAATGCGCCAGAGCATCGACGCCGGTGGCGGCAGTGACGTCCTTCGGCACGGTCATCGTCAGGTCCGGATCGACGATGGCGATATCCGCCAGCATGAAGCGGCTCTGCACCGCCTGCTTGTTCTGGCTGACGGGATCGGTGACGAGCGCGCGGGTGCCGGCCTCGCTGCCGGTGCCCGACGTCGTCGGAATCTGCATCAGCGCCACGCTACGGCCGGCCACCTTCTCGGGACCGACGATATCGGCAAAGGCTACCTCGGAGGTACACAGCACCGCGACCAGCTTGGCGAGATCCATCGCACTGCCACCACCGAAGCCGATGACGAGATCGGGTTTGACGTCGCGCGCCATCGCCACGGCCTTGTCGAGATTGGGCAGGTCCGGCTCGGGCTTGACCTCGCCGAACACCTTCACTGCACCCGGCAGCGCCAGCGTGTCGACACGGCGCGCGTTGAACGGATCGGAAATCACGAGCGGTCGTTTGGCGCCAATGCGCTCGGCGAAGCGCGCCGCTGCGGCGATCGTGCCGCAGCCGAACTCGAGGACGGTCGGACGAAGGATTTCGATGGGTGTGAAAGCGTTGGTCATCGTCGCGCTCGATCTCATGATTTGGATGCGGAGGCGCCAGCGGCCAGCCGTTCGGCATAGTCGATGGCCTCGATCAGGCTGTGCTCGTTGGCGATGCCCTTGCCGGCGATATCAAAGGCGGTGCCGTGATCGACGGAGGTGCGGATGATCGGCAGGCCCAGCGTGATGTTGACGCCGGAGAGCTCCTGCCAGCGCCCGGTCGCGGGATCGATCTGGAAGCCGAGCAGTTTGACGGGGATGTGCCCCTGGTCGTGATACATCGCCACCACGGCATCGTACTGGCCAGCCCGCAGCTTGACGAAGACGGTGTCGCCGGGCACGGGACCGACGACATCGAGGCCGTCGGCAACCGCCCTCGCAATCGTCGGCGCGGACACGTCGATGTCCTGCCGGCCGAACAGGCCGCCCTCGCCGGCGTGCGGATTGAGCGCGGCGACGGCGATCTTCGGCTTGGCGATGCCGAGCCTGAGCAGCGCATCGTTGGTGAGGTCGATGACCATGCGCAGGCGCTCCGGCGTCAGACGCTTCGGCACGTCCTCGAGCGCCACGTGGGTCGAGACATGGCTGACGCGCATGTTGCCATGGGCGAGCAGCATCACCGAGCCGCGCACACCGGTGAGATGCGCCAGCATCTCGGTATGACCGGGAAAATGATAGCCAGCCTTGTTGAGCGCTTCCTTGTTGAGCGGTGCCGTGACGATGGCCGCGGTCCGTCCCGCCTGCGTCAGGCGGACGCCCTGCTCGATCGCCTTGTAGGCAAAACGGCCGCCATCGGCCGAGAGCACGCCGGGCTTGATCGGGTCGCCTTCGGCGTCGGCCTGGAGGAAGCACAAGTTTGGCCACTCGCGATCGTCGGGCGTAACCTCCGGGATCGCAATGCCCACACCGAGCGCGGCTTTCGCACCATCGAGCGCCGCGCCGCTGCCGATGATCAACAGACGCAGATCGCCCGTCGCGATCCGGTCCTTCAGGCCGACGCAGGCCTTGACGATGATCTCCGGCCCGATTCCGGCCGGATCGCCCATGGTGATGGCAAGGTGGCGAGAGGTCATCTCGGACTCTCCGTGTTGAGCAAATGATTGGTCCGAAGCAGATCGCGCCACAGCTCGCTGGGGCCGAACGCGCCGGATTTCGAGATCACATCGACGCCGGCCCAGCGGCCGCCCTGCAAGATCGAACGCGGCAATCCCGGCACGATACGTCCTGTCACCTGCAGCGCATGCGCTCCGAGGGCAACGCATGCGGCCTTCAAAGTCTCTCCGCCGGCAACGATCAGCGTGCCCGGCCGCTCAAGTGTCGCAATCACCGCCGTCATCTCGTGCGCGATCCGTCGCGCCGCATCGGCACGGGTCAGACCGTCGGCGAGGGAGAACCTGACCAGCGCAACGCCGTCGGCGGCCAGTTTGCGCTGGACGCGCGGCGCGCCCTCGGCTTCCGCAAGCGTGATGGTTGCCTCACCGCATGCTGCAAGTTGGGAGGCGGTGGCAACCTGGTCGGAGCCGAACAGCCCCAGCACCGGCAGCTTCAACTGGTCCGGCGCATCGGCGCGATGACTGCGGGCGAGCGCACCGGCCAGTCCGCCGCTTCCGCACCAGAGCACGGGCCCCGGCATGCGCCGTCCCATCTCGACCACCCGATCGAGCTCGATATCGCTCTCCGCGTCGAAGACCTGAACGCCGCCCCGCGAGAGCGTATCGGCCCCGCCCTGCCGTGCCTCGATGCCCTCCACCTGCAACTGGGTCAGGAGATTCTCTCCGACACGATGCCAGTCGCCTTGCACCGTACGCGCAAATTGCTGTCCACCCACGGTGCGGCGCCCCTGATAGTCGAAGGCAGGTGCGACAACGCACGACGCCCAATGGCCGCTGCGCAGGCAGGCCCCGAGCTCAGCGGCCCATGAGCCACGCAGCAAGCTGTCGACCTTCTTGTAGGCGATCGTCCCACCCTGAAGCCGCGGCGCCAGCCGTCCGACGATCTCGGTGCTCTCGGCCTTCGACCGCTCGCGGCTGCCACTGTCGATGGCGAGGCTTCCGGAATCCTGCGACGCAGACGCTTCCGGCCAGGTGACGTTGAACGGTCCGCACAGGCCGACAAACTCCGCCGCGGTGTCGAGCGCACCGGTGAGATCATCGGCAAGCAGGCGGACGCTCGTCATCGTCGCGCGCCTCCGGCATTGAAGATCTTGCCCGGGTTCATCAGGCCCTTGGGATCGAGCAATTGCTTGATTTCGCGCATCAGCTCGATATCGAGGGGATCGGTGATGCGGGCGAGCCGGCTGCGATTGGTGATCCCGATGCCATGTTCGGCACTGATCGCCCCGCCCTGCGCCGCGGTCTCGTCGTCAACGATCTCGTTGATCTCAGCGACAAGCGCGGCCGTGGCGTCCGGATCCCGGCAATGCGCGCGGTCGATCAGGGCGATCACGTGGATGTTGCCGTCGCCGATATGGCCGTGCATCACGACGCGCGCATGCGGCACGGCGGCGTTGATCCGGGCCTCGACATTGGTGACAAAGCTGGCCTGCCGCTCCAGCGGCACCACGCTGTCGTGCGACACGACATAACCGCTGCGCTTGTTGCCCTCGGATACGCTGTGCCTGACGGCCCAAATCGCCTTCGCCTGCGCAAGGTTGGACGCCAGGATGACGTCCTCGGCGAGCCCCGCCTCCATCGCATCCACGAGCACCGTGCCGAGCGGCTCATCGAGGTCGACGCCCGCAAGCGTGTCGGTCAGCTCGACGATCAGATACCACGGCGTAGTCAGCTCGAACGGGATCGTGACATGCGGCACGGTCTCCGCGATCGCCTCGATCTGTGATCGTGACATGATCTCGAGGCTGCCGAGCCGGTCGCCGACCGCACCGCGCAGGCGTTGCATGATCTCCAGCGCCTGCTCGACGCCTTGCAATTTGAGCAGCGCCAGCGCCGAGCTGCGCAGCGGCGAGAACAATTTCAACACAGCAGCGGTGACAATGCCGAGCGTCCCTTCTGCGCCGATGAAGAGCTGCTTGAGCGCGTAACCTGTGTTGTCCTTGCGAAGCGCACGCAGGCCGTTGAAAATTCTCCCGTCGGGCAGCACGACCTCCAGCCCGAGCACGAGATCGCGCGTCGGCCCGTAGCGCAGCACCGCCGTGCCGCCAGCATTGGTCGAGATATTGCCGCCGATCTGGCAGGAGCCCTCGGCACCCAAGCTCAGGGGAAAATAGCGATCGACGTCCCGGGCCGCATTCTGCACCTCGGCGAGAATGCATCCGGCCTCGACCGTGATGGTGTTGGCAAGCGGGCTGACGTCGCGCACGGCCCGCATCCGGTCGAGCCGGATCACGACATTGCCCGCACGATCATCCGGGGTCGCAGCGCCGCACATCCCGGTGTTGCCACCTTGCGGTACGATCGCGAGCTGCCTTGCCGCACAGTACTCGACGACGGAGGCGACCTCTGCGGTCGAGCCGGGCTTTACCACGGCGGCGGCGCGACCGTGATAACGCCCGCGCCAGTCCACGACGTACGGCTCCTGGTCGAGCCCCGACGCGACGACGTGCTTGTCGCCAACGATGGCGGCAAGCCCGGTCAACGCATCACGGAAAGGGTCGGACATCGGATCGCCTCGTCGCGCGCCGCGCTAGGCAGCGATTGCCGTCGCGTTCGCGAGCAGCTGTTTGACCTGCTCCGGCGGCAAGGATTCCAGCGGCGGCCGCAGGCGCTGCCATCCGGCATGGCGGGTGCGCTCCGCCACCAGCGCCTTCAGGGAGGCCATCTGCGGAAAACGCGAGACCAATTCGCGCGCCTTCACGATGCGCGCCTGCGCAGTCTTGAGTGCCGCGTCGTCGTCGCTATCGCGAAAATGCTTGTAGACATAGGCGAGATCGCGCGCGACGAGATTGGAAGTGGCGGTGATGCAGCCGGCGCCGCCCTTGCGCAGCAGCGGCAACAGCAGCGGATCGGCCCCGACCAGGACCGAAAAGCCCGGGAAGCGCTCGACCATCGCGGTCATGTTGGCGAAGTCGCCGGAGGAATCCTTGATGCCGGTGAAGGTGGACGGATAAGCCGCGCGCAGCCGCTCAATCAGGGCATGCGAGATCGGCTGCGCCGACATCTGCGGGATGTGATAGAGCACGACCTTGAGCCTGGCATCGCCGATGCGCTGCACGACTTCACTGTAGGAGGCGAAGATGCCGTCATCGGTGACGCCCTTGTAGTAGAACGGCGGCAACATCACGACGGTATCGACGCCGACCGAGAGCGCGTGGCGCGTCAGCGCAATGGTCTCACTGAGCGCGGCAACGCCGGTGCCCGGCAGCAGCAGCTGCGGTGCGATGCCGGCGGCGACCACCGCCTCGAGCAGTGCCATGCGCTCGGCCGCCGAAAAAGAGTTCGCCTCGCCTGTCGTGCCCAGCAACGCGATGCCATCGCAGCCCTCGTCCAGAAGATGGCGGCAATGCGCGATGAAGCGCGCATGGTCGGGGGCGAGCTCGGCGTCGAGCGGCGTCAGCGCGGCGGAGAACACGCCATGAGGGTGCAGCGATGATGTCGACAAACTTCCTCCGATCGTCAAATCGATGTTGTTCGGAATGCGAACATTTGTTATTGGCTTGACCTGTCGTAAAATCAGCTTGGCGCCACGTCAAGGGCGACATGTCATGGCGAGACATTACAGCATGGCCAAGATAGAAAAGAAGGCCACCAAGCGCGCACCGGCAACGATCCCGAAGAATCCCAAGAATTATGTCGCTTCCGTCGGCAAGGCCTTCGCTGTGCTCAAGGGCTTCACCAGCGAGGCCTTCGAGTTGACCCTGAGTGAGATTGCCGCACGCGCCGATCTCGATCGCGGAACGGCGTTCCGGCTGATCCAGACCCTGGTCGAGCTCGGCTATGTCCAGGCGGTTCCGCAAAGCCGCCGGTTCCGCCTCGGGGTTGCCTGTCTCGACCTTGGCTACACCGTGCTGTCGCACGGATCATTGCGGCCGATCGTCGAGCCGCTGCTGCGCGATCTCGTGCCTGATGTCGGCGATGCGGCCTCGCTCGGGATCCTCGACGGCGGCGACGTGATCTATCTCGCGCGCATCGGCGCGGGCCTCGACCGCCACAAGATGGATCGCCGGCCGGGTACGCGCATTCCCGCCTACAGCGCCGCGCTCGGCCATGCCATGCTGGCGCATCTGGCGCGGGACGAGCAGATCGAGCGACTGGAAGCGCGTCCTCGCGTCAAATTGTCGGAGCGAACGCTGACCGATCTCGATGCCCTGCTCGCCCGGCTCGATCAGGTGAAGAAGAAGGGCCATGCCGTCTCCGACGGCGAGAACGCCTATGGCCTGCGCACGCTGGCAACGCCGATCTTCGATGCCCGGGGTCTCGTGATCGGCGGATTGAGCGTCACTGTCGATGCGATGCGCATGGACATGCCAACCTTCCGCGACCAGGCGCTGCCAAGGCTGATGCAGGCGACGCGAGAGGTGCAGGACCTCGCGATCAAGTCGGGATTGACGAGCTGAGGGCGGCGTTTAAATCACGATGTGATCGAAGTCGGCGGCGATCCGGGTACTTGGAAAAATCCCTATCGCTTCGGCCAGAATTTCTTCGTCCCGATAACGCCCCGACATGTGATTCAGCACGAGTTGCCCGACGTTGTTCGCGGCGGCAAATGAAGCCGCCTCGCGGGCGGTGAGGTGGCCATAGTCCCGTGCGGTCGCAGCGTCGCGATCGAGGAAGGTCGCCTCGATCACCAGCAGATCGGCGTCGACGACATGTTTGGATAGCCCGTCGGTGGTTTCGGTGTCGCCGATTACCACGAGCTTCCTGCCGCCGCTCGGCGGCCCCAGAGCGTCTTCCGGATCGATCGTACGGCCGGCGATCACGACCGGTCGTCCCGCCGCCAGTTCTCCGCGCATCGGCCCATCGGGAACGCCGAGCTCGGCGAGGCGCTCCCGCTCCAGATGGCGACGTGCGGGGCTCCGGAAGGAAAAGCCAAAACTGTCGGTGTCGCGGTGGCGGACCGGAAAGCAGTCGATGGTGAAGTCACCGGCGTCGACAACCTGTCCTTCAATCAGCGGTGCGAACTCCACAGGGATCGGCGCCCTGCCTGCGCCCCACAGGCCGGCAAGCATGCGGATGACGATGTCGAGTGTATCCTGCCCCCCATGCACGATCGTCACGTCCGATTGCTGGCGCAACCCAAGCGTCGAGAAAAGACCGGGGATGCCGAGCACGTGATCGAGATGGGCATGCGTCAGCAGGATGCGGTCAAGCCGTCGAAACCCCGCGCCGCTGCGCAGCAACTGGCGCTGCGTGCCCTCGCCGCAATCGATGAGGACGCGCTTGCCCGCTGCCTCCACCAGGAGAGCGGGGTGGTTGCGCTCCGCCGACGGAACGCTGGCCGAAGTCCCAAGGAATGTCAGGGCGAACATGCGTCAGTGTCCAGGCTTCACCGCCCCCAATGCCACGCGAGCAGCAGCGCGTACAGAGCCCATCGATCGCGCATAGACCGCGGCAAGAAGTGCGTATCCCGCGATCTGGCGGTCGGACGCCGCCTTCGGCCCCCGACCGGCGGACAGATCTGGTTCCCGTTGCGCGGCCTCCTCATTACATCTGCCAAATTGCATGCTCGATGCTCGGATCGGTTTGCAGCCGAGCGACATCGACGCGGCGATGCAAGACAATGGAGATCGTGATGCCGCTCGGACTGACCGCCAGCGACTGGGACTACGGTTCGATCAGCACACTGCTGAGCGCCCTGCACGCGCGCAAGGTTTCTGCGTCGGAGTTGATCGAGCATACGATCGCGCGCATCGAGGCGCTGGACGGGCGAATCAATGCCGTCGTCGTTCGCGATTTCGATCGCGCACGAGACGCCGCGCGCGCCGCCGATGCCGCACTTGGCCGCGGCGAGCGCCTGCCGTTGCTCGGCATCCCCGTGACATTGAAAGAACCGTTCAACGTCGCCGGCCTGCCGACGACATGGGGCTTTCCGCATTTCAGGGATTTCCAACCGGCGGAGGACGCCCTTGTCGTCTCGCGGTTGAAGGCGGCGGGCGCTGTCATCATCGGCAAGACCAACATCCCGATCGGTCTGCGGGATTTTCAGAGCTACAATGAAATCTACGGGACGACAAACAATCCGTGGGATCTCGGCCGATCGCCCGGCGGCTCCTCAGGCGGATCGGGCGCGGCGCTGGCCGCAGGGTTCGGACCGCTCTCGATCGGCTCGGATATCGGCGGCTCGATCCGGGTGCCCGCGCATTTCTGCGGTGTGTTCGGACACAAGCCGAGCCTCGGCCTGGTCCCGCTGCGCGGATACAGCCTTCCGCCGGCACCGCCCGTCACCGGCCAGGGCGATCTGGCTGTCGTCGGGCCGATGACGCGCACTGCCTCGGATCTCGCGCTCGCCCTCGACGTGATCGCCGGCCCCGACGAGACGCGCGACGGGATCGGCTATCGTCTTGCGTTGCCGGCCCCCCGACACGACCAGCTCAGGGATTTCAGGATTCTCGTGATCGATACGCATCCGTTGATGCCGACAGGCGATGCCGTGCGTTCCGCCATCGGGCGATTGGCGGAACGGCTCGAACGATCAGGCGCGCGGGTTTCGCGCTCGAGTGCGTCGCTGCCCGACCTCGCCGAATCCGCGCGGCTCTACATGAAGCTGCTCAACGCGGCGCGAAGTCCGCGCCTGACACCGGCCGCCCTCGCAGACGCGCAAGGAGTTGCCGCGGCACTTTCGCCCGACGACTGCAGCCTGCAGGCCGAGCGCGCGCGCGGCTGGGCGATGGTCCATCGTGAATGGCTGGCGACCGATGCGGCGCGCCTGCGGCTGCAACAACGATGGCAGGAGCTGTTCCGCGAGTTCGACGCAGTGATCTACCCGGCCGCGGCCGTGCCGGCGTTTCCCCAGGACCAGTCCGAGCCGTTCGACGCGCGGCAACTCGATATCGACGGACAGCTCTACAACTATGCCGATGCGTGCTTCATCTGGGCAGACCCCGCTTCGACCTGCGGACTGCCTGCGACCGCCGTTCCGATCGAGCGCACGCCGTCGGGCCTGCCGATCGGCGTCCAGATCATCGGGCCTTATCTCGAGGATCGCACCACGATTGCGCTCGCCGGATTGATCGAACGCGCGTTCGGCGGCTTCGTCCCGCCGCCGTCGTTGGCTGCCACGCAATCGGTGAGATGAGAGAGGAAGGCGGCAACGGTCGTCAGGTTCTTTCAGTCGACTGCGCCTCGACCGCCTGCACGGCGACGCTCGCGACCTGCTGCAACGCTTCGCGATCGGAGCCTGAGGACGCCATCACGCCCATGCCGACCGACACCGCCGAGACGTAGCGCGCCAGCGCGGCTGGATCGGAAGTCGGCTTGAGATCGCCTTCGGCCTTGGCGCGAACAAAACGATCGCGGAGCTGGTCCTCGTTCTGGCTGCGGCGGGCGGCGAGCTCAAAGGGGACGCTCTCTGATCCGGTGCCGCACGCAATGCCGCCCTGCACGAGCAGGCAGCCGGGCGGGTTGGCCGGATCGGTCTGCTTGTCGGCGATGCCCATTAGCATCCGCTCGGCGACGTCGCGGGCGGTGGGTGCCGCCACCACCTCGTCCATCCAGACGTTGCGCAGTTTGGTATAGCGGTCGAGCGCGGCCTTCAGCAGCCCTTCCTTGTTGCCGAAACAGGCATAGAGGCTGGGCGGATTGATCCCCATGGCCTCGGTCAACTGAGCGATCGTGGCACCCTCATAGCCATGGCGCCAAAACACTTCCATCGCCTGGTCCAACGCCGTTTCGGCGTCGAATTCGCGGGGGCGTCCCATGCCCATGTGCCTGTTCTCCTCGAAATCGGCGTCGTCTCTCAACCTAACGCCAGATCCTATCTCTTTGTTCTCGCTTTATTTTCTCTTCCACTTGCCAACTCTTGCGGTAAGAGGCTACAATTTTCTTAGCGGACGGTACATAAGTATCTTGCGCTGCGGTATCCAGCTCCACATCTGTAGTGAACACTACATATCTGGAGCGCGCAAATGCCCCCCTCCCAAAATACCTTTCGTCCCGGCCGTGTCCGCCGCCTTCTCGGCGGCGTCGCCATCGTGGGCGCTCTCGCCGTAGCCGGCTCGATCGCGACCGGCCATTACTTTCGTGCCGCGCAGGCGACTGCGACCGCCGCGGCCGAGCAAGCTGTCCCCGTCACTGTCGCGCTGATCGAACCAAAGCAGACGGTGCTGTGGGACGATTTCTCCGGCCGGCTCGAGGCGATCCAACGCGTCGAGCTTCGCCCGCGCGTGGCCGGTGCGATCCTGTCGGCCAACTTCACCGAAGGTGCGCTGGTGAAGGCAGGCGACGTCCTGTTCAAGATCGACCCGGCGCCCTACGCGGCCGAGGTCGACAAGGCCGCGGCCCAGCTCGAAGCTGCGAAAGCGCGCGTCGTGTTCACGCAGAATGAGCTCGAGCGCGGCGCGCAACTAGTGGGCAACGCGGTGGTCACGCGGCGCGACTACGACCAGCGCGACAACGCCAACCGCGAGGCCATCGCCAACGTGAAGGCGGCCGAGGCGACGCTCCAGACCGCAAAACTCAATCTCGATTACACCGAGGTACGTGCGCCCGTGGACGGCCGCGTCGGCAAGATCGAAGTCACCGTCGGCAATCTCGTCGCCGCCGGCACCGCCTCTCCGGTGCTGACCTCACTGGTCTCGGTCAATCCGATCTATGCGTCATTCGATGCGGATGAAGAGCTGGTGGTGCGGGCGTTGAACTCGATTTCCGAGGACTCCGGCAAGCGTGGCAATCTCGACCAGATCCCGGTCGCGATGGCGACCTCCGGCGGTCTCGCGGCGAAGGGGCACATCCAGCTCATCGACAACCAGGTCAACGGCCAGAGCGGCACCATCCGTGTCCGCGCGGTGTTCGACAACGAGGACGGGCGTCTCATCCCCGGTCAGTTCGCCCGCGTGCGCATGGGCCAACCCAAGCAGCAATCGCTGGTCATGATCGACGAGCGCGCGATCGGCACCGATCAGGACAAGAAGTTCGTGATGGCGGTCGGCGACGATAGCCGCGCGGTCTACCGGTCGATCACGCTCGGCGGCTCGGTGGACGGGTTGCGTATCGTGACGGCGGGGCTGAAGACCGGCGACCGCATCATCGTCAACGGCCTCCAGCGCGTGCGCCCGGGTGCCCTGCTCAAGACGGAGATCGCGGCAATGGGCGCGCGCGGGCCGCAGCAGGCATCCAACCACAGCAATCAGGACGTCGTGCAGCGTTAGCGTCTCCGCCATGCCGGAGCGCGCGGGCAACGCGAACCGGAACGTCGAAATCGTTGAACCACCTAGACATACTTCTGGATTCCGGGTTCGCGGCTCTGTCCGCGCCCCGGAATGACGGGAGAGTCGTCTCTCGCGCAGGGGCAAGGCCATGAATCTCTCAAAATTCTTCATCGATCGTCCGATTTTCGCCGGCGTGCTGTCAGTCCTGATCTTTCTCGCGGGCCTGATCTCGCTGTTCGCGATGCCGATCTCGGAATATCCCGACGTCGTGCCGCCCTCGGTGGTGGTGCGCGCGACGTATCCCGGCGCCAATCCGAAGGTGATCGCGGAAACGGTGGCGACGCCGATCGAGGAGCAGATCAACGGCGTCGAGAACATGCTCTACATGTCGAGCCAGGCGACCACCGACGGTGCGATGACGCTGACGGTGACATTCCGGCTCGGCACCGATCCTGACAAGGCGACGCAGCTGGTGCAGAACCGCGTGCAGCAGGCCGAGCCGCGCCTGCCCGCCGTGGTGCGGCAGCTCGGCATCATCACCAAGAAGTCCTCGCCCGACCTCACCATGGTCGTGCATCTGCTGTCGCCGAACAATCGCTACGACATGACGTATTTGCGCAACTACGCCGTGCTCAACGTCAAGGACCGGCTGGCGCGGATCGACGGCGTCGGCGACGTTCAACTCTATGGCGCCGGCGACTATTCGATGCGGGTGTGGGTCGATCCGCAGAAGGCAGCCGAGCACGGCCTCACCGCAAGCGACATCGTCAAGTCGATCCAGGCGCAGAACGTCGAGGCCGCCGCCGGCGTGGTCGGCTCCTCCCCGAACGTCAAGGGCATCGACCTGCAACTGTCCGTCAACGCCGAGGGACGGCTGGCGAACGAGGAGCAGTTCGGCGATATCGTGGTCAAGACCGGCACGCGTGGCGAGGTGGTGCGGCTGCGCGACGTCGCACGCATTGAGCTCGGCGCCTCGCAATACGGCCTGCGTTCGCTGCTCGACAACAAGCAGGCGGTTGCGATCCCGATCTTCCAGGCGCCCGGCTCCAATGCGCTCGAGATTTCCGACCACGTCCGCGCCACCATGGCCGAAATCAAGAAGAACATGCCGGAAGGCGTGTCCTACCAGATCGTCTACGACCCGACCCAATTCGTCCGCTCGTCGATTGAGGCCGTGATCCACACGCTGCTGGAGGCGATCGCGCTGGTGGTGCTGGTGGTGATCCTATTCCTCCAGACCTGGCGCGCCTCGATCATTCCGCTGCTGGCGGTGCCCGTGTCGATCGTCGGCACCTTCGCGGTGATGCACGTCTTCGGCTTCTCCATCAACGCGCTCAGCCTGTTCGGCCTGGTGCTTGCGATCGGCATCGTGGTCGACGACGCCATCGTCGTGGTCGAGAACGTCGAGCGCAACATCGAGGGCGGGCTGTCGCCGCGCGATGCGACCTACCAGGCGATGCGCGAGGTGTCGGGGCCGATCATCGCGATCGCCATGGTTCTGATCGCCGTGTTCGTGCCGCTCGCCTTTATCTCCGGCCTCACCGGGCAATTCTACAAGCAGTTCGCGCTGACGATCGCGATTTCGACTGTGATCTCGGCCGTCAACTCGCTGACGCTGTCGCCGGCGCTGTCGGCCCTGCTGCTCAAGGGACACAACGAGCCGAAGGACCGGCTGACGATCATCATGGAAAAGGGCCTCGGCTGGTTCTTCCGCGGCTTCAACAAGGTGTTCACACGCTCGTCGGAGAATTACAGCGGCACCGTCACCAAGGTGATCTCGGGCAAGGCGGCCGTCATGGGCCTCTATGTAGTCCTGGTCGGCCTCACCGCCTTCCTGTTCCAGCAGGTCCCGAGCGGCTTCGTGCCGGGTCAGGACAAGCAATATCTGGTCGGGTTCTCACGACTTCCCGATGGGGCAACGCTGGACCGCACCGAAGACGTCATCCGCAAGATGAGCGACATCGCGCTAACCCAGCCCGGTGTCGAGAGCTCGGTTGCATTCCCGGGCCTGTCGATCTCGGGCTTCACCAACTCCTCCAACGCCGGCATCGTGTTCTCGACGCTGAAACCGTTCGACGAGCGCAAGAGCCCCGCGCTGAGCGGCAATGCAATCGCGGCCGACCTCAACAAGAAATACTCCGGGATTCAGGAAGCTTTCATCGCCATGTTCCCGCCGCCGCCGGTCAACGGTCTCGGCACCATCGGCGGCTTCAAGCTGCAGATCGAGGATCGCGCCGGCCTCGGCTATGAAGCGCTGAACCAGGCGACGAATGCGTTCATGGCGGCGATGCAGAAGGCACCGGAGATCGCCGGCGTGTTCTCCAGCTTCCAGGTCAACGTGCCCCAGCTCTTTGCCGACATCGACCGCACCAAGGCGCTCCAGCTCGGCGTCCCCGTGACGGAGGTGTTCAACACGCTCCAGATCTATCTCGGTTCCTACTACGTCAACGACTTCAACAAGTTTGGCCGCACGTATTCCGTTTACGTGCAGGCCGACGCGCCGTTCCGCGCGCGTGCCGACGACATCAGGCAATTGAAGGTGCGCTCGTCCTCCGGCGACATGGTGCCGCTGTCGGCGTTGCTCACGATCCGCCAGAGCGCGGGCCCCGAGCGCGCGATCCGCTACAATGGCTTCCTGTCCTCCGACATCAACGCGGCGGCTGCGCCCGGCTTTTCCTCCGGCCAGGCACAGGAGGTCGCGACGCGGATCGCGGCGGAGACATTGCCGCCCGGCTTCGCCTTCGAATGGACCGACCTGACCTATCAGGAGTTCATCGCCGGCAATTCCGGCCTCTGGGTGTTCCCGCTGGCGATCCTGCTGGTGTTCCTGGTGCTGGCCGCACTCTATGAAAGCCTGACCTTGCCGCTCTCGATCCTCATGATCGTGCCGATGGGCCTGTTGGCTGCGATGTTCGGCGTCTGGATGTCCAAGGGCGACAACAACGTCTTCACCCAGATCGGCTTGATCGTGCTGGTGGGACTCTCGGCCAAGAACGCGATCCTGATCGTCGAATTCGCGCGCGAGCTCGAGTTCGCAGGCCGCACGCCGATCCGGGCAGCGATCGAGGCGAGCCGACTGCGGTTGCGCCCGATCCTGATGACGTCAATGGCGTTCATCATGGGCGTGCTGCCGCTAGTGCTCTCGACCGGTGCCGGCTCGGAGATGCGGCGCGCCATGGGCGTCGCCGTGTTCTCCGGCATGATCGGCGTCACCGTATTCGGCCTGTTCCTGACGCCGGTGTTCTATGTGCTGCTGCGGACCGTCACCGGCATGAAGCCGCTGACGCATCACGGCAGCGACACCAGCGCGGCGCCGGCGCAACCCGTCGGGCACTAGATCAGGGAAATCCCCGACAGCAACAACAGAACGAGCACGGTCTTGCGAAAGACCGTCTCGTTGACCCTGTGGAAGGCGATCACGCCGAGCGCGGAGCCTGCGAACAGCGCCGGCAGGCTGACCGCGAGATCGACGAGGACTTTTGACGACAGATCCTGATGTCCGACCAGCAGCGCGATGGCGAACAGCTGCATCGCGGCGATGAACGGCTGCACCAGGCCGCGCTGCTCGCTCTTGGGCATGCCGCGCATGTCGCACCAGATCGTCGGGATCGCGCCGGGCATCGCGGTCAGCCCGCCGACCAGCCCTCCCCCGAACCCGATCAAGGCAACCCAATGCCGCCCGACCGCCTCGCCGGCCGTCACCAACGTCGGCCGGAGCAACATGTAGGCCGCATAGAGTGCAACGATGATGCCGAAGCCGCGCCGGAGCAGATGCGTATCGGTGCTCTGGAGCAGCGATACCGCGATGGGAACTCCGATCAAGCCACCGACGATCAGCAGCAGGCTGCCTTCCCAGCGGATATTGCGTCGAAGCGCCCACAGATTGGTGGCCTGCACGCCGATGCTGCACGCCATCATCAGCGGCACAGCTTCGAGCGGTTGAAACACCCGGAGCAGGATGGCGCCCGCCACCGCCGAGAAGGCAAATCCCGAGAGCCCGGATACGAAGGCACCGGCGAACACGGCAACGCTGAGCAGCATCAGAGTCGTGACGTCAGGCACAATCCGCCCTCCGGGTCAGTCGTAGGGAATTTGCGAGACAGGGACCTCGGCGCTCTCCGTGCAAGCGGCCGGCTCGAATGGAGCCGACGGATGCATCGCGTAAGCGTGAGATCGCTCCACCATCGCGAGGCCGACCAGTTGGAGCGTGACGAGCGCCGCGGTCAGCGCGATCGCGACGACGTTGACGTTACGCACGTTCGAATTTGGGCTGTCCGGCGGCGCGCTCGCACCCATCAGATCCGTGGGCATTTTCTGCAATATCCTCTTCGTTGCTGACCGGAATGATTTCATTCAAACGCAATGTTTCGTGCGGCTGCTCCAGCAGATGGCGATAGCGATGCAACACGCGTTGCGCATCGATTTCCCGCTGCGCGCGGAGCACCGCGCCTATGCGGGCGACGATATCGCGGAACCTGCCTGCCAAAACCGGTGACGCCGTTCGCATGACAATCTCCTCTCAACCTGTTCGAGAGGTTGACGGGATCCACTTCCGCCTGCAGTGAATTGCTTCACACAAATGCCCGATACGTCGAACAACAGACCGTGTGATGTTCAGTAGAATAGAGCGCGGAAAATCGCGTCATTCGATCGAACGACGCGCGATAACTTTCTAATGATGTTTCTGATTGAACCTATTGCGAGCTGCAGCGACTCGCCTGCGTTTTTGAACGCGTTTCAGTGCACGAGCGGATTGGAGAATCCAGCTGCGAGCTTGACGAGATCGGCTTGACGAGAAACGCCGGTCTTGGCGAACACACGATGCAGATGCGTCTTCACCGTCGTCTCCGCGATACCGAGCGCAACCGCGGTCTCCGGCACGCCGCCGACATCGACGATCGACTGCAAGACCCTCAGTTCCGCAGGCGTAAGTTCGAAGGTGCGATCAATGAGACCGGCACACGAGCGGCCGTCGAGTTCCGCTTTCCAGATGAACAAGGCTCCTACGGCCGAACTGCGCTCAGCCGTACCCTCGCGCAGCAATGATGGCAGCGCGATGATTTGCGCGACGTAGTAGGAACCGTCACGCGATATCAGCGGAATTTTCCGCCCCGAAGATGCCGTCAACGCCACTTCGCCTGTGTCGCGGAAAATATCGCGCAACATCGAATTTACAGGTGAGGAGCTTGCCACCAACCGGCCCGAGACAGACCGCAGGACATCATCGACGGCCAGGATTGTCTCCGCGGCCGGATTGCTGTGGACGATATGACAGGTCGAATCGAGCAGGATGACACCCGCATTCAACTGGTCCACGACGTCGGCGAGCGCGATCGCGCGCTGCTGCTTCCGTTCGATCGCCCGGTTGATCAGCAACGCCCGGCTCGCATGCGGAACCAGGAACTGCATCCGCGCCCGTTGCTCGGCATCGAGCATCTCCCTGCCTGGGATCACGGTCATCAGCATCGGACAAGGCGACTTCGACTGCTCCAGCACCACATTGGCGACGTCGACGCAGCCCTGGGGGCGCAGCCATTCCTGGTAGAAGCGGCCGCGGCGATATTCGTCGAAATCCACGAGATCGGGGATGTTGCGCACCTCGCCGTAGCGCGGAAGCCGAGCGAGCGGGTCGTACCGGGAGTAGGTTTCCGCATAGAGCTGAATGTAGTGCGGATCGACTCCGCAGTAATAATGCGTCGCGCCCGATTTGCTGACCGGGTCCTTGGAAATCAGACCACAGGCCTGGCTGCCGATGAAGGCATTGAGTTTGACAACGACCTCGCTCCACAACTCCGGGTGGAGACCCGCGTCATAGATAGTCTCGATCAACTCGGACGGCTTTGGAGGTCGGGACATCGGAAGAGCCAATGGTGACACATGGAGATGGCGACATGTTCTTCATGCCTGGCGGCTTCCGTGAGTCTTTCGCGGGAGCGAAAGGTTCAATCGTGAAGGCAAAATCGACGGTCTAGTTGACGAGTGGATTGGAGAATCCTGCCGCAAGCTTGACGAGATCGGCCTGACGCGAAACGCCCGTCTTGGCGAACACGCGATGCAGATGCGTCTTCGCCGTCGTTTCTGCGATACCGAGCGCGACCGCCGTCTCCGGGACGCCGCCAACCTCGACGATCGACAGGAACACGCGCAGCTCGGCCGGCGTGAGATCGAAGGTCCGCGCGATCAATTCGCCGTAGGACTGTCCGCCGAGCGATACCTTGCGCAGCAGCAGCGCACCGACGGCATCGACCACCCGCTCGCTGCCACCCCGCAGGACGGACGACAGCGGCAGGATGTGCGCGACGTAGCGCTCGCCCGAAGGCGAAAGCAGCGAAAACGCATGCCCCTTTGTGGCAAGCAGGGTAATTTCATTGCGGGTCGCGAACGCTTCCCGCAGCGTCTGATTGGCCTCCGCACTGCTGGTCACCAATTGCCCCGCAACGGACCGAACCAGATCGTCGGCCGCAAGCAGATCGTGCCCGGCGGAATTCGCGTGCACCACCCGGCAGAAGCCATCGAGCAGGAAGATGCCGCAGGCAAGATTGTCCAGGACCTCCGCCAGCGCCGTCGCCAGCGTCAATTGCGAGGTCATGGCGCGGTTGATCAGCAACGCGCGGCTGGCGTGCGGGACGACCAGCGAGAGGCGGTGCTTCATCACCGGATCCACCATCCGGCGGCCCGACAGCACCGTCATCATCACGGGGCAGTTCGCATTCGAATTCTCGAGCACGACGTTGGCCGCATCGCTGCAACCCTGCGGCCGCATCCATTCCTGGTAAAAGCGTCCCCGCCGATATTCATCGAAATTGACGAGATCCGGGATGCTGACGATCTGGCCATGCGGCGGCAGGACCGTCAGCGGATCGAACTTCGAATGCGTCTCGGAATAGAGCCGGATGTAGTGCGGATCCGCACCGCAATAATAATGCGTGACGCCGAATTTGCTGATCGAATCCTTGGAAAACAGTCCGCAGGCCTGGCCGCCGACGAAGTCGCGGATGCCGGTGACGACGTTGTTCCACAGCGAAGGATCGAGTCCGGCATCGTAGATGGCCTCGACGAGGTCGGGCAGCTTCCGCGGTCCGTGCATGGCTATAAATGGCCTGGGTGATCAATATCACCAAGCATACCACAACCACAGCATGCGGCATCCTCCGATCGGAGGACGCCGGCCGGGCGGATGGAGCCCGGCCGGAACGAACGGATATCCGTTTCGGGCGCTACTGATGCGGAGTTGCGATACCGCACCGGGACGCTCACGCCTCGTCCCAGCCGACCTTCTCCACATTCTCCGACCAGACGGCGGCGCGATAGATCTCACGCCCGTCGGTGTCTCTGACCCGGATGCAGGCATCGCGGCCGCGCAAATCGTCGCGCCAGACGAACAGGTGGCTTGCCATCTCGTTGGCCACCACGAATGTCGCTTCGGGGCATTCGAACACCATGCCGCCCGGATCGATCTTCACGATATTGCCGAGCATAAGATCAAAGAAAAAACGGCGCATGCAACACAACACTCCAACTGCGGGCGGCGCACGCCCGTGCCGTCTCCAATCGGCATTTGACCTGACATTCAATCGCGCGCGGTCACGACATCTCGCGGCTCCTGACGTCACTGGGCGTGGCGCCATAAGTCCGCCGGAAGCAGCGGTTGAAATAGGAGAGATCGCCGAAACCGACATCGTAGGCGATCGAGCTGACCGTCCGCTCGGCGTGTCCGGGTTCGCGCAACATGCGATGCGCACGCTTGACGCGTTGTTCGATCAGGAAGGACGAGAACGTCTTGCCGTCGGCCTCGAATAGGCGCTGGAGATAACGCGGCGTCACGCCGAGCTCCTGGGCGACCGTGGCAACGGAGAGATCCTGCCGCCAGCAATTGTTGGCGATGGAGACTTTGGCCTTCTGCAACCGTGCCGCCTTGACGCCGCGCCGCCCGGCCAGCTCCCGCGGCTCGTTGGTGGCACCGAGGACGATTGCCAGAAGATCGTGCAGATGCCCGACCCCGAGCTTGCGCAAATTCGGCATCGCGAACGCATTCTCCCGCACCAGCGTCACTGCGTAATCGACTAGCAATCGAAGTCCCGTCGAGCTCTCCGGCATCACCCGCATCACGGCGTCATCGACATCCACGATCATCGGCGCCAGCACGCGTCTCGGCACACGGAGCGAGAAACAGCTGCCCAGGGACAATCGCTCGAACGTCGTAACGTCCTCCGCGCTTGTCAGGACCGCCTCTCCCGCCCGAAGGCTCAGATCGTGTCCCCGCTCGGATATCCCAAGCACGCCAGATCGATTCACGATCAGGGCCAGACTGTCGTCGCCGTCGGCAACCAGGTGCTTGGTGCGAATGACCCGCGCTCCGCACAATCCTCCCATCAGCAATTGGGCTTCCGGCAAGACGTGGGACGTGAAGCTCGCCGCGAACGGCTTTCCTTCCCTCACCTCGACCTCCGCCTTCAACACCCCGCGAAAGTAGAAATCGCGAAGCAGCGGGATACGCTCGTTTTCGGGAATTTCGTTCGTTGAAACCTTGATAACGGAAAAATCAAATTGGCTCACTGCAATCCTCCAACCGACGAGCAGGTCCGGCCGTGCGCTGTCGTTTCCTCACACTCGCGTTTGGCGCCGTCGTGGCATCTCTTCGCGGCGCTTGCTGCTCTTCACTTTTCTGGATCGCGATATACGAAAGTATCAAATGACTCGCGTCCTGCATTCGGAGGACACGGGAGCTCGGCTCATCACAATGCATTGAGATCGCGGCAGATACCGGCGAGCCTTGTGAAATGGATCACACGGCGTCGCCATCACCGTTCGTTCGACGCGCGAATGGAACGGCAAAGCCGGTGGCGATCTTGACCAGGTCGGCCTGCCTGCCGGCGCCGGTCTTCTCGAACAGGCGACCGAGATGCGTTTTCACCGTCGTTTCGGCGATGCCGAGCTTTGCCGCAATGTCGGGAACGCCGCCGATCTCGATAATGGCCATCAATACGCGCAGTTCGGACGGCGTCAGCCTGAAGGCCGCAGCGATCGCATCGGCTGCGAGCCATGTCGCTGCCGAGGCCTTCTGCACGAAGAGCACCGTGGCTGCGGCATCTCGCGATGGAATGCGATCGCGCTTCAGGGGAAAGGCGTGGAGCAGATAGTGCTGCCCATCAACTGATGTCGCAAGCTCGATCTGACGGGGAGCGGCACGAGTTTCGCTGCCTGCATCGATTTCGCACAGGCCGCGGAATATTTTGTCGGTCTGGGTGTTGCGGGCCACGATCCGGTCGCCGACCATTGCGAGCAGGCTGGCATCGGCGAACAGCCCGCGGCATGCTGCGTTGGCATGCACGACGCGGCCATCTGCGTCGAGCAGACAGATCGCCGTGCTCAGCCCATCCAAGACATCGGCAAGGTCGTCCACGGTATGAGCGCGCGCCCTGATCTGCCGGCCCATGATCCTGGAACGCTGGAGGTGCGGAGCAAGCAGCCGCATGCGCTCACGCATCGGCTCGTCAACGAGTCCGCGCGACCGGTGGCGCAGCACCTGCAGGATCGTGGTGCGCGTGTCCGACTTCTCGAGCGCAACGGTTGCAAGGTCTATCGCTCCTTGCGGTTCCACCCACTCGCGATAGAAGCTCGTTGCCAGGAAATCCGCCTGAGACATGATGTCGGCGACGCCGATCGTCTGTTCCGCCGCGAGCGTGAGATGACGATCGAGCAGAGGGTCGAGTTCCACATATCGGTCGCGATATAGCTGGCGGAAGCGGGATTCGCTGCCGAAATGCTCATGGATCTCGATCGAGAGCCTGGCTGCGTCCCTGGACAGGATGGTCACGGCACATCCGCCGACGAAATGCGAAACCTGTTCCAGCACCCCGCTGCGCAGCGCGGGATCGACCGCCGCGTCGTAGATCTCGCCGACGAGGGACGAGAATCGATTTGCGTGGAGAATTGTCATCGGCCGGACGACGCAATCGACGCCGAGAAAACGATGCAACGAAATGCTGGAATATCGAACATCGCCCTTGCGTAACGTCAACCGCAGGATGCGGCTTGGACGTTTTCGCCAAAGACTAGGATAAATGCGAACAGCGCGCGGTCTGTGTGCGATGAGTCACGCGTGCGATGCGTCAGGCGCCAATCGCGCTGCAGGATTCCGTCGCCACCGATCCCGCCGGCCTCGCATCCGGCTCCGGCAATCTACTTGCGATTCTCCTCGCAGAATTTCAGCGCCGCCAGCGCTTCACCAGCACGCGGCACCTGCATCTCGATGCTGTCGTCGTCATCGTCCTCGAAATCGAGCGAGAGACGCTTGGCCTTGGACAGCCGGTCCATCATGGACTGATCGTATTCAAAGATGCCGCGCACGGTGGTCTTGTCCATGACCTCCCACTTCGCCTTCTTCATGATATCGGCGTCATCGGTGCCGACATCCGCCCGGAGGATCTCGCCAACCTTGTCCCACTCCCAGCCGTCATAGATCATCACGATCACGATAGCCTTCTCGGAATAGGTGATGACGATGACGTAGTCCCGGTTCTCGTCTTCCTTGTCCTTGTAGCCGCGGCTCGCATTGCAATGTGCGTCTTGCGTACGCTTTTCGATGGTCCAGTCGCCGACCTTGGATTGTTGCGCCTGCACCGGCCTCGCGGTCAAAGCGACGGCGCTCAAGGCGCCGGCCAGCAACCCGGCGGCGAGAAGAGATCGTTTCATGTCAGCCTCCAGCGTGTTCCCCGGACCGAGATGACCACCTCTGCCGGTGACCCGCAAGGGCTTCGGGCGGCCGCGTAGGGCGCCGACCTTGCCCTACTCCCGCCGCGGCACGATCGCGATCGGGGTGAAGGTGTAAACCTCCTCGCCGTTCTGGTTGAACATCGTCCATTTCACCAATGCAATGCCCTGCGGCTTCGATTTCGACGGCGTCAGGCTCATGACCTCCCCGACCAGATGCAGGCGGTCATCGGGCCGTACCGGGATGGTCCAACGCAGCCCATCGACGCCGGCGCCGATCAGCGGATGGGGGCCGAAGGGACGGGTCTGGATCGCGAGGCTCATGGCAATCGCGGCGGTGTGCCATCCCGAGGCAGCGAGACCCCTGAACAGGGTCTGCTTGGCGGCTTCGTGGTCGAGATGCATCGGCTGCGGATCAAACTCCGCCGCGAACCGCTTGATGTCGGCCTCGGTGACGTGAACTTCGGGGGATTTGAACTGCATTCCAATGGTGAGATCGTCGAACCACTCGACCTGCGCCATGATTTCGCCTCGCCATGCGATGTGCCGCCTCGCGGCTAATGAGATTGAGCAAGAGCAGGATGTAGCGGCTCCGCAGCGCACAAACCAGCCCGGGGTTCCCCAAGAAACCCGTTTCCAGATGCGACGAAACACGCCTGAAACAGATGGTCGGTTATCTGGTTGTCAAAATCATACAGGGACGGCCACCATGCAATTCTTCCTCGACCTGATCTGGGATTACTCCTGCTGTCAGCACCTCGTCGCCCTGCCGCCGTGGGAGGACGAGCTATGATCGAACTGATCTCGGCCTTGCTTGCGCTTTGCAGCGTGGGCGTTTTTGCAGCGCACGCGGTGGATGCCTATCGCACCACCCATTACTGATAGCCTTGCACTGATAGCCTTGCACTGATAGCCCTGCCCTAGAACGGCCGCCGGTAGAAGTGCTCCGAATGTGTTGCCGGCGGAAACCTGTTGGCGAGCGCGAGAGCTCCCCTTTCGTCGGTTTCGAGCGCGATCTTCTGTGCGAGCATGACGTCGCCGGGGACGAGAAAGCCTGACGGGACGAAGCACCACCCCATCGTCGCGTTTCCGGCCGCGTCGATCTCATGGACATTGGCGGCGGTGCCATAATGGATGCGATAGGTCTTGCCGGTATCGCAGCCGACGACATCGAAATGCCGGTACTGCTCGAATTGGACGCGCTGCGCCGGCGACAGCCATTCGGCCAGGAGCCGGCGGCCGCGAGCATCCGGCGTGTTCTCGCCGAAGAAGCGCCGATAGAGTTCGCGTAGCGCATGCAGACGCGCACGCGCCGGCGCGCGGAGCCAGACCGCCGCGATCATGAGCAGCTCAGATCAACCGCCGACCAGGCGGGGATAGAACAGCGTTTCCTGCGCGGTCGGGTCGAACGATCGGATCCGGGTGACCTCGCCAGGTCCGGTTCGCAGCGCGGCGGTGAAGCCCGCTCCGGTCAGCTCCCGAAAGCGCCGTTCGGCCCGCGCCAGCGCTTCGGCATTGCCAGGATCAAACTCGTGGCGCGTGTCGCCAGTCTGGTCCATCACGATCTGGGTTGCCATGTTGAGTCTCCTCATGCCCAGCCCTGTTCGATCAAAGCAAACCTCGTGCCGTCGGTTCCTGATGGCAACAACTTTCTCTTGTCGGCGCATCACGCCTTGCTGAGCAAGAGCGTTTTCAAGCGAAGTGGATGCCGGTTCGGACACAGAAAACGCGTCCAAACAAGAAGCTAGAGCCCCGTTCTCAAGGGGGCTCTAGTCAGCGCGAGGCGGCCGCACCTCCGCCCTCGTCGATCTGCCGTCCCATCAGAGCGATCGCCTTCTGATAAACGCCGGCGGCATTCCAGGCTTCGATGGCGACGAAATTCGGCTCGCCCGGCTGGTAACCGGCTCCTGCACGCCAGCCATGGGCCTTGAGGAAATTCGCCGTCGAGTTCAGCGCATTGGCGGCAACTTCGAGATTGCCGGTGCCATAGGCCAGGATGTTTTTGGGCATGAACTGGGTCTGGCCGACTTCGCCGTGCATCGAGCCGCGGGTTGCCCCCGATAGCGTGCCGCGATCGACCAGTTTCAGCGCCGCATAGAGCTGCTCGGTGAAGAATTCGGGACGGCGGCAGTCATAGGCGAGCGTCGCGATCGAGGAGAGCATGTTCTGGTTGCCGCGCTGGCTGCCGAATCCGGTTTCCATGCCCCAGATCGCGATCAACGGGCCCGGCGGAACGCCATAGCGCTGCTGGATCGAGGCGAACAAGGCAGCCTGCGACTGCTTGAGCTGGCGGCCCTTGGCCACAATGGTTGTCGCACCGCGCTTGGCGAGGAACTGGTCGAGCGATAGCGAGAAGCTGCGCTGGCCGCGGTCGGCTGCGATGGTGGCACTGGCGTAATTGGTCTGCATCAGCGCCGCGAGCGCGGTCTGGCCAACGCCCTTGCCCTGCGCCTCCGCGCTGAACTCGCGCTTCCAGGCCTCGAAGCCGGCCGACGAACTGCCGCATTGCGCGGCGTGGGCGGCGGGCGCCAGGCAGCTGAGCAGCGTCATCGCCCCGAAAACCGCCGCAGCTACAGTTCTGCCCCTGATCATGTCCGATGTCCTCTTTCTGGCGCGATCCAATGCCCGAGCTTACCCGGACGAAGGCGCCGACTCCATGGCGTGATCATACGACAGTTCCAGTCCATCCAAATTGCCTTCCTTGCGCCACTTGTCGAGCAGCCGCAGGAATGCCACCGGCCCGCGCCAATACTGGCTGTTTCTCGCCGCGATCGGATCGAACACGCCTTCATTGTTGTAATAGCCGGGCGTGCATTCGGCGAGATAGGTCTGGCGTCCGAGCGCGGCTTTGACCACCTCCTCGACCCAGGCGTTTTCGGCCGCCAGCGTCGGCTCGAGGGTTCGCGCCTTGCGCTTGCGCGCTTCGGCGATCACGTAGGCGATGTGCTGCGACTGCTCGTCGATGATGTGCGGGAAGTTGGCGCTCTGGCCTGCCTGCACCATGACGATCAGGAAGCAGTTCGGGAAGCCGCGGCTGTAGAAGCCATGCATCGTCTTGACGCCGTCGCGCCAGCGCTCGGACAGGCTCGTACCATCGCGTCCATAGATCTCGAAGCCCATACGACGGGCGTAATCGGTACCGACTTCGAAACCGCTGGCATAGATCAGGCAGTCGAGTTCGTAGGCGTGGCCGTCGACCACGACGGCGTTCTCGGTGATGCGATCGACGCCCTGTCCCCTGGTGTCGACGAGATGCACGTTGGGGCGATTGAAGGTGTCGAGATATTCGTCGTGGAAGCACGGCCGCTTGCAGAAGGCCTTGTACCAGGGCTTTAACGCCGAAGCCGTCGCCTCGTCCTTGACGATCGCATCGACGCGCGCCCGGATCTCTTCCATCTTGCGATAATCGGCCTGCTCGATGACCTTGAGCGCCTCCTCGATCGAGGTCACCGGCTGCTTCTGGCGGCGCGGCGCCAGCAGTATCTCGCCGAGCAGGCCGGTCCAGCCGTCCTGCACCAGATCCTGTTCGAATGGCTCGCCCGAGATCACGGCGGTGAAATTGTCCATGCGCTCGCGCTGCCACCCAGGCCTGAGCTGCTGCGCCCAGCTCTGATCCGTCGGGCGGTCGTCGCGCACGCCGATCGCCGACGGCGTACGTTGGAAAACGTAGAGCTCCTTGGCCGAGCGGCCGAGATGCGGCACGCATTGCACGGCGGTGGCACCGGTGCCGATGATCCCGACGCGTTTGTCGCCAAGACCACTAAGATCACCTTCGGCCGTGCCGCCGGTGTAGGCGTAATCCCAGCGGCTGGTGTGGAAGCTGTGTCCCTTGAAGCTTTCGATACCGGGAATGCCCGGCAGCTTCGGACGGCTCAGCGGGCCGCCAGCAAGGATGACGAAGCGCGCGCGGATGCAATCACCGCGGTCGGTCTCGACCAGCCAAATTGCCTCCTGCTCTTGCCATTCCATGCGCGTGATGACGGTCTGAAACAGCGCGCGCTCATAGAGACCGAAGTGACGGCCGATGCGGCGCGAATGTTCGTAGATCTCGGGTGCTCGCGCATATTTGCGCACGGGCATGTAGCCGGTCTCTTCCAGCAACGGCAGGTAGATGTAGCTCTCAGTATCGCAGGCCGCGCCAGGGTAGCGATTCCAGTACCAGGTGCCGCCGAAATCGGCTGCCTTTTCCACGACCCGGAAATCATCGATGCCGGCCGCGCGCAGTCGCGCGCCACACAGAAGGCCGCCGAAGCCGCCGCCGACGATGAGCACCTCGGTCTGTTCGCTGACGGCCTCGCGCGCAAATCCGGAATTGGCCCAGGGATCGTCGAGATAGCGCCCGAACTTGCCGGTCACTTCGACATATTGCGCCTTGCCCTCAGTGCGCAGCCGGCGATCGCGCTCGTCGCGATAGCGCGCACGGAGTGCTGCAATGTCGATTGTAGATTCGCCGGCTGCACCGGTCTTGTGTCTTTCCGCTGACATCCGTTTCCTCCCCGGCGGGCACTACCTCGCCGGCAGCTCGCATCACTTAGCCCTGAAAAAGTGACGCATGCAATCACGTCCCTCGCTTTTTGCGTGAACGTGGCGTGGCGTTCCGCTAACCTCAAACGCACATCACAAGCGTACGTCATGCAATGACATGGCGGTCCGGAGGAGACGATGCAGGGATTGATGATGGACATGCCGCTCCTGATCAGCGGCCTGATCCAGTATGCCGCCGATTATCACGGCGAGGCCGAGGTCGTCGCCCGCGAGATCGAAGGCGACATCCATCGCTACACCTATGCCGACGCCCATCCGCGCATCAAGCGCATGGCATTAGCGCTCAAGAGGTTCGGCATGATGCCCGGCGACAGGGTCGGCACGCTGGCCTGGAATACGCACCGGCATTTCGAGATGTTCTACGCCGCGCCCGGCATGGGCTGTGTGCTGCACACCATCAACCCGCGGCTGTTCCCCGAGCAGCTCGTCTATATCGTCAATCACGCCGAGGACCGGCTGCTGTTCATCGACCGCGCCACACTGCCGATCGTCGAGGCGATCGCGCCACAGCTCACATCGATCGAAGCCTATGTCGTGATGTGCTCGCGCGAGCGGATGCCGGAGACCAAGCTTGCCAACGTGCATTGCTACGAGGAGCTTCTGGACAAGGAGAACGACGCCGGCTTCGCCTGGCCGGAGTTCGACGAAAAATCGGCGTCCACCATCTGCTACACCTCCGGCACCACCGGCAATCCCAAGGGCGTGATCTATTCGCACCGCGCCGCGATCCTGCAGACCATGGTCTCCTGCAATTTCGACTTCCTGCCCGGGCACCTGGAAGGCGTGCGCGAGGTGATGATGCCGATGGCGCCGCTGTTCCACGGCAATGGCTGGAACATGCCGTTCACCGCCCCGTATACCGGCTCGAAGCTGGTGCTGCCCGGCCGCAATTACGAGCCCGACAAGCTCTACGAATTGCTCGAAGGCGAGAAGGTGACGCTGTCGGCGGGCGTGCCGAGCTTCTGGCTGATCCTGCTCGACTGGTTGGGCCGCACCGGCAACCGGTTCTCGACTCTTCGTGCAACATTGTCGTCGGGCTCGGCGCCGCCGCGCGCGATGGTCGAGAAGCTCAAGCGCGAGTACGACGTCGACTACCTCCAGGCCTGGGGCATGACGGAAGCCTTGGGTTGCTCGATGCCGGGCTTGCGGCCGGGCTCCGAGCATCTCGACGACAAGGAGAAGTTCGACCGCCGCCAGGTGTCCGGCCGCGCCTGTTTCGGCACCGCCTTGCGCATCGTCGACGACGGCGGCAACGAGCTGCCGCGCGACGGCAGGAGCGTCGGCCATCTGCGCGCGCGGGGACCGTGGGTTGCGTCCGGCTACATGAAACTCGACGAAGGCCTCGACCGCGACGGCTGGCTGATCACCGGCGACATGGCCGTGATCGATCCCCAGGGCCACGTCACGCTGACGGACCGCTCCAAGGACGTGATCAAGTCCGGCGGCGAATGGATCTCCTCCATCCAGCTCGAGGACGTCGCCCTGTCTCACCCCGATGTGCTGCAAGCCGCCGTAGTCGCGATCAATCATGAGAAATGGCAGGAGCGGCCTCTGCTCCTCGTCGTCCGCAAGAAAGGCGCGACCGTCGACGGCAAGACGCTGCTCGAGCACATGCGCCCGAAGATCGCGAGCTGGTGGATGCCCGACGCCGTCGAGTTCATGGACGAGTTTCCGATGACCGGCACCGGCAAGGTGCTCAAATCAGCGTTGCGCGAGAAATTCAAAGGGTATCGCGTCGCCTGCGCCGATTGCACCCGGCCTGTCGATTGATCAAGGAGACAAAGATGCTCTACCCGATGTCGCCCAAAGTCGTCGAGCTCAAGCGCAGGCTCGAAAGTTTCATGGACCGGCACATCTATCCGAACGAGGAACGCTTTTATCGCGAGGCGGAGGAGCTGGGTCCCTGGAAAGTCTATCCGGTCGTGGAGGAGCTGAAGCCGCTGGCGCGCGCCGAAGGCCTCTGGAATCTGTTCCTGCCGGACTCCGGCCACGGTGCAGGCCTGACCAATCTCGAATATGCGCCGCTCTGCGAGGTCATGGGCCGCTCGCATCTGGCGCCCGAAGTGTTCAACTGTTCGGCGCCCGACACCGGCAACATGGAGGTGCTGGAGCGCTATGGCACGGAGAAGGACAAGGAGCGCTGGCTGAAGCCGCTCCTCGCAGGCGAAATCCGCTCCTGCTTCGCCATGACCGAGCCTGCCGTCGCCTCGTCCGATGCGACCAACATCGAAAGCTCGATCGTCCGCGACGGCGACCATTACGTCATCAACGGCCGCAAATGGTACACCACCAACGCGACCGACCCGCGCTGCAAGATCTGCATATTCATGGGCAAGACCGATCCCGACAATGCGGACCGCCACAAGCAGCAATCCATGATCCTGGTGCCGATGGACACAGCGGGCGTCGAGGTCAAGCGTGCCCTGCCCGTGTTCGGCTTCTACGGCGTGCCCGACCGTGCCTCCGAGGTCGTCTTCACCAACGTGCGTGTCCCCAAGGAGAACATGCTGCTCGGCGAAGGCCGCGGCTTCGAGATCGCGCAGGGCCGCCTCGGCCCCGGCCGTATCCACCATTGCATGCGACTGATCGGGCTCTCCGAGCGCACCCTGGAGAAGATGTGCCGGAGGGTGCGCAGCCGCGTCGCCTTCGGCAAGCCGGTTTCCGAGCAGACGGTGACGCAGGAGCGCATCGCAGAGGCCCGCATCATGATCGAGCAGGCCCGGCTGCTGACGCTCAACGCCGCCTACGCGATGGACACCGTCGGCAACAAAGTGGCGAAAGCGGAGATTGCGATGATCAAGGTCGCCGTGCCCAACATGGCCTGCCAGATCATCGATTGGGCGATCCAGGCCCATGGCGGCGGCGGCACGTCGAACGACTTTGGATTGACGCAGGCCTATGCGACCGCGCGCTTGCTGCGTCTCGCCGACGGCCCGGACGAGGTCCACAGGAACCAGATCGCGCGGTTCGAGCTGAAGAAATATTCGAATGCTTGAATCGGGCGATGCCAATCGCTTCTAGTTCAGCACCTCCACCGTCGCCGAACGCCCGGCCACCAGCGACATTCCGTCAGGCACATGATCCAGCGCGATGCGTACCGGCACGCGCTGGGCGAGGCGCACCCAACTGAAGGTCGGGTTGACGTTGGCAAGCAGGCTGGCGCCCTCGACGCGGTCGCGGTCCTCGATGCCGGCGGCAATGCTCTCGACATGGCCTGAAAGCGTCACCTTCTCGCCCATCAGGCGGACCTGCACCTTGTCACCGATACGAATGCGCGCGAGTTTCGTCTCCTCGAAATAGCCTTCCACATGCAGCGTATCGCTGTCGACTAGCGCCATCACGCCTTTCCCGGCCGTGACATAGGCGCCGGGACGCAGATCCATGTTGGTGATCACGCCGTTCACGGAGGCATGCACCTCGCTGCGATCGAGATTGAGCTGGGCGACCGCGCGGTCGGCAACGGCCGCATCGAAAGCCGCCTTGGCCTGGAGCTGCGTGGCCAGCACCTGCTCCTGTTTCTGCTGCGACACGGCGTCGGTCGTCAGCGCGCTATAGCGCTTCAAATCGGCATTGGCCTGATCGAGCGTAGCCTGATGACCGGCCACCGACGCATCGGCCTGCCGCAGCGCCAGCGCAAAACGCTCGCGGTCGATCTTGAACAGGACGTCACCGCGATGGACCTTCTGGTTGTCCTTGACCAACACTTCGGTCACGAAGCCCGACACATCGGGCGCGACCTGCACCACGTCGGCGCGCACCCGGCCGTCGCGGGTCCATGGCTGCTCCATGTAATAGACCCAGAGCTCGCGGCCGACAGCGAGCGCGGCGACAACGGCAAGGAGCGTCAACGCGAGGCGCCCGAGCCAGGCAACATTCCCTTTCATGCAAGATACTCCGAGAGATAGACGACGACGCCGAGAATGCAGACGTAGATCGCGAAATCGAACAGCGCGCGGTGCCAGACCAGCCGGTAAAGTTCAAAGCGCTGCATGAAGCGGCGCAGCAGAGCACTCAGCGCGTAGGCGATGATGATCCACAACAGCAGCGCTGGCACGAGCACACCGTAGATATCGATCACGTATCTCATGCCGCAACACTCTCGCCTGCCCGCGGCCGATAGGCCGGTGCGTCCGGAAACAGGCCGCGCCTTATGCCGACGAGGCCGACCAGGGCGTCCTCGCGCGCCTTTCCGTTGGGATCCTTCACCGCCCGGGCCATTGCCCGATCGACGCTTGTCAGAAGTTCGGCCGGCATTCCATCACCCGCATATCTGCGGCAGGCGATGGCGAGCTGATCGAGCATGTCGTCGATCACGGCAATGGTGGATACCGCAAGCCCGTAGCGGGCGCGCCGGAGATCGATGATGTTGATTCCGATACGAAGCTGGACCAGGCTCTCGGCGTCGCGGCGGTCACTCTCGGAGAGAAACGCGATGCGCTGCACCAGAAGGCCGAGCCGGTGCAGCATCAGGCCTGCGAACTCCGCGCGATCCCGCTTGCCGCGCCGTTCGGCGGCGACCGCGAGCGCCGTCCAGTTCGACAGCACCAGGCGGTTGGCGATCCACTCCGCCCCCACCCCACGCGCGATCCGCGTCACCAGCTCGGCAATGATGACACCGACGAAGAAGGCAACAGCGGAATTTGCGTAGGACGCGAAATCCGCGCTGTAGGTCGATTGCAGCGCCAGCAGCGTCGCCGTGTTGGCCGCAAGCGCCATGCCGGTTCCGGTCGTTGCGGGCCGTGCGATCAGGAAGCCATAGAAGAGGAACGTTGGCGCGAGCGCGGCGACCAAAACCTCGAGATGCGAGATCGCGGGCACCAGCGCAAAAAGGTAGATCGCCACGACGACAATGGCGACCAGGGACCACAGGCCAAAACTGCGGATGAAGCGCGCGGGCTCGTCCTGCGCGGCGAAGAACGAACAGGCGACGGCCGCCATCATCGGCGCCGACGCGCCGTCCGGCCAACCGGTACCGATCCAGAACGCGCAGCAGATCAGGATGGCCGCCGACGCGCCGGCAGCCGACCACAGGGCAAGGCCGCGATCCCTATGGCGCACCGGCGCGGCACCTGCTTCGGATTGGAAATCCAGATCGAGGGTCGAGACGTTCCGGTTCTCGACGATCGCTTCCGTCAGGGCGCGGCAATCGCGCGAGAGGTCGACCAGCTCGCGCAGCCGCGACAACAGGCTGGTGACGATGATCCGCTCCCAGGAGGCGCTGTCGTCAAGGACCGCCTGCTGCCGTCCGATCATGGCGCGAATTCGCTCGGCCGGCTGCCGTGCGTTGGCGTCGCCGGTGATCCATCCCGCGAGATCTTCCAGGAGCCGCCTCAGCTCGGGTTGCCGCCTCAACGCCTCCTCGCCCAGCGCGGCGAGCCGGTCCTCGAGCGAAGCGATCACCGGCAAAAGCATCAGCATGCGAAGCCGGATTTCACCCAGTCCGACGACGGCATTGCGGTCGGTCAACCGGTCATAAGCAAGATGGGTGGAGAGCGTGTCTATTTCGACGACGTCGGTCGCAAGCTTGATGCGCTTGCCGCGGCGGGTTTCGTTCGTACCGTGGCGCAGCAGGACGACTTGACTTAGGCGCTGCGCGTCCGCCACCCAATTCTCGATCCGATTGGCAACAGCCGGCGCGACGCTGCGCGGAAAGACGATGGTCGAAACCAGACTTGCGCAGATGATGCCGAGCGAAATTTCCTCCAGCCTCGCCACCGCGGTCTCGAAAATGGCGCCCGGCTCGGACACCGAGGGAAAGCCGATCAGCGCCACCGTGTACCCGGCCAGCATGAAGACGTAGCTGCGTGGTGTGCCGTCGAGCAGCGAGAGATAAAGACAGAGCCCGACCCAGAGCGCGATGGCAAGGCACAGCAGCTCGGGTGCATCGATCAGGTTTGGGACCAGCGCCACCGTCGTGATCGCGCCGACCAGCGTGCCCATCACGCGGAAGAACGCCTTCGAACTGGTCGCCCCCGCCAGCGGCTGCGAGGTGATGTATACGGTCGCCATCGCCCAATAAGGCCGCGGCAGATCCATTGCCAGCGCGATGACGAGCGCCAGGATCGACGCGGCGAACGTCTTCCAAGCGAAAATCACGTCCGCGTGGCGGACCAGGAAGGGTTCATTTGCGCGCATGGCTATTTCGCTTCGGCGTCGGTCTTGGCGGCTTGCCCACCGTTCTATGCGCTGGAGAGTCGCGAAGGTGACCGCAAGTTCCTCGGGGCCGATATCATGCAGCAGGCTGGCCCGCGCCCGGCCGGACCCGGGGCGCGGCGGGGGTTCCCGACGGCCTACTGACATCTCGGCGGACCGCTCGCGCGCGACACGCCTCCGGCGGCGACAGTCCTCGCCTCAATTGACGACGTACACATCCGGATCGAAGCTGGAGCTCGGCTTCTTGAAGGCGTTGCGCAAGGCGCCCGACATCGGGACGTTGTAGTTGAGGCCGTTCGGTGGCGTCGGCGATTCCAGCCACTTCTTGTAGAGGACCTCGATCTCCTGGCTGGCGTACAGCTCTGCAGTCGCGCGGTCGGCGAGCGCCTTGAACGGCGCGTCCTCCCGCCGCAGCATGATCCCGTAAGGCTCAGGCTTCGAGAACGTCTCCTCGCTGATCATGAAGAGCTGAGGTTCTTTCGAGCGCGCGATCGCGACCGCGAGCTGCACGTCGTCGAGCGCGTAGGCCTGGGCGCGATCGGTTTCCAGCAGCAGGAAGGCTTCGGCCTGGTCCTTGGCCGGCATCACATTGATGCCGAGATTGCGCTCGGTGTTGACCTTGGCGAGCTGCGTCAGGTTGACCGAGCCGGCCACCGCCGTCACCGCTTTGCCCTTGAGATCGTCGATGGTGTTGATCTTTGCGGCTTTCTTGGCTGCAAATCGCGTTGCGCTGAGGAAGTGCGTGTTGGTGAAGGCGACCTGCTTCTGGCGATCGGCATTGTTGGTGGTCGCCGAGCAATGCAGGTCGAGCGTCCCGTTGACCATCAGCGGAATCCGGTTCGACGACGTCACGGCGAGCGTGTCGACCGCGATGTCGGGCATACCGAGCTGCTTCTTCACGGCATCCACGATCCTGAGGCAGATATCCATGGCAAAGCCGACCGGCTTCTGGTTGCCGTCGAGATAGCTGAATGGGACCGAGGCCTCTTGATAGCCCAGCGTGATCTTCTTGGTCTCTTTGACCTTTTGAAGCGTACCCGACAGGTCTTCGGCGGAGGCGGCAGTTGCAAGGCATGTGAGGGCCAGGACAACAGTGGGTAAACGCATCGGGAACTCCTCGAGGAGGCTCGCGCCTCCATTCCGGGCGCAGCAATCACGCCGTTGATAGCGCAGGCGCGCGGCAGCCGCCACACGAGCTTGCATCTAGCAGCTATCGCGGCTTGCGATATGGTGACCGGTCTTTTGTCCGCCTGGAGTCGAGGCGCCTCAAGCGCCAGGATGGCTGTTACGCGTCGATGCCGCGCTGGACCAGGATCCGCTCGGCGCTGTCGTTCCAGACGTCCATCTTGGTGATCTGGCCATTCCGCACCACGAAGCGGTCGACGTAGCGGTTGCCCTCGAACGCGGTCCCATCCATCCATTCGCCGTAGAGCGTGCCCACACTGTAGACCACGGTCTCGCCGTCGCCGGGGCAGACGTCGAACCGATCCATCTTCTTCTTGACCCAGCGGTAGCGCTTGGCGTTGAACCCGGTCGGGCCGCGCGGATGATCGAACTCGCGCCCGCCGGTAAAGGTGATTAACGTGCCCGGCGCCATATAGGCCGCCGCGGTGTCCGGATCGGGGATCATCGACGCCGTGAGATAGGCTTCAACGATCTCGGCGTCGGACGACGGACCGGCTTCGGCTTTTGCGGCAGCGGACATGGCTCATTCTCCCGGGCTTGCGGAATACTAACGCCCCTCTCGGGGAATACGTGCATATATTTTGAACATTTCCGTCGCTACACTGCCGACAATCTGGAGCCGCCAAACGCGGCCGAATGCACTAAATTCCTTTACAAGAGCCATGACCGCCCAATCCGCCTTTGACCTCGTCTTTCGCAACGCCTTGCTGCGTGGTGCCGCCGACCCGATGGATATTGGCGTCACGCGCGGCCGGATCACCGCCATCGAACCGACGCTCGCCTGCGAGGCCGTCGAGGTCGATGTCGGCGGGCGTCTCGCCCTGCCCGGCTTCGTCGACAGCCACATCCATCTCGACAAGGCCTGCCTGCTCGGCCGCTGCGGGCATGATCACGGCAGCGTTTCCGAAGCGATCCGCGCCGTCTCCGGGATGAAGAAGGATTTCTCGGTCGAGGACGTCTACGCGCGCGGCGCCCGGGTGCTCGAACGTGCCATCGTCCACGGCACCACGCGCATGCGAACCCACGTCGAGATCGATCCGCGCATCGGCTTGCGCGGCTTCGAGGCGGTGAAGGCGCTGAAGCGTGACTATGCCTGGGCGATCGACCTGTCGCTCTGTGTCTTTCCGCAGGAAGGCCTCACCAACGATCCCGGCAGCGAGGAGCTTCTGGTCCAGGCGCTGCGCGACGGGGGCGAGGTGATCGGCGGCTGTCCCTATACGGACACGGACCCGAACGCCCATCTCACACGCATCTTCGACCTCGCCGAGGCGTTCGACGTGGACGTCGATCTCCATCTCGATTTCGATCTCGATCCCTCCTGGTGGCACCTCGACGAGGTCTGCCGGCAGACCGAGCGGCGCAACTACGGGGGGCGCGTGGCAATCGGCCATGCCACGAAGCTCTCCGCGCTGCCGCCGGAGCGGCTGAAGTCCGCCACCGCGCAACTGGCCAAGGCCGGCGTTGCCGTCACCGTGCTGCCGGCAACCGATCTCTACCTGATGGGGCGCGAAGCGACCCACAACGCGCCACGCGGGCTGACGCTCGCCCACAAGCTCGCCGCCGACGGCGTGGTGTGCTCGATCGCGACCAACAACGTGCTCAATCCCTTCACGCCGTTCGGCGATGCCTCACTGCTGCGAATGGCGAATTTCTACGCCAACGTCGCGCATGCCTCGGTGAACGACTTCGATGCGTGCCTCGATCTCGTGACCGAGCTGCCGGCGCGGCTGATGAACCTCGGGGATTACGGCATCAAGGTCGGAAACCCCGCCGATCTCGTCGTGCTCGATACGCAAGACAGCCGCTTCGCCATTGCCGAGCTGCCGGATATCGTGATGGGCTTCAAGAGCGGCCGGCAGACTTTTGCGCGTCAACGGCCCACTCTGTTCAGCCCCGGCTGCTGATCCGCTCTCGATGCATATCTGCATTGAAGGGCGGCTTGTTTCCGAGCAGCTTCCGTTCGATGTTACCGCTGATCGTTCCGCAATTCCGAATCCGGTAGATTCCCGGATAGTAGATTCTTGCTGATTCTCGATAGCTGCGCGCATTGCAAGTCCCGCGGTGCCGGTCATAGTAGGACCGGCACTGATGTCTGCATTCAACGGGGAAGCATCGACATGTTCAGCGCATTCAGCGGCATCGACACTCACTCCATTCGAGCGAGAACGCCCAGCGAGGCCGCCGTGAAGCGGCTCGACGGCATCGGGCACGTCCTGTCGGACCTCGATCTGGCGGGCGTCCGGACACAGGATGACCTGACGCGCATGCTCCTGACGCTCGATACCGCCGACAAGTGCATTCGGTCGATCCGCGCGGAATTCCGGACCGAAGTCGCGAACGATCGGCTGGCCCGCAAGGCAGAAGACTTGATGGAGTTGATCGAACGCGCCCGCGACGAGCTCACTGGCTCTCGCACGGCAAAGTCCTGAGCAGGAGCCACCCTATTTCTCGCGATTGATCTTCGCCAGGATTCGGTCCGCCTCGGTGCGCCAATCAGCGCTTCGGGCGAACTCCTCGGTACCTTTCATTCCGAACAGGCCCTCATCGGCGAGGTCCGCCACCCAGGCCTGCCGCTCGGCGGTGCCCTGCGCGGACGACGGCGTCAGCCCCGCTTCACGCACGGTCTCGGCGACCTCGCGGACCTCCTCGGCGCGGCGGCGGCCATGCTCGATCACGCGCTGGAAGCAATAAGCGCCCTGCATCTCCCAATCGATCGTGGGAAAGGTTTCCGCCAGCGAAGCCAGCACCGCGTCCTCGACGCCATAGGCGCGCGCGGTGGTGAAGCTTTCGATCACCATGGCCTCCAGGCCCTTGATCATGATGCTGCGACACATCTTCACCGCCGAGGAAACACCGAGCTTGTCGCTCGCAACCTTTGCCGCAAAACCGATCGCGTTCAAGAGCGGCTCCAGCTCCCTGGCGTCGGGACCACCGAGCAGCAACGGCACCTTGATGCGATAAGGCGGCACCGACGTCATCACCGCGCCCTCGACATAACGTCCGGCGGCCCCATCGATCAGCGCGGCGGCACGCTGCTTGGCGCCGGGAGACGCCGAATTGAAATCCAGGAACCAGGTGCCTTGATTGATCGTGGCCGCGCAGGCCTTCGCCACCGGCACGGCCTGGCTCGCCGTGACCGCGGAGATGATGAAATCGGATTTGGCGGCCAGCTCGGTGTGCGAGGCTTCCAGCCCGACACCGAATTTCTCAGCATGCTCCTTCAGTGAAACGCCCTGCTCGCCCCCGAGCTTGATGTCATAGGCTGTGACCCTGATGTCCTGCTGGCGCAAATCCTCGGCCAGGATCCTGCCGACCTCGCCGTAACCGATCAGTCCGATCTGCCATCGCTTGGGATCGCCCGCCATCAGTTCAGTCCTCGTGTCGTCTCGTCGAACAGCTCCTCGACCGCATAACGGCGCGGGATCAGCGCCTGCTGAAACGCATAGTCGATGATCAGCTCCAGCGGCTTCCTGTTCGCCTCGATTCCGAACGGAACGAGATCGGGCGTCGCCGCAGGCCCCATCTGGGTCTTGTTCCGCTTGAGCAGATCATAGACGCCCGAAACCACGTCGGGACGCGATTTCGCCAGCTGCTCGGTCACGACCACGAGATGGTTGACCGGCACGACGCCGCGACGCGCGTACCATTCGGCGGCTTCCGCGGCCGGATCGGGGAATAGCGTCTTCAGCTTGGGATCGGTTGAGGTCTCGCCGAGGACGGCGTCGAGCTCGCCCTCGAGCAGCATCTGGAGGATCTTCTTGTCCTTCGGCACGCGCTCGGTGGTGTCGACATATTCGGCGACATGCGGATCCTCGAACGTGACCCAGCGGATGTTGTCGAGATTGACGCCGTAGTCGTTGGCGAGGATGCCCCTGATCCAGGCTCCGGTGGTGGTCGTGAAGGAGCGGATGCCGACGCGCTTGCCTTCGAGATCGGACGGCCCGAGGGTTCCGTGCGCGGGATTATAAAGCGCGTAGGAATGCTGGAAGCGGCCGAGCATGGCGGCAGGCAGCAGCACGAGCGGCTTGCCATGCGCCTTCGCCATCAGATAGGTCACGATCGCCATCTCGCAGACGTCGAAGGCCTGCTCGCGCACCATCGGCTTGAACGCGGTGTTGGTCGGCGTGTATGCGATGAAATCGAGATCGAACAGGTCGGAGCGGAGCTCACCGCTTTTCACCGCCTGGACATGGGGGTGACTGCCGAGCACGGTCTTCAGCTTGAGACGATCCATCGGTCCGCTCCGCTTCTCGAGAGCATGATCCGGAAAAGTGTGAAGCGGTTTTCCGAATAGATCATGCTCAGAAAATACTACGCTCACACATCCTCGGGATTGTCGACATAGACCAGCCCGGCCTTCGCCAAAGCCTCACGCATGCTGTACATGTCGAGGCCGAGCTCACCGGAGCCAAGCCGCGTGCGCTTGCCGGCTTCGTCCGCGTTGCGCTTCTTCGCCTTCTCGGCCACTTCGGCCGCGTAGCGCTTCGGCACCACTACGACGCCGTCGTCATCGGCCACGATGATGTCGCCGGGATCGACATTGACGCCGGCGCAGACCACGGGGACATTGACCGCGCCGAGCGTCGCTTTCACCGTCCCCTTGGCCGAGACCGCGCGCGACCACACCGGAAACTCCATCTCGTGCAGCGCCCTGACGTCGCGGCAGCCTGCATCGATGATCAGCCCCTGCACGCCGCGCGCCTGCAGCGAAGTTGCGAGCAGCTCGCCGAACATACCGTCGGTGTTGTCGGTGGTACAGCCGACGACGAGGATGTCGCCCTTTCTGCACTGCTCGACCGCGACATGGATCATCCAGTTGTCGCCCGGCTGCGCCAGCACGGTGACGGCGGGACCGGCAATCGCCGCGCCCGGCCAGACCGGCCGCAGATACGGCTTCATGAGGCCGATGCGGCCATAGGCCTCGTGCACGGTCGAGACGCCGTATTCCGCCATGGCGGCGGGATCGGCTCGCTCAATGTTGCGAACGACGACCGGCCTCATGCCAGCTCCTCCGCAACCGTCGGGAATAGGCGCTGATAAGCCTCGCCATACGTCATCGGCACGCCGGTGTTGCGACTGCCCTGGATGCCGCGATTGAGCGCGACGCGCTCGTAATAGCCCCACAGATGCTTCTGCGCGGCGAGGATCTGGAATGCCTCGTACTTCTCCTTCCAGACCTCGTCGATCTTGAGGAGCAGGTCCGGCTTGTAATTGCACTGCTCGGGCTGGTGTGGCTCGAACAGGAACACCGGCGGCGCCGAATATTTGTACTGCGCGCCGGGCTTGTGGCCCATGGCCTGCGCGACCACGCGGGCTTCCTGCGCGAAATGCGCCGCGTTCGGATGGTCGAAATTATAGGGATCCTCCAGCGCGTGCGTCAGCACGAAGCTCGGATTGAGCTCGCGGTAGATGTCGACCATGCGGTCGAAATGCGCTTCCGTCAGCTTCAGCGGATAGTCGCCGCAATCGAAGAACTCGATCTCGGCGCCGAGCAGTTTTGCCGCACGCTCCGCCTCATCCTTGCGGCCGGCCTTGACTGACTCCAGCGTCGCGCCCTTCTCCTTCCAGGCGAACTGACTCTCGCCGCGCTCGCCGTAGGACAAGCAGACGATCTTCATGCGATAGCCCTTCTTCGCATGCAGCGCGATGGCGCCGCCGGCGCGCCAGACGAAATCGCCCGGATGGGCCGTGATCACGAGACCTGTTTTCATGGGACAAACTTCCCTCTTTCGTTCGTCAACGTCATCGGTTCATCGAGCCGCGACAGCGGATTCCTCGCCGTCGAGCACGCGCTTCAGGCGGTCGGCATCAAGCGCGCCTTCCCATTTGGCAATCGCGATGGTCGCGACCGCGTTCCCGATCAGATTGGTCGGCGTCAGCCCCTGCGACATCAGACGGTGGATGCCGAGCACGAGCGCCACGCTCGTCACCGGAATGCTGCCGGTGGCGGACAGCGTTGCCGCTAGCACGACGAAGGCGGCGCCCGCGATGCCCGCCGCGCCCTTGGAGGTCACGAGCAGGATCAAGAGGAGCTCGATCTGCTCGGCGAGCCCGAGCGGCGTGTTGGTCGCCTGCGCCAGGAATACCGAGGCGGCGGCAAGGTAGAGGCAGGTGCCGTCGAGATTGAAGGAATAGCCGGTCGGGATCACCAGCCCAACGACGCTGCGCTCGCAGCCGGCCTGCTCCAGCTTGGTCAGCATGCGCGGCAGCACCGTCTCGGACGATGTCGTGGCAATGCAGATCAGCAACTCTTCCCAGATGTAGCGGATCAGCTTGAGCAGCGAGAAGCCGCACAGCCGCGCGACCGGGCCGAGCGCCACGATGATAAAGATCACGCAGGTGAGATAAAAGCCGCCCAGCAGCTTGCCAAGCGAGGCCAGCGAGCCGACGCCGAACTTACCGACCGTGAAGGCGATGGCGCCGAAGGCGCCGATCGGCGCCGCCCACATCACGAATCCGACGACGGTGAATACCATCTTGGCGGCGATGTCGATGAGATTGACCAGCGGCGCGGCGCGCTCGCCGAGCTGCACCAGCGCAAATCCGCACAGGACGGCGATGAAGAGCACCTGGAGGATGTTGCCCTCGGCAAAGGCGCCGACGAACGTCGCGGGCACGATGTTCATCAGGAACGGCACGAACCCGATCACACCGGTCTGCTTGACATAGGGCTCGATCGCACTGGCATTGATGCTGGCGGGATCGATGTTCATGCCGACGCCGGGCTTGAGCACGTTCACCGCGATGAGGCCGATGATCAGCGCGATCGTAGTCATGATCTCGAAATAGACGATTGCCTTGACGGCGACGCGCCCCACCCGCGCCATGTCGGCCATATGCGCGATGCCATGGACGACGGTGCAGAAGATGATCGGCGCGATTAGCATCCGGATCGCCTTGATGAAGGCGTCGCCAAGCGGCTGCATCCTGGCGCCCGCCTCGGGATTGACGATCCCAAGCGCGATGCCGGCCGCCATGGCGATGAGTACCTGGATCCAGAGCTCCTTCCACCAGGCGCGGCCGCGTGGCTTGTCGATCGCCAGCGCCGTCATTGATCGAACTCGAACAGGCGCGCCGGATTATCGACGAGGATCTTCTGCTGATACTCCGGCTCCGGCGCGAACAGCGGGATCAGGTCGACGAGATCGCCGTCGTTCGGCATCGCCTTGACGTTGGGATGCGGCCAATCGGTGCCCCAAATGACCCGGTCGGGCGCAGTCTCGACGATCTTTCGCGCGAACGGAACGGCGTCGATAAACGGTGGTCCGGCCGAAGACACCCGCTCCGAGCCGCAGATCTTGACCCAGCATTTCTCGTCACGCTGCATCAGCTCGATCAGGATCTTGAACGGCAATTGATCGAGCCCCTCGGACGCCTTCACCCGCCCCATATGGTCGATCGTGTAGCTCAGCGGCAGCCTTGTCAGCGTGTCGGCATATTCGGGCAGGTCGATCGCGTCGAAATGCAGGTCGATGTGCCAGCCGAGCGGCGCGACCATCGCGACGATGCGGTCGAACACCCGCTTCTCGGGAACGCCGCCGAGATGGCGAACGAAATTGAAGCGGCAGCCGCGGAAGCCGCCCTCGTGCAGTACGCGAAGCCCGCGCTCCGTGATGGTGTCGTCGATATTGGCGACCGCACGATAAGCGCCGTTACTCTGCGCGATGGCGTCCAACGCCAGCGTGTTGTCGGTGCCGTGAACACTGGCATTGACGATGACGGCGCGCTCAACGCCGAGCTTGGCATGCAGCACGCGGAAATCGGCGAGCGGCGCATCCGGCGGCGTGTAGGCACGGTCCGGCGCGTAGGGGTATTTCGCGCCGGGCCCGAAGATGTGGCAATGCGCATCGCAAGCCAGCTTCGGCAGCTTGAACTTCGGCGTGCGCGTGTCCGGATCGGGCGGCGGGATGGTCGGTGTGTACATCATTGCCATCAGATAAAACCGCCGAACGAGACCGAGTGTTCAAGTCTTGCTGCTGACGACCGGTCGTCGCCGTGCTGGCGCCTGATCCAGCGCCGGCGCCTGGAACGCGGCCACGGTGGCTTGCACCAATTGCTCGATGGCGCTTGCGGCATCGCTGCCGTCGGCCTCGCCGCGCGACAGGCGCGAGACGCGATCCGGCGTCACCAGCGAATAATAGAGCGCGCCAAGCAGGAAGTGGCTGCGCCAGACGATGTCGGTGCGGGGAACGTGCGGCAGGCTGTCGTGGATCGCATCGATGAAGGCATGGCTGGTGTCGTCAAAAGTCTGCGCGATGATTTTCCGCGCAACCTCATTGCCCTCCGCAGACATCACGGCGCGCAGCCGCGTGAACCGCGCCCCGCCCCCGGCAAGATCACTGCCCGAGGTGAAGGCCGGCACGACATAGGCCCGCACCACCGCTTCGAGCCGGTCCTGGAGATCACGCACGCGCTTGGCGGCCGCGAGCAGCTCGGAACGGCGCAAATTCATTGGCCCGCAATGGCGCCGGTAGATTTCCAGCAGCAGGCCGTCCTTGGTCTTGAAATGATAGGTGACGCTGCCGGGATTGGCGCCGGCGGCCTGTGCAATATCGCGCACCGACACGGCGTTGAAGCCGTTGGTGGCGAACAGCTCCTCGGCCGCGGCGAGGATAGCCTCGCGCATGTTCGGCTTGCGGGCCGTTTCCTTGCTGGCGGGGTTGCGCGTCATGTGATTTGTACTATCGTACAAAAGATCAGGTCTCGTCAACAAGAACCATGGGCGGCGTCCGGACGGCTCGAAAGAGCGACGGTTCGCGCGCAGACGCCCGCAAGGAGTGCTGGAAAATGCTGGATTTGAACAAGAAGATCGGCGGCTTGATGCTGGGTGCCGGTCTGCTGCTGGGAGGCGGCGCCGCGCAGGCCGCCGACAGCTACCCGAGCAAGCCGGTTCACATCCTGGTGCCCTACGCTGCCGGCGGCGCGGTCGACGTGCTCGCGCGCACGCTCGGACAGGCATTGGCGAAAAACTGGGGCCAGCAGCCGGTGATCGACAACCGCCCCGGCGCCGGCGGCATCGTCGCCTCGCAGGCACTGACGCAGGCCGCGCCTGACGGCTACACGCTGATCCTGGTCGCGAGCGGCCATCCCCTCAACCAGTTCATCTATCCGAGCGTGCCCTACGACACCTTCAAGGATTTTACCGCGATCACCGAAGTCGCCTCCTCGCCGCTAGCGATCGTCGTCGCCAAGGACAGCCCCTACAAGACGCTCGGCGATCTTCTCGCTGCGGCGAAGAAGGACCCTGACAAGCTCTCCTACGGCATGTCCGGCAACGGCACCTCGGCGCATCTCGCCGGTGAGCTGTTGAAATACATGTCCGGCACCAAGATCGTCGCGATCCCCTACAAGGGCGGCGCGCCCGCGCTGACCGCTGTGATCGCCGGCGACATCCCGCTCAGCATCAATCCACTTGCGGAAGCCATCAGCCAGATCGAAGGCGGCCCTGTGCGCGCGCGCTCGCGGTGACCTCGGCCGAACGCTCCAAGGCGCTACCCAATGTTCCGACCGTCGCCGAGTCGGGCGTGCCGGGTTACGACGTCTCCGTCTGGTGGGGCGTTCTTGGCCCGGCAAGAATGCCGCCGGAGATCGTGGCGAAGCTCGAAACCGATCTGAAGGCGGCGCTGCAGGACCCGAACGTACTGTCGACACTCGGCAAGATCGGCGCGGCCCCCGTCGGTTCTTCGTCGAGGGAATTCGACGCCTACATGCATGCCGAGGCGACCAAATGGGAGCCGGTGCTGAAGGCTGCGGACATCCGCGCGCAGTGAGGTGCTTCACATGAGAACCGGCGCGCTGGACACGATCCAGCCAGGCCGGCTTGCGCGGCGCCACGAAGGCGATGTAGGTCAATTGCGTGCGCTCGCCCGCATCTTCTCCGGCGACGCGGCACGCCGCACGAAATCGGCGTCATCGTCGCCTCCTCCCGACGGGATCAGGATCGCGCGCTCGCGCGGTAGCGCTTCCGGCATCTCGTCGCGGATGAAGGCGATGAGCTTCTCTCTCATCTCGCAGCGCAAATCCCAGGACTGCGGCGCATTCCTGGCGCTGACGAGGGCGCGGAGCTCGATGGTGCGAGCATCCGCGTCAACGACCTGGAGATTAACCACCTCGCCATCCCAGAGCTTGGACTCCTTCACCGCCTCCTCCAACCAGCGCCGGATCCGCGGCACGTCGGCGCGGTAATCGACATGGAACGCAATCACGCCGATCAGGGACGCGGTGTCGCGGGTCCAGTTCTGGAACGGCTTTTCGATGAAATAGGACAGCGGCACCACCATGCGGCGCCAGTCCCACAGCCGGATCACCACATAGGTCGAGGCGATGTCCTCGACCCAGCCCCACTCGTTCTCGATGATGACGGCATCCTCGATGCGGATCGGCTGGGTGATCGCGATCTGCATGCCCGCGATCAGATTGCTCAGCAGCGGCCGGGCGGCAAGACCAACGATGATACCCGCGGCACCGGCGGAGGCGAACAGGCTGATGCCATATTGCCTGACCGAGTCGAACGTCATCAGCGCGGTCGACACCGTGATGATGACAATGATGATATCGGTGACGCGCTTGAAGACGCGGACTTGTGTGACGTGCTTGCGCGCGACAAAATTCTCGGTGACGTCGCGAAAGTTCAGGAGATACCGTGCCGCGCTCATATCGACGATCCGGATCGAGATCCAGCCGATCAGCGCGATGAAGGCGACGACGAACAGGCGCGTCAGCGGCGTGCGGAAGGCATCGTCCAGCGGCGCGAGCGGCAGCACCAAGGCTACGGCGGCAAGACTGAGGGCCAACTGAGCAGGGCCAGCCGTGCGCGCGATGAACACGCTCACGAGCGGGAGACGGGTTCCGAAGGCGCGGTTGAACAGCCAAACCGAGAGGCGATAGATCGACAGGGCCATCAGAATAGCGCCAGCGACCAGGCAGAGGCCGACGAACCACGACGGTATCCACCCGAACATCCTATCGATGTCGGCCAAAAGGGTCTGCCGATTCATTAAAGTCCCCGCATTTGCATTCGCTTGCCGCTCAACGCATTGCAGCGTGGTTCGCTCCCCCGCTCTGTGCAATGCAGCATCCCTCTGGTGCAATCATCGGCAAACTGCGCTATTCGTAGCCAATCATGACTCGACGGACCGGCAGCGCCGATCTTCCCCTTCATACCGGCCGGGTTCCACCCTGGCTCGCAACCCGCATGTCTTCGCTGGGCGCGATCGTCACGCAGGCGATCGTGCATCATTACGGGCGCGATGCATTCCTCCAGCGGCTCTCGCACCCATTCTGGTTCCAGTCATTCGGGGCTGTGATGGGGATGGACTGGCACTCCTCGGGCATCACGACCTCCGTGATAGGCGCGTTGAAGCGGGGGTTAGGCCCGCTCCAGGATGAGCTCGGAATTTACGTCTGCGGCGGGCGTGGCCAGCACTCGCGCAAGACCCCGGACGAACTGATGCAGCTCGGCGACCGCGTCGGCTTCGACGGCGCAAAGCTCACGCGTGCGAGTCGCCTCGTGGCCAAGGTTGACAGCGCCGCGGTCCAGGACGGCTTTGACCTTTACCTCCACGGCTTCTTCGTCACCTCCGACGCCAAATGGACTGTGGTGCAGCAGGGCATGAACGGCGACAAGCGACAGGCCCGCCGCTATCACTGGCATTCCGAGGCGCTGAAGAGTTTTGTCGATACCCCGCACAGCGCGATCGACGGGCCGCTGCAAGGCGAGATCGTCAATCTCACCGACCATCGCGCCGGTCTCTCGCGGAGCGCGCAGCTCGAACTGCTGAGCGATCTCGGCCCGGATCGCATCCTTTCCGAATTCGAGCGGCTGACCGGGACTGCGCCAGAGCCCGCGCAGGGAATGCTGCCGCACCTGATCATGCCCGCGCATCACGACGTCCGGCCGAAGGATGTGTTCGCGCGGCGCCTGCACGGCACACTCGCAGCCGCCGCCGAGCGCGGCCCGGTCGACTTTCCGGAGCTGCTGCTGACGCCCGGCGTTGGCGCGCGTACCGTCCGCTCGCTGGCGATGGTCGCCGAAGTGGTGCACGGCGCGCCCTACCGCTTCAACGATCCCGCCCGCTTCTCGCTCGCCCACGGCGGCAAGGACCGGCATCCCTACCCTGTTCCAATCAAGGTCTATGACGAAACCATTCGCGTGCTGAAAGGGGCGATTCAGAACGCAAAGCTCGGACGCGAGGAAGAGATGCAAGCCGTCAAGCGCCTCGACGACCAGGCGCGGCGGCTGGAGCGCACCGCGCACGGGCCATCTGTCGATGCGTTCATCGCCGGTGAGCGTGCGGCCTCACCCGATCTCGACGGCCGCTCAGTGTTCGGCTGGGAACGCCACCTGGCATCGACAAAAAAGCGGACCGGCTGAACACCGGTCCGCGAGTTGGTCGGGAGGAACGCCTCTGTCAGGTCTCGTCGGTGCCCGGCTCCTCGTCGAGCCGGTTGGCCGAGTGGTCCTGATATTGGTCGGTCTGGATCGACTTGCCGTCCATGCCGCGAATGTCCAAATGCTGCTTCTTGTCGCGGTTGGACAGGACCATGTTGTCGCCGATCTTGTCCTTGGGCACGTCCGTCATGGCGCCGGTGCCGTCGCCCTTGCCGTGCATGCCCGATCTGAAATGCGTCTTGCTGCCATGACCACCTGGCATCTTTTTCTCCTCTTGCTTTGATCGCCCGCTGAAGCTCAGTGCTTCTGCTGTGCCGGCGTCGGTTTTGGGGGCTTGTGTCCGCTTTGGCCGGAATCGTTGTGCTTGTTGTGGTCGCTTTCCTGGTTGAGGCCGCCCCGGCTCACCGGAAATTCACTCTGCCGCGCCTCGGGTCGCGCGCGATGGACGGCCGTGTCCTCCGGATTGTGGCCGATCGCCCGGTCGAGCTCTCGCGCGTCTGGAACATCCGGCTTGCGCTCGAGGATGCGAACCTGTTGCTCGTGGGTCTTCTTGCCTTGCATGCTCGTCCTCCGGAGCTATTGGTCTCGTCGGCGCGCGCCGCTGCGCGCGACGTCCTTGTCGATGCCGCCAGCGGCGTTCACGTCGTTCTCGACATCGCCTTCGATCGTGTTCTCGCCCAGGGCGTCCTCGAGGTCGTCAGGCGAGATACCGGCCATCGTTGCGCCCTTCGATCCGCCGATCATGGGATTTTCGCGCAGATCCTTTTCGGTCGGTGCGTAGAGTTTGGGTTGCTTATTGGTCATGTCTCACCTGCCTCCGCCCTTTCCGGCCTCGTCGTGTCTGTGGCGTGAATCGTGCTCGCCACCTCCGCCGGAGACGCGGCTGTGGTTGCGCTGCGGGTCGTCCGCCGGTGGCTTCTTCACTTCGAGCGGTGCCTTCGCATTCTCATGCGATGCGCCAGGTCCGCCCTGACGGATGCTGTTCGGTGTCTTGGTGGATGTCGACATATCACCTCCTCAGCGATCTTGCTGATAGCCTTGGTTGGTGGTGTTCTGCTTGATGTTGCCCTGCTGCCCTTGCTGGTCTGGATTTTGCGCACGCTGCTGGCCGTGCGGGGCAGTCGAGGACACTTGCTTGCTGTCGCCGGTTCCCTTCGGGCTTTGGTTCTCGGCGGGAACAGGTGGCATCTTGCCGGTCATGATGCTGTCTCCTGTTGTTGACACGACATCGACCGGAGGAACTCATCCGGCTTTCGATGTCGCAAAAACAACTAGAGCAACGGCATGCCGTTCCTACCGACGAGTCCAGAGAAATTCCGCAAGCGTGTAAGTCTCAGCAGGCCGCCGGCTGGGAACGAACCATCATCGATCCAGCTGCTCCGTGGCCGTCGGGCACAACGGGAAGGTTCGCGATCGCACGCATGCCCGGTCGCTTGCGCCAGTGGATCTGAGACACGTCCACAGCAAAGCCAAGTTTCGGCCATCGCACAAACAGCGCTTGCAAGGCACACGCTGCCTCGATCCGGGCAAGTTGATGACCGAGGCAGAAATGGATTCCCGTTCCGAAGGACATGTGACGGTTCGGCTTGCGCGCGAGATCGAGGCTGTCGGGACGCTCATGCGCCGCCGGGTCCATGTTCGCCGCGGCGAGCATCACCATGACGCGATCGCCCTTCTTGAGACGCACGCCTGCGAGCTCGATATCCCGCCGCACATTGCGCGGCTTGGAGAACTGCACCGGCGACACGAAGCGCAGGAATTCCTCCACCGCAAGCCCGACGCGCCTCCAGTCCTGTGCCAGCCAGTCGCGGACGCCAGGATTTCTGAGGAGCTCGTAGACGGAACCGCTGATGAGATGCGTGGTGGTCTCGGAGCCCGCCGCGAGCAGCAGGAACACCATCGACACCATTTCGTCCGGCGTGATCTGGCCGCCCTCGCGTTCGACCTGGACCAGCTCCGCGATCAGGCCCTCGCCGCCCCGCACGCGCGCCATCTGCAACTGCCGTTCGAGGTAGGCTCGCATCTTGCGAAACGCGAACAGCATGCGGAAGATGCTGACGACGTTCGTAAGCGAGGACATCGTATTGGCCCAGGCGATGAAGCGAGGGCGATCGGCCAACGGCAACCTAAGCAGCTCGGAGATCACCGCGAGCGGCAGGATGCGGGCATAGCGCTGGACGAGATCGGCCGGGCTTCCTGCCGCGAATAGCTCGTCGGCGAGACCGTCCGCGATGGCGCGGATACGCGGCTCCATCGCGACGATCGCGCGGCGGCGGAAGGCCTCGTCCACGATGCTGCGCAGCCTTGTATGGTCCGGCTCGTCCATCGTCAGCATGTTGTTGGCGATGGTTCTGACGTAGTTCGGCATCCACCAGCGCAGACCTGCGACGTCGCCATCCTCCTTGCGCAGCGTGAAATTGGTGCCGTCCTTCAGGACCTGCGCCGCATCGTGGGTCGTGGTGATCCAGACATCGCCGACGATAGGAAATCGGATCGCGACCACAGGACCGGACATGCGCAACGTTGCGATCGCCTTGGGCGGATCGCGAAAGAAGGCCTCGCTGGTGAAATCGAGGCGTGGTGCCATGTGATCACCGAGTGGCTGGTGGCGCCTCAACCAGATGGTGCGCACGCGACGGCCCGCAAGGGCCGGAAGCGGCGCGATGAGCTGAGTGCCTACCCCCGCCCGGGCGAACGCGGGCCGATCTTGCGCTGCTGCTGATTGGTGTAGGCGTCCCAATTGCTCCAGCTGCCGTTGCTGAGGCTTCGCAGGTCGGTGGTGAGCGGACGGCGCGTGCGCTTGTCGTGATCGGCGATGGCGCGCTCGGATTGCACGATCTTGCGCTTGAGTTCCCCGACCGCCTTCTGGGTCTGGCCGTTCCGCTTCGAAGACGCGATCTCGCCCATCGTGAAGCGCGCGGTCTCAAGCGCCTTCAACTCGGCGCGGTTCTTCTTCAACTGAACCCGATGCCAGGCGATGTTGCTGTCGCTGTCCGCAACCATGTGGGAACTCCGCTGATTCGTTCCCACAGTGTATCGCGTGCCGAATCGGCGCCGCAACGGGCGCCCGGCGGCGAAAATACGGTCTTATTGCGCGGGAGTTCCGGGCCTAGCGCTCGGCGAAGGCCTTTTCGACCACGAATTGGGCCGGCTCGCCGTGATTGCCCTCGGCAAGCCCCCGCTCGCCGAGGAGCACGCGGGTGTCCGTCACCAGCGCCGGGCTGCCGCAGATCATGACGCGGTCGTGGGCGGCTTCCAGCGCCGGCAGGCCGATATCGGAAAACAGCTTGCCCGAGGTGACGAGGTCGGTGATGCGGCCGCGATTGCGGAAGGGATCGCGCGTCACGGTCGGATAATAGATCAACTGGTTGCGGATGTACTCGCCGATCAGCTCGTCCTTGGGCAGCGTCTCGGTGATCATCTCGCCATAGGCGAGCTCCTTCACGTGCCGGCAACCGTGCAGCAGCACCACCTTCTCGAACCGCTCGTAGGTTTCGGGGTCCTTGATCACGCTCAGGAAGGGCGCAAGGCCCGTACCTGTGCCGATGAGGTAGAGGTTCCGGCCGTCCTCCAGATTGTCGATCACCAGCGTGCCGGTGGCCTTGCGGCTGACGATGATCTCGTCGCCTTCCTTCAGATGCTGGAGCCGGGAGGTGAGCGGGCCGTCGGGCACCTTGATCGAGAAGAACTCCAGCGTGTCCTCGTAATTGGCGCTGGCGACGCTGTAGGCCCGCAACAGCGGCTTCTCGCCGACCTTGAGCCCGATCATGGTGAATTCGCCGTTGCGGAAGCGGAAGGTCGGGCTGCGGGTGGTCTTGAAGGAGAACAGCGTGTCGGTCCAGTGGTGGACGCTCAAAACGGCTTCCTGATTGAAATTGCTCATCTCACCCTTCCGTGGCGCGTCGTGGCGGTTCTCAAGGCGGCAGCTATGCGTCGTTTGTACACGATCATTTGTATACTAATGAATAATCCGGCTTGATCCCGCGGTCAAGGCTGCCCAAGATCGGAAGCGTTGCAGTTAAGGATAAGGACCCATTCCATGGCGCATGACGCACCCCAGGCCACCGGACCCTCGAAGCTCGTGATCCGCAATATCGGCCTGATCCTGTCCGGCGCGCTGGAAAAGCCGATCCTGGACGGCGACACCATCGTCGCCGAGAACGGCAAGATCACCGCGATCGGCCGCTTCAAGGACCTCAACACCGAAGGCGCGACCACCATCGTCGAGGCCAACGGCACCACGGTGGCGCCCGGCCTGATCGACAGCCATGTTCACCCAGTTGCGGGCGACTGGACGCCGCGCCAGAACCAGATCGGCTGGATCGACAGCAATTTGCATGGCGGCGTCACCACGATGGTTTCCGCAGGCGAGGTGCACATGCCCGGCCGCCCGCGCGACGTCGTCGGGTTGAAGGCGATGGCCATCTTCGCCCAGCGCGCATTCTGGAATCTGCGGCCTGGCGGCGTGAAGGTTCACGCCGGCGCGCCTGTGATCGAGTGCGAGATGGTGGAGGAGGACTTCAAGGAGTTGGCCGCAGCCGGCGTCAAGCTACTCGGCGAAGTGGGCCTGGGCGGCGTCAAGGACGGCCCCACAGCGCGAAAAATGGTCGGCTGGGCCCGCAAATACGGCATCCAGAGCACGATCCACACCGGCGGTCCCTCGATCCCCGGCTCCGGATTGATCGACAAGGACGTGGTGCTGGAGGCCGACACCGACGTGGTTGGCCACATCAATGGCGGCCACACCGCGCTTCCAGACGATCAGATCCGCTGCATCTGCGAGGGCTGCAAGCGCGGCCTCGAGCTGGTGCACAATGGCAATGAGCGCTCGGCGCTGTTCACGTTGCGCATCGCGCGCGAGATGGGCGATCTGCACCGCGTCATCCTCGGCACCGACGCGCCGGCCGGCTCCGGCGTGCAGCCGCTCGGCATTCTCCGCATGGTGTCGATGCTGTCCTCGCTTGGCGACCTGCCGGCCGAGGTCGCGTTTTGCCTGGCCACCGGCAATACGGCGCGGATGCGCGAATTGGATTGCGGCCTGATCGAAGTCGGCCGTTCCGCCGATTTCGTCATCATGGACAAGGCGCAGCACTCGGCCGGCAAGAACATCCTGGACAGCGTCCAGCTCGGCGACCTCCCCGGCATCGGCATGACCATCATTGACGGTATCGTGCGCACGCAGCGCAGCCGCAACACCCCGCCGGCCGGCCGGGTGCCGGAGGTGGTGGCGAAGTGAGGCAGCCGGAGCGGCTCGCCGCTCGGCGCGGTCCCTCGGGAAAAGCTGATCACCCAATCAACGGCGCTTAGCGATTTCACAACGCACGTAGGTCTGGCGCTTGCCTTGTCCGACCGGGCTGTTGTCCATCACCAGCTTGCCATCAGCGGCAATGGAAACCCGGGGATTGGAGCGATACTTCTCGCCCTCGCCTTCGCAGGCGAGCTTCATTTTCCAGCTGAGCTTCCCGTCGGCGGTGATCTCGCTGGCGCGGCACCTGGTCTCGTACCAATAGAGACGGTTGCCGCCCTCTATGCTCATGCGGTTGGCGCTGTCCTGGTCGCGGCAATCCTTTTTGGTCGACGCCCAGAACCCCTCATAGGCTTGCGCCGCGAGGGCTGGAGCACACTGGCCCGCCAGCACCGCGCTCATACTCAGAACCGTCGCAAACCGCGTCGCTCTCATACCGAAAAACCTCGACAAGACCTTCATCGAGGTTAGTCGCGCCTCACCGCAGCTTGTTCAACAGCGCCATCAGCATCTCGCGCTCCTTTGCCTCGAGCGGCGCCAGCGTCTCCCTTGTGATCGCGAGCGCATTCGGCGCGACCTTTTCCGCCAGCTGCTGGCCCGCGCGCGTCAGGCTGACCAGAAGCCGCCGTCCGTCCTCGGGATCCTGGCTGGTCTCGGTCAGGCCGCGCGCCGTCAAGCGATCGATCACGCCCTTGATGGTCGCCACATCCATCGCCGTCAGGCGCCCGAGTTGGTTCTGCGAGCATGGCCCGGCCTCGGCGAGCTTCGACAGCGCCGCCCATTGCGTCGGCGTGATATTGGTGCCGATCTCGCGAGAGAAGATCGCGCTGTGGCGTTGCCAGACCTGGCGAAGGATGAAACCAACCTGCTCGTCGAGCACGTAAGGCGGCTTTGCCGGTTTGACGCTTTTCTTCGCCGCGACGCTTCTCGCCATCCGCTCCCCGCCCCCTACAACGATAAATGCGCGTCGCGGATATCCGGACGCGCGTCGAGCTCGGCCATGGTGCCGCCGAAACAGATGCGGCCGCGCTCGATGATATAGGCGCGATCGGAAATCAGCCGCGCAAAATGCAGATTCTGCTCGGAGACGACGATGCTGACGCCCTCCTTCTTCATGGTCAGGATGGCATCGACCATCTGCTCCACGATCTTCGGCGACAGGCCCTCCGAGGGCTCGTCCAGCAACACCAGCGACGGATTGCCCATCAGCGTGCGCGCGATGGTGAGCATCTGCTGCTCGCCGCCGCTCATGCGGCCGCCCGGGCGATTTTTCATCTCGCCGAGGTTAGGGAACAGCGAAAACAGCTTGTCGCGGGTCCAGTGCGGCGCGTTCGGGCGCTTCGGCTGACGGCCGACCTCCAGATTTTCTTCCACCGTCAGATCGGTGAAGATACGCCGCTCCTCCGGCACGTAACCAAGCCCATCCCGCACGATCTCATGTGTCGGACGCGCCGAGACATCCTTGCCTTCGAACATGATCCGCCCCGAGCGCTGCGCGACGAGGCCGACGATCGAGCGGAACGTCGTCGACTTGCCGGCGCCATTGCGGCCGAGCAACGCCACGACTTCCCCCTCGCCGACCTCGAAGCCGATGTCGAACAAGATATGCGCCGGGCCGTAATGACTATTGAGATCTTGCACGGTGAGCTTCATACCGATGCTCCCTCGCGATGCCCGGCATCGTAGAGGAGACCCTCGCCGAGGTAGACCGCCTGCACCTGCGGATTGCCGCGGACCTCGGCCGGCGAGCCCTCGGCGATCAGCGTGCCGCGGTTGAGCACGATGATGCGGTCGGCGTGCTCGAACACCACGTCCATGTCGTGCTCGGTGAAGAGAACGCCGATCGATTTTTCCCGGGCGATCTGCGCGGTCAGCCGCATCAAATCGACGCGCTCGCGCGGCGCCATGCCGGCGGTTGGCTCGTCCATCAGCAGCAGCTTTGGCTGGTTGGCGAGCGCGACGGCGAGCTCGAGCCGCTTGAGATCGCCATAGGCAAGCTCGCCACAGGGGCGATCGGCATAGCCGCCCATGCCGACCAGCTCGAGCAGGCGCCCGGCCTCACCGCGGTCGAAGTTCGGCGCCGAGCCCCAGAAATTGTACAATTGCTTGCCGTGCGAGATCAGCGCGACCTGCACATTCTCGCGCACCGTCATAGTCGCGAAGGTCGCGGTGATCTGGAAGGTTCGGCCCACGCCCATCCGCCAGATTTCGCGCGGCTTCCTGCCGGTTGTGTCCTGGCCGAGCAGGCGGACGTGGCCGCTATCGGGCCTGTTCTGGCCGTTGAGCATGTCGAAACAGGTGCTCTTGCCCGCGCCGTTCGGTCCGATCAGCGCCAGGATTTCGCCTGATCGCACCGAGAACGAGACGCCGCGCACGGCGTGGACGCCGCCATAGGATTTGGTCAGGCTTTCGACCGCGAGAAGTGGTGGGGCGACGCTCATTCGGCGGACTCGATCGGCTTGGCAAGCAAGGGTGACCCCGGCGGCGATGCCTTCCTGCGGCGCTGCGCAAGCATCTCCAGCATGCCGACGATGCCCTTGGGGAAGACGACGACGATGAGAACGATGAAGCCGCCGAGCACGAGCTTTGACAGGTCGGTCTGGCTGACCAGCCAGATGTTCAGGGCCTTGTAGACGATGGCACCGATCACTGCGCCCGACACCGTCTCGACGCCGCCGAGCAGCACCATGACGAGCGCATCGACCGAGAGCGAGATGCCGAGATTGTCCGGGAAGACGCTGCCCTTGAGGTAGGCGAACAGCGCGCCGCCGATGCCCGCGGTCGTGCCCGCGATCACGAAGGCCGTCCACTGGATGCGCTTGGCGTTGATGCCGACCGCTTCGCTGCGCAACAGCGAGTCGCGCGTCGCCCTCAGCGCATAACCGAACGGCGAGAACACCATGGCCCGCAACGCGATCGTCACGAGCGCCGCGACGCCGAGCGACAGCCAATAGAAATGCGATGGGCTCGCCGCCCAGCTCGCCGGCCAGACGCCCAGGATGCCGTTGTCGCCGCCGGTGACGCTCACCCACTGGAACGCGATGGACCAGACGATCTGCGCGAAGGCGAGCGTCAGCATCGCAAAATAGACGCCGGAGAGCTGTACCGCAAAGAAGCCGAACACGGCAGCGCCCATGCAGCCGAGCAGCGGACCGAGCAACAGGCAGACGATCATCGGCAGTCCCGCCATCTTGGCGAGGAAAGCGACGCCGTAGGCGCCGAGGCCGAAATAGGCGGCGTGGCCAAAGGACGCGAGCCCGCCTACCGACATCAGGAAGTGCAGGCTGACGGCGAAGATCACGGAGATCGCGATCTCCGAGCCGACGGTCAGCGCATAATTGCCGGCGAACAGCGGCAGCGTCGCGGCGATGACGAGCGCTGCAAGCGCAGCCAGCCGCTCGTTCGACGTCAGCGGCCGCCAGGGATTGACCGTGAGACCCGGCGTCTTGCGCGCGGGGGCCTCGGGCCTGCCGAACAGGCCCCAGGGCCGCACGATCAGCACTGCCGCCATCACCAGGAAGACCAGGATGATGGAGATTTTTGGAAAGATCAGGATGCCGAAGGCGTTGAGCTCGGAGACCAGCACCGCCGCGACGAAAGCGCCGATGATGCTGCCGAGGCCGCCGATCACCACGACGACGAAAACCTCGACGATGATGCGCAGATCCATCGCGTGATGCACGGCATCGCGCGGGATCTGGAGCGCACCGCCGAGAGCGGCGAGGAAAACGCCGACCGCGAACACGCTCGTAAACAGCCATTTCTGGTTGACGCCGAGCGCCGCGACCATGTCGCGGTCCTGCGTCGCTGCGCGTACCAGCACGCCCCAGCGCGTGCGCTGGAACAAGAGCCAGAGAATGCCGAGCACGACCGGGCTGAGCACGATCAGGAACAAATCATAGCTCGGGATGTTCTGGCCGAAGAAGTCGATCGCCCCCTTGAACCCGGGTGCACGGCGCCCCACGAGATCGTCTGGGCCCCAGATCAGGACGACGAGGTCCTCGACCATCAAGGTCAGGCCGAAGGTCGCAAGCAGCTGGAACAGCTCGGGCGCGTGATAGATGCGCCGGAGCAGCACCATCTCGACAATGACACCGATCACTGCCACGGCAAGCGCTGCGATGACGATCCCGCCCCAGAAGCCGAACGTCCCCGATAGGCGCTCGGTGAGCGTGAAGGCGATATAGGCACCGATCATGTAGAAGGCGCCGTGCGCGAAATTCACGATCCGCGTCACGCCAAAGATGATCGACAGGCCCGACGCCACCAGGAACAGCGACGCTGCACTGGCGAGACCGGTCAGAAACTGTACGACGTAAAAGGCCATCGGCGGTCCGGGTTAAGCATAAATCTCAGTATTGGGCTTCATCCTTCGAGACGGCGCTACGCGCCTCCTCAGGATGAGGTCCGGGGACCTCATGGTGAGGAGCGCGGCGGCACCGCGCGTCTCGAACCACGAGGCCCCGGTCTCTCCCTGCATCAATCCTTCGGACGCAGCTTTTCGACTTCGGCATCACTTGGCAGATAATCCGCGCCCTTCTTGTAGGACGAGTCCACCATGACGCCCTTGCCGTCCTTCAGCGCGGTCTTGCCGACATAGGCACCGAGCGTCGACTGGTGATCGATCTTGCGGAAGGTGATCTCACCCAGCGGCGACGGCATCGACAGTCCTTCCGCCGCGCTGATCAGCTTCTCCGGATCGGTCGAATTGGCCTTCGCCAGGATCGCCGCCGCCGACTTGATGGTCTGGTAGCCGACGATCGAGCCGAGGCGCGGATAGTCGTTGTACTTGGCCTGATAGGCCTTCAGGAACGCGTCGTGCTCGGGCGTCTTGATCGAATACCAGGGATAGCCCGTGACGATCCAACCCTCAGGCGTCTCCTCCTTGAGCGGGTCGAGATATTCGGGCTCGCCGGTGAGGAACGAGACGACCTCGCGTCCCTTGAACAGGCCGCGGGTGTTGCCTTCACGCACGAGCTTGACGAGATCCGCGCCGAAGGTGACGTTGAGGATCGCTTCGGGATTGGCCGCGGCAACCGCCTGCACCACCGGACCCGCGTCGATCTTGCCCTGCGGCGGCCACTGCTCATCGACCCACTGGATGTCGGGCCGCTTCTCCGACATCAGCTTCTTGAATACGGCGACCGCCGACTGGCCGTATTCATAGTTCGGCGCGATCGTCGCCCAACGCTTTGCCGGCAGCTTGCTGGCAGCTTCCACCAGCATCGCCGCCTGCATGTAGTTAGAAGGACGCAGTCGGAAGGTGTACTTGTTACCCTTGGACCAGGTGATGGCGTCCGTCAGCGGCTCGGCCGCCAGGAAGAACACCTTCTTCTGGTTGGCGAAGTCGCTGACCGCAAGACCGATGTTCGACAGGAACGTACCCGTCAGCATCGCCACGCCTTCGCTCGACACCAGCTCGTTGGCCGCGGTCTGCGCATCCGCCGGCTTGCCGCCGTCGTCCTTGGAGACGACGACCAGCTTCTTGCCGTTGATGCCGCCGGCCGCATTGATCTCTTCAACCGCGAGCTGCCAGCCCTTGCGATAGGGCTCCGTGAACGCCGGCAGCAACGAATAACTGTTGATCTCACCGATCTTGATGTCTTCCGCCAGGGCCGAATGAGCCATGCCGCTTGCCAACAGCGCGAACGCCGCGCCGGCGAAATAGTTCTTTGCTCGCATCCCAACCTCCACTTTTCTGAAAAGATTAACGCAGTCCGTCTTCGCCCTTGATCTCCGCAACGGTCAGCCCGCCGACGCGCGGCAGCGGACGGCCGCTGTCGGTAACGGCGACCGCGACCATGATCTCGTTGGCGCGCGGCGCGTCGTTGATCTGCACTTCCATGCCGTCGAAATGACTGCGCACGAAGGCTGCATCCTTGTGGCCCAGCGGAATGTCCAGCGTCGTGCCGGGTCCACTGCGCTTCTTCGACGACGGGATCAACGCAGCGCCCTTGCTCAGCACTTTACGGACCGGCGCGCCCATTTTCGGGTGAAGGATGGCGGCGGCATGCTCCAGCTCGCCGTTCTCGCCGACGGCCGCGGCCTTGCCATAGCTCTGCGCCTTGGACCCGTCGATGCCAAGCGCCGCCACCGCGCGCTTCGAGAGCAGCTCGCCAAGCTCCTCGCCGATCGCGATCAGCGGCGAGAGATCCTCGACATATTTTCCAGCAAACGGGTTCTCGATCACGGCGATTGCCGCCGCACGCCGTGTCGGCGGCGAGACCTGGCGGCCCATCTCCATCTGCGTCTCTTCGACGACGGTGACGATCTTGCGGATGATCGCGCTCATGATTGTTTCCTCAAGCCGCTTCCCTGTTCAGGCATGAACCGCGATTTCCGGCACAAGCGGGCGCGATCGTTGCCGTTCAATATCCTTGGTCCCGATGACAAGCATATCACCACAAAGCTGCAACACGGCACCCTCGATCAATCCGCGATCGAATAATTGCCGTGCACATTCCGCGCCAGATTCGAGCGCGGTGGTGATCTCGTTCTGCGACAATCCACCAACGTTGCGGGTCACGAGCCGTGCGCCAAGATCGCTGTCGGGCTGAAGCTCGCACGCAGGCTTTCGGATCATGGCGGGATGCCCCGGCAGATCGACGGCATTCGCAATGATCGTCGCGGCGGCATCGGCTTGCGACGCTGTTCCGGCCAGCACGGTCACCGCATCGGCAATCCCGAGGGAAAAGCTGCGACCGTGCCGTCCACTGGTCGCGATGCCGCGCATGGGATCATCCGCGTCCACCCTGATTGTCCGCATCACGCCGTCGCGATCGGGCCGGTCCATCAGGCCGACCGAAAAATGCTCGCCCTCGCCGAGATGCAGGGCGATGTCGCCGCCATTGTTGACATAGGCTCGATCGAGCGCCGCTGCATTCAGCATTGCGCCGAGAATCTCCTCCGCCACACTGCCGGCAACTGCTGCCATCGGTGTAATGAAATCATCAGCGGCATATGGCGCGACCGCAGCGTGCATGCGGCGTGCCACGACGCCGACCAGCGACGTCCGCCTCGGCTCAGCCGCCGCCCGCAGCCCGGGCAGTTCCGCGCAGAGCTCGTCGAGCAGCCCTGTGAAGCGCCGCGTCGCCGCCTCATAGGCCGCACGCACTGCGTCGGCAGTCCCCTTCGCCTCGACGACCAAATCAATCGGTCCATCCTGCAAATGCAGCCGCCGGCCATCAGACAGCAACGCGATTTGCGGGAGCCTTGTCATGCCCGAGGCCCCGGAATCGGGTTCTGCCAGGGCAATTGGCGGACATCGTCGCCGCGCTGAACTTCGGCGAGCGGCTTCACATAATCCATGTGCCCGCCGAGCGCCGCATAGTCCGACAGCTTCATTGTGAATTCGATCGGGGCGACCAGCGCGGGCGTCGGCACGTAACCGAATGCCCCCGCAGGCATCTGCGTCACGTCGACCATGTAGGTGATGCCGCCGCCCGGCCAGACGTAAACAGGTGCGCCGCCACTGGTGACGCGCGTCAGCGCGTCCTTCACCGAGCGCGTCAGCCGCACCGGATTGTCGGTCACGCCCGCCCGCAAGGAACCACCGGCGCCGGCCATGAACAGCACCGTACACAGCGCCGGCTCGCAATTCTCCTGAATGCGCTCGACCGAAAACTTGAGGTCATCCGGCATCTCGGTCTCGACCGGCTTCAAGGCTTCGTCGAGCACGTAATAGGACGAATGCTCGCCCGTCGTGGAGACCATTAGCATCGAGAGGCCAGGCCTGGCCTCCTTCGCGTCGAATGGTCCCAGGATTGCGAGCGGATCGGAGATATTGGTGCCGCCCCAACCCGTGCCGGGATCGGCGACCTGGAAATAGCGGCCGGGCGTCGAGCGGCGCCCTTTCATCTTGATGCCGGTGTCGGCGATATCGAGCAGCTTCCCGGCCTGGTGCTCCGAGAGCACGCCGGTGATATGGTCGTCGACCACGACGACCTCGTCGACCTTGCCGTGCCATTGCTTGGCGAACATGCCGATCGTCGCCGAGCCGCAGCCGACGCGCATGCGCTCTTCTTTCATGCCGTTGACGATCGGCGGCTGGCCGCCCTGCACCACCACGCTCGCGCCGCCGTCGATGGTGAGCTCGACCGCCTTGCAATTTGCGAGGTCCATCAGCGTATCGCAGGTGACGCGGCCTTCCTTCTTGGAGCCGCCGGTCAGATGATGCACGCCGCCGAGCGACAGCATCTGCGAACCGTATTCGCTGGTGGTGACGTGACCGACCGCCTCGCCTTGTGCACGGACGGTCGCGGTCTCCGGCCCGAGATAGCGGTCGGTGTCGATCTTCACCTTGATGCCGCAATAGGAGAAGATGCCCTCGGTGACGACAGTCACCATGTCGACGCCGTCGACCTCCGCCGAGACGATGAACGGCGCCGGCTTGTAGTCGGGATAGGTCGTCCCCGCGCCGATCGCCGTTACAAAGGTGGAAGGCTCGTGGACGATCTTGCCGTCCCAATCTTCGGTGCGGCTGAACGGAACGAGCTTGCCGCCATGCGACACGGTGCGCTCCAGGATCACATGCGGATCGACGCGGACGAGCTTGCCCTCGTGATTGGCATAGCGGTCGCAGGCGCCCGCCGCGCCCGGCTTGATGTAGCACATCACCGGACACGCATCGCAGCGGATCTTGTCGATGGCGGCGCTCGTAGGTTCAGTCACCATGTCAAAGCCAGCCGACAGTGCAGTTATCATTTGTACACGAACGATGTTGCGCGCCCTCCCGATGACTGTCAAGCGGCGGTGCGGCGCAAAACATACGCCTGCCGCATAAAACCTCATTTGCCTATCCGCCCTGTCCACAAAGAAGGCATTCGCGCTGCACTGCGGCATGCACCGCTTGCACGTTTGTGTACAAACGGTATCGTCGCAACGTAGATTTTGAGCGGACTTGGAATTTCGCGAAGCTTTGGCCGCGGCGCTCAACGAGTCGATTTGGGAACGAGGATGACGCAGACACCGATCCGCATCACCGTGAACGGCAGGATCCACGAGATCACTGCGGCGCGAGACACGCCGCTGCTCTACGTGCTGCGCAACGATCTCGCGCTCAACGGTCCGAAATACGGTTGCGGCCTCGGTGAATGCGGCACCTGCACTGTCTTGATCGATGGCGCGGCGGCGCGCTCCTGCGTGATTCCGATCAGCGGCTGCGCCGGCCGCGACATCGTGACGCTCGAAGGGCTCGGCACCCGCGACAAGCCAGATGTGGTGCAGCAGGCCTTCATCGACGAACAGGCCGCGCAATGCGGCTATTGCCTCAACGGCATGATCATGACCACCAAAGCGCTGCTTGCGATCAACCCCCAGCCCACCGAACAGGAGGCGCTGGCGGCGCTACGTTACAATCTCTGTCGCTGCGGCACGCATATCGAAATCCTGCGCGCCGTGATGCGTGCGTCTGGCCAGCTCGCCGAGGCCGGTGATTGATGGCCTCCCCGCATCCGAACGGAGCTGAGCTGCAATCCGGCTCGCTCGTCGTCGTCCGCACCGTGGACGAGTGCACATCCGAGACCTTCGTCCGCATCACCGCGGACGGTTCGGTCACAGCCTACAATGGTCATGTCGATCTCGGCACCGGCATCCGCACGGCGCTGGGCCAGATCGTGGCCGAGGAGTTGGATGTGTCCTTTGCCCGCGTCGTCGTGGTGCTCGGCGACACCGCAACGGTGCCGAACCAGGGCGCCACGATCGCGAGCGAGACCATCCAGATCACCGCCGTTCCCCTGCGCAAAGCCGCCGCGCAGGCGCGACACTTCCTGATCGCACGTGCGGCCGAGCGCCTGGAGCTGCCGGTAGCCGATCTCAGGATCGAAGACGGCCTTGTGCGCGGGCACGACAATCGCAGCGTCAGCTATGGCGAGTTGATCGGCGGGGAGACCATTCGTATCGAGCTTGCCGACGAGGTCGCCGTCAAGCCCGTCGGCGATTACGCCATTGTCGGCCAGTCGATGCCCCGCGTCGACCTGCCGGCCAAGGCCACGGGCGAGCTGACCTTCGTGCACGACATCCGTATCCCCGGCATGCTGCACGGCCGCGTGGTACGTCCGCCCTATGCCGGCGTCGACGCCGGCATGTTCGTCGGTACCAGCCTGATTTCGATCGACGAATCCTCTGTGCGCGACATTCCCGGCATCATAGCCGTCGTGCGCATCGGCGATTTCGTCGGAATCGTCGCGGAGCGCGAGGAGAACGCGATCCGCGCGGCGGAGCAGCTTGCGGTGAGCTGGCGACCGACGCCTGAACTGACGGATCTCGCCGACGTCGAGACGGCGCTGCGTGCCAATCCATCGACGCCGCGCACCCTGATCGACAAAGGCGACGTCGATGCGGCCATTGCCGGCGCGGCCAAGCCGATGCAGCGCACTTACGTCTGGCCCTATCAGATGCATGCCTCGATCGGCCCGTCCTGCGCGGTCGCCGACTTCCAGGACGGCAACATCCGCGTCTGGTCGGGCACGCAAAATCCGCACCTGCTGCGCGCAGACCTGTCGCTGCTGATCGAGCGTCCCGAGAGCGAGATCGAGGTCATCAGGTTGGAGGCCGCCGGCTGCTACGGCCGCAACTGCGCCGACGATGTCACGGCGGACGCGCTGTTGCTCTCGCGCGCGGTCGGCCGGCCCGTGCGCGTGCAGCTGACGCGCGAACAGGAGCACGCCTGGGAGCCCAAAGGCGCCGCGCAGCTCATCGACGTCAATGGCGGCCTGGACGCGGCGGGCGACGTCGCCGCCTACGATCTCGCCACGCGCTATCCGTCGAATGCCGCGCCGACGTTGGCGCTGTTGCTGACGGGGCGAATATCGCCGAAGCCGGACGTCCTCCAGATGGGCGACCGCACCGCAATCCCGCCTTACGATTACGACCACATGCGCGTCGTCGCGCACGACATGGCGCCGATCGTGCGCGCGTCCTGGTTTCGCGGCGTCTCGGCCCTGCCGAACACCTTTGCGCATGAATCCTATATCGACGAGGCCGCGACAGAAGCTGGCGTCGATCCGATCGAATATCGCCTGCGTTACCTTAGGGATCAGCGCGCCGTCGATCTCGTCCATGCGGTCGCCGAGCGCGCGGGCTGGACGCCGCGGCCGGTGCGACAAGAGAAAGACGGTGAGATCGTGCATGGGCGCGGCTTTGCCTATGCGCTCTACGTCCACAGCAAGTTTCCCGGCTATGGCGCGGCGTGGTCGGCCTGGGTCACCGACGTTGCCGTGAACAAGGCGACCGGCGACGTCAGCGTGACGCGCGTGGTCGCCGGGCAGGACTCCGGATTGATGATCAACCCGGACGGCGTGCGCCACCAGATCCACGGCAACGTCATCCAGTCCACCAGCCGCGCGCTGATGGAGGAGGTCTCGTTCGAGCGCGGCGCAGTCGTGGCGCGGGAATGGGGCGCCTACCCGATCATCCCCTTCCCTGACGTGCCCAAGATCGACGTGTTGTTGCTGCCGCGGCCGGACCAGCCGCCGCTCGGCGTCGGCGAATCCGCCTCGGTCCCAAGCGCGGCTGCGATTGCCAACGCCATCTTCGACGCCACCGGCGTGCGCTTTCGCGAGCCGCCGTTCACGCCTGAGCGTATCCTCAACGGGCTGCACGGCAGCGCCCCAGCCACGCCGCAGGCGCTGCCAGCTTCGGCTACGCCACAGCCATCCCGCATCTGGGAAAATCCCTTCGCCAAACGCGCCGGCGTCTTCGCGACGATCGCGGCCGTCTGCACCGCGGCGATCGGTATCGGTGCGGCCCTTTTGCCTGGCCGCGCCATCGCGCCGATCACCCGACCCGATCCATCGGTCTATTCCGCGGCGACGATCGCGCGCGGCGCACAGCTTTCGGCGCTCGGCAATTGCGCGGAGTGCCACACTACAATCGGCAGTGCGCTCAACGCCGGCGGCCGCGCGTTGGAGACGCCGTTCGGCACGATCTACGCAACCAACATCACGCCCGACGTCGAGACCGGTATCGGCGCCTGGTCCTATCCCGCATTCGAGCGCGCGATGCGCGACGGGCTGCATCGCGACGGACGGCAGCTCTATCCCGCCTTCCCCTACACGCATTTTGCGAAGACTGGCGATGCCGACATGCAGGCGCTTTACGCCTACCTAATGGCGCAGCCGGCGGTGCGCGCGACGCAGGCTGCGAATACGCTCGCCTTCCCGTTCAATCTCCGCCCGCTACTTGCCGGATGGAATGCGCTGTTCCACCAGACGCGCGAGTTCAAGCCTGATCCCGCCAAATCCGAGGTCTGGAATCGCGGCGCTTATCTCGTCGAAGGTCTCGGCCATTGCAGCGCCTGCCATTCGCCGCGCAACGCGCTCGGCGCCGAGCAGCGTGGCGCCCATCTCGCCGGCGGCTTTGCCGAGGGCTGGGAGGCGCCGCCGCTGACCTCACTCTCGCACGCGCCGATCCCATGGAGCGAGGACGAGCTTTTCGCCTATTTGCGCACGGGCCACTCGCGATATCATGGCGTTGCCGCCGGGCCGATGGCGCCTGTTGTCAGGGACCTCGCGGCCCTGCCCGACCAGGACATCCGCGCCATGGCGGTCTATCTCAACTCGTTCAATGACACCGCGACCGACGCGAAAGCGCAGGATGCGATCGCTCTGAAGCTAGAAGCTTCAACGCAAGTCACGATGGCGCCCTCCACCGGCGCGCGGCTCTATCAGGGCGCCTGCGCCGCCTGCCACGAGATCGGCGGCCTGCCGCTGTTCGGCAGCCGCCCCTCGCTGGCACTCAACAGCAATCTGCACAGCGCCACATCGGACAATCTCGTGCAAGTCATCCTGCACGGCATCGCCGAACCGGTGTCGAGCGATCTCGGCTACATGCCGGCGTTCAAGAACAGCATGAGCGATGCGCAGGTCGAGGAACTGGTCACCTTCCTGCGCAGGCAGTTCGCGCCGGACAGGCCGGCATGGACCGGCGTGAAGGAGACGATCGCGCGTGTGAGAGCCGCCGCCAACTGAGCGCTACTTCTTGTGCTCCACCGGCGGCGTGCCGTGCGTATGAAACGATTCGATCGTCTTCAGGCCCCACGCCTGCCCCTTCTTGCGCTCCTCTTCCGTCCACACGATCGGCTTCCAGTCGGGCGCGAGGATGAGGCGCGCGCCGGCATTGGCGACTTCGACGCGATTGCCGCCGGGCTCGTAAACGTAGAGGAAGAAGGTCTGCTGGATCGCGTGCTTGTGCGGGCCGGTCTCGATGTGGATGCCGTTCTCCAGGAAGATGTCGGCGGCGCGCAAGATCTCTTCGCGGCTGTCGAGCGCGTAGGTGACGTGGTGGAAGCGGCCGGGCGTGCCGGAATGGTCGAGCGAATAGGCGAAATCGTAGCTCTTGTTCGACATCGTCAGCCACATCGCCGCTTCGCGGCCGTCGTTGAGCACGATCTGCTCGGTGAGGCGGCAGCCGAGATAGTTCTCGAAGAACTCGCGGTTGGCCTTGATGTCGACGGCGAGGCAATTGAGGTGGTCGAGGCGGCGGACATTGACGCCGCGCGCGGGAAAGCGCTGCGCCTGGTTCTTCAGCGCCGGCTTCAGCTCGGGCGGCGCCTGATACCATTCGGTCTCGTAATAGAGCTCGACGATGTGTCCATCGGGATCGCGACAGCGGAAGGTCGGCCCCTGCCCCATGTCGCCGTCGATCCAGCCGATGTCGAAGCCGGACCCTTTCAGCGCCGCGACGCGGCGCTCCAGCGCCTGCTGGCTGCGCGCGCGCAGCGCCATGTGCTCCATGCCCGACGTCTTCGACGCCGTCAGTTTGAGCGAATAGCGCTCATAGTCGTCCCAGCCGCGCAAATAGACCGACTCGCCCTTTTGCCCGCTGACGGTCATGCCCATGACGTCGACGAAGAATTTCAGGCTCTCGTCCGGCTTTGGCGTCAAGAGCTCCATGTGGCCCAGATGAGCGAGATCGAGGATCGGTTCGGGCTGCATGGCGTCCTCCAAGACGGGGCTTGCGATCCGCTGGACCGGATCCTCGCGATCCGGCGCAGGCGGCAATCCGCTCACGAACCGGTGGGCGGCACCGAGGCGGCCGGTTCATTTGTACTAATGTACAAATGATTAGGTCCCGTCAACAAATCAGGCATCGCCGCCCGGAACAGATGACGGGCCATCTCGGATGACCAACCCGTCCCGGAACCGCGGACCGACTGCCCGAATGGTAAAATCTTCCTTAAACACTCCGGGACCCGTCGGCCGGGAAAAAGCAGCATTTTCCGGCCGCTTCCGCCAGGGAGTATGCATTGGGAACAAACCTCGCACCCGAATTGTCGCGGATTTAACGAAGCGCCGGCGCCTGCCGTTTAACCGTTTGTCCAGCGACGGCCGTGCATAGTCCGGGCAACCCGTTGCTCTTGCCAGGTTCATTCATTGTGACATCCTTTGGACGCGTGATTTCGGTTCGCGGATCGCTCGCCCGGGTCGGGCTGCTGGCTGAAAGCCGGATGCCGGTCTCGGAAGTGCGGGCAACCGTCGGCCGCTTCGTCAGTATCCGCTGCGCCAGCTCGGTCATCGTCGCCATGATCACCGAGGTGTCCTGCGAGAACCTCTCGAGCAACGACAATTTGATCGCCATCGCCTCGGTCGACCTGCTCGGCGAAATTCTCAACGCCACCGGCAAGGCCAAATTCCAGCGCGGCGTCACCAACTATCCGACCATCGGCGATTCCGTCGACCTGATCACGAGCCAGGAGCTGCGCACGATCTACGCGCCCACCGGCTCCGACCAGATCAATGTCGGCTTCCTTCAGCAGGATAGCTCCGTCGTCGCCTATGTCGACATCGAGGAAATGCTCTCCAAGCACTTTGCCGTGCTGGGATCGACCGGCGTCGGTAAATCGACCGGCGTGTCGCTGTTGCTCAACGAGATCCTCAAGGCACGCCCGAATTTGCGCATCTTCCTGCTCGATGTGCACAACGAATATGGCCGCTGCTTCGGCGACCGCGCGCTGGTGCTCAACCCGCGCAATTTGAAACTGCCATTCTGGCTTTTCAATTTCGAGGAAATTGTCGACGTGCTGTTCGGCGGCCGCGCCGGCGTGCCCGAGGAGCTCGACGTCCTCGCCGAGGTCATTCCCCTCGCCAAGGGCGTCTACACCCAGTACCAGAACGCCGACCGCATTGGCCTGAAGCGCATTGATCCCAAGCAGATCGGCTACACCGTCGATACGCCGGTGCCCTATCGGCTGGTCGATCTGATGTCGCTGATCGACGAGCGCATGGGCAAGCTCGAGAACCGCTCCTCGCGCATCATCTATCACAAGCTGATCTCCCGCATCGAGGCGGTCCGCAACGACCCGCGCTACGCCTTCATGTTCGACAACGCCAATGTCGGCGGTGACACCATGGCCGAGGTGATCAGCCATCTGTTCCGCCTGCCGGCCAACGGCAAGCCGATGACGGTGATGCAGCTCGCCGGCTTCCCGGCCGAGGTCATCGATTCCGTCGTCTCGGTGCTCTGCCGCATGGCGTTCGACTTCGGCCTGTGGAGCGACGGCGTTTCGCCAATGCTGTTCGTCTGCGAAGAGGCTCACCGCTACGCCTCCGCCGATCGCAATGTCGGCTTCGGACCGACCCGCAAGGCGGTGTCGCGCATCGCCAAGGAAGGCCGCAAATACGGCGTCTATCTTGGCCTCATCACCCAGCGTCCGGCCGAGCTCGACGCCACCATCATCTCCCAGTGCAACACGCTGTTCACGATGCGTCTTGCCAACGAGCGCGACCAGGCGCTGCTGCGCGCCGCGGTGTCGGATGCGGCCGCGAATCTGCTCTCGTTCGTGCCCTCGCTCGGCACCCGCGAAGTGCTGGCCTTCGGCGAAGGTGTCGCGCTGCCGACGCGGCTGCGCTTCAAGGAGGTGCCGCCGCATCAATTGCCGCGCGGCGAAGCCACCATCAGCAGCGTGCCGTCCGTCACCTCCGGTCACGACATGCATTTCGTCGGCGCCGTGCTCGAGCGCTGGCGCGGTGCCACCTCGCAGCGCGACGTGCCGAACGATCCGGTGTTCTCGGCGCCGCCCGCGAAGACGCTCTCCAACGTCGAAGCCCCGATGCTGCAACCGTCGATGGGGTTGGATCCGGACCGCTTCTCGCTGCTGAAGAAGCCGCTGCGGTAAAGCAACGCGCGTTTTCCAGCCCCGGCATTACGAGCTTGGCGTCACGTTGAGCATGGCGCCGGCATCGACTATGGTTGCCGGCCCCAAGCCGGAATCCATGCCCATGACAAAGCCTGCGCAACGCTTCGCCGCTCCCGCCCTCGATGCGCTCCCCGACGACATCCGCACACGTCTCCTCGCCGTGCAGGAGAAGAGCGGCTTCGTGCCGAACGTGTTCTTGACGCTGGCCTACCGCCCGGACGAGTTCCGTGCCTTCTTCGCCTATCACGACGCACTGATGGAGAAGGACGGCGGCCTCACCAAGGCCGAACGCGAGATGATCGTGGTCGCGACCTCGGCAGCCAATCAGTGCCAGTATTGCGTGATCGCGCATGGCGCGATCCTGCGCATCCGCGCCAAGAACCCGCTGATCGCCGACCAGATCGCCACGAACTACCGCAAGGCCGACATCACGCCGCGGCAAAAGGCGATGCTCGACTTCGCGATGAAGGTCTCGGCCGATGCGCAGCGGATTTCCGAGGACGATTTCACCGCGCTCGCGCCGCATGGGTTCAGCGACGACGACATCTGGGACATCGCCGCAATCTCCGCCTTCTTCGCACTGTCGAACCGGTTGGCGAATTTCACCGGCATGCGGCCGAATGACGAATTCTATCTGATGGGGCGGCTGCCGAAGAAATGAGCGCCCGCCGCGAGCGCGGAAGGAACGCATCACCGACAAATGCAGCGGATGAGTTCCCGCTTTACGGGAACTCTATGTTTTCGCAATCGCACACGTTTAATTAAGAATCTCACCCCCAACTAGCACAATCGCTTTGGCACAACTTGCGCAGTTTCCGTCACCGGAGACGCTGATGAGTCGTGCCTGTCGAGGGGCTTCTCATGAACGTGCGGGCATTTGTTATCGCGACCTGTATAGGAACGGCATTCTTCGCGGCCGGATACGCATGGAACTATCAGCCGGAGATCATCAACGCGAACGAGATATGGAGCATGTTCGAATCGGAGCATGGCAAGGCGCGGGCTGCCGTCTTGCGCGGCCTCATTGCGCCGAATTCAGCTCACTTCAACGGCCTGCGAACGATCGACGCAGATCATGCAAAATACGTATGCGGCTCTGTAAAGGCGATGGACAAGGAGAGGCAGTATGTCGAGGCCGCGTTCGTTTACACCGTCGCGATCGATTTTGCCCGTATCGACGACGACGGCCGGATGACGTCGCAGCGCTCTGCTTACAAGCCCTGCCCGGGCGCGGCCGAGGACAAAATTGCCGACCAGAACACGCTGATATCGCCAGGCGCGCTGTCGATGATCAAGACCGTCGAAAAAATCATCCCCAAGTCCAGCGGCGGAACGATGGAACAACAGCTTGGCCAGCTCGCCGGACAGACCGCGGCGGTCGCGCCAGGTTCGGCGGTCGCGCGGAGATCAGCCGGCTCGTCGGGTTCGGCAGCCTCAGCAGGGGCAGGATGGGCGCCAGCAGCGCAGCATTCAGGTTCGGGCGTGGAGGCGCGACAAGCAGATGAACTGACGTGGCGTGCCGACCAGCCGCCGGCCGCATGGCCGAATTTCCTCTCGGACGATCCGCTGACGAAATCGACGCAGAAACGGACCAGCGCCGAGGCCCTGGCTTTCGCGAAAGATATCGAGGGTCGATGGGAGCAAGCCAAGTCATCCGGGACTCCGGCCAAGCGTCCTTCGCCTGAGGAGATCAAGGAAGCGTGCCGCGCGCTACTTGCGATCGATCCCACGGACAAGGATTATCCGCGGGCCTGGGCCGCCTTTGTGCGGCTGCGCAAAATCGATCGCGAGGCTGCTGGTTGAACTGGCGGAGATCTGTCCTAATGCTTCGCCATCAACTCGAGCGCCGGGGCAAAGCGCTCGGAAAACGTCAACGTCTTGGCATGGTGTACTGCGGCAAACGACGCCGATATCCCGGCTGAAGCGACCACGAGCAGGGCAACGGTGAAAACCAGACGGCGCATTTCGGCCTCCTGTGTGAGCTCGGCAATCCCACAGATGGCACGGCTTTGTTTCAGCACTGCTTCGCGCGGACGGAAGATGGTTTCGCTCAAGAGGCTGTGATCAGATCCGGTTTGCGGACCCACATGCCGTACTGACGTGAGCGTGGCGCCTAATCATCGTCAGCCGGACCGCACCAGCCGGGCAGATAGATCGCGTCCTTGCTCTTGGCTGAGGACATCGCCTTCTCGAGCGCCTTGTCAAAATTGGCATCCACAGCCTTGCGCGACAACTTTCGGCGCAGATAATCGGCCCACAGGAATTCGGAGAACGGCGTGGTGTCCTTGGCGAAGCCGCCCATGCGGCGCAACTCGCCGGCAAGACTCCGGAAGGGATCGTCCTTGAGATCGACGACGGATTTGGGCAAATCGCGGAACGGTCGCCGTTCGCCCTTGGCATCGTAGGGGTAAACCCAGCGCTTGTTGTCCATCACGCCCCAGAACGCTTCGCGCTCGACCATCCTGAGGTCGCCGACGATGGTGACCAGCACCTCCTTGACGCCCTCGTCGTGCAGCGCGCGACCGAGATGATGATGGTCGATCACGTAATAGCGCTCGTCAGGGCCATGCACGACGGGGATCATGTGCTTGCCGAGCAGATCGGCCTGCTTCTTCTTGTCGTGCTCGCGCCAGCGCTTGCGCTTCTCCTTGACCTCGCGCATTCCGACCGTCATCTGCGTCGGCCGCAGCGACAGGATCGACACCGGATGCACTCTCGGTTCGCGCGGATTGGTCATGGTCGAAACGCCTTTAACATGGTTGCAGCTGCGTGGTCAGGTTCCCTGGACTATGCCATGGGCATCGTGCCGGCAATGCATTCGGCTGGGCGGAGATATTGCATCGCACCCTCTGCAGGCCCGGAACGACCACGGTTCCACGGTCCTTCCTTCGCAACCCTGCAAGATAGTGCGAACGCGCAATGCACGTGCGCGTTGAGAAGATTTTCTGCAACGCGTTCACCACGTATGCTATCTAAAAATTGCTGCTTCGGAGTGATCCCTGCACCATGACAACCCAGCGGCCCATAAGCTCGGATGACGAGCACCGGGTGCTCCAGTTCAGGCCGCGCACCTCGCCTTCCCCGACGGGCTACCGCGGCAACGCTAGCGTGCAGCAATTGCGCGTCGCGCCCGAGCCGCTCGACCTGTCGCGCTACGAGCAACCCCGCACTGAACCGGACGATTTCCGCCATCGCATGCTCGCGAATATCGCGGCGCTGGCCTTCACCATCGCACTGACCGCGATCGGGATCTGGCTCGCGGTGAGCATCGCCGACCTGCGCCGGACCCAGGATTGCGTGCTGATGGGCCGCCGCGACTGCGTCAAGATCACGACGCCGCACATCTAAGGCAAGCGTCTAGTAGGCAAAACATCTGGCAGGGCAAGACGTCTGGCGAGGCCCGCCGACGGTCCTTCGGGGGAAACGGCTCAGCCGGGCATCCCCAGCCCTGTCCCCACACCCGCCGGCTCCATTGAACTCAGGGCGGCGCTCCGATATACGGGCTTTCGACCCGGCCAGAGGGGGGTTGAGGGCGTCATCGGGGCGCGATGCCCACCCACCGTTCCACTCTGGAAAATCCGACAAACAACTGCAATATATCAAAGGCTTAGTGATGTCCTCCACATTCGATCAGGTCGCTACGATCATCGCTGAAACCTGCGACATCCCGCGCGACACGATCACGCCGGATAGCCATGCCATCGATGACCTCGGCATCGACAGCCTCGATTTCCTGGACATCGCGTTCGCGATCGACAAGCAGTTCGGTATCAAGCTGCCGCTGGAAAAGTGGACCCAGGAGGTCAACGACGGCAAAGCGACCACCGAGCAGTATTTCGTGCTGAAAAACCTGTGCGCGCGCATCGACGAACTGGTTGCGGCCAAGGGCGCGAGCGCCTAAGCGCGCGGTCATGCAACTCGAATACTTCCACATGATAGATCGCGTCGTCGACCTCAACGTCGACGCGAAGACGATTGTCGTCGAGGCTCAGGTCCCGATGGAGAGCACCATCTTCGAGGGGCACTTCCCGGGCTATCCCCTGATGCCCGGCGTGCTCCTGATCGAATCGATGGCGCAAGCCTCTGGCTGGCTTCAGCTTGGCGTGCTCAAATTCGAGCGCATGCCGATCCTGGCCGCCGTTAAGGAGGCCAAGGTCCGCGGCTCGGTCTTCCCCGGCGATCTCATGAGCATCGAGGCGAGCCTGGCCCATCAGGGCTCGGGCTACGCCGTGACCGAAGCCAAGATCAAGGTCGGCGGCAAGCTGCGCGCGAATTCGACGCTGACCTTCACGCAGATTCCCTTTCCCCATGCGGATATGCGCGCCCACATGGACGCGATCGCCAAACGCGTCGGCTTTCCGCAACAGGCCGTATCGCCATGACCGAGACTGCTTCGAAGCCCGCCCAGACGGAAGTCTGGATCACCGGCATTGGCTTGGCCACCTCGCTCGGTGAGGGCCTGGACGCCAACTGGGCCGCGCTTCAGGAGAAGCGCATCAATGTCGACGAGAAGGGCTTTGCGCCCTACATCGTGCACCCCCTGATGCCTGTTACCTTCGACAGCCAAATCCCGAAGAAGGGCGACCAGCGCCAGATGGAAGCCTGGCAGCGCATCGGCACCTATGCGGCCGGGCTTGCGCTCGACTCCGCCGGGATCAAGGGCAACAAGGATATCCTTTCGAAGATCGACATGGTGGTCGCCGCCGGCGGCGGCGAGCGCGATCTCAACGTCGACACCGGCGTGCTCACGGCTGAGGCCAAGGGTGCCAACGCGCCCGGCTTCCTCAACGAACGGCTGATGAGCGATCTCAGGCCGACGCTGTTCCTGGCCCAGCTCTCCAACCTGCTCGCCGGCAACATCGCCATCGTGCATGGCATTGGCGGCACCTCGCGCACCTTCATGGGTGAAGAGGTTGCCGGCGCCGATGCCGCCCGCATTGCATTGTCGCGCATCGCCTCGGGCGAGAGCGACATCGCGTTGATCGGCGGCTCGCACAATGGCGAGCGCAAGGACCTGATGGTCCTCTACGAATTCGGCGACTTCAATCTCAAGGACAAGTTCGCATCCGTGTGGGCGCGCGAGGACAACGCCGGCTTCGCGCTCGGCTCGGCTGGCGCGTTTCTGGTGCTGGAGTCCAAGGCGCATGCGGAAGCGCGCGGTGCCAAGCCGTTCGCGAAGCTCTCGAGCGTCGTTGCCGACCTCGCCCGGCGCAAGACCCCCGGCGACATGGCCGCGACGCTGGAGAAGCTTTGGGCAAAGTTGCCGAAGCGCGACGGCAAGGGCGCGATCATATCCGGTGCGACCGGCGCTGAGCCGGCGACATCAGAAGAGCGCGGCTTCCTGAAGGGCCACGCCGAGTTCCCGGTGCGCTCGACCGGCACGATGTTCGGCCACACCATGGAGACGCAATTCCCGCTCGGTATCGCGCTCGCCGCGCTGTCGATCTCTCGCGGCGCGCTGTTTCCGCCGAACGATTCCACGGGCACCGAGATTGAAATGCAGGGAGCGCCCACCCAGATTGTGGTGGTGGGGGCCGGACACTGGCGCGGCGAAGGCATGGCGCTGGTCGAGGCGGTAAGCTAGAGCGCGTTGCGCTTTGGCAGGTTATTGTTTGGGCATGATCTTCTCGGAAAATCGCGTCACGCTTTTTCGAATCATGCTCCAGCTCAAGCGGGGATCGACATGACTGCACCACGCGACAAACTCGGGCGTCCCGTCGTCGTCGTCACCGGCATGGGCATCATGACCTCGCTCGGCAACGGCAAGACCGACAATTGGGCGAAGCTCGTCGCCGGCGAATCCGGCATCCGCACCATCACGCGCTTTCCAGTCGACGGCTTGAAAACCACGATGGCCGGCACGGTGGATTTCGTCAGCGTCGATCCGTTCTCCTCTACCGGCCTGTCCGAGCGGATGGCCGAACTGGTGACGCAGGAAGCGCTGGACCAGGCCGGCATCGGCGCCAAGGCGGATTTCCCGGGTCCTCTCTTCCTTGCGGTCGCACCTGTCGAAGTCGAATGGCCGCAGCGCCGCGAGCTCGGCCGCGCCGTCGGTAAGCTCGACTTCAATTACGACGATCTTCTGCGCATCTCCGGCGGCGGCAAGTACAGCGCCTATCACCACCGCTTCATGTTCGGTTCGGTCGCGGCCTACCTCGCCGAGACCTTCGGCACCAAGGGCTCGCCGATCTCGCTGTCGACGGCCTGCGCGTCCGGCGCGACCTCGATCCAGCTCGGCGTCGAGGCGATCCGCCGCGGCGAAACCGATGCCGCGCTGTGCGTGGCGACCGACGGCACCGTGAACCCGGAGGCGCTGGTGCGCTTCTCGCTGCTCTCGGCGTTGTCGACCCAGAACGATCCGCCGCAGGCGGCCTCCCGTCCCTTCTCCAAGAACCGCGACGGTTTTGTCATGGCCGAAGGCGCAGGTGCGCTGGTGCTCGAAAGCTATGAAGCCGCCACCGCACGCGGGGCAAAAATCCTCGGTGTGATCGCCGGCTGCGGCGAGCTCACCGATTCCTTCCATCGCACCCGCTCGTCGCCCGACGGCAAGCCGATCATCGGCTGCATGAACAAGACGCTGGCCGATGCCGGCATGACGCCGGACCAGATCGACCACATCAACGCGCACGGCACCGCGACGCCCGAGAACGACAAGATGGAGTACAATACGACATCGGCCGTGTTCGGCGATCTCGTCTCGAAGATTCCGGTCACCTCCAACAAGTCGATGGTCGGCCACACCATCTCGGCCGCCGGCGCAGTCGAGGCAATCTTCTCGCTGCTGACGCTGGAGCATCAGCGCATCCCGCCGACGATCAACTACGACAATCCGGATCCCACGATCCTGTTCGACGTCGTCGGCAACAAGGCACGCGATGCCCGCGTCACCGCGGTGATGTCGAATTCGTTCGGCTTCGGCGGCCAGAACGCCTCGCTGATCCTGACCCGCGAACCGGCCTGACCGGACGCATGGCGCTGCTTCCTGCGAGGACGAAGGCCCGCGCGCGGGAGACGGCCAAGTCGATCGGTGGAGGCCTGATCGGCGCTGCCACCGTCGGCATGTTGCGCACCACGCGTTATTTCGATCCGGCCAAGACCTCGGACTTTTTCGCGCGCGTCACCAAGACGATCGGTCCGCGCCTTCGCGAGCACCGCATCGGCCGCGCCAACCTCAGTGCAGCCTTTCCGGAGAAATCGCCCGAAGAGATCGAAAGCATTCTGATGGGCGTGTGGGACAATCTCGGCCGCGTCGGCGCCGAATTCGCTCATATGGACCATGTCTGGGATTACGACCGCGATCATCCGGAAAACAGTCGGATCGAACTGCCCAGCCGCAGCATCGAGCTGTTCGATCAGATCCGCGACGACGGCAAGCCGGCGCTGATCTTCGCCGCGCATCTGGCCAATTGGGAATTGCCGGCGCTTGCCGCCGTCGCACACGGGCTCGATGCGGCGATCCTCTACCGCCGCCCGAATATCGCGTCCGCCGACCGCATCATCCAGGAGATGCGCCAGGTTAACATGGGCACGCTGATCCCGGCAGGGCGCGACGCGCCGCTGCGGCTCGCGCAGGCGCTCAAGGACGGCAAGCACGTCGCGATGCTGATCGACCAGTATCTGACCGGCGGCGTCGAGGTCACCTTCTTCGGCCGCAAGACCCGCGCCAATCCGATGTTGGCGCGCCTGTTGCGCCAGGTCGAATGCCCGATCCACGGCGTCCGCGTCATCCGCCTGCCCGGCGGCCGCTTCACCGCCGAGATCACCGAAGAGGTCCAGCCGGTGCGCGACGCCGACGGCAAGATCGACATCCAGGGCACCACCCAGGCGATCACGAGCGTAGTGGAAGGCTGGGTCCGGGAGCATCCGGAGCAGTGGTTGTGGCTGCACCGAAGGTGGCGGTAGCGGACAGTCGTTACCGCCCCGTCTTCACCTTGGTCCACAGCCGGTTGATGACCCGCTGCGTCGCCGGCTCGCGCGCCGTGATGACGAACAGCTTTGCGAGCGTTGCCTCGTCCGGATAGATATTCTTGTCGTTCAGGATCTTCGGGTCGACCAGCTTCTGGCTGGCGAAATTGCCGTTGGCGTAGGATAGGAAGTCCGTGTTTTTGGCGGCCACGTCCGGACGGTAGAGATAGTTGATCAGCTCGTAGGCTTCCTTGACGTTCCTGGCATCCGCAGGGATTGCGAGATTGTCGAAGAACATCTGCGCGCCCTCCTTCGGGATGGCGTAGCCGATCTCGATGCCGCTTTTGGCTTCGGCAGCGCGGGCGCGGGCCTGCATGATGTCGCCGGACCAGCCGACCACGAAGCAGATCTCGCCCGTGGCAAGCGCGCTCAGATATTCGGACGAATGAAACTTGCGCACGGCAGGCCGGACCTTGGCGACGACATCGGCGGCCTTGTCGAGGTCGGCCTGCTTGGTCGAGTTCGGATCGAGCCCGAGATAGTTCAACGCCGCTGGAAAGATGTCGTCGGCGGAATCCAGCATGTGGACGCCGCAATCCTTGAATTTCGCGAGGTTCTCCGGCTTGAACACGATGTCCCAGCTGTCGATCTTCGCATCCGCTCCGAGAATCTGCTTCAGCTTGGCGACGTTGTAGCCGATGCCCGTCGTGCCCCACATGTAATTGGCGGCGTAGACATTGCCGGGGTCGTAGATCGCGAGACGTTCGGTCACCACCGGCCAGGCATTGGCCAGGTTCGGCAGCTTCGACTTGTCGAGCTTCTGGAGGATGTTGGCCTTGATCTGGCGCTGGAGAAAATAGGCGGTCGGCACCACGACGTCATAGCCGGACTTGCCAGCCATCAGGCGCGTCTCCAGCGTCTCGTTGGCGTCAAACGTGTCGTAGACCACCTTGATGCCGGTCTCCCTGGTGAAGGCCTCGAGGACATCGGGCGCCACGTAGTTCGACCAATTGTAGAAGTTGACGACCCGCTCCTCGGCCCCGGCGGGAGCGGAGAGCAACGTCAGCGCGGCGGCGATCGCGAGGCCAAAACCAAAGCGGCTGACGTTCGTCATCTCCCTACCTCTTGCGCCCGCGCACCGCATCCGACAGCCGCTCCAGCGCGGTGTCGAGCGTCTCGTCCTTCTTGGCAAAGCAGAAGCGCACCACCGAGGTCACAGGGTCCTGCTCGTAGAAGGCCGACACCGGGATTGCCGCAACCTTGTAGTCCTTCACGATCCGCCAGCAGAACTCGGTGTCGCTCTCGTTCAGCCCGAGCGGCGACAGGTCGACCGTGAGGAAGTAGGTGCCCTGCGACTTCAGCACCGGGAAGCCGAGGCTCTCCAGTCCCTTGGCGAGGCGGTCCCTGCTCCGCGCCAGGTCCTTGCGCATCGACAGGAAATACTCGTCCGGCTTGCCGAGGCCGTAGGCGACGGCGGCCTGGAGGTTCGGCGCGGTGGTGAAGGTCAGGAACTGGTGCACCTTGGCGGCAACGCGTAGCAGCGGCGGCGCGGCGCAGACGAAGCCGATCTTCCAGCCCGTCAGCGAGAAGATCTTGCCGGCCGAGCCGACCTTGATGGTGCGATCCCGCATGCCGCGGATGGTGATCAGCGGGATGTGCTTGTGCTCGTCGAAAGTGACGTGCTCCCAGACCTCGTCGCAGATCGCGATCACGTCGAACTCCTGGCAGTAGCGCGCCAAAAGCTCGAGGTCCTCGCGCGGAAACACCACCGCGGACGGATTCAGGGGATTGTTGAAGAGCACCGCCTTGGTCTTTGAATTGAAGACGCTTTTCAGCATGTCCTCATTCAGCCGCCAATGCGGCGGCTCGAGCCGGACCAGGCGCGGAATGCCGCCGGCCTGGCGGATGATCGGCAGGTAGGAATCGTACACCGGCTGGAAGCACACCACCTCGTCGCCGGGCTGGACGACGGCGAGGATGGCCGAGGTCAGGGCCTCGGTGCCGCCGGAGGTCACCATCACCTCGCTCATCGGATCGAGCTCGAGGCCATGCCAGTGGCCGTAATGGGTCGCGATCGCCTGGCGCAGCTCCGGCAGGCCCATCATCGACGGGTACTGATTGTAGCCGTTCAGCGAGGCCTCGGCCGCGGCGCGGCGGATGTCCTCGGGCCCGGGATCGTCGGGAAAGCCCTGCCCGAGATTGATGGCAGCATTGTCGCGTGCGGCCTGCGACATTGCCTCAAAGATGGTGACGGGAAGGTCCGCGAAGACCTTGTTGAGGGACGAGCTCTTGGACATCGGCGGGGTCAGCCGCCGACCTTGCTGGGAAGACCCGCCGCCTTCCAGCCCAGCATGCCGCCGGCCAGATGCTTGTCGTAGGGCAGGCCCGCCGCCTGCGCCGCCAGCGAGGCCGTCACCGAACGCTTGCCCGAGCGGCAGGCGAACACGACCTCCTTGCCGGCGGGATCGGGGATCGCCTTGGGATCGAAGGTCGAGAGCGGCACGACCACGCCGTAGGGATAGGCCTCAGCCTCGACCTCGTTCGGCTCGCGCACGTCGACGAGGAGATAGCGCCCTTCCGCGACACCCTTGGAGACCTCGTCCGGGGTCAGATCCTGTACTTGATTTGCCACATCATCCTCCAACGTCGCGGGCCGCTGCCGGGGCGATCCCGGCGGCCGGCAACCTCGCCTCTCGGCCGGTGAAAATCAAGCGCTACAAAGGCTTGAGCTGCCTTGCGCAAGTTAAAGCTAAATCGCAGCAACTTGAAGCGCGACCTTCAAACGGAGGATCAGATCGTCACTTTAGATAGTGACCTGGGTGCCGACCTCGACGACGCGGCCAGAGGGGATCTGGAAATAGTCGGTGGCGTCGTTGGCGGAACGGCTGAGCGAGATGAACAGCCGGTCCTGCCAGCGCGGCATGCCGGAATGGGCGGCCGGCTTGAGCGCCCTCCGCGACAGGAAGAACGAGGTCGACATGATGTCGAACTGCCAGCCGAGCTTGCGTGCGATCGCCAGCGACTTCGGCACGTTGGGCGATTCCATGAAGCCGAACTTCAGCGTCACCTTGGAGAAGGTCGGCGAGATCTGTTCCAGCTTCACCCGCTCGGCCGGATCGATCCGCGGGGTCTGTGCGGTCTCGATGGTGAGGATGACGTTCTTCTCGTGCAGCACCTTGTAGTGCTTCAGACTATGCATCAGCGCGGTCGGCGCGCTGAGGGGGTCCGAGGTCAGGAACACGGCGGTGCCGGGCACGCGCTGCGGCGGCCGCTTCTCCAGCATCGCGACGAGGTCGGCGAGCGGGAATTCGAGCTTGCGCGACTTCTCGAACAGCAGCCGGCTGCCGCGCCGCCACGTGTACATCATCATGATCATGACTGCGCCGAGCGCCAGTGGCACCCAGCCGCCCTCGAACACCTTGAGCAGATTGGCGGCGAGGAAAGTCAGGTCGAGGAACAGGAACGGCGCGATCAGGGCGGCGGCCGTGAACGGCGACCATTTCCAGACCTTCCAGATCACCACAAAACCCATCATCGCCGTGACCACCATGGTCCCGGTGACGGAGATGCCATAGGCCGACGCCAGCGCGGTGGAAGAGCGGAACAGCAGCACGAGCAGGACCACCGCGACCAGCAGGAGCTGGTTGATGCGCGGGATGAAGATCTGGCCCGAATGGGCTTCAGAGGTATGGCGAATTTCAAAGCGCGGCAACAGACCGAGCTGGATCGCCTGGCGCGTCAGCGAATAGGCACCGGTGATGACCGCTTGGCTCGCGATGACAGTTGCGGCGGTCGCCAGCACGACCATGCAGCCGCGGAAAAAACCTTGCGGGAAGAGCTGGAAGAACGGGCTCACGATCGCACCGGGGTCGCCGAGCACGAGGGCGCCCTGCCCCAGATAGTTCAATGCCAGCGACGGTAGCACGATGAACAGCCAGGCCGTCTGGATCGGCCGCTTGCCGAAATGGCCGAGGTCGGCATAGAGCGCCTCGGCGCCGGTGACCGCCAGGAACACTGCGCCGAGCGTCACGAAACCGATGATGCCGTGGTGGATCATAAAGGACACGGCGTAGAGCGGGTTCAGTGCGAACAGCACCTGCGGCTGCTCGATGATCGGGTGGATCGCCGCGATCGCGATCACAGCGAACCAGACGCACATGATCGGCCCGAAGAAGGCGGCGACGCGAGCGGTGCCACGGGACTGCACGGCAAACAGACCGACCAGGATGATCACGGTCAGCGGTACGATGTAGGGCTCGAAGTGCAGGGTGACGTCCTTCATGCCTTCGATCGCCGACAGCACCGAGAGCGCCGGCGTGATCACGGCGTCGCCGTAGAACAGGGCGCCGGAAATGATGCCGAGCAGGACGATGGTTGTTCCGCGGGTGCCGACTGCGCGCTGGGCCAGCGCCATCAGCGCCAGCGTGCCGCCCTCGCCGTTGTTGTCGGCACGCAGCAGGATCACGACGTATTTGAGCGTCACCACGACGATGAGCGCCCACAGGATCAGGGAGAGCACGCCGAGCACCGCCGCCGGCGTCGGCACGCCCTCCGCGCCGGAAGCCGCCATGACCGCCTCGCGGAACGCATAGAGCGGACTGGTGCCGATATCGCCGTAGACGACGCCGATGCTGCCGAGCGTCAGCGCACCGAAACCGGCGGTGGTGTGGGCATCGCCATGCCCATTGGCCGCCGCCGTTTCCGGGGCGGAAATCGCTACATCACTTGTCATGGGAGAGCCTGATGGCCTCTAAAAATGCTTCACTGCACAACGGCAGAAGGGCGCGCGGCTTATAGGCTTGCGCTGGCGGCATAGCCTAGCCCGATTTCGGGGCTTTGGCATGCAATTTTGCATGCCTTCGCCGATCGACGTTTAGATGGTGACCTGGGTTCCGACTTCAACCACTCGCCCGGTGGGAATCTGGAAATAGTCGGTAGCGTCGTTGGCGGACCGACTCAGCGCGATGAACAAATGGTCCTGCCAAAGCGGCATACCGGACTGGGCCGAAGCCTTCAGCGAGCGCCGCGACACGAAGAACGAGGTCGACATGATATCGAACTGCCAGCCCTGCTTGCGCGCGATCGCGAGCGCCTTGGGCACGTTCGGCTGCTCCATGTAGCCGAAGCGAAGGCGGACCTTGAAGAACTTGTCGCTGATCTTCTCCATCCGGAAACGCTCCGACAGATCGACCCGCGGCGTATGCGCGGTCTCGATGGTCAGGACCACGTTGTGCTCGTGCAGCACCTTGTTGTGCTTGAGATTGTGCAACAGCGCGGTCGGCACGAAGGAGGGATCGCTGGTCAGGAACACCGCGGTGCCCTTGACGATGTGCGGCGGCCGCTTCTCCAGGCTCCGGATCAGATCGTCCAGCGGCACCTCGATGCGGCGCGTTTTCTGGATCAGGATCCCCGACCCTCGCCGCCAGGTCCAGATGGTCCCGGCCATGGCCGCGCCAAACAGCAGCGGCACCCAGGCGCCTTCGAGCAGCTTCAGAAGATTCGCGCTGAAGAAGCTCAGGTCGACCACGACGAAGGGCAGGATCACGGCTGCGGCCGTCGCGGCGCGCCAGTTCCACAATTTCCAGATCACGATGAAGCCCATGATCCCGTCGGCGACCATGGTGGTGGAGACCGCGATACCGTAGGCCGACGCCAGATTGCTGGAGCTGTGGAACAACAGCACCAGCATCATTACGCCGATCAGGAGCAGCCGGTTCACGCGCGGCAGATAGATCTGCCCGGCGTGGGTTTCCGAGGTGAAGCGCACCTCGAAGCGCGGCAGCAGGCCGAGCTGCACCGCCTGATAGACCAGCGAATACGCCCCGGTGATCACGGCCTGGCTGGCGATCACGGTCGCCGCGGTCGCAAGGCCAACCAGCGGCAGCACGAAATGCTCGGGCACCATGCGATAGAACGAGTGCTCGATCGCGCTGGGATCGGACAGCACCAGCGCGCCCTGCCCGAAATAGTTGATCAGGAGCGAGGGCAGCACGAAGAACATCCAGGCTGACTGGATGGGCTTGCGGCCGAAATGGCCGAGATCTGCGTAGAGCGCCTCGCCGCCGGTCACCGCCAGGAACACCGCGCCCAATGTCACCAGGCCGATCGTGCCGTGCGACAGCAGGAATTGCAGCGCGTAATAGGGATTGATCGCCGCCAGCACCGACGGATCGTCGGCGATGTGAACGACGCCCAACACGGCAAGAACGGTGAACCAGACGACCATCACCGGCCCGAAGGCCGAGGCCACCAGCGCCGTACCCTTGCTCTGGACCGCGAACAGCAGCGCCAGGATGAGAACGGTCAGAGGAACCACATAGTGCTCGAAGGCCGGCGTTGCGAGCTTCAGACCCTCGACCGCCGACAGCACCGAGATCGCCGGCGTGATCATGGAATCGCCGATGAACATGGAGGCGCCGACCACGCCGAGGGCCATCAGGAACCAGCTCCGCCGCCCGAGCGCGCGCTGGCCGAGCGCCATGAGGGAAAGGGTGCCGCCCTCCCCGTTGTTGTCGGCGCGCAGCAGCAGCAGCACGTATTTGGCGGTGACGACGATCAGCAGCGCCCAGAGGATCAGCGAGAGCACGCCGAGCACCATGACGCGCGAGACCGGCTGGCCATGGGCCGCGCCCCTGACGGCCTCGTGGAATGCGTAGAGCGGCGACGTGCCGATGTCGCCGAAGACGACGCCGATGCTCCCGAGCGTCAGGCCCCAGAAACCCGAGGTGACCGGCCCGTCCGGAGCTTCGGTCGATGTGATGGTCGCCGTCATATGAAACTGGAACGCTTCTGCCCGAGAATTGATCCGGCGCCTTTTGACGGTTCCGGCGCCCCTGTCAATCGGCACATCACCATAGCAGGCGCCGGGCCAGATGCTGTGACGCCGCAGCAACGGTCGTCGCCCACGCGACGACATGCCTCAGGTAAGATGGTGGCACAAGAGCCCTGAGCCTTTCCGTCCCGATTGACGGGGAATTGGCTCTACATCCTTGTTTTGTCGCGCTTTCTTCGCGCGAAATAGGGTCCACTGCGGTCGAATGCGCGCTACGGCTTCAGATTCGGCGGCAGCGGCGGATCTTCGCGCATGAGGGTGATGGTCACCCGCCGGTTGGCCGCGAGCGAGGGATCGTCCGGAAACAGCGGCTGGGTGTCCGCCTTGCCGGCGACGGCGAAGACATGGGCTCCCGGCAGGCCCTCGCGTTCGAGGATCTGACGCACGGCATTGGCGCGGTCGGCCGACAGGTCGAAGGCGCCGTAGTCGCTGCGGGTCGGCACGAATCCAGCCGCGGTGTGGCCGGCGATGGAGACGCGGAGCGGCGTCGCCTTGAGCGGGACAGCGAGCTTCTCGATCAGGCGCCGGGTGCGGTCATAGGGCACCTTGGAGCCGTCGGCGAACATCGAGCGGCCGTCCTGGTCCACGATCTCGAGGTTGAGACCCTGCTTGGTCTCCTCGAACATGATGTGCTTGGACATCTCGGTCAGTTCCGGCATGTCCTGCAACGCCTGGCGCAGCGAGGCCGCCGCCAGCGCAAAATTCCGGTCGACCTTGATCTTCGCGCCCGAGGTGCGGTCACGATCCTCCTGGTCCGGCGTCGGCGTGTTGGAGGAGTCCTCAGGCTGAATGTGATCGACGTTCTTCAGCCGAGGACGGGTCGGCAGGCCGTCGGACTCGACGATGCCGGAATAGCGCGCTTCGGTCTGGACACCAAAGGCGTCGCGCATGGAGCCTGCGACGACCTTCAGCTTGTTGGCATCCTGGGTCGAGAACGCGACGAGCATCACGAAGAAGCTCATCATCAGGCCCATCAGGTCGGCGAAGGTCACGAACCAGCCGTGACCGCCTCCGTGTGAATCGCCGCGCTTCTTCTTGGCCATCTCTCAAATCCCGGCGGGCGGCCTCAGGCCGGCACCGGCTCGCCTTCAGCGTGGCGGTGCTTCTCGGGCAGATAGGCCAGCAGCATTTCGCGGACCAGCGTCGGGCTCTTGGAGTCGCGGATCATCAGGATGCCGTCGATGATCAGCGTGCGGTTGGTCTCTTCGTCCAGGAGCTTGCCATGCAGCTTGTCGGCGATCGGGGTACAGAACAGGTTGGCGACCAGTGCGCCGTAGAGAGTCGCGAGCAGCGCGGTCGCCATGAACGGGCCGAGCTTTGACGGGTCGGTCATGTTGGCGAACATCTGCACCATGCCGATCAGCGTGCCGACCATGCCGAAGGCCGGAGCGCAGTCGCCGATGGCGCGGTAGATCTTGCTGCCTTCATCCAGATGCATCAAAAAATTATCACGGTCGCGCTCGAGATTGTCGCGAATGAAGTCGAGGTCGTAGCCGTCGGCGACGTAGCGAATGCCCTTGGCGAGGAACGGTTCGTCGGTCTCGACTTTTTCCAAACCCACCGGCCCTTGCTTGCGGGCGATCTCGGCGATGCGGGCGAGTTCGTCGACCAGATCGTGCGCCGACAGACGGCTCATCGTGAAGGCAAACTTGGCGCCGAGCGGCAGGCCGTGGATCAGCGTCGAGAGCGGAAAGCGGATCATGGTCGCGGCCGTCGAGCCGCCGAAGATGATGATCATCGCATGCTCGGAAACGAACATGTGGAGATCGCCGCCCAGCAGCATCATCGTCGCGATGACGACAATGCCCGCCACGAGCCCGATGCTCGTCATGATATCCATGGGAGACTCCAACGCGAACGCAACAACGGCCGTCCTGGCCGATGGCGCGGCCCAACCCCGAACCGCATCGGAAACCCTAGTGAGCCGCGATTAAAGACGCGTAAAGGTTAAGTTGAGCCGACGCGCCTGGCGGGCGCAGCGCGCTGAAAGGCGCCGGCTTTTGCCGAGTGCCGACAGGGATTTCAACATTTTGCTAACCATACGGAGTCGCCCGCACCCATCACTCAAGGCCGTGACTCAAGTCCGTGCGCGAGCGATCCGTTTGGCTGCGCTGCTGCGCGACGAGCCGGACCAGGCTGCCCTGTTCCTGACGGAAAAGGGCAGCCAGCGAGCGGCGTCGCAACCGTAGATCTCCCCGTCCTGCCGTTAGTGAATCTCCGCCGAGCGCTTCAGCGCGGCCTTCAGCTTCTCCAGCGAGAAGTCGGGGCTGCGGGCGATCTCGAGGATCGGCGTCTCGCGGCGACCACAGAGTTCGGCGGCTTCGGGCAGCTTTGCGGCGATATCGTGCGGAATCACGATGGCGCCGTGCTGGTCGGCGTGGATCAAATCGTCCGACTTCACGGTCATGCCGGCGACGCGCACCTCACCGCCAAAGCTCTCGGCATGCACCCATGCATGCGACGGGCCGATCGAGCCGGCCAGCGCCTGGAAGCCCGGTGCCCATTGCGGAATGTCGCGGATCGAGCCGTCGGTGATGACGCCTAGACAGCCGAGCGCCTTGTGCACATTGCTCTGCACCTCGCCCCAGAACGCACCGTAGCCGACGTCGGGACCGTCGATGTCCTGGATCACCGAGATGCGCGGACCGTAGCCGGTACCGACATATTCGTAATAGTCGATGCGGCGCTTGGACTGCTCTTCCGGCGGCAGCGAATTTTTCAGCACCGAGCGAATCGCGACCGTGCGGGCGTAGCCGACGATCGGGGGCAGATCGGGAAATGGGCAGACCAGTGGTCTGGTGGTGTAGCCGATCAGCCGGCGCTCGGGCGCCACGATCTCCATGGCATTGCAGATCGTCGGCGTGTCATAGCGGCCCAGCGCTTCGAGGACGGAAGCGGGCAGCGGCCCGGTCGCGGTATCGGTCACGGCGTTCTCTCCCAGATTGGCGGCCGCTGTTGGCGCGGTGCCGCCGGCACCAGGCGATATAGCCGAGATCGGGTCTCAACCCAACTCAGGGCGCCTCATGGCAGATATTCAAGGCTTGCTGCTTAAGGGCTTGGTGCCCAGTGCCTTGCTGCTTGGTGCCTTACCGTTCAGTGCAAGCGGTCGGGCCGGTCGTCGTCGCGCGGCGGCTCCGACAGGTTTGTCAGCGTCGGTGCCGACGGCGGCGACGAGACTCCGCCTGCGGCGGGCGCGGTGGTTTCCAACGCACGCGCCTGGTCGCGATAGGATTTATAGCCGAGCGGCAAAGCGAGGAGATACAGCACCGTGCCGATCGACAGCACGTGCCAGGGATAGGCGATCAGGATTGCGATGAAGACGATCACCGCGACGAACGCAGGCAGCACCAGTTCGGGCGGCACGCGCATGCGCTTGGTCTTGCCGGAGAACACCGGCAGGCGCGACACCATCAGGAAGGCGATCAGCAGCGTATAGGCAGCCGTCACCGCCGCAGGCAGCCGGCCGAGATCGAGGAACGCGACATAAATCGGCAGCAGCACCGTGATCGCGCCGGCCGGCGCCGGCACGCCAGTGAAGAAATTGGCGGCAAAGGCCGGCTTGTTGGGATCGTCCATGGTGGCATTGAAGCGCGCCAGGCGGAGGCCACCGGAGATCGCGAACACCATGGCGGCAATCCAGCCGGCATTGCCGAGCTCGTGCAGCTGCCAGAAATACAGCATCAGGCCGGGCGCCACGCCGAAATTGACGAAGTCGGCGAGGCTGTCGAGCTCGGCGCCGAACTTGGACTGGCCCTTGATCATGCGCGCGATGCGGCCATCGATGCCGTCGAGCGCCGCCGCGAACACGATGGCGTAGACCGCGAGCGACATCCGGCCCTCGATCGAAAGCCGGATCGAGGTCAGGCCGGCGCAGATCGCCAGCAGCGTGATGACGTTGGGCACCAGCATGCGCACCGGAATCGGGCGGAACCGCCGCCGGCGCACATCAGGATCTCTAGAGTCATAGGGCGTCATGGCTCGTCCTCACCTTGGGGCGAGATATAGCAAGCCGCGTTCCCCTCCGCCATTGCGGCGGAAGACCCCCCGGGCCGACTTATTGGTTAATTGGAACGGTAGGCGCGGCTCGGGTCGTCTCCGGCGAGATCGGCCAGAATCGTCTCGCCGGCGATCGCGGTCTGGCCTTCCGAGACCAGCGCTTTGGTGCCCAGCGGCAGATAGACGTCGAGCCGCGAGCCGAAGCGGATCAGGCCGAAACGCTCACCCGCGCCGATCGCCTGCCCCTCTTTGACGAAGCAGACGATGCGCTTGGCGACGAGCCCTGCGATCTGGACCACGCCGATCCGCGCCGTCGGCGTGGTAATCGCCAGCGAGTTGCGCTCATTGTCCTCGCTCGCCTTGTCCAGCTCGGCATTGATGAACAGGCCGGGACGGTAGGCGATACGGTCCACCCGGCCCGCAATCGGGCTGCGGTTCACGTGGCAGTTGAACACGCTCATGAACACCGAGATGCGCGGCAGCGGCCGGTCGCCGAGCCCGAGCTCGGCCGGCGGCAGCGCCATGGTGATCATCGAGACGCGGCCGTCGGCGGGCGACACCACGAGCCCCTCGCGCACCGGGGTCACGCGCACGGGGTCGCGGAAGAACAGCGCGCACCACACGGTCAGGATGGTGCCGATCCACCCCAAAGGCGACCACAGCCAGAACAGGACGAGGCTTGCCAGCGCAAAGCCTCCGATGAAGGGATAACCCTCCTTGTGGATCGGCGGGATCTGACGCTGGATCGAATCGAGAATGGACATCGCTATCTGCCGCTCAGGGTTGATGGCGCAGGTCGTCCCGCGCGGTGGTGTTGTTTAGGCCAGAGTTGGGACCTGAGACAAGGTCACTCCGCCGCCGCAGGCGTGGTCAGGACATCGGCGACCGGTGGCGGCTCCCGGTTGGGCGCCTCGCCGGAATCGGCTATCCTGGCCAGTTTCTCGCGCGCCGCCTCGGCCTCGCGCTGCCTGTTCCACATGCTGGCGTAAAGTCCCCCCTCCGCGAGCAGTTTCGCGTGGGTGCCGCGCTCGGCGATGCGGCCCTGATCCAGCACGATGATCTCGTCGGCGCCGACGATGGTCGAGAGCCGATGGGCGATCACCAGTGAAGTGCGATTCTTCGCCACGCGCTCGAGTGCACCCTGGATTTCGTGCTCGGTGTGGGTGTCAAGCGCGGAGGTCGCCTCGTCCAGCACCAGGATCGGCGGCGCCTTCAACACGGTGCGCGCGATCGCGACCCGTTGTTTTTCACCACCGGACAGTTTCAGGCCGCGCTCCCCGACCTGAGTCTCGTAACCCTTCGGCGCCATGCGGATGAAATGGTCGATCTGCGCCAGTTGCGCCGCCTGCTCGACCTCGGCATCGCTGGCGTCCCAGCGGCCGTAGCGGATGTTGTAGCGGATGGTGTCGTTGAACAGCACGGTGTCCTGCGGCACCATGCCGATGGAAGCTCGCAAGCTCGCCTGCGTGATTTCGCGAATGTCCTGGCCGTCGATCAGGATGCGGCCGCCGGAAATGTCGTAGAGGCGGAACAGCAGCCGCGAGATGGTCGATTTGCCGGCGCCGGACGGGCCGACGATCGCCACCGTCTTGCCGGCCGGCACCTCGAAGCTGATGCCCTTCAGGATCGGGCGCGCAGGCTCATAAGCGAAGCGCACGTCCTCGAAACGCACATTGCCTGCGGAGACCACCAGGGGCTTCGCACCCGGCGCATCCTTGATCTCGGCCTCGCGCCCCAGCACGTTGAACATCTTCTCGATGTCGATGATCGCCTGCTTGATCTCGCGATAGACCATGCCCATGAAGTTCAAGGGCTGGTAAAGCTGGATCATCATGGCGTTGACCAGCACGAAATCGCCGACCGTGTTGGTGCCGTTGCGGACGCCGATCGCGCACATCAACATGGTCGCGGTCAGTCCCAGCGTGAAGATCACGGCTTGCCCGGTGTTGAGCACGGCAAGCGAAGTATAAGCCTGGACGCTCGACTCCTCGTAACGCGCGACCGATCGGTCGTAGCGCTGCGCCTCGCGGGTCTCGGCGCTGAAATATTTGACGGTCTCGTAGTTGAGCAGCGAGTCGATCGCCTTTGTGTTCGCCTCGGTGTCGGCATCGTTCATCTTGCGACGGATGCCGATCCGCCACTCGGTCGCGATGTAGGTGTAGTACATGTAGACCGCGACAGTGACGAGGGTCGCGAGCACGTAGCGCCAATCGAACTGCCACAGCAGCACGGCCATCAGCAGCGAGACCTCGACGATGGTCGGAATCAACTGCAGGATCACCATGCGCACGATGACCTCGATGCCCTCGCGGCCACGCTCGAGCACGCGCGTCAGGCCGCCGGTCTTGCGCTCCAGGTGGAAGCGCAGCGACAGCTCGTGCATGTGGATGAAGGTGATGGTGGCCAGCTTGCGCACCGCATGCATGGCAACGCGCGCGAAAATGCCGTCGCGCCATTGCGTCAGCACCGCCATCACGATGCGCATCACGCCGTAGCTGGCGGTCAGCAACAGCGGCGAGGCGATCACCCAGAGGTGCCAATTGTCGGCCTGCACCGGCGCCGTGTTGGCGCCGGTCAGCGCGTCGGTCGCCCATTTGAAGCTGAAAGGAACCGTCAGCGTGATCAGCTTGGCGGCGAGCAGCAGCACCATCGACCAGACCACGCGCATCTTCAGGTCGAAGCGGTCGCCCGGCCAGATATAGGGCCACAGATGAGCCAGCGTGCCCATCAGCGTGGCCCGCTCCAGCGGCCCCCCGGCGGGATCAGGAACGTTGGGGCCGGCGGGCGATTGAGCTTGATCCATCAAGAAGCCTGAAAAGCCCGGCGGATGCGGGCTGCGTTGCCATTAAGGATTTTCGCTTGTCATATAGAGCCTTACCGACGCCCATGCACCCCGCCAGATGGCGAATCTTCGATTGTTCGTCGTCGTTTACCGGTAGATTTCCGGAAGTCCCGAATCACCGATTGGGCTTGACGCCTCTCCGCTGCAATGCATCATGGCACCAATGAGCACGATCAAAACCGTCTGTGTCTATTGCGGCTCCGGCCCAGGAACCAATCCCCGTTTCACCGAAGGCGCCAAGGCGTTCGGCAAGGCGCTCGCCGAGAACAACATCCGCCTCGTCTATGGCGGCGGCTCGCTCGGCCTGATGGGCTCGGTGGCGACCTCCGTTCTCGACCACGGCGGCACCGTCACCGGCATCATCCCCGATTTCCTGCGGATGCGCGAAAACGCGCTGACCCGCGTGCAGGAGATGATCGTCACCCCCGACATGCACGAGCGCAAGCGCTTGATGTTCGAACGCTCCGACGCCTTCGTGGCGCTACCGGGCGGCGTCGGCACGCTGGAGGAACTGGTCGAGCAATTGACCTGGAAGCAGCTCGGACGTCACGCCAAGCCGGTGCTGCTAGCCAACATCGACAATTTCTGGGAGCCGCTGTTCTCGCTGCTGTCGCACATGCGCCAGACCGAATTCATCCGCGCCGGGCTTTCGGTCGACATCCTCAAGGCCGATCGGATCGAAGAGATTTTGCCGAAGCTGAAATCGGCTGCAGCGCAGATCGAAGATGCGGACAAGCAGCTCGCCCCGGAAATGGCGCGCAAGCTCTAGTCCGCAGGAAACGTCACCGCCTCGATCCGGTTACCATCGGGGTCGACGACGAAGGCTGCGTAATAACGCACGCGATCGTGCGGGCGGATACCCGGCGCGCCGTCGGACGCGCCGCCCGCGGACAGCGCCGCGGCGTGAAATGCATCGATCTCGGCGGTCGTCCTGGCCCGCAGGCAGATATGCACGCCGCTCTCCGGCGTGACGCGTGGCATGCCCTCGCGCAGATTAATCCAGAATTCGGGATAGGCCTTGCCAAAGCCGATCGTCCGCGGCCGCGTGACGACGCACGTGAGCCCGAGGGCCCCGAGCGTTGCTTCGTAAAATGTCGCCGAGCATTGCAGATCGCTGACGCCGACAGAGATGTGATCGATCATGGGTCGCGCTCCCCTCTCTCCTCGTCATTGCGAGCGAAGCGAAGCAATCCAGACTGGCTCAGCGGAAGCAGTCTGGATTGCTTCGTCGCTTCGCTCCTCGCAATGACGGCGTATATGGCACCGCCATAGCTCACGCTACCATCCCCTATGCCGGCGCGCCCGACTTCACCAGCTTGTAGATCACCGAATCCATCAGCGCCTGGAACGAGGCGTCGATGATGTTGGGGGACACCCCGACCGTGGTCCAGCTGTCGCCGTTCTCGTCCTCGCTCTCGATCAGGACGCGCGTGACCGCGCCGGTGCCGCCGTTGAGGATACGGACGCGATAGTCGATCAGCGTCAGGCCTTCGATATATTTCTGGTACTTGCCGAGATCCTTGCGCAGCGCGACGTCGAGCGCGTTGACGGGACCGTTGCCTTCGGCCGCCGAGATCAGATGCTCGCCGGCGACGTCGACCTTGACCACCGCCAGCGCCACGGTGACGCGCTCCCCATGCGAATTGTAGCGTTGCTCGACATTGACGTCGAACTGCTCGACCTCGAAATAATGCGGCACCTTGCCGAGCGTGCGCCGCGCCAGCAGTTCGAACGAGGCGTTGGCGGATTCATATGCGTAGCCCTGCGCCTCGCGCTCCTTCAACTCCTCGACCAGCCGCGACAGCTTCGGATCGCTCTTCTCGTAGGCGATACCGGCGCGGTCGAGCTCGGCAATGACGTTGGAGCGGCCGGCCTGGTCGGACACCAGCACCTTGCGGTGATTGCCGACCAGCTCTGGCAAGACATGCTCGTAGGTCTGCGGATCCTTCAGCACGGCGGAGGCGTGGATGCCGGTCTTGGTGACGAACGCGCTCTCGCCGACATAGGCCGCATGCCGGTTGGGCACGCGATTGAGCATGTCGTCGAGCGTGCGCGACACCTTGACCAGGGTCGCGAGCTTCTCCGCCGTGACGCCGATCTCGAAGGCGTCGGCAAACTCGGCCTTCAGCTTCAGGGTCGGGATCAGCGAGCAGAGATTGGCGTTGCCGCAGCGCTCGCCGAGGCCGTTCAGCGTGCCCTGGATCTGCCGCGCGCCGGCGCGCACCGCCGCCAGCGAATTCGCCACCGCCTGCTCGGTGTCGTTATGGGCGTGAATGCCGAGATGATCGCCGGGGATGTGCTTCGCCACCTCGGCGACGATAGCCTCGACCTCGTTTGGCATGGTGCCGCCGTTGGTGTCGCACAGCACCACCCAGCGCGCGCCCGCTTCATAAGCAGCTTTCGCGCAGGCGAGCGCGAAACTGGAATCCTCCTTGTAACCGTCGAAGAAATGCTCGCAGTCGAGCATCACCTCGCGGCCGGCGGCCCGGGCTGCTGCGACGCTGTCGCGAATCGAGGCGAGGTTCTCCTCCTTCGTCGTCTCCAGGGCAACGCGCACCTGATAGGCCGACGACTTCGCCACGAAGCAGATCACGTCGGCTTGAGCCTCCAGCAGCCCGGCCACGCCGGGATCGTTGGACACCGAGCGTCCCGCCCGGCGCGTCATGCCGAACGCGGTGAAGCGCGCATGCGAAAACTTCGGCTTGGTGCCGAAGAACTCGGTGTCGGTCGGATTGGCGCCGGGATAGCCGCCCTCGACATAGTCGATGCCGAGTTCATCGAGCATCTGGGCGATGATTTGCTTGTCGGTCAGCGTGAAATCGACGCCGTTGGTCTGCGCGCCGTCGCGCAGCGTGGTGTCGAACAGATAAAGGCGCTCCTTGCTCATTGCAGCGCTCCCGTCGCGGGTCCGCTGCCCAGCGTCTTCTGCATGGTGGTGTTGGCCAGCCACTCGTCGTTGACGGTGATGCTGTTGCGCTGCATGGCGACATAGCCGCGCTTGGCAAAAAAGCCCTGCGCGTTGTCGCTGGCATCGACCGTCAGCTTGTCGGCGCCGCGGCCGCCCGCAAGCTTTTCCAGCGCATCCACGAGCATCGTCGCAAGGCCCTGCCCGGCCACGGCCGGATGCACATAGAGCATGCGGATATGATCCTTGCCGCGCAGCGACGCAAAGCCCACCGGTGATCCCTCCAGCGTTGCGATCAGCGTCAGGTCGGAGGCGAGCCCCTTGCCGAACTCTTCGTCCTCCGCCGCGGCCATCCAGGCCTGCTGCTGCGCTTCGCTGTAGTCGTCGCCGGTCAGCTCTTCGATGCTGGCCGTGAAGATCGCGGCGAGAACCGGCACATCCTCCGGCAGGAAGGGCCGCAAGCCGGGCTTTGGGAGTGCTTGTGCCATCGTCTTCACCACATCCCATAGAGTTTCAGCGCCAGGGCCACGGCGGCACCGAGCAGCAGGATTTTCAGCGCGATGTAGTAGAACCAGTGCCGCGGAAAAGGCGTGTCGGGCCGCTTCATCGTGCGACCTCCCACGTCGTGCCTTCCTTGGAGTCCTTGATCGCAACGCCCATCGCGGCAAGCAGATCGCGGATACGGTCGGACTCCGCAAAGTCCTTGCGCGCACGCGCCGCCGTCCGCTCCGAGATCAGGCGCTCGACTTCCTTGGCATCGACGCCGCTCGCCTGCTGCTTGCGTCCTTCCCACTGTGCGCCGCTCTCGGAGAGAAAGCCGAGCAGCCGCAACGAACCCGCGAGGGCACCAACGTCGCCGCCGCGCAGGCCATGCAGCGCCGCGATCGCCAGCGGCGTGTTGAGGTCGTCGAGCAGCGGCTCGATCACTGACGGGGCCGGCTTGCCGGGCGCGACGTCGGCCGCAACCCGATACCAATCGTCGAGCGTCCTGGCGCTCTCCTCCAGCGACTTCATGGTCCAGTCGATCGGCGAGCGGTAATGCGTCTTGAGCATATTCAGGCGCAGCACTTCGCCCGGCCAGTCCGCCAGCAGTTCGTGAATCGTTACGAAGTTGCCGAGCGATTTCGACATCTTCTCACTCTCGACCTGCAGGAAGCCGTTATGCATCCAGTAGTTCGCCATGCGCTCCCGGTGGAAGGCGCAGCAGGTCTGCGCGACCTCGTTCTCGTGATGCGGAAACACGAGATCGATGCCGCCGCCATGGATGTCGAAGTGCTCGCCGAGATGCTTCCAGGCCATGGCCGAGCACTCGACGTGCCAGCCCGGGCGACCCTGCGCGGAGACGCCGGCCGGTGACGGCCATGACGGCTCGCCGGGCTTGGACGGCTTCCACAGCACGAAGTCGGTGTTGCCCTTCTTGTAGGGCGCGACATCGACGCGGGCGCCGGCGACCATCTCGTCCAGCGAACGGTTTGACAACGCGCCATAGCGCGGCAGCCCGGCATCGGCCGCGTTCATCGCCTGCGGCGAGAACAGCACATGATCCTCGGCAACATAGGCAAAACCGCCCGCGACCAGCCGTTCGATGATCTCGCGCATCTCGCCGATATGTTCGGTCGCACGCGGCTCGACGCTTGGCCGCAGCGCACCGAGTGCGTCAACGTCGGCGTGAAACTGTTTGCCGGTCTGCTCGGTGACTTTCCGGATCGCCTCGTTCAGCGGCAGGCCGGGGAAATCCCGCGCGGCGCGGTCGTTGATCTTGTCGTCGACGTCGGTGATGTTGCGGACATATTTGACGTGGGCCGCGCCATAGAGATGGCGCAGCAGCCGAAACAGCACGTCGAACACGATCACGGGCCGGGCATTGCCGATATGGGCGAAGTCATAGACCGTCGGTCCGCAAACATACATGCGGACGTCCTTGGCATCGAGCGGCACGAAGGTGCGCTTGTCCCGGCTCAGCGTATCGTAAAGGCGCAATTCCATAAGGATACCCGTCGGCTGTTGGCCGGGCGTCCAGTGCTCTCAATGGTTTTGAGAAAAGACGGCTCCAGCCAGCGAATCGCTAGCTCGTAATCTCGCGGCAAATGGCGCAAATGACGAGGAGACCGTTCATGACGGAACATATGGGCTATGAGGCGGCCCCGCGTCAAGAGAGCCGCGAAAATGCCGCTTTATCTCCGCAATGCGCAGCCGCCGCGCATAGATGGTTCATATCCTTAACCATTTGAGCCCATTCTGGAACTGGCAGTTTCTTTTTTTTGCCCCGGTGTTTTCATGCGATCATTGCTTGCGCTCATTTCCTGCGCCTCCATCCTCGTCGTTTCCAGCGCTCTCGCCGAGACCCGCGTCTTCATCATCCCCAACCAGGCGGACGGCTACGGCGTCGATCAGTGCCTGGCCAAAAGCGACAAATGCGGCGCGCAGGTCGCCCGCACCTACTGCCAGTCACGTGATTTTGCCCAGGCTTCGGCCTATCGCCGGGTCGATCCCGACGAAATTACCGGCTCTGTCCCCAAATCCGGCGCAAACTGCTCTCATGGCCATTGCGATGAATATGTCGCAATCACCTGCCAGCGCTGAATTCGCTCGGAACTGGCGTACCTTAGGTCCAATCCCTGGCCTCTGAAACGACGTGACGATGCCGCAGGAAGCGGCTATGGGAGGGCGCGCTTCGGCCCCCCACATCACGCGTGGCCGTGACCTCGCTAGAATGGCGGATATGCCTGAATTTTTGTCTCTCTCCCGTGCTCGCTCGATCCTTGCCTGCGCCGTGCTCTTGAGCACGGTCTCGCTCGCCAATAACGCGTTCGCACAGGCCGGCCCGCCGGGACCGCCGCCTCAGCCCGGCCAGAACGGGCTCGGACCCAACCCGATGTGCGCGCGCCTGGAAGGCCAGCTCGCCGGTCTCGATCGTGGCGGCGGCGGTGGTGATCCCGCGCGCGAAGACCAGATCCGCCGCTATCAGGAATCCCAGACCAAGCAGCAGGCCGAGCTCGACCGCGTCACCATGCAGGCCAAGCGCATGGGTTGCGATTCCTCCGGCTTCTTCTCGCTGTTCAGCGGCCAGTCGGCGCAATGCGGTCCGGTCAACACCCAGATCCAGCAGATGCGCGCCAATCTGGACCAGATCACCGGCAATCTCGAACGCCTGCGCGGCGGCGCCGGCGGCTTCAGCCCCGAGCGTGACAACCAGCGCCGCTCGGTGCTGGCAGCGCTGGCGCAGAACAATTGCGGCCCGCAATATGCCAACGCCGCGCAGTCGCAAGGCGGCGGCAATTTCCTGAGCAATCTGTTCGGCGGCAACAACCCCAACAATCCGCAAGGCGTGCCGCCGTCCGATCTCGGCCCGCAATCAGGCACCTATCGCACCGTGTGCGTGCGCACCTGCGACGGCGCCTACTTCCCGGTCTCGTTTGCGACCGTGCCGGCGCGCTTCCCCGACGACGAGAAGACCTGCAAGGCGCTGTGCCCGGCCGCCGAAGCCGTGCTCTACACCCATCGCAATCCCGGCGAGGACATGAACTCCGCGGTCTCCACCAGCGGCCAGCCCTACACGGCGCTGCCGACCGCGTTCAAATTCCGCAGCGAGTTCAACCCGTCCTGCTCCTGCAAGGCCGCGGGCCAGACCTGGGCGGACGCGCTCAAATCCGCCGACGACAAGGCATCGGCCGAGCAGCAGGGTGACATCATCGTCACCGAGGAGAGCGCCAAGAAGATGCAGCAGCGGCAGCTCAACAAGGGCACGCCTGCGAATGCCAAGAAGGGCGCAGCGCCGGCGACGACGACGGCTGGCGCGCCGGCAGCAACGCCGCCGGCGGAAACCGGCACCGCTACGACCTCGTCCGAGAACAAGCCGATCCGTTCGGTCGGGCCAAGCTTCCTGCCGCAACAGCAGAAGTAGGCGGCTCTTCCCTTCTCCCCTTGCGGGAGAAGGTGGCGCGAAGCGCCGGATGAGGGGTTCTATCCGCGCCCACATGTGCACATGAGTACGCGAGATAGACCCCTCACCCGAATGAGTTCGCTTCGACGGCGGAGCTGCCCTCTCCCGCAAGGGGCGAGGGCACAACAACGCCCATCTCGCTTGCGGAAACGGCAGCGCAAGCGCCAGCCTCACCCCTCGAATGCGTCGATCGAGGCTTTGCTCCCACGCGACACCAGCGTCTCGTCCGGGGCGGCGAGCTGCTCGCCTTTGTCGCGAAAACGGTTGGTGATGGGATAGCGGCGGTCGCGGCCGAAATTCCTGGCCGTGACCTTGACGCCGGGGGCGGCCTGGCGGCGTTTGTATTCGGCGACGTTGAGGAGATGGTCGATGCGGGTGACCGTTTCGCGGTCGAAGCCGGCCGCGATGATGTTGTCGAGCGGCTCTTCGCGCTCGATCAGACGCTCCAGGATGGCATCGAGCACGTCGTAAGGGGGCAACGAATCCTGGTCGGTCTGGTTCTCGCGCAGCTCCGCGGTCGGTGGACGCGTGATGATGTCGGGCGGGATCACCTCGCCGGCCGGCCCCAGCGCCCCCTCAGGCTTCCACGAATTGCGCAAGCTCGCCAGCCGAAACACCTGCGTCTTGTAAATGTCCTTGATCGGATTGAAGCCGCCGTTCATGTCGCCATAGAGCGTGGCGTAGCCGACCGACATCTCCGACTTGTTGCCGGTGGTCACCACCATCAGCCCGGTCTTGTTGGAGATCGCCATCAGCAGCGTGCCCCGGGTGCGGGCCTGGAGATTTTCCTCGGTGACATCGGGCGGCAGATTCTTGAAGACGCCGGACAGGATGGTCTCGAACCCGCTTACTGCTTCCGCGACCGGCAGCACCTCGTAGCGGATGCCGAGATGGCCGGCGAGCTCGCCGGCGTCCGCAATCGAGCTTGCCGCAGTGTAGCGATAGGGCAGCATCACGCCATGCACCTGATCGGCCCCGAGCGCGTCGACGGCGATCGCGGCGCACAGCGCGGAGTCGATGCCGCCGGAAATGCCGAGCAGCACACCGGGAAAGCCATTCTTGGCGACGTAGTCGCGCAGACCCAGCACGCAGGCCGCGTAGTCGGCGTGGTCGCCCTCGGGCTGCGCGGCGATCGGACCGGTGCAGCGCCAATCGTCGCCGCTTCGTGTGAACCGCAGTGTGGTGACGCTCTCCGCGAATGCCGGCAATTGCGCTGCGAGCGAAAGGTCGCCGTTGAGCGCGAAGGAAGCACCGTCGAACACCAGCTCGTCCTGGCCGCAAACCTGGTTGAGATAGACCAGCGGCAGACCGCTCTCGGTGACGCGCGCGACCGCGACCGACAAACGCACGTCAGCCTTGTTGCGGGCGTAAGGAGATCCGTTCGGCACGAGGATGATCTCGGCGCCGGTCTCGGCCAGCGTCTCGACCACGTTCTCGTAGTCCTCGGACTCCTCCAGCCAGATGTCCTCACAGATCGGCACACCGATGCGCACGCCGCGCACGGTGACGGGGCCCGCCGCGGGGCCGCGCGAAAACAGCCGCTTCTCGTCGAACACACCGTAATTCGGCAGATTGCATTTGAAGCGTAAGCCAGCGATACGGCCGCCATCGAGCAGCGCGCAGGCATTGTAGAGCCTGCCCTCCTCGACCCAGGGCGTGCCGACCAGCATGGCCGGCCCGCCATCGGCGGTCTCGCGCGCCAGCGCTTCGATCGCAGCGCGGCAGGCGGCCTGAAAGGAAGGCTTCTGCACCAGATCTTCCGGCGGGTAGCCGGAGATGAACAATTCCGGAAACAGCACGAGATCGCCGCCGTCGGCGGCCGCCCGCACGCGCGCCGCGCGCGCTTTGGCGGCATTGCCGTCGATGTCGCCCATGGTCGGATTGAGCTGGGCGAGCGTGACCGCGAATGCGTTGAGACGTTCGGTCATGGCGCTCCGATCAAAGCATGATCCGGAAAAGCGTGAAGCTGTTTTCCGAAAAGATCATGCTCAAAAAACAGTCCAAAGCGCGAGACGCGCTCTAGAGAGATCCCAATCGCTCGATGATGGCGATGATCCAGAACGCGCCGGCCATCAGGAGCGCAACACCGACGGCGGCCGAGCCCATGTCCTTGACCCGTCCGATCTGCTTGTCGTGATCCATGGTCAGCCGGTCGGCAAGCTTCTCGATCGAAGTATTGAGCAGCTCGACCACCAGCACGAACGCCACCGCGCAGATCAGCTCGACCGCGCGCATCGCCGTCGCGCCGACGAACCATGCAAGCGGCAGCGACAAGAGGAGCGCAACGATCTCCTCGCGGACCGCCTGCTCCGAGCGGAACGCAAAGGCCAGACCGTTACGGGAATTGATCGTGGCCTTCCAGATCCGCAGCAAGGTCTCAGAGCCCCGCTGCGACCGGCATCGGCCTGACCTTGCCGGCGCGTTCCTGCTTGAGCAGTTCTGCGACCAGGAAAGCCATGTCGATGGATTGCTCGGCGTTGAGCCGGGGATCACAGACCGTGTGATAGCGGTCGTTGAGATCCTCGTCGGTGATCGCGCGGGCACCGCCAAGGCACTCGGTGACGTCCTGACCGGTCATCTCCAGATGCACGCCGCCGGCATGGGTGCCTTCCGCGGCGTGGATCGCGAAGAACGACTTTACCTCGGACAGGATGCGGTCGAAGGGCCGCGTCTTGTAACCTGACGTCGAGGTGATGGTGTTGCCGTGCATGGGATCGCACGACCAGACCACCACTTTGCCCTCGCGCTTCACGGCGCGGATCATGTTCGGCAGGTGCTCGCCGATCTTATCGGAGCCGAAGCGGCCGATCAGCGTCAACCGGCCCGGTTCGTTGTCGGGATTGAGCACGTCGATCAGCTTCAGCAGCTCGTCGGGCTTGAGCGACGGGCCGCATTTGAGCCCGATCGGATTCTTGATGCCGCGGAAATATTCGATATGGCCGTGGTCGAGCTGGCGGGTGCGGTCGCCGATCCAGATCATGTGACCCGAGGTCGCGTACCAGTCGCCGGTGGTGGAATCGACGCGGGTCATGGCCTGCTCGTAGCCGAGCAGCAGGGCCTCGTGGCTGGTGTAGAAATCGGTGGCGCGCAGCTCGGGATGGGCCTCGAGATCGAGGCCACAGGCGCGCATGAAATTGAGCGCGTCCGAGATGCGGTCGGCCAATTCCTTGTAGCGACGGGACTGCGGCGAGTCCTTGAGGAAACCGAGCATCCACTGATGCACGCTGCCGAGATTGGCGTAACCGCCGGTGGCGAATGCACGCAGCAGGTTCAGCGTCGCGGCCGACTGGCGATAGGCCATCAGCTGGCGCTGCGGATCAGGGATTCGCGCTTGCTTGGTGAAGGCGATGTCGTTGACGATGTCGCCCCGATAGCTCGGCAGCTCGACCCCGTCGATCTTCTCCATCGGCGAGGACCGGGGTTTTGCGAACTGGCCGGCGACGCGCCCGACCTTCACCACCGGGACGGCGCCGGCATAGGTCAGTACCACCGCCATCTGGAGCAGCACGCGAAAGAAGTCGCGGATGTTGTTGGCGCCGTGCTCGGCAAAGCTCTCGGCGCAGTCGCCGCCCTGCAGCAGGAAGGCCTCTCCGGCCGCGACCCGCGCTAAGGCCTTCTTCAGATTGCGCGCCTCGCCCGCGAACACCAGCGGCGGAAACGTCGCAAGCTGCGCCTCGACGTCGGCCAAGGCCTTGGCGTCGGGATAATCGGGCACCTGTAGCACCGGCTTGCTGCGCCAGGATTCGGGCGTCCACCGCTCGGACATCGCAATCTCTCCGTGAAGCAAAAAGCACAACCTGATCTGTGGGTTGCGAGGGTCGCCTTATACACAGGCTGACCACCGGCCGCCAGTTGTAAATCCATCTGGCACTGCAAAGCCTTGCGGGGAAAGCCAAATTCGCATTTGCTGGGAACGGCTCGGAAACTGGCAAGATACCTTCGGCCCATGGACGTGGCACTGGACGACGTTTTCATCGACGAGATCAGCTTCCCGGCGACCGACGGGTATGCGCTGAGCGGTACGCTATTCTTGCCGCGCGGCACCAAACGTCATGCCGTGTTGGTCAATTCGGCGACGGCCGTCCCGCGAAAAATCTATCGCGGCTTTGCCTCCTATCTCGCCCATCGCGGCTGCGCGGTCCTGACCTACGACTATCGCGGCATCGGCGACTCCCGGCTGCCGGCGATGGTCGGCTACAACCAGCCGAAATCGCTGGTCGGCTTCAAGGCCTCGATGTCGGACTGGGCCGCGCTCGACGTCACCGCCGCAGTGCACTGGATGCGCGAGCGGTACAACACTCTCCCTCTCGCCTATATCGGCCACTCCTTTGGCGGCCAGGCGCTCGGGCTGATCGCCAACAACACGGAGATTTCGCGCGCCGCGTTCGTGGCCTCGCAGGCGGCGACCTGGCGGCTGATGACGTCGCCGGAAAAATACCGCGTCTTCGCCTTCATGAATCTTGTCGGCGTGCCGCTCGCCCACGCGCTCGGTTACGCGCCGGGCTGGGCCGGTATCGGTGAGGATTTGCCCAAGGGCGTCTTCCTGCAATGGGCCGAGTGGGTCTCGAGCCCCCGCTATCTCTTCGATTCAAAGCTGCCTGAGCTCGAGAATTTCGCCAAGTTCAAGGGCGAGCTGCGCACACTCTGCTTCTCCGACGATCCCTGGGCGACGCGGCCCGCGGTCGAGCTGCTTGCGAGCGGATTCACCGCAATCAAGCCGGAGGTAATCAACGTGAAGCCGTCCGACGTCGGCGCCAAGGCGATCGGCCATTTCGGCTTCTTCCGCCCCGACCACCGCGACACATTGTGGCGCGGCCTCGCTGAATGGATCCAGGGAGAGTGAGAACAGACCCCGGACGAATGTCGGTGCTGGCCTGAAGCAGCTCTGCGTGCTTTGATGCGCTGGGCCAAATATCATATTTTAGAGGCCATTTTGTTGAGGCCATTTTGACCGGCGAGCGCGTGGAACGACGACTTGTAGCGGTATTGGCTGCGGATGTCGCCGGTTACAGCCGTCTGATGGGCGCTGACGAGGAAGGCACGCTGGCCCGGCTGAAGGCAGCTCGAAAGATCGTTGTCGATCCCACGATCGCTGCGCATCGCGGCCGCATCGTCAAGACCACCGGCGACGGCATGCTGGTCGAGTTTGCGAGTGCGGTGGACGCGGCGCGCAGTGCGGTCGAAGTCCAGCGCGGAATGGCCGCGCAGAACGCCGACGTCTCTCCGGCAATCAGGATCGAGTTCCGGATCGGCATCCACATCGGCGACATTATCCTTGATGACAACGACATCTTCGGCGATGGCGTCAACATCGCCGCGCGCCTTGAGGGGATAGCCGACCCCGGCGGCATCTGTATCTCCGACGATGCTCGTCGGCAGATTCGCGGCAAGATAGACGTCGCCTACGACGATATGGGTCTGCAGGCACTCAAGAACATCGCCGAACCGATGCGTGCATGGCGCCTCCTTGTGGATACGAATTCATCTGCAGCAGCATCAAAGCCGGGACAAGGGCCTGAAATTGCGCGACCGCTGGCGCTTCCGGACAAGCCATCCATCGCGGTGCTGCCGTTCCAGAACATGAGTCCCGATCCGGACCAGGAGTTCTTCGCCGACGGAATCGCGGAGGACGTCATCACGGCATTGTCGCGATATCCCTCACTGTTCGTCATCGCCCGCAATTCGTCGTTTTCCTTCAAGGGACGCGCGGTAGACGTGAAACAGGTCGGGCGCGAATTGGGCGTTCGCTATGTGCTTGAGGGCGGCCTGCGAAAATCCGGCAACCGCGTCCGTGTCACCGCGCAGCTTGTCGAAGCAGAGACAGGCAATCATGTCTGGGCGGAACGCTACGACCGCGATATGGCCGACATCTTCTCAGTACAGGATGACATCGCGCAGTCCACGACCATCGCCATCGCGCCGGTCATTGCCGGCGCCGAGCAACAGCGGGCCATGCGCAAGCCACCCGCAAGTCTTGATGCCTGGGGCGCCTACCAGCGTGGAATGTGGCATCTCGGCAAGGCAAGCACCGAGGATGATGCACTTGCGGGAGAATTCTTTCGGCGGGCCATCGATCTGGATCCCATGTTCGCGCCCGGATATATCGGGCTCTCCACCGTGCTCAGTCGGTCGAAAGGAACACAAGTCGAAGAAGAAGAATTGGCGCGGCGCGCGGTCGCTCTGGATCGTGGCAACGCAGACGCCCATTCACGCCTGGCGCTGGCGCTCAACGCGCGGGGCGATCACGGCGGAGCACGTGCGCAGGCCGAGCGTGCGCTGGCACTCTGTCCGAATCTGGCACCGGCTCACGGAGCGCTGGGCGTCATTCTAGCGTATTCCGGCTGTCCTAAAGAGGGGCTCGCCGCCCTTGAGACGTGCATTCGGCTAGACCCTCGTGACCCATCGCTGGTGAACCGCTTGAACCAAGTCGCATTGGCTCACTATTTTTGCCGGGACTACACGGCCACAGTCGAGGCGGCGGAGCACGCGATCCGAACATTTCCCGATTTTCCCTCCCCCTACCGCTGGCTTGCCGCAGCTCTCGGCCAACTCGGTCGAACTGCTGAAGCCGATGATGCGCTGCAGAATGCAATCGCAATTTCATCGGCATCGTTCGAGTTTCAGGTCCGTCAGCGGCCACCGTGGTTTCGGCCAGAAGATCATGCCCTGATGCTGGACGGCCTTCGGAAAGCGGGTTGGGAAGATTGAGGAAGCAGTTGGCCGATTGCTATTCACGGCCCGTCGCGTCGATGATGTGCCGCGGAGACCGGCGCACGCGGGCCATCGCGGCCTGGGCGCGAACCGCGATTGCAGTCGGAACGATGAGTGTGCGCTCTAGCGGAGGATCGTCGCCAGCGACGAGTAGCGCTTGTTCGGCTTGGCCTCGCCCGGCGCGAATTGCGCAAACGCCTCGCTGACGCGGACAGCCGGCGGCGTATCGCCGGCGAAACGAAACTCCTTTGGCCGCGGCGCGTAGAAGCTGGCGCTGTAATAAGTGTCGTCGAAGCGCGCCTCGCCGATCCCGAACATTGCGTCGCACGCGAACAGAAGTGCGTAGACTCCCGCGACCGCGACGACGACCTCCCTGAGAACTGACATGCTGATGCCCCACCCTGTTGCAGGCAGGATGCACGCCGGTTCCAAAGCCGGGGTTTAAGGCCGCACAGTTCTTGTCCGCAGGGTTTGCCGCCGCTGAGCGGAATGCAGAGAATTTTATCGATCTCGAAAAAAGAGCCCGCCTGCACGGGTGGTCAGGCGGGCTCCAGGCTTGGCCGCTCGGGAGGTATCAGACGGCCAGATTCATCCAGACAGCCTTGGGCTCGGTGAAATTGTCGAGCGCGGCGGTGCCGTGCTCGCGGCCGAGGCCGGAGTCGCGCTCGCCGCCCCAGGGCAGGCGCACGTCGGTATAGCCATAGGTATTCATCCAGACCGTGCCCGCGCGCGCTCGCTTGGCGAAGCGCTGCAGCTTGCCGATGTCGCGGCTCCAGACGCCGGCGGCGAGGCTGTAGGCCGTGCCGTTGGCAATGCGCAAAGCGTCGGCCTCGTCCCTGAACTTGATCACGCTGACGACGGGCCCAAAGATCTCCTCCTGCGAGATCCGCATCTCGTGCGCGACATTCGCGAACACCGCGGGGCTGATGAAGTAGCCGCGGTCGCCGACCTTCTCGCCACCCGTGACGAGGGTCGCGCCCTCCTTCCGGCCGATCTCGACATAGTCGAGGATCGACTTGATCTGCTTCTCTGAAATCACCGGGCCGAGCGTCGTCTTGCGGTCGAGCGGGTCGCCGATCCTGAGCGACTTTGCGCGCGCCACCAGCCGCTCGACGACCTCGTCATAGGCCTTCTCCTGCACCAGCACGCGAGAGCCGGCCGAGCAGACCTGGCCGGCATTGAAGAAGATGCCGGAAGCCGCAGCTTTCGATGCGGCTTCGAGATCGGCATCGTCGAAAATGACCTTGGCCGACTTGCCGCCCAGCTCGAGCGAGACGCGCTTGAAGTTGCTTGCGGCGCCCATCATGATTCCCCGCCCCACACCGGGAGAGCCGGTGAAGGTGACCTTGTCCACGTCAGGGTGATTGACCAGCGCGTCGCCGACGACCCGACCGGGGCCAGTGACGACATTGAAGACGCCCGCCGGCAGGCCGGCTTCGAGCGCGAGCTCGGCGATGCGCAGCGCCGACAGCGAGGTCAGCTCGGCCGGCTTCATCACGATGGTGCATCCGCAGGCCAGCGCAGGCGCGAGCTTCCACATTCCGATCATCAGCGGGAAATTCCAGGGCACGATCGCGGCGACCACGCCGACCGGCTCGCGCACGGTGTAGGTCAGGGCATCATCGCGCACGGGCACGACGTCGCCGCTGATCTTGTCGGCCCAACCGGCGTAGTAGATCAGCGTGTCGACGGCGGCCGGAAAATCCTGCCGCGATGTCGCGGCGATCGGCTTGCCCGCATCGATCGACTCGAGTTCGATGATCTCCTCGGCGTGAGCCTTGAGCAGGTCTGCCCAGCGCAGCAGGATCTGGCCGCGCTCGGACGCCCGCATCGTGCGCCAGGAGCCTTCGAAAGCCCGGCGCGCGGCGGCGACCGCATACTCCACATCGGCCTCGTTGCCTTCGGCGACGACGGCGATGACCTGCCCGGTGGCCGGATTGAGCGACTTGAAGGTGCGCCCGGAGCTTGCGGGGACGCGGCGACCGTCGATCAGCAGATGCTGTGGCCGGGACATGAACTCGGTGGCCGGCGAGTGTGCAAAGTCATATGCAACAGACATCATATCTCCTCCAGTTCTGGTATACCAGACTAGGCACCCTTACGCGGGAGTAAATATGATATGAATTGCAAGTGGACGGCCCGCATATGAAGTACAGTTCATAAGGAAGCCCAATGCTTCAGATCGAGATCGAGGCCGTATGGCGGTTTCGCCGCGAGGGCAATCCGCGCACCGCCATCGTCATGCTCGGCGTCCTCAACGAAATCCGGCGGACCGGGAAGATCACCAGCGCGGCCAAGGACGCGCACCTCTCCTACCGCCACGTCTGGAATCTGATCGAGCAATGGTCGGAGTTCTTCGGCACGCCGGTGGTGGAAACCCAGCGCGGCAAAGGCTCGAAGCTCACGCCGTTCGGCGAGCGGCTGGTGTGGGCGGGCGAGCGCATGCAGGCCCGGCTCGGACCTCAGCTCGAGAATCTGGCGCAGGAGCTGGCGAGCGAGATCAAGCCATTCCTCGAGCAGCGCCCGTCGGTGATCCGCGTACATGCCAGCCACGGTTTTGCGGTCGCAAAACTCCGCGAATTCCTCGACCGCGAGCCCGGCATCGGCGTCGATCTGCGCTATGTCAGCAACCAGCATTCGCTGGTCTCTCTGGCGCAGGGCGCCTGCGATCTCTCCGGCCTGCATCTGCCGCACGGCGCGCTGCGCGCCCAGGGCATCAAGGCTGCGCGCGAATGGCTCGATCCGCGCGAGGATCGCATCATCAGCTTCGTCACACGCGAAATGGGATTGATGGTCGCGCGCGGCAATCCGCTGCGCATCGCTTCGCTTGATGATCTCACCGGACCCAAAGTCCGCTTCGTGAACCGCGATCACGATTCCGGCACGCGGCTTCTGTTCGACCAACTGCTTGCGGCAAACGGTATCGACGAGAGCCGCATCAACGGCGCGCAGCAGATCGAATTCACCCACGCCGCGGTCGCAGCCTATGTCGCGAGCGGCATGGCTGATGCGAGTTTCGGCGTCGAAGCCGCCGCCCGGCATTTCGGCCTCGATTTCATCCGGCTCCTGACCGAGGATTATTTCTTCGTCTGCAAGCGCGCGTTCCTGGACACCGGGCCGATGCAGCGCATCCTGGAGATCATCCGCAGCGCCGATTTTCGCGCGGCCGTCGCGACGCTACCCGGCTATGTGCCGTCGGACACGGGCACCGTCACTGGTGTGAAGGCGTTTCTGGAGATGCACGCCGTGCGATGATGCCGAAGGATGCCGTCGCCTTGTCCGCGCCGGTCAGATCGCCGGCTCGTCCTTCAGCGCCGACAGGACCCGCTCGCCCTGCGCGGTCAGCCGGTACGTCACCAGCGGACGGCTCGACGGCGGCTTTCGCGCGAGCTCGACGATGTAGCCGCGCACCATCAGGGCTTCGAAGCTGCCGTAATAGCCGAACATGCTGATCTGGTTCTGCCTGAGCAGCTTGAACTCGCGCAAGAGACGGATCTCGTTGCCCGACAGCAGCGACCGGCGCACGCGCTGAACGAACCGCGCGCGCTGCTCGAACCAGGCCTGGTCCGGCAGTTCGTGCGAGGCCGGTGCCGGGGTCCGTTCGCAGGGACGCGAATCCTGCGCAATCTCGACCGTCACCTGCGGCAGGCACGGCATGCTGCTGCCGACAACCGCGTCCTTCGCGACGTCGAGCAACGCGAGCGGCCAGCGCCGCTTGTTGTCCACCATGACCGGCGCAGGCACGATGCTGTCGCGCACCAGCTGCTCGAAGCGTCCGGCGGTCACGCCGACATAGGCGGCCGCGCGACGGCGATCGACCAGACGCGCGTCCGGCGCGACCTCGCAAACAATGTTCTCGTCCACCCCGGATCCCCTGGCGCCTCGTTGCGCATGGCATGACAGTCCGGCGGGACCGGCAAGCCGGCGGCGAACCTAGGCGGGAGGTGCGCGCTCGAAAAGCACAGAATTTCGTACATATTGATGCCGTTTCGGCAACAGCTATAGTCGGGCCAGGGGTCCCATGCGATTTCACTCACCAGCCATCCAGTACTTCCACGCCGTCCGCCGCACCGGCTCGATCCGGGCTGCGGCGCGTTTGCTGAACGTTGCCTCGTCGGCCGTAAGCCGCCAGATTCTCAAGCTTGAACAAGAGGTTGGGTCACCGTTGTTCGAGCGTAATGCGCGCGGCCTGACGCTGACGACGGTCGGCGAGATGTTGGCCCGGCACGTCATGAACGTGCTCCAGGACCTCGACCGTTTCCGCTCGGACGTCGCGTCCCTGTCCGGGACCTGGCACGGCACTGTCAGCATTGCCTGCATCGAGTCGCTCACGGAGTCGGTGCTGCCGGACCTGATCGCCTCCCATCGTGGCCGCGCCCGGCGCGTCAGCTTCACCACCGAGGTGAAGGGGTCGTCGGATGTGCTGGAGGCCCTGAGCCGCGGCGAGGCCGACATTGGTATCGCCATGGCGCTGCGGCATCCGCCGGACCTGCGCCAGGTCGCCTTGAAGCGGTTTCGCCTCGGCGCGGTCGTCGCGCGCGAGCATCCACTGGCGCGCGGCAAGACGGTCACGCTAACCCAATGTCTCGCCTTTCCCGTCATCCACGCGCTGCCGGAGCTGTCGATCTATCATCTGCTCCAGCCGCTGATCGCACAGCTGTCCGAGACGCCGGAGCCAGCGATCCAGGCCAACTCGATCGACCTGATGCGCGAGCTCGCCGCGCGCGGCGTCGGCGTCGCCTTCCAGACCCAGCTCGGCATCGACAGACTGTCACGCGACAGCCGGCTCGTCTTCCTGCCGCTCGACAATGCCGGCAGTCCGGTATGGTCCGACCTCGGCATCTACGTTCGCGCCGAGCGCACCCTGCCCGCCCATACGGAATCCTTCCTCCAGGAGCTGGTGCGCGAATTGGGCGAGCGCGAGCGGCGGGAAAACGCGGCGCATCCGCAGATCGCCTGATCAAACAAAATCAACTTTCGATGCGCGTGGACGCGATCACGCCGACAGTAGTTTTCCGGAATATGGCCGATGGCCGGCCATTGATACCCTCTTCAAACCTGCTCAATTTAGACGCCTCAAGGATCCGAAATGCCGCTATGTCGGCTGAAGCCTTCGCGAATCCTCGGCATCGAGCGCTTCTCGGATTTCGCCGAGTTTCGCGCCAACGAGGTGCTCGGCCTCGGCATCAGCACGCCGCTCCGCCCGCGCGAATTCTCGCTGTCTCGCGCCATCCTGCCGCTCCAGGATGGGCTGTTCGTGCTCCAGCGCTCCTTTGCGCGGCGGTTTGAGGCCGAGATCGGCACGGACAATGGTGTCGGCCTCGTTGTCCCCCTCGCGTTTCACTCCACCTCCAACGGCCGCGAGGTCGACAATTCGACGATTGCGATCATGCGCGGCAAAGCCCCCGTCGACGCGATCGAGCATCATCCCAACACTTACCTGATGCTGCGCTTCAACTCGGACATGCGTCATCGCGGCTGGACCGATTTCGACACGGGCCTCGCATATGTTCGCGCGCAGGACCAACCGATGGCGCGCCTGCGTGCCGCTATCCTGGAGATGTTCTCGCTCGCCTCGGCGTGCAACGATCCCCGGCAGTTCGAGGCGCTCAACCGACCCATCCAGGAGACGCTGGTCGCCTGCCTCGACGATGCGCTCGCGCCGGCAGGCGGGCTGACCGCGCGACGCGGATCGTTCGCCAAGCACCGCAAGCTGATCGCGCGCCTCGACGAAATGGTCATGTGGTCCGGCAGCAAGGCACTTTACAGTGACGACCTCGCCTCTGCGCTCGGCGTATCGGTGCGTACGCTCCAGACCGCCGCGCACGCGGTGCACGGCGTGAGCCTGCACCACTATCTGCGCCTCAAGCGGCTGTGGTCCGCCCGCATCCAGCTCATGGTCGGAGGCGGCGGCATGAGCGTCAAGGCCGCGGCGCTCGGCAACGGCTTCTGGCATCTTGGAGAGTTCTCGCGCGGCTACAGATTGGCGTTCGGCGAGACGCCCTCCGAGACGCTGGCGCGGAGCCGACGTCCCTGAGCGCAGCCTTCGGTCTTTGAGCGGCCGTGTGTCACGTTCAGCCGTGACCGGCTCCCTTGCGCTGGCCGCTATCGCCGAGGCGGTCGACCCAGGCGATGCCGATCGCAGAGATGATGAAGGTCAGATGGATCAGCACCTGCCACATCACGCCGCTCTCGGTGAAATTGCTCCGCGTCGTGCCGAGATTGCCGGCCTCGATGAAGGTCCTGAGCAGAGAGATCGAGGAGATGCCGATGATCGCCATCGCAAGCTTGATCTTGAGCACGCTGGCATTGACGTGGCTCAGCCATTCCGGCTCGTCCGGATGACCGCTGAGGTTCAGGCGCGAGACGAAGGTCTCGTAACCGCCGACGATCACCATCACCAGCAGGTTCGAGATCATCACGACGTCGATCAGCCCGAGCACGACCAGCATGATCTGCTGCTCGCTGGCGTCGAACGAGTGCACGACCAGGTGCCAGAGCTCCTTCAGAAACAGCAGCACATAGACGGCCTGCGCGACGATCAGGCCGACATAGAGCGGAACCTGCAGCCAGCGCGAGCCAAAGATGAGTTGGGCAAACGCGCCGATTTGCGGCGCCGGCACGGAAACCGCCGAAGGTGCTTTGGGTTCGGACGTCATTGATCACTCCGGATGATGGACAGGCACGTTGCCTCAGAGACTCGCGATCACAGGCGCGAGCTCGAGCGACCCGCGATAGATCATCTCGAAGGCGACGTAAACGATGATGGCGAGGCCGACATAGCCGATCCAGCGCTGCTTCTGGAGCACGCGGCCGAGCAAATCGGCGGCGACGCCCATCAGCGCGACCGACAACAACAGGCCGAAGGCGAGGATGTAGGGATGCTCGCGCGCAGCGCCCGCGACCGCGAGCACGTTGTCGAGCGACATCGAGACGTCGGCGGCGACGATCTGCACGGCCGCCTGTCTGAAGGTCTTTCGGGAGGCCGGAGCAGCGCTGCTGCCGCCATGGCTGAACGCGAGCTCGTTCGCATGCGCGGACTGCTCGCGCTCCGCAGCTCCCGCCACATCTTCCAGCACACCCAGAGCAGCAGCACGCCACCGGCGAGCAACAGCCCGATCACTTGCAGAAGCTGGGTCGCCACGCCCGCGAAGACGATGCGCAACGCGGTGGCGGCAATGATGCCGACGACGATGGCGCGCCGGCGCTGCTCGGCCGGCAGACCGGCTGCGGCAAGGCCGATGACGACGGCATTGTCGCCGGCGAGCACGAGGTCGATCAGGACGACCTGAAGCAGCGCGGTCAGCGCTTCGGTGGTGATGAATTCAGTCATGATTGGTCATTTTTCGGTGCGGCAGGATCGAGCCATTGCGGCTTCTTCCGCTCGACCCAGTCCAGAACCTTGCCGCGCGAGGATCGCAGCGCGGGCACGTCTTCCGCGAGCAAAGCGAGGCCGAGCGGGAGCATCCAGATTCCGAGCACTGGCAGGAAGGAGAGCACGCCGCCGACAATGAGCAGGGCGCCCGAGGGGATTCTCACCCAGCGGCTGGACGGCTTGAGCAGATAGGTGACGGTGTCACCCATGCGTGGCGGTAGGCGACGGACGAGCTTGTCGAGGCGCGGGTCGCCGCCGGCCATCTGGCCGGTAGCGCCCGCAGTCCGTGTCTTATCTTCGTCCGAAACTACGCTCATGCTTACTCCTCGGCGGCGATGCGTTGTTCGGCCGGCACTGCACCCGGCGCCACCTGCTTTGCGCGAGGCAGCACCAGCGTCAGCAGGCGCAACAGCTTGATCGCCTGCACTTCGTGGGGATGCACGTCCTCGTCCGCGGCCGCGACGCGCTCCGACAGTTCCATCAAATGAGCCGACAGCGGCAGGTCCGAAACCGGACGCAAATTCTCGATCACCACATTGGCGAAATCCGGCTCCTCGAGTCGTTCGGCAAGCTCATCGAACATAGCGTAGAGCCGGTCCTCCGATATGTGCGGTGCGAGCTTGCGATCGCGGATGAAACGGACGACCTCGTCGCGTTCGACCGGCGAAACTTGCCGGTCGGCAACCGCAACCAGCGCGCCGACGATCACCAGCGCCACCGCAGCCTGCTCGTTCAGGCTGGACGGCTCGGTGATCTCGATTTCGATCGGATTTGAATGCATGGCGTCGGACATCGTTGCTCCCTTATCTTGCGAAATGACCGCACGGAGCTGCGATGGGGACGATTGGGTCGGAGAGACTCTCAAGAAGGCCCGACGATCGGCCGATCCATCGCATTCGCGCGGGACAGGTCATCCGACATCACGAGGTTTGCCGACAGCGTCGGCGTCCTCGCCAGAGGGGCCCGGATTCTTGTTCCTTCCACACATAAAGATGGGACTGTCGGAATCAAGGCGACGCGGCTGCGACCAGCCGCCGCATCAGGTTCCGTGTGTTACTCCACCCGCTCGACAAGATGCGCCCGCGAGGGCGAGGGCTCGAACCTGTCGCCGAAATATTGCGTCTCGTGCGCCACCAGACCGTCGCGGAATTCCATGATGCTCACGACGTAAGACGGCACCCCGTCATAGGTCAGCACGAATTCGCTCACCCAGAGATCGTTACCGCCGACGATGCGCCGAACCGTGAAGCGTTTCTTGTTCGGTTGCACGAACCGGCTTTGCTGGATGTTGCTGCGACCGCGGATGCGTTCGCCGGATTGCGGATAGTCCAGCACCGCGTTCTCGCGATAGATGTCGTGCTCGGCCTCGAAATCGTTCGCATCCGAAGCGTCCCAATGCCGCTGGAGCGCGGCCAGCTTGCCCTGATCATCCATCGTGATCTCCCGTCGTCCCGATTGCGTTGGCGTTACGCCATCTCAGATTGGCCTGAAGGCCGCCGGTGGCAAGGCTTGCTCGCAACGTCTAACAACGACTAACGCGCCAAAAACCCCATCCGAATGCGAGGGTGACGGCAGAACCGCGCAGTCAGATCGGGAACACGCAATGGCAAATCTGCTTTCGGTCAATGTCGGTCTGCCGCGCGACGTCGCCTGGCAGGGTCGGACCGTCCACACCGGCATCTGGAAGGCGCCGGTCACAGGCCCGCGCAGGGTGCGCCGGCTCAATATCGACGACGACGGCCAGGGCGATACGGCCGGACATGGCGGCGAACATCGTGCCGTTTTCGTCTATCAGGACGAATCCTATCGGTACTGGCAGGAGCATCTGGGTCGATCGAACCTCGTTCACGGCCAGTTCGGCGAGAACTTTACGGTCGAGGGCCTCGCCGACACCAGCGTGTGCATCGGGGACCGCTACAGGATCGGCTCCGCGCTGTTCGAAGTGACACAGCCGCGCGTCACCTGCTACCGGCTCGGCATTCGCATGGACGAGCCGGACATGGCGGCGCTGCTGGTCAGGCACGGCCGGCCCGGATTCTATTTCCGTGTGATCGAGGAAGGCGACGTCGAAGCCGGTGACGAGATCAAACAGGTCGCCACCGGGCCCGAGCCCATGAGCGTGTTCGAGATCAATGCGCTGCTTTACCTGCCGCCTCATCCGCGCGAACGCCTGGAGCGCGCGCTGCGGATTCCCGCGCTCAGCCGCGGCTGGCGCCGTTCTTTCGAGGCGCTGCTCGAGCAGCAGAAGGACAACAAGACCGCGGGAAACGCCGGGCTTGGGCCGGCGGCGAGCCCTCCTCCGGCCTGGCGCGGATTCCGCTCCTTTCGCGTGGCGCGCAAGATCGCGGAAAGCGGCAACGTGACGTCGCTGATCCTCGAACCCGCCGATGGACGTCCGGTGGCGGCCGCCCTGCCCGGTCAATTCGTCGTCATCCGGCTCGAACCTTCCGCTGCGCAGGCGATGACGCGCAGCTATTCGCTCTCGAGCGGCGCCGATGCCGCGTCCTATCGCATCAGCATCAAGCGCGAAGTTCACGGCGCCGCCAGCCGTTACATCGCCGACGAGCTGGTGGACGGCGCTGCCGTGCAGCTCGGTGCGCCACGCGGCAGTTTCACGCTACGACCGGGGGGCCGGCCCGTCGTCCTGCTGAGCGCCGGTATCGGCGTCACGCCGGTGCTCGCGATGCTCCACGCCCTCGCCGCCGAAGCGACGACGCGGGACGTCTGGTGGCTGCACGGCACCCGCAACGGCCGCGAACATGCGTTCGCCGCCGAGGCGCGTGAATTGCTGGGTGGGCTCGCTCGTCACCATAGCCACGTCTGCTACAGCGCGCCTGACCCGGGCGATCGTCTCAACGTGGCGTTCGATACAGCCGGACATCTCGACGCACGCCTGCTCCAGACCCTGAGCGTGCCGCATGACGGCGATTTCTATCTGTGTGGACCGGCAGCTTTCATGAGCGATCTGAAAGCTGGCCTCGCCACGCTGGGCATCGCATCGGATCGCATCCACACCGAATTGTTCGGCGCCGGACCATCCTTGACGCCCGGCATAGCGTCCTCCCCGCAGAAGCGAGCGCATTCGCCGGTCGGCGCACCCGGCCCCGGCCCCGGCCCGATGGTTTCGTTCGCCCGCAGTGGCCTCAACGTGTGCTGGGCACCGGCCTACGCCAGCCTGCTGGAATTGGCCGAAGCGTGCGACGTCCCCGTGCGCTGGTCGTGCCGGACCGGCGTCTGCCACAATTGCGAGAGCGGGTTGATCGCGGGGACGGTCGACTATGCGCCGGATCCGCTCGATCCAGCGGCGGACGGCAATGTCCTGATCTGCTGCTCACGCCCCCGAAACGACGTCGTAATTGATCTGTAAAACCGGGAGAGCGCAATGCGACCTGACATGATACCGGGAGTAACTTTCCCCGATTACGAGCTCAGCGACCACACCGGCAAGCATCGAAAGCTCTCCGAACTGCAGGCGGGCGATCCGATGGTGCTCGTGCTCGGCCGCGGCGGATTCTGTCCCAAGGATCGCCGCCAGGCCGAAGGCTTGCTGCAACTCCATCGCGAGATGGAGGTGGGCTATTGCCGGATGGTCACGATCACGACCGACAACATCACCCAGACCAGCGAATATCGCAGCGGCGTCGGAGCGCACTGGCCGTTCCTCTCGGATTCGCGGCGCCTCGTTCAGAAGGATCTCGACATCGCCGAATACACCGATCCCGTCCACAATCCGATGATTCCGCACGTGATCCTGCTCGAGCCCGGTCTCGTGGTTCACAAGATCTACAACGGCTACTGGTTCTTCGGCCGTCCAACCGTCGAAGAACTCCGCCAGGACCTCAGGGCAGTCGGCATGAAGTGCCGGCCGGATTGGGACATCGCGGCGCCCGGCCTCAGGGCACTGTGGGACCAGGGCCGCAATGAGCATTTTCATCCCTACGGCAAGGCTTACGTCGAAACTCTCGGCGAACGGGATTAGAACCACATTTCGACATCGTCCGCTCGGGCGAATGCCGGCTTGGAATGTGGATGATCCAGATGAAGACCAATCCCGCGCCCCGTGCCGACCGCATGGGCGCGCGCCAGATCTACGAGGCCCTGAGAGATCAGATCCTGGCGCGGGTGTACGGGATCGACGGTTTGCTGCCGTCCTCCCGCGCGCTGGCCGGCGAGATGGGCGTGGCACGCTCGACCGTCACGATCGCCTACGAACAGCTCGCCGCCGAGGGCTTCATCGAGACACGCCATGGCGCGCGGCCGCGGGTGGCTCGCGCCGTCGTCGAGCGGCGACACACGCGCGTAGCATCGCGGCCGCCGGCGCGGAAGGTGCGGCTGTCGGCCTTCGGGGACCGGTTGCTCCAAGACCCGCCGCGCTGGACTGAGCCGCCGCGCGGGCTCGTCGCCAACTTCCGCTATGGCGAGCTCGCGCCGTCGGATTTCCCGGTAGTGGCATGGAAGAAGGCCGTGACTGCTGCGATGGCGCGCAAACCCGCGCGGCTGGCCTATGACGATCCCTGCGGCGCGCTGCGGCTGCGGACCGCGCTCCAAGGCTATCTGTGGCGGTCGCGCAGCGTCCGCTGCGAGGTCGATCAGATCGTGGTCGTGAACGGCTCGCAGCAGGGTCTCGACATCTGCGCGCGCCTGCTGCTCGACGCCGGCGACCGGTTCGTGATGGAGGATCCCGGCTACCAGATGGCGCGGCACACTTTTGCGGCGACGGGCGCGGAGACGATCCCGATCCCGGTCGACGCGGATGGACTGGAGACAGCGCGGCTCGACGGCGTCGAAGCCCGCCTCGCCTATGTCACGCCATCGCACCAATATCCGCTCGGCGGCGTCATGCCGATCGGCCGCCGGCACCAATTACTCGCCTGGGCCAGGGCAAACGATGCCTACGTGATCGAGGACGATTACGACAGCGAATATCGCTACGACACCAGGCCGATCCCGCCCCTGCACGCGCTGGCAGGCCGCGGCAATGTGATCTATCTCGGCACCGTCTCCAAGACGCTCTCCCCGACCTTGCGGATCGGCTATCTGGTGGTGCCTGCCGCCCTGCGATCCCTGTTCGCCGCCGCCAAGCAGATCATGGACCGGCACACGCCGCTGATCGAACAGGACGCTCTCGCTTCGATGCTGGAAAGCGGCGCCTATGACGGCCACATCAGGCGCGTGCGCCGGCGCAACGCCGAACGCCAGCGGGCGCTGCTCGACGCACTTCGCCGCCGGTTCGGGGATCGCGTCCGGATCGAGGGCACGGCCGCCGGCCTGCACATCGTGGCGTGGTTCGACGACCTGCCGCAGAAGCGAGAGGACGCGTTGATCAAGGCGGCCCATGCCAAGGGCGTCGGCATCTATCCCGTCTCGGCACTGTTCGTCGGACCTCGCCGACCGCGGAAGACAGTCGGCCTCGTCATGGGCTATTCGGCACTGGAGGTGTCACAAATCGAGCGCGGCTGCAGGCTTCTTGCACAAGCCGTCGCCGAACTGGACTGATCAAATAGACGATAACTGGCAGTTTCTTACAGACCAGATTCCGGCTATCTCCAGATCCACACCGGAGATAGACCATGTACATCCCTCCCGCCTTCAAGGACGACATCGAGAGCATCCGGGCGACCATTCGCGGCGCCCGCCTCGCCAGCCTGGTCACGGCCACCAGCGAAGGCCCGGTCGCCACGCCGCTGCCGCTCTTTCTCGACGAGGGCGAAGGCGAGCATGGCGTGCTGTATGGGCATGTGGCGAAAGCCAACCCGCAATGGAAACTGCCGCCGATCGGAGATGCGCTGGCGATCTTCAGCGGTCCCGACGCCTATGTGACGCCGTCCTGGTACGCGACCAAGCAGGAGACAGAAAAGGTCGTGCCGACCTGGAACTATGTCGCGGTGCATGCCTACGGCCCGGTCGAATTCTTTCAAGACCCCGAGCGCCTGCTCGAGGCCGTGACGCGGCTCACGAACAGGCATGAAGGATCGCGGGCCAAGCCATGGGCCGTTACGGATGCCCCTGCGGACTTCATCGCCGCGCAGCTGCGCGGAATCGTCGGCGTGCGCATTCCGGTCGTGCGGTTCGAAGGCAAGCGCAAGATGAGCCAGAACCGCCCCGAGGCTGACCGCGTCGGCGTCGCGCAAGGTCTCGCAGCGAGCGAGAACGCGGGTGATCGCGAGGTTGCGCCATTGATTCCGGTTCCGGTGTAGTGGCCACTTGGTTCCCGACGCTCGCTGTCGGGAACCATCGTCCTGTCAGGTTCGTTGATACATTTCAGCAAGCATCTCCTGACAGGATTCCCATGTGTCGCTGGATCGCATACCGGGGCGAGACCACGTCCTTCGAACCCTACGTCACCGAGCCCGAGCATTCGCTGATCGCGCAAAGCATCCGCTCGCTCCAGTCGACCGCCGGCTCGAATGGAGACGGCTTTGGTCTCGGCTGGTACGGCGAGCATCCGGAGCCTGGTCTTTATCGTGAAACACGCCCGGCCTGGTCGGACGAGAATCTCCGCTACCTCTGCCGCCATTTGCGCTCGCATCTGTTCTTCGCCCATGTGCGCGCCGCCACCGGCACGGCGGTGACGCGGCAGAACTGCCATCCCTTTGCCTGCGGCCAGTGGATGTTCATGCACAATGGCTTCGTCGGCAGCTGGAATCGCCTGCGGCGCAAGGTCGAGGCGCTGATCCCCGATGCCTACTACCCCTCGCGGACGGGCACGACCGATTCGGAAGCCGTGTTTCTCGCCATGATGGGCGCCGGACTCGACGCCGATCCGCTCGGCGCAACGCATCGCGTGCTGCGATCGCTCGTCGGCCTCGTCAATGAAGGCGAGCTTCGTGAGCGGCTCCGCTTCACCAGCGCCATCGCCAACGGCCGGGATCTCTACGCCTTCCGGGTCGCCGTCAACGATGCCGCCAACACGCTGTATTTCCGCGAGGCCGGCGGCCAGGTCATCGTGGTGTCCGAGCCGTTCGACAAGGAAACGGACTGGACGGAAGTGCCCCCGAATCACGCGTTGGTCGCACGTGCGTCCGAAAGCGCGAAAATTGTTCCGTTCGATCTTGCAATTTGCGGTGGGGCCGACGCGGAACCCGCCCCTGTCAGAAGGATTATCGCCCGCAGGTAAATACCTTGGCCGGGTGGCACGATGACATTTGCATCAGACGTTTTGAGACTGCTGCGGCTCGATTCCTCGGAAGACAAGCAGCACCTCGTCATTCGCTCCGCCGGCGGACGCGGCAAGGCCGCGGAATATTCGTTCGGCATCGAGGAGGAATACTTCCTCGCCGATCGGCGCAGCCTTGAGGTAGCGATCCAGACCCCGAATGAGCTTTTCGAATCTGCGAACTGGTCCACCGGCGGCCAGGCGATGCGGGAGATGTTGCAGTCGCAGCTCGAGATCGCCACCAACGTTCATGTCGACGTTGCCGACGCGCGCGAAGAGCTTCGCTTCCTGCGTCGCGAAGTCGCAAACGTCGCGGCACAATATGGCTTCGTGATCATGGCCTGCGGCACACATCCGACCGCGGTCTGGCGCATGTCGCAGCCGAGCCCGAAGCCGCGCTACGAGGAGATGATCGAGGATCTGCGCAGCATCGGCCACCGCAACCTGATGTGCGGCATGCATGTCCACGTCCAGCTGCCCGATCCGGAGAAGCGCATGGCGGTGATGCGAGCGATGCTGCCGCATCTGCCGTTGTTCATCGCCCTGTCGGCCTCCTCCCCGTTCTGGAATTCACACAAGACCGGGCTGAAGGGCTATCGGCTCGCCGCCTATTCCGAGCTGCCGCGCACCGGCCTGCCAGAATTGTTCGAGAGCAGGCAGGATTACGACGAATATGTCGGCGCGTTGCAGCGCTCCGGCGTGATCCCCGATGAAAGCCACATCTGGTGGGCCATGCGCCCCTCCATGAAGCACCCGACCCTCGAGCTGCGTGCGCCCGATACCTGCACCTTCGTCGACGACGCCGTTGCCATTGCCTCGCTCTATCGCTGCCTGACCCGCTATCTCTATCTGCGGCCTCATCTGTCGAAGGAGGTCACCGCGGTCGAACGCGCGATCGCGGTGGAGAACAAATGGCGCGCCCAGCGCTACGGCACCGATTGCATCTTTGCCTCCAAGGACGGGCCGGTCGAGATCTCCGAGCTGCTCTCCCGCGTGATCGAGGACATCGCCGAAGACGCCGCCCGCGCTGAACTGCGCCGCCGAGGTCGAACACTGTCGTACCATCGTCGAACGTGGCAGCTCCGCTGAATTCCAGCTTCGTGCCTTCCGCGACAATGCAGAGGACATCGCCGCGGTGTCGCGCTGGATCGCAGACGCGACGATCTCCGGGACGAGCACCCCGGCGGCAGGCGTCGCTGCGCCCTCGTAGCGCCCGCGCAAGCTTCGGGAGCAACGATGTTGCTCCTGAATCCGGAAGGTCGCGGAGAGAACCATGAATCGCGTCAAATGTTGCGCCGGCTGTGGCCATGGCCTCATTCCGATGCTCTCGGCCAAAGGGCGCGCGGAGCTCAGCTGCCTGTGGTGCGAGCTCATCGAGGCACGTGCTGTGGACATGGCGAAGTGGGCTGACAGCCCGTACGGCAAGCCCGAGCGCACCCTCCGTCGATCTTTCGAATGAACGGCTTCAGACGCCCGGCCGCCGGTAGCTACTGATCGGCGCGGCTGCACGTCCGCGCCAGAATGCCGACAAATTAGACAAGACACGTTTCGTCGCCAGGTTTGCAGACCGGGCGAACATGGCCATGCAGGCTGGCGAAGCGTGTCAGCTAACCTCAGGTGCAACCTCGATTTTTCCTCGCGTGGCGGCGAGTCGCCAAGCCTTGCGTGCCGCACAGCACTTCGACTGGCCCAAAATTCGCAAGGCAGCATCAGGCCTGATCCCCTGCTCTCCCGATTGCAGCAGCAAGATGCGTGCGCCGAGAGACCGGGTGAGCGGTCTAGAATCGGAGAATGCCATGAACGTGCATGCCGCCGGCGATCTCAAAATCACCGGCCTCACCCGCCCGGACGGCGCCCCCCTTCGCCTCAACGCTCAGGATTTCGTGGCGATCGACCGCGACCGGAATGCGAAGTTCGAGGCAACGTACCGGCCGCAAGCGCTCTACAATCGCGCCAACGAGGGTTTCCACGCCAACAACGAAACCTTCCTGCTACACGAAGTCGCGACCAATCTGCCGATCTATCTGCCCGACACCGGTCCGACAGACTTCCATCTTCATCTGCCACCGGGCGGCTTTCAGCTCGTGTTGGTCACCTCGGGCGCGTTCACCTTCGACTATGACGGGCGCTTCTACAATGTCGGCCCCGGCGCGGTGATGCTGCAAAGCGCGATCGTGCATCGCCAGCTGTTCTACACCTGGTCGGGATTGTCGACCGAAGAGAATTTGAAGACACCGCAGACGGTGGCGCCGGATCCAATTTCCATGGGCTATTCCGGCAAATTCCTCGAAGCCTTCATCACCGATCCGACGACGTTTCCAAACCCGACCATTGTCGGCCCGGATCAGATCAACGAAGACGAGACGCCACGGGTGGCATGGAGCCACTCTCTGCATGATCGTCCTGCGGACGCAGGTTTTTGGCTCCAGGACCCGCTGGCGCTGGATGCGCTGTTCAAACCGCTCACCGACAGCCCGGTCAAATCATCGATGCCGGTCTATGTGCGCGACATCGGCATTGAAGTGCCGAGCGGCCATCTCGTCACCGGCCACATCATCGCAACCGACCCGCGCGGCCAATCGCTCTTGCCCAAGAGCACGTCGGCAGTAGCGGACACTGCCTGTCTCGCCAAGGGCGAGGTCGTGATCTACCGCGTCATCCGCGGCACGGCCGAATTCAGGAACAAGACTGGCGAGACCTTTGAACTCGCGGCCGGCGATGTGGTGACGGCGGGCAAGAACGCCACGGCCCTCGTCGGTATCGGTGAGAGCACGCAGGTCCTTCGGCTCGGCCTCCTCAAAGGCATGAACGACCTCCGCAGCTGGACGCCGACGCAACGCGACGAGATCGACGGCCTCGCCGGTCAGATCATCACACAGAAGGACATCCGTCCCCTGCGCACCGAGGGCAAGCCGGTCGGGTATCTCTACGACTGAGCGGAGTTACTCCGCCGCCTGGCGGACGTGGCGGGCGGTCGGGGTGCGCATGGTGACGAGCTCTTCGGCCGCGGTCGGATGCAGCGCGATTGTCGCGTCGAAATCGGCCTTTGTCGCCTTCATCTTCACCGCAATCGCGACCGCCTGCGTGATCTCGGCTGCGGCATCGCCGACGATGTGACAGCCGAGCACGCGGTCGGAGGCGCCGTCGACGACGAGCTTCATCAGCACGCGGGTATCGCGGCCCGACATCGTCGCCTTGATGGGACGGAACGTGGTCTTGTAAATGTCGACATGGCTGAATTGCGCGCGGGCCTCGGTTTCGGTGAGGCCGACGGTGCCGACCTCCGGCTGCGAGAACACGGCGGTCGGGATGTTGGCGTGATCCACCTGCACCTCGCGCTTGCCGAACACGGTGTCGGCGAACGCATGGCCCTCGCGGATCGCGACCGGCGTCAGGTTGAAGCGATGGGTGACGTCGCCGATTGCATAGATGCTGTCGACCGAACTCTTCGAGAAATGGTCGACGGCGATGCCGCCGTTCCGCGGGTTGATGGCGACGCCGGCCTTTTCCAGGCCGAGATTGGCCACCGCCGGATGGCGGCCGATCGCGAACATCACCTGGTCGGAGGCGAGGCTCGATCCGTTCGACAGATGCGTGGTGAATTCCTCGCCGTGCCGATCGACCTTCGCCACCGTGCAGCCGGTGAGAATGGTGATGCCCTGCTTCTCCATCTCGGCGCGGACGTGGGCGCGAACATCCTCGTCGAAGCCGCGAAGAATGTTGTCACCGCGATAGATGACTGTGACGTCGGAGCCGAAGCCGGCGAAGATGCCGGCGAACTCCAGCGCAATGTAGCCGCCACCCTGGATCACGATCCGCTTCGGCAGCTTGGTCAGGTGAAACGCCTCGTTGGAGGAGATCACGTGCTCGATGCCGGGAATCGGAGCGCCGTGATTGGGCGCGCCGCCGGTGGCGATCAAAATGTACTTTGCGGTGATCTTCCGGTCGTTCTCGAGCAGGCGGACCGTGTGCTTGTCCTCGATCACCGCGCGGCTCTTGACGATCTGCGCGCCCGACTTCTCGACATTGGCGGTGTAAGCCGCCTCCAGACGTGCGATCTCCTTGTCCTTGTTGGCGATCAGCGTCGGCCAGTCGAAGGTCGCAGGCGGAACGGTCCAGCCAAAACCGGCGGCGTCCTCGATCTCATGACGGAAATGCGAGCCGATGACGAACAGCTTCTTCGGCACGCAGCCGCGGATCACGCAGGTCCCGCCCATGCGGTACTCTTCCGCGATCATCACGCGGGCGCCGTAGCCGGCCGCGATGCGGGCGGCACGCACGCCGCCCGAACCGCCACCGATGACAAAGAGGTCGACGTCGAATTCAGCCATTGTCCACTCCGACCTCTTTCAGAACATGATCTGGATTCTGATCAGATAGGAACTGTCAGATCTCCTTGCCACGCTTGCGCATCTCGGCCCGGAAGTTGCCCATTACGGTCTCGGAGAAGTTCTGGGCCCAGGAGTTCATGAAGGCCATGCTCAGCCCGATGGCGCGGGGCTCGGCCTCGATCAGCTTCTTTCCCAGCGGCGATTTGTAGAAGGTGACGAGATCCTTCAGCTCCTGCTCGGTGAACTCGCTGGCATAGACCTGCGCCATGCCCTCGCCGATTTCGTTCTCGCGGCCCTTGAGCTGCTGGGCGACGACCTGGGCGACCTCGGTGAGGTCCTTCTGATAATTCAGGTTCTGCTGGATCAGCGCGATCTTGGTCTTCTCGACCAGGCCGGGCACGGCGTTCGCGTACATCGCACTGGCGTTCTTGATTGCCAGGATCTCCTTGGCGGCCGCGATGGCCGCCGGCGTCGATTTCGGCCCGGCGGCCTGCTGAGCCACGGCCGGGGCGACCGAGAGGGCCAGTCCCACAGCGAGGGTCGCGACCGGCAACAATTTCAAAACGCTCTTCATTCCTAGTCTCCTTTCGGCTTTCGCCGTTCAATCACGCGAATTCCCTCGCCACCCGCCAAAACAGCCGAGCTGGCCAAGCCGATGAACAAACCATGCTCGACGACGCCGGGGATCGCGCTCAACGCCGTGGCGAGGCGAGCGGGATCCTCAATTTTTTCGAGCTGGGCATCGACGATCCAGTGGCCGCCATCGGTGACGAAAACGTGGCCGTCCTTGCCATTGCGGACCGCCATCTGCCCGGAAACGCCGCATTCCGCAAACGCCTTCTCGATCGCGCGTCGCGTTGCGCCGAGCCCGAACGGGATGACCTCGACCGGCAGCGGAAAGCGGCCGAGTGTCGGCACCCATTTGGTGTCGTCGGCAATCACGATCATGCGATCCGAGGCGGCCGCGACGATTTTCTCGCGCAACAGCGCGCCGCCGCCGCCCTTGATCAGATTGAGTTCGGGGTCGATCTCGTCGGCACCGTCAACGGTGATGTCGAGATGGTCGATCTCATCCAGCGTGGTCAGCGGCACGCCGCAGCGGATTGCATCGAGGCGCGTCGCCTCGGAGGTCGGCACGCCGATCACTTTCAGTCCGGCCCGGACCCGCTCGCCGAGCAGCTCGACGAAATGTTTGGCAGTCGAGCCGGTCCCAAGCCCGAGCTGCATGCCGTCTCGGACGTCCTCGAGGGCGCGCGCCGCGGCCTGCCGCTTCAACTGGTCCATGTTCACGTTTGCGCCGTCCCTGAATTACGAGTGTGCTGCCTTATAGGCTCGCGGCGGCCTGTGTAGCCTCGTTTTCCCTCGGAGAACAGGGTCTGGGGGAACAGGCCTCAGGGTCCACCTTATAAGGTGTTCTTATGGCTTCGGCCCTTGCGCGGGCGGGGCCGGGCCGGTAGCGCTGGGCCATGACCCCCTCCCACACCATCGTTTTCGATCTCGACGGCACGCTTGTGGATACGGCGCCCGACCTGATCACCGCGCTCAATTACGTGCTCGACCGCGAAGGGCTGCCGCCCGTGCCGATGGCCTCGGCCCGCAACATGATCGGCGCCGGCGCCCGCAAGCTGATCGAGCGGGGGCTGGAGGCCGAGGGCCGCAGCGTCACGGTTGCCGACATGGACCGGATGACGGCCGATTTCATCGCCTATTACGCCGACAATATCGCCGTCGAATCCCGGCCGTTCGAGGGGCTGGAGGCCGCGCTCGACCATTTTGCGGCCCAGGGCCATCGCCTCGCGGTCTGCACCAACAAGCTGGAATGGCTGTCGAAGCGCCTGCTGGACCAGCTCGACCTGAGCCGGCGCTTCGCCGCAATCTGCGGCGCCGACACTTTTGGCGTCCAGAAGCCAGATCCGACCATTTTCCGCGAAACGGTGGCGCGGGCCGGCGGCGAGGTCAAAGCCAGCATCATGGTCGGCGACGCCGGACCGGATGTCGGCGTTGCCCGGCGCGCCGGAGTTCCCGTGATCGGGGTCAGCTTCGGCTATACTGACGTGCCGATCGCCGAGCTGAAGCCGGACCGGCTGATCCATCACATGCGCGACCTGCCGGCCGCAGCCCACAGCCTGATGACTGCGCAGGAAGCTCTCAAGTAGCTGATATCGCTTTGTTATTCCACGGAATCCCGCGTTAACCATCTACTAACTATGCGCGGCCCGCCGGTTGCTCGCTTGGAACGACACTCCTAAGTTTGTCCGGGGATGTGGCGGTTCGCCGCACTAGGTGGATGTCATGCGTCGTGTCATCTCGTTTGCGTTAGCTGGAGCAAGCGTCATCGGGGCAACGAGCCTTGCTGGCTGCTCCTCGATGTCTTCGGTGTCCTGGGACATGTTCAAATCGGCCCCGCCGACCGTCCAGGTCCGGCTCGAATCCAATCCTCCGGGCGCTGACGCCACGACCTCACTCGGTGGAGGCTGCAAGACCCCCTGCTCCGTGTCGGTTCCCGCCCCCGACGCCCCCCTCACGGTCGCTTTCGCGCTGCCGAAATATCAGCCGCTGAGCGTGCCGGTGAACGTCATCAGGAATCCCGGCGACTTCACGACCCCCGCCTCGGTCACCACCGACCCCAACCCGGTTTTCGCGGAGCTCCAGCCGGCCATTCCGCAAAAACCGGTCCGCAAGCCGCACCGGCCGAAGAAGCCGAAACCGGCGGCGCCCGCCGCTGCCCCGGCGGCTGCTGCCGCACCGGCCGCGGGCTCGCCGTTCCCCGATCCGAACACGGGCAAGCGCTGACCTCCGTCATCCCCCCAATTGTCTCCGACGCGTTCGATGCTTAGATTGCTTCCAGGACGCCGCTGAAGCAAAACTGCTCGCGTTGCCGCAAGTGACAAGGCATTTGGTATGAACGGACTTTCCGCGAGCCCCCGCGCCGCGCTGTCGAGCGCGATGACCGATCCGTTCGGACGGACCATCTCGTATTTGCGCGTCTCCGTCACCGACCGCTGCGACCTGCGCTGCTTCTACTGCATGTCGGAAGACATGACGTTCCTGCCCAAGGCGGACCTGCTGACGCTGGAGGAACTCGACCGGCTCTGCTCGGCCTTCATCGCCAAGGGCGTGAAGAAGCTGCGGCTCACCGGCGGCGAGCCGCTGGTCCGCCGCAACGTGATGACGTTGGTGCGCTCGCTGTCGCGGCATCTCAAGAGCGGCGCGCTGAGCGAGCTGACGCTGACCACCAACGGCACCCAGCTTGCGAAACACGCAAGCGAGCTCGCCGATTGCGGCGTCCGCCGCATCAACGTCTCGCTCGACACGCTCGACCCGCAGAAGTTTCGCGAGATCACCCGGTGGGGCGAGATCGACAAGGTGCTGGAAGGCATCGAGGCGGCACGCGCTGCAGGCCTCGCCGTCAAGATCAATGCCGTGGCGCTGAAGAACCTCAATGAGGACGAACTTCCCGACCTGATGCGCTGGGCCCACGGCAAGAGCATGGGGCTGACGCTGATCGAGGTCATGCCGATGGGCGAGATCGGATCGGGACGGATCGACCAATACCTGCCGCTGTCGCTGGTGCGCGCGCGCCTCGCCCAGCAGTTCACGCTGACCGATCTGGCCGAGAGCACCGGCGGGCCGGCGCGCTATGTCAGCGTCGCCGAGACCGGCGGCAAGCTCGGCTTCATCACCCCGATGACTCATAATTTTTGCGAATCCTGCAATCGCGTGCGCGTCACCTGCACGGGAACGCTGCACACCTGCCTCGGCCACGAAGATGCCTCCGATTTGCGCAAACCTCTGCGTGCATCGGACGACGATTCGCTGCTTGCGGATGCGATCGATCGCGCCATTGGGCTGAAGCCCAAGGGCCACGATTTCATCATCGACCGCCGCCACGACCGCCCCAGCGTCAGCAGGCACATGAGCGTCACCGGCGGCTAGCATCGGCTGCCCGGCCGCGGCTTATTCCCCTTAACTATCAACAAACTTCCGATTGACTGGCGGCAAACTCGCTGGTTTGGTGCGGCTGCCTCATGCCTGCGCGGCGAGACAAGCCAACGCGCCACTCGGCGCAGTCAAGACGGCCGGGGCAAATCGGGGAGGACCAATCTTGCAAGCGCTCCTGAAGCTGAGCAATGGAATTGACGCGTTCACACGTTGGACCGGCAAGCGTTTGGCTTGGCTGATCCTGGTCGCCGTCGTCATCTCGGCGGTCAATGCGATCATTCGAAAGACGTTGGACACGTCCTCCAACTCGTGGCTCGAGCTGCAATGGGTGCTTTTCAGCATCGTGTTCCTGCTGTGCGCGTCCTGGACGCTGCTCGACAACGAGCACATCCGGATCGACATCTTCAACAGCATGATGCCGAAGCGGGCTCGCAACATCATCGACATCATCGGGCACATCTTCTTCTTGATCCCGCTGACCATTGTCATGATCGTCACCGGGGTACCGTTCTTCCTGCGCTCACTCCAGATCAACGAGCAATCCGGCAATGCGGGCGGCCTGCCGCAATGGCCGGCCAAGTCGCTCATCATGATCGGCTTTGCGCTCCTGCTTGTTCAAGGCATCTCCGAGCTGATCAAGCGGATCGCCATCATGCGTGGCATGATTCCGGATCCCCACGAGTCGCAGATTTCGGCGCTGGAAGCCGAAGTCGAGCATCTCGTTGAAGCGATCGAACAGAAGTGATCGCCAAGCGGCATCGTAGGGGGATTCAATGACCGCGTTTATCGTCGCCAATATGGCGCCCATCATGTTCGCGACGCTGGTGATCGTGCTGCTGCTCGGCTATCCGGCGGCATTTTCGCTCGGCGCCGTCGGCCTGTTCTTCGCCATCATCGGCGTCGAGCTCGGGCAATTTCACCCGGACTTTCTTCAGGCCCTGCCCGAGCGCGTCTACGGCGTGATGAACAACGACACGCTGCTCGCCATTCCCTTCTTCACCTTCATGGGACTGGTGCTCGAGCGCTCCGGCATGGCGGAGGATCTGCTCGACACCATCGGCCAGTTGTTCGGCACCATCCGCGGCGGTCTCGCCTACGCGGTGGTGTTCGTCGGCGCCCTGCTCGCGGCGACGACCGGCGTCGTGGCGGCCTCGGTGATCTCGATGGGCCTGATCTCGCTGCCGATCATGCTGCGCTACGGCTACGACCGCCGCGTGGCGACCGGCATCATCGCGGCCTCCGGCACGCTGGCGCAGATCATTCCGCCCTCGCTCGTCCTGATCGTGATGGCCGACCAGCTCGGCAAGTCGGTCGGCGACATGTACGAGGGCGCGTTCATTCCGGGCCTGGTGCTCGCCGGCCTCTATGCAGGTTACGCGTTCCTCGTGACCATGATTTTCCCGAAGGCCGCTCCGGGCCTGCCCAAGGAAGCCATCGGTTTCCGCGAGGAGAGCGGCGACCGCGGCCTCAAGTCGCTCGGCGTGCTGTTCCTGGCGAGCTGCGTGTTCGGCTGGCTCATGATGCGGAATTCGGAGACACACGGAGCCGACTTCGTCGTGCTCAGCATGTTCTTCGGCATCCTCTTCGCGTTCTTCGTCGCCATCGCGAACTGGGTCCTCGATAAGCTGACGGGCTACCGCTTCCTCTCGAAGATGGCGCAACAGACCACCTTCGTCATGGTGCCGCCGCTGTTCCTGATCTTCCTGGTGCTGGGCACGATCTTCATCGGCGTCGCGACCCCCACCGAAGGCGGCGCCATGGGTGCAGCCGGCGCCCTCATTCTCGGAGCCGCGAAGCGACGACTGACCTGGGACCTGATCCGTCAGGCCACCGAGTCGACGGCGAAGCTGTCCGCCTTCGTCGTCTTCATCCTGGTCGGCGCGCGCGTGTTCTCGCTCACCTTCTACGGCGTCAGCGGCCACGTCTGGGTCGAGCACCTGCTGACCTCGCTGCCCGGCGGCCAGATCGGGTTCCTGATCTTCGTCAACGCCTTCGTCTTCGTGCTGGCGTTCTTCCTCGACTTCTTCGAGCTTGCCTTCATCGTGATCCCGCTGCTCGGGCCTGCGGCCGAGCATCTCGGCATCGACCTGATCTGGTTCGGCGTCATCCTGGGCGTCAACATGCAGACGTCGTTCATGCACCCGCCGTTCGGATTTGCGCTGTTCTATTTGCGCTCGGTCGCGCCGAAAGAACGTTATACCGACCGCGTCACCGGCAAGCGCATGGAGCCGGTCACGACGGGACAGATCTATTGGGGTGCGGTGCCGTTCGTCGTGATCCAGATGATCATGGTGCTGCTCGTGATCATGTTCCCGTCGATGGTGATGCACTACAAGGGCGTGCAGTCCACCGTCGATCCCAACAGCATCAAGATCGACATTCCCCAGATCGATCTGCCGCCGCTCGACTTCGGCCAGCCGAAGCAATAGCGCCCGGCCCACCCGCAAAAAAAGAACCCGGAGCTTTCGCTCCGGGTTTTTTCGTTTGGGCCGATCGTGCGCTCTGCGATCAGCTCTGCGAGTTACGCGCCATGAAGTTGTCATAGCCGACTTCGGCGACCTGGAACCACTGATATCCGTTGTTCGAGAACGCGGTCAGCGATTCGTAGACCTTCTTGAAGTCCGCGTTGCTGGCCGAGACTTCGGTGTGCAGCTCCTTTGATGCCTTGAAGCAGGCTTGCATGACCTCCGGCGAGAACGGATGCAGCTTGGCGCCGGCCGCGAGCAGGCGCCGCAACGCCGGTGGATTGGACTGGTCGTACTTCGCCATCATCCAGTTGTTGGCGTAGTGCCCCGCCTGCTCGAGGATGCTCTGGTAGTGCTTCGGCAGCGCATTCCACTTGTCCTGGTTGACGAAGGCGAGAAGCATCGGCCCGCCTTCCCACCAGCCCGGGAAGTAATAATGCGGCGCGACTTTCACGAAGCCGAGCTTCTCGTCGTCATAGGGCCCGACCCATTCCGCTGCGTCGATGGTGCCCTTCTCCAGCGCCGGATAAATGTCGCCACCGGCGATCTGCTGCGGCACCGCACCGAGTTTGGCCATCACCTTTCCGGCAAAGCCGCCGATGCGGAATTTCAAGCCGCTGAAGTCCTGAGGCGTCTTGACCTCCTTGCGGAACCAGCCGCCCATCTGACAGCCGGTGTTGCCGGCAAGCAGCGAGACGACGTTGTACTTCTTGTAGAACTCGTTGAGAATCTCCCTGCCGCCGCCGAGTGTGTACCAGGCCTGGTTGATGCGCATGTTCGGCCCGAACGGCACCGACGATCCGAAGGTGAAGGTCGGGTCCTTGCCAAAATAATAGTAGGATGCGGTGTGGCCGATTTCGCAGGTGCCGTTCTGCACGGCATCGAGCACCTGAAGGCCCGGCACGATCTCGCCGCCGGCAAATGTCTGAATCTGGAATTTGTTGTCGGTCGCTTCCGCGACCATCTTGGCCATCATCTCGGCACCGCCATAGAGCGTATCGAGTGATTTCGGCCAGCTCGTCGGCATGCGCCATTTGATCTCGGGCGTCGTCTGCGCGATCGCTGGAGCGGCGAGCGTGGCAACACCCGCCGCACCAAGCCCGGTGACCTTGATAAAATCTCGTCTTTTCATGATTTCCTACCCTGATGGATTGTGACGGTGGGCCTTCTTGCCGAGGCTTGGCGGCCAGCATGGAACATGTGTCGCCCGATTTCCATCCCTCACGATGTGAGGGACGAAAATGCCCAGCTCCCGCGCGATCCGATCCTACGACTTTAGGCTTAGACGACCGGCCCTGGCCCTCCACGTCACGTTCGCCTCGGCGGTGCCTGATGGGTGCGCCGGGCGCGTGACAAGCGCCGGAAACACGGGCATACCGCGCCATCCCCCAACCCTAGGACCGCCGCGCATGCCTCGATCGCACCCTGCTCCATCGTTCGTTGGTCCCTTGATCGCGTCGCTCTGGCTGGCATGTGCGGCAATGCCCGCCCATGCCGAGCCCAGCGCCAATGTCATGGCCGACGTCCATGCGCTGGCGCAAAAGGAGCAGCAGCCGCTGCTCGACACGTTGCGCGATCTCGTCAGCATCGAATCCGGCAGCAAGGATGTCGAAGGCCTGAACCGGATCGCCGAGCGCGTTGCCGGCCAGCTCAAGCAGCTCGGCGGCACGGTGGAGATCCTGCAACCCACCGACGTCTATCGCCTCGACGACACACCCGAGAAGATCGGCCCGGCCGTACACGCCGTATTCAAGGGCACGGGCAGCAAGAAGATCATGCTGATCGCCCACATGGACACCGTGTACCTAAAGGGCATGCTGAAGGATCAACCGTTCCGCATCGATGGCGACAAGGCTTACGGCCTCGGCATTGCCGACGACAAGCAGGGCGTCGCGCTCATTCTCCATACCGTGGCGTTGCTGCAGAAGCTCAGCTTCCGGGATTACGGCACGCTCACGGTGCTCACCAATGGCGACGAGGAGATCTCGTCGCCCGGCTGGCGCAGCACCATCACCAGGTTCGCCGCGGATCAGGATGTGGTGTTTTCGTTCGAAGGCGGCGGCACCGACGGCACGCTGCGGCTGGCCACCAGCGGCATCGGCTCGGCCTATCTCACGGTGCAGGGCAAGTCCTCACATGCAGGCTCGCGGCCCGAGGGCGGCGTCAACGCGCTGTACGAACTCTCGCACCAGCTGTTGCAGATGAAGGACCTGTCCAAACCAGAGCAGGGCCTGAAACTGAACTGGACGGTCTCCAAGGCCGGCACCAACCGCAACGTGATCCCCGCGGAGGCCACGGCCCAGGCTGACGCGCGCGCGCTCAAGGTCGCCGATTTCGGCGAGCTGGAGAAAACACTTCAGGAGAAGATCAAAAATCACCTGCTGCCCGATTCCAAGGTCGAGCTGAAATTCGAGGTGCGCCGTCCGCCGCTTGAGGCCAACGACGCCTCTCGTCGCGTCGCGGCCCACGGCAAGACGATCTATGGGGAGATCGGACTGCCCCTCAAGGTCGACGAGAAGGCGACCGGCGGCGGCACCGATGCGGCGTTTGCCGCGCTCAAGACCAGCGGAGCCGTGGTCGAAGGCATGGGCCTGTCGGGTTTCGGCGCGCATTCCAACGACGCCGAATATGTGCAGCTCAACAGCATTGTGCCGCGCCTTTATCTGACCACGCGCATGATCATGGATTTGTCCACCGGCAAGCTGAAATAGCCCCGATCTTCCTTCTCCCCTTGTGGGAGAAGGTGGCGCGAAGCGCCGGATGAGGGGTTGCCTCCGTGCATTCAACTTGCAGTCGGACTCGCGGAGAGAGACCCCTCACCCGCCTCGCCGCTACCGCGGCGAGCCACCCTCTCCCACAAGGGGCGAGGGTGCAGCGTCAGTGCCGCACCGCGTTCAAATCAACGTCGTCCAACTTCTCCGCCAGCCTGAACCGCAGCGTGAACTGCGCGCCGCCGCCCGGAAGATTCTCCACCGCAACCGTCGCCGCGTGATCGTCCGCCACGCCGCGCACGATCGACAGCCCGAGGCCGGCGCCGTCGCTGCGCTGGCGGTCGGCGCGCCAGAAGCGCTGGAAGATCAATTCGCGCTCGGCTTCCGCAATTCCCGGGCCGCAATCGCGCACGCGCACCGCACCATCCTCGCTCACATCGACATCGACCGACGTGTCCTTTGCCGTGAACTTGATGGCGTTTTCGGCGAGGTTGAAGATCGCACGCTGGAGCATCACGGAGTTGCCGTGGATCAGCACCGGCGCCTCGGTGCCCCTCAGCGCGATATCCTTGTGCTGCGCGATCGCGAGCGGCGCGATCGAACCGACCACCTCGGCGCAGACCGCGCGCAAATCCGCGGTCTCGCCGGGATCGAGCACCAGCGTGTCGAGTTCGGCGATCTCCAGCAATTGCGCGACGATGTGGCTCATGCCCTCGATGTCGGCATGCAGCGCCTGCCTTGCAGCGCCGTCGCCGAGCGTCTCGATCCGCGTGCGCAGGATCGCGAGCGGCGTGCGCAACTGGTGCGCGGCGTCGGCGGTGAACTGCCGCTGCACCCGAAAGCCGTCCTCGAGGCGGTCGAGCGCCTGGTTGACGGCGGTGACGAGCGGCATGATCTCGCGCGGGATCTGCTCCGTCGGCAGGCGGATGTCGGTGCGCGCCGGACCGATATTGCTTGCCTCCTCGGAGGCCTTCCACAGCGGCGCGACAGCGCGGCGAAAGATGATGATGTCGATGGCGAGCAGGACCAGCAGGATCGGAATGGTGATCCACCCGACCCGCCGGAAGAAGTTCGACACGATGTCGTCGATGATGACGTCGCGGTGCGCGAGGTCCTCCGCGACGCGAATGCGCATCACCTTGCCGTCGATGGTGCGGGTGACGCCGGCGCCTGAAATCGTCTCGGAGAGCGGCGGCGGCGCGGCCGGGGCAGTGCCGGTCTTGCGTCGCGACGAAAACAGCGGATTCCCCTCGGCATCGCGGATGTCGTACTGGTAGCGGCCATAGGCTTCCGAATAAAGGCCCTTGAGACTGTCCGGCAGGTTGAACGTCAACAAGCCGTCGGGCTGGGCGACGATGCGCTCGGCCAACACCTCGGCCTGCGCGCGCATGGCGTCGCGGTGCAGCTGGTCGATCTCGGAATTGAGCAGCCAGAACAGCACCAGCGGCAGGAAGATCGCGACCACCGCGACCGCCAAGATGTGCAGGAACACGATGCGCCAAATCAGCGATTTGAACGTCGGCGACCTCGCATGGATCCCGGCGCGGAATCCGGCGTGAGATCCGATCCGGGCCACGCTATTTCTCCTCGGCCATGAGATAGCCGACGCCACGGATAGTGTGGATCACGACCTTGGCGCCGTGCTCGGCGAGCTGCTTGCGCAGCCGCGAGACGTAGACCTCGACCGCGTTCGAGGCGACCTCGCCATCGAGGCCGAAGATGTGGTCCTCGACATTCTTCTTCGGCACCACCCGCCCCTGCCGGCGCAGCAGGATCTCGAGCACCGAGGTCTCGCGCGCGGAGATGATGCGCGGCTGGTCGTCGACGAAGATCTGGCGGCTTTCGGTGTCATAGACGAGGTTGGCAAGGCGCAGCGAGCGGCCGAGCAACTGGCCCGGTCGGCGCAGGATCGCCTCCAGCCGCGCCACCAGCTCCTCCATCGCGAACGGTTTGGCGAGATAGTCGTCGGCGCCGCTGCGCAGGCCGCTGACGCGATCCTGCAAGCCGCCGCGCGCGGTCAGCACCAGCACCGGCAATGGCTCCATCTGCCGGCGCAGCTCGCGCAGCACCGACAGGCCATCGCCGTCGGGCAGTCCGAGGTCGAGGATCATCGCGGCATAGCTGACGCTGCTGACCGCCTCGCGCGCTTCGGCGGCGCTGCCGACGATGTCGCTCTCATAGCCGGCCGCCGACAGCCCGCCGGCAACGAGCCGCGACAGCTCGGCATTATCCTCGACGATCAGAAGGCGCATCGCATTGTCCCGCGGGATGTTCCGGTGTCACCGCACGGCTCGCGCCGCATGTTGGCTGTCTTCCACCATCCGGGGCATCTCGGCCAGCGAAAAAGCGCCCGGCGGGCCGGCCGCTCCCTCCCGTCAGGTTCCTGTAAGCCAACCCAGGGCATGCGCGGATGAGGTCGCGGATGGCGCCGAAGCTTGCCTCCGTGAGCCCTGCCGTCCGCGTCGCATCGACCCTGCCAAGGAACGAACACCCCGGCGGACCGTTTAGCTCAGCTGCAACATTTCTCATTTGATGGGGCGTCGTGCAGACCACCTAAGGTAATGCACATGCGCCTTGCACGACGAACACGTTCCAGCTCCCTCCTATCCGATTGCTTGACCGCCATCACGCGACATCCGGGCGCGGCCGCGTTTGCTGCCGCAGGGACCCTCGTTGCGGCTACCGCAATCATAAATCGGCGGCTCGCGAACAAAGCGCAACGCGATAATCCTCCGCAGGGTCGGTTCATCGACGTCGAGGGGGTTCGCCTGCACTATCTGGAACGCGGCAGGGGCAAGCCGCTGGTTTTGTTTCACGGCAATGGCAGCATGGTCCAGGATTTCGACTCGAGTGGATTGATCGATCTCGCAGCCGAGAACTACAGGGTCATCGTGTTCGATCGTCCCGGTTTTGGGCATAGCTCGCGGCCAAGACACGTCGTCTGGACCCCGGATGCCCAAGCGGATTTGTTCAAGAAGGCGCTCGATCAGTTGGGCGTCTCTCAAGCGATTGTCCTTGGCCATTCGTGGGGAGCGTCGGTTGCGGTTGCGCTGGCGAGAAGACATCCTTCGTTCGTGCAGGCTCTCGTGCTGGCCTCGGGCTACTATTTCCCAACGCCCCGCGCGGACAGCGCCACGTCCGTGCTATCCGCCCTACCAGTGGTCGGCGACGTCATCAGCTCCACGATCTCGCCGTTAGCCGGTCGGATGATGTGGCCCGCGATGTTGCGCAAGCTGTTTGGCCCGCGGCCGGTCCCGAACAAGTTCGCGGGCTTTCCGAAAGAAATGGCGCTCCGCCCATCACAGATGCGGGCCGCAGCGGCCGAAGCGACGATGTTGGTCCCCGCCGCATTCTCAGGTTCGAAGACCTATGCAGAACTCAAGATGCCGACGATCATTATCGCGGGCCGGGACGATCGTCTGATCGATATCAGGCAGTCGGTCAGGCTGCATGGCGAGCTCAAGCAGAGCAAATTGCACCGGATCGACGGAGCGGGACACATGATTCATCATTCCGCAACCGCTGACGTAATGGCGGCCATCGACGAAGCTGCTGCCGAGGCCGTGTTGACCCATGGGAGGGAAGACTCACCCGTAATACAGGCTGGGCAGACCTCGGACGCCTGAGCAGCGTGGCCGAGCCGCCCACGCCGAGACATGCCGGCGCCTACGACGGCGGTTGTGAAGCCGTCCAGTTAGAGACAGGCCGATCCGATTGACCCACGGAGACTTCGGCAAGCCGAAGTGCTACACTTCCTCAGTGCAGGGAGGCTTGCCTCTGATCATCCGGCCGCCAACGATCGATGAGCTATCCGGCCTTTCCGATTTGTGTTTCAGGTCTAAAGCCGTCTGGGGCTACGACAATGAGTTCATGGAAGCCTGTCGTGGCGAGCTTTCCTTTGAACCGCGCGACTTGAAGGTGACGTCCATCGCGGTTGCCGAAGATCACGGGAGGCCCATCGGAGTTGCACAGCTAAGAATCGTCTATCGCGAGGCCGATTTGCTGAAGCTGTTCGTCGAGCCGAGTGCGATTCGCAGCGGCACGGGTAAGGCCTTGTTCGCTTGGGCTTCCGATGTCGCGAGGAAACTGGGTGCCACGCGGCTAACAATCGAGGCGGATCCCGGTGCAGCTCCCTTTTACCGCAGAATGGGAGCTCACGATGTCGGCCAAGTACCATCAGGGTCGGTGCCGGGAAGGACACTGCCGCAACTTGCGATGAACCTTTGCCCACAGACTAACCTTTGGGTTCGGAGGTGCTCCTAACCTGACTTGGTACGTGCTTGTGAAAAGCAGCGCTTAGAGCAGCCAGTTCATCGCTTGTCGCTCCCCGTTCCGCATCGGCACGGTTTGCAGGTAAATCCTTGTAAGCAATCGGCTGATCGAACTGGCTCGCCGTGAAGTCATACCGCTGGCCTTTGATGCGATTGTAAAAATGGTCGCCGGTCGGCAGCGGCGTCCTCCGCAACTCGCCGCCGAAGAGCTCGTGAATCAGCAGCGAGGTGACGTTGCATTGCCCTGCCGCCGGATTGCTCGCCGTCCATTGACTGGCCGTTGCCAACGACCAGGCCTTGCGCAACGCGCTTTGAACCTCACCGGGATCGAAGCTCATCGTCAACCCACGCCAGCCGCCGAGGCGCTCATTTCGGATTTTGCGATAATGCCTTTATGCCACTGTTTTGCCCGACGAGTCAAACGGGTCTCACTGAAGCGCTCGCTTGGTACTCCTGGGCACACCCCGCTTTGACGCCCAAATTGCGAAGTTCTCATCGCCCCGCGATGCTCGGGCCTGCCTGCCAATTAGCTTCATCGCATCAAGCGCTTGGCTGCACTCGCGGCGCCTTGTCCGCTCACCCCTCGTCTACTGTGCATGGGGTTGTTTTTCAGTTTTTTTGTTGGACGCCCCACCCGTACCCCGCGACGACGCCGCTCGGCGGCTTTCGCCTCGCCTATTCCGATCGCGTCGTCCCAAAGAAAAAGCCCGGCCTCGCGAACGAGACCGGGCGCGTCGTCTTGCGACTTGTTCGAAGATCAGCCGCGGGTGCGCGAGCGGATCATGAAGCTGTCGTAGGTGTATTCGGCGACCTGCCACCACAGATATTCGTCGGAGCGGTAGGCCTGCATGGCATCGATCGACTTCTTGAAGTCGGGATTCTTGGCCGAGATCTCGCCCCACAATTCGTTGGTCGCCTTGAGACAGGCTTCCAGAACTTCATTGGTGAACGGGCGAAGCTGCGTTCCGCCGGCGACCAGACGCTTCAGGGCGCCGGGGTTCACCATGTCGTAGCGCGCGGCCATCCAGGTGTTGGTGTTGACGGTCGCGTTGGTGAGGATCGCCTGGTAGTTCTTGGGCAGCTCGTTCCACTTGTCGATGTTGGCGAAGGCGTGAACGGTCGGACCGCCTTCCCAGAAGCCCGGGTAGTAGTAGTACTTGGCGACCTTGGCGAAGCCGAGCTTCTCGTCATCGTAGGGGCCGACCCATTCGGCCGCGTCGATGGTGCCCTTCTCCAGCGACGGATAGATGTCGCCGCCGGCGAGCTGCTGCGGCACCACGCCGACCTTCTGGAGCACCTGGCCGGCAATGCCGCCGATGCGCATCTTGAGGCCCGAGAGGTCGGCAACGGTCTTGATCTCCTTGCGGAACCAGCCGCCCATCTGGGTGCCGGTGTTGCCGCAGGGGAAGCCCATCACGTTCGACTTCTTGAAGAACTCGTTGGCGAGTTCGTTGCCGCCGCCCTGGTAGAGCCAGGAATTCTGCTGGCGTGCGTTCAGGCCGAAAGGCACCGACGCGAAGATCGCGAAGGTCGGGTCCTTGCCGACGTAGTAATACGACACCGTGTGGCACATCTCGACAGTGCCCTTCTGCGTCGCATCCAGCGCCTGCAGGCCCGGAACGATTTCACCCGCCTGGAAGACCTGGATCTGAAACTTGTTGTCGGTCATCTCGGCGACGTACTTCGCCATCTGCTCGGCACCGCCATAGATGGTGTCGAGCGACTTCGGGAAGCTCGACGTCAGGCGCCACTTGATCTCGGGCGAGGACTGCGCGATCGCCGGCGAGGCCACCGCGGCGGTCGCCGCCGCGCCGGCTGCCGACACTTTCAGAAAATCACGACGCTTCATCTTCAGTCTCTCCTTGTTGGGGCGTTTCCCCTAACTTCCTCTTTGCTGCCGCTCATTCCGGCGACGCGTTCTTGGGCCGCGTCGAACCGAAGGGGCTTGACTGCCGTGGGCCTTTAACACGGAAGCTCCGCTTTCGAAACGCGACATTGGCATGACAGGGCTCTACGAAAGTCGCATGTCCCCGGGGTATAGGTTTGAAGGGATTCGCTTGATCCGCTCAGGCCGCGGCGATGACGCCCTTGAGCTGGTCCCGCACCTGTCCCGCAATGGCGCGGTAGATCGCCGCATGGGGACCGTCCGGCTCGCTGTCCACCACGGGCGTGCCGGCATCCGAGGTGGCACGAATCGCCATGTGCAGGGGGACCTCGCCCAGGAACGCTACCCCGAGCTTCTCGGCCTCGTGGCGCGCGCCGCCATGGCCGAAAATGTCGGATTTCGTGCCGCATTGCGGGCACTGGAAATAGCTCATGTTCTCGACGATGCCGAGCACGGGCACGTTGACCTTCTTGAACATCGCGAGCCCCCGTCTTGCGTCGATCAGGGAAAGGTCCTGCGGGGTCGAGACGATCACGGCGCCCTTCAAGGGGACGTTCTGCGCCAGCGTGAGCTGGGCATCGCCGGTGCCCGGCGGCATGTCCACGACGAGAACGTCGAGCTGGCCCCATGCGACGTCGCGCAGCATCTGCGTCACCGCCGACATCACCATCGGCCCGCGCCAGATCATCGCCGTCTCTTCCTCCACCAGGAAGCCGATCGACATGATGGCCAGGCCAAAGCGCCTGAGCGGAATCATCTTGCGCTCGCCATCCAGCTCCGGCTTCTCATGCAGACCCGTCAGCCGCGGCACCGAGGGACCGTAGATGTCGGCATCGAGCAGCCCGACCTTGAGGCCGAGATCGCGCAGGCCCAGCGCAAGATTGAGCGCGGTGGTGGACTTGCCGACGCCGCCCTTGCCCGAGGCGACCGCGATCACGGCCGCGACGCCCGGAATCTCGGACTGCCGCGCCATCGGCGATTGGGCGCCGCCCTGCGGCGGCGGCTTGTGGGCGTGGACCGGCTGCACGCCCGGCGTGCCGCGGCTGGGCGTTGGCGGCGGCGGCGGTGCCGCGCCCGCCTTCCGCTCGGCCGTGAGCGCCACCATGACGGTGGTGACGCCGGGAATGGCGCGCACCGCGGCCTCGGCCTCGGCCCGGACGGATTCCCAGGCGCGCGCCTCGGCGGCATCGACATTGATCGAGAAGAACACCTTGCCGTCGGCCGCGCTGATCGCGCTCAGCACATTGGCATTGGTGAGCGCGACCCCGCGGGGCGACTTGATCCTGGCGAGGCTGTCGAGAACCTGTTGCTGCGTCACACTCAAAGCGCATCTCCTAGAATTCAAGATGCCCCATTAGAGCGGAAACGCCCAAAAGGCTACTGCCTGCCGATATCGTCAGCCATCTCGGCGGGCGCGGCGCCCTGCTCCAGGGCAGCCTCGTAATTCAGCTCGATCATGACCCCGTTGGGGTCGTGGACGAAGATCTGCCAAAGTTCGCCGCCGGGCACCTGGCGGGAGTCGAACTTCATCCCCTTTGAGGCCAGCCGCTGCTTCATGCCGTCAAAGCCGCGGCTGGCGAAGGCGACGTGGTGGACAACGCCGGAATCCGGCTTTTGTGGCTCGGCCGTCGGAGAAATATCGACGAGGTGCACCACCGGCTTACCCTCGCTGTACATCCAGGCGCCGGGGAAGGCGAAATTCGGCCGGGCGCCCTTTTCCAGGCCCAGCACGTCCTCGTAGAAGCGGACGGTCTCGGCCAGATTCCGGGTCCGGATGTTGAAATGATCGAGCACGCCCACGCTTACGCCGCCCATGCCTTCGCTCCCTTTTTTTTAAGTCCTTAGGTCCGCCATCCTAGCACAAGCGGGGGCCAAACGAACCCGTTGCCCTCCGGCCTCAAGGGTTTATGGTGCGGCCGATCTGCCGCAATGGCGGAACCGGGCGGCCCTCGCCCGGCAAGAACCGTAAAACCCAAACTACGGACAAGGTACCACAGATGGCTAAAGTCGCTTTCCTCGGTCTCGGCGTGATGGGCTTCCCCATGGCCGGACACCTCGTGAAAAAAGGGGGCCATGAGGTCACCGTCTATAACCGCACCGCGGCCAAGGCGAAGGAGTGGGCAGACAAGTTCGGCGGCAAGACCGCGGCGACCCCGAAGGCCGCGGCCGAGGGCCAGGATTTCGTGATGTGCTGCGTCGGCAACGATAACGATCTGCGCGCGGTCACGGTCGGTGCCGACGGCGCGTTTGCCGGCATGAAGAAGGGCGCGACCTTCGTCGACCACACCACCGCGTCCGCCGAGGTCGCGCGTGAGCTCGATGCGGCCGCGACCAAGGCCGGCTTCAAGTTCATCGACGCACCCGTGTCCGGCGGCCAGGCCGGCGCCGAGAACGGCGTGCTGACGGTGATGTGCGGCGGCGCGCAGGACGTCTATGCGGGTGCCGAGCCGATCATCACGGGCGCCTATGCGCGGATGTGCAAATTGCTGGGGCCGGCCGGCTCCGGCCAGCTGACCAAAATGGTCAACCAGATCTGCATCGCCGGCCTCGTCCAGGGCCTCTCCGAGGGTATTCACTTCGCCAAGAAGAGTGGCCTCGATGTCGCCGCCGTGATCGAAACCATCTCCAAGGGCGCCGCGCAGTCCTGGCAGATGGAAAACCGCTACAAGACCATGAACGAGGACAAATACGATTTCGGCTTCGCAGTCGAATGGATGCGCAAGGATCTCTCGATCTCGCTGGCCGAAGCCCGCCGCAATGGCGCCAATTTGCCGGTGACCGCGCTGGTCGACCAGTTCTACGCGGAGGTCGAGAAGATGGGCGGCAAGCGCTGGGATACGTCGAGCCTGCTCGCGCGCCTTAATCGCTGACCTCTGACGAAGTGATCCTGCCTTGTTGACCGCACTCGCCGCAATCTTCGTCCTCGCCTATGCGGCGATCGCGCTCGAGCATCCGATCGGGGTGAACAAGAGCGCGTCTGCGCTACTCGGCGCGGGCGTGCTCTGGACAATCTATGCGCTCGCGACCGGTGACCACACGCTGGTCGGCCGTCAGCTTGATGAGTCCGTCGCCTCCACCGCGCAGATCGTCTTCTTCCTGATTGGCGCGATGACCATCGTCGAGGTCATCGACGCCCATGATGGTTTCGAAGTCATTACCTCCCGCATAAGCACGACCAGCCAGGTCCGTCTGATATGGCTGATTGGTTTCGTGACCTTCTTCCTCAGCGCAATCCTCGACAATCTGACCACCACCATCGTCATGGTCTCGCTGATCCAGCGGCTGATCGCCAAGCGCGACGACCGGCTGCTGTTCGCCTCCCTCATCGTCATCGCCGCGAATGCCGGCGGAGCATGGACCGTGATCGGCGACGTCACCACGACCATGCTGTGGATCGGCGGACAGATTTCGCCCCTGAAAATCATGGGCGCGGTGTTCCTGCCCTCCCTCCTCAACCTGCTGGTGCCGCTCGCATTCATCAGCTTTTCGCTCAAGCGCAAGACCATCGCTCCGCCGCCGAAAGAGGACGGATTGCAAGGCGTCGATCCGTTCGAGCGCAACGTGATGTTCTATCTCGGACTCGGCGTACTGATCGCGGTGCCCGCCTTCAAGACGGTCACGCACCTGCCGCCCTTCATGGGCGTCCTGCTCGGGCTTGGCCTCGTATGGCTGGTCGGCGAGGTCGTTCATCGCGACAAGGACGAGCATGTCCGCGGTCCGCTCACGCTTGCGAATGCGCTGACGCGGATCGACATGGGCTCGATCGTGTTCTTCCTCGGCATCTTACTTGCGGTCGCCTGCCTCGAACATGCCGGCCTGCTCTCCATGCTGGCGAAATGGCTGGACACCGCGATCGGCCGACAGGACATCATCGTGATCGTGCTCGGGCTGCTCAGCGCCGTCATCGACAACGTGCCGCTGGTCGCCGCGACGATGGGCATGTACGACCTCGCGCATTATCCACCCGACAGCTTCCTCTGGGAGTTCATCGCCTATTGCGCCGGAACCGGCGGCTCGATCCTGATCATCGGCTCGGCCGCAGGCGTCGCCGCCATGGGGCTCGAGCGCATCGAGTTCCTCTGGTACGCCCGTCGCATCGCCCTCCCGGCGCTCGCCGGCTATCTGGCGGGCGCCGTGGTGTACATCGCACAGCACGCGGCGCTGCATTGAGCGGCTCAAGCCGGATCCAAAATTAACGCCGGGTTAACGTAATTCTTTAGCTCCTTAAGTCACCTCTTAAGGATTTCTTGCCAGAGATAGACAATGCAGAAGGCCCGTCCCGCGCGGGCAGGAATTGTTGTTGTGCGATGAGTAAACCCGCTGAAAAGCCCGAGGTTGTGCAGCTTCCGGCCGAGCCGGTGAGCGTGCCGTCGGCGAGCCATCGCCGGGCTGCGGCACAGCGGGTGCGCGAGGCGCGCGACAAGTTAACGTCGACCAGTGGAACCCGGCCGGCTTTCGACGCCGAGATGCTGCGCCATTACGCCCAGACCCGGCTGTCAGCCTCCTATGTCGTGATGCTGCTTGTGGTCGCGACAGGCGTGCTGTTTGGGCTGTGGATGCAGCCGATCCCGGCCGCGGCCTGGACCGCCGGCATGCTGTGCATCCATGCCGCGATGATCCGCAGCTGCCACCGCTTCCTGGCCGAGCCCGCCTCGCCCGCGGCAACGCGCGCATGGCAGACGCGTTTCGTCGTGCTCGACCTGCTCTATGGCCTTTGCTGGATGGCGATCCTGATCCATCCCGTGCTCGACATGATCACGGAATCGCTGATGATGTTCCTGATGCTGCTGGTGATCGCAGTATCAAGCATGCTGGCCGCCAATCTGCCGATCGCCGCCCTCGCCGCCACCGCACCGGTCGCGGTCGCGATGGCGCTGAGCTTCGTGATGACCGGCTCGCTGGATAATTACATCCTGGCCGCGCTCGCCCTCTCCGCCGAAGGCTATTTCGTGCTGCTGGCACATCGCCTGCACTCTTCGACCTTCGCCACGCTCGAGGCGCGCGCCGAGAAGGACGCGCTGATCGGCGAGCTCGAACAGGCCAAGGCGATCTCGGACGAAGCGCGCCACCGCGCCGAATCCGCCAATGTCGCCAAGTCGCGCTTTCTGGCGCAGATGAGCCACGAACTGCGGACGCCGCTCAACGCGATCCTCGGCTTTTCCGAGGTGATGAAGAGCGAGATTTTCGGCGCGCATGCCGTGCCGGTCTACAAGGAATACTCGGCGGACATCCACAATTCCGGCGTCCACCTGCTCAACCTCATCAACGAGATCCTCGATCTGTCGCGGATCGAGGCCGGCCGCTACGAGCTCAATGAGGAAGCGGTCTCGCTGGTCGGCATTGTCGCCGACTGCCATCATCTGATGAAGCTGCGCGCCTCGAGCCGCGATATCACCATCCACGAGGTGTTCGAGCAGGCAATGCCGCGGCTCTGGGCCGACGAGCGCGCGATCCGCCAGGTCGTGCTTAATCTGCTCTCCAACTCGATCAAGTTCACTCCGCAGGGCGGCGAGATATGGCTCAAGGCCGGCTGGACGGCCTCAGGCGGACAATATCTCTCGGTGAAAGATACCGGCTCCGGAATCCCCGAGGACGAGATTCCGGTCGTGCTGGCCTCGTTCGGCCAAGGTTCCAACTCGATCAAGTCGGCCGAACAGGGCGCCGGTCTCGGCCTGCCCATCGCCAAGAATCTGGTCGACCTGCATGGCGGTACGTTCACGCTGAAATCGAAGCTGCGCATCGGCACCGAAGTGATCGTCACCTTCCCGCCGGAGCGCGTGATGAGCGCGCTGGCGCCGATGTCGGATGATTCTCCGCCGCTCCAGCCCGAGAGTTCCGCGGTAGCGGACGAGAAGCGCCGGCCCCGTCGCAAGCCGATCATGAGCGCAGGTACGGGCTCGTAACGAGATGCTTGCAGATATGCCCGACCATCCGCCACTATGTCCGAATGAGCAAAGAAACGCCCTGCGTGGCCGTCTGCATGATCGATCCCAAGACCAGGCTGTGCTTCGGCTGCGGACGCACACTGCCGGAGATCGCGCGCTGGCACGCCATGGAGAGCGCGGAACGGCTCGCGGTCATGGCGCTGTTGCCGGCGCGCATGAATCAGGCTGGACTTGCGCCCATCGCAGGATCGCCGAAACACACCTGACCGGTCGGCGCGCATCTGGAGATGCGCAATGATCCGGTTCCTGCTCGTTCTCACCATGCTCGCCTGCACAGCCGGTGCCGTCGTCGCCTATGGCGATTCCGACCAGATCGCGCGCGCGAGCAGCAAGGTCTCGCATATCTTTCGCACGCAGACCGCAGCGCCCGCCCCCGCTGTGCAGATCCCTCGCGGCCAGGGCGGCGAATTCGCGCTGCGCGCGAAGATCAACGGCGTGGCCGCACCGATGGTCATCGACACCGGCGCGACTTCGGTGGTGCTGACCTGGGAAACCGCGAAAGCGATCGGGCTGCCGCTCGAGATGCTCGAATACGACGTCGATCTCGAAACCGCGGGCGGTCACACCAAGGCGGCCCGCCTCACGATCGACCGCCTCTCCGTCGGTCACCTCGTCGAGAAATCGGTGCCGGCCCTCGTCGTGCAGCGCGGGCAGATGAAGACCAACCTGCTCGGCATGAGCTTCCTCGACCGCCTGGAGAGCTGGGGCGTGCGCGCCGACAAGCTGATGCTCACCGGTTATCCGGAGCTCCAGACCAGTCAACGCCGCTCGCGCCTGGCAGTCGACTAGAGTTTTGCAATCCGCCTCGTCATGCGGCTACGGTTAGGCCGCCTCCGCCGGCGCGCGCGCACCGACACGCGCAATCGCATCGCGCAGCACCTCGAGGCCGGCGCCCGGCTTCACCCCCTGCTCGGCAAGATGCCGGCGGAAGGCGCGCGCGCCGGGCACGGCATGGAATGCGCCGACGAAATGCCTCGTCATGGAGTGCAGCCGCGTGCCGCGCGCGAGCTGTCGTTCGATGTAGGGCATCATCGCTTCGAGCGCATCCTGCATCGAGGCATGCGGCGCCGCCTCGCCGAAAATGTCGGTATCGACCGAGAGCAGCCGCCACGGCTCCTGATAGGCGGCTCGTCCAAGCATCGCGCCGTCAACGTGATCGAGATGTGCTTTGGCCTCGTCGACACCGGGGATGCCGCCGTTGATGATGACAGGCATATCGGCCATCGCTCGCTTGAGGCGATAGACGCGATCATAGTCGAGCGGCGGGATGTCGCGATTTTCCTTCGGCGACAAACCGCTGAGCCATGCTTTCCGGGCATGCACGATCAGCGCATCACAGCCGGAAGCGACGACCGCGCGCGCAAGGTTGTCGAGCGCGACCTCCGGATCCTGGTCGTCGATGCCGATGCGGCACTTCACGGTGACGGGCACGGCAACCGCACCCTTCATCGCCTCGACGCACCTCGCCACGAGATCAGGCTCTGCCATGAGGCAAGCGCCGAAACGGCCGTCCTTCACGCGGTCGGAGGGGCAGCCGACGTTGAGGTTGATCTCGTCATAACCGAACTCCTCGCCGATCCGCGCGGCCAGCGCCAGCTCGCGCGGATCCGACCCGCCGAGCTGAAGCGCGACCGGGTGCTCGACCACGTCGAACCCAAGCAGCCGCTCCCGGTCACCATGAATGATGGCACCGGTGGTCAGCATCTCCGTATAGAGCAGCGCCCGCCGCGTCAGGTGACGGTGGAACACCCGGCAATGCCGGTCGGTCCAATCCATCATGGGCGCCACAGAAAAGCGATAGCCTTGCACTTTCAATGACTTACCTTTATCGTCTCAATAGGATGAAACACGAAAATGTGCACTCCAACCTAGCCGAAATTACACAGGTTTGTACCCATTTTGACCTCTCAGTGAACACTAGTGCAAACGAAAGCCGGAGTGCACACGCGTGGCGATCCTCACTCAATGGCATCGGGAACTGACGCGTCCAAGTCCACCGCAAGCCCGTTATGTGGCTGAGACTTTCCGACAGCGCAAGGAGGGCGAAGAATGGCCGCTCGAAATGGAGCGCAACATAGACCGCAACGGATCGTCGAAGCTCCGCGTGGATCGCAAACAGCACGTCTGCGATGCCGCCGGCTGCGACAATAGACGACAGTAATCTGACCGATGTAGATTTTTGCTGGAAACATCTTCCGCCCCACTTACTCGCGCTAGCGAGCGGCGAGATGAAAAACGGGAGAAGCTCAAGCATTCAACCGGAATAAAAATCGTCTTCCGCGACGAGATCCGTATCGATCAAGCTCATCCGTGAGAGATCGATGATGGACCAGTTTCAGCGTGATTGAGGAAACGCCTCAATAGAAGGTGAACGGCCTGACCAAACTGGATCGATCGTCTGGCTCAGCTGATTGCTCAGCTCACCTGCAACGGGCAAGCGCCGGGCCGGCCTTGCGGGTGATCATCCCGGCCGGGAAATTCCACGGGATGATTGCGGCACAAACGCCGATCGGCTGCTTCAGCACGATGATGCGGCGGTCGGCCGTGAAGCCTGGAATCGTATCGCCATAGACGCGTTTTGCCTCCTCGCCGAACCGCTCGATGACGCTTCGGCATACGCGATCTCGCCTTTGGCTTCAGCAAGCGGCTTGCCCTGCTCCGCCGTCATGATCGCGCCGAGATCGTCCTGGTTCGCCATGATCAGATCGAACCAGCGTCGCAGGATCACGGCGCGCTCTTTCGCGGTCCGGGCGCGCCACGCCGGTAGCACAGCGTTGGCGAATTCGATCGCGCGCCGGGTCTCGCCATCGCATGTTGGGGACATGCCCGACCACGGTGCCGGTCGAGGGATTATCAACTGCGATGGTGGCGCCGTTATCGTCAGCTACCCACGCACCCGCCACCGGACAGGCATCGCACAACAGGGTCGGATCTTTGAGCGTGAGTTTCGAAGACATGATGAAGACAGCCAAAATGAATGGAGTGAATCGATCCGCGACCGGCGCAAAACCGCTTAAAGCGTTCCGCGCTCGCTGCTGAGGAACGTGGCAACGACCTCGATCTGGTCGTCAGCGATCAGGGCCGGCGCATGGCCGCAATCCGCAATGGTGTGGACGCGGACATTACGATTGCGCCGCATCATGTCCCTGAGGACGGCTTCGGGAAGCAAATCCGATTGCTGCCCGCGTATCACAAGAATGGGGACATCGATCGCATCCCAGTATTTCCAGAGATCGACGCTGTAGTGCCAAGGGTTTCGAAAGGCCTGAGCGATGTTCGGATCGCACAGCGGCTTGAAGCAGCCCGCCTCCGCGCTCCAGATCACACTATGCGTCGTCAGATGCCGCCAGTGCACATCCTCCAATCGCCCGAAAGGCGCAAGAACCCGCCGGTAGTAGCCTTCGGCCTGTTCGATCGTCTCAAACGATTTGGGCGCCTCGTTGAGATTGGCACCGAGACGAAGCAATCCGGCCCAGGGCAAATACGGTCCGATGTCGTTGATGACGATGCGGCGGATCGGACTGCCCGGAAGGGCGGCCAGCACCATCCCGATCAGGCCACCGAGCGACGTGCCGACCCAGTCGATCTCCGTTGCACCGAGGCCTGCCATCAGCACTGTCATATCGCTGCAATATTGCGGCAACGCGTAGTCGCGGCTGTCATGCAGCCGCTCGCTTTGCCCCCGGCCCGGCAAATCCGGGCAAATGACGCGTCGGCCCGCGCTGGCGAGAACTGCGGCGAGATGATCGAAGTCCCGGCCGTTTCTCGTCAATCCGTGGACACAGAGTACTGGCCGCACCGCGGACGCTGGTCCCCAATCCGTGAATGCGATGCGATGGAAGCTGCGGCGGGTCAGCCCGCGCACCGATCCGATACGGTCGGGCGCCATCTGCCGTCCTTCAGGCCAATCCGCGGGGCGCACCTCGGTGGATTTCAGCCGCATCGGTCTATTCGACAAACCGGTGGGCGTCGGCCGAGGTTTCGAAGATGTGCGGCGCGACATCGCGGCGGGAGAGCGCATCGCCGAGCTTCAGACGCATGAATGCGCTGGTGGTGTAGCGCGAGGCATGATCGTAGCAGGTCCGCTCGACCTCTGCGGCCATCGAAAACCATTTGTCCGCCATGTCGGGAGCGATGTAAGCCGAATCGTAATTGACGACTGCGGAAAACCGGCGTCCGACACGATGGAAGAGCTCGAGGATCGACGCCCGGATTACCTCGACGTCGGCATCTCTATGGACCCGATAGCCGTCGAGACCGAGAAACAGCGTGTTGCGATCGGCATCGTATGACAGCCGCTCCGCCAGCGGCCGGTTCAGTAGCCGGTCGTCGAGCTGCATCAGCGCTTCGCTGAACAGCGAAACATCCATGGATTTCGGCGCTTGGATGATGGGGCGAAAGCCCATCAGCGCGAGAATGTCGCGCTCCATGTCGATACCCGGCGCGATCTCCGTTAGTTCGAGACCTTCCTGGGTAAGCTTGAACACGCATCGCTCGGTCACATAGAGAACCGGCTGCCTGTTGGTTGCGGCAAGCTTGCCCGAAAACGTGATCTGATCGACTTTGTCGATGAATTTCGATGATTTTCCTTCGCTGAGGATCTTGAGCTCGCCATCCACGACCGATGTCTTGAGGCCGCCAGTGGTGAAGGTGCCTGCGAAGATCAGCCGGCGCGCGTTCTGCGAGATGTTGATGAAGCCGCCGGCGCCGGCCAGGCGGCCATTGAACAGGCTGACGTTGACGTCGCCGCGGCCATTGACCTGAGCCATGCCGAGACAGGCCAGATCGAGCCCGCCGCCGTCGTAGAAATCGAACATCTGGTTCTGGTCGATGATCGATTCTGCATTGATCGAAGCACCGAAATCGAGGCCGCCTTGCGGAATACCGCCGATGATGCCGGGCTCGGCAGTCAGCGTTACAAAGTCGAACAGCTTCTCCTCGGCGGCAACCGACGCAACTCCCTCGGGCATGCCGATGCCGAGATTGACCACGCCGCCCATTGGCAATTCCAGGGCGCAGCGGCGCGCAATGATCTTGCGGTTGTCCAGCGCCATCGGAACATTGCGATCGGCCGGCGCGCGCAATTCACCCGAGAACGCGCCGTTGTAACCGGTGGCATAGGTCTGGACGTGGTTTTCGGGCTGGGCAACGACGACGCAGTCGATCAAGACACTCGGAATCTTGACATGACGTGGATTGAGCGAGCCGGAGGCGGCGATGCGCTCCACCTGCGCGATGACGAATCCCTTGCAGTTCTTGGCGGCCGTTGCCAACGCCAGATTGTCGAGGGTCAACGCCTCTTTCTCCATCGAGATATTGCCATTGTGGTCGGCGGTGGTACCTCTGATGATCGCAACGTTAATCGGAAATGCCTTGTAGAAGAGCCATTGTTCGCCGTCGATTTCGATCAGCCGCACCAGCTCTTCGGTGGTGCGCGCATTCAGCTTTCCGCCGCCATTGGCCGGATCGACGAAGGTGCCGAGCCCGACCTTGGAGAGAAGCCCGGCCTTGCGCCCCGCAATTTCGCGAAACAGATGCGATACGCATCCGAGCGGCAAATTATAGGCCTCGACGTGATTGTCGACCGCCATCCGGGCGAGCTTCGGAACCAGGCCGAAATGTCCACCAACCAGGCGTTTGATCAGGCCGGGATGCGCCAGGCGGTTGAGGCCGCGATCGGCGCCGTCCCCCGGCGCCGCGGCGAACACCAGCGAAAGGTCCCGCGGCTCTCCGGTCTGCACGAAGCGCCGCTCCAGCGCCTTGATGATTTCGTCAGGCGTTCCCACGCCGACGAAGCCGGACGAGGCGACGGTGTCACCGGAACGGATGATGGCAACCGCCTCCGCGGCGTCGACGATCTTGTTGCGCATCAGGCTTCACTTCCGGGATTGGCGTCGCGGGCGACCAGCCAGTCGGCAATGCTCTGGCTCAGCTTGCCCTGCGATTTGCTGGAGACGAACAGGCCGACATGGCCGCCCGGCAACGGAATTTCGGTGTAATCCGTACTGCCGATCTTCGCTCCGAGCGCGCGCGAGCAGTCCGGCGGAATGATATGGTCATCCAGCGCAAAAACATTCAGCACGGGAGCCGTGATCGACTTCAGATCGACCCGACGGCCGGACAATTCAAAACTGCCATCGACCAGGCGGTTCTCCTGGTAGAGATCCTTCAGCCACTGCTTTGCCGCTTCGCCGGGATGATGCGGACGGTCCGCGAGCCACTTTTCCATGCGGAGGAAATTCATGAACTTCGCCTCGTCATCGACGACGTCGATGAGATCGACATTGTACTTCGTCAGTGAGCGCATCGGCGTCATCATCGAGAACACCGAGCTCATGAACTCGCCCGGCAGCACGCCATAGGTGTCGACCAGCTTGTCGATGTCATCAGGATCGAGGCTGCGGGTCCAGAGGTTGAGGAAGCCGTGGTGCGCGGCCTTGTCCTTGACATCGGCATGGAAGTCGATCGGCGTGATGGTGATGACGAGATTTTTCACCCTCTCCGGATGCAGAGCGGCGTAGCACGTCGTAAAGACGCCGCCTTCGCAGATGCCGAGCAGCGTGATCTTGTCATGGCCGGTTTCCTGCGCGATGCGGTCGACTGCGGCATCGATGTAGTCATCGACGTAATCATCGATCTTCAGCCATCGCTCGGTTCGGCCCGGCTGACCCCAGTCGATCAGCCAGAGATCGAGTCCTTTTGCGAGCAGGCTGCGCACCAGCGAGCGGTCGGGCTGTAAATCAGCCATGGTGTACCGCCCGATCAGGCCGTAGGCCAAAAGGACGGGCGTCTTCGCACTGGCTTGCGCCATCGCCTCGTAATGGAACAGCTCGACCTTGTCGCGGCGCATGACCAGATGCTTCGGCGTCATACCGATGGCGACGTCTTCATCCCGCGTGTTGGCGATCAGCTGTGTCACCTTGAACATTTTCTCGGCGTTGGCCGCCATGTCGCGGGCGAAGCGCGAGGTCTGATTCTCCTGGTCGCTCATCGTGCGCCTTCACTCTTCTGGTTGCTCATCTGGCGGGTGAGCGTGCGGACTTCACGGCGGAGCTCGGTCAATTGCCGCGTCACGTCGTCGAAATCCTTGCGAGTCGGCAGACCCAACATGGCTGACGCCGCTTCAGCCACGTCATCCTGCCGGCTCCGTAATTTGAGGCCCGCCTGGAGCAACTCTTTCTGAGCTTGCAAAAATCCGTCGGTGCGCTGGTTACGGATCAGTTCCTCGTTGGAGATTTCGCTCCATTTGGCGAACGCCTCGCGCCACTCCGGATGCGGGGAGCCACCGCTACCAGTTGCGGACATCGTCTCGTAAAACCGCTTCGACGCTTCAAGCCACGGAGCGGCAGCGACCGCATTGTAGCTCGCAAGCCGCTGACGCATCTCGATCCAGGCGCCAAAGGCCAACGCCATTTTCCGGTCGATGTCCCAGACGTCGGCTAGCCGCGGCCCCTGCGCCATTCGCTCGATCGCCGCCGACAATTCGTTGCCGTCGCCAAAACCACCCGGCTTTTCCGACAAACGCGCCAGCATGAACGGTGCCACCGATCCCGACCACGCCTCGACCATGCGGTTCGAGGATTCGGCCATCGTCTGCCAAAGCTTCGCCCATTCCAGGCCGGGATCGGACTCAGCGGAAGCCGATTTGTCGTTCTCGCTCATGCTGCTCACACTTTGTCCCCCGCTCAGGCCGCCGCGCGGTTGCCGAACGCCTCGGTGTAGATCGCCAACGCATCGTCGAAGCTCAATTGCCTGGGATTGTTGACGAGAAGCCGCGTCTGCTTCATCGCGTCCTCGGCGAGCTTCTTCAGGTCGCCCCTCGCAATGCCGACATCGGCCAGCGAGGCCGGCACGTTGCAATCCCGGCAGATCGCCGCGATCGCATCGACGAACAGCCGTGCCCGCTGGCTGACACTCATTCCTTCCGACTTGGGATCGACGATCGGCGCCAGTTCGGCGTAGAGCCCTTCTGCCTCCGGCAAATTGAACCGCAGCACCTGGGTCAGCACCAAGGCGTTCGACAAGCCATGCGGCACGTGGAACAGCGCGCCGATCGGATAGGCCAGCGCATGCACGGCGGCGACCGGCGAATTGGCGAAGGCCATGCCGGCCAGCATCGAGCCCAGCAGCATTTGCGACCGCGCCTCCAGATTGGATCCGTCCGTACAGACCGTCCGGACATTCGCCGACAGCAGGGCGAGAGCCTGCCGCGCCAACTGGTCCGACATCGGATTCTTCCGGTGCTTGCTGGTATAGGCTTCGATCGCATGGACCATGGCGTCGATGCCGGTCGCCGCGGTGACATGCGCGGGCAGGCCGAGCGTCAGCTCCGGATCAAGGATGGCCCAGTCCGGAAGCAGGCGGGGCGCAACGACGCCCTTTTTCTCGGTCGTCGGCGTGGTGACGATCGCGATCGGTGTCACCTCCGAGCCCGTTCCGGCCGTTGTCGGCACCAGCAGCAGCGGAAGGCGTTCGCCCTTCGCAAGACCGACGCCGTAGATATCTTCGAGGCGATCAGGCGTCTTGGCCAGATAGGCCACCAACTTCGCGGTATCGAGCGCGCTGCCGCCGCCGATCGAGGCAACCAGCTCGATGTCCTTGTCACGGCAAAGTGCGACCGCCCGCTCGATGATATGCGACGGCGGATCCGCCTCCACATCTTCGAATATTGTCAGTTCGCAGCCGCCGGCAATCAGGCCAGCCTCGGCGTTTGTCGTAAGGCCGGCATTGCGTACGCCCTTATCCGTAACCAGCAGGACACGTTTTGCCGCGTATCCCGCGACCAACTCCGCCAGCTTCTTCGATGCGCCTGCCTCGAACAGAATGTTGGGCGGTGCCTGGAAGGTAAAAGCTTTCATCTGACATCACTCCTGATCTAATCGGACGTTACTGCCGCAAGCCGCCGCGGTAAATTGTTCGGTCACAGCGTCAATCGGCAGCAAACCGTCGACGATGTTGAGCAGTCCCTGCGACCGGTAGTATTCCGTGACCGGCGCGGTTTGCTCGCGATAAACGTCGAGCCGGGTCTTGAACACCTCGGGATTATCGTCGCGACGCACCGGCTCGCCTCGGCTTGCCGCATCGTCGGCGCGCCCCTTGATGCGGTCGAGCAGCGCGTCTTCGTCGACCTCGAGCTCGAGTACCGCATCGAGCTTGATGCCCCGGGTGGCGAGTTCCTGATCGAGCGCTTCGGCCTGGGCGACCGTGCGCGGGAAGCCGTCAAGGATAAAGCCGTTTGCTGCGTCGGAATGATCAAGCCGGTTGGCGATCACGGACACCACGACATCATCAGGCACAAGTTCACCGCGATCCATGATGTGCTTGACGCGCAATCCCGCAGCCGTACCTTCCGCGACCGCTTCGCGCAGCATGTCACCGGTCGATAATTGCGGGATCGCAAAGCGGTCGACAATTCGCGTCGCCTGCGTGCCCTTGCCTGCGCCTGGCGGCCCCAACAGAACCAGTCTCATATCGTTGCCCATATCTCGGTTTCAGCTCTTTGCCCGCGCGATCGCCTCGACGATCAGCCGGCGCAGATCGTCCGCGCTCGGACCGCGTCCAGGCAGCATCCCGTGATCAAGCGATTTGATTTCGTTCTGAGGCGACCGGCCCTACTTATTCAGGTCAACCGTCGGCGGCTGGCCCATTGCACTTGCAAGCTCGCGAAACTGCGCGTTCATTTTTTCCATCTGCTCCTTGAGATGACTTTGATAAACTGCACCCATTTCCTGCGGGTCCTTGGCCTGTAGCAGCCGTTGCGCAAGCTCGAAGCCCGAAGCCACATTTTCCTCGGCGAACGCGACTGCCCTTTCGTTCATCTCCTTCGCCGCCGAATAGGTTGAGCGAACGCTGGAATCGGCCTTCTCTCTCAACTTCTGGGATTCGGTTATGTACTTCGACACAGCCTCTTTCGCCTTATCGAGCGTGGTCTGCGCCATTTCCCGCATCTTCTCGGCCTGCTCGTTGATCTGCTCACTCATTGCACTCTCCATAGCCGGCGTTTGCGACCACGCCAATTTCAGCTCAGCTCATCAATTGACCCTGCCGACGGCTCACACGGTCGGCTCAACGACCTGTTTCAGCTTCTCGCGAAGTTCATCCACCAGCACTCGGGTATTTTCGCTGTAGTCGATCGGCACCACGACGAGGTGCACACCGCCGCCCTTGAACGCGTTTTCGAGCGTCGGAATCAATGAATCCGTGCTTTCGACCCGCGAGCCTTTCGCGCCGTAGCTCTCGGCATATTTGACGAAATCCGGATTGCCGAACGTGAGGCCAAAGTCCGGGAAACTGTCGACCGCCTGCTTCCAGCGGATCATGCCATAAGCAGAGTCTTCGAGGATCAGCACGACGAGATTCAATTTGAGGCGAACCGCGGTTTCCATTTCCTGCGAATTCATCATGAAGCCGCCGTCGCCGCAGACCGCGAGCACGCGACGTTCCGGATGCAGCATCGCCGCCATCATGGCGGATGGCAGCCCGGCGCCCATTGTCGCCAGCGCATTGTCCAGCAGCAGCGTGTTCGCCACATAGGTGCGGTAGTTGCGGGCGAACCAGATCTTGTACATCCCGTTATCCAGCGCGACGATGCCGTCCTCAGGAATGACCTTTCGCACATCGTGCACGATGCGTTGCGGGGTCGGCGGCCAGCGATCCTCGGTATTGCGGTCGGTGATCCGCTTCAAAATGCCTTCGCGAAGCCCAAGCAAAGCACCGGCGTTGTGCAGACGACCCTCCACGCGATCCGCTAGCAGTTCCAGGCTGGGCCCTACATCGCCAACCACCTCGCATTGCGGAAAGTAAACCCGCTCCACATTGGCCGGCGTGTAGCTGACGTGGATCACCTGGGGACCCTTCGGCCCCATGATGAACGGCGGCTTCTCGATCGTATCGTGGCCGATCGCGATGATGAGGTCGGCACGATCAACGGCCTCGTGAACGTAGTCACGTTCGCTGAGCGCCGCCGTCCCCATATAGAGATTGCCGCCCCCGGGTACGGTCCCCTTACCCATTTGCGTCGTGAAGAACGGAATCTGCGTGCGGCGGACAAACCCGCCGATGCCCGCCGTGCTCCGCGGCCGGGATGCCGCGGCACCGAGCATGATCAATGGCCGCTTGGCCTTGAGGATCATGTCGGCGGCGCGGTCCAGCGAGGCACGATGGGCGACCGGGATCTCGATCGGATGCGGCGCCACCATCGCGACGTCCTCGGATTCTTCGCCGGCGATGTCCTCCGGCAATTCGAGCAGCACCGGACCCGGGCGTTCTTCCATGGCGATCCGGAAGGCATCGCGAACGATCGTCGGAATGCTGGTCGTGCTGACGATCTGGAGCGACAGCTTGGTCAACGGCTTGAAAGCGCTGACCACGTCGACGATCTGGAATTTGGCCTGCCGGCTGCTCATGATGCCCTTCTGGCCCGTGAGCATGATCATGGGCATGGCGCCGAGCAGCGCATAGGCGGCGCCGGTCGTCAGGTTCAATGCGCCCGGGCCCAGCGTGGTGATGCACACGCCGGGTTTGCCGGTCAGTCGTCCATAAGTCGCGGCCATGAAGGCCGCGCCCTGCTCGTGGCGCGTCAGGATCAGCTTGATCGACGAGTTGCGCAGGCTTTCCACGACATCGAGGTTCTCCTCACCGGGAACGCCGAAAATTCGGTCGACGCCCTCGTTCTCGAGTGCGGCAACCAATAAATCTGAACCCTTCGGCATCTTGTTCTCCTGATCTTGCGGTAACGAGGTGGCACCAATCGTGCTCAGCGAGGACGGCTCTCCCAGTTGCCGGTTATCCCAACCGACGAATGATGCTTTGGGTGAAATCGGTGGTGGATGCTTTGCCCCCAAGATCCGGAGTACGAACTCCGTCCTTCCGTAAAACCTGATCAATCGCCGTTCTGAGGCGGTTCGCAAGATCAGGCTGATCAATGTGCTCCAGCATCAGCCCGACCGCCAGCAGCAAAGCGAGCGGATTGGCGATTCCCTTGCCGGCAATATCCGGCGCCGAGCCGTGCACGGCCTCGAAGATGGCCGCATCCGGTCCAATGTTGGCACCGGGAGCCATGCCGAGACCGCCAACCAACCCGGCGAGCTGATCGGACAGAATGTCGCCGAACAAATTGGTGGTGACGATGACGTCGAACTGCCAGGGATTCATGACGAGCTGCATCGCCGTGGCATCGACGATGCGATCGTCCATTTTGACCCTGCCCTCGTATTTCTTTGCAACCTCGTGACCAACCTCGAGAAAGATGCCGGTCAGCGCCTTCAGCACGTTAGCCTTGTGCACGACGGTCACCTTCTTGCGACCGTTTTTGAGCGCGTAGTCGAATGCGAATTCGATGATCTTGCGCGATCCTTCGCGGGTGTTGACCCCGGTCGAAATAGCCACCGCGTGCGGATCGTCGCCGATCGGGATGTAGTGTTCGAAAGCGACATAGAGCCCGCCGAGATTCTCTCGCACCAGCACGATATCGATTTCGTCGAATCGTCCTCCGGGAACCATGCTTCGAACCGGCCGCAAATTGGCGTATAGGCCGAATTCTTCGCGCAGACGAACATTGATCGACCGGAATCCTCCCCCCACCGGCGTCGTTAGCGGGCCCTTCAGGGCGAGCCGCGTGCGCCGGATGCTGTCCAGCGTCGCCTGCGGCAGCGGATCACGGCTTGCCTCGATCGCTGCCAGGCCACCCTGCTGAATGTCCCATTCGAATGGAGAGCCGAGCGCTTCGAGAATGTCGACGGCCGATTTCACGATCTCGGGGCCGATACCATCGCCTGGAATGAGCGTGGCGGGCCGCTTCTGCAGTGATTTAGCTGTGGTCATCGCAAATCCCCATGAATGAAACGGCGTTTTCAGCCGGCGTCCTTCGAAGCGTTGGCCCGGCGTTCAATGGACCGGCTCCTGCACGGTCTCGGCGTGGCGTTGTGGATTTCGGCCCAGCGCCAGCACCATGATGCACCCCGCACCGGAAAGAGCGGCAAGCGGGAGCAGCCCCAGTGAGTAGCTGCCGGTAGTGTCCTTGATCACGCCGAGAACATAGCTCCCCAGGAATCCGCCGATGTTTCCGATCGCGTTGACCTGCGCGATCGCAGCGGCAGCAACGCCAGCCGACATCCATTCCGTGGCAAGCGCCCAGAACGGCCCCTTGACGATGTAGGTGGCCGTGACGGAGACACACAGCAACAGGACGACCGGAAGCAGGGCGCTGGTGAATGGAGCGACCGAAAGGCTGATCGCCAAAAGCAGCAGCGGAATCGCGGTGTGCCAGGTTCGCTCGCGCGTGCGATCCGAATTCCGGCCCCAGAGCACCATCAGCACCGATGCAATACCGAACGGGATGGAATTGACCAATCCGGTTTCCATGTTGCTCAGGCCGAAGGACTTGATGATCTGGGGCTGCCACAGCGAAAGAACCTGGCTGGAGCCGGACGCGCCGGCATAGATCAGCGAGGCGGCGAGAACATATTTGTTCGACACGACCTGCCAAAGCGACAAATGCGCCGCGGCCTTTTTCGGCGAAGAAGTGTCGGCGGCCAGTCGATTGGCCAGCCAGTTGCGCTGCGCATCGGTGAGCCATCGCGCATTGGCAGGCCCGTTGGGCAGCACGAAGAACGAGGCGATGCCGAGAAGTACCGCAGGTACTGCCTCCAGCACGAACATCCACTGCCAGCCGTGATAGCCGAGATATCCCTCAAGCTGCAGCAACGAGGCGGAAATCGGCGAGCCGAGGAAACTCGAGATCGGAATCGCAACCATGAAGATCGCGACGATCCGGCCGCGGTATTCGGCGGGAAACCAATAGGTCAAGTAGAGAATGACGCCCGGAAAGAACCCTGCCTCGGCAGCCCCCAGCAGCATTCGTACGAGATAAAACGAGTTTGGCCCCACCACCAGCGCCATGCATGCGGCGACGATGCCCCATGTGATCATGATCCGCGCGATCCAGAGCCGGGCTCCCACCTTCTCCATCGCCAGATTGCTCGGCACCTCGCAAAGGACATAGGTGATGTAGAACAGCCCGCCTCCGAGGCCGAACGCGGCCGACGAGAGGCCGATATCCTGGTTCATTTGCAGCGCGGCGAAACCGGCGTTGACGCGGTCGACGAACGCGATGAAGTAACAGACCATCAGGAAGGGAATAATGCGGAACGTCACCTTCCGCATCGTTTCCTTTTCAATGTGCGATGGCCGCGCAGCAGTTGAAGTCATGGCGTCCTCTCTCCTCCCGCAGATCTGAAGCCGGTCTATTTTTCCGATGCCGCGAAGGGATCGAGACCCGCTTTTTTCAGGGTCGGAGCGGCTGCAGCTGAAGCGAGGAAGGCAATGAGAGCCCGTCCGGCTTCCGGCTGACTGGCGCTGGAGGTTATGCCTGCAGAAAAGATCGTGATTTTCTGGACGTCTGGCGGGAGCGGCCCGACAAGATCGGCTCCAGCGATCGGCAGAAGTTCACTGATCTGTTGAAAGCCGAGTTCGGCGTCACCGCGCGCAACAACACTCGCGACCGGCTCGGCCGGAATCATTTTGGCTTTGGCCTTCATCTCGGCGGCAATCCCGAGACGCTTGAACAGCTCGGTACCGACATAGACGCCGCTTGCGCTATCGGAATAGGCAACCGACTTCGCGTTCAACAGTGCCTGTTTCAATGCGTCAGGCGTACCGATATCAGGCTTTGGCGTCCCGGCGCGTACCGCGATCCCGATCGGCGAGCGTACCAGGTCGACGCGGCTGGTTCTGACCACTCTGCCCTGCTCGATCATCTCGCCAAGCGCGTCGCCGACCATGATGAGCACGTCCGCTGCCTCGCCGCGTACCAGTCGCACGGGGATGGCGTTCTCCGTCGCACCCATCGAGGGGCCATAGGCCGTGACGACCGTGTTTCCCGTCGCGCGTTCAAATTGCGGTACGAGTTCCTTATAAGGCGTCGCCAGGCCTCCCGAGATCATGACCCTGACCTCGGACGCCCCGGCTAGTCCCGCTGCGGCCGTCAAAACAATCAGCAAGCTCAGCGCAACTAGCCTGCGCACGACGATGGTCACGCTCATCGGGCAATTTCCTTCGATGCAATTGTTCGGGGACTATGCTTGCTCGATGACGATCGACGTCATCGAGCACTTTGGTGGTCACGTCCCTATCACCGTCTCGGCCGAATTGGCGCCGGATAGCCCGCGTCGTTCCTGCGGCCTGTAAACGAGGTACGTCCCGGCCAGACCACAGAGTGCTGCCGCGCTCATCCAATATCCCGGCGACGCATTGTCACCAGTGGCAGCGATCAGCCAGGTGCAGATCGCTGCCGTAAACCCACCGAACGTCGTTGCCAGACTATATGCGAGGGAGAATCCCGACGTTCGTACACCTACCGGCATGACTTCGGTCAATGCGACGATCATAGCGCCGTTGTAGCTGGCGTAGATGAAAGACAACCAAAGCAGGACCGTCAACATCTTCGGGAACGTCGGGCTTGCGGCCAACCAGGAAAGCGCAGGATATGCAGTCAGAAATGCCAAAGTCGAAAAAGCGATGAGGATCGGCCGACGACCAATCCGATCGGACAACGAGCCCATGATGGGAAGCCAGATGAAGTTCGATATTCCCACGCAAATCGTCACGATCAGGCCATCGGCCGCGGTCAGCTTGAGGACCGATTTGCCGAATGTCGGCGTGTAGACGGTAATGAGGTAGAATGACACCGTGGTCATGATCACCATCATCATCCCGGCAAGAACAATGCTCCAATTTGCGAGGATGGAGCGATAGATCTCGCGGGGCGTCGGATGATGCTTCCGCGCCAGGAATTCATCGGTTTCCTGCAGCGAGCGTCGAATGAAAAACACGAAAGGAACGATCAGGCAGCCAATGAGGAACGGAATGCGCCAGCCCCAATCGTCAAGCTGCGCCGGTGCAAGCCAAGCATTCAGAGCGAAGCCCAGCGAGGCCGAGACGATGATCGCGACTTGTTGACTTGCCGATTGCCAGCTGGCGTAAAAACCCTTCTTTCCCGGTGTCGCCATTTCCGAGAGATAGACGGAAACGCCACCAAGCTCGACGCCAGCCGAGAAGCCTTGCAGCAGGCGTCCAATCAAAACAAGAATCGGCGCCAATATGCCAATGGTTGCGTAACTTGGCACGAACGCGATGAGCACGGTTCCGGCAGCCATGATGGACAATGTAACGATCAGGCCTTGGCGCCGCCCGATCCGATCCACGTAAGCGCCGAGGATGATGGCGCCGAGCGGACGCATCAGAAAGCCCGCGCCAAACGCGACAAAGGTCAGCAGCAGTGACGCGTATTCATTTTCCAGCGGGAAGAATGCCTTGGCGATGTACGACGCGTAGACGCCCGACAAAAAGAAATCGAACATCTCAAGAAAGTTGCCACTGGTGACGCGGAGCACCATGCCAAGCTTCGACTGTCCGGTGGTAGCCGTCATGCCGTCCTCCCTTTTTATCGTTTGTGATTCTTTGTCTTGTTCACCCGTCCGGCAGGTGTTGCAAACTTGATCGCGGCCGGATTGACCGATACGCGAGGCGCTATCGTTCAAGCTAGGCTGCCTCACCGTATATCAGCTGCCTGTCATCAACCTGTCGCTGATGCACCCTGCAGGAAAATCTGGTCGAAGTCGGAGTGAAGACGGTGCGCTTGGCGAGCCGGCAGATATGGGGCTTCTCTCGGATGTCAGTCCGTTGGAAACCAAATCCGTGGATTTCTATCGATCCTGCAACGCGCGGCGCCACTCTTTGAGAAAGCCCGCTCGTTTTGCTTGATCGAGATAGGTGAGTAATTCTGTACCAATATGGATTGGTTTGACCGCGTTGCTGCGATCCGCAGGTATGACACCTTCTGCAGCGAGGCCGAGGCGCACAGGACCGACCGATCGGGCCAGGAGAAACTTCTGACCGCGTTCCGAAAGCAAGTAATCGAGGAACAGTTTCGCGGATTCCGGGTGCGGCGCGGTGACCGGTATGAAGGCTATGCGCGACATCAACGTGATGTAGTCGGCGGGAAACACTATTCCGATTGAGGCATCTTCCTTGGCCCGTTCGATCGCATAAGACCCTATCATATTGTAGGCAATCAAATGTTCGCCGGATGAAATTCGATCAAGCACCGTTCCGGTAGTCGAGTAGAGCTTGATACCGGCGCCGCCGAAGGCACGGACCAAATCCCACGTCGTCCTGGTGATTCCGGCATCGCGCGTGATGAACAGGAATCCGGTCCCGCTTTGCTCCGGGTCGTAGGTTGCGATCTTGCCCCGATAGGTATCAGGCTTTCGGGTTAGAAGGCTCTTCAGTTCAGCGCGGGTTCGGGGAACGTCGGACTCCGCAACGAGGTTCTTGTTATAAACGATGACAATCGGCTCCGCCGTGATGGCATAGGCTTCGTCTTTCCAGATGGCCCAATCCGGGATATGCGCAATTTCCTTCGAGACATAGGGTTGGGCATAGCCGTCATTGACGAGCTTGATCTGCAGATCCATCGCGGAGCTCCAGACAATATCTCCGGGTGCTGCGCTGGAGGTCGAGGGATCCACGACTTGATTGTAGATGTCGTTGGAATTGATCTTTGTATGGAGGATCTCGATGTCCGGATGACTTGCCCGGAAATCGGCAAGCAAGTCGGCGACGTCCGCGTCCTGGGTCGTCGATACGATGTTGAGTTGCTCTCGAACTCCGGCGGCAGCGGATGCCTGCCCCTTGGGAGGACTTACTTGCGCCTGCTCCGACATAGCAGGCCATGCGAGCAAGACTCCAACGCACAAGACCAAGGCTTTGGCAGCCCCCATCGGGACGCTTCCTCATCGATGATCCGCTTTGCGGACCTCAGTTTGTTCGGGACTGCAGCCACTTGTACGGCAGCGCACAATCCGGCCTCAACTTGAGCTTTCACCATCACGCTTGGCAAGAGGAAAGCTCACGGAAACCCGCAGGCCCCGGCCTTCCGGGCCAGGTGTAAGCACGATTTGAGCCCCGAGACGGTCCGACAAGGCTTTCACGATGGCCAGTCCAAGGCCGCTACCCTCAGGGCCGTTCGCCATCGGAATCCGATAAAAACGTTCGAAGACACGGGCCAGATGAGCCTCCGGAATTCCCGGACCGGTATCCTCGACTTCAATTCGCGCGGTCGTGGCGTCAACAACCGCGCGAACCAGGACCAACCCGCCGGGTCGGTTGTAGCGGATGGCATTGTCGATCAGGTTTGCCAGCAATTCGCCAATCAGGACAGTATTGCCGGCGATGACCGCGGGACCGTCAAATCGATCGAACTGGACGTCGATATCGCGCGCGAAAGCCTGTGGGGCACGCTCCGACAGGACATTGAAGGCGACCTCGTTCAGGTCAACGTTCTCCGCGGCCGGTTGCGCAATGTTCTGCTCGTCGGCCCGCGCCAGGGTCACGAGCTGCCCGAGCAGCCGTTCAAGGCGGTTGATGGCGTTATCGACCTCGTTGAGAGCAGATTGGCCCGCCGGCGTCTCCGACCCCAGGCGTCGCACCAGATCGAGATGCGTCCGCAATATCGCCAATGGCGTTCGCATCTGATGCGAGGCATCGGCGGTGAATCGGCGCACCAGTCCAATCGCCAGATCCAGCCGTTGTAGCAGGGAATTTACCGCGAGCGCCGGTGCTAAAGCTTCCTGCGGCACCCGGGAAAGGTCGAGCGGACTGAGATTTGGACCGCCCTGAATACCGCGCGCGTCGATTTCTTGCTTGAGTTCGCCAAGCGGCCTCAGGCCTCGATCGACCGCGTACCAGCCGAGGCAAGCGATGAGGCTAATCAACCCGGCCTCGAGCATCGCCAGTCCGATCAGCATTTCACGTTCGACGACGCGGCGCGCCTGCACCGTTTCGGCCACTGCGACGAGGACCAGCCCTGGCCTGCCGTAGACCTGCCGCGCCTGCGCGCCGATACGAACCGTCTTGCCGCGATACGCACCATCGCGATGGCCGGTTTCGCCAGCCTTCAATCGATCGAAGCCGGCCAATGGAAGATCCTTGTATCCGGTGATCAATTCGCCGAGGTAAGTCACGCTGTAGTAAATGCTATCGTGCGACTGGCTTTCCAGCATGCCGAGCGCAACCTGCGGCAAGTCGACGGTCAGTTCGCCATCTTCCACGCCGACACGTTCGGCGATGGCGAGAACCGACCCATCGAGCAACCGGTCATGGACTGTCTGGACAACGCGCTGGATCAGCAACATGCCGCCGATTCCAAGCACGATCGCCAATACAATGGCGGGCGCCACCAGATTGGTCAGGAGCGTTCGCCTCAACGACGGCCGCCAGGTGGCGATCACTAAACCTCCAGCAGATACCCTAGCCCGCGGACGGTGCGGATCCGCGGCCCGTCGGGACCGAGTTTCTGGCGAACGCGACCAACATAGAGTTCCACGGCGTTCGGCGCTACCGCCTCGTCGAAGCCAAATACCTCCGCGATCAGACGCTCCTTGGACACGACTTTGCCGGCACGGGTCATCAGCACTTCCAACACGGCAAACTCGCGCCGTCGCAACTCAAGCGGCCGGCCGCTCAGCGTAATCGTGCCCGCGGCGCGGTCGTACGCGAGCGGGCCACAGATCAAGGTCGGATTGGGCAGCCCCTGCCCCCTTCTCACGAGCGCACGGACACGGGCATCAAACTCGGCGATATCAAACGGCTTGGAGAGGTAATCGTCGGCGCCGAGATCGAGCCCGCTGACCTTGTCGCCGACCGTATAACGGGCAGTCAGAATCATGACCGGAACGGTCGACCCGGCTTGCCGTATCTTGTGCAGGACTCCGAAACCCGACACGTTCGGCAAGTTGATGTCCAGGATGATGAGGCTGTAGGGTTCCAGCAACGCGGTCTGCGCCGCCGAAGCCCCGTCAGCCTCGATATCGACGGCGAACCCGGACAGCTTGAGCCGCTCGGCAAGGCCCCGCGCCATGGCGGCATCGTCCTCGACAATCAGAATCCTCACTGAACAAGCCCTTGCGTTCGCACCACCCGTGCGAGGGAGACGTCACCGTGAGGCTAGAAGGACAGGATTGAAAGATCAAATCGGAGCCCTCGCGGATACTAGGTCATGGCGCAGACAGAAGGTATCCGTCGAACACCTCGATCGGCAGCCCACCCCGGGTTCTTTTCCGACTTCAGCATGACCGGACTTGAGACAGCCATCGCCCCCGCGCACGGACGGCACAGTTGCGCAGCAACGAGTTGAGCCGGATCAGATCAGGCTCGACCTGCCGCGGCTGATAATGTCGCCGGCACCTTTGGCGCCGACGATCCTGCCGTGTTCGTACACCACCCGCCCACGGGCGATCGTCGTTACCGGCCATCCCGTGACGTCGAAGCCTTCCCATGGCGTGTAATCCGAACCATGATGCAGATCGGCCTGCCGAATAGGTTTCTTCAATTTGGGATCCCACAGCACGATATCCGCATCGAAGCCGACACCGATCGAGCCCTTGCGCGGATAGAGGCCGTAAATGCGCGCATGGTTGGTCGCGGTCAGCTCGACGAATTTTTGCAGGCTGATCCGTCCCTTCGACACGCCTTCGGAGAACAGGATCGGCAGCCGGGTCTCGACACCCGGAATGCCGTTCGGCACCCAGCGGAACGAGGTTCGGCCGTTCGGCGTCAGCTTTCCTTTGGGATCGTCGTAGCGGAACGGGCAGTGATCGGACGAGAAGGTCTGGAACACGCCTGACGTGATGCCTTCCCAGATCGCCTGCTGGCTTTCGGCATCGCGCGGCGGCGGCGAGCAGACGTATTTCGCGCCCGTGATGTCCATGTTGAGGCCCTTCATGTCGTCGGCCGTCAGCGTGATGTATTGCGGGCATGTCTCGGCATGCACGGGCAATCCGCGCTGCTGGGCCCAGCGCACCTGCTCCATCGCCTCGCGCCCGGAGACGTGCACGATCATGATGGGAACGCCGATCACCTCGGCATGACTGATGGCGCGATGCGTGGCTTCGCGCTCGACCGCCTGTGGCCGCGACACGCCGTGATAATAGGGCGCGATATGGCCCTCGCGTTCCAGCCTGTTGGTCAGGAAGCGGATGGCGTCGTAGCCTTCGCAATGGACCATCACCAGCGCTTCCTCGCGGCGCGCGACCTCGAACACCTCCAGCAGCTGCTTGTCGCTGAGCACGAGGTCGTCATAGGTCATGAACACCTTGAACGAGGTGTAGCCGTCCTTGACCAGCGCCGGTAGCTCCTGCCCGAGCACGACCGCGGTCGGATCGGAGATGATGAGATGGAACGCCGCGTCGATATAGCACTCGCCTTCGGCGAGCTTGCGATAGTTCTCGACGCAGGCCCGCAGCGACGTGCCTTTCTCCTGAAGCGCGAACGGGAGGACCATGGTGTTACCGCCGGCGGCTGCCGAACGGGTCGCTGAGGCGAAGTCGTCGGCCATCACCACGTCGGGGCCGGAGGCCTGCGAGATGTGAACGTGGCTGTCGATCCCGCCCGGCAACGCCAGCAGCCCGGTCGCGTCGATCTCGCGCGCTGCGCCCGCGAGATGATCAGCAATGCTGACGATGCGGCCGTCGCGAATGCCGATATCGGCGCGAAACTCGTCGCTAGCCGTCACGATGGTGCCGCCGCGAATGGCGAGGTCGAGCTGCGTCACAGGAGTCTCCATCACTTGATGACCGCCGATGTCTGGAAGATCCGGCCCCAATCGACAAGAGCCCCGATGTCGCCGCCCGCGAGCTCCAGGGTTCGCCATAGCGTAACCGCGACCGAATCGAGCACCGCGACATTCAATTCCCGTTCAAGCGAGGCCGCCAGCGCGGCGCCGTCGAGGTTGGTGCAGAGGATGACGACAGCATCGGCGCCGTCAGCCGCCACCGCACGGATCATGCCAGCAATCGTCGCAGGCGCCACCTCGCCGAAAGAGAAATTGTCGCGCAGTCCGAGGTGCCGTTCCGTGTGCGGGGCGATGCCCTCCTCGGCCCAGACCTCGCCGATCCGCCGCTGTACGTCGTCGGTATAGGGCGATACGAGACCAACGCGCTTGGCGCCGAGCGCACGGGCGGCATCGATGCAGGCAAGCGTCGACGTTGTCGCAGGCACGCCTGTGCGCGCCGTGATTGCCTCGCAAAGGCTCCGGTCGCGGCTGATGCCGAGCCAGCTTGCGGACGTGCCGTTCCAGGCGATGGCATCGACTTTCGCGTCGGCGAGCAGGTCCGCCGCCGGCAGCATCACCGAGGCATCGAACTGGTTCAGCGCGGCGGTGTCGAGCGCGATCTCGGTGACCCGGAAGCGCGAGAAATGCGCAGTGACGCCGTCGACGCCGGCGAGCATCGCGCTGGTGACAGGCTCCAGCACCGAATTGGAGGAGGGCGTGATCATGCCGAGGCGTTTGCGCATAATTGACATCGATCGCAGTCGCTCCGTTGCGGCGAAAGCGCTCCTCCGCTTCCTCAAAAGATCATCCGCGTCCGCATCCGTCCACGCAACCCGCAATCTGCATGCTGCATACAATTTATTCGATATGCATGTGTTTTGAGCCACATACGTCTTCTATTTGGGCACCTCACACGAAGGAAATTGGCTACGATCGCACGTCAGCAGGAAGGTCGGCGTGCAGCAGAAATCCGAACCGATTCCGGGCCGAAAGTCGCCCAAACTCAAGCGGATGGGCCTGCACGAGCGCGCCGCCGCGCGGATGCGGATGATGATCATTCGCGGCGAGCTGCCGCCGGGATCGCAGACCCAGGAAACCAGGCTGTCGAAAGAGCTCGGCGTGTCGCGCACGCCGCTGCGCGAGGCGATGAAGGTGCTGGCTGCCGAGGGATTGATCGAGCTGCGCCCCAACCGCAGCCCGCGCATCGCGGGCCTCGCGGTCGACGGCATCTCCGAATTGTTCGAGGCGCTGGCCGGCATCGAGCGGCTGGCCGCCGAGCTCGCCGCGGAGCGCGCCACCGTGCGCGATCTCGCCCGCCTGCGCACGCTCCAGACCCGCATGGAAGGTCATCATCGCAACGGCAAGCTCGACGAGTACTTCGCCATCAACGGCGAGATCCACAACACCATCGTCCGCATGGCGCGCAACACGCCGCTTCGCGAGGCGCACGAGACGCTAATCTTCCGCGCCGAACGCGCGCGTTACCTCGCGCTCGGCGCCGACCGCCGCTGGAGCAATTCGGTCGACGAGCACGCCGATATCCTTGCCGCGCTCGAGGCGGGCGATAGCGAAACCGCAGGACGCCTGCTCGGCGCCCATGTCCGGCGCACCGGCACAGCTCTGCTCGAAGTGATCGCAGCCTCCCAAGCTAAGCAGACGGCGGCGTAATCATGAAGCTGCTGCTGCTCAACCCGAACACCAGCACCGCTGTCACCCAGTTGATGACGGATGTCGGGCAGCGCGCGGCTTCGGCCGGGACCGAGTTGATCCCCTGCACCGCGACTCGCGGCGTCCCCTACATCTCGACGCGCACCGAGGCGCAGATCGGCGGCGCTATCGCACTGGAAATGCTGGCCGGGCAGCACCGCAAGGTCGACGCCGCGATCATCGCCGCCTTCGGCGATCCCGGCCTGTTCGCCGCGCGCGAAACCTTCGACATTCCCGTGGTCGGCATGGCGGAAGCGGCGATGCTGACCGCCTGCATGGCCGGGCGCCGCTTCGCAATCGTCACCTTCGCCCAGGCGCTCGGCCCCTGGTACGAGGAATGCGTCCGCGCCCATGGGCTGTGGGAGCGCTGCGCCGGCATTCGCATGCTCGACACGCCTTTCCAGGCGATCTCCGAGGTCGGGACCGAGAAGGAAGATGTGCTGGTCGATCTCGCGCAGCGCGCGATCGTCGAGGATGAGGCCGACGTGCTGATCTTCGCCGGCGCGCCACTGTCGGGCCTTGCCGAGCGTGTCGCCGACCGGATCCCCGTCCCTGTGGTCGATCAGGTCATTGCCGCCGTGAAGCAGGCCGAGGCGCTGGTGGCGCTACGCCTGCGCAAGGCAACTGCAGGCACATACCGCCGCCCCGCGGCCAAACCCACCCTTGGCCTTGCCGATGCGCTCGCCGCTCGGCTCGAGCATCGCGACAGCTAGGGGAGCTTCGGCCAGCGATGAGAAAAACCGAGTTCGTTCTCGATGGCACGGCCGAAGGCAAACAGGCGGGATTCGCATCCCGGTGGGGCAATGATCTGGATGCCGAACGGCAGCTCGCTCTCCACTCGCGGCGCCGGGAGGGTCAGGACCGGGAAACCGACCAGCGACACAATGAAAGTGACGGCGAGATAGTCGATCGGGGTCTCCAGCACTGCGCCGTCGATCGCGGTGACATCGCTGATTTCGTTCGGCCAGGGCAAGACGGACGCCGCTGGCGCCACAAGGAAATCGGCGTGGCTGAACAGCTCGCGAAAGCTGCGGTAGATGCCGGTGCGGCGCCGCTCGGCGTTGAGATAGTCCTCCGCGGAGAGCTTTGCGCCCGCCTCGATGTTCCAGATCACGGTGGGCGTGAGCTCGGCGCGGCGCGTCCTCAGCAGCTCGCCATAACTGTTGGCGATGTGCGCGGCGCGCAGCGTCCGAAATGTCTCGATCGCACCGCCGCAATCGGGCGCGGACGGCACCACATCGGCAACACCCGCGAGCGCCTCGCAGGCCGCGGCGAAACGCGCACGGACGTCGCGCGCAACGGGCGCGACACCGAAATCGGGCGTCACTGCGATCCGGGGACGTGCTGCAACCGGCCGCTCGTCATTGACGACGCCCATCGAGAGCGGGTCATGCACATCGCCTCCCGCACAGATCGACAGCGCAAGTTCGAGATCGTCGACGCCGCGGGCCAGAAAACCGTGGGAGGCCAGCATGTCCCAGCCGAGCGGGCGGCGCGGCGATGGAATGCGGCCGGCCGTCGGCCGGATCGAGGCGACATCGCAGAAGCTCGCAGGCGTGCGCACCGAGCCGCCGAAATCGGTGCCGTGCGCCAGTGGCACCATGCCGGCCGCGACCGCGACAGCGGAGCCGCCGGACGACCCGCCGGAGGTCAGCGCGGAATCGAACGGATTACGGGTCGGTCCGCACAATTTGTTAGTGCAGACCGCACCGAAGCCGAATTCCGGCGTGTTGGTCTTGCCCAGGATGATCGCGCCGGCACGCCGCAGCCGCGCGACCACGAGATCGTCTTCGGCCGGGACGTGATCACGAAACAGAACCGCCCCATAGGTGGTCGCAAGCCCCGCCGTGTCCGTGAGGTCCTTGATCCCTACGGGCACGCCGTGCAGTGGGCCGATCGGCGCGGGCGCGGCATCGCAGATTTGCGCGCCACGCCGGGCGCCCTCCGCATCGACAGTCACAAATGCCGCCAATTGCACGTCTCGGTGCGCGATCCGTTCGAGATGCGCCTCGACAACCTCGCGAGACGACAGCTCGCCCTTCGCGATGGCGCGCGCGAGGGCCGTGGCGTTGAGATCGCAAATCGATGTCATCGCCCCACAATGCCAAACCTCGCAGCGAAAAGCGACCGGCGCGGGCACGAGACTTGCTTTCTTCCTCGGGACAATGGGAGGCAACATCATGGCTGAAGCGCAAGGCGGCCGATCCCTCGTCGTCGACGCCGTCACCCACCGCTATCCGAGCGGCGCGCTCGCGGTCGAGAACATCAATCTCGACATCAAGGGTGGCGAGATCATCGCCCTGCTCGGCCCCTCCGGCTGCGGCAAGACCACCCTGCTGCGCATTATCGCCGGCTTCATCGCGCAGACGCAGGGGCGGATCATCATCGGCGACGACATCGTCGACGCGCTGCCGCCGAACCGCCGTGCGGTCGGCATTGTGTTCCAGAACTACGCACTATTCCCCCATCTCAGCATCAGCGAGAATGTCGCTTACGGGCTTGCCGCGCGCGGCATCGACAAGGCAACCCGCCAGCGCGAAGCGCAGCGCCTGCTGGATCTGGTGCAGCTCCCGACCATGTCGGAGCGGTTGCCACGGCAGCTCTCCGGCGGCCAGCAGCAGCGCGTGGCGCTCGCTCGCGCGCTGGCGATCAAGCCGTCGATCCTGCTGCTTGACGAGCCATTTGCCGCGCTCGACAAGAATTTGCGGCTGGACATGCAGATCGAGGTCAAGCGGCTCCAGCGCGTCTCCGGCATAACCACGGTGATCGTGACCCACGACCAGGAAGAAGCGCTGTCGATGGCCGACCGCGTCGCGGTGCTGAGCCACGGCAAGCTCGAGCAGTTCGGATCGCCGTCCGACGTCTACGACCGGCCGCAGACGCTGTTCGTGAACACGTTCGTCGGCGCCAGCAACCGCATGCCCGGCGTGGTCGTCTCGGCGGACCGGACGGCAGCAAAAGTCCGTCTCGATGCCGGCGCTGAGATCATTGCGCGGCCGGCGGGTGGCGCGCTTGCCGAGGGCGGCCGCGTCACCGTCTGTATCCGACCCGAGCATCTGCAATTCGTCGGCGACGAGACCGGCTTTGCGGGCGTGGTCGGCATGTCGCTGCCGCTCGGGGCCACGGTCGTGCACGAGATCACCACCGCCGACGGCTCCGGCGTCAAGATCTCGCAGGCGCGCATCGGCGAGGCGCGCACGCTCGAGAGCGGCGCCGCGGTACGCCTCGCGCCGCTCGCCCCGTCGCTGGCCAACGCTTTTCCTGCAACGCTTTAAATTCAGCATTTGTCCAAAGGGAGTTCGACCATGATCATGAACCGCCGAAGCCTGATGACGACCGCACTCACACTCGGTGCCATGAAGGCGTTTCCCGGATTGAGCTATGCCCAGGCCCGCCCGCTGGTGTTTGCGACCTTCACCGGAAGCTGGGAGGAGGCGCACAAGGCCGTGCTGGTGCCGGCCTTCCGTAAGGCCAACGCGGACGCCGCGATGGTGCTCGACCCCATGCTCTCGGTTGACCAGATCGCCAAGGTGAACGCCGCCAAGGCCAATCCGCCGATCGACGTCATGCTGCACGATCCCGGCCCCGCCCTGGTCGCGATCGGCCAGGATCTGGTCGAGCCATACCCCGTCGAGAAGAGCGCCTATTACAAGGACCTGATCGCCGAGGCGCAGGAGCCGATGGGCCCCGCCCCGTTCTTCCAGGTCGTCGGCCTCACCTACAATCCGGAGGCCGTCAAGACGCCGCCGACATCGTGGGCCGATCTGTGGAAGCCCGAGTTCAAGGGCCGCGTCGGCATCACCAACCTCAACTCGACGCTCGGCACCGGCTGGCTGGTCGAGATCGCAAAGATGCGCGGCGGCTCGGAGGCCAATGTCGATCCCGGCTTCAAGGCGATCGAGGAGCTGAAGCCCAATCTCGCCGCGGTCGCCGCCAATCCCGGCGCGCTCGCGACCTTGTTCCAGCAGGGCCAGATCGACATCTCGCCCGGCAATTTCAACGCCATCCAGATCCTGAAAGCGCGTGGCGTGCCGGTCGAGTTCGTGGCCCCTAAGGAAGGCGCCATCGCCTTCAAGACCACCATCCACATCGTCAAGAACTCGCCCAACCGCGAACTCGCCTTCAAGCTGATCGAGGCGTCGTTGACGCCCGAGGTGCAGACCACGCTGATGAACCCGCCTTACCTGATCGTGCCGACCAATTCCAAGGTGACGATGGGCGGCGAGATTGCGCGCGTGCTCGCCAAGGACACCACGGAACTGAAGCAGAAATTCGTGTTCCAGGACTGGAAGAAGATCAACGAGCAGCGCTCGGCCTGGATCGAGCGTTTCAACCGCGAGATCAAGATCTAAGAGCTTTAGGGACCTGACGATGGGCGCAGCACCGGCACCACGGGACGTCACCTCCTGCGGGATGGGATTGGCAGTGCCGCTGGCGCTGTTCTTCCTGGTCTTCTTCGTGGCGCCGCTGCTGCAACTGCTCTGGCTCTCGCTGCACAACGACACGGCCGCGCTCCATTGGGGGCTCGGCCAATATTTGCACTTCCTCACCGACCCCTTCAGCCTCAGCGTGCTCGGCTCGACGCTGCTGCTGGGGGCGGAGGTGACAGCCGTCTGCCTCGTGCTCGGCTTTCCCATCGCCTGGCTCTACCAGCGGGTTGGGCCGCGGCTTCAGACCATCATCATCCTGATCGTGCTGCTACCGCTCCTGACCAGCGTCGTGGTGCGCACCTTTGCCTGGATCGTCATTCTCGGCCGCCAAGGCATTATCAACGCGACGCTGCAATCGCTTGGCATCATCAATTCGCCCTTGAAGCTGCTCTACACCCAGTTCGGCGTGGTGCTCGCGCTGGCGCAAGTGCAAATGCCGCTGATGACGTTGCCGCTGATCACTGCGCTCAACCGGATCGACTCCAATTTCGACGATGCCTCCTGCTCGCTCGGCGCCGGAAGCTGGCGCACCTTCTTCAAGATCGTTCTGCCGCTGTCGCTGCCCGGCGTGATCGCCGGCTGCACGCTGACCTATGCCGCCGCCATCACCGCTTTCATCACCCAGTCGCTGATCGGCGGGGGACAGATGCTGTTCATGCCGATGTATCTCTATCAGCAGGCCTCCACGCTGCAGAACTGGCCGTTTGCATCCGCGATCTCGATCATCTTCCTGCTCGCCGTGCTCGCGGTCGTCTCCGTCTTCACTACGCTGGGCCGCCTGTCGCGCGGCTATGGAGGCGCCTGATGAGCGGGCGCAAGCGTACCCTGGAGGCGTTCAGCTTCGAGCTGGTCATGACCGTGGTCGCGATCGTCGCGCTGGTCATCATCATCGCGCCGTCGCTGGTGGTGCTGACCGTCTCCTTCACCAGCGGCTTTTCGCTGCGTTTCCCGCCGCCGGGCTATTCGCTGCGCTGGTACGCCGAATTGTGGAACGCCTGGCAGCTGCACTTCGCGGCCAAGAACAGCCTCATCGTGGCGGTATGGGCGACGGGACTGTCCGTGGTGCTCGGCGTTGCCGCAGCGCTCGCGATCTCGCGCTCGCCGAAGCTGTCGGCGCGGCTGCTCGATTCCCTGTTCATGTCCCCTCTGGTGCTGCCGGCGCTGGCCTTCGGTCTCGCCGCGTTGATGCTGTTCTCGCTGGTCGGACTGCCGGTGTCGCCGCTGACATTGGTGATCGGCCATACCGTGGTGTGCGTGCCCTATGTCGTGCGCAACACGATTGCGGCGCTGGCCCAGCTCGAGCCGACCCTGCTGGAAAGTTCGGCCGTGCTGGGCGCCAGCCGCATCTACACGTTCCGGCGCATCGTGCTGCCGCTGATCCGGCCGGGCATCATCGCGGGCGCCTTCATCGCCTTCATGTCGTCGTTCGACAACGTGCCGGTGTCGCTGTTCCTGCGCGATGCCGCCACCGACATGCTGCCGATCCGGATGTGGCAGGACCTCGAGGGCAAGCTCGATGTCACCATCGCCGCGCTGTCGGGCGTGCTGATCATTGCGACCGTCGCGCTGGTCGCGATCATGGAGCGCGTCACGGGGTTGTCGCGGCGGCTGACCAACTGATCAGGCGCCGCGGAACAGCGAATAGCCCCAGCGCGTGAATTTCAGCGGCAGGTGAAAATGCTCGTCAACATTCTTGATGCGAAAGCGGAACGGCGTCACCGTGAGAAACCCGTCGCGCTCGCCAAAGAACTCGCCGAGATGAAACAGGACCTCGTACTCGCCTGCCGTCACGCCCGCGCCCTGCGCAACGGGTTGATCGAGCACGCCGTTGGCAGCAAGCCGTCCGTCGGCGACGCGCAGCGAGTCCGGATCGATCCGCCAGATCTCGACGCGCAGGCCCTGCGCTGGGCGTCCGCTCGCCACATCGACCGCGTGAATGGAAATGCCGCCTGCCACGATGTTCCTCCAATGAACGCAGCACCATGGTAGACGCAAACACGGCCGTTCGGCCAGCGCCCGCATTGTTGCCGGCGCTTGGCGCTATGACCTCACTGCAGGCGCTGGTGGCGCTGGCTCTGTTCGCGCCGGGTGTGGTGGCACCGCGCGCCCATATCGAGGTCTGGCAGCTCTCGATGTTTTCCTGCGCCGTGTTCGCGGTCGGCATTCCCGCCTCGTTCTGGGGCGGCGGGTTCATCGCTCGCCTGGGCTCGCTGCGGATCGCGAGCCTCTGCGCGGCGGCGATCATCGCCAGCATGGTGCTGGCTTCGCTCGGCTCGACGGCGGCCCTGCTCGCAGCCGGCCTCTGTCTTGGCCTCGCCTTCGGACCGGAGACGCCCGCAAGCGCGGCGCTGCTGGCGCGGCTCGTGACGACCGAGCGGCGCGCGTTTGTGTTCTCGGTTCGCCAGACCGGAAACCAGATCGGCGCGGTCTGCGGCTCGCTGGTTCTGCCCGGGATCGCAATCTCGCTGGGACCGGCCTGGTGCTACGCAGCCGTCGGCGCCTGTGCGCTGCTGGCGACAGCATGGTTCGAGCGCCTGCGGCCGGCCTACGCCGTCAAGGCCGTTCCACTGCCGGAGCTTGGCCTTCGCACGCGGCTGGCACTGGTGACTGCAGACCGGCGCATCGCAATGCTGGCGCTGGCCTCGATGCCGTTCAGCGCGATGCAGGTGTCGCTCAATACGGTCTTCGTCACGCTCGGCACCCGCGAACTCGGCCTCAGCCATGTCGAGGCCGGCATGGCGCTTGCCTGCGCCCAGGCCGGCGGGCTGCTCGGCCGGCTCAGCTGGGGCCTCGTCGCAATGCGCCTCAACGCCTCACGCGGGGTTCTCGTCGTCATCGGCCTCGGCATGACTTTCTGCGCCGCGCTGCTCGGCCTCGACGGCGCATCGCTCGGACGGACGGGCCAGTTTGCGATTGCAACTCTGTTCGGCCTGACGGCCTCGGGCTGGAACGGTGTCTTCGTGGCCGAGATCGCACGCCTCGCCCCGCAGGACAGGATTGGCGAAACGACCGGCGCGGTGCTGACCGCATCCTATGCCGGCCTGTTGGCGGCGCCGGCGCTGGTGTCGCTCCTGGACGGCGCAGCCAGTCTCGGTGCCGCCTTCGTCGCCTTGGCGTGCCTCGCCCTCTGCGGCACATTGGCACTGATCTGGGGATGCCATGACAAAGGGAAAAAGTAGCGCGTGCGAGATTGCGGCCGACGTTTCTGCCGGTCGAACGAGTGCGGTCGAGACTGCCAAGGCCGCGCTTACGCGCATCGAGGCCGCCAAGGCGCTGAACGCGGTGGTGACGACCGCTCCCGCACGTACGCTTGCCGATGCCACAGCGGTCGACGATCGCTTGCGTGCCGGCGAGACGATGCCGCTCGCCGGTGTCCCCGTCATCGTCAAGGACAACATCTGGGTCGGCGACTGGCGTGTGACACAGGGCTCGCGCTTGTTCGCCGAATTCGTCGCACCGCGGGACGCGATTGCGATCGAGCGGCTGCGCAAGGCCGGCGCCGTCGTCGTCGGCATCGGCGCAACGTCAGAATTCGCCTGCAAGGGCGTGACAACCTCGCCGCTGTATGGGCCAACGCGGCATCCACTCGATCCCACCTTGACGCCCGGCGGCTCGTCGGGCGGCCCTGCTGCCGCGGTTGCGGCCGGCCTCGTGCCGCTGGCGATCGGCACCGATGCGGGCGGATCGAGCCGCAGGCCGCCGGCTCATGTCGGCATCGCCGGGTTCAAGCCGTCGTATGGCGCGATCCCCTATGGGCCCGGCTTCGCCGAACCGTTCTTCGGCCTCTCCGTCATCGCGCCGATCGCCACCGATATCGCCGATATCGCGTTGGCGTTCGAGGCGATGGCCGGTATCGATCCGCGCGACCCGGATTCCGCCCCCATCGCTCAAGAGGCCAAAAACATCGCCGGTCTGCGCATCGCGTTCTCGCCACGGCTTGGGCTCGACGTCGCCGTTGATGATGTTGTCGCTCACGGGCTCGTTGTCGCAATCGCGCGTCTCTCCGCCGCAGGCCTCAGCATCGCGCAGCGCGATCCCGTCTGGCCGGCGGGCGCGACGGAAGAGGCCATCATGCCGCTTCAGCACGCCGGGCTCGCCGCACTCTACCGAGACGCGTTCCGCGAGGATCCGGCCGTCTTCGATCCTGACATCGCCAGGCAGATCGAGCGAGGGCTGTCGTGGTCGGGCGCCGACGTTGCCGGTGCGCTGCTGGCAAGCGCCGCGATCGCCAATGCTTTCGCTGCATTCTTCACGGAGGTCGATCTGCTGCTGGCGCCAACCGTGCCCTGTGTCGCCTGGCCATTCACCCAGTCCGGACCCGACACGATCGGTGGCCGCATGGCGAGTCCGCGCGCGCACGCGGCGTTAACTCCCTTTGTCAATCATGCCCGCCTGCCGGCGATTTCGATACCGTGCGGAACGGATCGGTGCGGACTTCCATTCGGCCTTCAGGTCATCGCCGCGCGCGGACAAGACCGCACGCTGCTTGAAGCAGCGCAAGAGATCGAGGCCATGTTGCGAACATAAGTCCGGCCGTCAGATGTCTCTTCCGAACACGCCGATCCCGCTTATGGGCTTTCAACGGGCGCGGGGACGAGTAAGATGCTGTCTCGTGGTCCCGGAGGCGGAATGAGCCAGCGCAAGTTCATGGGACTTGGCGGCGGTGCGACAGCATCAGGGCCGGGCATTGCGCGAGCGAGCCAGCGATCGGCCAATGCAGCCGCCGAGCCCCCCTACGATGATGAGCAAGAATTCCCATTGATCATCGCGAACATGCCCGCAACCCCTCGCCAAAAGGCCTGGGCGGTGGGTGTCGCCGTCTTGCTCATCGTCCTTGCAGCGGCCATCGCGCCGTTCGCCCGGATCCAATTGGGCCAGATCAATGGTTTCGTTCCAGTATTGCAGACCGCGTTGGCCCTGGCCGAGTTTATCACGGCAGCCCTGCTGTTTGCTCAATTTTCGATCCAGCCCCAACGGGCACTTCTCGCACTCGCAAGTGGATACGTTTTCAGCGGATCGTTCGCATTCTTGCAAACGCTCGCCTTTCCGAACGGATACGCTACCGCAGGTGTCATTGGAAATGGACTGGATAGCCCCGCTTGGCTTTACGTGCTTTGGCACACGGCTTTTCCCGCGGCTATCCTGGTCTACGGATTCACAAAGGATCACTCCAGCGCCGGCCGACCAGGCAGACCGGCAATAGCCGCGATCGTACTAGCCTTCGGCTGCATCGCTGCCACCGTGGCAGCACTGACGTGGATGGTGACTGCGAAAGCCGAATTTCTCCCTAGCTTCTACGTGAACGACGTCAGGCATCAGACGCCTCTCGGTAATCAGGTCAACCTGATACTTTTGCTTTGGAATGTGACTGCTCTCACCGTCCTGTTTGCGCGCATGCGCACCATTCTTGACCTTTGGCTGATGGTGACTTTGCTCGCCTACTTGCCGAACTTTCTGGTAGCGATCATCGGCAGCTCGGTTCGCTTCACCATCGGTTGGTACGCAGCACGCGGTTTCGTTCTGGTCGGCAGCTGCATGTTGCTGACCGTATTGCTCATCGAAACGATGTTTATCTATTCGCGCCTTGCCAGCGTCATTGCCCTGCAGCGACGCGAACGAGCGAACCGGCTTCTCAGCATCGACGCGGTCACTGGCGCGATCGCCCATGAGCTGAGATCGCCATTGGGGGCCATCTCGCTGAATGCTGCGACAGGGTTGAGTCACTTGCGAGCTGCCTCCCCTGAACTCGAGGAACTCGAGAACATCCTCTGTGACATCGAAGCCGACGGCGGTCGGGCGGCTGACATCATATCGAGCATTCGCGAGATGACAATCAAAACGGCGCGCGGCGGCGCTTCGGCAAACGTCGAGGACATCGCGGAGCTTACGCTGAGACTGTTGAAGCACGATCTCCTGGCCAATGGCGTATCAGTGACGATGGAGCTTCAGGGCAACATACCTCCAGTCGCACTGGACGGCACTGAGCTTCAGCAGATTGTCCTGAACCTCTGCAAAAACGCGATTGACGCAATGAGCTCTGTCCCCGCCGACCAACGAGAGCTCCGTCTGAAAACTGCCCTCGATGGTAGCACAACGGTTCATTTGTCCGTCGAGGACTCGGGCACCGGCATCACACCGCGTCATCAAGAGCGCATCTTCGACCCTTTCTTCACGACGAAGCAAGGCGGTATGGGATTGGGACTGGCCATCTCGTCCAACCTGGTCGCAAGGTGTGGAGGAAAGCTGAGGCTGGCCAAATCGGACGTCAGGGGCTCCATTTTCGAGTTGGAAATTCCAATCTCCGCTCCCGCTTCGTCGCAATGACACTACGAGACCGTCACGATCGTTCCGCCTTTCGCTCACTTCATAGAGATCATGATCGTGCTGAGGTTGGCGACCGATACGAGGGTGCCAGACGCACTATCTGCGTGCGTCGCTCAGGGTTTTGCACCATCGATCTTCTTCCAGGTCTGGTCCGGATCGAATGCAGTCATGCGGGAAACGAGAACCTTGGTCCGATAACCGAGATCCTTCTGGTAGATAACGCCCGCATGGTTGACCAGGAAGGTCATGACGCCGGAATTGCCGTACTCGGCAGGCCAAGCGACCAATGCAAAACCTCCGATCATCTTGCCCTTGACCACATAGTTGAGCGCGCCGCCTGGCGCGTTCGACCCCTGCCCCTTCAGGATCCGGAAATAATAGCCGTGGTAGGGCGCCGCCCCCTCCTCGGCCTTGTAGCCTTCAGCCGAAGCCTGCGCCGCCAATGCGCCGAGTGGGCTCTGGTCATTGTCGTCACGCCAGAACAACCCGTCCTTCTTGCCCGCGCTGCTGACGATGCGTTGTGCGTACGCGCCGGCCCCTTCGCCGCGATCCTTGTCGGCGTAGTCGTTCTCGGCATCGACAAAGGCGAGACTGGTCTGGATCGCGTCGAGCTCATTGCGGCCGATGCGGCGATACAGCACTTCGGTGCGGCCTTCGGCGGCATCGAATTCCCAGCCGGTCTTGGTGTTGACGAGCGGGATCGGGAACGGGAAGTCGTCCGGACCCAACATCAGCATTGCCTTCTTGTTACCCGCTGTCTTGACCGAATGCTTGGCTTCATACATCGAGATGAAGCGTTTCCGAATGTCGACGTCGGCGACCTCATCACCGGACGAGACGATGTCCTCGGCAGCGCTGCCGAGGACTTTCAGGATGGCCCGGTCCGGCCCGCTTTTGACGGCGGCAGCGAGCGCCGCTGCCGCATCCTCCGGTGTCGGATAGGACTGCTGCGCAAGGGATGGCGAGTTCAGGAGCGCCAGCGCCATGATGGCCGGCAACGCCACACGATGAAGCAACTTCAGACCCATCATTGCGTCACCCCCGCAGGAATCCGCGCGCCGCTCTCGAGCCAATCGCGATAGGTACGGAATTTCAGACCGAGCTTTTCGTAATACACCCGGAGATAGCCGTCGGCTCCGCGGGTGACGGCTACCGGCTTCACTTCCTCGACTTCCTGCGCAATGACGCCGACATAGGCCTTGTCGCTGCCGATATAGCTGAAGCGGTAGTAACCAAGGCCGCTTGGGAGATGGCCGAGCAGAACGACATCATGCTTCAGCCCGATATCGGAACGCCGTCCGCCGCCACCACCACCACCACCACCACCGCGGCCACCGCCACCGCCACCCTGGAAGCCTCCGCCGCCGCCTCGGCCGGCGAAGCTCGCACCTCCGCCACCGCCGCCGCGCGGTCCCATGCTCGCCATGCTCGCCTGGCCACGCGCCGATGCTGCAGCCGCCGAGCGGCCCGACGACACGTTCAGGGCGCCGCCACCCCCGCGGTTCGCGGCCTTGGCGCCACCGCCGCCCTTGGCACCGCCAGCTTTAGAGCTGGCACTTTTTGCGCCGGCATTCTTGGCACCACCACCCTTGGCCGCGCGATCGCCACCACCTTTAGCACGATCGCCCCCCGCCTTGGCACGATCCCCCGCGCCTTGTCGGTCACCGCCTCGATCACCTGCGCGGTCGCCGGCACGATCTCCTGCGCGATCTCCCGCACCTGGCCGATCCTGTCCCGGCTTCTGCTGTCCGTCGCGGCCGCGGAAATCCATCCGGTCGGCGGCGCCGGCCTTCAGATTGCTATTGCCGAAGCGCTGCTGAACGTTGGCGTTGTTGTAGCGTACCCCTTGGCGATGCGAGGGATTGTGCTGCCACCCATTTCCGATATTCGTGGTCCGGTGATTGATATAGACGTTGCGGTTGCCCCAGTTGCAGCCGCCGCCCCAATAATTGCCCCAGCGACCGATGGCCCAAGCCGTGCCGAAGGCGAGACCCGCCGCGACGACGCCTGCGCCGATGTAGGACGGGTAGCCGAAGTAGTATGGTGGATACTCGGTGTAGGGCCACGCGCCGTAGACTGTCGCAGGCTCGTAATACGGCACGTACATCGTATCGGGAACCGCCGGCTCGATCACGACCACCTGCCTGCTTTCCTCGGTCTTGACGCTCACCTTCTGCTGCTCGGTGGTCACCAGCTTCTTGTTGTCGAAGGCCTTGGTCCGCAGCCGCTGGACCGCATCCATCACGTCAGGCTGCTGCGCCAGCACGGCGTCGCCGAGCGCCTTGGTCCAGTCGAGCTTGTCGCTCATCATGGCCAGGACCTCAGCAGTCGAGGCCAGCGCCTTGATGCTGTCATCCCACGGCTGCTTCTCGACTTCAGTCTTCAGGGCATCACCCTTCAGAGTTTTGCGCTCCTTCAGCCAGCGATCGGCCTGAACGACTTCCAGAGGATAGGTGGAAGCCGCCAGCACGTTGGCAAGCAACTCGTCCGGATAGAGCGCAATCGGCGCGACCAGAGCTTCGAGCTGCTCCGGCTTCAGAAGCTCTGCGGCTTGCGCGGGGGGATTTGCCTGCTGCGGGCTGGAGGCCGGCGCCTTATCTGCGGTCTGCGCCGCCGGCGCCAGCGGAATCGCGATCACGAGCGCAAGCGCCATCAAGGTCCTGCCGCAGCAAAACATCAGATCCTCCATACACATGTCCGGACGATCATCAGACCCGAGAGCTTGCGTTTGTTGATCGAGATCAACGAAACGCTGCCCCCCGCGACGCCCTAGCAAGCTAGTCAATCAGCTCAGCCTCCATCAGCAATCGTTCCGGGATCGCCAGCCCAAGCGCGTGGACGGCTCTCACGTTGATGACGAGATCGAACCTTGTGGCGAATTGCACCGGAAGACTGCGGACCTCGGCACCGCGAAGAATGCGAGCGACATAGCCAGCGCCGTCGCGAAACTGTTGCGTCAGGTCGGCGCCATAGGACATCAGCCCGCCATTCACAGTATAGAAGCGCACGGCGAAGATCGCCGGCACGCGGCGCTGGGCCAGCAACGGGATTGCCATGGCGCTCTGAGTACTGAAGAAGCCGCCGTCCGGCAGTACGACGAGCCCGCTGCCATTCCGCGCCGCCGTCTCGATGACCCCCGCGATCTCGGCGCCGCTGCGGACGGAGGCGCCGGTGACCGTCATGCGCAGGCGACTTTCCACCTGGTGTGCGGCCTGAAGATATAGGGGCGCATATGGCGCGGTCTCGGGATTGTACAGAAGCACCGCACTGCTCATGCTGGGCACCATGTCCTTCAACAGGCTCAGCCATTTCCCGCTCATGGCGTGCTCGTAAAGCGAGAAGCCGGTAAGATTGCTGGTCGGCCTTGCCAGATCGACGACGAGGCCTGTCCCGACCGGATCCGAGAGCCCGACAAAGATGATCGGAATGACCTGCGTTGCAGCCCGCAGCGCCCGTGTCGTCGCCGTGCTGGTCGCAAACAGCACGTCGGGTCCGGTGGCAACAAGTTCGCGAGCTTCACGTTCCTGCCACGTCGGGTTGGAGCCCGGCCAGCGCACATCGAGTCGGTAGTTCTGATTGGCGATCCAGCCGAGGTCGGCGAGGCCCTGCTGAAAGGCATTGACGCGCATCTGAGCGCCGCCATCGCCCACCAAATTGCCAGTCAGCACGCCGACCGACGGCATCGGCCGCGGTGCCCCGTCCTGAGCGTGCGCGAAAACCGGACAAGCGGCTGCAGCCCCGACCAAGGCCATGAACTCACGACGCTTCATTGCCCGTCCGCTATCCCCCTGATGTCCCGCACCCTTCGCTTGACGCAATTGCTGAAGGAAACGGGGTTGGCGGCCAGAGGGTTTGATCAAGATCAAGGTCGCTGAGCTTGGGTTCGGTCGTGATTCGACTTGGTCTGGAGTGACCACCGTCAGGTGCGGTCAACTGGCTGACCGAGCGCTTGCTCATGTCCGTTCGCGGACAACAGGATCCGACGGTCGTGAATCAGGCTCTGAAGACGATGCGCAGCGACATTCAATGTCGTGACATCGAGCGCATTCTCGTCTCCTGCAGCGGCCTTGGCGCGCTGGCCCTGGAGCACCCGGTCGATCTCGACCTCGATATCGGACAGTTCGGCCTCCGCCTCCGTCTTGCGTATCCGCGCGCCCAGCGCATACAGCAAGTCCAGGCCCCGTTCGTCCTTAGAGGGATCACGCACCTGAAGGAATTTCCAAGCCGCCGCCAATATGGAGATGAGGCCGCCGAAAATCATGGGCGCGAGGAAGATCGCGTTTCCCCATTCGTCCAGAAAGCTCTGCCGCGTTCCGTTGTAGAATGCTGCGGCGCCAGGATGGACCGGGAGGAAGGCGTCCGAATCCGTGCTCGGCGCGGTAATTTGCGAGAGGATTGGCAATTCACCCAGCAGATCCCTGCGCGCCTTCATCAGCGCGTCGGCCAGGCTGCCCGCCACCTCTGCGCTGAGCTGCTTTTGCGCGACCACATAGAACGAAACCCGCAGCGTGGTGAGATCCTCGCTCGGGACAGGCGGCGAACCGCGCAGCGTGCCCTTCGGGACATCGAAGCTTTCATAGGCGCGCTGCTTTTCAGCGATGGCACCAGCCGCCTCGACGGGAAGGAGGATCGGCGCGGTCTTCGGCGTCTGCAGAAAGAGGCCGCGCAAGAGGGCCAGATACTTTTCGGCAAGAGGAACGACGATCAGAATCGCCCGTACCTCCTTGGTGTCGAGTGCCCGCCGCGCGTCTGCCGGTTGGAGATTGCGGAATGTCACGTTGGCGCGTCCAAGGCCGTATTCGTCGCTGAGGACGTCGACGACCTTGCGATTCATCTCGCCGCCGATCACGCCGACGCTGGTGCGCTTCAGACCAGCCATTTCGGTAATGGAGGAGCCCGGCGGCGCAACCAGCAGGACAACGGCATGGGCGAGAACCACGATAGCCTGCGCCTGCGATAGGTCGCCGACGTCGCCGCGGACGACAGCAAGCTCGACCTTTTCCGCCGCAAATTGCTCGGCAGCATCAACCGCGTTGGTGGTTTCCACCAGTCTGAGCCGGACCGGGGCGTTCACGGCGGCAAGCCGGCTTGCCAACGCCGATACCAGCCGTGTGGCTTCGCCATCCAGCGATCCGACCGCGATGGTCAGCGTCGTCGGGCGAGAGTACCAGCGGTAGCCGAACAGGCCAGCTCCAAGCACAAGCACGACAGCGCTGGCGACAATGATGGAACGAAGCCAGATCGGCATTTTCGCAGGGGCCATGTGGCGCTCACAGTGAATCGGACGTCCGGCGGCCGCACGGGCTCATTGACGCCCCGCCCGGCTCAACTGCGGCCTGTTGCTGAACCGGAGTGCGATCCAAGCCGAGATCGAACCCAGTCAGTGCCCGCTGAGCACCAGCGTCTTGATCGGCAGCAGCAGCGCCTGGATGCGCAGCAGCAGCGCATGCACCAGGCCGACACCGTCCACGACATGCAAGGCAATGGCGCGGCTGGTACTGGTCTCCTTGGCTGAGATCTCCTCATGATTGCTGGTATAGGCATTGACGATGCAGCTGCTGCCCGGCGTCACGCCTTCAAGTCCGCCCTTGTACAGCGGCTCCAGGAAGGCGAGGATCGAACCCGGTTTGCGTGCATTCTGAGCTTCAATCAATTCCTGGCCAGCCTGCACCTGGCCGGCGGCGATGTAATCCTGCACATCGGTGACAAGGAGCGGAATGATCACCCATGGCTTGGAGATGCAGGTCGCTTCTGCGACCATCCCTACCTTCACTACCCCCGCTTCAATCTGTCCAAACCCGGCCTGCAGCCTACCCCTGCCGGCATCCGCCGGTATCAACACGCCGGCTGGTCGCATGATCTGGGCAACGAGATCGCCCGTCCGAACGAGGAACTGCTCGACCCGACCGTCGACGCCGGCGCGAACGAAGGTCTTGTCGAGATCGACCTGCGCTTCAGCCAACGCCGCCTGGCCGCTCGCTTTTTCAGCCGGCAACAGTGTCGAAAGCCGCAATGTCGCCGACGTTTTGGACGCGGTGGCCGAGTCCACACCAGCCTGCCGCTGGTTGACCACGACCTGTAGTTTTTCGATATCGCGTTGCGGGACGATACCGGGATTGCGGCGCTGCAGCTCCGTCTTGACGTCCAGCTCGTCCTTGGCCTGCTGAAGGCTGGCCTTGGCTTCCTGGATCTGCGCTTCGGCCTTGACCACGTCGTTTTCGGCGCTTGTCATCGCGGCGTCGACCTCGGCGATCTTGCGGGTGGCCGTCTCCAAAGCAGCCTTCTGCTTCGAACTGTCCAACCTGAACAGCACGTCGCCCTTCTTCACTGCCTCGCTGTAGCCGACATTGACTTCCGCGACGCGGCCGGAGCCTTCAGGCAGGATCGGGACTGTCCGAAAATAGAGCGCGGCCGAGGTCGTTGACGGGTGAAAGTAGAAGATCATGGTGATCAGCGAAATCGTCAGCATCAAGCAGCCGGTGATGCCCCATCGCAATTCATACCAGATGGAAAAGAAGGTGATTTCCTTGCCGAAACGTTTGCCCTGGGCATAGCGGCGGTAGAGGTAGTCCGGCAGGATGGTCAGGAGGGAGCAGAACATGAGCTCAAACATGGCTGTGTTCCTTTCCCTTGACGATCGGCTTTTCGACCGGCGGCAAGCTGGGGAGTTCTGGCTCGCGGCTCTCGCCGGGCGCGGCGTCGGCGATCCTCTCGACCGAGCCTGCGATACTCCGCAGCGGAGTGCCGAAATCCGGCAAGTCGATCATCGCGAGCAGAAGGCCGGCTACCCAGAAAATGTGCATGTGCGTGAAGAGCGAGATGATGCCGAGCACGGCCACGATCTCGAATTGCAGCTTCTGCGACTTGTGCGCCATCCGTTCGGGGAGGCTGTGCAGCTTCCAATAGAGCGTGCCAACCCAGAGTACGGTGCCGATCAGGAAGATCCCCATCACCACCATCAGAACGTCCGTGCCGCTTCCCGGCGCGAGGTAGAACGGCAGATGATGCGGAGCCATCGGATGAAGTTGCTCGCTCAATGGTCGCCTCCACGGAAGGGATCAGGGCGGTCTGCGCGCCGGCTCGTCACTGTGGCCGCGCAGGTGAGAAAATTGCTTGATATGAATCAAAGGTCCGAACGGCGCGAAACTTAGCTTAGCCCTGACTCCGATCCCACAGCAAGCCAGGAACGCACCAATCATGCCCGGCATCGATGAGCTCATTCCCAACGCACTGCATATTCGCAAGGAAGCTGCGCTCGAGGAAGCCAGAAAGGCCGAGGAATATGTTCGCCTCGCCGCCGCGGCCGAAGCCGAGAAACGCGCTCTGATCGAACGGCTGAGCAAACCGTCTGGCAAATCCGAGGAGGAGAAAATCAAGCTCGCCTCGACCATCATCCAGCGCGCGGTTCGCAACGGCCTGACCGAAGTGCAGGTCTATCGCTTCCCGAATACGCTGTGCACGGACAGGGGCCGTGCGATCAACCAGATGGAGGCGGGCTGGGAGAAAACGCTGACGGGAATTCCAAAAGAGATCTTCGAACTCTGGACCGAATACCTCAAGCCGCGCGGCTATCGCATCGGCTACCAGGTCGTCGACTTTCCTGACGGCGTCCCCGGCGACATCGGCGTCATCATTTCGTGGGGCGACTGATCACGTTTCGGCCGAGTTAAGAGAAGGCGGAGCGGCATGGCAAAGGACGAAGCCTCAGAGCGGATGAAGCGCAAGGACTACGAGAAGGAGCTCGAAAAGCTCCAGATCGAGCTTTGCCATCTCCAGGATTATGTAAAGGAAAACAAGCTTCGGGTCATCGTCCTGTTCGAAGGCCGCGATGCGGCCGGCAAGGGCGGCACGATCAAGGCGATCACAGAAAAGGTCAGCCCGCGCGTATTCCGGGTGGTGGCGCTGCCGGCGCCATCGGATCGCGAAAAGACGCAGCTTTTTTTCCAGCGCTACATGAAGCAGTTTCCGGCCGGCGGCGAGATCGTGATCTTCGACCGGAGCTGGTACAACCGCGCCGGCGTCGAATATGTCATGGGATTCTGCTCGCCCGCCGAGCACGATCGTTTCCTGTCGCTCTGCCCGCAGGTGGAAAAGTACGCCATCGACGGCGGCATCATCCTGATCAAGATCTGGCTCGAGGTCGGGATGGAGGAGCAAGAGCGCCGCTTCAACGCCCGCATCGACGATCCGGTGCGGCAATGGAAGCTGAGCCCGATGGACCTCGAATCCTTCAAGCGCTGGTATGATTATTCGCGCGCGCGCGACCTGATGCTCAAGAAGACGAGCACGAAAGACGCGCCTTGGTACATCATTCGCTCCGACGACAAGCGGCGGGCGCGGCTGAACTGTATCGCGCACATCCTGGAGGCTATCCCGCACAAGCGGATCAAGAAGGACAAGGGTGAAGCTGCCGAAGCGTTCCGACAAAGGACGCTACAATGATCAAGCGGTCCTGCGCGGGATGAACTTCGTCGCCGAACGCTATTGACGAGGTGATCGGCCGCACGGCCAGCGCGGTCCGATCGTTGACGGTCAGATCGATGCTGCCGACGGACTTCGCTGGGCCCGTCAGCAGCGGATTCTTTCAATACGGGTACTGATTGGGACAGACCCAGTTGCCGTACGTGTCCTGATAACAACCATTGTTGTAGTTGTTATTGTAGTACCCGTAGGCGCCCGCCGCGGCCGCACCGACGGCAGCAGCGCCGTAAGCCGCACCTCGATAGCCATATCGCGGATAGCCTCCAGGATAACCGGCGACGGGGCGGCCGGGACGGCCCGCAACGGGGTAACCAGGACGACCCGGACGACCGGCGATCGGATGGCTCGGCCGCGGACCTCCTGCGTAATGGCGTCCGCCTCCGCCATGGATCCGCCCCGCGTGAACGGCGCCGCCACGATAGCCACCGCCATGAAAACCTCCGGCGCGCATGCCCCCTCCGCCTCCGCGATAGCCACCACCGCCGCCCCGGCGGGCGTAGGCGTCATCTGGAATGAGCGTGGCTGTGAGAAGAACGAAGGCCGCAGCGAGAGCGAGAAGATAACGAAGCATGGCATGTCCTCCCTCGATATGGGTGCCGTGATCCGCTTCGACGATGCCTCGCGGAACGCGGTTGGCACCCGACCTGGCACTGATTTGCGGCCGCTTCCCCGACTTACGTGCATGAGAAAAGCAGCCGCCATTCAGCTAGAGCGCCGCGACCGCCGAAGCGGCGCGACTGCGGCTCTACCGCTTCAAAGCTATCGTCACGCCCCCCACAGCGGCTGACAGCTCGGCACCGACCTTCGGCCCGCTAAGCTGCAGAATCACGCCGTTGCCGTTTTGCAGCTGAACGGCACCTGCGCCGGCGGCGATGGCACCGCCCGCACCGCCGACAGCGTAGGAGCCTTCGAGCGACTCCGGCCCCCTCAGGTTGAGGGCACGACCGACCAACTTGGTGGTCGAAGCGCCGATGGTGAAGCCGACGCTCATGCCCGAGACGGTGAAGGGGTATTTGTGGCCGCGATACAGCAGAACGCCCTCGCCCCCACCGACGCCAACGATGAAGCCACCCTTGGTGAAGACAACGGCAACTTGGCCGGTCTCTGCCCGCGACGGCGTGCTGAAGCCGGCGACGCCTGCCAGCGAAGCGACCAGGGCGGCATAGATAGCGACTTTTCTCATGACTTTTCTTTCCTCTGGTTGTGACGCCGAGCTATTGAGCCAGGATCATTGCGAAATAGCCGAACACGGTGAGCAGAATGCCCGACACGGCGTAGCCGACCGGGAATCCGATCCAGGGCACGGAGCTCTGGATTTCCACCGCGGCTTCGCGGCACGGACCGGAGTGCGACCGCGCACCGGCGACGCCGCCCATCAACACGGCCGGGTTGATCTTGAAGACGTGGAAGCCGATCGCCCAGACGATGAACGGCGGTATCGTGCAGGCAATGAAGCCGGCAACGAAGATCTTCAGCGCCACGGCCCCGGTCAGCTGCGCCAGTAGTCCGGCGCCGGCATTGATGCCGACGATGGCGACGAAGACCACGAGGCCGAGATCCTCCAGCACGTTGCGCGCCGCGTTCGGCGTATTGCCGAAGAAGCGCAGCCGCGAGACCAGCGACGAGACGATCACGCCGGACAGCAACAATCCGCCGGCATTGCCAAGGCCGATCTTGGCGCCGAAGGCTGGAAATTCGATCATCCCGATCAGGAAGCCGATGATCATGCCGGCGGCGAGCGTCAACAGGTCGGTCGAGGTGTTGGTCCGCGCAATGCGTCCCCACATGTCGCCGAGCTCGTTGACAGCCGACTTGATGCCGACCACCGAGACGATGTCCATCCGCTGCAACTCGGTCTTGAGACCGGCCGGAATCTGCACGCCGCCACGTTCGACCTTGGTGACCTGCAGCTGGCCGGCGATGGCCGTATCGCGGAAGGATTCAAAGGTCCGCCCGGCCATCTCCTTGTTGGTGACGAGGATGTCCGCCTGATCCATGGGAATGCCGAGCGCCTTGGCGTCGGCGACCTCCGGCCCGAGCAGGCCCATCTTGTCGGTCAGATGTTCGGTCGAGCCGCCGAGCGCGACGACGTCGCCCTTTTGCAGGACGAATTCGGGATCGGCACCCTGCGGTTCTCCGCCGCGCGCTACGTTGACGATGCGGTATTCGGGATTCATCACACGGAATTTGGCAATGCTCATGCCGACCTGGGCCGGATTATCGAGCCGGTAGGCACGCAGGCCGAATTGCCGGTAACCGGTCAGGCCACCACCCTCGAGGTCCTTGACGCCAAACTCCTGCTCGTATTGCTTGGCAGCCGCCTTGGCATCGACGCCCCACCAGCGCGGCAAGTATTTGCAGATCAGGATGATGCCGACGGTACCCCAAATATAAGTAATGCCGTAGGACAGCGCGATCATGCCCGACGCGTCCTCGGGCTTCATGCCTTCGGGAAGCTTCACGACGCCCGAGGTGATGGCCTGCTCAGCCGAGCCAATCGCAGCGGACATGGTCTGCGATCCTGCCAGCATGCCGCCGGCAGCACCAATTGGCAGCGCAAAGAGCTTCGAAAGCATAACGACAAGCGCCAGACCGAGCACGCTCGACACCAGCGCCAGGATGCAGAACTTGAGACCATCGCCCTTCAGGCTGTTGATGAAGGACGGTCCCACACGTAAGCCGACGCCATACATGAACAAATAGTAGAACAGGCTCTTGGCGAACGCGTTCAGCTCAAGCTTCACGCCGTAGACCGACGCCCAAACCGAAAGGGCTGCGCCCACCACGATGGCGCCGGCGACCATGCCGAGGCCGTAACCCTTGATGCTGGCCCGGCCGATCCAGACGGCGAGGCCGACGACGAAGAACAGCAACAGAAACGGGTTCTGCTGCAAGAACGTGAAAAAGCTCTGCATATCCGTCCCCTTTATTACGATGCCGCCTTTAGCTTCGGCGCGGCGCCCGGCTTGGGCCGCCCAATCTTCGCCAGGGCCTCGGCACGCACGAGCTTCAGCCCTTCCTTGGCGTCGTAGCCGTGGATTTCCTTCACATCGAGCTTGCGCATGAAGTCGATGGTTTCCTGGGTGATGACCTGCCCCGGCACCATGATCGGGAAGCCGGGCGGATACGGGATCACGAAACTGGCAGAGACGAGGTCGGGACCGGCCTTGAGGCGACGGTCGATCTCGGAATCGCCGAGCCGGATATATTCGCATCCCGCCGCATCATAGGCCGAGTAGAAGCCGCTACGAATGTCGCCCTCGTTGGTCCTGGTGCCGGCATCGCCACGGAAACTGTCGTGGAACTGCGAGAAGTTCGGCAGGTCGGGCACATCGGTCATCAGGCTCTTGACCCGCGCCTCGAAGGTCTTCTTCGCATTGGCGCCGCCCTGAACCAACCCGCGGTCGACCTCTCCCGCGATCTCGGCCAGTACCCTCACCAGATGTGCGACGTCGCTGCGGGTGTTGTTGATGTTCGACTGGAACAACACCGAGTTGCGCGATGTCTTGTTGATCTGGATATTGTAGTCGTTGGCGAGGATGCCCTTGAACTGCGTACCGTCGTAACCTGCGGTGCCGCACACCAAGGTCATACGGGTCGGATCCAGGCAGAACTCGTCGTCGTCCAGGCTCTTCAGGATGTTCGCCCAGTTCATGCCAGTTGCGAGATAGTCGGTGAAGCCGCTCTGGCGATATTGCGCCGGCACCATCGCGTCCGCGCCGAGAATCCGGAAGTATTTCGAGATCAGCGGATTGCCGTTGACCGCCCTGCGGATCGCGAACGCGATTTCGATCGCGTTGGCGACGAGACCGTAGCCCTCAAGCTCCATCTGGCGCCGCGAGACATCGAGGCTGGCGATGAGCTGCTGGTTGGGGCTGGTCGACGCGTGCGTGAACACCGCTTCCTTGAACTGCTGCTCGACGGTGTGGAATTCGACGTCCTTGACCGACAGCATCGAACCCTGCCGGATCGCCGACATCGACTTGTGGGTCGAGTTGGTCTGATAGACGCGCAAACGGATCTGGCGCGGATCCGGGATCAGACGAGTCTTGAGCAGCACCTCGTCCGAGGGGGTCTTGCCGAGGTCGGCCTGCTGCTTCTCGTAAGCCGCGACCGATTTCGGATCATGCATCCAGGTCTCGATCTCGTTGGCGGCGCCCATCGCGGTCCGTCGCCGCAGGAACGGAGAGAAGCGCGCGAAGCCGAACCAGGCTTCGTCCCACAGGAAGATTAAATCTGGCTTGATCGCGAGACATTCCTCCATCACCCGGCGGGTGTTGTAGATATGGCCATCAAAGGTGCAGTTGGTCAGGTCCAGCATCTTGACGCGGTCCAGCCGGCCGTCGGCCCTCGCGTTCAAGAGGGCCTGCTTGATGGTCTTCAGCGGCACCGCGCCATACATCGAATATTCCGTCATCGGGGAACGCTTCGACATAGATCGGCTGGGCGCCGGCCAGCACCATGCCGTAGTGGTGCGATTTGTGACAGTTGCGATCGACGATCGCGATGTCGCCTGGCCCGAGCAGCGCCTGCACCGCCATCTTGTTGGATGTCGAGGTGCCGTTGGTCACGAAGAACACGCGATCGGCGCCAAGCGCCCGCGCCGCCTTGTCCTGTGCTTTCTTGATGGTGCCGGTCGGCTCCAGCAGGCTGTCGAGGCCGCCGGTGGTCGCGCTGCTTTCGGCCAGGAACAGGTTCAAGCCGTAGAACTCGCCCATATCGCGGATCCAGTCCGACCTGAAGACAGATTTGCCGCGAGCGATCGGCAGCGCATGGAACGTCCCGATCGGGCGTTGCGCGTATTTCTTGAGATTGTCGAAGAACGGCGTATCGAAGCGATCCTGGATCCCTTCGAGGATGGAGAGATGGAGTTCGAGGAGCTCTTCGATGGAGTAGAATATCCGCCGAACCACATTGGCCTCGGGGTTCCCCGCCATTTCCTCCACGTCGCGATTCGACATCAGATAAAGGTCGAGTTCGGGGCGCACCCGCTTGATGATGTGTGCGAGCCGGAGAGCGGACGCGTCCGACTCGTCATTGATGCCCGCGGCGGCGGTCATGGTGCGCAATACCGGCGCGTCGTGACGCGAGCGCAGCCCGAACCCTTCGTTGATGACGACGGCGGCGATATTGGGGTTGAGCATCGTCGCGCAGAAGGCGTCTTCAAGACTGCCGACGATCACCGGTTCATAGACGAAAGAATCCACCGGCCGGCGCAGCTTGCGCCATTCGGCGGCGAGCGCCGGCCACTTCTCGGAGGAGACGCCGGTGACGACCAGCGTTTCGAAATAGGGTCGCCGGGCTGCATGTGAGCCGAAACTCGAGGACACGAGCTCGGGTGCATCGCCACTGCCGTCGTCCTTGGGATCCCAATCGCCGGCATGTTGGCGGAAGGATCTTGTCATCAGGGCCTGCGTAATCCGCGTCGCAAGACCAAGTGAACCCGCCGCATCCCCAGCCGACGCCGCCTCCCTCAACGCTGCCATCAATTGCAGGCCGGGATAGCCGTGAAACTCTTCTATGACGGAGAGATCGGCGAGCGCCGCATCGTACTTCGCGCGGTCGCCCCCGCGCGCCCATACCTTGGCCGCTTCGACCAGATCGCGCCAGTCGTCCGCCCGTCCGCCGGGCCCGGAAATGAACTGATCGATGCGCTTTTCTGCAGCCTTGGCGTCCTTGGACATGTCTCTCTCCGGATCTTTTTGCGACGTCTCGGCCGGGATCGTGGTGCCCGCTCACGTCGGTCTATTGATCCAAGTCAACGGACGCGCATCTTGAAGAAGGTGCGATGCACCTCGCGATGCAATATCGCCAAAGTGGCTGCCGGCGTCCGGTTTCGGGCGGGAGATCGGATCAGAGCTGGCTGGGCAATAGCGATATCGGATCAGACGATTGCTTGTTCTCACCGAGCACGTCGTCGACCGAGCGAAGCCAAGCCGCACTGTCGGTCTTTTCCGCCAATCCCTCAGCCCGCAGCAGATCGCGCAATTGTGCGTGCGCGCCGACAATGCAGAAGGCGATATGCGCCGAGGCGAGTTTGTCGTAAAGGTCGTGCAACATGCGCGCCCCAGCCAGATCGATGTACGGCGACGCGGAGAGATCGCAGACCACCAATCTGACATCGGCTGACTTCAGCAAGGCATCCGACACTGTTTCCAGGATTGTTTCGGCATTGATGTAAAGCAGCGAGGCTTCCGGTCGAAAGGCGATGATGCCGACCAATGGCTCGACCCCTTCGTGCCTCGCATCGTCGGAGTAACGGCCGGTACCCGGGAGGCGACCGAGGAAAGCGACGTTCGGGCGTGAAGCTCGCGCCAGGAGGAGGACGATCGAAGCGACCGCCGCGAGCAGGACGCCCTGCAGGATCCCCAGGAGCAACACGGATAGGAGGGCAATTGTCGCAGCGTAAAAGTCGATGCGGCTGACTTGCCACATCCGCAACAGCGCGCGGATGTCCACCAGCCGGTAGACGGCGGCAAAGACGATCGCCGCAAGCACCGCCTTTGGCAGATTCGTCAAAAGCCCCGTGAAGAACAGCAGGCATAGCGCAAGCGTTGCCGAGCAGATCACCAGGGCCAACGGCGTGCGCGCCCCGGCATTGTCGTTGACCGCAGACTGCGACAGTCCCCCGGCCACGGGATAGCCGTGGCCGAAGGCGGTGACGAGGTTCGCCGCGCCCAGCCCCAAAAACTCCTGGCGAACATCGAGGGCATAGCCGTGCTTGGCAGCAAAGCTGCGGGCGGCGGAGACGCCTTCGATATAGGCCAGCAGCACGCATCCTGCAGCCAGCGGGAACAGTTCGTCCGGCTCCAATAGACCAAAGCTGGGTAATCCAAACGCCGGCAATCCCTCCGGAATTTTGCCGGTCACCGGCACGCCAAGCAACGGAAAGCCAAGCAGTGTCGCCAGCATGATCGATAGCGCCATGATCGTGAGCCCGACCGGCCGTCCCGGCAGCCGCCGCTCTCCCACCAGCAGGAACAAGAGCGCGATGGCTCCGATCGCCAGAACCAGCCAATTGACGCCGCCGAGCTGGCCGGCGAGCTTGATGGCGCGATCGAAGAAATTGTGACCGCCTCCGGCGACTCCGAATAGGCTCGGCAACTGGCTCATCATGATGGTAAGTCCCGCGCCGGCCTTGAAGCCGACCAGGATACTGTCGCTCACCAGGCGGACGAGAACGCTGAGCTTGAACAGCCACGCGATCAGACAAAGCAGCGCCACCGCGCAGGCGGCCAGGCTTGCGATCTCGGCGTATTTCGCCGCGTCTCCGCCGGCCAGCGTCCCGACGGTCGCCGCAATCATCAGCGAGATCGCCGAGGTCGGACCTATTGCAAGCTGGCGCGACGACCCCAGCAGCGCATAGCCGATGCCGCCGAGCATATAGCCGTAGATGCCGATTTGGGGCGGCAGGCCCGCCAGCGTGGCATAGGCCAGCGACACCGGAATGGCGTAAGCCGCAAGCGTAATGCCGGCGATGGCGTCCGAACGCAGCCAGGCGCGGTGATACTGCGCCAGCCAGGTTGCGGGCGGAAACAGGAGGAGCCAGCGCCATTTCCGCCCGGAAGACATCAGAGCCTGCCCTCCTCGCTTGAGACTTCGCAGAGCAACAGCACGACCAGCAGTGCGATCACGGGGAGACCGAGCGCCAGATTTGGGATTTGCTTGGTCGCGAAGGCGCCCACAGCCGCCCCTAGACCAAAGGTGACGCATAAGGTGGCGAAAATGCCGGGGGGACGGAGCGTCCCATTGCCGGAGGCCGCAGCGAACAGCCCTTCAATCGCCTGCCGCATGTTGCCCGTGATCATGACGGAGCTGTAGAGCACGCCCTCGACCCTCGTGAAGACCGCGCTCTGCACGGCGGCGACGAAGGAAATGCCGAGTGTTCCGGCGAGATCCGGCAAGCGGTTGTGCAGGATGGCGATGGTGACCAGCAGCAGGATTTCGATCAGTGTGCTGATGGCACTGGCGCGCTGTCGCGCTGCCCGGCGCAGCCATGACGCGACGCCAATGCCGACCGCGAACGCAAGGATCGGTGGGACGAAGTGGAGCGCTTTCGCCCAGTCGCCGATCGATCCATAAACCCACAGCAGCACGAGATTTGCAGTCTGGGCGTTAGCCATGACGCCGTGCATGATCCACGTATAGGCGTCGAGATAGCCGCCCGCGAACGCCAGCAACAGCGCGACTGGCACCGTTTCGTCGCGGCGTATCGACGAAGCAACGGCGGTATCCATCGTGCTCATGTCCCAACGTCGGCTTTGGAATCCTGCGGGTCAACAGGGAGCGACTGGCCGACCGCGAGGATTGATCTGGATCAAGCATCGCCGGCTATCACCAACCAGATTTGGTGCAAATGGCTGGAGGGCCTGCACCATGAGCACGGTCAGATGGATCATCTCCGCCGCTCCGGAAATCTTTCTGCTGCTGTCCGTCGCGCTCGGCACCATTCTTGGCCGCGTCCGGATTCGCGGTTTTTCGATCGGCACCACCGCGTGCACGCTCATCGTTGCCGTTCTGATCGGGCAGCTTGGCACCTTCACGTTTCCGTCCCTGCTCAGGGTCATTCTCTTCAGCCTGTTCGTGTTCACGATCGGCTACCGGTCCGGACCCGAGTTCTTTGCCTCGTTGAGCATCCGGACCCTAGCGCAGGTTGCGCTCGCACTCGTGCTTGGCGGCACCGGCCTCGTCATCGTTCTCGTATTTGCCCATGTGTTCGCGCTCGGTCCCGGCACCGCTTCCGGTCTTGCTGCGGGAGCCCTGACACAGTCGTCGGTCATCGGCACCGCGTCTGGCGCACTAGCTCAGCTCGGACTCCCCAAAGAGTTGCTGCAGCAGCAGGACGCCAATATCGCCGCCGGCTACGCCGTCACCTACGTGCTCGGCTATATCCTCACACTCCTGTACGTGCCGTTTGTCGCGCCGAAATTGATGCGGATCGATCTGAAAGCGGAAGCTGCAAAGCTCGAGGCGGAGCTTTCAGGTGGCAACCCGCCACAAACTGAGAATCTGCATTATCGCAAATTCCAGGCCCGCGCCTATCGAGTGTCGGCCGCGGCCGGTCGGACCGTCGGCGCCGTTGAAGACGAGATCGGCAGCCGCAGCGTGATCGAGCGGATCGTGCGCCAGGGCGCTGACGTCGAGCCGCATCGCGACACGGTGCTTGAAGCGAGCGACGACATCGTCATCGCGGGTCGCACGGCGGCCATTGTCGCCGCAAAGCCGATCGTTGGCACAGAAATCGATGCCGATGAGATCCTGAAGGCTCTTCCAGGCAATGTGGTCGACGTCCTCGTTGACAATCGCAAGCTCCACGGCCGCTCCGTCAAGGACATGGCCGACCGTGTCGGCGACGCCGCGCGCGGCGTGTTCCTGCGCACCTTGACGCGGATGGGACGCGAGGTCCCCCTGAGCGCCGACACCCGCGTCTATGTCGGTGACGTCATGACCTTGGTCGGCAGCACCCGCAACATCGAGCGCGCCGCCTCGCAGGTTGGACAGATCCTGAGCTCCGAAGACCGCACCGACATCGCATTCCTTGCCGCAGGCATCGCCGTGGGTCTGCTCGCCGGTCTCGCGAGCGTCAAGATCGGCTCAGTGCCCCTGACTCTGGGCGGCGGCGGCGGTGCCTTGATAGCGGGACTTTTCTGCGGCTGGCTACGCTCGCGCCGGCCGACGATGGGTGCAATGCCGCCCGCCGCGCAGCAAACGCTGAGCGACCTCGGGCTCGGCGGCTTCATCGCCGCGATCGGGCTCGGCAACGGCCACGCGGCCTGGGTCGCAATCCAGTCGCACGGCATGCTGCTGGTGGGCATGGGCCTGGTGGTCACGCTGGTGCCGCTGATCGTGACGACCCTATTTGCCCATCGCGTGCTCCGCATGAACCCCGTGATCATCTGCGGCGCCCTGGCCGGGGCCATGACGGTCGACGCAGCCGTGACCGGCGCCTGCGAAGTTGCAGAAAGCCAGACGCCGGTGCTCGGAGTCGCGGTGCCCTACGCTGTCGGCAACGTCGTCCTGACCGTGCTTGGCCCCATCATCGTCGCCAGCACTTTCGCCGGTTGAAGGAGGCGCGCGTGAATCTCCGCCATGCTTCAACAGCGACCTACCTGGCAGGAGCACTGAGCATCTTGGCCTGCTTTCTTGCCCCTGTACGCGCCGACGACAATGTTCGGATCCAGGAAGAGGTTTGGGCCCTGCCACTCCCGCTGCCGATGTTCGCCTATGTAGTGCGGCCCGTCGGCGACGGCCCCTTCCCGCTGGCGATCATGAACCATGGCGTGTCGCTCAAGCCCGTCGATCGCAGCTTCTTCCCGCTGGTGGAGTTCCGCGACGCCGCCAAGTGGTTTGCCAGGCGCGGCTACCTCGTGGTGGCACCCGTCGGCACCGGCTACGGTGCAGCCGCCATCGACATTCCAGAGCACGGTCTCTACGGGCCGTTCTTCTCCAAGGTCGGAAGCTGTACTAGTCCCAACTTTCACGACGCCGGACGTGCCGTTGCGCAAGTCGATCTCTGGATCATCGACTACATGGTGGCCGAGAAACGCGTTCTGCCGAAGGACGTGATCGTCATCGGACAGTCCGCGGGCGGTTGGGCTTCCATTGCCCTCTCGAGCGCAAACCCGCCGCAGGTGAAGGCAATCATCACCTTCGCCGCTGGACGCGGCGGCCGCGTCGACGGCAAACCCAACAACAATTGCGCACCGGACAAGCTGGTCGAAGCGACTGCCGATTTCGGCCGAACCTCGCGAGTGCCAATGCTGTGGTTCTATATCGAGAATGACACATTTTTTGGCCCGGCCTTGTCGAAGCGCATGCACGACGCTTTCACCGCTGCCGGCGGCAGGGCCGAATATCATCTGATGCCCCCCTTTGGCAACGAAGGGCACTTCTTCATCGGCTCGCCCGATACGATCCCGACGTGGTCGCCGCTCGTTGAACAGTTCCTCGACGCACAGAAATAGCCGCAGTGACCGGAAGGACACGCATCCATGATCAACGCCGCCCCAACACCATGGCTCAGGCCTTTGCGCGCCTGCCTGTTGATTTTTATCGCGACGGCTATTGGCGGACCGGCTTCAGCCCAGAACGCGGCAGCCCAAAACCTGCCGCGGGAGGCACAGCCCGCCAAAATCGCGCCTCGCGGACAGCGCGAAGCCAAGGACATCACCTATGGCGACTGGCGGAAGCTTTGCGTCAAGCCCGGCGGCGCGCCGATGCTGTGTCGGACCTCGATCACCGGCAAGTTTGCAACGGGGCAGATGGCGGTGCGCGTCGACCTGATCGAACGTGACGGCGACCGCACTGCCCGGCTGCAAGTGTTCGTCCCCGTCGGGATGTATCTGCAACGGCCTGCCAAGCTGACCGTCGATCAGGGAATTTCCCGGTCGTTGCCCTACACCTGGTGCCTGAGCAATGCCTGTATCGCCGCTGACGCCGCCGATCCCAAATTCATCGAGGACATGGAAGCCGGCAAGGCGCTGGTGCTCGAGGTCACCGATTCCAACCTTTTGTCTCTGACAACATCGCTGCCGCTGGCGAAGTTTGGTTCGGTTCACAACGGCGCGCCCGCACAGACCCTGGAGCAGGACATCGAGGAGTGAGCAGCGGCGGGGTCAGCCATGGTCGGCGCAGGCGCGTTCGATGGAATCGATGAGTGCGCTTGCTGCGAAGGGCTTGGCCAGATAGGCGGCGCACCCGGACTGAATCGCGGCAGCCTGATTTGCCTGGCAGTCGTTGCCGGTAATGTAGATGATCGGGACACTGGCACACTCGGCCGCGAGCCTGCCGCGGAGTGAGATACCCGACTCCCCGTTCAGATTGATATCCAGAACGATGCAGCACGCCTCTTCGATGCAGCCATAACTAAGCAGCGCTGCGGCCGAATCAAAAGCAACAGCATCAAAGCCGTGCTTTCGAAGCAGCCGCTCCAAGCTTCGGCGCATTGATAAATCATCATCCACGACGTAAATCGGCTTACGTGCAAACAATGGACCCGTCTTTCTGATTGGAAACCTGGCCCTCGCGTCGCAACGACGCTACGTGGTAAAAGTTCCTGTGCTAATCTGACGGCCAACGACGCAGGTATGTAGGCGGCCCAGGGCGAATTATGTCAATAACATTTCATATTGTCCCATCGTACAGGTCCGATCGCGGACCTGACGAAGTAACGACGCCGGCCTGAGGTTCACACCTTTGCCGAATCCAGAAGGCCGAGCCGCTCGGCAGCGGACACCAGTTCGGCAAACGATAGTACCTGCATCTTTGTCATTACTTGGTGGCGGTGCGCTTTCACCGTGCGTTCGGTCGTTCCGAGCTCATAGGCGATCTGCTTGTTGATTTTGCCGCGCACGATCAGGTCGAACACTTGTCGTTCGCGCCGCGACAGAGACGTCAAGCGAGAACGAAGCGAATCGAGCTTGCTCTGTTGGCTCCGCGCCACCTCCTGTTGAGCCATTGCCCGCTCTATCGCATCGATCAACTGCTCAGACGATACCGGCTTGATAAGGACATCCTCCGCGCCGGCCTTGATGGCACGAACCGTCGTCGCGGTATCGGCATGTCCGGTCAGGAAGACGATCGGCAGCGGCGAACGGCGTTGGACGAGCGAGCTTTGCAACTCCGGCCCGCTCAGGCCAGGAAGCTGCACATCAAGCAAGATACATCCCGGATGGTCGGACCCTGGCGGATCATCCAGCAACTGCTGGGCGGACGCGTAGGTCACAACTTCATACCCAGCCAGTTTGAGCCGACGCTGAATCGCCGTCCGGAAGGATGCATCGTCGTCCACGACATATACGAAGCCGGACAAGTTTTTTCCCCTCGATGGGTACTTCAAATGCAGAAAGACCAGACGTGCCGTCGATGCCTGAGCAAAGCAGCCCAATTGGGATGCCACAACCGGGAACGAAGCGTCCGCTGTCGGCATATTGCCGCATCATCTGACAGACACTCTGACGGGTTCTCAGTCAGCGCATCGAACCCCTCCTGTACCTTGGTACAATGCACCTACAGACAATGGTTGAAAACCCCAATTATCGCCTAAACAACCTTCGCGGGAAGCGGATTTTCGGCGGCTCCTTATTCCCGCGATGGAAATACCGCGTCACCATTAGTTCGGGAGTTGGCCATGTTCGTTCGCACCGCTGCCGACGCCTCCTCGCGGCTTCATTCGCTCCGTGAGCTGGGGTTAAACACCGATTCGAATCCGATCATCAGTCTAAACGAATTTACCTATAAGAAGGGCTCCGAAGTCTACGGTGAAAAGGAGCCCGCAGAGTACGTCTATCAGGTGAAGAAGGGCGCGGTGCGGAGCTACAAGCTGCTGTCGGACGGCCGACGCCAGATCGGCGCATTTCATCTTGCGGGCGACATCTTCGGGCTGGAAAACGGCAGCGCGCACAGGTTCACGACGGAAGCGATCGTCGACACCACGGTTCGTTTGGTGAGGCGCCAAAGTCTCGAGCTGGTCGCGCAGGACGACGCCGTGGTGGCTCGTAACCTGCTGAGCATGACTACGACCAACCTTCAGCATGCGGAAGACCACATGCTGCTGCTCGGCCGCAAGACTTCGCTGGAGCGGGTCGCAGCCTTCCTGATTGAGATGGACAAGCGGCTGACCGCCGCCGGGATCATGGCGCTGCCGATGTCGCGGCGTGATATCGCCGACTATCTCGGATTAACGCTGGAAACCGTCTCCCGCGCACTATCGCGGTTGCATGAGCTCGGTATCCTCGGCTTCATCGGAAACACTCAGCGCCAGATCGTGCTGCTGGACAGGCTAAAGCTCGCTAGCCTCGATCTCCAGAACTAGACTTAGGCGCCGCAATCGCCGCGAGATGTTCAACCGTCTTGCGCAGCACCTCGAAAAGAACCGCGGTCGACCAACCAAACATCAGGATGCCGTTCATTGCTGTCATAGGTCCGGTCAGCCGCCAGCCCGCCACGGGCGTGATGTCCCCATAGCCGAGCGTGGTGTAGTTCACGAAGGTGAAATATAGCAGATCGCTCCCCGGAGGCGCCGCGCCGACCGTCGCATAGGCGAGCGCCCAAATGAGAACCTCGACGGTGTGCGCGACCATCAAAATGACAGCAGTGGTGACCATCACGGCCATCAGGTGCGACCGGGGCCGCGCCGTATGCTTCAAGCCAGCGGTACGAGCGATGTCGATGGCCGCAACGGTCACCAGCGCATGAATCATGATGTTGATCACGCTGATCAAGGTACCGAGTAGGAATTGGACCGCCATTGCGCACTCCTAGCGCGGACATCGAAGAAGTCGTCCGGTGATCCGGCAAGCGCCGACCACCAAAGCTCTCTACGTTTGACTGCAACCCCGATCAAGGAGAACGATCACGATGCCCCCTTTGACGCTGTCGAGCTGCTGTTCATCAGCAGCGCCAATGTGTGTCTCGCGATCATGAGATCCACGTCGGACGGCACGACGTAAACCGGAATGCGGCTCGCCGAAGACGATATCAGCTGCGATTGCCGCGCGTTCTGCGCCACATCAAGCTTGACACCGAGCCATGCGAGCCGCTCCGCCACGCGCAAACGGATCGACGCGGAGCTTTCGCCGATCCCGGCGGTGAAGACGAACGCATCGAGCCCCTGCAACGCAGCTGAGAGCATACCGGCGTTAAGGCCGACCCAGTGAACGAAATAGTCGATCGCAAATTTCGCGTTGACATCTTCACTTGCCTCGAGCTGACGGATATCGCCGCTGAGACCCGAGAGGCCGTTCAACCCGCAATCTCCGTGAAGAAACTCCTGCACCTTGGACGCCGCCATTCCCTTCTCCGAGATGAGATAAAGCACAACTCCGGCGTCGATCTGCCCTGGTCGCGCTTCCATCGGCAGTCCGTCAATCGCGGTGAAACCCATGGTGCTCTCGACGCTCAATCCTCCGTGAAGCGCGCACATTGATGCGCCGCTCCCGAGATGCGCGACGATCACGCGTCGCATCGCGATTTCCGGCGCAATTCTCAGCAAGGTCTTCGAGATGTATTCGTAGGAGAGGCCATGAAATCCATAGCGCCGTACGCCCTCGGCATGAAGCCCACGAGGGATCGCGTAGTGGTCGGCCACGGCGGCATGGGTTCGATGAAATGCGGTCTCGAAGCAGGCGACCTGCAGGAGCGTTGGGAAGTCAGCCAGGATCGCTCGTATGGGCGCCAGATTGTGCGGCAGATGAAGCGGCGCCAACGCCGTCAGTCCTTCCAGGCGAGCCAGCATCCCCTGATCAATCAGGACCGGCCGGTCATGCTCCGTACCTCCGTGCACGACGCGGTGCCCGACGGCGATGGGGCTGATATGAAGCTCATCCCGCAACCAGGCGCCTGCAATGTTCAGTGCGGCCGGAATATCCGGCACTGCTTCGATCGGATAGGCGCGATTGGCAAGCGGATCGCCGCCGGCACTGCTCGCCTCCAGTCGCGGGCAACGCCCGATGCCGTCGATCCGCCCCTTGATCTGCTGCCGTAGGCTTCCTTCTCCTTCGACCGAATAGATACGGAACCTGAGGTGGGAAGAGCCGGCATTGATGACAAGGATGGTATCCATGGCGCTCACGTCGCCCTCGTTGGAGCATGCCGAAGCCCTGCATCAACACCGGCGGCCACAGCAACGGCACCAGGCGGGCCAGACATTTCCACCACCACGTTTCGACCTCGTTATCGTATCGCTTTACCTGAAAGGCTCGGTCGAATTGATATGGGTCAACGCTCGATCGCCAGTTTCGCCGGCACAGCACGTTCGGTACGAATCCAGGCCACCGTCAGCTCCCAGACCACAGATAGAATGATAGGTCCGATGAAGAGGCCGATGATCCCATGGAAGAGGGTACCTCCGATCACCCCGATCAGGATCACGAGCGCTGGCGTGGTCAGGCCGCGGCCCATGACAAGGGGTTTCAGGATGTTGTCGAGCACCGATACGATCACGAAAAACACCGTCAGCAGGAGCGCAGTCGGAAATTCTTTGTCGGTCCAGATCCAGATAATGACCGGCAGGATGACGATGGCCCCGCCGATCTGCACGATCGACAGCAATAACACCACAAATGCCAGCAGCCCCGCGCTGGCGATGCCGGCCAGCTTGAAGCCGATACCCGCCAGCAATGCCTGGATGATAGCGACGCCGATCACGCCTTGAGCCACCGCACGGATCGTGGCACCTGCCAGGTCGAGAAAGTGCTCGCTCTGGTCCGGCACGACGCGCGACAGAAAGCTGCGCCCCGCAGCAACGAGCTGAGGTCCATACGGAAACAGCACCCCGGCCACAGCCACCGACAGCAGGAATTTGACCGTTCCCACCCCGGCATTGCCGGCAAATCCGAGCAAGGTCGCAGCGAATGGCTTCAGGTAGGGCACCACTGCGCGCAAGAGCGACCGGAGATTGGTCGTCGCTTGGTCCCAGAGATCGAAGAGCTGAGGGCCGATGACGGGCCAATCCTTGAGCGACTGCGGAGGCGAAGGCACATGCAGTTCGCCAGCCGTCACTTGGGCAGCAAGATCGGTGATCCCATCGACCGCGCCCATGCCCAGCCAGGTCGCGGGCCCGATCACCACAGCAAGATTGACGAGGGTGAGGATCGTCGCTGCAAGCTTCGGTCGGCCACCGAGAATGTCACTGAGGCGCCGAAACACCGGATTCAGCGCAGCGGCGAGCACGACACTCCAGGCCAATATGGGCACGAATGGGCGGACCAGGAGGAGCGCCCAGATCAGCAACAGCCCCAGCAATCCCAGCCGGATGAGAAGCTGGATGATCTCGTCTCCAGAGAATATCTGGCGGAGTGTTTTCACGGACGCGCCTTCAGCTCATGCCGCGCATGGTGAGGCGAACTAGCCCCTGCTCTCACGCCGCACGCTTGATCCAGATCAAGCGTCGAGCCTCTTCTAGGGCTGTGGTCCGGTCTAGGGCTGCGGTCCGGAGAGAGTCAGCTCACGCTCGGCCCGAAATACGTTGCCGTAGAGACTCGCTATCCATTGTCGGCCTCGAGACGTCACGTTGAGATAACGTATCGCCGGTTGGATCTGGGGAGCTACGTTACTCCAATAGAATTGTGGATATTTGTAAACGATGTCCGCTGGCGTCGCGTAGCCCAAGGTCTTATTGAGGCCGATCTCCTCGAACTCGTAGAACAGCGCGTTGGACTTCTTCAGATAGTTGGGATCGCCGAGCTGACCGATGAGATCGGCGGCCCGTAACAGCAATCCCTCCTCTTCAATGAGGCTGTCATTCGAAGACATCGTGTAAGGAAACCGGGTATATTCGATCGCCCGAGCGACCCGGTCGGCATCCACCTGCTCGACGGAATCCAGCCGTTCCAGCACGAACAGTTTCGACCGATCGACATGGTATGGCGCGAGAGCCGCATCGGACGATCCTCGCGTCAGACGAACCGTGTTGCCGGTGACGTCCGCGATGAACAGATCGTCCTCATCGCCCTGAACGACGCCGCGGACGTATCCGATGTCGTGGGCAAGGCACGCCAGAATGAAATTCGCATAGTCGTTTGCCGTGGTGGGCCGGAGCAGCGCGCGCCCCGTCAGGATATCGTGCCCGGCAAGGGTCACGAGCAACGTATGCTCGATGTTATGATAGAGAGCATCGCTGTTGCCGATGCACTCCATGGTGAGCTTGGCCGCGAACGGAAGCAGTTCGGTCAGACCGGCATGGGAGGCACCGAACCGGTCCTTGGTTTCCATCGTCAGAAACGCGCCCAGAGCTTGCGACACCAGTTCCGGAACTGTGATCATCAGGTCTCTCCGCTATGGTATTGTCGACGATGCAGATGAAGCCGTTGCGATTAATGTTCGCGATATTCGCAGGTTCTTCAAGCCCGCCGCGCTCTACGACCTAAGGACGATCCATCTGGTGCCGCGCCTCGGGCAAGCGGACCGGTAACCGGCCGGAGCCGCTCACGGCCTCCAATCTCGCTCGTTGATTCAAATCAAGGCCAAGCCGGTAACGACCGCAAACATTTCATGTGCACGGTCACGCCGCCGGCGCGACGGAATCCTTCCCTCGCCGGTCAATCGAGATTTCAACCAGGTGGAGGACATTATGAGGTTCATCAAAGGAGCATTTGCAGCAAGTCTTACTGTCGCGAGCGCCATGATTTCTGTGCCCGGGAGCGAAGCAGCGCCTTTGCCAACCAACGTCGGCGTGATGAGAGCCGCGCTCGATAGTGACGTGGTGAAAGTGCGCTATGGAGGCTGGGGTTATCGTGGCGGATGGGGTGGAGGCTACCGTGGAGCGGGATTGGGCTATCGTGGTTTGGGATATCGCGGCGCCGGATATGGCTACAGAGGTTACGGATACAGAGGCTACCGTGGCTGGGGCGCGGGCGCAGTGGTCGCGGGCGCCATCGTCGGTGGCGCAATCGCAAACTCCGGCTACTATGGTGCATATCCCATCCTACGGCGGCGTTTACTCCTCTTACGGCGGAGGATACGGCTATGACTATTGTCCGCCCAGTGCCTACAGCGCCTACGGTAGCTATGGCGGTTATGGCGGCTACTATGCAAGGCGGAGCTACTATTCGGGCTGGTAGATCTGCCTCGGATTTTCCTGAGCACGCGCTCTTGGTGCCCGGGCTCGTCTTCGCGAGCCCTGAAAGCGCCAACGCGGTCGTATACTGCCAATATGTGGACTAGCGCGCGCATTGCATCGCAAGACCGGGCGTCGTCGTGGGAGTGCGTCCCGTCGTACGCGCTGCCGCACGAGAAGCAGTGCGGTCCGGCACTCCGACCAACCGCGGCGGTCCGGTCGATCGCGCCGGCCGACGCTGACTGGTTTGCGCGATAAACCCATAAAAATGAGGGCCGGCATGACTGCCGGCCCCCTGAAGACATCAGGCCGGGAGAGTTCAGTACCTCGCGACGACCGGGTTGGCCCCTCCGAAGCGATAGTTGAAGCGCACGGTGAGCATATCCACGTCCTGGGTGATCCGGTCGTTTACAAAAGCGGCAAGGCGCGGATCGGCGGCCGTGAACGAATTATTCCGATGCCCCATGAACAGATGGTCGTATTCGAGCCCCACCGACCAGTTCGGGGTGAAGCCATACTCGTATCCGACACCAATGACACCACCCCAGCGGGTTGCGCTTTGCGCCGCGAGCTCGGCGCCGGACGCAGTATCAAGCACGCTGAGACGATTGTCTGTTACCGCAGCGCCGCCCTTCACGTAGAACAGTGACGCATTCCAGGCGTAGCCGATCTGGCCGGTGAAGAGGCCGATGGCGCTCGTTTTGGCGCGCGTGGAGAGCGCCGGATTGAACAGGCTGACGCGCTGGTTGCTGAGATCCGCCCAATCGCCCTGAGCCTCCAGACCAAACACCCACTGGCTGGCCTGCCAGCGATAACCGAGCTGGCCACCGATGACACCACCGGAACGATCGCGGCAGCCAGAGGCGACGGCGACTCCAGCCGCGTCAAGGAAATCCACGCAATTGTGGTTCTGCGCCCAGCCACCATTGCCGCCGATGTAGAACCCCGTCCAATTGTAGATCGGAATGATCGGTGCCGGTGGCGGCGCCTTTACGGCCATATCGGCAGCCATGGCGGTCCCCGCCGTGCACAGCGCCACCAGACCAACGGTTGCTAGTAGAAGTCTTTTCATCATGCTCTCTCCTTGCCGGCCGCTTTTGATTTGCTCGAACGGCGGCTTGTTGCACTGCGATCATCCCCCAACTTCCAGCTGAAACTCTACGGGCGAGAGCACCAACTCCACGTGCCATAATGGCAACACTCAAGACATTTCGAACGAGACTCGGCATGAAGCACCAAGACCTCCTGCCTATTTCTCAGGGTCGCGCTTGTCATCATGGCCGCCAACCTCGTCGCCTCGGTCTTGCTCTATCCAGGACGGAATGTCGCTCGAGGAAATCAGCCGTCGCGGCAAAAAGGGATTGAGCGTGCCTGCAAACACGATCAATCCCTCATTGAATTTCTCTCGCGCGAAAGCCCGCGCCTCGGCTTCGCTCTCGAATGTGCGTGTCTCCCGTGGACTTCGCCGCTTCGGCAAGGTCCCACGCTTCTGCACTTCGAATGTAACGTACCAGGTCTGCGGCATCCGCCAGCTTCCGGATCGCGATCAAGCAGACATCTGCCGGCGAACGATGATCGGTGAGAGCATGTTGACGTCCTAGTTGCGCCGCTCTTCACGGCGCTCCGTGCGCCCTGTACGCCTTTCCTGACGGCGTTCAGTCCGGCCCGTGCGCCGTTCCTGACGCCGCTCGTGGCGGGCTCCCCGCCTCTCCTGGCGTCGCTCCATGCCGATCGTCTGCGCCGGCGCTTCTGTTCCGAACAGCACCGTGCCGGATGCCGCCAATCCGAGTACAGCGGCCCATCCCAGCAATGAAAGAGCCCCGCGACGATCGATTCGTTCAGACCTTGACGTTTCACTCATGTCAGTTACTCCCGATCTTCAAGGACATTTGATTGGGCAATGCCTCGACGTGCACTCGTTGCTAGTATCGATGGCGGACGCCCCACTCCGAAGATGCGATCGGAGACGCTCACCAAACCTGGTTGCCAAACCAGCCGTACTGCGGCGGCCGCGCGACGAGCCGGATATTTTTTTCGATGTGCCTCCTCGCACTTTTGTTTTGACGCTGCGGCTTCACATCAGCCTTTGTCGACGGACGCGCTGGCGGTCGTTCGGCATCAAGCGGTCCTAGCTGAGCAAAGGCCTCGCGCACGCGCGTCTGTGGGAGGTCGGCGCCTGGCAAGGCACCAAGCTCGACCTTGGCGATGTCGGTTGCGACAATCGTGGGCAGGCTGGTGTCGAGAACGACCCGCTCGGGCAATTTCCAATCGGAATGGATGCGGATGGTGGCGGAGCGCGCAGCTCCACCGTGGATGGCAGGCCGATCCTGCACCAGGGCGTCCGCAACGAAGAGCATCGCAAGCAACGCACCGCCGACATAGAACAGATATCGCGAGATGGGCATTGTCGGCGCCATTGCCGCCGCAGATCTTCGTCTGGCAAGCAACGGGCCACGGCGGCAGGATTGGCGAAGAAATGCAACCTGCATGGGCATGGCTGCCTAAATCGAGCCGCCGTTGCTTCCGCCGCGGCGCGCCCTGGTGAAGCACTTGCTGATGCATGGGCCGCGCTTCACTGGTAAGCGCACGCACGCTGCAGCAGGCTAATGTTCACCGTGTTCGAATGCGGCGTCGCTTGAGCCAGATCAACGAATCGAATTTTCGCAACGCCGCCTCGCGTAGTATCGCGCGGCTTGGTCAGTGGCCGTGACATGCCCCTTGGTACAATGACCGGAAGGGCAATTGCGGAGATGTGGCACGCAACGCAGAATTCCCACTCGTACATCGAGCTTCTGGCAGGGAGGGCCGATGATGAGTCAATTCGAACTGAGTTCGCGCGCAGCACTTTGCCGGAGGCTTGCAAGGCAGGATCCGGCAAACCAAAGGGTCTGGATGGCCGAGGCAAGAAGCTGGTCACGCTTGGCGGCCGAGAGGCTTCATGATGAGCACCGATTGAAAGGTGGCATCACCGCCCGATTGTTCTTCGCGTTCACCAAATTGGTCGAGGCGCAACACGAGCCCGCGAACGAAACGGCAGAGATGATGAAGAGCGGATCAGGAGGCGTCATGCCGTCTCGGAGCTTGTCGCCGACTGCATGACGCATTCCAGCGAGAAGCGTTCGCACGATTGCATACTTGGCTCCAGTGTAGAGAGGGCCGAGATCCCACGTGACAGCTCGCTTCCGATGCGTTCCCGCGCGTTGCACTTATCGGACGTCACAGCGTCGTCGTCGAGATTCACCTAACTTGATTCGAACTTGACCCGGCAAAGTCGAAGACGAAGCAGATGCGATTTGTTGAATCCCTTGATCTAAAGCAAGCCGCCGCCCTGGTGCTGCGTTGGTGTTGTGACGTTGAAGTTCATTTTTGGAGAAGGTCCATGAAATCAACGAGCGCAAGGAAGATTGCCGTTGCCGCCCTCGTATGCGGAACGACGTTGGCCATCGGCTGGAACGACCAAGACGGAATTTCGCTGGGGCTCGACAAGGCGCAAGCGGCGACGAGGTTGTACGTCACTCCTTATAATCGCGGACACTATTACACTAACGAGAGTCTGCCCTGGTACGCCGTGCGAGCCTATTACTTCGGCGGACCGTGGAGCTACGGCTATAGCGGCTGGACCGATTATGCGGCACGCAACGGCATCGGTTGCGTCCCAGGCTCGTTGGTGAAGGGCGGCGATGGCATCATGTACGTGTGCCAATAGAGCTTCATGATGGCGTGATGGGCGGCGCGCATTAAGCCGCCTGTCGCGCTAATCTGCGCTCAGGAGATCGACGGCTGAGGGGGAGGATACCGTGACCTATGTTCTGGTCGTCATCAGCTGGCTCGGCGTCGCGAATGGCGCCGTCATATCGACACAAGAATTTTCAAGCGCAGAGCGTTGCGAAGCAGCCCGGACGGCGCTGATTGAATACGCGAAAGCGCGCAGCAGCGACGAGACACTGAGGCCGCTCTGCATACAGAAGTAAAAACGAGGCGAAATGGGTGACGCATGTACCCGAACCCGACTGAATCGCTCTGGTGGTTCGCCTTCGCTTAACAGATTCACGATTTCGACGGTTCCTTGATCTTGATCAATGGTCCGAGCGCCAGTCCATGGAGCGATCCAAATTCACTCTCACAGGCGGAGACTATCATGAAGCGTGGCTTGGTCACAAAACTATCACTCGCGGTTGCCGTGGTAGCCCTCGGAGTGTCCGGCTCGATCGACTGGTCGGCGGAGGAAGGCCTTTCGCTCTCGCTCGGCCGGGCTGAAGCACGAGTCGGGCGGCCCTTGACACCCGTATCAGTCGCCGGCGTAGCACGGCGCACCACCAGGCGCGCGGTCGTCGGCGGCGCGGCAGTCGGTGCAGCCGCTGTCGGTACCGGATGTGTCCGCGTTCTGGTCAATGGCAGCTACGTCTGCCGCTGATAGCCCTCGTTGCCGGCTCCGAACATCGCATCCTGCCAGATAATTTTTTTCGGCAGGATGTGCGGTTCAGGTTTGGGAGCGCGATTGGCGTTGCCACATGCGAGCGGCGATGCACCGAACAAATCCTCGTCGGGCCACTGTAGATTTTTCAGTCTCCCAGCGGCCCTTTGGCGTCCCCGTCGCTTCCCTTCAGCAACTCGTATTTGATCCGCCGCATGCGTGCCTGGGCTTCGAGCGGCTTGCAATAGGCGGTTGACGCTGCGAGCAGATCGATGGTGGCGAGAAATGCATAGCGCGACGCCGTCGGCTTAAGCGCGTCTGGCGCTTCTGGCACGTGCACGCCAAGCGCAATATCGGCGATCGAGGCCAGCCTGCTTTGCGGCTTGGTAATTGCGACGACCAAGGCGCCGTATTGCTTGGCGATACTGGCTGCCTCGATCACCGCATTCGCTGCACCGGTGGTCGAGATAGCAACGACGACGTCATCCCGCCCGAAAGTCGCGGCGATCATGCGCATCAAGCTCGGATCGGAGGCATGCGAGACGGCGATCCCAAGACGAAAGAACCGGTTCTGAACTTCCGCCGCCGCAAGAGTGGAACCGCCCCCCACCCCGAACGCTGCAAGCTTCGAACAGCGGGAGATAGCTTCGGCAGCCCTCTCGATGTCCTCCTTGCGAAGCCCTTCCTCGGCGGCGGCAATTGCACGACGAATTTCCTGAAACACCGACCGCCAGAGCGCGGGGCGCGCCAGATCGGTCCCGACATGCGGGGGAGGCTCAACGTAAATCCGCCCAACCGCCATTGCTTGAGCCAGCCTCACCTTGAGGTCGCGGACGCCCCGGCAACCGACGGAGCGGCTGAACCGGGTTACTGTCGGCTCGCTGACGCGCGCCCGACGGGCCAACTCGGAATTGCTGGCGTGAACGGCAAATTCCATATCGGCCAGCAGCACCGTGGCAACGCGCTGCTCGGACGGGCTGAGGCTTGGAGCGCTCTGCCTGATGAGGGAGATGATGTCGCCGGCCACGACATTGTCGTCGCCCGACCGCTTCGAGATCGCTGCACCAACGGCTCTCGCCGGATGATTTCGCTTTGCACGCGCCATTGCCCGCCCTTCCCCAGGTCAGATCAACCTGCGCTCTTGGCAAGAAGCTGCCGTAAGAAACCTTCAGCATCGACCAAACGTATATCGGCCCGCCCCATCAAGAACAGCATTTTCCGCTTGATAATTGCTAAATTGTGTATGTAACTTTCAAACAAGCAATAGCGTGCCGTCAGCCCAAGCAGCTGAAAGGCACATCCCCTGCTCCGGGAAGCAGGCGGTTCAACAAGGCGGGAGGGCGATCATGAGATACGGTCCAAGTGTCTTGATGCGTGGCGTCGTGGGGCTGGTTACCGCGTCATTCTTGTTTGCGCAGGCCAATGCCGCCACCCTGCTGCGCGAAGCCACCATCGGAGAACCACCGCCGCTCGACGTCATGCTGACGACAGCCGACGTCGCATCGGTCATCGGCCGCCACATCTTCGAGACCCTGTATGCGCTGGACTCGACCTATACGCCGCGTCCGATGCTGGCCGAGAGCGATCGCACGGAAGACGGCGGTCGGACCATCGTCATTAAGCTCCGCCAAGGTGTCCTTTTCCACAACGGCAAGGAGATGACCGCCAAGGACGTGGCCGCCTCGATGACGCGATGGGGCAGTTTCGGTGCGCGCGGCAAGCTCCTGATGGCGGCGGCTACGTCGGTCGAGGCGACTGGACAGTATGAAGTCACGCTGAAATTGTCCGCGCCGAACGGCGCATGGAAGGCTCTCATTGCGGACGTCAATGGCGGTCTTGCGATCTATCCGGAAGACATAGCCGCCAAAGCGGGGAACCGGCCGATCGAGCAAAAGGACTATATCGGCACCGGGCCTTACAAGTTCGTGGAGTGGCGGCCGAACCGCTATGTCGAGGTGGAGAGGTTCGACGGCTACAAGCCGGTGAAGGAAAAGGGCGACGGCTTCGCCGGCGCCCGCGTTGCGAGCTTCGACAAGATCCGGTTCATTCCGGTGCCCGACGTCGGCACGCGCGTAAGCGGCGTGCAGGCGGGCGACTACGACTATGCGGAAATGATCTCCGGTGATCTGTACGAGTCCCTGAGCAAAGATCCATCGGTCCAGGTGCAGCGTACCAACGCGCCGATCTTCGGCCTTTTCTTCATGAACTCGAAGCAGGGGATTCTGAAGGACAACTACAAGCTCCGCCGCGCCATCCAGACCGCGTTAGACAAGTCGCAGGCGCTGCGCGTCGCCTTCGGTCCCAAGGACCTGTGGAATGCCGAAGGATCGATCTTTCCCAACGGCACACCCTGGTACTCGACGGAAGGCGCCTCAAATTATAGTGCGCACGACCCGAAGAAGGCCAAGGAGCTCGCAAAGGAGGCGGACTACACGGGGACGCCGATCCGCCTGCTGGTCTCGACGAACTACCAGGCACACTATGACGAAGCCTCCGTCTTCACCCGCCAGCTGGCCGACGCCGGCATCAATGTTCAGATGATGGTCGTCGATTGGGCGACCCTTCTGAAGATGCGCGGCCAGCCGGAACAATGGGACATCTTCGTCACCCACCATTCCTTCGCCCCCGACCCGCTGCTGCTCACGTTCCTGAATGCGAGCTATCCCGGCTGGTGGGACAGCCCCGAGATCGGCTCGCTTCGGGCCGAGTTGATCAACACGACCGATCCAGCTGCGCGGAAGACGACTTGGGGCAAGATCCAGTCGCTGATCTATGAGCAGGTACCGGTGATGAAAGTGGGCGACGCCTACACCTATGACATTGCTTCTCCCAAGCTCAAGGGGCTCAACCCAAACGGTCCCGTGTTCTGGAATGTGTCGACGAAATAAGGACGGGCAATGAGGCCGCGAGGACTGTCGAGCGCCGGCGCCGGCGCGCATCGTTGCCGCTGATCAGGCGCGCAATCACATGTGGTCTTACGCATTCAAGCGCGCAGGAACGACGGCGGTGACGCTGCTGGCAGCGTCCATCATCATCTTCGCGTTCATCCATATCGTGCCGGGTGACCCGATTTATGTTCTGCTCGGTGACACCGCGACCCCCGACCAGATCGACGCCTTGCGACACCAACTCGGTCTCGACCAACCGATCATCCTGCAATATCTCACTTGGGCCGGCCATGTGCTCGAGGGCGACCTCGGGCGGTCGATCTTCTTCCAGGCGCCCGTCCTGTCGGTGATTGCCGATGGCGCCGAGACCAGCACCTTGCTCGCCACCATGACGATGATCTGGGTTGCGGTCATCGGGGTGCCGATCGGCATGATTGCGGCGGTCCGGCACGGCACGTGGCTCGATCAGGGATTGTCCGGCGGGGCGATGCTGATGGCCTCGATACCCACGTTCTGGGTCGGGCTCTATCTGATCCTGATCTTTGCCGCATGGCTCGGTTGGTTTCCGAGCTCCGGTTATCCGTCGATCTTCGAAGGTGGTGTCGTCAATCTCCGCTATCTCGTCCTCCCCAGCCTGGCGCTTGCGGCTCCGAATGCCGCTTTGATCCTGCGGCTGACGCGCGCCAGCATGCTCGACGTCTCCCGGGAGGACTATGTACGCACGGCGCGTGCAAAGGGAATCCGGCCGTGGCAGGTCGTGCGCCGCCACATCTGGCGTAATGCACTCCTGGCAGTCGTGTCCGCATTCGGCTTCACTTTCGCCGCACTACTGTCCGAAGCGGTGGTGACCGAAACCGTGTTTGCCCTGCCCGGCATCGGCCGCCTCGTCGTTCAGTCAATCCTTCGTCGAGATTACCCTGTGATCCAGGGCGTCATCCTGGTCATCGTGGTAGTCTATCTCCTGATCAATCTGATCGTCGATCTGAGCTATCGTCTGCTCGATCCGCGGGTCGAACTCCAATGAGCAGCAACAGCGTGACCTTGTGGCTCAAGCCGTTCCTCGCCCCGCCCGATCGCGCTGGCCGGGCTCGGGGTCCTTCTGGCGACTGTGCTCGCCGCGGTCTTCGCACCCTGGCTGTCGCCTTACGATCCGTATGCCATCGATCCCCTGATCCGCCTGACGCCCCCGAACGTGACCCACTGGTTCGGCACCGACCAATTCGGCCGGGATACCCTGTCGCGCACCATTCATTCAGCACGCATGGCACTTCTGATCGGCTCCGGCGTGGTGGTCTTCGCTCTCGCGACCGGCGTTCCGGCCGGCGTACTTTCCGCTCTGTTCCCGCGGCTGGGTCACCTGCTGATGCGCATGGTCGACGTGCTGATGGCCTTCCCGACTCTGCTTCTCGCACTTGGCCTGATTGTCATCTTGAGCCCGAGTGTGGCCACCGTCATCCTGGCCATCGGGATCGGCTACATGACGACGACGACCCGGATCGTGTACGGACTGACACTGCGGTTGCGCGCGGAGACCTATGCCGAGGCGTCCCGCAGCATGGGCGCCGGAGCGGCATGGCTCATCAGTCGGCACATCTTGCCGAACCTGGTCTCACCACTTCTCGTGCAGGCCAGCTTCGTCTTCGCGTTCGCGCAGCTCGGCGCGGCTTCACTCGACTTCCTGGGCCTCGGCGCCCCGCCGGACATTCCGAGCTGGGGCAATATGCTGGCGGAATCGCGGACCTTCATCACCCGCGCTCCGTGGCTGCTCTTCTTCCCCGGCATGATGATCGTGGTGACGGCCTTTTCTCTGAACCTGGTCGGCGATGCATTGCGAGATCGACTCGATCCGAGGTTCCGTCAAGTCTTCGGTGAGAAGGGTTAGGCTGTGCTGACAGTTTGCGACCTTACGGTGTCAGTGGGGCCGGAAACCGCGCCGGTCGACATCGTCGCGGGCCTGTCCTTCGGCTTGGCCAAGGGCGAGATCCTCGGTCTCGTCGGCGAGTCCGGTTGTGGAAAGAGCATGACCTCGCTTGCGATCATGGGATTGCTGCCGCAGCCCGGTCCCCGGGTCCGGGCCGGGCGGGTCCTGTTGGAGGGCTGCGACGTAACGCAGTTGCAGCCCTGGCAACGTGTCGAAGTCGGCCACGGCCGCATGGCAATGATCTTTCAGGAGCCGATGACCTCACTCAACCCGGTTCGTCGGATCGGCGATCAGATCGCGGAAGCCGTGCGCGTGCATGAGGGAATTTCGGGCGCGGCGGCTCTCTCCCGTGCGCGTGAACTGCTCGAGCTGGTGCGTATGCCCGACCCCAAAATGCAGCTGTCCGCGTATCCGCATCAGTTGTCCGGAGGCCAACGCCAGCGGGTCATGATCGCGATTGCGCTGGCCTGCAGGCCACAGGTGCTGGTCGCCGATGAACCGACCACCGCGCTGGATGTCACCATACAGGTTCAGATTCTCGGGCTCTTGCGCGAGCTCTGCAATCGGCTGGATATGGCGATATTGTTCATCACCCATGACATGGGAGTCATTGCGCAGCTCGCCGATCGTGTCGCTGTCATGTACGCCGGCCGGATCGTGGAAACCGCTTCAGTCGATGCCCTGTTCGGCGCACCCCGTCATCATTACACCCGCGGACTGATGGATTGCATGCCGTCGCGAAATTCCGGCGCGCGCCGGCTGCCTACAATTTCTGGTCAGCCGCCGCTGCCAGGTTCGGTCGCTGCTGGCTGCGTGTTTGCCTTGCGGTGCGCAGCGGTGCGCGATGAGTGCCGCGTGGCGACCCCGCCTCGCCTGGAGGCCTCCCAAGGGCACGAGGTGCTCTGTGCATTTCCGCTTGCCCGCGGGGAGCTGCCATGAGCGGCAATGCCATCCTCGACGTCCGGGACATGATGGTTTCGTTCAGTGCCAGGCGAGCCGGTCGGAAATACCGGGTGCAGGCGGTGGACGGTGTATCGCTATCGCTGGCCGAAGGCGAGGTCCTCGGGATTGTCGGCGAGTCCGGCTGCGGCAAGACCACGCTGGGCCGCACCCTCGTCGGGCTGGTCCAGCCCGACAGCGGCAACATCAAATTGAAGGGAACCGAATTGATCGGAGCCGGCGGCTCCGGCCTCCGTGAGAAGCGTCTGAGCGTCCGAATGGTCTTCCAGGATCCCAATGCATCGCTCAACCCGCGGCGCACAATTGGAGATTCGGTGGCGGAGGCGGCCGACATCAGTGGCTTCTTCAAGAACCGCGCCGAGCGCAGCGCGGCCATAGCTGCCACCTTGACGGCCGTCGGGTTGAACCCGTCTTTCGCCGCTCGCTATCCCTACGAGCTGAGTGGCGGGCAGCGGCAGCGGGTCGGAATCGCACGCGCCATTCTTCCCACCCCGTCCATCATCGTCGCCGACGAGCCGGTCTCGGCCCTCGACGTTTCCGTGCAGGCCCAAGTGCTCAATCTGATGATGGATCTGCGTGACCAATTGAGACTGTCGATGCTCTTCATCTCGCACGACCTTGGCGTGATTGGACAGATCACCAGCCGCGTTGCTGTCATGTATATGGGCCGGATCGTGGAGCAGGCCGGGACGCGGACGGTGCTGGATCATCCGCTCCACCCCTATACGCGCGCGTTGGTGGCGGCAATTCCGAAGCCCGATCCATCGAAACGGATCCTGGGCGCAATCGAAATGGGTGAACCGCCAAGCCTCTTCACGCGGCCGCGCGGCTGTGCCTATGCGCCCCGCTGTCCAATGGCCAGCGATCGCTGTCTCGTCGATGTGCCACAACTTCGATCTGTCGGTGCAGACGGTCGGACGATCGCCTGCCACAACGTATAAGCAGCGAGTGCCGCGCGCGGCGAAATCACGCAACGCCTACGATTGATTTCCCCTCTATTCGAGCGATCCCATTCACGCAGTCGCAACCGCCATGCGGCTGGCGGGTGCCAATTCGGGAGGCCTGACGCCTGTTGCACCGCGATGTTAATCGCGACGCAACATTCAAAATGAGACTGCCTGTTAAGCCGCGCACGGCTCCGGCACATGCGCTGCATCCGAGTTCGGATAGCCTCCCTTTCAAGAACCGTTGGCCTTGTCCGAACGCCGCATCGCGCGGCGGACGCGTCAAGCGCGGTGAAAAACAGCGACAAGAACGCCCTGGGAGGAGAGCAATGTTGAAAGGCAGTCTAGGACTGATCGCGTTGAGCAGCCTGTTACTTTCGGGCACCGCCTTCGCACAGGAGAAGATCAAGGTCGGCGTCACCGCGACGCTCGAAGGCACCTACACCGTACTCGGTGAGGACGGCATCCGCGGCTTCCAGACGGCCCTCAACGTGCTCGGCAAGAAGGTCGGCGATAAGGAACTCGAATTTGTCATCGCCTCGACCGACGCGACGCCGGACTCCGCCGTGCGAGCCGTGCGCAAGCTGATCGAGCAGGACAAGGTGCAGATCCTGCTGTCGCCGCTCTCTGGTGACGAAGGCATCGCGGTCAAGAATTTTGCAAAGACCCATCCCGAACTGACCTTCATCAACGCCGCATCGGGTGCCCAGGAAACGACCTATGTCGATCCCGCTCCGAACTTTTTCCGCTACAACATGGACGGCGCGCAGTGGCAGGTGGGCCTGGGCAAATACGCTTATGACCAAAAGAAGTATCGCAAGATCGCGACCGTCGGCGAAGACTACTCCTTCATCTATACGCAGGTGTTCGGCCTCGTGCTCGAGTTCTGCGGTGCTGGCGGACAGGTCACCAACCGGCAATGGGTGCCGCTCGGCACCAAGGACTTTGCCTCGGTTATCGCCGCACTGCCCGACGACGTCGATGCAATCTATCTCGGCCTCGGCGGCGCCGACGCCGTCAACTTCCTGAACCAATACCAGCAGGCCGGCGGCAAGGCGCATCTGATGGGCGGCTCGATCATGATCGACCAGACCATCCTGTCGTCCAAGGGCAACGCCAAGAATGCCCTGATTGGCACGCTGGCCGCGAGCGGCCAGGCCGACACCTGGGAGAACCCGAGTTGGCAGAAGTTCGTGAAGGACTATCAGGACGCCTTCCCGCCCAACAAGCGCTTCCCGAGCCCATCGCTGCTCGCCACCAACTATTATGGCTCGACAATGGCGCTGATCCTAGCGCTGCGTCAGGTCAACGGAGATCTCTCCAACAATCAAGCCAAGTACAAGGAGGCCCTTGCCAAGATCGAACTCGACGCACCCAACGGAAAGATCAAGCTGGACTCCAACCGCCAGGCGATCGGCACGAACTTCGTCACCGAGGTTGTCGACGACGGCAAGGGCGCGCTGTTCTCAAAGGTCGTGAACGTGATCCCGAACGTCAACCAAACCCTGGGCTACGATCCCGCGGTGTTCGCCAAAATCGGTTTACCGAGCCGCACAGTACCGGAATGTAAGAAATACTGACCTAGTCTCATTCGCGAACGATGACCGGCCGGGGAGAGATTTGCCAGAAGCGCGACACGTGCGCCCTTGCATTCTCTCCCCGGTTGTTGAACGCTACCAAAAAATACAAGAGCTTTTGGGAGGAGAGGCATGAGCCGGGCGCTCGCCGTCTTCCACGGCCGCTTTGGTCGGGCGACGGTCTATCAGTTGAACCGCCCTTTCAACATCCACGCACATCGCGAAGGTCATTTGATCTTCCATGTCGGCGGGCGTTCCGCATGCATCGATGTCAGCGACGGACGCTACGAGCTCACCGAAGGTTCCGTCGTCGCGGTCAATCCGTGGGAGCCGCATAATTTCCTGCCGTCCGATCTCGAAGGCGGCGCCGTTTTCTTCGTGCTCTACGTCAATGCCGAGTGGTTTGCGCCCGATGCGCCCGGCGCCGACCGCCTGCGCTTCGGCCGCACCCAGTTCACGCGGTCCGTTGCGCTGGACAAGCATATCAGACACGCAGCCGCCCTCGTGTGCGGCGCTCCCTCGCTCAACAGCCTCGATGGCGAGCTGAGAAGCCTGATCGACATCTGTTATGACGAAAGCTGGCAACAGGCGGCGACCGCGCGCGATCCGCGCGCAAACGGTTCGGTCACGGATTTTCGCGTGCGCAAGTGCATCAAGATGATGTCGGAGAGTCCTGGCGCCGAGATCGAGCTCGACACTATCGCGCGCGAATCCGGTCTGTCGCGACCGCATTTCTACCGGCTCTTCCGCACCCAGACCGGCGTCACGCCACACCTCTATCTCAACACGCTGATGATGGAGCAGGCGCTGGAGGCGCTGGTGGCGAGCGAAGCGCCGATCGCCGATATCGGCTTCGATCTCGGTTTTTCGTCGCAGAGCGGATTCACCCGCTTCTTCGCTGCCAATGTCGGCATGGCGCCGACCGATTATCGCCGCGCGGCCAAGGTTTTGCGGGCCTGACAGCACGCGAAAAGATACTCACGATCAAACGCCTCCCTTACGGCCGCATTAGGATGCGCCAAAACGCGATCCCGAAACGAGGATCGCGCGCGATAGGGAGCGCACGTTCATGGCAGGGCTTGCGGCCGGCAACGGTCTGCGTGCCCCTCCGCCCCGCTTGCGGGGAGAGAGATGGGGTGACGTGAAGACGGAACGGCGATCATGACCCGCTTTGTCGAACGCCATCCCGCCTGGGCCCTGATCGTCATCATCGCGATCGCGTTAGCGCTCTGGCTGATTTTCGCGGTCTGGCCGCAGGGCGTTGAAGATGCGTTCGGCCGCAAGCGGGTCTTCCTCAACGCGCTCTTCAACGGCATCACGCTCGGCGGTCTCTATTTCCTCGTCGCCAGCGGCTTTACGCTGATCTTCGGCCTGATGCGCAACGTCAACCTCGCACACGGCTCGCTCTATTTGTTCGGCGGCTATGTCGGCTACGCCATCAGCGCCGCAACCGGTTCATGGGTCCTCAGCTTCATCGTCGCTTTCATCCTGACGGCGCTGGTCGGCGTCCTGCTCCAGGTCCTCGTCTTCCGCCGCATGGAGGGCCAGGACCTGCGCCAGACCATGGTGACGATCGGTCTCTCGATCGTGTTCGCCGATTTGATGCTGTGGGCCTGCGGCGGCGATTTCTATCAGATCCAGACCCCGAACTGGCTGATCGGACCTGTGGAGCTGCCGCTGGTCACCGCGGTCAAATCCTCAGGCGAGCCGGTCTATCTCCGCTATCCCATGGTCCGACTCGTGATCTTCGCCGCCTCCGTCGTGATCGGCGTGGCGATGTGGCTGGCGCTCAACCGCACGCGCATCGGCATGATCATCCGCGCCGGGGTCGACGATCGCGACATCCTGGCTGCGACCGGAGTGCGGATCCAACTCGTTTTCGTGGTGGTGTTTGCGCTCGGCGCCGGCCTCGCCGGCGTCGCCGGCGTCGTCGGCGGAACGTTCCAGTCGCTCTCGCCCGGCGAGGACATCCGCTTCCTGCTCGCCTCCCTCGTCGTCGTGATCGTCGGCGGCATGGGCTCGATTCCTGGGGCTGCGCTGGGCGCGCTTATCATCGGTCTCGCCGAGCAGCTCGGCTCGGTCTACATCCCAACCTACGCCATCGTCGTGACCTTCCTGATCATGGTTCTGGTGCTGGCAATTCGGCCGCAGGGCCTGTTGGCGAGGCGCTGACATGTCCCTCGCTCACGACGTCCGCGTCCCGGTTCGTCCCACCACTGCTGTGCAACGCTCCAGATTGCGCGGATGGCCGGAGATCGACAATCCGGCGGCCTGGACCGTCGCGGCCATTCTCCTGATCATGCCCCTGATCGCCAACGGCTTCTTCCTGATCGAGATCTTTGCGACCACGCTGATCCTCGGAACCATGGCGCTGAGTCTGATGTTTCTTGCCGGCTATGGCGGCATGGTCAGCCTGATGCAGCTCACCATCGCCGGTTTCTCCGCCTATATGGTCGCGGTGTTTGGCGTCAGCGGCAACGCCAATATCAGCCTGGGATGGCCGTGGTGGCTTGCGGTGCCGATGGCGCTCGCGCTCGCGACCATCTTCGGCACGCTCGGCGGCGCGCTGGCGGTGCGTACCGAGGGCATCTACACCATCATGATCACGCTCGCGATCGGCGCGGCGTTCTATTATTTCACCAACCAGAACTGGGCGATTTTCAACGGCCATACCGGCATCAATACCGTTGCCACGCCGCATTTCTGGGGCGTCAACTGGCGTGCCGACATTCCCTTCTATTATATCGTCCTCGCGGTAGCCGCGCTGTGCTACTTCGCCGTGGACTACATCTCCCGCGCACCGTTCGGCCTCGCGCTACAAGGCGTACGCGACAATCCCCGCCGCATGGCAGCGCTCGGCTTCAACGTCAATGCGCATCGCGTTGCGGCCTACGCTTTCGCGTCCTTCGTCGCGGCGCTGGCTGGGGTACTCCAGGTCTGGAACTACCGGCAGATTTCGCCGGGATCGGTGAGCGTTGGAGCGTGCATCGATATCCTCATCATCGCGATCGTCGGCGGCATCACGCGTCCCGTCGGACCCTTTATCGGCGCGCTGATCTTCGTGCTGCTGCGCACCTTCGCACTCGACTTCCTGGTCAAGCTGGGGCTCGACGGCAACCGCTTTCGCCTCCTGATCGGCCTCGGTTTCCTCGCGATCGTGTTCTGGTCCTCGGACGGCGTCATCGGGCTCTGGCAGAGCTGGCGGCGCCGCCAACGCTCCGGCGCGGCAAGTTCAAGTGAACGACATGGCCGAGAACCTGGCCGAGACTCTGGCCAAGGATCCACCCAAGGATCTCGCCATGGATAGCGTCGCGCAACGCCTCTCTGTCGTGGGCGCCGGCGCGGCGCTGGAGCTGCGCGGGGTGACACGTCTGTTCGGCGCGCTCGCGGCACTCACCGACATCACCATTACCGTCCGCCCCGGCGAACGGCGCGCCGTGCTTGGCTCCAACGGCGCCGGCAAGACCACGCTGTTCAACTGCATCACCGGCGACTTCCCACCCTCTTCCGGCACCATCCGCTTCTTCGGCGAGGACGTCACGCACTTCCCGCCTTATGAGCGCATCCGCCGTGGCCTGCGTCGGACTTACCAGATTTCCGCGCTGTTTCCAGGCCTCACCGTTCAGGACAATGTCTACCTCGCCTGCCGTGGCGTCTCACGGGGACGCTTCTCGTTTCTCCGCCCCGGTCAGAACGATGCGTTGATGCACGCGGCCGAAAATCTTGTGCAGGCCGTCCATCTCTCCGGCGTGAAGGATCAGCGCGTTGCCGAGCTCGCGCATGGCCAGCAGCGCCAGCTCGAGATTGCACTTGCGCTTGCCGGCGCGCCGCGATTCGTCCTGTTCGATGAACCCGCCGCGGGACTGTCGCCGACCGAGCGTGCCGAGCTGATCGAGATATTGACCTCCCTGCCCGCGCATATCGGTTACATCATCATCGAGCACGACATGGACGTGGCCCTGCGCGTCGTCGAGAGCGTCACGATGATGCACAACGGGCGGATCTTCAAGGAAGGTCGTCCGCAGGAGATCGAGTCCGATCCCGAAGTGCAGGAGCTTTACCTCGGAGGCGGCCATGAATGAGGTCCGTCGTACCGCCGCCGCGCTCGAAATCCGCGGCCTGGACGTCTATTATGGCCATTCGCATGCGCTGCAGGGCGTGGACCTGACCCTTGAGGCCGGCGTGTTCTCGGTCGTCGGCCGCAACGGCATGGGCAAGACCACGCTGTGCAAGGCCATCATGGGGCTGGTGCCGGTCAGCGGCGGCTCGATCCGCATCCGCGGCGATGAGATCACCCGGCAGCCGCCCGCCCACATAGCCCGACTCGGCGTCGGCTACGTTCCGCAGGGACGGCGGCTGTGGCGATCGCTCAGCGTCGACGAGCATCTGCAGCTTGCCGCCGGCTTGCGCCGCGGCGCCTGGACGGTCGAGCGCATCTACAAGACGTTTCCGCGGTTGGCCGAGCGCAAGGATCACGGCGGCGGCCAGCTCTCCGGCGGCGAGCAACAGATGCTTGCGATCTCCCGCGCGTTGCTCACCAACCCGCGGCTCCTGATCATGGACGAGCCCACCGAGGGGCTCGCGCCGGTCATTGTGGCCCAGGTCGAGGAGATGCTGCTACGGCTTGGCGAGGACGGCGAGATGTCCGTGCTCGTGATCGAGCAGAATATCGGCGTCGCAACGGCCGTGTCGCGTAACGTCGCGATCATGGTCAACGGCCGCGTCAACCGCATCATCGATTCGGTGCGGCTTGCCGCCGATCGCGAACTGCAGCAGCGCCTGCTCGGTGTCGGAATGCACGCCGGACTCGAGCTCGACCTCGACGTGCCGCCGGCGGATACGGAGGCGAAGCCTTCTCCGCAGCAGACGCGGCCAGGCGGCGCGATCCGCATCTACATGTCCAACCCGACGCCGCCGACACGCTGGTCGCAACCGGTGCCGATCGCCCGCATCGAGGCCGCGGCCCGCACGTTCTCGACACAGGTGATGCGTCTCGACGAGACGGCACGACGCCGGCGCGAACCGGTCGCGGCGCAAACGCAGGGCTCTCCGGTCGTGCTCGTCGTCGGTACGCTCGACACCAAGGGCGCCGAGCTCCGCTTCATCCGCGACATCATCGCCGGGACCGGCCTGCGAACCCGATTGGTCGATGTCTCCACCAGCGGCAGGCACGCGGCCAGCGACGTCTCCGCCCAGGAGATCGCCTTGAACCATGGTCGCGGCGGATCGGCGGTATTCGGACCCGACCGCGGCGCCGCCGTCACTGCGATGGCCGAGGCCTTCGCCAGCTGGCTGCGGCGCCAGAGCAATGTTGCCGGTGTGATTTCGGCCGGCGGCTCGGGCGCAGCGTCGCTGGTCGCGCCCGGTATGCGGATGCTTCCTGTCGGGGTGCCGAAGCTCATCGTCTCGTCCGTCGCCTCTGGCGACGTCGGGCCCTATGTCGGCCCCGCGGACATCACCATGATGCATTCGGTCACCGACGTTCAGGGCCTCAACTCGATCTCGCGCGCCGTGCTGGCCAACGGCGCCAACGCGCTCGCCGGCATGGTCAAGGCGCGCCTAGATCAGCATGCACGGAAGGGTCGCGACGACAGCGGATTGCCGTCGGTCGGCATCACCATGTTCGGTGTCACCACGCCGGCGGTGCAGAAGATCGCGGCGGACTTGCGCGAGGATTTCGAGTGCCTGGTTTTCCACGCCACCGGCGTCGGCGGGCGCTCAATGGAGGCACTCGTCGATTCCGGGCAGCTCGCAGGCGTCATCGACCTCACGACCACGGAGGTCGGAGACCTCCTGATGGGCGGCGTGTTCCCGGCCACCGACGACCGCTTTGGCGCCATCATCCGCAGCCGGGTGCCCTATGTCAGCTCGGCGGGCGCGCTGGACATGGTGAATTTCGGCGCGCCCGAGACCATCCCGGAGCGCTACCGCGGCAGGAAATTCCACGTCCACAACCCGCAGGTTACCTTGATGCGGACCACGGCGGAGGAGAACGAGCGCATGGGGCACTGGATCTCCGATCGGCTCAACCGGATGGATGGCCCGGTGCGCTTCTTCCTGCCCGAGGGCGGCGTCTCCGCGCTCGACGCACGAGGACAGCCATTCTGGGATCCGGACGCCGATGCGGCGCTGTTCCGAACGCTGGAACGGAACGTGCGGCAGACCGCCAACCGTCAGCTCATCCGCGTTCCCAAGAACATCAATGATCCCGAGTTCGCCTCCACCATTGTCAGCGCGTTCCGAACATTGTTCGGCCGCACCGGGGCGCGCCGGAGACTAGCGAGGTGACCGATGGCCCGGTTTGAACGCGCGGCACTGTTGAAGCGCTTCCGCGACATGGCAAGGCGCGGCGAGCCCATCGTCGGCGGCGGCGCCGGCACCGGCCTTTCGGCCAAATGCGAGGAGGCTGGCGGTGTCGATCTCATCGTCATCTACAATTCCGGCCGCTACCGCATGGCCGGCCGAGGCTCGCTCGCGGGATTGATGGCTTACGGCGACGCCAACGCCATCGTGCTGGAGATGGCCGGCGAAGTGCTGCCCGTCGTGACCAGGACGCCAGTGCTCGCCGGCGTCAATGGCACGGATCCGTTCCGCGACATGGATCTTTTCCTGGACCAATTGAAAGCGCTCGGCTTCGCCGGTGTGCAGAACTTTCCGACCGTCGGCCTTATCGACGGCGTGTTCCGCGCCAATCTCGAAGAGACCGGCATGTCTTATGCGCTCGAGATCGACATGATCGCAAAGGCGCGCGAGAAGGACCTGCTGACGACGCCCTACGTCTTTAGCGAGAAGGAAGCGGCCGCGATGGCGATCGCGGGCGCGGATATCATCGTCTGTCATCTGGGCCTGACGACCGGGGGCACCATCGGCGCGCAGACCGCACTCAAGCTGACGGATTGCCCAGCGCACATCGACACCTGGGCCTCCGCCGCGCTCGGCGTCAATCCGGACATTCTGGTGCTCGCTCATGGCGGACCGATCTCCGATCCGGACGATGCCGATTTCATCATGAGGAACACACGAAATTGCCACGGCTTCTACGGCGCCTCCTCGATGGAGCGGCTGCCGGTCGAACGGGCGCTGACGGATCAGGTTCGCAAATTCAAGGCGATCGGCGCGCGATAACGCCGAAAGGTCGAGGGAGAGAAACATGTCAGGGACTCTGGTCGGTGAATTGATCCTTTGGCTGATCGTCGCCATCGTGGTGATCGTGGTCGGCGTCTACATCGTGAACTGGCTCTATCACCGCTCGTCCAAGGAGACCTCATTCGTTCGGACCGGCCTGCTCGGCGAGCGCGTTGTGATCAACGGCGGCGCCTTCGTGCTGCCGTTCATCCACGACTACACGCCGGTCAACATGAACGTGCAGCCGATGGGCATCGTGCGCTCCCGCCAGGACGCCGTGATCACCCGTGACCGCATGCGCGTCGACATCGAAGCCGATTTCTATGTCCGAGTGCAGGCGACCCGGGAAGCCGTGTCTATCGCGGCCGCCACGCTCGGCCGCCGTACCATGGAGCCCGAACAGCTCCACGCCCTCCTCGCCGGCAAATTCATCTCGGCCATTCGGTCCGTTGCCTCGGAGATGACCCTCGAGCAGATGCACGAGCAGCGCGGCGAGTACGTCGCCCGCCTCAAGGCGAACGCGGCAGAGGCACTTGCCCAGAACGGACTCGAGCTGGAGTCAGTCGCGATCACCGATCTCGACCAGACCGATCTCGAATTCTTCAACCCCTCGAACCGCTTCGACGCCGAAGGTCTGACCCGCCTGATGGAGGACATCGAGGCCAAGCGCAAACTGCGCAACGACATCGAGCAGGATTCGATGATCAAGATCCGCTCCCGCAACCTGGAGGCCGAGCGGCAGGCGCTCGAAATCGAGCGCGAAAGCGAAACGGCGCGCCTCGAACAGGAGCGTGACATCGAAATGCGCCGCGCCCTGCAACGCACCGAGGTCGCGCGCGAGCGGGCCCTGCGCGAGACTGAAGCCGAGCAGGCCCAGATTTACGCCCGTGAAACCATCGAGAAGGCGCGAATCGCCAACGACCAGGCGATCGCCGAAGCCCGCATCGCCTCGGAGCGTGAGACCCGCCAGCGGGAGATCGAGCGCACCCGCACCATCGAAGAGAAGGAGCTGCTCGCACGGGAGGAAATCGAGAAGGCCCGGATCGCCAACCAGCGCTCGATCGATACCAGCCGCATCGCTTCCGAGCGCGAGGTGCGCCAGCGCGAAATCGAGCGGATGCAGACCGTCGAGGAAGCCGAGATCACCGCCCGCGAGGCGATCGAGAAAGCGCGTATCCAGCAGGACCGCGTCGTGACCGACGCCCGCATCGCCAACGAAGAGGAGACCCGGCGCCGCGAGATCGACCGGACCCGCGCCGTGGACGAAGCCGAGATTGCTGCCCGAGAGACGACCGAAAAGGCCCGCATCGCCCAGACCATGATTGTCAATGTCGAGCGCATCGCATCCGATGAGCGCACCCGTGCGCTGGAGATCCAGCAGGTGCGTAACATCCAGGAAGCCGAGATCGAGGCGCAGCGCGCGGTCGAGGCGGCGCGCATCGCCCGCGAGCACAGGCTCGCCGTCGAGCGCATCGCAGTCGAGCAGAATACGCGGCAGTTGGAGATCGAACGCAACCAGACGCTGGAAGTCGCAGAGGTCACGGCCCGCGAAGCCACGGAAGCTGCCCGCATCACCCAGCAAGAGCGCGTTCGCTCCCTGGAGATCGCCCGCAACCGCGCCGTCGAGGAAGCGGACATTGCCTCACGCGAAGCCATCGAAGCCGCCCGGATCGCGCAGGAGAAGTCCGTTGCAGCCGAGCGCATCCAGGCCGAGCGTGACACACGCGCGCTCGAGATCGAGCGTACTGCCGTGCTCGAGGCCGCCGAGCTGAACCGGCGCGACACCATCGAGCGCCAGCGCATCGGCGTCGATCTCGCACTCGAAGCCGAGCGGATCACGTCCTCCAGGAAGCGCGAAGTCCTCAACATCGAGCACAAGAGGGCGATCGAGATCGCGGACGAGGACCGGGTCATTGCGCTCTCGACCAAGAAATCCGAGCGCATCGACGCCGACCGTCAGGTCAGGCAGGCCGAGATTGTCGCGCGCAAGGAGGTCGAGACCACGGACGTCTCGCGCGAGCATGCGCTGGAGGCGGCGCGGATCGAACGTCGCCGTTCGATCGAACAGCTCGAAGTCGCTCGCGTCCAGTCGCTCCAGGAAGCCGAGATTGCCGCGCGCGAAGAGGTCGAGCGTTCCCGCATTGCCTCCGATCGCGGCCTCGACGAGGCCCGCATCGGCCGCGAGCGCGAGCTGCGCAAGCTTGAAATCAACCGCGAGAAGGAGGTCGAGACCGTTCTGATGGAGAAGGCGATTGCCATCCACCTGAAGTCGTTGGAGGAATCCGCGGCCAAGGCCTCGGCCGAGGAAGCGCGGGTGCATGCCACTGAAGCCACCGAGCGCGTCATTACCGCGCGCGAGAGCGAGATCGCGAAGCGCCGTAAGACCGTGGAGATCCTGATCGCCGAGAAGCAGGCCGAGGAGACGCGAATTGCCGCGGAAGCCGAAAGGGTCCGCGCCGCGGTCGAGGCCGAGGCGCAGCGCATGCTCAACGAGGCCGAGAACGTGCTGACCGACCAGGCGCGCTACTCGCTGTTCCGTAGAAAGCTGCTCGACCGCATCGAGGGCATCGTCCGTGAGAGCGTCAAGCCGATGGAGAAGATCGAGGGCATCCGCATCCTCCAGGTCGATGGCCTCAATGGCAACGGCCATGGCGGCAATGGCGGCCGCAGCGCCACCGACGAGGTGATCGATTCGGCGCTGCGCTACCGCGTCCAGGCGCCGCTGATCGACTCGCTTTTGGCGGACATCGGCGTCGAAGGCGGTAGCCTCGCCAAAATGCCAGGCCTGATCCGGGAAGCCCGCGACATGCAGGGCATCAAGGAGTCCGCGCGCAAAAGCGGCGGTGGCGGTGGCGAGAAACCAGCCGCTGCCCCCTCGCCTTCAGCCGACGGCGAGCCGCCCACTGAGCGCAGCCCCCGGAAGAAGAGCTGAGGTCGCATCATGGCCCGCGTCTACGTCTCGACCGTCGTCAACGCCCGCAACGATCGCGTCTGGGCGCGGGTGCGCGACTTCAACGGTCTGCCGAACTGGCATCCCGCGATTGCCGAAAGCCGCATCGAGGGTGGCGAGCCCTCCGACAAGATCGGCTGCGTCAGGGATTTTCGCCTGCGCAACGGCGATCGTATCCGGGAAAAGCTGCTCGGCCTGTCCGATTACGACATGTTCTGCACCTACTCGATCCTCGAATCCCCGATGGGGGTCGAGGGCTACGTCGCAACGCTTCGGCTGACGCCAGTCACGGATGGCGACCAGACCTTCATGGAATGGACCGCCGAGTTCGACTGCGCACCCGAGCGGGAGGCGGAGCTCGTCGCGAATATCGGCGGCGGCGTGTTCCAGGGCGGCTTCGATGCCCTCAAACGCCAGTTCGGAGGCTGAGCGCCGTGCCGCATATCGTCAAGAGCACGATCCTGGATTCGCCGACCGGCTCCGTGTGGGCGGTGCTGCGCGATTTCAACGGGCACGATCGCTGGCATCCGGCGGTTGCGACCTCCACGATCGAGCGCGCGCACGCTTCGGACAAGATCGGCTGTGTCAGGCGCTTCAAGCTGCAGGACGGCTCCGAGCTGCGCGAGCAATTGCTGACGCTGTCGGATCTGGAGCAGACCTTCAGCTATTGCCTGCTCGATACGCCGGTCCCGATGTTCAACTACGTAGCCCACGTCCGCCTCCTGCCCGTGACGGACGGCGACCGCACCTTCTGGCACTGGGAATCCCGCTTCTCGACACGGCCGGAGGACAAGGACCGGATCACCCACATGGTCGCGGAAGACATCTACCAAGCAGGATTCGACGCGATCCGCCGGCACCTCAAGGAGGCTGTGTCAACATGACTGTGACGGTGAAGACCTTCACGAGTTCGAGCGAGGCCGCAGCCGCGCTGTCGTCCGATCGCAACGCGCGCTATCTCGGCGGCGGCACGCTCGTGATGCGCGCACTGAACGAAGGTGACATCTCGATCTCGACCGTCGTGCGCGCCAATGACCATGCCTTGACGCGCATCGACCCATCCGGCCCGCGGATCACCCTGGGTGCCGGCGTCACTTTCGCCCGGATTCTGGGCGAGCGCGACCTTGCTTTCCTGCACGTTCCCGCCCGCTCGATCGGTGGCCCGGCGGTGCGCAACATGGGTACGGTGGGCGGCAATCTGTTCGCGCCCAGTCCCTATGGCGATTTCACCGTCGCCCTGCTTGCGCTCGATGCCACGGTGGCCCTGCAAGGCGGCTTTGGATCGCGCGACATTCCAATTGAGGAGTTTTTGCAGTCGCGCGAAAGGCAGGCGGGCACGCTCGTGCTGTCGGTGTCCTGCACGCGACCGACAAGCCCGGAGGCTTTCCGCTACCGCAAGATCGCACGGATCAAGCCCAAGGGCGGCTCGGTCATCACGCTCGCCGCACATCTGCCCATCAGTGGCGGACGGATCGCCGGGGCACGAATTGCATTGGGATCGATGGCGCCGACGCAAATACGTGCGCGGGCGGCCGAACGCGCTCTGGAAGGCCGCGCGCTCGATGCCGCGACCGTTGCGGCCGCAGCCTCCGCAGCTGCGGAGGGAACATCGCCGTCCGACAACGCGCTCGGCAGCGCCTGGTACCGCCGCGAGATCGTCGGCGTCCATCTGCGTCGTCTTCTTTTGGGTCAGGAATAGATCGTATGGCCAAGACTGCCCTGCAATTTCGTCACAACGGCAGCGATGTCGCCATTTTCGTCGATGGCGGCACCAACCTGCTCGTCGCGCTCCGCGACTTGATCGGTGACATGACGCCGAAGTTCGGCTGCGGCCAGGGCGGCTGCGGCACTTGTAGCGTCCTGATCGACGGCGAGCTCCATCTCTCCTGTCTGACGCTAGCCGAGACCGTCGCCGGCCGCTCCGTCGAGACGCTGGATAGCCTGAAGCAGGGACCGAACCTGCACCCGCTGCAACGCGCTTTCGCCGAGAATTTTGCCGCCCAGTGCGGCTATTGCACGCCAGGCATGCTGATGGCGGCCAAGGCGCTGCTCGACCGCAATCCCTCCCCGAGCCGCGCCGAGATCGTCGAGGCGATCTCCGGCAACATCTGCCGGTGCACCGGATACGAGCCGATCATCAACGCTATCCTCGCCGCCTCCGGCGGCCGGGTGAGCGCCTGAAGGACCAGATCATGCTGGAACTACGCAAGGACATCTTCGCCGACGAGCGCGACGATAATCTCAACGAGATCGGCAAGGGCACCCAGCGCCAGGACATGCTCGGCCATGTCACGGGCACATCGAGCTATTTCAACGACCACAAGCTCCAGGGCATGCTGCACCTGAAAGTCGTCCGCTCGACCCATTCGCATGCAAGGATCCGGCGGATCGACACCGCTGACGCCGAGCGCTCATCCGGCGTGCGCCGGATCATCCGCGGCTCCGACGTACCCCGCAATCTCAATACGCTCTTGAGCCTGATCAATTTCGGCAAGGACGACGAGCCGTCGCTGGCCGTCGACAAGGTCCGCTACAAGGGGGAGCCGATCCTGGCCATCGTCGCCGACAGCGAGCGCGAGGCGTTCGAGGCGATCGCAAAGGTGCGGATCGACTATGAACCGTTGCCAGCCGTGTTCGACGTAGAAGATGCGCTGAAGGCCGGCGCGCCGGTCGTCAACGATACCTATCCGAAGAATGCCTTCATTTATCACGACAGATACGACCACCAAAAGCTCCGCTTCGGCGATGCCGATGCCGCACTCGCGACTGCCGATCACGTGCTCGAACAACGCTACCAGATGTCGCCTATCGAGCACGCGCCGACCGAAACCAACGGCTCGATCGCGGCGCCCGACACCAACGGGCGCTACGTCGTCTATACATCGACGCAGGCGTTGTTCTTCTCGGTCGACACCTGCGCCAAGATTCTCGACGTCCCCTCCAACACCTTCCATTTCATCGGCGGCACCGTCGGCGGCGGCTTTGGCGGCAAGGTGGACACGCTGACCGAACCGTTATGCATCCTGGGTGCGATGCTGACGGGACGTCCCGTGCGCTACGTGTTCGGACGCGAAGAAGAGATGCAATACGGTCCGCCGCGCGGCGCCGAGCGCATCTACATCAAGGACGGCATGATGCGCGACGGCCGGGTCGTCGCGAGGAAGATCCGCGCATATTTCGACAGCGGCGCATATACGCGGCTCTCCAGTTATGCCGCGGTGAAATGCGCAGCCCACCTGCCCGGGCCCTACACCATCCCGAACGTCTATGGCGACGTCTACTGCGTCTTCACCAACCGCACGCCGGCAACCGCTATGCGGGGCTTCGGCGTCACCGCGATGGATTTTGCGATCGAGTGCCAGATGGACAAGCTCGCGAACCTCGTCGGCATGGATCCGATGGAGTTCCGCATCCTCAATGCCTATCGTGACGGTGACATGAAGGCGCATCGGCGCGAGGCCAAGAACACGGCGCTGATCGAGTGCGTCCAGGTCGCCGCGGAGAAAGCCAAATGGCCGATCCGCGACGAGTTCAAGCGCGCCTCTTCCCGCAAGGACGGCGGCGGCAGCCGTGCCGCCATCCCGCGGACACCTGCCGAGACCCCGGCGAGGACGACCGCTCCAGCGCAGCAGCGCACGAGCTATGATCGCCTGCCGACGGCCGCGTCGCGCGAACCGCCGCGCGAGCCCCCACCGCCCGCGCCCTCCCCGCCGCCGTCACCGCGACCAGCATCGCCCTCGCATGGGGCGGGTCGATTCTCATCCGTGTTCGGCACCAGGAGGCGTTGAGATGACCCGACATCGCGGACGCGGCATCGCGTCGGTCAATTATCCCATCGGCATGAACCTCGGCGGCGATCCTAGCCAGGCTCTGGTTCATTCCAATCCGAGCGGCAAGTTCACCGTGGCGCTATCCTCGATCGATCTCGGCCAGGGCATGAAGTCGGTCACGCGGCAGATTTGCGCAGAGACGCTCGGCGTACCCGTCGAGGACGTCTATGTCGACACAGCCGATTCCGATACCGGCCCGCATTGCATGGGTTCGTTCGCCTCGCGCGGCACCCATCGCGTCGGCAATGCCGTGATGGCGGCGGCGCGCGAGGCGCGCGGCGTGATGATGGAGGCCGCCGCAGAGGAACTCGAGGTCAACGCCGCCGATCTCGAAACCGACGGACGGGGCAACATCCACGTCAAGGGCGCGCCGCACCGCTCGATCTCCACCAAGGACGTCGCCATCGCCGCGCAGTTCAAGCAGGGCAAGACCATCGCGGGTCGTGGCATCTTCCTGGTTCCTCTGTCCAATGTCGATCCCGAGACCGGCGAGATGTCGCCGGCGACCTGCTACGCCCATGCCTGTCTCGTCGCCGAGGTCGAGGTCGACGACGAGACAGGCGAGGTCACGATGATCCGCATGGACTCTGCCTACGAGCTCGGCCGTGCGCTCAACCCGCGCCTGGTCGAGCAACAGCTCGTGGGCGGCGCCTGGATGGGCGTCAGTCACGCGCTCTACGAGACCCCTGAACCCTATTATCCCGACCCTATCCACGGCCCTCGCGACTTCGTCGAATATGTCATGCCCGGTCCTGGCGACATCTGCCCCCACGACATCGCCGTGTTGGAACGCCCCGCTCCCGATGGCCCCTTCGGCGCCAAGGGGCCCGGGGAAATGTGCGCGAATCCCGTATTGCCGGCGGTTGCGAACGCCATCTTCAACGCCGTCGGCGTCCGCATCGACGATCTGCCGATTACGCCGGAGAAGGTGCTGCGCGCGATCAAGGCCGAGGGCGGCGCGCGCCCTCAGGCGCGGCGCTGAGGTCTCGATGGCCGTCCGCAGCAACATCGTCGGCATCGATAGCCCCGAGGCACTGGAGAAGGCGCTTCGGGCCGCCTATTACCTCGCCGACGAGGGACTGGCGACCGCCGCCTATCTCGGGCTGGCGCTGGGCAAGCCATTGCTGCTCGAGGGCGCGCCGGGCGTCGGCAAGACAGAAGCCGCCAAAGCTATTGCCGCTGTCCTCGGCCGCCGCCTGATCCGCCTGCAATGCTACGAAGGCATCGACGCATCCGCCGCACTCTACGAATGGAACTATCCGCGCCAGATGCTCGCCATCCGCCAGGCCGGCGATGAGAGCATCGACATCTACGGCGAAACGTTTTTGATCGAGCGACCGATGCTGGCGACGCTGCGCGCGCCTGACTCGACCGTGCTGCTGATCGACGAAATCGACCGCGCCGACCAGGAGTTCGAAGCCTTCCTGCTCGAATTCCTGTCCGACTTCCAGATCTCGATCCCGGAGCGCGGTACCGTGCGCGCCTCGGAGCGGCCGGTCGTCGTCCTGACCTCAAACCGCACGCGGGATCTTCATGAAGCGTTGCGGAGGCGGTGCGTCTATCACTGGATCGACTATCCCTCGGCCGAGCGCGAAGCCCGCATCGTGATGATGCGGGCCTCCAGCGTCGCCGAGGGGACCGCGCGCGCCGTCGTCGCGGCCGTCGAGAAGCTGCGCCGCGAGCCGCTCAGCAAGGCGCCCGGGATCGCCGAGGCGGTCGACTGGGCTGAGGCCGCCACGCTGCTGCACAAGGGCGGCACACGCTGGCCCGATGCCTTCAGGCGCTCGATCGGCGTTGCCTTGAAGGACGAGGAGGATCTGCACTTCATCTCGCCGCGCCTCGATGCCCTTCTGGCGGAGGCCTCTGCATGAGCGCCGAACCCGAACTGCCACGCGCTGCGCGTGTCTTCATCTCGTTCGTCGGGTTGTTGCGAACGAACAGGTTTGCCGTCGCACCGGAACAGACGACCTCGTTCCTGGCCGCAATCCAGTTGCTCGGTCCCCGCAGCCTGGAGGACATTCGGCAGGCAGCCCTCGCAACACTGGCTCCTCCACCGGAGCGTCGCGCAACGTTCGACCGGCTGTTCGATCTGCACTTTCGCGGAAACGAGGCCATCGAGCGCGTCGATGACGGTGAGGACGAGGAGACGGTTCGGCTGCAAGAGGAGGCCCGCGGAAACGACGAGCCGCTGTTGTCGGATGAGGCCAATGAGTCCGGTCTCGCAGCTGCGCGCGCCGAAGCGCTAGTCGAGCGCCGCTTTGCGCAGCTCTCGACGACCGATGCGCTGCGCCGGCTGTCCCGCGAGGCGCCCAGGCGCCTCCCGAAGCGGCGCGGCCATCGCCGCATGCGGGCACGCAGCGGGCCCTACGCGGATTTGCGCCGCACCTTGCGCGACTCCGTTCGCAGCGACGGCGAAATCCTCCGGCTGGGACGTTTGAAGCGGCGGCAACGCCCACGCAAGGTGTTGCTTCTGATTGACGTCTCCGGCTCGATGAAGACCCGCACCGAGGAGAATATGAAGTTCGCGCACACGCTGGTGCAGGCGGCACCCAATGTCGAGGTCTTCACCTTCGGCACGCGGCTGACCCGCATCACCCGCCCGTTGCGTCTCAAGCGCCGCGAGCAGGCGCTCAAGGCTGCAGCCTATGTGGTGAGCGACTGGGACGGCGGTACCCGGATCGGAGATGCGCTTCAGGCCTTTCTCGCCGTGCCCCGTTTCGGTGGATACGCGCGGGGCGCCGCGGTGATCATCGTTTCCGACGGCCTGGAGCGAGGCGAACCCGATGCGCTACGCGATGCGGTCGCGAAACTATCGCGCCGTGCGTGGCGCGTGAGCTGGCTGACGCCGCTCGCGGCTGGTCCCGGCTTTCGGCCGCAGACCGAAGCGCTGGTCGCGATCGAGCGCTTCGTCGACGACCTCGTCGATGGTGGATCGAGCGCGTCGATCGTCGCGCATGTGCTGGCGCTGGGACAAAGGAGAGTTGCGTGACGGACATCGTCGATGGGCACCATCATATCTGGCGCCGGGCCGACCTGCCCTGGCTGGTCGGTCCGATGCAGCCGCGCATCTTCGGTCCATACGAGCCGATCCGGCGTGATTACCCGATCGAGGAGTATCTCCGCGACCTCGACGGCAGCGGCGTCACCCGCTCGGTCTATGTCCAGACCAACTGGGCCAATGACCGCTTCGAGGACGAGGCCGCCTGGGTGCAGCAGACCGCCGAGGCGCACGGCTGGCCGCATGCCATCGTGGCTTACGCCGACTTTTCAGTCGGCGACGTGCGTCCACAGCTCGACCGCCTGAAGCGCTATGCCCTGGTGCGCGGCGTTCGCATGCAACTGCATTGGCACAAGAACCCGCTTTATCGCTTTGCCGCGCGGCCGGATCTCTGCACCGATCCCGTGATCCAGCGCAATATCGCTCGCCTTGCGGACTATGGCTGGAGCTTTGACCTTCAGGTGTTCACGCCGCAGATGCCGGACGCCGCACACCTTGCGGAAGCCTGCCCCAAGGTGACCTTTATTCTCCAACACGCCGGCATGCTGGAGGACCTTTCACCTGCAGGCCGCGCCGCGTGGCGCGCCGGGATGGCCTGTCTCGCCGCGTGCCCGAACGTCGTGTCGAAACTGTCGGGGCTCGGAACCTTCATCCACCGCAACGACCCCGCGCATATCGCATCCGTCCTGACCGATACGATTGCGATCTTCGGCGCCGGACGCTGCCTGTTCGGCTCTAATTTTCCGATCGAGAAATTGTGGACCAGCTATCGCGAGCTGATCGATGCGTTCCGCGCCGCCGCGGCGCCGCTGCGAGATGATCAGCGCGAAGCCATTTTCAGAACCACTGCCATGCGCGTCTATCGGCTCTGAGCGCCGAGGAAACGAACAAGAACGGACACAGGGAGGGACGGAATGCCGCTGGAAATCAAGATCCTGGACTATGGCGATATCGAGCTGGAATCGAGTTTTCTGGTTCTGGGCCGCGATTGCGGCCGCACCCGCCGTGTCCTCACCCTCGGCTTCCTGATCCTCGGCGGCAAATATCCTGTCGTGGTCGATACGGGTTATCGCTCCAACCAGATCATGGAAACGCTGGGGATGCGCGGCCTGCAGTATCACGAGCACATGATCGAGAACCAGCTTGCGCGGCACGGCGTGCGGATGGGCGATGTGCGTTTCGTCTGCCACACCCATCTGCATATCGACCATGCCGGCAAGGACGATCTGTTTCCGATGAACACGACCGTCGTTCTCAACCGCCGCGAGCTCGAGTATTCCGTGTCCGGCCTGATGCATCCGCAATATCCGGCACCGGATATCAAGCACCTGATCGACCGCTTGCACACCAGGAGTGCGCTGCGCTTTCTCGACCTCGAGATCACAGGTCCCATCGAGCTGATGCCGGGCGTCTATTGCGACGCCGCGAATGCGCATACCGAGGGCTCGATGAACATCATCGTCGAAACCGCCGACGGCATCGCCACGATCTGCGGCGACGTGATCTATGATTTCAACGACCAGATCGTGACGCCCTTCAACGAGATCCACGACTGGGAGCCACGCACCACCGGCAACCACGGCACCACCAAGCGGACCGAGAAGGCCGCCATCAAGAAGCTGCTCAGCAATTCGCGCTATCTGCTGCCGGTCCACGACCGTCCTGCCAAGATCGAAGGCGGCAACGTCGTCGGCCGGCTGCACGATCAGGTCCCCGGCCCGATCGTGCAGTCCCTGCCCCAGCGCAACTGGTTCCCAGCCTAAAACGCCAGAGGATCGACCGATGACGCACGTCACCTTACGCTCCGAATTCGAGACACTGATCGATCCTTACGCACCGGTCGCGCAGATCGGCACCGGTTTTGACTTCACGGAGGGACCGATCTGGCATCCGGTCGATCATTATCTGCTGTTCTCCGACATGCCGGGCGACGTGCGCCGGCGCTGGGATGCGCGGCGCGGCGTCGCCGAGGTCAAGCGTCCGTCGAACAAATGCAACGGCATGACCTATGACGCCGAGCTCAATTTGATCGTTTGCGAGCACGCGACATCGTCGTTGATCCGCGAGCGGCCGGACGGGCGGCGCGAGGTGCTGGCCTCGCACTTTGGGGGACAGGAGCTCAACAGCCCCAACGACGTCTGCGTGCACTCCTCCGGCGCGATCTATTTCTCGGATCCTTGGTATGGCCGCATGCCGGTCTATGGCGTCGAGCGGCCGAGGCAGCTCGGCTTCCAGGGCGTCTATCGCGTCGTGCCCGGCGCCGAGCCGAAGCTCGTCGTGGACCGCAATCTGTTCGACCAGCCGAACGGGCTGTGCTTTTCGCCCGACGAGAAACTGCTCTATGTCAACGACACCGTGCAGGCACAGATCCGCGTATTCGACGTCAACGGCGACGGCTCGCTGTCGAGTGCGCGTGTGTTCGCGAGCGGCATCCGCTCCGAGCTCGAGCCCGGCTTGCCCGACGGCATGAAGTGCGACCAGCACGGCAACGTCTGGGTTACGGCACCCGGCGGGGTCTGGGTGTATTCGCCGCGGAGCGAGCTGCTCGGCAAGCTCCGCCTTCCTGAGCTTGTGGCGAACCTTACCTGGGGCGGGCCGGATTTCCGCACGCTGTACCTGACTTCGACGCACTCCGTCTATGCCATTCCCACCAAGGTCCGACCGCGCCACGAGCCCTATATGAGCGGCAAGCGAGGCGGCGGCACAGCGGCCGCCGGCGCGGCTTCCGATACACCCGTCCTTGCCGACGGCGAGATGCAGATCGATCCGCGACGCTGTGCCATGATCATCCAGGACCTCCAGAACGACGTCATCATGGACGGTGGCGCCTTTGCCGATTCCGGCGCGCCCGGGCATGCGCGCCAGCAGCATGTCGTCGAGAACGTTCGCCGCCTCGCAGAAACCGCGCGCGCCCGCGGCGTCGCCATCATCCATGTCTGGTTCGTCGTCGAGCCCGGTGCGCCCGGCGTGACTCTGAATGCGCCGCTGTTCGAGGGTCTCGTCGACAGCAAGGCGATGGTGCGCGGAAGCTGGGGGGCGGCACCGGTGTCAGGTCTCGAGCCACGACCCGGCGATTTCGTGGTCGAGAAGGTGCGAATGAGCGCCTGGGAAGGCACCAGGCTCGAAACGATTCTGAAAGCCACCGGTCGCGACATGATCATCAACACCGGCGCCTGGACCAACATGTCGGTCGAGCACACGGCACGGACCGGTGCCGACAAGGGCTACTTCATGATCGTTCCTGAGGATTGCTGCTCGACCATGAATGCCGATTGGCACGCTGCGTCGATCAATTTCGCCATGCAAAACGTCGCCGTCGTGACCAAGGCTGATGCGGTCATCAAAGCGCTGGGATGAGCGGTGGCGAAGCTCCTGCACCTGTCCTGCTCGCCCCGCGACGACTCCTGGTCGAGCGCCGGCGCCCGCGTTTTCCTCGATGGCTTTCGCCGAGCTCGGCCCGATTGGGACGTGGACGTCATGGATCTCTGGCGCGAGCGCCTGCCGGAATTTTCAGGCCCGATTGTCGAAGCCAAATATGCACGGATGAAGGCGCAAGCCTTCAGCAACGCGCAGCGGGACAGTTTCGCGGAAGCCGAGCGGATGGCGGTGCGCTTGGCGCTTGCCGATCGGGTGCTGATTTCGACGCCGATGTGGAACTTCAGCATTCCCTATAAGCTCAAGCAATTCTTCGACGTCATCGTCCAGCCCGGGCTCACCTTTCGGTTCGACCCTTCGGTAGGGTATGTCCCGTTGCTGAAGGACCGGCCGACTATCGTCATCATTGCCAGCGGCAGCGATTTCGCCACCGGAATGAACCGCGGGCGCATCGACATGGCAACGCCTTACCTGCGCGAAATTTTGCGTTTTGTCGGTATCAACGATGTCCGTTTCATTCCAATCGGACCAACCACCGGACCGCCAGAGCCCATTGAGGCGGCCCGCGAACGAGCCCATCAACGCCTGGCAGCAATGGCCGCGAGCTTCTGATGCGCTCCGCAAGCGAGTCGAAGTTACGGCAGATTGTCCCGCAGAAAAATGTCGATGCGGATGCGCTCCTGGTCGGGGCTGATGGGCTCACCCGAACAATGCGCGAGCAGAACTCGCGCCGCAGACCGTGCCTCGTGGCCGGGATCCTGGTTGATGATGGCATCGAGCGTGCCGCGGACCAGGAAACGCCGCGTGTATTGAGTCAGCTCGTGGGCAATCCAGACCACCTCACGCGCCCGTCCCGAGGCCTCGAGCGCATCGGCGATGCCACGGTTCCCGGCGCCACAGCAGTATATGCCGCGCAGATCGGGCTGGCGCGCGAGCAGCGCCGCAGTGAGCTCCCGGGTGCGCTCGCTGTCGTCGCGGCCCTCGATCACCGGCAACGCGAGCAGGTTCGGATACTCGCTGGACAGGATCTGGTGGAAGCCGAACTGCCGCTCGGTGTGATCGCGCAGCGACAACGACCCTGCGATCACGGCAACCGTCCCCTCGCGACCAGTGAGGAACCGTCCCATCAGCGTGGCAGCGGTGCGGCCTGCCGCCGGGTTGTCGATGCCGACATAGTGCAGGCGGCGCGAGCTCGGCGCGTCCGACACAAGGGTCACCACAGCGACCCCGCGCGCGGTGAGTTCGTCGATCGCCGCGCGCACCCTGGGATGATCGAGCGCGATCGCGGCGACGCCCTGATACGCGGGCGAGAGACCTTCCAGCGCGGCGGCGAGTACGCCCGGATCGAACACGTCGACACGGAGGATATCAATGAAGCCGCGCTGGCCGGCGAGCCAGTCCGCGGTGCGCTGGACCTGCTCGGTCAGGTTTGTCATGAAGCTGTTGCTACCGGTCGGCAGCACGAAGGCAAAGCGGAACGTCTGCCCCCGGGCAAGCCGAGCGGCCGCGACGTCGGCTCGATAGCCGAGTTTTGCCACCGCGGCCTCGACCCGCGCCACGGTCTTGGCGCGCACGCCCTCGCGCCGGTTGACGACGCGGTCGACGGTGGCGAGCGAAACACCCGCCGTGCGCGCGACGTCCTCGAGCGTAGCGCGAACCACCGACTGGGTCGCAACGGCTGTCATTCGCGCGCCGCCCACAACATGCCACGGGTCATCAACGTCCGGATCTCCGGTACGTCGAGCTCGTAAGCGCGGTGGCCGAGCGAGGAATAGAACACCCTGCCCGCGCCGTATCGCTTCTTCCAAACCACCGGCATCACCACGCCCTCGATCCAGGGCGCGTGCTCGCCGGTGAAGGTCGTCGTCGCCAACACCTCGTTGGCGGGGTCGACATGCATGTAGTATTGCTCGGAACGATGCTCGAAACTCTTCAGGCCCTTCATGATGGGATCGTCCGGCTTCGTCAAGTCGACCTTGTAGTCGATGATGTTGCCGGGATGCGCAACCCACTGCCCGCCGCACAGGAACTGGTAATCGACGGAATCGCGGAATGCGTCGCCCATGCCACCATGATGGCCGGCGAGCCCGACGCCGCTACGGACCGCAGCGCAGAGATTGAGCGCTTCCGCCTTCTCGATTGTCGACATGGTATAGATCGGGATGATCAGCGACAGGTCGTGAATCGCGGGATCGGCGAATGCGGCGGTGGTGGTTTCGATCCGCACCTCGAACCCTTCCGCCTTCAGCCAGCCGCGGATCATCGAAGCACAGAGATCGGGATCGTGCCCCGGCCAACCGCCCCATACAATCATTGCCTTGCGCATGGTCATTCCCTCAGTCGATCTGTCCGGTTTCACGCCCGGCCGGCAGCATCGCCGGCCGCTCGACGCGGCTCTCGATCTTGACGCGCCGGCCTTCGTCGGCAGAGGTCTGGAACGCTTCCATCACCTCCAGCACGTGGAACGCGAGCGCACCGCTGGCACGATGCGGCCGGTTGTTCAGGATCGCGGAGGCCATGTCGGCGACGCCGATGGAACGGAACTCGCCGTCGACATGACCGTGAGTCAGCGGCACCGGCTCCCATTCGCCGCCGGTCTTCGCGACTTGCACCTCGCCGCCGAAGCGGTTCGGATCGGGCACAAGCATGCTGCCCTTGTCGCCATAGACCTCGATTGGCGCATGCCGGTGCTTGGGCACATCAAAGCTCATCGCGATCGAGACGACCGCCCCGCTCTCGAATTCGAGCGTGCCGGCGACATGGGTCGCAACTTCGACCGGGATCAGCGTTCCGTTCATCGGCTGGCTGGTGACCAGCCGCTCAGATTTCGGACGCGCGGTCGAGCCCATCACGCTCGCCACGGGGCCGAGCAGCTGCACGAGATCGGTGATGTAGTACGGACCCATGTCAAGCATGGGCCCGCCGCCGCGCAAATAGTAGAAACCCGGCGCCGGATGCCAACGCTCGTGGCCGGGGCAGCCGAAGAACGCGCTGCCGGCCACAGGCGTGCCGATCGCGCCATCGTCGATCAGCTTGCGCGCGGTCTGATGCCCACCGCCAAGGAACGTATCGGGTGCGCAGCCGACGCGAAGGCTCTTCTGCGCGGCGAGGTCCATCACCTTGCGGGCTTCCGTGACGTTGATGCCGAGCGGCTTCTCGGAATGAACGTGCTTGCCGGCGTTCAGCACCGCCAGGCTGACGTCAGTGTGGGCGAGTGGCACGGTGAGATTGATGACGATCTCGACATCGTCCCGCTTGAGCAGTTGATCAACCCGCATTGCCGGCAGGCCGAAGGCGGCGCCTTGCCGCTCTGCCGCATCGCTGCGCATATCGGCGAGCGCCTTGATTTCCATGACCCGAAAGCGCTGGGCCGCCTTCAGATAAGCGGTGCTGATATTGCCGCAGCCGATGATGCCGATGCCGACTTTTCTCATTGTGATCTCCGTGAGGTACCGTTCATCCCTTGACCGCGCCGGCGGTGAGGCCTGCAACGATGTGTTTCTGCGCGAGGAGGAAGAGAATGATCGTCGGCAGGATGGTCAACGTGATGAAGGCCAGGATCAGATGCCACTCGGACGAATACTCGCCTTGATAAACCATGATACCGAGCGGCCAGGGGTAGAGCGCGTCGGTGTTGAGCATCACTAGCGGCAGCAGATAGGCGTTCCAGCTGTTGACGAAGGTGATGGTACCGACGGTCGCCAGGATCGGCCGGGATAAAGGCAACGTCACATAGCGGAAGAATTTGATATAGCTGCAGCCGTCGACCAGCGCGGCCTCCAGCAGTTCGTACGGGATGTCCTTGAAGAAACGCCGCAGCAGCAGCACGCTCATCGCAAGACTGAAGGCCGCCTGCGGCAGGGCAACGCCAAAATATGTATCGAGCAACCCGAGATCGCGCACCTTAATGAAGAGCGGCAGCACCGCCGTCGCGGCCGGAAACAGCAGGCCCAGCGTTAGGTAGCTCAGCAGCATCGAGCTGCCATAGAACCTGATATGGGCAAAGGTGAACGCGGCCATCGAGGCGATGATCAGGGTCAAGGCCACTGTGAGTGTCGAGATGATCAGCGAGTTGCGCAAGAGCTGCCAGTAGCGTGCAGAGAACAGGATATCAGCATAGTTCTGCCACTCCCAGTGACGTGGCAAGCCAAACGGATTGACGCGCAGTTCGCCGAGCGATTTGAAGCCACCGAACAAGGTCGCGAGCAGCGGCACCACCACGATGATGGCGACGACGGCGAGGAACACCATCTTGAACAGCATTGAGGGGTCGAACGGCGCGCGGATGGCCTTGGCGTTACTCATCGCGCATGAACCATCGCTTGTAGGTGAAGGCAAAGGTCACGCAGATCGCAAACAGGATCACCCCGATGGCGCTGCCGTAGCCGACCCGCATGCGCGAGATGCCGTTGTTGTAGAGGAAGCTCACCATCGTGTTCGAGGAATCTGCCGGCCCGCCGCGCGTCAAGGGCATGACGAGATCGAACAGCTGCAGCGAGCCGACGATGGCGAAGAACACGGAGAGCCTTATCGTTGGATAGAGCAAGGGGATGACCACATGCCGCAAGGCTTGCGATCGGGTCGCGCCGTCGATGCGCGCCGCCTCGACCAGGCTCTTGTCGAGGCCCTGGAGCGCTGCGATGAACAGCATCATGTGGAAGCCAAAGTACTTCCAGACGATCACGATCAGCACCGCCAGCATGGCCGTATCCGTGGAGGCAAGCAGATGCGGAGGCTCGGCGCCGAAGCTGCGCCAGATCGAAGCCACAAGGCCGTAGTCGCCGTCATAGACGAAGCTGAAGATCAGCCCGGTCGCGATCTCCGCCAGGATATAGGGCATGAAGAACAGCATGCGCAGCGCCACTGCCCCGCGAAAGCGCTCGGCGAGCATTAAGGCCAGCGTGAGCGCAAGCGGCAGCTGGATGGCGAGCGAAACAGCGATGATCAGCCCGTTGTTACGCAGCGCGAGCCAGAAGGCGCGGGTCTCGAGCACGAAGCGGTAATTGTCCAAGCCAATCCAGTTGGTCGGCCTGCCGAACCCGTTCCAGTTGAAGCCCGAATACCAGGCTGCTTCGCCGATCGGGAGCACAACGAACAACGTGAACAACAGCAGCGCCGGCGGCAGGAACAGGATGAGCACCGTCAGCCTGCCGTCCCAACTCGGGCCACGGACCGTGACCTGGGGCACCATCTCGCCAGCAGCGCCGATCGCCGACACGCTCGCGGTCCGCCGCGCCACCGTCAGTTGCCCTGCTTCCACGCCGCCTCGATCGCCTTGGCAGCCTCTTGCGGGCTCATGCTGCCGCCGGCGATTTCGGCCGTGACGTCGTTGACGACGCGGCCGACCGACGGACCCAGGCTCTGGTCATAGAAGTTCTGGTGGTAGTTCGACTTCGCCAGATTGGCGGCAATCAGCTTCATGAAGCTGTTGTTCAGCCCTGCGTCCGCGCCCTGCACCACCGGGATGATGAAGTTGCCGGCGGCAAGCCGCGTCTGCACCTCTTTGGAGACGAAGTATTTCAGGAAATCGACAGCCTCCTTCGGCGAGCCCTTCGTAATCAGCCAACCGGTGATGCCGCCGAGCGTATCGGTGGGCGCACCCTTGCCGCCGGTCACGACCGGGAAGTCGAACCAGCACATCTTGTCCTCGGTCAATCCGACCTTGTCGGCGGCGAGAGCGCGCTGCAGATGATAGACCGTGCTGATCGCGAGCGTCATCGCCGCCTTGCCGTCCCCGAAATAGCCGACCGCCTGCGGGTTCTTGAAACCGAGGAAGCCATTCTGGAACGGCTGGAGATCCACGAGCTGCTTGAACAGCTCGCCGGATTTCTGGAAGGTTTCCCCGGCAAAGCCGCCGTTCTCGCCGCGCAGCGCCGCATCGAACGCCGCCTTGCCGCCGATGCGCACCGCAAGATGCGTCCAGTAGAAGTGCAGCGGCCATTTGTCGGCGCCGCCGACCACGATCGGGGTCACGCCGGCGGATTTCAACGCCTTCACGGCAGCAAGCAGATCGTCCCAGCTCTTGATCCCGGCAGGATCGACCTTCGCCTTGGCCATTAGCTCCTTGTTGCAGAGGAAGCCGACCTGCGAGAGCGCCGTGGGCAGACCATAAACCCGGCCGTTGCTGGTGAAGGCGGCGAGTGCCGCGGGTGTGAGATTGTCGCTGTAACCCTTCACAGAATCGGTGATGTCGTCGAGCACGCCGGCCTCGATCTGCGTCTTCAGGACACCGCCGGCCCAACTGTAGATGATATTGGGCCGATCTTTGGATTGCAGGATGGTCGGCAGCTTGGCCTTGTAGGCCTCGTTCTCGAGGAACTGCATCTCGACCTTGACGCCCGGATGCGACCCCTCATAGGCACGCGCGACCTCCTCCCAGATTTTGACCTGGGCCGGGTTGGCCTCGATGTGCAGCCATTTCACCGTCGTATCGGCCGCAGCGAGTTTCGCTCCGAACAGGCATGCGACAACGGCCAGTCCCAGTTTCCCGAGCAGTCTCATCACATTCCTCCCAACGGCTCTTATTCTTGGTGCAATCCTGCCTTCGATTTTTGAGGTACGCAACTGAAATTCTGATCTATGCACCTCACGAAGGAGATCGCTAAGGTGCGCGGGAGAGTCGGGCGGCGCGTCGCGCTGCCCCAACGCAAATCGAGGGATATCCATGACTGCCGTTTATTCCGACCTCGCCGGCAAGGTCGTTCTCGTCACCGGGGGCGCATCCGGAATTGGCGCTGCGATCGTGCGGCGCTTCGCCCAGCAGAAATCCAATGTCGTGTTCTTCGACATCAAAGTCGACGAGGGCCAATCCCTGGCACGCGAGCTGTCGGATCAAGGTCTTAGCGCGCGTTTCATGCGTGTCGACTTGACCGATATCGCCGCGTTACGTGCCGGCGTCGCGGAGGCGCGCAACATGCACGGCGCAATCAACATCCTCGTCAACAATGCCGCGCATGACGAGCGGCACAGCACCGAGGAAATGACACCCGAATATTGGGACAACCGTGTCGCGGTCAACTTGAAGCACCAGTTCTTTGCTGCGCAGGCCGTGTTGCCGGACATGAAGGCGGCGAACGCCGGCGCCATCATCAATTTCGGCTCGGTGTCGTGGATCGCCGGACAAGGCGGCATGGCCGCCTACACCGCCAGCAAATCAGGCGTGATCGGTCTCACGCGCTCCCTGGCGCGCGATTACGGCGCCTACAACATCCGCGTGAACGCAATCGCGCCGGGATGGATCATGACCGAGCGCCAGCTCGATAAATGGATGACGCCACAGGGCGAGGTCGAGCTGATGCAACGACAATGCCTGAAGCGCAAGCTCGTGCCGGACGAGGTCGCGAAGTTCACCATCTTCCTCGCTTCCGACGAGGCCTCCGCCTGCACAGCTCAGCACTACATCGTCGATGGCGGCTGGGTCTGAGGCGAACCAGCCTGGATCGTGCAATCGCTGGCGAACGGCTCGAACCTCGTCAACCAAGCTCCTGCCGAACCTTGGCCGCCGCATCGCACATCGCCTTCAATTTCCCGAACGCGACGGCGCGTGGCATGTATTTCATGCCGCAATCGGGCGCCGGAACGAGACGATCGGGCGACACATATTTCAGGCCATTGCGAATGCGGTCGGCGACCGTGTCGACGCTCTCGATCTGGGGGTCTGCGAGGTCGAGCACGCCAAGCATGATTTTCTTTGAGGAGAGGTCCTTCAGAACACCGAGATCGAGTTTTGGCTGCGCCGCCTCGATCGAGATCTGGTCGGCAGTCGTATCGTCGAGCTCGGCGAGGAACGAATAGCCGGCCGGCTTGTTCGAGCCTGGCACGACCGCCGCGTAGCCGAAACAGAGATGCACGACGGTCGGCACCGTGATGCCCTCCAACGCGCGGTTGATCGCCTTTACGGCGTAGCGTTTGGCGGACTCCGGATTGTTCCGCACCCAAGGCTCGTCGAGTTGGATCACGTCTGCGCCTGCTCTTTGCAGATCGAGCGCTTCGGCATTGACGGCCTCCGCCAAGGCCATCGCGAGCTCTTCGTCGTCCTTGTAGAACTCGTTCTTGGCCTGCTGGCTCATGGTGAACGGACCCGGCAGGGTGATCTTCGCTGCACGATCGGTATTCCTGCGCAGGAACTGCATGTCGTGCAGCTCGACCGGTCCCTTGCGTTTCACCGGGCCGACGACGCGCGGCACCGGGGTCTGGGTGTTACCGGTGCGCGCAACGATTATCGCGGGATTGTCTCCGTCGATCCCGTCGAGCGCCGTGGCGAAGCGGTTGGAGTAGCTCTCGCGGCGGATTTCGCCATCGGTCACGATGTCGATGCCGGCGCGCTCCATGTCGCGGATCGCGACGATCGTCGCATCGTCCTGGGCCTCCTCCAGATGTTCCGCTGGCAGCCGCCACATGTCGTGCAGGCGCGTGCGCGGCACCACCTTCGACAGCATGGCGCGATTCACCAGCCATTCCGGCTGCGGATAACTTCCGACCACCGTGGTCGGGAGGATATGCGTTGGCGTCGGCATGAGGGTCTCCTTCTTCTTGTTATCGAGCGCAGCCAATCAGGCTGCCCGCGTCGCCTTAGCCGGCACTTCGTCCTTGACGGGATTGCGGAGAATCCCGATCCCGGAAATCTCGATCTCCACGACGTCGCCGCCCTTCATCCACAGCGGCGGATTGCGATAAGCGCCGACACCGCCTGTCGTACCTGTGACGATGACGTCACCTGGCGCGAGCTCGGTGAAGGTCGAGCAGTAAGCAATCAGCGCCGGCACGTCGAAGACGAGATCGGAGATCGGGGCCTTCTGTACCTCGACGCCGTTGAGCCGGGTAATCAAGGTCTGTTTGCTGACGTCGGTCAATTCGTCGGTCGTGACCATCCATGGCCCAAAGCCGCCTGTGCCGGCGAAATTCTTGCCGGGCGCGAATTGCGAGGTGTGGCGCTGCCAGTCGCGGATGCTGCCGTCATTGTAGCAGGCATAACCGGCGACATGGCTCAACGCGGCTTCGCGCGAGATGCGGCGGCCGGCCTTGCCGATGACAACCGCCATCTCGCCCTCATAGTCGAATCGCTCGGATTCGAGCGGCCGGATCATCGGCTGGCCATGTCCGACCTGGCTGTTGGCGAAGCGGGTGAAGATCATCGGGTGTGGCGGAGTGGGATGGCCGCTCTCGGCGAGATGCGAGGCGTAGTTGACGCCGATGCAGAAAATCTTGTCGGGATCGGGGACCGTCGGCAGCAGCGTGACATCCTGCAGCGCGTAGTCGGGCTTCTCGCCGGCAAGCTTCTTCAGTTCGTCGAGCGATCCCTTGGCAAGCAGCATCTTCAGCGTCGGATAGGCCTTGAGACGCTTGCTGGCATCGATGACGCCGTTGTCTGTGACAATGCCAAAGCTCGCGGTGCCGGCGATCGTGAAACTTGCGATTTTCATCAGTCAAATGCTCTCTTCGATGGAGGAAACATAGTCGTTGATCGGGAGTGCGATCGCGCCGTTGCGGATCGGAACGCATTGCGGTGGGAAATCCTGGCGGAAGCGGGCACCGGCCGCCTCCGCGCGGTCGAGGAACTGCTCCAGATGGTCCATCGCACCGGTTGGAAGATCGTGCAGGACCATCAGCGTCCAGAGCTGCCGGCTGCACTGGACAGCGGCGCGCTCGCTCCAGCCGTCGGGATCGTCCCAGTCGCGGGGGATCGCATTCCAGAGCACGCAGCTGTGCTTGTTGCGGGTGAGATAGTCGACGACGGATGGTTTCAGCAGCCGCGTATCAAGATTGCCGCCGCCACCGAACGGCCGGAACCAGCGCTGCGGATGGGCGAGATCACCGATCGCGGCCTGCGTGCGGCCAATTTCGCTCTTTGCTGTATCGCGATCCGGCTGCTCACCGAGCGGGATGCTGTGGGTGAAGGTGTGATTGCCAATCCAGTGCCCCTCCCCGTGCGCACGCATCGCAAGGCGATGTCGCGCTGGATCGGCGAGCTTCTCGCCGATGACGAAGAACGTGGACTTGATGCCGCGCTCTCCGAGAATGTCGAGCACGCGCGGGGTCACGTTGGGATCGGGGCCGTTGTCGAATGTCAAGGTCAGATCGAACACGCGGAGTTTCCTCAGGTCGCCGGCTGCATCGCGCCCGATGCGATGTCATCGTTGGCCTGACCAGCGCGCGTGCCGGTCTGCCAGATCGCCGCCTTGCGCTCGATCCCCCGGATCGCGGCATTGAAGGCGATCGCCATGAACAGCACGAGGAGGACGCCGGCGAACACGTGCGGACTGTCGAGGATCGTGCGGTAGCGGGAGATCAGATAACCGATGCCGGCCGAGGAAATCAGCATCTCCGAGACGACGACGCCAACGATGACCAGCGCGCCTCCCACGCGGAGCCCCGACAGCACGGTCGGAATCGCCGCGGGAATGATGACGCGAACCAACCGCTGGCTCAGCGTGGCGCCCATGCTGCGTGCCGCGAGCAGCAGCTGAGGGTCGATGGTCTGGATGCCGGCGGCGGTGGCCAGCATCGTTGGCAGGAAACCGTAAATCGAGGCGAAGGCGATCTTGGATTCCGAGCCGATGCCGAGCCACACTGTGAAGACGGGATAGAGGATCACGAGCGGCACCGCATAGAGGCTCGATACCATCGGCATGATCAGGACGCGCGGACGCGGCAGGCTGCCGACGATAGCGCCGAGCAGGATGCCGCCGCCGCAGGCGAAGGCCATGGAGACCACGACCTCGTAAAGCGTCACCGCGAGCGCATGACCGTATTCGGGTGCCTCGGTCCATCCGGCCATCAGCGTTGACGACAGCGACGGCAGGAACAGCTCGGGAATGAGACCGGTGCGCGGCAGCAGCTCCCACAGCGCAATCATGCCGATCACGATCAGATGTCGCAGTGTCTTGGCACTTATCTTCGGGGTAATCTTCTTCGCAGTCATCTCGGCGCTCATCTCCGCCTCACGCCGATTTGCGGATATGCCGCCAGATGCGGTCGCGCAAACTCCCGAAGGCATCGCCGCTCAGCATCTCGTAGGTGCGGGGCCGCGGCAGCTGGACCTGGAGATGATCGACGATGCGGCCGGGCCGCGCCGACATCACGATCACCTCGTCGGCGAGATAGACCGCTTCGGTGAGGCTGTGCGTGACGAAGACCACGGTCTTGCCGGTCGCCGCCCAGATGCGCAGAAGCTCGTCACCCATGGTCATGCGGGTCTGCTCGTCGAGCGCAGCAAACGGCTCGTCCATCAGCAGCACCGGCGGGTCCTGCACCAGCCCGCGCGCGATCGAGACGCGCTGCTTCATGCCGCCCGAGAGCTCGTGCGGATGGCGCCTGCCGAATCCGTCGAGGCCGACCAGCGTGAGCGCATCCTGCGCCTTGGCGCGGCGCTCCGCCTTGGGCACGCCACGCAGGGCCAGCGGAAACTCGACATTGTCTTCGGCCGTCAGCCAGGGAAACAGGCTCGCCTCCTGGAACACCACGCCGACCCTGTCCGGATCGGGCTGCGGAATCGGCGCGCCATTGATCGTGATCGTGCCCGAGGTCTGCTGGCGCAGGCCCGCCATCATCATCAGAAGGGTCGACTTGCCGCAACCGCTCGGGCCGACCAGCACGACGAAGCGGCCCGGCTTGATATCGAGCGAAACGTCTTCCAGGGCGACCACGTCCTGAGACCTGGTCTTGAAGACCTGGCCGACATTCTTCACCTCGATCGCGCCGGCGCGCGCGGGAGGCTTCAACGGGGTCACGTTCGCCAATGGCTGCATCGCGTTTCCACCCACCTGACAAGTTCGTTGAAGGTCATGGCGATCGCGGCGACCATCACGACGCCGGCGAGGAGCTGCTTCATCTGGAAGTTCTCGCCCCAGGTCGCGATCTGGTGGCCGATGCCGTCGCGCGAGGCGTACATCTCGGCAAGGATCACGCCGGTGAGGTTGAAGATCATGGAGATCCGCAGGGCCTCCAGCAGCACCGGCAGCATGCTCGGCAGATAGACCCGCAACGCGGTCTGCATCGGAGTTGCACCATAGGAGCGCGCCACCGTGAGATGCTCGACCTTGACCGACTCCACCGCAGTGGTCGTCGACATGATCACGATGAAGATCGTGGAGAAGAAGCCAAAGCCGACCTTCTGGGCGAAGCCGACGCCGAATACGAGGATGAACATCGGCAGGAAGATCGACTTCGGGATGCTGAAGGCAAAGAACAGCAGCGGCTTGGCCACGTCGGCGAAGTAGCGGTTCTCCGCAACCAGGAAGCCGATCACGGCGCCGAAGGGGACGGCTAGCGCGAACGCAGCCAGCACTTCGGTCGCCGTCACCATCAGGTCTTTCCGCACGGCCGCGCGCTGCAGGAGGTCGCCTAGCGTCGCAAACGTGTCGGACGCCGAGGGCAGCAGGCGCGGATTGACGATGCCGGTGCGCGACAGCAACTCCCATAGCGCCAGGACCGCGATGACGATCGCGATCCGTGCGAGCTTGATGGCGAGCGAGTTCTGCATCGTTACGGCTTGGTTGGAACCGGCTTGAACCTGGTCGAGATGACGTCTTCGACCGGCACGATGTCCTTGAGCCCGCCGAGCTTGGCGAGGTCCAGCGACAGCTGCACGGCCGCGTTCACGTCAGGCGTGCCCATGTCGCCGCTGGTCTCGAGCTTCATGATCGTGTTGTCGTATTCCAGGGCGGCGATCTCGGCCGGCATTTCGTAGAGCTCGGCGATCAGCTTGACGGTCACGTCGCGATTGGCGCGCATGAACGCAACCGCGCCATAGAGGGCGTTCACCGCCTTCTGAACCAGCTGAGGCTTTGTCTCCGCCAATTTGTCGAGCACGATCCAGCCTGCCGTGAGGTTCGGCGGCACCGCCGTGGCGTAATCGAGGATCGACTTGGCTTCGCCCGACTTCGCGATCTGGAAGCTCAGCGGCGAATAGACCACGGCGGCCTCGACGTTGCCTGCCAGGAGGTTCGGCACCAGACCGCCGCCACCAACCGGGACGCGCGTGAAATCAATCTTCTTGTCCTGGAGTGTCCACAGTGCGAGCAGGTCGGAACCGGAGCCGGCGGCGGTGATCGCGACCTTCTTGCCGTTGAGGCCCTTGACGTCGAGCGTCGACTTGGCCGGGACCATCAACTGCCAGCCAAAATTTCCCATCGCGGCATTGGCCACGATCCGTGACATCACACCCTTCTTGCGTCCCGCGGAGACCAGCGAGGGCGGATCGAGGATGATATCGGCCGCGCCCGCAGCCATGCCTTCGAACGTCTCTGCACCGCTGCGGTAGATTGTCAGCTCGGCCTGGATGCCTTCCTTCTCGAACAATTTCTGCCGCACGGCCGTCTCGGCGATCGTCGTCGGCCAGTAGGTCTTGGTCGGCAGGCCGACGCGGATAGTTTCGGCGGCGGCGGCAGGGCCGGCGAGCACGCCGGCTGCGAAGAGCGACGCCAATAGCGCCTTGCGGCGAGTTGTTTTCATGATCTGTTTCCTCCCGGTCTCTGTTTTTCTTTGCCGGATTTTTCCGGATCGTCAGTTCGCGCCGTTCACCTCCGCAATGCGAGGCGCGGCGAGCTCGACAAACTCTTTGGTGATGCCGAAGTGCTTTGCCAAGGCGCGAACCGCCGCATCCGCGTCACGTTTGACGACGGCAGCGACGATCGATTTGTGTTCCGCCTCGACGTCGCGCGGCTTGCCGACCTCCCTGCGGATCGAGAGGCGGCGATATCGCTCGCTTTGTTCGTGCAGCACGTCGCGGAAGCCGAGCAGCCACGGTGAGCCGCAGGCATTGACCAGTGCACGATGGAAGATGCGGTGGCGGACCACCCACTCCTCATAATGCACCGTCGGATCGTCGGGATAGCGATAGGGAACGACCTTCAGGTCCGCCCAGGCGGATATCACCGAGGCAAGCCAGGCATCGTCGCCCCGCTCGATCGAGCGACGGAGCGCAAGGCCCTCGATGTCGATCCGGGTCTGCGTCACGTCGGCGAGATCGGCGAGCGACACCGGGCTCACCCGGAAGCCACGCTGGTCGGACGCCAGCACGAGCCCGTCGGCGACCAGTCGGGAAAGTGCCTCACGTACGGCGGCGAGGCTCACGGAAAACTGCTTGGCGAGGCCGGCGATATGCAGCTTCTGGCCCGGAAGCAGCCGCGTCGCCAGGATGTCGGCGCGCAAGCGCTCGTGCAATGCCGATGTCAGGCTGCGCGGACCATCCCCGGGGCTTCCGGTCATATGAAACTGAAGCGGACCCATGGGTCGAATGATGACAAGGCAACGCGGAGGGGTCAATAGAAAATCGAAAATCGATTTTTCTGGCCGAAATTGTCTCACGCCCTGTCGGACGCCCCGGCAAATGCAGCGGCTTCATCCGCGATCAGCCATCCCTGGAGCCCAAAACGGACCACCGGATCAGATGGGCGCAGGCATGGTGTCCCCCGCCCACTGCGCTCGTACAAAGCGGATTGGCGCGCCGCTACTTTGCCAGGCGGAACTTCCCGCCTTCGACCTTGATCAGAAAGGCCGAGCGCTCATCATAGCCGTTGTGATCGGCCTTGCTCATGTTCGACAGCCCATTGTTGAGATAGATGTTCTGCCCTCGCTCAAGTGCGTCCCGCAGAGCCGCGCGAAATTCGGTTGTGCCAGGCTTTGCCGTCTTCAGCGCATCCGGCGCGGCTTTTCCGATCAGCGCGACGACATCCCAGAGGTGAGCAGCAAACATGTTGGGCTTTTGCCCGTTCGCCGCTTCATACGCGGTCACGAACTCCTCCGTCGAGCGACGGAACGGATCTCCCGTGGGAAGATCGGCGGCAATGGTAAAAGCCTCGCCCGCGAATACCGCACCTTCGACGTTCGCGCCACCGAGCTTGATGAACTCCTCACTGGCCACGCCATGTGTCTGAAATATCTTGCCGGCGTATCCGCGCTCGCGGAGCGCCTGCTGCGGCAGGACCGCCGGAGTTCCTGCGGACGCGATGAAGACGGCATCGGGATTGGTCGACATCACCTTCAGCGCCTGACCCGTGACGCTGGTGTCGGCGCGTGCATAGACCTCGTGTGTGGTCACGGTCAGGCCCAGCGCGGGCGCGAGGCGGCTCACCTCCTTGTAGTAGCCCTCGCCGTAGCCATCCGAAACACCGATATAGCCGAGCGTCTTTACCCCTGATGTCGCGATATGCTTGAGGATGGCGGCCGCCATGAGGTCGTCATTGGGAACGACCTTGAAAGCCCAGGCGCGCTTCTCATCCATCGGTTGGACGATGGCGGTAGCGGCAGCGAGCGACAGCAGCGGCGTCTTCGATTCGAGCGCGACATCCAGCATCGGCATGGTCACCGGCGTCAGAGAGGAGCCGACCAGCACGTCGACCTTGTCCTGGATCACCAGCCGGCGTGCGTTCTGGACTCCTTTGGTCGAATCCGACTCGTCGTCCAGGACGATATAGGTGACCTTCTCTCCACCGATCTCTTTCGGAAGAGCTGCAACCGTCTTGAGCTGCGGTTGGCCCAGTGCGGATCCCGGGCCGCTTGCCGAAATCACGATTCCAATTTTGATGTCCGCGTGAGCAGCATGTCCATAAAGGACGCATGCCACAAGAAGCGAGGCTCGCGCGAAACCGATCTTCATGTCCTGTTCCTCCCTGTCCGCTTTGATGGCTCCGCCGGGTACATCGGGCGCCCCGGCTCGGCTTGCAGTATTCCCCAGGAGGCGCCGTCGCTGCCCAGAAGGCGTCCCGCGGTCCCGAGCAACCAGGCGGATCATGCTAAGCGGATCGCAGCAACGAGTCTGTCCCTAGCGTTAGGGACAAGAAGTAGGCGGACGCACCGCCGCATCCTCGCGGCGCAAATCGCCCGAGCTTTGCTTCGTCACGTCACCCTCAAATCCAAGAGGGCGCAGGGAAGGCCGGGTGCCGGCTGGCACCCGCGGTCCGCTGCGCGAAAAGCACACGCAGGAAAACCGCACAGCAGCATACAGGTGTAGCCAATCACTCGGCCTTCCCTGCGCGATGGTTGGACGGCTTATGCCGTGCTCTCCCGGGAGCCGAACTTTCCTTCTGGCCTCCCTCGCCTCGCGAATTGGATGATGCTGTCTGCCCGGTTGGGCTCGCACACACCTCCGCGAAACTTGACCGTAGCAACGACGGCCAGGACCACACGGTTTTGCCGTACGCGCATTCGCCATTTCGTCGCAGGGTTCGACGGCATCGTGCACGTAGCCATCGAAATACCGACGAGACGAACTTCACAGCGCCGCTCGTCCGCACGTGGCCACGGGCTCACAGGGACTACCCGCCCTGCCCGCACCTCTCGTGCCGACGCTGCCGCGTCCACCGCAAGCCCGGCTCGCAATCAAGACGACAACGAGATCGCCCCTCAAGGATGAGCCGGGATTGGCGACACATACGCCGTTTCCGAATTTCGGTAAAGTGGAATATATTTGCGGAAAGGGGTTGACGGGATGGCGGGTGTTTTGCCCGACGGGTCCTGCCCGGCACCCCTTCCGCGGAATGAGCGGACTCGGGGCGCGATTTCAACGCGCCGGCGGCATCAGCGCACGCAGGATACCCGGCTTCCACGCCTGGCGCGCACTGTCGAACGCCGCGAAGTCGTGATCGAACTGCCAGTAGGCCCATGACCAGCCGAGCCGGTCGGCGCTTCTCGCCACGAACGACAAATATCGCTGCCGGCTGTCGGATGGCGCACGCTCGTACACTCCGAACTCGCCGACATAAACCGGGCGCTGCTCTTTCTCCGCCCAGAGGCTCATCTTCCTGAAGTCGGCGGCAGCCTTCGCTTCATCCTCCGGGCTGCCCCAGTCCAGGGGCCCGATCCGCGAAAACGTCGGAGACCACGGCGCGCCCTGATGGGTGAACCGTATCGGCGCGTAATAATGAAACGTGACGATGAGATGCCTGTCATCGGCCGGGAGAACCAGCTCGTCGACAGGGATCTCATCGGTGTTGAGAACGGCGGCGATGACCGGCCGTTCGGGATTGGTGCGGCGGATGATGCCGAGACATTCATTGAGGAGCGAGTTCCAGCCGGCGGACGTCATTTCTCCACCAGGCTCGTTCAACACCTCGAAGACGAGCGCCGGATATTTGCCGGCATAGCGCTCGGCGATCTGCCGCCAGAACGCCTTGAGCTTCTCGGCGCATTCGGAAACATCGCGCTGGCAAAGGTGGGTATCGTGCTCGTCGACGATGGGAACGAGCTTCCTCGCGAGAACCTCCTTGATGACGGCGTCAAGGCGCCTCAGGACGATCTCGTCCAGGACGTTCCCCGGGCCCATGAACTTGAAGCCGAAGAAATTGATCCTGACATGCGCGAACCCCGCCTTCTTGATCGCGGTCAGATTGTCCAGGCGAAACGGCGCGTTTTGGCCGCCTTCCCAGATCCCATCGTAGCCGAGAATGTTGATACCGCGCCCCAGTTTTGGCATGTCACGGGCGGCGGTCTGCTCGGCGCAATGAGCATGAGAGAACAGCGATGCAAGGAAAATCACAATAGCCGCAAGATTGAAGCTTCTCGGCCAGCGAGCTCGCATGGCGGTCATACTGCTTCCATTCCTAAAGCCTGGAATTCCGTCGGCCGCACTGGCCTGCACGTCGCGAAGAACAGCCCCACCAGGAGCACGGACGTGAACATCGTCGAACGAAGGAACGTCGTCTCCGTAAAATTGGTCTGAAAGCTGAGGACGACGAATCCGATGATGAGGGCACAGTGCGACCGATCGATCGTGCGAGCGGAAATCAGATGGAGGATCTTGTGCGAAAACAGGAGGACGCTGGCGGCAAAGAGCATGTACCCCAGAAATCCGGTCTCCATCAGGATCGCGATGTAGCCGCTGTGATAATTGTCGAGCACCCAGCCGTGATTCTGTTCGAAATAATCGTAGATTGAGGGGATCGTCCAGAAGCCGTTGATGCCGAAGCCGAGCAGCGGCGCATCGTTGAAATGACTTATCGCGTAGTGCCAGATGAAGGTCCGTTCGGTGAAATCGATACTGGCATCGCCGATATGGATGGCGTCGTATCCCGTCGCGTAGAAATACAGGATCAGAAGGCCGGCCAGAATGCACATGACAAACGGCAGGAGCGCATAGAGCCTCATGCAGCCAACCGACCACATCGAGGTCACGAGCATGGCGCAGGCGGCCAGAGCGACAGCGCCGGCGCCGCGCGATTCCGACGCGAAGACACAGGTTGACGCCAGCAGGAACACGGCGAGGAAAGCCAGCCACCCCTGCCCCGTCATCTTTCGATAGCAGGCCAAGAACATCAGATACGCGCCGACGAAGCCGAGCGTCTGCTTGGATTCGTAGACGCCCTGCCATTGACCGTTATGCATCCAGCTGTGGTCGATCCCGATGTCGGGCACAGCCAACGCACAGACAGCCGACGCGGCGACCAATATGAAGAGCCCAAGGGCCGTGGCTTTCACGATCTCGTCCAGGTCGACGCGCGTGACGAGGCAGAATGCGCCGAACGTCGTCATCGCAAGCGCCGCGCTCTTCATGATCGCCGCGACGCTCAGGCTGGACCAGAACACCGAGACAATTGCGAAGGCGTAGAATGCGACCAGCGCCACCAGATCGGGGTTGACCTGCAACCGCAGGCGCGGCTGCACGAATGCACTTGCGTAGATCAGGACGCCCCACATCAGAAGGGCTATGGCCTGTTGCAGAAAGCTCAGCTCCGCCGGCAGCAGCGCGGCGTTGAAGATGCCCATCGATGCGACCACGTTGATGGTGATCGAACAGCTGATCGCGACCCTGGCTATCTTCTCGACGCCAACGCTGCGCGTCGTCCAGATCGCGCTCCCGGGTGCTCCGGAATCCACCTCGGTCTGCAGGCTGGCCATGAGATGACCTTCCTTAAGCGCGGTTAATAATTCGCTAGCGCAGGTCGATCTCCATCGCTGCGACGCGGCGCCGTTGCGAAATTAACGTTTTGGTAACGATATGAGCCTTGCGCGAGGCGTTAATGCAAACTGCACGCCGCCGGTGTCTCGCCCGTAACGACCCTGCTATAAAGCGCAGATCCGGCTCGAGCGCCCCGTCCCGAGCTATCCGGTTTCCCTGGTTGTGCATGAACAAAGCTAGCAACACGTTCGACATCGCCATCCAGCAGGGATTCGACTTCCTGTCGCCTGATTACGCGGAGCTGTTTGACAACTCGGCTGCCACCGCGTTCCAGCATCCGCTTTGGCTGGACACCCTCTACACCCGGCTCGCGTCTCATGCAGGCGCAACGCCTCTGGTTGTCGTGGTACGCCACCGCGCGACGGGCGCCCTTGCGATGGTGCTGCCCTTGCTGCGGATCCGGCGCGGCCCGATACGGACCGTCGAATTCGCCGACCTCCGCGTCTCCGACTATCTGGCGCCGGTGTGCAGTCCGCAGGTATTTTCCGAACTGCTCAAGGACGAGAGTGCGTGCGCGGAAATCAGGTACCTCGTCCGCCCGTTCGATCTGCTCCGAATGACCAAGCTGCCGGACGGACGGCTTCCGATCGAGAACCTGCTGGCGACGCCCCGCCGCGTCGCGATGGAGTCCAATGCCTATGCGACCGTCCTTGTCGCGCCGTTCGAGCAATGGCGCGCCAGTGCGATGGACCGTTCCTACCAGAAGGAGCTCGCAAAGAAATCCCGGCAGCTCCAGAAGAAGGGCGATCTGAGTTTTTCATGCTGCAGCGACAGCGCCTCCGTGATCGAGGCGCTGGACGTGATGCGCAAATTCCGCGGTCCGCGCTTTCAGGCGCAAGGCGATGGAGATCTGCTCCAGCGCCCCGAATATTACGGCTTCTATTCCGAGATGGCGCAGCGCGGCCTCGGCTCCTTTGTCCGGCTCTATGCCATGAAGATGGATGGCGAGGTGATCGCCGCCGTGCTCGGGCTCTGCCATCGAGGCAGCTTCCTCGTCATCATGAGCGCCTTCGACATTGCCGGATACAAGAGCCAGTCCCTGGGCGCGCTGATGTTCGAGCAGGTGGCGAAGGATTGCATCGAGCGCGGGGATCAGATGCTCGATTTCACCATCGGTGACGAGCCCTACAAGAAACTGTTCGGCGCGCAGCCTTCGCCGATGTGGGCGGTTACGCAGGCCGGCAGCACCGTGGGCGCCATTTCCTTGTTCGCACTGAAACAGGCCCCCTGGCTTAAACTCGCCGCCAAGCGAATGTCGGAGTTCAGGCTCCTGCCGACCCGGACCTCAACGCCCACGCGCTGACCGACGCGAGGCCCCGACAGGCGCGGCTCTCAGGCGTGTAGCGCGCTTCGAACATGCGCGAGCCAGCCTGGCCGCATCTGATCGACGCGGTGGGTGATCCTGCGTCGCAGGAAGTGCAGCCGCCGCCGCAGGTCCCAGCCGATATCGTTGCGGGACGTCAGGGCATGCCGGAAGCGCGCCATCTTGAGCGACTGCTGGTCCGCCACGACCTTGTCAGGGTCGGAATAGAATTCCGAAATCTTCTCCTGGCTCATGCCCTCGGTCACCAGCCAACGCGGCGCATATTCAGTGCAGAGCCGCTCGACGTCGACCAACAGGCGGGCAACGCCGGTGCCGGCGGCCGGGCAATTGGTCTGGAAGGCATCGCCGATGAGCACGACGCCGGGCTGGAGATGTCCTTCCACGACGGACAGGTCCATCACCCAATTCTGCACCCGGTCGGTCACGTGGAAATCGCCAAGGTAAGGCCGCAATCCGGGCAGCAGGCGCAACACCGTCGCTTCCGGTTCGCGGCGCAATTCGCGCATGATCGGATCGGCCGGGTCGCGGAACATGAAGAGGTTTGCCCGCATGCCGGCACGCACGGGAAACAGGCTGAGATAATCGATGCCGTCCGCCGTGCGCTCGCCGTAACAGGTCAGCGCCTCGAAATCGAACGGCACATCGTCCCGGCGCGCGATCGTGAATCCAAACGTGACCGAATGGCGCTCGGCCAGCACCCGCCGCTTGATACCGAGCTTGTAGCCGAGAACGCCCGCCATGCCCGTGGCCAACACGACAAGGCGCGCTGTCATGCGCCGCCCGGACGCGAGCTCGATATGCTGGATATCGTCGCTGCAGTTGACGGCCGTGACCTCGTCGACGATCAGGCTGGACGGATCAGGCAGTTGACTGCGCGCCATGGCGACGAGATCGGCATAGGCTAGTCCGTAAGCCCGGCCGACGTTGACGTCGACCACCTTGCCGTCCCTGACATTGAGCACCTGATCATATCGGCAGGCCACGTTGTCGAGCGCGTCGAGGAAGCCCAGCTTGCGCAACATCTCCAGCTGGTGGCCGCCGATTTTCTCGACCCGGAACTCGTCCGGATGGACCGCGCGCTTGTCGACGAGAGCGACACGATGCCCTGCCCGCGCGAGCACGGCCGCCGCGAGCGAGCCCGCAAGGCCGCCGCCCACGATCGCGATGTCGGCGGCGATCGTCGAAGTGCCCGCCGCGGCGTTCGGCTCGGTCACGTTGCTATCCGCCGTCATGATCCAGGCTCCCACGGTCAACGATGGTTGCCCGTGCAATTCTCTCGCCTGATGTCGCATAGCAGGACCAAACGCGATCATTTCTCGATATCTCGGTTAATGCAGCGGAGACCTGCCCGGCCCGATGAGATTCGGCACGCGCCTTGCTCGGGAAGGCCATTCCCGGCGAGCCGGTCCGCATTCCAGCGGCTCATCTCGCCTCATCGGCCGTCGATGCGGCGCTATGCCGCCACGCGATCGGGCCGCACTTTGCTCTATCTGGGACAATGGGGTCAGCGATGTTCCATAGTGAAGCAACAGGCATGGCCGCGACGTCGCCGCGGTCGGCAGGATCATGGAGGCCGTCCATTAACACTCGCGGTTTTTCGGCATGCTAGGCTTTTGCAGGTAATCGGAAAGATGTCTCTTCAGGGGAAGTTGCCTTTTAAATTTCCATGATCGAATCCATCGTCCAATTCATGCGGCGCGACGTGACGCGCGGTGTTGCCGGAACCATCCTTCTCAAGGTTGGTAGCGGCGCGCTTGCGTTCGCGTTGTTCTCGCTTGCGGCACGAACGATGTCGCCCGATGGGTTCGGCATCTTTGCGACCTGGCTTTCGGTGGCCCAGATGGCAGCGGTCGTCGGTCTGGTGGGCCAGGAATCGCTGCTGGTGCGATTTCTGAACGAGTATCGGGTGGGAAATCAGCCCGATCTCACCAAAGGCGTGCTGCTATCGAGCCTGAAGATTTCCTCGATCGCGATGCTGATTGCGATCGGCACAATGGCGATCGGCGCGAACATCAAAGGCGCCTCGTGGCTGCTGATCATCGCGGTGTCGGCCTACACGGCCGTGAATGCGGGGCTGATGCTTGGCAGCCAGATCGCACGCTCGCTGGTCAGCATTCTCATGGGAGAAGGAAACAGGGAGTTCTTCTGGCGCGTCAGCGTCGTGTTGTTCCTGCTTGCAATCATGTTCGGCCATCGCCAGCTCGATCCCGCCGAATTGATCGCCGTGATGACGATCGCCATGTCGGTCGGACTCATCGCACAGATCATCGCGATTGCGCGAACCCTGCCGGATTTCCGCGGCACGGCGGTGGGGTCCGAGACGTCGCGCTGGAGATCGAGCGCGCTTCATTTCTGGGTCGCGTCCATCCTCGAAGCCGCGAACCAGTATTTCGACGTCATCCTGGTCTACTGGATGCTGGACCCGACAACCGCCGGAATTTACTTTGCCGCTTCGCGCCTGGCCAACATCTTCGCCATGCTCTCGGCCGCACTGTACAGTTTTGGCGCACGTCGGCTCCCCTCGCTGTACTTCAGCAAGAACCACCAGGAATTCGAGCGAACGTTGCGGCTCATGGCAGAAGTGACCGCGGTGTGCGTGGTCAGCGGACTTCTCCTGATCTGGGTTGGAGGTCCCCATCTGCTCAACCTGTTCGGTCCGCATTTCGCCGCGCAGCACTGGGTCCTGATCGTGCTCGCGATTGGAACGGCGTTCCAGGCAGCGGGCGGTCCGTCTGCGGCGATCTTGCAGCTGACCGGCTATGAGCGCGAGTATGTCCCCGTGATCGCCGGAAACGTAGCGCTGCGGCTGGTCGGATTTCTCGTCCTCATTCCCTGGCTCGGCGTTCTTGGCGCAGCGATCTCGGCCACTGTGTCGCTGGCGCTCGCGACCATCGCCCTCAACATCCTCTGTCGACGGCGAACCGGGGTCGACCCCTCGATTCTGGGGCTTCTGCGCTTCTCGACATCGAAGCCCAGCGCCTACGCGGTCCGTGGCGCGGACTCCGGCGAATAGGCGTCTGTTCAGCGAGACGATTGCACGGCTTGGCAATCCGTTGCCGGTTGGCGTCTCAACCAGCCAGCCCCAGCACTTCGCCGCGACGCGACGCCGAGGGGCCGGTCGGCACACGATTGACGACGATGCCGGTCGGCACGCCGGCAAACCGGGAGAGCGCAGCGATTGCCCTGCGCATTGCGGCCGAGTCGACTGCGTCTTCGCGCGCGACCAGCATGACAAGATCAGCGTGAGCAGCCAGCGCCGCCGCCTCCGGCTGCAAGGCCAGGGAGGTGGCGTGGACCACGATCAGATCGAACTCCGAACGAATATCGTCCGCGGGCATCGGCTCGGGCCTCTTGCTGGCGCCCAGAAGCTCATCGACGCTGCGAAAGTCCGCGGTGGTCATGCCGTCGGCCTGGCCCTTGGCAAGGCCAGCCTCGGCACCGCCGAGGTCCGGCTCGACCCGGATCAGGACGCTCAGCTTCCCCGTGTTCACCGCCCATCGATTCAGCGATCGCGCGACGGTGTTGCCGCCGGCCCGCTTTCCGACCGACATCACGAGGACGACCTTGCCACGAGGTCTCGGTACCCTCTCCAGCCGGTCCAGCAGCGGACGCAGATGGGGACCAAGATCAAGTTCGGTCGTCGCGGACACCGGACCTTGCCAGATGTTTCTGGGGACTTCGCCAGGCGTCAGGTCGGGAATGCGGGCCCACACGGGCGGACGTGACCACGTCGCGGGCTGGCGCGGAGCCGGTTCGGGGTCGCGGATATCAGGAGCGGATTTGTCCGATCCGCGTCCCGTGGCGGCAACGACCGCCGTCGATGTCAGCAGCGAACCGATCGCAAGAGCGGCGAGCAGCAAAGACAGTGGTGGAAGGGTCGAGCGCAGCGGCGGAATGGCGGACGACGCAATCTTGGTCTGGGAGCTCTGCAAGAGGCGCTGCTCGTTCGTCGTCTTGGAGCGCGAGAGGAACTGCTCGTAGATGTTTCTGTTGGCCTCGGCGTCGCGCTGCAGCTCCTGGAGCCGGACCAGAGCCTGACCATCGACCAGAAGCTGCGATTCCGCCGCCTTCATCTGGCCTTCCAGCGCCTTCTGTTGTTCGCGCTGGGCCTCGTATTCCGATTTTGCGGTATCGATGCCCTTCGTCCGCTCGACTTCGATCTGCCTGTTGAGATCGGTCAACTGGCTGTAGGACATGACGAGGTCGGGATGGCGATCGCCGAACACCGCCCGCTTCTGCGCAATCTGGTCATTGAGCGCCGATCGCTGTGCGCGCAGGGCGCTCAGCAGATCCTGCTTGACGGGGCTATCGACATTCGCCTTCACGTCGCGCTGTGCCTGCTCGTAGCGGGCCTTCGCCTCTTCGGTCCGGGCCCGCGCAGCGGCAACCTGCTGCGACAGTTCGGTGACCCGCAATTGCTGGGTGGTGGAATCCTTGCCCGCGTTGACGATCCTGTGCTCGAGCTTGAACGTGGCCACGGCGTCCTCTGACGCCTTCAACCGTTCGTTCAATGATTTGAGCCGGCCACTGAGCCAGTCGGCGGCCTCGTCGGTCGCATCGGTGCGGCTGCGGCCCTGGCTGGCGACGAACGCCTCGGCGATGGCATTGGCGTAGTAGGCCGCCCGCTCCGGCCGGTTCGAGGTGAAGCGGATGGCGATGACATAGGTCAGCCCGCGACGGGAAATGTCGAGGCGGTTGCGGAATCTCTCGAGCAGGCGTGCGGGGTCGGTATGTCCCCCGGAAATGTCTTGGTCATCCCGAATCTTGAGCTGCTCGATCAGCGGCTCGAGAAAGCCGTCGGACTTCGCCACTTCGACCAGGCTTTGCAGCGCGGCGCTGTCCTGCCCGATGCCCGGCAGAACGTCCTGTTCCGTGGTCACGCGTTGCTCGCGGGGATCGACCACGACCAGCGCGGTCGCCGCAAATCGCACCGGGATCACCAAGAGAACGACGACGCCCAGGGCAAAAATCGCGAGAGCGAGCGTCAGGATGCGGCGAGCATTGTCCCGCATGAAGGAGAGCGCACCTGCGGCCGTGAGCGCACCGCCCAAGCGTGCGGCGGATTCGCGCGACTCGCCGTTCGACGCATGTCGCGTCTGCCACGACGCGGCAACACCGGTCGATCCGGAGCTTGTCGGGTCTGCGCGGCGACCGAACGTCATGGATTTTACTCGGATTCAACTGGCGAACACTGTTCAGTGCCTGCTCCAACGTAAATATCTATGGTTAATCCGCGGTTACCCGCGCCTGGCGCGGTCATGACCAATTGGTTAACGCGCTCGCCTCGTTTTGTCGGGAACCAGCGGAATTCATTCGCTAACGAGGCCCTTGCTGCAGGGCGCCCATTAACTCCGTTTATTGCTAGTCGGTGTCCGCGTGATACCCGCATGGTAGATACGGGGTTAAGAAGTTGAAAAATTCGTATCTTCAGTGGGTCGGGATCCGTGCTCCATTACCAGCCAAACAAGGCGTTGGGCGAGACGACTGCGACAGCACTCCCGCCGCCTAACGGTAGCGGACAAAAGCTGCACGTGCTCCTCGTACAGACCCAGGCCGAGAATGCGGGTGCGCAGGAGATCTCGCGCCTGCTTGGCGCCGGGCTGACAGCTCGCGGCTACCGGGTCACCAATCTGTTCTTCTTCCGCAAGTCGGATTCGTTCGACGAGCCGCCCGATACGATCTATTGCGCGTCGAGCCGGCCCGGAAATCCGCTGGCGCTGCTGCGAATGCTGTGGACGCTCGGCGGCCATATCAGGGCCACCAGGCCCGACGCCGTTCTGACGTTTCAGCACTTCGGCAATGTCATCGGCGCCGGTGTGGCGCGCCTGATCTGCCGCGCGCCTGTCATCGCCAATCAGGTTTCATCCGCGCTGTCGATGAGCTGGCCAGTCCGCACGGCCGACATCGTCATGGGCAGTCTCGGCTTCTTCGACCGCATCACGCTCAACTCGCTGGACATGCAGCGCGAGTATTCGCGCTACCCGAGGGCCTATCGCGCGCGCATGGTGCATGTCCCGCACGGCTTCGACGACAAGGCGCTCACCCTGACGAAGCAAGCCGCGCGACAGAAATTCAATCTGCCGCCGGATCGCACCCTGCTCGGCTGCGCAGCAAGATTGCACCCGCATAAGCGGCTTGACGCGGCGATCCGTCTGTTGCCGGATCAACCCTCCTGGCACCTCGCGCTGGCTGGCCAAGGAGCCGACGAAGCCCGGCTGCGGCAGTTGGCGGACGAGCTGAGAGTATCGGACAGGCTGCATCTGCTCGGCGAAATCACCCCGCGCCAGATGGCGGAGTTTCTCGCCGCTCTCGACGTGTTCGTATTTCCGACGCAGGCGGAGACCTTCGGCCTCGCCGCTGTAGAGGCCGCAAATGCCGGCGTCCCCTCGGTCGTCACCGATCTTCCGGTCTTGCGCGAGGTGTTGTCCGTCGAAGGCAAACCGACAGCGCTGTTCGTCGATGCCGCCGATCAAACCAAGCTGGCGGTCGCCGTCTCCAGGCTCCTGACGGACCAAAAACTGAGCGACGAACTGCGGCAAAACGCCAAAGGCCTGAAGCTGCGCTATTCAGTGGATGCCATGGTGGAGGAATACGTTCGAATTCTCGGCCAGGTCATTTGATCGGGACGCATTGAAACGGGTCGGCTCGACATGACCATCGAGTTTCGCTGTGAAATTGAGCATGCGCGGCAGTGGATGGGCCGCCAGATGCTGTCGATCGACGGCCGGGATGTACCGGTCCAGATCGCATGGACCGCAACGGCGGAGCCGCGGCCGACCGGTCTCGACATGCTGTTCGAGCTCGAACGTTTGGTGTTGCACAAGGGCAAGCACAGCGGCACCGACAGGCTGAAGATCAGTCCGGAACGAATGCAGGCTCGCGCCGGCACGGCAGACGTGATCGTCGATTTCACCGGTGCCGCGCGGGATCCGAACTGCTCCGCCCGGCAGTATCTCCGCCCGCTGTTCAATGGAGTCGCAGGCGAAAACGCAGCTCTTGCCGCCATTCTCGCCGGCGATCTGCCGGTGATCGAAATCGTCGACGAGGTCGACGGTGCCATCCTCGATCGCGGCCACCCCTCCGCCGAAATCGCGGCCGGTCTGAGCGGCGGACTGGAAACCGTCATGGCGCGAACCCTGACCATGGTGAAGGCCATCCTGTCGGGAAGGCCGCGCATCGTGCCGCTGATGGCACGACCCGCCCGAACTGGTAACGGCCGCCCGCCGGCGGCGTACGTCGCGCGCGGCCTAGCGACATCGATCGCCAAGGAGATCTATCGCCTCTGCTGCTATGCCCCGCACTGGCATGTCGGATGGCGTATCAACAAGGGCGTAGGCGTCTGGCAGACCGGAGATCTGTCAGGCCCTCGCTGGAACGTCCTTGCCGATCCCGGAAACCACTTCTACGCCGATCCTTTCCCCATCACGTGGCAGGGACGAACATTCGTCTTCTTCGAAGACCTCGATCACCGGGTTGGAAAAGGAATCATTTCCGCAATCGAGTTCGACGACGCCGGCCCCGTCGGAGAAGTTGTGCCAGTGCTGAACGAGCCCTGGCACCTCTCCTATCCGTTCTTGATCGAGGACGATGGCGCGTTGTGGATGATCCCGGAGAGCTCGACCAATGGGGACGTCGCCATCTATAAATGCGTTCGGTTTCCCGACAAATGGGAGCGGCACGCGACGCTGCTTTCGGGCGTCGAGCTGGCCGATGCCACGATCACGCGGCACAACGGCCTGAACTATCTGTTCGGGGCCTGGCGCGACGGCACCGGCGGCTACTCGGATTCGCTGGCGATCTATTACGCCGAGCACCTCGTGGGCCCGTGGTTGCCGCATGCCAGCAACCCGGTCCTCATCGACCGCGCGAGCACGCGGCCTGCGGGGAATTTCGTCATCATCAATGACAAATTGTGGCGCCCGGTCCAGGATTGTGCCGGCGGATACGGCGCAGCGCTCGCCCTGGCGGAAATCGTCGAGCTGTCGCCGACGGCGTTCAAGCAGATCGTCCGCCACTCTCTTCGGCCCGGACCGGCATGGCCCGGCAGGAAGTTGCATACCTTGAACCGCTGCGGACAGCTCGAGGTGATCGACGGATCGCGTGTCCAACCCAAGACCCGCGCCTTGACAAGCAAATTTCCATCGGCTGTTCTGTCGCCGCGAACCAGTCCCTCTACCGCCAGCTAGCGCGGATGGTTGAACAGATCCGTCGTGGCGTCGTCGACGGCGATATCGACCAGCGCGGGACCGCTTGATGCCAACGCTTCGGTCAAGATGGCGTCGACGTCGCCGGCATCGGTCACGCGCTGCCCCGGACAACCCATTCCCCTTGCGAGCGCCACGAAGTCGAGCCCGGGCAGGTCGATCCCGGGCGGGCGATGCGCCTGCATCAGCTGGCTGAAGGCGCGCATCGCGCCATAGCCTGAATTGTTCATGATCACGAAGGTGATCGGCAGGCGGCGCTGCACCGCGGTCCAGATCGCCTGGATGCAATACATCGCCGATCCGTCACCGATCAGGGCGACAATGCGGCGGCCCGGCCGCGCCAGCGCCACGCCAACGGAAGCCGGCAGGCTGTAACCGAGTCCGCCGCTCGCCATCGTGTAGAAGCTGTCCGCGCCCGGCCGCGGCAGGAATTGTTGAATGGCGGGACGGTGCGACGGCGCCTCCTCGACCACGATCGCATCGCCCGGCATCAACGCCGAGAGCCGGGCGAGCGCATAGGCCGGCGGAATTGGATCTTGCGCGGCAGGAGCGGCAGGCCGCATCCGCGCGGCCGGCACCTCGCGCTCGGCGATGTCGGGCATCGCCGACAGCAGTCCAGCCAGCGCCTTCGGGAGCGTGCTGATGATGGTGTCACCGACAGAAGCGGATGCGGCTTCCGTCGGATCATCCGTGATCTGCCAGACCGGCGTTCCGTCGTCGAGCAATTCGCATTGTCCTTCGACATGAAAAGTAAACACCGGCGCACCGACCACGACGATCAGATCGGCGCCGCGCAGGGCGCGGGCGAGACCTCCCGGCGCTGCCGGAAGAAAGCCGGCAAACAGCGGATGCAGTTCCGGAAAGCTCGAACGGCTCGACATCGGACTTGCCCAAACGGCCGCGCTCGCCTGCTCGGCCACAGCGATCATCGCGTCGACGCAGCCGCTGCGATCGATCTCGGGTCCGACAACGAAGATTGGCCTCTTGGCGGCGCGGATCGCCGCGCCGAGCCGGACGATCGCCGCCGGATCCGGCGCAAACTCCGTCGCGATGTGGCGGACCGGCGGAGCAACCGCGGGCCGCGCCCAATCATCCGACGGCACCGACACGAATGTCGGACCGCGCGGATGCTGCATGGCGGTGAGGAAGGCCTGCGCGATCGCCGCTGGAACATCTTCGGCGCGCGCCGGTTCGGCGCTCCATTTCACATAGGGCTTTGGAAACTGTGCGGCGTCCTCGGAGAAGAGATAGGGTCGCATCCGCAACAGGCTGCGCGCCTGCTGCCCGGCTGTCACGACCATCGGCGTCTTGTTGCGGAACGCGGTGAAGAGATTGCCGAGCGCATGTCCGAGCCCGGCCGCCGAGTGCAAATTGACGAAAGCCGGACGCCCCGTCGCCTGCGCATAGCCGTCGGCCATGCCGACGACGCAGGCTTCCTGCAGACCAAGCACGTAGTCGATGTCGTCGGGCCAGTCGCCCAGGAAGGCAAGCTCGGTCGAGCCGGGATTGCCGAAAACGCGATCGACACCGAAGGAACGAAGCACACCGAGGGTCGCTTCCCGAACCGTGAGAACTTTCGAATTCATCAATGGCGTCCTGGTGGGCTTCGCTTGCTGCGCGATCAGAAGGGATAGTGCTGCGGCTGGGTCTCGATGGTGATCCAGCGCAGATCGGTGAACTCGGCGATCCCGGCCTGGCCGCCGAAGCGGCCGTAGCCCGATCCCTTCACGCCGCCGAACGGCATCTGCGCTTCGTCATGCACGGTCGGGCCGTTGACGTGGCAGATGCCGCTTTCGATACGCTGCGCCACCGTCAATGCACGCGCAACGTCGCGGCCGAACACGGCGGCCGAGAGGCCGTACTCGGTGTCGTTGGCGAGCCGCACGGCGTCGTCCACGCCACTTGCCCGGATCACCGAGACGACGGGACCAAAGCTCTCCTCGGTGTAGATGCGCATGCCGGGCACCACGCGGTCGAGCACGGTGGCAGGGACGACCGTGCCAACCCGGTCGCCGCCCGCGAGCTTGACGGCGCCTTTGGCGATCGCGTCGTCGATCAGTGCAACGACATGCTTGGCCGGCGCCTCGTCGATCATCGAGCCGATGACGACCGGACCGGAGCGCGGATCGCCCGCCGGAAGCGCAGCCGTTTTCTTCGCAAGCTTCTCGACAAAGGCGGCCGCCACCGCCTCGTCGACGATCACCCGCTCGGTCGACATGCAGACCTGGCCCTGATTGATGAAGGCCCCGAACGCGACCGCCGCGACGGCGGCGTCGAGGTCGGCGTCATCGAGCACGATCAGAGGCGCCTTGCCGCCAAGCTCGAGCAACGCCGGCTTGAGGTGGCGACCGGCGAGTTCGGCGATGACGCGGCCGACGCGGGTCGAGCCGGTGAAGTTGATCCGCCGCACCGCAGGATTGGCGATCAGGCGCTCGACCAGAGCGGGCGCGTCGGCCGCTGCGTTGGTCAGGACATTCACGACGCCGGGCGGAAAGCCTGCGTCCTTGAAGATCTCGCCGATCAGCCGGTGCGTTCCCGGGCAGATCTCGGAGGCCTTGAGCACGACCGAATTGCCGCAGGCAAGCGCCGTCGCCACGGCGCGAACGCCGAGAATGATCGGCGCATTCCACGGTGCGATGCCGAGGCAAACGCCGGCCGGCTGGCGAACGGACATTGCGAGACATCCCGGCTTGTCCGACGGGATCACCTCGCCCGCGATCTGCGTGGTGAGCGACGCCGCCTCGCGCAGCATGCCGGTCGCGAGCTTCACGTTGAAGGCGGACCAGATCTCCGTCGTGCCGATCTCGGCCATCATGATCCGGACGAAGGCGTCGCGCTTGGCCTCGAGCGCATCTGCGGCCTTCAGCAACAGGGCTCGCCTCGCATTTGGGCCAAGCGCCGACCATCCTGGCAATGCGGCGGAAGCCGCCGCCACTGCGGCGTCGGCATCGGAAGCGGTCGCGGCGGCCGCACGGCTTGCGACCTCCTGCGACAGCGGATTGCGCCGCTCGAACACCTTGCCGCTGGAAGCGGCCTGATCCTGCCCGTTGATGAGAAGACTGACGTCCATGAAAACCTCCCTGGTGTTGTGGCCAAGCTCAGCCGAGCAGCCGCGACTTGCCGGTTTCACGCGCGAAGCCGAGCGCGATCATCGCCGCGAGCGCGAGCGCGACGTAGTATCCCGTAATCGCGTAGGTGGAGCCCGTCTGCGCAAACAGGCTGGTGGCGACCAGCGGCGCGATGCCGCCGCCGAGCACCGTCCCGAGCTGCTTTCCGATCGACACGCCGGTGAAGCGAATGCGGGTCGGAAACAGCTCCGGGAAATAGCTCCCTTCGCTGCCGAACATCAGCGGATGGATCACCCCCGCGGCGAGGATCACCGCGCACGTCACCAGCATCGTGTCACGGCTCGCGACCACACCGTAGAATGCAAACATCGAGATGGCTGCGAGCACCACGCCGGCCAGGAACAGACGCTTTCGTCCGATGCGGTCGGACCAGGCGCCGATGAGGGGCATCGCAACGAGCCCGACGAGATTGGCAAACAGCACGGCCTGCGTGATGACGTCCTTCTGGACGCCGAGCTGACGGGTCGCGAAGGAGATGGTGAAGATGGCGGTCAGATAGAAATAGGAAGTCTGCGCCATCTCGGCGAAGAACACGATGAGGATCGGCCGCCAGTGCTCCCGCACTGCCTCGACCACAGGCGCCACTTCAGTCACCTTCGCTTCGCGGAACGTCGCGCTCTCCTCGATGCGCAGGCGCATGTAGACGCCGAGCGCGACCAGCACCGCACTGATCAGGAACGGCACGCGCCAGCCCCATGACAGCAGGTCCGCTTCCGGCAGCCGTGAAATCGTGAGCGCCGCGAACGAGGCGAGCACGACACCGACGGGTCCTGCGGCCTGGATCACCGCGGCCGAGAAGCCGCGCCGGTGCCCGGGCGCCGTCTCGATTGCCATAAGGATCGCCGCGGTCGACTCGCCGCCGAGCGCAAACCCCTGGACGAAGCGCAACGCCACGAGCGCGACGGTCGCGGCCACGCCCACGCTGGCGTAGGTCGGCAACAATCCGATCGACATGGTCGCAAGTCCCATCATGAGCAGCGTACACAGCAAGACGGACTTTCGGCCGAGGCGGTCGCCGAAATGACCGAACACTAGTCCGCCGAGCGGACGTGCCAGAAATCCGACGGCAAACGTCGCGAACACCGCAATGGTCGCCGTGAGCTGGTCGAACTTCGGAAAGAACAGCTGGTCGAACACCAGCGGCGCGATCAGGCCGTAGATGAAGAAGTCGTACCATTCGATCGCGGTGCCGATGGTGCCGGCGATCAGGATACGCCGGCGGCTGCTCGCCGTCTGCTCGGCAATGGCGACGGTCGCAACATGACCGTCGTAGTCCTCCAATGCTCTTGTCGTCACGGTTTCCTCCTCCGGTGTCATTTGTTGTCTTGTTATTGGCCGCGCAGCCGCTGATCGGATGCGACGGCGAGAGTCGATCAGCTTGCGAGCCGTGCGCCGTCGCCTGCATTGTGTCCGAGTGCTCGGGCAAGGGCGCGCCCGATCGTGCCAGCCTGTGACGCGCTGCCGCGCCAGGCCACGATCTGGTCGGGGCGTATCAAAGCCAGATCCGCCTCGTAGAGATCGCGCAGGGATTTCGGCAGCGTGACGAGTTTCACATCGACCCCGATCGCCCGGATGGTCTCGGCGAATGACGAATGCGCGGACATGACTTCGCCAAACTGGAGCAGCGTCCACTCGAACCCGAACAGGTCGTACAGGGAGACGCCGTCTTCCAGCCACGCATGCGGGGCGCGGCCGCCGGGACAGGCGCTCGGAACGTAGACGTTCGCGGCATCGGGCGGCGGCTGGCTGCCGTCGGGGACGATGATCGGCGAGCCGTCGTAGCGCCCGCCGAAGGTGACGCCGGGGATGTTGAATTCGGCGCGGGCGTGCTGTTCGAGATAGACGCCCGCGATCCGCCGCGCCTCGTCGCCGGCCTCGGTGGCGTCCTCGATGTCAGGCGCGGGAGCGAACAGACCGAGCGAGTCGGCAAAGCGGCGCGCGTAATCGGTGTTGCGAAGTGCCACCGGACGCCGCTCGACCTCGTAGCTGTCGAGCAGCCCCGCCGGGCTCACGCCCTTGACGACGCTTGCGAGCTTCCAGCCGAGATTGACCGCATCCTCGATCGCGGTGTTGTAGCCAAGCCCGCCGGTTGGCGTGAACAGATGCGCCGCGTCGCCGCCGAGGAAGACCCTGCCCCGCTGCATTCCATTCGCGACCAGCGCGTGACCGGCGGTCCAGGTCAGGAACGACAGCACCTCGCAGTCGATCGGCGCGCCGCAGGCACGCTGGAACGCTGCTTTGGCTTCGTCGATCGTGATCGCACTTTCGTCCTCGTCGGGCCGAAGCTGCGTGTGAAACGCGAATTCGTCGCGACCGTTCACCGATGCCATGAAGGCGCGGCGGTCGCCGTTGAAGCAATTGTACATCCACGCCTTGGCGTGCGGGATGCTCGCGTAGAATCCGGGTGAACGGAGATAGACGGCCAGCATGCGGCCGCCCATGAAATCGCGCTGCGTCCCGGTTTCGCCGCCGTAGACAATGCCGAGCGATTGCCGGACCATCGAGCGCGGCCCGTCGGCCCCGACCAGGAAGTCGGCCCGGACCTCAAAGCGGCTGTTGTCATCGAGACGTTCGATCTGGGCGACGACGGCGTCATCGCTCTCGACGTAGCTGATCAGACGATGACCGTAGCTGAGCCGTATTCCGGGAAGCCGTTCGGCATGGCGGCGCAGCACCGCCTCGACATATTTTTGCGAGACGCGATGCGGCAGCTCGGCCGCGCTCCAGGAGCCCGACATGCCCTTGACGAGTTCGCCCGCGCGTGACGACGACGGCAACTGAAATCGGGCCAGCTCGTAGCCGGTGTAGCGCGTGAAGTACGCAACGTCGGTCGGATAATCCGCAGGCAGACCTTCGCGTCGGATCTCGTCGGCAAAACCCAGCCGCCGATAGTGCTCCATCGAGCGCGCTTGCGTCGCGTTGGCTTGGGGATTGAAGGCCGTGCCCGGCTTTTCGTCGACCAGGATCGCGGACACGCCGCGCCGGCCGAGTTCGTTGGCCAGCATCAGCCCGCAGGGCCCCCCGCCCACGATGAGCACCGCGGCCGTCAGACATGTTTCCAAGGCGCTTCTCCCTACCAGCATTATCCTGCATGGTAAGGATGCCTGACGATATCGTCAAGTAGCCTGACTACTCGAGCTCGTGGAGCGTGTCGAATTGCGCGCCGTAGACTGCCAATCCCTTCAGGATCGCATCCATCGTGGCCTTGCCGAGTTCGGCGCGCATCTCCTGCTCGGCAACGTCGACGGCGTCGCGGAACGCATCGAGCCATTTGCGTCCCGCCGGCGTGAACATGACGATGCGCGCGCGCCGATCGGTGGGATCGGCGATGCGATCGACCAGGCCGAGCTCGGCGCATTGATCGACCAGCTCGCCCATCGCCTGCTTGCTCATGGAGGCGCGGCGGGCGAGCTCCGTCAGTCTGGTCCCCTCGACGTCGAGATTGCGTGTGAGGCCGACATGCGCGATCCGCGTTTCGCCATGCCCCTTCTCGCTCATCAGCTCGAGCACACGACCTTCGAAGCGCCGCACTGCGTTGTTGAGCAGCCGACCGATGTTGGCATGCCGCCATGCGGTGCCGGATGTCCTGGCTTTCAATGGATGTGCCTTCTGCAAAGCCGCCTGAATTCGAAAATGTCGCTCACTTCGCTGCGTCGATCCAGATCCCCGGCTGCGAATGCTCGCGGATGTGGGTGACCAGGAAGTCGGAAAAGACCCTGATCTTGGCGGGCAGTCCGGCACGGTTCTGGTAGGCGATGTTCATCGTCAGCAGCGGCAGCTCCCAGTCCATCAGAACCGGGACGAGACGGCCCGCCGCGATATCGCTTTGCACGATGTACAGCGGCTGGATGAGAATGCCGAGTCCCGCCAGTGCGGCGCCGCGGATGACCTGGCCGTCATTGCTGTCGAGCGTCGGCGTGATGCGAACAGTCTGCGCGCCGTTGCCTTTGCGCAGGCGCAGCGAATAGGGATCGTTGGCGAGATTGTAGACCAGCATGTTGTGGCGCGCGAGATCGACGGGCTGTTCCGGCTCGCCGCAGCTTGCGAGATAGGACGGCGCAGCCGCGAGCACACGCCGCATCTGGCCAATGCGGCGGACGATGATGTTTGAATCCGGCTCCTGCTCGCGCGTCCTGATCGCCACGTCGATGCCGGCCTCGATGAAATCGGAGTACCGGTTGGCGGTGGTGATCTGCATGTTGAGCTTCGGATAGCGCGCGCGGAAGGCCGGCAGCATCGGCGCCAGATAGATCACTGCAAAGGACAGCGAGCTCGTGACCCGCAGCGTGCCCTGCGGCGACAGCGCGCGATCGCTGACGATGTCCTCGGCCTCCGCCAGTTCGCTCAAAACCCGGCTCGAGCGTTCCAGCAGCTCCTGCCCCGCCTCCGTCAACCAGAGCCGACGGGTGTTGCGCTCGATCAGCCGGACCGCAAGGCGCTCCTCGAGCGCGCTGAGATGCCGGCTGGCGGCAGCATTCGACATGCGCAGCGCTTCGGCAGCTTTGGACAGGCTGCCGAGTTCGGCCGTCTTGGCGAACACTTCCAATTGGAGCAGGCGGTCCATTTTTTCGCAAACAGGAAAAGAGACTTACGATTATTGACCTTTATTTCCACATCCCGCAAGTCAAAATGACCCAAACAGAAGCAAGATGGCAGGCGAGGAAGCAGGGAAATGTCGGGCCCGATCAGGCACATCGTGATGTGGCGGCTGCGCGGGGAGACGCCCGCGGAGCGTTCCGCCGCCCGGGTCAAGGTCAAGACCCTGTTCGAGGGCTTGCGCGGCCGGATCGACGGCCTCACCCATATCGAGGTCGGTGTCGATGTCAGCAACGTCGACTACGCCTGCGACGTCGTTCTGTTCTCCGAATTCACCGACCACGCTGCGCTCCAGGCCTACGCCACCCACCCGGAACATCTGCGCGTACGCGAGGCACTGGGCGACTTGCGGATCGGACGCTTCCAGGTCGATTATCCCATCAAAGAGACCGGCACATGATCGGTACGTTCACCTTTGAAAACCTGCCCTGCCGCGTCGTGTTCGGCAGCGGAACGCTGGCCTCGGCCAAGGCCGAGGTCGAGCGGCTCGGCGGCAAGCGCGCCCTGGTGCTGACAACGCCGCAGCAGGAGGCGCAAGGCAAGAGCTTGGGCGCGGCGCTCGGTCTGCTCTACGCCGGCATCTTTCCGGGCGCGACCATGCACACGCCGGTCGAGGTCACGGAGCGGGCGCTCGCGGCGATGAAGGCGTGCGATGCCGACTGCGTCGTCTCGCTCGGCGGCGGATCCACGACCGGGCTCGGCAAGGCGCTCGCCCTGCGCACCGGGATCAACCAACTGTGCATTCCCACCACCTATGCCGGCTCGGAGATGACGCCGATCGTCGGCCAGACCGAGAACGGACTCAAGACCACGGTACGCGACGCCGCCATCCTGCCGGAGACGGTGATCTACGATGTCGATCTCACTTTGACGCTGCCGGCGAGCCTGGCCGCGACATCAGGCATCAATGCGATCGCGCATGCAGCCGAAGCGCTCTACGCGCGCGACACTAATCCGGTCACGTCGCTGATGGCGGAAGAAGGCATACGCGCATTGGCACGTGCCCTGCCCGCCATCGCCGCCAAGGGCGACGATCGCGAGGCTCGCACCGAAGCGCTCTATGGCGCCTGGCTGTGCGGCGTCTGCCTCGGCACCGTCGGCATGGCGCTGCATCACAAGCTCTGCCACACGCTCGGCGGCACCTTCGATCTGCCGCATGCCGAGACCCACACCATCGTGCTGCCGCACGCGCTGGCCTACAACGCCCCGGCCGTGCCCGACGCGATGGCGCGGATCTCCCGCGCCATCGGCGCCGCCGATGCATCGCAGGGGCTTTTCGAGCTGGCGAAGCGGCTGGGTGCGAAGCTCGCATTGCACGACATCGGCATGCCCGAAGCCGGCATCGACAAGGCTGCGGATCTCGCGGTCACCAACGCCTACTGGAACCCGCGCCCGCTGGAACGAGACGCCATCCGCGACCTGATCGCGCGCGCCTGGGCCGGTGAGCCGCCCGACGCCACCAAAGCGGCAGTTTGATTCGATGCGGCGCATGCTGATCAAATCCGCTGTCATCATCAGCATGGATGACACGATCGGAGATTTACCGAGTGGCGACGTGCTGATCGAGGGGAACCGCATCGTTGATTTGCGTCCATCGATCGATCTCGGCAGCGGCGCGACTGAGGCCGAGATCATCCACGGCACCGGGCGCATCGTCATCCCCGGCCTGATCAACGCCCATATGCACACCTGGCAGACGGGCTTGCGCGGCTATGCCGCCAACTGGACGCTGCTGGAATATTTCCGCCGCATGCATGCCGGGCTCGCTACGGTGTTCAGGCCCGAGGACATTTATGTCGCGACCTTGGTGGGCGCGCTGAACCAGATCAACCAAGGCACCACCACGCTGGTCGACTGGTGCCACAACAATCCGACGCCCGATCATACCGACGCCGCCGTGCGCGGCCTGATCGAGAGCGGTATCCGCGCGGCCTTCTTCCACGGCTCGCCCAAGCCCGAACCGAAACCGGGCGAGCCGCATTTCTCGGAGATCCCGCATCCACGCCGTGAGATCGAGCGCCTGCTGGCGGGGCCCCTCGCCGACCGCGACGGCCTCGTCACGCTTGGGCTCGCGATCCTCGGCCCGCATTACTCGACGCTCGACGTCGCCATGCACGATTTCCGTCTGGCGCGCGAGTTCAAGCTGATCGCATCGATGCATCAGGGCGGCGGTCCCGCCAAGACGCAGGGTGGCTGGGAGAAGCTGATCGAGGCGGGTCTCGTCGGCACTGGAATTAACATCGTGCACGGCAACGACCTGCCTGACGATCTCCTGGACCGGATGGTCGATCTCGGCGTCTCCTTCTCGGTGACGCCGGAGAACGAGATGATCCAGGGCCACGGCTTTCCGATCACCGGACGGCTGCTCGAGCGCGGCGTGCGGCCGACTATCGGCATCGATCTGGAATCCGTGCTGGCCGGAGATCTCCTCTCCGCCGCGCGCGTTGCACTCTCGATGCAGCGGGCACTCGACAACGCCGAGTCGCGCAAGGCCAGCGGTGCCATTCCGGCAACGACCACAATCCCCGTCCGCGAGGCGCTGCGCTGGATCACGACGGAAGGCGCCCGCATGCTCGGCCGCGAGGACCAGATCGGCTCGCTGACACCGGGCAAGCTCGCCGACCTCGTCGTCATTGATGCCAGCGATCTCAACCTCGTCCCTGTGCACGATCCTGTGTCCACCGTGGTCATGCAGACGAGCCTTGCCAACATCGAGGCCGTGATGATCGGCGGCGTCTGGAAGAAACGGAATGGTCGGTTGCTGGCCGACGGCCTGGAGGCGAAAAAGCAACTGCTCGTGCAATCGGGCCGGCGGCTGGTGCAGGACATCGAACGACAGGGACGCGCCGCTTGAGCGTCCCAAGGACAACAACAATGACTGATATGCCAAAGAACATCGCTTTCATCGGGATCGGCAAGATGGGCCTGCCGATGTCGGTGCTTGTCGCCAAGGCTGGTTACACCGTGACCGCGTTCGACCGGAGTGCCGCACGGCTCGACGAGGCCCGCGCGCAAGGCATTTCGATTGCCGCTTCAGCGGCCGAGGCCGTGGACGGCAAGGCCGCGATCGTCACGTCCTTGCCCGATGACGCTGCCTTGCGCGGCGCATTGCTCGGCCCCACCGGCCTCATCGCCGCCATGGCGGCTGGATCTGTCCTGATCGAGACCAGCACCGTGAGCGTCGAGGCGTCCGCAGAGGTCGCCGCCGCCGCCCAGGCGCGCGGTGTCCTCTACCTGCGGGCTCCGGTCTCGGGCAATGCCAGCATCGTCCACACCGGGGCGCTGAGCTGCTTCGTCTCGGGCCCGAAGGACGCTTACGAAAAGGCAAAGCCGCTGCTCGCCGCCTTCACCCGCGCCCAGACCTATCTCGGGCCCGGCGAGGAAGCGCGATATGCCAAGCTTGCGGTCAATTTGATGATTGCGGTGTCGGCCGCCATGATGGCGGAGAGCCTGGCGCTGGCGCGCAAGGGCGGCATCGGCTGGCAGGACATTCTGAAGGTTCTCGACGACAGCGCGGTGGCCTCACCGATGGTGAAATACAAGACCGAGCCGCTGCGCAGCCGCGATTTCGACTCGACCTTCTCCTGCAGGCAGATGGCCAAGGATCTCGACCTGATCCTCGGCGCCGGCCACGCCGTCGGCGTGCCGCTTCAGCTCGCGGCCCAAGTGCGCGAGACCTATGGCTCGCTGGTCGCGCAGGGCGACGGCGACGCCGACTTCATCGCGACCGTCAAGCATCTGGAACGGCTGTCCGGGCTTGGCGAACCCAAACTCTGATCCACGGAGGCACCCATGCGCAATTTCAATGAGAACACGATCACGGACGCGGTGCTGGAACGGATCGCGGGCGCTACCGACCCGCGGATCAAGCAGGTCAGCGAAGCGCTGGTGCGCCACCTCCATGCCTTCGTCCGCGAGGTGCGACCCACCCAGAAGGAATGGGAGTACGGGATCGACTTCCTGACCCGCACCGGTCACATGTGCGACGACAAGCGCCAGGAATTCATCCTGCTGTCGGACGCGCTCGGCGTCTCCATGCTGGTCGACGCGATCAATCATCCGGTGCCGGAAGGCGCGACCGAGACCACGGTGCTCGGTCCGTTCTTCGTGCAGGCGTCGCCCGAGAAAGACAACGGCGAGGACATCTCCGGTCCCAAGGAGGGCGATCCGATGCTCGTCACCGGCTCGGTGTCGACCGTCGACGGACGGCCGCTTGCCGGCGCCGTCGTGGACGTCTGGCATTCCGACCATGACGGCTATTACGACGTGCAGCAGCTCGACAAGATCGGCGACCTCGCGATGCGGGCGCGCTTCCACACCGACCAGAATGGTCGCTTCAATTTCTGGTCGATCAAGCCGGCTGCCTATCCGATCCCGCATGACGGCACGGTCGGCGACATGCTGGAGGTCCAGGGCCGCCATCCCTGGCGCCCGGCACACGTGCATTTCATGATCTCGGCGCCCGGCTTCGAGCAACTCGTGACCCATGTGTTCGTGGCCGGCGACCAGTATCTCGACTCCGACGTGGTATTCGGCGTCAAGGACAGCCTGATCCGCGAATTTGTGCGGTGCCCGCCCGGTCGTGCGCCCGATGGTCGCATGGTGGACAACGAGTATTTTCATCTCAACTATGATTTCGGCCTGAAGCAGGTCGCGAGCAGCGCGAGAGCCGCATAAGCTGAACATCGCGGACCAGACAAGAGTCCGACAACAAGGCAGACAGGGAGCAAGGATGGGACCGCGGGTCAGCACGAGCATATTGGCCGATCGCCTCACAAGCATGATCGGCCCGCGCGCAAGCGTCGCGCGTGGCGTGCTCGATCAGCATGGGCAGAGCGAGTCGCATTATCGCAACCTGCCGCCCGACATCGTCGTCTTTCCTGAAACCACGCAGGAAGTCGCGGAGATCGTCAAGCTGTGCGCGGGCGCGAATATGCCGATCGTGCCGTTCGGCGCCGGGACCTCGCTCGAAGGCAATGCGGCCGCGGTCGCGGGCGGCGTCTGCTTCGACTTCGCACGCATGAACAAGGTGCTGACGGTGCACGACAGCGACCTGGATGTCGTGGTGCAGCCCGGCATCACCCGAAAGCAGCTCAATGCCGAGCTGCGCGGCACCGGACTTTTCTTTCCGATCGATCCCGGCGCCGACGCCTCGATCGGCGGCATGACGTCCACGCGCGCCTCCGGCACCATGGCGGTGCGCTACGGCACCATGAAGGACAATGTCATGGCGCTGGAGGTGGTGCTGGCCGATGGCCGCGTGATTCGGACCGCCCGGCGCGCGCGCAAGTCAGCCGCCGGTTACGACCTGACGCGCATGTTCGTCGGTGCCGAGGGCACCCTCGGACTCCTCACCGAGATCACGCTGAAGGTACATCCGGTGCCGCAGGCGATCTCGGCCGCGGTGTGCAGCTTCGACACCCTGCAGGACGCCGTCGACACCGCGATCTCCGTGATCCAGTCGGCGATCCCCATCGCGCGTATCGAGTTGCTCGACGAGGTCATGATGCGCGGCATCAACGCCTACGCAAAGCTCGGCTATCGCGAAGCCCCGACCCTGTTCTTCGAATTCCATGGTTCCGAGACCTCCGTCGCCGAGCAGGCCGAAGCCGCACAGGCGGTTGCCGCCGACCATGGCGGCCATGGCTTTGCCTGGGCCAAGGCACCGGAAGACCGCAGCCGGCTCTGGCACGCCCGCGACAACACGCTCTATGCGGGCCTGGGCCTCCGCCCCGGCGCGCGTGCCGTGATCACCGACGTCTGCGTGCCGATCTCGCGGCTGGCGGAATGCCTCACAGAAACCCGGCGCGACGCGGAGGAGCATGGTTTTACGGCGCCGATCGTCGGCCATGTCGGCGACGGCAATTTCCACATGCTGATCCTGATCGACCCGGCAAGGCCGGAGGAAGTCGAAGGCGCCACGGCGCTCCAGGCCCGCATGGTCGCCCGCGCGATTGCCATGGACGGCACCTGCACCGGCGAGCACGGCATCGGGCTCGGCAAGATCGATTATCTCGCTGATGAGCTCGGCGAGGCCGTCGATGTGATGCGGTCGATCAAGACCGCGCTCGACCCCAATGGCCTGATGAACCCCGGAAAGATCTTTGCAAGCGGAGCGCGCGCATGAGCACCGCCGCATTGGCCGTCGAGCCCGCCGCCCCCACGCCGCTGCTGGAGCTGCGCGGCATCAGCAAGGAGTTTCCCGGCGTCAAGGCGCTGGATGACGTGTCCTTTGCCGTCTTTCCCGGCGAAGTTCATATGCTGCTGGGCGAGAACGGCGCCGGCAAGTCGAGCCTGATGAAGGTGCTGTGCGGGGCCTACCGCGCCGATGCAGGTGAGTTCTACTACAAGGGCGAGCCGGTCGCGATCAATTCGGCCGCGGACGCGCAGAAGCTCGGCATTGCCGTGATCTTCCAGGAATTCTCGCTGGTGCCCCATCTCGATATCGCCCAGAACATTTTTCTTGGCCGCGAGCCGAAGGGCCGCATCCCCGGCACCATCGACCGCCGCAGGATCTTGGCCGACGCGGCGCGCGTGCTCGGCACGATCGGGTTTGACATCGATCCCTCCACCATTGTCGACAAGTTGGGAGTGGCGCAGCAGCAGATGGTCGAGATCGCCAAAGCGATCAGCCAGAACGCGCGGATCCTCGTGATGGACGAGCCGACCGCAGCGCTGTCCGATCGGGAGACCGAGCTGCTGTTCGCGCTGATCGGGCGGCTGAAGGCCGACGGCGTCTCCATCGTCTACATCTCGCACCGCATGGCGGAGGTATTCGCGCTCGGCGACCGCATCACCGTTCTGCGCGACGGTCGTCGCATCGACGGCGTTCGCCCGGCCGACGTTACGCCGGACCAGCTCGTCCGCATGATGGTCGGTCGCAATGTCGATATGACCTATCCGCGCAATTTTGCCGACAAGCCCGGCGAAGTGCTGCTGGAGGTCAAGAGCCTGAGCGCCACCAGCGGAATCTCCGACGTCAACATCGAGGTGCGCCGTGGCGAGATCGTCGGCCTCTGTGGGCTGGTCGGCTCGGGTCGTAGCGAGGTCGCGCGCGCGATCTTCGGGGCCGATCCCGTGACATCAGGCGAGATCGTCTTCGATGGCAAGACTATCTCCGGCGAGCCTGATCTCGCCGCCCGCCGCGGCATCGCGCTGATCCCGGAGAGCCGCAAGAGCGAGGGCCTCGCGCTGTTGCGGTCGGTGGGGGATAATCTGGTGGTGTCGGCGCTGCGAAAGCTGTTCCCGAGCGGTCTGTTTGATCAACGCAGCGCGCAGCGTACCGCCGACGGCCTGATCCGTCAGCTACGCATTGCGACGCCCAGCGCGCGCCAGATCGTCGGTCTGCTCTCGGGCGGCAATCAGCAGAAGGTCGTGATCGGCAAGTGGCTCGCCGCCGGCTCGAAACTCTTCATCTTCGACGAGCCGACCAGGGGCATCGACATTGGCGCCAAGGCCGAAATCTTTGCACTCATCGACCGCCTTGTCGCAGAAGGCGCGGCGGCGCTGATGATTTCGTCCGAACAGGTCGAGATCTGCCATGTCTGCGACCGCGCCTATGTGATGCGCGAGGGGCGCATCGCCGGGCACCTCGCGCGCAACGAGCTGACCGAGGAGAACATCGTGCGACTGGGGATGCATCATGCGTGAGGCCGCGGTCGTCTCTCAACCGAATCCGCTGCAACGCATTCCCGGCGTTGCCATCGTGCTGGTGCTGCTGATCGCGCTGTTCAGTACGATCGCGCCCGGCTTCCTGTCGGTCGCCAACCTCTCCAACGTGCTGGTGCAGTCGACGATCCTGACCATGCTCGCGCTGCCGATGACCTTGATCATCATGACCGAGGGGCTGGACCTGTCGATGGGCGCGGTGCTGACGCTGACCTCGCTCTGCGTCGCCATCGTCTCGCTCGCGACCCATTCGATGTTGCTCGGCCTCGGTGCCGGGCTCCTCGTCGGCGCGGCGTTCGGCTTCGCCAACGGCTGGCTGGTTGCGATCGTGGGCATCCCGCCGTTCGTTGCGACCTTGGGCACGCTCGGCATGGCGCAGGGCCTGTCGCTGATCGTCAGCGACGGCCAGAGCGTCGTCGGCATCCCCCACAGCGTGCGCGACATCTATTCGGCGACGCTCCTTGGCATCCCCGTGCCGATCGTGATGGCGCTGGTGACCTACGCCGCCTTTCATGGCCTGCTCTATCACACCCGCTTCGGCACCTATATCTTCGCACTCGGCGGCAACCGCGAGGCGCTGCGCTATGCCGGCCTCTCGCCCAACAAGCTGCTGATCGCGGTCTATGCGATCGGCGGCGCCATGGCCGGCATCGCCGGCCTGCTAATGACGGCGCGAATGAATTCCGGGCATCCAACCGCGGGCCTCGGTCTCGAATTCGATGCGATCGCGGCCGTCGCCGTCGGCGGCACGTCGTTCGAGCGCGGCAATGGCTGGCTGCTCGGCACTGTGCTCGGCGTGCTCTCGGTCGGCGTGCTGCGCAACGGGCTGAACCTGATCTCACTGCCGTCCTCGGTCCAGGTCGCAAGCGTCGGCGTGCTCGTCATCGTCGCGCTGTTCCTGGATGGCCTGCGGAGCCGCGCATGACCGACATCAGCAAAGAGGCCATCGCGCCGCCCCGCTCGTTCCTGTCACAGGACGCGATCCAGGTATTCTATCGCCTGCTCGCGGCGCTGCTGATCTGTGCGGTGCTCGCCGTGCTCAGCGATTCCTTCCTGAGCCTCGGCAATATCCTCAATGTGCTCAGGCAGGCGAGCCTGACCTTCTTCATCGCCTCCGGCCTGACGCTGGTGGTGCTGACCGCGGGTCTCGATCTTTCCGTCGGCGCCAATGTCGCGCTGTCCGCCTGCATCGCCGGGACCGTGATCCACAAGACCGGCTCGCCGGCGCTCGGCATCCTCACCGGGCTTGCCTGCGGCGGCATCGTTGGCCTCCTCAACGGCGTCATGGTCACCGCGCTGCGCATCCCCTCCTTCATCGCGACCTACGGTATGCTCTGGGTGCTGAACGGTCTCACCTATTGGTACATGGCGGGCGAAACCCTTCACGGCTTTCCGGCAGGCTTTCGCCAGATCGGCAGTGGCTATCTGTTCGGCTTGCCGATCCCGGTCTATCTGCTGCTGGTGTTCCTCGGAATCGGGACGCTGTTTGCGCAGCGAACGATCTGGGGCCAGGAGATCTATGCGATCGGCGCCAATCCGGTCGCGGCACGGCTCTCCGGCATTCCGGTCGCGCGCCGCCTGCTGCTGGTCTACGCCGTCTCAGGCACCATGGCGGGGCTCGCCTCGATCATCTTCCTGTCGCGGCTCAATTCGGCCGAGGCCGACATCGGCGAAAGCCTGACGCTGCCCGCAATCGCCGCCGTGCTGATCGGCGGCACCTCGCTGTTCGGCGGCGTCGGCACCGTGTTCGGCACCTTCATCGGCGCATTGATCCTGACGCTGGTGCTGAACGGCATGAACCTCTTGTCGGTCAGCGCCAACTGGCAGCCGCTGGTCACCGGCATCATCGTCATTCTCGCGGTCTGGCTCGACATGAAGACCCGGCGCCGCGCGCAATGAGTTCTTGAACGACCAACAAGCAAAATGAGGGATGGAGGCAACATGAAACAGACACTGGGTTATTTGGCGCTGCCGCTGCTGATGGCGGCCGCGCTCACCACGCAAGCGCGAGCCGACGGCGAGACCATCGCCGTCTTCACCAAGAACCAGACCAATCCGTTCTTCCAGACGGTGCGGGTCGGCGCCGACAACATGGCGAAGACGCTGAACGCGAAGACGCTGCAGTACATCCCGACCAAGCCCGACAGCATTCCCGAGCAGCTCAGCCAGATCGAGGACGTCGTGGTGAAGAAGCCGAGCGCCATCGTCTTCACGCCGGTCGACTACAAGGCGATGGTGCCGGGTGTCGAGAAGATCAACGAAGCCAAGATCCCCGTCGTCAACATCACCGATCGCTCGGCTGGCGGCAAGTTCCTGTCCTTCGTCGGCGCCGACGATTACAGCCTCGGGCTCGAGACCGCGCGCTTCCTGCTCAAGACCTTGGGCGGCAAGGGCAACATCGTCATCATCGAGGGCGTCAAGGGTTCGCTGACCAATGTCGACCGCGTCCGCGGCTTCAACGACGCGCTGAAGGAAAATGCCGGTGCAAAACTGCTGGCCTCGCAGCCCGGCAATTACCAGCGGCTCCAGGCGCTCCAGGTGATGGAGAATCTGATGCAGTCGAACGCGCAGATCGACGGCGTGCTCGCCGCCAACGACGCCATGGCGGTCGGCGCGATCGAGGCGCTCGACGGCGCCAACCGCAAGGCGCAGGTGATCGGCATCAACGGCACCAAGGAAGCGATCGACGCAATCAAGTCCGGCAAGCTGCTCGCGAGCGGTGACTACAACGGATTTTTCCAGGGCTGCCTTGGCACCATGATGGCGATCCGTTCTTTGCGCAACCAGCCCGTCATCGCCGAGATCGTGCTGAAGCCGACCGTCATCACCAAGGACAATTACCAGCCGTTCGACGTGCCGCTGGAGCAACGGAGCTGCCCGACTTTCGAGGAAGCCAGCAAGCTCGGCGGCAAGTAACCGAGCATCACGATAAGCCCGGACGGCCGCGGTCGCGGCCGTCCCAAGAAAACGAGACATAAACGGAGACCATCATGCTGTTCGCCATTCACGCCCTCGACCGCGCCGGCGCGCTACCGACCCGGCTCGCCCATTACGACGCCCACAAGGCTTTCCTGAGCGACACCTCGCGCTTCGGCGTCGAGATCGTGATGTCGGGGCCGCTGGTCTCCGACGACGGCGCGACCATGATCGGCAGCCTGTTCCTGATCGAGGCGCCGGGCCGTGGCGACGTCGAAGCTTTCAATCGCGCCGATCCGTTTGCGGCTGCCGATATCTGGGAAAAGGTCACGATCACGGGCTTCCTGCGCCGCCAAGGTTGAAGGCGACTCAACAAAAAACGCGAAAACAACCCCATGCACAGTAGAACGCCGTTGTTTTTACACACGAATTTTCGTCGCAAACGTCTTTGACTCGTCGGGCAAAACAGGAGCAGAGTGCCATCCTCACCCGATTGTCGAAAGGTTTGCCGCCGGCCTAACGCTAGCCGCTCATCACCGTCGCCCCATCTTCGAGATGACAGGCCACCCACTGCTCGGGTCCAGCCGCGCGCAATGTCGGCTCCTCGGTCCGGCAGCGATCGAACACGAGCGGGCAACGGGTGTGGAAGCGGCACCCGCTCGGCGGGTTGATCGGGCTCGGCACGTCGCCCTTGAGGATGATGGGATTGCGTTGGGCCCCCGGCTCGGGCAGCGGGACCGCCGAGAGCAATGCCTTGGTGTAAGGATGCTTTGGCGCGGCGAAGATCTCGTAGCGCGGCGCCACCTCGACGATCTTGCCGAGATACATCACCGCGACGCGATGGGTCATGTGCTCGACGATCGCGAGATCATGGCTGATGAACAGCAGCGCCAGGCCGAACTCGCGCTGGAGATCCTGCAGCAGATTGACGATCTGGGCCTTGACCGAGACGTCGAGCGCCGAGACCGCCTCGTCGCAGACGATCAGCTCGGGCTCGGCGGCGAGCGCCCGCGCGATGCCGATGCGCTGGCGCTGCCCGCCGGAGAATTCGTGCGGCCTGCGGTTCAGCGCCTCGCGCGGCAGGCGCACGGTATCCATCAGCGCCGTCACGCGGGTCTCGAGATCGATCGCGGATTTGGCGAGGCCGAAATTGCGGATCGGCTCGGCTAGGATGTCGCGCACGCGCATGCGCGGATTGAGGCTCGAGAACGGGTCCTGGAACACCACCTGCACGCGGCGGCGCATCTGGCGCATCGTGCTCGGATGGGCGTCGTCGATACGCTGGCCGTCGAGGATGACCTGCCCTGCCGTGATGTCGAACAGGCGCAGGATCGCACGGCCGACCGTCGATTTGCCGCAGCCGGACTCGCCGACCAGCGAGAGCGTCTCGCCGCGCGCGATCTCGAACGACACGCCGTCCACCGCATAGACCCATTCGGACTTGCGGCTGAACAGGCCCTTTTTGACCGGGAAATGCTTCTTGAGGTCGTTGACCTGGAGCAGCGGGGGACTCATGCCGCGACCGCTCCCTTGGCCGCATAGTGGCAGGCCGCAACGTGACGTGGCCCCTTCTCTTCGAGCCCCGGCGCGTACTGCCGGCACAGATCGGTCGCGAGCGCGCAACGTCCGGCGAAGACGCAGCCGACGATGGGCTTGCGCAGATCGGGCACCTGCCCCGGGATCTCTGCCAGCCGTCTCGCGGTGCCGGTCAGCGACGAGCCGAGCCGCGGCACTGCACCGAGCAGGCCCTGCGTATAGGGATGACGCGGCGATCGGAACAGGTCCGCCACCGGCGCCTCCTCGACCTTACGGCCGGCATACATGACCATGACGCGCTCGGCGATCTCAGCGACGACACCGAGATCATGGGTGATCAGGATAATCGCCGCGCCAACCCGGTGCTTGAGATCCAGCATCAGCTTCAGGATCTGCGCCTGGATCGTCACGTCGAGGGCTGTGGTCGGCTCGTCGGCAATGAGCAGCTTGGGATTGCAGGCGAGTGCAATGGCGATCATGACACGCTGGCGCATGCCGCCGGAGAGCTGATGCGGATATTCGCGCACGCGACGGTTCGGCTCGGGAATGCCGACCAGAATCAACATCTCGATCGCGTGTGCCTCCGCGGCCTGCTTGTCCAGGCCCTGGTGGATCATCAGCGTTTCGCGGATTTGACGCCCGACGGTCAGGACCGGGTTGAGGCTGGTCATTGGCTCCTGAAAAATCATCGAGATGTCGTTGCCGCGGATCGCGCGCATCTCGCGATCCGACAGCTGAAGCAGGTCCTTGCCCGCAAAGCGGATGCTGCCGGAGATCCTGCCCGGCGGTTCCGGGATCAGCCGCATCAGCGACATCGAGGTCACCGACTTGCCGCAGCCGGACTCACCGACGATGGCGAGGGTCTCGCCCTTGTTGACATGGAACGACACGCCTTCGACCGCGCGGTTGATGCCGCTGGGCGTGCGGAAGTGGGTTTGCAAATTCTCGACTTCAAGCAGCGCCATCGGGATCAGCCTCGAAACATCAGAGGCTCTTGGCCATGCGCGGATCGAGCGCATCGCGAAGGCCATCGCCGAGCAGATTGACGGCGAGCACGGTGACGGACAGGAAGGCCGCCGGAAAGAACACGATGTAGGGCTTGACCTGCCACAGCGCCCGCCCCTCGGCCATGATGTTGCCCCAGGACGGAATGGTCGGTGGCGTCCCCGCGCCGATGAAGGACAGGATCGCCTCCGTGATCATCGCACTGGCGCAAATGTAAGTCGCCTGGATCAGCATCGGCGCCAGCGTGTTGGGCAGGATGTGGCGCAGGATGATCATCGGCGTACGCGTGCCGCAGGCGACCGCCGCATCCACATAAGGCTGCTCGCGCAGCGACAGCACGACGCTGCGCACCAGGCGCGAGACGCGTGGAATTTCGGCGACAGTGATGGCCAGGATGACGTTGCCGACGCTGCCGCGTGTCAGCGCCATCAGCGCGATCGCCAGCAGAATCGGCGGGATCGACATCAGGCCATCCATGAAGCGCATCAAGATGCCGTCGGCCCAGCGGATGAAGCCGGAGACGATGCCGATGGCAAGACCGACCGCGGACGCGCATATCGCAACTGACAGTCCGACCGTGAGCGAGACCCGCGCGCCGAACAGCACGCGCGAATAGATGTCGCGGCCGAGGACGTCGCTGCCAAACCAGTAAAGCGCCGACGGCGCGCGGGTGCGCTTGGCCGGCGCAAGTGCGGTCGGATCCACCGTTCCAAGATAAGGTGCGAAGATCGCAATCAGGACCAGAATCAGCAGCAACGTGCCGCCGATGGCGACGGTGGGATGCCCCCGCAGCAGGCCGATGAAGCCGCGCCGGATCACGACGGGCCGAAGAATCTCCGGCAGTTGCGGCGCGAGGACGAAGCCGGCCGGCAGCGCCTGCGGATTGACGGTCGTGTCGGTCAATAGCGGATCCTCGGGTCAACGAGCGTATAAATGACGTCGATCATCAGATTGACGAGGACGTAGACGAAGCTGAACAGCAGCACGATGCCCTGGATGACGGGATAATCGCGGCGCAGGATCGCGTCGATCGTGAGCCGGCCGAGGCCGGGAATCGCGAACACGCTCTCGGTGACGACCGCGCCACCGATAAGGAGCGCGATGCCGATCCCGATCACCGTGATGATCGGCACCGCCGCGTTCTTCAGCGCGTGGACGAACAGGATGCCGCCCTGCCCGAGGCCCTTGGCGCGCGCGGTGCGGATATAATCCTGCTGCAGCACTTCGAGCATGGTGGCCCGCGTGATACGCGCGATCAGTGCGATGTAGACACAGCCGAGTGCGATCGACGGCAGGATCAGGTTTTGCAGCCAGGGCCAGACGCCCTGGGCGAGCGGCGTATAGCCCTGCACGGGAAGCCATTCGAGCTCCAGCGCGAAGATATAGGCGAGGACATAGCCGACGACGAAGACCGGCAGGGAGAAGCCGAACACGGCAAAGGCCATGATGGCCCGGTCGATCAGGCTTCCCGCCTTCCAGGCCGCCAGCACGCCGAGCGGCACCGCGACCACGATCGTGAGCAGGAGCGTGACCATCATCAGCGACAGCGTCGGTCCGAGACGCTGCCCGATCATCGTCGAGACCGGCAAATTGGTGAAGATCGAGGTGCCGAGATCGCCGTGCAGAATGCGCCAGACCCAGCTGCCGAACTGGATCAGGAAGGGCCGATCGAGGCCGAGGCTCTGACGGATGCGCTCCACATCCTCCGGACTTGCCTGATCGCCCGCGATCACCACGGCGGGATCCCCCGGCGCGATGTAGAGCAGGCTGAACACGAACAGCGCGACGATCGCCATCACGGGCAAGGTCGAGGCGATACGCCGGAGGATGTAGGAGAGCATCTGGTTTCAGCGCAGGGTCATGCGGATTTCGACACGCCCCAGAAGAACGGCAGCGGTCCTTTCGTGATGCCGGAGACGTTCTTGCGCCAGGCCGTGTAGCTGAGGAAGAAGCCGGTCGGCGCGTAGACGACGTCCTCGAGCGCGACCTTGTTGAGGCGGGCGACCGCGGCCTTCTCCTCGTCGAGGTTCTTGGCCTCGAACCAGGACGTAACCTCCTTCTCGGTGCCGGGGCTGTTGGGCCAGCCGAACCAGGCCTTGTCGCCGTTGGCGCGAATGGCGGTGTAGGGCGCCGGATTGATGCAGTCCGAACCCGCATGCCAGGTGTGGAACATGTTCCAGCCCCCCTGCCCGGGTGGCGTCTTCTGCGCGCGGCGGGAGCCGACCGTGCCCCAATCGGTCGCGACGAAATCGACATTCATGCCGAGCTTCTTCAGGAGATCGGCGGTCACATCGCCGAACGCCTTGGTGATCGGCTGGTCCTGCGCCACCAGGCACGTCACCGGCTGGCCGGAATAGCCGCTCTCGGCGAGCAGCTTCTTGGCAGCGTCGAGATCGCGCTTGCCCTTCAGGACCTCGCCGCCCGCCTCGGTGTAGAGCGGCGTATCGGGCGTGAAGAAGCCGGGCAGCGACTTCCACAGCGAATTGTCGTCGCCGACGAGCGCACGCATATAGTCTTCCTGGCTCATCGCCATCAGCACTGCGCGCCGCGCTCGCACGTCGTTGAAGGGCGGATACAGGAAGTTCATGCGGAACGAGCCGACATTGCCGAGCGGATCGCCGATGTCGACGCTGATGTTCTTGTTCTTCTTCAGGATCGGGACAAGGTCCGCGATCGGGTTCTCCCACCAGTCGATCTCGCCGTTTTGCAACGCGGCCGCGGCGGTCGCCGGATCGGGCATCACGATCCATTCGACGCGGTCGAGCAGCATCTGCTTGCCGCCGGCGAGCCACGACGCCTTCTCCTGCCGCGGCACATAGTCGGCGAACTTTTCGAACACGGCTTTCGCACCGGGGACCCATTCACCCTTGGCGAACTTCATCGGCCCCGAGCCGACATAATCGCCAATCTGCTTGAACGGGTCGGTCTGCGCAATGCGCTCCGGCATGATGAAGGCGCAAGGCGAGTTGTTCTTGCCAAGCGCATAGAGCATCTTCGGGAATGGCTGCTTCAGCACCCATTTGAAGGTGCGGTCGTCGACAGCGGTGAGTTCCTGTTGCAGCGCCTTGAGCATCAGCCCCATCGGGTCGCGTGCCGCCCAGCGGGTGAGACTCGCAACGACGTCCTTGCTCAGCACCGGCTCGCCGTCGTGGAATTTGAGTCCCGGTCGCAATTTGAACGTCCAGGTGGTGCCGTCGTCGGTCACTTCCTCGGATTCGACCATCTGCCGCTGCGGCTGCAGCGAGGAATCGACGCCGTAGAGCGTATCCCAGACCAGCGCGGCGGCATTGCGCACGACATATTGCGTGCCCCAGATCGGGTCGAAATTGGCGAGGTTTGCTTGCGGCACGAAGCGCAGGGTGCGCGCGGAGGCGCCTTGTGCGATCGCCGGGGCCGAAAGGCCGCTCAATGCCAGACCGCCTGCGCCGGCCAATCCCTTCAATACGGTCCTGCGATCCATGAAATCCTCCCAATAGTGCCGTGATGCCGGCCATCGTTGGCCAAGAACAGGTGAAACCAGAGCTCATTGGCGAGCAAATGGTATGCCACTAACCGGACCTTCGCCAGCGGGATATCCGCACCATTTGGACCGGTCGAGACCTCAAAGCGCGGCCGCCAGCACTGGCCCGGTCTCGATATGCGGGATCGCCTCGACCAGCTTGCGCGTGTAGTCGGTCTTGGGATTGTCGAAAAGCGCCCGGCTCTCGCCCTGCTCCACGATGCCGCCATTGCGCAGCACGATGGTGCGGTCGCAAAGCATGCGCACCACGTTGAGATCGTGGCTGACGAACAGCAGTGCGATGTCGTTCTCGCGCCGCAGGCGGTCCAGCAGTTGCAGTACCACCGCTTGCACGGAGACATCGAGCGCAGCGGTCGGCTCGTCCAGCACCAGGAGCCGCGGCCGGCAGGCGATGGCGCGGGCGATGCCGACGCGGGCCTTCTGGCCGCCGGAGAGCTGATGCGGAAAGCGCGGCAACAGATCCAGCGGCAGCCCTACACGTTCCGCGCAGTCTTCCACCCGCCTGCGCAGCGCATCGCCTCCACGCATACGATCGAGCCGCATCAGGGGATGGGCGATGCAGTCGAAGGCGGTGAAGCGCGGATTGAGGCTCTCGTTCGGGTCCTGGAAGACCATCTGGATGTCTTTGCGGAAGCGCGAGCGGTGAAAGTCGCGCGACGCCACGTGGCCGATCGACTGCCCGTCGAACACGATCTCGCCCTCGCTCGGATCGATCAGGCGGCAGATCATGCGCGACGTCGTGCTCTTGCCGGAGCCGGATTCGCCAACGAGGCCGACGCTCTCGCCGCCGGCCATCGTCATGGAGAAGTCCGCCACCGCCGCGGCGCCCTCGTCGAAGCGTTTTGCGAGCTTGCGCACTTCCAGCAGCGGCGGCGTCCCGTGAACGGGCTCCTGCCTGGGCCTGCTGACGACGGCCGCGTAGCCTTCCCGCTCCTCTTCCGTCACGAGGTCTTCGATTTGGGAGGTCGCAGTCGGCGACGCCGCCACCAGACGCCTGGTATAGGCGTGCTGCGGCGCGCCGAACAGCGTCCTCGGGCTTGCCTCTTCGACGATGCGGCCGCGCTCCATCACGGCGATGCGGCGGCAATATCGCGCCGCGAGGCCGAGATCGTGCGTGATCAGGATCGTCGCCATGCCGCGCGCGGCGGCAATCTCCGCCAGGAGGTCCATCACCACCTTCTGCGTGGTGACGTCGAGCCCGGTTGTCGGCTCATCGGCGATCAACAGCGCGGGATTGCAGGAAATCGCAATCGCGATCATGACGCGCTGGCACATGCCGCCGGAGAGTTCGTGCGGATAGGCGTTCATCCGGGTTTCGGGATCGCGGATCTGGACGGCGCGCAACAGCTCCAGCGCCTCGGCACGGGCGGCGTCCTTCGATATCCGCTTGTGCGTGAGAATCGCGTCCGCGATCTGCAGGCCGATCGCCCGGATCGGATTGAGCGCCGCCCGCGGGTTCTGGAAGATCATCGACATCGCGGCGCCCTGGAGCTGACGGAGATCGTCGCCCCTGAGTTTTGTGACGTCCTGGCCGCGAAACAGGATTTTTCCGCCAGTGACGCGCCCGGCTGCATCGAGCAGCCGCGTCGTGGCAAAACCGGTCACCGACTTGCCCGATCCGCTTTCGCCGACGAGGCCAAGCACCTCCCCGGCTTCGACCGTGAGCGTCACGCCGCGCACGGCCTCGACCATCCCTCGTCGCGTCGAGAATGCGACGTGGAGGTTGTCGATCCTGAGCAAGTCCCCGCTCATGTGCGCATGCGCGGATCGAGAATGTCCCGCATCCCGTCACCGAGGAGATTGAAGCACAGCACGGCCATCATCAACGCGAGGCCCGGGAAGGCCACCAGCCACCATCGCCCCGTCGAGATGAAGCGGGCGCCCTCCGCGACCATGATGCCCCATTCCGGCGTCGGCGGCTTGACGCCAAGGCCGATGAAGGACAGGCCGGCGGCGTTCAGGATCGCCCAGCCGAGATTGAGCGAGATCTGCACCGCCATCGCCGGCAGGATGTTCGGCAGCAGGAAGCGCAGCACCACCGAGAAATGACTCTCGCCGCAGGAACGCGCCGCCTCCACCCAGCCGACATTGCGCCGGACGTTGACCTCGGCGCGCGCGAAGCGGATGTAGAAAGGAAGATTGATGATCGCGGTTGCGATCACGATATTCTCGATCCGGTTGCCGAGGGCTGCAACCATCGCCATCGCCAGAACGAACAGCGGAAAGGCCATCATGACGTCGACGAAGCGGCCGACCGAGCGGTCGAGCCTGCCGCCGGCATAGCCGCAGAAGGAGCCGACGACGGCGCCGATCACGAAGGAGATGCCGACCGCCGAGACCGCGATGGCGAGATCGAGCCGGGCCGCAACGACGAGGCGGCTGAACACGTCGCGCCCAAGCTGGTCGGTGCCGGCAAGATGCGCCGCGCTCGGCGGCTGCAGGGCTTCCGAGACATTGGAGACGACGGGATCATAGGGCACGAGCCACGGTCCGAAGATCGCGACCAGGACAAACAGCAGGACACCGGCCGCGGCGACGCCGGTCAGCGGGTTGCCGCGCAAAATCCAGACCGAATGGCGGAGGGTTGCGCTGGTCATCCGATCGACACCCTGGGATCGGCGATGCCGTAGCAGATGTCGACCACGAGATTGACCAGCACGAAGATGCCAGCCATCAGCAGCACAAAACCCTGCACCGGCGCATAGTCGGACGACAGCAGCGCGTCGAGCGCATAGGAGGCGACGCCCGGCCAGGAGAACACCTTCTCCACGAGGACGTTCGCGCCAAGCATGGTCGAGAACACGATGCCGGCAATGGTGATGACGGGAAGGATCGCATTGCGCAGCGCATAGGTGACGACGACCTTCTGCCAGGACAAGCCGACCGAGCGCGCGGTGCGCACGAAATCGCTGCCGAGCGAGACCAGCATCGAGGCACGCGTGATCCGCGCCAGCGGCGCGATGACGAACAGTGCCATGCTCACCGCCGGCAGGATCAGCTGCTTGCAGGCCGCCCACCAGCCCTCGATGTCGCCCGTGAGCAGGAAATCGACCGACAGGAAGCCGGTGCGCTGCGGCGGCAGCGAGGTGAAGACGTCGATCCGCCCGGTCGGATCAGGCGCAAGACCGAGCAGATAGTAGAAGACATAGATCAGCAGCAGGCCCGAGACGAAGGTCGGCACGCAGACGCCGAGCGCGCAGAACAGCCGCACGCCGTGATCGACCAGCGATCCCGGTTTCAGGGCTGCGACCACGCCGAGCGGCACCGCCGCGATCAGCGCGATCAGGAGCGCCGTGAAGGTCAACTCCAGCGAGGCCGGCAGCCGTTCGCGAAGGTCCTTCAGGACCGGCTGTCCCGTCATCATGGAGCGGCCAAGATTGCCGCGGCCGATATCGGACAGATAAAACACGAGCTGCTCCGGCACCGACTTGTCGAGCCCCATCTGCTTGCGGATCTGCTCGATCTCCTCCTTGCCGGCATTGGGCCCCGAGGCGAAGAATACCGCGGGATCTCCGGGGAGGACCCGCATCAGCAGAAAGGTGAAGACCAGCACGCCGAACAATGCCGGCAGCGACGACAGAAGCCGCCTTCCCGCCCGCACCACCGTCGCACCAAAACCGGTCATCACCACTCAGAGCCCTTGCATGTCGAGATTACTTGCGGCTGACGTCGCGATAGTCGACCTGACGATGGAACTCGTAGGTATAGCCCTCGATCGACGAAGCCATCACGGCGTCCTGGTTCGGCTGCCACAGCGGGATCTGCGGCATCTCGCTGAAATGGATCGCATTGAGCTTGCGGCCATCCTCCTCGTACTTGGCCTTGTCGGGCTCGAAGCGCGCTTCCTGCGCGATCGTCGCCAGCTCCGGATTGTTGATCGAGCTGTAATTCCAGCGCTGATTGCCGGTGTAGAAGTTGCGGTAGAAGTAATCGGTCGAGGGCAGCCAGGCGACGATGCCTTCCGTGAACAAGGGCAGCTTCTTCTCGTTGATCTGCGTCGACATCTGCGCGTCCGGCAGCTTCTGGATGTCGACCTTGATCCCAATCTTGGCAAGCGATTCCTTCACGAGCGCCGCCATCGGCTCCGCGGTCGAGGCCTGGCCGACGTTGAAGCTGAAGGTGGTCGAAAAACCCTCCGGGAGTCCAGCGGCCTTCAAATATTCCCTCGCCTTGTCGAGATCGGTCTTCACCGGCGCCTGGAACGGATAGATCCCGTTCAGCGGCTTGCCATCCGGCCAAGTCGCACCGAACAGCGGCGCGCCGCGGCCGAACAGGGCAGCCTTGAACATGTCCTCATAGGGCAGCGCGAATGCGACGGCGCGGCGGACATTGACGTTGTCGAAGGGCGGGATCTGGTTGTTCATCGAGACGAAGGTGATCGAATTGTATTGCGGCGTCGAGATCACCTTGAGCTTGCCCTTGGCCTCGAGCGACTGCACGTCGCTGGCCTGGAGATCGACGACGAGATCGGCGTCGCCGCGCTCGACCAGATTGGCGCGGGTCGCGGGCTCCGGCACGGACTGCACGATCACGCGCTTGAAGAACGCCGGCTTGCCGGGCGAGCCGCGGTTCCAGTCCTCGTTGCGCTTGATGATCACCTGCTCGCCAGGCTTGAAGCTCTCGATCACGTAAGCGCCGCTGCCGGCGGTGTGCTCCTTCAGCCACGCCGTGGCCCAGGGATCTTCCGGGGTCGCGTGCTCCTTGGCGACCTTCGAGTTGATGATCAGCGGGTAGACCGTGGCGAGATTGGGCAGCGCGAGCTTGTCAGGCTTCGGCAGCGTCACTTCGATCGTGAGGGGATCGATCACCTTGAACTGGTCGGCCGACGTCAGCGATCCCGTCAGCAATTGCGCCTTGCCGAGGATCGGCGCGGTGACGCAGCGATCGAGCGACCATTTGACGTCCTCGGCAGTCACGGGCGAGCCGTCCTGGAACTTGGCATCCTTGCGCAGACGGAACGTCAGCTTCAGTCCGTCCGGGCTGACGTCGTAGGATTCGGCGAGCTCGCCGGTGATCTTGTCGAGATCGAACACCCATTTGCCGTTGAGCTGCTTGCGGCCGAACGCGACAAGGCGGTCGTAGGTGCTCATGCTCAGCGCGAAGGATTCGCGCGTCGAGCCCGGGATGTTGGGATCAAGGGTGTTGACGGACGCGCCGGTGACATAGCGCAACGTCTCGGCCCTGGTCTGCGCTTGCGAGGGCGCGGTGGCGACGAGCAACAACGCGGTGGTGGCGAGCACGGAGGATGCCGACCTGAAAGACACAAAACGCATTTGTTTTCCCCAAAATTCTCGACAGGAACGCCAGCAGGACAGGTTAAGAAAGAAGCAAGTTGCGCGCCAGTCTCATGATGCGCTCTTGCGGACGCTTTGTCGCGGCGGCGCATGGACAATCATCGCGATTCCTCCATGTTTCGCGCTGGCCGCGTGACCACGGCCTGCGGCACGTCATAGGCGCGGAGCGAGGCCCAGTGCCGTTCGACATCGGCGCGGAACAGGCCGCGCGTCAGGCCATTGACCAGCTTCGGCACTGCGGTCGTCATCGCGTTGATCGACGATCCCGAAGGGCCAAAACTCATGGTGGAGGCGATGGCGAAAAGATGGATATTCGAGATCCACGGCGTCCCGCCCGCGACACGCTCGGTGAAGGCGTAGTCGTCGGCGAGATAGGGAAAGCGGCCGAGCCGCGCGCTGCGTTCGCTCTCCGGGGGATGGTAGCGGTCGGCCCAGGTTGCGATATTGCCGGCAAATGTGCGCAGCTCGCCACGTCCAGAAAAATCCATGTCGATGCCGGTGCCGCAGATGACGAAATCGGCCGCGATGACGCCGCGCGGCGTCTGCAATTCGATGCCCTTGCCGGTCTCGCGCGCGGCCTCAAGCGGAGCGCCCTCGTGCAATGTGAAATTGGCATGGCGCGCACAGCGATCATAGGTCGGCTGCGGAAAGCCTTCGCGCATCTCGAGGATGGTGCGCATGAAGCGCCAGCGCCAGGCATCATCGAGATCGCTGAGATGGCGGAGGAAGCCGCGAAACGTCAGCCAGCGATAGGGCTGGATCAGCTGGATCTGCGCCCGACGACACAGCAGATGCACCTCCGCCGCGCCCGCTTCCAGCGCGGTTGCCGCATTGTCGAAGGCAGATGCGCCGGCGCCGATCACGGCGACGCGCTTGCCGCGAAGGTTTTCGAAATCGATGTCATCTGCGACAGTTGCGACCGAGCTCATGGGCAGATGGCTCAGCGGCTCGGGGATCATCCAGTTTCCCATCCCCTCCTGCCCCGTCGCCAGCACGATCTTGCGCGCATGGAGCGTCTCGACGCCATCGCCACGTTTCACGCGTGCAGCTAGCAAACCATCCGCCGCCGGCCGGATTTCCAGGAGCTCGCAGCCGTTCCGAACCGGCAATGCGATCGTACGTCGCAGCCAGAGCAAATACTCGGCCCAGTGCTCCCTCAGGATCAGATTCAGCGTCTGCCAGCTTTCCTTGCCGAAGCGGGCCTCGTGCCAGGACTGATAGGTCAGGCTCGGAATATCGAGGTCTGGTCCCGTATAGTCCTTCGGGCTGCGCAGCGTCGGCATGCGGGCATAGGTGAGCCACGGGCCTTCCTTCCCCTCCTCGGCCTTGTCGAGCAGCAGGATGTTGCTGACGCGGGAGCGCATCAGGCCGAAGCCGATGGCGATGCCGGATTGGCCGGCGCCGATCACGAGCACATCCAGCGTCGGCTTGCCGTCCGGTCCTGTCTTCGGTTCGAGCCAGGCGGCACCGGGATGCGCAATCCGGGCGAGATCGGCGCGAACGTTCACTTCGAGCTCTGTCAGCGCATTGCTCATGCCGCGAGCCAGCCTCCGTCGACCACCATCACCGTGCCGGTCGTGAACGAGGACGCATCGCTGGCGAGGTGCAGCGCAGTCTGCGCGATCTCCTCGGCCTGGCCGAACCGCTTCATGGCGTGGCGATTGCGGGAGGTTTCCCGCACCTCATCCGCATTGGCGTGACGGGCAAAGCTGCGGCGAAGCATCGGCGTGTCGATCGCACCGGGCGCAATCGCGTTGACGCGAATGCCGTCCGCCGCGAAATCCACCGCCATCGTCCGCGTCAGGCTGATAATCGCGCCCTTGGCCGCAATATAGGCGCTGTTGTCCTTGCCGCCGGCAATCGCAAGCTGCGATGCCAGCGTAATGATCGAGCCACTGTTCTGCCGCTGCATCTGCGGCACGGCCGCCCGCGCCCACAGCCAGGTGCCGCCGACATTGGTGCGGAACACCGCATCCCAGTCGTCCGGGCTCGTCGTCAACACGGTGCCGCCGCAGGAGAAGCCGGCGGCGGTCATGATGACATCGAGCCGACCGTGCCGCGCCATGACGTCTCCGACGACGGTTTCGGCAAAGCTGGCGTCGCCGACGTCACCGACATACGCCGTCGCTCCGCCCACAAGGCTCAACGTTTCCTGAAGGCCCGCGGGATCGCGATCGACCAGAGCGAGATGCGCGCCCTCTTCCGCGAATAGCTTTGCACTGGCGCGGCCGATGCCGGAGCCTGCGCCTGTGATGATGGCCGTGCGCCCCTGCAGCCGCATCTCAGATCCACTCCTTGTGCTGCGTCAACCAGGCGCTCATCGCGACCGCCGACTCGGCGCAGCCGAACCTCGCGCGCCAGCCGAATTCATCCGCCATCCGGTTCACCGACAGCGGCGCGCGATGGGGCCCATGCAGCTTGATGAGGGTCTTCTCGCCGGGCGCCGCGAGCCGGCACTCCAGGCTGGGATGCAACGCCGCAAAGGCCTCGCCCCATTGCAGCGCAGGCCAAAGCCCTCCACTGGAGACGTTGTAGAGCCGGTGGCGCGGCCGCTCGGCCTCGATCAGCCGTGCAACGGCTTCGGCGGCATCCGGCGCGTAGATCCAGTCCCGCATGCCCACTTCGGGCATGATCGCCGGCTCGCCGCGGGCGAACGCGGCCAAGATCTGGAACTGGAGGCTTGGCGTGTCGCGCACAGAGCTTGGTCGCTCCCACGGTCCGAACAGCGCGCTCAGCCGCACGCTCAGGAAATCGCCGCCGAAGAGCTCGGCATGACGCGCCACCGATCGCTCCGAGGTAAACTTGCTGATGGCGTAGAACGAGACCGGATCGCAAGGCGTGTCCTCGTCCAGAATCTCGACCCGCGCACCCGCAGCACCATAGGCCGATGCCGAGGAGAGATTGACGACCCGTCGCACGCCACGACGGATCGCGGAGAGCAGGATCGGGATCTGCGCCATCACGTTGATTTCGAGAACGCGCGCAGTCGATGCTCTCTCCAATTCATCACCGGCGGTGATCGCGGCTCCAAGCACGATCGCATCAACGCCTTCGGCGATGAGGGCATCGATGGCATCGGCGTCGGTGATATCGCCCTGCACGGCTTTGAGCCGTGCGCCGTAGCCGGCAAGAGACCGCCGCGCGGATGGCGGCAACTCTGCACGATCATACAGCGTGACGTCATGCCCACGCGCGAGCAGCACCTCGGCGAGATTGAGGCCGACAAAGCCGGTGCCGCCGAAGATGACGATTTTCATCGCGCGCGATCCGCCATCACAGTAGCTTCGCTCCGAAATTACGTTCAGGATCCATGTCGGCCACGAGCCGGCCGGTGGGCTTGGCCGCCTCGCCGCCGCTGCGTGCCAGGAACTGGCCGCTGCCGGCGCTCGCGAGGCACTTGTTGCCGTCGATGATCACCCGGCCGCGCGACAGCACCGACACCGGCCAACCCTTCAGCTTCCGTCCCGCAAACGGCGTGTAGCCGGCGAGGTCGTGCATCATCTCATCGGCGATCACGGTCTCGCGATCGGGATCCCAGATCGCGATATCGGCATCGGCGCCGATCGCGATCGAGCCCTTGCGCGGATGCAGATTGTAGATCTTGGCCGGCGCGGTCGAGGTCAGCTCGACGAATTTTTCCAGACCCAACCGTCCTTTCGAGACCATCGCGTCAAACAGCAGCGGCAGGCGCAGCTCCAGTCCCGGCAGGCCGTTGGCGACCTGCTTGAAATTGGGATTTGGGCCGGCGCGCAGCTTGCCGGTCTCGTCGTAACGATACGGCGCGTGATCCGACGAGATGGTCTGGAGATCGCCGAGCGACAGCGCCTGCCACAGCGCCTCCTGGTCGGCATGCGTCCGCGGTGGCGGGCTGCACATCCACTTGGCGCCCTCGGCACCGGGCTTGTCGAGATCCGCTGCGGTCAGGAACAGGTACTGCGGACAGGTTTCGGCAAACACCTTCAACCCCTGCCCACGCGAATCCCGGATCACCTTGGCGCCCTCGGCTGTCGAGACGTGGAAGATCATGATGGGCTGGTCGATCAGTGCCGCCATGCCGATCAGCCGGGTGAAGGCCTCCGCCTCCGAGACGCGGGCGTGGCTGACGGCGTGATATTTCGGCATGGTGTAGCCGCGCGCGAGCAGCCGCTTCACCATCCAGGCGATGATGCCGTGGTTTTCGGCATGGGCGCACAGCATCGCGCCGGACTGGCGCGCGGCCAGAAGAATGTCCAGCAGCGGCTCGTCGTCGACCTTGAGCCGGTCGTAGGTCATGAAGATCTTGATCGAGGCGTGGCCCTGCTTCACCAGCGCCGGAATGTGCTCCTCGACTGTTTCCTTGGTCGCATCCGCAATGATCATGTGAAAGGCGTAGTCGATCACGGCGCCCTTCTTGGCGAGGGCGTGATAATCCTCCACCACCTGCGGCAGCTTCATGCCGACATGCTGGGCGGCAAACGGGATCACCGTCGTCGTACCGCCGAAGGCAGCCGAGACGGTCGCGCTCTCGAAGGTGTCGGCGTTCATGATGCCGGCAGCGGACAATTGCTCGATATGAGCGTGGCTGTCGACGCCGCCGGGTAGAACGAGCTTCCCGCGCGCGTCGATCTCGCGCTTCGCCGGCGGAAGCCCGCGCCCGATCGCGGCGATGGTCTCGCCGGAGATGGCGACATCGGCGTCAAAGACATCGGTCGTCGTCGCGACGCGCCCACCGCGAATAATCAGATCGTAAGCGGGTTCAGTCATGAGGCACTCCATGATAGGCTCAAGCCAAGTGATCGAAATTTTGCAGGAAGACCAGCATGTCCCGACCGCGCATTCTCGTCATCAATCCGAACTCCAACCCTGCTGTCACACAGGGGCTGGAGGACGCGCTGAAGCCGCTCGGCTTCGAAGGCGGGCCGGAGCTGGTCTGCCAGACGCTGGCCGAGGGCCCGTTCGGCATTGAAAGCCAGGCCGATGTCGACGGCGTCGCCATGCCGTTGCGCCGGCTGGTCGAGGGCGACAACAGCTCGGCTGCCTTTGTCATCGCCTGTTACAGCGATCCCGGGCTTCAGGTCTGCCGCGAAGGCACCGACCGGCCCGTGTTCGGCATCGCCGAATGCGGCGTGCTGACCGCGCTGGCCCGCGCAGAAACGTTTGGCGTCATCGCGATCGCCCAGCGCTCGATCCCGCGTCACATGCGCTATCTCAGGCAAATGGGACTGACCGAACGCCTCGCCGGCGAGCGGCCGCTCAACATGAGCGTCGCGGAAACCGCCTCGGGCGAAGGCACGCTCGCCAAAATGATCGATGTCGGCCGCGCGCTGCGCGACGAGGACGGCGCCCGTGCCATCGTGATGGGCTGCGCCGGCATGGCGCGGCACCGCCGCCCGCTGGAAGACGCGCTCGGCATTGCCGTGATCGACCCGACACAGGCGGCCGTCACGATGGCGCTGGGTACGGTGCAGTTCTCGAATCACTAGGCGTCCTTCAGCTCTTTGGCGTCCTGCCGCGCGAGCCATTGCGCGTGGCTCTCGCGGACAAGCGCAAACGTATCCCGCTGCGTCGTGTAGAGATTGCCGAACATGCGGCCGATCGGCCGGTAGGCGTCGAGGTCGACATACATGTTGGCCTCGTCCACGAGGCCCTCGCGGGCGTGAACCCGGAGCACTTCGCCGACCAGCAGCTCGCGATCGGGCGAAAAATTGAGCACGACGTGGCGCCGGCATTCGAGCGCAAAGGGTGCTGCGGCAAGGCGCGGCACCTTCACGTCGATCGAGGGAAGGGTCGCCAGGCCTGCCGCTACGACCTCGCTGTCACCGGACGGAAAGTCGACCGCGCAGTCGTTCATCGCCCCCGACAGCGCCTCGTCCACCATGTGAACGACGAACTCGCCGTCGCGATGGATGTTGCGGGTGGTGTCCTTCGGGCTGTGATCCGGCTTGTGCTGGAGACCGAGCACGATCAGCGCCGGACTCTCCGAGAACACGTTGAAGAAGCTGAACGGCGCGGCATTGACCGCACCGTTCGCGTCGAGCGTCGTCACCAGCGCAATCGGCCGCGGCACCACCACGCCGCAGAGCAGCTTGTAGCGGTCGCGCGGATCGAGCTCGCGCAGGGGAATACCTGATGTGCCCTTATCCGCCATCGACATCACTTCTCCGGCGGCGGCACAGCGCCGGTCTGGCTCGTGATCAGACCGTAATGCTCGATACGGCGATGCTGCGCGAAATTGAAGATCGTGGTCTTGCCGAAGTTTGTGGCATCGAGGTCGCAAGGGTGGACCAGCAGTTCGTCCTCCTCCGTCTTCGCTTCGGCGACGATTTGGCCATTGGGATCGACGATCAGGCTGCCGCCGAACAGCGGGTGTCCGTCCTCGTTACCGGCCTTGGCCACCGCGACCACCCAGGTCGCGTTCTGATAGGCGCCGGCCTGCGCCGAGAGGCGGTTGTGGAACAGGCGTTTCTCGACGCCCTCATCGCTCCTCTCCGCATTCACGGACGGGGTGTTGTAGCCGATCAGTACCATCTCGACCCCCTGCAAGCCCATCACGCGATAGGTCTCCGGCCAGCGCCGGTCGTTGCAGATGGCCATACCGATGATGCCGCCGAGCTCGCGCCAGACATTGAAGCCGAGATCGCCCGGCTCGAAATAGCGTTTCTCCAGATGCTGATGCGAGCGCTTGGTGTCGTATTCCACATGGCCGGGCAAATGGATCTTGCGATATTTGCCGACGATCTTGCCGGATTTGTCGGTCAGGATCGCGGTGTTGAAGTGATGCCCGTCCGGCGTCAGCTCCGCATACCCGAAATTCATCGCCATCTGGTGCTGCGCCGCGCGCTCGAACAACGGCCGGGTCGCCGCGTTCGGCATCTCGCGCTCGAACCAATTGTCGAACTCGGCCCGGTCCTCCACATACCAGCGCGGGAAGAAGGTCGTGAGCGCCAGTTCCGGATAGACGATCAGGTCGGCGCGCTTGCTCTTGGCCTCATCCATCAGCGCGATCATGCGCTCGACCACGGCCTCGCGGCTGTCGGCTTTCTGGATCGGGCCCATCTGGGCGGCGGCAACATTGACGGTACGCATCGGCGATTTCCTGGTGATGTCTTGTGTGAAGCAACAGTTTCAATCACGTGCCGGCGCGCGCAGCATAACGCAGCATCGCCCGGACTTTCCAGCCGGTGGCTGCCGATCGGCATGGTGTGCGCTGCACGCTCATTTCTGCTCCGCATCGGCAACATCCAGGCCATGGTCGAGTGCATCCAGAAGCTGCCCGGCCTCATGCTCGGAGATCACGAGTGGCGGTGCGAGGAACAGCGAGGTCTGCTCGCCGCTGGTCCCGATCACAGCGCCTGCGTCCAGGGCCCGCTCCGCGACGCGGGAGGCGATCGGCACCTCGGTGGTGTCGGCATGCCAGGAGCGCCAGTCCGGCCCGTGCAGCTCGACGGTCCAGTGCAGGCCCTGCCCCGCCACGCGCCGCACGCTCGGATGTTTCTGCGCGATGGCGAGCAGGCGCCGGGCGAACAGCTTTTCCAGGCCCCTCACGTGCTCCAAAATCTTGTCTTCGTTGACGACCTTCAGATATGCGCTGACGGCGGCCATGCTGATGGGATGCCCGCGAAGCGTGCCGTAATTCTGCCAGCTCGTGCCTTTGAGCCGCTCGACGATGGCTTTCGACACCACCACCGCGGCAACCGCCGCCGCGCCGCCACCTAGCGATTTTCCAAGCGTCACGATGTCAGGACGGCTCTCGGCGCCCTGGAACGCGAACCAGCGCCCGGCGCGGCCTGCTCCGGTCACCACTTCGTCGGCGATCCAGTATGAGCCAACCTGCCGCGCGCACCGCGCCACCTCGTCCTGGTAGGCGCCATCGTAGTAGATGCCGCCTTGCGTGTAGTCGATGATCGTCGCTGCCGTATCCGAAAGCAGGCGCGTGGCATCGGCCAGATATTCGCTGGGCGGGGTGTTGTTGGCGGGCGCGCCGTAGATCGCGCCGTGCGGTGCCGGCAATATCCGCACCGGCGCCATCGGCGCCGGCAGCTTTGAGCCGCCTGAGTGCACCGCAAGGCCGCCATGCCATTGCGGCTGCACGGTCATGCTGCGCGACAGGCCCGTAATGCCGTGATAGGCGCGTTCGCGCGTTGCCAGCGCGGATCGCTGCGTCAGCGCCTGACAGAGCGACAGCGCCATGTCGTTGGCCTCGCTGCCGCTGATGCAGAAGCGCACCGCGCCGACCCAATCCTCTTCGCCGCTGAACGCCGTGGCCATCAAATCGTCAGCGGCCTGCTCGCGGCCGACCCAGGTCCAGCCCTCGTTCACGACGGGCGTATCCGCGGCGCGGCGGATCGCCTCCACCATCGCGGGATGACGATGTCCGAGGCCGCCGCCGGTGTTGCTGCCGTCGATGAGCTTGCGACCATCCGACAGATGAAAATAGACGCCCTCGCCGCCGACCACGGCCATGGGCGCACTGTCGCCGGCATTGAGCCCGGTTCGCAACAATCTGCTCATTGCAATCCCTTCATTCCGCGGCCTCGACGCCGTAGCCACCACCGCCGCAGGTCTCGATCGTGACGAGATCGCCTTGCTGCAGCACCAGGTTCGACTTGCCGTCGATCGCGACGCTCGCACCCTGCCGGATCAGCGAAATGCGGCAGGCCTTGCCGGGTTCGCCGCCCTGCATGCCGAACGGCGCCATCACCATGCGCTCGATGCAGGTGGTCAGATGCATCGACGGCGCCAGGATGCGATAGGTACGAATGACGCCGTCCCCGCCGCGATGGGCGCCCGCGCCGCCGGACTGCCAGCGAATGGCCTGCTGCTCGATGCGGATGGCGTAATTCGCCTCGATCACCTCGACCGGCGTGTTCGAGGTGTTGGACAGATGCACCCGCGTCGCCGAGATGCCGGCCCGATCATGCCGCGCGCCCTCGCCACCGCCGTGGACCTCGTAGAGCATCTTCCATGAACCATTCTGTCGCGGCTCGGCGAAGAAGAGGACACCTGCCGTGGTCGCCCCGCCGGCCGACAGACGTTCGGGAATGGTGTGCTGCATGGCGCGGAAGATCGCATCGACGATGCGCATCGAGGTCTCGTGGTTGCCGGCTGCAACCGAGGCATTCCACCCCGGTTCCAGGATCGAACCCGGGCGCGTGATGATGGTCAGCGGCCGCAGCGCGCCCGCGTTCTGGTTCATGTCGCGCCCGCTCATGATGCGCGCGGCATAGGCTACCGCCGAACGCGCCATGAACGGCGTGGTGTTGCAGAAATTCGAGACGCGGTCGCAGCTTCCCGAAAGGTCGAAGGTCGCTTCGTCGCCTGCGATGGTGATCTTGACATGAATGCGCGCGGGCGCGTCATCGACGCCGCCGTCGTCCAGATAATCCTCGCCCTCGTAGACGCCATCAGGCAGATCGCGCAACGCCTCGCGCATCTCGATTTCGGAGAGATCGTGCAGGCGCGACTGCGCCGCCGTGAAGACCGCCTTGCCGTGCTCGCGGCAGAGCTCGACGATGCGCTTCTCGCCGGCTTTCGTTGCGGCGATCTGGGCGAGCAGATCGCCTTCGCAGGAGTCGGGATCGCGAACATTGGCCTTGAGCAGCTGCACGATCGGCGTATTGACGCCGCTTGCCGTGGCGATCAGAACCGGCGGAATGCGCATCGCTTCCTGGAAGGTGTCGATGGCTTTCGCAAAATAGCTGCCGGGCCAGGTGCCGCCGATATCGGGCCAATGCGCGAGGCTGACCGCGAACGCGACGATCTCGCCATCGACGAAGACCGGCCGCACGACCTTGACGTCGTTGAGATGATTGCCGCCGAGCGGGCCGACATTGTAGATCAGTGCGTCGCCGTCGTTCAGGCTGTCCCGCGGCACCACTTTCAGCAATTCGAGGACCGTATAGGCCATCGCGCCGAGATGGATCGGGATGTCGCGGCCCTGCCCGACCAGGTCGCCGCGGCCGTCCGTGATCGCCGACGACAGGTCGCCGGCCTCGCGCAGCAGCGGCGAGCGCGCCGAGCGCGTCATCACCAGGCTCATCTCCTCGGCCGCGGCCGAGAGCCCGTGCCTGATGACCTCGACGACGAACGGATCGAGCTTCATGCCGTCCCCCGCGTCAGGAACAGATTGCCTGAAACATCAGGCCTCGCCTGCCAGCGGGGCGGAACCACCACGGTCGACCATGCGTCTTCAATGATGGCCGGGCCGCTGACGATCTCGGTCAGCGAGGCGCGGTCGATGATGCGTGTGGCAATGTCGTGAAAGCCGTTGAACGAGCAGGTGCGCTCGCCTTTGGATACCGCCCTGACTGCGACGGCCGGCCGATTCACGACGGTCGTCGATGGACGGCGTGCCTGCACCCGCACGGACTCGATGACGCAGCTCTCGCCCGTCGCATAGCCGAACAGCTCGTGGTGCCGGGCCAGAAAATCCTTCTTCAGCGTGACCACGTCGAGCGGTCGCGCGAACGGCACCGGAATGGCGTCGTTCTGCGCGGCGTAGCGCATCAAGGCCACCAGCTCGATCTGAATCTCGGTCGTGGCCACGCCGTTGGCGACGAGCGGCGCCGAAGCATCGTCAATCAGCACCCCGATCCGCTCCGACACACGGGCGAGGTCGATGCCGTCAAGCGCAGCACGCAAGGTTTGCTGCTGGAGGAAGCTGAAATCGGCAGTGAGACAGCCCAGCGCCGAAAACGCACTCGACGCGCTGGGAACGACCACCTCGGCAATCCCGTAGAGATCGGCAAGCCCCGCGGCGTGCATTGGGCCGCCACCGCCAAAGGCGAGCAGCGTGCAATCGCGTCCGTCGATGCCGCGCTCGACCGTGACGCGGCGGAGCGCACGCGCCATTGTCGCATTCGCGACCTTGATGATGCCGAGCGCGGTTTCGGTCAGGCTCAGCCCCAGAGTGCGCGCGATCGGCGCGATGACATCACTGGCTGCCTTGATATTGATTCCGATCCGGTCGCCGAGCCTGGTTTCGGGATTGAGATAGCCGAGCACGGCGTTGGCGTCGGTGATGGTCGGCTCGGTACCACCGCGGCCGTAGCAGGCCGGTCCCGGCTCGGAGCCGGCGCTTTCCGGTCCGACGGTCAGGCTGCCGGGACCATGGCGCACGATTGATCCGCCGCCCGCTCCGATCGAATGAACCGCAAGCATCGGCTGACGCAGCGGCTTGTCACCGAGCATGCGGCCGTCTGTCATCTCGGCCTGGCCGTCGACGATCAGGCACACGTCGGTCGTGGTGCCGCCCATGTCGAACGTCAGCATGCGCGATGTGCCGAGCTGACGCGCGATGCTGACCGATGCCGAGACGCCGGCCGCCGGGCCCGACATCGCCATCACCAGCGGCCGCCGCTTTACCGCCGAGATCGGGACCATGGCGCCGGCCGAATGAAACACCTGCAGGCCGGGGCCGATCGGCAACCGCTGCTCCAGCTCGCTGAGATATTCGACGGCAATCGGCATCGCGGCCGCATTGAACACGGTCGCCGACGTCCGCTCATATTCGCGCGCCTCGGGATTGACCTCGTGCGACAGCGAGACGTGGGCGACGACGCCCTTGAGCCGCTCGCCGAGCATCTTCTCGTGCACCGGATTGGCGTAGGCATGAAGCAGCGCGACCGCGACGCTCTGCACGCCAGTCATTTTCAGCCAGGCCACCAAGCGCTCGATCTCCGCTTCATCCAGCGCCTTCAGCACCCGGCCCTCGTGGTCGAGGCGCTCGGCCAGGCCAAAACATCGTTCGGGCGGCACCAGCGGCGGCGATTTTGGCGGGACGTCGAGACGGTAGAGATCGCGCCGACGATAGCGCGCGATCTCTAGCACGTCGGCAAAGCCTTCGGTCGCCACCAGCGCCACTTTTGGCAGCCGTCCTTCGACGATGGCGTTGGTCACGCGCGTGGTGCCGTGGACGAAGCGCTTGACCTCGCTCTTGCGCAGGCCCACCGCCTCGATCGCCTCCAGCATCGCCTGAACCGGCGCCTGCGGGCGCGATGGCACTTTCGCGATCCGCGCCTCCGCGGGGGAGTGCCGGATCGCGATGATGTCGGTGAAGGTGCCACCGATATCGGTGCCGACTTCCCAGTGATTTTCGTCAGCGCTCATGTGTGGGTCAGCTGCGGACGACATTCGAACCGGACGCCGGGTGGTTCCCGTCCGTCGCGAAATTCAATCCCAAGCCGAGCGCGCTCATCGTCATCCCCTGTCATGCCACCGCTTGCGAGCGTGCGACAGAGCGATGGGCTCGGGATAGGGTCAGCGTTGTCGCAACGCACTGGAGCAGCCCGCGACCGGCGCGGCGCGCCAAGGCACATTTTAGTGCAGCGCTGCCCGCGGGGAGTGCAAATTCCTGTGGATCGTTCCACGCGGGATAAGTGCAGCGCACCACGTATTTCCTCGGACGAAACGCCACATCCGCTGCACTGCAATCCATGCGCCGCGCACGCGCTGTCTAATTTGCAGGCGATCGACTGGCGCTACGGGCCATGCGATTGCTTATGAGCTATGCATGGCAGTCGGCTCAGCCTCTCTTTATTGTACGATCAGTAAGCGTGGTTTTGCCCGCTCAACGCATCGCGACCAAGCGGCGCCAGCCGATGATGATGCCCGTGATGGAGAACAGAAAGCCGAGGGCGCAGAGTCCGACGACCAAGCCGTCGCGCAGCAACGGACGCGCGACGAGGACCGGAAAATCCAGCGTGTGCAGCGCGCCGTAGAACCACCGATAAGCCCGTCGCGACGAATCCAGCCTTTGCAGCAAATTGCCGTCGGCGCCGTCGATGTCGAACCAGAGGTCGCCGCAGTAGGAGCGGTAGACCGGGGCGCCTGGGACGGTGGACTGCGCGGGATAGCTGTTGTTGACGGCAAGGACCGACGTTACGCCGCAGCCGGCCGCGAGGCGCGCGGTCAGCTCTTGGACCTCATGAACATCCAGAGATCCCGTTGGTCCATCGCGGGGCGCGTCGCCTGCCTTGGTCAAGGTCTGACCGGCAAGCCCGGTCCGGTCCCGCCGATAGAGATTGCCGTTGAAGGCAAACCATTCGATCTCACGGGCCGACGGCGATACAGGCTGCCGATCGAGCGATGCAGCCGCTGCCCAGTTCGGTGAAGCGTTCATCACGCTGGATTCAGCCGAGGTCAATTGCCCACGCGAGAACAGCCGGCCGTGATCCATGGAGAGCCAGCCACTGAATATCCAGCTCAGCACGAAGACCATCGCAGCGAGGCCGATGAGATGATGCAGGGCATGCCAGCCACGATAGGGCGAGCCGATCAGACCGCGCCGAGGTTTGATCCGCGCAAGCCCGAGCACAGCGCCAAGCAAAGCTGCGATCAGGGCCAGCAGCGACAAGGTCCAGACCACGCGATCCCACAGCGACCAGTTGCTTCGCAGGACTGTTGGATAGATCCAGTGCAGCACGCTCCCGACGAGATTCCATCCGCGCTCGCTGCGCGTCGTATCCAGGACGATCTCGCCGGTGCGCGAGGAGACATAGACCTCCGTTCCGGCGGGATCGCCCAGGGCAGCCCGAAACAAGGGCCGATGGCGGTCAAAGCCGTTCGGCACGCTCCATTGGTCGTAGTCCGAACGCGCAACGATCGCGGCCCGCGCGGCATCAAGCCCACGGCTGCGTGCGTGATCTCGCGCGATGGCCAGCGCGACGCCGAAAGACGTGATCGACGCGTCGGCCCCATCGGAGGCGCGGACTGCGCCCGCGCGCGACGGCCCTGAGACGACATAGACCAGTCCATCGCTGCGCTGGATCAGGCGAACGCGCGTCGCATCCGCGATGCCGCTTGCGGCCACGGCATCGGCGACCGCAAGCCTCGTCTCAGCGCTAGCCAGCGGCACGAGCCCGGCAAAGCGTTCCGTTTCCGTCAGAGATGGAAACGGAACGAAGTGCATCACGATTCCCGTCGCGAACCACATCGCGAACAGCAGGCAGAACGCGACCCCGAGCCATCGATGCAGCAGGACGATCGCGCGCATCATCGATCAGCGTCCTACCATTTGAACGCGGCCGAGATTTCATAGGTGCGCGGCGCGCCCAGCAGGATCTGATCGGGATAGAACGGATCGCCCCAGATCGCATAACGCTTGTCGGCGATGTTGCGCACCCGGAATGTCAGGCGGGCCTGATCGACCGCATTGAACACGGTCTTGGGGATGTCGACGAAGGCGTAGACATCGGCCACGGTGTAGGCCTTCAGCGTCACGGTGTTGGCATCGGCGTTGTAGCGGTCGCCGACATGGCGGCCGGTGATGCCGAGCTCGACCGCCCAGGGCGTGAAGAACCGGTACGACGCGCCGGCATTGGCGACGACGCGCGGCACGTTCGGCGGCGTGTTGCCGGAGAACGAGCCGCCGACAAAATCGTAATCGGCGTAGCGCGCATCGACATAGGCGATGTTGCCCCAGAGACGCAGAGGCTCGATCGGCCGCACGGATGCGGCCAGCTCGACGCCTTTCGACTCCTGCCGCCCGGCGAGGTTGAGCTGCATGCCGCCGGCCGCGGCATAGACGTTCTTGCGCAGGATGTCATAGGCCGAGAACGACCACTCCGCCCGGTTGTCCCAGAACAGGTGCTTGACGCCGGTCTCGTAGGTGCGCGCGGTGGTCAGGTTGAGCGGATCGGTCGGATTGAGCAGGAAGATGTTGTTGGCCGAGATGTCGGCGCCGGTCGCATATTGGCTGAAGAAGGTCAGGCCCGGAACGGCTTCCCACGTGTAGCCGATGCGACCCGTGGTCGGGACCCAGGATTGCGAGAACGGAAAGCCAACGTTCACGAGCCCGGTCTTGTCGGTCGAGTTGCGGTCGAGCCCGATATGCTCGGCGCGGAGGCCGCCGACCACCGCAAAGGTCCGTGTCAACTTCAACCGGTCCTCGAACGACAGTGCCTCGTTGTCGATCCGCGCGGTCTGCTGCTTGGTCGTGAGCAAGCCGTAATAGCCGCGATCGGGATTGACCAGCGAGACGGAATCATCGGGGAAATTTGCGGCGCCCGGCCTCACGAAATCAAGGTAGCTTGAGGAAAGCGTCGTGACCAAGCGGTTGTCAAAGCCGGCGATATTCGCATCCCAGACCAGGTCGGTGATGTTGCCGACCAAGCGTTGGCTGTGCGCGACATAGAAGCGCCCACGGTCGACCATGTTCGTGCCGGAATTGAACGCCTCGACCTCGTTGTTGAGCCACGTGCGCTCTGCGCCATAACCATAGGCCTGGCTTTTCAACGTCAGGTCGGGCGCGAGCTTCAGCTCGAAGCCGCCGCGCAGCCACACTTCCTTCGCCACGTTCTTGTTGTCGAGGACGTTGTAGTTGGTGTTGAAGGTGCGGTCGTCGATCGTGACGGCCCCAAGATCAGTCTTGTTGAAATAATTGCCGGACACGATTCCCGTCGTCGCATGCGAACCGCTGAAGGCAATCGGCACCAGCGGCGCCCCCCAATAGGCTTTCGAACGATCCTCGCGGTATTCGATCGCGCCCCAGACCTTGAGGCTATCGGAGATGCGGTAGTTGAGCTGGCCCGACACATCGAGCGTCTTGGTGTTGGTGTCGTCGGCAAAGCCGTTGAGCGAGGAACGACTGACGTCGAAACGGTAGTCCAGTCCCTGCACATTGGTGCTGCCGCCCGAGCCGTAATGCGCGCGGAACGAGTTCAGCGAATCCCAGGAAAAATCCGCCTCGTTCCGGATCGGACCGGTGTGCGGCTGCTTGGTGACGAAGTTGATCGCGCCGCCGGCGGCGCCCTCGCCCGACATCAGCGACGCCGGCCCCTTCAGGAATTCGACGGCCTCCAGGTTGGCCGTGTCGGTGATCCGCGAGGTCATGTTCTGCGGACCGATCTTGATGCCGTTGTAGAGCGTGTTGATCTGGCTATTGGTGAAGCCGCGCATGGAGAAAGCCGACGGCTCGGCCGGATTGTCGCCGGCTGTGACGCCAACCGCTCCCTGCGCGACGTCGGACACGGTGCGATAGCCCTGCTCGCGCATGGTTGCGGCCGAGATCACCTCCACGGTCGCGGGCGTTTCGCGCACGGTCAGGCCAAGGCGCGAGGCGCTTTCGGCGACGGCATTGGTATTGAGCGGCGTCTGTGCTGCCGCAGTCGGCACGACAGGCTTGGGCACTGCGGATGCAGTCTCCGGCCGGCGCGCTGCTGCGCGGCGTGGGCCCTGCGCCTCCCGCGCGGCGGGCTTGGCCTGCTTGCGGGATTGGGCAGGCGTTACCTCGACCGGCGGCAGAGGTTCGCGAGCCTGCTGCGCCAGCGCGGCGGAGGGATCAAGAACGACAAAGGATGTGAGTGCGGCGGATGCAAGCAGAAGCGCACGCCGTCGTATCATGTGAACAGGAGACACGGTCTTGGACCTCGGTATGACGTCAGTGGCACGTCACCGCGAACCAAGGTCCCATCTTCCGGCTTATAAGCCTTCCGATGAAGCCGAATGTCTGTACTCCCCGACCGACATCTTCGCGTGTGACCACGGCTGACGGCAGGTCTCCTGGCTCGCGGGTCAATACCTTGCGTCGCCTTCCCGGGACCGAGATACCCAGTGGCATGTGATGCAAGATTCGCCGCTTACAGTTGCGGGGGCAGCCACGGCATTGGGGACAATGTCCCCGCACCGCATTCCCTTTTCATCCCCTCTCGGGGAAACCGTCGCGAGCATCTAGGATTACGATCCAGACAGAGTCAATGTGCCAGTTGCGGCGTTATTGCCACAACGACCAGTTTCCTTGGAGATAAGCATGGGAGGCGAGACCTTCCTCTGGCTGATACGGCACGCGCCCGTCGATGGCGTCGCGGGGACGATCCATGCAGCCGACGCACCGGCCGATCTCGGCGCTCGGGCGCAGCTGGAGGCGCTGCGGCAGCGCCTGCCGCGCGACGCCGCGAGCTATGCGAGTCCGTCGCGGCGCACGGTCGAGACGGCCCGCGCGCTGGGGCTCGAGCCGCTGCAGCTGGACGAATTCAGCGAGCAGAACTTTGGCGACTGGACCGGCCGTCGGCACGACGAGCTCGCCGCGACCGGTGGCGAGGCCTATGCACAGTTCTGGAGCGATCCTGCGTGCGGACGGCCACCGGGCGGCGAAAGCTTCGAGGAACAGGTCGCGCGCGTCCGGCTGGGTCTGTCGAGGATCGGCGCCGGGGCCGCGACGCTCGTCGTGCATTCCGGCACGATCCGCGCGGCGCTGTGCATCGCGCTGGATCTGACGCCTCAAGCGGCGCTCCGGTTTGTGATCGATCCGCTGTCGCTGACCCGGATCGACCGGCTCGCGACCGGCTGGCGCGTCGTCTCCGTCAATCAGCGGACGATTTGATCAGGCCGGACGATCCGGCACATTGGCCTGCGCAAAGGTCGCCATGCCGTTGTGGAGCGCACAGGCCGACCGCACCAGCGGCAGCGCGATGGCCGCGCCCGATCCTTCGCCGAGCCTGAGATCGAGGCTGATCAGCGGCTGCAGATTCAGCGCGCGAAGCACCAGCCGATGGCCCTGCTCGGCGGATTGATGCGAGGCCAGCAGGAACGGCTGGCACGAGGGGTTGAGCCGCGCCGCCGCCAGCGCCGCCACCGACACGATGAAGCCGTCGATCAACACGGGGATGCGGAGCTGTGCAGCCGCGATAATTGCACCGCAGATGGCCGCAATCTCGAGACCGCCGACGGCGCACAGGATCTTTTCGGGCGAAGCGCCCGCAATGCCATGGCGTGCGATCGCAGCGTCGATCACCCGCGCCTTGTGCACACGGCCGGCCGCGTCAACGCCGGTCCCGCTGCCCGCGATCTCCTCAGCGCTCACACCGAGCAAGCCGGCCGCGATCGCCGCCGATGTCGTGGTGTTGCCGATTCCCATCTCGCCGAAGATCAGAAGATCGGGCTGCCCGGCCTGCGCGCGCGTCACCGCACGTCGGCCGGCTTCGAACGCAAATGCCAGCTCTGCGGGGGTGAGCGCAGCTTCGATACTGAAATCGCGCGTGCCGCTGCGCGGCTTGTCGGTCACGATTCCAGCCATCTCCTCCTGCGCCAGCGTGCCGGAATCGACGACCTCCAGGCTGGAGCCCAGCTCACGCGCGAGCACCGAGATCGCGGCACCGCCGGAGGCAAAGTTCGCCAGCATCGCGATCGTCACTTCCTGCGGATAGGCCGAGACGCCCTGGGCGACGATGCCATGATCGCCGGCGAAGATAACGATCGGCACCCGCGCCGCGCGCGGTTGCTCGGTTGCTTGGAGGCCCGCAAGCTCGATCGCGAGCTGCTCGAGCCGGCCAAGCGCGCCGGTCGGTTTCGTCAGTTGCGCCTGCCGCGCCACCGCCGCCTCGCGATGGACTGCGGAGATATCGGGGCATTGTTGAGTGACCCATTCGGGGAGCATGCTGCCTCGCTTGCCTCACAGCCTGTGCTTGAGGATGTAACTGTCCATGATCCAACCGTGTCGTTCGCGCGCCTCTTGCCGCACCGCGACGATACGCGGGCCGATCTCGGCCAGCGCGCCGGACATGATGATCTGATCGGGCATGCCGAGATAGGCGCCCCACCAGATGTGCAGGCCTTTCGGATCGAGCGACTGGAACGCCGTGCCGCCGTCGAGCATCACCACCACGGTATCGACGCCTGCCGGCCAGCCGCCCTCACGCAAGCGACGTCCCGTCGTGACCAGAAAGGGCTCGCCGATGTCATTGAGCGGCAGCGCATGCGCCGCGCACAGCGTCTGGATCGAGGTGATGCCGGGAACGATCTCGATCTTTGGCGAGGGATTGAGCCGCCGCGCAATGCGCAGCGAGGAATCATAAAGCGAGGGATCGCCCCAGATCAGCAGCGCGACTCTGCCCTCGCCTTCGAGATGATCTGCGATCGTCTGCGACCAGGCAGCGGCGACGGCATCGTGCCAATCGTCCACGCCCTTGCGATAATCCGCTTCAGCGGCATCACGGACGGGCAGATCGAACTCGGCGATGCGCGTCGTGTCACTGGTGAGCACATCCGCGCAGATCGTCCGCCTGAGATCGGCGAGATCGGACTTTGCAGTCCCCTTGCGCGGGATCAGGACGAGATCGGCCGCGTTGATGGCAGTGATCGCGGCGCGCGTGAGCTGCTCGGGATCGCCGCAACCGATGCCTATCAGGGAGAGCGTGAGCATCGTGGCTGCGAAGGGCGGCATCACGGCCGCCCGTTCGCTTGTCTCTAGGCCGCGTTGTGCAAACGCGGTGTGACGAGGCCGGCCGCGGTGACGCCGCGCAGCGACTTCGCCAGCGCCAGCACCCCGAGATCGGCGAGCGGCTCGATCACGATGACGAGCGCATAGGACGCCGCGAAGGTCGCGATGTTGACGAGGTTGGTCGCGCCAAAACCGGCGCCATAGAGCGCCCAGAACGCCACCCAGGCGATGACGCCGGCCTGATAGGTCGTCGAAAGCGCCAGCGCCTGGCGGTACTTCAGATCGACATAGGCCGTGTTGCTCGAAATGATCCGCGTGGCGATCGCCTGGATCCCGAACAGCGGCACCAGCAGCGTGGTGACGTTCATGCCATATTGCGGCAGGTCGGGCGGCTCGAAGAAGAAGCCCTGGAACAGCAGGCCGAACGCGAGGCCGAAGGCCGCAGGCGCAGCTCCAAACAGCAGGAACAAGGTCGAGCCGAGGATGAAGTGCACTTCGGAGACGCCGACCGGGAAGTGCGGCAGGATCTCGAAGAAGATAAACACGAGTCCCGTGGTGGCGAGCGTCCGCGCCGCGAACGAAATGATGCCCTGCTCGCGCACGGTCTCGACCGCGAGCTTCAAGGCAACGCCGCCCACGGCGATGCCGGTTGCGTAACTCAGCACGAGCTTGGCGTCCGAGACTAGTCCGGGTTCGATATGCATGGCTCAGATCCTTCTTGCCGTCACACCCGACGGCCTTGGCCTCAAAACGTGCACGGCCGGTCTCCTGGCTCGCGGTTCACTGGGAGTCTCCGGCCTTCCCGAGCCTTGCGGCCCAGTGGCTGATCGAAGTCCCTCACCGCTTACAGTCGCGGGGGCGGCTGGGGTTTTGGGCGCCGCAACTGGGTCCGCCCATCCCCATTCCCGATTATGCTCCGGCGCTTTGCGCCGCGTCGAGCACCATGCGTCTCCTGTGTGCCCCTTTCGCCAGCCGGGCGTCAAGGGGCGAAGGGCGGCCGAGAGCGTCATGACGGATAATCCCCGGCCAGCGCGCCGAACAGGATGACGGCCGCCGTGGAGGCCGCTCCGCCTCGCGCAACCTGCTCGGCAAGTTCCGAAATGGTGGTGCGGACCAGCCGCTCATCGGGACGGCCGAGCGATTCGGCGAGCAACGCCGGAGTGGTTGGGGCGAGGCCATGCTCGATCAATTTCGCGACAAGCGCCGGAAACGTGCGGCGACCCATATAGACCACGGTCGTCGCCTCGGGATCGGCCAGCGCTACCCAGTTGAGGTCTGGCGGCAGCTCGCCGGTGACGTCCGCGCCGGTAATGAATTGCACCCGGCGCGAGGTATGGCGCCGGGTCAGGGGAATCCCGGCCTGAGCCGCAGCCACGCAGGCCGTGGTGACACCGGGAATGATCTCGTAGCCGATGCCCGCTTCCCGCAGCGTCTCGAGCTCCTCCTCGAGCCGGCCAAAGATGCCGGCATCGCCCGACTTCAATCGCACCACGCGCGCGCCTGTTGCGGCGTAGTCGACCAGCAATCGATTGACGTGGTGCTGCTTGGTCGAGGCCCGTCCTGCCCGCTTTCCCACCGCGACGAGATTGGCGCCGGGCCGGGCCAGATCGAGGATCGCGCCTGAAGCAAGATCGTCATAGAGCACGACGTCGGCCTCGCGCAGCCGCGCGGCACCCTTGAGCGTGAGCAGCTCGGGATCGCCGGGGCCGGCAGAGACAAAGGAGACAAAACCGCTCACCGGTCCTCCGCGATCAGGTGGAAGAACGTGCCGGTGGCTTGTCCCCGCCGCGAGCCGGTCTCGGCGATGACCGCGCCTGTCGCGTCGTGCACGACCGCCAGCGCCGTGTCGGGCTGCGCGACGATCGTCGAGTAGTGGAATTCGTGGCCACGCAGGCGTGCACCCGCCTGATGACCCGGCATCGGCGCGGCGAGCTCGGCCAGACGATAGCCCAGATGCATGCGGCGCTTGGCAAAACTCGTCTCCAGGCCGAGCAGGCCCGTCATCTCGTGGCGGATGCCATCGGCGTCGGTCAAAGCGGTGCCCAGCACCATATAGCCTCCGCACTCGCCATGCACCGGGCGCGTTTCGGCGAAGGCGCGCAATCCGCTGCGGAAGCGCGCATTGGCCGCGATCCTGCCGGCCTGCAGCTCGGGATAACCGCCGGGCAGCCAGCACACATCGGCGCCCGGATCAGGGCCTTCATCGGCGAGCGGCGAGAATGTCGATATCTCCGCACCCGCCGCGCGCCACGCTTCCAGCATATGCGGATAGACGAAGGAGAATGCAGCGTCACGGGCGAGCGCAATGCGCTGGCCGGGCGGCGTTACGTTCACGCCGCTCGCGGCAGGTTGCGGCGACCAGGTGGCAGCCGAACGCAGCACCGCGTCGAGATCGACATGTTCGGCAACGAAGCGGGCGGCCTCGTCGATCAGCTTGCCGATCTCCGCCTGCTCCTCGGCCTGGACCAGTCCGAGATGCCGTTTCGGCAGGCTGATCTCGGCATGGCGCGGCAGCGCGCCGAACACGGCGATGCCGGCATCCAACAGCGCGCGCCGCACGAGGGCTTCGTGGCGCGGGCTCGCAACGCGATTGAGCACGACGCCCGCAAGGCGCAAGCCGGGACGGTAATCGCGAAGGCCCGCGGCAATCGCGGCCGCCGTTTGGGCCTGGCCCGAGGGATCGATCACCAGCAGCACTGGCCAGTCCAGCATCTCCGCGATATCGGCGGTCGCTCCGGTGCCGCAGACGCCGCGCGCGGCAACGCCGTCGAACAGGCCCATCGAGCCTTCGGCCAGCACGACATCTGCGTCAATGCCGCGACTGACGAGATGCGAGATCGTCCCGCGATCCATCGCCCAGCTGTCGACGTTGACCGAGGCGCGCCCCGTCGCGGCCGCATGAAACGCGGGATCGATGTAATCGGGGCCGCTCTTGAAGCACTGCACCCGCAATCCGCTGTTGCGCCAGGCGCGCGCGAGCGCCAGCGTCAGCGTCGTCTTGCCGACGCCGGAGGCCGGCGCGGAGATGACGAGCCCTGCCGCCATCACGACACCTCCGGAAAACGCGGTTCGGCGCCGACCGGCCGATAGCGGCGATCATAGTCGCCGGCATAGAGACGGCTCTCGGAAAATTCCGCCGCGCCCAGCGTCCTGCCGACCAGGATGAGCGCGGTGCGCTCCATCTCGCTGCCGACGGCAACGTCGAGCGTTGCGAGCGTGGCGCGGACGATGCGCTGGTCGGGCCAGCTCGCACGCCAGACGATCGCGACCGGGCAGTCCGCGCCATAATGCGGCGTCAGCTCGGCGACGACCTTGTCGAGCAGATGGATCGACAGATGGATCGCGAGCACCGCGCCGGTGGCGGCGAAGGCGGCGAGCTTCTCGCCTTCCGGCATCGCACTGGCGCGGCCCGGCGTGCGCGTCAGCACCACCGTCTGGGCAAGGCCGGGCAGCGTCAGCTCAGCCTCCAGCGCAGCCGCGGCGGCCGAGAAAGAGGGAACGCCGGGCGTGACCGTGTAGGGAATGTCGAGCGCGCGCAGGCGGCGGAGCTGCTCGCCCATCGCCGACCAGATCGAGAGGTCGCCCGAGTGCAGCCGCGCAACGTCCTTGCCGTCAGCATGTGCGGCGGCGATCTCCGCGACGATTTCGTCGAGCGACAGCGGCGCGGTGTTGACGATGCGCGCGCCGGGCGGGCAATGCGCCAAGACGCCCTCAGGCACCAGCGAGCCGGCATAGAGACAGACCGGACAGGCGGCGATGAGGTCGCGGCCGCGCAACGTCAGCAGGTCAGGCGCGCCCGGTCCTGCACCGATGAAATGCACCGTCATGCACCATCTCCTTCCGCGATCGCCGCGGTCGCGGTGCGATCCCGCGAGACCACCCGCGTCGCGATCAACCGCGCGCCAGGTCCAGCTGCCGCGAGTGCTGCGGCCTCGGCGACCGATCCTGTTCCGAATTTTTCGGCGACGAGTTTTGATTTTGTCGGCGTGTCGATGCTAACAAGCATTTCGGCGGCGATCGCCTTGATCGGCACGCCGCATTCGCGCGCAAGTTGCTTCAGCGCCTGCGCGTCCGCTTTATCACTCACGGTCGCGACCGCAGCAAGGCCTTCGGGACCGCCCGCCGCCATCAGCACCTCGCGCAGCGAGCCCAGCGTGACATCCTTTTTGAATCCGAGCCCGGCGACCTTCATCGGACCGTGCTCCATTGCACCACGGGCCGCACCGTCTCCCAGGAGCGGTAGCGGCCGAGCGGAGTGGCGTGCGCAATCTCGACCCGCATCAAGTCGCCGCCGTGGCGCTGGTGCAGCTCACCCAGCAGCGCTTCCGTTTCCAACGTTACCGAATGCGCAACCAGCCGCGTACCGGGCGAGAGCCGCGACCAGATGGCGTCGAACATCGCGATGTCGAGCCCGCCGCCGATGAAGACGGCGTCAGGCCCGTCCAGCGCAGCAAGGGCCTCAGGCGCCTTTCCCGTGATGACTGTGATTCGATGCGCCAATCCGAACGCCGCCGCATTGTTGCGGATGCTCGCAACGCGATCCTCGCGCGCCTCGACGGCGATCGCCGTCCCGCCGCACAGCGCCCACTCGACCGAGATCGAACCCGAGCCCGCGCCGATGTCCCACAGCCGTTCGCCGGGACGCGGCGCCAGCGCCGAGAGCGCGAGCGCACGGACCGGACGCTTGGTGATCTGGCCGTCATGGACGAAGAGATCGTCCGACAGTCCCGAGCTGCGAGGAAGGCCCTGCGCTCCTCTCGCCTCCACGGCCACCGTGACCAGGCTTCCCGCAAGATCGCCTGTGAAGCTGTCGGCGCGATGCGCGTTGATACTTTCGCGCGGCCCGCCAAGCGCGGTAAGCGTCCAGAATGCCGAGGCACCCCATCCGCGCGTCGTCAGCCATTTTGCGAGATCACCAGCCGCCTTCGCGTCGCGTACGAGGCAAATGATGCGCGCATCGTGCGCCAGATGCGGCACGAGACGCTCGAATGGCGCGCCGTGGAGACCGAGACACGCAACGGATTCCAGACGCCAGCCAAGCCGCGCAGCAACGAGCGAGAATGTCGAGGGAGCCGGATACGCGATCCATTCGTCGCTATGGAGCTTTTCAGCGAGGTTCGCGCCGGCGCCGAACCAGAACGGATCGCCGGAGGCGAGCACCACCGTGGGACGCCCGCGGCGGCTCAGCACGATCTCTGCATCGAACGGCACCGGCCACGGGCGTCCGCGCTCCGTCACGCCGGCCAGTGCAAGATGCCGTTCACCGCCAAAGACAGTTTCGGCATCATCGAGCGCCTTTCGGCTTGCCTCGGATAGCCCGGCAAGGCCATCTTCGCCGATACCGATGATGGTCAGCCAGGGATCAGCCATGACGCGCGCCCTCATTCTGGGCGGGACGGCCGACGCGAGCCTGCTCGCGGCGGAGATCGCGCGCGCCGGCATTGACGCTGTCTATTCCTACGGCGGCCGCACCCGTGCGCCGGCCGGTCAGCCGTTGCCGACGCGTATCGGCGGTTTTGGCGGCGTCAGCGGTCTTGCCGATTACATTCGCCGGCAAGACATCACGCATGTGATCGACGCTACGCATCCCTTTGCCGCCGAAATGAGCCGCAATGCGGTCGCGGCATGCGCGGAAACCGGTACGCCGCTGATCGCTCTCGAGCGTGCGCCCTGGACCAAAGCGCCCGGCGACGACTGGATCGACATACCTGATGTCAATGCCGCGGTCGCCGCACTGCCCGAGGCGCCGGCAAATGTGTTCCTCGCCATCGGCCGCCAGCACATCGCGCCGTTCGCGACCAGGCCGCAGCACGCCTACACGCTGAGATTCGTCGATCCGGCCGAAGCGCCGCTGCCCTTTGCCGCGGATGTCATCGTGTCGCGTGGGCCGTTCACGCTCGAGGGCGAGCTGGAGATGCTGCGCGCGCGAGGCATCACCCGGATCGTCGCCCGCAATTCGGGTGGCGACGGCGCGCGCGCCAAGATCGACGCTGCGCGGGTACTCGGCCTGCCCGTGATCATGATCGCGCGACCGCAATTGCCGGAACGGTTTCGGGTCGAGAGCGTGGCCGAGATCATGCAGTGGCTCGGTCATCGGGCCTGCCTCGGCGCATAGACCCAGCGGCCGACGCGGCGCGTCTGCGAGTTGCCGACGATTACCAGCGTGCGCATGTCGGCCATCTCGGGTATCGCTTCATTCAGCCTGACGGTCTCGATCCTTTCATCGGCGGCGCTGATCGCGCGCGCGAAGATCACGAGGCGCTCGCCGCAGCCGGCCTCGTTCAGCACCGCAAGCGCACGGCCAAATCCTTCCGGTCGGCTCACTGAGCGCGGATTGTACATCGCAATGGCAAAATCGGCTTCCGCGGCGAGCCGCAGGCGCTTCTCGATCAGCGCCCACGGCTTGAGATTGTCGGAGAGATTGATCGCACAGAAATCATGGCCGAGCGGCGCGCCGGCGCGCGCGGCAGCCGCCAGCATCGCGGTGATGCCGGGCAGCACACGGATCGGCAGTTCCTGCCATTGCGGCGCGTGTTCGAGCGCCTCGAACACGGCGGAGGCCATTGCGAAGACGCCGGGGTCACCGGAGGACACGATGACGACTTGCCCGCCTTCGGCCGCAAGCCGCAGCGCCTCGCTCGCGCGCTGCAGCTCTTCGCGATTGTCGGAGGGATGCAGCTTGAGTCCCGGTCGCGGCGGCACGCGCGCGACATAGGGCGCGTAGCCCAGAATGTCGGTCGCGGCGGCAAGCGCGGCGGAGACTTCGGGCGTCACCAGCGCATCGCTGCCCGGCCCGAGGCCTGCGATGGTCAGCGTGCCCGTCATTCGGCGGCGTCCGGATGCCGGCCCTTGCCGTGCACGAGTACGATCGCGAAATAGGGGCAATCGGCGGCATCGATCTCCGCGAGCCGCACCACGCGCTCGCCCGGCATGGTGCCGCGCTCGACCAGCCAGGCATCGTCCAGCCGTCCGGCGGCAGCGAGCGCGCGGCGGACCTTTGCGAGATTGCGCCCGGTCTTCATGATCACGAGCGCATCGGAATCGCGCATTCGGCGTTCGAGCTCGGCCTCGGCGAGCGTGCCCATGAGCACCGTCGTCACATCGTCGCCAAGCGCGATCGGCTGTCCCACGCCATTCCAGCAGCCGACCATGCCGGGAATGCCGGCGATCACCTCGATCTCGACACGGCCCTGCAGGCGCGTGTGCAGATGCATGAAGGAGCCGTAGAAGTAAGGATCGCCCTCGCAAAGCACGACGACGTCGACCGCGCGCGCCAGCCGCGCCAGACGTTCCGACCATTCATCGTAGAATCCGGCAAGCAGCTGGACATATTCAGGCGTGTCGAAGGCGATCTCGGTCGTAACAGGATATTCCATCGGATATTCGGTGACGTCGGCAGCCAGCATGCCCTCGACGATGCGGCGCGCCTGGCCGGGCCGGCCCTTCTTGCGGAAATAGGCGACATGCTTTGCGCCGCGCACCGTGCGATCGGCGCGCACGCTCATCATGTCAGGATCACCGGGGCCGAGACCGCAGCAAATGATGCGTCCCATCGCTATTCGCTCCGGCTCGCCAGTGCGTTCACGGCGGCGACTGTGATCGCGGACCCGCCGAGGCGGCCCTCGACCGTGAGCGCGGGGACCTTCGGATCGGCCATCAGCGCCGCCTTGGACTCCGCCGCGCCGACGAAGCCGACCGGACAGCCGATGATCGCCGCGGGCCGCGGACAGTCACGGTCGTCCAGCATGTTGAGGAGATGAAACAACGCGGTCGGCGCGTTGCCGATCGCCACGATCGCGCCGTCGAGATGCGGGCGCCATAGCTCCAGGGCCGCAGCCGAACGGGTGTTGCGCATGGACCGCGCGAGCGCGGGAACAGTCTCGTCGCCCAGCGTGCAGATGACAGCGTTGGCCGCGGGAAGCCGCGCCCGCGTAATTCCTTCGGAGACCATGCGCGCGTCGCACAGGATCGGTGCGCCCCTCTGCAGGGCCGCGCGCGCGGCGACCGCCATACCTGATGTGAAGCGGATATGCGCTTCGAGGCCCACCATGCCGGCCGCATGGATCATCCGCACCACCACCTGCTCCTCGTCAGGCGTGAAGCGCGCAAGATCGGCTTCGGCCCGGATGGTCGCAAAGGACTGCCGGTAGATCGCCGCGCCGTCGGTCTCGTAAGTGTGCGGCATCAGTGCCCTCCCATCAGGATGGAGGGATCTCTGACGATGTCGTCGCGGTTCAGCCCCCGCAGGATGGGCTCATCGCGCGTCGACCCGGCGCGCACGAGGTCGAAGCCGGCGCCGGTCGCAACCAGAGTGATGGCGGCGGGACCGGAATGGGCGCAGCCCTTGGCACAGCCGGAGACGTGGAGCCGTGCGGCCGCGCCGATGTTCGGCGCCAGGGCCGCAGCAAGACCGCGGGTATCGGCATGCGCCTCGCGACAGCGTGGCGCGCCGCTGCACGCGATGACGCGCAGCGCAGGATCGTAGGCCTCGGTGATGAGACCGGTCGCGTTCGGCATCGCGCGCTTGCCTTCGCTCAAAACCATCCGCCATGGCGTCATGCGCAGCGCATGCCCGCAACCGGCGAACTGGTCGAGCGTCGCATGCGCCATCTGCCCGAAGGCGACGCCGACCATCGCACCTTGCGCATAGAGGCCGGGGCGCGCCGCGGCCATGATCGGCGCCGGCTCGGCCTCGCCGCGCAATGCCACCGGCAGGATTGCACCGGCGGCAAGATGCGCCGCCATCCGCCCTCGCCCGCCTCTGGCGCCGCCAGAGATCACGAACCATTTAGCGAATGCCAGCGCGGTGGTCACGGCTTCGCCACGCGCGACGGAGCGGCCAAGCTTGTCGCCATCAGCCCGCACCAGCAGTCCGCCGGAACCATCGCGCTCGATCCGCACATCGGCGGAATCGCCCGCAAGCACGCGTGAGGTGCCGTCATCGATCGCGAAGCCGAACTTGGTTGGAAGCTCGAGTTGGCTGTCGGCGAGCGCCTCCTCGAGTTCGGCGGCGAGCGATTGAGTCGCGTCGCCGGCACGCCAGAACGGCGTCACAAGAATGTTGCGACGGGATTCGGTCTCAGCGTCCGGATCGAGCAGCGCCAGTTGCGAAAGGCCGTCGAGCAGCAGCCTGTGGCTGGTCTCGTTGACGCCCCTGATCTGGAGATTGGCCCGGCTGGTCACGTCGATCAGGCCATTGCCATGGCGCTCGGCGAGATGGGCCAGTCCGGAGATCTGCGCCGCGTCGAGCCGTCCGCCGAACGGACGCACGCGGACCACGAGTCCGTCGCCCGATTGCATCGGGCGCAGCGCGCCGGGACACCAGCCCTTGACCACGGAAGCGCTCATGACGCCTCCCGCAGCGCAGCCGCGATCGAATTGCGGCGCGTTCGCCAGAGTGAGGCCTCATGCAGGCGCGTGAAACACGTCTCCATCGCCGCCAGTGCCGCCGGATTCTCGCGGGCCATGAAGGCGCGGACGTCCTCACTGCCGAGCGTCGCATCGTAGTAAAGGTCGAACAGATGCGGCGGCACCGCGGCGGCCAGATGCGCGAAGGCGGCCATATGCTCGAGCGTTGCGGTGATCTCGGCCGCCCCGCGAAAACCGTGGCGCATCATGCCGGCGATCCAGGCTGGGTTGGCCGCGCGCGCGCGGACGACACGGGAGATTTCCTCGGTCAGCGTACGCGCATGCGGCTGCTCGGGGCGCGTCGCGTCGAGATGATAGAGCGATGGTCCGGCCGCACCGAGATAGGCTGCGGCAGCCGCAATGCCGGCCTCATGCGCGGCATAGTCGGCCGCGAGCAGAAGATCGGTTTCAGGCAAATCCTGCACGTGAACAAAAGCATCGGCCGATAAGAGCCGCTTCTCGATACCGGCACGATCGAGCCTGATCTCGCCGTCGGCCGAGAACGCCCATGACGATGCCGAGAGCCATGCTTCGCCGGCGGCTTCGCGCGTCTCGGGCGTGAAGGCGTCCGGGATTGCCGAGAGGCCGACGCCGTATTGTCCGGGACGCGGCGCGAACACGCGCGATGTGCGATGGCGATATGGATTTTCGTCGCCCTCGTCCTCGCGGGCCGACAGCGCCTCGGCTGCCGCCTCGAACAATTGCGCAAGGCCCGAGAAGACGTCGCGGAACAGGCCCGAGACACGCAGCGTGACGTCGATGCGGGGCCGGCCAAGCTCGGCAGGCGCGATGATGGCGTAGCCGGTCACACGGCCGGAGGCGTGATCCCAGCGCGGCGCGAGGCCGGCCAGATGCAACGCCATGGCAAACTCCTCGCCCGCGGTGCGCATCGTCGCCGAGCCCCAGAGATCGACGACGAGGCCCTTTGGCCAGTCGCCGTGATCCTGCAGATGACGACGTAGCAATTCTTCGGCGAGCTTAATGCCTTGCGCATGCGCCGACGGCGTCGGCACCGCGCGCGGATCGACGGCAAAGAGATTACGCCCGGTCGGCAGCACGTCCTGCCGGCCACGATAGGGTGAGCCTGACGGACCCGGCGCAACGCGCTGTCCTGCAAGCGCGGCCCGCAAAGCGTCGCGCTCCGCGTCGCCGCAGGCGCCGCGGCCGAACACGTGCAGGCCGTCGCCGAACTGGCTTTCCTTGAGATCGCAGACGAAGCGGTCGATCCGCGGGATCGCTTCGGCCGGTGCGGCGGCTGCATCGAGGCCAAGATCGTCTTCCAGGCCAGCCGCGCGTGCCTCATCGCGGATCGCGGCAATCAGACGCTGGCGGCGGGCGGGATCGAGGCCATCAGCCGTCGAGTATTCGTCGAGGAGCTGTTCGAGCCTGCGTAGCCCGTCCGGCACCGCTGATGCGGCGAGCTGCGGCGGCAGATGGCCGATCGTGACGGCACCCAGGCGCCGCTTGGCCTGCGCGGCCTCGCCGGGATCGTTGACGATGAAGGGATAGATGACGGGCAGATCGCCGATCAGGGCTTCCGGCCAGCACGCCTGCGACAGTGCCACGGATTTTCCCGGCAGCCATTCCAGCGTGCCGTGCGCGCCCATGTGCACGACGGCATCATGGCCCTGCTGCCGGAGCCAGAGATAGAACGCGACATAGGCGTGGCGCGGCGTGCGGGCGAGATCGTGATAGTCGGCATCGCGCGTGGTCGCATCGCCGCGCTCCGGCTGAACCGCGATGATCGACCGGCCGCATTGAATCGCGGCGAAATGGAACGCGCCGTTGCGACAACCCGGATCGGTCTCCGGCGCGCCCCAGGCTTGCGCGAGATCATCCTGCAACACTTGCGGAAGGCGCGACAGCGCAGCGCGGTAATCGGCAACGCTCCAGCTCAAGGTCTGCTCGAGCAGCGTGTCGCCGAGTCCATGGACCGGCGCAACATCGAAGCCGGCCTCCGCGAGATCGGACACCAGGGCCTCGACCGAGGCCAGCGCATCGAGACCCACCGCATGCGCAATCTGATGCGGACGGCCCGGATAGTTCGAGAGTACGAGTGCCATCCGCTTTTCGGCGGCCGGCTTCTCCGCAAGGCGATGCCAGGCCGCAACGCGCGCGCCGACGGCCTTCACGCGCTCGTCGTCGGGCCTGTGTGCCAGATGCGAAAATTGCAAATCGGGATCGCGCATCGCGGCCGATTTGAAGCTGACCACGCCCGCAAACAGGCGACCGTCGACCTCGGGCAGCACCACATGCATCGCGAGGTCGCCGGGCGACAGGCCGCGGAGCGAGCTCGCCCAATCCTCGCGCCGCGCCGTGGAGAGCGCGACCTGGAACACCGGGCAGGATGCGGCATCGAACGGCGTCGTGCCGTCGTCGCCCATCGCCGAGAATGCCGTCGCATTGACGATCGCGGCCGGAGGATTATGCGCCAGATACTCGCGCAACCAATCCGCAACCCCCGCGGCTTTCAGCGAGGTGACGAACACACCATGCGCGTCGAATCCCTTCTCGCGCAATGCGCCGATCAGGGCATCGACCGGGCCAGTGTCGGCCGCGGTGAGATAGGAGCGATAGAAGATCACGAGCGCGCGCCGCCTGCCCTCACCCAACGCCGGCGCGGCAATGACACCGCGCGCGGGATCGTAAAAGCCCATCTCGGGCACGGTCATCTCGCCGATAACAGGTCCCGCATAGAGGCCCGAAGCCAACGCAAGCTGCGCGATCGCGGCTTGCGATGCGACAGGGCGCGCCGGTGTCGCAGAGCACCTTGAGCCGCCGCAGCGTCGAGACCGGCAGGGTCGAATATGCATCCAGCCGCGTATCGTCGCGGCCGTCGGCCGGCAGCACGGCCAGCACGATGCCGCGCTCCTTCGCCAGTTGCTGCAGGGCCGCGAGCCCATACGACCAATAGGACTCACCCCCGATCAGACGCACGAGGATGCCGCGCGCCTGCGCCAGCGTGCGCTCGATATAGGTGTCGACCGAGAGCGGATGACGGAGTTCTGCGAGATTGACGAGCCGTAGCGACGGCAGGCTGTCGCGGCCACGGCGCCAGCCGGCCGCGAACGCGGCAAGATCGGAATCTGAATACGAGAGCACCACGAGATCGGCCGGATCCTGGCCGATGTCCCTTGGTATCGCGGTCTCCTCGAGACCGCGGCTCTCGCGGAAGACTACGTGCATTAGATACCAGATCCTGAAAGACCAAGTCCCGCCTTGATCGCGGCTTCATCAATGTTTCCGTGCTCGCCGATCACGACGAGCTTTGACCGCCTCGCACCCGCGCCCCAGGGCTTGTCGAACTGGTGCCGCACGCGCTCGCCGACCGCTTGCAGCAAGAGGCGCATCGGCTTGCCCTCCACCGCGATGTAACCCTTGACGCGCAGCACGTTCTGCTCGCGCGCCAGCCGCTGAACGGATGCGACCAGCACGTCGATGTCGGTGACCTCAGGAAGATCGATCACGACGGACGCAAAATCGTCGTGCTCATGATCCTCCTCGCCGTCGTGATGCGAGGGCCGCGCGGCGAGATCATTCTCGGCGGCAGCGCCGAGGTCGAGGATGACACGCGCGTCGATCGCGCCGTCGGTGATCGCCAGCATCGGCACGCGGCGCGACATCTCGGCGGTGATCGCCGCCTTGGCTGTCTCGAGCCCTGCCGCGCCCGCAAGATCCGCCTTGGTCAGCAGCACGATGTCGGCGCAGGCGATCTGGTCCTCAAACACTTCCGACAGCGGCGTCTCATGGTCGAGATTGCCGTCCGCCGCGCGCTGCGCTTCGACGGCAATTGGGTCGGGCGCGAAACGGCCGGCAGCAACAGCTTCGGCGTCGGCGAGCGCGATCACGCCGTCGACCGTGATGCGCGAACGGATCTCCGGCCAGTCGAACGCCTTCAGCAGCGGTTTGGGCAGAGCCAGGCCCGAGGTCTCGATCAGGATATGATCGGGCCGCACCGGCCGCGACAGCAGCTTCTCCATGGTCGGAATGAAATCGTCGGCGACAGTGCAGCAGATGCAGCCATTGGCGAGCTCGATGATGTTCTCTTCCGGGCAATTCGCATCGGCGCAGGATTTCAGAATCTCGCCATCGACGCCTTCGCTGCCGAACTCGTTGACGAGCACCGCGAGCTTCTTGCCGTTGGCGTTGGCGAGCAGATGCTGGATCAGCGTGGTCTTGCCGGAGCCGAGAAAGCCCGTGACGACCGTGACCGGGACTTTTGCGAGCGAATTCATTCGGCAGCCTCCGGCACGACGGCCAAGGGGAGAATGGGGGGAATGCGGGCAAGCGATTGCTTGCGGAAGATCTCCGGGCGGCTGCGCCAGGGCACGAGGCCGTCGGGCGCGGCCGCATAGGCCGCGGCGCCCGCGACCACGTCGCTCGCATGCGCATCCGAGAGGCGACCATAGACATAGGACCAGCGGCCGGGCGCGCTGAGCGCGACCGAGCAACCCTGGTTGCATGCAGACAGGCATTCGACGGGAACCACGCTGACGCCCTCGGGCACGCCGGCCTCGAGGATCGCACCATGCAGGCGCTTGCCGGGCGTCGTCTCGCCCTCGCCAAGCGTCTCGCCGGCGCGGCAGGTGATGCAGACATGAAGTGTGACGGTCATCGCTTCTTCCAGAATAAACAGCGGGAAGCGAAGAGGCCCACGAACCGTTCTTGCGAAGGCCCGTTTCCCCGTCGCGGAACACCCCGTCCGCCGGTCCAAAATCGTCCGCGTTGGCAGGTCTCCCGGCTTCCGGAGCAGGGTTTCCCCTTCGATCCCCGCCTTCCCGATCTCATGGGGATCAGTGGCTTCGGGCATCTCTCCGGTCACGGTCGCGGGGGCGGCTGCATTTTGGAACCAAATCTTGCCGATTCGGACCCTATCGCATTCCCTCTTCGCCTGTCGTAGGACAGGAACCAACGTCGGGCCACCATTTGCCCCCGACCGCCTCTTGTCAAGCCGAAGGACCCCGTCCGATGACGTCAGAACCGGATACCCAGACGGCCGACGAAACCGACGCCCGTCACGCCTCGAAAATGGCGAAGAAGAAGGTCGCCCGCGACAAGATCATGGCGACCAAGAGCGGCGAAAAGGGCCTCATCATCGTCCACACCGGCGCCGGCAAGGGCAAGTCGTCCTCGGCCTTCGGCATGATCGTCCGCTGCGTCGCCCATGGCTTTCCCTGTGCGGTCGTGCAGTTCATCAAGGGCGCCTGGGATACCGGCGAGCGCCGCATGCTCACCGGCCATTTCGGCGACCTCTGCCAATTCCACGCCATGGGCGAAGGCTTTACCTGGGAGACGCAGGACCGCGCCCGCGACATCGCGGCCGCCCGCGCCGGCTGGGAGAAGGCCAAGGAGCTGATCCTCGACCAGAATCTCCGCATGGTCGTGCTCGACGAGATCAACATCGCGCTGCGCTACGACTATCTCGACATCGCGGAGGTTGTCGATTTCCTGGCGACCTCGAAGCCGCCGATGACGCATGTCGTGCTTACCGGGCGCAACGCCAAGGACGAGCTGATCGAGATCGCCGATCTCGTCACCGAGATGACGCTGGTCAAGCATCCCTTCCGCTCCGGCATCAAGGCGCAAGCCGGCGTCGAGTTCTAAGAAACTCGCGATGGCGCGCGCATTGATGATCCAGGGGGCCGGCTCGGACGTGGGCAAGTCGCTCATCGTCGCCGGCCTCGCGCGCGCCTTTGTGCGACGCGGCCTGCGCGTGCTCCCGTTCAAGCCGCAGAACATGTCGAACAATGCGGCCGTCACGGTCGACGGCGGCGAGATCGGCCGCGCCCAGGCGCTCCAGGCGCTCGCCGCTGGCGTCGAGCCGCACACCGACATGAACCCGGTGCTGCTCAAGCCCGAGACCGATGTCGGCGCGCAGGTGATCGTGCAGGGAAAACGCATCGCGACCGCGCGTGCGCGTGAATATGCGGCGATGAAGCCGTCATTGATGGGCGCCGTGCTGGAGAGCTTCGAGCGGCTGAAGGCGCGCGCCGATCTCGTGCTGGTGGAAGGCGCCGGCAGCCCGGCCGAGGTGAACCTGCGCAAGGCCGACATCGCCAATATGGGCTTTGCGCGCAAGGCCGACGTGCCGGTCGTGCTGGTCGGCGACATCGACCGCGGCGGTGTCATCGCGCAACTCGTCGGCATCAAGGCGGTAATCGACCCGGATGATGCCGCGATGATCCAGGGATTTGTCATCAACAAGTTCCGCGGCGATCCCACGCTGTTCGACGACGGCTACAGACTGATCGAAGAAAAGACCGCATGGCGCGGCTTTGGCGTGCTGCCCTGGTTCGCGCGCGCCGGCGAGCTGCCCGCCGAGGATGCGCTCGGCCTGAGCGATGCGCGCAAGCCGGGCCAATGCAAGATCGCCTGTCTCGCGCTGTCGCGGATTGCCAATTTCGACGATCTCGATCCGCTCAAGCTCGAGCCCGGCGTCGATCTCGTGATGGTGCGGTCGGGCGAGGCCATTCCCGGCGACGTCAGGCTCGTCATCATCCCCGGCTCAAAATCCACGCGCGGCGATCTCGCCTTTCTGCGCGCGCAAGGCTGGGACATTGATCTGCTGGCGCATTCCCGCAGAGGCGGCCATGTGCTCGGCCTCTGCGGCGGCTATCAGATGCTCGGACACAGCGTCACTGATCCCGATGGGATCGAGGGACCCGCCGGCGACACACCGGGTCTCGGACTTCTGGATGTGGAAACGGTGATGAGCTCGGAGAAGACGCTGACGCGTGTCGCGGCCGTGCATTGCCGCGACGGATCAGCCGATCGAGGCTTATGAAATCCACATCGGCCGCACTGATGGGCCGGATCGCGCGCGTCCATTCGCAAGGTTGAACGGCGAACCGGAAGGCGCGATCTCGCGCGACGGACGTGTGCAGGGCAGCTATCTGCACGGTCTGTTCACGTCGGACGATTTTCGCAAGGCGTTTTTGGCGAAGCTCGACATTCCCGCAGGCGACGAGCCCTATCACGCCAGGGTCGAGAGCGCGCTCGATGCCCTTGCCGATCACATCGAAGCCCATCTCGACGTCGAAGGCCTGCTCGCGCTAGCGCGCTAGCGCCTCGGCCAGGCGCGACCATTCGGGTTCGCCGCCCGGAAGCCCGAGGCGCAGCCATGCCGGCTCCCGCGCGAACACGCGAGACCAGATATGGCGACGCGCCAGCTTTTCCTGCGCGGCAAGCGCGTCAGGCGTCGCGTAGAGACGAAACAGCTGCGTCCCGCCAATGACCGTCAAGCCTTGCGACTGCACCATGCCATCGAGGCGAGCGCAGTCACGCGCGAGCCGCGCGGAGGTGGCCTCGGCCCAGGCATCGTCATACAGAGCGCGGCAACCGATCGCGATTGCCGCTCCCGAGACCGGCCAAGGTCCCGACATCGCGGCGATCCTGGCGATGTCGGACGCATTGCCGAGAGCGAAACCGAGCCGCAGGCCGGCAAGGCCGTAAAACTTTCCGAAGGAGCGCAGGATCAGCAGCCCCGGCCGGTCCTCGGATGCAAGTGACAGCTGCGGGGCCGCATCGGCGAAACTCTCGTCGATGACGAGACGGCCGACGCGCGGCAGCAGCGCCAGCAAATCCTTTCGCGGATGGCATCGGCCGTCAGGATTGTTGGGATTGACGACAATGGCGACGTCCGCGCCCGCCAGCGCGTCGAGCTCCCCGACCTCCTGGACCTCCCAGCCCGCGGCCGAGAGGACCCCCGCATATTCATTGTAGGTCGGCGCGAGGATGCACGCGCGGCCTGCCGGCGGAAGTTGCGGCAGCAGTTGGATCGCGGCCTGGGCGCCGCCAAGTGCGACAACCGCCGCACTCGTGCGGTAAGCGTGCCGCGCCGCCTGATGCAGCGCCTCGATCTCGGCGCGCGACGGCAACGCGCTCCACGCGCGCGAGCTCACCTCGCCCACGGGATAAGGCAGGCGGTTGATCCCGGTCGACAGATCGATCCAGTCCTCCGCGCGACCGCCGAAACGTTGCTGGGCCTGATCGAGATTTCCACCGTGCTCGCGCATGCGCTGTTCTTTCACGCGAAGGCCAGGATCGCAAGGAGGCCGGCGAGCAGCAGCATGGCGCGACGGTAAACCGTCAATCCCCGATCGATGTCGGCGGCAAGCGGATCGCGCGCACCTTCGTTCAGCCAGGGCTCGTTGGTGGTGCTGCCGTGATAGATTCGCGGACCGCTGAGCCGCACGCCAAGCGCACCCGCCATGGCTGCCTCCGGCCAGCCCGCATTGGGCGAACGGTGTCGGCGTGCATCGCGCATCATGCACGACAGTGCCTCGGATCGCTGGGGCGCCAGCAGCACGAACAGAAATCCGGTCAGCCGCGCCGGGATGAAATTGGCAACATCGTCGATGCGCGCCGCGGCCCAGCCGAAGGCTTCGTGGCGTTCGGAGCGATGGCCGATCATGGAGTCCAGCGTGTTGATCGCCTTGTAGCCCAAAATGCCGGGAAGACCGAACATCGCGCCCCAGAACACCGGTGCGACGATGCCGTCGGACGCATTCTCGGCGAGGCTCTCGATCGCCGCGCGCGCGATCCCGGCCTCGTCGAGCGTCAGGGGATCGCGGCCGACGATGCGCGAGACCGCGTCGCGCGCGGCGGGGATGTCACCGGCCCGCATCTGATTTGCGACGGCAGCAACGTGGTCGTGCAGCGAACGCAAGGCGACCAGCGGCCAGGCCACGACGCCGACCAGCACGATCTGGATCGAACCCAACGGAAGCAGAGACTGAAGTGCCCAGCCGAGCGCGACCGAGAGTCCGATCACCGCGAGCGCTCCGGCGAGACCAGCGGCGCGGCGGAATGCCGGCGGATCAGACGGTCGATTCCAGGCCTTGTCGATGGCAGAAATCAGCCAGCCCAGCCAGGTGACGGGATGGCCGATCTGCGCGAACAACCACGACGGCCAGCCCACCAGGGCATCCACCACCATCGCAACCGCCATCGCACCCGCAAAACCCACACCCGCCTCCTGTCCTGCCCCTGTTGCGCAAAGGGTGGCCGGAGCGCAAGCCCCTGATTGGCGGATTTCGGCTTTGTTTTTGGCCGCGTTTGGTGATTAGTGCAGGCCGACAGGAGACTTTATGGCCGTCATTTTGATCACCGGCGGAGCGCGATCGGGCAAGAGCAAGCGCGCGGAGATGCGCACGCGCGCCTTTCCCGGGCAGCCGGTCTATCTCGCGACGGCCGAGGCTCTCGATGCCGAAATGGAGGCGCGCATCGCCAGACATCGCGCGCGCCGCGGAACCGACTGGATCGAACGCGAAGTGCCGCTCGGTCTCGTGCCCGCGCTGCTCGCCACGGACGGCGGCGGCGCGCGGCTCGTCGATTGCCTGACGCTGTGGCTCTCCAACCTGATGCATTCGGAGCGCGACTGGGAACGCGAGATCGAGGAGCTTGCCGGCGCCCTGCCCCGGTTGAAAAGCCCCGTCGTTCTCGTCACCAATGAAGTTGGCCTTGGCATCGTGCCCGACAACGCGCTGGCGCGCAGCTTTCGCGACGCCGCCGGGATCATGAACCAGGTCATCGCTGAAGTCGCCGACGAAGTCGAATTCGTCGTCGCCGGCCTGCCGATGAAACTGAAATGATGCCGCGCGACCAACTCTTGCGAGACGTCATCGCCGATCTCAGGATGGCGGCATCGTTCGTGACGATCCTCCCCGTCGCATCGTCGAAGCCCGCAGCCGACGGCGCTGTCGCACGCGCGACCTGGGCGTTGCCCGTCGCAGGACTGCTGGTCGGCCTTGCCGGCGCCTTGGTCTACAAGGTCGCGAGCCGGTTCGGTCTGGCACCGAACCTTGCCGCGCTGCTCGCGCTGGCCGCGACCGCCCTCGTCACCGGCGCGCTGCACGAGGACGGCCTTGCCGATACTGCCGACGGGCTCGGCGGCGGCCGCACCCGCGAGCGCAAGCTCGAGATCATGCGCGACAGCCGGATCGGCACCTATGGCGTCTGCGCGCTGATCCTGTCGTTCGGCCTGCGCTGGAGCGCGCTCGCGGCGATCGCCAATCCGTGGGCCGTCGCGCTCGCGCTGTGCGCTGCGCATACTGCGGCCCGCGCGGGCTTGCCGGCCTTCATGTCGCAGGTCGCGCCTGCGCGACCTGACGGCCTGTCGGCGAGCGCCGGATCACCGCCGGGCCGCAGCGTTGCGATCGCATTCGCTGTTGGAATCCTCACGCTCACGCTCGCGCTGGGGCCCGGCAAGGCGCTGGTGAGCCTGATCCTGCTCTCCCTCGCCGGCCTGATGCTGGCGCGACTTGCCATCCGCCAGATTGGCGGGCAGACCGGCGACATCCTCGGCGCGTTTGAGCAGACTGGCGAGATTCTGATCCTGCTGGTTGCCGCAGCTTTCCAGATCGGAGGGTGACGCGATGGTTGAATTCGACGACACCTTCCGCCAGCACTTGCGCGAGCTGTTCGTGTGGCGCCGCGACGTGCGCCGCTTTCGCGCCGATCCGTTGCCTGACGGCGCCATCGATCGCCTGATCGAGACGGCCTGTCTCTCGCCTTCGGTCGGCCTCAGCCAGCCCTGGCGCTTCGTCATCGTCGACGACGACGCGCGGCGTCGCGCCGTGATCGACGATTTCAAAGCGTGCAACGCCGACGCGCTGAATGCCTATGCCGGTGAGCGCGCAGCGCGCTATGCTACGCTGAAACTCTCGGGTCTCGAACAGGCCCCCGGCCACCTCGCCGTGTTTGCGGACAAGGCCAGCGACGTCGGTCACGGCCTCGGCCGCGCGACGATGCCGGAGACGACGGAATATTCCGTGGTCGCGGCGATCACCGCGATGTGGCTGGCCGCGCGCGCCGATGGCATCGGGCTTGGCTGGGTCTCGATCCTCCATCCGGATCGCATCCACGCCATTCTCGACGTGCCCGACACCTGGAAATTCATCGCCTATCTCTGCATCGGCTATCCGGAAGTTGAATGCGAGCAGCCTGAGCTCGAGTTGGCGAAATGGGAGCATCGGCGCGGCGCGGACGCGTTCACCCTGAAGCGCTAGACGACTCAATATCCGCTACGGTAGCTCAACGATTCTGCGTTGCGTGAGCACTTTCAACGCCGCACCCACACCACATCGCGTATCTTTCAGATTTGGATCATACGTAGCGTCACGTCCGAACTTTCCGGAAACGTACAAATTGGTGCACCCCCAGATATACGGCGATCTGGCATTGTGATTCCGATAACCGAGCCCGTTGTAGGTTTCCAGCCGGAATAGGACAGTTCCGACGCCGGACCAATCGATGCCTTGCCAACCAACGAGGGTTAGGAGGTCGATTGTGCTATCCTCCCAAGGGAACGGCGGATCACCCTGCGAAGGATGCCCCTTCGGCACATTCACAGTTCTGGCGGACAGCGGGTCGCCGTTCAAATGACGCGAAAAATCGAAATTGACGTCACCGTGAAGCAACGCCACGACGTACCATGGCACACTGGTCTTGGTTTCAATGGCTTGGTATCGCTCCTTGTTGGCCTGGATGCGCCCAACCATCTTATCGACATCGGACATGCGCTGAGGATCAATGATGGCCTGGTCAAAGAGTTGCTCAGCCTCCGATTGAATGGCTTTCGAATCGAACCGCGGGGCAACGGCCGGTAGGCTCGGCACAGTGATATTGCTGTCCTGCCTTGCGTATCCGACCTCCGCATAATTCCAATAGAGCTCTCTTCGCAAGGCCGCCATTTTGATCTGTTCGGCCTCGCTCGGTTTAGGAAGCGCGCTCAGATGCGCCGCGTCCATCTCCTTGTCATTGATGCTCTTTCTTATCGCGTCGCGCCGCTTCTCCAGCTCGTCATGATACAGCCTCCATTGGTCTCTGCTCTCCTTGTCCGAGACATAGGAGAAGTATTCCGAGAAGCGCAGACGCAGTTCGATGTCCTGGTTCAGAGCCGTGTCGATGAATTTCGAGATGTAGGTTTGGTGTAGATCCTGGGCCTTGCCCTCGATCTCTTTTTGCTTGAGAGCAACCTCCTGCTCGGCTTTCCTGAGATCGAGCCGCGCTTTGTAGGCTTCGACCGCGGCCGGAATGGCGACAGCCACGCCGCCACTGATCAGCGTGCCCCAGATGGCCTGCCAGAAGCCGAGGCGCAGGCGATAGCGCTCCAGGCTCTGCACGACCGGCTCGGTTGGTTCTGTGGCGGCCATCTGCGTTCGCCCGTCCAGTAGCGGAACTGGCCTATGCAACCGCAAGGCGTCGATTTAATCAACCCCGGAATGCTGATCCGGGCGGCCAGGTGCTGCCCGAACCACTCCGCCGAAATCACTACGACTTGCTCCTGCCAGCAACCGCCGCCAAAGGCGCGGGGCTTTCCTGCTTCTGGAACATCAACAACGGCCGGAGAATGACACGGCCATAGGCCTCGTAGTGGTGCTGGGTCGAGACCGCCATCTTGAGCGGTGTCGCGTAATTGGCCTCGAAGGTCATGAACGAGGCGTAGGTCCAGGAGAAGCCAACGCCGACCGAGCCCAGCTCGGTGATCCCGGGGAACGTCGAATACACCGCACCCCAGTCCGTGAAGATATAGGTGTCGAAACCCCTGAGCCATTGCGACCAGTTGTAGTGCAGCTCGGCATTGAAATAATAGCCGCTGTCGCCGGACGCCGAGTTGGAGGGATAACCGCGCACGGTGGTGGGGCCGCCGATCGAGAAGATCTGGTCGCCCGGCAGCAGCTTTTCCTGCGTGTACTGCCAGCTCGCCAGCACATTGGTGCTGAAATTTGCCGGCCCTGCGGCGCTGGTCGCGAACATGGAGCCGGTATAGGTGTTGAACGTGCGATTATTGCCGAGCACGTGGTCTTGCCACGTGATGTAGTTCACCGCCGGTGAGACCGTGATCGAATAGGTGTTGCCGGAATTGGTCACCGAGAGGCCGGCCGTGGCCTTGTCGTAATGATCCTGGGTCACGGCGACCGTGGCGAAGCGGCTGACCGTCTTGCCCTCGGTCTCCGCAGCGTTGAGCAGCACCAGCCAGTTCTGCGTCACCCAGACCGGCTGGCTGAAATTGACCGCGGCCTGGCTCGAGCGTCCGGTGACGTCGAGCGCGACGAACGGTCCCTGGATGATCTTGATCTTGCCTTCGGTATAGCTGACGCCGGCGCGGCCGCCCCAGGGATTGACCGGGATGCTGTAGGCGACGTTGCCGTTGAGGTTGCCGTCGGAACGGACGCCGTAGAAGGTCAAGCGGTCGTCGACGCCGAACAGGCCGTGGCGCTTGTAGAAGGCCCCGCCCTCCCAACGCCCGGTGTTTTCCGCGCCCTGATTGTCGGTGAAGAGCTGCAAGGTGTCGACCGGCGGCTCGATCACGGCGAACTGGAGATCGGTCAGGCCAAAGCTCGTGCCGGGTTGCAGCAGCGCCTTGATCTGCACGTCGTTGGTACGATTGAACCAGATCACATCGCGATTGAGCTTTGGAACGTCGAGGACCTCGCCTTCGGGCTCCTTCACGCGCTGAAGGATGTACTCGGTGCGGGTCTGCTTGTTGCCCTCGATGGTCGTCTTCTGCAGCCGGCCTTCGGTCAGCTTGACGCGGACGATGCCGCCCTTGGCATCCTGCTCGGGCAGCGTCGCGATGCCCGTGACGATGCCGCGCTCGGTATAGACGGCGTTGATGTCGGCGACGAGCTGCAGCAGCGAGGCGATGTCGACGTTCTTGCCGACATACTTCTTCGCGATCTCGTCGAGCTCGGCCGGCGTGATGAACTTGGAGGCGTCGAACTCGACCTTGCGCAGGCGGAATTTCGGCCCGCCCGGCTTCAGGAGCTGGGACTTCTCCCGCTCACCGCCGATCACCGCCGGCCCCTTGAGCTTGGGCGGCGCGCTCTGCTGTTCGAGCTGCCGGCGTTGCCGGTCGACATCGTTCTGGATCACGCCGGGATTGATCGACGGAATCTGCGCCCGCGCGGAGGCGATGCACGACGCTGCCAGCCCAAGCCCTAACGCTGCCCCCCAAATCCGCATCCCTGGTTCCGTTACCATGCCTGTGCGAGACGGCCGATGGCCGGCTTCGCCGCCTCGATCGCCGCGTCCTTCCAGCCGACGCGTCCCACGCGCTGGCCCTGCCGGCGCAGCTTGCGCATGTCGCTCAGCCCCTCGATGTTGACGGCGGGACCGGCGCCGATGGTTTCGACCGGCAGCGGCGTCAGCAGGGCATCGAGCCGCGCCTTGCCGGAGAGACCGAGCAGGTAGAACGTCCCCCCGTCCTTCTTCGCGAGCCAGGTCTCGATGCTCTCGGTGCCCTCGCCGTCGACGGAGATGTTGCGGACCATGCTGGCGCCGGTGAAGTCGTTGCAGCAGGTGTGGGTCGGCCCGTAATTGGTGACGGTCGCGGAGACGTCGCCGGTGTAGAACACCACATACGCGTTGCTGACATTGGCATTCCCGACCTGGCTCATCGTGAACACGCCACCCGGCTGGTAGAGTTGGAGCGACGGCCAGTTGGACGGCGCCGGCGTACGGTTGTTGAGCAGCACCTGCTGGGTTGCCGTGGTCAGCATCAGCTGACCCGGCACATAGCCGTTCAGGATCGCGACCGCGTGGGCGTCGGTCCAGAAGTTCGCATCCACCACCCTGAACTGGTTGATGATGATGCTGTCCGGATCGATCGAGATATTGGCCGAGGTCGCGGTGCCGCCGTTATGGCCGGTGATGTTCATGATCAGCGGAACCGACGGGTTCGAGCGGACCTGCTCGCCCTTGACGTTGATGGTATCGGCGGCGAGATCGAGTTCCCTGACCACGCTGACCCAATCGATGGTCAGGTCGCCCGACGAAGTCAGCTTGATCACATTACCGCTGACCCGGTCGAGCGAGACCGATCCGGCCACATCGAAATGCGTATCTCCGCTGGCCGAGATCGATCCGCCACGGAGCGAGCCGGTGTCGGACTTGACGTTGAGGTCGCCGGCGTCGCCCGGGATGCCTGTCGTGGTGAGTTGGCTGAAGACGATGTCGTTGACGGCGTGCAAGGTCTGTGTGCCGCCGCTGATGGCGGTGCCAACGGTAATCCCCCCGGCGGTCGCAGTGACGTCGAGTGTGCCGCCAGCCGTGAGATTATCCCAATGGACCACGGTGCCGCTCAGGACCGCGGTGCCGGTCGTCGCCGTGAGGTTATGACCGGTGTTGCTGCCCGCCGCGATCAGCCTTGCGGATCCGTGGGCGGAGACCGAGCCGAGCGTGGTCACGCCGCCCGACATCACCGTCTGCGCCAGGATGAAGCCGTTGTCCGCATTGACGTTGATGCTGCCGGCATCGCCGGTGTAGCCGGTGGACGTGAGCGACTTGAACGTCACGTTCTGGGTGGCATGGACCGTCTGCGAGCCGCTGCTGTCGGCGGTGCCGATGACGATGCTGCCATTGCTCGCGACGGCGCTGAAGGAGCCGCTTGCGCCTGCATCCGTACCTGCCAGCACCTGGTCGAACGTCAGGCCGCCGGTGCCGAGGATGTCCACGCTGCCCTTGACCGCCGAGAGCAGGCTCGCCTCGGTGTCGGTCAGAGACTTCAGATAGATGTCGCCGGCACTCGTGCTTGCCGACAACCGCGCGGCGCTGAGGATGAACCGGCTCGTCGCGTTGCCGATGCCGTTGGATGCGCCCAGCGAAACTTCGGCCCCGGAGCCGGACGCGACGAATTTGGTCTGGCCGTCGCCATTGTCGATGATGGCTCCGAGCGAGGCGACACCGCCGGCGGTGACGATGATCGAAGCTGCATTCGAGGCCGCCGCATAGGACAGCGATGAATTCAGCTGGCCGATGCTCGCGTCGCCGGTGGTGGTCACGGAGATCACGCCGGCCGCGTTGATGGCGGAGTAAGCTCCCATCGACAGTGTCGCGGCTACCAGCGTCACCCCGCCGGCGCTGCTGGTCGCCGTCACGGGGGCCGTGCCGGTGCCGGCCGCGAAGGTCATGCCACGGTTGGCGAGGAGCTGCATCAAGCCGCCGCTGGCGAGGTCAGCATTGATGGTGAGCGCGCCGCGCGCAACGTTCAGCGTCAGTGCGCCGCCGGATGTCAGCGTCCCATAGGCGCCGCTGGTGCCGACCACGAGATCGCCGGTGACCGCGAGGATGCTGAAATCGCCGACCGCCGAGCCGATCACGGCGCCGGAGATATTCACCTGCACCGGCTGGAAGGTCGAGCCGTTGAAGCCGATGCTGCCGCCGGCGCGCAGATCGAGGTCGGTGCCGAGAATATGGATCGCGCTACGATCCGTGAAGTTGGACTCGGCGTAGATGCTGCCGGTCGCCGCGAGCTGGATTGCATTGCCGGCGGCGATGTTGCCGAGAATGAGATCGCCGGTGGTCTGCTTCACATAAATGCCCTGCGCCGACGAGACTTGGTCGAGCTGGTCGTTGCTCGGATCGGCGAACGCGATCTGGATCGCGTTTGCGTTGGTCGCGGGATTGCTTCCGGCAGCGCCGGGGGCACCGACATTGCCGTGCTCGGCGATCAGAGTCAGATTGCCGATATCGCCGGAGATCACGGGCGTACCGGTCACGCCGGCGGCGGCAGTGATGCTGGTCACGGCGTCGAGCTTGACGTCGCCGCGGCCGGTCACCTCGATGCCGTTGGCCTGCGCGGCCGCGATCGGGCCGTAGTTCGCGGTGATGCCGCCGAGCGTGAGGCTGTTCTTGCTGCCGAGGTAGACGTTGGTCAGCGCCTTGGCCGAGATCGCGATCGGGTTGTCGACAACGACGAGGTTCTGCTGCGACAGGGCGACCGTATAGGTCACGATGTGGGTGGTCGGATCCGTGACCGCGCCGACGGTGAGCTGACCCGGACCGGCCGTCGCGAGCAATCCCCTCTGCGCCGGCGTCAGCGACGAGGAATCGACGCTGGTGAAGGTGAACGTCTGAGGCGCTGCCGAATTGCCGACCGAGCCGTGCGGCGCGTAGAGCATGATCTGGTTGGCGCTGACATTGGCCACGACGTTCTCGTCGATCGGCGGCGGTGCCGCGCCGACGGCCGACGACGAGACGGTGTAGGCAAGCTGGCTCTGGGTCCACTGCGCGCCCGCGGTGATGATGCCGTAGACCCGCTCGGTCGATGCGAGCGTATAGGCGTAGTTCGCATTGTAAGTGTTCAGCGCCATTTGCAGCGCCGTATTGCTCGGCAGGCGCTGATTGGCTGTCGTTACGCCGTCGAACAGCTTCGTGAACAGCGTCGACGACAACGAGCTGCCGAACACGGTCCCCAGCGGATCTGCCGGTGCCGTGCCGAGCAATGTCGTCAGTGAAGTCTTGAGCTCGTCGGTCGTGATCTTGCCGAGCAGGAACTGGTCCCTCAGGAACCGCGTCGTGGCCTCGACCTTCATGTCCGTCGTCGAGACGTTCGCGGGATCGATGCCGAGCTTGGCCGCCACCTGCGCCCGTAGCACCGTCAATCCCACCGAAGTCGGGTTGTAGGTGCTGCCGTTCGCGAAGGCGATGTTCTTGAGCTGGAAGTAGTCGTTATAGGCCGACGTCACCATCGACTGGTAGCTGTTGACGGCGTTGGTCGCGGCGTTGCCGCTGAGCAGGTCGAGGCTGGTCCAGACGTCCTGGAGATGCTGGCTCTGCGCCTGGGTGAGACCAACCGCCGCCCTTCCGTTCAGGATACTGGCCTGGTTGCCGTCCGAGCCGGCCGCCTCGAGGAACACCGGGCCGCCGCTCGACTGGACCGTGCCGAGACGCAGATCGCCCTTGGACTGCACGATGTAGGTGCCGGTCGCCGATGCGCTGTCGAGAACCCCGCCGTCGACGGTGCCGCCGGCCTGAATCGTGCCCGTCGCCTGGATCACCAGCGGATTGATATTGGTCAGGGTGCTCGCGCCGTTGATGACGGCGCTCGTCGCGCCGATCGCGCCGGCGGTGGAGTTGATCTCGACGTTCTTGCCGATCACGACGGGGTTGGTGACGTCGTAGGGCGAGGCCGAGTTGATGTCGCCGGTCGCCGAGATAAAGACGCTGCCCTGCGGCGTGCTGCCTGCCGAGTTCACCTTCACCTGGTTGATCGAAAGCGAGCCGACGGCCGCGATCGCGATGTCGTGGTCGATCGAACTGGCCGTCAGGCTGCCGCCATAGACCTGCACCTGGACGGGAACACCGTTCGCACCGATCGTGCCGATGCCGCCATCCGCCGACAGAATGACGCTCCGGCCCGATATCATCGGGTTGTTCGCGTTCGTGCCGCTGGTGATGGCCGAATTTGCCCCGGTGGCGCTGACCGTGGTCGTGCCCGAGAGGTTGTTGATCGGACCGTTGACGACGATGCCGGAGTTGGAAGTGACCAGAACCGTGCTGTTGCCGCCGCCGCTGAACGAGATGTTGATTGGGTTCGACGCCTTGACCGTATTGGTCAGCGTCAGGGTCAGGTGATCATAGATATTCTGGTACCAGTTGTATTGGTTGTCCGTGCCGCAGCACTTCTCGGGATGGGTGTTGCCGCCACCGGTGTGATAGGAACCGGTCGCGGTGACGACTTCCTGGAAGTTCGATGTCTGTGGGCCAGTGCTGCCGCCGCCGCCCTGGGCCTGCTGCACGTCCGAAACCAGGCTGATGGTGCGGGTCCAGTTCTGCCCGGTGGCCGAGTTGGGCGTATAGTGCCATCCGTAGTCGAACTGCGTCGAGCTCGTCGGACGATCCAGCGTAGCCGTATCGACCCACTGGTAGAACATGTTTGCCTTGGTCGCGTACTGGATGCCTGCCGTGCCGCTGAGGCTGGTCAGCATCGTATCTGTGTACTGGCTCGCATTGACGCCGCTCGTTTGATACGTCGACACCTGCTGGCCGCCCGCGGCGGAAGGATTGTAGACGTACCACGTCGTCTGCTGCTTGAGCTGATCGACGATCTCGATCACGCTCGGCGCGCTGACGCCGGTATTGATGGTGTTGGTGACGAGCTGCAGGCCGGTTGTGTTGTTGACCGTGATCGAGCCGGCGCCACCTTTGACCGCGATCGTGCCTTGGGAGACACCATCTTGAGTTGAGGTCGAGATGATCCTGCCGTTCAGATAGACGTAGCCGCCCGAGCCCTGCACCACGCCGTTTACGAGGATCTGGTCGGTGAGAGCGTTGTACTTCACCCCGATCTTGATGTCGCCGGCGGCCTCCGTCGTCGCAGACGCCGTGATGTCGTAATAGCTGCCGTTCCGGGCGTTGACCTGGGCCTGGGCAAAGTCCGCGCCCGCATTGCGGCTCTTGAGGTCGTTGATGGCGGTCAACGTGGAGCCGCCGATGTCGACCGAGTAATCGCTGCTCGTGCCGCTCTGGATGGTGCCGTTGATGTTGATGACCCCCGCCGAGATGATGATCGCCTTGCCGAAGATGAAGGGCGCGTTAGCCGGCGGGTTGGTCCCCGTGCTCGAGTTCGCGGCTGAGTTCGAAGACGCAGTCTTCGGCGTGATCACGTCGGGCTGGATATTGACGACCTGGAAGTAGGCAGAGCACCCCGCGCAATTGAATGGCGAGTAATACGTGGCCGTGTGGTTGGTGGTCGTGGTGTTGCCCTGCGCATCTGTCGAGGTCGTGGTGTAGTCGTAGGTCGAGTTGCTGTAGACGCCTTGGCCAGTATAGGTATTCCGCTCCCACGGCGCGGTGGAGATGGTCTGAACCGTCGGCCCCTCCATGATTGCGAGCGTAGCAGCGTTCGGCACGCCGCCGGCGTTCGGGTTACCACTGCCGGGCGCGCCCTGGCCCATCGGCAGGAAAATCGCCGAATAGAGCGACAGGCCGTCGTAATACAAATCCAGCATGCGCGCGGTGAAGATGGTGCTGTTGCTCGCCGTTTGCTGAACGCCGTTATTGCCGTCGACGCAGCAATAGTAGGAATACGGGTGACCGCCGCCCGCGCCGATGTGCGGGCTGTTCGCGTAGTCGCCATAGGCGCCGAGATAGGTCGCCGCCGCCATCACCGCCGTCAGCGTGTCGTCGTCACCCGGCTTGAACTCGACACCCGACCATTGCGAGAGAACATCGTGGTTGGAGGTGTAGAAGCTGCCGATGCCGCCGAGGAAGACGAACGAGCCGTTGGGCGCCACCATCTGGACGGTCGCGGCGTTGAGCGACTGCGAGGCGACGATGCTGCCGAGATTGTTGGTGATCTTGAGCAGGCCGTTCTCGTTGTTGACGACGCCGTCGAAATAGATGTCGGGCGTGCGGGTCAGCTGGTTGCCGTTCTGGTCGACGCCGAGCCCGCTGGAGGGATCCAGGCGGTTGTAGGTGGCCGAGATGTCGATGATCGGCGTCGCGCTCGGCGTGGCGGTGAAGGTCACATTGGAGTGCGAATCCGGGTCGACATGGTCGATCTGGCGGTAGGTGATGTTTCCTCCGGTGATATTGGTGACCGTGAGGTTGGCCAGGTCCATGAAGTCGAGACCCCTGTTCTCGATCTTGATCATCGGCGAACTGCGCGCGATGACCGCCGGCGCAATCGGATTCGTGCCGCTGTTTCCGGTCAGCTTCTGCGCCAGGATCGAGACGTTGCCGGCGGACACCAGCATATCGCCGAACGCGAAGGCGTTGCCGGCGGCGTCGGAGGTATACGGCGCCTGCTGGATCAGCGCGTTGATCTGGCGCTGGAAGTCGCCGGTCGGATCGGTGCCGGACGGCGACATCGTGGCGGGGGCCGCGGGCGTCGCCGCCGCGAGCTGTGTGCGGATCTGCGTCGCGGTCAGGCCGGTCAGCGCGGCGAGCTGGTTGACGACGCTCTGATAGGGATTGAAGCCGCCGACGATGGTGTACTGGACCACCTGGTGGTTCCAGCTCATCATCGGGTTGAAGTGATCGACGTCGGCGACATATTCGAGGGTGGGCGTCGACGAACCGCCGGACAGCAGTGACGAGTAGGGACTCGTCGTGCTCGCAGTCGGTGTGCCTCCACCAACGTCGATCGTAATGGTGATATCGTTGTTGATGCCCGCGACCACCAGGCCATTGAGCGCGACATCGCCGGTTCCGCTGGTGTGGCTATGGTTGTCGCTGTTCTTGGCGCTGAAGATGTCCAGATACGGATTGTAGTTGCTGCCATTGCCGGAGGCCGTAACCTGACCCTGGGTCGCTCCCAGGGAAATGTTCTGGACGCCGAGCACGCTCGAGGTGTTGGCGAGCGTCAGGCTCGTGGTGTCATCGGCATTGGCCGTGCCGCGGTAGAGCGTCGAGATCGGAATGGCGGTGTTGTTGTAGACGACCGTCGTCGCGGTAGCCTGAACGCTGCTGAAGATGATGGTGTCGCCCGACATGCCGGCATAGATGTTGATCTGGCCCCAGGCCTCGACCTTGGCATTGTTGCCGACGGTGACGGCCTGGTTGGCATGAACCCAGCTGTTGGTGCTGGCGCCGACGCCGGCGATCGCGCCGTAGAGACTGGCATTGGCGTTGTTGGCCGCCGCCATCTTGGCGGCCGTACCGATATAGATCTTGCCGGCGCTGAAGAGTTCGCGGGCATTGATGTTGACCGCAAGCGTGGCGTTCGCCGTCGTGTTGGATTCGGCTCCACCGCCGGCGAAGAAGGCGGCTGTGGCCAGGCTCGCCGTGTCGTTGGTATTCAGCGTGTTGTAGGCCTCGATGTTGATCACCGCCGCCGATGTCCGCGGATCGCCGTTGAGGCTCAGCACCGTCCCGGCGCCGATATCGGTGGTGACGGTCTGGGTGACATGCGTGCTGCTCAGTGCCGCAGCACCCGCGAACACGCCACCGGAGCCCGACCGCGCGCCGCCACCGGCCTGGTTGACGATGTCGTTGGCGATGACGACCATGTCGCCGCCGGCCGAGTTGATGATCAGATGAGGTCCAATGTCGACGGTCGTGATCGCGTTGACGTCGTTCTGCGTGCTGCCTCCGGAGACGCCGGCCGTAGACGCCTGGTACGCATCGCCGCTGGCGGCATAGTTGGTGGTGTGCTTGGCCTGGATGTTGAGGCCGCCGAAGAACAGCGTGTCATCCGTCGTGCCGCCGTCGAACCGCGCATTGGTCACCGCGGTCGAGCTGGTCGTTGCGACCGCGGCAGCGCCGGCATAAGTGCCACCCGCGCCGACCGTCGCGTTGGAGACGTTGATGTCCTTGCCGGTCGCCGTGATCTGGAGGATGCCGGTGTAGTCGGCGTGATTCAGATGGGTCTCGTCCATATCGTCGGGGGCGCCCAGATAAGCGTAAGTGTGCGCGCTCGACGACGTCTGGGCGACCGTCGCACCCACTGCCAGGAAGCCGGTCGAAAGGCCGGTCGCCTGGGCGTATTGGCTGCTGTCGTTCTGGGCCGTGATGACCACGTCGGCGTTGGGGAGCGTTATCCCGGTGCCGCCATACGCGCTCACCGTCGCGTTCTCGGACGCCCTGGCGTAGCTGCCCTGTGCGCCGATCAGCGAGCCACCGCCGCCCGCGAGCGACCAGGCGTAGGTCGTCGTGCCGCTCGTCGGAACCAGCGCCATCGCGGTCACGGCGAGCGCACCGCCCGAGAAGGTGGTGTTGTCGCCGACATCGGCCGTGACGGTGGCCGTCACCATCGATTCCGCGACCGACACGCCGATGGCGCCGCCGCCGACCGCGACGCCGATCGCTTCGCTCGAAAGATTGGGGGTGAGCGATGCCGACACCAGCGTGCCGACGCCGGCCGCGGAGGTGGTGATCGAGGCGCTGGAACCAATCTCGGCCAGAACAGTCGAATTTTCCTTTGCCGTCGCAACTGCGCCGTCGCCGGCGACGATACCGCCGGCAACCGCGGTCGCGGACGCCGACATTGCGCCGGCCTCGCCTGCGCCAACCGCAAGGGTCGAGCTGTTCACCGTCGCGTTCGAGAGCACCTTTGCCGCGACCGAACTGGATCGTCCCGTGGTGGCGATCGACACCCCGATGGCCGCAAGGCCGCCGGTGCCGCCGCCCGCGGTCACGCTCTGGGTCGAGCTGTCCATCGCCATGACGGCGACGCCGGTGCCGCCCGTGCCGGTGACGGAGCCGCCGAGCTGGGCTGTCACGGTGTTGGCGACGTTGCCGACCGCCACGGCAGCATCCGCGCCGAAGTAGAGCGCTGCACCGCCGGCAATCGCCTCGCTGTCGACGGTCTTGCCCGAATAAGGGCCGGTGTCGGCGTCCTTGACCCGGGCGGCGACCGTCACGGAAGGCGCCGCAACGATCGCGCTCAGATTGGCGAGCACGCTGCTGTTGACGCTGGTGTAGCCGATGCCGGCACCGATCCCGACATTCTTGGCAAAGCCGGCGCCGAGCAGGAACATCTTGGTCGCGTTGGCGCTGGTAGCAGCGACGTTGACCTGGGTGCCGGTGACGTTGCCGCCCGTGATCTGGGCGGTGACACCGTCATTACCGCCCGTCAGAACGGTGCTGACGTCGTAGGTCGAGGTTGCGTTGGCGTTGCCCGGATTGCCCGAGGTGCCGCTCGCGACCGCGTCGCTGCCGTGCGAGGAATTGGTGCCGGCGTTCACCGACGCGAGGGTGCCGTTGTTGCCCTGGTTGAGCTGGCCGGTCTGCTCGCCCTGCGTATCCGGATCAGCGGTGTTGGTGCCGACGATGATGACGCCGACGGTCGCACCGATGCCGACACTGCCGCCGATGCCGGCGGTGACCGCATAGGACAACACTTCCTTGGTGCTGAGCGCGCCGACATTGATTGCGCCGGACGAATTGAGGTTGCTGTTGCGGCTTTCCGCAATGGTCTGGCTCTTGAAGACGATGACGTTGGCCGCCGCGCCGACGCCGACGCCGGACCCGCTGGCGGCAATCGAAAGCGCGCCTGCGATCTCCTTGATCGCGACGTCTTCGGTGGCGTTGATCGTGACCGCGCCAGCCGCGCCGCCCGTGGGCGATTGCAGCGTGGTGTCGTAGACGCCCGCGATGGTGGTGTTGTTGGCGATCTCGATGTTGGCCATGCCGGCGATCGCCGCCGTGCCGGTCGAAAGCGCCCCGCCGATTGAATAGGCCTGGAAGCGGTTCTTCGTCGTTGCCTCGACGTCGAGCGCGCCGCTCAGATTGACCGCGGTCGTGTGCGCCGCGCCGTTGCCCTGGTAGTGGAACTCGTCGCCGACATAGGCCTCGGTCCGGTTCGCCGAGACCTGAACCAGGAACGCCGCGCCGATCGCGGCCTGGCTGCCATAGGCGCCCGAGCCGTTCGCCGACGCGATACCCGTGGCGTCGTAGGCATTGACCGTGAGCGAGGACGCCGTGAGGGAGCCGCCGTCGACATAGGCCTCGGTAGTCGCGACGAAGACGTTCAGCCCGACCGAGCCGGTGCCGAAACCGACCGCGATCGATGACGCGTCCTGCTCGGCATTGGCCTTCACGGTGACGGCGCCCACCGTTGCGCTCGCCGACTGCACGCCACCAACGGTCGCATTGGTGATGTACGCCTCGGTGTCACGCGACATCGTCGTGCTGAGAATGGTCGCACCGCCGCCCCCGCTCCCGGTTGGCGGCACCACGCCAGCGCCGAACGCGCCCGAATAGGAGAAGCTGCTGGCGGCCACGTCGATCTGCGGGTCCAGCGTCGAACTTGCGAGCCGCGTATCGATTGCCGCGCCATCGATATGGGCCTTGGTGGATCCGCTCATCACATTGGTGATCGGATTGATCATGATGGAGATGCCCGAGCCCGCAGACAGGGTGGCGACGTTGGTGACGACGGCCTGGTGCGAGCTGGCAACGACGGCGAGGCCGCGTACGCTCTCCTGGGTCTCGCTCAGATCGGGCGTGGTGTCAGTGGGCGCGCTGAAGCCGCCGAGATCGATCGCGTGCGCGAGCGTGCCGCTGTTGACCGAAAGCACGTCGCTCGTGCTGGTTCCGAGCGCATCCACTTTCGTCGTCGTCCCGCTGATATAGGCCGCGGTGGTGCCGGTGATCTTGTTCGTGACCATCGAGCCCGCGCCGCCGGCCGCGCCCTTGCTGATGGACACGGCGCCGGCAAAAACACCCGCTTTGTCATTATTGCCGGCAATCACGGCAACGTTGTCGTTCGCGGTGACGTCGGCCCCGCCGGCAATGCTGGCGGTGACGTTGGTTCCCATCAGATTGGTGGCGACCGAACCGGCAAGGCCGATCTGCGAGGAAATCGCAATACCGACGGCAACCGTCGAGATATCGGCATTCGAGTTCGCGTTGACGGCGACATTGCCGGAGGCGGTCAGCTTGGAGCCGGTGACGCCGGCACTGACATTGTTGGCGATGCTGCTGTAGACAAGGGCCAAGCCCGCTGCGCTGCCTTGCGTCGAGGCGCCAGCGACGGCGGCGGCTCCGGTGATGCTCGAATTGTCGGTCGCGGTGACGGAGATATTGGAGGCCGTCACGGTCGATTGTGTCGTGTCGGACTGGTTATTGCCGATTGCCGCCGAAACACTATTGGCGATCGAGCTGATCGTCATGCCGCCGACGCCGGCAAACTGGCCGGTCGCCAGGCCGAAGCCAATCGTGACCGACTGGATCTTCGTGGTGTCGACCGCATTCACACTGACGCTGCCGATCGTCGACATCCGCACGTTGGCGATATAGGCCGAATGCGTCGTCGCGATGGTATCGTACACCATCGAGGCGCCGACATTGTTCTTGCCGGCCTGGATAATGCCCGCAACGGAGATGATGCCGGCGCCCGGACCGTTGGCCGCGCCGCCGTTGAGCGCCGCCGCGCTAAAATCGATGCAGTTCTGCGTGCCACCGCCGGCGGCGGCCGTGCAGGTGTCCGATGCCAAATGATTGTTGTTCGACTTCTTGACGAGATTGCCGAGCGCCGTATCGAGGTCCGACACAGCGCCGCTGTCCGCCAGCACCGTCACACGGCCGACATTGATGTTCACCGTCGAGTTGCTGCTGATATAGGCCGTTGTCGTGGACGTGATTTCGTCGACGACGATCGAACCCGACAGGCCGTTCGACCCTGCCCCGGCCGACGCGGCACCGGCCGCGATGATGCTGGCATTGTCGGCGAGCACCAAAAGCGAGTCGTAATTGCTGATCGAGGTGGACTTGATGTGCGCGTCAGTCGCGTTGCCGCCGGAGGGATCGCCGATCGAAGCATACGTCATGGCGACGCCGAAGCCGCCCTGTCCGCCGGAAATATAGAGCGAACCGCCGCCGACCGCGATGTTGCTGGTCTGGTAAGCATCGACCTCGAGAGCCCGCAGGACGCCTGTGCTCCCGCCGGCGATCGTCGAATTTTCGATGTAGGCCTGCGCACTGTCGGTGATGATGCCGACGGACAGCGCGATCGAGGCGGCGTTGGACCGCGTTGACGCGGCCAGGCCGATCGCCACGACCGTTTCCGATCCGCCGTTCAAGGCCTGCACGGTCACGGACTGCTGGTTGTTGACCGTGGAGTTGGAGATGAAGGCTTTGGTCACATTGTTCGAGATCGCCGCGGCGATGGTGCCGTCGACGGCCACGCTCGTCGAGCCGGCGCTGCCTCCCAGATTGGCGGCGGCGCCGCCCGAGCCGTTGTTGAGGATGGTGTCGTTGAGCGCCTGGACCAACAAGGTGGCCGTTGGGCTCGGCGAGTAGCGGTTGATCGTGACGCCGGTGATCGAGGCGGTCGTGCCAAGGCTCACATCGCTGATGGAGGAGCTGCCGGCAAGATCAATCGTGAAGCCGCTGCTGGAGGCGCCTGACGACGACCCAACCTTGGCCAGCGCGGTTGAAATCCCGCCCGCTCCGCCGGTCGCGGCTGCGCCGACGGCACCGGCCTTGGTGCCGAAGTCCGAAACCGACGGTTCCGAGATCGCAGCCGCAATCGACGCTGCGGTGATCCGGCCCGCGGTCGTCGCGGAAATCGCCAGATGGTCGGCCGTGACCGACCCGTTACCGCTGCCAGTTCCCGAGAACGGATCGTCCGAACTGAACGGGCCCGGGCGGATGTCGCTGTGATTGTCACCGACATAGGCGGCGGTGTCGGTGGTCGCGCCGAGATAGGCGACGGCGAGGCCGACGGCAGAGTTACCGCCGGCGGACACCGCGCCGGCAACCGACAGCATCGACAGATCCTGCTGGGCGAGCACATTCACGGTCGGAGCCGACACCGTCGCGCCGATGCCTATCGAGGCATGGGTCGTGTTGTTCACGAGCGCAATCGACGTGATGCCGTTCAGCGCCAGGGCGCCGGCCGCCTTGCCGGACGTCGGCGCGACGCCAAAGAACTGGTCGGTCGTCGATGCAGTGACGGAGACGTTGTCGGTCGCGCCGAGCGAAGCGCCGGACGCCACGCCGGCGATCGTGTTGTTCCAGAACTGGACCAGATTGAGCGCGCCGCCCAGCGACGAGCCGCCCGAGGTGTTGCCGGGAAGGAAGCCGAGCGTGCCGACATTGCCGGCGGCGTCGATCGAGGCCGAATAGGCCGTCGCCGCGATGGCGAGCGTCGCGTCGAAGGCCTGCGTCGCCCCGCTGTCCAGCGCGGCCGTCCACGCGCCGCTGCCGCAACTCGCAACGGCGCAGGTCGACGTCAGGCTGGCGCCGGTCGCAACCCATGCCGTGGTGTTGTTGTGAACCATGAAATTGTTCAGCGACCCCGAGATGCCGACGGTGTCGCCTGCGTCAGCAGTCGCATTGGCGTAGCTGGTCAGGATGCTGCCGCCGACGCCGAGATTTCCGTTGAGATGCCTCAGCACGTCGGTCAGCGAGGCCCATTGCAACCAGGTGTTGGTAATCGGCATATAGGTGTTTGCCGAGACGCCGATCTCCGGCGCATTGATCAGGGTCCCGCCGCCGATATAGGCGTTCGAATTGTGCGTGAAATCGCCCCATGCGACCGCGGCGGCGACGGCCGTCGACTGACCATCGACCGGGCTCGAGCTGATCGCCGAGGCCGTCGCAATGCTGCGCACGCCCACGTCGATCACGTTGCTGATGACGGCGACGTTGCCCGACGTGTAGATCGACGGCGCGCCGCCGCTGGGGTTTTGCGCAATCGCCGCCGTCGCGCTCTCCGTGCTGCGCGCGATCGTCAAGGCCGCCGCCGCCTTCAGGTTCAGATCCGCGGTGAACAGCGTGCTGAACTGCTGCGAGAACAGGCCTGGATCCATCGTGCCCACGACCAATGCCCCTTGCAGACCGGCGATCAGCGCCGGCGTGCCGGTAATGGTCGAGGACATCGTCGAATTCGATGTGGTGTTCGAGGTCGCCTCGACCGTCACCGAGCCGGTCATCCGGTTCGAGGTGCTGGACCCCAGCGACGAGCCGAGGGTCGCGGTCGCCGCGGTGTTGACGTTGCTGATCGCGACGGCACCGCCGACGCCGCCGTTCAAGGCCGGATTATCCAGTCCCACGGAGGTCGCAGACGTCGAGAAGCTGTTGTTATTCAGCGCGCGCACCGCGAATCCACCGGTCGATCCGATCGCCGTGCCGACGCTCAGGTGGGCGCCGGTCGCGACGTTTGCCGTGGTCGTCACCGACGCCGTCGAATAGGCCACCGTCGCCACGAGAATCGCGCTCGAGGTCAGCGATACGGCAGTGACGTTCATCGTGGCATCGTTGGTGGCCTTGATGTCGAGGGTACCGCCCGCGCTGATCGTCGCGTTGCTTGCGACATTGGTGGTGACGTTGCCGGCGATGTTCCCGACCACGACCGCCGCGCCGACCGGCGATACGCCGAAGAGCGACGCGGCGATAACGGGATCCTCGGCCCTCTCCGACCCGTAAGCGCTGATCGAGACGTTGCCGCTGCCGGAAATATTGGCATGGCCGTTGATGTTCACGGCCGCGGTTGAGCTCGCCGCGACATAGCCTCCGTTGAGGCCCAGGATCATGCCGGGGACCGACTCGCCGATCAGCGCGAACGTCGAAGCGAGCGAACTCGTGAAGCTCGCGACCGCCGTGGAGCTCGCGCTGATCGAGATCGCGCCGCCGGTGATCGTGCCGTCAACGGTAATGCCCGTGGTCGCATGGGCGTGGCCGGACATCAGAATCTGGCTCGCCGTGGCTGCAAGCGTGACGCTACCGCTGCTGTAGGTCGTTCCACCAGTATTGATCGCCAGGGCGAGGATCTGTGCTCCGTTGACGATGCTGATGGTGGGCGCGTCGATCTCGACATTGATCGCGTTGCCGACGGAATGAGTCTTGGTGGCGTCGAGGTTGCGGGCATCGATCACCGCATGCGCGGCCAGCGTGACCGAATTGTCGGCCTGAACCAGATAGGTGCCACCAGCGCTGAGCGCCGCGATGGCGTTGGCGACGGACGTGTTGTTGAGGGTTACGCCGACGTCGCCCTGGCTGGCGTCGCCGATCACCACATCGGTCGGGTCGATCAGCAGCGTGCCGGCCCGGCCGCTCGGTGCGGCAAGGTTGATGGTAACGCCGCTGCCCACGTCGATGATGCCGTTTCCGCTCAGCTCGACCAGGCCCGCATTGCCGGTCTTCGAGCTGGCATTGATCTTCGCGCCGCTCCTCACGGTCACGTCGTTGCCGGCCTTGACGAGGACGCCGCCGGCATCCGCGGTTCTGCTCGCGGTGCTCAAGCGCGCATTCTTGCCGAGTTCGGCTTGGTTGCCGGCCACGACCGTGATGTTGCTCGGCGTCGTGGTCTTGCTGCGCGCGGTTAGCCGTCCGTTGACGCTTGCGTTGTTGACGGCGCCGATGTGGATCGAGCCGTTGCGCACGGAAATCGCGGCGGCGCTCCGCAGCCCTTTGGAATTGACCGAGGCCGCGAACTTCGCGGCATGATCGAGATTGGCAATGTCGCGCTGGCTGGCACCACCGACAAGGACGTTCTGCCCGGTCAGGCGCACGCCATCGATGGCATTGACCCGGCCGTAGATCCGGATGTTGCCGTCCGGCGAGACCGGGAACGAGCCCGCCATCAGATTGGCGACGGCCGAACCGTTGATCTGCCCCTGCGCGCCGATCAGGCTGTCGGTGAACTCGCGCGTCGGCGTCGAGACGTTGAGGCTGCCGACATTGACCGTGCCGCTGCGGCCGACCACGAAGCCCTTGGGGTCGGCGAAATAGACGTTACCGCCGATCGCGCCATTCATGTAGGAGTTCAGTGTGCCGTTGACGTAGACCGGTGCGTCGCGAACGATGTTGACGAGATTTTGCGTGCCGGTCGGCAGTTGCAAATTGACCGTGTTGCCCTGCCCGACGCTGAACTGCGAGAACGAGTTGAAGGCACTGGTGCCGGAGACGGTCGACGTCGTGACGTTGGTGACGCTGCCGGACGTCTGCAGGCTGGTTCCGGTGCGGCCGTCCGGCGTGATCACGTTCGCCGGCTGCGCCTGCAGGCGGACGCTGAACACCGGCAGGAAGACCATCTGCATCGCGCAGAGCAGTGACATCGAACGGAAACGCGCGAGCCCCCGCAGCGTCAGCTCGTCATTGTCTCGCCTTGCAGATGGTCGGCGCATTTCAGATCCTCTTCATCGGCACTGGGGCCGATCCACAACCGGGTGGGAGAATGTCGTGGCAGCGCGGCATCAGAACTGGCCGGGCGGCAGCTTGAAGATGTCCGGGCTCTTGGCGTCGGCGACGTAGAACAGCAGCAGGCTGGTCGGCGTCAGCACTCGCTGGTTGTTGTCCTTGTTCTCGAACGTGCCCTGGAGAAGCAGGATGACCGAGCGATCCTTGGCGTCGCTGCCGCGGAACATCACGATGCCGCCGTTGACGGGCATGTTGACCGCGATGGAATCGGGCTTGAAGCCCTCGCTGAGGAAATGGGCGCGCAGGATGTTGGCGTTGGAAAACAGCTTCTCCGGCGTGATCGTCGTGTCGGTGCCCTTCGACCAGACCGCCCCGATCTGGATCAGAGACTTCGACTTGTAGCCGAACACGTAGGAGAGCTCGGCGGTGCCGCCGTTCGGCAGCAGCTCGGGCGCCGAATAGAGCAGGCTGTGTGTCAGCTCGGATGCATTGTCCTGCGCCCTGACGGCGTCGGGCTTCGCGCTGAAATCCTTGGCTATCGCCGCGCGCACGTCGGCCTCGTTCATTCCGAACTTCGCGGAGCGGAAGCCGTCGATCGCCTTGGAGTCGATCGCCTTGGACCTGTCGTCCGCGGCCGCGGTCTCGGCCGCCGACGTCGCGCCGGCAGCGACCGGCGTCCCGGCTGCTGCGGGAGCTGCACCGGCGGCGGCTCTCGGTGCCGGCGCCGCTTTCTGCTTCGGCACGGCGCCCTGGGCCGCAAGGGGCCCCGCTGCAACGAAGGTGAGCAGGCCAACGAGGGCCGGAATGAGATAGATTTTGCGCATCGAAAACCTTCGAAAAAATTTGAAACAACGCTTCAAAAATCGGCAGCTACGAAATCGGGCTCCCCGAACCGTCATCAGGACCGAGACGGAAAATGTTGCAACGCTGCAGTGCGTTACAAGGTGTCACGGAGGAGACAAGGTTCGAAACAGCGACTCTTTGGCGGCGTAGGAATACGGTATCGGGCCGCCAAACGCTGCGAATGAGCAGTCACAAACGCATTTTTTCATCAATTGTGGATGCCGGCCGTTCGCGCTAAGCATCGGGTTGGGGCACACCATCATGCAAAGACATCCATGACCGAACGGCCTTCCGCTCTCGCGGTCGATCGCCGCGGGTTCATTCGCCTTGTGGGCACGACCGCCGCGGGCTGGCTGGCGCTCGGCGCGACATCTGATCGCATGCGCGTCGTCGCATCGCTGACGGCGTTGCCGCTCGACGACGAACTGACCAGAAGGAGCATGATCGACAGCCCGACCTCCCGCCTGGGCGGCCTCATCGTGGGCTTGAGGCAGCGAGGCTGGGTCGAAGGCGTCAATTTCCGCCTCGAACTCCGTTCGACCTTCGGCGCGCCGGACAGACTGAAAACCGCGGTCCAGGAATTGCTGGCGCTCAAGCCGGATGTGATCCTGACTGGCTCGACGGTCGAAACCGCAGCAGTCCTGGCGGCCACCAAAACCATCCCGATCGTGTTCGCGACCGCCAACGATCCCGTCGGCAACGGCTTCGTCGAAAGCCTCGCCCATCCCGGCGGCAACGTGACCGGCTTCACCAACAGCAGCGCCGAGATGGGCGGCAAATGGCTTCAGCTCATCCGGGAGGCGGTGCCGGATCTTGCGCGCGTCGGTATCCTGTACAATCCGGCGACCACGCCTCGCGGCGGCCGCTTCTTCCTCGATTCCATCGAGCAAGAGGCAGCACTGGGCGGCGTGTCCGTGGTCCCCGCCCCCGTCAGCGCGCCAACGGAGATCGACGAAGCCGTCAGGCCCTTCTCCGAACCGCCCAAGGCGGCGATGATTGCGCTGGTCGACAGCTTCCTGGTGGTCCACCGACAGGCTGCGGTGGCCGCGGCGGCCAAATATCGCGTGCCTACGATTTACCCGTTCTATTATTTCATGGATGCGGGCGGCCTGATGAGCTACGGGCCGACGCTCGAAGTGCGCTCGGCTGACTATGTCGATCTCATCCTGCGCGGCACCAAGGCCGGCGACCTGCCGGTGCAATCGCCGCGGAAGTACGAGCTCCTGATCAACCGCACGGTCGCCCGCACGCTGGATTTGACGATCCCATTCACGCTGCTCGCGCGCGCCGACGAGATCCGCGAGTGAACGAGACGATCGACCAGGGAGATTTGCGGCCACCTCCCGGCCGGCTGTTCCGCAAATACCTCTACTCGATCGTCGCGCTCGCTTTCGCCGCGCTCGCCATCAACACCGGCTTCGACGTCTGGTTCTCCTATCGCGAGCAAAAGCAGCTGCTGGCGGCGATCCAGCGCGAGCAGGCAGCAAGCGCCGCCATCCAGATCGGCCAGTTCATTGGCCAGATCGAAAACCAGATCAGATGGCTGTCGCGCCTGCCCCCGGAGCTGTCCACGAACGAGGACCAGCGTCTGAACGCCATCCGCCTCCTGCGCCTCTCGCCCGCGGTCGCGGAAATCGCCGAGCTCGACGCCCAAGGCCGCGAGCAGGTGCGCGTGTCGCGCCGTGTCGCGGACAGGATCGGCAGCAAGGCCGATCTCTCCGCTTCGCAGGCCTTCCGCGGCGCCAATGAAAGCCGCGCCTATTACGGACCGGTCTACTTCCTCGGCGACACCGAGCCGTTCATGACGCTCGCCACGCGCGGAACCGGCCTCACGCCCGATGTCATTGTCGCCGAGGTCAATCTTCGCTTCATCTGGGACCTCGTCGCCGGGATCAGGGTGGGCAACACCGGCAAGGCCTATGTGGTCGATCGGATGGGGTTGTTGATCGCGCATCCCGATTTGTGGCCGGCACTGCGTCGCAGCGATCTCTCCGGCCATGCCGACGTCCGCGCCGCGCTCGATGGCGTCGGGCCGCCCTCCGGCGGCCTGGTCAAGGAGGATCTGTCCGGTCAACGCGTGCTCTCGACCTATGCGACGGTCCCCTCGCTGGGCTGGCTGGTGTTCGTCGAGCTGCCGCTCACCGAGGCCTATGCGCCGATCTATGCGTCGATCGGACGCTCGACTTTTCTCCTGGTCATCCTGCTGGCATGTGCGGTGCTGGTCTCTCTCTTTCTGAGCCGGCGCATGACCGTGCCGATCCAGATCCTGACGCAGGGCGCGCGGCGGATCGGCAGCGGCGACCTCGGCCTGCGGCTCGCGATCAAGACCGGTGACGAGCTGGAGGCGCTCGGCGATCAGTTCAACCGGATGGCCGCTCACTTGCGCGAATCCTATGCGACCCTCGAGCGCAAAGTGATCGAGCGCACCTCCGAACTGGAAAAGACCCGCGACCAGGCCCTTGCCGAGCACGATGCCGCCGAGCGCGCGCGCAGCGCGGCGGTCGCGGCCAACGAGACCAAATCGCGCTTTCTCGCGGTCGTCAGCCACGAGCTGCGCACGCCGCTGAACGGCGTCATGGGGGTGCTGCAACTGCTCGACGACGGCAGCCTCGGCGAAGCGCAGCGGCGCCACCTCACGACCGCGGCCGCGTCGGGCGAAACGTTGATCGCGCTGGTCGACGGCATCCTCGAATATGCGCGCCTGGAGGCCAGCGCCGAGACTCTGGAGACCCGCGATTTCCGCCTCGACCAGCTCGTCGAAACGGCGGCCGATCTGATGCGTCCGCAGGCCTCTCACAAAGGTCTCTCCTTCGATCTGGCCTGCGCTGCGACGGTCAATACCTCCGTGCACGGCGACCCGGTGCGGCTCAATCGCATTCTGCTCAATCTGATCGGCAACGCGATCAAGTTCACCCCGCGCGGCGGCATCGGCTTGAGCGCGGCCGCCGAGGCACATGACGATCATGTCCTGCTGCGCATCACCGTTCGCGATACCGGCATCGGCATCGCGCCCGACATGCACGAGCGGATTTTCGAGGATTTCGTCCAGGCCGACGACAGCATCGCGCGACGGTTCGGCGGCACCGGCCTTGGACTGGCGATCGCGCGGCGCCTCACCCGCCTGATGCACGGCGAGTTGACGGTGGCGAGCACGCCGGGTACGGGCAGCTCGTTCATGCTTGAGGTCCCGCTTGGCCTCGCCGCGAACGGCATCGCGCAAGGCGCGGACCAGCCGCCATCGCGGCAGCTTCGCGTGCTGCTGGTCGACGACGACCCCGTCAATTGCGAGGTCGGCGAAGCGATGTTGAAGAGGCTCGGCCACCACGCCACCATCGCCACGAACGGCGCGGCCGCCGTTGCACTCGCTCGCGATCAAGCCTTCGACATCATTCTGATGGATCTGCATATGCCCGATATGGACGGCGTCGAGGCGGCATCGCGGATTCGAACGCTCGGTCTGCCGACCATGCCGCGTATCATCGCGGTAACCGCCGACATGTCGCGCCGCGCCCGCGAGCGGCTCGCGGGGGCAGGCATTGCCAGGATCGTCAGCAAGCCGATCCTGATCAATGCGCTGCGCGAGGCGATCGAGGACGATGCCCAGAACCAGCCAGCCCCGCCTCAACTCGTCGCAGGCGCATTGATCGACCGGCATTTCCTCGACGACCAGAAGGAGCTGCTGGGCGCGACGCAGATCGCAAAACTCCACGACCTGCTGGAAGAGACCAGCGAAAAACTGATCAAGGACATCGCCAAGGCAGCAGTGATTGGCGATCCCGCGCAGCTCGCGCGATCCGCACACCAACTCGGCAGCGGCGCGAGCGCGCTCGGCCTCGTCCGCCTGTTCGAGCGCAGCCGCGAGGTCGAGCTGGCAGCAGCCTCGATGTCCTCGCCCGAATCCCAGAGCGCCGCCCGCGAGCTCGCCGCGCTTCGAGAGGCCTCGATGAGCGCGCTGGACGATCTGCTCCGGCCGGCGGAGCAGCGTACGATCAGCTAGATGCGCTCGAGTTCTTCATTTTGGGCCCGAAGAAAAATCTGGCGGAGCCTTATCAGTCCAGATCAAGGCAGGCGCCTTCCATCAGACTGCCGGGGCGACCTTTTCCGCACTCGACTGCACCGGCTTTGTCGCCTCCAACTCTCCCCCCCTCATGGTTTTTCGATACCAGTACGGAATCGTGACGCCAAAGAGCGCACCGATTGAGGCGCTGAGCAGGCACGGTATCAACAGCAGGTGCTGTACTGTCGGCTGGTTCACGCTCAACCAGTGCATCACGAGAAAGCCCGAAAAGCCCATGAGTACAGCCAGCCCGGCGCTCTCCGCCCACCTGAGCCACCACGGTTCGTGATCCGCTTCGATTGTATCGTCACACGCAAAAGCCAATGCCATTGAAAGCACGGTGGGGAGCAGCAGCCATTTGGCTTGGGCCACGAACGGCAGGACCGGATGAACGGCATCGACTGGAAAATGCGCCCGGAGCAGATAGAAGCAAAACGAAATCGGCAGCGTTATCGTGAGGGTGCATGCGCCGGAGATCAGATAAGACAGAGTAGGCCTTTCCCTGACGCAACGATAATCGGCAAAGTTCCACAACTGCTTCGGTGCGAGGGCACACACCGCCGCGATTGACTGATTGACCGCCACAAGCATCCCGATGCCTAATGCCCTGCCCAAATCGCCGCCGGCCAGGGAAATCGTCACTATGACGAACAGCGCGACGACCCCGGCGAAGTCCAAGCTCAGCAGATTTAACGGCAGGCGGATCAGAGACGGCCGTTGAATGGAAAAGCCAATCCTTGCAAACTGGTGAGCGACTTCGCTGTCGCTATTGCAACTGTAAAGGAGCACTCTGGCAAGCATCAACCGAATGTCCTCGTAGGCTTCGAGTGCGTAAGAACGAAATTGGTCAACCGGCTCCGCCGCTGGCTCAAGCTGACGCTGAGCGATCTGACTTGTGAGAGTGAAAAACGCCACGGACTGAGCGAAGAAGCTGCTCATCTTCTTCTCGAAAGTGGCTCGCTCTTCGGGAAAGTCGGCGGAATAAGCAGTCCAACCGGGCAGATTGCTCAAGGCAACGTAGAGCGCCAGACATCGCGTAAACCGAAAGCGCACGCTATCCAACGTGAAATCGGGCTGCAGCTGGGCGGCCAGAGAGTCAGGCAGAAGCGTGCTGTTGGCGATATAAAACTTGGTGTCTGCGACCAATCTTTCAGAAATCGTAAGCTGCGTCATGTTGATCCGCTGCGCCCAGCGAACAGCTCCAAGCGGGATCGCGCCCATACGGTGAAAAAAACGCAGCATGGCACCATCAATATCCCGCAGAACAGGAACCGATGGCAGCAACGTCGTTAGGATAAGCGCGGCCACAAGTGGTGCATCAAGGCTCTTCAATCCTTCAGGAATGGGACTTGGCGAGTACAGGAGACCAAGCAATTCCGGCTTGTGGGCAAGGGTCCAGCTCAAGAACATCAGAAGCCCGATGCACGAAATGACATACATCACGTAACTGCTGTAATATTGAAAGCGGGTTGTCTCTGACCTGAGCGTCCTAGGCGTGGCAAAACGATGTCCGGCGTAAAAGGCCGTCAACACTCCCGCCACAAGGTGCGCGGCGTCGAGGTGGATTGTTGTGAAAAATTGATCGATCATAGCGTGCCTCCAAAACAATAAGGCATCTGCAATCGGCTGAATCCATTCGCACAGCCGCACTACGCGTCACATTGCCAGAAACACTGACGAGCGGTTGTGAACCAGCTCACAATGCTCGCGACGTTTGGTCTCGGACGGACTCTCGCAAACCCTCCTGCCGGCAGATCCATGGATCTATAGCCTGGCCTCTGTATGTCTGCTCCCGCCGGCTTCGTCGCCCTCCCGGCCAAAACGCTCCACCAGGAAATCGATGAACAGCCGCACCTTCACCGACAGATGCCGGGTCGGCGGATAGACCGCATAGAGCGCCAGCGGCGGCGCGGAATAATCGTTCAGCACCGTTCGCAGTTCGCCTTTCCTCAAGGCGTCGGCGGCGATGAACTCCGGGAGCAGCGCGAGCCCCCTGCCCTTGATCGCGACATCGCGCAGCACTTCGGCATTGTTGACGCAGAGCGACCAGGCCGGCTGAATCCAGTGATCGCCGTCGGTGCCGGTGAGCTTCCACTGATTGCCCGTCAGCAGGAAGCCATATGTCAGCGAGGCGTGCCCGCGCAGATCCTGTGGATGTTTCGGTGTGCCGTGACGTGCGAGATAATCGGGTGAAGCGCAGATCATGCGCCCCACCGGCATGATTTTTCGCGCGATCAAACTCGACGATTCCAATTCCGCGATCCGCAAGGTCACGTCAAAACCGTCCTGGACGGGATCGAGCAGGTCGTCGCTGAGCACGAGCTGGAGCTGCAGCTCGGGATATCGCGCCATGAAATCGGCAAGCACCGGCCCGAGCCGCAGGGTGCCGAACGACATCGGCGCGTTGACGCGCAACAGGCCGCGCGGCGCCGATTGCGCTTGCGCCACGGCCTGGTCGGCCGCCTCGATCTCCGACAGGATCACGACCGCGCGCTCGAAATAGCGCTGGCCGTTCTCGGTCGGGCTCGCATGGCGCGTGGTCCGGTTCAGGAGCTGAACGCCGAGGCTTTCTTCGAGGTCGGCGATGTATTTGCTGATCGCCGAGCGTGACAGCCGCAACTGCCGGCCCGCCTCGGCAAAACTGCCGCTTTCGACCACCTTTACGAAGGCCCGGAGACTGGCGACCTTATCCATGGGCCGGCGCCGGCGATTGTTTCCAAATCGTAGACATAGACGTCATATTTGCATGGATTGTCTCCAATCCAAAGCGGAACGATATTTCCGGTCCGAGCAAGACCGCTCCCCGAGCTTTGGAGGACGACAATGTCTGGACTGCACCACGTGACCGCGATCGCCGGCGACCCGATCAGGAATTTCGGCTTCTACACCCGTGATCTCGGCCTGCGCTTCGTCAAGAAGACGGTCAATTTCGACGATCCCGGCACCTATCACTTCTACTATGGCGACGAGACCGGCCGCCCCGGCACCATCCTGACCTTCTTTCCCTGGGCCGGTGTGCCGGTCGGGCGGCGCGGCGTCGGCGAGACCCACCAGACCGCCTTCCGCGTGCCGCAACGCTCGCTCGGCTATTGGACGCAGCGCTTCGTCGAGAAGGGCATCGCCTACGAGGCGCTGGAGAAGCGCTTTGGCGAGTCCGTGCTGCCGTTCACAGACCCTGATGGCATGGCCCTCGCGCTGGTCGGCATTCCCGGTGCCGAGAGCGAGCCCGGCTGGAGCAATGGCGACGTGCCGGCCGAACATGCGATCCGCGGCTTCCACGGCGTGACCTTGCTGCTCGACAGCGCGGCAAAGACGGCTGCCGTCCTCACCGACGTGTTCGGGTTCGAGGAAACGGCGCGCGAAGGCTCCGTGATCCGCTTCAAGGCACCGGGCGATGTCGAAGGCAGCGTCGTCGACATCTACGAGGCCAAGGGCTTTTTGCGCGGGCACCAAGGTGGCGGCTCGGTGCATCACATCGCCTTCCGCGCAGCCGATGACGCCGAGCAGGGCAAGATGGCGCAAAGGCTCGTGAGCAATCACGGCCTGCATCCGACCGAGCAGAGGGACCGCAACTACTTCCGCTCGATCTACTTCCGCGAGCCTGGCGGCGTGCTGTTCGAGATCGCGACCGATATCCCCGGCTTCGCCGTCGACGAGCCCGTCGCGACGCTGGGACGCGACCTGAAGCTGCCGAGCTTCCTCGAAGCGCAGCGCAAGCAGATCGAGGGTGTTCTGCCGAATTTGGAAGAGAGGGTGTCGTGACCGAGAGTTCATTCGTCCATCGCTTCGAGCCCGCGACCGGCGCGGGCTCCCCTCCGCTCCTGCTGCTGCACGGCACCGGCGGCGACGAGAACGATCTGCTCGGGCTTGGCAAGATGGTCTCGCCCGGCTCGGCCCTGCTCTCGCCGCGCGGCCGCGTGCTCGAGCACGGCATGCCGCGTTTCTTCCGCCGCCTTGCCGAGGGCGTGTTCGACGAGGACGACGTGCGCCGCCGTGCGCACGAACTCGGCGGCTTCGTCGCGGAGGCACGGCAGCGCTACGGCATCGCCGCGCCGGTCGCGGTCGGCTTCTCCAACGGCGCCAACATCGCAGCCGCGCTGTTGCTGCTGGAGCCGAACGTGCTGGCGGGCGCGATCCTGCTCCGCGCCATGGTGCCGCTGTCGGATCCGCCGAAGGCTGAGCTCGGCGGCAAGCCCGTCATGCTTCTGTCAGGGCAGGCTGATCCGATCGTTGCGGCGAGCAATTCGGCGAAGCTTGCCTCGTTGTTGTCTGAAGCCGGAGCACGGGTCGAACACAAGGTTCTGCCGGCGGGCCATCAATTGTCGCAAGCGGATGTGACGCTCGCCCGCGACTGGATCGGCAAATTCGCCGCCGAAGTCGCCTGATCCGGAAAAAGCGGCGCATCGTTGCCGAACGGTGCGCCGCGGCTTCATTCGAACCAGCCGCGCCGCTTGAACCAGATCAGCGGCAGCACGCCGCTGGCAATGATGGCGAGCCACGCCAGCGGATAGCCGAACGTCCAGTCCAGCTCCGGCATGTGCTTGAAGTTCATGCCCCAGATTCCGACCAGAATCGTGGGCGGCACGCCGACGACCGAGACGATCGTCAATATCTTGAACAGCTCGTTCTGCTGGATGTTGATGAAGCCGAGCACGGCATCGAGCAGAAGCTGGATCTTGTCCGACAATCGCGTCTCATAATCGCCGAGCGAAGCGACATCCTTGGAGACGGCTTCGAGGCGCTTCTTCGACGCAGGCGTGATCCACTCGCTCCCGACATCGCCGGCAAACGAGGCGACGCGGCCGACGCCAAGCAGGACATCGCGCGCCTTGGCGAGCCGATCGGCCAGCTCTCCGATGTTCTCCAACGCCTCGCGCATCCTGCGGCTGGAGCGGACCGGCCGCTTGGTGCGAACGAGCCCGCCCTTGAAGACGCCCCGCGAGAGCCTGTCGACCTTCGCGCCGAGATGCTCCAGGACATCGGCGCCGCGATCGACCATGGCCTCGACCAGGCTGGTGAACACGCACATGCCGTTCTCCAGGCTGTCATCGGAACCGATGCGCTTGCCGATGTCGTCGAAGATCGGCAGCTGCGCGAAGCGCACCGTCACCAGCACGCGCGGGCCGATGACGAATCCCACCGGCGTGATCTCGGCCTCGTTGTCCTCGTTGAGCCGGACCGCCGGCGAGCTGAGATAGAGCGTCCCGTTGTCGAGGATCAGGCGGCTCGACGCTTCGATCTCGCTGAGCGAATCCTCGGACGGAACGCGTATCCCGAGCAATCGCTCGACGAACTGCTTTTCTTCTGCCGTCGCGTCCAAAAGATCAGCCCAAATGATCTCGGACGGCATTTCCGCGCCGATCTTCTGCCAGTCGTCGGATGGCCACCTGTACAGCTTGAGCAAGGAACCGGACCCCGTGGCTACGTCGTCACGCCGGATGGTTCATTCGGCTGCCATCCACCGGGTTAACGTCTGAGGGTTCCAAACGTTCAGTGCGTTTGCTTGGCAGACCCGCGCTGAATAGCGGACCGCCACGCCAACCCAAATCCACGCAAGGGCCGTTCAAGCCGCCACGTTGGCGAGGAAGCGATCCACCGACGAACGCAGCTGCGCCGCCTGGCTGGAGAGATCGTGGGCGGTTGCCAGAACCATGTCGGCGGAACGGTTGGCATTGTCGGTGGCTTCGGCTGTTCCGGCAATGCTGCGGGCAACCTGAGCCGTACCAGTGGCGGCCTGACCGATATTTCTGGAGATCTCTCCCGCCGCCGCATTCTGCTGACTGACGGCCGCGGCGATCCGGCCTGTAAAACTGTCGATGTCGCCAATGATCAAGGCGATGGCTCCGACGTTGTCGACTGCCTGCCGTGTCGCCAACTGTACCTCGTTGATTTGCGACGAAATCTCCTCGGTTGCTTTCGCAGTCTGGGTTGCAAGCGCCTTGACCTCCGACGCGACGACGGCAAAGCCCCGACCCGCCTCGCCGGCCCGCGCGGCTTCGATGGTAGCGTTGAGCGCAAGCAGGTTCGTCTGGCCGGCGATGGTGCGGATGAAGCCGACCACCTCGTCGATCTGCTGCGCCGCGCTTGCGAGCCTGCCGATGGTTTGATTGGCGGACTCCGCCATGCCGGAGGCGCGCTGGACGATTACGGTTGCATCGGCAAGCTGCGAGGTAATGGCCTGCACCGATTGACCGAGTTCGCTCGCGGCGCTCGCAACCGTCTGGACGTTGCTCGACGTTTCCTTGGCAGTCGAAGCCGCCTCGCTGGACTGCGTACCAGCGTTGCGCGCTGTCGATGCCAAGTTCTGGGCCGTGTTCGTCAACTCCCCGGTCATGCGGTCGGTGTGGCTGAGCACGGAGGTGAAGGCGGCGCGGAAGGCATCGATCTCGGCCTCCATCCGTTGCCGGCGGCCGATCTGCGCGGCGCTGCTCTGATCTTTGGCGGCGATCAAGGCTAGGTCTTCATCGGCGCGGGCCTTCAGGCTGGATTGCATCACGGCCAGAGACTTCAGGAGCCGCCCAAGCTCGTCGCGACGACGGACGGATATGTCATCCATGAAGTTGCCGGCTGCCACGCGTTCGGCGATCCGGACTGCCGCCGAAATCGGCCGGCTCATCGAGTAAGTGAAGGCGAGCGCGATGACGAGTCCGATCAGCGCCGTCCCGACCGCCACTGACATCATCGTCTTGCGGGCCGAGCCGACCGCTGCTTCCGCCTCCGTGCGATACTCATAGCCATAAGCGGCGACAAGCTCGACGAGATCGTCGATCGACGTCATCAGCCGGTCGCCCTGTTGCGCAAGCAGGAAGCTGGTCGGAATCTCCGTCGTACCGCCGGCGGACGACTTGAGAATCTTCAGCGCGCCGCTGGACCATTCCTTGAGCTGGCCCTCGACCTTCTCGCGGACCGTCGTGACATTCGGCGATGAGGTGCGTTCGCGCACGACTTTCAGATCTTCGAAGCTGCTGCGCACCAGATCCTCGAACTTCTTGACCTGTTCGCCTGAGCTGCCCGCCAGCAGGTTTCGCTGGAGCACGAGGCGGGCCTCATGCAGCGCCGCGTGGGCGGCCCGCGCGTGGTTGATCCCCATCAGCGGCCCGTCATAGAGACGGATCACCAGGTCGCCGGAATTGCCGATGGCGCGTATGCCGTAGAATGCGATCCCGCAGGCCAGCAGGATCACGACACTGAAGGCACCGAATATCTTGTAGCGTATCGACATCATCAATCTCCGGCGCCACGTGGTGGTTAGTCAGTTACCTTGACCATCATCTTCATGCGGGGATGGATGGCGCAGATCACCAGGACCTCGCCGGCATCCTTGAAGCTGACGTCCGTCGAGGTACCGGGCGCCTGCGATCCGAGGTTGAATTCGTTGCCTTTGCTTGCCGACATGATGTTGTGAGGCACCGTGTCATCGTTCAAAAACGTGACGGCAGCGCCCTTCTTGACCGAGATGTTCTCGGCTGAGAAGACGCGCCCCTGCTGGTGGATGACTTCGGTGGCCGCATAAGCGCCTACCGAAAGCCCGCTGACGATGACGCAAGTGAACAGAGCAAGTGTACGCATGGGATATCCTTTCAAATCTAGCGCGGCAGGACCGGCACAGCCGTCGGGGCGAGTTCGCTGGTCAATGTCTTGAGGAACGCAACGAGATCGGCCTTCTCCTGCGCTGTCAGTTCGAGCGGCCGCATGAGGTCCGAGCGGCTAGGTCGATCGACACCCGCGTGATCGTAGTGCTCGATGACGTCTTCGAGTGTTGCGAGCGAGCCGTCGTGCATGAAGGGGCTGCGGCGGCTGATCTCGCGAAGGCCCGGGGTTTTGAAGGCGTGCTTCATCTTGATGACGCCGGGAAGGTATTCGCCGCGGCCGACGTCGCGGCTCGGCAGTCCGATGTCCTGAAAACCTTCATTGGTGAAGTTCCAGCCTTCATGACAGGCCGCGCACTGCGCCTTGCCGTTGAAGACCGCGAAGCCCCGCTTGGCGTCTTCCGAGATCGCTTTCTCGTCCCCGTCGATCCAGCCGTCGAACGGCGCCCGTTCGGAAACGACGGTACGCTCATAGGTCGCGATCGCCTGGCCAAGCGTCTTCGCCTTGATGCCCTCGCCCGGAAAGGCGACCTCGAACATCGGCTTATATTCGGGAACGGCGGAAAGCCGCTGCATGAGCTCGTCGAGCTTCATGTTCATTTCGCCGGGGGACTGGATCGGGCCGAGCGCCTGCTCCTCCAGTGTCGGAAGACGGCCGTCCCACATGAAGATGGCGCTCCAGGCTGCGTTGACGATGGTCGGCGAATGACGACCGAGCTTCGCCATACCGTGGCCGACGCCGACTGCCAGCCCGTCGCCCCAGCCGAACCCGGGACTGTGGCAGCTCGCGCAGGACTGCGCCGACGTCACCGAAAGGCGGGTGTCGAAATACAGCTTCTTGCCAAGCGCTGCTTTCTCAGGCGTGTACGGATTTTCTTTCGGGAACGGGATTGTCGAGGGTCTGCGATACAGCGCCTTTAGCGCGTCGAGCCCGCCCGGCGCCTTCTGTGTGATCTCGACCTTGCGGCTTTCGCCGACGACGGCTGCGCCGAAACCGATCGTGCTGAAGCCGATAACGCCAATACCGGTCGATGCGACTACGGTGGCGAAGATGGTGTAACGTGAGGAGCCGAACATCGGCATGCAATGTCCCTCGAGAGGGTGTCATTCGCGACACACTGGAAAACCTTCGAGGCAATGCACCGCCCTTCTGGCGTGATGAAAATAGAGGCAGATCGTTAAAATAAAATTGTTGCCCTAGCCAATCGAGTATCGATTTTCGGCAAACCCGCAAATACAAATTGCAGGAAAAAGCGGCAACAACCGTAGTGGTGACGAAGTTGGATGGCGGGTTCTCGGCGGTGGAACTACACCAATACGCGACATCCGGACTTTTCCAGTTCGGGCTGCTCCAGCACGCATAAGCGGGAATCGGTGGCAATTTCACTGCGGTGCGAAGGTAATCCCCGGCCAAGAATGGATGGCCGGACGACTTGCGATCATGCTTGAGCAGCGATCCTGTTCATGGCTCGAGCTTCGCCGTGATCGCAAGGCGCACCAGCTCGGCGGGATTTTTCGCGCCGACCTTCTGCATGATATTGACCCGGTGGCTCTCGACGGTCCGTGGGCTCAGATTCATGCGGTTCGCGATCTCCTTGGTCGAGCTCCCGCCAATCAGTTCGAACAGAACTTCCCGCTCGCGAAGCGTGAGCGGCGGCCGTCCGGGAAAGTGAAAGACGGCCCGCGAACTCCTGGACTCCCCAGGTTTCAAAGCTGCTGCAACCCGCGCAACAAGGTCGTTGCCCCGAAACGGCTTCTCGATGAAATCAAAGGCGCCCTGCTTGATGGCGCGGACAGCCGTCACGACGTCGCTACGGCCGGACACCATGATGATGGGCCGATCAAAACCCCGGTTCCGGAGTTCCATCAGTATTTCCAACCCAGAGAGGTCATTCAGAACGACATCGACGAGCACGCAGGAAGGATTGGAGTCGAGGCACAAGGCAAAGAATGACTTCGGATCGCTGCAGCCGATCACATCGAACCCCGCCCTGGTGAGCACCAGCGAGACCGTCTGGCAGACCGCGGGTTCGTCATCCAGCACCAGAACAGGTCCGGCAGGTACTTGAACGGAAGGACTACCCGTACAATTACGTCTCGCGTGATTCATATGCTGTATGCCAAAAGATCAGTGTTGATGCTCGCCGAATCGCGCGAGGCTTTGCATCGACGCTTAAACACGCGCGGTTCATTCGCTCGGCTTATTGGGTCCAATCAATCGGCCAAGGGGGAATTGGGAGCAGATTTATGGAGGTCGCATTCTCCACCGCAGACGTGCATCCGCGGGACCGTTTCGACTATTGGCAAGCTGCCACGCGCGAGCGGATCGCCGACCACGACTCCTCGACTCCGTCTCGCGACAGCTTCAAAGCAGAGCTGTCGGTCGGACGCGTAGGCTCGCTAGACCTGGTTAGATCAAGTAACTCCGATATTCAGGTCGCCTCCACAAGCCGGCATGCGGCCCGCTCGGACCCCAGCGAAGTCCTGTTATTCTGTTTGCTCGCTGGTCGAATCCTGCTGGAACAAAGCGATCGCAGGGTGTCTTTGGACGCAGGCTCACTCGCATGTGTGGACCCGCGGCTCGCCCACACGATGCAATTTCTCGGTCAGTCGTCCACATTGATTATCAAAGTTCCGCGAACGGAACTTGAAGCAAGGCTCGGTACCAACTTCGATATTTCGGCCTGCCGCATCGCTCCGTTGGGTCCGCAGGATCGCCTAACCCTGTTCTTTGCAGCCGAGCTGGGAAAGCTGAGCGGTACGCTCGATAGGTCAAGCGAAGAAACCATCTCGACGCAGGCAATCGACTTGATTGCGCTCTCCATCGGCAACGCGGTCGATAGGCCAACGCAACTTCCGGCAAGCAAATCGCGCCTCGTCTGGCACATTCACCGCGTCATCGACGCGAGATTGCAGAATACCGACATCACGCCCGAGCGGATCGCCGAACGTGTTGGAATTAGCGTTCGCCAAGCCAACAGATTGCTCGGAACGCAGGGCAGCTCACTTATGCGGCTCGTCCAAACCAAGCGGCTGGCTCGATGCCGCCACGCCCTGGAAGACCCAAGACAAATACACCGTTCAGTCAGTGACATCGCTCTCGGCTGGGGATTTTCGGACCTGACCCACTTTAGCCGATCATTCAAAAGAGCTTATGGAATTTTGCCCAGCGACCTCCGAAAGTTCAAAGAAAGCCGGTGAAAGCGGTCCCTTGCTTTCGGCCACGGCTTGGCGCGCAAAGTATCGGCGAATGTCGCAGAGCTGCTTCTCCAGCACCATCAGCTCCTCGACGGCAGCTTTCAGCTGGCTCTGAAGCCCTCGAAAGCGTATGCGATAACCGTGCCGCTTCGCACCGTTCAAGGCTTCGATGATCGATTCCAGTTCGGCGAAGCACTGTGCGAATTTCGCCGCCTTCTGCCTGGTCTCCTCGCTTTGCGCAATGAGATCGGCTGCGATGAGACGCTGCTTCAACACAGGCTCACTAAGGTGCAAGATTGTGACGTTCGACATCTTTGACAATCGATGCTCGAGGGAACGAGGTGGCGCATGGCGTTCACCAGGCGCCACCTCCGTTTCAGATCAGGCGGCGCGTACGGTGGAGAGGAACCGCTGTACCTGAGCTTTCAGCCTGTTGCTGTCGGAGGACAGTGATTGCGCGGAGGACAGCACCTGGCTGGACGCCCCGCCCGTCTCGGTCGCTCCCCTCTGAACGTCGACGATGTTGGAGGAAACCTGCTGGGTGCCCTGTGAGGCCTGCTGGACATTGCGGGCGATCTCCTGAGTCGCCGCGCCCTGTTCCTCAACTGCTGCCGCAATGGTCGACGAAATTTCAGAAAGTCGCTCGATCGTACCGCTGATACTTTTGATGGCCGTAACGGATTCCTGGGTTGCGGCTTGGATGCTGGTGATCTGCTGTCCGATGTCGCCGGTTGCCCGTGCGGTCTGTTCGGCCAACGCCTTCACCTCGGAGGCAACCACTGCAAAACCGCGGCCCGCGTCGCCGGCCCGCGCTGCCTCGATGGTCGCGTTCAGCGCCAGCAGGTTGGTCTGTCCGGCGATCGTGTTGATCAGTTCAATCACGTCACCAATGCGGGTCGAGGCCCTCGATAGCTCGCTGACCTGGGCCATTGTGTTGCGGGCCTGGCCGACGGCTTCGCCTGCCATGCGGGCCGATTCCTGAACCTGCCGTCCGATTTCGTTGACCGACCCGGACAGTTCCTCCGTTGCGCTCGCAACCGACTGAACGTTGGCCGAAGCCTGCTCCGAGGCGGCGGCAACGGTCGTGGTCACCTCCTGAGCCCGCGTGGCGGAATGGGTCAACGTATTGGCGGAGGCTTCCAGCTCGGTAGAAGCGGACGCCACGGCATCCACGATCTCGCCAACGGCGTGCTCGAATTCGTCGGCAAGCTTCTCCATTTCCTGCTTGCGACGCCTTGCTTCCGCCTGCTCGTTGGCCTTTTGCTCGTCCTCCATCTGGCGCACGCGCAAGCCGTTCTCCTTGAAAACGAGGAGTGCCTTGGCCATATCGCCGATTTCGTCGTTGCGCGTCGTATAGACGACTTCGGTATCGAGGTTCCCGTCGGCGATGGTCCGCATCGTGCCGTTCAGCCGCTGGAGCGGCGAAGTGATCCGCATCAACACAAGAAAAGCAGAAACAAGGCCGATGAGGAGCGCAACCGCGGCAACGGAGAAGGTCACCACCTTGGCCAGCGTGTAGCTGTTGCGTGCATCCGAAACGGCCTGCGCTGCGCCCTTCTCGTTGAACGTGACATCCGCGTCGATCGCGTTCTGCGCTTCGCCGAATGCGGCATTCCCGGTCCCGTTGAATTCACTCACGGCCTTCGCTGGATCAGTCACATAGATCCTGAGAATCCGCTCCTGCTCGCCAGTGTATAGCTTCCACTTCTCCTGAAAGGTGTCCCACAGCGCCCTCTCCTCAGCCGACACTATCGTCGGCAGGTAGAGTTTCTCTGCTTTGTTGAGATTCGCCTGATACTGAATCAGCTGCGTCTCCGCTGTCCTGCGCTCTGAGGCATCAGTAGTCATGAGGAGCCGTGCGCCGACCACCCGAACACGCGTGGCCCAGTACTTTACCTCCCCCAGCGCCTTCGTCGAAGGAAGCCAGCTGGTGGCAAGATCTTCAGCGTTCGCGTTGATTGCTGCGGCGCGAGAAAGCGCGGCCCATGCCTGTCCGACTAACAGAACAACGAGAATGGAGACGATTCCAAGTAGTGAGGCTTTAACGGTCAGGCGCATGTTTGCTCCGGCAAGCAAAGGGTTAAGTAAACGCCCAGCATCCTTGTTCGAGTTGGTTGATGAAAGTTAACTACAGACTATCGTGTGACTACGGGATTGCCGCAGCAAATTCGGGGCGGCGTTTTCAACAGCAGCGCTCCGGCTCGGACGGACGCGAAGCCGCCGGTCTGTTGTGAGCCAGCGGGAAAGAAGCGAAAGACGCTGCCTGGAGGACTAGGCTTTGTGTATGGTGCGCTTGGCCATCAGGTCTTGGATCAGGTGTTGACCAGCAGGTCTTCGCCACCAGGTCTTGGCGACGGCGCGCCCGCAAGGTTTGCTGGCGCAATCGAGACGTCCAGCCCAATCGTCGCGATGAACTTGGCATGTTGCCGTGACGGCGCCCGACGACTTCTTCGATGATGCCATCATGCCAGTGTTTTGCCCGACGCGTCAACGCCATGGCGCGACGCGCAAGCCATCGAACGCGTGACGAGCAAGTCATTGAAATGACTACCCCCGGCTACTGTGCATGGGGTTGTTTTTCAGGTTTTTTGTTTGGACCGGTGTTGTGACGATCTCTGCCAGTGGGAGAGATCGTCACCGACATCGCACAATCGACCTGCGCGACCCTACTCCCACGCCCAAGTCGAGAAATCGTTCTCGTATTGGGGCACGTCCTTCCAGACGCCCTTCAGCTTCTTGTTGGTGATGGTGATCAGCTGCGGCTGGTACAAATAGCCCGAGACTGCGTCAGTGGCCAGCATGCGCTGGGCGTCGCCGAGAAGCTTGACACGGGCGGCTTCCTCCGGCGTCGACACGATCTGCTTGTAGAGCGCGTTGAACGCCTCGTTGTTGTAGCCGAGATAGTAGTCCGGCTCGGTGATCTTGACGAGATCGAACGGCTCGACATGGCTGACGATGGTGAGGTCGAAATTGTGCGGACCATTGCCGGCGAATACCTGCGACAGCCATTGCGCCCATTCGACGTTCTCGATCTTGGCGATGATGCCGACCTTGGCGAGTTGGGCTGCGAGGATCTCGCCGCCCTGCCGCGCATAGGATGGCGGCGGCAGCTTCAAGGACAACTCGAGCGGAGTGGTAACGCCGGCCTCGGCGAGCAGTTTCTTGGCCTTCTCGGGATCGTAGGGGTTGATGCCTGTGGTGTCGACATAGCCGAGCGCGGTCGGGACGTAGAAGCTGCCGATCGGCGTGCCGAAACCATCGACCGCGCCGTCGATCATCGCCTTGCGATCGATCGCGGCAAGGATCGCACGGCGCACGCGAACATCGTCGAGCGGCTTCTTGCGATGGTTGATACCGACGATGGTCTTCGCCCTGGAGCCGCCGACCATAACGTTGAAGCGCGGATCGGCCTTGAACTGCGCGATGGTGCGCTGGGCCGACACCCGGGGAAACGCATCGACGTCACCGGACAGCAGCGCCGCCGTTTGCGCCGACGGATCGGAGATGAAGCGGATCGTCACTTTCGAGAGCTTGATCGCGGCAGCGTTGCGATAGTCGGCCCATTTGGTCAGGGTCATGGAGGAGCCCTTGGCCCAGGCACCCAGCTGATAGGGCCCGGTCCCGACCGGCTGCGTGATATTGGTGGCAGCGCTCTTCGGCTCGACGATCGAGCCGCTCGCCTGCCCCAGCAGGAACGGCAGGTTCGGCTCCGAATTCTTGAGGCTGATCACGACCGTGTCGGCATCGGGCGCGTCGACCTTCTCGAAGCTCTGGAACAGGCTCTTGTCCTTGTTGGTGCTGGTGGCGACAGCATTGCGCTCGAACGAGAACTTCACGGCTGCGGAGTCGAACGGCTCGCCATTGTGGAACTTGACGGCCTTGCGCAGCTTGAACGTATAGGTCTTCAGATCGGGCGATGCGGTCCAGCTCTCCGCCAGCAGGGGCGACGTGGTGCCGTCCTCGTTGATCTTGGTCAGGGTCTCATAGATGTTGTAGAGCGTGACCTCGGCGATCGCGGCGGCGGCGGCGTTGGTTGGATCGAGCCCCGGCGGCTCCAGCGCCATGGCCATGACGACGCTGTCCTTCTTGCTCTGCGCCAGCACCGGCAACGGTGCCGCGGCAAACGCGGCGGCGAATGCAATGATCGATAGTTTCCTGAACATGCGTAACTCCCCGGCCTTCTCTTGTCTCAAGCCTACGCCAATCCCGCCGCGGACGCTAACCTTCCACGGGCAATTGCGGCAACGCCATCACGGCTTCCGCCTTATGGCAGGCGGCCAGATGCGTCTCGCCCACCTTGCGTAGCTCAGGCAGAACCTCGCGGCAATGCTGGTCGGCAAGCGCGCACCGCGAGACATAGGGACAGCCGGTCGCGGCCGCCGATTGCGAGGCGATCGCCTGGGCCCCGCGCCGGCGCCGGCCGCCGCCGGCGCGCACCCGCGGCACGGCCTCCAGCAGCGCTCGCGTGTAGGGATGGGCGCAGCGCTCGAACAGATCCTCGGGACGGCCCTGCTCGACGATGCGGCCGAGATACATCACCGCGACCTCGTCGCAGAGATAGTCGACGACGGCGAGGTCGTGGCTGATCAGGACGTAACTGAGGCCGAACTGTTCCTGGAGGTCCTGCATCAGGTTCAAGACTTGCGCCTGCACGGAAACGTCGAGCGCGGAGACCGGCTCGTCGGCGACGATCAGCTTCGGCTGGGTGATCAGCGCGCGCGCAATGGCGATGCGCTGGCGCTGGCCGCCGGAGAACTCATGCGGATATTTCTCCATGTCGGCATCGCGCAGGCCCACCTGCCGCAGCACTGCGGAGACGCGGGCGCGGAACGTATTGCGGTCGGCGCCATCAAGCACGGTGAGCGGCTCGGCCACGATGCGCGCGATGGTCTGGCGCGGATCGAGCGATCCATAGGGATCCTGGAACACCATCTGGAAATCGCGGCGCGCGCGGCGCAGCTCGTCCGCGGAGATGCGGTTGAGGTCGCGGCCGAGCAGCGCGACCTGCCCCGATGTCGGCCGTTCCAGTGCCATCACCACCCGCGCAAAGGTCGACTTGCCCGAGCCGGATTCGCCGACGATGCCGAGGCTCTTGCCGGCGTCGACCCGCACGCTGACACCGTTGAGCGCGCGCACCTGCCCCGGCGGGCGAAACACGCTTTCGCGCGGCAGCGTATAGCGCTGCTCGAGATCCTTCACGTCGAGAAGAGGCGCCGTGCTCATACGGTCAGCGCTCCGACGCGTTCGGCCATGGAGACGTCCGTCCGGATGCAGCGCACGAAATGGCCGGGTCCGACGTCCACCATCGGTGGAAGCGCGGCCCGGCACTGCTCGATCACGAGCGGACACCGATCGGCGAAGGTGCAACCGGACGGCAGATCGGCGAGATCCGGCACCGAGCCCGATATCGTCGTCAACCGCGTCCCCTTGCGCGCGCCGAGTTTCGGTCGGGCCCGGAACAGGCCCTGCGTGTAGGGATGGCCCATCCGGCGGAACACTTCGTCGGTCAGCCCGCTCTCGATAATCGTGCCGCCGTACATCACCATCATGCGTTGCACGTTCTCGGCGATGACGCCGAGATCGTGCGAGATCAGGATCATCGACATGCCGCGCTCTTCGACGAGATCGGCGATGAGGTCGAGTATCTGGCCCTGAATGGTGACGTCGAGCGCCGTGGTCGGCTCGTCCGCGATCAGCAGGTCGGGCTCGCAGGCGAGCGCCATCGCAATCGTGACGCGCTGACGCTGGCCGCCGGAAAACTGGTGCGGATAGGCGTCGACGCGCCTCGCCGGATCGGGCAATCCAACGCGGTCGAGCAAGGCGATCGCTTCCTTACGCGCCTGCGATGCCGAAAATTTCCTGTGACGCCGCAGCGGCTCGGCGACCTGGTGGCCGATCGTGTGCATCGGGTTGAGCGCGGTCATCGGTTCCTGGAAGATCATGCTGATGCGGTTGCCGCGCAACTGACAATAGTCCGCGTCCGACAATCCAGCGAGTTCGCCGCCATCCAGCTTGATGCTGCCGGTGACGGACGCGCTGTCCGGCAGCAGCCCCATCAGTGACAACGCCGTCACCGACTTGCCGCAGCCGGATTCGCCGACCAGCCCGAGCGTTTCGCCGCGCTTCAGGGCAAAGCTGACGCCGCGCACGGCCTGTGCCGGCCCGCGGCTGGTGTTGAGGCGCACGCCGAGATTTTCGACCTCGATCAACGGCATGGTCGAGCGCTCGCCCATCCTCATCGCTCCCGCGCCAGTCGTGGATCGAGCAGATCGCGCAGTCCGTCGCCGAGCAGATTGAGACCGAGCACCGCGATTGCAATCGCAGCGCCCGGATAGACCGCGAGCATCGGCGACTGGAACAGCAGCGTCTGCGCGTCGTTCAGCATCCGTCCCCAGGACGGCTGCGGCGGCTGCGTGCCGAGACCGAGATATGACAAGGCGGCCTCGGCAAGAATCGCGAGCGCAAACTGGATGGTCGCCTGCACGATCAGGATCGACAGGATGTTGGGCAGCACGTGCTCGATGGTGATCCGAAACTTGCCCTTGCCTGCCGCGCGCGCGGCCAGCACGAATTCGCGCGCCCAGATCGCGTTGGCCGAGCCGCGCGTCAGCCTGATCAGTGTCGGGATCTGGAAGATGCCGATGGCGACGATCGAGGTCACCATGCCCGGACCGGCCACCGCAGCCAGCATGATAGCGGAGAGCACGGCCGGAAAGGCGAAGGTGAAATCGGAGAAGCGCATGATGATCTCTTCGGTCCAGCCGCGCCTGGCCGAGGCGATCAGGCCGAGACAGACGCCGAAGGTGAGGCCGATGCTGACCGCGATGATGCCGACCATGATGGTGGAGCGGGCGCCGGCGAGCAGCAGCGAGACGATGTCGCGGCCGAAGACGTCGGTGCCGAGCCAGTGCGCGGCCGAGGGCGGCCGGAGCTTTGAGGCGATGTCGATCTCGTAGGGCGACCAGGGCGTCCACAGCAGCGACAGCAGCGCCGAGGCGAGAACCAGCAAGCTCAGCGCACCACCGAGCACGAAGCTGCGATGACGCAGCGCGCGACGCCAGAAGGTCCGGGCCGGCAGAGGGCGCGCCATGGCCGGCGCGTCGACGAGGGTGGTCAGCGGCGCGCTCACAGATCGTGGACCTTGATGCGGGGATCGACGAAGGCATAGAGCACGTCGACCACGAAATTGACGATGACGACCATGGTTGCGAGCAGCATCACGCAGTTGCGCACCACGATGAGGTCGCGGTTGGCAATCGACTGGAAGATCAGGCGGCCGAGGCCCGGCAGATAGAACACGTTCTCGATCACGATGGTGCCGGCGAGCAGATTGGCGAATTGCAGCCCCATCACCGTCATCACCGGGATCATGGCGTTGCGCAGCACATGGCTCCACAGCACCTCGCGCTTGCCGAGCCCTTTTGCGCGCGCCGTGCGGACGAAGTCTTCACGCAGCACTTCCAGCACCGCCGAGCGCGTGACGCGTGCGAGGATCGCGGCCTGCACCACCGCGAGCGACACCGCCGGCAGCAGGAGCGATTTGATGCCGGCCCAGATGCCGTCCTCCCAACCGGGAAAGCCGCCCGCGGACAGCCATTGCAGCCGCACCGAGAACAACAGCACCAGCAGGATCGCGAACCAGAAATTCGGCAGCGCGATGCCCACCTGCGTCAGCGACATCACGCCGACGTCGCCGAGCTTGTTGTGGTTGGCGGCGGTGTAGATGCCGGCCGAGAGCGCCAGCGTCACCGTGATCAGCATGGACATCATCGCGAGCGGAATGGTCAGCACCAGCCGCTCCGCGATCAAGGCGGCAACCGGCGTGCCGTAGACGTAGGAGTTGCCGAGATCGCCGACGAGCAGCCCCTTGATCCATTGCAGATAGCGAACCGCCAGCGGCTGATCGAGCCCGAGCTTGACCGTGAGCGCGCGGACCGCATCTGGCGAGGCGTCGGCGCCCATCAGCATCTGCGCAGCGTTGCCCGGGAGAGCATCCAGCACCAGGAAAATGATCACGGATGCGCCGACCAGCGTCGCCAGCAAGGTCAGCACACGTCGGAGGACAAATACGCTCATGCGCTCACGAGCTCCGACGTCGTCCTGGCGAAAGCCAGGACCCATAGCCCCAGGGAGCAGTTTGGCGAAGACTGGTCGTTCGGTACTGGCACTGCCCGTCCCCGATCAATTCCGCGGTATGGGTCCTGGTTTTCGCCAGGACGACACCGAGGGAATTGCGGGCGCCATGCCGTATTGGGACAAATACGCTCATGCGCGCTCGGATTCAGGGTTCATCCGTTGCACGATCAACATGTCCGGGCACCGGAGGCAAGTGCTTTGCAAATAGGTCCTTTGCATGCCCCTCACCCTCAGCCGGGCCAGCGGGACAGAAGGCCTTGCGAGGCCTCGAACAGCGCACTCACGCGCAGCAAGTCCGCATCAGCGCGGAAGCGGCCCACGAGTTGCAATCCGATCGGCAGGCCGTCGCGGCCGAAGCCGCAGGGCAGGCTGATCGCGGGGTGTCCGGTCATGTTGAACGGCATGGTCCAGGGGAACCAGTGCGGCCGGACGCTGTCAAAGTGCTTGCCGTCGATCTCGATGGTGCCGAACAGGTCCTGATCGATCGGCAGGGCGGTGCGGGTGATGGTCGGCATCGCCAGCAGATGTCCGCGCGCAAGCAGGGATTGCACCCGGCGGAACAGCGCCGTGCGCGCGAACATCGCCTCCTGATAGGCGACGCCGCTGACGTCGGTGGCAAGCGCAAGCTGCCTGAGGAAGGCCTCGCTCAGCGCGTCCCCATGCTCGGCCGCGAGTTTTGCAAAGCGCGTCCGCCAGACCGTGTGGTTGATGGCACGCCAGATCGGCTCGATGTCGAACCCCTCGCCGGAAAATTCCTCGAGCTCGGCACCCAGGCCGGCGAGTCGATCGAGGCTCGCCTTGAAGCCGGCTGCGACATCGGCAGAGACAGGGCGCCCGGGCGACGACAGGCAATACAGGATTTTCTGCCCACGCAGATCGCCGCGCGGCGCGGCCGTGCCGATGAAGTCGGGCACGGGAACGCCGATCGACCAGGGATCGCAAGGATCCTCGCCGGCCATCGCCTGCATCATCAGCGCGGTGTCGGCGACGGTTCGCGTCATCGGCGTGACATAGGTCTGGTTGCCGAACACGTCCAGCGCCTGGCTGTGCGGGATCACGCCGTTGCCCTGCTTCAGCCCGACCACGCCGTTGCAGGCGGCGGGAATCCGTGTCGAGCCGCCGCCATCGGTCGCGATCGCAAGCGGCGCGATGCCGCTCGCCACCGCCACCGCCGCGCCGCCGCTGGAGCCGCCCGACGAGCGCTCGGCGCTCCACGCATTGCGGGTGCGGCCGAACAGCGGCGAGTCGGTCAGGCACTTGCTGCCGAATTCCGGCGTCGTGGTCTTGCCGATCAGGGTCGCGCCTTGTGCGCGCAGCCTTGCAACCGCGACGGCATCCTCGTTCGGAACATTGTCCTTGTAGGGAATGGCGCCGAAACTGGTCTTCACGCCCCTGGTGTTGACGATGTCCTTGACGGTGACGGGGATGCCGTGCAGCAGGCCGAGCGGCTCGCCGGCCATCACCTTGCGCTCGGCCTCGCGCGCGGCGGCAAGCGCCTCGTCGCCGCAGATCGTGATGAAGCAGTTCAGCTCAGGCTGGAGCGCCTCGGCACGGGCGAGCACCGCGCGGGTGAGCTCGACGGGCGAGATCTCCTTGCGGTCGATGCGCGCACGCAATTCGGTGGCGGACAGGAAACAGAGATCATCGTTCATGGAAGGACCGGCTCGCGTCAGGACGCGCGGACCTTGCCAGCGTGCACGGATCCTGTCCATTTCGGCTTGCGCATGGCCGGTGTCCACCGAAACAATTCGGAAGCGGGGCGAGGTCTGACGCGCTAGCTACCAGCTCCAGGTGACCTCATGACTCCAGGGCGGATCGGCGCCCGGACGGGTGCAGGTCAGCCCAGCGCAATTGGCGGCAAAGGACAGCGCGCGGCGGAGCTCGTCGGCAACGATATCCTTCAGTTGCTGTCGGGCGAGACGTCCCTGCTTGTGCAGGGCGAACAACAACGCCGCCTGAAAACTGTCGCCCGCGCCGATGGTGTCGGCGACCACGACTTTGGGCGCGGCGACCTCGATCTGCCCTGCCCCCGCGTGCCACGCGATCGCGCCGCTGTTGCCGCGGGTGATGACGATCAGGCTCGCGCCGCCTGCGAGCAGCGTGCTCGCACGCTGGTGATACGGCTCGTCGGCGAACAAATAGGCAAAATCGACATCCGACATCTTGATGAGATCGGCGCTGGCCGCAAACGCGGTCATGCGGGCGAGATAAGCCGGTTTGTCCTTCACGAGGTTGGGCCGGCAGTTCGGATCAAAGGAGATCGTCGAGGACGCTCGTGCGTCCGCGATCAGGGCCCTGGTCTCGGTCGCGCCCTGGTCATTGACGAGCGTGGTCGAGCCGACATGGAGAACTTCGACCGTATCGAAGGGAATGGAGCCGCGCCGGTAGGCCCAGTTCCGCGCAGCCGTCTCGGCGTCGTAGAACGCGTAATGCGACTCGCCCGCGACGATACGAACGAAAGCGAGCGTGGTCTGGCGATCGCTGCTTGTGGCGAGCGCGAGCTCGACATTGGATGCAGCGGCGTGGGCGGCGATCATGCGCCCGAACATGTCCGTCGAGATCCCGCCGACAAAGCCGGTCGGCGCGCCGAGCCGCGCCATGCCGATTGCGACGTTAAGGCAGGAGCCGCCGACCGCCGGCATCACGGCTTCGCGCCCGTCGGCGTTTCGCGTCGGGACGAAATCGATCAGCGCATCGCCGCAGGAAATCAGCATCCGTCTCAACCTCTCGCGATATCGCGCATCGCGACGCGGCTGCCGCGATCGACCTCGCGCAGCAGCTTGTAGACCTCGCGCTTGCGGGCGTGAAAGGCGGCGATGTCGGGCGTGGTCGGCTCGCTCTTGCGTCCCAGCGCCGACATCTTTGCCATGGTCTCGCCGATCGAGGCATAGGCGCCGCCGGCGACGGCGCCTAGCATGGCGGCGCCGAGCAGCACAGGTTCTTTGGTCTGCGGCAGCGCGACCGTGAGGCCGGTGGTATCAGCCATGACCTGCCGCACCAGCGGACTGCGGCTGGCGCCGCCGCCCATGATCATGATGCCGGCATGGACGCCATGCGCGGCAAAGGCCTCGATCACTTCGGCAAGCCCATAGGCGAGCCCGCACAGACCGGCGACGAACAGCCGTTCCATCGAGGCGATGCCGGTGTCGAGATCGAGGCCTGCGATCACCGCGCGCGTGTCAGGGTCGGCGTAGGGCGAGCGGTTGCCGATGAATTCAGGAAGTACATGGACGTCGCTGGCCAGCAGCGCGACACGGCTGGCGCCGCCTGCGCGCGCGATGATGCGGCGCTCGAGGAATTCGATGAGGTCGAGGCTCTCGATGCGCGCCGCCGCGCTCGCCTCGGCGTGGCCGGGGTGCGACTTGAGAAGATGGTCGATCGCAGCGCCCGCAGCCGACTGCCCGCCCTCGTTGAGCCAGAAATTTGGTACCATGCCGGAGTAATAAGGACCCCACACGCCCGGCACGAAGCACGGTTCTTTCGTCGTCGCCATGATGCAAGCAGACGTTCCCATGATGTAGGCAAGGCGGTCGGAGACATCTGTCGCGCCGTCCGATTCGTCGCGCCCGCCGATCGCCCCGATGCCGCCGGCATGCGCATCGATCAGGGACGCTCCGACCGGTGTGCCCGCTGACAGGCCGAGATCGGCCGCGGCAGTGCGGGAGAGACCTGCACCCAGGCGCGTACCGGGGGCGACGATCTCGGTGCCGATCCGGGCATATTTCTCGTTGACGAAATCCGACAGGCCGATGCGCTTGAAGAATGGCGCGCTCCAGCCGCCGCCGTCGTGGGCGAGATAGTTCCATTTGCAGGTGACCGTGCAGGTCGAGCGCTGAAGCGAGCCGGTTGCGCGCCAGGTCAGGTAATCCGCCAGATCGAAGAAGTGCCCTGCAGCATCGAAGCTCGCGCGCATATGCCGCTTCAGCCACAGCAGTTTCGGCATCTCCATCTCGGGCGAGATCGAGCCGCCGACATAGCGCAGCACGGCATCACCGGTTTCGTTGATCAGCCGCGCCTCGGCCGTGGCGCGGTGATCCATCCAGACGATGACGTTGCGTTGCGCCTCGCCGGAGGCGCTGACGGTGAGCGGCTCGCCTTGCCGGTCGAGCACCACGAGGGAGCAGGTGGCATCGAATCCGATACCGCCGACGCTGTCAGGCGCGATGGCCGCTTCCGCCATCGCGGCCCGCACCGACGCCGTGCAAGCGTCCCAGATATCCTGGGACGATTGTTCGACGATGTCGCCGGCCTCGTGCCATATCCTGATCGGATGCCGCGCGATCGCCAGCAAGGTGCCCGCCTCGTCGAACACCCCTGCCCGCGTGCTCGTGGTCCCTACATCGACGCCGATATACGCTCGCGGCATTGTCGCCCCCGGAAGCTCTCGTCAGTTTTGACGCAAGCCTACCAGCAAGTGTAGCCGCCATCCACCAGCACGATGCTGCCGGTCATCAGGCTCGCGGCCTCGGACGAGAGGAACAGCACCACCGAGGCGATCTCCTCGACCTGCCCCATCCGCGCCATCGGGGTTCCACCGATCCAGGCGTCGTACATTCTCGGATTGCTCTTCACGAAGGCGTTGAGCGGCGTCTCGATATAGGTCGGCGCCACCGCGTTGACGCGGATGCCGCGCGCTCCCCATTCGGCCGCGAGCGATTTCGTGAGATGGTGCACGCCGGCCTTGGACGCATTGTAGAAGCACTGCTCCTGCGGTTTGTTGACGATGAAACCGGACATCGATCCGACATTGACGATGGCGCCGCTCTTCGCTTTCAGCATGTGCTTGCCAAACTCGCGGCAGCACCAGAAGGTGCCATTGAGATTGACGTCGATCACATTGAGCCAATGCTCGTCGGTCACGGTCTCCGCCGGCGTCTCGCTGCGGGCGATGCCGGCATTGTTGACGAGGATGTCCACCTTGCCGTGGCGGGCAACGAGGTCGCTCGCCACCTCCGCCACGCGCTTGGTGTCGGTGACATCCATGATCGCCGTCTCAGCGTCGAAGCCCTTCGCCTTCAGGCTGGCTTTCGCACTATCGGCGACTTTGCTGTCACGATCGCCGATGATGACGCTGGCGCCGGCTTCAGCCAGCGCTTCGGCGCAGGCGAGCCCGATGCCCTGCCCGCCGCCGGTGATGAACGCGGTCTTGCCGTTCAGCTTGAATTTTTCCAGGTACATTTTGGTCTTTCCGGTTTTCTTGCCGTTTCTTGTCAGTTCCGAATGGCGTTACCGCTCGCGTCGAAGCGATGGACGCGCGCGGGCTCCGGCACCAGCGATACATGGTCGCCGGCGTGCAGGCTCAATTCACCGATGTAGCGCGCCGTCAGCATGCCGAGCTGACCGGCATCGACATAAAGGAAGGTGTCGCTGCCGAGATGCTCGGCCACCGCGATCGTTCCCTGCCAGCCGCCGGCACCGTCGCGCTCGATCTTGAGATGCTCCGGCCGTACGCCGATCGTTGCCGCGCCCTTCTGCAGAGCGTGCTCGCCGGTGACGAAGTTCATCTTGGGCGAACCGATGAAGCCGGCGACGAAAAGGTTGGCCGGCTTCTCGTAGAGCTCCAGCGGCGAGCCGTATTGCTCGATCTTGCCGCCGTCGAGAACCACGATCTTGTCGGCCATGGTCATGGCCTCGACCTGGTCGTGGGTGACATAGATCGCGGTGGTGCCGAGCTGCTTCTGGAGCCGCGTCACCTCGATGCGCATCTGGACGCGCAGCGCCGCGTCGAGGTTGGAGAGCGGCTCGTCGAATAAAAACGCTTTGGGCTCGCGGACGATGGCACGCCCGATCGCGACGCGCTGGCGCTGGCCGCCGGAGAGCTCGCGCGGCTTACGGTCGAGATAGGGTGCGAGGTTCAGCGTCGCGGCGGCGGCCTCGACCTTGCGGTTGATCTCGTCCTTGGAAAGGCCCGCCATCTTCAGGCCGAAGCCGATGTTGCCGCGCACGCTCATATGCGGATAGAGCGCATAGGACTGGAACACCATCGACAGCCCACGCTTGGCGGGTGGCGTGTCGACCACGTTCTTGCCGTCGATCAGGATCTTGCCGCCGGAGACGTCCTCGAGCCCCGCGATCAGCCGCAACAGCGTGGTCTTGCCGCAGCCTGAGGGACCTACGAACACCACGAAGGAGCCGTCGGCAATCTCGAGGTCCGCGCCCTTGATGATGTGCACGGGGCCGAAGGATTTCTGCACGTCCTGAAGTGTGATCTGACCCATGATCCGGCAGCCCTTCCTACTTTACCGCGCCAAAGGTGAGCCCGCGCACGAGCTGCTTCTGGCTGAACCAACCGAGGACGAGAATGGGCGCGATCGCCAGCGTCGACGCCGCCGACAGCTTTGCCCAGAACAGCCCTTCCGGGCTCGAATAGGACGCGATGAACGTGGTGAGCGGCGCAGCGTTCGAGGTCGACAGATTGAGCGTCCAGAACGCCTCGTTCCAGGCCAGGATCAGGTTCAGCAGCATGGTCGATGCGAGTCCCGGGATTGCCATCGGCGTCAGGACATAGACCAGCTCGCGGCCGATGGTGGCGCCGTCCATGCGCGCGGCTTCCAGGATGTCGCGCGGAATTTCCTTAAAATAGGTGAAGAGCATCCAGATCACGATCGGCAAGTTTCCCAGGCACAGGATGAAGACGAGGCCGATGCGGGAATCGAGCAAGCCGAAGGACTTGTAGATCAGGTAGATCGGCACCAGCACGCCGACCGGCGGCATCATCTTGGTCGAAAGCATCCAGAGCAGGATGTCCTTGGTGCGTTTGGTCGGCGAGAACGCCATCGACCAGGCGGCGGGGATCGCGATCAAAAGCGCGATCAAGGTCGAGCCGCCGGCGATGATGATCGAGTTCATCGCGTGGAGGAAATAGTCGCTGCGCTCCTGGACCGTTGCGTAGTTCTCCGTGGTCCAGTGGAAGAACAGGAAGGACGGCGGAATCGCGAAGGCCTCAAGTTCGGTCTTGAAGCTCGCCAATACCATCCAGAGGATCGGGAAGAAGATCAGGAAGCCGAAGAACCACGCGCCGATGGTCGAGACCACCACCCGCTGCCTCGTCGCCATCCGCGCCATGTCTCATGCCTCCAGATTGCGGCCGACGATGCGGACCAGGAAGAACGCTACGACGTTGGCGATCACGACAGCGACGAGGCCGCCCGCCGAGGCGGTGCCGACATCGTACTGGATCAGGGCCTGCGAATAGATCAGGAAAGCGATGTTGGTGGTCGACAGTCCCGGGCCACCGCCCGTGGTGACGTAGATCTCGGCAAAGACGGTGAGCAGGAAGATCGTCTCGATCAGGATCACCACTGTGATCGGACGCGCGAGGTGCGGCAGGGTGATGTAGATGAAGGTCGAGACTGCGCTGGCACCATCCATTTCGGCGGCTTCCTTCTGCTCCTCGTCGAGCGACTGCATCGCGGTGAGCAAAATCAGCGTCGCGAACGGCAGCCATTGCCATGACACGATCAGGATCACGGCGAGCAGCGGCGCGTCGGTGAACCAGTCGATCGGCGTCAACCCGAACAGCGAGGCGATCCAGGCAAACAGCCCGGACACCGGATGCATCAACAGGTTCTTCCAGACCAAGGCGCTCACCGTCGGCATGACGAAGAACGGCGCGATCACCATCAGCCGCACGATGTTGAGGCCGATCACGGGCTGGTCGAGCAGCAGCGCCAGCGGAATCCCGAGCAGGACAGTCAGCGCCAGCACCGAGCCGACCAGCACCAGCGTGTTCTGGAGCGAGGCGAGGAACGCGGGATCGGTGAGGAAGTAGCGGAAATTTTCCAGCCCGACGAATGATTCCGAGCCGGGATCGAGCAGGCTGTAATGCAGCGTCGAGAAATAGATCGTCAGCGCGAGCGGGACGATCATCCAGATGAACAGCAGCCCGACGGCCGGCGTCAGGAGCGTCCGTGCGAGAAGCTGCGTCTGCCGGGTCGCCATTGTTGGCTTCTCCGCTTGCGGGAAGAAGGCGGCCATCCATCCTTAGCAGTGGATGGCCGCAAGTCTGAGCTCAGGAGGGAGAGCTCGAGCTCACTTGATGTAACCCGCGCGCTTCATCTCGCGCTCGGTTGAGGATTGCGCCGCGGTGAGCGCGGCATCGACCGTCATCGATCCCGCAAGCGCGGCCGAGAATTGCTGGCCCACCTGCGTGCCGATGCCCTGGAATTCGGGGATCGCCGCATACTGCACGCCGACGTAAGGCACCGGCTTCACCGTCGGCTTGTTCGGATCGGCGGCATCGATCGAGGCCAGCGTCAGCTTCGCGAACGGGGCGACCTTCAGATATTCAGGGTTTTGGTAGAGCGAGGTTCGGGTGCCCGGCGGCACGTTGGCCCAACCATCCTTCGCGGCGACTGTCTTGGTGTAATCCTTGCTCGTCGCCCAGGCGATGAACTTCTCGGCCGCTTCCGTCTTCTTGGAGCCCGCGGGGATCGCGAGATTCCAGGCCCACAGCCAGTTGGCATTCTTGCCCAGGCCCGTGTTGGGCGCCAGCGCGAAGCCGACCTTGTCCGCGACCTTGGAGTCCTTCGGGTTGGTGACGAAGGAGGCTGCGACGGTGGCATCGATCCACATCGCGCACTTGCCGGCATTGAACAGCGCCAGGTTCTCGTTGAAGCCGTTCGAGCTCGCACCGGGAGGGCCAGCCTGCTTCATCAGGTCGACATAGGTCGTGAGCGTCGCCTTCCATTCCGGGGTGTTGAACTGCGGCTGCCACTTCTCGTCGAACCAGCGTGCGCCATAGGAATTGGCCATGGCGGAGAGGAACGCCATGTTCTCGCCCCAGCCGGCCTTGCCGCGGAGGCAGATGCCATAGACGCCGGTGCTCTTGTCGGTGAGCTTCTTGGCGGCGTCGACGACGAAATCCCAGGTCGGCTTTTCCGGCATCTTGAGGCCGGCCTTGTCGAACAGGTCGGTGCGGTACATCACCATCGAGCTCTCGCCGTAGAACGGCGCGGCGTAGAGCTTGCCGTCGACGGAGACCGCATCCTTGATCTTGGGCAGGAGGTCGGCGACGTCGTAGTCGGCGCCGAGATTCGCGAGCGGCACCAGCCAGCCCTTCTTGGCCCAGATCGGCACCTCGTAGGTGCCGATGGTGAGGACGTCGAACTGGCCGCCCTTGGTGGCGATGTCGGTGGTGACGCGCTGGCGCAGCACGTTCTCCTCAAGCGTCACCCATTTGACCGATATATCGGGGTTCTTCTTGGTGAATTCAGCCGTCAGCCCCTGCATGCGGATCATGTCGCCGTTGTTCACGGTGGCGATCGTCAAGGTGGTTTCGGCCATCGCGGGGACGGCCAGCAACAGGCAAGACGCGCCGCAGACGGCGCCGAGGACGTGTTTCACGGTGACCTCCCTAGGATCGCGCTTTTGAGCATATGCCCACGCGTTGGGCGTATGTTCGACTGAGGGCGCGCCGTTGTCAAGCAGGCGCAAAGATGTTCGCGCAACTTATGAGTGCTGCGGTGCGGGAGGAGATGGGAGTTGCCGCCTCGCACTCAGCTGTCATGCCCCGCGAAAGCGGGGCATCCAGTAATCCGTGCCGCCTGTTGATTTGCCCTAAGCGAGGCCGCGGCGTACTGGATCATCCGCCTTCGCGGATGATGACAGCAGTGCGAGGAGCGCGATCGCCGCCCTACCGCTCCAGAATCGCTCTTGCGGTCGCCTCATCCGTGATCAGCCCGTTGATCAACCGGCCATTCAGCGCGGCAGCGATCGCCGGCACCTTGGCTGCGCCGACCGCGGCGCCGATCGTGGTGGTCTTCGCCGGGACCTCCGGCGGGATGCTGGTCAGGCGCTTGTTGGTGCCGGCCTTCAGCAGGCGGCCCTTGGCGTCGTACGCCCAGCCGGTGATCTCGCCGATTGCCCCTTGCCGCATCATCTCGAACAATTCGTCGCGGGTGACGAAGCCGTCGACATGGACCTGCGCCTTCTGGTCCATCTGGCCGATGCCGACGAGGCGCAAATCCGCCTTGGCCGCGACCGCCTTCACCTTCGCGATCGGCTCGATCCGGACCATCTTGTTGCGCTCGTCCTCGGACGACATCAGGAACGGCAGCGGCATCGGATAGTGCCGTGCGCCGGTGCGGTCGGCGAGCCGGCCGACGGTGTCGTAGAAGCTCGCCGAACCGTCGGCGGAGATGTTGCCAACGAGCGAGACGATCTGGTGATTGGGCCGGTCGATCGGCGTGACGCGCTCGACCGCGGCGCGTACCGCCCGTCCCGTCCCGAGCGCGACGATGACGGGGGTCTCCGAACGCAGGGTGGAATCGAGCAGGTTGGCGCAGCGTTCGGCAATGCCCGCGGTGGCCTGGGGCGCGGCGGAATCCGCCGGAACCACCTCGCAATGGGTAAGCTCAAAACGCTCCTTCAGACGCGCCGCCAATTCCATGCACGCGGCGATGGGATGTTCGAGCCGGAAGGTGATGAGCCGTTCCGCAAGACATAGCGACACCAGCCGCTGCGCCGAGGCGCGCGACACCTGAAGCATCTTCGCGATCTCGTCCTGGGTGTGACCGGCAATGAAATACAGCCAGCCGGCACGCGCGGCGTCATCGAGCCTGGTCTTTTCGTTCTCGGCAGCCATGGCAGGCGTCAGGCGTCCTTCCAGAAATCGATCATGCGCGCGAAGACCCGGTCGGCCCCCGCATCCGAGAGTATAGCGTGCCCGTCGCGTCCGCGATAATGGCTGCCGCCGGCAAATCCCCAGACCATCATGCCGGCCGCCTTACCCGCCTGCACGCCGCTCGCACTGTCCTCGATCACCAGCGTGCGCGCAGGTTGCGCGCCCATCTGCTCGGCCGCGTGGAGAAAGAGATCGGGCGCCGGCTTGCCGTGCCTGACCATCTGCGCGGTGTAGATCCGGTCGCCGAAATGCGCCCGCAAGCCGGTGACGTCAAGGGAGAGCGCGACACGGTCGATGTCGCTGGACGAGGCCACGCAGAATGGTGTCCGCAATTCCGATATCACGGCGGCAACACCCGCGATCGGCTGGAGTGATCCGGCGAACGTGCTCAACACATGCGACTTCAAGCGCGGCAGAAAGCCGTCCGGCACGACCTGCCCGAGATCCCGATAATGCCGCTCGACCGCTTTAGTGCTGCGTCCGAGAAAGAGCTCGAGCGCCTGCTCCGGGGTCAGCGCGATGCCGCATTCGGCCAGCACGTCGGACAGGCACCGACAGCTCAACAGCTCACTGTCGACCAGCACGCCGTCGCAGTCGAAGATGATCAGATCGAGTTTCGGCCGGCCCTGGTCCATCCCAGCATTCGATCATATACCCAATTGGTGGGCAATAGCTCACCCAGGGCCGGAACGCCACACCCTTTCCAGATCAGTGCGCCACCTGCCGGTAGATCGCCGGCAGCGCCGCGGGCAGTCGGCGGATATTACCGACGATGGCGTAGCCGCCACGCCCGAACAGCGTCGGGAAATAGGATTGCGCGGTTGCGTCCACCGTGATGCCGAAGGCGGCGATGCCGAGCCGGCGCGCCTCCTGCACAGATTTGCGGGTGTCCTCGACCGCGAAGCGGCCTTCGTAATGATCGACATCGTTCGGCTTGCCGTCGGTGAGGACGAGCAGCAGCTTCTTGCGCTGCGGCTGACGGGCGAGCTCGGCCGAGGCGTGGCGCACCGCCGCGCCGATCCGCGTGTAATAGCCGGGCTTCAGCGCGCCGATACGACGCTCCACTGTTCCGCTCATCGGCTCGCCGAAGGCCTTGACGGTTTCGAGCCGCACCCAGGACCGCCGGCGGGACGTAAAGGTCAGGATGCTGTGGTGGTCGCCGCAGGCCGACAGGCCGTGCGCGAGCACGAGCAGCGCCTCCTTCTCGACGTCGAGCACGCGATGGCCTTCGACCCAAGCGTCCGTCGAGAGCGAGACGTCGACGAGCAGCGTGACGGCGAGATCGTGCCCCTGCGGGCGCATCGCGACATGGATACGTTCGAGACCGCCGCTGCTGCCGGCGCGAAGATCGCACCGCGCGCGCACGAGCGCGTCAAGGTCGAGGTCGTGCCCATCGGCCTGGGCGCGCATCAATTCGCGGCGTGGCCGCAAGATCTCGAAGCGTCGCCGCACCTGATGGATATGCCGGCGCATGGTTTCGTCGGGCGACCAGGTCTCGCCGGTCTCGGACGCGGCGCCCGCGAGCACGTGGCAGTGATCGGGCAGGTAGGAGTTGCTGCGGTAGTCCCATTCGGGATAGGTGAGATCTGCGCTCAACGGCGAGGCATCGAGGGCTTCCGGCGGAAGGTCGAGATCGAATTTGAGCCGGCTCGCCGGCTTGCCGCTGCGGCGGCTGAGCGTGATCTCCTCGAGATCGTCGGCGGCCTTCTGCGCGTCCTCGTCCTCGCTGTCGTCAGCCGGACGGTCGACATTGACCATCTCGGCCATTGCGAGAATTTTTTCGAAGCGGTTGAGCACGAAGGGATCGCGGCGGTTGGCGTTGTCGTCGCGCTCGCGCACGGCAAAGCGCTTGCGATTGTCCTGGGCCGCGGCCCCCGCGCCCGGTGCGCACGCGTCGTCGCCCGCATGCGCGGGCGAAAGCTCGCGCATCCAGCAATCGCCCCAGAGCGGACACGGCAGGACCGAGCGATAGCCCGGCGGCGCCTTGTCCGGCAGCGGACCTGTTCCCATCACCGCCGGCCATAGCCGGCCCGAAGGCGCCTTTCCGGCCCCGAGCAAGGCGAGAGCGATCTGCTCGATCTCCTGCTCGAGACGCGGCAACCTTCGTCGCGGCCGGGCCTCGGCCATTGCTGCGGCGAGCTGCGCGTAATCGGCGGCGAGCCCGGGAAACTGCGTGAGCACGAAGACCGCCGTCTCGCTCGCCCGGCGCAGGACCAGAAGGTCCCGCCGCAGCGGATCATCCTCCGTGATCGTCTCGATCGGTGCGACCGCGAACCACGCCGCAAGCCAGCGATAGAGGTTTGCGTTGAGGCCGCGGTCGGCAAATATCGCGATGCGATCGGGGAGGAAGACGGTCGCGGCGTCGCGGCCCGGCTGTTCGAGACGTTCGTCTCCAAGGCCGATGCGCTGCCGCCAGCCGAGCCGATGGCCCGCTCTGCGTGCGCCTGCGCTTGCGATCTGAACACCCGTCTCGCCCCCAAGCGCACGGAACATCACCGCGAGCCGGCCTCTTACCTCCGCGAGCGCGACCGCGTGATCATCGTGAACCGGATAGCTCGCGGTGCCGCCGACCATCCGGTGCCAGGCACGGCCGACCGTCTCCTCCAATTCGAGGAAGTCGAGCATGGAATCTGCCTCACCCAATCACAGCGCGCGTGACATCCAGCAGCGCCGCCTTGACGTCGGAATCGTCGGTCAGCGGCTCAATCATGCCGGCGAGCACGGCGTCGGCGATCGAGACTCCCGCCGCAATCAAGGTCGCGCAATACACCACGAGCCGGGTCGAGACGCCCTCCTCCAGATCATGCCCCTTCAGCGCCCGCAGACGTCCGGCAAGCGCAACCAGCGGCCGTACGCGATCCGGCGGCAGCCCGCTCTCGGCCGACACCACCGCAATCTCCTGCTCGGCGGGCAGGAAGCCGAACTCGATGGCGACGAAGCGCTGCCGCGTCGACGGCTTCAACGCCTTGAGCAGGGTCTGGTAACCGGGATTGTAGGAGACGACGAGCATGAAGCTCGCGGGAGCAACGAGCTCCTCGCCGGTTCGCTCCAGCGGCAGGATACGGCGGTCGTCGGTGAGCGGATGCAGCACGACGGTGACGTCCTTGCGGGCTTCCACCACCTCGTCGAGATAGCAGATGCCGCCCTCGCGGACCGCGCGCGTCAACGGACCGTCGGTCCACACGGTGTCGCCGCCGCTCAGCAGATGGCGCCCCGTGAGATCGGCGGCGGTGAGATCGTCGTGGCAGGCGACGGTATGGAGCGGCAAGCCCAGCCGTGCCGCCATATGCGCGACGAAACGCGTCTTGCCGCAACCGGTCGGCCCCTTCAGCAGGACCGGAAGCCGGTGCCGCCAGGCATGCTCGAACAGCGCGCATTCGTTGCCGCTTGCGACATAGGCCGGTAGCGCAGGTGCCGGCGCGGCCAAGGCGTGAAGAGCTGCTTTCATGATCTCTCTCCGAAAATGTCTGAAGCGGCGGCCGCGATGAAACGCGGCCGCCTTCATGCTTACTCGGCCGGCTGCAGCGCGGCGGGAATGGTCGCCTGCCTTTCGCGGCCGGGCACCAGCACGGCCCAGACGAACATCAGCGCGGAGATCGCGACGAACACGCCGGAGCCGAGCCGCACCCAGTAGAAGAAGGCGAGCTGGTCCTGCACGTCCATGTAGCCCTGGCCGAGCACGCGCTGGAGATGGACCTGGACCACGCCGGCAAAGGTCAGCGCGAACGTCATGGTCATCATGGCCGTGCACATGATCCAGAAGCTCGTCATGCTGAGCCACTGGTTATAGGGCGCGCGTCCCTTGATCTGCGGGATCGCGTAAGCCATCACGGCAAGATTGAGCATCACATAGGCGCCGAAGAAGGCGAGATGGCCGTGCGCGGCGGTGACCTGGGTGCCGTGGGTGTAGTAGTTCACCGAGGACAGCGTGTGCAGGAAACCCCAGACGCCGGCGCCCAGGAACGCCATCACCGAACAGCCGACCGACCACAGCAGCGCGGCGCGGTTCGGGTGCTTGCGGCCGGCCTTCCAGGTCATCTGCACCGTGAAGATCACCATCGTGAAGAACGGCGCGACCTCGAGCGTCGAGAACAGCGAGCCGATCCACTGCCAGTAGCCGGGCGCACCGATCCAGTAGAAATGGTGGCCGGTGCCGAGAATCCCCGAGAACAGCGCGAGGCCGATGATGACGTAGAGCCACTTCTCGACCACCTCGCGATCGATGCCATTGAGCTTGATCATGAGATAGGCGAGCACGGAGGCCATGATCAGCTCCCAGACGCCCTCGACCCAGAGATGGACGACGTACCACCAGTACATCTTGTCGACGGCGAGGTTCGCCGGATTGTAGAAGGCGAACAGGAAGAAGATCGCAACGCCCCACAGGCCAAACAGCAGGATGTTGGTGACAGTGGTCTTGCGTCCCTTGAGCGCAGTCATGGTCACATTGAACAGGAACATCAGGCAGACGACGACAATGCCGACCTTGATGATGAAGGGCTGTTCGAGGAACTCGCGGCCCTCGTGGTAGTGGAAGAGATAGCCCACCACCGCCACGCCCGCCGCGCCAAAGAACATCCAGAACTGGATTTTTGCGAGCAGCGGGCTGTACAGCTCGGTCTCGGTTTCCTCAGGCAGCAGGAAGTAGGTTGCGCCCATGAAGCCGATCAACGACCACACGATCAGCGCGTTGGTGTGGATCATCCTGACGATGTTGAACGGCAGCAGCACCGACAGCGTGTTGGGCAGGACGTAGATGGTCCCGGCGAGGAGGCCGAACAGGACCTGGGCCAGGAACAGGGTCAGCGCGCCGTAGAAATACAGCATCGCGACTTTCTGGGTCTGATATTTCATCTCGGATTCTCTCTGTCTTGAAAGAGGAAAGCGGCGGGCTCAGCCGGCCTTGTTCGGGGGCCAATCCTGGCGCTTGATCGTGCTCACCCATTGCAGGAAATCGGCGAGATCGTTGAGCTCCTGGTCGGTGAGGTTGAATTGCGGCATCTGCCGCCGGCCCTCCGCGCCCGAGGGCTGCGACTGCATCCAGGCCTTCAGCGTCTCTCGCGCGCCGGCCGGATCTTCCTTGCCGCCCCATCGATCCCAGACGTTGCCGACTTCGGGCGCGAAATAGGCGCCTTCCCCGAGCAACGTGTGGCAGTTGATGCAGGAGTTCTTCTCCCAGACATGCTTGCCGCGGGCGACCGACGACGTCAGCGTCGCCGCGTCCGTCGAGGTCGTGGCCATGTAGTAGTGGCTGTGCGCCGTCAGCCCGATGAAGATGGCGAAGAAAAAAGCCGAGCCGCCGTAGAAGACGTTTCGAGCGGCCGACTTGGTCAGGCGTTCAGCCATTGCCAATCCTTTCAATTGAGTCCCGTCGCGTAAATCGGTGATGCGATTTATTGCCGATTGGCACGTCCCGTTCTTTGTCAGGGCGCAAGGAGTGGGTCAGATCAGGGCGGCAACGGCGGATGTGAGCCAGGCGAACAGCACCACGATGAGGATCCAGGCGCTGACGAGGCCGCGCCAGAGCGCAGGCGCCGCGCGAAGATCGAGGAAGTCGAGTACAATCCGGCGGCCCTTGACGCCGGCCAAGGCCAGTAGCAGGGCGTTGCCGAGCAGCGGCCGCGGCATCAACGGCGGCACCAGGACGGTCGCGAGTGCGAGGCCGATCAGCGCGAGCCAGGTGAAGTCCAGGCGATCCGGCATCGTCACCGCACCAGATAAAGAATCGGGAACATCACGATCCAGACCAGATCGACCATGTGCCAGAAGGCCGTTCCCGTCTCGACGCCGAACGCCTGGGCGCGGCGGCAGACCACGGCTAGGATGATGATGCCGAGGCAGACGTGCAGGAGATGGAAGCCGGTCAGGAGGAAGTAGAGTGTGAAGAATGGACTGGTCTCGAGTCCGATGCCGCGTCCGATCTCTTCGGCATATTCGCCGAGCTTGATCGCCACGAACAGGCTGCCAAGCCCCATGGCTGTGAGGAGCCAGTATCGTGTCGCCCGCCTCTCGCTGGCCCGCGCGGACTTCGTAGCCCGGGCTGCGGCCCAACCGCTCGTCACCAGCACGACAGTGTTCAATCCGGCGAGACCCGGATCAAGTGCCGCCTGCCCCGCGGCGAACACGGCGGGATGGATCGCGCGGGCGACCGTGAAGGTACCGAGAAACAGACCGAAGGCGGCGAGCTCGCTGAAGATCAGCACCCAGATCATGGGATCGCCGGGAAGATCGTCCAGAATTCCCCAGCCGGCTCCCTGTGGTTCGCAATCGGCTGCCGACATCTGCTCTTCCGGATCAGGACACCAGCCAGACTTAGCTCAGCCGTGCCGATCCGAGTTTGTTGCCGGACAAACTTGGGGGATGCCGATCAATTTGTTTGCGCCGTCGCAACGTCCGGCCGGCCGGGTCGCGGTACCAAACGCCCCAGGGTTCCGTGGAGCTGCGAGCGATAACATGAGCGATGCACAAATCGGGCTGATGACCGCGACGCCCATCATCATCGTCTTCGCCATCGCGCTCCGGCGAATCGGCGTGCTATCGACCGTAGCCACCGTGTCGGCGGTGAGCATCTCCGTCGCGATCGCGGCGGTGCTGTTCACGACGCAGTAACCGCTCCCGTAGGGTGGGCGAAGCGAAGCGTGCCCACCACACTGCTCGCGCAATTGCGGAAGGATGGTGGGCACGGCGCGCTGCGCCTTTGCCCACCCTACTGCACTGCCGACGTGGTTACCGCCGCTGATTATAAACGTCGATGCACACTGCCCCGAGCAGGACCAGGCCCTTGATGACCTGCTGATAGTCGATGCCGATGCCGAGGATGGACATGCCGTTGTTCATCACACCCATGATCATGGCGCCGACCACGGCACCGCCGACGCGGCCGACCCCGCCATAGGCCGAGGCGCCGCCGATGAAGCAGGCCGCGATGACGTCGAGCTCGAAGCCGAGACCCGCCTTCGGCGTTGCGGTATTGAGGCGCGCGGCGAAGACGAGGCCGGCGAGCGCGGCGAGCACGCCCATATTGACGAAGGTGAGGAAGGTCAACCGTTCCGTCTTGATGCCCGACAGACTTGCGGCCTTGGCGTTGCCGCCGACAGCATAGATTTGCCGGCCGATCACGGTGCGGCGGGTGACGAAGCCGTAGAGCGCGATCAACGCACCCATGATCACCAGCACGTTGGGCAGGCCGCGATGCGAGGCAATCAGATAGGTGAAATAGAGCACGGCACAGGCCAGAAGAATGCTCTTACCGAGGAAGAACGCGTAGGGTTCGACTTCGATGCCGTGCAACTGCTCGCGCGACCTTCCCCTGGCGCTGGCGTAGACGAGGCCGAGCGCGAGCACCGCACCGATCAGCATGGACGTCGGATGCAGGGTGCCGGCCTCCGGCAAGAGCTCCGGAATGAAGCCGGAGGACAGTTTCTGGAAGGTCGCCGGGAACGGTCCGAGCGACTGGCCCTGCAACACCGCGAGCGCAAGCCCCTTGAACACCAACATGCCCGCTAGCGTCACGATGAAGGACGGGATCTTGAAATAGGCCACCCAATAGCCCTGCGCGGCGCCGATCGCCGCGCCCAGCAGCAGGCAGGCGATGAAGGCGAGCGTGTAGTCGACCTTGTATGTCACCATCAGCACGGCGGCCACCGCGCCGACGAAACCCGCGACCGAACCGACCGAGAGGTCGATATGGCCGGTAACGATGACGAGCAGCATACCCAGCGCCATGATGACGATGTAGCTGTTCTGGAGCACCAGATTGGTCAGGTTGAGCGGCTGCAGCAGCGTGCCGCCGGTCATGACCTGGAAGAACAGCATGATCGCAATCAGCGACATCAGCATGCCGTAGTTGCGCAAATTGTTCTTGATGAAGCTGCCGTTCCGGCGCTCCTCGGGCAGCGAAACCGTCTTGTCGGTCATGGCTGCGATCCTCCCATCTCGGCATCCGCCAGGGCGCGGCTTCCATAATTTCTGTCGTTGCGCATGATGGCGCGCATGATCTTTTCCTGCGTTGCGTCGGCGCCCTTGAACTCGCCGACGAAGGCGCCGTCATTCATGACGCAGATGCGGTCGCAGATGCCGAGCAGCTCGGGCATCTCCGAGGAGATCACCACCACGCCACGGCCGGCCTCTGCGAGCTCGTTGATGATACAGTAGATCTCGTACTTGGCACCGACGTCGATGCCCCGGGTCGGCTCGTCCAGGATCAAGACCTTGGGGTCGGTCATCAGCCATTTCGACAGCACGACCTTCTGCTGGTTGCCGCCCGAGAGCTGGCTGGTCTCCTGATAGACGTCGGAGCAGCGGATGCGCATCCGGTTGCGGTAATCGCTGGCGACCTTCAGCTCGGCGATGTCGTCGATCACCCGATTGGGGGCGACCTGGTCCAGGCTTGCCAGCGTGATGTTCTTGCGGACGTCGTCGGCGAGGATCAGCCCGAGCTGCTTGCGGTCCTCGGTGACATAGGCAAGGCCGGCGTCGATCGCGGCCGCGACGTTCGGCAGCACGATCTCATGGCTCTCGAGCCGGATGCGACCGCTGATCGTGGTGCCCCAGGAACGGCCGAACAGGCTCATGGCGAATTCGGTGCGGCCAGCGCCCATCAATCCGGCAATGCCGACCACCTCGCCGCGCTTGACGCCGAAATTGACGTTCTTGATCACCTGCCGCTCGGGATGGATGGGGTGATAGACCGACCAGTTCTCGACGGTCAGGACCGGCTCGCCGATCTTCACGCTGCGCTCGGGAAAGCGATGGGCGAGATCGCGGTTGACCATGCTGCGGATGATGCGGTCCTCCTGGATCGGCTCGGCGCGGCAGTCGATGCCGTCGACGGTGCGGCCGTCGCGTAGGACGGTGATGTGGTCCGCGACGCGGGCGACCTCGTTCAGCTTGTGCGAGATCAGGATCGAGCCGATGCCCTGCTCGCGGAAGGCCATGAGACGTTCGAGCAGCGCGGCGCTGTCGGCCTCATTGAGACTCGCGGTCGGGCTCGTCCAGGATCAGCATCCGCACCCGCTTGGACAGCGCCTTGGCGATCTCGACGAGCTGCTGCTTGCCGACGCCGAGATCGGTGATCAGCGTATCCGGCGATTCCTTGAGGCCGACCTGCGCGAGCAGGTCGCGCGTGCGCCGATACACCTCGTCGCGATCGATCACGCCGAGCTTGGACGGCGGATGCGACAGGAAGATGTTTTCGGCAATCGACATCAGCGGGATCAGCGCCAGCTCCTGATGGATGATGATGATACCGAGCGCCTCGGAATCGTTGATGTCGCGGAAGCGGCGCTCCTCGCCATCGAAGATGATGGTGCCCTCGTAGCTGCCGGCCGGGTAGACGCCGCTGAGCACCTTCATCAGCGTGGACTTGCCGGCACCGTTCTCGCCGACGAGGGCGTGGATTTGCCCGGCTTCAACCATGAAGTTGACATCGCGCAGCGCCTGCACGCCGGAAAAGCTCTTGCTGACGTTACGCATCTCCAGCATTGCGGTCATCGATTCATTCTCCCCGGGGCTTCCACAATCGTCATGGCCGGGCTTGTCCCGGCCATCCACGTGCAGCCGCTTGCGAAGAGGGACGTGGATGCCCGGGACAAGCCCGGGCATGACGAGTTGATAAACATGCGCTTCGCTCTAACCCTAAAGAACTCCCTCTCCGCAGGTCGGGAGAGGGAGTAGACCTCTTACTGGAACTGCGACTTCTTGTAGTAGCCGCTCTCCACCAGGACCTTCTCCCAATTGTCCTTGTAGACCACGACCGGCTTGAGCAGATAGGACGGCACGGTCTTGGCGCCGTTCTCGTAGGTCTTGGTGTCGTTGACGGTGACCTGCTTGCCGGCAAGCGCAGCGTCGACCATGTCGGCGGTCACCTTGGCGAGATCGCGGGTGTCCTTGAAGATCGTCGAATACTGATCGCCGCGCAGCATCGCCTTGATCGAGGGCACCTCGGCATCCTGGCCCGAGATGACAGGCATCGGCTGGCCGGCGCTGCCATACCCGACGCCCTTCAGCGAGGAGATGATACCGATCGACAGGCCGTCATACGGCGACAGCACCGCGTTGACCTTCTTGTTGCCGTAGTAGGCGCTGAGCAGATTGTCCATGCGGGCCTGCGCGGTGGCGCCGTCCCAGCGCAAGGTCGCGACCTTGTCCATCCCCATCTGGCCGGAGACGACGACGAGCTTGCCGCTGTCGATGTACGGCTTCAGCACGCTCATCGCGCCGTTGTAGAAGAAGTAGGCGTTGTTGTCGTCGGGCGAGCCGCCGAACAGCTCGATGTTGAACGGACCCTTGCCATCCTTGAGGCCGAGGCCCTGCACGATCGACTCGGCCTGGAGCACGCCGACCTGGAAATTGTCGAAGGTCGCGTAATAGTCGACGTTCGGCGTGCCGCGGATCAGGCGGTCATAGGCGATCACGGTGATGCCTTTTGCTTTCGCCTGCTTGAGCACGTCGGACAGCGTGGTGCCGTCGATCGCGGCGATCACCAGCGCTTTCGCGCCCTTGGTCACCATGTTCTCGACCTGCGAGAGCTGGTTCGGAATGTCGTCCTCGGCATATTGCAGGTCGGTGTTGTAGCCGCGCTCCTTCAGCACCTTGACCATGTTGTTGCCATCGTCGATCCAGCGCGCCGACGATTTGGTCGGCATGGCGATGCCGACTGTTGCTTTGTCCTGGGCCGAGGCGGTGACGCCCGCGGCCATCGTCGCAGCGCCGGCCAGCGCCAGCGCGAGGAAGGTCGTCTTCAGTTTCAACATGTTTCTCTCCCTTGGATGTCAGACTGTTTTTTGGTGTCGTCGAGAAATTTGGTCGTGTGCGGCTTCGAGCCTCCTATGCGAGCTTGACGTCAGGCTCCGCGCGACCGCGCGCGGAGGCCTCCAACAGGAAGGTGTAGCCGGCTTGCGGATCGGCGGCACGCGCCGCCGCATCCATGTCCTGCCAGGCCGAGGTGACGAGGAGACGCGACAGATCAGGGCCGACAAAAGCGGGGCAGCTCGCCTGCTTTGCCGGCACGCTGAGCGAGCGCAGGCGCTCGCCTTGCGGAGAGTAGACGTCGATACGGCCAGCGCCCCAGCAGGCGTTCCAGATGTTTCCGTCGGCGTCGCACACCGAACCGTCAAGACCGCCGATGCCGGTGTGGCGCAGCAGCACTTCCGGCTCGCCGCGCGGCAGGCCGGTCGTGGGATTGAGCGGCACCGCGTAGAGCACCGCGCGCGCAGTGTCGGCGAAGTAGCCGGTGGCGCCATCGGGCGAGAAGCAGATTGAGTTGGGAATGCTGATGCGCGGAAACAGCATCGAGATCTCGCCGCGATGAAACGCGTAGATCGCGCCTGCCCCTGCTTCCGCCTTGCGGCCCATGGTGCCGATCCAGAACGTGCCGGAGGAATGCACGCGGGCATCGTTGGAGCGGGTCGCGGGATTGTCGGCTTCGAGCGGACAGAGCAGCGTCATCGCACCGTCGGCAATTTTGCGGACATAGAGGCCGTCTTCCGCGACGATCAACTGCCGCTCGGCATCGATCCGCCCAAGTGCGCTCGCCATCCGGCCCAGCGCATGAACGCGAATGCCGCCGCTGCCGAGCTGCGCCTCGAACAGTCGTCCCTCGCGGATATCGAACCACCAGGCGGTGTCGGTGGTCACGTCATAGGTCGGTCCCTCGCCGAGATGGCAAGGATCGTTCGAAAGAACCGAGGTCGGCACCTGTTCCATCAGGACCTCCTCACCGCAAAGCGATAGACCGTGTGATGGCGATAGACCTCGCCGGGCGCTAGGCGCGGGCTCGGGAAATCCGGCCGGTTCGGTGCGTCCGGCCAGATATGCGGCTCCAGGCACATGGCGTCCGACTGCCGGTACAGCTTGCCGCCCTTGCCCGAAATCGTGCCGTCGAGATAATTACCCGAATAGACCTGCAGACCGGGCTGATCGGTGAACAGCTCCATGATGCGCCCCGAGCGCGGCGCCTCCAGCCGCGCCGCGAGCGCAAGCTTGCCGTCACGCGCGAGACAGTAGGTGTGATCGTAGCCCTTGCCGTTGCGCAATTGCTGGTCGCTCTCGCGGATGCGCTCGCCGATCGCCCGCGGCTCGCGGAAGTCGAACGGCGTGCCGGCAACGCTGCGCGGCGGCTCGGGCAACGGAATGGCCGTGGGGTCGATCGCGAGGAAATGCGCGGCCGCGACCGTTAGCTTGTGATCGAGAATGGGCGTGCCTGATGTCGCGCCCTCCAGATTGAAGAAGCTGTGGTTGGTCAGGTTGACGATGGTCGGCCGGTCGGTCCGCGCCTCCATGATCAGGGATAGCTCGGCCGAGCCGGTGACGCGATAGGTCAGGCGCACATCGAGCCGACCGGGATAGTTTTCCTCGCCATGCGGGCTCGTGTAGGTCAGTGTGACCGCGGGCTCGGCGCCGTCGTCGATCTCCGCAATGTCCCAGAGCTTGCGGTCGAAGCCGTCGAGGCCGCCATGCAGCGCATTCGGACCGTTGTTGACGGGAAGCTGCACCGTCTCGCCGTCCAGCGAAAATTGTCCGTTGGCGATGCGATTGGCGTAGCGGCCGACGGTGGCGCCGAAGAACTTTCGTTCAGCGAGATAGCCGGCGAACCCATCATGGCCGAGCACGACGTCGTCGTAGCAGCCTTTGGCGTCCGGCGCGATCAGCGCCTGGATCACCGCGCCATGGGTGATGATGCGCGCCTCGAACCCGCCCTCGCCGCGCAGCACGATGCGGTCCACCTTGCGGCCGTCCGGCAGCGTTCCGAAGACATCTTTTTCTATTTTCGATCCAGCCATGATCAATCCACAAACGGTTCGACGATCGTGCGCCTGCCGAGCAGGAAGGCGTCGGCAACGAGACGAAGCGGCGCCAGATCGACATCGCTCGCCCCTGTCGCGGCGAGCGTGACGAAGCGCCGGTAAAGCTCCCGATATTCCTCATCGGGCGCTTCGGCAACGGTCTTGCCGTCGATCGCCATGATCCGGCCGCCGCGGGATAGCGTCATCCGGCCCTGGTCGGTTTCGACCAGGATATCCCAGCTCTGCGGCCCGGTCTGGCGGAAATCGAACTCGGCGGTCACAGGCAGGCCTTCGATGTCGGTCAGCGTCAGCTTCGCGGCGATCGGCGCCTGGCAATTGGCGGGGAAGGCGAGCTCGGCTGCGGTGACGAACACGGGCTGCGGCAGGATCCTGGTCAGGATCGACAGCGCATTGATGCCGGGATCGAACACCCCGAGCCCGCCCGGCTCCCAGATCCACGCCTGCCCGGGATGCCAGACGCGGACGTCCTCTTTCCAGTTGATGTGCACGGAACGGATGCGGCGCGCGGCGAGCCACTCGCGCGCCGGCTCGACTGCCGGCGCATGGCGCGAATGCCAGGTCGCAAACAGCGTTCGCTTGGCCTCACCCGCCATCGCGATCAACGGATCGAGCTCGGCAACTCCGGCGCCGGGCGGCTTCTCCAGCATGACATGCTTGCCGGCTTTGAGCGCTGCGACCGCCTGGGCGCGGCGCACTTGAGGCGGCGTGCAGAGCGACACCGCGTCGATCGGCGGACCTTTTTCCAGCAGCTCCTCGATAGTCGCGAAATGCGGCAGATCCGGCAACGAGGCATTGCGGCTGGCGACGGCGGCCAGCGTCGCGCCGGGAACCGCTGCGATGGCGCCGACATGCTGATCCCGCGCGATCTTGCCGAAGCCGACGATGGCGATTCGAAGTTCAGTCACGATCTTTCTCCAGCTTCCGCGGACGGCAGCGCTTCGGCCGATACAGTCTCGATCACTGTACCCTCGTGGCGGCGCATGCCGTTGTGAATGACGTAGACCATCGCCTCCGAAGCAGTCGTGGCATCACCGGCCGCGATGGCATCGACGATCTTCTGATGCCAGAGCAGAACGGTGTCGCGGTCCTCCGGTTCGACCGGTGCGCTGAGCAGGAATGAGGCGCGCAGCGCAGCCTCGATGACGTGCCCGATCGAGCGCATGAACAGATTTCCGGAGGCGCGCGCCACACCGACATGGAGCGCGAGGTCGGCATCGGCGAAGCCAACGGAGTCGGAGGCTTCAAGCCGCATCCGCTCCATGCAGCGCCGGAGCTCGGACAGATCCTGCTCCGACCGCTGCGCCGCCGCCAGCATCGCCGCGCGCGGCTCGACCGCGAGGCGGATCTCGGCGAGGTCGTTGAGGAAACGCTTGTCGATCCCGGCATCCAGGTGCCAGGCCAGCACGTCGGCGTCGAACATGTTCCAGGCGACGCGCTCGCGCACGACGGTGCCGACGCGCGCCTTGGTAGTAAGCAGGCCCTTGGCCACCAGCGTCTTCACGCTCTCGCGCAGCACCGGTCGCGACACGCCAAACATCGCGATCATCTCGGCATCGCCCGGCAGCCGCGTCCCTTCTGCATATCGGCCGGCGATGATGTCAACGCCGATCGAGCGGGCCACTTCCGCGTGATTTGAGTGCGCCCGGCGCGTCGGAATGACGAGGATGCGCGAGGTGGTCATGAGACTGCTCCCGCGCGCTTTGCCACGGGCCGGCGCGCGAGCGCGACCAAACCCTGTTGCAAGGCGATGAAGGCGAACAGCAGCACCCCGGTCGCGATCTTGGTCCACCAGCTCGACAGCGTCCCGTCGAAATTGATGTAGGTCTGAATCATGCCCTGGATCAGCACGCCGAGGAAGGTGCCGATCACCGAGCCCTGCCCGCCCGTGAGCAGCGTGCCGCCGATCACGACGGCCGCGATGGTATCGAGTTCGACGCCGACGGCGGAGAGCGAGTAGCCGGCGCTGGTGTAGAAGGAGAAGACGATGCCGGCGATGCCAGCGAGCAGGCTCGACAGCATGTAGATCTTCACCGTCATGCTGCCGACGGCAACGCCCATCAGGCTCGCGGTCGCCCGGCTGCCACCGAGCGCATAGACATTGGCGCCGAACCGGGTGAGCTGCAGCAGCAATGCGCCGCCGATCACGATCGCAAGCATGATGATCGCGACCGCCGTCAGCCGTCCACCGCCGGGTAGTCGCAGTGCGAAGTCCGACACGATCGAATAGACCGGTGCCGTGATTGGCACCGATTCCGTCGAGAGCAGGAAGCTGGCACCTCGGGCCAAAAACATCCCGGCGAGCGTCACGATGAAAGGCGGCAAATCGAAGACATGGATCACCGCGCCCATCGCCGCGCCGAAGGCCGCCGAGAGTGCGAGAATGGCGACGAAGGCGACCAGAGGCGGCATTCCCCAGCGCTCAATCGCCAGCGCGACGAACACCGTGGTGAAGCCAATCACCGAACCGACCGAGAGATCGATGCCGCCGGAAATGATGACGAAGGTCATGCCGGTCGCGACAATGCCGAGGAAGGCGTTGTCGGTCAGCAGATTGCCGACCACGCGGGTGGAGGCGATGTTGGGAAACTGCATCGCGCAGAGTGCGAATCCCGCGACGAGCACGATCGCCGTGATGAGGACGGGCGGCAGGCCTTTCATGCCTTGGTCCCCCGCAGCCGCATCACGATTCCGGCAAAGCCGGACAGCTTCGGCGATTGCAGCAGCAGCACGGCGAGCACCACCACCGCCTTGACCAGCAAATTGAACTCCGGCGGATAGCCCGACAGCAGAATGCCCGTGTTCATCGTCTGGATGATCAGCGCGCCGAGTACGGCCAGCACGAGGCTGAAGCGGCCGCCGAACAGCGAGGTGCCGCCGATCACCACCGCAAGGATGGCGTCGAGCTCGAGCCAGAGGCCGGCATTGTTGGCATCCGCGCCCATGATGTCGGCCGCTGCGATCACGCCGGCAAGCGCAGCGCAAACGCCGCACCAGACATAGACCGCCAAAATCATCGCGCGCGTGCCGACGCCGGCAAGCTCGCTCGCCCGCGCATTGCCGCCGGTCGCCTCGATCAGCAATCCGAGTGCGGAGCCGCGCACCACCGCGCCGGTGAGGATCAGCATCCCCAGCGCGATCGCGACCGGCACCGGCAGGCCGAGGATGGACCCATTGCCGAGCCAGACCAGATCGGGCGAGGAGAAGGTCACGATGCGGCCTTCGGTGATGAGCTGGGCGATGCCGCGTCCCGCCACCATCAGGATCAAGGTCGCCACGATCGGCTGCATGCCGAGCACCGCGACGAGAAATCCGTTCCACAATCCGCAGATCAGGCCCGCACCGAGCGCAGCCGCCAGCACCACGGCCAGACTGTGGCTGTCGGCGAGGCTCGCCGCGATCGCGCCGGAGATCGCCATGACAGCACCGACCGACAGATCGATGCCGCGCGTGGCGATCACCAGCACCATGCCGAGCGAGAGCAGCGCCACCGGCGTACCGCGGTTGAGCACGTCGATCATGCTGCCGAACAGCCGGCCGTCCTGGAGGCGCAAATCGAAGAATTGCGGCGACACCACGCGATCGACCGCGAGGATGACGATCAATGCGAGGATCTGGGCAAGGCCGCGGCGCGGCAGCAGCGCTGTCATGTGTGAGCCTCAAGCGCAACGGCGACGCTATCGGCGGCAATGGCGGCGAGAATGTTGCCGACGTCGATCGCCTCGCCCGCGAGCTCCTCGACATGGGCGCGGTCGCGCAGCACCACCACGCGATCGGAATAGGTCACGATCTCGTCGAGCTCGGAGGAAATCACGAGCAGCGCAAGCCCGTCGTCGCAGAGCTCGCGGATCAGGCGGATGATCTCGGCATGCGCGCCGACGTCGATGCCGCGCGTCGGCTCGTCCAGCACTAGGAGCCGCGGCGAGGTCGCGAGCCACCGTGCCAGCAGCACCTTCTGCTGATTGCCGCCAGACAGCAGGCCGACGGGACGCTCCGGATCGGGCGGACGAATGTCGAGCACCTTGACGTAACGGCTCGCGATCTCGTCCTGCTCGCGCCGCGACAGCGGCCGATGCAGACCGCGCTTGGCCTGAAGCGCGAGCACGATGTTCTCGCGGACGGTGAGCTCGGCGACGATACCGTCGGTCTTGCGCTCCTCAGGGCAATAGCCAAAGCCGTGACGCACCCCGTCGCGCGGCGAGTGAAGCCCGACAGGCGCGCCTTCCACCCTCGCCTGCCCGCGATCGGCGCGCTCGGCGCCGAACACCAGCCGGGCCGTCTCGGTCCGGCCCGAGCCGAGCAAGCCGGCGAGACCGACGACCTCGCCATGGCGCAGCTCGAGATTGAACGGCGCGACATAGCCTGATTTGCCATAGTTCTCGAAGCTCGCGCAGACTTCGCGGGCCTGATGCTCGCGCGTCGCGGCCCGCGCGCTGGTGGTCTCGGCCAGCTCGCGGCCGAGCATCATCCGGATCAGCTCGAGCCGCGACAGCGACGCGGTCTCGCGCTCGCCGACCAGGCGACCATTTCGCAAAACGGTGATACGATCGGAGACCTCATAGACCTGGTCGAGGAAATGGCTGACGAAGACGATGCCAATGCCGCGCTTGGCAAGCTGACGCATGATGCGAAAGAGGATCTCGACCTCATGGCGATCGAGGCTCGCGGTCGGCTCGTCCAGGATCAGCACGCGAGCCGAGAGATCGACGGCGCGCGCGATCGCGGTGACATGCTGGATCGCCACCGAATAATTGCCAAGCGGCGCTGATACGTCGATGTCGAGACCGAAATCCGCGAGCAGCGACTTCGCGCGACGCCGCATCTCGCCTTCACGCACGATGCCGAAGCGCATCGGCTGCCGGTCGAGAAACAAATTCTGCGCCACCGAGAGGTTCGGCAGCAAATTGACCTCCTGGTAGACCGTGGCAATGCCGGCCTGAACCGCCGCCTTGGCCGAGCGCGGCGCGACCTCTTCGCCGCTGATCCTGACGATGCCGGCATCGCGCGGGAACACGCCCGTGATCACCTTGATCAGCGTGGATTTGCCGGCGCCGTTCTCACCAAGCAACGCATGAATCTCGCCGGCGCGCAGCGTGAAGTCGACCTCCTGCAACGCATGCACGGCGCCAAAGCTCTTGCTGATCCCGCGCACCTCCAGCAGGGAAGCAGCGGAATCCGGGCTGTTCTCCATGACAAATTCACTCCCAGCGGCGCCCGCTGACGATGCGGACGCGGAGCCTGTTCGTTCGCGCGGCGGTTGCGAGCGGGATCGCCGGACTGCCGAAATACGACCGTCCGGCGACACTCTCGGCTCAGTAACCGAGGCCCTTCTTGCTGTCGTAGATCTTCTGCGGATCATCGGTGGGCGTGTAGAGCTTCGACTCGGTCTGGATCCATTTCGGCGGAACGGTGCCCTTGTCCTTGAAGGCCGCGATGGCATCGAGCGCGGGGCCTGCCATGTTCGGCGTCAGCTCGACCGTGGCATTGGCTTCGCCGGCGACCATCGCCTTGAAGATGTCGGGGACCGCATCGATCGAGACGGTGAGGATCTCCTTGCCCGGCTTGAGGCCGGCTTCCTTCATCGCCTGGATCGCACCGACCATCATGTCGTCGTTGTGCGCATAAACCGCGCAGATCGACTTGCCGCCGCCTTCGGCCTTGATGAAGCTTTCCATCACTTCCTTGCCCTTGGCGCGGGTGAAGTCGCCGGTCTGGCTGCGCACCACCTTCAGGTTCGCATGCTTGGCGATGGCGGTGTCAAAACCCTTCTTGCGGTTGGCGGCGACGCTGGCGCCGACCGTGCCCTGCAATTCGACGATGTTGCAGGCCTTGGCGCCGACGGTCTTGGCCAGCCAGTCGCCGGCGACCTCGCCTTCATGCACGCTGTCTGAGGTCACGGCGGTGAGATAGAGTTCCTTGCCGGAGGGATCGATGTCGCGGTCGAGCAGCACGACCGGAATCTTGGCCTCCTTGGCTTCCTTCAGCACCGAGTCCCAGCCGGTCGAGACGACGGGCGCGAGGAAGATCGCATCGACGTTCTGCGCGATGAAGGAGCGGATCGCCTTGATCTGGTTCTCCTGCTTCTGCTGCGCGTCGGCGATCTTGAGATTGACCTTGCGCTTGGTGGCCTCCTGCTTGGAGACCGAGGTCTCGGCCGCGCGCCAGCCGGATTCCGATCCGATCTGCGAGAAGCCGATGGTGAGCTCGGCGGCATTCGCCGGCAGCGCGAGCAGCAACGCAGCAGTGGCGCTGGCCGCAAAGAGGGCTTTGAGGATCATCAGGCGTATCTCCCAAAATGTTATCCGGGGCGCCGATCGGTAGCATCGCACCCACAGGCCGACCTTTGAGGCGGCGGGAGGGACTATTTCACGGAAGTTTGGTTCCGACTAGTCATATTATCTGACTATTTGGGTCGGACGCGACGGGCTTGCAGCAGGGCCCGGGTATGACACGCCTAGCGCGATTTTGTTCCAGCGATGCAACGCGGAGATGAAGAAAATGATACGGGCTGTTGCGAGAGCGACGGTGCGCTCCCTCGCCCCGATCTTACGGGGAGAGGGTTGGGGTGAGGGGCTCTCTCCGCTCAACCGGTGACAGACGGACTCGTGGAGAGTCCCCCTCACCCGAATTTACGCTTTGCGCAAACTCGACCTCTCCCCGCAAGCGGGGCAAGGTGAAGAAGGTCGGCGCTAGATCAGCTTCCGCTGCGCCAGATTCTTCATCAGCGCGCCGATGCCGAATGTCCAGGGCTCGCACTCGTCGCTGGTCCGCATGCGGTTGACGAGTTTGCCGAGTTGGGGCGCCGAGATCGTGACGATGTCGTCGCGTTTGTGGGTGAACCCCTGTCCCGGCGCGTCGCGATCCTTGACCGGCGCGAACATGGTCCCGAGGAATAGCACGAAGCCATCAGGATATTGGTGCACCTTGCCGATGGTCTGCCCAACCAGATCGGTCGGATCGCGGCTGATCATGCTGATCGATGAATGGCCGTCGAGGACGAAACCATCCTGCCCCTTCACGTTCAGGCTGATGTCGAGCTTGCGAGCGTCGTCGAGGGTAAAGCTGTCGTCGAACAGACGGAGCAGCGGCCCGATGGAGCACGAGGCGTTGTTGTCTTTGGCCTTCGACAACAGCAGCGCCGAACGGCCTTCGAAGTCGCGCAGATTGACGTCGTTGCCGAGCGCGCCCCCGACGATCTTGCCGCGGCTCGAGACGAAGAGCACCAGCTCCGGCTCGGGATTGTTCCAGGTCGACTTCGGATGCAACCCCGCATCCATGCCGGTGCCAACCGACGACAAGGTCGGCGCCTTGGTGAAGACCTCGGCATCGGGGCCGATGCCGACCTCGAGATACTGGCTCCAGGCATTCTGATCGATCAGCACCTGCTTCAGATGCATCGCCTGGTCCGAGCCCGGCTTGAGCTTCGACAGATCATCGCCGATCAGCCGCGTCACTTCTGTCCGGATCGCTTCGGCCGAGGCCGGATTGCCTTTCGCCCGCTCCTCGATCACGCGCTCCAGCATCGAGATGGCAAAGGTGACGCCGGCTGCCTTCAGCGTCTGGAGATCGACCGGCGCGAGCAGCCACGGCTTTTTCGTATCGCGCTGATCAGGTGGCGTGTTGGCGACGATAACCTCGAGGTCGCCGATGCGCTCGCCCTTGATCGCGGCAAGCGCCTTCGCCGGATTGTCTTCCTCGCAGAGTGCGCTGACGGTCGGGAATTTTGCGGTGACGTCGAACACACCATCGCCGCGCACGGCGACCACGGCCGGGCCATTCGCCTGCGGCAGCCAGACGCGGCCGACGAGCGTTCCCCGCGTGCCGTCCTCGGGGAGAAGGTCCTTAACCGTCAATGTAGTCATGGGCGCATCCTCGCTCTTTTCGGATCGGCCTCGCTGGCGGAGGCCTATCACATTGGCGAAGACCAATAAACGTCTGGGACGGGAAGTCCAGCGCGGCAGCCCGCCGCGCTTCTATGCCCCCGCCCGCGCTTTTCGGGCCGCAATCTGCTGAAGCGCCCAGCGCGCGTTCTTGCGCACCTCGGGATCGGGATCGTCGGCGATGACGGCAAGGAAGGCTTCGCCGTCGTGGTGGGCGATCTCGCCGAGCGCGGCAGCCGCCTCTTTCCGCAAATTAGCTTGGTCGTGGTTGACGCAATTGCCGATCGGGCGAACCGCGCGCTCGATCTTCATCCGGCCAAGGCTGCGGATTGCCTTCAGGCGCACCTGCCAGAACTCGTCACTGAGCGAAGCGATGAGCTGTTCGGCGGCGATCGAACCGTTGACGTTGAGGCCCAGCGTTTCCGCGGCCATCTCCCGCACCATCCAGTCCGAATCCTTCAGAGCGCGCGTGATCATCTCGGCCGCAGGCTTCATCTGCGAGAAGGCGAGCGCGCTGACGGCGGCACGGCGCACATGCGCGTCGGGATCGTTGATCAGCGCGGTCAGCGCCGGAATTGATTCCTCCAGCTTGAGGAACCCGATCACGCCGATCGCCTGCACCCGCACCGCAGCATCGGAATCCTGGAGCGCTTCCAGCGCCGGTTTCAGCGTATCCTTGCAGCGCAGCTCCTTCAGCGCACGCAGCGCGCCCATGCGGACGAAGGCGTGGGCATGCTTGACCAGCGGCAGGATGATCTCGGCGCAGGCGGGATCCTTGAACTCCGCCATGCTGTCGGCCGCGGCGGACGCGACGATTCTCTCAGGATCGACCAGCAGCTTCACCAGCGCGCTCGCGGCCTCCGGCCCGTCGAACTCGCCGAGCGCCATCGCGACCTGCTGGCGGACGCCGGCATCGGGATCGGCGACCATTTTGGCGAGATGGCCAACCGCTGCGGGATCGCCGGAATGGCCGAGCGCGATGATGGCGACGCGGCGCTCCCCTGGATCGGCGGCCTGGAGCCGCTCGTCGGCATCTTCGAGATCGTCGTAGGATTCGAACGGGCTCGACATGACTACCTCAGCAGATAGGGAATGTTGACGGTGACGGCGCCGGTCGGGCAATCCGCCTCGCAGGGCATGCAGTACCAGCATTCGTCATAGGCCATGTAGGCCTTGTTGGTCATATCGCTGATCCGCAGTACGTCCAGCGGGCAGACGTCGACGCAAACGGTGCAGCCCTTGTCCGCGATGCATTTGGCGTCGTCGACGACCACCGGAACCGATGTCTGATAAGAAGCGAGAGGCATCGTATGTCTCCTGTTATTTGTGCGGCGGGTCAGGCGGTCGCGCGGATGCGCTGCTTGTCGTAGAGATCCTTCTCATCGTCAGCGATCGGCACGATATAGGGCTCCACGGCACGCTTCTCGCTGGTCATCTTGCCGTCCTGCTTGCTCAGCAGCGTGTGGCAGAACCAGTTCTCGTTGTCCTTCTCGGGGAAATCCGTCCGCCAGTGATAGAGGCCCCAGCGGCTTTCCTCGCGGTAGAGCGAGGCATGCACTGCCATGTCCGCGCAGTCCATGATCGACTGGACTTCGAGCGCGCGCAGCAGTTCGTGCGCATTGCGCGCGATCATGCGCTCCTGCATGTCTTCCCTCGCTTCGGCGAGCCGGCGCATACCGAGTTCGTATTTGCGCGTGACTTTCGGCGGCTGGAGATAGTCATTGACGAGACGCCGGGTCTTGTACTCGATCTGGTTCGGCGGAATGCCGTCCTCGCGTTTGGTCGGCGCCATGACGCGGTCACGTTCGCTGGCAACCTCGGCCGCGTCGAATTCCGCGAAGTCGTGATTGTCAGCGAATTCCATCGCGTCGATGCCGGCGACCGAACCGTTGGTGAAGGCGCCGAGCATGTAATTGTGTGGCACGCTCGCCATGTCGCCGGCGGCATAAAGGCCCGGCACGGTGGTGCGCGCGTTGTCGTCGACGAACACGCCCGACGCACTGTGACCGGAGCAGAATCCGATCTCGGAGATATGCATCTCGATCGACTCGCTGCGGTAGTCGACCCCGCGCCCCTGCTGGAACAGGCCGCGCGTGGGACGCTCGACCTTGTGCAGCGTGGATTCGATCTCCGAGATGGTGTCGGGATGGAGATGCTTGAGCTGGAGAAACACCGGGCCCTTGCCGGACAGCAGCTCGTTGTAGAACTCCAGCATCATCTGGCCGGACCAGTAGTCGCATTCGATGAAGCGCGATCCCTCGTTGTTGGCGGTGAAGGCGCCGAAGGGACCGGCGACGTAGGCGCAGGCCGGCCCGTTATAGTCCTTGATCAGCGGATTGATCTGATAGCATTCGAGATTCGCCAGTGCCGCACCGGCGTGATAGGCCATGGAATAGCCGTCACCGGAATTGGCCGCGTTCTCGTAGGTGCCGAACATGTAGCCGGAGGTCGGCAGACCAAGACGGCCGGCGGCGCCCATGCACAGGATAACGGCCTTGGCCTTGATCACCAGCATCTCGGCGGTGCGGGTGTTGACGCTGATCGCGCCGGCGATGCGGCCATCGGTGGATTTGAGCAGCCGCGTCGCCATATAGCGGTTGGAGATCAGGATGCGGGCACGCCGGAGCTGGCGATACAGCGCCTTCTTCACGGTCTCGCCGTTCGGCATCGGCAGCACGTAGGTGCCGATGTGGTGCACCTTCTTGACGGCGTAGTCGCCGTTCTCGTTCTTCAGGAAGCGGATGCCGAAACTGTCGAGTTCCTCGATGATCGAGTAGCACTTCTGCGCGTATTTGTAGACCGCCTTCTGATCGACGATGCCGTCATTGGCGATGGTGATTTCCTTGGTGTACTGCTCCGGCGTCGCGTAGCCGGGAATGACGGCATTGTTCAAGCCGTCCATGCCCATTGAGATCGCTCCGGAGCGCTTGACGTTCGCCTTTTCGAGCAGGACGACGTTGGCCTTCGGATTCTTCAGCTTCGCCTTCAACGCCGCCATCGGGCCGGCAGTACCGCCGCCGATAACGAGCACGTCGCAGGAAACCTCCGAAAGTCCGTCGACGATCTGATCTAGTGACATCGCTTGCTCCTGGTCCGCCGGCAGATCCGGCGCCTTTGCATCAGATTTGTTCAGCAGGCGTCCCGGCGATAGCAATTAGTTGTCGCCGGGGTGCGATTTGCGCCTCAGCGCTCGACAAAGGCCTTTTCGATCACGAAATGGCCGGGCCGGCTGTGATTGCCCTCGACAAAGCCACGTGCGGACAACATCGCGGGAAGTTCCTCCAGCATCGCCGGGCTGCCGCACAGCATGATGCGGTCGGTCTCGATATCGAGGCCTGACAGACCGATGTCGTCGAACAGCTGGTTCGACGCGATCAGGTCGGAGATGCGGCCGCGATTCCTGAACGGCTCGCGGGTGACGGTCGGGTAGTAGACGAGCTTGTCACGAATCAGCGGCCCGAAGAACTCGTGATTGCGCAGCCCTTCGACGAGGTGCTCGCCATAGGAGAGCTCGGAGACCTGGCGGCAACCATGGGCGAGCACGATGGTCTCGTAATTCTCGTAGACGTCGGGGTCCTTGATCAGGCTGGCGAACGGCGCGAGCCCCGTTCCGGTCGAGAGCAGCAGCAGGCGCTTGCCGGGAATGAGATTGCCGGTGATCAGCGTGCCGGTGGCCTTGCGGCCAACCAGGATGACGTCACCCTCCCTGATCTTCTGAAGGCGTGAGGTCAGCGGACCGTCCTGCACCTTGATCGAGAAGAACTCGAGCGCCTCCTCGTGATTGGCGCTCGCCATGCTGTAGGCCCGCAGCAACGGTTTGCCCTCGACTTCCAGCCCGATCATCGCGAACTGGCCGTTCTGGAAGCGGAAGCCCGGATCGCGCGTCGCGGTGAAGCTGAACAGGCTATCGGTCCAGTGCCTGACCGACAGGACCGTTTCCTTCTGAAATGCGCTCATTGTCTCTCCTGACCTCGATTGCGCACAAGGTTTCGGAGAGACTGGAATCCGGCAACGCCGAACTGAAATTCCCGGTCGATTAGTTTCACATTTCGTGGGCGATGATCGAACAGCAGGCAGCGAAGATCAGCGTCGCGCACCTGCGCCTGGCAATTAGTTGCTAGCGCGGCAGCGCTGCGGCAACGTAGAGAAGGGTCGGAGACACGTCATGACCTTGGTGGCACCGACCGTGGCAGATTACGAAGCAAGCGCCGACCTCGCGACGCTCCGCGTCCGCACCGCTGAGGACGACACGCTGGACTTGCCGGCGGAGACGCTCCGCCTCTCCTGCAAATGCGCCCACTGCAACCCGCGCCCGCTTCGAAGGCCGCTTCCCCGAGCGGTTTCCAGGCATCGCGATCACCGAGATCGGCGATCTCGGTTACGGGCTGAACATCTCTTTTTCGGATGGGCACAATCGGGGGATTTACCCGAAGCCGTATTTGTTGAGCCTGGCGGGGCGGTAGACGCGACAGGTCGTCGTCCAAACTCCGCTGTCATCGCCCGGTCAAGCCGGGCGATGACAGCGGAGTGAATCTGGCACGGACATTGCTCCTCTTTAGAACGGTTTGAACGTTCTGGAGGCAGATGATGTTGCAGGCGGCGGCCAATGTGGTTCGCGGGACGGTTCCCGCCACGATCCGGCCTGCCGGCGGTTCCTCGCTGCTGCTCACCGAGAACCAGCAATGGATCGGCGGACCGCCGGCGTTGATGGACAAGCTCAGCCAGCGCGAGCGGGAGCTGGTGCTGAAGCAGGGCCGCCGAAAAGTCCTCAACCGTGGCCAGACGCTGTTCAGCCAGGGTGGCAAGCATGACGGTATCTGGCTGATCGAGAGCGGCCGTATCCGGGTGTTCTACACCTCTCCGCTCGGCCGCGAGATCACGCTGGCCTATTGGCATGTCGGCAATTTCGTCGGCGGCCCCGAAGTGTTCGAAGGTACCGTGCATCAATGGTCCGGCGTTGCATCCAGCAATTGCAGCGTGGTGCATCTGCCCGGAAAGGAGCTGCGATCCCTTGCGGTCGAGATCCCGAACCTCGCGATCGGCCTGATCGAAGGCCTGACCTTCAAGGGGAAGTGCTATTCGGCGCTGGCCCAGATGCTGGGAACGCGCTCGATCACACAGCGCCTTGCGCATCTGTTGCTGCATCTCGTCGATCTCTACGGCGTCGAGGACGCCGACGGCCGTGTGATCGCCGCAGCTTTCACCCATGCGGATATCGCCCACATGGTCGGCGCCACCAGGCAATGGGTCACGATCAGCCTGAAGCGCATGCAGGAGAAGGGAATCGTGCTGACCAAGCGTTCGCAGATCGTGGTCTGCCGGCCCGACGTGCTGGAAGAGATGCGAGGGCAAGGGTCTGACTAGGGCCGGTGCCCATGCAAGCGGCTTTATAGTGCAGGACTGCCCAAGGAGTATGCAATCGACTTTTCCCGGCAACTAATCGACTGTGGCGCTCATTCCGGATTTGCCCTGCCCACGCCCTCACCCAATCATGGCAACCACAGCACATCCAACCGAATGAGGATGAGAATGGTCCGCCATCTTCCCACGCTCTCGATCGCGATGTCGGTGACGTCGCTGGCGCTTCTCCTCGCGCAGCCGGCCGCGGCGGAAACCGTTACGCTCGGCATTGGAACGCAGGACACCACGACCAACACGGTGACCGCCGGCGTCGTCATCCGCCAGCTCCATCTCCTCGAGAAATATCTGCCGAAGGACGGCAAATACGCCAACATCAAATTCGAGCTGGAGTGGCAGAACTTCACCTCCGGTCCGCCAGTCACCAACGCGATGATGGCCAACAAGCTGCAGATCGGCATGATGGGCGACTATCCGCTGATCGTGAACGGCTTCACTTTCGACAGCAATCCGGAGAGCAAGAGCCGGCTGATCGGCATCGCCGCCTACAGCCTGTCGGGCTCCGGCAACGGCATCGTCGTTCACAAGGATTCGCCCTACTACGATCTCGCCGATCTCAAGGGCAAGCTCGTCAGCGTGCCGTTCGGCTCTGCTGCGCACGGCATGGTGTTGAAGGCGATGCAGGACCGCGGTTATGCATCGGATTTCTTCCAGCTGGTCAGCCAGAGCCCGGAGGTCGGCTCGACCAATCTCCAGGAGAAGAAGATCGACGCGCATGCCGACTTCGTTCCGTTCGCCGAGTTGCTGCCGTTCCGCGGTTTTGCGCGAAAGATCTTTGACGGCGTCGAGACCAATCTGCCGACCTTCCACGGCATCGTCGTGCGCACCGATTTCGCCGAGAAATACCCCGAAGTTGTTGTTGCCTACTTCAAGGCGCTGATCGCCGCCAATCAATGGCTGCGCGATGATCCCAAGCTCGCCGCCGAGAAGATCCAGGAATGGACCGGCATCAACAAGGAGGTCGTCTACATCTTCCTCGGCCCCAGCGGCAACATGACCACCGATCCCTCGGTCAAGCCGGCTCTGATCGACGCCGCTACCGCCGACGTCAAGGTTCTGCAGAACCTCGGCCGCATGAAGGAGTTCGACCCGAAGAAATGGGTCGACGACAGCTACATCCGCAAAGCCTATGCCGAGATGAAGCTCGACTATGACGGGCAGCTTGCGAGCACCAAGAACTACGAGATCTCCGGCGACGATTCCTTCTGCAAGAAACCGATCGCAGATCCGCGCAAGGCCGGCGAGGTCTGGGTCGACGATTCCGGCATCATGCCCTTCTCGTCAGCCAGCTGCACGCTCGGTGCCTATGCCGACTACAAGGCCAAGGGCAAGAAGATCAACGTCGCCTACGTCTTCGATACCACCCGCGGCATCAAGCTGTTCGCCGACCAGGCCTTCTTCGCGGTCGGCAATGGCGAGGTTGCGCCGTTCCTGTTGAAGAAGGATGCCGAAGCCTATGCCATCAAGATCAGCGGCAAGGTGCTCGGCTTCGACGACGCGGTAAAGGCGGCGGTCAGCGGGGGCAAGACGTGAGCAGTCCCGCCCTCCTCAGACATCCCGAGGACAGCATGCCGGCAAGTGCAATCGTGGAGGCAAGCGCCATGCCCGCCTCCACGCCACCCGCCTCCCCACCCTCCTTCGGCACGCTCGCACTGCGCTGGTACCGGCTCAACCGGGGCGGGCTGCGCGCAACCGCGATCGGCATCATCTCACTGCTCGCCTTTCTGCTGGTCTGGCATCTGCTGACGACCTATCGCGTCGTGTTCTTCGTGCGCTTCACCAACGTGCCCTCGCCGCTCGCGGTCTATGCGAGCTTCACCAAGGCGATCCACGATCCGAAATTCCTGCTGCACGTACTCTTGAGCTGCCGGCGCATCTTCTTCGGCTTCTCGCTCGCGGCAATCGTCGCCGTGCCGCTCGGCCTGATCATGGGCCGCTTCAAGCTTGTCCACGAGATCATCTTCCCCGTGGCGGAGGTGCTGCGGCCGATCCCGGCGATCGCCTGGGTGCCGATGGCGATCATGCTGTGGCCGACCAACGAGCAGAGCATCGTCTACATCACGTTCCTCGGCTCGTTCTTCCCGATCTTGGTCAATACGCTGCACGGCATGTCCCTGGTCGATCCCGTGCTGGTGCGCGCCGCGCAATGTCTCGGCGCGCGGGAGCGCTCGATCTTCCGCGATGTGTATTTTCCGGCCTCGCTCCCGCACATCTTCACCGGCCTCACCGTCGGCATGGGCGTGGCCTGGGTGTCGCTGATCGCCGCCGAGATGATCTCGGGGCAGTACGGCATCGGCTATTTCACCTGGGAGGCCTATTCGCTGGTCCAGTATGCCGACATCGCGCTCGGCATGATCGCGATCGGCGTGCTCGGCCTCGGATCGAGCATGCTGATCCGGGGGGCTGGACAATTGGTGATGCCGTGGAGGCTGAAATGAGCGAGATCGTTGTCAAGGCACCGCAGGGCCATATCGAGGTCAAGAACTTCTCCCTCAGCTACGACAGCATCGAGGGGCCGGTCGAAGCCGTCACCGATACGCAGATTCATGTAAAGCCTGGCGAGTTCGTCTCGATCGTCGGTCCCTCCGGGTGCGGAAAGTCGACGCTGCTCAACGCGGTCGCCGGCTTCCTCAAGCCGACGACGGGCATCGTCACCGTCGACGGCGAGAAGGTGAACGGCCCCAGCGCGGAGCGCGGCATGGTGTTTCAGCAATATTCGCTGTTTCCCTGGAAGACCGTGCGGGAGAACGTCGAGTTCGGCCTGAAGATGCGCGGCATGCCGCGCTCGCAGCGCGAGCGCGCCGCCCGCACCCTGCTGGGACTCGCGGGCCTCGAAGCCTTCGAAAAGCATTACCCCGAGAAACTCTCGGGTGGCATGAAGCAGCGCGTCGGCATCGTCCGCGCGCTCGCGACGGGACCCAAAGTGTTGCTGCTGGACGAACCCTTTGGCGCGCTCGATGCGCAGACCCGGGTCATCATGCAGCAGATACTTACCAACATGTGGCAGCGGCTGAAGATATCGGTGCTGTTCGTCACCCACGACATCGACGAGGCGATCTTCCTATCCGACCGCGTCTACTGCATGACCGCACGGCCCGGCTCGATCAAGGCGGAGATTCCGATCCCGCTGGAGCGGCCGCGGCAGCAGTCGATGATGATGTCATCGGAGTTTTTGGCGTTGCGCCGCGGACTGATGTCGCTGATCCGCGAGGAGAGCATCAAGGCGATGGGCGGCGAGCTCAACGACATGGGCATGCAGGGGCTGAACATCGAGCTGCACGGGCATTCACTCGCCGATGTGATTTAGCGATTTCTCGACGCTTACCCTCTTACTTCCCTTCTCCCCTTGCGGGAGAAGGAAGCGGAGTGTGCGGCACCTTGCTTCCCTCACTTGAACCAGTGCACCAGTGCGATGCTGATGCCGAGCAGGAGCAGCAGCGACAACGTTACGGCCGCCGTCACCCGCCCCCCGACATTGGCAAGCACCTTCACATCGACACCCAGGCCAAGCGCGGCCATCGACACCACCGTGAGAAAACCCGTGATCCGCGTGATCGGCGCAACCACCGTGGACGGCACGATCTCGAGCGAGCGCAGGGTCGCCAGCGCAAGGAAGCCGAGGATGAACCACGGGACCAGGCGGAAAAAGCCGACATTGGTCTTCTTGGCCTCGTTGTGCCAGCGCGAAGCCGTCAGCGAGAGGCCGACGACGACCGGCCCGAGCATCAGGACGCGCATCAGCTTGACGAGCGTGCCGATCTGCGTCGAGACGAGCCCCGCCGGCACAGTCGCCGCAAGCACCTGCGGCACGGCATAGACGGTGAGGCCTGCGAGGATGCCGTATTGCGTGGCCGATAGCTGCAGCAGCGGGATCAGCAGCGGCAGGCCGAGCACCATCATCACGCCGAGGATGGCGGTGAAGGAGATCGAGGATGCGATCTCGTCATTGTTGGCGCCGATGATCGGCGCCACCGCCGCAATCGCCGAGTTGCCGCAGATCGAGTTGCCGCAGGCGATCAGGATCGAGAGCCGCGTCGAGAGACCAAGCAGGCGGCTGATGCCGAAGGAAACGCAGAGCGCGACCACGACGACGGCCGCGATCGATGCCAACAGCGCGACGCCGGACGCCGCGATAGCAGCAAAGCTGATCGAGGCCCCCAGCAGCATGACGGCGACTTCGAGCAGCTGCTTGGCGCTGAAGGCGATGCCGGACTGCCAGCGCGGCGCGGGCTTCCAGAAGCTGCGCACGGCCATGCCGAGCAAGATCGCCATCACCAGCGCCTCGACGTAGGGATGCTCGAAGACGCCCAATTCCGCCCGTTCGAGCAGGGCCGAAACACCGGCCACGGCGATGCAGAGGAGGATCCCGGGAATCAGCGCGACGATGCGGCCAGTGGCCGTGGTCGGCTTGGCGTCGGCCGGGCTGGATGCTTGATTCTGCGACACAAATCTCTCCCCAAGGAGAAGGATTTATACGCAGCGCCATCCGATTGGGAAATAAGTTTTCGACATATCAGGGCCGAGGGAAGTTCTATCCTTCGCCCGAATAATCCGGCTCGGAAGGCCAGGCGCCCTTTAGAAGGTCAGGCGCGCCTTAGAAGATCAGGCGCCCTTAGAAGATAAGGCTCTTGGCCAGCGAGGCGACGCGGCTGAAGCCGTCATAGACGCCGGGCTCGAAAAAGGCCGCACGCGCGAGCACGATGCCAGCGACCAGCGACCAGAACAGGCCAGTGCCGACCCGCAGCAGCAGCTTTGACCCGCGCGAGCGCGGCTGGGTGTCCGTTGCGGACACCAATTGCTCGCCGAAAGGCTCAAACCTGGTGCGTTCCATAGCAGTCAATCCATCAATTTCTGATGGAAATGTCGTCGTTTCGGCCCCAAACAGCAATGGAAGCGATTGGCTTTTTTAACTCCCGGAGGGGAAACTCCTTCCGCCGGACGGACCCGGGGCAATAGTTTTCTTCTTCCGGCCTATTTTAGCACCGGCGCCACGGCGAGCAGGTAGCGCCGCGGGTATGAAAGGAATCTGCCAATGCCAAACCCCCGCGTGCGCGTCTACACCGACTACAAGAGCCCCTACGCGTTCGTGGCCAACAAGCGCCTATTCGAACTGCAGGAGACGCACGGCGTCGAGCTCGAATGGCTGCCCTATACGCTGCGCGTTGCCGAATTCATGGGGACCGTGGAAGAGCGCACGCCTCATTTCTGGCGCAAGGTGCGCTACGCCTATATGGACGCTCGGCGCTATGCCAATGCGCAGGGGCTCGTCATGAAAGGGCCCCGGCGGATCTACGACGCGTTCTATTCCAGCGTCGGCATGCTGTTCGCCCAACAGCACGGCTTCTTCCGGCCTTATCACGACACGGTGTTTCGTCGGTTCTGGAGCCATGAGCTCGAGATCGACGATCTCGCCGCAGTCACCGACGTCATCACGTCCTGCGGTGGCTCAGCCAGTGAGTTCGAAGCTTACGTCCACGGCCCTGCCCGCGCCGAACACGACCGCATCATCGACGAGGCCGAAGCGCTCGGCGTGTTCGGCGTGCCGACCATGGTATTCAACGACGAGCTGTTCTGGGGCGGCGACCGCATCGACACGTTGATCGAACGCATCGAGAAGCCTGAGACGATCGAGGCCGCGCTCGGCAGCCGTCATCGCAAGCCGGTATGAGCAGCAACGCTACGCCGCCAGCCCGCTCCCCACCGGAGCAAACTCCAGCCCGAGGCTCTCCGCTACCGCCATGTTGGTGATGCGGCCGCGATGCACATTCAGTCCGTTGCGGAGATGTGGATTTTCCAGCACCGCAGCAAAACCCTTGTTCGCGAGCATCAAGCCGAACGGCAACGTCGCGTTGTTCAGCGCCTGGCTCGACGTCACCGGCACCGCGCCGGGCATATTAGCCACGCAATAATGCACGATGCCGTCGACCAGATAGGTCGGATCGGCATGCGTGGTCGGGTGCGAGGTCTCGAAGCAGCCGCCCTGATCGATCGCGACGTCGACCAGCACCGCGCCCGGTCGCATCGATGTCAGCATCGCACGGGTGACGAGCTTGGGCGCGCTTGCGCCCGGCACCAGCACCGCACCGATCACGACGTCGGCAGCGAACACCTCCTCCTCAACTGATTCGATGGTGGAGAAGCGGGTGCGTACACGCCCGGCGAAGAGATCATCGAGCTCCCGCAACCGAGGAATAGAGCGGTCGATCACGGTGACTTCGGCGCCAAGGCCCGCGGCCATGCGCGCGGCTTGCGTTCCCACTACGCCGCCGCCGAGCACGACGACCCGCGCCGGCTGCACACCAGGAACGCCGCCCAGCAGCAGCCCGCGGCCGCCGGCCGAACGCTTAAGCGCGGCGCCGGCAGCCTCGATGGCGAGGCGGCCGGCGACTTCGCTCATCGGCGCGAGCAGGGGGAGGTGACCGGCCGCGTCGGTGACGGTTTCATAGGCGATCGCAGTACAGCCGGAGGCGAGCAAACCCCTGGCCTGTTCGGGATCCGGCGCGAGATGGAGATAAGTGAACAGGATCTGGCTTTCGCGGAGCTGCGCCCACTCGCTTTTCTGCGGCTCCTTCACCTTCACGATCATGTCGGAGTTCGCGAATATGTCGCGCGCGCCGTCGGCAATGGCGGCCCCTGCCCGCCTATAGACTTCGTCGGACGCGCCGATGCCGCCGCCCGCACCGGTCTCGACCGTCACCTCGTGCCCCGCGGCGACATATTCGCGGACCGCACCCGGGGTGAGCCCGACGCGATATTCCTGCACTTTGATTTCCTTGGGCACACCGACGCGCATCCCTGGCCTCCTTTTGATTCACCTCATGATCGTAGCGACCTGCCCGGTTTGGTTTCGTGCAAATATCCGCTAGCTTTGGCCTCCCTGCGCCGGTTTCCGGCGCCCAAACGCCCTTTCACGCTGGAAACGAAACTTTGGCCCTGGACCGGAAAGATCTCGCCATCCTCGCGGAACTCACGACCAATGCGCGGGCCAGCCACACCGAGCTCGCCAACAAGGTTGGGCTATCAAGCACCGCGCTCGCGCGGCGCCAGAAGGCGCTCGAGGACGACGGCTACATCCAGGGCTATCAAGCCGCGCTCGACCTCGCCCAATTCGGCCTCACCACCACGGTGCTGGTCCGCATCGCGCTGGAGAGCCAAAGCGACGAGGCGTTGAAGGCGTTCGAGGCGGAAGTGGTGAAATGCCCGTCCGTCGTGCGCTGCTTCCTGATGTCGGGGACCGACGACTACATCCTGATCGTGCTCGCCCGCGACATCCAGGATTTCGAGCGCATCCACCGCATGGAGCTGTCGCGCCTGCCGCGCGTGGCGCGGGTACAATCGAGCTTCGCGCTGCGCGAGGTCGTCAACCGCGCGGTGCCGAATGTGGTGTTCGGCGAAGCAAAACGCTGACCGCGACCTCTCGGAAAGGCGAACTGCCGGCAAGGGAATCAAAAGGAACCAACCGGTCGGTGGTCCGTTGGGCGCTATTGGCCGGCGGAGGCGTGCCCCGCGTCAACACGGCTGACGTCCGGCACGGTCGCCGTCGCAGGGAGCAGGACATGGGCGATGTCACGCATCAGATTTCCGAACGCATTCCGATCCATCTTGTCGTCAACGGCGTCAGTCACACGCTCGATCTCGTGCCATGGACCACGCTGCTCGACGCCTTGCGGGACCATCTCGCGCTGAGCGGCACCAAGAAGGGGTGCGATCATGGTCAGTGCGGCGCCTGCACGGTGCTGGTGGATGGCCGGCGCGTCAATTCGTGCCTCACGCTCGCCGTCATGAAGGACGGCGCGGAGATCACGACCATCGAAGGCCTTGGCAAGGACGGCGCGCTGCATCCCGTGCAACAGGCTTTCATCGACCATGACGCCTTCCAGTGCGGCTATTGCACGCCGGGACAGATATGTTCGGCAGCCGGACTGCTCGTCGAAGGCCGTGCCCGGGAGGCCGACGAGATCCGGGAGCTCATGAGCGGAAATCTCTGCCGCTGCGGCGCCTATCCGAACATCGTCGCCGCCATCCAGCAGGCAATGGGCCAGCCATGAACAATTTCCAGTATGCCCGAGCCACTGATGTCGCCGACGCGATCCGCCTGCTCGCCGCCGATCCCGGCGCCAAGCTGATCGCCGGGGGCACCAATCTGATCGACCTGATGAAAGAGAATGTCGAACGCCCCTCCCGGCTGATCGACATTTCTCGCCTGCCGCTGCGCAAGGTCGAGGAGACGACCGACGGGTCCTTGCGCATCGGCGCCCTGGTGCCGAACTCGGACCTCGCCTACCATCCATTGATCGAGCAGCGCTACCCCCTGCTCGCCAGCGCCATTCTGGCCGGCGCCTCGGCGCAATTGCGCAACATGGCCTCCGTTGGCGGCAATCTGATGCAACGAACGCGTTGCGCCTATTTCTATGACACGGCTACGCCTTGCAACAAGCGGCATCCCGGCAGCGGCTGCTCGGCGATGGACGGGCTGAACCGCAATCATGCGATCCTGGGCACGAGCGCCGTCTGCATCGCGACCAATCCATCCGATATGAGCGTGGCGCTGGCCGCGCTGGATGCGCTCGTGCACATCGCGGGTCCCTCCGGCGAACGCACCATCGCGCTGACCGATTTCCACCGGCTGCCCGGCGACAAGCCTCATGTCGATACCAACCTCGGCACCGGCGAGATCATCACGGCGATCGAGCTGCCGCCGCGGGGCTTTGCCCAGAACTACAGCTATCTCAAAGTTCGCGACCGCATGTCCTATGCCTTTGCTCTGGTCTCGGTTGCGGCCGCGCTCGAATTGGAAGGCAACGCGATCAGCGGGGCGCGCGTGGCGCTCGGCGGCGTGGCTCACAAGCCATGGCGCAGCCTCGAGGCCGAAGCGGGCCTGCGCGGCCAGGCCGCGACGCCCGATCACTTCTCGCATGCCGCGGATCTCTTGCTCCAGGGAGCAACGGCCCGCTCACATAACGGCTTCAAGATCGAGCTCGCACGCCGCGCCATCGTGCGGACGCTGACACAGGCGGCGAACGCCACGCCGCAATCCCAGGCCCACAAGAAGATCGCGTGAGGACCCTATGAACGCTTATGTGGGAACGCCGACGTCGCGTGTCGACGGCCGGGCCAAGGTCACCGGGGCCGCTAAATACGCCGGCGAATTTCCGGCCGACAGGCTCCTCCATGGCTTCGTTGTCGAGGCCACCATTCCATGCGGGCGCATTGTCCGCCTCGACACCGGCGCGGCACAGCAGGTCGAGGGCGTGCTCGAGGTGCTCACGCATGCGAACCGTCCGCCGCTGGCCGACAAGGACGAGGCGTGGAAGGACGAGGTTGCGCCCGAGGAAGGCTCGCCTTTCCGTCCGCTTTATGATGACAAGATCAAGTTCAACGGCCAGCCGATCGCACTGGTCGTCGCGGAGGACTGGGAAACCGCGAAATTTGCAGCGACGCTCGTGCGGGTCGAATATGAGCAGCATGGTTTTGCGACCGACCTCGAAGGCGAGCGCAGCAACGCGGCCGAAAAAGACAAGCCGCACAAGCCGCGGGGCGACGCCGTAGCCGCCCTTGCGGAAGCTGATGTGCGCCACGAGGCGGACTACGTGATACCGACCGAGCATCACAACCCGATGGAGCTCTACGCGACCACGGCGGTCTGGGACAGCAATGGCAAGCTCACGATCTACGACAAGACCCAAGGCGTCCAGAACGTCCACAAGTTTCTATGCGGCGTGTTCGACAAGAAGCCGGATGACATTCGCGTGGTCTCGCCATACGTCGGCGGCGCCTTCGGCTCCGGCTTGCGGCCGCAATATCAGGTGGTGCTGGCAACGCTCGGCGCGCTCGCGCTGAAGCGAAACGTTCGCGTCGTGCTGACGCGCCAGCAGATGTACGGGCTCGGCTACCGGCCGATGACCATCGAGCGCGTCGGGCTCGGCGCAAAATCGGACGGTACGCTCGACGCGGTCACGCACGAGGCCATTGCCGTCACCTCGCGCTACGAGGATTTTGCCCGCAACGATACCGGCTGGGCCGAACAGCTCTACAAGAGCCCGAACAGCCGCTTCTCCCACAAGCTGGTTCACCTTGACGTCTCCACGCCCTGCGACATGCGCGCACCGGGCGCGGCGTCGGGCGTCTGCGCGCTCGAATGTGCCATGGACGAGCTTGCCGTTGCTCTCAAGCTCGATCCGGTCGAACTGCGGCTGAAGTGCTACTCGGACCGCGATCAGAGCGAAAACCTCCCTTACACCAGCAAGCAATTGCGCGAATGCTACGCGCGCGGCGCGGACGCCTTCGGCTGGAGCGGCCGCAATCCTGCGCCGCGCTCGATGCGCGACGGCAAGGATCTGGTCGGCTGGGGCATGGCGACAGGCGTGTGGGAAGCACTGCAGATGCCGGTTGCCGTCCGTATCGTGCTGACGTCGAACGGACATGCCGAGGTGTCATGTGCCGCATCCGACATCGGCACCGGCACCTACACCATTGTGGCGCAGGTCGCGGCCGACGCACTCGGCCTGCCGATCGAGAACATCAGCGTCCGGCTCGCAGATTCCACCCTGCCGCAGGCGCCTGTCGAGGGCGGCTCCTGGATGGCTGCCTCGAGCGCACATGCGGTGCTCGCAGCCGCCGAGGAGGTGCGCAAGGAGGTGTTAGGTCTGGCCGGGAAAATCCCTGGCTCGCCGCTCGCCGGCACCGCGTTGGCCGATACGGTCCTGATCGACGGCAGCATTGCCAGCGCCAGCGACAACAGCCGCGCAGTCTCGATCGCCGACGCGATGCGCCATGGCGGCGTCGAACGTATCGAGAAGGAGAAGCTCAACCAGTTCGATGAGGACAAGAAGCACGCGCGCAATACCCATTCGGCCGTCTTTGCCGAGGTCAAGGTGGACGAGGAGCTAAACGTCATTCGCGTGACGCGGGTCGTGAGCGCCGTCGCGGCCGGACGGATTCTCAACACCAAGACCGGCCGCAGCCAGATCATGGGCGGCGTGGTCTGGGGGATCGGGATGGCCCTGCACGAGGAGACGGTGATGGATCACCGCTTCGGACGGATCATGAACGCGAACATCGCCGAGTACCACATCCCGGTGAATGCAGATGTTCGCGACATCGACGTGATCTTCGTCGACGAGCCGGACGCGCACATCAACGCGCTCGGCATCAAGGGCATTGGCGAAATCGGCATTGTCGGCGTCCCCGCGGCGATCGCAAACGCCGTCTATCACGCCACCGGCAAGCGCATCCGCCGCTTCCCCATCACATTGGACAAGCTTCTCGACTGAGACGCCGGTCATCCGACCGGCCCGCTCGGGATCGCGCCCGCTGTCATCCAGCTGTCATCAAATGTGTCGAGACCTGTCGGTCTCGCACATTCGGGATGGACAATGGATTATTTCAAGCGCTTCAACTTCCTGTTTGCCGCACCTGTGTTCGACGCCGACGACCTCGAAGGCGTGCGCTTCAACCAGATCATCGAGGAGATCCAGCGTTCCGGCTTCGAGGTCGTTCGCGCCCGCAAGCTGGAGGACGCGGAGATGGCGGTGCAGACCGATGCCGCGATCGGCTGCATGGTGGTGGATTGGGGCAAGAAGGGCCTGGAGGGCAAGACCTCGGCGCTGATCAACTTGATGCGGCGGCGCGGCCTCGATTTCCCGATCATCCTCCTGATCCGGCGCAAGCGGTTCGAGGATCTCCCGGTCGAGGTGCTCGACTTCATCGACGGTTATGTCTTCCTGTCCGAGGAGACACCGACCTTCATCGCCAAGAACCTGATCAGCCGTCTGAAGCAATATGCAGAGACGCTGAAGACGCCGTTCTTCGGCGCGCTGGTCGACTATGCCGAGGAGGGCAACCAGCTATGGACCTGTCCGGGCCACAATGGCGGCGTGTTCTACAACCGCAGCCCGATCGGACGGGTCTTCGTCGAACATCTCGGCGAGTCCGTATTTCGCGACGATCTCGACAATTCCGTGCTCGACCTCGGTGACCTCCTCACCCATGAAGGACCGGCGTTGAAGGCACAGAAGGAAGCCGCCCAGATCTTTGGCGCCGAAAAGACCTATTTCGTGCTCAACGGGACCTCGACCTCGAACAAGGTTGCGCTCGGCGCCCTCGTCACCGACGGCGATCTCGTACTGTTCGACCGCAACAACCACAAGGCTGCCCATCACGGCGCGCTGATGATCAATGGCGGCGTCCCGGTCTACGTGCCGACCATCCGCAATGCCTGGGGCCTGATCGGCCCGATGCGCTGGGATATGCTCGACGAAAAAGCCTTGCGCGAGGCAATCCGCAATCATCCCCTGGTCACGGACAAGGACGCCTGGCGCAAGGAGCGGCCGTTCCGCGTCGCCGTGGTCGAGCAGTGCACCTATGACGGCACCATCCACAGCGCCGAGATGATCTTGAAGCGCATCGGCCATCTCTGCGAGTATATCCTGTTCGACGAGGCCTGGGCAGGCTTCATGAAGTTCCACCCGCTCTATGCAGGCCGCTTCGCCATGGGGCTGGCGAACCTTCCCCCCGAGGCACCCGGGATCATCGCGACGCAGTCGACCCACAAGCAGCTCGCGAGCTTCTCGCAGGCATCCCAAATCCACATCAAGGATCGTCACATCCGCGGCCAGAAGCGACGCGTCGAGCACCGCCGCTTCAATGAAAGTTTCATGCAGCACGCTTCCACGTCGCCATTCTACCCGCTGTTCGCCTCGCTCGACGTCGGCGCGCAGATGATGAAGGGCCGCTCCGGCGAAGTGCTGTGGGACGACACCATCCGGCTCGGCGTCGAGCTGCGCAAGAAGATCCGCGCGATGCGCAGGGAGTTCGAGGAGAAGGAGCAGAATCCGGACAGGCGCTGGTTCTTCGAACCCTTCGTCCCCGATCGCGTCGCCATTCCCGATGTCAGCCACGCCGGCGCTTCGCACAACGTCGCCTGGGAAACACTCTCCACCGACGAGCTCGCCACCAATCCTGCGCTGTGGCAGCTCTCCCCCGACAGCGCCTGGCATGGCTTCCCTGGCCTCAGCGAGGGCTTCGCCATGACCGATCCGAACAAGCTGACGCTGCTCACGCCCGGCTTCGATCGCATCACCGGCGGCTATGTCGATCACGGCATCCCCGCCCCGGTCGTCGCGCAATATCTGCGCGAGAACCGCATCGTCCCCGAGAAGAACGACCTCAACTCCTTGCTCTTCCTGCTTACCCCGGGCGTCGAGGCAAGCAAGGCGGGCACGCTGATCTCTGGTCTCGTCGCCTTCAAGAGGCTGCACGACGACAATGCGCTGCTTGCGGACGTTATCCCGGAGTTCTCCCAGCGGCGGCAGGCGCGCTATGCCGGCGTGCGGCTGCGCGACCTCTGCGGCGAGATGCACCGCTTCTTTCGCGCCGCCGACGTCAGCGCGCTTCAGGCGCGACAGTTCATGCCCGAGCATATGCCTGACATCGTGATGTCGCCCCGCGATGCCGCGCGCTACCTGTTCCGCAACGATGTCGACTATCTGCCGATCGAGGCGATCACGGGCCGTATCGCCACCACACCCTTCGTGGTCTATCCCCCCGGCATCGCCACCATCGTGCCCGGCGAGCGGCTGACGGAACGGGCCAAGCCCATGCTGGATTATCTCAAGATGTTCGAGACCTGCTTCAACACGTTCCCGGGCTTCGACGTGGAAATCCAGGGCGTCTACAAGGAGATCGATGCGCAGGGGCGCATCGGGCTCTATACTTACGTCGTTACCGAGTAGGTGCCGATGAACGAAACTGCGATTGCGCGCCCGGATGACGGGCCGGTCCTGGTACGGCCCTCACGCGAGAGCGATGTCGAGGCGATGCTGGCGATCTACCGCCATCACGTCCGCAACGGCGTGCCGCGCGACGTCGAGGGAACCGGTGCGCCCGAGCCGGACGATCTGCGCGACCGGCGCAAGAACCTGAAGCAGACCCGCCTGCCGCATCTGGTCGCGGCCTACCGCGGCGAAGTCGTGGGCTATGCCTACGCCGTGCTGTTCCGCAAGCGTCCAGCCTATCGCTACACCGCCAAGCATTCGATCTACGTCCACCACGAGCATCTTGGCCGCGGGGTCGGACGGCTGTTGCTCCAGGAATTGATCGATGCTTGTGCAGCCGCCGGCTTCCGCCAGATGATTGGCTATATCGATGCCGACAATGCGCCCTCGCTGGCGTTGCACGAGAAGTTCGGTTTCGCGCGCGCCGGCCTTCTGTGTGGTGTCGCCTATCGCCACGGTCACTGGTCCGACACCGTCATGGTACAGCGCTCGCTCGGCGCTGGCGTCACTGCGCCACCTGTCACGGCGCCCCGGCGCTAGGCGCTCACGACGGAAAGTCAGCCGGTCTGACCTGGATGCGGTCGGCATGCAACGACCAGTGGTGCAACGCCTGGTCCTCGCAAAACCTTGCCTTCGCCCGCTCTCTGGCTTCGTCCTCGTCGGAAGCGTCGATCTCGAGCGTGCCCTGGCACACCTCGATCTGCCGGCCGTACTGGCCGAGCACGTCCTTCATGAACCTGACCACATAAGTTGACATGGGACCTCCTGCCTGCCCCGGCGGCGCTCACTCTAATCCCATTTAGGCGGAATCCGGGAGGGAGATTTTGACGCGGATCAAAGTCGGGCGCGGTTCCCGTCCGCCGATCATTAGGCAGCAGGAGCGCCGCCCACGGAAGGACAAAGCGACTGCCGACTACGCCGGCGTCACACCAAACGCCTGCTTGAAACGCTCGGCATAGCGTGGCCAGACCTCCGGATTGATGATGCGCGGCGGGCGCTTGCCGTCCAGCGTATCCAGCACCTGCTCGGCCGCGATGCGGCCCATGTTCTGCCGCGCCTCGATCGTGACGCCGGCGGTATGCGGGCTCGCCAGCACATTGTCGAGCTGGAGCAGCGGATGCTCCGGCGGCGGCGGCTCCTTGGACCAGACGTCGAGACCGGCACCCGCAATGCGCTTGTCACGCAAGGCCTGGAGCAGCGCATCTTCATCGTGAATGAATCCGCGCGCCGTGGTGATAAAGTACGCATGCGGCTGCATCAATCCAAACTCGCGCACGCTGATCATGTTGCGGCTGCCCTTGTCGAGCGGACAGGAGATCGAGACGAAATCGGCGCGGCGCAAGAGCTCGTCGAGCTCGACCTTCTCGCCGCCCCGCTCGGCCATCACCTCGGCCGTCAGGTAAGGATCGTAGGCCAGCACCTTCATGCCGAACAGGCCCTTGCACAGCGCGGCGATGCGGCGACCGACATTGCCGAGGCCGATGATGCCGACGGTCTTGTGCTCGATCTCGTTGCCGACGAGTTCGTTGCGGTTGACGTTGGACTCCCTGCGGAGCTTGCGATCGGACTGGATGATGCGCTTGGACAGCGTCAGCATCATCGCCAGCGCATGCTCGGCGACGGAATGGGCGTTGCCGCCGGACTGGTTGACGACCAGCACGCCGGCATCGGTGCAGGCCTCAACGTCGACAGGATCGAATCCCGCGCCGTTGCTGGAGACCAGCAGCAGGTTCGGCGCGCGCTTCAGGAAGGCAGCATCGACATGGAAGTGCGGGGCCAGTTCGTCACGGGCGGCGCCGATCTGGTAGACATGAGCCGCTTCGATGATCGGCGCGAAATATTCCGCGGGGCTCTCGTTCTCGATGCGATCGAGCCGGACGTCGGGCCGCGCCTTCAGGATGTCGATGTAGATCGGGTTGGCCAGATATTTGACGTAGAAGACGCGCTTGCTGTTGACGGACATCAGGACCCTTCCGGCTCTCTCCAGGAGATCCGCAGGGCCAGCGCTTCGCGCGCTCCTGTCATGCGTTCCTCCGTTCTCTTGTTTTGCCGCTTATGACACGGCGGCACCGGCCGCGGCAGGTCGTCTGGCGCAGATCACGGTGCAGCCCGGACATGTTGACAATCCCGCTGCCTGCGTCAAGTTCGGCAGACCGCCGCGACGGCCAAGACGATGGCCACGACAAAGGCAAAACATCAAGAAGCTGCGCGGCCGAAGGGAGAACGCAATGGCGATTGCGGAGCAACAAGCCTCGTCCGAGGCGGCGCAGACCTCCAGTGACAACAGCTGGCACGGCATCGTCCTGCAAACCCTGAAGCGGAACGAGATCAGCCTCGTCCCTTACGTGCCCGACCGCGTGCTGACGCCGCTGATCAAGAACCTGCACGCCGATCCCTTCTTCACCACCTTTGCCACCGCCCGCGAGGAGGAGGCCGTCGGCATCATCTCGGGCGCCTGGATGGGCGGACGGCGGGGCGCGGTGCTGATGCAGACCTCGGGCTTTGCGACGCTCGCCAACGTGCTGGCCTCGCTCGCGGTGCCCTACCAGATTCCACTGATCATGTTCGTGTCCGAGCGCGGCACGCTCGGCGAATTCAACTACGGCCAGTCACTGGTCTGCCGCACCATGCGTCCGGTGCTGGATTCGCTGGCGCTGGAGCATCACACCATCACTCGGCTCGACGAGCTCGAATTCATTGCCGACCGTTCGATCAAGCAGGCCGTCACGACGCAGGCCCCGGTGGCCCTGATCCTCAACCCGCTGCTCACGGGCGGCAAGGTGTTCGACAAGTGAGGCCGGCGCATATGAATACAGACGCGCGCAACACCAAAGTGATGAACCGCTTCGACGTCACCTCGCGCCTGATCGCGAAACTCGAGCACGAGGAAGCCGTGATCGGTGGCATCGGCAATACCAATTTCGACCTCTGGGCCGCCGGCCACCGTCCGCAGAATTTCTACATGCTCGGCAGCATGGGGCTCGCCTTCCCGATCGCGCTGGGCGTGGCGCTGGCGCAGCCGGACCGGCGCGTCTTCGCGCTCGAAGGCGACGGCTCGCTGCTGATGCAGCTCGGCGCGCTCTCGACGATCGCGGCGTTGAAGCCGAAGAACCTCACCATGATCGTAATGGACAACGGCATCTATCAGATCACCGGCGCGCAGCCGACACCGGCCGCGAACGTGGCTGACATCGTTGCCATCGCGACCGGCTCCGGGCTTGCCAACAGCGCCTGGGCCGCGGACGAGGAGGATTTCGAGCGTCTGATTGAGAAAGCCATGTCCGCTGGCGAGCCGAGCCTGATCGCCGTTCGTATCGATGACAAGCCGGGCGCCGGCGCCACCCGACGCGATCCCGTACAAATCCGGGAACGCTTCATGCACGGCCTTGGCGTGCGCGAGCCACTTTAACGTTTCGTCATTAACTACACGGCGATCTGATCCTGGCGGCTCGGCAGCCTGCTGCAATCCGTGCTAAGCGGTGCGGATGTCCATTTTCGTTCGCTCCTCTGCCTGGCTGCTTGCCGCCGCCGTCGCCTTTGCAACCCTTGGCCCGCCCGGCCTGCGGCCCCATTCCGACCTCGGCCAGGACGGCGAACATGCCCTTGCCTTCGTCCTGGTGGGACTAGCCTTCGGCCTCGCCTATCCGCGCCGCCGCCTGTCGGCCACAGCCATCGCGGTGGTGCTGATCGGCCTGCTCGAACTGATGCAATTCTGGGCACCGGGACGGCATGCGCGGCTGGAGGACTTTCTGGTCGATGCCGGCACTACCTGCATCGGCTTTGCGCTGGCGGCCGTCGCCGATCGGGCCATGACGCGGTTTCGCGCAAATTCGGCCCTGACGAGCCAAGGCCCCGCGGAGTGATGCTCCGCAGGGCCCGTCTCTTCAAAGCTCTCGCTCCGATCGGTCAGTCGATGATCTTGACGACGCGGCGCGTGCGCGGCTCCACGATCACGCGGCGATCGTTCACGACCGCATAACGGTATTCGGTGTAGTTCGGCACGGGCCGCAGCACCACGGTCGGCGGCAGTGGCTCGCCGACCACGACGCGCTCGTGAACCACGACGGAATCATCGCGCGGAATTCCGCCCAGGATCGCGTTCGGAATTTCAAGGCCGGCGCCCACGGCTGCACCGACGGTACCACCGACCATTGCTCCGACCGGGCCGCCGATGTCGCCGCCCGCGCGTGCGCCGTTCCTGGCGCCCTCTTCGGTCGTCGACTGAGCAAAGGCCGCACTCGACGCCAGCAGCGACGCGGCAGCCAACGAAATCGCAAGACGGGTTTTCATGTGCTTATGTCTCCAGTGATTGTTGTGCGCCTTCAACCGCGGGGCCGGATCATTGTTCCGGTTCCCCGCCCGATCTAGACCGCACCAAAACCGGAGACTGTTACCCGGTAACAGTTCAGGCCGCAGCGATCTCGTGGCCCGCCATCAGTTCCAGCGCGCGCACCATCGCCGAGTGGTCCCAGCCCTTGCCGCCATGCGCGGCGCAGGACGAGAACAGTTGCTGCGCCACTGCCGTGCTCGGCAGCGACAGGCCGAGCGCGCGGGCGCCTTCAAGCGCGAGGTTGAGATCCTTCTGGTGCAGCTCGATGCGGAAGCCGGGATCGAAATTGCGCTTCACCATGCGTTCGCCATGCACTTCGAGAATCCGCGACGACGCAAAGCCGCCCATCAAGGCCTGCCGCACCAGTGCCGGATCCGCACCGGCTTTCGACGCGAACAGCAGCGCTTCGCTGACCGCCTCGATCGTCAACGCGACGATGATCTGGTTAGCTACCTTCGTCGTCTGGCCGTCGCCATTGGCGCCGACCCGGGTGACGTTCTTTCCCATCCGGTCGAAGATCGGCTTCATGGTGTTGAAGGCGCGCTCGGGGCCACCGACCATGATGGTCAGGCTTGCCGCCTTGGCACCGACCTCCCCGCCTGACACCGGTGCGTCGAGATAATCCGCGCCGAGCGCCTCGATCTTCTTCGCAAACTCCTTGGTTGCCAGCGGCGAGATCGAGCTCATGTCGACCACGATCTTGCCCTTGGAAATGCCGCCCGCGACGCCGTCCTTGCCGAACAGCACGGCCTCCACATGCGGGGTATCCGGCACCATGATGATGACCGCATCCGCCTCCTCCGCAACCTCCTTGCTTGACTTGCAGGCAACGCCGCCGCCGGCGATCAGCTCGGGTGCGACCGGCCCGACATCGTGCAGGAGAACGCGATGGCCTGCAGCCAAAAGATGACCGGCCATCGGCCGTCCCATGGTGCCAAGTCCGATAAAGCCGATGTCGATCATGTCAAAGTTTCCTCAGGTCTCGAAAGTCTGCGCCGCGTGCCAGGACAGGCCGTCCAGCGTCGTGGTGCGCGGCTTGTATTCGCAACCGATCCAGCCGCGATAGCCGATCGCGTCGAGATGGCGGAACAGGAAGGGATAGTTGATCTCGCCGGTGCCGGGCTCGTTGCGACCGGGATTGTCGGCGAGCTGGATGTGCGCGATCTGCGGCAGATATTCCTGCATGGTGCGGGCGAGATCGCCCTCCATGATCTGCATGTGATAGATGTCGTACTGGATGAACAGATTGTTCGAGCGCACCTCCGAGATCAGCTGCACGGCCTGCTCGGTGCCGTTGAGGAAGAAGCCGGGAATGTCGAGCGTGTTGATCGGCTCGACCAGAAGCTTGATGTTCTCGCGCGCCAGGGTCGACGCCGCAAAGCGCAGATTCCCGACCAGCGTTTCGTTGAGATCACGCGGATCGGCATCGACAGGCGCGATGCCGACGAGACAGTTGAGCTGCTCGCAATCGAGCGCCTTGGCATAGTCGATGGCGCGAAACACGCCGTCCCTGAACTCGCTGACACGATCAGGCAGGACCGCGATGCCGCGCTCGCCTGCCGCCCAATTGCCGGCCGGCAGATTGTGCAGCACCTGCGTCAGCCCGTGGCTGTCGAGCTGCTCGCGCAGCTGCGCCTTGTCGAATTCATAGGGGAAGAGGTACTCGACCCCGGAAAAGCCCGCCGCTTTGGCCGCGCCGAAGCGGTCCACGAACGGCATCTCGTTGAAGAGCATGGTGAGGTTCGCAGCGAATTTCGGCATGTTGCTGTTCCCTATTCCGCCGGCTGCAGCACGCCGGGCCGCGCGGTCGCGACCTCGTCGAGCGGCAGATCCAGCACCTCCTCGAACTCGACGATGTTGTCGATCTCCGTGCCCATCGCGATGTTGGTGACGCGTTCGAGGATGAACTCGACCATCACAGGCACGCGGTACTTCGCCATCCATTCGCGTGCGGTGGCGAACGCGGCCTGCGCGTCCTTGGGATTGGTGACGCGGATCGCCTTGCAGCCGAGCCCTTCGGCGACGGCGACGTGATCGACGCCGTAGCCGCCGAGCTCGGGCGCGTTGATGTTCTCAAAGGAGAGCTGGACGTGATAATCCATGTCGAAGCCGCGCTGGGCCTGGCGGATCAGGCCGAGATAGGAATTGTTCACGACGACGTGGATGTAGGGCAGGTTGAATTGCGCTCCGACCGCGAGCTCCTCGATCAGGAACTGGAAGTCGTAGTCGCCCGAGAGCGCGACGATATCGCGATCCGGGCACGCCGCGCGCACGCCGAGCGCCGCGGGCAGCGTCCAGCCGAGCGGTCCCGCCTGCCCGGCATTGATCCAGTTGCGCGGCTTGTAGACACCCAAAAACTGCGCGCCGGCGATTTGCGAAAGGCCGATCACGGAGACGTAGCAGGTGTCACGGCCAAAGGCCTTAGTCATCTCCTCGTAGACGCGCTGTGGCTTGATCGGGACGTTATCGAAATGGCTCTTGCGCAACATCGTTTTCTTGCGGTCGCGGCAGGAAGCGGGCCATGCCTGGCGCTCGCGCAACCTGCCTGACCGGCGCCACTCTCTGGCGACGGCGACGAACAGTTCGAGCGCCGCCTTCGCGTCCGAGACGATGCCGAGATCGGGATTGAACACGCGCCCGATTTGCGTCGGCTCGATGTCGACATGCACGAAGGTGCGCCCCTTGGTGTAGGTCTCGACCGAGCCGGTGTGGCGGTTTGCCCAGCGGTTGCCAATGCCGAGTACGAAATCGGATTCGAGCATGGTGGCATTGCCGTAACGATGGCTGGTCTGAAGACCGACCATGCCGGCCATCAGCACGTGGTCGTCGGGGATGGCGCCCCAGCCCATCAGCGTTGGCACGACCGGCACGTTGGCGATCTCGGCGAACTCGACCAGAAGGTCGGACGCGTCGGCATTGATCACACCGCCGCCCGCGACGATCAGCGGCCGTTCGGCGGCATTGAGCATCTCCAGCGCCTTCTCGACCTGCTTGCGGGTCGCGGTGGGCTTGTAGATGGGCAACGGCTCATAGGTCTCGTCGTCGAACTCGATCTCCGCAAGCTGCACGTCGAGCGGCATGTCGATCAGCACCGGGCCGGGCCTTCCCGAGCGCATGATGTGAAAGGCCTGGCTGAACACGCGAGGCACCAGCCCGGGCTCGCGCACGATCACCGCCCATTTGGTCACGGGCTTTGCGATCGATTCGATGTCAACGGCCTGGAAATCCTCCTTGTAGAGCCGCGCCCGAGGCGCCTGCCCGGTGATGCAGAGGATCGGGATCGAGTCGGCGATCGCCGAATAGAGCCCGGTGATCATGTCGGTGCCCGCCGGCCCCGAAGTTCCGATGCAGACGCCGATATTGCCGGCCTTGGCCCGCGTGTAGCCCTCGGCCATGTGCGAGGCGCCCTCGACATGGCGCGCCAGGATGTGGCGGATCGAGCCGCGCTTCTTCAGCGCCGAGTAGAGCGGATTGATCGCGGCCCCGGGAACGCCGAAGGCAGTCGAGATGCCTTCCTTCTCCAGAATTCGCACGGCAGCATCGATGGCTCGCATCTTCGCCATATCGGACCTCGCTTGAGTTGCATTGGCTCGAGCGAGATCATCAGGCCCGCGAGGGCTGCACTCAACGAGATCGATTTTATTTTCCACGATGCGGCAGCCGCGGAAAAATCGCGGCAGCTTCAGTCAGTTAGATCGAGACACGCGTGAAAGCGATCACTCGAACAGCGGCGCCAGCTCCATCTGCGGCACCAGCACGAGACCCTTGTCGGTGATACGAATTTCCGGAATGACCGATAGCGGAATCAAATTGAAGCCCATGTAGGGGATGGTGCAGCCGGCTTCCGCCCATTCCTTCTTCAGCACCTTGACCTCTTCGGCCACCTCGGTGACGCGCTTGTCGGAGAGGAGGCCGGCGATCGGCAGCGGCACCAGCGCCCTCACCTTGCCCTCGGCGACGAGGCAGACGGCGCCCTGTTGCTCCTTGATGGCGGCCACCGCAACCTGCATCTCGGCCTCGTTGGTTCCGGCAACAATGATGTTGTGGCTGTCATGGCCGACGCTGGACGCGACCGCGCCGCGCTTCAGGCCAAAGTCCTTCAACAGGCCATAGGCGACATTGCCGGCCGATTTGCCATGGCGCTCGACCACCGTGACAAAGCACAGGCTGTAGCGCGCGAACAATTCCGGCCAATCCTTGGCCGGCTCGATCTCGATCTTCTCATGGATCAGCGTGATGCCGGGCAACGCGGTCTTGATGGCGTTGACGGTGCAGGCCTTCAGCGGCAGCTCCGGCGTCAGCTTCAGCTTCTCCGGCAGCTTCACAGTCGCGTAGGCCGCCTGCGGGTATTGATAGCGCTGCGACAGCGCCTGATCGAGCTTCGGCGTGATCTTGCGGTTTTCGACCACGAGTTCGCCGCCATACCAGGTGCATTGCGGCTTCAAATTGTCGTCCATCAGCACCAGATCGGCCCGGCGCCCGCCCCCGAGCCCGCCGATATCGCTGTCCATGTTGAAGCGCGTGGCGCCATGCAGCGAGCCCATTGACCAGGCCTGCTCGGGCGACATTCCCGCCTTCACCGCCTCCCGCACCACCCAGTCGAGACCGAACAGCAGGAGATCATCGGCGTCGCGATCGTCGGTGCACACGGCGGTGCGCTTGTGCGAAGCGCCGAGCTCGGTGATAGTGCGGATCGCCTGCGGCAGCGAGTGCCACGGTGTGGTCGGCGGTCCCCCGCGCAGGAACACCCAGACGCCGGCATCGAGCAAATCGTCAGCGATGTCGCGGTCGATCGCCTCGTGCGTATCGGTGACGCCGCTCGCCGCATAGGCCGCAACGAACTCGCGGCCATAGACATGGCCGGATACAGGCCGCCCGCGCTTCAGGGCGGCGGCGAGGATCGCATGGCTGCGCTCGTCCCCCATGGTGACGGGCACAAAATCCATCTTCTCGCCGAGCCCGACAGCCTCCGGCCAACGGTCGAACAGGCCGGCGATCTTGTCCGGCGTGAGGTCGCCGCCCGCGGTCTCGAGTGCGGCTGAGGTGGCCGGCACCGTGCTTGGCACAGTCAAAAAGATCGACAACGGCGCCTCGCGCGCGTCCTCCAGCATCGCCTCGACGCCGGCGACGTCCATGACGTTGCCGATCTCGTGGCTGTCGCAGAAGATCGTAGTGGTGCCGTTGAGCAATGCGGCCTCGGCGTAGGCGCAGGCCGTCACCATCGAGGATTCGATGTGGATGTGCGGATCAACCAGGCCCGGCGCGATAATGCCGCCGGCGGCATCGTAAACCGGCACGTGGCCGAAGACTTTCTTCGCAGCACCGGCCGGCTTCACCGCAGCAACGCGGCCGCCGGTGATCCAGACCTCGCGGCTCGCGTGGATACGCTCCGAATAGGTCGAGAGCACCCGCGCGCCGGTGACGACGAGATCCGGCGCGACACGCGCCGAGGCCACATCGGCGAGACGGCGGGTCATCGAATGCAGCGGTGCGACGGCGAAGCGGGTAAGTCTGGTCATCAGGACCCTCGCGTGGCGTTATGGCCCTGCGATGGTTACGCTCCGCGCCGGACCGGGCAAGCGCAAATATAACGGCACGCCCTGCTTACGCCTTAGGCGGCGAACCGCCTGCCGCCGCCGGCCTCGCGGGTCTGCGCGAGTTCCGTCGTCTCGGGGCCGCTGCGGCAGCGGCCTTGACCCGAATCCGCATCGACCTCCCGTTCTGCTCGTCGATCTCGAAGGAATTCGTCTTGCGCACGAGGTCGCTCAGTTTGCGGAAGCCGAACGTTCTCGGATCGAAATCGGACGCGAGATTGGCAAGTTGGCGACCGACCTCCCCGAGCGTCACCCAGCCGTCCTCGCTCTCCATCTGGGTGATGACCTTCTTGATGATGGGGGTTGCGGCATCAAGCGGCTGAAGCGACGTCGATCGCGAGGCGGCGTCCTGGGTGTTCGCCGACGCGGGAAGCAGGTTCTCCGTGTAGACGAACCTTCGACAGGCCTGCCGGAAGCTCTCGGGCGTCTTCTGTTCGCCGAATCCAAAGACATCGATGCCCTGCTCCCGGATCCGGGCGGCGAGACGTGTAAAATCGCTGTCCGACGACACCAGGCAAAAGCCGTCGAAGCGGCCGCTGTGAAGCAGGTCCATCGCGTCGATGACCAGGGTGATGTCCGACGCATTCTTTCCGGTCGTATAGGCGAACTGCTGCTGCGGGATGATGGCGTGTTTCGACAGGATGTCGGCCCAACCCCTCGACCTGGCATTGGAGAAGTCGCCGTAGATGCGGCGAACGCTGGCCTCACCGATCTTGGCAATCTCCTCGAACAGTCCATCGGCGATCTTTGCCGAAGCATTGTCGGCATCAATCAGGACAGCGAGACGGGGCGAACGGAGCTCTGACGGCATGACTTTTCCCACGAGATGGAGGTAACATTAGAAGACGCTCGCCTCGGGATGGCTAGTCCTCGTTCGCCTTGAAGCGTCCCATCCCTTTCAGCACGAAGGGTGCCAGCAGCGCGATCAACGCCAGCGCAAGCAGCGTCGCCGAGATCGGGCTCTGGAGCAGCGTCATGGGATCGCCGAGGCTGATCGCGAGCGCGCGACGCAGCTGGCTCTCGGCGATCGGGCCGAGGATCAGGCCAACCACGACGGGTGCGATCGGAAAATCGAACCGCCGCATCAGAAAGCCGAGCACGCCGAAGCCGGCCAGCATCGACAGTTCGACCACCGACGGCTTTGCGGCGATGGTGCCCATGGTCGCGAACACGAGGATGCCGGCATAGAGCCACGGCTGCGGGATCGCCAGCAGCCGCACCCACAGACCGACCAGCGGCAGATTGAGCACCAGCAGCATGCAATTGGCGATGAACAGGCTCGCGATCAGGCCCCACACGAGGTCAGGCCGCTCGGCGAACAGCAGCGGCCCCGGGTTGAGGCCGTATTGCTGGAAGCCCGCCAGCATCATCGCGGCCGTCGCCGAGGTCGGCAATCCCAGCGTCAGGAGCGGCACCAGCGTGCCCGCAGCCGAAGCGTTGTTGGCGGCCTCCGGTCCTGCAACGCCTTCGATCGCGCCCTTGCCGAATTCTTCGGGGTGTTTGGTCAGCCGCTTCTCGCAGGAATAGGACAGGAAGGTGGGGATTTCCGCGCCGCCGGCGGGCAGCGCACCGATCGGGAAGCCGAACATGGTGCCGCGCAGCCATGGCTTCCACGATCGCTTCCAGTCTTCCTTGGTCATCCACAGCGAGCCGCGCACCGGCTCGAGCTTCTCCTCAGTGTGGTGGCGGCGCGATGCGACGTAGAGCGCCTCGCCCACCGCGAACAGGCCGACCGCGAGCGTCGTCACCTCGACGCCGTCGAGCAGCTCGGGCACGCCGAACGCAAGCCGCGCCTGACCGGTCAGCTTGTCGATGCCGACGAGGCCCAACGTCAGACCAATGAACAGGCTGGTCAGGCCGCGGATCGGGGAATCGCCGAAGGTCGCCGACACCGTGACGAAGGCGACGCACATCAGCGCGAAATAATCCTCCGGGCCAAAGCGCACGGCGAAATCGACCAGCCACGGCGCGAGAAAGGCAAGCCCGATAGTGGCGATCGTGCCCGCGACGAAGGAGCCGATCGCGGAGGTCGCGAGCGCCGGCCCGCCGCGGCCGGCCTTGGCCATCTTGTTGCCTTCGAGCGCCGTCGCCATCGAGGCGCTCTCGCCGGGCGTGTTGATCAGGATGGCGGTGGTCGATCCGCCATACATGCCGCCGTAGTAGATGCCGGCAAACATGATCAGCGAACCGCCGGGATCGAGCTTGTACGTCACCGGCAGCAGCAGCGCGACCGTGAGCGCCGGACCGATGCCGGGCAGCACGCCCACGGCGGTGCCGAGGAACACGCCGATCAGGGCGTAGAGGAGATTCATCGGCTGCACGGCGACCGCCATGCCATGCGCCAGCGCGGCGAAGGTGTCCATCACAGCAGTCGCTCCAGGGGGCCGGCCGGAAGGCTCAACGTCAACAACCGGTCGAACGCGAGGTAAATGAGGATCGACATCACGAGGGCGATGGCGGAATCGACGAGGACGGCGCGACGCCCAAATGCTGCCGAGGTCGTGACGAACAGCGCCGACGTCGCCAGAATGAACCCGCCGCCGAAGCCGATGATGCCGATCAGCAGCGCAAGGCCCGCGAGGATCAAGACCACCGGTACGGGATCGGCGCTCTCGCGCGCCGGCAAATGACCGCGCAGCGCGTCAACGAGATTGCCGATCGCGAGCAGCGCGAGACCGGTGGCGATCACGACCGGCATCGCCTCCGGCCCCATCCCGTACATCGTGGTCGATTGCAGGCCGCGCGCGTCCCAGACCAGCACCGCGGCAAGTAGCGCGAGCGACGCGGCGATGACGATGCCGGCGCGATCGACGCGCCGCGGTGGCTGGGCTGGATCGCCTGTGGTCATGACTTGACCAGGCCAACTGATCTCAGCACGTCGGTGACGCGCACGGTTTCCTTTTTCAGGAAGTCGGCGAAGGCGTCGCCGCCGAGATAGGCATCCTCCCAGCCCTTCTGCTTGAGGATGTCTTTCCAGGCGTCCGACTTCACCATCTTCTCGACCGCGTCGCTTAGCATCTTGCGCTGCTCCGGCGTGATTCCGGGAGGCGCGACCACCGAGCGCCAATTGGCGATCACGAGGTCGATGCCCTGCTCCTTGAAGGTCGGGATGTCGCTCCCTGGAATGCGCTTCTCCGAGGTCACGCCGATCGCGCGCAGCTTGCCGGACTTGATCTGCCCATCATATTCGCTGAGGCCGGAAATGCCGGCAGTGACCTTCGCGCCGAGAATGGCGGCGAGCGACTCGCCGCCGCCCGAGAACGGAATGTAGTTGATCTTCTTCGCGTCGGCGCCAACGGCGCCGGCGAACAATGCCGCCATCACATGATCGACGCCACCGGCCGAGCCGCCGGCGAAGGTCACTTTGGCGATGTCCGCCTTCACGGCTGCGGCCAGATCCTGCGCGGTCTTGATCGGCGAATTTGCCGGCACCACGATCACCTGGATTTCCTCGGTGAGGCGGGCGATCGGCGTCACCTGCTCGAGCGTGACGGGTGATTTGTTCATGGCGAGCGCGCCCACCATGACGAAGCCGTTGACCATCAGCTGGTTGCCGTCACCCTTGGCGCCGTTGACGAACTGCGCGATGCCGACACTGCCGCCTGCGCCGGGAACGTTTGTGACCTGCACGCTGCGCGCAACGCCGGCGGCGACCAGCGCCTGCTGCATCGAGCGCGCGGTCTGGTCCCAGCCACCGCCCGGCGCCGCCGGTGCCATCAGCTTGAGCTCGAGCTGCTGGGCAAAAGCCGGCGTGGCTGCCGCAAGGGTCAGCGCGACGGCTGCGCCGACGAGGCGCGCGGGAAGTTGAAACATGGGACGTCTCCGGGCTCATGCGGACGTTTGCCGCATCGTGTCGTTTGGTCGCATATCAGCCAAAACGGCCGACACTGTCCAGTGACATACCCCGGGTTTCCGATTAGCGGGGTGTCGGAACTGCCCCGCCGAGCGCGGCCGTCAGTTCGGCAGCAACATCGCGGACGATCTGCCCGATTTCCGGTAACCGCTGATCGGTCAGCCGGCTGGTCATGCCGGAGACCGAAATCGCCGCGAGCGGCTCGGCGCAATCGTTGTAGACCACCGCGGCAACGCAGCGCAGGCCCATGCAGGCCTCTTCATCATCCAGCGCGTAGCCTTGCTTGCGGATCTTTTCGAGCTCCTTGAACAGGTCGCTCGGCCGCACGATGGATTTCTCGGTCAGGCGTGGCATGCCGTGATGGCGGATGACGGCACCGACGTCCTCGTCGGAATAGGTCGCGAGCACCGCCTTGCCGACGCCGGAAGTCACCATGGGGACGCGGCCGCCGACCTGGGTCAGCGAGCGCATGATCTCGCGGCTCTCCATGCGGGTCAGCACGATGATGAACTCGTCGTCGACCATGGCAAGATTGGCGGTCTCGCGGGTAAGATCACGCAGCTTGCGCAAATAGGGGATGGCCTGGGCGCTGAAATTGCGCCGCCGCGCAAAGCTCGCGCCGACCGTGAAGCTGCGCACGCCGACATGCCATTTGGATTCGGCGCGGTCGAATTGCACGAAGCGGCGGCTTTCCAGCGTCGCCAGCAGGCGATGCACGGTCGAGGCGGAGAGCCCGGTGCGAACAGCGAGATCGCTGAGGCGATAGCCTTCGTCGTCCTCGGACAAAGTCTCGAGAATCGACAGCGCGCGATCGACGGATTGCACGCCGCCGTCGCGCACCTCGTTGTCGGCCTCCGACGGCGAGCGGGGCTCGAGCGGTTTACGCCGGATCACGTTCCTGCTCATCGCGACCTGACTGTTCTCGCCTCTCCCCGCGCGCGAGGAGAGGCGAAGCGGCATCGTCGACTCAGAGCAGCCCTGCCCCGCGCGCCCATTTGTACTTGGCGCCCAGGACCTCGACCGGCAGCTCGGTCGAGTATGCATAGGCCGGGATGCCATTCTGGTAGAGATATTCGGCGGCCTCCTCGACCTCGACGTCGCCGGCGAGCGAGGCGACGATCGGCTTCACGAAGCCCTTGGCCTCCATCTCCTTCTTCACCTCGACCATGTTGCGGGCGAACACCATCGGCGGCGTGACGATGGTGTGCCAGTAGCCGAGGATCAGCGAATGGATGCGCTCGTCCGTCAGGCCGAGCTTCACCGTGTTGACGTAGGTGATCGGCGGCTCGCCACCGGTGATGTCCACGGGATTTCCGGCCGCGCCAAACGGGGGGATGAACTTGCGGAAGGCTGCATCCAGATCCGCCGGCATCGCCATCAGCGACAGGCCGTTGTCGACGCAGGAGTCCGACAGCAGCACGCCCGAGCCGCCGGCACCGGTGATGATCAGCACGTTCTCGCCCTTCGGCGTCGGCAGCACCGGCACGCCGCGCGCGAACTCGAGCAGCTGCCGCAAGCTACGGGCGCGGATCACGCCGGACTGCGCCAGGACATCCTCGTAGATCTTGTCGTTGCCGGCGAGCGCGCCGGTGTGCGACGAGGCCGCCTTCGCACCGGCCGAGGTGCGACCGGCCTTGAGCACGATGACCGGCTTTTTCTTGGAAACGCGCTTTGCCGCTTCCGCGAAGGCGCGGCCGTCCTTAAGGTCTTCGCAGTGCTGCGCGATCAGGTTGGTGTTCGGATCCTGCTCGAAGAAGGCGAGCAGATCGTCCTCGTCGATGTCGGACTTGTTGCCGAGGCCGACGATGGCGGAAACGCCCATCTTGGCCGAACGGGAGAAGCCGATGATGGCCATGCCGATGCCGCCCGATTGCGAAGACAGTGCCGCGTGGCCCTTGACGTCATAGGCGGTGCAGAAGGTCGCGCAGAGATTGGCAGGCGTATAATAGAAGCCGTAGATGTTCGGTCCCATCAGGCGGATGTCGTACTTCTTGCCAACTTCGACGATCTCGGCCTGGAGTTCCGGCGCGCCGGCTTCCGCGAAGCCCGACGGGATCAGAACCGCGCCGGGAATTTTCTTCTCGCCGCATTCGGTGAGCGCCGCGGCCACGAACTTCGCGGGAATTGCGAACACCGCGGTGTCGATCACACCGGGCACGTCCTTGACGCTCTTATAGGCCTTGTAGCCGAGGATCTCGGCGGCCTTGGGATGGATCGGGTAGATGTCGCCCTTGTAGCCGCCGTTGATGAGGTTCTTCATCACGGAATTGCCGATCTTGCCGTCTTCGGCCGAAGCACCGACCACGGCAACCGCCTTCGGCTGCATGATGCGGCTCATGGCCGCGACGATCTCTTCGGTCGGGCGCGGCTTCGGCTTGGGCACGTAAGCGAAGTCGACGACGATGCGGACGTCGGCCGCGATCGCGTCCTTGGCCGTCGCGAACACCGGGTTGAGATCGAGCTCGACGATCTCGGGGAAATCGGTGACGAGCTGCGACACCTTGACGATGACATCGGCCAGCGCCGTGCGGTTCACCGGCTCGCCGCCGCGAACGCCCTTCAAAATTTCATGCGCCTGGATGCCGTCGAGCATCGACAGTGCGTCTTGCTTGGTCGCGGGCGCGAGGCGGAAGGTGATGTCCTTCAGGACTTCGACCAGCACGCCGCCGAGACCGAAGGCCACCAGCTTGCCGAACGAGGCGTCGGTGATCGACCCGACGATCACTTCGGTGCCGCCGGCCAGCATCTGCTGCACCTGGACACCCTCGATCTTGGCGTCGGACTTGTACTTCCTGGCGTTGCCGAGAATGGTCTCGTAGGCCTTCTCGGCGTCTTCGGCCGTCTTGAGGCCAACGATGACGCCGCCGGCTTCGGTCTTGTGGAGAATGTCCGGCGAGACGATCTTCATCACCACCGGGAAGCCCATCGAGGCGGCCATCTTGCCGGCCTCACCGGCCGACTTCGCCACCCCCTCCTTCGGCACCGCAATGCCATAGGCGTCGCAGACCAGCTTGCCTTCCGGCGCGGTCAGGCTGGTGCGCTTGTCCGCCTTGACCTGGTCAAGCACCTTGCGGACGGCATCTTTGGAATTGGACATGTGGCTTCTCCCTTGACCTTGGTTCTTGCGTTCTCAAAGCGCGCGCGTGTTGCGGCTGCCCGTGATGCTTTTCCATTCGCCGCGCTCTGTTCCATGTCGCGGAACGGAGTGGCATAAAGCCGAGATTGCTCCGCCGGCTTGGATCAAAAATGGCTGGCGATGGCATTTGGTATGCCAGAAGCCAACTTGTCAAGCTGCAGCGCACCTTAGAACGCTGCAAAAAATAGGCAGCTTGACATTCTGGTATTTGGTATGCCAAAAACTTTCCCGTTAATAATCCTGTAAAAGACGACTCCCACTGGAGGAGATTCGTCGTGTCACTGCGGAAACCAACCAAGGCGTTGCCGAACATGGCCGAGGCAGATATCGCAATCGTTCGTATTGCCCCGGAGAGTAGCTTCAAGAACAAGGCGTATGACGCCTTGAAGGAAGCCATCCTCAAGATGGACATCTACTCGACGCCCGAGCCGGTGATGCTCGACGAGCGCGCGTTGTCCGAGCGCCTGGGTGTGAGCCGCACGCCGATCCGCGAAGCCATAGCGATGCTCGAGCAGGACGGTTTCGTGAAGACGGTTCCGCGCCGCGGCATCATGGTGGTGCGAAGGACCAAGAGCGAGATCGTCGACATGATCCGCGCCTGGGCGGCGCTGGAGAGCATGGCGGCCCGCCTCATCACCGCCACCGCGCGCAAGAAAGACATCACGGCGCTGCGCGACTACTTCAAGGATTTTGGCAAAGACCGCCTCCCCGAGGATCATGTCGAGGAATATTCGCGCGCCAACATCGCCTTCCACCAGGCGCTGATCTCGCTGTCGGAATCACCGGTGCTGGTCGATCTCACCAACGACCTGCTGCTGCACGTGCGCGGCTATCGGCAATTGACCATTGGACGCAAGGACCGCACCGCGACGTCGCTCCCCGAGCATCTCGGCATGATCGAAGCCCTGGAGGCGCGCGATACCGAACTCGCCGAGAAGCGCGCCCGCGATCACACCCTTGGCCTTGCCGCTTACGTCGAAGCGCATGGTCAGGAACTCTTCTAGCCAGCAACGTTCACCAGAAGGGCGAGGCATCGCCCCTAAAGCCTGAAACGGCATCTTGAGACCAGGGAGACAAGGCCCATGCTGAATACCGCGACCAAGTCCGAAGCACCGGGCACCGAGCAGGAATTGACGGATGGTTTTCATCTCGTCATCGACGCGCTCAAGCTGAACGGCATCAACACCATCTATAATGTGCCGGGCATCCCGATCACGGATTTGGGCCGCATGGCGCAGGCGGCCGGTATTCGCATGATCTCGTTCCGCCACGAGCAGAACGCCGGTTATGCGGCGGGCATCGCCGGCTACCTCACCAAGAAGCCCGGCATCTGTCTCACCGTCTCCGCGCCCGGCTTCCTCAACGGTCTCACCGCGCTCGCGCACGCCACCACCAACTGCTACCCAATGATCCTGATCTCGGGTTCCTCCGAGCGCGAGATCGTCGACCTCCAGCAGGGCGACTACGAAGAGATGGACCAGCTCGCGATCGCCAAGCCGCTGTGCAAGGCGGCCTATCGCGTGCTGCACGCCCAGGACATCGGCATCGGGCTCGCCCGTGCCATCCGTGCCGCCGTCTCCGGCCGTCCGGGCGGCGTCTATCTCGACTTGCCGGCAAAACTGTTCGGCCAGGTGATGAACGCCGATGCCGGCCGGAAGTCGCTGGTCAAGGTGATCGACGCGGCTCCCGCGCAGATCCCCTCGCCCGCGTCGATCAAGCGCGCGCTTGATGTTTTGAAGAGCGCAAAGCGCCCGCTCATCATCCTCGGCAAGGGCGCGGCCTACGCGCAGGCCGACGAGGAGATCAAAACCTTCGTCGAGAAGAGCGGCATCCCCTTCCTGCCGATGAGCATGGCCAAGGGCCTGCTCTCCGACACGCATCCGCAATGCGCGGGCGCTGCCCGCTCCACGGTGCTGAAAGAATCTGACGTCGTGCTGCTGATCGGCGCCCGGCTGAATTGGCTGCTCTCGCACGGCAAGGGCAAGAATTGGGGCGAAGCGCCCAAGAAGTTCATTCAGGTCGACATCGAACCCAGGGAAATGGACTCCAACGTCGAGATCGTCGCGCCCGTCGTCGGCGACATCGGCTCGGTCGTCTCCGCCTTCAACCAGGCGATGGCTTCGGGCTGGACCGCCCCGCCGGCCGAGTGGACCAAGGCGATTTCGACCAAGCGCGAAGAGAACGTCGCCAAGATGGCGCCGAAGCTCATGAACAACAAATCGCCGATGGACTATCACGGCGCGCTCGGCGTGCTGAAGAACGTCATCAAGGATCATCCCGAGGCGATCCTCGTCAACGAGGGCGCCAACACGCTCGACCTCGCCCGCGGCGTCATCGACATGTACAAGCCGCGCAAGCGTCTCGACGTCGGCACCTGGGGCGTGATGGGCATCGGCATGGGCCAGGCGATCGCGGCTACGCTCGAGACCGGCCATCCCGTGCTCGCGGTGGAGGGCGACTCGGCCTTCGGCTTCTCCGGCATGGAGGTCGAGACCATCTGCCGCTACAATTTGCCGATCTGCGTCGTCATCTTCAACAATGACGGCATCTATCGCGGCACCGACGTCAACGGCGCCAACGCCGATCCGGCAACGACGGTGTTCGTCAAGGGCGCCCGCTACGACAAGATGATGGAGGCCTTCGGCGGCGTCGGCGTGAACGCGACCTCGCCGGACGAGCTCAAGCGCGCCGTCAACGAAGCCATGGCTTCGGGCAAGCCGACGCTCATCAACGCCGTGATCGATCCCGCCGCCGGTTCCGAAAGCGGCCGCATCGGCAACCTCAATCCGCAAAGCGTTCTGCAGAAGAAGAAGTAAGCACTCCCCTTCAACCCATTAGGTCCCTGCGGGTGCAGGGGTAGATCAGAGTACGGAGCAACACGATGACAAAAGCGCTCGAGGGCGTTCGCATTCTCGACTTCACCCACGTCCAGTCCGGGCCGACCTGCACGCAGTTGCTCGCATGGTTCGGCGCCGACGTGATCAAGGTGGAACGTCCGGGCGTGGGTGACATCACCCGCGGCCAGCTGCAGGACATCCCGAACGTGGACAGCCTGTATTTCACCATGCTCAACCACAACAAGCGCTCGATCACGCTCGACACCAAGAACCCCAAGGGCAAGGAAGTCCTCACCGAGCTGATCAAGAAGTGCGACGTACTGGTCGAGAATTTCGGTCCCGGCGTGCTCGACCGCATGGGCTTCCCCTGGGAGAAGATCCAGGCGATCAACCCGAAGATGATCGTCGCCTCGATCAAGGGCTTCGGTCCCGGACCGTACGAAGACTGCAAGGTCTATGAGAACGTCGCGCAGTGCACCGGCGGCGCCGCCTCCACTACTGGCTTCCGCGACGGCCTGCCGCTCGTCACCGGCGCGCAGATCGGCGACAGCGGCACCGGCCTGCATCTGGCGCTCGGCATCGTCACTGCACTCTATCAGCGCACCCATTCCGGCAAGGGCCAGAAGGTCACGGCAGCGATGCAGGACGGCGTGCTCAACCTCGCGCGCGTCAAGCTGCGCGACCAGCAGCGCCTCGCCCATGGTCCACTCAAGGAATACAGCCAGTTCGGCGAAGGCATTCCGTTCGGCGATGCCGTGCCGCGCGCCGGCAACGATTCAGGCGGCGGCCAGCCCGGCCGCATCCTGAAGTGCAAGGGCTGGGAGACCGATCCCAACGCCTACATCTACTTCATCACGCAGGCCCCGGTCTGGGAGAAGATTTGCGACGTGATCGGCGAGCCCTCCTGGAAGACCGATCCGAACTACGCCAAGCCCGCCGTTCGCCTGCCGCGCCTCAACGAGATCTTCGGCCGCATCGAACAGTGGACGATGACGAAGACGAAGTTCGAGGCGATGGAAATCCTCAACAAGGACGACATCCCCTGCGGCCCGATCCTGTCGATGAAGGAGATCGCCGAGGACCAGTCGCTGCGCGCGACCGGCACCGTGGTCGAGGTCGACCACCCCACCCGCGGCAAGTACATCTCGGTCGGCAACCCGATCAAGCTGTCGGACTCCCCGAGCGAGGTGGAGCGCTCCCCGCTGCTCGGCGAGCACACCGACGAGATCCTGCGCACCGTGCTTGGCTTCTCGGACCATCAGGTCGCCGATATCCACAAGTCCGGCGCGCTCGATCCGCCGCAAAAGCAGGCCGCCGAGTAAGCGGGCTCATCTCACGACGCGAAAGGCCGCCGGCTTCGGCGGCCTTTTTGTTGGCGCGCAAAGGCTGCATCGCACGATCGGCGCGCTTGCCGCGCCGCCAAGGCTGGATTAAAGATTGGTTCGCGAGGAACAGACGCGGTGGCCGGCCGTTACTCCCTCGACCGGCGTGCTCCCGGAAATGCGAGCATGCCCGGAAATGCCAGCATGCAATCTCCACGGCGAGTGCAGCACGCCTCGCAAAGACCCTGCCCCACGCTGAAGAACTGGTCGCCTTCGCTTCCGAGGATGGCAAGTCGGCCTTTCAGTTCGGGCACAGGTGGCGTCGCGTCCGGCACTCGCCAGGACCACGCTCATTGATCAAATTGAGGGCTTAAATGTCGAAAGATCAATCCTCTGATCGCGCCAAGCGTGAAGCCAACAAGGCGTTCAAGCCTGCGACAACGCAGAAGCCGATCAATGACTATGCGAAGGACCAGAACTCCTTCAACGAGAATCGCGAACGGCTGAAAGCGGAGCGATTGGCCCGGGAGGCGAAGCCGGGAAGCGGCTCCGAATAAGAGCGTCGGTCCCAGACTCCGATCGCGGATTGCGCTGAAGGCGCGGCACTGAAATCTGCGCCTGCCCTACAGCATCGATAGCACGACGATTCCGTCTTCGACTGCACCAGAAGCGAGCTGCGCCCGCGCCATGCGCTCGAACTCGGTTCGGTTCTTGCGAAGATAACTAAAAGCCTGCTTCTGCGTCAGGAACGTCGTCGCAAGACGGCACATCTGTCGTCCCGCGCCAAGCGCGAGAAAGAAGGTGATGGTGCCACCGCCATCCGACTTGATTCTAGGCACGACCCGCACTCTTTGGCATGTGATCGGCCCTCTCCCAATTGTCGTCGGTGCAATGGAAGCCAGCTATGGCGTCACCTTCTTCTTGCGCTTCGTCGGGGTGGCGGCGGGCAATGATGCCTGAAGGGCGGCGTCTGCCGCTTCCTTGGCTTCGCGCAGCTCTCGAAGCCGCGCCATGTTCTTGCGAACATCGACGGCTTGCTTTCCAACATCCACCATCGCCCGAGCGCCTTCCTCTGCGGCCAAACGCTGACGGTTAGTACGCGCGATGCTTTCGGGTGACGGTTCGGCCGGTCTCTTGGCGCTCATTATTCACCCTGCTCTGCAACGGACAAAAACCCGCTCAATCCTGGGATCGAGCGGGTGGCATGGCCGTTTCAGCACATCCGTGAAACGGCACCAAGGCTTTAGGCCAGCGAGAGATTCTCAGCGCTGACCTTGCCCCGCATCTTGTCGGTCTTGAGCTCGAAGTTGACCTTTTGGCCTTCAGCGAGACCTGCAAGACCAGCCCGCTCGACCGCGCTGATGTGAACGAACACATCGTTGCCGCCGTCGTTCGGCTGAATGAATCCAAAGCCCTTCTGGCCGTTAAACCACTTCACAGTACCTGTCGTCATTTTCTTCTCCAAAGCGCATACGCGCAGGTTCCGCGTGCTCGTCACGCAGAACAAATTCTATTCGTCGATGTCTATGGAAAAGGAGCCCGCGGGCGCATTCAACAAGGCACAGCGGCTGAACGAACAGCCTCAACGTATACCACATCCTCGCTATTTGCAAGGCTTGGCATTTGCCCGATTCGACGTCTCAGGAGCTCGGCGGTAGGTACAGGACGCTTCCGTCGGAGAAGCTCGCGTTAGCGGCTCTGATCTTCTCGGCGACGATCTGCAACCCGACATGAGCGCGCTTGGCCATATCCGAATTCCGGCGCGCTCGACGGCGTTCTCCAATTCAGAACGCATGTATCGCAATAATGCATTTTTACAAAACGAGGGGGTAACCTAGGCTTGATCGATGCCAAGCCGTACGGCGCGCAATGGAGCGCGACGACGGAGGGACCGATACCGACCGATGCGGCTATTTTTTACTCAGACGTCGCCATACGCCCGCAAGGTAAGAGTCGCCATTCATGAGCTCGGATTGAGGCTTGCCGACTGGTTTGAACGCGCGCGCGTTCGCTCATCCATGATCGCGACACGGCCATGCTGAGTTTCGAGCCCGGAACGGTCCTCAGCAGCCGTCACCTCGCCGATATTTTCAGCACCGCCCCCATGCGCACTATTTTCGGTGAGCGCAATTCGCTTGAGTCCATGCTTCTGGTCGAGGTCGCGCTGGCCAAGGTTCAAGGGCAGCTTGGCGTGATTCCTGCCGAGGCTGCTGCTGCGATCGCCTCCGCTGCACGCGCTGAACTACTCGATCTCGACGAATTGGCCGCGGGCACTTTGCGCGCTGGTTTGCCTGTCGTGAATCTGGTCGAGCAGCTGATCCGGCTCACCGGCAAACCCCATGGCGAATTCGTCCATTGGGGTGCCACGAGTCAGGACATCATGGACACCGCGCTCGTGATGCAGATGCGCGACGCGCTCGAGCTCATCCACCGCGATCTGGAGCGGCTGATATCGACGCTTGCGGATCTGGCGCGGACCCACCGCGATACGCCCATGGTCGGCAGGACCAAGCTTCAACACGCGATCCCGATCACCTTCGGGTTCAAGGTTTCCGTCTGGCTGTCGGGCCTACTGCGCCACAGGCAACGTCTCGCCGAACTCAAACCAAGAGTCCTCCAGGTCCAGTTCGGCGGTGCGGTCGGCACTTTCGCATCACTCGGCGATGATGGCGACAGCGTCCGCGCTGCGCTGGCCAGCGAGCTCGGACTCGGCGAGCCCCTGGTGGCATGGCACGCCGCGCGCGATGGTTTGGCCGAGACGGTTTGCCTGCTTGGGCTGATCTCGGCGACCCTGAGCAAGATCGCGACCGATGTCGTCTTGATGGCGCAGACTGAGGTCGGCGAACTGCTGGAGCCAGGCGGTCAGGGCCATGGCGCGTCCAGCACCATGCCGCACAAGCGTAACCCGATCATCTGCGAGCAAATTCTCAGCACCGGACCGTCGCTGCGCCGGCTCGCAAGCGCCATGCTCGACGCTTCGGTCCACGACCACGAGCGGGCGACGGGACCGTGGCAAGCCGAATGGTTGCTGCTGCCGGAAGCGTTCGCGTTGGTCTCCCGGGCCATGGATAACGCTGTTCGCCTCTGCAGCGGACTGGTCGTCAGGCCCGATGTGATGCAGGCCAATCTCGGGCGGACGCAGGGTCTCATCGCCGCCGAGGCCGTCATGATGGCGCTGGCTCCGCACGTCGGGCGCCATCATGCGCACGAAATGGTGAGTGCGGCATGCACGCACGCCATCGCCTCGGGGCTGACACTAGCCCAGAGCCTTTCGCGCGATCCGGCCGTGACGGCCCACATCGCGCCCCATGAGATCGAGGCGGCTGCGGATCCGGCCCGATACATCGGCCTGTCCGGCCGTGAGGTCGATCGTGTTCTCGCGGCGGTGCAAGGCGACGCCATTGATGCGGAGTGAGGCCATATGATTTTGAAGCGCAAGCGCATGGGCCTCGTCGCAGCTGCGGTGCTGACAATGTTGAATGCGGCACAGGCCGAGTCGCCGTTCCCGTCACGGCCAATCACGTTGATCGTCCCGTTCGCGGCTGGCGGCCCCAACGACGTGATGAGCCGGATCGTGTCCGAACACATGGCGCGAAAACTTGGGCAGCCGATCATTGTCGAGAACGTCGCCGGGGCGGGCGGCACGACCGGCTCAACGCGCGTCGCGAAAAGCGCGCCCGACGGTTATACGCTCGTCAGCGGTCACGTCGGGACGCATGCTGCATCGGTCGCGCTGTATCCGAATCTCCGTTACGATCCGCTGGTTGATTTCACGCCGATCGGTCTGGTCGCGGAAACGCCGATCCTGGTCGTCGCTCGCCGCGACCTCGGCGCCGAAAGCATGGCGTCGTTCATCGCGATCGCCAAGGCGCGTGGCCCGGACCTCACCTTGGGCCATGCGGGTGTCGGTTCGATCAGCCACATCAGCTGTCTGCTGTTCACCTCCGTGATCGGATTCAAGCCGGTGGAGGTGCCATATCGCGGATCAGCGCTGGCGATGACCGACCTGATCGCGGGCCGCAGCGACTTCAGCTGTGGACTATTGGGCGACGTTCTTCCCTTCCTGGGTGACAACAATCTGCGTTTTCTGACCGTTTCGGCGCCCGCACGGGTTCCGCAACTGCCGGACACGCCGACGGCGAGGGAAGCAGGACTTCCACAGTTTGTCGCATCGAGCTGGTTCGCGTTCTACCTGCCGAAAGGCGCTCCCGACGCCATTCGCGACCGCTTCTCGGATGCGCTTCGCGCAGCGCTCGACGATGACGGCGTGCGGAGACGGCTCGAACTGGTAGGCTTGATCCTGCCACCGCCGGACCAGCGAGGCCCCGAACCGCTCAAGCGGCGGATGACCGAAGAGATCGCGCGCTGGCAGGACATTGTCAAAGCCGCGCAGATTCGGCTCGATCAATAAGTGCAACCGATGCAGTCGAGCGCGTGATCGCCCGCCAGCTTTCGCCGTCGCGCCTCACGCCGCAGGCCGACGGAACAATCCGACGATCCGCTGTTACAAAGCTGGCATTCACCATGACGCCGCAGGACGTGGCGGCAGTCTGCCCCTCATCCATCAAAAAATTCGAAACGCCCTGTCGGATCGGGGGTATCTCGTCCGTCATCTAGACATGAACGGGCAATAGACGCTGACGTCGAGCCCGGCGATTCATGAGGAAAATGATCATGCCCAGCACTGTCCGCCTGCACCGCGTTCTCACGACCAGCCCGGAGAAAGTCTATCGCGCCTTCCTGGAGGCGGATGCGCTGGCGAAATGGCTTCCGCCGAACGGCTTCACCTGCACCGTCCATCATTTCGAGCCGAAGGTCGGGGGCACGTTCAAGATGTCGTTCCGCAACTTCACGACGGGCAACAACCACGCCTTCGGCGGCGAATATCTCGAGCTCGTCCCCGGCGAACGTCTCCGCTACACCGACAGGTTCGACGACCCCAATCTGCCGGGCGAGATCCAGGTCACCGTGATCCTGAAGAAAGTATCCGTCGGCACCGAGCTGGATATCACGCAGGCCGGCATCCCCGACGTCATCCCGCCGGAGGCTTGCTATCTCGGCTGGCAGGAATCGCTGCGCAATCTGGCGAAGCTCGTCGAGCCTGAGATCAAGCAATAGCGACCGGACGGGATTTAGGGGCGGCCGCGTGACCGTAGGCTACGGTCCTGCCTTCGGCGCAATCCCGCCGCTTGCGGTCCAGCGGTCGGGATCCGGGCTATGTCCGATCAACGCAAGGCCATAGGCGATCGACTCGAACTGGTCGCCTGACATCAGCCGTTCGTTGCCGAACCGCTCGGCGAACAGCTTTCGAACGGCGGGCACGAAGGACGTGCCGCCGGTCAAGAACACCTTCTCGATCTCGCGCGCGGTAATGCCGGCTTCGCCAAGCACCTTGTCGACGGTAGCCCCGAGCCTCGCGATGTCGTCGGCAATCCAGGCTTCGAAATTCTTCCGCGTGATGGTCGAGCCGATGTCGACGCCGCCGCCTTTGAAGCGGAACTCCACCTGATCCTGCGCCGACAGTGCGACCTTGGCGTCGGACACCGCGCGGTACAACGAAAAGCCGAGGTCGAGATCGACGATGGTGATGAAATCCTCGAGCAGAGCCGGCTTCACCGCGGTGCGCGCAAGCTCCCTGAGTTCGCGCAGGTCGCCGTTGCTCTTCATCATCGCGAGCTGATGCCAGCGCGCGAGGTTGGTGTAGTGGCCCGTGGGGATCGGCAGCACCTTGTCGAACGAGCGGAAGCTCGAGCCCTTGCCCAGCCGCGGCGAGACGACGTGATCGACGATGCGGTAATCGAACGTGTCGCCCGCAATCCCGATGCCGGCATGGCCGAGCGGCTCGGCGCGCAAGGCGCCGCCGGCACGCGAGAACCGCATCACCGAGAAATCGCTGGTGCCGCCGCCGAAATCCGCGACCAGTACGGTCGCATCGCGCTCCAGCCGGCGGGCGAAGGAGAACGCGGCTCCGACAGGCTCGTAGACGTAGCGGGCGTGGCCGGCCCCAAGGCGCTCGAACGCGGCGCGGTAGCGCTGCATCGCCAGCGCTTCGTCGGGATTGCCGCCGGCGAAGCGGACGGGGCGACCGACCGTGACGGTGGACGTCTCGAAGCCGAATTTATCGCCGCCATGGCGCGCCAGCGTCCGCAGGAACGCCGCCAAAATATCCTCGAACTTGTAGCGCTGCCGGAACACCTGGGTGGTGTTGAAGCTGGAGCTCGCGGCGAAGGTCTTGAACGATTGGAGGAAGCGGTAGACATGGCGGCCTTCGAGGAACTGCTCGATCGCCCACGGGCCGCCTTCGGCCTGGGCGCCGGCGCCCGGCCGGTCCTCCCAGAAGCACAGCGCCGACACGAAGACGCTGTGGCGCTGTCCGCCATGGTCGAAGCGGATGGCCTCAACCCGGCGGTCGTCCGCCGCAAGGGCCACGACCGTGTTGCTGGTCCCAAAATCGATGCCGATCGAGACGGCGGGCGAGGCGCTCGACATGAACCACTCTGACAGATGATTGGAAGGGGCAGACCACTAACGGCTTCGTGCCCCGCTGCCAAGGCTCCGTTTGTGGACATCGACGGTCAAATGGTTCAGTTTCGGCCGGTTTTGGGCATATCCCGCTCAAATCGGCCCATTTAACGGATCATTATGCTGCAATGCGAAGAGCTAAATGCTGCTATGCAATGGCATGCATAGACATTGGCATCTGGTATACATAAATTCCCTTTCGAAATGAGACAGCACTACTGACCGTCTCAAGAAAGGGATTTCCGATGTCCAAGACCGCTTCCGTCGCTCTCGCGCCCTCCTCCTCGCTGTTCGCCCGCCTGATGGCCACGATCGACCGCCTCCTGATGGCGAGCGCCAAGATCTCGAATCACAACGGCGACCTGCCGCGCTTCGGCCTGTAGGCCGGGCAGCCTCCCGCGCCTGCGCGCGCAGCGGGAGACGGTTTTAGATCAGTCCGCATACGACTTTTGATGAATGGCCCCGGATGACGGGGCCATTTCTACTTGTGCTGTCCTGAGTCACAGCCGCAACCGGGCAAGGTCCTGCGGCATTTGCGCACGGTGACCGGACCAGCGCTTGAAGCTTGGCATAATGCATACAAGAATGCCGTTCCAGCGCTCGCAGAAAAATGAGAGGCGCCACGGGAGGCTTTATGACGGACATGGTGCAAGCAACCGCCCCGACAGCCGCGCGCGTTAGCGACACGTATCGCTGGGCGCAATTGGCAGTCGGTGTCGCGGCGATGGTGATGATCGCCAACTATCAATACGGCTGGACGTTCTTCGTCCCCGACATTCAGAAGAAGTTCGGCTGGGATCGTGCGTCGATCCAATGGGCCTTTACGCTGTTCGTGCTGTTCGAGACCTGGCTCGTGCCGATCGAAGGATGGTTCGTCGACAAATACGGTCCGCGCCTCGTCGTCCTGGTCGGCGGCGTGCTCTGCGCCGCCGGCTGGGCGATCAACGCGCAGGCGACCACGCTCAACGGCTACTATCTCGGCATGATCATCGCGGGCATCGGCGCCGGCGGCGTCTACGGCACCTGCGTCGGCAACGCGCTGAAGTGGTTTCCGGATAAGCGCGGTCTTGCCGCGGGCATCACGGCCGCGGGCTTCGGTGCAGGCTCCGCGCTGACCGTCGCGCCGATCCAGGCCATGATCAAGGACAGCGGTTTCCAGACCACCTTCCTCTATTTCGGCCTCGGACAAGGCATCATCATCTGCATTCTCGCCTTCTTCCTGCTCGCGCCGAAAGCAGGTCAGGTGCCGAACGCGGTCGTGAACGCCAATCTGCAGCAGACCCGCCGCAACTATCAGCCGACCGAAGTGCTGCGTCAGCCGATCTTCTGGCTGATGTACTTCATGTTCGTGATCGTCGGTGCCGGCGGCCTGATGGTGACGGCCAATCTGAAGCCGATCGCGGCCGACTGGAAGATCGACAACGTGCCGGTCACGCTGATGGCGGTGACAATGACCGCGGTGACCTTCGCGGCCACGATCGACCGCGTGCTCAACGGCCTGACGCGTCCGTTCTTCGGCTGGATCTCCGACATGATCGGCCGCGAGAACACGATGTTCATCGCCTTCGGCATGGAAGGTATTGGCATCTGGATGCTCTACCTCTGGGGCCACGATCCGCTCTGGTTCGTGCTGCTCTCGGGCTTCGTGTTCTTCGCCTGGGGTGAGATCTACTCGCTGTTCCCCTCGACCTGCACCGACACGTTCGGCGCCAAGTTCGCGACCACCAATGCCGGCCTGCTCTACACCGCGAAGGGTACGGCCGCGCTGCTGGTCCCGATCGGCAACTACATGCAGCAATCGTCGGGCAGTTGGGACAACGTGTTCATCATCGCGGCCGGCGCCAACATCCTGGCCTCGGCGCTGGCGATCGCGGTGCTCAAGCCCTGGCGCAAGGTGGTGGTCGCGCAATCGACCGTCTGACGCACTCCAAAAGCGCCTTCTCGTGCAAAACGCCCGGCCTCGCGGCCGGGCGTTTTCGTTGTGCGCGAAGTTTTCACGAGTCCGCCGTTCCCAAGCGGAACCCCGCATATTTTGTCAGTGGCGCGCCAAGATAGGGCTTGCAATCTGGAATATGGTATACCAAGCTCGCCACCGCGCTTGCGACGATACGCCACAATATTGCGACATCAGGTCATCTTGCGACCGGTGTCGAAACAGACAGGCGCTTGGGAGGTTCTTGATGATTTCCAGCACCGATGGCGCTGTCACGGCCGCGCCTCTCCGCACAGGTTTCCGTTGGCTCCAGCTGGTCATGGGCATCGTCTGCATGGCGATGATCGCCAACCTGCAATATGGCTGGACGTTGTTCGTCGATCCGATCGATCACGCGCACCATTGGGGACGCGCCGCGATCCAGCTCGCTTTCACCATCTTCGTCGTCACCGAAACCTGGCTGGTGCCGATCGAGGCCTGGTTCGTCGACAAATACGGCCCGCGCATCGTCATCATGTTCGGCGGCGTCATGATCGCGCTGTCCTGGATTCTCAATTCCTACGCCGATAGCCTCACCTTGCTCTACGCGGCCGCGATCATCGGCGGCATGGGCGCGGGCGCGGTGTACGGCACCTGCGTCGGCAACGCGCTGAAATGGTTTCCCGATCGCCGGGGCCTTGCCGCCGGTGCGACCGCCGCCGGCTTCGGCGCAGGCGCTGCACTCACCGTCGTGCCGATCGCGACCATGATCGCGACGAGCGGCTATCAGCACGCGTTTCTCACCTTCGGCATCGGCCAGGGCGTGATCGTCTTCGTGCTCGCCTTCTTCATCCAGCCGCCGCGGATCTCGATCCCGCCGAAGAAGAAGCAGCTCAATCTGCCGCAGACCAAGATCGACTTCACCCCGCCCCAGGTGCTGCGCGCCCCTATTTTCTGGGTCATGTATCTCGTTTTCGTCATGGTCGCCTCCGGGGGCCTGATGACCGCGGCGCAGATCGCTCCGATCGCGCACGACTTCAAGATCGCCGACACGCCGGTCACGCTTGCCGGCTTCCAGATGGCGGCATTGACGTTCGCGATCTCGCTCGACCGCATCTTCGACGGTTTCGGACGGCCCTTCTTCGGCTTCGTCTCCGACACGATCGGCCGCGAACACACCATGTTCATCGCCTTCGGCACCGCCGCGCTGATGCTGCTGACGCTGTCGGCCTATGGCCACGTGCCCGTCGTCTTCGTGCTCGCCACCGCGGTCTATTTCGGCGTGTTCGGCGAGATCTACTCGCTGTTCCCCGCGACCTGCGGCGATACCTTCGGCTCGAAGTTCGCAACCACCAACAACGGCATGCTCTACACGGCGAAGGGGACGGCGTCCCTGCTCGTTCCGCTCGCGAGCGTGATCTCGGCCACCTATGGCTGGAAGGCCGTGTTCGTGGTCGCGGTGGCGCTGAACGCGACGGCGGCCCTGATGGCACTGTTCGTGATCAAGCCGATGCGCCGCTCCTTCATTCTCGGCAAGGAAGCCGAGAGCGCCAACGCCGCGACGGGGAACGCCAAGACCGAGACGGCATAACGAACCCGCACCTTGCACGGGTGAGACAGGGGCGCAGCGATGCGCCCCTTTCTTTTTGGCTCACGACAAATGTCAGCATTGCTGCCGCAAGAATTTTCGGATCAGCCAAACCGAATGCTTGACGATTGGCATTATGTATACCACACTCGCCTCATCATTCACCCAGGGAGGTTGCAATGCTGGTCGGAGACATTCTGCGCAAGAAGACACCGCGCGTTGTCACGGTGCGAATGAACGAAACGGTGGGTATCGCCGCCAAGCTGATGCGCGCCAACAATATCAGCGCACTGGTCGTGAAGGACGTGGTCCGCTCCGAGGGCAATACCGCGGTCGGCATGTTCACCGAACGCGACGTCGTGCGCGCGGTTGCCGAGCACGGCGCCAATGCCGTCAACGTCAAGGTCTCGCAGCTCGTCTCGGTGCAGCAACTCGTGTCCTGCACCTCGAGCGACACGATCGAGCACGTCCGCCATCTGATGAACCGGAATCACATCCGGCACCTGCCTGTCATCGACGATTACAGCCTCGTCTCGGTCATCAGCATGCGCGACATCGCGGCCGTCATCGACGAAGCACTCAACGGCACGCCGCAAGCAGCTTAAAGCGCCTCACTTCCCCTGCGACTACCGGCCCCGGCTCGGACCCTTCCGAGCCGGACCGGATCTTTCGTCCCGAAATCCGGCTTCCGCTGCTCCGCGAGGATTCCATGAAGATCTGCATCTACGGCGCCGGCGCAATCGGCGGATATCTCGGGGTTCAGCTCGCGCGCGCGGGCGCCGACGTCAGCCTGGTCGCACGCGGCGCGCACCTTGCCGCGATGCGCGAGCGCGGCCTGACGCTGCTCGCGGGCGAGGAGAAGCACACCGTGCATCCGCGCTGCACAGACAATCCGGCCGAGCTCGGCGTGCAGGACTACATCATCATCACGCTGAAGGCGCACTCGATCACCGGCGTGATCGAGACAATGCAACCGCTGCTCGGACCCCACACCCGCATCGTCACCGCCGTCAACGGCATCCCCTATTGGTACTTCTACAAGCATGGCGGCCAATACGAGAATTCGACGCTGGAGAGCATCGACCCCGGCGGACGGCAGTGGCGCGAAATCGGCGCCGAGCGCGCCATCGGCTGCATCGTCTATCCCGCCACCGAGATCGAGGCGCCCGGCGTGATCCGTCACGTCTACGGCAACAATTTTCCGCTCGGCGAGCCCTCCGGCGAGACCACCCCGGACGTGCAACGCCTCGCCGATCTCTTCGTCGCAGCCGGGCTGAAAGCGCCGGTGCTCGACCGCATCCGCGACGAGATCTGGCTCAAGCTGTGGGGCAATGTCTGCTTCAACCCGATCAGCGCACTCACCCATGCAACACTCGACGTGATCTGCACCGATCCGGCCACCCGCGCGCTGTCGCGCGCGATCATGATGGAGACGCAAGGCATCGCCGAGACGTTCGGCGTCAAATTCCGCGTCGACGTCGAGCGCCGGATCGAAGGCGCCCGCAAGGTCGGCGCGCACAAGACCTCGATGCTCCAGGATCTCGAGCGCGGCCGCCCGATGGAGATCGACCCGCTCGTCACCGTCGTGCAGGAGATGGGCCGCCTCACCGGCATCGCCACTCCCGCGCTCGATTCAGTGCTGGCGATGGTGACCCAGCGCGCCCGCATCGCCGGTCTCTACGACGGCATCTCGACACGATCGGATCCGCGCGCACTGGCGGTGGCGTGATGGCTGGCGAGATCAAACAATGGCTCCGCTTCCGCAATAGCGGTGCGACCGGCTTCGGCACGCTGAATTCGTCAGGCATCAGCGTGCATGAGGGCGAGATGTTCGGCCGTCATGCCGCAACCGGCAAGACGCTGGCGCTGTCCGAGGTCGAGCTGCTCGCGCCCTGCGCGCCCAGCAAGATCGTCGCGCTCTGGAACAATTTTCACGCGCTCGCGGCCAAGCTCAGCCAGCCCGAGCCGCCGGAGCCGCTCTACCTCCTGAAGGCCACCACCAGCATTACGACGCCAGGCGCGGTGATCCGCCGTCCCTCTTATTACGACGGTAAGACCACGTATGAAGGCGAGCTCGGCATCGTCATCGGCAAGACCTGCGCCCGGGTGTCTCCGGCGGAGGCGGACAGCTTCATCTTCGGGTACACCTGCGTCAACGACATCACTGCCAACGACATCCTGACCAGCGATCCCACGTTCCCGCAATGGGCGCGGGCCAAGGGCATCGACGATTACGGCCCGTTCGGCCCCGTCATCGCCACCGGTCTCGATCCGGCAAAGCTGGTGGTCCGCACCATCCTCAACGGCGCGGAGCGGCAGAACTATCCGCTATCGGACATGATCTTCTCCGTGCAGGAGCTGGTCAGCAGGATCTCCCACGACATGACCCTGCTCCCCGGCGACCTCATTGCCGTCGGCACCTCGGTCGGCGTCGGCGTAATGAAAGAGCCGGTGAACATTGTGACCGTCGCGATCGACGGCATCGGCGAGCTGACCAACGAGTTTCGGCTGTAGCCACCAAAGCGGTGCGGTAGCCCGGATGGAGCGAAGCGAAATCCGGGGCCGGCCCTCAAGGCTTGCAGAACTCGGCTTGCGCTTCGCTCCATCCAAGCTACGGAACACTCCGTCCAACCTTGGACCCCCGGCACCCACCGCCCGTCCGCCGATCGGCTGACGCATTCAGCCGTGGATCGTGCGACCGGACCTATCCAGCAAGCCCCCGCCGCCCTTGATCTCGGTTCCGCTCTCCAATAGCAATTATGGCGATAATGTGTGCCGGCGTGAGGAAGTCACGATGTGGCTGTTTTTCCTGGTTGCCTGGTTTGTTCTCCTCACCGCCATCGGGATCTTCGCCCAGCAGGCGCTCGGTTACGATGTCGGCCACCTGCCTGCCTGGTTCGGAGGCCTGCCTGTCCCGCAGCGGTTTGCGACCGGCGCGATCCTGGCCCTGGCGCTGGCACTGATCGGCGCCTCCGCCTGGCGGCTCTCGCGCCAGGACCGGCGCCTCGACACATTGCGCGACCGCCTCAAGAAGACCCGCGAGGACGTCGTCGTCGCCCACGCCCTGCAGAACCACCTCGACGCCACCGTCCAGCACCTGATCGAGAGCGATCCCCGGGAGGCCGTCTCCGCCCTCCACGACAAGCTGGGCGAGACCGAGCAGCGCGCCCTGCTGCAGCGGGGCCGCAACGAATCCACCGACATGCACGACCAGCTCGCCGAAATCCGCCGCCGCCAGCAGGAGCTGCGCGACATGGTCGGCAAGGTCGCCGAGCAGCGCCGCGCGGTCGAGCCGGTTTTCACCGAGATCCGCGACCGCCAGAACCAGCTCGAACGCTCGCTGCACGACCTCGAGACCGACGACCGCAAGAACAATCTCGCCGACCGGCTCAAGGACATCGCGCGCGACGTAGCGACGCTGCTGTCGCGGGTCGGCACCGTCCAGGGCACCTTTGCGACCCTGAACCAGTACAAGGAAGATCTGGCGAAGTCCCACGCCGAGCTGGTGCCGCTGCGCGCGTCGGACGCCGGCCTCAATGCCTTGATTGGCGAGCTGGGCCTCAGTCATGAGCGCCTCGCCAAGAGCGTCGACGAGCTCGAAACCGGCGGCGAAGCGCCACTCGGCATCCGGGTCGAGACGCTGTCGAAGAACAAGATGGAGATCGAGCAGCGCCTGGCCCGCATCGACGACAGCTTCCACATCCTGAAAGGCATCGGGCTCGACTTCGAAGAGCTCGGCCAGCGCCAGGCCCAGCTCGAACGCTCACTCGCCGGTGTCGAGACCGACGCCGACGGAAAGACGCTTGCCGACCGCCAGAATGCGCTGAACGATTTTGTTCTCCAGTCGCGCCAGCGCCTCGGCGCGTTACAGGAGACGCTGGCGACGCTGAACGCCTTCAAGACGGAGCTGTCGAAGTCCCAGGCCGACCTCGTCCCGCTGAAGGCTCCCGTGTTCGGCATCGAGGCCCTGATCGCGGACGTCGGCACCACGCGCGACCTCCTCGCCAAAACCGTCGGCGAGATCGAGGCGAGCGGCGACGTCAGCCTCGCCTCGCGCGTCGACGCGCTGACCAAGAGCAAGCGCGAGGTCGAAGACCGCCTCGCCCGCATCTTCGACAATTTCAACGCGCTCGACGGCTTGCGAAAAGACATCGGCGGCATCTTCTCGACGATCCGGAACAGCCTGAACAAGATCGGGTGAAGGCACCCGATCCTTCGGGATGGTTCGAACCGCGATCCCGATCCGCGCGACCAATCCGGACATGCGCTTGATCCTCGGCCTCCTCTCCGCCCTGCTCGGCGCGCTCGCCGGCTGGTCCGCCCTTGCCGCACTGGTGATCGCGCTGGCCGGGCCAGACCGCGATGGCGGCATAGCCATGGGCGCCTTCTTCGACATCGGTCCGATCGGCGGTGTGGTTGGCCTGATCGCCGGCATCTGGCTGTTCGTGCGCTTCGGCCTGGTCCGGAATGCAACGCCACAGCCGCCCACGGAAACCTCCGACACTACGCCTCATCACACCACGCGGCTCTCTGCGCCCTTTGCTCTCACCGTACTGCTCATCGCGGCAATCCTTGGCTATTGGGGCTGGTACGAACTCATCCGCTCGCCCTATCTCAGTCACGGCTACATGACGCTCCACATCGAGTTTCGCCTTCCCGCCGGTATGACGCTGCCGGACAAGGCGGAGGATGTGCACATCGAGGTCGAGGAAGCGACAGGGTATGCCAATGCCGATTTGCCTCCGAACTGGCGCGCGCATGAAGGCGAGCACAAAGCGATCATTGCCTCCACGTCGTTGACGTACAAAACGCGTCACCGCGCCGTCAGCCTGACGCTTCCGGGTTCGCCGACGCAGAGCTGGCCGATCGATCTCCCCTCCGATCCTGATCCCACCCCTGGCTTTTCGCCCTGGCGCGTGGCGGGCGATGCGTCACCGGCGAAGATCGAGATGCATTTCCGCCTCAGCGCCGATCACTGACCAACGAGGGGCGCGAAGGCCAAACATTCAGACACATCACGTCTCCGCGCGCCCGGCAGATGCCGCCAACATGTCGCGCGGATGCCGCACTGTGGACGCATTCGGCCGCCCTTCTGTGGGGCGTGTCTGGGGGCACGGCGGTGCCGTGTTTGGACCAAACCTTCTAGGGGTATGACTGTGAAGAAGATTGTATTTGTCGTGGGTGCTACGCTTACTCTGGTGACGGCTGCGAATGCTGCGGATCTGCCGCGCCGCCAGCCCGTTCCCGTCTATTCCGAGCAGGCGCCGATCGGCAAGATGCCGATTGGCAAGAGCCCGGTTGGAAAGGCCCCGATCGGCAAGGCGCCCGGCCCCGTCGCGGCGCGCTACTGACGCGCAGCGAAATACGGGCAGAAGCAAGCGTAGACTCTGCGTGAGTGGCTGACAGTCGAGGGGCATAGCGTGACGAACAAACCTGATCGATCGGGACCCTGCATCCTTGCGGGATTCGCGCTCGCGGCCATGCTCGCGTGCACGACACCCTCCGCCTCGGCCCACGAAGCGAACAAGCGCGTTGCTGAGGCAAACGCGCTTGCCACGACCGACGCCGTATCACGGCCGGCGCCGCAAGCGACTAGGCGCGCGGTCGCGCGCGCGGAGAAAGGTCCGTACTACGTCGATTTCCGCGCCCGCACGGCCGCGAGCTGGGGCCACGCCTTCGTCTGGTACGGCAAGACCAGCGAGCGCGCCGTCGAGGTCGCGGGCCTGACGCCGTCCGGCGACACCTGGGCTTACGTGCTCGGCCACCTGACCTGGGTGCCGGCGGAGACCGGCGCAAGCTACGGCGATCTCGACCCGGACTACCTGACCGCAAACTACCGCGTCTATCTGAACGAAGCCGACGCCAAGCGCGTGTTTGCCTATATCAAGAAATTGCAGGCAAGCTCGCCGGTCTGGAATGCCGAGACCACCAATTGCACCGGCTTCATCGGCGACATCGCCGAGTACATGGGATTGAAGGTCCCCTACCGCTGGCAGCGGCCGGAAAACTTCGTCAACAGCCTCAAGGAAATGAACGGCGGCCGCCAGATGGTGCGGCTGTCGGCGGAGTAGAGCCCGCCAGGGCGCACCACGCGACGCCGTCATTGCGAGCGCAGCGAAGCAATCCAGAGTCCCTCCACGGGTAAAGTCTGGATTGCTTCGCTGCGCTCGCAATGACGATGCCGAAGCAATTGGGCACGATGGATTGGCGGAGTGCCCGTCGGGCAAAACACCCGCACAAATTTCCCACCCGCCTGTCAATCCCAGTTCGCCAAAATATTCCACTTTACCGAAATTCGGATTTGTCGTACGTACGCGATACCCTGACCCGGGACAAGGGGCGGATCGCGATCGTCACGAACCGCGGGTTGGGCAGCGATGGACGCGACGGCGTCGGGCGCGAGCGGCATTGCAGGGCGGCTTCGGCTGTGAGCAATGGCTTTCGTGCCTACGACACGATGCCGAAAGCGTCTTCGCATGGCTTCGGGTGTGAGCACACGCCAGCTCCCGAAGGCCCAGCGAGGACGTGCGCGGACGAACAAGTCGTGTGGTCCTGACGCCCGGGGTCTGTGCGTCAAGTCCTGCGGTGATGTGGCGGTCCAACCGGGCGCGCGCATCAGTCATCTGCATGGCGACGGGGGCAATAGTGCATCGCTCCCCGGGGAGAGCACGAAGGACACGTTAAAACCATCGCGCAGGGAAGGCCGGGCGATCCGGCGAACCTGTGGTCCACCCCGTGTGCATTTCTGTCGCGCACGGACCTGCGGGTGCCAGCCGGCGCCCGGCCTTCCCTGCGCCCTTGTTACCGCAAGGGTAATGCGACCAGGCAAAGCTCGGGCGAATGCGCCGCGAGAGGGCGGAGGCATGCCTTGCGACGGAAATGCAAGTTGATGGTCTCCGAAAGCTCCTCATCCTCCGTCGGTGTTGAAGCAGCGGCGCACAAAAAACCTCGCGCCACCCGGTGCTACCACCTCAATTATCCGCCCTGCGGAATCCCCCCACTCCTCGCATGATCGCCCCGCCTCCACCGCACGCCGGCGCAATAGACTTTTCCCGACCCCGGCGGCATCCTGCCGCCATCAAACGATAACAGAGCGCCACACAGGCGGAGGAAACAGATCATGCTGCAGACACGGTTCACCAAGCTCGTCGGTGTCGAGCACCCGATCGTCCAGGGCGGCATGCAATGGGTCGGGCGCGCCGAGCTGGTCGCCGCCGTCGCCAATGCCGGAGCGCTCGGCTTCATCACGGCGCTGACCCAGCCGACACCGGAGGACCTCAGGAAGGAGATCGCCCGCTGCCGCGATCTCACCGACAAGCCGTTTGGCGTCAACCTCACCATCCTGCCCGCGATCAAGCCGCCGCCTTATGCCGAATATCGCGCCGCCATCATCGAGAGCGGCATCAAGGTGGTCGAAACTGCCGGCAACAAGCCGCAGGAGCATGTCGACGAGTTCAGGAAGCACGGCGTCAAGGTCGTGCACAAATGCACCAGCGTCCGTCACGGGCTCTCGGCCGAGCGCATGGGCGTCGACGCCATCTCGATCGACGGGTTCGAATGCGCCGGCCATCCCGGCGAGGACGACACCCCCGGCCTGATCCTGATCCCGGCTGCCGCCAACAAGATCAAGATCCCGATGATCGCCTCCGGCGGCTTTGCCGACGCCCGCGGCCTGGTCGCCGCACTGGCGCTGGGCGCCGAAGGCATCAACATGGGCACGCGCTTCATGGCGACCCAAGAGAGCCCCATTCATCAGCTCATCAAGGAGAAGATCGTCGCCAATGACGAGCGCGAGACCGAGCTGATCTTCCGCACCATGCGCAACACCTCCCGCGTCGCCAGGAACGAGATCTCGACCAAGGTCGTCGCGATGGAGAAGGAAGGCGCCAAGTTCGAGGATATCCGCGAGCTCGTCGCAGGCGCCCGCGGCAAGATGGTCTACGCGACCGGCAACTCGGACGAAGGCATCTGGTCGGCGGGCCAGGTCCAGGGCCTGATCCAGGACATCCCGACCTGCGCCGAACTGATCTCCCGCATCGTGCGCGAAGCCGAGGCGATCATCCGCAGCCGGCTCGAAGGCATGATCATTCATCCGACGGCGCAGGCCGCGGAATAATCACTGCAAGAAGCGAGAGCAATTCATGAAGGCTTATGTCTACAGCCCTGGTGGCGCTACGATTTCTGACGTCGCTCAACCAAAGCCTGAAGGCACGCAGGTGCTGGTCCGGGTCCGCGCCTGTGGCCTCAATCGCGCCGACACCGGCATGCGCAAGGGCCACGCCCATGGTGCGGCCGGCGGCGCCGGCACCGTGCTCGGCATGGAATGGGCCGGCGAGGTCGCCGCGCTCGGACCGGATGCCAAGGGCGTCAAGGTCGGCGACCGTATCATGGGCTCGGGCGGCGCGGCGTTTGCCGAATACACGCTGGCCGATCACGGCCGGCTGTTCCGCGCGCCCTCGAACATGAACTTCGAGGAAGCCGCCACCCTGCCCGTCGCGCTCGCGACCATGCACAACGCCGTCGTCACCATCGGCGGCGTGCAGCCCGGGCAGGCCGTGCTGATCCAGGGCGCAAGCTCCGGCGTCGGCCTGATGGCGATGCAGATTGCGAAGCTCAAGGGCGCCAAGCTCGTGATCGGCTCCTCGACTGATGCCACTCGCCGCGGCCGGCTGAAGGAGTATGGCGCCGACCTCGCGGTCGATTCCTCCGACCCCGCATGGGTCGACGAGGTGCTGAAGGCGACGAACGGCGAAGGTGTCGATCTCATCGTCGACCAGGTCTCGGGCAAGGTCGCAAGCCAGAACCTCGCGGCGACCAAGGTCAAGGGTCGCATCGTCAATGTCGGCCGGCTCGGCGGCACCCATGCCGATTTCAACTTCGACCTGCACGCGGCGCGCCGCATCGACTATGTCGGCGTCACCTTCCGCACCCGCAGCATCGAGGAGGTCCGCGAGATTTTTGAGGAGGTCCGCAAGGACATATGGGGCGCGGTCGAGTCGCGAAAACTGCAGCTGCCGATCGACAAGGTGTTTGCCTTCGACGACATCGACAAGGCGTTCGAGCACATGGAGGCGAACAAGCACCTGGGCAAGATCGTCGTGACGGTGCCGTAACATTCCTGGGGCCAAAGACCTAGGTCTAGTAGGGTGGGCAAAGCGAAGCGTGCCCACCATGCGTCAGCGTCCCCGAAAGATGGTGGGCACGGCGCTCCGCGCCTTTGCCCACCCTACAAAACCAGGCGGATCCCGCTCCTGCAACTCACTAGCGTCTACGCCTGTGGATCGTCGCTTGATGTTCACCCGCGGCCTGCTACATCCCCCGCCATGAGCTCCCAACACAACAAGACCTCGGTCGCAGCGATCTCGATCTTCGCCAGTGGCGGCATGGCGGCGGCCAAGTTTGCGGTCGGGATCGCGATCGGCTCGCTGGCGCTGATTTCCGAGGCGCTGCATTCCTCGATCGACCTGGTCGCCACCATCATCACCTGGGCGGTGGTGCGGGTGTCCGACAAGCCGGCGGACGAGGAGCATCATTACGGCCACGGCAAGCTCGAAAGCGTCTCGGCACTGGGCGTCACGGCCCTGCTCTACGTGCTCGCCGGCGGCATCCTGGTCGAGTCCTACAGCCGGCTGCGCGAGGGAACCGCACCGCCGACCATTTCGGCCGTGCCGTTCGTGGTGCTGGTGATCGACATCGTCGTCAATCTCTGGCGCGCCCGTGCCCTGCACCGTGCCGCGCGGGAGACCAGGAGCCAGGCGCTCGCCGCCGATGCGCTGCATTTCGCCTCCGACGTGATGGGCTCGTTCGCCGTGATCGTGGGCCTGATCCTCGCCGGTCTCGGCTTCTGGTGGGGCGACGCGGCCGCCGCCGCCGCCGTGGCCGTGATGATCGCCCTGCTCGGCCTGCGCATGGCCGGCTCGACCGTGCAGACGCTGGTCGACCGCGCCCCGGAAGGCGCGCATGAGACGGCCACGGCTGCGATCCGCAGCGTGCCGGGTGTGATTGGCGTCGAGCGGCTCCGCGTGCGCATGGTCGGGGCCACCACGTTCATCGACACGATCGCAAAGGTGCCGCGGACTTACCCCATCGACCGGGTCGAGGACATCAAGCGCAACGCGCAAGCAGCCGTCGAGAAGGCCTTCGGCGATACCGACCTCACCTTCACCGCAGTCCCCGTGGCGCGCGACAACGAGACCGTGCGCGACCGCATCATGGTCATCGCCCACAATTCGGGCCTCGCCATCCACCACGTCACCGTGCACGATCTCGGCGCCAAGCTGATCGTCAGCATCGACCTCGAGGTCGACGCCGGGATGCAGCTCGACGCCGCCCATGAGGTCGCCAACACGCTGGAACGCAACATCCAGGAAGAGTTCGGCGCGGACGTCGAGGTCGACGTCCACATCGAGCCGCTGGAACCGGAACTGCCGTTCGGGGTCGATGCCGCGTCGGAACGGGTGCAGGCCATCGCCGCCGCCCTGACAGAGTATGCCGCCGGCGGCGAGATCCACGACATCCACAATGTCCGCGTCCGCAACACCGACGCCGGCGAGATCGTCAACTTCCACTGCCGCGCCGAGCCGTCGATGAGCGTGATCAGAGTGCACGAGCATGTCGACGCGATCGAGCGCGCGTTGCGGCGCGCGTTCCCGAGCGTGAAGCGCGTCATCAGTCACGCCGAACCGCCGCGTGCGTGACAGAGAATGTGCGAGGAGTCACACGTTCTCGTTTCGGACTCGCCGCGCACGTAAGTTTGCGGACGCGCGACGCACAAACTGCGCGTTGGATAAGAATAAATTCGCGTTAACGATTCGTTGACTCTCGACAGCCCGCGAAATCTGGATTCAAATCGACCATGATTCGGAAGCGATGTGGGGCTGCTTCCAAAATCAAGTTGCAAGCAGGTTCCAGGGGGCTTTAGGCATGTCGCGTGCAGACGCCGCGAACGCGTGCGTCCAATCCGATTCGATCAAAGGATTGGCGCAATCGATCGCGAAACCTGCCTATCATCGGCTCCTGATCGCGGAGCCTGCGCTGCGCCGTGCCGTGCCGACGCTCATCATCGCGTTCCTGATCACGATCTGCCTCGGCGCGTTCGTGCAGGTCGTCGACCAGACGCGCCAGAAGCGGCTGGTGATCCGCCACGACATCTCGGCGCTCGCTGACCTGCTCGCCGAGCGCATCGACCGCCTCACCTCCGCGCGACAGGAGCGGCTGAAGAACATCGAGAGCCTGCCGGCGCTGCTGCCTGACCTCATTCCATCCTGGGGCACCGCCTCGGGCCGGCACGTCATCGTCACCTCGGCCGGACTCGACCGCCGCATCCTCGCCCGCATCCCGGTCGACAGCGATCCCTCGGGCAACGACCGCCTGCTCGACGCAATCACGACGGCGCAACTGCTGGCGGCGCCGCCGCGCGACGGCAACATCTCCGACATGACGCTGCCGAACGGCAACGCCGCGATGGCGACCTCGCGGCAGATCAAGTCGCTGCCCGGCTTCGTCACCGTGATCCAGGAGCGCAACGAGCCGATCTGGGGCTCGGACGCCGCGCTGTCGGTGACGCTGTCGGCCACCACCGGCTTCGTGGTCCTGATCCTCGGCTTCGCCTTCCACTGGCAGTCCACCCGTGCCCGCGAGGGCGATTTGATCAACGACGCCGTGCGCGGCCGGATCGACACCGCGCTCAACCGCGGTCGCTGCGGGCTGTGGGACTGGGACCTGTCGCGCGGCCGCATCTTCTGGTCGCAGTCGATGTTTTCGATGCTCGGCCTCGACGGCCGCAACGAGCTCCTCACCTTCGGCGAGGTCAACGCGCTGGTGAAGTCCGACGACATCGACCTGTTCGAGATCGCCGACCAGCTCATCTCCGAGAAGATCGACCACATCGACCAGACCTTCCGCATGCAGCATGTCGACGGCCACTGGATCTGGCTGCGCGTCCGCTGCGAAAAGACCAGCGGCGCGACGGACTCCAGTGTTCACCTGATCGGGATCGCCGTCGACATCACCGAGCAGAAGAGCCTCGCCGAGCGAACTGTCGAAGCCGATTTGCGCCTGCGCGACGCCATCGAGACCATTCCCGAAGCCTTCGTGCTGTGGGACGCCAGCGACCGCCTGGTGCTCTGCAATTCGCACTTCCAGCGCCTGCACAAGCTGCCCGACAGCGCCGTCATCCCCGGCACCTCCTACGAGACCGTGCTCGAGGTCGGCCGCATGCCCGAGGTCCGCACCCGGCATAACGAGACGGCGAGCCAGGGCCCCGGCGCGCGCACCTTCGAGGCGCAGCTCGACGACGGCAGCTGGTTGCACATCAGCGAGCGCCGCACCAAGGACGGCGGCTACGTCTCGGTCGGCACCGACATCACCCGCATCAAGGAGCACGAGCAGAAGCTGGTCGACAACGATCTACGCCTGCGCGCCACTGTCATCGACCTCAAGCGCTCGCAGGCAGCCCTGGAGCGCCAGGCGGGCGAACTGGCCGATCTCGCCGAGAAATACCAGCGCGAGAAGACCCGCGCCGAGGAAGCCAACCAGACCAAGTCGAAATTCCTCGCCAATATGAGCCACGAGCTGCGCACGCCGCTGAACGCGATCATCGGCTTCTCCGAGATCATGGGCTCGGGCATGTTCGGCGAGCTCGGCTCGGAGAAGTACCAGGAATACTGCCACGACATCCTGACCAGCGGGCATTACCTGCTCGAAGTCATCAACGACATCCTCGACATGTCCAAGATCGAGGCCGGCCGCATGAAGCTCGACATGGAAGAGCTCGACCTGGCGCAGACGCTGGCGGAATCCCTGCGGGTCGTCACCGGCCGCGCGCAGGACAAGCACCTGACGCTCGACGCCGACATCGCGAAATCCATCTCCGTCGTCGCCGACCGCCGCGCCACCAAACAGATCATCGTCAATTTGCTCTCCAACGCCGTGAAGTTCACGCCCGACGGCGGACGCATCGTGGTGCGCAGCCGGCAGCTCGACGACAGGATCGTGCTGATGATCGCCGACACCGGCATCGGCATCGCGCCGCATTCACTGACGCGGCTCGGCCGCCCGTTCGAGCAGGTCGAGAGCCAGCTCACCAAGACCTATCATGGCTCGGGACTGGGGCTGGCGATCGCCCGCTCGCTCGCTCAGCTCCATGGCGGCTCGATGCGGCTGCGCTCCAAGCTCGAGGTCGGCACCGTCGTGCGCGTCACCCTGCCCCGCGACGCGATCAAGTCGGCGTCAGGAATATCGGCCGCGGCCTGAATCCTACGATTGCAACGACGGTGCGACTTCCCGCGCGACGTTGACCAGCGCCGCGATCAGCGGCGTCATCGGATCACGCTGCGGGATCACCATGCCGATGCTGTAATTGACATCGGGATCGGTGATCGGGATCGAGCGCACCGTATCGGACAGGCCGAGCGTCTCGGCGAGTTTGGCCGGCATCACGCTGGCCCAGCGCCCCGTCTTCACATGCGTGAACAGCACGAGCAGCGAATTCGACGTCAAGGTCGGCGTCGCCTCCGCGCCGACCGAACGTAACGCGCGATCGATGATGCGGCGGTTCTGCATGTCGGGCGTCAGCAGGCACAGCGGCACCTGTCCGACCTCCTTCCACGTCACCGTCTCGCGATCGCCGAACATGCCATCCGGCGCGGTGAGCAGACGATAGCTCTCGCTGTAGAGCGGGATGGTGCGCACCTTGCCGATCGGCTCGTTCTCGATATAGGTCAGCCCCGCATCCACCTCGAGATTCTCGAGCAACCCCAGCACCTCGGACGAGGTCGTGGAGCGGATACTGAAGCGCACCTCGGGATGCCTGGCGCGGAACGGCGTCGTCAACGCAGCGACCATGCCGAGCACGGTCGGGATCGCGGCAATACGGATCTCGCCGGAGAGCTGATGCTTCAGCCCGTTGATCTCGTCACGCATCGCGCGGGCATCGCCGACGATACGCCGGGCCCAATCCAGCGCCCGCTCGCCTTCCGGCGTAAAACCCTGGAAGCGGGAGCCGCGCTGGACCAGCATGACGCCGAGGATCTCCTCGAGCTGCTTCAGCCCGGTCGACATCGTCGGTTGCGTCACGCCGCACACCTCAGCGGCCCGGCCGAAATGCCGCTCCTTCGCCAGCGCCAGCAACAGTTCAAGCTTGTCGAGCAACCGGTCATCCCCTCGAATTGTGTGGTGGCATGCAAGCTAGCATGCTCGCCCCCGTCCAACACGCAAAAACCGCCCGGCGGACGGCTTCAATTTCAATTTCAAATCGAGTGATTGCCATCGCAAATCGATCGGAATCCGCAATCGCAGCATGAGACAGCTTTATTGATCTTCGAACGATTCCAAATAGTTTGCGATCAGTAGACGCTCTGGTTGAGAACGAAGAATGACAGCGGTTTTTGAGCCTTGGGACGAAACGCGCGGCGCCGAGATCATCGCCGAACACAGCGAGCAGGAAGGCGCGACGCTGGTGATCCTGCACGCACTCCAGGAGGCGTTCGGCTACGTGCCGGGGGCAGCCATTCCCATGGTGGCGCAGGCGCTCAATCTGTCCCGCGCCGAAGTGCATGGCGTGTTCACGTTCTATCATGACTTCCGCCACAAGCCGGCCGGCCGCCACGTGCTGAAGCTCTGCCGTGCGGAGGCCTGTCAGGCGGCGGGCGGCGACGCGCTGGCGGCACGTGCGGAGGCAAAACTCGGCGTATCGCTCGGCCACACCACGGCCGACGATCGCGTCACGCTGGAGCCGATCTACTGCCTCGGATTGTGCGCGACCGCGCCCTCCGCGATGCTCGACGGCCGGCTCATCGGCCGGCTCGATGAAAAGCGTATCGATGCTCTCGTTGCGGAGGCGCAGCGATGAGCATCCGTCTATATGTCTCTCGCGACGCGGGCGCGCTTGCGGTCGGCGCCGACGAGGTCGCGCTGGCGCTGGAGCAGGCTGCAGCGAAGCGTGGCATCGCCGTCGAGATCGTCAGGACCGGCTCGCGCGGCCTCTACTGGCTCGAGCCGCTGGTCGAGGTCGCGACACCGCAGGGCCGGATCGCGTTCGGCCCTGTGACCGAGACCGATGTGCCCTCCCTACTCGACGCGCTCGCGAGCAACACGCCACATCTGCTGCGGCTCGGGGCTACCGACGAGATCCCCTGGCTCAAGCGCCAGACCCGCCTCACCTTCGCGCGCTGCGGCGTGATCGACCCGCGCTCGCTCGACGACTACCGCGCCCATGGCGGCTACAAGGGCCTGGAGCGCGCGCTCTCGCTTGGCTCGGATGCGATCCTCACCGAGGTCACCGCGTCGGGCCTGCGCGGCCGCGGCGGTGCGGGCTTCCCGACCGGCATCAAGTGGAAGACGGTCGCTCAGACGAAAGCGGATCGCAAGTTCATCGTCTGCAACGCCGACGAAGGCGACAGCGGCACCTTCGCCGACCGCATGATCATGGAAGGCGACCCCTTCCTCGTCATCGAAGGCATGACGACCGCCGGCATCACCGTCGGCGCGACCAAGGGTTACATCTATATCCGCAGCGAATATCCGCACGCGGTCGAGGCGATGAACGCGGCCATCCAGGCTGCGAAGCACGACGGCTATCTCGGCGCGAACATCGGCGGCTCAACATACAGCTTCGATCTTGAGGTGCGCGTCGGCGCCGGCGCTTACGTTTGCGGCGAAGAGACCTCGCTGCTGGAAAGCCTCGAAGGCCGCCGCGGCCTCGTGCGCGCAAAGCCGCCACTGCCCGCGCATCACGGCCTGTTCGGCAAGCCGACCGTGATCAACAACGTGTTGTCGTTCGCCGCCATCCCCTTCATCCTGGCCGAAGGCGCAAAGGCCTATGCCGATTTCGGCATGGGCCGCTCGCGCGGTACGATGCCGATCCAGCTCGCCGGCAACATTCTCCACGGCGGGCTGTTCGAGACGGCGTTCGGCGTGACGCTCGGCGAGCTCGTCGATGACATCGGCGGCGGCACGTTCACGCGCCGCCCGGTCCGCGCGGTGCAGGTCGGCGGTCCCCTGGGCGCCTACTTCCCGCGCGCGCTGTTCGACACCCCGTTCGACTACGAGGCCTTCGCCGCGCGCGACGGCCTGATCGGCCATGGCGGTATCGTCGTGTTCGACGACAGCGTCGACATGCGCAAGCAGGCGCGTTTCGCCATGGAATTCTGCGCCATCGAATCCTGCGGCAAGTGCACGCCGTGCCGGATCGGCTCGACCCGCGGCGTCGAGACGATCGAGAAGATCATCAAGGGCGAGCGCGTGAGTGAAAACCTCGCACTCGTCGAAGACCTCTGCAACACCATGAAATTCGGCTCGCTCTGCGCGCTCGGCGGCTTCACGCCCTACCCCGTGCTCAGCGCACTGAAGCACTTCCGGGAGGATTTCGTCCCGGCCCCGACCACGCTTCAGGCCGCGGAATAGGAGAACGACAATGTCTCTGATCGAAGAAATCGACTTCGGCACGCCGCGCTCGAAATCGGAAACGATGGTGACGCTGACCATCGACGGCAACCAGGTCACGGTGCCCGAGGGCACCTCGATCATGCGGGCGGCGATGGATGCCGGCCACCAGATCCCGAAACTCTGCGCGACCGACATGGTCGACGCATTCGGCTCGTGCCGCCTTTGCGTCGTCGAGATCGAGGGCCGCGCCGGCACGCCGGCCTCCTGTACCACGCCTGTCATGCCCGGCCTGATCGTGCACACCCAGAGCGAACGGCTCAAGAAGCTGCGCAAGGGCGTGATGGAGCTCTACATCTCCGACCATCCGCTCGACTGCCTCACCTGCGGTGCCAACGGTGATTGCGAGTTGCAGGACATGGCCGGCGCCGTGGGCCTGCGCGACGTCCGTTACGGCTATGACGGGGAGAACCACGTCTTCGCGAAATCCCACGGCGAGATCAACGCCGCCTGGATGCCGAAGGACGAGTCCAACCCGTACTTCACCTACGATCCCTCCAAGTGCATCGTCTGCTCGCGCTGCGTCCGCGCCTGCGAGGAGGTGCAAGGCACCTTCGCGCTGACGATTTCCGGCCGCGGCTTCGACAGCCGCGTGTCGCCTGGCATGAGCGAGAGCTTCCTCGGCTCCGAATGCGTCTCCTGCGGCGCCTGCGTGCAGGCCTGCCCGACTGCGACGCTGACCGAGAAATCCGTGATCGAGATCGGCCAGCCCGAACACTCGGTCGTCACCACCTGCGCCTATTGCGGCGTCGGCTGCGCCTTCAAGGCCGAGATGCGCGGCGAGGAAGTCGTCCGCATGGTGCCGTACAAGGACGGCAAGGCCAATCGCGGCCATTCCTGCGTCAAGGGCCGCTTCGCCTGGGGCTACACCAACCACAAGGAACGCATCCTCAACCCGATGATCCGCGAGCGGATCGAGGATCCCTGGCGCGAAGTGTCGTGGGACGAGGCCTTCTCGTTTGCCGCCGACAGGATGCGCGGCATCCAGAAGAAATACGGCCGCGACGCCATCGGTGGCATCACGTCGTCCCGCTGCACCAATGAAGAAACCTATCTGGTGCAGAAGCTGATCCGCGCCGGGTTCGGCAACAACAACGTCGACACCTGCGCTCGCGTCTGCCACTCCCCGACCGGCTATGGCCTCTCGACCACGTTCGGCACCTCTGCCGGCACGCAGGATTTCGACTCGGTCGAGGACACCGACGTCGTCGTCGTCATCGGTGCCAACCCCGCTTCGGCCCACCCGGTGTTCGCCTCCCGCCTGAAGAAGCGGCTGCGCCAGGGCGCCAAGCTGATCGTGATCGATCCGCGCCGCACCGAGATGGTGGAATCGCCGCATGTGAAGGCGCTGCACCTACCGTTGATGCCCGGCACCAACGTTGCGGTGATGACGGCGCTGGCGCATGTGATCGTCACCGAAGGCCTCGTCGACGAGGCCTTCGTGCGCGAGCGCTGCGACTGGAGCGAGTTCGAGGAATGGGCGGCCTTCGTTGCCCAGCCGAACAACAGCCCGGAAGCCACCGCCATCCTCACCGGCGTCGATCCGAAGGATCTGCGCGAAGCAGCCCGCGTCTACGCCACCGGCGGCAACGGCGCGATCTACTACGGTCTCGGCGTCACCGAGCACAGCCAGGGCTCGACCACCGTGATTGCGATCGCCAACCTCGCGATGGCCACAGGCAATATCGGTCGTCCCGGCGTGGGCGTGAATCCGCTGCGCGGCCAGAACAACGTGCAGGGCTCCTGTGACATGGGCTCGTTCCCGCACGAGCTGCCCGGCTATCGCCATATCTCGGGCGATGCCGTGCGGGACCAGTTCGAGGCGCTGTGGAATGTCAAGCTCAACCCCGAGCCGGGCCTGCGCATTCCCAACATGTTCGACGCCGCGGTCGAAGGCACCTTCATGGGGATCTACGTGCAGGGCGAGGACATCCTGCAATCCGATCCCAACACCAAGCATGTGGTGGCGGCACTCTCGGCGATGGAATGCGTCATCGTCCACGACCTCTTCCTGAATGAGACCGCGAACTACGCCCATGTGTTCCTGCCGGGCTCCAGCTTCCTCGAGAAGGACGGCACCTTCACCAATGCCGAGCGCCGCATCCAGCGTGTCCGCAAGGTGATGACGCCGAAGAACGGCCTCGCCGATTGGGAGGTCACCATCGGCCTCGCCAAGGCCATGGGCTTCGAGATGAGCTACAGCCATCCTTCCGAGATCATGGACGAGATCGCGGCGCTGACCCCGACCTTCGCCGGCGTCTCCTATACCAAGCTCGACGAGCTCGGCTCGGTGCAGTGGCCCTGCAACGACAAGGCGCCCGAGGGCACGCCGGTGATGCATATCGACGGCTTTGTCCGGGGCAAGGGCAAGTTCGTCGTCACCGAATATGTCGCGACCGACGAACGCACCGGCCCGCGCTATCCGCTGCTGCTCACCACGGGCCGCATCCTCAGCCAGTACAATGTCGGCGCGCAGACCCGGCGCACCGAGAACGTGGTCTGGCATGCCGAGGATCGGCTGGAGATCCATCCGCACGATGCCGAACAGCGCGCCGTGCGCGACGGGGACTGGGTGCGGCTGAAGAGCCGCGCCGGCGAGACCACGCTGCGTGCGGAGATCACCGATCGCGTCGCGCCGGGCGTCGTCTACACCACGTTCCACCATCCGGACACGCAGGCCAACGTCATCACGACCGACTATTCGGACTGGGCGACCAACTGCCCCGAATACAAGGTCACGGCGGTGCAGATCTCGCCGTCGAACGGCCCGTCCGACTGGCAGAAGGCCTACGACGCCCAGGCGCGGCATTCCCGCCGCATCGCGCCGGCCGAGGCCGCGGAGTAGCGGCGTGCACGTGCCGATCCAGGCCATCGACCGCGATATCTGGCGCGACGGTGTCGCGTCCGAAGGAGCGCGGCTGATCCCGGAGGAGACGCCGCTGGCGCTGACCTACAATGGCGGCACCTACGGCGTCATGATGGGAACGCCGCAGAACCTCGAAGATTTCGCGGTCGGCTTCAGCCTGAACGAAGGCATCATCAAATCCGTCGATGACATCAAGTCGCTCGAGATGGTCCGCCTCGACGACGGCATCGAGCTGCGCATGTGGCTGGCCTCGGAAGATGCCGCGCGCATTGGCGAGCGCCGCCGGCACATCGCCGGTCCGACCGGCTGCGGCATTTGCGGCATCGACTCGATTGCCGAAGCCGTACGGCCTGCGGCCGTCGTGCCGCAGGGGCAGACGTTTACGCCCGAGCAAATCATGGCGGCGATGCAGGCCATCGCCCCGCTGCAATCGATCAATCTGCAGACCCGCGCCGTTCATGCCGCCGCGTTCTGGTCGCCTGCCGGCGGTATCGTCGCGCTGCGCGAGGATGTCGGCCGCCACAACGCGCTCGACAAGCTCGCCGGTTCGCTGGCGCGCAGCCGTACGGCTGCAAGCGGCGGCATCGTGCTGCTGACGAGCCGCGTCTCGATCGAGATGGTGCAGAAGACCGCCGCCATCGGCGCGCCGGTGATGGTCGCCGTCTCTGCGCCGACTGCCCTTGCGGTGCGCACCGCGGAGGCCGCCGGCATCACGCTGATTGCCATTGCCCGCCAGGACGGGTTCGAAGTGTTTTCGCATGGCGGCCGGGTTGTCGCCCGTCATGCCACGGAGGTTGCCGATGTCGCCTGACCGCCTGATCTACATGGCCAACCAGATCGGCACGTTCTTCCGGAGCCAGGGCCACGACAAGGCCGTGCCGGGCATCGCCGACCACATCAAGAAGTTCTGGGATCCGCGGATGAAGCGCGCGATCTTCGCCCATCTCGATGCCGGCGGCGCGGGCCTGGAGCCGAACGTGCGGGAGGCGCTCACCTCGCTGAGGCCGACGACGTCCCTTCCAGCAGCGCCCTGAAGACACGGCGCACCTCGCTCTGCGTCTCCTTCACGCGCGCCTCCAGCGAGGAGAAATGCGGCGCATCGCCGGCGCGTGCCATCACGCGCAGGAGGTCCGTGCCGGCGGTCTCCGGCTTGAACCGGTCACTGACGCAGAGCCGCAGGATCTGCGTCAGGTCGTGATAGAGCCGCGCCGCGGCCCGCAATATCTCGGTCTCCGATTGTGCGAGCACGCCGAGCCTGCATGCATTGTCCAGCACCTGCGTGGTGCCGACGTCGAGAATTTCCGGTTTCTCGTGCGCATGCACGAGCTGGAGATATTGCGCGATGAAGTCGATGTCGACCATGCCGCCGGCAGCATATTTCAGATCCCAGCAATCGGCCTCGCCCTTCTCTTGGGCGATCGCGCGCCGCATGTCGGCAACATCGTTGGCGGTGATTGCGGGATCGCGGCGACGGGTCAGGACATCGCGGATGACGTGTTCGATCCGCTCCCGGAATTCGGGCGAAGCCGACACGACGCGCGCGCGCGTCAGCGCCATGTGCTCCCAGGTCCAGGCCTCGTTGGCCTGGTAGTCCGCGAACGAGACGAGGCTCGAGGCCACAGGGCCGGCACGCCCCGAGGGGCGCAGCCGCATGTCGATCTCGTAGAGCACTCCGTAATTGGTGCGCGTCGTGAACGCACTGATCAGGCGCTGGGTGAAGCGGGCGAAGTAATGCGCACCTTGCAGTGACTTCGCACCGTCGGAGTCCGGATTGTCGCTGTCGAAATCGTAAAGCAGGATCAGGTCGAGATCGGACGACGCGGTCATCTCGCGACTGCCGAGCCGGCCCATCGCGATGATTGCGCTCTCCTGCCCCTTGATCCGGCCATGCTGGGCGGCGAAACGGTCGGCGACGAGACCATGCACGGTATGGACGATGCCCTCGGCGACGTCGGCAAAGGCCGTGCTCGCCTGCTGCGCCGAGACGGTGCCGGAGAGAATGCGCGTGCCGATCAGGAACAGGCTCTCCTGCCCGAACAGACGCAGGCGGTCGAGGAACTCTTCGTAAGAGCCGGCATCCTGCACGGTGGTCGCAAGCCGCCCCGACAATTCCTGCCGGTCGGGCATGGCGCCGAAGAAGCGCGGATCGATCAGGCCGTCCATGAGCTGCGGCTGCCGCGCCAGCATCTCGCCGAGCCGGGGCGCCGCGCCCAGCACCAGAGCCACGAGCGCGACGAGATCGCGGTTCTGACCGAGCAGCGTGATCAGCCGGCCGCCGCGCTGAAGCGCTCCAAGGAAATGGTCGAACGCCACGACGGCCCGATCCGGCTCCTCGGCATGAGCGAGACCGTCGATCAGGGCCGGCACGAATTCGACGAAAGCATTTCGCGTCGCCTCGACGCGGAACACGCGGTACTCGCCGATGATCCAGTCACGCACGGTCTGCGCGACGGCGGCAGGCTTCTTGAAGCCGAGCGTGGCCAGATACTGAAGCAGCCGCGGATCATCGGGACCCGCACTGTAGTCGAGCGCCGGCAGCTTGGCCGTGCCGGTCGGATCGTCGCCCTCGAACAGTTTTTCGTAGTGGCCCTGAACGATCTCGAGCTGGCGCAAGAGATCGCGGGCAAAGGCCTCGCGATCCGGATAGCCGAAGAACCAGGCGAAACGCTCGACCGCCTCCTTGTCCTCGGGCAGTGTGTGGGTCTGCTCGTCGGCTATCATCTGGAGGCGATGCTCGACCCGGCGCAGGAATTGGTACGCCGTGGTCAGCTCGTCACGCGCCGCAATCGTGATCCAGTTGCTGGAAGCAAGCACGCCGAGTGCGGCGAGCGTCGGCCGCACGCGCAGTTCGGGATGTCGTCCCCCGGCGATCAATTGCTGGGTCTGGGCGAAGAACTCGATCTCGCGGATTCCGCCGCGCCCGACCTTGACGTTATGGCCTTCGACCGCGACCTCGCTCTGACCGCGATAGGTCTGCATCTGCCGCTTCATGTCGTGAACGTCGGCAAGCGCGGCAAAGTCGAGATGCTTGCGCCAGACGAAGGGCGCGATCTCCGCGAGCAGCGCCTCGCCTGCCCTGGGATCGCCGGCGCAGGCGCGCGCCTTGATCATCGCGGCGCGCTCCCAGGTGCGCCCTTCCCGCTCGTAGTAGTTCAGCGCGGCGTCGCGCGAAATCGCCACCTGCGTCGAGGATGGATCGGGACGCAGGCGCAGATCGACGCGGAAGACGTAACCGTCATAGGTGCGCTGCTGGAGAATGCGTGCCATCCCCTGCGTCACCCTCACGAAGAAGGGCTGGGGTTCGATATCCGCGGCCAGCGTCGTATTGTCGGGATCGAAAAACACGATGAGATCGATGTCGCTGGAATAGTTCAGCTCGCCTGCGCCCATCTTGCCCATCGCAAGCACGATCAGCCCGCAGCCCTCCTCCGGCGCCTCGGGATTGGGCGGCGAGAGCTTGCCACGTGCGGCTTCCTGCCGCAGCAGGTATTGAAGCGTCGCCCGCACCGAGGACACCGCGACATCGGTAAGCGCTGCGGTCACCCGCGTTACCGGCCAGACCCCGCCGATGTCGCACAGTGCGATCAGGAGCGCGGCCTCCGCCTTCATGCGGCGCAGCAGCCGCATCACCTCGGCTTCGTCGGATGCCGCGAGCACCGCGCCGTTCGCCTCCGCGACCAGCGTGGCGAGATGCGCATCCGGTTCGCATTCCAGCAGCCGGATCAGGCGCTGCGGATCAGCGCGCAGCAGCTCGAACAGATAAGGCGAGAATTCCGCGATGCCAGCCAGGATGTCCCGCGCGAAGCGGTGAGCCAGCAGCGCTTGAAGACGGGTGAATTGCGCGGGCTCGAGCTCGGCCAGCCAGCTTTCAAAACGTCCTTGGTCGGTGGCGGAAGCGGCAATATGGGGAGCCTCCGCGAAGCGTGCGGCAAGTCTCTCACCATGCTTGTCCGCGTTTCCCGGCGCGGAATGGTTCATGCCACCTTCTGTGGCACATCCTGCATTGGCGGAGCAACCCTGTCGCCGGCCCCCGCGCGCGCCGGCAGCACAAGCGTGGCGACAAGCCCGGGCTGGGCGTCACCCAACCTCAACTCACCGCCATGCAATGTCGCGACCGCCGAGGCGAGACTGAGGCCGAGGCCGGATCCAGGCAGCGTGCGGCTGGCTTCCAGCCGCACGAATCGCTCGACGGCATGCTTGCGGTCGGCCTCGGGGATTCCGGGGCCGCGATCGGTGACGCTGAGCAGCACCTGGTCGCCCTCGCGTTTCGCCTCGATCGTGATCTGCCTTGAATCGAGGCTGACCACGGTTCCACCTGTTAGCGCGACCGGCTTGCCGTATTTGATCGCATTCTCGACCAGATTGGCGAGCGCCTGGCTGATCAGTTCGCGGTTGGCGTGCACTGGCGTCGGATCGGCCTTGACCTTCAGCGTCATGCCGTCGTCTTCAGCCAGCGGCTCGTAGAGCTCGTGGATGCCGTTGGCGACATCGGCCGCGTCGAAATCGTCCATGTTGCCGCGCGCCTGCCCGGACTCGGCGCGCGCGATCATCAGCAGCGCGTTGAAGGTACGGATCAGGCCGTCGGATTCCTCTATGGTCCGCTCCAGCGCGGCGCGGTAGTCAGCCTCGCTGCCTGATTTCGCCAGCGCCTCCTCGGCGCGGTTGCGCAAGCGTGTCAGCGGCGTCTTGAGATCGTGGGCGATGTTGTCGGAGACCTCCTTCAGCCCCGCCATCAGCGCCTCGATGCGCTCCAGCATGGCATTGAGGTTTTCGGCGAGGCGGTCGAGCTCGTCACCGCTGCGTCCTACCGGCAGGCGCTCGCTGAGATCGCCGGTCATGATGCGATGGGCCGTCCCGGACATGGCGTCGATGCGCCTGAGCACCCTGCGCGCGACGAAGATCCCGCCGCCCAGGCCAAGCACCACGACGATCAGCACCGACCATTGCGCGGCCTTGGCGACGATGCCGAACAGGCGCCGCCGCTCGGCGAGGTCGCGGCCGATCAGAAGCCGGAAGCCATTCTCGAGCTCGGTGACGCGCACCAGGGCGCGATGGTCGCGCTCGTCCGCATCCTCGATGCGCCGATACGCCGTCTCCGACCAGCCGCGCGTCGCCATCACGCCGGGCGCCAGCGAGCCGACATTGCCGGCGATCGCCTGCCCGGTCGGCGTGGTCACGAGGTAGAGGTTGGCCCCCGGCCGCAGCGCCCGGTACTCAATCGCGCGCACGAGGCCGACCAAGCCGCGGCGGCCGTAGATCTCGTTGATCTCGGAGGTCTCGGCATTGACCGTCTGCGTGATTTCCTCGGTGATCAGCCGCCGCGTATTCCAGGCGAAATAGGCCAGCAGCGAGGCCGCGAACATCGCGAACAACAGCAAATAGACCAGCGTCAGCCGGAATGCCGTGGTGCGGACGAGTTTACCGAATGCCGTCACGGATCATGTATCCCGCGCCGCGGATCGTGTGCAGCAGCGGCCGCTCAAAACCCTTGTCGATCTTGGAACGCAGCCGTGAAATGTGCACGTCGATCACGTTGGTCTGCGGATCGAAATGATAGTCCCACACGTTCTCCAGCAGCATGGTGCGGGTCACCACCTGGCCCGCATGCTTCATCAAATATTCGAGCAGGCGGAATTCGCGCGGCTGCAGCGTCAGCTCGTCCTTGCCGCGCGCGACACGATGGGAGAGCCGGTCGAGCTCGAGATCGCCGACGCGGTACAGTGTGTCCTCGGCCGGACCGCCGCGGCGGCGCGACAGCACCTCGACCCGGGCCAACAGCTCGGCGAAGGAATAGGGTTTCGGCAGATAGTCGTCGCCGCCGGCGCGCAAGCCCTTGATGCGATCGTCGACCTGGCCGAGCGCGGAGAGAATCAGCACCGGCGTCGAATCGTCCTTGTCGCGGAGCGCGCCGATCACCGACAGGCCGTCGCGCTTGGGCAGCATGCGGTCAACCACCAGCACGTCGTAGTCGCCGTTCTCGGCCATGGCGAGGCCTTCCTCGCCGTCGGCGGCGTGGTCGGCAATGTGCCCGACCTCGCGAAACGCCTTCACGAGGTAGTCGGCGGATTCGCGGTCGTCTTCGATGATGAGGAGGCGCATCGTGCGTTCGGCAACGGTCAAGGGAGTGAACCTTCTCTAAACATGGCGCGAGCGGCAATCGCATGCAAGCCGAGTGAGAGACTCTGGCATCGAGAAAAAGGCGGGCGGTGAAGCTGGGGGGACTTCACCGCCCTAGGCCTTCCGACGGAGGGGGGCGTATTCCACCGGAAGGTAGACAGGGGAAGCAAACGTTGCGCTGCTCCCCCGAAGGGCGCCGTCGGCGGGGGCGACTGATGCCGGCGACACCCTTCATCTCGGAGGCCTCCTGAGGCCTGGCCCTTGGTTAACCCTTGGCGATGGGCACGGCGACGAAGCGCGACTGGCCGCCGCTCTTCACCCGCATCAGGACGCTGTTCTTGTTGTCGGTCCGCGCCGTGTTGATGGCGTCGCGGACTTCACCGGCGGTGCTCACGCTCTTGCCGCCGACTTCGAGAATCACGTCACCTTCCTTGAAGCCGCGCTCGGCTGCGGCGCTCTTTGGATCGACTTCGGTGATCACGACGCCTTCCTTGCCGGCGCCGGCCACGGAATCGGCGGGCGCCACGGTCATGCCGAGCTTGGGCACGTCGGTGCCGCGGCTCGCGCCCTTGCCGCTGTCCTTGTCGATGTCGGCCTTGGCCTCGATCGTGTTCGGCAGCTGGCCGAGGGTGAGGTTCACGACCTTGTCCTGGCCCTTGTGCAGCACGTTGAGCTTCACGGTCGCGCCGGGCGCCAGGCCGCCAATGGTGCGGGCGAGCTCGCGGGCGTCCTTGACCGATTCGCCGTTGACCGACGTGATCACGTCACCGGACTCGATGCCGGCCTTGGCCGCCGGACCATTCGCCTGCGGCTCGGCAACCAGCGCGCCTTCGGCCTTCTTCATGCCAAGGCTGTCGGCGATGTCGGATGTCACCGGCTGAATCTGCACGCCGATCCAACCGCGGCTGACCGAGCCCTTGTCCTTGAGCTGCGCCACCACGCTCTTCACGGTGCTGGCGGGGATCGAGAACGCGATGCCGACGCTGCCGCCGGAAGGCGAGTAGATCGCGGTGTTGACGCCCATCACCTCACCGTTGGTGTCGAAGGCCGGACCGCCGGAATTGCCCTTGTTCACGGGCGCGTCGATCTGGATGAAATCATCGTAGGGGCCGTTGCCGATGTCGCGGCCGCTGGCCGAAACGATGCCAGCAGTCACGGTGCCGCCGAGGCCGAACGGGTTGCCGACCGCGAGCACCCAGTCGCCGATCCGCGGCTTGCCGTCGGCAAGCTTCGCGAACGGGAAGTTCGAGCTGCCCTCGACCTTGATCAAGGCGAGGTCGGTGCGCTGATCGGTGCCGATCACCTTGGCGGTGTAGGTCTTGCCGTCGTCGGTCGTGACCTCGACCTTGTCGGCGCCGTCGACCACGTGGTTGTTGGTCACGGCGAAGCCATCAGCCGAGATGAAGAAGCCGGAGCCCTGGCCCTGCACGACGCGGCCACGACCGCCACCACCCTTAAGGCCCGGGATGCCATCCGGACCACCGAAGCGGCGGAAGAACCGCTCCATCGGCGAGCCCGGCTGGAACGGCGACTGCGCGTCATCACCGTCGTCATTGCTCGCGGTCTTTTCCTTGATGTTGACCTTCACCGAGATCACCGACGGTTTCACGCGCTCGACGATGTCGGCGAAACCAATCGGGCGTTCGACCTTGCGGACCTCGTTGTTGACCTGTGCATGCGCCGGGCTCGAGAACAGGTCGGCCGGCGAGGTCGACGTGCCGAAGCCGTAGACGGCGGCGCCGAGGCCGGCGACAACCGAGGCCATCAGCGCGATCTTGCGGGCCGAGAAAACGGACCGGCGGGGCTGCCGGTAGGACGGAAGGTTCGAGAGGTCGGAACGGTCGGTCATGCAGAGATCTCCAGGGCCTTGAAATCCATTTGGCGCCTGACGGCGGCACCTTACGGACCTGAAGATGGGGGCTGCCGCCTTACCGTGCGCTGGCGGCGGGGTTAAACTTTTGTAATGAACGCGGAATGCGGATGCGGCAGTTTATCGCGGCCGAAAGTAGTGAACCTGTAGGAACTTAACGAAGTTCCGGGAACGCCCGCGCAGCGCCGGCTGCTGCGCGCAGCAACGTAGCTAGTGAGACTTGGCTTCATCCGCCATCAATGCGGCGAGCCGCGCTTCCTCGTCGGGCGTGAGCGGCGGAGCCGGTAGGTCTGCACCATTTCGCGAGCGCCGGCGGATTTGAAGCCATAGCGCCAGGCCGCCGCCAAGCAGCAGCAGCGGCGCGAGCAGCCACAGCAGCATGTTCTGGCGCTCGAAGCGCGGCTTGAGCAGCACGAACTCGCCGTAGCGCGCAACCAGGAAATCGAGCACTTGCGAATTGCTGTCGCCGGCCGCGATGCGCTCGCGCACCAGGAGCCGCAAATCGCGCGCGAGCGGCGCATCGGAATCGTCGATCGACTGGTTCTGGCAGACCATGCAGCGCAGCTCGCGCGACAAGTCGCGTGCACGCGACTCCTTCGCAGGGTCCGACATGATCTCGTCGGGCTGCACGGCATGCGCCGCAGGCAAGGCCAGCAGCATCAGCGCGATGAACGCGACCATCATTCGGCGCATCAGATCACTCCGCCGGCTGCAGGCGCTGCTTTGTCCGCGCCGGTTTTGGCGCACCCACCCGCAGGCGCCGGTCCGACAGCGACAGCACGCCGCCGAACGCCATCAGCACCGGCCCCCACCAGATCAGCAGCACCAGCGGCTTGTGATAGATGCGCACGGCAATGGCGCCCTCGGCAGTGGCGTCGCCGAGCGAGATGTAGAGCTGGCTGGCGCCGCGCGTCAGCAGCGCGGCCTCGGTGGTCGAGGAGCCGCGGGTGGTGAAGCTGCGCTTGGATGGCGTCATCACGCTGAGCTTCTCGCCGTCACTGCTGACGTTGAATTCGGCGATCATCTCGTGGAAGTTCGGCCCTTGGCGCTGAAACAGGCCATCCAGCTTGACGTCATAGCCGGCGACATGGGCGATGTCATTCTGCTTCATCGTTGCGATATATTCGCTGTTCCAGGTGGTCTCGCAGACGATTCCGATCAGCGCGACGCCGAGGCCGGCATGCGCAAATACCGAGCCCCAGGCCGAGCGCGGCAAACCGCGGGCACGATGCAGCGTCGTCGCGAACGGCAGGCGGAACAAGCCGGTTCGTTCGGCCAGATCCGTCGCGGCGCCGGCAATGACGAAGACGCCAAGTCCGATTGCCAATGGCGCCAGCGCGCTGCCGCCGCGCGCCCAGCCCCAGACCATGGCAACGGCGACAAGCCCGGCAACGCCGGCCGCGAGCAGCCGTTGCGTAACGCCAAGCAGATCGCCGCGTTTCCATGCCAGCATCGGACCGAACGGCACGGCGAGCAGCAACAGCGTGAACAGCGGGGCGAAGGTGAGATTGTAGAAGGGAGCACCGACCGACATCTTGAAATCGGCGAGCATCTCCATCGCCAGCGGATAGAGCGTGCCGAACAGCACCACCGCGCAGGCGACCGTGAGCAGCAAATTGTTCAGCACCAGCGCACCTTCGCGCGAGATCGGCGCAAACAAGCCGCCCTGCTTCAACGACGTCGCGCGCCCCGCGAACAGCGACAGGCTGCCCCCGATGAACAGGCAGAGAATCAGGAGAATGAACACGCCGCGGGTTGGATCGGTCGCGAAGGCATGCACCGAGGTGATGACCCCCGAGCGCACCAGGAAGGTCCCGAGCAGCGATAGCGAGAAGGTCAGGATCGACAAGAGGATGGTCCAGACCTTCAGCGCGTTGCGCTTCTCCATCACCAGAGCCGAATGCAGCAGTGCGGTGCCGGCAAGCCACGGCATCAGCGAGGCGTTCTCGACCGGGTCCCAGAACCACCAGCCGCCCCAGCCCAGTTCGTAATAGGCCCAGTACGAGCCCATGGCGATACCGAGGGTCAGGAAGATCCAGGCAACCAGTGTCCACGGCCGCACCCAGCGCGCCCACGCGGCATCGATCCGCCCCTCCAGCAACGCCGCGATCGCGAAGGAGAACGAGATCGAGAAGCCGACATAGCCGAGATAGAGCATTGGCGGATGCACGGCGAGACCGATGTCCTGAAGCACCGGATTGAGATCGCGTCCCTCGATCGGCGGGTTGGCGATGCGCAGGAACGGGTTGGAGGTCACCAGGATGAAGAGATAGAAGGCGCTGGCGATCCACGCCTGTACGGCCAGCACATGCGCGCGCAGCGACAGCGGCAGATTATTGCCGAAGGCCGCGACCAATCCGCCGAACAGCGCGAGGATCGACACCCACAACAGCATCGAACCTTCATGGTTTCCCCACACGCCGGTGATCTTGTAGAGCAGCGGCTTCATGGAGTGGGAATTCTCGTAGACGTTGGCAACCGAGAAATCCGACTCTACGTGCAGCATCACCAATGCGATGAACGACGCACCGACGAACAGAAGCTGCGCCAGCGCAGTGGAGCGCGCTACATTCATCAGCGCGTCATCGCGCAGCCGCGCGCCGATCAGGGGCACGATGGACTGGATCAGTGCCAGTCCGAGCGCCAGCACCAGCGCGTAATGTCCTGACTCCGCGATCACCGAATTGCTCCCTGCGGATTGCCCTGCGCAGTCGTGGCCCCAGGCTTGACGCTATCTGAAGCCTTGACGCCATCGGAAGCCTTGGCGCCGTAGTCATCCTTCCAGTGCCCCTGCTTCTTCAGGGCATCGGCAACGTCCTTGGGCATGTAGGTTTCGTCGTGCTTGGCGAGCACCGTGTCGGCCTTGAACACGCCATCGGCGTCGAGCGCGCCTTCGGCGACGACGCCCTGCCCTTCGCGGAACAGATCAGGCAAAATGCCCTTGAAGGCGACCGGAAGCTTGGCGCCGCCGTCGGCGACCTCGAAGGTCACTGCGAGATTGTCGCCGCGCTGGAGCGAGCCGGGCTGCACCAGGCCGCCGAGGCGAAACCGCTTGCCGGGCGCGACGTGCTTCTCGGCGACCATGGTCGGGGTCGAGAAGAACACGATGGAGTCGCGCAGTGCGTTGAGCACCAGCCCGGCCGCGAGCGCGAGCACGGCAAGCGAGCCGCCGATGATGGTCATACGTCGCTGCTTGCGCGTCATGGCGTATCCATTCCCTGCCCGTCTCGTCGTGACATCGTCATCCGTCGAGCCCGAGTGTCTTGAGGCCTTCATCGAGCTGGCGCAACCGCGCTGCATCGTTGGCAACTGCCTGGCGGGCATCGGTCGATGCCCCCACCGCCTTGTCGCGATCCCCCATCACGAGATAGGCGCGCACCAGGCGCAGCCAACCCTCGACGTCGTCGCCGTTCTGCTTGAGGCGCGTGGCGAGCCGCTCGACCATGCCGCGAACCATCGCGTTGCGATCGCCCTCTTTCATGTCCTTGGAAGCTGCGAGGGTTTCATCCGACAGCGCCGGCATCGTCGCGCCACCGCCGCCGACCCGGGCGAGCGAGGTCTGCACCAGAGGGCGCCACGGCGCATCCGCCGGCGCTTTCGCCAGCAGCGCGCGCCAGATATTGGCGGCATCGTCCTTGCGGCCGTCCTGCTCGGCGGCGAGACCGAGAAAATAGTTCGCCTTAGGGTCGTCGGCGCTGAGCGCCCGCGCGCGCTCGAACTCGGTCTTGGCCTCGGCGGTCACGACGCCGCCGGCGGCGGCCGAGATCGCTTCGCCGAGATCGGACCGGCGCTCCGCGCTCTCGCCGTTGTAGGTGAGCGAGTTGCGATAGGCGCGCACGGCGTCGTCGAAGCGGCCAAGCCGCTCCAGCACGGGCGCGATCACGTTCCAGCCGCGCCCGTCGGTCGGATTCTTTTCCAGATGTTGCTCGACCTGGACGACCAGATTCTCGAGCGACTGCGCCATGCCGGACCCGGATCCGCGCTCCCGCTGCGCCAATGGAAAGTCCTGAAGCCTGGGCGAGCCGAGCGGCACGTAGACGCTGATCGCAACCAGCGGCAGGCCGGCAAGCGCCAACACGGCCGCCGCGCGGCGCCATTTGAGGCTGGATTTCGGCGCCGTTGCGGGCTCGCTGCCGGCTGCGGCGAGCAGCCTGCGGCTGACCTCGACGCGCGCGGCCTCAGCTTCGGGCGCTGCGATCAGCCCTGCGGCAAGATCACGCTCGATCTCGGCGAGTTGGTCCTTGTAGACCGCGACCTCGCTGCCCTGATTTTGCGTGCGTCCGCTACGGCCGAGCGGCAAAAGCACGGCGAAGATCGCCGCGACCGTCATCAGCGCGAACACGAACCATAGCGTCATCTGGCAAGCTTCCGGCAGCGCGCAAGCCGCGCCCACAGGTGGCTTTACACCACGGCCGGACGATGCGGCAATTGTCAATTCGGCGCGACCGCGCACGGTCCCGAAATGGTGGAAATCCAACGGCTTAGCTGATCTCGAAGTCCGCGCTTTGGGCGGCGTCCTCGCCATGCCCGTTGAAGGCCTTCAGGAAGTATGTTCCCGGCTCGATAGCGTCGGGCAATCTGATGCGCAACGCCCCGACCGGAACGGGCGATGCAACCCTGGTGACGGTCTCAGGAAGCTGCCGACCGCTTGCCTTTTCGACCAGCACCACCTTCGCGCCGACCATCAGCCTTTGATATTTGGCAACGACGACGCGATTTTCAATTTCGATGGAACTGATAACGGATTTCATGCGCCCACAGATAGAAATATCAACATTTGCACGGCGACCGTAGGGCCCGACATCGGCACCGTCAACCTGAAATTGTGACTACTGAAATATGCGCCTGGATCAGCTCGCGCGCGACGATTTGCGCTCGCCCGTGGCCGCGTTCTCCGCGGCGCGGCTCATCAGCGAGGCATAATCATCGCCGAACAGCACCTGGCAGAAGCGGATCGCGGCCTGCACCTGCTGCTGCCGATAGGTGCGGACCTTGTGATCGGCGCCGCGCAGCGACTGCACCAGCTGCTCGGTTGAACGCTCGACATATTGCTGGAGGTCGGAATAGGTGCGCAGTGTCACCTCGTTGATCGCAAGCTCGCTCGCATAGTTGCGACAGGTCGCGACGAAATCGATCAGCGCCACGGCTTCCTCGACCTCGGTGCTGTCGATCCGCGCGCCCGGCGGAATGTCCTTCTCGGCGCGCTGGCGCAGGATGCGGCGGACGCGGCCGGGAACACTGTCGATCTCGGATTGCAGCGCGTTGGAGATGTCGGCCCGGATCGAGGTCAACTGCTTGCCCCAAGCGGAATCGTTGCGCAGGTCGAGCTCGGTACGCAGGCCGCGGACGCCGTCGTGCAGCGTCTTGAGATTGCCGGCGACATTGTCGAAATGGCCGCGCTTGATGTCCATGCGCAGGATGGCGGCCACGCAAGACAGATCATGCAGCGCCATCGTGACGGCAACGCCATAGGGCGTTGCCGCAACACGGATCTCGTCGTCGGACGCGGCAATCTTGATGGCGAGGCGGATGATCTGCCACGGCGCGGTCATCCGCTGCACGACGATGGAGAGCGCGAAGGGCAGCATCTGCGGCGTCTGGAGGACGGGAATGTTGAGCGCGGCAGTCACCGAGGCGATCTGAGCATCGCCGAAGGCGCGCAAAGAGCGCGGCAGCTTCTCGTTCAAGGTGGCGATGGCGTCGCGGACCGCGAGCACCGCCCCGGTCGAATAGAGATCCTCGATCACGTTGGGCGGACCAACGCGTGCGAGCGCACGCGATTTGTCACCCCCGCCCGGCCCCGTCAGCTCGAAGATGGCATCCGCGGCGACCGCCTGGAGCTTCGAGGCCAGCGCTTCGACCTGCCCTGCGCTGTCGGCCGGCATGCGCGCCAGCGCCGCCTCGAATTCGCTCAGCTTGGCCGGAGCACCGTCGCGGCCGAGCCATTGCCAGATCGGAGCCAGCGAGGAGCGGCGGATCTGCCCGGCCCGGATCGGGGCGCCTGCCTCGACCAGGAAGGGTTCCAGCACCTGGAACAGTAGCCGCGACAGATCGTCCGTGCGCGGCGGTGTTGCTTCCTCGGCTTCCGTCTTGCGGACAATCTTGCGCAGCTGGTCGAGCACGAGAGTCGCCACTGCCGTGTCCTGGCCGCGCTCGAGCGCGCGCTCGAACTCCCGCATCAGCAGTGCCTGCGCCTGCGGCGGGAGCTGCGCGAGATATTCCCTCAGCCGCTCGATCGATGTCTGGCTCATGCGTCCGGGTAATGAACGGTAAAATGGCGGACGTGGGATCCGTCCTGCTCGATCATAGGTGGGGCCGCTTAAGAAGCCGTTTAGGAAGTCGCTCCGAATACCCCTGGTTTGGTCCGGATCGGTGTGCTGCTGCAGGTCAAATAGTCGCGTCGGAACAAGGGATTATATTCCGGGGAGGACCAGCTCCGCCCGCAGGCCCCCGGTCGGCGCGCGGCCGAGTGAGAGGCTGCCGCCGTAGAGCGCAGCGAGCTCGGTCACGATCGACAGCCCCAGCCCCGATCCGGGCTTGGACTCGTCGAGCCGCTGGCCGCGCCGTGAGACCTGGGTACGCTCGGCCTCCGATAGGCCGCGGCCGTCGTCGTCGACGATGATATGCAGCCGCGGACCGGCGCTCGCCTGATGCGGCGCCTCCACCAGAACTTCGATGAAGACCCGCGAGGCCGCCCATTTGCAGGCGTTGTCGACGAGATTGCCGACCATCTCCTCCAGATCCTGCCGCTCGCCGCGAAATTTCGCCGACGGATCGGCCTCGGCCTCGACCACGACGCCGCGGCCGCGGTGGATCTTCTCCATGGTCCGCCGCAATGCCTCGATGGCCGGTGCAACCTCCGTCACCGTCGCGACGACCGAGACCCGCGCCGCGATGCGCGCGCGCTCAAGGTGATGGGCGACCTGGTCGCGCATCACGTCGGCCTGCTCCATCACCTTTGCCGCGAACGGATCGGCGGCATGCGCGCCAGCCTCGTTCACGATGACCGAGAGCGGCGTCTTGATGGCGTGGGCAAGGTTGCCGACATGGGTGCGGGCGCGCTCGACGATCTCGCGATTGGCGTCGATCAGCGCGTTGGTCTCACGCGCCAGCGGCGCGATCTCGACCGGGAACTCGCCCTCGAGCCGCTCGGCCCTCCCGGACCGGATGTCGGCGATGGATTCGGAGATGCGCTTGAGCGGCGCGAGACCGAAGCGGACCTGGAACACGGTTGTCAGCAGCAACACGATGCCGAGCGCGGTGAAGGTGCCGCCGAGATAGTAGTCGAAACTGCGCGTCTCGTCGAAAATCTCGGTGTCGTCGCCGGCGACACTGACGAGAAATTTGCCGTCCGCGCCGAGATCGACCGGCCGCTCCACCATGCGCAGGTTCTGTCCCTCGGGACCGTCGACATAAGCGATCCGGATGCCGGCGGCGGTAAGCTCGGTGCCCTGCTCTTCAAGCTTCGGCAGCTTCTTGTCCCAGAGCGAGCGCGACGAGCGCACCTCCGGCTTTTCGGTGTCGGTCCGCGTGATCTGCCAGTACCAGCCGGACAACGGCAGTTCGAACAGAGGCTCGCCGAGCGACTGGAACTGGCGGTCCGGGGGCTCGTCGGGGGTGGCAACCTCGGCGATCAGTGTGCGGAGATAGAGATTGAGCCGGCGATCGAAGGCGCGCTCGGTGGCGTTCTTGTAGACCGACGACAGCACTACGCCGGTGATGGCCAGGATCACCACGAGCCACGCGGTCGCCGACAGGAACAGGCGGTTCGCGAGCGAGCTGGCGGGCATCGGAATGATCCCGGAGGCGCGGGGTGGCATGGCGTCGGAACTCATGACCCGAACAAGGCCTCTGCCGGGCCGCCCGTCAAGCCAAGATACGTCTAGACAAGACCGTTCGAGAGACCACGATTCATGCGCCGGGGGGCGGCGGGGTCAGGAGATAGCCGAGGCCGCGGACAGTCTGGATGATGTCGACGTCGAGCTTCTTGCGGATGCGGCCGACGAAGACCTCGATGGTGTTGGAGTCGCGGTCGAAGTCCTGGTCGTAGAGATGCTCGACCAGCTCGGTGCGGGACACGACGCGCCCCGAATGATGCATCAGGTAGGCCAGAAGCCGATATTCGTGCGACGTCATCTTGATGGGATTGCCCGATACGCTGACCCGGCCGGTCCTGGTATCGAGCGTGACGGGTCCGCAGCTCAGCTCGCTTTGGGCATGGCCGGTGGAGCGGCGCAGCAGCGCGCGGATGCGCGCCAGCACCTCCTCCAGGTGGAACGGCTTTGCGACGTAGTCGTCGGCGCCGGCATCAAAGCCCTGGACCTTGTCGCTCCAGCGGTCGCGCGCGGTGAGGATGAGGACCGGCATGGTGCGGCCGTTGCGCCGCCAGGCTTCCAGGACCGAGATGCCGTCCTTCTTCGGCAGGCCGATGTCGAGCACCACGGCATCGTAGGGCTCGTTGTCACCGAGATAATGCCCCTCCTCCCCGTCGAAGGCGCGATCGACGACATAGCCGGCGTCGGTCAGCGCTTTGGTAAGCTGGCGATTGAGATCGGGGTCGTCCTCAACGACGAGCAGGCGCACGCTTCTCTCCAGAATTAGGCCGCATGAACACCCGCACAGATGAGCAATTCCGGCGTGAACTGGATATGAACACGGGGAACCGGCCGCGTTACTTTTTGGTCATATCCGACCTGTTCGCGCAAAACGCATTGCGCCCGCCAGGCCACCGGACGAACCGGCGGCCTGGCGGGCGCAATGTGCCGCGTTACGCGGCGAGTCGGAAGGTGCGAACCGTCCGCTCGATCTGCCGATCAGGTCCGGAAGAACACGAACCAGATGACCGCGAGGATCAGGATCGCAAGCCCGGTGGATATGGCGAGCAGCGCCGCCACCGACGGCCCAGGCTCGCCCTGGCGCGCCTCGGTCGGAGTTTCCACGATCTGACGTTGGTCTCGCGTGGTTGCCATGGTGACCTCAATTCTGACTGTCGCGTCGGATGGCCGCGACTGCTCGCGGCGGAATGTCTCGTGCCAACGCATGATGGGATATGATGTTCCGGCCTTTGCGGCCTGATCAGGTTGCAACCGCGCACCGGGCGGCCGGTTAACGCAGTTGCAAGATTCAGCGATCCGCCTTGCTATGATTCGTTGTTCCCCGATGGTATCTTCGTCTTCTGTCCCCGTTGCGTTTGGAGTAGCCCATGGCCCCCCGCGCCAATTGGAAGGGTTTTCTGCGTTTGTCGCTCGTGACCTGCCCGGTCGCGCTCTATCCGGCCACTTCGGATACCGAGAAGGTCTCGTTCAACCAGATCAACCGCAAGACCGGCCACCGGATCAAGTACCTCAAGGTCGACGCCGAGACCGGTGACGAGGTGACCTCGGAGGACATCGTCAAGGGCTACAAGGTCGACACCGACACCTATATCGAGGTCACCAAGGACGAGCTCGACGACATCGCGCTGGACTCCACCCACACGATCGAGATCGACGAGTTCGTACCGAAGACCGACATCGACAGCCGCTATCTGATCCGCCCCTATTATCTCGTGCCCGATGGCAAGGTCGGCCATGACGCCTTTGCGGTGATCCGCGAGACGATCCGGAGCATGGACAAGGTCGCGATCGGCCGCGTGGTGCTGACCAACCGCGAGCACATCATCGCGCTGGAGCCGCTCGGGAGCGGCCTGATGGGGACGCTGCTGCGCTACCCCTATGAGGTGCGCGGCGAGAAGGACTATTTCGACGACATCCAGGACGTGAAGCTGACCAAGGACATGCTCGACCTTGCTAAGCACATCGTCGAGAAGAAGTCCGGCGCGTTCGAGCCCGAGCTGTTCGAGGACCATTACGAGACCGCGCTGATCGACCTCATCAACAAGAAGCGCAGCGGCGCGCCCATCGCAGCAAAGGCCGCGCCCAAGACCGGCGGCAACGTCATCAACCTCATGGACGCGCTGAAGAAGAGCATCGCGAACGAGAAGGACGCAAGCCCCGCGGCGAAGGTGGCCAAGGACGCGAGCAAGGACGTCGTCAAGGGCAAGAAGCCGAAGAAACGCGTCGAAGGCCAGCGCGAGATGCTGCTGCCGATCGCCGGCAAGGGCGGCAAGGACGCCGCTGCGAAAGCCGCTCCCAAGAAGGCCGACAAGCCAGTGCGCGCGCCGGCGCGGGCGAAGAAGGCCGGCTAGAACCATCGCACAGCGACGACGCCGTGATGCCTCCCCTCGTCGATCGGCCGACCTGACATGCCCTGGTCGACCGCGTTCGACGACCCCATTTCGTTACATGGCGGGCGCAAGCTCCGGACGCTGCAAGAAGCTGCCGATCACATCATGCGACTGCCCGAGGATACGCAGCATGCCAGCCACTGGCAGACCGCGATCGAAACCCTGATCAACGCGGCCGAGACCGGCGGCGGCTGGACGATGTTCGCCCGCATCGCGGTGTTGCGGGCGCTGAATGCGGACGCTCGGCGCGACTGAGCTTTGCACCCCGGTCGAGAACAGGCTCAACAATCCGTTAAGCCAAGCCCGCGCTTTCAGCGTCTGCCCGCAGTCGCGGGGGCGGCACGTAATCCTACGGAAGACAAAATTAACCGACGCTTCTCGCTCAGCGCAGCATGGTCGCCCCTCGATTGAACCCGGGATTTGCAGGCTCGTGCAGCAGCAGGACGCCAGAAAGAACTACATCGGCATCGTCAACGACGCGGCCGAGGAAGAAAGCCTCGCCGGCAGCTCCGCGCGGGCGCAGCCGTGCGCGGTGAGCTATCTGGTCGGACGCGTGGCAGCGGTGCTGAAACGCCCCGGCAAGATCGCGCCGGAACGTCAGATCTCGTCCTGAGACGGGATGACGACATCGCCAAATGCGTCCGAATTGGGTGACGAAACCTTAAGTCAATCGATGACACCATATCAGACGGCAGGTGAGGACCACCCAGCTGCGTTTTGACGCGCCCGCGAAAAATTAGTGAATCAATTTACCATTCCGAAAACGGCACCAGCCTAGGTTGGACGGATGAACAGGAGTTGACGATGACTTTGCTCAAGTCATTTCTTGCCAATGAAAATGGTGCCACCGCCATCGAGTATTGTCTGATCGCCACGGGCATCGCGCTCGCGATCATCACGGCCGTGAACAACACGGGCGGCGCACTCCTGAGCGGCAAATTCAACTCGATCAGCGCGGCGGTGAAGTAGCCGGCATAGCCGGCGCGCCGCAATCTCATCAGCACGAGTCCGCGTGCGGCACGCCGGATGACGGACTCCTCCTTCCGATGCGGCGGCGACCCCAGCCTGATTTTCGCGAAGTTCGCATTATGGCGTTGTGTCGTGCGGTTGCGCCGTCGTAGAGCGTAAGCTCAAACTCCAGCGGCCCGATGACATGATTCCTTCCGACAAGCCGACCTCGACAATCCGGGCTCGCCTTGGCTCGGACCGATCGGTGGCGATCACCGTTCTTGCTGTCCTGGCGGCCCTGTCGTTTCTTCCGGTGCTGCTGACCCCTATCCCCGCGATGGTCGACTATCCCAATCACCTCGCCCGGATGTATATTCTGAGCCAGAACGGCACGCCCAACGCCAATCCGCATTACGAAGTGGCCTGGGCATTCTATCCCAACCTTGGAATGGATCTGCTGGTCCCGCAAATGGCGCGGCTGATCAGCGTCGAGAACGCCACGCGGCTGTTTCTGCTCCTGAGCCAATTGCTGATCGTCGGAGGCGCGCTTTTGCTCGAATGGGCCCGGAAGGGACGGGTCCATCTCGCCGGCTTTGCGGCGCTCGCTTTCCTTTACTGTCTGCCGTTCAGCTGGGGCTTCGTGAATTTCGAGTTCGGACTGGGCCTCGCTCTCTGCGGCATCGCGCTCTATCTGATGCTCGCGGAACGCCCATGGCCACTGCGTTTCGTCGTCAACATGGTCTTCGTCGCTGCGCTGTTTGCGGCGCATTTCTTCTCCCTCGGCATTTACGGCGCGACGCTCGGCCTTTACGAGCTCTCGCGCATCCGCCATGGGCGAACATCGTACGGTGTCGCCGCCGCGCGGCTCGCCGCGTTGGCCATACCGGCACTTGCCCTGTTTGGGATCATGCGCATGACGGCGGGATCGATCGGAAGCGAAGGAACGAACTGGTTCTTCGGATTCAAGCCGATCTGGCCGTTGCGCATCATGAACGGCTACAATTTGACGGTCGCGGCGGCGACCGGACTGACGCTGATGATCTCGCTGTTCTTCGCCGCAAGGCGCGGTGTCCTCAAGCTCGAAGCAGCCGGAATCTGGCTCGCGATCGGCTTCGCTCTGCTCTATGTCGTCATTCCCTCGAAGCTGTTCGGAACCTCGTTCGTCGACCTGCGCGTGATTCCCGCTGCGGCTCTGATCCTGCCGGCCTTCTGCTCGCTGACGCTGCCCAGCCGGGCGTGGAGAATGGCGGCGCTCGCCGCGATCAGTAGCGTCATACTGATCAACCTCGCCGTCGTGCTGGCGGTGTGGCTGCCTTACCGCACCGACTATGCGGCCATGGTCCAGTCGTTCCACAAGATCGATCGCGGCTCGCGCATCCTGGTCGCCAGCACGGACGACAATGGAGACCCGCCCTTCGCCGACCTCACCTCATATCCGATGTATTATGCGCCGACGCTCGCCGTGCACTATGCCAGCGCGTTCGTGCCCAATCTCTTCACGGAAGCGGGCAAGCAGCCCGTGCGAGCCCGCGAGGACGTGCGCCGTCTTGCCATTCCCTACGGGGGCCCGGTGCCGCTCGGCGTGCTTGCGGCGATTGCGGCAAGCGGGCCGCCGGCTGGCGTTCCGCCGTTCGTCAGCACCTGGCACCAGGATTACGACTATCTCTACGTCCTCGGGCCGAAGGTCGCGAACCCGCTGCCGGATCTGCTGGAAGCGTTGGACACCTCGGAGCGATTTGTTCTCTACAAGATCCGCCGCAAGTCCTAGGCCGCAAGTCCTAGACCAAAGCCGCCGCTGCCCAGCGTGGTTAATTGGGTATCACCATCCGCACCCGCCTCATTGGAAGCGGCCACGGCGCCCCATATCCTTAATGGTTGTGGCAAGGCGACCTTAACCACCACCGGCATAGACTTCCGCTCCTGCAACGAGTTGGACTCTCTCGCATGGCGGCCAATTTCCAGTCGATCCGCTACAGCCTCGTCATCCCCGTGTTCAACGAGGAAGCCGTGTTGCCGGTGCTGCTGCGCAGGCTCGACCTGGTCTTGTCCCGGCTCGACGGGCCGGCAGAAGCAATCTTAGTCGACGACGGCAGCAGTGATTCCAGCTCGATCGTGCTACAGGCGCTCGCCACGCGCGACCCGCGCTTTCGCTATATCGGCCTGTCGCGAAATTTCGGGCATCAGATCGCCATCACCGCCGGCATGGACGCCGCGCAGGGTGAAGCGATCATCGTCATGGATGCCGATTTGCAGGATCCGCCCGAAGTGATCGAGCAATTGATCGCAAAATGGCAGGAAGGCAACGACATCGTCCACGCCCGCCGCCTGTCGCGCGACGGCGAAAGCCGATTCAAGCGCGCGACCGCGCATCTGTTCTACCGGCTTCTCGGCAGGATGTCCTCGGTCGGCATCCCCGCCGATGTCGGCGACTTCCGCCTGATCGATCGCAAGGTGCTCGACGCGCTTCGGCAGATGCCGGAGCAGGACCGCTTCGTACGCGGCATGATCGCCTGGCTCGGCTTCCGGCAGGCCGAGGTCACCTTCCACCGCCTCGAGCGCGCGGCGGGCGAGACCAAATATCCGCTGTTCAAGATGGTGCGGCTCGCGACGAACGCCGCGCTCGGCTTTTCCGATCTGCCCTTGCGCCTCGCGATCTGGTGCGGATTGACGGTCTCGGGTCTGGCACTGCTCTATGGCGGCTGGGTGATCGTGTTGTGGCTCAGCAACGACAGTCATCTCGTGACCGGCTGGTCCTCGACGATCGTCGTCGTGTCCCTGCTGTGTGGAATGAACATGCTGATGACGGGCATCGTGGGGCTTTACGTCGGTCGCATCCATGCCGAGGTGAAACGGCGTCCGCTCTACGTGGTGCAGACACGCGCCGGCTTCGAGCGCAACGAGGCGACGGCCGCGCCTGCGATTCACGCCGTCCACGAGTGATCCAGCGCATGACCGAGCTCTTCGACGGTTATCACGACAACTACCGTGACGTGGTCCAATCCTCGATCGACTTCTCCGGTTTGCCGCATCATTTCTTCATGCGCGCCAAGGCCGATCTCCTGGGCAATCTGATCTCGCAGCGGCTCGACACGGAGAGGCCCGACATGCTGGACGTCGGCTGCGGCGTCGGCAGCCTTCATCCGCTGCTGCACGGCATGGTCGGCCGCTTGAGCGGCATCGACGTTTCTTCGGCCAGCCTGGCGCAGGCACGCGCTGACAATGGCAGGGTCGACTACCGTGAGTTTGACGGCCGCACCTTTCCTTTCGACGATGCCAGCTTCGATCTGGTCACGGCCGTCTGCGTGATGCATCACGTCGTGCCGGCCGAGTGGGCGCAATTCATCACGGAGATGCGGCGCGTGACCCGCCCTGGGGGACTCGTCTGCGTCATCGAGCACAATCCATACAACCCGCTGACGCGCCTTGCCGTCGCGCGTTGTGAGTTCGACCGGGACGCCGTCTTGCTCGGGGCCGGTAAAGCCCGAAAATTGATGGCTGCCGGCGGCTTGCGCGAGATCGGTGCGCGCCATTTCCTGCTGCTGCCCTGGGACACCAAGCCCGCGCGGCGCCTCGAAGCGACCCTGAGCGGCGTGCCGCTTGGCGGCCAATACGCCGCCTTCGGGACCGCTTGATCTATCTTTGCGGCATATCTCGCCGCTTGTGCACGACCGCCACGTCATCGCTGTAGACGCGCTGCCATTGGGGCAGCCGGTCCAGCATCGCTATCGCCGGCGTCCCCGGCGCGAGCAGCGTCGCGCCGATATTGTATTCGTCGAGCAACTTGAGAAAGTCGCCGAGATCGACCAGCGCCAGGGCGCGATTGTAGCGGTTGATCAACGCTCCCCCGTACAGTTCACCGCGACCGTCGATAAAGGTGGGAATGCCGGCAAAGATCAAATAGCCGCCGAAGGAATAATCGTTGAGTACGTGCCCCGCCGTGGCGAGCTTGGCTTCAGGGATGGCAGCCTGAGGGGTAATGGCAGGAGCCGGCCGTATGTCACGGGCCAGCGTCGCCCCGCTCACCGCGATCAACACACCCAGCACGGCCAGGTTCAGGCCGCGTGACGAGCCGGCAGCATCTTCCGCAATCGATCCGCCGAACGTCCGCCCCAGCGGAGCCGCCAGATAGAGCGGCGCCAGCATGGCCAGCAGATCCGCATTGCGGATCTGAGCCAGCGCGAAATGCAGCAAGCCGATCACGACCAAGGTGCGCACGACCGGCAGCGTCACGCCACGCGAGAGCGCGAAGATGCCGGCCAGCAGCAGCAACTCGAAGATACCTATGTGGCTGAAATCCTGCGGCCGCCATTCCGCGATCCAACCGAGCGCGGGGCCCAGGCCGAGTGTAGTCAGCGGCATCAGCAGCGGTTCCGGCCCGTAGGGGGTCAGGCAGGACGCAGCGACCGCAAGCGCGGTGAATGGCAGCCACCGCAGGAATACGCGCGGCCATTCGCTGCGCTTCTCGCGCAGCAGCGCCTCGAGCCCCGCAGGGCCGATCAGTCCAAGCGCCAGCACCACACTGCCGTGCAGATTGGCCCACACGACCAGCAGCGGAAGGGCCCAATACGGCGGAGGCCCTCCACGATCCATGCAGCGTACCAGGGCAGCCGCCCAGGTCACCATCAACGGCAGCACCAGCACATGTGGCCGCGCCAGCATATGCGGCGCCAACAGGATCACGGCCGCGATCACCATGAGCAGCGTCTGGGCCGGCGAAAGCTCGCGCAGCAGGAAGAACGTGAACAGGCCGAACGCGAGCGCTATCGCCGCGGCGGCGACGACGAGGACGCCCTGCCAGCCGGCAAGCGCGTAGGCTCCGGCATAGATGATCTCCGAGAGCCATTCGAAGGTGATCCAGGGGGCGCCGTGCCTCGAAAAAGAAAATGGGTCGCTCGCCGGCAGCGTGCCGTGCGCGATGATCCAGCGCCCGACCTCGATGTGCGAATAGGTGTCGGGATCATTGAGCAGCCGCGGTCCTAGGATCAGCAGCAGGACATAGACGCCAAGGCTCACCAGCCAGGGAAGCGCCGCACGCGCCGAAAACGGTTGAACCTCGCTGTGGACGACCTGGTCACTCATGGCGAGCGCAAGTTAGGGCGCAAGCGTTAAATTCCTCTTTGACGTTCACGGCGGCTGGGGAGCGCGCGGCGGGCCGGTCACGCTTTGTGAACCATACTCCCAGCTGCGAAATCCGGGCTGCGGCGCTTTGACGACCATGCGGGTCCTGATACCCTTCATACTGTCAATCGACCAACCACAGCTGCAAGGATGCGGATGAGAAGCGTGATGCTCCTGGCTTTCAGCCTCGTCTTTGTCGGCGTCTGGTCGCAGGACGGCGCGAGAGGACAGACTTCGGCCGCACCGCCGGTTTCGCTTTCTCCGCCCAATGGATCGCCGCCGCACGCGGGCGCCAAAAATTCCAGACCTCCGCCGGCAGCATCCATCAGAGGAGCTTCGCCGCCGGTGATCGGCGGGCTTCCATCGGCGCCGAACCCAGCCGCCGACTACGATGGCTTCAGCGTAGGCACCGGCGACGACAATGACGCCTCGACCCAGGTGGTCCCGCCTGTGAGATCACGCACGGCGACGGGCTCCAGGGCCGACCCGGGTGCTAAAGGCGCCGCTGAGCAATTGATCGATCAAGAAGACGAGGCGTTGAAACGCAAGCTGAGGATCTGCCAAAGCTGCAAGTAGCGGTCGTAGCGGATCGAGCGCGGCGAAATTGGTCACCGGTCTATCCGGGTGGAACGGCCCGGATTGCGCTGCGCTCCATCCGGGCTACGGCAGCTCGCTGCATAGCTGACCTACCGCAGCTCTCACGCGCTCACGCTTTACCCTCCGCCAATTTCCTGATCCTCTCTCCCCAATCAGCCGGAGCAACCGGCCCGCCCAGGGAGAGAGACGCCATGAAGCTCGGCACCGCGATTGCGGAAATCATGAAGCGCGAGGGGATCGAGATCCTCTGCGGCTATCCGGTCAACCATCTGATCGAGCATGCGGCGAAGGCCGATATCCGGCCGGTGATGGTGCGGCAGGAGCGCGTCGGCATTCACATGGCGGATGCGATCTCGCGGGTGACATCGGGACGCTCGATCGGCGCGTTCTGCATGCAGCATGGGCCCGGCGCGGAGAACGCGATGGGCGGCGTCGCGCAATGCTACGGCGAATCCGTTCCCGTGCTGGTGCTGCCGATGGGCTATCAGCGCAGGCTTGCGCATATCGAGCCGAACTTCAATTCCAGCGAGGCGATGAAGGCGTTTTCGAAATCGTCCGAACCGATCATCCTTGCCGCCGAGGTCGCCAACATTTTTCGTCGCGCCTTCACCAAGCTGAAGAACGGCCGCGGCGGGCCTGTCATCGTCGAGATCCCAGCGGACATGTGGAACGAGGAGGTGCCGGAGCCGCTGAACTACACGCCTGTGCTGCGCACGCGCTACGGCGCCGACCCCGTACATGTGAAGGAAGCCGCCAGCCTCCTCACGAATGCCAGGCGCGCGGTGATCTATGCCGGCCAGGGCGTGCATTACGCGCAGGCCTGGCCGCAACTGAAACGGCTGGCCGAACGGCTCGCCATTCCCGTCACGACCAGCCTTGGAGGCAAATCGTCCTTTCCGGAAACGCATCCGCTCTCGCTCGGCTCCGGCGGCCTTGCGGTGCCGCGCGCCGTGCCGAAGTTCCTGGCCGAGGCCGACGTCATTTTCGGCATCGGCTGCTCCTTCACCGAAACAAGCTTCGGCATCGCGATGCCGAAAGACAAAACCATCATCCACTCCACACTCGATCCGAACCATCTCAACAAGGACGTCGAAGCCAGGATCGGCCTCGTCGGCGATGCCGGGCTCGTGCTCGATGCGCTGCTGGAGGAGATCGGCAAGACCGTCACCGCGGATCGGGACGCCTCGGCGGTCGCCGCAGAGATCGCGGCCTCGCACAAGGAGTGGCTGGCGAAATGGATGCCGAAGCTCACCAGCAATGATGCGCCCTTGAGTCCTTATCGCGTGCTGTGGGACCTGCAGCATACCGTCGACATCGGCAACACGATCATCACCCACGATGCCGGCAGCCCGCGCGACCAGCTCTCGCCGTTCTGGAAGTCGGTCGAGCCCCTCACCTATCTCGGCTGGGGCAAGACGACGCAACTCGGCTACGGTCTTGGGCTGGCCATGGGCGCAAAACTCGCAAAGCCCGACAAGCTCTGCATCAATGTCTGGGGCGATGCCGCGATCGGCTTCACCGGCATGGATTTCGAGACCGCGGTGCGCGAGCGCATTCCGATCATGTCGATCCTGCTGAACAATTTTTCGATGGCGATCGAATTGAAGGTGATGCCGGTCTCGACCGAGAAATATCGCTCGACCGACATTTCCGGTGACTACGCCGCGATGGCGCGCGCCTTCGGCGGCTATGGCGAGCGGGTGACAAGACCCGAGGACATCATCCCCGCGATCAGGCGCGGCATCCAGAAGACGCAGGAAGGCGTTCCCGTGCTGCTGGAATTCATCACCAGCAAGGAGACCGAGGTGTCGCGCCCGGGCACATAAAGCTGGCCGGATTCTGGCAGCAAAACTCGCCGTCGCGGACGCTGGCTCCGGCCGCACGAGATGTGATAATCCGCCCTGGTGCCGCGCTTGTCGCAGCATCAAGCCGGATTGCGAATGACCGCCCCTTCCAACGACATCGCGGAACTTGAGCGCCTGTTACAGGCGGCCACAGCCGAGAACGCGCAGCTTCGCAGCGAGCTCGCGATTGCGCGCGATCGTCAGAGCGCCAGCGCCGGGATTCTGCGCACCATCGCGGCCTCTCCCTCCGATGCCCGGCCGGTCTTCGAGGCGATTGCGTCCAGCTCCCGGCGTTTGCTCGGCGGCTTCTCCGCCACCGTGCTTCAGTTCATCGAGGACGAGCTCCACCTCGTGGCGTTCACACCAACCAGCCCCGAGGCGGACGAAGGGCTCAAGGCGTCGTTCCCGCGCAAGATTGCCGACTTTCCGACCTTCGCGCTGGTGCGTGGCGGCGAGACGATCCAGTTTCCAGATAGCGAAGCCGCGGAGGTCCCGGAGCTGAACCGGAACCTCGCGCGGCTGCGCGGCTTCCGCAGCGTGCTGTTCATGCCGTTGATGAACCGGGGGACGCCGGTCGGCATGATCAGCGTCACGCGCGCCGAGCCCGGCGCGTTCGCAACCGACCTCGTCCAGCTGCTCCAGACCTTTGCCGACCAGGCGGTGATCGCGATCGAGAACGCGCGCCTGTTCAACGAGACACGCGAGACGCTGGAACGCCAGACCGCCACCGCCGACATCCTGAAAGTGATGGCCGCTTCACCGTCCGACGTACAGCCGGTGTTCGACGCCATCGCCGCCAATGCCAACCGGCTGATTGGCGGCTTCTCCACGGCGGTGCTGCGCTACATCGGCGGCGCCGCGCACCTTGCGGCGTTCACGCCGACCGATCCGGCCGGCGATCGCGTGCTGCAGGCCTCGTTCCCGGTGCCATTCGCGCAGTTCCCGCCCTACCGGCTCGTGGCCAATGGGGCGGCGGCGCAATTGCCCGACACCGAGGTCGAACCGGCAGCCCGCGATATCGCGCGCGCCCGCGGCTACCGCAGCATGTTGTTCGCGCCCTTGATGAGCGACGGTGAGGCCATCGGAATCATCATCGCCACGCGACGCGCGACCGGCGCATTCGGCGAGCATCATGTGCGGCTGCTGCAGACCTTCGCCGACCAGGCGGTGATCGCGATCAAGAATGTCAGCCTGTTCAATACCACGAGGGAGGCGCTGGAACGGCAGACCGCGACCGCCGACATCCTCAAGGTGATCGCGGCCTCGCCCGCGGATGTGACGCCGGTGTTTCAGGCGATCTCCGATAGCGCCAAGTCCCTGGTCGGCGGACATTCCTCCACCGTCACGCGCGTCACCGACGGCCTGCTGCACCTGGCCGCCTTCAGCACCGACAACGCAGCCGGCAACGAAGAGCTGCTCAGCTCGTTCCCGGCGCCGCTGTCGGCGTCCGGCATTCACAGCCGCGTGGCAAGAAGCGGAGAGTTCGCATTCCGCAGCGACATGCAGAACGAGCCCGACCTCACCGACGCCATGCGCGAGCTGGCGCGGACGCGAGGTTATCGCAGCATCCTCGTGATCCCGATGCTCCGCGACGGCGTCGCGATCGGCACCATCGGCGTGACGCGGCCGGAAGCCGGTCCCTTCCCGGACAAGGCGATCGCCCTGCTCAAGACCTTTGCAGACCAGGCCGTGATCGCCATCGAGAACACGCGCCTGTTCAACGAGGTGCAGGATCGCACCCGGGACCTCGCCAAATCGCTCGATGATTTGCGTGCTGCCCAAGACCGGCTGGTGCAAACCGAGAAGCTGGCCTCGCTCGGCCAGCTCACGGCCGGGATTGCGCACGAGATCAAGAACCCGCTCAACTTCGTCAACAATTTTGCATCGCTCTCCGCCGAGCTGACGGACGAGCTGAATGATGCGCTCGCGCCTGTCCCGCTTGCTGACAACGTCCGCAGCGAGGTCGACGAGCTGACCGGGCTCCTGAAGGACAATCTCGCGAAGATCGTGCAGCACGGCAGGCGCGCCGACTCCATCGTCAAGAACATGCTGCTGCATTCCCGCGAGGGCGGCGGCGAGCATCGGCTGAGCGACATCAACGCGCTGGTCGAGGAGAGCCTCAACCTCGCCTATCACGGCGCCCGCGCCGAGAAGCCGCAGTTCGACGTGACGCTGAAGCGCGAGCTCGATCCGGCGGCCGGGCAAGCGGAAGTGTTTCCGCAGGAGATCACCCGGGTGCTGCTGAACCTGATCTCGAATGGCTTCCACGCGGTCGCCAAGCGCAAGTCGGATGACGGCGCCGCCGATTACGAGCCGGTGGTGATCGCCGCGACACGCGACCGGGGCGACAGCATCGAGATCCGCATCCGCGACAATGGCACCGGCATTCCGCACGAGGTGAAGGAAAAGATGTTCGATCCGTTCTTCACCACCAAGCCGGCCGGCGAAGGCACCGGCCTTGGATTGTCGATGAGCCACGATATCGTGGTCAAGCAGCACGGCGGCACCATCGACGTCGCGACGGAGCCCGGCACGTTCACGGAATTTACGATTCGATTGCCGCGAAACAGCAGCTTTCCGGGCGGAGGCCGCGGCTAGCGGTTCTTATTCCGCCATCTCGACGGGTTGCGTCGTGGACGGACCGGCCAGCGGCCGCTCCTCCATCATGATCAAGCAGAGCGCGGCGCCAGCCATCAGCGCGGTGGCGGCGCCGAAAACGTAGCGGAACGCATGCCGCATGTCGTCGGCGGGGATCGCATTGACGGCGCCGTGATGCTCGCCGGCGAGCGGAACGTCGGCACCGAGGGCGATGAGCAGGATGGCCGCGAACGCCGCGACCGTGAACGAGGACATCAGCGAGCGGAAGAAGTTCAAGGCGCCGGTGATGGTGCCGACCTGCGGACGGGCGACCGAATTCTGCACCGAGACCACGCAGACCGGAAAGGTAGTGCCGAGGCCAAGCGCAAACGCAGCCATCAGTGTCAGCAGTGCCCAGAGCGGCAACGTCGTCAACGTGAGGGCGAGGCCGCACAGCGCGGCCCAGGACGTTCCGACGATGGCGACCCGCTTGTAGTGCTTGGCGCGCGCCATGGTGCGACCGGCGACGGCCGCGCCGACGGTCGAGACCGCCGCGAGCGGAATCAGCGCAAGGCCCGCTTCGCTGGCGCTGAGGTGATAGACCGCCTCGTAATAGAGCGGCAGCTGCACGGTGAGGCCCGTGATCGCACCGAGCGCGCAGCCGCCGGCCGTCAGCCCGAACGGCACAACCGATCCTCCGAGCAGCGGCAGCGGCAGGAACGGTTCGTCGGCGCGGCGCGCATGCCACACGAAAGTGACCGCGAGTGCGACCGCGCCGCCCACCATCGCAAGCACGGTTGGCGAGAGCCACGGAAAGCGCGTGCCGCCCCAGGTCAGCACAAGCATGAAGACGACGGCGGAGGCCATCAGCAGCACGCCGCCGAGCCAGTCGACCTTGCGCTTGCGGTGGAACACCGGGATCTTTTTCATCCGGGGCAGCAGCAGCGCGATCGCCGCGGCCGCGAGCGGCACATTGATCCAGAAGATCATCGACCAATGCAGATGCTCGGCAAACACGCCGCCGATGACCGGGCCGAGAATGCCGCCGACCATCCACACGCTGGAGAAATAGGCTTGGTACTGGCCGCGCTCGCGTGGGCTCACGACGTCGGAGATCACGGTCTGCACCACCGGCATGATGCCGCCGCCACCCAGCCCCTGGAGACCGCGTGCAAGAATCAGCATCGGCAGGTTCGGTGCGATCGCGCACAGCACCGAGCCCGCGACGAACAGGCTGAGCGAGATGATGATCATGACGCGGCGGCCGTAGATGTCGCTGAGCGTGCCGAACACCGGCGCGACCGCGGTCGAGGCGAGCAGATAGGCGGTGATGACCCAGGAGAGATTGGAGACGTCGTGGAACTGGCGTCCGATGGTCGGCAGCGCGGTGGCGACGATGGTCTGGTCCAGTGCGGCCAGGAACATCGTCAGCATCAGGCTGATGACGATGGTGCGGACCTCGTCCTGCGACAGCGGAGCCGGCGGCGCGAGCGAAGGAGCGTCATCGACGCTCAAGACCTCGCTCGGAAGGCGGGACAATTCCTCGGCGATATCGTCGGGCAATGTCTGGGTGTCGGCAGAACTGCTCTGCCGCTCGAACTTGTTCATCTCGATCGGAAGCCATGAGGCGGCGCAACGCCGCGAAGGATTCGTTCTATGCACTCCAATGTAGACAGCAAAGTTCTTCCCAGGCAGGCACCGCGGCGCATGGGTGCATCCCAAAGTCGGGCCATCGCGACGATTGGCGTACGGACCCAGGTGAGAGTCGCAGGACCCCGGTCGCTGCCGGCAGCCCTGCGACGCCCCAGGGCAACTTTAGGAAAACATCAGTGCCGTCTTGCCCGAGGGGCCTGGATGCACCAGTCGCAGCCGGGCGATATAGCTTCGGCCGGCGAACAATTTGTAGGAAATCTTCGCGTTTCGATCCTCGCCGCTATCATCGTCACCCACGAGAAACCGCGGCGTTCCGTTGACCTCCTCGAACAGGACCAGCGTTGCGTCAGACGGCCCTTTGGTCTCGATGGTATATTTGCGTGAGGCGCTGGGTTTGATCGCATAGTCCATCTGCTGACCAGCGGCGAGATCGACCACGGCCGGATGGAAGGGCTGAAGCGTCGTCAAGGCCGGCTGTAGCGGCGGATACCAGCGGCGGATCCACTGCTTGTCTCCGGCGGAGAGCGTCCCCGGAGGAACCAGACCATTGGTCTCGTAAGGCTTCGGCTCCGCAATCAACCCCGGCTCAAACTCGTATTCCATGATGGAATCCGGATCCCATGTTGAACCCTGTACCTGCTGCGGGGTGAGCTTCTCCAGGATGTTGTGAAACGTCGTCGAGCGGCTCCACTTGTTGGGCGGGGCGCCCAGCGACTTGTAAACAGCCTCGTCATGCCACTTGATGCCGGCGAAGGGGTTTTGATGCTCGTGCTCCATGCCAAGCACGTGTCCGAGTTCGTGCAGCGCAGTGCCGCTGCCATATTGCGAGGTCAGATCCCAACCATACACGGTGGTCGGCTCGGTCTGGGATACCTGCAGCACGTCCCTGCCAACCTGCGAGGCTGACGATCCGTCTGGCACTGAATAGCCAATTCGCACTTCGGCTTCAGCGAGTTGGGAGACCTCCTGGAATTCGAGGCCGATGCCTACCGCCTTCCATTTCGCGAAAGCCTTGCGTATTGCGTCCGCCTGGGCCCTGGGAACTTCAAAGTGACCCGAGGTGAAAAAGCAGTAGTGCAGGACCGTGCCGTTCACCCACTTGGATCGGCTCGAGAGAATCGCACGTGCGCGAAGTGGGTCGGCCATGACAGCCGGACTGAGCTGCGGCGGGACTCTCGGGCCGTTCTGACAAAATGGCCGGGCCTGACCTTTGACCACGGGAGATTTCTTCGCCTGCTTTTGCGACTTTGCCATATGGCTCTCCAAAGATTTACGCCCCCGGGTGGGGGACTGAAAACAGAAGACAAGAGAAAAAAATGAGCCGTAAAACGGCGCCAGCATATCACAATCTCAGATTGTATCAATGCTGCGCCAGGGGCTGGGCGTCCGCTCCGGCCCGACCTCGATCTCACAAGCGGATCAGTCCTTCGGACGTCGCTTCAGGCGGGCCCGTCTCGGCAGCTGCGCCGGCCATTGCACGATGTGGTTCTCGAGCTCATCGTCCGGGATCTCCACCTCGCTGCCTTCGACCCGTCCGCGTACGGAGACGCCGGCCTCATGCACAGTGTCGGGATCGCCTGACACCAGCGGATGCCACCAATAGAGGTCGCGGCCTTCCGCGACGAGCTTGTAGCCGCAGCTCGGCGGCAGCCAGTTCAGGGTACGGACATTGGCCGGCGTCAGGCGGACGCAGTCCGGAACCTTGTCGGAACGATTCGCATAATCCTTGCAGCCGCAGGTCACCCCATCGAGCAGCTTGCAGCCGACATGGGTGAAGTAGATGTCGCCGGTGCCCTCTTCCTCGAGCTTGTTCAGGCAGCAGCGGCCGCAGCCGTCGCACAGGCTCTCCCATTCGGGCCCCGACATCTCTTCCAACGTCTTGGTTTTCCAGAAGAATCCTTCCTGGCCTGAAGGTCGTTTGGGAGCTGCGGTCATGCGCCTCAACAAAAGTTCGAAAGAGCTACGGCTGGTGCCATCTAGGGCGTGCGGCCTTGGGGCTGCAAGCAACGCCCGCGTGAGGCCCGTAATGAACCGGGGTCAATTAGGCCTGTTGTTCAAAATCGCAAGCGTGACCATTGGTTTATAGGCCCTGCTCGGCTAGAAGGAACAGCAAGTCCCCACCGTCGCTGGCCGGGCGCCTTGGGTTTGCCGCAACACTCCCGCAAGACGTCTCGATGCCGCCCCGGCCGGGTGCTTGAACGCTTTCGAACCAAGCCGCAAGGGTTCTAGGTGCGCCAGATCATACCACCGCATTGGAAGGCCCGGATCCGGAATTTCTTCCTGGATCTCGATGCGCGCATCGACTCCTCGCTGTTCTCCTCGGCCAAGGGCATCCGCGAGCTCTACGAGCGCTACTCGACCTTCATGGACCGCTTCTATGTCGGGCGGTGGAAGCGCTGGGTGTTCATCGAGCCGCTGTCGGAGGCTGCGACCCTCGGCCTCGGCGGCCTGGTTGTGATGCTGACCCTCGCCATCCCGGCCTTCCGCGAGACCGCGGACGAGGACTGGCTGAAGAAGTCCGACCTCGCGGTGACCTTCCTCGACCGCTACGGCAACCCGATCGGCAGCCGCGGCATCAAGCACAACGATTCGATTCCGCTGGAAGATTTTCCGGACGTGCTGATCAAGGCGACGCTCGCGACCGAGGACCGCCGCTTCTACGAGCATTTCGGCATCGACATCGCCGGCACCGCGCGCGCGCTCGTCACCAACGCCCAGGCCGGCGGCGTCCGCCAGGGCGGCTCCTCGATCACGCAGCAGCTCGCCAAGAACCTGTTCCTGAGCAACGAGCGCACCATCGAGCGCAAGGTCAACGAAGCCTTCCTCGCGGTCTGGCTGGAATGGCGCCTGACCAAGAACGAGATCCTCAAGCTGTATCTCGACCGCGCTTATATGGGCGGCGGCACCTTCGGCGTCGACGGCGCCGCACATTTCTACTTCAACAAATCGGCACGCGACGTGACGCTCGCCGAGGCCGCGATGCTCGCCGGCCTGTTCAAAGCGCCGACCAAATACGCGCCCCACATCAACCTGCCCGCCGCCCGCGCCCGCGCCAACGTCGTGCTCGACAATCTCGTCGACGCCGGCTTCATGACCGAGGGCCAGGTGTTCGGCGCCCGCCGCAATCCCGCCTTCGCGGTCGACCGCCGCTACGAGGCGTCGCCGAATTACTATCTCGACTACGCCTTCGACGAGATGCGCAAGCTGGTCGACACCTTCCCGAAATCCTACACCGAGCGCGTCTTCGTGGTCCGGCTCGCGATCGACACCAATGTGCAGAAGGCCGCGGAGGACGCAGTCGAGAACCAGCTGCGCCAGTTCGGCCGCGACTATCACGCGACCCAGGCCGCGACCGTCGTCTCCGATCTCGACGGCGGCATCCGCGCCATGGTCGGCGGCCGCGACTACGGCGCCAGCCAGTTCAACCGCGCCACCGACGCCTATCGCCAGCCGGGCTCGTCGTTCAAGCCTTACGTCTACACCACCGCGCTCCTCAACGGCTTCACGCCGAATTCGATCGTGGTGGACGGCCCGGTCTGCATCGGCAATTGGTGCCCGCAGAACTATGGTCATTCCTATTCCGGCGCGGTGACGCTGACGCAGGCGATCACGCGTTCGATCAACGTGGTGCCGGTCAAGCTGTCGATCGCGATCGGCCAGAAGGAGCAGCCCAAGGCGCCGAACCCGGCCAAGATCGGCCGCGCCAAGATCGTCGAGGTCGCGCGCCGCTTCGGCCTCAAGGCGCCGCTGCCCGACACGCCGTCGCTGCCGATCGGCTCGGACGAAGTCACCGTGCTCGAGCACGCGGTGGCGTATGCGACTTTCCCCAACCGCGGCAAGGCGGTGACGCCGCATTCCGTGCTGGAAGTGCGCACCGGCGCCGGCGATCCGGTCTGGCGCTGGGACCGCGACGGGCCGAAGCCGCGCCAGGCGATCCCCGCCTCCGTGGCCGCCGACATGGCTGGCATGATGAGCCACGTCGTCAGCGAAGGCACCGCGCGCCGCGCCGCGCTCGACGGCATTCCGACCGCGGGCAAGACCGGCACCACCAATGCCTATCGCGACGCCTGGTTCGTCGGCTACACCGGCAATTTCACCTGCGCGGTCTGGTACGGCAATGACGACTATTCGCCGACCAACCGCATGACCGGCGGCTCGCTGCCGGCGCAGACCTGGCACGACATCATGCTCGCGGCGCATCAGGGCGTCGAGGTGCGGGAAATCGCCGGCATCGGCATGGGCCAGAAGCTGCCGCCCGAGCGGATCGCCAACGCGCAGGCCAATGCGGCGCCGAAGGTGCTGGAGACCAAGCCCGGTCCGCCGCCGGTCTTGACCAAGCGCGGCGCCGACGTGTTGGTGCGCGTCGAGAAACTGCTCGATGACGCGGCCAGGGCCGCGACCAAATCGGCCGCCAGCGACCCCAAGCAAGCCAAGCCGGCATCGTCCACGAGCGCGCTCGCCTTCCCGCAGAACTATGCGGAAGAGAATGCGAACGCATCCGCCCCGCGCAAGAACTAATCGAAACAAGAACTGATCGAAACAAGTGCGGCTGATCCTGATCACATTGACGGCCCTTCTGCTCGCAACCGTGGTGGGCGTCGGCGCGACCTGGATGACGACGACGCGCGGCACCGAGATCGGCGCGCTGACCATCGGCCCGTGGACCGCGCGTCCGCGCACCGGCACCGCCGACGTCGACCCCTATTCGCGCGCCACCATCGTGCGCAACGGCGAGCTGCCGATCGGCACCGGCGACGGCGTTGCCTTCACCGCGACCGCCGACGACAAGAAGAAGGTGCTCGACGGCCGCTGTGACGTCGTGGTCTCCGGCGTGACCCCGCCGGCGCGGTTCTGGACGCTGACGCTTTACGACCGCAAGGGTCATCTCGTCCCGAATTCGCTGCAGCGCTACGGTTTCACCAGCCAGGAGATCGTGCGGCAGTCCGACGGCTCGTTCGAGATCCGCATCGCCTCGCGCTCGCGCGCCGGCAACTGGCTGCCGACCGGCGGCATCGAGCGCTACGCGCTGATGCTGCGGCTCTACGACACCCCGGTCGGCGTTGCCACCCGCACCCAGCGCGATGCGCCGATGCCCACGATCACGACGGCGGGCTGCTCATGATCCGGCTGTTGTTCACCATCGTTGCCGGCGTGGTGCTGGGCCTCGTGGTCCATCTCGTCAGCGTGCTGGCGTTGCCGCGGATCGCGACCCAGGACGCCTATTCGCGGCTGACGCCGATGACCAAGCTCAACGGCGTCACGCAGCTTCCGCTCGCCGATCCGCAGACCTCGCCGATGCCGTTCATGGACCCGGCCTTTGCGCTGGCGATCTGCCGCTACGATCTGTCGAACGGACCAATCAAGCTGACGGTCCCCGTCAGCCAGGCCTACACCTCGGTGTCGTTCTACACCCGCAACGAGATCGCCTATTACGCCATCAACGACCGCTCGGCCGGCAAGAAGGTGATCGAGCTCGACCTGATGACCGAGCCGCAGCACAACGAGCTGCCGGAGGACGAAGAGATCACCGCCGCCGATCGCCTAATCATCGATTCCCCCAGCACCACTGGCCTGATCGTGATGAAGGCGCTCGCCCCCGAGCCCGGCCTGATGCCGCAGGCGCAAGGCTCACTCGCGGCCGCGAGCTGCGGACCGCAGACCGAGCCGCCCGCCAAGGCGGAAGCGCCGCGCGGACGGCGCTGAGACGCGGCTTCGGCAAGCCGCAAAACAAAAACTCGAAAAACAACCCCATGCACAGTAGCGTTGGCATTGAAATCGTTAGCCATTTTTGTTGCACCAAATAGGCGTTTGCCGGACCGATACATCCCTGCCCGTCGCGCTGTTCGGCTTTGACTCGTCGGGCAAAACACTGGCAGAATGGCAGCATCGAAAGTTCACCCGCGCGGAGCAATCCGCCGCGGGTTTTTTCATGCTTGTGCCTCAAACCGAAGATGACCTGAATTCCTGGAGCGCGGCGCCCCTTCAGGTCGGTGGTTGTAGCCCTGGCGAGTTGAGCCAATGATCCAGGGACAAGCTTGTTTCGGCCCAGCGTGCGCGTCTGAGGGCGGCATCTCTCACTGGCCCTGGCGGGAGCAGTTTCGCGGCTGAGCGAAGACGAGCGGCCATTTCTGCAAGCCCCTCTTCGTGCGATTCATTGAACTTGCGCCGCTGGCTCACTGCACGATCCGTTCCGGAGGAGGCGGGAGCGCAAGCAGCGTTCTCATCACCGATAACAGCCGCTGATCGGGCGGTGACGTCGGAACGTAGATATTGGTGGAAGCTTCCGTCGGCGCACTAGTGCACACAAGCGGCAGAGAGCGGTTCACGTTGGCGGCACTTCCTCCTGCAGCATGTACATGGATCAGGTCGGAGCCACCAAGCATCGCGTCCCGCTAGCGCGGGGAACAAGGTCAAGGCATGCAGGTTGACCTTGCGGCAGGGAGAGTTGTCGTGAGCGAAGAGGAGCTGACCAGCAAAGCCGAGCGCGCGCTCGTTACCGTTGCGCTTAGCCTGACGATGCTGGTTCTTTGCGTCGGAGCCCTGATCTGTCGCTAGCGCGTTGCTCTGTTCGCCGCTCGGTGTTCGCCAATCCTACCGCTCTTCAGTCGGATGCCACCCATTTCTATGGGGTTGAGCGCAGGTTGCCATGATCGGAGAAGCACTATCGTCTCACTTCAACGAAGTTCCTTTGTCCCCTCTCGATATTTCACGTGCACAGGTGCTGTGCGGTTTCGTCGCAATGTTTCCGGGAAATGAACTCCTATAATCAGATCATCATGGCTTACGTCATCGACATTGATGCGCACACCGCGCGTTTTGCTCTTCACGCCGGCCGCCTCCAAGCAGGCGGTTAGCCGGACGGTGTTCGCGCCGTCCGGGCTCTTTTCCAGCTTTCGTGACCTCCACTCGAGAGGTCGTCTTGAAGCAGAAGGAGTGCGCCGTGCTGCCTCTTCTAAAAATCGCACTGACCTCATCAGACTATCCGCGGCTCGAACAGCTCGCCCGCTTCTCCATCCAAAAAGGAGATTTGGACGGGATATTCCTCATGGGCGAAATCAACCGCGCCGATATCGTCCCGGACGAAGCGGACAACGTCCGTCCTTTCGTGACGATCGGATCATGGGTCACCCATTGCACGAATTGGGGCGTTCCGCGTCGCACTGTGCAACTGGTCTGGCCCGAGGAGTGCTGGTCGGATCCCGCCTGCATTTCGGTGTTGACCCCGCTGGGTACAGCTTTGATCGGACTGCAGGTCGGCGATCAGATGCCGTACTTCGTCGCCGGATGTCTGAATGTCGTCAGGGTCCAAAGCCTGACCCCATCGGATTCAAAGGTCGTCCCACTCTTCCGGAGAGGGCCGAGGCGGTCAGGCAACCCGTGCGACGACGATCCCGGACCAACTGCAGCATAGGAGCGACCAATGCACAATTTCGAAGCTGAGAGCCGGCGAGAACAGCCGGCGTTGCCGCCGATCAAGATCACTGAGGACGAATCGCGGCGCCTGAGTTCCTTGGCCAATTCGAGCATGGATCTGTTTCCGCGAGTGGCCCATTTTCTGGCTCGAGAGATGGAACGTGCCACGGTGACGGACGAGAACGACTTGCGAGGCGTGATCAGGATGGGATCGAAAGTGACCTATCGCGACGACGAGACGGGTGCGAGCCGAGAGATCGTGCTGGTGTATCCGCATGAAGCAAACATCGAGCTCAATCGGATCTCGGTCCTGACGCCTGTTGGAGCGGCCTTGATCGGCCTATCGCCGGGACAGCGGATCGAATTCGAGACGCCCCACAAGCGCACCAGGGGCCTGACCGTTCTCGCGGTGTCCGAATAAGGCCCGTACGTTAAGTCAGACGTCTCAAGTCGCGGCCGTGCGGTTGTACACACTCACTCTTTGGAAAAAGACAGGAACATTCCTGCAATTGCCAAGTTTTCCCGATGCCCTTCCCCAAGGGCGACCCCGAGTGGCCCCAGCTCCATGCCCCCCAATAGCCCCGCGAGCTGGGGCCCGTCTTTTCTCGAAATTCGGGAGACCGCACCGGCGAGCTTCCTGCCATTAATGTCGAGGCCATGGCGGAAGAGCCGCCTAAGCCCTTGACGAAGAACTAGGGTTGCCTCGGTGGATGGCGTAGCCGAACAGGCCCCTCTCGAGGTTGCATGTCTCGGCATAGTCTCGCCGCCATCTTGGTGCCCAGCTCCTTCTCGACGATTTCGACCGAGTTATCGCAGTGCGCGTTCCTGCTCCCCGCCAAGGAGGCCGTCATGTCGAGATTAGCGATCGTGTTAATGTCGGCACTTTCTGTGACTTCTGCCACCGCGCAAGATGCTGCGTCCGGACGATCGCACGAGCCGGCCGCTGCCAGCGCGTATGAAACTCAGCCTTTCCTTTTTGATGGACGGATGCGAGGCCACGGCATGAGGCAGCGAGGGCCTGCCGACAATCGTCACCCCAACGCCGGTGCCATTGGCGTGCAACCGAGAGCAAACGAGCCAAGGCGCGAACGATGAGCCCGCGTGCCCGCTTTGATCTGCCCGCCCAGTTGTTTGCCCTGGACGAGGTGATCAATTGCGCCGGCAATGTCTCCGATCGGCCTATCGCCTCCGGCTTCCAGATCGGCGGATCGCTTGTGCGGCAGAGACGAGCATGATAGCAGGAGCCATCGGGTCAAACACAACCGCCCGACCAGCTTTCGAGCCAAGCGTTGTTTCGCTCCATTACGGAGGTGAAACATGTCTTGCGACAGCACCACTGGCTCAATCGGCACATCCAGCGCAGCCTTCGTCCCTTCTCCAAATCCTGGATGGTTCTGGAAGTTAATGCTCGCGCTGCTGGACGGCATCACACGGCGCCGCCAGTACGACGAACTTCTCGAATTGGACGACCGGCTTCTCGCGGACGTCGGCTTATCGAGAACAATCGTTGGGGAAGCTCGACGGTGTTACTTCTCGGGTTGGCGCGACGATCGGTGATCGTCATATCCACTCGATGAGCGGCCACACCTGAGCGTGCGCAGGCGGCGCGTCTGCTTATCCCTGTGGATCAGACGGCCGCCAAGCTCGCAAAAGGCCGAAAAACTTTTCACTGCGATCTTGACGTCTTCTCAGAAGTCCAGCTTGTCGCGTATGGCGTCAATTCCGGCTTTCGCGCACGCTTCGTCCGCGTCACCGCCCGGCGCGCCGGACACGCCGACCGCTCCGACCAGGGAGCCGCCGGCTTCGACGATCAGCCCGCCGGCGATGACGACCGCTCCGGGAAGGTTGCGAATGCCCGCCTGCATCATGCCCGGCTGGCTGATCGCATTCAGCTCGGTCGTGCTGGTCTTGAACGAGGCAGCTGTCCACGCCTTGCCTGCTGCCGTTGAGGGCGTGTGAGGGCCTGCAAAGCGGTCGCGCAACATCACTTGCGTGACGCCGAAGCGATCGACGACGGCAACTGCAATTTGGTATCCACGGGTGCGGCAGTTCGCCAACGCAGCGCGCGCAAGATCGAGCGCCAGTTCCGGACCGAGCGATTTGTAGGCGACCAAAGCTTCCTCCGCCCGTGCTGGGTAGATGGACGCAATCAGCAGGGCCGTCGCGACCGACAGGGATCGAACGTTCATGGCAATCTCCGGCATAGGTGACCAAGCGCTTATTTGATCTCACCATATGTCAGATCATCGAACAGGGTCACGCTATCTGCCTTGGTTCACAGGCTCCGCATAACGGCGCCGGCCACGTCTTGAAAATCGCGGACGACCTCGTTAGTCTCCGTTGCGTGGGGACAAAGCAGACTCCCCGTGAGGCCTCGGTCCAAGCTCTGCGCAGCACGCCATTCGTGGAGCTTGCGCATGGACACCGAACGACACCCTTCTCACCAACACACCGTCGCCATCCTCTCGCGAGGCGACGCTGCCGCGCGGCGGGATGCGACGGCGCAAAACAGCCGCTTCGTCCGCGTCTTCGGAGCACTCGCGGCGGTCGGCATCGAAGCCCGGCCGGCGATCTACGACGAAAGCCTCGCCGAAGAGGTCCGCGAGCAGTTGCTCGCGGTGGACGGCGTGCTCGTCTGGGTCGATCCGATCCACCAGGGCAAGACGCGGGTTGAGCTTGATCCCCTGCTTCGCGACGTAGCGGCGCGGGGCGTGTGGGTCAGCGCTCATCCGGACGTCATTCTCAAGATGGGCACCAAGGAGGTACTCTATCGTACCCGCTCGATGGGGTGGGGATGCGACACGGCTTTATATCAAACCGCCGAGGCCATGCGCGCCGAGTTGCCGACACGGCTCGCCACCGGTCCGCGCGTGATCAAGCGCAACCGCGGTAACGGCGGCCAAGGCGTGTGGAAGGTCGAGAGCCTGCCGAATTCCCCGATGATAAAGGTGCTGGACGCGACCAAGGATGTCTCCGAGGAACTGACGTTGGAGAGTTTTCTCGGTCGCTGCACGGAATATTTCGAGAACGGCAGCGTGGTCGATCAGCCATTCCAGCCTCGCTTGAGCGAAGGCGTGGTGCGCTGCTATATGGCGGGCGATCGCTGTGCCGGCTTCGGCTCTCACAAAGTCAAAGCCCTGGTTGACTCGCCGGATGCCCGTTCCGAGGCCGGACCGCGGCTCTATACCTCGAACGCAGACTCGCGCTTCCAGCGGCTGCGTCGCTTGATGGAAGACGAGTGGACCCCGGGAATGATGAAGACGCTGGACATCGACGCAGGCTCGCTTCCGGTCATCTGGGACGCGGACTTCCTGTACGGTCCGAAAGACGCGGCCGGTGCCGACACCTACGTCCTGTGCGAGATCAACGCGAGTTCATGCTTCGCGATCCCCGAGGAGGCCCCGGCGGCGATCGCAAGGACGGTGAAGCAGCGGCTCTCGCAAACGCAACCGGCTGGATCGGCGGACAGGAGGCCCTAAGCAAGAATGCCGCGGCATCTCGTGCTGCGGCACTCCGCCAGAGGCGCCGGTCATACGCGGATGTTGACGCGCTCATCGCCAAATGCCAGTTTCCCGCGCGGTAGTGTCCGCAAGGACTCTCCAAGGGAATGCGGTGCGTCCACCTCGAGTGGGCAATTCCGCGGCTGCCCCCGCAACTGTAGGCGGATAGCCGACGACCAAACGAACCACTGGAGCCCCGCTTGGGCCTCTGGGAAGGTGGTCGAAGGCGATGACCCGCGAGCCAGGAAACCTGCTACCAGCCATGGTCACGCGCGAACGCATTGGGCGGGGTGCCCTGATGTCGGAAGAGTAGCCGGTGCATCTGCCGCTAGGGGCGAAGGCAGACTGCTAAGGCAACCGCGGTGACGGTTAGTTTGCGTCGCCGCAGAGCGTTGTCGTGCAAAATCTTTATTTCGGTCCGGGCGTTGCGCCGGAACATTCGCGTGTCCTTATCCAGATCTCTCAGGGAAGAGCCGGCAATTTTCGGCGCGCCACACCTGCCCTGCTCGCCTTGCTGCTCTCGACATCCCTGTCCTCCATGGCGATGGCGCAGACCGCGGTCCGCGACAACGCCTCCCGCGAGGTCGGCCCGGTGATCGTCACCCCGCCCACTCCAAGACCGGCCGTAACCGTCAGCCCCGGCGCTCAGAGATCGCGCACGGCCCGGCGCAACGTAGGGCGTAATCGCGCCGCTCCGGTGGTTGCCAACCCAACAACCCAGCCTCCGAGCTATCAGGTGCAGACGCCGTTGAACACGGCCGCCGTCACCGATGTCGGCTCCCGGCTCGGAATCACGGCACGGGAAACGCCAGCGACCGTCGAGGTCATTGACCAGCAGACCATGCAGGATCAGGGCATCAGGACCACTACCGATGTCGCCAAGGCCGCGGTCGGCGTCACCGGCGGCGATGCGCCGGGCGCGCCCGCAATCTTCTCCATGCGCGGCTTTAGCGGCGACCAGCTCACCACCCTCTACAACGGCATCCCGATCGGGCCGTCGACCATGACGGGCCGGCCCATGGATACCGCCAATCTGCAGCAGGTCGAGATCATCAAGGGCCCCAACTCCCTGGTATCGGGACTCGGATCCACCGGCGGTGCGATCAACTACGTCACCAAGGCGCCGCACACCGGGCCCATTATCAACGAGGCCTTCACCTCCTACGATTCCTTCAACGGCTATCGCGCCGGCTACGGTTCCGGCGGCAGCACGCTGGTCAATGGCCTCGACTACCGTTTCGACATCAGCCATTCCAACGACAAGAGCTTCATCGACGACACCTATTCGAAGCTCAGCAACGTCTCGGGCCAGTTGAACTACCGCGTCAACGACAGCCTGAAGATCTGGGGCGCCGCCGAATACAAGCAGGACAAGGACCGATTCTATTGGGGAACGCCGCTGGTGCCGGCGAACGCGCCCGGCGTCGTGCCGACGTCAGGCATCGTCTCGGGCCAGTGGACCAATTACTACCTCAACGGCCATGCCGGGGCGCTCAATCCCGTTACCATCGACGCGCGCACGCTGACGACAAGCTACAACGTGCTCGACAATCACAGCGGGGCCAACGAGCTCTGGCTGCGCAGCGGCTTCCAGTGGGACATCACCAACAACATCTCGCTGCGCAGCCAGGTCTACGGCTACGACGCGCATCGGCACTGGTTCAACAACGAGATCAGCTCGTTCGACGATTCCGGGCCGAACAACGTCTATCGCGAGCGGCTGGCGCTGGACCACGCGCAACGGCTCTATGGCAACATCACCGACCTCACCGTCAATTCCAACCTCGGTGGAATGGACAACCGCTTCGTCGCTACGGTTGCGGCAAGCAGCTCGCAATTCAACGTCTCGCAGGATACAAAGTTCTTCTCCGACACGGTCGAGCTGATCAATCCGGACCGCGGGCTTTACGGCCCGCGCAGCGACGAGAAGATCTACACCCATCTCGACACCACGGCGCTGTCGTTCGAGGACCGGCTCAAGCTGACCTCGACCTTCGCGCTGATCGGCGGCATCCGGTTCGAGGATATCGAACTATCGCGCACGCGCTTCAATCCCGACGGCTCGCTAGCGTCCGGAAAAGGCTATCCGTTCTCGACCAAGTTCAATCCGGTCACCGGGCGCATCGGCTACACCTGGGACATCGCGCCCGGGGTGATGCTGTACAGCCAATATGCGACGGCGGCGGACCCGACGGTGGCCAACATCTTCATCCTCGCGCCAAAGGTGCCGCTGCTGCTGACGACGTCGCGGACCTACGAGACCGGCGTGAAGCTGCAATCATCCGACAAGCGCGCCGAGGCGACGTTCTCGGCGTTCGACATCGAACGCAAGAACGTCTACGTGCCCGAGAGCGGCATCGTGTTCAACGTCGCCGGCAAGATGGCCTCCAAGGGCGTCGAGATCGCTGCGGCGGTGAACCCGGTCGGCGGCCTGAAGCTGTGGGCCAATGTCGCCTTCGTGCAATCGCGCTTCGTTGACTTCAACTATGTCGACGGCAATGGCGACTTCCAATCCTATTCGGGCAAGACCCCGCCGAACGTCCCGAACTTCATCGCCAATGCCGGGGCGTCCTATCGCTTCGGCACCAAATTGCCGGTGGAGATCGGCGGCCTCGTCCGTCACGTCGGCGACAGGTTCAACTTCCAGGACAATCTGGTGACCATGAACGCCTATACGATCTTCGACGCGTTCGCGTTCGTCGATATCCCAAAGGCTTATTTCCCGGGCGTCGACCAGACCCGTATCAGCTTTCGCGTGAGGAACCTGACGAATAAGCTCTACGCCGCCTGGGGCGACCCCGGCTATACCGATCAGATCATCCTGGGAGCGCCGCGCAGCTACGAGGTCGCGGCCTCGTTCAAGTGGTGAGGGGGGAGGATCGCCGCTCTCACGTCACTTCGCGCCGTGCTCCGGCTGGACCGAGCTGCTTCGACGCCGCGCCCACAGCAGCGCCAGCGGGCCCAGCGCGATTCCGGCCGCGAGGACGCTGAATGCCAGCAGCCAGCCGGCCGCGCTCTGCGGGCCGCCGGCTGCGTCGAGCGCGGCGCCGGTGCCCCAGGCGCCGACCGCCGACAGGCCGAAGCCGACCGTCGAATGCAGGGCCAGGGTCGCGCCGCGATGTTCGGAGACAGCCGCGGCCGACATGCCGGCGGTCAATGCGCCCGAATCCGCCGGCACGGTCAGGCCATAGGCAAGCAGCAGCAGCGCGAGCACCCATGCCGGCGCTGTCGCGTTGAGGCCGATGATGAGCGCGACGCAGGCCGACGCGATCATCACGACCGTGATCGCGCGATGGCGGCCGAACTTCAGCGCGGCCTCGTTGCCGAGGATGCTGGCCGGCATCGAGATCACCGCGAAGCAGAAGCTCAGCACGACGGGGCTCAACCATGACGGCGCGCCTTGGTGGGCGACGACGAAGGTCCAGAACCCGACCAGCCAGGTGCGGATGCCGTAGAGCTCGAAGCAATGAGCGCCGTAGCCGAAGATGTATCCGAGCGCCTCGCGGTTGGCGAAGACGGGCGCGAAGTTCAAGAGGCGTCCCGTCTTCGGCGCGGGCCGCTGCGCCTGCATCAGAAGGCACGCGACGACCATTGCGATAGGTCCAAAGCCGGTGACAAGGAAGGCGGTCCGCCATCCCCAGCGGTCGGCGATCACTTGCGCGACCAGGAACGAGAGGCCGACGCCGACCGAGAAGCTCGACGTGTACAGCGTGACGGCGCGCGAGGTGTCGCCGGGGGGAAGCCGGTCCGTCAGCGCCTTCAAGCCCGGCATGTAGGCGCCGGCAAATCCAAGCCCTGCCAGGGACCAGATCGCGGTCGCGGACCAAAACCCTTGCGCGAAGAGTCCGAACGCTGCGGTCGCCAGCCCGCTGACGATCGAGCCCCAGAGCAGGACGAGCCGCGCGTCGATCCGGTCGGTCAACGTCGTCAGCACGGGCACGGCGAGCATGTAGCCGAACGCGTAACCGCTCGCCATCAAGCCGCCTTCGGCCGCCGACAGTCCCCACGCCGGCATCAGATGCTGCGCCAGATTTGCGGACAACGTCACATGCGGCAGCAGATTGCCGACCTGGCCGATGCACATCACCGCGATCAGAGACCGCCCGCTCAAGTTACGAATGCTGTCCTCCCGCCCCCGAGCCGACACGGCGCACCAACCACAATGGGCAACTCTCCGGCTGCAGCTGCAAGACCCAACTTCATGAACAACCGCACCCCGAAGCGCGGGCCTTCTTCGCCGCTTCGTCGTCGGCGCAACAGGCCGTCGGTTGCTGCTTCGCCGGCCCACCGCAACATCCCGATGCGGCTCCGGCGGCTTCGACGCCACCGCGCGAGCAGACGCCGGTCTCCGGTAGCACGAGCTCCACCCTTGCGGCGGCTTTCTTGTCGCCGGCGAGATCGGCTGCAATCGAGCGCACCTGCTCATAGCCTGTCATCATGAGAAAGGTTGGGGCGCGGCCATACGACTTCATGCCCGCCATGTAGAAGCCTGGCTCATCGTGCGCGAGCTCGCGCGCGCCGTGCGGGCGGACCGTGCCGCAGCTGTGCTCGTTGGGATCGATCAGCGGCGCCAGCACGACCGGCGCTTCGATGGCGGGATCGAGCCGCAGGCGCAATTCGGACAGGAACGAAAAGTCGGGACGAAATCCGGTCGAGACGATCAGCTCGTCCACGATCACGCTTCGCGCACCGCAACCCGAGCCGGCCGCGATCTCGAGGCGGCCTTCGGAGTCCGACAGATGCGTGACGGCGAATTCCGTTTCGACCCTGATCTTCCCGGCGACAACGAGCGCAGCGAACGCGCTGCCGAGCTCTCCGCGTGCAGCGAGCTTGTCATTCCGGCCGCCGCCAAACGCCTTGGCGGGATCGGCGCCGCGCAACAGCCAGATCGCTTGCGTCCCCGGCGCCTCGTCCGCGAGATGCACGAGATCGATCAGGGTGCCCACCGCGGAATGACCGGCGCCGAGCACCGCAACAATCTTCCCGGCATATCTGGCGCGGCCGGCACCACGGACATCGGGCATGCCATAGGCGATGTGGCCGGCGCATTCACGCTCGCCGATCGCGGGCAGACCATTGCCTCCGGCGGGATTGGGCGAGAACCATGTGCCTGACGTATCGATCACGGCATCCGCGTACAGCACTTCGAGACCTTTGCCGTTCTGGTAGCGGATTTCGAACGGCGCCTGCTCACGTCCCTTCGTCTTCGCCTTGTCGAAGCCGACGCGGCTGATGGCCGAGACGCGGCTGGATGTCCGGATCACCTCGCGCAGTGGCGTTCGCGTCGCAAGCGGCGTCAAATATCGATCGATCAGCTCGCCGCCGGTCGGATAGGCGCTCGGGTCCGGCGAATTCCATCCCGTCGGCGCGAGCATGCGCGCGGCGGCCTTGTCGATATTGTACTCCCACGGCGAGAAGAGCTGGACCTGCTGCCACTGGCGAACCGCGTGCCCCGCTTCGGGTCCTGCCTCCAGCACGGTGGGGGACATGCCACGCTCCAGGACGTGCGCGGCTGCTGCGAGGCCGACCGGCCCTGCCCCGATGATGGCGACCGTTCTAGCGTTCATTCGGCTTCTCCCATGCTTCTAGAATCATCGAACAAAACGAGCCAAAAAAGATCACGCCGCCGTTTGCGTCGTCTTGCATCCGACTTCGTCTGCGCAGCACTCCGCCGCCAGGAAATCGACCAGACCCCGCATCGCGTCGAAGTTTGCGTGGCAGACGAGGCTCGTCGATTCCCGGACCTGGCTGACGAGCCCGACCGAGACCAGGGTCTTGATATGATGCGACAGCGTCGACGCCGGTATCTTCAGCTTGTCCTGCAAGCGGCCGACAGGCATGCCGGAGTGCCCGGCCCGGACCAGGGCCCGGTAGATCTGGAGTCGGGTCTGATTACCCAGGGCCTCCAAACGTGCTGCTGCGTCGGCAATCTTCATGGCCGCGATGATGCGCCTGCTGGTCCGCGCCGTCAACTATACTTCTAGAATATTCGAAATAGTGAGCCGGCGACGCGCTTCCGATTCGGATTGACGGAGCTTCTACACTTCCATAAATCTGGATATATGGAAACAGAAGAAGCCGTTCTCGCGCTCGCCGCGCTGTCCCAATCGACCCGGCTGGAGGCCTTCCGGGCACTGGTCAGGCACGAGCCTGACGGTCTCGCTGCCGGCGATCTCGCCCGGCTGCTGGAGGTCCCCCAGAACACGCTCTCGGCGCATCTGTCGATCTTGACGCGCGCGCGCCTCGTCACCTCCGACCGGCGCAGCCGTTCGATCGTCTACCGCGCCAACCTTGTCGAACTCCGGGACGTCGCGGTCTTCCTGCTCCGGGATTGCTGCGGAGGGCGGCCGGAAGTTTGCGAGCCGGTCGTCGAAACCCTCCAAGCCTGCTGCTCTCCGAAACGAAAGGAGAAAAGCCGTGCCTGATCAATTCGATCTTCCGCGCCGCCTCGCGGCCGAGGCGCTCGGCACGGGCATTCTCGTCGCCACGGTGGTCGGCTCCGGCATCATGGCGGAATCCTTGACCAAGGATGTCGCGCTTGCGCTTCTCTGCAACACGCTGCCGACGGGAGCCATTCTGGTTGTCCTGATCACGATGTTGGGCCCGATCTCCGGCGCGCACTTCAATCCGGCGGTCACGCTGGTCTTCACCGGCAAGCGCGAGCTGCCGGTGAACGAGGCCGCTCTCTATGTGATTGCGCAGATCGCCGGCGGCATCTCGGGAACGATGGCGGCGCATCTGATGTTCGGACTCCCCCTGCTCGACCTCTCGGCGAAGGTGCGAACCGGAGGACCGCAATGGTTCGCCGAAGCCGTCGCCGCTTTCGGTCTGGTTGCGACGATCCTGGCCGGCATCCGGTTTCAGCGCACGGCCGTCCCTTGGCTGGTCGGCCTCTACATCACGGCGGCCTATTGGTTCACGGCCTCGACCTCGTTTGCCAATCCTGCCGTGGCCATTGCGAGATCGCTGACAAACACATTCACGGGCATACGTCCCACCGACCTACCCGGATTCATTGTCGCGGAGCTCTGCGGAGCCCTTGTTGGCATGCTGTTGATGAACTGGCTTCTCGGACACTCCCGCGCGGCCGGCCCCATCCCAATCGTGGAGACAACCCGATGACCGTCACGATCTATCACAACCCCGGCTGCGGCACCTCGCGCAACACGCTGGCGATGATCCGGCAGAGCGGCGTCGAACCCGTCGTGATCGAATATCTGAAGACGCCGCCATCCCGCGAAACGCTGGTCGAGCTGGTCAAGGCCCTCGGCATCTCCGTTCGCGCGCTGCTGCGCGAAAAAGGCACGCCCTACAAGGAGCTCGGCCTCGATGACCCCAAATGGTCCGACGACGAGCTGATCGACCGGATGCTCGCGCACCCCATCCTGATTAACCGCCCGATCGTGGTGACCCCCAAGGGCACACGCTTGTGCCGGCCTTCGGAAGCCGTGATCGATCTCCTGGACAATCCCGTCGGCCGCTTCGTGAAGGAAGATGGCGAGGTGGTCGAAGCGCGATAGGCTTACGGGGCCGGGATCAGATCTTCGGGATCTTCGCCCGCTCCACCACGCCGGTCCATTTGCTGATCTCGGTCTCGATCAGCTGCTTCATCTCCTCCGGCGAGCTGCCGCGGACTTCGCCGCCGACGGCGGTCTCCAGACGTTGCTTGAGGTCGGGATCCCTGAGTGCGTCCAGCGTCGCCGCATTGAGTGCAGCCATGATGGCGGGCGGCGTTCCCTTCGGGGCCAGCAGGCCGGCCCAGGTGCGCACGTCATATCCCTTGATCCCGGCTTCCTGAACCGTCGGCACGTCGGGCAACAATGCGGTGCGCGTCGGCGAGGTCACCGCCAGACCGCGGATCGCACCGCCCTGGATTTGCGCGGCGAGCAGGACCGGCGTGCCGACGATCACCGGAACCTCTCCGCCGAGCAGCGCGGTGACCGCTTGAGAATCGCCGCGATAGGGCACGTGCACGATCTCGACGCCGGCGGCCGCGTTCAACAGCTCTCCTGCAAGATGGTGCGTGCTGCCGAAACCGACCGATCCGAAGGAGAGCGCACCGGGCTTCTGCTTTGCCATGGCGACGAGCTCGCCCAGCGATTTCGCCGGATAATCGCTACGCACGGCAATGACGAGCGCGTAATAGACCAGCGTCGAGATCATCTCGAAGCTCTCGGCCGGCTGGTAGGCGAGGCTCTTGTAGGTCGCCGCGGAAATGGCGTGAGCGCCTGTGACGAGCCCGATCGTGTAGCCGTCGGGCGCCGCTTTCGCGATGGCATCCGCGGCGATGTTGCCGCCGGCGCCGGGCTTGGCCTCGACGATGATCGGCTGCCCCAGCTTTTTCGAGAGCCCGTCGGCGATGATGCGCGACAGCGTGTCGGCCGCGCCGCCGGCGGCAAATCCATGAAGCAGCCGGATCGGGCGCGACGGATAATTGTCCGCCGACGCCGAAGTGGTTGCGAGACAACCGCCAAACAGAAAAATCGCCGCAGCAAGCCGCTTCATCCTTCGCATGGATGCGTCCTCCCCTTTTGATTGTTCTATCGTTGGCCGCGACGAGGCGGCGTTCTTCAAGTCGAGTTTGAATCCGCTAGCGGGCGAACTCCGTGCATTCAGGCGATGGAGGCATGCCCCAGACGTCGCGCGGCAGACCGACCCAGACTTTTGGCCGCTGCGGTCGATCGCGATGCCAGGGACGCGGCTCGAAATAGCCGAGCTCCTCGTCGGTCATGCGGTCGAGGTCGTGGAACAGCTCGACCAGATGCCCGTCGGGATTGCGATGATAGATCGCCGTGTTGTGGCCGGGGCCGTGACGTACCGGTCCCCAGAGCACCGGGAGCTTATGTCGGGCGAGATGGTCGCACGCCTGCTGCATGTGGGTCGGCCCCCGCAGCTCGAACGCGACATGATGCAGGCCGCGGCCGGGCGCGCGCGCGAAGTTCAGCGTGTGATGTTCATAGCCGCTGCGCATGAAGACGAAGCGGTCCTCGATCCAGTCGGAGACCCGCAGGCCCATCATGTTCGCGTAGAACTCCGAGGCCGCGCGCGGATCGGGCGTGCGAAGGGCGACATGGCCGAGCTTGGTGACGGCAAGCGCACCGATCCGCTCCTGCGCGGGCGTCGGCTTCCAGCCCTGGATCAACTCGAAGCGTGTGCCTTCGGGATCGCTGAACGACAGCAGCCTGGAAACGCCAGGCAGGGGATCGCTCTGAAGTTCGGGCCGCAGATCAGCCTGCTTCAGCGCGGCGCCCAGCGCCTCGATCTGGACATCAGGAGATATCTCGAAGGCAATGCTCGTCAGCGCCGCGTCGCCGGGTTCGATCACCAGCGAAAGCTGCTCGGAATCGTTGGCGAGGAAGATGCGGTTGCCGTCGCGGCCGACGAGGCCAAGACCGATCACGGCGCGGTAATAGTCGAGCAGCCGCTCAGGATCGGGCGAGGCGAAGCTCGCATGCCGCAGCCGGGTGAAGCGTGCAATGGGTGCTTGTGTCGTCATCGTGCAATCCACCCCCTCATGGCGTCATGATGATCTTGCCGAGCGCGGAGCCCTGCTCGAGCAGCGTGTGGGCCTGCCTGACCTCGTCGAGTTTCAGGACCGCCGAGATCGCCGGCTTGATCGCATTGCGGCTCAGCGCGTCGATCACGTTGCGCATGAGCGCGCGACGCCCGTCGCGATCGTGGTCGTAGATGTGGAAGGAGAAGCAGCGTATCGCCGGGCAGATGTCGAGATGGTCGCGCATCGCCGCCATCAGGTTTTCTTCCGGCAATCCGGCGAAGGCGTTGTACGACAGCAGCGTCCCCCATTTGCCGAGCGCGCCGAGATAGCCGGTGAACTCGGGCCCACAGACGTGATCGAGCACGAGGCCAACGCCCTCGCCATTGGTCAGCTCGCGGGTCCGCGCCACCACGTCTTCGCGGCGGTAGAAGATGATCTCATCGGCGCCGTTGTCCCGCGCGAATGCGGCCTTCTCTTCGGTGGAGACCGTGCCGATGACATTTATCTGCGCGAGCTTGGCGAGCTGCACCAGCGCGGTGCCGACACCACCCGCCGCCCCGATCACCAGCACGCTCGCCGGTGCGCGCGGATGGCGGCACTCGTTCAGCAGCGCGTAGGCCACCTGGTAGTTCGACAGGCACACGGCCGCTTGCAGATCGACATTGTCGGGCAGCACGTGAATGGCGTCGGCGGGCGCGACCACATAGTCGGCATAGCAGCCGCCGCGCTGCGACAGGTCGCGCGCGCTCAGCAGCACCTTCTGGCCAATCGCAAACCCTTCGACGTCCGACCCGAGCGCGGCAATGCGGCCGGCGACGTCGTTGCCGGGATTGGCCGGCAGCGGCGGCATCCATTTGTAGACGCCACGCCGGATCAGCACATCGGGCTGCCCCACCCCGAATGCTTCGGCGCGGATCTGCACTTGGCCGGGTCCGGGCATAGGCACCGGAAGCTCGACCAGTTCGAGTGCATCCGGCCCACCCGGCTGACGCACCAGCACCGCTCTCATGATGTCACACGCCTCCCAAGCCGTATTTTCGAAAATCATACCGATTACGAAAATTATTGCAAGATGCTCGTTAGCGCGGCATGTTGAGCCATCGATTCAATGACGGAAACCATGTCCGACAGCGCCATTCGCCCCCGCAAGGAATTCGGCAAGACCGTTGCCGCCGACATCACCCATCGGCTGCGCGAGGAGATCATTGCCTGCGGCCTGGCGCCGGGCGAGCCGCTGCGATTCGACGTCCTGCGCGAACGATTCGGCGTAAGTTTCACGACGCTGCGCGAGGCGCTGACGGCGCTTACGGCCGAAGGCCTGGTCGACGCGCAGGAGCAGCGCGGATTTCGCGTAGCGCCCGTCAGCCGCCAGGATCTGGTGGAGGTCACCGATGCGCGGGTGCTGATCGAGGTGGAATTGATCCGCCGCGCGATCGAGCGGGGCGACGACGATTGGGAAATCGCCGTCATCTCCACACTGCATAGATTGAAGCGAATCGAGCAGCGCGATCCCGAACATCCGCTGCGCGATCCCGAATGGAAGATCGCCCACCGCCAATTCCACCAGGCGCTGGTCTCCGCCTGCGGCTCGGCGACACTGCTCGCCATTCGCGCCGAGCTGTTCGATCGCGCCGAGCGCTATCGGCATCTCTCGGCCAATTTCCGGCCGCGTCCGCGCGACAAGGCCGGCGAGCACCAGGCGATCATGCAGGCCGCCATCTCGCGCAATCCGGATCTCGCTGTGCAGCTGATCGAGACGCATATCCGCTCGACCGCCGACAACGTGGCAACCTACGCCGCGCATCTGCTCGATATCGAATAGGCGGCAACGGCTTTTTACCGCCGTGGGCTTGCGCGCCGCTCCATTTTCGAAAATAATAGACAAGATCGAAAATGCCAACCTTTGAGGCGTGACCATGAAGCTGCTGTCGTTCTTGGACGGAAATCGGGAAAGCTGGGGCGCCGTTGTCGAAAATGGCGTCGTGGATCTCGGTCGCGCCCTGCCCCAGTACCCTGTTCTCGCGGACTTCCTCGGCAGCGACGACTATGCGCGGCGCGAGGCCATCGTCGCCGGGCACAAGCCCACGATGGCGCTCAGTGACGTCAAATATCTTCCGGTGATCCCGCGTCCGGAGAAGATCGTCTGCGCCGTGCGCAATTATCTCGACCACCACAATGAAGCCGTGGCGTTCGGCATGAAGCGCGAGATCACGGAATTTCCGCCGATCTTCCTCCGGGTCTGGCGCTCCCAGGTCGCGCACGACGCGCCCGTGATCCGGCCGAAAGTCTCGGACAATTTCGACTGGGAGGGCGAGCTGGCTGTCGTCATCGGCAAGGGCGGCCGTCACATCAGCCAGGCCGACGCCTGGGATCACGTGGCGGGCTACTCGATCTACAACGACGTCAGCGTGCGCGACTGGCAGCGCCACGCCCAGCAGATCGCTTCCGGCAAGAACTTCGTCGGCACCGGCCCGTTCGGTCCCTGGCTGGTGACGCCGGACGAGATCGGCGATCCCACCAAATTGAAGCTCGAGACGCGCGTCAACGGCGCGGTGGTGCAATCCTCCGACACCTCGATGCTGATCTTCTCGATCCCGCGGCTGATCGAGTACAGCTCGACCATCTTCGATCTCGTCCCCGGCGACGTCATCGCCACCGGCACGCCGGCCGGCGTCGGCTTCACCCGCAAGCCGCCTGTTTTCCTCAAGCCCGGCGACGTGGTCGAGGTCGAGATCGAGAACATCGGCGTGCTGCGCAATCCCGTCGTCGACGAAGCATAGAGCCTGCGCATGTCGTCCCAAGACTTGTCGTCCCAAGAAGTGGCCCAAGACGTGTCCTATGACATCCGCAAGACCGCGCTCAGCGTCGAGACCATCTGGCACGAGCGCGGTCCCCGGCGGGAGAAGCCGCTGCTGGTCGGAACGGCCATTGCGGTGATCCGCAATCCCTTCGCGGGCCGCTTCGAACCTGACCTGATGCCGTTTCAGGCATCCTTGCGCGAGCTCGGGCGCGAGCTCGCGACACGGCTGATCGCGCAGCTCGGCGGTGCCGCGCAGATCGAAGCCTATGGCAAGGGCATCATCGTCGGCGAGGACGGCGAGCTCGAGCACGGCGCGGTCTGGCACGAGGCCGGCGGCCAGGGCATGCGCGAGGTGCTCGGTCAGCCCAAAGCGATCGTCCCGGCGGCGAAGACCATCGGCGGTCCGGGCACGCGGCTCATGGTTCCGCTCGGGCACATTCACGCCGCCTATGTCCGCAGCCATTTCGGCACTGCCGAGATGACGCTATGGGATTCACCACGGCGCGACGAGATCGCCTTCGGTCTCGTGATGGCGACCGGCGGCCGCCCCTCACGCGCGCATCGGCGGCCTCGCGGCATCCGCTATCTCCGTGCACGACGGACAGCGCTGACGGGCGCACGATGCGCTGAAGAATTTTGCGGAAAGCCGCAGAAGCAGCGCGCCAACCCGACGCAATCAGGCCCCGGTGCGCAGCCGTAAGATGATCAGCCTTTCGAGACCACCGCGCGGCCGTAGGGCGGCTGGGCCGCGACCGGCGGGTTGGCGGTCTGGGCGGCGAGTTCGCCGATCAGGCGGTCGGCATCGGCGGCCATGCCGTCGGGCGCCTGGATCACCAGCCGCTCCAGCCCCCAGCGATAGGACGAGACGCGCTGCTCGAGGCACTGCTGCACCCACTGAATGATCAGCGAATTCTCCTGCATGCGCTCGACCGCGTCCTCCTTCTCCTTCGGCGAGAGGGAGGAGACACGCGCCATGCTGGCATTGCGCTTCTTGTCGAGGTCGATGACGCGGATCGCGGAGGCGAAGAACGGCTCGAAGCGGGTGATGTCGTTGCGCACGTCCTCCATCAGCTGCGTATAGCGCGAAGAATGCGAACGGTGCGGCTCGTCGATCAGCGTGCGACCGTACATGGTGCGGTCGAACACGATCTTTTGCCGCCAGGGCGAGGGCAGCGCCTTGTAGTCGCCGAACACGCTCTTCCAGGCGGGCCGCGACAGCGGCGGCTCGATCAGCGGATAGGCGAGGTCGCGAAGCTGGCGCTCCTCGTCAGTGAGCTGGAACTGGGATGGCTTCAGCCCGACGCTGGAGGTGACTTCCGCGCCCAGCCAGCGATGCATGTCGTCGCTGCGCATGTCGGCGCGGGTCCGGCCGAAATCGCCGCCGCTACAGGCGGCAAGCGTCGCGCCCAGCACTGCGAGCATGATGGCCGTTACGACGGGCCGGATCTGGCGGAGGTTCTCCGGCATTGCAAAGGCCGAAGGCTAGCGGCGACGACGACGGCGCCCCGGCGCTGTGCCCTGCTCCGGCCCGTGATCGCCGCTGGTTTCGTCGCTCTCGCGCTCGATGCGGATCACGGGAAGGATCAAAATCGTGCCCATGTCCGCGCGCGGAGCCACGTCCCCCGACGCGCTCACCCGGCGACCGGCCGGAAATTCGATGATGGTCCCCATATCAGCTCTCTTCAATTGCCGCGCGACCCGGCGCGCCTCTGCAACATGGAGATCATTAAGATCAGTTCATGGTTAACGGGGTGTAAACGTGCCGGCGGGACCGTAACCGCACGGGCGGGATCCGCCGTCCCGTTGCGGCACGAGAACGCTTCAAATTGCCCGTTCGGCTTCACGCCTCGTTTTCCTTAACGAGCCTTTAAAGGAGCCCGCGATAGGCTGGCGGCGAGTATCTCTTCCAGGTCGCGTATCTCTCCATGACCAAGTCGTTGTTTCCAGGATTCGACGGGCTGATGACCCTCTCCCGTCGCGAAGGCGTCGATGTTCGTCCGACGCTGCTGCGCGTGCTGACCGACCTCTATGTCCAGTCGAGCACCCATAGCGACGACGAGCAGCGCCAGTTCGTCGAACTCGCCACACGACTGATCGACCAGGTCGACGACGCGACGCGCGCGGCTGTCAAAGCGCGGCTTGCGATCTATCCCTCGACGCCCGCCCCGATCATGCAGAAGCTCGGACTGTCGGCCGCGCAGGAGGGTCGCAGGGTTCCGCTTGCGCGCGAAATCCCGGCGCCCGTCCCTGCTCCCGCTCCTGCCCCCTTGCCGGTTCGCGCGTCAACCGACGCCGAGCTGCGCATGGCCTCGAACATGGCGATGCAGCCAAAGGACGCGGCCGATATCCACGACATGTTCTTCCGCGCCGGCGCCGCCGAGCGCGCGCTGATCCTGCACAATCTGGCGGAGACGCCGCTGAAGGCCGCGCCGCGGATTCCGACAGTGCGCGCCAAGCGCGCGATCCAGATCCTCGAGATGGCGGCGATCGCGGGCGACTTCGAGAATTTCACCTTCGAGCTCGGCGATAGCCTGATCCTGCCCTCGCGCGTCGCAGCCCAGATCGTCGACGATGCAAGCGGCGAAGCGCTCGCGGTCGCCGCGCGCGCACTCGACATGCCAAGCCCGGTGTTCCAGCGCATCCTGCTGTTCTTCAAGCCGGAGATCGGCAACTCCGTGACCGACGTGTACCGGCTGTCGCGGCTTTACGATCGCCTCAGCGACCGCGCGGCGCTGGTGATGCTGGCCGCCTGGCGCGGCTCGACGCTTGCCGTCACCCGTGCCAAGTACCAGCCGTCGCTGCACGACAGCGAGCGCCAGCGCGCGCGCATGGGCGCAAGCCAGACGCGCCCGGGCGTGCAGCCCGGCTCCGCGCCCGCGGTGCGGACGGGGACCGACGGATCGGATCGTTAGGCCTTCGCCAATTCGAGAAAATGCCGCCCGGCGCGGTCTTCAGTCTCGACGATCCAGATGTCGGAGTCGAAGCGGATCTCCTTGGTCAGACGCTCCTCCACCGCGGGCTCCGGCATCGGCTGCGGCGCAAGCGGCACGAAGAAGCGATCGACCGGCCGACCGTCGTCATAAGAGGTCTGCGGCGCGGGCACATAGAGCATCGCGTTGCCGTCGAGCAACGAGACCTTCACGAACACCGCACCCGCCTCCTCCGCGCCGCGACGACGCACCACGCCGTACACGCCCTCGGTCTGGCACCGGCGCAGATAAGCAGAGACCCAGATGTTTGATTTCAAACGCATGGGCGCACGATAAGCCAGTGCGGCAATGAGCACCAGCTTTCAGGCTTCCGTCTCGGGGAAGCTTAACGACTATTCGACGGGGTGGCCGATCGCGGCGCCGAGCTCGCGGAGCAGGCGGTCGGACAGCTGGCCGGTGACCTGCATCTTGTGCTCGCGCTCGAATTTCTGAATCGCGGACTGGGTCTCGGCGCCCATCGCGCCGGTGATCTTCAAATTCCCGTAGCCGTATTCGGAGAGAGCGCGCTGCACGCCGGCGATGCGCCGCGCGGCCGGGCCCTGCTGCACGGGGATCGGCGCCGGCGGACGCGCGACGGAGGGCGGCGCCGAAATCGTTTGCTTGACCAGATTGGTCATGGGATCGCCCGAGCGCGGCGTCGATGCAGTCGCCTCGACGGGCCTCTCCGGCGGCTTGTCTGCAGATCTGGGCTCGGCAGGTCTGGGCTCGGCACGAAACTCCGTCGCTCTCGGCTCTAGCGGCGAGGTATCGGCGCCGACGGGACGCGGACGGGGCAAGGGGTTCGACAGCGCCATGGACGACGGTGCGGGAAGATTGATCACGGTGCCGAACATCGGCGCCGGGTGTCGGCCGGTCTGCAGGAACAGCGCATTGGCAACGATTGCGCCGATGGCGGCAACGGCGACGAGACCGGCCAGCGTATCCTTGGGGCTATGCAACAGCACGCGCAGCACGAGATTGCGCTCGGTCTCGACATCGATGACTGCGGCCTTGGCGCCACGGCGGCGCGGAGCGGCTTGGTCCTTGGCAGACTTCTTAGGCACTTTTCTTCACCAGAGCGGGTTGGTCCTGAACTTGATCGTGAGGATGGTCCTGAAGTTCGTGATCCTGAAGTTCGTGGTTCTGAAGTTCCTGGCGCAGCACCGGCGTCAAGGTCGCGATCTTGCTCGCCCTGCTGTCGGACATCTTGCCATCAGAAGTTTTGGCTTGCGGCATGTAGACGAGCGGCAGCTTGACGGTGACTGCAGTGCCCTCGCCGAGCCTGCTTTGTACCGTCAATTCGCCGAGATGCAACGCCACCAGGCTCTTCACGATCGAAAGTCCGAGGCCGGTGCCTTCGTGACGGCGCTGATAGGTCTTGCCCGCCTGGAAGAACGGCGCGCCGATGCGCTTGAGATCGTCAGGCGCGATGCCTATACCGGTGTCGCTGACACGCAGCGCAAGCTGCGAGCCCGAGACCGCGGCTGTGACGGTGACCTGACCGCCGCGCTCGGTGAACTTGACGGCGTTGGCGACGAGGTTGAGCACGATCTGCTTGAAGGCGCGCGGATCGCCGGTCATGACAGGCAGGTCCTGCGGCGCATCGGTGACGAGATCGACGCCGTTCTCCCGCGCCTTGAGCGCCAGCAGATTGCAGCAATGCATCAATGATGCACGCGGCGCGAACGGTTCCGACGCCATCTCGAAATTGCCCGATTCCATCTTGGACATGTCCAGGATGCCGTTGACGACCGAGAGCAGATGCTGGCCGGAATCGTTGATGAGCTGGGCGTATTCCCTCCGCTGGGCCGCGCCCAGCATCAAGGTCTGCTCCTGCGTGATCATCTCGGAGAAGCCGATGATGGCGTTGAGCGGCGTGCGCAGCTCATGGCTCATGGTGGCGAGGAAGCGCGTCTTGGCGGCGTCCGCCGCCTCTGCAGCGCTGCGCGCCTGATCGAACGCCTGCTCGGAGAGCTTGCGGTCGGTGACATCGCGCATCACGGCGACGACATCGGCCTCGCGCGTGGCATCACGGCCCATATCCTGATCGAGCGGGCGGCAGCGCATCTCGACCCAGATGAAATCAACCTGGCCGCGCTCCGAGCCGGCCCGCTCCCGGCGCAACCGGAACTCGACGCTGCGCACGTCGCCGCGCGCAGCATCGGACAGCGCCGTCAGATACGCCGGCCGATCGGCGACATGGACGCGATCGAACAGGCCGTGGCCGAGCAGTTGCGCGACGGGCACGCCGAGCATCGCTTCCACCGCCGGTGAAATGAACTGCACCGCGCCGTTACGCTGATGCCGCGAGATGACGTCGCTCATGTTCCGCGCCAGGAGGCGGTAACGCTCTTCCTCACGCAACAGCAGCGCAACGCTGGTGCGCGCAAGCGATTCCGCACCGAAGGCCAGACCTGCGGCATAGAGCGTCGCCGAGGCGACGCCGAACGCCATCAGCACGCTGCGTTCCGCAGCGCTGGTGTCGCCAATCGGCAGCCAGCCGAGCTGGCTGACGAGGATCAGGATTCCGGCGCAGGACAGCGCCAGCAGCGAGGCAAAGGCCGCGACGCGGCGCGAGGCCGACAGCGCAGCTTCGAGGGGAACCACGACCAGCCAGATCGCGGCGAATGATTCGATGCCGCCGGTCGTCACCGCCACCGCCATGATCAGGCCCGAGAGCGCCAGCGACGACAGCACATGCGCGCCTTCGTAACGGCCGGTGCGCGACAGGAACCAGGACAACAGGATCGGCGCAATCAGCCAGGCGAAGGCCGCGACCTCGATCGCGCTCGGCGCGCCGCGCATGGCGAGATAGACCGGGAATGCGGCGAAGGCGGCCAGGCTGCCGAGCAGCCGCGGGGCCATGAAGGCACGATGGCGCGCTCGCGTCAGCGCGTCGTAACGCGCGGAGGGATGCAGCAGCGCATCGAGACAATCGCGGATGATACTCAAAACTGTCACGGGTCTCGCGCTTCGGCTCATTCGTCGGGAAGACGCGCCGGAACGCCTCCTTATCGTTGAGCCACCGTGTCAGAGCGACCTTAAACGAACACTAAGGCAGCGCGGCGCGCCGCCGGCTCCCCCGTCATCGCAGGGCTTTTTAGACGATTTGACGACGTCATCGGCGAGGATGGTGAACACAGGGTTTCCCCGTGATCCGCATGGTTTCGAAATGGTGGACGGGCGTGGCGGCAGAGCTCACGGCACGGACGTCAATCGAAAATTTACGACACCGCCGATTGCAAAGATTCTTGAGTCAATTTTCCGCGAATTAAGCGGAAGGCAATCACTTGCGATTTATCGAGAGTTGCTAGGTCCGACATCCGCGGAGATCGCCGCGGCGGGATCTAACATACAGGTCGCAAGATGCGCTTTCTGCTTCGCATCACATTCTGGCTCGGGCTGGTGCTGGTGCTCCTGCCGCGGGACAAGACGCCCGAATCGGACAAGCTGCCGCAGATCGGCGCTGCCGACGCGGTGCAGGCTGCGACCGCGGCCGTCTCCGACATGACCCAGTTCTGCAAGCGCCAGCCGGCGGCCTGCGAGGTCGGCGGACAGGCCGCGACCATCATCGGCCAACGCGCGCAGGACGGCGCGAAGAAGATCTACCAGATCATCAACGACAAGAAAGAGCAGCTCGAGAAGCCCGACAAGAAGGCGCCCGACCACACCGGCTCGATCGCGCTGGCCGGCGAAGGCGATCTTGCCACGAGCGAGGCGCCGCGCGACACCCTGTCCCAGGACGACCTCGCGCTGGAATGGCGCGGCCCGGCGCTCGCACCGGCGAATTAGCGCCCAAACCCTATCGATTTCGGCGCTTTGCGTCCCTATATTGGCCTGAACGGGAACTTTGGGCCAGCATGACGACGATCGACGAAATCAGGGATAATTTCGAGATTCTGGATGAGTGGGACGACCGCTACCGGTACGTCATCGAACTTGGCCGCACCCTGGAACCGATGTCCGAGGCCGAGCATTCGGCCGAGAACAAGGTGAATGGCTGTGTCAGCCAGGTTTGGCTTCAGAAGCTGATCGATCATCGCGATGGCGGCGCGCCGGTCCTGACATATCGCGGCGACAGTGACGCCCATATCGTGCGCGGGCTGGTCGCGATCGTGCTGTCGCTTTACTCCGGCCGCACGCCGCAGGAGATACTTGCGACCGACGCCATTGCCGTATTCGACGAGTTCGGCTTTCGCGATCATCTGACGCCGCAGCGTTCCAACGGCCTGCGCTCGATGGTCGAGCGCATCAAGACCGACGCGAAAGAGGCGCTCGCGGAAGCGTCGTAGAAAGCTACTTCCGCTTCCGCTGCTGCTGTCCCAGTCCCATCTGCTTCGCAAGCTGCGAGCGGGCCACCGCATAGTTCGGCGCGACCATGGGATAGTCGGCCGGCAGGCCCCATTTCTCGCGATATTGCTCGGGCGTCATGTTGTACTGGGTGCGCAGATGGCGCTTCAGCGACTTGAAGCGCTTGCCGTCTTCCAGACAGACCAGATAATCGGGCGCGATCGACTTCTTCAGCGAGACCGCCGGCTTTGCGGGCTCGAGCGGCACCGTCTCGGTGCGGCCCGACGAAACGCGCACCAGCGCGCCATGCACCTGGCTGATCAGGTTCGGAATCTCAGCCGCAGGCGTCGGATTATTGCTCAGATAGGCCGACACGATGCCCGCCGTCAGCTCAATGAAATTCTTAGCCCCGGCATCCGACATCAGCCCCGCCTTTCTCCACCTTGCGTCTCACGGGAGAGACGACGTCAGAGTATTCCGTGTCAACAATACGTTTGGCTGAAATGGGACGACTGAGGAATATGGGCCGATTTACTGAGAACCAACAAGAACGCCAGCGCTTTACTTGGCTGCGCCAGATTTGCCTGCGCCAGCTCTCAAGCGCCCCGCTGGTCAAGGTGGGAGCGCAGCTCGTCGATCGAGGCAAAGCGCATCATCCCCTCCGGCATCTGGGCTTCGATCGAGCCGTCGGAATAGAGCGAATAGGCCATGCCGTCGACGATGCCGGATTTGAGCACGGTCACGGGCGCCTGCTCGGCCGCGGCCGCCGGCTCCGGTGCGGGCGGCGGAGCAGCCTCCGCGAAGGTCGACGGCGAGCGCGGTGGCGGGCGCCGCGAGGCGGCCGGCGGCTCTGCAGGCCTCATGCGGTCCGGCTTCGGCCAGGCGTCGTCAAAGCTCGCAGGCGGCGCCTCCGGGGCGGCAGGCTCCGCCGACGGCTCGGCATGCGGCAGCAAGCTCTCGCCGGTCTTCGCCTCCGCGCGCTCGCGCTCCTTGCGCGAGGTCGAGGCGAACAGCAGGTTGCGCCGGCGCGGCGGTTCGGGAACCTCAGGCGGGCTCGGAGCTTCCGGCGGTGGCGGAGGCTCGACGCGCGGACGCTCGCGCGCGGCTGCTTCGTTCTGCCAAGGGGGCGGTCCTGCGGCCGGCAATGGCGGCGCCGGCTCGATCTTCTCTGCGCCCGGCTCAGGCGCGGGGGCAGGCGTTCCAGCCATCCCGAGACCTGGCAGCACGGGCCTGACCCGAACGTCGGATGGGGCGATTGATCCAGCGAGCCGGCGGGCCATGCCCTTCAATTCCGCGACCACGACGTAGAGGCCGGCCAGTAACATTCCGGAGCAGACGCCGATGGTGCCGGAGATTATGAGGGTACTGCCGAGACTGAATTCCCTGACGGTGAAGCCGAACAGGATCGCAAGGAGGCCCGCCAAAACGGCGAAAATCCCCGCGATCAACAATGCCAACGCCATCGAACTCACCCCCGGCCGCGCAGCCACACGCGACACTCGTCACGCCACGATACCGTCATCCGGTGTTCCACGCCAACGTCGAATTATAGCCTGCGTTCCTAAAGGAAAGGAAATCAGGGACTTATTCACATTCCCTTCAGCTACGGCTCGCTACTTCTAAGCTGCTCTCGATGTGGTCGGATTTGCTGCGTTGCATCAGGAATTTAGCCATAATGCCCAATTACTTGGTAATGGAACTGCGCTATAGGGATTCCGGGGAGCAGGCCCGCGCGCACCAGCAGGGCCAAGAGGGGATTCCGGGTCACCAATAGCCATGACATCCATCACGACTTCGGCGATCGACACGCCTCTGCGGCGCTCGGTTGAACGGACTTGCGACGATCTCGCCATGCTGGTGCTGGCTGCGGTCGCCGTCATTGCAGGCTTGACCTTCCGGGACTACGGGCTCGGCTGGGACGACTACACCCACGCCGAATATGCCGACCTGCTGCTGCGCATGTTCGGTTCCGGTTTCAAGGACACCGCGGCACTCTCCTTCGCCAACCTCTATATGTATGGCGGCGGCTTCGACATGGTCGCGGCTCTCCTGCACAAGGTGATTCCGCTCGAACTGTTCGAGACGCGCCGTCTGGTCGGCGCCGTCGTCGGCGTGATCGGACTTGCGGTGACGTGGCGGCTCGGCCGCCGTGTCGGCGGCCCCCTTGCGGGACTTGCCTCGCTCCTGCTGCTCGCGCTCTGCCCGATCTTCTACGGCCACATGTTCATGAACCCGAAGGATGCACCCTTCGCGGTGGCCATGATCATCCTGATGCTGGGTCTCGTCCGCCTCGCCGAGGAATATCCGCAGCCTTCGCCGCGCACGATCCTGATCGTCGGCCTTGGTGCCGGCCTCTCGCTCGGCACCCGCATCCTCGGCGGCCTTGCGCTGGTCTATGCCGTGATCGGCTTCATGCCGCTGTTCCTGGAGGAACTGCGCAGCGAGGGCCTGCGCGAGTCGGTCCGCCGCTTCGCTTATGTCGTCTACGTGCTGCTGCCCGGCCTCGTGCTCGGCTACCTCGTGATGGGGCTGATCTGGCCGTGGTCGATCATGGAGCCCGGCAATCCCTTCGAGGCGCTGACCTACTTCTCGCACTTCTTCGAGAAGCCCTGGAAGGAGATGTTCGACGGTGCGATCGTATCCGTGCCCGACATGCCCTGGTCCTATCTGCCGACGCTGTTCGCGCTTCAGTTGCCCGAGGTGATGCTGGTGCTGATGTTCGGCGCCGTGATCGGCACCTTCGCACTGCTGCCGCGTCGCGAGGTTCCCGCCCGCCGCAAGACCATCATGCTGATGCTCACGCTCGCGGCGACGCTTCCGCTGGCGATCGCGATGGTGAAGCGGCCGGCGCTGTACAACGGCATCCGCCATTTCGTGTTCGTGATCCCGCCGATGGCGGTGCTGGGCGGCGTCGCCTTTGGCTGGGCCATGGAGCGGCTGCGCGCCAATCACCGCACCTGGCAGCCGGTCGTGCTCGCCACCTTCTGCTTTGGCTTGGCGCTCTCGCTGGCCGAGATGATCCGCCTGCATCCCTATCAATACACCCATTTCAACCACATCGCCGGTACCGTACGCGGCGCCGACGACCGCTTCATGCTGGATTATTGGGGCCTGGCGCTGAAGCAGGCCTCGGACGAATTGCGCGAGCAGCTGGTGGAACGCCAGGAAGTGCCGCCGCGCAACCGCAAATGGAAGGTCGCCGTGTGCGGTCCGCAGCGCCCCGCCCAGGTCGCGCTCGGCCCCGACTTCACCATCGGCTGGGATTCCAATGCCGCCGATTTCGCCATGACGCTCGGTGAATTCTACTGCAAGGGCCTCACCGCGCCCGTGCTGGTCGAGATCAAGCGCGACGACGTGGTATTCGCCCGCGTCTACGACATCCGCGGCAGCAGCATTTCCAGCCTGCTCTCGATCCCGGCACCGTAATAAACTCCTCCGGACCGTAAGCCCGGATGAGCGCAGCGACATCCGGGGTCTATCAAGCGGCCCCGCATGTCGCTTCGCTCATGCGGGCTACGCTGGACTGCCGCGCTTTGTGTGCCTTGCTGGCAGCTCGCGGCAAGACTACCCTCCCTCCCCGCAACAACGATGTTCGGAGAGATCAACCATGTCGCCAGCGGAAGCGCGCCTGAAGGAAGTGCCGTCGAACATGACGGAGGCCGAGTGGCAGCAACGGGTCAATCTCGCCGCCTGCTATCGCCTCGTCTCGCTCTACGGCTGGGACGATTTGGTCGACACCCATATCTCCGCGCGCGTGCCCGGCCCTGACCATCATTTCCTCATCAACCCCTACGGGCTGATGTTCGACGAGATCACGGCGTCGAGCCTGGTCAAGGTCGATCTGCACGGCAACCAGCTCTCCGAGAGCGAGTACAGCATCAACCCCGCCGGCTTCACCATCCACTCGGCGATCCACGAGGTGCGCGAGGACGCCATCTGCGTGCTGCATCTCCACACCCTCGACGGCACCGCGGTCTCGAGCAGCGCCGAAGGCCTGCTGCCGCTGAACCAGACCGCTCAGCTCGTCACCCACGACCTCGCCTATCACGACTACGAAGGCATCGCGCTCGACCACGACGAGCGGCCGCGGCTGCAGAAGGACCTCGGCGACCACAACCACATGCTGCTGCGCAACCACGGCACGATGACGGTCGGCCGTTCGGTGGCCTCGGCCTTCGAGCGCATGTATCACCTCGAGCGGGCCTGCTCGATGCAGGTGCGTACGCGCGCGCTGGGCACGCCGGTCTATCCGGTCGACGATGTCGCGATCGACAAGAATACCGAGCTGCTCGCCAACCGCGACCGCGCCGAGTTGCGCGCCACCAACCTGGTGTGGCCGCCGCTGCTGCGCAAGCTGGACCGCGAGCTTCCGGGGTACCGGTCTTGAGATTTTCGGGATTTGGTGTAGAGTAGCGGTCAACTAACCTCTACGCCCTTTGGAATGAAACGCCGCCCAATTCCGGGCGGCGTTTTTATTTGTAAGGTCTCGTAGGGTGGGCAAAGCGAAGCGTGCCCACCATTACCGATCGCGATCCGGGACAGATGGTGGGCACGGCGCTTTGCGCCTTTGCCCACCCTACGCACCGCGCCCGCTACTTCACCTCCGCCAGCGCCGCGAGGATGCGCGCCCAGGAACGGATGCCTTTCTGGAAGCTGCGGAGGTCGTACTTCTCGTTCGGCGAGTGGATATTGTCGTCGTCGAGGCCGAAACCCACGAGCAGCGAATCGAGCCCCAGCGTGCGCTTGAAGTCCGCGACGATCGGGATCGACGCGCCCGAGCCCATCAGCACGGTCTCCTTGCCCCATTCCTCGGTCAGCGCGGTTTTGGCCGCGGCGAGCGGCTTCATGTTCCAGTCGAGCGCAATTGCAGGCCCGGCGGAGTGGTCGCCGAACTCGACCTTGCAGTCTCCCGGAATGCGCGCCGTCACGTACTCACGGAAAGCCTTGCGGATCCTCGCGGGATCCTGCCCTTCGACCAGCCGGAACGAGACCTTGGCGGATGCGTGCGACGGGATCACCGTCTTCGAGCCCTCACCGATATAACCGCCCCAGATGCCGTTGACGTCGCAGGTCGGACGCGTGGAAGCCTGCTCGACCAGGAGCCTGCCCTTCTCGCCGGCCGGTATCGATAGCCCAACGGGCTTGAGGAACGTGTCCGGTGTGAAATCGAGCTTCTTCCACTGCGCGAGAATGTCCGGTGGGGTGTCCTTCACCCCGTCATAGAAGCCCGGAATGGTGATACGGTTGTCATCGTCGAACAGCCCGCCGAGAATTTTGGTCAGCACCCGGATCGGGTTCATCGCGCTGCCGCCGAACACGCCAGAGTGCAGGTCGCGATTGGCGGCGGTGATCTTGAGCTCCTCATAGAGCAGGCCGCGTAGTGAGGTCGTGATCGCCGGCGTGTTGCGGTCCCACATGCCGGTGTCGCAGACCAGCACGTAGTCAGCCTTAAACTCGTCCTTGTTGGCTTCGATGAAGGGCACGAAGTTCTTCGAGCCGACTTCTTCCTCGCCTTCGATCAGGAACGTGACGTCGATCGGCAGCGACCCCGTCACCTTCTTCCAGGCGCGGCAGGCCTCGACGAAAGTCATGACCTGGCCCTTGTCGTCCTCGGCGCCGCGCGCCACGATGATCTTGCGGCCGTCGGCATGGTCGGTCACAACAGGCTCGAATGGCGGACGGTGCCAGAGCTCGATCGGATCGACCGGCTGCACATCATAGTGGCCGTAGAACAGCACATGCGGCCGGCCGCCCGCGACGCTCTTGCCGACGACCGCGGGATGGCCGGCGGTCGGCCTCACTTCAGTCGCAACGCCGAGGCTCGCGATGTCCCTGGCAAGATGCTCGGCCGCCGCCTTGCAATCGGCCGCGAAGGCCGGATCGGCGGAGATCGACTTGATCCGCAACAGCGAGAACAGACGCTCCAGGCTGTTGTCGAACTCCTTGTCGATGTGGTCGAGCACGGATTGAAGCTGCGCATTTGCCATTGTCGTATTCCCTGCGTTCGAATCCCAAGACGTCGGGGCTCAAGCTGTCTTCTCAAGAACTATCGGCTTTTAGCGCTGCCGCGGCGTTGGGGCCAGCCGCAACCGGCGGATGCCGGATGTGCCATGCGAGACTAGCTGCGAGGACCGCTGTGGCGACGAGGTTATTGCCCCAGGCCTGGAAGACATTGGGAAACCACGGCAGCGCCAGCAGCATGAGGATGCCGGCGGCGCCAAGGGAAAGCCAGGTTCCCAGGCGCACCTTCGCCCGCTCGTCGAAGGCGGCACGATGCATCAGCACCGTCATCGGGAAGAACAGCCACATGAAGTAGTATTGCCGCGCCAGGGGCGATGCCACCGTCATCAGGCAGAACAGGATGCCGAGCTCCTCGGCGTCCGAGCGCGCCGTACGGCGCGCTTGCCGTGGCATGACCGCGACGAAGCCCAATCCGAGCAAGGCCGACAGCGCCAGCACGATCCAGTTCGCCGTCCTGTAATCGACGTCGATGACATTCATCGTGCGCGGCGGCTTGTTGGGATCCTCCTGATTGTAATTGATTGGCCGGACCAGCCGGTGCGTGACGGCAATGAGCGACTGGTTCACCCACGACCAGTTCTGCTCGTCGCGCTGGCCAAATCCTTGTTCCGAGCTCGACCCGACCATGCCCTGATACCACGTCTTGAGCTCGGCGGCGTTGCGCTCGAAGCCGCGAATGGGGGCCGGCACGATATAGAGAAGCATGCCGGTGAAGGCGACCGTAGCGACGGCGGCTGCCCAGTTTCGCCGCCAGACCAGATAGGGCAGCACCGCAATGGGAAACACCTTGATGGCGGTGGCGAGCGCGAACATGAAGCCTGCGAGCCAGGAGCGCTGATGCTGCAAGCTCCAGAAGCCGTAGAGCATCATCGCCAGCAGCACGAGGTTCGGCTGGCCAAGATCGAACATGTCGAACACAAAGGTCACGGTGACGAGAGCCGGCAGCGCCTCCAGCCAGGGGCCAGGCGTGCGGCCCGAACCGGTCATGGCGTTGGAGAACATCCCGGTGTACCACCACGCCGCAATATTCAGGATCGACAGCAGGCTGTAGAGCGCGATCTTGCCGAACCAGCTCGGGATCGCCAACAGGATCGCCGGCAGCGGTGGGTAGATGAACTCGAAGTACGCACGGATGTCGCCGGGATAGAGCGGCCCACCCTTTAAGACCTGCTGCCCGGCCCAGTACCACAGGCCGTAGTCCTTGGTTTTGCCGTGCCCGAAGATCTCGGGTCCGAGGACATCGGCAGCCAGGATGAAGCAGCAGAGCAGGAAGAGCAGGTCGAGCGGCGCACGCAACGACAGGTTTCGGAATGCGCCGGGTCGCACGAAAGATTCAGGTGAGGTCACGATGTGGTCCAGTCAGGGGCCATAGCACCTAGCAGACCAACGGACGCTTGGAGAGTCCTGATCACCCGAATTTGTACCCGCCGCGCACAAGCGGCGGGTCCGCGGACGAATTGCCTCAAACGAGGCTTTCTGCCTACCTGCGCAGCAAGCCGCCGAGCGCGCCGCGGACCAGCGTGCGGCCGATCGAGCCACCAAGCTGGCCGGCGACAGACTTGCCGATATTGGCGGCCATCCCCCCGATCACCTGATTGGTGACCGATCGAGTCATGTCGCGCGCGATGACCTGCCCCGTCGAGAGGCGGCCGCGCTTGACGTTGGTGCCGAAGATGGTGCCGACGATCGAGCCGATCTGGCCGAGGATGCCGCCGCCTCCATTTCCGCCAGCCGCGCCGGGATCGGCAGTCGCAGCCGTGCCGGCAATGCGCTTCTGAATCATCTCGTAGGCGGACTCTGCATCGACGGCGGTGTCGTATTTGCCCTTCACCGGGCTTGCATCCATGATCGCCTTGCGCTCTTCCGGCGTGATCGGTCCGATCCGGGCCGATGGCGGCCGGATCATCACCCGCTCGACCATCGCCGGCGTGCCGTTGCCTTCGAGAAACGAGACCAGCGCCTCGCCCTTGCCGAGCTCCATGATCACCTTGGCAGTATCGAGCTTCGGGTTGGGCCGGAAGGTCTGGGCCGCGGCGGCGACCGCCTTCTGGTCGCGTGGAGTGAAGGCGCGGAGCGCGTGCTGCACCCGGTTGCCCAATTGTCCGAGCACGCGGTCGGGCACGTCGACCGGGTTTTGCGTGACGAAATAAACGCCGACGCCTTTGGAGCGGATCAGGCGCACCACCTGCTCGATCTTGTCCATCAGCGCCTTGGGCGCGTCGTTGAACAGCAGATGCGCCTCGTCAAAGAAGAAGACCAGCTTCGGCTTGGGCAGGTCACCGGCCTCGGGCAGCTCTTCGAACAGCTCCGACAGCATCCACAGCAGGAATGTCGCGTAAAGCCGTGGGCTCTGGAGCAGCTTGTCGGCAACGAGGATGTTGACCATGCCGCGGCCGTCGCGGTCGGTCTTCATGAAGTCTTTCAGCGTCAGCGCCGGCTCGCCGAAGAATTTGGTGGCGCCCTGGTTCTCCAGCACCAGAAGCTGGCGCTGGATGGTGCCGACAGTGGCCTTGGTGACGTTGCCAAAACCCTGCGCCGCCTTCTTGATCTCGGCAAGCGGACTCTCCTCGGCATCCGCCCCCTTCTTGCCGGCGTCGGGCACGATGGCATCGAGCAGCGCGCGCAGATCCTTCATGTCGATCAGCGTCAGCCCGTTGTCGTCGGCGACGCGGAAGGCGACATTGAGCACGCCTTCCTGCACGTCGTTCAGGTCGAGCATACGTGCGAGCAGCAGCGGGCCCATTTCCGTGACGGTCGCCCGCACCGGGTGGCCCTGCTCGCCGAACACGTCCCAGAACACCGTCGAGAACTGGTCGGGCTGGAACGTCAGTCCCATCTCGGTGGCGCGCTTGACGATGAAATCTTTGGCTTCGCCGACCTCGGAGATGCCTGAGAGGTCGCCCTTGATGTCGGCCGCGAACACTGGAACACCGGCGCGCGCAAATCCTTCTGCCATCACTTGCAGCGAGACCGTCTTGCCGGTTCCGGTTGCACCCGTGACGAGGCCGTGGCGATTGGCGAACGCCAGCGTCAGCCATGCCTGCTCGCTTCCTTTACCGACAAAGATCTTGTCGTCGGTATCACCGAGCTTGCTGTCCTGTGCGGTCATTATTCCCTGATCTCTCTGCCCTGTTTCGCATATCGAAACTCGAATGCACCAGTTCCGTAGTTTAACGCATATCGCGCGCTGATTGAAACCATTCAACGCGCTCCGGGCATGCGACATCGTCGGAAACATGCGAGTGACATCCGCCGAAAGTAGGAACGACGCATTCGCATCGCGGCATTTTTCTGCCGATTTCATCTCCGCCCTTGCATCGCTGCAACACTTCTCGCGCGTTCGAGAATGAATCGGAACGTTGATGGCGTTCATCGCTTGTATTTCACATCACACCGGCTCAAGATCATTTTCGAAAGCAATACTCCGGCATGTGAACCGGCTGAGGGGCGGCCATATGGACGAGCTGATCGGGCGGCTGGCGACAAACGCCAGCATAGATAGTGCTGTCGCCGAAAAGACCGTCGGCATTATCCTGGGCTTCCTCCGCAACGAGGGTCCTTCCGACAGCGTCCAGGTCCTGATCGACCAGATTCCGGGTGCAGAAGCGGCAATCGAGGCGTCCCGTAGCGGCGGAGGACTGTCGCGGCTGATGGGCGGCGGCCTGATGGCGGTCGGCACGCGCCTGATGGGCCTGGGACTCGGCATGTCCGAGATTCAGAACATCGCCCGTGAACTTTTTCGCTTCGGCCGAGACAAAATCGGAGCGGATCAGATGGGCAAGATCATCGCGGGGACCCCGGGCCTCAGCCAGTTCGCCTGACGCCTGCGCATTTCACATCGAGTATCATGACATATCCGATCTCCGAGATTGAGGGCCTGTCGGCCTTTGCCGCCAACAAGTTGAAGGCGCAGGGTATCCGCACCACCGATGCGCTGCTCGAGGCGGCATCGACTGTGAAGGGCCGCAAGGCGCTCTCCGCCAAGACCGGCATCAGCGAGCAGTTGCTGCTGGAATGGGCCAACGTCTCCGACTACATGCGCATCCCCGGCATGGGCAGGGCCAAGGTCGGCCTGGTCCGCGCCGCCGGCGTCACCACCGTGCGCGAGCTCGCCTACCGAAATCCAGCAAGGCTCGCCCAGAGCATGCGGGACGCCAACGAGAAGAAAAAGCTGCTCCGCATCCTGCCCTCGGAAAAGTCGGTCGGCGACATCATCGCCAAGGCGAAAAAGCTGCCGCCGAAGATTTCGTATTGATCCAGCGACAAGGCTGGGCAGATAGAGCACCGCTCCGACCCGGTCGTCATTGCGAGCGCAGCGAAGCAATCCAGAGTCTCTCCGCAGCGGCAGCCTGGATTGCTTCGCTACGCTCGCAATGACGGAGTGTGGGCAAGAGCATCGCGCCCTCACGGGCCCCGGAGTGCATTGGGCGACTGGATCGCCCCCAATCCTGCCTTGAATCCCCCCTCCCCGACCGCTAAAGCGGGCCGCATGAATGCCTCGCCCTCTCCATCTGTTCCGACGGCCGGTTCAGTCGGGCCTGACGTGCTGCGGACGCTGCTGGAGCGGCCGATGCCGGCGGTGATGGGCGTGCTCAACGTCACCCCGGATTCATTCTCCGACGGCGGCGAATTCATCGCGCCCGCGCAGGCGCTCGCGCGGGCAAGGGCGATGATCGAGGCCGGAGTCGACATCATCGATATCGGTGCCGAGTCCACCCGGCCCTACAAGGGCGCGCGGCCGGTCACGGCGGAAGACGAACTGGCGCGGCTGAGGCCGGTGCTATCGGACATCGTGGCGCTCGGTGTGCCGGTCTCGATCGACAGCATGAAGGCGGAGGTGGTGGCCTTCGCGCTCGATCAGGGCGCGGCGATTGCAAACGACGTCTGGGGCCTGCAGCGCGATGCCGCCATGGCGCCGCTGATTGGCGCGCGAGGCGTCCCTGTCATCGTCATGCACAACCGCGACAGCGTCGATCCCGGCATCGATATCATTGCGGACATGAAGGCGTTCTTTCAGCGCTCGCTGGATATCGCCGCACAAGCGGGCATCGCCCGCGACAGGATCGTGCTCGATCCCGGCATCGGCTTCGGCAAGACGGCCGAGCAGAGCATGATTGCGCTGGCGCGGCTTCGCGAGCTCGACATGTTTGGCCTGCCGATCCTCGTTGGTGCCTCGCGAAAACGCTTCATCGCTTCGGTGTCGCCGTCGGAGCCGACAGAGCGGCTCGCCGGCTCGATCGCCGCGCATCTGATCGCCGCACAGCGCGGCGCGAAAATCATCCGGACCCACGACGTCGCCGAGACCTTGCAGGCCCTGCGAGTGGCGCACGCAATCGAGAGCAAGCCATGACCGATACGATCTTCGTGAGCGGCCTGTCGATCCATGCCCGCCACGGCGTGATGGAGCACGAGACCGAGGTCGGCCAACGTTTTGTCATCGACCTCGAGCTCTATACCGATCTGTCGGAACCTTCGCGCAGCGACCGGCTCGCCGACACCGTGTCTTACGCCGACGTCGTGGCGACGACCACCGCGGCTTTCAAGAACACCAATTACAAGCTGCTGGAGCGCGCGGCCGGCGCGGTGGCCGATGCCATCCTGTCGCACTTTCCGCGCATCCGTGCGGTCAAGATCACCGTGCACAAGCCGCATGCGCCGATCGCCGCGATCTTCGACGACGTCGGAATCATGCTGACGCGCTCGCGGCACCCCTGACATGGCGAGCGTGCTGATTGCACTCGGCGGCAATGTCGGCGATGTCCGTGCGACATTCGGAAAGGCGATCGCCCATATCTGCGGCATGGCGCAGGCCGCGTTGGTCGCGCGCTCGTCGGACTATGCGACGCCGCCCTGGGGCGACGAGGACCAGGCTCCCTTCATCAACGCCTGCGTCGAGATCGAGACCGATCTCGATCCGCATGCGCTGCTGTTCGTGATGCAGAAGATCGAGCAGAAATTCGGCCGCACCCGCGATAAAGAGCGGCGCTGGGGCCCGCGCACGCTCGATCTCGACATGATCGCCTATGACGATGTGTCGATGCAGAAGCCTGACCTGACCCTGCCGCATCCGCGCCTGTTTGAGCGCGCCTTTGTGCTGGTGCCGCTGGCCGAGATCGCGCCCGACCGCGTGATCGCAGGCATTCGTGTCCATGACGGTCTCGCCAGCGTCTCGACACAAGGCATTGAGCGGCTTCCGGATACCGGTTAACCAAAAACAACCGTTTGCAGGGACGGCCGGCCGTGGCAATTTCGCCTGCGAACAACAAGATTTTTCGGGAGCCCTTCGCCGCATGACCTCCGCGACTGACGACCTGCCGCTGGCGGCGGATTTTCCCAAGGCTACCGTCGAAGACTGGCGCAAGCTGGTCGATGGTGTGCTGAAGGGCGCGCCATTCGAGAAGCTGGTCGCCAAGACCTATGACGGAATCAGGATCGATCCGCTTTATCCGCGCGCCAAAGGCGTTGCGCCCGTGGTGGGTCGGCCGGCGGCGGCGCCCTGGCAGATCATGCAGCGGATCGACCATCCCGATGCAAGTGCGGCGAATGCGCAGGCACTGACCGATCTCGAAAATGGCGCGACAGGGCTTGCGCTGGTGTTCGCCGGCGGCAATGCCGCTCACGGTTTCGGGCTGGAACCGACCGCGGACGCAGTCGCAAAGATCTTGAAGGATATCCATCTCGATGCCGGCATCGGGCTGGAGCTCGAGATCGGTCCGCAATCGCGGATGGCGGCGATCCACGTCGCGGAATATGTGAAGAGCAACGGCATCGATCCCGCGGCCTGCGACATCCGCTTCGGGCTCGACCCGCTCGCGGCCGGCGCGGTGTGGGGCCACAGCCCCTATACCTGGGACGAGATCGTTCCGGCGGTCACCGGCGGCATCAAGGGCCTCGCCGCGCTCGGCTTCAAGGGACCGTTCGCATCAGCCGACGGACGCGTCGTCCACGATGCCGGTGGCTCGGAGGCGCAGGAGCTCGCCTTCGTGCTCGCCTGCGGCATCGCCTATTTGCGCGCGATCGAGGGCGCGGGCGTTCCGCTGGAGCAGGCGCAGGGCATGGTCTATGCGCGGCTTGCCGCGGATGCAGATCAGTTCCTCACCATGGCAAAATTCCGCGCCTTGCGGCTGCTATGGGCGCGTATCGAGACGGCGTGCGGGCTCACGCCAAGACCGCTGTTCATCGCCGCCGATACCGCCTGGCGCATGCTGACGCAGCGCGATCCCTATGTGAACATGCTGCGCGCGACCATGGCGACGTTTGCGGCCGGACTCGCCGGCGCGAGCGCGATCACCGTGCTGCCGCATACGCTGGCGCTCGGCCTGCCCGATCCGTTCGCGCGGCGCGTGGCGCGCAATACGCAAGCCGTGCTGCTGGAAGAGAGCAATCTCGCCAAGGTCAGCGATCCCGCGGCGGGCGCTGGCGGCATCGAGACGTTGACGGGCCAGCTCTGCGACGCGGCCTGGGCGCTATTCCAGGAGAGCGAGAAAGCCGGCGGCGCCTTCACAGCGCTTCAGCAGGGCCTGTTCCAGAGCAAGGTCGCGGCCGCGCGAAAAGCCCGCGACGCCAACATTGCAAAACGCCGCGACGTGCTGACCGGCGCCAGTGAGTTTCCGAACCTGCACGAGAACGAGACTGCGGTGCTGGAGGCGACGCCGATCGCGCTGGCGCCTTATGGCGAGCAAAAATACAAGTTCGACGCGCTGCCGCCGATCCGGCTTGCGGAACCGTTCGAGGCGCTGCGCGACAAATCCGATGCGGCGTTGAAGGCACATGGCGCGCGGCCGAAAGTGTTCTTGGCCAATCTCGGCACACCCGCCGATTTCACGGCGCGCGCGAGCTTTGCCAAGAGCTTGTTCGAGACCGGCGGCATCCAGGCCGTCGACAGCGAGGGCTTTGCCGATCCGGCCACGCTCGTAGCCGCGTTCACGGCCTCCGGCGCCGGGCTCGCCTGCCTTTGTTCCAGCGACAAGGTCTATGCGGAACACGCCGAAGCCGCGGCGCAGGCCCTGCAAACTGCCGGGACGCGACTTATCTATCTGGCAGGCCGCCCGACCGATGCCGAGGCGGCGCTGCGTGCAGCCGGCGTCACCGGTTTTGTCTTCGCCGGAGGCGACGCGCTTGCGACATTGCAAGACGCCTATCGACGAATGGAGCAGGCATGACCGAAGCCAGCAAACCAGTTCTCACCGGCGGCTGCCAATGCGGGGCAGTGCGCTTTGGAGTCATGACGGCGCCGAACAGGGTTTCGATCTGTCACTGCCGGATGTGCCAGAAGGCCAGCGGCGCGCCGTTCGCCTCTTTTGCCGACATCAACAAGACGGACTTTGCCTGGACCAAGGGGCAGCCGTCGTTCTTCCGCTCCTCCTCCATCGCCGAGCGCGGCTATTGCGCCGCCTGCGGCACGCCGTTGAGCTTCGGCCGCATCGACGGCGACCGCATCGAGATCATGACCGGCGCGTTCGACCGCCCCGACCACGTGGTGCCGACGCGGCAGTTCGGCACCGAGTCCCGTCTCGGCTGGGTGGTCGGGATCGCCAATTTGCCAAGCCAGACCACGCAGCAGAATTACGGCCCGGAGAAGATGGCGACCATCGTCAGCCATCAGCATCCGGATCATGATTGAGCGCCTATGATATGGTTGAAACCATGAGCCGCATTCCTGATTTCGCAGACATCGCCTTCGAGCGCACCACGAGCGCCGCGCCATCAGGCAGCGCCGAGCCGTGGCTGACGCCCGAGGGCATTCTGGTGAAGCCCGCCTATGGTGAAGGCGACCTGGCCGGGCTCGACTTCCTCGAGACTTATCCGGGCATCGCGCCTTATCTGCGCGGCCCCTACCCGACCATGTATGTCAACCAGCCCTGGACTGTGCGGCAATATGCCGGCTTCTCCACGGCGGAGGATTCCAACGCGTTCTACCGCCGCAATCTCGCGGCCGGACAGAAGGGCCTTTCGGTCGCCTTCGATCTCGCCACCCATCGCGGCTATGACAGCGACCATCCGCGCGTCGGCGGCGACGTCGGCATGGCCGGCGTTGCCATCGATTCCATCTACGACATGCGGACGCTGTTCGCGGGCATTCCGCTCGACCAGATGAGCGTGTCCATGACCATGAACGGCGCGGTGCTGCCGATCCTCGCGCTCTACGTCGCTGCTGCCGAGGAACAGGGCGTGCCGCCGGAGAAGCTCTCAGGGACCATTCAGAACGACATTCTGAAAGAGTTCATGGTGCGCAACACCTATATCTATCCGCCTGCGCCCTCGATGCGGATCATCTCGGATATTTTTGCGTATACCTCGCAAAAAATGCCGAAATACAATTCGATCTCGATCTCCGGCTATCACATGCAGGAGGCCGGGGCGACGCAGGACCTCGAACTCGCCTATACGCTGGCCGACGGCGTCGAGTATCTTCGCGCCGGCCTTGCGGCAGGCCTCGATGTCGACCGCTTCGCGCCGCGGCTGTCGTTCTTCTGGGCGACCGGGATGAACTTCTTCATGGAAGTCGCCAAGATGCGCGCCGCGCGGCTGCTCTGGGCGAAGCTGCTCAAGCCCTTCAACCCCAGGGATCCGCGCTCGCTGTCACTGCGCACGCATTGCCAGACCTCCGGCTGGTCGCTGACCGCGCAGGACGTCTTCAACAACGTGATGCGCACGACTGTGGAAGCGATGGCGGCGACGCAGGGTCATACCCAGTCGCTGCATACCAACGCGCTCGACGAGGCGCTCGCTTTGCCGACCGATTTCTCCGCGCGTATCGCCCGCAACACCCAGCTCTTCCTGCAGCAGGAGAGCGGTACCACCCGCATCATCGACCCCTGGGGCGGTTCGTATTATGTCGAGCGTCTCACCCGCGACCTCGCCGCCAAGGCCTGGGGCCACATCCAGGAGGTCGAGGAGCTCGGCGGCATGGCCAAGGCGATCGAGGCCGGCGTACCGAAGCTGCGCATCGAGGAAGCCTCGGCCAAGACCCAGGCCCGCATCGATGCCGGCAAGCAGGCGGTGATCGGCGTCAACAAATACAAGCCGACGGACGAAGCTCCGATCGACATCCTCAAGGTCGACAATACCAATGTCCGCCGGCTCCAGATCGACAAGCTGACGCGGCTGAAGTCCGAACGCAACCAGAAGGACCTCGAGGCCGCGCTCGCCGCGCTGACGCGCTCGGCCGGCGAAGGCAACGGCAATCTGTTGGCGCTCGCCATCGACGCTGCGCGCGCGAAGGCAACCGTCGGCGAGATCTCGGACGCGATGGAGAAGGTGTTCGGCCGGCACCGCGCCGAAATCAAATCCATCACCGGCGTCTACAAGCGGGAGGCGTCCAGCATGGGTAATCGGGTCGAGAAGGTTCAGGCGCTGATCGATGCCTTCGAGGAAGCCGAGGGCCGGCGTCCGCGCATCCTGGTCGCAAAAATTGGCCAGGACGGTCACGACCGCGGCCAGAAGGTGATCGCATCGGCCTTCGCCGATATCGGCTTCGACGTCGACATCGGGCCGCTGTTCGCGACCGCCGACGAAGCCGCGCGCCAGGCTGTCGAGAACGACGTCCACATCCTCGGCGTCTCCTCGCTCGCGGCCGCCCACCTCACCGCCGTGCCGGAGCTGAAGGCCGCACTGAAGAAGCAGGGCCGCGACGACATCATGATCATCGTCGGCGGCGTGGTGCCGCCGCAGGATTACGATGCGCTTTACGCCGCCGGCGCCGAAGCGATTTTCCCACCGGGCACGGTGATTGCGGACGCGGCCGAGGAGCTGATCCGCAAGCTGAACGCCCGGCTCGGGCATAGCGAGGCGGCAGCGTAGCTCGCCATCGCTCTTCGAAAGGATAGTGCGTGATATTTTCCGCGCCGGCGTTCATGCGCGCGCTAGCTGTGGTCGCAGCCTGCAGCGCGTTGTTGGCTACTGCCCATGCCGCCGACCCCAAGCCCGACGCGGTGATCAAGACCAAGAGCATCGAGGCCCGCGTCTTCCTCGACGACAAGGTCAAGGTCGATGCGGCGCTGGCGGCCGACTGCCTGACTGAAGGCAAGAAGTGGCTCGACAAGAACGCGGCAGAAGCCGCCGCCTCGCGCAAAGAGGATCCGCAGTTCTTCAAGGAAGGCGGCTGGGACTTTGAGCCCAAATATGCGGTTCGCTCCGTCGTCGCCGACCGCTATGTCAGCATTCTCCGCAACGACTACATGGACACCCACGGCGCACATCCCAATTCCGACGTGAACACGGTCCTGTGGGACAAGGCCGAGAGCAAGCGCATCTCCATCCGCCCGTTCTTCACCGAGACCGCCGACAACGGCCCGGCCATGAAGGCAATGGTGAAGGCGGTGATCGCATCGTTGAAGATCGAGAAGAAGAAGCGCGATACCAGCGAGACCGCGACCGACGAATGGTTCAAGAGCGTGGAGCCGAGCCTGCTCAAGATCGGCGCGGTGACGCTCGCGCCTTCAACCGACGCGGGCAAGAGTTCCGGCCTCACTTTCCACTACCCGCCCTATGTGGTCGGACCCTACGCCGAGGGCGAATATGTCGCGTTCGTGCCGTGGGAAATGCTGAAACCCTATCTCACCGCGGAAGGCACCCGCATCTTCGGCGCGCGGCCGAAGAGCGACGCGGACGAGCCGCAATGATCGTGTTGAACAGCGACAGCTTGCTCGCAGAGCGCTGGTAGCGCTGCCTTGCAGCCGCGCTGCAAAGCCGACTAGAATGTCGCCATTGACAAGAGCGCCCGAAATCATGGGCGCCGCTGGGAGGCATTGATGTCCAAGATTACGCGCCGCAGCTTTGCGGCTTCATCTGCCGCAGTCGCGGCATCCGCCGCATTCGGCCTCACACCCGCATTTGCGCAAGCCTATCCGGCGCGGCCCGTCACCGTGATCGTGCCCTGGGGCGCGGGCGGCGGCACCGATGCGACTGCACGCATTGTCGCAGCGCTTCTGGAGAAGGATCTCGGCCAGCCCTTCAACGTGGTCAATCGCACCGGCGGCTCCGGCGTCGTCGGCCATACCGCGATCGCGACCGCGCAGCCCGATGGCTACACCATCGGCATGCTCACCGTCGAAATCTCGATGATGCACTGGCAAGGGCTGACCGAACTGGCGCCGAAGAGCTACACCCCACTGGCGCTGATGAACGAAGATCCCCCGGGCATCCAGGTCTCCTCCTCCTCGCCTTACAAGACGGTGAAGGAACTCGCCGAAGCCATCAAGGCGGCCCCTCCTGGCAAGTTCAAGGCCTCCGGCACCGGCCAGGGCGGCATCTGGCATCTCGCGCTGGTCGGCTGGATGCAGGCGATGGGCCTGCCCGCCAACCAGGTCGCCTGGGTGCCGTCGAACGGCGCCGCCCCCGCGATGCAGGACCTCGCCGCCGGCGGCCTCGACCTCACCACCTGCTCGGTCCCGGAAGCCCGCGCCATCATCGAGGCCGGCAAGGCCAGGAGCCTTGCCATCATGGCGCCGGCGCGCAATCCGATCTTCAAGGACGTGCCGACGCTGAAGGAGGCGATGGGCATCGACTACGCGACCGGCGCCTGGCGCGGCATCGGTGCGCCGAAGAACCTGCCGCCGGAGATCGCAACGAAGCTCACCGCGGCGCTGAAGAAGGTCTACGACTCCGCCGAGTTCAAGGACTTCATGGGCAATCGCGGCTTCGGCACCGTGTGGGGCGATGCCGGCCAGTTCGCAAGCTTCATGGACAAGGGCGACGCCCAGATGGGCGAAGCCATGAAGGCGGCGGGTCTGAGCAAGGCGTGATCTCCTGCGGCTATCACGCGAGGCGATAGTTGATTGAAGTGGCCGGTCCGCACGCTCAATTCACCTCGCCCCGCTTGCGGGGAGAGGTCGGAATGCGTGCGAAGCGCGGATTCCGGGTGAGGGGGACTCTCCGCGAATCCAGCTTTCACCTCCCCCGCGGAGAGCCCCCCTCACCCCGACCCTCTCCCCGCGCGCGGGGAGAGGGAGAACATCTCTTGTAGGACTTTTCCCATGCGCCTTCCCGACTCCGTCACGGGATCGTTTCTCGTCGTGCTCGGCACAGCAGCCGCCTATGGCGGCTGGCTGCTGCCGCCGGTGCCCGGACAGCCGGTCGGCCCCAACGTATTTCCGCTCGTGATCGGCATCGGGCTTGCGCTGTGCGGGCTCGCGATCGTGTTCGGGATCGGCCACACCTTCGAGGAGGCGGAAGAGTTGATCCCGCTCGAGGACGGCCAGGCAGCGGCTGCGCCGCCGCCGCAGGGAAAGTTGTACGGCCTGCGCGCGCTGCTGCCGCCGGCCCTGCTGCTGTTCTACGTGGCCGCGGCCGACCGGCTCGGCTTCATCATCACCGCGGCGATCATGGTCTACGTCACCTCGACCGCGTTGGGGGCGAAGTGGAAGCTGGCGCTGCCGCTCGCAGCGCTGGCGCCGTTCGCCATCCACCTGATCTTCGGCAAGCTACTGCGCGTGCCGCTTCCCGCCGGCCTGTTGCCGACGCTCTGGTGATCCCATGCTGAAAACCCTGATTGAAGCGTTCGCACTGATCTCCACCTGGGAGGTCATCATCGCGATGTTCGCAGCCTCCGTGTACGGGCTCGTGATCGGCTCGCTGCCGGGCCTGTCCGCGACGATGGCAACCGCCCTGCTCGTCCCCGTCACCTTCTATCTCTCGCCGATCGCGGCGATCGCGACCATCGTCGCCGCGTCCTCGATGGCGATCTTCTCCGGCGACATCCCCGGCGCGCTGCTGCGCATCCCGGGAACACCCGCCTCCGCCGCCTATGCCGATGAGGCCTACGCCATGACCCGCAAGGGACAGGCCGAGCTGGCGCTCGGGGCCGGCGTGTGGTTCTCCGCTGTCGGCGGTATCGCCGGCGTGCTGTCGCTGATGATCCTGGCGCCGCCGCTGGCCGAGATCGCGCTGTCGTTCTCGACCTTCGAGTATTTCTGGCTGGCGCTGCTCGGCCTGATGTGCGCGACGCTGGTGGCGCGCTCCTCGCCGGTAAAGGCAATCGCCGGCATGTTCCTCGGCCTGCTGGTCTCCTGCGTCGGCATCGAAAATCCCGGCGGCGTGCCGCGCTTCACCTTCGGCTTCACCGATCTGTTCGGCGGCATCGAGCCGATCCCCGCGCTGGTCGGCGTGTTCGCGGTGGCCCAGGTGATGCGCGCGATGCTGACGCCCGAGCCGCCGCCGCTGCCGCGGCGCAAATTCGGAAGCATCATGGCCGGCCAGTGGAAGCTGACCAAGAAATACCATTGGCAGATGACGCGCGGAAACATCGTCGGCATCATCATCGGCGTGCTGCCCGGCGCCGGCGCCGACATGGCCGCCTGGGTGTCCTACGCGATGTCAAAGCGCTTCTCCAAAGAACCGGAGAAATTCGGCACCGGCCATGTCGAGGGCCTGGTCGAGGCCGGCGCCAGCAACAATGCCAGCATCGCCTCGGGCTGGGTGCCATCATTGTTGTTCGGCATCCCCGGCGACACCATCGCCGCGATCGCGATCGGCGTGCTCTACATGAAGGGACTCAACCCCGGGCCGACGCTGTTCACCGAGAAAGCGTCGAGCATGTACGCGATCTATCTGATGTTCATCATCGCGAACATTCTGATGATCCCGCTCGGCATCGCCATGATCCGGGTTGCCGCCTACATCCTGCTGGCACCGCGCTCCGCCATCATGCCGATCATCATGCTGTGCTGCGCGGTCGGCTCGTTCGCGATCGGCAACAACATGTTCGGCGTCGTCACCGTCGCCGCCTTCGGCGTGATCGGCTATGTCATGGAAGCAAACGGCTATCCCGTCGCCGCCATGGTGCTCGGCATCGTCATGGGCACCATGGTCGAGCAGGCTTTTGTGACCTCGCTGATCAAGTCCGACGGCAGCATCCTGCCGTTTTTCGAGCGCCCCGTGGCCGCGATCCTCGCCGCCATGGCGATCGGGGCGCTGCTGTGGCCGGTGATGGTCTGGGCGTGGCGAAAGCTGAAACCGGTGCGGACGGGGGTGGCGGCGACATCCCGGTGATATCGGGCGAGCGGCCCTCGCCTGCCCCGCGCGGGCGTTGTAAAGCAGGGCATGGTTGAGAAAAAGCCTTCACTGGACATCAAATCCCTCGCCCAAGACCTCCGCGCCGGCAGCCGCGCGGCGCTGGCGCGGGCCATCACGCTGGTCGAGAGCCGGCGCAGCGACCATCAGGCGCTGGCGCGCGAGCTGGTGCAGATGCTCTTGCCCGATACCGGCAGGGCAGTCCGCGTCGGCATCACCGGCTCGCCCGGCGTCGGCAAATCCACCACCATCGACGCGCTCGGCACCCATCTCATCGAGCAAGGCCACAAGGTCGCGGTGCTCGCGGTCGATCCGTCCTCGGCGCGGAGCGGTGGCTCGATCCTCGGCGACAAGACGCGGATGGCCCGGCTCTCGGCGTCCGACGACGCCTTCATCCGGCCCTCGCCGTCCTCGGGCACGCTCGGCGGAGTCGCGGCCAAGACACGGGAGGCGATGCTGCTGTGCGAGGCGGCCGGCTTCGACGTCGTGCTGGTGGAAACGGTCGGCATCGGCCAGTCCGAAACCGCGGTTTGCGACATGACCGATTTCTTCCTGGCCCTGATGCTGCCGGGCGGCGGCGACGAATTGCAGGGCATCAAGAAGGGCCTGGTCGAGCTCGCCGACATGATCGCGATCAACAAGGCCGACGGCGACAATCTCAAGCGCGCCAACATCACCGCCGCTGATTATCGCGGCGCGCTGCACATCCTGACGCCGCGCTCCGAGCACTGGCATCCGCCGGTCGAGACCTATTCGGCGCTGACCGGCGACGGCATTGCGAAGATCTGGCAGAAGGTCCTCGATCACCGCAAGGCGATGAATGCATCCGGCGATTTCGCCGCACGGCGGCGCGAGCAGCAGGTGAAATGGATGTGGTCGATGCTGGAGCAGCGCATGCTAGCGCGGTTGCGCAGCGAGGCGTCGGTGCGGACCAAGGTCCGGAAGATCGAGACCGAGGTCGCCGACGGCCATCTTACACCGGCGCTCGCCGCCGAAAAGATCCTGGAGTTGCTGCAATGAGCGATAAGCTCCGCATTCTCCTCACCGGCTTCGGCCCGTTTCCCGGCGCGCCCTACAATCCGACCCAGCCGTTGGTCGCCCGGCTGGCGCAATTGCGCCGTCCCGCACTCGACGATGCCGCGATCTCCAGCCACATCTTCCCGGTCACCTATGCCGCGGTCGACCGGCAATTGCCGGAGGTGCTCGCGAAAGAGAAGCCCGATGCGCTGCTGATGTTCGGCCTCGCCGCACGCACGCCCTATCTGCGCATCGAGAGCCGCGCGCGCAACGCCGTCACCATGCTGTGGCCCGATGCCGCCAACACCCGCTCGAGCAAGCGCGGCATCGCCGCCAATGCGGACGCGATGAATTTCGGTCCGCACACCGCCAGGCTGCTGCGCGCCGCGCGCCTCACCGGCATCGACGCGCGTCCCTCGCGCGATGCCGGCGCCTATCTCTGTAACTATCTGAGCTGGCGCGCGATCGAAAACGTCAAGGCCGGCGGGCCAAAGCTCGCCGCGTTCATCCATATTCCCCTGCTCGCGCGCAGTGGCGCCGCGCGCCGCAAGGGCGCGCCGCGGATCACGCTGGAGGAACTGGTGGATGCGGGGGAAGCGATGCTGATGGAGATGGTGCAGTTGGCACGGAAGAGACGCAACACACCGACTTCGTAGGGTGGGCAAAGGCGCGCTTGCGCCGTGCCCACCAACTTGTTCCGATCTGCCGCTGAATGGTGGGCACGCTTCCGCTTTGCCCACCCTACGGACCGTCTCTCCGGTAAACATTTAACCCTACCGCGAACAATCCTCACGCGACCAGCCGCCCTGCGCTACCTAACCGCTGCGGACCCCCGCGGCCGCCGGAGGACGCGTCCATGGACCTCAATCGCCGCCATCTCATCGGAGCATCGACCGCAGGCATCGCCGGCGCGCTCGCGATACCAGCCGACGCCGCGCGCGCAGCGCCGCTGACGTCGCTGCTCGGCCGCGATGCTACGCAATATGGCGTGCGGCCCGGCAGCAGCGAGGATCAGACCCGCGCGCTCCAGCGTGCGATCGACGAGGCCACGCGGGCGCAGATGCCGCTGGCGCTGCCACCCGGCATCTACCGCACGGGACTGTTGCGCCTGCCAAATGGCGCGCAACTGGTCGGCGTGCGCGGCGCGACAAAATTCGTCTTCACCGGCGGGGCGTCGGCGATCCAGAGCGACGGCTCGGATGCAATCGGCCTTTCTGGCATCACCTTCGACGGCGGCGGCATTCCGCTGCCGACGCGGCGCGGGCTGATCCAGATCCTCGGCGGACGCGACGTCCGCATCACCGATTGCGAAATCACGAGGTCCGGCGGCAGCGGCATCTGGCTCGAGCAGGTCTCCGGCGACATCTCGGGCAACATCTTTACCAACATCGCGGTGACGGCAGTGGTGTCGTTCGACGCCAGGGGTCTCAGCGTCTCCCACAACACCATCACCGGCACCAACGACAACGGCATCGAGATCCTGCGCACGGCTATCGGCGATGATGGCACGCTGGTCACTGATAACCGCATCGAGGACATCAAGGCCGGTCCCGGCGGCTCCGGCCAGTACGGCAACGCCATCAACGCGTTCCGCGCCGGCAATGTCATCGTGCGCGGCAATCGCATCAAGAACTGCGATTACTCCGCCGTGCGCGGCAACTCGGCCTCGAACATCCACATATCAGGCAACAGCGTCAGCGATGTGCGCGAGGTCGCGCTCTATTCGGAATTCGCGTTCGAGGCCGCGGTGATCGCCAACAACATTGTGGACGGCGCCGCCGTCGGCGTCTCCGTCTGCAATTTCAACGAAGGCGGCCGCATCGCCGTGGTCCAGGGCAACATCATCCGCAATCTGATCCCGAAGCGGCCGATCGGCACCGCGCCGGATGACGATGCCGGCATCGGCATCTACATCGAGGCGGATTCATCGGTCACCGGCAACGTGATCGAGAACGCGCCGTCCTACGGCATCGTCGCCGGCTGGGGCAAATATCTCCGCGACGTCGCCATCACGGGCAACGTGATCCGCAAGGCACTGGCCGGCGTCGGGGTGTCCGTCGTGCCCGGCGCAGGCACCGCGCTCGTCAACAACAACATGATCTCGGAAACGCCGCGCGGCGCCGTGGTCGGGCTCGACCACGCGCGCGCGGTAACGTCGGATCTGTCGGCGGACGGCGCTCAGCGGTTTGCGCAATTGGTCGTCGGCGGGAATGCGGTGCGGCGGTAGGTGCCGTTCCTCGCCTCTGGCTCTCGAACGCTAGAACGCGTTCCGCAGCAGCGGGTACTTCGCTTCGAGGCCGTCGAGGCTGAAGGTGAACTCAACCAGACGTTCGGGGGCTGCGACAATTTCGGCTGCCGGCGGAGAGAACTGCGGCAGAAGCGCCGCCATTGCGGCCAGTGCCTTGGGCGCTGCCGTCGCGGCCGGCACCTTGGGCCCCGTCATCGCGACGGGCGCGGTGGGCGGCGCCATGGCAGCCGGCACTCTGAGCGGTGCCATCGGGGCAGGCGCGGCGACCGGCGCGGCCGGGGCTTCGGAGATTTCGGCGAGAACGCCCGGCTTGGGATCGAGCCTGACCGGCACGGCGCTCTCCGGGGCGATGTGCACGGCCTTCGGTTGCACGGTCTGCGCCTGGGGCTCGCGCGGAAACATGCGGGGCATTGTCGCCGGCGACCAGCCGAAGGCGGGCGATACGCTCGCGGCCGCCGTGGCGACATCGGCGCCGGTGGCAAGCGCGCGCCAGGTCTGAACGGCGAGCTTGGCTTCCTGGATGTTTTCGAGAAATGCGATCTCGGAGTGGTAGCGGCGCCAGCGCCCGGTCTCGAACATCTCGGAGAGATGCACCAGCCGCTGCTCGGCGAGAGCGCACCAGCGTGCCGCAACGTCGCGGCCAATAGCAATGTCGCGAATAGCTTCTTGGCGATGTGTCATAAATCAGCCCGTCAGGAGACAATACGGACGCGACGCAACGCACACGAATCAATTTAGACGCGACGTGAATATTTTGTGGAAAAGTTTTGACTTGTCCAGCAACGACGATGTTTTCGTCACCAAACTCCGTAGTCGTGCGGAGATTCAAGGGGTTTTGGAGTCAAGCTTCGCACAAGCATAGCGCGCTTGCGGCGTGCCGGCGGAGCGGTCGCGCTGAGTGAGCTACGATCTCTCAACCGGAAGCTGATCTCGCGTAGGGCTTCGAGGAATTGGACGTCCAAAAAGAAAAGACCCGTCCGGGGGGACAACCGGACGGGTCGAGCCATATGGGCGCTTGGGGTGGATGGGCGCTCGCGCCTAATATGACTTATGGGGAGGGATAACCGCTCCCACATAATTTGGTCGTGGCAGCGGGCCGAACGTTCAACGCGGCGTTTGATTTTTCGACCTTCGCGCCGCGCGCAAAGTTGTCGCAGCCGCTATCGCGTCGTCGGCTTATCCGCTTGAGAAACCGTGGCTTTATCCTCGGTGCTCGACAACGAAGGTTGCTCTAATGCGCGGACGCCAGGCTCGTCGCGACGCTTCCCGATATCTTCACGTTTTGTTGTACCGGAGGCGGCCGCGACCGGCGTCGCGCCGGCGGCAGGAACGGCCATGACCGCGGCAAACGCGTCTGCCTCACCGTCGCCGAACAGATCATCACGGCCGGGTGAACCGAGGTCGCGCGCCGTCTTCGCCAGCGTCGTGCGCAGCGCTTCCGGCTTCAAGGCGTAGTTGCGCTCGAGCAGCAGCGCCGCGACGCCGGAGACATAGGCGGCCGAGAACGAGGTGCCCGACGTCATCTGGTATTTGCCGTCAGGCGCCGGCAGGAAGATGTCGACGCCGGGTGCCGCGACCGCGATGTAGTTGCCACGGTTGGAGGCGGAGAATAGCCGGTCCTGCTGGTCGGTCGCGCTGACCGCGATCACGTTGGGATTGGCGGCCGGATAGAGCGGCGGAGACTTCGCCCCGGCATTGCCGGCGGCCGCGATCAGCACCAGGCCACGCGCGGCCGTCGCCGCGATAGCGCGCTCGATCACCGCGTCTTTGGGACCGGCAAAGCTCATGTTGACGATCTGCGCGCCGTGCTCGGCGGCATAATTCAGCGAGCGCAGGATGATGTAGGACGAGCTCTCGGCCCCGCCGGTGGTGCCGCCGAAGGCGCGGATGGCGATGAGGCGCGCCTCGGGCGCGCTGCCCATCAGCTTGGCATGCGCCACGATGGCGCCGGCAATGCCGGTGCCGTGAATGTGCGGGCCGTCGGCGCTGCCAAGCGCATCGAAATTGTCGGCAATGGAATTGGCAAGTTCCGGATGTTGGACGTCGATGCCAGAGTCGATCACGGCGACCGTCACATTGGCGCCATGCGCGAGAGTATGTGCCTGCGGCAGGCGGAGCTTGGCCAGCGCATATTGCGCGGGATCACCCTCGGTCGGCACCGACGATTTCTGGTCCTGGAGCAGGTAGCGGAAGTTCGGCTGGACCGAGCGCACGCTGCCGTCGGCCGCGAATTCACGCCGCACCGTCGCGGAGGGCCGGCCGTCGGTGATGCGGAACAGTCCGAACGTTGCCCCGATCAGCGGAAAATTCTCGGAGGACACGCGGGTCAGGCCATGGCGGCGCGCAAGCTCGTCGGCTTGGCTCAACGACAGCCCGCCGTCGATTTCGGCGACGAATTCGCCGGCGAAGGTGCGCAAATCCGCGGCGACGGGCGTGTTGTTGCCGCGCCCCTTTCCAGCGGTCTTCTTGCCGGATTTGCCCGAGCCATCGCCGCCTGCGTTCTGCTGCGCCAGGCACTCGCCGGCGGCGTCGCGATCGGGCGCAGTACAGGCGGGATAGAGGTTCGGGGAGTAGCGCGCATAAGGCAGCACCGGCGTCGGTCCCATCCGCGCCGAAATCCTCGTCGTCACAATCGGACCGGGACCACGGCCAACGGCCACCGCTCTGGCGGCAACACCGGGACTGACGCGTGCGGCGACGCCAGGAGAAATCGTCGGCATTCGGGAGGGGACGCTGATCGTCGGCGTGCGCATGATCGCCTGCGCCTGCGCAACCTCGACGCCGAGACAGGCGGCGAGCAGAAGCGCGGCTGCGACCGACGAAGCGCAGGCCCCGGCTCTTACTCTACTTTCAAACTTGCGCGTCATTGGTTTGGAAGCGCCTTACGGCGCTGCGACGGCGAGGTTGACGAACTTCTCGCGCTGCATCTTGCCGAGCAGCGAGGCGAGTTCGTCCCGGCTCATCGCCTTGTCGAACTGGAGGCGGAACATGCCGCCCTTGGCATCACCAATGATCGAAGCCTGGTAGCCGTCGAGCAATGCCGTGATGTCAGCGACGCGCGCCTCCGGCGTGAAGCGTACCAGCGCGCGCGCTGGCGGGACGGTCGTGCCGAGGTCGCGGGTGATCGGAGCGCTGGTCGAGAGCGAAGCAGTCTGGAAGGTCGCAGTCTGGGTCTTCGTCAACACGGCGCCGATGATTCCGGCCTGCAGCACCAGCGCCATGGCGCCAAGGCTCGCCGACCAGGCCAGAGTGCGCGGCGACAGGCTCGCAAAGAAGCTGGCGATGCGCGCCGACAGCGGCAGCGAACCGGCCGCCCGCGCGGGCTCAGCGTCGATCGCGGCGAACAGCTTCTGCATCGCACGCGCCGACGGAGCACCCAGGCTCTCGTTCAGATGGATGGTCTCTTCATACTCGCCGCGGATCGCGGCATATTGCTTCGCGAGCTCCGGATCGCGCGCCAGCGCCTCGTCGACGCGGCGCGCATCGCGCGGGTTCAGCGTGCCGGCGGCGTGCCACGGCAGCAGCAGTTCAATTTCACCGGGCTCTTGCTCCAGCATCTTCTTGCTCAAAGCCATCATGGCCAGCCTCGCTCAATGCCGGCTGCCTTCAGCAGTTCGGCCAATTTCTTGCGCGCATAGAACAAGCGCGTCTTCACAGTGTTCTCCGGGATGCCAACGATTTCGGCCACCTCTTCCACGGATTTCTCGTGGTAGTAGACGAGATCGACGATTTCCCGATGATCCGGCGAGAGGCCCGTCAGACACTCCCGCAACGCTTCACTGGTATCCTTCTTCTGCACCGCCGTTTCCGGATTGTCGGACGTATCCTCGATCGCGTTCGCGGCGTCGTCGTCCAACTCAAAATCCTTCCTGCGCCGAAGCGCAGACAGGGCCTTAAATCGGGTAATGGCCAGCAGCCAGGTGGAAACGGCGGATCGGCCCTCGAATTTGCCGGCTTGACGCCAGACGTCGAGAAACACCTCGCTGATGAGGTCTTCCGCCGCCTGCTCGTCCCGCACGAGCCGGAGGCCGAACCGATACACCCTGACATGGTGCCGCCCGTACAGCACCTGCATGGCGAGCCGGTCACCTTGAGCGATCCTGGCGATCAGGATCTCGTCCGAAGCCGCTTGTGTCACGCTCAAAGACCGTCTCGCAAGGTTGGTCGGGTCGATGCGGCAGACGGTTCGACGGGAGGGGTAAAATTGTTCAACCTACCGCAGTCATACGGGAGGCTGTGTGATCTACCCCACATACGCGAAATTTCCTGTTGCCACCCGCGGCTGGGCGCTTCGCTCAAGAACGGTAACATAGTAATGAAGCACTTTCCTGAGCAATGCCGTCCCAGTAGAGACGGCCCGACGTGCATGGAACCTTAGCAGCCTAGCACGACATATGTCTTCCGAAGCCCTGCTTTGGCTCGACCGCGTCGCACACGATACCTAATCGCCGGCAAATTCCTGGAGCGATCGACGTCCCCTGCTGCCGCGCTGCACAGCGTGGATTCGGTTTCGAAGGATACCAAACCTAAAGGCTTGCGACGTAGATTTTTAGGCTGACATCCACCACTGGCGGGGACCATGAGCACGGCTGCGACGTCCTTTCCCGAGAGGAATGCCGCTGAGGCCGCGGATCTCGCCTTGACGACCGAGGCAGCGGCACCCGAGGTCCTGGCGCGCCGGATCCGGCAGCGGCGCCAGATGTATGTCGGCCAGGTGGCGAGCTACTCGCTCGGCGCCTCCGTCCTGCTGCTCTACGCCTTTGACGGCGTGATCTCCGCGGGCGTTCCGTCACTGTTCTGGCTCGGCGGCCTTCTGATCATCGGGACCTTCACCGTGCTGTCGGAAGCGGGCTTCGGCGACCGGTTCGAGGATCATTACCTCACCGTCTTCCAGATCTCGGCGCATATGACGCTGCAGCTGCTGTTCCTGCTCGCGGTGCCGACAGTCGGAGTCGCGTTCCTGGCCGTGCTGTTTCTGATCTTCGCCTTCGGCACGCTTCGTATGACATCGAGCCAGGCCATGCTCACCTGGGGTCTCACCACTTGCGGGCTCGCGCTTGTCTTCCTCGCCTCGGACTTGCCAATCGGACTGCCGGTTACGACCCAGCTGCAACGGGCGGCATCGATGCTGTGCTTCGTGCTGGTGATCGGCCAGTGCGCCTTCCTCGGCCTGTTCGGCGCCACGCTGCGCAAGATCCTGTACCGGCGCAGCATCGAGCTGAAGGCCGCCTATCGGCGCATCGAGGAGCTGGCGGAGCTCGACGAGCTCACCGGCTCCTACAACCGCCGCTGCATCATGCGGCTTCTCGACGACGAGATCGAAAAATCGCGGCAGACGTCGACCCCTTGCGCGATCGCGCTGATCGATCTCGACTGGTTCAAGCGCATCAACGACGCCCATGGCCATCCCGTCGGCGACGAGGTGCTGCGCACCTTCGCGATCACCATTTTCGCCAACATCCGCCCGGCCGACTGCTTCGGCCGCTACGGCGGCGAGGAATTCTTGCTGCTGCTGCCGGGGATGGACGGCGATGCGGCGTCGCGCATGCTCGATCGGCTGCGCGGCATCGTCGCCGATCTGGACTGGAGCGCATTCTCCCCGGGCATGCGCGTGACCATTTCCGCGGGCGTCGTGACGCTGCGCGACAACGATACTGCCGACACGTTTCTCGTGCGCGCCGACAGCGCGCTCTATTCCGCCAAGGCACAGGGGCGCAACCGCATTGCAACCATCTGACCAATCCATTTTCTCCCGGCGCGACAGAAGCCGCGGCCGGGCCGAACGCTCCAGGACAGGGCAATGAGATCCAAATCCGCAAAATCATCCGAGAGTCTGCTCGAGGAATTGCAAACTGCGCTCTCGCACGGCACCGTTGCGCACCGGGTCGAGACGTTGCGCCGCGTCACCGATCTGTTCGTGAACAACGCGGTGGATTATTCCGACGACCACGTCCGCGTGTTCGACGACGTGTTCCAATGCCTGATCGAGCGGATCGAGACGTCCGCCAGGGCGCTGCTCGCCGACCGCCTCGCATCAATCGCGGCTGCGCCGCCGAAGATCATCCGCACGCTCGCGCTCGACGAGGTGATCGAGGTTTCCGGCCCGGTGCTGTCGAAATCCGAACGGCTGGACGAGGCGACCCTGATGGAGATCGCGCGCACCAGGGGCCAGGCCCATCTCAAGGCGATCTCGCTGCGGCGTGTGCTGTCGGAAGCGCTGAGCGACGTGCTGGTGACCCGCGGCAACGAGGACGTGGTGCAATCGACCGTCAGCAATCCGGGCGCGCAACTGTCCGAGGGAAGTCTCGCCGACCTCGTGACCCGCGCCGAACGTGACGACGACCTCGCCAGCTGCATCGGCCTGCGGGCCGACCTGCCCCGCCATCATTATTTGAAGCTGGTCGCGAAGGCTTCCTTGACCGTGCGCCGGAAGCTGGAGGCCGCGCATCCGGAACTCGCGGACGACGTGTCCAGCGTGGTTCAGGAAGCGGCTCAGCGGATCCGCGCCGCCACCACGACCCGGCAGACCGAGATGGCGCGGGCGCTGGTGAAGTCGCTGCACGAGGACGGCCGCCTGACCGAGCTCCAGGTCGCCACCTTCGCAGAGCAGGGCAAGTTCGACGAGACCAATGCGGGGCTTGCGGCGCTTGCGGGCGTCGCAGTCGAGACCGCCGAGACCATGATGATCGAAAGCCGGGTCGAGGGCGTGATGATCCTCGCCAAGGTCGCGGCCATGCAATGGTCGAGCGTCCGCGCCATCATCGCCCTGCGCGAGAAGCTCTCAGGCGGCCCGGAGACCGACATGCTGACGCTGCGCGACGCTTACGAGGCGCTGCGCAGCTCGACCGCGCAGCAGGTGCTGCGCTTCCACCGCATGCAGCAGGGCGCGGCGCCGGTGGCGTGAAGCCGGCGAGCTAGTAGCGTAGGACCCTCGCCCCCACCAGCGCGCCAATTGCCGTCACCAACGCGGTGGCGAGCGTGTACCAGGTCGCGACGAACAGCGGCGAGTCATCGGTGCAGTGCGAGGCGTACAGGGTCGCGGCAAGGCCCGCCGACACCAGGCCGGCGAGCGCACCGGCGAGCGCGGGATGCGACGGCGCGCCGTGGCGCAGGCCGAACAGGGCCCCCGCAAGCAGCGGCAGCGACATCGCGGGGATTGCGAACAGGCAAACTCTGGAATTCTTGCCCATCAATCGCATCGTCACCGGCATGGCCGGCGCCATCATCGCCTCGCTGCCGATCGCCACCGCGAGCAGCCCGACGGGCAGCAGCAGCAGCCAGCCCCAGCCACGCAGCAAGGCTTCGGGACGCGACAGATGCAGGCTGACGATGATCGCCGGGATCGCGAGCGACAGCGTGACCGCGAACTTCATGTCGAAGAACGGGTTGTGCATCGCGCTCATCACGTCGTGACGCACACCGAGGAAGGTGGCGAAGATCAGGATCGACAGCGGCGCGGCGACCAGCAGCGCCATGGTCAGCACCGCGCCGACGCGCGGCGGGCGATGGGCGTTGTCGGCCGCGAGCGAGCGAATGAGTTGATCGGTATCCATGACTAGTGGTCCCGCAGTTTGGCTGTCAGCGCCGCAAGTCCGCGATGCAGCGCGACCCGCACCGCGCCCTCGCTCATCGAATATTTCGCCGCCGTGTCCTTGATCGAGGTGCTGTCGACCGCGATCGACTGCAACACGTCGCGCTGGCGTTGCGGCAGCGTATTGAGCTGGCTGGCGACTTCGCCCGCCGAGGCCGTCTCCTGCGGCGCCTCGCCCGGCAGGATCTCGGCGAAATCGTCGATGTTGACGAAAATCCGCCTGCCCCGTCGCCGCAGCATGTCGATCAGCTTGTTGCGGCCGATCGCAAACAGCCACGGGGCGAAGGGGGCTTCGCTGTCCCAAGTGTGCCGCTTCAAATGCACCGCCAACAGAATCTCCTGCACGATATCCTCGGCCTGGTCGGGAGGCTGCCCGGCCCGCGCCAGGCCGCGCCTCGCGGCAGCGCGCAGCACAGGCGTGACCGCCTTCAACAGACGATGATACGCCGCGTCATCGCCTGCCATGGCCGACCGCATCAGGTCGGTCCACTCGTCCTCACGTCCGCGCACGCGCGCCCTCACCATGCAATTCGGCCGTTCTTTCAGTTTGTTACGCCGGCGGCAGTATGATCACGAATTCGTGATCATACTTGGCCACGCAACCGATACGGCCGTCAGGATCTGCGACGGCTCATAACACCGATCGGTCCCGTACGCACCCGCGGCCGGCCAAGACGGCAAGGGTTTGCCGCGCTTTTGCCCGGTGTGGCCCGAAGATTCCCATTTTCTGCCCCGCTGTCGTCACGCCCCAGGGTCTCTGTTCGGTCCGGGACGGGCGGACTTGGGGAGATGTCAACATGATGAAAGCCAGCGGGCGCGCGGCCCTGATTCTCCTGGCCGGGCTTTTCGTGCTGTTCGGGGGCGTTGCACAGGCGGCGCCGAGTTCAGCCGCTAGCAGCAAGCCGGACAATGCAGGCAAACAGGCGGACGAGGTCAAGCCGAGCAAGCAGCGGCGTCACACGTCGCGCCACCGCGACAGCACCAAGACGGCGCAGAAATCCGACGACAAGGCCGACAAGAAGGACGCCGTGGCGACGGCCGACGAGGCCAAGGCCGACAATCGTGACATACCGGCCTCAAGCCAGATGCCGCCGGAAGTCGCCAACGCCAATGCGCAGCTCGCCGCCGCCGATACGCCGACTGCGGCAGCCGCCTCCGCAATGACGGGACGCGCCAACGACAACGTCCAGGCCGCGGCCGATAATACCGCCGCCCCGAACGCCGAGGGCCAGGTCGTCCCACCCGATCAGCTCAACGACATCGACCGCGCCCTGCAACAGGACAACGCGCCGGTACAGAAGGCGGTAATTGCCGCGATCGACGCGCAGCCGCGTCCGGCACCGGTGATGGCAAGCAGCCAGCAGAGCTCGGCCTGGGACCAGAGCTCCCTGATTGGAAAAATCTTCATCGGCGTCGGCACGCTGCTGACGCTGGCCTCCGCCGCGCGCATGTTCATGGCGTGACTTTGGCTTGATCTCCGGTCCGCGGGACCTCGGCCGGAACGCGCATCTCACCGCGTGTTCCGGCCGTTCCTGCTCCGATGGCTTTAGCGCCTCTTGAAGCCCACCGCGCCAGCGGGCACATTGCCCGCTCAACCAAAAGCGTGGGTGGAGCATGAGCACGTTCGAACACATCATCGTCGAAAGCAAAGGCGCGGTCGGCATCATCAAGCTGAACCGGCCGAAGCTGCTCAACGCACTCTCCTTCGGCGTCTTCCGCGAGATCGCCGCGGCCGTCGACGATCTCGAAGCCGATGACGCCATCGGCTGCATCGTCGTGACCGGCAGCGAGAAGGCATTTGCCGCCGGCGCCGACATCAAGGAGATGCAGCCGAAAGGCTTCATCGACATGTTCTCGGAGGATTTTGCCGCGATCGGCGGCGATCGGATTGCACGCTGCCGCAAGCCGACGATCGCCGCAGTCGCGGGTTACGCGCTCGGCGGCGGCTGCGAGCTCGCGATGATGTGCGACTTCATCATCGCAGCCGACACCGCCAAGTTTGGTCAACCCGAAATCACGCTCGGCACCATCCCCGGCATCGGCGGCACCCAGCGCCTGACCCGTGCGATCGGCAAGTCCAAGGCGATGGACCTTTGCCTCACCGGCCGCATGATGGATGCAGCCGAAGCCGAGCGCAGCGGCCTCGTCAGCCGCATCGTGCCGGCCGACAAGCTGATGGACGAGGTGATGGCCGCGGCCGAGAAGATCGCCGCGATGTCGCGGCCCGCGGTCGCGATGGCCAAGGAAGCGGTCAACCGCGCCTTCGAGACCACGCTCGCCGAGGGCATGAGCGTCGAGCGCAACCTGTTCCACTCGACCTTCGCGCTGGAGGACCGCTCCGAGGGCATGGCGGCGTTCATCGAGAAGCGGAAGCCGGTGAACAAGAACCGGTAAGGAGGCGAGCGGTCAGGCTGGTGTAAGACTCTGCCCTTCCCGCAGAATCCCTGTGATGTAGCTGCAACAAGCACGGAATACATGGGGGTTTCCCCCGCGGCAGTTTGCCTGCGAGACCTTGGCTGGTTAAACAGTTAAGAGAGCCGCCGTCGGCGGGGGCGGACAGCCGGGATTTGCGGATTACATGATTGGGCGTGCCGCCAGAGCTGGTCGCGTGATGACGCGGCGTCGATCGGGCGTGGCTCCTGTGCTCGCGACATGGACCACGCTGGCACTCTGTTGCGCCCTGCCCTCCGCCGCACGGTCGGAAGCGCTGCCGGAGGCGCTCGCCAAGGCCTATCAGACCAATCCGCAGCTCAATGCCGAACGTGCGCGGCAGCGCGCCACCGACGAGAACGTGCCGCAGGCGCTCGCCGGCTACCGGCCCCAGATCGTGGCAAGCCTCAGCGCCGGGCTGCAATCGGTGCGCAATCTGCTGCCCGACAACACCATCCAGACCGCCAATCTGAAGCCATGGATCATCGGCGTCACCGTGTCGCAGACCCTGTTCAACGGTTTCCGCACCGCCAACAACGTGCGGGCCGCCGAACTCCAGGTGCAGTCGGGCCGCGAGGCGCTGCGCAACGTCGGCCAGGGCGTGCTGCTCGACGCGGTCACCGCCTACACCAATGTCCTCGCCAACCAGTCGCTGGTCGAGGCGCAGCGCTCCAACGTCGCCTTCCTGCGCGAAACGCTTTCGGTCACCCAGCGGCGCCTCAACGCCGGCGACGTCACGCCGACCGACAGCGCGCAGGCCGAGGCGCGGCTCAACCGCGGGCTCTCCGATCTCAACGCCGCGGAAGTCGCACTGGCGGTGAGCCAGGCGGTTTACGCGCAGGTGATCGGCAATGCGCCGTCGCAGCTTCGGGCCGCCGAAGTCGTCGACCGCTATCTGCCGAAGAGCCGCGAAGACGCGCTGACGATGGCGATCCGCCAGCACCCGGCGGTGATGGCGGCGGGCTTCGACGTCGATGTCGCCTCCACCAACATCCGCGTCGCCGAAGGCGCGCTGCTGCCGAGCGCCAGCGTCCAGGGCAGCGCCAGCAAGAGCCGCAACAACGACCCGACGCTGGGCACCTTCGCCGAAGATCAGGCCTCGATCGTCGCCAATGTCACCGTACCGATCTATGACGGCGGCCAAGCCGCCGCACAGACCCGGCAGGCCAAGGAAATCACGGCGCAGAGCCGGCTCGTGCTCGACCAGGTGCGCAACCAGGCGCGCACGGCGGCGGTCAGCGCCTGGGTTGCCAACGAAGGCGCCAAGATCGCGGTCTCGGCCTCGGAGTCTGAAGTGAAGGCGGCGACCGTCGCACTCCAGGGCGTACAACGTGAAGCCGCCGGCGGGCAGCGCACGACGGTGGACGTGCTGAACTCGCAGGCCGATTTGATCCAGGCCAAGGCCCGCCTGATCGGCGCCAATCGCGACCGCGTGATCGCCTCCTACACGCTGCTCAGCGCCGTCGGCCATCTCGACGTCAAGACCTTGAGCCTGAACACGCCGGACTATCTGCCCGAGGTGCATTATCAGCAGGTCCGCGACGCCTGGCACGGCCTGCGCACGCCGTCCGGGCAGTAGGCCGTTGGCCGCGTAAGCAAAGCGCCGGGTATCTTGCCGGCGGGCACCAACAAAAATGTCGAAAACAACCCCATGCCCGTAGCGATACATCTACGGATTTTACGAATCTATTGACGCGTCGGGCAAAATAGGGTCACAAAGTCATCATGGCGATGCGTGGGGAGGTACAGCCGCGGAACCTCTCCATACAGGACTAGCCTAACCTCTTCCGGTCGAAGGAGGTGAAACAGCATCGTATGTTGCTGGATGCTCAGCCGTGACCTCAAAACCACCCATCGACTTGCTGGCCACAGTCGCGCGCTTCGGCCGCGAACAACGAATGTCATTGCGCGATCCGAAGTTCGCGGAGACATTCACGGGCGCGGCCACTGCAAAATTGGCGGAAGCCTTAGATAACGACATTCTTCTTCATGGCCAGCGCACCGAGAATATGTTCGAGGCGCTCGTCGTCAGCCTTGGTTACTACAAGCTGCTGAAGCGCGAAGACATCGGCGTCGTGCCTCCGGGGGGCATGTACACAGCTCCCGATTTTCGCGTCCATCTGCACGATGGCGCCCAGTGGTTGATCGAGGTCAAGAATGTTTATGATGCTGATCCGGGGCGTCAGCGCTTCCGGATTCGGCAGCAGGATTTTGATCACCTTAAGAACTATGCGTTGGCCATAAACTGCCCGCTGAAATTCGCGCTGTATTGGGCGCGCTGGCGCGTATGGACGCTGGTCGATGCTGACGATCTGGCCCTCATAGAAGGCAAGCTCACCATCGACATGTTCAAAGCTTCGCCCTTGAACGAGATGGCCCGTCTTGGCGACCGGATGATCGGAACGAAACCGCCGCTCAAGCTGCGCCTTTTCGCAGACGAGTCGAAACCTCGCTCAATCTCAGAAGAGGGCGAGGCCTCCCTTACCGTCTCGCATGCCGCCTTGTTCTGCGGCGACATCGAAATTACCGATCCAGTTGAGCGGAACATCGCATGGATCTTTATGGAGTTCGGCGATTGGGAATGCGGAGAGCCGCAAGCCGACATGAACGGAAGTGCATTGAGAGCGATCCAATTTGAGTGGACGCCACGCGAACGAGCAAATGAACGTGGGAATTTCGAAATAATCGGTACCCTTAGTTCGATGTTCTCGCGCTACTACGCGACGCAACGTTGACCGAAGAAGGAGTTGTGCAGACTGAAGCGGAACTAACACCCGACTGGTTTGCGCCGTTGGTAGGTAATGATCAACGCGGCGGCGGGCTACCACTGTGGCGCTTCATCCTCCAAGTCGATCGTCCGACGCCGAAAGCATAAGTTTGGCGTTAGCCAGAATGGCCGTTGTGAACGAATAAGAACAAATGCTCGTCGGGGCGGCGCTTGGACTGCCAATCCACGCCATCGCGTTCGAAGCCACACCCGTTCAGCGCCTTGTGCATCGCGATTCGCGTGGTTATAGAAGTGGCAAAAATCTTTCGGCCGTTCGCGCAGGCGACCAATGCCTCTGCAACGTGCCGCGAATATGAATGCCCCCGATGAGCCTTTTCGACCACTACCCATCCTAGTTCGAGGCCGAACTCGTCGGCCAGCTTCTTGGCGCCAGCATTCTTAAAGACGCCTCGCGAATATTCGCGACCAGGTCTCTTTAACGCGCCGACGCCGACAAGCCACACCCGTTCAGCGCCTTGTGCATCGCGATTCGCGTGGTTATAGAAGTGGCAAAAATCTTTCGGCCGTTCGCGCAGGCGACCAATGCCTCTGCAACGTGCCGCGAATATGAATGCCCCCGATGAGCCTTTTCGACCACTACCCATCCTAGTTCGAGGCCGAACTCGTCGGCCAGCTTCTTGGCGCCAGCATTCTTAAAGACGCCTCGCGAATATTCGCGACCAGGTCTCTTTAACGCGCCGACGCCGACAATCTCTCCGCCGACCCGCAAAAAGACCAGGATTTCGGCTCTCGCCATTCGGTTGTCAAATCCAGCTGCCTGGACTTCTCCCGCTTCAAGGACCATTTGGCGAAAGCGATCAAGTTGGTGCCTTGAACATTCAGCCAGCAGCTTCGGCGTGACTATCGGCTCTTGCCCCGTCATATTTCGATCTTCCAGTAAGCCAGAACCTTGCGGACATCGTCGTGAGGATAGTGACTTCCGGCGTGCTTCAGGTCGTTGCGGATATTCTTCAACCGCAGCGCCGCGCTTTCGCGGATACCGGCATCAAGCCTCATGACGCCCATAGGTAACGAAGCTCGATCGGCTTTAGGCCAGCTCTCGGGATACGCGCCCCAGTCCGCCCATCCTTCGACGGCGGCCAGTCCATCGGCAGCGCCTTCATGCTCGCAGTGCCAGCCATAGAGGTACCGCGCGCAAATCCGCAGCATGGCTTTCACTTCCAGCATAGTGTCGGTGAAAGCCTTCAGCGGCGTCGGCAGCAGCACCATATTGGCGACGCATGAAAAATAACGGCGATCCTGGACGATCGCATTAGCTTCCTGATACTGCGCGTCATCAATCCCCCAGATGTGGCAGCAGGACCAGTTCGGCCGGTCATCGGAGCGCAGGCCCAGCGCGTGAGTAAGGGCCTTATTGGCGTGGACGTTGCCCTCGCGCTTGTGCTCCGTGTGACCCGTTTGCCGGTTCTTGTTCATCAATGGCTCGGACCAATTTTTCTTGTAGAAATAGGTCCGCCTGGCGTGCTCGGGATACCATAGCGGCAACAGCCGGAAGGTTTCGGGATCAACCCAACGCGCCGTATGTTCGATGAGCCGCATCACCTCACTTAGCTGAAGCACGCCGCGCAGCGCGATTAGTCCATCCGGTAAAGGCGTGCCTGACATTTTCCTCCAACCCTGCTTATGCAGTGAAGTTCTATCCTAGTTTAAATGCAGTCAATTCGGCCCGTCGAAAAGGCTTTGCAGGCGCAGAATATGGTTGCAGGATCATCCCGCGAGCGGGGCTTTGAAAGCAACGGCATGAACGGGATTGTTCTTCCGACGGAGCTTGAGGGGGTGCGGGAGGCGGCAAGGCGCGCCCTTGCGCCTGTCCAAACCGGCTGGCGCAAACAGCCAAGCCGCCCCCAACTTTTTGTTTGCGGCCGAGCGCGCGGATGCGAGCCGCAATCTGCCCCCGTACTATCTGATCTACTTCCTGCTCGTCGATTTTCTTGGCTTTCGGAATCTCGGCCGCTTCGAAAAACTCGATTGGTCGATCCCGGTTGATCTTGAAGGGCAAGCCTATCTGATCGAATATCGCAAATCCGGCGTGGGGATTTTCGCGCACGATGCCGCGGGAGAAAAGCAACAGGCAGAGCGCATCGTCGCCCTGATCAGAAAAGGCGTCAAAGCCGCAGCTCCCTTTTTCAAGTGGATGGCCGACAACGCGGTCCGCGACTCCAAATTCAACGTCAGGAACGTCGGGGGCAAGCTCTTCGCGCGATATATCTATTTTCGGGACAGTTTCAGAACCGCCTCCGTCGACGCAGAGAAAAGCAAACACGACCACGAAGCCTCGCAGAAGCAGCGGGAGCTTCCTGTCGCTGGCTACTCCGTCAAAGACCGTTCGAGCGCGACGACATCCGAGCTGGCCGCCATGTTTACGTTCCCGTTTGCGCATATGGAGGATCGTTCGGGTTGGCTTGCGCTGGCGACAATCGATGCGTTCTTCTCTTGGACTGAGCATATTTTTATCCATCTCGCGATCTTGCAGGGACGCATAACAACGGGCGAGGAAGTCGCGAAGCTTGTCGATACGGAGTGGAAGGAGAAATTCAAGTCCGCCCTCGATATAACGGAAAACGTCGCCAAAAAACACCTCGACGCTCTGGTAACGATCAAGCGTCAGCTCCGGAATTTCATGGCACACGGCGCCTTCGGAAAAGAGGGCGAGGCATTCAGCTTCCATTCGAACGTTGGCGCCGTGCCAGTCGCTCTCCACTACAGGACCACCACCAGGTGCCAGTTCTCATTGACGCCGGAACTGGCGTTCGATGACAAGGACGCGCTCGTCGCGATTGAGAATTTCATAGCTTATCTATGGTCGGGCCAACGCGAGCCAGCCAGACTCTACATTCAAGAATCTAACTTGCCTCTGATCCTTCCGATGGCGAGCGATGGCACTTACGCTGCGGCTATGGCCACTGTTGACGACATGAACACATTCGTTGACCGCCTGATGAGGAAGTTTGATGCCGCCGCAAACATGGATTGGTGGCTAGTCGACTGAACGCTCCTCGCTCCGATTGGCGGTCCGCAGCGACAGCGCTCGCCCAAGTCCGGGTCGTTCTATAGAATCGGAAGTTGCTGACGCTGCGCCAAACCGACTCGGTCAGTCTTAGGATGTGAATATGAAAAGCCGCCGCATCCATCTGATGGGAGCTTCAGGCTCCGGCGTGACGACGCTCGGTCGTGCGCTCGCCGGCCGGCTTGCGCTGCCGCATCACGACAGCGATGATTATTTCTGGCTCCCGACCGCGCCGCCCTACCAGACGACACGCCCTGCCGCCGAACGTTTGCGGCTGATGCGCGAGATGTTCTTGCCGCGGCTCGATTGGGTGCTGAGCGGAACCGTCACCGGTTGGGGCGACGAGCTCGTCCCATTCTTCGATCTCGTCGTCTTTGTGACGACGCCGCGCGAGCTTCGCTTGCAGCGCCTGCATGACCGCGAGGCTACGCATTTCGGAGCGGATGCCGTCGCACAGGGCGGCTGGCGTCATGAGGAGGTGGAGTCGTTCGTCGATTGGGCCTCGCACTACGAAGCCGGCGATCGCGACGGTCGAGTCTCGCAAAAGATGAAGCGTGGCTCGCGAAGCTGCCCTGCCCGGTCGTGCGCGTCGACGGCTCACGCCCGCTTGCGGACCTCGTCGAGCAGCTATGCAGCGAAGCGCAGCGGCTGCCGGGTTGATGTGCTATTGTCGCTAGGCCACTGCCAAATAATAAAATAGGGGGAGAAACCATGCTCAATCGACGCAGCGTTCTGCTTGCCTCTCTTGCCGCCGGAGTATCCATGACCAGCAAAGCCCACGCCCGCGCGGCGCAGCCCGCGACGCCGGTCAATTTCGACGTCCCGGCGCATGCCTGCGACTGTCACACCCACATCCATGGCGATGTCGAAAAATTTCCGTTTTTCGCGGGGCGTGTCTACACGCCGGAGCCGGCTTCGCCGGAAGAAATGGCCGCGTTGCACAAGGCGCTGCATATCGAGCGCGTGGTGATCGTGACGCCGAGCGTCTACGGCACCGACAACTCGTCGACGCTGTTCGGCATGAAAGCGCGTGGCGCGGCCGCGCGCGGGGTGGCCGTGATCGACGACAAAACGACCGAGGCCCAGCTTGACACGATGCATGCAGACGGCTTTCGCGGTGTCCGCCTCAATCTTGCGACCGGCGGCGTCAACGACCCCAATGTCGGCCGGCCGCGTTTCACCGCCGCAGTCGAGCGCATGAAGGCGCGCGGCTGGCACGTGCAACTTTACACCACGCTTCCCATGATCTCGGCGATCAAGGACCTCGTCGAGACGGCGCCAGTCCCCGTTGTATTCGACCATTTCGGCGGCCTCGAGGCCTCGCTTGGGCTGGAGCAGCCGGGATTTTCCGACCTGGTCGCGCTGGTGAAATCCGGCAAGGCCTATGTCAAGATTTCCGGCGCCTACCGCTCCTCGAAGCTCGCGCCCGACTATCAGGACATGGTGCCCTATGCCCGCGCACTGATCGCAGCGAATGCGGACCGCGTCGTCTGGGGTACGGACTGGCCGCACCCGGATTCGAGCCGTGTCGAGGGACGCAAAGCCACCGACATCGCGCCGCTCTACCAGATCGACGACGGCCGCCTGCTCAACCAGCTTCCGGTATGGGCGCCGGATGCGGATGTGCGCAAGAAGATCCTGGTCGACAACCCGGCGCAACTCTACGGGTTCTGAGTCGCGCCAAGCGCAATTCGGTTCAACGACCGCGACACGGTTCCACAGTGAGGCGTGGAACTGTTGTCGCGAAGGCACAAACTCGTTGGACTCACACGAACGTGTTTGTGCTCTCGCTCGTTTCTCACCCTTCTGGTTGAGGCGGCGATTCATTTTCGGGGCTACGCACACGCACAGATTTCATTTGTTCGTGCGGGTGCATGCCTTTATCGCATTATCTTGCCGCGCTTTTTTCCGGCATTGGAATTGGTTTCACCGTCGCCGCCCCTATCGGACCGATGGGCATGCTGTGCATTCAGCGCACATTGGCATCAGGAATGGCCACGGGCCTCGCAACCGGCTTCGGCGCGGCGACCGTGCATCTCACTTACAGCGCCCTCGCGGTTTTGGGCCTGGGCTCGCTTGCACAGCCCTGGGTCGAGGCCAATGCCGCCAGCTTCGGCATCGTCTCGGCGCTCACGCTGCTGTGGTTCGCGATCCGAACCCATCGCGGCTCGGTCGCGCTCCAGACGACCGACGACATCGACAACGTACGTCTGGCGCGCGCCTATCTCAGCGCCATCGCGCTTGGGTTCACCAATCCGCTGACCGTCATCCTGTTTCTGGCTGCGCTGCACGCCTTTTCAATGCAAGCCGCGGCAGCCCCGCTGATCGCCGGCGTCTTCGTCGGTTCCGCGATCTGGTGGACCGTGCTCAGCACGATCGTGGCAACGGCGCGGTCACGGCTGACGCCGCGCATGCTGTCGATGAGCAGTCGGTTGGCCAGCCTGATGCTGCTGGGCCTCGGCACCATGATGCTGGTGCGGATCGCGCAGCGAATGCTGTGATCGGCGGCGTCAGCGTGCGCGGCGGGAGAAGAAGGAGATCAGCACCGGCAGCGTCACCAGGATCACGATCGGGGCGAGCATCATGCCTGTTACCACGACCACCGCGAGCGGCTTCTGCACCTGCGAGCCGATTCCTTCCGACAGCGCGGCCGGCAACAGACCGATGCCGGCGACGACGCAGGTCATCAGCACCGGCCGAAGCTGCAATTCGCCGGTGCGGATCACCGCACTCATGCGGTCCATGCCCTCTTCGATCAGCTGGTTGAATTGCGACAGGATGATGATGCCGTCCATCACGGCGATACCGAACAGCGCGATGAAGCCGATCGCCGCCGAGACACTGAAGGCGGTGCCGGTGATCAAGAGACCGAGCACGCCGCCGAAGATCGCCATCGGGATCACGCTCATGGCGAGCAGCGTGTCGGTCATCGAGCCGAAATTGAACCAGAGCAGGACGCCGATCAGCGCGAGCGAGATCGGCACCACGATCGACAATCGCCGGATCGCATCCTGGAGATTGCCGAATTCGCCGACCCAATCCATGTGCGCGCCGGGCGGCAGCTGCACCTGATCGGCGATCTTCTGCTGCGCCTCGCGAATCGCACTGCCGAGGTCGCGTTCACGCACCGAGAACTTGATCGGCAGATAGCGTTCCTGCTGCTCGCGATAAATGTAGGCCGCACCCGAGACGAGGCTGATGGTGGCGACCTCGCTCAGGGGGATCTGCGTGACGGTGCCGTTCGGTCCGGGCGCGCCGATCCGCAAATTCTGGATCGCTTCGGCGCTCCTGCGGAATTCCGGCGCGAGGCGAACGATGATCGGGAAGTGGCGGTCGCTTCCGGCCTCGTAGATGTCGCCTGCGGTGTCGCCACCGATCGCGACCTTGATGGTGGCGTTGATGTCGCCCGGCGCGAGGCCGTAACGCGCGGCCTTGGCGCGGTTGATGTCGATCTGGATGGTCGGCTGCCCGAGTGAGGTGAACACCGCAAGATCGGTGACGCCCTGCACGGTTGCCAGCACCGACTTGATCTTGTTGGCGGTGTCGGTCAGCGCCTGGAGGTCGCTGCCGAACAGCTTGATCGAGTTCTCGCCCTTCACGCCGGAGACGGCTTCGGAGACGTTGTCCTGGAGATATTGCGAGAAGTTGAACTCGACGCCGGGGAAGCGATCGTCGAGCTGCTTGAGCAGCTGCGCGGTCAGCTCTTCCTTGTCGCGGGTGCCGGGCCATTGGCTCGCGGGCTTGAGCGGCGCGAAGAACTCGGCGTTGAAGAAGCCGGCCGCGTCGGTGCCGTCATCGGGGCGGCCGTGCTGCGACACCACGGATTCAACTTCAGGCCGTGCGCGGATCACCTTGCGCATCTCGTTGACGTAGGAGTTGCCCTCCTGGAGCGAGATGGTCGGCGGCAGCGTGGCGCGGATCCAGAGATTGCCCTCCTCCAGCTTCGGCAGGAATTCGAGGCCAAGCAACCGGCTGAGCGCAACCGTCATCAGCACGAGGCCGAACGCGCCACCGAGCATGACGCCGCGGTTGGCGACCGCCCAATGCAGCACCGGCATGTAGATCCGATGCAGGATCAGCATCACCCTGGTCTCGGTCTCCCTGACATGCGCGGGCAGGATGATCGCGGACAGCGCCGGGGTGACGGTGAAGGTCGCAAGCAGTCCGCCGGCCAGCGCGTAGGCATAGGTGCGCGCCATCGGCCCGAAGATGTTGCCCTCGACGCCGGAGAGCGTGAACAGCGGCAGGAAGGCCGCGATGATGATCGCCGCGGCAAAGAAGATCGAACGTGAGACATCGGCCGCCGCGCTGAGGATGGCGTGGCTTTTCATGCCGAACAGCGTCTCGGACGACATCTGCTCGGATTCCGACATCGGCGTGGTCTGCGTCAGGCGCCGGAAGATCGCCTCCACCATGATGACGGTGGCATCGACGATCAGGCCGAAATCGATCGCGCCGACCGACAGCAGGTTCGCCGATTCCCCGCGCAGCACCAGGATGATCACCGCGAAGAACAGCGCGAACGGAATGGTGGCGCCGACGATCAGCGCACTGCGGAGATCGCCGAGAAAGATCCACTGCAGCAGCACGATCAAGAGAATGCCGACCACCATGTTGTGTAGCACGGTGTGGGTGGTGAGTTCGATCAGGTCGCCGCGGTCGTAGATGCGTTCGATGCGCACGCCGGGCGGCAGGATGCTGGACTCGTTAATGGTTTGAACGAGCTGGTGGACGCGCTTGATGGTTGGCGAGCTCTGCTCGCCACGGCGCATCAGGACGATGCCCTGCACGATGTCGTCGGCCTCGTCGAGGCCGGCAATGCCGAGACGTGGCTTCTGGCCGACGGTGACAGTGGCGACGTCCTTGACCAGCACCGGATTGCCGTTGGTCTGCGAGACCATGGTGTTGGCGAGGTCGTCGATCGAGCGGATCAGGCCGACGCCGCGCACCACGGCCGATTGCTGACCGATATTGACGGTGTTGCCGCCGACATTGACGTTGGAATTGCCGACCGCCTGGAGCAATTGCGGCAGCGTTAGGCCGTTGGCGACCAGCTTGTTGAAGTCGACCTGGAGCTCGTAGGTCTTGCTCTTGCCACCCCAGCCGGTGACGTCGATCACGCCGGGCACGGCACGGAAGCGCCGCTGGAGGATCCAGTCCTGGATCGTCTTGAGGTCGAGCACGCTGTAGTTCGGCGGACCGACGAGACGGTAGCGGAAGATTTCGCCAATCGGGCTGAGCGGCGAGATCTGCGGCTGCACGTTGCCGGGCAGCGGCGCGAGCTGCGCCAGGCGGTTCAAGACCTGCTGCAACGCCTCGTCATAGGTGTAGGCGAAGGAGAACTGCAGTTTGACGTCGGAGAGGCCGTAGAGCGAGATGGTGCGAATGGTCGTCACGTTCTTCAGACCTGCAACCTGGGTCTCGATCGGGATCGTGATGTAGCGCTCGATCTCCTCTGCCGACAGGCCCGGGCTCTGCGTCACGATGTCGACCATCGGCGGGGTCGGATCGGGATAAGCCTCGATGTTGAGCTGGTTGAACGCGATCAGGCCGCCGATGAGCACGGCGACGAACATCCCGACCATCAGGAAGCGCCGGTTGACGGCAAGGGCGACGAGGCGATCCATTCAGGTCTTCAGCTTGTCTTTTTCCCGGCCCGTCGATCAGCTGCCGGACGCCGCGCGATCGATGAACAGGCTGCCTTTGGTGACCACCTGCTCGCCGGGCTTCAGATTGCTGGTGACCTCGACGAGGTTGCCATTGATGAGACCGATCTTGATCTCGCGCAGCTCGACCGACTTGTCCTCGCGTGCGACCCAGAGGCGGACCTTGTCGGCTTCGTAGATCAAGGCCTGCTTCGGTACCGCCGGCGCGGCGCGGTCGCCGGACGAATAGATCGTGACGTTGGCGAACATCTCCGGCTTCAGCAGACCGTCCTTGTTGTCGATGGTGGCGCGGACCAGCAGGCGGCGGGTGTTCGGATCGATCGCGGCGGCGACGTAGTTGACCTTGGCGGTCAAGGGGCGGCCCGGGAGCGCCATCACGTTGACGGTGATGTCCTGCCCGATGCACACGGCAGCCGCATCGCTCTCGCGCACGAAGGCGGTGAGCCAAACCGTGGAGAGGTCGCCGACGACGAAGACCGGATCGCTCGCGCCCGAATTGACGTACTGGCCGGGGCCGATCTTACGCTGCACCACCGTGCCCGCAATCGGCGAATAGATCGTGACTTCCGGATTGATGACGCCCTTGTCCTGGAACGCCTTGATGGTCTCGTCGGTGAAGCCGAGGATACGCAGCTTGTTGCGCGCGGCTTCCAGTGCCGTCGCCGATGAGCGCATGTCGTTCTGCGCCTGAACCTGAGTCGCTTCCGCCTGCTGATAGTCCTTCAGGGGGATGGCATGGCCCTCGTAGAGGTCCTTGGCGCGCTTGAACTGGATGTCGGCAAGATCGATCGCCGACTTCGCCTTGTTCTGCGAGCTCATCGCCGCAATGAAATCGTTCTGGGCCTGCACGGTGTCGGCGGCCTCGATCGTGAACAGCGGTTGACCTTGCTTCAGCACCTCGCCGGGCTTGGCGAGCAGCTTGGTCACGCGGCCCGCATAGGGCGAAAACACCGGCGTCGAACGGTCCTCGTCGACTGCGACCTTGCCCTCGGTGACATACTCGGCGCGGAAGGTCTTGGCCTTGACCGGCTCGATCGTCAGCGTCGCCCATTCCGACGGCGTCGGCGTGAAGTTCTGCGCATTCCTGCGCGACTGGCTGGAGATCTCGGAGTGGTTCTTCTCCTTCGCTCCCGCATGGAGGAAGCCGTAAGCCCCGGCACCGGCAAGAGCTAGTAAAACTACGGATGTAATCACCCGTTGTTTTGTAAGCACCTGCAATCGCTTGGTATTTTCAACTACCATGGGGCCCGGTCATGTCTGCGATGATAGCGGCGGATGCCGGCGTCATCGGTCGCGCTAATAGTGCCGAATTGTGATTTCAAACAACCTAAAAAACGCCGGGCGCCTTTCGGTTTGCGTTAAAAATTTGCGACACGTCAGCTTCACGTCAGCTTGTCACCGGCCACTCTGCCGGATGACTGCCGAGCGGCATCGCCGGACGGCTCCATTGCGCCGGCGTCTTCGACAGCAGCGCTGAATGGCGCACCGCCTTCAACGTGCCGAAGCCAGATGGCATGCTCTCGATGAATGCAGCGTGTACGGCCTCGCCCGTAATATCCGGGGTATTCAGGCCATTTTCGAGCCGTCCGAGATTCCACAGCCAGCGCCCGGTCTGCGCCAACGACACGCGGACGTGCCAGCTGCCGCCTTCGCGGGCCTGGCGGACCTTGGCCATCATCGCGCCGAACGCCATCAGATAGCCGGTGGCGTGGTCGAGCATCTGTGCCGGTAATTCCTTCGGTCCATCGATGCCAGCAGCCTGTCCCTCGGCATGGTTGAAGCCGGTCGTGGTCTGCACCAGCGAATCGAAGCCGCGCCGTTCCGCCCATGGACCGGCATGGCCATAGGCCGACAGCGTCACGTAGACGATGCCGGGATTGATTTTCGCGGCGTCCTCCGGCGTGAAGCCGAGAGCGGCGAGCGCGCGCGGCCGATAGCCTTGCGAGAAGATGTCGGCGTCCTTCAACAGCGCGCGCATCTGCGCTCTGCCCGCCTCGCTCTTCAGCTCGATGAAGGTGGTGAGCTTGCCCCGGCCGGTGTCGATGGTCAGCCACGGAATGGCCGGCAGTTCGGGGCCTGACACGAGCAGCACATCCGCGCCGTGCACGGCGAGCGTGCGGCCGGCAACGGGGCCCGCGATAACGCGAGAGAGATCGAGCACGCGCAGGCCTGCGAGCGGGCGATCGCCTTTTGGCAATCGTTGCGGCCATGGCTTCGGCGGGGCCTCGCCGATCTTCTCGATCGAGACCAGCGGCAATTCGGCGAGCGCGCGGGCCTGCGGCAGCGCCGACCATTCGTCGTAGGAGCGCATCAGGGCAACGACGCCGCCCGCGGCATAGGCCGCAGTCTCGAAATCCTCGCCCTTCCATTGCATCAATGCGGCCTGCACCTTCTCGCGCTCGGGCTCGCAGCCGAGCACCTTGCAGACGGCGTCGCGATGATGCGGGAAATTGGTGTGGCAGCGGACGAAGCGGTTGTCGCCGGTTCTGTAGACGCCGGCGATGGCGTCCCAGGCGGGCGGCGGCGGCTTGTCGTCGACGCGCAAATAGCGCTCGGAGCGGCATTCGGCGACGGCATGGCGCAGCTCGACGCTGACGTCCTGCGCCTCGCCGCTGCGCAATCTCCAGATTTCGGCGGCGGCAAGACCGGCGGCGGCGATCGTCGTCTGGCCGGCAATTGCGACGCGAAACGAGGACGGGATTTGCGGCTCCTCGCCCGTCAGCCGCACGCGCGCGAGCGCGGCGGCATCACCGCCGGCGGAGGTCCAGATGCCACTGAGAATTTCGGTGGGGCTTTGCATGACCCTTCTCTCCCTTTAGTTTGCAATCATCGCATTAGCACACAAGGACAGGCAATGGCCGCCATCGATCCCCTCACCGCAGGCGCCGTGTTCATCGCAACGGCGGCCACCGACGCGGTCTATGTCATGTTCACCTCGGCCGTGATTGCGCGCAAGCGCGTGCCCGCGGCGAACTGGAGCGCGGTCTGGTACATGCTCTCCTCCTATGCAGTGATCAGCTACACCGAAAACGCGTTCTATGTGGCTTTCGCGGCGATCGGCTCCTGGGCCGGCGCCTACGTCTCACTGACATTCCTGCACCGCCCGCCCGGCGGCCCGCCGGTGGGGGCGGCACCGGAGTGAGGGCCGCTGTTTCCACACGGTCATTGCGAGCGAAGCGAAGCAATCCAGAGTCTTTCCGCGGTGGCAGTCTGGATTGCTTCGTCGCAAGAGCTCCTCGCAATGACGATGTGGAGGCTTTTGGGCGTCTCTCGAAACAGCTACACTCGCTGCGACCAACAAAAAGGAAAACCAAACAATGGATCTCGGTCTCAAAGGCAAGAACGCCGTCGTGCTTGGCGGCACGCGCGGCATCGGACGGGCGATTGCGGCGACGCTGGCCGGCGAAGGCAGCAATGTCGCGGTGTGTGCACGCAACGCCGATCAGGTTGCCGCCACCGTTACGGAGTTGAAGGCCAGCGGGATCCGCGCGACCGGCGGCCCGGTCGACGTCACCGACGGCGCGGCACTGAAATCCTGGATCGAGAATGCTGCAAAGGAGCTTGGCGGCATCGACATGCTGTTCTCCAACGCGGGCGCGATGGCACAGGGCCATGATGCCGCATCGTGGGAGCAGAATTTTCGGCTCGACCTGCTCGGCGCCGTCCACGCGTTCGATGCCGCGCGGCCGTTCCTCGAGGCCAGCGGTGCGAGCAGCGGCGACGCCGCCTTCGTCATCATCTCCTCGATTTCAGCGGCGCAAGCGGACACGGCGAGCTCCTACGGCCCGATCAAGGCGGCATTGATCCACATGGCCAAGGGGCTGGCACGGCAGTACGCGAAGAAGAAGATCCGCGTCAACGTGGTCTCGCCTGGCACGGTCTATTTCAAGGGTGGCGTCTGGGAGATGATCGAGCAGAACATGCCTGAGCGCTACAATGATGCGATGAAGCGCAACCCTACCGGCCGCATGGCCACGCCACAGGAGATCGCGAGCGCAGCGGTGTTTCTGGCGAGCCCGGTGTCGGGGTTCACCACGGGCTCCAATCTGGTGGTGGACGGCGCGATCTCGAACCGGGTGAATTTTTAGAATATGCTCGTCATTGCGAGCGCAGCGAAGCAATCCAGTATCTCTCCGCAGCGACAGTCTGGATTGCTTCGCTACGCTCGCAATGACGGTGCGAGAGGGGCGCGTCCCACAACCTCAATGAAAATCCCGCGACGGCGGCAGGATGCGGACGTTGCGGGGGTGGCGAAGTTTTTGCGCGGGCGCATCCGCATGCGCCCGGGGATCGTCGTTGAGCGGTTCGACCACGGTGGCGCCTGCCGGCACCGGACGCTTGCGGCCGAGGGCGTTGTTGGCGAGGCCGACCAGATCGTGCGAACGGTCGATCATCCGCTGGGCGATCAGATGCGTCACCTTTTCGGGGCTGCTCTGGATGTAGCCTTCGACCAGGATGAGGCGCGCGCCCATCACCTCTTTCCGGTACTGCTCCATGATCTTCGGCCACACCACGACATTGGCGATGCCGGTTTCGTCCTCCAGTGTCATGAACACGACGCCGCTGGCGCTGCCCGGCCGCTGCCGTACCAGCACGACGCCAGCACAGCGGACGCGGCGCCGCTCGTTCTCATGATTGATGTCCCTGCAGGCGACGATGCGTTCGCGCGTAAACATCTCGCGCAAAAATTCCATCGGATGCCCCTTCAGCGATAACCGAATGGTCTGATAGTCCGCGACCACCTGTTCGGCCCGCGGCATCACCGGCAACGGCCTGGCGTGCTCGTCCGGCTGCTCGCGTGCGGTGGCCACCTCGAACAGGGGCAGCGGCACATCGTCGGGCAGGCGCCGCACCTGCCACAGCGCCTCGCGGCGGTCGAGTCCGAGCGAACGGAAGGCGTCGGCATCGGCGAGCAGGATCAGCGCGCGCTTGGGCAGGCCGGTGTCGCGTGCGAAGTCTTCCAGCGAGGTGAAGGGCCGGCGATTGCGGGCGGCGACGATGCGGTCGGCCCAGTCGGGCGCTCTCTCCACATACTCATTCCGAGGCGCGCCTCTTTTCAGCCTTTCCTCATCCTCATCGAGCCAATGAAAACCGTCGATCTGGCGGAAGCCCAGGCGCACGGCGCAATATTTGCCACTTCCTTCTTCCAGCGTGTTCTGCGCAAAGCTGTAGGACACATCGATATCGCGCACCTCGACGCCGTTCTTGCGGGCGTCGCTGACGATCTGCGCCGGGGCGTAAAAGCCCATCGGCTGCGAGTTCAGGAGGCCACAGCAGAATGCATCAGGATGATAATGCTTCAGCCATGAGGAGATATAGACAAGCTGCGCGAAGCTTGCGGCATGGCTCTCCGGAAAGCCGTAACTGCCAAAACCCTTGATCTGTTCGAAACAGTTTCTGGCAAAATCAGGCGCATAGCCGCGTGCGATCATGTTGCCGATCATCTTGTCTTCGAACTTGCCGATGGTGCCGACATTGCGGAACGTTGCCATCGCACGGCGCAGGCCGTTGGCCTCCTCGGCCGTGAACTTCGCGGCCTCGATCGCGATCCGCATCGCCTGCTCCTGGAACAAGGGCACGCCGAGCGTCTTGTGCAGCACTCTGTAAAGCTCGTCCTTGTCGCCATGCTCCGGTGACGGCGATGGATAGTTCACTTTTTCCAAGCCGTTCCGCCGCCGCAAATAGGGATGCACCATGTCGCCCTGGATCGGCCCCGGCCGCACGATCGCGACCTCGATCACGAGATCGTAGAAGGTCCGTGGCCTCAGCCGGGGCAACATGTTCATCTGCGCGCGGCTCTCGACCTGGAACACGCCGAGCGACTCCCCGTCGCACAGCATGTCGTAGACTTTGGAATCATCCTGCGGGACGCTCGCCAGCATCCAGCGTTCGCCCTTGTGCTGCTCGATCAGATCAAAGCACTTGCGGATGCAGGTCAGCATGCCCAGCGCGAGCACGTCGACCTTCATCATGCTGAGCGCATCGACATCGTCTTTGTCCCATTCGATGAAGGTGCGATCGTCCATCGCGGCATTGCCGATCGGCACATAGGTGTCGAGCCGGTCCTGCGTGAGCACATAGCCGCCGACATGCTGGGACAGATGACGGGGGAATTCGATCAGCTCGGTCGCGAGCTCGACCGCGAGGTTGATCATGGAATTTTGCGGATCGAGGCCGGCCTGCCTGACCTGCATGTCGTTGAGGCCCTTGCCCCAGCTGCCCCAGACGGTGTCGGCGAGTGCGGCGGTGACGTCCTCGGTCAGGCCCAGCGCCTTGCCGACATCGCGGATGGCGCTGCGCGGGCGATAATGAATGACGGTGGCGATGATCGCGGCGCGATGGCGGCCGTAACGCCGATAGACATATTGCATCACCTCCTCGCGCCGCGAATGCTCGAAATCGACGTCGATGTCGGGCGGCTCCAGCCGTTCCTTGGAGATGAAGCGCTCGAACAGCAGATCGACCTTGGTGGGGTCGACCGAGGTGATGCCGAGCACGTAGCAGACCGCCGAATTCGCCGCCGATCCCCGCCCCTGGCACAAAATGTTCTGGCTGCGCGCGTAATGCACGATGTCGTGCACCGTGAGAAAGTAATGCGCGTATTTCAGCTCGGCGATCAGTGCGAGTTCTTTCTTCAGGGTGGCGCGCAGCTTGTCGTCGATCTTGCCGCCAAAATATTTGTCGACACCGGCCCAGGTCAGATCCTCCAGATGCCCCTGCGCGGTCTTCCCCGGTGGCACCGGCTCATCCGGATACTGGTATTTTAGCTGGTCGAGCGAGAAGGTGATCTTGTCCGCAAAGCGCATGGTCTCCGCGATAGCCTCAGGGAAATCGCGGAACAGCCGCGCCATCTCCCTGGGCGCCTTCAGAAACCGCTCGGCATTGGCTTCCAGCTTCCGGCCGACCGCCTCGATCGTGGTCTTTTCCCGGATGCAGGTCAGCACGTCCTGGAGGGGACGGCGCGCGGGATGGTGATAGAGCACCTCGTTGGTCGCAAGCAGCGGCACTTTTGCTTTTGCGGCGAGATCATCGAGCTGCGCGAGGCGGCGGCGGTCGTCGCCGCGATAGATTAGGCTCGCCGCCAGCCACACGCCCTTGGCACGACTTGCTTTCAGCTTGGCGAGGATGTCCTGCGTCTGCGCCGCATCGAAGCGATGCGGCAGCGTCAGGATCAGGAGCTGGCCTTCGGAAAACGCAAGGAGATCGGCGAAGGTGAGATGGCATTCGCCCTTCGCGATCCGCGTGATGTCGTCGCCGCGCTTGCCCCGGGTAAGAAGCTGGCACAGCCGGCCATAGGCGGCGCGGTCACGCGGATAGACCAGAATATCGGGCGTACCATCGATGAAGACGATGCGGGTGCCGATCAGAAGCTTCGGCTTGTGCAGCACCTCGTCATTGTCGAGCTCCTTGTAGGCGCGCACCACACCGGCGAGCGTGTTGTGATCGGCGATGCCGATCACGGGAATGCCGAGCTTGCTGGCCTGGTGCACATAGGCGCGCGGATCCGAGCCGCCGCGCAGGAAGGAGAAATTCGTGGTGATGCCGATCTCGGCATAAGCGGGCGTGTTCATGCGAAGAGACCGTGCACATACCAACCGGGAAGAGCGGGCTTGCCGTCGCCGTCGAAGCACTCCCCCTCGTAAAGACCGTCGCGAAAGATCCAGAAGCGCAGGCCCTCGGCATCCTCGATGCGGAAATAATCCCGTGTCAGTTGCTTGCCGTCCTGCCGCCACCATTCCATGGCGATGCGCTCGGGGCCCTCCACCCGCACCACCGCATGCTGCGCGCGGCGCCAGGTGAATTGATGCGGCGGCCCGTCGGGCACGGTCGCAAACGGCACATTGATCGGCTCAGGCTTGTCGAACAGCCGCAACGGACGCAGTGGCGGCTCAGTCTCGGTGCGCGCGGGCCATTCGGCCTGCATCGCCACGGCGAGATGATGCTGCGCCGGCGCCGCCAGCACCGCACATTCAGGGATATGGGTATCCTCAGGCAGATGCACGACGACGCGCTTTCCGCCGATGCGTGCGGCGATGCGGTCGATCAGCGCGGCAAGCTCGTCATTGTCGTGGACATGGGCGTCGAGATCGCGCTGCTCCTGCACCACGATTTCGGTGCGGCTTGCCGACAGCCGCACCATGTCGAAGCCGAAGCCGGGATCGAGGGGATCGGCGAGCGCATCGAGGCGCTCGCGGAACAGCCGGTCGATGACTTTGCTTTGCGTCACCGGCCGCCCGGTCTCGACCATGATCGCGCGCACCGCGCCGTCGGTACGGAAGAAGGTAGCCTCTAATCGTCGCGCGCCCTTGCCCTGCTTCTCCATCGACGCGATCAACGTGTCCGCCAGGCGCGACAGCGTCATCGCGATCATGGTGTCGGTAGCGATCGGCTCGGCAAAGCGTTTCTCCACGATGTAATCGGGCAGCGGCTTTCGTGGATTGATCGGTGCATCGCCCTGCCCCAGCGCATGGGCGAGCAACGTGGAGAACCGTGCACCGAACCGCGCCGTGATTTCGCTCGGCGTGCGCGAGGCCACATCGCCGATGGTCTTCAGGCCGGCGCGTCGCAGGCCGGTGCTGATAGCCTCACCCGCGCCAAGCGCGGACACCGGAAACCGGCTGATTGCCGCCGCCTCCCCGCCATCGGCAACGATGGTCCCTGAAGATTGCCGCGTCAGCGTGCGCGCGCAGACCGAGGTGCCGGCGATCGCCGCGCTGACGGCAAAGCCCTGGCGGTCGAGGGCACGGACAAGGGTTTGCAACAGCGCAGCCTCGCCGCCGAACAGATGCGCGCAGCCGGTGATGTCGAGGAACAGCCCGTGCGGCGGATCGAGCGCCACCAGCGGCGTGAAACGATCGCACCAATCGGCGATGTCGCTGATCGTCTTGGCATCGGCCACGGCATCGGCGTCGAACACCTTTAGATCCGGACACATCGCCCGGGCATTGGCCAGAGGCTGGCCGATATACAGACCGAGGCGCTCGGCCGCCTCGTCCAGCGCATGGATCACCAGCGCGTTGCTATCCTTGGCAACGACGATGCTGGGCGCATTATTTTCATGCAGTCCGACGTTGCCGAAGAACCGCTGGATCCGATCGATGGGCAGGCGCGGCAGCCACAGGCTGAGGATACGCCGACGATTCAGAGAACTGGCACTCATCACATTTCCATTCCATGATCCACCGGCCGCACGGGCCATGACGATTGCGCAGGAGCTCGGCATCGAATCGCGGCGCGCCCCAAGCGCTCCACATCGCGCCCGGCGGCGAATGCGCCGCGCGCAGCATCCATCTGGTCTCGGCGGTCGAGGGTAAAGGTTGCGCGGCCATCCGCAGCAACAGGCCGGTGACACCGGAAGATTGCGCAGCCAATGTCAGCTTGCGGCTCGCCACCAGATCGAACTGCCTGGTCTCGCCCCAGAGCTCGAGCACGACGGCGCCCAGCGCGTCGCAGGCGAGTGCATCAGCCGACGTGCGCAGCGCGCTCTCCACGTCGGCGGCGCGCACCATCACCATGCGGCGCGGATCGAGACCGATCTCGGCGAGCCCGCTCATCGACAGCGCACCGGTTTCAATGTCTGAAAAATCCTGCCGCACCCACAGCAGCGGCTTGCGCGCCGTCACCCGCCCCGCAAGTCCGGTGACAAAGCCCGTCGCGGCTGCGCCCTGACGTCCTTCGCAAAACACCTCGTGGATTGCCGCGCGCGCGAGCCCGCCCTTCAGCGCGTTGTCGGCCTCGCTATGGCCAAGCGCGACACGGTCGCGATGATGCACGACCTCCGCCGTCTCGATGCGCTCGATCTGGCCACGCAAGGCTGCAAGCGCGCTTATTCGTGCGCCGCTCATACGCCGCTCCTCAAGGGTGATTGCCGATGGCTCTCAAAAAGAGAACCAGCGGCTAGCTCATTTGTTCATGATATGTTCTAATATAAAGCTAACGACGCCCCGGGAGTCAATCGAATTGGCGGGCCTTGGGATTCATGAGCTGAATCAAAGGGATTCCAATATGGACGTGCAACGCAAGCTGGAAATCCTGGCGGACGCCGCCAAGTACGACGCGTCCTGCGCCTCCAGCGGCACCGAGAGGCGGGATTCCAGCGACGGCAAGGGCATGGGCTCGACCGCGCCCGGCATGGGCATTTGCCATTCCTACGCGCCGGATGGCCGCTGCATCTCGCTGCTCAAAGTGCTGCTGACCAACGCCTGCAATTACGACTGCCTCTATTGCGTCAACCGCGCCTCCTCCAACGTGCCGCGTGCCCGCTTCACCATCGACGAAGTGGTCAAGCTGACGCTCGACTTCTACCGGCGCAATTACATCGAAGGACTGTTTCTCTCCTCCGGCATCATCCGCAACCCCGACTACACCATGGAGCAGGTGGTGAGCGTCGCGCGCAAACTGCGCGAGGAGCATCACTTCCGTGGCTACATCCATCTCAAGACGATCCCGGAGGCCGATGATGCATTGATCTCCGAGGCTGGCAAATATGCCGACCGTCTCTCCATCAACATCGAGATGCCGCAGGAGACGAGCCTGCAGCAATTCGCGCCAGAGAAAGACGTGCGCGCGATCCGCCGCACCATGGGCCGGCTGCGGCTGAAGCTGGACGAGGCCGAGGAAAGCCGCAGCGCGAACACGAAAGCCAAGCCGCAGCGCTTCGCGCCGGCCGGCCAGAGCACGCAGATGATCGTCGGCGCCGACGCGGCCTCCGACCACACCATCCTCCACACCAGCGCCAATCTCTACGGTTCATACAGGCTGAGGCGCGTCTATTATTCCGCGTTCAGCCCGATCCCCGATGCCAGCCGCGCGCTGCCTCTGCGCGCGCCGCCCTTGCTGCGCGAGCACCGACTCTACCAAGCCGACTGGCTGATGCGGTTCTACGGTTTTGATGTCGGCGAGATCGTCGACGACAGTGCGATGCTGCCGCTCGACATCGATCCAAAACTCGCCTGGGCATTACGCCACCGCGACCGCTTCCCGCTCGACGTCAACCGCGCCAGCCGCGAGGAATTGTTGCGCGTGCCGGGCTTCGGCACCAAGGCCGTCGAGCGCATCATCGCGGCGCGCCGCACGACCACGATCCGCGTCGCCGATCTCGCGCGGCTGCATGTGCCCCGCAACAAGGCGCTGCCGTTCATCGTCCTCAGCGATCACCGGCCCCCGCCGCATCGCCTCGACGAGGCACGGCTGATCGAACGGTTCAAGCCGAAAGCAACGCAACTGGGATTTGGCTTCTGATGCAGTACATCACACTCGAGAACGAAACCGATTTCGATGGCTGGCGCAAAGCCGCACGTATCCTCGTGCTTCACCAAATGAAACCGGCCGATGTCACTTGGGCCGTGCAGGGCGGCGAAGCGGAGCTGTTCGCGACGCCCTCGCCGTCTCCGCTGCCGGCGGCTGGCGATAGCACCTTCAATGTGCCTGCAAAATTCGTCGAGCTCGCCAAGGCCGCGATCCTGCATCGCGATCCCGAGCGTTTCGCGATCCTCTATCGCCTGCTGTTTCGGCTGAAGGACAATCACGACCTCATCGAGGTCGCGACCGATCTCGATGTCGCGCAAGTCACGGCCATGGCAAAGGCGGTCTACCGCGACGAGCACAAGATGCACGCCTTCGTGCGCTTCCGCGAGATCGGCAGGGAACGCGAAGCACACTACGTCGCCTGGTTCGAGCCGGAGCATCACATCGTCGAGCTCGCCGCGCCGTTCTTCGCCAAGCGCTTTGCCGACATGCCCTGGTCGATCCTGACGCCAGATTTGTGCGCGCATTGGGATGGCCACGCTCTCTCGTTCACATCAGGCGTCAGCAAGAGCGAGGCGCCGAGCGAAGACCGGCTGGAGGAAACCTGGCGGCGTTACTACGCCAGCATCTTCAATCCGGCCCGCCTGAAGGTGAAGGCGATGCAGGCCGAGATGCCGAAGAAATATTGGAGGAACCTGCCCGAGGCTTCGATCATTAAGCCTCTGATCGAGGACGCCGAGCGCATGACCGGCGCCATGATCGCCAATGCCGCAACCGATCCGCACAAGCCTCAAAGGCGGCCGGAGGCTCCGATGAAACGCAAGCTTGCTGCCGACGATCTCGAAGCGCTCCGCGAGGAGGCCGCTCACTGCCGCGCCTGCCATCTCTACAAGGACGCGACCCAGACCGTGTTCGGCGAGGGCCCGAAGTCCGCCAATATCATGCTGGTCGGCGAACAGCCCGGCGACAAGGAAGACCTCGCGGGCCATCCCTTCGTCGGTCCGGCCGGCCAGATGCTCGACCGGGCGCTGCAAGAGGCCGGCGTCGACCGCAAGAAGGTCTATGTCACCAACGCGGTGAAACACTTCAAATTCGTGCCGCGCGGCAAGATCCGCCTGCATCAGAAGCCGAATACGCCGGAGATAAAGGCCTGCCGGCAGTGGTATGAGCGGGAGGTCTCCGTCATCCAGCCCGATCTCATCGTCGCGATGGGCGCGACCGCCGCACAGAGCGTGTTCGGCAAGATCACCCCGATCGGAAAGAACCGCGGCCGGCTGATCGACCTGCCCGACGGCCGCAAGGCGCTGGTGACGGTGCACCCGTCCTATCTGCTGCGGTTGCCCGATCCGGAAGCCAAGGTGCTGGAATATCAGCGCTTTGTCGAAGATTTGAAGATCGCCGCCGGCTTGCAGAAGAAAGCGGCGCGCGCCGCCTGAATACGGGCGGGAAAACCCCTTTCAGGCGCCGTCTGTCATCCAGCCTTCAAATCCATCGGGGACAATAGCCCTTACAGAAAGTTAAGGGGCGTCCAGACATGACCGATGTTGCATTCGACCGCGCGGTAGCAGATCCCGCGCCGATCCAGCCGGCCTCGCGGCCAAATCTCGACAAGGGCTTCAATCCGCTGACGATGATCTTATTCTTCGGCATCCTCGCCGCGGGCCTGCTCTATGTGGCCTACAGCATCTATTCCGATGTCGATGCGACCGGTACCAGGGTCACGAGCTACCTACCCTATATCCTCCTTATCGTTGCGCTCCTGATTGCGCTCGGCTTCGAATTCGTAAACGGTTTCCACGACACCGCCAACGCGGTTGCGACGGTGATCTACACCCACTCGCTGCCGGCCGAAGTCGCGGTGATGTGGTCGGGCTTCTTCAACTTCCTCGGCGTGCTGCTCTCGTCCGGCGCCGTGGCCTTCGGCATCGTCTCACTGCTGCCGGTCGAGTTGATCCTGCAGGTCGGCTCTAGCGCCGGCTTCGCGATGGTGTTCGCGCTGCTGATCGCCGCGATCCTTTGGAACCTCGGCACCTGGTATTTCGGCCTGCCGGCCTCCTCCTCGCACACGCTGATCGGCTCGATCATCGGCGTCGGCGTCGCGAACGCGCTGATGCGCGGCCGCGACGGTACCTCGGGCGTGGACTGGGGCAAGGCCACGGAGATCGGATATGCGCTCCTGCTGTCCCCGCTGGTCGGCTTCGTCTGCGCCGCCGGCCTGCTGTTGCTGCTCAAGGTGATGATCAAGAACCCGGCGCTCTATGCCGCTCCTGAGGGTAACAAAGCCCCGCCGATCTGGATTCGCGGCCTGCTGATCCTGACCTGCACCGGCGTCAGCTTCGCCCACGGTTCGAACGACGGCCAGAAGGGCATGGGCCTGATCATGCTGATCCTGATCGGCACTGTGCCCACGGCCTATGCGCTCAACCGCGCATTGCCGGAGTCGCAGGTCGCCCAGTTCGCGAAGATTTCGGAAGCCGCCTCCAAGGTGGTTGCGGCCAAGGGCGCCGGCCATGCGATCATCGGCGATCCCCGTCCTGCGGTGACGCAGTACGTCACCTCGCATCACATCAGCGAAGGCACTTATCCTTCGCTGTCAGTGCTGGTGAAGGATGTCGGCGAGCAGGTCGCGAAATACGGTTCGCTGAACAAGGTGCCGGCGGAAGTCGTCGGCAACACCCGCAACGACATGTACCTGACCTCGGAAGCGATCCGCTTCCTGATGAAGGACAAGGAAAACGACCTTAGCAAGGAAGAGGTCGCGACCTTGAACGCCTACAAGGGCGGCCTCGACAGCGCGACCAAGTTCATCCCGACCTGGGTGAAGGTCGCGGTCGCCATCGCGCTCGGTCTCGGCACCATGATCGGCTGGAAGCGCATCGTCGTCACCGTCGGTGAGAAGATCGGCAAGACCCATCTCACCTACGCGCAGGGTGCCTCCGCCGAGCTCGTCGCCGCCGCCACGATCGGCGCCGCCGACGTATTCGGCCTGCCGGTCTCGACCACCCACGTGCTGTCTTCCGGCGTCGCCGGCACCATGGCCGCGAACGGTTCGGGTCTCCAGGTCGCCACCATCAGGAACATGGTGATGGCCTGGGTGCTGACCTTGCCCGTCGCCATCCTGTTGTCGGGCACGCTGTACGTGATCTTCTCGCGGATCTTCTGAAGCCGATCACGTCACTCGAAGATAAAGGGCCCGTGCGGTGCGCGGGCCCTTTTCGTTTGTGCTTTCGGCTTGATGTTGCGCTTGGCCTTACGATGCCGCGAGCGATTGCTCGACCAGCTTGACCCAGTACGACGTGCCGTAAACGATCGCCTCGTCATCGAAATTGTAGGCGGGGTGATGCAGGCCGGCGCTGTCGCCGTTGCCGCAGAAGATGAAGGCGCCGGGGCGCGCCTCCAGCATATAGGCGAAATCCTCGCCGCCCATCAGCGGCGACATCTCGAGGACGTTGGTCTCGCCCGCAACTTGCCCCGCGATGCGACGCGCGATCTCGGTCTCCGCGGCGTGATTGTTCACCACCGGATAATTCCGCTGGTAGCGCAAGTCGATCTTGGCGCCGGTGATCTGCGCCACGCCCGCCACAACCTCGTGCACGCGCTTCTCGACCAGCTTGCGCACCTCCGGCGACAGCGTGCGGATGGTGCCCCTCAGTGTCGCGGTTTGTGGAATCACGTTACGGGCATTGCCCGCGTGGAACTCGCAGATCGAGATCACGGCCGATTCCAGCGGATCGATGCTGCGCGCGACGATCGACTGCAGCGCCGTGATCACCTGCGCGCCGACCAGAACGGAATCGACGCATTTGTGCGGCCGCGCGGCATGGCCGCCGAGACCCTCGATCATGATATCGACTTCGTCAGTCGCCGCCATGATCGGACCCGGCCGGATCGCGAACGAGCCGACCGGGATGCCAGGACCGTTGTGCATGCCGTAGACCTGCTCGATGCCGAAGCGCTCCATCATTCCGTCCTTGACCATGGCCAAGCCGCCGGCGCCGCCCTCCTCGGCCGGCTGGAAGATCACCACGGCATCGCCGGCGAAGTTGCGGGTCTCGGCGAGATAACGCGCAGCACCGAGCAGCATCGCGGTGTGGCCGTCATGGCCGCAGGCGTGCATCTTGCCGGGAGTCTTCGAAGCGTAAGGCAGGTTGGTCTGTTCCTCGACCGGCAGCGCATCCATGTCGGCACGCAGGCCGATGGCCTTGAGGCCCTCGCCGGCCGGCTTGCTGCCCTTGATCACGCCGACCACGCCGGTCTGGCCGATCCCCGTCACGACCTGATCGCAACCGAATTCGCGCAGGCGGTCCGCGACGAATGCTGCGGTGCGGTGGACGTCATAGAGCAGCTCCGGATGCTGGTGGATGTCCCGGCGCCAGGCCTGAATATCGGGTTGAAGGTCGGCGACGCGGTTCACGATGGGCATGGAGGGTCTCAAGCTTTGTTGAAAATGCAGGCCTGTCTACCATGCAAGCACCAGTCCACCCAACTGGCGGGGATCGGGGTGTAGCCCTGACTCACAGGCATGGCCGGACTTGTCCCGGCCATCCACGTCTGACTATTAGAACGGAAAGCGCGTGGATGCCCCGGACAAGCCCGGGCATGACGCCTGTTGGGTGGAAGCAGCATGCCAAGGCGGCTCGAAGGTGAGTTTGACTACATTGTCGTTGGGGCCGGCACGGCGGGCTGCATCCTCGCCAACCGGCTGTCCGCCAATTCCAGCAATCGCGTCCTCGTCCTCGAAGCCGGCGGCGACGACAACTGGATCTGGTTCCACATTCCCGTCGGCTATCTCTTCGCCATCGGCAATCCGCGCTCGGACTGGATGTTCAGGACCGAGGCCGAGCCCGGGCTGAACGGCCGCTCGCTCGCCTATCCCCGTGGCAAGGTGATCGGCGGCTCCTCGGCGATCAACGCCATGATCTCGATGCGTGGACAGGCCGCCGATTACGATCACTGGCGCCAGCTCGGCATGACCGGCTGGGGTTATGACGACGTGCTGCCGCTGTTCAAACGGCTCGAGGATCATTTCCTCGGCGCGAGCGAGCATCACGGCGCCGGCGGCGGCTGGCGCATCGAGGCGCCGCGGCTGTCCTGGGAGGTCCTCGATGCCGTGGGCGATGCAGCCGAGGAGATGGGCATCAAGCGCATCCCGGATTTCAATACCGGCGACAACGAAGGCACCAGCTATTTTCACGTCAATCAGAAGCGCGGCCGGCGCTGGTCGTCGGCGCGCGGCTTCCTCAAGCCAGCGCTGAACCGCCCGAACCTGCGGCTCGAAAAGCATGTGTTGGTCGATCGTCTGATCATCGAACAGGGCCGCGCCGTCGGCGTGCGCTTCATCCAGAATGGCGAGATCATCGAGGCGCGTGCCAAACGCGAGGTGGTCCTCTCGGCGGGCGCGATCGGCTCGGTGCAGGTGCTGCATCGATCCGGCATCGGACCTGCCGACTGGCTGTCACCGCTCGGCATCGACATCGTGATGGATAAGCCGGGCGTCGGCCGCAATCTGCAGGACCATCTCCAGCAACGCGCGATCTACAAGGTCGAGGGCGTGCGCACCCTGAACGAGACCTATTACAATCTGGTTCGACGCGGCCTGATGGGCCTCGACTACGCCTTCCGCCGCCGCGGGCCGCTGACGATGGCGCCGTCGCAGCTCGGCATCTTCACCCGCTCCGATGCGACGCGCGCACGCGCCAACATCCAGTTCCACGTGCAGCCGCTGTCGCTCGACAAGTTCGGCGATCCCCTGCACCGCTTCCCCGCGATCACGGTGAGCGCCTGCAATCTCCAGCCGACCTCGCGCGGCACCGTAAGTCTGCGTTCGGCGGCCCCAGACGAGAAGCCGATCATCGCGCCGAATTACCTTTCAACGGATGACGACCGTCAGGTCGGCGCCGATGCCATTCGCACCACCCGCCGCCTGATGCAGCAGAAGGCGCTGGCAAAATATCGCCCGAGCGAATATCTGCCCGGCCCCGGCGTCGGCGACGACGATGCCTCGCTCGCGAAGGCCGCCGGCGACATCGGCACCACCATCTTCCATCCCGTCGGCACCGCGAAGATGGGCGCGGCAAGCGATCCGATGGCGGTCGTCGACGAACGCCTGCGCTTCTACGGCCTCGGCGGCCTTCGCATTGTCGATGCCTCGATCATGCCGACCATCACGTCGGGCAACACCAACACGCCGACCGCGATGATCGCCGAGAAGGGCGCGGCGATGATTTTGGAGGATGCGAAGTGAATGCGTAACCTCGATCGGGCGTAGCGAAATCTGGGAGAGGACGCTCGATTTGTCCCGCATTCCGGTACGCTCCATATGGCTACGCGTCCAACCACCTCACGAAAACGTCATCGCGTCCGGGAATAACACCCCCGCTCCCCCAATCACCTCCCCGAAGCCCAATTCCGGGCGAAGAGGAGCTGCGCGATGAGCGGACACGATCACGGCGAGGACGGCTTAAGCCGCCGCAAGGTGTTGGAATGCATGACCTGGGCCGGCACCGGGGTGCTCTGGACCATCACCGGTGGCGTGCCGCGCTCGCTCGGCATCATCGATTCCGCGCAGGCTGCGACCGCGGCCGCGCCCGGAATGACCTTCCTCCAGATCAGCGACAGCCATGTCGGCTTCGACAAGCCGGCCAATCCCAACGCACTCGGCACGCTGGAGGAAGCCATCAACAAGATCAACGCGATGCCGGTCAAGCCGTCCTTCATGATCCACACTGGCGACATCACGCATCTCTCCAAGGCCGCCGAGTTCGACAATGCCGATCGCATCATCTCGCAGAGCAAGCTCGACGTGCATTACGTGCCCGGCGAGCATGACTTCCTCGACGAGGACGTGAAGTTCTACCGCGAGCGCTACGGCCGCGGTACCAAGGGCGCAGGCTGGTATTCGTTCGACGCCGGCGGCGTGCACTTCATCGGCCTCGTCAATGTCGTCGACCTCAAGGCCGGAGGCCTCGGCAATCTCGGTGCCGAGCAGCTGGCCTGGCTCGAGGACGATCTGCGCGGCAAGTCGAAATCGACGCCGATCGTGCTGTTCGCCCACATCCCGCTCTGGACCGTCTACCCCGAATGGGGCTGGGGCACCGAGGACGGCGCCCGCGCGCTGGAACAGGTGAAAGGCTTCGGTTCGGTCACCGTGCTCAACGGCCACATTCACCAAGTGATGCAGAAGGTCGAAGGCAACGTCACCTTCCACACCGCCCGCTCCACCGCCTTTCCGCAGCCGGCGCCGGGAGCTGCCCCCTCGCCCGGACCGATGAAGGTCGAGGACGCAAAGCTCCGCGCGATGCTCGGCGTTGCCAGCATCAACTTCAAGCAGAACGAGCAGCGGCTCGCGATCATCGACACGCCGCTCCAGGGTTGATGCAGGGCTAACGGAAGCTGACAATGAAGACTCTCAATCGCCGCGACTTCGGTGTCGCCTTCGGTCTCGCTTGGGCCGCGGCCATGCTGCTACCCGCCACAACCGCCCGTGCCGACGACATGGAGGTGCATATCGACAATTTCGTCTTCCAGCCGGCCGAGCTCAAGATCAAGGTCGGCACCACCGTGACCTGGACCAACCGGGACGACATCCCCCACACCGTCGTGTCGGCCGGCAAATTCAGGTCCAAGACGCTGGACACTGACGACAAGTTCTCGTTCACCTTCACCAATGCGGGCGACTACAAGTATTTTTGTTCTCTGCACCCGCACATGACGGGGATGATCAAGGTTGAGTAACATCTCGAACCAAGGCATCAACGTCTTGCCCGGCCGGTGGTCCCACGCCGGCCGGGCTCGTGTGCCTTCGGTCACACACAGAGACAAGACGAACAGGGACGAAACGAACAACGACGAAACGAAGCAACGAGCAGAACAAGAGGCAAAGCGAGGAGCGATGCCCGCCAACGACGATTTGCAGAAGGCGCAACGCTTCCGCGAGGCGGCGCTGCCCTATCTCGACGACGTCTACACGCTCGCGCGCTATCTGTTGCGTGACGCCTCCGATGCCGAGGACGCGGTGCAGGAGTGCTATCTGCGCGCGCTGAAGCATTTCGACAGCTATCGCGGGCCGGCGATGAAGCCTTGGCTTTTCGCGATCCTGCGTAACGTCTGCAATGCCGAATATGCGCGGCGCGCGCACAGACACAGCGCGATCGACGACACGCCCGGCGCTGCCGAGCAGACGCCGATCTGGCAAGAGACCGAGGCAAGCCCGGAAACCGAAGTGCTGCGCAGCCGCGATGCGGGCGCGATCCGCAAGCTGATCGACGCTCTCGCCGAGCCGTTCAAGGAAACATTCGTGCTGCGGGAAATCAACAACCTGTCCTATCGTGAAATCGCCGAGGCCGTCGGCGCGCCCGTCGGCACCGTGATGTCCCGCCTCGCCCGCGCCCGCGCCATGCTGCGCGCGGCCTGGACGGCGGATGAGGAGCAAGCAAGATGACCTGCGACGAAGCAAGGATCCTGCTTCACGCGCTGCTCGACAACGAGCTCGATGCCGGCCATGCGCGCGAGGTCGAAGCCCATATCGCCAGCTGCCCGGCCTGCGCTGCGGAGCTTTCGGCCCAACGCGACATGCAGCGCGTGCTCGCGGACGCCGATTTGCGCTACACCGCACCGGCGAGCCTGCGTGCGCGTATCGAGGCTTCGCTGCCGCAGCCGCAGCGTCAACAGCCGAGCCGCCGCTCCGTGCTGCGCGGCTTTGCGATGGGCTCGGCAGTCTCCGCGCTCGCCGCCTCCGGCGTCGTCGCATTGGTGCTGCGCCAGGACGACCAGCAGCGCATCCTGTCGGAGGTCGTCTCCGCGCATCTGCGCTCGCTCCAGGCCGGCCACCTCATCGACGTGGTCTCGACCGACCAGCACACGGTGAAGCCGTGGTTCAACGGCAAGCTCGACGTCGCCCCTCCCGTGATCGACCTCACCGCACAAGGCTTTACGCTGGTCGGCGGCAGGCTCGATTATATCGACGCACGTGCCATCGGCGCGGTCGTCTACAAACGCCGGCAGCACGTGGTCAATCTGTTCGTGTCGCAGACGTCGAACGCGGAATACCGCGCGCCCAAGACCGAAACCATGCAGGGCTTCAACTGCCGGCGCTGGGGCAATCGCGGCCTGAACTTCTGGGCCGTCAGCGATCTCGGCGCCGACGAGCTCGCCGAATTCGTCGACAAGTTCGAGGCGGCGATGAAAGCGAATGTGGAGGGATAGCTGCCTCGTTGATGCGCGGGACCTTGAACCGTGTATCAGATAGTGATACATTGTCTGAGTGATCAAGACCTTCAGGGATAAGACGACTGAGGCAGTCTTTGACGGCGAAAGCCCTAAAGGCTTTCCGGCTGATCTGGTGAAGGTTGCGCGTCGGAAATTGCGCTATGTGCACGCAGCCAGCGAACTCAGCGACTTAAGGGCGCCGCCCGGCAACCGTCTTGAGGCCCTCGCGGGCGATCGCAAGGGACAGCACTCGATCAGGATCAACGATCAGTTCCGAGTGTGCTTCGTCTGGACAGCGAAGGGCGCCGCCGAGGTCGAGATTGTGGATTATCACTAGGAGACGCGAGGATGGCCAAAAAACTAAAGCCCATGCATCCTGGTGAGGTTCTTCGGGAGGAATTTCTGGCTCCGCTAGACATATCGGCAGGTGCGCTCGCCAAGACATGCGGCCTTCCCCGCACGCGAATCGAGCGAATCGCGAGCGAACAGACTGGGGTCACCGCCGACACAGCACTTCGACTCGCCAAAGCCCTCGGTACGACGGCCGAGCTTTGGCTCAATCTTCAGAATGACTACGATATTCAGATTGCCAAACGCGATCTCGGCAAGGCTCTCGACCGCATCGAGACTGTGAACAAGCCCAAGGCGGCCTGAGCGATCAGGTCACGCCGACCGCCGCACCGCGTTGTCCACCAGCGTCTTGCCGAGCGACCAGATCGCGCCGGGAACCTTGTGGCTGCCGGCGATGACGTCGTCGAAGGCGCGCTCGATCCAGCCGCAATCTTCCTCGGTGATGGTGAGCGGCGGCAGAAGCTTGATGGTGTGGCTGCCGTGGCCGGCGACCTGCGTGAGGATCTTGTGGTCCTTGAACAGCGGCACGGTGATGAGCTGGCAGAATAGGCCCTTGTTGGCTGCCTCTAGCACGTTCCAGGACGCTCGCAGCCGCAGCGATTTCGGCGGGCCGAACTCGACGCCGATCATCAGGCCCTTGCCGCGGACTTCCTTCAACAGCTCGTAGCCGGGCACCATGCGCGTGAGCGCGAGGCGCAGCTCGGCACCGCGCTTGGCGGCGGACTCGATCAGCTTCTCGGACTCCATGATGTCGAGCGTGGCGATGCCCGCAGCCATCGCCAGGTCGTTCTTGGAGAAAGTCGAGCCGTGCACGACTGCACGGTCCATCTGGTTGAATATCTTGTCGAAGATGCTCTTGCGCGTCAGCACCGCGCCGACCGGCACGTGGCCGCCGGACAGCGACTTCGACAGCAGCACCATGTCGGGCTCGACATTCCAGTGCTCGACCGCGAGGAAGCGGCCGGTGCGGCCCATGCCGGTCTGGATCTCGTCGGCGACGAACAGCGTGCCGTATTTCTTGCAGAGCGCAGCCGCACCCGGCAGGAACTCGTCGGTGGGCATGTTGACGCCCTTGCCCTGGATCGGCTCGACGACGAAGGCCGCCACCTCGCGCGAGGCCAGCGCCTTTTCGAGCGCGGCGAGATCGTTGAACGGGATCGAGGTGCAGCCCGGCAGCAGCGGCTCGAAGCCGGTGCGGAAGTTCGAATCACCCGTGAGCGACAGCGCGCCATAGGTCAGGCCGTGATAGCCGTGGGCGCAATAGACGATCCCCGGACGGCCGGTGGCGCCGCGGGCGAACTTGATCGCGGCTTCGACGCATTCGGCGCCGGAATTGGCGAAGAACGCCTTGTCGAGATATGGAACGTACTTCAAAAGCCGCTCGGCAAGCACGCCGGCAAGCACCGAGACGTCGAACTGGACGAGGTTGGGCAGGTCGGCATCGAGCACGCTCTTGAGCGCCTCGCGCATGACCGGATGATTGCGCCCGATCGCAAACACGCCAAAACCGGACAAGAGGTCGAGATAGCGCGCCCCGTCGCGGTCGTAAAGGTACTGTCCCTGCCCCTTCTGGAAGCCGACATCGTAGCCGATGGTCTTCAGGACCCGAACGAATTGCTCGTTCAGATGCCGATTATGCAGGGCGCTGCGCTGGGCCTGGCGGTCCGCGAACAGCTGAGACATGTCTGGATTTGGGCTGTGCATCCGCTACATACTTCGGTTGAGGGCCGTCTCGTCAACTGAAAACGGAACGTCGCTGAAAACGGTCTGTGCGGCCTTTTGCCCTTTTTCGGACCATCTTCGCAAGCAGAGCTTTAGACCATGTTGCACTGCCAAGGAACTATCATGCGTTTAGCCCTTTACACCGGACTAATACTGGCTGGCGGTTACACCTGCCTGAACCCGGCGCTCGCGGCCGATCCGACCGGCGACTGGCGGGTTGCCGACGGCGTCGCCAACATTCGTGTCGCCCAATGCAATGGCAGCATGTGGGGCGCGGTTTCCTGGGAAAAACAGCCTGGCGGCCGCGACGAGAACAATCCGGACGCGTCGAAAAAGACCCGCCCCACGCTGGGCATGGCGACCTTGATCGACATGAAGAAGAAGCCCGGCGCCGATCAGTGGGAAGGTCAGGTCTACAACGCCAAGGACGGCCAGCTCTACAGCGCGACCATCACGCCGGTTGGCACCGACCAGCTCGAGATCAAGGGCTGCGTGATGGGGTTCCTGTGCGGTGGCGAGACCTGGACCCGGGTCAGCCCCCCGATTCCCTTGAGCCCCGCCAACGCCATGGCCAAGGGCGCGCCGAAGCCCACCGGCGCGGCGCCGAAAGCCCCGGCAACGACGGGCGCTACAGCGGCGCAGGCTGCGCCCGCAGCCCCGAAGGCCACCGGCACTGCCAAACCCGGTCAGAAGGGCGCCGCCGATCAGGTCGGCGACATCTGCCTACTCCCTGAGATTGCGGGGTTTGCCCATTAGGGCGGGCTGAAACAGCAGCACGGCGGCAAGCGTCGTCACCAGCGACAGCGCGAGCAGCTTGCCCATGCTGGATGTGCCGGGATGGCTCGACAGCCAAAGGCTGCCGAAGGCGGTCGCCGTTGTCAGCGCGCTGAAAAAGATCGCGCGCGTCAGGCTGGTCTGGAGCAGGTTTGTCCTGCCCGAGCGCCAGGCCACGACATAGTAGATCTTGAAGGCCACGCCGACGCCGAGCAGCAGCGGGAACGCGACGATATTGGCGAAGTTGAGCGGCAAGCCGATCAGCACGCAGATCTCGAGCGTCACCGCGCCGGCCACCAGCAGCGGCACCAGCGTCATCAGCACGTCGACGAACCGGCGCAGCGTCACCCACAGCAACAGGCCGATCACCAGCAGCGCATAGATTCCGGCATGGATGAACGCCTTCACCACGGTGTCGCCGGATTTCAGGATCGAGACCGGACCGCCGATCGCGGTCGGCTCGGCAACGAGCACCGCCGCCGCAAATTTGCGCAGCGTGTCGTTGTCGTTGGGATCGCCCTTCGGCAGCGCCTCGACCCGGATGATGCCGTCCTTGCTCTTCCAGGCGCTGACGAGATCTGCCGGCAATGACTTCAGGGTGACCGGCTCGGCCTGCATCGCGTTCCGGAGCTGGTCGAACACGATCTTCATCGGCGCGACGAACACGTCCTGCGCCTTGTTCCGCGTGGCCTCGTCGCCATTGGCGAGCTTTTCCAGCGCGTCCGCGAGCCGACGCGAGGCGACCGCTCCCGGGCCCTTCGCATCGCCCGCGGTCCGGCGCAGATTGTCGACCGAGGATTTCAGCGCATCGACGTTTTCCTTGTCCGATGGCGCGGCGTCGATCTGGTCGGGATTGAGCGCGGGGTTCAGCACCTTGGCGCCCTGCGCGAGCAGCTTCAGCTTCGGCGGCTGGTCTTCAGGAACGAAGCTGTTGAGCGACATCACGCGCAACACCTCCGGCACCTTCTCCAGCTTTGCCTCCACCTGTCTTGCCTGCTCTTCCGACGTGGTCATCACGTTGATGGCATTGGCGCCGGTGTTGGGATCCTTGCGCAAATCGAGGAAGGTCGCGATCGACTCTGCCTTCGGGTTGCGCAGGTTCATCGGGTTGAAGTCGAACTTCATGAAATAGAGCAGCGGCAGGCCGGCGACCGCCAGAAACATCGTGCCACCGACGACCAGCACGCGGTGCTTCTCCAGGAAGTGATCGAGCGGCGCCAGGAAGGCATAGCCGACCGGCTCTTTCTCACCGGGCGGGTTCAACAGCTTCAGCATCGCCGGGAGTACCGTGATGCTGGTGAGGAACGCGACCAGCATGCCGACGCCGGCGATCTGGCCGAGTTCGGCGATCCCCTTGTAGTCGGTGGGGATGAAGCAGAGGAAACCGGCCGCGGTCGCCATTGCCGCCAGCGACAACGGAATTGCCGAGCGCTTGGCAGCCAGGATCAGCGCCCCCGAGAGATCGTTGTGCTTATACCGCTCGGAGCGATAGCGGACGCTGTACTGGATGCCGAAATCGACGCCGAGGCCGACGAACAGCACGGCGAACGCGATCGACAGCAAATTGAGCGAGCCCACCATCATCAGGCCGGCGGCGGTGGTCAGCGCAAGACCGACGAAGAGATTGACGAACACCGCGAAGATGATCTTCGCCGAATGCAGCGCCAGCCACAGGATGAGCAGCACGACGAGGACCGTGCCGATGCCGTTGACGACGGCGCCTTCCTGGACGGTTGCATATTCCTCGTTGGCGATCGGGACCGGTCCGGTCAGCCGGACCCGCGCCTGGTATTTGGTGGCAAAATCCAGATCGGCTGCGGCCTTGCGGATCGCATCGGTGGCGCCCTTGCCGGGCTCCAGCGCGTTGTAGTCGAGGATCGGCTTGAACTCGATGAAGGCGCGCTTGTCCGAATCCGTCAGCGGCTCGTCACTGACGAGCTGGCGCCAGGAGAACGTCGCATTTCCCTTGTTGAGCACGGTCTCGACCGTTTGCGCGATCTGGTTGAAGGGCCGTTCGGTGTTGTCGAGCTTGACCTGCCCGCGCTTGACGCCGGCAAGTCCGGTTTCCAGCGCGCCGGTCAGGCCGCGGATCGAGGGATCGCCCGCCATGATCTCGATCAGGGGTGCTGCGGATTCGAACTGGCCGGTGACCTTGGCGACTTCCTCTGTCGGCAGGAACAACAGGCCGTTCTTTTCGAAGAACTCGCCGGTGCCGAGCTGCTGCATCGACTGGAAGTCGGTCTTGTTGTCCTTCAGCTTGGCATAGAGCGCGTCCGACGCCGCGGTCGCCATCTCCGGCGTCTTGGCTTCCACCACCGCCGTAATCGTCGCATCGCGGTCGAAGGCGCGATCGAACTGCTGGTCGCGTTGGCGCCAGTCCAGATTTTGGGCAATCAGCGAATTGATGTCGGTGTTGATGGCGAAATGCTGGGACGTGTAATAGCCCGCCCCCACCGCCAGCAGGAGCCCGAGAACGACGACGAGGGAGGCAAACCGGGTGCAGGCCCTGACGATGGCAACGACGACGCTTTGCAGCACTACTTTTCTTTCTGCGGTTAACAGCTTGCCGGAAACGCCCGCTGTTTAACGGAGTTCCCGGCCGAAACCTATTGCTGTTTTGAGTGGTTATCGCCGTCAGAAGGTTCGAGGTAAACGGCGGAAGACCATGGCAAAATCATGCGGGGCCGTCGGTATAGCCGGGGAGTTGAGGCGGGAAAGTGACGAAGCGTGCGCACAAATGTCGCCACCTTGCTGCCACGGGCGCCCTCTACTATAATACCGCGAAGCTGATCGGGCAGGGAACCAAAGTTCATTCCACCTTTCCTTACTGCCGATTTTTTGACACAAAGTACTGCGCCTCCATGCACCGGGGCCCCGGCAGGGGTGGGCGGCTACCGCGTGCGCGAAACCGATGGTGCGGATATTGCAACTCATTGGTTCGTATCGGGGTGTCCCCTGAACTTGAGACCGGATTGGTGCAACTTGCGTGATGGGCGTCCAATGGAAGTTTATCTGGCGCAACCGCGCGGCTTTTGCGCGGGGGTGGTGCGTGCGATCGAGATCGTGGAACGGGCGCTGGAGAAGTACGGCCCGCCCGTCTACGTGCGCCATGAGATCGTGCACAACAAGTACGTCGTCGAGAGCCTGAAAAACAAAGGCGCGATCTTCGTCGAGGAACTGTCGGAGGTGCCGCCCAAGGCCGTGACAGTCTTCAGCGCTCATGGCGTCGCCCGCAGCGTCGAGGAAGAAGCGGCCGCGCGCGATCTTCCGGTGCTCAATGCCACCTGCCCCTTGGTCACGAAGGTTCACAATCAGGGGAAGCGCTACATCGCCAGGGGCCGCACGCTGATCCTGATCGGCCATGCCGGCCACCCCGAGGTCGAGGGTACGATGGGCCAGGTTCCCGCCCCCGTACTGCTGGTCCAAAGCGTTGAAGAGGTTAAGGCCCTTGAGCTGCCGGCGGATACGCCAGTGGCCTATATCACCCAGACCACCCTGTCTGTTGATGACACAAAGGACATCATTTCGGCCCTGCAGGCCCGCTTTACAGATATTCAAGGCCCGGATATCCGGGATATCTGCTATGCGACACAGAACCGCCAATCTGCGGTAAGGGACTTGAGCAAGCTGGTCGACGTGATCTTGGTGGTGGGCGCTGCCAATAGCTCGAATTCGAACCGGCTCCGCGAAATCGGCACTGAGGCCGGTGTCGCGAGTTATCTGATTGCCGACGGCAGCGCGCTCAATCCGGAGTGGTTGAAAGATGCCAGGATCGTCGGCGTCACGGCCGGCGCTTCGGCGCCCGAGGTACTCGTGGATGACGTGATCGAAGCGATGCGGCGGATCGGACCGGTCAAGGTCTCGGTGCTTCCGGGCCGCGAGGAAAACATCGAATTCCGGCTTCCGGCCCAACTGGCTGCGAGCTGACCCACCCGAATTTCAAGCCCAGAAAGAAACTTGTAATGGCTATCCCCTTCTTCAAGGAAATGCGTATCGGCGGCTATTTGATCAAGCAGAAGCTGCTTGGCCGCAAGCGCTATCCGCTCGTGCTGATGCTGGAGCCGCTGTTCCGCTGCAACCTCGCCTGCGTCGGCTGCGGCAAGATCGACTATCCGGATGCGATCCTCAACCGCCGCATGACCGCACAGGAGTGCTGGGACGCGGCCGACGAGTGCGGCGCGCCGATGGTCGCCATTCCCGGCGGCGAGCCGCTGATCCACAAGGAGATCGGCGAGATCGTGCGCGGCCTCGTCGCGCGCAAGAAGTTCGTCTCGCTCTGCACCAACGCGCTGCTGCTCGAGAAGAAGCTCGATCTGTTCGAGCCCTCGCCCTACCTGTTCTTCTCCGTGCATCTCGACGGCCTGAAGGAGCACCACGACAAGGCCGTGTCGCAGAAGGGCGTGTTCGACCGCGCCGTCTCCGCGATCAAGGCGGCCAAGGCCCGCGGCTTCACCGTCAACGTCAACGCCACCATCTTCGACGGCCACCCGGCCGAGGAGATCGCCAAGTTCCTCGACCTCACCGTCGAGCTCGGTGTCGGCGTCTCGATGTCGCCGGGCTATGCCTATGAGCGTGCGCCGGACCAGGAGCACTTCCTCAACCGCACCAAGACCAAGAAGCTGTTCCGCGACGTCTTTGCGATGGGCAAGGGCAAGAAGTGGAATTTCATGCATTCCGGCCTGTTCCTCGACTTCCTCGCCGGCAACCAGGAATACGAGTGCACGCCGTGGGGCATGCCCGCGCGCAACATCTTCGGCTGGCAGAAGCCCTGCTACCTGCTCGGTGAAGGCTACGCCAAAACCTTCAAGGAGCTGATGGACACCACCGACTGGGAAACCTACGGCACCGGCAAGTACGAGAAGTGCGCCGACTGCATGGCCCATTGCGGCTACGAGCCGACGGCGGCAACCGCAGCCATCAACAACCCGCTGAAGGCGATGTGGGTGTCGCTGCGCGGCGTCAGGACCACGGGTCCGATGGCCCCCGAGATCGACATGAGCAAGCAGCGTCCGGCGCAGTACATCTTCTCGGCGGAAGTGCAGAAGCGCCTGTCGGAGATCCGCAAGGACGAGGCAGCCGCCGCACAGGAGAAGGCCGCACGGAAGGCGTCGACCGCCGCGTAAGCGCGAGGTGCCCTGTAGCCCGGATGGAGCGCAAGCGAAATCCGGGACAGTCCCTCCGCGTTGAAGGCCCGATTGCGCCCCCGCTCCATCCGAGTGACGCAGATCAAACAAAAGGCCCGATCGCCAATGGCGACCGGGCCTTTTGTTTTTAATGATCGATAGAACCCGCTCAGGCCGCCTCTGAAACCAGCGCCTCGCTCTCCACGAGCTCGGTGCCGATCAGGAAGTCGCGGCAGCCGCGAAGTGAGCGCAGCGCGCGGTTGAAATCGAGGCCGGTCGAGACCAGCCCATGCAGCGCGGTCGGGTTGCGCGCGATGCCGCGCAGCACGGCCAGCACGTCGATCTGGCCGTTCGGCTTGATGGCGGCGCGGGCGAGCGCCGGCAGCGCGCGATGGGCGGGATCGCTGATGACGCGGACCGCGGCGAACGGCAAGCCGGCCTCGGCGGCATAGGCGGCCGCGATGTGGCTTTCCATGTCGACGGCGGCAGCTCCGGTTTCCGAGTGCAGCGCCGCCTTGCAGGAGCGCCCCGTGACCACTTCCTCGGCACCGGCGAGGCTGCCGCGCACCACGCGGCGGCGCCCGGACGTCAGGCGGTCGATCAGGTCGTCGCCGAGCGACAGCCCTGCGGCCCAGCGGGTATCGCCCGCGAGCACCTCGGTCGCCAGCACCACGTCGCCGGAGCGCAGCGTCGGGTCGAGCCCGCCGGCCACGCCAAAGGAGATCACACCGCGAATCGTCTCGGGATCCAGCACCGTCAACAGCGCCCGCAACTGGGTCGGGCTGCTCGACGAACAGATGACCGCCATGCCAGGGCCGGCCGCGATGCGGGCCTCCTGAACCAGTCCAGTCACGATCAATATCGGCCTCGGATCAACGGTTTGACCCGCGGTAAGATAGTCCCCCGTCCCCAAAGTCACATTCCGACCCCTACCACCCTGCTGTTGGTGTTCCGCAAGTTCCGATACCGCGCCAACGCCCACAGCGGGAAGAACTTCGGATAACCATGGTACCGTAGATAGAATACACGGGGAAAGCCTGTGGCGGTGTACCGCTGTTCATCCCACAGTCCTTTTTCGTTCTGTGTTGCAATCAGGTACTCCACCCCGCGGGCGACGGCCGGGTGATCAACCTCGCCAGCAGCCATCAGGGCAAGCAAGGCCCATGCCGTTTGTGAGGCGGTCGAGGGGGCGGCCTCCCAGCCCCGGTAGTCCAGCCGGTAGCTGACGGCATCCTCGCCCCAGCCGCCATCCTGGTTCTGGATCGAGGCCAGCCAGCCGGCAGCCTTGCGCATCATGGGGTCGTCATGGCGGACGCCGGCCATGTTGAGGGCGCACAGCACCGACCAGGTTCCATAGATGAAGTTCATGCCCCAGCGGCCGTACCACGACCCTTCCGGGTGCTGGGTCTTGCGGAGGTAGGCGATCCCGTCCGCGACATGCTTGCTGGTCTCCGCGGTCTCGCCGAGCTGGGCCAGCATCGAGATGCAGCGCGCGGTGACGTCCTCGGTCGGCGGGTCGAGCAGCGCGCCATGGTCCGAGAACGGGATGTTGTTCAGGTAATATTCGAGGTTGTTGACGTCGAAGGCAGCCCAGCCGCCGTCGTCGCTCTGCATGCCCTCGATCCACTCCCGGGCACGGTCGATCGCGGCGTCATAGCCGGCCGCACCGTGCTCCCGGCGCATCCGGTCCATCGACATCACGACCACCGCGGTGTCGTCGAGATCGGGATAATGGGCATTGTTGTACTGGAAGGCCCAGCCACCCGGGCGCACGTCGGGCCGCTTCACCGCCCAGTCGCCCTTCACCTCGAGCTCCTGCTTCGGGATCAGCCAGTCGAGACCCTGCTTGGCCGCCGGCACCGCCTTGTCACCGCCGGCTTCGAGCAGCGCGTGCGCGGTCAGCGTCGTGTCCCACACCGGCGAGACGCAGGGCTGGCAATAGGCTTCGTCGTCCTTGATCACGAGCAGCTTGTCGATGCCCCGGCGCGTGATCGCGCGCGGCGGATAACTCTCGTCCTTGCCGAGCGCGTCGTACATCATGACGATGTTGGCCATCGGCGGATAGATCGCGCCCATGCCGTCCTCGCCGTTCAGCCGCTCCTCGGTGAAGGCGAGCGCGGCGTCGATGGCGCGCTTGCGCAGGCTCTTGGGAAACATCGGCTCGACCACGCGCAAAATGCCGTCGAGCGCGCGGAACAGCACGAACCAGGCCATGCTCTGGTGCGGCGCCTTGGCGGTCATGCCGATCGAGCGCGGATCCTGCAGGAACAGCTCGTCGATGCCTACGCCCTTGGGATTCCTCGCCCGTGGCTTCAGCGCGGCGATGACCATCAGCGGCACCATGGTGGTGCGCGCCCAGTAGGAGATCTTGTTGATGTGGAACGGCGACCAGAACGGCAGCAGCACGATCTCGATCGGCAGCACCGGTACCGCGCGCCAGGTCACGACGCCAAACATCGCAAGCATGAAGCGCGTGAAGACGTTGCTGTGAATGGCGCCGCCGCGGGAATGGATCGCCTCGCGCGCACGCACCATGTGCGGCGCATCGATGGAATCCCCGATCATCTTCAGCGCGAAATACGCTTTCACGCTCGCGCTCATGTCGAACTCGCCGTCATGCACCAGCGGCCAGCCGCCATGGGCACCCTGCACGCGGCGAAGATAATTGGCGATCTTGGCTTCGAGCACGGCATCGACCGGCTCGGCGAGATAGTGGCGCAGCAGGACGTATTCGGCCGGAATCGTGCAATCGGCCTCGAGCTCGAACACCCAATGGCCGTCGGGTTGCTGGAAGCCGAGGACGCCTTCGGTGGCCGACGCAATGCTCGATTCCAAGTTCCTGAATTCTTGGGCTTCGCGGCTGGTCGCGTTCACGGAATCCATCTCGCTCGATTGCTCCGATAGTCGATTGAATGGGCCGAAATTGACCGGGACAAATGCCCGTCAGGGCCGCCTGTCACTATCCCTTGGCGGCCAGAACCAGATCGGCGGCGCGATCACCGGATCGGACCGATCCCTCGATGGTTGCAGGCAATCCCGTAGCAGTCCAATCGCCTGCAAGAAACAGGTTTTTCAGCGCAGTGACCGGCCCCGGACGCAGGGCATTCTGCGCCGGCGTCGCCGCAAATGTGGCGCGGCGCTCGCGCACGATCTGCCAGGGGGGCAGCTCGCCGGACACACCGCCCGCCTTGCAGACGTCGTTCCAGATCACCTGCGCGAGTTCCTCGCGCGGCATGTCGACCAGGCGGTCGCCGTTGCTGATGGTGACGGACAGCCGGTTCGGGAACGCAAACAGCCATTCCACAACGCCGCCGATCACACCGAGGATCGGAGCCGATCCCGCCGGCGGCTCGACGCGGAAATGCGCATTCACGATGGCGCGGAATTCGGTCGGCGTCTTCAAGCCCGGCAGCAGGTTGGAGGCAGCGCGCGGCGGCACCGCCATCACGACGACGTCGCCCGCGCCGATCTGGATCACATCCTCGCCGCCGAAATTCAGCGCGCCGACCTTGCCGTCATGGGTCGCAAACGAGCGCAGCTCATGGCCGAGCTGAACGGTGTGCCCGCGCTCCTGCAGGAACGTCACGGCAGGCTCGATCAGCACCGCGCTAAGCCCGTCGCGCGCGATCAGGGGACGGCAGGCCTGGCCGCCAGCGAGCAGCGTCTCGCGCACGATCGCGCCGGCAAGCCCCGCCGAGCCTTCGGGTGGATCGACGTTGAGCGCCGCGAGCAGCAGCGGCTGCACCAGGCGCTGATAGAGGACGCCCTCGCAGGGAATGGACTTGCCGACCAGCGTCTCTTCCGAGGCCCAGATCAGCGGCGCCAGCTTCAGGTAATCGGTCAGCCCGGTGTCGGGGACGCGGCGGCTCTCGTCGAGCACCCAGGTCGGCAGCCGGCCATCGCCGAGATCGATCTGCCAGCGCTGCCCGGTCGTGATATCGACGAAGGGAAACTGCGCGCGCGCCGGACCGACGAGGCCCGCCTCGGTGCCGATCGAGCGCGCATAGGCGCGCGCATGGCTGTTGCCGGACAGCAGCAAATGGTTGCCGTTGTCGATGGTGAGATTGGTGGCGCCGTCGAAATAGGAACGGCAGCGGCCGCCGGCCTGCTGCGTCGCCTCGTGCACGGCGACCTTGAAGCCGGCATTGGCAAGCCGCACGGCGGCGGAAAGGCCGGAGATTCCAGCACCGATGATGTGAGCTGTTTTTTGCATCAGATGAGAGCGTGACGGAGCAGGATGGCGATGCGTGTGACCTTCGACACACGCACCGGTTCGCGCGGCGCGTTGAACCCGCGCGCGATCAGGAGATCCAGAATGGCATGATAGTATTTCGACATCATCCGCGGCGCACGCACCGCGCGGCGGCGGTTGCGGTTCATGATCTCGTCCGACTTCTCGAAATACACCTTTGCGCGCTGCGCCAGCGGCAGGCAGACCTTCGGCAGCGCGCGCTCGACGATCACGCGGTCCGGATCGTTGGAGGTGATGCCGGCATGCAGCAGCGCTTCGCGCGGCAGATAGAGCCGGCCGAGGCCCGCGTCCTCGTCGATGTCGCGCAGAATGTTGGTGAGCTGGAGCGCGCGGCCGAGATGATGCGCGAGCTCGATGCCGTCTTCTTCCGGCAGGCCGAAGACCCGGACCGACAGCCGCCCCACGGCGCTCGCGACGCGATCGCAGTAGAGATCCAGCGTCGCCATGTCGGGCGCGCGGATGTCCTGCGGCACGTCCATCTCCATGCCGTCGACGATCGCGAGGAAATCCTCGCGCTTGAGGCCGAAGGTCTTCACCGAGGCGACGTAGTCCTTCAGCCGCGGCGGCGGATTGCCCTGGTAGAGCGCATCGATGTCGTTGCGCCACGCCTGAAGCGCGGCGAGCCGCTCGTTGCGCGGACCATCGGAATCGGCGATGTCGTCGACCTGGCGGCAGAAGCTGTAGATCTGGAACATCGCTTCGCGCTGGTCGTGCGGCAGGATGCGCATCGCGGCGTAGAACGAACTGCCGGATGCGGTCGAGCCATAATTGGCGCTGGGCGAGGTCGCCTCAAGCGTCATGTGCAGTCCCCGGTCTGGAAATGGCCTTGCGTCCGACCGCGCGGCGGCCGACTTCGCCGATCATGCCGGCGAGGCTGAAGGTGAGAAGCTCGAGCTTGTTCAGGTGCACGCGCTCGCGCAGGGGATCGCGCACCTTCAACAGGCGCACGATGCGGTCGGCATAGGCCTGGATCACCGAGACCTCGACGCCGAGGCGGAAATCCCGGATTTCCGCAGCTAGCGACCTGCCCTCGTTGAGCAGCGCTTCGTTGCGCACGGCGAGAGCCTGAAGGCAGGCCAGCATCGCCGGGGGCGACTGCGCCAATCCGAGCTGCTCGACCGAGGCGCCACTGGCGGCCAACGCATCGCGCGGCAGATAGACCCGGTTGAGCTCGCGGAAATCCTTGCCGCAATCCTGAAGGTGGTTGTTGATCTGCAGCGCTGCGCAGAGCGCATCCGACGCGGCCCAGGTCGAGGTGCTCTCACCATGGACGTCGAGCATGAAGCGGCCGACCGGCATCGCCGAGTAGCGGCAATAATGGATGACCTCGTCCCAATTCTCGTAGCGCAACTTGGTCACGTCCATACGGAACGCGATGAGCACGTCGAGCGCGTGGCGCGGCGCCATGCCACGTTCGGCCAGTGCGTGCCGCAATCTGACGGCCTCGGCCTGGGTATCGCCCGTGCCGAGCAATTCCGCCTCGAGCAGGTCGAGATAAGCGAGCTTCTCGTCTGGCGGCAGCGTGGCGTGGTCGGCGATGTCGTCGGCGGTGCGGACGAAATTGTAATACGCCAGGATCAGCGCGCGATGACGCGGATGAATGATCCAGGACGCGACGGGAAAATTCTCGTCGCGCTCACCCTTGCCGGATCGCAATTCGCTCGCAGAGGTCATCGAGGGCTGGTCTACAATCGTTTGGACAGGAAGGGCTTTTTCGCTCGCTAGCCCGTGCCGGCGGTGCCGCCGCGGCCCCCATATAGGGGAATACGGCCGCAAAACCAATCCTGTCTCTCGATGGCTGCCCTTTGCGAATCAGGTCCGAAAAGGCGGCCCCAGGGGCCGCCTTTTGTGGGCCAGTGGCCGAGCTTACTGGTTGTGGTTCTTCAGGACCTGGTCGCAGGCCTGCGAGATCTTGGCCCGGTTCTCCTTGAGGCAGGCCAGGATGGTGAAATCGCCCTGGTCGATGACCGGACGGCAGAGCTTCTGCACATCGCGCGAGCAGGCCTTCTGCTCGGCGTCGGTGCCGCGCCCTTGCTGGGCGAACGCTGCGGTCGAGAGTGAGGCCGACAGCAAGGTGAGAGCGACGAGAAGCTTACGCATTGTATTCCTTCATTCTGACGGCAGAATCGCACCAATCCCGGGCAGCACTGGGCGACGACCGGAACGGATTGCTCTGATGGCAAGTCGCCGCGGGAGTAGCGGCCTCGGAGAAGGCACAAGCACTGGCAAATGCGGCCAAATTGGCGCCACGTCCACCAAATCAGGTCTTCCCTGCGCCTTCTCTGACAAATGTAAGAGACTGATACTACGTCATAATCCAGGTGCGCCGCGTTTTGCTGCGCACCTGTTGCAGAGCTGCATCTCTCCATCCCGCCTTGGCCGCCAGAAACATGCCGAAACGCAGAGAATCCGCAGGCCAACCATGGCAAGCGCGCTTCGCGATGCCGACATGTGGGCGGCCGGCCATTGAACCTGACACAGGCTCGGAACACTAAACCTTCGATGTGGCGAGACGTTCTTAGTGATAAGCGGACGTCGTTCCAAAAACGGGATATTTTGAAGATGAAATTCTTTGGGCGATCTGAACTGGCAATCAAGGCGGCCGGCATCGGCGCTGTGCTGCTCTTCTCGGTTTCGACAAGTCAGGCTCAGTCGTCCGGACCGTTTGCAGGTTTCGAGGGCGCGTGGACCGGCACGGGTACGGTGTCGCTGTCCGACGGCTCCACCGAGCGCATCCGCTGCAAGGCTGACTACAAGGTTGCCGGCACCGGTCTCAGCCTCAAGCAGGCGCTGCACTGCGCGTCCGACAGCTACAAGTTCGACCTCACCAGCGACGTGACCAGCCAGGGCGAGCGGATCTCCGGCAATTGGAGCGAGACCAACCGCAACATTTTCGGCAATCTCCAGGGCACCGCCGGTGGCGGCCAGATCGAGGTGTTCGTCGAGGCCAACGGCTTTGCCGCCAATCTGTCGCTGCGCACCAACGGCACGAAGCAGACGGTGCAGATCTCATCCAAGGGCGAGATTCGCGGCGTCAACATCACGATGACAAAGGGCTGACAGCTCTTACCGCTTCGAAAGCAGCAAGCCCCGGTTCTCGCGAACCGGGGCTTTGTTGTTTTTCGGAGACGCAGCGCAGTCGCCCGGACCGTGCAGACTTCATGCCTGATGAATGAAGCCGCTCAGATCGCCGGCTTGTCGGTGCCCTGAAGCTTGGCGTGCAGATTGATCAGCCACATTGCCGTCGGCCGCAGGATGAAGAGGTCGGCGACGAGCGCCATCACCATCGAGAAGGCGCTGAGCCAGCCGAACAGCCGCAGCGACGGCAGGTCGGAGAACACCGTGACGACGAGACCGCAGGCGAGCACCAGCGTGGTCAGGATCAATGCCGGGCCGACCAGCACGGTCGCGCGCTCCACCGCGAGCGCCGAGCCGACGCCCGGCTTGCTCTCGAGCCTGAGGCGGTTGAGGAAGTGGATGGTGGCGCTTAAGCCCAGGCCAAACGAAACGGTCAGAGCCACGACACTGGCGAATTGCAGTCCCTCGCCCATCGCCCACAGCACCGTTCCCGACATCACGACGGGGAAGATGCCCGGCAGGATGCAGGCGAACATCACCACCCAGGAGCGGAAGGCCAGGCCGATGAAGATCGCGACCAGCGCGAATTCGACGGTGAGCCCGCGGTTGAGCTTCTCGATCATGCCGGCCGAGTTGCGCGCGGCAATCGCGGCAAGACCCGTGACCGCTACTTCATAACCGGGATGCTTCTTGCGGACGGCGTCGAGCTCGGTATCGAGCTTGTCGACGATCGGCAGGAGCTGGCTGGAATCCTTGTCCGGCACGCGACCTGCGACCACGACGGCGTCCTGCTCGGCATCGATGAACCGGCGCACCAGATGCTCCGGAATGACGCTGACATATTCCTTCAGGGTGGCCACGTCGGCGCTGCCGGCCTTGTCCGCGAGCCAGCGGCGCAGGGTCTCGACCGACCAGACATTGCCGACACCGGCTGCCTTCTCCACCGTCGCGTGCACGTCGGCGATGGTCTGCAGCGTCTCCGGCGAATAGAGCGATTCACCCTTGGGGAACTGGATCAGAACGTTGACCGGGTTGGCGCCGGTGAGCTTGGCGTCGAGCCGGTCGCTAGCGGCGACCGCCTGGCGCTTGTCCGGCACCTGGTCGGCGAGCCGGTAGCGCGGCTCCAGATTGGCGTAGATGACGCCGAGGCCCGCCACGAACACCACCGCGATCAGGCTGAACAGGCCGGGACGGCCCACCATGCGCACCGCGATCCAGTAACAGAAATTACGCAGCGCCTGCACGCCGGCATCCGCGCTCTGGAACTTGGTCGCAAAGACCTTCTCGTTGCGCACCAACAGCACGCCGAACACCGGCACCAGCGACAACACCGCGACCAGCGCGATGATGGTGGCCGCGAGACCCGCCTCGCCGAACTTGCGGATCAGATCGGAGTCGGAGAACTGGAGCGCGATGAAGGAAATGCCGGCGGTGCCGTGCGTCAGCACGCAGGCCGGTCCCACCACCAGCACCGCGTTTTTGAATGCCGTGAACTTGTCCTGGCCCGCGATCAGCCGGTCGCGCGCGGCGAAGGTGAGCTGCATCGAGTCCGAGAAGCTGATGACCATGATAAGCGGCGTCATCACGTTCAGGAACATGTTGAGATTGAAATTGGCCCAGCCGAGCGCACCGAGCGCCAGCAGGATCGCGATCATCGGCGGGAACGCCGCCGCCACCATGAACGAGATCTTGCGGAAGAAGATGATGGCGATGACACAGCCGGCGAGAATGCCGAGGATGTTGTAGGTGAGCCCGTCGCGCTCGACCGCGTTGCGGATCTCGAGCTGCATCACCGGCACGCCGGAAAGCTGCACGTTGAGCCCGGTGTCGCCGAGGTCTTCCTTCATCAGCGCGCGGATGTCGGCGACGGTCTTGGTCAGCTTGTTGGAGGCGACCACCTCCGGATCGAGCGACAGCACGATCAGCGCCAGCGTGCCGTCCTCGGACAACAGCTTGCCGCGGATGATCTCGTTGGCTTTGACGCCCTCGATGAACTTGTCATAGGCCGCGCCCTCGGGCAGCTCGGGCGGGAACAGCGCGGCGGGAAGCTTGCCCGGCGCCGGCGCCTGACGCGCGGAGAACAGCGAGACCAGTCCGCGCGTCCCCTCGACCAGCTGCATGTCGGTGACGAAGTCGCGCAGCTTCTCGAGGTTGTTCCGCGCCAGCAGGGTCTTGCCCTCGACCACGACGAGGACGTCGAATTCCTCAGCTGGGAACTTCTTGGTCACCGCTTCGTACTGGCGGAATTCCGGCGTGTTGGACCGGAACAGCTGCGACAGCGAATCGTCGATCTTGATCCGGTGGATGCCGAACACGGCGCCGACGATCAGGACGACCAGGACGATGCAGGAGACGATGGGCGCCCGGACGGCGAACAGCCCGATGCGCTCCAGCCCGAAGGCGATCGAGGACGCAGGTCCCTGCTCGACCTTGTCGACATGAACCTCACTCTCGCTGTGCTTTTCGAGCATGCCTTGTCCAGTTCCTAAATCAGCTCGGGTCTGTGAGCTTGTCGCGCCCCGCGAACGGCTTGAAAATGCCATACCAATGGGAGGCTTGCCCTTTGAAAATGCGCAGAAAATCGCCGCGAGGGGTTTAGCAGGTCAATCACCCTTCTCGCAAGCAGGCGGAGTGTGGCCGAATCGATCAAGATGTGGCGATTTTGCCTTAATGCCCTTCATTCGGGCAAAGCCGTGCCAATTCGACGCGGCGCGCGGTCCGCGCTCTCGTCCTTCAGCGCCACACCGGTCGCTTCCCGCGCGAGCCCCTCGCGGACCAGCCAGGCGATCTTGAAGGCAGCCTCGTCATAGCTCAACCCGGTCTTGTGGATGTTCGACACGCAGTTGCGCTCGGCATCGGTGCGATCAGGCTTCGGGGCGAAAGTCAGATAGGCGCCGAGACTGTCGGGCGCCGACAGTCCCGGCCGCTCGCCGATCAGCATCACGACCATGCGCGCGCCGAGAATGGCGCCGATCTCGTCACCCAGCGCGACGCGCGCGCCTGAGGCGACGACGACATGGCCGATCGCGACACCATCGTCGGCTGCGAGCAACGGCAGCAGGCGCATCACCAGCGCGACCGCATGGGCGTGGACCGCCGCCGCCGACAGCCCATCGCCAATCACGACCGCGAGTTGGCACGGCTCCGAGGCGCTCCGCGTCAGGGCCTCGACTGATCCGGCATCGAGCCGTCTGCCCAGATCGGGCCGCCGCAGATAGTCTCTGCGGTCGACCGCCCGGCTGTTCGCCGCGGTGACGACGAGGCCAAGCGCGCGGAGATCCGCGACCAGCCGCGGTGCATCGAACACGGCATGCACGGCATCACGGGCGCGGGCATGGTCCAGCGTGAAATCGAGCAGTGCCCGCGTCGGCAGGCTCGCGCCGCTGCGCCCGAGCGCGACGCGCGCGGGCGTGAGCGACCGCAGATCGAGGGTCGGACGACGCGGGATAGCCGGATCAGACATGTTGTGTCATTCGGCGGGGACGGAGGCCTCGCGTAGCCGGATCGAATAGTTCGAGGCGTTCTGCTGGCCGGTCGAGGCCGCCCGCGCAAAGGTGATGAGATGGTGCGCGATCAGGGTGCAGCCGATCAGGCCTTCGAGATCGCGGTGCTTGATGCGGCCCAGCGCGAACTTCCAGAACACGCGCTTGTAGTCGCCGAGCACGCCGACCTTCCAGAATATGTTTCGCAGCATGACGAGGCCGCGCCTGATGTTGGGCCAGGTCTTCATCTCGTCCGGTTTCGGCATCTTCAAGCGGTGCACGTAAACGTGGTCGCATTGATACTGGAAGCGCGCGTAGACCTTCTCGGGCTCGTAGGCGACGGCCATGGCGTGCTTCCAGGACGCGACGACGTCGTCGTAGGGCAACAGGAAATTGACGTTGGAATCGCGGCCGTCGTCCTCGACCAGGCGTCCCTCGCGCTCCAGACGGTCCCACAGCGGCGTCTTCGGCAGCGCCTGAAGCAGGTTGATCGTGAGCAGCGGAATTCGGGAATCCTCGACGAAGGCGAGCAGCGCCTCCGACGTGTTCGGCTTGTCGGTATCGAGCCCCATGATGATGCCGGACACGACCTCCATGCCGTAGGAGTTGATGGTTTGCACGCCCTCGAGGATCGGGACCATCATGTTGTGGTCCTTGTGCATCGCCTTCAGCGCATCGGGGTCGGGTGTCTCGATGCCGCAGAAGATGGTGACGAAATAGGCCTCGCGCATCTTCTCGAGGATTTCCGGCCGCTTCGCGATGTTGAGCGTCGCCTCGCAGGCGAGCCGCACCATGTAGCCGGTCCTCTTCTGCCATTCGATCAGATGCGGCAGGAGGTCCAGCGCCGCCTTGCGGTTGCCGATGAAATTGTCGTCGACGAAATACACCGTGTCGGTCATGCCGCATTCGCGCAGGCGGTCGAGCTCGGCGATGATCTGCTCCGGCGACTTGAGGCGCGGATTGCGGCCGTAAAGGCCGGGGATGTCGCAGAACTCGCACTGATAGGGACAGCCGCTGGAATACTGGATGCTGCCGAGGAAGTATTTCTTCACGTCGGCGAGCTCATAGGCCGGGATCGGAAACTCCGTCATCGGCACGCGGTCCTTGGTGGTCAGCACCACCTGCGCTTCCGGACGCGAGGTATCGCGCGACAAGATCTCGAGCAGCTGATTGGTGGCGTCGCCGAGCTCGCCGACATGGAGATAGTCGAAGGAGGGATAGTAATCCGGGCAGGCGCTGACGGAGGGACCGCCGAGCGCGACCGGCAGGTCGAATTCATGGGCACGGCGGCAGATGTCGTTCATCTGCTGGCGCTGGATGTGCATGCCGCTGACGAAGACCGCCTCCGCCCATTCGAACTCTTCCCTTGTCGTACGGCGAAGGTTCTCGTCGACGAATTTGACCTGCCACTCCTCGGGCAGATAGGCCGCGAGCAGCAAAAGTCCCTGCGGCGGCATGAAGGCGCGGACGCCATCGGTCAGGGGGTAGGAATGCTCGAACGTCCCGAACGACGATGTGTATCGCGGAAACACGCAGAGAATCCGCCGGGACGTCCCGTTACTTTCAGCTCGCATCAAAGCTCCCCCGCCACGCTCGACTTAGCCGCGGAAATTGCCAGACAGACACATAGCGTAATGCTGCCGCCGGAATTTCTCAATATTGTGGCATGAGCCTAATTCCCTAGGGCATCAATGGTTTCCTCGGGCCGCCGGGTGCTCCGCCGCGTCACGCGATCAGCCGTGACGCAAAATCGGGCAGCAGGCCTGCATCGCCGGCAAGACGGAAGTCAGCGCCCGCAATGCCGGACCGCACCAGCCAATCGTCGAACTCCGGCGCGCGGCGCAATCCAAAGACGTCGCGGACATAGAGCGCGTCGTGAAAAGACGTGGACTGATAGTTCAGCATGACGTCATCGGCGCCGGGAACGCCCATGATGAAGGTGACGCCGGCGGCGGCGAGCAGCGTCAGCAGATTGTCCATGTCGTCCTGGTCCGCCTCGGCGTGGTTGGTGTAGCAGATGTCGATCCCGAGCGGCAGGCCGAGCAGCTTGCCGCAAAAGTGATCCTCCAGCCCGGCCCGGATGATTTCCTTGCCGTCGTAGAGATATTCCGGGCCGATGAAGCCGACCACGCTGTTGACCAGGAGGGGCGCAAAGGCGCGGGCGACCGCATAGGCGCGCGCCTCGCAGGTCTGCTGGTCGACGCCGTGATGGGCATTGGCCGACAGCGCCGAGCCCTGCCCGGTCTCGAAATACATCACGTTCTGCCCGACCGTGCCGCGCTTCTGCGACAATCCAGCCTCCTGCGCCTCCTTGAGAAGCGCGAGGTCGATGCCAAAACTGCGGTTGGCAGCCTCAGTGCCGGCGACCGACTGGAACACGAGGTCGACCGGCACGCCCTGCCCGATCAGCGACAGGGTGGTGGTGACATGGGTCAGCACGCAGCCCTGGGTCGGGATCTTCAGCCGCGCGATGACCTCGTCGAGCAGCCGCAGCAATTGGCCGATCACGGCCGGGTCGTCGCTCGCCGGGTTGATGCCGATGCAGGCATCGCCGGCGCCGAGCAGGATGCCGTCCAGGACGGAGGCGGTGATGCCCCTGGCGTCGTCGAAGGGATGATTGGGCTGGAGCCGGGTGCTCATCCGGCCCTTCAGGCCGATGGTGTTGCGGAAAGCGGTGGTGACCTCGCATTTCCGCGCCGCCAGGATCAGATCCTGGTTGCGCATCAGTTTCGAGACCGCGGCGGCCATCTCCGGGGTGATGCCGCCCGCCAGCTTGCGCAGGATTTCGGGCGTCGCGGCGTCCGACAGCAGCCAGTCGCGGAAGGCGCCGACCGTCAGCGAGGCCACCGGCACGAAGGCCTTGGCGTCGTGGCTGTCGATGACGAGGCGGGTGACCTCGTCGGTCTCATAGGGGATGACGGCTTCCTGCAAAAACTGCCCGAGCGGGACGTCGGCCAGCGCCATCCGCGCCGCGATCATCTGTTCGGCACTGGCGGCGGCGATCCCGGCCAGCCGGTCGCCGGAGCGCGGCGGCGTCGCCTTGGCGAGCAGGTCGCGCAAATCCGGGAACGTGTAGGTCGTTGCGTCGATGGTGTGGCGGTAGACCAAAGGTCTCTCCGGGGTTCGTCGGCCAGAGGCCGACTCCAGGGCGATCCCAAGACTATACCTTCAGATCAAGACGCTGAAATATCTACCTTTCCTTCGGCCGAGGGCAAAGCGGGCCAAACCCGGCGTTAACGCTGCGTCCATCTTCATTCTGCATAGTTTTGCAATAGTTTGCACGACCGCGCTCTCCGGCCGCTCCCGGCCATTCGGGCCCCTGAAAACCATGACAACCGATCAATCTGGGAATGCCGCCGGCCTTGCCGGCCGCTTCACGCTTGCCAACAAGCTCTACGCGATCTTCGCGCTGTTCGCGCTGCTCACGGCGGCGATCGCGATGCTGTCCGACTACAACAGCCGCCGCGGTGCCGAGCTGACCACCGCGATCGAGACCGCGAACGCCGCCGCGCTGAACGTCGAGCGGGTCAACTCGCTGGTCTATGCGGTCGTGATGGAATCGCGCGGCGTCTACATGTCGACCGAGCCCGCCGTGGTAAAGAAATACGGCGAGGGCCTGCTCAAGTTCAACGCCCAGATCCTCGACGTCGTGAAGCGCTGGGAGACCATCGTCAAGGCTGACGATGCCGAGCAGTTCGCCACCTTCAAGAAGCGCATCGAGCAGTTCGTCGAGTTTCGCAAGGAGCTGGTGCGCCGCGGCGTCGAGATCAATGCGGCCGCGGGCCGCGAATGGGGCGACAACGACGCCAACCGCGCCGTGCGCTCGGCGCTGAACAAGGATCTCGAGGCGCTGTCCAAGGTCTATGCCGAGCGCGCGAGGCAAATCGCGCACGAGACCGAGACCAATCGCACACTGTCCTTCGTCCTGACCTGCCTCGCCGGCGTGGCGCTCGCCCTCGTCGTGATCGGCATCGTCATCATCGCCCGCTCGATCGCACGCCCCCTCTCCGCCATCACCGCGACCATCAAGCAGGTCGCTGACGGCGCCGAGAACGTCGTGGTGCCCCACTCTGACCGCGCCGACGAGATCGGCGCACTTGCACGCGCGATCCAGATCTTCCAGGACGCGATGGAGCGTAACCGCAATCTCGCCTCGCAGGTCTCGCAGGACTCCGCCGCGCGCGAGGAGCGCGCCCGCCACATCGAGCAATCCGTCGACGCGTTTCGCGAGGCGATCGGCGCGATCATGCGCGGCCTCAGCGACAACGCCTCCGTGATGCGCGAGACGGCGCAGACCATCACCCGCGTCACCGCGGACGCGAGCAGCCGCGCCGGCACGGCGGCGAACGCCACCGAACAGGCCTCGCACAACGTCACGGCGGTGGCAGGCGCGGCCGAGGAGCTGTCGGCGTCGGTGGTGGAGATCGGCCGGCAGGTGCGGCAATCCGCCAGCGCGGTCGAGCAGACCGGCCAGCGCACCGAGAAATCGATCGCCGAGATCGAGAGCCTGGCCGCAGCCACGCAACGCATCGACGGCGTGCTCAGCCTGATCCAGGCGATCGCCGAGCAGACCAATCTGCTCGCGCTCAATGCCACCATCGAGGCCGCGCGCGCAGGCGATGCCGGCCGCGGCTTTGCCGTCGTCGCGCATGAAGTGAAGGCACTCGCGGGCCAGACCGCAAAGGCGACCGCCGACATCAGCGAGAACGTCTCGATGATCCAGTCCTCGACCCGCAACGCGGTCGACGCCGTCCGCGAGATCGGCGGCGCGGTGCGCGAGATCAACGACGTCACCTCGGCGATCGCCGGCGCCATCGGCCAGCAGGACGCCGCCACGCGCGAGATCTCGTCTAACGCGCAATCGGCGGCCCAAGGCAACGAGACCCTCGTCGCCAACATCAGCTCGCTCCGCGATGCCATCGGCGAGACCGATACTGCGGCTTCCTCGGTGCTGACGGCTGCGAGCAGCGTGACCGAGACGGCGGAGACGCTGTCGCGCGAGGTGGAGAAGTTCTTCCAGAACCTGCGCTCAGGCGCGGCGGACGGCCGCGTCGCCAAGGCGGGGTAGCAGCACGTCCATCGCCAGCGGCGCCGGCGTTGGGGTCGCTCCATCAAAAAGCGCGAAAACAACCCCATGCACAGTAGCCGGGGATAGCGATATCAATGGCTTGGCTACGCCGAAAGCTATTCGTATTTTACGAAATGATATTTGACTCGTCGGGCAAAACACTGGCATGATGTCAATGTTGGAGCTTTCGCGCTGCGCCGGCAGATCGTGAGAAGCCGAAGGCTGGCTGAGGCCGCCTCCCTGTGAACCAGAGCCGCGGAGCAGTCCGCGGCTTTTTGCTATCGCCACCATCTAGCTTTAGCGGAAGCGATGCAGGAGACAGTGATCCTTGGAAGCGGCCCGAATGCTCAGGCTTTTCGGCGGGAAGCAGGCCGGAAAGATCGCACGCCGAGTCGCTATCGCGAGCTGAAGCGGGGCGCCATACCGCGCTCTTGGAGCAGCGCGCGGAACTAAACCCGGCGTGACATGTTCATTCCCAACGTGGCTTGGCGCTCCCGATTCAATGCCGCCGTTAGCGCACCATCGTTAGCTCCAGATGCTCATGGCAACAATGCGTACCCGTCGGGATCGTAGCCCTAGCCGATCGGGCTTGGTCAGTTGTGACCGGCTCGCAAACCGGCCTGAAGCTCATGCACCGACTTCGACAGCTCGCTTCATGTCAGGACTGGACGACCTTCCCAAAGATGTGCCGTCCGAACTCACCGGACCCTCAACAAACTCGCCGCTTTTCCCGGCCTAGCGAGGAGCTGTGATCAGGCAGCCATTCAAAGCACGAACACCGGAAGAACTGATTTCGCTATTGAGCGCCGTGGCGATGGCTATTCTCGCCGCGATCATTGTCATGGTGCTCTATTACGGTCGCGAGATCATCATTCCAATAGCGCTGGCCGTCTTGCTCAGCTTCGTGCTGGCGCCCCTGGTTCGACTGGTTCAGCGTCTGCGCATTCCACGCAGTTTGGCTGTGGTGAGCGTGGTCGTGATCGCCTTCGCGTTCATATTTGCGATGGGCAGCCTGCTCGCTACCCAACTCGCGCAGCTGGCCGGCGATTTGCCGCGATATCAGTCCACAATAAGCGAGAAGATCCAATCCTTCCGTGAGACGACCGCCGGTCGAGGCACGCTCGAGCGGGCTTCCAGCATGTTGAAGGACCTCAGCAAAGAACTCGACAAGCCCAAGGAGGCCGCGAATTCGTTGGGGACCATAGCAGCTCCGAAAGCGGCCCCGCCGAAGCCCGTTCCTGTGGAAGTGCTCCAGCCCGATCCGGGCGCGCTGGAGAGCTTGCAAACACTGATTTCACCATTGCTTCATCCGCTCGCAACGACCGGGATCATCGTCATATTCGTGATCTTCATTTTGCTTCAGCGCGAGGATCTTCGTAATCGCCTGATCAGGCTGGCCGGTTCGGATGACCTGCAGCGCACCACGGCTGCCCTTGATGACGCGGCGAGCCGTCTCAGCCGGCTTTTCCTTATCCAGCTTCTCGTGAACGGGGGCTTCGGCATCATCATCGGAATGGGTCTTTGGCTGATCGGCGTTCCAAGCGCGATCCTGTGGGGTATTCTGGCAGCAGTGCTGCGCTTCGTGCCTTACATTGGGGCGGTCATCGCCGCCGCCTTCCCTCTCGCTCTTGCGGTTGCGGTCGATCCAACCTGGACGATGCTGCTTTGGACGATCGCGCTGTTCGTGGTGGTAGAACCAATCGTCGGCCATGTGCTGGAGCCGATGGTCTATGGACACAGCACGGGACTATCGCCGGTGGCCGTTGTGGCTTCCGCGACGTTCTGGACGGCGCTCTGGGGTCCAATCGGCCTCGTTCTGGCGACACCCCTTACCGTGTGTCTGGTCGTCCTGGGCCGCCATGTCGAGCGCCTGGAGTTCCTCGACGTCATGTTTGGAGACCGACCAGCGCTCTCTCCGCCTGAGATATTCTATCAGCGGATGCTCGCCGGCGATCCGACAGAAGCTTCGGCAAAAGCAGAGGAGTTCTTGAAGGAGCGATCTCTTAGCTCCTATTACGACGAAGTAGCCCTGCGAGGACTGCAACTGGCTCAAGCAGATGCCGAGCGCGGCGCTCTGGCTCCCGACCGGCTGACCAAAATCAGGGATGCGGTCCAGGAATTTGCCAATAACATTTCGGAGCAGGATGAGCGTCCGTCGCTGAAGGTCAACCCGACCACAGATGTCGAAGCTACATCTGCCATAGAGGGCGTGGCTGAGGACGCGCCTTATGAGAGTCTGCGGGTGCTGCGCAAGGAGGACTTGCCTTCTGAATGGCAAGGCGATCATCCCGTGCTCTGCTTGGCTGGACGAAATCCGATCGACGAAGCGGCTGCGATCATGCTGGCGCAACTGACGGATGCGCATGGCTTGTCGGCGCGAGTTGAAGCAGCGGGAGCATTATCGACGGCGAATATCTTCCGGCTGGAGACCGCCGGGGTCGCCATTGCCTGTCTTGTCTATATGGACGCAAGTAGTCCTGCTCATATGCGTTACTCGGTGCGACGGCTTCGCCGTAAATTGCCGAAGGCTACAATCATTCTGGGTTGCTGGATGAAGGACATCGACCCAGCGGCGCTGGAAAGCCTGCGGGAAGGTGCCAAGGCGGATCTGGCTGCTGCAACTCTGGGCGGAGCGCTCAGACTCTGCATAGAGGCGACAGGTGTGGACTCCCTTGGCACTGGAGCCGAAGGCCCGGCTTCGAAGATCACGGCCGCTTAGCAGTTTGTACGCTAGACGTGGCTGCTTTCAGCCCAAGAGGCCGCGTCTCCACGTCTCAGGCGCGCTTCCCGCCGATCGAGACAAACGCCATGAGACAGGGTTCGGGCAATGGGTTGCGCCAGCGATGGCGCGTTCCGTTTTGCACGATGCAATCACCCTGACGCAAATGGACCTTCTGTCCGTCGTCCAATTCCAGCGTCATCTCGCCGCGAACCACGACTCCGTAGTCTATGGTATCCGATGTGTGCATCCCTGGGGCGCCGCGCTCAAAATGGTCTCCCATGCCGGGGATCTTGTCCGACATTTCTCTAAGCCCACTCTCGAAAGTAACTCCGGGCGGCGGCTTCCAACCTTCCGGGCGCTTCGGCGGATACGAGATCAATCGAAAGATGGTCCCCTCAGGGCCTGGAAAGGCCTTCGTTCCTGCCGACATCGGATCCGGCTCCAGTCCGCTCAGTCCTGGCACTCCCTCAGTCATGTACAGCTCATAGAAAGTCAGTCCTGGATTGGCATCGATTTCCACCAGCTTTGGAGTCACCTCAAAAGACTTCAACACCGACTTGCCGGCTGCATCGCGGCCGGTCAATGCACGTCTTGGAGGTGGCAAATCACTGGAGTCTTTTGCTTCGGCGGGGTTTGACATCTCCCCCAACGCGCTACCGGCGGCGAAGACGGATAGCGCCTGCAGCAGGTGTCGCCGACCCCTGCCTTCGAACTGTTCGGAAGAAGGCTCCGCCTTGTCCGAAGGAGACTTTGCATTGTCCAGAGATTTGTTCTTGTGCTTTTGCCACAAGCGCCAAGGGAAGTGCCAAGGGAAGCTGCTCATCTGCGTTCTCCATGGTTACGTGCAATCGCACACCGCTCCAGCGGCACGACCTCGCAATGACAACGATATTGGCGAACATGCGTGGACGTAGAACGCAGATAGAAACCGTCGGAAAAAGCAAGTTGATGAAGACCGCTGGAGCAACGGCTGCCCGCCCCACCTGCCTTTCCGTCTTTCAATCTAGACGCGCAGATTTCAACCCGCTATTCGGCTTTGGTCGAGCATGGAGGTGTGTCGGTTTTCCCAAAACATCCGACCACCGTCGCACCGGCGAGCAACGCCTTGCCGACAGCATGGAGAGCCATCGAGGCCTTCTCAACTTCTGGAAGGGCCGTGCTGCGCGACCTCCCAGTGCGACGGTTCAGCCAACCGGTCCAGGGGTCCAATCGCCGCCGGCAAGCGGCCGGACTTTGACGTCAGGAATGACCCCACGCTCAAGGCTCGGATCGAAATGGCGCATGGTCCGCTCATTGAAGTCGATGATGCGGCCAGGCCTTAGCGGTCCCACATCATTTATCCTGACGATGACCTTCTTGCCGACGGCTTCGACGAGGGCGTATTTCGGCTTCGCGCCAAATTGGACCCCACCGAATTTCTTACGCAAGCTCGTCTTGATGGCAGCCGACCAGACCGAGGGATCATAGCGCTCGCCGGAAGCCGTCTTCGGGCCGCCCTCCTCTTTGCCCGGCTTGAACGGATTGTACATGGATGCCGCGCCAACGATCGCTTCCCCGGAAGCGGCATCGTCGACAGCGTTTGAGTGAACCCCACCAGCTTCACATCGGGCAATAGAAACCGAAACAGCAAGCGCAATCACGGCGCCGCAAATTGCGGCGCTCGAGCGGAACACCATTATATCTCCTGTGATTTTCGATCGTTTGGTTCCGATGCCGCAATTCGTTTTGCGGATCGAGCCAACCCCTGGCTCCGGAACCGTTTGTAGGAACCCCAACAGTTCCAGCACGTGTTTTACTTGTCGCCGTCTAAGACAGACATTGCGTCAACAGCATGACGACGAGAGCGACAGTGAAATAAGTGCGACGACATGATTCTCACAGCGCCACTAATCAAGACAATCCGTGCGCTCGCCTGCCTGACCGCCGTTTGATTCTCATCGGCGTTGTTTTTGCAGAAGCGATCGTCGCAGCGACGGAGGCCGCCACCTAGCGTGAGAAGCTTGCTTGCGCGACGTCGCAGTGGGAGTTTGCGATGTCCTCGCGCAGCAAGGCCCGCTGCCGAACGCGTTCATGGACAACGAACTGACGCACAGATCCGATCAGCTTGTCCACTCCGTCCTTGTCGGCGGACATGGGACAGAAATGCTGAACTTGTCTTCCTTCACTTGCCCGGCATCAGTCGCAACTGCTCACAGCATCTAACAAGCCTTAACGAGCCATTGGCCAGCTTCCGAGCCATGTTGCAGAGCCAGACGAAGGACTGCCCTGCTCCGCAGGCTCCGATCGCCTGAAGCCAGGAAGGTGTCCCATGCCGATGCCATACAATTCCGAGAACACCATCGACAGAAGCCGGCGCGCGCTTTTGAGCACCGCAGCGATTGGAATTGCAGCGGTGATTTCCACGAGCGTGTTTCCGCTGCGTGGAGCGGCGGCCGCGGGCGAAAGCACAATTCGCCCCTTCCACATTGCCGTGCCGGAGGAGGACCTTGTCGAGCTTCGGCGGCGCGTGTTGGCGACGCGATGGCCTGATCGCGAGACTGTTTCCGATCAGTCCCAAGGTATCCCGCTGGCGAAGCTCCAGCCCCTCGTCAACTATTGGGGGACGGCCTACGACTGGCGCAAGATCGAAGCGAGGATGAATCGACTTCCGCAGTTCATCACCAACATCGACGGCATCGATATTCACTTCATTCATGTCCGCTCCAAACATCCCAATGCCCTGCCTGTCGTCATAACCCATGGCTGGCCGGGATCGGTTTTCGAGCAGCTCAAGCTGATCGATCCACTCACCGATCCAACGGCCCATGCGGGGCGGCCTGAAGACGCGTTCGACGTCGTGATTCCCTCGATGCCCGGCTATGGCTTCTCCGGCAAACCGGTCGATACCGGTTGGGGTCCTGACCGCACGGCGCGCATCTGGGCAGAACTGATGAAGCGCCTGGGCTACACCCACTATGTCGCCCAGGGCGGCGACTGGGGCTCGCCGGTCTCGAGTGCAATGGCACGGCTGGCGCCGGCAGGTTTGCTCGGCATCCATATCAATTTGCCGGCGATCGTGCCGCCCGATATCGCCGCGATCCTCGCGGCCGGCGGGCCCGCCCCAGCAGACCTTTCCGCTAGCGAACGCGCAGCGTTCGATGCATTCAGTGCGGCGGGCAAGATGGGCAACCGGTCCTACGCGCTGATGATGGGAACGAGGCCGCAAACGATCGGCTACGGCTTGACGGATTCTCCCGCGGGCCTGGCGGCCTGGATGCTCGGACATCCCGGCTTCACGCATTGGAAATTCGACGACACCGACTCCGAAAAGTCCCGCGACGAGGTGCTGGACGACATCACGCTGTACTGGTTGACGAACAGCGCCACCTCCTCGGCGCGCCTTTACTGGGAATATAGCGGGCGCAGTCCCGCCCTTGCAGGTCCGGAGAAGACCGCGGAGATCTCGCTGCCGGTGGCCATCACGGTATTCCCGGGCGAGAGCTATCAAGCCCCGGAGACGTGGGCCCGTCGGGCCTATCGCAACCTGACCTACTTCCACGAGGTCGACAAAGGCGGTCATTTTGCTGCCTGGGAGCAGCCGGCGCTTTTCTCCGCCGAGCTGCGCGCCGCATTCAGGCCGCTTCGGCTCGCACATTTGGTCCAGTGACGGTGGTCAAGGACGCCGCCGGCAAGGGGTTCATGCCGCCTTGCTTGGCGCGGGAAAGAAGAAATAGGGCGGTTAGTGATGGCGTTGCTCAGCCCATCACCCCGCCGCGCTTGATCAGTTCCTTCCCCACCGCGGCCAGATGCACCTGGTCCGGCCCGTCGCCGATGCGGATGAAGCGGGCGTAGACATAGGCGCGCGCGAGGAAAGTATCCTGCGAGACGCCGGCGGCCCCGTGGATCTGGATGGCGCGGTCGATGACGCGGGCCGCCATGCTGGGCACCACGATCTTGGCGGCCGCGATCAGGTCGCGCGCGGCCTTGTTGCCTTCGCGGTCCATCCTGTCGGCGGCCTGCAGCGTGAGCAAGCGCGCCTGCGCGATCTCGCAGAACGAGTGCGCGATGTCCTCGCGCACCGAGCCCTGCTCGGCAAGCGGCTTGCCGAAGGCTGTGCGGGAGACCGCACGCTGGCACATCAATTCGAGCGCGCGCTGGGCGCAGCCGATCAGCCGCATGCAATGATGGATGCGGCCGGGACCAAGCCTGCCTTGCGCGATCTCGAAGCCGCGGCCCTCTCCCAGCAGGATGTTCTCGGCGGGCACGCGAACGTTCTCGTAGACAATCTCGGGATGGCCGACCGGCGCGTCGTCGTAGCCGTAAGTGAGCATGTCGCGGACGATGCGCACGCCGGGCGTCGCCTTCGGCACCAGGACCATGGATTGCTGGCGGTGGCGGTCGGGATCGTCGGGCGCCGTCTTGCCCATCACGATCAGGATCTCGCAATCCTCGTTCATCGCGCCGGAGGTGAACCATTTGCGGCCGTTGATGACGTAGTCGCCGCCGTCGCGTCTGATCTCGCATTGAATGTTGGTGGCATCGCTGGAGGCGACCTGCGGCTCCGTCATCGAGAAGCCGGAGCGGATGCGCCCCTCCAAAAGCGGCTTCAGCCAGCGCTCCTGCTGTGCCGGCGTGCCGTAATTGGCCAGCACCTCCATGTTGCCGACATCGGGCGCCGAGCAATTGAACACCTCCGGCGCCCAGAGGATGCGGCCCATGATCTCCTTCACCGGTGCATATTCGAGATTGCTGAGGCCCGGGCCGTGCTCGCCGGAGAGGAACAGGTTCCAGAGCCCCTGCTCGCGCGCGAGCCGCTTCAGGTCCTGAAGGACCTGCGGCGTCCTGTAGCGTGTCGCTTCCGGCTTGACCTGCTCGTAATAGAGCTCCTCGACCGGCTCGACATGCGTCCGCATGAAGCGACGGACCCGCTCCTGCAGCTCCAGCGAACGTTCGGAGTGGTGAAAGTCCATGGCGGTCTCCTCTGTTCACAACACCTGATGTCGTCATGCCCGGGCTTGTCCCGGGCATCCACGTTCTTTCGTGCCATGGGAAAGACGTGGATGGCCGGGACAAGCCCGGCCATGACGATGTGGAGACATCGGTGTCTCCAAAGCGGGCGCTCGCTTGCCCTCACGTGCCGCGCAGCAGCTCGCTCGCGACGATCCAGTCGTTACCGTTGAACTGGAGCATATAGCCGTCCTTGATCGGGCGGAAATCCTGCGGCGTGGTGTTGAGCGTGATGCCGGGCATCAGCAGCGACAGCGGCACGTTCTTCAAATTGGCCGCCTGCGCCATGATGTTCTCGCGCGTCAGATTGTCCTTGCACTGCTTCAGCAAGACCACCAGTGCCTCGGCGACGGTGTAGCCGTAGAGACCCGCGACGTTGTTGACGTCGGCATTGGGCAGGCGCTTCTTCATGAAGTCGATATAGGCCGTCATCGCCGGATCGTCCTTCGGCGCCTCGACGAACGGCTTGAGCGAGCCGAGCGAGAGCACGCCCTTGCCGGCATCGAGGCCGGCCGGCACCATCACGGTGGCCTTGTTGGCGCAGCCCGAGGCGAGGAAGCGCGTCGCCTGCCAGCCGACCTCATGCGCTTTCCGGATCGCCTGGGCGCAGGCGCGCGGCGTCACCGAATAGATCATGAAGACGTCGGCCTTGGTGTTGGCGAGCGTCAGCACCTGGGAATCGACGGTGGGGTCGGCGACCTCGAAGCTCGACGCCATCGCGATCGCCTTGTCGGCGTCGGCACCAAGCGCCTCCTTGACGCCGCGCAGATATTCCTTGCCGGCGTCGTCGTTCTGATAGAGCACCGCGAAGCGCGCATTCGGGTTCTTGGCGCGGGCATAGGCGACGTCGATGGCGGCCTCGCTGGTGTAGTTCGGCGCCCACGGCAGCGCCATCGACCAGGGCATGTTGGCGGGGTCGTTCCACTTCGAGGCCGAGCTGATCAGAAACAGCTGCGGCACCTTGTTGCTGTTGAGATATTTCGCGATCGCCGAGCTCGGCGCGGTGCCCATGGTCGCGAAGATGAAGGCGACGCCGTCGCCCTCGACCAACCGCCGCGCCGCTTCCATGGTCTTCGGCGGCGAAAAGGCGTCGTCGAGCGACAGGAGATTGAGCTTGCGGCCGTTGATCCCGCCCTTCTCGTTGACCTCGTCGAAATAGGCCGAGATCACCCTGCCGGTGATGCCGAGCGGCGAAGCGGGGCCGCTATAGGGCATGGTGTTGCCGATCTTGATCTCGGTGTCGCTGACGCCGGGACCGTAGGATTTTTGCGCGGAGACAGGCGTGGACAGGCAGGCAGCCAAGGCTGCAGCCAGGACCAAAGCGGCTTTCATGGTTTCTCCCCGGTGATAATCGCCGCGCGACTCGGAAGCCGCGACGTGCTGCTTTTTGCCAGCACGTCAGATCAGCGGAGTTCCACAAGGCGGTCTTGCGTCGAGTTGCTGATCAGCCGGTGCACAGTGGCCGTCGCGGGCAGCACCATTGACGCCAATCAAGTTCGGATGCGGCGCCTCAGCCGCGCGTCCGCTCCATCTCCAGCTCGGCCTTGAGATTGTCGAGATCCCGATAAATTGAAGCAATCGCAAGGATGCGGCCGCCCTTGCGATACTTCAGCAGGCAGTCCTTGCCGGAAATGCTGCCGTCGATCGCGATATCGTCAAAACTCTCGGCGTGGCCGACATAGTTGATCGGCACGTCATAGTGCTGCGACCAGAAGAACGGCACGGCCTCGAAACGCTCGCGCTTGCCGAGCATGTTGCGCGCCGCGGTCTGGCCCTGCCGCTCCGCCACCACCCAGTGCTCGACGCGGATGGTTTGCCGCGAATGCGGATCCGGCCAGCGCGCGATGTCGCCGGCCGCGAAGATGCCGGCTATGCTGGTCTCCAGATACTCGCTCACGCTGACGCCCCGGTCGGCCGCAAGCCCCGCCTGCTCGGCGAGCGCGAGGCGCGGTTTGACGCCGATGCCGACCACGACCAGTTCGGCTTCGATCACGCCGCCGCTCTTCAACGTGGCGCGCGTGCCGTCCAACTTTTCCACGGTGTTATCGAGATGGAAGTTGACGCCATTCTCCTCATGCAGGGCGCGCACGAAGTCGCCCATCTCGGGACCGAGCACCTTCTGCATCGGCCGTTCGTCCGGTGCGACCACGTGCACCTCGATCTTGCGTGCCCGCAAGGAGGCCGCAACTTCCAGGCCGATGAAGCTGGCGCCGATCACCAGTGCACGTTCGGCGCTGCCGGCCGCCTTGATGATGGCGCGGCTGTCGGCGACGGAGCGCAGCGTGTGGACATGAGGCTGGTCGGCACCCGGAATCTGCAATCTGACCGGCTCGGCGCCGGTCGCGAGCAACAGCCGGTCGAACGGCAGCCTGTCGCCATTGCCCAGCGTCACGCTGCGCGTCTTCGCCTCGATCGCGGCGACATTCGTGTTGAGCCTGAGGTCGATGCCGGCGCCCTGATAATAGTCCTCGCCCCGCAGCGGCAGCCAATCCTCCGGCGCGTTGCCCGCGAGGTAGTCCTTGGAGAGATTGGGCCGGTCCACCGGCATCGCGCTGTCATTGCTGAGCATGGTGATGGCGCCGGCAAAGCCCTCGCGACGGAGCGTCTGCGCCGCCGCGAAACCCGCCGCGCCGCCGCCGATGATGACGAATTTTTCCGGCGTTGGCGCTGTCCGGTGAGACACCGAAGGCTTCGGCACCTCGTGCTTGCGCTGGACGACGATCTTGTCCCGATCGCGCGAGACCTCCCACACTGCCAGCGCATTCAGCGCCGGCGGACGGGTCGCCTCGCCTGACCGCAAGGAGAAGCAGGCGTGATGCCAGGGACAGCGGATGGTGTCGCCCACCACCAGTCCTTCGACGAGCGGACCGTGATAGTGGCTGCAGGCGGGCTCGATCGCGAAGATCTCGCTGCCGGCCTGCACCAGCAGGACGTCTTCCTCGCCGACATGGCCGAGCAATTTGCCGTCCTTGAATTCGGCGAGCGTCACGCCTCGGCTCAAGTCGGGTCCGCTTGGCTTCTTGTCTTCGGTCATGGCGTTGCCTCCTTGAGCCGTCGCGGATCAATCGTCCGAATTGGCCAGCCCCAGCAGCTCCTGGCGCGTCAACGCATTGTCGCGGAACACGCCGAGCATGCGGCTGGTGACGAGATCGGTCCCGGGCTTGTGCGCGCCGCGCGTGGTCATGCAGTGATGCGTCGCCTTGATGATGACCCCGACACCTTCGGGCCTCAGCACATCGTTGATCGTGTTGGCGATCTGCGCGGTCATCTTCTCCTGGATCTGAAGCCGCTTGGCGTAGATGTCGACGAGACGCGCGAGCTTGGAGATGCCGACGACGCGCCCTTGCGGGATATAAGCCACCCAGGCGCGGCCGACGATCGGTGCCATGTGGTGCTCGCAATGGCTTTCGAAGCGAACACCGCGCAGGACGATCATCTCGTCATAGCCTTCGATCTCCTCAAAGGTCTTTTGCAGGATTTCGGTCGGATCCTGCGCATAGCCGGAGAAATACTCCTCGAAGGCGCGCGCGACCCGGTCCGGCGTGTCGCGCAGACCGTCGCGCGCGGGATCGTCGCCGGCCCAGCGGATCATGGTGCGGATCGCCTGCTCGACCTCCGCCCTCTCAGGCCGCTCGCTCGGCGCCTGCGCGACCGCGACACGTTCCAGCCTGCGCGTTTGCGTCTTCATCGAGAACCTCCCCTGCAACGAACCGCAGACAGAAGGCGGCCCACAGCTTGGACGGCTGCGATTGGAAAAGGTTCCCGGGATCAGGAAAAATTGGAAGCTGCGAGAGCGGCAAGACAGCGGGACGAGAAATCCGGCTCTATGCGGCCGCTTTCCGCACGTCGAGCACGGCTTGCGCCCATTCGGCCGGCCGCTCCTGCGGCAAATTGTGGCCGGCCCCTGCAAAGACGCGCCGCTCGAAAAAGCCCTCGAACTTGCCTGCATGGTGCGCGGTGCCGGAATTGACGCCGTCGCTGTCGCCGTCGATCGCGATGGTCGGCACCCGAACCGGCGGCTGGGCGGCGAGCTTCGCCTCGATCGCGGCATAGGCGGGATCGCCCGCGACCAGCGCGTAACGATGTCGGTAGGAGTGGATCACGACATCGACGAAATCGGGATTGTCGAACGACATGGCGCTGGTCTCGAACGTCGCGTCGTCGAAGGCCCATGTCGGCGACCACATCGACCAGAGCTGGCGCGCAAAACCGCGCCGGTTGCGCTCCAGAGCGCGGCGGCCGCGTTCGTTGTGGAAGAGATATTGATACCAGAGCGCCGCCTCCTCGGTTGGCGAAGCCGGCTCCATCGAACGCGCGATATTCTGGATGTTGTAGGAATTACCCGAGACGAGACCGATCACCCGCTCCGGATGCAGCACCGAGACCACGCAGGCCGCGCGCCCGCCCCAGTCGTAACCGCCGACCACCGCGCGCGAGATTCCAAGCGCATCCATGAAGGCCAGGAGATCGGCGCCAAGCGCCGCCTGCTCGCCGGAGCGCAACGTCGCAGCGGAGCGAAACCGCGTCGGCCCGTAGCCGCGCAGCCAGGGCACCAGCACGCGCGCGCCCGCTTGCGCCATGATCGGCGCAGTCTCGGCATAGGCGTTCACGTCGTAGGGAAAGCCGTGGCCCATGATGCAGGGCCAGCCGTCCGGCGCGCCGTATTCGCGATAGGCGATATCGAGGATATCGGTGGCGACAGTTTTTTGTTGCATTACGAGGCGAAGCTATTTTTGCGGCCCGGACAACGTGATCTCACGCTCGGCGCGGAACACGTTGCTGTAGAGGTTGGCGATCCACTGCCGACCGATCTCGGTCTTGTTGAGATAGCCGATCTCGGTCTGGATGTGCGGTGCGACGCTGTTCCAGTAGAACTGCGGATAGCGGTTCACGATGTCGGCCGGCGAATCGTAGCCGAGCTGGCGGTTCATGCCGACTTCTTCGAACTCGTAATAGAGCGCGTTAGCCTTGCGCAGATAGTTGGGATCGCCGAGTTGCCCGATGAAGTCGGCGGCGCGCAGGATCGAGGCGTCGTCGTCGTATTCCTGCCCTTCGCGGGCCGGGAAGCGGGTGCCCTCGATGGCGCGGGCGACGCGCTCACTGTCCACGCCCCGGATCTGCGGCAGCCGCCGCCGCACAAACAGTTTCGAGCGATCGACGTGATACATCATCAGGCTGGCATCCGAAGCGCCACGCGGCAGCGCCACCTTGGTGCCGGAATCATCGATGATGAAACCGTCTTCATCATCCTCCGGAAACAGACCGCGGACATAGCCGATGTCGTGCGCAAGGCATGCGATCAGGACGTTGATGTAGTCCTCAGCCGCAAGATGCGTGTGGAGATTACGTCCCATCAGGATCGCCTGAGCGGCCAGCGTCACCAACATCGTATGCTCGATGTTGTGATAGAGTGCGTCGCTGTTGCCGATGCATTCCATCGCCGTGCGGGCCGAGCCTTCCAGCACTCTGGCGTAGGACTCGTCGTACCGACGACGCATGAACGAGCCCAGCAACTTCTCCAGGGTCTCCGCCGCCAGTTTCGGTAACGTGATCATGGATGCAGCCCCGCTTGTCGGTGGTGTTCCACGCCAACTCCCGACGTCTCATTCATGTCCTCGACGCAAAGGCCAGCTTAGCCCATCTTGGGCCGACTGGCCAAACCCGGGAACGAAAATACGGAAATATGTTGCGGTTGTGCCCCGCGGTATCGCGGTTGCGGTGCCGGCCCGACACACCCGGGCTGGCGTCGCCGGGACGGCAAAAACGGCAATCATTCCACCAGCAGCACGTCGACGGCGACGTCGAGCTTCTGCTTCGGCGAGCCGACAATGATGCCGTCGACCGGCGAAACGTCGGAAAAGTCGCGGCCGACCGCGAGCACGATATGGTCGCCGGCGACCATAAGATCGTTGGTCGGATCGAAATCGACCCAGCCAAGCTCCTCCCCGCACCACAGCGACACCCAGGCATGGGTGGCATCGGCGCCCTGCAGGCGCGGCTGGCCCGCCGGCGGAATGGTGCGCAAATATCCGCTGACATAGGCCGCGGGTAGGCCCAGCCCGCGCAAGCCCGCAATCATCACATGGGCAAAATCCTGACAGACGCCATGTCGCTTGACGAAGACCTCTGTTGAGCGGCGTCGAGATTACCGTCGCCTTCGGGTCGTAGCGAAATTCGGTGCCGATGCGATGCATCAGATCGACCGCCCCGGCGAGGATCCCCGCGCCGGCCGCGAAGCTTTCCGCGGCATAGGCGCTGACGGGTCCCAGCACCGGCACCAGCGGGCTCGCAAAGACATAGCCGACCGGCGAGGACGGCCCGAGGCTCGTCGCCTCGAAGGCGATGTCGCGAATGCTCTCCCAGCCCGGACTGGCAGCGGCGCGCGCCGGCGGCTGGCGCGACACCTTCACGCGCGAGCGGGAATCGATGCGCAGAGTGCGATGCGCGGCCTCGATCACCACGCTCTCGGTCAGGGTGCCGAAGAAATCGCGCCGGACGCTACGCTCCGCGGGGCGCGGACGAATCTCGACCTTGTGCGAGATCAGCTCCTGGCCATGGCCGCTCCTCGGCTCCAGCCGCAGCGTGCAGCGGGCGAAGCTGACCGGGCTCTCGTATTCGTAGGTGGTGACGTGACGGATATCGTAGATCACGCCAGCCCCGTCAACTTTTCCGGCCGGCTGGCATTGGGGCCGTGCGGGAAGTAGTGCTGCCCGACCGCCTCGGCGAGGCTGAGCAGATCCTGCTCCAGGGCGAACAGCGTCTTGACCTCGATCCTCTCGGCCTCCGCGGTCGCGAGCATCGCCTGCAGCGCGACCGCAAGCCGCTGCGGCTTCTCGATGAGGCCGTGCTCCTTCAGGCTCGGCAGCGCGGCGATATGCTCGTTCAGCGCCGTCACCTGGAACGCCACCGAACGCGGATTGTAGCTGTCGAGCACGGCGAGGTCGCGCACCGGCGCCAGGATCGGCGCCAGCAGATAACGCGAGCGGTAGGTGATCTGGCAATCCACCAGCGTCAGCAGAATATCGAGATCCTCGTCGCCGGCCTCGTCATAGGCAAACTGCCGGGCAAAACGCGTGGTGTTGATGGCGCGCTCGGTGCGGCGGCCGATATCGAGGAAGCGCCAGCCGGCGGCGCGGTTCATGTTCTCATGCGCAAGGCCGGCAAAGCTCGCGAGCTCCTGCAAGGTCAGCTCGGCAGCGCTCAGCACGCTGTCGTCGTCCTCGACCTCGACGGCTAGCCGCTCGACCATTTCGGTGATGACTTGCCAAGCATCGGGCGACAGCCGCTCGCGCAAGGAGGTCGCCGTGCGCTGGGCCGCGCGGACCAGCGACAGTGCCGAGCCGAAACGCTCCGGGCTCTGCAGCGCTTCGGCGACGATGCGGCCGGGCGCCGCCCGCGAGGTCTGCGAGATCGCGCCCCAGGTCACCAGCAGGCGCTGGATACGCTCGGCCGATTGCAGCGAGGCGGCGGTGCCCTTGTTGGGCCCGCTCGGCGAGCCCAGCGCCCGCACCAGCCGCAGCGTCGCCTCGGCGCGTTCGAGATAGCGGCCGAGCCAGAACAGATTGTCGGCGGCGCGACTCGGCAGCACGCCAGCGATACGGCGGATGCGCACCTTGTCGACCGCCGGCAGCAGCGTCGCGGTCGAGACCTGCTTGTCCGAGACCACCCAGACATCGGCGGAGCGCGCGCCGTCGCCCATCGACACCGCGCGCGCATCCGGCTGCTCGGCGATCCGGCAGAAGCCGCCGGGCATGATGGCCCAGCCGTCGGGCGTCGCGGCTGCGAACACGCGCAGCACGAAGGGACGGGGCGTGATCTGCCCCTGCTCCCATACCGGCATGGTCGAGAGCCGCACCACCTCCTGGCCGACATAGTCCATGCCGCGCGCAGCGATCGCGTCGCTCAGGCGCCGGCGGCCGGCGGCATCGAGCTCGCTCGCCAGCACCGGACCGTTGCTGTCGAAACCGGGGACGCCGCGCCGATAGGCGCCTTCGATCGCAACCTCGTCGAGCCGCGACAACACCTCGTCGCGCGCCGAACGCTGGCCGCACCACCAGGTCGCGATGTGCGGCATCTTCAGCTCTTCACCGAGCAGGCGGCGGCTGAGCGCCGGCAGGAAGCCGAGCATCGCGCGCGCCTCCAGCACGCCCGAGCCCGGCATGTTGGCGACGACGACGCCGTCCTTGCGCAGCACGTCGATCAGGCCGGGGACGCCGAGCCGCGAGGAGGCATCGAGCTCGAGCGGGTCGAGCGAATTGGAATCGACGCGGCGCAGCAGCACGTCGAGGCGCTTGAGGCCCGCAACCGTGCGGATGTGGATATGGTTGTCGCTGACGGCGAGATCGTCACCCTCGACCAGCAGGAAGCCGAGATAGCGCGCCAGCGTCGCGTGCTCGAAATAGGTCTCGCTGAAACTGCCCGGCGTGAGCACGCCGATTCGCGGCTCGTCGCGGTCGGCGCGCGCGCGAAGACTGTCGCGAAACGCCTCGAAGAACGGCGCGACGCGCGGCACGTTCATCGATTTGTAGAGATCGGAGAAGGCGCGCGAGAGCACCAGGCGGTTCTCCAGCGCATAGCCCGCACCCGACGGCGCCTGCGTGCGGTCGCCGAGCACCCACCAGCGGCCGTCAGGCCCCCGGCCGACATCGGCGGCATAGAGCGAGAGATAGCGCCCGCCCGGCGGCGGCACGCCGCAGACCGGACGGAGATATTCTGGGCTGCCGGCAATCGCGGCCGCAGGCAACGCGCCTTCGGCGACGAGGCGGCCCTCGCCATAGATGTCGCGCAGCACGAGTTCGAGCAGCTCGGCGCGCTGGGTGATGCCGTCGGACAGCTGCTTCCAGTCAGCCTCGTCGATCAGCAGCGGCAGATGGCTGATCGACCAGGGCCGGTCGGCGCTCTCGCCGGGCGCGCGATAGGTGACGCCGGCCTCGCGGAGATGACGGTCGGCCATGCCGAACCGCCGCTCGACCTCGTCGGGCGCGAGCGCGCCGAAGGCATCGAAGAAGCGGCTCCAGACCGCGCGGGGCTTGCCGTCCGGGCCGAGAAACTCGTCGGGGATGCCGGGCAGGCGCCTGTAGTCGCGGACCCATTGCGCGAAACGGCGCTGGCCTTCGCGCTGACCTTGGCGTTGACCTTGCGCCTTACCTGCCTTGTCGTCCTCTTCGGCTGCGCCCTCGGCCATGCGCCTCTCCCTGCCCCCGCATCATACTCATTGCAGGAGCGGGGACCGCAAGTCGAGGGTCAGCGGAAACTCATTTGTGCGTTCCTCAGGCGGCGGCTGCATCGGGCCCGGCGTATGGCCGTGGTCCTGGAAGCGCGCCAGCCGCCGCGCCTCGGCCTCGTAGGTGTTGACGGGCTTGGTGTCGTAGCTGCGGCCGCCGGGATGGGCGACGTGATAGACGCAGCCGCCGAGCGAGCGGCCGTTCCAGGTGTCGATCAGGTCGAATGTCAGGGGCGCGTGAACGGGAATGGTCGGATGCAGGCCGGAGGCCGGCTGCCAGGCCTTGAAGCGGACGCCGGCCACGGCTTCGCCGGAGCGGCCGGTGGCGGTCATCGGCAGACGGCGGCCGTTGCAGGTGACGATATGGCGGCCCTCGACGAAGCCTTCCGCCTTGACCTGGAGCCGCTCGACCGATGAGTCGACATAGCGCACGGTGCCGCCGGCCGAGCCCTCCTCGCCGAGCACGTGCCAGGGCTCCAGCGCCTGACGCAGCTCCAGCGTCACGCCGCCATGATGGATGCGGCCGAAGGCGGGGAAGCGGAATTCGAGCTGGGCCAGATACCATTCAGGCTCGAACGGATAGCCGGACTGCTTCAACTCGGTCAGCACTTCGAGGAAATCCTCCCAGATGAAGTGCGGCAGCATGAAGCGATCATGCAGCGCGGTGCCCCAGCGCACGAACTTGCCTTGTTGCGGCTCGCGCCAGAATTTCGCGATCAGCGCGCGGATCAGCAGCTGCTGCGCCAGCGACATGCGTGGATCGGGCGGCATTTCGAGCGCGCGGAATTCGACCAGGCCGAGCCGGCCGGTCGTGCCATCAGGTGAATAGAGCTTGTCGATGCAGATCTCGGCACGATGGGTGTTGCCGGTGATGTCGACAAGGAGATGCCGGAACAAGCGATCCACCAGCCACAGCGGCGCCTGAACGCCCGGCGGCGGCACGTGCGTGAGCGCGACCTCGAGCTCGTAAATGCTGTCGTGGCGGGCTTCGTCGATGCGCGGTGCCTGGCTGGTCGGGCCGATGAACAGGCCGGAGAAGAAATAGGACAGCGCGGGATGCCGCTGCCAGTGCAGCACCAGGCTCTTCAACAGATCAGGCCGGCGCAAGAACGGCGAGTCCTGCGGGCTAGAGCCGCCGACCACGACATGATTGCCGCCGCCGGTGCCGGTGTGGCGGCCGTCGACCAGGAAGCGGTTGGCGCCGAGGCGTGTCTTGCCGGCATCCTCATAGAGCCCGACGGTGATGTCGACCGCCTCGCGCCAGTTCTTTGCCGGCTGGACGTTGACCTCGATCACGCCGGGATCGGGCGTCACCTTGATGACGTCGACACGCGGATCGAACGGCGGCGGATAACCCTCGACATGGACCTGGAGCTGCATCTCCTCGGCCGTGGCTTCGAGCGCCGCGATCATCTCGAGATAATCCTCGATCTGCTCGACCGGCGGCATGAAGGCACAGAGCACGCCGTCGCGAACCTCGACCGACATCGCGGTGCGGACCGGGACAGAGGTGTTGAGCTCTTCGGGCTCGAGCCGCTCCGGCGAGTCCGGACGCGCCGGAAGGCTGAACACCGGCAGCTTGCCGCGGGCCTCCATCGGATCCCGCTCGACGATGTAGGGATATTGATCGGGCGCGACATAGCCCAGCGAGTCCAGCGGCAGGCGCAAGCCGAGCGGCGAATCCCCCGGCATCAGGAACAGATGACTGCGCCGGAGCTGCCAGCGCTCGCTGCGCCAGCGCGGCGCCGCATTCCAGCGCTGCACCGGCAGCACGAAGCCGCGAGGGTTGTTGAGACCCTGCTCGAACACCCGCGCCATCCGCGCGCGGGCCTCCGGATCGGACAATTTGGAATCGGACGGATCGACGTTGACGGGAAGCTCCGATTCCTTCTGCAGCCAGTACGCGGTGTCCTCATAGGCCGGCATGATGTAGCCAGGATCGAGCCCGAGCCGCAGCGCCGTGCCCTCCACGAACGCCTGGACGTCCTTGGCCTGCGCCGGCCGCGGATTTTCGATGCTGGCGATGAGGTCGGCATTCTTCCAGATCGGCACGCCGTCCTTGCGCCAGTACAGGCCAAAGGCCCAGCGCGGCAGGCTTTCGCCCGGATACCATTTGCCCTGACCGAAGTGCAGCAGGCCCCCGGGTCCGAAACGCGCGCGCAGGCGGCGGATCAGATCGTCGGCGAGCCCGCGCTTGGTCGGACCGACGGCGTCCGTGTTCCACTCGGCGCCTTCGAGATCATCGACGGAGACGAAGGTCGGCTCGCCGCCCATGGTCAGGCGCACGTCCTGCGCCGCAAGATCGCCGTCGACCTGCTCGCCGAGATCGTTGAGCCGTATCCAGGATTCATCCGAGAACGGTTTTGTGATGCGCGGCGCCTCGCGAATGCGCTTGACGCTCATGTCGAAGGCGAATTCGACCTCGGCAAAACCGGCGCCGCCGGAGATCGGTGCGGCCGAGCGGTAGTGCGGCGTCGCGGCGACCGGGATGTGGCCCTCGCCCGCAAGCATGCCCGAGGTCGCGTCGAAGCCTATCCAGCCCGCGCCCGGCAGATAGACTTCGGCCCAGGCGTGCAAATCGGTGAAATCGTTCTCGACCTCCGGCGGCCCCTCGATCGGATCGATGTCGGGACGGACCTGGATCAGATAGCCGGAGACGAAACGGGCGGCGAGACCGAGGTGCCGGAAGGTCTGGATCAGGAGCCAGGCAGAGTCGCGGCACGAGCCGGCCGCGGAGGAGAGCGTCTCCTCCGGCGTCTGCACGCCCGCTTCCATGCGGATGACGTAGCCGATCCTTTTCTGCAGCTCCCTGTTGAGATCGACCAGGAAGTTGACGGTGTTCGGGGCTTCGTGCGGGATCGTGTCGAGATATTTCGCGAACAGCCGATCGGGCTTGACGGTCTCGAGATAAGGCGCGAGCTCCGTCTTGAGATCTTGCGTATATTCGAACGGAAAGCTGTCGGCATAGGGCTCGACGAAGAAGTCGAACGGATTGACCGTGGTCATCTGCGCCGTGAAATCGACCTCGATCTTGAGCTCGGTCGTCTTCTCCGGGAAGACGTAACGGGCGATCCAATTGCCCAGCGGATCCTGCTGCCAGTTCACGAAATGATTGGCCGGCGTGACCTTGAGCGAATAGCTCAGGATCGGCGTGCGGGTATGCGGCGCCGGCCGCAGACGGATGGTCTGCGGGCCGAGATCGATCGGGCGGTCGTATTTGTAGTGCGTGACGTGGTGTAATGCGACGTAGATCGACACGGGGTGCGGTACTCCAGCAGCTTTTTTGAGCAGAACACCGCTGGTGACCTCGATCAAGCACTAACAACGGGCAAAGGGTGCCTACGCAAGGTGCGGGCGGTCGCTTTCTTCCTTCTCCCCTTGCGGGAGAAGGTGGCGCGAAGCGCCGGATGAGGGGTATGTCTCCGCGAATTCCGGCGTGAGAGGTGCGCGCGGAGAGAGACCCCTCACCCGTCTCGCCGCAAACGCGGCGAGCCACCCTCTCCCACAAGGGGAGAGGGGAAGAATGCGCGTCCTCTCCGCGATGTCCTACGCCGCTGACGTCAGCCGCTGCAAAAACTGCGTCACCTCGCGCCGGAGCGTCTCGACCTCGCCATGGACGCGTTCGGAGGCGCTGTTGACGCGGCTTGCCACGCGGCCGGTGTCGGCGGCGGCTTCGCTGATGCCGGTGACGTTGGCGGACATTTGCGAGGTGCCGGCCGAGGCTTCCTGGACGTTGCGGGCGATCTCCCGGGTGGCGAGCCCCTGCTGCTCGATCGAGGTCGGGATCGAGGCGGTGATGGCGTTGATCTCAGTGATGGTCTGCGCGATCGCCTCGACGGCGGCGACCGAATTGGTGGTCGATTGCTGCATCTCGCCGACCTTGGCGCTGATCTCCTCGGTCGCCTTCGCGGTCTGGTTGGCGAGGCTCTTGACCTCGGATGCGACCACGGCGAAGCCGCGGCCGGCCTCGCCTGCCCGCGCGGCCTCGATGGTGGCGTTGAGCGCCAAGAGATTGGTCTGCGAGGCGATCGCGCTGATCAGCTTGACGACATCGCCGATCCGCATCGCCGCGTCCGCGAGTGTGCGGATCTCGCTGCCGGCACGATTGGCTTCGTTCACCGCCCGCCCCGTGCTCGTGCTCGAGCCCGCCACCTGGCGGCTGATCTCGGCGATCGATGATGCGAGCTGCTCCGCGGCGCTCGCGACGGTGGCGACGTTGCGCGAGGCCTGGTCGGACGCACTGAGCACGCCGGAGGTCTGCCGGCTGGTCTTCTCGGCCGCCGCCGCCATCTGGCCGGCGTCGGATTCAAGATCGGTCGCCGCGCCCATCAGAGTGCCCGCGACCTGGTCGAGATGCGTGCCGAACTGGTTTGCGAGGTCCGCGATCTCGACCACGCGACGGCCGAGGCTGTCGGTGCCGGAATTGATGACGGTGGCTGAACGGCGGAACGAGCCGGGTAATCCGCGCGCGAGGATCTTGCGGAAATATTTGCCGCGGCTCGCATAGTCCATCGACGCCGAAGCTTCCCGCAAATAGGCATCGGTGATGTCGAGCATGTCGTTGACCGACTTCTGAATGGCGCCGATCCGTCCGGCCTGGCGGATGCTGAGGATGCGCGCCTCGAGATCGCCACGTGCCGCCTTGCAGCACACGTCTGCCGCCTCGTCGACGGCCACCGCCGTGCGGTGCTGGCACCAGATGGCATAGGCGAGCAGCACGACCGTCGCGCCAAGCAACGCCGCACCGGAAATTCCAGTCGCCCCAGTCAGCGAGAGCACGAACGCAACGAGGGCAAGAACGGATGCGAGCGCGGTCGCTCCCTGCGCCTTAGAGAGAGAGCACAAATTCATCGTAGCCGACACCCTGTTGCTTGAGCAGCCCGACCATCGCCTCGAAGCCCGCATGCATGCCGTCCTTGGCATTGGCATGCCGCGCCTCTTCCGCGCACAGCGCCTTGTAGATCGGCTTGATACGCTCGATCTGCGCGGGATCGGGCTTGCGACGGTTGGAGTGATAGCCGACGATATTGCCACGCTCGTCGAATGTCGGCGTGACGTGGGCGAACACCCAGTAGTGGCTGCCGTCCTTCGCGAGGTTGACGACGTAGGCGAAGATCTCCTGCCTGGACTGAAGCGTGTCCCACAGCAGCTTGAAGACGGAGCGTGGCATCTCGGGGTGGCGGATCAGGCTGTGGGGCGCGCCCATCAGCTCGTTCCAGGAGTACTTCGCCATGCGGATGAAGACATCGTTGGCGTAGGTGATGCGGCCCTTGAGATCGGTCTTCGACACGATCAGCTCCTCCTCTCCGAGGAGATTTTCCACGCCGGTCGGCCGTATCGCACGCGTCATCGTCGACGAATCCTCACGAAGGGCGAACGCCCCACATGAGTGGAGCTCGCATCCCTCCTGGGATTACGGCAGAAGATGTTAATCAGGTGTGACCGCGGGAACCCCCGTGTTCACTTGACGGCTCCGTATCATTACTTAGGAGCGTCGCTTGCCGTGCAGGGTTACCGCCGACGCGCAACGAGGAATTACATCGTCGCGCCCAGCACCCAGGGCGCGAACTCGGCGCCGCCGAAATCAAAACTCTCGCTCTTGGTCGGCTGTCCGGACGCGGTCTTGAGGATAAGATCGAAAATGCGCTGGCCGCACTGCTGGACGCTCTCCTCGCCTTCGAGGATGGTGCCGCAATTGACGTCCATGTCCTCTTCCATGCGCTTGTACATCGGCGTGTTGGTGGCGAGCTTGATCGAGGGCGCCGGCTTGCAGCCGAACACGCTGCCGCGGCCCGTGGTGAAGCAGACCAGATTGGCGCCGCCGGCGACCTGCCCGGTCGCGGCGACGGGATCGTAGCCAGGCGTGTCCATGAACACGAAACCCTTCTTGGTGATGGGTTCGGCGTAGCGCAGCACCTCGACGAGGTTGGTAGTGCCGGCCTTCGCCATCGCGCCGAGCGACTTCTCCAAAATGGTGGTGAGACCGCCGGCCTTGTTGCCCGGGCTCGGATTGGCGTTCATCTCGGCGCCTTCGCGCGTCGTGTATTCGTCCCACCAGCGCATGAGATCGACCAGCTTCTCGCCGACTTCGCGGCTGACGGCGCGGCGCGTGAGCAGATGCTCGGCGCCATAGGTCTCCGGCGTCTCCGACAGGATCACGGTGCCGCCGTGACGCACGATGAGATCGCTGGCCGCACCCAGCGCCGGATTGGCGGACACGCCGGAATAGCCATCCGAGCCGCCGCATTGCAGCGCCACGGTCAATTCGCTGACCGGAACGGACTCGCGCTTGACCTTGTTGGACTCCGCGAGTGCCTCGCGCACGAAGGCGATGCCGGCTTCCACCGTCTTGCGGGTGCCGCCGACCTCCTGGATGTCCATCGCACGCAGACGTCCTGCGAGCTTCTGCTCTTCCATCAGGCCGCCGATCTGGTTCACTTCGCAGCCGAGGCCGAGCACGATGACGTGGGAGAAGTTCACGTGCCGCGCATAGCCACCGAGCGTGCGGCGGAGCAGCGCCAGGGGCTCGTTCTGCGTCATGCCGCAGCCGGTCTTGTGGGTCAGCGCGACCACGCCGTCGACATTGGGGAAGTCGGCCAGCGGATTGTCGCCGGTGAACGGATTCTTCTTGAAGACGTCGGCGACGAGGCTTGCGACATGCGCGCTGCAATTCACCGAGGTCAGGATGCCGATGTAGTTGCGCGTGGCGACGCGGCCGTCCGGGCGGCGGATGCCTTCGAAGCTTGCCGGCAGATCGAAATTCGGCGTCGGTTTGACGTCGGCGCAATAGGCATAGTCCTTGGCGAAATCGCCCATGCCGCAATTCCGCACGTGCACGTGCTGGCCCGGCGCGATCGGCACCGTCGCAAAGCCGATGATCTGGCCGTAGCGGATCACCGGCTCGCCCAATGCGATCGGCTTGACCGCGACCTTGTGGCCGGAAGGAATGCGCTCGACCGTCGTCACGCCGTCGGCCACCAATGTTCCCGGCGGCAGGCTTGCGCGCGCGATCAGCACGCCATCATCGGGATGCAGGCGAATGACGGGGCTGATGGTCATGGGAGGTCTCCTTGGTCTTCTTTCTTCACCTCTCCCCGTTCTTACGGGGAGAGGTCGGATCTCGCCCGGCGATGCATCGTCCGGGGCGATCCGGGTGAGGGGCAAGCGGCGCGCTCGATCGTTGGATTAGTCGTGTTGAGAGAGCCCCTCACCCTAACCCTCTCCCCGTAAGAACGGGGAGAGGGAAAAGGGAAGAGATCAGGCCTTGCCGCCGGAATCCTTCCGGGTGGCGTTGACCTGCATCTTGGCGTAGGTCGTCATCAGGCCGACCTCGTTCGAGAGCGTCACCAGCTTGAAGCCCATGTTGATGGCGCGCGCGGCACCTTCGGCGCCGCTGCAATGGATGCCCGGGTTGAGGCCGCGCTTGCCGCACTCCTTGATGATCTTCTCGTAGATCGCCAGGATCTCCGGCTCGGTGCGATCGAGCTTCGGCTCGAGGCCGTAGGAGAAGCCGAGGTCGGACGGGCCGATATAGACGCCGTCGATGCCTTCGACGTCGAAGATCGCTTCCATGTTCTCGACCGCGGTTTTGGTCTCCATCATCGGCAGCAGGACGATGTCGTCGTTGGCCGTCTTCTGGTAGGAGCCCGCGGTGCCGTACATGCCGGCGCGGATCGGGCCGTTGGAGCGGACGCCCTTCGGCGGGTACTTGGCATAGGAGACGAGGTTCCTGGCTTCCTGCGGGGTGTTGACCATCGGGCAGATCACGCCATAGGCGCCGCCATCGAGCACCTTGCCGATGATGCCGGGCTCGTTCCAGGGCACGCGGACCATCGGCGTGATCGGATGCTTGTCCATCGCCTGGAAGCACTGCACCATCGACAGATAATCCTGCACGCCGTGCTGCATGTCGACGGTGACGCTGTCGAAGCCGCATTGCGCGATCATCTCGGCCGAGAAGCCGGAGGGAATCGCGAGCCACGCGTTGACCACGGCCTTGCCCGATTTCCAGATTTCCTTGACCTTGTTCGCCACGTTGCCTTCCTTCTTTGTTGTTTGGACCTTCGTCACCATGACGAGCGCCGCGACAGCACGATGCCGTTATTTGCGCGAACCCGACTGCCGCGCTACGCTCGCGATGACGCAAGGTTTCACTTGGCAAAGACGGCGCTATCCGTTCCGCGCGCCGATTTTCGAGCTATCGGCTCGGGCGGCACTTTGAGCGAAAAAGCACGTCAATGTCCATTGCTGTCGCTACGCGCTCGCGCATATCTGCTTTCACTCCTCGGCACTTGCTTCCTCGCCCGCGCCAAGCCCTGCGAGACTTTGTTCGAGCTCGCCGAGCATCTCCTGCAACTCGACGAGCTTGCGTGCGCCAAAGCGTCGCGTGATCTCCGCATAGATCGCTTCGGAGGACGGCGCCACGGAGGCCATCAGCTTCACGCCCTTTTCCGAGATCGAGACCATGCTGCGGCGCTGGTCCGCCTTCGCGGTCTTGCGCTCGATCAAATTGCGCGCCTCCAGATCGCGCAGGATCCGCGACAGGCTTGGTCCGAGCAGGAATGCGGTGCGCGCCAGTTCCGTGACCTCGACCGTGTCGATCGCCGCGAGCGCGCGCAGAATGCGCCATTGCTGCTCGGTCAGGCCATGCTCGCGGAGCGAGGGACGGAATTGCCGCATCACCGCTTCGCGCGCCCGCAGCAGCGACATCGGTAGCGAGCGCGAGAAGTCGCGCATCGGCACCTGCCACACGGCGGGCTCGCTTCCGTTCGCAGGATCAGCCGGTCTCTTCACCATGACGCCCCTTCATGCCGCAAAACGTTTGCAGTGCAGCAAGCCAATTTGCGATTGACGCATTCACTTAACATGTTAAGTATCTTCCCGCACCACGATTTGTAAGATCACAAATGGCGCTTTCCAACGACGATATCCGAGCTTGCGCGAACCGTCTGCACCAGGCGGAAAAGACCCGTACACAGATCCGGCAGCTCTCGCAGGACTTTCCCGACATCAGCATCGCTGACGCCTACGCGATTCAGAAGGCCTGGGTCGACGTCAAGATTGCCGAGGGGCGCATCGTCAGGGGACACAAGATCGGCCTGACCTCGAAGGCGATGCAGAGCGCGCTTGGCATCAACGAGCCGGATTCCGGCGTGTTGCTGGACGACATGTTCTTTGCCGATGGTGGCCTCGTCCCGACCGAGCGCTTCATTGCGACGCGCGTGGAAGCCGAGCTCGCCTTCGTCATGAGCAAGCGCCTCGCGGGCCCCGACTGCACGCTATTCGACGTGCTCAACGCCACCGACTTCGTGGTGCCGGCGCTGGAGATTCTGGACACGCGGATCGAGCGCGTCGATCCTCGGACCAAGGCGACGCGAAAGATCTTCGACACCATTGCCGATAAACGCGGCGAACGCCGGCATCGTGCTCGGCGGACGGCCGATCCGCCCGCTGGAGGCTGATTTGCGCTGGATCGGCGCGCTGTGTTTCAAGAACGGCCAGCTCGAAGAGACCGGACTTGCCGCCGGCGTGCTCAACCATCCCGCCACGGCCGTTGCCTGGCTCGCCAACAAGATCGCGCCGCTTGGGCTAGCGCTCGAGCCCGGACAAATCGTGCTCGCCGGCTCCTTCATCCGTCCGATCGAGACCCGCAAGGGCGACACAATTCAAGCCGATTATGGCGCCTACGGCTCGGTCAGCTGCTACTTCGCTTAGACGAACAAGAACACGCTACAAGACTACAGAGGGAGTGAAACCGCGATGCCGCATTTCACGATCGAATATTCGGCCAATCTCGACGAGCGCCTCGACATCGGCGCGGCGTGTGAGGTGGTGCGCAAGGCGGCGGTCGAGACCGGCATCTTCCCGCTCGGCGGCATCCGCGTTCGCGCCGTCAGATGCGAGCATTATGCGATTGCGGACGCGCGGCAGGACTACGGCTTTCTCGACATGGTGCTGCGCATCGGCGAAGGCCGCGATCTGCCAACCCGCAAGAAAGCCGGCGAACACGTGTTCCAGGCGCTCTCCCGCCATCTCGATCCCGTCTTCGCAAGCTCGAAATTCGCCCTCTCGTTCGACATGCAGATCAACGACAAGGACACGAGCTGGAAGCGCAACAACATTCACGAAGCCCTGAAAGCGGAGGCCGCCCATGGATAAGCCCACGCCGAAAGCCGATGTGTTCCAGGCCAATCGCGACCGCATCGCACCGCTGCTGAAGACGCTGCGGGCCGACGGTATCGGCCACATGATCGACGGCAAGATCGTGCCGTCGATCTCAGGCGAGACCTTCGAGACCAAGTCGCCGGTCGACGGCGCCACGCTCGCAAGCGTCGCCCGCGGCAGCGCCGAGGATGTCGATCGCGCCGCCACCGCTGCTTCGCTGGCCTTCAAATCCTGGCGCGACATGGGCCCAGCGATGCGGAAGAAGCTGCTGCATCGCGTCGCCGACGCCATCGAGGACAATGCCGAGGACATCGCGGTGCTCGAATGCATCGACACCGGCCAGGCCTATCGCTTCATGGCCAAGGCCGCGATTCGCGCCGCAGAGAATTTCCGCTTCTTTGCCGACAGATGCGGAGAGGCGCGCGACGGCCAGAACACGCCGAGCGACGAGCATTGGAACGTCTCGACGCGCGTGCCGATCGGCCCGGTCGGCGTGATCACGCCGTGGAATACGCCGTTCATGCTTTCGACCTGGAAGATCGCCCCTGCCCTCGCCGCCGGCTGCACCGTCGTGCACAAGCCGGCGGAATGGTCGCCGGTCACGGCGGCCATTCTTGCAAAGCTCGTCAAGGAAGCAGGCGTGCCCGACGGCGTGCTCAATACCGTCCACGGCTTTGGCGAAGAGGCCGGCAAGGCGCTGACCGAGCATCCCGCCATCAAGGCGATCGGCTTCGTCGGCGAAAGTTCGACGGGCTCCGCGATCATGGTTCAGGGCGCGCCCACCTTGAAGCGCGTGCATTTCGAGCTCGGCGGCAAGAACCCGGTGATCGTGTTCGACGACGCCGATCTCGACCGCGCGCTCGATGCCGTCGTGTTCATGATCTACTCGCTCAACGGCGAGCGCTGCACGTCGTCGAGCCGCCTGCTGATCCAGGCCGGCATCGCCGAGAAATTCATCGAGAAACTCACGGCGCGCGTAAAAGCCCTGAAGGTCGGCCATCCCCTCGATCCCGCCACCGAGATCGGGCCGCTGATCCACGAGCGTCATCTGGCGAAGGTGTGCTCCTATTTCGACGTCGCCCGCCAGGACGGCGCGACGATCGCGGTCGGCGGCAAGGCCTATGACGGCCCGGGCGGCGGACATTACGTCGAGCCGACCCTGGTGACCGGCGCACACGGCAAGATGCGCGTGGCGCAGGAAGAGGTGTTCGGCCCCTTCCTGACCGTGTTGCCCTTCAAGGACGAAGCAGACGCGATCGAGATCGCCAACGACATCCGCTATGGCCTGACCGGTTATGTCTGGACCAACGATGTCGGCCGCGCGCTGCGTGTCGCGGATGCGCTGGAGGCCGGCATGATCTGGCTGAACTCGGAAAACGTCCGCCATCTGCCGACGCCGTTCGGCGGCATGAAGGCATCAGGCATCGGCCGCGACGGCGGCGATTACTCGTTCGACTTCTACATGGAAACCAAGCACGTCTCGCTGGCGCGGGGCACGCACAAGATTCAGAAGCTGGGAATCTAACGCTCGCGGTTCCTCGACGCGCGAAGCGCCAAAGGGGAATGACCGAGTCTAGAGAGGGGAACCGCAATGCCCGTACCGCAACATATCTTCGAGCCGCCGTTCAACATCATCCGCTCCAGCCACGCCGTGCTGGACGTCACCGACCTGAAGCTCAGCCGCGAGTTCTATGAAAGCGTTGTCGGCCTGCATGTCGAGGACGCCGACGACAAGGTCGTCTATTTGCGCGCCGCCGAGGAGCATCAGCATCACTCGCTGGTGTTGCGCAAGGCGGCGGCGCCTGCCTGCAACCGCCTCGGCTTCAAGGTCGGCAATGACGGGGATCTGGACAAGGCTGCAAAGTTTCTGTCCGAGAACGGCCTGGGCTACGCCTTCGTCGATCAGCCCTTCCAGGGCCGCACGCTGCAGTTCACCGATCCCTTCGGCTTCCAGATCGAGCTATATGCGTCGATGGACCGGCGGCCGCACCTGCTGCGCCGCTACGATCTCTACAGGGGCTGCCATCCGCAGCGGCTCGACCATTTCAACGTGTTCGCCGCCGAAGTGCAGGACACCGTTGAATTCTATGCCCGGCTCGGCTTTCGCCTCACCGAATACGCCGAGGAGGACGGACCGAACGGGCGCATCGCCGCTGCCTGGATGCATCGCAAGGGCAATGTCCACGATTTTGCCATCACCAACGGCAAGGGCCCGCGGCTGCACCACTTCGCGTACTGGACGCCGACGGCGATGAACATCATCCACCTCTGCGACGTCATGGCCTCGCAGGGTTTCGTCAAGAACATCGAGCGCGGTCCCGGCCGCCACGGCATCTCGAATGCGTTCTTCCTCTACGTCCGTGACCCCGACGGACACCGGCTCGAGCTCTACACCAGCGACTATTTCACCGGCGATCACGACCACGAGCCGCTGCGCTGGTCGCTGCGCGATCCGCGCCGCCAGACATTGTGGGGCGCGCCTGCCCCGCGCTCCTGGTTCGAGCAGGGCTCGCCGTTCGCTGGCCAAGCCGTGCGTGAGCCGAACTTCGTGGCCGACGTGCTGGTGGCGGATTAAGCAATGACCCTCCCTCGCCTCGCCACCTACTCCGTCAGGGGCGCCATCAGCTACGGCGCCGTCGTTGACGGCGGCATTGTCGATCTCTCCGCGCGCCACGATAAAGACTATCCGACGCTGCGCGAGGTGATCGCCGCAGGAAAGCTCGCGAGCCTCGCCGAGGAGGCCGCCGGCCGCACGCCCGATCACGCGCTCGGTGACATCATCTGGCTGCCGCCGGTGCCGGCGCCGGAAAAGATCATCTGCATCGGCGTCAACTACCCCGACCGCAATGCCGAGTACAAGGACGGCCAGGACGCGCCGAAATATCCGAGCATGTTCATGCGGAGCCCACGCTCCTTCGTCGGCCACGACACGCCGCTGGTGCGCCCACGCGCCTCAGCGCAGCTCGACTATGAGGGCGAGATCGTGCTGGTGATCGGCAAGGCCGGCCGGCACATTGCGGAAAGTTCTGCGCTCGAGCACATCGCCGCGCTCACGCTCTGCAATGAAGGCTCGGTGCGCGACTGGCTGCGCCATGCAAAGTTCAACGTCACGCAGGGCAAGAACTTCGATTCCAGCGGCAGCCTCGGCCCGTGGCTGGTGCCCTACACGCAGGAATCGCAGGTCGCCGACATCCGCCTCACCACGTACGTCAATGGCGAGCTGCGGCAGGACGACCGCACCAGCCGATTGATGTTTCCGTTCCGCTATCTCATCAGCTATATCTCGACCTTCGCGACGCTCGTTCCCGGCGATATCATCGTCACGGGCACGCCAACCGGCGCCGGTGCGCGGTTCGACCCGCCGCGTTATCTGAAGCCCGGCGATGTTATCGAAGTCGCGGCCGAGGGCATCGGATCTTTACGCAACGGCGTCGTCGACGAAGCCTGAACAATAATCGAAATGGAATAATGCCATGACCACCCTCACCGGCGGCGAAGCGATCGTAAGCGGCCTCGTCGCCCATGGCGTCGACACCGTGTTCGGCCTGCCCGGCGCGCAGGTCTACGGCCTGTTCGACGCGTTCCACCAGGCCCAACTCAAAGTGATCGGCGCGCGACACGAGCAGGCCTGCGGCTACATGGCGTTCGGCTACGCGCGTTCCAGCGGCAGGCCCGGCGTGTTCAGCGTGGTGCCCGGCCCCGGCGTGCTCAACGCCAGCGCCGCACTGCTCACCGCCTTCGGCTGCAACGAGCCGGTGCTGTGCGTCACCGGCCAGGTGCCGACGCAGTTTTTGGGCAAGGGCCGCGGCCATCTGCACGAGATGCCGGACCAGCTCGCGACCTTGCGCACCTATGTGAAATGGGCGGACCGGATCGAATATCCCGGCAACGCGCCGACCACCGTCGCGCGCGCCTTCCAGGAGATGACATCCGGACGGCGTGGCCCCGCCTCGGTCGAGATGCCCTGGGACGTCTTCACCCAGCGCGCGGATACGGCCGCCGCAAAGGTGCTGGAGCCCTTGCCCGCGCCGCAGCCCGACCCTGATATGATCAAGCAGGCGGCCGCGCTGATCAGGAACAGCAAGGCGCCGATGATCTTCGTCGGCAGCGGCGCAATCGAGGCGCGCGAGGAGATTCTCGAACTGGCCGAGATGATCGACGCGCCCGTCGTCGCCTTCCGCAGCGGCCGCGGCATCGTCTCCAATGCACATGAGCTTGGACTGACCATGGCGGCAGCTTACAAGCTGTGGCCGACAACCGATTTGATGATCGCAATCGGCACGCGCGCCGAGCTGCCGGCGTCGGGCTTCCGCTGGCCGTATCAGCCGAAGGGGCTGAAATCCATTCGTGTCGATATCGATCCGGCCGAGATGCGCCGGCTCGCTTCCGATGTCGCTATCGTCGCCGACGCCAAAGCCGGCACGGCCGATCTCGTCGCAGCCGTGAAGAAGGCCGGCTATGCCAGGACCAGCGGCCGGCGGGGAGAGATCCGCGAGGCGACTGCGGCGGCGCAAGCCGAGATCCAGCGCATCCAGCCGCAGATGGCGTATCTCAATATCCTGCGCGAGGTGCTGCCGGCGAACGCGATCGTGACAGATGAATTGTCTCAGTTCGGTTTCGCCTCCTGGTACGGTTTTCCGATCTACGAGCCGCGCACCTTCATCACATCAGGCTATCAGGGCACGCTCGGCTCGGGCTTCCCGACCGCGCTCGGCGCCAAGGTCGCCAATCCCGACAAGCCGGTGGTGGCGATCACCGGCGACGGCGGCTTCATGTTCGGCGTGCAGGAGCTCGCCACCGCCGTGCAGTTCAACATCGGCGTGGTGACGCTGGTGTTCAACAACAACGCCTACGGCAATGTCCGCCGCGACCAGCGCGAGCGCTTCGACGGCCGCGTGGTGGCGTCCGATCTGGTCAATCCGGATTTCGTCAAACTCGCGGAGTCCTTTGGTGTCGCGGCAGCGCGCGTCACCGCGCCGGACCAGTTCAAGGCGGCGATGGAGAAGGCGCTGGCGCATGGCGGGCCGTATCTGATCTCGGTGGAAGTGACGCGCGACTCGGAAGTCAGCCCGTGGGCGTTCATTCACCCGCCGAAGCCTTGAGGTGAACGCCGCCCTGTAGCCGCGCTGCCGCGATAACCAGCAAGCCCGCGCCTGCGACCGCCCAGCAGGCGACCGGGGCCCAGTGCAGCAGCGGCGCGTAGTCAGGCATTTTCTGCAAGCCGCCGGCGACCGCCGCCATCCGCGCGAAGGTTCCGAGTGCGAGCGCCGAGAAAACGAGGCCGGTCACCTTTCCCTCCGCGCCGGTCGAGCCGATGGCCAACGCAGCCGAGATCGCGCTCATCAGCATGCAGCCCCACGCCGCTCCGGCGAGAAACTGCGCGATGATCAGCGTGTTGAGGCTGCCGGCGAATTCGGCCGCAGCAATCGCGACCGCACCAAGCAGTCCGGCCGCGCCCATCACGATCACGCCGCCACGGTGCTTGACGACGAGGCTTGCCGGAAACATCGCAATGTTGAAACCGATCCAGAACACCGGCATCAGCCATTGCAGCTCATCCGGCTTGGCAAAGCGCAGATAGAACGGCGCGCTGTTCAGAGCGAAGTGCAGCTGATAGCCGAGCGCCAGCGCGACCATCGCGACGATGAAAATAATGGACGTCATGCCGAGCGGCTTTGCCGCCTCGGCCGGCAGGGGCGACGACGTGTCCCGCACAACATCGTGTTCGATCCGAGACAGTCCCAGCGCCGTGAGCAGCAGCACGACGCTGGAGAGCACGAACGGCAGCCGCGCATCGTGCTCGCGCATCACCACACCGAGATAGGGCGAGACTGCGCCGGCGACGCCATAGCCGAGCATCGCGAGCGCGGCGAGGAACGGCACCTGCGGCCGGGCGCGGTATTTGCCGAGCAGGGTCAGCGGCGGCGCGCGCAGTGCGGACGAGGTGATCGACCAGACCACGATCAGGGCAATGAACCACCCCTGCGCGGCCACGCCGCGCCCTGCGACGAACGGCAGCGCGACGAACGCGCCGCAGGAGATCGCGGCCAGGAGCCCGACGAACAGGCCAAGCCTGCCGAGATGGGGAGCGATCTTGTCGGCGGCGATCCCCATCGCGGTGTCGGCGATGGTGAAGATCGCCTGGTCCAGCATCAGGATGAGGATGACGGCTGATGGCGCGATGCCGACCTCAGCCGCGAGCTTTGGCAGATAGATGACGTAGGTGGTCCAGCCAAGCGTGAACGCCAGTTGCAGCACGGCCAGATACAAGCCGGTACGGTTGGCCGCGCCAGTGCCGGCCGAGAGCTGTGTGGTCGCCATATCGCCGTCTCCCCCGCCGGAAGCTTAGACGAGCGGCGGCTGCGAGGAAACGCGTCAGCGGACCTTTCGGAACGTCAAATTGATCCGCTTCCGCCCCAGCAACGCATGCTCGCCGTCGGCGAGCGGCGCGACGCCGTGATAGGCGAGCCGTGACGGCCCGCCCCAGACCACGACATCGCCATGGATCAGCCGGAAGCGGCGCGGCTTGTCGTTGCGTGCCAGGCCGCCGAACAGGAAGGTCGCAGGCAGCCCGAGCGAGACCGAGACGATTGGCGCGGAATAATCCAGCTCGTCCTTGTCCTGATGCAATGACAGCCGCGTGCCGGGCTCGTAGCGGTTGACGAGGCAGGCATCGGGCGCAAAGCCTGTAAAGCCGCCCTGCTCCGCGGCGCGCAACGCCAGATCGCGGAGCACCGGCGGCATCGCCGGCCACGGCGCCCCGGTTCGCGGGTCGATGGGATCATAGCGATAGCCGGTATGATCGGTGATCCAGCCGCGCTCGCCGCAATTGGTCATGGCGACCGACATCAGATGCCCGCCGGGCGTTGTCATGCGGCGGAACGGCGATTGCGCCACGATGGCGCGTACGGCTTCGATCAGTTCGCTCTCGATCGGCTTGACGAAGCCGCGCAACAGCACAGCGCCGTCGGCGATCTGCTCGCGCGACGGCTGGGCTTCGGCGACATTGTCGAACAAATCCGCCATCAGCGGCAGCGTTTATTTCGCATCGTGGAAGATCACACCCAGGGTGTGGCGCTGGCCAGAGCGAATCCGGCTGACGCCATGGCGGAGATTAACGCGGTAGGTGCCGCGTGTCCCCTGGACCGGGCGATGATGCACGGCAAAAGCAACCGCGTCGCCTTGCGCGAGCGGAACCACTTCGGCGCGGGACTGCATGCGCGGGCGCTGCTCGGTCAGCACGAACTCGCCACCGGTGAAATCGCGGCCGGGCTCGGACAAGAGGATCGCGACTTGGAGCGGGAACACGTGCTCGCCATAGAGATCCTGATGCAGGCAGTTGAAATCGCCCGCCTCGTATTGCAGCAGCAGCGGCGTCGGCCGCGCCTGCCCGGCCTGGTGGCAGCGCTGCAGAAACGCCGCGTGTTCGGCGGGATAGCGGATGTCGATCCCCATCGCCTCGTTCCAGCGATTGGCGATGCCCTGGAGATGCGCGTAGAGCGCCGGGCGCAATTGCGCGATCAGGTCGGGCAGCGGGTAGGAGAAATATTTGTACTCGCCGCGGCCAAAGCCGTGGCGGCCCATGACGATGCGGCTGCGGAAGTTGGCGTCGCCGGGATAGAGCGCAGCGACGGCGCGGCATTGGTCCGGCGTGAGCAGGCCCTTCAGGAGCGCGCAGCCGTGGGTGTCGAGTTCGGCGGTGATCTGGGGCCAGTCCAGGGTATCGACATGGGCGGCGAGGTCGGCTGTCGGGGATTGAGGCGATTTGCGTGCTGTTGCTGTCATGGTTCTGACCTTCGCAGGACCGCCCCGTCCTCTACCACCCGATTCCCGTCTCTCCCCCCGTCATTGCGAGCGAAGCGAAGCAATCCAGATTCCGTCCGCGGAACCAGTTTGGATTGCTTCGTCGCAAGGGGTCCTCGCAATGACGGCGGAGAGACTTCAGCCCCTCACCGGCAGCGTCACCACGTCGTAGCCGTGCTTGATCGTGCGCTTCAGCACGGGGTCTTCCAACTCGAAATCGAAACGGTCGGCGGGGCGGATACCGCCTTTCGCCGCAAACGTGCCGCCGAACATGGCGCAGCCGTCGGGAAATTTCCCTCCCTCGAAGCCACGCGCGATCAAGTCAGCGACCGGCAGCATCGCGTCGAGCGTGCCCTCCTGGTAGAGCACGCGCTCGCCCTTGATGGTGGCCCAGGAGCGCAGGATCATCCTGTCCCAATGGCCGATGACGTCCTCGAGTTCCCACAGTGTAGATGCGATCGGCTTGTCGCACATCTGCTTTGACACCGTGACGCTGTAGGCCTCGACCTTGCGGTCGGTGTGGTCGGAGCCGCAACCGACGAAAATACGGCCCTGCCAGCCGATCAGCACGAATTCGACCTCGCCGCTGGAATCGCCGCCAGTGCACTCGATGCTGTCTTCCATTGTCAGGCGCCGCGCCGAGGCACGGTAGTAGATCGGCGTCGAGGCCGGCGGGGCGATACCCATCTCCTGCAGCTCGGCAATGTGCTTGTCGCGCGCGACCGGATCGCGGCCGGTCCAGCCGGCGATGACCATCTGGTCGATCGCCAGCGTCAGCGGCGTGGTGGTGTCCTGGGCGTCGACGGTGAAAGTCAGGTCAAACACGAATTACAGCCTCCATGCCGGCAGCAAGCTCGAAGATACGGCGGTCCGATCCGCCCGCGCCCGCCAGCATCAGGCCGACCGGAATCTCGCCCTCGCGATGCGCAGGCAGCGAGATGGCGCAGCCGTCGATCATGTTGATCAGGGTGCAATTGCGGAGCGCCCGCAGGTTTTCCCTGGTAAATGCCTTGTCGTCGGCAAGGTCCGAAATTTTCGGCGGCGTGTTGGCGGTGGTCGGCAGCACCAGCGCGTCATAGGGCGCGACGCGCGCATTGACGCGGGCGATCAGCGAGCGGCGCTCGTGGAGGAGATCGATGTAGTCCGCCGCGCTCTGCGCCTCGCCACGCATGATGCGCACGAAGACTCTGGGATCGTAGACGTCGCCCTTGGACGTGAGGAGATAGCGATGCCAGGCATAGCTTTCGGAAGCCGCAAAGCCGCCCTTGGCGTTCATCGGCCCGATGTCGTGGAATTCGGCCATCTCGATGCGCTCGATGATCGCACCGTGATCGGCAAGGCTCTTGAGCGCCCGCTCGAATGTCGCGGCCACGGCCGCGTCGAGATCGTCCAGCGCAATCGTGGTCGGCACCGCCAACCGCATGCCCTTGACCGGGCGCGGCTTCAGCGGAGCGATCGGCTCGTTCGCGAGCACGGAATCGAGAATGGCACAGCAACTGACCGATCGTGCCAGCGGCCCGATGCTGTCGAGCGAGAACGACAGCGGCACGGCACCGTCGAGCGGCACGCGCCGCTGCGTCGGCTTGTAGCCGACGATGCCGTTATAGGCCGCCGGAATCCGGCAGGAGCCGCCGGTGTCGGTGCCGAGCGCGCCATGCGCCATGCCGTCGAGCACGGACACTGCGGCGCCCGAGGACGACCCGCCGGGCACGTGGCCCTCGGCCCGGTTCCAGACGCCCTTTGGCGTGCCGTAATGCGGATTGATGCCGATGCCGGAATAGGCGAACTCGGTCATGTTGGTGCGCCCGATCACGACGAAGCCGGCCTTGCGCAGCCGCGCCACCGTGGGGGCATCCTGTTCGGCCGGCGAGGAATCGTCGAGCGCGCGGGAGCCGGCGCGCGTCACCTGGCCCTTGATGTCGAAGAGATCCTTGATCGAGACCGGGATACCGGCGTAGCGCGACGGTGCCGCCTTCACCTTGCGCAAACCGTCCATCGCATCCGCCGCCACGAGCGCGGCATCCTTGTCGACGTGGATGAAGGCGCGCTGCCCCTCGCCGGCCGGATCGGCGATTTTGGCGATGCAAGCCTCGACCAGCTTGCGGGAGCTGGTGCGGCCGCTTTCGAGGTCTTCGGCGAGCTTCGTCAGTGTCGAAAAATCAGGCATGTCTGTCTCACGGAATATTTGCGCGCAATGTATAGCGCTGCCTCACTTCGACACAAGCATTGTGCGCATGATGGCATGCATGCGCATTGCTGGACCGTTGACGCGCCATGGTCGATTGTCGCATCAAGATCGCAAGAGCCGGGCTAAGCTTGGCCTTGGGAGGACCTGCCGAGATGGCCGAACCGCAGCGCGCGCGACCGAAACCGACGCCCGAGACCCAGCATTTCTGGGACGGCACCAGAGCGGGCGAGTTGCGCCTGCAGCGCTGCGACGCCTGCGCGCATGTCTATTTCCCGCCTCGCCCGTTCTGCCCGTCCTGCGCCTCGCGCAAGGTCAGCATCTTCAAAGCGAGCGGCAAGGGCTTTCTCTACAGCTACGTGATCAACCACCGTCCCGCCGCGCCCGGCTTCACGCCGCCTTACGCCATCGCGGTGGTCGAGCTCGACGAGGGGCCGCGGATGATGAGCAACATCATCGACTGCCCGCAGACGCCGGAGGCGCTCGAGCTCGACATGAAGCTCGAGGTCGCCTTCGAGGCCCTCGACGACAAGATCACCCTTCCCGTATTCCGTCCGGCGAAGGGGTAAGCCCATGCGCAGCAACCAAGTTGCCGTCGTCGGCGCGGCCGAGACCACCGAGCTCGGTGTCATCCCCAACGCCTCGCAGCTCCAGCTTCACGCGGACGCGGCGCTCAATGCCATTGCCGATGCCGGACTGAAGCTGTCGGACATCGACGGCTTCGCCACCGCGGTCGAAACGCCGCAACAGGTTTGCCACTATCTCGGCATCAAGCCGACCTGGGTGGACGGCACATCGGTCGGCGGCTGCTCGTTCATGCTGCACGTCCGCCATGCCGCCGCGGCGATCGAGGCCGGCCTGTGCAAGACCGTGCTGATCACCCATGCCGAGAGCGGCAAGTCGATGATCGGCAAGGCGCCGCGCTCGATTCCCGCCGACAGCCTGCAAGGCCAGTTCGAGGCGCCGTTCGGCGTCTACGGACCGCCTAGCATGTTCCCGATCCCCGTGCTGCGCTTCATGAAGACCTACGGCATCACCCACGAGCAGCTCGCCGCGGTCGCGGTGGTGCAGCGGGAATGGGCGGCGAAGAATCCGCGCGCGATGATGAAGGACCCGATCACGGTCGCCGACGTCCTCAACTCGCGCATGATCGCCTATCCGTTCCGCCTGCTGCAATGCTGCCTCGTCACCGACGGGGGCGGCGCGCTGATCCTGACCTCGGCCGACCGTGCCAAGGATTTCCCGCGCAAGCCGGTCTACATCATGGGCACCGGCGAGAGCGTGGAGACGCCGATGGTCAGCCAGATGGAGACTTTTAATTCCTCGCGCGCGTTCAAGACCGCCGGTCCTCTCGCCTTCAAGGAAGCCGGCATCGCGCACAAGGACGTCGACCATCTCATGATCTACGACGCGTTTGCGCATCTGCCGCTGTTCGGCCTCGGCGATCTCGGCTTCATGCCGCATGAGGAGACCGGCAAGTTCATCGCGGACGGCAACACGCGGCCTGGCGGCAAGCTGCCGCTCAACACCAATGGCGGCGGCTTGAGCTACATGCATTCGGGCATGTACGGCATGTACGCGCTCCAGGAGAGTGTCCGGCAGATGCGCGGCATTGCGCCGGCGCAGGTGGCGAATGCGAAGATTTCGGTGTGCCACGGCGTCGGCGGCATGTTCGCCGCGTCGGGCACGATCGTGTTTACGAACGAGAGGTAATGAGCTGCTCGCCTCTCCCTCTCCCCGTTCTTACGGGGAGAGGGTTGGGGTGAGGGGCTGCTTCCACACACTCTGACTCGCGGAGAGTCCCCCCCTCACCCGGATCGCATCTTCGATGCGATCCGACCTCTCCCCGCAAGCGGGGCGAGGTAAGACAACAGGAGAATCCACATGAGCAAATCACTGCAAGACAAGGTCATCATCGTCACCGGCGCAGGCCGCGGCATCGGGCGGGAGATCGCGCTGCTCTGCGCTGGCGAGGGTGCCAAGGTCGTCGTCAACGATCCCGGCGTCGCCGCTGACGGCGCCGGCACCAGCGCCGCGCCCGCCGAGGAGGTGGTCGAGGAGATCAAGAAGCGCGGCGGCACCGCCGTCGCCAATTTCGAGTCGGTGGCCGAAGCCATCCCGGCGAGCAAGATCGTGAAGACCGCGACCGATCATTTCGGCCGGCTCGACGGCGTGGTCAACAATGCCGGCATCCTGCGCGACATGATCTTCCACAAGATGAGCGTGGAAGCGTTCGAGGCCGTCATCAAGGTGCATTTGATGGGCTCGTTCTACGTCAGCCACGCCGCAGCGCGAATCTTCCGCGAGCAGGAGTCCGGATCGTTCGTGCACTTCACCTCGACCTCCGGCCTGATCGGCAACTTTGGCCAAGCCAATTACGCCGCCGCCAAGCTCGGCATCGTCGGCCTGTCGAAGTCGATTGCGCTCGACATGGGTCGCTTCAACGTCCGTTCCAACTGCGTCTCGCCGTTCGCCTGGACCCGCATGATCGGCACCATCCCGACCGAGACCGAAGCCGAGAAGGCGCGGGTCGAGAAGATCAAGCAGATGGGACCGGAGAAGATCGCGCCGGTCTGCGCCTATCTGCTCTCCGATGCCGCCAAGGACGTCTCCGGGCAGATCTTCGGCGCACGCATGAACGAGCTGTTCCTGTTCAGCCAGAACCGTCCGCTGCGCTCGGTGCATCGGAGCGAAGGTTGGACGCCGCAATCGATCGCGGAACACGGCATGCCGGCGCTGAAGGGCTCGTTCTACAAGCTCGACCGCTCCGCCGACATCTTCCCGTGGGATCCCGTGTAAGGATCCCGCCTGGCCGCATTTCCGGCATTTCTGCCCTGCGATCTCCGGCTATCTGAGTCCGGAGATCGCTCCGCTTTACGCCCGATTGCTGGCGGATCATTTCCTCCCAACACAACTTTGGGAGGAAACCATGACAAGAATATTGACCAACTCCGACGACACGACTGCAAGCAGCGGCCTCGCCCGCCGCACTCTGCTCAAGGGCGCCGCGACCGTCGCCGCATCCGCCCTGCTCGCCTCACGTGCGGACGCCCGCGACTTCGGCGCCAACGCCGAGCCGCAGCGCTATCCCGACCCTGACATCATCGCCATCGATCCCAAGCGCTTCAAGGCCAAGGTCGGCAACACCGCAATCAAGCGGCTCTATACCGGCTGCCTGTGGGCGGAAGGGCCGGCGTGGAATGCGCAAGGGCAATATCTGGTCTGGAGCGACATCCCGGCCAACCGGCAGCTGCGCTACCTCGACGACGACGGCCACATCTCCGAGCAGTTCCACAAGCCGTCGAACGAGGCCAATGGCAATTCGTTCGATACCGAGGGGCGCCAGCTCAGCGCCGAGCGCACCCGGCTCGTCCGCTACGAGCACGACGGTTCGGTGACGACGCTGGCCGAGCAGGCCGGCGGCAAGCCGCTCAACGGTCCGAACGACATGGTGGTGCATCCCAACGACAAGGCGATCTGGTTCACCGATCCCGGCTACGGCGCGATCAGTATCTACGAGGGCAAGCTTGCCAATACCGGTTCGCTGCAGCCGCATCAGAAGGAAGCGGTTTATCGCATTGATCCGCAGAGCGGCCAGGTCGCGAAGGTGGCCGACGAGCCGTTCAAGCCGAACGGCATCGCTTTCAGTCACGACTACAAGAAGCTCTATGTCTGCGACACCGGCATCACGCATTATCCCGAAGCCAAGAACGTGGTGTGGTCGTACGACATCGATGGGGCGAAGCTTTCGAACCCGAAGAAGCTGATCGACATGACGCTCGACGGCAAGTCAGGCTTCCCCGACGGCCTGCGCGTCGACACTGAGGGCAACATCTGGGTCGGCGCCGGCTGGGTCGGACCCGGCTATGACGGCGTGCAGGTGTTCGCGCCAAACGACGGCGCGCGCATCGGGCAGATCCTTCTTCCCGAGACCTGCGCCAATGTCTGCTTCGGGGGCAAGAAGCGCAACCGCCTGTTCATGACCGCGAGCCAGTCGCTCTATGCGGTGTATGTGGAGACGCAAGGCGCGCATTTCTGTTGAGGGGACACCGCCCTCTCCACGCGTCATGGCCGGGCTTGTCCCGGCCATCCACGACTTGACGCGGAGCACTGAGAACGTGGATGCCCGGGACAAGCCCGGGCATGACGGCTGAGGATGTGGCCGCCGTGAACTACCCCGTATTCCTCAGCCCCGCCGAAATCCCGTTGATCGTGAGCTGAATCCCGCGCAGCACCTGCTCGTCCGGGTTCTGCGCGCGGTGCTCCTTCAGCAGCTCGACCTGCACGTGGTTGAGAGGGTCGAGATAGGGGAAGCGGTGACGCACCGAGCGCTCCAGCAGCGGGTTGCCCTGAAGCAGCCGGTCCTGGCCCATGATGTCCAGCAGCGTCTCGATGCAGGAATGCCATTCGCGGCGGATGCGGCCGAAGATCTTTTCGCGGAGCGCCTCGTCGGGCACGAGCTCGGCATAGCGCGAGGCGATCGCGATCGAGCTTTTCGCCAGCACCATGTCCATGTTCGACAACAGCATGCGGAAGAACGGCCATTCCTTGTAGAGCTCCTTGAGGAACGGCATGCCCTTGTCGGGATGCTCCGCGATCCATTGCTCGACCGCGCTGCCGAATCCGTACCAGCCGGGCAGCATCAGGCGACATTGCGCCCAGGAGAATACCCAGGGGATCGCCCGCAGGTCCTCGATCGCGCGAGTCTTCTTGCGCGAGGCCGGGCGGCTGCCGATGTTGAGCGTCGCGATCTCGTTGATGACGGTGGACGCCCAGAAATAATCGACGAAGCCGTCGGTCTCGTAGACGAGGCCGCGGTAGGCCTTGAAGGCGAGACTTGAAAGCTCGTCCATCGCGGTCAGATATTCGCGGCGCGGCGCGCTCTGGCGCGGATGCAGCAGGCTCGCCTCCAGCGTCGCGGCGGCAAGGATCTCCAGATTGTTGCGGCCGACTTCGGCGTTGGAATATTTCGACGAGATGATCTCGCCCTGCTCGGTGATGCGGATCTGGCCGTTCACCGCGCCGCCGGGCTGGGCGATGATGGCATCGTAGCTCGGGCCGCCGCCGCGGCCGACCGAACCGCCGCGGCCATGGAACAGACGCAGGCGCACGCCGTGGCGCTCGAACACGTCGACGAGGCCGATCTCGGCCTTGTAGAGCTCCCAGCCCGAGGTGACGAAGCCGCCATCCTTGTTCGAATCGGAATAGCCCAGCATGACCTCCTGCACGCTGCCGCGGCTGTCGACCAGCCGGCGGTAATCATGCAGCGACAGCATGCGGTCCATGATGGTGGAGGACGCCTGCAGATCCTCGATGGTCTCGAACAGCGGCACGATATTGATGGCGCTGCGCCCGGAGGGATGGACGAGGCCGACCTCTTTCAAGAGCACCGCGACCTCGAGCATGTCGGACATGCTCTTGCACATCGAGATGATGCATTGGGGGATGGCATCCGAGCCGAACTTCGCATGCGCCTCCGCGGCCGCATGGAAGACATTGAGCTCGCCCATGGTCTCGTCGCTGTACTTGACGAACGGCGACACCAGCGAACGCGTCGAGCGCAGCTCGTTGGTGAGCAGCGAGATGCGCGCGTCCTCGCCGAGCGCGAGATAGGACATGCCGGGATTGGCGGCGTCCATCAGCTCGGCGATGGTGCGCTCGTGCACCGCAGAGTTCTGGCGGATGTCCAGCCGCGCCAGATGGAAGCCGAAGCAGTCCACCGCACGCCGCAGCAGCCGCAGCCGGCCGCGGGCGATGACGCCGGCGTTGTTGGAGATCAGCGAGCGGTGCAGCACGTCGAGATCGGCCTTGAGCTCCCCGACGCTGTCATACGGCGCGCCCTTGCCGACCGGTCGGCGCGTGATCTCGACCTGAAGCATTTCGGCCGTTGCAGTCAGGCGCGCATAGATGCCGGAGACCGCAAGACGATAGGGCTCGCCGCTCCGGTGCGGCGAGGTATCGGGCGAGCGCTCCGCCAGCGTGCGCAGCTCCTCGGAGACGTCGGCGAGATGCGCCGCGATCGAGAGCTCGGAGCCGAGCACGTGCAGCTCATTGAGATAGAACTGCATCACCCGGCTCGACTGCAGCCGCAGCGTGCCGCGCATCACGTCGGCGGTGACGAAGGGATTGCCGTCGCGGTCGCCGCCGATCCAGCTGCCCATGCGCAGGAACGAGGCGAGCTCGCCAGCCGCCGGCTCGCCGCCCTCCTCCAGCCGGTCCTCCAGCGTATTGACCAGCCGCGGCACCTCGCGCAGAAACGTGTAATCGTAGAACGACAAGCCGTTGGCGACCTCGTCGAGCACGGTGAGCTTGGTCCGGCGCAGCAGATTGGTCTGCCACAGCGTCAATACCTCGCGGCGGAGCTGCTCGTCGCTTGCGGCGGCCTCCTCCGCCGTCAACGCGACGCGCTCGCGACGATCGAGCAGGCTAGCTACCTCCATCTCGCGGTCCATCGTGCTCTTGCGGCGGACCTCGGTCGGATGCGCGGTCAGCACCGGGCTGACCAGCGCGCTCTTGAAGAAGTTGCGCAGGGCATCGGCGCCGATGCCCGCAGCCCTGGCATGGGCAAGCGTCTCGGCCAGCACGCCGGAGCCGCCGCCTTTGTTGGCGCGCATCTGACGGATGTTGTTCTGATCCTCGGCGATGTTGGCGAGGTGGGAGAAATAGCTGAAGGCGCGGACGATCCGCACCGTCTCCGAGGTCGACATGCTGTCGAGGATCTGCTCGAGCTCGCGGCGGGCGAGCCGGTCCTCGTCGCGGTGGAATCGGATCGAGGTCTGCCGGATGCGCTCGACCAGATCGAACAATTCAGGCCCCTCCTGGTCGCGCACGGTGTCGCCGAGGATGCGCCCGAGCAGGCGGATATCGTCCCGCAGCCGCGCATCTGCCTCCAGCGCCAGGACATCCTCGGGGCGGTTGGGGCGTTGGTCGGCGCTGTCGGACGATATGGTCTGGAGGGACATTGGCTCGCTCCCCTTGTCGAGCTCACTTGACTGCCCGGCTCAGCCGAGTGTGCAAGTTTTTTGCCGCAGCGCAAGATGAAGTTGGGGGCGGCGCGGCAACATCACCGATCATGGGCGGGAATGCGCCTTGCTGACGGGCGCAGACATACATTCGCGGTCTCGCGGCGCGAGCGCCCGAGTTTTGCTGTCCGTTTCGCCCTCATCGCAAAGAAAGGGCGCAGGGAAGGCCGGGCGCCGGCTGGCACCCAGGGTCCGCACGCGAAAAACGCACGCGGGGGTGACCACAGGTGATGCCGGAACATCCGGCCTTCCCTGCGCAATGGTTTTACGGCTTATGGCGCGCTCTCCCCGGGGAGCGATGCACTATTGCCCCCGTCGCCTTGCGGATGATCGATGCGCGCACCCGGTCGGGCCGCACATCACCGCAAGCCTTGACGCACAGACCCCCGGGCGTCAGGACCACACGCTTTTGCCGTCCGCGGACGTCCCTCCCCGGAGCTCCGGAAGCTTGCGCGTGCTCGCCACCGAAGCCGAAAAGAACCGCTGTGACCGCGCCGGGTCGTTCGCGCGGGTCGCGATGGCTCACGGGCATAGCCCGCCCTGCCACCTCGTCACGCGCCGGCGCTGCCGCGTCCATCGCGTCCCGGCTCACGTATCGTGACGATCGCGAAACGCCCTTTTTAGCGGGCCGGGATGCTTTGCGGTTTACCCGAAGAGATGAATTCGGTCAATCAGAATATTAGACGGTCTTGTGCTTGACCTGCATGTGGCGTGTTTTGCCCGTCAGGCAGCGCGAGGGATGGTGGACGCGGTGCCTGAGCGTGTGTCGGCTCTGGTACTGTGAAGCTGCAATCTCCCACTCTGCCATTTCCAAGCGGCCCGTCCCCCACGGATTTGCTTGAATCGCGCATTTTGATAAGCACTCAGCATGGGAACGCTGACAGTCGAGAACCGAACTGTGAAATATCGATGGGCGAGCGATGTCGACTTTGACGGCATTCGTATGGAAATCCTTTCGGACGACGGGGGTGTGCTCTTTGATGTTAGCGTGCCCGATGACGGTCCAATCACCATCAACACGTTCGGCAAGGAAGTTGCAGCATCTCTGATCGATACAGCAATCCAAGTCGCGCGTCGTTCAAGGTAGAACGTTCTCGCATGCGCTCTACCCGTCCTACGAGCTGAGCAAGCGCCTCGTCCTTCGAGACGACCGCTTCGCGGTCTCCTCAGGATGAGGCTGAGCCACGTCGGGTTTCGTTGAAATTGCAGCGCGTAGGGTGGGTTGAGCCGTTGCGAAACCCATCATGCCCCGTCATCGGCGGACGGATTGATGAGTTTCGCTCACGCTCTATCCTTCCTACGAACTGACAGTGTGCTTATCGCCTTCCCGTCAAATCATGCTCGCCATGCCGAGCGCGCGGAGGAGATCGTTCTGGATCGGGGCGACGGCCTCGTTCAGGCGCTCGACACCGAAATCCATGCCTTCGGGCATCACGACCGTCCGCAGAGGCCGCCGTTCCGTGGCCTCGACCAGCTGCACGATTGCATTCGCGACGCGCTGGGGCTGTGGCGGATTCTGCGGATCGTTTCCATCGTTGGAGTGCTGCTTGATCTGACCTGGGATCGCCGCAACACCGCCATAGGTTTTCAGCACGGCCTGGTCGGATGGTTCAGGGCTGGATGGAAGAAGGTTGCTCGGGAACGGGCCTGGCTCGACGATGACCGAATCCACGCCGAAACTCGAAAGCTCGTAGCGGTAGGCTTCCGCGAGGGCTTCGAGCGCGAACTTGCTGGCGGAATAGACACCGAAGAATGGGAAGACCACCCGACCCATGAGCGACGTGACGTGGATGAGGACGCCGCTGCCGGCGGCCCGCATGTGCGGCAGAACGGCACGATCGGTGCGAACGGCGCCGAAGAAGTTCACGGCGAACTGCGCTTCGATATCCTTGACGGTATAAGCTTCCGTGACGCCGACGGGCATCATTCCCGCGTTGTTGACCAGGGCATCGACCCTGCCGTGCTGCCGGATGACAGCCGCGATCGCGGTGTTGACGGATTGTTCGTCGGCAACGTCCATCTCGAGGACCTGGAGCGCACCCCCTTCGGCCTTCGCCGCTTCGACAAGCTCGTCGCGAGCACGGCTATTTCTCCCTGCGACTTCGCGCATGGCAGCGATCACCGTGTGACCCCGCTTTGCGAGTTCCAAGGCGGTGAGTTTTCCAAAACCACTGCTCGCACCCGTCACGACCACAACTTTTCCGCTCATCTCACGATCTTTCTCTGAAATCCAATGGACGACGGAAGCTATAGACAGACCTGTATGTCTTTGCAATCTCTAAATTGACAGAATAGTCTGTCCAGTGACGCAAACGGCTGGGTTAAGGACCATCGATGGGCACGGTGCTTGATTTCGTGGACGTGGATATTCAACCGCTCGATGCGCTCGCCCCGCGCGAGCGCATTTTGAAGACGGCGTCAGACCTGTTTTACCGGTTCAGCATCAACTCTGTCGGAATCGACCGGATCATCGCCGAAAGCGGCGTGGCCAAGATGACGTTCTACAAGCACTTTCCCTCGAAGGCCGACCTCATCGCCACCTACCTGCGCTACAAGAGCGCCGTCTGGTTTCAGATGCTTTCGACCTCCACCGAGCGAGCCGGTCTCACGCCAGTGGAACGCGTTCTCGCTGTTTTCGACGCACTCGAACAACCGCTCCTTTCGCCTTCGTTCCGCGGCTGTCCGTTCGCGAAAGGCATGGCCGAATTCGGCCCGGAGGCAAACTCGCCGGGCGTAGAGGGGACCATCGCAGCGTATTTTACAAAGTTGCACGACTTCGTTGCGTCACTCATTGAGCCGTTGTCATTGAGCAAACCCGAAAGGGCCGTGATCCAGATCCTGTCGCTGTTTGAAGGCTCGCTCGTGATCGCACAGTCAACGCGTGATCCCGCCATCGTCCAGGCTAATCGCGAGGCAGCCAGAGTGTTGCTGGAAAAAGGGATCGTCTCGTCGTCTTAATCTGGAGCCTTTGCGAAACCCATCATGCTTCGGCATCGGCAAACGGACTGATAGGTTTCGCTTCGCCTACCCATCCAGCGGGCTATGGACTGTTTCTCTGCCCAAGAAAATTGCCCCATTCCTCCCTGAGGACTGCGCGAAAGATTCCGGGTGGTAGCGCTTCCTCGGCGACCTTTCCTTTCGAGGAGGCGTTGGGGTCAAGGAAAATCCCAAACAGCGGCAGACACGCCCTCATCGCGTAGCTTGCGGCGTCCTCAAGTGTCCGAACCCCCGCCGCTTGCGCATCATGTGCATGGCTACGCACACAAGTGCGGAAGCCGGAAACCGATGGCGGCTCTTCACTGTGCGCCTGCGCGGATAACAGCGGCGACAACGTCAGAAGCAAGATCAAAATAGCTGCTCTCAATGGACTGGCTCCCCAGGCGTTCAAGCAAAACTCATCAGAGAGTTTTTCGCGCTTCGTCGCAGACCAATTGATGCACCTTCGATAGCAAGGCTTGAGCGCGCTTCAGGTCCATATTGGTCATTACCTCGGAGACCTTGGCGGCACAGTCAAAGTGAAGCTCGAACAGATTGCTCTTGTTGAAAATTTCGCCGTCCATGATGTATGCGGTGACGTAATGGGCGGCCTTCTTGCTCAAATCAACTGCGAATTGAGTGCCGTCGTCGGCGCTCATCACCTGCCAATCCGGCTTTACGAGTTTGCCCCGCCAGTTGACATAACCGTCACGCCAGAGAAGCGGCGACGTTTCCGGTATGATGTGATCCGATGACTGGGCCCATATATCAGACGGCAACACCGCTAGAACGAACATGAGGACAATCGTTCGATATTCATTGAGCCCACCGACCCTCGCAACCTTACATGCAGCAACTCACGTGTTCCGCCGCTGAGTTGAAGGATGTATTGTGGCCGTTTCGGGTCATGAGCCGGCGCAACGGCCAGGACGGGTAGAGCCCTTGCGAAAGCATCCCGCATCGGCATCGACGGACGGTGATGGGTTTCGCTGACACTCTACCCATCCTGCGAGCTTAGTTGGTGATCAAGCTCCCGGATGTGATTCGCGGTCCGAATTAAACGTGATCACCAACTCCGATCTCGGGACAAAACTGACGCTTACCAGTGGTGATGGTGCCGCCAGCCATAATGATGGCCTCGGCCTCTGCCCCAACCGTAATGATGACCACGGCCGCCGCGATGACCCCACCCGTGGCCACCGCCATGTCCGTGGCCGCCCTTGACCTCGATGGTGTCAGTCTGAGACGCGCCCAGTGCGTCCGGCTTGGCAACGGGCATCGCCGAAGCAGAAGGTGAAGGTATCGAAGCAACGGCTCCCGCCACAACGCCGACCAAGCAAAGCCACTTCATGCAATCGCCTCCCGATAAGAATGAAACCAAGGGCCAGTCAGCCGCGGCACATTACGGCCGCGTTCGCTCCCGTTCTTCAACAATGAAGCCGGGAAAAAGTTGCAATGAAATTTAACGCATTGCGGAGGGCGGGATACTGATGCCACGTTGAAAGCAGCACGGGCAGGATAGCTTGACCCTTGCGAAACTCAGCATGCTTCCGGCTTGATGGGTTTCGCTGGCGCTCTACCCATTCTACGAGCTGAGCAAGCGCCTCGTCCTTCGAGACGACCGCTTCGCGGTCTCCTCAGGATGAGGCTGAGCTGCGTCGGGATTCGTTGCAGGTGCAGCCACCTGCTCCGCCCTCATCCTGAGGGCCCGCCAGCGGCGGGCGTCTCGAAGGATGTGCCGCAGGGACGCTTACAAGCTCCCCTAAGCCGGTACGATCACCTTGCCGATCGGCCAGAGCGCGATGCCTGCGAGCTTCAGATGGGCCCAGGCGAAGGGGATGCCGATGATGGTGATCGCGAGGGCCAGGGCGGTGAGCAGATGGCCGAGCGCCAGCCACCAGCCGGCCAGCACGAACCAGATGATGTTGCCGATCACCCCGAGCGGGCCGGTGCCGATATCCTCGACACCGGTGACCTCATAGCGGTTGACCGCCCGCGAGCCGAACGGCATCAGCGTGTAGACTGCGATGTTGAACGCCGCCCGCGCCCAGGGCAGGCCGATGATCGTGATCGCCATGATGACCGCGGCGACCAGCCAGCCGAGCGCCATCCAGGCGCCGCCGATGAGGATCCAGAGCAGGTTGAGCAGGATGGAAACGGGAGCCATGGGATGATCCGCGAGACGATGATCCCGTCTATATAGCACGATGAGCGAGGTTGCGGTCCATGAAGCCGCTCACGTATTCGCGGGCTCGTGTAGCCCGGATGAGCGAAGCGACATCCGGATCTTATTATCCCGGGTATCGCTTCGCTCACCCGGGCTACGCACTACGTACCGTCAGATCTTCCGCCCCGCCTGCTCCCAATAGGGATCGCGCAGGCGGCGCTTGAAGATCTTGCCGGAATCTTCGCGCGGCAGCCCGGCGCGGATCTCGATGTGCTTTGGGACTTTGTAGTCGGCGAGCGACGCCTTCAGCCGCGCGCGGATATCACCGGCGTCGAGCGCGATTCCCGGCTGCGGCTCGACCACGGCCATCAAGGCTTCGCCGAACTCGGCATCGGGGATGCCGAACACCGCGCAATCATGCACGCCGGGGACGGCATGCAGCACCGATTCGATCTCGGCCGGATAGATGTTGACGCCGCCCGAGATCACCATGTCGCGCTTGCGGTCGCAGATGAAGACGTAGCCCTCTTCGTCGATATAGCCGACGTCGCCCGAGGTGATGAAGCCGTCGCGATCGATCTCGGCGCGCTTCTCCGGCTTGTTGTGGTAGGTGAAGTCGGCCATCCCTGCCATGCGCGAATAGATCTCGCCGATCTCGCCCACGCCCAGCACGCGTCCGTCATCGCCGATGAAGCGTAGCTCGGCGCCGGGCGATATCTTGCCGACGGTGCCGGGCTTCCTCAGCGCGTCCTCGGAGGTCGCGAAGGTGACGGCGCTGGATTCGGTCGAGCCGTAGAATTCGTAGATCACCGGCCCCCACCATTCGATCATGGCGCGCTTGACGTCCGCCGGACAAGGCGCTGCGGCGTGAATGATGTGGCGCAGCGAGGAGACGTCGTATTGCTTGCGCACGTTCTCCGGCAGCTTCATCAGGCGGATGAACATGGTCGGCACCATGAAGATGGTGTCGATCTCAAAGCGCTCGATCAGCTGGAGAAATTCCTCGGGCTCGAAGCGGGGCATCAGCACCAGTGCGCCGCCAAGCTTGCCGGCGCGGATGCCGAACGAGTTCGGCGCGGAGTGATAGAGTGGACCCGGCAGGATCGTGCGGGCGCCGGGCTTCAGCCCGTAGATCATCGCGCGCATGCGCTCGCCGGCGGCCGCCTGTTCCGGCGTCGGTGCATTGCGCCGTACGCCCTTGGGATGGCCTGTCGTCCCCGAGGTGTAGATCATGTTCATGGGCTGCGGCACGATCGGGCCGTCATAGGGCTGGAATCGCGCAAGCCAGGATTCGAAATCGATCGCAAAGTCCGGCGTCTTCAGATGATCGGGATCGATCTTGTAGCTGGACAGGATCTCCGGAGGCGTCGGCACGCTGAGCACGGTGACGCCTTTCGGGATCGCATCGCGCAAGGCATGCAGCATGTCGGCATGGCCGATCAGCACGGAGGTGCCGGTATCGTTCAGGATGTAATTGATCTCCTCCGGCTTGAAGTGCCAGTTGATCGGCACGCCATAGGCGCCCAGCCGCATCGCGGCGTAAGCGGCTTCGACGAAGGCGATGTCGTTGCGCATCAGCATGCAGACGCAATCGCCCTGCCTGACGCCGATCTGGCTGAGACCGCTCGCGATGCGGTCGGCACGATCAGCAACCTCGGCATGGGAGCGGCTGCGCCCGCCGGAGACGATGCCGAGGAAATTTGACGTTTCGCTCATTTGTTTTTCTTTGTTGTTTAGCGACGATGTCCGTTAGTCGTCATCACCGGGCTTGTCCCGGTGATCCACGTTCTTGCTTGCCGCTTCGTACCAAGAACGTGGATGGCCGGGACATCTAGCGCGAAGACGCGCTTCGCGCTTTTGCCCGGCCATGACGGAGAGTTTGTCAGTCCGCAAACTTCGGCGCGCGCTTCTCCAGATTGGCACGCACCGCCTCGGTCTGGTTCGCGCTGCCGATCAACTTCTGCTGCTCGACGGACTCGGCGAGTAGCGCGGGGCCCGGATCGACCGAGAGATTGTTGAGCATGCGTTTCGCGGCGCGGATCGCATCGGGGCTTTTTCCCGCGATCTCGCGCGCGACGTCGAGGGCGCTCCCGCGCGGGTCGTCGCAGATGCGCGTAGCGAGACCGTAAGCCATCGCCTCCTGCGCGGAGAAGATGCGGCCGGTGTAGGTGAGATCGCGCAAGACGTCGTCGCGCACGAGCGAGGCCAGGATCGGCGTGCCCGCCATGTCGGGCACCAGACCCCATTTGATTTCCATCACCGACATCCGCGCATCCGGGGTGAGGAAGCGCATGTCGGCACCGAGCGCGAGCTGGAAGCCGCCGCCGAAGGCGACGCCCTGGATCGCGGCGATCACCGGCACGGGAAGCTGTCGCCAGCCCCACACTGCCTGTTGCGCAAAATTCGCTTGGCCGTGCGTGCGCTTGGTGAGATCGCGATTTTCGCCACCCGGAATTCCGTTGCCGCCCTTCTCTTTCATGGCGGCAAAACGCCCCATGTCGAGACCGGCGCAGAAGGCGCGGCCCTCACCGGACAGGACGACGGCGCGCACACCTTTTTCCTTCGAAAGCCGATCGGTTGCGGCGACAAGGGCCTCGAACATGGCCTGATCCAGCGCATTCATCTTGTCCGCGCGCACTAGGCGCACGTCGGCGACGCCTTCCGAGATCGAGATCGAGACGCGCTCTTCCATGGATGAATTCTCCCCTGGTTCCCTGCTGTTCTTGTTCGGTGCCGCTTTACAGGACGACGGCAGCCGGATTTAGTCAATTGATCAATTAACCGACAATCGCGACCGGGGAAACAGCCATGTTCAAGGAAAATCTTCTGGCGGGACGACGCATCCTCGTGACCGGCGGCGGCACCGGGCTCGGCAAGTCGATGGCGGCGCGCTTCCTGCAGCTCGGCGCAGAGGTGCACATCTGCGGCCGGCGCAAGATCGTCTGCGACGAAACCGCGACCGAGCTGATGGCCGAGTATGGCGGCCGCGTCACCAGCCACGGCGTCGATATCCGCAACGCGCTCGCGGTCGAGGAGATGATCGAGACCATCTTTCGCGACGGCCCCCTCACCGACCTCATCAACAACGCCGCCGGGAATTTCATCTCGCGCAGCGAGGAGCTGTCGCCGCGCGGCTTCGACGCCGTCGCCAACATCGTCATGCACGGCACGTTCTACGTGACGCAGGCGGTCGGCAAGCGCTGGATCGCGTTGAAGCAGCCCGGCAACGTCGTCTCGATCACCACGACCTGGGTGCGCAACGGCTCGCCTTACGTGGTGCCGTCGGCGATGAGCAAGTCGGCGATCCATGCCATGACGATGTCGCTTGCGACCGAATGGGGCCGCTACGGCATCCGGCTGAACACGATCGCGCCGGGTGAGATCCCGACCGAGGGCATGAGCAAGCGTATCAAGCCGGGTGATGAGGCCGGCGCGCGCACCAAGGCGATGAACCCGATGGGCCGCGTCGGCACCATGGAGGAATTGCAGAACGTCGCGGTGTTCCTGATTTCCGGCGGTTGCGACTGGATCAGCGGCGAGACCATCGCCATGGACGGCGCACAGGCGCTCGCCATGGGCGGCAATTTCTACCAGCTCCGCGACTGGAGCGACGACGACTGGAAAACCGCGCGCGAGAGCATCATGGCGCAGAATGAAAAGGATCGGGCGAAGCGGGGGTGACGTAGTCGTCCTGGCGAAAGCCAGGACCCATTACCACCGAATGTTTTTTGGCGAAGATTGGTCATGACCAGTCTTCGCCAAATTGCGTTTTGTGGCTATGGATCCCGGCCTTCGCCGGGACGACAATGTTGAGAGAGCGAACGACCCTCTCCCGTCTTGTCATCGCCCGCGGATGACGCCACACTCCGCACCATAAAAACAAGACGTCACGGGAGAGACATGTCCACCACACAGCCATTGGCTGACCTCGCCGACATGGTGCGCGAGCGCGCCAAGAGCCGCGGCAATGCGATCGCCTTCGAGTTCGAAGGTCGTGTCACCAGCTTCGCCGAATTCGACATCAAGACCAATCGCGTCGCCAATGCGCTGATCGCGATGGGTGTGAACAAGGGCGAGCGCATCGCCTATCTCGGCAAGAACAGCGACATCTATTTCGAGCTGCTGATGGGCGCGATGAAGGCCGGCATGGTGATGGCGCCGGTGAACTGGCGGCTCGCGGGCCCCGAGGTCGCCTTCATCGTGAGCGATTGCAAGGCGCCGGTGCTGTTCGTGGGACCTGAGTTCATCACCCAGGTCCGCCAGATCAAGGACCAGTTGCCGGGCGTGCGTAGCGTCATCACCACCGAAGGCGGCGCACCGGAATGGCAGGACTTTGCGGCGTGGCGCGATGCACAGAGTGGCGACGATCCCAAGGTGCCGATCGCGACCCGGGACATCGCGATCCAGCTCTATACGTCGGGTACGACAGGCAAGCCGAAGGGCGCGATGCTGTCGCATGCGAACTTCCTCAACCTCGTGCAAACCGGCAATGCCGAGGACAAACCCGAGTGGAACCGGTGGTCGACCGACGACGTGTCGCTGGTCGCGATGCCGATCTTCCACATCGGCGGCTCCGGCTGGGGCGTGATGGGACTCTACCACGGCGCCCGCGGCGTGATCGCGCGCGAGTTCGATCCGACCAAGGTGCTGGACTTCTTCGAGCTATCAGGCATCACAAAGCTGTTCATGGTGCCCGCCGCGATGCAGTTCGTCGTGCGGCAGCCGCGCGCGAGGACTGTCGATTTCTCCCGATTGAAATACATGCTGTACGGCGCCTCCCCCATTCCGGCCGCGCTGCTGAAGGAATGCATCGAGATCTTTAAATGCGGTTTTGTGCAGATGTACGGCATGACGGAGACCACCGGCACCATCGTCGCATTGCCGCCGGAAGATCATGTCGAGGGGCTGGAGCGGATGCGCTCGGCCGGCAGGGCGCTGCCGGGCATCGAGATCGCGATCCTCGATGTCGACGGCAAGCCGCTGCCGCCGCGCGAGGTCGGCGAGATCGCCACGCGCTCGGGCTCCAACATGGCCGGCTACTGGAACCTGCCGGAAGCGACCGCCGCGACGCTGCGCGAAGACGGCTGGCTGCGCACGGGTGATGCCGGCTACATGGACGAAGACGGCTATCTCTACATCCACGACCGCATCAAGGACATGATCATCTCTGGCGGCGAGAACATCTACCCGGCCGAGGTCGAGAGCGCGCTGTGCGATCATCCCGACGTCGCGGAAGCTGCCGTGATCGGCATCCCCGACGACAAATGGGGCGAGGCGGTGAAGGCCGTCGTGGTGATGAAGCCCGGCAAGCAGGCGACCGCCACCGACATCATCAACTTCACCCGCGAGCGTATCGCCGGCTTCAAGACGCCGAAGAGCGTGGAGTTTTTGCCGGCGCTGCCGAGGAATCCGTCAGGCAAGATTCTGCGGCGGCAATTGAGGGAGCCGTATTGGGCAGGGAAGGATAGAAGGGTGAATTAGCTAGCCTCGTCGTCCTGGACAAGCGTAGCGCAGCGAAGCGCCGATCCAGGACCCATTACCCCAAGGAGTGGTTTGGCGAAGACTCGTGTTGCCAGCCTGCCTCGACCACTTCTCCCTGGGGTAATGGGTCCTGGCTTTCGCCAGGACGACGTGGAGAGATAGCCCGACGTGGAGAGATAGTTCGCAACAATCCCTCAATGCTTCCCCGGCCCCATATAGCCGAACAAAAATCCCGCCACTTTGCGGATCTGGATCTCCTCGCTGCCCTCGGTGATGCGGTAGCGGCGGTGGTGGCGGTAGATGTGCTCGAACGGCTTGTGGCGTGAATAGCCCATGCCGCCGTGAACCTGCATGGCGCGGTCGGCGGATTCGCAACAGAGGCGGTTTGCCCAGTAATTGCACATCGAGACGCGGTCGGAGAGCGTGCGCTCGATCTGCTCCTCGGTGAGCTTGTCCATCTCCCAGGCGGTCTTGCGGATCAGCAGCCGCAGCATCTCGGCCTGGGTCGCAAGCTCGACCAGCGGGAACTGGATCGCCTGGTTCTCGGCCAGCGCCTTGCCGAACGGTTTTCGCTCGCGCGCATACTTTACGCTCTCGTTGATGCAGTAGACCGCTGCCCCCAACGAACTCGCCGCCTGCCGAATGCGGTTCTGATGGACAAAACATTGCGCCAGCGACAGGCCGCGGCCGACCTCGCCGAACAGCGCATCCTCGGGAACGAACACGTCCGTGAAGCTGACGCGGGGATGATCGGTCGGCATGTTGAAGGTCCACATGTACTCTTCGATCTTAACGCCATGGCTCTTGGCCGGCACCAGGAAGCAGGTGATGCCGCGCGCGTCGCCGTCATTGCCTGACGTCCGCGCGAACAGAGCGCAATGCGTGGCAACGTGCATGCCGGTCGTCCACATCTTCTCGCCGTTGATGATCCAGCCCTTGACGTTGTCGCGGGTCGCCGGCACCGCGCGCGTTTCCATATGGGTCGCATCCGAGCCGTGCTGCGGCTCGGTCAAGCCGAAGGTGATGCGATACTTGCCCTTGATCGAGCCGTCGATCATCGCCTTCTGATCCTCGCGGCCGTAGCGATCGAGCATGGTCGCGACGGGGAAGTTGCCGACGATGGAATGCTCGTTCTGGAGATCGTTGTGAAGGCCGAGCCCCTTGGCGGCAAAGTGCTCGCGGATCACCGCCATCCAGAGGTTGGAGCCATTCTTGCCGCCATATTGCTTCGGCACCGCAAAGCGCAAATGACCGGCGGCGTCCGCGAGATCCTTGGCCTTGCGCAGCAACGCTTCCCATTCGTGGCGCGGCAGCCCGTCATTCTCGAAATCGGTGCGCGCCCATTCGCGACGATGATCGAAGAAGCGGATATTATCATCGGCCTCTTCCAGCGGCTTGATCTCGCGTTCGATGAAACGGTCGAGCTCCGCGAGATAGGCGACGAGATCGGCAGGCAATGAGAAATCCACGGCTCTCTCCCGGGTGTTTTTTCGTTTTGCGTTAAGGCGCTGGGCGCAGCTTTGCTTCGCACGATTAAGGTGAGAAGAGCGCGCGCAAGTCAAGCAATGGGAGGCGTGCCGAATGCGCAGGGCGCATTGCGCAATTCGATGGTGCTCTAGCGCGGAGGCGCGGTAGTATTCCGGCGATATTCCTTCACGAGAAACTGCGGGAGCGCGCGATGGAGCTGAAATTTTCCAAGGTGGAACGTAAGGGGGCGATCACGATCGTCACGCTGTCGCGGCCCGAGGTCTACAACGCGCTGCACACCGACGCGCATTTCGAGCTGCAAAAGGTATTTGACGATTTCTCCGCCGATCCCGAGCAGTGGATCGCGATCGTCACGGGTAGCGGCGACAAGGCGTTCTGCGCCGGCAACGATCTGAAGTGGCAGGCGGCCGGCGGCAAGCGCGGCTGGGACAAGGGCGGCTTTGCCGGCCTCACCGCGCGCTTCGACTGCGACAAGCCGATCATCGCCGCGGTCAACGGCGTCGCCATGGGCGGCGGTTTCGAGATCGCGCTCGCCTGCGACCTCATCATTGCCTCGGAGAACGCGACCTTCGCCCTGCCCGAGCCGCGCGTGGGGCTGGCCGCACTCGCCGGAGGCCTGCACCGGCTGCCGCGCCAGATCGGGCTGAAGCGCGCCATGGGCATGATCCTCACCGCGCGCCATGTCAGCGCCAAGGAGGGTCTCGAACTCGGCTTCGTCAACGAGGTGGTGCCGCAGGGCGAGGCGCTCGCGGCCGCGCTGCGCTGGGCCGAGATGATCACCAAGAATTCGCCGATGTCGATCCGCGCCTCGAAGCAGGCGATCCAGAAGGGCCTCGGCGTCTCGCTGGAGCAGGCGATCGAGGAGCAGCGCGACTATCCGGCGGTGAAGGCGATGGTGGCCTCGCAGGACTACATCGAGGGCCCGAAGGCGTTTTCCGAGAAGCGGCCGCCGAAATGGATGGGGAAGTAGGACCTCCTCTCTCCTCGTCATTGCGAGCGCAGCGAAGCAATCCAGACTGTCTCCGCGGAACGACTCTGGATTGCTTCGCTGCGCTCGCAATGACGGAGGATGGGACTGCGCCCTACCCGTCTCTTGAAAGCTCGCGCTTGTACGACGCGTAATTCGGCTGATCCACCGCAAGCTTGTCCATCGTCGTCTGCCACAGATGCTCGGCAAGGCCCGGCGTCGCGAGATCGACCTCGCCCGTGGCAATGCGCTCGGCGAGTGCGCGGTTCAGGTCCGTGACCGACCCGTCCAGGCCGAGCAGAGCACGCAGCCGCTCCACCTCCGCAGCTTCGCTCCCCTCCTCCCGCGTCAACTGCCGTGTGACGAGATCGAGGATGTTGATGGCGACGCGCAGCTTGAAGGCCTGGTGGCCGGAGATCAGCGGCGTGATGTCGTTGCGGAGGAAATCGGCGACTGACTTGGTCAGCTCGATCGGGGTCGGCTCGTCCTGCATGGTCAACTCCCCCGCGGCGCCAGCAGCCGCAACAGATCGATCTCGGTCTCCGAAGCGCGACGGCCGATCATGGCGCGTTCCATCGAATGGTCCGGACTTTCGCGAAAGCGCTGCATCATGCCGCCGCACATGATGCCCCAGCGCAGCGTGCCCATCACTTCCCAGAATTTGACACGCGATGAATCGACCTTGCGCCCAGCCGCCTCATAGCCGGCGAACAGCTCCTCACGCGAGCCAAAGCCGCCGACCGGCTTGTCGATCTCGCCAAAGCGCCAGGAGTTCACGCAGACCCAGCCGAGATCCTCCATGGGATCGCCGAGATGGGCGAGCTCCCAGTCCAGCACCGCGCGCACGCCGTCGGCACCGATGATGAGATTGCCGTTGCGGAAATCGCCATGCACCAGCGTGGTCTCGGCCGACGGGCCCGGATCGTGGTCGCGCAGCCACCGCAGCGCCAGCTCGAACACAGGCTTGGGCCAGTCCAGGCTGCGATAGTCGCGTTCGAACTCAGAGATCTCCTCTGTCGCGGACCGGCTGCGCAGCTCGGGCAATTTGTCGCCTGGCAGCCTGTGCAGCTTCGCGAGCACGCCGCCGATCTGCCGTGCGAGAAGCGGCCGCGCTGCCGCGAACTCGTCGTCGCGCAGGATCTTGCGCGCAATGGTTTCGCCCTCGACGCGCTGCATGATGAAGCCGGTGCCGAGATCGTCGTCCGGCGTCAGCACATGCATCACGCGCGGCGACGGCACGCCGGCCTCGAATGCGAGCTGCATCAGTTGCGCTTCGGCGGCAAGACCCGCCGCGCGCGTCGGCGCCGCGCCATAACCTTTCGGCGAGCGGCGCAAGATGGCACCGATCGGCCCATCGGGATGCATGATGTCGAAGCGCCAGGTCTCCTGGCTGGCGCCGCCGGACAGCTTGGCCGCGCCGGTCACGCCGGTCGCCCCCTCGCACCAGCGCGCAACGCTGCGGGAAAGCTCAGCCTCGATCATTTGCCCTTGAACTGCGCAGGGCGCTTCTCCAGGAACGCGCCGACGCCTTCGCGGAAATCATCCGTGTCGCCAGCACGGAGCTGGCACTGGAATTCGAGATTGAGCTGATCCTCGAAGGAATTCTCCGGGCTGTCCCAATAGAGCTTGCGAATCAGCGACAGCGCGACCGTCGGGCCGCTGGCGAGGTCGCGCGCAAGCTTCATCGCCTCCTCCATCAGCACGCCGTCATCATAGACGCGGTTGACGAGGCCCCATTCCAGCGCCTTCTCGGCGGGAAGTCGCTCGCCCATCAGCGACAATTCGATCGAGCGCGCCTTGCCGATCAGCCGCGGCAAGAGCCAGGTCGAGCCGCAATCCGGCACGAGGCCGATACGGCGGAAGGCTTGCAGGAAATAGGACGAGCGCGCGCATAAAATCATGTCGCCGAGCAACGCGAAGCTCATGCCGGCGCCGGCCGCCGGACCGTTGACCGCAGTCACGATCGGGCAATGCAGATTGCGGATGCGGCGCAGGAAGGGATGAAAGCCGGTCTCGAGCGTCAGGCCGGCCTTGGTCTTCTTCGACTGGTTGTTGCGGCCCTGCAGATTGGCGCCGGTGCAGAACGCCCGCCCCGCGCCCGTCAGCACGACGCAGCGCACCTCGTCCTTCTTCTCCTCGATCGCGTCGAGCGCTTCCGCGAGACCGCCCAGCATGTCCACGGAGACCGCGTTCATCACCTCCTGATGGTCGAGCTTGAGGATCGCGACCGAACCATCGAGATCGAGCGTGACGTGTTTGAACCGCATGGTTTCCTCGTGAGTTGCGGCCTGTGTCAGTTTCGCAGACCGGAATTGCTTTTGCCGGGGCGCATATTTGATTTTTGGCGCGGTCTTGTCCATGGTGATCGGAGCATAGCAAGCAATCTTGCGCGCAGCGGCTGATGCGCGCCAAGCAAAAACAAGGAAACGCGCCATGAACCTTTTCGACCTTTCAGGCCGGGTCGCCGTGATCACCGGCGGCAATGGCGGCATCGGGCTCGGCATCGCACACGCGCTCGCCGGCCAGGGCTGCAATGTCTCGATCTGGGGTCGCAATCCTGACAAGAACAAGGCCGCTGCCGCGAGCCTGGCGGGGTTATCAGGCAAGGTCGACGCGCGGGTCTGCGACGTCACCGACCCGGCCTCGGTCAATGCCGCGATGAAGGCCACGCTCGACACATTCGGCCGGGTCGACGGCTGCTTCGCCAATGCCGGTATCGGCGGCGGCGGCCGTCGCTCCTTCATCGAGCGCACCGAGGACGAATGGCGCACGATGTTTGCGACCAATCTCGACGGCGTGTTCCACGCGTTCCAGGCGGCCGCAAAACACATGACCCAGCGCGCCGAGGCGGGCGATCCCTTCGGCCGGCTGGTGGCGACCTCGAGCCTCGCCTCGATCTTCGGCACCGCGCGCAACGAGCACTATGCCGCGACCAAGGCCGCAATCAACGCGCTGGTCCGCGCGCTCGGCGTCGAGCTGGCGCGCCACGGCGTCACCGCGAATGCGATCCTGCCCGGCTGGATCAAGAGCGACATGACCTCGGGCCTGATGGCCAACGAGAAGTTCGTGGCCAACGTGATGCCGCGCATTCCGGTGCGGCGTTTCGGAGAGGCCAGCGATTTCGGCGGCATCGCGGTATATCTGATGAGCAAGGCGTCGTCGTACCACACCGCGGATACGTTCGTGATCGACGGCGGCTATACGGCGTTTTGAGTCTCGTAGCCCGGATGGAGCGCAGCGCAATTCGGGATTTTCAAAAGTAAGCAAGACTCGGATTACGCTTCGCTCCATCCGGGCTACAAACTCTGAGGGGAATGGGCAATGTTCTCGCACATCATGATCGGCACCAACGACCTCGACAAGGCCAAGGCCTTCTATGACAATTTGCTGTCCACGCTCGAAGTGCGGCCGGCGCGCGTCGATGGCCACCGCATCTTCTACATCACCAAGACCGGCGTGTTCTCGGTGACGAAGCCGATCAACGGCGAAGCGGCGACGCCTGCGAATGGCGGCACCATCGGCTTTGCCGCCAACTCGCCCGAGCAGGTCAATGCATGGCATACGGCCGGCATCGCCGCTGGCGGCGTTCCCTGCGAAGATCCTCCCGGCATCCGCCAGGGCCCCGGCGTCAACCTCTATATTGCCTATTTGCGCGACCTCGACGGCAACAAGATCTGCGCGATGCATCGGATGGCGAACTAGCCACACACGCACGGTCGTAGCCCGGATGGAGCGCAGCGTAATCCGGGGTTGCGCAACGCTCGCTCTGTCCCGGATTGCGCTGCGCTCCATCCGGGCTACGGCTCCTCAACAGCCCATTCAAACAACATTTCAAACGCCCTCGCGATATTCCATCGCATGGCATGGCTCGGATTGGAAAATGCGCGCTCGCACTTTGGCGACGCTGCGACTATTCTCCGGCTCCAACGAGCTCAGCGACCCCGGGAGGAACAATGACAAAACACACCTATATTCCCCGCACCACCAACTACACCCTCAATCCCGGCGACGAGCTTAACGACCTCAGGATGTCGGACCAGGTGCGGCCGCTCTACGATCACGTCAGGAAGTTCATCCGCGACACCGTCGAGCCGATGTCGATCGAGTTCGCCAAGGCCGGCGAGGGCAAGGAAGACCGCTGGAGCTTCACGCCGAAGCAACTCGAGGTGCTGGAGAAGGCCAAGAACAAGGCCAAGCAGGAAGGCCTCTGGAACTTCTTCCTGCCCGACGACGAGACCGGCCAGGGCCTGAAGAATCTCGACTATGCCTATATCGCATCCGAGCTCGGCAAGAGCCCGCTGGCCTCGGAGAGCATGAACTGCTCGGCGCCTGATACCGGCAACATGGAGGTGCTGGAGCGCGTCGGCACCAAGGAGCAGAAGGAGAAGTGGCTGAAGCCGCTGATGAACGGCGAGATCCGCTCCGCCTATGTCATGACCGAGCCGAACGTCGCCTCCTCCGATGCCAAGAACATCTCGACCACCGCCAAGCTCGTCGGCGACGAATGGGTCATCAACGGCGAGAAGTACTACATCTCCGGTGTCGGCGATCCCCGCTGCAAGATCCTCATCGTGATGGTGAAGACCAATCCGGATGCGGCGCCGAGCAAGCAGCAGTCGCAGATCCTGGTGCCGCGCGACACGCCCGGTGTCGAGGTGCTCGGCCCCATGTACGTGTTCGGCCAGGACCACGCGCCGCGCGGCCACATGCACATGCGCTTCAACAACGTCCGCGTACCCAAGGAGAACATTCTGCTTGGCGAAGGCCGCGGCTTCGAGATCTCGCAGCTCCGGCTCGGCCCGGGCCGCATTCATCACTGCATGCGCACCGTCGGCAAGGCCGAGAAGGCGCTCGATTTGATGGTGCAGCGTGGCCTCACCCGCGAAGCCTTCGGCAAGAAGATCGCCCATCTCGGCGGCAACATGCAGATCATCGCGCAGGCGCGCTGCGAGATCGAGGCGATGCGGCTGATGGTGCTGAAGGCCGCCAAGGCCATGGACGTGCTCGGCAACAAGGAGGCCCGCGTCTGGGTCTCCATGGTCAAGGCCATGGTGCCGGAGCGCGCCTGCAAGATCATCGACCAGTCGATCCAGATGCACGGCGCCACCGGCATCTCGCACTGGACCCCGCTCGCCGAAATGTACCAGGACGTCCGCCATCTGCGCTTTGCGGATGGTCCGGACGAGGTGCACTGGATGGTGGTGGGACGACACGAGCTGAGCATGGGGTGATCTTCTTCCCCTTCTCCCCGCTTGCGGGGAGAAGGTTGGGATGAGGGGGAGTCTCCGCGAGGATGCTGTCAGTCGGACTCGCGGAGAGTCCCCCTCACCGGGAATTTGCTTGCGCAAATTCCGGGGAGAGGCGAAGGGACTACGACGCGGCGGCCTCGCCGACCTTGTCCTGCGTCCTGGTGTCGAAATCGCCGGCATCATGCCGCTCGTGGAGCTGGCTGGCGGGATCGCCGGAGACACGGTTGACCATGCGGCCGCGCTTGACGGCAGGGCGCTTGGCGATCTGGTCGGTCCAGCGCTGCACGTGCTTGTAGTCCTGCACCGAGAGGAATTCGCCGGCGCCATAGACCAGCCCCTTGGCGAGCGCGCCGTACCAGGGCCACACCGCCATGTCGGCGATGGTGTATTCGCTGCCCGCGAGATATTCGTTGTCGGCGAGCCGGCGGTCGAGCACGTCGAGCTGGCGCTTGGTCTCCATCGCGAAACGGTCGATGGCGTATTCGATCTTGGTCGGCGCGTAGGCGTAGAAGTGGCCGAAGCCACCGCCGAGATAAGGCGCGCTGCCCATCTGCCAGAACAGCCACGACATCGCTTCAGTGCGGCTCCTGATGTCCTTCGGCAGGAAGGCGCCGAACTTTTCCGCGAGGTAGAACAGGATCGAGCCGGACTCGAACACCCGGATCGGCTCCGGGCCGGAGCGGTCCATCAGCGCCGGGATCTTGGAATTCGGATTGATGTCGACAAAGCCGCTGCCGAACTGATCGCCGTTGCCGATCTTGATGAGCCAGGCGTCGTATTCCGCGCCCTTGTGGCCGAGCGCCAGAAGCTCCTCCAGCATGACCGTGACCTTCACCCCGTTCGGCGTCGCCAGCGAATAGAGCTGGAAGGGATGCTTGCCGACCGGCAGCTCCTTGTCATGGGTGGGACCGGCAATGGGACGGTTGATGCTGGCGAACTGTCCGCCGTTCTCCTTGTTCCAGGTCCAGACCTTGGGCGGCACGTAGGCGGGGGTGTCGGTCATGTGAAGGGCTCCGGCGAAAAAGATGCGCTTGCATTAATTAGCCCACGGACGGCCGATGGCAAGCCCTGCCGGCCCTGCGTCCGGCGCGGGCCTCGCGACCGCGTCATGCATTCGACATCGCCGCGGACGACCTGCACCAGAGCCCGCATCTGTCGAGCCAGGCGTACGGCTTCGCGCAACACGGCGTGTGCACGCAAGATGCGACGCCAAATCCGGATTGGCATGGCGCGAGACGATGGTCTAGCGTCGATGAGCCTTCGCTCAAGATTGCAATGACAGCAACGCGAGGCCGCCGGGAGAGAACGATGAAATCGCCGATCTGCGACATGCTGGGCATCGATTTCCCGCTGCTCGCCTTCAGCCATTGCCGCGATGTCGTCGCCGCCGTCAGCCGCGCCGGCGGCTTTGGCGTGTTGGGTGCGACCGTGCACACGCCGGATACGCTGGAGCGCGAGCTGAAATGGATCGACGAGCACGTCGACGGCAAGCCTTACGGCATCGACGTTCTGATCCCCGAAAACATCTCGACTGCGGGCGAGAAGAACGTCACCTGGAAGAGCCTTGAAGCACGCGTGCCACAGGAGCACCGCAACTACACGCGCGATCTCCTGAAGAAATACGACATCGAACTCACGACCACCGAGGTCGCTGACAACCAGCCGCAGCCGTTCGATGGCAGGACCGCGCTGGAGCTGCTGGAGGTCTCGTTCAAGCACCCGATCCGCCTGATCGCCAATGCTCTCGGCGTGCCGCCGAAGGCGATGATCGAGATGGGCAGAAAGCACGGCGTGCCGGTCGCGGCGCTGGTCGGCGCCAAGGAGCACGCGCTGCGGCAGGTCGCGGCCGGTGTCGATATCCTCGTGGTCCAGGGCACCGAAGCCGGCGGCCATTGCGGCGAGGTCTCGACCATGGTGCTGGTGCCGGAGGTGATCAAGGCGATCAAGAAGATCCGCGACGTGCCGGTGCTGGCGGCCGGCGGCATCATGACGGGACGGCAGATGGCGGCCTGCATGGCGATGGGTGCCGCGGGCGCCTGGACCGGCTCGGTGTGGCTTGCCACCGTCGAGGCCGAGACCACGGAGATCTTTCGCGAGAAGATGATCGCGGCGTCGTCGCGCGATGCGGTGCGCTCGAAGGGCCGCACCGGAAAGCCGGCGCGGCAACTTCGCTCGGTCTGGACCGACGCCTGGGACCGCGCAGCCGAGAGCCCCGGCGCATTGCCGATGCCGTTGCAAAGCATCGTCAGCCGTGACGCCTTCAACGCGATCGACCGCGCCGCTGCGGGCGGCAACGCGAAAGCGCGCGATCTCGTGAGTTACTTCGTCGGCCAGGGCGTCGGGCTGATCGACAGCGTGAAGTCGGCCGGCGCGGTGGTGCAGGAGTTCAAGGAAGAGTTTGCCGAAGCCGTCGAGCACATGAATGCGCTGGTGGCGGAGTGATTGCCACACACCGTCATTGCGAGCGCAGCGAAGCAATCCAGACTGCTGCCCACGGAAAGATTCTGGATTGCTTCGCTGTGCTCGCAATGACGAAACAACTGACATTGTGAATTGAGGCCATGACCGACAAGAGCAGCATCCCCCCAGACCGAATCCCCGTCATCGTCGGCATCGGCGAGATCGTCGACCGTCCAAAGGAGATTACCGACGGCCTCGAGCCGCTCGATCTGCTCGAACAGGCCTTGCTGCGCGCGGAAGCTGATGCCGGCGCAAAGCTGCTCGGCGAGGTGCAGTCGCTCGACGTCGTCAACTTCCTGAGCTGGCGATATCGCGATCCGGAGCAGCTGCTGGCGCAACGGCTCGGCATCTCGCCGTCGCATTGCTATTACGGCCCGGTCGGCGGCGAGAGCCCGATCCGCTACATCCACGAAGCCGCAAAGCGCATCGCGCGCGGTGAATGCAGTGTTGCCGCAGTTTGCGGCGCGGAGGCACAGTCGACGGCGACCAAGGCGGAGCGCGCCGGCACGAAGCTGCCATGGACGCCGTTCGCCCATGACGTCGAGGAGCCGAAGCGCGGCGCAGCGTTCCAGAAACCCTTGGCCGTGAAGCTCGGCGTGTTCCGGCCGGTCACGGTGTATCCGTTCTATGAAGCGGCATCATCCGCCCATTGGGGCCAGACGCCGCGCGAGGCGATGGCGGAGTCAGGCGTGCTGTGGTCGCGCTATTCGGAAGCCGCCGCGCAAAATCCAAATGCCTGGCTGAAGCGGCGCTATGCGCCCGACGAAATCACGACGCCGACCGCGGACAACCGCCTGATCGCCTGGCCCTACAACAAGCTCATGGTCGCAAACCCCGGCGTCAACATGGGCGGCGCGCTGCTGCTCACCAGCCTCGCCAGGGCGCGTGCGGCCGGCATCGCCGAGGACAAGCTCGTCTACCCGCTCGGCGGCGCCTCGGCCGAGGAGCCGCGCGACTATCTCTTGCGCGACCAGTTTTACGAGAGCCATTCGCAGAATGCCGTCTTGAAGGCCGTGATGGATCTCGCCGGCGGCGACGGCAAGACGTTCGATGCGATCGAGCTCTATAGCTGCTTCCCGTGCGTGCCCAAGATGGCGCGGCGGACGCTGGGCCTGGGTGCCGACGTGCAGCCGACCGTGACAGGCGGCCTCACCTTCTTCGGTGCGCCGCTCAACACCTACATGACCCATGCCGCCTGCGCGATGGTGCGGCGGGTGCGCGACGGCGCAACGCTCGGCCTGCTCTACGGCCAGGGCGGCTTCGTCACCAAGCATCATGCGCTGGTGGTGTCGAAAGTGCCGCCGCGTGAAGCATTGGCACAGGAGACGAGCGTGCAGGCGGCGGCGGACGGCAACAGGCGCGCGGTGCCGGAGTTCGTCACGGATGTCTCGGGCAAAGGCAAGGTCGAGAGCTTTACGGTGCTCTACGGCCGGGCCGGCGATGTCGAGCACGGCGTGGCGATGCTGCGGACGGAAGATGACAGGCGCACACTGGCGCGGATTCCCGCGAGCGATACCGCGACGTTGGCGCATCTGCTGAACATGGACCGCACGCCGGTGGGCTCGCTCGGCGAGATCGCGATGGCTGCGGATGGCGTGCCGGAGTGGCGGGTGGCGTAGTCTCGTAGGGTGGGTTAGCCGAAGGCGTAACCCACCTCTTTTGCTTGCGCGAAGACGAACAGTGGTGGGTTACGCTTCGCTAACCCACCCTACAAACTCGCCCTACCCCTTCGGCGCCTGCTTCTCCGACGCGGTCGCCGGCTTGCCCTTGGCGCCGGTGCCGGTGACGCGGACCTGGTCGCCGTCGGAAAGGCCGTCCGGTGGTGCGGTGATGACGCGATCATCCGCTGCAATTCCCGAGGCAAGCTCGATCTCGCGGCCGAGGTCGCGGGCGATGGTCACGGGCTTGAACAGCACCTTGTCGTCCGGACCGACGGTTGCGACGCGCAGGCCGCTGCCGTTGAAGATCAGCGCGCTGGCGGGAATGCTGAGCGGCGCGGAGTCGCGCTGCAGGCTGAGCTTCACGCTGGCGTAGCCGCCGGGCATCAGCTCGCCTGAGGAATTGTCGAGACCGAGTTGCATGCGCGTCGTGCCGGAGGCGACGTCAACCGCCTGCGAGGAGGCCTCCACCGTCGCCTGGAAGGTCCGGTTCGGATACTCCGGCAGCACGATGGCGGCCTTGGCCCCCATCTTGATCGCGGGCACGTAGTTCTGGGGCACGTTGATGTAGACGCGCAGCTTGGTGATGTCGGAGACCACGAACATCGCCGGGCCCGAGCCGCCGCCTGAATTGATCAGCGCACCGACGTCGGTGTCGCGCGCCGTGACCACGCCGTCAAACGGAGCGGTGATCTTCTTGTAACCGGCCAGCGCCTCGAGCCGCTCGACATTGGCCTGGCCCGAGCGAACCGCCGCGTTCTTGTTGGAGAGATCGGCGGTACGCTCGTCGATCTCCTGCGCGGAGACGAAGTTGGAGGCGACCAGCGTCTTGCGGCGGTTGAGGGTGGCTTCCGACAGCCTGGCGCTGGACTGCTGGCTGGCGAGGTCGGCGCGGGCCTGAAGCAGTTGCTGGTCGAGGTCGGGCGCCTCGATCTCGGCGATCACCTGACCGGCTTTCACCCGCGCACCGATGTCGGCGCTCCAGCTTTTGAGATAGCCGGGAACGCGGGCAAAGATCGGCGCGCGATAATAGGCTTCGAGACGGCCCGGCAAGTCGATGGTCGCATTGAGAGCCTTGGCATTGGGCAGCGTCACCGCGACGCTGGGAATGGCCTGGTCATCGGTCCAGGCCTTCAGCTTGGAGCCCTGCTCCTCGCGGGCACGGATGCCGGTGCCCACGACCAGGCCCGCCGCGATCAGCGCCACCACGCCGAAGATGCCCAGTTTCCGGTGCGACACCGGGGAGCGGGATTCAGTGGGCGACATGCGGGGTCTCCAGGGAGGGCGGCGGCTTTGGCGCCTTGCTTCTTGTGTACCATGCTGAACACCACGGGAACAAACATCAGCGTGGCGAAGGTTGCAAAGATCAGGCCGCCGATCACGGCGCGGCCGAGCGGCGCATTCTGCTCGCCGCCCTCGCCGAGCCCAAGGGCCATGGGCGCCATGCCAATGATCATGGCGAGCGCGGTCATCAGCACCGGGCGGAACCGGACGAAGCCGGCTTCCAGCGCCGCGGCGATGGGATCGCCGAGCTCTTCGTAGCGCTCGCGCGCGAACGAGATCACGAGCACGCTGTTGGCGGTGGCAACGCCCATGCACATGATGGCGCCGGTCAGCGCCGGCACCGACAGCGTCGTCTCGGTGGCGAACAGCATCCAGACGATGCCGGCGAGTGCTGCGGGCAGCGCGGTGATGATCACGAACGGATCGGACCAGGACTGGAAGTTCACGACGATCAGGAAATAGATCAGGACGACCGCGCCGAGCAGGCCGAACAGCAGGCGCGGTGAAGGCGCTGTTCATGGTCTGCACCTGGCCGAGCAGGACCACGGAAGAGCCCTTCGGCACGTCCTTGGCGGTGTCGGCGATCACCTGGCGGATGTCGGTCGCGACCGCGCCGAGATCCCGGCCCGAGGTCGTGGCGAAGATCTGCACCATCGACTGGATGTCGTATTGCGAGACCACTGCGCTCGAGGTCGAGCGCCTGATGTCGGCGATGCCGCCGAGGATCGGCGACTGCGAATTGCCGGCCGCCGTGATCGGCAGCGTCTGAAGCGCGCTGAGCGAATCCATCTGGTATTGCGGCGTCTGCATCACGATCGAATAGGACACGCCGTTATCCGGATTGAGGTAGTAGGTCGGCGCCACCTGTGAGGAGCCAGCAAGGTTGACCACGAGACTGTTGGTGACGTCGCGCTCGGTCAGGCCGACATATTGCGCGCGGGTGCGGTCGACGTCGATGTTGAAGGTCGGATTGTTCGGCGATTGCTGGATGCGCGCATCGGCGACGCCGGGAATCCTGCGGACCTTGGCCAGCAGATTGTTGGCATAAGCGAAGTTGGCGCTGAGATTGCCACCACGGATCTGCAGGTCGATCGGCGCCGGCGCGCCGAAATTCAGGATCTGGCTGACGATGTCGGCCGGCAGGAAGGCGAAGCTGACGCCGGGAAACAGCCGCGGCAGTTGCTCTCGCAGCACGCGCACATGCTCCTCGGTCGGCTTGTGGCCTTCCTTCAGCTTGATCTGGATGTCGCCATCCTGCGGGCCGATCACGCCGGTGTTGTTGTAGGTCATGTTGATACCGGAGATCGGCATTCCGATGTTGTCGGTCAGCGTTTCGATCTCGCCCGGGATCAGCTTGCGGATCGCCTTCTGCACGTCGGCGAGCTGGTTCGCGGTCTCCTCGACGCGGGTGCCGACCTGAGTGCGGACGTGCATCAGGATGTTGCCGGCATCGACCGCGGGGAAGAAGTTGCGCCCGAGGAACGGCACCAGCGCGAAGGACGCGCCGACCACGCAGAGGAAGCCGATCACGAACACCGGACGGTGCGCGAGCGCGAGTCCGAGGAAATTGTGGTAGCCGCCGCGAATACGCTCGAAGCGAGCCTCGAAACCGCGCTGGAACCAGACCAGGGGATTGCGCGACTTCGGCGGACCGTCCACGTGATGGACATGTGCCTGCAACAGATAGTTGGCCATGGTCGGCACCAGCGTGCGCGACAGCAGAAACGACCAGATCATCGCGAACATCACCGCTTCCGCCATCGGCACGAACAGGAAGCGCGCCACGCCGGTGAGGAAGAACATCGGCACGAACACGATGCAGATGCAGAGCAGCGAGACGAAGGCTGGCGTCACGATCTGGTTGGCGCCGTCGAGGATCGACTGCTCGACCGGCTTGCCCTGCTCCAGATGGTAGTTGATGTTCTCGATCGTGACGGTGGCGTCGTCGACGAGAATGCCGACGGCGAGCGCCAGGCCGCCGAGCGTCATGATGTTCAGCGTCTCGCCGATCGCCGACAGCATGATGATGGCGCCGAGCACGGAGAGCGGGATCGAGACCGCGATGATCACGGTCGAGCGCCAGCTGCCGAGGAACAGCAGGATCATGACGCTGGTGAGCAGCGCCGCGATCACGCCCTCGAACGCGACGCCTTCGATGGCGCCGCGGACGAATACCGACTGATCGCCGATGAAGCCGATCTTGAGCGCGTCCGGCAGCTGGTCCTTGACGTCGATCACCTTCTGCTTGATGCCTGCGATGATGTCGAGCGTCGAGGTCGCGCCCGCCTTCAGCACCATCATCAGCACCGAGCGGTTGCCGTCGACATGGACAATGTTGGTCTGCGGCGGGTTGCCGTCGCGCACAGTCGCGACATCGCGCACATAGACCATCGCGCCGTTGACGGTCTTGATCGGCAGATTGCCGAGCTCCTCGATCTTCAGCGGCGAATTGTTGAGCTGGATGTTGTATTCGAACTGCCCGATCTTCTGGGTGCCGACCGGCGTGATCAGGTTCTGGGCCGCGAGCGCGTTGGCGACGTCCTGGCCGGACAGGCCGCGGGCCTGGAGCGCGGTCGGGTCGAGGTCGATCTGGATCTGGCGCTGCTTGCCGCCGAACGGATACGGGATCGCAGCACCCGGCACGGTGACCAGCGGAGTACGGAGCTGGTTGATGCCGATATCGGCGAGGTTCTGCTCGGTCAGGCCGTCACCCGACAGCGCCACCTGGACGATCGGCACGGTGGAGGCGGAGTAGTTCAGGATCAGAGGCGGCGTCGCGCCCGGCGGCATCTGCTTGATCAGCGTCTGCGAGATCGCGGTGACCTGCGCATTGGCGGTGCGGATGTCGACGTTCGGCTGGAAGAAGATCTTGATGATGCCAAAGCCGTTATAGGAATTGGCGGTGATGTGCTCGATATCGTTGACCGTCGTCGTCAGCGCGCGCTGAAACGGCGTGGTGATGCGACCCGACATCTGGTCGGGCGGCAGGCCGGTGTATTGCCAGACCACCCCGATCACGGGGATGCGGATGTCCGGGAAGATGTCGGTCGGCGTCCGCAGCGCCGCCAGCGGTCCGATGATCAGAAGCAGGAGCGCGAGCACGACAAACGTGTAGGGCCGGCTCAGGGCAATACGGACCAGAGCAATCATTCGTTGGGCAATTCCAGATCAGGGACCGGAAACACCGCCCCCGCGGGTTCCTCGGCTGATTTACCTGAAGACCGCACAAATGGCCAACGACGCTGCGGCACCTGCGGTAACTTCCCTGCTATCGCACTGCGAAATCGCATTCCAGATATGCAGCTCAGGCCCGAAAGATGACAGAAGCCGCTGTTCCCCGCGTAAAAAAAGCGGCGCCCGCGAACGCCGCTTTCAGGAATTCCGTGCCTGCCAGCCTAGGCCGCGCGGACGTTGGTCAGGAACTTGCTGACTTCGGTCTTGAGCCGGTTCGAGTCGTTCGACAGCATCTGCGCCGCCGACAGCACCTGCGAGGAGGCCGTGCCGGTCTCGGTCGCGCCGCGCTGCACGTCGGTGATGTTGGAGGAGACCTGCTGGGTGCCCTGCGCCGCCTGCTGTACGTTGCGGGCGATCTCCTGGGTCGCCGCGCCCTGCTCTTCCACGGCCGCCGCGATCGCCGATGAGATCTCCGACAGACGCTCGATGGTCGACGAGATCTCCTTGATGGCGCCGACCGAGTCGTTGGTCGCCGCCTGGATGCCGGAAATCTGCTGGCCGATCTCACCGGTCGCCTTCGCGGTCTGCTCGGCGAGCGCCTTCACCTCGGAGGCGACGACCGCAAAGCCGCGGCCGGCTTCGCCGGCGCGTGCGGCTTCGATGGTCGCGTTCAGCGCCAGAAGGTTGGTCTGGCCGGCGATGGTGTTGATGAGCTCGACGACGTCGCCGATGCGCGAGGCTGCCTTGGAGAGCTCGCTGACGCGTTCGGTGGTGGTGCGCGCCTGGCCGACGGCGTCGCCCGCCATCCGCGCAGATTCCTGCACCTGACGGCTGATCTCGCCGACCGATGAGGCCATCTCCTCGGTGGCCGAGGCCACCGACTGCACGTTGGTCGAGGCCTCCTCCGACGCTCCGGCAACCGTGGTCGCCAGCCGCTGGGAGCGGTCGGCGGTCGAGGTCAGCGTCGAGGCGGAGGCCTCCAACTGGGTCGAGGCCGACGACACGGTCTGGACGATCTCGCCGATCATCGTTTCGAATTCGCGGGTGATGTTGTCGACGCGGCGGCCGCGCTCGATCTTGGCTTCGGCATCGGCGGCGGCAGCCTCGTCGGCGGCCTTCTTGGCGATCAGCGCGTCCTTGAAGATCTGGAGCACGTCGGCCATGGCGCCGATCTCGGTCTTCTCACCACGGTGCGGAACCTCGGCGGAAAGGTCGCCCTTGCCGAGTGCCTGCATCGGCTGGGTAATCGAGTTGATGCCGTTCGAGACGTCCTGCACCAGGTAGAAGCCAACGCCGGAGCCGACAAGGACGGCGGCGCCGAGAATGATCGCGACCAGCATGAAGGCATAATAGTAGCTGTTGGCGGCATCCTGCGCGGCCTGGTCGCCACCCTTGGTGTTGAGCTCGATGTCCTTGCGCAGAACCTCGTCGGCCTGAAGCCCGATCTTGTTGACCGTCTTGGTGTTCAGCTCATGCGCCTCGTGCGGGACCTTGCCGGCCTCCTTGCGCGACAGCGCCATGACCTCCTGGGTGCCCTTCTTGTAATCGTCCCAGAACCTGGACCATTCACCGTAGAGTGCCCGTTCTTCAGGCGAGGTAATCATGTCCTCGTAAGTTTTGCGGAATTTGGTGTTGGCCTCGATCACGGTCGCAAGCGTCTTCTCTGCCGCGAGCTTCTCGTCCAGCGTTTCCGACAGCATGTGCTCTCGGATGACGTTGCGGTAAGTGATGACGCCGGCACGCAGGTCGCCGAGCACGCGCACGCTGGGCATCCAGCTCGTGGTGATGTCGACGGTGTTGGCATTCATCGACCGCATCTTCACGACGGCGAGCAGGCCCATGCCGGCCATCGCGACCAGCAGGAACGCCACGACACTGATGATCTTGGCGCGGATGGAAATGGTGGCGAGCATATGGAGTCTCTTTGTGCTGGCGCGGCGGCGCGTCCGGAAATCTACGAATCAACCTAAGGGAGCAGCACCGACATCCAACACCAGAGCACCTGAGCAGACGTTAACGACGACTCCGTACGAGTACGGAAGCCTGAAATAAGTGAACACGACGCTAAAAATGCCCTGCGCTCAGCGCATGAGCCTAAGCGCATCGGAGAAAAACTCGGGCCCGCCGAAATTTCCGGACTTCAAGGCAAGCAACATGTCGCTTTTCTCAGCACCGACCGCGCGCAGCACCGGGACGCCCGCCGCAATCTCTACTCCGACGAGAAATCCGGGGATCTTCAGGCGGTCGACCACGGCACCGGATGTCTCCCCGCCGGCAATGACCAGGCGCTTGACGCCGGCCCGCACCAGACCCTCGGCGATGTCGGCCATCGCCTGCTCGATGGCGTGACCGGCCGCGTCGCGACCATGGCGCGCCTGGAGCTCGGCGACCTGATCGGGCGTCGAGCTCGATGCGATCAGGACCGGACCGTCCGCCAGTCGCGGCTTCGCCCAGGCCAGTGCGCGCTGCGCCTCGTCCTCGCCCGTAGTAACACGGTCCGGATCGAGATGCAGCACCGGCATGACACGCTCGGCATTGGCAATCTGCTGAAGCGTCGCATGCGAGCAGCTTCCGGCCAGGCACGCCGCCGGTCCGCCGACCGCTGCCCCCGCCTCGCTGCTTGCCGCGCTCGATGTGACCTTGCCTGTCGAGACCAGCGCCCGCGCTAGCCCAAGGCCCATGCCGGAGGCGCCGACCGACAACCGATGCTGGGCAGCGACGAGGCCGATGGTCTCGAGGTTGCGGTCGAACACGGCGTCGATGATCGCCGCGCCAATGCCCTTGCCCGCGAGTTCGGCCAGCCGCGCCCGCACGGCATCCGCGCCGCGCGTGACGGTGGCAAGGTCGACGAGGCCGATTTGCGTCTTGCTCTGGCGCGCCAGCACCCGCACCAGGTTGGAATCGTGCATCGGGTTGAGCGGATGGTCCTTCAGCGGGCTCTCGTTCAGCGGCACGGCACCGACGAACAGATTGCCCTGGTAGACGGTGCGGCCGGTCTCCGGAAACGCCGGCGTCACCAGCACGGCCGCCTCGCCACAATCGGCGCGAAGCGCGTCCATCACCGGGCCGATATTGCCGGCATCGGTGGAATCGAAGGTGGAGCAGATCTTGAACAGCACGTGGCTAGCGCCGCGGCCGCGCAGCCATGTCTCGGCCGCGCGCGAGCGCGACACGGCGAGGCCGGACTCGATCGAGCGGCTCTTCAAGGACACCACGACCGCATCAACCTCGGGCAGCGCGAGATCGTCCGCGGGCACGCCGATGGTCTGCACGGTGCGCAGGCCCGCGCGCGTCAGCGTATTGGCGAGGTCGGAGGCGCCGGTATAGTCGTCGGCGATGCAGCCAAGAGATATTTTCGCTGCAAGTGTCACGGCTTCACTCCCGCATAAGGCTTGAACCAGGCAAGGCCGTCGGTGGTCTTGCCGCGCGGATTATATTCGCAGCCGACGAAACCGGCATAACCGAGCCGGTCGAGTTCGTCGAACAGGAACGGATAGTTCAGCTCCTCGCCGTCGGGCTCGTTGCGCGAGGGAATGCTGGCGATCTGGATGTGGCCGATCACCGGCATCATATCGCGCAGCCGCATCGTGACGTCGCCATGGATGATCTGGCAGTGATAGATGTCGAACTGGAGTTTCAGGTTCGGAAGCCGCAGCTCCTGGATCAGGTCGCGCGCGAAGCCGAAATCGTTGAGGAAATAGCCGGGCACGTTGCGCGCATTGATCGGCTCGAGCACGATGTCGATGCCGTGCGGCGCAAAGAACTCGGCGGCCCACGCCACCGATTTGTAGAACGCCTCGATGGCAACCCGCTCGCCGCGGTTGGCGATGCCCGCCATCAAATGCAGCCGCTTGACGCCGGTCGCCTTGGCGTAGGGCAGCGCGGTCTCCAGGCTCGCCTTGAGCTCGGGGAATCGCGACGGGAGTGCCGCAAAGCCCTTCTCGCCGGCATTCCAGTCGCCCGGCGGCAGGTTGAACAGCGCCTGAGTCAAGCCGTTGCGCTTGAGCCGCTCGCCGACCGCCTCGGCCGAATGCTCGTAGGGAAAGAGAAACTCGACTGCGGTGAAGCCGGCTGCGGCAGCGGCGTCGAAGCGGTCGAGGAACGGCACCTCGGTGAACATCATCGAGAGATTGGCGGCAAAACGGGGCATCGGAATCCTCTTGTCTATTTGTCGCCGGGCAGCTTGACGCCGGTGACCTGCGCATACATCCGCGCCACCGACGCATCGTCGTCGCGGCCCATGCCGGCGGCTGACGTCATCAAGAACATCTGGAGCGCCGCGGCGGAGACCGGAACCGGGAATCTGGCACTGCGTGCCATGTCCTGGATGATGCCGAGGTCCTTGACGAAGATCTCGACCGCACTGCGCGGCGTGTAATCGCCGTCAAGCACATGCGGCATGCGGTTCTCGAACATCCAGGAGTTGCCGGCGGACGCCGTGATCACCTCGTAGACCTTGCGGATGTCGAGACCCTGCTTGGCCGCGAACGCGATTGCCTCGCTGGCGGCGGCGATATGCACGCCGGCGAGCAACTGATTGATCATCTTGAAGGCGGCGCCCTGGCCTGCGGCATCGCCAAGCTCGTACAGCTTTGCGGCCATAGCATCGAGCGCGGGCCGCGCTTTCTCGAACGCAACTGGACTGCCGGACGCGAGGATCGTCAGCTCGCCCTGCGCTGCGCGCTGCGCCCCGCCGGAGATCGGCGCATCCAGATAGTGCCGGCCGGTCGCCTCCAACTGCTTGGCGAGACGCCGCGCCACGTCGGGATCCATGGTCGCCGACGACAGGAAGACGCTGTCCTTGGCCATGGTTTCGGCGACGCCATCCTTGCCGAACAGGATCGTCTCGGTCTGCGCGGCATTGACGACGACGCTGACGACGATGTCGGCGCCCTTGGCAGCTTCAGCCGGCGTCTTGGCGCCCGCGCCGCCCTCGGTCACGAACCGCGCGACCGCATCAGCCGAGACGTCGCAGCCGGTGACGACATGACCGGCGCGCTTCAGCGAGGTCGCCATGCCAAACCCCATCGAGCCGAGCCCGATGACGGCGATGCGCTGATTCTGTGACGTGGAGGCGGACATGCAACTGATCCTTGCGACGTTTCCCGGAGGGCCACCCTTTGCGGCAGCTTGGCAACCGAATAACACGGCTTGGCCGCGCTGCCAAAGCGTGAGACAAACGGACATGACGGCCATGAGCAACGAGACATTGCTGCGCGAAGACATTTGCCGCTTCGGACGGTCGCTGTTCGAGCGTGGGCTGACGCCCGGCTCCTCCGGCAATATCAGCGTCAGGCTGGACGGTGGCGGCTGGCTGGTGACGCCGACCAATGCCTCGCTCGGCTTTCTCGATCCCGCAAAACTGTCGCGGCTGGACGATCAGGGCCGACTGGTTTCGGGCGATGCGCCGACCAAGGAAGTTCCGCTGCACAATGCGCTCTACGCCACGCGCGGGAGCGCAAGGGCGATCGTGCATCTGCATTCCACCCATTCGGTTGCGCTGTCGATGCTGCCGGAGATCGACCCGCGCGCCGCGCTGCCGCCGATGACGGCCTATTATCTGATGAAATGCGGCGCCACCGCGCTCGTGCCTTATTACCGCCCTGGCGATCCCGCGGTCGCCGATGCGATCAGGGGACTGGCGGGAAAATACTCATCCGTGCTGCTCGCCAATCACGGCCCGGTCGTCGCGGGCGACACGCTGCAAGCAGCGGTGTTCGCGACCGAGGAGTTGGAGGAGACGGCGAAGCTGTATCTCCTGCTGCGCGGGATGAACCCGCGGTATTTGTCGCCGGAGCAGGTGACGGATCTGGTGAAGGTGTTTGGGGTATCGGTGCCGGAGCACGGGCACGAGCATTGAGTCTGGCTCCAACCTCGTCATTGCCGCTACAGCCCCCGCGATCGTAGCCCGCATGAGCGAAGCGACATGCGGGACCACTTGCCCCGGATATTGCTTCGCTCATCCGGGCTACGGTAGTGTGCTTGCAGCTACAGCCCCAGATAGGCCTTGCGCACGTCCGGATTGCCCTTGATCTCGCTTGCCGCGCCCTGCATCAGCACGCGGCCGGTTTGCAGGATGTAGGCGCGGTCTGCGATTTCCAGGCACTCCGCCATGCGCTGCTCGACGATCAAGACGGTCATGCCGGCGTCGCGGATGCGCTTCACAGCCTGGAAGATCTCGTCGACCAGCTTCGGCATGATGCCCTGCGAGGGCTCGTCCAGCATCAACAGCCGCGGGCGCGTCATCAGCGCGCGGCCGATCGCGAGCATCTGCTGCTCGCCGCCGCTTAGCGTCTCGGCGCGCTGCTCCAGGCGCTCGGAGAGACGCGGAAACAGCTTGAACACAAGATCGAGCGGACTCTCGCGATCGGCCTCGCCGCGGTAGAGATAGCTGCCGAGGCGCAGATTGTCGCGCACGGAGAGGCGCGGAAACAAGCGACGGTTCTCCGGCACATAGGCGATGCCGGTGGCTGTGATGTGGTGCTGCGCCATGCCGTCGAGGCGCTTGCCATCGAACGTCACCGTGCCCGAACGCGGGCGCTCGGCGCCGGCGATGGATTTCAGCAGCGTTGACTTGCCCGCGCCGTTGGCACCGGCGACGCAGACGATCTCACCCTTCTGGACCTCGATCGAGACCGCGGAGATCGCGACCAGGCCCTGATAGGCGGTCGTGACTTCACGCACCGACAGCATGACGATCTCCCAGATATGCGCTGATCACCTTGGGATCGCGGACGATTTCAGTGGGCTTGCCCTCGACCAGCACCTTGCCGAGGTCGAGCACGATGGCACGATCGACCAGCGGCATCACGATCTCCATGACGTGCTCGACCATCAGGACGGTAATGCCGGCGTCACGCACCTTGCGCACCAGCGCCACACCTGTCTGCGCTTCGGTCGGCGTAAGACCAGTGAGGACTTCGTCGAGCAGCAGCAATTTCGGTTCTGTTGCAAGCGCGCGCGCGACTTCGAGGCGGCGCTTTTCGGCCGGCACGAGGTCGCTCGCGAGCACGTTGGCGCGCGCGGCAAGGCCGGTGAACTCCAGCACCTCATGCGCCTTGCGGCGTGCTTCGCGCATCACGGTGTTGCGCACGAGAGCCCCGACGATGACGTTGTCGATAACGGTCATGGTCTCGAAGCTCTTGACGACCTGGAAGGTGCGCCCGACGCCGCGCTGGCAGCGCTCGGCGGCCGGCATGCTGGTGACATCCTCGCCATCGAACCAGATCGAGCCTTGCGTCGGCGGCAGCACCCCGGCGATGAGATTGAACAGCGTCGACTTGCCGGCCCCGTTCGGCCCGATCAGGCCGACGATCTCGCCGCGGCCGACCGAGATCGAGACGTCGCTGTTGGCGACGAGGCCGCCGAAGCGCTGCCAGACGCCGCGGGTTTCAAGCAGCGGGGTCATCGCGTGGCTCCCTTCCGCTTCGCACGAGAGAACAGGCTCACCAGACCCTGCGGCAGGGCGAGCGAAATCAGCACGATCAGCGTGCCGTAGACGATCAGGTCGACGCCGCGGCCGGAGCCGCCGATATAGGAGCGCGTCAGCTCCGTCATCGGGATCAGGATGGCCGCTCCTAACACGGGCCCCCAGAGGGTGCCGATGCCGCCGAGCACGGCCGGCAACGCCATCAACAGCGAGAACTGGAAGCCCATGACGCTTTCAGGATCGATATAGGCCAGAAACTGCGCATAGAAGGCGCCGCCAATGGCAACAAGGAAGGCGGAGACGGCGGCCGCGCCCATCTTGGAGTTGAACACGACGACGCCGAGGCTCTCGGCCGCTTCCGGATTGTCCTTCACCGCGCGCCACCAGAAGCCCCATTTGGAGTCCTCCAGCCACCAGGTGACGAACCAGGCGAGGCTGCATAGCACCAGTGCGAAGTAGAAGTACGGCAGCTTGCTGCGCATGAACTGGAATTTCATCCAGCTGTCGCCGCGCACCGGAATGGTGATTCCCATCGCGGCCCCCGCCCATTCCCAGTTCTGGAACAGCAGCAGCCCGATCTCGGCGATCACGATGGTCGCGATCACGAAGTAATGGCCGCGCAGACGGAAGAAGGGATAGCCGAGCCCCATCGCGATCGCGGCCGCGACTGCACCGCCGGCGAGCATGCCGAACCATGGCAGCACGCCGAATTTGGTGAACAGCAACTCGGTGGTGTAGGCGCCGATGCCGAAATAGAGCGCATGTCCGAGCGAGATCTGCCCGCAATAGCCGGAGAGAATATTCCAGCTCTGCGACAGCGCCGCATACATTAAGGTCAGGATCAGGATGTTCTGGACGTAGACGTCCTTGATGAACAGCGGCGCGAGCGCCGCCAGAGCGGTCAGCACCGCGGCGATGACGAGGTCGCGGCGGCGCCGCGCGGCAAAATCCTTGTCCATCACATCGATCCGAACAGGCCGCGCGGCCGGATGAAGACGACCAGCAGGTAGACGGCGTAAATGCCGACCGATTTCAGCGACGGCGGCAGCACCAGCGCGGTGGTGGCCTCAACGAGGCCGACGATGATCCCGCCGGCGAAAGCGCCGAACACGCTGCCAAAGCCGCCGAGCGCGACCGTGACATAGGCGATCAACGCAAAGGACGCGCCGACGTCGGGATAGATATAGAAGAAGCTCGCCATGATCGCTCCGGCGAGGCCGACCAGCGCGGCACCAAGCCCCCAGCCGAGCGCGAACACGCGGTTCTTGTCGATGCCGACGAGGGCCACCGCGCCGGGATCCTCACGGGTGGCCTCCAGCGCGCGACCGAAATCGGTGCGGTGGATGAAGAAGTAAAGGCCGGCAAAGGCCAGGATCGAAACCAGCGCACCCATGAGCTGCGGCTCGGGCAGGAAGACGCCGGCGATCGAGATCGTCTTGCCGCCGAGCCAGGACTGCGGAACGCTGCGATAGTCAGGCGTGAAGAAGAATTGCGCGAGGCCGCGCATCACGATGGCGAGGCCAAAGGTGGAGAAGATCTGCACCATGCCGGCATTGGCCTTGGCCCGCATGGCGAAGCGCACGATCAACAAATAGACGACCGCTCCGAATACGAACAGCGCGGCGGCCACCAGCGGCGCCGACAGCAAGGGGTCGATGGCGAAGAACGTGAACAGGAAGAAGCTCACATACATCGCGATCATCAGGAACTCGCCATGGGCGAAGTTCACGACGTCCATCAAGCCGAAGATCAGCGCGAGGCCGACGGCGATCAGTCCGTAGAGCAGGCCCATGAGAAGGCCGCTCGCGAGACTTTGGATAATGGTTTGGGCTGTCACCGGTGGTCCCCCGCTCGAAATATCATCGTTTGCTCCGTCATTGCGAGCGAAGCGAAGCAATCCAGAATCTCGTCGCGGAGACAGTCTGGATTGCTTCGTCGCTTCGCTCCTCGCAATGACGAGGCTCTTGCGACGATCTCGATTTGCTTCCCTGCTCCCGCAGCGCTTACTTCATCGGCCAGATCGCCTCGGCGATGGCGGCCTGTGGCGGGAAGATGGTGACGAACTTGCCGCCGACATATTGCAGCAGCACAGGGTCAGCATCGTTGTTCTGGCCCATCTCGTCGAACTTGACGCGCTTCCAGGGCATGATGGTCTGCTCGCCCGGGATGTCGGTAGCGGCGAGCGCGTCGCGGATCTTCTCGCCGTCGGTCGACTTGGCGCGGCTGATGGCGTCTGCGAGGATGATCAGACCCATGAACTGACGCGAGGTGAGATCGTTGAAATCCTTGCCCGAACGCGTCTTGAACATCTCGTTGATCTTGCCGACCATCGGGCGCTTCTGCGCGAGATCGAGCGAGAAGGTGCCGCGCGAGATCACGCCTTCGAGCTTGTCGCCGACGGCGTCATAGAGTGCCTTCTCGGAGAAGCCGGCGTCCTGCGCCACGATCGCGTTCGGCTTGTAACCGAGCTCGCCCATGGTCTTCACCAGCAGGATGCCATCGGTGGTGTAGCTCGAGGGCATCAGCACGTCGGCGTTCGCGCTCTTGAGCTGCTGCACCTCGGCCGAGAGCGAGGGCGAGTTGGCGCGATACTTGATGTCCGCGACGATCTTGTAGCCGCGCTCGCCGGCGATCTTGGCCTGGGCATTGGCGGAATCGGTGCCGAAGATGGTGTCTTCGTGGAACAGCGACAGCGTCTCGATCTTGGTGCCCTTCTTCTTCAAGGCATCGAAGAAGTCGAACATCGCGGCCGAGTACATCTCGTCGTGCGGGGAGGCGCGGAAGTAATATTTGAGGCCGCGGCGGTGCAGGCTGGGTGAGGAATTGTCGGCGGAGACGAACGGGATCTGGTAGCGCTCGCAGATCTGGCTGACGGTGACGGCGACCGCGCTCTGATAGGTGCCGATGATGGCGCAGACCTTCTCCTGCGTGATCAGGCGCTCGGCCTCGGCGCGGCCCTTCTGCGGATCGGCCTGGTGGTCGGCGAAGACGAGGCGCACTTTTGCCCCGCCGAGACCCGGCAGGCCTTCGCCCTTGGCCAGCGGCAGGTCGAAATCCGTGGCCTTGTTGATGACCTCGAGCGCGGTCTCATAGGCCTTCTGCGCATCGACGCCCTGCTGCGCGCTGCCGCCGGAGAACGGATAGATCACGCCGATCACGACTTCCGAAGTCTGTGCGCGGGCGGCCAGCGGTACCAGCGCGGCCGTAGCGGTGGCTCCCAACAATACGTCGCGGCGAGTGATCGTCATGGCAAAGTCCCCTGTTACTGAATTTCGGCTGATCGAATGAAGCGATTGATGGATGCGGTAAAGCTCGAAGAAGCAGCAAACGCTGCCCACTAAATCACGGCCATGGTCCTGTTCTTGAGATCCGTCACCAGCATCAGACCCGGCGAATGCGTGATCGCGAACGGCAGCTTTGCAGCATTGATGACCGATTGCGGCGTCACGCCGCAGGCCCAGAACACCGGGATCTCGTCGTCGGCGACCGGCACCGGATCGCCGTAGTCGGGCTTGGCGATGTCCTTGATACCGATCAGGTGCGGATGGCCGAGATGCACGGGTGCGCCGTGCACGGCCGGATAGCGCGAGGTGATCTGCACCGCGCGGATCGCATCCGCCGGCTTGAACGGACGCATCGACACCACCATGGGGCCGGCGAAAGGACCGGACGCGCCGCAGGCGATGTTGGTGCGATACATCGGCACGCGCACATTGTGTTCGATGTGGCGGATCGGCATGCCCTCGTCGAGCAGCGCCTCCTCGAACGAGAACGAGCAGCCGAGCACGAAGGTCACGAGATCGTCGCGCCAATGCTTTGTCACATCGGTCGGCTCGTCCACGACCTCGCCGTCGCGCCAGACGCGGTAGCGCGGCACGTCGGTGCGGATGTCGAGATCGGCGCCCAACGCCGGGATGTGCGGACTGCCGACATCGGACATGCCGATGATCGGGCACGGCTTGGGATTGAGTTGGCAGAAGCGGTGGAAGGCGCCGGCATATTCGGCCGGCAGGATCGCCAGATTGCCCTGGACGAAGCCCGGGGCGACGCCGGCAGTGGAGGCGACCAGCCCTTCGCGGTAGGCGAGCCGCGCCTTGCGGCTCGGGAGCGTGTCGGGTGTTTCAGTTTGCTGCACTGCCACCAAAACAGTCATGGGATCGACCTGCCTATAAACTCGACAAAGACAAGCCAACACCACGCGTGCTATAAAGTCTAATCTTCCTTTCTAATCAATATCGATAAATTTCATTTATCGGACAGGAAAATCCTTCCAATGCTGGACTTCAGATCGATCGAGACGTTTCTGTGGGTTGTGAAGCTCGGCAGCTTTCGCGGCGCCGCAGCACGCCTCAACACGACCCAGCCGGCGATCTCCCAGCGCATCGCCCAGCTCGAGCGCGAGATGGGGGTGAAGCTCCTGAACCGCGACCACCGCGTGGCCTCGCCGACGCCGAGCGGCCGGCAGATGATGGTCTACGCGGAGAAGCTGATCGGCCTGCGCGCTGCGATGATCGCCGAGATCGGCGATCGCTCCGCAATGCGCGGCGTGATGCGGCTCGGCGTCGCCGAGACCATCGTGCACACCTGGCTGCCGCGGCTGGTGAAGAGCATGAACCAAGTCTACCCGAACCTGTCGCTGGAGATCGAGGTCGACATCACGCCGAACCTGACCGCGCGCCTGCTCGCACAGGAGATCGAGCTTGCTTTCGTCGTCGGTCCGCTCTCGGCCTCCGGGGTGCACAATCGCGTTCTCGCCGACTATCCGATCGGCTTTCTCGCCAGCCCCTCGCTGGGCCTCGGCCATGGACCGGTCACGCGGGCCGAGCTCGCGCGGTTTCCGATCATTACATTTCCGCGGAAGACGCGGCCCTACGAGGTCGTGCGCGAAGTGTTCGACCGGCCGGAGCTGCCGCCGATCCGGCTGCATGCCTCCGCCTCGCTTGCGACCGTGATTCACATGGCGGTCGAGGGCCTCGGCATCGCCGTGATCCCCGACGCCATCGTCGAGAGCGAGCTCGCAGACGGGCGGCTGCAACTGCTCGACACCGATCTCAAAATCGCGCCGCTGACATTCACCGCCAGCTGGCTCGCCTCGCCCGACGTCGTGGCGGTGGAGCGGGTCGCAGAGCTTGCATGTCAGATTGCGCAGGGCAGCCTTACAGTTGACGCGCCCGCGCCGGCGCGTCATTGAAACAGGCGCCGGACAATTGAGAGACTGACCGCATGAGCCGAGCCGCCACCAATTTGCAAATCGATTCCGCCCGCCTCTGGGGCTCCATCCACGAGACCGCGCAGTTCGGCGCGACGGCCAAGGGCGGCGTGCGGCGGCTGACGCTGAGCGCGGAGGACAAGCAGGTGCGCGACTGGTTCCGCAAGGCCTGCGAGGACGCCGGCTTGGAGGTGCACACCGATGCGCTCGGTTCGCAGTTCGGCCTGCGCAAGGGACGCGACATGTCGAAGCCGCCTGTCGGCATCGGCTCGCATCTCGACACGCAACCCACCGGCGGCAAGTATGACGGCATTCTGGGAACGCTCGGCGCACTGGAAGTGATCCGCACGTTGAACGACGCCGGCATTGAGACCGAGGCGCCGATCTGCGTCGTCAACTGGACCAACGAAGAGGGCTCGCGCTTCGCTCCCGCGATGATGGCCTCCGCCGCCTATGTCGGCGACTTCACCACGGACGACATCCTGTCGCGCAAGGACGCCGATGGCGCCACCGTCGGCCAGGCGCTCGATAGCATCGGGTATCGCGGCGACAAGCCGGTCGGCTTCCAGAAGCTCGGCTGCTTCGTCGAATTGCACATCGAGCAGGGCCCGATCCTGGAAGCCGAAGGCAAGACCATCGGCGTGGTCGATTCCGGCCAGGGCGTGCTCTGGTACGACGGCAAGATTTCCGGCTTCGAGAGCCATGCCGGGTCGACGCCAATGCCGCTGCGGCGCGATGCGCTGGCGACGCTGTCCGAGATCGTGCTGGCGATGGAAGCCATCGCGAGCAAGCACGGGCCGAAGGCAGTCGGCACCATCGGCGAGGCCGTGATCGCAAACCCCTCGCGCAACGTCATTCCCGGCGAGATCGCCTTCACGATGGATTGCCGCAGCGCCGATGGCGCGATCATGGATGCGCTCGATCGCGACCTGCGCACCGCGATTGCCGAGATCGCCGCCCGCCGCAAGGTCGAGGTGAAGATCGACCTGGTCTGGCGCAAGCCGCCGACGCATTTCGATCCCAAGTTGATTGCGGCGGTCGAGAACGCGGCGAAGACGCTCGGCTACTCCTCTCGCCGCATCACCTCCGGCGCCGGCCACGACGCCTGCAATCTCAATACGATCATGCCCGCCGCAATGGTGTTCGTGCCCTGCAAGGACGGCATCAGCCACAACGAGCTGGAAGACGCCACGCAGCCCGATTGTGCCGCGGGCACCAATGTCCTCATGCACACGGTGCTGGCGATCGCCGGCGTCGCATCCTGACCGGAGAGAGAGTCATGCGCGGAGTTTTCGTCGACGCCAACGAAGCCCTGGCCGTGATCATGGAGCGGCTGGAGCTATCAGGCGATCCCAAGGTGCGGATCCACAGGGATCCCGACATCAAGCCCGAGCAATATCCTGAAATCCTCGACGGCGCCGAGATCGCGATCGTCGACCACACAGCGCTGCCGACCGAAGTCGCGAGGAAGTGCACAGGCCTGAAGCATGTCGTGTTCCTCGGCACCGGTGCACGCAGTTACATGAACCCGGAGGAGCTCGCTGAGCTCGGCATCTCGGTGCACCTGATCAAGGGCTATGGCGACACGGCGGTCGCGGAATGCGCGATCGCGCTGATGTGGGCTTCGAGCCGCGTCATCGCGATGATGGACCGCGAGATGCGCGGCGGAAACTGGCTGCGCGAGGACGGCATGCAGCTCACCGGCAAGACGCTCGGCCTGATCGGCTTCGGCGGTATTGCCGCGGAGGTCGCGCGCATTGCATCGGGCAGCGGCATGAAGGTGATCGCCTGGAACCGCTCGCCGAAGAGCTATCCGGGCGTGGAATTCGTCGATCTCGATTCGGTGTTGGCGAGAGCAGACGTCGTATCGCTGCATCTGCTGCTCAACGACGAGACGCGCGGCATGATCACCCGCGAGATGATCGCGAAGATGAAGCCGGGCGTCATCCTCATCAACACCGCCCGCGCCGCCGTGGTCGATGAGGCCGCCATGATCGATGCGCTGAAGTCAGGCCACATCCGCCATGCCGGCCTCGACGTCTTCAACATCGAGCCCCTGCCCGGCGATCATCCGCTGACAAAACTGCCGAACGTGACGTTGTCGGCGCATTCGGCATTCCGGACCCCGGAGGCGAGCGAGAACCTCATTCATGCGGCGTGGGAGCACTGCCGCAGAATCGTAAAGGGATAAGAGCACCAACAATGGCCGACTATCGCACCATCAAGGCACAGCCGCTCATCGAAGCCATCAGTGCCATCGTCAAGGCCGGCGGCTCCACGGACCGCGAGGCCGAGCTCGTATCCACCAATCTGGTCGAGGCCAATCTCAAGGGACACGACTCCCACGGCGTCGGCATGATCCCGCGCTATGTCCAGAGCGTCACCACGGGCGGCCTCGCCGTGAACCAGCACGTCAAGATCGTGCTCGACACCGGTCCGCTGCTCACCCTCGACGGCCTCACCGGCTACGGCCAGGTGATCGGCCATGAAGCGATGGAACTGGCGGCAGAGCGCGCCAAGCGCAATGGCGTGTGTCTCGTCGGCCTCTCCAACTCGCACCATATCGGACGGATCGGCCACTGGGCCGAGCAATGCATCGACCACGGGCTGGTGTCGATCCACTTCGTCAACGTGATCTCGCGTCCGATTGTTGCGCCCTGGGGCGGCAGCGATGGGCGCCATGGCACCAACCCGTTCTGCGTCGGCATCCCGCGCGCGGGTAAGGACCCCATCGTGCTCGACTTCGCCACCAGCAGGATCGCGCAGGGCAAGACCCGCGTCGCCCACAACAAGGGCGTCGAGCTCGAGCCCGGCACGATCATCGACAACGAGGGCAAGCCGACCACCAACCCGCGCTACACCGTGATTCCGCCGCACGGCGCCATCCTGCCGTTCGGCGAGCACAAGGGTTCAGGGCTCGCGCTGGTGTGCGAAATCCTCGGCGGCGCGCTCTCCGGCGGGCAGGTGGTCAAGGGCCCGTCCGATGGCAAGTACAACGTCCTCAACGGCATGCTCTCGATCATCATCGATCCGACCAAGCTCGGCACCGCGGAGAATCTCGCGCGCGAAGTCGAGAGCTTCGTCGCCTGGCACACCGGCTCACCTCCGGCCGCCGGCGTCGATAAGGTGAAGATCGCCGGCGAGCCCGAGCGCGAGACGAAGCAGAAGCGCCTGGCTGAAGGCATTCCGGTCGATCCGACCACCTGGCACGAGATCTTGGAGGCCGGGAAGAAATTCGGGCTGGATCAGGCGGCGATCGAGAAGATCGCGGGGTAGTGAGGCGGAGCACGGTGCTCTTCCCTTCTCCCCTTGTGGGAGAAGGTGGCGCGAGCGCCGGATGAGGGGTTCTGTCCGCGAAGAGAAATGCACAATTGAGAGGTCTGTCTCCGCGGAGACAACCCCTCACCCGTCTTCGATGCTTCGCATCGAAACCACCCTCCCCCACAAGGGGGGAGGGAAAGCAGTGCTCTAATCCACCATATCCGCAACCGCCTTGCCGCAAGCCGTGGTGTCAGCGTTGCCGCCGAGATCCTTGGTGCGGAGCGTGCGCTCCGCCAGCGTGCGCTCGATCGCATCGACGATCGACTTGCCGGCTTCCTTTTCGCCGAGATGTTCGAGCATCATCGCGCCGGACCAGATTGCGCCGATCGGATTGGCGATGCCCTGCCCCGCGATGTCGGGCGCCGAGCCGTGCACCGGCTCGAACACCGACGGGAAATTGCCCTCGGGGTTGATGTTGCCCGACGGCGCGATGCCGATGGTGCCGGTGCAGGCCGGGCCGAGGTCGGACAGGATGTCGCCGAACAAGTTGGAGCCGACCACGACGTCGAACCAGTCCGGATGCAGCACGAAGTTCGCGGTCAGGATGTCGATGTGGTACTTGTCCCACTTCACACTTGGATACTTCTTCGCCATCGCCTCCACGCGCTCGTCCCAATAGGGCATGGTGATGGAGATGCCGTTCGACTTGGTGGCCGAGGTCAGGTGCTTCTTCGGCCGCGACTGCGCGAGTTCGAACGCGAACTTCAGGATGCGATCGACGCCGATGCGGGTCATCACCGTCTGCTGCGTCACGAACTCACGGTCGGTGTCCGGGAACATGCGGCCGCCGACGGAGGAATATTCGCCTTCGGTGTTCTCGCGCACCACCCAGAAATCGATGTCGCCGGGCTTGCGGTTTGCCAGCGGGGACGGAACGCCCGGCATCAGCCGTACCGGGCGCAGATTCACATACTGATCGAACTCGCGGCGGAACTTGATCAACGAGCCCCAGAGCGAGACGTGATCCGGAATCTTGGCCGGCCAGCCGACCGCGCCGAAATAGATCGCATCGTGCTTGCCGATCTTTTCCTTCCAATCGTCCGGCATCATCTGCCCGTGCTTCTCGTAATAGTCCCAGGACGAGAAGTCGAAATGATCGAAATGAAGGGACACCCCGTGCTTCTTCGCCGCGGTCTCCAGAACGCGCAGACCCTCCGGCATCACTTCCTTGCCGATGCCGTCGCCAGGAATGACCGCGATCCGGTATTGTTTCTTGCTCATCGAGAACGTCCTTGATTGCTCCGGCAGCCGCCGCCTTTTTGACCGCACTGCAATGGACCAAACGCGGCGGCAGTGCAACGCTGCACTGCAATGTTGACCATGGCGCGGCCGACCGCCTACTGATTTTATTCCCGTTCCTCTCCTGCGAGTAACTCCCATGGATCTGCATCTGCGTGGCAAGCGCGTCCTGATCACGGGCGCGTCCAAGGGCATCGGCGCAGCTGCCGCCGAGGCCTTTGCCGAGGAAGGCTGCCATCTCCTCCTCGCCGCCCGCAACGGCGATCAGCTCAAGGCTTTGGCCGAGCGGTTGCGCTCGGCGCACCAGATTGATGCCGCCACGAGCATCGTCGATTTGCGTAAGAGCGAGGATTTGACGCGGCTCGCCAAGGAAGCCGCCGACATCGACGTGCTCGTCAACAATGCCGGCGACATTCCCGGCGGCTCCATCGACAAGATCGACGAGGCGACCTGGCGGCACGCCTGGGAATTGAAAGTGTTCGGCTACATCAACCTCACGCGGCAGATCTATGCGCAGATGAAGGCGAAGGGCGGCGGCGTGATCGTCAACGACATCGGCGCCGCCGGCGAGAAATTCGACGCCAACTACATTTGCGGCAGTGCCGGCAATGCGGCGCTGATGGCCTTCACCCGCGCGCTCGGGGGCAAGAGCCTCGCCGACAACATCCGCGTGGTCGGCATCAATCCCGGCCCTGTGGGCACCGACCGCCACGTCACCTTGCTGAAGACCCGGGCAAAGCACCAGTTCGGCGACGAGAGCCGCTACAGGGAGTTCCAGAAGAGCTTGCCTTTAGGCAGGCCTGCGCATGCGCGCGAGATCGGCGACCTCATGGCGTTCCTGGCGTCGGATCGCGCCGGCTATACGTCAGGGGTGATCTATACGGTGGATGGCGGAATCAGCGCGGGATGGGGTTAGGTCTGTCCACGTCATTGCAAGCGAAGCGATGCAATCCAGAAATGTGTCTGCGGCAAAAGTCTGGATTGCTTCGTCGCTTCGCTCCTCGCAATGACGGAGCCTAGAACAAGCACAGGAGTAAAATAGTTGTCTCAAGACCTGATCCGCGAAACCGCTTGCACCGTCGTCGACAAGCTGCGGTCCGGCGATGTCTCGCCGCTGGAGCTCTTGGATGTGTTGGAGAAGCGCATCAGCGAAGTCGATGGCAAGGTCAACGCGCTGCCGACGCTGTGCTTCGATCGCGCGCGGGATAGCGCAAAGGCGCTGATGCGGAAGCCGGCGGGTGCGCGCGGATTGCTCGCCGGTCTGCCGGTGCCAATCAAGGACCTGACCGATGTTGCTGGCGTGCTGAACACCCAGGGCTCACCGATCTTCAAGGACAACATCCCGGCGACGTCCGACATCCTGGTCGAAAATCTCGAGGCCAACGGCGCGGTCGTCTACGCCAAATCCAACACGCCGGAGTTCGGCGCCGGCGCCAACACCTTCAACGAGGTGTTCGGCGCAACTCTCAATCCCTGGGATACGTCCAAGTCGGCAGCCGGCTCGTCAGGCGGCGCGGCCGTTGCGCTCGCCACCGGCATGGCCTGGCTCGCGCAAGGCTCCGACATGGGCGGCAGTCTGCGCAGTCCGGCAGCTTTCTGCGGCGTCGTGGGCATGCGCCCGAGCATCGGCCGGGTCGCGCATACACCAAAATCAGCCATCGATCGTAATCTCGGCGTCGTCGGTCCGATGGCACGCAACGTCGAGGATCTCGCGCTGCTGCTCGACGCCATGAGTGGCGACTATGCAGCCGATCCATTGTCGCTTCCCGCGCCTGCGACCTCATTCCTGTCAGCGGCACAATCAGGCAAGAAACCGAAGCGCATCGCCTACTCGCCCGATCTCGGCATCACGCCGGTCGATCCCGAAGTCAAAGCGATCACACGCAAGGCGGCTGAGCGCTTCGCCGAAGCCGGCGCCATCGTCGAGGAGGCGCACCCGGACTGGCGCGAGGCGCACGAGTGCTTCCACACGTTGCGCGCCTTCGATTTTGCGATCAGCAAGGCCAATCTGTTGCGCACCAAGCGCGACCTGCTCAAGCCCGAAGTGATCTGGAACATCGAAGAAGGCCTCAAGCTCACGATCGAGCAGATCGAACGCGCCGAGGCGCAGCGCGTCGGCATGACCGCGCGTGCGGTCGAGTTCTTCAAGAGCTACGATCTGCTGCTGGTACCGACCACGATCGTGCCTCCCTTCCCGATCGAGCATCGCTATGTCGCCGAATGCGCCGGCACGACGTTCGACAATTACGTCGAGTGGCTCGGCATCGTCTATGCGATCACGCTCGCCTGCTGTCCCGCGCTGTCGCTGCCGTGCGGCTTCACCGCATCGGGACTGCCGGTCGGCCTGCAGGTCGTCGGGGCTCCACGCGCGGATGCGCATGTGATCGCCGGCGCCAAGGTGCTGGAGGATATTTTGGGCCTGCGCGGCACGACGCCGATTGATCCGCGCGTGAAGAGCTAGAACGAACAAGGCGCGGCGGGCTCGGTAGACTCCCTCGCCCCGCTTTTGCGGGGAGAGGGTTGGGGTGAGGGGCTGCTTCCGTGAAGACGGTGGCAGTTCAACTCGCGGAGATTTCCCCTCGCCCGATCGCTTCGCGATCGACCTCTCCCCGCAAGCGGGGCGAGGTGAAGAAGCATCACCTTCCGTCCGTCGCCTCCAGACTCCGGCTATACCGCGACATCGCGAAGCAGAAGACAAAATAGATACCGGCGATGAAGATGTAGACTTCGACGGAGAATTGCTGCCACGCCGGATCGATGATCGCGGTCTTGGCCGTCGTCAGCAGGTCGAAGATACCAATGATCAGGACGAGGCTGGTGTCCTTGAAGAAGGCGATGAAGGTGTTGACCAGCGGCGGGATGACGTGGCGGATCGCCTGCGGCAGGACGATCAGCCGGTTCTTGCGCCAGTAGGACAGACCAAGTGCGTCGGCCGCCTCGTATTGTCCCCGGGGCACGGCCTGGAGGCCACCGCGAATGACTTCGGCAAGATAGGCACCCGCGAAAAGGATGATCGCGACCTGCGCGCGCAGGAGCTTGTCGATGTTGAATCCGTTCGGCATGAACAGCGGAAACATCACGCTCGCCATGAACAGCAGACTGACCAGCGGCACGCCACGGATCAGCTCGACATAAAGCACGCTGAGCGAGCGGATCGCCGGCAGTTTTGAGCGCCGGCCAAGCGCGACCAGGACGCCGAGCGGGAAGCCGAAAGCCAGACCGAAGGTCGCCAGGATCAGCGTCACTGGCAAACCGCCCCAGCGGTCCTGCGAGACGAACGACAAGCCCAATATGCCGCCCCACATCAGCACGCTGATCAGCGCGAGCGCTCCGATCCAGAGATAGGCCAGTTCGCGCCGCCACAAGGCACGGCGGCTGGAGAGATAGAACAGGGCGATGAACAGCAGCACCGCCAACGCCGGCCGCCACTGCTCGTCGAACGGATAGGTGCCGAACAGGATGAAGCGGTATTTTTCGGGGATGATCGCCCAGCATGCACCGACGCCGCGCACCGCGCGGCATGCGCTGGAATCGTTCGCCGGGGTGAGCCAGACCGCATTGGCGATGCCCCATTGCGCGAAGCTGAAGAGGCCCTTTGCGAGCACTGCCAGCAACACCACCGAGAGGATGCCGTTCGGGATCGACGAGAACAAATTGGTGCGCAGCCAGCGCAGCACCGGATTGCCGATCTGCGGGCGGCGGGCGGAGCGCGGTACTTCCGGAATGTCGGCGATCGCCGTCATGGTCAGCGCTCCACCAGCGCGATGCGCGAATTGTACCAATTCATGAAAAAGCTGATGCCGAGGCTGATGGTCAGAAACACCGCCATGATCAAGGCAATGGCCTCGATCGCCTGACCGGTTTGGTTCAGCGTCGTGTTGGCGATCGAGACCACGTCCTGATAGCCGATCGCCACCGCGAGCGAGGAGTTCTTGGTCAGGTTGAGGTACTGGCTCGTCATTGGCGGCACGATGACACGTAGCGCCTGTGGCAGGATGATCTGCCGCAGCATGAAGCTGCGGCGCAGTCCGAGCGCATTGGCGGCATCCCACTGCCCGCGCGGCACCGACTGGATGCCGCTGCGCACGATTTCGGCGATGAAGGCCGAGGTGTAGGTGACGAGCGCGATCAGCAGCGCGAAATATTCCGGCGCGAGCGTCAGCCCGCCGACGAAGTTGAAGCCGCGCAACTCCGGCCATTCGATCGTCCAGGATACGCCGAGCAGCACGGACACTGCCGCAGGCAGCCCAACGAGCAACCCGAGTCCAAACGGCCAGGCCGGCCGCGGCTTGCCGTCGCGCATTTGCTGCGCGATGAGCCGCCGCTGGATGACATAGAACACGACAAGCCCGAGCACCGCCGTGCCGAGCACCCAAAGCTGCGGCGTCCCGATCGGAATCGCCGGCAGGATCAATCCGCGATTGGACAGGAACACGCCCTCGATCGGCCGCCATGCCGCGCGCGCGGCCGGCAGCGCCTGCATCAGCACGTACCAGAACAGGAGCTGGAGCAGCAGCGGGATGTCGCGGAGCATTTCGACATACACCGCGGCTAGCCGCGACAGCAGCCAGTTGGCCGACAGCCGCGAGATGCCGATCACCGTGCCCAGGATGGTTGCAAGCACGATTCCGATCACGGCGACGCGCAGGGTGTTGGCGATGCCGACGACGAAGGCCCAGAGATATGAGTCTCTCGGATTGTAGGTGAGCAGGCTGTCGGCGATGGGCATGCCGGCCTCCCGGCCGAGGAAGGCAAAACCGGTCGTGATGCGGCGCGTGGAGAGATTGGTGACCGTGTTGGACCAGAGGAAGACGATGACCGCGACTGCGATCCCGACCACCAGGGCCTGCCAGAACAGGCCTTTCAGCTCGCGTTGTCCGAAAGCGCCCAAGAAGCGGCGGCGCGGCGGCGGTCTCGGAGCGTCTGACGTCACAGCACAAAAATCCTTCTCAAGACGGCGATTTCCGGCAGCGTACGTCAACTGTTGCACCAAACTCTACTTCGTGCAACAAATGTTTCATGGCCGAGCCCGCCAAATCCTCGCCGCTGAGCGAACTGCGCATTGCATTGCCATCGCTTCCGATGCGATTGCAGGAGGTCGGGCGTTTCGTCGCGGCCAACGATTACGACGCCACCACGCGTTCGATGCGCGATCTCGCAGCCGTTGCCGGCGCCGATCCCGCCGCCTTCACGCGGCTTGCCAAGGCGATCGGCTATTCCGGCTGGGACGAATTGCGCGCGGCACTGACGGAGGCGCGGCGGCCCTCGCAGATAGCGCCCTTCTCCGGCCGCGCCAGGAGCCGCCGTCACGGCCCGAACGCCGATGTCGCCCTCGTCACCGAAAAGCTCGAGGCCGAGGCCGCCGGACTTCCGCGCATCCAGGCCCTGCCGATTGCGGAGGCGGCACTCGCGCTCCACGATGCCAAGCGAGTATGGATCACCGGCTACCGAAGCTGCCGCAGCGTCGCGGAGCTGCTCAACTACGAGCTCCGGCTGTTTCGTCTCGAACAGGTGCAACTCGTCGGCGCGTCCGGCCCCGATGATCTCGACATGGGCGCGTTCCGGCCTGGCGAGGCCGTCATCGTCATAGGCTTCATGCCCTACACCCATGCGAGCGTCCGCGTCGCGCAGGCCGCGTATCGTGCCGGCGCGGCCCTGATCGCGATCGCCGATAGCCCTTCGGCACCGATGGCCGAAGGCGCCGACCACGTGCTGCTGTTCGAGGCGGCCTCCTCTCCCGGCTTTTTCCCCAGTCTCACCGGCGCCATTGCGATCGCGCAATCGCTCGCCGCAGTGACGTTTTCGCTCGGCGGCACGGCCGCCAAGAAGCGCCTGGAGAATACCGAGGCGCGGCTGGCCGCGGCCTCAACTTACGTTTCAGAGAAAGGTTGACCCATGCCCGCTCGCACCAGCCGCGTGCTGCATCGCTCGCTGCGCGAAACGCCGCCGAAGGCGATCGGCGGCGAAGGCGTCTATCTCTTCGCCGAGGACGGGCGCCGCATCATCGACGCCTCCGGCGGAGCTGCGGTCTCCTGTCTCGGCCACCAGCATCCGCGCGTGATCGCAGCGATCACGAAGCAGGCTTCGACCCTCGCTTATGCCCACACATCCTTCTTCTCGTCCGAGCCGGCGGAGGCGCTGGCGGAGAGGCTGGTCGGTCATGAGCCCGGCGGCCTCGCCTACGCCTATTTCGTCAGCGGCGGGTCGGAGGCGATCGAGGCCAGCATCAAGCTCGCGCGGCAATATTTCATCGAGCGCGGCGAGCCGCAGCGGCAGCACTTCATTGCGCGGCGGCAGAGCTATCACGGCAATACGCTCGGCGCACTGGCCGCCGGCGGCAATGCCTGGCGCCGCGCGCCCTACGCGCCGCTGCTCTCCGACGCCTTCAGCCATGTGACCCCGGCCTTCGCTTATCACGAGAAGCACGAGAGTGAATCCGACGCGCAATTCGTCGTCCGGCTCGCGGCCGAGCTCGAAGCCGAGTTTCAGCGCCTCGGTCCCAATACGGTCGCGGCGTTTCTCGCAGAGCCCGTCGTCGGCGCCACCGCAGGTGCCGTGACGGCGCCGGACGGCTACTTCAAGGCGGTGCGCGAGATCTGCGACCGCCACGGCGCGCTGCTCATTCTCGACGAGGTCATGAGCGGCATGGGCCGCACCGGCACCACGCACGCCTGGGAGCAGGAAGGGATCGCGCCCGACATCCAGGCGATCGCCAAGGGTCTCGGCGGCGGCTACCAGCCGATCGGTGCAATGCTGGCAAGCGGCAGGATCATCGACACAATCCGCTCAGGTTCGGGCGCCTTCCTGCACGGCCACACTTATCTCGCGCATCCCCTCGCTTGTGCTGCTGCGCTCGCGGTGCAGGACGTGATCCGCGAGGACGGCCTGCTCGACCGGGTCAAGGAGCGCGGCAAGCAGCTCGAGCAGCGGCTCACGGAGCGCTTCGGCAATCACCGCCATGTCGGCGACATCAGGGGCCGCGGCCTGTTCTGGGCGATCGAGCTCGTCGCCGATCGCGCCAGCCGGAGCTCGTTCGATCCCGCCCTGAAGCTGAACCAGAAGATCAAGGCGGAGGCCCTCGCCAACGGCCTCGGCTGCTATCCCGGCGGCGGCACCGTGGATGGCGTCCGTGGCGACCACGTGCTGCTGGCGCCACCCTATATCACCTCCGCGGAGGAGATCGATCTGATCGTCGACAAGCTCGGCACGGCTGTCGACAACGTATTGCGTCGTGTCAATCACTGAGGGGAGAATAGCATGATGAGGAAAGTGGTTATCGTAGCCGGCGTGCTCGCGGCATCGACTGTGGTCGCGTCGGCGGCAACGCTCGATACGGTGAAGAGCCGCGGCACGCTGATATGCGGCGTCAGCGCCGGTTTTGCCGGCTTCTCCGCGCCGGATTCGCAAGGCAACTACAAGGGTCTCGACGTCGATTATTGCCGCGCGCTCGCCGCCGGCGTGCTCGGCGATGCCAGCAAGGTGCGTTACGTCTCGCTGACTGCGCAGAACCGCTTCACCGCGCTGCAGTCCGGCGAGATCGACGTGCTCTACCGCAACTCGACGCAGACCTATCTGCGCGGTGTCACGCTGGGCCTGCGGCAGGGACCGGTCAACTTCTACGACGGCCAGGGCTTTGTCGTGAAGAAGGACCTCGGCGTGAAGGAGATCAGGGATCTCAAGGGCGCCACCGTCTGTGTCGCGCAGGGGACCACGCATGAGGTCACGCTCGGCGATTACGGCCGCGCCAACGGCATCGACTGGAAGCCGCTGGTGTTCGACCGCGTCGACACCATGTACCAGACCTTCTTCGGCGGGCGTTGCGATGCCATGACCCAGGACGCTTCCGCGCTCGCCGGCGCCGTGACGACCGCGGCGCCGAACGCGGCCGACTACGTCGTGCTGCCGCAGACCATCAGCAAGGAGCCGCTCGGCCCCTTCACCCGCAATGGCGACGAGGTCTGGAGCGACATCATCACCTGGCTGCATTACGGCTTGATCGAGGCCGAAGAGCTCGGCGTCACACAAGGTAATGTAGACGAGATGGCGAAGTCGCAGACGCCCGCGATCCAGCGCCTGCTCGGTGCCTCCGGCGATCTCGGCTCGCGGCTCGGGCTCGACAACAAATGGCTGGTCACGGCCATCAAGGCCACCGGCAATTACGGCGAGATCTACGAGCGCAATGTCGGCAAGGCGAGCCCGCTCAAGCTCGAGCGCGGCCTCAACGGCCTCTGGAGCAAGGGCGGCTTGATGTACGCGGTGCCCTTCAAGTAAAAGGCGCCTCACCTCTCCCCGCTTGCGGGGAGAGGTCGGATTGCACAGCAATCCGGGTGAGGGGGACTCTCCGCGAGTTCAACTCTCACCGCCAACGTGGATAGAGCCCCTCACCCCACCCCTCTCCCCGTAAGAACGGGAGAGAGGGAGAAGAAACGCCGAACCCAATGCGCATCGCCCTGATCCACGCCCTCAAGCATTCCGTCGCCCCGATCGAAGCTGCGTTCGCGAAGGCGTGGCCGGAACCGCGGCTGATGAACCTGCTCGACGACAGCCTGTCGGCGGATCTGGCGCGTGACGGCAAGCTCAACGATGCCATGACCGAGCGCTTTCTTGCGCTCGGCTGCTACGCCGCGGCGACCGGCGCGGATGCGATCCTGTTCACCTGCTCGGCGTTCGGTCCCTGCATCGAGGCGGTTGCGCGCGCGCATGCGCCGATGCCGGTGCTGAAGCCGAACGAAGCCATGATCGAACGGGCGGTGACGATGGGCCGGCGCATCGGCCTGCTCTCGACCTTCGCGCCGACGCTGGCCTCGATGCCGCCGGAGTTTCCTTCCTCCGTCCAGGTCGTGCCGAAACTAGCCGAAGGCGCGCTTGCCGCGCTGGACCGCGGCGACCGCGCTACGCATGACCGGCTGATCGTGGAAGCCTCACGCGATTTGCGCGATTGCGACGTCATCGCGCTCGCGCAGTTCAGCATCGCAGCAACGGCGCCCGTCGTGGGAGAAGCTACCGGCCGCCCCGTCGTGACCACGCCTGACAGCGCCGTCGAGAAGCTGAGGAAGCTGTTGGCGGCAAAGGCTTAAGCGCCGGCCCTTTTCCGGTGCCGCGCGCCCTTGATCGCCGCCGCAAGCGCCGCCTTGGTTTCGCTGACAAAGTCCTCGACCAGGTCTTCGCGCGTGGCATGGGCCGCCTCGCCGGTGAACAGTCCCTGCTCAGCCAGCATCACCACGCCGTGCACCGCCGCCCAGATCTTGAGCGCCTGCCGCTCGCGCAAGTAATCAACTGCCGGAGCTTCCAGCGCCTCGATCACGAGCGCAAAGGTTTCGCGGGTCGCTTCATGCAGCTCGCTGCCTTTCGCCGCACACGACACCGTGCGCGAGGCGAACATCAAGCGATAGACACCGTTGCGACGTAAGCCGAAATCCAGCGTTGCCTGCGCCAGCAGCGACAGCTTCGACCGCTTCGACGGCCTTGCCATCGCCGCCCGCAAGATCCCGCTGAGCTGCCGAAACGCCTCCGCCGTCACCGCCGCAAGCAGCGCCTCGCGATCGGCAAAATGCCGGTAGGGCGCCGGCTGCGAGACGCCGAGGTGCTTTGCCAGCGCCTTGATACTGATCGCCTCCGTCCCGCCTTGCTCGGCTTCGCGCAGCGCGGCCTTGATCAAGGCGTCGCGGAGATCGCCATGGTGGTAGGTATTCTCGGGCTTGCGGGAAAGTTGTGAACGCATGTTGCGCGGAGCCTATAAGTTTGCGCTTGACAGGGGAAGCCCGCCGCGAATGTAATATCCTATAACTTGAATAAGAACTCAGATGGGAGCGCGCGCCGCCTTCGGGCCGGAGCGCATACGACCGAGGAAGCCGCCATGACAGAGCGACTGAGGGTTCGCGTCGATCCGGACAAATGCCAAGGGCACGCACGCTGCAAGGCGCTGGCGCCGGAGCTGTTCGAGCTGGACGAATACGGCAACGCCCACGAAGCAGGCGACGGCACCGTCCCATCCGGCCTCGAAGACAAGGCCTGGCTTGCCAAATCCAATTGTCCGGAAATCGCGATCGACGTGATCGAGGAGTAGCGCAGCCGCTGCCCCGCGAGCCTTCCGCGAACACGAGCCCCAAGGGATTTCGAGATGTCCGACGTCAGCCAGCCCGCCGCCCATCCGCCCGTGACCGACTGGGTCCACGATTTCGACCACACCGATCCGCAATGGACGGAAGATCCTTTCCCGATCTGGGACGAGCTGCGCGCCGCAAGCCCGGTCGTGCATACCGACCGCTTCCTCGGCTGCTACCTGCCGACGACCTATGAAGCGGTGCGCCAGATCGCCAACGACAGCGAGCATTTCTCCTCGCGTCGCATCATCGTCCGCGACGTTCGGCCGGAGATCACCAGCAGAAACTCCGCCCCGCCGATCACGTCCGATCCGCCGGTGCACAAGCCAGCCAAGCAATTGCTGCTGCCGCCGTTCACGCCGGACGCGATGAAGAAGCTGGAGCCGCGGGTACGCGCGATCTGCAACGAGTTGATCGACGGTTTTATCACTGAAGGCCGACTGGACGCGGCAGAGCGCTACACCAAGCACATTCCGGTTCGCGCGATCGCCCACATGCTCGGCATCCCCGAGACAGACAGCGATCTCTTCATCCGCTGGATCCACATGATCCTGGAACTTGGCATCAAGGACGAAAACACGCTGCTTCAGGCGGTGCAGGAGATGACCGTCTATTTCAGCGGCCATATCGAGGCGCGCAAGAGCAAGCCGACCGACGACCTCATTTCCTATCTGATGAATGCAAGGGACAAGGACGGCAATCCACTCGAGGATTCGCACGTGCTGGGCTCGCTGCGCCTGCTCCTGATTGCCGGCATCGACACCACCTGGAGCGCGATCGGCTCCTCGCTCTGGCACCTCGCCCGGACGCCCGCCGACCGCGAGCGCCTGGTCGCCGAGCCCGGGCTGATCCCGACCGCGGTGGAAGAGCTGCTGCGCGCCTATTCGCCGGTGACGATGGCGCGCGAAGTGGTCAAGGAGACCACGATCTCAGGCTGCCCGGTCAAGCCGGGCAACATGGTGCTGCTGTCCTTCCCGGCCGCCAACCGTGACCCGAAAATGTTTCCGGATGCTGACAAGGTCGTGATTGACCGCCGCGAGAACCGCCACGCCGCCTTCGGCCTCGGCATCCACCGCTGCGTCGGCTCGAACCTTGCGCGCATGGAGATGCAGGTTGCGCTGGAGGAATGGCTGAAGCGAATTCCGGACTTCGCCCTCGATCCGGCAGGCACGGTGACCTGGTCCCAGGGAACCGTCAGAGGCCCCCGCCAGTTGCCATTTTTGCTTGGAAAGGCGATGTAGACCTCTCCAAACACACGGAGAGGCCGGACGTGACTGAACAAATAACCCGACCGGCCTCCGACCACATTGACGTCGCCGACGCCAAGCGCCGGATCAAGGCGATCTTCATCGGCTCGATCGGCAATCTCGTCGAGTGGTACGACTTCTACGCCTACACCGCGTTTGCGCTCTATTTCGCTCCCGCCTTCTTTCCCGGCAACGATCCCGTCGTGCAGCAATTGAATGTCGCCGTCGTCTTCGCGGCGACCTTCCTGATGCGGCCGCTGGGCGGCTGGCTGTTCGGCTATATCGCCGATCATTACGGGCGGCGCATCTCGCTGACGCTGTCGGTCGTCTTCATGTGCTTCGGCTCGCTGATCATCGCGTTGACGCCGACCTACTCCACGATCGGCTTCGCCGCGCCGGTGATCCTGGCGCTCGCCCGCGTCATCGAAGGCTTGAGTCTCGGCGGCGAATACGGCGCCAGCGCCACCTATCTCAGCGAGGTCGCCGACCCCAAGCACCGCGGCTTCTATTCGAGCTTCCAATACGTCACCCTGATCGGCGGCCAGCTCACCGCGATCATCGTGCTGCTGCTTCTGCAAAAGATCTTCCTCACGCCGGAGGAACTGAGAGCCTGGGGCTGGCGCATCCCGTTTGCGATCGGTGCGGCGCTCGCGATCTTTGCTGCGGTGATGCGGCGCGGCTTGCACGAGACCGAGGCCTTCGAAGAAGCCAGAAAGGTGGTGAAGCCGACCGGCTCGCTCACCAATTTGCTGCGCTATCCCCGCGAGTTGCTCCTGGTGGTCGGCCTGACCGCGGGCGGCACTGCGGCGTTCTACACTTTCACCACCTATATGCAGACCTTCGTCAAGCTTTCGGTGGGGTTGACCGAGGACCAGACCACGTTCGTGATCTTCGGCACGCTGATCTTCGCGACCATCCTGCAGCCGATCTATGGCGCCATCTCCGACAAGATCGGCCGCAAGCCGCTGCTGATCTTCTTCGGCGTCGCCGGCACGCTCGCAACCGTGCCGCTCCTGATGACGCTGAAGGAGACCAAGTCGCCCTTCATCGCGTTCATCCTGATCTGCTGCGCCTGGCTGTTCGTCGCCGGATACACCTCGATCAACGCCGTGGTGAAGGCCGAGCTGTTCCCGACCAATGTCCGCGCCCTCGGCGTCGGTCTGCCCTATGCGATCACCGTCTCGCTGTTCGGCGGCACGGCGCCGGCGATCGCTCTCTATTTCAAGAGCATCGGGCATGAGGAGTGGTTCTACTACTATCTCGCCGGCATCATCTGCCTGTCACTGATCATCTATTCCACCATGCGCGACACCAAGCACGCCTCCGCGATGCACCGACACGAGTAGCCGATGGCCGAAGACAACGAGCGCCCCGACAGCAAGCTGACGCGCACCAAGGAGAAATGGGCGCGCGAAGGCCGCTTTTTGACCGGCAAGGTCACGCGCCCGGAAGATCAGCGCCTGCCGCCCGGCCAGCATCTGACAAAAGACTGGCCGGTGCTCGATCTCGGCGTCGTGCCGCCGATTTCGCGCGAGCGCTGGCGGCTCGACGTCTACGGCGCGATCGAGAACCCCGTGTTCTGGACCTTTGCCGAGTTCGCCGCCCAGAAACAGGCGCAGTTCATCTCCGACATCCACTGCGTCACCACCTGGTCGCGCTACGACAATGAGTGGGAGGGGCTCGCTACGCGCGAGCTGCTCGCGGCCTGCCAGCCGCGCGAGGACGCGCGCTTCGTCGTGCTGCATTCCCATGACGGCTACACCACCAACCTCGCGCTGGACGACTTTGCCGCCGAGGATGCATTGCTCGCCCATAGCTGGTCCGGTGAGCCATTGTCGGACGAACATGGCGGCCCGGTGCGGCTGGTGGTGCCACATCTGTATTTCTGGAAGAGCGCCAAATGGCTCCAGGCCATCGAGTTCCTGACCGAGGACGCGCCGGGCTTCTGGGAAGTCCGCGGCTACCATAACCGCGGCGATCCCTGGGCCGAGCAGCGCTATTCGGGCGATTAGGTTTAAGCAAGGACGGGGGGATGCCCATGCCGACGGAACGCTTTCAATTCACCGGCGAAGGCGGCCATCAGCTTTCGGCCGCGCTCGAACTGCCGGACGGCGAGCCTGCCGCCTTCGCGCTGTTCGCGCATTGCTTCACCTGCGGCAAGGACACTCTGGCCGCCAAACGCATCTCGGTCGCGCTCGCCGCCAAGGGCATCGCGGTGCTGCGCTTCGACTTCACCGGGCTCGGCTCCAGTGAAGGGGATTTTGCCAATTCGACGTTTTCCTCCAATGTCGCCGATCTCGTGCGCGCCGCCGATCATTTGCGTAGCGTTCGCAAGGCGCCGTCGATCCTGATCGGTCACAGCCTCGGCGGCGCTGCGATCCTTGCGGCAGCAGGACAAATCCCGGAAGCCAAGGCGGTTGTGACCATTGCGGCACCATCCGATCCCGCGCACGTCACCGGTCTGTTCAAAGAGCATCTCGACGACATTCGCACGCAAGGTGAGGTTGAAGTCTCGCTTGCGGGACGCCCGTTCCGGATCAAGCGCGAATTCCTCGACGACATCGCCGAGCACGAGCTGATGAAAGACGTCACCGGCCTGCACAAGGCGTTGTTGGTGATGCATTCTCCGGTCGACGATACCGTCGGCATCGACAATGCGACGAAGCTCTTCGTCGCAGCCCGGCATCCCAAGAGCTTCGTCTCGCTCGATCACGCGGATCATCTGCTGACCAAGCCGGCCGATGCGCTCTACGCAGCCGACATGATCGCCGCCTGGGCAAGCCGGTACATCGACACAGCCAAACCCGCGAAGGCAATGGATCTCCCCGAGGCACAGCGCCGGGTCGTGGTGCAGGAGACCCGCAAGAGCAAGTTCAACCAGACCATCTCCGTCGGTCCGCATCACCTGACCGCGGACGAGCCGGTCGCCGCCGGCGGCGAGGATGCCGGCCCTGGTCCCTACGATCTCCTGCTCGCTGGCCTCGGGGCCTGTACCTCCATGACCATGCGCCTCTATGCCGACCGCAAGTCGCTGCCGCTCGACCGTGTCACCGTCTCGCTGAAGCATTCCAAGATCTATGCAAAAGACTGCGCGGAATGCGAGACGCGCGATGGCATGCTCGACCAGATCGAGCGCGACATCGCGATGGACGGCGCGCTCGATCCCGAGCAGCGCAAGAAATTGATGGAGATCGCCGACAAATGCCCGGTGCACCGGACGCTGACCTCGGAAATCCGGATCGTGACCAGGGCTGTGGCCTAGGACGCTGGCGCTAGAAGCACGACGCCATCGTTCGCAACGCCGCGGTGATCTCGCTCTCGCGCCAGGCCGCGAAGCCGAGCAGCAGGCCGTGATCGCGCGGCCTGCCCACTGCCAAGCCGGACAGGGCGCGCGTTTCGACGCCCGCTTCGACCAGCCGCTTGACCGCCGCCTGGTCGGCGCGACCGCGCTTGAGACGCGCGACGAGCTGAATGCCGCCCGGGGGCACTTCGGCAGAGAGTACCTCGCCGAGATGACGCTCGAGTCCGTCGACGAGGTGATCGCGACGAGCGTGATAGATCCGGCGCATCCGGCGCAGGTGCGCCAGGAAATGCCCGTCGGCAATGAACTCGGCCAGCGCTTCCTGGACGTGGCTCGGGGCGATCAGCCCGATGTGCCGCTGTGCGATCTCCAAGGTGTTGACCAGCGCCGGCGGAACGACGAGGTAACCGAGCCGGATGTCCGAGGTCATGGCCTTGGAGAACGTGCCGACATAGAACACGCGGCCATGGGCATCGAGTCCCTGCAAGGCCGGCACCGGCCGGCTATCATAGTGGAATTCGCCGTCGTAATCGTCCTCCACGATCCAGGTCTTGCCGGGCCTGCTCAGGCCAAGAAATTCCGTGCGGCGCGAGAGCGACATCAGGCGACCGGTCGGGTGCTGGTGCGACGGCGTCATGAAGATCAATGTCGGGGTCGCTATCCCCGGAATCCGCTGCATGCCCTGCTCGTCCAACCTGATCCCGGTCACGCGCGCACCGGACGCGCGGAAGGCGGCTGCGGCGCCGGGGTAGCCGGGATCCTCGACCCAGACGTCGTCGCCGGGCGTGATGAGGGCGGCCGCAATCAAGGTCAGCGCCGCCTGTGCGCTCGGCAGAATCAGGATCTGATCCGCCGTCGTGCGCACGCCCCTGCTGGCCGCGAGATAATGCGCCAGCGCCTCGCGCAGGCGCGTCCGGTTGACCGGTCCGAGCTCGCGCTTCGCCGCGCGCACGGCGCTGCGGCGCAGGCAACGCGCCCCAGACCTCGTTCGGAAACTCCCGGAAATCGCCGTGCCCGGGACGCAAGGGTCTCAGTCGCGCCTGATAAGACATCGGCCAGTCGGTCTGCGTGAGGTTCGAAGCCCAAGGCGAAAGCCGCGGCCTGCCAAGGCGCATGCGAGATGCAACGGCGCCCGCCTCTGCAATGCGCTCGCCGCCCTCGACCGTGACCATCGGACGGCGGCCGTGCGAGGCCTCGAGATATCCCTCGGCGGCGAGCTGCTCGAACGCATAGCTGACGGTGTTGCGCGAGACGCCGAGATCGCTCGCAAGCCGGCGGCTCGACGGCAGCGTGCGGCCTTTGCTGAGGCGGCCCGTCGCGATCAAGCTTCGGAGCTGGCTCGTCAGCTGAGCCACCAGTCCGTCGTCGTCGGCCCGGTTCAGGTCGATCAGGGCGGAAATCATGCTGTCCGGAACTGGCACCTTAATCCTTTCCGATCTGGCACTTTTTCAGGTGCCAAACAGGATGCTATTCGCCTGATAGAACTGCTTCAAGGATTTTGCGATGAACTCCCTCTCACCCCGCGCGGCCGTCGGCCTGTTTCTCATCGTCGTGCTGGCCTGGGGCGTGAACTGGTCGGTGACGAAGCAGCTCGTCCAGTTCCTCCCACCCCTGTGGACGTCGGCAATCCGCAGCTGGATCGCGCTGGCCGGATTGTTCGCGATCCTCGGACTGAGCAACAATCTGGTGATCCCGGAGCGGCGCGACGTTCCGGTAATCCTCAGCGTCGCACTGCTGCACATGACGGTGTTCTCGGTGCTGGTTGCGACTGGTGTGCGCTTCCTGCCCGCGAGCAAGGCCATCGTGCTGGGCTACACCACGCCGCTCTGGGTCGCGATCGCCGCGCCGCTGCTCGGGAAGGACACGCTGACCGCGCCAAAGCTGGCCGGCGCCTTGCTCGGGCTGATCGGCCTTGCCGTGATCCTGAATCCGGCATCGATCGACTGGACCAACACCAACGTCGTGCTCGGCGCAGGCATGGTGATCCTGGCCGCGATCTCATGGGCGGCGAATATCATCTATATTCGGGCCCATCGCTGGATCGCATCGCCACTTCAGCTCCTAATCTGGCAAGTGCTCGTTGCCACGATCGTGCTGTCAGCGGCTGCGATGATCGTGGAGGGGCTGCCGCACGCGGAATGGTCATGGAAACTCGTCCTGCTGTTCCTGTACTCCGGTCTGATCGGGACGGCGCTGGCTTATTGGGCCATGTCGATGGTCAACAAGAGCATCTCGGCTCTGACGACGGCGCTCGGAACCACTGGAACGCCGCTCGTCGGGATCGCCTGCGCTGCGATCCTGCTGGGCGAGCCTATTGATACTAGTCTTGCCGTTGCGGCCGGACTGATCATCGCTGGCATTGGCTTTGCAACGCTCGGCGATCGTATGCTGCGCCGTCAGGCTACCGCGAACGGCTGAACGCGCAGGACCCCGCGCAAGCCCGCCGTCGTGCCGAGCAGGATGCCGGCGACGGCGACGAAGGAGCCCAGCGCGAGCGTTGACACGCCTGTGAGCCCTTGCCCGATCGAACAGCCGAACGCCATCACGCCGCCGATGCCCATCAGCGCGGCGCCACCCGCCGATCGCAGCATGTGGCGTGGCGAGGAATAGCCTTCGAGATGGAAACGGCCCGTAGCAAGCGCGGTGACCAGACTGCCAACGAAGACGCCGCCAACTGTCGCGATGCCGAAATTCAGCGTCAGGCCGGTCGAGAGCATGGCGTATTGCAGGCTGTCCGCGATCGGCGCGATGAAGGTGAGCGAGGTCACTGGGACGGGGTTGAAATCGTCCGCGCCGAGATAGCCAGTGACGAGCCAGCCGCCGGCGACGAGGAGACCGACGATGACACCGGCTGCGATCTGGCCGGGCGAACGCCGGAACGCCGGGTGCGCGAAAGCAAACAGGATCAGCGCAACGACGACGACAGCAGCAGCCATCGCGCGCGAAACCGCTTCTGCTGGACCGAACGTCGCCAACAGTGACGGCAGCGAATTCAAATTGACCGTGGTTTGCGAGGCCTGGACCAGCGCGATGCGCGCCGGCGCGATCAGGCCCTTGAGCGTCATCTGCGCGGCGATCGCGAGCACGACCACCACGACGAAGGAGCGGAGATTGCCGCGACCGAGCAGCACCAGCGCGCGCGAACCGCAGCCGTTCGACAGCACCATGCCGTAGCCGAACAGAAGTCCGCCGAGAAACAGCACCGGCACCGAAAAGGACTGTTGCAGGTAGATCGATTTGCCGAGATCTACCATGCCGTTGCCGGCGAGGAATTGGCTCGCGGCGGTCGCAACCGCGATCGCCAACGCGTAGGTGCGTACCAGCCGCCCATCCCCCTTCGCCAGCCAGCCGCGCATGCTGCTCATCAGGCAGAAGCCGCTGAGCAGGCCGACGGCGCCGTAAACCAGGCCAATGACGAGACCCGCGAGGATGACGAGTTGGGTGGACGATTCCATGATCAAGGCTTCAGGATCACGCGATCCCGCGACGAGCCTGCAACGGCGACATAGGCCTCCTTCGCGCGTTCGAGCGGATAGACGGCGTTCGCCTTGATCGCGAACGGTTTCAGGTGCCCGCTCGCGAAGCCCGGGCCGAGGTCACGCAGCACAGCGCCTGTCGCGATCGACGAGAGGCCGAGCGTGTCGATGCCGACATAGGTGTGTTGCCCGCGGTAGAATTCGAGGATGTTGAACTGCACGATGCGGTCGATCGCGGCGATTAGGATCTGGCGGCCGCGAAGCGCGAGCGACTTGTGCGCCGCCTGGAAATAGGGATCGCCGACCGTGTTGAAGACGATGTCGGCACCTTTACTCCCGGTCAACTCGCGCACGCGTGTGGCGACGTCGGTCGCGGAAGCGTCGATCACCTCGATGGCCGCGTTGGTATGGCCCTCATAAGCTTCCGCTTTGCGCACCACGCCGATGACACGCGCGCCCTGCCAGGTCGCGATCTGCACCGCCGCTTGACCGACCTTGCCGTTGACGCCGAATACCAGCACCGTTTCCCCGGGCTTTGGAATGCCGGCGCGGCGAAAGCCCTCCATGGCGGTGACGAAGGGCACGCCGATGCCGGCGGCCTCCTCCCAGGATACGGTTTTCGGCTTGTCGACAACCGCGTCAGATTCAACGACGAGATGGCTGGCGTGGGTGCCGTCGCGACGGATGCCGAGATCGCCGGAGGAGCCGAACACTTCGCGGCCGATCATACCGGCCGGCCCGTCAATCACTACACCCGCGTAATCGCGACCCGGCGTGCGCGGGAAGACGGCATAGGGCATCAGCCCGGTCGCGGCCTTGACATCGGACGGATTGACGGCGGCGGCCTTCACCTCGATCAGCAGATCGTTAGGGCCGCGAACAAGCGCGTGAGGCTCAACCACCGGCGCAACCGCAGCCGCGTTCTCGGCCTTCGCGGTGAGGCGCACACAGCGCGCATCGACGGCTTTGGGATCGGCTATTGACATGGAAAGACCCGCGATTTCTCGCCGGCCTTGTCGCCCTTGGAGAGACCCAAGTCAACCTGCCTCCCCTCATCCCGAGGAGCCGCGCCAGCAGCGTCTCAAAGGATGAAGGCCCGCGTTGCAGCATCCTGGCCTGCATGGTTCGAGACGGCGCTACGCGCCCCCTCACCATGAGGGGACCTAATCCTTGGGCCGCTTGTCGTAGAGGCGCTTGGCCTTGCCGAGCGAGCGTTCCAGCGTGGCCGGCGCAACCACGCTCACCCTGGAGCTGATGCCGATGGTGTTCTTGATGTGCGTCGAGATCCGGCTCGCATGGTCGAGAAGGCCCCGGCCGTCCCAGCTCTCCGGCCGCGCCTCGGCAATGATGGTCAACTCGTCCATGCGGCCTTCGCGGGTCAGTTCCAGAATGAAATGCCCTCCGCACCAGTCGGTGGCGAGCAGAACCTCCTCGATCTGGGTCGGGAACAGGTTGACGCCGCGCAGGATGATCATGTCGTCCGAGCGCCCCGTCACTTTCTCCATCCGTCGCATGCCGGGCCGCGCCGTGCCCGGCAGAAGCCGCGTCAGGTCGCGGGTGCGATAGCGGATCACCGGAAAGGCTTCCTTGGTGAGCGAGGTAAACACCAGTTCGCCCTTCTCCCCGTCAGGCAGCACCGCACCGGTGTCGGGGTCGATCACTTCAGGATAGAAATGGTCTTCCCATATGTGCAGGCCGTCCTTGCTCTCGATACATTCCTGCGCAACGCCGGGCCCGATCACCTCGGAAAGACCGTAGATGTCGGTCGCATCCATGTCGAAGGCGTCCTCGATCTCGCCGCGCATCGCATTGGTCCAGGGCTCCGCGCCGAAGATGCCGACCTTGAGCGAGCATTGACGCGGATCGAGCTTCTGGCGCTTGAACTCGTCGAGGATCGCCAGCATGTAGCTCGGCGTCACCGTGATGATGTCGGGCCGGAAGTCGTTGATGAGCTGCACCTGCCGCTCGGTCATGCCCCCGGAGATCGGCACCACGGTGCAGCCGAGTTTTTCGGCGCCATAGTGCACCCCTAACCCGCCGGTGAAGAGACCGTAGCCATAGGCATTGTGGATGATCATGCCAGTTCGACCGCCGGCGGCGCGGATCGAGCGCGCCATCACGTCCGACCATGTGTCGATGTCGCGTTGTGTATAGCCGACCACGATCGGCTTGCCCGTCGTGCCGGAGGACGCGTGCACGCGCACCAACTTTTCACGGGGCACGGCAAACATGTTGAAGGGATAATTGTCGCGCAGGTCCGTCTTCACGGTGAACGGAAATTTCGCAAGGTCCGAGAGCTCTCGAAAGTCGGACGGGTGCACGCCGGCCGCGTCGAAGGCGTTGCGATAGTGCGCGACGTTGTCGTAGGCGTGCTTCAACGACCAGGCCAGCCGCTCCGTCTGGAGCGCCTTGATCTCGTCGCGCGATGCGCGCTCATGCGCATCCATTTCGGCGCGATAGGTGTTACCACCTTCCTTGAGCCTCGTCAGAGCCATCCTCGTTTCCCCGCATCATTGCTTTTCTTTATTGATCCTGCGCCGGCAGCCAATTGCCGGGAATGACCCGCGAATGCCCGCGAAATTCGGCGATGACTGTATCGCCGGCGGTGACGCGCACGTCATAGATGCCGGAGCGGCCGCCGCGCGTGATCTCGCGCGCTCTTGCGACGAGGCGATCGCCGAGCTTGCCCGGCTTGATGAAGGTGATCTGGCCCTGCGCCGCCACGACGCGGTCGTTGTGCGAGTTGCACGCGAAAGCGAAAGCGGAATCTGCCAACGTGAAGATGAAACCGCCATGGGCGATGCGCTGACCGTTGACCATGTCCGGCCGCACGTTCATCGCCAGCGTCGCATAGCCCGGTCCGATCTCGACAATCTCCATGCCGAGTCCCTTGGAGGCATCGTCCTCCGCCCACATCGCATCGGCGCAGGCGCGGGCAACATCCTCGGGCGACAAGGCGGCTTTGACGTTCACGCGCTTCTCCCGTCCGATTGTTTGGACACGATGTTCTGCTGCCTGGCTAAAACTGTCAAACGTGGTCGTAGTCGACCACGACCCGCTCCGACGATGGCTTGGCCTGACAGGTCAGGACAAAGCCAGCCTTCAGCTCCCAAGGTTCCAGCGAGTAGTTGATGTCCATCGGCGCCTCGCCTTCCACCAGTTTTGCACGGCAGGTCGAGCACATGCCGCCCTTGCAGGCGAACGGCAGATCGACGCCGGCGCGTAGCGCGGCATCCAGGATCGCCTCGTCCTCGGCAACCGGCACGTCGCGGCGCTTGCCGTCGATGATCAGCGACGCGATCGCTTTCGGCGGCGCGTCCGGCGCAACCATCTTCTTCGGCCGCGGCTTGCCACCGAACTCGGAGACGAAGCGCTCGACATGGATACGCTCTTCCGCGATGCCGAGCCCTCGGCAAGTCGCCTCGATGTCCTCGCTCATACCGGACGGACCGCAGATGAAGACGTGATCGACGCTTTCCGCCGGCACCAGCGAACGCAACAATTACCTTCACCTTGTCGCCGTCGAGCCGGCCGTGCAGGATCGGAATGTCCTGCTCCTCGCCCGAGATTACGTGGAAGATCGAGAGCCGATCGATGAAGCGATCCTTGAGCTCTTCGAGCGCCTCGAGGAACATGATGTTGTCGGTGGTGCGATTGCCGTAGAACAGGAAGAACTGGCTGTCCGGCTCGCGCGCAAGCGTGCCCTTGACGATCGACAGGATCGGCGTGATGCCGGAGCCGGCGGCAAAGCCGACATGGATACGCCCGGCGCCGGCCGGCGGGATCACACCAAAGCGTCCCGTGGGCGTCATCACGTCCAGCGCGTCGCCGCACTTCAAATCGTCCGCTGCCCAGCTCGAAAACGCGCCACCATCAACCCTCTTGACGGCGATGCGTATCTCACCGTCGTCGGGCCCGGAGCAGATCGAATAGGAGCGGCGCACTTCCTCACCATCCAGCATGGTGCGGAGCGTGAGGTATTGGCCGGGCGTGAAGGCGTAGTCGGTCGCAAGCTCCGCCGGGATGGCGAATGTCAGCGATACGGCGTCCGACGCCTCGCGGCGGAGGTCGTTGACGGCCAGGCGATGGAAGCGTGGTGCGGCTGCTGACATGGTCAATGACACTTGAAATAATCAAAGGGTTCGCGGCAGGCCCTGCAGCGCCAGAGCGCCTTGCAGGAGGTGGAGCCGAATTCGGACAGCAACTCGGTATTCGCCGAGCCGCATTGCGGGCACGCAACGGCTTGTTCGCCGAACAGCGCGCGGCGTGAATTCGAAGCCTGCGGCGGCGCGATGCCGTAGGCGCGCAGCTTGCGGCGGCCCTCTTCGCTCATCCAGTCCGTGGTCCAGGCCGGCGACAGCACGGTGCGGACCTTTGGACTGCGGAAACCGGCGCGCTCCAGCGCGACCTCGATTTCCAGCGCGATCATGTTCATGGCCGGGCAGCCCGAATAGGTCGGGGTAATCGCGACCTCGACCTGATCGCCGTCGAGTACGACATCACGCAGCACGCCGAGATCGGCGATGGTCAAAACCGGGATTTCGGGATCGACCACGCTCGCCGCGGCATCCCAGGCCCGTTGGCGCAGTTCGCTATGGGGCTCCAGCACCGTCACCATGTCTGCCCCGGGAAAGTGCGCTGCATCGATTGCAGCTCTGCGAGAAGCTGGCCGAGGTGCTCGCTGTGCCGACCCATGCGGCCGCCCTGCTGCATCCAGTCGTTCTGCGGCAGCTTGAGCGTGGCTTCGCCGATCACATCCGAGAGTGTCGTCAGCCAGCGACCCCGCAAGGTCCCTGGGTCTACGGCGATACCGGCATGGATCAAGGCGCGCTCGCCGTCGTCGACGGCAAACATCTCGCCGGTGAACGCCCAGAGATGATCGATCGCAGCCTGGGCACGGGCATGGCTCTCGTCGGTGCCGTCGCCGAGTCGGATGATCCACTCCGAGGAATGCCGCAAATGATAGGCACTCTCCTTCTCCGACTTCGCGGCAATCGCAGCGAGCGTCGTATCGCGCGAGATCATCATGGCGCGCCAGTAGAGATCGGCGAAGGCGGAATAGAAGAACTGCCGTACCAGCGTCTGGGCAAAGTCGCCGTTCGGCTGCTCGAGGAGCAGCAGATTGCGATACTGCCTGACATCGCGAAGGTAGGCGAGCTTGTCCTCGTCGTTGTCCTTGCCTTCGGCCTTGGCTGCGTAGGTGTAGAGCTCGCGGGCCTGGCCGATGAGGTCGAGCGCGATGTTGGAGAGCGCCATATCCTCTTCGAGCATCGGCGCGTGCCCGCACCATTCCGACAGCCTGTGGCCGAGGATCAGCGCATCGTCGGCGCGGCGCAACGCGTAGAGCACCAGCGGCGTTTCGGAGACCTGGGTGTTGGCGCTCGCCATCACATGTGCCCCACTTCTTCAGGCACCTCGTAAAACGTCGGGTGCCGGTAGATCTTCGATTCCGCTGGCTCGAACATCATGCCCTTCTCGGCGGGATCGCTTGCGGTGATCGCCGTCGACGGCACGACCCAGATCGAAAGACCCTCGCCGCGACGCGTGTAGATATCGCGGGCAGCCTGCAGGGCCATCGTGGCGTCGCTCGCATGCAGCGAGCCGACATGCTTGTGCGCGAGCCCGTTGCGGCTGCGAATGAAGACTTCCCACAGCGGCGTGTTCGGCGTGGCCATCGTGATCTCCCTACTCTGCCGCTTGTGCAGTTCGACGCTGCGCCCGCTTCGCGGCATAGCTAGCTGCCGCCTCGCGTACCCAGGCGCCCTCGTCGTGCGCCTTGCGGCGCGCAGCCATCCGGTCACGGTTGCACGGGCCATTGCCGGCGAGCACCTGTTTGAACTCGGTCCAGTCGATCTCGCTGTAGCGCCAGTGCCCATCCGCATCCTGAATCATGCCGGGATCGGGAATCGTGAGGCCGAGATATTGCGCCTGCGGCACGGTGGCATCGACGAATTTCTGCCGCAGCTCGTCATTGGAGAAGCGCTTGATCTTCCATCTCGTCGAGGTGTCGCTGTGCTGGCTGGTGGCATCCGGCGGGCCGAACATCATCAGCACCGGCCACCACCATCTGTTCAGGGCATCCTGCGCCATCGCCTTCTGCTCGTCCGAGCCGCGGCACAGCGTCAGCATGATCTCATAGCCCTGGCGCTGGTGGAACGACTCCTCCTTGCAGACGCGGATCATCGCGCGGGCATAGGGGCCGTAGGAGCAGCGGCACAGCGGGATCTGGTTCATGATCGCGGCGCCGTCGACCAGCCAGCCGATGGTGCCGATGTCGGCCCAGGTCAGCGTCGGATAGTTGAAGATCGAGGAATATTTTGCCTTGCCCGCGAGCATGGCGTCGACCAGCTCTTCGCGCGAGGTGCCGAGTGTCTCGGCCGCGGCATAGAGATAAAGCCCGTGGCCGCACTCGTCCTGCACCTTCGCGAGCAGCGCGGCCTTGCGGCGCAACGACGGTGCGCGCGTGATCCAGTTGCCTTCGGGCAGCATGCCGACGATTTCGGAATGAGCGTGCTGGGAGATCTGGCGGGTCAGCGTCTTGCGATAGGCCGCCGGCATCCAGTCGTTCGGCTCGATGCGCTCCTCGGCATCGATGCGGGCCTGAAACTGCGCCGCCTTAGCTGCGTCCTCGAGGCTGCGGTCATCCGCCTCGGTCGTGTTCAGCGCCTGGGTATACATGCGCATCCTCCCATTTTATTGAGAGGCAATATATAACAAGAATTATATCATGCAAGATATTTCTGTAACATAATAATCAAGTCTGGAATCTCCGTTCCAGGAGTTTTCGCGCCGGCGGCAATGACCCCTTTTCATTTGTTCCGTGGCCATCAAGCCATTGTTCCGATGGGGCAAGCAGCGCGCGATAGATGTCGCCGCACAACGCGCGGGCGGCCTTGCCTGGCCAGTTCGCCGGAAGCAGGCTTTCGGGCAGCAGCGGATCGCGCAGCACAACGCGGCGATAATGGTGGATCAGGAGGATGCGCGCCGTGAAGGCGTCAGCCTCGGACAGCTCCGTGCCGCGCGCGATCGCGGTGCGCAGCGGCTCGAACGTCTTCATGAACTTCAGATAGGCGTCCGCGGTGCGATCCAGCGGCCAGCTCGCACTGAGCAGCCGGCGACCGCTGTCATCCTCGGCCGAGACCTCCAGACGGATAGCGCCCGCGGCCTCGTCCGGCACTGGCACGCCTGACGGCGCGACCCACACGCCCGGCAGCGGGCTGCCGAAGCCGGCATTGCGGAGCGCCTCGCGCGAGGCGTCGCGATCCTCACCATTGCCGATCAGAAGCAGTTCGAAGCGGCCGGTCCAGTCGGATGGCGGCGGATCGTAGATATGGCGTGTCGCGGCCTCGAAGATCTGGCGGCCCTTGTCGGCCAGGCGATAAAAGCTGTTGCGGCCGACCTTCTCGCGCGTCAGCCAGCCATCGGCGGCAAGCCGCGACATCGCGGTACGCACCACGCCGCTGTCGATGTCCAGACTTTCGAAGAATTCCAGCAGGGTGCCTAGCCATACCGAGCCGCCACGCGGCACGATGGCATCGCCGAACACCGTGATGACGATGGAGCCGGTGCGCGACGGCTCGCGCTTGAGCTGCTCGATGATGCGGGATAACGGATGCGCCATGTGCGAGGCATAGCGCGTTTGGTGCCGGCGCGACAATGGACGGGTGCGACGGTCTTGCTTCTCCCTCTCCCCGTCCTTACGGGGAGAGGGTTGGGGTGAGGGGCTGCTTCCTCAGAAACGGTGGGAGTTGGACTCGCGGAGAGTCCCCCTCACCCGGATCGCATGTCCGATGCGATCCGACCTCTCCCCGCAAGCGGGGCGAGGTGAAGAAGAGCCCTACCGATGCGGATCGGGATAGACCACGCTGCGCCAGCCGCTGCGGTCGAAGGGCCGCCAGCTGCCTTCCTTCTGCGCAAGGCGATCAGCCACCGCGAAGACAGCGGCGGGATGATGGCCCATGCCGCAATGGCTGCTCTCGATCTCGATGCTCTCGGTCTGCGCGCCCGACTTCTCCATGCAGCCCTGCCAGGCGCAGACGCCGTCAGTGCGGCTGAAGATCGCCGTGGTCGGCACCGGCGGCGGAACGGCGAGATCGCCGCCGAACTGCGGATCGACCTCGTCGGACTTCCGCCCGCTCGCCCATTCATAGACGCGCCAGGCATTGGTCGAATGCGGATCGCCGGCAAAGGGGCTGCCGAGCGTGATCACCTGGCGTACGCGGTCGGGCATCATCTTGGCGAGCTGGCGCGCATAGAGACCGCCGAGGCTCCAGCCGACCAGGCTGATCCTGCGGCTGTGCCTGTCGCTGAGCTCCTGAACCAGATCCACCATCGCGTGCTGCACACCATCGCGCAGGCCGTAATTGCGGCCCTGGCGCCAGCCGCTCACCGCGTAGCCCTTGCCCGACAGAAACGTGCGCAACGCGCGCGTGGATGAGTCTGAGGCCACGAGGCCCGGCAGTACCAGCACCGGATGTCCATCACCGCGCGGCGCGAGGCTGAGCAGCGGCAGCGCGCCAAGGAATGCGCCGAACTCGTGGATCGCTCGCCCTTCCAGGAACATCAGGGTGCGGGACGGCGGGCTCAGCGTCTGGGCAGTAGCAGTCATCAATGGTCCCCTTGGGAGAATTGCTGAAAAGGCCACCGGTTGTTTGCCGGCAAATGGGTATGGGATTCCAACACGCCGGCTTCTTGATCGTTCCGCAACGCAGCATGAATCAGCTAGGCAGCGGGTTCCCGACATTCAAGCGGGAGACACACCGGGCCACAATAGGCCGGGGCGCTAATGCTGGCGTCCGTGACGCAAAAGTCACAACAATCGAAGCAGGAATTCTACGGAGTAAAGCGCAAGGCCCGCGAGCCCGCCGATCAGCGAACCGTTGAATCGGATGTATTGCAGGTCGCGGCCAATGTTGATTTCGATCAGCGAAATCAGCTGCGCCATGTCCCACGATTTGACCTGGTCGGAAATGAAGGTCGAAACGCCGCTCTTCTGGTCCGCGACGAAACTGCGCAGCACCGCGACCAGGCCCTTGTTGATCTCGCCGCGCAGCTCGGCATCGCCGGCAAGCGCTTCGCCGGCCGCGACACACATACCGGCGAGATGATGCTGCAGCACCTGCGTCTCGCCGCTTGCGCTACGCTCGATGAAGGACCGCGTGTTGGCCCACACGGTGCGGGCGAGATCGGCGAGCTCGGGACGCGCGAGCAGATCGCGTTTCAAACCGTCGATGCGGTCGATATAGGCCTGGTCGGTGCCGAGCCGGTCGACGAAGCTCAGCACCATGCGATCGAACTCGCCGCGGAACGGATGTTTGGGATCGCTGCGCACTTCATTGAAGAACGCGGTGGCGGAGGCCACGATCTTGTTCACCAGAAACTTGTCGGCGCGATAGAGCCTGAGCAGGGTCGGCAATTCCGCCCGCACCTTCTCACGGATCATCGCCATCGTCTCGGTCTGGTTCAGCGTCTCGTGCATCACGCGCAGGAGATCGTCGAACAGGATCTGGTGACGCCCCTCGGCAACGAAGCCGCGCAGCGTGCCGGCCGCGAGCGGCGCGAGGTCGATCGCCTCGAGCTGCGATGACATGCGCCGGATGATGAAGGTCATCAGACCGGAGCTCTCGGTCGCGGAGACGGCCTCCGGCAGCAGGCGCAGCGCAAAGCGCGCAAGGTCGTCACTGCGCTTACGATCACGCAGCCAGTCGGCGACGAAGGAGCCGAAATCGATCTCGTTCAGCTTGGCCTCGACGGGAGCAGCCTCGAGGAAATGCACCTGAATGAATTCGCCGAGCTTGTCGGCGATGCGGGCCTGATTGCTCTGGATGATCGCGGTGTGCGGGATCGGCAGACCCAGCGGCCGCTTGAACAGCGCGACCACCGCATACCAGTCGGCGAGCCCGCCGATGGTCGCGGCTTCCGCGAAGGCCGCGATGAATCCGAACACGGGATGCACCGGCAGCAGCCATTTCGCGACGACGAACAGGACAAGCGTCGAACCCAGCACCATGGTCGCCAGCGCTTTCACGCGGCGCAATTCGGCCGCGCGTTCTGCGTCGCCGGGAGTGTCGAAAGAGAAGGCGCCTGATGGAGTCATCACAGCATCACACTATCCGTCATTGCGAACGAAGCGAAGCAATCCAGAGTCTTTCCAAGGAGGCAGACTGGATTGCCTCGCGGAGCCTGTCATCGGGCCGCGCTTCGCGCGGACCCGTTGGCTCGCAATGACGGCTGCGGCGGAAAAACAAAAGGCCCGCCGAAGCGGGCCTCAAATTCAGTTTCTCGTCTCAGGCAGATCAGGCGGTCTTGTTGTAGACCTTGGCAAAATTGTCCTGAGCGGACTTCGCACCGTTGGCGGCGAGCTTGCCGAAATAGTCGGTGGTCGCCTTGGCGCGCGAGACGAACGCTTCGCCGCGGGAGCGGAGCAGGCCGGACTGGATCTCGACAGCTTCGCTGAACGACTTGGCGGACGCGAGCTTGTCGATGCCCGCGAAGAACGCCTCGGCGTCCTCGTAGATCGCCTGCTGGATGTTGCGGCTGATCTTGCCGGCTTCGGTGACGGACTCGGTCACCGCGTTCTCGACGGCGGCGGTCACGCGCTCGGAGCCAGCGAACACTTCGGCAGCACGGTCCTTAGCGGTATTGGCAGACTTCTTGACGAACTCGCGAGCGGCCTCGGGAACTTCCAGGTTCTGGATGTTCTTGAACGCGTCCTTGAAGCCTTCGAAAGCGGTATTGGTTTCGGTGGTCATTGGGGTCTCTCCATCCTCATTGGTTGAGCTATGGGCTCACCCCGTCCGGTTTTGGCCCGGGGCACGGCTTATATGGCATAGTTAATTGTGCGATGCAATATCGATATTGCAGTGCGATATCACGAAACCGTGAATAGCCTTAATGGGAGGCATTCTGGCGCCTCCCTGACCATCCAGTTCCCGAACACCCGTCCAGCGGTTCTCAATGCTGGACGGCGCCAGGCAGCCCATAGGCCTCCATCTGGGCCTGGACCTGCGCGATGTTGTGCCCGAGCACGACGATATCGTGGGTCTTGCCGTCGATGTCGCGGACATGATCGCGCAACAGTGCCTCGGCCTTGAAGCCGAGGCTCTCGAACAGCGTGATCGCGGCCTGCTGATCGACCGTCATCTGGACCGAGAGCTTCTCGAGGCCAGCGCCGAGCGCGAGTGCGAAGGTCTCCTGCGACAGCGTCCGACCCACCCCCTTTCCGCGCACATCGAGCGAAACCACCATCCGGATCTCGCCGACATGGGGCGACCAGGAGTGCGGGTCACGCACCAGCGTGCCGCAACCGACGACCGTGCCGCCCCTGACCGCGAGCAGGCTCCTGATCGCGCCGCGCTCGATCTCCTTGACCCAGGCGGAGAGCACCTTCGGCTCACTGATGTTGCGCGGCAGGAACAACAGGTCGTGGGTCGGCAGGCCCTTGCCGAAGGCGAGCACCGCGGCTTCGTCCGCCGGCGACATCAGGCGGATCTCGATATCGCCCGCGTCCGTCTTCACATGACGCGGATAGGAACGCTGCTCACTCATGTCGATCTCTTCCCCAGCCAGGAATCCAGTTTCGGCCATAGCCGCTTCACCGCATTGGCGCCGGCGACGAGCGAGACGTGACCGCCTTTCAGCATCACCTCCTCCTTGTCCTCCGATCCGATCTTGGCGATCAGGTGCTTTGCCGCCTCATACGGCACGATGTGGTCGTGTTCCGCCACCGCATGCAGGAACGGCACCTTGATGTCGTCGAGCTTCGCCGCACGGCCGCCGACCGACATGGTGTCGTTGAACAGCTTATTGTCCCACATCAGGTCCTTGGTGATGGTGCGGAAATATTCGCCGGCCAGCGGCAGCGTGTCGGTCGCCCAGCGGTCGAACATCCGGTAGGATTTAACGAACTCGTCGTTCCAGATGTTTTCCCAGAGCTGGATCTGGCTGACGGTGCGCGAGGCCGGGCGCAGCATCTCGAATGACGACAGGATCATCTCGGGCGGCACGTTGCCGACGCTGTCGACGAGGCGATCGACGTCGAAATAGCGACGGTCGGAGAAGTTCGAGAACAGTTTCATCTCGCGAAAGTCGATCGGCGTGGTGAAGCAGATCAAATTCTTCATCGGCCCGTCCCTGTGGATCGAGCCGTAGAGCAGCGACAGCACGCCGCCGAAACAATAGCCGATGACGGAGACGTCCTGTTCGCCGGAATCCTGCTGCACGCGGCGGATGCAATCCGGGATGAAGTCGAGGACATAGTCCTCCATGCGGAGGCTCTTCTCCTCCGGCCGCGGCGCGCTCCAGTCGAGCATGTAGACGTCGTAACCACGCTTCAACAGGAACTCGATGAAACTCTGGCCGGGCACGAGGTCGAGAATGTAACCGCGGTTGGTGGTCGCCATCACGATCAAGATCGGAATTCGGTAGATCTCGTCGGACATCGGACGATAGTGGTAGAGGCTCATCGTGCCGCGCGAATGCAGCACGTCCTTCGGGGTCGAGCCGAGCGTGGGACCGGAGGTCGAAAAATATTCGACGCCCTTGATGCTGCGCTGGATGGCGCGCTGCACCTCGGACTGGATGCGCTCCGGGATCCCTGCGAGGTCTAATCCGGCGGGTGCATTCATGTCTGCTCTCCGCCTTCAGACGGCGGGCGCTTGGTGCGCGGGGGGCGCAATGCAGTGTCGGAGCCCTGAGAAATGCCGGAACTCGCCGCCATCTGGCTCAGCATCGACTTGATCTCACCGATCTGTCCTTCGATGGACTGCAGCCGTTCCGCAAGGCCGGTGACCTGGTCCCGGCTCGGCAGATTCATGGAGACCAGATACTTTTCCATGAGGTCGCCGAGCTGCTTCTGAGCACCTGCAGCAACGCCGCCGGCCCGGTTCACGGCTTGCGAAAACTCGGGCGACGACATGGCCTGATTGGCGAAGGAGTTGAACCCCTTCTCCATCTCGCCAACCATCTTCTGCCACATGGCAATAGGATCGTTGCTCTTGTCGGTCATCGGCGTCCTCCTGAACTCGAGAGCTTCGATGCCCTTCCTTTTTCGCCATACCACACCGTTGCGCGGTGTCGGTCAACCGGCAAGCAGCGGGTCCGGTGTCGCGGACGCGGCTTCATTGCGAGGGGAAACCGTGCGATACAGTATTGATCAAAAGCCGAGGGAACGCAGCCGTGAACGCCTATCATCCGCCGCAAACCGTCCACGCCAACGGCATCGACATCTGTTACGAAACTTTCGGCAATGACAGTGCCGAGCCGCTGCTGCTGATCATGGGGTTAGGCGCCCAGATGATCCACTGGGACGATGCGTTCTGCGAGCAGCTCGCAGCGCAGAGCTTTCGCGTCGTTCGGTTCGACAATCGCGACATCGGCAAGTCGAGCCATCTCACCGGCGGCAAGCGTCTGACGCCGCTCGAATTGTTGAAGCTTCGGTTTCTCAGGATTCCCGTGGCCGCAACCTACAAGCTGATCGACATGGCGAAAGACACGGTCGGGCTGATGGATGCGCTCGGCATCAAGTCGGCGCATCTGGTCGGGGCGTCCATGGGCGGCATGATCGCGCAGGAAGTGACGCTGTCGTTTCCCGAGCGCGTGCGCTCGCTGACCTCGATCATGTCGACGACCGGCAATCCGCGCGTGCCGCCCCCGACACGCGAGGCCGCCGCGATGCTGATGGCGCCGCCGCCGCGCAGCAAGGAGGAGTTCATCGTCCGCTACGGCCAGACCTGGAACGTGTTGCGGGCCGGGTCCTTCCCGGAGGAAGAGGCGCTCGATCCCGGTCGTGCCGAACGCGTGTTCGCGCGCGGGCTCAATCCGGCCGGCGTCGGCCGGCAACTCCGGGCGGTGCTCGCCTCCGGCAGCCGCAAGGAGCGACTGTACGGCGTCAAGACACCGACGCTCGTGATCCATGGCACCGTCGATCCGCTGGTCCGCCCCGAGGGCGGCAAGGATACGGCAGAGTCAATTCCTGGCGCAAAGCTGCTGATGATCGAAGGCATGGGCCACGCGCTGCCGATGCGGTTCTGGCCGGAGATCATCGGCGCCATCGCCCAGCACGCACATGGCGCGGCAGCGCAGGCGGCGTAAACCGACGCAGAAGGTCTCCTCACGGTGACCATGTGAGCTGCCGGTTACTCTCTTAACGCGAGCCGGTGCGAAAGCTATACAGGCTTCCTTCAATCGCCAAGACCCTCAATCGCCAAAGAGGCTGCGGCCTCTCGGAGTTCACATGCATCTCATCGTCCGATCAGCCGCAATCGTCGCCGCTTCAGTCCTCACGCTGTCCCTCGCCGGCGGCGCCGCGATGGCGGGTAGCGCGCAAGAAGAAGCCAATCGCAAAACTGTGCTTGCGTTCTATGAGAAGGGGCTCAACCAGAAGGACGCCGATGCAGCCCTCGCCCATGTCGGCGACCGCTACGTCCAGCACAATCCAAACGCAGCCGATGGTCCGGACGGCTTCCGAAAGTTCATCGGCTTCCTGCGCGAGAAATTCCCGAACTCGCACAGCGAGATCAAGCGCAGCTTCGTGGATGGGGACTACGTCATCCTGCACGTTCACGCGGTTCGCGAGCCCGGCAGCAGGGGCAACGCGATCGTCGACATCTTCAAGCTGGAGCACGGCAAGGTGGTCGAACACTGGGACGTGGTGCAACCAATCCCGGAAAATCCGGCGAACAACAACACGATGTTCTAGCTCGGAGCCGTAGCCCGGATGGAACGCAGCGCAATCGGGGTTCTTGCGCGGATCGCCCGTCCCGGATTTCGCTGCGCTCATCCGGGCTACAAATAGCCGCCTAGCTCTTCCTGGCCAGCCAGATCACGTGGCGCGCGCCACCGCCTCTTCCGGTGGCGCGAATGTTGACTTCGTTGACGTCGAAGCCGGCGCTGCCAAGCCGCTTGGTGAAGGCCGGATTGGGCCCCGAGGACCAAACAGCGAGCACGCCTCCGGGCCGCAGCGCCGTCTTCGCCGCTTTCAGTCCGCTCGCATTGTAGAGCGCATCATTGCCCTTCCGGGTCAGCCCTTCCGGCCCGTTGTCGACGTCGAGGAGGATGGCATCGAATGCCGACCGCTGCGCCCGGATGGTTTCGCCGACGTCGGTTTCCCGGATGCTCACCCTGACGTCATCGAGACTGTCGCCGAACACCTGCGCCATCGGGCCCCGCGCCCAGGCGACGACCGCCGGCACGAGCTCGCAAACCACGATCTTCGCCTTGCCTCCCAGCACGGTAAGCGCCGCACGCAGCGTAAAACCCATGCCAAGGCCGCCGATGAGGATGATAGGTTTTGCGACCGTCTCGATCTGCTTCGCCGCGAGCGTGGCGAGCGCGGCCTCCGAGCCCGACAGGCGGTTGTTCATCAGCTCGTTGGTGCCGAGCTTGATGGAAAACTCCTTGCCTCGCCGCATCAGGCGAAGCTCTTCATCGGAGCCGGGGATTTTGGCGGTATCGATCTTTTCCCAGGGAATCATGCGAGAGCTTTAGCACGATCGGCCGCTGGATTATCCACCTGCCCACACGTCCAGCACATACCGGTTCTTCGTGCCCATCTCCTCGATCCAGCGGGCAGCTGTGGCGGCATCGCTGCCGCTCTTCTCACGATGGATCGCGACCAGCGCCGCCTTCACGTCGGGCTCCATCTTGCTGCCGTCGCCACAGACATAGACGATCGCGCCCTGCTCGATCAGCGGCCAGACCTTGTCCTTCTGCGCGGCGAGGACGTGCTGCACATAGGTCTTCGGGCCCTCCGCGCGCGAGAACGCCGTGAACAGCTCGGTGATGCCGCTCGCCGCCAGCGCCTTCAGCTCGTCCGCGTAAAGAAAATCCTGATCGGGATGCCGGCAGCCGAAAAACAGCATGGCCGGGCCGAGCGCGGCGCCCTTCGCCTTGCGCGCAGCGCGCTCCTGGAGGAAGCCGCGGAACGGCGCCAGTCCCGTGCCCGGGCCGATCATGACGATCGGCACGGAGGGATCGTCCGGGAGCCGGAAGCCGGCCTTGGTCTCACGCACGGTGGCATGGATCACGTCGCCCGCGCGTCGATTGGCGAGATAGTTCGAGCAAATACCCTTGTAGGTGCCGCGGCCCGAGGCGGCCGGCCCTTCAACCACGCCGACCGTGACGCTGCAACGAACCGAGTCCACCGACGGCGAAGACGAGATCGAATAATAACGCGGCGCCAGCAGCGAGAGCATTTCCAGATAGACGTGGAACGGCAGTTCGCAGGCCGGATATTCGAGCAGCAGATCGAACACCGATTTCCGCCTGGCCAGAATTTCGCTGCGATAGCGCTCGAGCGGCTCGGGCTCCTCGCCAACGAAGGCCAGCAGCTTCGGCGTGGTCACCGGGCAGCGCGTGTGCTCGGCCATGATCTTGATCTGGTTCCGCGTCGCCACTTGCTGGAGCTCGACGAACTCGCTGAGCAGACGGCCGACCGACACGGCATCGCCGACCGGCAATTGCGCGCGGCGGCCTTCGGCGACCTGAAGCCTGATCTGGTCGGCCGGCAGGAAGCCGAAGCGACGGGCAACCGAATCCACCAGCGTCGGGTCGTTGCGCGGGACCACACTCAGATGGTCGCCGACGCGGTAATTGATGTTGGACGGCAGCTGCACCTCGATGTGGCGCGTCGAACGCTCCGACGGATTGGATCCGGCCTTATTCTGAAGCTCGTCATTGACCAGCACCTTCATCGCCACCGCGCCGCCCTGGGCGACGATGGTGTTGACGGCGGTCACCGCGACCGGCTCGATCGCGTAGAGCGGATCGTCCTCCGCGGTACGGGTGAAATTCCAGTCGATGCCGAATTCCTTGGTCGCGACCTGGGCGGCCGCCGGGAACCATTTCTGAAACTGGCCGTCGAGATCGCTGCGCGCATCGCCTTCGCCGCGCGGATAGACCGCGCGCGCACCATGCGCCGACAATTGCTCATCGATGAAGCGCGGCACCGACTGGTAGGTCGCGGCCCAGTCGCTATTGCCGCAGCCGAACACCGCGTAACGCACATTGGCAAACGCATCCTTCGGCAGCTCGTCGCCGAGCCATTTGACGAATTGCGTCGCGTTGTCCGGCGGCGCGCCGTTATAGGAGGCGCAGATGATCAGCACGCCACCCTCCCGCGGCAGCTTGCCGACGTAATCGTCGAGCGGCCCCAGATGCACGGCAAAGCCGTTGATCTCGGCAAGATCGGCCATCCGAGTCGCCAGCTCCTCGGCGGTGCCGAGATTGGAGCCGTAGAGCACCAGCATTGGCGTGTTGTGGCCGGGACGCGCGGTGGGCTGACGCGGGGCCTTCGGCGCCGACGACGCCGCCACAGGTCCGCCATAGGCACCGCGCTCGCGATCGGCGCGCGGACGGACCTTGATCTTGAAGCCTTCCGGCTTCATCGTCAGCGTTTCCTTCAGATGCATCTGGTAGCGCTCGTGGTCGATCAGCTTGAAGCGCTGGAGGATCATGCCGAGCGCGAGCGCAGCCTCGTGCATGGCGAAGCCGCGGCCGATGCAGGCGCGCTGGCCGTTGCCGAACGGCTTCCAGGCATTGATCGGCCGCTTGGCTTCCGCCTCCCGGCTGAAATTCTCCGGATCGAACGCGTCCGGGTTCGGACCCCAGACCGAGGGATCGCGATGCAGCGCGGTCACCAGGATGGTGGTGAACGTACCCTTCCTGAGCTTGTACTTGCCGGCGCCGATGGTCTCGTCGTTCAGCGGCGAGATGCCATAAGCCGGCGCCGGCGGCCATAGCCGCAGCGCCTCCTTCAGGATCTGTGTGATGTAGGTGAGCTGCGTGACCTGTTGATAGGTCGGCCGTACATTGACGTCGGGACCGAACACGCGGTCGACCTCGTCATAGGCCTTCTTGAGAATGTCGGGATGCTTGAGCAGCGCATAGAGCGTGCAGGACAACAGGCCGCTGGTGGTCTCGTGGCCTGCGATCAGGAACGTGTTGATCTGATAGCGGATGTTGACGTCGTCGAGCTGCTCGCCGGTCGAACGATCGACGCCCGTCATCATCGCCGCAAGCATATCCTTCTTGTCGTCGGTCGCCTCGCCTCCCTTGCGGCGCTCGGCAATGATCTCGTCGACCATCTTGTTCATGAAGTCGACGTCTTCAGCCATCGTCTTGCGCCGCTTCTGCATCCAGAGCTGCTCGAACGGCAGGCCGCGCGTCATCATGATGGTTTCGAGCGAGCGCACCAGCGACTCGACGAAAGGATGGTAGTCGCGCCGGTAGAACGAATTGAAGCGGTAGTCGAAGCCGCACAGGCCGATCGTATCCAGCGTCAGTGCCGTCATGTCGTGGACGACGTCGATCTCGTCGTCGGCGTTGAGCCGTTCCCATTTACCGACGAGCTGCTCGGCGATGTCGACCATGCTCGGGTGATAGGACTGCATGGCGCGGTTGCCGAAGGGCTGAAGCAGGATGTTGTGCGCCTTGCTCCAGTTCGGCTCCCTGGTGTCGGCCGTGAACAGGCCGTCGCCGCCGACTGCGCGCACCCGCCGCAATGCACCGCGCACCGTCTTGTCGAAACGCTTCTCGTCCGAGAGCTCGTCGACGAGATCGTGGCCGGAGACGACCACGATCGGCGAGCCCATCATGTCGAGCCAGAAGATCGGTCCCAGTTCCTTGGCAAGCCGGGTCAGATGCTGCACCGGCGCAGCCGAATCCAGTGACAGCATATTGCCGACCACCGGCTTGGTCGGCGGCTGCGGGATCGGGTCCAGACGGTTCTTGGATGACATCGAAATGTAGTCCCCCTGCTTCAACGTCGTGATTGCGAGCGAAGCGAAGCAATCCAGAAATATATCCTTGGAGCCACCCTGGATTGCTTCGCCGCTTCGCTCCTCGCAATGACGAGTTCGCAATGATCAGCTAGCCAAACCGCCTTCTACGCCATTCGATCAGCTTGGCGCTGACCTCCTCTGGCTTCTCCTGCTGCGTCCAATGGCCACTGTCCTTCACAAGATGTTTCTCCAGATCAGATATCAGCGTCTCCATGCCGTCGGCCGCAGACGGCGGCAGCACGGCATCGTTCTCGGCCATGATCATCAATGACGGCACGTGCACGTGATGGTCCAGGCCTTTCGCGCGCTCCCAATTGCGGGTGAAGTTGCGATACCAGTTGATGCCACCGGTGAAGCCGGTTTTCGTGAACGTATCAACGAACACCTTCTTCTCGTCGGCCGACAGGATCGGCGTGCGCGGATCGTGCTTTGCATCGTAGGCTGCGATCATCTGCGGGAATGCCAGATTGGTCTTCGACGAGGCGCCGACACCCGCGATCGGCGGCCCCTCCGGTTTCTCCGCCGGCCGCGCCAGCGGCTTGCGCATGAACGCGTCGAACGTCTGCTCGACGCGGCTGCCGAAGATCCTGTCCGGCTCACGCGCGGGATCCTGAAACTGGACGATGTACATCTGATCGCCGAAGCGCTGGCGGAACAGCGCGATCGGATCGATCGGCGCGCGGTCCCAATGCGGCGTGTTGACGCCGACCACACCGGCGACGCGCGAAGGATGCCGCAGCGGCATCTGCCAGACGACGAATCCGCCCCAGTCGTGGCCGACGAAGATCGCCTTGTCGATCCCGAGATGATCGAGCAGCCCGACCAGATCGCCGGTCAAATGCTCCATGTCATAATCCTCGACCGGCTCTGGCCGGTCGGTCGCGCCGTAGCCGCGCTGGTCTGGCGCAATCACCCGGATGCCGGCTTCGCTCAGCGCCTTGATCTGGTGGCGCCAGGAAAATGCGAGTTCGGGCCAGCCATGGCACAGCACCATCGGCGGCTTGTCTGTGACCGGGCCCGCCTCGTAATAGCCCATGCGGATTCCGTTCGTCTGCACGAACTTGAGCGGTGGCATTTCAATCATCGAAACATTCCTACTCAGCGGCGCCCTTGATGTCCGCGGCGGGCAAAGCATAGGCCGCCTCCAGCGCGGCGAATTCTTCCGGCAGCATGTCGCACATCACCTGCACGTGCGGAATGATGTTGGCGCCGACGATGAAGCCGAAATCGAGCTGGTCGCGATAGCTCTGCACGGTGATGTTGAGCGCCTGTCCGTGCGTCGAGATCGACACCGGAAAGATGTGCAACAGCTCCGCGCCCGCGGCGTAGAGCGTCTGCCGCGGCCCCGGCACGTTGGACACCGTGATGTTCGCAGCCGGCGGCAGCACATTCGACAAATCGGAGCGGCTGTAGAGCAACGCCATGATCTGCACGACGATCGGCGCGCCCAGCATCGAGATGTTGGAGATCTGCGGCATCAGTGCCCGCAGCGGATGCGACATCTCCTTGGACTTGGTCGATTGCGCGATAATGGCTTCCAGGCGTGCTTTGGGATCGTCGATGTTGGTCGCGATCGAACAGATCATGCCGAACACCTGGTTGTTGGCCTCGGTGTTGCCCTCCTCGCGAAGCGAGATCGGCACGGCAGCGGTCAGGGACTTCGCCGGCAGCGTTCCGTGTTGCTGGAGGTAGCGCCGGACCACGCCGGAGGCGAGCGCCAGCACGACGTCGTTGAGCTTGCCGCCGGCCTGCTTGGCCAGCGCCTTGGATCGCGACAGCGAGATCGAAACGCCGGCGAAACTGCGCTCGGACGAGATCGACTTGTTGAGCATGGTCGGCGGCGACACCATGCTGGCAAGGCTCTCGCGCGATTTTGGATCGGATATCTTGCCGAGCACGTCCGAGACGCTCTTGACCATGGTCGGGATGTTGCCGGCAAAGCGCACCGCACTCTCGATCTGGTACATCGCATTGTCGAACAGGATCGAACCGATGTCGCTCTTGCCGGTGCGCGGCAGTTGCAGGTTCTTCGCGGCCGCCGATGCATCGAGCGGCTGGGTGAAAAGCTGCTGGTAGGAATCGACCAGGTTCGCTGCGATGTCGCGCGGCTCCTGCCCGGGCTTCGCTCCCGCGGTCGGCGCATCGACCTTCCGCGGGATCGGCGAGATATCGTAGATCATGTTGGTCAGCGCCGCACCGGCGCCGCCGTCGATGGCGGCATGATGCATCTTCGAATAGAGCCCGACCTCATTGTCCTTCATGCCCTCGAACACGTAGAACTCCCAGAGCGGACGGGCGCGATTCAAGAGCTTGGCGTGCATCCAGCCCACGATACGTTCGAGCGTGGCGCGGTCGCGCGGCTGCGGCAGGCTGGCGCGGAAGATGTGACGGTCGATGTCGAACTGGTCGTCCTCGACCCAGGAGGGATGATCGATGTCGAGCGGCGCCTTCTCCAGCCGCGCTTTGAGGATCGGCGCGATGTGCAGGCGCGAGACGATCATCGCCTTGAAATCTTCGAAGAAGTCGCCCTTGTAGTCGTCCGGCAGGCGAAAGATCGCCATGCTCCCGACATGCATCGGCATTTCCGGCGTTTCCAGATAGAGAAACGACGCGTCCAGCGACGACAGTTTCTTACCGTCAGCCATAGTTCCCTCCCGAGTATTTGACGGGCGCCTTAGGCGGCGCTTCTCGTCAGGCCGATACTGCCTGTTCCGGCGGGGCATATGCAATGGCAAACGGCCCTGCCCTGTCAAATGGCCAGAACTCCCCCTCCGGTTGCGCAAGGCGGTCCGCCACGGCCCACAGCGCTGCGGGATTCACCCCAAGCCCGATATGGCTCGCCAGGTGCACCTCGATGTTCTCGGCGCGGTCGGAGGAACGCAGCAGGCAGGTTCGCCAATTTACGATGCCGTCCGCGCGCGAATAGATCGACGTCGCCGGCACCGGAAGATCGCCGGCGATCGCCTCACGCAGCTCGGCGAAATCCTCGACGCGCTCGCCGGACATCATCTCGTAGAGCCGCGTCGCATTGGTCGCTCGTATGTCATTGGCAAAAGGGCTGCCGAGCGTGATGACATTGCGGACCATATCGGGCGTCTGGAGCGCGAGATCGCGTGCATAGACACCGCCGAGGCTCCAGCCGACCAGGCTGATCTTGCGTCCGCTCGCAGCATGGATTTCGGCGAGACGGGCGCGCAATGAATCCCGCATCCGTCCGAACCCGCCGAAATTGCGGCCCATCCGCCAGGCATGTGCCTCATAGCCGAGCTCGCTGAGATAGCGCCGCATCGGCGCCATCGAGAGGTCGCTGGCGAGGAAACCAGGCAGCGCCAGCACCGGATGGCCGTCGCCTTTGGGCGCCCGCATCAGGACCGGCGACAGCAGCAGGCTGGCGTTGAGTTCGAGCAACCCACGGGCTTCGGCGAGCAGCAAAGCAAGGCCGGGCGGACGAAGCCGGCCTGGGGTCTGCGGCCCGTCCGGACTGGGCGGCATTATTTCTTCTTGTCGCCGCTGCGCGTGCCGCCCAGGCCGGCCATGGTGACGAACATGTCCTGAAACCGTTCGGCAAGCTTGGGATCGAAGGTAAACCAGCTCTGGATCAGCGACTCCGGCGAGACCTTGTCGATGTTGCTCAAGACCTGCTGCTGCAGCTTGTCCATCACCGCCGTCTGCATCGGTGCCAAATCGGGCAATCCGATGAACTGGCGGGCCTCGAGGGGGGTGCAGTCGATTTCGATATTAACCTTCATGTCCCCTCCAGATGAGATTCGAGCGCCCGGCCGCAGTATCGCCGCGAGACGGTGTGCAACGCAAGCGACCTGAGGCCAGTGGCGGCGCTCCCGCTTCGGCGATCGGCGCATATGGTCAATCAAAATTGCCCGCGCCCGCGCCCATCCACCCGTCAATGCCGGTCAGCATTGCTGCACAGCGGTGCAACTTGGCGCGTTCCTTGCTGGAATGGCGCTTGCACGGGTCGAGAACTCTGGGCAACATGGTTCGATCAGCCCCGCCGAACAATCAAAAATGACGGTGCGGGCGAGTGGAGAGGTCAAGAATGTCAGTCGGACGAAGTCTGTTTGCGGCGACGCTCGCCAGTATGCTTGCGTTGGCGGTTTCGCCGGCGTCGAGCCAGACGCTGCGCTATGCCAACCAGGGTGAACTCAAGTCGCTCGACCCGTACACGCTGAACGAGTCGACCACCAGTGCGCATCTCGGTCATGTCTATGAGGGCCTGGTTGCCCGCGGCAAGGACCTGAAGATCGTCCCGGCACTCGCCGAAAGCTGGGAGACGCCGGAGCCGACACGCTGGCGCTTTCACCTGCGCAAGGATGTCAAATTCCACAACGGTGACCCCTTCACCGCGGACGACGTGGTGTTCTCGGCCGAACGAGTGCGGGCGAAAGGTTCGAATTTCCAGAGCCGCGTTCCCGCCGATGCCAAGGTGGTCAAGATCGACGATTACACCGTCGATTTCATCCTGACCTCGCCCAATCCCATTCTGACGGCGCTGTGGGCGACCTGGTACATCATGGACAAGAAATGGGCAGAGGCGAACGATGCGGTGGCACCGACGCCCGCAGCCGCGACGACCCCGAGCTACGCCTCGCTCCATGAAAACGGCACCGGACCCTTCACCATCGAGAGCCATCAACCGGGCGTGAAGACCGTCTTCAAGGCCAATCCGAACTGGTGGCGTAAGCCGGAGCATAATCTGAAGGAGATCGTCTTCACGCCGATCGCCAACCCCGCCACGCGTGTTGCGGCGCTGTTGTCCGGCGAAGTCGACGTGATCGAGCCGGTTCCGGTCCAGGACATCGAGCGCGTGAAGGCTAGTCCGAACGCCACCGTGCTGACGGGACCTGAACTCCGCACCATCTTTGTCGGCATGGATCAGGCGCGTGACGAGCTCTTGTACTCCAACGTCAAGGGCAAGAATCCGTTCAAGGACGTCCGCGTCCGCGAAGCCGTCTACCGGGCAATCGACATCGACCTGATCAAGAATCGCGTCATGCGCGGACTGTCCACGCCGTCCGCATTGATGGTCGCACCAGAGATCTTTGCCGCGAAGGATTTCACCCGGCCGAAGCTCGATCCCGACGCCGCCAAGAAGCTTCTGGCTGACGCCGGCTATCCCGAGGGTTTCGAAGTCACGATGGACTGCCCCAACGATCGCTACGTCAATGACGCCGCGATCTGTCAGGCCGTCGTCGGCATGCTCGCCCGCATCGGCCTCAAAGTGGAGCTGCTGGCGCAACCCAAGGCCCAGTATTTCGCCAAGGTTCTGAAGCCCGGCGGCTACAAGACGTCGTTCTTCATGCTGGGCTGGACCCCCGACACGCTGGACTCCCATAACGTCCTGCACGACATCATGGGTTGCCGCGATGATCCCAAGGATCCCAACCGCGGCGAAGCCAATCTCGCTGGTTACTGCAACAAGCAATTCGACGAACTCGCGGACAAGGTTCTCCTGGAACTCGATACGGCCAAGCGCGATCTGCTGATCAAGCAGGCTTGGGAGATCTCGATGAAGGACTGGGCCTACGTGCCGCTGCATCAGCAGGCGCTGGCCTGGGGCGTGTCCAAGAAGGTCAAGCTGACCCAGCGCGCGGACAACCAGGTCCTGCTCTACTGGGCGACCAAGCAGGACGAGTAGGTGTCGACAAGTTGTGAAGTCCCGGAAGCCCTGGCTTCCGGGACTTGCTATTTCGGGCTAACGCAATGATGCGCTACTGAAGAAATGTGAAAGGAACAGATGCTCGCTTTCACACTGCGCCGGGCTATTCAGGCCATTGGTGTCATGATCGCCGTCGGGATCATCTCCTTTTCGATGTTTCGTTTCGCCGGCGATCCTGTGAACCAGATGGTCGGGATGGACACGTCCGGCGCCGAACGCGCCGCGATCCGCAAATCGCTCGGCCTCGACGATCCCGTGATCGTGCAGTTCGGCCGCTATATCGGCAATGCTGCGCAGTTCAAGTTCGGCGTCTCCTACCAGTTCCGTCTGCCTGTCGCCAATCTTCTGATGGAGCGGATGCCCGCGACCCTGGAGCTCGCGATCTGCGCCACCATCTTCGCGATGCTCTGTGGCATCCTGATGGGTGTCTATTCGGCGCTACGCCGCGATAGCTGGCTGACACACGCGTTCCAGGCGATCTCGCTGATCGGCATCTCGCTGCCGACCTTCCTGATCGGCATTCTCATGATCTACCTGTTCTCGGTGACGCTCGGCTGGCTGCCCTCGTTCGGGCGCGGCGACGTCGTGCATATCGGCTGGTGGACGACAGGTTTGCTGACGCTGTCCGGACTGAAGGCGCTGATCATGCCCTCGATCACGCTGGGCTTGTTCCAGATGACGCTGATCATGCGGCTGGTCCGCACCGAGATGCTCGAAGTCATGCGCACCGACTACATTCGCTTCGCCCGTGCCCGCGGCCTCACCACGCGCGCCATCCATTACGGTCATGCGCTGCGCAACACGCTGATCCCCGTCATCACGGTGGCCGGCCTGCAATTTGGCTCGGTAATTGCATTTGCGATCATCACCGAGACCGTGTTCCAGTGGCCCGGCATGGGGTTGCTGTTCGTGCAGGCCGTGCAGAATGTCGATATCCCGATCATGGCTGCCTATCTGATGATGGTGTCCCTGATCTTCGTCACCATCAATCTCGTGGTTGATATCCTCTACACCATCGTCGATCCGCGGCTGCGCTCGACGATCAGCCGGGCACATTGAATGAGCGAAGCCGTCGTCCCGCACAAGGTCGAAGAACGCGGCACGCGCGCCGACGCGCCGGGTTGGTTCAAACGCGCGCTCGACAGCGACCTGTTCTATTCATTTCGCCGCTCCAAGATCACCATGGTCGCAGCGGCGGTGACGCTGCTGTTCTTCCTGGTCGCGATCCTCGCCTCGGTGCTGTCGGTCCAGAATCCCTTCGACCCGGCACAGCTCCAGCTGATGAACTCGCGCATCTCGCCATTATGGACCTCCGACGGCCAGAGCCCGTTCCTGCTCGGCACCGACGAACAAGGTCGGGACGTGTTGTCCGCGATCCTTTACGGCATGCGCATCTCGCTTCTCGTCGGCGTGCTCGGCGTCGTCTTCTCCGGCGCGATCGGCATCCTGCTCGGGCTGACGGCCGGCTATTTCGGCGGTGCCGTCGACGGGCTGATCATGCGCATCGCCGACGTGCAGCTTTCATTCCCGGCGATCCTGATCGCGCTGCTGATCAACGGCATCGCCAAATCGGTCTTCGGCAACAAGCTCGACGAGATGAGCATGCTGGCTGTCCTGGTCTTCGCGATCGGGTTGAGCTTTTGGGTGCAATATGCCCGCACAGTACGCGGCTCCGTCATGGTCGAGAAGAACAAGGACTATGTCGCCGCCGCCCAGCTCATTGGCCTGCCCGCCCCGGTGATCATGTTGCGCCATGTGCTGCCGAACACGATGGGGCCGATTCTCGTCATCGCCACCATCAATCTCGCGCTCGCTATCATCACCGAGGCGACGCTGTCGTTCCTCGGCTCGGGGATGCCCGAGACCATGCCATCGCTGGGCACGCTGATCCGCATCGGCAATAACTATCTGTTCGCGGGCGAATGGTGGATCGTCGCCTTCCCTGGAATCGCACTCGCGGCGCTGATCCTGGCGATCAATCTGCTCGGCGACTGGCTGCGTGACGCGCTTAACCCGAAACTCCGATGAGTATGCAGCGTTCATGACCGAGCCCGTTCTCTCCGTTCGTAATCTTCAGGTCGAGTTCGCCTCCCGCCGGGGCACGTTGCGCGCGATCGATAATGTCTCCTTCGACATCGCCAAAGGCGAGGTGCTCGGTGTTGTCGGCGAGTCCGGCGCAGGCAAATCGGTCACCGGACTCGCGGTCATTGGCCTGATCGATTCCCCGGGCCGCATCTCGGGCGGCGAGATCCGCCTCTCCGGCCTGCGCATCGACAATCTGCCGCAAGAAGAGATGCGCCGCGTGCGGGGAAAACGCATCGGCATGATCTTCCAGGACCCCCTCACCTCGCTCAATCCGCTGTACAAGATCGGCGACCAGCTCATCGAGACGATCAGAACCCATCTGAACCTGTCCGAGACCGCCGCCCGCCGCCGAGCCATCGACCTGCTCGCCGAAGTCGGAATCCCGGCTCCGGAAAAGCGCATCGACGGCTATCCGCACGAATTCTCCGGCGGCATGCGCCAGCGCGTGGTGATTGCGCTCGCGATCTGCGCCGAACCGGAGCTGATCATCGCCGACGAGCCGACCACCGCGCTCGACGTCTCGGTGCAGGCGCAGATCATCTCGCTCATCAAGCGTCTCGGCCGCGACCACGGCACCGCGGTGATGCTGGTGACCCACGACATGGGCGTGATCGCCGAGACCTCCGACCGGGTCGCGGTGATGTATGCCGGCCGCGTCGCGGAGATCGGTCCGGTGCAGGATGTCGTGCAGAACGCGCTGCATCCTTACGCCAAGGGCCTGATGGGCGCGATCCCGACGCTCGCGGGCGACGACAAGCGTCTGGTGCAAATTCCCGGCTCGATGCCGCGATTGTCTGCGATTCCGCGCGGGTGCTCGTTCAATCCACGCTGCGCGTTGGCGTTCGATCGCTGCCGTGTCGAGCGACCGGAGCCACTGCCACGGGGCGCGCAATCGGTCGCCTGCCATCTCTATGACGGAGTGCCGGCGGAGAGCGCGGCATGAGCACTCCCTTCGTTCAGGCCACGAATCTGCGCCGCGTCTTCGACGTCTCGAAACCCTGGCTCAACCGCATGCTCGAAGGCGGGCAGCTCGAATATCTCAAGGCCGTCGACGGCGTCACCTTCGACATCAGGAAGGGCGAGACCTTTGCACTGGTCGGCGAATCCGGCTCGGGCAAGACCACGGTGGCGAGGATGATCGTCGGCTTGCTGCCGCCAAGCTCCGGCAACGTCCTGATCGACGGCATCTCGATGACCGATCCGCGGCAGGCCCAGGCGCGGCGGAAACTGCGCCGCCGCATCCAGATGATCTTTCAGGATCCCTATGCGAGCCTGAACCCACGCTTCCGGGTCGACGCCATCATCTCCGAGCCGATCCGCGCTTTCGACCTGATCGAGGGCGAGCGCGACATCCAGGCCCGCGTCGGAGAGCTTCTCACCCTGGTCGGCCTGCATCCCGACGACAGGTTGAAATTTCCGCACGAATTCTCGGGCGGCCAGCGTCAGCGAATCGCGATCGCTCGCGCGCTCGCCTCCGACGCGGAGTTCATCGTCTGCGACGAGCCAACCTCCGCGCTCGACGTCTCCGTGCAGGCGCAGATCCTGAACCTGATGCGCGACCTCCAGGACAAGTTCGGCCTGACCTACATGTTCATCAGCCACAACCTCGCCGTGGTCCGCCACATGGCGAGCCGCGTCGGCGTGATGTATCTCGGCCGCATCGTCGAGATCGCGGAAGGGCGCGAGCTGTTTGCCCGTCCGCGCATGCCCTACACCAAGATGCTGCTGGGGGCCGTGCCCGATCTTGCCATGAGCGGCCGCCAGCGCATTCCGGTGAAGGGCGAGATCCCGAACCCGATCAATCCGCCGTCCGGGTGCGCCTTTAATCCGCGTTGCCCGCTGGCGTTCGATCTCTGCCGCAGGGAAGCACCTGAATTGATCGACGGCGTCGCCTGCCATGCGGTCAACACCGCGCCGGTACCGGCGTGACGCGCGCGTGCCATGCAGCCTGCGCATTTGGCGGCGGCCTGGCCCTGTGATCAATTGCGCGCGCCGCAAATGAGGTAGTCCATGGCCAGCATCGTCAATCCCGATCCCTTCACGACACGCCCCGAGATCGAAGGCACCTTTGGGGTCGTCGCGACCACGCACTGGATCGCGACTGCTATCGGCATGGCCATCCTGGAAAAGGGCGGCAACGCCTTTGACGCCGGCGTCGCCACGGCTTTCACGCTCCAGGTGGTCGAGCCGCATCTGAACGGCCCCGGCGGCGACGTTCCGATCATCGTGCACGACGTGAAGCGCGGCCGCACCGAGGTGATCTGCGGCCAGGGTCCGGCCCCGGCCCGCGCCACCATCGCGCATTACAAGAGCGAAGGCCTCGACATGGTGCCCGGCACCGGCCTGCTCGCGGCCTGCGTCCCCGGCACCTTCGAATCCTGGATGATGCTGCTGCGTGACTACGGCACGATGCGCGTGCGCGACGTGCTGGAGCCCGCGATCTCCTATGCGCGAGACGGCTATCCGCTGGTCGAGCGCGCCTGCGCCACGATCCAGACCGTCGAGCAATTATTCCGCAAGCATTGGCCGACGTCAGCCGCCGTCTATCTCCCGAACGGCGAAGTGCCAAAGCCCGGCACGCTCTTCACCAACAAGACACTTGCGGCGACCTACGCACGAATCCTGAGCGAAGCCGAAAGTGGCGGCGGCGGCCGCGACGCGGAGATCGAGCGCGCACGCAAGGCGTGGTCGCAGGGTTTCGTCGCGGAAGCCATCGACAAATTCTGCCGGACGCAGGACGTGATGGACGTCAGCGGCTCGCCACATCGCGGTGTGCTGACTGCCGATGACATGGCGCGCTGGCAGCCGACGGTCGAGGCCCCGCTCACCTACGATTATGGCCGCTACACCGTCTGCAAGGCCGGGGTCTGGAGCCAGGGTCCCGTGACGCTGCAGCAGCTCGCGCTGCTGAAGGGTTTTGCGCTCGATGGGCTGGACCCGACCGGGCCGGAATTCATCCATCTCCAGATCGAATGCGCCAAGCTCGCCTTCGCCGACCGCGAGAAATTCTACGGCGATCCTGAGTTCAGCGAGATCCCGATCGGAACGCTGCTGTCGGATGCCTACAACAACGAGCGCCGCAAGCTCGTCACCGACATGGCCTCGCTCGATCTCCGGCCCGGTGCGATCGAGGGCTTTGGCGGCGTGGTCAAGCTGCGCCGCGCCGAGGGCCAGCGTGAGGCTGTCGGCGCGCTCGGCGCCGGTGAACCGACGGTGGGCCGCTTCGGCGAGGTGCGCGGCGACACCGTGCATTTCGACATCATCGACAAGGCCGGCAACATGGTGTCCTCGACGCCATCAGGCGGCTGGCTGCAATCCTCTCCGATCATTCCCGAGCTCGGCTTCTGCCTCGGCAGCCGCGCGCAGATGTTCGATCTGGAGGAGAACCAACCGAGCTCGCTCGCGCCCGGCAAGCGGCCGCGCACCACGCTGTCCCCCACCATGGCATTGTGCGACGGCGAGCCTTATCTCGCCTGGGGCTCGCCCGGCGGCGACCAGCAGGACCAGTGGATCACGCAGTTCTTCCTGCGACACGTCCATTGCAACCTCAATCTCCAGGAAGCGATCGACGCCCCGGCCTGGCACTCCGAGCATTTCCCGATCTCGTTCTGGCCCCGCACCGCGCGCCCCGGCGTGCTCGTGGTCGAGAACCGTGTGCCGAAGGCAACGATCGCGAATCTTCGCGAACGCGGACATATCGTCGAGGTCGGACCGGATTGGTCGGAAGGCCGTCTCACCGCGGCCTCGCGCGTCGGTCCGCGCCGCCGCGCCGCCGCCAATCCACGCGGCATGCAGGGCTACGCCGCAGGGCGCTAAAGGCAGCACATGACCTGGTCGATCATCGCGCGCGATTCTGCTACCGGCCAGTTTGGCATCGCCGTAGCCACGCGCTTCTTTGCCGTCGGCGCGCGTGTGCCCTACATCGCGGCGGGCCTTGGCGCCATCGCGACGCAGGCCTTCGTCAATCCTTATTACGGCATCGATGGCGTCAAGCTGCTGCGTCAGGGTCTCAACGCACACGATGCGGTGGCCGCCCTGCTCGCGACCGACGACGGCCGCGAGAGCCGCCAGATCCACATCATGGACGCCAGCGGCGCGATTGCCGCGCATACCGGACGCGAGTGCGTCGATTGGTGCGGACACATTGCGGGCAGCGGCTTTTCGATCGCCGGCAACATGCTCGCGGGCGCCGATGTGCTCGACGAGACCGCAAAGACCTATATCGCCAATGATAGCCTGCCCTTCCCACGCCGCCTACTCGCCGCGATGCGCGGGGGCGAAGCCGCCGGCGGCGACAAGCGCGGCAAGCAGTCCGCTGCGCTCCTGATCCACGGCGAGGAGGAATGGCCGGCATTGGACCTGCGCGCCGACGATCATCCCGATCCGCTCGGTGAGCTCGAGCGGCTCGAACGGGTCAGCCACGAGCTCTGGGTCCACTTCCGCGCCTCCATGCCGACGCGGCAAAACCCGGCCGGCAACACCGATCGCAGTGTCATCGACGCCAGCATCGCCGCAGCGCGCGCAAGACAATCATGAGCGCAAGCCCTCTCATCGAGATCAAGGATCTGCGTATTCGTTTTCACGGCGACGACGGCCGCGTCACCCATGCGGTCGACAGTGTCGATCTCAGCGTCGCCAATGGCGCGACGCTCGGCCTCGTCGGCGAATCCGGCTGCGGCAAGAGCGTGACGTCGCTGGCGATCATGGGCCTGCTGCCGAAGCAGAGCGCGGAGATCTCCGGCGCGATCCGCTTCGACGGTTTCGACCTGCTCAAGACGTCGGACCAGACCCTGCGCGACCTTCGCGGCAACCGGCTCGCGATGATCTTTCAGGAGCCGATGACCTCGCTCAATCCGAGCTTCACGATCGGCGACCAGATCGTCGAGACGATTTTGCGCCACCGCGGCGGCTCGCGCAGGAGTGCGCGCGAGCGGGCGATCGATCTGCTGCGTCGCGTCCACATCCCATCGCCCGAGCGGCGGATCGACGAATATCCGCACAAGCTCTCCGGCGGCATGCGCCAGCGCGTCATGATCGCGATGGCGCTCGCCTGCGACCCGCGGCTGCTGATCGCGGACGAGCCAACCACCGCGCTCGATGTCACGCTGCAGGCGCAGATCCTCGAGCTGATGCGCGAGTTGAAGGCGGCGAGCGGCGCGGCCATCATTCTAATTACCCACGATCTCGGCGTCGTCGCCGAAGTCTGCGACGAGGTCGCGGTGATGTATGCCGGCGAGATCGTCGAGCGCGCACCGGTCGACGAGCTGTTCTCGACGCCGCAACATCCCTACACTGTCGGCCTGCTCGGCTCGATCCCGCGGCTCGACCATCGCGCCGAACAGCTTGCCACAATCGAGGGCATGGTTCCGAATATGGCGCAGCCGCCGGCGGGATGCCGTTTCGCCGCACGCTGCCCCTTCGTGCTGGAGGCCTGCACCAAGGCGCCACCGCCGCTGGTCGAAATCAGTCCCGGCCACCTCTCGCGCTGCATCCGCGCGCCGCTCGAACGTCTGGTGTCGTGATGGCGCTGCTCGAGGTCGACGGCCTAGTCAAGCATTTCGTCGCCGAGCGCTCGCTGTTCGGCCGGGCGCTGGCGCATGTCAAAGCCGTCGATGGCGTTTCCTTCTCGCTCGATGCCGGCAAGACGTTGGCGCTGGTCGGTGAATCCGGCTGCGGCAAATCCACCGTCAGCCGCCTGGTGCTGCGGCTGATCGAGCCGGATGCAGGCACGATCCGGTTCGAAGGCCGCGATCTCCTATCGCTCGACGCCGGCGCGCTGCGCGCCTTTCGCCGCGAGGCCCAGATCATCTTCCAGGATCCTTACGCCTCGCTCAATCCGCGCATGACCGTCGGCCAGATCCTGACCGAGCCGCTGGCGCTGCACAACCTGGTGCCGCCCGCCCGGCGGCTCGAACGCATCGAGGAGATCTTGCGGCTGGTCGGGCTGGAGCCGCGGCTGGCGCGGCGTTATCCGCACGAGTTTTCCGGCGGCCAGCGCCAGCGCATCGCCATCGCCCGCGCTCTCGCGGTCGAGCCGAAACTGATCATCTGCGATGAGCCGGTCTCGGCGCTCGACGTCTCGATCCGCTCGCAGATCCTCAATCTGCTGCGCGAGCTCCAGGACCGGCTTGGGCTGGCCTACATTTTCGTCTCGCACGACCTCGCGGTGGTCAAGCACATCGCCGACCACGTGGCGGTGATGAATCTCGGCCAGATCGTCGAAACGGCGGCGGCGGACGCACTGTTTGCGGCGCCCCGCCATCCCTATAGCCGGGCCCTGCTGTCCGCGATCCCGGTGCCTAAACCGCGGGCAAAGCGCAGCCGGATTGTGCTGCAGGGAGAGATCCCCAGCGCGCTCAATCCGCCGCCGGGATGCCGCTTCCACACCCGCTGCCCCTACGTGGTCGATCGTTGCCGCAGCGAAATGCCTCAGCTCGTGCCGGATGGCATCGGACATGCAACGGCATGCCACCGAACGTCGGAACTGCCTTCGTCCGAGGCGATCGTCCCGACGGACGGCGGCTTCTCCCCGGTTCTCGAAAAATTGGTCGCCGCCTTCAGCGGCGGCCCGGAAGCAGTCCGCGGTAGCGGGGTTAGTCCATTGGGGACGAACCCGGCATAGCCGTAAAACAGAGGTTGAGAGCGATGAGACCTATGCGTTTGGCACTCCTGGCGTCGGCATTGCTGACGTCGCTCGTGAGCGCGGCCCAAACCCAGGCCCAAGCCCAGACCACGCTTCGCATCGGCATCGGCGAGGACCCTGATATCCTCGACCCCAGTATCGGCCGCACCTATGTCGGCCGCATCGTGTTCTCCGCCTTCTGCGACAAGCTGTTCGACATCGACGAGAAGCTCAACATCGTGCCGCAGCTCGCGCTGTCCCATGAGACGTCGGCCGACGGCAAGGAGATGATCATCAAGCTCCGGCCGAACGTGAAATTCCACGACGGCGAGCCGCTCGACGCGGAAGCGGCAAAGTTCTCGATCGAGCGTCACATGACGCTGCCGGGTTCGTTCCGCAAGTCCGAGCTCGCCAGCGTCGACCATGTCGAGGTCGTCGATCCCCTGGCCATCAAGCTGGTGCTCAAGACGCCTTACTCGCCCCTGATCGCCCAGCTGACCGACCGCTCCGGCATGATGGTGTCGCCGAAGGCCGCCAAGGAAGCCGGCGACAAGTTCGGCCTGCATCCGGTCTGCGCCGGTCCCTACAAGTTCGTCGAGCGCGTGCAGCAGGACCGCATGGTGTTCGAGAGATTCGCCGACTACTGGAACAAGGACAACATCCATATCGACCGCGTAGTGTTCCTGCCGATCGTGGACGCCACGGTGCGCCTTGCCAACCTGAAGTCCGGCGGGCTCGATCTGATCGAGCGCGTGCTCGCCACCGACATCAAGGACGTCCGTGCCGACCCCAAGCTGGTGCTGTCGACCGCGCCTGAGCTGGGCTATCTCGGCCTGACTATCAATATTGGCAACGACAAAGCCAAGGGGCCGCTGAGCCAATCCGCGAAAGTCCGCCAGGCGCTCGATCTGTCGATCGATCGCGAGGCGATCAACCAGGTCGTGTTCAACGGCGAGTTCACCCCCGGCAATCAATGGGTCAGCCCGACGCATCCCTACTACCAGAAGGCATTCCCCCTTCACGGTCGCGACATCGCAAAGGCCAAGGCGCTGTTGAAGGAGGCTGGCGTCAGCCTGCCCGTAACCGTCGACTACATGGTGCCCAAGGGAACCGAGTACGAGGCCGTCGCCCAGGTCGTGCAGTCCATGGCCGCCGAAGCAGGTTTCGACATCAGGGTCCGCGTCGTCGAATTCGCGACCACCTTCAAGCAGGCCCAGGCCGGCGAGTTCCAGATATTCCAGATCAACTGGAGCGGCCGCATCGACCCCGATGGCAACTCCTATATCTTCATGCGCAGCAAGGCACCGCAGAACGATGGCGTCTATTCGAATCCGGAGACCGATAAGCTGCTGGAAGAAGGAAGGCTGACCGCCAATGTCGCGGAGCGCAAAGCAATCTACGAAAAGATGGCCAAGATCCTGCTCGACGATTTGCCGATCATCTACATCTACCACCGCACGCTTCTGATTGCGCACACCACCAAGCTCCAGGGCTACAGGCAGATGCCCGACGGGCTGGTGCGCGTGGTCGGGCTGAAGTTCAAGTGAGCGTGGCATCGCCTGACAACCGGCCGGCGCCATGCTGAACTTTCTCGCCCGACGCATCGCGCAGATCGTGCCGACACTGTTCTTCGTGTCGTTGCTGATCTTCTCGCTCCAGCAATTGTTGCCGGGTGATCCGGCACTGGTGATGGCCGGCGAGGAGCGCGATCCCGCGGCAATCGAACAGATCCGCCATCAATACCGGCTCGATCAGCCGATCCCCGTGCAGTACGTTTATTGGCTCAAGGGCGTTCTATCAGGCAATTTCGGTGAATCGCTGCGCAACAAGATGCCGGTGCGCGAGCTGATCGCACAGAAACTGCCGGTGACGCTCCAGCTCGGCTCGATGGCAATGTTGATCGCGCTCCTGATCGGCATTCCCGCCGGCATCGTCTCCGCCGTGAAAAGGGGCACCGTCTGGGACTATGGCGCCAATTTGTTCGCGCTGTGGGGCATCTCGACGCCGAATTTCTGGCTCGGCATCATGCTGATCTTCCTGTTCTCGATCGAACTCGGCTGGCTGCCGGCGTCCGGCTACGTGCCATTGACCGAGAACTGGCGTGCGAGCCTCGCCGCCACCATCATGCCGGCCTTCGTGCTCGGCAACGCGATTTCCGCGGTCCTGATGCGGCACACCCGGAGCGCCATGCTGCAGGTGCTGGAAAGCGACTATGTCCGCACCGCGCGCGCCAAGGGATTGTCCGAACGCTCGGTCATCCTCAAGCACGCCATGCGCAACGCACTCACGCCGATCATCACGCTCGGTGCGCTCGAGCTCGGCACGCTATTGTCGGGGGCGGTTCTGACCGAGCAGATCTTCTCCATTCCCGGCTTCGGCAAACTGATCGTGGACGCCGTGTTCAACCGCGATTACGCGGTGGTACAGGGCGTCGTGCTGGTGACGGCGACGGTCTACATCACGCTGAACCTGGTTGCCGATGTCGCCTACATCCTCGTCAATCCGCGGCTGCGGGGCTAGACTCATGGCCGATGCCGCCCTGCCCGCCGCTGCTCCTATCGTGCAAGCTGACGAGCTGGACAGCCCGGCGCGGCGCGCCCGGCGCCGCTTGTTCAAACGCAAGGCTGCAGTGTTCGGACTTGTGATGATCACGTTGTTCGTTGGGATCGCGCTGCTCGCGCCACTCGTCGTGCCCTACGATCCCATCGCGACGAGCTGGAGCCTGGTCCGCAAGCCGCCCACTGCGGCGCACTGGTTTGGCACCGACGAGCTCGGTCGCGACATTCTGAGCCGCGTCGTCTACGGCGCCCGCGCGTCGCTGCTCGCGGGCCTCATCTCAGTCGCGATCGCGCTGGGCGTCGGCGTCCCGCTCGGCCTGCTTGCCGGCTATCGCGGCGGCTTCGTCGATGCGCTGATCAGCCGGATGACCGACGCGATGCTGGCCTGCCCGTTCCTGATTCTGGCGATCGCGCTCGCCGCATTCCTCGGCCCGAGCCTCGGCAACGCCATGATCGCGATCGGCATCTCGGCAACCCCGATCTTCATCCGCCTGACCCGTGGCCAGGTGTTGAACGTCAAGGCAGAGGATTATGTCGAGGCGGCGCGCGCGCTCGGCAATCCGCCGTGGCGAATCGCGTTCTCGCACATCCTGCCGAACATCCTGCCGGCGCTGCTGGTGCAGGCGACGCTGTCGATTGCGGCTGCCATCATCGCCGAAGCCGCGCTGTCCTTCCTGGGCCTCGGCCAGCAGCCGCCGGCGCCATCCTGGGGCAGCATGCTCAACGCAGCGCAGCGCTTCCTGACGCAGGCGCCCTGGATGGCGATCTGGCCGGGGCTAGCGATCTTCCTCGTGGTGCTGTCGCTGAACCTGCTCGGGGACGGCCTGCGCGACGCGCTCGATCCGCGCCAGCGCTAGATCACGGTCTCGCGCATCACCCTACGGCAATCCATCTCGTATTCGAGATCGACCACCGGCGGCCGGGCATAGTGCCAGGTCAGGCCGGACCGCAACGCCCCGCGGCGGACGAGCTCGTCGACCAGCGCGTGGTGGAAGTCGTGCACGGAATAGGCCTGCACGCCGGTCGTGTCCTTCCAGCCGAAGCCGAAGGCCGTCATCCTGTTCTCCATCTGGGACGTCGTCGTAAATCGCACCTTCTCGCGAAGGCCTTCCGGACTGAGGTCGCGGTAGCGCACGGTGCGCTCGACATAGGTCCCATTGCCCTCGCGCGCCTCGGCGCCGCCTGATATCACGAAGCTCGGCGTCTTCGAGACTGTCGGCCGCGTGAAGGAGAACGCATAGAACGACGGCTCGGCCGGTGGATCGATCTCGGGACAGACATTGCTGCGCGCCACCGGATTGGTGGTGCCGTCGAAGATGCCCCATTCGGACAGCGTCTTTACATAGTGCAAGTTGAACGCGCGAAAGCCTTCCTCGCTGAAGGCCGCGGGCGAGCGCAGTTCGCAGGCGCAGAACGCCGTCAGCGGCCGCCCCGCCTCCTGAATATACTTCGCGGCAAGCGCAAACCCTTCCGCGAGCGGCACCAGCCGGTCGAAGCGGACGCGCTCGATCTCGTAGCCGTCGTCCGCGGCCGCACCGGCCGAATACTGGAATACGGATGGAATGAAACGGTAATTGCCGGCGGAGAATTCACCAATCATGTCGGACTCCTATTCCAGTTGCATGCGAATGCCCTTGGCGCCGTTGAGCAGGCGCTTCAGGTGAAAGCCGGCCAGGGAATCGTCGGCATGCATGCCGACCAGCGCAGCGAAAGCCGGCATGGCCGCGGCATCACCGGCCTCCATCTTGGCAAAAGCCTCGGAATACAGCGCCGTTTCCGGCGCAGCGAATTGGGTCGGCGTCAGCGGCTCGAACGCGCGCAACGGCTCGCTGCGTCCGCGCAGCATCAGCTCCCCGACGGGACGACCCCGGAAATTCTCGGCCGCCTCGGCAATGCCGGCACTGACGCAAATCCGCGTGCCCAGATGTTTGTTCGCGGCTTCGAGCCGCGCCGCGATGTTGATGGAGTCGCCATACGCGGTGTAGTCGAAAAACCGGTTGCCGCCGAAATTTCCGACCAGCGCCGGCCCGGCGTGAATGCCGATGCGGGTGGTGCCGAAATTCACGCCCTTCGGCTTCCAACGCGCGGAAAAGTCCTCCGCCCAGGCGTCGAGATCGTGTGCGCAGGCGATTGCACGTGTCGCATAGTCCGGCTGATCCCCGGGCGCGTTGAAGAGCACCTGGATCGCATCGCCGATGATCTTGGCGACAGTCCCCTCGTGCGCGAAGACAACCTCGGTCATGCCGCCGACATACTCGTTGAGAAGCGCGCCCAGCGTCTCCGGCGGCGCACTCTCGACCAGCGAGGTGAAGCCGGTAATATCCGTGAAGATGGTCGCGACATCGCGCCACTGCACTTCGATTCCCTCGCTCTCACCACTGGCCGCCAGACGCTTGGCGAGCTCGGGCGAGAAATGACGCGAGAGCGCGGCATGGGCGCGCTCTGCTTCCGCCTGGCGGCCTCGCACCTCACGCAGCATTTCGATGTGGCGAATGGTCTTCTGGATCGTCATCTCCAGGTCGGCGAAATCGATCGGTTTGGTCAGGAAGTCGAACGCACCGCGGTTCATCGCAGTGCGGATATTGCTCATGTCGCCATAGGCCGACACGATGATGGTGGACTTCTTGTCTTCGGCTTCCTGGAGCTTCGCCAGCAGCGACAGCCCGTCCATCCTGGGCATGTTGATGTCGGAGACCACCATGTCGACATGCGGGTTCTGCTCGAGTGACTGCAGCGCTTCGAGGCCGTCGCGCGCGAACATGATGGTTACCGACCCGTCGCGAATCTGCCTGCGGAATTTTTGCAGGACCAACGCCTCGAGATCCGGCTCGTCGTCGACGAAGAGGATAGTCGCGGTCATGCGGCTTGTCCGAGCCTCGTGTCGATTTCCTGCCGCAGCAGCGCGAAATCGATCGGCTTGGTGAGAAGTCCGACTGCGCCGCGCTCGATCGCCTTCCGCCGCGTCTCGGCGTCTCCGTAGGCGGTGATCATGATGACGGGAACGTCCGGATGCGCAAGACGCACCTTCGGCAGCATGTCGAGCCCGCTCATGCCGGGCATGTTGATGTCGGATAAAATTAGGATCAACGAGGGATCGCGAACCTCGGCGGCGAGCTTCAGCGCATCAGGCGCGGACGGCGCGAATTCCATCTGGAAGCGGCCGGCGCGCAAATCGCGCCGGAACTGCTGCCGGAACAGCGCCTCGACGTCGGGTTCGTCATCGACGACCAGGATGTAAACGTTCAACTCTTGCCTCCGGAAGTGTCGCCCGCCGCCATCATGCGCGGCAGGGTGATGATGAATTCGGTGAACACACCGGGCTCGGTGTTCACGTCGATCGTGCCGCCGTGCTGATTCACGACGATGTCATGGCTCATGGAAAGGCCGAGCCCGGTGCCCTCGCCGGCCGGCTTGGTGGTGAAGAAGGGATTGAACATCTTCTCCTTCACCTCGGACGGGATCCCGGTACCGTTGTCGCGAATGCGGATCTCGACCTTGTCGCCGAAAGTTCTGGTTGCCGCGCACAGGGTGGGCTCGAAGGCGTCTGGGGCGCTCTCCTTGCGCTGGGCAGTGGCGTAGAAGCCGTTCGAGATCAGATTGAGGAAGACTCGCGTAATCTCCTGCGGATAGACATCGACCATGCCTGCGGCGGGGTCGAAGCCGCGCTCGATCGTGACATTGAAGCCGGGCCGTTCGGCACGTGCGCCGTGATAGGCGAGATTGAGGCTCTCCTCCAGGATCGCGTTGATATCGCTGGGGCGATGCTCGCCGGAGCCTTCGCGCGAATGCAGCAGCATGTTCCTGACGATGGAATCGGCGCGCTTGCCATGCTGCACCACTTTTTCGAGGTTGCTCTTCAGCATGCCAGTCAGCTCCTCGACCTCCTCTTTTGTCGTGCCGTCGAGCGAGGCCGCTTGCAAGGCCTCGTTGAGCTCGTCGATCAGCTCGGTCGAGACCGCCGAGAAATTGTTGACGAAATTGAGCGGGTTCTTGATCTCGTGCGCGATCCCCGCCGTGAGCTGGCCGAGGGACGCAAGCTTCTCGGTCTGTATCAGACGGTCCTGCGCGGTGCGAAGATCGTCGAGGGATTGCGACAGCTCCGTCGTACGCTTGCGCAACTCGTTCAGCAGCCGCGTATTTTCGATTGCAATGACGGCTTGCTTCGTAAAGTTCTCAACCAACGCGATCTGCTTGTCGGTGAACGGCCGGACCTCTTTGCGATAAACTGCGACGGTTCCGATCAGCTCGCTGTCCCTCATCATGGGCACGATGACGATCGTGCGGGCGCCGGCAACGTCGGAGATTCCACGAATGGTCGGACCTCCGGCCAGATAGGCCGGAGTTTGTTGCACATCGTGAACGTGGACAACCTGACGTGTCCTGACGACCTCAGCAAGCGCGCTCTCCGGATGAGGACGGATCGCCATATCTTTCCGCGAAGCCGCGAACGCGGGCGGCACATTGTAATCCGCAGCAATCGTGAAACTCTCACCATTCCACAAATTCATCACGCCGAAACTTGCGCCACAGACGCGTGTGGCATTCTCGAGCATCTTGTTGAACACCGGCGCGAGTTCGCCCGGAGACGAGCTGATGACCTGCAACACTTCCGACGTAGCCGTTTGTTGCGCGAGCGACTCGGTCAACTCGGCCGTTCTCACCTCGACCTTTTTCTCCAGGTCTGCATACGATTCCTGCAGGCGCTCGCCCATGTGGTTGAACTGGTCTGCGAGACCCTCGAGCTCGTCACCGGTTCTGATCGAGATGCGCTGGGAGAAATCGCCGCTGCCGATGCGCTCGGCGCCGCTCCGCAGCGCCTGGATCGGCCCGACCATGCGGCGCGCGAGGAATATCCCGGCAAGCACCGCGAAGGTCGACGCCGCGAGCAGCACGAATGCAAGCCGTTCCAACGCGGCATAGAGCGCCGCATAGGCCTCCTCGACCGGGAGCTCGACGAACATGGTCCAGTGCAGCGGCGCGATCGGGGCCGACGCGGTCAGCACCTTCCGTCCCTGGAGATTGCGCGCTTCGGAAAGCGCGTCGAGCGTGGCGCTGCCTCCGGCAAGTGCGGCGCGCACCTGGGTGAGACCAGACATGTCGGTGTTGCGCAGGACCAGGCTGATATCGGGGTGCGCGATCAGGCGTCCTTCCGGACCGACCACGTAGGCGTGTCCATGCTCGCCGACCTTGATCTGGGATACAACGTCCCAGATCAGCTTGAGATTGACTTCCGCGATGCTGACGCCGGCATCCTTGCGCGACCCGGCCTGCGCCAGGGTCATGTACGGCTCGGACTCCCTGCGGAAATAGACCGGACCGTAAAAAACCTTGTGCGCGACCGCCTCGGTGAACTTCGGATCGTCCGACAGGTCGATGCCGCTGTCGATCGCATCCATTGCGAGCCGCGAGACCCGCAGCCGCTCCCTGCCGGTCGCATCGACCTGGGCGAGCTCGGTGACCGCGGGGACCTGGCGCAGCAGCCGCAGCGCATCGAAGCGGCGCTGCTCGATTGAACCCACCGACCAGGGCAGCTGCGTGGTCCAGCCGAGCTGGCTCTCGATCTCCTTGACGAACTGACCGATCTTGGCCGCGGCTGCCTCGGCCTGTTCATGCTGGACCCGGATCAGCGCGGCCTTGTGCTCGCGATAATAGAAGAGGACCTCGAACAGCCCGTTGGCCAGCAGCGCGATCGCGACGACAGCCACGAACAGCGCCACATATTTGGTGAAGAGCCGGCTCCTGATCCCTTGCCCTGGCGTCGTACCGGACGCGACGCCATCCGGCGCCGCGCTCGGCAGCGCCCGTGCTTGCGGGGTGTCGGGATGGAGGGAAAGGCTCATCCCGCCGAACCTAGCAAGAAGACCGGACCTTGTCTCTCGCGAGCGCGGGAAAGGCTAGCCGAAGCGCCGGAGGCAATAGAAAAGGGCGGCAGCGGATTGGCCGCTGCCGCCCTCGGGTTCCTTGATTTGCGGCCTCAGGTCGGCCGGAGCGCCTTGGAGCCGAGGTCGAGATCGTTGACCTGCTTGTTGCGCTCGGAATCGGCCGCCGCGCGATGGTCGGTCGCCAGCACCACATAGACCGCCGGCAGCACGAACAGCGTGAACAACGTGCCGATCGACATTCCGGCGACGACCACCAGACCGATCGAGAAGCGGCTGGCCGCGCCTGCGCCGGTCGCGGTCAGAAGCGGGATCAGGCCCGTCACCATCGCGGCCGTGGTCATCAGGATCGGCCGCAGACGAATGCGGGCCGACATTTCGATGGCGGAGCGGCGATCGAGCCGTTCGTTGATCTGGAGCTCGTTGGCGAACTCCACCATCAGGATGCCGTGCTTGGTGATCAGGCCCACCAAGGTCAGCAGGCCGACCTGGGTGTAGATGTTCATGGTCGCCACGCCGAAGAACAGCGGGATCAGCGCACCAACGATCGCCATCGGCACCGAGATCATGATGACCAGCGGATCGCGCAAGCTCTCGAACTGCGCCGCCAGCACCAGGAAGATGATGATCAGCGCGAAGCCGAACGTGATCGCGAGCTGGTTGCCTTCCTGCACATACTGCCTGCTGTCAGCAAGATAATCATGGCTGAAGCCTTGCGGCAGGTTTTTGGCCTCGCTCTCGAGGAAGTCGACCGCCGCACCGACGGTCACGCCGGGCATCGGCACTGCCGAGAAGGTCGCCGAGTTGAGCTGATTATAATGTGTCAGCGAATTCGGCTCGGTCTTGGTCTCGATCGACACCACCGTCGACAGCGGAAGCTGCTGGCCGGTGTTGGTCGTCACATAGTAGCCGGCAAGCGATTCCGGCGAGAGCCGCTGGCCGCGCGGCACCTGCGGGATGACCTGATAGGAACGGCCCTCGAGGTTGAAGCGGTTGATGTAGTTGCCGCCGAGCAGCACCGCGAGCGAGCTGCCGAGGTTCTGCATACTGACGCCGAGATCCTGCGCCTTGGTGCGGTTGATCGTCACCTTCACGTTCGGCTGGTTGTAGGCAAGGTCGCTGTCTGAGACGATGAACATTCCGCTCTTGCGGGCGGCAGCCTTCAGCTTCTCCATCTGTTCGTAGACAGTCTGGAAGCTGGCGGTGGAGTTGATCACCATCTGCACCGGGAGGCCGCCCGGGCCGCCCGGCAGCGGCGGCAGGTTGAACGCGAACGCCTGCACGCCCTCGATTTTAGAAAGCTCGGCTTGCACCAACGACTTCAGCTGGATCGACGAGCGCTTGCGCTCCTCCCAAGGCTTGAGCAGCATGCCGGCGATACCGCCCTGCGGGCCGTTGATGCCGTTCAGCACGAAGCGCAGATCGGTCTCGGGGAACTTCTGGAATTCCTTGTCGAGCTTCTCGCCGTAAAAGTCGACATAGTCGATGTTGGCGTATTTCGGCGCCTTGGTCACCGCGAACACGATGCCCTGGTCTTCCTCAGGCGCCAGCTCCTTCGACGTGTGCATGTAAAGGAAGCCGACCAGCCCGAGGATGGTCACCGCAAACAGGCCGGTGATGGCCTTGTAGTCGAGCGAGCGGTCGAGCCTGCGCCCGTACCACCGCGTCAGCGCGCCAAACACCTTGTTGACGAGCTTGGCGAAGCGCCCCTCTTCGGTGTTCTTCAGCAGCACCGAGCACATCATCGGCGACAGCGTCAGCGCGATCACGCCGGACACGATCACCGAGCCCGCAAGCGTGAAGGCGAATTCGCGGAACAGCGAGCCGGTCAGTCCGCCGAGGAAACCGATCGGCGCGTACACGGCCGCGAGCGTGATGGTCATCGAGACGACGGGACCCACGATTTCGCGCGCGCCTTCCAGCGATGCCTGGACCGGCGTTTTCCCTTCCTCCAGATGGCGATGGATGTTTTCGACCACGACGATGGCGTCGTCGACCACGAGTCCGATCGCGAGCACCATCGCAAGCAGAGTCAACAGGTTGAAGCTGAAGCCCAGCGCCAGCATCAGCGTGCAGACGCCGATCATCGACAGCGGGATGGTGACGACTGGAATGATGACCGAACGGAACGACGCCAGGAACAGGAAGATCACCACGATCACGATGATCACGGCTTCACCCAGCGTCTTCTCGACCTCGTCGATCGAGGATTGGATGAACTTGGTCGAATCGTAGGCGACCTTCATCTTCATCGAGGGCGGCAGATTGCGTTCCAACTCGGGGAACAGCGCCCGCACGCCTTTGACCAGCGTCAGCGGGTTGCCCTGCGGCGTTGCCTGCACACCGATGAAGATGGCGTGCTCGCCGTTGAAGGCGACGCTCGCGTCCGTGCTCTGGGCCGCAAGCTCGACGGTGGCGATGTCCTCCATCCGCACGAAGCCGCCGTCCTTGGCCTTGACGATCATCTTCTTGAACTGGTTGACGTCGGTCAGGCCCGTATTCGTCGAAACGTTCGAGACGATGAGATAGCCCTTGGTCTGCCCCGCCGCGGACTGGAAGTTGTTGGCGGTGATCGCGGTCGCGACATCCGCAGGCGACACGTTGCGGCCGGCCATCTTCAGGGGATCAAGCCACAGCCGCATCGCAAAGGTCTGGCCGCCGAGAATGTCGGCGGAGGCCACCCCGTCGACGGTCGACAGCACCGGTTGCACAACGCGCGTCAGATAGTCTGAGATCGCCGAGCCCGACAGCTCTTCGGACGAGAATCCGAGATACATCACGGCCGTGGTCTGGCCCGTGGTCTTGGTGACGATCGGGTCGTTGGATTCCTTCGGGATCAGATATTTGACCGAGTTCGTCTTGGCCAGAACCTCGGTCAGCGCCTGGTTCGGATCGAAATTCAGCTTGATGTAGACCTGGATCGTCGAGGTGCCGAGCACCGAGGACGAGGTGATGTAGTCGACGCCTTCGGCGGAAGCGACAGCCTGCTCGATCGGCGTGGTGATGAAGCCCTGGATCAGGTCCGCGGACGCACCCGGATAGACGGTCGTGATATTGATGACCGTGTTCGACAGCTTCGGATATTGCCGGATCGGCAGCGTCGTCGCCGCGCGCAGGCCGATCAGCAGGATCAGCAGGCTGACGACGACCGACAGAACCGGGCGTTTGATGAAAATATCAGTAAAGCGCATCGCGGCGATCTCGATTTCTTTGACTTGCAAAGCGCATGACCCGGCCGTGCCGGATCATGCTGCAACGTGTACGATGTCAGTAGCGCGGCGGCTGCGCCGGGATCTGCGGAGCCGGGTCGGTCGAAATCGACACCGCCGCGCCCGATTGCAGCTTGAGTTGGCCGACGGCGACGACCTTGTCGCCCGGCTTCACGCCCTTGACGATTTCGACGCGGCCTTCGACCCGGCTGCCGGTCTGCACGAAAGTGCGCACCGCGCTCAGGCTGGTCTTGCCGTCAGCTTCCTTCTTCTCGGTGATCACGAACACCGAGTCGCCGTACAGCGTGTAGTCGACCGCCGTCTCCGGCACGGTGACCACGGCCGGCTTGTCCGGCAGCACCACCGTAGTGGTGACGAACATGCCGGGCTTCAGGATCTTCTCCGGATTGGAGATGGTCGCCTGCACGCGGATGTTGCGGGTGTCGGCCGAGATCTGCGGCTCGATCGTGGTGATCTTGGCGTCGAAGGTGCGGCCCGGATAGGCGTCGACCTTCAAACGGACTGGCTGACCGACCTTGAGGTTGCCCGAGTCCTTTTCCGTCACCGTGAAGTTGGCCCACAGCTCCGACAGATCCGTCAGCGAAACGATGGCCGTGCCGGCGGTCAGATACTGGCCCACCTCGACCTTGCGGACGCCGAGATCGCCGGAGAACGGCGCGCGGACCAACTTCTGCGAGATCAATGCTTCGGTCTTGGCGATACCCGCCAGCGCCTGATCGTAGGCGGCCTGCGCGGTGTCGACGGTTGCCTGCGGGCCGAACTGGCGCGACGCCAGTTGCTTGGCGCGGTCCAGCGACAGCTGTGCGACGGTGGACTGCGCCTTGTAATTGGCGAGGTCGCCCTGCTCCGGCGCGTCGAACATCTGCACCAGCGGCGTGCCGGCCTCGACATGCGTGCCCGGCTCGAACTTGATCTCGGTGACGCGGCCGTTGACGTCGGCGCTGACGTCGACCTGGTGCACAGCGGACAGCCCGCCGACGGCCGTCAGCAGGTTTGGCACCACCTCGGACTTCGCCTCGGCGGCGCTGACCGCGACCGGCGGCGGCTTGTTGTTGGCGAAGAACTGCTTGATCATCTGGCCGCGGAAAAAATTGAACCAGACGAGGCCACCGACGAGCACGGCCAGAAGCGCGCCGACGATGATGAACCAGAGCACCGGCCGGACCGGACGCTTGGGAGCCTTGTTGTCGATCGGTTCGCCCGAAATCTTGTGTTCGGTGACGATGTTCATGTCATGCACTCTCTGCAATCGCCGTCTTGTCCGCACACGCGGCCTGATCGCGGCCTAAATGCGAAGCAATTGCGGCGTCGTTAAGTCCGATACCCCTCAGGAGAAACTCACAGAGCTGCCGCTCGAGGTCGTTCGCCTTGCCGTAAGCGAGACACGGCGTGGCCGGCAGCCTGGTCAGCGCAGCTGTCATCACGGTGTGATGCGCAAACCAGAACAGGTTGAGCGGTTCGCCGTTGTATGGCCGCGCGTCCCCCGCGGCAACCGCACGCTTGAGCGAGGCAACGAAGGCCGCCCCGATCAGCGTCTCGATCTTGGCATATAGCAAACGCGCGAATTCGCCATCATCCAAATGACTCGTGGTCATCAGTCGCAGGCGCTGGGCCTCTTCCTGGTCGGGCCCGTCGGCGATGTGCATGAAATGTCCGACCATGCCGCGGATCAGCTCGACCAACGTGGCGGTCGACGGCTCCCGTTCGAGCAGCTCCATGAGCGCTGGGTCCGCCTCGCATTCGTCGCTGAGAATTTCGGCGTAAAGCGCGGCCTTGGACGGGAAATGCTTGAACAGCAGCGCCTCGGAAATGGCAGCGGCGGCCGCCACGCTCTTGGTCGTGGTGCCGGTATAGCCGTGTCGGGCAAAGCAACGCTTTGCGGCGCCGAGGATCAATTGACGCCTCAGGTCGCTCGTCATACGCAATGAGCTCATGCTAGTGAGTAAGCACTCACCCACGCAAAAGTCAAGCACTATGCTGCATCGCAACCTGAGTGCGTTGTAATTTCAGTGGAAATTGACCCCGCCCACACGGTCTCCGTGCAGGACGGGAGCGCCTAGATTGGCTGGAAACCGAGGTCGCCGCGGATCCGGTTGAGAATGTAAGTCCCGTCGCGGCTCGGCAAAATCCGCTCCAGATTGGCGCTGTCGATCTTCACATTGGCAAAGCGCGGCCCGGCCGTGACGTCGTGGACGGCTTTGGCGAACGCCTCGACCTCGGCCATGGTGGTCACAGACCGGCTATCCCCGATGCCGCAGGCCCTGGCGACGCCGACGAGGTCGGCGGCCGCGGCCGTGTGGCTGGCCTGACCCCCGGTCTCGCCATAGGCCTCGTTATCGAGCACCGCGATCGAGAGGTTGGACGGCTTCTGGAGGCCGATGGTGGCAAGGCTGCCCATGCCCATCAACATCTCGCCGTCGCCGGTGATGACCAGAACCGGCAATTTTGGCTGCGCCAGAGCGAGGCCCAACCCGATCATCGCCGCCCCACCCATGCCACCCCAGAGGTAGAAATTGCGCGCATGGTCGCCGGCCGCGCACATGTCGTTGGTGGAGGCGCCGAGGCCGCCGATCGCAACCACATCCCTGCGGTTCGCGAGAAGCGTGGACACCACCTGACGGCGGTCGAGGAGATTGGCCTTGCTCATTTGGTGAAAACCTTGGCGCCGATCAGGCGCTGCGACAGCAGGACGGCGGTGGGCGTGAGCGCGTTGTAGGCCTGCGCGGCCGCCGCCTCGAGCACGGCCGGCACCTCGGCTGCGGTCGAAGCCCGCAGCACTTTGACCCCCGAGAGCTCGAACACGCCCTGCGTGGTCGATCCCATCGGCACCTGCCACGGATTGAACTCGCCCCACTCGCCACGCATGGTCACCAGGGTGAGGAAGGGAAAGCGCAGGATCGGGATCAGCGACAGCATGTTGATGCAATTGCCGACCCCGCTCGACTGCATCAGCAGCACGCCGCGCTGCCCGCCGGTCCAGGCGCCCGCCAGAAGCGCCACGCCCTCCTCCTCCGTCGTCAGCGGAATGCCGCGCATCGTGGACGATGCCAGCACGCGCTGGATCAGCCTCGAATGGCCGGCGTCGGGCACGTAAGGCACCTGCCGAACGTCGAAGCGTTGCAGGGCCGCGAAGATATCGTCTGGCCATGAAGGAGCCGTGTCGGCAGCGTCAGCGCGCGGGCGTGCATTTTCCTGTCCGGTCGGCTTGCAAATCGCAGCTCGACTGTAGACGGTGAACCGAGCCGCTCAAAAGAGCGAATACAGCATATCGGACTCAACCGGCGAGTATGGCGGCATGAACGCAAGTGCGAATGAACTGGCAGCCAGTTTCGATCTGGAGAAGCTGACGCCGGAATTCTACGACGATCCCTACCCGACCTATCGTGCACTGCGGGAGAACGAGCCGGTCAAGCGCCTGCGCAACGGCACCGTATTCCTGACCCGCTATGACGACCTCGTCACGACCTACAAGAACACAAAGTCGTTCAGCTCGGACAAGAAGCGCGAGTTCGGGCCGAAATACGGCGACACCCCGCTCCACGAACACCACACCACGAGCCTCGTCTTCAACGATCCGCCGGCGCATACGCGCGTGCGGCGCCTGATCATGGGCGCGCTGTCGCCGCGCGCGATCGCGGGGATGGAGCCCGATATCATCAAGCTGGTCGACGGACTGCTCGACGCCATCGCCGTCAAAGGTGATTGCGAGCTGATCGAGGATTTCGCCGCCTCGATCCCGATCGAGGTGATCGGCAATCTGCTCGACGTGCCCCATGACGAGCGCGCGCCGCTGCGCGAGTGGTCGCTGGCGATCCTGGGCGCCCTCGAACCGGTCGTGTCGCCTGAAGTCGCTGCCCGCGGCAACAAGGCCGTGACGGATTTTCTCGCCTATCTCGAAACGCTGGTCGCACGCCGGCGCGAAAGGCCCGGCAACCCCGAACGCGACGTGCTGACGTGCCTGATACAGGGTGAAGATAACGGCGAGCGGCTGACCGAGAAGGAGCTGCTGCACAACTGCATCTTCCTGCTCAATGCCGGCCACGAGACCACCACCAATTTGATCGGCAACGGCCTCGTGGCGCTCGACCGCAATCCGGATCAGAAGCGGCGGCTGATCGACAACCCCGACCTCATCAAGACTGCGGTCGAAGAGATCCTGCGGTACGAGAGCTCAAACCAGCTCGGCAACCGCATGACCACGGAGCGGGTCGAGCTCGGCGGCGTCACGCTCGACGCCGGCACGTCGATCACGCTGTGCATCGGCGCGGCCAACCGGGATCCGGCGCAGTTTCCGGACCCCGAGAGCTTCGACGTCGCGCGCACGCCGAACCGGCATCTCGCCTTCGCCACCGGTGCGCATCAATGCGCCGGCATGGCGCTGGCGCGGCTGGAAGGCGCCATCGCGGTCTCACGCTTCTTGGCGCGCTTCCCCAACTATGCCGTGAGCGGACAGCCGGTCAGGGGCGGACGGGTGCGGTTCCGCGGCTTTTTGAGCGTGCCCTGCGCAATCGGTTGAAGCCTCAAAACAAAAAAACGCGAAAACAACCCCATGCACAGTAGAAGGTTACCGCCGCGGGATGCGCCGGTGATTGCGCGCAACCATTTGACATCTCAGGCCATCGGCGCCGTTGCGCGCAACCAATTCCGGAAGGCCTAAACCACCGTCTTGTGCTGCGCGATACAGGTTTGCAGCACCTCGTCCATCGGTTTGCTCCACCAGTCGTTGGAGAAGATTTCGATCTCTGAATAACCGGCAAAGCCCTGTGCTTCGACCGCTGCGCGCACCGATTTGATGTCGATCACGCCGTCGCCCATCATGCCGCGGTCGTTGAGAATGTCCCTGGTCGGCACCAGCCAGTCGCAGACATGGAAGGCGAGCAGGCGATCTTGGCCGGCGCGCGCGATCTGCCCCATCAGCTCCGGATCCCACCAGATGTGATAGACGTCGAGGGCGACGCCGAGCATGCCACTGCGATCAGGATCGAGCCGGTCGCAGATGTCGAGCGCCTGCTTCGTGGTGTTGACGCAGGCGCGGTCTGCCGCATAGGCCGGATGCAGCGGCTCGATCGCCAGCGGCAGCTTGGCCTGTTTGGCGTAATCGAGCATATCAGCGAGCGCCTCCTCGACCTGCGTCCGCGCGCCGGCGATGTCCTTCGACGCCTCGCTGCCCGACCGCGAATATTGCGGCAGGCCGCCGACGACGAGAACGATGCAGGGCGCGCCAAGCGCCTTGGCTTCGTCGACGCAGCGCCGGTTGTCGTCACGCACCTCGCCCCGCCGCGATGCGTCCGACGTGAACATGCCGCCGCGGCAATACCCTGATAGCTCGAGGCCGGCCTCGCGCACCGCACGCGCCGCACGATCGAGGCCGACGGCTGCGACCTGGTCGCGCCAGGGATCGATGGCGCGGATGCCGTGCCTGGCACAGGCCTCGATGATTTCGACGAGGTCACCCTGTTTTCGGATTGTCGCCGTATTGAGCGACAGCCAGCGATGATCGGACGAGAAATCACGCATCAGGATTCGATTCCGCGCGTTGAGAGCACCGCCTTCATCCGCAGCGTCGCCAGCTCCGGATCGGCGAGCAGCCCGGCCTTGTCGGCCAGCCGGAACAGCTCCGCCAGATGCAGCGTCGAGCGCGTGCTCTCCTGCCCGCCGACCATGGTGAAGTGGTCCTGATGGCCGTTGAGATAGGCCATGAACACCACGCCGGTCTTGTAGAACCGCGTCGGCGCCTTGAAGATGTGGCGCGACAGCGGCACCGTCGGCCCCAGCACGTCGTGGAAGCCTGCTTCGTCACCAGCGGCCAACCGCGACAACGCGTAGGACGCTGCCGGCGCGATCGCGTCAAAAATGCCGAGCAGCGCGTGCGAAAAACCCTGTTCGTCACCGGCGATCAGCTCCGCATAATTAAAATCGTCGCCGGTGTACATCTTGATGCGCTTGTCGAGACGACGGCGCATGTCGATCTCGCGCTGCTTGTCGAGCAGCGAAACCTTGACACCGTCCACCTTAGCGGCGTTGGCGTTGATGATGGCCACCGCTGTGTCCATCGCCTTGTCGAGGTCTTTGGTGCCCCAATATCCCGTCAGCGCCGGATCGAACATGTCGCCGAGCCAGTGGATGATCACGGGCTGCGCTACCCCCGACAGCACGCGGTCATAGACCTTTGCGTAATCGTCGGCGTTGCGGCCAAGCTTTGCCAGCGCGCGCGACGCCATCAAAATGATGCGGCCGCCGACCTTCTCGACCGCCGATACCTGCTCTTCATAGGCGCGGATCACGTCGTCGAGATTCCTGGCATCCTCGACCGCAAGATGATCGGTACCGGCGCCGGAGAACACCAGCGCGTTGCGCCGCCTGGCCGCAGCGACCGAGCGCGTGATCAGCTCCAGCGAGGTCGGCCAATCCAGCCCCATGCCGCGCTGCGCGGTATCCATGGCTTCGGCGACGCCGAGACCGAGATCCCAGACGTGCTCGCGAAAGGCGATGGTCTTGTCCCAGTCGACGGCAGCGGAGAGCCACGGGTCGTTGTCAGCGAATGGATCGGTCACGGTATGGACGGCCGAGAACGCGATGCGGTTCAGCGGTCCCTCGAGCTTTGCGGGAAACGTTCGCGACGCCGCGAGCCGGTAGGTCTCGATCGAGCGATCGGCCTTCGGCAGCTTGAGCGACAACGACGACATCGGCAGGACGGGCTTGTTCATGATTTCAGACCTCTCCCCGTCATTGCGAGGAGCGAAGCGACGAAGCAATCCAGACTCTTGCCGCGGAGGCACTCTGGATTGCTTCGCTTCGCTCGCAATGACGGCTCAATAACATCGACACTTGTCCAATAAAGCTCAGACCTTGATCGGAGCGACGTCGATCCAGCGCCGCTCCTTCCAGCTCTTCAGCGCGCATTCGGCGAGCTGCACGCCCTTGACGCCTTCGAGCAGCGTGAACTTGTAGGGCGCATCCTCGTAGACATGGCGGATGAACATCTCCCACTGCTCCTTGAAGCCGTTGTCGTAGCTGACGTTGTCAGGCAGTTTCTGCCAGTCGCCGTAGAAATCGTGCAGCCGCTTCTCGTCGGGATTCCACACCGGCCGGGGCGTCGCCTGCCGCGCCTGGATCATGCAGTCGGAAAGGCCGGCGACGGCCGAGCCGAGTGTGCCGTCAACCTGGAAGGTGACGAGATCGTCGCGATAGACGCGCGTCACCCAGGACATATTGATGTGGGCGATGGCGCCGCCCTTGAGCTGGAACGTGGCATAGGCGGAGTCGTCCGCGGTCGCCTTGTACTTCTTGCCCTGCTCGTCGAAACGCTCCGGGATGTCGGTGTTGCCGATGCAGCTCACGCTCTCGACCTCGCCGAAGAGATTGTCGAGCACGTAGCGCCAGTGGCAAACCATGTCGAGGATGATGCCGCCGCCGTCCTCGTCGCGGTAATTCCATGACGGCCGCTGCGCCTCCTGCCAGCCGCCTTCGAACACCCAATAGCCGAACTCGCCGCGCACCGAGAGGATGCGGCCGAAGAAGCCGGAGTCGCGCAGGAAGGCGATCTTCTTCAGGCCGGGCAGGAACAGCTTGTCCTGCACCGTGCCGTGCTTGACGCCCTTGAAATTGGCGAGCTTGACGACCTCGAGCGCCTCCTCGAAATTCGTCGCGATCGGCTTCTCGCAATAGACGTGCTTGCCGGCATTGATGGCCTGGGTCAGCAGCCCGGGGCGCGCCTGCGTGGTCGCGGCGTCGAAGAACATGGTGTCGTTCTTGTCGGCGAGGGCCGCATCGAGATCCGTGGTCCAGCGCGTGACGTTGTAGCGCTTGGCAAGGGCCTCGACCTTCTCGGCGCTGCGGCCGACCAGGATCGGGTCCGGCATCACGCGGTCGCCGTTCTTCAAGCGGACGCCGCCCTGCTCGCGGATCGCAACGATCGAGCGGATCAGATGCTGGTTGAGTCCCATGCGGCCGGTGACGCCGTTCATGATGAGGCCGAGGCGTTGGGTGGTCATACCGATTGCTCCCAGAGTGATTGTGGTTGTTCGAGCGGGCGCAGCGCCGACCAGTCCGGATGGACCGACGTCGCAAATCCCGTTGCATGAAGCGATCCCGTCAGGAGATCGCCGTTGTGAATGGAGAGGCGGATGCCCTGCCCTGCATCCGCATAGAGATCGGGATGCGCGGCGGCGAAGGCCTGGGCCTCCGCGGCGGGCGTGTCACCGAAGCCGTCCACGTAATGATGGCCGTTGCGTTCGGCATGGGTGATGCCGATGAAGGCACCGAGCGCAAGGTCCTGCTGCACGGCAAGGCCCGCCTGGCAGGTGAGGTCCTCGCCGGTCACGAAGAATCTTTCGCCGGCCGCGCTCCATTTCGCTGCGCGCGTCGCGTTGACGATGGACTTGTAAAGCCCTTTGCAGGATTTCGAGGAGATGCCGTGATAGCCGAGCGCCCGGGCCGCGGGAAACGCGTCGTAGGAATCGTCGGCTTCGTCGATGATAAAGCCGCGCGCTGCGAGCGAGCCGAGGGGCGAGTGCCTCGTGACATCGCGCGGCATCGGCTGCTCGATATAGAGCAGCCTGGATGAAATCGATCGCAGCGCAGTGTCATGGTCGAGCCGGCCGATGAGTTCATGCAAGGCTGCGAGATCGGCATATTGCTCGTTGGCATCGAGCGTCACTTTGTAGTCATGGTCCAGCGCATCAAGCTCCTTGCCAATGCGCGCCAGCCGCGCTGCATCGCCGACGGGGTCCCCCGACAGCTTCAGCTTGAAGTATCTTGCACCGGAGTTCTCGTGGGGATCTGCAACTCCGCCCTCGCCTTCAACGGTGTCGTCGAGACCGACGGTATGCCTGATGGCAACGCGTGCCAGCGGCTTCCGGCCCGATAGGAACGTCGTGAGATCGGTTTCCTTCAGGTCGGGCGAAAGCCGCGCATCGATGCCGGCGATGTTGCCGGCCATGCCGTCGAAGAAATTGGTCTCGGCGGCGCGGAGCAGCGCATCGAGGATCGCCTTGTCGATTTCCGCGGGTCCATAGACTGCGGCCAGCGGCGGAATGTTTTTCTTCGCACAAGTTGCGACTTGGGCACCGATGCACGAGGCATGCAGATCGAATGCCGTCAAAAATCCGGTTCGCGCGAGATAAAGCCCCCGCGCGATCTCCAGCGAACGGCGCAAGCCATCCACCGTCTGCGCCGGCGACAGCTCCGGCCGCTTGTCGAACCATTTCGGCACCAACAGTTCGGCACTGGCGCCGACCGCCGATCCCCTACCCTCGACCTCGATCTCGACCCGCACGAACAGCTGCGGCGTCGCGTTGATGGTAACAGCGCCGAAGCGGAACGGCCGGGCGAAATGCACGGGTCGCTCGAAGAAGGTGATGTCTCGCAGCTTCAGGCGCGGTGCCATGGTCGTCAGTCCAGTGAACCTTGCGAGAAAAAGTGCTTGCGGATGCGCTGCACGAGTTCGGTGAACACAGGATCGGCCATCACGTCGAGCGAACGGGGCCGCGGCAGCGGCACGTCGTAGATCGCGGCGACCGCGCCGGGCCGCTCGGTCATGACCAGCACGCGATCGGCGAGGAACACGGCCTCGGGGATCGAATGCGTGATCAGCAGAACCGTCTTCCTGGTCTCGCGCTGGATCCGCATCAGCTCGACATTCATGCGCTCGCGCGTCAGCGCATCGAGCGCGCCGAACGGCTCGTCCATCAGCATGATCCGGGGATCATGCACCAGGGCGCGACAAATCGAGGCGCGCTGCTGCATACCGCCGGAAAGCTGCCACGGCAGCTTCTTCTCGAAACCTTCGAGCCCAACCAGCTTCAACAGTGCCTTGGCGCGGTCCAGATATGTCTGCCGCGGCAACCGTTTCATGTCGATCGGCAGCATCACGTTGGACAGGATGTTGCGCCATGGCAGCAGCAACGCGTTCTGGAACACGATGCCGACATTGCCGTGCGGCGCCGTCACCTTCTCGCCCTCGACCAGGATCTCGCCCGTGGTCGGCGGCAGCAGTCCCGAGATCAACTTGAGTAGCGTGGACTTGCCGCAGCCGGATGGGCCGACCACGACGAAGAACTCGCCGTCATTGATGTGGAAGTCGAGCGGGCGCAGCGACGGCACATCGCCGTCGCGCGTCCGGTAGGTCTTCGACACGCCTGACAGCTTGATGCCCGACGCATCGCCGGCAGCCCGGTCGCTCACCAGTCTCAGATGTGCGGCCGGCTGCAGGGTTTCACTCATGTTCGTCGCAGGTTTCACGAGCCGCTCTTCGGCAGATAGTCGTTGGTGTAGAACGCCTTCGGGTTCTCCTTGGCCTTGGCATCGAGCCCGCCATATTCGACCATCAGATTGACCGAGTCCGTCATGTTCTGATCAGTGACCTGGAACGGCCGCTTGCTCTTGGTCTCGGGCGTCCGGTAGAGCGGAATGGTCAGCTCAAATCCTTGCGTCAGCGTGTCGATCTTGCCACCCTTGGGGTTGGCATCGAGGATCGATTGCGCCGCGGCCTTCGGCTCCTTCTCGGCAGCCTCGACCGCCTTGGTCGTGGCCGACATGAAGCGGCGGACGAGATCGGCATTGGCCTTCACATAATCAGTGTTGGCGATGATGCCGGAGGAGACCATGTTGATGCCGTAGTCGGCGAACTTGATCGGATAGACGTCCTTGCCGGTGGCGTCCTTGATCTTCATCGACTGGTCCATGACGTAGCCGAGCAAGAGGTCAGCCTGGCCGTTGATGACCGCGTTGAGCTTGGTCTGGCCATCGCCCGCCACCGTCTGGAAGTCGCTTTCCTTGAGGCCGGTCTTCTTCAAGAACAGCGGCCAGATCTGGGTCATGGAATCGGCCGGCGTGATCGCCACCGTCTTGCCCTTGATGTCCTCGGGCTTCCTAATGTTCTTGTCGGCAAAACCCATGGCGGACATCGGGCTGGTCTGGAGCAGCACGCCGGTCGCAACCACTGGCGCACCCTTGATCGCGGCACGCATCATGGTGGGCACGTCGACATAGCCGAAATCGGCGGTCTTGGCGGCCACCGCCTGCGTGGTCGCGGCCGAGCCGCGGCCTTCCTGGATCTCGAGGTCGATGCCTTCGGCGGCATAGATGCCCTTGGCCTTGCCGTAATAGAACGGCGCGTGCTCGCCATAGACGTACCAGTTGAGCATCAGCACGACCTTGTCGGCCGCTTGCGCCGGCATGGCCGCGAACACCATCAGCGCCGCCGAGACAGCTCCTATCCACCGCTTCATCGTCACTCTCCCTTGTCGTTGTTGCGTCGGCCGTTGGCGGCCGTTCGTTGCTTTGGTTGCTGTTAAGAGGCGAAAATCACGTCCTCGCGCTGGCTGACATGCCAGGGAATGACCAGCTTCTCGATCCGGTCCACAATCCAGAACAGGATGACGCCGAGCAGCGCGAGGATCACGAGGGCCGCGAACATCGTCGGCAGGTCGAAGGTGCCGATCGAGCGCTGCATCACATAGCCGATGCCGGAATTGGAGCCGACGAATTCGCCGACGACGGCACCGACCACGGCGAGCGTCACCGATACTTTGAGGCCGGAGAAGATCGCCGGCAGCGCATGCGGCAGGTTCACCGCGCAAAACACCTGGAAGCGGCTGCCCTGCATGGCGCGGGCGAGATCGACCATGTCTGGATCGACCGATTTGAAGCCCTGCACCGCGGAGACCACCACCGGAAAGAAGCCAAGCAGGAACGCCGAGATTACTTTCGGAATGATGCCGAAGCCGAACCACACCACGAACAGCGGCGCGATCGCGATCTTCGGCACGGATTGCGAGAACACCAGCAACGGATAGACGTAGCTCTCCACGGTCTTGGAGCCCGCGATCAGCATCGCGATGGGGATACCAAACAGCGCCGAGAGCGCGAAGCCGCAGACGGTGGCATAAGTCGTCGGCCAGGACTGGCGCAACAGTTCCGGCCAATCGGTGCGCAGCACCGCAATGACATCGCCCGGCGACGGGATCTGGTAGGCGGGAATCCTGAACAGCCGGATCGCGAGATCCCAGGCGACGACGATGAACACCAGGAACAAACACGGCCGGATCCAGGCCGCGTTCAGCATCTTGGACACCGCACTCTGCGGCTTCAGCTCAGCCACGTCTCACTCCCGGTCGTCTTGTTCGTTGGGTGAGAAATTAACCCGTTGGGTAAATACTGTCCAGCGGTTTTCCTGCGACGTTTTGGGCGGGGGTTCCGGAAGGTTTGGGATCATCCTGGGATTGAAGACCGGGCCAAATCCCCGGTGTCGTCCTGGCGAAGGCCAGGACCCATAACCACAGGGTGAAGTTTGGCGAAGGCTGGCGTTCGGGATTGGCACCACGCGCGATCGATGGATCACGCGGTATGGGTCCTGGCCTTCGCCAGGACGACGTTGGGGGAGCAGTCCGACTCCACAATTTCCATTATCGCAAGCAGCGATACGACGAAGTCGCGCTAAGCCGTCTGCGCCACCGCGGCGTGCGACTTCGGCGCCTTCGTCATGGCTAACAGCGCGGCCGACTGTCCCGTCAGCGCCGCCAGCACGAGACCGACCATGTGATCCAGCCGCTCGTCCTTGGCGTCCTTGGCCAGCAAATCGCGACCGAAGATCACGCTGAGCGTCGCCGAGTTCGATAGATAGAAGAAGCACAGTCCCGCGATCGAGATGTAGAGCTGGACAGGATCGACCGCGACCTTGAAGTCGCCGCCGGATACACCGCGCCGCACCACGGTGCCGATCATCTCGACGAAGGGCGAGTGCATCGACTTGACCTTGGTCGATTTCTTGAGATGCTTTGCGCGCGCGAGATTCTCGGTCTGGAGCAGCGACAGGAATTCGGGATTGCGCAGGAAGTAATTCCAGGTGAACTCGATCAGGCGGCGGATGGCCTCGGGCGGATCGAGATGTTCGAGATCGAGCCCGCGCTCCTCGCTGCGGATCTTGTCATAGGCGCCTTCGAGCACCGCGAGATAGAGCTCGTCCTTGTTGCCGACATGATAATACAGCATCCGCTTGTTGGCGCCGGCGTTGGCCGCGATGCGGTCGACGCGCGCACCGGCAAGCCCGTGCGCTGAGAATTCCTGCTTGGCGGCTTCGAGAATGCGCAACCGCATGCCCTCGGGATCGCGCTGCCATTTCAGAGTTCGCTTTGCCGCTGCTTTCGCCAAACCGGTTGCTCGCTGGGTGGTCTTAGGACGGGTGTAACACGCGCTCGCCGTCATTGCGAGGAGCCCTTGCGACGAAGCAATCCAGACTGCCACCGTGGAGGGATTCTGGATTGCTTCGCTGCGCTCGCAATGACGAGAAAAAGGCTTAGCCTACTCCACCGGCTTCGGCGAGCGCTCCAGCAGGACCGTCTGGATGCCGCAGGTGCCGGTCCGCACCGTCATCACCCGCGTGCCCGGCTTGCGGCCGTTGCGCACGTCGCTGACGTCGAGGCCGGCGGCGATCAGGCGGGCGCGCGTGGCATCGATGTCGGTCACCCGCCAGCTCAGGCCCCAAAGGCGGTCATGCAGGGAATCGCCGCCTGCGACGGGGCGGCGCACCAGCTCGACGACGAGATCGCCGCAGCGGAAGAACATCAGCTGGCCCCAATCCTGGTGCGAGCGGTCGAGCGCCAGATCGAGCCCGAGCCGCGCGCCATAGAGCGCGGCGGCACGATCGGAATCCTCCGTGGTGATCACGACGTGGTCGAGTGCATCGATCGGCGCGATATCGGTCGTCTTCGAAAGCGGGCGCTCATCAGCCAGTTCGAGGAAGAACATGCGCACGCCGCGCGTGAGCTCCGTGGCGGCGCGCGTCCGCTTCCAGTGCAGGACCGCGCCGCTCTCCGCGTCGCTGCTTTCGACCTCGGCAACCGGATCCGGCATGAGTGCCACCCGCTCCAGCCGCCGGTGCGTTTTGCTCATGTCCGCGACACGAAAGCACAGGCTGGCGAGCACGCCTTCCTGGTCGCCAAGCAGCGCGCGCATGCGGTCGGCGGTCACGCTGAAGCCGTTCGGCGCCATCAATTCGATCGTCATGTTGGCAAGAGTGAACAGCACACGGTCGGCGCCCTCGCCCGAATTCTGCCAGGCCGGCGCGCGTCCGAGCAGCGTCTGATAGGCCGCTCTGGCCGCACCGATATCCCTGACCAGTGCGACGACGTGATCGAGGCCGGTGATCATGCTTCCCCCTGTTGACCGGCCCGGAACCATGGACCGAGAGACGGCGTTTGTCCGGGCTTGGCATTGCCCGGTGATGGTCGTATTCCGGCCGCATGCCGACCTCAAGCACTCCGAGCGCCGGTTTTGCGAATAATTTCAGCGGTCCCGCGGCGGAACCGGTGTTACAGTAAGCACGCCGGCCGGGACCACAAAGCGCATCACGGACAAGCAATGCAGGCTCTCTTCATCGGACAGACCTATATCGACGTCGTCTTCATCACCGACCACATGCCGACCGGCGACGAGAAGCACGTGGCCTCCGACTACGCGGTTTCCTTCGGCGGCAATGCGGTGACCGCGGCGTTCTGCTGCGCCAAGCTCGGCATCGTGCCCGATCTCATCGCCACCGCGGCCAATGACTGGCTCGGCCGCATGTTCATGGACATGTGCGCGAAATACGCGATCTCGCTGCATGGGCGGAAGGTCAACCAGTCCTCGCTGTCCTTCATCATGCCAAAGGACGGTAAGCGCGCCATCGTCCGCTGCCCGCGACGACGACCACATCCATCCGTTCCCGATGCTCAATCTCGGCGGCTGCCGCGCGCTGCATGTCGACGGCCACCAGCCGGATGCCGCGATCCACTACGCAAAGGTCTGCCGCGAGGCCGGCATCCTGACCTCGCTCGACGGTGGCGGCCTTCGCACCAACACGCATGAGCTATTGGAATTCATCGACGTCGCGATCGTCGCCGAGCGCCTGTGCGAGCAGATGGACCTGACGCCCGAAAAGATGCTCGACTACCTCAAGAGCCGCGGCTGCAAGATCGGCGGCATCACCATGGGCGAGAAGGGCCTACTCTGGTACGACGAGACCGGAACGGTGCAGGTGATGCCGGCGATGCCGATCCCACGCGAGCGCGTGATCGACACCAACGGCGCCGGCGACGTCTTCCACGGCGCTTATGTCTATTCCTATCTTGCCCATCCCGGCAAAAGCTGGCGCGAGCATTTTGATTTTGCCCGGGCAGCCTCGACCTTCAAGATCCAGCGTCTTGGCAACGAAGCCGGCCTGCCGACGCTGGTCGACATCGCCAAGGTCAGGCACGAGTTCGAGGTCAGGGTCTAGCGTTCGCCGAGGTCTCTCATCTGAGGTTTCTTATGGGGCGCGTCTTCGTCGCCGGCAGCATCAACATGGATGTGGTGGCGACAGCCGATCGCCATCCGAAGATCGGCGAGACCGTCGCCGGCAAGCAGGTGCTGTATTTTCCGGGTGGCAAGGGCGCCAACCAGGCGGTGGCGGCTTCGCGGCTTGGCACGCGGACCACGTTGATCGGCCGGCTGGGCAAGGATTCGTTCGGCGGTGAGTTGAGGACGTTCCTCGGTGCGCAAGGCATCGATCTCGGCGCGATCCGCGAGACAGCCGAGGCGCACACCGGCACGGCCATCATCACGGTGGCGGAGGCCGACAACACGATCGTCGTCATTCCCGGCAGCAATGCGCTTGTCGGCGTCGACGACGTCGCGACCGTCCTACTGGCAAAAGGCGATGTCGCGGTCAGCCAATTCGAGATCCCGCTGCCGACGATCGCCGCGTTCTTCCGGCGGGCTCGCGAGGCCGGCGCTACGACGCTGCTCAATCCGGCGCCGGCGCAAACCATGTCGGGCGAATTGCTCGCGCTGGTCGACATTCTCGTGCTGAACGAGACCGAGCTCGGCCTCCTCGCCGGCGTCGAGTTGTCCGACAGGGACGAGGCTGCGCGGATTCTCGACGTCGCGCGAAAACTTCAGGCGCGCGAGGACCAGACCATCTGTGTGACCCTCGGCAAGCGCGGCGTGCTGGCGCTCGCGGGACGCGAGGAGATTTCGGTACCAGGCCGCGTGGTGAAGGCGCTCGACACCACGGGCGCAGGCGATTGTTTTGTGGGAGCGCTCGCGGCGCAGCTCGCCGACGGCGTCGATTTGCGCGCGGCACTCGCCTTCGCCAATGCCGCCGCCTCGATCTCCGTGCAGCGCATGGGCGCGGGGCCGTCGATGCCGACGGCCGCGGAAGTCGCCGCCGTCCTAGACGCAGGCTGATGCCTTTCTTACCTCGCCCCGCTTGCGGGGAGAGGTCGGATTGCGAAGCAATCCGGGTGAGGGGGTACAGGTTTCACGCTCATCTCATCTGCGGAGAGAGCCCCTCACCCCAACCCTCTCCCCGTAAGAACGGGGAGAGGGAGAGAGCTCACGCCAACGCGCCCTTCAGGTCAAAGCTTTCATCGGCGGCCTGCTCCGGCGTGATCGAGCGATCCAGGCCGAACAGGCGGCGGCCGAACATGTGGTCGCCAGCACGGTTGATCGATTCGATGCCGAGCAGACTGTCGCCCTTGTAGCAGAACGCCGAGAACGCCTTGTTCGCAGGGCTGCCGCGCAGCACGACGCGGTCGTAGCCGGTGGTGAGGCCCGCGATCTGGAGCTTGTCCTCGCCCTGGTCGCTCCAGAACCAGGGATGACTGTCATAGGCCTTGCGGTCGCCAGTCAGCCGCGCCGCGAGGCAGCGCGCGTGATCAGTGGCATTCTGTACCGATTCCAGCCGCTGCGATCCGCCGAAGCGCGGGCTTTTGAACAGCGCGCAATCGCCGATCGCCGAGATATCGGGATCAGCGGTCGAGAGATATTCGTCGACGATGATACCGGCCGCGACCGGCAGCCCCGCCTCCGCCGCGAGCTCGATATTCGGCAGCACGCCGACACCGACCACGACGAGATCCGCCGGCAGGTGCCTTCCGTCGCTCAAGGAGACGCCGGTGACCTTGCCGCCCTCAGCCTCGATCGCGGTTGCCTGCACACCGAGGTGAATGCGGATCCCGGCATCGCGATGCCGCGCCTGAAAATACTCGGAGACCTCCGCCGTCACCGCGCGCGCCATCACGCGCGGGGCGAGTTCGAGCACGTCGACCTCGAGGCCCTTGATGCGCGCAGTGGACGCGAATTCGAGGCCGATGAAGCCGGCCCCGATCACCACCACCCGCGTCTTCGACGGGATGATGTTTCGCAGCGCCTCGCTCTCGTCGAGGATGCGCAAATATTTCACGTCGGGAAGGTTGGCATTGGGCAGATCGAGCAGCCGGTTGCGCGCGCCGGTCGCCAGCACGAGGTGGCCGTAGGCCAGCGTCCTGCCCGAGGCGAGCAGCACCTTGCGCCCCGCGCGGTCGATCGACACCGTGCGGCCCGCCACGAGCTCGATGGTCTGGTCCTGGTAGAATTTCTCCGGCCGGAACATCAGGCTCTCCGGGCCGGCCGCGCCCTTGATATAGGCCTTGGACAAAGGCGGCCGCTGATAGGGCAGATGCGCCTCGTCATTGACCAGGTAGATGGGCGCGGAAAAGCCTGCCTGACGCAGCGATGCCGCGACCTGGTAGCCGCCATGGCCGGCACCGATAATGACCACCGGACCATCCGTCATTGGACAGCCCATTTCCGCAAGACACGAGCGTCACCCATGTCGTCTCCTCTCTCTGATTTTGGCTTGCTAGCCTAGGAGGAGCCGGCGCTCGTGTCCGTCCCTAAACGAAGGCCTGCCCATTTGAGCCTATCGTTCCGGCTTGCGCAAGAGCAGCAGGCGGGGATTGTCACCCCTCGCCTTCTGCGATTTAGTTCGTGCATCGACCTCATGCCGGGGATTTCCGATGACCGCTCCCGTCTCACGACCCGACGATCCCGCCTTGCTGCGAATCGATGGCCCGATCGCGACCATCACGCTCAACCGGCCCGCCGCGTTCAATTCGATCAATCTGGCGATTGCGCAAAAGCTCGAACAGCTTGCGGCTTACATCGAAGGCGCCGACGATATCAGGGTCGTGGTCCTCGAAGGCGAAGGCCGCGCCTTCTCGGCCGGCGGCGATCTGCAGACGATCGGGGCAGCCGCCGAAGCAGGCACGGTGACGCCGGTCGTCGGCGAGCTATTGAAGCACTATCATGCCTTCATCGAGATCATCCGGCGCATGCCGAAGATCTCGCTGTCCAGCGTGCACGGCTCGGCGGCCGGCGCCGGCATGGGCCTCGCCTTCGTCACTGATCTCTGCATCGCGGCGGAGGATGCCAAATTCACGCCGGCCTACGCCAAGATCGGCGTCTCGCCGGATGGCGGATCCACAGTCGGCATCGTCAACACGGTCGGCCCGCGCCGCGCGCTCCAGATTTTCCTCGCCGAGGACAATTTCACCGCGCAGCAGGCCCATGAATGGGGCCTGGTTGCGAAGCTCGTTCCCGCCGCCGAGCTGAAGGCCGCAACGCGAACCCTCGCCGTGCGGCTGGCGCAGAACCCGATCGCCGCGATTGCCGGCACCAAATCGCTGGTCTACCAGGCCGCCACCACGCCGGTGAAGCAGCAGCTCGACGCCGAGGAGCACAAGATCATCATGGCGATGAACACGGAGGAGTTCCGCGCCGCCGTGAAGAAATTCACGGGCAAGAGCAAGTAGCTCTCACTGCGGACAGATGTACCCCGTCCCCGCCGGCGACTTGAAGCAGCCGACCGACTCGGGGAGCACCTGCCGCGGCAGCCACAGCACCACGCTCGGGAAGTAGATCGCGAACGCGATCGTCCCGAGGAACACCAGATAGATCGGCAACGCGGCGCGTAGTGCCTTTGCGAAACTGACGCCGACGAATTTCGAGGCCATCAGCAGCACCAGGCCGTAAGGCGGCGTGATCAGGCCGAAGGCGAGCGTGGCGATCAGCACCACGCCCATATGCACGGCGTTGATGTCGCCGGCTTCCGTCAGCGTGTTGACCAGCGGCATGAAGATGATGATCGTCGGCACCGGCTCGATGAAATCGCCGACGATCGTGAACAGCAGCACCATCAACAGCATGATCAGATGCGGATCGTTGCCGGCGAGCGACGTGATGACTTCCGCGATGTAGCTTGCACCGCGCAAGTAGGCGAGCATCCAGCCGAACGCATTGGCGGCGCCGATCGTGATCAGCGGCAGCGAGAAGATCAGGCCCGCAAGGCAGAAATCGTACGGAATCTTCCTGATATGCCCGCGGTTGAGCGCGGGGATCACGACCACGACGATCCAGACCACGGCGACGACGCCGGCTTCCGTCGGCGTGAACCAGCCGGTCAGGATGCCCCCCAACAGGATCACGGGGATCATCAGCGGTAGCGCCGCATCGCCGGCCGCGAACACCACCTGCCGCAGCGGCGCGCGCGGCTTGCGCAGCCCGGACGGACCGAAGAAATAGCAGTAGATCATCAAGCCGAAGCCGATCATCAGGCCCGGCACGACGCCTGCCATGAACAGGCCGGCGATCGAGACGTTGCCGACCGCGCCATAGACCACCGCGGTGATGCTCGGCGGTACCAGCGCCGCAATCGTCGATGCGGATGCGATGATCGCGGCGATGAAGGCGGGCTCGTAGCCCTCGCGCTTCATCGGGCCGCCCAGCGCGCGGCTCATCACGGCGACGTCGGCAGTGGTCGAGCCCGACATTTCCGAGAAGAACATGCTGAAGACGACCACGACCTGCGACAGGCCGCCTCTGATATGCCCCACCAGCGACACCGAGAGGTTGGCTATTCGAACCACCACATTGGCCGAGCTCATGAGTTCGCCGACCAGCAGGAAGAACGGGATTGCCAGCAGCGCCTCGGAATCGACGCCGTCAAACACCTTCTGGATGATCGCGGCGAGCGAGACGTCCGACAGCAGCGCGCCGATGAAGACGCCGGCCATCAGCGAGAACGGCACGGGCACGCCGAGATAGCCGAAGGACAGGAAGCAGACCGTCATCAACGCCAGGACGATGGGTGCGCTCACGGCTGCGCCCTCATCTGCGCGTCGGTGATGACAGGCGCCCCGTCATCCTCTTCGGGCGGCTCGGGGTGGTCAAAGCCGTTGCGCACGCCGTTGACGAGCTGCTCGATGGTGAACAGGCCGATCAACACGCCCGACAGCGGAATGATCGCGTAGAGCGAGGCGATCGGCGTGCCCGACGGCAGGCGAAAACTGCCGAAGCCGCGAAGATAGTTCTGATAGCCGTACACGATCAGGCAGAAGGCGACGCCGAGCACCACGATGCGGATGATGATTTCGACGATCAGACGCGGCGTGCCGTGCATCGCCTCGGAGATCGCGGTGAGATAGAGGTGGTCGTTGCGCCGGGTCGCAGCCGCGGTGCCGACGAAGATCGCGTAGATGAACAGCGTCGACGTGACTTCCTGGAGCCATAGCCAGGGATGGCCGATGGTGCGGGTGACGATGTCGGCGGTCACCGACAGCGAGAAGCCGAAGCAGAGCACGCCGCAGAGGATCATCAGCGCGAGCTCGAGCCAGTCGAGCCCGCGCCATTTGAGGTGACGTTGGCGTTGCACCAGCAGTTTGTCGGCGATTGTCATTAATGTCGTCCCTGCCTAGTGCGCTACTGCGCACGGGGGCCGGGACCCATAGCCCCAGCTGCGTGTGGCCAAAGCAAGCTGGTGGCTACCCTGCCCCAAGCTCCGCCGCGGCGTATGGGTCCCGGCCTTCGCCGGGACGACTCGTGGAGGCACGGACATTTCCGCGGGCGGCCTAGTTGATCGAGCGGATCAAATCCTTGATCTTCTCGGCGTGCGGGCCGAGCTCCTTGGCGAGCTTGTCGAGATAGGGATCGGCGACCGCCGTGAAGCTCTTCTTGTCGACGTTATCGACGATCTTCACGCCCATCTTCTTCAGCTTCTCTGCGGCGGTGCGTTCGAGGTCGAAGGCCTTCTGCGGCTCCTTGGAGCTGACCTCGTTCCCTGCTGCCTGCACCCAGCCCTTCTGCTCGGCCGACAGGCTCTGCCAGAGCTTGTCGGAGATGAACACCAGCGCGTTGTTGGCCTCATGCTCAGTGATGTTCAGGACCGGGGCGACCTCGTAGTGCTTGTTGACGAGGTAGACGTTGATGCTGTTCTCGGCGACGTCGACGACGCCGGTCTGCAGGCTCGTGTAGACGCTGCCGAACGGCATGTGCACGGTCTGGGCGCCGTAGGCCGGAAACATGGTGTCCTCGGTCGCGGTCGCCTGCACCCGGATTTTCAGGCCCTTGATGTCGCCGACATTGTGGATCTCCTTCTTGGAGTACATGTGGCGCACGCCCTGCGAGCCGGTCGCGATCACATGCAGGCCCTGCGTGGTCTCGTCGATCATGGTCTTGAGCGCCGCGAACACTTTTGGATCGGCCAGGCCCTTGACCACGTGGTTCTCGTCGCGGAAGAGAAAGTGCAACGACATCACGCCCGCTTGCGGCGAGATCGTCGCGGTGTTCGCCGAGGAGATGATCGCAAATTCGACGTCGCCCGCTTTCACGAGCTGAAGCACCTGCGGCTCCTGCCCGAGCTGCGCGCCCGGATATTGATCGATGATCATGGTGCCTTTGCTCAATTCCTTGAGCTTTTCGGCAAAGAGGTCGCCCGCGATGGAATAGCCGGTGTTGCGCGGCTGATCGTAGGCAAAGCGATAATGCTTCACCTCCTGTGCCGATGCGCCCGTAACGAACAGAACAGCGGCCGTTGCCGCCAGCCCAAGCATGGTTCGTGCAATCATCGTTTCCCCCTTGTTTTATCGCCCGCCGCTTGTGCGGTCTGAGCGCTCGTTCGAGTGGTTGATCAGCCTTTGCCAGTCCTCTGCATAAAATCGAAGTCACAGCCCTCGTCGGCTTGCATAATGGTCTCATTGAACAGCCAGGCGTAGCCGCGCCGCGCCTCCTCCGGCGCAGCCGCCGGTTTCAATGCGGCACGGCGGCGCTCCAGCTCGGCGGCATCGACCAGCAGCTCGATGCTGCGTTTCGCAACATCCAGCCGGATCATGTCGCCGTTCTGCACCAGCGCCAGCGGCCCGCCGACGGCGGATTCCGGCGTGATGTGCAGCACGATGGTGCCGAACGCGGTGCCGCTCATGCGCGCATCGGAAATGCGCACCATGTCCTTGGTACCGCCACGCGCGAGCTTCTTGGGGATCGGCAGATAACCCGCCTCCGGCATGCCGGGCGCGCCTTTGGGGCCGGCGTTGCGCAGCACCAGCACGTCATCGGCGGTGACGTCGAGATCGGGATCATCGACGCGAAGCGTCATGTCCTCGACGGATTCGAACACCACCGCACGGCCCGTATGCTGCAACAGCTTTGGGCTTGCAGCCGACTGCTTGATGACCGCGCCGCGCGGGGCGAGGTTACCGTGCAGGACGGCGAGGCCGCCTTCCTTCTTGATCGGATTGTCGCGCGAGCGGATCGCGTCCTGGCCGGGCACGTCCTCCGCGTTCGCCGCGATCTCGCGCAGCGTCTGCCCTGTGATGGTCGTCGCATCGAGATCGACGAGATCGCCGAGCTGCGCCAGCAGCTTCGGCACACCACCGGCATGATGGAAGTGCTCCATGTAATGCTCGCCGGACGGTTTGAGATCGATCAGCACCGGCACCTCGCGGCCGATCTGGTCGAACACCCCGAGGTCGAGCCGGTGCGGCGAGCGATGGGCCATCGCGGTCAGATGGATCAGGCCGTTGGTCGAGCCGCCGATCGCCTGGAGTACGACCTGTGCGTTTTTGAACGACGCCGGTGTCAGCACCTCGCTCGGCTTCGGGCCCTTGGTCTTGGCCATCTCGGCGGCCACCCTGCCGCTCGCCTCGGCAAGCCGAAAGCGCTCCGCATGTGGCGCGGGAATCGTCGCGCTCATCGGCAGCGACAGACCCATGGCCTCGATCATGCAGGCCATGGTCGAGGCCGTGCCCATCACCATGCAGGTGCCGACCGACGGCGCAAGTCGGCCGTTGACCGCCTCGATCTCGACAGCGTCCATTTCGCCGGCGCGATACTTGCCCCAGAGACGGCGACAATCGGTGCAGGCGCCCAGCACCTCGCCCTTGTGATGACCAACCACCATGGGGCCAACGGGAATGACCACTGTCGGCAGGTCGGCGCTGATCGCCGCCATCACCTGCGCAGGAAGAGTCTTGTCGCAGCCGCCGATGACGATCACCGAATCCATCGGCTGGGCCCGGATCATCTCCTCGGTGTCCATCGCCATCAGATTGCGCAGATACATCGAGGTCGGATGCGCAAAACTTTCAGCGATCGAGATGGTCGGGAACACGAACGGCATCGCGCCCGACAGCATCACGCCGCGCTTGGCGGCCTCGATGATCTGCGGGACGTTGCCGTGGCAGGGATTGTAATCGCTGTAGGTATTGGTGATGCCGACGATCGGACGCTCCAGCGCGTCGTCGGAATAGCCCATGGCCTTGATGAACGCCTTGCGCAGGAACAGCGAGAAGCCGGCATCGCCATAACTCGTCAGCCCTTTGCGCAACCCACTCGTCATCATGCCACTCCCATCACCGGGTCATTGTCGTACAGCCTGCCCCTTGATTGTCAATAAGGCAGACGTCAAGCCTGCCATTTTCGCCATTGGCGCCCTGCTGACGACCAGATTATTGACAATCCGAGCCTTCCCTGCTCCACAGGACGGACCGGCCAGGCGCCGGGGGGCCAAGGGCATGTCCGACACTCACACCGCAGACAGCATGACGGTCCGGCGCGACGATCCGGACGACATCGTCGCGCGGCTCGAGGAGGACATCATCTTCGGCCGCCTCGCGCCAGGCGCGCGCCTCACGGAAGACGCGCTGATGTCGGCTTACGGCACCTCGCGCCACTTCGTGCGCCAGGCGCTGGTGGATGCGGAGCGCCGCGGCATCGTCCGCCGTGAAAAGAATGTCGGCGCCACCGTGCGGTTCTACTCGGCCGAAGAGGTCCGGCAGATCTACGAGGTCCGGGAGATGCTGACCCGGCAGGCGGCGCTGATGATCCCCCTGCCCGCTCCGCAAGGCCTGATCGACGAGCTCTCCGCATTGCAGCGGCAATATTGCGCGAGAGCGGATTTGCAGGACCTGCGCGGCATCCACGAGGCCAACGACGCCTTCCACCTCGCGCTGTTCTCAGCGTGCGGCAATCCCTATCTGGTGCGCTCGCTGCAGGACTACATGAACCTGACCCTGCCGATGCGCGCCAAGAACCTCGCCGACAGCGACGGGCTGGCACAATCGCGCCGCCAGCACGAGTTGATGATCGAGCTGTTGAAGGGCCGTGACAGTTGGGCACTGGCCCAGCTCTGTGTGGATCACATGCAGTTCAGCAAGAAGGATTACCTGGCGCGGATTGCGGGTGGCGAGGTCGAACGTCGGGACGTGCCGAACAAGTGAAAGACGTCCACTTACAGCGCTGAGATTCGTTCGGACAAAGCCGCGATTTCTGCTTGCGCCTCGCGTTCCGAACCCGATCTTGCACCTTTGGCCGAGACGGTTTCAACTGTATGTTGGTAACAAACAGCTGGCGCACTGGTTGAGTTGCTCATGCCCATGATCGACCGTACGGCGGCGCAGAGCTGCGAGAATATTGATGGTTGACCTGCCTAGCGCGCAGCCGCTGGAGAGAGGCCCGCCGGTCCAGGCGCTCTTGCATAGCTGCGATTGGACCAAGTCACCGCTCGGCCCACCGCAGGGGTGGTCACCGACGCTTCGGTCAGTCGTGAGTCTGGCGCTGGACTCGAAGTTTCCGATGTTCGTGGCTTGGGGCCCGGAACTCGGTTTCATTTACAACGACGCCTACGCTGAGATCCTCGCCGACAAGCATCCGGCTGCTTTCGGCGCTCGCTTCCATGACATTTGGGCCGAGATCTGGGACGATATCTGGCCTCTGATCCAAAAAGCCATGGCTGGCGAGGCAACTTGGCAAGAGAACCTGCCGCTCATCATGAACCGGCGCGGCTACGATGAGCAGACCTGGTTTACCTTCTCCTATTCGGCGGTTCGCGAGCCCACGGGCGAAGTGATGGGCATGTTCTGCGCCGTCGCGGAGACCACCGGCCAGGTGCTTGCAGAAGCGGCGCTGCGCGAAAGCGAAGCCAGGGCCGCGGCGATCACGAACTCCATCGACCAGATGATCTGGTCCACGCGACCTGATGGGTTCCACGACTTCTATAATCAGCGTTGGTACGAGTTCACCGGCGTACCGCAAGGTTCCACAGACGGCGAAGCTTGGAACGGAATGTTCCACCCCGAAGATCGAGAGGCCGCATGGTCTGCTTGGCGTCACTCCCTGGAAACCGGCCAACCGTATCAGATCGAGTATCGTCTCCGTCATCGATCCGGGCAGTACCGATGGGTGCTTGGACGTGCGCAGCCAGTGCGCGACGCAGATGGCGTGATCTTGCGATGGTACGGGACCTGTACAGACATTGAGGACATGGTCGCCGCTCGGGAGATCCTGGCCCGATCGCGCGAACAGCTCGAACGCCTTGTTCAGGAGCGCACGGAGGAGCGCAATCAGCTCTGGAGTGGTACCAACCTCTTGGTCGCGGTGGTTGCTTTCGACTCGACCATACGAGAGGTCAATCCGGCCTGGCCAGCGCTGCTCGGCTGGTCTCAAGCTGAGATCGTGGGACGACCCTATACTCAGTTCATCCACCCCGACGACATCGAAGGATCGCGCCTCTGGGCCGACGAACTCGCGGCTAACGATGAATCCGGCGAATTCGAGAACCGTTACCTATGCAAAGACGGAGCGTATCGTTGGATCGCCTGGTCGGTCACCGCTAGCAAGGGAGCTTTTCACTGTATCGGTCGTGACATCCATCGTCAGAAAGAGCAGGCCGAAGCACTGAGAGCCGCCGAAGAGGCCCTCCGCCAAGCGCAAAAAATGGAAGCCGTCGGGCATCTCACGGGCGGCATCGCGCACGACTTCAACAACATGTTGTCGATCGTGCTGGGCTCACTCGACCTTCTGAAGCGCCGAACGGCCGAACTCGACCCGCGCGCCAAGCGCTATCTCGAAGCTGCCATGGACGGAGCGCGCCGCGCTGCCTTGCTTACGCAGCGCCTCCTTGCGTTCTCCCGGCAACAGCCGTTGAAGCCCCAACCCATCGATATCAACAAGCTCGTCTCGGGGATGTCCGGGTTCATACGCGGCTCACTCGGCAGTGATGTAAGGTTAGAGACTGCGCTGGATTCAGACGTCTGGCGCATCTCAGCCGACGCAAACCAACTTGAAAATGTCCTCCTGAACCTTGCAGTGAATGCCCGCGACGCAATGCCGGAGGGCGGCCGGCTCACCATCGAAACTCACAACGCTGATTTGGACGACCGCTATCTGGCAAGCGAACCAGGCGTCCTGGCAGGGCAATATGTATTAATCGCGGTGACGGACACCGGCTCCGGCATGCCTGCGGACGTAATGGCCAAAGCCTTCGACCCCTTCTTCACCACCAAGGCTGTCGGCAAAGGCACCGGCCTTGGTCTCAGCCAGGTATACGGCTTCGTCAAACAGTCGGGCGGCCACGTCAAGATCTACTCGGAACCCGGCGAAGGGACAACATTCAAGGTCTACCTGCCGAGGCTCGTGGATGCGACCGAGCCCGTTTTCACGGAAAAAGCAGCCGCGTTCCTGCCTACCGACGACAATCACGAGCTTATCCTGGTGGTGGAGGACGAGCCCGCAGTGCGCCAGTATAGTGTCGATGCATTGATTGAACTGGGCTACCGCGTGATGGAGGCAGAAAGCGCAGAAGCGGCGCTGCAGCTTTTGGACGAAACCCCGGACGTCAGCCTACTATTCACAGACATCGTCATGCCGGACATCAACGGGGCGAAGCTCTCTGAAGAAGCGCTTCGACGCCGAGCGGATCTGAAGGTTCTTTTCACGACGGGCTATACGCCCAACGCGATGCTCCAAAATCGTGTGGCAAGACCCGGCGTGGCCGTGCTCAGCAAGCCTTTCACCGTCGAGGAACTCGCAGTGAAGGTGCGAGAGGTGCTGGACGGCTAGTCAGCGAGAGCGCACCGGTTCTGCGCAATGGGCTACGTTGCGCCCCGCCGTCGTACCCAGATCAAGTTGTCGCTCCCACCAGCCCACTCTCGCGCCGATTCCCGTGAGGCCGCGGCAGGCCAGAACGCGCGTTCAATACCGCCTCAGCAGGCCGCGCTCCACGCTGGTATCGCCATAACCAGCGCAGGCGCTTTTCGGATCTCTGACCAGGTCCGTCCGGACACGCCTGAACGTTTTGGCGGCGGCGTCGGACACCTCGATGCGGAATTTACCGGGATCGGAGGTTTCGCCATCGCGGGCCTTGATGGCCGCCGCATAGGCGTCGATCATCGCCATCGCGGCATCCGTGCTGCCGAGGAGTCGAGCGCCGAGCTGGACACTGCCGGCACCATTGACCTCGTAGCCGACGCATCGTTGTTCGAGCACCGCGGACGCGGTGACGAGCTGGTCGAGAAACGTCGCCTCGGCGTCGCTGAGCATCGCGGCTCGCGCCGGGCCCGACATGATCAGCGCGAGCAGTACGACGGCTGGCAATTTGATTTTCATTGTCCTGACTCGCGCTGCCGCAATCGAACCTAATCGCGGCACCGGTTGCCGAAATGCGATCGCGCAGATCGAGAACCAAATGCCAAAGGCATGGTTGACCTAGATCAATGGGCAGGGCGGCCAAGCCAAAGCTCGGCCCTTGCATGCGCTCGCTCTCAGTGACCCGAGGCACGGTGTCGAGATTGGCATCAAAACCTTTTGTCAACCCATCGAAATAGTGCGCCGTCGGAAATAGATAGGACCGGCGCCCAGCGGCGAATCACACGTTCTTCCCGTATTCCATCCCGACCGAAATGGCATGACCGAACAAACCCTGACCGAGCCGATCGCCGAGCAGCAAGCGCCATCCCGCGGCTTCTCGCGCTACCAGGCGATCCTCGTCGCGCTGCTGGCGCTGGTCCAATTCACGATCATCATCGATTTCATGATCATGTCGCCGCTCGGCGCCATCATGATGCCGGCGCTCGATATATCGGCCGCCCAGTTCGGGGTGGCGGTCTCGGCCTACGCGTTCAGCGCGGGAATTTCCGGCATCCTGGCGGCCGGCTTCGCCGACCGGTTCGATCGCAAACGGCTGCTGTTGTTCTTCTACGCCGGCTTCACCCTTGGCACGGCGCTGTGCGCGATCGCGCCCAACTATCATCTGTTGCTGCTGGGGCGGATCGTGACCGGCCTGTTCGGCGGCGTGATCGGCTCGGTCGTGCTCGCCATCGTCACCGATCTGTTTACGCTGCAATTGCGCGGCCGCGTCATGGGCTTCGTGCAAACCGCCTTCGCCGCAAGCCAGGTGCTGGGCATCCCGGCCGGTCTTTTCCTGGCCAATCAGTGGAACTGGCACGTCGCGTTCGGCGCGCTGGTCGGCCTGTCGGTCATTGGGATGGCCGCCGTGATGTTCCTGATGAAGCCGGTGAACGGCCATCTCGGGCTGAAGCAGGATCGAAACCCGTTTCGGCATCTGATCGCAACGGTCTCGCAGCCGCGTTATTGGATGGCGTTCTCGGTGACGACCCTGCTGGCGACCGGCGGCTACATGCTGATGCCGTTCGGCAGCGCCTACACCGTGCACAATCTCGGCATCGACATTGTGCATCTGCCGACGATCTATCTCGTCTCCGGCCTGTTCAGCATTGTCATCGGCCCGCTGGTAGGGCGCGCGAGCGATGCCTTCGGCAAATACCCGACCTTCGTCTTCGGCAGCGCCATGTCCATCGTCATGGTGCTGATCTACACGCACCTCGGTCAGGTGAGCCTGACGGTCGCGATCCTGGTCAACGTACTGATGTTCGTCGGCATCTTCTCCCGCATGATCCCGTCGCAGGCGCTGATTTCCGCAATCCCCGAGCCGGCGCAACGCGGCTCCTTCAGCGCGGTCGGCGCGTCGCTGCAGCAGCTCTCCGGCGGGCTCGGCTCAGTGCTCGCCGCCGCGCTCATCGCGCAGGACGCCGACGGCACGCTCCGGCATTTCGACCGGTTGGGATACGTCGTCGTGACGACGGCGGTGATTTCCCTGATCCTGATGTATTTCGTGCAGAGGCCCATCGCGGCCCAGGCCGGCAAGCGCGTTGTTTGAGATGCCGGTTTTCTTTCGCCTCTCCCCGCTTGCGGGGAGAGGCCGGAATTCGCGCTGAAAGCGGGAATTCCGGGTGAGGGGGACTCTCCGCGAATCCGATTGTCACGACCCTTGCCGAGACGGCCCCTCACCCCACCCTCTCCCCGTAAGAACGGGGCGAGGGAGCGCACCTGCAGCGCGGCTATCCAATCGAGCTCCTACCGCTTATTCCAATCGATGATGCGACTTGTGTCGCCGTCGAACTCGTTGCTGCAGAACGCGCCGCCCTGGTAGTGATCGCCGACCGGATCGGGCTTCAGCTTGGCCTGCTCCGCCATCGCGTGCGCCACATGGTCCTCGGAGCGCCCCGTGGGACGGTAGCCGAACTCGTAGGCGCGGTGATTGTCCCACCACGCGCGCTCGTTCAGGGACACGCCGTAGAAGATCTCGAAATGAATGTCGGGATGCTCGAGCCCGATCTGGCAGAGTTGCACCAGATCTTCGGGCTTCAGCCAGATCGAGATCCGGCGAAGGTCCAGCGGCACGTCGCCGAAATTGCCGATGCGAAGGCAAGTCACCTTCAGGCCATGCTTGTCGGCATAGAGCGCGCCAACCGCTTCGCCGAACACCTTGCTGACGCCATAGCGGCCGTCGGGGCGCGGGGTCACGTCGGTGCCGATCTTGTGGTGGCGCGGATAGAATCCGACGGCATGGTTCGAGGAGGCGAACACCACGCGCTTGACGCCCTTGCGGTACGCGGCCTCGAACAGATTGTAGCCGCCGATGATGTTGGCCTGGAGGATGTCGTTCCAGGGACCTTCGACCGAATAGCCGCCGAAATGGATGATGCCGTCGACGCCCTCGCAGATCGCCTCGCACTGGGCAAGGTCGGAGAGGTCCGCCGCCTTGAATTGCTCGTTGGGGCCGAGATCGGCCGGCGGGCGGATGTCGCTGAGCAGAAGATCCGGATAGATCGGCGGCAACAGTTTTCGCAGGCGCGTTCCAATCCCGCCTGAAGCTCCCGTCATCAAGATGCGCGACATGTCTTTCCTCGTCTTTGGCGACCGATTTGCCGTCAGGTGTCTCTAATGATAGCTGGATTGTCCAGAGGGAACGAAACGAGAGAACCGAGATGAATGAGGCATCGTCCCACACTCAAGGCTGGCGGCCGGCGACCTATTATCCCGATCCCGCGATAAAAGCACTCGATCCCCGCTTCGAAAAATACTGGCTGAAGCTCTCGGCGGTGGAGCGGCTGACGACCGGCCTGCGCTGGGCCGAGGGTCCAGTGTGGTTCGGCGACGGGCGCTATCTCCTGTGCAGCGACATTCCAAACCAGCGCATCGTCAAATGGGAGGAGGAGACCGGCGCCGTCAGCGTGTTCCGCAAGCCCTCCAATTTCGCCAACGGCAACACCAGGGATCGCCAGGGTCGGCTCGTCACCTGCGAGCATGGTGGGCGGCGCGTGACCCGCACCGAATATGACGGCAGCATCACCGTGCTGATAGACTCGTTCGGCGGCAAGAAGCTCAACTCGCCGAACGACGTCGTGGTGAAATCCGATGGCGCGATCTGGTTCACCGATCCCACCTTCGGCCTGCTCGGCAATTACGAGGGCTACAAGGCCGAGCCCGAGATCGAGCCGAACGTCTACCGGCTCGATCCCGCGACCGGCAAGGCGACCATCGTTGCCGAAGGCGTGCTCGGCCCCAACGGGCTGTGCTTCTCGCCGGACGAGAAAATCCTCTACGTCGTGGAATCACGGGGCGTGCCGAACCGCAAGATCCTCGCCTATGACGTCTCGCCTGATGGCACCACGATCTCCAACAAGCGCGTCCACATCGACGCGGGTCCAGGCACGCCTGACGGCATGCGCTGCGACATCGACGGCAATCTCTGGTGCGGCTGGGGCATGGGCGATCCCGAACTCGACGGCGTCGTGGTGTTCGCGCCCGACGGCGTCATGATCGGCCGCATCGCGCTGCCCGAGCGCTGCGCCAATCTCTGCTTCGGCGGCGTCAAGCGCAACCGCCTGTTCATGGCGGCAAGCCAGTCGATCTACGCGTTGTATGTGAACACGCAGGGCGCGGTCGGGGGATAAGGCTTCGCCCGATTCCGCGACGGTCCTTAGCCCGGATGGAGCGAAGCGCAATCCGGGACAGTCCCCGCATTCCGCTTCGCTCCATGCGGGCTACGACCAAACAAAAACGCCGGAGCGGTTTCCCGCTCCGGCGTCATGTTAACCCAGGCGATAAAGCCTACGCCGCGTTGAAGCCGGCGACGGCCTTCACCTCGAGGAAGTCCTCGAGGCCGTATTTGCCCCACTCGCGGCCGTTGCCGGACTGCTTGTAGCCGCCGAACGGCGCGGTGCGATCGTTGGGCACGCCCTGCAGATTGACGTTGCCGGCGCGGATCTGACGGCCGACGCGCTTGGCGTCTTCGACGGACGCACCCGTGACGTAGCCCGCAAGCCCATAGGGCGTGTCGTTGGCGATGTGCACGGCTTCGGTTTCGTCCTTGGCGCCGATGATGGTCAGCACAGGTCCGAAGATCTCTTCACGCGCAATCGTCATGTCGGGGGTGACGTCGGCAAAGATGGTGGGACGGACATAGAAGCCCTTGTTGACGCCTTCGGGCAGGCCGGGGCCGCCGGCGACGAGCGTTGCGCCCTCGTCGATGCCCTTCTTGATCAGGCCCTGGATCTTGTCCCACTGGCCGCGGTTGACCACGGGACCGATGGTGGTGCCTTCCGCGCGCGGATCGCCCGCCTTGGTCTTGTCGGCGACAGCCTTCGCGATCGCGGCGACCTCCTTCATCTTCGAGGCCGGCACGATCATGCGCGAGGGCGCGTTACAAGACTGGCCGGAGTTGTTGAACATGTGCATCACGCCGCCGGTCACCGCCTTGGTGAGGTCGGCGCCTTCGAGGATGACGTTCGGCGACTTGCCGCCGAGCTCCTGGCTGACGCGCTTCACGGTCGGTGCCGCACGCTTGGCAACGTCGATGCCGGCGCGGGTCGAGCCGGTGAAGGAGATCATGTCGATGTCGGGATGCTCGCTCATGGCGGCGCCGACCTCCGGGCCGAGACCGTTGACGAGGTTGAACACGCCCTTCGGCACGCCGGCTTCATGGAGGATTTCCGCGAAGATCAGCGCCGAGGTCGGGGTGAATTCCGACGGCTTCAGGATCATGGTGCAGCCGGCGGCGAGCGCGGGCGCGACCTTGCAGGCGATCTGGTTGAGCGGCCAGTTCCAGGGCGTGATCATGCCGACCACGCCGACCGGCTCGCGCAGCACCATGGCGGTGCCGACCGGTTCCTCGAAATGATAGTTCTTGAGCACGTCGAGCGTGGTCATGAGGTGGCCAAGGCCGGCGCCGGCCTGCAGCTTTTCGGCCATCGGCAGCGGCGCGCCCATCTCGTCGGAGACGGCGGCACCGATCTCCTTGAGACGGCCCTTGTAGATCTCGATGACCTTGGTGAGCAGCGCGACGCGCTCGTCACGGCTGGTCTGGGAGAACGTCACGAACGCGCGCTTGGCGGCAGCGACGGCTTTGTCAACGTCGGCCTTGGAGCCCAGCGCAACCTCGTACATCGCCTCTTCCGTCGCCGGGTTGACCACGGCGGTGGACTTCTTGACAGCGGGATCGACCCAGGCGCCGTCGATGTAGAATTGCATGCGATTGACCATAGTGAACCTCTTCTTGGGGGCTTGGGGGCGTTTCGGCAGGCATCCTTGCACGAAAGCGCCGGCAATTGAACCCGCCATGTGCGGGGCCAGCATTGCGGCGGACGGAGGTCATATGAGCCGATGGCGGAGGGGTGGCAAGGTCTCGCCTCACTCACGATGTCATCCCGGCCTAGTGCGCAATTGCGCACTAGGCCGGGGCGACGAATTAAACCGCCATCTTCCGATGCAGCACCGGCGCGCCGGTGGTGAGGCTTTCGGCCGCATCGATGATGGCGTTGGCGTCGATGCCGTGGTGGCGGTAGAGGTCGGCGATGGTGCCGGTCTGACCGAACTGCTCGACGCCGAGCGCCTCGACGCGATGGCCGCGGACGCTGCCGAGCCAGCCGAGCGCCGCCGGATGGCCGTCGATCACGGTCACGATGCCGCAGTCGCGCGGCAGCGGCGCGAGCAGTTTTTCGATATGGCTGAGATGCTGCACGCCGCGCCGATCACGGCGCAATTTCCGTGCGGCGGTCCATCCCGCATGCAGGCGATCCGCGGACGTGATCGCGAGCAGGCCGATGTCGCGCCGGCTCTCGCCGATGAAGCCGGTCGCCTCGATCGCTTCTGGCGCAACGGCGCCGGTATAGGCGATGATGAGTTCGGCATTGGGGCCCGGCTTGCGCAGCCAATAGGCGCCGTCGGTGATGCCCTGTGCGAGCTCCGGTGTCATGATCCGCTGCGCCTGCTCGATGCTGCGCGTCGAAAGCCGCAAATAGACCGAGCCGCCCTCGCCCGGATCGCGCTGCATGTGGTTGAAACCCCAACCCATGATCACGGCGAGTTCGTCGACAAAGGCCGGCTCGAACGAGGCGAGGCCGTCCTGCGCCATGCCGATCAAGGGCGTTGCGATCGACTGATGCGCGCCGCCTTCAGGTGCCAGCGTGATGCCCGACGGCGTTGCCGCCACCATGAAGCGGGCATCCTGGTAGCAGGCATAGTTCAGCGCATCGAGACCGCGCTCGATGAAGGGATCGTAGAGCGTGCCGACCGGCAGCAGCCGTTCGCCGTTGATCTGGTGCGACAGGCCGAGCGCGGAGAGCATGATGAACAGGTTCATCTCGGCGATGCCGAGCTCGAGATGCTGGCCCTTGGGCGAGAAATCCCAGTTGAAGGTGGATGGAATTTTCTCGCTGCGGAATAAGTCCGCCTTCTCGCCGCGCGCGAACAGGCCACGCCGGTTCACCCACGGACCGAGATTGGTCGAGACGGTGACGTCAGGCGATGTCGTGACGATGCGCCTGGCAAGCTCGCTGTCGCCGCGCGCGATCTCGTTCAGCACCAGCCCAAAACCCTGCTGGGTCGACATCTGCGGCGCCGGCTTGAAGGCGAGCTGCGACGGCACTTCGATCACAGGCGCGGTGAGCCGGCGGCCGTCCTGGTTGAACGGCACGCGCGCGAGGAAGGCGTCGAGCTCGGCGGGACTTTGGGCGAGCCCCTCGTATCTGTCCCATTCGTGTCCGGGCCGGATGTTCTGGCTGTCGCGAAATTTCTCCATCTGCGCGACCGTCATCAGGCCGGCGTGATTGTCCTTGTGGCCCTGGAACGGCAGGCCGACGCCCTTGATGGTGTAGGCGATGAAGCAGACTGGGCGATCGTGATCGATGGATTCGAAGGCGTCCAGCATGCTCGCCATGTCATGGCCGCCGAGGTTCGACATCAGCGCCAGCAATTCGTCGTCGCTGCGCTTGTCGATCAGCTTGGTGATGGGGCCCTGATCGCCGATCTCGTCGTGAAGATGTTTGCGGAACGCCGCGCCGCCCTGGAAACACAAGGCGGCGTAGAGCGCGTTCGGGCAATTGTCGATCCAGCGCTTCAGCGCCTCGCCGCCAGCTTCCGCAAAGGCCTCGCGCATCAGCCGGCCGTATTTCACGATCACCACGTCCCAGCCGAAATTGCGGAACACGGTCTCGAACTTTTCCCAGAGACCTTCGCGGACGACGGCATCGAGCGACTGCCTGTTATAGTCGACCACCCACCAGGTGTTGCGCAGCCCGTGCTTCCAGCCTTCCGCCAGCGCCTCGAAGATGTTGCCCTCGTCCATCTCGGCGTCGCCGACCAGCGCGATCATCCGCCCTTCGCGGCGATCCTTCATCCAGCCATGTGCCTTGACGTAGTCCTGCACCAGCGAGGCGAACAGCGTCTGCGCAACGCCGAGGCCGACCGAGCCGGTGGAGAAATCGACGTCGTCGACGTCCTTGGTGCGCGAGGGATAGGACTGCGCGCCCTTGAAGCCACGAAAATTCTCCAACTTCTCGCGGCTCTGCCGGCCGAACAGATACTGGATGGCATGGAACACCGGGCTCGCATGCGGCTTCACCGCGACGCGATCTTCGGGCTTCAGCACGTGGAAATACAGCGCCGACATGATGGTGGCGAGCGAGGCCGACGAGGCCTGATGTCCCCCGACCTTCCCCCGACCTTCAGGCCGTCCGCATTCGGGCGGATGTGGTTGGCGTGATGGATGGTCCATGACGACAGCCACAGCGCCTTGCGGGCGAGCGCGGTCAATGTGTCGAGGCGGTCGGTATCAACGGGCATGGCAATGCTCCCGGAAAACAGGTGCCCGATGATACCCCTGCGGGAAGCGCCAAACTTCTCAATTTCTCGCGCCGTACCAGCCAATATTGGGATAGCTTACCAATCGATCGGTAAAAACGACAGGTTCATCCCAATGCCTACCCTCGACGCCATCGACCGAAAAATCCTCGCTCTGCTCCAGAACGACAGCCGGCTGACCATGCAGGAGCTGGCCGACAAGGTCGGGCTGTCGGTGTCGCCCTGCCACCGCCGGGTCAAGCTGCTGGAGGAGCGCGGGGTCATCTCGCGCTACATCGCGACCGTGGACCAGAAGGCGCTGGGGCTGCATGTCAGCGTCTTCATCTCGATCAAGCTGGCGCGGCAGAAGGAGGAGGATCTCAACCGCTTCGCGCGCGCGATCTCGAAATGGGACGAGGTGCTGGAGTGCTATCTGATGACCGGCAACCGCGACTACCTCCTGCGCGTGGTCGCGGCCGACCTCGCTTCCTACGAGACCTTCCTGAAGACCAAGCTGACCCGGCTCGACGGCATCGCCTCGATCGAGTCGAGCTTTGCGCTCAGCCAGGTGAAGTATTCGATCGCGCTGCCGGTGTAAGGCATCACCGCCACGGCTGCACGATGATCTTGGTGTGGACTTCGGGGTTGGCGAGGTCGGCGAAAGCCTTTGCGACGCCATCGATGCCGACTTCCGCCGTTACCATTGCCGCCGCATCCACCTGCCCTTCCGCGATCAGGCGTAGCGAGGCTGCGAATTCGTCCGGCGTGTAGCCGAGCACGTACTGAACGTTGAGCTCCTTCATGATGCCGAGCATGGGCTCGCTCCTGTCGGTCTCCATGCAGACGCCGACCACGACGATCCTGGCATCGCGCGGCGCGCCTTCGAACACCTGCTGCAACAGGCCGGGCACGCCGACGCATTCGAAGATGATCGCGGGCTTCAGCGCGGGCAGCATCGCCTGCAACGGCGGCCGCGCCGCCTTCTCCGCATCCGACATCTGCGCATGCTCGGCCCAGGTCGCATAGGGCTGCGATACCCTTGGATCCACGACGATATCGGCGCCGAGTTTTGCCGCAAGCGCGCGCCGCGCCGGCGAATAGTCAGCGGCGACGATCGGATGCAGGCCCTTGAGCTTCAGCGCCGCAATCACCGCCAGCCCGACCGGTCCGCAGCCGATCACGAGCGGCACCTCGCCGCCACGGATGTTGGCCTTGGCGACGGCGTGAACGCCGACCGCGAGCGGTTCGGTGAGCGCGGCATGCTCCGGCGCGAGACCGTTGGGCACCTCGAGCAGCAGCGCTTCGCTCAGCAGCATCGCCTCGGCATAGCCGCCAATATTATCATTGGAATAGCCAATGCCCTCGATGCCCTGCGGCGTCACGAGGGCCGGCAGCGAGCAGACGCGCGTGCCCGGCTTGAGCTTGCGCACAGTGCCCGGGCCGTAATCGACGATCTCGCAGCAGAACTCATGGCCGAACACGACGTCGCGGGCGAGATCCATCGGCTTGCGTCCGGTCTTTCGCGCCATCTCGACCATGCGGTGGGCGTGCTGGCGCGCGTGCAGATCGGAGCCGCAGATGCCGCAGGCGAGCGTCTTGACCAGCACCTGGCCGGGGCCGGGCTTTGGCTCCGCCATCCGGTCGACGACAATCTCACCGTTCCTGAAAATCGCAGCGCGCATTCGGCTCCTCCCGGCTTGTTGGAGCCATTGATAGCACGAAGCGGACGCGTGAACTTGCGTCAGGGGTTCGGGGAACGCTCTTCCATGATCAGGAGCTGGACGCGGCGGATGCGCTCGCGATGGGCGATGTAGAGGCCGCTGGCGACGATGAAGGCCGCACCGGTGACGGTCCAGACATCAGGCACTTCGCCGAACAGGAAGAAGCCGAGAATGCTCACCCACAGCAACTGCGTATAGGAGAACGGCGCCAGCACCGAGGCATCGCCGTAGCGATAGGCCAGGACGATGATCCACTGGCCGACGGTGGAGGCGACGCCGATCACGATGCCAAGCCCGATCGCGGTCCAGGTTGGCGTGACCCAGACGAACGGTACCATCAGAGAGAGGATCGCAACGCCGGTCAGCGCCGAATAAGCCATCGTGGTGAGGACGGCTTCACGCCCGCTCATCATGCGCGTCAGGATCAGCGCCGCGGCCCAGCAGAATGCCGAGACGATCGGGAAGAACGCGGCGGCGTGAAACGCGCTGGAGCCCGGGCGCAGGATGATCAGCACGCCGGTCAGGCCGATCGCGGTCGCGATCCAGCGGCGCATGCCGACCTTCTCGCTCAGGAAAACGATCGAGAGCGCGGTGACGAACAGCGGCGAGACGAAGCCGGTCGCGGACGCCTCCGCGATCGGCAGGAAGCTCAGGCCGGTGATGAAGAACAGCGAAGAGCCGAGCAATGCCGCGCCGCGCATCAGCTGCAGGCCGAGGCGCTCGGTGCGCATGGCATGAAGCGGCGAGCCCGGCAGCATCACCGGCGTAAACATCAGCGCAAACGTCACGAAGCGGATCCAGGTGATCTCGATCGACGGCAGGCTCGACGACAAATATTTCGCGGTGACATCGGAGCAACCGAGAAAGATCGTCGACAGCAGCACCAGCGCGATGCCCTTGAAGGGATGATCGACGCGCGCGGGCGCGCGGCGCGCCTGCGGCTTCTTTTCCGGCATAGGCATGGGAATACTGTCGAGCCTTGCGGCTGCGGCGGGCGGCGGGGTCACGGCTGGAACCTAGGAATGCGAATCGGGAATGATCGTAAAAAACGATAATTGCGCCGCTTTCACAACTTCCGAAAACAGGATGCCGATATGCGCTCACGTCCGCGCGCGTCAAGACTCCATTAAGAATAGGCGTTTGTGCACTACAGCATAGGCAGGCCGCGCGGCTTCGGACCGCGCGGAAACGCCGCATCGAGCGCCGCGATCTCGTCTTTCGTCAGCACGAGATCGCCGGCCGCGGCATTTTCGCCGGCATGTTCCGCGGACGACGCCTTCGGGATCGCGAACACCGTAGTCGCACGGGTGAGGAAGCTCAGCGCGACTTGGCGTGGCGTCGCGCGACGCGCCTCCGCGATGCGCGCCAGCACCGCGCCGCCCTTGCTGCTGCTTTCAGGGAAATCATCGTGGCCGAATGGCGAATAGGCGACCACGGCGACACCATGCTGTTCGCACCACGGGATCACCGCGTGCTCGATCGCGCGTTCCTTCAGATGATAGAGCACCTGATTGCAGGCGATGCGGTCTTCGCCGGCGGCGTCGAGCATCTCGTCGAGATCATCGGCATCGAAATTGGAAACGCCCCAGGATTTGATCTTGCCGGCCTTCACCAGGTCCTCGAACGCGGCCACGGTGTCCTCCAGCGGATACGAGCGCCGCGCCAATGCAGCAGATAGCAGTCGAGCCGATCGGTCTTCAGCCGCTGCAGCGAGCGCTCACAGGCGGTGACGGTTCCGCGGCGGGAGGCGTTGCTCGGCAGCACCTTCGACACGAGGAACACCTCGTCGCGTCGGCCCGCGATCGCATCGGCAATGACGAGCTCTGCATCGCCATACATCTCGGCGGTGTCGATGTGGGTCATGCCGAGATCGAGCCCGCGCTGAAGCGCCGCGATCGCGCGCTTGCGATCGCCATGGTCGAGATACCAGGTGCCCTGCCCGATGACGGCGACGCTGGCGCCGGTTTTGCCGAAGGGTTTTGTGTTCATAATCGCTCCGATGCCGCTCGTTCGCTCAGGCAACCGCCATCGCGCTCAAGAGTTCAATACGCCGATGTCGGCGACCAACACGCTACCGGTCGCGGACTCCGTGATATAGAGCCGATCTTTCTTCGTGCCACCGATCGCGACATTGGTGCAATTCGGCCCGGCACACGATTTCACCCGCGCAATCAATTCGCCGTTGGGCGCGAACACGAAGACATGGCCGAGCGAGGCGTGACCCACGAACAGCCGGCCCTTAGCATCCATGGTCAAGCCATCGGGGCCACTGGTACCGAACAGCGAGCAGAAGCGGCCGACCTTCGACACGCTGCCGTCCTTCATGAACGGCAACCGCCACACCGCGTTGTCGCGCGTCATCGCGACGAACAGCACGGTCTCGGTTGGATCGAGCACCAGACCATTCGGACTGATGCCGGTATCGATCAGGCAATTCAGCCGGCCGCCTGGCGTCAGGCGATAGACGCGGCCGCTCGGGTCATGCAGGCCGGTCTGACCCTGGTCGGTGAAATAGATGTCGCCGTTGGAAGCGAGATGCAAATCGTTGCAGCCCCGGAAGGACTCCGAGTTGCGCGAGGTCAGCACCGGCGCCATCCGCCCTGCCTTGGCGTCGAACTCCATGATGCCGTGCCTGTAGTCGGCGACCAGGATGCGGCCGTCCGCCGCGATCTTCAGTCCGTTCGGCCAGCCCTCATATTCAATCGCCAGCGACCATTCGCCGTCGGGCGCGATGCGGAAGATGCGGCCGAAGGGAATGTCGACGATGTAGAGAGTGCCATCTTTGTCGAACGACGGGCCCTCGATGAAGGAGTCTGTCGGCACGGCCGGCCGGTTGGCATCGGCCCAATCCGTCCGCTCGCCTTTGCGGCGGAATTTGTCGGGCATGGCGGAGAAGAGCCTGGTCTCGATCAGGCGCGGCGGCGTTTCCAGGTACATCATTGTTGTTATCTTTGTTGAACTGGCGGAGTGCGCGGCAGCATAGGGCACAAAGCAAAGGCCGTCGATCCGCGCGACAGCTTCACCACGCTCTCGGGGTCGTCCTGGCCTAGTGCGCAATTGCGCACGGGAGCCAGGACCCATTACCACAGGGAGAAGTTGTTACGGGTGATAGTGGCCACAACGGGCTTCGACAAACGCTGACCGGGGTAATGGGTCCTGGCTTTCGCCAGGACGACGATGATGAGAGACCCCTACCCCGCCGCGCCCGCGACTTTCGCCTGCTTCACTGGCGCCACCTCGGTGGTCGCAATCAGGCGCTTCAGCTCGGGGATGCAGGAGCCGCAATTGGTGCCGGCCTTGAGCTTTGCGCCGATCTCGGCGGCCGTGCGCGCGCCTGCGACGATGGTGTCGCAGATGGTGCCGCGGCCGACGCCGAAGCAGGCGCAGACGACCGGACCGGTCGAAGCCGCGCCCTCGCTGGACTTGCCCGACAGCAGCATACGCCGCTGCTCGTCGGTGACGTGGTCGGCGACGAACAGGCTCTTCACCACCTCCCAGTCGCCGGCATCATGCGCGGGGCCGACGAACAGGCAGGTTTCGATGCGGTCGCCGGCAAACGACGCCGCGCGATAAACGCCGCCGCCGAAGTCGCGATAGTCGGCGACGTCCTCGCCGGCAACGCCACCGAGCCAGGCCGGCCAGCGCGACAGGTCCGCATTGTCGGCGAAGAGATAGCCGAAGCCGCCGGTAACAGTGACGCGGGTCCACATCAGGTTTGGCGGCAGCTCCAGCTGCTTGCGCGACAACGCAAAGCCGCGGAAGACGTATTCATAAGGCGAAATCGCCGCCGGTGTCGCCTTGGACTCCGGCTGCCCCGAGAACGGATCGGTGAACGGTGCAACCAGCGCCCCGACGCGACCGTGCGAGGCGTTCATCGCACTCCAGTGGATCGGCGCGAACAGCGTGCCGCGCTGCTGGCGGTCGCTGACGACGGCCTTGAGAGTGCACTGGCCATAGTCGGTCGTGATGCGGGCATAGCCGTCATGGACAATGTTGTATTTGTTGGCATCGTCGGGATGAATCTCGACGAACGGCTCGGGCAGATGCGCGCCGAGCCGCTGGCTGAGGCCCGTGCGCGTCATGGTGTGCCACTGGTCGCGGATGCGCCCGGTATTGAGCCGCAGCGGCCGCGACGGTCCGGTCTCGCCACGCAGCGCCGGCACCTCCGGTGCGACAAACCGGCCCTTGCCGTCGTTGGTGAAGAAGCCGCCGGCCGCGAAAAAGCGCTCGCCGGGCGCCTCGCCTTCGCGCGCGGGCCACTGCACAGGCTTCAAGGCATCGAAGGCTTCATCCGACAGCGTGGTCAGCGCACCGATATCGAAGTCGCGGCTGCCGTCGTTCTCGAACGCCGAGAGCGCTGCGTGCTCGCGGAAGATGTCGGCGGCGGATTTGTAACTGAAACTGTCACCGAAGCCGAGGCGTTTTGCGGTTTCGCTCAGGATCCACCAGTCCGGCCGTGCCTCGCCGGGCGCCGGCAGGAACGAACGCTGGCGCGAGATGCGGCGCTCGGAATTGGTGACGGTGCCTGACTTCTCGCCCCAGGCGAGCGCCGGCAGCAGCACGTGCGGGCCGGCATCGACCGTATCGTTGGAGAGCACGTTCTCGGAGACCACGAACAACTCGAGCTTCTTCAGCGCCTCGCGCACGAAGTCGGCGTCGGGCAGCGACACGGCGGGGTTGGTGCCCATCACCCACAGCGCCTTGACCTCGCCGCGGTTGATGGCTTCGAACAGCTGCACCGCCTTCAACCCTTCATGGGTGGCGATGCGCGGCGCCTTCCAGAACCGCCGCACGCGATCGATGTCCGGCGGCGTGAAGTTCATGTGTGCGGCGAGCTGGTTGGCGAGGCCGCCGACCTCGCGACCGCCCATCGCGTTGGGCTGGCCGGTGAGCGAGAACGGCGAGGCGCCGGGCTTGCCGATGCGGCCCGTGGCAAGATGGCAGTTCAGGATCGCGTTGACCTTGTCGGTGCCCTGCGCCGACTGGTTGACACCTTGCGAGTACAGCGTGACGACGCGGGGCGTGTCGCGGAACATCTTGAAGAAGGTGGCAACGTCCTGCTCGGAAAGGCCGGTCGCCAGTGCGGTCGCGGTGACGCTGCCGGCGATGCTGCGGGCGCGCGCCAGCGCGTCGTCAAAGCCCGACGTGTTTTGCGCGATGTAATCCTGATCGAGCGCACCATTGTCGGCGAGGTGAACCAACAGGCCGGAGAACAGCGCCGTGTCGGTCCCCGGCTTGAGGCCCAGGAACAGATCGACGTCGGTCGCGGTGTCGGTGCGGCGCGGATCGATCACGATCATGCGGGCGCCGCGCTCCCCACGGTTCTTCAACATACGCTGGAACAGCACGGGATGGCACCAGGCGGCATTCGAGCCGACGAACACCAGAAGATCGGCCTGGTCGAGATCCTCGTAGCAGCCGGGCACGGTGTCGGCGCCGAAGGCGCGGCGGTGACCGGCGACCGAGGACGACATGCAGAGCCGCGAATTGGTGTCGACGTTGGCGGTGCCGACAAAGCCCTTCATCAGCTTGTTGGCGACGTAATAGTCCTCGGTCAGGAGCTGGCCGGAGAGATAGAATGCGACCGCGTCGGCGCCGTCGCGCGCGACGATGTGCTGCATGCGGTGGGCGACGTGATCGAGCGCATCGCTCCAGGCGACGCGTTCGAGCACGCCCTTGCAGCGGATCATCGGATAGAGCAGCCGACTTTCCAGCCCGACGGTCTCGCCGAGCGCCGAGCCCTTGGAGCACAGCCGGCCGAAATTGGCAGGATGATCGGAATCGCCCGCGATCGCCGCGCCGCCCTTGCCGTCCGGCGTCGCGAGCACGCCGCAGCCGACGCCGCAATACGGACAGGTCGTCTTGGTGGCACGGAGCGTGGGATCGATCGCCGTCATATCAAGCCGCCTCAATCAAGCCGCTTTGGAAGGACGCGCGAGCGCGCGGCCGAACATCATGTCGGCGCGGATCGCCGCCACCTTTTCGCGGTTGCGGATCAGTTCGAGATACCAGAGCGCATCGACGGTATCGCCGATCAGCAGGGCGCCGGTGAGCCGGCCCTCGGCGATGACGAGCTTCTTGTAGGTGCCACGCCTGCGGTCCGACAGCACGAGGCTCTCGCTGCCCTCCCCGCCCATGAAGTCGCCGGCGGAGAACACGCTGACCCCCGACACCTTCAGATTGGTCGAGACCACGCTGCCCTGATAGGCCGCGGGACGGCCGGCGAGATGTCGCGCCAGCACGCGCGCCTGCTCGTAAGCAGGCTCGACGAGGCCGTAGCAGGTGCCGCGATGCTCGGCGCACTCGCCGAGCGCGTAGATATCGGGTGACGCCGTCTGCATCTCGTCGTTGACGACGATGCCGCGGTTGACGGCGATGCCGGCGTCCTTGGCGAGGGCAATGTTGGGCCTGATGCCGGCGGCGAAGATCACGGCATCGGCCTCGATGCGGCTGCCGTCGGCAAGCTCGACCGCTTCGACATGGCCCTCGCCGTGGATGCGCGCTGTGGATGCATTGAGCAGGATGCGAATGCCCTTGCGCTCGACCAGCGTCTTGAGCAGGTCGGCAGCGGGTGCATCGAGCTGGCGCTCCATCAGCCGGTCCATCAGGTGCAGCAGCGTCACGGGCGCTCCGGCCTTGGCAAGGCCGTAAGCCGCTTCGAGTCCGAGCAGACCGCCGCCGACCACGACGACGCGCTTCCTTGCGGCAGCGAGCGTCAGCAGCAGATCGACGTCGCGGGTGTCGCGGAAGGTGTGCACGCCGACGAGATTGGCGCCCGGCACGTTGAGCCGCAGCGGCGTCGAGCCGACGGCGAGCACGAGCTTGGAATATTCCATGCTTTCTTCGCCTTCGATCTTGAGCTCGCGTCGGCCGGTATCGATCTCGGTGACGCGATAGCCGTAGCGCACCGTGACGCCGCGATGGCGCCACCAGTCGGCGGGCCGCAGTTCGATCTCGTGCGAGCCGGTCTCGCCGGCCAGCACGGAGGAGAGCAGAACGCGGTTGTAAGCGAGCCGCGGCTCTTCGCCGATCACGGCGACCGCGTAGCGGCCGAGCGAGGTCTTGGCGAGCTCGTCGACCAGACGCGCGGCCGCCATACCGTTACCGACGATGACCAGCGGTTCACTCACAACGCATCTCCTATTCGGCGGCCTGCGACTGTGCGCCGTAGGCCTCGGAAATCATGTAGCCGGACAACACGCCGTAGGCGTCGGTCCAGGCGGTAGCGAGTTCGGGCGTCCAGGCTTCGCCGAGGCCCTTCTCCAGGGTCCACAGCAAGGTCGCGCCGACCACGGGGTAGTGCTCGGCCTTGGCGCCGTAGGCGACGTGACGCTTCGCAAGCGCTGACGCCGCGGGAAGAATCGAGTCCAGGTTCGACAGACCGCCGACGACGGCGGCGAGCATGCCCATCAGCTTCTTGCGCTGCTCGCTCATGTCCTCGGGGAACATCGCGCGCACGGACGGCGCCACCTCGAACAGGCGATCGTAGAACAGCACCGCGGCCTGCGCGGAAATCGGCGCGACCTTGGCGAAGCTCTGTTGGACGAGGGTGATCTGTTCTGGCGTCATGATGTTCTCCTGCCTGTTGGGTTTGCCTTGGTGCGCGCCATTGCGAACCAGGTTCATTGTCAAACTGTCGGGCAATGCTTCTCCCCGCGTACGGGGAGAAGCGAGATTCGTACCAAGTGTTAAACTCGCGCGCCGGCGAGGCTTGAGGCGCCTTCGCCCTGCGGGCTGCGACGCAGATAGAACCACCAGGTCAGCGCGAGACAGGAGGCGTAGAAGCCGAGATAGATCGCGAGCGCGAGCTGCGGTCCACCGGTCAGCGCGATCGACTTGCCGAACCCGGTCGGGATCAGATAGCCGCCGACGGCACCGACCGCGCCGATGAAGCCGACCGCAGCACCGCTCTCGATGCTCGCCGTCTTCAAGGCGGCCGCGCGCTCCGTATCGCCCTTGCCGCGCACCCTGAACAGATTCTGCTCGCGGAAGATCGAGGGGATCATGCGATAGGTCGAGCCGTTGCCGATGCCCGTCGTCACGAACAGGACCAGGAACATCGACAGGAAGCCGATGAAATCCTTGTGCCCGACGAAGTAGAGCACGCCGATCGTCGCGCCGGCCATCACGATGAAATTCCAGAACGTGATGACCGAGCCGCCGATCCTGTCGGCAAGCCAGCCGCCGAGCGGCCGCGACAGCGAGCCGACCAGCGGTCCCAGGAACGCGATCGCAATCGTGACTTGCGGGAACTGGGTCTTGATCAGCAGCGGAAATGCCGCCGAGTAGCCGATGAAGGAGCCGAACGTGCCGATATAGAGATACGCCATGATCCAGGTGTGCTTGCGCTTGACCACCGCGAGCTGGTTCTTGATCGACGACTTGGCCGTGGTCAGGTTGTTCATGAAGAACACTGCGCCGAACACCGCGATCGCGATCGGCAGCACCCACATCAGGCCGGCATTCTGAAGAAAAACACCATCGACCGGCGTTGCCTGGAACAGGTTGATGACGGCGAGCGTCATCAGGATCGGGGTCAGGAGCTGCACGCTGGAGACGCCGATATTGCCGCCAGCTGCATTCAGTCCCAGCGCCCACCCCTTCATCCGGTCGGGGAAGAAGAACGAGATGTTGGTCATGCTGGAGGCAAAATTGCCGCCGCCGAGACCGGCGGTCGAGGCAATCAGCAGCATCAGCCAGAACGGCGTGTCGGGCTGGCCGACGAAATAGGCGAGAGAGAGCGTCGGAATGAACAGGATTGCCGCGCTGAAAATGGTCCAGTTGCGACCGCCGAAGGTCGTCACCGCGAAGGTATAGGGAAAGCGCATCAACGCGCCGATCAGCCCGGGCACCGCGACGAGCTGGAACAGCTGGTCGGTGGTGTAGTGGAAGCCCGCCTGCGGCAGCTTGGTGGTGACGATGCTCCAGATCAGCCAGACCGAGAAGCCGATATGTTCGGCCACGATCGACCAGATCAGGTTGCGTCGCGCGATCGTCTTGCCAGTCGCGTTCCAGAACGCCTCATCTTCGGGGCGCCAGTCGGAAATCCAAGTTGGATTCTTCGTCATTGAGTATCCCTTCCAGGCTCACCGCTGCGTCGTTGCAGGCTCAGCCTCCGGCCACGGAGGCGCGCTCCGAGGCTTCACCCCGGTGGCGAGTTACGATGCTGATTGATGATGTTGAGGGACGTCGTCGTTGGCGTCGCAGTTGGTGCTTCAATTTCCGTGCCAACTGCGCGCATTCCGGAAACGCAGGAAATTCAGGCGCTTGTTCGGAGTGCTCCGAATTTTTGCAGGACTATTTCGCACGCAAATTTTGCGATTCGCTCAATCCCTGTGCGGCGCACAAGGATTGAGCTTGATGATTCAAAATTAGGCGTGGCGTCAGCACCTGTTGGTGACGCGTTTACGCGGCCTCGACGAAGCGGTGACGCTCATAGAGGAATTCGAGCACGCGCTGCCGGCACTTGAGATAAGTCGTGTTGGTCGCGAGATCGAGCCGCTTGCGCGGGCGCGCCAGCGGCACCTCCAGCACCTCGCCGATGCGCGCGCTCGGCCCGTTCGTCATCATGACGATACGGTCGGACAGCAGCACCGCCTCGTCCACGTCGTGGGTGATCATCAAAATGGTGTTGCCGAGCTTCTGATGCAGCGCCATCACCGAATCCTGCAAATGCGCACGGGTCAGGGCGTCGAGCGCGCCGAAAGGCTCGTCGAGCAGCAATACTTTCGGCTCCATGGCAAGCGCGCGGGCAATGCCGACACGCTGCTTCATGCCGCCGGAGATTTCCGAGGGCCGCTTGTCCTTGGCATGGGCCATCTGCACGAGGTTGAGATTGTGCATGACCCAGGCATCGCGTTCGGCGCGCTTCTTGGTCTTGGCAAAGACCTTGTCGACGCCGAGCCGGACGTTCTCGTACACGGTCAGCCAGGGCAGCAGGCTGTGGTTCTGGAACACCACCGCACGATCCGGCCCCGGCGAGTTCACCTCGCGGTTCTCCAGCAGCACGCCGCCGGTGGTGGCGTTGGTCAGGCCTGCGATGATGTTGAGCAGGGTCGACTTGCCGCAGCCGGAATGGCCGATGATCGAGACGTATTCGCCCTTCTCGATGGTGAGATTGATATCCTTCAGCACCTCGGTGGAGGCAGCGCCGCGGGTAAAAATCTTGTCGATGTGGTCGAGCTTCAGATAAGCGGTCATGTGCTTCCCCTTCAGTTCAGCGCGGTACCGCGGGTGACGATCTTGCCGGCGCCCGCGATCAGGCGGTCGAGCACGAAGCCGATGATGCCGACATAGAACAGCGCCAGGATGATTTCGCTGATATGCGAGGAGTTCCAGGCGTCCCAGATGAAGAAGCCGATGCCGACGCCGCCGATCAGCATCTCGGCCGCAACGATGGCGAGCCAGGAGAGACCGATGCCGATGCGAAGCCCGGTGAAGATGTAGGGGGCGGCGGCCGGAATCATGATTTTGGCGAAGAATTCGAGCGGGTTGAGCTGCACCACCGCCGCGACGTTGCGATAATCCTGCGGGATGTTGCGGACGCCGACCGCGGTGTTGATGATGATCGGCCAGATCGAGGTGATGAAGATGACGAAGATCGCCGAGGGCTGTCCGTCACGGAACGCGGCGAGCGACAGCGGCAGCCAGGCCAGCGGCGGGATCGTGCGCAAGACCTGGAATAGCGGATCGAGCCCGCGCATCGCCCAGACCGATTGCCCGACCAGCACGCCGAGCGCAATGCCGGCAATCGCCGAGAGCGAATAGCCGAAGGCGACGCGCTGGAGGCTGGCGGAGAGGTGCCAGAACAACCCCTTGTCGATGCCGCCATGATCGAAGAACGGATCGAGGATCAATTCCTTCGTGTCCTTGAACACCTTCGACGGCGGCGGCAGTGCCGAGCCGGCGCGGCGGCAGACCAGCTCCCACACCAGAAGCAAGAGCGCGATCACGACCAGCGGCGGGATGACGCGCACGGCAGTCTCCCGCGCCATCCGCGCGTAAGTCTCCGAACGCGGCGGCCGCTTCGGCGTCATCGCGACGACCGGCGCGGCAGCGCTCGCGAGCTTCGCGGTCTCAACCTCGATCTTGGTAGCGGGCATGTTCATCGCAATATCTCTCCGGCTGCAAAAGACGGTGCGGCCGCCCGCAGGCGGCCGCTGGCTCCATCAGACTTCGACGCGCTTGATCGCGAGCGACTTCAGATAGGCAGCCGGATTTTCCGGATCGAACACCTTGCCGTCGAAGAAGGTCTCCTTGCCGCGCGAGGTGGAGGTCGGGATCTCGGCGCTTGCGATGCCGAGCGTCTTGGCCGCGTCGCGCCACATGTCTTCGCGGTTGACCTTGGCGATCAGCGCCTTGGTGTCGAAATTCGCCTCATACTTGCCCCAGCGAATGTCCTCGGTGAGGAACCAGAGGTCGTGGCTCTGGAACGGATAGGAGGCGAAGTCGCGCCAATACTTCATGATATGCGGCGAATTCTCGACCACCTTGCCCGGAAGGCCGTAGTCGAACTTGCCGGCGGTGCGGTCGAGCACGTCTTCGACGGGGCAGTTCATCCACTGCCGCTTACCCATGATGGCGGCAAGCTCGGCCTTGTTCTCGGCCTTGTCGGACCATTGCTGCGCTTCCATCACCGCCATCAGCAGCGCCTTCGCGGCCTTCGGATATTTGTCGACGAAGGCGGCGCGCATGCCGAAGGATTTTTCCGGGTGCTTGTTCCAGAGCTCGCCGGTCGTGATCGCGGTGTAGCCGATGTTCTGGTGGATCAGCTGCAGGTTCCAGGGCTCGCCGACGCAGAAGCAGTCCATCGTGCCGACCTTCATGTTGGCCACCATCTGCGCAGGCGGCACCACGATGGTCTCGATGTCCTTGTCCGGATCGATGCCGCCGGCGGCAAGCCAATAGCGGAGCCAGAGGTCGTGCGTGCCGCCGGGGAAGGTCATCGCGGCCTTCACGGCCTTGCCCGAGGCCTTCTTCTTCTCCAGCGCCGCCTTGAAGGGCGTGGCGTCGACGCCGAGCTTCAAGTCGGCATATTCACTGGCAACGGAGATGCACTGGCTGTCGAGATTGAGCCGCGCCAGGATGTACATCGGCGTCGGTTGGTTGTTCTGCGTCACCTTGCCGGCCGAGATCAGATACGGCATCGGGGTCAAGATATGCGCCCCGTCGATGCCGTTGCCTTCCGAGCCGAGCACGAGATTGTCCCGCGTGGTGCCCCAGGAGGCCTGCTTCTGCACGTCGGTGTCGGGCATGCCGTATTTGGCGAACAGGCCCTTGTCCTTGGCGACGAACAAGGGGCCGGCATCGCTCAGCGCGATGAAGCCAAGCTTTGCGCCCTTGACCTCCGGTCCGGCGTCCTGCGCGAAGGCGCCGGCTGGGAAATTCAGCTTCACGGCGGCCAGGAGTGCGGCGGTCGAACCGGCGGCCTTCAACAATTGACGGCGGCTGAGGCCAGTGTCCGACGGCCGGCGGGTGCGCTTGGTCATAGGCGGTGTCGTCCTTTGCGTCGTTGCAGAATGATTGTGTCAGTGCACACGAGCAGCCCGTCCGTCCGGCGACGCCTGAAGCAGCGCATGCGAACGCGCGACGGGGAGACCCCCGTCTGGTGGCGTCGGCAATTCGGATGAGAAGTCTCGCGGGACGGCTTCAATGGCGTCGGCTTGGAACTATTCAAGCTTCATGCCAAGCGTGACGCAGCTGAAAACAAAACGATATCAATAGCTTATGTATGCCGCGCCAGTCTGTCGCAGGTCTGCTCCGCTCGTGAAATTTGCGACCTGCTCAACATTTGTGCGGCGCACAAGAGTTGTGCAGCCGCTTAAGCAACAGGCCACTCGGCCCGCAAAAGCCGAGTCATGAAAAGCTATATGTTATTGATATCGCTCAGTTCTTATGAGCCCAACGCGCGGCACGCAATTTGCATTAAATTTCGCGTCAACGAAGACTGCGGCTCGACCGCAATGCTGCAGCCTCAGGCGGCTGCAGCACGGAAGCTCATCTGCTTCGCGGCCCTCCCGGCTTCATCCTCGTGACGCGATTCCCAGAGCTTCCAAATCTCTCCGGCTTACGCGCGGCAACCAGCCCGCACGGCCAATGATGTTCAGTCGCGCTCACGCAGAGTGTGTCGATCTCACAAGGAAGCAAAAGGAACCATTGATGTCGTATCTCGCGCCTTCGGAATTCGTCACCAAGATGGTGGATGCGGGCGAGTCCAAAGTCTTCATGTCCACCCGCGATACCATCATCCGCGCCTATATGGCCGGCGCCATCCTCGCGCTCGCCGCCTGGTTTGCCGTCACCATCAACGTGAACACGGGGCAGCCGCTGATCGGCGCGCTGCTGTTCCCGGTCGGATTCTCGATGCTCTATTTGTTGGGCTTCGACCTTTTGACCGGCGTGTTCGTGCTGGCGCCGCTGGCGCTGATCGACAAGCGCCCGGGCGTCACCTTCGGCGGCGTGCTGCGGAACTGGGGCCTCGTCTTCGTCGGCAATTTCGCAGGCGCCCTGACGGTGGCCTTCATGATGGCCTTCGTCACGACTTTCGGCTTCACGCAGGATCCGGACAAGGTCGGCACGGCGATCGGCAATATCGGCGAAGGCCGCACGCTCGGCTACGCCGCGCACGGCGCGGCCGGCATGGCGACGCTGTTCATCCGCGGAATGCTCTGCAACTGGATGGTCTCGACCGGCGTCGTCGGCGCCATGATCTCCACCTCGGTCCCCGGCAAGGTCATCGCGATGTGGATGCCGATCCTGGTGTTCTTCTACATGGTGTTCGAACATTCCGTCGTGAACATGTTCCTGTTCCCCTCCGGCCTGATGCTGCACGCGAAGTTTTCGATCATGGACTATCTGATCTGGAACGAGATCCCGACGGTGCTCGGCAATCTCGTCGGCGGCCTCGCCTTCACCGGCATGACCCTCTACGCCACGCACGTCTTGACCCAGCCGAAGCGCCAGGCGGGCAAGGCCACCTCGCCCCGCGTCGCGGCCTGATACGTCTCGACAGGAGAGCCTCGCCCGATCAGGGTGAGGCTCTCCTTTTGCCGGTGATGACGATGACCCGCGGACTTCAGATCTCGGTCGGCCAGCATTCCGACAAGGGTCGCAAGCCCATCAACCAGGATTTTCACGGCGTCCTCGTTCCGGACGAACCGATGCTGAGCCTGAAAGGCATTGCGGCCGTCCTCGCCGACGGCATCTCGAGCAGCACGGTGAGCCAGATCGCCAGCGAGTCGGCGGTCAAGAGCTTCCTGATGGACTATTACTGCACGTCGGAATCCTGGACGGTGAAGACCTCCGCCCGTCGGGTGCTGGACGCGACCAATTCCTGGCTGCACGCGCAGACGCGCAAGAGCCAATATGCCTATGACCGCGACAAGGGTTATGTCTGCACCCTGAGCGCCATGGTCATCAAGGCGACCACCGCGCACATCTTTCACGTCGGCGACTGTCGCGTCTACCGCGTGGCGGGCAAGGCGCTCGAGCAGCTGACCGATGATCACCGGATCATCGTGTCCTCGGAGCAGACCTATCTCGGCCGTGCGCTCGGCATCAATCCGCAGCTCGAGATCGACTATCAGAGTTTCGAGATCGAGACTGGCGACACGTTCCTGCTGGCGACCGACGGCGCCTATGAATTCGTCGACGCGCGTTTCATCACGAGCGCGCTCAGCGAGCATGCAGCCGAGCTCGACGGAGCGGCGAAGGCAATCGTCGAGGAAGCCTACCGGCGCGGCAGCGACGACAACATCACGGTCCAGATCCTCCGCGTCGATGCGGTGCCGCAGCGCGAGCCGGCCGGCATCTTCAACCAGACCACCCAGCTGCCGCTTCCCCCGCTGCCGGAGCCGCGGGCCATCTTCGACGGCTATAGGATCGTCCGCGAAATCCACGCCAGCAGCCGCAGCCACATCTACCTTGCCGTCGACGCGGTGACCGAGGAGCCGGTCGCGCTGAAGCTTCCCTCGATCGATTTGCGCGACAATGCCGCATACCTCAAACGCTTCCTGATGGAGGAGTGGATCGCGCGCCGGATCGACAGCCCGCATGTGCTGAAGCCGTTGTCGCAGTCGAAACGGCGTGGCTATCTCTATGTCGCGACCGAATTCGTCGAAGGTCAGACCTTGCGGCAATGGATGACGGACAATCCACGCCCCGATCTCGAAACCGTCCGCGGACTGGTCGAGCAGATCGCCGCGGGCCTGCGCGCCTTCCATCGCATGGAAATGCTGCATCAGGACCTCAGGCCCGACAACATCCTGATCGACAAGACCGGCACCGCGAAGATCATCGACTTCGGATCGGTCAAGGTGGCAGGCGTCGCGGAGGCGGCCCCGCAGGACGAGACCGACGAAATTCTGGGAACGGTCCAGTACACGGCGCCGGAATATTTTCTTGGGCAAGGCGGCTCGCCGCGCTCCGACATGTTTTCGCTGGCCGTGATCTGCTACCAGATGCTGACGGGAAAGCTGCCCTATGGCACGCAAATCGCGAGGATCCGGCGCAAGGCGGACGTGCGGAGGCTCAAATATCGCCCGGCCGACGACGACAGCAACGTGCCTGCCTGGGTCGACGGCGCGCTCAGACGTGCGCTGCATCCGGATCCCTACAAGCGGCACGAGGATTTGTCTGAATTCGTGTTCGAGCTTCGGACGCCCAATCCGGCCTATCTCGACACGCGGATCACGCCGCTTTTGGAGCGCAGCCCGCTGATGTTCTGGAAATTGACCACGGCGGCGCTCGCCTGCGTCGTCGTGGTCCTGCTTGCGATGTTGCATGCGCGCTGATCAGGAGTGTCGCCACGCAAGCGTCACCACGTGATGAGCGGAGAGCGATGCAGCCAAGTATCGTTGCGCACCTGATCGAGCACGAATGTCGCAACGTCTTCGCGCGCAATGCTGCCGCCATGGAAGCCCGAAAGATCCGTCAGGGCCCGGATCGGCCCGCGCCCGGGCTTGTTGTTCAGGATCGAGGGGCGAACCAGGACCCAGTCCAGCCCGCTCTCCCTGACGATGGCTTCCTGCCGGTCCTTGTCGGCGTACACCTTCTTCAGGAGAAGCGGAAAGAACACGTTGTCGGCGATAAAGCCGCCATGCCCGGCACTGTCGCCGGCGCCCATCCCCGTGATGCAAACCAGCCGCGAGACCTGCTCGGCCTTCATCGCGCTCACGAGCGCGCGCGTCGCGGTCGAGAGAAGCGTCACCTCGCGGAACGGGCTTACCGATGTACCCAGCGCACTGACCACGGCATCACGGCCTTTGAGGGCTTCGCGCAGGGCTGTTTCATCGCGGGCGTCTCCGATGATGAGCTTCGCCCCCGTGATGTCACGTGCCTTCTCAGCGGAACGCACCAGCACGGTGACATCGTAGCCTCGCGCCACCGCCTGGTTGACGATCAGGCGACCGGTGGCACCGGTCGCTCCAAGCACCAATATCTTCGTTGCGCCTTCCGGATTCACCGGAACAGTGGCGGTTGAAGAGATCATGATAGCATTCCTCGTTGTCGTGATGGGGACGTGCCCCTGCCGTCAGGCAGTGGCCGTGATCTCGGAGACGAAGTCGCGATAGGAGCGCAGCGGACGGCCCAACAGCGCGGTCAGCCGCTCGACGTCGCCGGCCTCCGGGACCATTCCCTCAGTGAGGAAACGTTCGCTCATCAGCCGCATGTCATAAGCCATCCAGCTCGGCATGAACTGCCTGAGGCTCTTCTCGAAGCCGGCGGTATCGTCACCGGGATAGGCAATCGTGCGGCCCAGCACCTCCGACCAGACGGCGGCGGCTTTCGCGCCGGTCAGCGTATCAGGGCCGACGAGATTGATGCGCGTGAGCGGAAGCGGCGTTGCGGCGCGCTCACGACGGATGAGCTCGAGGGCCGCGATCTCGCCGATGTCGCGCGCATCGATCATGGCGAGCCCCTTGCTGCCGATCGGCATCGGATAGATTCCGTATCCGCTCACCACGTCCTTGATCGTGACATCGTTGTTCATGAAATAGGCGGGGCGCAGGATGGTGGCGTTGAAGCCCATCTGCTCGATCATCCGCTCGACGCCGAACTTGCCGGCAAAGTGCGGGACGTTGACGTAGCGATCGCTGTGGATCACCGAGAGGTACACGACCCGCTCGACGCCGGCGTCGCGGGCCACGTTGAGCGCGATCAGCGCCTGCGTGAATTCATCCGGCACCACCGCGTTGAGCAGGAACAGGGTCGAGACGCCCTCGAACGCGCTGCGGAGCGCGTCGACGTCGAGCAGGTCGCCCTGCACGACGGTAACGCCTGCCGGGAGGTTTGCCTTGGCAGGCTCGCGGGCGAGAGCACGGACATCGGCGCCGCGCTTGACGAGCTGTTCGACGACGTGGCGGCCGATGGTGCCGGTTGCACCGGTAACGAGGATGGTCATGGGGATCACTCCGGGTTGGGTCAGAAGACATCCGGGAAATTAGTGATCCACAAAAGAACCGATAGCCGCTATATTTGGACAGACTGTCTCACTGGTGGAACAATGGACCTGCTCGCACTCGCCGATTTCAATCTCGTTGCCCGGCACGGCGGGTTCGGACGGGCCGCACGGGCCGCCGGCCGCCCGAAAGCCACCCTGTCCCGGCGGGTCGCCGAGCTGGAGGCCGCCCTCGACCTCCGCCTGTTCGAGCGCGGCGCGCGCACCCTGAAACTCACGCAAGAAGGGCGCGCCCTTTACGAGCGGACGGGAGCCTTGCTCACCGAGCTCGACGAGACGGCGACAGCAATCGCGTCGGGTGGGGACAGGCCGCGGGGGCGCTTGCGGATCAGCGCGCCTATGCTGTTCTCGCAGACTGCGATGGGAAACCTCGCGGCCGGATTCGCGCTCAGATATCCGGAGATCCGTCTTGAGGTCACGACGGAAGATCGCTCCGTCGACATGGTGGAGGAAGGCTATGACCTCGTCATTCGGGTCAATCCCGATCCGGATGACAGCCTTGTCGGACGAATCTTTCTGCGCGATCGGCTGGTGGTGGTGGCGAGCCCGAACCTGAAACGGCCGAGGGAGGGTATCGCTGTGCCGGCTGTCATGCGCGGAGCGGGCGACCGGAAAACAAGCTGGGACGTGACGGTGCCAAGTGGACAATCGCGCATCGCGATTGATCCGGTCCTTCGCCTGTCATCGCTCGTCATGGTCCCGCGATGCGGTCCGGGCCGGCGTCGGCGCCGCACGCCTTCCGGTATCACTGGTCAGTCACGACCTGGCTGCCGGCACGCTGGTGCATTGGGGCGACATCGACGGACCGGAGATCGCATTGTGGACGCTCTATCCATCGCGCCGGCTGTTGAGCGCGCGCGTCTCCGCCTTCCTCGACTTCATGAAAGAAGCCTTTCCGATGGGGACGCCTGACGAGCTGGCGGCCTTTATCGGGAGATGAGAGGGCGGCGCGCGCTGCTCGCACCTGACGGTCAGGCGTGCTCCTCCGCCTTTGTCCCCAGCGGCTTCGGCGCCCTGCCGCCGCCGGGCTTGAGGTGAAATTCGTAGCTCATCAGATGCCACTGCCCGTTCGCCTTGCTGCCGTCGGGCATCGCCGCATCCTTGCGCGGCTCGACCTTGGCGACGAGGTCGTCCTTCACGCCGAACACCACGTCGGAATCCAGATATTTGTCGCCGTCCATGAAGACGTGGGTGATCAGCGGCTCGTAGCCCTTGGCATTGACCAGGAAGTGCACATGCGCCGGGCGCATCGGGTGGCGGTTGGTCTGCACGATCATCTCGCCGACCGGGCCGTCGGTCGGGATCGGATAGCTGCACGGCAGGATGGTGCGGAAGAAGAAGCGGCCATCGCTGTCGGTGATGAAGCGCGCCCGCGCCGAGGCGCCGACCTCGTCATAGTTCGGCTTCTGCGAGTCGTAGAAGCCGTCATCGTCAGCGTGCCAGACGTCGACAGGGACATTCGCGAGCGGCTTGCCCTTGAGATCGGTGACACGGCTCTGCACGAACATCCGTTCGCCGGTTTGATTGTTCGGAGAGATGTCGGTGCCGTGCGCCGTCACCTTGTGCTCGCCGACATAGAACGGCCCGAGCACGGTGGTCTGGGTGGCGCCCTCGCGCTCGCGATGGTTGACTGCGTCGACCAGCATAGAGACGCCGAGCACGTCGGACAGGAGGATGAATTCCTGCCGGGTGTCCGTGCATTTCTGGCCGGTGCGGGTCAGGAAATCGATGGCGTATTCCCATTCCGCGAAGGTGACGCCGGTCTTGCTCACGTAATCGTGCAGCGATTTCACCAATTCCTGGAGCAGGAATTTCGCGCGCGGGTCAGGTGTCTGGTCAAAGCTCCGGACGACGGCTTCGGTGAGTTCGGTTTCGTTGAACTGGGTCATGGTGCGTTTGCCTGCGTTTTCTCATTGGCCCGTTGGGGATCTTTTGGGCTGCTTGGAGGCGTTCCAAGGCGAAGCCTACACCAAACAGCCGGCCGGCGTTAAGCGCGACCGGCTTGGAATGAGACCGCCTTTTCGGCTATCAACGGCGGACAAAACTGCTCGGAGGAACTGATGCTCGCCCCCACCCCCGCCTCGCCCGAATCCGTCGGCATGTCCAAGGCGGCGCTCGACCGCGTCGATGCGCATCTGAAGAGCCGGTACATCGATGCCGGCCGCTTCCCGGGCACGCATCTCCTGGTCTATCGCCGTGGCAAGATCGCCCACAGTACGGTGCAGGGTTTTGCCGACGTCGAGCGCAAGCTGCCCGTCAAGGACGACACGATCTATCGCATCTATTCCATGACCAAGCCGCTCACCAGCGTCGCCTTCATGATGCTGGTCGAGCAAGGCCTCGTTGCGATCGATGAGCCCGTCGCCAAGTACATTCCGGAATGGAAGGATCTCGGCGTGTTCGTTGCCGGCACCGCGCCTTCCTTCCTGACCCGGCCGCCGTCGCGGCCGATGCTGATCGTCGACCTCCTGCGCCACACCTCCGGCCTCACCTACGGTTTCCAGCAGCGCTCGAACGTCGATGCCGCCTATCGCGCTGAAAAGATCGGCGAGGTCGAGAAATCCGGCACGCTCCAGACCATGATCGAGAGCCTTGCCAAAATCCCGCTGGAGTTCTCGCCGGGCGAGGCCTGGAACTACTCGGTTTCGACCGACGTGCTCGGCTACCTCGTCGGCAAGATCTCCGGCGTACCCTTCGAGCAGTTCCTGAAACAACGCATTCTCGATCCACTCGGCATGACCGACACCGATTTCCACGTGCCGGCTTCCAAGGCCCACCGGTTCGCCGCCTGTTACTCGGCCGACCCGGGTGGCGGCATGACCTTCCATGCCGGCCAGCGTCGCGAGGGCCTGACCTTGCAGGATGATCCGACCAAGAGCTCGTTCCTGTCACCGCCGTCCCTGATCTCGGGCGGCGGCGGGCTGTGCTCGACGACGGCCGACTATCTCACCTTCTGCCGCGCGCTGCTCAACGGCGGCGAGCTCGGCGGCGTCAGGCTGATCGGGCCGAAGACACTGGCACTGATGACGGCCAACCACATTCCGGGTGGACGCGCGCTGCCGGAAGTGTCGCGCTCGTTGTTTGCGGAAGCTGCCTATAACGGCATCGGCTTCGGCCTCGGCTTCGCCGTGACCATGCGCCCGGCCGAGACATTGGTCGCCGGCAGCCCCGGTGAATACAATTGGGGCGGCGCGGCCACGACGTCGTTCTGGATCGACCCGGCCGAAGAACTGATCACCATCTTCATGACGCAGGTGCTGCCGTCGAGCGCCTACCCGCTCCGGCGCGAGCTGCGCAGCATGGTCTACGCCGCGATCACCGAGAGCAATCTCTAGACAAAATGCACCGATCCCGCGGCATCAGAGCCGCGGGATCAAGCCCCGCTCATTTCAACATCTCCGGCACGATCAGGCGCGGCAGGAACAGGGAAACGCTGGGCCAAATGATGAGTGCCGCCAGCACGAGCAGCATGGGGATCAGCATGATCACCGTGTCCTTCAGCGCATAGCGCAGCCGCACCCCGGCGATCGAGCAGGCGATCATCAAGCACAGGCCATAAGGGGGCGTCACCAACCCGAAGGCCAGCGAGACGATCGAGATGATCGCAAACTGCACCGGATGAAGGTCAACCGATTTCGCCAGCGGTTCGAGAACGGTACCGACGATGATGATCGCCGGAATGGCGTCGAGGAAGCAGCCCACCACCAGAAAGCAGAGCGCAATGAAGAAGCCGGCCCCGATCGCGCCCATGCCCCAGGTCGAGACGTTGGCCAGCAGCTCCTGCGGGATCCTGTAGTAGGCCAGCAGCCAGCCGAACGCGCTCGCGGTGCCCACGCAGAACAGCGCGACACCCGCGAGACGGCCGGTGTCGAGCAAAGCCCTGTAGAGTTCGCGCGCGCCGGTTTCACGGTAAAAGAATGTCGATAGCGCCACGGAATAAAGCACCGCGACGCAGGCGGACTCCGTTGCGGTGAACCACCCCAGCAGGATGCCGCCGACGATGATGAACGGCGTCAGCAGCGCCGGTATCGAGCGCCAGATGGCGCAGCACATCTCCCTCCAGGTGTCCTTCGGATAGGTCGGGTAACCTCGTCGCACGGCATAGATATGCACTGTCGCCATCTGCGCTCCCGCGATCAGCAATCCCGGCACGATGCCCGCGAGATACATCGCGGCGATCGAGGTCGAGATCAGCCCGCCCCCACACGATCATCAGGATCGAGGGCGGGATGATGACGGCGAGCACGGCCGAGACCGCGGTGATGGCGATGGAGAACGAGAGGTCGTAACCCTCCTTGGTCTGGGCATCGATGAAGATCTTGGACTGGCTCGCCGCGTCCGCGGTGGAGGAGCCGGAGATGCCGGCAAAGAACACCGACAGCACGACGTTGATCTGCGCCAGCGACCCCGGCCAGTGCCCCACCATCGAGCGGGACAGCGCGACCAGCCGGTCGGTGATGCCGCCGATGCTCATCAAATTGGCGGTGAGCAGGAAGAACGGTACCGCCAACAGGATGAACGAATTGTAGGCGTTGAAGGTTTCCTGCGCGAGCGTCATCAGCGACAGATGCGGCTCGATCAGCAGGATCGGCACGCAGGCAAGGCCAAGCGCGAAGGCGACCGGCACGCGTATGATGAGCAGGCCAACGAAAGTCCCGAACAGGACCATCGCGGCCTGTCCGGCAGAAAGAACATTACCGCTCATTGATTGGCCCCAACCAGAATCCGCATCTCGTCGACAATCTGTTCACCGGCGAACACGATCCAGGTCACGCCGGCAACCGGCCAGGCGACGTGGATCAGCCAAAGCGGCAGGTCGGCCAGCTCCGAAGTCCTGTTCCAGGCAAAGCGGGTGAACTCGATGCCGGCGGATACGAACACCAGCGCCAACGCCAGCACGCCGAGCCGCGCAAGAATCCGCACCATGGCTTCGCTTCGGCGTGACAGGTCAGGCCAGACGTCGACTTCAAAATGCTGCGACTCTCTGATGCCGACCATGGCGCCGATCATGATCGTCCAGATGAACATGAACCGTGCCATTTCCTCGGTCCAGATGTAGGACGGAATCAAAGGCGTGTAGCGCGAGATGATCTGCAACGTGACCGGAATGACCAGAAGGCCGACAGAGGCGGCGAGCAGGATTTCCAGCAGTTTTGCATAGGCCGCCGTTGCTCGGCGCCATGGCGACGGGTTCGGTGGCATCGATATTTCGGTCATTACGACTCCGGGGGATCACAATCACGCAATGGGGCAAGCCGTCCGGCTTGCCCCGACGTCCTGTCGCGTGGGCGGCGAGAGTTCTCAGACCACGTTGATCTTCTCGAAAATGCCTTCCGCGCCGATTTCCTTGGCGTAGGTGGCCATCACGGGGTCGGCGAGCTTCTTCATGGCGTCCCGCTCCTCGAAGGGAACGCGCTTGAGCTTGCCGGCCTTCTCCAGCGTGTCGAGCTTGACGACCTCTTCGCTCGACTCCAGTTGACGACCATAGTCGCCGGCCTCCTTGCCGGCCTTCATGATCGCGTCCTGCAAGTCCTTGGGCAAGGTCTTCAGCGTCTTCACCGAGAAGCAGATCGGCCGTATCGACACAGCGTGCTGGGTCAGGTTGAGATGCGGAGCCACTTCGTAGAACTTCATCGCCTCGACGCCGGCCGCCTCGTTCTCGCCGGCCGCTATCACGCCGTTCTGGATCGCGTTGTAGATTTCGTTATAGGCGATCACCGTCGGGCTCATGCCCACGGCCGCAAAGGTCTTGGACCAGATCGGCGCGCCCTGTACGCGCACCTTGAGTCCCCTAAGGTCGGCAAGAGTCTTGAGCGGCTTGTTGGCGAAGATGTTGCGGATGCCACCGCCGGAATAGCCGATCAGAACGACCTCGGCCTTGGCCGCGACTTCGTCGGCGATCGGCGCCAGGATATTGGCTTCGACGACCTTGTTCATGTGCTCGATGCCCTTGAACACGAAGGGCGCGTCGATGAACGGGGCCGCCTTGGCGAAGGTCGACATGTGAGCCGGCGAGACGATGCCGTAATCGACGGCCTTGCCCTGCGACATGTACTCGAAATACTGCTTTTCGAGGCCGAGCGAGGAGTTCCTGTGCAGCGTGAAGTTGACAGGCTTGCCGTAGTACTTCTTGACCAGCTCTTCGAACCGGAGCAGGGCCCTGTTGAAAGCGTGGTCGTCGTTGAACTGGACCGCGCCGTTCAGCGTGATCGGCGACTGCGCCCGGACGATCGACGGCATGCCAATCGCGGCCGCCGCAGTGGTCGCGCTGATCCCAGCGAGAAATGATCTTCGCTTCATCGTCTCCCCTCCCTTTTTGATGCTCCGGCCCTGTCGCCGGGCCGTGAGCGCAGCCGGTATGCGGCTTGCGAGAGGGAAGCGTATGGAAAACGTCGCCGGGACGGAAGTCATTTCGCGTGCGTGGGAGGTCCTCTTCGTCGCAGGGCCACCCTTTTTTCTTTTCGCGAACTGCTGCACTGCAACTTGCTGCGCGGCAACTGGGGGCCTTCGACCCTCGCAGGCGACAGACGGCTTGCGGGCCTGTGCGCTGCACACACAGACCCGCTCGCCTTCCACTGCCGCTCAGTGCATGTGGCCGATCAGGTAAATGCCGCCGCCGATCACCAGCACGGCCGGCACGGCCCAGAGAATCAGAACTGGCATTTGTCATCCTCCTCAGTTCGACGTGCAGACCTTGACGGTCTTCATGCCGGTTTCAGCCTCGGTGCGCGACTTGTAGATCGTGCCTGACGGGCTGACGACGGTCATGGACGTGTCGGTCGGCTTCTTGTCGACGATCGTGCACTTCTTGGTCTTGACGTCCTGCACGACGTAGAACTCGTCGGCGGCGAACGCCGGCAGGGATATTGCGGCAAGCATCAGTGCTGCAGTTACTATCTTCAACTTCATTTGTCGTCCTCCTCCAGAGCCCGAGCCGTTCAGCCCGGTCAACTACAAACGGGAAAAAGCGGCAATTTGTTCCCTGAGCCGGGAACGCAGTCAGTGATGAGGGGTTGTTGCGGCGCATATTCAAACGAGGAGAACGAGATGAAGAAGTTGTTCCTGCTTTCCGCCGCCGCGGTCCTGATGTCGACCAGTGCTTTCGCGCAATCGACCGTCGTGACGACGACCGGGACCGGCCACGCGGCGGCCGTTCAGATCGAGCCGCAATACCGAACCAAGATCAAATCCTACGTCACCGAGCACCGCATTCGCCCGGTGACGACGAAGGAAAAGATCGTTGTTGGCGCGGCCGTGCCGGGCGATGTCGAGCTCGAGGCCGTTCCCGCAGACTGGGGTCCGTCGCTGACCAAGTATCGCTACGTCTACTCCGGCGATCGCGTGATGCTCGTGGATCCCGGCTCGCGCACGGTCGTTCAGGAAATTGATTGATCCAGGTGTAAGGGGGGCCGCCTCGAAGGCGGCCTCCCTCTCTGGGAGTTGACGTTATGAAATCATATCGAGAGGCCCGGATCGCCGGGCTCAGCCTGGCGGCCGTGTACGCCATGTGCCTGCTGCTGACCGCAATCAGCATGAGCTGAGGCGCAGCCGCCGACTGCGCTGCAAATCTTGTCCCTGGGCGGGCTCGTCCGGACGCGAAAATTATGGCGCGGCGCAAATCCCGCCCTTATGGTCTCCCAAAATCATAAATCCGGCGCTCCCTTGCGCTGGAACCGGGACGCCTGCGTTTGTCAAAGCTCACTTTGCCGGTCCGGCTCGCTCTTCTGGTCACGGGAACGATGTTGCCGCTGATCGTCTTCGCGGTCGGTATTGCCGTTTACAATTACAAGCAGGACCGCAACGACGCGACCCGCCGCGTGCTGGAGAACGTGCGCAGCATGCGCCTCGTGCTGGATTCCGAGGTGCAGCGGATGACCGGCGGCCTGCAAGTGCTTGCGCTGACGAATTCGCTGCGCAACGACGACTTCCAGAACTTCCGCCGCATCGCCCTCGGCTTCGTGGACCAGTACGGCAAGGGCGGCCTGGTGCTGATCTCCGATCGCAAGGGCCGACTGTTGTTCTCCTCCGCGACGGACGACACCGCCAGCCTGCAGCCACGCGGCCACCTGGAGATCATCGAAAAGGTGTTTGCGACCAAGTCGCCGCAGTATTCCGACCTGTTCACCGGCGCGATCAACAGCCGGCAGGTGCTCACGGTCGAGGTTCCGGTGCTCCGCGACGGCGAAGTGATCTACGACCTCTGCTTCAGCCCGCCGGTCAGCATCTTTCAGGATCTGGTCGAGAAGCAACGGCCCGACCGGGAGTGGACGGTTTCCCTGCTCGACACCAGGGCCATCGTGTTCGCGCGCACGCCGAACCCTACGGAGACGTTCGGCAAACGGGCTACCGGCACACTGTATGAGAGTATGTTGCGCACGCCGGAGGCCGCGCTCTCGACGGTTTCGCTCGACGGTATTGCGTTGTCCACCGTCTATACGAGGTCGCGGCTCACCGGCTGGACCATCGTGGCCGGCGTCGCCGAGAGCTCGCTGATCGCGCCGCTCTGGCGCAACATCGCGATCACCAGTTTTATCGGCGGCATCCTGCTGCTGACCGGCCTGACCTTCGCGGTCAGGATGGCGACCACGATCGCGCGCGGCGAAATGCTGCACGATCTCCTGATCGACGAACTCAACCATCGCGTCAAGAACACGCTCGCCTTGATGCAGGCGATCGCGGTGCAGACCTTCCGCAGCGCCAGCCGGGACGAGCGGACGAAGTTCGAGGGTCGGCTCGGCGCGCTGGCCGAGGCGCATAATTTGCTCAGCCAGGAGAAATGGGCAGGCTCCGAGCTACGGGACGTGATCACCCGCGCGCTCCAGCCGTTCCTGCTGAACAATCCAGAGCGCATCCGCATGGCCGGACCCGCGGTGCCGCTGTCGCCGCGGCTCGCCGTGGTGCTGTCTATGATCGTGCACGAGATCGCCACCAACGCTGCAAAATACGGTGCGCTGTCCAACGAGACCGGCCGGGTGACGCTGGAGTGGGAGGTCCTTGCCGAGGCGCCGAAGCCGCGGCTGCGCCTGATCTGGACCGAGATCGGCGGACCGCCGGTGACGGCGCCGGTGCAACGCGGCTTCGGCTCGCGCCTGATCGAGCGCAGCGCGCGCGACCAGCTCGGCGGCGAGGCCACGGTCGACTTCCTGCCCCGCGGCGTGGTCTGCACGGTGATTTGCGCGCTGGACGAGGCGCGATGAACGGAGGCCGGCCATGAAGATCACAAGGGTTCGCACGCACATTCTCGAAGCAAAGCTGTCGCAGCCCTTTGCCTATTCGCGCGCCTGGTACGACACGCGCACCGCGATGCTGGTCGAGATCGAGACCGACAATGGTCTTGTCGGATGGGGTGAATGCTACGGCCCGGCGCGCATCACGGCGGCGGTGGTGCAGAGTATCGCTCCGTGGCTGATCGGCGAGGATCCATTGAGCACCGACGTGCTGTGGCAGATGGTCTACGCGCGCCTGCGGGATCACGGCCAGAAGGGCGTCGTGATCCAGGGGCTGAGCGGCATCGACATCGCGTTATGGGACATCAAGGGCAAGCATTTTGGCGTGCCCGTGCACCAGCTTCTCGGCGGCGCCGCGCGCAAGGAGGTTGCGGCCTATGCGACCGGTCTCTACCGGCGCGAGTCAGGCGATCCGCTGACCTATCTGCCGGAGGAAGCTGCGGGTTATGCCGTCGAAGGATTCCGCGCCGTGAAGCTGAAGGTCGGTTTCGGCATCGCCGAGGATGCCGCGGTCACCCGCGCGGTGCGCGAGGCGATCGGTCCCGATGTCGCGCTGATGGTCGATGCGAACCACGCCTATGACGCTGTCGCGGCGATCCGGCTCGGCCGCCTGATCGAGCGCCATGACATCGGATGGTTCGAGGAGCCGGTGCCGCCGGAGGACGTCGCGGGCTATCGCGCGGTGAAATCCGCGCTCACGATTCCGGTCGCCGGCGGCGAGTGCGAATTCACGCGCTTCGGCTTCCGCGATTTGTTCGCCGCGCATGCGCTCGACATCGCCCAGCCCGACACCTGCGCGGCGGGTGGTCTTTCCGAATGCAAGAAGATCGCCGACATGAGCGAGGCGTTCGGCATCCGCTACAATCCGCACGTCTGGGGCACTGGGATTGCGATCGCGGCCTCGCTTCAGCTCCTCGCGGTGCTGCCGTCGCACACGCCGACCTCGCTGGCCCCGCTCGAACCGATGCTTGAGTTCGACCGCACCGAACATCCGATCCGGCAGGCGATCCTCAAACAACCGATCGAGCACAAGAACGGCATCGTGCAGGTGCCAGATAGTCCAGGTCTCGGGATCGAGATCGATCGCGAGGCGCTGGCGCGGTTTGCGGCGGAGGCCTAACCGATCGTCTGCAACGCCGGAAACGTCTCCAGCAGCCAGATGCTCACATTCGAGACCGCGCCGGTGAGGAAGCCGATGCCGGTGATCACCATCAGGACGCCCATGGCGCGCTCGACATTGACGAGATGGCCCTTCATGCGCGCGAACAGGGTCGAAAATTGCTCGATCATGAGAGCGGCGATCAGGAAGGGGATGCCGAGGCCGGCCGAATAGACCGCGAGCAGGCCGGCGCCTTTCGTCACCGTCGCTTCGGCGGCGGCGACCGAGAGGATCGCGGCGAGGATCGGGCCGATGCAGGGCGTCCAGCCAAAGGCAAAGGCGAGCCCCATCACATAAGCACCCCAGAGGCCGACGGGCTTGGGCGCGGTCAAGCGTCCCTCGCGCATCAAGATGCCGATACGCGTCAGGCCGAGGAAATGCAGGCCCATGACGATGATGACGATGCCGGCGAGGATCGAGAGTTCGGCCGACCAGGCGCGGATCAGCCCGCCGATCAGCGAGGCGCTGGCGCCGAGCGCCACGAACACCGTGGAGAAGCCGAGCACGAACAGGAGCGCCGACATCATGATCGCGCGTTTCGAGACTGATGCGGGCTCGTTGCTTTCGACATGCTCGATCGTCGCGCCCGTCAGATAGATCAGGTAGGGCGGGACCAGCGGCAGGACGCAAGGGGAGAGGAAGCTGACGAGGCCGGCAATCAGCGCCGCCGGGATCGAAACATTTTGCATGATGCAGTCGGAGCCATCTCAGGCGCCGGCGCGGCGCGCGGGGAGTGCGCGCGGCCCGGAGCCGAACCGGCTCTGGTGTAGCCGATGCCAGCGAATGCGCAACAGAGGCGCACAAAACCAGGGCTCCTCCCGATGCCGTCTGTGATCACAGATGCGGCATCGGGACACGCACAAATCTCGCCAAAAAGCGAGACTTGGCGGCGCGGCTACTTCACCACGCGGAGCAGCGGACGCCGGGGCTGGTCCTGCGTCTGCTTGGAGGGGGGCTGCGGTTCGTTGGTCGCGGTCCGCAGCATTTCGTCGCACAGTGCCTTGAGGTCGGCACTGTCAATTCCTTTGAGTTTCATCCGCACGTCCAGGATGACAATGGACAGCAGCTCGGCCGACTCGCGGCTGTTGCTCTCGTTGAGCACCCTGCGGCACTCTTCGAGCGTTTCCAGCACCGACTGCAACTGTTCGTCTGAATGCGACACCGGCGTTCTTCCCGCTAATTCGGCCTGTGAGACGTGGTTGTGACGACCTCTTTGGCCCCCATGGAGCGTCGAGGATAACACGAGGCCGCTGCGCCCCCGAATATGATTTCAGTGTGTTGATGCCTAGAAACCGGGGTTCCGGCGAGCATTGCTTCGCGTCGCGGGCCAGCGTCGACTCGCTCAGTCGCAAAACGCTCAATCTTAAAACGCTCAATCTTAAAACGCCTAGCGTGCAGCAATTGATCCATCGCAGAAGGCGGCACCGGCTCTTGCGCAAGGACGTTCATTGCGGACAGCGCCGACGATCCCGCAGCCATGTCACGGCCCACAACGGAACTCACGCCACACCCCTCATACGGGCGATGGTTTGCCCGATTCCCAGCCCTTGTTCCCGCCCTGGCAGCACCCGAATACCACCTGCGGCGTAGTAAGGATGACGTTCAAAACTCGTCATTCCCCAACCCGCCGTGGTTGTGGTTTGCCCCAGATTCTGCCAGTTTAGCGACCCGAAGGGACTTGTATGCACTCCTTGGCGGAAAGGGGCGTTCCTCTGGAGGAACGCCCAAAGACAAACATCAGCGGCCTGTCGGACTGGGATGCGGCGCGCATTTTCCTGGAAGTCGTCCGATGCGGAAGTTTCCGCTCGGCGGCCGAGCGCCTGTCGCTGTCGATCAACGCCGTCCGCCGCCGGATCGATGATTTCGAACGCCAGACCGGCACCACCCTGTTCACCCGCGACGTCCACGGCACCCGCCTGACCGACGAAGGCGCGCTGGTGGTCTCCGCCGTCGAGCAAATGGAGGCGGCCGCGTTCGACGTGCTGCGCACCAGCGATTCGACGACGAACGCCCTGGCCGGCGAGGTCCGCGTCGCCATCACCGAGGGACTTGGCACATTCTGGCTCGCCCCGCGACTGGTCGAATTCCAGCAGGCGTATCCGAAGATCCTGGTCGATTTGCATTGCGCGATGCGTTCGGCCGACGTCTCTCGCCACGAGGCCGACGTCGCCATTCACCTGTCGCGGCCTGCGGCGCTCGACGTCAAGCTGGTGCGGCTCGGCCGCATGCATCTGATGTTCTGGGCCTCCGAGAAATACATTTCGAAATATGGCGCGCCGCGTTCGGCGATGGAGTTGATCAAGCATCGCCTGGTGCTGCAGTTCGCCGACCAGCTCGATGCCAAGCAAACTTTCGAGAGCTTCTTCCCCGGCGTTCCGGAGCGTGACCTGCTGGTCATGAAGACCAACGTCTCGAGCGCCAATTACTGGGCGGTCGCGAATGGTGCCGGAATCGGCGTATTCCCGAGCTACGCCGTTGCGCTTGGCGGGAGGTTGATTCCACTGGAAGTCGAGCTGAACAGATCGCTGGATATCTGGTTGTCCTACCATCCTGGTAGCGGCCGGATTCCGCGCGTGCGGCACATGATTGACTGGCTGATCGAAGCCTTCAATCCGGCGCGTTTCCCGTGGTTTAAGGAAGAGTTCGTGCACCCGCATGAATTCAAGGACGAGTATATGGGCGAACCCCTGACCCAGCTCTTCGGGGGGTTTTCAACCGAAGACCGATGAGAAAAAAGATGAAGACAGCGGCGAAGAGAATGAAGCAGCGCAGTGCCGGCAAGCCGGACATTGAGCTGGGCAAGCGAATCCGTCTGCGGCGCGTCGAGATGAAGGTCTCGCAGGCCGAGCTCGGCGAGAAGCTCGGCGTCAGTTTCCAGCAGGTCCAGAAGTACGAGAAGGGCGTCAATCGCGTCGGCGCGGCCCGGCTTCAGCAGATCGCCACCGCCCTCGATGTGCCCGTGACCTTCTTCTATGACGGCGACAACAAGGCACGCGAAGTCGAGAGCCTGCTCTTCCTGGACTCGGCCTTCAGCCTCCGCCTGCTGCGCGCCTACAGCAAGATCAAGGACCAGACGGTGCAGCGTCAGCTCGTCTCGCTGATGGAATCGATCGCAGCGAACGAAGCCTGAGCCGATCGGCTTTCGCGCCTTTCCGCCCGATGTTCAATCCGCCGCGTCACGGGGCGCGGCTGGATTGGACGAGCCCGGACGAGATATATCCGGCCCGCGCTTGCGCGGACTTCTCGGGGCGGCATGACCGCCCCTTTTTGTTGACCATTTTTCCCGCCGTCGCCCGCGGTTTTCGCGAACCCATTCCGGCCCTGTCGCGACCCAATCCAGAGACCGCCGTCCGACGTGCCGGGCTCGCGGATCAGCCGTGCTTAAGGGAGCCGCAACCGGGAGGCGCTAGCCTCCCGCCGATTCTCGAATCAGCACGACGAACCGGGAATTTCCGATGCGAAGCGCCCGCCCGGGCCTCGCTCTCAGGGGAAGATGGGACACATGTCGAAACGCCATGCGATGATCATTGCCGTCGGCATGCTTGCGAGCGCCTCTGCGCTTGCTCAGACCGAGACCATTGGACAGGCCGGGCCCAAGCCGGCGACTGCGGCCGGCACGGTGCCGGCCGCCGCCAATCCGGCCCACGCAGCCGCACCGAAAACTGCCGCGCCAGCGTCCGCTTCGACGGCAGAGAGCCGCTCGGCCGCGGCGCTCGCGCTGACGCACGAGCCGACCTATGACGAGGGCTCCGCCCAGCGCATCAAGGATGCGGCGCTGAGCTATTCCGATTTGGCCGTGCGCGGCGGCTGGCCGGCGATCCCGGCCGACGCGAAATTCGCGCCCGGCGCCGAGGGCGCCAACGACGATCTCCTGCGCAAGCGGCTGATCGTCTCCGGCGATCTTTCCGCCGACAAGGCGAGCGGCGCCTTCGACCAGGATCTCGCCGACGCCGTGAAACGCTTCCAGGCCCGCCACGGCCTCGCGCCGACCGGAACGATGACGCCGCGCACGATTGCGGCGATGAACGTGCCGGTGCAGAAGCGCATCCGGCAGCTGGAGGCTTCGCTCCAGCGGCTTGAGAACATGAATTTCGGCTTCGGCCAGCGCTACGTCGTGGTCAACATCCCCGCCGCCTTCGCCGAAGCGGTCGAGAACGACGTCGTGGTGCGGCGCTATCGCGTGATCGTCGGCAAGACCGAAAAGCCCTCCCCGACGCTAACGACCCAGATCAGCAGCGTCGTCCTCAATCCGACCTGGACGGTGCCCTCCTCGATCGCCAAGACCGAGATCTCCGCGCATATGCGCAAGGATCCCACCTATCTGTCGCGCATGCACATGGAGGTGCTCGACGCCCACGACAATCCGATCGACCCGAATTCGGTCGACTGGTCGGGCACGCACACGCCGAATTTCACCGTGCGCCAGCACAACGGCACGTTCAACGCGCTTGGCGCGGTCAAGATCGACATGCCGAATTCCTATTCGGTCTACATGCACGACACCAACCAGCGCAATCTGTTCAGCGATGATTACCGCTTCGATTCCCATGGCTGCTCGCGCGTCGACAATGTGCGCGATCTCGCCGCCTGGCTCTTGAAGGACCAGCCGAAATGGAGTCGCGCCGCGATCGATGCGGAAATCGCCAGCGGCCAGCATCTCGAGGTCGCCATGGCGAAGAAGGTGCCGGTGGCCTGGATCTACCTCACGGCGTGGATGACCAAAGACCAGACCGTCCAGTTCCGCAACGACGTCTATAACCAGGACGAGCAGCTGCTGGAGGCGACCGCCGAAGAGGCGGCCTTCTTCAGCAATGCCGGCAGTCATCCGCTGACCGCGCATATGACGAGATAGATGGCGCCATGCAATCGCGGCACAGGTGACTGCAAAGCCACGTCCGTTGCCGCGGTTGACCCTGGCCTCGCCCCGGCCGAACATTGCGCCTCGCCAACGAGAATGAGCGCGATGTCCGATATGTCCAGCACGACCGAAATTCCCTACGCCGACGGCAAGATCCTCAAGCACACAGCCGGTGGCGTCGGCGTGATCACCTTCAGCAATCCCGACAAGCGCAACGCGATGTCGCTGGAGATGTGGGAGGGATTTGGCGAGGCGCTGACAGCCTTACGCGACGACGCGGCCGTGCGCGTCGTGATCCTGCGCGGCGCCGGCGGCAAGGCCTTCGTGTCGGGCGCCGACATCAGCCAGTTCGAGAAGACGCGCCACAACGCCGCCGCTTCCGAGGAATATGGCAAACGCAGCGCCGCCCAGCGCGCGCTGCTCGCCGACTATCCCAAGCCGACGATCGCCTGCATCCAGGGCTTTTGTCTTGGCGGCGGCATGCAGGTGGCAATGCTGGCCGACATCCGCATCGCCTCCCATGGCAGCCAGTTCGGCATTCCCGCGGCGAAGCTCGGCATCGCCTATGGCTACGACGGCTTGAAGCACCTGGTGTCGCTGGTCGGACCGTCCTGGGCCCGACTCCTGATGTATACGGGCATGCGCATCGATGCGTCGGAAGCGCTGCGCATCGGGTTGGTCGAGCGCGTGGTTCCGGAGGATCAGCTCTGGGGCGAGACCATGGCCATCGCCGAAACGATCTCGCAAAATGCGCCACTCGCGATCAAGGCCGCCAAGCTCACCATTGCGCAGGTGCTGAAGGACGAAAGCGCGCGCGACATGGAGGCAATCAGCGCCGTCGGCACGGCCTGCATGGACAGCGCCGACTTTCGCGAGGGCCGTCAGGCCTTCATGGAGAAGCGCAAGCCGCAGTTCCAGGGACGGTGATTCCGTTATTGCCACGAAGCGCAGCAACGACGGCAGCCAACGTGAACATGCATTCAGGAAGATTAAATTCCCACGCCCCTGCAACACCATAGCAACCAGCTGATTTGCTGGAAGTTCTCTCGCCATCAAACGAGGGAGATTGCGATGAAACTCAAATTAGCTGTTGTTGGTCTGGCTGCCCTGGGCGGCGCAGCGCTCATATCGGGACAGGCACTCGCAGCGATGCCGAACGGCATTCCGCAGGCCGACCGTATCGCGAGCGGCCCGGCAGCCAACGTCGATCAGGTGCGCTGGGTCTGCAACCCCTGGGGGCGCTGCTTCTGGCGTCCGAATTATTACGGTGCCTACGGCTTTTACGGCGGCCCGCGACGCTTCTACGGCGGGCGTCCGTGGGGCTGGGGCGGCCACCGCCACTGGCGTCGCTGGTGAATTGCGAGGGGCCGCGAGGCCCCTCTTCCTTGACTACAGCGCCGCGAGCACCGCCTTCGTAATATCGGCGGTGCCGTTGCTGCCGCCGAACTCCATCGGCTTGAGGCCGCCGGCGTAGACCTTGTCCACGGCGCGCTCGATTTGCTCGCCGGCCTCGGCCGCGCCCTCGACACCGTGCTTGTCGGCGAGCCAATCCAGCATCATTGCAGCCGACAAGATCATCCCCGTGGGATTGGCCTTGCCCTGCCCCATGATGTCGGGCGCGGTGCCGTGGCACGGCTGGAACACGGCGTATTTGTCACCGATGTCGGCCGACGGCGCCATGCCGAGGCCGCCGATCAGGCTCGCGGTGATGTCGGAGACGATGTCGCCGAACATGTTCTCCATCACCATCACGTCGAAATCCCAGGGACGCTTCACCAGCATCGCCGAGCAGGCATCGACATAGAGCCGGTCGGTCTTCACCTCGGGATGACGCTTGGCGATCTCGTCGAAGATGCCGCGGAAGAACGCAAAGGCCTTGAACACGTTCGCCTTGTCGACGCAGGCCAGCATCCCCGGCTTGCCGCGCGCCTTGCGCCGCTCGGCGAGGCGAAACGAGAACTCGAACAGGCGCTCGGACGTCTTGCGCGTGATCACCATGGTCTCGCGCGCCTCCTCGTGGGTGACGACGCCCTTGCCCATCGAGGCGAACAGGCCTTCGGTGGACTCCCTGATCACGACGAGATCGATGCCGCGCTGGTCGGCGCCGACGATCGGGCTCGGCACGCCCGGAATGAGCCGCGCCGGGCGCACACCGGCATAGAGATCGAAGATGAAGCGCAGCTCGATCTGCGGCGCGATCTCGGTATTGTCGGGATAGCGCACCGACGGCAGGCCGCAGGCGCCGAGCAGGATCGCGTCCGCATCCTCGCACAGCTTGATGGTGGTATCGGGCATCGACTTGCCGGCGGCGAGATAGTGATTGGCGCCCGCCGGCGCCTCGGTGAAGCGGAAGCTCAAGCCGGATTTCGTCTCGATCTTGCGCAGGACTTCGATGGCCGGCGCCATGACTTCGGGACCGATGCCGTCACCGGCGAGCACGGCAATGTGGAAGGCGTTATTTGCGGACATGGGAGTTCCTAGATGACGAAAGGTGTGGCCTCGTCATTGCGAGGAGCTCTTGCGACGAAGCAATCCAGACTGTGTCCGCGGAGGGATTTCTGGATTGCTTCGCTACGCTCGCAATGACGGAGGATGGAGCGGAAGTTACGGCGTCAGCACCGTGCGGCCGACCACCGCGCCCTGCTGCAACTGCACCAGCGCGTCGTTGGCTTTGGAAAGCGGCTGCCGCGTCACCGGGATCGGCGCTATGTTCTTCGCGCGCACGAGATCGAGCAGCTCCTGCGTCTCGCGCAAATTGCCGACATAGCTGCCCTGGATCGTCACCGCCTTGATCGGAATCAGCGGCAGCGCCCAGGTCGCCCCGCCGCCGAACAGGCCGACGATCACGAGCTTGCCGCCTTTCGTCAGGCAGTCGAAGCCAAGCTGCGTGGTGGCGGCGTTGCCGACCAGATCGAGCACGGCGCGGATGGGACCACCGGCTTTCTTGGCAAGCTGCTCCATCGCGTCGGGCGCCTTGGGATCGACGGTCGCGAGCGCGCCGGCTTGCTCCGCGGCTTCGCGTTTCTTCGCATCGATGTCGACCATGATCGCGCCCTTGCCGCCCATGGCCTTCAGCAGCGACAGCGCCATCAGGCCAAGTCCGCCGGCACCGAACATCACGATCGGCGTGTCGAAGTGCTGCTCGAGCTTCTTCAGCGCGCTGTAGGTCGTGACGCCCGAGCAGGCGTAGGGTGCGGCCGATGCGGGATCGAGGCCTCTCAGATTGAGCAAATAGCGCGGATGCGGCACCAGCATGTGGTCGGAATAGCCACCATCGCAATAGACGCCGAGCGAGCGCGGCGTCAGGCACATGTTCTCATCGCCGGCGAGACAGGTCGCGCATTTGCCGCAACCGATCCAGGGATAGACGAGGCCGACATCGCCGATCTTCACGTCGCCCTGGTCCGACGACTTCACGTCCGGACCGAAGGCGAGGACCTCGCCGACGGTCTCGTGCCCCATGGTCAGCGGCAAATTGATGCCGCGATCCTTCAGCGAAAGCGGCTTGCGGCCGTGGCCGAGATCGTAGCCGCCTTCCCAGATGTGGAGGTCGCTATGGCAGACGCCGGCGGCCTTCACCTTGATCAACACCTGCGTGCCGGACGGCTGCGGCGTGGCCTCGTCGAACTCCTGCAGCGGCGCCTTGAAATCGGCGACCTTGAAACTTTTCATTGGCGTCCTCCCGGATACTTTTTTGTCGCCGCCACCATGCCACGGGCGGCAAGACGAGACAAACTCGACCCTGTCTAGTTGAGGCTGACGGATGATGGCAAGCCGGCCACGCGCAAAGCCGCATTGCTCGCTGCACGAAGCTGTCCGTCAACCTTGCCGTCAGCTTTGCGCTGCTGTTTTGGCCAACGGAATTGGTCCACCGTCGGTGAGCCCGATTTCCGCGCGCAGCCGGTCGGTATGCTCGCCAAGCACGGCCATCGTCTTGCCCGGTGTCGTATCGGCACCGGTCATCCGGAACGGCAGATTGAGGACCTGGAATGAACCGCCTTCATCCTCGACAGACGAGAGCGCCTGACGATGCGCGAGCTGCGGATCGGCCAGAGCTTCGGACACAGTGCGGTAGGCCGAGGCCGGCACGCCGGCCGCACCTAGCGCGACAAGACAGGCATCGGTCGAGAGCTGCCGCGACCAGGCCTCGACACCGTCCATCAAGTCGGCCCAATGGTCGCGACGCGCGGCGTAGGTGGAGAAGCGCGGATCGGAGATCCATTCGGGGCGGCCGATCACGCCCATCAGGCCCTGAAACGTCTTCTCGCTGGCAACCGTGATCATGACATAACCGCTCGCCGTCTCGGTCGGCCCGAACATCGGGCGCGGCGGCGGCTTCACGGTGAACTGCGAGTTCTGCAACTCGATCAATGTCAGCGTCAGCATCGATTCCAGCATGGAGACGTCGATGTGCTGGCCGAGCCCAGTCACCGTGCGCTGGTAGAGCGCCGACGCGATCGCGCCGAACCCGTAGGTGCCGGTGACGACGTCGGCATGGTAGATGCCGCAATAATCCGGGCGGCTGCGGCCGGGCTGGTAGGCGAGATGCGCCATGTCGTAGCCGGATGCCGCATGGATCACCGGCGCGTAGGCCGGCAGCTCGGCCGACGGGCCGCTCTGGCCGTAGCCGGAGATCGAGCAGTAGATCAGCTTCGGGTTGACGGCGCGCATTCTGTCATAGTCGAGCCGCAGCCGGTGCATCACGCCGGGGCGGAAGTTCTCGACCAGGATGTCGGCGGTCGCGGCCAGCCGGCGGACCGCCTCCTTGCCGTCCTCGGACTTGAGGTCGAGCACGACGCTCTTCTTCCCGACATTGAGCTGGCCGAACACGGTGCTGCAGCCCTTGCGCAGCGGTGGCCGGGTTCGCATCGTCTCGCCGCCGTCGGTCTCGATCTTGATGACCTCGGCGCCCATGTCCGCTAGCATCCGCGCACAATGGGGGACCGGCAATGGTGGTCGAAAAATCCAGGACCCTGAGGCCGGCGAAGGCCTTTGTCGTCGTCCCCTCATGCTTATCTGATAGCTGCATGCCTGCTTGCGTCCTTGAGTCACTTAGGAACTTATCGAAGTTCTCTGTTGTTCGTGCGCCGACCCTAGAGGGCGGCGGCTGAGTAGGAAAGTCTTTACCGAACAGACGCGTCTGGCGGGCGGCCTTGGGAATTCCAGGGGCAACTGGACCCGTTCTTGCATAGCAGCAATCGGGCTCCGGCAGAGGGCAGCAGTTCTTGAGGGTCTTGTTCGTTACGACAGAGATGGACGACTTTGTCCGCGTCGGCGGACTTGGAGCCGTTTCCGCTGCACTCCCCCGAGCGCTTCGTCCTTTCGCCGACATCCGGGTCATGCTGCCCGGCTATCGCGACATCATCGAACAACTCACGCATATTCAGATCGTTGGCCGCTGTCCGGCGTTCGCGGAGATGCCGGCCTGCTCGCTCGGCCGCGCCGCGACCAAGGACGGCCTGCCGGTCTATGTCCTGTTGTGCTCGCAACTCTACGACCGGCCCGGCAACCCCTATGGCGACGAGTCCGGGCGCGACTGGCCCGACAACGACATCCGTTTCGCGCGCTTTGCCTCGGCCGCCGCTGAGCTCGCGATGGGCACGCTGGACAAGGATTGGGCAGCAGACCTGATCCATGCCAATGACTGGCAGGCTTCGCTCGTGCCGGCCTACCTCGCCTGGCGCGGCTCCAAGCTGCCGTCGATCCTGACCATTCACAACCTCGCCTACCAGGGCCTCTTCCCGAAGGACTCGCTGCGGCGGATCGGCGCACCGGAGAGCTCCTTCCACATCGACGGCGTCGAGTTCTACGACCAGCTCTCCTTCCTCAAGGCCGGGCTGGTCTACGCATCGCATCTCACCACGGTCAGTGGCACCTACGCGCGGGAGATCACCACGGATGAATTCGGCTGCGGTCTCGAAGGCCTGCTTCGAGTCCGCTCCGACGCGGCCGAGCTCACCGGCATCCTCAACGGCATCGACGAGAGCTGGGACCCCCGTTCCTGCGCTCAGCTTGCCCAGCAATTCGGCGCCGGCGACTGGGTCGGCAAGAAGGCCAATGCGGACTATGTGCGCAAGCAGTTCGGGCTTGCGGTATCGCGCGGTCCGATGTTCGGCATCGTCGCCCGGCTGGTGCACCAGAAGGGCATCGACCTCGTGCTGGCGGCGGCCGACGAGATCGTCGATGCCGGCGGGCAGATCGTGGTCACCGGCTCCGGCGAGCCGGCGCTCGAGCAGGCGCTGATCGACGCGCATCGCCGGCGCCCTGACGCGATCGGGGTCGTCATCGGCTTCAACGAGGCCCAGGCGCGCCGCATCTTCGCCGGTAGCGACTTCACATTGATGCCGTCACGCTTCGAGCCCTGCGGGCTTAGCCAGATGTACGCCCAGCGCTTCGGCTCGCTGCCGATCGGCCACCAGACCGGCGGCCTCGCCGAGACCATTACCGACGGCGAAACCGGCTTCCTGTTCTCAAAACCCTCGCACGAATCCTTCCTCGGCGGCGTCCGCCGCGCCTTCTCCGCCTTCGTGGCGCAAGACCAGCTCGACACCATGCGTCGCAGTGCGATGGGACGCTCGTTCTCCTGGAGCATCCCGGCCGGCAGCTACAACGCGCTGTACCGGAAGCTGGCGGCGGTGTGAGGCCTGCGTTTCCTCGTCATTGCGAGCGCAGCGAAACAATCCAGACTGTTTCCGTGGCAGCAGCCTGGATTGCTTCGTCGCAAGAGCTCCTCGCAATGACGGTGGTTTGTGGCAACGGCGGAGGACTTCACCCCTTCCCGCGCTGATCCATCTGCGACCGTCCGATCCAGGCACGGTTGAGGCATCGCGTCATCCAGTCCGGCTGCGGCTCGCCGCGCAGCCTCGCCTGCGCTTCCTGGTAGGGACCGACATAGCGCAGCCGGTCTGGCAATCTTGGATAGACCCGCCGTATCCATCGCAGCGCGTTCTCGACGGATCTGGTGTCACGCTCATCAAGCTCGAACCCGAATCCCACACGCAGGCGTTCCGGCAGCAGGCTTGCCGTGAGCGCGCGATACCAGCGCGGCGGACGCAACCACGGGCGCGCTCCACCAAAGATCTGCGCGGCGATCTCGCGCGCCGCCGGACTGACAGTCAGCGTATCCGATTGCGTCATTGCAGCGGTGTAGGCCGCAAAGCCGGACCAGTCCGTCGGCAGATCGTGCGCCGTCAATCCGAACAGAGCACCGAACAAACGACTCTCGGTCCAGTAGCGTTCGCGTTCCTCCGCCGAGAGCGGTGGCAAAACCAGATCATGCGCCATCAGCGCGGTCTCGACCAGCGTCGCATGAACCCAGCGCAGCGACGGGATGTCGTTGGCACAGTAGCGTGAGCCTGCCGCGAACGGACCGACAGTCTCCGGCATCTCGCCGACGATCATGCTGTGGCGCCGGTGCAATTGCCGCGACGACAACAGCGCGCGGTCAAGCGAGCCGAACACCATGGCAAAGACAATGTCGAAGGTGCGGTGAAATCGTCCGATCGGATCAGTGAAGGTTTTCGAATGCTCGGCGATGGCGGCGGCGACCCAGGGATGCGCCAGCTGCAGCAACAGCGCACGACCGGCACCGAGAAAGATCACGGCCTCCCGGTCGATCTGCCAGGTCACCGTGTCAGGGCCGAACACGCCGGCAACCGGTCCTGCCATATCAGCACGAACCTGATCGAGGGCAGATTCCAGATCTCTCTCAGCGACCAATTGCAAGGCCTCGCGACGAAGACAGCGGGCGACAATAACCCGGACCGCCTTCCCCTGAAATCGTCACTGCGAGAAACAATGACGGACGAAGCCCTCACTCCGCCGCAATCGGCATGATGTCCATATGTTCGTGCAGCACCACGCCCGCGAGGGGATCGAACTCGCCAACCCACGGCCTTCGCTCCAGCACTGACTTGGTGTGCGAATAGCCGGCATCCCAGCGCCGCATGATGCCGGACGGACTGAAGTCGATATCCTTGGTGTGGTTCTCGCGGTCGAGCTGCGGCGCAAGCAGGCGCACGACATGCATCCTGGTCGGGCAGCCATAGCCAGTCAATTCCCTCACCGCCGGATCGCTGCGCTCGCTCTCGGGCAGTCGCGCGGCGAGCTGGCTGATGACGTGGCGCAGGCGATGGGTTTGCTGCTGGCGCGTGATCTGGCTCGCGATCCGGCTGGAATATTGCACATCCTTGTGCCGGTTCAGCACCTCCGCCATCGTGGTCGGCTCGGCGCCGACGGGATTCCACAAATGCACAGCGAAGATCAGCGAATTCTTGCGCGGATTGTCGTCGAAGACCGCCTCGGTCGGCGTGTTCGACAGAATGCCGCCGTCCCAATAGAGCTCGCCGTCGATGCGCACGGCCGGAAACGCCGGCGGCAGCGCGCCCGAAGCCATGACATGCTTCACCGTCAGCTCGCCGTCGCGGCTGTCGAAATAGCGCATCTGGCTGCTGCGGACGTGGGCGGCACCGACCGTCAACCGTGGCGCGCAGCGATTGATCCGGCCGAAATCGACGAGCTCGAGCAGCGTCCGCTCCAGCGGCGCCGTCGAATAGAAGCCGGCGTGATCGGCTCCGAGTGGATAGGAATCGCCCGCATGCGCCAATGGATTGGGACGGAAGAAGCCGGGAATGCCGTGGGTCACGGTCGACCAATAGGCGAGCTTGTCGTTGAAGCCAGGAAACGCGGTGCGCAGATTCCAGACCGGATTCTGCTCCATCCGTTTCCAGAACTCCTTCAAACGCTGCAGCCGCTGGTCGGGCGCGTTACCCGCAATGAGGCAGGCGTTGATGGCGCCGATCGAGGTGCCGATGATCCAGTCCGGCTCGATGCCGGCCTCGTGCAGCGCCTGGTACACCCCGGCCTGATAGGACCCGAGCGCACCGCCACCCTGAAGCACCAGCACCACCTGGCCGGGCAGATCCTTCGACACGCTGGTATCGCGCTTCACACCGTTCATATCCTGCTCCCTGAGAGCCCGTATCCTTGCCATGTTCGTTCCTCGCGATCGTTTGTTACGCACTCGCCTTCAATGCGCGGTCCAGCCTCCGTCGACGGGCAGCGCAATCCCGGTGATCGTGGCCGCCGCATCGGTGGACAGAAATACACTGAGCGCACCGAGCTCCTCGACGGTCGAGAAGCGCTTGTTCGGCTGTTGCGCCAGCAGCACGTCACGGATCACCTGGTCGCGCGAGATTCCGTGCGCCTTGGCCTGCCCATCGATCTGCGCCTCGACCAACGGCGTATAGACATAGCCTGGACAGATCGCGTTGCAGGTAATGCCCTCTTCTGCCGTCTCCAGCGCGGTCACCTTGGTGAGCCCGACGATGCCGTGCTTGGCGGCGACATAGGCCGCCTTGAACGGCGAGCCGACGAGACCATGCGCGGAGGCGATGTTGATGATCCGGCCGAACCCGTTCTGTCGCATTGCGGGCAGCGCGAGCCGAGTGGTGTGGAAGGCCGACGACAGATTGATCGCAAGGATCTGGTCCCATTTCTCGACCGGAAACTGCTCCAGCGGCGCAACGTGCTGGATGCCGGCATTGTTGATCAGGATATCCAGCCGGCCGGCCTGCGCGACCGTCGCCGCGATCATCTCGGCGATCGAATTCGGCCTGGTCATGTCGGCCGGCGAAAAGCTTGCCTTGACGCCAAACTCTGCCGCGATCTGCTCGCGCGTCCGGTCGAGCTCGGCCGCCACACCCAGGCCGTTCAGCACGATGTCGGCGCCGGCCGCGGCAAGCGCCCGCGCGATACCGAGGCCGATGCCACTGGTTGAGCCCGTGACCAGGGCAACCTTGCCTGCGAGCGCCCGGGCGGCGGACGTCTGCGGCTTGACGGACATATTCACTGGCAAAATCCTCCAACATGACGACTGGTGTTGAGCCGACTCTGAGGGATCGCCCGGTCTCATGGAAATGCCCGTTGGCTTCCGAAACCATGCCCGGGCGCTATTGCGGCCGGGATGTCATTCTCCGCCCCGATCGGCTAGCCTCCGCCTGGTCTTGCTGGAGAGCCGATCCAATGGAAATGCACCAGGTCCGCTATTTCCTCGCGGTGGCGCAACTCTTGAACTTCACGCGTGCCGCCGAGGACTGCAACGTGACGCAGCCTTCGCTGACGCGCGCGATCAAGCAGCTCGAGGCCGAGCTCGGCGGCGATCTGTTTCGCCGCGAACGGCCCGCGGCGCAATTGACCGAGCTTGGCCAGCGCATGCATCCCCTGCTGAAGCAGTGTTTTGATGCGGCCACCGGCGCACGCTCGCTGGCCTCCTCTTTCCGCAGCGGCGAGATCGGCGCGCTTCGCGTCGCGCTGACGCATTCGATCGATCTGTCGCTGCTCATTCCTCATCTCAATCAAATCAAACGGCAGTTCAACCGGCTCGAATTCCGCTTCCTGCGCGGCTCGAGTCGTGAAGTTGCCGACTTGCTGAAGAAGGGCGAGGCCGAGCTCGGGATTGCCGCTGACATCGACGAGGCCTGGGAGCGGCTCGATGTCTGGCCGCTGTTCACCGAGAGCTTCGAGCTCGTGGTCAGCGACGGACACCGGCTCGCAGGCCGCAGCAGCATCGCACTGGACGATTTGCGCGCGGAGCAGCTGCTGAGCCGGACGTTTTGCGAGCATTCCGCCCGTATCTCGGCGAGCCTGCGCGAGCACGGCATCGCGGTCGAACAGGGTCACGAAATCTCGAACGAGCGCGACCTGATCGAGCTGGTCGAGGCCGACATGGGCGTCGCCATGCTGCCGCACACCTCGCCCGTTCCGGAGACGCTGACGCGCGCTGCGGTCGCCGGGCTGGACGCCCGCCGCACCGTCAGCCTCTACGGGGTGGCCGGCCGGCAGCGTACGGCGGTGGCCAATGCCGTCATGCGCATGCTGCGCGGTGCGGATTGGCGGGAGATTGCGGGTTAGCAGCGACGCTCGCTGCTGACCCTTTTAGGCTTCCCTGCTCGCGCCTTCCAACGCCTCAAGCAGATCATCGATCTCCATGCGCTTGCGGAAGTCCGGATCGACGAAGCGGGCTTTCACCAGACCGTCGCGGCCGACGACGAACACGGCCGGGATCGGCAGCATCCAGCCATCATTGCCGTGGAATTTCGCCATATCCTGGTAGGACAACAGGCTCTGGATCTCGGCACCGAGCCAGATCGCGAGATTGAGCGACAGCGCATAGCCGTTGTCGAGGTCGGTCAGGATCGGAAATGGCGCACCAGCTTCCGCCTTGAGCTGCTGGGTGTATTCCTGCGTCTCCGGCATGACCGCGACGATGCGCGCACCCATGGACTCGATGCGATCCAGCGCCTGGACCACCGCGCGGACATTGAGCCGGCAATAGGGGCACCAATGGCCGCGGAAAAACATCACGGCGACCGGGCCGCCCTCCAGCAGTGAGGACAGCGCGACGAGACGCCCGCTCTCGTCCGGCAACATGAACGACGGCATTGCCTCGCCCGGACGCGGCGCGGTCTCGCCGCCGCCGCCTCCATTCAATCTGGTCACCAGACGATCGACTGCCTCGCCATAGGCCGGGAAGACGTCGCGGCTGGCGTTGGCATAGGCGTGGAGTTGCTCGTTCAGCGTGCCATCCATGTCACGGCAGCGCTGGAAGGCGAGTTTAAGCCGCTCGGCATCGGCCGGCGAGAGAGAGGTCATCTTGCGCTCCAGCGTTCAGGGGACGAATATTAGGTGCCCGATCCGGCCGCCCGCAAGGGGCGGCCGTCATGCGCGCGATCAGTTGACGTAGAAATTGCCGGTCGGGTCCAACCGCCCCGAGGTGGAATACAGCGATCCGTTGTTCATGAAGAAGACGGTGTTGTCGGGGACCTTCTTGGCGCTCTTCATCATGGCCTCGTGGTTCTTCTCCGCCGGGGCCATGGCCATCGCCGACATCTTGCCGGGTCCGCCATACATGTAGGCCATGCCGGCCTTGAAATCCCATGTGGCCTCCGAGAAGGCCGATGTGGCGATCACCGCGAACGCAGCCGTGGCAATCAAGGTCTTGGATAATTTCGTCATGAGATGCTCCTCCGGATTGACGTGAACGCCCGCCAATCGGGCGCGCCCTGCCATCGAACGCCAATCGCTCGGGAAGCGGAAATGCCGATCCCCAATCGGTTCGATAGCGAGCGCGTATCGGGCCCGATAGCGCCGGTCTATCGCAGCGAGAGCGAAAGAGCATTTCAGAACGAGCGTCCTCTCGACGAAAGTCCCGACATAGCCGGCGACCATCGCGGTTGCGGCCAACACAGGAGACATCCCGATGTTCAAGCATCACACATTGTCGCGCGCGGTCTGGCCCGGCCTGGCCATCCTCGGCGTACTGACACTCTCGGCGCAGCCAGTCTTCGCCGGCGAATGCCCGGTCGACAAGATCAAGCCGAACGCGCAGCAGATGGTCGACTACAAGCCGGTCGGCGTCACCGACGTCACGCTCGGCGCCATCGACCTCGGCAAGCAGCCGGCACACATTGAAGGTCGCGAGCTGCGCTTCCGCAAGCTGACCATCGAGCCCGGCGGCATCGTGCCCTGGCACAGCCATGACGACCGCCCCGCCCTGATCTTCGTGCAGCAGGGCGAGATCGTCGAACACGCTTCAAATTGCGTCGACCCGATCGTGCACAAGGCCGGCGACATCCGCCCCGAGGTGTCCGGCATCTCGCACTGGTGGAAGAACCTCGGCAAGGAAACGGTCATCCTCTACGTCGGCGATGTCCGCAAGGACCCGCATGACCACAACATGTAACGGGTGCGCGACCCCAGCGCACGCGTGACGGAATGTGGCGCCCGCGATCTCCATGCTGCCCCGCATGCGGGCGCCACATTCATCACAAGGGAGGCCCGCCATGACCGATCTTTCCGCGCCGATCAAACCGACCGCGATGACGATGGACGCGCATTCACCAGGTCTCGCGCTTCGCTCCCTCATCATCGGCCTCACCGCCTTCCTCACCGTCGTCGATCTGTTCGCGACGCAGGCGATCCTCCCTTCGCTGACACGTCACTACGGCGTCACGCCGGCGGCGATGAGCTTGGCCGTCAATGCCAGCACCTTCGGCATGGCCGTCGCGGGCCTCGTCGTCGGCTTTCTCAGCCCGCACATCGACAGGCGGACCGGCATCCTGCTCAGCCTGACCTTGCTCGCGATTCCGACGAGCCTGCTGGCGATTGCGCCCAACCTTGCCGTCTTCACCGGCCTGCGGGTGGCACAGGGCCTCTGCATGGCATCCGCCTTCGCATTGACATTGGCTCATCTCGGCGAGCAATGCAGCGCAATGGATTCCGGCGGCGCCTTTGCCGCCTACATCACGGGAAACGTCGCCAGCAATCTCGTCGGCCGGCTAGTCTCGGCCGCAATCGCCGATAGCCTTGGCCTGGCATGGAATTTCTACTTCTTCGCAGCCCTCAATCTGGCCGGCGCCGTACTGGTCTATTTCACCATTGCGCGCGTACAGCCGACGCGCGCAACGGCGCCGACGGCATCGGCGTTTGCCGCGACGATCGCGCAGTGGCGGGATTCACGGCTACGAGCCGCCTACGGCATCGGCTTCTGCATCCTGTTCGCATTCATCGGCACCTTCACATTCGTCAATTTCGTTCTGGTCCGGCCACCGCTGTCGCTGGGCATGATGGACCTCGGCTTCGTTTACTTCGTCTTCCTGCCGTCGGTGGTCACGACGTTGCTGGCCGGCAAAGTGGCGTCGCGCCTTGGAACTCGTCCGACGATCTGGGGCTCGCTCGCGATCGCCGGAATCGGTCTGCCGCTGATGCTGGCCCCCCACCTGGGCGCGGTCCTCGCCGGGATGGTTCTGGTCGGAATCGGCACCTTTTGCGCGCAAGCGGCTGCGACAGGATTCGTAGGACAGGCTGCGGCTGAAAACCGCGGCATCGCCAGCGGCACCTATCTCGCCTGCTATTTCTGCGGCGGGCTCATCGGCACCGCCGTCCTCGGCCGGCTGTTCGACGCGTATGGCTGGCATGCCTGCGTGGCCGGGGTGGGCCTGGCGCTCGCTGTCGCGGCCCTGCTGACGCTCGCCTTGAAGCGCTAGCGCTTGGCCGGCGCCTCCTGCGGCGGCTCGTCGTCGGCGATGGCGCGCCAGGCGGCGCCGTCGAGATCGTCATACTGGCCGCTCCGGAGCGACCAGAGGAAGGCGACGAGACCGGCGAGGCCGAGCATCAGCGCCAGCGGCACCAGGATGACCAGGATCTCCATCACACGATCTCCCGCGAGGCGCTGCGCGCGCGCAACGAATTCAGCATCACCAGGATCGACGATCCGCTCATGGCGGCAGCCGCGATCAGGGGCGTCACGACGCCGCTGATCGCGACCGGCACCGCCAGGACATTGTAGCCGATCGCAAGCCAGAGATTCTGCCGCATCAAATGCAGCGCCTTGCGCGACGCGTCGATGGCCGCGACGACCGGGGCCAGTGGTCGGCCGAGAAAGATGAGATCGGCGGTCGCCTGGCTCAAATGCGCGGCCGAGATCGGCGACATCGAGACGTGCGCTGCCGCCAGCGACGGCGCATCGTTCATTCCGTCGCCGACCATCAGGACCTTCATCCCCCGCTGCTTCAAGACCTCGATCCGCGCGATCTTGTCGGCCGGGGTCACCCCGGCGCGCCATTCGGAGATGCCCAGCGCGTGGGCCGCGGCGATCACCGCCGGTTCACGGTCGCCGGAGAGAATCTCGATGCCGATATTGCGCGCCTTGAGCGCCGCGATCACAGCCTGCGCATCGGGGCGGAGGCCCTGGCGCACAGAAAGGATGAATTTTTCGCCGCCCTTGCTGAAAGCCACGACGGAGGCTTCGGGATCGAGATGTGTCACGTCGGAGACCAGCGTCTCGGCGCCGCAGAAAGACGGACGGCCGAGGCGAATCTCAATGCCATCGACCACAGCGCGCACGCCCTGGCCGGCCTCCTCGACCGCGCCGATGATCGGCGATCTGGCGTCGGAGGCCTGCGCGACCGCGGCCGCGACCGGATGATGGCTCGACAGCGCGAGCCGTCCGGCAAGCTCGAAGATATCAGCGGGGATGTCGGCGGCATTCATCACTTCGAGATCGGGCAGCGTCAGCGTTCCGGTCTTGTCGAAGATGACGTGATCGGCTTCCGCGAGACGCTCGATGGCATCGCCGGAATTCAGCAGGACCCCCGCCTTGAACATCGCGCCCGAGGCGATCGTCTGCACCGTTGGAATGGCGAGCCCGAGCGCGCAGGGACAGGTGATGATCAGCACCGCGACGCCGGTCACGATCGCATCATGCCAGCCGGCGCCCGCGATGACCCAGCCGAGGATGGTGACGAGCGCGGTGGCATGCACCACCGGCGCGTAGAGTCGCGAAGCGCGGTCGGCGAGCCGCATGTAGCGCGAGCGCGCCTGCAGCGCATTGTCGAGCAGCCGCGTGATCTCGGCGAGCAGCGTCGCCTCGGAGGCCGCCGAGACTCGCACCCGCAAGCTGCCAGAGATGTTCATCGATCCCGCATAGACCGGCGTGCCCTGCTCGGCCGTGACATAGAGCGTCTCGCCGGTGATCAGGCTCTGGTCGATCTCGGAACGCCCCTCGATCACGGTGCCGTCGACCGCGCAGCGCTCGCCGGGTCGCAGCAGCACGATGTCGCCGGGATAGATCGCGGCCACCGGCACTTGAGATATCTCGCCAGGCCCGACGAACTTGGCCGCGGTCTCCGCCTTGAGCGCGGCGAGATTGCCCGCGACCGCGCGGGTCCGCCGCCGCATGTTCTGGTCGAGGAAGCGGCCGACCAGCAGGAAAGTGAGCAGCATGATCGCCGCGTCGAAATAGGCGTGCTCGGCGTGGTTGATGGTCTCGACCACCGACATGCCGAGCGCCAGCGTCACGCCGATCGAGATCGGCACGTCCATGTTGGTGGTCTTGGCCGACAGCGCGCGCCAGGCCGAGCGGAAGAACGGCTGGCCGGCATAGGCCGCCGCCGGCAGCGCGATCAGCGCCGACAGCCAGTGGAAGAAATCGCGCTGCTCCGGCAGCATGTCCGAGACGTTGCCGGACCACACCGGGATCGACAGCATCATCACGTTCATGGTGGCGAACGCGGCGACGCCGAGGCAGCGCAACAGGAAGCGCGATTCGGCGACCTCGCTCGCCTCCGCGCTCTCGGTCTCGTAAGGATAGGCCTTGTAGCCGAGCTCCTCGAGGCGATCGATGAATCGGGCCGGATCGAGCGTGCCCGCCTTCCATTCCAGCGCAACGCGCCGGTCGGTGAGGTTCACGCGCGCCAGCGTGACGTCGGGAATCGCGGACAGACCGCGCTCGATCTTGGCCATGCAGCCGGCGCAGTGAACGCCCTCGACCGCGAGATCGATGTGCTGGACGCCCTCGCCCGCAGTCCGGACGTAATGCGAAAAGTCGCGCGAGACGTGCATGGCAAAATCCTTCAGTTCAGGATCACGCGGTTGCGCGACATGAACACGCGCGTTCCCCGCGCCTCGCCCTCGATCACCAGGTCCCACTGGCCCGGCGCGACCGATGCGGCATTGCCGCGATAGAGGCCGATGCCGGCCTCCGAGAGCTCGATTGCGAGATCGGCGCGCTTGTCGGTCGGCCGCTCCAGGCGGCCGCCGAATTTCAGTCCGGCGATCGGCTGGCCGCTCGCGTCGCGCGCCTCGACCTGAAGCACGGCGTCGCCATCGGCGCGGCGCTCGACATGGGCGTTGACCTTCCATTTTCGCGCGGTTTGGTCCTGGGCCGCCGAGATCTCGCGGTCATAGGCGAGCCCCGCGGCATAGGGGCTGTCGACGTCCGTGCCTGGCAGCGTCGCGATCGCGAGCTTCATCATGGTCACGTTGACGCCGATCACGACGCCGAAGAAGGCGACCAGCATCAGAAACACCTTGGTTCCGGTCAGAGGCTTGGTTGCCATGGCGAGCTCCTGATTCTACGGCGCGACGAAATTGTCGGTGGCGCTGGCGACTTCGCCGAGGCCGATATCGGTGACGTGAAAGCGAACCGGGATCGACTTTTCCGGATTGCCCTCCACCGGCGCGGTCACGAGCACCCGCAGCTCGCTGGTGGAGTCGCGCGGAACCACGATCATCGGCCGGTCCTGCGTCACTGAATCGATCCCGATGACATGGATCGTCGCATTGACCGGACCGCTCGCGTCGATCGCGATGACGCGGTCGTAACCGCTCTTGTTGAGCAGCCGCACCGTGTAGGCATTGCGGATCGAACCGTCGCTGAGCCTGACCGCGACCGGGTTCCGGTCGTGCAGCACGTTGACGTCGAGCAGGCTCCGGGTCGCCAGCGTATAGATCATGATGCCGCCGACCGCCGCGATGATCGCGCTGTAGGCGACCGTGCGGGCCCGGACGATGCGGTAGATCGGCGCCTTGCCTTCCTGGCGGCGCTGGATGTTGACGTCGTTGTCATAGCCGATCAACCGCTTCGGCCGGCCGATTTTCGTCATCACGTTGTCGCAAGCGTCGATGCAGAGCCCGCACTGGATGCATTCGAGCTGCGGTCCATTGCGGATGTCGATGCCGGTCGGACACACGGCGACGCATTGATAACAGTCGACGCAATCGCCGACTTGCTCGCCGAGCGCGCGCAGCTCGGCCGCCTTCTTCACTGACGTACGCTTCTCGCCGCGATCGTAACGATAGGTCACGTTGAGCGCCCATTCGTCGGTGAGCGCGGCCTGGATCCGCGGCCAGGGGCACATATAGGTGCAGACCTGCTCGCGCATGAAGCCGGCGAGCACGTAAGTCGTGGCAGTCAGGATGCCGATCCAGATATAGGCGATCATCGGTGCCTGGAAGGTGACGAGTTCCTTCACCAGAGTCGGTGCGTCATTGAAATAGAGCACCCAGGCGCCGCCGGTCCACCACCCGATCAAGAGCCAGATCGAATGCTTGAGCACGATCTCGGAGATGCGCTCCAGCTTCATCGGGTCGGACGATTTGTCCTTCTTCATCCGCTCACGCCGGTCGCCCTCGATCAGACGCTCGACCGCATAGAACAGATCCGTCCACACCGTCTGCGGGCAGAGATAGCCGCACCAGATGCGGCCGCCGACCGAGTTCATCAGGAATAGCGCCACCGCGGCGACGATCAGCAGGCCGGTGAAGTAGTAGACCTCCTGCGGCCACAGCTCGATGAAGAAGAAATAGAAGCGGCTGTTGGGAAGATCGATCAGCACCGCCTGGCTCGGAGCACCGAGTCCGCGGTTCCAGCGCACGAACGGCAGGAAGTAATAGACGCCGAGGCAGAACGCCATCAGGCCCCATTTGATCCGGCGGAAGGTGCCGGAGATGCTCTGGGGATAGACTTTCTTCTGGGCCACATAGAGCGGCCCGTTGTCATCGTCTAATGGGAGCTCTTTTGGGTTCACGGGCCTGTTCATCGCCTGCAGCTTTTCGAGAGGTGCGATAAAACCTAGACCCGACGCCGCCGCGTCAGTTGATCCAGCGCAAGCGGGGGCGTTTTTTGTTCGCCCCCGCCTGTCCCGGATTGGCTATTTTCCACCGCCGAGCGAGTGGACGTAAACTGCCATCGCCTTGATGGTGGCGGGATCGAGCCGCCCTTCCCAAGCCGGCATCACGCCCGCGCGGCCCTGGCTGATGGTCTCGATCAGCGACGTCTCGTCCGAACCATAGAGCCAAATCTTGTCGGTCAAATTGGGAGCGCCCATCTCCGGATTGCCCTTGCCGCCGTCGCCATGGCAGGCGACGCAATTCTCCGCGAAGATCTTCTCGCCCTTGGCCGCGTCATAGCCCTTGCGGGTCGGAAGGCCCGATAGTGCCCGGACATAGTTGGCGGCCGTGACGATCTCGTCCGGCTTCAGCACGCCGTCCTTGCCGAAGGCGAGCATCTGGCCTTCGTGCGCCTTGGCGTGGCCGGAACGTGCGCCGAACTGGATGGTCTGCATGATCTGGTCGAGCGATCCGCCCCACAGCCAGTCGTCGTCGTTCAGGTTCGGATAGCCCTTGGCACCAGCGCCGCCTGAGCCGTGACATGGCGCGCAATTGTCGCCGAACACGGTCTTGCCCTTGGCGCGCGCGAGCGCGAGCAGCGCCGGATCCTTCTCGATGTCGGCGAGCGAGGCCGCGCCCAGCGCAACCATCTTGGCTCCGCGGATCTTCTCGAGGTTGGCGAGCTCGACCGCGACGTCGGCGCGCGTCGAGTAGCCGAACAGGCCCGTGGTATTTCCCGAGATCAGCGGCCAGGCCGGATACACGATCCAGTAACCGATTGCCCAGACGATGGTGAGGTAGAAGGTGATCACCCACCAGCGCGGCAGCGGCGTGTTGAGCTCCTTGATGCCGTCCCACTCATGTCCGGTCGTGGACCTGCCGGAGACGGGATCGATGTCGCTATGATGATCGGTCATGATCTCTTACTCCTCCCGCAACGGCAAATGTGCCGCTTCGTCGAAAGCTGCCTTGTTACGGGGCCAGAATGCGTAGGCGATGATCGCGACAAAGATCGCGACGAACACCGGCGTCCAGATCGTGGTCACGAGACCGGACGCGAGATTGTCGAGGGTCAGGATGGCTTTCATCGTTAGTGCCTTCTCAGCGAAGATTGGCTTTCTCGTTGTAGATCTTGAAGTCGACCAGCGTGCCGAGCATCTGGAGATAGGCGATCAGCGCGTCCATCTCGGTCGGCGTGCCGGCCTTGCCGTCGAAGTTGCGCACCACGGCCTTGGCGTAGCGCTTGGTGAAAGCGTCGGAGCCGGCGTTGTCAGGATCGGCCTGGGCCTTCATGTCGGCGCCCGCATTGGCGATCTGGTCGTCGGTGTAGGGCGTGCCGACGGTCCGCAGCGTGCGCATGTGGTCGGCGATCGTGTCCGGATCGACCTCGGTCTTGCTGAGGAACGGATAGCCGGGCATCACCGACTGCGGCACGATTGCGCGCGGGTTGGTCAGATGGGTGACGTGCCAGTCGTCGGAATATTTGGCGCCGACGCGGGCAAGATCGGGACCGGTGCGCTTCGAGCCCCACTGGAACGGATGGTCGTACATGCTCTCGGCCGCCAGCGAGAAATGGCCGTAGCGCTCGACCTCGTCGCGCAAGGGCCGGATCATCTGCGAATGGCAGAGATAGCAGCCTTCGCGGATGTAGACGTTGCGCCCGGCGAGCTCCAGCGGCGTATACGGCCTGATCCCGTCGACCGCCTCGATCGTGCTCTTGAGGTAGAACAGCGGGGTGATCTCGACGAGACCGCCGATCGCGATCACCAGCAGGATGCCGACGATCAGGATGATCGAGTTCTTTTCGAAGATTTGGTGGCGTGTCCAGAACGACATGGAAAACTCCTCATTCCGCCGGCTGGAGAGCGACGGGCATCTGGACTTCCTGTTCGCCGACGCGAACCGTCATCCAGAGATTATAGGCCATGATCAACGCGCCGATCAGGAACAGCCCGCCGCCGGCAGCGCGGATGATGTAGAAGGGATGCATCGCCTCGACGGTCTCGATGAAGGAATATTCGAGGAAGCCGAGCGAGGTGTAGGCGCGCCACATCAGGCCCTGGAGGATGCCGGACACCCACATCGCCGAGATGTAGAGGACGATGCCCAGCGTCGCGATCCAGAAGTGCCAGTTAACGAGCTTGAGGCTGTAGAGGCCCTTCCGATTCCAGATCCAGGGCACGAGGCAGTAGAGCGCGCCAAAGGAGACGAAGCCGACCCAGCCGAGCGCGCCGGAGTGCACGTGGCCGATGGTCCAGTCGGTGTAGTGGCTGAGCGAGTTGACCACCTTGATCGACATCATCGGGCCTTCGAAGGTCGACATGCCGTAGAAGGCGACGGAGACCACGAGCATGCGCAGCACGGGATCGGTGCGCAGCTTGTCCCAGGCGCCCGACAGAGTCATCAGGCCGTTGATCATGCCGCCCCAGGAGGGCATCCACAGCATGATCGAGAAGGTCATGCCGAGCGTCTGGGTCCAATCCGGCAGCGCCGTGTAGTGCAGATGGTGCGGGCCGGCCCAGATGTAGAGGAAGATCAGCGCCCAGAAATGGATGATCGAGAGACGGTAGGAATAGATCGGCCGCTCGGCGCGCTTGGGGATGAAGTAGTACATGATGGCGAGGAAGCCGGCGGTCAGGAAGAAGCCGACCGCGTTGTGGCCGTACCACCACTGGAACATGGCGTCCTGGATGCCGCCCCAGGCGATGTAGGATTTCGAGCCGAACACCGAGACCGGCAGCGCTGGGTTGTTGCCGAGGTGCAAGACCGCAATCGTCACGATGAAAGCGAGATAGAACCAGTTCGCGACGAAGATGTGCGGCTCCTTGCGCTTGATGATCGTGGCAAGGAAGACCAGCAGATAGGTGACCCAGACGATGGTCAGCCACAGATCGGCGTACCATTCCGGCTCGGCATATTCCTTCGACTGGGTGACGCCGAGCAGATAGCCGGTGCCGGCGATCAGGATGAAGAAATTGTAGCCGACGACGACGAACCAGGGCGCGAGATCGCCTGCAAGGCGAACGCGGCAGCTCTTCTGGACGACGTAGAAGGAGGTCGCGATCAGGACGTTGCCGCCGAACGCGAAGATCACTGCGGACGTGTGCAGCGGACGCAGGCGGCCGAAGCTGGTCCAGGGCAAATCGAAGTTCAGCGCCGGCCACGCCAGTTGCGAGGCGATGATGAGGCCGACGAGAAAGCCGGCGATGCCCCAAAACATCGCCATGACCGAGGAGAACTTGATGGGGCCCATGTTGTAATTGGGCCGGCCGTTGATCTCCGCAGGCGGCAGCGCCGCCGGCCGGTCGAGGTAGCGGTTGATGATGCAGAAGACCGCGGCGACGCTCGCTGCCGCGCTCAGCGCGGCGTGGAAGGCGAAGGGCGCATCGAGCGCCTTGGCCGAGGCAATCACGCAGAGGAAGGCGGTGACCGCGAACACGACAGCCAGGCCGCTTTCACCTGATGTCATGGACTTGGAGATGGAGGGCTGGCTCATGCGGATTCTCTCTGAAAGAACACAGGGCCAGAAACCACATTCGCCCTCGCGGGGAATTGATTGAAATCAAGCTATGTGGATTTCTGTTAATGTGGGTGATGCGGCGCCAGTTGCAGTGCCCTCTCCCCTTGCGGGAGAGGGCAGCGAGGACCGTCCCGCACACCCACTTGGGTGAGGGGTTGGTCCCGCACGGAAGAGTCTTTCGGTGGAGAAAACCCCTGATCCGGCGCCATAGCCGAAGCTTCGCTTCGGCGTTCTCAAGAACGGCGGCCGAAGGCCGCCTATGCCACCTTCTCCCACAAGGGGAGAAGGGAAGAAAAAGACTCCCCCGTAATTATGGAGCCGACAATTCTCACTCCCGCGCCGTCGCCTTGAGCGCCGCGATGACGTCCTCGCGGGCGACGATTCCGACCAGCTTCTGCGCTCCGTCGAGCACGATGATGCTCCTGATGCGGTGCTCGACCATGATCTGGAGCACGCGCGTCAGCCGCGTGTCGGGGCTGACATATATGAAGTCGGGAGTCATGACGTCGCCGATTTTGCGGCTCATCAGGTCGTGGTAGCGCGGCAGCATCTGGCTCGGCGTGAAGGCGAAGCACTTCAGGATGTCGAATTTGGTGACGATGCCGACGACCTGCCCGTCGTCCTCGACTGGATAGGAATTGAAATCGTCGCGTTCGAACATCTCGCTGAGCGCGAGCAGGTCGAGGTCGCGCCTCACCGTCCTGACGTCGTGCGTCATGTAGCCGTCGACGGTCTGCTCAAGGAATCTGTACACGGCGCGTCCTCTTTGATTCGTCTTGCACCGCTCCCGCGTCAGTGCGACAGCAGCACGCAGCGGGCAGATTGAGTGACCAGATATTGGGTGACGCCGCCGAGGATCAGCTCGCGGAAGCGCGAATGACCGTAGGCACCGGCGACGATCAGGCTGGCGCCGACAGCGCCGGCAATTTTCTCCAATTGCCCGGCGACGGTTTCGTTGCGGGCCGCTTCGGAAACGCGCGCGATCGCGGTCACGCCATGGCGGGCAAGCCACGCCGTCACGTCGGTCACGCCAGCCACCGCGGCGGGGCGGTCGTCGTCGCCTTCGGGAATTGCAAGGACGGTGACATCCCTGGCCTTGCGCAGGATCGGCAGCGCATCGGCCAGCGCTCGCCGCGCTTCCGGCGTATCCTTCCACGCCACCAGGACGCTGCGCAGGTCGAGCCAGTTGACGCCGTCAGGCACGACCAGGATCGGCCGGCCGGCTTGCATCACCAGATCCTTTGGGCTCGCGAGCGCGAAGGCGTCGGAGAAGGCCGGGCTCTGGCCGCCGGCGACGACGACGTCGGCGCAACGCGCCTGGGCGAACGTAAAGCGCGCCGGGAAATCCATGGCGTTGCGCCATTCCACATGTCCGCCGCGATTCCTGATCGCGGCGCGGAATTGCGCCTCGAGCTCGCCCAGGCGTCGCTTGACCGAGGCTTCTCCCTCATCGATCAGTGCCTGCGCTGCAGTGCCATCGCTGAAGTAGAGTGGCGGGGCGAACTGCGCCGCGGCAACGCCGATGATCGACGCCCCAAATCGTTCGGCAAGCTCGCCCGCGACCTGAAGCCGCGCCTCGTTGGGCTGATCGAGCGCCAGGCTGACCATCACGGTCGCGTATGTCATCGGAGTCTCCGGGGCAATGAGCTTTGATCCGATCGTAAGCCGGCCGCCGGCTGGCAGGATGAGATAGATCAAAACCTTGGATCACCGCGCGGGCCCGAAATCTGCCAATGGTATAAGACATCGGAACTTGCCTCTGGCCCCTCCTTGGGTACATTGCCGACGATAACGCTGTGCGGTTCCCCGCATCAGAATGGGAGTGATCGTGTGGCGCCGACCCGTGTGATTCATCCGCAAGATGACGGCCGGGGCGAACATTTCCGCGTTCGAATCGAAGGATTTGGCGTCGGGACCTGGGATCTCGATCTCAAGACACTGGAATTGGAGTGGTCGGAGACGGCCAGAATCCTGTTCGGAATCGAATCCGGCCAATCGGTGAGCTACCCGCTGTTCCTGTCCCGGCTGGAGCCGAACGACCGCGAGCGGATCGAGAGTGCGATCCGGCGCGTCTCCGAACGGGGCGGCAGCTTCGACGTGTCGTTCAGGGTCACGGGGGCGTCGGGCAGAACGCAGTGGATCCGCGCCCGCGCGGGGCTGATTCGGGACGACGCCGGCGCCGCCCGACATCTCAGCGGCATCTTTCTCGATGTCGATGAGGAGAAGCAGGTCGAGGAAACCCTGCGCACCCGCGAGAGTCACCTCCGCTCGATCCTCCAGACGATTCCCGACGCCATGATCGTCATCGACGGCCACGGCGTCATCCAGCTTTTTAGCGCGGCGGCCGAGCGCCTGTTCGGGTGGGTCGAGTCGGAGGCGATCGGCCAGAACGTCCGCATCCTGATGCCGGAGCCCGACAGCTCACGTCACGACGGCTACATCGCGCGCTACCGCACCACCAGCGACCCGCACATCATCGGCATCGGCCGGATCGTGACCGGCAAGCGTCGCGACGGCACGACCTTCCCGATGCACCTGTCGATCGGCGAGATGCAGTCGGGCGGCGAGCCCTATTTTACCGGTTTCGTCCGCGATCTTACCGAGCATCAGAAAACCCAGGCGCGGCTCCAGGAACTGCAGTCCGAACTTGTCCACGTCTCGCGGCTGAGCGCGATGGGCGAAATGGCGTCCGCGCTCGCTCACGAGCTCAACCAGCCGCTGGCAGCGATCAGCAACTACATGAAGGGGTCGCGGCGGCTGCTCGCCGGAAGCCAGGATCCGAATACGCCGAAGATCGAGAGCGCGCTGGACCGCGCCGCCGAGCAGGCGCTGCGCGCCGGCCAGATCATCCGCCGCTTGCGCGACTTCGTCTCCCGCGGCGAATCGGAGAAAAGGATCGAGAGCCTGTCCAAGCTGATCGAAGAGGCCGGCGCCCTCGGGCTGGCAGGCGCGCGCGAGCAGGACGTGCAGCTTCGCTTCAGCCTCAATCCCAATGCCGATCTCGTGCTCGCCGACCGGGTGCAAATCCAGCAGGTGCTGGTCAATCTGTTCCGCAACGCGCTGGAAGCGATGGCGCAGTCGCCTCGGCGCGAGCTCGTCGTCACCAACACCCGCGTCGCCGACGACATGATCGAGATCGAAGTCTCCGATTCCGGCTCCGGCTTCCAGGACGACGTCATGCCGAACCTGTTTCAGACTTTTTTCACCACCAAGGACACCGGCATGGGAGTGGGACTGTCCATCAGCCGCTCGATCATCGAGGCTCACGGCGGCCGGATGTGGGCCGAGAGCAACGCATCGGGTGGGGCGACATTCCGCTTCACGTTGCCGGCAGCCGACGAGAACTGATCCATGACGACCAAGGGAATCATCTACGTCATTGACGACGACGAGGCGATGCGAGATTCGCTGAATTTCCTGCTGGATTCAGCTGGCTTCGGCGTCACGCTGTTCGACAACGCGCAGAGTTTTCTCGACGCTCTGCCCGGCCTCGCCTTCGGCTGCGTCGTCTCCGACGTGCGGATGCCCGGTATCGATGGCATCGAGCTTCTCAAGCGCCTGAAGGCGCAGCGCAGCCGGTTTCCAATCCTGATCATGACCGGCCATGGCGACGTGCCGCTCGCGGTCGAGGCGATGAAGCTCGGTGCCATGGATTTCCTGGAAAAGCCGTTCGAAGATGACCGCCTCGTCGCCATGATCGAATCCGCGATCCGCGAGGGCGAGCCGGCGGCCAAGAACGAGGCCATCGCCCAGGATGTCGCCGCTCGCGTCGCTTCCCTGAGCCCCAGGGAACGCCAGGTCATGGAGGGGCTGATTGCGGGCCTCTCCAACAAGCTGATCGCCCGCGAGTACGACATCAGCCCACGCACCATCGAGGTCTACCGGGCCAATGTGATGACCAAGATGCAGGCCAACAGCCTGTCGGAACTGGTGCGGCTGGCAATGCGGGCCGGAATGCTCAACGATTGAAGTCACCAGGATTGAGGCAAGTCAAAACCGTCCGCCCGCCCTGTGCTACCAGATCGGAATGATTGCGATCAGCTCCCATCCCGAGCGGCTCCCGATGTCGTCACCCGCGAAACCAACCGTCTATGTGGTGGATGACGACGCCGCCGTGCTGGGCTCCCTGCGCTTCCTGTTGGAAATCGACGGTTTTGCCGTGCGGACCTTCAGGAACGCCACGGCGCTGCTCAATGCGGCGAGCCCGTCCGGTGCAGACTGTTACGTGATCGACTACAAAATGCCCGACATCAACGGCATCGAGCTGGCCGGGCGACTGCGCCAGTCCGAGGGCGATACCCCGGTGATCCTGATCACCGGCTATCCCGACTCGAATATCTCGGCCCGGGCGGCGGCCGCAGGCGTGAATGAAGTGATTCTGAAGCCGCTTCTGGACGAAAACCTGGTCAAACGCATTCGCCACGCCATCCAGAACCGGGTCCATAGCTGACCTAAGGGATTCTACGTAAGGCACCCCCCTTAAGATATCTCGCGAAATTTTCGAGGCACCCGATACCGCGTACCAAAGCGTCATCACAACGGAGATGGCGCAGATGCTGACCCAGACGATCAACACCCAGGCGATCAAGACCCAGATCAACGGCAGCAAGATCGCCCCGGGCCATCCCGTCTCCGACCAGTTCGGTGCGATCGCTGGCCATGTCGGCCTCGTTGCCACCGAGTTCTCCTACCGCAAGGAAGAGGAGATTTATGGCGAGGACGAGCCGGCCGAGTACGTCTATCAGGTCGTCACCGGCGCCGTGCGCAGCTACAAGCTTCTCTCCGACGGTCGCCGCCAGATCGGCTCCTTCCATCTTTCCGGCGACGTGTTCGGCCTCGAATCCGGCACCACCCATCGCCTTGCCGCTGAAGCTATCATCGACACCACGGTGCGCCTCGTGAAGCGCGCGAGCCTCGAGAAGGCCGCAGCCACCGACGTCCAGGTCGCCCGCAAGCTCTGGGCCATGACCGCTGGTGAGCTTCGCCATGCCGAAGACCATATGCTGCTGCTGGGCCGCAAGACCGCGATGGAGCGCGTCGCTACCTTCCTGCTCGAAATGGACCGCCGCCTCGCGGTTGCCGGAATGATGGCGCTGCCGATGTGCCGCCGCGACATCGGCGACTATCTCGGTCTCACGCTCGAGACCGTCTCGCGCGCGCTGTCGCAGCTTCACGCCCAGGGCATTCTCGGCTTCTCGGGCGCCCGCCAGATCGTGCTGCGCAACCGGGCACGCCTGCACAATCTCGACGCCTGATCTCCCCTCTCCCACCCGCTCATGGCCGGCTGAATTGATTCAGCCGGCCATTTCTTTTGCTGCGATCATGCCCTTGCGCCGCGTCTCCGGCATCACAAGCAGAATCAGCAGAAGTCCCGTCGCCGCGACGCCGGACAGTCCGGTGAACGCCATGGCATTGCCGAATTTATCGCTGACATAGCCGCCAAGCGCGGTGCTCAGCGACGCGCCGATGCCCATGGCCGTGCCGACGATGCCCTGCGCAAGGTTGAAATGGCCGCTGCCGAAGGCGACGTCGGCCACGATCAGCGGGATCATCACCGCGAACACCGCCGCGGTGAGGCCGTCGAACACCTGCACAAGCACCAGCAGATACGGATCCCGCACGGTCGCAAACAGCAGGCCGCGAATCGTCAGCGCCGCAAATCCAATCAGCAGCAGCGGCCTGCGCCCCCACGCTTGCGCCTTGCGCCCGACGCTCGGCGACAGCAGCGCCACGATCGCCTGCGGCACGACGATGCAAAAGGCGACGAGCACCGTCGCCCACTCGCTCGATCGCGCAGTCACCGCGCTTGCCATCAGTGGCATCATCGAGGCGTTCGCGAGCTGCAACAGGAGCACGCTGAGCGCAAAGACAATGAGCGGCCGCTGCCGGATCAGATGCCAGATATTGGTGTCGCCTCGATCCTCCGCCTCGCGCGGCATCTCGCCGTGACAGCGCGCGATGTCGACCTCGTGCTCGCGGATGCGAGAGAGCGCGATCAAAGTGGGGATTGCGAGTAGGAACGTGACCAGGAAGACCGAGCGGCTCGACAGCAGATAGCCGGCCGTTCCCATCACGGCGGCCGCAACGCCGTTACCAAGCGAGGCAAAGCGCGCGTTGCGGCCGAGACGCTCGCCGATCGCGAGCGGGCCGACCAGACCGAGGCTGATCGCCGCGATCGCCGGTCCCAGTACGCAGCTCGCTGCCGCGTGCAAGGTGGCCGCAGCCACCACCACGGGGAAGATCGGCATCGCCGCATAGGCGAGCGCGCAGCAGCCGATGGTGGCGATCGCGAGACCTGCGACCAGCCGCTCGGACTTTGCGGCATCGATGATGGCGCCGCCCGGCATCTGGCCGATCAGGGCAACGATGCCGCCGATCGACAGCACAAGGCCGATCTCGACCTGGGTCCATTTCTGGGTCGTCAGATAGACCGCGATGAACGGCCCGAATCCGGTCTGAACATCGGCGAGGAAGAAGATGAACCAGTCGAGGCCGCGCAGGCTCTGGCGCGACGGCGCCGGAATGCCGGCAGGCGACGGCGCCGCAAATTTGTCCTGCTCAACGCGACCCTCGCGATCCGCATGATTCGGCTTCCTCGACAACAGCACCGGCGGCCATTCCTCCCCGCGCCTCACTGAACGGCTTGCAGTGGCTGCAGGCTGCCGGACGCGCCGAGCACCACCATCGGCGTGTCCTCCTTGTATTCCGGCGCGGCTGCGACCTGTGCCTTGGTCAATTCCAGCGTGATGCTGTCCTTCTTGTTGACGATCTTGCCGAACCGCATCGCGTTCCAGTCCACCACGATCTTGCGGCTGCCGACGCCAAGAAAGCCGCCGAAATCGATCACGGCGGCACGCACGTGCCCGCTCCGATCGACGATGACGTCGACGATGCGGCCCATGTCCTCGTTCGCCGCGCTGAGCACGTCACGGCCGAGCACACCGTGCGCATCGCTCGCGCCGATGATCGTGACCGACGGCGGTGGCGCGGCATTCTTTGGCGTGACGGGGACCGATGACGCCGACGGCTGCGCCGTCGGCGGTGCGTTCGCTTCAGTCGCGGGTGCGGGCGACTCCTCCGCGGCACGTGACACGGCGAGCGTCATTCCGCAGACCATCACGACGCCTAGGGCCAACCATCCGGCGGTACGCATGCACCCTCCTTGCGGCGCGCCGTCAGCGCGCCAGCACGATCGAGACCTGGATCTGGCCACGCGTGCGCAACACCTCCAGCGCCACGTCGTCGCCATGGCGGCTGACGCGCAGGTCCACGCTGGACTCGCCCAGACGCAGATCGCGCAAGATCACCTCGTGCAGAAACGCCGGCAGATGCGGATTGCGCAGCCGGATCTCGCCGCGCGCCACGTCGAACTCGATGCCCAGCGCCGCCTCCAGCAGCGTGAACGCGGTTGCGCTGGCCCAGGCCTGCGGCGCGCAGGCGACCGGATAGAGCGTCGGGCCGCGCCGCTTTTCGCGCCGGAAGCCGCAGAACAATTCGGGCAACCGGCGCAGGTCCATGTAGGTCGCGGCGTCGAACAGTCCCTTGAAGACATGCGCGACCGAATGCTTGAGCCCGTAGCGCGCAAGCCCGAGCGCGATCAGTGCATTGTCGTGCGGCCAGATCGACCCGTCATGATAGGACATCGGGTTGTAACGCACCTCGCCGACAGCGACGGTGCGGATGCCCCAGCCCGAGAAGAAATGCGGCCGCATCAAATCGGCGGCGACGAGGCGCGCGCGGTCCTCGCGGATCATGCCGCTGAACAGGACCTGGCCGGCGTTGGAGGTCCGCACCTTGCAGGGCCGCTTCTTGCCGTCGAGTGCAAGCGCATAAGTGCCGAGCTCCTCGCACCAGAACGCGGCCTCGAAATGCTCGGCCAGCGTCTTGGCCTCGGCCTCGAGCTTCCTGGCGAGATCGGGCTTGCCGAGCCGGAGCGCGCAGCGCGCGGCGAGCCGCTTGGCGGCAAAGACGTAACCCTGCACTTCGGCCAGCGCGAGATTGCCTTCCGCAAGCTGGCCATCGGCATGGAAGATCGCGTCGTAGGCATCCTTCCAGCCCTGGTTGGCGAGGCCCTTTTCCGTGGCGCGCTGATATTCGACGAAGCCGTCCTTGTCGGGGTCACCGGGGCCGTCGATCCAGGCCAACCCCGCCTCGATGGCCGGCCACAGCTCGGTCAACGTCTTCTCGTCGCCGGTGCGCTCAAAATAGCTTCCCGCCAGCAGGACGAACAAGGCCGTGGAATCGACGCTGCCGTAATATTGCGCGAACGGCACCTCGCGCAGCGCCGCCATCTCGCCGCCGCGCATTTCGTGCAGGATCTTGCCCGGCGCGGCATCGGCGAGCGGATCGACCGCCTTGGCCTGGAAATGGGCGAGCCGCCGCAGCACACCCTTGGCAATCCGCGGATCGACCCACAGCATCTGCAGCGCCGTGATCAGCCCGTCGCGGCCAAACGTCGTCGAGTACCAGGGAATCCCCGCATAGGGATAGCGCCCCTGCGGCGTCTCCGTCATCAGCATGTTGAGGTCGGCCATGGCCTGGCACAGCACCTCGTTGAAGATGTTGTTGGAGGTCTCGATGCTGGCCGCCCCCATCGTCGATTGCCGCATCTCGCGGCGATGGGCGAGCAAACTCTGGAAAAAGCGCGCCGGCTTCTCCGCGATCGGCCGATTGGAGGACACCGCCACGAACAGGGATTTCGACTCGTGAGGGTCGAGTTCGAGCTGCCAGGTCGCGGCATTCACCGACAACTTCGTGGGGCGCGGGTCGAAATGTAGGCCCGTGGTGCGCTCGGCGTCATCGAGACCGCGGTAGTCGAACAGCACGTCGGTCGGTCCCAACAGCCGGCTCGAGCCGATGCCGCGGCGCGGGCGCCGCTCGCCGCGGACCTCGAACAGATCGGCGAAATCGTTGTCGAACAACAGCGTCAGCGCGAAGCCGGCCGGGCGGTCGCCGTGGTTCTGCACGCCGATGCGCTGATAGGCGGTGCCGCGCCACAGGAAGATCGTGCGCACGATGTGCAGCAGGTCCTTTTGCAGCACGAGGCTGCCCTGCCGGTAGATGTCCGGATTGGTGAGATCGACGGTCAGGGCTGAATTGTCGTCGCGCAGGTTCGAGCCCAGCAGCAATGGCTGGAGATCGTCGAGCACGAGCTCGAGCCTGGCAAGATAGCGCGTGTCGTGATGGAACAGGCCGTCGGGCCCGCCGGCCGAAGCGCCGATGTCGCCATGGCTGTCGAGCACGATAAAGGTGTCGTCGTGCTTGAGCGAACGCCGCGGCCGCGCCGACGGTCCCGTCATCGGAATATAGAAAGGCTGCTCCGCGACCTGGTCCACGGTCCGCGTCACGGAGACGAATTGGGTAACGGCTTCAGCCGACATCAGCAGCTCCCCTGCGCTTGTTTCGACACGCAACCGACTCGAACGCGACTGTTGGTTTACGCGGCGGCCTGGGCGAGCCGGCTCATTTCCTGCGTGACCAGCTCACGATAGGGCCCGTGGCCCTGCATCAGACGCTCGGGCGACCCGTCCTCGATGATCTTACCACCCCTCAACACGACCACGCGATCGAAATTGCGCAGGGTGGCGAGGCGATGCGCGATCGCGATGACCGTGCGGCCGCGCATCAGCCGCGACAACGCCTCGCGGATCGCCTCCTCGGATTCGCTGTCGAGCGCGGCGGTCGCCTCGTCCAGCAGCAGGATCGGCGCATCCTTCAGGAAGGCGCGCGCGATTGCGATGCGCTGGCGCTGACCGCCGGACATCTTGACGCCGCGGTCGCCGACCATGGTGTCGAGACCACCAGGCAGGCTTTCGACGAAATCGCAGCGCGCCGCAATCGCGGCACGCAGCACCTCGTCGTCGGTCGCGTTCGGGCGGCCATAGCGAATGTTCTCGCGAATCGAGCGGTGGAACAGCGAGATGTCCTGCGGCACGACGGAGATCGCCTCGCGCAGACTCTGCTGCGTCACCTTGGAAATGTCCTGGCCGTCGATGGTGATGCTGCCCTCGTCGGTGTCGTAGAAGCGCTGGAGCAGCGTGAACAGCGTCGACTTGCCGCCGCCGGACTGGCCGACCAGGCCGACGCGCTGGCCGGGTTGCAGGCGCAGGCTGAAGCGCTCGAATATCTTTTCGCCGCCCGGATAGCCGAAGGTGACATTGTTGAACGCGATCGCGGCGCCGCTCTTCACCAGCGGCTCGGCCTCGGGATGGTCGCGCAATTCATGCGGCACCAGCAGCGTGGCGATCGCCTCGGTCAGCCGCGCAACGTGCTGGGTGACGTCGACCAGCGCCACCGCGAGATCGCGCGTCGCGTTCAGAATGGAGAGACCGAGGGTGCAGACCAGCACGACGTCGCCGGTGGTCGCCCGGCCATCCTGCCAGAGCATGATCGCCCAGGCCATCAGGGCGATCGTGAGCACGACAGTGACGCCGGCATGGATAAGCCGCAGCTTCTCCAGATAGCGCAGGCTGCGGCCGCGCGCGGTCAGCTCCCGGTTCACGGTCGCGTCGAACCGCTCATGCTCGTGCCCGATGCCGCAGAACGCGCGCACCAGCGGCATGTTGCTGATGACGTCGATCATCTCGCCGTCGACGACGGCGGCCTTGTCGGCGAAGTCGTCATGCAGCGGTTTCCCCGCGGCCGCGAGGCGGAACATCGCAAGCACCATGCCGCCGGCAATCACCATCAGGCCGAGCGCCATATAGGGACTGACGGTTCCAATCAGCGCGATGGCCGCAACCGTTGCGATGCACGGCGGCAGCACATTCCAGACGAACATGTTCTCGACCGTGAACACCGCATTCGACGTCGCCGTGATGCGGCTCGTCAGCATGCCGGGCATGCGGTCGGAGAAGTAGCTCGGCGCGTGGCCGGTTAGATGACGAAAGATGTCACGGCGCAGATCACCCGTGACACGGACGAAGGTGAAGCTGGCCGTCCAGCTCGCGATCCGCCAAAGGAAATTGTCGGCGGCGATCAGCGTCATGAGGAAAATGAATGCCAGCCATACGCTCCCACCATGCGCAGCGCCGGCCGACAAGCTGTCGACGAGGGATTTGACGCCGTACTGCGTGCCTACGGAGCAGGCAACGGCCGCCACCACAGCCGTCAGGATCACGAGATGCGACGCCAGCCGACGCCGAAGATAGCGCAAAACAAAGGCAAACGGCCGGTGCGCGTATCCAGAAAGATGATCCATGTGACTATCGACCCCGTCGTGATGTTTTCAATTTTTCTGTTAGTCGACTGAACATCGACCACTTCGCCTCGGTTCCCGGGCACACTCATCACGACATGCGGATGCGGGCGTTCTGCGATGATGTGATGGCAGCATCGCGACGGGCATCCGACGTGTCGAATAAGTAACGTTCGGAAGGAGGAACTTCGCAAGTGCGGGAACGTTCCTTTGTCTGGCGTGCCGGTGCCGAACAGGCGGGGGCTTTCTACAATCATGATCGCACAGAGGAGATGGTGAGATGCGCATCGCGCAGGTAGCTCCGTTGACGGAGGCTGTTCCACCCAAGCTGTATGGCGGCACCGAGCGGGTGGTGCATTGGTTGACGGAAGAGCTGGTGGCCCTTGGGCACGATGTGACGCTGTTCGCGAGCGGCGACTCGCAAACCTCGGCAAAGCTGGATGCGCTGTGGCCGCGGGCGCTCCGCCTCGACGGTTCCGTGCGCGATCCCAATGCGCTGCACATGGTGATGCTGGAACGGGTACGGCAGAAATGTGACGACGAGGAGTTCGACTTCCTCCACTTCCATCTCGATTATTATCCGTGGTCGCTGTTCTACCGGCAGCCGACGCCGTTCCTGACCACGCTGCACGGCCGGCTCGACTTGCCGGAGCATCAACCGGTCTTCAACACCTTCTCGAAGGTCCCCGTCATCTCGATCTCGAATGCGCAGCGGCGGCCGGTGCCGCAGGCGAACTGGGTGAGGACGATCCACCACGGCCTGCCGGAGAACCTGCTGACGCCGAAGCCGGCGAAACAGGAATATCTCGCCGTGCTCGGCCGCATCGCGCCGGAAAAGGGCGTCGACCGCGCCATCAAGATCGCGACGCATTGCGGCATTCCGCTCAAGATCGCCGCCAAGGTCGATCGTGCGGACCAGGATTACTATGACGAGCTGATCCGGCCGATGATCGAGAACAATCCGCTGGTGGAATTCATCGGCGAGATCAGCGATCACGAGAAGTCGGACTTCTTGAGCGGCGCGCTTGGCTTGTTGCTGCCGATCGACTGGCCCGAGCCGTTTGGCCTGGTGATGATCGAAGCCATGGCCTGCGGAACGCCGGTCGTCGCCTTCAACCGCGGCTCGGTGCCGGAGATCATCGACGAGGGCCTCACCGGTTTCGTCGTCGAGGACGTCCTCAGCGCAGCCGGCGTCGTCGGCCGCCTGCCGCAACTCGACCGCTCCGTCATCCGCAAGCAGTTCGAGACGCGCTTCACGGCGCGGCGCATGGCGCTGGACTATCTCGCGGCCTATCGCAGCCTTGGCGAGGAACAGGCGCCGCGGATCAAGCTGGTGAGCAGCGCGGAGTAGCAGGACCACGCGCCCATCCCATCGCGATCGTCATGGCCGGGCATGTCCCGGCCATCGACATTTGCGTGGGGCGCGATCATCTCTATCAACCGTCATTGCGAGCGCAGCGAAGCAATCTAGACCGTCCCCGCGGAGGGATTCTGGATTGCTTCGCTGCGCTCGCAATGACGGAGAAGGCGGCAGCCTACCTCACCACCGCCCGCTTGGGCTCGACGATCTCGAACATGCGCGGGAATTCGTCCATCAGGCCCATCAGCTCGGCGAGGCGCATCGGGTTGCCGGCGAACTTGACCTTGCCGGCGGCCACGGCCTCGGGAAAGCTGGTCAGTTTTGCGATCACTTCATCGAGCGTCAACCGCGCGAGCGTGAAGCTGGCATCGGCATTGTCCGCCTGCATGCCCTCCGTGTAAGTCAGCGCGCAGTTCTCCAGATTGAGCACGAAGGTCTCGCCGGTGTCGGAAAAGCTCCAGTTCAGCACGATGTGCTTTCCTTCCGCCTTCGGTCCGTTGAGGCGGATGCCGAGCACGTCCCAGAGCTGTGAGGTGCGCAGCGCCGCCAGCGTCTCGCGCGGCATCGGCGGGCGTGCCGGCACCTTCGGCATGCCCTGGCGCAATTCCTGCGCGCCGAACAGATAGGCATTGCGCCAGGTCGCGCTTTCGGCGGCGTAGCCGAGCTGCTCCAGCGTATCCGCCAGCAACGCACGCGCGGCCTGATTGTCCGGCTCGGCAAAGACGACATGGCCGAGCGCCTGCGCCACGAAGCGGAATTCGCCCTTGTCGAAATCGACACGCGCCCGCGCGAGGATGGCGTCGGCGCCGCCCATGTACTCGACATATTTCTTGCCCGACTCCACCGGCGGCAGCGGATCGAGGTTGACCGGATTGGCGTCGTACCAGCCCAGATACTTTTGATAGATCGCCTTCACATTATGCCGGATGTGGCCGTAATAGCCGCGGCCGTGCCAGGCGCCCTCCAGGCTCTCGGGCAGCTGGATCGTCTCGGCGATCTCGGCCGCGGTGAGGCCGTGGTTCATCAGGCGAATGGTCTGGTCATGCGCGAACTTATAGAGGTCGCGCTGCTGCCGGATCATCGTGCCGATGCGTTCGCGTCCCCACACCGGCCAGTGATGCTGGCCGCACATCGCCTCCGCCTTGCCATCCCAGAGCTGCAAGGCCTCGCCCAGATATTTCGACCAGGCCAGCGCGTCGCGCACGTCGGCGCCGCGGAACGGCAGCAGATTGTGGAAATTGTGGGTGCAGTTCTCGGCGAGGTTCAAAAGCTTGTAGCGCGGGATGAAGAAATGCATCTCCGCCGGCGCTTCGCTGTTCGGCGCCATCTGGAATTCGAATACGACGCCGTCGATCACGCGCCGGTCGCCGGTCGCCATGATCAAATCGGTCGGCCGCAGCAGCGCCACTGAACCTGCTGCCATCGACTTGCCGAGGCCGCAATCGACCTGCCCGCGCGCTCCCTTGGCGAGGAGAGGCCCGAACTGGTACTGCGCCCGCCGCAGCATCGCAGGTCCCGCGATGATGTTCTCGGAGACGGCATGCTCCATGAACAAGTTCGGCGCGATGATCGGCACGCGGCCGCTCGCGAGTGCATCCTCCTCCAGAACGCCGCGCGCACCGCCCCAATGGTCGGTGTGGGTGTGCGTGAAGATCACGGCCGCGACCGGTCGCTGGCCGCGATGCTTGTAGTAGAGATCGAGCGCGGCGCGCGCCCCCTCGATCGAGGTCAGGGTGTCGACGACGATGACGCCGCTGTCGCCTTCGATCAGCGTCATGTTGGCGATGTCGAGCCCACGCACCTGGTAAACGCCGGGCACCACCTCGAACAGGCCGTGCTGCATGTTGAGCCGCGACTGCCGCCACAGGCTCGGGTTGACCGTGGTCGGCGCCTGCTCGGCGGCGAGAAAGCCGTACGGCTCGAGGCTCCAGACCGTCCGCCCTTGCGGACTGGTGATCGCCGCGTTCTCGATCGTGCCGAGGAAGCCGCGCGCGGCGTCGTCGAAATCCCGCGTGTCGGAGAATGGCAGCGCGTTCAGCATCGCCGTTTGCTGCGCGATGACGGACGGTGTTGCGCCCTTCGGCTCGTTGCTGGACGTATCCGTCATCTCGATCTCCTCCCCCGCCTGTTGCGCGGCATCTAACCGCATCTCGCGGCCGATTGCCATGGCGGGAGGACGCAGCAATGCGTAGCCCCGCGCCAACAGGTGGAGAGAAGCAGCGTGTTCGCAGCTACATGCCCAGCAATCTCGGCAGCCACAGCGACAGACCCGGCCAATAGGTCACGACCACCAGGAACGCCAGCATGGTCAGCAGCCATGGCCACACCGCGACCGTGAGCTCGGTGATGCCCATCTTGGCGATGCCCGAGGCCACGTAGAGATTGAGGCCGACCGGCGGATGGCACAGCCCGACCTCCATGTTGACCGTCATCAGGATGCCGAAATGGATCGGATCGATGCCGAGCTTGATCGCAACCGGAAACAGGATCGGCGCCATGATCAGGATGATCGAGGACGGCTCCATCACGTTGCCAGCCAATAGCAGCAGGAGATTGACGACGAGGAGGAAGCCGATCCAGCCGAGACCCTGGTCGATCATCCATTGCGCGAGCGCTTGCGGCACGTTCTCGTAAGTCATCAGGAACGAGAACAGGACGGCGTTGGTGATGATGTAGAGCAGCATCGCCGAAAGATTCGCCGAAGACAGCAGCACCCGCGGCACGTCTCGCAGCTTCAGATCCTTGTAGATGAACACGGCGACGATGAAGGCGTACACCGCGCTGACGGCTGCAGCTTCGGTCGGTGTGAACAGGCCGCTATAGATGCCGCCGATCACGATCACGATCAGCAGGATACCCCAGATCGACTTGCGGAACGCATCGAAGCGCTCGGAGAGGGTTGCTTTCGGCATCCTCGGATAGTCGTTACGCCAGGCCCGATAGAACGTCGTGGCGCCGAGCAGCATAGCGAGCACCATTCCCGGCACGATGCCGGCGATGAACAGCTTGCCGACGGAGGTGTTGGTGGAGACGGCAAAAAGCACCATCGGAATCGAGGGTGGAATGAGAATTCCAAGCGAGCCCGAGGTCGTGATCACGCCCGCCCCGAACCTCTTCGGAAATCCCTGCGCGATCATCGCGGGCAGGATCACCGATCCGATCGCCACCACGGTGGCCGGCGACGAGCCGGAAATCGCGGCGAACAGCGCGCAGGCGACCACGCCCGAGAGCGCAAGGCCGCCGTACCAATGGCCGACCAGCGAAGTCGCGAACGTGATCATCCGGCGCGCCACGCCGCCATGGGTCAGGAAGTTGCCGGCAAGGATGAAGAACGGGATCGCCATGATCTCGAAGCTCTCGATGCCGGTGAACAGCTTCAGCGCCACCGATTCCGTCCGCACGTCGGTCAACGTGAACATGAAGCTGAGCACGGTCAGACCGAGCGCGATCGAGATCGGCATACCCGTGAGCATCAACGACAGCAGGAGGCCGAAGACGACGGCGACACGCAGGCCCTGCGGCAGCGTGATCACGTGCGCCGAATGGGCGAAGCACACGGCGACGATCAGGACCGGCAACAACATCAGGACCCAGCCGAGCGGGCTGCGTTCGTCGCGGACGACCTGACTGCGCGTGACCGGGGCCGGATGGACCGGGTCTATTTCGACGCCCTCGACGCCGGCCATGTCGTGATGCGGCAACTCGCCGGTGCGATAGAACGACCAGGCGACCTGCAGGAAGCGGAAGCACATCAGCCCGGAGCCGAGCGGGATGGTGAGATACACCAGCCACATCGGCGCTTCCAGATCGTTGGATTGCTGGCCGGTCTGCCACATCTGGCCGACGAACGCGGCCCCGAAATAGCATACGATGGCAGTGAAAAGGGCGCCGCACATCAGGCCGAACGTGATGACGCGGCGGCGCGATCCGCCGGGAAGGATATTGACCAGGACGTCGACGCCGACATGGATGCCGGTGCGCACCCCGTAGGCCGCACCGAACTTCGCCATCCAGATGAACATGTAGATGCAGAGTTCCTGCGCCCAGGACAGGTCGAGAGCGGCAAGCCAGACGAACGCGGCTCGCGCGGGGACGGCCAGCAAGGCCAGGTTGCGCGCCTCCGCCCATTTGGCGATGTCGATCGACAGCCCGGCACCATATCGGTGCAGCACGGCAACGAAGATGAGCAATGTCGCGGCCGCGATCATCGTCGCGATCAGCCATTCCTCGAGATGATCGAGCACACGATTCAATGCACGCAGCAACTTGGTCCCCTCAGCTTGGCTGATCATTCAAGAGCAACGGCCGGGAGTGCGATCACCCCCGACCGTTCATGGTTGTTCTCAAAGCGCGCCGGCGTCAGTTCATCTTGACGTCGAGTTCCTTGGCGACGAGATCGAGCACCTCCTGCCCGACCCGCCCCTTCGCCCATTTGTAGGTCGGCTGCATCGCTTCCTGCCACGCCTTGCGATCGGCGTCAGTCAGATAATGCAGCGTGGTCTTGCCCGTCTTCTTGATCTCGGCCAGCGCATCTTCGTTTTCCTGGTGCGCGATCTGGTTGGTGTAGTCGGTCGCCTCGTTCATCGCCTTTTCGAGCTGGGCGCGGATATCGGGCGGCAGGCCGGACCAGAATTTCGAATTGACGATGACAGCATATTGCAGGTGCGCGTGATAGGACACGGTGATGTCCTTCTGCACCTCGTAGAACTTCTGCGTCAGGTAGTTGGACGCGGTGTTCTCGCAGCCGTCGACCACGCCCGTCTGCAAAGCCTGGTAGACTTCGGAAAACGCCATGATCTGCGGGATCGAGCCCATGATCCGGAGATATTGGTCGGCGACCTTCGATCCGGAGATGCGGAATTTGAGACCCTGGAAATCGGCCGGTTTCATCAGGGCGCGGTTGGCCGAGAGCATGTGGAAGCCGTTGTCCCAATAAGCGAGCCCGGTGATGCCCTTGGTCTCGAGCCTCTCGAACAGCCACTTGCCGATCGTGCCCTTCATCGCGTTGGAATAGGTTTGGTCGTCCTTGAACAGCCAGGGCAGGTCGAGCGCCTCGAACTCCTTGATACCGAGCGGGGCGAATTTGGCGGTTGAAGGCGCGAGCATGTGCACCGAGCCGAGCTGCAGCGCCTCGATCTCCTCCTTGTCCTTGTACAGCGTGGAGTTCGGGTAGATTTCGACCTTGACCTTGCCGTCGGTGTATTTCTCCGCGAGCTCCTTGAACTTCAAGGCGCCCTTGCCCTTGGGAGTGTCGTTGGCGACGACGTGGCTGAATTTGATGACGATCGGGCTCTGGGCCTGGGCCAAGACAGGAGACAAGGCAGGAGCCACGAAGATAGCTGCGGCGGCGGCCGCAAGAAGCAGCTTGCGCATGAACGAACCTCCCAACAACCTCTAAAACCGGGTTTTTTTTGTTTTCCGGTTTCAGTAGTGGCAGCAATCCGCCACCCGAACAACTAGACCTAAGCCCAATTTGCCGCAGCCAAGCCATCTTGCGCAACCCGGCACCCGCTGCCGTTCCCGGAAGCGAGCGCTTATGTCGCATTGCGGCAGTGCGATCAGCCGTTGCGCTGGGCGACCATGAACAGACGCCGGAACGGAAACAGCGTCTGTCCCGCGGCGTTCTTCGGATAGGCTTTCGCGACCCGCATCCCATAGGCGGCTTCGAACGCGGCCTTCTCGTCGCCCTGCAAGATGTCGAGATAGCGCGTCAGCCAGGTCCCCTTGGTCCATTCCTTCACGGGATTCTCGCCTTCCAGCACCTGCAGATATTCGGTCTCCCAGATGTCGATATTGGCCGACATCGGAGCGAGAAGACCGTGATAATAGGCCGGCGCTTCGACCGGCGGCGGCGTGACGAGATGCTCGACCTTGGACCGCCAGGGACCGTTCAGCGCGGTCTCGCCAATCAGCACATGCGAGGGCGCCAGAAAGTTGCGCGGCATCTGCACAGCGAGCATTCCGCCGGGCGTCACCTTCTCCATGATCGACGGAAACAGTGCCGCATGATTGGGCAGCCAGTGCAGCGCGGCATTGGAGTAGACGACGTCATATTGCTTCGTCGGGCGCCAGTGACCGAGGTCCTCGTGTGACCATTCCACGTCCGGCGCCGCCTTGCGGCCGGCGGCAACCATCTCGGCCGAGCCCTCGACACCGGTTACCGTCGCGTCCGGCCAACGCTCCTTGATCAGCTTGGTGACGTTGCCGGCGCCGGCGCCAAGATCGGCAACCGCACGCGGACCAGCATCCGGAATCCGCATCAAGAGGTCGACGGCGGGCCGGAGCCGGTGACCGGAGAATTTCAGATATTGCTGCGGATCCCAGACCATCGCTCGGCGCCTTTTCTTTTTCGTGTTTCCTTCAACGCGGCTCTTGGTTACCACTGCTCGTCCCGGTCGGGCAAATCAGGCTGGCCGGGACACGGCAGGAAACGAACAGAAAAACGAACAGCGACAAGCTGACAGCGAACAAGAGGGCGTGTCACCATGGATCTCGGGCTCAAATCGAAAACCGCCGTCGTCACCGGAGCGAGCGTCGGCATCGGCCGCGCCATCGCCAAGGGCTTGGCTGCCGAAGGCGTGCGCGTCGTCGGCGTGGCACGGCGCACCGACCTGCTCGCCGAGCTGGTAACGGAAGTCGGCTCCGGTCTGATCACGCCATTCGAGCAGGACGTGATGGCCAAGGACGCGGCGGAGAAGATTTCGGCCTTCGCCGTGAGCGAGCTCGGCCATGTCGACATCCTCATCAACAATGCCGGCGGCAGCCGCCCCCTCCCCGTCGATGCGCCCGACAGCCAATGGGACGAAGCGATCGCGCTGAATTTCACCAGCTACCGCCGCATCGCGCATGCGCTGCTGCCGCAGATGATCGAACGCAAATGGGGCCGCATCGTCAACATCACCGGCAAGTCCGAGCCGGAAGGCCTCAACGCCGCGTTTGCCGCCAAAGCCGCCGTGCACGCCTGGGCCAAGGGCCTGTCGCGCGAGATCGGCGAGCACGGCATCACCATCAACTGCATCCCGCCCGGCCGCATCATGAGCGAACAGATCCGCCGCAACTACGCGCCTGATTATCGCGAGCGGTTCGCGGAGGAAGAGATTCCCGTCGGCTATTGGGGCGAGCCGGAAGACCTCGCCGCGCTCGCGGTGTTCCTGGCGTCACCCGTAGCGCGGTACATCACGGGCACGGTGATCCCGGTGGATGGGGGGCTGAGGAGGTATCAGTTCTGAGGCTATCATCCCTGGCGTCCATCAGCCCCGGAGGCAGGTCCTTTCCGGATGTCTTCAGGAGGAGCAGAAAGTTCCAGTTCGCCCTGACGAACCGGCTAAGGACACCAGTAGAGCGGCGACGAACCGCCCGCAATCATCTCCATACCTCCAAAAGGATTTGACGGCCTGCCCGATGGCAGCCTTGCAATCGTGCGGCGCGAGGTCCTTCCAGACGGGATAGTTGCCGTTTAGCGTCGTTAGCCTAGCCGAAAACAACGTAAGCCATCGCTAGCGGGCCCGCGGCTGATCAATGCCGTCCTGATGAATCTTGGCCCTTTATGGACAGCGATGGAGCCTTATCGCCACCGAGTTAGCCCACATGCAGTATTGTCGGGTTCTTTCGAGCCCCGCAACAGATGGTCCTTGACCATTGATCTAAATCAACCGACGACAGGTTGGTTCGTTCTCCTCTCAAAAGAATCGCTGGTCATCGTAATCGTACCGAAATCGAGCGATCGAGCTTCAATTGGAGAAAGGATGAAGCAGACTTGGTGAATTGCCCTTACGGAGCTTTTCAAGGTTGGACGCAAGACCAGCAAGAGCGGCGATTCAGGTTGCAGCGATATCGCCTCATCCTATTCGCAATCGTTCCGCAATGGGGGTGGGGATATGCGAGACGGCAAGTTCTTCGATAGCCCCGCAGGCTTGACGGTAGCCAGAATTATCTCGCTAACCGGCGCCGAATGTCACGACGCGACACGACTTTCACATCTGATTACAAACGTTGCGCCACTCGAACTCGCCGGGCCGAATGACCTCGTCTTTATCGAAAGCGGCAAGTACGCCGACGCGCTGACTACAACGCGCGCCGGGGCCTGCCTGATGCTTCATCGCTTCGAAAACTGCGCCCCAAGTACTCTCATCTCGCTGCTTGCGAAGCAGCCCTACCAGGCATTTGTTGACGTCCATAGCGAACTTTATCCCCGGTCTCTTCGGCCCACCTCCGTTTACGAAGCCAGCGACATAGCTTCCGGCTCGACGATCCATCCAACTGCGCGCCTTGCTGGCGGAATCACGGTTGATCCGGGAGCCGTGATCGGACCCCGAGCTGAGATTGGAGCGGGAAGCATCATCTCCGCCACGGCCGTGATCGGCCCGGATGTTCTGATAGGCCGCAACTGCACGATTGGCGCGGGCTGTTCGATTACACATACGCTTATGGGTGAGCGGGTCGTCATCCATCCGGGCTCCCATATTGGGCAGGACGGTTTTGGCTATGTCGCCGGTGTCCGATGGCAAAAAGTCCCGCAGACCGGGCGAGTCATTATCCACGACGACGTAGAGATCGGGGCCGGCACGACGATCGATCGGGGCGGCATAAGAGACACGATCATCGGAGAAGCTACAAAGATCGACAATCTCTGTCAGATCGGTCACAACGTAGTCATTGGCCGCCATTGTATTATCGTCGCACAATCGGGGCTTAGTGGCAGCGTTACGATTGAAGATTTTGTCGTCCTCGGTGGCAGAGTTGCGATCGCTCCTCACGTCACGATTGGCAAGGGTGCAAGGGTGGCGGGGGGCTCGGGAGTTATGACCAACGTTCCCCCGGGAACGACCTGGGGTGGCTATCCAGCCCGGCCTAGAATGCAATGGATGCGGCAACTCGCTACGCTGGCTCGACTTACCAAATCGGGCATATAGCTGGCGCCACCCCGAAGCATCCGTAAAAAACACGCAAGGCCCCCGCAGGGCGACCTCATCCCAGCGGCAAGTTCTCCGCGATCGCGGAGAACGAGGCTACTGCAGAGGTTGGCGCTGTTATTCGATCACGTCGTCCGCGCGCACCAGCAAGGACGGAGCTATCTCCACGCCGAGCGCCTTTGCGGTCTTGTGATTGATGACGGTCTTGAACTGCGTCGGCTGCTCGATGGGAATCTCGGCGGGGTTAGCACCTTTCAATACCTTGTCGACGAAAACAGCCGCGTGGCGGAACATTGCGGTGAAGTCCACCCCGTAACCCATCAGGGCCGCCCCGCGGGAGGCGACAATGGGTGCGGCAACCGATGGCACCCGGCACTTGTCCACAATCGCGGCGACCATGGACGTGTTGGTGACAAACGCGTTTGCATCCGTGATCACGAGGCCGTCCATCGGGTTAGAGCCGACGAGTGACAGCGCGCTTTCGAGATCGCCGGGGACGTCGACCTCGATAGGTAGTAGCTCCATCTTCAATGCCTGCGCCGCGTTCCTCATGGTGCTCATTGTGGTGTTGTTCAGTGGATTTCCTCGCTGCATGAGCACCCCTACGCGTCGCGTCGAGGGAGCCAAGCCTGCGAGAATCTCCAAGCGCTTTGCAGCCAGTTCTGTCAGGAAAAAGGTTTGCCCCGTGATGTTGCCGCCAGGATGAGCCATGCTGGCTGCAAGCCCTATGGTCACCAGATCGGGGCCTACGATCATCACGGTCGGAATTTTTGCCGTCGCGTTGTGAGCGGCAAGAATCCCGGGATATGTGGCTGTGACGAGAACGTCAACATCAAGAGCGACAAGTTCATTCGCAAGCGCCGGCAGCCTGGCGTCGTCGCCACCGGCGTCGCGGTATTCGACATGAACGTTCACGTCGTTAACCCAACCGAGATCGCTGAGCCCCTTGAGGAACGCGTCGACTTCCAAATTCCGCGGTGGAGGGAGGAGAAGGCCAATTCGGGGCATTCGCTTTGCTTGCTGTGCTCGCGCTGCCAGCGGCAACGCAGACGCCACACCAACCAAAATCAGGAATTCTCGTCGTTTCATTACCAATCCAGTCTCATACACTCCGGCTGAGAACAGCCATTGTTCTACGTTGCTCCAAGCGAACTGACGACCGGATCGGGGCAAAGGCGGCAGTCTGCACCGGAGGCGATGACTTCTGCTCTCCCCAGACTCGGGACCTGCCGATGCCCATGCCAACCGACGCTCCACGCTAGGGAGCGACGTCATTCCCCGCAGCAGCGGCTCGGGTCATGGCGAGAGCGACGCCACGTAGGCAGCCAGCGCGATCATGTCGTTCTGCGACAACTTTTCGACGGTCTGTTGCATCAGGGAGCTTGCGCTTGCCACGCGGCCCCCGCTTTGAAACTCATGAAGCTGGCGCACGATGTAGGTCGGCGAGCGCCCGGCAATTGGCGGAATATCACCGACGCCTTTCAACTCCGGACCGTGGCAGCTACCGCAGGCGACGGTTATTCCCGATCCGCCCGTCTTGGCGAGTGTTTCTCCCCTCGCCAGACTTCCAACCGGAACATAGGCTGTGAAGGTCGCCCGGGAGTCTCGAAGCTCGAACTGATCCACATCGTCCGGTACCTCGACGATGCGCGGGCCGAGGGTTTCGGAGCCGCCCTCCGGGCTTTTGACGTAGAACAAGCGGGACGGCCCCGTCTTTGGAATGCTTTCGCTTTCGACGACCTTGATGATCTGCTTGGGCTTCTGCGCAGAGAAATAATCTGCCGCAGCGCGCATCTCGGCGTCGGTCATGGCTTTGACTGACGCCATCATCAATTGTGTGGAGGGCCTCTCCGGCCCCGACATCTTTCGCGCGCCGCTTTTGAAATCAGCCAGCTGCTGAACGAGATAGCTCGCCGGCAAGCCCGCGAGACTCGCATTTTCAGGACCGCCGGTGCCCTCGACGCGATGGCACGATCCGCAAGCGCGGACATCCGGCTTTCGTCCGTTGGCAACGATTTCCGGCATGGCCGGGTGGTCGTCCGGATGCCAATCAGGCGCAAAGAAAAGATCGCGCGCCTGCTTCCAGCTGAACGCGGCGTTGCTGCCGGCGAGTTGATTGGGCTTGTCGTCAGCCGGGGGCACCTTGACGGTCGGGTCCCACAAGAACGCCCAGGCCGGAAGCCCATTCTGCGCCAAGGCAGCGGTCGCGGTGAGGATCACGGCTGCCCACAAAATTGGCACAGACATTTTCATGGCAATAAACCTCTGCAAATGGATCGAGCAAAATCAGCGAAAAAGAAAAAGAAACTTAGCACTTCGAAAGCGGAATGCCGGAGCTGCACGCCTGGATCTGCTTCACCACAGGAAGCGCACATCGCTCCTTCACAGGAAGCACCCGATGGTCTTTTGCCGATCGGTGCAATCCTGGCATCCTGCCAGTGTTTTGCCCGACGCGTCAACGTCAGGGCCGCCGCGAATGTCGTCGCGATGCGATTCGAAAATCCCTTATTGATCAAGGGGCCTTCTACTGTGCATGGGGTTGTTTTCGCGTTTTTTGTTTTGGGCCCTTAAAAAAACACGCAAGACCCCGCATGACCACTCACCCCGCCTGCAGGATCTCCGCGATCGCCGCTCCCGCCGCGATGGTGCCGAGCTTGCCGCCGACATCGCGCGTCGCCCTGCCCTCGCCGATCGCTTTTGCCACCGCCGCCTCGATCGCACGTGCGGCTTCCTCGTAGCGCACCGCGCCGCTGTTCTGGCCGTGCCAGGCCAGCAGCAACGCCGTCGACAGGATCAGCGAGACCGGATTAGCAACGTCCTGTCCGGCGATGTCAGGCGCCGAGCCATGCGCGGCCTGCGCCATGGCGAAGCTGTCGCCGACATTGAGCGAGCCGCCGAGGCCGAGGCTGCCCGAGAGCTCGGCGGTGAGATCGGACAGGATGTCGCCGAACATGTTGGTGGCGACGATGACGTCGAAGCGGTCGGGGTTACGCACCACATGCGCCATCATGGCGTCGACGAGGATGTCGTCGACCCCAAGGCCGGGATAGGTCTTCGCCGCCGCGCGGCAGATGTCGAGGAACATGCCGTCGCCGAGCTTGAGCACATTGGCCTTGTGCACGATGGTGAGATGCTTGCGTCGCTTCATCGCCAGCCGGCACGCCGCGTGCGCGATGCGCTCGCAGCACAGGCGCGTGATCCGGCGCAGCGAGATCACGACGTCAGGCGTGACCAGCATCTCGCCATTGCCCTGCTCCATGTTGCGGTCGGCGTAAAACCCCTCCGTGTTCTCGCGCACCACGACGAGGTCGAAATCGCCGACCCGGCCGGACCGCCCCGCAAAGGTGCGTGCGGGCCTGACATTGGCGTAGAGGTCGAGGTTCTTGCGAAAGTGCCGCGACGGGTTGATCTCGCCATGGGTTTCGTCCTTGAAGTCGAAGGTCGCGGTCGGCCCGAGGATCAGGCCGTCGGCGGCGCGGACGATGTCGAGCAGCTCGGGGCGCACCGTCGTGCCAAATTGTTTGAGGCTCGCATGGCCGACCGCATGCTCCTCCAGGCGCAGATTGAGCTGGAAGCGCTCGGAGGCCGCGCGCAGCACGCCTGATGTCGCGGTCGTGATCTCGGGCCCGATGCCGTCACCGGGCAAAACGACGATGTGCATGGCGCTCCCCTGACATTGCAGCAGTTCGCGTGATCATACGCCGGCGCGCAGGTTCATCGCCCAGCCTTCGCGCATACACTGCATGCAAGCATATGCCTGTGGAAGGCGGCCGCGCCGTAGTACATGCCAAGTCCCATGGAGCCGGCCGCCGGAGCAACGCGCTAACGCAATGACAATCACGTTACCTGCCGCCGCGCGCAAGCCCGACCACACCATTTCCGACGGCCTTCCGCCCGCACAGCGGCGCTGGGCCATTGCCGCGATCTTCACCGCGCTGGCGATGGCCTCGCTGGACACCGCGGTCGCCAACATCGCGCTGCCCGCCATTGCCGGCGACCTGCATGTGACCCCGGAGCAATCGGTCTGGGTGGTCAACGTCTACCAGATCGCGCTGGTGGCGACGCTGCTGCCGCTCGGCGCGCTCGGCGAGATCGTCGGGCACCAGCGCATTTATCTCGGCGGCCTGATCCTGTTCACCATCGCCTCGCTGTTCTGCGCGGTGGCGTGGTCGCTGGAGAGCCTGCTGGTCGCGCGCACGCTGCAAGGGCTGGGTGCGAGCGGCATCATGAGCGTCAACACGGCGCTGGTGCGCTTCGTCTATCCCGGCCGAATGCTCGGCCGCGGCTTCGGCCACAACGCGCTGGTGGTCGCGACCGCCTTCACCTTCGGTCCCTCGATCGCCTCCGCCATCCTCGCGGTCGGCCCGTGGCCATGGCTGTTCGCCGTCAACATCCCGTTCGGCCTGGTCGCGATCGGCATCGGATTTGCGATGCTGCCGAAGACGCCCCGCGCCGATCATGGCTTCGACTTTCTCGGCGCGGCCCTCGCGTCGGCCTGTCTCGGCTTGTTCATCACGGGTATCGGCAGTGCTGCGCATAATCTCTCACCCGTGGTCGTGGGCATCGAGCTGGTCACGGCCCTGGTGCTCGGCTTCATCCTGACGCGCCGCCATGCCGATCATCCGGCCCCGATGCTGCCGATCGACCTGTTCAGCCGGCCGATGTTCGCGCTGTCGGCGGCGACGGCGGTGTGCTCGTTCGCGGTGCAGGGCCTCGCCTTCGTCTCGCTGCCGTTCTATTTCGAGGACGTGCTGGGGCGTTCGCAGGTCGAGACCGGCTTCTTCATGACGCCGTGGCCGCTGGTGGTCGGCATCATGGCGCCGATCGCAGGACGCCTCTCCGACCGGCACGCGGTCGGATTGCTCGGCGGCATCGGGCTCGTGCTGCTCGGCCTCGGCATGGCGCTGCTGGCGATGCTGCCGGCCAATCCTGCGATCCCCGACATCATCTGGCGGATGGTGATCTGCGGCATGGGATTCGGCTTCTTCCAGGCGCCGAACATGAAGGCGGTGATGTCGAGCGCGCCGCCACATCGCAGCGGCAGCGCCTCGGGCATCGTCGCCACCGCGCGCCTGACGGGGCAGACGACGGGTGCGGCGCTCGCCGCAGCCTGCTTCTCGCTCGCCGGTCATGACGGTGCGACCGTAGCGCTGGCACTCGGCGCGGGCTTTGCCGCGCTCGGCAGCGTGATGAGCTTTTTGCGGCTGGCGGTGAAGTAGACCGTCAGGCCAGATGTCGGGCCGCCGTCACCTCGACAGTCGCGACCGGAACGACCGTCCCCTCGTCGAGTGCTGCGAGACGCTCATCGATGGCAGCGATGACCTTGCGCGAGAACGGCCCGAGATGCGCATAGGCAGCGATCATCTGCACGGCAATCCGCGCCGACGTGGTGTCGCGCTTGGCGCAGTTCATGAAGGTCTGCCACAGCGGCCCACGCGCCTCGGGAAGGGCTGTGACCACCTTGTGCACCGTTTCCATCGCGCCGATCCGGGCGCGGATATCGCCTTCGGCGAGCTCCTGGCGCTGGCGCGAGCGGTCGAGCAGCGTCATCAGACGATCGATGCGCCTTGCATAGGCCTCCGGGCTGTAGATGTGCTCCAGCACGCGCTTGTAGTCCGTCAGGATGTCGCGCAACGGGCGCACCGGGTCGAAGTTGATCCCGGCGGTGCACTGATCCGCGCCGATGGTCGGCGCCAAATCATGGCCCGGATGCAGCCGGCCTTCGCGCTCCAGGCGGCGCGTCAGTTGCGTGTTCGGCAAGGCATAGAGCAGGCCGACCATGCTGACCGGGATCGCCGCCTCTTCGATGAAGTCGATCATGGCATCCGCCATCGAGAGCTTCTCATTGTCGAAGCCGACGATGAAACCCGCGGTGACGAGCATGCCCGCGGCGTAGATCTTGTGGATGCTCTCGGCGATGTTGCGCCGCGTGTTCTGTTTCTTCCGCATCGCGACCAGCGTCGCCGGATCCGGACTTTCGATGCCGACGAAGATGGCGAAGAAATTCGCCTGGCCCATCAGGTTCAATAGCTCGGGATCGTCGGCCAGATTGACCGAGGCTTCGGTCGACAATTCGAACGGATAGCCGTGGGCGCGCTGCCATTCGGCGAGCTGGGGCAGGAACAGCCGCAGCGACTTCTTGTTGCCGATGAAATTGTCGTCGACGAAGTCGAGATGGCCGCGGTAGCCCATGGCGTAGAGCCTGTCGAGCTCGACCAGCATCTGCTCGTTCGTCTTGGTTCGCGGCACCCGGCCATAGAGCTCGATGATGTCGCAGAACTCGCAGGTGAACGGGCAGCCGCGGGAATACTGCACACCGAGATAAAGGTAGTCCTCGAACTTCAGCAGGTCGAAGCGCGGCACCGGCGTCTTGGTGACGTCGGCCTGGAATTTCGGCGCGATGAAGACGCCGGAGCGTGCGCCACTGTCCCAGGCCGCGACGAATTCGTGGAGAACGCTTTCGGCCTCGCCGAGCACCTGGAAGTCGGCCCTCTCATAGATATGGGGGCTCGAGGTGGGATCGGGACCGCCGACGACCACCGGCTTGCCCGCGGCACGGCAAATTTCGATCAGGCGCAGCGTGTCGGCCTGCTGCGGCATCATACCGCCGGTGAAGACGACGTCGGCCCAGGAAAGATCCTCGTCGCTGAAGGCTTCCGTGTTGCAATCGATCAGCCGGACCGTCCAGTGCTCGGGCAACATCGCGGCAACGGTGATCAGCCCCAAAGGGGCCGCGGGGCGCTTCACGCCCAACACTTTGCAGGATTCGCCAAAGCTCCAGAAGGACTCTGCCGAGAACAGCGGATAGAGCATCAGGACTTTGCAAGGCTGCGGTACGTTCATGGAACCCCTTTTTGGCTGATTCCACTGTAGCAGAGCATTGTCGACTTGCATCCCGGCAAAAGGGACAAACTGTCGCTCTCGGTTCCGGGGGCGTTGGCGCGGAAGCCGGAGGACGGCGCCCCAAGCCGTGCCGCGGGCGTCCAGGGCGGGAATCTCCAGCGGCTACCCCTCGGACTATTGATTTGAACGTTTCCAATTTGCCGGACACATTGCGCCCCTGAGTCCAATCGGTGGATTGGGCCAATCAGGGGACTGCGATGGCAAACCTAACAATCAACGGAAAAACCTTCACGCTCGACGTCGAGCCGGATACGCCCCTGCTGTGGGCGATCCGCGAGAATGCCGGCCTGACCGGAACGAAATATGGCTGCGGCATTGCACAATGCGGCGCCTGCACCGTTCACATCGACGGCGTCGCCACCCGCTCCTGCGGCGTTTCAGTCGGCGAGGCCGCAGGCAAGAAGATCACGACCATCGAAGGGCTCGCCTCCGGCAACGCACTGCACAAGGTGCAGGAAGCCTGGATTGCCCAGGACGTGCCGCAATGCGGCTATTGCCAGAGCGGGATGATCATGGCGGTCGCGGCGCTGCTGAGCGAGAAGCCGAAGCCGACCGACGCCGACATCGACGAGGCCATCACCAATATCTGCCGCTGCGGCACCTTCCAGCAGGTGCGCGAAGCGATCCACACGATCGCAAGCGCGTAAGGAGCCGCCACATGAACAAGCATGTCTCTCCCAGGATGAACCGCCGTGCCTTCGTCATCGGCACCGCCGCGGTCGGCGCAGGTCTCGCAATCGGCCTCGATATCCCCTTCGGCGGCCCCGCAATGGTCCGCGCGGCCGACGGCTCCCCCGAGATCGGCGCCTGGGTCGTGGTCAGGCCCGACGACACCGTCGTCATCCGCATCGCCCGCTCCGAAATGGGCCAGGGCTCGCTCACCGGCCTTGCCCAGCTCGTCGCCGAGGAACTCGAATGCGACTGGTCGAAGGTCTCGACCGAATATCCGACACCGGGCCAGAGCGTCGCCCGCAAGCGCGTCTGGGGCGATTTCTCGACCGGCGGCAGCCGCGGCATCCGCTCTTCGCAAGACTATGTCCGCAAGGGCGGTGCCACCGCACGCGTGATGCTGATCCAGGCTGCCGCCGAGGCGTGGAAAGTGCCGGCGTCGGAATGCACGGCCGCCAACAGCGTCATCACCCACACGCCGACCGGCAAGACCACGACCTACGGCAAGGTCGCGGAGGCTGCGGCCAAGTTGACGCCACCGGCCGACGTCAAGCTGAAGGACCCCAAGGACTGGAAGCTGATCGGCAAGGGCGTGAAGCGGCTGGACACCGCCGAGAAGACCACCGGCACCATGATCTACGGCATCGACGTCAAGCTGCCGGGCATGCTGAACGCCGCGATCAAGGACTGCCCGGTGTTCGGCGGCAAGCTGAAGAGCTATGACGAAGCCAAGATCACCGGCATGAAGGGCGTCAAGAAGGTCGTCAAGGTCGGCGACACCGCGGTCGCGGTCGTTGCCGACACCTGGTGGCACGCCAAGACCGCGCTGGAGGCGCTGCCGATCGTCTGGGACGAGGGCGACAACGCCAAGGTCTCCAGCGAGTCGATCGCGAAATGGCTGACCGAAGGCCTCGACAACGGGCAGCCGGCCTATGTCGGCAACAAGAACGGCGACGCGAAGGCGGCGATTGCCGGTGCCGCCAAGAAGATCGAGGCCGTCTACAACTATCCCTACCAGAACCACGCCACCATGGAGCCGATGAACGCCACGGCGCTCTACACGGCGGACAAATGCGAGGTCTGGTGCGGCACGCAAAATGGCGAGGCGGCCTTCGCGGCCACGTTGGAAGCGTCGGGCCTGCCGGCGGAGAAGTGCGACGTGCACAAGGTGATGCCCGGCGGCGGCTTCGGCCGGCGCGGCCAGACCGACTATGTCCGCCAAGCCGTCCTGATCGCCAAGGAGATGCCGGGCACGCCGATCAAGCTGTTGTGGTCGCGCGAAGAGGACATGGCGCACGGCCGATATCACCCGATCACCCAGTGCAAAATGACCGGCGCGTTCGATGCGGACAACAATCTGGTCGCACTACACTACCGCCTGTCCGGGCAATCGATCCTGTTCTCGCTCCGTCCCGAAGCGCTGCAGAACGGCATGGATCCTGCCGCGTTCCAGGGCGTCGCCCAGTCCGGCGAAGCCGCGTTCGGTTACTCCGTGCCAAACCTCCTGGTCGAGCATGCGATGCGCAACCCGCACGTTCCGCCGGGCTTCTGGCGCGGCGTCAACGTCAATCACAACGCGATCTACATGGAATGCTTCATGGACGAGCTGGCCCAGGCCGCAGGCCAGGACCCGCTCGAATTCCGCCGCAAGCTGATGGGCAATCACCCCAAGCATCTGGCGGTGCTCAATGCCGTGGCGGAGAAGATCGGCTGGAGCACCCCGGCGCCGCAGGGCATCTATCGCGGCATCGCGCAGGTCATGGGCTATGGCAGCTATGTCGCCGGCGCCGCCGAAATCTCGGTGACCGACGGCAACAAGATCAAGGTGCATCGCATCGTCGCCTCCACCGATCCCGGCTACGTCGTCAATCCGGCGCAGGTGGAGCGACAGATCGCAGGCTCCTTCGTCTATGGCCTTAGCGCCTTGTTCTACGGCGGCTGCACCGTCAAGGACGGCAAGATCGAGCAGACCAACTTCGACACCTACAATTCGATGCGCATCAACGAGATGCCGAAGGTCGAATCGGTGATGGTGCCGAGCGGCGGGTTCTGGGGCGGCGTCGGCGAGCCGACCATCGGCGTCGCGGCGCCGGCGGTGCTCAATGCTTACTTCGCGGCGACGGGCAAACGCATCCGCTCGGTGCCGTTGCGCGACCAGAACATCACCTTCGCCTGAGAAACGCCGCGGCGGCCGTAACGGCCGCCGCGGCACCCTTTCCGGACAAGCCTCATGAATGCGTCGGTGACACGGCGGGATGCCGTCCTCGGCATCGCCGCCGCGGCTACATCATTCGCCGTTCCTTCGATCCTGCGCGCGCAATCGGCGGGCCGCGTCGTCATGGTCGGCGGCGGTTTTGGCGGTGCGGCGTGCGCCCGCGCGCTGAAGCGCGCGCAGGCAAACTTGCAAGTCATCCTGATCGAGCCCAATGCAGCCTTCACCTCCTGTCCCTTCAGCAACGAGGTAATTGCCGGCCTGCGCGACATCGAAGCTCAGCAATTTGGCTATGATAGGCTTGGTGCCGAAGGCGTGACGGTGATCAGCCAAGCCGTAACCACAATCGAGCCGCAGCTGCGCAGCGTCGTGACGGCCGATGGCGTTGCGCTGCCCTATGATCGTCTCGTCCTCTCTCCCGGCATCGACTTCCATTTCGAGGCTCTGCCTGGCTACGACGACGCGGCATCCGAAAAGATGCCGCATGCCTGGAAGGCCGGCGCGCAGACGCTGTTGCTGCGTCGGCAGCTGGAGGCCATGCCGGACGGCGGCACTGTCGCCATTGCGATCCCCGCCAATCCCTCGCGCTGTCCGCCTGCTCCTTACGAGCGCGCCAGCCTGATTGCGCATTACCTGAAAACCAAGAAGCCGCGCTCGAAAGTGCTGGTCCTCGACGCCAAGGACAATTTCTCCCAGCAGCGACTGTTCGAGAAGGCGTGGAAGGAGCTTTACGGCGACATGATCGAACGCATCGGGCTGTCGCAAGGCGGCCGCGTGACCTCGGTCGATGCCGCGACCAGGACCATCGTCACCGAGTTCGGCAATTATATCCCTGACGTCGCCAACGTCATCCCGCCGCAGCGTGCCGGACGCATCGCCGAGGTCGCGGGCGCTGCGGATGCCACCGGCTGGTGCCCGATCGATCCCGTCACCTTCGAGTCGAAGCTTGTCCAGAACATCCACGTCATCGGCGATGCCTGCCTCGGCGGGGGCATTCCCAAATCGGCATCCGCGGCAAGCGCACAGGGCAAGGCCTGCGCCGCCGTGATCGTGAACCTCCTTGCCGGCCGCGCACCAGAAACGCCGCGATTGACAGGCGTCTGCTACAACATCGTCGCACCCGGCTACGGCTTTTCGCTCGCGGGCAATTACCAGCCCAGGGGCGACATCTTCGCCGAGGTCGAGGGCGGCGCGACCAGCCCGATCGATGCGCCGCGCGAATTGCGCGCCCGCGAGGCGGCTGAAGCCGAGCGCTGGTTTCAAACCATCACGGCGGACACCTTTGGCTAGAGCATTGGTCCATATCGCAGCGCTGATCGCCGCCAGTGTCGCCTTCGCCTGCCATGCGGGAGCCGAGGAGCTCCTGCCCTACAACATCACCGGCGACGGCATTGCGGAATCGCTCACCGGCGCGCCCGGCGATGCCGCGCGCGGGCGCGCGCTGGTGCTGGCACGCACGACGACTTGCATCCTGTGCCATTCCGGTCCGTTCCCGGAAACCCGGTTCCAGGGCGACCTCGCGCCTGATCTCTCGGGTGCGGGGAACCGCTGGACGGTGAGCCAGTTGCGGCTTCGACTGGTCGATGCAGCGCGCTTCAACCCTGAGACCATCATGCCGTCCTATTATCGCACCGATCACCTCGTGCGGGTCGGGCGAAATTTCGCCGGCAAACCGATCTTGTCCGCCACCGAGATCGAGGACATCGTGGCTTTTCTCGCAACGCTTCGGGACTAGGACTGTTCATGCCAACCACGCGACGACAATTCCTGAACCTTGCCGGAAGCGTAACGGTCGCCGGGACGATCCCGATCGTCACGCTGCGGCCGCTCGAGGCGACACCGGCGATGCTAAACGCCGCGATCCGCAACGTCGTCGGCGAAGCACCTGTACGCACCGGTAAGGTGAAGCTCGACATTCCGCCGCTGGTCGAGAACGGCAACACGGTGCCGCTGACCGTGAGCGTCGCGAGCCCGATGACGGCGGACGACTACGTCAAGAGCATTCACGTCTTCAACGAGAAGAACCCGCAGCCCAACATCGGCAACTTCCATCTCGGCCCCTCCTCTGGTCGCGCCCAGGTCTCGACCCGGATCCGGCTCGCCGACACCCAGAAGGTGGTGGCGATAGCGCGCCTTTCCGACGACACGTTCTGGCAGGTCACGACCGAAATCGTCGTGACGCTGGCCGCCTGCACCGAGGAGATGAACTGATGGCCGCGCTCATCAACGTTCCCGCGAAAGCCAGACGCGGCGAAATCATCGAAATCCGCACGTTGACCTCGCACATCATGGAGACCGGCTTCCGCCATACCGCGGACGGCGCGTTGGTCCCGCGCGACATCATCACCAGCTTTACGTGCCGCTATAACGGCACCGAGGTTTTTCGCGCCGATCTCTTTCCGGCGATAGCAGCCAATCCCTATCTGTCGTTCTTCACGGTCGCGAAGGAGAGCGGCAAGTTCGAGTTCGAATGGATCGGCGACAACGGCTATTCGTCCAGCGCATCGGCGTCGATCACCGTCGAATGAGTTTTTGGCGCGCGATATCGGCCGCGGCGCTCCTCGCCACGAGCCCTGCCCTGCTCGCCGGCGAGATTCCGCCGGACGCGCGCCGCTCCGGCTATTCGTTCATGGGGCCCGACACCCGCGCGATGCAGGATGACGACAGCTCAAATCCCGGCATGCTGTTCGTGCTCGACGGTGAGGCGTTGTGGACGAAGAGGACCGGTAGCGCCGACAAGGCCTGTGCGGATTGCCATGGCGATGCACACGGCAGCATGAAAGGCGTCGCGGCGCGCTACCCGGCCTTCGACAAGGCGCTGGCGCGCCCGGTCAAGCTCGACCAGCGCATCAATCTGTGCCGCAGCAATCATCAGCAGGCACCGGCGCTCCCCTACGAGAGTCGCGACCTGCTGGCCTTGTCCGCCTTCGTCGCGCACCAATCGCGCGGCACCGCGATCACGGCCGGCGACGATCCGCAACTGAAGCCATTCGTCGAACAGGGCCGCGACCTCTTCATGCAGCGCCAGGGCCAGCTCAACCTTGCCTGCACCAATTGCCACGACGACAATTTCGATAAGCGACTTGCCGGCGCGCCGATCACGCAGGGACAGCCGACCGGCTATCCGCTTTATCGCCTGGAATGGCAGACGCTGGGGTCGCTGGAGCGCCGGCTACGCAGCTGCATGACGGGTGTCCGCGCCCAGGCCTATGATTTCGGCGCGCCCGAGCTGGTCGCGCTCGAACTCTATCTGATGTCGCGAGCGCATGGCTTGCCGATGGAAACGCCGGCCGTGCGGCCCTGAATTCCACAGATTAGGGCTAGGCAGACGCAGAACGGCCGCTAGTATCCGCCCAAATTGAGTCACAGGGAGGGACCTCAAGTGGTCAACCACAAAATCTCGCGTCGTACGCTCTTGACGGGCACTGCCGCAGCTGGCGCGCTCAGCCTGACGGGATTGCCGGCGCGCGCCGACGTGAACTGGAAGAAATACGCAGGGACCAAGCTCGAGGTGATCCTCGCCAAGGGGCCTCGCGGCGACAATCTGCAAAAATACGTCAAGGAGTTCACCGAGCTCACCGGCATCCAGGTCGAAGCGGAGCAGATTCCCGAGCAGCAGCAGCGCCAGAAGGTGGTGATCGAGTTCACCTCGGGCCGTCCGAGCTTCGACGTCGTCCATCTCAGCTATCACGTGCAGAAGCGGCAGTTCGAGAAGGCCGGCTGGCTTGCCGATTTGACGCCCTTCATGAAGGACCCGGCGCTCACCGCGCCCGATCTCGTCGAAAGCGACTTCTCGGCCGCGGGCCTGCAATACGCCAGGAACGACAAGGGCCAGATGCTGTCGCTGCCGTGGTCGGTCGATTATTTCATCCTCTATTACAACAAGGAGCTGTTCGCGAAGAAGGGCGTCGCCGTTCCCAAGACTCTCGACGAGATGGCTGCGGCGGCCGAGAAGCTCACCGACACCAAGGAAGGCATCTACGGCTTTGTCGGGCGCGGCCTGCGCAACGCCAACATGGCGATGTGGAGCAACTTCTTCCTCAATTATGGCGGGGAATTCCTCGACGCCAAGGGCAATATCCTGACCGACGGTCCGGAAGCCATTGCCGCGACCAAGCTGTATCAGACGCTCCTGACGAAATCGGCACCTCCAGGCGTCGCCGGCTTCAACTGGATGGAGTCGATGGCCTCGTTCACGCAAGGCCGATCCGCGATGTGGATCGACGGCGTCGGCTGGGCACCACCGCTGGAAGATCCGGCCGCCTCGCGCGTCGTCGGCAAGGTCGGCTACACCGTCGTGCCCGCCGGCCCCAAGGGCCAATATTCCTCGACCTATGGCGACGGCATCGGCGTTGCCGCTGCGAGCAAGAACAAGGAAGCCGCCTATCTGCTCTGCCAATGGGTGGTCTCGAAAACGCAAGGCGCGCGTCTGCTGCAGGCCGGCGGCGGCGTACCGTTCCGCAATTCGATCCTCGGCGATCCCGAGGTCCAGAAGGGCGTCAAGACCAAGGAATGGCTGCAATCGGTGATCGATTCCGGCAAGATCAGCAAGCTGGGCCTGCCCGTCGTGATTCCGGTCGCCGAATTCCGCGACATCGTCGGGGCCGCGGTCACTGCGACCTTGTCCGGCGCCGATCCTGCCGCCGAGCTGAAGAAGGCCAACGATCAGTACCGGCCGATCCTGGAGCGTAGCGAGAAGGCGTGAGTGCGTTGACACAATCGACTCCGGGTGCGGCACAGTCTGATGCCGCGCCGGAGAAGGAGTTGCGGCCGCCGTCCTACTGGCCGTTCGTGGTGCCGGCGCTGGTCGTCGTGATCGCGATCATCATCTTTCCGTGGGTCTTCACGATCTGGATGAGCCTGAACGAGTGGAAGGTCGGCTCGTCGACCACCTTCGTTGGATTGTCCAATTATCTGCGGCTGACGAGCGATCCGCGGTTCATTGAGGCCGTCGGACATACATTGGTCTACACCATACTGTCCGTGCTGCTGCCGCTCGTGCTCGGCACGTTTGCGGCCGTGGTGTTTCATCAGAAATTTCCTGGCCGCGGCTTTCTGCGCGGCGTCTTCATCATGCCGATGATGGCGACGCCGGTGGCGATCGCGCTGGTCTGGACCATGATGTTCCACCCGCAGCTCGGCGTACTGAACTATCTGCTGTCGCTGGTTGGAATCCCAGCGCAGCTCTGGGTATTCCATCCCGCGACCGTCATTCCCTCGCTGGTGCTGGTCGAGACCTGGCAATGGACGCCGCTGGTCATGCTGATCGTGCTCGGCGGCCTGGCCGCGATCCCGACCGAGCCTTATGAAAGTGCACAGATCGATGGCGCCAGCATCTGGCAAGTGTTCCGCTTCATCACCCTGCCGCTGATCATGCCGTTCCTGTTCATCGCCGGCATGATCCGCATGATCGATGCCGTGAAGAGCTTTGACATCATTTTCGCAATCACCCAGGGCGGACCGGGATCGGCGTCGGAGACGATCAATATCTATCTCTACAGCGTCGCCTTCTCCTATTACGACCTCGGCTACGGCTCGGCGATCGCTGTCGTGTTCTTCCTGCTGATCGTCCTGCTTGCGGCGGTGATGCTTTATGCGCGCCAGCGCATGCTGTGGACCGAGATCGCGAGCGGCACATGAGTCCAAGGCAAATCATCGGCAAGATCGGCCTGTGGTTCTCGGTGTTCGTCATCGTGTCGCCGGCGATCCTGTTCTTCCTCTGGATGCTGTCGCTGTCGCTCAAATTCGAGATCGACAACGCCGCCTACCCGCCGGTGTTCTTTCCCGAACATGTCGCCTGGAAGAACTATGCCGACGTGCTCGCTTCCAACCGCTTCCTGACCTATTTCATCAACAGCCTGATCGTGACAGGGAGCGCGACGCTGCTTGCGCTGCTGGTCGGCGTTCCCGCCGGCTACGGGATTGCGCGGATGGCCGCGCACAAATCCGCGATCGTGATCCTGATCGCCCGCATCACGCCGGGCCTGTCCTATCTGATCCCGCTGTTTCTCATGTTCCAGTGGCTGGGACTGCTCGGCACGCTGGTGCCGCAGATCATCATCCACCTCGTGGTCACGGTGCCGATCGTGATCTGGATCATGATCGGCTATTTCGAGACGACGCCGATGGAACTGGAAGAAGCAGCCCTCATCGACGGCGCCACGCGCTGGCAGGTCTTCCGACACGTCGCGCTGCCGATCGCCAAGCCCGGCATCGCGGTCGCCTTCATCCTGGCCGTGATCTTCTCCTGGAACAATTTTGTCTTCGGCATCGTGCTGGCCGGACGCGAGACCCGCACCCTGCCCGTCGCCGTCTACAACATGATCTCGTTCGACCAGTTGAGCTGGGGGCCGCTCGCGGCCGCTGCGCTGATAGTCACCCTGCCGGTGCTGCTGCTGACGGTGTTCGCCCAGCGACAGATCGTCGCCGGGCTCACCGCGGGTGCCGTCAAAGGCGGGTAGCTACTCCGCCGGTGCCGCGTGCATGTCCGCATGCGGCATGTAGGGCTCGCTCGCGCCGAGCCTGCTGGCCGCGAACAGACCGGCGGCCATCACGGCATAGGCGAACGCGACCGCGGGCGTGACGCCGAAGCCACCGCCGATGCCCACGGCTTCGCCATGCATGAAGCCGAAGTAGGTCAGCACTGCACCGACCAAGGCGAACGCCGAGGCCTTCTCGAAATCGCGCTCGATAATGAAGACACCGATCGCGCCGAGGATCAGGCCGCCGAGGATGGAGCCGCCGCCCATCACTTCGAGCCCGTGATAGAACACGCCCTGCTGCGGCAAGGCTGCGATCGCCGCAGCCTTGACCGCGTCGGCCTTGTCGGCGGCCATTCCGCCGACCGTCGCAGCCGCATTCATGGTCGAGCCCAACATGGTGTCGATCTGGAGCTTGGCCCACGCCGCGAGATGCGGCGTCAGTGCCAGCACGATCGCGGGCGCGTGCTTGACCGGCGTGGTCTGGAACGCCTGCGCGCCAATGAGCATGCCGATATAGAGCAGGATGGGCGAGATCGCGACGACCGGCACCAGCGCCAGCAGCACCGAGATGATGCCGAACCAGGCCAGCACCACCACCATGATGCCGGTCGCGGCCGAATAGCCGATCCGGCCGCCCATCGCCTTCCAGCCGGGATGCCCGATATAGACGGCGTTGATGAAGGGATTGCCCATCAGGCAGCCGATCAGGCTGACGATTCCGTCGGCGGTGAGCACGCGCGTGGTCGGATATTCGTCGCCGGCGGCTTCCGCGCTCTCGACATTGTCCATAGCCTCGACGAGATCATAGATGCCGAACGGAATGGCGGTGACCAGGATGATTCCGAGGAATTCGAAACCGGAGAAGACGTAGCCCACCGCCGGGATCGGCACCGAGAAACCGAAATTGGCAAAGGCATCACCGACGCCCTTGACGCTGAGCCCCCCGAGACCGAGGCCGAACAGGTTCGAGCCCCAGGCGATGACCATGCCCACCGCGATCGCAACGAGACCGGCGGGAATGCCGCGCCAATATTTCACGCCGCCGAACCAGCTCACCAGGATGATGGCGAAGCAGACGAGGCCGATCTGCGGCGTCATGTACATTTCGAGCGCCGGCCGCATCGAGATGAAGGTGACGGATACGCCGGCGAGCGTGCCGAGCAGCGCCGCGCGCGGTGTGATCTTTCGGATGAACGGCGCGATGAAACCGCCGATCATCAGGATGAAGCTCTGGAAGAACACCCAGACCAGGCCAGCCGACCAGCCCTTGAGCGGATCACCGGTCTTGATCGTGATCGGCAGCATGATCACGAAGGTGACGATGAACATGTGCGGCACGCTGACGCCCGAGGGCAGCGCACAGACGTCGTTGCGGCCGGTCTTCTGCGCCAGCCGATAGGCAAGGAACGCGTAGTAGAAGGTGGAAAGGCACATCATCAACCCGAGCGCGGGCAGGATGCGGCCGAACACGAGACTGTCAGGCATCTTCAACACGAAGCGCAACAGGCCCGTGAGCACCAGCATGTTGACGAGGATGTTGGTGCCGAAGCCGAAAAACGCGTTCCAGTCGCCCGGTGTCCATAGTGCCGGCTTGAACTCGGAGGTGCCGGCCGTCCCTGTCGTGCCTGTGCTCATCGTGATGCCCCTACGCTGATGTGGAAATCTTCATCGCCTCCAGTACCGCGGCTGAGCTTGCGACCCAGCCGAAGATGCCGCCCTGGGCCTTGATCATCTTCAGGCCCATCTCGTGAAACTCGGGAAAGTAGGACGCGCAGCCGTCCGAGATGACGACGCAGCGATAGCCGCGATCATTGGCCTCGCGCACGGTGGTGTTGACGCACACTTCGGTGGTGACGCCGCACACCAGGAGATTCTCGATGCCGTATTTCTCCAGCACGTCGGTGAGCTCGGTGGCGTAGAACGCGCCCTTGCCGGGCTTGTCGATCACGATCTCGTTGTCGAGCGGATAGAGCTCCGGAATGATGTCGTGGCCCGCCTCGCCGCGAATGAGAATGCGCCCCATCGGACCGGGGTCGCCGATGCGCAAGGATGGCGCGCCGCGCTCGATTTTCGCCGGCGGCGCGTCGGAGAGATCGGGCAGATGGCCCTCGCGCGTGTGGATCACCAGCATGCCGGTGTCCCGCGCGGCCTTCAGCACGGCACCGATCGGCTTCACCGCGCGCGCGAGCTGGCTGACGTCGTTGCCCAGCGTCTCCCCGAAGCCGCCGGGCTCCATGAAGTCGCGCTGCATGTCGATGATGAGAAGCGCGGTGGCCGGCCAGTCGAGCTTGACCGGCTCCGGTTCGGCGATGATGACACCCAGTGTCGGCTTGGTTGAGTTCAACATGACTCAAGGCCCCCGCGAGAACTCTCTCTGCAGGAGTTCTGCAAGCGCCATGCCATTGTGTACAATTGGGGTTGAACCGACGGCGCAGGAAAATTTACTGCGCTGTCAGAATGTTATTGGAAAAGCCGGGGTCTGCTTATTCGCTGTGCGGCGGCTTTGCGACGTGCATTTGCCCAAAGGATGAGCGCTTTCTGTCGTCATTCCGGGGCGACGCGTAAGCGTCGACCCGGGCGGCTGAACACGCGGTGAAATGGATTCCGGGCCCGCGTACGCGCGCCCCGGAACGACGAAGGTGGCGTTAGCGACCCGCTCCGTACGGCCGGCGATACTCCTCCCCGTAAGGTGCGCAAGAGGCATTCAGCGTCGCCATGTAGAGCGACCTTCGGCCGTGCCGCGCAATACTTCTGCGTGGAGCATCTGGTGCGGGTGACGCCATGGCCCGATCAGCGCCTCAGCCGTCTCCGTGATCTCGGTATCGAACGCGCTTGCAGGCATCGTGTTCTCCGCAAGCAAGCCATGACCAGCAGGAGCGCCACGGATGCGGCCAGCGATATTGACTTCGCTGTGCATGCCTCTGACTGTCACAATTCGCGTCGCGCAGCCGCTCCTCCCTCCCGCAGCGCAAACCCCAAAGTCGAATACCAAGTCAAATAAAAGCCGAACAAGAGATGAGGACTCCTGAAATGACGCTGATGCAGGTCGAGCTGGACGACAAATACCGGCTCGAATCTAAGCGGATCTTCCTGTCCGGCACGCAGGCGCTGGTCCGGCTGCCCATGTTGCAGCGCGAACGCGACCGGCTTCAGGGCCTCAACACCGGGGGCTTCATCTCGGGCTATCGCGGCTCCCCGCTCGGCATGTACGACCACGCGCTGTGGCGCGCGAAGGAACATCTCCAGCAGCACGACATCGCCTTCGTCCCCGGCCTCAACGAGGACCTCGCGGCGACCGCCGTCTGGGGCAGCCAGCAGGTCGGTCTGTTTCCCGGTGCCAAGGTCGATGGCGTGTTCGGTATCTGGTACGGCAAGGGCCCTGGCGTTGATCGCTCGGTCGATGCGCTCAAGCACGCGAATGCCGCCGGCACCTCGCTCAATGGCGGCGTGCTCGCGCTCGCCGGTGACGACCACGGCTGCCAATCCTCGACACTGGCGCACCAGAGCGAGCAGGTCTTCGCGGCGGCGCTGATCCCCGTCATCAATCCGGCGACGCTCCAGGATTATCTCGACCTCGGCCTCTACGGTTTTGCGCTGTCGCGCTTCTCCGGCTGCTGGGTCGGCTTCAAGGCAATCAGCGAAACCGTGGAAAGCTCAGCCTCGATCTATAGCGATCCCGAACGCATCCAGATCAAGCTCCCCGACGATTTCGAGATGCCGCCCGGCGGCCTCAACATCCGTTGGCCCGATCCGCCGCTCGAGGCGGAGAGGCGCCTGTTCGGCCCGAAGATGGCGGCGGTACAGGCGTTTGCCCGCGCCAACCAGCTCGACCGCATCGTGCTCGACTCCAGGCCGGCACGGCTCGGCATCGTCGCGACCGGCAAGGCCTATCTCGATCTGCGGCAGGCCCTGGCCGATCTGGGCATTACCGACAAGGACGCGCAGGACCTTGGCTTGCGCATCTACAAGGTCGCACTGACTTGGCCGCTGGAGGAAACCGGCGCCAAGCGCTTCGCGGAAGGACTTCAGGACGTGCTGGTCGTCGAGGAGAAGCGCGGCTTCATCGAAGACCAGCTGATGCGCATCCTCTACAACATCGATGCGTCCAGGCGTCCGACCGTGACGGGAAAACGCGACGAGCGCGGCGCGCCGCTATTGCCGAGCGAGGGCGAGCTGACGCCGACCCTCGTTGCAGCCGCGCTGGTGGCGCGGCTGCGCAAGCTCGGCCACCATAGCCCGGTGCTGGAGCAGCGCCTCGCCCGGCTCGAGGCCTTCGACACTCCTGTTCCGGCCTCCGCGCAGATCAAGCTCGCGCGCACGCCATTCTTCTGCTCGGGTTGCCCGCACAACACCTCGACGCGCGTGCCCGAAGGAAGCCGCGCCATGGCCGGTATCGGGTGCCACGGCATGGCCCTGAGCATGCCGACCCGCCGCACCGATCTGATCTCGCATATGGGCGCCGAGGGCGTGAACTGGATCGGACAAGCGCCCTTCACCACCGAGCAGCACATTTTCCAGAACCTCGGCGACGGCACCTACACCCATTCCGGACTGCTTGCCCTTCGCGCGGCATCGGCCGCCGGCATCAGCATCACCTACAAGATCCTCTACAACGACGCCGTCGCGATGACCGGCGGCCAGCCGGCCGAAGGCGGCTTCAACGTCGCCCAGATCGCGCATCAGGTCTGGGCCGAGGGCGTCAAGCGCCTCGCGATCGTGTCGGACGATCCGGGTAAGTATCCAGATGGCAATTACTTCCCGCAAGGCGCGACCATCCATCACCGCCGCGACCTCGACGCCGTGCAGCGCGAACTGCGCGACATCAAGGGCCTTACGGTCATCATCTACGACCAGACCTGCGCCGCGGAAAAGCGCCGCCGCCGCAAGCGCGGGCTCTATCCAGATCCCGCCAAGCGCGCCTTCATCAACGAGCTGGTCTGCGAAGGCTGCGGCGACTGCTCGCAGGCCTCGAACTGCGTCTCGGTGCAGCCGCTGGAAACCGAGTTCGGCCGCAAGCGCCAGATCGACCAGTCGAACTGCAACAAGGACTTCTCCTGCGTCGAGGGTTTTTGCCCGAGCTTCGTCACCGTCCATGGCGGCACGCTCAAGCGAATCAAGACCTCGGCGGTGGACTCAGGCCAGTTGTTCGCCGACCTGCCGCTGCCGCCTGCGCGTGAGCTGGACGCCCCCTACAACATCCTCGTCACCGGCATCGGCGGCACCGGCGTCATCACCATCGGCGCGCTGCTCGGCATGGCCGCCCATGTCGACGGCCGCGGCTGCTCGGCGCTGGATTTCACCGGCCTGTCGCAGAAGAACGGCGCCGTGATGAGCCATGTGCGCATCGCCGCGAAGCCGGAAGACATCTCCGCGGTCCGGATCACCACGGGCGGCGCCGACGTCATCCTCGGCTGCGACATGATCGTCTCGGCAGGTCCCTCTGCGCTCAGCCGCGCCGAGCGCGGAACCACGAAAGCGTATATCAACGCCGACCTGCAGCCGACCGCAAGCTTCGTGCAAAATCCCGATCTCGATTTCGAGATGGGCACGATGCAGACGGTGCTGCGCGACGCTGTCGGCGACAAGAACCTCGACATCATCGACGCGACAGGCATTGCCTCCGCGCTGATGGGCGATTCGATCGCGACAAATCCCTTCATGCTCGGCTTTGCCTTCCAGAAGGGCGCGATCCCGCTATCGCTGGACGCGCTGCTCCGCGCCATCGAGATCAACGGCGCCGCGATCGAAATGAACAAGCTCGCCTTCACCTGGGGACGCCTCGCCGCCCACGACATGTCGCGGGTGCGCAGCGTGCTGCAATTCCGGAGCCGGGCCGCCGCGCCGACGAAGTCGCTCGACGACATCATCGCGACGCGCGCGGAGTTTTTGACGGGCTACCAAGACAAGGCTTACGCCGACCGTTACCTCGCCGCCGTCGCCAAGGTGCGGAAGGCGGAGAATGCGGCCTCCCCCGCATCCATGGAGCTGACCGAGGCTGTCGCGAAAAACCTGTTCAAGCTGATGTCCTACAAGGACGAGTACGAGGTCGCGCGGCTCTACACCGACGGCAGCTTCTCCAAGAAGGTCTCGGAGAAATTCGACGGCGACTTCAAGCTGAAGTTCTATCTGGCCCCGCCGATCTTCGCACAGCGCGACAAGACGACCGGACACCTCCAGAAGAAGGAATTCGGCGGCTGGATGATCCACGCCTTCCGCGTGCTGGCCAAACTAAAGTTCCTGCGCGGCGGCGCGTTCGATCCGTTCGGCCGCACCGAGGAGCGCCGGACCGAGCGGAAGCTGATCGCGGATTATCTCGACATGATCGATCAGCGGATCGCCGGGCTGAAAGCGGAGCAGATCCCGCTGCTGGCGAGGCTCGCGCGGCTGCCGGAGACGATCCGCGGCTTCGGGCATGTCAAGGAAGCCAACATCAAGCTGGCGGCGGCGGAGAAGGCGCGGTTGGAAGCGGAACTGGAGAACAGCCGCTTTGCGGCGGCTGCGGAGTAGCGGTAGGCCCGAACTCTCTCGCCGTCATTGCGAGGAACCCTTGCGACGAAGCAATCCAGACTGCCTCCGCGGAACGATTCTGGATTGCTTCGCTTCGCTCGCAATGACGGGGATATAGCGGAGACGACAATCAGGCAGTTGCCGTCGCCGCACTCGCCGTCACCGCCCCCTCCGCCAGATGCCTTCCCGCGATGTACCCGAACGTCAGCGCCGGCCCCAGTGCAATCCCCGGCCCGGGACAATTGCCGTTCATGATCGAGCCCATGTCGTTGCCGCAGGCGTAGAGGCCCGCAACCGGCGCGCCGTCCTCGCGCAACACGCGCGCCTGTGCATCCACCTTCATGCCGGTCGCCGTGCCGAGATCGGCGGGATAGATCCGCATCGCATAGAACGGCGCGCAGAGGATGGGCGCGACGCAGGGGTTCGGCTTGTGGCTGCTATCGCCGAGATGGCGCTGGTAGATGGTGCTGCCGCGACCGAATTCCGGGTCACGGCCCTCCTTCGCATCGGAATTGTAGTTGGCGATGGTCGCCGCGAGTGTCGACGGCTTGATGCCGATCTTCCCTGCGAGCTGCGCGATATCAGCGGCCTCGGCCAACTCGCCGCTCGCCGCGTAGCGCCGGATATTGCGCGTGAACGGCTGGATGCGGCCGAGGCCGTAGCTCCACAGGAACGGGCGGTCGCAGATCAGATAGAACGGCCAGTCCGGTTCGCCATTGCCGTCACGCAGCATGGCGAGAACGAACTCGTGGTACGACAGTGCCTCGTTGACGAAGCGCCGGCCGGCCGCATTGACCGCGATCACGCCGGGCTTGGCGCGGTCGGTCGCCATGTGCGGGAAAACACCACGGCTTCCGTCAGTACGCCGGAACAGCGAGGTCGGCACCCAATAGGCCGGGCTCGTCGCATCCGTATTGAGCGCTGCGCCGGTTGCAGTCGCAAGGCGGAGCCCGTCGCCCGTAGCGGACGTGTGGGCCGCCGAGATAAATCCGGCCGCGGGTGGGAACAAGCGTTTGCGCAAGATCGCGTCGTGCGAAAAGCCGCCGGTCGCCAGCACCACGCCGCGTCGCGCGGCGATCAGCCGATCGCGCGCGCCATGACGGATGAGCACACCACCGACGCGCGCGCCCTGGAGCGACAAATCCTCGACGTCCGCACTGAAGAGGATCTCGACCTGCCGGTCCAGCAGCGAGGCATACAGCCGCGCGGCGAGCGCATTGCCGAGATGCAGCGTCGTGCCGCGCGGGCTGCGCAGCCGCTGCCACGCATACTCGGAAACCAGCCGCGCCGCGCGAAGAGTCGAGCGCAGCGATTGTCCGGCCCGGCGCAGATGCGGCATGTCGAGGCGGTTGACCATCATGCCGCCGAACAGCGTGAACTCCGGCAGCGGCGCGCGCAGCCGCGCGAAATGCCCGCCCAGCCGCGCGCCGTCGAAGACGACCGGCTCGAGCACGCGCCCGCCCGGCGTCGCGCCCAGCCGCTCCGGATAATAGTCCGGACAGGCTTTCACCGGCTGGAGCCGCACTTGCGTGTTGGCTTCGAGATAGGCGACCGCCTCCGGCCCGCGCGCGAGGAAAGCGGCGCGGAGGCCCGCATTGGCGGGCTCCGGCACCGTGCTCGACAAATATTGCACGGCGTCCGTGATGCTATCGGAGAGCCCCGCCTCTTTCATTTTGGCATTGGCGGGAATCCAGACCATGCCGTCGGACCATGCGGTGGTGCCGCCGACGAAGGCGGTCTTCTCGATCACCAGCACGCGCAGGCCCTCGGCGGCGGCCACCGCCGCTGCCGTCATGCCACCGGCGCCGGCGCCGACGACAATGACATCGTAGGTCTCATGCGCCGGCATCATGCGGCGGGGTTCCCGAAGCGAGGCATGACACCGTCATACCTCGCTTCGGCGCCCACACGCTAGCGGGCCGGCTTGCGTTCGACCGGGTCGATGTCGATCGCCCGCAGGCGGCCGAGCCGCAACACGTCCATCGCCAGCCGCCGGCCGATCCGGTCGCGATCGAGCACACGGATCAGATCGTCGACGCCGTTGATCTCGACGCCGTCGAGGCCGATCACGACATCGCCGGACAACAGGCCCGCCTTCGCGGCCGGCCCGTCCGGCTCGATCTGCGCCAGCAGCGCGCCCATCTTGTTCTCGACGCCGGCCAGCACCGCGTGCCGCCGCGGGATCGGTGCGGTCTGGCCGGCCACGCCGATATAGGCGCGGCGGACATAGCCGTGGCGGATGATCTCCGACAGCACGAATTGCGCGGTGTTGCTGGCGACCGCGAAGCATATGCCCTGCGCGCCATTGATGATGGCGGTGTTGATGCCGATCACCTCGGCATTCGACGACACCAGCGGCCCGCCGGAATTACCGGGATTGAGCGCGGCATCGGTCTGGATCACGTCTTCGATGGTGCGGCCGCTGACCGAGCGGATCGAGCGCCCGAGCGCCGAGACCACGCCGGCGGTAACGGTCGATTCAAAGCCGAGCGGGTTGCCGATCGCGATCACGAGCTGGCCGCGCCGCAAGGTCTTGGAGTTGCCGAGCGCCGCATAGGGCAAGTCCCGCACCCCGTTGGCGCGAAGCAGCGCAAGATCAGTGTCGGGATCGACGCCGAGCACCCGGGCGTCGCCGACATGGCCCTCGACGTCGCGCAGCCGGATCTCCTTCGACGAGCCGACCACGTGGCTATTTGTGAGCACGAGTCCGTCCGGCGAGATCACGATGCCCGAGCCGAGCCCGCCGCGCTCGCGGCCGTTCGGCACCTTTGGTCCGGTCTCGACGCGCACGACGGCTGGGCCGACCCGGTCGGTCACGTCGATGACGGCATTGGAATAGGCGTCCAGCAGGGCCCGGTCGTTGTCCCGGACAGCCGCTGTCGCCCGCGATGACGCGGCGTCATCGACGATGTCTGAAGTAAAATCCAACATGGTAGGAGTCCTTGAGGCTCACACAGATGGTGGCCTGCTCCTTTAGGCGCAAGGGACCCGCCCGGGGCGCAAGGCTGGACTGCCCAGGTGGCTAGGGTGCCCGTCGCAGCGTGCCCGCCCTTGTCTTGACCGGGTCCAGCAGCGACCAGTCGCCATCCGGCAGCACGTAACCCAGGGGGAACGGCGCGCGTAGCTCGAGCCCGAGCGAGCGCAGCACACGGTCGTCGCGGTAGTAGCATTGCAGCACCACGCGGACGAGCGTCGCGGCAGCCGCGCCGCCGGAACTGCGAAACTCCTGCGCCACCGCATCGCGCCTGGCCGCATCGAGCTCGGCCAACGGCTGGCCCGCGAGCCGCCCCAGATGGTCGAGCGCCGCCGCGACCAATTTGGCGTCACGCCCCAGCGTCGCCAGCATGTCGGCCTGGATCGCGGGATCGTCGGCGCCCGGCACCTTGTACTCGTCGCTGGCGGGCACGATCATCGCGGCGATAGCGCGGAGGTCGTCGCGCTGGCTGCGTGTCAGTTGATTGTCTGCGGACATGTCGGCCTCAATCGAACAAATTGGCGAGGCGCTGCTTCATCTGGTCGGCGATGTAGAGCGCAAGGGCCTGAATGGTGGACGTCGGATTCACCCCGCCCGAGGTGACGAAGATGCTGCCATCGACGATGAAGAGATTCTTGACGTCGTGCGAGCGGCCCCATTCGTTGACGACGGAGCGTTCGGGGTCAGTGCCCATGCGCGCCGTGCCGAGCAGATGCCAGCCGCCCCACGGGATCGGCGAGTTGACGCAGATGTCGCTCGCCCCCGCGGTCTCGAGAATCTCCCGGCCGCGCGCCAGCGCATGCTCCATCATCTTCCGGCTGTTCTCGCTGATCGTGTAGTTGATCTTCGGCGCGGGAATGCCGTGGCTGTCCTTCAACACCGGATCGAGCGTGACCTGGTTATGCTCCTCCGGCAGGTCCTCGCAGATCGCGGAAAAGCCGAGCCGGTGGCCGTTGAGCTTGCGGAAGATGCGGTGATGATCGGCGCCCCACGGCAATATCCCCTTCTGCTCGCTGACGACAGCCTCGAACACCGGCCCCGCGCCGCGCACGAACTGAACGCCATAGCCGCGCACGAAGCCGCGCGAGAGGTCCGTGTCATACCATTCCTTGCTCCACAGGCAGGTCGGCGGCGCGCGGTTGCTATCGGTCGGCTCCTTCACATAGCCGTAGATCTGCGCATAAGGATGGAACATCAGGTTCTTGCCGACGAGGCCGGACGAATTGGCAAGCCCGTTCGGAAAGCGGTTCGATGCCGAATTCAGCAGCAGCCGCGGCGTGCCGACGCCGTTGCAGGCGATGATGACGACATGCGCCGGCTGGAACTGCTCGACGCCATCCTTGTCGTAATAGACCACGCCGGTGGCCATGCCGTTCTCGTCGGTGGTGATCTCGCGCACCCGACAGTGCGTACGCAGCTCGACGCCGGCGCGGACCGCGTGCGGCCAATAGGTGATGTCGGTCGAGGACTTCGCGCCTTGCGCACAGGCCGGCGTGCAATGGCCGAGGTTGATGCAGCGCGCTCGGCCCTCGTAGTCCATGGTCGCGACCGTCGTATCCGACGGCCACCAGTGCCAGCCGAGCTTGTTCATGGTCTTGCCGATGATCGCACCGGACAACCCCATCGGCTGTGGCGGCATCGGCGGATGCGTCAGCGGTGACAGCGGATCGCCCGACAGGCCGGAGGTGCCCATCATCCGGTCGTTCTCTTCGAAGAACGGGGTCAGCGCGTCGTAGTCGATCGGCCAGTCGTCGGCGACGCCGTCGAGCGTCCTCACCTTGAAATCGGAGGGATGCAGCCGCGGCCAGTGCGCGGTGTACATCACCGTCGAGCCACCGACCGCATTGTAGTTGACGACCTTGATCAGCGAATCGTCGTCGTTGATCGGATAGTCCTCGGGCCGCCCGCGGACGTTGGGGCTGGACGACCACTCACCGTAGAACTTGGCCTCCCAGTCCCGGCCCGTGCTGGGATATTCCGCCGGGTTCATCCAGCCGCCCTGCTCCAGGCAGAGAATATGCATCTTGGTCTCGGCCAGCGACCACGCCACCGCCGCGCCCGAAGCGCCGGCGCCGATGATCAGGACGTCCACGGGGTCTTTCATCGCAAATTTTTCCTCCCTTCGCCGCTTCCCGGGCGATTCGGCCTCCGCTCCGCAAGGCCGGCGAACGATAGGATCAGAGCTACGGCTGAGTAAAGCCGCGAGGCCGGAATGTCGCACTTCGCGGGGCGCAGACCATTGGTATCGCCACATCCGGATGCTAGGAACAAGGCGCACGAGCCATCGATAGCGAGACCTTATGTCCTTCCGAAAGTCCTTTGCCAGCGCGCGCGCTTTTGCGCTCGTTTGCTTTATTGCCCTGTCCGGATTTCTGGGCACATCCGGCCCCGCCTCGGCGCTGACCGCCGCCGCGACGGTCCGCGACGGCAACGCCATCCAGCTCGGCGACGTCACCTACCGCCTTGACGGCGTCGACGCACCCGAGCTGGACCAGGTCTGCATCGACGATCACGCCGATCCCTGGACCTGCGGCATCGAGGCCCGCGACCAGCTCGCCAAGCTGATTGGCAAGCGATCGGTGCGTTGCGACGATGTCGGACCGGAAAAGAGTTTTGGCAAGCGGCACCGCGCGATCTGCACGGCCGAGGGCGACAAGACCAGCTTGAACGAGCAGCTGGTCAAGCTCGGCTATGCCATTGCTCGCGAGCCGGTCAAGGCGAACGTCAAGTCGGCCGCGGCCGACGCGAAATCAACCTCGGCCGGAATCTGGAAGGGCTGCTTTGTTGCACCGCAAGAATTCCGCGCCGGCAAGAAGGACGGCGCGCTCCTGGGCGCCGCCTGCCGCACCGACCGCGACAAGGAGATTCGCGCGGTGTTGTTTCCTGAGGATCTGACGATGCCGCCGAGCTGTGGCATCAAGGGCAAGCTTGCGGTCCGCGCGCGCGTGACCGGCAATATCGGCATCTACCATTTACGGGGCTGTCCGAGCTACCCCGCGACCACCAAGCCGGACCGCTGGTTCTGCTCTGAGGACGACGCCCAGGCTGCGGGCTTCCGCAAGGCGTACAATTGCCGACGACCGAAATAGCGCAGCCCATCACGCACCCGTGAGCGGCAGCCGGAGACAGTATTCATCCGGAATTGAACTCTATCGGGAGTTGCTGCATTTGTAAGCGTACGCAAGCGCTTTGCGCGAGCGTTTCCTTGGCGGCAATCCGGCTCCGGCCCGATTGCTTTGCTCGGGCGTTTCCTCCCTAGACTTGGGCCGCTTGTCACAACAAGCGGCTCTTCTTTTTTGTGCGCCCTTAGCGGCGCATCGGCATGATCTGATCCATGGCCGGCATGTTCGCATTCAGATGCGCCATGATCCAGACGGTACCACCGACCACCAGGAACACCACCAGCAGTCCGAAGGCCAGCGCCAGCACGTTGTTGGTGTTGTCAGGGCCGGTGGTGATGTGCAGGAAGAACACGAGGTGCACGCCCATCTGCGCGATCGCCAGCACGATCAGCGCGACGGGAATCGAAGGCTGCCAGACCAGATCCGTGCCGGCGATAAAGAACGAGGTCGCTGTCAGCAGCAGCGCGAGGACAAGACCGACCACGTAGCCGAGGATGCGCGTCCCGACACTGTGTTGCTCCTCATCGCCCGGCGCAAGGTCATGACCGGCCGGCATATGCGTCTGATCGCTCATACGCCACTCCCAAGCAAATAGACGACCGAGAAGACTCCGACCCAGACGATGTCGAGCGCATGCCAGAACAACGCAAAGCACATCATCCGGCGCAGCACGTCGGCACGAAAACCCTTTGCGAAGACCTGGGCCATCATGGTGAGCAGCCACAATATGCCTGCCGAGACGTGGAGGCCGTGGCAGCCGACCAGCGAGAAGAACGAGGTCAGGAAAGCGCTGCGCGATGGGCCATAGCCGCGGGCAACGAGATCAGCGAATTCGCGAAACTCAATGACGAGAAAGATGAGGCCGAGCAAACACGTCACCGCCATCCCGAGATAGAACCAGAACCGGTTGCGCACATCGGCTGCGATGCTCGCCATGCCGCACGTGAAACTAGACAGCAGCAGGCAGACAGTCTCGATCGCGACGTTCCGCTGCTCGAATATCTCCGAACCCTTCGGGCCGCCGGCGGTCTGGTCGGCCAGCACCGCGTAGGCCGCAAAGAAGCAGGAGAACATCACGATGTCGGAGAGCAGGAAGATCCAGAAACCATAGGCGGTCACGATGCGCTTCGGCGCAGGGCCGGGATGCTCGATGACGAGCCCGATGTGGTGGGGATCGGCGTGCGCATGGCCGGCGGTCGCGGTCATTGACATCAGACTGTCCCCGCCATGCTGACAAGATCGCGCCGCTCCTCGAGATTAACGCGGTCGATCGCCGCGACCTCTGCGGCCGGAATGACGTATTCGTCATGGTCGCGCCAGGCGAACACGACGAACGTCGCGAACGCTCCGATACCACCCAAAATCACCATCCACCAGATGTGCCAGATCAGCGCAAAGCCCATGATGGTAGCGAAGAACGCGCAGACAAAGCCGGTCGGCGAATTCCTGGGCATCTCGATGTCCTGATATTCCGGTCGGCCGTGCTCGAGCGATTGCTGCTGGGCACGAGCCTTCACGTCCCAATAGGCATCTTCGCCGCGCACATCGGGATTGAAAGCGAAATTGAAAACCGGTGGCGGCGACGACGTCGCCCATTCCAGCGAGCGACCATCCCAGGGATCACCGGTACGGTCGCGCAGGGCCTCGCGGTTGCGGATGCTGACCACGAGCTGCACGATCTGACAGATCACGCCAATCGTCAGCACGGCCATGCCGACGGCTGCAACCAGCATCCAGGGCCGCCACGCCGCGACGTCGTAGTGCTGCATGCGCCGCGTCATGCCGAGCATGCCGGCGACGTAGAGCGGGATGAAGGTGACGTAGAAGCCGAGGAAAGTGAACCAGAACGCGAGCTTGCCCCAACGGTCGTCGAGGCGAAAGCCGAACGCCTTCGGGAACCAGTACTCAAAGCCGGCGAATGCGCCGAACAGCACGCCGCCGATGATGACGTTGTGGAAGTGCGCGACCAGAAACATGCTGTTGTGGAGGATGAAATCGGCCGGCGGCACCGCGACCAGCACGCCGGTCAATCCGCCGATGATGAAGGTGACCATGAAGCCTATCGACCACAGCATCGGCGTCTCGAAGCGGATGCGCCCGCCATACATCGTGAACAGCCAGTTGTAGATCTTCACCCCGGTCGGTATCGCGATGATCATGCTGGCGATGCCGAAGATGGCGTTGACGTCGGGGCCCGCCCCCATGGTGAAGAAGTGATGCAGCCAAACCATGAAGGAGATGACGCAGATCGCCATGGTCGCCAGCACCATCGAGCGATAGCCGAACAGTGCCTTGCCGGAGAAGGTCGACACCACCTCGGAGAAGATGCCGAAGGCCGGCAGCACCAGGATGTAGACCTCGGGATGCCCCCAGGCCCAGATCAGGTTCATGAACATCATGACATTGCCGCCGGCCTCATTGGTGAAGAAGTGGAAGCCGAGATAGCGGTCGAGCAGCAGCATCGCGAGGGTGGCGGTCAAAATCGGGAAAGCCGCGACGATCAGGAGATTCGAGGCCAGCGTGGTCCAGCAGAACATCGGCATGCGCAGATAGTTCATGCCCTTGGTGCGCAGCTTCAGCACCGTCGTTACGAGGTTGATGCCGGCCACCAGCGTGCCGACGCCGGAGATCTGCAGCGACCACGCGTAATAATCGACGCCGACGCCCGGCGAGTAGGACAGTTCCGACAGCGGCGGAAACGCGAGCCAGCCGGTCCGGGCGAACTCGCCGATGACAAGCGAGAGATTGACCAGCAGCGCACCGGTCGCGGTTAGCCAGAAGCCGACCGAATTGAGCGTCGGGAAAGCGACGTCTCGTACGCCAAGCTGGAGCGGCACGATGAGATTCATCAGTCCGATCACGAACGGCATCGCCACGAAGAAAATCATGATGGTGCCGTGCGCGGAGAATATCTGGTTGTAGTGCTCCGGCGGCAGATAGCCCTGCGACTGGTAGGCGACCGCCTGCTGAATCCGCATCATGATGGCGTCGCTGCCGCCGCGCAGCAGCATCACCGAGGCCAGCAGGATGTACATCACGCCGATCCGCTTGTGGTCAACACTGGTGATCCACTCGTGCCAGAGATAGGGCAGATGTCCCTTCACCACGACCCAGGCCAGCACGGCGAGAATCCCGACCAGCACCACGGCGCCCGCGATCAGCGGTATAGGCTGGTCGAACGGGATCGCCGACCAATCGAGCTTACCGAGCATCATGGCCTCCACTGTGCGACCGGCCTGCTTCGGATGCGAGCTCCGGCCCCGGTCCCGGCGGAATATGCTGGGTCGCGATCAGGTCGAACAGTCGGGGATCATCGAGCCTGTAGCTCGGCCTGCCCTTCTCGATGCCCTGCTGCATCAGCTTCTTGTAGCTGTCCTCATTGAGGACGGCATCGCTCTTCGCCGTGGTCGCCACCCAATCCGGAAAGGCGAGCGGCGAGACCACGTTGACGTCGAACATCATGTCCGGAAACCCGTCGCCGGAGAAATGTGCCGACAGTCCCTGCAGCTTGCCCTCGTTGTCGGCGCGCAGGTTCAGCTTCGTCACCATGCCGTTCATGGTGTAGATCATGCTGCCGAGCTGCGGGATGAAGAATACGTTCATCACGCTCGACGACGTCAGCTGGAAATTCAGTTCGGCGCCGGCCGGCACCGTCAGCGTGTTGATGGTGGCAATGCGCTGGTCCGGATAGATGAACAGCCATTTCCAGTCGAGCGAGACGGCCTGGATGCGGACCGGACTGCCGGTGCCGGGCACGGGCGCTGCGGGGTCGAGCTGATGCGAGCCGATCCAGGCGACACCCCCGAGCAGGATCACGGTGAGCGCGGGGATCGCCCACACCACCATCTCCACCCGACCGGAATAGACGAAGTCGGGTTGAAACTTTGCTTTCGGATTCGAGGCGCGAAACCAGAACGCAAACGCCAGGATGGCGATGATGGTCGGCACCACGATCGCGAGCATGATGAAGACGGAATCGACCAGGATGGTGCTGTTGGCCGCAGCCACAGGCCCTTGTGGATCGAGCAGATTCATCGGCAAGCCACTGGCGGTTGGGAAGCCCCGGGACAGAGCCTAACGCGGGAAAGGCTCCGGCAGCAAACGCGATCGCGCGAGGTCGGTTCCTAACGGCGCGGGTCGACCGTTCGCCCTTCTCGTGCGGCGGCATGCAATTCCATGCGATGTCAATGACATGAAAGCGGGAGCCCGGCCCTTCTCGCCGCTCCGCGCGATTGCTAGACTGCACGAAAATATTTGGGATGAAACGACATGCAGGGGCCCGAGGACGATCCCGGTCTCGCCGGCAAGGTGGCGCTGGTCAGCGGCGGCGGCGCTGCCGGCGACGGTATCGGCAACGGCCGCGCCGCCGCAATTCTACTGGCTCGCGCCGGCGCCAAAGTGCTGGTGGCAGATCGCGACCTCAAGCTCGCCGAACGCACCGTGGAGATGATCGCAGCCGAAGGCGGCACGGCCGCGGCTCATGGCGGTGACGTCACCAGCGATAGCGATTGCAGGACGCTGGTCGAAGCCGCGCTCGACCGCTGGGGCCGGATCGATTTCCTCGACAACAATGTCGGCATCGGCAGCCGCGGCAGCGTGGTCGATGAAGCCCCCGAGCAATATCGCCGCGTCATGCAGGTCAATGTCGAGAGCATGTTCCTGCTCTCCAAGCACGCGATCCCCGCAATGATCAAGACCGCCAAGGGCGGCGCGATCGTCAACATCTCCTCGATCTCGGCGCTGCGGCCGCGCGGCCTGACGACATATTCGACCTCGAAAGCCGCGATCATCGGCCTGACCCGCGCAATGGCGGTCGATCACGGCCGCGACAACATCCGCGTCAATTGCATCTGCCCCGGGCCGATGTACACGCCGATGGTCTATGGCCGCGGCATGAGCGAACAGGCGCGCGCCCAGCGGGCCAAGGCGTCTTTGCTGAAAATGGAAGGCACCGGCTGGGACGTTGGTCATGCCGTCAAATTCCTGCTCAGCAATTTTGCGCGCTACATCACCGGACAGGTGCTGGTGGTGGACGGCGGGGTGACGCTGCAAGCGCCCGAACGTGAATCACAAGAACACTGAAAGGAACATCAGGGATGGCCCGCCTGCCCTATCTCGAGGCCGACCAGGTCGCGCCCGAATATCGCGACATGCTCAAGCGCAACACCAATCTGCACAAGCTGCTGGTCAATTCGCCGGAGATGGCGCGCGCCTTCAACGGCATCGGCGGCTACATCCGCTTCAAGAGCAAGCTCGACCCGCGCCTGCGCGAGCTTGCGATCCTCCAGATCGGCTGGATGGAGAAATCGGAATACGAGTTCACTCATCACGTGAAGATCGGCAGGGAGTTCGGCGTCACCGATGATGACATCGCCGGCCTGATGGCTGAGACCGAGGGCAAGCCCTCGACGCTCGAGCCACAGGCCAAGGCGATCCTGAAAGGTGCCCGCGAGATGGTACGCGAACTCGCGATGTCGGATGCGACTTTTGCCGAGATCAAGCAGCATCTCTCGGACGAACACATGGTCGACCTCGTGCTGACCATCGCCTTCTATTGCGGCGTGGTGCGCGTGCTCGCCACCATGAAGATCGACAACGAGCCATATTACAAAGAGGTACTCCAGCAGTACCCGATCCCGGGAGTGAACTGACATGCGCTTGAAGGACAAGGTTGCGGTCGTCGTGGGCGCCGGGCAGAGCCCCGGCGAGGGCATGGGCAACGGCCGCGCCACTGCGCTGACCTTCGCGCGCGAGGGTGCCAGGGTGTTGTGCGTCGATCATCATCTGGAATCCGCGCAGGAAACCGCCGCCATGATCGCGGCGAAGCATGGCACCGCCGCGGCGTTCAGGGCCGACGTCACAAAGTCCGCCGACATCAAGGCGATGGTCGCGGAGGCGCAGGCGCGCTGGGGCCGGATCGACGTGCTGCACAACAATGTCGGGGTCAGCCTCTCCGGCGGCGACGCCGAGCTGCTGCAAATCACCGAGGAGGCGTTCGACCGCGTCGTCGCCATCAATCTGAAGAGCTGCATTTGGGCGGCGAAAGAGGTGATCCCGATCATGCGCGCGCAGAACAGCGGCGTGATCATCAACATCTCCTCGATGGCGGCGATCACCACCTACCCTTACGTCGCCTACAAGGCGACGAAGTCGGCGATGATCGCCTTCACCGAACAGCTCGCCTACCAGAACGCGGAATACGGCATCCGCGCCAACGTCATCCTGCCGGGCCTGATGAACACGCCGATGGCCGTCGACACCCGCGCCCGCGAATGGCACAAGACCCGCGCCGAAGTCGAAGCCGAGCGCGACAGCAAGGTGCCGCTGCGCAGGAAGATGGGCACGGGGTGGGACGTCGCGAATGCCGCGCTGTTCCTGGCGTCGGACGAGGCGAATTTCATCACGGGTGTGACGTTGCCGGTGGATGGCGGCGCGAGTGTGCGACGGGGGTGAGCGCCGCAAGCGCAGTGCGTCTTCCCTTCTCCCCTTGCGGGAGAAGGTGGCGTAGGCGGCCTTCGGCCGCCGTTCTTAAGAACGCCGAAGCAAAGCTTCGGCTATGGCGCCGGATGAGGGGTTTCTCTCCGCACACGCAGACGAGTTCGCCGATAGAACCCCTCACCCGTCTCGCCGCTATGCGGCGAGCCACCCTCTCCCACAAGGGGCGAGGGTGCACCTCCATCGTGGCGAGGCTAGCGGCTCACCCGCCAGATCGTGCCGTTGCCGTCCTCCGACACCAGCAGCGATCCATCTTTCGCCACGGCAACACCGACCGGCCGCCCCCATACCTCGGTATCGCTCACCACGAATCCCGTGACAAAATCCTCATACTCGCCGGTCGGCTTGCCATCCTTCATGCGGATTCGGATCACCTTGTAGCCGGTGCGCTTCGACCGGTTCCAGGAGCCGTGCTCGGCCGCGAAAGCATCGCCCTGGTATTCGGATGGAAACTGCGTGCCCTGATAAAAGGTCATGCCGAGCGAGGCCGAGTGCGGCTGCACCAGCACATCAGGCACCGTCACCTTGTCCTTGAGGTCCGGCCGCGCGCCGGCGTGGCGCGGGTCTTCGTTGCCGCCGATATAGAACCATGGCCAGCCATAGAACGCGCCATCCTTCACGCTGGTCACATAGTCAGGCACGAGATCGTCGCCGAGCCCGTCGCGCTCGTTGGTCGAGCACCAGGGCAGCCCGGTCTGCGGCTGAATCGCAAGACCGACGCAGTTGCGGATGCCGGTGGCGTAGATCTTCCGCTCCTTACCCTCGGGGGTAAAGGCGAGCACCGTGGCGCGCTCGGTCTCGCTCGCCCAGGCTGCGCCGAGCGGTTGCGCCTTCGACCAGGCTTCCACGCCACCCGGCGGCGTGCCCATGCCCTCGGCGACGTTGCTGAGCGAGCCGACCGACACCAGCATGCGCCTGTTGTCGGGCGTGAAGACGACGTCGCGGGTGGAATGACCGCCGTCATGCGGCAGGCTCGCGACAATCGTCTCCGCCTTGCCACGCGCCTTGAGATCGCCGGCCTGATAGGGAAAGCGGACGACGCTGTCGGTGTTGGCGACATAGACCCATTGCGGATTGTCGCCGTTCGGGAAGAAGGCGATGCCGAACGGCTGCCGCAGTCCGCTGGCGAACACCTCGTTGGTCGCGGCCTTGCCGCCGTCGCCGGCGCGCAACACGCGGATGGTGCCCGCGCGCGTCTCCGCGACGAAGACATCGCCGTTCGGCGCCACGCGCACGATGCGCGGGGCGCGCAGGCCCTCTGCGAACAGCTCGATCTTGAAGCCGGCCGGGACCTGAAGCGCCCCCTCCGGCGGGCGCGGCACCACGCGCGACGAACTCGCAACCGACCGGGTGGCGCCGGGCCTGACCAGATCCTGCGGCCGGATCAACCTGACTGTGCCGGGCTTGTCGGCTTGCCAATCGCCGTAGGCATCCTTGCCTTGCAGCACCGGCTCCGCCTGGGCGCAGCTCGCGACCGCGACCAGCCACCCCGCGGATATCGCCACGAACGAAATCCTGTTCCTCACGTCGTTTCCTCCCGGCCGTTACGTCTGGCGCATCAACGCCGATCGACGCGCAAACGTTCTGCTAAAGGTCAAATGCCTGCCGAATCCCACGTCAGCTCATGCCCGCACGATGTGCATCAGCCGCAGCCCATCGTACTGGAAAACGCGGCTGATCGGTGCGACACATTGTAAGGGCAGGACCGCCGGTCGCGGTCATCAAGGCTGCGGCATTGGGGCTGCATCTGTTGGGGTGATCATGTGGGGATCCATCATATCGGAATGGGCCAGCCTGCTGCTCCGCTGGCTGCACGTGGTCGCCGCGATCGCATGGATCGGCAGTTCCTTCTATTTCATCGCCCTCGACCTCAGCCTCAGGCCTGACAGCAAGCTGCCGGACGGCGTGCAGGGCGAGGCCTGGCAGGTCCATGGCGGCGGCTTCTACCGGATCATGAAATATCTGGTCGCGCCCGCCCAGATGCCGGACGAACTGACCTGGTTCAAATGGGAGGCCTACACCACCTGGTTGTCCGGCTTCGCGCTGATGGTGGTGGTGTATTATCTCGAGGCCGATCTGTTCCTGGTCGACAAGTCGATCCTCGACCTCACGCCATTCCAGGCCGGCCTGTTCAGCCTCTGCAGCCTCGCACTCGCCTGGCTGCTCTATGAAGCCGCCTGCCGCAGCGGGCTCGCGCAGCGCGAGCTGCCCTTCGCCATCGGCGGCTATCTTTTCCTGGTCGCCCTCACCTACGCTTTCACCCACGTGCTGAGCGGGCGCGGCGCCTTCAACCAGATCGGGGCGATCATCGGCACCATCATGGTCGCCAACGTCTTCACGCTGATCATCCCGAACCAGAAGAAGATCGCAGCTAGCCTGATCGCCGGACAGGCGCCCGATCCAAAGCTCGGCAAGGCCAGCAAGGAGCGCTCGGTCCACAACAACTATCTGACGCTGCCTGTCGTCGTGCTGATGATCAGCAACCATTATCCCCTGCTCTACGCCACGCGCTTCAACTGGATCATTGTCGCCATCATCCTGGCGCTCGGCCCCGTGATCCGGCACTTCTTCAACGAGGGTCATGCCGGACGCAAATCGCCGTGGTGGGTGTGGGGCGTCGCAGCGGTCGGCGTGATCGCAATCCTGTTCCTCTCGGCGGCCGGTCCGCGCGAGGTCAAGACAAGCGCGCTGTCGGCGCAGCCGACGCTTGCCAATGTCGAGGAGATCGTGATGTCCCGTTGCAGCATGTGCCATGCGGCCGAGCCGGTCTGGGCCGGCATCGTGACCGCGCCGAAGGGCATCTTGCTCGACGCGCCCGAGCACATCCATCGCAACATCCGCCTGATCGGCCGCGTCGCCGCCTGGTCCAATGCGATGCCGCCGGGCAACATCACCGAAATGACCAGCGAGGAGCGCGCCATCCTCGCCGCCTATATCGAGCAGGCACGCTGACGCCATCGCGGGTCGGTATTGCGTTTCGCGGAATGAATTTTCCGCATGTCCTGCCGATTTGAAAATGACTTGACCGCCTATCCGGCGTAGACAGGACTTGCGGCCGCCAGCGGCGGTCCAGTCAGTTTGCATGCGGGGAAAGAACAGTGGCACTCAAGAACGTTATCGGTATCGACCACGCCGTGGTCATGGTTCAGGACCTCGACAAAGCCGCCGATAATTACCGGCAGCTCGGCTTCACCATCTCGCCGCGCGGCACGCACAGCGCGCATATGGGCACCGGCAACTACACCATCATGTTCGACCCGGATTATATGGAGCTCCTCGGCGTGCTCGCCGCGACCGAGCACAACGCGCCGGCGCGTGCGTTCCTCGACAAGCGCGGCGAAGGCATCGAGCGCATCGCCTTCACCGCGGTCGATTCCACCGCCGGCGCGGAGGAAATCCGCGCACGCGGCCTGGAGCCGATCGGCCCGACCGATTTCGAAAGGCCCGTGACGCTGCCTGATGGCACGATCTCGGCGGCGAAATTCCGCACCTTCATGTGGCCGACCGCGGAAGCGCCCGGCGGCGTGCGCATTTTCGCCTGCCAGCACAAGACGCGCGACACCGTGTGGATTCCCGAGCTGATGAAGCATGCTAATGCGGCCAGGCGGATCAAGCAGACATTGATCGCGACGCCCGAGCCCGCGAAGGACGCCGCGCATCTGGGGCGGCTGATCGACCGCGAGCCGAAGAGTGAAACCGATGGCGCGGTGACCGTGGCCTCCGGTGGCGATCGTGCCGATTTCGTTTACTTGACGCTGGAGCAGCTTGGCAAACGCTATCCCGGCGTGCCGCTCGCGGGCCTGTCCGAACGCGGTGGCGCTGCCCTGGTGCTCGTGAGCGGCGATCTCGCGGCCACCGAGAAGGCGCTTGGTTCGGCAGCGGTGCGCAGCGGGCCTGCGATCTGCGTGCCGCCGGGCAAGGCCAACGGCACCCTGCTCGCCTTTGTTGCCGGCTGATTTGAGCTAATTCTTTAACAAGCGTTTTACCGGGCCGCCCTAGGCTTCTGGGCTACCCGCGCCTTCAGGGGCCAAGCGCATGTTCAAAGAGAAATCGCCGATCGCCTATGACGCGCCGGCCGAACTGAAAAAGTGGCCGTCGCTGAAAGGCGAGAGGCAGAAGGATCGCGGTCCGCCCTATCTCGTCTACAACGGCACGCTCGCCGACTGCGTCCGCGAGCTCATGGGCAAGCCGATCAAAGGCATCTCGCTTTACGATATCATGACGAGGCCGCAAGCAGCGTTCGACCAGACCGTGCTATCGCCCGGCGATGCCGCCGAGATCGCGATGCGCAAGGACTTTCCCAAAGATTAGTTCGAGGCGCGCCTGCCGCCGGACTTCACCTGCTGCGAGGACGAGGAGTCCGTCGGCGCATCCAGGAAGACCACCGGTGTGCCGCGCTTGACGTGCTCGCCGAGCGCGCGCACGTCCCAATTGGTCAGCCTGACGCAGCCATGCGACGCCGACTTGCTGACCCTGTCAGGCTCCGCCGTTCCGTGGATGCCGTAACCCTGGGCGGACAAGCCGATCCAGTATGCTCCGACCGGATTGTTCGGGCCCGGCTGAACATCGAACGGCTTTTTCGATTTGACGCTTCTGAACTTGTAGTCGGGGTTGTAGTGATAGACCGGATTCTCGCGGGTGCTGGTGACCTTGAGCGTACCGCTCGGGGTCGGACGATCCGGACTTCCGATTGACGCGGGATAGAATGCGATCAGGGTGCCGCCCCCGTCGAATGCTTTCAGCGTGCCGTTCTTCTTGTCGATCTCGAGCCGCGCAACGGCTGGCAGCTCGCTTCGTGCAGAGACATTCGCAACAATAATCGTCTCTCCAGCCTTGTCGAAGGACTTGCCGGGATTGAGCGTCCGAAGCAGGTCTCCGCTCATGTGGAACTTCTCGGCAAGCCCTTCGAGCGGACTGGTGTAGCTCAGCGCCTTCAGCTGCTTCATGTCATCAAGCTTGCCGGGCAGCTCCTTCAGAAACGGGCCCTTCACATCCGCGTCCGTGATCTTGTATTCGACGAGGACAGGGCCCTCGTTCGCTGCATTCAACTTATCCCAAAGCTCCGGTGCGATCGCTTTGTCGGATGCAACGCCGTTCTGCTCCGCGAATGCCTTCAGCGCCTTCTGCGCGTTCTCGCCGAGCTTGCCGTCGATCTCCCCGGGCGAGAACCGCGCACGCTCGAGCAAGATCTGAAGCTTCACGATCGATGCGTTGAGCTTATCGGCAGCAATTTTCTTTGCGGGACGCGCAGCGTCGTTTACCGCTGCTGCATCGAGATTGCCGGCAAGCGCCGGAGAGATCATCGACAGCGAAATCATCGCACCAAGCATCCACCGCATCATCTCGCTCGTCCCAATTCGCCATGCCCGCAAAATCGCGGAGAAGAGAGTTTCCCGGCGGGAACACCGTAGTAACACCGGCGGAACCGACGAGACCGCAGCTTTGCCGCAATCGTTCGGTTAATAACTCCTTATCGCCGGCGCACCGCTGGCCGTTCACCCACAGTTCGAGGTTGCTCCAGCAAATGCGATTTGTCGTCGCGGCTTGCGCCGCGTTCATGATTCTGATGTGCGACTTCGATCCGTCGGCGTCACGCCAAACATCAGCTTTCGATCACACCGTTCTTCAAAACACCCAGGCCTCACCACTTGTTCCGGTGGTGGAGCTGTTCCTTGCAAGCGTGCAGGCCCTCGAGCTTGCCAATGCGCGTGCGGCCTATGAGGGGACACCCGAGCCGCCGGATGCGGTCGAAGCCGTCGCGCAGGCGCCGGTTTCGCCGACGGAGCGCTTCTGCCACGCGCTTCGTGGCGCTGCCGAAGCCAGCGGCATTCCCGTGCCGTTCTTCGCGCGTTTGATCTGGCAGGAGAGCCGCTTCAAGTCCAACGAGGTCAGCCAGGCCGGCGCGCAAGGCGTCGCACAGTTCATGCCGGAAACGGCAGCCGAGGTCGGGCTGGATGATCCGTTCGATGCGATGAAGGCGCTGCCGGCATCGGCCAAATTCCTGCGCAAGCTGCGTGACGATTTCGGCAATCTCGGACTTGCTGCAGCCGCCTACAACGCAGGCCCCGGCCGGATCCAGAAATGGCTTGCCAAAGAGAGCGAGCTGCCGCGTGAGACACGCGACTATGTCCGCATCATCACCGGCACCAAGGCCGAGGACTGGACCGAACGTGCGGAAGCCCTCGCGATCCGGATAGACCTGCCGCGCGAGGCGCCATGCGAGGGCATCGGCAGCCTGTCCAAGACGAGAGATGTCGCCTGGGTTCCGGTGAACCTGACGCCCTCGGTCACGACCATCATTCGCAAGGCAGAACAACTGGCGGCGCGATTGACCGCCAGCCGCGCACGCAAGCGGCTCGCGTCCCTGATTCGGAACAGCACCCACGGCAAGGCACGCAGCATGATCGCCGCGCGCGCGGCGGGAAAGAGCGCGAAGGCCCGCGCCATCCGTTTTGCGGCGCGCGAACGATCTTCAGGCTGATGCGCAAATCCGGAAGCCGCTCGATGGAGCGGCTTCCGACGGTCCGTGGACTAGTCGATCTCCTCGATGATGCGGCGTTCGCGGGGCTCGACGACATAGGTCCGCGTATCGCGGTGAATGTAGCGGTACTCGCGCAGGTCGGGCGCGTCCCGGTAGACGGTGCTCGGGAATTCCTCCACCTCGACACTCTCGGGAACGCGGTCACCAACGTGAATCTCGGACCGCGCGGTGCTGCCGGTGGTCTGTCGTTCGCTCCGTCCCTCCGTGCGGGTCTTCGCATGCTTGCGGATCACTTCGCGATCGCGATCTGAAAACTTGCTGGCGCTGCGCTCACGCGTGGTCGTTGTCGCGGTGGATTGTCCCGAGTACGGCAGCACGGTTACGATCTTGTATGTCGCCGGATCGACCACGACGATCTCATCCTTCACCAGCGCAAAGCTGTAGCCGCGATATTGCGGCACGATCTCGACCACATCGGGGGGCAGCGTCGACAGCTGGACGTCGCGCGGCACCACCGTGCCGACGTTGAGCGAGAAATTGACGCTGGTCAGCGGCCGCACGTTGAGATGGGAGATGGACGCGCTGATCCTGGTCTCCTGCTGCTTGTTGAGGTTGACGTCCGTGCGGGCCGCGGCCTGTGAATTGGCGCCGGTCCGTTGGTCCTGCGCCTGATTGCTGCTCGGCGCGTTCGGCGATTGCTGGGCCTGGTTGGTGCCAGACGCACCAGGCGCCTGCTGCGCTTGATTGGTGTTGTTCGACGTAGGATTGGTGCGATCCTGCGCCTGGTTCGAGTTTGCCGCCGGCGGATTGGCGCTCTGCTGCGAGGCGGGCTGGTTGCCGGCCGTGTTGGAGTTGGCCGTACCGCTCGGCGGCCGGGAGGACGTGTCCGCGCTGTTGGTGGCGTTGGTCCCGGAGCCGGAATTGGCGGACCCGGAAGACGGGGTGGTCGTCTGGGTATTCTGTGTCGATGCTCCCGGCGTTGATGATTGCTGCGGCTGCGATGGCGACTGCTGCGTTTGTGCCGCGCCAGACGGCGACGTGTTGGACGGAGCTGTGGAATTCGACTGGGATTGCGGCGTCTGCTCGGACTTGGTGTTGGTGTTTGGCGATTGCGCAAAGGCGGCGTTCGCCAGCACCAGCCCCAAGGCGGTCGTTGCCAACAGGCGGATCATGGGTCACTCCCTTGTTCGGTTAAAGCGTTGGCTATTAACCTGCGCTAAAACCGTCTGTTCCACTTTTTCCCGAGCGAATGCGCCCCTGCACGGAACCTGCGATGCCATCGAAAAGCGCCGGGATCATTGCCTATCGGAGGCGCGGGGAGATCGAGGTCCTGCTCGTTCATCCCGGAGGGCCGTTCTGGCGCAACAAGGACCTCGGCGCCTGGTCGATCCCGAAGGGCGAGTACGCGGACGGAGAAGACGCAGACATCGCCGCGCGACGGGAGTTTGCCGAGGAGCTTGGATTTGAGCTGTCCGTGCCGCTGACTTCGCTTGGTCAGGTCAAGCAGCGCGGGGGCAAGGTCGTCACCGCCTTCGCGGCCGAGTTCGACCTCGACCTACGCAGCATTCGCAGCAACACTTTTGAGATGGAATGGCCGCCGCGCAGCGGCAAGCGCCAGACCTTCCCGGAGGTCGATCGTGCGGAATGGTTCACGCTCGCAGAAGCGCACGAGAAGATCAACGCGGGACAGCGCCCTCTGCTCGAGCGGCTGGCTCAGGTGGTCGGCAGCACGGCAAGCAGACGCCCTACTCCGCCTTGATGTTCGCGGCCGCCACGACTTCGGCGAGCTCCTTGGTCTCCTTGGCGATCTTTGCAGCATACTCGGCCGGACTGAGCACGCTGACGACGCCCTGCGTCTCCAGCCGCTCTTTCAACATCGGATCAGCCGCCGCCGCGATGATCTCCCGGTGCAGCATCTCGAGCGTCGGCGCGGGCGTTGCCTTCGGCATGAAGAAGCCGACCCAGAACGAGATGTCGAAGCCGGGATAGCCGGCTTCCGCGACGGTCGGCACATCAGGCAGCGCTGGCAGCCGCTCGGCCGAGGACACCGCGAGCGCGCGCAGCTTGCCGGCCTTCACGAGCGGCACGGCGGACAACGGATCGAACACCGCCAGCACCTCCTGCGCGAGGATGCCGACCTCGGACGCAGCACCACCGCGATAGGGCACGTGGATCATCTTGACGCCGGCCTTCTGGCTGAGCAGCTCCATGGCGAGATGGGCGAGGTTGCCGTTGCCGCCCGAGCCGTAGGCAAGCGCGCCGGGCGCAGCCTTTGCGGCGGCGACGAGATCGGCGACGGTGTTGATGTTCGCCGTCTTGGGATTCTCCGGGTTGACCACGAGCACGAGCGGCGCCGACACGACGGTGGTGAGCGGCGCGAAGTCTTTTTCCGGGTCGTAGCGGATATCTTTGAACAGCGTCTTGTTGAGCGTGATGGTGGAGGAGTTGCAGGCCAGCATCGTGTAGCCGTCGCCTTCCGCATGCGCGACGCCTTCGGCGGCGATCATGCCGTTGGCGCCGGCGCGGTTCTCGACCACGAAGGCTTGTCCGAGCTTGTTGCTCAGCCGATCGGCGACGATGCGCGCGACGACGTCGACCGGGCCGCCCGCGCTGAAGCCGACCATGATCTTGACCGGCCGCACCGGATATTTTTGCGCGAAGGCCTCCGTCGTCACGCACAATCCGGCGAGGATCGCCAGCAAGCGAAGCGTTCGTTGCATTCGTTTTCTCCCCAGACGAATCGCGCCGCTTTGTCATGACGCGGCCCATTCGCAGATCATGATGAGCGGGCGCGCCGGATTTCGCAATCGCGTTTGCGCGCCGGCATTCCGTCGCGCGGCAGGTCAGGGCCGCTCCGAAACAAAAATGCGAAAACAACCCCATGCACAGTAGCCGGCGCTTGCGAGATCAAGCACTTGCACGAACGCGGATTGGCACGAACGAGGATTGCGCGCTTCGTAATGCCGTTTGACTCGTCGGGCAAAACACTGGCAGAATGCCATCATCGCAACAATCGCCAGCGTCCACGCCACCCGACCACGGGGGGCTCGCGGTGATTGCGCGTAAGCCCTTCATCGACATCTCAAAAATCCCACAGGCGCGCGAGCCGAGCGATTGATTTCGCGCGCAATGAGCCCGCGCGGGCAAAGGACACAGCACATGACAACATCGGCCAAACGCCACAACACGCTGCCGGTTGCGGCAAACGATCGCAGCGGCCCCGCCGCGAGCCCGCGGATCAAGCTCTACAAGCGGGGGATTGCGATCCTCCATGCCGACCCGCAAGCCGGCGAACGGTTGCTGGCTGAGGCGCTCGGCGCCGCTGACCGCGACGCGCTGCATGGTCTTCTCAAGCAATTGGTGAAGGCCAGCATGACCGGACGCAAGCCCGATGAAGCCAATCTCGCCTTCATGATCTCGCTGGTGAAGAGCATCGCGCCGAAGGATTCGATCGAGGCCATGCTCGCGGTGCAGATGGTGTCCGTTCAAGCGGCGGCGATGCGCGCTGCCTGCCGCCTCGCCCTCACCGATGACATTCCGCAGCAGGAGAGCCTCACACGCGCGCTGACCCGGCTGGCCCGCACCTTCGCAAGCCAGATCGAGGCACTGAGCCGCCACCGCAACAACGGGGAGCGTGCGATCACGGTCCGGAATTTGTCGGTGCAGGATGGCGGCAGGGCAATCGTGGGCAACGTCACGCAACACGCAAGCTTGATCGTGTCGGAGCCGAACGTTGCGACAGCCGCTGGAACGGTCCCGCCGCGCGAGACCGGCGAATGCGAACAGGCCGAATCGAGGCAAGGCGCCAGCGCATGAGCGGCGATCACATCCGCAACACGCATGCGATGTGGACGACCCCGCGCTGTGGCGCCGAGACGCGAAGCGGCACGACCTGCCGCGCGCCGGCGCTGCACGGCAAGACGCGCTGCCGCATGCACGGCGGCGCACGGAGATCGGGCGCGCCGAAAGGAAATCAGAATGCGCGAACGCATGGCGCTTTCACGCGTGATGCGGTCGCTGAACGAACGCAGGACCAGGCCGTGCTGGATGATGCGTTGAAGCTCCTTGCGGAGCTGTCGCGAGTTGCCGAATAGACGTTGCGGCGACCAGCGTAGATCGCAATTGTTGTTGACGATACTGTTGCTGAGACCCGCAACAGATGCTCTGCAGACTTGCATCGCGGGTCATTTCCATAAGTCTGTGATGGCTTTGGTCGGCTGCGCCGCCTTGGTCGGACAAGCTCGGCGCCAGCCTGGAGGTCGGCCAAGGGGCAAGCTAGGCAAAGAAGCAGCTGCACTGACCTTTAGTTGAAGCGTTGTCGTGTTTGAACCTTCGCTCGAATTGCCGGACTCACGTCAGTGGGCGATGGGAATGAACTGCCCCATCACAGCCTCGAGCGATTGTAGCTATCGTCACTCGTCAGCGGCAGTTGCAACGGACTCGGTTTCCGGGTTGCCAGCCTAAGCCGCACCAAGCCAGCGGATCGGCCGGCGAATATCGCGGAGGCAAACAGATGTTTCCAGCGAAACTTGCGGCATCGTTGCTGGGTTCAGCGTTGCTACTGACGCCGGTCCTTGCACGCGACGATGGCCGATACGACCACTCTCCGCTGAAGTCGTGGTTTGAAAGCTTGCAGAGCGAATTTGGAAAGTGCTGTACCGATGCCGACGGATACATCGTGTCCGATGCCGATTGGGAGTCCAGTCGGGGCCGTTACCGCGTCCTCATCGACGGCGAATGGGTGCTCGTACCTGACGCTGCGGTTGTCACAGAACCAAACCTCTTCGGCCGTACAATGGTCTGGAGGCATTACATAGACGGCCATCCGCGCGTCCGATGCTTCATGCCTGGCATCATGACTTGACTTCACTTTCAATGTGCTCGGCTTCGGATCATTCGCGTCGATTTGCCGCGTATTCTCGATGTCCGCTATGGCCCTAGCTGGCGGCGTGCCGGACACTTCGCCTTCAGGCCACAAGCAGACATCGGCACCTGATCGATCGCCTCGCTAGCAGCAGGAACGACCCGAGCGCGTCGTTGACGATGTAAAGTGCATCCGCGCGACCAGCGACGGAAACCCCGCTCGCCCGCGAGTGCGGCAACTCCTGCTAACCACTCAACGGACATTCACTGGTGCCGGCGCCCGCTCGGCGTCGGCGGTCGCGGTGCCCATGTATTTCGATTGGAAATGAGCAACCCGCTCGCGCCACATGCCGACGAACGCCTCCGACGTCAGCTTCTCCACGGATTTCCACGCCTCTTTGACGGCCGGAAGCGTATTGCCCCAGATCGCGCGCCTGCACCATTTTTCGCCCTTCTCCCTGCCTTCGCCGGTGGCGCACATCGATTTCCAGGCGATGCGATTGGGTTGGCTGAGGTGCTCCGCGGCGCCTTCCCAGCCCTGCTGATGGATCAGGTAAAGATCGTTCAAGTCCGGCTTCCTGCGCGTCACCCACTGGAATAGAATGCCTTCCGTGATGACCTTGTAGGCTGCCGCAACGGCATTATCGCGGGGATTAAGAATGTCTCCGGAGCCGAATTTTCTGAATTCGTATTTGCTCAGCTGGAACAGCCCGATATACGACCCGGTGCGCTGCTTGGGGTCGAAACCGGACTCGACCTTGGCCACGGCCTTCATGAAAGTGGAATCCAGACCGAAAGCGTCGGACGCGCGCTGGATCTCTTCCACCGGCGTTCCGACCGGGATGTCCTTGAACGAACGCAAGACGATCGCCGCCGGCTTCTCGGCAGGCGGCAGTTCGGACCAGACATAACAAATGAGGTACCGGAAATCCTGCGGCCCCGTGCTGGAGGCACCGCCGGATGCACCGCACGTGGTCGGCGCCGGCTGGGCGGCATCATGGTGGCCCAAGTCCACCGAGCCTTGCACAGGCGGTAAGTCCTCACAGGCGGTAAATCGGCCGATAGCGTTTGCGACGGATCGGGCAACGCGGCCACGACGATCGATTCCGATTTATCCGAGGCCGCCGTCGTGTCGGTGGCTGTCACCGCCGCGGGCTCAGCGGCCGTCGCCACTTCGGCGCTAGCGACAGCGGCGTTCGCGGGTCCGGTGTTGCCCATTGCGATTGCCTGCGGTTCATCCGGGAGCCTCGCGGTGGCGGCGAGAGATGCTGCGCGGTCCTGGATGGTCACTGCGCGGGCGTTCTCGGTGCCGGCCGGACCCAAGCCGGCCAGCCAGCCAACAATCCACCCCGCGAGAACGACCGTTCCGCAAAACGTCGGGGCCACTATCGTAAGTCGCCGCGGGTTCATGATGCCGTCGCCCCCATAGGCTCCACCGGAGCCGTGTAGAAAAGCCAAGCATGCGAAGAGGCTCATTCTTGGAATCAATGTGGGCCGCGCAATGGCGCGAACGGCCGCTCGTCAATTTTTCTAAACGTGTTGCCCCATTGCAACGCGTCGATCACAAGCATCGCGCCCGTCTCCAGCGGCAACTCCCATGCTAATTGTCAGTACGGTCCAATTTTCGACCCACTGCGACCAGATTTGGAGGAGAGGCTTGGTGCGCTGTCAGGATGACGCATCAGGCTTCGGCTTCGCGCATCGTCTCGAAACGATGGAACCGCGCCTATGGGACCGGGCGATGTTCTTAAGGAATTGCCAGCAATGCAGCGCGCGATAACAACCGCTGTATTCGCCATTTTCATGCTCCCTGCGGGGATCGCACACGCTCAATTTCTGCTTGGACCCCAACACACGTTCTGGCGAAGCCAATATGCTCCGTACAAAGACAAGCACCACCACCGGCAGACAAGCTCTGAAAGGGCGAAGAGCGTTCGGCCCGAGCCCGTTCCGAAGGGCCCGCTCCAGATCATCATCTCGATAGCAGACCAACGGGTCTCGCTTTTTGACAACGGGGCCCTGATTGCACGCTCTTCGGTGTCCACAGGAATGGCGGGGCATCCGACGCCCCTCGGCGTGTTCAGCGTCATCAGCAAACAACGATGGCACCGTTCAAATATTTATAGCGCCGCCCCCATGCCCTACATGCAACGCATCACCTGGTCAGGGATCGCGTTGCACGCCGGTGTCGTGCCCGAGCATCCAGCGTCACACGGCTGCATCCGTTTAAAAAATGATTTTGCCGTTCGACTCTGGCATCTCACGAAGCGCGGCACGCGCGTGATCATTGCGCATGGTGATGTCCAGCCGGTCGAGATAACCAATCCGCATCTTTTTCAACCGAAAGCCGCGTCCGGTTCGTCCGAATTCCAGAGTGCCACCGTCGCAACCAAGAGCATCGGGGCAGCCGCGGCAACGCAGCGATCACTGGTGTCAAACGCCGAACCTCCAGAAGCCGCCAGTCTCCAGGAGCCGGGCTCGGCTCCCGCTGCAAGCGGGCCTAAAAAGATCATCCCGATCTCCATCTTCGTCAGTCGCAAGTTGAGCAAGCTGTTCGTGCGTCAGGGCTTCACGCCGTTGTTTGATGTCCCGGTCAAGATCGAAAATCCGGAGGAGCCGCTGGGAACGCACGTGTTTACCGCAATGGAATTCCAGAACGAGGGAACGGCTATTCGCTGGAGCGTCGTGTCGATTCCAGAGGAATTGCCCCGTATGTCCGAAGCTGCCACGAAACGGCGAGAAGCGCCCGCGAAGCAAACCGCGCCGGGACCGTTACCCGACAACGCCAACGCTGCGCTCGACCGTATCGAAATGCCCCAGGATACGGTTGAGAAGATCTCTGAACTCCTGACGCCGGCTTCTTCGTTGATTGTTTCCGACAACGGAATTAGCCAGGAGACGGGAAAAGACACGGATTTCATCGTGGTAACGCATTGACGCGGCGGCGCAACCCACCAACACACGATGCCGCTGCGCAATCCGGTGGAATTGTCCGACCGCAATTCTGGTGCAACTTGATGTCCGCACCTGAGCCAAAGCGGCGCGAGGTCCGCTAAGGGTCGCAAGCAGTCATGGATCGCTGCGCGGGGCAGGTCAGCTATGGGCCACGAGCGGACATTTAATTACAGTGTCCAAGTCCAGATCCTCAGCCCTTGATTGTTTTGATGCTCTGAGGCCCTTGTCGTCGCTTTTCAGCTCGGCATAGCACGGCGTGCGTTTAAGCAATACGAATGCAGACCGAGAAAGACTGGTTAACGAGCGACCATTACCCGTAAGACAATGCTTGATGATGATCCTCGACGATCTGGCGGCCGCCGATCGCAGCGGATGATCCGTGAAGATCGAGCTTTTGTAGGCTCTCACTTGCTCAGGACACCACTAGACAAAGGGCGTCATTCATGAAGACCTATCTGATCAATCATCTGCGCATTCCCGGCGATATCCCGAACGACGAAGGTCTGACATACTTGGAGCGGGTCGAGGCGACGGTCGCCCCCTACGGAGGGAAGTGGCTTGCACAAGGCCCCCCGGACAAGATCGTGGAAGGCGCTTGGCCGGGTTCCGTCGTGCTGATGGTGTTTCCCGACCGGGCAGCGGTGACTGCTTGGTACAACTCCGCCGAATATCAGGCAATCCGTCCGCTACGTACGATGAACGTGATATCGGATCTAATCCTGATCGACCATTTGCCTGAAGGCTTCACGGTGAAAGCCCTCGCGTTGAATATACGTGATGCGCAACGTAAAGCCAGACCTTGACCATCATCGAGCGGCGGGTAAGGCTCAATCAAGAGCAAGATTGCATTGATTACCGGTCGCAATAGTGCGGTTGGCTTGGCAGCGGCGACACCTTCGTCGCCGAGGGCGGCAAAGTCACGTTTCGCGGCAGCAACCTTTCCTTCGGGGGCTATCGGAGCCCCAAGTCGCTCAAGCCAATCCCGCAGGGCCGACGCGACTTACGCGCTTGGAAAAACTAATCTGAATCCTACACGCCGGACCCAGAGCGCCGCAATCACACGGTGTCTTCCTCTTAGGAAGAAACAGGAGACCTACGATTTTTGTCGACAATCACAAAAAACTGTAAATTACTTCATCCGACCGGCCGACATCATCTCGTGATCGGCGCGAACGCTAAATGGCTATCGCAGTTCTTCAAGCAGCGCGCGCGCTAGCTTGAGATCTGCGGTTTCGAATCCTTCCATGAAGCGGTCGTAGACGAGGGCCAGGGTATGCCTGGCCCGGTCGCGCTGTCCATCTTCGGAGAGCATGCGGGCTAAAACCATCGTCGACCTCAGCTCCCAAGCGAGCGCAGATTGCGCCCGTGCAACGGTGAGCGCTTCGGCGAGGCAGTCAAAAGCTGATTCACGGTCTTGTCGTGCCAGAAGAACCTGCGATTTGATCCGGAGCAGATCAGGTAGCATTCCGCTCACTCCACGATTCTTCGCGACAGCGATTGCTTCGTTGATCGTGGGAAGCGCCTCATCGAATTGCCCGACCTTGTGCAGGCCTTCGGCCAAAGCTCCCATGAAGTTCGGCAGCAGGATATTGTACTGCTGAGCGCGTAGAGTCTCCAGTGCGCTACGTAGGGAGTCGAGGCCGGCTTCGGAAGCGATGGCAAATTCGCCTTTCAGGGCGATCCCATGGGCGCGATACGGTGCAAGCGAGTATCGTTCGGCGTGTACGACCAGTTGCTCGATCAGTTCTCCGGCTCTTCCGGAGTCACCGGTTAACAGGAACAGCGTCGAGGCAAAAATCAGCGAGATACAGATCGGAACGGGGTGATCCCGACTTGCTGCTTCAATGATAGCTCTTTGGACCGTACTAAGCGCTTGATCGGGGAAGCCTCGCAGCCAAAAAGTGCGAGCAAGGGCGCCGAGCGCAGTAATTCGCTGGGCAAGACCACCGAAGGAGTTGACGCTGAGTGTATCAAGTTCGACAGCGAGTGCTAAGCCCCGCTCAAGATGGAGTTGTGCCGCGGCTAGGTTACCCAGAAAGTGGTGAGCGTTGCCCGCCGAACACTCCGCCCAGACGATACCAACCGAGTGTTTGGCAGCGAGCGCAATAACGCCGCCCTGTTCCGCGACCGCCAATGCGCTTGGGATGTCACCAAGTCGAAGGAGAAAGAGATGCAAACCGGCGAGAAGGCGTAATTGGCGTGCACTGTCCTCGAAAGTCTCGGCAAGCGAAAGTCCCCGATCCATTGCGATACGAACCTGATCGCTTTGTCCGCGGGTGTATAACGAGGACAGCGCTAAGGCTTCCTGAAGGATCATTTCCTGGCGCGTACCAGGGGCGGAGGCGGGCGCAGCCAGCGCCCGTTCACACCAATCCCTGCATTCCGCGAGTAACGACAGTCCGATGAACAGGGGCGCCGCCCAAGCAGCGAGGTCAATCCCGACCATGGCATCGCCACGACCCGACAGCGCCCATCGGAGCGCCACCCGCACGTTGCCAATATGCGGAGCGTATCCCGAAAGATCACGCTCGCCGGACAATGGGATGATCTCACCGTTTTCGAGGAATTTGGAATAATAGATCGCATGGCATCGGGCGATGCGCTCGGTTTCGTTACGCTCTGCAAGTTTAGCCGAGGCGTAGGCGCGCGTAGTGTCGAGCAAGCGGTAGTAGGTCGATTCGTTGATGACGGTCGTGAATATCAGGGATTTTGCAACGAGGCTCGCCACTGCGTCGATAACGTCTCCCTCCTTGTTTATCTCAATCGCTGACGCAACCGAGCCGGCGGCCTGAAGCGTGAAGTGTCCGACGAAGACAGCTAGCCGGCACAGGACCAATTTCTCGCGCTCCGAAAGCAGGCGGTAACTCCAATCGAGCATCGCGTTCAACGTTTCATGACGAGGCTGCGCGGCGCGACGGCCGTGCCGGAGCGAGCTGAAGCGATGGTCGAGCAATTCCGCAGTTCCTCGAATGCCATGCGTGCCGACGCGGCTGGCCGCGAGCACGATGGCAAGTGCGATTCCGTCGAGCCGATGGCACATCCAAGAAAGGATCGGCGCATCGATATCGCTCAGTTCCGCGTCAAGACCGCTCGCGGCCGCGCGATCCATGAAAAGCCGGGCGGCAGGATACCGGAGCGCTTCCACAGCGGTCAGAACGGCATCCTCTGGGGGACAATCAAGTGAGTACAACAAGTGGATATGCTCGCCTTCCACATTGAGCGCTTCGCGGCTGGTCGCTAGGACGTGCGCCTGCGGTGCCCGGCTGATAATGTGCTCGGCCAGCATTGCAGTCACGTCGACCACGTGCTCGCAATTGTCGAGCACGAGTAGTATCCTTCTGTCGCCAATAAATGCCAGCAGACTCGGAAGCGGGTCATTGGTCTCCACCGAGAGTCCGAACGCGGAGGCGACCGCTGTCGATACGAGTTGGGGATCGGTCAGCATGGCCAGGTCGATGAAGAAGACCCCGTCATCAAATTCATCAGTCAGCGTATGGGCAACAGAGATTGCCACAGTGGTTTTTCCCACCCCGCCAGGGCCGACGATGCTGACAAAACGCGATATCTGAAGTTGCCGCATCAACACTCGAACGGTGTCTTCGCGGCCGACCATTCCCATCAGTCGCGGCGGCAGCTTTTGACGGCGTCCCGTGTTGGCACTGCCGGCAACCGAAATCGGTGCCCCCATCGAGCGTGTGACCGGCACCACTAAACAATAGCCGCGGCCGGAGACATTGGATATGTAACGCGCGCCGTTTCGCCCGTCGCCGAGCGCCTTGCGAAGAGCAGAGACGTGAACGCGGAGATTGGCTGCCTCCACATTGATACCAGGCCAAACGCTCGCTAGTAGCTCCTGATGAGTAACCACTTGCCCAGCCCGCTCCACGAGTTGGATCAGGATGTCGAACGCTCGGCCGCCAAGCGGTATCGCTTTGCCAGCTTTCTCAATTCGTCTTTCGGACACAAACAGATTGAACGGGCCAAAAGAAGGAAAACCCTTAGATCGTAAGTTGTCGCGATCATTCATATTCTTTGTCCGTCCTAGGCCAGAAAATCACCCTCCACGCACTCATATTCTGGAACGGCAGCGCTGCCATCGAAGGCTTGTCTGGCAGGGTCAGCGCCTGCGTCCCGACCGCGGCCGGCCCCTCCTTGGCAGCATTTTGGCCTGCGAAACGCCAGACACGCATCAGCTCAGCAATATTTTTTAGCACCTGTAGCCCAAGGTCGTCGAAAGCAATGTCGACCTCGCCTCGGACCTGCCGATAAGCGTTCATCAGACATGCAAACTGCGCCGGGCTCGGCAAGACCCTCCAGTCTTGCAGCTAAGTTAACTCCGTCGCCGAAGATGCCGGCGCCATCCACTATGATGTCTCCGACGTGGATACCGATCCGAAATTCGATCCGGACGTCCGGCGCGACGTCAGCATTCAACGCTGCTGTGCCTTTCCGGATATCGAACGCGTTGCCGGCCGCGTCTACCGCGCTTGCAAACTCGACCAGCATGCCGTCGCCGGTGGCCTTAACGATGCGACCGCGGTGAGTGGCGATGGTAGGGTCAATGACGGTCTTCCTGACCGCCTTAAGGTTGGTCAGCGTTCTTTCCTCATCGAGACCCATGAGACGGCTGTACCCAGCGACGTCAGCCGCCAATACAGCCGCCAGCTTCCGTTCCACCCTCTCGCCTGTCAACGAACGACCCCTAACGTCATCGAACTGACCGCGAAGATCAAAGCATAGAGGGTTGCTTTAGGGCTAGGGAAATGTCCGCTTCGGGTCACAAGCTGAACTGGTGCATTGAAAGCCAGGGGCCCGCTTCATGTCGAAAAGCGGACGTCGGGTGGTCGAGTCTGCGGGTATGATTAGGGACAGGATTTGAACCTACGACCTCAAGATCATGAGCCTAACGAGAGCGCGGCCGACCTAGTGGCGGTCGACCGCTGCGTGCCCAGCTAACACCGCCACGCAAGCCGCTACTGCGAGCGGTCCGAGGTCCAGCCCTTGTAGTCTTTGACATTGTCGCGCGTCACGAGTTTCGACGGCAGCAACTCGACGGTGGACGCCGGCTTCTGGCCGTTGAGAATGTTGACGCCGACCTGCACGGCGCGGCGGGCCATGAAGAACGGGTCCTGCGAGGCGGAGGCCTGGATCTGCGCCGCCTGCGGATCCTTGAGGGCGGCTTCGATGTCGGGCGCGCCGTCGACCGCGGTAATGATAATGCCGGTGCGCTGCTGCTGGCGCGCCGCGAGGTCGGTGCCGATCGCCTGCGGATCGTTGATGGCGAAGATGGCGTCGATCTTGGCGAAGCGGGTCAGATAGCCTTGCGCCACCGTGAGGCCGCCTTCGCGCGAGCCCTTGCCGTCCTGGTCGTTGGACAGGACTTTGATGCCGGGGTTCTTGCCGAGCACGTTCTTGCAGCCGACGACGCGATCGATCACCGCGGAGACCTGCGGGCCATTCTCGATGATGACGTCGCCTTTGCCTCCCAGCTTGTCGACGATGTACTGGCAGGAGATCTCGCCGGCCTGGACGTTGTTGGTGGTCACCGTGGCGTCGGCGCCTTCGGCCGCGGTGTCGACGGCAACGACGACGATGCCGGCGGCCTGCGCCTTCTTGATCGCCGGGCCGACCGCCTTGGGATCGCCGGGATTGAGCAGGATCAGGTCGACGCCGGCCGCGATGAAATTGTCGATCTGGGTGACCTGCTTGCCCAGATCATATTCGAAGCCGACGGTGGTGATCTTGACGTTGGGGTTGGTCTTCTTGGCCTCGAACTCGGCGCCCTTCGACAACGCGACGAAGAACGGATTGCCGAGCGAGCCCAGCGAAACGCCGATCGACTTGAGCTCCTTGGCGCAGGACGGCGCGGAGCTCAGGACGAGCGCCATCGCGGCGCCGGCAAACGAGATCGACTTCAACATTGGCTTCCTCCCTGGTCTGTTTGAAGCTCCGGCACGGCGACCAGTTGCCGTGACGGAATGAACATGACGGCGCAGCACCCGCTGCATTTCTTGCTCCTTGTTTGAGCATGATCTTTTCGAAAAACCGCTTCGCACTTTTTCGGATCATGCTCTCAAGTCCGCGCCGAGCCCTGCAGCCGATAGCGGTCCAGCGCCACGGCGCCGATGATCACCAGACCCTTGATCACATATTGCCAGACGTCGGACACGCCGATCAGGATCAGGCCGTTCGACAACACGGCAATGATCAGCGCGCCGACCAGCGTCCCCCAGATCGAGCCGATGCCGCCGACAAAGGAGGTGCCCCCCAGGATCACGGCGGTGATGGCGTCGAGCTCGTAAGACTGGCCAAGCTGCAGGCCATTGGCGGCATAGAGCCGCGCCGCCTGCATTGCGCCGCCGAGGCCCGCGAGCAGGCCGGACACGCCGTAGACGAAGATCAGCACGGCCCAGACCTTGATGCCGGCGAGCCGCGCCGCGCTTTCGTTGCCGCCGACCGCGTAGATGTGCACCCCGAGCACGGTGCGCTTGAGCACCAGCCACGACACCAGGATGACCAGCAACGCGATCACCCAGAGCCAGGGAATCGACAATACGCCGGGGATGAGGGTCAAGGCGCCGTTGCCGATGAAGGCATAGGGGATCGACGGATTGAACACCGTGGTGTCGGCGCCGAGCAGGCGCGCGGCGCCGCGCACGGCGGTCAACGATCCCAGCGTGACGATGAAGGGCGGCAGGCGCAAGAGCGCGATCAAGCCGCCATTGAGAATGCCGAAGACGGCGCCGGTGAGCACCGCGGCCGGCAACCACAGCACCCCGAGATCTGGGAATTTGGAGATGATCAGCCCGGCCATCGCCGACGCCGCCAGGATGGAGCCGACCGACAGGTCGATGCCGCCGGTGAGGATGACGAAGGTCATGCCCGCGGCCAGCACGGTATTGACTGCGGATTGCTGCACCACGATGCCGATGTTCTGGCCGGTGAAGAAGCGGCCGTCCGACAGCACGTGAAAGCCGATGCACAAGAGCAGCAGCACCGGCAGCATGCCAACCGCGCGAATGATCATCCGCGTCCGCTGCCGCTTGGTCTCCTGCGCGGCGGCAAGACCGGGCGCCACGGGGGCCGCTTTCGCGGGAGCGCCGTTCTCAGGCATCGAGCTGCTCCGTTCCGGTGGCGAGGGCCATGATCTCCTCCTGACTGAGCGGCGATGTCGCGTTGCGCCGGATCTGCCCGGCGATATGTCCCGCGCGCATCACGATGACCCGGTCGCAGATGCCGATGATCTCGGGCAGGTCGGACGAGATGACGAGAACCGCGGTGCCCGATTTCGCGAGATTGTCGATGATCGAATAAATCTCGGACTTGGCGCCGACGTCGACGCCGCGGGTCGGCTCGTCGAGGATCAGGATTTTCGGGCCGATCGCGAGCAGCCGCGACAGCAGTACTTTCTGCTGGTTGCCGCCGGAGAGCCCGCCGGCGGGAACACCGACATTCGCAGCGCGGATGCCGAGCCCCGCGAACGCGCGCTTGGCGCGGTCGCGGGCCTTGTCGCGGTCGAGGATGCCGCCGAATTTCGCATCGCGGCCGAGCACCGCGAGATTGATGTTGTCGAGGCAGGACATGTCGAGGAACAGGCCGAGCGCCTTCCTGTCCTCGGTGAGATAGGCAATGCCAGCATCCAGCGCCTCGCCCGGCGTGCGGATCGAGACCGCGCGCCCCTCGATCTCGACATGGCCGGAGACCATGGGCGCGGCGCCGATGATGAGGTGCGCAAGTTCGGTGCGGCCGGCGCCGACCAGGCCGGCAAGGCCGACGACCTCGCCCGCATGCACCGTCAGCGAACATCCCTTGACGCGCCTGCCGTCGGCGATGTCGACGGCCGCAAGCACGGGAGCGCCCGACCGCGCCTCATTCCTGGGATCATGCTCCTTCTTGTAGAAGGACGAGACGTCGCGTCCCACCATCATCCGGACGATGTTGTCGGCGCGGATGTCGCCCTTGTCGAGCGAACCTACCAGCGTGCCGTCGCGGAGCACCGTGACGCGATCGCCGAGCGCATAGACCTCGTCCATGCGATGCGAGATATAGATGATGGCGAGACCTTCGGCACGCAGCTGGCGGATCAGCGCGAACAGCCTTTCGCTCTCACCGGCCGACAGCGCGGTGGTCGGCTCGTCCATGATCAGGATTCTGGAGCGGGCGTGCAGCGCGCGCGCGATCTCGACCAATTGGCGCTGGCCCATCGAGAGATTGGCGACCTGCGTCTGCGGCGTGAAATCCGCGCCGAGCCGCGCCAGGATCGGACCGACGCCGGCCTGCATCGCCTCGCGCGCCAGCAAGCCGCCGCGGGAGACCTCGCGACCGAGATAAATGTTCTCCGCAACGCTCAGATTGGGGGCGAGCGAGAGTTCCTGATAGATGATCGCGATGCCGGCAGCACGGCCGCCGAGCGGGCCGCTGATCTGCACGGGCTGGCCGTCGATGCGGATTTCGCTGCCCGGATCCGGCCGGTAGGCGCCCGACAGGATCTTCATCAGGGTGGATTTGCCGGCGCCGTTCTCGCCCATCAAGGCGTGGATCTCGCCCGCGTAGACGGTGAGGTCGACGTCGCGCAGCGCCTTGATGCTGAAGAACGATTTAGAGACCCGGCGCATCTCGAGGATGGGCTCGCTCATCACACCTCCCCGATGCGCCGACGGCGGCATCGCAATCTCACCCGCGTCTCGTTGGTCCCTGGCGCGGGTGCAAGCATTAAACAAAAGGTTGTGGCGCAGGGCAATACCTCCGGCATGCCGACCAACGGTCCGGCGCTGCTTTTATCTTTTGCAGACGGAACCGATCTCGCGCGTGATGCCTTTTCTTCGCCACATCATCGCGTATCGCGATCAGCGCGGCGGCCGGTACAGGCGGCGCCATTGCGGAAGCCGCTCGGCATAGGCCTGCGCAAGCGCGCGCTCGGGCTCGAAGGTCTCGACGCGCCGTGGCGCGGTGCAGACGGCGTCGATCGCCTCACCCGTCACGGCGAGGCGGCCGAGCCGCGCCGCACCAAACGCCGCGCCGGTCTCGCCGTCGGCAAAGCGATGCACCGGCACGTTCAGGACATTGGCCAGCACCGCAAGCCAGAACCGCGACCGCGAACCGCCGCCGATGACATCGGCCTCCGCGATCGCCAGCCCGGTCTCGGCAAGCACGTCCCGGCAATCCGCAAGCGCGAAGGCCACGCCTTCGAGCACGGCTTGCACGATCGCGTCACGATCGGTGGCGTGACTGAGGCCATCGAGCATGCCGCGTACATCGGGATCGTCGTGCGGCGTGCGTTCGCCGGAGAGATACGGCAGGAAGCTGACCGGCGACGGCGCCTTCGGGCGCAACCTGAGCGGCGCCAGCAGGTCGGCCTCGGAGCTCCCCAACAGCCGCGCGATCCACGACAGGCACGAGGCCGCCGAGAGGATCGCGCCGGCTTGAATCCATCTATCCGGGACGGCGTGACAGAAAATGTGCACGACCCGCTCCGGGTTGGCCGCGATCGTCTCGGTCGGCACCAGCAATGCACCGGAGGTTCCGAGCGAGATGAAGGCTGCGCCGGGATTGACGGCGCCGATGCCGACGGCTCCCGCCGGATTGTCGCCGGCCCCGCCGGCTAGCATCGGCCGCCCGGTCATGCCCCAGCGCTGCGCCAACTCGCTCCGCAGCCGTGCCGCCGGCGCGCAGCCCTCGACCAGGCGCGGCATCTGCCGGCGCGACAGAGTGGTCGCAGCGAGCCCCTCATCCGACCAATCGCGGCTGACAACATCGAGCCACAGCGAACCCGAGGCGTCCGAGACATCCTCGATCGCCTCGCCCGTCAGCACCAGGCGCAGATAGGCCTTTGGTTGCAGCACGAGTTTTGTCGCCGCGAAGATCTCCGGCTCGTGCCTGGCGACCCACAGCAGTTTGGGCGCGGTGAATCCCGGCATCGCCTTGTTGCCTGTCGTCGTCCGCAAGGCGGGCCAGCGCAGCTCCAGCTCGGCGCATTCCGCAAAGGACCGCCCGTCATTCCAGAGAATGCAGGGCCGCAACGGCACGAGACCGGCGTCGAGCAGCGTCGCGCCGTGCATCTGGCCGGACAGGCCGATGCCCTCGACCTCGGCCAGCTCGCGCGCGTGGTCCGCCTTCAGCGCATCCAGCGTCGCGAACGTCGCTTCGATCCACTGTGCCGGGTCCTGCTCGCAATGGCCGGGACGCGGCGAGAAGACCGTCAGCGACCGGCTGCGGCTTGCCACCACGCGCTGCGCGTCGTCGACCAGAACGGTTTTGACGGCAGAGGTGCCGAGATCGATGCCGAGATACATGATGCGACTGCCTTGTGCATCCACGACATTGCGGCCATGGCGGTCCCGATGTTGGCATGCACCCGTCAATCATGTAACCCCACCCGAAACCTTGCCGGGACGCAACGCCCATGACCACCGCCGCCACCCACGACGCGGGAGCCACCCGCGCGCTGATCCTTGCGTTGCTCGCACTGGCCTGCGGGCACATGCTCTCGACCTTGCTGCGCACCATTCCGGCGGTCAGCCTCGACCTGATGGCGGCGGATTTCGGCATCGAACCCCAGGCGCTGGCGAGCCTCACCTCGGTCTATCCGTTCGCGTTTGCGGCCGCGCAGATCCCGGTCGGTGCGGCGATGGACCGCTTTGGCGTTCGGCCGGTGTCGCTGAGCCTGCTCGCGGGAACCGTGGTCGGCGCCATCGCGTCGGGGTTCGCGACGGGACCCGAAAGCTTCGCCGTCGGTCAGGTGCTGCTGGGCGTCGCCACCTCCGGCATGCTGATGTGCCCGATGACACTGGCGGCCAAGCAATTGTCGGCCGCGCGCTTCGGGCTGTGGTCGGGCGCGATCCTCTCGATTGGCAATATCGGCATGCTGCTATCGTCGAGCCCGCTCGCCTTCGTGGTCGACACTTACGGCTGGCGCGCCGGGTTCTGGATCTCGGCGCTCGGCGGCGTTGCCGTGGCGCTCGCGGTGTTCCTGCTGGTGCCGAGCCAGCCCGCCGAGCACAAGGACGAGTCCTCGCCGCTGTCGCAGATGATCGAAGTGCTCAGGCTCGGACTTTCGCGGCCCTTGCGCGGCCTGATCGCGCTGGCGCTGGTGTCGCTTGCGACCTCGCTGGTGCTGCGCGGCCTGTGGGGCGGGCCGTGGCTGATGCAGGTCAAGGGATTGTCGCGGGTCGAGGCCGGCAATCAGCTCGGCGCGTTCACGCTGGCGATGATCGCAGGTCCGCTTCTCGTCGGCATGATCGACCGCAGGATCGGACGCCGCCGCGCGCTGGTGGCGGGAACGCACCTGGCCGGCGCATTGCTGCTGGCGCTGATGGCGTTAGGGGCGCCGCACTATGCTGTCTCCATGCTGCTCGGCTTTCCCGTGATGCCGCCGCAATACGACCTGGTGCTGTTCGTGCTCATTGGCTTGGCGACCTCGGCGCAGCCGCTGCTGTTCGGCATGTCGCGGCAGCTGGTCGACGCCCAGGTCGCGGGCAAGGCGCTCGCGGCGATCAACCTCGCCTTCTTCCTCGGCGCGGCGCTGATGCAGTCGATCACCGGCGCGGTGGCGGCGTTCGCGGGGCTGCCGGCGGTGCTGCTTTTCATGGCTGCCATGCTTGGCATCGGCGCGCTGATCTTTTTGACTTATACCTCGTCGCGTTCGTAGAGGGGACCGCCGCGTCGGGAAACTCTTCGAACGAGCTCCACCACTATCAGCAGTGTCGCTTGATATTCCCAATTTGGGTAGTATAATCCCCAATATGGGTACGAATGCAGAAACCATAAACCTGTCAAATGCACTATTCTCCAAGGTGCAGCAGCGCGTGCTTGGTCTCATTTTCGCGCATCCCGACCGCAGCTTCTACACGTCGGAGATCATCCGGACCGTTGCCTCCGGCACGGGGGCGGTCGAACGCGAGCTATCGCGCCTGCGGCGTAGTGGCCTTGTCTCGGTCGAGCACATCGGCAATCAAAAGCACTATCGCGCCAACCGGCATTCGCCGATTTTCGAAGAGCTGCAGGGCCTCGTCCTCAAGACCGTGGCGCTGAGCGAGTTCTTGAAGAAAGCTCTTGAACCCTTCGCGAGTAAGATAAAGACTGCTTTCATCTTTGGCTCGGTCGCCAAGGGAACGGACACCGCGCAAAGCGATATCGACGTCATGGTGATCGGAGACGACTTGGACTACTCGGACCTCTACACCGCCTTTCAACACGCCGAGGATCGCCTGCTTCGCAAGATCAGCCCGGCTTTTCTCACATCGGAAGAATGGCGGCAGCGGTCTTCGCGGGCCGGCTCCTTCGCCAGGAAGCTAGCTCTCGGCCCGAAGACGTTCATTCTTGGCACTCAACGCGATTTGCGCGCATGAGCAAGACCGAGCTCGACAATCTCGTGAGGATCAAGCGGCTCAAGATCGAGCCGCCCACACGCAGCGAGTATCTTGGTGGTTGCGGCCGCGGGCAGCCGGTTGAAAGATGCTCAGAATGAAGACCTGGATCCCGATAGCCGTTTTGACCTGGCCTATGGCGCAGCACACCGGCTTGCGCTGGCTGCACTCCGGCGCGAGGGCTATCGTTCGGAAGACCGTATCACGGTATTTCAGACGCTGGTGCATACGATCGGAACGAGTGCACCGGAGATACAGGTCTTCCTCAAGGCCCACAACGAACGAAATCTTGCCGAATATCAGGGCCGGATGGAGATCGACGAAAAGCTTCTCGCCGACCTGGTTCGGTGCACGAAGACAATCGAAGCGGCGGTCGCCAAGCTTGATCCGCCAGCGAAGCACTAGCCCCCAGCATCGCTGGCGATGACGTAAGGAATAGTCCATGCCTGTCGACACCAAAGCCGCCACCGACCGCCTCATGCGCTTTCTCGCCGTCGAGGGCGTCACGGGACAGGAGGCTGCGATCGGGCGTGAGCTCACGGCTGCGCTGAAGGAGAGCGGCGTGCCGGCGAAGGCGATCCGGCTTGACGATGCCAATACCCGCATTCCGGTGCCGACCGAGACCGGCAATCTCATCGTCGACTTGCCCGGCCGCGGCGCGCTGCACAACCAGCCGCGCATCATGTTCATGACCCACATGGACACCGTGCCGCTATGCGCCGGCGCCAAGCCGAAGAAGTCGGGTCGCAAGATCGTCAATGATGCGAAGACCGCGCTCGGCGGCGACAATCGCTGCGGCTGCGGCGTGCTGGTGACGCTGGCGGCCGAGCTCGAAAAGCAGCAGCTCGATCATCCGCCGATCACGCTTTTATTCTGCGTGCGCGAGGAGAGCGGGCTCTACGGCGCGCGCCACGTCAAGCTCGACGAGCTCGGCGCGCCGGTGATGGCGTTCAACTATGACGGCGGCTCGGCCTCCAACGTCGTCATCGGCGCCGTCGGTGCCGACCGCTGGACCGTCGAGATCTTCGGCCGCGCCTCGCATGCCGGCGTCGCGCCCGAGCGCGGCATCTCCTCGACCATGATCATGTCGCTGGCGCTTGCCGACGTGAAGGCCGGCGGCTGGTTCGGCAAGGTGGTGAAGGGCAAGGGCGCAAGCGCGCGGCAGGGCACCAGCAATGTCGGCCCCGTCACCGGCGGCGAGGGACGGCCTGCGGGCGACGCCACCAATGTCGTCACCGACTACGTGCATGTGCGCGGCGAAAGCCGCAGCCACGACGGAAAGTTCTTCAAGGAGATCACCAAGGCCTACAAGGCCGCGTTCGAGAAGGCGGCCAGGAAAGTCACCAACGCGCAAGGCAAGTCCGGCAAGGTCAAGTTCAAGGCCGAGACCGATTATTTCCCGTTCCGCATGAAGGACAACCTTCCCGTCGTCAAACGCGCGGTGGAGGCGGTGTCCGCGGTCGGCGGAACCCCGAACGTGCGCACCGCCAATGGCGGCCTCGATGCCAACTGGATGGTCCGCCACGGCGTTCCGACCGTGACCTTCGGCGCCGGCCAGAACGAGGTGCACACCGTCGACGAGTGGATCAATCTGGACGAATACGATCGCGCCTGCGCGCTGGCCGTGCAGCTCGCAACGATGCGGTGAGGCGCGCCGGCAAAATCGAGGCGGCCCCGGCCCGCTGCGCTTGATCTAAATCAAGTGACACAGAGGTGGAAGGTCCAGCAGTGGCCGGAGGTCGCGAAAGATCGGGGCACGGACCCATTGCCATTCCTCCTAGCAGCATGAGCTCCCAGGCCACCTCCCGCAGTTGCTGGCGCGTGACGGGCGTCTTGATCCTGTCTCTTGCTTGCGCATCCTGCGCAGGACGCCCCTTGCAGGGCGTGCTCGTTCCGGTCGAGGCCGCGGAGAGCACGTCGCGTGTTCCGGTGCTTGTTGCGACGACCCGCGAGCGCGCCGCCGTCGACACTGGCGACATGTTCAGCCGCGAACGTGCCGCCGCGATGTCCTATGCGATGGTCTCTGTCTCAATTCCGCCTGACGAGGCCCGCGTCGTCGGTGCGATCCAGTGGCCGGTGGTGCCGCCCGGCGATCCGCGCCGCGAGTTCGTCACCGTGTCGGCCGACTACCTCGACAGATCCGCCTTCAATACTGCCATCAACAGTGTCGCCAAGAAGACCCGCCGCAGCAAGGCGATGATCTTCGTCCACGGCTTCAACAACCGCTTCGACGATGCGGTCTATCGCTTCGCGCAAATCGTCCAGGACTCGAGAGCCCCGGTGATTCCGATCCTGTTCTCCTGGCCCTCGCAAGGCCTGGTCGGATTGCGCGCCTATGAGCGCGACGGCGAGGTCGCCCGTGAATCCGTCGGATCGCTCGACGGGCTGATCGAGCAGGTGGCGATCAACCCCGCAATCCGCGAGGTCACCGTGCTCTGCCATTCCATGGGCTGCCTGATCACGCTGAATGCCCTTCAGGCCAGGGCACGCCGGACTGGGAAGATCGGCGGCAAGATCAGGAACGTGGCCATGGTGGCCCCCGATGTCGACTTCGCGGCGTTTCGCGAACAGATGCAGGAAATGGGATCGTCGCGGCCGCGCTTCGCGCTGTTCCTGTCGCAGGATGACGGTGCGCTGAAGCTGTCGAAGTCGATCGCGGGCGGCCTCACCCGGCTGGGCGATGTCAACGCGGAGGAAGAGCCTTACAAGGACGAGCTGGCGCGGGCCAATATTCTGGTGTTCGACATCACCCGCTTACAGGGACAAGCGCATTCGCGGGCCTTCGAAGACGTGACCACCGTGATGGGCATGATCGAGCGTAGGCTCGCTCAAGGTCAGCAGCTTGCCGAGGACGTTTCACGGCGACCGGCCGCCGGCGCGCCGGCGCAATAGCTCAACGCGATCTTGCCCAGGATGCGCCGCGATGTCGCAACGACCGCATTGCCGTGGCGCGAACGTCGGGCTAGCCTGCAAAGAAAACGCAGGAAGAAAATCATGCCGCGCATTGCAAACATCGAGACCGGATTCTACCGGATCCCCCTCCCCGTCATGCTCTCCGACTCGACCCACGGCGACATCGCAGCGTTCGAGCTGATCACCTGCCGCATCCGCGATGCCGATGGCGCCGAAGGCGTCGGCTACACCTACACGGTCGGGCGCAATGGCGGCGCCGTCGCCGACATCCTCAAGCGCGAAATCCCGCCGCTGGTCGAGGGCCGCGAGGCCGATGATACCGAAGCGATCTGGCATCACGTCTGGTGGGGCCTGCATTATGGCGGCCGCGGCGGGCCGGCGGTGCTGGCGCTCTCGGCGCTCGACATCGCGCTGTGGGATTTGAAGGCGCGGCGGGCGAACCTGCCGTTGTATCGATTGCTCGGCGGGTTCGATGCGCGCGTGCCCTGCTATGCCGGCGGCATCGACCTCGATCTCTCGGTCGAGGCGCTGCTGGAGCAGACCGACGGCAATCTCGCCAAGGGCTTTCGCGCCATCAAGATGAAGGTCGGCCGGCCCGATCTCAAAACCGACGTAGCGAAGGTCTCCGCGATGCGACAGCATCTCGGCGACGGCTTTCCGCTGATGGTGGATGCCAACATGAAATGGACGGTCGAGGAGGCGATCCGCGCCGCCCGGGCGTTCCAACCCTACGACCTCACCTGGCTCGAGGAGCCGATCATTCCCGACGACGTCGCGGGCCATGTCCGCATCATGCAGGCCGGCGGCGTGCCGATCGCAGCGGGCGAGAATTTGCGCTCGCTGTGGGAGTTCAAGAACTACATCGTCGCGGGCGCGGTGTCCTATCCCGAGCCTGACGTCACCAATTGCGGCGGCGTCTCCGCCTTCATAAAGGTCGCGCGGCTGGCGGAAGCGTTCAACCTGCCCGTCACCAGCCACGGCGCGCACGACATCACCGTGCATCTGCTCGCGGCCTGCCCGAACCGGTCGTATCTGGAGGCGCACGGTTTTGGGCTCGACAAATATATCGAGCATCCGCTGGTGCTGCAGGACGGGCTTGCGCTCGCGCCGGACCGTATCGGCCACGGCATCAGCTTCGACTGGGACGGGCTGGCGAAGCTGTCGGGGTAGCGCGGATCCGCAGCCGCCGGTGCGCCCCCTCTCCCGCTTGCGGGAGAGGGTTGGGGAGAGGGTGTCTCCGCAGTGAGATCCCCAATGACGATCGAGCCCTCTCCCGCAAGCCGGAGAGGTGAAGTGGAGCGCGCGGCGCGGTCGGTTTGCACCAGCAAGCATCAACGCGTTGCTGCACCCGAGGCATTCGCTGGCGCTTGATGCAAGCTGCGGTTATTCGGCTATGGTGTCGATGCCGACACACAATCCGAGAGATTCCCGCCTTGACCCCCGAGCTGCACCAGAAACTGACCGCGTGGCGCCGGCATTTGCATGCGCATCCCGAACTGTCCCTCCAGGAGAAAGCCACCGCCGCCTTTGTGCAGGACAAGCTCACCGAGCTCGGCATTTCCTTCGAGTCAGGCGTTGGCGGCCACGGCATCGTCGCGACCTTGACGCGCGGGCACGCCCAGGGCCGCGTCGGCCTGCGCGCCGACATGGATGCGCTGCCGATCACCGAAGATACGGGGCTAGCCTACGCTTCGCAAAATCCCGGTGTGATGCATGCCTGCGGCCATGACGGGCATACCGCTTCGCTGCTCGGCGCCGCCGCGCTGCTCGCCGCCGACACCGACTGGAGCGGGACGGTCGTTTTCATCTTCCAGCCGGCCGAGGAAGGTTTTGGCGGCTCGCGCGCGATGGTCGCGGCCGGGCTGTTCGAGCGCTTTCCGATGGATCGGGTGTTCGGCTTTCACAACTGGCCGGGACTCGCCGCCGGCACCATCGCGGTCCATGACGGCGTCGTCATGGCCTCCGGCGGGCGCATCACCATCACCATCGACGGCCATGCCGGTCACGCCGGCATGCCGCATCTGACGCGCGATCCCGTGATGGCGGCCGGCCATTTGATCGTGGCGCTGCAATCGATCGTGTCGCGCAGTGTCGATCCGCTCGACACCGCCGTGCTCTCGCTCTGCACGCTCGAAGGCGGCACGGCACGCAACCAAATCGCCGGACGCGTCTCGATCGGCGGCACGCTGCGCTACCATCGCGATGCGGTGAAGGACACCGTCGTGGCGCGGATCGAACAGATCTGCGCCGGGATTGCCACGAGCTTCGGCGTCAAGGTGACGCCGGAGATCGTCATTGGCGTCGGCGTCGTCATCAACACGCCGGCCGAGGCGGATCTCGCGCGCCTCGCCGCAGACAAGGTGCGGGCCGAGCTGCGGCGCGACCTCGCGCCCAGCATGGCCGGTGAGGATTTCGCCCATTTTCTCTCGCGGCGCCCCGGCGCCTTCGTCTGGATCGGCAACGGCGAATTGCGGGACGGCGCCGAGCTGCACGGCCCGCGCTATGATTTCAACGACGCGATCCTGCCGGTGGCATCGAGCTGGATGGCGGAAGTCGCCAAGGCGGCGCTGGCCTCGAACTAGGCCCCGCTCAAGAGATCTCGCGCGGCAGCTTCCAGCCGGGCTTCGGCTCGAACGTTTCCTCGACCTGCGCGACGTGATAGCCGGCGGGCAGAAGGCGGCCGCCCTCCTCGTCCGCGACCGGCACGTCGGTCACCAGCCCCTCGATCAAGGCGGCTTCCCACACCTCCTTCTCGGAGGGAAAGGGATCGCCGATCTGCTTGTTGCCTTCGAACAGCGCGTACATCGGTTCCGGTCCTGCGTTGATCAAGCTCACGAGCAACGTATCGGCCGCACGGACGTTCCCATCCGGCAAATCGCAACGGATGGACACCTCAAACATGGCGCGCGTTCTGATCGGAACTTCCGGCTGGCACTACGCCTCCTGGCGAGGCCCGTTCTTTCCCGAGGGCGTGACGCTGAAGCAGCAGCTGAGCTATTACGCCGGACAGTTCGACACCACCGAGCTGAACGGAGTGTTCTACCGCACCCCGACGCCGGAGGCCGTCAAGGGGTGGCGAGAGCAGACCGGCCGCGATTTCGTCTTCGCGTGGAAAGCGTCGAAATTCATCACGCATTGGAAGCGCCTGTCCGACCGCTCGGTGAACAGCCTCGAGCTGCTCGAGGATCGCATCTCACGGCTCGGCGGCAAGGCCGGCCCGATCCTGTTCCAGCTGCCGCCGCAATTCGAGGCCGACGCGGACCGTCTCGCCGGCTTCTTCAAGCTGCTGTCGCGGAAGCGGCGTTACAGTTTCGAATTCCGCCATCCGAGCTGGTATCAGCCGCGCATCTTGCGGATGCTGGCCGACGAGAACATTTCGCTGTGCCTGTCCGACCATCACGACGCGCCGGCGCCGTGGAAGCGCACGGCGGATTTCGTCTATGTGCGCGGACACGGACCAAGCGGGCGCTATCACGGGCACTATACGAAACCCACGCTGGCGCAATGGGCGCGGCGCATCAAGTCCTGGAAGCGGCAGGGCTGCGACGTCTACGTCTATTTCGACAACGACCAGAAGAGCGCGGCGCCGGCCGATGCACAGGCGTTGAAGCAATTGCTGTAGCGCCCACAAGCGCAGGACATTGCCTATGGCGTGCACGATGCGGCAATCTCGCCTGCGGCCATCCTTCGAGACGCCCGCCTGCGGCGGGCCCTCAGGATGAGGTCGTGTTTCGCGGCAAAGATACCGTGCCCTTCCTCGCTAGACGATGCCGCCTTGCCGGAGCGCCGCGATCGCGGCCTTGTCGTAGCCGAGCTCGGTCAGGATAAGATCGGTATGCTCGCCGAGCGTGGGCGGGCGCGTCGCGATTTCGCCGGGCGTTTCCGACAGGCGGACGGCGGCGCGTGCCACCGGTGCGGGCTTCGGCAGGCCGGGATAGTCGACGTCCTGCATGAAGCCGGCGGCGCGGATGTGCGGATGATCCAGCGCCTGCTGCGGGCTCAGCACGGGGCCGGTCGGAATCATGGCCTTGCCCAGGGTGTCGACGGCCTCCTGCGTGGTGCGCTCGGCGCACCAGCGCGCCATCCGCTCGCTGATCACAGGGCCGTTGTTGCCGCGGCTGATGTCGTCGGCAAAGCGCGGATCGTTCAGCCAGACCTCCTCTTCGCCCATGAGCCTGGCCCAGCGCTTGAACAGCGGATGCCCCGTGACCTGGCACAGCACCCAGCCGTCCCTGGTGCGGTAGATGTCGGCGGGCGCCGCGGTCTGGCCGAGATTGCCTGTCGGCACCCGATTGACGTTGATGACGGCCTGCTCGATCAGCGTGGCATTGGTGAAGGACAAGGCGGTTGCGAGCAATGCGCCCTCGACGATCTGCCCACGCCCGGATTTGCCGCGCTCGATCAGCGCGGCGAGCGTGCCGAACGCGCAATGCAGCGCCGTCCCGAAATCGACCCAGTTGACCGCGGCCCGGTAGGGCGGATCGCCGGCGCCGGTCATGTACACCGAGCCTGACATGACCTGGCCGACGCCGTCGAAGCCGACGCGGTCGGACCATGGCCCCGGCCCGCCGAACGCGGTGGCCGTCGTCAGGATGATGTCCGGCTTGATCGCCTTGAGCGAATCGTAGTCGAGCTTCATCGCGCGCAAGGTCTGCGGCGGCAAATTGGCGACGACCACGTCCGCGGTCGCAATCAGCCGGCGCATCACCTCCTGCCCTTCCGGCTTCATCGGATCGAGCGTGAGGCACTTCTTGTTGCGGTTGACCTGAAGAAACAGCGCGCCTTCGCCATTTTCGCCCACCGGCGCCACGAAGCGGTCCTCGCTGCCGTCGCGCTTCTCCACGCGAATGACCTCGGCGCCGTATTCGGCCAGCAAGGTCGCGCAATAGGGCCCCGCGATATAGCGCCCGAAATCGAGAACCCGGACGCCGTCCAGAACCCCTCCCATCGATCTCTTTCCTTCGTGCTTTTTGTCAGCTTACAGGGATTGGCATTGGCGGCAAGGTGGCAACGGACGCCATGCCGCTACCCTCGAGATGTGATCCGCGAATCATTTCGACTGGCGGAAATTGTGCTCTAGTATGGACCTGTCCCTCCCCCATCAGAGCCCCGTCCATGCCGCAACAATTCGATCGATCCAAAGAAGATCTCGGCAACGCGATCCATTTCGAGCACGTCAATATCCAGGTCCCGGACCAGCGCCTCGCCACGCTGTTCTATGTCGCAGGCCTCGGGCTCACCCGCGATCCCTTTCTGATGGTGTCCGACACCAATATGTGGATCAACGCCGGACGGAGCCAGTTTCATTTGCCGAGCGGCCGGCCGCAGGTGCTGCGCGGTCATGTCGGGCTGGTCATCGCGGGCCGCGAGGCGCTGCTGGCGCGATTGGCGTCGGTCGCCAAAAAGCTCGAGGGTACCGCGTTCGCCTTCGCCGAGCACAACGACCATGTCGAAGCGATTTGTCCGTGGGGCAACCGCTTGCGCTGCTACGAGCCCGACGCGGCGCGCTTCGGCCGCGTCGCGCTCGGCATCCCCTATGTCGAGTTCGACGTACCGGTGGGATCCGCCGCGCGCATCTGTGCCTTCTACCCCGAGATCATGGGCATGCCATCCGAGTTGCGGAACGGCGACGGCGCGGTTGCCGCCGTGAAGACGGGCCGCGACCAGCATCTGTTGTTTCGCGAGACCGATCGGCCGCAAGGTGACTATGACGGCCACCATGTGCAGATGTACATCACCGACTTTTCCGGCCCGTATCGCAAGCTGCTGGCGCGCGATCTGATCTCGCGCGAGGACAATCAATATCAGTACCGCTTCTGCGACATCGTCGATCTCGACAGCGGTAAACCGCTGTTCACGGTCGAGCACGAGGTGCGCAGCGCCACCCATCCGATGTTCATGCGGCCGATGGTCAATCGCAATCCGGCGCTGAACAATCGCAACTACGCATCCGGCCACGATCAATCGCTTTGGGCGATGGGGCCGGACCAGTATGAGGGATAGGCGATAACCAAGTCCCGGCCTGGCCGCAGCAACGTCGGAATGACCGAAGTCGCGGCCGGGCGGCTCCGCTGAGTGGAGCCGCCACATGTTGCGTGCGCTCCGGTGGGACGGGCATGCCCCACCTTTCGCATCAGACGGGTGAGCGTCCCGTCAGAAGTGGACCTCGGTGCGCATGCCAAGAACCACGGCGTTGTCGGTCTTCACGCCCACGGCGTTATAGCCGCGCCCGCCGGGATTGATGACATACTGGGCGTCGAACTTGAGGTTCAGCCAGCCGGTCGCCTGCCATCCGTACCAGACTTCGAGCGGCACTTCGTTGCCGCCGGCGTTGGGACTGAGGGCAGCCGTGTTCACGTGGGTCGTGCCGACCGCGAAGCCGACTTCGTCCTGGGGGCGCCAGGAGAACGTTCCAGTATGCCTGAAGCCGAGGGCGATCTGGTAATCCTGATACGACGTCCGGTGATCGGCGACGGTGGTGTTGAGGAAGGTATACCAACCCTGCGCGCCCGGACCCTCGACGGTCAACCGCTGCAGGATCGACTCGTAAACACCGAAGCGGCCGCGTTGATCGCTGATATTTTGATCCGGGACGCCACCGACGCCCGGGATGGTGCTGATGACACCGGGAAGACCGCCATCAATGGAGGAGGCGCTGTCGTACCAGCCGCCAAGTCTCCAGGTCCCGGTCAAGGGCCCCTTCGGCGCCCAGACCAGCTCCACCGGCACCATCACGCCGCTGGCGCGATTCGAGGCGGGAATGCCGGGCAGGAAGTAGACGCCCGGGTCCGACGTCGTCAGGTAACCCGGATTGGCATCGTAGACACCGACCGACACCGTGAATTCCGGCGCGATCTTGTAATGCACGACACCGGCCCACTGGCTCACCGGCCAGTTGTAGATGTAGCCACCCTGGATGTTGCCGGGCTGACCGCCGCAGAAGGTCAGGTTGATGAACTCGCAGAGACCGAAGAAGAAATCGGAGCCGACCGGAAGACGGCCGCCCTTGAGTTCAAGGCGGTCATCGAAAAGCTTCTGCGAATAATAGAGCTGCGTCAGGCGCAGAATATTGCCGCGGCCGAACACTTCGTTGGTCAGCTGCAGGGCGGGAATGTCCGCTTCGGTATTCAGGTTCTTGCCGAAGCGGTCGACCAGCGTGAGACCGACGGTGCCGCCGGGGATGCCGGCGAGTTTTCCCATATCCAGCTTCGCGCCGAACCACAATTGACCGGCGTTGGCTGCGGTGTTCCTGCTTCCACCCGAGAGGTTGCCGACGGATTCGTTGCCGAGCGTCAGGCCCAGCTCGATGCCCTGTTCCTTCAGCCTGGTCCTGCCGAGATCGCCGAACAGATACGGCCGCGTCCAGAAATCGTCAGCCGTACCATACGGAACAGGTGCAGCTTTCGTCGAAAAATCGGCCGCATATACTCCACCGCAAAACAGCGATGAGAAAGCAATCCCCACACCGCACACCCCTGCGGTGTTTATAAACCTGCGCAACATTTTACTCGTCCTCCCGCCGTCTCAGGCTTTGCTTGTTTCGCCTCACGTCCCTGCCCAAAGCCCTCGAGCCTGGAACGCACTCCCTCCCCAGCGGCCGCCGACTAGGCAGCCTTGTGTTAACTGGAGCCTGGATCCGTCATGGCCGATCACCCGCTCTCGCCGGCAATGCATCCGTGGCGCGCGGTGACGCGCCTTGGACTTGCTCCGCCAATGTCGATTTCGGCGTGGCGCGAGCGACGCCGGCCAGCGCCAGCTTGCGCCGCCGTCGCGCCTGCAATTGCTGATCCGCCAACACGCCGATCAGAATGACCGTGCCCATCACCGCGAAGTTCAGCGAGTTGGGAATGCCCAGGATGTTCACCAGGTTCTGCAACACCTGCAGCAGCGCCGTGCCCAGCACGATACCGAGAATGGATCCCTCGCCGCCGCGCAGGCTGCACCCGCCCAGGACGGCGGCCGCGATCGCGTAGAGCTCGTAGAAATTGCCGAAGGAGCTCGGCGAGACCGAGTTCGTGTAGAACACGAACAAGACCGTCGAAACTCCGGCGAGCCCGCCGCTGATGATATAGGCGGTTGCGATCACGAAGTTTGTGTTGATGCCCGAGAAGCGCGCGGCTTCCTCGTTTTTGCCGACGGCATAAAGCCAGCGCCCGTAGACCGAGCGGTGCAGCAGCACGCCGAGGATCAGCGCAAGCATGATCAGGAGGATGAAGGTGTTCGGGATTCCCGCCACATTGCCCGAAGCGATGTTGCTCAGTGTCGCCGCCTCGTCGCCGTAACCGAAGCCGCGGGTCGAATCGCTCGTGTAGTAGCGGGCGGCGCCGCGATAGATCAGCAAGCCACACAGCGTCACGATGAAGGGCTGCATCTTCAGCCGGGTGATCAGGAACCCCTGGATGCCGCCAAGCACCAGCCCGCCCAGCAGCACGGCCGCGAGCGCCAGGGGCCACGGCACCTCGTAGGTCGTCAGAAGGTCGACGAACACGACGCCGAGCAGCGCAAACATCGAGCCGAGCGACAGGTCGATGCCGCCGGTGATGATCACGAGCCCCTCGCCGAGCGCGAACACACCGAACAGGCCGATCAGATTGGCCATGTTCAAGAGGTTCACCAGCGACAGGAAGGCGGGATTGATCGCGCCCGTGATGGCGGCGATCACCACCAGCAGCAATCCCAGACCGAGCTCTTTCCTGATCATGGCGCGGCCGCTTCCGCGGTTTCGAGCGCCTGGCCCATGGCCAGTCGCAATACGTTGTATTCGCTGAACTGCTCCCGCTCGAGCACGCCGCTGACGCCGCCTTCATGCATGACCGCCACGCGGTCGGAGACGCCGATGACTTCCTCCATGTCCGAGGAGATCATCACGATCGCGACGCCCTGGTCGGCAAGCTCGCGCATCAACGCGTAGATCTCGCCCTTGGCGCCGACGTCGATGCCGCGGGTCGGCTCGTCGAAGAACATCACGCGCGGCTGCATGGACAGCCATTTGCCGAGCACGACCTTCTGCTGGTTGCCGCCGGAGAGCGTCACCACCTCCATGTCGATGCTCGGCGCCTTGATGGAGAGACGCCTGACCTGCTCTTTCGCGACCTTGCGCTCGGCTGCGCCGCTGACCAGCCACATCCGCGCATGATCCAACAGGCTCGCCAGCGTCATGTTCTCGCGGATCGGCAATTCCAGCACGAGCCCGGATTTCTTGCGGTCCTCCGGCACCAGATAGATGCCTTGGCTGATCGCGTCGCGCGGCGATGCGACAGCGACCGGTGCGTTGTCGATCCTGATCTCGCCGCCCAGCAGCGGGTCAATGCCAAACGCTGCGCGGGCGAGAGAAGTGCGGCCGGCGCCCACGAGCCCCGCCAGGCCCAGGATCTCGCCATGCCGTACGGAAAGATCAACCTGCCGGTCGGGGAAGGCTGATGTCACGACGCCGACGATATCGCAACCGCCCGGCTGCGGCGCGTGTTTCGGCGGGGTATGCAGCGCTTTCAGGTCGCGGCCGATCATCAGCCGGATCATTGCGGCGTGGCTCAGCTGGTCCCGCGCCAACTCGCCAACAGTGCGCCCGTCGCGCAGCACGACGACGCGGTCAGCGCAGGTCATGATCTCGCCGAGCCGGTGAGAGATGTAGATCACCGAAATGCCGTGCGCCTTCAGATCGACAATCACTTCCAGCAGCCGTTCCGTCTCCGAAATCGTCAGGCTGGAGGTCGGCTCGTCCATGATAATCACGCGGGCGTCGATCGAGAGTGCCTTGGCGATCTCCACCATTTGACGCTCGGCGATGGAGAGGTCTTCGACCAGCGTGTCCGGGGTGAAATCGGCGCCGAGCCGCTCCAGCAGCGGCGTCACGCGATCACGCATCTCGGCATTGTCCACCAGCTTCAGCGGCCCGCCCATCAGCTTCTCGCGGCCGATGAACACGTTGGCTGCGACGTCGAGATTTTCGAACAGGTTCAGTTCCTGGTGCACGAAGGCGATGCCGGCCTGCGTCGCCTCGGTCACCGTCACACGTGCGTGGTCGGTGCCGCCGATGCGGATCACGCCCTCGCTCGGCGCGATCACGCCGCCGAGCACGCGCATCAGCGTCGACTTGCCGGCGCCGTTCTCGCCGATCAGGCCCACGACCTCGCCGCGATCCACGCGCAAACTGACGTCATCGAGCGCCATGACCCCGGGATAGGATTTGCTGATCCCGGCGAGTTCGAACAGGATTTCCGCCATTCATTTCCTCCCGCACGACGCCCGGCGGACATGCCGCCGGGCGCCTGAAACTCACTTCTTGAGGAGGTTCTTCATGTCTGCGGTGAACGCCGCGACGTTGGCCTTGCTGATCACCTTGGTCGGCACGATCAGCTTGCCGCCCGCCGGGATCCAGGACTTGTCGCCGTTCAGCGTCTTGATGATGTTGGTGGCGGAGAGATAGCCGAACTCGTAGGGCTGCTGCACCACGGTCGATTCGATCGTGCCGTCGGAAACACCCCGCAGCGTGCGCTGGTCCTCGTCGAAACCGACGATCTTCACCTTGCCGGCCTTGCCCGCCGCCTTGACCGCGTCATAGATCAGCGGTGTCTCGTAGCTCCAAAGCCCGGACAACAGTGCGATGTCGGGATATTTGACCAGCACGTTCTCCATGTTCGCCTTGGCCTTGGCGAAGTCCACCTGGTCGGTGAACACGTCGACCAGCTCGACCTTGGTGCCGGCGATCGCGTCCTTGATGCCCTGCACCCGCTCGCGGGCATTGTCCGCGTCCATCGTGCCGACGAACAGCGCGATCTTGCCGCCGTTCGGCAGCGCCTTCTTGATCTCCTCGCCCGCTTGCCGTCCGGCCGCGACGTTGTCGGTGCCGATATAAGCGAGCCGATTGCTCTGCGGCGCGTCGCTGTCCGTCGTGATCAGCACGGTCTTGGCCGCAACCTTGTTGAGCTCTTCGGTCGCGTGCGGCGCATCGTCGACCGAGATCGAGATACCGGCGACGCCGCGCACCAGCAGGTCGTCCAGCTCGCGCCGCTGGCCCGCCGCGGTCGCCTCGTTCGTGACGATCAACTGGATGTCGTATTCCGGGTGCTCCTTCTGAGCCTTCTCGAGCCCGCGGCCGGCGATGGTCCAGAAATCGGCCGCGGCATTGGTCACCAGCGCGATGGTCTTTTTCTGCTGGGCCTGCGCCGCCCCCGTAGCGACCGCGAGCGCAGCTGCGGTCGCAAACAGCGACACCATGAGTTTCTTCATCGATCCGTTCATGTACACCTCCCTTGGTCACCCCCGTTCGGGGGTTTCACAGCGCTTATGCGCCATCTTTTATTTACGTCGCGAACAAATGCCGCAGGGCAAAACAGCCGGATCAGGATGTACTTGCCCCTTCTTCAAGTCTAAATAGTACAGATGGTACGATAATAGTAAATATGGCTGCTGAAAACCGAATCCGATTGTGCTTTTCCGGTTACACCGGCATCTCGTCCCCTCCATTAAATTTACCTGATGAATTAAATAGGCAGCATGGTTGACCAAATTGAGCCGTCCAGACGCATGTCGAACACGGCCCGCGAATCCAACCGCGGCCGGCTCGTCGACGTCTTGCGACGCCAGGGGCCGCTGCCACGCGTCGCGCTCGCCCGCAGTACAGGCCTGAGCTTCCCGGCCGTTTCCGGCCTGACGTCGCGGCTGATCGCGGAAGAGCTGCTGTGCGAGACCGAGACGGCGGCAACGCCGTGGTCCGAGGATGGCGAGGAAGAGGATGCGGACGGGCCGAATGGCCGTCGCCGCGGCCGGCCGGCCGTGCTGCTGACCCTGAACCCGGAGTTCGGGCGCATCGTCGCGATCTCGGTCCGCATGAACCTGATCGAGACGCTGATCGCGGATTTCCGCGGCTCCGGCGTGGCGCAGTCGCGACTTGCACTGTCGACGCGCGCGCTCGATGCAGCCGCGCTGCGCGATCTCGTGATCGCGCAGATCAATGCGCTGCTCGATGCGACGGCGACGCCGCGCCATCGGCTGTTGGGAATCGGGATTGCGCTGCAAGGCATCGTGAACGTCGACACCGGCACGACATTGTGGAGCCCCGCGCTGTCGATCACCGAAGTCGATCTGGCGACGCCGATACGTCAGGCGTTCGGCGTCGATGTCGTGATGGCGAACGACGCTGTCGCGGTCGCGCTCGCCCTCACGGCCGCCGAACCGGCATTGGCGCAAGGCCTCTCGGCCACGATCATGGTCGGTCACGGCATCGGGATGGGCGTCGTTGCAGACGGTGAAGCACGTTGGGGCGCCGGCAGCGAGATCGGCCATGTCAAGCTGGCGCCGGACGGCCCGCAATGCCGCTGCGGCCAGCGCGGCTGTATCGAGGCTTATCTCGCCGATTATGCGCTCTATCGCGACGCCCGCACTTTTCTCGATCTGCCGCCGGCGGACTCGCAGCAGCCGTCCGAGGGGCAGATGGCCCTGTTGCGCGAGCGCGCGCTGGGCGGCGATCCACGTCTCGAGCACCTATTCCTGCAGGCGGGTCGCGCGCTGGCGGAGGCGGTCGCCGCAACGATATCGGTGCTGCGGCCGCACCATGTCATCCTGGCGGGTCCAGGCCTGATGGCATTCGACATGATGCGCCACGCCTATGAAGAGCGGCTCGAGCAGTCGGTGTTGCCATGGCTGCTCAGGTCCACGGCGATCCATCTGCGTCCAAGCGAGTCGACGGTCATTGTCGAGGGCATGGTGCGACGGACGCTGCGGGTCGTGGACCAAAACCACATGGAAGCGACCGAGTAAGCGCCGCGAGCTAAGCGCTGGCTGGGGCGGGAGGGATCGAACCTCCGAATGGCGGAATCAAAATCCGCTGCCTTACCACTTGGCTACGCCCCATCAGGCCCTGGGGAACGGCGGCGACAGGAGCGTCCGCGGATTCCCTCGAGTGGTGCCGGTCTATAGGGAGAGGCGCGGCATTTCAACCGCCCGGAGGGGCAAAATACCACAGGCGCCGGTGGCGCGGCGCCATGCCTGATATGGGCGCTACGCCCCCCGCTCCCGACAGCAGCTCCGCCACCCCTCCTGACAGTTGAGACCTCCGCCGTTTCATGGGAATACGACGCCAAGACCTGTCTCTCCGGGAGTGAGCCATGACCTACCGCGCGCCGATCTCTGACATGCTGCTGTCGCTCAACCACGGCGCCGGCCTGAAGGCTGCCATGGAGGCCGGCCATTACGGCGATTTCGACGGCGATATCGTGAGCGCCGTGCTGGAGGAAGCCGGCAAGTTCGCAACCGACGTGCTGGCGCCGCTGAACAAGGTCGGCGACGAGCACGGCATCAAGCTCAGCGACGGCAAGGTCACGACCGCGCCGGGCTGGCCGGATGCCTACAAGCGCTGGACCGAGGGCGGCTGGAACGCGGTCTCCGGCCCTGAGGATTTCGGCGGCCAGGGCCTACCGCTCGCGATCAACGCCGCCTGCACCGAGATCTGGAGTGCCGCCAACGTCGCCTTCGGCCTCTGCCCGCTGCTGACCGCGTCGGCGATGGAGGCGCTGGACGCGCACGGCAGCGACGCATTGAAGAAGATCTATCTCGAGAAGCTCGTCTCCGGCGAATGGACCGGCACGATGCAGCTGACCGAGCCGCAGGCCGGCTCCGATGTCGGCGCGCTGCGCACCCGCGCCGAGAAGCAGGCCGACGGCACCTATCGCATCAAGGGGACGAAGATCTTCATCACCTATGGCGAGCACGACATGACCGACAACATCGTGCATTTCGTGCTGGCGCGCCTGCCGGACGCGCCCGCCGGCACCAAGGGGATATCGCTGTTCCTCGTTCCCAAATTCATGGTGAACGAAGACGGCTCGCTCGGTGCGCGCAACGACATTTTTGCCTCTGGCGTCGAGCACAAGCTCGGCATGCATGCCTCCCCCACCTGCACCATGACCATGGGCGATCATGGCGGCGCGATCGGCTTCCTGGTCGGCGAAGAGAACCAGGGCATGCGCTGCATGTTCACGATGATGAACCAGGCCCGCCTCGGCGTCGGCCTCGAAGGCGTCGGTGTCGCCGATCGCGCCTATCAGCAGGCATTATCGTACGCACAAGAGCGCAAGCAGGGCCGCGCCCTCGGCAACAAGGGTGACGGCTCCGATCCGATCTTCGTGCATCCCGACGTCAAGCGCATGCTGATGCGGATGCGGGCACAGACCGCGGCGGCGCGCACCATCTGCTATGCGACCGCGGTCGCGATCGACGTCTCGACACGCGCCAGGGATCCGAAGGTCCGCGCCGACGCTGCCGCGCGCGCGGCGCTGCTGACGCCGATGGCCAAGGGCTATTCCACCGATATCGGCAACGAGGTCGCCTATCTCGGCGTGCAGGTGCATGGTGGGATGGGCTTCATCGAGGAGACCGGCGCGGCGCAGCACTATCGCGATGCCCGCATCACCGCGATCTACGAGGGCACCAACGGCATCCAGGCCATCGACCTCGTCACGCGAAAACTCGCGGCCAATGGCGGCGCGGCGGTGTGGGCGCTGCTCGACGAGCTCTCGGCCATCGTGAAGCAGGTCGAAGCCTCCAACGATCCCGCCTTCGGCACCACGGGCGTGAAATTGCGCGAGGCACTGGAGGCGCTGACGCGCACCAGCAAATGGCTGCTGGAGCGGGTTGCGTCCGCGCCGAACGAGGCGCTGGCCGGCGCGACGCCGTATCTGCAGCAGTTCGGCGCCACGCTGGGCGGCTGCATGCTGGCGTCCGAAGCGCTCGCCGCGAAATCCGATGGCATCACGGACGCCGCGCGCTACGTCTCGCTGGCGCGCTTCTTCGCCGAGAACATCGCCGTGCAGGCCGGCGCGCTCGAGCGCACCGTGACGGAGAGCGCGGAGTCGGTCGCGGCGGCGGATGCGGTGCTGTTGGGGTAGCTGGGACGCGTAGCCTGGATGGAGCGCAGCGCAGTCCGGAGCCGTCATTGCTGGTGACACGAATCCCGGATTGCGCTGCGCTCCATCCGGGCTACGAAGCCGCGAGCTTCGTACGTCTCCCCGGCCGCCACAGCACAACGGCCGCCGCCACCAGATCTAGCACCACGCACATCGCAAACGCGCTCGTGTAATCGCCGGTTACGCTGCGCACGAGACCGACGATCCCGGGGCCGAAGGCGCTGACGATGCCGCTGATCGAGGTGCCCAGTCCCATCGCGGCGGCGAAGGCGCTGGCGCCGATCTCGCGCTGGATGATCAAAGGCGGGAACGTGATCATGTTGCCGATCGAGAAACCGTAGACGGCGCAGCACACGAGCAGCACGGTCGGGTTCGTGCTTTGCAGAAGCACGAACAGAGCCGCCGCCTGGCTCGTCATCGATGCCGCGCAGGCGAGCCGCGGATCGAGCCGATCCACGAACAGGCCGAGCGACAGGCGCCCGACCACCGCCATCGCCGCCATGATGGTGACGGCAAGGCCCGCACTGGCGCGGCCGATCAGCGGTTCGAGGAACGTCACCTGGTGGATGATGAATCCCATCTGCGCCAGCAGCGCGATCGCGATCGGCAGCACCATGGTCCAGAACGCCGCGTTGGCGAGCAGCGTCTTGCGCGAGTGAACCGCAGGCAAGGCGGTGCCGCCATCGAATGAATCCCCGCCCGGCGTCGGCGGCATTTCGGTGCGCCAACCGGTGAAGATGACCACCACCGGCAGCACCAGCACCACCATCGCCAGGGTGGCCGCCAGCATCGCGGAACGGAAGCCGATGCTGCCGCTCAGCGTCAGCAGCAGCGGCACGAGCACGATGCCGCCGCAGGTCGCGCCGTTGTAGGCGAGGCTGAGCGCGAGCCCGCGGCGCCGTTCGAACCAGGAATTCAGCACGGTCGCGATCACCACCGTGCCCATGCCGGTCCAGCCGACCGACATCAGGGCATAGGCGAGATAGAGCTGCCAGGGCGTCTGCAACAGCGCCAGCAGCACCGTCGAAGCGCCGAGCGCCGACAGGCCGCACAGGATCAACGACCGCAGCCCGATGCGGGCGAGCAGATCGTCGGTGAAGATGACGAGCACGGCAGTCAGGAGAAAGGAGAAGGTGCTGGCCGCGGAGACCAGCGTGCCCGGCCAGCCATGGGCGCGCTGCAGTTCGGCGAGATAGACGCCCTGGCCGTACAGGCCGAAGCCGAACATGAAGAAAGCCATCAGGAAGCAGGCCAGCACGACGCGCCAGCCGCGGTAGTGCAGCGAAGATTCGTCAACACGCGTGGCGGCAATCATCAATCGGGCAATCGGCCAAATGGAGCGGCGCGAGGCGATCGTGCACCACAACCAGGGGTTTTTCAAATGAAAAAGGTAGCTGATTGTTGCAACGCGCAGCACGGCGAGGAGCGTGATGCGCCCGTCTCACGCGAATTCGGTCTCCAAAAGGTCGAGCCAGCGCATTGGCACGCCTGCAAGATGATGTAGGCTGACGTTTCGCGAGTCTAGCCAATGTCAGTGTCGCGGCGACCGCAGGGGCCCCTTCATGCCGAATGGCAACATCATCGTCACCGAAGAGCGCGGAACGCGCGTGATCACCCTGCGTCGCCCGAGCAAGAAGAACGCGATCACGCAGGACATGTATCGGGAGATGAGCCGCGCGATCGACACCGCGCAGAACAATCCCGACATCCGCTGCATGATCATCACCGGCGGCTCCGGCGTGTTCACCGCCGGCGACGACATCGACGATTTCATGCACGCCGACACGTCGCGCCCCGAGACGCTGTCCGACGGCGCGAAGTTTCTCTATTCGCTCGCACTCAACGCCAAGCCGGTGATCGCGGCCGTGGACGGCGCGTCGATCGGCATGGGCACCGTGATGCTGTTCCATTGCGACTATGTGCTGGCCTCGAACGCGGCGACCTTCTCCGCGCCCTACATCCATCTCGGATTGGTGCCGGTCGGCGCGTCCAGTCTCTTGATGCCGAACACGATGGGCTACCAGCGCGCCTTCGCCATGCTGGTGATGGGACGGACTTTTACGGCCGCCGAAGCGCATGCCGCCGGCTTCGTCAACACCGTGGTCTCGCCGGGGCATACCGAGGTCGAGGCGCGCAAGGTGGCGCGCGATATCTGCCGGCTCCCCGCCGAAGCGGTCGCGACCTCGCGCAAACTGCTGCGCGTGGCGTCCGAGGAGCTCACCCGCCGCATCGATCAGGAGGCCCATTTGTTCGGTGAGCGGCTGAAGTCGGAAGAAGCCACCGCCGCCTTCAACGCGTTTGCGAACAGGAAGAAGAAAAAATAGGGTGCCGTCCGGCGCATCGCCGCGGAATGACGGCGAGAACTTTCGTGAAATCTTCTTGCGGAACGACTAGTCTGGTTCCATGCGACATGTTCTCCGCCTGACGATCCTCTCTCTCGCGCTCGCCACCCTGCCCGCGTCCGCCCAAACCGCCGCGCCGGTCGAGCTGCGCATCCTCGCGATCAACGATTTCCACGGCAATCTACGCCCGCCGCCGGGCGGCATCCGGATCAGCGATCCCGAGGACAAGTCCAGGAAGGTGATGGTGGCGGCGGGCGGCGCCGAATACATGGCGACGCTGGTGAAGCAGCTGCGCGAGGGCCACAAGAACACGATCTTCGTCGCCGCCGGCGACCTGATCGGCGCGAGCCCGTTCCTGTCGGCGATGTTCCACGACGAACCTTCGATCGAGTCGCTCTCGATGATGGGGCTCGCGATCAGTTCGGTCGGCAATCACGAATTCGACGAGGGCAAGACCGAGCTCCTGCGGATGCAGAACGGGGGCTGTCATCCGGTCGACGGCTGTCAGGGGCCGCATCCCTTCACGGGCGCCAAATTCCACTACCTCGCGGCATCTACCATCGAGACCGCGACCGGCAGGAGCGTGCTGCCGCCTTACGAGATCAGGGAATTCGAGGGCATTCCCATCGCCTTCATCGGGCTGACCTTGAAGGAGACCGCGGGCATCGTCTCGCCATCAGGCATCACGGGGCTCGAATTCCGCGACGAAGCCGAGACGGTGAACGCGCTGGTGCCGCAGCTGAAGGCGCGCGGGGTCGAGGCGATCGTGGTGCTGATCCACCAGGGCGGCGAGCCGGCCGGTGACTACAATGAATGCCCCGCCATCACCGGGCCGATCGTCGACATCGTGAAAAAATTCGATCGCGCCGTCGACGTCGTGGTCAGTGGCCACACTCATCGTGCTTATGTTTGCCAAATCGACGGGCGGCTCGTCACCAGCGGCGACAAATACGGTACGCTGGTCACCGCGATCGATCTCAAGCTCGATCCGGCAACCCGCGACGTCGTCAGCGCCAAGGCCGAGAACGTCCTCGTCGCCAATGCCTCGCTGCCCAGGGATCCCGAGCAGACCGCACTGATCGAGGGCTACGACAGACTTTCGGCGCCGATCGCCAACCGCCCGGCTGGATCGGTGACGCAGACGCTGTCACGCGTGCCGAACGAGGCCGGCGAAAGCGCGCTCGGCGACGTCATTGCGGACGCGCAGCTCGCCGCGACCCGGGACGCCAAGGACGGCGGTGCCGTTATCGCGCTCACCAATCCCGGCGGCATCCGCACCGACATCGTTCCAAAGGAGAACGGCGCGATCACCTTCGGCGACGTTTTCGCCAGCCAGCCTTTCCGCAACCGGCTCGTCACCATGACGCTCACGGGCAGCCAGCTCAAGGACATGCTGGAGCAGCAATGGCTCGATCCGAAGCGGCCGCGGATTCTCCAGGTCTCCAACGGGTTCAGTTACGCCTGGGATGCGGCGAAGCCGTACGGCGAGCGCGTGATCAACGAGAAGATCACGCTCAACGGCAGACCGATCGAAGCCGGAAGCGGCTACCGCGTCACCCTCAACGATTACCTCGCAGTCGGTGGCGACGGCTTCACGGTCGTCAAACAGGGCACGGGGCTGCAATATGGCGGCTACGACGCCGACGCGCTGTTCGCGTTCTTCAGGGCGCACGGACCGATCGGGCCGCTACCGCTCAGCCGCATCCTGCGCATGAATTGATCCGGATCAAACGGACCGGTCCGGGACCACCCTTTGCCATTCCCGGGGGAACGCATAGATTGGGTTTTGCATTTGCGTTTTGGCGCCGGATGCGCCAAGCGACGTCGAGAGCCCGCATCCCATGAGGCCGACTGATGAGTACGCTTCTCCTCTCCCACAAGGCCTGCCTCGACCACGTCACGCCGCCGGGACACCCTGAAAGGCCGGACCGCCTGCGCGCGGTGGAGGAGGCGCTGTCGCATGAGCGCTTCCAGTTCCTGGTGCGCGACCAGGCGCCGGAGGGCGATCTCGATCTCGTCACGCTCTGCCACAACGAGCACTACGTGACGGAGCTGCGCCACATCGCGCCGACCAGCGGACTGGTCTATATCGATGGCGACACGTCGATGTCGCCAGGCACGTGGGAAGCGGTGATGCGCGGCGTCGGTGGCGCGGTCGCGGCGACCGAAGCGGTGATGGCGGGCGAGCATCGCAACGCCTTCGTCGCGGTGCGCCCGCCCGGCCATCACGCCGAGATCGGCAAGCCGATGGGCTTCTGCTTCTTCGACAACGTCGCCATCGCCGCGCGCCACGCGCAGCGCAAATACGGCATCACGCGCGCGGCCATCGTCGATTTCGACGTGCATCACGGTAACGGCACGCAGGACATCTTCTGGTCGGACCCGACCGTGATGTACTGCTCGACGCACCAGATGCCGCTGTTTCCGGGCACCGGTGCCAAGAGCGAGCGCGGCGACCACGACACCATCGTCAACGCGCCGCTCGCCTCCGAGGACGGCGGGCCGGAATTCCGCATCGCGTTCGAGAATTTGATCCTGCCGCAGCTCGAAAAATTCAGCCCGGAGCTGCTCGTCATCTCTGCCGGCTTCGACGCGCATTATCGCGATCCGCTGGCGTCGCTGAATTTGCGCGCGGAGGATTATGCCTGGGTCACGCGCAAGCTGATGGACCTCGCCGACAAGACCGCAGGGGGGCGCGTTGTTTCTGTGCTCGAAGGCGGCTACGACCTGCAAGGACTGAAAGAATCTGTTACGGCGCATGTCGGCGCCCTGATGGGCGCCTGACGCACCCGCCACATTGCGCCCGCAAAACTTTGCTTTCTCCGACGTGAAGCGAATCGGGCAATCGGAAACTTATATGGCCGAAAATACCCAAATCGACGTCTCCAGGCTGACCTTCGAACGCGCCATCGAGGAGCTCGAAACAATCGTGAAGCGGCTCGAGGACGGCAAGGTGCCGCTCGAGGAATCCGTGACGATCTACGAGCGCGGCGAGGCCCTGAAGCGCCGCTGCGAGGAGCTGCTGCGCCAGGCTGAGGCGCGCGTCGACAAGATCACCACCGATGCCAGCGGCCAGGCCACCGGCACCGCGCCGCTCGACGTCCAGTAAGGGCCGCCTTCAAAGCCGCCCATCCCACGCATCGGCCACCCGCAATTTTCATGATCGCACGCCCTCTTGGGGCCGCTGCTGCTGCTTTGATTCAGGGAACCGGGTCGCGGGGAGATCATGGAACTCCCTCACGAGGGCCCATCTCTCCTAAAATCCCGTCTAAAGCAGCTTCTCACACCCCAAAAACTGCCGAGGAACCGAGCCAGCTTGGAACTCTTAAGCTGGCGCTGGGATTAACCACTCTGGCCCGGGGGTTGCAAGTGCATGCCCGTAATCGGCCCAGCGGGTTGGCTTTGGCCCAAGCTTTGGTGTAAAGCTGCGCGGAGTGTGGCTTTTTGTAAGCCTTGCGTAGGCACTGATTACCGACGACAAGCGCTTCAAACTGCTGATGAATTGGCTGGGATGGACGAAGCCGATCTAAGTGACAGGGATCACAGAGACTGAACCGGAGAGCACTTAAGCTCACCTAAGCTTGAAGACGGGGCTTTGCCCCATGCAGGTGGCTCCGACGGTTTAAGGACTCGCGCTGCGCCGATATTGAGCAAACCCATCGCGCACCGGAACGATCTTCCGGCGCTGACAAATTGGAAATCGCCGTGAACGCATACAGTAAAACGCCGCTTCTCGACACCATCCGGACGCCGGACGACCTGCGCAAGCTCAAGGTCGAGCAGGTTCGCCAGGTCGCCGACGAGCTGCGTCAAGAGACCATCGATGCCGTCTCGGTGACCGGCGGTCACTTCGGCGCAGGCCTCGGCGTGGTCGAGCTCACCACTGCGATCCATTACGTCTTCGATACCCCGCGCGACCGGCTGATCTGGGACGTCGGCCACCAGGCCTATCCGCACAAGATCCTCACCGGCCGGCGCGATCGCATCCGCACGCTGCGCACCGGCGGCGGGCTGTCCGGCTTCACCAAGCGCAGCGAGAGCGATTACGATCCGTTCGGCGCCGCGCATTCCTCGACCTCGATCTCCGCCGGCCTCGGCATGGCGGTCGCGCGCGACCTCGCCGGCGGCAAGAACAACGTTATCGCCGTCATCGGTGACGGCGCGATGTCGGCGGGCATGGCCTATGAGGCCATGAACAATGCGGGTGCGATGAACTCGCGCCTGATCGTCATCCTCAACGACAACGACATGTCGATCGCACCGCCGGTCGGCGCGATGAGCGCCTACCTGTCGCGGCTCTACTCGGGCAAGACCTACCGCACGCTGCGCGATGCGGCCAAGCAGATCAACAAGCGCTTGCCCAAGATCATCGCCAGCCGCGCCAACCGCGTCGAGGAATATTCCCGCGGCTTCATGATGGACGGCGGCACGCTGTTCGAGGAGCTCGGCTTCTATTACGTCGGCCCGATCGACGGCCATAACCTCGACCATCTCCTGCCCGTGTTGAAGAACGTGCGCGACATGGAGACCGGCCCGATCCTGGTTCACGTCGTGACGCAGAAGGGCAAGGGCTACGGCCCGGCGGAAGCCTCCGCCGACAAGTACCACGCCGTGGTCAAGTTCGACGTTGCGACCGGCACCCAGGCCAAGTCCAAGCCGAATGCACCGGCCTATCAGAACGTGTTCGGCCAGAGCCTCGTCAAGGAAGCGGAGAAGGACGACAAGATCGTCGCCATCACCGCGGCGATGCCATCCGGCACCGGCGTCGACATCTTCAACAAGGCGTTCCCGGACCGCACCTTCGACGTCGGCATTGCCGAGCAGCACGCAGTGACGTTCGCCGCCGGTCTCGCCACCGAAGGCTACAAGCCGTTCTGCGCGATCTACTCGACCTTCCTGCAGCGCGGCTACGACCAGATCGTGCATGACGTCGCGATCCAGAGCCTGCCCGTGCGCTTCGCCATCGACCGCGCCGGCCTCGTCGGCGCCGACGGCGCCACCCATGCCGGCTCGTTCGACAACGCCTATCTCGGCTGTCTGCCGAACATGGTGATCATGGCCGCGGCCGACGAAGCCGAACTGGTGCACATGGTTGCAACTCAGGTCGCGATCAACGATCGTCCGAGCTCGCTGCGCTATCCGCGCGGCGAAGGCCGCGGCATCGAGATGCCCGAAGTCGGCATTCCGCTCGAGATCGGCAAGGGCCGCATCGTCCGCCAGGGCAGCAAGATCGCCCTGCTCTCCTTCGGCACGCGCCTTGCCGAATGCGAGAAGGCCGCCGACGAGCTCGCAGCCCACGGCCTTTCGACCACGATCGCGGATGCGCGCTTCATGAAGCCGCTGGACACCGAGCTGGTGCTCAAGCTCGCGCGCGACCACGAGATCCTCATCACCATCGAGGAAGGCTCGGTCGGCGGTTTCGGCTCGCATGTCGCGCAGTACCTGAGCGACCAGGGCGCGCTCGACAGCGGCCTGGTGCGGTTCCGCACCATGGTGCTGCCCGACGTGTTCCAGGACCACGACACCCCGGCGGCGATGTACGGTCGTGCCGGTCTCGACGCCAAGGGCATCGTCGCCAAGGTGTTCGAGGCGCTCGGCAAGGACGTCAAGGCCGAGACGGTCAAGCTCGCCTGACAGCGAGCTTCGACCTTCCGTAAAGCAGCTCGATGAAAATCTATCTGGCAGGCCCCGACGTGTTCCTGCCAGATGCGGTCGAGATCGGCCGGCAGAAGGCCGCGATCTGTGCTGCGCACGGCCTCACCGGCCTCTATCCCCTCGACAACGAGATCGACCTCGCCGCTCCCGACGCCTCGCGGCAGATCTTTTGCGGTAACGAGGCGATGATGGACGCGGCCGATGCAATCATCGCCAACCTCACGCCGTTCCGCGGCGCCGGCTCCGATCCCGGCACCGTCTACGAGCTCGGCTACATGGCCGGCCGCCGCAAGGTTTGCCTCGCCTATTCCAACGACGGCGCCGACTATGCCGACCGCCTCGGCCGTTTCATGGACGTGACGTCCAAGGACGGACGGCTGGTCGATGCGCAGGGGCTGACGGTCGAGGATTTTGGCCTCGTCGACAATCTCATGATGATCCATGCGCTGGAGCTGCATGGCTGCCCGTTGGTGACGCCGGCGCAGATGCCGATCGACGTCTGGCACGATCTGGCCGCGTTCGAGGCTTGCGTCCAGATGGCGGCCGCGCGATTGATCGCTACATAAGCGCCTCAGGTGTCTTCGGAGAGATGATGTCCCCTGCCCGCAAGCGCGCGGATGTTCTGCTGGTCGAGCGCGGCCTGTTCGAGAGCCGGGCGCGGGCGCGCGCGGCGATCGAGGCCGGGCTCGTCACCGCCGACGACAAGCAGGTCGCAAAGCCGTCGGAGACTATCGCCGAGGACGCCGTGATCCAGGCCGAGCCCGCGCACCCCTACGTCTCCCGCGGCGGCGTCAAACTCGCCGGCGCGCTGGAGCGCTACCCGATCGAGATCGAGGACCATGTCTGCCTCGACGTCGGCGCTTCCACCGGCGGATTCACCGAGGTGCTGCTGGCGAACGGCGCGAGTCTCGTCTTTGCCGTCGACGTCGGCACCAGCCAGCTGCATCCCTCGCTGCGCGGCCACTCCAAGATCGTGTCGATGGAAGAGACCGACATCCGCGCCTATGACGGCAAGCGCCTGCCGGCGCGGCCCGATGTCGTCGTGATCGACGTCAGCTTCATCTCGCTCAAGACGGTGCTGCCCGTGGCGCTGTCGCTGGCGGCCGCTCCGATGAGCCTGCTGGCGCTGATCAAGCCGCAATTCGAGGCGGACCGGAAGCACAACAAGAAGGGCATCGTCCGCGACGCCGCCGTGCACCGCGAGATCTGCGACGACATCGCCGGCTTTGCGGCCTCGCTCGGCTGCACCAATATCGAGGTATTCCCGTCGGCGATCACCGGCGGCGACGGCAACATCGAATTCTTCCTGGGCGCGCGCCGTGGTTGAGCGCGTGACGATCGATCACGTCGGCCATCGCGGCGACGGCGTCTCGCTCGACGCTGGCGATGCCATCTATGTGCCCTACACGCTCGGCGGTGAGACCGTCGAGGTCGATCATGTCGTCGGCAATCATCCTGACCGCCGCAAGCTGCTGGCGGTGGACGTCGCCAGCCCCGAGCGCGTCGCGCCGTTCTGTCCGCATTTCGGCGTCTGTGGCGGCTGCGCGATCCAGCACTGGGCGGCTGAACCTTATCACGCCTGGAAGCGCGGCATCGTGGTCGAGACCCTGGCCCAGGCCGGCATCGACTGCGAGGTGGCGTCGCTGGTCGATGCCCACGGTGCGGGACGCAGGCGCATCACGCTGCATGGCCGGTTCGGCACCCATGACATCCTCAAGGTCGGCTTCTCGGCGGCGAGCTCGCACGACGTCATCCCGATTGATCGTTGCCCGATCCTCGATCCCGGGCTCGAGGGCGCGCTCGATGCCGGTTGGGCGCTCGCCGAGCTGCTGACGTCCAAAATGCCGGTGACGAAACCGCTGGACATCCAGGTCACCGCGACCGCCAACGGTCTCGACATCGACGTGCGCGGCTCCGGCCCGCTGCCAACGCCGCTCGTGACGGCGCTGTCGCGCGTCGCCGAGCAACATCGCCTGGCCCGGCTGACACGGCACGGCGAACTGGTGCTGCAACGCCTGCCACCGACCGTGCGGATGGGCCGCGCCGAGGTGACGCTGCCGCCGGGCTCGTTCCTGCAGGCGACCGTCGCCGGCGAAGAGACGCTTGCGTCGCTGGTCGCCGAGCGCATCGGCAAGGCGAAGAACGTTCTCGACCTCTTCTGCGGCGTCGGTCCGTTCGCGTTGCGGCTCGCCGAGAAGGCCCGCGTCACCGCCCATGACAACGACGCCGGCGCCGTTGCAGCGCTCGAAAAAGCCGCGCGGACGCCGGGGCTCAAGCCGATCAAGGCCGAGCCGCGCGATCTGTTTCGCCGTCCTCTGGTGGGTCCGGAGCTGCGCGATTTCGACGCCGTCGTGTTCGACCCGCCGCGCCAGGGCGCGCAGGCGCAGGCCTTGAAGCTCGCCGCGAGCAGGGTGCCTGTGGTGGTCGCGGTCTCCTGCAATGTCGCGACCTTTGCCCGCGACGCGCGGCTGCTGATCGACGGCGGCTACAAGATGGATCCGGTGGTGCCGGTCGACCAGTTCCGGCATACGCCGCATGTCGAGCTGGTGGGGAAGTTCACGCGCTAGTTAGCGCCTAAGGCCGCCCAGGGCCGGCGACTCGCCGGGCAATATCGACGAGTTGATGTCGCTGTCCATGCGCCCGGATTGCTGCTGGGTGAAGCCGGCGCCGAACGACAGGCTGAGGTTGGAGGTCGGCTTGAACTCGACACCCGCAAATGCGCCATAGCCGGGCGAGGCGCTGGAGGTGAGCGGCGCAAGCGAGCTGCCAATGCCGCCCCCGTATTTCAGCGTGTCGAAACCGGCAAAGAACGTGACGGGCATGCCGCCAGCGGTCTTGGTGTTGTAACCAAATTGCGTGCCATCGTAGGAGAGCGCGCTGAAATTGCCGACGGGCCCGCTCTGGCTGAAACCGTTCAAACCGAGATTGCCGCGCTCGCTTCCGACAAAGAACCCGGGACGAAAATTGTAGCTTCCGTCGGCATCGCCGGCCTTCAAGCTTGGAAAATTGCCGTAGGCATCGGCACTCTGGCCGACACTGCCACCCCAGCCGAAAGGACCACCCGGTATCCAATACCTCACGGGCGCCACCTGCGCATGAGCCGATGCTCCGCCGAGGCAAAGCGCGGCGAAGAGAATTGCGAAGGCGCGGGAATCTGTGAGGCTGGACATTGAGATGACCGTCAAGGAAGTGCGGAAATTATACGCGACGGATGCCCCGAAGGCCAGCGGAGCCGACCGGAAGCGTCGTTTCAATCAACTCCCGCATGCGTTCCCGAGGTCTTGCTCGGTTCCCACGGTGACAAGAAGGTCGAAAGCGTTCCGCCGCCGCGACCGCTCGCTGCCAGATAGGTCGAAAGCGTTCGATTGCAGTACCGTGGCGGCGCTGACTCAAGCCGCGGCAAACGACGGCGGGGCGTTATGCCGTCCTGTCCACCGAGGACGATGTATCCGACGGCGGATATTTCGTCACGGGCACCACGAAGGACTTGTTGCGGACCTGGTAGATGATCTTGCCGTTCTGCCCGTCGTCGGTCGCAATCTGCGCCTGCCCGAACATGATGACGTTCTTGTAGACGGTGCCGGTGCCTTGACGCGTGACGCCATCGGTGGTGACGCTGACCTGCGCTTCGTTGCCGTTGACAGCGAGCACCCTGAAGCTCGCGCTCTTGCCATTGTCACTGGAATAGCCGCCCCAGCTTCCCATCAGGCGGCTGTCGGAGGCTGGCGGCGCCTGCTTCTCGAGAGTCGCGGTCTGCTTGCCCGCGCCTGCAGATGACAACAGCACCAGACTCTTGCCGTCCTTGGTGCCGACCGTGACCGTTCCGAAGGTGAGAAGCGAACCGGCGACCTCGCCAAAACCGCGCTCCGTGCGTCCGTTATGGGTGTACTCGACCTGCGCCCGGGCACCGCGGATGTTCACGACCTTGAAGCTGACGGGCTGGTTGTTGCCCGCCCAATTGCCTTTCCACTCACCGAGCAGGGAGCTCTGGTGATACACCCGCTCGAGAGCGGGAGAAATCTGGCTGGTGCTCGATGAGACGATGGCCATTGGATTGCTCGGCGGATTTGTCTGACGGGCCCGCTTGGTTTGCGCCCCGACAGGAACGTCAGAACAGTATCCGGAAACAATTGGAAGCAGCCGATTAGGGCCACGCAACAGTTAACGCATGGTTAACATTCCATCGCGGGCAAATAGGGCAAAAGGTCTCGTCCGGTGGCAGCGCTCAGCGACCCCAGCGGTCCGACCAGATCTTCTCGCCGATCATGCAGTTCACACGCGGCTCCTTGTCCTTCTCCGCAACCCGCATCACGGGGCGCTCCGGCATACGGCCCGCAACCTCCATCAGGAGCTTGGTGCGGATGGCTTCCTTGAACTTGTCGCGGTCCTTGATCGTGATGACGAAGGAACCGGGACCGCCGATGACGCAATCCTCATAGTAGAAATCGAGATTGTCGATATCCATGGTCGAATAGGACGGCTCCTTGACCATGATCGGCAGGCCGTTGATGACGATGCCCTTCTCGATCGCCGCGTCGCGCGCAATCGTGACCGGAGTGCCATTGTTGTTGGGACCGTCACCGGAAATGTCGATCACGCGGCGCAGCCCCCGATAGGGATCCTCATCGAACAGCGGCATCGCGAAACTGATCGCGCCGGAGATCGAGGTGCGCGAGGCGCGCCGGATCGGCGTCTTCATGATTTCGGCGGCGACGGCGTCGGCGGTCTCCGGTCCGTCGATCAGGCGCCAGGGGATGATGATCTTCTGGTCGGTCGAGGCGGCCCACTCGAAATAGGTCACCGCGATCCGGCCGTTCGGGCCCAGCTTCAGCGCTTGCAGGAATTCCTTCGACTGGATCGCCTGCGCATAGCCTTCACGCTGGATCGCGAGCTCGTCCATGTCCATGGAGTAGGAGACGTCGACAGCGAGAATCAGCTCGACATCGACCGTCTGCGCGTCCCTGTCGGCTGCTTGCCGCTGCGGCTGAATTTTAGGCGACTCAAATTTGGGTCCTGGTGCCGCGATGCCCGCGACGTCCCCTCCGGCGAACATGCCGGTCACCAGCACAGCCCCGATCGAGAACAGCAAGCGCATCGCAGCCTCCCGTCGTATGACGTGATGGTGACATGCAATCGCCTTGCCGCAAAGTCCGAAGATCGCTTGCGCTTTTCACATTCCAGTTAGGGATTTGCGCGTTGGGATCTGCGGGTCGGGAATTGCGAAGCATTACGTAAAGCTGCCGCGATGTTGCCGCGCTCGCGCCGCTGGACTGCGCGATCGCCAGCACCGGCATGCCGTGGTGCGCTCCCGGACAACGGTCCACTGGACAGCGCGCCCTCGCCCACTTGTCCGGCGCGATTTCCATGTTAGGCTGGCCGGACAGATGGGGATGGAGTCCCCCGACAACCGCCCGGCGGCCTTGAAACCGAATCTTGGACCGTAGTGGGCTGATGACTCCTGCTTGAGGAGGGGCAATTTTCAGGCCTCTGCCTTCGGCGGGAGCATGGACAAACCCGCCGCTGGCGGGTTTTTTGTTGCCTGGATGCGAAGGCCAAGGAGAGGCCAAGCAGAGATCAAGCAGAGGTCAAGCAGAGCCGAGGAGAAGTCCTGGACGTGACGACGACAACACCGAATGCTGCACGTGCGGGGCTGCCCAGGGGGATCTGGGTGCTCGGCTTCGTCTCCATGCTGATGGACGTCTCTTCCGAGATGATCCACGCGCTGCTGCCGGTCTATCTCGTCACCGTGCTCGGCGCCTCCACGCTTACCGTCGGCTTCATCGAGGGCATTGCCGAGGCGACCGCCTCGATCACGAAAATCTTCTCCGGCGCGTTGTCCGACTGGCTCGGCCGGCGCAAATTTCTCGCCGCGCTCGGCTACGGGCTCGCCGCGCTGACAAAACCCCTGTTCCCGCTTGCCCCCAGCGTCGGATGGCTGGTTGCCGCGCGCTTCATCGACCGGGTCGGCAAGGGCATTCGCGGCGCGCCGCGCGATGCACTGATCGCCGATATCGCACCCATCGGTTTGCGCGGCGCGAGCTTCGGCCTGCGGCAGTCGCTCGACACCATCGGTGCGTTCATCGGGCCGCTCATCGCGATCGGCCTGATGTGGTGGACGGCGGACAATTTTACGGCGGTGTTCTGGGTGGCGGTGCTGCCGGCGTTCCTGTCGTTCGGACTGATCGCGTTCGCGGTGAGCGAGCCGGAGCCGGACCCAGGCCGGGAGCCGTCAAGGAATCCGCTGAACATGGCCGCGATGCGCCAGCTCGGGTCCGTGTACTGGCGTGTCGTCGCGGTCGGCGTCGTGTTCACGCTGGCGCGTTTCAGCGAGGCCTTTCTGATCCTGCGCGCGCAGAATATCGGGCTCAATGCGATGTGGGTGCCGGCCGTGCTGGTGCTGATGAACATCGTCTATGCGTTGTCGGCCTATCCAGCCGGCGTGCTCTCGGACCGGATCAACCGCACCGGCCTGCTCGCGCTCGGCCTCGTCTTCCTCGCCGGCGCCGATCTCGCGCTCGCACTGCTGCCAAACCTTGGCGGCCTCGCGCTCGGCGTCGTGCTGTGGGGACTGCATATGGGGTTGACGCAAGGCCTGCTCTCGGCCCTCGTCGCAGACGCAGCGCCACCAAGCTTGCGCGGCACTGCGTTCGGCTATTTCAACCTGTTCACCGGCCTTGCCTTGCTGGCCGCAAGCGTGATCGCCGGTGCGCTGTGGGATGCCTATGGTCCGGCCGGCACGTTCCTGGCGGGGCTCGGCTTCGCGCTGGTCGCGCTGATGGGACTATTTGCCGTCGGCGGGGGGCTGGTAAGGGAGGATACATGATGGAAATGGCAAACGGGGGAACGAGACGTTGAACGTCCAATTCATTCTGGCGGTCGCCGCTGGTGGAGCGCTTGGCGCAGTCGTGCGCTATCTCGTTGCGATCGGTTCAGGCCGAGCGTTCGGCACCGATTTCCCCTGGGGCACCCTGATCATCAACGTGACGGGATCGTTCCTGATCGGGGTTTTCACCGCGATGTTCGCGACGAGGTGGAACCTGCCGCAAGCCGTCCGGATATTCCTGACGGTCGGGATTTGTGGCGGATACACCACATTCTCGACGTTCTCGCTGGATGCCTGGTCTCTGGTCGAGCGTGGACAGACATGGGCCTCGGCCGCCTACATGATTGGATCGGTAGTGTTGTCGGTTGCAGCCCTCATCGCCGCAATGCAACTCGTCCGCGCACTTCCGTGATAGGCGAGCGCAGCGGCGCATTCCTGCTCATCCGGAGCCGCATATGACAAGCGCGCCTACCATCTAGGAGAAGGGCAGCGTCCTGCAATATGATCGGCCGGCTGGAAGCTCAACTGCACCAAGGCGTTTCGGAAGCGATGGCCGACACTGTTGTAAAACCGAAGACCAGAACGAAGACCAAGGTCGAGCGGCCGAAGCTGCACAAGGTCATCCTGATCAACGACGACTTTACGCCTCGCGAATTCGTCACGATGATCCTCAAGGCCGAGTTCCGCATGACGGAGGATCAGGCCTACAAGGTGATGATCACCGCCCACAAGCTCGGCGCCTGCGTGGTCGCGGTTTTCACCAAGGACGTCGCCGAGACCAAGGCCACCCGCGCCACCGACGCCGGCCGCACCAAGGGCTATCCCCTGCTGTTCACCACGGAGCCGGAGGAATAGTTGCACCGGTCCGCCTTTGGTGCGCCGTCTTTCGATTTCGGCGTCAAATCTGCCCTGCTGAATAATGTATCTATTGGCCGCCAACAGGCGCATGGTGAGCCATCACCGGCCCATCACGGCATCTATCGGTGACTGAGAGAGTCTTTGCGCTCCCGCCCAATGCGGCGCGCCCTATGCAAGACACCACCAAGAGAACCATCCCGCTGAGCAATCGCCTTGCCCAATTGGCAGCCGAGGCTCGCCGTCGCGCAGAGATTGCTCCGCCCGGCGTCCAGCGGGAAGCGCTGCTCAAAGCGGCGCGATTGAGCGAAACGGCCTCGCACATTCATGATTGGATAAGCCTGCCTGGCTCCAAGACACCGAGGTAGTGGTAGCCAACCTGGTCGGCGGCCTGTTCACGTCGAGTGACGATCCGGGCCGAGGGCGGCATCCGCCCACAAATCACACCTCAAATATAAGTTGTATGAAATGAACTATATTTCATTTTGGTTGTTGTAACAGCGTCCCCAAACAAAAGGGGGCGGTCGACAGCCAAAGCAGCCCCAAATGATGAAATCTCTTATCGCGTTCGCGATATTCGCGCTCCTCGGAGTGTCCGTAATGGTGTTGCCCGGTTTTGCTCCGCAAGTGAAAGCGCGCGAGACAGTTGCTTTGGCGAAGGCGGACCGGCTGGCGAGCCATCCGGTGGCCACGAATTGCGGTAGCCAAGTCTGGCCGGACTTCGAAGCATCGTGTCTGCGCCGAGGTGAATCCGATGCCAGGGTTCATGAAGCTCGCTTGGTGACGGCGCGCCGCTAGACCAACAATCGCAAAGCGCCGACCGGCCTTGTCGGATGATCCAGGAAAGTGTCGTGCACAGATGTCTACACCTCCAACCTCCTTGCCGAACGTTCTCGTCGTCGAAGACGAGATGATCTTGCGCATGCGCGCAGTCGATATCGTGGAGGATGCAGGCTTCTGCCCTGTGCAGGCCGTCAATGCCGACGAAGCTATCGCAATCCTCGAGTCGCGGTCGGACATCTCGCTTCTGTTCAGCGACATCCAGATGCCCGGGACCATGGACGGCTTGAAGCTGGCCCACGCGGTGCACGATCGCTGGCCTGCCATCAAGATCGTGCTGGTTTCCGGTCAGGTAAAGCCGTCTGAAAACGAAACGCCGGCGGACAGCCGCTTCTTTCGCAAGCCGCTCGCCGTCGACGAAATGATCTCGCAATTGCAGACGATGATCGGAGCGGGCGCGCTAAAAATCCTTCCGACCACAACGACGGATCCTGGGGACAACCTTGCTCGATCGCCACAGGAATCGGTTCTCGTAGCCGAGAACGACAATCTGCGCCTGTTGCTGGAACAGGCCGACACCGACGCCAAGGTCCTGCTCGCTCAAGCCGGCATCGAAGCCCACGAACGCGAGGCGGCCGACAAGTTGCAAAAGCTCATCCTCGGAGAGTTGCATCATCGCATCAAGAATACGCTTGCGACGGTGAGCGCAATCGCAGCCCAGAGTTTCCGGGCCGCGATCAATCTCGAGCAAGGCCAAAAAGCCATGGATGGCCGCTTGCTGGCGTTGGGGCGTGCCCACGACCTGTTGATACAGGTCAGCTGGTCAAATGCGAGCCTCACTCACACCTTGAGCGGCGCCACCGATCCCTTTGACAGTCAGGGGGGCCGACGATTCCATTTCAACGGCCCGGACCTCAGGATCACATCCGGTGCCGTGATAGCGCTCGCGATGACGTTCAATGAGCTCTGCACCAACACGACGAAATTCGGCGCGCTGTCCAGTTCCTCCGGCCATGTCGAGATCGCATGGACGGTGGACGAGATCGAGCAAAGGCTGCGCCTGAAGTGGAGCGAAAGCGGCGGCCCCGTGGTGGCGCCGCCGACGCGACGGAGCTACGGCACCCGGATGATCGAGTCGCTCGGCCAGCAACTGAACGGACAGGTGCGGCTGGCCTACGAACCATCCGGATTTGTCTATCAGCTGGATGTACCGCTGAAGTCGGTGATGGCGTCGAACGCCTGAATTCTGCTCGCCAGGTTGACGGCGGCGGACATCCGAGGACGACCTCAGGCCATCATCCCCGGCCTCTCCTCCGTCAGCCCGTACACGCGCTGCGCCTTTGAAAAGCCCGCGATCGGGAATTCGCCGAGCTCGTGCCAGTCGTGGCGGCAGACATTGGCGAACATTTCCGAGGCCACGACGGTCCGCCCCAGGCGACCCGTGATCTTCTCGAGCCTGGCGGCGAGGTTCACCGCGGGACCGATGCAGGTGAAGTCGAGGCGGTTGCCGCCGCCGATATTGCCGTAGAGGATATTGCCGACGTGGAGCGCGACACCGAAGCGGAAGCGCTCGACGGCGTCGCCGACAGGATACGCGAGCGCCTCGACGCTGGCGCGGGATTCGCGCGCCGCCTCCAGCACCCGCGTGCAGACATGCGCGGCATCGCCGACATATTCGTCGATCGGGAACACCGCGAGCAGGCCGTCGCCCATGAATTTCAGCACCTCGCCGCCATGGCCCCGGATCGCGGCGACCTGACAATCGAAATAGTGATTGAGGATCTCGACCACGGTCTCGGCCGGCAGCCGGTCCGACAGTGCGGTGAAGCCGCGCAGATCGGAGAGCCAGATCGCAGCCTGCATGGTGTCGTTGTGGCCGCGGCGGATCTGACCGCCAAGGATGCGCGCGCCGGCACGATTGCCGACATAGGTGTCGAGCAGCATCTCGGCGGTGCGGCGCAGGCTGATGATCTCGGTGATGCGCGCGAGCGGTTTGATGATGGCGTGGATCGCCGCGATGTGTTTCTCGGTGAATCCGCCTGGATGGCGCGTGGTCCAGCTCGTCGCGTGGACCGAGCCGTCGAGAAACTGCATTGGCGTCGCGACGTAGTCGGTGACGCCTTCGGCACGCATATCGTCGAAAAAAGGGAAATGCTTGCTGCCGGGATCGTCCATGCGTCCCCGCACCTCAAGTCCCTGCTCGAACACGACCCGCAGCGGACTTCTGGCGAATTCCGGCGTCTGCAGGATCTCGAAATCGACCGTGCCGATCTCGACCTCCTCGCCCTCCCGCCAGATGAAGTTGCGACCGAAAATTTCGGGATGCAGCGTGCGGATGAAGATGCCGAACCGCCATAGCGGCAGACCGGCTGCGACCATCCGTTCGCAGGCTTCCGCCGTCATCTCGGCCGGGGTCTTCGACGACCAGGTGCCGTCGATCAGCCAGCTGGTGATACGTTGGAGCTCGGAGCTTTCCATGCGCGCATTTGCGGACGAAGTTGTGGGATCGTCAAGCTGCGCGGCGGGCTAGTGGCGCGGTACAAGCGCCTCGCGCAACGCTACCGCCCGACCTGGCCGCGGTCGCGCAGGAAATGATCCGCCAGCACGCAGGCCATCATGGCTTCGCCGACGGGGACGGCGCGGATGCCGACGCAGGGATCGTGGCGGCCCTTGGTCATGATCTCGGTGTCGGCGCCGTTGCGATCGACGGTGAGACGCGGCTGCAGGATCGACGAGGTCGGCTTGACCGCGAAACGCACCACCACCGGCTGCCCCGTGGAGATGCCGCCCAGCACGCCGCCGGCGTGATTGGACAGAAAACGCGTGCCGTCATTGCCGGTGCGCATCTCGTCGGCGTTCTCTTCGCCGGTGAGCTCGGCCGCGGCAAAGCCGGCGCCGATCTCGACGCCCTTCACCGCATTGATGCTCATCATTGCGGCGGCGAGCTCGGCATCGAGCTTGGCGTAGATCGGCGCGCCAAGGCCGGCCGGCACACCTTCGGCGACGACCTCGATCACCGCGCCGATCGAGGAGCCGCTCTTGCGGATGCCGTCGAGATAGGTCTCGAAGAACGCGGCCTTGTCCTTGTCCGGACAGAAGAACGGGTTTTTCGCAATCTCGTCCCAGTCCCACTTCGCGCGGTCGATCTTGTGCGGCCCCATCTGCACCAGCGCGCCGCGCACTTTCACGTCGGGCAGCACCTTTCGCGCGATCGCGCCGGCGGCAACGCGCGTCGCGGTCTCGCGCGCCGACGAGCGGCCGCCGCCGCGATAGTCGCGCAGACCGTACTTCGCTTCATAGGTGAAGTCGGCATGACCAGGGCGAAACTTGTCCTTGATCTCGGAATAGTCCTTCGAGCGCTGGTCGGTGTTCTCGATCAGGAGCCCGATCGGCGTGCCCGTCGTCACCTGCACGCCGGTCTCCGGATGCGCCATCACGCCCGAGAGGATCTTGACCTGGTCCGGCTCCTGACGCTGGGTCGTGAAGCGCGACTGGCCGGGCCGGCGGCGATCAAGATCACCCTGGATGTCGGCCTCGACGAGCGGGATCATGGGCGGGCAGCCGTCGACCACGCAGCCGATCGCCACCCCATGGCTCTCGCCGAAGGTCGTGACGCGGAACATGTGGCCGAAGGTGTTGAAGGACATCGCTGCTCGCAGGCTCGGTTCCCGCGTGTGGTAACGCGCGGGGCGCCGGTGGTCAAACCCGCAGCCGCCACGGAGACGGCGAGCCGGCTTAACTAAACTTCTCCAGCCGCCCGTCGCGGAACACGTAGACGGCGCCCTGCTCGATATAGAGTTCGGCGGCGCTCGCCGGCGTCTCCAGGCCGAGTGAAACCATCAGGGCCCGGCAGGTCCCGCCATGGGCGACCGCGACGGTGTCGGTCCGCAGCTGGTCGTACCAGGCGCGCACGCGGACCTGGACATCGGCGTAGGTCTCCCCGCCCGCGGGGCCGACCGTCCATTTGTCGGCGAGGCGCCGGGCGTAGATCTCGGGATCGGAGGCCTCGCTCTCGGCCAGCGTCAGTCCCTCCCAGGTGCCGTAGCCGATCTCGCGCAGGCGATCGTCGAGCGCATAGTCCGCAGTCGGCAGTTCGAGCTTGCTCCGCGCCAGTTCCATGGTCTCTCGCGCGCGGCCAAGCGGACTCGACACGTAGGGTAATGCAGCCTTGTCGCGGCCCTCGCGCTTGAACAGATCGGCGAGAATACCGCCGGCCTGCACGGCCTGACCGCGACCGCGCGCGTTCAGCGGAATGTCCTTGATGCCCTGAAGCCTCCCGAGCGCATTCCACTCGGTCTCGCCGTGGCGAAGGTAATAGATCGTGGGCACGGGCATTGCTGGGTGAAAAGTTAGTCCTTCCCGCCGAACGAAATGTCCGGCGCGTCCGGGCGCTTCATGCCGAGTACGTGATAGCCGGAATCGACGTGGTGCACCTCGCCGGTGACGCCGCGCGAAAGGTCGGAGAGGAAATACAGCGCGCTGCCGCCGACGTCTTCCGTGGAGACGTTGCGCCGCAGCGGTGCGTTGGCCTCGTTCCACTTCAGGATATATCTGAAATCGCCGATGCCGGACGCAGCGAGCGTCTTGATCGGCCCCGCCGAGATCGCGTTGACGCGGATGTTCTTCTCGCCGAGATCGGCGGCGAGGTAACGCACGCTCGCTTCGAGCGCCGCTTTCGCGACGCCCATGACGTTGTAATGCGGCATCCACTTCTCGGCGCCGTAATAGCTGAGCGTGATGAGGGAGCCACCGTCGGTCATCAACTTCTCGGCGCGCTGCGCCACCGCCGTGAACGAGTAGCAGGAGATCAGCATGGACTTCGAAAAATTCTCCTGCGTGGTGTCGACGTAGCGGCCGTCGAGCTGCTCGCCATAGGCGATCGCATGCACCAGGAAGTCGATCTTGCCCCACTTCTCCTTCAGCACCGCGAACGCTGCATCGATGGTCGCGGCATCGGTGACGTCGCAATGGCCCAGCACGAGCCCGCCGATCTCGGCGGCGAGCGGCTCGACGCGCTTCTTCAGCGCATCGCCCTGATAGGTGAAGGCAAGCTCGGCGCCGGCCGCGTGGCATGCCTTGGCAATGCCCCAGGCGATCGAGCGGTTGTTGGCAACGCCGAGGACCACGCCCCGCTTGCCCTGCATCAGACCTGAATTCTGCGCCATTTTGCTAACGTCCCGTCGAGCTCCCGGTGAGGTTTGGAGGTACACCAGCCCTCCGTTGCGGTACAGTCCTAATACGCGGCGTTAACGCTGTTTCAAGCGCCGGAATAGCCGTTCCGCTCGGGTGTTATGATCGTTGTGGCGCTCGCGCCGAACATCAGGACGTCAAGACCGCAATGAGTGCGTTTCGCCAAAGCGTTGAAGCCATGATCCCGGCGTTGCGCCGCTACGCCCGCGCGCTCACGCGCGAGGCGGATGCGGCCGACGATCTTGTGCAGGATACGCTGGTGCGGGCGCTGCGTTCGGAGCGCCTGTTCCTCGGGGGCGATGTCAGGAGCTGGCTTTATACGATCCTGACCAACCTCAACAAGAACCGGCGGCGCTCGCTGGCACGGCGGCCGCAATTCACGCAGCTGACGGAGAACAACCCGGATGCCAGCGGGACCGAAGCCGAAGGGCGCGATATCGAGAGGGCGCTGGCGACGCTCGTCGAGGAGCAACGCTCGGTGCTGCTCCTGGTGATGCTGGAGGGCATGAGCTACCGCGAGGTCGCCGACATCCAGGGCGTGCCGATCGGCACCGTGATGTCGCGCCTGGCACGCGCCCGCGCCCACGTCAAAGCCTCGCTGGAGGGTGAGCGCCCGGCGCTCAGGCGGGTGAAATGATGGCAGGATTGATGCATCGCGCCGGTCGTTTCTCCTGCATGGCATGGGAAGCGGCGCAGTTGAACCACGAAGAACATTTTGGGCCGCAGAGCCAGAGACGATCGATATGAACGACCGCAAGATCCCAGTGACCGAGGACGAACTGCACGCCTATGTCGACGGCGAGCTGCCGGCCGAGCGCCGCGCCGACGTCGAGGCCTGGCTTGCCGCGCAGCCTGAGGATGGCGAGCGCGTGCAGTCCTGGCGCGCCATGGCCGAGATGCTGCACGCCCGCTACGATTCCGTCGCCCAGGAGCCGGTGCCGGCGCGGCTCGAGCTCGAACGGCTGGAGCGCCGCCCGCGGCACTGGCTCTATGGCGCCGCCGCGGCCGTGCTGGTGGCCTTCGTCGCCGGCGGCACCGCCGGCTGGCTGGGGCATGGCGCCGCCAACGCGCCCTCGACCTTCCAGAGTTTTACGACTGACGCGCTCGACGCCCACCGCCTCTATGTCGTCGAGGTTCGCCATCCCGTCGAGGTCGGCGGCAACGAGCGCGACCACCTCCAGGCTTGGCTGACCAGACGCTGCGGCTGGACCGTGTTTGCACCGAACCTGGAGGCGAGTGGACTGAAGCTCGTCGGTGGCCGGCTTTTGCCGGGGCCGAACGGGCCGGCGTCGTTCCTGATGTATGAGGGCGCCTCGGGCGAGCGGTACACGATCTACACCGCCAAGACCGAGAATGGCGCGACGCAGATGCGCTACGCCAGAACGGACAAGGACGGGGCGCTGTTCTGGTCGGAGCGCGGCGTCGGCTACGTCGTCAGCGGTGGCGGCGACCGGGATCGGCTGACCAAAGTGGCGCAGGCGGTCTACGACCAGGCAGAGAAAAGCGGCACCTAGACAACCACGCAAACGCGGTGCCTCGATTCCGACATTGAAAATTTGGAATCAAGACATCGGCGCGTCTCATTATCGCACCGGATGATCACGCGAAAATGAGCAGCGTTCGATCCGCCGATCGACGCGGGCGGCCTCGATTGGGGTTTTTGGTACCGCGCTGGTCCCCCTCTCGAGGCCGCACCTTTTTATCGGCTACCCCGCCGGACAGCCGACACGTCGAGCACGTGGACCAAGAAGGGCTACCACGCCTCGGGCATATGATGAGCATCATCTCGACGGACGACGCTCTCAGTCTTTAGGAGAACCCCTTCACATTTTCCGGATCACGCTTAACCAAGCCCGCTACGTGGATTGTAGGGGTGCTGGTCCCGCCACTTCTCCATCAATGCTTCAAGCTCGGCGTCGTTCCCGTCCGGTAGCATAATCCTGATGGTGACGAAGAGATCCCCGGTTCCACCAGCTTTTGGCAGTCCCTTGCCCTTAAGGCGGAAGGTCCGACCGCTGGAGGTGTTTTGCGGGACCGACAGTTCCACGGCATTGCCGAGGGTGGGCACGCGGACCTTGCCGCCAAGCACCGCCTCGTAAAGCGTGACCGGCAGGTCGATCCTGAGATCGGCGCCCTCGATCTTGAAGAACGGATGCGGCGCGATGCTGATCGTGATCAGGAGATCGCCGGGCGGATGGCCCTGAGCGCTCTCGCCCTGCCCCCGCAACCGGATCTGCTGGCCCTCGGTGACGCCGGCCGGAATCTTGACGTTGAGTTCCTTGCCATTCGGCAGCCGGACGCGCTTCTCGCCGCCCTTCACCGCCTCCTCCAGCGAGACGGTCATGGCGACATTGACGTCGAGATCGAGCCCGATCCCGCCGGTGTCGAATTCGAACTGGGCACCGCCGCCGGCCCCGGGGCGCGGACGCGGCCCACCGCCGAACATGCTGTTGAGGATGTCCTCGAACGCGCCGCCGCCCGGACCAGGGCCCGCGCCGCCGCCGCGGAAAGTATAGCTCTCGAACCCGCCGGGACCCGCACGCCCGCGCGGTCCACCGCCGCCGCCCGGAAAACCCTGGAAGCGCGGCTTGCCGTCGGCGTCGATCTCGCCGCGGTCGAATTGCTTGCGCTTGTCCTCGTCGCCGAGGATCTCGTTGGCCGTATTGAGCTCAGCGAAGCGCTCGGCCGCCTTCGGGTCGTTCTTGTTGCTGTCGGGATGGTGCTTCTTGGCAAGCTTGCGATAGGCGCTCTTGATCGCGGCAGCGTTGGCGCTCCGCGGCACCCCCAAGACCTCATAGGGGTCGCGCATCCGTCACGTCTCCTTCAAGAAATCGAATTGTTCAAAGGGCTCCCCGCCCCACTTGAGCCTCATGTGGGGGGCGAGTGGTATTTTTGCAACTAGCCTGGTGAAGCGATTCCTAGCTCCGCCACGGCTTTAGCGTATGAATCTCCCAACTGCCACGGCTGCTTTGGCAGCCCGCACCCTGGAGCCAGCTTTCGGTGCTGCCGTTGACGTAGCTCGCCAGGAAGTCGCGGCACTTGCGGCCGTCTTCAGCGGCATAGGATTGCGCGATCGGCGTGACCGAACCGCGCGCCCCGGTTTCGGGATTCTCCCAATGCTGGCTGGAATCCTTGTCGTTCTTGCTGAGGACGTCGGAGGCAGCGTTGCGGGCGAAGGCCAGATCGGTGTCGGTCGGCGCCTTGGCCGGCATCGCGATCGAGCCGGTGAGGTCGCTGTCGTCGGCCTTGGCGTAGGCACTCTTGTCATTGCGGGAAAAGCTGCAGCCGCCGGCGCCGAGCCCGATCAGAATGATCGTCATGACGAAGCCGGACGGCCGGATCGCCAATAGGCCAACGCGTCCCCATACCCTATATAGGGCGGTAGCAGACAACGACGCGTTTTGGACCGCAGGACGCAACTCGGACCCCAGACATGACCGACACGAGCTCGATGAAACACCAGACACCCTTAACATCCGGTGATTTCACCGCCGCCGAGGAGCCCTTTGCGCTGTTCGAGGCCTGGCTGAACGAAGCCATCAAGAGCGAGCCGAACGATCCGAACGCCATGGCGCTCGCGACCGTCGATCCCGATGGCCTGCCGGACGTGCGCATGGTGCTGATGAAGGGCTTCGATACTGATGGTTTCGTCTTCTACAGCCACATCGCCAGCCAGAAGGGCCGCGAACTCGCCGCAAATCCTAAGGCGGCGTTACTTTTTCACTGGAAGTCGCTGCGCCGTCAGGTCCGCATCCGCGGCAACGTGACGCCGGTGACCGAGGCCGAGGCCGACGCCTATTTCGCGACCCGGCCGAAGCAGGCGCAGATCGGCGCCTGGGCGAGCAAGCAGTCGCAGGAGCTGGAGAGCCGCTTCGCCTTCGAGCAGGCGATCGCCAAGGTCGCCGCCAAGCACATCATCGGCGAGGTGCCACGGCCGCCGGGCTGGAGCGGCTGGCGTATCACGCCGTCGCGTATCGAGTTCTGGCACGACCGCCCATTCCGCCTGCACGACCGCATCGAATTTCGCCGTGACGCGGCCGGCCAGAAATGGTCCAAGACGCGGATGTATCCCTAGTGTTTTGTTCGAGCATGATCTTTTCGGAAAGCCCCTCCGGGTCCGGATCATGCTCCAACCTGAAAGACCTTCATGCCGCAGCCTTCCAATGCGCCGCGCCGCACGCTGCTCCTGACCGGGGCTAGCCGCGGCATCGGCCATGCCACCGTGATCCGTTTCTCCTCGGCCGGATGGCGCGTGATCACCTGCTCGCGGCATCCGTTCCCGGAGGATTGTCCGTGGGACGCGGGCCCTGAGGACCACATCCAGGTCGACCTCGCCACCCCCGCTGATACCACCCGCGCGATCTCCGACATCCGCGACCGTCTCGAAGGCGGCATGCTGCATGCGCTGGTCAACAACGCCGCGATCTCACCGAAGGGCGCCGGCGGCTCAAGGCTCGGCTCGATCGACACCGACCTCGACACCTGGACGCACGTGTTCAATGTCAATTTCTTCGCGCCGATCATGATGGCGCGCGGGCTGATCGAGGAACTGAAGACGGCCAAGGGCTCTGTCGTGAACGTCACCTCAATTGCGGGCTCGCGCGTGCATCCCTTCGCGGGCGCGGCCTACGCCACCTCGAAGGCCGCGCTTGCGTCCCTGACGCGCGAGATGGCCTCCGACTTCGGCCGCGTCGGCGTGCGCGTCAACGCGATCGCGCCGGGCGAGATCGACACCTCGATCCTATCGCCGGGCACCGAGAAGATCGTCGACCAGCAGATCCCGATGCACCGGCTCGGCACGCCCGACGAGGTCGCCAAGATCATCTACGTGCTGTGCACGGACACCAGTTCTTACGTCAACGGCGCCGAGATCCACATCAACGGCGGCCAGCACGTGTAGGCAAGGCGCGCCAAGCATGGGCCGGTTCGCAAGCACTGCCGCACTCTACGAGCATTTGCGGCCGCCCTACCCGAGCGAGTTCTTTCGCAGCGTCGCGGAAAAGCTGGGCCTCTCCACGCAAAGCAGCTTGATCGACCTCGGCACCGGACCTGGGCTGCTGGCGCTCGGCTTTGCGCCCTATGTCGGCCGCATCGTCGGCGTCGATCCAGAACCTGCCATGCTCGATGCGGCGCGACGCGCGGCTGCGAGCGCAGGCCACGCACTCACGCTGATCGAAGGCAAGGTCGAGATGCTCAGCCCCGACATCAGCTTCGACATCGTGACGATCGGGCGCGCGCTGCATTGGATGGATCGTGAGCCGACGCTTGCTCGGCTCGATCGGCTGGTTGCGCGCGGTGGCGCAATTCTGATCTGCGCCTCGTTCTCGGCCACCGACGGCAGAAACCCGTGGCTCGATAGCTACAACGACGTACGCCGCCGCTGGTCGCCGGCCAAGCTCTGGGAGGAGGCAGGCAGGGGCACGCGCACCCATCGCGATTTGCCAGCGTTCTTTCGCGGCAGCGCCTTTCAGCCCACCGAACTCGTTACGGTCGAGACCAGCCACGTAGTTGGCGTGGAGGACCTGACGCGGCGCACGCTGACCTATTCGTCGTCATCACCAGATGCATTGGGCGACAATGTCGAGGCGATCCTACGCGACGTCAGGGAGCAGCTGGCTGCTTTCAGCCGCAACGGGGTCGTGGCCGAGACCATCGTCTCGACGGCGCAGATCGTGAAGCGCTAGCTGATTTGCCGAAGGGCGGAAGCAAGGCGATCCAGACAACGCCGCCGCAAGACCTGGATCGCCCTTGGCTTCCGTTCCTCAATCGAGTCGAATCCGACGTGACCTCTCGCGTGGCTGCGGAGCGGCCGTGCTGATTGCAGTCGAGCAGTCGTCGTCGTTCTCGCCATCGAGCAGCGGAGCACCACAGTGCCGGCACATGCGTGCCGACATCGACGACGCCTTGCCGCTCGTCGCGACGTGGCGATAGCTCGCCAGATCGATGACGTTGGGGGGCGTCGTTATGTGTTTTTCAACCATGGCTGTTCCTCGCGGCTTACCTGCTCCTTATCGCAGACAAGTTTCGCGCAAACGTTCAGCCCACCGCTCAAATTTTACCGGAGGAATTGGGGCGGCGAGCACACATCGCCGTGCGGCCGCAATCCCGCTCTATTCTGCGACACCAGACACTGTGTCTCTGCGTCCCGCGTAAGGTCTCGGTAGCTATTACAGCCACTTCTTCCACTTGAAGATCCAATAGGGAACGATCGCCGCGATCAACATCAAGACCAGCGCGTACGGATAGCCGTGCGCCCATTCGAGTTCCGGCATCGCTTTGAAATTCATGCCGTAGATCGAGGCGATCAGCGTCGGCGGCATCAGGACAACCGCCATGACCGAAAACAGCTTGATGATGTTGTTCTGCTCGAGATTGACGACGCCGAGCATGGCGTCGAGCACGAAGGTGATCTTGCTGGAGAGGTAGGAGGCGTGGTCGGTCAGCGAGACGACGTCTCGCTGCATGGTCTTGAGCTGCTCACGCATGTCCTTCGACCATTTCACGCCCTCCACCACCGCCGAGAGGAAGGCGACGACGCGGCCGATCGAGACCAGGCTCTCGCGAACCTTGGAGGTCAGGTCGCCCTTGCGGCCGATCGAGATCAGGATTTGCGAATATTGCTTGGCGTGACCGTGGCGCTCGCTCTCCGGCTCGAAGATGTCATGCGAGACCTGATCGATCTCGGCGCCGCAGCGCTCCAGGATGTCGGCGCAGCGGTCGATCACGGCATCGAGCAGTTCCATCAGCACCATCTCGCCGGTGATGGCCGGCGTGCAGGAACGGGCCAGCTTGGCCTCGACCAGCGCAAAGGGCTTGGGCTGGTCATAGCGCACCGTTACCAAGCGGTGGTCGCCGAGAATGAAGGTCACCGCCGTGGTCCGGGGCATATCGGTATCGGAGTGGCACATCAGCGTCGCGGTCATGTAGCGCGCGCCGTTCTCCATATAGAGGCGGCTGGAGATCTCGATCTCCTGCATGTCCTCCCGGGTCGGGATCGCGATCCCCGACAGCTTCTCGACGGCTTTGTCCTCGGCCGCAGTCGGGTTGACCAGGTCGATCCAGACCGCATGCTCCGGGACTGCCGCGAGATCCTCGACGATGGCCTTCTTGAGGGAGGACTCGGAGGGAACAAACACAGAAAACATGCACAACTCCAGGAGGGGCCTGCGACAGACTGACAGCCCTTAGCGCGATTCTGACAAGTTGATGATGACAAGCACATTAACGGGGCGTTTGCATTTGTGGCGACGCCGTGGCCCAACTGTGGCACAGAATCGACACATGCGCCCGTTTTGCCCAGAAACCGACTCTGGCCCGCAAAACTTGCGGCAGAAAAGCCACAGGTAAGGTCTTGCAGCGCGGGAGAAGCTTCGTAAGGCTGGAATTGTGGCAGATTTCAACGATAATAGGGCCAACGGAATCGTGGAATTGGGCTTGCTCAAGCCCTGCGAAAGCTTGCTGTTGTTGATTGGAACCAAATCATGTCGTCGCTGAAAGTTACGCTGGGTATTTTGGCCGCTGGCCTGATGCTGTCGGGCTGCATGCAGGCCACACATTACGAGGCGACCGACACCAAGGCGTTCAAGCCGAAAGACAAGGAACTCCTCGCCAAGGTCAGGTATGAGAAAACTGCGGTCGCAGAGCCGTTCCGCCGCGCTATCGTCGATTACCACCGCAAGGAATCGCCGGGCTCGATCGTGGTCGATTCCGACAACCATTACCTCTACTACGTCATGGATGGCGGCAAGGCGATCCGCTACGGCATCACCGTCGGTGAAGAAGCGATGGCTTGGTCGGGCATCGCCAAGGTGGGCAGCAAGACCGAGTGGCCGGCCTGGCACCCCACCCCCGGCGAAATTTCGCGCCTGGGCGTGCCCACCTTCGTCGCCCCCGGTCCGGACAATCCGATGGGCTCCCGCGCGATGTATCTCTACTCCGGCGGCAAGGACACATTGTTCCGCATTCACGGCACCAACCAGCCGGAATATATCGGTGCCTCGATCTCGTCGGGCTGCATCCGCCTGACCAACGAGGACGCGATCGATCTCTATGATCGCGTCAAGGTCGGCACCCTCGTTGTGGTGCTCGAGCCCAAGCACGGCGACTCGCCCTACAATTCACGGCTTGCGCTCGGCAGCAGCCAAACCGGCCAAGCGGGCAGCTACTGATCAGGTTCCTGATCTCAGACATTCAAAAGCGCCGGTTTCACCGGCGCTTTTTTGTTGCCGGCCTGTGTGGCTGGGTTTTGTTGCCGTCGGCCGCAGGCTTGTTCGCGGGCGCAGGAGATGTCTCCGCCGCCTCGTCGTCCATTCCTTGCTTGGCCTCGGGCTTCGCTTCAGGTTTGGCCGCGACCTCACGTGGCGGCGCCTCCTCGGGCCGTTCCGCCGGCAGCAGCGGGGCAACCTGCGGCAGGGGATCCCAGACGTTCCACTGACATATCCGGTAGTCGTTGCGCCGCTGCGCGAGGTCGAGATGGATATGGTCCTCGTGGTACCAGTCCGAGCCGGGGCCGAGCACGGTCGAAAAGCGCGAGCAGACCGAATGCAGCACGCGCTCGCGCACCTCGCGCGACATGGTGCGATCGGTCAGGCCGATCGACTGCCCGTTAGCGAGCTTGATGGCGCGGACATCGATCGCATTGGCCTTGCCGTGCTCGGACAGCATGGCGCCGACAACGCGGTTGCGGCCGCGGCACTCGAAGCTGTCGAAATTGTCGAGATCGCTGATGGTCGAGCCGAGGCTCGCGGCCAGCGGCACCACGTCCTTGCGCACCCAGTCGGCGATTGCGGACGCCATGGTGCAGCGGAGGATCGCCGCCGGCTTGACCGCCACCCTGCGCTTGTCCGGCAGCACGATGGCTTCGAGCCGCACCAGATCCTCACCGCCGCAGGCGCCGGGGCCGCGGATATCCGGGATCGAGGGCGCGATCGCAATCTCCTCGGTCAGCGCGAGGCGGCACGCCGAGGCCTGCTTCTCGGGCGGCGGCGCGGCCTCGGCGGGCTTGGCGGCGCCAGGTTTGTCCGCAGAAGGCTTGCCCTCGGTCTTCGCAGGAGCCTCGTCCGATGCCTTTGCTGAGGCCTTGGGCGCCTCCTCGGGGCGAGGCCTCGGGAGCGGGATCTTGCCAGAGATATTGCCGGAATGAACCGCCGCGCGCGACCGTGGTGCGGCAATACCAAAGATATCCAGCGGGGACCCATATTTGCGCGCCTCTGCCGGGTCTCCGAGCCCGAGCGCGACGGTAACCATTGCCGCGCCGATGGACATATAGCCGCGACAAGACCATTTGCGGCGAAAGGCGGGCAGGCTAAGACTCATGACAATTCTTTGGCCCAACGCTGAGAGCGACAATCCGCCCAGCGGCTTCTCGGAGGAACGACGGAATGCTTGGTTTGATGCAAGACTGGCCCCTGCTCTGCCACCGGATCATCGAACACGCCGCCAAGATTCATGGCAAGCAGGAGGTCGTGACGCGATCGGTCGAGGGACCGATCCATCGCACCACCTATGCCGATATCCACAAGCGGGCGCTCAAGGTTTCGCAGATGCTGGAGCGCGACGGCATCAAGCTCGGCGACCGTGTCGCAACGATCGCCTGGAACACCTGGCGCCATCTCGAGGTCTGGTACGGCATCATGGGGATCGGCGCCATCTGCCATACCGTCAATCCCCGCCTTTTCCCCGAGCAGATTGCCTGGATCATCAACCATGCGCAGGACCGCATCGTGATGACCGACATCACGTTCATTCCGGTCCTGGAGAAGATCGCCGACAAGCTGACGAGCGTGGAACGCTACGTCGTGCTCACCGATAAGGCGCACATGCCGCAGACGACGCTGAAGAACGTGGTCGCCTACGAGGACTGGATTGCGGAGGCCGACGGCAAGTTTAAATGGAAGGACTTTGACGAGAACACGGCGGCCGCGATGTGCTACACATCAGGCACCACCGGCGACCCCAAGGGCGTGCTGTATTCGCATCGCTCCAACGTGCTGCACGCGCTGATGGCCAACAATGTCGACGCGCTCGGCACCAGCGCCTCCGAGACCATGCTTCCCGTTGTGCCGCTCTTCCACGCCAACAGCTGGGGCATCGCCTTCTCCGCGCCCTCGCAGGGCACCAAGCTCGTCATGCCCGGCGCCAAGCTCGACGGCGCCTCGGTCTATGAGCTGCTCTCGACCGAGAGGGTGACGCATACCGCCGGCGTGCCCACGGTGTGGCTGATGCTGCTCCAGCACATGACCGCCAACAATCTGAAGCTGCCGGACCTGAAGATGGTGATCTGCGGCGGCTCGGCGATGCCGCGCTCGATGATCAAGGCCTTCCTCGACATGGGCTCGAACGTCCGCCACGCCTGGGGCATGACCGAGATGAGCCCAATCGGCAGCGTCGCGGCGCTGAAGCCGCCGTTCCAGAATGCGATCGGCGAGGCGCGGCTCGACGTGCTCCAGATGCAGGGCTACGCGCCGTTTGCCGTCGAGATGAAGATCACCGACGATGCCGGCAAGGAGCTGCCGTGGGACGGCACGACCTTCGGCCGCCTCAAGGTCGCCGGCCCGGCCGTCGCCAAGGCCTATTACCGGGTCGACACTGACATTCTCGACGAGGACGGCTTCTTCGACACCGGCGACGTCGCGACCATCGACGAAGCCGGCTATATGCGGATCACCGACCGCTCCAAGGACGTGATCAAGTCGGGCGGCGAGTGGATCTCCTCGATCGAGCTGGAAAACCTCGCCGTCGGTCATCCCGCCGTGGCGGAAGCCGCCGTGATCGGCGTGTTCCACCCCAAATGGGACGAGCGTCCGCTGCTGATCGTGCAGCTCAAGCAGGGCCAGCAGGCCAGCCGCGAGGACATCCTGAAGTTCATGGACGGCAAGATCGCCAAATGGTGGATGCCCGACGACGTTGCCTTCGTCGACGGCATACCCCACACCGCGACGGGCAAGATCCTGAAGACCGCGCTGCGCGATCGGTTCAAAGAATACCGCTTCCCGAACGCGGCGGCGTAGCCGGCCAAACCAAACACCGTCATTCCGGGCGATGCCAACGGCATCGAACCGGGATGACAGGCCGTAACATCCCGGGAACCCTTGAATTTGCCTCGGGGCCGTGGTCTCAACGGCCCATCGTCGTGCCCGATCGGCCGGCATCGCCCTCAAGACCCCGGCAGAGCTCACCCGATGGCCCGCAGGTTTTCCGCTCCCTATCAGTCGGAGCCCGTGTCCAGTCTCGCGAGTTGGGCGCGCAATCTGGCTGTGTTTGCGGTGGTGGCGGTGGTGGTCTCGATCATTATCGTCCGGTTCGGCTTCCTGGAGATGAAGCCGGCACTCGCGACATTCTTCGGCGGGCTCGGGATTGCGGCGCTCTCGATCCTGTTCGGGCTCGCCGGCTTTGCCGCGATCTGGCAGAACGGCTCGCGCGGCATGGCGCGCATCCTGCTTGCCTTCCTGATCGACGGCGCGATCCTCGCCTATCCCGCCTATCTCGGCCTGCAATACCGCAAGCTGCCGGCGATCCACGACATTACCACCGACCCAATCGACCCGCCGCGCTTCGACGCGCTGGCCCGCCTGCGCACCGGCGATGGTGCCAATACCGCGGTGTATGCCGGCCTCTATTCGGCCGAGCAGCAGCGTCAGTTCTACCCTGATATCGAGCCGATCGAGCTCGAGATTTCGGTCGACCGCGCCTATGCGATCGCGCTTCAGCTCGTCAACAAGCGCAAATGGCTTGTCATCGACGAGCGCGCGCCGCAGCCGCCGCGCCGCATCGGCCGCATCGAGGCGGTGGCGCGCTCGCCGATCATGGGGTTCCGCGAGGACATCGCGATCCGCGTCGTGCCCGACGGCGAGGATTCCCGCGTCGATATCCGCTCCGCCTCGCGCTATTTCGAGAGCGACCTCGGCAGCAACGCCGCGCGCGTGAAGAAATTCATCGACGATCTCAACACCGCCGCCGATGCCGACGCACTCAAGCCGGTGAAGAAGACGCCGGTGGCGCCGCCGAAGGCGCCGGCGAAAACTGTGAAGAAGTAACGGAACGCTAGGCGTTCGCCATCCGATAGGTCCCGCCAATCACGGGATCGCCATCCGTCGCCACCACGCCGCGGGCGACCAGATCTTCCAGATGCGCCAGCACGGAATAGCCTGCCGCGGTGGTGAGCCTCGGATCGATGCCGATATAGATCGCCCGGACCATGGTCGGGATGTCGGTCTCGCCCTTGGCAAGGCGGTGCAGGATGGAGGCCTCGCGCGCCTTGCGGTGGCGGATCAGGAAACGCACGAAGCGCGGACCGTCCGGAATTTCGGGGCCGTGGCCAGAGAAATACACGTCCTCCTTGCGCGCGGCGAGACGATCCAGCGATTCCATGTAGTCGATCATCGAGCCGTCGGGCGGCGCCACGATCGAGGTCGACCACCCCATCACGTGATCGCCGACGAAGTTGAATTTCCGCTCGGGCCAGGCAAACGCAAGGTGATTGGCGGTATGACCGGGTGTCGCCACGGCCTCGAGCCGCCAGCCGTCGCCTTCGACCACGTCGCCATGGGCGATCCTGATATCGGGCGCGAAGTCGCGGTCGGCGCCGGATTCCGGGTTGTGCTTCTCGCTCTCAAAACGCGGGCGCGAGGCGCGGTGCGGGCCTTCGGCGTAAACTGGCGCGCCTGTTACCCGCTTGATCCGCGCGGTGTTCGGCGAATGGTCGCGGTGGGTGTGGGTGACGAAGATATGGCTCACCGTCTCGCCGCTGACAGCATCGAGCAGCGCCGCCGCATGCGCCTCGTCGTCCGGACCGGGATCGATGATCGCGACATTGCCCCGGCCCACGATGTAGCTGACCGTGCCGGTGAAAGTGAACGGGCTCGGATTGTTACAGAGCACCCGCCGCACGCCGGGGCGGACTTCCTCGACGATGCCGGGCTTCAGCGGAAAGTCGCGGTTGAACGGGACGTCGTCATTGTCGGACATGGCTTGCTCATATCTTGCTGACTTCGTCATGCCCGGCCTTGTGCCGGGCATCCACGTTCTTCGCGTGGTCTAAGACGTGGATGGCCGGGACGTCTAGCGCGAAGACGCGCTTCGCGCTTCTGCCCGGCCATGACGCAATTCGAGAGTTCAGCCGCATCGCCCATTCGGGCGGTTTGCTCAGAAAAACGCCTGAATGCCCGTGATCGCGCGGCCCAGGATCAGGGCGTGGACGTCGTGGGTGCCTTCGTAGGTGTTGACGGTCTCGAGGTTATGGACGTGGCGCATCACGTGATACTCGATCGAGATGCCGTTGCCGCCATGCATGTCGCGCGCGACGCGGGCGATGTCGAGCGCCTTGCCGCAATTGTTGCGCTTCATGATCGAGATCATCTCGGGCGCGAACTTACCCTCGTCCATCAGGCGACCAACGCGCAGCGAGCCCTGAAGACCCAGCGCGATCTCGGTCTGCATGTCCGCGAGCTTCTTCTGCACGAGCTGGGTCGCAGCGAGCGGCTTGCCGAACTGCTTGCGGTCGAGCGTGTATTGGCGGGCGCGGTGCATGCAGTCCTCGGCCGCGCCGAGCACGCCCCAGGAGATGCCGTAGCGGGCGCGGTTGAGGCAGCCGAACGGGCCCTTCAGGCCGGAGACGTTGGGCAGCAGCGCGTCTTCCGGAACCACGACGCCGTCCATCACGACCTCGCCGGTGATGGAGGCGCGAAGCGACAGCTTGCCGCCGATCTTCGGTGCCGACAGGCCCTTCATGCCCTTCTCCAGCACGAAGCCGCGGATCTGGTTGTCGTGCGCGGCCGACTTGGCCCAGACCACGAACACGTCGGCGATCGGCGCGTTCGAGATCCACATCTTGCTGCCGGTCAGGCGATAGCCGTCCGACACCTTCTCGGCGCGGGTTTTCATGCCGGCCGGATCGGAGCCGGCGTCAGGCTCGGTCAGCCCGAAGCAGCCGACCCACTCGCCGCTGGCGAGCTTCGGCAGGTACTTCTTGCGCTGGTTCTCGTCGCCATAGGCGTAGATCGGATACATCACCAGCGAGGACTGCACCGAGTTCATCGAGCGATAGCCGGAATCGACCCGTTCGATCTCGCGCGCGACGAGACCATAGGCGACATAGCCGGCGTTGGCGCAGCCATATTCCTCCGGCAACGTGATGCCGATCAGCCCGAGCTCGCCCATCTCGTTAAAGATCTCGCGATCCGTCTTCTCTTCGAGATAGGCCTTGGCGACGCGCGGCAGCAGCTTGTCCTGGGCGTAGGCGCGCGCGGTGTCGCGCACCATGCGCTCGTCTTCGGTGAGCTGCTCGTCGAGCAGGAACGGATCGTCCCATTGGAAAGAAGCCGAAGCCGGCTTGTCCTTGGCCTGAGGGCGCGCGGTCATGAAACGTCCTTTCGTCTGGTTCCGTCAAAATTTGCCCGACAACGTAAAGCGCCGCGGCAACAAGTGCAATTGCGTTGCAGATGATCGGGTCTGCGTGAATCCCGGGGACCTGCGAGGCGCGCCTCGGGGGATGCGCTTCGCGCCCCTAGGGATGCGCTTCGCGCACCCTGAGATGACAGCGCTAGCTTTCGAGCAGCTCGTTGGCGACGATCTCGATGCCGAAGCCCGAAAGGCCCTTGTAGTCGTGCACCGAGGAGGTGAGATGCCGGATCGAGGTGACGCCGAGATCGCGCAGGATCTGTGCACCGACGCCGACTTCGCGCCACTGGCGGTTGCGGTCAGCCTCGGTCGCGCTCTCATCGGGCAGCGGCGCCACGGGGACACCGGCAGCACCGTCGCGCAGATAGACCAGAACGCCACGACCCGATGTCTTGAAATGCTCGAGCACCGCCGCCATGCGCTTGTGGCCGGTGAAGATGTCCTTGACGATGTTCGGCTTGTGGAAGCGTGTCAGGACGTTCTTGCCGTCGCCGACGCCATTGTAGACGAAGGCGACGTGGGCGATGGAATCGAACGGCGAGCGGTAGGCATAGCCCTGCAGCGGCCCGATCGGGCTCTCGGTGACGAAGGTCGAGACCCGCTCGATCAGCTTCTCGCGCACCTGGCGGTAGGCGATCATGTCGGCGATAGTGACGTGCTTGAGCTTGTGCTGGGCGGCGAAGCGGGCGACCTGCTCGCCCTTCATCACGCTGCCGTCGTCGTTCATCAACTCGCTGATGACGCCGACCGGCGGCAGGCCGGAGAGCTTGCACAGATCGACCGCGGCCTCGGTATGGCCGGAGCGCAGCAGCACGCCGCCGTCCTTGGCGATCAGCGGGAAGATGTGGCCGGGACGGGCGAAGTCGTTGGCGCCGGCGTTGGGATTGGACAGCGCGCGGCAGCACGAGGCGCGCTCCTCGGCCGAGATGCCGGTGCCGCCGTCGGGCTTATAATCGATCGAGACCGTGAATGCGGTGGTGTGCGCGGAATCGTTGTGGGCCACCATCGGATCGAGCCGCAGGCGGCGCGCGTCTTCGGTGGTGATCGGCGCGCAAACGATGCCGGAAGTGTGGCGGATGATGAATGCCATCTTCTCCGCGGTGCAGAACGAGGCGGCGACGATCAGATCGCCCTCACCCTCGCGGTCATCGTCGTCGGTGACGACCACGAGCTCACCCCGGGCAAAGGCCTGCAAGACTTCCTGGACGTTATCCGGCATTTCCCAATCTCTATCGGTTATGGCCCGGAGGCTTAGCCGGACTTGGGCCGGGGCGCTAGTGTCCCCGGCGCAACCACATATGCCGGACCGCAGCCCTGCCCGACGGGCGGCTTGCACCGGGGAGATCAGGCATATGGGCGCGGAAAAGCCCCGGTGAGAAGCCAGCCGGGCTCGGTCAGGGCAGCACTTCGCGGCGCTCGCCGAGCCGCTGATCGAGCTCGGCACGCTTGTCGGCCAACAGGCCGGCTTGGGCGGCCTCGATCACCGTGAACAACTCATGGGCGTCGCTGAGCCGGGTCACGGTGACATAGCTGGCGCCGGCCGCGTAGAGTTCGTCCACATCCGACAACAGATCGGCCGTGGCAACGATCATGGCGGTCGGGTTGAGGGTGCGGACGTGGCGGACCAGCTTCTCGTTGCTGGCACCCTTCAGAAGCGCATCCGGGACGCTGAGGATGATCATCTCGGACTTGCCGACGCCGGCATGGAGCAGCGTGTCGGCGCTGCTGATATCGCCATAGATCACGTGCAGGCCGCGCGAGAGCAGCGTCTGGTACACATTGGGGTTGAAGTCGATCACGGTGATCTGCTCGAGCAGCACCGGGGCCTGCCGTTCGATCTCGGCCAGCAGCGCGCTCGCCGCACGGAAAAAGCCGAGGATGACGATGCGGCGGGCCTCGCCATGACCCTCGTGCCCTTCCTCGCCTTGGCCATTGCCGTGGTCGAGATCGCGCAGGCCGATCCGCTTCAGGGGGCCGATCGCCCAGCGGGTGATCTCGTCGCTGCGGGTCATTACGAAGGTCGAGAGCACCGCCAGCACCACGAAGGCGAAAGAGGCCGCATTCGCAGTCTCCGCCGCGATGTGATGGTCGGCGACGCCGGTCTGGATCACCACCAGCGAGAACTCGGAGATCTGTGCGAGATTCAGGGCCGGCAACAGGCTGGCGCGCAGGCCCTGCTTCATCAGATAGAGCGGGGCGAAGGTGGTGACGAGGCGGCTCACCACCGTGAACGCCGCGATCATCAGGGCAAGCCCGATCACGGAGAGGCCGGGCACGGGAATGGTCATGCCGAGCGCGACGAAGAACAGCGTGATGAAGAAATCGCGCAGCGTGGTGACCTTGGCCGTGACGTCGAGCGCGTAGGGAAAGGTCGAGAGCGAGACGCCGGCGATCAGGGCGCCCATCTCGCGCGAGAGCGACAGCCGCTCGGCGGTCTCGGCGACCAGGAAGCACCAGGCGAGCGCGCCGAGCAGGATCAGCTCGGGGCGGCGGGCGATCTGGTGAAACAGGCGGGGCAGCACGTAGCGGCTCACCAGCAGTGCCGCGGCGACCAGCACCGCGACCCGGCCGATCGAGAGCAGGATGACGCTGATTTCCAGATTGGCGAGGCTCGGCTGCACCGCCAGAAACAGGATGGCGAAGATGTCCTGGAGCACCAGCACGCCGAGGGTGATGCGGCCCGGCAGCGTGTCGAGCTCGCGCTTCTCGTAGAGCACCTTGACGATGATGACGGTGCTCGACAGCGCGCAGGCGACGCAGAGATAAACCGCGTCGAACTGCCCGCCCCCGAGCGACAGGCCGATGCCGGCGAAGAACAGCACCCCGAGCAGGCAGCCGCCGAGGAGCTGGCCCCCCGCGGCGAACAGGATGACCTTGCCGGCCCGCACGATCTTCTTCAGGTCGATCTCCAGGCCGATCATGAACAGCATGAAGATCAGGCCGAGCTCGGAAATGACGCTGATCGATTCCTGCGACTTGACCCAGCCGGCGCCAAATGGACCAATGCAGAAGCCGGCGATAAGATAGGCCAGGATCAACGGTTGCCTGGAGAAGTGGGCAAGCAGGCCCAGCATCCAGGCAAACAGGATACAGAGAGTGATGTCGCGAATGAGCTCGTGCATGCCAGATTGGTCCGTTTTGCCGCACCCTAGTGATCGAGTGCGGCGCGGCAAGCGAGCAATTCGTCACATGCGGATGGGGCTCGCCATTGCAATGCTGCTATGCCCCCTCGCCTCCTCAGTACCGGCAGCCGCCCAATCCAAGGTCAACATCGAACAAAGTTTTGCCGATTCGCTCACCGCACTGCCGAAGGAAGAACTTGCCGTCTCCGGCGGGTTCTACGTGCCCGCCTATTCCAGCGTCGCGATGAGCCAGGGCAAGCTGCGCGTCGACTTCTCGGTGACCCTGAGCGTGCACAACGCCTCCGAGACGCAAGCACTGGTGGTCAAACGCATCGGCTATTTCGATACCGCGGGCAAGCAGGTCGAGAGCTATTTGAAGGCGCCCGTCGCGTTGAAGCCCCTCGCCACTATCTCGATCTTCATTCCGACCGACGACGTACGCGGCGGGACCGGAGCCAATTTCCTCGTCGATTGGGCCGCAACAAGCGAGATCGCCGAGCCTGCTGTCGAGGCCTTGATGGTTGGCGGCGTCGCCAATGCGCATTACGCTTTCATCAGCCAGGGCCGTCCGACCCGGACGGTCGGCAAGAAATAAGCAAGAAGCACGACTGACCGGCGCAAAGCCGGCAGCCTGACAAGAACAGAACGAGGAACGCTCCCATGACGTCCAGCTTCGATTTTGCGCCCCTGTTTCCCGCAGGGCTGCCGGCCCCCTCTGCGCGCTGGACGGGCCTCGCTAAATACAGTTTTGTCGGCGGCAACAACGACTCCGAGCAGGTGCCGCTCGATCATCTGATCGAAGCGGCTAACCTCGCTCTGCAACGCGAAGGCCGCTCGCTCGCCACTTACGGGCTGGCCCATGGTCCCCAGGGCTATCTGCCCTTGCGCGAATTCCTGGTGACGAAACTGAAGCGCGATGCCGGCGTCACCTGCACGGTCGACGATCTCCTGATCGTCTCCGGCTCGCTGCAGGCGCTCGACCTCGTCAACGCCACGCTGCTGACGCGCGGCGATACCGTGATCTTCGAGCAGGATAGCTATCAGGGCTCGCTGACCCGCCTGGCACGGCTCGGAGTCAACGTGGTTGGCATCCCTCTCGACAAGGACGGCATGCGCATGGACGCGCTGGCCACGACGCTGGCCGACCTCAAGGGCCGCGGCATCCGGCCGAAATACATCTACACCATTCCCACCGTGCAGAACCCGACCGGCAGCATCATGCCGGAGGGCCGCCGCACCGAGCTGTTGCGGCTGTCGGCAGATTACGGCGTGCCTGTATTCGAGGACGATTGCTATGCCGATCTGGTCTGGTCAGGACAGCGGCCGCCGGCGATCCATGCGATGAGCCCGAACGGCGGCGTGATCCATATCGGCTCGTTCTCGAAGTCGATCGCGCCCGCGCTGCGCGTCGGCTTCATCGTGGCGCCCTGGGATGTGATGTCGCGGATGCTGGCGCTGAAGACGGACGCCGGCTCCGGCGCGCTAGAGCAGATGGTGCTCGCTGCCTATTGCAAGCCGCATTTCTCGACCCACGTGCCGGCGCTGACGAAGGCGCTACGCACCAAGCTCGACACGCTGATGGAGGCCGTCAACGAGCAGTTCGGGACGGCCGCCGAGTTCGAGGAGCCGAAGGGCGGCATCTTCCTGTGGGTGAAGCTGCCCGATCAGGTGGATACGCTGAAGCTGTATCAGGCCGCGCTTGCCGCCGGCGTATCGATCAATCCGGGGCCGGAATGGTCGACCGACAAGACCCATGCCAGATCGCGACTGAGGCTGTGCTTTGCGAGCCCCTCGCATCAGCAGATCCGCGAGGGCGTCGCCGTGCTGGCCGAGATCTGCCGCAAGGAGTTCGGCGTGCCGGCCCGCAGTGGCAATGTGGAGAAACGAGCCTGAGCCTTCAGACGATCTGGGGCTGGCTGCCGTGGATCGCGGAGGCCAGCCGCAGCAACAGGACGATCGAGACGTTGCCCTTGCCGGCCTCGATCTGGGCGATGTAGCGCTCGGAAATCCCGGAGCGGCGGGCGAGCTCCCGCCGCGACAGGACGCAGCGCATGCGTGAGGACTTCAAGCGGTCGCCCAGCTCGGCCAGAAACGCGGTCTCGGAATAAGGCGGCACGGCACAGCTCCCCGGCAGCACCTCGCCTGCGAAATCCCTGACTTGATTCAGCATCGGTCTATCCAATTTCGCCTTCGGGAACGCCATCCTACCGGGGAAACCGGCTGCCTCATTGACGCGGATCAAATTCGCGCGCGAATGGCCGTCAGCGTGGACGATCGCGCGCAGGATGTTACACTTCGGAATTCTTCGGAGGTGGGGCTGTTCAGGACATGACGCGTTGTTTGAGCCGCTGGATCGCGGCAGCAGTGCTGTGGGTTACGTTCGCGCCCGCGGCCGGTGCCGAGTCGCTTGCGGCGACCGTCGAGCAATGGGGCCTGCTCGGCTCATGGGCGGTCGATTGCGCGGCCCGGCCCGACCGCGACAAGGGCGCGCTGTTGACCTACGAGATCCGGAAGGACGGAAGGGTGATGTACCGGCGCAATTTCGGCGAGGCCAAGGACGAAAACGAAGTGGTATCGGCGATGGTCAACGCCGACGGCCTGCTCAATGTGATGGTGTACTTCCCCTTGCTGCAGCAGACGCGCGAGTTTGGCCTGCTCCTTTCGAAGCAAGGCAGCTTGCGCGCAATCTACAATCGCAGCGAGCGGGGCGAGTACACGATCAGGGACGGCAAATACGTCGCGACCGGCGCGCCAACACCTGCACAACAGCGCTGCGATTAACCGACCTGAACAGGCGTTCAGAATTCTCCTGCGATTTCTCCGGAACGTTCCCGCGAATGCGCCGTTTAGATTTGCATTCCTTTGGAGGAGGACATCATGAAGAAGATTGGTTATGTGCTTGCCGCTGTCGGCGCGCTCGCTGTTGCAATGCCGACGCTCGCCAGCGCGGAGACGGTGGTGATCAAGCGCGGAGGTCATCATCACGGCATGTATGGCGCCCGCGCCGAATACGGCATGCATCGCGATCACGGCTGGCATCGCGGCTGGCGCCATCGCGACCGCGTCGTCGTGATCAAGCGTGGTCACCGTCATCATTGGGACTAATGCGCAACGCAATATGGAAATGGCCCCTCACGGGGCCATTTCTTTGCGTGTACGATACGTTCCGCGAGGTCAGTCCCATGCCGGCGCGAAACCGGGATTGACGCAGCGCCTGTCCTTCGGCAGCGCGGCGATCTTGTTGCGGTCGGCATCGTCGAGCGTGATCTTCAGCGCGTCGAGATTGGCCTGCTGACTCTCTCGCCGCGAGGCCTTCGGGATCGCGGCGACACCATCTTGGTCGAGCAGCCATTTCAGCGCGACCTGCGCGGCGCTTGCATTGTGCTTGGCGCCGATCTCGGCCAGCACCTCGTCTGACGCGATGCGTCCCTGCGCCAGCGGGCAATAGGCGACCAGCGGGATCGACTTGGCGTTCAGATAGGCCAGCACCTTCGATTGATCGAGCATGGCGTGGTATTCGATCTGATTGCATGCGATCGGCGCCTTGATGTCCTCGACCGCGATTTTGAGCAGCGCCGTGGTGAAATTGGCGACGCCGATCGCCCGCGTGCGCCCCTCCTCCTTCAGCTTCATCAAGGTCTCGAACACCGCGCCCCAGTTCGCCGCCTTGGAGGGCCAGTGCACGAGATAGAGATCGACATGGTCGAGCCTGAGCTTGGTCAAGCTGGTGTCGAAAGCGCGCCGGATGGCGTCGGGGCTGAGGTTCTCGTGCCAGACCTTTGTCGTGACGTGCAGCTCGCCCCGCGGCAGCCGGGCCGCGGCGAGCGCCGCACCAATTGATTCTTCGTTGCCGTACATCTCGGCCGTATCGATATGGCGATAGCCGATCGACAGCGCACTCTCAACCGCCGCGCGACAGGCATCGCCGTGCATGCGGAAGGTCCCGAGGCCGAGCTTGGGCATGCTGATGCCCTGTGTCTTGAGGTGATCCATGAAAAGGCTCCTGACATCGTTAGGCCCGCCGGAGGCCAGCAGCGATGCTGCGTGAGCAGACCCTTCGGGGATGGAAAAGAGGTGGCGGGAGCAGACAGCATAGCGCGGGGGGCGCAATGCGGCCAATCAAGATCGGGTTAGCTCCCCCTTAGGAATGCTGCGCCACCACGGCTGGACGCGCCTGCGGCTGCGGCTCGATATCGACCGACCAGAGGTCCCGGTTGTCGACGTCCTTCAGCGTCACTGTCATCACGCCGGTCCGGCCATCGATATCGACCTTGCCGAAGAACTGCAGTCCGAAACAGGGCGCGAGGTTTTCGCCCTGCGCCTCGCTGCACCCGTTCTGGTACATCGCTGCCGGACCAAAGGTATTGTCGAGCTCGCCCGGGCCCCAGGTCCCGGCGTGCAAGGGCCCCGAGACGAATTCCCAGAACGGTTCGAACTCCTGGAATTGCGCCCTGTTCGGATCGTAATGGTGCGCGGCGGTGTAGTGCATGTCGGCGGTGAGCCAGACGATGTTGCGGATTCCGGCGCGCTTGATCGACGCGAGAAGATCGGCGATCTCGTGCTCCCGCCGGTCGGGCGGCCCATTGCCGAGCGCGACCGCATCGAGACTGACCAGCCCGATCGGCAGATCGGCCGCAATCACCTTCCAGGTCGCGCGCGAGGCCGCGAGCTCACGCTTCAGCCAGGCGAGCTGTTCGGTGCCCAAGATCCAACCGCGGTGATCGTCGCCCTTGTTCCAGCTATCGTCGCGATAGCTGCGCATGTCGATCATGAAGACGTCGAGCGGCGGACCGTAGGCGATCTTGCGATAGACCCGTCCCATTCGCGCGCCGATGTCGCGGATCGGCATGAAGTCGAAGAAGGCGCGGCGGGCGCGCGCGACCAGGCGGGGGGTGCCGTCATCCCCATGGCCGGCTCCGTCATAGCTGCCGGTCGGCGACCAATCGTTGGTGACCTCGTGGTCGTCCCACTGTGCGAACATCGGCACCTCGGCGTGGAAGGCGCGGAAATGCTCGTCGAGATGGTTGTATTTGTAATTGCCGCGGAACTGCGCCAGCGTGTGCGCGACCTCGGATTTCTCCTCGGTCACGACATTGCGCCAGATCTCGCCGTTCGGCAGCTTCTGCTCGGAGGGAATCGTGCAGTCGGCGTAAATGTGATCGCCGGAGTGGATGAAGAAGTCGGGGCGATTGTCGAGCATGGTGCGATAGCTGCGGTAGCCGCCCCGCGATGTGTCGATGCCCCAGCCCTGCCCGGCGGTATCGCCGGACCACAGGAACGAGATCGACCGGCCGGCAGCCGGCGCAGTGCGGAAATGGCCGATGCGGCTTTCGCCGGCGATGCCGGTCGCGATGTCGTCGAAGCGCACACGATAGAAGATGTCCTGCCCGGGAGGCAGATCGTCCAGTAGCAGCTTTGAGGTGAAATCGGCATCGGGCGACGCATCGCGCGAAGCCGACGCGATGACGGTCTTGAAGCTTTCCATGGTCGAATAATCCACCTGCATCCGCGCGGCCCGATCGGCGCGCGCCCAGATCACGGCGGAGCCATCCGAGATGTCGCCGGACTGGATGCCGCCTGCGATCTGCGGACGATCCGCGGCGCGGCTGAGATGCGGCGTTGCGAGCGCGGCAACGGCGAGGCTCGAGGTGGAACGGACCAGGAATTGCCGCCGGGTCCAGGCGCGCGAGGCGCGGAGCGCTACCATTCAGGAAACCTTCGTCGACTAGCGACGGAAGGTGCCTGCGTCGTTTGACCCCCGGCTTACGGTTTCTTGACCGCGGGCCTACGGTTTTACGACGTGCGGATGACGGCTCGGAGCTGACCTAATGCTTCCAGTTGCAGATGCCGCCGTTGCGGCACGGCCAGGTCTGGATGCGGGTGTCCATCGCCTGCGCGTCGAGCGGATTGCCGTGGCGATGCGCGAGCTTGGTGCGTGCCGCGCCGCGCGGCTGCGTGGGCTTGGCGTGCGCAACCCTCGGCTCCGACACGCGCACGCGTTCGGCGGCGACCTTCTTCGGCACGTCGACCGGCTCGGCGCGCGCCTGCGCCTCGTTGCCGCCGCGCGCCTCCAGCGCGACCGGCGCGAACTGAGTTTCGGGCCCGAGCCGCTTCGGCGACAACACCGCCTTCGAAAGATCGAGGCCGAGATATTCGTCGGGCTTGTAGTCGTCAGCGCGCGCGACGCCGCCCCATGCGAGCACGAGGGCAACGGCAATTGCAAAAGGAGCGCTCTTTGGAATCACGGACGCCTCCTGAAATTGATTGTTAAGAGGTAATTTACCTCTATCTAGGAGGCGTCGCGCGCAATTCCAGCGGTCAACTGCCGCCGTGGTTAAGAAGTTTGGCGGTGTCAGGCGACCTTTCGCGGTGCACCCGTCCCTTCAAGAAACCCCATCAGACGGGTACGGATGATGGTTTCCGCCTCAGCCATGATCCTGTCGACAAGTTCCTTGCAGGTGGGGATGTCGTGGATGAGGCCTGCGACCATGCCGCAGCTCCAGGCGCCCGCGTCCATCTGCCCATCCAGCATGATCCTGGGATAGACGCCCGCGACCTGGTCGTGGATGTCGTCGATCTTCAGCTTGTCGCCCTTCTCGCGTTCGATCTCAAGCAGGCGGTCGACATTGGCGTTCTTCAGCACGCGCTCGGTGTTGCGCAGGCTCCGCATGATCAGGCGGGTGTCGAGCTCGGTCGCCGTGACCAGCGCATTCTTGACGTTCTGATGCACCGGGGCTTCCTTGGTGGCGATGAAGCGCGTGCCCATGTTCATGCCGGCCGCCCCCAGCGACAGCGCCGCGACGAGGCTGCGGCCGTCGGCCATGCCGCCGGACGCGACGAACGGGATCTTCAATTCCTCCGCCGCGCGCGGCAGCAAAATCATGTTGGGAATGTCGTCCTCGCCGGGATGGCCGCCGCACTCAAAACCATCGACGCTGACGGCGTCGCATCCGATGCGCTCGGCTTTCAGGGAATGGCGCACCGAGGTGCATTTGTGGATGACCTTGATCCCGGCGGCCTTCAGCGCGGGCATGTAGGCTTCCGGGCTGCGGCCCGCGGTCTCCACGGACTTGATGCCGCCTTCGACGATGGCGGCGATGTATTCCGGATAAGGCGGCGCGGCGAAGGTCGGCAGGAAGGTGAGGTTCACGCCGAACGGCTTGTCGGTCATATCGCGGCAGCGTGCGATCTCTTTTGCCAGCAGCTCCGGCGTCTTCTGCGTGAGACCGGTGATGATGCCGAGCCCGCCGGCATTGGAGACGGCAGCCGCCAGCTCGGCAAAGCCGACGAAATGCATGCCGCCCTGGATGATGGGGTGCTCGATGCCGAACAGTTCGGTGATCGCGGTCTTCACTTAAATTACCTCCCGGGCTTTTGCTTGACGTTCGGACCAGTCTAGCCGGACTTTTGCGCCGCGGTCACCCTTTCTCTCCGAACGGTCGTTGGCTCAATGCCCCCGCGCAGGGGCGCCCAGCTTGATCGGGCGCAGCACCGCGGCAGTCGGGATCATCAGCACCGCGATAATCGCGAGCGTCCAGAACACGTCGATATAGGCGAGCAAATCGACCTGGTGCTGCAAGGTGCGGCCGACCCAGGCGACCGCCTGCGAGGCCGCATCGCTCGCGTTCGAGCCTTGGGCCTGGAAGAAGCGGGTCATCGTCTCGATGGTCTGCTGGTAGCCGATATCCGATGGCGCGGCGTGCTCGATCAGGCGGCTCTGGTGGAATTGCTGGCGCTGCGCCAGAATTGTCTGCGCCAGTGCGACACCCATGGAGCCGCCGATATTGCGGGCGACGTTGATTAGCGCCGAGGCCTGGTTGGTCTTGTCCGGCGGCACGCCGTCATAGGACGCGGTCGTGACCGGCAGGAACAGGAAAGGCAGACCGAGCGCGAGGAAGATGCGCGACATCGCGGCATAACCGTAGGTGATGTCGCCGGTGAGGCCCGTGAGATGCCACATCGAGAACGCGACGATGGTGGCACCAAACATGATGAGGTATTTCGGCTGCACGCTGCTGACGAGACGGCCCACCACCGGCATCAGCACCAGGGTCGCGATTCCGCCCGGTGACAGTGCGAGACCCGCCAGCATCGCGGTGTAGTTCAAATCGCTCTGGAGCAGCTGCGGCAAAAGCTGCGTCGTCGAGATCAGCACCGCGCCGGTCGCCAGCATGACCAGGAAGCAGGCGGCGAACTGGCGGCGGCCGAGCAGGCGGAGATCGACGATGGGATCCTCGCGCGTCAGCTCCCACGGGATCAGCGCAAGCAGTGACACGGCCGAAAGCACCGCAAAGAACACGATCACGTTCGAGCCGAACCAGTCGCTGCGCTGGCCCTCGTCGAGCACGTATTCGAGCGAGCCGAGCCCGATCGCGACCAGCAGGAAGCCGACATAGTCGACCCGCAGGCCCTTGCTCAGCAGCTTCTCCCTCTCCTCCTCCGCGCCCGACGGCTCCTTGACCAGCGTGCCGACCAGGAACAGCGACAGCATTCCCATGGGGACGTTGATCAGGAACACCCAGTGCCAGGTATAGGTGTCGGTGATCCAGCCGCCGAGCGTCGGACCGACCACGGGCGCGACCACGACGGCAACGCCATAGATCGCGAAAGCCTGGCCACGCTTGTGCGGCGGGAAGGAGTCGGCGAGGATCGCCTGCTCGCTGGTCGCCATGCCGCCGCCGCCAAGGCCCTGAAGTATGCGGAACAGCACCAACGCCTGCAAATTCCAGGCAAAGCCGCACAAAAGCGAGGAGACCGTGAAGATCGCAACGCAGATCATGTAGAAGCGCTTGCGGCCGATCACCGTCGACAGCCAGCCCGAGATCGACAGCACGATGGCGTTGGCGACGAGATAGCTGGTGATGACGTAGGTGCTCTCGTCGATGCCGACGGCAAGCCCACCGGCGATGTGACGCAAGGCGACGTTGGCAATGGTGGTGTCGAGCACCTCCATGAAGGTCGCGATCGAGACGACGAACGCGATGAGATAGGGATTGTGACCAACCCGCTGCCGAGCGCTCCGGCGACCAGCCGCCCGCGGACGCGCCGCCTTGCGTCGTGTCCGTCATCGCACCCTGGTCCAGGGCACGACCGACATGCCGGGACCGACGGGCAGATCGGCCGGCCAGCTGTCGACCACGATCTTCACCGGCACGCGCTGCACTACCTTGACGTAATTGCCAGTGGCGTTCTCTGCCGGCAGCAGGCTGAACGCGGTGCCGGAGCCCGGCTGCACGGACTCGACATGGCCGGTGAGCTTGCGCCCGGGATAGGCGTCGATGCGGATTTCGACCGGCTGGCCCGGCCGCATGTCGTTGAGTTGCGTCTCCTTGTAGTTGGCGACGATCCAGACCTCGTCAGGCACGAACATCATCAGGCTCTGGCCCGCGTTGACGAAGGTGCCCTTGGCGCCGCTGAGCTTGACGACGCGACCGGACTGCGCCGCAACGACGCTGGTATATTGCAGGTTCAGCTTGGCCTGATCGAGCTGCGCCTGCGACTGCTCGAGCTGCGCCCGGGCGCCCTCGAGCTGCGCTTGCAGCGTCTTGATGCCGACTTGCGCGGCCGTCACCGCGGTCTTCGCGCGCTCGGTGTTGGCCTGCTGCGCCTGAAGATCGGAGCGGGTCTGCTGCTGGCGCTGCACGGTGCCGGCGCCCTTCTCGACCAGATCCTGGGCGCGCGCGAATTCTTCCTGCGAGAACTGGAGCTGGGCCTGGGCCTGTTCGAGCTGCGCCTCCGCCTGCTTGATCTGCTCCTGCTGCGAAACGATCTGCGCCTCGACATTGGCGATGTTCGCCCTGGCGACTGCGACCTGCGCATTGGCCTGATCGATGGCGATGCGATAGTCGCGCTCGTCGATCTTGGCGAGAAGGTCCCCGGCGTTGACATGCTGGTTGTCCGTGACCGGGATGTCGGTCACGTAGCCCCCGACCTTGGAGGCCACGGAAAAGCTGCGCGCGGCGACGAAGGCATCGTCGGTGGATTCATAGTGGCGTACCTGGAGCCAGTAGAGCAATCCGCCGATCAGGGCCGCGAGCAAGACGATCGTGGCAACGGTTGCCAGCAACCAATGCTCGCGAATCCGCTCTCGCAGCGACGGCGCCTTCGCCGGCTTCTGGTCCTCGGCGTCACGGGGCTGATCGGGAGAGGTCTTTGGAGCTTCCTTCGCCCTCTGCGGCTGCTCCGCGGACGGCCCACGCTCCCGGGTCTGAGCATCCACGGTGAACACCTTTCTCGGGGATCAAACTGACGGCAGAGCCGCCAAAAGCCGCTCACGCGCCGCGAGCCCAACTGCAACTCCTGATCATGGTTCCGCTTGTTGCGAGCACCATCGCGTTCGTGAACGCCCTGCCCAAAATAGAAGCGCGGCACAGTGGGTGCCGCGCTCGCCTCGACGTCTCATGGGAACGGCACCTCGTCTCAGTGCGTCTTCGTCGCGTGCCATTTCTCGAGATCGGGCTTCACCTCGTCCGATCCCTGCTCTTTTTCCGGAGTGCCCTTCCAGGGCTTGTCCGTCTGTTTGTGCGAACCCCAGTCGCTCTGCTGCCTGGGATCGTCGTTAGGCGGTTCCTCGCTCATCGAGCTTCCTTTCGGTGGAAACGCTTACGCGAAGGGGACGCCGTAATAGGAGTTGATGCCGCGAACCGCGGCGTCATCACCCCAGTTCCAATCACTCCGTTCGCCGTATTTCGGCGCGCCTTCCAGTTCCTTGGTGGTGATGCCCGTGACGTAACCGCCGAGCTCCGTGTCGTATTTCAGCGACTGCCACGGCAGCGGATAGTGGTCGTTGCCGAGGCCCAGAAATCCGCCGAAGCCGAGCACGGCGTAAGACACCTTGCCGCTGATCTTGTCGATCATCACGCGTTCGATCGAGCCGATTTTGTTGCGATCGGCGCCGTAGACCGATGTTCCCTCGACCTTGTCGCTGCCGATCAACCGACCCATTTCGTCCTGGTCCAGTTCGCCCTGATTCAACATCTCAATTCTCCACTCAGCCAGTGTGGAGACAACCCGAAGACGTGCGCGATCGTTCCGGCATGTTCCGTCAGACTTGAGGAACATCGCCGGAAACGGGCGGTTCTCTCAACTTCAAATCCCGGAAACCAAATGCCGGAAAGCGAAGGGCCGCCCTCGATGTCCCAGACCGTCTCCGACTTCATCGTTCAACGCCTGCATCAATGGGGCGTGCGCCACCTCTTTGGCTATCCCGGCGACGGCATCAACGGCGTATTCGGCGCCCTTCAGCGCGCTGAGGGCAAGATCGGCTTTGTCCAGGCGCGGCATGAGGAGATGGCCGCTTTCATGGCGTCGGCCTATGCGAAGTTCTCTGGCCAGGTCGGAGTCTGCATCGCAACTTCGGGCCCCGGCGCCTCGCATCTGATCACCGGGCTCTACGATGCCCTGCTCGATCACCAGCCGGTGCTCGCGATCGTCGGTCAGCAGGCACGCAATGCACTGGGCGGACATTATCAGCAGGAACTCGATCTGGTCTCGATGTTCAAGGACGTGGCTGGCGCCTATGTCATGCAGGCATCCTCGCCGGCGCAGATCCGGCATCTGATCGATCGGTCGATCCGGATCGCGCTGGCCCGGCGGACGCCAACGGTGATCATCCTGCCCAACGATATCCAGGAGGCGCCCTACGAGGATCCGCCGCGCGCTCATGGCACTCTGCACTCCGGCATCGGCTATAGCGCGCCAAGCATCAAGCCTCGTGACGCTGACCTCGACCGTGCCGCCGAGGTACTCAACGCCGGAAAGAAGGTCGCGATGCTCGTCGGCGCCGGCGCGCTCCACGCCACCGAGGAGGTGATCGCGGTCGCCGACCGCTTGTCCGCCGGCTGCGCCAAGGCGCTGCTCGGCAAGGCGGTGCTCCCTGACGATCTCCCCTGGGTCACCGGCTCGATCGGCCTGCTCGGCACCGAGCCCAGCTACAACCTGATGATGGAATGCGACACGCTGCTGATGGTCGGCTCCGGGTTTCCGTATTCCGAGTTCTTGCCGAAGGAAGGCGCGGCGCGCGGCGTGCAGATCGACATCGACGCCAGCATGATGTCGATCCGCTTTCCCATGGAGGTCGGCCTGGTCGGCGATGCCGCCGAGACGCTGCGCGCCCTGCTGCCGCGGCTCGCACCTAAGACCGACGGCGCCTGGCGCCAGGGTATCCAGGACGACGTCGCGAAATGGTGGAAGACGCTGGATGATCGGGCACATCAACCGGCCGCACCGGTCAATCCGCAGCTCGTCGCCTGGGAGCTGTCTCCCCGCCTGCCCGACCGTGCCATTATCACCAGCGATTCCGGCTCCTGCGCCAACTGGTTCGCGCGCGACCTGAAGATACGCCGCGGCATGACGGCCTCGCTCTCAGGCGGCCTCGCCTCGATGGGTGCCGCGGTGCCCTATGCGCTTGCCGCGAAATACGCCCATTCCGATCGCCCGGTGATTGCCCTCGTCGGCGACGGCGCGATGCAGATGAACAACATGGCCGAGCTGATCACCGCCGCGAAATATTGGCGCAACTGGAAGGATCCACGCTTCATCGTCTGCGTCTTCAACAACGAAGACCTCAACCAGGTGACGTGGGAGCAGCGCATCATCAACGGCGATCCGAAATTCGAGGCATCGCAGCGCATCCCGAACGTGTCCTATTCGCGCTTTGCCGAGCTGATCGGCCTCTCCGGCATCTATGTGGACAGCCCGCAGCTACTAGGCTCGGCTTGGGACCAGGCGCTGGCGAGCGAGATGCCGGTGGTGCTGGAGGTGAAGACCGACCCCGAAGTGCCGCCGCTGCCGCCGCACATCACCTTGCAGCAGGCGAAGAACTTCTCTCTTGCGCTGCTGAAGGGCGATCCCAACGAGAGCGGAATGATCAAGGGGGCGGCGCGACAGGTGCTCGAAAAGATCCTGCCTGGAAATGAATGAGGTGAAGCATGAGCGATTTCCGCGATATCCAGCACGGCGTCAACGATCCCGTGGATGGCCTCGACGTGAAGCGGAAGGTCGATGACAAACGTACGCCGCATGAACGGGCGCAGCATCATGCCGACGTGCGCGCCGAGGCGTCGGCAACGTCCGCCGAGCCCTTCCTGCCCGAACGGCTGCGGCGCAAGGCGACCGATCCAATCAATCCCCGTAGTGGCAGGAAACCGACGGACTGACCATTTGGAACCTCGGCCTATGGTGGGGGTTAGTCGGCGCAACATTCGCGCGGCACCCTGCCGCGCGACAGCCGGAGGGACCGGACCATGAAACGTACCATCATCGCAGCTGCCTGCGTGCTTCTCGCAGGCCCCGCACTCGCCCAGTCGCTCGGGGAAAAAACCGGCGTCAACTCGGCGCTCGGCGTCGCGCCTGCCACCGCCGACTTCGTCAAGGAAGTCGCCATCAGCGATATGTTCGAAATCGAGTCGAGCAAGCTCGCCGAGCAGAAGGGCAACGCGCAGGAAAAGACTTTTGCGCAACAGATGGTGACCGACCACACCAAGACCAGCAGCGAACTGAAGGGCTTGGTCAGCGGCGGCAAGGTGCAGGCGACCCTGCCGACAGCGCTCGACAGCTCGCACCAGAGCAAGCTCGACAAGCTCAAGAGCGCGAATGGCAAGGACTTCAGCTCGGATTACAATTCGTACCAGGTCAGCGCCCATGAGGACGCGGTCTCGCTGTTCGAGCGTTACGCCAAGGGCGGCGACAATTCCGACCTGAAGGATTGGGCCGGCAAGACGCTGCCCGCGCTCAAACACCATCTCGACATGGCCAAGGAGCTCGGCAAGGCACCGAGCGTCGGCCAGACCAAGTAAACTTGTTTCAAGTAAACTTTGTTTGAGGACGCCGGACCTTCCGGCGTCCTCTCGTCTAGCAACGATGCCTCGCGCCGCGCATTGGCGTTCGCAAAAGCGCGGAGCCCCCCATGACGTATCAAGACAAGACTTCACTTTCCCGCCGGCACGTCGTCCAAGCGGCGAGCGCAACGCTTGCTGCTGCTTCGCTGGCCTCTTCGACAGCGAAAGGAGACGCGTCCATGGCTGAGCAGAAACTCGTCGATCCCGTCAGCCGCTTTCCAAAGCCGCCGTTCAAGAAGCAGTCGCAGCCCTGGCCTGGCCTCGCCGGCAAGATGGAGCCGCCCCCGGATCACGGCGAGACCAGCTACAAGGGCTCCGGCCGGCTCGCCGGACGCAAGGCGTTGATCACCGGTGGCGATTCCGGCATGGGCCGCGCCGCTGCGATAGCCTACGCGCGCGAAGGCGCCGACGTCGCCATCAACTATCTGCCGGCGGAAGAGCCCGATGCGCAGGACGTCATCGCGCTGATCAAGAAGGAAGGGCGTACCGGGCTTGCGATTCCTGGCGACCTCAAGGATGAGGCTTTCTGCAAGAAGCTGGTCGAGCAGGCCGTCCAAGGTCTCGGCGGACTCGATATCGTTGTCTGCAACGCGGCGCGGCAGCAGACACGTGCGTCCATTCTCGACGTCTCCTCGGAAGATTTCGATGCGACCATGAAGACCAACATCTATGCGCCGTTCTGGATCATCAAGGCGGCGCTGCCGCATTTGAAGCCCGGCTCGTCCATCATCGGCACGACGTCGGAGCAGGCGTACGATCCCTCCCCCGATCTCTACGATTATGCGCAGACCAAGGCGGCGACGATGAATTACGTCAAGTCGCTGGCGAAGCAGCTCGCCTCGAAGGGCATCCGCGTCAACGGCGTCGCCCCGGGACCGATCTGGACTCCGCTCCAGGTCTCCGGCGGCGCCACCATGGAGAAGCTCGAAAAATTCGGCGGCATGACGCCGCTCGGCCGTCCCGGCCAGCCCGCCGAACTGGCCTCGATTTACGTGCAGCTTGCCGCGGCCGACGCGAGCTATGCGACCGGCCAGGTCTATGGGTCCGCTGGTGGGTCGGGACAGCCGTAGTCACGCGAGTTGGTCTTGGCTGCAGGCTGATGTCTCGAGGCAGAGCCAGGAACCTTCTTTGTGTCCAGGCTTTACAAAACTGTCATAAAGGACATCACGCTTGCAGACCGATGGCATTGGTAGAGGTCAAACCCAGCCGGATCGACACCGCGATCGCGGATACGATCGCTGATCACACCAATTCAGGCGTCGAGCACACGGCGCAGACGTTAACCTGGGCCGCCGACGAGCACGTGCTGCTCGCGCTGGCCGCACTAGGCTGGCTCTATACTCAGATTCGGCAGCCGCAACAGCGGCCCGTGGCAAACCACGTCCTCGCCGTGTCGCTCGCGACGGCCGTCCTGCCGCATGTCCTGAAATCCGTGTTCAATCAGACCAGGCCAGACCGGCTGACCATACGCGGGCACGGGCATGGAGTACCCGTTTCAGGACGGGCGCGCGACGCCTTCCCGTCCGGTCACGCGGTCCATATGGGCGCACTTGCCTCGGCGGCGGGGTTGCTGCCGAAGACGCCGCGCCGATTGCTGCGCACGGCCGCGATCGCGCTGTCGCTGACACGGATTGCGGTGCTCGCACACTGGGCAAGCGACGTGATCGCAGGCTTTGCGCTTGGCGCGGCCGTCGAGAGACTCTTGCGGCCATGGACACTGACGCAATCGTTTCGCAAGCAGATCAATTGGCGGAAACGGCCGTGACCGAATATGTCGTGCGCTTCATCGCCGGTGGCATCATCGTCTCCGCTTTTGCGATCTTAGGCGATATGCTCAAACCCAAGAGCTTTGCGGGGTTGCTCGGCGCAGCGCCGTCGGTTGCGCTGGCCACGCTCGGCATCGCCGTCGTCCAGCACGGCCCGCAATATGCCGCGGCCGAAAGCTGGACCATGATCTACGGCGCGGTCGCGCTCGGCTGCTACAGCGTCGTCGTCTGCCATCTGCTGATCAGATACCGTCTGTCCGCGCTGCCCGCGACCGTCCTCGCTGTTATCGTGTGGCTTGCAGTCGCCTTCGGCCTGCTCGCCGGCTTCGGAGGTGCGGCCTGATGCCGGTCAAGCTGTCGCTCTCCGCGCTGAAGCAGACACGCTGGTACGAATACGGCATTCGTTTCCTGCTCGGTGGCCTGGCGACCGTGCTCACGGGGGTTCTGGGAGCGCGCTTCGGTGTGTCCGTCGGCGGACTTTTCCTTGCGCTTCCCGCAATCTTCTGCGCCAGCGCAACGCTGGTCGAAAGCCATGAACGCCGCACCAAGGAGAAGGCCGGCCTCAGCGGCACGCGCCGCGGGCAAGAGGCCGCCGCGCTCGACGCGGCTGGCGCTGCCTGGGGAAGCATCGGTCTCCTGGCATTCGCCGCCGTCTTTCATTTCACCGTGGCCGCGAGCGTTCCGGGCGCTTTCGCTGCCGCGTTGATAGCCTGGGCCGTCGTTTCGGTATTGGCCTGGTGGCTCAGGCGCAAGCTGCGCATCGTCTCCCGCAAACCGCACCAATCAGCCCATTCGCTATCAGCAAAGGGCTCTCCCCTTACGAAGCGCTAGCCCGCTTTGGCATGCGTCGACGGCTGCAAACTCGGCGGTTGAAGGCCCGAACTGTTGGCCCAGCGCTCGACCTGCTCGATGACCTTCTGGTGGCTCGGGCGCACCGGCTTGGGTGCCTCGCTCTCGTCGATATGGTTACGCGGGAATCTGACTTCGTTCGTCATGACGTCTCTCCCATTTGCCGGGAGCATACACCTGCCCAAGAGCCTTTGCATCATATAACTTATTGATTTTGCTGTATTTTTTGGCTAACTTGGCGTCATAGAAGCATCTTATGGAACCGCGGTGGAATGAGTTCGTTGAGTAAACTACTCAACTTGCTCATTTGGATGATTGATCATGAACGACCTTCGCGCCGAGCGGCTCCAGGTCATGCTGTCACCGGAAGAACTGGCCGCGGTGGACGACTTTCGGTTCAAACATCGCATGCCGACGCGAGCCGCGGCTGTGCGCGAGCTCCTCAAGCTCGGACTGGCCACCGCCGCTGTCGATGCAGGGCCTAATGTCAAATCGAGCCGGTTCGGAGTTTTCGGCCGCGGCCCGGACGGCCACACGCAACCCCATCCGCAGGGCGATGCCGAGGATTAGTCCAGCCTGATGCTCAAGCAAACGGCCCCGGCACGGGTGCCGGGGCCGTCCTTGGAGATTACTTCCGGATCACCGGGGGCATGACAACCGGAAGCAATCCCTCGACTCTTTACGTGCGAATTCGTTCCTGATGGAATTAGCCGCTCGGCGCGTCGCCGGAATCATCCGGCGCCATGCCGGAGCCGGGCGTCTTGCTGTTGTCATTCAGCTTGGGATCGCGCGTGGCCTCGCGAGAGGGCGAGCCCTTTGGCTCCGACTTGTGCACGGTCTGCGCACGCTGCTTGTCCCGCGGCTGCTGTTCACCGCGCTGATCTCTGATGATGCCTTGGTCGGAATGGGCCATGATAGCTCTCGCCTCGTTGCTGTCTCGAAGCGCTTACGCGCCGGAGCGTCGAAGGTTCCGACCCGCGAGATCAGACCGCTAACTGTGCGCTGAGTGCACCGGGGCCGATGCATTTTCATGATGCACCTGCCGCACCGTCGTCACCGTGGCGAACGCGACCGACACCCCAAAGGCGAGGATGAGCGAAAGAAGAGCCAGACGTGGAGCCATTGCAAAAACCTCCTGGAATAGGAAATCAACGCGATCGACTGTTACGAATGATCCTGCTTGCCGTCCGTGAGCAGTCTCACACGTAGATCCACGAAACGAGAGCGTTACGCATCCTGCTTTTGACGGATGCGGGCTGGAACGGGCGGGACCTCGCCGTCGAGCCAATCCTGCTCGTCGGCAAGTGCCGTCCACGCATTCGCCATGCGCAGAAAACGATTGTGTGACGGCTGTCCTTCGGCGCGCTCAGCGAGCTGGAGGCAGTTGTCGGCGTTATCCCTGAAGATCTCGGACTGTTTCATGAAGATGAATTGGGGACGGAACCGTCGCGTCGCAACCGCCCTTACCGGATGGTAACATCTGCGGAACTTTCGACTGCCGTCCGCCATTGGACATCCATGCGGATTCTTCTCGCGATAGTTTTGGCGTTCATCAGCACGGCAGCGCTTGCCGACAGCACAGGAGAGCGGCGGCCGGCCGGCCGCACGCCGACTGCAACGGAGACCATCAGCGACCTCTACAGCTTCAGCCGCTTCCAGCAGGGCCTGCTGGAGAGTACCGACCTGAAGGGCAATGCCGAGGTCAAGAACCTCGCCGCCCTGCGCGCCGAAGAAGCGGCCCGGCGCGACAAGGCCCTGAAGGGGATTCAGGAGGCGATCGGCACCGAACCGCGCGTCACCAAGACGACCCCGGCGAGCGCGAGCCTGGTCGAGCCCGAAACTTCGGACGGACCGACTTTCGTCAGAAGCTTCTATGCCGCGCAGATTCCCGAGTATGAATCGGTGATCGATCTGCTCGAGCGCTATCTGAAGGCGCCTGATAATGCCGCGCTTGCAGCCTTCGCGCGCGAGCAGCTCCCGATGTTGCGCTCGCAGGTCAAGGACGCCGAGCGCACCATGGCGGACAAGTAGGGCTGCCAAGCAACTCCTTACTTTGGCCCGCTCTTCGGCTGCGCGCTGCGGTTGCCCTCCAGCATCTTGTCGCGGCCGGCGTCCCCATTGTCATCCTTGCCACCCGAACTCGACGTGCCGCTACCGCTGGGATTAGACCGGGCCGACGTACCCGTGGTTGGTGTGTCCGCGCGTGGGGTGGCGGAGCTTGCGGCGGGATCGCCGGTCACGGCCCCGCGCCCGCTCGGGGCCCCGCCCTGCGCGAACGCCGATCCGGCCAACAACATCACGGTCCCGATGACGGCAAATCCTGCTTTCATGTGCGCTCTCCCTGCATCTGCGGGCTAACGGCACGCCCGGCGCTCCGTTCCGGAAGGCAGATGACCAAGTCGCTGAAACGAACCGATCTGCCGACCTGGAAATATTGGAACCGGATGGAACCATTCCGGGGGATGGCACTTAGATTAATCGGGCTGAGCAAAGCAGGTTCCACTTCCGGGCGCCGTGACGTTGGCGCTTGATTTCGAATTTGGCTGACGCTCTATTTTGATAATCCGCGTCTTGCCTGGGAATCGGCCGACGCCTGCGGGGGACAAATTATGAGCGACCTCGATCCCGGATCTGCATCACGTTCCGGTCGTCGCGTTCCAAAGCCAAAAACCAACGGCATGTCCGAGCCTGATTCCCGGGCGGAATTGCTGTTGGCCCTGCAGGCCATGCGCAACGGCGATTTCTCCGTGCGCATGAGCGGCGACTATCTCGGCATCGACGGCAAGCTCGCCGACACCTTCAATGACATCATCGCCGCCAATCAGCGCATGGCGCAGCAGCTCGAGCTGGTCGGCCAGGTCGTAGGCCGCGAGGGCAAGACGCGCCAGCGCGTGAAGTTCGGCCTGGCCTCGGGGTCGTGGGCCGACATGGAAGGCTCGGTCAATACGCTGATCGACGATTTGTTGTGGCCGACGCGCGAGGTGACGCGCGCGGTCGCAGCCGTGGCGCAGGGCGACCTGCTCCAGACCGTCAAGCTCGACGTCGATGGACGCCCCTTGCGCGGCGAATTCCTGCAGTCGGCGACCATCGTCAACACCATGATCAAGCAGCTCGGCGTGTTCACCTCGGAGGTGACGCGCGTGGCGCGCGAGGTCGGCACCGAAGGCAAGCTTGGCGGCCAGGCCCAGGTGCCGGAAGTGACCGGCGTCTGGAAGGATCTGACCGAGAGCGTCAACTCGATGGCGAACAACCTGACCAACCAGGTTCGCAACATCGCCGAGGTGACGATCGCGGTGGCGAACGGCGACCTCTCGAAGAAGATCACGGTCGACGTCCGCGGCGAGATCCTTCAGCTCAAGGAAGCCATCAACACGATGGTGGACCAGCTCCGCTCCTTTGCCTCGGAAGTGACGCGCGTGGCGCGCGAGGTCGGCACCGACGGCAAGCTTGGCGGCCAAGCCATCGTGCCAGGCGTCGCCGGCACCTGGAAGGATCTCACCGACAGCGTCAACGCGATGTGCGGCAACCTCACCGCACAGGTGCGCAACATCGCCAACGTCACCACAGCCGTGGCGCGCGGCGACTTGTCGCGCAAGATCACGGTCGACGTGCGCGGCGAAATCCTGGAGCTGAAGGACACCATCAACACCATGGTGGACCAGCTCAACTCGTTCGCCTCGGAAGTGACGCGCGTGGCGCGCGAGGTCGGCACCGAAGGCAAGCTCGGCGGCCAGGCCCAGGTGCCGGGCGTCGCCGGCACCTGGAAGGACCTCACCGACAACGTCAACTTCATGGCGTCGAACCTCACCGCGCAGGTCCGCAACATCGCCGATGTTGCCACCGCCATCGCGAGCGGCGACCTCTCAAAGAAGATCACGGTGAACGTCTCGGGCGAAATCCTTCAATTGAAGGAAACGCTCAACACCATGGTCGACCAGCTCAACGCCTTCGCCGGCGAAGTCACGCGCGTCGCGCGCGAGGTCGGCACCGAGGGCCGGCTCGGCGGTCAGGCCAACGTGCTCGGCGTCGCCGGCACCTGGAAGGACCTGACCGAGAGCGTCAACTCGATGGCCTCGAACCTCACCGCGCAGGTCCGCAACATCGCCGAGGTGACGACCGCGGTCGCGGGCGGCGATTTGTCGAAAAAGATCACCGTCGATGTCCGCGGCGAGATCCTGGAGCTGAAAGACACCATCAACACCATGGTGGACCAGCTCAACGCCTTTGCCGGCGAAGTCACCCGCGTCGCCCGCGAGGTCGGCACCGAAGGCAAGCTCGGCGGCCAGGCCCAGGTGCGCGGCGTCGCCGGCACCTGGAAGGATCTCACCGACAGCGTCAACTCGATGGCCTCGAACCTGACCGGTCAGGTCCGCAACATCGCCGAAGTCGCGACCGCGGTCGCCAAGGGCGATCTATCCAAGAAGATCACCGTCAACGTGTCAGGCGAAATCCTTCAGCTGAAGGAAACGCTCAACACCATGGTGGACCAGCTCAACGCCTTCGCCGGCGAAGTCACGCGCGTCGCGCGCGAAGTCGGTACCGAAGGCAAGCTCGGCGGCCAGGCCGAAGTCCCCGGCGTCGCCGGCACCTGGAAGGACCTCACCGACAGCGTCAACTCGATGGCGGGCAACCTCACCGCCCAGGTCCGCAACATCGCCGAAGTCGCGACCGCGATCGCCGGCGGCGACTTGTCGCGCAAGATCACCGTGGACGTGCGCGGCGAGATCCTTCAGCTCAAGGACACGCTGAACACGATGGTCGACCAGCTCAACCGCTTCGCGGGCGAGGTGACGCGCGTCGCGCGCGAGGTCGGCACCGAAGGCCGGCTCGGCGGTCAGGCCAACGTGCCCGGCGTCGCCGGCACCTGGAAAGACCTCACCGACAGCGTCAACTCGATGGCGGGCAACCTCACCGCCCAGGTCCGCAACATCGCCGAAGTGACCACTGCCGTGGCGCGCGGCGACCTCTCGCGCAAGATCACCGTCGACGTCCGTGGTGAGATTTTGGAGCTGAAGAACACCATCAACACCATGGTGGACCAGCTCAACGGCTTCGCCGGTGAAGTGACGCGCGTCGCGCGCGAGGTCGGCACCGAAGGCAAGCTCGGCGGCCAGGCCGAGGTGCCCGGCGTTGCCGGCACCTGGAAAGATCTCACCGACAACGTCAACTTCATGGCCTCGAACCTCACCGCGCAGGTCCGCAACATCGCCGAGGTCGCGACCGCGATCGCCGGCGGCGACCTGTCGAAGAAGATCACGGTGGACGTGCGCGGCGAAATTCTGCTGCTCAAGGATACCTTGAACACCATGGTCGAGCAGCTCCGCTCCTTCGCCGCGGAAGTGACGCGCGTCGCGCGCGAGGTCGGCACCGAGGGCCGGCTCGGCGGCCAGGCCGTCGTGCCCGGCGTCGGCGGCACCTGGAAGGACCTCACCGACAACGTCAACCTGCTGGCCGCGAACCTCACCACCCAGGTCCGCAACATCGCCGAAGTCACCACCGCCGTCGCGCGCGGCGACCTGTCGCGCAAGATCACCGTCGACGTGAAGGGCGAAATCCTCGAGCTCAAAAACACCATCAACACCATGGTGGACCAGCTCAACGCGTTCGCCGGCGAAGTGACGCGCGTTGCCCGCGAGGTCGGCACCGAAGGCGAACTCGGCGGCCAGGCCCAGGTGCCCGGCGTCGCCGGCACCTGGAAGGATCTCACCGACACCGTCAACTTCATGGCGGCGAACCTGACCGAGCAGGTCCGCGGCATCGTCAAAGTGGTGACCGCGGTCGCCAACGGCGACCTCAAGCAGAACCTCACCGTGAAATCGAAAGGCGAGGTCGCGGCGCTCGCCGACACCATCAACAACATGACCGAGACGCTCGCGACCTTCGCCGACCAGGTGACGTCGGTGGCGCGCGAGGTCGGCGTCGAGGGCCGGCTCGGCGGTCAGGCCGACGTGCCCGGCGCCGCGGGCACCTGGAAGGACCTCACCGGCAACGTCAATTTGCTGGCGGCCAACCTCACCTCGCAGGTGCGCGCGATCGCGGAAGTGGCGACCGCCGTGACTAAGGGCGACCTGACGCGGTCGATCCAGGTCGACGCCCGCGGCGAAGTCGCGGAGCTGAAAGATAACATCAACACGATGATCACCAATCTCCGTCTCACGACGGACGTGAACACCGAGCAGGACTGGCTGAAGACCAATCTGGCGAAATTCACCAACATGCTTCAGGGCCAGCGCGACCTCACCACCGTCGGTCGCCTGCTGCTGACCGAATTGTCGCCGCTGGTGAACGCGCATACCGGCGTGATCTATCAGGTCGAGAACGAAGACAATCCGCGGCTCCTGCTGCTTGCCTCCTATGCCGGCGACGGCGTCTATCCGTATCCGCGCGTGCTGCCATTCGGCGACGGCCTGATCGGCCAATGCGCGCTCGACCGGCGCCCGCGCGTGATTGCGGACATTCCACCCGACGTGGTGCCGATCAATTCGGCGCTGCTTCGCGTCGCGCCGAAGAACCTCGTGGTGCTGCCGGTGCTGTTCGAAGGCCAGGTCAAGGCGGTCATCGAGCTCGCCTCGCTGACCTCCTTCACGACCTCGCAGATGACCTTCCTGGAGCAGCTCACGGACTCGATCGGCATCGTGCTCAACTCGATCGAGGCGACGATGCAGACCGAAGGCCTGCTCAAGCAGTCGCAGCAGCTCGCCGGCGAGCTCCAGACCCAGCAGCGCGAATTGCAGCAGACCAACGACCAGCTCGAACAGAAGGCGCAGCAGCTCGCCGAGCGCAACGTCGAAGTCGAGCGCAAGAACCAGGAAATCGAGCAGGCCCGCCGCGCACTGGAGGAAAAGGCGACCGAGCTCGCGCTGACGTCGAAGTACAAGTCCGAATTCCTGGCCAATATGAGCCACGAGCTGCGCACGCCGCTGAACTCGATCCTGATCCTCGGCCAGCAGCTCACCGACAATCCGGACGGCAATCTTACCGGCAAGCAGGTCGAATTTGCCCGCACCATCCACGGCGCCGGCACCGACCTGCTCAATCTCATCAGCGACATTCTCGATCTCTCCAAGATCGAGTCCGGTACGGTGACGGTCGACGCCGAGGAAATCCTGACTGCGAACCTGCTCGAAACGGTCGGGCGGCCGTTCCGTCACGAGGCGGAGAACCGCAATCTGTCGTTCAAGATCGACGTCGATCCGAACCTCGCGCGCAGCCTCGTCACCGACTCCAAGCGCCTGCAGCAGGTTTTGAAAAACCTGCTCTCCAATGCCTTCAAGTTTACCGCCGAGGGCGAGGTCCGCCTGAAGGTCGCCGCCGCGGTCGGCGGCTGGGGCACGGATCATCCCGTGCTGAATTCGGCGCCGGCCGTGATCGCATTCGAAGTGTCCGACACCGGCATCGGCATCCCCCTGGAGAAGCAAAAGCTGATCTTCGAGGCGTTCCAGCAAGCCGATGCCGGCACTAGCCGCAAATATGGCGGCACCGGGCTCGGCCTTGCGATCAGCCGCGAGCTCGCAAGCCTGCTCGGCGGCGAGATCCACCTGCGCAGCTTGCCGGGCAAGGGGTCGTGCTTCACGCTTTACCTGCCGCTGAAATATTCCGGCCCGACGCTCGCGCCCCGCGCGACGCCTCAACAGAGCCAGCCGCCGGCGCTGCAGCCCGCAACAGCCGAACCGCAGCGCGTCATCGAGCAGCTTCCCGACGACCGGCTCAACCTCGAACCCGGCGACAGCATCCTCCTGATCGTCGAGGACGACCCGCACTACGCGCGCGTGCTGGTCGATCTCGCGCGCGACAAGGGATTCAAGGTGCTGGTCGCCGCCCGCGGCGCGGAGGCGCTGGAACTTGCAAAGCAGTACCAGCCGAGGGCCGTCTCGCTCGACGTATTCCTGCCGGATATGCTCGGCTGGACCGTGCTGAGCCAGCTCAAGCACAATCCGCTGACCCGCCACATCCCCGTGCAGATCATCACGCTCGACGAGGACCGCCAGCATGCGCTGGCGCGCGGCGCCTTCTCCTTCGTCAACAAGCCGACGACGACCGAGGGTGTCTCGGCCGCGCTAACCCAGATCAAGGAATATGCGCGACCGCGGCGCAAGCGGTTGCTGATCGTCGAGGACAACGAGGCCGAGCAGCTCTCGATCCGCGAGCTCCTGCACCACGACGACATCGAGATCGTGACGACCGGCACCGGTGCCGACGCGCTCTCGATGCTGCGCGAGACCCCCTGTGATTGCGTCGTGCTCGACTTGCGCCTGCCTGACATGACCGGCTTCGAGGTGCTCGACCAGATCCGCAACGACGAGGCACTGTCGAACGTTCCGGTGGTCGTCTTCACCGGCCGCGAGCTGTCGGCCGAGGAAGATGCGGAGCTCCACACCATGGCGCGGAGCATCGTGGTCAAGGGCGTGGAATCGCCGGAGCGACTGCTTGACGAGACCGCGCTGTTCCTGCACCGCGTCATCACGGAATTGCCGGTCGAGAAGCAGCGCATGCTCGAGAAGCTGAACAGTTCCGACGAGGACCTGATCGGCAAGACCGCCCTGCTCGTCGACGACGACGCCCGCAACATCTTCGCGCTGTCGAGCGTGCTGGAGCGGCGCGGCATGAAGGTGCTGACGGCCACGACCGGGAACGAGGCGGTGGCCTTGGTTGAATCCAATCCGGAGATCGCCATCGTGCTGATGGACATCATGATGCCGCAGATGGATGGCTACCAGACCATCGGCGTCATTCGTGAAAATCCGACCTTCGCCCGTCTTCCGATCATCGCGTTGACGGCCAAGGCCATGAAGGGCGACCGCGAGAAATGCCTCGAGGCCGGCGCGTCCGACTATCTCGCCAAACCCGTCAACACCGATCAATTGCTGCTTGCAATCCGCATGTGGCTGCACCGCTGAGTTGGATGCCCGTATGGACCACGAAAAGGTCAACATCCTCCTCGTCGACGACCAGCCGGCCAAGCTGCTCGCCTATGAGGTGATCCTGAAGGATCTCGGCCAGAACCTCGTGATCGCTTCGTCCGGTCGCGAGGCTCTGGAGGTGCTGCTCAAGACCGAGATCGCGGTGATCCTGGTCGACGTCTGCATGCCCGAGCTCGACGGCTTCGAGCTCGCCGCGATGATCCGCGAGCACCCGCGCTTCCAGAAGACCGCGATGATTTTCATCTCGGCCATTCAAGTCAGCGACATCGACCGCTTGCGCGGTTACGAGATGGGCGCCGTCGACTATGTCCCGGTCCCGGTCGTGCCGGAGGTGCTGCGCGCCAAGGTCAAAGTGTTTGCAGAGCTCTATCGCAAGACGCGCGAACTCGAACGGCTGAACCAGGATCTGGAGGACCGCGTGCGTGCACGCACCGCCGAGCTGGAGAATTCCACCGCAAAGCTCCGCGAGAGCGAAGAGCGGCGCAGCATGGCGATCGCCGCCGGCAAGATGGGTTCGTGGGACTGGGACTGGATCACCGGCGACTGGATGTGGGACGAGGGACAATACCGCATCTTTGGTGTTGGCCCGGAGAGCTTCGAAGTGAACCCGGCCAATGTTCAGGCGCTGTTGCATCCGGATGACGTCGATCAGTTGCGCAAGGCGATCGCCGAATTCAACAAGGGCACACGCTCCTATGAAACGGAGTTCCGCATCGTGCGGCCCGACGGCGATGTGCGCTGGTGTGTCGGCACGGCCGCCGCCACGGTTGACGATAGCGGTCGGGTCATGCGCGTCAGCGGCGTGACGGTGGACATCACCGAACGCAAGCGCGCCGAGGAACGGCAGACTCTCCTGGCGCGGGAGGTCGATCATCGCGCCAAGAATGCGCTGGCGCTGGCGCAATCGATCGTGCGCCTCACCCGCGCCGACGAGGTCAAAGCCTATGTCAGCGCCGTCGAGGGACGCATCAATGCACTGGCGCGCGTGCATACGATCCTGTCGCTATCGAGCTGGCAGGGCGCCGAACTCTCGAAGTTGATCGACGAGGAGCTCGCGCCCTATTCCCTCGGCGGCCAGATCAAATTGGCGGGGTCCGAAGTTCAGTTGCTGCCGGCAACCGCCCAGACGCTGGCGCTGGCGCTGCATGAGCTTTTCACCAACTCGGCGAAGTATGGCGCGCTCTCGACGCGGACGGGACGGCTCGCGATCGGCTGGCAGGTCGAGGATGAGCTGCTCACGCTGACCTGGGAGGAATCCGGCGGCCCGCTCGTCATGACGCCGAAATCCCGCGGCTTTGGTACGCGGAGCCTGCTTGCGAGCGTCGAGTCCCAGCTCGGCGGGCAGGCGCGATTCGATTGGCGCGCCGAGGGTCTGTTGTGTCGGCTCGAGGTGCCGCTGGTCCGCAAGACTGCCGCGACGACGGCGCCCGGCAACTTCGAAGCCGCCAGCTCCGCCGAATTGCAGCGCGCGTCCGGCTAACCGGAGGCCGCACTCTTCCTGCGCTGCGTCGTTTGCGGCTCGCGTGCGACCCGTCCTTCGAGCCAGGCTTCCGTTTGGGCGAGATCGCGCAGAGCCTTGGCATAGCGGCACGCAGCACTTCGCTCCGCGCCGCGGGGCAGCTTGCGCGCTTTGCGGAGGATGTCCGCGGCGGCGTTACGATAAGCCAGAGAGCGATAGAGAAAGACCACCTTACCCATATCGAATGTTCCCGTGTTGCAGGGTCATTCTCGCCCACCCGGCATGAACGTCGGATGAAGCGGGCGATAACGATTCCTTCATGCGGGTGGAACCGGCGCGTGTCGCAGGCGTTGCTTGCGAGATCGGGATAGAGTTCCATGCGCGCGAAAAAGTCGTCGGACCTGATCTCTCCGAGCGGGCTCGTCAAGCTGATGACGCACGCCATGATGGGCGCAGCCCTCGGGCTCGCTTTCAGCCTCGTGCTCGTGCTGTCCAATCCAGCCGTCGCCAATTTGCTGAACAACGGCGGCAGGCAGGCCGTTGTCGTTTGCGCCGTCACATTGGTGACGACGTTCGCGATCGGCGCGACACTGACCGGCGTCGTATTCATGCTCGCAGAGGACAAGCAATCTTGAAGGATGCGAGATTTACCGGAACTTCTTTGTTCGGAACTCCTGCGACGAATGGCAGTTGGCTGCCTGCGTCAATTCAACTCAGGGAGTTCCCGCATATGAAGACCACTAAGCTCGCTCTTGCCGTGATGTTGGCCACCGGCCTCGCCGCCGCACCGTTCGCCGTGCAGGCCAAGTCCCACAAGGCAAAACACGGATCCTCGATGTCATCGTCGCAAACCACCACAGGCGCCAACACCAAGTCGTCCAAGGGTGCTGATCCCTCCGGTCAGGGCGGCTCCGGCCCCGGCTCGGACCAGGGCGGCACCATGACGAACAACAAGGGCGGCATGAGCAACACCAAGTAGGTGTTCCCCGACATCATGAAGGCCCCGCAATCGCGGGGCCTTTTGCTTTGGTGTTTCAACGAACTTTCTCGGGCCGCGTTGCGCGCACGCTTCAGCTACGATGGCTTCCCAGGATGTCAGGATGAACGCCGGCGCGATCAGCGTTCACCAGATGATCGAGTCGTGCACGCTTGCGCGCGATCAAGAGCTGGGCCGCGGCGTCGTCGAGCCCCTCGCGTTGCAGCTGCCGGATCGCAGAGCCCAGTTCGAGAATCTCGGCACGCAGTTTTAGAATCCGGTACGCATCCGGGTCTTCCTCCACCGTGCGCTCCCAAAGCTTTCAGCGGCGCGCGACCACGCGCAGAGGACGACCTGATGCCTTCGCGGAACGAAGGCTCATCCTGTCGCGGACATTCGGCAGGACATCGCCGCCGCCTGCAGCCTTCCATTCGCCGATCAGCAGATTGATTTTCCGGCGCAGATCCATCTGCGCCAAGGCCTTCTCTGTGCAATCGTGCTCGCGGTCGACGAGTTCGCGGACGGACACCTCGATATCGGCCATTTCCAGCCTCAAGGCGCTGATTTTACGTCGAATTTCATTAATTCTGTTGTCCATGACTTGTTAGAACAAAATAAGAACATATAGTCAAGTCACGATTTCAGAAGGGAGAAGCGACATGCAGGTTCAGGGTAAATACGACGCCAAGACTTTCCTCACCGAGCAGATGACGCGGGCGCAGGGCCTCCGGCTGAAGCGACTGAGCGAAGAGGCGTATCAACCCGCGCAATATGCGCGGGATCTGTCCTCCAGCGAGGCAGCGCGGCGCATTCAGGTGCTGGAAGCCGAGATCGAGCTGGCGGATTCGTTCTAGACTAAGCCGCGTATCCGGGACGTGCATGCGCGCTTTCGGAACCATGCCTGTCCCGGATTGTTTTCCCAAGCCAAGGGAGAACATGCATGGCACGCAAGGCAAAGAAGCGCCGCTACTCGCGCAGCTCCGGCAGCGATGTCGAAGGCGAGATGAAGCGCTACAAGAAGGGTACCGCGAAAAGCGGACCTGGCGGTCGAGGCGGACGCGTGAAGAGCCGAAAGCAGGCGATCGCGATCGGCCTGTCGAAGGCGCGCAAGAAGGGCAAGAAGGTCCCGAAGAAAGCCGCGAAGCGGAAGACGTCCAAGAAGACGTCAAAGAAAACGTCCAAGAAGACCTCAAGGAAAACCAAGAAGCGTTCGAAGAAAACGTCGAAGCGCAAATCCTCCAAACGGTCGCGCTGACTTCCGTCAGATCATGCTGCCCGGCATGAAGCAGCGGATCGAAACCCCGAACGCGGTCTTCACCGGCCACACCATGGTGCGGCCGGCCCGGTTCGGCTCGGTGATCACGGCTTCGTCCGGGACGTCGACCCACTCGCCGTCGAGCCGCACGCGATAATGTCCATTGTGCGAGTCCCAATCGGGATCGGCGACGGCAAACCCATCCGCATCTGAGCAGCACGGACCGAGATGGCTGCGCAGGCCGTCGAACCATGGCTTGAGGGGAGAGTCCGCGTAACGGCCGTCGTCACGCCCGAGAGCGTTTCCACCCCACAGCACGAATGGCGCCACGAGCAGCGCAGTCCTCAGCGAGAGCTTCAATCGATCCATGTCGGCACCGATCAAATACGAATTGCCGGCCGGCTCAGCGGCGGCAAGTTCGAAGTTCCACGCTTGCAATCGTCGGCGGCTTCATTGCCGCCGAGTCCATACGAGATCCGCAATTGTGATGGGCGAACACGGCTTTTTCGGACGAACCGGGTCATCCTCCCTGCCGTTAACGAGAATGTTATCGGCGGGCATCCGGAATCCTGAAAGCGAACAGGAAAGGCGGCCCTTGGGCCGCCTTTTGGACTGGCGCCGATCGACGTTCGCCTTATGCGAGCGGCACCGCCACGAACCGGGTCGCCTGCGCGCTTCTGACCTGCAGCAGCACGCTGCGCTTGCCGGACGATTTCGCCTGCGCCAGCTCCGAACGGACATCGCCGATATTGGCGACGGCCTTGCCGCCGACATTGAGGATGACGTCGCCGGTCTGGATGCCGCGCTGCGCGGCCGGCCCTTGCGGATCGACTTCGGTGACGACGACGCCCTTCTGGCCGGCGCCCTGCACGTCGCCGGCCGGAGCCAGGCTGAGCCCGAGACGCGGCGGCATGCCGGCATCTGGCTGCGACTTGCCCTCGTCGGCTCTTGCCTGCCGCTCGTTCGGCAACTCGCCGAGCGCCAATGTCACCGTCTTGCTGTCGCCCTTGTGGACGACGTCGAGCTTCACGGACGTGCCCGGCGCCAGGGTGGCGATGGTGCGGGCGAGATCGCGGGAATCCTTGATCGCGGTGCCGTTGACGGCGGTGATGACGTCGCCCGCCTCGATGCCCGCCTTCGCCGCCGGGCTGCCGTCCTGCGGATTGTCGACGATCGCGCCGCGCGCCTCCTTGAGGCCGAGGCTGTCGGCGATATCCGACGTCACCGGCTGCACCTGCACGCCGAGCCAGCCGCGTGTGACCGCGCCCTTGTCCTTCAACTGTGCGATGACGAGCTTTGCGGTCGAGGCCGGAATGTCGAAGCCGATGCCGACCGAGCCGCCGGAGGGCGAGAAGATCGCAGTGTTCACGCCGATCACGTTGCCGTTCATGTCGAAGGCCGGGCCTCCGGAATTGCCCTTGTTGATCGGCGCGTCGATCTGGATGAAGTCGTCATAGGGACCGTTGCCGATGTCGCGGCCGCTGGCCGAGACGATCCCGGCGGTCACGGTGCCGCCGAGGCCGAAGGGATTGCCGACGGCGACCACCCAGTCGCCGATGCGCGGCTTCTGGTCGGAGAATTTGACGAACGGAAAATCCTTCTTGCCTTGGACCTTGATCAGCGCGAGATCCGTCTTCGGATCGGTGCCGACCACTTTCGCGCTGTAGATCGTGCCGTCGTCCATCGTCACTTGCACCGACTCGGCGTGATCGACGACGTGGTTGTTGGTCACGGCATAGCCGTCGGCGGAGATGAAGAAGCCGGAGCCCTCACCCGTGATCATCTGGCGGTGCTGGCGCGGCATCCCTTCCATGCCAGGGCCGCGGAAGCCGAATTGCCGCGAGAACTGGTCGAACGGCGATGCCTCGTCCGAATCCATCCGGTTCTGTTGCAGCATCGCGCTCTTGTCGTTGTCCTGGTCGATCCTGACCCGCACCGAGATGACGGCGGGTTTGACCTTGCTGACGAGGTCGCCGAAGCCCGGCGGTGTCGCGGCGCTCTCCGCGGCCTGGGCGGGCGCAATGAAGGAGCTCGCGCTGAACGGCGAAGAGCCGGGAGCAGTCGCCAGCACGGCCAGGCCAAGCGCGGCCACGGTGCCGAGCAGCGCAAGCCGGCGCGGCCTCAGGACCTTGCGGGACGTTGTGGTGTCGGAATTGACGCGATCGTTCATGTCGATATGTCCATGTTGGGTAAGTCGCCTTGCACCCAACATGGTGGTCGCCACCTTACAGCGTCCCGTCCACGCGATTAAATCTTGGCAAAGTAGCCGGGGCCGGCACACGTCCAAAACTCGAGGCTGCACGTTTGATGCAGCTCAACGCGGGCCCTGCGCACCGTGAAAGACTGCGGCCACCGGATGATGTCCATCGGAGGCACGTCATGTACAAAGACATTCTCGTCCACATCCCCACCGAGAGGCCGATGCGCCCGGTGATCGACGGCTCGATCTCGCTCGCAGCGGGCCTCAACGCCCATCTCGATGCAGTCGCGGTTGGTTATGTGGCAACCAGCGCGGCCTATATCATGGAGGGCGGCGCTGCCGTGGCGGCGGTGTTCGAGATGGAGCGCGAAAGCGCAGTGGAGCGGGCCGAGGCGGCGCTCGCGGTATTCAAGAGCGAAGCGATGAACGCCGGCATTTCCTACACGTGCCAACCGCTCGGGGCGATGCCGGGGGATGCGGTCGGCTTGCTCGGCGAGATGGCGCGGCTGCACGATCTCAGCATCGTGCTCCAGCCGGATCCGGCGCAAGGCTCACTCGACAACGATGTGCCCCGCGAGATCCTGTTCCAGGCGGGCGGCCCGGTGCTTTTCCTGCCGTACACCTTCCGTGGAGCGTTCAAGGCGAAACGGATCGGCATCTGTTGGGATGGCAGCCGCCTCGCCGCCCGCGCCATGCGCGACGCCGCACCGTTCCTGGCCCGCGCCGAGGAGATCGTGATCATTGCGATCAATGAGACAGACATGGTTCCCGACGAAGTCTCGACCCGTAATCTGGCAAGGCATCTCGGCCGGCGCGGACTATCGACCCGTACCGTCAACCTGTCGGCGGCGCGCTCCGACATTCAGCCGACCATGCTGTCGCTGGCAGCCGATGAGAACCTCGATCTCCTGGTCATGGGCGGCTACGGCCATTCGCGATTGCAGGAGCGATTCCTCGGCGGCGTCACCCGCGCCATGCTGGAAGCCATGACCGTCCCGACGCTGATGTCGCATTAATCGAGGGCTGATCCAGGTCGGGCCGGTCACAAGCCTTGTCGTTCGGGCTGACAACCGCGTCCTTGAGCGGTGCCGCCGTCGGCAGGTTCAGGTCATGTTCGAACAAGTTGGACCGTCACGCCGCGGCGGGCCTCTCCCACGCCGTGGCCTCGACGCCATCCTGGTCGTGTGGCGCATTGCACGCGTCGAAATGCGCCTTGAGTTCGACTTCGGCGAGATATTCGAAATGTTCGGCCTGGCCGAGCAGTTCCCAGCTCTGGAGCGGCCGGTAGGCGGCCTGCTGACGACAGAGGGACGCTAGCGCGCGGTAGCGACGTACGTTATCCATCAGACCCTCCCTCGCATTCACAGAGCTTATTGCCCTTATTTGCGTCAGGCCGATGGCGGTTGTGCAAAAGATTTGCTGCGCCCGCCGCGCGCTAGACGCGCTTGTTTTTAGGCAAACGCGTGTTCGGGCGAAAGTTCCAATCAGCGCGGACTCAATATGTCCAGTGGAAAGTGGCAGGCCATGGCCCAGCCATTCGGGTACGGGCTCGCTCCGCCTGTATCCCATAGCCTACCGGATGAGCGCGGGCTCGCCGGCCCGGATCGTCTGCACCGAACTCTGTTGCAGCTTCGGAACCCTGCCCGCTTCCGCAGCCGCGCGGATGGCCGCAATGTTGCCGGCATAGTCCGCGCTGCTCCTGCCGCGAAACACGGCGGAACCCGCCACAAGCGTATCGGCGCCCGCAGCGGCCACGGCCGCGGCATTGTCGCGCGTGATCCCGCCGTCAACCTCGAGCCGGATCGGCCGGTCGCCGATCATGCTTCGAATGCGCGCGATCTTCTCGAGCTGGGACCCGAGGAAGGACTGGCCGCCAAAACCCGGATTGACCGTCATCACCAGGACGAGATCGAGACGATCGAGCACATACTCGATCGCGCTTTCGGGAGTGGCCGGACACAGGCTGACACCGGCTTTCTTGCCGAGCGCGCGGATGGCCTGGAGCGAGCGATCGAGGTGCGGACCGGCTTCGGCATGCACCGTGATGACATCCGCGCCGGCCTTCGCGAACGCCTCGAGATAGGGATCGGCCGGCGCGATCATGAGATGCACGTCGAAGATTTTCTTCGTCAGCGGCCGGATCGCCTTGATGACGTCCGCGCCATAACTGATGTTCGGGACGAAATGCCCGTCCATGACGTCGCAATGAATCCAGTCGGCGCCCGCAGCGTCGATCGCCACGATCTCCTCGCCGAGGCGCGCGAAATCCGCAGCCAGGATCGACGGCGCGATGAGGATTTCTCTGGTCATGGCTTCGCACTCCCCCGCGCGTCCGCACCGCCGCTGAAGACGCGGCTCGCCAGGACGTCCATGGGATCGATGGTTTCGAGGTCGGCGATCTCGAGCATGCGGTCGAGATCGGACACCAGGCGATCGGCCTGCCGCAGCCGGATGCGGTCGACGGCGTTGCGGATCGAGCGCGCATTGGAGAAGAACGGCTGCGTCCGGCGCAGCGCGATGTATTTCTCGAACGCCTCACGCGCCGCCTTCGACAGGCGATAACCCCGTTCCTTCAGCATCAGCTCGGCGATGACGAGCAGCTCGGCTTCCGCATAGTCCGGAAAGTCGATGTGGTGGGCGATGCGCGAACGGAAGCCGGGATTGGAGGCGAAGAAGCTCGTCATCCGCTCGCCATAGCCGGCAAGGATCACAACGAGGTCCTCGCGCTGGTTCTCCATCACCTGGAGCAGAATCTCGATCGCCTCCTGGCCGTAGTCGCGCTCGTTGTCCGGCCGATGGAGATAATAGGCCTCATCGATGAACAGCACGCCGCCCATCGCCTTCTTCAGGATCTCCTTCGTCTTGGGCGCGGTGTGGCCGATATACTGGCCGACGAGATCGTCACGCGTCACCGAGATCACCTGCCCGCGCCGCACGAAACCGAGGCCGTGCAGGATCTTTGCCATGCGCAGCGCGACGGTCGTCTTGCCGGTGCCGGGATTGCCGGTGAACGACATGTGCAGCGTCGGCGGCGACGAAGCCAGTCCCGCGCGCTGCCGGATACGTTCGATCAGCAAGAGCGACGCGATCTGGCGCACGCGGTTCTTCACCGGCTTCAATCCGATCAGCTCCTGCTCGAGCTGTTGCAGCGTGCCGGTGATTCCAGCCTCTTCGGCCTCCTTGCGGAGATCGAAACTGGTCTCGCCGGGCTCAGTGGTCATTGCATGGGAAACATCCAGCATCGGCACCTCGAAGAAAAGGGCTTCGCCGCGGGAGAGCGGCGAAGCAGTGGTCCGCCAAGGAAACGGAGCAGGGAGTGCTCCGCGCGGAGGAGAATGAGTTAGGTTGGCGCGTGCGCGGGCTGCCGGCGCACGGTGGTGTAGCGGATCGCGCGTCCGCCCACCTCCTGCCGCACAAGCTCGAACTCGGCCTCCTGCGGCGGGCGGTTGACGATGAACGAGATCCGCACCGACTCCCAGCCATGGCTGGAGTCGAAGCCGCTGAGACGGATGTAGCGGTCACCATACACTCTGCGGCATTCGGCGAGCTCCATCATCACGCCGGCGGCGTCCTGGAGATCGAACATCGGCAGGCCCCACATCTCCCAATAGGTGTTGCGGGGATGCGGATCGTCGGTGAACTCGATGTTCACGGCCCAACCGTTGGTCAGGCAATACTGCACCTGCTTGGTGATCTGGTCGTCGGTCAGATCGGGCAGGAACGAGAAGCAGCCTTGGGTCAGCTTCATGTCAAATCTCCTCAAACGGTTTCGAGTGCGGTCGGCACGAAGTCCGGCGTGTCGGTGGATTCATAATTGAAGGAGACGTCCTTCCAGACCTCGAGCGCAGCTTTCAGCGGCGTGCAGGTCTCGGCCGCCCTGGCCAGGATCTCCGGACCTTCGTGGACATAGTCGCGGCCCTCGTTGCGGGCGAGGATCATCGCTTCCAGCGCCACGCGGTTGGCGATCGCGCCGGCCGCGATGCCCATGGGATGGCCGATGGTACCGCCGCCGAACTGCAGCACGACGTCCTCGCCGAGCAGGTCGAGCAGCTGGTGCATCTGGCCAGCGTGGATGCCGCCGGAGGCCACCGGCATCATCTTGTTCAGGCTCGCCCAGGACTGGTCGAAGAACAGGCCGTGTTCGAGCTTGGTTGGGTTGAAGTCTTCGCGGCAGACATCGTAGTAGCCGCGCGTGGTGTTAGGATCGCCTTCGAGCTTGCCGACCACCGTGCCGGCATGGATGTGATCGACGCCGGCAAGCCGCATCCACTTGGCGATGACGCGGAACGACACGCCGTGGCTCTTCTGCCGCGTGTAGGTCGAGTGACCGGCGCGATGCAGATGCAGGATCATGTCGTTGCGCCGCGCCCATTTCGCCATCGACTGGATTGCGGTGTAGCCGATCACGAGATCGATCATGACGATGCACGATCCGAGCTCCTTCGCGAACTCGGCGCGCTCATACATGTCCTCCATCGTCCCCGCGGTGATGTTCAGGTAGGTGCCCTTGGCCTCGCCGGAGGCCGCCTGCGCGCGGTTCACCGCTTCCATGCAATAGAGGAAGCGGTCGCGCCAGTGCATGAAGGGCTGCGAGTTGATGTTCTCGTCGTCCTTGGTGAAGTCGAGCCCGCCCTTCAGCGCCTCGTAGACCACGCGGCCGTAATTGCGGCCCGAGAGGCCGAGCTTCGGCTTCACGGTCGCGCCGAGCAGCGGCCGGCCGAACTTGTCGAGCCGCTCGCGCTCGACCACGATGCCGGTTGCCGGCCCCTGGAACGTCTTCACATAAGCGACCGGGAAGCGCATGTCTTCCAGACGCAGCGCTTTCAGCGGCTTGAAGCCGAACACGTTGCCGATGATCGAGGCCGAGAGGTTGGCGATCGAACCAGGCTCGAACAGGTCGAGGTCATAGGCGATGTAGGCGAAATACGAGCCCGGCGTGCCCGGCACCGGATCGACGCGGTAGCATTTGGCGCGATACTTCTCGGCGGCGGTCAGGCGATCGGTCCACACCACCGTCCAGGTCGCGGTCGAGGATTCACCGGCGACTGCGGCCGACGCCTCGATCGGGTCGACCCCCTCTTGCGGCGTAACGCGGAACAGCGCGATGACATCGGTGTCCTTTGGCACGTAGTCAGGCTCCCAATAGCCCATGCGCTTGTATTCCATGACGCCCGATCGATATCTTTCCTTGCCGCGGACGGTTCCTGCATGTGCATTCATGGCTCTCTCCTGCTCTTCTCTCTCTGAATGATTAGGCCGCGACGGGCTCGCGAGCGTCGACGCGCGGATCGAGTTCTCCGGCGCGGTAGCGCCGCGCCATCTCGCTCAAGGGAATGACCTTGATCTTGCTTGCGTGGCCAGCGGTCCCGAACTGCTCGAAACGCTCGCGGCAGAGCTCGCGCATCGCATCCATCGCGGGCTTGAGGAATTTGCGCGGATCGAACTCGGAGCGCGTTTGCGCCGCGACTTTGCGGAACACCGCGGTCATCGCCAATCGGCAGTCGGTGTCGATGTTGACCTTGCGCACGCCGCTCTTGATGCCGCGAACGATCTCCTCGACCGGCACGCCCCAGGTCTGCGGCATCTCGCCGCCGAACTGGTTGAACATGTCCTGGAGCGGCTGCGGCACCGAGGAAGAGCCGTGCATCACGAGATGCGTGTTCGGCAGCCGGCGGTGGATCTCCTCGACCACCCGCATCGCCAGAATGTCACCATCCGGCTTGCGGCTGAACTTGTAGGCGCCGTGCGAAGTGCCCATCGCGATCGCGAGCGCATCGACCTTGGTGGCGCGGACGAAGTCGACCGCCTGGTCTGGATCGGTCAACAGCTGGTCGTGGCTGACCGTGCCTTCGACGCCGTGACCATCCTCCTGTTCGCCGCCGCCATGTTCGAGCGAGCCGAGCACGCCGAGCTCGCCTTCGACGGAGGCACCGACCCAATGGCCGAGATCGACGACGCGGCGAGTGATCGCAACGTTGTAGTGGTAATCAGCCGCGGTCTTGGCGTCGGCCTTGAGCGAGCCGTCCATCATCACCGAGGTGAAGCCATGGGCAATTGCGGAGGCGCAGGTCGCTTCGTCATTGCCATGGTCCTGGTGCATGCAGAGCGGGATGTCCGGATAGGTCCGCTCCAGCGCGTCGATCATGTGCGAGAGCATGAGGTCGCCGGCATAGCTGCGTGCGCCGCGCGAAGCCTGGATGATGACGGGCGCGTCGACCTCGGCCGCCGCCTGCATGATCGCGATGCCCTGCTCCATGTTGTTGATGTTGAACGCCGGCACCGCGTAACCGTGACTGGCGGCGTGGTCGAGTAGCTGACGAAGGGTGATACGGGCCACGACAATTCCTCCTGTTATTGCTTGCTTGTGCGGGCCATCGCCCGCCGGGCGGCTTCCGCAACGCTTTGCGGCGTGATGCCGAATTCGCGGTAGAGCACTGGCGCGGGCGCCGAAGCACCGAAGCCGCGCATGCCGACGAATTCGCCGTCAGTGCCGATCCAGCGATGCCAATCGCCGGCAACTGCCGCCTCGATGCCGATCCGTGGCGCGGTGCCGAGCACGGCAGCGCGGTAGTCCTCCGGCTGCTCCTCGAACAACGCGAAGCAGGGCGCGGAGACGACGGCCGCGCGGACGTGCTCGGTGGCGAGCAGGCGGGCCGCCTCCAGCGCAATAGACACTTCCGAACCCGTTGCGATGAGCGTCACGTCGCGGCCGCCGTCCGGCGAAACGATGAGATAGGCGCCCCGTGCGACGCGGTTCTTACCGCGGACATCGCTGCGGAAGGTCGGCAGGGCCTGACGGGACAGGCACAGCACGGAGGGACGATTTTCAGATTGGAGCGCGCAGTCCCATGCTTCCAGCGTCTCAACCGCGTCGGCCGGCCGGAACACAAGCAGGTTCGGAATGACGCGAAGCGCTGCGAGATGCTCGACCGGCTGGTGCGTGGGGCCGTCCTCACCCAGGCCAATGGAGTCGTGGGTCATCACATGAATGACGCGGATCCGCATCAAGGCCGCAAGGCGGATCGCTGGCCGGCTGTAGTCGGAGAAGGCGAGAAAGGTGCCGCCATAGGGGATGAAGCCGCCGTGCAGCGCGAGGCCGTTTATCGCGGCGGCCATGCCATGCTCGCGGATGCCGTAATGGATGTAATCGCCGGCGAACGCGCCGCGCTTGACGGGGGTCTGCGCCTTGGCATGCGTCAGGTTCGAGTGCGTCAGGTCCGCCGAGCCACCGACAAATCCTGGGATCGTCCCTGCGATGCCGTCGAGCACCTGTTGCGAAGCCTGCCGCGTCGCGAGCTTTGGACGCTCGGTGGCAAAGCGTTCGCGTAATTTCGCCGAGGCCTGGGCATAGGCGTTCGGCAGGGCAACCGCCTTGCCCTCGATAAACAGGTCGCGCTGCTCGGGCGTCGCGCATTCATAGCGATCGAGCCACGCGAGACGCTCGACCTGGCCGCGCTGCCCGATCATCCGCCATGCTTTCAGGATCGTGACAGGCACCACGAAGGGCTGATAGTCCCAGCCGAGCGCTCGCCGCGCGGCGGCCGTCTGCTCGGTGCCGAGCGGCGCGCCATGCGCCTTCTCGGTGCCCTGACGATCCGGCGCGCCGTAGCCGATGATGGTGCGGCAAGCGATCAACGACGGTCTTGTGCTCTCACGCTCCTCGGCGATCGCCTGCGCAACTGCTTCGGGATCGTGCCCGTCGACACGGCGCACCGACCAGCCAGAGGCAGCGAAGCGCGCGAGCTGGTCGTCGGAGGTCGCAAGCGAGGTCGGGCCGTCAATGGATATGCCATTGTCGTCGAACAGCACGATCAGGCGACCGAGCCCGAGATGGCCGGCGAGCGAGATCGCTTCCTGGCTGATGCCTTCCATCAGGCAGCCGTCGCCGGCGATCACATAGGTAAAGTGGTCGACGAGGCCATCGCCATGCCGCGCATTGGCCATGCGCTCGGCGAGGGCCATGCCGACCGCGGTCGCAATCCCCTGCCCCAGCGGACCAGTCGTCGTCTCGACGCCCGGCGTATGGCCATATTCCGGATGGCCCGGCGTCTTCGAGCCCCATTGCCTGAGGGCCTTGATGTCGTCGAGGCTGACGTCGCCGCCGGTGAGATGGAGCAATGCATAGAGCAGCATCGAGCCGTGGCCCGCCGACAGCACGAAGCGATCCCGGTCCGGCCAATGGGGATGAGCCGAGTCGAATTTCAGGAAGCGCGAGAACAGCACGGTTGCGACATCGGCCATGCCCATGGGCAGGCCAGGATGGCCGGATTGCGAGACTTCGATGGCGTCGACCGCGAGGAAGCGGACCGCGTTGGCGAGATCGTTGTGCGTGACCGCCGTGAGGTCGGCGTCGGCGTGGACGGAGATGTTCATCGGATCCTCCCCTCGTTCACTTCAGGTTTCGCTTGCGCTCGATGAGCTGCATGATCAGCGGCGTCAGGATCAGCTGCATGGCAAGATCGAGCTTCGCGCCGGGGCACACGATCGAATTGGCACGCGACATCCAGCTTTGCGGCAGCATCGAGAGCAGGTAGGGGAAGTCGATGCCGCGCGGGTTCTTGAAGCGGATCACGACCATCGATTCGTCCGGCGTCGGGATCCAGCGCGCGATGAATGGATTGGAGGTGTCCACCGTCGGCACCCGCTGGAAGTTGATGTCGGTCTCGGAGAATTGCGGACAGATGTAGTGGATGTAGTCGGGCATCCGCCGCAGCACGGTGTCGGTGACGGCCTCAGTCGAATAGCCTCGCGCACTGCGGTCGCGGTGCAGCTTCTGGATCCATTCGAGATTGATGACGGGCACGACGCCGATCTTGAGGTCGGCATAGCGCGCGACGTTGACCTTGTCGGTGACGACCGCGCCGTGCAGGCCCTCGTAAAACAGCAGGTCGGAGCTCTCCGGCAGCCGTTTCCATTCGGTGAAGGTGCCGGGTGCGGCGCCATGCAGCGCGGATTCCTCGGCATCGTGGACATAGTGCCGCGTCGTCGCCGTACCGGTCTCGCCATAGTCGCGGAACGCCCGCTCCAGCTCCTCGAACAGATTGGTCTCGGGGCTGAAATGGCTGAAATGCCTGTTGCCGCGATCGGCCTCCTTCGCCATCTGCGTGCGCATTTCCACGCGATCGTAACGATGGAAGGCGTCGCCTTCGATGTAGGCGGCGTTGACCTTCTCGCGGAAGAATATCTGTTCGAAAGTCTTCTTGACCGACGTGGTGCCGGCGCCGGAGGAGCCGGTGATGGAGATGATCGGATGCTTCCTGGACATGGGATGCCTCGCTTACAGCCGGAAGAAGCCGCGCCGCGCGAACAGCGGTGCGGAGACGCTGGCGACCAGCAAGGGATCGCAATGGAGTTCCTCGACGCGCTGCACCTCGTTGCTCGAGCCCATGATCAGCGGCACGCGCTGATGCAGGCTCTGCGCTGAGAGGTCGAGGATGCGTTCGCGCCCAGTCGACGCCGAGCCGCCGGCCTGCTCGACGATGTAAGCCATCGGGTGCGCCTCGTAGACGAGGCGCAGGCGGCCGTCGCCGTAGCCCGGCCGTGCATCGGAGGGATAGAGGAACACGCCGCCGCGGGTGAGGATGCGATAGGCCTCGGCAACCAACGAGCCGACCCAGCGCATGTTGAAATTGTGGTTGGCCTGCCCTTCCACACCGGCGAGGCATTCGTCGACGAAGGCGCGCACCGGCTGTTCCCAATGCCGGCGGTTCGAGGCGTTGATCGCGAACTCCTCGCAGGTCTCGGAGATCTGCACGGCGCTGCGCGCGAGACGGAAGCAACCGGACTTGCGGTCCAACGTGAAGATATCGACGCCCTCGCCAAGCGTCAGCACCAGCGAGGTCTGCGGGCCGTAGGTGACGAACCCCGCCGCGAGCTGCGCCGAGCCGCGCTGATGGAAGGCGAGCGCGAGATCATCGGGCGCCGGCAGGATCGAGAAGATCGTGCCCACGGTCATGTTGATGTCGATGTTGGAGGAGCCGTCGAGCGGATCGACCGCGACGCAGATCTTGGCCGCGCGGTCGCCGATCTGAGGTTCGCGCATCTCCTCTGATGCCAGTGCCGCGATCGGCAGCTTGGCGAGACAGCGGCGCAGGATCGCATCCGCCTGCACGTCAAGATCGCGCTGGACATCACCGTCGCTGTTGCGGCCGGTGGTCAGGCCGGAGGCGTCCGCAAGGTCTCCCGTGGCGATGAGATCGGCGATCTCGATCGCGGCTGCCGCGATGGCGTCGACCGCAGCTGCCACGGCCAGCGCATGCGGTGCCGTTTCTGAATACCGCTGAAGGTGGTCGTCCAACCTGAGTTGCCCGGTCATCTGCGTCCATCCCCTTTGCTGGTGCCGTATCCAGTTCCCTCCTCGCTGGAGGTCCGGTGCGGTCAGTGCCAACAACGATGAGATTGACAGGGCCGGCTTAATAAGGAAAATTTCTATTCATAATGACCGCCAAAGAATTATCTTATAATGCCCACTCGGCGGCACAGCTCCGGCATCTCACGATCCGGCAGCTTCGCTCGCTCGCTGCGCTCGCGGCCAAGGGCAGCGTCACGGCAGCCTCCAGCCAGCTCGGCCTGACGCAGCCGGCCGTGACCCAGCAACTGCGCCAGCTTCAGGATCTCGCCGGCCTGCCGCTGCTGCAGCGGACCGGCGACGGCATGCTGCTGACGGAAGCGGGCAAGGAGGTGCTTACCCTCGCCGAGCGCGTCGAAGCCGCAATCACCGACTGCCAGGGTTCGCTCGACCTGCTTGCGGGGCGAACCGGCGGCACGGTCCATCTCGGCGCTGTCTCGACCGCAAAATATTTTGTGCCGCACGCGATCGCGGCATTCTCGAAGCGGTATCCGAAGATCGAGCTCAAGCTCACTGTCGGCAATCGCGAGGAGATCCGCGAGGCCATGCACGGCTACGATCTCGATTTCGCGGTGATGGGTCGGCCGCCGGCCGATGTCAGCGTCGACGTCCGGCAGCTCGGACGCAATCCGCACATCATCGTCGCGCGCAAGGGGCACTGGCTGGAGAAGGATTCCGGCCTCAACCTCACCGACCTCGTGCATGAGACCTTCCTCACCCGCGAGCCCGGCTCGGGCACGCGGACGCTGATGGAAGGCATGTTCCAGAGGTCGGATCTCGAGCCGATCATCGGCATGGAGATGAGCAGCAACGAGACCATCAAGCAGGCGGTCATCGCCGGGCTCGGCATCGCCTTCATCTCGGCCCACACCGTGGCGCACGAGCTCACCGAGGGCCGGCTGATCGTGCTCGACGTCGCGGGCCTGCCGATCGTGCGGCAATGGTACGTGATCCGCCGCAGCGACAAGGTGCTGTTGCCGCCGGCCCAGGCGATGTTCGATTTCTTGGGATCGGAGGGGTCGAACTATCTGCCCGAATTGCCCGAATTCGGCGCGAGATAGCCTGCCGGAATTCAGCCCATCAGCTTCATCGCGACCGTGGCCGCGAGAATGACGATGATCTGGACCAGGCGCTCGGTCGTGAAGATGCGGTTGAAGGTGGTCATCGCTTGCCCCGGCCGAATTGGGATGTCTCTGTCGGGACGTTGCTAGCATAGGCGGGCGTCGAGATAACTCCGTAGTCGACCCGTGTTTTCCGTGCACGACCCGACGACCGACTCGTCGGCGAGCCTGCCCAAGGCCGCGCCGATGGTTAACGATCAGGCCGCACGGGTCGCAGCGTAATCCATGCGCGCGGCGAAATAGGCTTCCAGCTCCAGCAGCGCCCGTGCTTCCCAATCCTTCGCCTGCTCGAGCAGCGACCAGCTCTGGCCCGGACGGAATGCAGCAGTCTGGCGATAGAGCGACGCGATACCGCGGTAGCGGCGCACGTTCTCCAAGATGGCGTGACCGGTTATTGGGCCGTTCATGTCCGAAAACTCCCTCGTCATTCCCGGGGGAGAAATTGCGGCCAAATCTTTTTCGAAAAGTTAGCGCCGCGCGGCAAGCGCGCGAATGGTTTCCGGACTGTTGCCCGCGCGCAACGTGCGCGGCCGTACAAGGCCGATCTATTGCGAATTCGTTGCCGCGCTCTCGCTGCGCGGCTTCAATCCGCCGCGGCTGATGATCGCCATCGTCGCGCGGCAGAGATCGGCGAGGCCGATCACCAGCACGGCGAGCAGGCAGAACAGTTTGATGGAATCGGCATGCGCGCTGGTCAGTGAATTGAACTCGAAGAAGGGCGGCATGAACGCCCACCACACCAGCGGAATGGTGAGCACCGCTGCCAACGCCGCCGTCGGTGCGCCCGCGACAATGCCGAGCACGAACAGGCTCGGCAGGAACGCCGCGAAATAGAGTTTTGCGCCGAGCGCGACACAGACGCCCTGGAGCGCAGCCGACATCGCGACAACGACGAATCCAAGCAGAAACGCCTGCCACGACCATGGTCGTACCCGCGGTACGCCAACCAGCCCCGCACGCCTCATCAGCCTCCCCCTGCCGCCCGTTAACCAGGCTCGCTTGCGACCAAAGTACTACAGCGGCAGGGAAACTGCGAGGTGGAAATTGCCGGCCGGACGGCCTTGGTAAACGGGCCGAATCGCACAATTTAGGCGACCGTGGCCCCTACTCGGTGGCCGCATAGACCAGGCCTGCGACGGGCAGCGCGAGGCCAATGGCCGATGCCAGCGTCCAGCCGCCTTGCGCGAACGCCCAGGCGCCGACCGCCGAGCCCGCCGCGCCCGCGGTGAAGAACGTCGCCATGTAGAGGCCGTTGAGGCGGCTGCGGTGCTCATGCCCCAGCGCGAAGATCGCGCGGAAGCCGAGCACGACGTTGCCCTGCACGCCGATGTCGATCGCGATCGCGGCCACGACCAGGCAGGCGAGGTTCAGCACCGATCCGGGCGCGCCGACATGCGTGATCAGGAAGCCCACGGCCGCGAGCAGCAGCGCGACCAGTGTTGCCATGCGGCTGTGGCCGCGATCGGCAAGCCGCCCCGCGATCGGCGCCGCGAACACGCCGGCGACACCGGCGAGCGCGAACAGCGCGATGCCGCGCTGGGTGAAGCCGAACTCGCTCGCGAGCAGCAGCGGCGTCACGGTCCAGAACAGGCTGAAGGCGCCGAACAGGCTGGCCTGGTACAGCGCGCGGCGGCGCAGCAGTGGCGTGGTCCGCGCCAGATGCGGCATCGACAGCAGCAACTCGCCGTAATGCATCCGCGCGACCGGCTTGCGCTTCGGTAGCGTCATCCAGAGCACGGCTGCGAGCACGATCATCAGTGCGGCCGAGCAGAAGAACACCGCGTGCCACGACAGCATCGCCGTGACGAAGCTCGACACCGGCCGCGCCAGCATGATGCCGAGCATCAGGCCGGTCGAGACATTGCCGACGACGCGGCCGCGAATGGCCGCCGGCGCGAGATGCGCCGCATAGGGAATGATGATCTGCACCGCGACCGAGCCGAGCCCGATGAACAGCGCGGCGATCAGGAACGGCAGGGCGTGGGACGCGACCCCCGCGGCAAGCAGGGCTGCCGCGCCGAGCGTGATGACGGAGCAGATCAGGGTGCGGTTCTCGACGAGGTCGCCGAGCGGCACGATGAAGAGAAGCCCCACGCCGTAGCCGATCTGCGTCATCGTGACGATCAGTCCCGCCGCTTCATGCGACAGGCCGAGCGCGGCGCTGATCGGGGCGATCAGCGGCTGGGCGTAATAGATGTTGGCGGCGACCATGCCACAGGCCGCGGCAAGCACGAAGGTCAGTCGCTGCGACACCGCATCCGGCTCGGGGGCGGTCTCGATCGTCGCATTCATCGTCATTCACATAGTCTCGAGATATAGGAAACGCTTGTTTCCTAATATGACAAAAAATTCAGGCGAGCAGCTTCATCGCGACGGCGACCAGGCGCTTGCCGTCGAGCGAAAGGCGCGCCTTGCCGACGACGCGCAGACCCTGCGTGATGCAGATCATCAGCCGCGCGGTGTCGTCGGCGGCGACATGGCGGGGTATAGAGCCGTCAGCCTGCCCCTCGCGAATGAGGCCGGCGATGAAGCCTTCGTTGGTCTCGAGCCGCGCGCTGACGAGGGCGGCCACCACCGGATCGACCGCGGACAATTCGACCGCGCTGCCGACCACGAGACAGCCGCGCCGCCCCTCGCTGCCCTGGGAATGCTCTACATACGACAATAGCAGGTTGCGCAGCCGCTCGCGGCCGTTGGCGCCTTTCGCCGCGGCGCTACGGGTCTGCTCCTGACGCAGAGCGACGTAGCGCTCGAAGGCGGCGAGAAACACCGCATGCTTGTCGCGAAACGCCTTGTAAACGCTGCCGGTCGCCAGCCGCATCGCCGCGGTGAGATCGCCGATCGAGGTGGCATGATAACCGCGCTCGGAAAACACGCGGACGGCCCTGTCGAGCGCAGTATCCATGTCGAACTCCCGGGGACGGCCGGGCGGACGGGCAATGGGCTGGGATTTGCGGGCGGCTTTTTGCATTGCGGGATAATAGGGAATGGTTGTTTCCGAATAAAGACACTCGAAAAACAATTGGTTGTGATGGGGTGTGGGTCAAACTGATGACCACCAATTCCGGCGTCGTCCTGGCGAAGGCCAAGACCCATTACCCAGGGAGGAGTTTGGCCCACACTCTCTCCACATCGTCATTGCGAGCGTAGCGACTTGTCCGCCGAAGCTTTAGCGAAGGCGGAAGCAATCCAGAATCCCTCCGCGGCGGCAGACTGGATTGCTTCGCTGCGCTCGCAATGACGGAGTATGGGGCGGCAGTGCCACTCTTCCAGCTCGCATTTTGATTTGAAGACACAGTTTCACATCCTCGCGGCGCGTTTCGCCCGAGCTTTGCTTCGTCACTCCACCCTCTTGTCCAAGAGGGCGCAGGGAAGGCCGGGTGCCGGCTGGCACCCGCGGTCCGCTGCGCGAAAAGCACACGCAGGAAAACCGCACAGCAGCATACAGGTGTAGCCAATCACTCGGCCTTCCCTGCGCGATGGTTGGACGGCTTATGCCGTGCTCTCCCGGGAGCCGAACTTTCCTTCTGGCCTCCCTCGCCCCGCGAATTAACGATGCTGTCCGCCCGGTTGGGCTCGCACACACCTCCGCGACAGCTTGACCGTAGCAACGACGGCCAGGACCACACGGTTTTGCCGTACGCACGGCCCGCCATTTCGCCGCAGTTTTTCCAGCCCTGTCGACGGAGCCGGAAACTTGCAGACGAGACAAGCCTAGCAGCGCCGCTCGTCGGAACGAAGCCTTGGGCTCACGGAGAGCAATCCGCCCTGCCCGACTCCTCGCACCCGAACGCTGCCGCGTCCACCGCAAGCCCGGCTCGCGAACGTGACGACCACAAGATCGCCCCTCAAGGATGAGCCGGGATGGGCGACACATACGCCAAAACCGAATTTCGGTAAAGCGGAATATTTTTGCGGCGACGGATTGACAGCCGCCGGCTGTTTTGCCCGACGGCAAGGTCTTGTAGCCCGGATGAGCGAAGCGACATCCGGGACTCTCGCAGCGGTCCCGGGTATCGCTTCGCTCACCCGGGCTACAGGAGCTCACCCTGTCGTTCGCACCGGCGTTCCGTCCGCCATCAGGGTCACGCCCTTCCGTTCGACGATCATCCGGTAGGCCTGCGGCTGACGGTGAACGTCGAAATTGAAGGTGGTGCGCTTGTAGGAGTTGCAGAGATCGAGATCGCAGCGGGCCAGTGCGATCTCGTCGCCCTTGGTCGTGCATCGCGCGATGATCTCGCCGGAGGGCGCGATGACGCAGCTTCCGCCGATGTGGTCGACGCCCTCCTCGACACCGGCCTTGGCGACGCCGACCACGAAGGTGCCGTTCTGATAGGCGCCGGCCTGCATCACCAGATGATTGTGGAACAGCGAGAGATCGTCATGCTCGGGCGCGGGCGGATTGTGCACCGGCGTGTTGTAGCCGATCATCACCATCTCGACGCCCTGCAGCCCCATGACCCGGTAGGTCTCGCTCCAGCGGCGATCGTTGCAGATCGCCATCCCCATCACGCCGCCAAAGGCCTCGGTCACGCCAAAACCATCGCCGGGCTCGAAATAGCGCTTTTCCAGATGCTGGAATTCGCGCCAAGGCTCGTGCTCGGCATGCCCGGGCAAATGAACCTTGCGATATCTCGCGACGATGGCGCCGCTCTTCTCGACCAGGATGGAGGTGTTGTAGCGCCTGACAATTCCGGCCTCGACCGTCAGCTCGGCATAGCCAAGATAAAATCCGATGCCGATCTCGCGCGCGAGATCGAACAGGCCTCTCGTCTCCGGCCCCGGCATCTCGCGCTCGAAAAAGCTGTCGATCTCGGCTTGATCCTCGAAATACCAGCGCGGAAAGAACGCGGTCAGTGCGAGCTCGGGATAGACGATCAGGTCGCAGCCGTTGGCGTGCGCCTGGCGCATCAAGGCCATCAGGCGCGCCACGACCGCGGTTCTGGTCTCGGTTCGCGCGATAGGGCCAAGCTGGCCGGCCGCGATCGTCACAAATCTCGTCACGAATCTTTCCCTCGTCCGCTTCCCGGGTCAGGTCGCGGCAGAGACTATCGTGCGATGCGTCGCGCGCACAGCCTCGCTGTCCGGCACGGTGCCCAACCGTGAGGCAGTTCGACCGTCACGCGGGGAGCGCCGAGGATGAATGGTGATCGACCGCATCCACGTCGCGCGAAAACACCATCACAGGGCGCCACTCACCATTCTGCGGCGACGGGCTCGTTGAAGAACTGACTGCGCGCCGCCATGCGCGACGGCTGGCGGCGACGATGCCGCTCCGCGACGCGCTTGTTCGGAGCGGCCGCCTTGGCCTGCCTGGGCTCTGCGGCGGGCTGCGCCGCCATGGCAAATGCCTGGCGCGTACCGTCCGGCGCGACTGGCGCCGCCGCATCTGACGTTGACGCCACGGTTTTGGTCAACGGAATCTGTCGGACGTTGGTGTCGAAGACGATCTTCTCCGGCCATGTCTGTGCAGAGTGAATTCGGGCGATCGAGAGGTCCGGCCCGGTTTCGGCGGCGGCGCTCACGGGACCGGCCAGGTAGTAATCAGCAAGGTACAAGAGGGCGAGCAGAGCGCCGCCGGTGAATACGAAATAGCGGATGAGCGGCATGGGTCCCTCGATCGCCTCGTCATCGAGGCCCCTGCAGCAACGGGAAAGAGTGGCAATCGTTCCGGCGCAACGTCGTAGCAATCGCGCGAGGAACTCGCTCAGCCGGTGCACTGGCATTCCGCTTGCTGCGAGGGAGTCAAATCCCTCAGACCCGCAGTGGGTCTGTCTCATCGTGAGGCGATCATGCACCCGACGTCCCGTTTCGAAGCGACCATGCCGACACAGCTCCACGCATTGATCTCTGATCTGCGCTGGCGCATGCGAATGATCGACGCCGACATTCTGGAGGAAGAACGGAAGGCCGGAATCTCCGATCCCCAGAACGTCGCCTACCCCATGCTCGCGCAGAACCTGCGGGCCCGGCGCGACAATATCCGGGTGAGCATCGCCATTCTCGAAAGCCGGCTTGAAAAGCAATCGACCGAGTGGCCGCGCGCCGCCTGATGTGGTGATGGCCGGGCTCCAGACGCGCGCTGACGCGAGGGAACTCCCGTTGCTGATCTGCAACGGTTCCCGTCCGTCTGAAGGCGGACAAAAGAAACTCCCATTGCGGCCACGAACCCCTCTCACAACGCCGTGAGACGAGCAGGGGAACTACGATGCGTGCGCAACGAGTCTGGGTGGTGAATGGGGCCGCCAGCGTCGAACAATTGCAAACCAGATTGGACGATCTGAACAAGCGGCTCGGTCAACTCGAGACCCAGCACCCGGAGAGCTGGAAAGTCGAAGAGCTCAGATCGAGCGCGCTCAGCCTGTCGCGCGAGATCGACGACATCCGCTGCGCCGAGGCGACGGCGGCGCTGAGCGAGCTGCTGCGGAAATAGCCGGCGTTCGCCCGTCGCGCAAGGAACCAACGCCGCCTCCCCGCCATTGCCATGCCGAGCATGGAGCAAAATCATGACCAGGCACCTGACGCGGGCCGATCTCGCGCGCGGCGTGGCCGGCGCGGTATCCACGCTGGTCCTGTGCGCGACGATGGCGTTCACCATCGCGCGCCACTTCGCGTTGTAAGGCATTTGGCGCTGTGAGGGATCTCCGATGACGTCCGATCCTGAGGAATCCGTGAGGCTGCAAGGCTACGGCGAGATGACGTTGCGCACAGCCGTCGCGACGCTGATGGCGCTCGCACCAGGCGAACGATCCGACGCAGCGATCTTCCGCGTCCGCGATGGCGTGCGGCTCGCATCGAGCGAGGTCGCAGAGCTAGCGTCGGAATGGGGCATCACGCCAACGCCGGAGATCAGGTCTCCGAACCTCGTCCCGGAGCAACATTGGACACACGTCGTTCGCGGCATGGTTCGCGAGGCGCCGCTGCCCGCGCTGATGATTGCGTTTATGATTGGCGTGCTGGTGGCGCGGCGGTAGGCCCGCGACAACCGCCGGCGACAGCAGGGTTGATTACTTCTGCTCGTTCGCGCGCATGTCTTCAGCATAAGGACGCAACGCCTCAGACATGCCGTCGAGGCGTTTCTGCCACTCAGCGCCAGTCAGGAAGGCGATCACCGGCTCGTCGCCGGGCGAATTCGTCAGGTATTCGGGATTGCGCAGGCCTTCGGCAATCCCGGCTTCCAGCTTCTTGACGATGTCGTCCGGAACGCCCTTCGGGACCGCGAAGCCGCGTTCTGCTGTCGTCGTGATCGGAAAGCCCACTTCCTCCGCTGTCGGAACTTCGGGCAGCGACGGAAAGCGCTTCTTCGACAGGATCGCGATGACGCGAAGTGGCCCCTTGTTGGTGCCATGCAATTCGGGAATCTCGCTGAGAGTGACCATCCCGACTTCCAGATGCCCGCCCAATAGATCGGTCCGCTGCGCGGCCGTTCCTCTGTAAGAGATTTCGTTGGGCTCGACCTTCGCGGCTGCTGCCAGCATCCGAATGGCCAAATGACCGTTCGTGCCCGCACCGTTGTGACCGAACGTCACCGAGCCCGGCTTGCTGCGAAGTGCGGCAATGACATCCGGCAGATTCTTGAATCTGCTGTCCGCGGGAACCACCATCACGTTCGGATCTTCAACGATCCGTGCGACCAGCCGGATTTCATCCGTGGTGTATTGGGTTTTGCGCGTCATCGGCAGAAAGTTGTAGCCCGGCACGTTGACGACGCCGATCGAATAGGCGTCGGGCGCCGCGCGCGCGATCGCTGCAAACGCGATCTCTCCACCAGCGCCAGGCTTGTTCAGGACGACAAACTTCGCCTTGCCGCCTAGCGCGCGCTCAACAAAGGGAAGAAGTTTGCGAGCCATCACATCGGTACCGCCGCCGGGCGCAAAGCCGACGACGACTTCGATTGGCTTGTCTTCCGGCCACGCGGCCCATGCCGATCCGCAAGCAGCGAAGGTAAAAGCTGCAACGAGCGCGACGATTTTCTTGTTCATGATTTCCTGCCCTGTTTTTTGTTATTGGCCGATCGCTGCTTGAAAGCTGCGATCGAGTGCAGGTTCATCTAACCGTCGGCCTGACCGGATGGCAACCGATCGTCCCGAGCGCGAGCGCTTAATGAGCTCCGGCGGTTTCGAGGCAATTGCGGAAGGGTCAGAGGAGGGCCGCGTGGGAGCCGTGCCTGGCGATGCTTTTGATTGGCTCGCTCGCGGCGAGACGGTAATTCTCTGACCTACCCTGCAACGCCGGATCAGGGATGCCGGCGAAAAGAAAGCCATGCCGCTGCGGCACACGCCTCTGTCCGGCCAAATCGGCCGTGGACCCGCGCCCTAAATCGTTGCAATAAGGCGCTTCCGAGGCCCCGGCGACCGGTCCGCCGAGCCTCTAGAAGAACGTCGACTTTTGGAAGAATGGTCGGAGTGGCAGGATTCGAACCTGCGACCCCTGCGTCCCGAACGCAGTGCTCTACCGGGCTGAGCCACACTCCGACAAGAGGCCGGCTTATAGCGTCGGGTTTGGCGCACCGCAAGCGGCCGAGCTGAGGAATCTTATCTCTGTGAAAACGGGTCTTGAAACGCTGATTTTACCGGCCGGCGAAGCCGGCGCGGAAGCTGCCGCCCGGACATTGGTCGCCGGCGGGCTGGTCGCGTTCCCGACCGAGACGGTCTACGGGCTCGGGGCGGACGCCGGAAATGCCGGCGCGATCGCCCATCTTTACGCCGCCAAGGGGCGGCCGGCCTTCAATCCGCTGATCGCGCATGTCGCCGACCTCGTGGCCGCGCGAAGGATCGGGCGATTCGACGCCTGCGCCTTGCGCCTCGCGGAGGCGTTCTGGCCGGGGCCGCTGACGCTGGTAGTGCCGAAGACGGAAAACTGCCCGGTGGCCGAGCTTGCCACCGCCGGCCTCGATACGGTCGCGATCCGCATTCCGGCCCATCCGGTGGCGCAAGCGATCTTGCGCGCCTTCGGCGGGGCGGTGGTGGCGCCGTCCGCCAACCTTTCCGGCCACGTCTCGCCGACGCTGGCAGCCCATGTCGAGGGCGACCTTGCAGGGCGGATCGACCTGATCGTCGACGGCGGGCCCGTTACGGTCGGCGTCGAATCGACCATCGTCGGCTGCTTTGCGGCGCCGATGCTGCTGCGGCCCGGCGGGCTGTCACGCGAGCGGATCGAGGCCGTGCTCGGCGCACCGCTGGCGCGACTGCCGGCGGAGCCCGACAGCGACGACAGCCAGCCGCTGGCCCCGGGCATGCTGGCCTCGCATTATGCGCCGCGCGCCAATGTGCGGCTCAATGCGCAGGACGTCGCGCCGGGCGAAGCGCTGCTGGCGTTCGGCCCCGCGCGCCTGTCTGGTCTGGAGGCCGCCACCGCGGTCATGAATTTGTCGCCCAGCGGCGATCTCGATGAAGCCGCCGCCAATCTGTTCGGCTATCTTCGCGCCCTCGATGCCAGGGGGCCGCGGGCGATCGCGGTGATGGCGATCCCTGAACAAGATCTGGGCGAAGCGATCAACGACCGGCTGCGCCGGGCTGCGGTCGCGAGATAGCGCATGATCCGGAAAAGTGTGTCGCGGTTTTCCGACAAGATCATGCGCAAAGAGTAAGAAGCTTGAGAAGAGACACCACCATGAACGTCAATCATTCCGCCATCGCTCCGCTTGCGCCCGAGCTGATCGAACAATTCCGCAAGATCGTCGGCGAGAGGCACGCCATCACCGATGCGGCTGACATCGAGGCCTATGTCACCGAGGAGCGCAATCTGTTCCACGGCCGCTCGCCGCTGGTGCTGCGCCCGGGCTCGACCGCCGAAGTCGCCGCGATCTGCGAGCTCGCCTCCGAGCACAAAATCGCACTGGTGCCGCAGGGCGGCAATACCGGGCTCGTCGGCGGCCAGACCCCGCACCATGGCGAGGTGGTGGTGTCGCTGCGGCGGCTGGACAAGATCCGCGAGGTCGATACTGCGTCGAACACCATGACCTGTGAGGCCGGCGTCGTGCTGCAGATCGCGCAGCAGAAGGCCGCGGAATTCGACCGGCTGTTTCCGCTCTCGCTCGGCGCGGAAGGGAGCTGCACCATCGGCGGCAATCTCTCGACCAATGCCGGCGGCACGGCCGCGCTCGCCTATGGCGTCGCGCGCGAGATGGCGCTGGGGCTTGAGGTGGTGCTGGCCGACGGGCGCGTGCTCAACGTGCTGTCGAAGCTGAAGAAGGACAACACCGGCTACAATCTGCACAACCTTTTCATTGGCGCGGAAGGCACGCTCGGCATCATCACCGCGGCGACGCTGAAGCTGTTTCCGAAGCCGCGGTCGATCGAGACCGCCTTCGTCGGGTTGAAGTCGCCGGACGCCGCGCTGAAGCTGCTGGCGATCGCGCAAAGCGAGGCCGCCAATGCGCTCACGAGTTTTGAATTGCTCTCGGAGATGGCGGTCGATTTCTCGATTCGCCACGGCATCGATGTGCGCGATCCGCTCGCGCAAAAGCATGCCTGGTACGTGCTGATGGAATTATCGTCACCCGGCGACGATGCCCGCACGCCACTGGAAACCATCCTCGGCCGCGCCATGGAGGACGAGATCGTCGACGACGCGGTGATCGCGGCCAATCTGACGCAGCGCGCCGGATTCTGGAAGCTGCGCGACGAGATGTCGTCGGCGCAGAAGCCGGAGGGCGGCTCGATCAAGCACGATATTTCCGTGCCGGTGGCCACCGTGCCCGCCTTCATCGCCGAGGCCAATGAAGCCGTGGTCAAGCTGATCCCCGGCGCGCGGCCGGTGCCGTTCGGCCATCTCGGCGACGGCAATCTGCACTACAATGTCAGCCAGCCCATCGGCGCCAACACCGCGGATTATCTGGCGCGCTGGCACGAGATGAACGCGGTCGTGTTCGCCATCGTGCTGCGCATGGGCGGCTCGATCTCGGCGGAGCACGGTATCGGCGTGCTCAAGCGCGACGAGCTGCCCGATGTGAAGGACAAGACTGCAATCGAGCTGATGCGACAGTTCAAGGCGATGCTCGATCCACTTGGAATCATGAACCCGGGCAAAGTGCTGTGAGTGCGCTCTCGATCGACACGATCACCGAGGCCGATGTCGAGCCCGTGGTTGCGCTGTGGCAGCGCTGCGGGCTGACGCGGCCGTGGAACGATCCGCATGCCGACATCGCGCTGGCGCGGCGACGCGACAATTCCACGATCCTGCTCGGCCGCGACGGCGGCGCCATCGTCGCCACCGTGATGGTCGGCCATGACGGCCATCGCGGCTGGGTCTATTACGTCGCCGTCGATCCGGGTAGCCAGAAGCGTGGCTACGGACGCGTCATCATGGCGGCGGCCGAAGACTGGCTGCGTCAAGCCGGAATTTTGAAACTCCAGCTCCTGGTCCGGCGCGGTAATGAGCAAGCCAATGCGTTCTACCAGTCGCTGGGTTTCGAGGAATCGACCTCGGTGATGTTCCAGAAGTGGCTCGACGGCCGCACCACAACGCCAAGCAATTGAGATCGAGCCATGACCATTTCCGACCGCGTCCGCATCAAGGACGTCCGCGTGCTCTCGGACGGCTGGACCACGCTGAAGAACACCACGTTCGAGTACCGGCGCGCCAATGGCGAATGGCAAACGCAGCATCGCGAGACCTATGAGCGCGATAACGCCGCCGCCGTGCTGCCGTATAGTCTGGCACGCCGTACGGTGATCCTGGTGAAGCAATTCCGCCTGCCGGCGTTCATTCGCGGCTACGACGATTTGCTGATCGAGGCGGCCGCCGGCGTGCTGGACGATGCCTCGCCCGAGATACGCATCCGCGCCGAGGCCGAGGAGGAAACCGGCTATCGCCTGCACCACGTCCACAAGGTGTTCGAGGCGTTCATGAGCCCCGGCGCCATCACCGAGAAGCTGCATTTCTTCGTCGCCGAATACGAGCCGGAGATGCGGGTCAGCGACGGCGGCGGCCTCGAACATGAAGGCGAGGACATCGAGGTGCTGGAGCTCGGCATCGACGAGGCGCTGGCGATGATCGCGGACGGGCGCATCATCGACGCCAAGGCCATCATGCTGCTGCAGCATGTGGCGCTGCATGTGTTTCGGTGAACTTGCTTACTCTTGAGCTCACCCCCGACTATCTCTAGTCTGTGGCCAACAAGAACCAGGAGACGCGCCCCATGTCCGCTTCGCGCGACGACGAATTCGGTTTTGCGCCCGATTATGACGCCCCCGTGCCCTATATGCAGCGCACGCGGGACTATTACGCCGCGATTGGCTACACCACCGCGTATCGCTGGGCGCACTACACCGAGGCGCCGTTCCAGCCGCTGAAGAAGCCGCTGTCGCAGTCGCGCGTCACCATCATCACGACGGCCGCACCATACGACCCCACCAAGGGCGACCAGGGCCCGGGCGCGGCGTATAATGGCGGCGCGAAATTCTACCAGGTCTATGACGGCGACACGGCGAAGCCACACGACCTTCGCATCTCGCATATCGGCTACGACCGCAAGCACACCACGGCCACCGACAACGGCACCTGGTTTCCGCTGCCGCAGCTTTTGAAGGCGAGCGCTGCGGAGCGCATCGGCGAGGTGGCCCCGCGCTTCTTCGGCGCGCCGACCAACCGCAGCCATCGCGTCACTCTCGACACCGACGCGCCGGAGATTCTGGCGCGCTGTCTGGCCGACAAGGTCGACGTCGCGGTACTAGTGCCGAACTGCCCGGTCTGTCACCAGACCACGGCGCTGGTGGCGCGGCATCTCGAGGCGAACGGCATTCCGACCGTGATCATGGGTTGCGCCAAGGACATCATCGAGCACGCCGCCGTGCCGCGCTTCCTGTTCTCGGATTTCCCGCTCGGCAATTCCGCCGGCAAGCCGCACGACGTCGCCTCGCAGGCGCAGACGCTCGAGCTGGCGCTGAAACTGCTGGAAACCGCGAGCGGCCCGCAGACCACCATGCAGTCGCCGCTGCGCTGGAGCGAGGACGCCTCCTGGAAGCTCGACTACAACAACGTCGCGCAGCTCTCAGCCGAAGAGCTGGCGCGCCGCCGTGCCGAATTCGACAAGCAGAAGGAGATCGCGCGCGGCAATCGCGCCGCCTGACGTCCTCCGACAACCAAAACAAAAAGGGAGAGCGACGTGACGCGACCGTTCGAGGGCGTGAAGATCCTGGACTTCACGCAAGTGCTGGCCGGGCCTTATGCGAGCTACCAGCTCGCGCTCCTGGGCGCCGACGTCATCAAGGTCGAGCGGCGCGAGGGCGAGGACATGCGCCGCACGCCGCTCTCGCGCGAATGGGCCGACCGCGGTCTGGCGCCAGCGTTCCAGGCCATCAACGGCAACAAGCGCAGCCTGACGCTCGATCTGCAAAAACCCGATGCGATCGCGATCGTGAAGAAGCTCGCCGCGCAGGTCGACGTGGTCATGGAAAATTTCCGCCCCGGCGTGATGGACAAGCTCGGCATCGGCTACGAGGCGCTGTCCGCGATCAATCCGAAGCTGATCTACTGCGCGGTGTCCGGTTTCGGCCAGACCGGTCCGGACCGGCTGCGCCCCGGCTATGACGGCAAGATGCAGGCGCTGTCCGGCATCATGGCGATCACGGGTCATACCGAAACCGGCCCGACGCGTGCGGGCTTTGCCGTGTGCGACGTGCTGTCGGGCGCGACCGCTGCCTTTGGCGTGTCGAGCGCGCTGTACCAGCGCGATCGCACCGGCAAGGGCCAGCTCATCGACGTCTCCATGCTGGAGGCGACGATGGCGTTCCTGTCGGGACAGATCGCGGACTGGTCGGTTGCCGGCCATCGCCAGCAGCTGTCGGGCAATCAGGCCGTCAGCCGCAGGACCACGGCGAATTTGTTCAAATGCGGCGACGGTCATATCCTGCTCGCCGTCAACAACGAGAAGCAATATCGCGCGCTGATGTCTGCGCTCGGCCGCGAGGACACGCTCAGCGATCCGCGCTTTGCCGACTGGTTCGCGCGCAACGAGCACGAGCCGGCGCTACGCGCCATCATCGAGGAAGCGCTCGCGGCAAGGCCCGCGCGCGAATGGGAGACCATCCTTGAAGATGCCGGCGCGCCCTGCGCCAGCATCTGGAAGGTCGAGGAAGTGATCGACCATCCGCAGATCAAGGCGCGCGGCGCGATCCAGGAGCTCGATACGCCCTATGGCCGCCTGCGCTTTGCCGGCAGCGGCTTCAAGCTCGCGCATGGCGGCGGCAGGCTCGACCGCATGGCGCCGGAGCTCGGTGCGGATACGGACGCGATACTGGGCGAGCTGGGATTTGACGCGGCCGAGATTGCGGCGCTGCGGGCGCGGGAGATCGTTTAAGGGCGAAGCCGCCTAAAACAACGACCCCTGCCCGTCATCGGCCGAGCCAACCGCCGCTTTCCGCACCACCTTCTTCGGCTTCACCGCCTCCGCCTCCATCTCCTCCGCGCTGATCGGAAGCAGCAACTGGTCGTCGTCGTTGACGACGCGGTTGACTCGGGTGGAGACCGGGTGCCAGGCGAATTCGCCGATGCGCGGGGCGGTCATCAGCGGCAACACGGCATCGACGTCATCGCTGCGGCTGTCGAGCCAGCGCTCGAAATCGCGCGGGCTGATGGTGACGGGCACGCGGTCATGCAGCGTGGCGAGATCCTCGCCCGCCGCCGCCGTGACGATCGCGACCGTGTCGAGCTCCTCGCCGTTCGGCCCGACCCAGGTCTCGAACAATGCGGCAAAGCCGAGCGGCGCGCCGTCGGCGCGATGGATGAAGAAGGGCTGCTTGCGGCCATCCTCCGTCTTCCATTCGTAATAGCCGTCGGCCGGAATCAGGCCGCGGCGCCGGCGAATCGCGCGTTTGAAGGCGGGCTTGTCCAGCACCGTCTCGGAACGCGCATTGATCAGGAGCGTAAACCCGCGGGGATCCTTGACCCAGCCCGGCAGCAGTCCCCAGCGCATCAGGCGAAAATGGCGCGCGCCGTTCTCGGCCAGCACGACCGGAATCGGTTGTGTCGGGGCCACATTGAACCGGGGCGGGAAGTTCGGCTGCTCAATGTAGCCGAACAGTTGCCGCAAAGCCGCGGGGGTCGAAGTTATGACGAAGCGTCCACACATCCTCGAGGGCCTATATAGGGTCCGTTCAGGTCCTTTTAACCCCGAACGTTAACACTGCGGCAGATGAGCTCAACGGTCTCCCAGCCGGCGCGAATGCATAGACAGACGGCGCCCGAGGCCGCGGCCTGGGCCGAGCGGCTGCGCGTGGCCAACATCAACCCGCGGACCGGGCTTGCCACCGACTATCTCAACCATTTCAATGAAGCCGTGATGCTGCTGGAAATGGTGCCGGACATGCCGGAATGCGCGGAAGATTTTCTGACCTGGTCGCCGCTGTCCTATGCCGAGCATTTCACGGCCTCGAATTTCAAGGCCCGGGATCTGGCGATCGAGGCCTATGAAAAGGCCGAGCCGAACGTGCGCGCCCAGTTCGACCATCTCACCGACACCATGACCTCGATCCTGTCGGCGGTCGGTTCGGCCATGCGCGAGGTCGAGAAGGACACGACCCGCGTGCGCCTCGCCGAGCAAGCCGCCCAGTGGGTCAAGCCGCTGATCGCGGCCTGCGGCGGCATCATCAATGGCGGCGCGGAAGCCGACGTCGACAACATCATGGCGAACTAGGCCCGAGCAGGTGAAGTCATGGCTGCGATCGTTCAGCCCACCCGTCCCCAGATCGCGGTCAGTGCCGCGATTTTTCGTGACGGCAAGGTGCTTCTGACCCGTCGCGCACGCTCGCCGGCAAAGGGGTTCTATTCGCTGCCGGGCGGCCGGGTCGAGTTCGGCGAATCGCTGCACCAGGCGCTAGCGCGCGAGATCGACGAGGAGACCGGGCTCGATATCGACATCATCGGCCTCGCGGGCTGGCGCGAGGTGCTCCCGGCCGCGGCCGGCGCCGGCCACTATTTGATCATGTCCTTTGCTGCCCGCTGGGTGGCCCGGGAGCCGGTTCTCAACGACGAGCTCGACGACTACCGCTGGATCGCCCCGGAGGCCCTGGCGTGCCTTGGCGAGCTCAAGCTGACCGGCGGGCTGGAAGAGATCATCCAGTCGGCCCACCGGCTGATCGGCCCCTGACCGCCCCCGCCTTGCGTCCACCGCCCCGAGGAGGCATACACCCCGCCGATGTCGACGCGATTTCTGGCCATTTTTGCCCTGATTCTCGCCTGTGCCTCGGTGCCCACGAGGGCTCAGGACGGGGCAGCGCCGTTTGACGGCGATTTGCAGCGGCTGGCGGAGATCCTCGGCGGGCTGCACTATCTGCGCGGCATCTGCGGGTCCAACGAGGGCAACAAATGGCGCAGCGAGATGCAGGCGCTGATCGATGCCGAAACCCCCGCGGGCGAACGCCGCACTCGCATGATCGCCGGCTTCAACCGCGGCTATAACGGTTTTCAGCAGACCTACCGGAGCTGCACGCCAGCCGCGACGGTGGCGATCCGCCGCTACATCGAGGAAGGCGCGAAGATCTCGCGCGATCTGACGGCGCGTTACGCGAACTGAATTCCTGTCGGCTTCATCCTGCAACGCAAATTCCTCATCCTGAGGAGCCCGCCAAAGCGGGCGTCTCGAAGGATGAAAGGCCCGGCTTTAGCGGGGCCCGCATGGTTCGAGACGCGCGCGAAGAACGCGCTCCTCACCATGAGGATTGGGCTGTCGGACGCGCGGCGGGGAACCCTGTCATCGACTTTGTACACAGCCGTTAACCGTTCCTAAAGATGTGGCCTAGCGGGCGTTAACGCGCGTGCTACACCTCTCGCACAGCGCATCGCCGTGGATCGCGCCCCAGCCCTGATCGAGTTTCATGAGCCATCCAGTGTCCTACGCCCCCGCACGCGCGCCGCTGCCCGATCACGAGCAGAAGCAGGCCGCACTGAGCTATCTCAACGAGGCCTGGGCCGAAGCGCGCCATGATGGCGTCGACGGCGACTGCCTGGCGCAGGCGAGCCTGTTCGCGGCCCTTGCCGAGCTCGTCGGCACCTATGGCGAGGACGCGGTGGCGAAGTTCGTCGAAGGCTTTCCCGGCCGCATCCGCAACGGCGAATTCTCGGTCGACATTTCCAGACAGTAAGTCTTTCTCCAGGCAGTAAGCCTTGCCGAAAATGCCCCCGCCACGCGGGCGGGGCCAGTTTCCGCTGCCGCCGCGAATGCGCTCCCCAGCCCGTTACGGCTCGATCTTGAGCGTCGCTTTCATGTTGGGATGATAGCGGCAGTAATAATCCACCGTGCCTGCCTTCTTGAGAACCAACGTCCCTGATTTTTTCGCCGGCAGGTTGACGTCGAAATCGCCGTTCCCAGCAGTCGCGGTGTGGGCGAACACGTCCTTGTTGATCCATTCAATGGTGTCGCCGACCTTGGCCGAAGCGTCTTTCGGCGACACTTCGAGATTCTCCATCGTGATCTCGATGGTCGCAGCGTGCGCCGGGACGGCCAACGCCACGAGCAGGACCGCTGACACGATCGCAGACAATCGTCCCGGCATCATCGCCTCCCTATTTCAGCTCCGCCGCGACATGCTCGGCATGCTGCTGATGCCCCTGGAAGATTTTCAGGCCGGTCTGCAGCAGGCTCTTCAGTTCAGCATTGCTGGCGGATGGAATGAGCTGGGTTTCCAGCGCGCCGTTGACCGTCTTGTGATAGGCGACCTCGTTCGCGACATAGGCCTTGTCGAAGGCCGCACCGCTCAGCTTGTCCAGTTCGGCGACCTTCTCGCTCGCCTGCTTCGACAGCGCCTTGCTGGTGTCGTTGTCTTCAGGCGTGACGTTCAGCTTCTTGACCAGCGCGAGCGCCTGCTTGTTGACGGCCTCGTGGTCGCGCAGCATGTCGTCGGCAAACGCCTTCACGTCCTTGTTCTTGGTCTTCTTCTGCGCCTGCTTGGCTGCGTTGATGTCGATCAGGCCCGCGGTGTAGGCGATATGGGCGATCTGCGGATCGGTCAGCTTGTCGGCTGCACGGGCGCCTTGCAGCAGCGCGGGGCTCGACAACAAGACTGCAGCGGCAATCGCCGCGCTCCAACGAACGAACATGGTTTGACACTCCTGTGGTGCCGGACGCTTTGCCGGCGCGTTGCTTCACAGGCGTTGGATGGGACTATGGCGCGAACGTTCCCGAAAAACTTCAGCCGCCGATGCCGAGCCGCTTCAGCACCGACACGGTCAGCCGCTCGCAGCGCCACCCGGCGAACGGGAACGCATCCATCACCACCGGACCAATCTCCTTCTCGACGTTCTCGCGCAGCATGGTCCGCGCACGGTGCAGCCGCGTCTTCACGGTCTCGGGCTTGACGCCGAGCAGCTCGGCAGTCTCCTCGATGTTCATGCCTTCCATGACGCGTGCGACGAAGACCATGCGGAAGACATCCGGTAATTCATCGATGGCGCGCTCGACGACGCGCTGGATTTCACGTTGGGCCATGGTCCTTTCCGGATCGCCTGCGGGAGAAGCGGGAAATTTGATGATCTGCGCCTCGAGCATCGCTTCAGGCACCGAGCCGAGCTCGACATGCGGCCTGGTGCTTCGCGCCCGGCCAAGCGCCTCGTTGATGGCGATGCGCGACAGCCAGGTCGACAGCCCGGACTCGCCGCGGAAGCTGTCGAGATGGGTGAAGGCGCGGACATAGGTTTCCTGAACGACATCCTCGGCTTCGCTGTCGCTGCGCAGGATTCCGCGCGCCAGACGATAGAGCCTGCGGTTATTGGCCTGCATGATCTCGCGCAACGCGGCCTCGTCACGGCCCCGCGCCCGCTCGACCAGTTCGGCTTCCAAGGTCCGGATTTCCGATGTTTTGGCGCCGGCGGATAGGTCGGCTGCGGTCCGTGGCATGGCGGTCACCTGCTCGTTTGGCTTCGTCCGGACATTGGATGCCGCCCCAAGGGAAAGGTTCCCAACTTTCTGGTCTCCCCCGGAGGCCTAATCCGTCTCGACCGGAAGCGCCGGATCCCTCGCCCACTCGCCCATCGAGGCATCGTACAGCGTCAGCTTGTCGTAGCCGAGCTGCGTCAGCAGCAGCAGGTCGATCGTCGCCGAGATGCCGCCGCCGCAATAGCAGATCACATTCTTATCGCGGGTGACGCCTGCCGCGACGAATTTGGCTTCGGCATCGGCGAGCGTCGTCAGCGTCTTGTCGGCATTGGTGAGGGTTGCCGCGGGAACATTGACGCTGCCGGGAACGCGGCCGGGCCGGCCGTAGCGGCTCGGCTCGAGGCCGCGATGAAATTGCGGGCCGAGCGCGTTGACGATAACAGTCGCGGGATCGCCGAGCCGTGCCTTCACTGCATTCTTGTCGACGAAGGAATCTGCGCGCGGTGTGGCCTTGAAGGTCGTGGCCGGATAACCCTTCGGTCCTCCTGATACGACCGGCCGACCCTCTTCCTTCCATTTGTCGAGGCCACCGTCGAGCACCCGCGCGTCGACGCCGAGCGAGCCCAGCATCCACCAGAACCGCGTCGACCACATCATGGTGCCGATGCTGTAGAGCACGACGGACTTCGATGCATCGAGGCCGTGGCGGCCGAACGCGGCCTCCAGCTGGGCCACATCAGGCATCATGAAGAATTGCTGCGCAGAGGCGTCGGAGAACTCGCCTTGCAGGTCGAGAAAATCGGCCCCCGGGATGTGGCCTGCCTCGAATGTCTTGTCGCCGGGTACCGCGCGATAGGGCACGTCGCTGCCCGGCGGCACCGGCTCGTTGTAGGTCGTGCAGTCGTAGAGGCGCAGGTTGGGATCGCCGAGCTGGGCCGCGAGTTGCTCGGTGGTGATGAGGGGTGTCGGTTGGGACATTCATTCCTCCCTCAGCGTCGTCCTGGCGAAAGCCAGGACCCATTACCACAGGATCAAGTTGTGGCGCACAAGCGTAGCCACCCATCTTCGCAACAAAATGCAGTCGGGGTAATGGGTCCTGGCTTTCGCCAGGACGACACCGGATGTGTGGGAAGTTTGTGCCGCTTACCTGCAATCCTTACGCCTTCAACGTCTCCAGAAACCGCACCGGCTCACCTTGCGCGGCCGTCACGAGTTCGCCCTGCCACATCACGCGGCGGCCGCGGATGAAGGTGCCGACGGGCCAGCCGGTGACGCGGACGCCGTCATAGGGGGTCCAGCCGGCCTTGGACGCGACCCATTTGTTGGTGATGGTCTCGCTGCGCTTGAGATCGACGACGGTGAAGTCGGCGTCGTAGCCGGCGGCGATGCGGCCCTTGCAGGCCATATTGTAGAGGCGCGCGGGGCCGGCGCTGGTGAGATCGACGAACCTTGCGAGCGACAGGCGGCCGGCATTGACATGGTCGAGCATGAGCGGCACCAGCGTCTGCACACCGGTCATACCGGAGGGCGAGGCCGGATAGGTCTTCTGTTTTTCTTCAAGCGTATGCGGGGCGTGGTCCGAGCCGAGCACGTCGATGATGCCCTGCTCGATGCCGCGCCAGATGCCGGCGCGGTGATCGGCGCCGCGCACCGGCGGATTCATCTGCGCCAGCGTGCCGAGCCGCTCGTAGCATTCGGGCGCGACCAGCGTGAGATGATGCGGCGTCGCCTCGCAGGAGGCGACATCCTTGTGGTCGCGCAGGAACTCGATCTCTTCCTTGGTCGAGATGTGCAGCACATGGATGCGCTTGCCCGTCTCGTGCGCGAGCTTTACCAGCCGCTGCGTCGCCATCAGCGCCGCGGTCTCGTCGCGCCACACCGGGTGCGAGCGCGTGTCGCCCTCGATGCGCAACGATTTGCGCTCGTTGAGGCGGTATTCGTCCTCAGCGTGGAAGGCTGCGCGGCGGCGAATCACCTGGAAGATGCGGCGCAGGCTTTCGTCGTCTTCCACCAAGAGCGCGCCGGTCGAGGAGCCGATGAACACCTTGACGCCGGCGCAACCGGGCGCTCGCTCCAGCACCGGCAGGTCCTGCACGTTCTCGCGGGTGCCGCCGATGAAGAAGGCGAAGTCGCAATGCATGCGGTGATGGGCACGCTTCACCTTGTCGGTGAAGGTGGCCTCGGTCACGGTCAATGGCGAGGTGTTCGGCATCTCGAACACGGCGGTGACGCCGCCCATCACGGCGCTGCGCGAGCCGGTCTCGAGGTCTTCCTTCTGCTCCAGCCCGGGCTCGCGGAAATGCACCTGCGTGTCCATCACGCCGGGCAGGATGTGCAGGCCCTTGCAGTCGATCACTTCGGCGGCGGAAGCCTGCGAGAGCGCGCCAATCTCGGCAATGCGGCCGTTGACGACGCCGATATCGCGGGCTCCCTCGCCGTCCTGGTTGACGACAGTGCCGCCCTTGAGGATCACGTCGAAACGCTGGGTCATGGCTGAAGGCCTCTCTCGTCCCCAAGCGCAGGGCTTGAGGTCTTGTCGTTTTTGCCTTGCGGGCTTACGTTCCGGAGCAACATGTCGCAAGAGATTTTCGTATGAAATCAGCGTTTCTTCCGGACCGGGGCGTGATCAAGGTCGCGGGCGAGGATGCGCGCAACTTCCTCAATGGCCTCGTCACGACCGATGTCGACAAGCTGAAGCCGGGCCTCGGCCGATTCGGCGCACTGCTGACGCCGCAGGGCAAGATCATCGTGGATTTCCTGATCACGGAAGCGCCTGACGGCCATGGCGGCGGGTTCCTGATCGATTGCCCGAAGCCGCTTGCCGATGGCCTCGCCACCAAGCTGAAATTCTACAAGCTGCGCGCCAAGGTCACGGTGGAAAACCTGTCCGAGGATCTCGGCGTGCTCGCGGCCTGGGACGGCAAGCCCGCGGCCCAGCCCGACCTCGCCTTCGCCGATCCGCGCAATGAAGACCTCGGCACCCGCATCCTGATCCCCGAAGATCTCAAACAGAAGCTGTCCGATCTGATCGGCGCCGAGCTCGTCGACGCCGCCGCATACGAGGCCCACCGCATCGCGCTCGGCGTGCCGCGCGGCGGGCTCGATTTCACGTACAGCGATGCGTTCCCGCACGAGACCAACATGGACCGTTTGGCCGGTGTCGATTTCGACAAGGGCTGCTATGTCGGCCAGGAGGTCGTCTCGCGCATGCAGCATCGCGGCACCGCCCGCACCCGCAGCGTGAAGGTGCTGCTCGAGAACTCCTCGCCTGAGCCCGGCGTCAGCATTCTCGCCGGCGACAAGCCGGTTGGCACGATGGGCTCGTCGGCGCAGGGCAACGGTATCGCGCTGGTGCGCATCGACCGCGTCGCCGATGCGCTCGACGCGGGACAGGCGCTGACTGCCGGTGGCCTCGCTGTGAGGCTTGCGGAACCAGACGTCGTGCGCATTCCAACGAAGCAACCCACCGCATGAGCCGTGCTCCCCGCCTGCATCCCGACGGAAAGACGCGTTGCCCCTGGCCCGGCGAAGATCCGCTCTACGTCGCCTATCACGACACGGAATGGGGCGTGCCGGAATACGACGACCGCGCGCTCTATGAGAAGCTGATCCTCGACGGTTTCCAAGCCGGCCTGTCCTGGATCACCATCCTGCGCAAGCGCGACAATTTCCGCAAAGCCTTCGACGATTTCCAGCCGGACAAGATCGCGCGCTACAGCGAGAAGAAAGTTCACGCGCTGATGAACGATGCCGGCATCGTCCGCAACAAGGCCAAGATCGACGGCGCGATATCGAGCGCGAAATCCTATCTCGACATCATGGAGAAGGGCCCCGGCTTCTCGAAATTCCTGTGGGACTTCATGGACGGAAGGCCCAAGGTCAATCATTTCAAGACCACCGCGAGCGTACCGGCCTCGACGCCGCTCTCCATGCAGATCTCCAAGGAGCTGTCCGCGCGCGGCTTCAAATTCGTCGGCCCGACGATCGTGTATGCCTTCATGGAGGCGACCGGCATGGTCAACGATCATCTCGTCGACTGCCATTGTCACGCGAGCTGCGGCAAGTCGCAGCGCAAGCCGCGCCTCAAGGCCAAATGAGCGCGAAGAAGACGGAACGCGGCGCCGACACCCGCGCCTGGCAACGTATGCTGTCGGGCCGGCGGCTCGATTTGCTCGATCCCTCCCCGCTCGACATCGAGATCGCCGACGTCGCGCATGGGCTGGCGCGTGTCGCCCGCTGGAACGGCCAGACCATTGGCGCGCACATCTTCTCGGTCGCGCAGCACACGCTGCTGGTCGAAACCGTGATGCGGCACGAGAACCCGCGCGTGGATCAGCGCATGCGGCTTGCGGCGATGCTGCATGACGCACCCGAATACGTGATCGGCGACATGATCTCGCCGTTCAAGGCGGTGCTCGATGGTCATTACAAGGCGGTCGAGAAACGCCTGCTCGGCGCCATCCACATCCGCTTTGGCCTGCCGCCGGTACTGCCGGAGGAGATCACGCTGGCGATCAAGGCCGCCGATCGCGGCGCGGCCTATCTGGAGGCGACGACGCTGGCCGGCTTCAGCGAGAGCGAGGCCAAGCGCCTGTTCGGCAAGGATCCCGGCCTCTCCGACAGCGTCCGGCGCGACTATCTCACCCCCTGGACGGCTGCCCGGGCCGAGAAGCAGTTTCTGGAGCGGTTTGGCGCCGTGTTTGCGTAGGTCCTGCAGGGCGGGCATTGGGGCCCTTGCGCCGCCCCCAACTGATTTTGCGCAATGAGACGAAAGTGGTGGGTACGCTTCGCTTTGCCCACCCCGCCAACGCTCGCTATAATGTGCGGAAAAAGGTCCGCCATGATCCACGTCTGTTCCCTCGCCGCCCTTCCCGAAACCGTCCGCCTCACCAAGGCCAGCCACGTGCTGACCGTGATGGCCAATGTCGAGCAGGTGGCGCGGCCGGTGTCGGTGCTGCCGGCCAACCATCTCAAGGTGTCGATGGACGACATCACCGAGGAGATGGACGGCTTCGTCGCGCCATCGGAAACGCATATCGAGCAGGTGCTGAATTTCGTGCGCGGCTGGGACCGCGACGCGCCGCTGGTGGTGCATTGCTATGCCGGCATCAGCCGCTCCACCGCGAGCGCCTTTGCCGCCGTGTGCGCACTCAATCCGGATCGCGACGAGACCGAGATCGCGAAGAAGATCCGGGCAGCTTCCCCGATCGCCTCGCCGAACCGCCGCATCGTCGGTCTTGCCGACCGTGCGCTGGGGCGCAACGGCCGCATGCTGCGCGCACTCGACGAGATGGGCCCGGGCGCGATGATGGTCGAGGGCCGCCCCTTCGTGATCGAGCTCGAATGACAGTTGCGCACCACAGCACAGGTGCGCTCCCTCTCCCGCTTGCGGGAGAGGGGTGGGGAGAGGGTATCTCCGCATCGGGACAGTCCCCTAGAGGAGAAAGCTCTCACGCCGGCGCTGCGCGCCGACCTCTCCCGCAAGCGGGAGAGATTACAGCGAGCCCGCGGCGAGACCGGCTCAATCAATTGGCATACCTATCTCATCACTCACGCGACCGCCGTCGCATGAGCGAAAAGCTGCTGACGCCGATCGAGATCGGCCTGACTGCCGCGATCGTCGCGATCGAGGATCACGAGCCGCTGATCCTCACCGCGCGCGACAGTGACGGACTGGCGGGCCTGCCGTTCGGCCCGTTCGATGCGCCGAGCCATCGCACTTTCGAGATCGGCCTGCGGGCCTGGGTCGAGGAACAGACGGGGCTGCGGCTCGGCTATGTCGAACAGCTCTACACGTTCGGCGATCGCGGCCGGCATGCCGAGGCCGGCGACACCGGCGCGCACATGGTGTCGATCGGCTATCTCGCACTGACGCGCGCCATCGGCGGCGAACTGGCAGCCACGAGTGCGAGCTTCGCGCCATGGTATCGCTTCCTGCCTTGGGAGGACCGGCGCGAGGGCCCGCCCGCGATCGTCGCGCGCGACATCATCCCGGCATTGACCGAGTGGGCCGAAGAGGAGACGCCCGAAACGACGCGCGCATTGCCCCGCAAGGATCGGGTGCGGTTCTATTTCGGTCTGGACGGCGCGTCCTGGGACGAGGAGCGCGTGCTCGACCGCTACGAGCTCCTGTACGAGGCTGGGCTGGTCGAGGAAGCGCGGCGCGACGGCCGTCCTGCGGCATTAGCGCGCAAGGCCCTGCCCGCGCTCGGCACATCCATGCGCTTCGACCACCGCCGGATTCTTGCGACAGCGGTCGCGCGACTGCGTGCCAAACTGAAGTATCGTCCTGTGGTCTTTGAACTTTTGCCCGCCGAGTTCACACTCACCGAATTGCAGTATACGGTGGAGGCGATCTCCGGCCGACACCTGCACAAACAAAATTTCCGCCGCCTGGTCGAAATGGAAGCCCTGGTCGAACCGACCGGGGTGATGTCGACACAGACGGGCGGACGTCCGGCGGCGCTCTACCGCTTCCGTCGCGAGGTGCTCCAGGAGCGGCCCGCGCCGGGCTTGCGCGTACGCTCCCGGCGCTAACCCGATATATGTGTGATCGGCCCCTGCCCGCCGATTGCCTGGAGGCTTTATGTCTGACGGTCCGTTCGACGTCTTCGCGCTGATCATTGCGGTCATCGCTTTCATCATCGCGATCAAGGCCTCCAGCCAGGCGTCTGAGCTGCGACGACGGCTGAGCTCGCTCGAAGAGACGTTCCACGCGCAACGGCCCGTGCAGCCGCCGCGGATCCCGGCAGATGTGTGGGCTGAAGCGTCCGCGACGACTTCCGCAGCGCCGCCGTCGCTTGTGCCCCAAGCCGAAGTGGTGCCCGAAGCGCCGCCCCCGCTCATCACCGAGGATGTTTCACCGCCACCGCTCGCAGCGAACACCGGGGCCGACGCGACGCCGCCGCTGCCCGCACCCGCGCCCGGCTTCGAGGAACGGCTCGGCACTCGCTGGGTGGTGTGGATCGGCGGCCTTGCGCTCGCGCTCGGCGGCTTCTTCATGGTGCGCTATTCGATCGAGGCCGGCCTCGTCGGCCCCGGCGTGCGCGTGTTCCTTGGCGGCGTATTCGCGCTGGCGCTGCTGGGGGCCGGCGAATGGTCACGCCGCAAGGAGAGCATCTCCAATATCGCCGCGTTGCCGATCGCCAACATTCCCGCGATTCTCACCGCGGCCGGCACGGCGGTGGCGTTTGCGACCATCTACGCGGCTTACGCGCTCTATGGCTTCCTCGTGCCAGCGACCGCCTTCGTGCTGCTCGGCCTCGTCGCGCTCGGCACGCTGGCCGCGGCGCTCTTGCACGGGCCCGCGCTCGCGGGCCTCGGCGTGGTCGGCGCGTTCGTGACGCCGATCCTCGTCTCCAGCGACAAGCCGGACTATTGGGCGCTCTACATTTATCTCGCGATCGTCACCGCCGCGAGCTTCGGCCTCGCCCGTATCCGGCTGTGGCGCTGGCTTGCAGTCACCACCATCGCCTTCGCCGTGCTCTGGATCTTTCCGGGACTAGATACCAGCGACTTGCAGGTCGCACCGCACGCTTTCCATGTGATCGCAGGCTTCGTTCTTGCCGCTCTTCTCGTGGTCTGCGGCTTCATGTTCGGCCCGACGATCGAGGACGGCGAGATCGAACCGGTCTCGTCCGGCTCGCTCGGTGCCTATCTGTTCGGCGCGATGCTGATCGTGCTGTCGAGCGCGCATGCGGACCTGGCGCTGATCGCTTTCGCGCTGCTGGTCGGCGCGACGCTGCTTGTCGCCTGGCGCGCGCCGGCGGCCACCGGCGCACTCGGCGCGGCGGCCGCAACCGTCTTCGTCGTGTTCGCCGAATGGGCGGTGCGCGCCAATCCCGACATGCTGGTGCTGCCGGGCGGCCCCATCGCCGGCATCGCACCGACGGCGATCGACAGTGCGGTGACACTGCATCTGGTGATGGCGGCGATCTTCGCCGCCGGCTTCGGCATCGCGGGCTTCCTCGCGCAGGGCCGTTCGAACTCGGCGATCATTCCGGTGGTGTGGTCGGTCGCCGGTGTCGCGACGCCGATCGCGATCCTGGTCGCGCTCTACGCACGCATCGCGCATCTCGACCGCTCGATCCCGTTCGCCATCCTCGCGGTGCTGCTCGCCGCCGCCTTTGGCGCTGCCACCGAGGCCCTTGCGCGCCGCGAGACCCGGCCGGGCGCCATGATCTCCACGGCCTTGTTCGCGACCGGCACGCTCGGTGCGTTGGCGCTGGCGCTGACGTTTGCACTGGAGAAGGGCTGGCTCACGATCGCACTGGCGCTGATGTCGCTCGGCACCGCCTGGATCTCGATGCAGCGGCCGATCCCGTTCCTGCGCTGGCTGGCCGCGATCTTCGCAGGCCTCGTCACCGCCCGGATCGGCTATGATCCGCGCATCGTCGGCGACGCCGTCGGCACCACGCCGATCTTCAACTGGCTGTTGTGGGGCTACGGACTGCCGGCGGCATCGTTCTGGGCGGCGAGCCTGTTCCTGCGCCGACGCGCCGACGACGCCCCTCTGCGCATGGTCGAGAGCGCCGCGATCCTGTTCACCGCGCTCCTCGCTTTCATGGAGATCCGCCATTTTGCGACCGGCGGCAACATGACGGACGCACCGTCGCTGCTGGAATGCGCGCTGCAGGTCTGCGTCATGCTCGCCATGGCGATCGGGCTGGAGCGTCTGCGGCAGCGCAGCCGCAGCATCGTGCACAATGTCGGCGCAGTCGTGCTCACGGCAATCGCCGGGCTCGTCGGCGTGTTCGGCCTCCTGATCCTGGAGAACCCGCTGCTGTGGCGCACCGACGTTGGCGGCGCCGTGTTCAACCTGCTGCTGCTCGGCTACGCGCTGCCGGCCGTGCTGATGCTGCTGCTGTCCTATGCCGTGGCCGGCGAACGCGGCAAGGCCTACGCCAACACGATTGCGGGCGGCGCACTGCTGTTCGCGCTGACCTATGTCACGCTGGAGATCCGCCGCTTCTATCACGGCCCGATCCTCTCCGCCGGGACGACCACGGGCGCCGAGCAATATACCTATTCGATCGGCTGGCTCGGCTTCGGCGTGGTGCTGCTCGGCGTCGGCATTCTCGTCAATTCCGAGCGGGCGCGGCTGGCATCGGCCGTCGTGATCGCGTTGACGATCCTGAAGGCCTTCGTCATCGACATGTCGACGCTGACGGGCGTCTACCGCGCGCTGTCCTTCATGTGCCTCGGCATCGTGCTGGTCGCGATCGGCTGGCTCTACCAGCGTATCCTGTTCCGGCGGCAGGTCGCACCGCCGCCGGCTCCGCAGACGAGCATGTGAGGATCAGGCCGCGCGAACCGATTCCAGGAACTGCGCGACCTCGACCTTGAGACGGGTGCTGTCCGTCGCCAGCGATTTCGCCGCCGACAGCACCTCGTTCGAAGCCTCGCCGGTCTCGATCGCACCGCGCTGCACGTCGGTGATGTTCGACGAGACCTCCTGCGTGCCGACCGAGGCCTGCTGCACGTTACGCGAAATTTCCTGCGTGGCCGCGCCCTGCTCCTCGACGGCGGCGGCAATGGCCGCAGCCACCTCGGACAGCCGCTCGATGGTGCCGCCGATCTCCTGGATGGCACTGACTGATTCCTGCGTCGCTGCCTGGATGCCCGAGACCTGCGCCCCGATCTCACCGGTCGCCTTCGCGGTCTGCTCCGCCAGCGCCTTGACCTCGGAGGCGACGACGGCGAATCCGCGGCCGGCTTCACCGGCACGCGCGGCCTCGATGGTCGCGTTCAGCGCCAGCAGATTGGTCTGCCCTGCGATGGTGTTGATGAGCTCGACGACATCGCCGATGCGGGACGCCGCCTGCGACAGTGCGTTGACGCGGTCGTTGGTCCGCGCCGCCTGCTCGACGGCCTCCGCCGCCATCCGCGCCGAATCCTGCACGCGGCGGCTGATCTCGGTGATGGAGGACGACAGCTCCTCGGAAGCGGATGCCACCGCCTGGACGTTGGTCGAGGCTTCCTCGGAGGCGGCTGCGACGACGGTCGCGAGTTCCTGTCCGCGCTGCGCGGTGTTGGTCAGCGTCGAGGCGGAGGCCTCGAGCTCCGTCGAGGCCGAGGACACGGTCCCGACCACCTCGCCGATCATGGCTTCGAACTTGCGGGTGATGGCGTCGACGCGGCGGCCGCGTTCGATCTTGGCTTCGGCATCGCGCGCAGCGGCCTCGTCGGCGGCTTTCTTGGCGATCAGCGCCTCCTTGAAGATCTGCAGCGCATCCGCCATCGAGCCGATCTCGGTCTTCTCGCCGCGATGCGGCACCTCGGCCGAAAGGTCGCCCTCGCCGAGCGACTGCATCGGGCGGATGATCGAGGCAATGCCACGGGAAACGTCGCGCACGAGATAATAGGCGGCGCCGATCGCGATCACGACCGAGAACACGATGATGCCGACCAGCACGCGGAAGATCATGGCGTAGCTGTCGGCGGCCTGCTTGGTCTCCAGCTCGGCGCCGCGGTTGTTCATCTCGATGCCCTTCTGGAGCAGGGGATCGGCGGCCTGGGCCATCTTTGCGACCTTGGTCTGCAACAACTCGTTGGCGTCGGCCGGGAAACGTCCCACGCCCTTGCGCGACAGGGCCATCACGTCCTGCACGCCGTTCAGATACTCGGCCCACGCCGTGCTCCATTGCCCATAGAGCGAGCGCTCTTCGGCGGAGGTGATCAGCGGCTCATAGACCTTACGCGTCTGGTCGATGCGCGCCCGGAGCGAGGCGAGGCGCTTCTCGGCGGCGTCCTTGCCCTCGACGGTGTCCTGCATCAGATGCAGGCGCAGCGCGACGCGCAGCTCGTTGATGTCGGCGCGAAGCGAGCCGAGCGCGCGCACGCTGGGCAGCCAGCTCTCCGCGATCTCGACCGTATGGGAATTGATGTTCTGCATGGTGCCGATCGCCGTCACGCCGACTCCGGCGAGCGAAAGAACGAGGACCGACAGCACTGCCAGAAGCTTGAAGACGATGGACAATTTCGACATCACGACAAATCCCGATGTTACCTGGCAACGCGCAAACCACCTGCGCCGCAAATCGCCACGAAGATGGCGAGACGGAGGTCAGTTCAACAATGCTGGCTGGTTCTTATCCCGAGAGATTGCACACATAGTCGCAAGCAGGCGTTAACAGGGACCTACGTAAAATTACGGGACACTTCCAAGAGTCGCTATTTCTCCTGCAACCATCTGTTGCAGCTCGCAGCCACCTCATGCTGCCACGCGCAGCCTGTCCGCTTGCGCCGCAACATGCGACCAACGCGGCAGCGGCTGTCACGCCGCCCGGACCGATTCCAGGAAGCGCGCGACCTCGCTCTTCAGCCGGTTGCTCTCCTGCGAAAGGGATTGCGCAGCCGAATGCACCTGCGCCGAGGCAGCTCCGGTTTCGCCTGCGCCGCGCTGGACGTGGCCGATATTCGCTGAGACTTCGGAGGTGCCATTCGCGGCGTGCTGGATGTTGCGGGAGATCTCCTGGGTGGCGGCGCCCTGCTCCTCGACCGCGGCCGCGATGGTCGACGAGATCTCCGACATCCGCGCGATGGTGTCGCCGATCTCCTTGATCGCCCCGGCTGAGTCTTGCGTTGCGTTCTGGATCGCACCGATGTGCTGGCTGATCTCGCCGGTCGCTTTCGCAGTCTGCTCGGCGAGCGCCTTCACTTCGGTCGCGACCACGGCAAAGCCCTTGCCGGCTTCGCCCGCCCGCGCCGCCTCGATCGTCGCGTTGAGCGCCAGCAAATTGGTCTGGCTGGCGATGGTGTTGATCAGCTCGACCACGTCGCCAATGCGGGAGGCGGCCTTGGTCAGCTCGGCGACGCGCGCATTGGTGCGCTGGGCCTGCTCGACGGCGACATCGGCAACACGCGCCGATTCCTGCACCTGACGGCTGATCTCGGAGATCGAGGAGGTCATTTCCTCGCTCGCTGAAGACACCGACTGCACGTTCGCGGAGGCCTCTTCGGAGGCGGCCGCCACGACGGTGGCAAGCCCGTTGCCGCGCTCGGCCGCCTGCGTCAGCGTGTTCGAGGACGCCTCGAGCTCGGTTGCAGCCGACGAAACAGTATCGATGATCTCGCCGACCGCGCCTTCGAAATTATCGGCGAGCCGGTGCATGTCGGCCTTGCGCTGCTGGCGCCCGCGCGCATCGGCTTCGATCTGCTCGGTGCGCAGCCGCTCGGCTTCCGCCATATTGGTCCTGAACACCTCGACGGCGCCGGCCATCTCGCCGATCTCGTCTCTGCGCCCGACGCCGGGAACGGAAATCGAAAGCTCGCCGCGCGCTAGCCGCGTCATCGCGCCGACCATGCCTGCAAGCGCTTTCGAAATCGAACGTCCCAGAAGGAATCCGACCGCGGCGAGCACGAGGACGGTGACGCCGAAGGCGACGGCCATCCACAGCCGCACGGAATCGCGGGTCGCAGCCTCTGCAGCTTCGGCTTTCCTGTAGAGGTCTTCGACTGTGTTGCGCACCTCGATCATGCCCGGTTCCAACCCACGGAAGGTTTTCATCATGCTGGCGTCGAGGGCCGCAGTTTGCTGCGCGGTCTCAACCCAGGACGCGAACTCGGACTGGTATTTCTGCAGCTTGGCTGTGATGTCGTTCATCACGGCCGTGGGGACTGCGACGACCTCTATCGCCTTGGAGAATTCGGCTGCGGCCTTCTTCATCTCGGCGATGTATTTTGGATCGCGCCGCAGCATGAAGTCCTTCTCATGCCGGCGCATCATCAGCATCCAGCTCGTGGACCTGGGATCGTCGATCTCCTTGAGCTTGGCTTCGATGTCGTGCACCGCGGCGCGGAGCGAGCCGGATAGGCCCAGCGTCTCGTTCAGGCCGAGCCGGGTCTCCGCGGCCACCAATTTGCCGAAGTCCGAGGCGTATCGCTTGAAGTCGTCCTGGGCCTGCTTCATCCGGTCGGACAGCGCGCTCATGCCGCCGGCCGCCATCAGACGCTCGATTTCTTCGAAATCGCGGTTGATCGGCCCGATCAACTCCGCGTGGGCCTTGGCGTAGCTCTCGTTGCGGCGCTGCTGAAAATTCTTCTCGTTGCGGCGCGCCTCCAGCATCTCGATCGAGAGCTGCTTGTCGAGATCCGCAATCGCGCGAGCCCGGTTGGCAACGTCGCGCGAGGCGTCCTGGGAGAGACTGCCGATCTCATAGATCGCGCCGAAGGCGACGAGACCCAACAATCCGAACAGTCCGATCGCCATGACCTTATGGGTGAGGCGAATGGAAGGGCCACTCATGGGATGTGCTCCAATACGATGGATACGCAATGCAAGGAGGGCGACTCGGCACCCGGAATATTGCGGAGATCATGACTGAATCGGTTTTCCGGAAGGTTAACCGTGCGGCTCTTCGCACCGCGGCATCCAGCTGCGAACGCATGCGAGCCACCGCGCGTCTTCGCGCGGCGGTTGCAGTCGTTGATGACGGCGGCCGCGTCACGCTGCGCGCACGGTATCGAGGAAGTTGCCGACCTCGAGCTTGAGGCGGTTGCTGTCTCCGGAGAGCGACTGGGCCGCCGCCAGCACCTGCGACGACGCCGAGCCGGTCTCGCTCGCGCCGCGCTGCACGTCGGTGATGTTGGCCGAGACCTGATGGGTGCCTTCCGCCGCCTGCTGCACGTTGCGGGAGATTTCCTGTGTCGCCGCGCCCTGCTCTTCCACGGCAGCCGCGATGGTGGAGGAAATCTCCGAGAGCTTCTCGATAGTGCCGCTGATGTCCTTGATTGCGCCGACCGAATGCTCGGTCGCGGTCTGGATGCTGGCGATCTGCTGCCCGATCTCGCCGGTGGCCTTCGCGGTCTGTTCGGCGAGTGCCTTGACCTCGGAGGCGACGACCGCAAAGCCGCGACCGGCTTCGCCGGCGCGCGCGGCCTCGATGGTCGCGTTGAGCGCCAGGAGATTGGTCTGACCTGCGATGGTGTTGATCAGCTCGACCACGTCGCCGATCCGCGTCGCCGCCCTGGACAATTCGCTGACACGCTCGGTGGTGACACGCGCCTGGCCGACAGCTTCGTTGGCCACGCGGGCCGATTCCTGCACCTGCCTGCTGATCTCGGTGATAGAAGACGACAGCTCCTCGGTCGCCGACGCCACCGCCTGCACGTTGGTGGACGCCTCCTCGGAGGCCGCAGCAACCATGGTCGTGAGCTGCTGTCCGCGCTCGGCGGTCGATGTGAGCGTCGACGCCGAGGCTTCGAGCTCGGTCGCTGCCGAGGACACGGTATCGACGATCTCCCCGATCGCGGCTTCGAAGCCGTCGGCCAGCTTCCGCATCTCCGCCTTGCGCTGCTCGGCTGCCCGCCGCTCGGCCGCAGCGTGATCGCCGCGCATGCGTTCGACTTCGAGGCCGTTTTGCTTGAAGACTTCAACGGTCCGCGCCATCTCGCCGACCTCGTCACCTCGGCGGGTGCCTGGCACGACCGTCGTGAAGTCGCCATTGGCGAGCCCACCCATCGCAACCGAAATGGCTGAAAGCGGCTTGAGGATCCGGCCAAAGGTGATCCAGAAACTGAGGCCAGCGAGCATCACCGAGGCGCAGAGCAACACGACCGTGAAAGCGAAATTACGAGTGCTGCCTTCTGCCTGCATCGTGGCTTCGCGGTCAGCGGCCGCGCCAATGGCTTCACCGAGCTTCAGCACCGCATTGATGCCGGCAGTGGCCCGCGCGAAGTACTCAGGTCCCGTGATCTTGTAGTCCCCGCCTTCGCCACCGGCGAGCACAAGCGCCCGCGTTTCGCCGTAGGCTCCAAAATAGGACTTTTCGACCTCCGTCATCGCCTCGCCGATCTGCGCGGCGAGGTCGGAGCGCAGCCGCACCGGCAATACCGTGTCCCATGCGAGTTCGACCTTGGCTCGCAGCGCCGAAAGGCGCTCATACCCCTCCATCCCGAGCTTCGCGCGCGCACCGACGACCCCGGCCAGCAGGGCCCGCTCCCTTCCGGCATTCTCGGCCATCTGAGCTGTCAGATGTCGCAAGCCGATGAGCTGCGCCAGCCTTGCCACGGGCGGGCTGGTGAGCGTTTCGAGCGTCAGCCGCAAGCGGTTGCTCGCGACGTCGATCACCTCCGTAATCGTTGGAACGAAGCCATCGACGAGGTCAGGCTCGCGTTGGACGCGCGGGCGCGACATTCCCGCATCGGCCTTCTCACGCAAGAGACGCAGCGCCTCGAATTTCGCCGCGGCGTCCGCAATTTGTCTTTGCCCCGCTGTCATTTCGGGAATCGCGCTGATATCGAGGATGGCTTGGCGATAGGCCTCGTCGGCCGTCGCGCGCGCCTTTGCGATTTCGGCGCGGCGCTCGGCGCTGACGACATCAGGAGACTTCAGCACGGCGTTGGTCAGCCCGCGTTCGATCGCCCAATGTCCTGCGCTGCGCAGCAGCAGATGGGCAACTGCATTGACCTTCAGGAATGCCTCGGACTCTCGCCGCTTGAGGATGGCCTCATAGGCGATGAATCCAGCCGAGGCCAACCCCAGCAAGACCAAGACAGAGATGATGATTGGCAAGATCGTGCCGATCCGAACATGTCCAAGCCGACTCCACGCGCTGGCGGCCTGAGTTCGGACCTGCTGATAATGAGCAGGGCTCAACATGCTACGTTTCCCCCAAAGGAAACACGCAGCCAAGTCCTTGCCGGCTGCATGGACGTTGATCGCCCTTGCCGGAGAATCTAGTCCTCGAGCTTCGCATTCTGGTTAACGGGAGGGCCCGGAGAAATACTGGGATTTCAGCCCAAATAATTGAAATGGAAGAGATAATTTCGCGAGCAAGTTGTAAATTTCAGCTTGAGGTCGCCACTGTTTACTTTTGCAGCCGACGTTCGCCGAAGGCATGCGCGAGACGTTCGCGGCGACGATCGGATGCAAAAACGCCCCGCCTAAGGAGGCAGGGCGTCTTCCGAACTGTCTGGAACGAGGTTCTTAGGCGGCGCGCACGGAATCGAGGAACTTGCCGACCTCGAGCTTGAGGCGGTTGCTGTCGCCGGACAGCGACTGCGCGGCTGCCAGCACTTGCGAGGATGCCGATCCAGTTTCGCCCGCACCGCGCTGCACGTCGGTGATGTTGGACGACACTTGATGGGTACCTTCCGCCGCCTGCTGCACGTTGCGCGAGATCTCCTGCGTCGCCGCGCCCTGCTCTTCGACGGCCGCAGCGATCGTGGATGATATCTCGGACAGCTTTTCGATGGTGTTGCTGATGGCGCTGATCGCGCTGACCGAGTCCTGCGTCGCGGCCTGAATGCCGGAAATCTGCTGGCCGATCTCGCCGGTCGCCTTCGCAGTCTGCTCGGCAAGCGCCTTGACTTCGGAGGCGACGACGGCAAAGCCGCGGCCGGCCTCGCCGGCGCGCGCGGCCTCGATGGTGGCATTGAGCGCCAGCAGGTTGGTCTGGCCGGCGATGGTGTTGATCAGCTCGACCACGTCGCCAATGCGAGCCGCCGCCTTGGACAATTCGCCGACACGGTCGGTCGTGGTTCGGGCCTGGGTCACCGCCTCGCTCGCGACCCGCGCCGATTCCTGCACCTGGCGGCTGATCTCGGTGATCGAGGACGACAGCTCTTCGGTCGCGGAGGCAACCGACTGCACGTTCGTCGACGCCTCCTCGGAGGCCGCAGCCACAACTATCGTCAGTTCCTGTGCCCGCTCCGCCGTCGAAGTCAACGTCGAGGCCGAAGCCTCGAGCTCCGTCGCGGCCGAGGAGACGGTATCGACGATCTCGCCGACGGCGCCTTCGAAACTATCGGCAAGCCTGCGCATATCGGCCTTGCGCTGCTCGGCCGCCACCTGGTCCTGCCGCATCTTGGCTTCCGCTTCCCCGCGCGCCTTCTGCTCCGATACGACCTTGAATTTCTCGACAGCCGCAGCGACGCCGCCGACCTCGTCCTTGCGGCCGAGACCCGGCAGGACAACAGAGAAGTCACCACCAGCGAGCTTGTCCATGGCAACCGTGAGCGCGCGGATCGGCCGCGCGATGGTCAGGAAGGACATCAGCCACGAACCAATGAGAACGAGCACGGCGCACGCGCCGACCACCATGCCGAGACGCTCGCTCGCGGCCATCTCCTGTGCCGCGGCCGCGATTTCTTCGTCGCCTTTGTGCTTGGCGAAATCGGCAATCTCGCTGGTCAAATTATCCAGCTGCGTAGCGAGCGGCAGCGTCACCTCACGGATGTGGCGCGCGCCTTCCTCGGAAATCTTGGCGGCGCGGACCGGGTCCGTGGCCGCAACGGCAATGGCCTCGCTGCGAACAGAGGCGTTCTGCTGCGCGCCCTTCAGGTAATCGGCGGACGTAGACTTGAGCTTCTCCATCCGCGCGCGATTTTCCGGTGAGTGCGCCAATCTGAGCATGGAATCGACGACGCCGTTCAGCGCTTTCGACCGCTCCAGCAGAGTCTCGCTCGCCTTTTGCAAGTCACCCTGATTGTTGGCGAGACGCATGTCCCGTACGGCGAGCTGCATGCCGCGTATCCCAAGCTTGGCTTCGGTGGCCTCGCGCACCAATTCCTGCTGCGCAAGCGCGCCTTGGTTGGAATGACGCACGGTGTTGTTGCCGATGACCTGGCTCGCGATCATGGCGCCGACGAGAACAACGCCGAACACCGAAGCGAGCGCGAGCTTGGTACCGATTTGCAGATTCTGGATGAGTCTCGACATGAGGGCGTTTCCCGGGATTGCGCGGCCAAGTCATTGTCGGCCGCCCTCGGCGTTGATCGCCCTTGCCTAAAAACTGAGCTTCAGGTGTGGTTATCCGGTTAACGACAGCCCCCGGACAACTACCGGACTCGCCAAAAATCCCTTTAAAAACGGCACGGTCCGCGCGCTTAACAGGTTAACCACACGCGGCGGTAGGATGCCCGATTTCTAACCAGTGCGACCAAGGGCCTTCTGGCTCTCGCCGATCAAGCTGATCCGGAACACCGGCTCCTTGTTCTCGTCGAGCAGCTCCATGCGCCATTCGGCGTTCTGTTTCAGGCCGCGCGAGATGCCGCCGAGCAAATTGGCACAGACTTCGGTCATCTCGGTCCAGGCCGCGGCGCGGTCCTCGAACTCATATGGCTGGTCGGCAGCACCGGAATAGCGGCCCGTGCTGATACGGAAGAAGTACAGCGACATCGTTGAACCCTTTTATCGGGCCGCGCCCCCCGGCCGTACGCAAACTGGGGTGCGAACAGCTACCAACGCATGAAAGCCGCCGTCCGTATGACTACGGCGCGGCGGCTTCGTGTCTGATGGCAGCTCTCAACGACAAAGTGCGCAGACTGTCCCGCGCACCAATTACTGGGTGGAGCGGCGCAGCTCCAGCGGGGCGTCGTCCCTGGCGGGCTCCGATTTGACTTGCGGCTTCACCGGCTCGAGCCGGCTACTCTCGACGCGCGGGCTCTCGACACGCGCGGCGACTTCGGTGTTGGGCGTGCCGACCGAACCCGTGTGTTCCGAGGTGCGCAGCGAGCGCGGCCGCGCTACGGCGCGCGCCATCAGCATCTGGTTGCCGCCCTGGTGATGGAAGTCGCAATAGGCGAAGCCCATCCCCGATACCGAGCCGCGGAAACTGCGATCGTCGGTCTTTTCAAGGTTGAAACAGGGCTCGAACGGAATGCCCTTGATGGAGGCGCAGACGTTCTGGCCGCGGATCTGAAGCGTGTTGCCGGGCAGGCGGAGATGTTTCACCGGACCTGCACCCGAGAACTGCACGGCGCCGGCGGCGCCGAGGTCGTCCATGATGCGGCCAGCCCCGCGGGTGCCGTCAAAGCAGGTGAAAGCAAACACCTTCCCGGCGACGAAGCGGCGCGCCTCATCGGCGTTCATGCTTCCAGCAATGGCCGGCGCAAACGTCGCTACCGCCGTGACCGCCCCCAACACAATACGCGCAAGCATGCTCAACTCCGAACCAACCCCGCAGCGGGCTATGCCTTATCTCTTTACCCGCTGCTTACCATACTAACCATGGCGACATTGAAGCAGCATGGTTGGTAAAGTCTGAACGCCGTTAGACAATTTTTACAACGGTGCGACCGCGGACCTGGCCGGCCAGGATTTTCGCGCCCCACTCCGGAACTTCGGAAAGCGAAATTTCGTGAGTGATTTCAGCTAGTTTTGTCCGATCCAGATCGGACGCCAGGCGCTGCCAGGCGGCTTTCCGCGGCTCGATCGGACACATCACGGAATCGATGCCGAGAAGGCACACCCCGCGCAAAATGAAGGGTGCGACGGAAGACGGCAGGTCCATGCCGGCGGCCAAGCCGCACGCCGCGATCGCGCCGCCGTACTTCGTCATCGACAGCAGGTTTGCGAGCGTGGTCGAGCCGACACTATCGACGCCCCCCGCCCAGCGCTCCCTCGCAATCGGCTTGGCGGCCGCCGACAATTCGTTGCGGTCAATCACCTCGGTCGCGCCGATCTCCTTCAGATAGTCGGCTTCGGACGCACGGCCGGTGGAGGCGATGACGTGATAGCCGAGCTTCGAGAGCACGGCGGTCGCAACCGAGCCGACACCGCCCGCCGCGCCCGTCACCACGACCGGACCGCTGTTCGGCGACACTCCGTGCTTCTCCAGCGCCAGCACGGACAGCATCGCGGTGAAGCCGGCGGTGCCGATCGCCATGGCGTCGCGCGCCGACAGGCCCTGCGGAAGAGCGACCAGCCAGTCGCCTTTCACCCGTGCCTTCTCGGCATAGGCGCCGAGATGGGTCTCGCCCATGCCCCAGCCGGTGCAGACGACCTTGTCGCCCGCCTTCCATTGCGGATGCGAGGACTGCTCGACCGTGCCGGCGAAATCGATGCCGGCAATCATCGGGAAACGGCGCACCACCGGCGCCTTGCCGGTGAGCGCGAGGCCGTCCTTGTAGTTCAAGGTCGACCATTCCACGCGGACGGTGACGTCGCCCTCCATCAGCTCGGCTTCGTCGAACTGCGTGAGCTGCGCGGTGGTGCCCTTGTCGGCCTTATCGATCCGGATCGCCTTGAACGTCGCCACAGCAAAACTCCCTGACTTGTTTCAGGGGATGTTTAGCCGATCAGGCAGGCTGCGCAACCGCCCGCTGGACTGGTTTCTCCACGATCGGAAGATTGATCAGCGCCGACAGCACGCCGAACAGGATCGAAAGCCACCAGATCGGCGTGTAGGAACCGAACCGCTCGAACACGATGCCGCCGAGCCAGACGCCGAGGAAGCCGCCGACCTGATGGCTGACGAAGGCGAAGCCATAGAGGGTGGCGAACCAGCGCGTGCCGAACATGATCGCGACCAACGCCGAGGTCGGCGGCACGGTCGACAGCCAGGTCAGGCCGGAGACCGCGCCGAACGCAATCGCCGAGAACGGCGTGATCGGGAACGAGATGAAGGCAAGCGTCGCAAGCGCGCGGGTGAAATAGATGGTCGAGAGTATGTAGCGCTTGGGCAGTGAGTTCTGGAGATAACCGACGCTGAGCGATCCCATGATGTTGAACAGGCCGATCGCCGCGATCACCCAGCCACCGATTTGCGTGGAGATGCCGCTGTCGACCAGGAAGGCCGGCAGATGCACCGTGATGAAGGCAAGCTGGAAGCCGCAGGTGAAGAAGCCGAGGACAAGCAGCACGTAGGAGCGATGGCCGAAGGCTTCCGCGAGCGCTTTAGTGAAGGTCTGCTGGTCCGCAGGCGCCGCGTTTGCCGTGCTCGCGACCGGCGGCGTCGAGAGCGCCAGCGCCAGCGGCACGATCAGCAGCATCAGGAAGCCGAACACGGTGAGCGCCTGTTGCCAGCCGAAATTGTCGATCAGGGCCACACCGATGGGTGCGAACAGGAACTGCCCGAACGATCCCGCCGCAGTGCCGGCGCCGAGCGCAAGGCCGCGCTTCTCGGCCGGCAAGAGCTTGGTAAAGGCCGACAGCACCAGATTGAACGAGCAGCCGGCGAGACCGAAGCCGACCATGACGCCAGCGCCGATGTTGAGTGACAACGGCGTCGAGGAATAGCGCATCAGGAGCAAGCCGCCGGCATAGAGCAGAGCGCCGACGCACATCACCCGGAACAGGCCGAAGCGATCGGCGACCGCGCCGGCGACCGGCTGGCCCAGTCCCCACAGCAAATTCTGAAACGCGATCGCGAGGCCGAACACGTCGCGGCCCCAGGCATATTCACGACTCATCGGCTGCACGAAGAAGCCCAGCGCCGAGCGCGGGCCGAAGCCGAGCATCCCGATCGCGCAGCCGCACAGAATGATGATCGCCGGCGTGCGCCAGGAGGAGGAACGGGAGACCGAACCGAGCTCGCCCATCTGTGTCGACATGCTGTTCCTCGTGCGTCGTCGCGGATTCGCAAATGGCAGCCGCGAGCGAGCTCGTTTAATGCATCTGCATGAAAACCCCAAGTCAAAAACGATTGCGTTTCGCGAAGAGCTGGCGCGAGAGCATTGCATTTCCTCGCGGCCTCGGTCGACGCGCCGAGTGCCCGACTTGACGGAAATGTGTGCGGCGAGATCTGGCGGCTTCAAACAGGACGTGCTATTTCTTATTTGCTCATATCGAGCATATCTGATGGATCCCCGGCCTGTCGGCCGGATTTCTCAGGCCCTTTATATGCTCAAACTGAGTATAAATGACATGCACGGGAGGCTTCGATGCCGCTAACTGGAATTTACGGCCCCGACGACTTTGCCAGCCGGCCCCAAAGCCAGCTCATCATCCCGGTACGGACCGAGCAGGCGCGAACCGGACCTGCGCTGCCGATGCCTTCGCTGGAATGGACGCCGGAGGTCGAGCGAGCCACCGCACCGCTTTACGAGCGCGTGAAACACGTCATCCCGCCGATCGAATGGCCGCTGATGGCCCCGACGATCAAGGCGATCAACGAGCTGAAGCAGGCCCGGGGCGCGGTGATCCTCGCGCACAATTACCAGGCGCCGGAGATCTTCCACTGCGTCGCCGACATCGGCGGTGATTCGCTCCAGCTCGCGGTCGAAGCCACCAGGGTGAAGGCCGGCATCATCGTCCAGTGCGGCGTGCACTTCATGGCGGAAACGTCGAAACTGCTCAATCCAGACAAGACGGTGCTGATTCCTGATACGCGCGCCGGCTGCTCGCTCGCTGCCAGCATCACCGGCGCCGACGTCCGCCTGCTCCGCGACAGATTTCCCGGCGTGCCTGTCGTTGCCTATGTCAACACCTCCGCGGAGGTGAAGGCGGAGGTCGACATCTGCTGCACCTCGTCGAACGCGGTGCAGGTGGTCGAGAGCCTCAGAGCGCCCAGCGTGATCTTCCTGCCCGACCGCTATCTCGCCACTTACGTGGCCTCGAAGACCGACGTGAAGATCATTGCCTGGAAGGGCGCCTGCGAGGTGCACGAGCGCTTCACTGGTGCCGAGCTGCGCAGCTATCGCGAGGCCGATCCCTCCGTACAGATCATCGCCCATCCCGAATGCCCGCCGGACGTGCTGGCCGAGGCCGACTTCACCGGCTCGACCGCGCACATGATTAACTGGGTGCGCGAGCGGCGGCCGCGTCGGCTGGTGATGATCACGGAATGCTCGATGGCCGACAATGTCCGCGCCGAGCTGCCCGATGTCGAGATGCTGCGTCCCTGCAATATCTGCCCGCACATGAAGCGCATCACACTCGCCAACATTCTGGAGAGCCTGCTGAAGCTTCGCGAGGAAGTGACGATCGATCCCGCACTTGCGGACCGCGCAAGGCGCTCGGTCGAACGGATGATCAATTTAAAGAATTGAGATAAAGCCATGACAAACAACATCAACACGCTCACCCGCTCCGACGACGTCGTCATCGTCGGCGGCGGCCTTGCCGGATTGTTCTGCGCGCTCAAGCTCGCGCCGCGGCCCGTGACATTGATCTCGGCCGCGCCGCTCGGACAGGGCGCGTCGTCCGCATGGGCGCAAGGCGGCATTGCCGCGGCCATGGCTGAAGGCGATACGCCGGAAGCGCACGCCGCGGATACGATCGCTGTCGGCGGCGGCATCGTCGATCAGGCGGTCGCACTCGGGATCGCGCGCGAGGCAGCACCGCGGATTCACGACCTTCTCGCCTATGGCGTGCCGTTCGACCGCGATCTCGAAGGCAGGCTCGCAGTCGGGCGCGAAGCCGCACACTCGGCGCGGCGTATCGTGCATGTGCGTGGCGACGGCGCGGGCGCCGCCATCATCGCGGCCCTGAGCGATGCCGTGCGGCGCACGCCTTCGATCCGACTGATCGAAGGATTCGTCGCCGAGGCGCTGTTGACCGAGGACGGCGCTGTCACCGGTCTTCAGTTGCGCGAAGCCGACAATTTCGCCGCACGGCCGATCCTGCTCGCCGCGCGGACGGTGGTGCTGGCCACGGGTGGCATCGGCCATCTCTATGCCGTCACCACCAATCCGCGCGAGGCCAGCGGATCCGGCCTCGCGATTGCCGCACGCGCGGGCGCGCTCATCGCAGATCCCGAGTTCGTGCAATTTCACCCGACCGCCATCATGGTCGGCCGCGATCCCGCGCCGCTCGCCACGGAAGCCTTGCGCGGCGAAGGCGCGGCGCTGATCAACGGCCGTGGCGAGCGCTTCATGGCGGCGCGCCATCCGCTCGCCGAGCTCGCACCGCGCGACATCGTGGCCCGCGGCGTGTTCGCGGAGATCTCCGCCGGGCGCGGCGCCTTCCTCGATGCGCGGCAGGCGCTGGGTGGACGTTTTGCCGACAGATTCCCGACCGTCCATGCAAGCTGCATCGCCGCTGGGATCGACCCCGCCGCGCAGGTCATCCCGATCGCACCGGCGGCGCACTATCACATGGGCGGCATCGCGGTCGACCATCGCGGCCGCAGCTCGATCGAAGGGCTCTGGGCCGGCGGCGAAGTGTCGTCCACCGGCGCGCACGGCGCGAACCGGCTTGCGTCGAATTCGCTGCTGGAGGCCGTGGTCTACGCCGCGCGCATCGCCGACGACATCGCCGGCCGCACCATTCCCTCGCCCACACGACTGGCGGAGTTGACGACACCGCGGAACGGCGCGCCGGATGCTGCGGCCGTGAAGCGGCTGCGAACGCTGATGAGCGCGCATGTCGGCGTGATCCGCGACGGTGACGGGCTTGCAGACGCGGTTCGCGGCTTCGCCGCGCTCGAACGCGAAGCCGCGAGCATCGCCGTCCGCAACATGGCAACGGCAGCCCTGCTCGTGGCGGCGTCGGCCTGGAACCGGTGCGAGAGCCGCGGCGCGCATTTCCGCTCCGACCATTCCGCGGACTTTCCCGCACTCGCGCAACGCACGATGACGACTCTCGCAGCAGTGCGCGAGATCGCAGATGGCCTGACCGAACGCCCGACACCGCGCACCGCGCAACCCATGACCGCCTGATGGAGTCTGCCATGATCACCCCGACTTCTCTGCTCTATCCCGACGCCTTCCTCTCCCCGCTCGCGATCGACGAGGCCGTGCTGCGCGCGCTCGATGAGGATCTCGGCCGCGCCGGCGACATCACCTCGCTTGCGACGATCCCCGAGGCAACGAAGGCGCAAGCGATCCTGGTCGCACGACAATCGGGCGTGATCGCCGGTTTGCCGCTGGCGCTCGCCACCTTGCAAAGGCTTTCGCCCGACATCGAGGTACGCGCACATGTTCGCGACGCCGCGCGCGCCGCCCGCGGGCAGCAGGTGCTGACGATCTCGGGGCCGGCACGCGCCATCCTCACGGCGGAGCGGACCGCGCTGAATTTCGTCGGCCGCCTGTCAGGCGTTGCGACGCTCACGGCGGACTATGTTGCGCGCACCGAGGGCACCCGGATGCGGATCTGCTGCACGCGAAAAACCACGCCGGGATTACGGGCGTTGGAGAAATACGCGGTACGTTGCGGCGGGGGCTTCAATCACCGCTTCGGGCTCGATGACGCGATTCTGATCAAGGACAACCACATCGCGGTCGCCGGCGGCATCCGGCCCGTGCTGGAGCGCGCCCGCGCCCATGCCGGCCATCTCGTCAAGATCGAGATCGAGGTCGACACGCTGGCGCAGTTGCGCGAGGTGCTCGACACCGACCTTGCCGACGCCGTGCTGCTCGACAACATGGACATTGCGACGCTGCGCGAAGCCGTCAGGCTTAACGAGGGACGTCTCAAGCTGGAGGCATCCGGCGGCGTCACCCTGGATTCGATCGCGGCCATCGCGGCGACCGGCGTCGACTACGCTTCAGCCGGCGCGCTGACGCATTCGGCGCCGAATTTCGACTGCGCGCTGGATATCGAGATGTGAGGCCGGTCTTCTCCCTCGCCCCGCTTGCGGGGAGAGGGTTGGGGTGAGGGGGAGCCTCCACAGGGAAGGTGAGAGTTGGACTCGTGGAGAGTCCCCCTCACCCAGATTGCATCTTCGATGCAATCTGACCTCTCCCCGCAAGCGGGGCGAGGTGAAGAACGCCTACCTTCGCTCGGTCGCGCCCATCTCGGCGGAGCTCTTGGCTTCCTGGGTGAGCTCGGCGGAGAGCGCTGCGGTCTGCGCTGGCGTCCCCCAGCTCGGTTCCTCGCTGCCGTCGCCCCAGGCGCGCGGGCGATAGAAGGTGTGGACGCCGGTCTTGTACATCTTCTTCATCTCGGCGACCCAGGACGGGCGTACCCAATAGGCGTGGTAGTGCGTGGACTTGCCGACCTCGGGTAGCCAGATCTGGCCGTCGAGCATGGCCTTCGAGATCTTTTTCGCACGCTCCCACATCTCGGGCTCGCGGATCACGTCGGCATTGTTGTCGCAGGCGAAGGTGAACTGGCAGGCGAGATGGCGGTGCTTGTTCTGATAGACGGCGCCGCACACCGTGTCCGGATATTTGCCGGAGAACACGCGGTTCATCACCACCTGCGCAACCGCCATCTGACCGCGCACGGCTTCGCCGCGGGACTCGAAATAGACGGCTTCCGCGAGGCATTTTTCGGACTTCGCGCGCGACTTGTCGTCGAGCGCGAGCCGTTCCGCCGGCGATCTGGCGCGCTGGTTGTCGACGTTGACCTCACCCTTCGGCGCGACGCTCTCGCCGCTTTCGATATCCTTCGCAATATCCTCCGACGGCGGCGACAGCGAGGCCGTCACCTTCATGTCGGGGTCGGGCATCACAATCAGCGGCTCCGCGCCGGGTTGCCAGCTCTCGATGCTCTCGACATTGCCACCGAGTGAGGAACTGCCGAAGAACAGGTTCGAGGTCTTGACGCGGAACGGATCGCGCGGCGGTGCGGCCGGAATGGTGGCCTGCTTCAGGGCTTCGAGCGGTTGGAGCGCGAGCGAACGCGCAGCGTCGCTGGCTTGTGGCGCATTGGTGTATTGCGGCAGCGGCGGTGCGCGCAGCGCTTCCGCGAGTTCGGGATCGAGCGCGGCCGCGGACTCCGGCGACATCGCCGGTGGCAGCGCGACCGTCTTGGCGCCGAACACCGAGCTGTTCGACGTCGCGGGATCTTCCTGCGTCGGCGCTGCCGTTGGCGCGCCCGCTTCGGGAGCCTGCGTCGGTGTGACCGTTGCGAGCCGATCACCCTTCATGGAGCGATCGACTTTGGGAAAATCGGCGGCCTGGTAGCGCGGCGGCGCCTGAAGCGCCGGGTTGCGGCTGATCGCGCCGGTGACGTCGCGGCCGTCGAGGCTCGCGAGGCGAACCATCGCGCTCTGCGGAGCCGAAGTGCCGATCGGCCGGGAAAAACTGTAAGTGGCGAGCTGTATGGAGGACGCAGCAGAGAACACCTGCTTCTGCCAACGCTCCGCGACGCCGGGTTGGCGCGCCAGCAGCGAGGCAATGTCCTGATAGCCGGTCTCTCTCGGCATCAATGCGAAGATGCAGAGACCGATGCCGAAGGACGCGAACCGCGCGCCCTTCGGATGGGTACGCAACAAAAACATCGATACGCTCACGCTACGCTTACGCTAGAAAAATCGAGCCGCAGTACATCCGTGCAATTCGATCTTTATCGTGAGTATCTAATTTAGGTTGCCGGGGCGTTAATCGGCGTTGCGCAGGCGGCACACGCAAGCAATCGCAGGTGTTTTCACGGGGTGATGATGCACGTTGGTAAACGCGCTCTCACGCGACGAGGTAAACAATCGGTCAACGCGAATGGTGAAGGAACTCTTGCGCGCACGTGTCATTACGAGACGCGCGATGAGTTCCCGGTGTTGCAAACGCGTCATTGCGAGCGCAGCGAAGCAATCCAGACTGCCGCCGGGGTAAGATTCTGGGTTGCTTCGCTGCGCTCGCAATGACGGCGTGGAAAGAGCGGTGCGCAAAATGAAAGAGGCGGGGTTTGCCCCGCCTCTTTCGCTCTCAACATTTCAACTCGCCGCTTAGCTTACGCCTGGCTCGCCACCGCCTTGCCGAGCGCAGCTTGCGCGGCGGCGAGGCGGGCGATCGGAACGCGGTAGGGCGAGCAGGAGACGTAGTCGAGGCCGATCGCGTGGCAGAAGGCGACGGAGGCAGGATCGCCGCCGTGCTCGCCGCAGATGCCGACCTTGAGCGAGGCGCGCGTCTTGCGGCCGCGTGCGACGCCGATCTTGACGAGCTCGCCGACGCCTTCCTGGTCGAGTGCGACGAAGGGATCGATCGGCAGGATACCCTTGGACACGTAAGTCCCGAGGAAGCTCGCAGCGTCGTCACGGCTGATGCCGTAGGTGGTCTGCGTGAGGTCGTTGGTGCCGAACGAGAAGAACTCGGCGCTCTCCGCGATCTCGGCCGCGAGCAGGCAAGCGCGCGGCAGCTCGATCATGGTGCCGACCTGATAGGTCAGCTTGGTGTTGGTGTCGCGCATCACCGCCTTCGCGGTGGAATCGATGCGCGCCTTGACGAGGTCGAGCTCCATCTTGGTGGCGATCAGCGGCACCATCACCTCGAGGCCAACGGCCTTGCCGGTGCGCTTCTCGGCCTCGACCGCCGCTTCGAAGATCGCGCGCGCCTGCATCTCGGCGATCTCGGGATAGGCGATCGCGATGCGGCAGCCGCGGAAGCCGAGCATCGGATTGAACTCCGACAGCTCGCGCGCGCGATCGGCCAGGCGCCGTGGGTCGGTGTTCATGGCGCGGGCCACTTCCTCGACCTCGGCATGGGTGTGCGGCAGGAACTCGTGCAGCGGCGGATCAAGCAAACGGATCGTGACGGGAAGGCCCTTCATGATCTCGAACAGCTCGACGAAGTCGGCGCGCTGCATCGGGAGCAGCTTTGCCAGCGCAGCGCGGCGCGACTGCTCGTCCTCGGAGAGGATCATCTCGCGCACCGTGCGGATACGCGTCTCCTCGAAGAACATGTGCTCGGTACGGCAGAGGCCGATGCCTTCCGCACCGAACTTGATCGCGGTGTGCGCGTCCTCCGGCGTGTCCGCGTTGACGCGCACGCCGATCTTGCGGACCTGGTCGGCCCATTTCATCAGCGTGCCGAACTCGCCGGACAGCTCGGGCTCGATCATCGGCATGCGGCCGGCGAGCACCTGGCCGAGCGAGCCGTCGATGGTGATGACGTCGCCGGTCTTGAAGGTGCGCGAGCCGATGCTCATGGTGCCGCGGCCGTAATCGACGCGGATGGTGCCGCAGCCGGAGACGCAGGGCTTGCCCATGCCACGCGCGACCACCGCGGCATGCGAGGTCATGCCGCCACGGGTGGTCAAGATGCCTTCGGCGGCGTGCATGCCGTGGATGTCTTCGGGGCTGGTCTCGATCCGGACCAGAATCACCTTGCGACCGTCGGCCTGAAGCTTTGCCGCTTCGTCCGAGGAGAACACGATCTCGCCGGACGCCGCACCCGGCGAAGCCGGCAGGCCGGTCGCGATCACGTCGCGCTTGGCGTTGGGGTCGATGGTCGGATGCAGCAGCTGGTCGAGCGATGCCGGGTCGATCCGCGTCACCGCTTCCTTCTTGGTGATCAGGCCTTCATTGGCGAGCTCGACCGCGATGCGCAGCGCCGCCTTGGCAGTACGCTTGCCGCCGCGGGTCTGGAGCATCCAGAGCTTGCCCTGCTCGACCGTGAACTCCATGTCCTGCATGTCGCGGTAGTGCTTCTCGAGCAGCGTGTAGATCCGCGTCAGCTCCTTGAAGGCCTCCGGCATCGCCGATTCCATCGACGCCTTGTCGGAGCCCGAGTCCTTGCGCGCTTCCTCGGTGATGTCCTGCGGCGTGCGGATGCCCGCGACCACGTCCTCGCCTTGCGCGTTGATCAGGAACTCGCCGTAGAGCTTGCTCTCGCCGGTCGAGGGATTGCGCGTGAAGGCAACGCCGGTCGCCGAGGTCTCGCCCATGTTGCCGAACACCATGGCCTGCACGTTGACCGCGGTGCCCCAGGATTCCGGAATGTCGTGCAGCCTGCGATAGGTCACCGCGCGGGCGTTCATCCAGGATGAAAACACCGCGCCAATCGCGCCCCAGAGCTGGTCGTGCGGATCCTGCGGAAAATCCTTGCCGGTTTCGCGCGCGACCGCGTCCTTGTACTTGCCGACCAGATCGACCCAGTCGTCGGCGGTGAGATCCGTGTCGAGCGTGTAGCCCTGGCTGTCCTTGAAGGTGTCGAGGATTTCCTCGAAATGATGATGCTCGAAGCCGAGCACCACGTCCGAATACATGGTGATGAAGCGGCGATAGCTGTCATAGGCGAAGCGGCGATCGCCCGACAGTTCCGACAGCGCTTCCACGGTCTCGTCGTTGAGGCCGAGATTGAGCACCGTGTCCATCATGCCCGGCATCGAGGCGCGGCCGCCGGAACGCACGGAGACGAGCAGCGGGTTCCTGGAATCGCCGAAGACCTTGCCGGTCAACTTGCCGACATGGTCGAGCGCCTTCTCAACCTGCGACTTCAATTCTTTCGGATAGGATTTGTCGTGCGCGTAGAAGTAGGTGCAGACCGAGGTCGGGATGGTGAAGCCAGGAGGCACCGGCAGCCCGAGATTGGCCATCTCGGCCAGGTTGGCGCCCTTGCCGCCGAGCAGGTCGCGCATCTCCGCTTTGCCCTCGGCCTTGCCGTCGCCGAACGTGAACACCCACTTGCCGGCCTTGGCCGCAACAGGCACGGCCTTGCTTGAAGCAGCCTTGCTCGGTGCCGGCTTCACGGCAACCTTCGGCGCAACCGGTTTCGTCGGTGCCTTAGCAACAGCCTTGGAAATCGACTTGGAAACCGACTTGGCGGCAGGCTTCACAGCCGGCTTGGCAGCAGCCTTGGCAACCGGCTTAACAGCGGCCTTGGCCACTGGCTTCGGGGCGCGTTTGGCAAGTGCCTTGCGGGCCGCCGGCGCGGCTTTCGCCTTGGCGGAGGACTTTGATTTCGCTGGCATTTTCGCTGAAGTTTTCGAGGCGGCTTTGGCCATAGCTTGCACACAACCTGCGAGAGGAATGGGTAATTGCGGGCCTTACACCACTTTGGGCAGGTCCGCGCAAGTCGAAGAGTTCCGTAGAATGAAGGCCTAGAGATGGAGCCACTTCAACAATCCGAGCCCGATCGCACCATTTATGATGAGAAAAATCGCGACGATCAGGTTCAGCAGGCGCGGCATGATCAGGATGAGCACACCCGCAAGCAGCGACAAGATCGGCGAGATGTGGGCGACGGTGATGTGCATGAATTTTCTTTCCGTGGGGTGGGGGCGAATCGCGGCGGGATCATAGCGGACTGAGTTCCGCGGGTAGAGACGCACTGGGCGCGCACGAGTTCCCGGCTCCGCGAAAACAGCCCGAAAATGCCGCGAATGCGGCGGGCGTTTTCCGGAACATCGCGGAGACGCATGCATTGGCAACCGGTCGCGCCATCGGCGCTTCCCGAAAACCTTCTCGAAGGAGTTGCCCATGCGGAACAGGATTCTTGCTCTTGCAGCGCTCGCGGCCGCGATCGGTTCGCCCCTTGCGGCGCAGGCGCAAAGCAGCGTCACCGTGGGACGCGCGCCCGTCGTCGTCGACAGCGGCCCGACCATCGCAGTCGAGCAGCGGCCGGCTTTCCGCGACTATGTCGTCGAACAACGTGTGCCGGCTTTCCGCATCCCGGATCGCGTGGTGGTCGGTGCCACCTTACCTGAAAGCGGCGTCACCTATTATGACGTGCCGCAGCGTTTCGGCGCCACCACCTATCGCTATACCGTCGTGAACGGCGAGACCGTATTGGTCGAGCCGCGCTCGCGGCGCATCGTCGAGGTGATGGACTAGCGCTTTCAGGGATCGACTAGGTGTCCGGCGCGTCACATCAATCAGGCTGACGCGAGCAGTAGAGTCGGACATCAGGCCCCGCCCGGTCCTCCCCCCGCCGGGCGGGGCTTTTTGTGTGGGCACTCTTCGCGCATAGGGATTGCGGCCACCAACTCCGACCTCATGGCCGGGCTTGTCCCGGCCATCCACGCGTCTCCACGAGCGAAGAAGGACGTGGATGCCCGGGACAAGCCCGGGCATGACGGTGTTCAGTTGCGCCAAAACCGCGATCAATCCTGGATCTTCGAGAAATCCGCCACCGCACGCGTGGCGCTGCGGATCTCGTTGAGCAGCTTCAACCGGTTCTCGCGCACCTTCGCATCCTCGTCGTTGACGCGAACTTTCTCGAAGAACGCATCGACCGGCGGGCGCAGCTTGGCCATCGCACTCATTGCAGCAGCGAAGTCTTCCTTCGCGACAGCAGCGCTTGCCTCCGCCTTCACTTCGCCGATCGCCTTGGCCAGCGCCTTCTCCTCGCCGAGACTGTAGAGTGCAGCATCGGGCGCCCCGTCGAAGCTGCGCTTGTCCTTTTTCTCCTCGATGCCGAGGATATTGCTCGCGCGCTTGATGCCGGCGAGCAAATTCTTGCCGTCGTCGGTCTCGAGGAATTTGCCGAGCGCCTCGACGCGGCGGACGATCATCAGGAGGTCATCCTGGCCGCCGAGCGCGAACACGGCATCGACGAGATCGTGCCGCGCGCCCTGCTCGCGGAGCTGGACTTTCAGGCGGTCGGCGAAGAAGGTGATTACATCTTGGACCACCGCCTGGAAATGCTCCAGGCCGCTCTCCAACACGCTATCCGAACGAGCGATCTCGCGTGCGCGCTGTGCCAATTTTTCAGACAGTCCTGGAACAACAAAGTCCAGCGACGCCGCCTTCTTTGCGACCATGTGCTCGAATGTGGAAAGCGTGCGCTCTGCGAAAAAGAGTGAGTGGAATATGGCAAGCTGATAGAGAGGCAGTCGGAGCTCATTTTCGACAATCAGCCTGATCACACCCAGCGCCGCGCGACGCAGCGCATACGGGTCCTTGCTGCCCGTCGGCTTCTCGTCAATCGCCCAAAAGCCGACGAGCGTGTCGAGCTTGTCCGCGAGCGCCACAGCAATACTGACCGGATCAGTCGGCACACGATCAGAAGGGCCTTGAGGCTTGTAGTGCTCCTCGCAAGCCGCGGCGACAGAGGCGTCCTCGCCCTGGGCCAGCGCGTAGTACTTGCCCATCAGGCCCTGCACCTCGGGGAATTCGCCGACGACCTCGGTCAACAAATCCGCCTTCGCCAGATGCGCGGCCCGCGTCGCCTTGGCGACATCGGCGCCGACCAGCGGCGCGATCTCGGCGGCGAGGCGTTCGATGCGCTTGATACGCGCGGCCTGGGTGCCGAGCTTCTCGTGGAACACGATCTGCTCGAACTTCGGCAGCCGATCTTCCAGCTTCGTCTTCAAGTCCGTCTCATAGAAGAACTTCGCGTCCGACAGGCGCGGACGGATCACGCGTTCGTTGCCGGCGACGATGGTCTTGCCGCCGTCGGGCGCCTCGATGTTGGCGGTGAGAACGAACTTGTTGGTCAGCTTGCCCGTCTTGGCATCCCTGACGACGAAGCACTTCTGGTTGTTGCGGATGGTGGCGCGGATCACCTCTTCGGGGATCGCGAGATATTCTTGCTCGAACGATCCCATCATGACGACGGGCCATTCGACCAGGCCGGACACCTCGTCCAGCAGCGCCTGGTCCTCGACCAGTTCGAACCCTTGCGCGAAGGTCAGCTCCTTGGCGTCGGCGAAGATGATGTCCTTGCGCGCCTGCGGATCGAGGATGACTTTTGCGGCCTTCAGCTTCGCTTCGTAGTCCTCGAAGCGGCGCACGGAAATCGCAGCCGGCGCCATGAAACGATGGCCGTAGGTGGTCTGGCCGGCCTCGATGCCGTCCACCGAGAATTTGACGACATCGGGCTCTTCGGTCTCGGGCCCGAACGTCGCGGTGATCGCGTGCAGCGGACGCACCCAGCTCAGCGAGCCCGGCTTGCCGGAGCGCGCGCCCCAGCGCATCGATTTCGGCCAGGGGAAGGTGCGGATGATCACGGGAAGGATTTCCGCGAGCACGTCGATCGCGTCGCGGCCGGGCTTCTCGATCAGCGCGATGTAGAAGTCGCCCTTCGGGTCGCGCTGGATCTTGGCCTCGTCCAGCGACGTCAAACCCGTCGCTTTCAGAAAACCCTGCACGGCCGCGTCGGCCGCGCCGATCTTCGGTCCGCGGCGTTCGGTCTTCAGGTCAGGCTGGCGCGCAGGGATGCCGTGCACGGTCAGCGCAAGGCGGCGCGGGGTCGCGAAAGCCTTCGCGCCCTCGTAGACGAGGCCTTCGGCGACGAGCTTGTCGGTGACCATGCGGCGCAGATCGTCGGCCGCCTTGGCCTGCATGCGCGCGGGGATTTCTTCGGAGAACAGTTCAAGCAAAAGATCGGGCATCAGGCCGCTCCGCCCGCTTCAGTATGTATCCAGGCCTCGCCGCAAGCCTTTGCCAATTCGCGCACGCGAAGAATGTAGCTCTGCCGCTCCGTCACCGAGATCACGCCGCGCGCGTCGAGCAGGTTGAACACGTGGCTCGCCTTGATGCACTGGTCATAGGCCGGCAGCGACATCAGATGGGCCTCGCGCTTGCCATCTTTCCAGCCGGCCTCGAGATATTTCCGGCAGGCAGATTCCGCCATCTTGAATTGCTCGAACAGCATCGCGGTGTCGGCGACTTCGAAATTGTGCTTCGAATATTCCCGCTCGGCCTGCAGGAAGACATCGCCATAGGTGACCTTGGCGTCACCGTCGCGGCCGTTGAAGTTGAGGTCGTAGACGCGATCGACGCCCTGCACGTACATCGCGAGGCGCTCGAGCCCGTAGGTGAGCTCGCCCGCGACCGGCGCGCATTCGACACCCGCGACCTGCTGGAAATAGGTGAACTGGCTGACTTCCATGCCGTCGCACCAGCACTCCCAACCGAGGCCCCAGGCGCCCAGAGTCGGGCTCTCCCAATCGTCCTCGACGAAGCGAATGTCGTGCACGGCGGAATCAATGCCGATCGCGGCGAGCGACTTCAGGTACAGCTCCTGAAGGTTCGGCGGCGATGGCTTCATGATCACCTGGAACTGGTAGTAGTGCTGCATCCGGTTCGGATTCTCGCCGTAGCGGCCGTCCTTGGGCCGCCGCGAGGGCTGCACATAGGCCGCGTTCCAGGGCTTTGGCCCGAGCGCGCGCAGCGTAGTCGCCGGATGGAAGGTACCCGCACCCATCTCCATGTCGTAGGGCTGCAGGATCACGCAGCCCTGCTCGGCCCAGAACCGCTGGAGCGCGAGGATGAAACCCTGGAACGAGCGTTCCGGGCGCATATGGGCGGGCAAGGAGGCGTCCATCGTCAGATCGGGCTCTCGCGGGGGGTTGAATCGCGCGGGACCGTATCGACGGCAGGGGTCGGAATCAAGGTGAAGGGGTTGAATGGCGTCATTCCGGGGCGATGCGAAGCATCGAACCCGGAAGAAAGACGCCGGCTAACCCGGCCGATAGGCTCCGGTCACCGGATCCTGTTTCAGGGTCTGGACGGCCCCCCTATGGGCGGCCTCGGCGACGCGTGAGAGGCGCATCTCCTCCAGCTCCTGGTTGATCCTGACAGCGGTCTTGTAGGCCCAGCGGACCACGGCAAGCCCGCCCAGGACGCCCGCGAATGCGACGAACGGCGGCATCGGTCGTTCCTTGTTCACAATGCTCAGCCCCCACGCGCATTCTTGCGCAGACCGGGCCGCGCCGCAATTGGCACGGCTTCAAGTCTCCTTGGGGCCAAATGGCGCGGCAGGGCTCCGCCTAGAACCCGAATTTCGCCCAGATCGCGCGCGTCTCCACCGCCGAGATCAGGTCGTCCGGCAGGCCGGCCATTGATTCCAAGGCCGAAAGCTGCCCCGCGCCGGGCGATTTCCGGCCCAAAAGGCCGGAGAGCAGACCGGTCGGCTGGGCAATCACGGGGGTGAGAACCTTCTCGCCAAAGCGGGCACGAAGAGTTGAGCGGAGATCGCCGATGCTGTCGGCGAGCCCGAGCGCGATCGAACTCCCGCCGGCCCAGTATTCGCCCGTGAACAGCGTGTCGTCGGAGCCCTTCAACCGCGCGCCGCGGCTCTCCTTCACCAGCGCGATGAAGATCTGGTGGATCTCGCGCTGGAGCGCCTTCAGCTTGGCGACGTCGTCAGGATTTTCAGGAAGAAATGGGTCGAGCATCGCCTTGTGCGCGCCGGCGGTGTAGAGACGCCGCTCGATGCCGAGCCGCTTGATCGCCTCCTGGAAACCAAAGCTGCCGCCGACCACGCCGATCGAACCAAGGATCGAGGACGGATCGCAGATGATCTCGTCGCCGGCGCAGGCGATCATGTAGCCGCCGGAGGCCGCGACGTCCTCGACGAACACCAGCACCGGCAGCTTCTTCTCCGCCGCGAGTTGCTTGATGCGCAGGTAGATCTGGCGCGACTGCACCGGCGACCCGCCGGGCGAATTGATCACCAGCGCCACCGCCTTGGCGTTACGCGTCGAAAACGCCCGCTCCAGCACCCGCGAAACGGTCGCGAGCGTCATGCCCGGGCGCAGCGGCGTCACTGCCCCGATCACACCGGACAGCCGCACCACCGGCACCACGGCCGTGCCGGGACGGAAGCGCGCCGGCAGATATTGCATGAGCTTGTCGGCCAGGCCGGAACTCTCACGATCGTTCAATTGTTCGGCCATGCCGTTACCTCTGATTAACTATTTCTTATCACGCGACTGTCATTGGAAGGGCCCGGAACGTGTTTTGCAGAAACCCCGTTGAGAGGCTGCAATGGGCCAGCGGAGAACACCATGAAAATCTATCTGCTGATGCTGCTGATCGGTGCGCTGTTCATGGCGATCCGCCTGACGACTCCGCAAGAGCAGCAGTCGGAATCGCTTCCGCAATAGCTCAGCACGGTTCCACCAGGGGTAGAACCGCCCTTCCCTCCAGAATATCCATCACCTCTTTTTTGGGCACGCGTGACTCCTCGTTGAGGACGAGGCCCGGCAACAATCGTGCCGGAGCCCTTCCGCCCTTGATTGCGCGCACCAGCACCCGGATCGCGAGCCGCCCGGCTTCAGCGTGAACCGGCAAAATCGCGAGACTGCCGAAGCCGCGAGACAGCGCCGCCAGAACCTCCGCGATGCCATCTGCGCGCCAAATCAATGTCAGCGCGCCGTGCGATCGGAGGATGCGCCGCGCCGCATGCACCCAGGCATTCAGCGTCTCATCCGTCGCCACATGCGCGATCTGGCGCGCCTGATCGGGCGAACCGCGATGGCGAGCGGGATCGTTGAAGGGCGGGTTCATCAGCACCACGTCGACGCTGTCCGGCGCGAGCCCGCTCGCCGCAAAGGCCTGCGCGTCCGCGGTGACGTCGAGCACGATCGTCTCGGCGGCAATCGCATTCGCTGCCGCATTGGCGCGCGCAAGCTCCGCCAGCTCGGGATCGATCTCGACCAGGCCGAGCCTGATCCCGGCAACGCGCCGAGCCAATGCAAGACCCGCCGTGCCGATGCCGGCGCCGAGATCGACGACACGGTCGCCCGCCCTCGCCTCCGTCGCCGCCGCGAGCAGAATGGCATCGTGCCCGGCGCGATGGCCGGACCGCTTCTGCTTCAGCCGCAATTGCCCGCCAAGAAAGGCGTCCTCGGTGAGGTCTGCCGGGGCTTCACTCATCGCCGCGCAGTTCGTGGCTGAGGCCGGCCTCGGTCAGAAGCTGCCGGGCCTCGATGGCGTCGTCCTCGTGGACCAGGATCCGCCGCGGCAAAATGCCGAGCGAGCCCTCGATGATGCTCATGTTCTGGTCCAGCACCAGATGATGGATGTTGGCGCCGTCGAGCAGCGCGCCGATCGCCGACACCAGCACCATATCGTTGGTCCGAACCAGTTCTCGCAAAACACAGGCCTCCTGCCTGACGGGGATTAAGCGCCAAATGTCAATGGTTCCACGGCCCTTGCCGCATCCCCGTCCAGTTTCTATGGTCTTTCCATCAGAATAGCCCTTCCGGGGCAAATATTGGAGACCGGCGTGGCCGTCATCGTACCTTTCGAAACTCCCGGCGCGTCGATCGAAGAGCTGGTTGCCCTTGTCGCCGGTGACATGGAGCGCGTCAACGCCACGATCCTGTCGCGGACCGGTTCGGACGTGACCATGATCCCGGAGGTCGCCAACCATTTGATCTCCTCCGGGGGCAAGCGCCTGCGGCCGATGCTGACGCTGGCCATGGCCAACCTCGCCGGCTACACCGGCGACGGCCATATCAAGCTCGCTGCCAGCGTTGAGTTCATGCATACCGCCACCCTGCTCCATGACGACGTCGTCGACGAGAGCGAGATGCGCCGCGGCAAGCTGTCGGCGCGCATGCTCTGGGGCAATGAGGCGAGCGTGCTGGTCGGCGACTTCCTGCTCGGCCAGGCCTTCCGCATGATGGTCGAGGTCGGCTCGCTCCGCGCGCTCGACATTCTCTCAGCGGCCGCCGCCACCATCGCCGAGGGCGAGGTGATGCAGCTTGCCGCCGCCAAGAACACCGCGACCACCGAAGACGAATATCTCGCCGTGATCCGCGGCAAGACCGCCGAGTTGTTCGCGGCCGCCTGCGAGGTCGGCCCCGTGATCGCCAACCGCCCGAAAGCAGAGCAGACCGCCTGCCGCTCGGTCGGCATGAATCTCGGCATCGCCTTCCAGCTCGTCGACGACGTGCTCGACTATGGCGGCAAGAGCGCCAAGCTCGGCAAGAACACCGGCGACGATTTCCGCGAGGGCAAGATCACGCTGCCCGTCGTGCTCGCCTTCCGCCGCGGCAACGACACCGAGCGCGCCTTCTGGATCCGCGCGCTCGAGCGCGGCGAGATCGGCGACACTGACCTCGACCACGCCATCGGGCTGATGAACAAGCATCGTGCGCTCGAAGACACGCGCAGCCGCGCCCAGCACTACGGCGCCATGGCGGTGGACGCGCTGGCGCTGTTCCCGTCCTCACCGATGAAGAGCGCGCTGGAGCAGGTCGTGGCGTTCTGTCTGGCACGGTCGCATTAGGGCGCGCGTCTTCGGTGTTCTACCCGCACCCGTCTCGGTGACGGCCGCTACGGCGTCCACTGAAATCGTATTGCCGCTGCGGCATAGCCATCGTCATTGCGAGCGAAGCGAAGCAATCCAGAGTCCCCCCTTGGAAAGATTCTGGATTGCTTCGCTCCGCTCGCAATGACGGAGCAAGGAGCGCAGGCTCGCTCGCCAACTCGCATCCGGATCACGGAGACAGTTTTGCAGTCCCGCACCTCGTCCTCCCGTGCGGGGAAGTTGCCCCTTGTCACTTGCATTTTGAAAGTTACCTCCCTACTTTCGAACCATGCAGCCCAAATCCCCCTCCATCCAGGAATGTCCGGTCGGCCGCGCCGTGGAGACGGTCGGCGAATGGTGGAGCATCTTGATCCTGCGGGATGCGTTCCAGGGCGCAACGAAGTTCGACGAATTTTCGCAAAGCCTCGGGATCGCGCCGAACATCCTGTCGCGGCGGTTGGCCCATCTCACCGAAAGCGGCATGTTCGTCCGCCGCCGCTATCACGAACGGCCGCCGCGCTACGAATATGTGCTGACGGACAAGGCCCGGGACTTCTTCCCCGTGGTCGCAACCCTGCTCGCCTGGGGCAACAAGCATCTCGCACCGAAGGGCGAAGCCATCCTGCTCGCGAACCGCTCCGATCGTCGTCCATTCAATCCGGTCGTGGTCGATGCCGCCGACATGCAGCCGATCACGCTCACCAACGCGGTCATCATCGCCGGTCCCCGCGCGAGCCGCCTCATGCGTAAACGGCTGACCTCGCTCAAAGCCATGAACCCGGCCGTCGCGCCGGCTGGAGACTGACATGCGTCGTATCGTCGTGACGGGAATGGGCGTGGTATCGCCGCTTGGCTGCGGTGTCGAGCTGTCCTGGCGCCGGCTGCTGGCCGGCCAAAGCGGGCTGCGCCCGCTGCCGGAATGGTCGCAGGCGCTGCCCGCACGCATTGCCGGCCTCGTGCCCGACAAGGCCGATGACGCAGACGGCGGCTTCGATCCCGCGCAGGCCGCCGCGCCGAAAGACCAGCGCAAGATGGACCGCTTCATCCTGTTCGCGCTGCTCGCCACCGCAGAAGCGGTTGCGCAGGCCGGCTGGAAGCCGCAGGACGCGGCAGCGCAGGAACGAACCGCGACGATCATCGCCTCCGGCGTCGGCGGTTTTCCGGCGATGGCGGAGGCGGTGCGCATCACCGAACAGCGCGGCCCGCGCCGGCTGTCGCCGTTCACGATCCCCTCCTTCCTCGCCAACCTCGCGGCCGGCCACGTCTCGATCAAATACGGCTACAAGGGAGCGCTGGGCACACCGGTCACGGCGTGCGCCGCCGGCGTTCAGGCGATCGGCGATGCCGCGCGCATGATCCGCGCGGGCGAGGCTGATGTGGCGATCTGCGGTGGCGCGGAAGCTTGCATCGACATCGTCAGCCTCGGCGGCTTCGCCGCGGCCCGCGCACTGTCGAGCGGGTTCAATGACGCGCGCGCCTCGCGCCCGTTCGATCGCGATCGCGACGGTTTTGTCATGGGCGAAGGCGCCGGCATCCTGGTGATCGAGGAGCTGGAGCATGCGTTGGCGCGCGGCGCGACGCCGATCGCGGAGATCGTCGGATACGGCACGACCGCCGACGCCTATCACATGACATCGGGGCCGCCTGACGGCGACGGCGCCCGGCGCGCCATGGAGATCGCGCTCCGGCAGGCCAAGCTTGCGCCTGCGGATTTGCAGCACCTGAACGCGCATGCGACGTCGACGCCGGCCGGCGACGAGAGCGAGCTTGGCGCGATTGCCGCGCTGTTCGGCCGTCACCGCGGCATCGCCGTGAGCGCAACCAAATCGGCTACCGGCCATCTGCTCGGTGCCGCCGGCGGCCTGGAAGCAATCTTCACCGTGCTCGCCCTGCGCGACCAGATCGCACCGCCGACGCTCAATCTCGAAAACCCCGATCCCGCCGCTGACGGCATCGACATCGTCGCCGGTGCGGCGCGCCCGCTACCGATGCAGCACGCGATCTCGAACGGGTTCGGCTTCGGCGGGGTGAATGCCAGCGTGATCTTCCGCCGGATGGGCTAGGCAAGAGGGCTTGCAATCGCGGCAAGCTGCGCTACCAAAACAGGATGATCAACACGAATTTCTGGCTGTTCCTGGCCGCCGCTTGTCTCATCGCCGCCGTTCCCGGCCCCGGCATTTTCTACGTCGCGGCACGGACCCTATCGGAAGGGCGCGGCAGCGGTTTTGCATCCACCGCGGGCACCGCGCTCGGCGGGCTGGTTCATGTGGTCGCAGGCAGCCTCGGCATCTCTGCGATCATCCTTGCCAGCGCCGAGCTGTTTGCCGCCGTGAAATTTGTCGGCGCACTCTATCTGGTCTGGCTCGGCATCAGGACTTTTCGCAACGCCGGTGCGCTGTCATTCGACAGCGAGCCAGTCGGCGACAAGCAAGCCTTTCGCGACGGCGTGCTGGTCGAGGCGCTGAACCCGAAGACCGCCGCATTCTTCCTCGCCTTCATTCCGCAGTTCCTCGACCCGGCGGGATCGAACCCGACGCTGCAATTCATCATGCTGGGTGCAATTTCGGTGACGCTGAACACGCTCGCCGATATCGTTGTGGTGCTGATGGCCTCCGCGACACGCACGCAGTTGATCGGAAGGCCGCATTTGATGCGACGTCTCACCCAGGGCTCCGGCGTCTTCATCGCAGGGCTCGGCCTGTCGCTCGCACTGGCGCGGCGGCCCGCGAATGGATAGCGCCACCATGCTCGCCCCGCAAAGCCGCATCTACGAGTCTCACGGCCTGCGGCTGCACTATGCCGACTGGGGCAACGACGCCGCGCCCGTAGCGGTCCTGGTTCACGGCGGCCGCGATCACTGTCGGAGCTGGGACGTCATCGCCCGGTCGCTACAGCCACATTTTCACGTGGTCGCACCCGACCTGCGCGGTCACGGCGATTCCGATTGGACCAAAGGCGGCAGCTACGCACTGACGGAGTATGTGTACGACCTCGCCCAGCTCGTCCGTGCCGTCGCAGCGCCTCAAGTCACTCTCGTCGGCCATTCCATGGGCGGCATGGTCAGCCTGATCTTTACGGGGGCATTCCCCGAACAGGTCGCGAAGCTGGTCGTGCTCGACGGCGTGACGATGCTGCCGGATACACCAAAACCGCCGGTGCATGAGCGCATCGGCAAATGGGTCGGTCAGCTCGACAAGCTGCACGACCGCGCACCGCGCCGCTATTCGACCCTCGAAGACGCTGCGGCGCAGATGGTCCTTCACAACAAGCGGCTGTCCCGCGACCTCGCGCTGCATCTCGCCACCTACGGCGCGCGGCAGAACGAGGACGGCACCTATAGCTGGAAGTTCGATCCCTACCAGCGCGCCTCTGCGCCGCACCGGCTCTGGCCGGACGATCACATCGCGCTGTGGTCGCGCATCACCTGTCCGACGCTGCTCCTGAATGCCGGCGAAAGCTTTCTGGCTGGCGCGAGGGCCGCGGGCCTGGAGCGCTACTTTCCGCAGGCGCGCGTCGAGACCATCGCCGGCGCCGGACACTGGCTGCAACATGACAAGCCGCAGGAGGTGTTGGGCGAAATCCGGCGGTTTCTCGGACTGGCGGAGGAAAGCGGCGGCTAGCTCAACTGCCGTAGCCCGGATGGAGCGTAGCGCAATCCGGGACCGCCGCAGCCGAACCATCCCGGATTGCGCTTCGCTCCATCCGGGGCTACCGGCACCGTCGTCGGCGAAATACCTAGCTCAGCGTCCCCGCGTGCACCCACCAACCGGAATGATCCCTGCGGATCTTCTCGGCGGCGGCATGCGCCTCGGCAAATGCGCCATAGATCGCAAAGCACGTCGCACCCGAGCCGGACATGCGGGCGAGCTTGACGCCGGCGGAGCCACGCAAGGCTTCCAGCACGTCGCCGATGACAGGCTCGATGCGCATCGCAGGCGCTTCGAGATCGTTGGCGACGGTCTCGAGCGTATCGACCCAATCGGCAATGGAGGCGCCCTCGCCCGGCCAGGCCGGTCCGTCGAAGACGGACGTGGCGCCGACCAGGAGTTCGCCGTTGCGCAGGCCCAGCGCCTGAAACACATCCTTGGTCGCGACCGGCACGCGCGGATTGACCATCACGCAGGGCATGCTCGGCAACGCGAGCGGCAGCAGCTGCTCGCCGACACCGGTCATGTCACAGGCACGCGAGAACAGACACACCGGCACGTCGGCACCGGTCGCAAGCGCAACCTTCTGGAGGCGGGCGTCGTCGAGCGACAGATCGTTGAGCCGCGCCAGCAACCGCAGCGCCGCAGCGGCGTCGGCCGAGCCGCCGCCGATGCCGGCGGCGACCGGGAGCACCTTGTCGAGCGCGAAGGCGCCCAGCTTCAGGTTCGGGACGGCTTCGGCCAGGAGCTTGGCCGCCTTGAACACGAGGTTGTCGGCCATATCGCCGCAGGCCGCCGCGAGCGGCCCCGTCGTGGTGAGCTTCAGTTCGCCGCCGGCCTCCAGCGTGAGCCGGTCGGCGCAGTCGGCAAAGGCGACCACGCTTTCGAGATCATGATAGCCGTCTGCACGACGACCGACCACGCGAAGGCTCAGATTGACCTTCGCGCGCCCTTCTTCAATCAACGCCGGCATAGACGACACGCCCCCAACTTCAACTCACTCAGCCGCCCTTGCCGTCGTCCTTCTTCTTCTCCTTCTCCGCCTGCGCAGCCGAGGAGTTCGAATTGTCGTCGGTCATACCGTTTGCAATCTTGGCCTCGATCTTCGGAAGTTCATCCGCTTCGGGCTTGAGATCGCGGGCGTGCGCCCACTGGAACTTGGCTTCCAGCGTACGGCCGACGCGCCAATAGGCGTCGCCAAGGTGATCGTTGATGGTGGGATCCTCGGGCTTGAGGTCAATGGCGCGCTCGAGGTTCTTCACCGCGTCCTCGTAATTGCCAATGCGGTAATAGGCCCAGCCGAGGGAATCGACGATGTAGCCGTCATCCGGGCGCTGCTCGACCGCCCGCTTGATCATCTTCATGCCTTCGTCGAGATTGATGCCCTGGTCGATCCAGGAATAGCCGAGATAGTTGAGGACGTGCGGCTGGTCGGGCTGCAGCTCGAGCGCCTTCTTCATGTCGGCTTCCGCCTTGCCCCACTGCTTGGAGCGCTCCTCGCAGATGCCGCGATAATAATACCAGACGCTGTTGGCCTTGTCGTTGCCGGCCGGCAGCACGTCGACCCCTTGCGAATAGGTCGCGCCGCATTCGCCGAACTTCTTGCGGCCGCGCTCGATGTTGCCGAGCGCCATGATGGCTTCGAGATCCTTGGAATCCTCAGTGGTGACGCCCTTGAGGATCTTGATCGCCTCGTCGGTGCGGTCGGCGGAATCCAGATCGATGGCGAGCTGGATCTGGGCGTTGCGCTTGAGCGGCGAGGACGCCGGCACCCGCTCATAGACCTTGATCGCCATCTGCGGCCGCTTCACCGATTCATAGAGATCGGCGAGCGAGAGCAGCGCCAGGGGATGGGTGGGCTGAAGGTAGAGCGAGAGCTGGAGATAGACCAGCGCCAGATCCTCGCCGCCGCGGCGGGTCAGTGTGGCGCCGATGCCGTAGAGCGCTTCTGCGGCGCCGGCTTGCGCGCTATCGACCAGCGGCGGCATCTTCTTGCCGGCCTTGGTGTCGCGCAACCCTTCCACGATCAGCGGATGGCGGGCGAGCTTCTTGTCGAAAGCCTGGTAGACCGTGGTCGCGGCGGCCGAGTCCTTGTTGCGCGACAGCCAGCGCGCATAGGCCTCGGTGACGCGCAGCATGGAATCGTCGAGCTTGTAGGCGCGCTCGAACCGGGCGCCGGCGTCTTTCTCCTTGCCAGCGAGCTCGAGGATCATGCCGGCATGGAGATCCTTGAACAGCGGATACCATTCCGGACCAGCCAGCTTGTCGATCGTGGCGACACCGCCCTTGGCATCGCCCGCACCATAGGCGGCCCAGCCCGACAGCAGAGTGGCGACGAGATCGGTGATCGGACCGCGGATCGACTGGTTGATGTTGGTCTGCGCGGTCGCGTACTTCTTGAACTTGAGATCGTGCACGCCGACGACGAGGCGCGCAACGCGGTTGGTCTTGTCGATGGTCAGGATGCGCTCGGCGAGCTTGACGGCCTCATCGATGTCGCCGTCGGCAACCGAGGAGATGAAGGCGCGGTCGAGCAGCTCGTTGTTCTTGGGATCGGTGCGCAGGGCCGAGCGATAGAACGCGGCGGCGGAGGCCGCATCGCGCTCGACGCTGGCGTGGCGGGCGGCGAGATAGCTGCCGGAAGTGGTCAGCGCCTTCAGATCGTTTCGGGTCGGAAACTGCGCCGCCGTGTCGGACGGATGATCCGGCGTCTGCGCCAGGACCCTGCCGGGGACCGTCGCGATCGCTGTGCCCATGAGGGCGATGGCGGCAACAGTCCAGCGGTTGAAACGATTTGAAAACATCAGGGCTCGCCTTGAGTTGGTAGTGCCTGGGTCTGAAGAAGGCCGTATCGCATGCGAACGCGGCCGGTGGCATGGGGACCCGGAACCGTCGGGCCGACAATGCCGCTTTTGGCGCTTCACCGCAAGGATTCGGGCCGGACGATCCCCTCCGCACGCCCCAAATCGACCAAGTGACCGGTCAAGAGCGCCCCAAGACGCCGCCAGTATGGCCTTATCGTGACCACGGACCGCGACCGCGGCCGGGTTCTCACGCGAACGTGCGTCGCAGGGCCAAGGTCACGCAATATTGGTCGCCCTTGGGCCTTGGTCACCTGGATCGTGGCTTGCTGACCCCGCCTACATCGCCTCGTAGTTCGGACCGCCGCCGCCCTCCGGGGGAACCCAGGTGATGTTGCCGTTGGGGTCTTTCACGTCGCAGGTTTTGCAGTGGACGCAGTTCTGAGCGTTGATCTGGAAGCGCGGACCCGAACCTTCCTCTATCCACTCATAGACGCCGGCCGGGCAATAGCGATTCGACGGACCTGCAAACACGTCATGCTCGGAGGTCTTCTGGAGGTTCATGTCCGTAACCTTGAGATGGACCGGCTGGTCTTCCTCATGATTGGTATTGGACAGGAACACCGACGAGAGCTTGTCGAAGGAAATCTTGCCGTCCGGCTTCGGGTAGGTTCTCGGCGCGTGGGTCTTGGCCGGATCGAGCGTCGCACGATCGGGCTTCGCGTGCGACTGGGTGCCGAACAGCGAACCGCCGAACAGCGTGTTGCACCACATGTCGAAGCCGCCGAGCGCAACGCCGAGCACCGTGCCGAACTTCGACCACAACGGCTTGACGTTGCGGACCAGGAACAAATCCTTGCCGACCGAGGAGGAGCGCCAGGCGTTCTCGTAGTCGACGATCTCGTCATTGGCGCGATCGGCGGCAATGGCGGACGCAACGTGCTCGGCGGCGAGCATGCCCGTGCCCATCGCGTTGTGCACGCCCTTGATGCGGGGAACGTTGACGAAGCCGGCCGCGCAGCCGATCAGGGCGCCGCCGGGGAAGCTGAGTTTCGGGACCGACTGATAGCCGCCCTCGGTGATGGCGCGCGCGCCATAGGCGAGCCGCTTGGCGCCTTCGAAGGTGCTGCGAATCGAGGGATGCGTCTTGAAACGCTGGAACTCGTCGAACGGTGACAGATACGGGTCATCGTAGTTGAGATGCACGACGAAGCCGACGGCAACGAGGTTGTCGTCGTAGTGATAGAGGAACGAGCCACCGCCGGTCTTCAGATCGAGCGGCCAGCCGAACGAATGCTGGATCATGCCCTTCTGGTGCTTGGCGGGATCGATCTGCCAGACTTCCTTGAGCCCGATGCCGAACTTCGCCGGCTCGCTCTTGGTATCCAGCGCGAACTTCGCGATGAGCTGTTTAGTCAGGCTGCCGCGCGCGCCTTCCGCGAACAGCGTGTACTTGCCGAGCAATTCCATGCCACGGGTAAAGGAGTCCTTCGGCTTACCGTCCCGGCCGATGCCCATGTCGCCGGTGGCGATGCCCTTCACCGCGCCCTGCTCGTCATAGAGCACTTCGGCGGCGGCAAAGCCCGGATAGATCTCGACGCCGAGGGCCTCTGCCTTGCGCGCCAGCCAGCGGCAGACATTCCCCAGCGAGCCGATATAGCAGTGATGGTTGTCCATCAGCGGCGGCATGATGAAGTTAGGCAGCCTGATCGCGCCACCGCCCGTCATCCAGTAGAAGCGGTCGTCCTTCACCTGGGTCTTCAGAGGGCAATCGGAATCCTCGCGCCAGTCCGGGATCAGCTTGTCGAGCCCGGCCGGATCGATCACGGCGCCGGAGAGAATATGCGCACCGACCTCGGAGCCCTTCTCCACCACGACGACGTTGAGATCGGCATTGATCTGCTTCAGCCGGATCGCTGCAGCCAGACCCGAGGGGCCGGCGCCGACGATGACGACGTCGAATTCCATGGATTCGCGCGGGGGAAGTTCTTCGGTGCTCATCTGATCTCAGCCCTTGAGACGGTCCTTGGTCGATTGCGCCCTCTTGTTTCCGATTTTTCCGGGTAGGACAACCTCGGAAATGCGTTTCGCCGGGGTGCAAGGCGCCCCAAACTGGACTAATAGTCAGACTTTCCAATGATCCCAGAACCCGCACCCACGGTCCGAGAGCTTCTCGCCTTCTATTTGGAGGCCGGAGTCGATTGCACGCTCGCGGAGGAACCGATCGACCGCCTGGCGGAATTGGATGTTCCACCTCCGGCCCCGCGCGCGCCACCTCCGGTCGAAGCCCCACGGCCGGCCGCCGCACCGGCAGTGTTGCGCGGCGAGGCGGCCCCCGCGCCCGACATCGCGATCGCGTCGGCGCGCGAGGCCGCACGCACCGCGCCGACCTTGGAGGCGCTGCGCGAGTTGATGCAGAGCTTCGACGGCTGCGCGCTGAAGCACACCGCGACACGGCTGGTTTTCGCCGACGGTAATCCGCAGGCGCGCATCATGTTCGTCGGCGAGGCACCGGGCCGCGACGAGGACATCGAGGGGCTGCCCTTCGTCGGGCGCAGCGGCAAGCTGCTCGATTTGATGATCGGAGCCATAGGCCTCAACCGCACCACGGCCTACATCGCCAACGTGATTCCCTGGCGGCCGCCCGGCAACCGCACGCCGACGCCGCAGGAGACGCAAATCTGCCTGCCGTTCATCCAGCGCCAGATCGAGCTGGTGAATCCGGATGTGCTGGTGACGCTCGGCAATCCCTCGACGCAGACGCTGCTGTCGACCCGCGAAGGCATCATGCGCACCCGCGGCCGCTGGTTCGACTACGAGACGGGCGCGCGCACCATCCGCGCGCTGCCGACCTTCCATCCCGCCTATCTGTTGCGCTCGCCGTCGTACAAGCGGCTCGCCTGGCAGGATCTCCGCGCGATCGCGAAGGTGCTGGCGGGCGCGTGAGGAGGCGTACGACCTCTCCCCGTCATTGCGAGCGCAGCGAAGCAAATCCAGAATCTTTCCGCAGAGGGATACTGGATTGCTTGGTCGCAAGGGCTCCTCGCAATGACGACGAAGAGCGAGCGACTACGTCCCCTTCGGCCGCACGATGGCCCAGCCGATGCGCAGCAGTTGCTGGCGTCCGGTCACCAGCCATTCGAAGGCGCGCGGGACTTCCGGGACGATGCCGGGAAAGCGCGCGAGGATGTCCGGCGGCGGGGTGCCGGCGGTATCGGAGGCGCGCCAGACCACGACGCCGCCGGTCTCGCTGAATTTGGCCTGATTGATCCACGGCGTGCGTGAAGGCTGGGCATCGATGAAGAGATGGGGCCGGCCGGAATGCAGCGTGATCAGGCTGGCAAGCTGGGTCTCGCCGGCGACCGCGCGCAGACGATGATTGGTGCGGCGAGCAAAGCTCTCGTCGAAGAAGTCCGAAATCGCGCGCGCCGGCATCGAGGTCGCGATCTCGTTGGCACCGGTCCACGGCAGGAGCAGGACGGCGAGCACGACGCCGATTGCGGGCGCGATGACGGCGGCCGCCCAGACCATCCGCAGCATCCTCGCGCGGCGCATCGCGATGAGATCGCCGGCCCCCACGACCACGGCAAGCCCCGACAACACTAGCACGACGCCGGCGCCGCCGACGACCGCGTCGAGGCCCAGCAGGCCGGAGATCAGCACCGCGCCGAGCGCCGGCGCCAGCGCGAAGAAATAGACGAAATTGCGCGCAAGCGGCTCGACCGGCGGGCGGTAGATGATCGGCGCCTCCTCGCTCTTGGGAACGAACAGGCCGGTGTTGAGCACGGTCAGCGCCGGGATCGCCGCCGCGCCGAGCAGGAGCCCCCCGAGCAGCCAGGCCGCGTGCAGCGCGCGGGCATTGAGCTCGCTGACCGCAGGCAAGGCCGGCAGGACGAGCACCTCGGCGCGCATCAGCCAGACGGCATAGGGCAATGCCAGCACGGCGACGACCACCAGCGCAAACAGCGGGTCGAATGCGCGCAGCGTGCGGCGGCCGTCCGCGGTTGCGAGTGCGAAGACGACAATCAGCAACAGCAGGAAGATCGCAGCCGGCGTCGTCAGCAGCAGGAGGCCCGCCTCGATCGACCAGGCAAACCAGGCGTTGCCGCGGCGCTGTCCGATGATCTGCCAGGAATGCAGCAGCAGCAGTGCCCAGAGCGGCCGCGCCAGCACCAGCGGGCCGAAGTCGAGTACGGGCGAGGAGAAGGCCAGCAGCGTCATGGTCAGCAGCACGGCCAGCACAGCCTGCTGGGGGCCGACCACCGCGCGGGACAGATGATAGAGCGCGATGAAGGTCGCGACCCCACAGAGCTCCGCCAGGATGTAGACGCCGAACACGTGGCCGCCGGCAGCGCGATAGGCGATGTCGGCGAGCCAGACCGGCAAGGGCGGGCCTAAATCAGTGCCGACCTGGTATTCGCGGCCGAAGGCCAGCAGCGTCGCGAGGCTGCCGGGCGGGCTGCGATAAAACACCAGCGCCACGAACAGCCACATCGCGGCCTGGAGCAGCACGGCGATCCAGACGATCAGCCGCGGCCGCGCGCGAATGAGCTCGATGACCAGGGAGGTAAACCGCATGCAACGTCCGAAAGATGCAGCCAACCCGTGAAGCCGGCCCTATTCGCTCACGACTATTTTGATAGAGGGCGCGACGCGTCGTGGCAACCGAGTCTCGTCTAGAGATTTGCCGCCGTGTCGACTTCCAGGCTCGTGTCCACCTGCAGCTCGATCTCGGTCACCGCAAATAGATCCTGCGCCGGCTCGACCGTCCAGGGCATGTGCTTGGCGCGGGCGGCGGCGACGGGGGCAAAGAAGCTGCGGTGGTGGACGGTGGGGCCGAGGCGGTTGAGCGCGTCGAGGTGCTCAGGCACGGCGTAGCCCTTATGCTGCTCGAAACCGTAGCCGGGACAGTCCTGAGCCAGCGCGCACATCAGGCGGTCCCGCGTCACCTTGGCGATGATCGAGGCCGCTGCGATCGACAGGACGATGCCGTCACCGCCGATCACGGCCTCGCAATCGCATGCCGTGTCGAGCCGGTCGCGGCCGTCGACGAAGACGTGCCGGGGCTGCTCGGGCAATGCCACGACGGCGCGCTTCAGCGCCCATAGCGAGGCGCGCAGGATGTTGTCGCGGTCGATGCGGGCGCGCGAGGCGACGGCCACCGAGACCTGGGCGGTGGCGCAGATCTTGTCGAACAGCCTTTCGCGCTCCTCGGCGGTCAGGCGCTTGGAATCGTCGATGCCGCGTGGGATGCGGTCGGGATCGAGAATCACCGCCGCCGCCACCACAGGACCGGCCAGCGGCCCGCGGCCGGCCTCATCGCAGCCCGCCACCGGCCAGACGCCGCGCTTGATCAGCGCGCGCTCGCGGCGGAAGCTTGGGGCGACGATGATGGCGCTCTTGGTGCCGGCCAGCGCCTTGGCAATTTTTTTCGGCGCAACCTTCTCGTTCTTAGGCGCAGCCTTCTTGTTCTCAGGCGCAACCTTCTTGGACGCGCCTTTGGCCGGCTTCTTGGCGGATTGATCCCGAATCATGGCCGGGATCGTGCGCAAGCGGCATGGCCTGCGCAACCGGGAACCTCGAACAATTCCCGTTATTCAAGTCAGCCGCCCTATTCCGCCAGATGCACCCGCCGGTCCTCGCCGACTTCGATGCCGGGCGCGGCCACGACTTCCCAGGGATGGCCGTCAGGATCGGCGAAATAGCCGGAATAACCGCCATAGTCGGTCTCATGCGCGGCCTTCAGCAGCGCGGCGCCCTTGCTGACGGCGAAGGCCAGCACCGCGTCCACCTCCTCAGGCGCGCGGCAGTTCCACGCGAGCGTCATGCCACGAAACGTCGATGGCCTCGGATGATCCGGCAATTTGGCGTCGACCGCGAGCTGATCCCAGGGAAACAGCGCGAGCACCGGACCGCCGGTGTCATAGAACGCAACGGCCTCGCCGGTCGCCTTGAGCCGGCGCGAGAAACCAAGCGCGTCGTAAAAGGCAATGCTGGCGCGGATGTCATTCACGCCTAGCGTAATGACGGTGAGCCGCGGGATTGGAGCTGGCAGTTCCTTGCTCATACGACGCCTCTCCCACTTCGTCCCTCAGAACAGGCTGAGCTGATCGCCGTTCCGCTTCGGCTTGGCAAAATGATCCGTCGTCAGCTTGGAGCGCCGCTTGTTCAGCCCGAGCCTGTCGCAGGCGATCTCGAAGCGGCGGCCGATGGTCCAGGCCATCGGGCCGGTGCCCTTCATGCGCTCGCCCCATTTCGCGTCGTAGTCGCGGCCGCCGCGCATGTCGCGGATCAGCGTGAAGACATGACGATAGCGGTCCGGATAATTCGCCATCAGCCATTCGCGGAAGAGATCGCGCACCTCGAGCGGCAACCGCAGCAGCACGTAGGAGGCCTCCTTGACGCCGGCATGGGCGGCGGCATCCAGGATGCGCTCGATCTCGGAATCGTTCAGCGCGGGGATCACGGGCGCGACCATGACGGTGGTCGGAATGCCGGCCTCGGAAAGCTGCTTCAGCGCCTCCAGCCGCTTCGACGGCGTGGACGCCCGCGGCTCCATGGTGCGCGCCAGCTTGGGATCGAGCGAGGTCACGGAGATCCCGACCTTGGCGAGGTTGCGCTTGGCCATGCGCGCGAGAATGTCGATGTCGCGGGTCACCAGTGCCGACTTGGTGACGATCCCGACGGGATGGCCGGCGCGTTCCAGCACCTCCAGAATGCCGCGCATGATTTTGCGCTCGCGTTCGATCGGCTGATAGGGATCGGTGTTGGTGCCGATCGCGATCATCCGCGGCTCGTAGCCCGGCGCCGCAAGCTCTTTCTCGAGCAGCGCCGGCGCCTCGGGCTTCACGAACAGCTTCGACTCGAAGTCGAGCCCCGGCGACAGGCCGAGATAGGCATGGGTCGGCCGCGCGAAGCAATAGACGCAGCCGTGCTCGCAGCCGCGGTAGGGATTGATCGAACGGTCGAAGCCGATGTCGGGAGATTCGTTGCGGGTGATCACCTTGCGCGAGGTGTCGACCCCGACCGTGGTCTTGAACGGAGGCAGCTCTTCAAGGCTCTGCCAGCCATCGTCGAATGCGACGCGCGCCTCGGCCTCAAAGCGGCCGCTGGCGTTGGACTGCGCGCCCCGGCCTCGCCTGCGCTGGCGGTCGATGGCGACCGCCAGCTCAGGGAAGTCAGAAGGCGCACCCGCCGGCTCGGAGGGCGCCGTGACCGGCGGGTGCTTGAGAGCATGAGAGGATGCTGGACTCATGAAGCCAAGATAGCACGTCGATGGAACAAATCAAGAACACAAACCAAAAAACGTGAAAACAACCCCATGCACAGTAGAGCTGCCCAAACTTCGCGCGCCCGCTTTTGACCTCACGCAACAGTGGCGTCACGGCGATCTCGTTTGATGCAGCCGAAGGATCGATCTCGCCGGAACTCGGTTGGTGACGATCCCGGGTGAAGGTCGGCAGGAACATGACAAATCAACAACAATTGGCCGCAGCGAGCAGCGACCTCGATCTGCTCGACCGCTATTGGCGCGCCGCGAACTATCTCTCCGTCGGGCAGATTTACCTGCTCGACAATCCGCTGCTGCGCGAGCCGTTACGGCCCGAGCACATCAAGCCGCGTTTGCTCGGCCATTGGGGCACGACGCCCGGTTTGAACTTCATTTATGCCCATCTCAACCGCGTCATCGGCGCGCTGGACCTGAGCGTGATCTATGTCTGCGGTCCCGGTCACGGCGGCCCCGGCATGGTCGCCAACACCTATCTCGAAGGCAGCTACAGCGAGATCTATCCCGATATTGCGCGCGATACCGACGGGTTGCGCAAGCTGTTCAGGCAATTCTCCTTCCCCGGCGGCATCCCGAGTCACGCAGCACCGGAAACGCCCGGCTCGATCCACGAAGGCGGTGAGCTCGGTTACGCGCTGGTGCATGCCTATGGCGCGGCATTCGACAATCCCGACCTGATCGTCGCCTGTGTCGTCGGAGACGGCGAGGCCGAGACCGGCCCGCTCGCGGCGTCCTGGCACTCCAACAAGTTCCTCAATCCTGCGCATGACGGCGCGGTGCTGCCGATCCTGCATCTCAACGGTTACAAGATTGCCAACCCAACCGTGCTCGGGCGGATGCGCGACGACGAGATCCGCGATCTCTTCCGCGGGCTCGGCCACGAGCCGCTATTCGTCGAGGGCGACGATCCCAAGCCGATGCATCAGGCCATGGCGGACGCGCTGGATGTCGCGTTCGCCAGCATCCGGTCGATCCAGCAGCACGCCCGCGACGGCCGCGAGAGCGTCGAACGCCCGCGCTGGCCGATGATCGTGCTACGCAGCCCGAAGGGCTGGACCGGCCCCAAGGAAGTCGACGGCAAGAAGGTCGAGGGTTTTTGGCGTGCACATCAGGTGCCGGTAGCAAACTGTCGCGAGAACCCGGCGCATCTGAAGATTCTCGAAGACTGGATGCGCAGCTACGAGCCGGAAAAGCTATTCGACTCGAACGGCGCGCTCGTTGCCGAGCTCCAGGCGCTCGCGCCCGAAGGCAATCGCCGCATGGGCGCCAATCCGCACGCCAATGGCGGCCTTCTGAAGAAGGAGCTGAAGCTGCCGGACTTCCGCAGCTTCGCCGTCGAGGTCCCTCAGCCGGGCGGCATCGTGGCGGAGGCAACCCGCGAGCTCGGCAAATTCCTGCGCGACGTCATCCGCCTCAACGCCGAGGCCCGCAACTTCCGCATCATGGGCCCGGACGAAACCGCCTCAAACCGGCTCGATGCGGTGTTCGAGGCCACCGAACGCGTCTGGATGGAGCCGACAAAACCTTACGACGTGCATCTCGCCCAGGACGGACGCGTGATGGAAGTCCTGAGCGAACATCTGTGCCAGGGCTGGTTGGAGGGCTACCTGCTCACGGGCCGGCACGGCTTCTTCTCCTGCTACGAGGCGTTCATCCACATCGTGGATTCCATGTTCAACCAGCATGCCAAATGGCTGAAAGTGACCCGGCATCTGCCGTGGCGACGCCCGATCGCCTCGCTCAACTATCTGCTGACATCGCATGTCTGGCGCCAGGACCACAACGGCTTCAGCCATCAGGACCCCGGATTCGTCGATCTCGTCGCCAACAAGAAAGCCGACGTCGTCCGCATTTACTTCCCACCGGACGCCAACACGCTGCTGTGGATCGCCGATCACTGCCTGCGCACCTATGACCGCATCAACGTCATCGTGGCCGGCAAGCAGCCGGCGCCGCAATGGCTGTCGATGCAGGAGGCAGCCACGCACTGCGATGCCGGCATTGGCATCTGGAGCTGGGCCGGCACGGAAGACGCAAATGGCGAGCCCGATGTCGTGATGGCCTGCGCCGGCGACGTGCCGACACTGGAAACGCTCGCCGCCGTCGACCTGCTGCGCAAGGCGCTGCCCGAGCTGAAGATCCGCGTCGTCAACGTCGTCGACCTCATGACGCTGCAACCCAGGGAGCAGCACCCGCACGGCTTGTCCGACCGCGACTTCGACGGCCTGTTCACCCGCGACAAGCCGGTGATCTTCGCCTATCACGGCTATCCCTATCTGATCCACCGGCTGACCTATAACCGCACCAACCACGCCGGCATGCACGTCCGCGGCTTTGCCGAGGAAGGCACCACGACGACGCCGTTCGACATGGTCGTGCTCAACGAGCTCGACCGCTATCACCTCGCCATCGAGGCGATCGAGCGCGTGCCGGGGCTCGCGACCAAGGCGGCGCAGGTGAAGCAGCAATTCCGCGACAAGCTGATCGAGCATTCGCGCTATGTGCGCGAGTACGGCGAGGACATGCCGGAAATCCAGGAGTGGGTCTGGCAGAACAGCGCCGGCGGCAACACGCCGGCGGAGGCAGGCGACTGACAGCAGCCATGTTGAACACCGTTCTCGTTCTCAACTCGGGATCGTCGAGCATCAAATTCGGCCTGTTCGAGATCTCGGCGGCCGAGCCCACCCTGCTCTGCAAGGGCCTGCTCGACGAGCACGAGACGAAGCCGCGGCTCGTCGTGAAGAGCCCCGCGGGCGAAGACCTGTTCGAGAGACGGAGGGAAGCATCGGATGCGGACAGCGATCATCTGTTCGTCGACGTGCTCGGCTTCATCGAGGATCGTTTCGGCGACCATCGCTTGCGCGCCGTCGGCCATCGCGTCGTCCATGGCGGTCCGGACTATTCCGCTCCGGTCGAGCTGACGGACGATGTCACCGCAAAACTGGAGGCGTTGACGCCGCTGGCGCCGCTGCACCAGCCGCGGTGTCTGGCGCCGGTCCGCGCCATCAGGGCGATCAGGCCCGACCTGACGCAGATCGCCTGCTTCGACACCGCTTTCCACCACGGCATTGCGCCGCCCGCCAGCCGCTTCGCCATTCCGCGACGTTATGAAGAGCGCGGCATCCGGCGCTACGGATTTCATGGCCTCTCGTTCGAATATGTCGCGGGACGGCTCGCCCGAATCGCGCCGCAGCTCGTGGCGAAGCGCACTGTGATCGCGCATCTCGGCAATGGCGCGAGCCTGTGCGGCTTGCGCGACGGCCGCAGCATCGACACCACGATGGGACTGACGCCGCTCGACGGGCTGGTGATGGGCACGCGGTGCGGCAGGATCGACCCGGGCGTGCTGCTCTATCTGCAACAGCACGAGAAGATGTCGGTCGACGATGTCCAGCACCTGCTCTACCACGAATCGGGCCTGCTCGGCGTCTCCTGCATCGCGTCGGACATGCGCACGCTGCTTGCGAGCAGCGAAGCTGCGGCACGGGAGGCGGTCGAGCTCTTCACCTTCCGCGCCGCGCAGGAGGTGGCGGCGATGGCGACAACGCTTGCCGGGCTGGACTGCCTGGTCTTCACCGGCGGTATCGGCGAGCATGCCGGGGAAATCCGCAGCGCGATCGGTGAGCGTCTCGACTGGCTCGGTGTGCGCATCGATGCGGCTGCGAATGATGAGGGATGCGAGCGTATCAGCGGCGGCGACAGCGCAGTCGATGTCTTCATCATCCCGACCAACGAAGAACTGACGATCGCGCGCAATTGCGCGGCGCTGTTGCAAGGCGCTCAGTGAATGCCGGCAAGGATCTGAAAACATCCGATCGCGACCTCGATCACGATCAGCACCACCACCGCGATCTCGAGGCGGAGCGAGCGCTGGGTGTCGATGATGTCGGTGAGCGCGTTGGCGGTCTCGGACACGGCTGTGAGCTTGCGTTCGAGCGTGTCGAGGCGCTCCTTCAGTTCGTACTCGTCTTCAAGGCGGGCATAGAGCCGGTCGAGCTCGGGTTTCTCCCAGAGCACGTCGGGCTTCTCGGCCACAGCGACACGGCCGGCGACGCGCTGCTGGACGAGAAGCGCATTGCCGATCAATTGCAGGATGCCCTTCCGCCGGGGCGGTGTGCGGCCTTGCTCGGCGAGCTTGCGCGCAAACGGCTCGATCACGTCGAAGACCGCGGCGACACGCCGCTCGTCGCGCGCAAGAGAAGTGCTCTTGGCGAGCGCGTCCGCGATCAGCAGCAGCCGGTCGTCGGAGAATTTGGCGAGGCAGATCGGGCCGCCCGGCAGGATCGCCTCGGCGCTTTCATCCTTGCAGAGTTGCGCCTGCGCGATTTCCTCCTCGTAGGGGCTGAATTCGCCGATCACGCGGGGCTTCAGGCTGTCGATCAGCACCTTCTCCTCCGAAGGGAGGAGACCGATCAGCACCACGACGCCGTAGCGGAAGATTACCGCGAGGCCGGCATGGACGCGGAAGGCGGCCGGGGTCGAGGAGACGGTCGCACCCAGCTCGAGGCCGGAGGGATTGATGCGTTCACCCAGCATCACCGCCCGAATCCGCAAGATCGGCGCGCTGTCCGGCCTGGGAGATGTCGCCGGCGTGTTAACAGCAAGTTGATCAGCGTTCATACGAAGCCCTCGTCAGCGGCGTGCTTGCACGTTTTTCCCGTTCCCGCGCTCGTCAGTCAGCTATCGCATCCTCTTCATGCAGGATTGCGAACGGCCTGCGCGTCGCGCAATGTTGCGGCAACCTCCGGACTGATACGGTCAAGCAAGGGCGGCGCCGACACATTCGGCAATATCGCCGCCCCGTACGGGACAAATTTGGATGCGACGGCTGCAGCGGTTTACCATCGTATACCGAAGCACGGCCGGAAAGTTGCACTCGGCAGCGCCACATGTTTTATGACGCCCTGACAATGAGCTACGCTTCTCCCGAAGTGTGGACACTGAAGCCTCAATCATGCTGAGCGTCATCATTCCGACCGAAGGCGTCGAGCAGACCGCGGTCGCAACTCTGGCCGCGCTGGTACCCGGTGCCGCCGCAGGCATCGTCCGGGAAGTGCTCCTCGTCGATAGCACCCGCAATGGCGTCATCGAGCGCGTTGCCGACGTCGCGGGCTGCCGTTTCATCGGCTTCGAAGGATCCACGCAGGGCGCCGCGCTCGCCGCCGGCGCACTCCAGGCCCGTTCGTCCTGGCTGATGTTCCTCCCCGCGGGCGCCGTGCTGGAAACCGGCTGGATCGAGGAAACCGCTCAGTTTATCCAGTCCGTCTCGACCAGCGGCCGAGATCGTGCGGCCGTCTTCCGCTATGCCCGCTCACCCTACGCCGATGCCGGCTTCCGCGATATCCTCTGGGCCCTGCTGCGCAAGCTCGTCGGTCCCTTCGGCGATCAGGGACTTTTGATCGCGCGTGATCACTACGACCGCATCGGCGGCTACCCGCCCCAAGCCCGCCGCTCCGAGGCGCGGTTGCTCCGGCGGCTCGGCCGCTCGTCGCGGATCATGCTGCGCAGCCGGATTGTCATGGTCGGCTGAAGCACTTCAATACTTGCCAAAGTCAAATAATTATTTGACAATGGCAAGTATCGAGGTGAGCCATGTCATTTGACGGTACCGAGAACCACGTCGCAGCGGTTCGCGCCTTCAACCGCTTCTATACCCGCAAGCTTGGCGTGCTCGACCAGCACCTTGGCAAGAGCCCGTTCTCGCTCAGCGAGGCCCGCGTGCTCTACGAGCTCGCACAACGGGACGACCTTGCCGCAAAGGAGATCGGCAACGAGCTTGGCCTCGACCCCGGCTATCTCAGCCGCATCGTGCAGAGCTTCGACGAAAAGGGGCTGATCACCCGCAGACCCCTGCCCGCGGATCGCAGGCAATACCAGCTCAGCCTCACCGCCAAGGGGCGCCAGAGCTTTGCCAAGCTGAACCTGGGCTCGCAAAACGAGGTCGCCGCAATGCTGGCTCAGCTTTCGGCCAGCGATGCCACGCGGCTCACGCAGGCTATGGCGACCATCGAGGCTGTGCTGGAGCATCGAAGCCAGCCCGCGGCTTTCATGCTGCGCAGCCATCGCGTCGGCGACATAGGGTGGGTCATCTCCCGGCAGGCCGCCGCCTATGCGGCCGACTACAACTGGGATATGAGCTACGAGGCCCTGGTCGCCGAGATCTGCGCACAGTTCATCAAGAACTATGACGCCGCGCGCGAGCACTGCTGGATTGCGGAAGTGGATGGCGAGCCGGTCGGCTCGATCTTCCTGGTCAAGGCCACGGATGAGATTGCCAAGCTGCGCCTGTTGCAGGTGGAGAAGAAAGCGCGGGGACTCGGTGTCGGCCGCGCGCTGGTCGAGCAATGCATCCAGGGCGCACGCGAGAGGGGCTACAGCAAGATGACGCTGTGGACGCAAAGCATCCTGGTCGCCGCGCGTGGCATCTATCAAAGTGCAGGCTTCAAGCTGGTGAAGGAAGAGAAGCACCACAGCTTCGGTGTCGATCTGATCGGCGAGACCTGGGAGCGGGATCTGTAGCACTCTCGCAACGAGCGAGATGCAAGTAAATGTGCCCTCGCCCCTTGCGGGAGAGGGCAGCAGCACTGGCGGACGCGCGCTCAGTAAGGTGAGGGGTATGTCTCCGCGAGCGTTCGTGCCTGCGGAGAAAACCCCTCATCCGGCGCTTCGCGCCACCTTCCCCCACAAGGGGGGAAGGGAGGCAAGCACTCACACCGTCGCGCCCTGGGCCTTCGTCCGGCGCAGGTGCTCGTCCAGCCGCGGCATGATCTCCACGAAATTGCAGGGACGCGTGCGGTAGTCGAGCTGGGCTTTGAGGATGCCGTCCCAGCCGTCGCGGCAGGCACCGGGCGAACCTGGGAGGCAGAAGATGTAGGTTGCGCCGGCGACGCCGGCCGTGGCGCGGCTCTGGATCGTCGACGTGCCGATCTTGGCGTGGCTCAGCATGTGGAATGCGATCGAGAAACCGTCCATGCGCTTCTCGAACAAGGGCTCGATCGCCTCCGGCGTGACGTCGCGCCCGGTGAAGCCGGTGCCGCCGGTGGTGATGACGACGTCGACGCCTGCGTCCGCAATCCAGCGGCGGATGACGGCGCGGATCGCCTCGACGTCGTCGGTGACGATCTCGCGCGCGGCGAGATGATGGCCGGCCGCAAGGAGACGGTCGGCGAGGGTCTGGCCGGACTTGTCGTCAGCCAGCGCGCGCGTGTCGGACACGGTGAGCACCGCGATGTTGAGCGGGACGAACTGTTTTGTTTCGTCGATGGAGGTCATTGCAACGCACCTTCTTCACAGACCACTGACGTCATCCTGAGGCGCGCGCTCTTGCGCGCCTCGAAGGATGGGCCACGGGCTCGCCATCCTTCGAGGCTCGCCAATTGCCGAGCACCTCAGGATGACGGATAACCCCTACTGTCCGCCCCCAAACGTGTTGCAGGCCTGGACGGTGCCCTGCTGGTAGCCGGTCATGAACCACTGTTTGCGTTGCGCCGCCGAGCCGTGGGTGAAGGAATCGGGCACGACGCGGCCCGTGGACTGGCGCTGCAGCGTGTCGTCGCCGATCGCGCTCGCCGTGGTGAGTGCGGCGTCGATGTCGCCCGGCTCCAGGAAGTTCGGCCGCTTCTTCGCCTCGCGATTGACCCAGACACCGGACAAGCAGTCGGCCTGCAATTCGACCTTGACCTGGAGCGCATTCGACTCCGCCTTGCTGCCGGCCTGCTGCTGCAGGCGCGTCACGCGCGGAATGATGCCGAGCAGGTTCTGGATGTGATGGCCGGCCTCATGGGCGATGATGTAGGCGGTGGTGAAGTTACAGGCGGACTTGCCGGAGCAGCCGCGAAAACGTGTCTCGACCTCGCGGAAGAAACCGGTGTCGAGGAAGATGGTCCTGTCGGGCGGACAATAGAACGGTCCCATCGCCGACTCCGCCCGGCCGCAGCGCCCACCATTGGTGACGTTGCGGAACAGCACGACCTTCGGACCGGTAAAGGACTGGCCCGAGGCCTGGAAGATCTCGCTCCAGCGATCGTCGATCTCGCCGAGGATGCCGGAGATCATGCTGCCCATCTCGTCGGTCGGCGCGCCGCGCTTGGCGTTGGACGACGACTGGCGATCGGTCTGGTAGGACGGCGCCTGGCCGCCACCGGTGAGGATCTCGGCGCCGCCGATCAGGATGCGCGGATCGATGCCGAAGGCGTAGCCGACCAGGCCGAGCACGATGATGGTGCCGATGCCGAGCCCGCCGCCGCCCATGGGGAGGCCGAACCCGCCTCCTCCACCGCCGCCGCCACCATCGTCGCGACGATCCTCGATGTCGTCGCTGCGGCGGAAATCATCGTAGCGCATGGCGGCTTCCCTCGGTCCTGGCTGGCATCATTGGGCGCAAAGGCGGCAAAGCTCAACGCACCATGCACGTAAAATTTCCATTGCGTTAATCAATATCCCGCTCGGCAATTATTGCCTAGTGCGACAGCATGGCAATGCCAGAAATTTTTTCCGGGCATCGAGCAATTTTTTCCGAGAGGAATTTCGAGTCTTTTTGCGCTCCGATCACAGCCGCAACGCGAAGAAACGCGAAATACACTGCAAAACACGGCGAATGCGCGAAGCGAACCGCGTGCAAGGCGCGATGTGAGAGCTATTCACGAAAGCGCCGGGTTAAGTCGATTTTTACTTTGCCGCTTCAATGTAACGGTCAGTCGGTTGTTTGGTCCCGCGTCGCCGACAGCGTCGCCTGAGTCAGAGTTCTTGAGTCATGGTAGAGTCGCGTCGCGGGGCGTCTGCAAGGGCGCCCCGCACAAATTTTGAGTCTTCATCGCATCGCATCATTCTCGGTGATTGCGTCGCCGAGATGTCGAAGCTTCAGGCTGGTTCGGTCGACCTGGTGTTCGCCGATCCACCCTACAATCTCCAGCTCAAGGGCGATCTCAAGCGCCCCGACGAATCCCATGTCGACGCGGTCGACGACGACTGGGACAAGTTCGATTCGTTCTCCGCCTATGACGACTTCACCCGCGCCTGGCTGCTCGCCGCCCGCCGCGCGATGAAGCCGTCGGCGACGATCTGGGTGATCGGCTCCTATCACAACATCTTCCGCGTCGGCGCGATCATGCAGGACCTCGGCTTCTGGCTCCTGAACGACATCGTCTGGCGCAAGACCAATCCGATGCCGAATTTCCGCGGCCGCCGTTTCACCAACGCGCACGAGACCATGATCTGGGCCGCGCGCGACGAAAAGGCCAAGGGCTACACCTTCAACTACGAAGCGCTGAAGGCCGCCAACGAGGACGTGCAGGCACGGTCCGACTGGCTGATCCCGCTCTGCACCGGCGAGGAGCGCCTCAAGGGCGCCGACGGCAAGAAAGTGCACGCGACGCAGAAGCCGGAAGGCCTGCTCGCACGCGTGCTGCTGTCGTCCTCCAAGCCCGGCGATCTCGTGATCGATCCCTTCAACGGCACCGGCACCACCGGCGCGGTCGCGAAGCGCCTCGGCCGCTCCTATATCGGCTTCGAGCGCGACAAGACCTATGCGAAAGCGGCACAAGCGCGCATCGCCGCGGTCGAGCCGCTGCCGGAGGCAAGCCTTGCCCCGTTCATGACGGCGCGCGAAGCGCCGCGGGTTGCGTTCTCGGAATTGATCGAGCGTGGCATGATCATGCCCGGTACCAAGCTGTTCGACGCCAAGAAGAAGCTCGGCGCGCTGGTCCGCGCCGACGGCGCCATCATGTTCGGCGACAAGGTCGGCTCCATCCACCGCATGGGCGCGGTGGCGCAAGGCGCGCAAGCCTGCAACGGCTGGACTTTCTGGCACATCGAGACCAAGAAGGGTCTCAAGCTGATCGACGAGCTCCGCGCCGAAATCCGCGCCGGAATGGCGGCGGGCTAGCCTTCCTTTCGTCATCCCGGAGCGCGCCTCCTGGCGCGAGCGCGGAATGACGAGACTGGTTGAACACGGCCGCCGCCGGGACTAGATTACCCGCCTACGCCCCGTCTTGACCGGTCGAGCCATGCGACGACAGTCCGAGACATTGCTGCTGGTGCCGCTGCTGCCGATCTTCCTGCTCGGCATGTTTCCGATGTTCCTGATCGCGCTGCTGGGATTTTTCGGCCTCGCCTTGTTCGGCGTGCTCGTGGTCTGCGTCGGGCTCGCCAGCAGCAACGAGGCCCATGACAGCTTCAATCACGACGTCATCGTTCACGGCTACGCGCGCGGATCGGAGCGCGCGGCGCGGGCCTCCGACATGCATATCGCGACCCGGCTCGGGCTGCGCCTGGAGGTCGTGGGCGCGGCCATGGTCATTACGGCGGCGATCGGCCTTTGTTACGCCGGCTGATCTGCGTGGCGCGCAGATACCGCCCGGCAAACTCGCCGGTTGCCCTCCCCGATAAGGTTCAGGCAAGACAAGGCCGCTTGCGGACATGTTGCTGCTTCCACTCTCGGCCAACAACACAGGGGAGATGCCCGATGCTCAAATTCTATTTCAACGGTTCGCCGAACCCAACCAAGGTCGCGCTTTATCTCGAAGAGTCCGGCCTGCCCTTCGAGCCGGTGAAGATCGACACCCGCAAGGGCGAGCAGTTCACGCCGGACTATCTGAAGATCAATCCGAACGGCAAGGTGCCGGCGATCGACGACAACGGCACCATCGTGTTCGATTCCAATGCCATCCTGCTCTATCTCGCCGAGAAGTCCGGTAAATTCCTGCCCGCCGCCAATGTACGCGGCGAGATGCTGTCATGGCTGATGTTCATCGCCACCGGCGTCGGGCCGTATTCGGGTCAGGCCGTGCACTTCAAGCATTTTGCGCCGAAGGACCAGAACCACGACTACGCGCATAACCGCTACCAGTTCGAGACCGATCGTCACTACAAGATTCTCGACGGTCACCTCGAAGGCCGCCGCTACATGGTCGGCGACGGCTATTCGATCGTCGACATGGCGTTGTGGGGTTGGGCACGGATGGTGCCGTTCAAGCTCGGCGACGACGCCTTCGCGCGATATCCGAACGTGAAGCGGCTGGTGGACGAGATCTCGGCGCGGCCCGCGGCGGCGCGCGCGATCGCGCTGAAGGACAAGTTCACCTTCAAGGCGGAGATGGACGACGAGGCCCGCAGCAACATGTTCAAGCACATGACGACGAAAGTCGCCTGACCGCGTCAGGTCACAATGCGAGGCCACGCGCATGCGCGTGGCCTTTTGCTTTTGAGGCTCAGGCGGCGTGGACCGAGTTCAGGAAGTTGGCGACTTCCTGCTTCAAGCGATTGCTGTCGGCCGACAGCGAGCGTGCCGCCGAGAGCACCTGCGAAGAAGCCGAGCCGGTCTCGGACGCCCCGCGCTGCACGTCGCCGATGTTGGACGACACGAGCTGCGTGCCCTGGGCCGCCTGCTGGACGTTGCGGGAGATCTCCTGCGTCGCCGCACCCTGCTCCTCCACGGCGGCGGCGACCGTCGACGAGATCTCCGACAGCCGCTCGATGGTGCCGCTGATTTCCCTGATCGAGCCGACTGACTCCTCCGTCGCGGCCTGGATGCCCGAGACCTGCTGGGCGATCTCACCGGTGGCCCTCGCGGTCTGCTCGGCAAGCGCCTTGACCTCCGAGGCGACCACGGCAAAGCCGCGGCCGGCTTCACCCGCGCGCGCCGCCTCGATGGTGGCGTTCAGCGCCAGGAGGTTGGTCTGGCCGGCGATGGTGCTGATCAGTTCGACCACGTCGCCGATGCGGGCTGCAGCCTTGGAGAGCTCGCTGACGCGCGCGTTGGTCTTGCTCACCTGACCGACGGCTTCGCCCGCGATGCGCGCCGATTCCTGCACCTGGCGCGCGATCTCCGTCACCGAGGAGGACAGCTCCTCGGTCGCGGAGGCGACCGCCTGCACATTGGCCGAGGCTTCCTGGGAGGCGGATTGCACCTCGGTGGAGAGATCCTGAGCGCGCCTCGCGGTCGCGGTCAGGGTGCCGGCCGAGCCCTCGAGCTCGTGCGATGCCGAGGATACGGTATCGACGATCTCGCCCACCGCCTGCTCGAACTGGCTGGCGAGCCGGGCCATGTCGGCCTTGCGGCCCTCGGCCTGCCGGGCCTCGGTTGCGGTCTGCTCATGGCGCAGCCTTTCGGTCTCGATCATGTTGGTCTTGAAGACGTCGATCGCCTTGGCCATGTCGCCGATCTCGTCGGCCTTGCCGCGCGAGGGGATCTCGACGGCGAGATTGCCCCCGGCAAGCAGCCCCATTGCGCGCGTCATCGAGGTCAGCGGCCCCACGATGCTGCGGGCGGTCAAGAAGGCGACGATCAGCCCGAACAGGACGGCGAGGCCGCCCGCAATCCCCTGGAGCGAGGTCGTGCCGTCGATGACGGCATCGGCCGCGGTGCGCGAATCCTTGTAATCGGTCTTCAAGGTGGTTTCCGCGACCTTGAGCTTGGCGATGCTCGCGGAGATGAGCGGTGCGAGATCCTTGTGGTAGATCTCATCGGACCGCAGCATCGCGGCGGAGGTCGTTTCGAACGCGGATTTATAGATACCGAGCGCGGTCTTCACAGGCGTCAGAGACGACCGAAGGTCCGCCGCCTGCGGGCTCCTTTCGACGGCTGCCAGCCGCTGCACCGCCCTGTCGACATTGGTTCTGAAGGCGGTGGGCCCGTTGGTGTCGCGCAGAGCGAGGAAGCGCCAGTTCGCGATTCGAACCAGCAGGACCCGGGACTCGAGGTCCGCGACGAGCGACACCGTGTCGTCGTCGGCGGCGGCGCGGGCCACGTCGACCAGCTTGGCCATCTTGACCGTCAGCTCCTCGCCACTCGGTAACAGCGTCGCCTTGCCGGTCCGCGCCTCGTTGACGGCGTCGCCGAGACTGTCGCGCAGGCTTTTCATTTTCGCGATGTCGGCGATCAGATCGTTGTAGAGCTTCCGCCGCTCCTCCGAGAGGGTGCCCTTTGCTCCGAGCTGCAACAGCCCGGTCGCCGCAGTCTCTCGCTCGGCAGCCTCCCGCATCGCAGGCTCGTTGGCGTCGTAAATGTAGCGCAGATTGGCCCGCTGGATGGCCTGAAGATGGGTCGATATCTCCAGGATACGCGCCGTGCTGTCCGACAACGCGGAGAGTTTTGCGACCTGATCCTGAACGGACCGCAAATTCCAGATGGCAACCACCGCCATCACAAGACCAACCGCCACCAAGGCCATGAAACCTGCGTACAGGCGTCCCCTGATCCGCAAACGAAACTTCGGCATTCCCACTGTCCACTCAGAAGCATGTCAATTCGGGCGGACGAACAACTCCGGCGATTTGTCAGGCCACCCCGGCAGCCGCGGGTCGCGTTGTTCGCGAACCACGCTGCACTGCGACACAATGGGGGACACTCGTTAATTGAACCTTCAAATTTTTCGCGCGCGCATGCATCAGACGGCACAACATCTGCTGATTTTATCGGCAGGTGAGCAAGGTATTGGCGCGAAGTCCGCAGCGCCGTGCATGCCGCTGCAGCCTGTCCGCCTGCGCCACCGACACGATCATCGCCGACCGCGGCGGATGGCCCCGGTCGGCGGACGCGACGCCGCTCGATCCGCTCAGCTCGCGGCCCTCACGGCCGTTTGCGGAAACGGGCCGAGGGCCTTCTCGGTCAGTACCGAGTCGCAATATTCGCGGATCTCCTTGATCTTGCCGTCCTCGAGACGAAACACGAGACAATAGTCGTTGTCGTAGCGCACGCCCTCGGGCGTGACGTTGTCGCCCTTCGCTTCGACGACGACGACATCGCCGTCGGCGATGAAGCGATGGGCGACCGTCCGTGTCCGGTCGACAAGGCGGGTCCGCACATAGCCGTGCAGGTCGTTGAGGATCGCTTCTTTGCCCGAAAACGTGCGGGACCAGGAGTATTGGCCGGTCACGATCCATTTGGCGTCGTCGGCAAGACTTTCGGTGAACAAGCCGCGGTCGCGCGCAGCCGGATCGCGGCTGGCGGCGGCTGCAAAGATATCCTGCATCAGCTTCTTGTTGGCGCTCGCGCTCATGGCGGCATCTCCCTTGGTGAGAACATTGAAATCATCGCCGCCGGCTCTAAATTCTTCAAATCGATAGTGGATATGATATCTATTCACCTCATGAATTTGAATTCGCTCGACCTCAATCTCCTGACCGCGCTCGACGCGCTGCTGCGCGAGGCCAGCGTCAGCCGCGCCGCTTTGCGGATCGGGCTGTCGCAGCCGGCGGCGAGTCATGCGCTGCAGCGCCTGCGCGACATCTTTGGCGATCCGCTCCTGGTCCGCGCGGGCGCGCGGATGGAGCTGACGCCGCGGGCGCAAGCCTTGCGCGCGCCGCTGGCGCAGGCGCTCGACCAAGTGCGCGGGCTGTTCGTATCGGATGAATTCGATGCGGCGCGCAGCGAGCGGCAATTCCGACTGATGATGCCGGACCTCGCGGTCGAGCTGTTGATGCCGCCGCTGATGCAAAAAGTGACGCAGGCCGCCCCCAATGTCCGAATCGACGTGGTGCCGTGGCGGGGACCGGCGATTTTCCACGCCGAGTTCGCCCGCACCATCGACCTCGTGATCTCGATCGGCAACGCTTTCAAGGGCTTTCACCGCCAGCTGCTCTACACCGACAGCGACGCGCTGGCAGTGCGGCGCGGCCATCCCATGGCTGCGAAGCTGAAACGGCGCGAGACGTTCCTGGCCGCACGCCATGTCGGCGTAATTATCCGCGGCCAGCCGGAGGACCTAATCGACACCTGGCTGCGCACCAAGGGCATCGACCGGCACATTTCATTGGTCGTCCCGGGTTATCTCGAAGCGCTGCACGTCGCCGCCCGTACCGACCTCGTCGCCTTCGTGCCGCGCCGGCTGATCGGGGCGCTGTCCAAGCAGCTCGGCCTCGTCACGGTGACGCCGCCGCTCGACCCCGGCATCGACGAGCAGTTCATGTTCTACCCGACCCGCGCGCAGATGGATCCGGGCTCAATCTGGTTGCGGCGGCTGATGCTAGAGACGGGACGGGAATTGGAGAAGCCGAGGGTGGGCAAAGCGACTTGCCCGCCATAGCTCGAAGAGCGAACGCGGAAGCGTGCCCACCACTTCTTTATGGCTTGCAAAGATGGTGGGCACGGCACTTCGCGCCTTTGCCCACCCTGCAAGAGCCCTACGCCTTCTGCGCGTTCATCACCTTGCGCACGGCGGGGCGGTCGGACATGCGCTTGAAATGATCGGCGATCTTCGGCGTCGCGTTGATGTCGACGCTGTCGCCTTCGAGCCAGGTCGACAGGGTGTAGAGATAAGGATCACAGATCGTGAACTGCTCGCCCATCACCCAGGGCCCCTTGTACATCTTCTGCTCGATCAGGGCGAAGCAGGCGCCCATGGTCTTTGGGATCATCGCCTTCATGTCGGCGAACGAGCTTTCTTCGCTCGCCCAGCGTGCGCCGCGCATCTTGTGGGCATGGTTGATGTGCACGGTCGAGCAGAGGTAGGAGTTGAACGACTGTACCTGGGCGAAGTCGAAGGGATCGTCGAGCGGCGCGAGCTTGGCCTTGGGGAAGGTCTGCGCGAGATAGGCGAGCATCGCCGGGGTCTCGGTCAGGACGCCACGATCGGTCACCAGCGCGGGCACGCGGCCTTTCGGGTTGATCGCGAGGTACTCCGCGCTGTTCTGCTGGTTGGTCTTGAAGCTCAGCCGCTCCGCCGCGTAGTCGGCGCCGGCTTCTTCCAGGGTGATGTAGGTGGCGAGCGCGCAGGTGCCGGTGGCGTAGTAGAGCTTGAGCATGTCGGACCTCATGGGAAAGCCGGAAGGTAACGGCTGCGGGCCCCGAGGTCCATAGCACGAACTTCTCTTCGCAGTTGCCCACCGGCGCCCGGCTGTGCCAAGACGCCCCGAGTTGGAGGGGCTCCCATGACCGTACTCATCGCCGGCGGCGGCATCGGCGGGCTGACGCTTGCGCTCAGCCTGCACGGAATCGGCATTCCCGTAAAAGTGTTCGAGAGCGTCGCCGAGCTGCGGCCGCTCGGTGTCGGCATCAACGTGCTGCCGCACGCGGTGCGCGAGCTGATCGAGCTCGGGCTGATGGACAAGCTCGATGCCAGCGGCGTGCGCACCCGCGAGCTCGCCTATTTCTCCAAGCACGGCAAGCCGATCTGGAGCGAGCCGCGCGGACTGGAGGCCGGCTATAAATGGCCGCAATTCTCGATCCATCGCGGCACGCTCCAGCAGCTCCTGCTCGACACCGTGGTCGAGCGCCTCGGTCGCGACAACATCCTCACCAGCCATCATCTGACCGGCTGGAGCGAAACCGCAGACGGCGTCCGCGCCGATTTCATCGACAAGGCCACCGGCAAGACCGCGGGGACTTACGACGGCACGATCCTGATCGCCGCCGACGGCATCCATTCCGCCGCCCGAGAAAAACTCTATCCCGACGAAGGCCCGCCGATCTGGAACGGCCGCATCCTCTGGCGCGGTGTCACGCCTGCAAAAGCCTTCCTCAGCGGCCGCACCATGATCATGGCCGGCCACGAGATCCTGAAATTCGTCTGCTATCCGATCTCGAAGGAACCGGACGCCGCGGGCAACCATCTGATCAACTGGGTTGCCGAGCGCCACATGCCGCCAACCTATCAATGGCGCCGCGAGGACTATAACCGCACCGCGCGGCTGGAGGAGTTCTTGCCCTGGTTCGAGAGCTGGCAGTTCGACTGGCTCGACGTGCCCGGCCTGATCAAGAACTGCCCGCACGCCTATGAATATCCGCTGGTCGACCGCGATCCGGTGTCACAATGGACTTTCGGCCGCGTCACGCTGATGGGCGACGCCGCACACCCGATGTATCCGATCGGCTCCAACGGCGCCTCGCAGGCGATCCTCGATGCCCGTACCATCACGCGCGAGATCCTGGCGCACGGCCCGACGCAAGCGGCCCTGCTCGCCTATGAGGCCGAGCGGCGGCCTGCAACCACCAGCCTCGTCCTGCTCAACCGCAAGAACGGCCCCGAACAGGTGATGCAGCTCGTCGAAGAGCGCGCGCCCGACGGCTACAAGGTCGTCACCGACGTGCTGTCGCAACAGGAGCTGGAGGATGTTGCCGCCAACTACAAGCGCGTCGCCGGCTTCCAGGTGGAAGCGCTGAATGCCAAGCCGCCGATCGTGAGCGCGAGTGCGCGCGCGACGAAATGAGTATTCGCACGAAGCGAGACGCACGTTGATGCGCCCTCGCCCCTTGCGGGAGAGGGCAGCGACGCCGGTAGACGCAAGCTCACTCGGGTGAGGGGTCTGTCTCCGCGAGTCTAACTCTCATTTGAACTCGCCGAGACAAACCCCTCATCCGGCGCTTCGCGCCACCTTCTCCCGCAAGGGGAGAAGGAGAAAAGAGTGCGCGGCAGCTATTTGCCCACCACCCTCGCCGCCTCCAGCAGCCGCTCGCTCGCGGTCGCCGTCGCCAGCAGCGTACCGTCTTCCGCCATCAGCTTTGCCTCGACGAACGCAATCGTCCTGCCGAGCTGCGTCACCTTGGCCTCGCCGATGATCGGTCCGGGCTTCGCGGGCGCCAGGAAGTTCACGGTCATGCTGATGGTGGTGGTGTAGAGCCGGCCCTCGCTCATCACCAGCACGGCGGGGCCCATCGTGTCGTCGAGCATGGCCGAGAGCATGCCGCCCTGGATGAAGCCGGCCGGATTGCAGAACTCCGGCTTGCCGTCGAAGGCGAGCTTGATCCAGCCTTCCCCGGGACGGGCATCGAGCAGGCGCCACCCCAATAGCTCGGCACAGGGCGGCCTGGGAAAGTTGTCCAGCGCGGTCTTGATCATGCGAGCCTCCGTTGCCGACCACAGCTAACGCAGGCCTGCTGCCAGCATGTTGTCAGCAGGATGGTCTGCTAGGGGTCCAATCCATGCGCAATCACCTTGCGCATGACGTTGGGCAACGCTTCGTCGGCGAGCGTGGCGATGGGCACCCAGCGCATGCCCGCGGGTGCCCGCGTCCGCGCTTCGACCCTCGCCGTGTAGACCACCAGCTCCAGCGGAAAATGCGTGAAGACGTGGGTAACCACGCCGATCTTGCGCTGCCAGCGCGACAGCCCCTTCAGTTCGGGCGCCTGCTGTTTTGCCTTGGCATCGTCCTGCCCGGCCAGCCAATCCGACCCCGGTACCTCGGTCATGCCGCCGAGCAGACCCTTTTCGGGACGGCTGCGGACGAGAAGCTCGTCGCCGCACGTGACAACGAAGGCGGCGCCGCGCCGTAGCGCGCCGCTCTTCTTCGGTGCCTTGCGCGGAAACGTGTCTTGCGTTCCCAGCGCGCGCGCCGTGCAGTCCTCGTTCAGCGGGCATAGCGAGCAGGCTGGCTTTTTCGGCGTGCAGATCGAGGCCCCCAGATCCATCAGCGCCTGCGCGCTATCGCCGGCGCGAGAGTCGGCAAGCAGCGTCGCAGCCAACTCCTGAATCAGCGGCTTGGCCTGCGGGAGCTCTTCTTCAACTGCAAAGAGCCGCGAGACCACGCGTTCGATATTGCCGTCGACCGGCATGGTGCGGCGGTCGAACGCGATCGCCGCGATCGCTGCCGCCGTATAGGGCCCGATGCCCGGCAGCGCACGCAGGCCCACTTCGGTGTCGGGAAAGGCGCCGCCATGCTCGCGCGTCACCACGACCGCGCAGGCATGGAGATTACGGGCGCGAGAATAATAGCCGAGCCCGGCCCACATTCGCAGCACGTCGTCTTGCGAGGCCCGCCCGAGCGCGGTGACATCAGGCCAGCGCGCGACGAATTTTTCGAAATAGGGCCCGACCGCCTTCACCGTGGTCTGCTGCAGCATGATCTCGGACAGCCAGACGCGGTAAGGGTCGGATGCCTCGCCGGGCGCAGCGCGCCAGGGCAAGCGGCGGCGGTGGCGGTCGTACCATTGGAGCAGCGCGAGCGGGCGCGACGAGGTCTCCGGCGGAACTGGTTCCGATTTCGCCTTGAGGGCGGATTTGGGGCTCATGTTCGCACTGTAGCGGCAATGCACCGATCTCTCCACGTCGTGCCCACGCTTGTCGCGGGCATCCACGTTTTTCTTCGCGGCGAAGAGCCTGTGGCCGACGCGCCGGAGTGCTATAAGGTCCCATGTCCAAACTTCGCCCCATGAAACCCGGTCCTATCAGCGCCAAGCCGTTGTCGCTCCTGCTCAACGACGTCTTCGCCGAGGCCTATGCCAAGCAGGGTTTTGCCGCGCGCGAACTGGTGACGCGATGGGCGCAGATTGCCGGGCCGGAGATCGCGGCCCATGCCGAGCCGCTCAAGATGCAATGGCCGCGGCCGGTCGAGGGCCAGCCGCAGGAGCCGGCCACGCTGGTGCTGCGAGTCGAGGGGCCGATGGCGCTGGAGATCCAGCACTCCGCCGATGTGATCCTGCAGCGGGTCAACCGCTTCTTCGGCTGGAGCGCGGTCGGCAAGCTGGCCTTCCGCCAGGCCCCTCTGTCGCGCGCCCGGCGGCCAACCCGACCCGGCCCGCCGGACGCCAAATCGGTGGCCGAGGTGGCTGAGCGCCTGGGCGACATCGAAGATGAACAATTGAAGTCGGCGCTGGCGCGCCTCGGGGCCGCCATCAAGCGAAATTGAGCCTTATTCTGCGGCCAAACTGGACCTCTCCTTGCCGCTCGCCATTGCCTCAAACGACGTTTCAAGCTAGCGACAGGCCGTCTGAATGGGAATTTCGGGCGAGACCACGCCAATCCGGGAGCCGACCTTGATCATCACCCGCCGCGCCTTCACGTCGATGCTGTCGCTGACCGGGCTTGCCGCGCTCGCCGGGTTCTCGCCGCTGCGGTTCATCTCCGATGCCATGATCCCTGAAGCCATGGCGCAGGCGGCGGCCGGCGACGTGGCCAAGCCGGTGTCGCTGCCCGACATGGCGCTGGGCCCGAAGGACGCCGCCGTCACCATCACCGAATACGCCTCGATGACCTGCCCGCATTGCGCGGCCTTCAACGAGCAGGTGTTTCCCAAGATCAAGTCGGAATACATCGACACCGGCAAGGTGCGTTACGTCTTCCGCGAGTTCCCGCTCGACATCAAAGCCGCCGCCGGCTCGATGCTGTCGCGCTGCATCGCCAATGGCGATGCGCCGAAATACTTTGCCGTCACCGACATGCTGTTCCGCCAGCAGAACGACTGGGTGATGAAGAACACCACGGAGACCCTGACCCGGATCGGCAAGCAGGCCGGTCTGACCCAGCAGCAGGTCGAGGCCTGCCTGAAGGACCAGGCGCTGCTCGACAAGATCGCCGCCGACCAGAAATATGCCAGCGACGTTCTGAAGGTCGATTCGACGCCGACGTTCTTCGTCAACGGCGAGAAGATCAAGGGCGAGACCTCGTTCGAGGAATTCGCCAAGAAGATCAATCCGCTGCTCAAGAGCTGATTCGCTCGTCAAGATTCTGATTCGCATCTCGAAAGCCGTATCTTTCCCGGCATAAATCCCTTGGGAAAAGCGGCTTTCGCCGGTTGCCCTCGCGGCGCACCGCGGCCATTGTCCGACCGCATGAGGCGCCTCGCGCGACTCGCCCGGATAGCGACATTGCCTTCCATGGTATTGTCCCGGCAGGGGGATTCGCGCCTGCCAACAGAGATGCGTGCTTATGAAAATCACCCGCCTGCGCCTTCACGGCTTCAAGTCCTTCGTTGAGGCCACCGACTTCGTCATCGAGCCCGGCCTGACCGGCGTGGTCGGCCCCAACGGCTGCGGCAAGTCGAATCTCGTCGAGGCGCTGCGCTGGGCGATGGGCGAGACCTCCTACAAGTCGCTGCGCGCCGCCGACATGGACGCGGTGATCTTCGCCGGCTCCGGCAATCGCCCCGCGCGCAACCACGCCGAAGTGACGATGACGATCGACAATTCCGATCGCACCGCGCCGGCGGCGATGAACGACAGCCAGCTGCTGGAAATCTCCCGCCGCATCGAGCGCGAGGCCGGCTCGGTCTACCGCATCAACGGCCGCGACGTGCGCGCCCGCGACGTGCAGATTCTGTTCGCCGACGCCGCCACCGGCGCGCGCTCGCCGGCCCTCGTCCACCAGGGCAAGATCGGCGAGATCATTCAGGCCAAGCCCGAGCAGCGCCGCCGTGTGCTGGAAGACGCCGCCGGCGTCGCCGGCCTGCACGCCCGCCGCCACGAAGCCGAGCTGCGGCTCAAGGCGGCCGAAACCAACCTCACCCGCGTCGAGGACGTGATCGGCCAGCTCGCGGGGCAAATGGAAGGCCTGAAGAAGCAGGCGCGCCAGGCCGTGCGCTATCGCGAGGTCGCGGCCAAGGTCCGCAAGGCGGAAGCCACCCTGTTCCACCTGCGCTGGATCGGCGCCCATGCCGACGTCAACGAATCCGGCCACACCCACGATCTCGCCGTCCGCGAGATGGCCGAGCGCACCCAGCACCAGGCCGAGGCCGCCCGTATCCAGGCGATCCGCGCTGCCGAAATGCCGGCGCTGCGCGACGCCGAAGCCCGCGCCGCGGCTGGGCTGCAGCGCCTGACCAACGCCCGCGAGTTGCTCGATCGCGAGGAAGAGCGCGCCAAGGAACGCGTCGCGGAACTCGAGCGGCGCCTCGCCCAGTTCGAAGGCGACATCTCGCGCGCCCAGCAGCAGACCATGGACGCCGACGTCGCGCTGCAGCGCCTCGACGCTGAAGATGCCGAGCTGAAGGAAGAGATCAAGTCGCGCGTCGAGAAGCGCTCCGGCGTCGATGAGCGTGTCGCCGAAGCCGAGGCGGTGCTGACCGAAACCGAGCAGCAGTTCGCCGAGCTCACCACCGCGCTCGCCGACCTCACCGCCAAGCGCAATCAGCTCGAAGCCAACGTTCGAACCCACCGCGACAAGCTCGCCCGGCTCGACCAGGAGATTTCGAACGTCGCGGCGGAAGAGCAGAAGCTCACCGAGGCGACCGGCGGCTTCGGCGATCTCGACGAGCTGACCGCGACGGTCGAGAACGCCGAGCAGACACTGGCAGCCTCGGAAGCCGCGGCTCAAGCCAGCGAAGCCGCGCACGTCGCCGCCCGGCAGACGCTGGAATCCTCGCGCTCGCCGCTGGTCGAAGCCGACAAGCGCGTGCAGCGGCTCGATACCGAGGCGCGCACGATCTCCAAGATCCTCAACGGCGAAACCAAGAATCTGTGGCCGCCGATCATCGACGGCATCACCGTCGACAAGGGATTCGAAAAGGCGATCGGCGCGGCGCTTGGCGACGATCTCGACGCGCCGGTCGATCCGTCCGCACCGATGCGCTGGACCAATGCCGGCGTCACCGACGGCGATCCGGAACTGCCCGAAGGCGTCGTGCCGCTCGCCAGCCACGTGCAGGCCCCGGCCGAGCTGACCCGCCGCCTGGCGCAGATCGGCGTGGTGCCGCGCGAGCGCGGCGCCGAGCTGGTCTCGCAGCTCAAGACCGGCCAGCGGCTGGTGTCGCCCGAAGGTGACGTCTGGCGCTGGGACGGTTTTGTCGCAGCCGCCCACGCGCCGACCGGCGCAGCACGGCGGCTTGCCGAGCGCGCCCGCCTCGTCGACATCGAGAACGACCTGGAGCAGGCCCGCATCGACGCGCAGATCAAGCGTCAGGCGCTGGAGAACGCCGAGGCCGAGCTGCAGATGGCCGCCAGCACCGAAGGTGCGAGCCGCGAAGCCTGGCGCGCCGCGCAGCGCGAGCTCAACGTCGCGCGCGAGCGCCATGCCACGGTCGAGCGCGAAATCAGCCGCCACGCCGCGCGCAAGGCGACGCTCTCGGAAGCGCACAGCCGCCTGGCCGCCGACCGTGCCGAGGCCGAAGCCGCCTATGAATACGCCGAAGCCGGGATCTCCGAGCTGCCGTCGAGCGAGGACACCGAAACCCGTCTCGCCGCCGTCCGCAGCGACATCGATGGTCATCGCCGCATGGCCGCCCAGGTCCGCGCCGAGGCACAGGCGCTGGCGCGCGAAGCCGAGCTGGCCGACCGCCGCCTGCAGGCGATCCTCGCCGAACGCACCGAGTGGCAGAACCGCAAGGAGAGCGCGGCCTCGCATATCGACACCATTCAGGCCCGCATTGCCGAGCTTACGATCGAGCGCAGCGATCTCGAGAACGCGCCGGCCGTGTTCGCGGAGAAGCGCAGCGCGCTGATCACCGAGATCGAATACGCCGAGAACGACCGCCGCATGGCCGCTGACGCGCTGGCGACCGCGGAAAACGCGATGGCCGAGACCGATCGCGTCGCGAAGCTGACGCTGGAGGCGCTGTCGAGCTCGCGCGAGGCCACCGCCCGCGCCGAGGAGCGCATGGAAGGCGCGCGGCGCCGGCTCGAGGACATCGAGCGCGAGATCCGCGACATGCTGGAGGTCGAACCGCAGGCCGTTGCCGGCCTCGCAGAGATCGAATCCGGCACGGAGCTGCCGCCGCTGCACGATATCGAGGAAGACCTCGAAAAAATGCGCCGCGATCGCGAGCGCCTGGGGGCTGTCAATTTGCGCGCCGAGGAAGAGCTGCGCGAGGTCGAGACCCAGCACAACGGTCTGGTCACCGAGCGCGACGACCTCGTCGAGGCCATCAAGCGGTTGCGCCAGGGCATCCAGAGCCTCAACAAGGAGGCGCGCGAGCGGCTCCTGACCTCGTTCGAGGTCGTCAACAACCACTTCAAGCGCCTGTTCGTCGAGCTGTTCGGCGGCGGCGAAGCCGCGCTGCATTTGATCGAGAGCGATGACCCGCTCGAAGCCGGCCTCGAGATCATCGCCAAGCCGCCGGGCAAGAAGCCGCAGACGCTGTCGCTGCTCTCGGGCGGTGAGCAGGCGTTGACCGCGATGGCGCTGATCTTCGCGGTGTTCCTCACCAATCCCTCGCCGATCTGCGTGCTGGACGAAGTCGACGCGCCGCTCGACGACCACAACGTCGAGCGCTATTGCAACCTGTTGCACGAGATGACCGCTTCGACGGACACGCGCTTCATCATCATCACCCACAACCCGATCACGATGGCGCGGATGAACCGCCTGTTCGGCGTCACCATGGCCGAACGCGGCGTCTCGCAACTGGTATCGGTGAACCTGCAAGAGGCGGTGGACATTCTCGACCAGAACGTGGCGTGAACCCGCGCCCGTCACGCACCCATTGACGTCGTCATCCGCGAAAGCGGATGATCAAACATGATCTCTCCGACGCTCCCCGCCGAACTGAAAGCGGCCCTCGACGGCAAGCTGCAGGGCTTTTCCCGCACCGACGCTGCGCAACGATCGCAGAAAATCTCGACCACCTATCGCACAGGCGGCGGCTCCGGCACGATCAAGTCGGAGGCCGATGCGCTCGCCTATGCGCTCGCGCGCATGCCGGCGACCTACGCGGCGGTGGCGGCGAGCCTGAATGCGCTGACCGAGATCGCACCGGACTTCGCTCCGGAAACATTGCTCGACGTCGGCGCCGGTCCGGGCACCGCGAGCTGGGCCGCCGCGGAGGCGTTCTCCTCGCTGCAGGATTTCACCCTGCTCGACGCCAACGCCACGCTCAGCCGTCTCGCGCTCGAACTGGCGCGCGACAGCACGCGTCTGGCGGATTGCCGCTATCTGCCGGGCGATGCCGGCGCGAACCTCGCCGAGGTCTCGCAAGCCGATCTCGTCGTCGCGAGCTATGTCATCGGCGAGCTCAGTGAGGGCGATCAACGCAAGCTCGCGGAAGCGATGTGGGCGAAAGCGCGCCACGCGCTGGTCGTGATCGAGCCCGGCACGCCCGCCGGCTACGCCCGCATCCTCGCTTTGCGCCAGCAACTGATCGCGGCGGGCGCCTACGTCGCCGCACCCTGCCCGCACGAAAAGCCGTGTCCGCTGGCGGCGCCCGACTGGTGCCATTTCTCCCAGCGCTTGCCGCGCTCGCAGGCTCATCGCCAGATCAAGGGCGCCGAGGTGCCGTTCGAGGACGAGCGATTCATCTACGTGGCGCTGACCCGTACGCCGCCGGCAACCCGCGCCGCACGCGTGCTGGCGCCGCCGGATGTCGGCAAGGCCGAGATCACGGCCAAGGTGTGCACCGGGGAAGGCCTCGCGATCACGAAGGTGCCGCGCCGTGACAAGGCCGCCTATGCCAGCGCTCGGCGCTGGCGCTGGGGCGATGCCGCCATTGCCGAAAGTTAACTTCCTCCGGCTCTTTCACCTTGAACTCGGATAGCCCCTCATCCGACCAAATCCTACCTCCCCTCTGCGCGGGGCTCTCGCTCCGCACCAATTTGGTCTACCCTAGCGCCCGCCCTTCCCCCTTCAGGAGTTCTCCATGTCGACCGGCTGGATCGTCCTCGGCGTTATCGTCGTCCTCGTGTTCTTTGCCTTCGCCGCCTACAACCGGCTGGTGGCGCTGGGCCAACGCGTCGGCCAGGCCTTTGCCGACGTCGACGTGCAGCTCAAGCAGCGCCACGATCTGATCCCGAACCTGGTCGAGACGGTGAAGGGCTATGCCTCGCATGAGCGCGGCACGCTCGACGACGTCGTCAAGGCGCGCAATTCGGCGATGTCGGCGCAGGGACCGGCACAAGTGTCCGCGGCCGAGACCCAGCTCTCCGGCGCGCTCGGCCGGCTGATCGCGCTGTCGGAGGCCTATCCCGACCTGAAGGCCAACGCCAATTTCCAGCAGCTCGCCAGCGAGCTGTCCGATCTCGAGAACAAGATCGCAGCCAGCCGCCGCTTCTTCAACAACGCGGTCCAGGAATACAACACCGGCATCCAGCAGATGCCCGCCGCTCTGTTCGCCGGCATGTTCGGCTTCACCAAGAAGGACTTCTTCGATCTCGGTGCCAGCCGCACCGAGGTCGAGGCCACGCCGCAGGTGAAGTTCTGAGTTGAGCCGATAGGCCGGCAGGGCATCGCGTCATGGCCGCGTATGGTCTCTACACGCACATCGCCTCGAACAAGTTTCGTTCGATGCTGCTGCTCGCCGGCCTGTTCGCGCTGGTCTATGTGCTGGTCTATGCCGGCGCGCTGATCGCCGAAGTCGTCATCAATGGCGACGAGACCGTCGTCCATTATCTGAGACGCGCCTTCTATGATCTGAAAGTCGCCGCACCGGTTGCGACCGTCGTGGCAGCGGCCTGGGTCGTGATCGCCTACTTCTTCCACCAGTCGATGATCGATGCGGTGACCGGCGGCCACGACGTCACCCGGCAAGAGGAGCCGCGGCTCTATAATCTGCTCGAAAATCTCTGCATCTCGCGCGGCATCACGATGCCGAAGCTGAAGATCATGGAGAGCCCGGCGCTGAACGCGTTCGCGACCGGCCTCAATCCACGGCAATATTCGGTCACCGTCACCACCGGTCTCCTCGATGCGCTGGATGACAAGGAGATCGAGGCGGTGCTGGGCCATGAGCTGACCCACATCAAGAACGGCGACGTGCAGCTCATGGTGGTCGCCGTCATCATCGCGGGTGTGGTCGGGTTCTTCGGCGAACTGTTCTTCCGCCTGTTCACGAATTTCAGCTGGGGCTCCGGCGGCTCGTGGTCGTCGGGCTCCTCCTCGTCGTCACGATCGTCCTCGTCGTCGAGCGACAGCAAGAGTTCGGGGGGCGGCGCGGTGATCGTCATCATCATCGCGGTCGTGCTGATCGTGGTGGCCTGGCTGTTGTCGCAGGTGGTGAAGCTCGCGCTGTCGCGCTCGCGCGAATATCTCGCGGACGCGGGCTCCGTCGAGCTGACGAAAAACCCGGACGCCATGATCTCGGCCCTGCGCAAGATCGAGAACCGCGGCGAACTACCGGGCGCAACCTCGGCAGTGATGGAGCTCTGTGTGGACAATCCACGCGAGGGTTTTGCCGATTTGTTCGCGACCCACCCGTCGGTGCAGTCCCGGGTCGACGCACTGGTCAAGTTCGCCGGCGGCCATGATCCTGGCCCGCTGCCGCCTCCCGCCGACGAGGCCGAGGAGCCAGACGCGCAAGCCGACCGGCAGGACACTCCACCGCCGCTGCGCCAGGGTCCCAGGCGAGGTCCTTGGAACGACGCAGGCGGCGCAGCCAGTCCGCCGCCGTTGCCCGCACCCAGCTCCGCTGGAACCGCCAGCAGCAACCCGATAGGTAATTCCTTGGGCAATCCCACAGGAAATCCTATGGGTCCTTGGGGCCGCCATTGAGCGTGATTTGACGCCATGCGCGGCGGGTTTCGTCGCGATTGCGAAAAACCTCGGGAATTGCCGTAACTGGGCCCTGCGGAATTGAATTATCCCTTGTTTCTGCCATGTTCGCGCCCAACAGCAGACTTGGGACATCTTTGCGACATCGATTTGGGGCCCGGCCGATTGCGACTTCGCGATCGGGGGCGCGCGTTAGGGGACAGCAATGGCAAAGCCGGCAGTGGTTGTGGTGGGCGCAGACAAGGGCGGGGTCGGCAAGACCACTGTGTCGCGCACCTTGCTCGATTATTTTTCCGCCAACAACGTGCCGACGCGCGCCTTCGACACCGAGTCGCCGCGCGGAACCCTGAAGCGCTTCCACCCCGACATCACCGAGATCGTCGACATGACGACGACGTCGGATCAGATGAAGATCTTCGACACGCTCAACGCGACGAGCCCGTCGGTCACCGTGATCGACGTCCGCGCCGGCCTGCTCTCGCCGGCGCTCGCCTCCTTGCGCGACATCGGTTTCCTCGACGCCGCCAAGGCCGGCCAGATCACCTTTGCCGTGTTCCACATCCTCGGACCCTCGATCGCTTCTCTGGACGAAATCGCCGAGACCGCGGGCTTCATGGGGGGTGCCAAATACTTCCTGGTGAAGAACTTCATCAACGATACCCAGTTCTTCCAGTGGGATCAGGCGACCTACCAATCGTATTTCAACCGCATCAAGGACGCGACCGAGCTGACCATCCCCAAGCTCAACGAAATGGCCTATGAGCAGGTCGAGGTGTCCTCCGTCCCGTTCCTGAAATTCGTCGCCAACAAGGGCATCAACGACGAGGCCGCGAACTATTCGTTCGTGCTGCGCGGCTATGTCCGGCATTGGCTTGCGAACGTCTGGAGCGAATTCGACCGGATCCGGCTGACCGATATCGTCGGCTCGACGAAATCCGGGAGCCGCAACAGCGAAAAATAGTTGCGCAAGCCGGGCGGATACGGCTGGATTGGTCGCCAAGTTCGACTGATATAGCTATCGATGCCCGCGACGCCCCTCTACATCATTTGCTCGCCCCGCCCGCAGGTCGGCAAGACCCTGCTGGCGCGGCTTTTGAGCGAATTTTTGCTGCTCAAGAACGGCAACGTCGTGGCCTTCGACGTCAACTTGAAGGAGCCGTCGCTGCTCGACTATCTGCCGAAGATCACGGAGACCGCCGACGTGATCGACACCTATGGCAAGATGCAGCTGATGGATCGCGTCATCGTCGATGACGGGGTTGCCAAGGTGATCGACCTCGGCTTCCACGCTTTCGACGAGTTCTTCAAGATGACCGAGGAAATCGGCCTGTGGAAAGAGGCGGCGCGCCGCCACGTCGCGCCGATGATCCTGTTCGTCGCCGACACCGACCGCGTCTCGGCTCGCGCCCACGAGATGCTGCGCGAACAGATCCCGCGGATCAATCTGATCACGGTGGACAACGAGCACATCGTGCGCGGCGAGCTGCCGGCAGCGATGGCCGGCGGCCGGCTGTTGCGCCTGCCGGCGCTGCCCGGCTTCCTGAAGACCTATATCGGCCGCCTGAACTTCTCCTTTACCGGCTATCTGCGCCAGGAGAAGGATGCCTCGACCGAGCTGCACCAGTGGACCCGGCGCAATTATCTCGCCTTCCGCGAGCTCGAGCTCAGCCTGATCCTGCAACGGTCCTAGGCGAGAATTTACCCGGGCGATATTCCTCGGCGTCCTGGCTCAGTGCCCCTCGAACGTCATCAGCGTGCGCACCGGCACGTCCATCGCGCGCAGCTTGGCGGCGCCGCCGAGATCGGGCAGGTCGATGATGAAGCAGGCGGCGACCACATTGGCGCCGATCTGGCGCAGCAATTTCACCGCGCCTTCCGCGGTGCCGCCGGTGGCGATGAGGTCGTCGACCAGGATCACGCGCTCGCCGGGCTGGATGGCGTCGACATGCATCTCCATCTCGTCGATGCCGTATTCGAGAGAGTAAGCGATCCGCACGGTGGTGTGCGGCAGCTTGCCCTTTTTCCGGATCGGCACGAAGCCGGCCGACACCTGGTGCGCCACCGCGCCGCCGATGATGAAGCCGCGCGCTTCCATGCCGGCGACCTTGTCGATCTTGTTGCCGGCCCAGGGATTGACGAGCTCGTCGACCGCGCGGCGGAACGCACGCGCATCCGCGAGCAGCGTGGTGATGTCGCGGAACAAGATCCCGGGTTTCGGGTAGTCCGGGATGGTGCGGACGCTCGCCTTCAGATCGTGGTCAAAAGTCATGGTGCCTCTCAATCAGCGCGCGCGTCCAAACGGAACGCGTTCTCGACAATTCGTAAGCCCACCTCGCCGCTGAGCGACATCAGCGATTCCGGATGGAATTGCACGCCGGCGACCGGCAGGGTCTTGTGCTCGAGCGCCATGGCGACGCCGTCCTCGGTGCTGGCGGTGACGGATAGCACCTCCGGCATGCTGTCGCGCTCGACATAGAGCGAGTGATAGCGGCCGATCACGATCTCGTTCGGCAGATTGCGCATCAGCCGCCCGCCGCGCACCTGAACCCGCGAGGGCCGGCCGTGGGCGGGATGCGTGAGCTGCCCGAGCTCGCCGCCGAAATACTCGCCGATCGCCTGGACGCCGAGGCAGACGCCGAACACCGGCAGCTTGTTCTCCAGTGCCGCGTCGATGGTCTTCTTGATCCCGAAATCCTCAGGCCTGCCGGGCCCGGGCGACAGCACCAGCAAATCCCACCGCTTCTGCTTGAGCATGTCGAGCGCATGCACATGGCGGACCACGGTGACGTCGGCGCCGACCTGACGGAAGTAATCGGCCAGCATATGCACAAAGCTGTCGTCATGGTCGATCAGCAGCACCCGCTTGCCGCTTCCGGTGGCATCGGGCGCAAAGGCCGACAGCGGCTTCGGCGGATCGCCGCGCAGCGCCTGGAACAGGGCTGCGGCCTTGACCTGGCATTCGCGGTCCTCGGCGGCGGGATCGGAGTCGAACAAACAGGTGGCGCCGACGCGCACTTCCGCAAGGCCTTCCTTCATCCGGATGGTACGGATGGTGAGACCGGTATTGATGCTGCCGTCGAAATTCACCGCCCCGATCGCGCCGGCATACCAGCGGCGCGGCGAGCGCTCGTGATCCTCGACGAACTGCATCGCCCAGAGTTTTGGCGCGCCGGTGACGGTGACCGCCCAGGCATGGGTGAGGAACGCATCGAGCGCATCGAAGCCGGGACGCAGCATGCCTTCGACATGGTCGACGGTGTGGAAGAGTTTTGAATAGGTCTCGATCTGCCGACGCGCCAGCACCTTGATGGTGCCGGGAACGCAGACGCGCGCCTTGTCGTTGCGGTCGACGTCGGTGCACATGTTGAGCTCGAACTCGTCCTTCTCGGAGTTCAGGAGCTGGCGGATCTGCTCGGCATCGCCGATCGCATCGGTACCGCGCGCGATCGTACCCGAGATCGGGCAGGTCTCGACCCGGCGTCCGTCCGAGCGCACGAACATTTCCGGTGAGGCCGAGACGAGAAATTCGCCCTCGCCAAGATTCATCAGGGCGCCGTACGGCGACGGGTTGATGACGCAGAGCCGCTGGAACACTTCCGCCGGCGAGCGATCGCAGGGCTCGGCGAAGAGTTGCCCTGGCACCGCCTCGAACAGATCGCCACGCGCAAAGGCAGCGCGCGCGGTCTCGACCGTAGCCTGATATTCGCCGGGCGCGTGATCGGCAAAGCCCTGGCGCGGTGTCTTGAGGTATGGGCTCTCGGCGGTCTCATGCGGCAGGCCCGCGGTGGACTTGCCCTTCCACACGAAATCGTAAGTGAGCACGACGCCGCGGCCGGTGGCGCGGTCATAGGCGAGCAGGCGGTCGGGCACGTAGAGCACGACGTCGCGCTGGTCGCTCTCGCGCGCGCGCTTCTGCACGAGGTCCTCGATCTGGAACACGAGGTCGTAGGCGAAGGCGCCGAACAGGCCGAGCACGCCGTCGTCGTTGGCGGAGAACGCGGCGACGAGATCGCGCACCAGCGACATCACGCTGGCGCGCCGCGTGCGCTGGTCTTCGTCGATCGGGGCTTCGCCGCGAATGATATGACCGGCAAGGCGCGTGGGCGTCGTCTCGGAGATCACGACGCAGGGTTCGCGCAAGACGTCGGCGAGGAAGGCGATCGGCACCTCCCCGCGCGCGTTCAGCGCTTCCAGCTTGAAATTGACGCCGGTGGTCTCGAGCTTGAGCGGCGGGTCGGAGAAGCCGAGGTCAAAACTCTCGTAGCGGCCGGGCACGGTCGTACCCGACGACAGCACCACGCCGCGGCGGCGGTCGAGCAGGCTGACGAGATCGTCGAGCCGGTTGGCGCCGCCGGAAAACTGTTCCGCCACGCGCGTGATCGCAAGCCCCGCGCGGGTCACATAGTCGCTTCGAGCCGGAAGGGCAAAGACGGTCCTGTTCATGGGGTCCTCTTACGAAACTTGTCGAGGGAACGCCACACAGGACAAACGATCAGGCCGCCGCACTGCGTGGGCGACCTCAGACGATTTTGGGAGAATAAATCGCACCGGCCACCTCTTAGGAGGTGCGCCACCAAAGACGGGATGGGCGGACGGCGGTGCTCATGGGGCGGATACTCACCATGGCCCGGGGACGGCGTCAAGGGTGGCTCGGTCGCCTCAACCGCAAAATGGCGCAAATCGCGAGGGTTATGGCCGGTCTTGCAGGCTGTCGCGCCCAACGGCCGCGTCTGCGGCATGACGCTCGATTTCGTCTCGCATGACCGTGAGCACGAGTTCACCGTCAGATCCGATGACCTGGGCGCGGTCGCCAAATGTTTCGACCAAAACGCTGGTCTCTCCTGTGACCGCACACCAACTGGCTCGATCGTCGCTGACGCTCAAGGCCGTGATCACCGCCGTGGGACCCAGACTTAACTTCCGCAACAGCAGGTCGATCGCTTCGGCCGCAAAGTTTTGCTCGGCAATTCTCGAGAAATTCTGGATCGTGTCAGTCCCCACAGTCGACAGCCGCGCGCCCACTATCGTAGGGGGCTTCGCAAGTTCATAAAATCGTCCACCCGCCTCGTCAAAGGCGCATAGCCGCGAGCCCTTGTTGGTCCTTACGACGAACGCCGTGCATTGCTGCCCCTCCACATCCGTGTCGAATCCTGGAAGCACCATGACCTTGAGCTCCGGGTCAGGCCTCACCGCCCCACAGGCCGCCGCGATCGTGATCTGCAAATCGTCAGTCATCTGGAAGCTGATGTGGCGAACGCTTTGCCAGATCCGGCGGTGGGACAGATGTGGGTTAAGCTGCGCAAGCCGCTCGATTTCAGAAGCATACTGCTCCTGCGCGACGGCGTGCAATTCGGGCCAGCTCGCGATCCATCGGGCCGCGAGTGGTATCATTGGCTGCTCTCGTTCTACCGCATAGAAGCGCTCATCAAGCGCGCTGAGCGCCGCGGCGCGGTTTTCGAATCCGGTCTGCAGCGCAGCCTCGTCGGGATGTGCCTCTACCCAGGCGATCATCTCCTGCAAGATCTGGTGTTGCGCGCTCGCTCCCATCGCCTCCAATCCAGCGAGTGCATCGCCGGACGTCGTTGGGAGCATCGCGAGCCCCTGTGTTGCCGATGAACTGGCTGTGACCGCCGTTGCAGACCTGAGCGAGATAGAAGTCGGCATGATAGGCCTGTATGGCCACGGCCGGGAGTTCACCTCTCGTGTAGACGCCGAAATGCTGAATTCGGCTGACATAGTCGACCACAGCGCCAGTGAGATAATGGGCCTTCTGGGGGTCCCGAGCCGCCTCCAGCGCTTCGCGGGACACCACAACCTTGGTCAAGCGGCCTTCCACAATCATCGTGCTCTCCTGCAGTGGCATGGTGGAAACCCCTGCGACTGCACTCTATGATTGCAGTGATCGATTTTCAAACGCGATGCGGCGCTAGCGCATATCGCGGCGCGCCGCCGCCCGGCCTACCCCAGATGCTTTCGGAAAAATTCCGTCGCCCTGCCCCAGGCGAGCTCGGCGGCTTCGCGGTCGTGGACCGCCTGGCGCTGCTCGTTGACGAAGGCGTGCTCGGCGTCATAGCGGAACAGCTCCAGCGACTTGCCGGCGGCCTTCATGGCCTTTTCGAAGCCGTTGACCAGCTCCGGCGTGCACCAATCGTCCTTGTTGGCGAAATGGGCCTGGAGCGGGATCTTGACGTCGGCGGGCTTCGCCGCCTGCTCCGGCGGAATGCCGTAGAACACCACGCCGGCCGCGAGCTCCGGCACGTGCACCGCGCCGATGATGGTGACGGCGCCGCCGAGGCAGAAGCCGGTTAGCCCGACCTTGGCGCCGTTGCGCGACAGATATTGCGTGGCGCCGCGCACGGTCTGCGTGGTGGCGTCCATGAAGTCGAGCGAGTTCATCTCTTTGCCGCGCCGCGTCGGTGTCGTGATACGGCACCACCTTGCCTTTGTAGAGATCAGGCGCGAGCGCATCGAAACCGGCCAGCGCGAAGCGGTCGCAGAGACCCTTGATCTGGTCCGACAGGCCCCACCATTCCTGGATGACGACCACGCCCGGCGCGTTGCCGCGCGCGGCATTGGCGAGATACCCCGATGCGTCCTTGCCGTCCGGGCGCTTGAAGGTGATGGCGGTTCCCATGGTGTCCTCCGACGAGTTTTTGAGTTCGCGGCATTTTGGCGTTTGAGCGCGCGATAGGCAATCGCGCCTGACAACACACTCTCGTGCCCAACAAAAAAGCCCCCTCGCGGGGGCCTCTTCATTCTCGCCTCGGGCCGCTCAGTGCGAGTCGGCCCAGACCTTCTTCTTGGTGAAGTACATCAGGCCGGCGAAGATGATCAGGAAGATGAAGACCTGGAAACCGAGGCGCTTGCGCGCTTCCATGTGGGGTTCGGCGGTCCACATCAGGAACGTGGTGACGTCCTTGGAATATTGCGCGATCGTGGTCGGCGAGCCGTCGTCATAGGTGACCTGGCCATCGCTGAGCGGCTTCGGCATCTTGATGGCGTGGCCCGGGAAATACTTGTTGTAGTAGGAGCCCTCCGGGATGGTCACGCCTTCGGGCGCCTTGTCCTCAAAGCCCTGGAGCACCGCCGAGACGTAGTCCGGGCCCTGCTCCTGATACTGAGTGAAGAAGTCGACGATGAACCAGGGGAAGCCGCGGCCGTAGGAGCGCGCCTTGGTGATCAGCGACAGATCAGGCGGCGCCGCGCCGCCGTTCGCCGCACGCGCGGCCTGCTCGTTCGGGAATGGCGAGGGGAAATAATCCGCCGGTCGGCCCGGGCGTTCGAACATGTCACCCGCGTCGTTCGGGCCGTCCTTGACCTTGTAGTCGGAGGCGAAGGCCGCAGCCTGCGCGACCGAATAGCCGGGACCACCAGCTTCCGCGAGGTTGCGGAAGGCGACGTAGGACAGGCCGTGGCAGTTGGCGCAGACTTCCTTGTAGACCTTCAGGCCGCGCTGCAACGCGCCGCGGTCGTACTTGCCGAACGGACCGGCGAACGACCATTTGTTGCCCGGCGGCTTGTCGCTGCCTTCGGAGGCACGCGCGTTGTCGGCGGAGCCCGCAAACAAAGCGCCCGCCAGCGCAAGCACGATCGCGCTCGACACCATCGGCGTCGACCTGCTTCCGGTTTTGGCCAGGACGGCATCCGAGATCGAGTTCGGCACCGGCCGCGGCTTCTCGATGCGCGAGAGCAGCGGCAGCACGATCAGGAAGTAGGCGAAGTAGCAGAACGTCAGGACCCGGCCGGCGATCACGTAGATGCCTTCCGGCGGCTGCGCGCCGAGATAGCCGAGCAGGATGCAGACCGCGACGAAGATCCAGAAGAACTGCTTGGCCAGCGGACGGTACTTCGACGATTTGGTCTTGGCAGCATCAAGCCAGGGCAGGAAGCACAGGATGATGATCGCCGAGAACATCCCGATCACGCCCGCGAGCTTGTTCGGGATCGAGCGCAGGATTGCGTAGAACGGCAGATAATACCATTCTGGCACGATGTGCGGCGGCGTCACGCCCGGGTTCGCGGGAATGTAATTGTCGGCGTCACCGAGGTAGTTCGGCATGTAGAAGATGAACCAGGCGTAGAGCAGCATGAAGCAGGACACGCCAAACATGTCCTTGATGGTCGCATGCGGCGTGAACGGAACCGTGTCCTTCTCCGTCTTGGGCTCGACGCCATCAGGGTTGTTCTGGCCGGAGACATGCAGCGCCCAGACGTGGAGCACGACGACGCCCGCGATCAAGAACGGCAGCAGATAGTGCAGCGAGAAGAAGCGGTTCAGCGTCGGGTTGCCGACCGAATAGCCGCCCCACAAGAGCGTCACGATGCTCTCGCCGACATAGGGGATGGCGGAGAACAGATTGGTGATGACGGTGGCGCCCCAGAAGCTCATCTGGCCCCAGGGGAGCACGTAGCCCATGAAGCCCGTCGCCATCATCAGCAGGTAGATGATGACGCCGAGGATCCAGAGCACTTCGCGCGGCTCCTTGTAGGAGCCGTAATAGAGGCCGCGCAGCATGTGGACGTAGACGGCGACGAAGAACATCGAGGCGCCGACGGCGTGCATGTTGCGCAGCAGCCAACCGTAATTGACGTCACGGACCAGCAGCTCGACCGACTTGAAGGCGAGGTCGGCGTGCGGCGTGTAGTGCATCGCCAGGATCACGCCGGTCAGGATCTGGATCCCCAGCATGAAGGAGAGGATGGCGCCGAAGGTCCACCAATAGTTCAGGTTGCGCGGGGTGGGATAGACCACGAAAGAGGAGTGCATGAGGCCGAGGATCGGCAGACGTCGCTCGATCCATTGCAGGGCCGGATTGCTCGGCTGGTAGTCGGATGGTCCGCTCATGATGCGATCCTGAGGAAATAGTACGACGAGACGGCGCGAAGCTTCGGACGAGGGCCCGAGGCTCAGCCGATCTGGATTTTGGTGTCGGAAACGAACTGGTACGGCGGCACCGGCAGGTTCGCGGGCGCGGGCCCCTGGCGGATGCGGCCGGACGAATCGTACTGCGAACCATGGCAGGGGCAGAAGAACCCGTCGTAATTGCCTTCATGTGCGATCGGGATGCAGCCGAGATGGGTGCAGATGCCGATCACGACCAGCCACTGCTCGTGGCCGGACTTGACCCGGGCCTCGTCGGACTGCGGATCGGGCAGGCTCGCCACGTTGACGGCGCGCGCCTCGTCGATCTGCTTCTTGGTGCGGTGGCTGATATAGATCGGTTTGCCGCGCCAGAACACCTTGATGTCCTGCCCCTCGGCGACCGGGCTGAGATCGACCTCGATCGGCGCACCGGCGGCGATGGTCGACGCATCAGGATTCATTTGGGAAATGAAGGGCCAGAGCGCGGCTGCGCCCCCTACTGCTGCAGCTGCCCCCGTTGCAACGAATAAGAAATCACGGCGTGTCGGATGGTCCGCCGAAGACGCTGTCGTCACGATTCCAACCCTTTCTTCTTATGCAGCCGGCGGAACCGCTCCAGGAGCCCCCAAGGTCCCCAGAACAGCCTGCCGGCGCCCGCGGCCCCCCGCGGCGGCAGAACTTCGCGTGCCCCCACCAAAACAAGGCGAAAACAGCAGTCCAGAATCGTTCTATTGGCACCCTTGCCGGGCGAGCGCAAGCCCGCTATCGGCGCGGGAGCGTGCAATGCACGAATTCCGCGGCCAGCGATGTTTTATTGAGACATTTCCGGCCCGCACCGAACCGATACAGCCCATGCAGAGCCCATGCAGATAGCGCTTTTCCAACCTGACATCCCCCAGAACACCGGCACGATTCTCAGGCTCTGCGCCTGTCTGGGCGTGGCCGCCCATATCATCGAGCCGGCGGGCTTCCCCGTCTCCGACCGGCATTTCCGCCGGGCGGGAATGGACTACCTCGATCAGGTCAGCATCGTCAGGCACGACTCCTGGTCGAAATTCGAGCAATGGCGCGCGGCGCAGGGCGCCCGCCTGCTGCTGTTCACCACCAAAGGGGCGACCGACTACCGCGATTTCCGTTACCAGACGGCGGACATCCTGCTATTCGGGCGCGAGAGCGCCGGCGTCACCGAGGCGGTGGTCGAGGCGGCGGACGCGCGGCTGGTGATCCCGATCGCTCCGGGGCTGCGGTCGCTCAATGTCGCCATGACCGCGGCGATGGCCGCAGGCGAAGCGCTGCGGCAGCTCCGGAACCCGCAAGTTTGAGATGTTGAGGAGAGACGGTTGAGTTACGCGGTCAAGGAAATCTTCCTGACCCTGCAAGGCGAAGGCGCCCATGCCGGGCGCGCGTCCGTGTTTTGCCGTTTTGCCGGCTGCAATCTCTGGAGCGGGCGCGAGGCCGACCGCAGCGAGGCCACCTGCAAATTCTGCGACACCGATTTCGTCGGCACCGACGGCACGCTCGGCGGGCGCTATGCCTCGGCCGCGGAACTCGCCGGCACCATCGCGGCGCAATGGACGGCGTCGGCCGACAACCGTTACGTGGTGCTCACCGGCGGCGAGCCGCTGCTCCAGGTCGATGCCGCGCTGGTCGACGCGCTCCATGCCCGCGGCTTCGAGATCGGGGTCGAGACCAACGGCACCATCGCCCCGCCCGAGAGGCTCGACTGGATCTGCGTCAGCCCGAAGGGCGGCAGCGATCTGGTGATCCGGCGCGGCCACGAGCTGAAGCTGGTCTATCCGCAGCCGCTCGCCATGCCCGAGGCCTTCGCGGATCTCGCCTTCGAGCGCTTCTCGCTGCAGCCGATGGACGGGCCCGAGGTCGCCCAAAACACCGCGGGCGCAATCGACTATTGCCTCAATCATCCGCAATGGCGGCTCAGCGTGCAGACGCATAAGTCGCTCGGTATCAGATAGGATTGGTTTTCGAACAGATGTGGGAATTGACGAAATCGTTTCGCTTCGAGGCGGCGCACTCATTGTCGGGAACGACGTTCGGCGCTGATAGCGAAGAGATCCACGGCCACTCCTTCCGCGCCGAGGTGACGCTGCGCGGCACGCCCGATCCCAAAACCGGCATGGTGGTCGATCTCGGCCTGGTCCAGCGCGCCATCGAGGACGTGCGCATGATTCTGGACCACAAGTACCTCAACAAGATCGAGGCGCTGGGCACGCCGACGCTGGAAAACCTCTCGCGCTTCGTCTGGGAGCGGCTCGCCCCTATCGGCAAGCTCACCCGCGTCAGCATCCACCGCGACAGTTGCAACGAGAGCTGTACCTATTACGGCCCGCAAGGCTAGAATTCGTAGGGTGGGCAAAGCGCAGCGTGCCCACCATTCAAGATAAACGGTGATCGATGGTGGGCACGGCGCAAGCGCGCCTTTGCCCACCCTACGAGCCGGTTCGTTGGGATTTGCATATGGACGTTTCTACGATCGAAGACCGCAAGACGCGCGCACGCGCCTGGTTCGAAGCCCTGCGCGACGACATCTGCGCGAGCTTCGAGCGGCTGGAGGACGATGCCCCGCAAAGCCTTTATCCGGGCGAGCCGGGCCGCTTCAAACGCACGCCGTGGCAGCGTACCGATCATACCGGCGCGGCCGGGGGCGGCGGCGTGATGTCGATGATGTCCGGCCGTCTGTTCGAGAAGGTCGGCGTGCACTGCTCCACCGTGCACGGCGAATTCGCGCCCGAGTTTCGCGCGCAGATTCCAGGTGCGGCGGACGACCCGAAGTTCTGGGCCTCCGGCATCTCGCTGATCGCGCATCTGCGCAATCCGCACGTGCCCGCGGTGCACATGAACACGCGCTTCGTCGTCACCACGAAAGCCTGGTTCGGCGGCGGCGCCGATCTCACACCGGTGCTCGACCGCCGGCGCACGCAGGACGATGCCGACAGCATCGCCTTCCACGCCGCAATGAAACAGGCCTGCACGCAGCCGAACGGCGTCGCCGATTACGACAAGTACAAGAAGTGGTGCGACGAGTATTTCCACCTGCCGCACCGCAAAGAGGCGCGCGGCATCGGCGGCATCTTCTACGACTGGCACGATAGCGGCGACTGGGACGCCGACCTCGCCTTCACCCGCGATGTCGGCCGCGCTTTCCTGAAGATCTATCCCAACATCGTGCGGCGCAATTTCGAGACCAGCTGGACCGCGGAGGATCGCGAAGAGCAATTGATCCGGCGCGGCCGCTATGTCGAGTTCAACCTGCTCTACGACCGCGGCACCATCTTCGGTCTCAAGACCGGCGGCAATGTGGATTCGATCCTGTCGTCGCTGCCGCCGGAGGTGAAGTGGCCATGACGACGATGAAGCCCGCAATGAGGCCGCTGCCGCGCGCCATGCTGATCGACATGGACGACACCATCCTGTCGGCCTATGCGCGGCCCGAGATCGCCTGGAACACGATCACAGCGGAGTTCGCGGAGGAGCTCGCGCCGCTGCCGCCGCAACTGGTCGCAAGCACCGTCCTATCGTTCGCGAAAAACTTCTGGGCCAATGCGGACGCCTCCTGGCGGATGAAGCTCGCCGAGGCCCGCCATCTCACCGTCAAGGGCGGCTTCGCCGCGCTCGCGGCCGCCGGTCATCGTGCCCTGCCCGACGACCTCGCCATTCGTCTCGCCGACCGTTTCACCGCCTATCGCGAGGAGGAGATGTTCGTCTTCCCGGGCGCACATGACGCCATCGACAGGCTCAAGGCGCTCGGCATCAAGCTCGCGCTGGTGACCAACGGCGCCGCCGACACTCAGCGCGCCAAGGTGGAGCGCTTCGAGCTGGCGCATCGCTTCCATCACATCCAGATCGAGGGCGAGCACGGCTTCGGCAAGCCCGAGGAGCGCGCCTATCTGCACGCGATGGACGCGCTCGGCGTCACCGCCGAGGATACCTGGATGATCGGCGACAATCTGGAATGGGAAGTGGTGACTCCGCAGCGTCTCGGCATCTACTCGATCTGGATCGACGTGCATGGCGACGGCCTGCCCGAAGGCTCGATCGTCAAGCCCGACCGCATCATCCGCTCGCTGACAGAACTGGTGCCGGGCTGACTGCAATCAGGGTGCGCAAACAAAAACATCGAAAACAACCCCATGCACAGTAGACGGCCGCAGCAAAATCAAGGACTTGCGGCAAGCGTAAACTGCGGATCTGACAAAATCGTTTGCTCCGTCGGGCAAAACAGGCGCATGGTGTCATGGTCGCGACGCACGGGACGGAAGAGCCCTTGCGCCATCCATCGAACAGGCGCCATTGCCTCTCGTGATGGGATCGCTCCGGCCTAAAGCTCTCTGATCGACGTTTCAGCAGTCCGGCCGGCGGATGCGCGCTACCGCAACACATAAACCGACCGAGTAGCCCGTGATTGGCATGTCATCATGCCGGTTTGCTAGCTTCACCGTCAATCAACCCGAAAGGACCATCCATGGAACTAAAAGCCGGCGATATCGTCATGCTGAAATCCGGCGGGCAGCCGCTCACCGTCGCGGACGTGAAAGGCGACGACGTGATCTGTCTCTGGATGGGCGCGGAAGGCGATCTGTTTCGCGAGACGCTCCCGCTTGCGGTGCTCGAGCACCTGGAAGAGCTCGACGACGAAGACGAGGATGAAGACGACGAAGACGAGGAGTAAGCGCGGCTGAAGCCGCATCTAGTTTGATCGGAGCGCACAGCTCCGGCGCGCATGATGTCCGCTTCTTCGCCAACAATGGCGCGATAGCGGACATCGCTGCATGGCAGAACGGCCGACGAGGACGTTGTCCGGATTCGTCCTCTTGTCAGCATCCGTTACCTTGCTGACGGGATTCCTCGGCGGATACTTTCAGGATCATCGTGTCTCACGTAAGTGGTGCAGCCAGCACTGTCACGGCAATTCCCATTTGTCCCGTCGGCCGTAGGCCGAGATTAGCTTGTGTAAGCCTGAAGGCCCGCGCCGATATTTAGCGATCGGCTACACGGTTCGATGGCTTCTTCGTATTGGCGGAGCTGCAGGTGCGCAACACAGAGGAGCCGCACCGTGATATTCTTCTGCAAGATGGCTAGATCTGTCCGATCGCCGTCGAACCGGTCGGACCATACGTCGTGCGCAGTCTGAAGATCAGTCAGCGATACGCTGATCCGCACCTGATCTCCGCTGCGCTTCACCGCGCCGCGCACCGCCCAGCGGGTGCCGATATCCGTTCCAAGCTGCTTCAGATCGATCGACTTATTCTTGTAGGTGCGGGCGGCCTCGCGTCCGATGACGAAAGTGGCGGGCGCTCGCGCAAGATCGGTCGTCAAATCTGTCGTGATGGCATCGGCAAGGTGATCCTGCTCTGGATCGTTGGTGAGGTTGGCGAAGGGCAACACGATGAGAGAGAGACGATGCGCGATCTCGGGCCTGACTTTCGGCTGTCCGTGAAGCTCTCGAGCTTCCTGAACCGCGTCGGTACGGAGCGTCTTCCAGACATTCCAATAACCGACAAGGCCGCCGGCAATTGCACCGATGGCAGCCACCGACGCCAGCGTCCCGCCGACGAACTTCAGAGGGCCTCTGATGTGACGCACCCAGTTCTTGGGCCGCCATTTGAAAGCTACTTTTTCGGAGAACTCCGGGACCAAAACCGCTGCCTCCGCGGCTGCGCGCGCAAGATTCGACGGTTCTGCGAGGGCGCCTGATGTCACCGCAGTTTCGGGACATCGCTCGTCATCGTGGACAGCGCCCACGAAACGAAAGCCCTTTCGTGGAAATGTCTTGATAAGACGTTGTTGCACGCCTGAGTCACCGATCGCGCGTCGGACCGCGTTCAATCGGGTCGTCAGGGCCGCATCGGACACGATCCGACCATTCCAAATCGCGTTTATGAGATCATCCTTGCTGACGACGCGATCCCTGCTGCGGATCAAATAGCCGAGCAGATCAAGTACCTGTGGCGTCGTAGGCACGGCATCAGCCCCGCGCCGCAACTCGCGCCGGTCGGTATCCAGCATACAGTCCTCGAAGAAATAGCGCATGGCACCATTCCCCAGGCTTGCCCTCTACTGCCGAGAGCGCCGCAGCGATTGTCCGGCGGAGGATAGGCCTTCGAACGGAAAAATGTAAGCCGAATATCAAGTGTGCCTTGCCCAGCGTCGCGGGATCGGCCGACGTCAGCCGCACGGAAACGCCCCCGCACCGGCTGGACGCAAAGAATAAGCCGCCGGTAAGAAAAATGTAAGCCCCTCGTCAAGCGTGCCGGACCAAGCATTGGCACCTTAGCCCTCGGTGAGAAGCAAGCCAAAGGAGATTGCGATGAGCGCGATCTATGGCGCCGCGGGGATGCGACGGCCCTTCGGATCAACGCAGCGCGTTGTCAGCCTGGTCCGGCAATTCTTGAGCACATGGCGGGAGCGCCGCAGACGCCGGAGTGCACAAGCAACCCTGTGCTGCCTCAGCGACAGGGAACTCATGGACATCGGCACGACGCGTGGCGAGATCGACTACATCGCCTCGCACCGAAACATCGCGAGGCCGAATCGTTCGACAGACCGGGACAGCGGCGTCATTGCCCTGCTGCTCTGTGGCGCGCTTATCCTCGCTTTCGCAAGCGAGGCCAAAGCTCAATGCACCGCGCAGGACGTTCTGCGCAATCACCTGGACCTCAAGACCGCTCCTCCGGTGCCGCGATCGCAGACTCCCGTCAGTTCGGCCGCCGATGTTCGGCTGTGGAAGACGATTGCGATAGGGACGTTCAGGGACATGCGCGCCCTTCGCAAGGCGATGAGTGCAATGGGCTGCGACGTCGGAAGCGCCGCTGCTGAAGTCCTTGCGCGGCCGGCTTTTACTCTGAGTGGCAAGAAAACGGACGTGGAGCTCGTCCCTATCTCGGCCGCTGAGCTCGGCTTCGAGGGCGAGACAGCGTCGTTGACCGAAATCCATGCGCGCGCGCAACGGCTGGGCTTCGGGCTTGCGCCCGCAGAAATTGCTCCGCAGCTGAGACTTCAGTACTTGGACCAGCCAATCGGTGAGTTTCTCATCATCGGGATGGAGCCGATCAGGACATGGGCGGGTGAACCGGTCATCCTGACGGTAGCCAATGGTGGAGCAGGCCTCATTCTCATCGGCCAGGGCACCCGCGAGAACGCGGAAATTCCAGTGAACTCCACCATTGTATTCGTGCGGCCAAGTACACCCGCCCCGGCCGAGACGGCAGCATTCAAGTAGCTCGGGTCATGCGTATGTCCGCTCTACGCCGAGATGCGGCATTTTTGGGTACTCGCCCCGGTCACATCGAACCACGTCGATAGTTTCAGCCTGGCGCTCTGGAAGGGGGGCCGGCCTGATCTTGCGGCTTGAGCTTGCGAGGCCAGGTTGGGTCCAGGCTTCCGGTTCAAACCACCCGGAACGTCAATCCAACGGAACGTTCAAACTGGTACCTTTGGTGATGATGCCGCCACGGTTGCCAATCTCAATCGAGCCATAGCGCTGTTTGAAACAATCGGGCAGCGGCCGGTCGCCTTCCATGCTGAGCCAAAGGCGCAACAGATGACGCTTCTGGCCTGCATCGGGCCAATCGCGGAATCCGGTCCGGTCATGCAGCAAGGCATGATTGTAAACGAACTGCATGTCACCCGGCTGAAGCCGCATGCCGAAATGCAGAGTGGGATCATTTGCGAGCGTGTCGAAGAGATCGAGCGCCTCGACGTGAGCCGGCGTCAGTCTCGGCGCATCGGGAAAGCGCTGCGCACTATCGATATACTGGCGCTGATAGAACCCGGTCAGGAACCCCGCATGCCAATTCAGCACGGGGATTTCAAGATATGGCTTTTCGTTCTCCGGCACCTCGCCTCGCCGGTCTGTCGCGATCGGATCAAACAAGAGAGCGGCAAGGTCGGGACGTCTGTCAAACATCTCGTTGTAGATTGTCGTCGTACTGACAAGGAGGGAATCCCCTCCCTCCATCGCCTCGCGAATGCATAACAATCCAACCACGTCGGACGAATCCGTATGGAATGTTTGCCGTTCCGAAGTTTGATAAATGCGGGTGTTCGGATCCTTCGCATTGGCGCCGGTGTCACGGACGTGACCGAGAATGTGCCCCGCTGCATTCTGAGATCGCGCCGATCCGAGGTGCGCGCCTACTCCGCAAAAGATCGTAGCGGCGAACTCCTGGCTATAGTTTGCCACCGGCAGGCCGCGGATGACTTCAAAGCCAAGACCAGCCAGGAGCGTTGTCTTAAGCTCTTCCAGATGCGCGCCGAAGCGGGGAAGCGGAAAGCTTTCCTTCGTGATCTCGGCGATTTTCTTGTTTCTGCCAAGATAAGTTTCAGCCGCGCCCTCAAGTTCCGCGATCTCGCCGGCAGCAAGCGATATCAACCATCGATCGGGATTGGCTTTCATCTCAGCGCCCCGCCAGGCGGACGGGATATCGACCTTCCCTGGAGGGCGATGGATCCCGCCGGGCACTGAGACCACATTCATCGTGTTGGCTCCTGGGAGATTGGACGTCAGGCATCGGCGCGGAAGACATGGGCGCGGATGATCGACGATATTGTGCCGACCGCTTGTTTGCAACTTGGCTGAAGCGCCGCCGTGAGCCGAGCGCATTGTCCCCGTGACGAGATCCGTTCCAAGCAGTCGCGTGTTGGGTGAGCCGCTTCCGCCAAAATGATTACAACACGGCCGCTCGTTCAACCGATCAAAGCTCGGGAAAAAATGGCATCAGCCGGAACGTTCGCGAAGCTGGTTGAGTTGAAAGTCATGCGCCTCGTGCCGCGGTCGTGGCCGCACTGCGCGGCCCCGATAACGCCCGGCAAGAGGCGAAAGCTACTTTGCGGCGTGCCTTCTGCAGCACGGCCGCGCGAGGATCGCGATGTACACGACGGCGATATACGATGAGTTGAGGCAGATCGAGCGCGACGTCGTCGAGGGAGAACGGCGGCTCGCTGAGCAGGAGGCGCTGATCATTGAAATGAAGCGCCAGAACGAGGACACAGCCAAAGCGGAAGGCGAACTCGAACGGATGCGCATGGAGCAGCGACGTCGCGATCAGGATCGGCAACGTCTGCTCTCACGGCTGCAACCCTGAAACAGTTCTGCCCAACGAGGCTGATCCGCCGAAGGTGTCGCGCTTCTGAGACGCGCGACCAGGCCAGGTGCGCTCACCGAGAGGTTCGGTTGTGGGAAGTCTCGCGCCAAAATCGGAGCCCGCCAAGCAAAGCGAACTTGACCTGCGAGAGTCCGCCAGGGGTTTACGCCCTTTGTATCGCCGGATCGATGTCCGAAGGCCGGTAAGCCATCGAATTGCCAAGCACGCAAACGAGAGAGTCCCACCTTCTTCGTTGTTCCATGTAGGATTCGCACGAATGCGGAAGGTCGTCGGTTACACTGATGCCAGCTTGCCGCAGCCGCCGTCGCGCATTGTCGAACCGGACCCGCCAGACTTGCCGATCTCCGTCGTCGGCTTCATCCGATGCTTTTTCATGCAGGAAAACATTGTTGAGGGTCGAAAGAAGCAGCAGCGCGGAGGACCATAGTTGGGTGACTGCGCCGGATTGCTTGAGCCAATCGGCGTCCTTCGGCAATGCACTTCTGATCAGCGAGACTGCATCGAGGACGATCAGTGACGACCGCGAGACGGAGTAGAACGGTTCAGGGAAGCGGAAGTAGAACAGGACGGGATAGAAGTGGTGAGCTTCTTTGGTGCCTGTAACCTCTGCGGCCAACTCGGACAAATTGTTATAACCCGCACTCAGCTGGTTATTTGCGAACAGATGCCCGAGCAGATCCGCGGCATCGCCGGTCTCACCGCAAAGCGCGTGAATCTTGAGGCAGAGCGTGTTCCTGCTCCTGAGTGCGCCGTAGATCTGCATCAGGTAGGTGATCGTGAGCGATATGACTGAGGTCCCGATCACCGAATTCAGAACAAACAACAGCTTCGCTCCGGCACTCTGCGGACCAAAGTTGCTGCCGCCTACGATCGACAGGCTGCTTCCGGCGACATAAAGCGCGGTCACGAAGTCAGTTGGGGTCTCCTGGTTGCTGCTGGTAATGCTGGTCCCGAGCTGAGGGTGCACAATCAGTGCAGCCCCAAGCGCGAGCAGAATAGACCAGGTGAACAGCAAGGCGACCAGGATCAACGGGCCGCAGAATGAAAGCAGATGGTTGCCGTTGCCGGCCGAGGAAAGCCGGCGCAGCGCGAGCCAAACCAGTCTGGCCAGGCGGTCGCTGATAATTCCGGTGCCGGCGCGTGCGTAGAGAACCGTGAGGAATACGTCGGCAAGGATCAGTGCCATCAGCAGCGTGCCGGCTATAGGCTCAACCCAATGGGCCATCTGTCCTCCTCGCCCTGCGGCGTTTCCGGAGCCTTGCGCTTACTGCCGGTTCGGCTCGCGACTTGACCCGACGGTGTTCGCGTCGCCGGGCATGAACTTGAACAGCGTGAAGTTCTTGTCAGTCCAGGCCATGTGGAACCAGGGCGAATCCTGGATATGCGACGCGGTGACATAGATTGCGCCATCAGGACCTTGCGAGAAGGTGTCCGGCCAGCGCAGGCGCGAATCCGTCAACAGCTGTCGCACGGTCCCATCGCTGGGGTTGAGGACCTTGACGGCATTGTCGGCGATCGAGCTCAGATAGATTTCGTCATGGTCGCCGGTCCAGAGCCCATCGACGGGCTCCGTCGTTGCCACTGTTTCCGGGCGAGCGTGAGCCGCCGCGTCCGCACTCTGGATACTGGACGTCGCAATCCGGTAGAGCGTCTTTCCGGTCAGGGCCTGCCAATAGAGGGTGTTGCCGTCTTTCGAGAGCGCCAGACTATCGGCATTGAACAAGGGCTGCCGTCCGTCCGGCCGCCGCAAGGGCTGGCCATCTGTCATTACGGTGACGCTCGGATCGAACTGGGTCGAAGGATCCTCGCTCAGCACACGCCAAGCCTGCCCGGACTCAATGTTGAGAACAACCAGGCCGCCGGGCGAACCGGAATCGGTCAGATACGCGAATTTTCCGTCGGGGGCGATACGGATGTCGTTGAGGTAGCTGGCCGGACCCGCGACGTCGGGCCCGATCGGAAAGGTCCGCTTCACAGTGTTCGACTTCAGATCGACCTCGACGATCTTGGGTCCACCCTTCACGGTCTTCTCGGCATTGGGAGCCGCGGGATCGACGACCCAAAGCGATCCGCGCCGGTCCGCAACAACACTTTGAACGCAGACGAAGTGATCCTTGGGCGATACCTCGGACATTCGCGCGTTGCGCCAGCCGTTCCATTCCTCATTGGGATATGGCCTGGTCGAGCCGTCCGGCATGAGTTCGGCCACCGAAACCGGCGTATCCTCCGTCCAGCGCGGGAAGTTCACGAAGATACGGCCGTCCGGGGCGACCGTGACGCCGGTTACCTGATGCTCAAACGTCGCGACCGATTGCAGCCGGCTGTCGCGACTTTCGACAAGAGGCGCGACAAGCCGCTGCGCCTTGGACTTGATATCCTCTGTTGCGGATTGCGCGTGAACCGCGGACGAAATGGATAGCACGACTGCCAAGCAGGAGCTGAACGCGATTAGACGCATGAGAGGCCCTTTCAAAAAGTTTAGGGCCCAATCCGGCTTTGCTTCGATCGTTCCTAGCGATTCCACGTCTGCCAACGCGCTTGATGGCTAGTTCCGTCAAGCGGTCCAGCAATGATCCTTGCCGAGGCATATGACGGAGCGAACGAATCGTCGACGCCGTCGCGATCACCGTTCAGATCAGCAAATCATGATGCGCAGGTACAATGGCTTGATGCGCGCCGTTATTGCCGTGATCGTCCGCGTGTCCGTTCAGCGCATGAGGGACGAGTTTGACGAGGTCCTCCGCTTGACCAGGCGGAACGTGCGGATCGAGCAGATTATTGAGCTGTTTCGGCTCAACGACCGCAACGAGAGTCGAAGGAGTTGGTCCGCTATCGAAGCGGAACACCGGTCCTTGGTCCAGGCCGCCGGTCTCCAACGCAGCTTTGGCGGGGTGTGCGTCTTCTGATGCAGTTGCAGCAGGTTGCGCAGCGTGCTGCGAGTTGCCGCGTCCAGCGTTACCGCCGGCTGCGACGCTCGGCTCTCCGATATCGGCTGCTTGCGATGCGTTGGCAGAGGTTGAGTGTAACTCGTCCTCCGAGTTGCCGTGGTCCACGGTGGTTGGTTCTGTCGTCTTCACTGCCCCCGCAGCGTGCGAAGCCGAAGCGTGATGCTCGCCGCTATCGCCCGTGCCATCGCCCGGTTTGCCCCCAGCTTCAGTCGATTCCGTGCTTGCCGCCTTTGCAGAGCCTGACTCTGAAGCGTGCTGCGAGTTGCCGTGGCTTGTGCTGGCGGCCATTGCGACGCCCGGATCGGTCTCAGCTGCGTCCGGTGCGTTTGCAGCGGATGAGTGCCCGGATTTGCCGTGTTCCGCAGCCCCTGGTTCTGCCGTCTTCGCTGGTCCGAGCGCCGCGTCAGAAGCCGAAGCGTGATGCTCGCCGCCGTTGCCCGGTTTGGAGCCAGCTTCAGTCGGTTCGCCGGCTGCCGCCTTTGCAGACCCCGGCTCCGAAGCGTGCTGCGAGTTGCCGTGGCCTGCGCTGGCGGCTATCGCTGCGCCCGGATCGATCTCGCCTGCATCTGGTGCATTTGGGGCGGCGGAGTGCCCGGATTTGCCGTGTTCCCCGCCCCCTGCGTCGGCCTTCTTCGCTGGCCCTTCCGGAGCTTCCGAAACCGAAGCATGATGCTCGGCGCCATTGCCGACGCCGTGGCCCGGTTTGGAGCCAGCTTCAGTCGGTTCGCCGGCTGCCGCCTTTGCAGACCCCGGCTCCGAAGCGTGCTTTGAGTTGCCATGACCCGCGTTAGCGGCCGTTGCGACGTCCGGATCGGTCTCAGCTGCGTCCGGCGCTTTTGCAGCGTTTGAGTGCCCGGCTTTGCCGTGTGCCGCGCCGTCTGGTTCTGCTTTCTTCGCTTGCCCTCCCGGAGCCTCCGGATCCTTATCGTGATGCTCGGCGCCATTGCCGACGCCGTTGCCCGGCTTGGAGTCTGCTTCAGTCGACGGGTCCGAAGCGTGCTGCGAGTTGCCGTGCCCCGCGTTGTCGGCGGTTACGATATTGGGTTGGCCGATCTCGTTCGGTGCAGTCGACGAAACGCCGTTGCCCGTATTGGCCGGACCATTGTTCGATGTGACATTTGCGGCTGCCGGAGCCGTCGCGCTATGAGCAAGTTCGTTGGATGATCCGTGAGCCGAGACGGCAGACGCGCCATCACTCTCTTCCGTTGCATCCGCCGACGCGTCGGTGGAGCTTCCGAGCCTTGTCGACGTTCCTAAGCCGGTCCGGGTCTGCCCGAAATGGAAACCCGAGCCGTTGTTGGCCAGAAGGGCCCAGGCTCCAGACGTCCCGAGCGTGCTCTCGCTCCCCTCGATACTGGTTTGGACATGGTCCTTGCTCAAAACAGCATCATCGGTTTCGGTCGCCGATATCAGCACTGCTTCGAGCTGCTCAAGGGTAGCCACGACAGCCGCGCTATCCGGCGCGGAGGCGGCATCCGCCTCCGCAATGGATACAATCCCCTCCAGATGAATTTCCAGCAGGCCGCGATCGCCGACATCAAGGACACGATCGGTCGCATTCACATAGACGATCGTTTCGTTGCTTGCGGAGTCGTAGACCCAGGCGAGTGTATGTGGCGGTATAGACTTGGTTGCCGCCGTCATATGCAGCCAGGCAAGCGCTCCGAAAGCCGCAAGATTGATCCTGCCCGGCCCCGATGCGAAATCGAACACGGTATCGGAAGCGGTCGACTCGGAGTCAATCGGGGAGCGATAAACAATTTTTTCAACGTTGCCGTCTACGCCGATGCTGGCATCGTGACCAGGGTCCGCGCCAACAGGTTTATGGAGGTTGTCACCCGCATCGCCCGGCCCATTTGGACCCAGAGCGCCTTCTTGAGCGGCGTTGTCGTGTCCAGCGGTCACTACGGCGGAAGACAGGTGGACATCGTGCGAAAGGAAACTTGGGGCTGAATGGTCGTCAGGATTGGCGGCAGCATGAGTGATCGCAGCCAGCTTTGTGGTCGCACTCTCTTGGGTGACGGCCAGGATGCTGTCGATCGAGGCGTCACGGAGGTCATGCGCGTGGACGGCGAGATGAGGGTCCTGCAGTGCGTAGATCAACGCACCGGTGAGGATAGCAAAGTTGCCATACCCTCCATGCATCGACGTGGCATTGGAAAGAAGCCGTGGGAATTGATGTTCCGGGGCCGGGTCGTCACCGGTCTGTATGTCGATGGCTTCTCGCAGTAAGCGCGGAAGATCGGGCGCGCCCGATCCAGCAGGAGCGTGGTGTGTCCACGGTTTCGAGCCTCCGGAGTGCTCGGCCGCGCGCAGCGCTTCCATTGCCGCCGCCGGGTTCGTGATTTGGACCGCCTTGGCGAACAGATCTCTCTGGACTTGCGTCGGCGTCTCGCCGGATTCCCAAACGACGAGGTGCCGGAGAATTCCTTTTTTCCAGGGCTCGTACGCGGCGTGCTCGTCCGCGTGGCCGACGCCGTTGTCATCCGGAAAGATGCCGTTCGCTTCCGACGCCTTGAGTTCGTCCGCAATGGCGAACGCCAGAAATGCCAGGGAGAGCGCGGCCAGGCCGGAGGGGCGTTGCAGCAACGCAATGGTCGCGAGCACAGTCCTGTTGGTGATCTCAAGCTTCTGGAAAATATTGTACAGGTGGACTTTGACCGTCCCGTCGGAAACCTTGAGCTGGCGCGCGATCTCCTTGTTCGACAGTCCTTCCGCCACGAGTCGTGCGATTTGACGTTCCCGTTGCGTCAACAGCTCCAGCATCTTTTCGACTTTGCCGTCGCCCTCCGCTTCCTTGCCGGCTGCCGAGAGATCGGACTTCGCCAGTGCCACACCGCTCTTCGTCATCAGCCGCAGCGATCGCAGCATCGTCGCGGGAGAGGCATATTTCGAAATTGCGCTGCAGGCGCCGGCTGCGATGGCGGAAGCCAGATCGTGGTCGGTGTCGGACTCGGTGAAGAACACCAGGCGCGTGGAGAGCTTCTCAGCCTTCACGATCGCGAGGATCTCGGAGACCGTGAGATCCGGCACCTTGTCGGCGAGAAGCGCGACGTCGGGTGTCAGCTTCCGAATTGCTTGGAGGCAGCTTGTCCGATCGCTGGACGCTGCGACAACGTCGAAATCCGGCTGCGTCCCGAGGACCGACCTCAATCCCTGCAAAACGATCGGCTGTGGATCGACGAGCAAAAGCCGGATGGGCTTGAGTATCCCCTGCCTCGCGGACGCGTCCAACATCGATCTTGCCCTCGGCCCGGTCCTCTATGTCCTTCGGCATATGGCCGTGGCCGGGTGGAATATTAAAATCATAGGAGGCTTGGTGGTTCCCCGGCCTGAACCAGATTTGGACGCATGTGAGTGAAAAATATGTCCTTTGATCCCATGGCCGTTGCGGTCGACTGGCTTGATGCCTATCGCGCGGGCGATATCGACGCGATTTTGGAACTCCATGCCGAGGACGCCGTGGTCCACTGCGGCTGCGCCGGGGGCCAAACCATCACCGGCCGCGAGGCACTTCGTGCCTATTGGGTCGATCACCTCCGAAAGTATCCGGCAGGCTCGTTGGATGATCTCAATCCCTGGAAGAACGACGGGACGATTATCTCGTACATCACCAATGCTGGCGTCATGAGTGCACTTTTGGCGTTTGACGCCGCCGGCAGGATCAAGGAACTGGACTGCAGTCCCTCACACCAGGCCTGAGGTGTGATCCAAACCCCGCAGCGGGGGCGGTGCCACATCCGATTTGATTAGATGAGCTGCCTCGCCGCCGCCGAGATCATCACCGCCCGCCGGTGATGACCGCGACGTCGAGGATCGCGGTGTGGATGTGTACCGGCATCCGCTCGACGAAGGCCTTGGCCAGGAACGCGCCAGGGGAAGAGTGATCGCGCCGATCAGAAGCAAAGGCGAGCACCTGCAAGCGTGCCCGAAGGTTTGCTAGGGATGGAAACGCTACTGCGCCCTTCGGGCTTCCGCAACGCGCAGCATGACGTAGATCAGAACACCGAACGCTGCCCCGCCGATCAGGCTGATACCCAGCACCGCAGCGATCATCAGTGCCATTTGGGCGGGACGCCCCATCGCGTCGAGAACCATGCCGGCGCTGAACATCATGCCCATGGGAATGCCCCACACTAGAACGCCGGCCACGACTTGCCGGCCCAAATTGGCATCGAACGACCGCGGGTAAATTCGCCGTCCTGCCCGCCGGCGAAGGGGCAGGATCAACTGCGACACGGCGATGAAGACGACGATAAAGGCCGTGGTTTGCATCGACTCCTTCAGTTGCATCGCGACAAGAAGGGCAGCAGCCGACGCTAGCGCATAGGCTGCGTAGACCAGCGGTAGTGCGGAGCGAAGTTCGGACCAGAAATGCCCCTGCGGCGGCGCCTCGTCGACGATAACCGGCTGCTTCTTCGAGAGTCCGGCGAACAAGGCCCTGGCTCCGGCCAGTATCGACACCGCCGCGACCGCAACAGCCGTGGCGATCGGTCCGCCGTAGCTTTCGCCGAGACGGTCAAGCGGATCGATGACGAGCAGCAGGCCAAGCAGTGTCATCGCCAGCATGGCTGTTGTCGCCAGTGCATTCAGCCAAGGTGTGTGCGTGGTTTCGGCCATGAGCCGCTCGAGGCGTTCGGCCTTGGTGACCCATTCGCCCCCATGCCGGGCGCCCCATTCGCTGCTCACGCGCGTCATGACCATGCCAATGAGCACAATCGCGGCGAGCCCGTAGAATATGACATAGCTGTTGCCGAGCAGCGCACGCAAGATCGGCCCAGCCAGGAGGGCTACGAGCGGAAAGATAAGCATTTCTGCGAGACGCTGGTTGCGCGACTTGAGAAGAACAAGTTGATCGGTCGACATTCCCAACTCTCCAGGAAAGGCACGCGCTCGCGACATCAGGGGCGGATGGTCTTGCAACGAAAGGCCGCACCGCGCCATCACTGCAATTCCATTCGATAAGCGTTGAATTTCTTATTTCTTACTCACATCGGCGAAGTCGATTCCCTTCAAACCCGCCTGCCGGCAGGCGTCCTTCAGCAACCAGCGTTGTCACCCGCAGCACCGCAATTCCCCCTGAACGTCAGCGGTTTGGTTTTGGGCATCGGTCCCAACGGCCATCGCGACGACGAGCATGAGAAGGCGTGTCAGTCGTGATCCGATCATTACCCGCCCCACAGCTTGTGATTGAAAAATGATCAAATGTCAGACGAAGTCAAGCTCGCGGTGATTGGGGCCGGGGCCATCTACCCGATCAGCTGCCTCGCCGCAGCCGAGATCATCACCAGTCCACCGGTGATCACGGCGACGTCGAGGATCGCGGTGTGGATGTGCACTGGCATCCGCTCGACGAAGGCTTTGGCCAGGAACGCGCCGGGGATCGCGATTGCTCCGATCAGCAATGCAAAGGCGAGCACCTGCGCGGTCACGGCGCCGGCCAGTCCGAACACCGAGATCTTGATGAGTCCGGTGCCGAGCGAGATCATGGCATCGGTCGCGATCACGGCGGCGCCCTCGAGGCCCGCGGCCATCAGCAGCGACAGCAGGATCACGCCGGAGCCGGAGGTGCCGCCGACCAGCACGCCATAGCCGACCGAGCCGGCCGCAAGCCCGGTGTCGCCGATCCTGACCTGGCGGCGGCGGAGCACACGGCGCAGCGGCACGCTCAGAATCAGCATGGAGCCGATCACCAGCGCCGCGCCGGCATTGGTGAGGCGCGTATAGCCGTAGGCGCCGAGCGCCGTCGTCAGCGCCGCACAGGCCAGCACGATCAGCGCGCGGCGGCGATCGGCATAGCGGAGATAGGCGATCGCGCGGCTGGAATTGGTGAAGATCGCGGAGATCGCGATGATCGGCACCACGGGCTCGGCGCCGACGAGAGGGACCAGCACCAGCGGCATCAAGGCGCCGGTGCCGTAGCCGGCGAGACCACCGATGATCGAAGCAAACAACGCCATCAACGCGACCAGCAGGAGCTGAAAGATCGAGATGTCGGCGAAGCCTGAGACGATGGTCACGTTCTCTCGTCGCGGCTGATACGTGCCGCAGCTTGATCGGCGATGGAAGCGAGTGCGGCTTCCTCTAGGGGAAAATCCGCCGCAAGCCAAGCGTCCTCGGCGAGCGTCAAGACATGTCCGAGGGCGGGTCCTTCCGCCATGCCGCGCGCGATGAAGTCGGCGGCGCGAAGCGGAAATTTCGGCGCGTTCCAGCGCTGCGGCAGCTCGGCGAGCGCACGCCATCGCGACACGCCGACGTCATCGCCGGCTCTCGCCCAGCCCAGCAACACGCGATCGTGATAGCGCTCCGCACCGAGACGGTAGAGCAATCGCCGCGCATCGGCTTCGCCCTTGGTGGCCAGGCGCCACCAGCGGTGCCCCATCGAATCCAGCGCCTTGGTTTCCGCATTGGAGAGCCTCAACCGCGTGGCGACGCGCTTGGCGTCTTCGGTCACGGCGACCGTCAGCGCGGCGAGCCGGCGCGTGCTGCTTGCGGTGAGGCCAAGCTCGCGCTCGATCGCGATCATCGCCGAGAGCGGCCCGGTATAGACCACGCCGCCGGTCAGCGCTTGCAGCAATCCGCCATCCGCCATGGCGAGCGCGGCGGCAAAGGCGCCGGGAGCGACCAGCAGCTTCAGCATCTCCATGCGCAGCCGCTCGGCCGACAGGCTCGCAAGGCCGGCGCGTCCCCGGATGCAGGCGAGATAGCCGTCGCGGTCGGGATCGCCGGCGCCGAAGGCGGCGTGGATGCGGAAGAAGCGCAGGATGCGCAGGAAATCCTCGGCGATACGCTGGCCGGGATCACCGATGAAGCGCACGCGCCGCGCCGCCGCATCGGCGATGCCGCCGACGTAATCGTGAACGACGCCGTCAGCATCGACCGAGAGCCCGTTCATCGTGAAGTCGCGGCGCTCGGCGTCCTTCACCCAGTCGCGGCCGAACGCGACCTTGGCTTTGCGGCCGAACGTCTCGGTATCCTCGCGCAGCGTCGTGACTTCGTAGGGCTGGCTGTCGATGACGAGGGTGACGGTGCCGTGGTCGATGCCGGTCGGCACGGCCTTGATGCCGGCGCTCTTGGCGCGCCGCATCACCTCATGCGGGAGCGCCGTGGTCGCGATGTCGATGTCACCGGGCACGAGGCCGAGCAGCGCGTTGCGCACGGCGCCGCCGACAACCCGCGCCTCCTCGCCATCCGCGTTGAGCAATTGCAGGACGCGCGCGGTCCCGCCCGAAATCAGCCAGGGCGCATCGGCGAGCATGGGCACCGCGCTCATCGGCCGCCCTATCTTTCCACGCCCGGCACGAGCTTGCCGTTCTCGACATGGGCGGGGACATAGGTCGAATCCGGCGCGGCGCCGGAGAAATGCGCAAACCCGATCAGCCCCGCGATCACCAGCACGAGGGCCGCCAGCATGAGACGCGCGACGATGGTGATCGGCCAGGACGATTGCACGAACAGGCCGGAGCGCGTGGCGGCCAGGAACAGCGCATAGACGGCAAAGGGAACGAGGAAGATTCCGATCTCGGTCAGGATCGGCCGGATCATGATGAATAGATCCGCTCGTAGAGCACGCGCAGCATGCCGGCCGTCGCGCCCCAGATGTAGCGTTCGGCAAACGGCATCGCGTAGTAGGACCGCTCCATGCCGCGGAATTCCTTGCTGTGCACCTGGTGGTTGGCCGGGTTCATCAGGAAGGATAGCGGCACTTCGAACGCGTCATCAACCTCGGAATGGTTGATCGTCAGCTCAAAACCCGGGCGCACCCTGGCAACCGTCGGCAAGATGCGGAAGCCGAAGCCGGTGCCATAGAGATCGAGATAGCCGATCGGCTCGACGAAGTCTCTGGACAGCCCGACCTCCTCCTCGGCCTCGCGCAGCGCCGCGTCGAGCGGCGAGCGGTCGGTCGCATCGATCTTGCCGCCGGGAAAGGCGATCTGGCCGGCATGGTCGTTCAGATGCGCCGAGCGCTGCGTCAGCAGGATGGTCGGCTCGGGATGATCGACCACCGCGATCAACACCGCCGCCGGCCGCACCGGCTGCTCGCGCGCGATGATCTCGAGCATCTTGTCGGTGCCGGGATCGCCCGAGGCCGGAATGATGTTGGGATCGTAGAGGCCGGGCGGAACGTCGAAGCCGAGCCGCGCGGCGGAGCGGGCGAAGAAATCGGCCGCACCGATCACGGCGGGATCGTTCCTGGAGATAGGCTTGTTCAAAGCGCGGCCCTCACCTGCTCCGCATCGGCCATGGCGAAGAACTCGCCGGCCGATTCGACACCGAACATCGGCTGGCCATCGACCATCCGCTCCTCACCCATGTCAACCAGATCGTAATAGAGCGCGCGGGTGACCTTGGCCCAGAGCTCGGCGCGGACATGAAGATAGGGCGTCAGCCCGCCGTCCTTGGCCTGCTCGAAGCGCAGCCGGTGCGCCGCATCGCAGGTGACCCAGTCGTCGACATTGGTGCGGAAGCGGAGCACGCGGTGGTTGTCCTCGCCGTCCTTCTGCATCTCGACCGCCATGAACGGCGCGTCATCCACGCGAATGCCGACCTTCTCCACCGGCGTGACAAGGAAATGCTTGTCGCCTTCGCGCTTGAGGATGGTCGAGAACAGGCGAACCAAAGCATGACGGCCGATTGGCGTCCCCAAATAGAACCAAGTACCATCGGACGCGATTCGCATGTCGAGATCGCCGCAAAACGGCGGATTCCACAAATGCACCGGAGGCAGGCCCTTTTTGGCGCCTTCGGCATCGGCAGCAGTTTTGGCAGCGGCAGTCAGCCCCTCGAGTCCGCGATCGGCGCTCTGCCCTTGGTTCGCCATGGTTTGCCCTGACTTTGTCATTTGGCACGATCGGTCATTTGGCACGATTGGTGCAGGTTTACGTTGTATCCGGGTGCTCGGTTCCACCCCGCATTCATCCGGTGTGGAGGTCGCCACTTCGTGATGCCCTACATATCCCTAAGCCGATAAGGTGGGGATAGGTTAATTCAACGAATACATGGCCTTCCTGCAAGTCTAGCATAGGGCCCACGTCTTGAGTTGAGGACGTGACGACATGACGACGCAAGCGAGCCGCATGGCAGGCTGAAGGAGCTAACGGATGGCGGAGAGTGTCGAGAAGCTCGAAGACGGAATAGTGCGTTCGGCCGAGCAGGTGTCGAGCCAGATTCGCGCGGCAAAGGATGCGATCGCGTCCGTCATCTTCGGCCAGGATCGCGTGATCGAGAACACGCTGGTCACCATCCTCTCGGGCGGCCATGCGTTGTTGATCGGCGTCCCCGGCCTCGCCAAGACCAAGCTGGTCGAGACGCTCGGCATCACGCTCGGCCTCGATGCCAAGCGCATCCAGTTCACCCCCGATTTGATGCCGTCCGATATTCTCGGCGCCGAAGTGCTCGACGAGAGCACCTCTGGCAAGCGTGCCTTCCGCTTCATCTCCGGCCCTGTGTTCGCACAACTGCTGATGGCCGACGAGATCAACCGCGCCAGCCCGCGCACACAATCTGCGCTGCTGCAGGCGATGCAGGAGCAGCACATCACCGTTGCCGGCGCGCGTCACGACCTGCCGAAGCCGTTCCACGTGCTCGCCACGCAAAACCCGCTGGAGCAGGAAGGCACCTATCCGCTGCCTGAAGCCCAGCTCGACCGTTTCCTGATGGAGATCGACGTCGACTATCCCGATCGCGACGCCGAGCGCCGCATCCTGTTCGAAACCACCGGCGCCGACGAGACCCTGGCGAAGGGCGCGATGACACCTGATGCACTGATCACCGCGCAGCGGCTGATCCGGCGCCTGCCGGTCGGCGATTCCGTGGTCGAGGCGATCCTGTCGCTGGTGCGCTCGGCCCGTCCGGGTCCGGACGGCGGTGACACCAGCAAGTTCATCGCCTGGGGCCCGGGCCCGCGCGCCAGCCAATCGCTGATGCTCGCGGTGCGCGCACGCGCGCTGATCGACGGCCGCCTCGCGCCCTCGATCGACGACGTGCTCGACCTCGCCGAGCCCGTGCTGAAGCACCGCATGGCGCTGACGTTCCAGGCGCGCGCCGAGGGCCGCACGATTCCGGACGTGATCCGGCAATTGAAGACACGGATCGGTTGATGGCGGCGGAGAACGGGCACGCAGCAAAGGAGATCATCGCGATCCGACGAGCCGATGGCGAAAGCCGCACGCTCGCAGCTTCCTTGCCGCGCCTGGTGCTCGAGGCCCGCCGTATCGCCGCCAACGTCATTCACGGCCTGCACGGCCGCCGTCGCGCCGGCTCCGGCGAAAATTTCTGGCAGTACCGCCGCTTCGTCTCCGGCGAGCCGTCGCAGAACGTCGACTGGCGGCGCTCGGCGCGCGACGATCTTCTCTACGTCCGCGAGCTCGAATGGGAAGCTTCGCACACGGTTTGGATCTGGCCCGATCGCTCGCCGTCGATGGCCTTCGCTTCAAAACAGGCGCGTGAATCCAAGCTCGAGCGGACGCTGATCGTCGCCTTCGCGCTGGCCGAGCTGCTGGTCTCCGGCGGCGAACGCGTCGGCATTCCCGGGCTGATGGCACCGACCGCGAGCCGCAGCGTCATCGACAAGATGGCGCAGGCGATGCTGCATGACGATGCCGACCGCTTGAGCCTGCCGCCGTCCTTCGTGCCCGCGGCGCTGGCCGAGACGATCGTGCTGTCGGACTTCTGGTCGCCGATCTCCGAGATCAGAACCACGCTCGCCGGCCTGTCCGGCTCCGGTGCGCATGGCACGTTGGTGCAGGTCGTCGATCCCGCCGAGGAATCATTCCCGTATTCCGGCCGCGTCGAGTTCGTCGAGCCGGAAGGGTTCGGCGTGATCACCGCCGGCCGCGCCGAGAGCTGGGCCCAGGATTACACCGCGCGGCTCGCGCTGCACCGCGACCAAATCCGCGCCGAGACCAACAAGCTCGACTGGCTGTTCACGACGCATGCCACCGACCGCTCGGCCGCCGAACTGCTGCTGTTCCTGCATGCCGGCATGCAGGTGAGCAAGTCGAGCGCGCGCACCACCACGATCAAGGCGGGGCCGGCCGCATGATGGGACTGCCGCTCGCCTTCACCGAACCGCTGCTCCTGATCGGCCTCGTCAGCCTGCCGGTGCTGTGGTGGCTGTTGCGGGTGATGCCGCCGCGGCCGCGCCGCATCGAATTTCCGCCGACGCGCCTGCTGTTCGACATCGCACCGCGCGAAGAGACCCCATCGCGAACGCCGTGGTGGCTGACCGCATTGCGGCTGCTGGCTGCGGCGCTGGTCATTTTCGCCGCCGCCGGCCCGATCTGGAATCCGCAAACGGGCGCGGCCACGAGCAAGGCGCCGCTGATGATCATGTTCGACGACGGCTGGAGCGCGGCCTCGAACTGGGACATCCGGATCAGGGCCGCGGACGAGTTGATCGCCAGTGCCGAGAACGATCGCCGTGCGATTGCGCTGGTGCCGCTGTCCGAGCCGAACCGCGATATCACCCTGATGCCGGCGGGCGCCGCGCGCGTCGCGCTGCGGCAGCTGACGCCAAAGCCGTATTCGATCGAGCGCGTCGAGACTTTGACCGCAATCGATCGCTTCCTGAAAGCGACCGGTGACTGCGAGATCGCCTGGCTCTCCGACAGCGTCGACACCGGTCGCGGCGAGGAGTTCGTGGCGGGCCTCGGCAAGACCATCGGCGATCGCAGCCTGACCGTGTTCGAAGGCGGCACCTCGTCGCCGCTGGCCCTGGTCGCGGCCGAGAATGCCGCAGCCAGGATGACGGTGAAGGTGCTGCGCACCGACAGCGGCATCGCCATCGGCACCGTGCGCGCGCTGGACCAGAAGGCCTCGCCGATCGGCGAAGCGCGGTATTCGTTCGGCCCGCAGGACAAGGAAGCCGAAGCGTCGTTCGATCTGCCGGTCGAGCTGCGCAACGACATCACGCGGCTGGAAATTGCCGGTGAGCGCTCCGCAGGCGCAGTGCAGCTGCTCGACAAGCGCTGGCGCCGCCGCGCCATCGGCATCGTCTCGGGCTCGACCAGCGAGACCGCGCAGCCGCTGCTGGCGCCGACCTTCTATCTCACCCGGGCGCTGGCGCCGTTCGCCGACGTGCGGCTTGCGGACAAGGGCTCGCCGCAGCAGGGCATCACGCAGTTCCTCGACCAGAAGCTGCCGATGATCATTCTCGCCGATGTCGGCACCATCGCCCCTGAGATCCGCGAGCGCCTCAATGCCTGGATCGACCAGGGCGGCGTGCTGGTGCGGTTCGCCGGCCCGCGGCTGGCGCAGGCCGAGGACGATCTCGTTCCGGTCAAGCTGCGCAAGGGCGGCCGGACGCTCGGCGGCAGCCTGACCTGGGAAAAGCCGCAACATCTGGCCTCCTTTGCCGCCGACGGTCCGTTTGCCGGCGTCGTGGTCCCCAAGGACGTCACCATCAGCCGGCAGGTGCTGGCCGAGCCCGACGCCGTGCTCGCCACCAAGAGCTGGGCGTCGCTGGAAGACGGCACGCCGCTGGTAACAGGCGAGCATCGCGGCAAGGGCGTCGTCAGCCTGTTCCACGTCAGCGCCGACATGCGCTGGTCGGATCTGCCGATGTCGGGCACCTTCGTCGAAATCCTGCGGCGCGTCGTCGACATGTCCGGCTATACCGCCAAGCCGGGCGCAGGCGTTGCCACTGAAGGGACCGCCGAGACGGTGGCGCCGCTGCACATCCTCGACGGCTTCGGCGCGTTCGGCCCGCCGCCGGCCGCCGCCAAGCCGCTGCCCGCGGATTATCGCGACCGCGCCACACCCGATCATCCGCCGGGCTTTTATGGTCCGGCAGAAGGACCGCTCGCCGTGAACACGCTTGCCAGCGCCGACCGTATCGCAGCCCTGAACACCGCGAGCCTGCGCGCCCGGCGCGCCACCTACACCAATGCCGAGCCGCAGGACTTGCGCGGCTGGCTGCTGTCGACGGCGCTCGCGCTGTTCCTGATCGACGCCGTTATCGTCGCGGTGCTCGGTGGCGGCCTTGCCGCGCTGCTGCGCCGCCGCGCCGCGCCCGCGATGATCGTCGTCGGGCTGGTGCTCGCAGGCCTCGCCGCGTTCGTGCCGACGCCGTCGCACGCGGACAGCGCGTCCGACGAGTTCGCGATGAAGGCGGTGTCGCAGACCCGCCTCGCCTATGTCGTGACCGGCAATGCCGACGTTGATTCCATCGTCAGGGCCGGGCTATCGGGACTGACGCTGTTTCTGGCGCAGCGCACCGCGCTGGAAGCCGGCGATCCCGTCGGCATCGATCCGGCGCGCGACGAGCTCGCCTTCTTCCCGCTGATCTACTGGCCGATCGTACCGGGCGCGCCCAAGCCGTCGCGGGACGCCATCAACAAGATCGACGCCTACATGAAGCAGGGCGGCACCGTGCTGTTCGATACCCGCGATGCGGTCGAAGCGCCGCCCGGCGCGAACGGCGCGGCACAGACCCCCGCCATGCAGACGCTCCGCGAGATCCTGTCCTCGCTCGATGTGCCCGAGCTGGAGCCAGTGCCGCGCGAGCACGTGCTGACCAAGACCTTCTTTCTCCTGCGCGACTTTCCCGGCCGCTTCACGACCGGCCAGACCTGGGTCGAGACCTTGCCGCGCGAAGACGACGAGGACGGCGCGCAGCGGCCGGCACGCGGCGGCGACGGCGTCTCGCCGATCATCATCACCTCGAACGACCTTGCCGGCGCCTGGGCCGTGCGGCCCGACGGCCAGTCCATGCTGCCGGTGACCGGCGGCGACCCCCGCCAGCGCGAATTCGCTTACCGCGCCGGCGCCAACATCGTGATGTACACGCTGACCGGCAACTACAAGGCCGACCAGGTGCACGCACCGGCGTTGATCGAACGGCTGGGGCAATGATGCGGGCTTTGAAGCTGAATGCCCGCCAAAATGAAGCCGTCATGGCCGGGCTTGTCCCGGCCATCCACGCCTTGCCGCACGGCATGAAGAACGTGGATGCCCGGGACAAGCCCGGGCATGACGATGCCGAGAGAATGACGCCATGAATTACGGCATCGCATTCACGCCGCTGGTTCCCGCGATCGTCCTGTGGCTCGCGCTGGCCGCGATCGTCGTCATCGCGCTGGTGCTGCTGCTGACGCGCGCGCGCGGCGCTGCCGTGCGCGTGGCCGCGCTGGCGCTGTTCCTGCTGGCGCTCGCCAACCCCTCCTTCACCCGCGAGGACCGCGATCCCCTCACCTCGGTCGCCGCAATCGTGGTCGACAAGAGCCCGAGCCAGAATTTCGGCAATCGCAATCGTGAGGCAGCGACGGCGCAGGAAGCGCTGGTGGACAGCCTGAAGAAGATCAAGGGGCTCGAGGTCCGCGTCGTCGATGCCGGACAGGCTGACGGCGAGACCGACGGCACCAAGCTGTTCGGCGCGCTGGCCTCGGCCTTGTCCGACGTGCCGGTCGATCGCGTCGCCGGTGCGTTCCTGATCACCGACGGCCGCGTCCACGACATTCCGGCCAACGCCGCCGGGCTCGGCTTCCAGGCCCCGGTGCACGCGCTGATCACCGGGCAGAAGGACGAGCGCGACCGCCGTATCGCCGTCATCGCCGCGCCGCGCTTCGGCATCGTCGGGCAGCCCCAGACCATCACCTACCGCCTCGACGACCAGGGCGTCAGCGGCGAGCGCGCCAAGGTCACGGTCCGCAGAGACGGCGAGGTCATCAACGAGCGCACGCTTTCGAGCGGCCAGGCGGCAAGCGTCGAGGTCGACATCAAGCATTCCGGACCGAACATCGTCGAGATCGAGGCCTCGCCGCTCGAGCGGGAATTGACGCCGGTGAACAACCGCGCCGTCGTCGCCATCGACGGTGTGCGCGACAAGCTGCGCGTGCTGCTGGTCTCGGGCGAGCCGCATTCCGGCGAGCGCACCTGGCGCAACCTGCTCAAGTCCGATGCCAGCGTCGATCTCGTCCACTTCACCATTCTGCGGCCGCCGGAGAAGCAGGACGGCACGCCGATCAACGAATTGTCGCTGATCGCGTTTCCGACCCGCGAGCTGTTCCAGCAGAAGATCAACGAATTCCAGCTGATCATCTTCGACCGCTATGCCCGTCAGGGTGTGCTGCCGATCGCCTATTTCGACAACATCGCCCGCTATGTGCGGTCCGGCGGCGCGGTGCTGGTCTCGGCCGGCCCCGATTACGCGTCCAACACCAGCATCTGGCGCACGCCGCTGGATTCGGTGCTGCCGGCCGAACCGGTCGGGGTGACGGAAAAGCCGTTCTACGCGCATCTGTCCGACGTCGGCAAACGCCATCCCGTCACGCGCGGCCTCGAGGGCTCGGCCTCCGAGCCGCCGCGCTGGAGCCGGTTCTTCCGCACCGTCGACACCCGCAACGCGGTCAACCCGCCCGTCATGACGGGCGTCGACGGCAAGCCGCTGCTGTTTCTCTCGCGTTTCGGCGAGGGCCGCGTGGCGCTGCTGCTCTCCGACCACATCTGGCTGTGGGCGCGCGGCTATGAAGGCGGTGGTCCGCATCTCGATCTGTTGCGGCGGATGTCGCACTGGCTGATGAAGCAGCCTGATCTGGACGAGGAAGCGTTGCGCCTGCAGGTGCAGGGCAAGAATCTCGTGGTGGTGCGCCAGACCATGGCCGACAGCGTTCAGCCGGTGAGCGTGACCTCGCCGTCGGGCGTCTCGCGCGACCTGACGCTTGCAGCCGGCGATCCCGGCGAATGGCGCGCCAGCCTGCCGGCGAGCGAGCTCGGCCTGTGGCAAGCCACCGACGGCACGCTGAAGGCGCTGATCAATGTCGGCCCGACCAATCCGAAGGAATTTTCGGAAGTCACCTCCACCACCGAAACGTTGAAGCCCCTGACCCAGGCGACCGGCGGTGACGCCGTGCGGGTGGTCGACGGCGCCAGCGTCGAGCTGCCGCGCATCCTGCCGGTCCGCTCGGCGAGCGTCTTCCATGGCGACGGCTGGATGGGCGTGCGGATGCGCGACGCCAGCGTCGTGAAGGGCGTCGGCGTGCTGCCGATCTTTGCCGGCCTGATCGGGCTGTTGCTGCTGCTCGGCGCGTTTGCTGCGACGTGGGTCCGTGAAGGGCGCTAGGCGGCTTACGGGCCAGCATGGCCGAGCTCACCCGCCTCACTTCGCTTCCGTTAGTCGGATAAACCCCATCGTCCCTTCTTCGCCGGAAGCTCCAGAGCGCCTTCGCCCCCGAACCCGGTCGAATGTAGCGCGTTGTGAAATCTGGAGGCGGTTCTTCCTCGACCCTGGGCAGGCGTGTCCCTGTCCAGGCATCGCCCGCAGCGGACAAGAGCAGTTCTGAACGCAGCCTTCGCAGCACTCAAACAGTGCGAGCGTTCGATGAGAAGCGGAGTTACTCGACCATGACAGATCCACTTCACCAGCGCACGTTCAGCTCGCCTCGTCAGACAACGCGCTATATCGAGTGCGGGCCGACCGACGGACCGTTGATGATCTTCGTCCATGGCTGGCCGAGCATCAGTTTGATGTGGCGCGCTCAGATGGACGCGTTTGCCGCCGACGGTTGGCACTGCGTCGCTCCCGATCTGCGCGGCTACGGCGGCTCTTCGACGCCCGCAGCCAACGACGCCTATACCATCGAGGAAATCGTGACGGACATGGCCGAACTCCATGATCACCTGGGCGGCAAGCCTGCGATCTGGGTTGGCCACGACTGGGGCTGTGTTGTGGTCGGTGAGTTGGTCGCGCATCAGCCAAAGCGCAGCCGCGGAGTCGTGCTGACCTCGCTGGCATATCAACCCGACGGGCACGCCCTGCGCACAGTCGTCCCGCTGGTCGACCGGACGATCTATCCGATTGACCAATATCCCGACGGCCAATGGGATTACTACCGTTACTACACCACGCACTTCGAGGCGGCAGTCGCCGACCTCGATGCAGACTTGGCCGCATCGTTGGCGTCGATCTTTCGGCCAGGCGACCCCGCCGGCATCGGCAAGGTTTCGCCGAATGCGATGGTCACGCGCAATGGAGGGCGCTTTGGCGCCGCGCACCGCGCTCCGCCGACTGAGCCCGATCCCGCTCTCTGGCCGCCGGCGGACTTCGACGTGCTGGTGCAGTCGTTCAAGGCTCATGGATTCCGCCCGTGCTGCGCTTGGTACCTGAACGACGACGCCAACATCGTCTATGCGCGCAAAGCACCCAATGGTGGCCGCCTGTCGCAGCCGGTGCTGTTCGTCAACGGCGACTTTGATCAGATCTGCAGCATCACCGGAAATCGCCAAGGTGACCCGATGCGCGCCGCCTGCCCGGACCTGACCGTGACAAGCATGCCCGCTGGGCACTGGCTGCCGCTGGAGCGCAAGGCAGAACACATCGAGGCCATCCGCACCTGGCTCCAGAGCAAAAAGCTCTGATGCCGCCTCCTCGCGCCGGCACAGAGTCAATCAATCGCCGTCCCCGTAGTCATTCGATAGGTCCTCAGCCTAGATCTTTCAGTTGCCCGCACGACACGGCGAGGAGCCGGCCCGCTCGGGTCGGCTCGACAGCGGTTGACATCCACTGACCGATCAGGCGATGTTACATTATAACATCGCGGGATCAGGGGATAATACCTCGCGATGTGGGGTGACGTTTCCAGATGAAGTGGTTCCGGTCGAATATCAGGCACGGCGCCCGGCTCGCGATCTTCGCGATGCTGGTGCAGTTCGCGCTGACGTTCGGCCACAGCCATTGGTTTGCCCAGGCCGCTCCCCTCGCCCAGCCCTCGCTGCAGCAGACCGACAGCAACCAAGGTCTCGCTGCGATCGACCGCGCTGCGGTCGAAAGGCAATCGCCGTTGGCTCCCGACCGGGAGCACCCGGGCGAGGACAATTGCGCGATCTGCGCATTGGTCGCGATGGCTGGCACCGTCATGTTCGCGGCGCCGCCTGTGTTGTTGCTGCCGCAGGCGATCGACCTGCTCTTCCGCACCACCGACGCCGAATTCGTCCATTTGAAATCGGCCGGCACGGCGTTCCAGCCGCGCGCCCCTCCCGCGTCCTGACTCCAGCTTGATCACGCCCGGACTCGCCGCTTTCAGGCGCATGCCCGGGAGAAGTTGAAGTCGAATTCCGTCGCCCAGCGACGGCAGGCCGCCTCCGATCAGCAGACCATCATGCGGACGGCGCCTGACTGGAATCAGGACCATGTCATTCAAATTGCGGCGCGCGAAGCGCCTTGGCGGAGCAAGCCTGCTCCTGCTCGGCGCGGCCACCTCGGCGCTGGCCGAGGATAAATCATCGACCGAGATCCCCGCCGTCACCGTGACGGCCCCTAGCCCGATCGTGCGCAGGGCGGTGGTGCCGACCCGCAACCCGGGCCGCCCCACGCGAACCGCGCGGGCACGCAGCCACGAACGCACGGCGGACGCCACGCCGGCAACCTCCACGCCGGCCGCACCTCAGCAGGGCGTGCTGCCCATCGTGACCAACCAGTTCGCGACCGTCACGGTGGTGCCGAACGAGGAGATCCGCCGCGAGGGCGGCGGACAGCTCGGCGATCTCCTGTTCTCGAAACCCGGCATCACCGGCTCGAGCTTCGCGCCCGGCGCCTCCAGCCGGCCGATCATCCGGGGACTCGACGTCAACCGCGTCGGCATCGTCGAGAACGGCACCAATGCCGGCGGCGCCTCCGATCTCGGCGAGGACCACTTCGTCCCGATCGATCCGCTCGCGACCAACCAGGTCGAGGTGGTGCGCGGACCGGCTGCGCTGCGCTATGGCTCGACCTCGATCGGCGGCGTCGTCAGCGCCACCAACAACCGGATTCCGGATGCGCTGCCGAACTGCGCTCCGTCGTTCCAGACCTACGGCATGTCCACCAAGGCGCCGCTCGCGAGCGCCGCGACGTCGCCTTGCGTCACCGCCGAGACGCGCAGCGCGTTCAGCTCGGTCGACCGCGGCGTCGAGAGCGGCGTGCTGCTCGACACTGGCGGCGGCAATTTTGCCTTCCATGCCGACGTCTACGGGCGCAACACCACCGACTACAGCATTCCGAGCTACCCGTATCTCACCGACCAGACCCGGTCCGTCGCCAACGGACGCCAGCCCAACTCGGCGACGCGCTCGGACGGCGCCTCGATCGGCGGCTCCTACTTCTTCCAGGGCGGCTATATCGGTGCGGCGATCACCCAGAACGACGCGCTCTACCACATCCCCGGGATCGACGGCGCCGACCACAACACGCGCATCGACGGCCATCAGACCAAGATCAACGTCAAGGGCGAGTACCATCCCGACGCTACGGCGATCGATGTCGTTCGCTTCTGGGCCGGTGCGACCGACTATCGGCACAACGAGATCGGGCTGGCCGACCCCGCCGATCCCAACACCGACGGCGTGCGGCAGACTTTCACCAACAAGGAGCAGGAGATCCGCACCGAGGTGCAGCTGATGCCGTTCAACGCGCGCTTCGCCGAGGTGACGACGGCGCTGGGCTTCCAGGCCGGTCATCAGGAATTGAGCGCGCCGAGCCCGGACAATCCGGGCACGCTGTTCAACGGCCTGTGGGACCCGAACAACAGCACGCGCGTTGCCGGTTACGCCTTCAACGAGTTCAAGTTCACGGACGCGACGCGGGCGCAGATCGCCGGCCGGATCGAGCATGTCGAGCTGCACGGCACGACGCCGGATTTTCCCGCGGACTTCCTGCCCGACGGCACGCCGCAGGCGGGTATCGGCCGCAATCCGTCCTTCACGCCGAAGAGCGGCAGCATCGGCCTGTTGCAGGACCTGCCGGGCGGCATGGTCGGCAGCATCACCGCGCAATATGTCGAGCGCGCGCCGAAGGCGGCCGAGCTGTTCTCGCGCGGCGCGCATGATGCGACCGCGACCTTCGACATCGGCAACCCCAATCTCGGCATCGAGACCGCGAAGTCCGTGGAGGCCGGCCTGCGCAAGGCGACGGGGCCGTTCCGGTTCGAAGCGACCGTCTACTACACGCACTTCAACAACTTCATCTATCGCCGTCTCACCGGCGTGATGTGCGACGACGACTTTGCCTCGTGCGGCACACCCGGCGCCGAGGTGAACCAGGCGGTCTATTCGCAGCGCGACGGGAACTTCCGCGGCGGCGAATTCCAGTCGCAACTCGACGTCGGTGCATTCCAGGGCGGCATCTGGGGCATCGAGAATCAGTTCGACGTGGTCCGCGCCACCTTCACCGACGGCACCAACGTGCCGCGCATTCCGCCGGTGAGACTGGGCGGCGGCGTGTTCTGGCGCGACGACAACTGGCTGATGCGCGTCAATCTGTTGCACGCCTTCGCGCAGAACAACGTCGCGGTGATCGCGGAGACGCCGACGCCGGGCTACAATTTGCTGAAGGCCGAGGTCAGCTACAAGACCAAGCTCAACCCGAATGCATTCGGCGCGCGCGAGATGCTGCTCGGTCTCGTCGGCAACAATCTGTTGAACGAGAACATCCGCAACTCGGTGTCCTACACCAAGGACGAGGTGCTGATGCCCGGCATCGGCGTGCGGGCGTTCGCGAACTTCAAGTTCTGAAAGCGCGATAGCTAGCCGACTTCATCACGCTTTGGCTAAAGCGGCTGTTTCAGGGGCGTCCTCTGTCGCCTCCTGAAACAGCACGGCGAAAAGCAGGGTCCACAATGTCAGGAGAGAAATGGGGATCGTGTAGTATGGCGTCGCGATCGGATAGGTGAAGAAGAAGGCGAGGTTGAGCGCCAGATTGGCGATCGTGAGCAGCGCGACGCGGCGAATGCCGTTCGCCTGCCGCAACAGCCAGATCGAGCCTGCAATTCCGGTGACGATCAGCAACGTCTGGAGCGGGTCGGCGAGGTAATCCCGGACGACCGCAAACGAGAAATCCAGCGGCCTGACATCGGGGTTGTTGCCGTAGGTCGACGCAAAAGGACTGCCGGCGTTGACGGCGTAAGAGATGATGGTCGGGATCACGCCGGCCAGCAACGCGACGCCGAACAAGGCCCCCTGCAAGAACCGGGACAATTTCCGATCCGCCAGGAAGGCGACGAGGAGAAACACGCCATAGCCGGACGCCAGGAAGAGGTTGGCCAATCGAAAATCGACGGTTAACCCGAGCAAGAAACCGATGGGCGCCAGCAGCCAGATATTAGGTTGAGATCGCGGGCCCGCCAGCCATCGCGCCGTGAGACATCCTGCGAGGGCACACACGACGACGGTCGGGGCCATCGAATAGCTCGCCTTGACCGGATTGACCATCAGGTAGATCGCAAGACAGCCGAACGCCCCGGCCATCAGGACCGACCTCATGCTGCGCGCGAGAGACAGCGCAAACAGCGCAAGGCCGAGGACGACAATGGTCGCCAGCATGTACATGGGCACGACCTGGTGACCCGGCGGGAACAACGCCAATACGAGGCCGACACCCGGCGGGTATTGAATGACGACCTTCCCGGTGGCCGGCATCAGATTGTGACAGGGCGCAGCGGTCGTATCGTTCCAGTCGGGGTAGCCGATCTCTTTCAGCTTTGCTCTCTGATAGCCATCGTCCTCGCGGGCGAGGTTGGTGTCGAATCCCTCCACCAACCCGAACCTCTGGAACAGATGCGCCTGCCTGAGGTAGCAGATGTCGTCATAGACGCCGCGCGCCTCGCTCCATCGCATCATGGTCCAGAAATGGCCGACCAGCACCGCGAGAAACAACACGGCGAAGACGACTTTGCTGGTGTGGATTTTGTTCATCGGGATCATGCTGCGGCGGGAGGCGGCTGCTTTAGCGGAATGCGAGATAGAGATTGGACGATAGCGGGCCGAGCGACAAACCGGTGTAGCCCACAGCCGCGGACTTAGGGGTGGAGGACTTGGCACTCGCAGATTTGGCAACCAGCGCGGCGAGCTCCAGCAGCCGTTTTCGCGTCATCAGAATCAGGTTTTGCTCGTCGGTCCATTCCGACTTGCCGGCGATCCTGCAGACGATCCTGAAGGTGCCGTCGAGATAATGCGCCAGCGGGATGGCCGTGTGGTGCTCGACCGGAAAGAACCTGTTGGGGACCGTGATGAACACCCGCCGCGCGACGCGGCAAAGCTCCGCGACCAGCAGCACCTGATTTTCATGGCTTCCGGCATGTTCGAGCACGGCATTGGATGTCGCGACATCGAACGCATTGTCGTCGAACGGTAGCCGTTTATTCGGTTCGATCTGCACGTAACGGCAAAGTGGAAAAGCCGCCTTGAACCCTAATCCTTCGCCGAGGCCGCAGGCCGTGATCTTGTGCTGATGCGGGTAGCTTCGCTCCAGCACGTTGGCGCCATCGTTGATCACGTCGGACACGCCGACATCCAGGATCTCGTCCGCCGCGGACGGCTGCATCTGGGCGATGAAATCCTGGAAGATGCGGTCGCGCGCCGCGATCAGCAGCTTTTCCGCCGTGCTCCCGGACGCCACTTCCCGGTAATATTGCTGATCGACCGGCACTGCCCTACCTTCATGTGAGCTTCGAAGCGATGGCGCGTCAGGTTCGCGTCATGCTCCAGTCGGGGCTGACCGGACCCGATACGCCTTCGAACGCGCCCTCGACCAGCTCGATGACGAGGAGCCGGCTGTAATCGACCGGGCCCGGCATGGTGACGCGTCCCTTGGCGACCTGCTTGAAGCCGACGCGGCTGTAATAGGGCTCGTCGCCGACCAGCAGCACGATGGCGTGGCCCTGCGCCTTGGCATCCTTCAGCGCGCGCTCGAGCAGCAGCCGGCCGACGCCGCGGCTGCGGAACGGAGGCTCGACCGTCAGGGGCCCGAGCAGCAGTGCCGGCGTGTCGCCGACGCAGATCGGCAATTGCCGGACGGATCCGATCAGCAACGTACCGACGTGGGCGGTGAAGGAGAGATCGAGCACATGATCCACGTGCTCGCGGATGCGGTACGCGCTGAGCACGAAACGGCCGGGTCCGAAGGTACGTTCGTGCAGCCGCTCGATTGCCTGAGCATCGCCGGCGGCTTCCGACCGGATGGTGAGGGAGAGATCGTTCATCGCGTCGGCGGAATATCACCTTGGAGGGCAGCGGTCCATGGGATTGCGCCCGGCCCCGGGGGCAATTTCAGGGCCTCCCGAGCGGCGGCTGGGACAGGTAGGCGAGCATCTTCATTTCCCGCCGGCCGCGCGTCACGGTGTCGAGCACGAGCCCCGACGAAGCCGAAAGCAGCGCCATGATCATCAGCCCCATGGAGAGCACGGCGGTCGGCAGGCGCGGGACGAGGCCGGTCTCGAGGAAGGTGATCACCACGGGCAATCCGAAAGCGATCGACAGCAGCGCGAGGACGATGCCGATCGCCGAAAAGAAGCGCAGCGGCCGCTCCGACCGGTTGAGCTTCAACATCGTGTTGAAGATGCGCAAGCCGTCCTGCCAGGTGTTGAGCTTGGAGAAGGAGCCTTCCGGGCGCGCGTAATAGGGCGTCTCGACCTCGGCGACCGGCAGCGACAATTCCAGCGCATAGACCGCAAACTCGGTCTCGATCTCGAAACCGCCGGACAGGACCGGGAAGGATTTGACGAAGCGGCGCGAGAACACGCGGTACCCGGACAGGATGTCCTTGAAGGCGTGGCCGAAGGTCGATGCCAGGAAACCGGTGAACAGCCGGTTGCCGATGCGATGACCGCGCCGGTAGGCCGCTTGCGATTGATCGACGCGCAGACCGACAACCATATCCAGATGCTCATCGAGGAGCTGGTCGATCATGCGCGAGGCGCTCAGCGCGTCGTAGGTCGCGTCGCCATCGACGAGCACGTAGATGTCGGCCTCGATGTCGGCGAACATGCGGCGCACGACGTGGCCTTTGCCCTGGCGCCGTTCGCTGCGCACGATCGCTCCGGCCTCGCGCGCGACCGCCGCGGTGCGGTCGGTCGAATTGTTGTCGTAGACGTAGACCTCGGCCGCAGGCAGTGCCTTGCGGAAATCGGCGACGACCGTCGCGACGGCGGCTTCCTCATTGTAGCAGGGCACCAGCACGGCGACCCGAAACGGCCATGACCTCGTCGATTCAGACAACCTTCATCCCTCGTCCATGCGCCGACACCGCAGGTCCGGCGATTTACTAGCACAGGCAGCCATCATCGCCACGTCGCAATCCGCGGCCTGTCGTGCAGGACTTCCGCGATCCGCAGCCGCGTGCCCGGCGTGGTCCCCTCGGGCAGCGCGGTGACCGCGAAGAATCCGCACTCGGCGATCTCGCGGTTGGGCGCGGGCAGACGATCCTGCTTGAACTGCCTGACGACGTAGACCGCGACGTGGTCGCGGCGGGAGACGTGGCTGTTGAGAAAGATGCCGTGCAGCACGGCCTCGCCGGTCAGATCGATATCGCCCTCCTCCTTGAGCTCGCGCCGCAGCGCCTGCTCCATGGTCTCGCCGAGATCGACGCCGCCTCCCGGCAGATACCAGCCGGTGACGTAGCTGTGCCTGACCAGGAACACCCGGGTGTCGGCATCCAGCACCACGGCGCGGACGCCGAGCGTCATGCCGCGGACCAGCAGGAAATAGGCGTGGAAGATTCGCCGCAGCAGCGGCTCGAATCTCCGTCGGACGCTGTTCAGACGTTCTCCCATCGGGCTCCCTCGATGCCCCGCTTGCACCTGGCCTGCGACCTTGCCATTACAGCGGGCGAATAGCGAGGCAATCGCCCCCCATGGCCCCCTTCACGCTCGCCCATCTGTCCGACCCGCATCTGCCGCCGCTGCCGAAGCCGCGGTTGATCGAGCTCGCCGGCAAGCGCGCGCTCGGCTATGTCAACTGGACGCGCAACCGTCACAAGTATCAGCGCCGCGAGGTGCTCGACGCACTCGTCGCCGACGTGAAGGCGCAAGGTCCCGACCACATCGCGGTCACCGGCGATCTCGTCAATCTGGCGCTGGAGGCGGAGTTCGCGCCGGCGCGCGCCTGGCTCGACGGCGTCGGTCCGCCCGACCGCGTCACCACCATTCCCGGCAATCACGACGCCTATGTCCGCGCCACCTCTCATCGCTTCGGCGAAACCTTCGCGCCCTATCTTGCGGGCGACGACGGCCGTATCGGCTTTCCGAGCCTGCGCCGGCGCGGGCCGCTCGCGCTGATCAGCCTGTCCACTGCGGTGCCCACCTTGCCGTTGATGGCGACAGGCACGCTCGGAGGCGATCAACTCGCGTCGCTCGAAGAGGTGCTCGAGCGGCTCGCAGCCGAGGACGTCTTTCGCGTGCTGTTGGTGCACCATCCACTGAAGTCCGGCGCGCGCCACAAGCGGATGACTGACTCCGCCGGGCTGCTGACGCTTTTGAAACGCCACGGCGTCGAGCTGATACTGCACGGGCACGACCACATTCATTCGACGATGTGGTTCGAGGGACCCAACGGCAACATTCCCGCAATCGGCGTGCCCTCGGCCTCCGCGCTCGCGCACGGACGCACCCCGGCTGCGGCCTACAATCTGTTCACGATCGAGAAGGACAACACCGGCTGGCGTTGCGAGCAGACGGTGCGGAGCCTGGGGGCTGGATTTCAGATCGGGCAGATCAAGCTTGTCAGATTGATCTGAGGTCGTCGCCGTCATTGCGGAATGATCCGTAGCCCGGATGGAGCGCAGCGTAATCCGGGGCGGTGCATCTGTAGCGATAAGTTTCCCGGATTGCGCTTCGCTGCATCCGGGCTACGAGAGACGCCTCACCAGCTCCGCAGGGCCGCGAGCACGGCAACGCCGAACAGCGCGGCGGCGCCGAGCACAAATCCGAACACGAACGGCCAGAGGCGCGAGCGGCGCCGCGGCGGCGCGGCCTCGGGCTTCGGCTCGGGCGGGACCACCATCGCATGCTCTCGCTCGATCATGCGGCGCGCGACGTAATCGGTCACGGCCTCGACGATAACAGACGTGTCGTGCGATTCGGCGAGCACGATGCGGCCGAAGCGGGTGTCCTGCACGAAGCGGTACATCCGCTTGTCGCGCCCCATCAAGATGTGCGCGACGACGTCGATCCAGAGCCTGGGCGTATCGCCCTGGCTGATGCCGCGGTCGAACAGGTCGATCTTGTCAGGCACCTGCGCGAACAGGGGATCGAGCGAATCGTTGAGGATCTCGAGCCGCGCCACCTCGGCATCGCGCAAATCGACGACGACGCCGGTCCGGTCGGCGGCCTCGATTCGCGCCTGCAACAGCGCATCGCGCAGCCGCACCGGGCGCGGCTGGCTGGGATGGATCCCGCTGGTCTCGGGCTCTGACATTGGCGGCCTCGTCCTCACTTGGCCGGATTAACCTATCAGCAACCAAAGTGTCCGCAAAGGCCCTACAATTCCAGTTACTTACGGTGCCCACAGGTCGTTCACCTGTGCCAAAAACAGACGATCCCACCCGGCTTGCGCCGGATGGGACCCTCCGTCCTTGGACGTCTTCTTATTCAGATTGTCATGTCAGTTCAGATTGTCAGGCCGAGACCCGCGACGGCTCTTCCACGATCGAGAAGCGGACGCCCGCCTTGTGACGGTTCTCTTCCGAGACCGAGCGCCAGGCGTCCTCGGCCTCCTTGCGGGTCTTGAACGGACCCTGCACCTGGGCCGAGCCTTCCACGAGCTTGTGGAAGTTCATCGAACCGAACTCGCCGCCGATCACCCAGAAATTGCTATTGGTCATTGTCAGTCTCCTGTCGATTAGCGTGATGCGTTAGCCGAACTGGTTCATCGTGTTGTGGGCGCCGCCCGCCTTCAGGGCAGCCTCGCCGGCGAAGTACTCCTTGTGGTCGTCACCGATGTCGGAGCCGGCCATGTTCTGATGCTTGGCGCAGGCGATACCCTGACGGATCTCGGCGCGCTGGACGTTCTTGACGTAGCCGAGCATGCCCTGGTCGCCGAAATATTCCTTCGCCAGATTGTCGGTCGAGAGCGCCGCCGTGTGGTAGGTCGGCAACGTGATCAGGTGGTGGAAGATGCCGGCACGCTTGGCCGAATCCGCCTGGAAGGTACGGATGCGCTCGTCGGCTTCCTTCGCCAGCGGCGTATCGTCGTATTCCACCTTCATCAGCTCGGCGCGATTGTACTTGCTGACGTCCTTACCCGCTTCCTTCATCGCGTCGTAGACCTGCCAACGGAAGTTGAGGGTCCAGTTGAACGAGGGCGAGTTGTTGTAGGCCAGCTTCGCATTCGGAACCACCTTGCGGATCCGGTCGACCATCTTGGCGATCTGCTCGATATGCGGCTTCTCGGTTTCGATCCAGAGCAGGTCGGCGCCGTTCTGCAGCGAGGTGATGCAGTCCAGCACGCAGCGGTCTTCGCCGGTGCCCGGGCGGAACTGATACAGATTGGAGGGCAGCCGCTTCGGACGCATCATCTTGCCGTTGCGGTTGATGATGACGTCGCCGTTGCGGGCATTCTCCGCCGTCACTTCCTCGCAATCCAGGAAGCTGTTGTACTGGTCGCCGAGATCGCCGGGCTTGTGGCTGACCGCGATCTGCTGGGTCAGGCCGGCACCGAGCGAGTCGGTGCGGGTCACCACGATGCCGTCTTCGACGCCGAGTTCGAGGAAGGCGTGGCGGCAGGCCCGGATCTTGGCCAGGAACACCTCGTGCGGCACGGTGACCTTGCCGTCCTGGTGGCCGCACTGCTTCTCGTCCGAGACCTGGTTCTCGATCTGGAGCGCGCAGGCACCCGCCTCGATCATCTTCTTGGCGAGCAGATAGGTCGCCTCCGCATTGCCGAAGCCGGCGTCGATGTCGGCGATGACAGGCACGACATGGGTCTGGAAGTTGTCGATCTTCTCGATCAACTCCTTCTCTCGGGTCTTGTCGCCTTCCTTGCGGGCCTTATCGAGGTTGCGGAAGATATCGTTCAGCTCGCGCGAGTCGGCCTGACGCAGGAAGGTGTAGAGCTCTTCGATCAGCGCCGGCACCGAGGTCTTCTCGTGCATCGACTGGTCCGGCAGCGGGCCGAACTCGGAGCGCAGCGCCGCGATCATCCAGCCGGACAGGTACAAATAGGTGCGATCGGTCTTGCCAAAGTGCTTCTTGACCGAGATCAGCTTCTGCTGGGCGATGAAGCCGTGCCAGCAGCCCAGCGACTGCGTGTACTTGGTGGGATCGCCGTCATAAGCGGCCATGTCGGCCCGCATCAGCGCCGCGGTGTAGCGGGCGACGTCGAGGCCGGTCTTGAAGCGATTCTGCAGGCGCATGCGGGCGACGGCCTCGGCCGACACCCCGTTCCAGGTCGGCTGGGTCTCCAGAAGCGACCGGGCCGCCTCGACCTCACTCTGGTACGAGGCGGGGGCCTGGAGGGTGCTGATGCCACGGGGCTGGTAATTCATGTGCCTGATCCTTTCACCGACGATGGCACCAGCCATCGACATTCTTGACAATGCATTGCGAGATGCGTGTCAGAAGCTAAACGCGAGAAAGCTCAGCTCGTACAGTAGGCTTGTATTTGAATGGTGATGTCATGTAACATCGGTACTTGTAATATATGTCACTTTGTAAATCTTGTAAATTAATTAGGTCAGCAAGCCTGCCCTTGATGCCCCCTCCGGAGACCTGAGAATGCCCGCCGGTTCCAGCAAGAAGCTCTTCGTCGGCCCGCGCTTCCGGCGGATCCGGCAGCAATTGGGGCTGTCGCAGACCCAGATCGCCGAGGGGCTCGGGATCTCGCCGAGCTATGTCAATTTGATCGAGCGTAACCAGCGTCCGGTGACCGCCCAGATCCTGCTGCGGCTGGCCGAAACCTACGACCTCGACCTGCGCGACCTCGCGACCGCCGACGAGGACCGCTTCTTCGCCGAGCTCAACGAGATCTTCTCCGACCCACTGTTCCGCCAGATCGACGTTCCCAAGCAGGAACTGCGCGATCTCGCCGAGCTTTGCCCCGGCGTCACCCATGCGCTGCAACGGCTCTATGCCGCCTATACCGAGGCCCGCCAGGGCGAGACGCTGGCCGCGGCACAAATGGCCGACCGCGACGTCGGCACCCGCTATGAGGCCAATCCCGTCGAGCGCGTCCGCGAGCTGATCGAGGCCAACCGCAACTACTTTCCGGAACTCGAGCAGGCCGCGGAGACGCTGCGCGACGAGCTCAACGTGCCGGCTGAAGAGCTTTATGCGGCGCTCGCGGCGCGGCTGCGCGAAAAGCATTCGATCCAGACCCGCATCATGCCTGTGGACGTGATGCGCGAGACGCTGAGGCGCTTCGACCGCCACCGGCGCCAGCTCCTGATCTCCGAGCTGGTCGACCCGCCCGGCCGCGCGTTCCAGCTCGCCTTCCAGCTTGGCCTCGTTGAATGCACGCAGCATCTGGAGACCATCATCGGCCGCGCCGGCCCGCTCGACGACACACCGCGCCGCCTGTTCCGCATCACGCTCGGCAACTATTTTGCAGCCGCCGTGATGATGCCCTACCCGGCTTTCCTAGCCGCGGCGGAAGCGCTGAATTACGACATCCACCTGCTGGCGCAGCGCTTCAATTCCGGCTTCGAGCAGGTCTGCCATCGGCTCACCACCCTGCAGCGGCCGAACGCGCGCGGCATCCCGTTCTTCCTGCTTCGTGTCGACAATGCCGGCAACGTCTCGAAGCGATTTTCATCGGGCACGTTCCCGTTCTCGAAATTCGGCGGCACTTGTCCGTTGTGGAACGTGCACTCGACCTTCGACACGCCTGATCGCCTGCTGAAGCAGGTGATCGAGCTCTCCGACGGCACGCGCTATTTCTCGATCGCGCAGATGGTGCGCCGCCCCGTCGCGCCCCACCCGCTGCCGCAGCCGCGCTTCGCCATCGGCCTCGGCTGCGAGATCCGTCACGCCGCTCGCCTCGTCTACGCTGCCGGCATCGATCTGGAGAAAACGGAGGGCACGCCGATCGGCGTCAACTGCCGTCTCTGCGAGCGCGAAAACTGCGCCCAGCGCGCCGAGCCGCCGATCACGCGCACGCTGATTTTGGACGAGACGACGCGGCGGGTGTCGAGCTTTGCGTTCTCGAATGCACGGGAGTTGTGAGGGGCGACTGCGCGCTGAGTGGCAAGCGCACGCCACTCACTCCGCTGTCGTCCTGGACAAGCGAAGCGCAGATCCAGGACCCATTACCTCAGAAGCGAGTTTGGCGAAGATTGGTAACGACGATCTCGTGCCACAACTACCCCCTGGGGTAATGGGTCATGGCTTTCGCCAGGACGACGGCGGGGAAGAAGCGATCCGCCCAATCCCTACGCCAGCGTATGCACGATCACCGGACCCGCGGCGGCGCGGGCGTCGCCTGCAAGCAGCGCGCCGAGATCCTTCTCGATCCAGGCGATCGCACGCCTGTTCGCCTCCTCCGCCTGCTCGAAACTTGTCGAAGATCGAAATCGCCGTGACCGTGTCGTCGCCGGCATAGACGACGTAATAGGCGCGGAAGCCGTCGACGTCGCTGATGATCGGAACGGCGCCTTCCTTGATACGGCGCGCCAGCTCTTCGGCGCTCCCGCTTTTTGCCTTGGCCTGACGGATGGCGGCATACATGGCATCCTCCCTTCCGGCTATCTGGTTCGAGGGCTTGGTGCCCGGACCGCATGCTACGCCGAAGCGCGCGGGCAATCCACGCTTGGTTAACCCGGCGCTAATTCAGTTCCGCGATCCGCAACCATCGATTAAGCACGCCTCAACATCGCTGCCTTAGTCTCGCCCCACTCACTTTTCGCAAACAACGGCGGCCTATCCTGCCGCGTGAAGTGACATCAGGGGGTTCATCATGCGCATTGCGTTGCTGCTGACCGCGACCATTGTCGGCGCGCTCTTTGCCAATCCGTCCCATGCCGGACCGCTGGATGCGTCCGCCGGCGCAGCGCAGGCGTTACCGCCGGGCTTCCAGAGCTACCGCGGCTACATGTTCGACCTGTCGGAGAATTCCGACCGCAAGGATGTCGACAAGCTCACCGACAATGTGAAGAGCCAGATCGACGTGGTCGAGGCTGCCGGCCTCTCGCCGCGCGTGCTGCGCTTCTTCCGCACCGTCCCGATCATCGCCAGCGAGCTGGCCTGCCTCGACGAAGGCGCCGCCACCGCGTGCTACGGCCGGGTCGCTCCGAACGTCGAGCGCCACGTGCCGCGGACGCTCACTGTTTGGGACCATGCCACCCAGCGCTGGACCAATCCCAATGCCGTCGACCTCGCGGTCGATTCCGGCCTCGGCGTGATCATGCTGCGGCCGGACATGATGCGTTACGAAAAGGAAGCCGTGCTGCTGCACGAACTCCTGCACGCCTACCACGCGCGGCTGTTGCCGGACGGCTACGCCAACAAGGGCGTGATCGGCTATTACGCCTACGCCAAGTCCAAGGATCTCCTGCCCAAGGAATCCTACGCGCTGAAGAATCACATGGAATTCTTTGCGGTGACCGCCAGCATCTTCCTGGCTGGCAAGAGCGAATTCCACGACCCGAAGTCGCGCGAGGCGCTCAAGGAGAAGTTGCCGGACTATTACAAATATCTGGTCGGCGTGTTCGGCTTCGACCCCGATCCGGCAGCGTCGAGCGGCCCGGTCGCCTCCCTGAAGTAAGACAGAAAGCGCAAAACCAAGGCAGAGAGCCGCGCGCGCAGCGCGGCTTTTTTGTTTTGATCACCGGAAGCTGCGGATGACGCGTGGCCGGGAATTGCCAAGGCGGGGCCCGATCTGCATAGTCCGCCCGCATCGATACTGTTTTCGAAGAGGATAGAACAACATGGCGGACGCCGACCTGGATGTCGTGATCCGGCAACTGGCCAGACAGCTGCATACGGGCCTGATGACCCGCGCCAAGGAGCGGCGGGACCGATTCAACGGCCTTGCGGCCAAGGCCAAGGGCAAGGAGACCGGCGACCGCTTCAAGATGATGGCCAAGGCCACCATGGAGCAGGCCATTGCCGCCGCCAAGCGCCTGCAGATGTCCGCCGACAACGTCGCCGACAGCTACGCGCGGTCGATGCGGATCGCCGCCAGCACACCGGTCGCGGTGAAGGTGGAGAAGGCGCCCAAGGAAAAGCCGGTGAAGAAGGCCAAAGCCAAGAAGGCCAAAGCCAAGAAGTAGGCGCTCACCTTCTTCCTTCTCCCCTTGCGGGAGAAGGTGGCGCGAAGCGCCGGATGAGGGGTTGTTTCCGCGAATTCAACTGCAGCAGGCTCACGCGCGGAGAGATACCCCTCACCCGTCTCGCCGCTTCGCAGCGAGCCACCCTCTCCCGCAGGGGGAGAGGGTTGCAGCGGCGCACGCAGCTCTAGATATCTCTACCTTGCGGGAGCGGCGAGCCGGGTTGGCTCGGCGCTCGCGAGTTCAGCGAGTTTTGCGCGCGCTGCATCGCGGGTGTGGGCATCCTTGCCGGCGGGCAGCGCCAGCGCGGCCTCGAAATCGGCGCGCGCCTCATTCGGTTGGCCGCGGGCGAGGAAGGCGAGGCCGCGGTCGAGCCGAGGCTGCGCATCCGAGGGGTCGAGGCGGACCGCGGTGTTGTAGCTCAGAATCGCGCGATCGAGATCGCCGGCGGCCGCGAGCGCGAGACCGCGCTGGTGATAGGGCGCGGCGTGCCTGGGATCATGCGCGATCGCCTCGTCGTAATCCTCGATGGCAAGTTCGAGATCGCCATTCTGCCGGCGCGCCAGCGCCCGATCGCGATAGAGCGAGGCGCGGTTGGGATTGAGGTGGATGGCCTCGTCGAAATCCGCGATCGCCCGCCGCCAGTCGCCGTGGCGCAGCGCGATCCGTCCGCGCCCCTCATAGGCGAAAGCGATCAGCGAGCCGCGCAGCGGCGAGAAGCCGATCACCGCCGAACAGATGTCGGGCTCGTCCTCGTCGCCGCAATTGACGACGGTGTGCGTGGACAGGCCAATCAGCACGCCCAGGGCGATCAACAATGGTACTGCAGCTTTGGTCATCTTCGACGGTGGCGGGCAGAGGGCCGGCCACGCATCCCCTTTCGCAGGAACTGTCACGGCAGGGTGTTAACACCGGCCGGGACCGTCCTGTGTGCGACAGGTCACAAAGCGCGCAAATTAGAGCCGCTGCTGCGTCAGCCCCAGGGCCCGCGCGAGGACGAGCGACCCCATGGGCTCCGCGGCGGATAGTTCTCATTGGCGCCGACCGACGGCGACGCCTGCGCGCCAAGCTCGGCTGCGAGCTGCTGAAGCGCCGCGATGCGATTCTGCGTCGAGGGATGAGTGGCGAACAGATTGTCCACGCCGTGGCCCGACAGCGGATTGATGATGAACATGTGCGCGGTGGCGGGATTTCGTTCCGCCTCGACATTCGGGACCTGATGCGCCGCGCCTTCGATCTTCACCAGCGCCGAGGCCAGCCACATCGGCTGACCGGCGATGCGTGCGCCGAGATTGTCCGCGGCGTATTCGCGCGTACGACTGATCGCCATCTGCACCAGCATGGCGCCGATCGGGGCGAGGATCATCATCAGGATCGAACCGACGATGCCGGGGCCATTGTTGTCGCGGTTGCCTCCGAAGAACATGCCGAACTGCGCCAGCATCGAGATCGCACCCGCAATGGTCGCGGTCACAGTCATCAGCAGCGTGTCGTGGTGCTTGATATGAGCGAGCTCGTGCGCGATCACGCCGGCGAGCTCCTCGCGGCTGAGCTGGCGCATCAACCCGGTGGTGACCGCGACCGCGGCATTCTCCGGATTGCGCCCGGTGGCAAACGCGTTGGGCTGCGGCTCGTCCATCAGGAACACGCGCGGCATCGGCAAGCGGGCGCGGCCCGCAAGCTCGGCCACGAGCCCGACCAGCTCCGGCGCGCTGCTGCGGTCGACCTCATGGGCGCCATACATGGACAGCACCATCCGGTCGGAGTTCCAGTAGGTGAAGAGATTGGTCGCCGCGGCAATGACGAGCGCAATCATGGCGCCGCCGGCACCGCCGATCAGATAGCCAACACCCATGAACAGAGCGGTGAGGCCTGCGAGCAGCATTGCGGTACGAAGATAGTTCATGGCCGTCTCCCGAGGCCGGCCGTGGCCGCTGGAGGGATTGCGGGCCGGCAAGCATGAGGTAGGGATGACCCCGGCCCGCCCGCAAGGTTTCAAGGTGCGTCGCGGAGCCGCGGCACTTGACCAACATTGCTTTTCCGTCATGCCCGGGCTTGTCCCGGGCATCCACGGTCTCCCTCCACGCAAGGCCGAAAGGCGTGGATGGCCGGGACAAGCCCGGCCATGACGAAGGGATGGTTTGAGGCGCTCAATTCCCTTAAGCTTTGGCAAGATTCCCCACGCGCCCTCCCCCCGGAAACCTCATGCTCCAGACCCGATTTGCGATCGCGGCCGTCACTCTTGTCGCGCTGTCTGCAACCGCCTCTGCCCAGTTCGCGCCGCCGCCCGCAAAGCCCGCGGCTCCCAAGGCCACCGCGCCCTCGCCGCGCGCGGCGTCGTGCCACAATGGCGCGAACTTCGATCGCTTCCTGGCCGACGTGAAGCAGCAGGCCGTTGCCGCCGGCGTGTCGCAGCGGACGATCGCGGCGGCCTCGCCTTACCTCGTCTACGACCAGGGCATCGTCAATCGCGACCGCGGCCAGCGCGTGTTCGGCCAGCTCTTCACCGAATTTGCCGGCCGCATGGCCGCGCCCTACCGCATGCAGAACGGCCAGCAGCACATCAAGCAGCATGCGGCCGCGTTCGCGCGCGCGGAGAAAGAATACGGCGTGCCGCCGGCGGTGATCGCCGCGTTCTGGGGACTGGAGAGCGACTTCGGCGTCAACATGGGCAATTTGCCGACGCTGAAGTCGCTGGTGTCGCTGGCCTATGATTGCCGCCGCTCGGAGATGTTCGTGAACGAGACCATCGCCGCGCTGAAGATCATCGACCGCGGCGATTTGCATCCCGACGAGATGGTCGGCTCGTGGGCCGGCGAGCTCGGACAGACCCAGTTCCTGCCCGTGCATTACGTCAACTATGCCGTCGACTACGACGGCGACGGACGTCGCGATCTCCTCCGCAGCGAGGACGACGTGATCGGCTCGACCGCGAACTACATCGCCAACGGATCGAAGTGGCGGCGCGGTGAGCCGTGGCTGGAGGAGATCAAGGTGCCGCAAAACCTGCCGTGGGATCAGACCGACCTCACGGTGCAGCTGCCGCGCTCGAAATGGGCGCAGCTGGGGGTGACCTATCCCGACGGGAGGCCGCTGCCGAACGACAATCTTGCCGCGTCGGTGCTGCTGCCGATGGGTCGGAACGGGCCGGCCTTCATGGCGTACCCGAATTTCGCGGCCTATACCGAGTGGAATAACTCGCTGATCTATTCGACCACCGCAGGTTATCTCGCCACCCGCATTGCGGGCGCGGCCCCGATGCGAAAGCCATCCACACCGGTCGCGCAACTGCCGTTCAACGAGCTCAAGCAATTGCAGCAGCTTCTGGTCCAGGCCGGTTTCAACGTCGGCAAGGTCGACGGCGTGCTGGGCCAGCAGAGCCGCGCCGCCGTGAAGGCGATGCAGATCAAATACGGTCTGCCGGCCGATTCCTGGCCCACCGCCGAGCTTTTGGCCCGGATGCGCGGTGGCACGGCGCAGGCACAGCCGGCGGCGACGATCCGATAGAATTTTCGCACTGCACAAGCCGCTGCTGCGATTGTATTTTTCCATGAGGTTCCCATGTGAGTGGCTCAGGTTTCTCCTGAGATTTCCCACCACAGAGCGAGCATCACATGTCCTTCCACGACGCCGTCGTTCCCGCCTATTTGCAAATGCTGAACAGCCTCACCGGCCTGCTCACGAAAGCCGAGGCGCATTGTGCGGCCAAGAAGGTCGACCCGAGCGTCCTGCTGGGCTCCCGCCTGTTTCCGGACATGCTGCCGCTGTCGAAGCAGATCCAGCTGGTCACCGATTTCGCAGCCAAAGGTTGCGCCCGGCTGACCCATAGCGACGTGCCGTCCACACCGGACACCGAGACCAGCTTTGCGGAGTTGAAGCAGCGCCTGGCGAAGACCATCGACTATGTGAAATCGTTCAAGCCCGATCAGTTCGAGGGCGCCGACACCAGGGACGTCACCTTCCCGGCCGGTCCCGACAAGTCCCTCACCATGAGGGGCCAGCAATTCCTGAGTGCGTACTCGCTGCCGAACTTCTATTTCCACGCCGCGACCGCCCACGGCCTTCTGCGCCACGCTGGCGTCGAGGTCGGCAAGCGCGATTTCCTCGGCGCGAACTAAAACGCGATGATTCAGACGGCCGCGGCGGGAGATCGAATCTGCTGCCGCGGCTGAAATTGCATATGATTTATGCTGCGCGCCTCCGCTGCGCATCTCGCCTGCAGTTTCTGTATGGCTCCTTCCCTTGTGTTGATTGCCGCGATGCACAAATGTTCCAGACCTCTCATCGCCTGGAAGCATTCTCATGAGCCGTTCGACCAAATTGTTTGAGACCTACAAGCTCGGCCCGATCACGCTTGCGAACCGTTTCGTGATGGCGCCGCTGACGCGCAACCGGGCCATTCCCGGCACCTTCGTACCCGGCGCCCTCGCCGCCGACTATTACGCCCAGCGCGCTTCCGCAGGCCTTCTGATCACCGAAGCGAGCCAGGTCTCGCAGCAGGGCCAAGGCTACCAGGACACCCCCGGCATCTACTCCAAGGAGCAGGTTGCCGGCTGGCGCAAGGTCACCGATCAGGTGCACCAGCGCGGCGGCAAGATCTTCATCCAGCTCTGGCATGTCGGCCGCATCTCGCACGTCGACCTTCAGGCCAATGGCGCAGCCCCGGTGGCGCCGAGCGCAATCCGCGCCAAGGGCAAGACCTTCGTCAACGGCGGCTTCGCCGACGTCTCCGAGCCCCGGGCGCTCGAGCTCTCCGAAATTCCAGGCATCATCGACGATTTCAAGCGCGCCACGAAGAACGCGCTCGAGGCCGGCTTCGACGGCGTCGAGATCCACGGCGCCAACGGCTATCTGCTCGAGCAGTTCGCCAAGGACGGCACCAACAAGCGGACCGACGCCTATGGCGGCTCGATCGAGAACCGCGCGCGGCTGATGCTGGAAGTCTCCAGGGCCGTCGTCGCCGAGGCCGGCGCCGAGCGTACCGGCATCCGCATCTCCCCGGTGACACCGGCCAACGATATCTCGGAGTCGAACCCGCAATCCCTCTACGACCATATCGTCGACGGTCTCGCCGCGCTGAAGCTCGTCTATCTCCACGTCGTCGAAGGCGCCACCGGCGGTCCGCGCGACATCGCGCCGTTCGACTATGCGGGCCTGCGCAAGCGCTTCCCCGGCGCCTATATCGCCAACAACGGCTATGATTTCGATCTCGCCAGCAAGGTGCTGGACGCGAACGCGGCCGATCTCATCGCCTTCGGCAAGCCGTTCATCTCCAACCCCGATCTCGTCGAGCGGCTGAAGACGGGCGCGACGCTGAACGATTGGGACAAGAACACGTTCTACGGCGGTGGCGCGAAGGGATACACGGATTACCCGGCGCTGGCGGCTGAACCGGCGGAGTAAGCGTCGTCGTCGCTCCATCCTCCGTCATTGCGAGAGCGAAGCGACGAAGCAATCTAGACTACGTCCGTGGAAAGACTCTGGATTGCTTCGCTTCGCTCGCAATGACGGTGGAAGCAAAATCCACGACAATAAAAAGAAAAAAAGGCCGGGATTGCTCCCGGCCTTTCGTCGTTATGTTGACGTGCCTTACTGCAGCGAAGCGCGCTTCGGGGGCTGGGCCGGCCACGACTTGATCAGGGTGTCGTAGTCGACCGTCTCGCCCTTCGGCTTCTCGTTGGCGAGCTTGCGCTGGGGAGCAATCGTGCCGTCCTTCTGGGCCTTGGCGAACCAGTACTCGGCCGTCTCCTTCTTGTGCAGCTTCGGACCGCAGGCGCCCTGCACGCCGGACTTCTCCAGACGCTCCATCACGGAGTCCTGCGCAGCGGCGAGCGAGTCCATCGCGGCTTGCGGCGTCTTCGCACCAGACGACGCATCGCCGATGTTCTGCCACCACAGCTGCGCCAGCTTCGGATAGTCGGGCACGTTGTTGCCGGTCGGGGTCCACTGCACGCGCGCGGGCGAGCGGTAGAACTCGATCAGGCCGCCGAGCTTCGGCGCACGCTCCGTGAACGACTTGTCCCAGATGTCGGATTCACGAATGAACGTGAGACCGACATGGCTCTTCTTCAGCGACACCGTCTTGGAGACGATGAACTGGAGATAGAGCCAGGCTGCCTTGCGGCGATCCGCCGGGGTCGACTTCAGAAGCGTCACGGAGCCGGCGTCCTGGTAGCCGAGCTTCATGCCTTCCTTCCAGTACGAACCGTGCGGCGACGGAGCCATACGCCATTTCGGCGTACCGTCCGCGTTCATCACGGCGATGCCCGGCTTCACCATGTCGGCGGTGAAGGCGGTGTACCAGAACATCTGCTGGGCGATGTTGCCCTGCGCCGGCACCGGACCCGACTCGGAGAAGGTCATGCCCTGAGCCTGCGGCGGAGCATACTTCTTCATCCACTCGAGGTACTTGGTGATCGAGTAGACCGCGGCCGGACCGTTGGTGTCGCCACCACGCTCGACCGAGGAGCCGACCGGACGGCAGCCTTCCATGCGGATGCCCCATTCGTCGACCGGCAGACCGTTCGGGATGCCCTTGTCGCCGTTACCGGCCATCGACAGCCAGGCGTCGGTGAAACGCCAGCCGAGCGACGGGTCCTTCTTGCCATAGTCCATATGGCCATAGACCTTGACGCCGTTGATCTCCTTGATGTCGTTGGTGAAGAACTCGGCGATGTCTTCATAGGCCGACCAGTTCACGGGCACGCCGAGCTCGTAGCCATACTTGGCCTTGAACTTGGCCTTGTAGTCGGCGTTGGTGAACCAGTCGTAGCGGAACCAATAGAGGTTCGCGAACTGCTGGTCGGGCAGCTGATAGAGCTTGCCGTCCGGCGCCGTGCCGAACGACTTGCCGATGAAGTCGTTGACGTCGAGCATGGGGTCGGTGACATCCTTGCCCTCGCCGGTCATGTAGTCCGACAGCGCGATGGTCTGGCCGTAGCGGAAATGCGTGCCGATCAGGTCGGAATCGTTGATCCAGCCGTCGTACACGTTCTTGCCGGACTGCATCTGGGTCTGCAGCTTCTCGACGACGTCACCTTCCTGGATGATGTCGTGCTTGAGCTTGATGCCGGTGAGCTCGGAGAACGCCTTGGCCAGCGTCTGCGACTCGTATTCGTGGGTCGTGATGGTTTCGGAGACCACGTTGATCTCCATGCCCTTGAAGGGCTCGGCGGCCTTGGCGAACCACTCCAGCTCCTTCTTCTGGTCTTCCTTCGACAGCGTCGAGGGCTGGAATTCCGCGATCCACTTCTGGATCGCGGCGTCGTCGGCGGCGCGCACCGGCGCCGAGACGGCCAGCGACACCGCGACGATGGCGGCGACGCTGGACATCATCAGAAAGCTATTCTTGGTCAATGGACGTTCCCTTCTCCTAAACTGCCGCATGTTATTCCTCCGTTGCAGCGACAAACTTTTTACAGGCCCGGGTTGGTCCCGGATCTGGCCGTTCCTTCGCGGGCTAGACCGTGCGGAAAATGAGTACGGCCGTGGCCAGCGAAATTCCTGATGCGATCCAAAGGCGCGAAATTTCAAGTCCGTCCTCGCCGATCGGCAGCGTGGCGAGTGCGTCGGTGCCGGCGAAGGCGATCCAGAGCAGGTGGATGACCGCCGCCGTGATCAGGGAGATGAACAGGCGGTCGCCGCGTGTCGTCGGGATGCGCAGCACGCCGACGCGCTCTGCTTCTGGATAGGCCACCCCAAGCCAGGTCATCACAGCCAGCGTGCACGCCAGCGCGACAAAGAAGATCGCCGTCGGCGGCGTCCAGGCCATCCATGCAATCGACTCCATTGACGCCTCCCTAGACCCGACCGAGCGCAAAACCGCTCGCGATGTAATTGCGGACGAACCAGATCACGAGCGCGCCCGGGATGATCGTCAGCACGCCGGCCGCAGCCAGCAGGCCCCAGTCCATGCCCGCAGCCGACACCGTGCGCGTCATGATCGCCGCGATCGGCTTGGCCGAGACCGAGGTCAGCGTGCGCGCGAGCAGCAGCTCGACCCAGGAGAACATGAAGCAGAAGAAGGCGGCGACGCCGATGCCGCTCGCAATCAGCGGCACCAGGATCTTGATGAAGAAGCGCGGGAAGGAATAGCCGTCGAGGAAGGCGGTCTCGTCGATCTCGCGCGGCACGCCGGAGACGAAGCCTTCCAGGATCCACACCGCCAGCGGGACGTTGAAGATGCAGTGCGCGAGCGCGACCGCCCAGGGCGTATCGAACAGCCCGATCGCCGAATAGAGGTTGAAGAACGGCAGGGCATAGACCGCGGCCGGCGCCATGCGGTTCGACAGCAGCCAGAAGAACAGATGCTTGTCGCCGAGGAAGCGGTAGCGCGAGAACGCGTAGGCTGCCGGCAGCGCCACCGAGATCGAGATGATGGTGTTGAGGACGACATATTCCAGCGAGTTGATATAGCCGGAATACCAGCTCTCGTCGGTGAAGATGCGCTTGTAGTGCTGCAGCGTCGGGGCGTGCGGCCACAGCGTCATCGTCGAGACGATCTCGGCGTTGGTCTTGAAGCTCATGTTGACGAGCCAGTAAATCGGCAACAGCAGGAAGATCAAAAACAGCGCCATGATGAGGCGACGGCCGGGGATCGAATGCATCACACGGCTCCTTCATGCGATTTCCGGTCGGCGCCGGCATTGGTCATGACGGTGTAGAAGATCCAGCAGACGATCAGGATGATGAGGTTGTAGACCAGCGACAGCGCGGCGGCCTTGCCGAGGTCGAACTGGCCGAGCGCGATCTTGACCAGCTCGATCGACACGAAGGTCGTCGAATTGCCGGGGCCGCCGCCCGTCACCACGAACGGCTCGGTGTAGATCATGAAACTGTCCATGAAGCGCAGCAGCACCGCGATCAGCAGCACGCGATTCATCTTGGGCAGCTGGATCGCCTTGAACACGGCCCAGCGCGAGGCGCCGTCGATCTGCGCCGCCTGGTAATAGGCTTCGGGAATCGACTTCAGGCCGGCGTAGCAGAGCAGCGCGACCAGGCTGGTCCAGTGCCAGACGTCCATCACGATGACGGTGACCCAGGCGTCGATGTCGTTGGAGACGTAATTGTAATCGATGCCGATGGCATTGAGGACATAGCCGAGCAGGCCGATGTCGGGCCGGCCGAAGATCTGCCAGATCGTGCCGACCACGTTCCACGGGATCAGCAAGGGCAGCGCCAGGATGACGAGGCAGGCTGCGACCGTCCAGCCCTGGCGCGGCATCGACAGCGCGACGACGATGCCGAGCGGCACCTCGATCGCGAGGATCACCAGGGAGAAGAACAGATTGCGGCCAAGCGAGGCCAGGAAGCGGCCGCCGAGATCGGTCGAGGGGTCGAGCAGCTCCTTGAACCAGCCGACACCGTTCCAGAAGAACTGGTTGTTGCCGAAGGTGTCCTGCATCGAATAGTTCACCACCGTCATCAGCGGCAGCACTGCCGAGAAGGCGACGACCAGGAACACCGGCAGCACCAGGAACCAGGCTTTTTGGTTGACGGTCTTGTCCATCAGGCGGCTCCCTCCACCAGAAGGCTGTCGGCATAGACGTGGACGTGTGACGGGTCGAATTTCAAGCCGGCCGTGCCGTCCGGGCTGGTGAAGCCAGCCGGCGCGCGGGCCGCGAGCTTTGCATCACCGAGCCGCGCACGCGCGAAGCGGATACGGCCGAGGTCGTCGACGCGTTCGATCTTCGCACTGAGCAGGCCGGGCGCAGGCGCGACGGCCTCAACGAATTCCGGACGGACGCCGATCTCGATCTTCGCGCCATCGGGCAGCTTGTCGTAGCTGCGGTTGAGCGCGATCACATGACCGCCGATCCTGGCCTCACGGCCCCTCACCTCGGCCGGAATGATGTTCATGCCGGGCGAGCCGATGAAATAGCCGACGAAGGTGTGCGCCGGCTTGTCGAACAGCTCGGCCGGCGTGCCGCTCTGCACCACCCGGCCGTCATGCATGACCACCACGGTGTCGGCGAAGGTCAGCGCCTCGGTCTGGTCATGGGTGACGTAGATCATCGTCAGGTCGAGCTCGCGATGCAGCGCCTTCAGCTTGGAGCGGAGCTGCCATTTCAGCTCGGGGTCGATCACGGTGAGCGGCTCGTCGAACAGCACGGCGGCGACGTCGGAGCGGACCAGGCCGCGGCCGAGCGAGATCTTCTGCTTGGCATCGGCCGTGAGCCGCGTCGCCTTGCGGTTCAGATAGGGCTCGAGGTCGAGCAGGCGGCCGATTTCGGCGACGCGCTTGTCGATCTCGGCCTTCGGCACGCCGCGGTTCTTCAGAGGGAACGCCAAGTTCTGCCCCACCGTCATGGTGTCGTAGATCACCGGAAACTGGAACACCTGGGCGATGTTGCGCTTCTGGGTTGACAGCGGTGTGATGTCCTCGCCGTCGAACAGGATTTTCCCCCGCGACGGCGTGATGATGCCGGAGATGACGTTGAGCAGCGTGGTCTTGCCGCAGCCGGACGGCCCGAGCAGCGCGTAGGCGCCGCCCTGCCGCCAGGTCATGGTGACGGGCTTCAGCGCAAAATCTGTCCTGCGGCGCATCATTGCCGCCGTAGGAGTGCGCGAGATCGACGAGGTCAATGCGGGCCATGTCGCATCCCCCTCAGGCTTTTTTCTTTGACGCGTTTTCTTCACGCGAACCGCTCGGCACTTCGCTTGAAAACGCTATGGGACCAGGAGCGGCGACCAAACGATCTGCCGCATCGAAAACGAAGACGTCGTTGGGATCGAGCACGGCATCGAGCGTCTGGCCGGGCTCGAACTCGTGCACGCCGTGCAGCACCGCCACCCAGTTCGATCCGTCGCGGGTCAGATGCACGAAACTCTCCGAACCGGTGATCTCGGTCACCGTGACCGTGGCATGGAAGGCGTGGCGGTCGGTCTCGCCATTGGCAAGCGCGAGCTGATGGGCGCGAAATCCGACGCGATAGGCGCCGTCCGCAAGCGAGGAATAGAGACCGGACGCCGGCGCGGCAATACCACCCGCATATTGCACGGAGCCATTCTTCTTCTCGATGCCGACGAGATTGAGCGGCGGATCGGAGAACACTTGCGCGACGCGCAAGGTCTGCGGATGACGGTAGACGTTCGGCGTCTCGCCGATCTGAAGCGCTTTCCCCTCCCACATGCACACCGTATTGCCGCCGAGGAGAAGAGCCTCGGTCGGCTCGGTGGTGGCATAGACGAAGATCGCGCCGGATGCCTCGAAGATGCGCGGCAGCTCGGTGCGCAGCTCCTCGCGCAGCTTGTAGTCGAGATTGGCGAGCGGCTCGTCGAGCAGCACGAGGTCGGCGCCCTTCACCAGCGCGCGCGCCATCGCAGTTCGCTGCTGCTGGCCGCCGGAAAGCTGGAGCGGCGTGCGCTTCAGGAACGGCTCGAGCCTGAGCAGCCGGGCGGCTTCCGCGACGCGCGCCTCGATCTCGGCGCGCGGCTTGCCCTGCACGCGCAAGGGCGAAGCGATGTTCTCGTAGACCGACAGCGAGGGGTAGTTGATGAACTGCTGATAGACCATGGCGACCGAGCGCTGGCGCACGTCGACACCGGTGACGTCCTTGCCATTGACCAGCAGCTTGCCCGATGTCGGCTTGTCCAGGCCTGCGAGCAGCCGCATGATCGAGGTCTTGCCCGACAGCGTCGGCCCGAGCAGCACGTTGAGCGTGCCGCTCTCGAGCGTTAGCGAGACGTCGCGGATATGTGGGATACCATCGACAGTCCGGGTCACGTGGTCGAGTGTCACTGTCATGAGCGTCCTCCGGCTTCCAGCAGGGGACTTTGCTGCACGGCGTGGGTCCTGATCCAGTCGTCAAGCGCCGCGATTTCGTCGGCACTTAGTCGCAGGCCGAGCTTGGAACGGCGCCAGACGACGTCGTCGGCGGTAACGGCCCATTCGTTGGCCATGAGATAGCGGACTTCGCGCTCGGTCAGCGTCGCGCCGAAGGCCTGGCCGAGATCGGCCGCCGATTTCGCATCCCCAAGCAGCTTGATCGCCCTCGTGCCATAGGCGCGCGCGAGGCGCCGCGCATGCTCGTGGCTGAGGAAGGGATAGCCGCGCTGAAGCTCGGCGATCAGGCCGTCGACATCGGACACGCCCATGTCGCCGCCGGGCAGCGGCCATTTGCCGGTCCAGCCTTCGCGCGCTTTCGCACTGCGAAGATAGGGCGCGAGCCGCTCCAGCGCCTCCTCGGCAAGACGGCGGTAGGTCGTGATCTTGCCGCCATAGATCGACAGCAGCGGCACGCCGCCGGGCGTGTCGAGCTCGAACACATAGTCGCGCGTCGCGGCCTTGGCTTCGCTGGCGCCGTCGTCGTAGAGCGGACGCACGCCGGAATAGGTCCAGACCACGTCATCGGGCGTGACAGGCTTGGCCAGATATTCACTTGCCGCCGTGCAGAGATACTGGATCTCCTCGGCCGTCGCCTTCACCTTGGCGGGATCGCCTTCATAGTCGCGGTCGGTGGTGCCGATCAGCGTAAAATCGTCCTGATAGGGAATGACGAAGATGATGCGGCCGTCGGCATTCTGGAACATGTAGGCGCGGTCGTGGTCGTAGAGCTTCTTGACCACGATGTGCGAGCCTTGCACCAGGCGCACCTTGGCTTTGGCGTTGACGCCGGCGCCGCGGCCGAGCACATCCTCGACCCAGGGACCGCCGGCATTGACCAGCGCACGAGCCTGGATCGACGAACGCGCGCCGGTCAGCGTGTCGATCATGCTGACGGTCCAGATGCCGTCTGACTGTTTGATATCCGTCGCGCGCGTGCGGGTGCGGATCTCGGCGCCCTTGTCGGCGGCATCGCGCGCGTTGAGCACGACGAGACGGGCGTCGTCGACGAAGCAGTCGGAATATTCGAACGCGCGGCCGTAGCGGTTGGGGATCAGCGGGCGGCCGACCTCGTCGCGCCCAAGGTCGACCGAGCGCGTCGCCGGCAACAGATGACGGCCGCCGATGTGGTCATAGAGGAAGAGGCCGAGGCGCAGCAGCCAGGCCGGCCGCAGGCCCGCATGGTGCGGCAAAACGAAACGCAGGGGGCGAATGATGTGGGGCGCGATGCCCCAGAGAATCTCGCGCTCGATCAGCGCCTCGCGGACCAGCCGAAACTCGTAATATTCGAGATAGCGCAGGCCGCCATGCACCAGCTTGGTCGACCAGGACGACGTCCCGCTCGCCAGATCGTTCATTTCGCACAGGAAAACCGTGTTGCCACGGCCCACCGCGTCGCGCGCGATGCCGCAGCCGTTAACACCGCCTCCGATAATGGCGAGGTCGAAAATACGCTCCAACAGACGCATCCCCCGGCGACCGCCCGTTCAATCGAGCGGCTACTTTCGCTTTTGATTAGATCACACCAGAAAACGAAAGCAAGATGAAAGAGAGGAGGAAGGAAGTGAAAGCGGAACTTTTAAGTGGGCAGCGCGAGCGAAAAAACAGCACCGCCTCGGCCAGAGCCGCGGACGAGCGACGCTCCAAAAGGCTTGAATGTAGTTACGTGCCTACATATGATCCATCAGGGAATAACGGCCGATCGGGAGGCGCAAACAATGGTGACCAGTCTCACCAGCCGAGAGTTCAATCACGATACCAGCGGCGCAAAAAAAGCAGCTTCGCGGGGACCGGTCTTTATTACTGACCGCGGTCGGCCCGCCCATGTCCTGCTGACGATCGAAGACTATTTGCGTCTGACTGGCGGGCACATGAGCCTTGCCGAAGCATTGGGGCAGGCAGAGACGGACTTCGATTTCGATCCGCCCCGCGTTGCCGGCCGAATTTTCAAGCCCGCTGATCTCGACTGATGTTTCTGCTGGACACCAATGTAATTTCCGAACTGAGGCGGCCAGATAAAGCTCATCGCAATGTCGCAGCATGGGCCAATGCAAGTCCGGCGGCGGACTTCTTCATTTCCGCCATCTCGATATTAGAAATCGAACTCGGAGCACGCCTGATCGAGCGCAAAGACGCTGCGCGAGGTGCAGTCCTGCGAGCTTGGATCGACAATCACATTCTGGCTCGCTTTGAAAATCGAATCCTGGCCGTTGATACCGCCGTCGCGCTGCGCTGCGCGCAACTTCACGTTCCCAACCCACGGGCCGAACGCGATGCTCTCATTGCAGCAACCGCCCTTGTTCACGGCTTGACGATCGTTACGCGCAATGTGGGCGACTTCCAACCGACCGGCGTGCCGCTGATAAACCCGTGGGAACAGGCAGCCTGCTAAGAACCCGCCGTTATCGCAGGCGCACGACGGGTGCCGCTTCCTGCGGCGGGTCCGCTGCCGCATCATCCATGTCCGCCCCCTTCGGCATCGCCGCCATCACCTCGATGCCCTTGCCGTGGCAGATGGTGGCGAGGCGCTCGGGCAATTCCTGGTCGGTGACGAAGGTCTGGATCTGGCTGATATGTGCGATGCGCACCGGCGCGCTGCGGCGGAGCTTGGTCGAGTCCGCGACCAGCATGACGCTGCGGGCGTTGGCGATGATGGCTTGCGCCACCTGCACCTCGCGATAGTCGAAGTCGAGCAGCGCGCCCTCCTCGTCGATCGCGGACGCCCCGATGATGGCGTAGTCGACCTTGAACTGGCCGATCAGCTGCGTCGCGGTCGAGCCGACCACCGCACCGTCGGCGCGTCGTACCGTGCCGCCGGCGACCACCACTTCGATGCGGGGATGGCGGTAGAGCAGCATGGCGACGTTCAGATTGTTGGTGATGACGAGGAGGTCCTCGTGGGAGGTCAGCGCGCTCGCGACCTCCTCGGTCGTGGTGCCGATGTTGATGAAGAGCGAGCAGCCGTTCGGGATCAGGGAGGCGGCCGCGGCTCCAATCGCCTTCTTCTCGTCCGCGGCGACGAAGCGCCGCGCCTCATAGGCGAGATTTTCGACGCCGGAGGCGATGATGGCGCCGCCATGGATGCGGGTCAGCGAGCGGCGCTCGCAGAGATCGTTGAGATCCTTGCGGATGGTCTGCGCCGAAACCTCGAACCGGCGCGCCAGCTCCTCGACCATGACGCGGCCCGAGGCGCGTGCGATGTTGAGGATTTCGGCTTGGCGATGGGTCAGTCCGGTCACGGCGATGGCCTCAAGTCAGGAAGTTGCATGGTGCGGCGGTTCCCGCGTTCGGTCAATGCGCGCGCCGATCACGGTTAACGGACGAAGGTCCTCACCACGCCATTGCGGCGGCGAGGCGCGCCAGCAGCGTGGGATCGTCGAAGGCGCTGGCGGAGGCGATAGCCCCGGCGGCGACGAGATCAGCGTGGCTGAGGCTGGTCCGGATGCCGATGGTCGGAATGCCGGCCGCTACGGCCGACTGCACGCCGGTGCGGGAGTCCTCGAACGCGATCGAGGCCATGGCGCTGGCACCGGCAAAGCGCAACCCTTCCTGATAAGGCAGCGGATGCGGCTTGCCGTGCGACAGCTCGGCGCCGATCACCAGCGCCTTGAAGCGGTGCGTGATGCCGAGGCCGGACAGCAGCAGCTCCGCATTGAGTCGCGGGGCGTTGGTCACGGCAACCATGGAAATACCGGCCGCATCCGCCCTGTCGAGCAGCGCCATCAGGCCCGGCAGCGGCTCGATCTGCCCGGCGACGAGTTCGCGGAAGACTTCCTCCTTCTCATCGAGGATCGAGGCACGCCGTTCCGGCGCCTCATCGGGCAGAAAGCGCTCGCCGATCGCTATATTCGCGAAGCCTTGCAGCTCCCTGGAGAAGCGCGCGTGATCGAAGACATGGCCGCGAGGGCCGAGCACCTGGTTGAACGCCTTCAGGTGCAGCGGATCGGTGTTGGCGAGCGTACCGTCGATATCGAACAGCAACGCCCTTCCCGTCTCCCTGCCGATAGCCTCGATCATGTCCGTACTTTCCCGAATAGATGACGCATCAATACGAAAGCCGTATCAATACAGCGCCAATCGCGCAATGACGCACGTGCATGACCACGACGCGACACTCGACAAAGTCGCGCGCGGCTGCAACACTCCGTGCAAGATCAAAAAGGAGGAAACGATGACGATCAACCGACGCGATCTGGCTCTCTCGACTCTTGCCGTCCCAGCTCTTGCCGTCTCCACGCTTGCAGTTTCAGCGCTCACGACACCGGTGCTGGCGGCCTCGGCGGACGAGGAAGCCGTGGCGAAGAAGGTCGAGGCGTTCCGTCTCGCCCAGATCGCGGCCGATCCCAAGGCGCTCGGCGCGCTCTGCGCCGAGGAGGTGAGCTACAGCCATTCCAGCGGCAAGGTCGAGGACAAGGCGACCTTCGTCGCCAACGCCACCGACGGCAAATCCAAATTCCTGTCGATCGAGTACAAGGACCCGACTATCAAGGTCGTCGGCCCCGCTGCGATCGTGCGTTTCCACTGGGTGGCGGAACAGGAGATGGCGGCCGATGGGAAAAAAGTGCCGACCAATCTTCACATCCTGATGAACTGGCAGAAGCAGGGCGACGACTGGAAGCTGCTCTCGCGGGCGGCGACGAAGTTGTGAACAACGGCTCTTCCCCTCTCCCCTTGCGGGAGAGGGTGGCTTCGCGAAGCGAAGTCGGGTGAGGAGTTTCTCTCCGAGAACGAACCCCTCGCAGTGGAATTTGCGGAGGCGACCCTCATCCGGCGCTACGCGCCACCTTCTCCCACAAGGGGAGAAGAGAAGAAGAGTTCGCGGCAAAAGATTCCCACCTCTCGCGCTACGCGCGGCGCGGAATGACTAGCGGGACGACTACGCCGCTTCCTTCACATCACCGTTAACCAGCTTGCGCGCGGCGCGCTCGGCTTCGCGGGCGTTGCGGAAGAGCTGGCCTTCGAGACGGTTGAAGCGGTTGGATGAGGCGAAAAAGCAGTAGCCTCCCTGGGAACGAACGACGATACCTGCGGTCTGCGAATCGACTTCGATGATGTAGCTGTCCGGCATGGTCCGTGGATTCCTCAGTGCGGGCAAATAACGGCAGTTCTGCCCAAAGGTTCCTGGGCATTTTGACGCCGTTTCCACCCCGGATCGACACGCGATGGAGTACGCCGGGACCTCATCCGTTTTATGACTGGTTCTTGGCAAAGCCGCGGCGCCGTGACTCAGTCGCGCCGCGTTTGGCGGCGTCGCACCTGAGATGAGGCGCAACGCCGCGCGCGATTACGTCGCGATGGTGGTGTCGGCCGGGCGAACCGGCTGCGGGCGGCCGTGCTCGTCGATCGACACGTAGGTGAAGTTGCCGTCGGTGACGAGGAACGGTTGCTGCTCGCCGCGGCGCAGCGCCCATGCTTCCAGATGCACGGTGACAGACGTGCGCCCGATGCGGACGAGGTGGGCGTGAACCGAAACGAGATCGCCGACATAGACGGCCTTGCGGAAATTCATCGCCTCGATGGCGACGGTCACCGTGCGCGACTTTGCGACCTTTGACGCAAACACGCCGCCGCCGACGTCCATCTGGCTGAGCAGCCAGCCGCCGAAGATGTCGCCGTTTGCGTTGGTGTCGGCAGGCATTGCCAGCGTGCGAATGCAGAGATCGCCGCCCGGCCCGGCATTGGCTTGCTCGTTCATGCCGCTCTCACTTGAAGATTGCTCACTTGAGGATTGCTCGCTTGAAATTGCTCACTTGAAATTATCCCAGCCCGGATCCGGCGCAAAGCGCTCGCCGAATCTTCCGGCCAGCGCGCGCAAGGTGGATACGACATGATCCACGCCACGCGTGCGCGCATAGTTCAACGGACCGCCACGGAACGGTGCATAACCGGTGCCGAAGATCATGGCGCCGTCGACCATGTCGGCATCATCGACGATACCTTCGCGAAGCGCGGCGACGCAGACATTGGACATCGGCAGCACCAGGCGGTCGATCATCTGGTCGGTGACGCGCGGACCGGTCTCGGGCAACGGCGCCTTTTCGGCCTTGCCGTCGCGCCAGACGTAAAAGCCCTTGCCGGTCTTGCGGCCAAGTTCGCCCTTGGCGACTTTCTCGCGCAGCCAGGGCGGTGTCGGCGGCAGCAGATCGCCGAACTTGGTGCGCAACATGTCGCCGACGTCGAGACAGATGTCGAGCCCGACCTGGTCAGCCAGTTCGATCGGCCCCATCGGCATGCCGAACTGCTCCGCGGCGGCATCGATCAGGCGCTGATCGATCTTCTCGTCCAGCATCACCATCGCTTCCAGCATGTAAGGCGTCAGCGCGCGGTTGACGAGGAAGCCCGGCGAGCTCTTCACCGGCAACGGCAGCCGATCGATCGCGCCGACGAAAGCGAGTGCCTCCTTCAGCACCTGCGTATCGTTACCGTCATGGCTGACGACTTCGACCAATTGCAACCGCGACACCGGGTTGAAGAAGTGAAGGCCGACCAGCCGCTCCGGCCGCGCCAGCGTGGTGCGCAAATCCTGGAGCGGAATGCTCGAGGTGTTGGTCGCGAGAATCGCGCCCGGCTTCATTCGCGGCTCGAGCCCGGCATAGACCTTCTGCTTGAGCTCGAGCTTCTCCGGGACCGCCTCGATGATGAGATCGGCGTTGCGGACGCCCTCCCCGTCCATGTCGGGGATCAGGCGATCGAGCGCGTCGCGCACCTCGGTCGGCTTGCGGATGATCTTGCCGTAGAGCTCGGCGGCGCGCTTGACCGCGCCCGCGATCGGCTCCGCCTTCATGTCGGCGAGCGAGACGCGCAGCCCCTGCCCCGCGCACCAGGCCGCGATGTCGCCGCCCATGGCGCCGGCGCCAATGACGTGGACATGCCTGATCATGTTGCCGGAGCCTGCCGCCTTCTTCATCTGCTCGCGCAGGAAGAACACGCGGATTAAATTCTGCGCGGTCGGCGTCACCATCAACTTGGCGAACGAGGCCTGCTCTGCCCTGAGCATCGCGGCCTTGCTGCCACCATGGGCCTCCCAGAGATCGATCAAAGCATAGGGTGCTGGATAATGCTCGCGGGACGCGGCCTTCGCCGCCTCCGATCGCATCCGCCTGGCCAACAGCCCGCGCACCGGGCCGAAATTCGCCGCACGCGTCAGAAAGCCCGGCCGCGCCCGCTTGAGCCGGCCGAACAGTGCGTCCTTCACCGCGTTGCGAACGTGGCGCTCCTGCGTCACGGTGTCGATGAGGCCGAGCGATCTGGCGCGGCGGGCATCGATGGTGCGGCCGGTCAGCATCAAAGCCATCGATCGGGTCGGATTGACCAGCGCGGTGAAACGCGCGGTGCCGCCGAGACCGGGATGCAGGCCCAGCATCACCTCAGGGAAGCCGAAGCGCGCGCCGTCGATGGCGATGCGCGATTGGCAGGCCAGCGCGACTTCGAGCCCGCCGCCGAGGCAGAAGCCGTGGATCACCGCGACCGTCGGCAGCTTCAGCGCTTCCAGATGGTCGACCACCGCATGGGCCGCGCGGATCCGCGTCTCCACCATCCCGGCATCGCTGGCGCCACGGAATTCGTTGACGTCGGCGCCGGCGATGAAGCCGGACGGCTTTGCGGAGCGGATCACGAGGCCGGCAGGACGCTCGGTCTCGATCGCCGCCAGCACGGCGTCGAACTCCTCCATCACGTCCGAGGACAGCGTGTTGGCGCTGGCGTCAGTGCGGTCGAACAGGAGCCAGGCGACGCCGTCGGCGTCGCGCGTCAGCTTGAAGTGCTTGTAGGGACTATCGGCAGCGGGCTTGGGCCCGAGCTCCATCACGCGGTCGCCGAGCGCGGTCATGATCCTGGAATCCATGTCACACCGCCTCGATCAGCATGGCGCCGCCGAGCCCGCCGCCGATGCATTCGGTCGCAACGCCGCGCCGCGTGCCGAGCCGCTTCATGGTGTTGACGAGATGCAGTACGATGCGATTGCCGGAGGTGCCGACGGGATGCCCGAGCGAGATTGCGCCGCCATCGACATTGAGTTTTTCGCGGTCGATCTCGCCGGCAGCGCCGTCCAGCCCCAAAATCTCGCGGCAGAACTTGTCGTCATTCCAGGCGGCGAGGCAGCCGAGCACTTGGGTAGCGAACGCCTCGTTGAGCTCCCAAGTCTGGACGTCCTGGATGGTGAGATCGTTGCGCTTCAGCAGCGGCGTCGCCGACATCACGGGACCGAGACCCATGATGCTTGGGTCAAGTGCGGCCCAGTTGCTGTCGACGATGACGGCCTTCGGCGTCAGCTTGTGCTTGGCGACCGCTTCGTCGGACGCCAGGATCACCCAGGACGCGCCGTCGGTGATCTGCGAGGAATTGCCGGCCGTGACCTGGCCCCAGGGACGCTCGAACACCGGTCTCAGTTTAGCGAGCGTCTCGGCCGTCGAGTCCGGACGCACGCCATCATCATGGTCGAAGAATTTTCCGTCGCGGGAGAACGCGGTTTCGACTTCGCCCTTGAGAAAACCTTCCGCCTGCGCATGCGCGAGCCGGCGATGGCTCTCGGCGGCATAGGCATCGGACTGCGCGCGGGTGATGCCGAAGAGATGGCCGACGACTTCGGCCGTCTGGCCCATGTTCAGGTCGGTAATGGGATCGGTCAGCCCGCGCTCCAACCCGATGATCGGCTTGAGATAGCGCGGCCGCAGCTTGAAGGCTGCGGCAAGCTTCGCCGCCATGCCCTTGGCGGTGGCAAGGCCGGCAAACCAGCGCACGCCGGAATTGGGCCAGACCAGCGGCGCGTGGCTCAAGGCTTCGGTGCCGCCGGCGAGGATCATGTCGGCATGGCCCTCGCGAATGTAGCGGTAGGCGGTGTCGATCGACTGCATGCCCGAGCCGCAATTGATCTGCACGGTGAAGGCGACCATGTCTTCGCCCATGCCCAGCCGAAGCGCGGCCACGCGAGCAGGGTTCATCTCGTCCGCGATCACGTTGACGCAGCCGAGGATGACCTGGTCGAAGGCATCAGGCGCAAACGGCTGGCGCGCCAGCAGCGGCCGACCGCATTGCACGGCGAGATCGACCGGCGTGAACGGACCGGGCCCCGAACGCGCCTTCAAAAACGGCGTCCGGCTGCCGTCGACGATGAAAACCGGTCGTGCCATCAGCTCGCCGCCCTCTGTTCACCGAGTTCCTGGAAGAACTGATGCACGTCGCCGGTTTTCTTGTAAATCGGCGACAGCGCCTCCGGCGCAAAATCGTCGACCTCAATCACCTTTGTAACGGCTTCGCGGGCCGCGGCCAGCTGCTCGCCCTCGGCCTGCGTGATCACGCCCTTGGCCACCGCATCCTTCCAGTCGCTCATGTGCGCCGCGCGCATGCGCCAGGCGATGGCGTCCGTGCCTGCGACCAGGTTGAAAGCGCGCTCCAGCCGGGCGAAGCCGCCATCGTCATCGACATAAGCCAGATCAGGCGTGAGGCGGTCGCGCGCGGCCGACGGCTCCAGCACGAGGCTTGCGCATTGATGCACAACCCGGTCGGAGGGACCCAGCACGCGGGCACCGAAGGGCTGGACCACGAATTTGAGGACGCCTGCGACGAAGCGGTTCGGCAGATTGGCCAAAATCTCCGCAAGCCGATTCTCGATGGTCCGAAAGCCCGTCGCCATGCACCATTCGAGCGCGGCAAAATCCTCCTTCTGCCGGCCCTCGTCCTGCCAGCGTTTGAGCGCGGCCGAGAGCAGATACAGCTCGGACAGGATGTCGCCGAAGCGTGCCGACAGCATCTCCTTGCGCTTGAGCGCGCCGCCGAGCGTGAGCAGCGCCATATCGGCGCAGAGGGCGAACGCCGCGGAGTAGCGCGAGAGCTGACGATAGAATGGCCTGGCGTCACCCGCATCGGGTGCAAGCGCGAAGACACCAAAGCTCCAGCTCCGGCCGAAGGCGCGCAATAATGTCTCGAAGCTGTGGCCGACATGCTTCCAGAACGCCTTGTCGAAGGCGGCGAGCCCGCGCTCGCGATCGGCATCGGCAAGCGCATTCATCTCGTCGAGCAAATAAGGATGGGCGCGGATGGCGCCCTGCCCGAACACGATGAGATTGCGGGTGAGGATATTGGCGCCCTCGACGGTGATGCCGACGGGGACGGCACGGTGGAGATTGCCGAGATAGTTTTGCGGACCGTCGATCACGGCCTTGCCGCCATGGATGTCCATGGCGTCGTCGACCGCGGTGCGCATCCGCTCGGTCGCGTGCAGCTTCATGATGCCCGAGATGACAGCGGGATGGATGCCGGCATTCAGCGCGGCGCAGGTCAGCCGTCGCGCAGCATCGAGCTGATAGGCGGTCGCGACGATGCGCGCGAGCGGCTCCTCGACGCCTTCGAATTTGGAGATGGAGATGCCGAACTGCTCGCGGATCCGGGCATAGGCGCCGGTGGTGCGGGCGGCATAGGCGGCGCCGGCGGCGGAGAGCGACGGCAACGAGATGCCGCGGCCGGCGGCGAGCGCCGTCATCAGCATCTTCCAGCCCTGCCCCAGCCGCGCCTGGCCGCCGATGACGTAGTCGAGCGGAATGAAAACATCGCGGCCCCAATTCGGGCCGTTCTGGAACACCTGCATCGACGGCAGATGGCGTTTGCCGATTTCGACGCCGGGAAGGTTGGTCGGGATCAGCGCCACGCTGATGCCGAGCTCCTCCCGATCGCCGACGAGATGATCCGGGTCATAGGCCTTGAAGGCGAGGCCAAGCAGCGTCGCGACGGGACCGAGCGTGATGTAGCGCTTGTGCCAGTTGAGCTTCAGGCCCAGCACCTCCTGGCCCTCGAAGCTGCCCTTGCAGATGATGCCGGTGTCGACCATCGAGGCGGCATCGGAGCCGGCCTCGGGGCTGGTGAGGCCGAAGCAGGGAATGTCGCGGCCGTCGGCAAGACGCGGCAGCCAGCGCTGCTGCTGCTCCTTGGTGCCGAAGTGCATCAGGAGCTCGCCGGGGCCCAACGAGTTCGGCACCATCACCGTCACCGCGGCGGCAATCGAGCGGGTCGAGATCTTGCGCACCACTTCCGAATGCGCATAGGGCGAGAAGCCGAGGCCGCCGAACTCCTTCGGAATGATCATGCCGAAGAATTTTTCGCGCTTGATGAAGTGCCAGACATCGGGCGGCAGGTCGCGCCATTCCCAAAAGATCTTCCATTCATCGAGCATGGCGCAGAGCTCGTCGACGGGGCCGTTGAGGAAGGCCTGCTCCTCGTCAGTCAGCGTTGCCTGCGGGACCTTCAGCAGCTTCGACCAATCAGGGTTGCCGGTGAAGAGATCGGCGTCCCACCAGACGTCGCCGGCCTCCAGTGCCTCGCGCTCGGTGTCCGACATCGCCGGCAGCACGCCGCGCGCCCAGGAGAAAATCGGCTTGGTCAGGGTGTCGCGGCGGAAGCTCATGGCGGACCTCATGCATCGGCGCGGTGATCGGGCATTTTAGCGGAAAGTGGCCGGCGGCGGTGAACACTTCGCCTGCGAAAAGACGCGAATTGACGCGGCCGGGCAGCCGCCCAGGGCCATAACGGCCGAGGCGTAGTGGCAGTTCCGGGAGAGGAGCGCGGCGAAAAGCGGGAGCCGAGAGCGACCAGATCAGTCCGGCCGGACCATCTCGAACATGTTTTCCGGCTTGATCTCGAAATAATCACCGCTGCGGCCGGCGCGGACAATCGGGCGGGCGGCGGCGGTCTGGTAGACGCCATCCTTGATCATGGCCTTGTCGATGTGGACGGCGACAACCTCGCCGAGCGTCAACCAGGCATTGGCTTCCTTGCCGTCGGCGCCCTTGAGCCGGACGATATCGGACACCTTGCATTCGAAGGCGACCGGACTCTCGCCCACGCGCGGCACGTTGACGAGCCTGCCGGGCACGGCGGTGAGGCCGGCGACCTCGAACTCGTCGACCTCAGGGCCAACATGCGCCGCGGTCGCGTTCATGTGCCTGGCCAGGTCCATGGTGGCGAGATTCCAGACGAACTCGCCGGTCTGCTGGATGTTCTCGACCGTGTCCTTCCAGTTTGTGGAGGAGAAACCGATGATCGGGGGGACATAGCAGAACGCGTTGAAGAAGCTGTAGGGCGCGAGGTTGACATGGCCTTTGGTGTCGCGCGACGAGATCCAGCCGATCGGCCGCGGCGCGACGATGGCGTTGAAGGGATCGTGCTTGAGGCCGTGGCCCTTGGCGGGCTCGTAGAAGTGTAGGTCTTTGTCGGTCACGCGCTTTTTCCTTCTCGTCATTGCGAGCGCAGCGAAGCGATCCAGAATCCCTGTGCGGAGACAGTCTGGATTGCTTCGCTGCGCTCGCAATGACGGAGTGTGTGGATCCGTCCTGGGCCGTCCCGGCCGATAAATCCGAGGGCAGCCTGCTTATAGGAGGAAATCCGACGCCGCGTCAGTGCCGCGGGGACAATCCCGCGATGACGAAATCGATCATCTGGTCGATGGTCGGGCCCGGCTTAGTGGCGCACTGGGCGATCATCTGGGGGTGGAAAAAGCGCATCATCGCGGTGCAGGCGCACAGCGCGGCCAGTTGCAGGTCCGGCGCCTCGAACTCGCCGGAGGCCGCGCCTTGCGCGATCATCTGGCCGATGACCCCGGCAATGCACTCCATGTGGTTGACGCAGACGTCCCAGTCCTCCTGCATCGCGATCTCGACCATCTCGTGCAGCTTATTGTCGCCGACATAGCGCTCGGTGTTCATACGATTGATGGTGGTGAGCAGTTCGCGGAAGCGCGGCAGTACCGGACCGGGCCTCGCCACGATCCGCTGCGCTTCCAGCTCGACCTCGCCCATCAGCGAACGGGCCACCGCCTGATGAATCGCCTTCTTCGATTCGAAGAAGCGATAGACGTTGGCGGGGCTCATCTTGAGCTCCTTGGCGATGTCCCCGACCGTGGTCTTGAGATAACCGATCTGGCGGAACAGCCGCTCGGCCACCTCAAGAATACGATCCCGGGTGTCCCCTTCGATATGTTCCGAAACCAGTGTCATCTGTCAGGACTCGTCAATCAGCAGTTCATCTTCACTTATTCAGCCGCCTCAGCAAGCGGAATTGCGTTCTGGTCATCGCTCCCATGCTGCGGCGCGGCAGGCTGCTCGGGCGTACCTGCCTCATCCAGGCTCTTGCGGAACCAGAGGGCATAGAGGCCCGGCAGGTACAGCAGCGTCAGGAAGGTCGCGACGAACAATCCGCCCATGATGGTGATCGCCATCGGGCCCCAGAACGCCGAGCGCGACAGCGGGATCATGGCGAGGATGGCGGCAAGCGCCGTCAGCACCACCGGACGGGCGCGGCGGACGGTGGCCTCGACGATCGCTTCGCGGCGGGTCAGGCCATGCGAAACGTCGGTCTCGATCTGATCCACGAGGATGACGGCGTTGCGCATGATCATGCCGGCGAGCGCGATCAGGCCGAGCAGCGCCACGAAGCCGAACGGGGCGTTGGCGATGTTGAGCCCGAAGGAGGCGCCGACGATGCCGAGCGGCGCGGTCAGGAACACCAGGATCAGGCGCGAGAAGCTCTGCAGCTGGAACATCAGCAGCGTCAGCATCACCATGACCATCAGCGGGAAGAGAATGAAGATCGAGGCGTTACCCTTGGCCGATTCCTCGAACGCGCCGCCCGCTTCGATGCGGTAGGCCGGCTCGAGATTGTCCTTGATCGCCTTCAGCTTCGGCGCGATCTGGCCGGTGACGTCGGGCGCCTGCACGCCGTCGACGACGTCGGAGCGCACGGTGATTGCCATGTCGCGGTTACGCCGCCACATGATCGGCTCCTCGTGGGCATACTCGATCTTGGCGATCTGCTGCAGCGGCACGGCCACGCCGTTGCGCGAGGTGATGGTGAGATCGCCGACTGCGCCGAGGTCGAGCCGTTCGGACGAGACGGCGCGCGCGACCACGCCGACCTTTTCGATGCCGTCGCGCACGGTCGTCACCTGCGAGCCCGAGATCAGCATCGACAGCGCCTGCGACACGTCCTGCGGGGTCAGGCCCATGGCGCGGGCGCGATCCTGGTCGACGACGAGCTTGAGGTAAGGCGACTGCTCGTTCCAGTCGAGCTGGACGTCCTTGACGCTCTTGTTCTGCCGCATGACGTCGCGAACCTGGTAGGCGATCTCGCGCACCTTGTTGGCGTCGGGGCCGATGACGCGAAACTGCACGGGAAAACCAACGGGGGGACCGAAATTGAAGCGGTCGACGCGCACGCGGGCCTCGTTGAGCGCGCCGTCGGCAACAGCGCTTTCAAGCTTGGCCTTGATGCGCTCGCGCGCCTCGACGCCCTTTGCGACGATGACGATTTCGGCGAAAGCCTCGTTCGGAAGCTGCGGATTGAGGCCGAGCCAGAAGCGCGGCGAGCCCTGCCCGACATAGGCCGTGTAGGTCTCGATGTCCTTGTCGTCCTTGAGCATGGTCTCGGCCTTCTTCACCGCCTTTTCCGTGACGTTGAAGGCGGTGCCCTCGGGCAGACGAAGCTGCAGGAACAGCTCGGGCCGCTCGGACAGCGGGAAGAACTGCTGCTGGACGTGGCCGAAGCCGACGATCGAGGCGATGAAGACGCCGACGGTCGCAGCGACCACGGTGATGCGGTGATTGACGCACCACTGCACGATGGCGCGCAGGCCACGATACATGCGGGTCTCGTAGACCGCGTGCGGATCGTGATTGTGATGCACCTTGATGTTGGGCAGCAGCATGACGCCGATATAGGGCGTGAAGATCACCGCCACGAACCAGGACGCGACCAGCGCGATCGCCACGATCCAGAAGATGCTGCCGGCATATTCGCCGACCGCGGAATTGGCAAAGCCGATGGGGAGGAAGCCAGCGGCCGTGACCAGCGTTCCCGTGAGCATCGGAAACGCAGTGGACTCCCAGGCAAAGGACGCCGCACGCATGCGGTCCCAGCCCTGCTCCATCTTCACCACCATCATCTCGACAGCGATGATGGCGTCATCCACCAAGAGGCCGAGCGCGATGATCAGCGCACCGAGCGTAATGCGGTGCAGGTCGAGCGACATGGTGTTCATGACGACGAAGACGATGCCGAGCACCAGGGGCACCGACAGCGCGACCACGATGCCGGTGCGCCAGCCGAGCGCCAGGAACGACACGAACAGCACGATGACGAGGGCTTCCATGAAGGAGTGCACGAATTCGCTGACGGCGTGCTCGACCACCTTGGGCTGGTCGGCGATCAGCTTGATGTCGACGCCCTGCGGCACCGCCTTCATGAATTCAGCCGTCGCCTTCTCGACCTCCTTGCCGAGATCGAGGATGTTGGCGCCCTTGGCGGTGACGACGCCGATGCCGATCGCGGCCTTGCCTTCCTGGCGCACGATGAAGCTCGGCGGGTCGACGTAGCCATGGGTGACAGTGGCGATGTCGCCGAGGCGGAACACGCGGCCATTGCTCTCGACCGGAGTTTCGGCGACGGCCTTGGCGCCGTCGAGCGCACCGGTGACGCGCAGCGGCACGCGTTGAGAGGAGGTCTCGACCGTGCCGGCCGGCGTCACGTTGTTCTGCTTTGCCAGCGAATCGAACAGCGCCTGCGGCGTGATGCCAAGGGTGGCGAGCTTGGCATGGCTGAACTCGACGAAGATGCGCTCATCCTGGTTGCCGTAGACGTCGACCTTGGTCACGCCCGGCACCTTCAGGAGGCGCTGACGGAAACCCTCCGAGACCTTCTTGAGCTGGGCGTAGTCGGCGCCGTCGCCGGTCATCATGTAGAGGATGGAATCCACGTCGGAGAATTCGTCGTTGACGACGGGCCCGAGAATCCCCGCGGGCAGCTGGCCCTGCACGTCGGCCAGCTTCTTGCGCAGCAGATAAAAGAGATACGGCACGTCTTTCGGCGGCGTGGAATCGCGGAAGGTGACCTGGAGCGCGGTGAAGCCGGGCTTGGAATAAGTCTGCACCTTCTCGAAGTAGGGCAGCTCCTGGATCTTCTTCTCGATGGGATCGGCGACCTGCGCCTGCATTTCCTGCGCGGTCGCGCCCGGCCAGAGCACGGAGACGTTGACCACCTTGACCGTGAAGAACGGATCCTCGGCCCGGCCGAGCTTCTGATAGGAGAAGAACCCGGCGACGCCGAGTATGAGCATCAGGAACAGGATCAGCGTCGGATGGCTGACGGCCCAGGCCGAAAGATTGAAGCGCTTCATCGCACTCTCCAAAGATGATCCGGTTGCAAAAAAAAGACAGCCACCCTGTTCAACGCGTCGTCGCGAGGCAGCGAAGCAATCCAGGGGGCTGGGCAGGTTCTGGATCGCTTCGCCGCTTCAGCCAAAGCATTTGCGCTCGGGCCGAAACTCACCTCACACGACGTAACTCGTAAGCGAGACTTAAAAGGACAGTGACGACACGATCCGCACCCTCTGGGCCGGATCGAGCTTCTGCACACCGAGGGCGACGATCTTGGCGCCCTCTTCGACACCGCCGGTGACGACGACGTCGTTGCTCTCGTAGGACTTCACCGTCACCGGCTTCAGCGTGACCCCGCCGTTGTCGTCGACGACGTAGAAAGACGGTTTGCCGCCTTCGTTGAACAGTGCCGACAGCGGCAGCCGCGCGACGCGCTCGGTCGCAGCGTCGGACAGCGTCAGCGTCGCGGTCATGCCGAGCGAAACCTTGTCGTCGGCCTCGGGCAGCGAAAATTTGGCGAGATAGGTGCGCGTAGCGGGATCCGCGGTGGGCGCGATCTCGCGCAGCTTGGCCGTATATTTCTTGCCCGGCTCCGACCAAAGAGTGACGCTGGCGGCGCCCGATTTGGCACGTCCGACCAGCGTCTCAGGGATCGCGACGACCGCTTCCTTTTCGGCAAAGCGGGCGACACGGATCGAGGTCTGGCCTGCGGCAACCACCTGGCCAGGCTCGATCAGCGTTGCAGTGACGACGCCACGGGCGTCGGCGTTGAGCGTCGCGTAGGAAAGGGAATTGTTCGTCAGCTCGACCGAGCGCTCGGCCCGGTTCAGGCGGGCGCGGGCCTCATCGGCGGCGGCGCGGCTCGAATCCAGCTGCGCGTCGGTAGTCCAGCCCTTGGCCTTCAAATCCTTGGCGCGCTGCTCGGCGGCGGCGGCCTGGGCCAGCACGCCGGTCGCAGCGGTCTGCTCGGCCACGGCTTGCTCGGCCTGGAGCTTCAGATCGACCTCATCGAGGACCGCGAGCGGCTGGCCGATTTCGACGGTCTGGCCGACTTCGACCAGACGCTTGGCGACCTTGCCGGCGACCCGAAAGCCCAGATCGCTCTCGATCCGCGGCCTGATGGTGCCGACGAAGCTGCGCTCGGGCTTTTCGGCATCGTAGTGCGCAGTGGCGACAAGAACCGGCCGCGGCGGCTCGGCCTTTTCAGCGACGGTGTCATTGCACCCCGCGAGGGCGGCAGCCATCAACGCCAGCGAAACACCAGCCAAGAGCCTCGAATAGCTGGATAAAACGGATCGGACGAACATCGGAGGACACTCCCTCGGCTGCAATGAGAGGAATGTCAACTAATCACTGATGAAAGTCAATATTCGTCAGTCATCAGGAAAGCGTGATCGTTAAGAGGTGGTAACCTCCGCGGTTGCCCTTGGCGGAAGTCTGGGCTGTTAGAAGAAAGCGTCGCGCCGCGGGCCCTCCGGAGGGCCAGGCGGAAATGGGCCCTGGCTTTCGCCAGGGCGATTTTCGAGGCTACCGCCCCTGTTCGGCGAACTCGTGCTTGCTGTCGTGGCCGCCGATGAAGACCAGGATGCCGGCGATCAGCGGCAGCACCGCGAGCACGAACAGTCCGCTCGAGGTCTGGCCGGTGGCTTCCTTGACCCAGCCGATCAGATAGGGCCCGCCGAAGCCGGCGAGATTGCCGATCGAGTTGATCAGGGCGATGGCGCCGGCCGCCGCCGTGCCGGAGAGCCAGGCGGTCGGCAGGGTCCAGAACACGCCGAAGCAGCAGAACACGCCGATCGCGGCGACCGTCAGCACGATCATGGTCAGGGTGGGATCGGTGAGATAGCTGGAGACGCCGAGCGCGATGGCGGTGAGCAGCAACGGCGCGCCGACATGCATCACGCGCTCGCGCGTTGCGTCCGAGTGCCTCGCCCACAGGATCATCGCGATGGTGCCGAACAGATACGGGATCGCGGTGACGAAGCCGGTCTGGGCGTTGGTGAGGCCGAACGCCTTGACGATCTGCGGCAGCCAGAACTGCATGCCATAGAGCGCGCCGACGAAGCCGAAATAGACCAGGGCGAGCATGATCACCTTCGGTGAGGTCAGCGCCTCACTGAGCGACAAATGCTTCACCGCCTGCTTGGCCGCGATCTCGGCGTCGAGCTTGGTCTTGAGCCAGGCTTTCTGCTCGGCCGTGAGCCAATCCGCCTTCTCCGGCCTGTCGGTGAGATAGAACCAGGTGACGATGCCGAGCAGCACGGAAGGAATGCCCTCGATGATGAACAGCCACTGCCACCCCTTCAGGCCCATCGCGCCGTCCAGCCCGAGCAGCAGGCCGGAGACCGGGGCGCCGATCACAGTAGAGACCGGCACGGCGATGGCGAAGGCCGCAAGGAAGCGGGCGCGATATTCGGCCGGATACCAATAGGTGAGATAGAGGATGATGCCCGGGAAGAAGCCGGCTTCGGCGACGCCGAGCAGAAAGCGCAGCACGTAGAAGCTCGTGACGCCGCTCGTGAGCGCCATCAGCGCCGAGATGATGCCCCAGGTCACCATGATGCGGGCGATCCAACGGCTGGCGCCGAACTTCTCCAGCGCCAGATTGCTCGGCACCTCGAAGATGAAATAGCCGATGAAGAAGATGCCGGCGCCCCAGGAGAAGATCAGCGGCGTGAATTTCAGCTCGGCATTCATGGTCAGCGCAGCGAAACCGAGATTGACGCGGTCGAGATAGGAGAAGAAGTAGGCCAGCACCAGGAACGGGATCAGGCGCCAGGAGATGGCGCGGATCGTCGAGGTCTCGATTTCCGACTTGGCTGCGCCGGTCGAACCGGCATAGGTCGTGGTCTGGCTCATGGCTTCCCCCGGGGTTGTTGCTTTTATGGGCTGATCCGGGGTTTTGAGCATCGCCGCAAAAGAGTCAATGGAGCAAGCAATGCATCAGGCGCAACCGGTCAAACCCATTGCGCCGCTACGGACATCGCTGATCCGCGCCGGTCTGGCGCTGGCCGTGATCGCATGCGGATTGTCATTGCGCTGGTACGGCTTTCCGCTCGGCCTTTCCGCCTTCGTGGTGAAGTACGGCGGCTCGCTGCTATGGGCAACGATGGTGTTTCTGCTGGTCGGCGTTTTGCTGCCAAGGCTGTCACGGGCGCAGATCGCAGCCATCGCAATGGCGATCGCAGTCGTGGTGGAGTTTTCCCGGCTGGTGCATACGCCATGGCTCGACGCGTTCCGGCTGACCACGGCCGGAGCGTTGCTGCTTGGGCGCATCTTCTCGCCGTGGAATTTGCTGGCTTACGCGGTCGGGATTGCGTTCGGCGTTTGGATTGATCGATTGGCGGCGATGCGTAGGGTGGGTTAGCGCAGCGTAACCCACCAACCTCTGCGTCTGCGAAAACAGACTGTGGTGGATTACGCTTCGCTAATCCACCCTACGATCAGTCGGCCAGTTGAAACCGCTCGAACCGATCGAGCTCCTCCTCGATCTTCCGTTTGAGCTCCTTGCGCCCCGCGGTCTTCTTCCCCTCGCCGACCCAGGTCCATTTCTGCATCAGCAGCTTCTTTGCCTGCCGGTCGGTCTTCAGATCGAGCGCGGCGACGATCTCGTCCCCGACCAGCACGGGGAGCGCGAAATAGCCGAGCTTGCGTTTGGCCTTCGGCACATAGGCCTCGAACAAATGGTTGTAGCCGAAGATGAGATTGGTGCGCTTGCGCTGGATGATCAGCGGATCGAACGGCGAGAGGATATGGACGAGATCCGGCGGCGCGCGCTCGCCCGGCTCAAGCGCAGAAGGCAGTGCCCAGTGCTCCTGCTTGCCGGCACCGTCGATGGCGACAGGCACGAGCTCGCCACGGCGGACGCGCGAGGCGATCAGGGCAGCCACCGCCGGCTTGCGCGGCGCGTCGAGATGGCAGACCGAATCGAGGCTCACGACACCTTGCGATCGCAGCGCGCGATCGAGCAGATAGGCCGTAATGTCCTTTGCCGATGCCGGCTTCGGCAGCTTGTCCCAGCCGAAATGGCGCGTCATCAGCTCATAGGTCTTGAGCATGCCCTGTCGCTCGCTGACGGTCACGGCACCGGTATAGAAGGCGAGCTGCAATGCCCGCTTCGAGGGCTTTCGGCTTTGCCAGAGATGCTCCTTCTCGGTGAGCACGTCGTCCTCGATGTCGCGGATCGTCAGCGGACCGGCGCGCACCAGCCGCATCACCTTGCGCATGTCGGCCGGCTTCACCGAGGCGAACCATTTGTGCCCCTCGCGGCGGTGCTCGCGCATCGCCGGCAGGAAGAAGCGGAAGTCGCCGGCCGGCACATAGGACAACGCATGCGTCCAATATTCAAACACGCTCTTGTCGACGCTCTGGGCGTGGCGCAGGTCGGCGCGGCGGTAGGACGGGATCCGGCTGAACAGGATGTGGTGATGGCAGCGCTCGATCACGTTGATGGTGTCGATCTGCACATAGCCGAGATGGGCGACCGCATCTGAGACGGCTTGCGCGCCGTCACCGAACGGCGCGCGCTCGTCCAGCCGCTGGGCATGAAGCCAGATTTGCCGGGCCTGTTTCGTGGTGATTGGAATCGGTTTGGGCGCGCGGGACATTGCAGGAGGGAATGTAGCGGAATTCGCGCCGGGAGAAAGAAGCGGACCGGATTCAGCAAAAGAAAAGCCGCGCTGCCATCTGCTGACAGCGCGGCCGCTTGGCGTGGCCGAGGCCCTATTTCATCATCATGGCTTTCTGCGCCTTCATGTAATGCATGCAGCCGCCCTTCATCTTGCCATTGCTCATATCGGTATTGGCCATGGCCATTTCCTTGTTGGCCGCGACCTTGGCCGGGGTATCGGCCGTGCCCATCATCATGGCTGTCGATTTCATCATGTTATCGCCGGTGCACGCCATCATGGCGGCGGATGCCGGTGAAAGGGAAAGCGTGAACGCGACAAAAGCGGCGGCTGTGAGCAAGATCTTCATCGAAAAGTCTCCTCCGTAAAACGAAACCGGCGTCATGCCGGCCTTCGCAATACGTATTCTCCGGCGAAGACGTTTCGGGGAGAAGACAATTTTTCTTGCTGCGCTGCGAAGGCGGAGGGCTCAGCGGCCAGCTTTCGGGGCTTTGGACCGGTCGCCAACGCTGCCTGTTGCGACATCGGGTTCACACGAGGCCTTGCCGCGCTCCTCCGCCTGGCAGCGATAGACACTGCCGGTGAGACGATCGACCAGCCACATATTCTCGTCGGTCGGCGCTTGAAGCCCGACATAGCGGGAGGTCAGCCCCGTGATCAGGGTCGACAGCAGGATCGCCACCGCGATCATCGCCGCGCCGACGTAGATGGGCATGGAGCTCAGGGACACGGACCGATCCGGCGGACCACTGCGATAGAACTGGTAATCACTCGGCCTCGGCACTGGATGGAACTCGGCTCCCTTCGTTGCGCTTGTCGGAGGCTCCGCCCTAGGCGTCCATCTGGCCGAAAAATTGTCCGCAGACAGGCCATCACGCGACGGCTTTGCGACAATCGGTCAGCACAGGTTTCCCTGAGTGAACCGGGCCCCGGCCCCCGAGCGGCACCTGGGCGCGCGGTCCTCAGTGATGCGGATCACGACAGGACTGCGACGGCTCGAACGCTCGCCGGGCAGCGTGCGACCACTCTCTTCACGCGCCAGCGTCCGTCCTCGGAGTGGACCGCGGGGCGGCCCTCCACGAAACCCGAAACCGCTCGAAATTCGCTGCCATGGCCCCGGAGGGCCCCGTTTCCACCGTGACCAAGATCACACCAGGGCTTTTGAACCTGCCCTATGCTTGCAGCATCAAATAGCCATCAGGCGTCACAACGAGGATACGACAATGACCCGTTTCAATAAGTCTTTTGCACTGAAGGCGATGACCCTCTCGGCACTTCTGTCGATGACGGCCGGCTTGGCTATGGCCGGCGACGGCAATGTCTCGACCAACCAGATCCTGGATGCATTGAAGCCGAAGTCGACGACCCGCGGCCTGTCCGCAGGTCCGCAGGTCGATCCGGCCGTGCAGGCCAAGGAATCGACGTTCCTGAACACCGTGCGCAACCGCTCGACGCGGTCGCTGTCGACGGGCGAGCGCGAGCAGATTGCCGAGCTCGCCGCGACCAAGCCGAAGATCGATCTGGAGATCCAGTTCGACTACAACTCGGCCGACATCGCCCAGACGTCAGTGCCGTCGGTGCAGGCGCTCGGCAAGGCGCTGTCCGACCCCTCGCTGAAGGGCTCGACCTTCGTGGTCGCCGGCCACACCGATGCGGTCGGCACCGAGGGATACAATCAGGGGCTCTCCGAGCGGAGGGCTGACACCATCAAGAAATATTTGGTGCAGAATTACGGCCTCACCGGCACCGATCTCGTCACCGTCGGCTACGGCAAGACCAAGCTGAAGGACACCGCCAACGGCGCCGACCCGATCAACCGCCGCGTTCAGGTCGTGAACATGGACACCAAGACCGCGTCGAAGTAATTCCCAGGTCATCGCCCATAAAGGCGCCGCCTGCCGTTCCCCCGGCAGGCGGCGATGTCATATCCAGCTTTGGAAGAGCATCAGCCGGTTGAAGGTCTGCATCGATGTGCCGACGAAGGCCGCCGAGATCGGCAGCATGGCGGCAAAGCCTGCTGCCGCGACCGCGACATAGGCCCACAACAGCCAGCGTGGCAGACCGTCCCGGCGCAGCACGTAGACCAGTGCAAGCGACGCCACGGTCGCGGCCGGCAGATAGTAATAGATGAAGGCGAGCGTGCGCGGCAGCAACGCCCAGGCGAGCCAGGATCCGAAATAGAAGGCCACGATCAGGAACGCATCCCGGCGGCGCGCGACGACGAAGTCGCGCAGCACGACGGCGAGCGCGAGCAGCGCCGGCCACAGCACCAGGGGGTTACCGAGGAAGACGACCGCGGAGACATTGTCGTCCGCGCCCTTGTCGAACAGGAACCACACCGGGCGCGCGAGCAGCGGCCATGACGGCCACGCGCTCATATAGGTGTGGCCGGCGATGGCAGTGGTGGTGTTGTCGGCGAAGATCCGGCGCTGCGCCTCGACCAGATCCGGCAGCGACACGCCGTAGAGCGGGACGAAGGCCGCAAGATATGTCGCCACGGGCAGGACGACGAAGCAGAGCACGACGTGATGTAGTCTGAAGTCGGGCCAGAGATCGGGCCGGTACCAATCCCCCGGCTTCGCGTCGGCAAACATAGTGTGCCAGCCCTGCATCAGGCGGATCACCGCGACGATGACGATGCAGATTCCGAGCGGAAACAGGCCGCTCCATTTGCAGGCCGCAGCACAGCCGAACAGGCTGCCGGCAGCCGCGAACATTGCGTGAGGCCGGTCCTTTCGAAAACCGTGCATGAAGGCGGCAATTGCGAGCAGGCCGAAGCCGAGCGCAAAAATGTCGAGCATCGCGACGCGCGCCTGCACGTACAGCATCTGGTTGCAGCCGGCGATCAGCGCAGCGGCGATCGCAGGCCCTTGCGCGGCGAACAGTGCGAGGCCGCACAGATAGATCGCGACGATCGCGAGGGCGCCAAACAACGCCGCGGGATAGCGCCAGCCCAGCGCGGTGTCGCCGAAGACCGCGATCGATAGCGCGATCAGCTCTTTCGCCAATGGCGGATGCATCGGATTGAGCATCGGCTGCGACATCGATGGTGCCAGCATCTGCCGCGCCGCTGGCACGTAGTGCACTTCGTCGAAGACGAACTTCTCCGGCGTCGAGAGGCCGACCAGCAATGCGAGATGCGCGACCAGGAAAATCGCGACAGCAATCACTGCGCTCCGCGACACCTTCGGAACCGCCGGCAAGTCGAGGCGCATTTGTGGGGATGTTTTGCGTGGCAAATTTGCGTCACCGCGGAGAATAATAGAGATCGCAGTTTTCATTGAACGCATTCTGCCGCAACTGTCACTAAGCATAACGCAGGTCTCGCGCTGCTTGTGATAATTCCGCCACATCGCAAGCGCGCCTGATCCGGTACGATCAGGGACACATCGATCGGTTGCGAAATGAATTTGCGTTTCTGGCTTTTCTCCACGCTCTTCTCGACCGCCTTTTGCGTGGCCCCTTGCGCGCAGGCGCAGACGCGCGTCGGTGAAGCCGTCGTGATTCAGAATGAAGTCGTTCGCGTCGCCACGACAACGACGCCGATCAGCGTCGGCGACAGCATGCTGCGGGACGAGACCGTGCGCACCGGCGCCGGCAGCGCGGCGCGCTTCGTGATGGCCGACAGCACCAATCTGTCGCTCGGTCCGAGCGCGACGCTCAAACTCGACCGCACCGTCTTCAACGACGAGCACAGCTATCGCGACGTCGCAATCCGCATGACGACCGGCGCATTCCGTTTCGTCACCGGACATTCCGAGAAGACCGCCTACAAGATCACGACCCCGCTCGCGACCATCGGCGTGCGCGGAACCACGCTCGATATCCTGTCCCAGCGCGGCCGCTCGGTCGTCGTGCTGCAGGACGGCGCCGCCAGTGTCTGCACGACGAGCCAACAATGCGTGCAGCTCACCCAGCCCGGCGACACCGCAATCATCACCTCGACCGGCGGCAAGGTCTCTATCAGTAAAACCAATACGCCGCCCTGGACCTTTGCCGCGACCTGTGCCGCGAGCGCGGGACTGTGCGCGGTCAACCAATATGCGGACGCATCGCCGACCATCACGCCCGCCGTCCATGACGACGGCATGCTGTGCGGACGCTGAAGATGGCGAAATCCACTAATGTCATGCGCTTCACGCTCGCGAGCGCGCTGACCGCCGTGGCTGCGTTTGCGTTTGTCGCGTTCGATGCCCGTCCGGCGGCAGCAGAGCCGACGCCAACCCCGGCGCCGAGCTATTCCCCCTCGCCGACGTCGACCTACAGCCCCTCGCCCTCGCCCAGCCCCTACCCGTCATCGTCGCCGAGCCCTTTTCCGTCCTCCTCGCCGAGCCCGACGCCGACGCCAACCGGCGCGGATTCCAGCGGCGGCTCGATCGGCGGCCTTGCCAATCAGCGCTTCAACCAGATGATCACCAACCGGGTGCTCGGCACGGTGCTGCTCGGCGTCAACGAGCAGGTCAATTGCAGCAACTGCGTCAGCGCGTTCGGCTCCGCCGGCTCGTTCTCGGCCGGCATCCACGGCCGCAAGGAGCTGACCAACAATCTGTCGCTGCTCGCCGGCATCGCCTACACGCAATACAGCGAAGGCGGCTACAACATCACCAGCGCGCCGATCGGCGCATTCGCGCTACGCTATGACTTCACCGACTGGGGCTCGTCGCGTCCATTCTTCGACGTCGGCACGATCCTGACGCCGTGGGAGAAGGCGCGCTACACCCGCAGCTACAACACCAGCCTCGGCCCGGTGAGCGTCACGAGTTCGACCAACGCCGCGAACTACGCCGTCTACGGTCGCGCCGGCTGGATAAGTCGCGTGTCGCCCCGCGACGAGGTCGCCGCCTCGATCGAGGTCTGGCAGCTCTGGCAGCGCGTCTCGGGCTACACCGACAGCGCAGTGGCGTTCAATCCGTTCGACGCCAGCATCGCGACCGGCACCGACCGCACCAGCCTGGTCAAGATCGGCGCGCAGTGGACGCATCTCTACGGCAGCAATATCGAGGCCAACATCAACGGCGGCTGGGTGCAGTCATTCGCTGGCCATAGCGGCATCGTCGCTAGCGTGACCGGCGACGGCACGGTGGTGCCGACCATGGGCAACCAGGGCTGGTTCGAATATGGCGGCCGGCTAGGCTTCCGCGTGCAGAAGGGCTGGATCGTCGACCTGTTCGCCAACGGCACGCTCGGCCCGCAGCCGGTGGGCAACACCATCCATGGCGGCGTGGGGCTGCGGATCAATTATTAGCGGCGGGCCTTCGCCTCAAATTCCGCTGTCATGCCCCGGCTCGACCGGGGCATCCAGTACGCCGCGGCCTATCGATTGACCAACGACCGTCTCGGCGTACTGGATCGCCCGGTCAAGCCGGGCGATGACAGTGAGTATGTGGCAAGGGCACGCCCTTCACGCCGCCGACTTGCCTTCGAACGCGCGGCGCACGGTTTCCACGTCCAGCTTGACCATCTTCATCATGGCCTGCATCGCGCGTGCGGCAGCCGCCTTGTCGGGGCTCGAGAGGAATTCGAACATCACCTTCGGCACGACCTGCCAGGCCACGCCCCAGCGATCCCTGAGCCAGCCGCACTGCTCTGCCTTGCCACCATGGGCCAGAAAGGCATTCCAGACGCTGTCGACCTGGGCCTGATCGTCGCAATGGATCATCAGCGAGATCGCGTGGGTGTATTCCATTTTCATGCCGCCGTTGAGCGCGACCAAAGGCTGTCCCGCCACTGAGAACTCGACGACGAGCACGGAGCCTTCCTTGCCGGACGGGCCATCTGAAACGTTGCGCTGAACGTGCGTGATCGCCGAATTCGGCACGAGCGAGACGTAGAACTTCGCGGCTTCCTCGGCATCGCCGTTGAACCACATGCAGGGCACGAGCTTGGACATCGTGAATGCTCCTCTTCGGTTTCTTGCTATCGTGGGCTCAGATCAGGCGTTCGCCATGTCGGACTGCGCCGCGAAGGCTGCCATGTCCATCCAGTTCACGCCCCACATGTGGCCGTCCGGATCCTCGAAGCTGCGGCCGTACATGAAACTGTATTCGTCCTTCGGGCTGGGATCGGCCGCCCCGCCTGCAGCCGCGGCCCTGCTGACGATATCGTCGACCTCGGTCCGGCTATCGGCGGACAGGCAGAACAGCGCCTGGTTTGAGGTCTTCGCATCCGAGATCGGCTTCGGCGTGAACTGACGGAATTTCTCGTGGGTCGTCAGCATCGCGTAGATGGTCTCGGAAAAGACCATGCAGCTCGCTGTTTCGTCGCTGAATTGCGGGTTCCTGGTCGCACCGACCGCCTCGTAAAAGGCAGTGGCGCGCTTGAGGTCGGTCACGGGCAGATTGAGGAAAATCATCCTGGGCATCGGAGCTCCTTGGGCGGGGTTCTGCCCAAGGACGGACGGCCAGGCGGCGATCCGACACGGCTTCCGGATCTTTTTTTGGACCTTGCCTGCGAGGTTCTGTCGCACAGAACCCGCTGGCTTTCAGGCGCTTCTCACTTCTTCTCGTTCGGATCGCGGTGAATGGGATCGACCCACAGCACGGTCTCGGGCTTCTCGATCGGCTCGATGTCGAGGTTGACCGCGACCGCCTCGCCGTCGCTGCGCACCAGGACGCATTCCAGCACCTCGTCCGCGCTGGCGTTGATCTCCTGATGCGGCACATAGGGCGGGACGAAAATGAAGTCGCCGGGGCCGGCTTCCGCGGTGAATTGCAGGCTCTCGCCCCAGCGCATCCGCGCCTTGCCCTTCACCACGTAGATGACGCTTTCGAGATGGCCGTGGTGGTGCGCACCGGTCTTGGCGTCGGGCTTGATGCTGACGGTGCCCGCCCACAATTTCTGCGCACCGACGTGCGCGAAATTGATCGCGGCCGCGCGGTCCATGCCCGCCGTCGACGGCACGTTGGTATCGAGCTGGTTGCCGGGAATGACGCGCACGCCGTCATGTTTCCACCGATCGTCGTGATCGTGGTCATGGTGGGAATGCGAATGGTCATGGCCGGTCATGGGATTGCTTTCTGTTGGTTCCGTGCGCGGCAAACTAACCCAAAGCCGCGACATCGAGCCACAACAAAATCGGAACCCTCATAGCCGTCGAACGTTGTCCTAGCGAGCAAAACGCAAGGAGAGTTTCATGGGTAGCACGACCGACAAGATCAAGGGCACCGCAAACGAGGCAATGGGCAAGGCCAAGCAGGGCGTCGGTGAAGCCACCGGGTCCGAGCGCCTGAAGGGTGAAGGTGCAGTCCAGGAAGTGAAGGGCAAGGGCCAGCAGGCCATGGGCGACGCCAAGGATGCCGCGAAGGATGCGGTCGATCGCGCAGCCGCTGCGGCCAAGCGCGCGACGGAATAAGACGAGATAACACCGTCGCACTGAAAGCGAAAAGACCGGCCGAGGGGCCGGTCTTTTTGTTTGCGGGCTTACTTCACCCCGAGCAATTCCACGTCGAACATCAGCGTCGCGTTTGGCGGGATCACGCCGCCTGCGCCGCGGGCGCCATAGCCGAGCTGCGGTGGAATGATCAGCGTACGCTTGCCGCCGACCTTCATGGAGGCAACACCCTCGTCCCAGCCGGCGATGACGCGGCCCTTGCCGATCGGGAATTCGAACGGCTCGTTGCGGTCGACCGACGAATCGAATTTCTTGCCCTTCTGGCCGTTCTCGTAGAGCCAGCCGGTGTAGTGCATCACGCAGATCTGGCCGGGCTTGGGCGAAGCGCCGGTGCCGGCGACGCTGTCGGTGATCTGCAAACCTGAAGCTGTGGTCATGGTCTTCCCTGCGGTCTGGGCCGAGGCCGTGGTGGAAACGAAATCGGACACGCCGGCGATCACGGTGATCGCGAGTGCCGACATGATGGCGAGGAGCACGCGCTGTAAACGCTGCATAAGAGACCTTCCGTTTGAGGCGCAAGGTGTCTAGCGCAACGCCGACGCCGTTTCCACCCCTCACACCTCGATATTTTCGAGCCGCACGGGCAGCTTGCGGATGCGCCGGCCCGTGGCGTGATAGATCGCATTGCAGATCGCCGCATTGGTGCCGACATTGGCGAGCTCGCCGAGGCCCTTCACGCCTGCCGGGTTGATGTGATCGTCCTGCTCGGAAAGCAGGATCACCTCGACGCCGAGCACGTCGGCATTCACGGGCACGAGATAGTCGGCAAGATTGTCGTTGACGTAGCGTGCATTGCGCTCGTCGATCTCGGTGGCCTCCAGCAGCGCCGAGGACATGCCCCAGATCAGGCCGCCCATGAGCTGGCTGCGCGCCGTGCGCGGGTTCATGATGCGGCCCGCCGCGAACGCTCCCACCAGCCGGGGGCAGCGAATTTCATGGGTAAAGCGATTGACGCGGACTTCGACGAACTCGGCGCCGAAGGCGTAGGCGATCTTGTCCTTCATCTGATGGCCACCGACGAGCCGCGCGTGCCCGCTGTGCATCGCCGTGAAGGAATCCAGCGGCGCGCCTTCGGGCTTCCACTCGCCGTATTCCTCGACGATACCGACGCCGAGCGCGTCGAAGGCCTTCTCAAGATCGAGAGGACGATCGCTCTGCGCCGCCTGCGTGCTCGGCGCCTGGCTGATGCCGACAGTCTCCTTGGCCTTATCGGTGAGGCTGTCGCTCGGCATTACGGCCTTGAACAGCCTTTGACGAATCCGGTCGCACACCATCATTACCGCCGAGCAGGTGCTGGCAGTCGAGTTCGAACCGCCGGCAACAGGCGCCGGCGGCAGATCGCTGTCACCCAGGAAGACCGCGACCTTCTCCAGGGGCACGCCGAGCCGCTCGGCCGCGGTCTGGGCGATGACGGTATACGCACCGGTGCCGATCTCGTGACCGGCGATCTCGACCCGGGTACGGCCGTCGCGCTGGAGGCGAACGCGCGCGGCAGAGGGCGCCATCTGCGTCGGATAGCAGGTGGCGGCACAGCCATAGCCGACCAGCCAGTCGCCGTCCGACATCGATTTCGGCTGCGGCGAGCGCTGCGACCAGCCGAACGCCCTGGCGGCCTCGTCGAAGCACGCCATCAATGACCGCGACGTATAGGGCTTGCCGCCGATCGGCTCCATGGTGGTGTCGTTGATGCGGCGGAGCTCGACGGGGTCCATGTTCAGCTTCACCGCGAGCTCGTCCATCGCGCTCTCCAGCGCGAAGAGATACGGAACCTCCGGCGGGGAGCGCATGAAGCCGGGCGTATTGCGGTCGGCGCGCACGATCGACACCAGACTGGCGACGTTCGGGCAGGCATAGAGCCGCGTCGTGGTCTTGGTGCCGCCGACGCAATAGGGATCCGGGCGCGACGAAACCTCCGCGCCGTCGTGCCTCAAGGCCACCAGCTTGCCGTCCCGACCCGCACCAAGCCTGATCTCATGGCGCGTCTCGGCGCGGTAGGTGGCGATGGTGAACCCCTGGTCACGGGTCGGCACCAGCTTGATCGGCCGGTTCAGGCGTTTGGCAATGCCTGCGATGATGGCGGTGCGGGGCGTCATCGAGCCGCGCGACCCAAAGCCGCCGCCGACATAGGGATTGACGACGCGGACCTTGTCGGCGTCGATGCCGAGCTGCTCGGCGACGCCGTTCTTCAGGCCGTACACATACTGGCTGCCCTCGTAGATGACGAGCTCGTCGCCCATCCAGGCGCAGCTCGTCGTAAACAGCTCCATCGGGTTGTGGTGCTGGGTCGGCGTTTCATAGGAGGCGGTGAGCTTGACCTCGGCCGCGTCGAACGCCTTTGCGAAATCGCCGACCTCCGGGTCTTCCTTGAACTGTGCGTTCTGTCCCTTTGCCGCTGCCGTGGTGGTCCCTGGCGACTCGAAGCTCGCACTCGGCGCTACGGCCGTGTAGCTGACCTTGACGCGATTGGCGGCTTCGCGCGCCGCCTCGTAACTCTCGGCGATGACGACGGCGATGATCTGGCCGTCATGGGCGATGTCCGCCGATTTCAGCGGCTGGATCGTTGTGCCGGCATAGCCGCCATTGCTGAACAGTTTCGATTCCTTCAGCTTCGGAGCGTTGTCGTGCGTGACGATGTCGATCACGCCGCGGACCCGCCTGGCATCGTCGAGATCGAAACTGTCGATGCGGCCCTTGGCGATGGCGCTCGTGACCAGGACTGCGTAGGCTGGATTGTCGAGCGGCATGTCGGACGCATAAGTCGCCCGGCCCGTGACCTTTGCGGCCGCGTCATAGCGCGGCACGGGACGGCCCATGTTTGCTTTCGGCTCGGGAGCTGCAGCGGTCATGATCAGATCTCCATCGTTACGGCCTGCTGGAGCGCGCGCGCCACCACGCGCCTGCCGAGCGCGATCTTGAAGCCGTTGTGCCGGCGGCTCCTGGCGTCGGCAAACGCGGCATCGGCCACACGCTGCGCCAGACCGTCGTCGAATGTCTGTCCCTTCAGCAGCGCCTCCGCCTCGCGCGCCCGCCACGGCACGGTGGCGACGCCGCCGAGCGCGACACGCGCGTCCCTGATCGCGCCATCCTGCACGTCGAGCGCGACCGCAGCCGACGACAGCGCGAACTCGTAGGACTGACGGTCGCGCGCCTTGAGATACACCGAGCGCGGCCAGCGGCCGGGAATGGAGAACGCAGAGATCAGCTCACCGGGCCGAAGCGTGGTCTCGATGTCCGGCGTCTTGCCGGGTGCCTTGTGCAAGCCTGCGAAGGGCAGGTTGCGCGTGCCGGACCTGCCGGTGATCTCGACCATCGCATCGAGCGCGATCAGGGCCTGCGCAAAATCGCCGGGATAGGTCGCGATGCACTGATCGGACGTGCCGAGCACCGCATGCATGCGATTGACGCCATCCATCGCGGCACAGCCCGAGCCAGGATTGCGTTTGTTGCAATTCTCATAGGAGACATCACGGAAATAGCTGCAACGCGTTCGCTGCATCACGTTGCCGCCGAGCGTCGCCATGTTGCGCAGCTGGGCGCTGGCGGCGAGCTTCAGGGAATTCGCGATCACCGGATAGTTGCGCTGGATCTCGGCATGCGCGGCCACGTCGGACATCTTCGCCAGCGCGCCGAGCCGCAAGCCGTCACTGCCGAGCTCGATCGCCGACCAGCTGCGCGCAAGCGGATTGATATCGACGATCGCGGCGGGCCGCATCACGTCGAGCTTCATCAGGTCGATCAGCGTGGTGCCGCCCGCGAGCGGCTGCGCTGTAGCCTTGGTCAGCGGATTGTTCGCAGCCGCGGCAGCACTGAGCGCCTGCACGGCCATGTCGGGGTCTGTTGCCCTTTGATATGAAAACGGTCGCATGCGCCTAGCCTTTCATGATCTCGGGCGCGGCCTGCTTCACGGCGGCGACGATGTTGGGATAGGCGGCGCAGCGGCAGATGTTGCCGCTCATGTATTCGCGGATGTCGGCCTCGCTGCCCGCATGCCCCTCCTTGACGCAGGCCACGGCGGACATGATCTGGCCCGGCGTACAATATCCGCATTGAAACGCGTCGTTGTCGACGAAGGCCTGCTGCATCGGATGCAGATGATCGTCGGTGGCAAGGCCTTCTATCGTCGTGATCTCCTGCCCCTCGGCGGCGAGCGCGAGCGTCAGGCACGAGACCACGCGTCGATCGTCGATCAGCACCGTGCAGGCACCACATTGGCCGTGGTCGCAGCCCTTTTTGCTGCCGGTGAGCTTGAGATGCTCCCGCAGCGCGTCGAGCACCGTCGTGCGCGAGTCGATGTGCAGGCGCTTGTCCTTGCCATTGACCCGTAGCGTGACATCGACCGGAAGCGCCGGATCCTGGGCGGCCGCCACGCTCGCATCCTGCGCGGCCGCACGCGCCGTCATCGGGACCAGCGCACTGCCGGCAGCGCCCGCCATGAAGGCGCGCCGATCGAATCCGGATGGTCCGGAACCTGGTTTTTCGGACATGGAGGGCCTCCGCCGCTTCGGGCAAGCAGCGCACGCCTGCACCGCTCATCGGCCCTTAACCTGAAGCAATGAGCTCCGTTCCGAACGAGAAAGGGCGACGCAGCAAATGCCGCGTCGCCCCTTCGTCAACTTTTCCTGATCTTGCGCCGGGAACCTGTGCGCGGCGGTCAGTACCCGAGCGCGCAACCGTCCTTGCGCGGATCGGAACCGCCGGTGAGCGTGCCCTTGTCCCAGTCAATCCAGATCGCCTGCGCGCCGCCGAGCGGACCGACGACGCTGGTGGTCTTGTGGCCGAGTTTCTTCAGGCCTTCGACGATCTCGGCCGGCACGCTGTCCTCGAGCTGGTACTGGCCCTCGTAATGCAGGCCGCGAGGCATATCGATCGCCTCCTGCACGTCGCAGCCATAGTCGAGAATGTTGGTCACCACATGGGTCTGGCCAACCGGCTGATACTGTCCGCCCATCACCGCGAACGGCATCACGGAACGGCCGCCCTTGGTGAGCAGGCTCGGCATGATCGTGTGCAGCGGGCGCTTGCCGCCGGCGATGCAATTCGGATGGCCGGGCTGGATGCGGAAGCCGCCGGCGCGGTTCTGGAGCAGAACCCCGGTCTTGTTCGAGACGATGGCCGAGCCGAAGGAATGCGCGACCGAGTTGATGAACGAGCAGACGTTGCGGTCCTTGTCCACGACAGTGATGTAGATGGTCGAGGGATTCATCGGCGGCGCGACGTTCGGCAGGTCGAGCATGCCGTCCATGCGGATCTTGTCGATGTGCTCGTTGCAGTATTCCTTGGCGAGGATCTTGGCGACCTCGACCTGCATATGCTCGGGATCGGCGACATGCAGCTCGCGGTGCATGTAGGCGATGCGCGCGGCCTCGGCTTCGAGGTGGAAACGCTCGACGCTGAGCGGCGCGTATTTGGTCAGGTCGAACCGCGACAGGATGTTCAACATCAGCAGCATGGTGAGGCCCGGTCCGTTCGGCGGGCACTGCCAGACGTCGTAGCCCTTGTACATGGTGCCGATCGGCGTCGTCGTTTCGGTGGTATGCGCGGCGAAATCGTCGAGCGTGTGCAGGCCGCCGATTCCGCGCAGGGTCTCCACCATGTCTTCCGCGATCGGGCCCTTGTAGAAGGCGTCGCGCCCGTCCTTGGCGATCGCCCGCAGCGTCTTGCCGAGCTCGGCCTGGCGGATGACGTCGCCGGCCACCGGCGGCTTGCCGTGCGGCAGCAGATACCGCTCCGTGTTGGTGCCGGCCTTCAGCTTCTCGAACTGGTTCTTCCAGTCGAAAGCGATGCGGGGCGCGACGACGTAGCCTTCCTCGGCCGCCTTGATCGCGGGCTGAAGCAGCCGGTCGAAGCCGAACTTGCCGTGATCGCGCAAGACGGTCGCAAAGGCGTCGATCACGCCGGGGATCGAGACTGCATGCGCCGAGGTCAGCGGCACGGAGTTGATCTTGCGCTCGAGATACCAGTCGGCGTTCGCCGCCTTCGGGGCGCGACCGGACCCGTTATAGGCGATGATCTTACCCTCACCGCGCGGCTGGATCAGCGCAAAGCAGTCGCCGCCGATGCCGGTCGATTGCGGCTCGATCACCCCGAGAATGGCCGAGCCCGCGACGGCCGCGTCCACCGCCGTGCCGCCCTCGCGCAGCACCTCGATCGCGGCGAGCGACGCCTGCGGATGCGAGGTCGCCACCATCGCGTTGGTGGCGTGGACCGTGGACCTGCCGGGGAAATGGAAGTTTCTCATCGAATTCTTGCTCTCGTTGGGCGTCTGGCGCGGATGGCGCGCCGGCTCGGAAAACCGGGCCTACATGACACATTCCGGCCGGCGGGGGCAATGCTGGCATACCAGGGAAATGGCTGCCATCCGCTGGGAATAGAGCTGCTCGCTGCGGGTTTTCCGGGCGCGCTGCGCCTGCTAAACGGGCGCCATGATTTACAAGGTCGCCGCCTTCTACCAGTTCGCCGCCCTGCCCGATTACCGCGAGTTGCGCGAGCCGCTGCGCGCGTTCTGCGCCGGCCTTGCGCTGAAGGGCAGCGTGCTGCTCGCGCAGGAGGGCATCAACGGCACGGTCGCGGGCCCGGGCGAGGCGATCGACGCCCTCGCCCAAGAGCTCGCGCACGGCGACATGTTCAGCGGCAGGTTGAACAATCTCGAACTGAAGTTCTCGACCGCCGAGACAATGCCGTTCGGCCGGCTCAAGGTGCGGCTGAAGAAGGAGATCGTCACGCTTGGTGACGAAGCCGCCGATCCGACGCGGCAGGTCGGCACCTATGTCGATGCGGCCGAATGGAACGCGCTCATCGAAGAGCCCGACACGCTGGTGCTCGACACCAGGAACGCCTTCGAGGTGGCGATGGGGACGTTCGACGGCGCGCTCGACCCAGGCATCAGGAGCTTTGGCCAGTTCAAAGATTTTGCGGCCGAGCAGCTCGATCCCGCCAAACACCGCAAAATCGCGATGTTCTGCACCGGCGGCATCCGCTGCGAGAAGGCGAGCGCGCACCTGCTCGCGCGCGGCTTTGCCGAGGTCTATCACCTCAAGGGCGGCATTCTCAAATATCTGGAAGAGGTGCCGGAGGCCGAGAGCCGCTGGCGCGGCGAATGCTTCGTGTTCGACGAGCGCGTCGCGCTTGGCCATGGTTTGCAGCAACTTGGCTCGCCCGAACGAAATAAGGACGCGGCACGTGACAAATGAGATCAAGACGCTCGGCGAGCGCATCGACACGCTGGAGACGCGCCTCGCCTATCAGGACGACGCGATCGAGACGCTGAACCAGACCATAACCGCGCAGTGGAAGCAGATCGACGCGCTGACGCGGAGGATCGCGGAGCTCGGCGAGCGGCTGCAGGAGGCCGAGGCGAATGCGCCGGGAGCCGCCAATGAGCGTCCGCCGCATTATTGAGCGGGGTTACTGACCGGACGCCTTGAGCAGGAGGTTGCTCACCTCGCCCGACATCATCAGCCGGTTGCGCCCAGCCTCCTTGGCGGCATAGAGCGCTTGGTCGGCGGCCTCGATCAGCGAGACCACGCCGGCCGTGCGCTCCAGCGCCGGCCGGCAGGCAGCACCGCCGAGCGAAGCGGTGACGCAGCCAGCCGCATGGTTGCTGGTGTGGACGAGGCCCGCATCGCGGATCGCCCGTCGAATCCGGTCGCCGATCAGCGCGCAGCCGGCAGCGTCGGTGTTCGGCAGCAGCATGGCGAACTCCTCGCCGCCGTAGCGCGCCGCAAGATCGCCGGAACGCTGCGCCTCAGCAGCGATGATCTGGGCCACCTGCCGGAGGCAGGCATCGCCCGCGGGATGGCCGTATTCGTCGTTGTAAGACTTGAAGTGGTCGACATCGATCATCAGCAAAGAGAGGCTGGAGCGCTCGCGATAGGCACGCGCCCACTCCTCCTTCACTCGTTCATCGAAGCGGCGGCGATTGGCAAGCCCGGTGAGGCTGTCCTCGATCGCGAGCGTTTCGAGCCGGGTCTCGAGCTTCTTCTGCTCGGTGATGTCGCGCGAGATCGCGACCACGCCGTCGACGCGGCCATTCTCCTTGCGGGTCACCCGCATGGTCGATTCGAGCCAGACTTCGGCATTCTGCCGGTGCGCGTTGCGATAGGTGACGCGCACCTCCTCCTTCTCGCCGCGTTTCATGGCGTCGACGAGCGCCTGCACCTGCGGCCGGTCGTCCGCGTGAACGCCGGCGAGCGCGAGGGTCCCGATCAGCTGATTGGCGCGCCAGCCGACGACGCCAATCGACGACGGCGAGACATAGCGCAGCCGCTCGTCGAGCCCGATGCGGGTGACCATGTCACTGGAGCCTTCCGCAAGCAGTCGGAAATGTGCTTCCTTCTCGACCAGCGCGGCCGCCATGCTCTGGCCCCGTTGCAACTGCCGCACCAGCACCGCACCGATAATCGCGATCAGCATGACCAGCGCGAGCACGTAGAGCATGCGAGAGACCGCCGCAGCACGCCAGGGCGCCAGCAGTTCGGCCTTGTCGACGGTGGCGAGCAGGACCAGCGGATAGCGGCCAGACCGCTTGAAGAAGCTGACGCGTTCGGCCCCGTCGAGTGGCGACTTGAAATGATAGGCGCCGCCCGGCCGCTGCAGGCCGGCGTCACGAAACAGCGGCGTATCGGCAACGCTGCGGCCGACGAACCTGTCGTTGCTCGGGTTGCGCGCGATGATCAGGCCGTCGCCGTGCGTCAACGCCACCGAGCTGTTGCGGCCGATCTCGAACTGTTCGTAGAAATGCGAGAGATAGTTGGAGCTGATGGTCGCGAGCACAACGCCGCCGAAGCTGCCGTCGGGCTTGTTGAAACGGCGCGACAGGGTGACGACCCATTCGCCGTCGAGCAGGCTCTTCACGGGACGGCCGACATGGGGCTCCCGTTTCGGCGAGAGCTGGTGATAACGGAAGAACGCGTCGTCGTTGAGGGTCGAGCCGATCGTGCCGGGCGAGGTCAACCAGTTGCCGTGTTCGTCGATGATGGCGAGGCTGTGGACACGCTCCATCGCCTTCTTGCGCGCCTCCAGCAGGGTTCTGAGCTTGGCGATCGTGGCCGGCTCGGCGCCGTCCATCTCCAGCCGGCTGACGACGCCGACGACGCCTGAATCCAGCAGATCGAGGCTGTCCTCAGCATGCTGCGTCAGCGAGCGAGCAACATTCGCCATCTCGGTCTCGGCACCCTTGAGCACCGCGTCGCGCGCCGCCCATTCGCGCCAGCCGCTGACGCCGAGGATGGCCACGCAGGTCAGCGCGACGAACGCAGCCGCTCGCAGCGGCAGGCGGCTCCATCCGGCTCTTTGGGTCACAGCGCTCATGCAGCAGAAATCTCCGATCTCCGGAACTTCTGCTGCTTCTGTTATTGAACTCTGAAACGCCGGGATAAATATGCAGTGATGTTGCCGGTTTCCCGTAGTCGTACGTACGCCGGAATCGGCGCATCGCTAACAAGGCATTAGCAAACCTATCGGAATCCGGCGCTCCCCGCCTTAGCTGAAGATGGCCTTAACCTTGTCCCAGAGCGACGGATTGTCGGCCTCCGCATCGGCCTTCGAGGGCGTCGGCTGGGCGGCGCTCACGGGATCGGACGCGGGGAAGGTATCTTTCAGCCCGGCGTCGAGCTTGGCGTGGCGGTCGGCGGCGAGCGCTTCGTGCAGATCGTCGGCGTGCTTGTCATGCGGCGCGGGGTTGAATGTCTCAGCCATGGTCTCGTCCTCCGTTGGCTGGTCAACGCGGCCCAATTGCGCTTGGTTCCCCTGTTCCGCTTCGGGCCATGGCGGTGTATCAGGAGCCCTAACCATCTTCAGGATCGTTCGTGCCCCAGTCTGCCACAAAACCCTTCATCGACGTCCTCTCCGGCCAGCGGCAGGTCATTCCGCCGGTCTGGATGATGCGGCAGGCCGGCCGTTACTTGCCGGAATATCGCGAGGTGCGCGCCAGGGCCGGCGGCTTCCTCGACCTTTGCTTCAACCCGGAGCTTGCCGCCGAGGTGACGCTGCAACCGATCCGGAGGTTCGGCTTCGATGCGGCGATCATCTTCTCCGACATCCTGGTGATCCCCTATGCGCTCGGACGTTCCGTGCGCTTCGAGGTCGGCGAGGGTCCGCGGCTCGAACCGCTGGATGATCCCGCCAAGGTCGCGACACTGGCGAAGCACGCCGATTTCGGCAAGCTCGCACCGGTGTTCGAGGCCCTCAAGATCGTGCGCGGGGCGCTCGATCCCAAGATCGCACTGATCGGCTTCTGCGGCGCGCCGTGGACGGTGGCGACCTACATGGTCGCCGGCCAGGGTACGCCCGACCAGGCGCCGGCGCGGATGATGGCCTACCGGCATCCGGAGGCGTTCGCTGAGATCATCGACGTGCTGGTCGAGAACTCGATCGAATATCTGCTGGCGCAGCTTGCGGCCGGCGCCAACGTCTTGCAGATCTTCGACACCTGGGCCGGCGTGCTGCCACCCGCCGAATTCGCGCGCTGGTCGATCGAGCCGACGCGGCGCATCGTCGAAGGCGTGCGCGCCAAGGTGCCGGATGCGAAGATCATCGGCTTTCCGCGCGGTGCCGGTGCGCAACTGCCCGGGTTCGTCGAGGCGACCGGCGTCAACGCCGTCAGCATCGACTGGACCGCGGAGCCGGACTTCATCCGCGAGCGCGTGCAGAGCAAGGTTGCGGTTCAGGGCAATCTCGATCCGCTGGTGCTGATCACAGGCGGCGCCGCGCTCGACCGCGCGGTCGACAACACGCTGGCGAATTTCGCGCAAGGGCGGTTCATCTTCAATCTCGGCCACGGCATCCAGCCGGAGACGCCGATCGCCCATGTCGAGCAGATGCTGAAGCGGGTGCGGGGCTGATTTATTTTGCGCCTGGGGAGCGGGAAAACAAAAAGCGCGAAAACAACCCCATGCACAGTAGAGAGGCCACGCCCGATCAATGACTTAGGGCGGACGGAAATCAGGTGCGCCGTCATCACATCAGGTCGCGCCAACATTTGACCCGTCGGGCAAAACAGGCGCATGATGCCATCATCGCAGCGCTGTCCCCCTCGTCATTGCGAACCTGCGGGAAAGCTTACCGCGGCCGGCTGCGCTCGATGATCTCGGCGGCGCCCCTGGCCAGCAGATCCAGTCCTACCGCACGGCCGAGTTCGCGGGGACGATTGGCGGGACCCGAACGCAAGGCTTCGATGATGGTGTTGCCGGAGAGATCGAGCACGGACGCGGTGAGCGACATCTGATCGCCCGCAATGGTCGAAAAGCCCGCCACCGGCGAATTGCAATGGCCGTTCAGCACCCACAGCACTTCGCGCTCGGCATCGGCGCAGGCGTGAGCAGCGGGATCGTCGATCGATGCGAGGATGCGACGCGTCTGCCAGTCCTGTGCCGCGCATTCGACCGCGACGATGCCCTGCCCCGCTGCCGGCAGCATTTCCGCCGCGGAGAATTCGTAGCCGATGCGATGGGAAAGGCCGACGCGGTCGAGGCCGGACCGCGCCATGATCAGCGCGTCCGCAGGCCCCACCGCGTCGCCATCCGGCAGGCGCTGCTTCTCGCCATTGTCCAGTTTTCGCACGCGCGTGTCGGCCGCGCCGCGGAAATGGATGATCTCGACGTCGGGAAACAATCGCCGCGCATAGGCGGCGCGGCGGACGGCGTTGGTGCCGATCTTGAAACCCTTGCCACGAGATTGGCGCAATGCCTCCAGCGTCACGCCCTCACGCAGCACCAGCGCGTCGTTGGGAGGATCGCGCGAGAGCGTGGCACCGATCACGAGACCGGGCGTGTCTTCGTTGCCGGGCATGTCCTTCAGCGAATGCATCGCCGCCTGGAGCTCGCCCGACAGCACGGCGGCGCGGATCTGCGCCACGAAAGCACCGCCCTTGCCGCCATGGGGCAGCAGCTTGCTGGTCTGGTCGAGATCGCCCGTGGTGTCGAATTTGACGATCTCGACGTCGAGATCGGGCATGGCGGCGGTCAGGCGGCGCGCGATCTCTTCCGTCTGTGCCAGCGCCATCGCGCTCTTGCGTGTGCCGATCTTGAATCGCGTAGCCAAGCCCAAATCCTCTCGAGACGCGAGTTTACCGCGCATCCTCCAATATCATGTCGGAGGCCTTTTCGGCGATCATGATGATCGGCGCATTGGTGTTCCCCGAGACCAGGTCGGGCATGATCGAGCCGTCGACCACACGAAGGCCCTCGAGGCCCCTCACCTTCAGCCGCTGATCGACCACCGCGAGCGCATCATTGCCCATACGACAGGTCGAGGTCGGATGGTAGATGGTGCTGCCCCGCTCACGGCAATAATCCAGCAGCTCGGCATCCGTGGACACCTTCGCTCCGGGATCGTATTCGTCGACCACGAACGGCTTCAGCGCCGGTGCATGCAATATCTTGCGCAGGATCTTCAGGCCTTCCACGTTGGTGGTGCGGTCGGTCTCGGTCGACATGTAGTTGATGCGGATCTCCGGCGGCACCGTCGGGTCGGCGCTTTTGATGCGCAAGGACCCGCGGCTTTCGGGACGGAGTTGGCATACCGACGCGGTGAAGCCGGAGAAACCATGAAGTTTCTCGCCCATCTTGTCGGTCGAGAACGGCAGGAAGTGGACCTGGATGTCGGGCGAGGCCAGCCGCGGACTGGTCTTGAAGAAGGCGCCCGCCGTGCCTGCCGCGATCGTCAGCCAACCTTTGCGGAACAGCGCATAGCGCGCACCGGCCATGGTGCGGCGGAGCGGATGATTGACGGTGTCGTTGAGCGTGATCTTCTGCGAGCAGCGCATCACGATGCGGACCTGCATGTGATCCTGGAGATCGTGCCCGACGCCCGGCGCGTCCAGCACGACATCGATGCCGTGCTTGCGCAGGAGGTCTGCGGGTCCGACGCCGGAGAGCTGGAGCAGCTGCGGCGAGTTGTAGGCGCCGCTCGACAGCACGATCTCCTTGCGCGCGCGGGCGCGGCGCAAATTGGCGCCCTGACGGTATTCAACGCCGACCGCGCGGCGGCCCTCGAACAGCACGCGCTGGCCGAGCGCGCCAGTTTCGATCTTGAGATTGCCGCGGGCCTTGGCGGGGCCGAGATAGGCCACCGCCGTCGAGGCGCGGCGGCCGTTGCGCGTCGTGGTCTGGAACAGGCCGACGCCTTCCTGCGTGGCGCCGTTGAAATCGGGATTGTAGGGCAGACCGCTCTCGACCGCGGCGTCCATGAAGGCCTTCGACAACGGATCGGTCACCACCATGTTGGACACCGGCAGCGGGCCGCCGCTGCCGTGATATTGATCGGCGCCGCGCGACTGGTTCTCGGCCTTCTTGAAATAGGGCAGCACGTCGTCATAGCCCCAGCCGGCGTTGCCGCGCTGACGCCATCTGTCGTAATCCTCGTGCTGGCCGCGGACATAGAGCAGGCCATTGATCGAGCTCGATCCGCCCAGCGTCTTGCCGCGCGGCTGGAACACCTGACGGCCCTTCAGCTCGGGCTCCGGCTCGGTCTGGTACATCCAGTTGACGGTTTTTTCCTTGAACAGCTTGCCGTAGCCGAGCGGCACGTGGATCCAGATGTTGGAATCCTTCGGGCCTGCCTCGAGCAGCAGCACGCTGTGCTTGCCGTTGGCCGACAACCGGTTGGCGAGCACGCAGCCGGCAGAGCCGGCACCGACGATGATGTAGTCGAACTCAGGGTCGGAGGGCGTCAGGGAGGAAGTTGCGTTCATGCGCTACTGTTCTTTTTGTTGGTGTGGGCGTTTCCAATCATCACTTAGCACGATCATGCAGCGACGCGCAGCGCCTCGACCAGCGACCGGAACGCACGGGCATATTCCGCACCCGCCCTTGCGATATCGGCGCGTCCGGCGCAGGCGACCGCCGCTTCCGTGACCGCGCCGAGCAGCAGCCGGGCCAGCGGCTCGACCGGCTGCCGCGCGATCAGGCCGCCCTCCATCGCAGCCGCAATCGCACGCGGCAGCTTGCCCCCGAAATGTTTCGTGTCGATCTCGCGCCAGCGCTCCCAACCGAGCACGGCCGGGCCGTCGCGCAGGATGATCTGACTGGTCGGGCCTTTGGCGGTCGCGGCGAAATAATGCTGGGTGCCTCCGACCATCGCGGCAAGCACGTCCTTCTCGGCACGGGCCGTGCTGTCGATCTCGGCGACGAGGTCGCGCGAGACCTGGTCGAACACCGCTTCGAACACCGCCTCCTTGGTCTTGAAGTGATGATAGACCGCGCCCTTTGCAACGTGGGCGGCTTCGGCGATCTCGTCCATCGTCGTCGCGGCAAAGCCTTGCGTCCCGAACAGGCGGCGCGCCGCCGTCAGGATCGCCTCCGATGTCGCAGCCCGCCGCTCCGCCTGTTTCGCCATGGCTCTGCTGTAGTCGAAACGGGCCAGGACAGCCAGTTGACTTTTCGACCGCCGGTCGGTATTTACCGACTATAAGTCGGTTTTACTCGTGAGGTGCGCCCATGCCGAGCCGTGATGTCGTCGAAGCTTTTGCCAAACGATTAGAGGACGGGGATTTCGTCGGAGCGATCCTCGACTACTACACGCCGGACGCCGCCACCTATGAAAACCAAGCCGAACCTCTGGTCGGACGCGACAAGCTCGCGGCCAAGGAGCGCGGCGTGCTGGCAGCCTCTAGGGAGGTCAAGGCGGTGCGCATCGGGCCGAGCCTGATCGAAGGGGATCATGTCGCCACGCGCTGGAGATTCAGCTTCACCAATGCCGAGGGCATCATCCGAACGTTGGACGAGATCGCATGGCAGACCTGGCGGGGCGATCAGTTGATCGAGGAGCGGTTCTACTACGATCCGAAGCAGATGGGGCGGTGATGCCTAAAGCACAGCTGTCATCGCCCGCGAAGGCGGGCGATCCAGTATTCCAGAGACGGCAGTGATTCCTTGATAGGCTGCGGCGCCTTCGCGGGGCATGACAGCGGAGTTGGTAGTGAGCATGCTCCTGCCGCGACGACGATGACGACCGCGCCTCGCATTTGTATCGATTTGTTATCGATACAATATCACGAACGCGCAGAAGTGGTCACAGCAATCGTCGCAAGCTCAGATAATTCATAGTTCGTCAAAGGTTTGCAGCGAATTCTCCGGACCGGGCCGGACAAGCGGCCCATGCTGCTAGGCTCTGGAATGCGGACTCAAACGACCAGCTATTTCGCGCGGCTGTTCGCCGGCGATCTGTCGGCCTTTGGCGGTCCCGTAACCGACGAAGCCGTCGCCGGCCATATCCGCGCCGAACAGATGTCGCTGGTGCTCGGCTATTCGGTCGGCATCATGCTGGCCAATGCCTGCAACGCCGGCGTGCTCGTCGTCGCGCTGTGGCATTCGCCGGACTTGAAGCTGGCCTTGATCTGGGCCGCCATCGTGGCGGGCGCCGCGATCGCGTTCGGCCTGCAATCCCATGCCGCGCGCCGCATCACCAAACCGCAATTCGTCTCGCGCCGGGCCATGCATCGGCTGGTGCGCAATGCTTTCATCCTCGGCGCCGCCTGGGGCACCGTTCCGGTCGCATTCTTCGCCAATGCCTCAACGGGCGGGCAGCTCGTCATCACCTGCCTTTGTTCGGGGATGCTGGCGGGGGGCGCGCTGGCCTTCGCCACGATCCCGATCGCGGCGATCGCATTCACGGCCCCGATCTTCGCTGGCATCGCGATCTGCCTCGGCAGGAATGGCGATCCGGCGTTTCTGCTGATCGCCTTCCTGGTGGTGGTCTACGGATCGGTGCTGCTACGCAGCGTGTTCGTCAATTCGATCTCGTTCGCACGGCGCGTGATGCGGCAGATCGAGGCCGAGCGTACGGTGCGGCAGAACCCGCTGACCCATCTGCCCAATCGCGTCGCGTTCAACGAAATGCTCGATGCAGCCTTGAAACGGCTCGCTCTGTCCGGCGAGGAATTCGCGGTCCTTCTGCTCGATCTCGATCGTTTCAAGGAGGTCAACGACAAGTTCGGCCATCCCGCCGGCGACGAGTTTCTGGTCCAGATCGCAAGCCGCCTGCAACGCTGCACCCGCGCGGCCGAGCATGTCGCACGCATCGGCGGCGACGAATTCGCGCTGGTGATGGCCAATCTGGCGCGGCCGGAGGATGCGCTCGGGATCGCCGAGCGCTTCGTCGCGGCCTTCGATGAACCGTTCCAGATCGAGGGCCGCCAGATCGTCGGCGCGACCAGCGTCGGCATCGTGCTGGCGCCGCGTGACGGCAGCACGCAACTCGACATCATGAAGAACGCCGACACCGCGCTCTACCGCGCCAAGAAGGCCGGACCCGGCACGGTGTGTTTCTTCGAGGAGGCCGACGACCGCTCGTCACGCGACCGCAAGGCGCTGCAATCGGATCTGGAAGGCGCCATCGCCAGGGACGAGCTGTTCCTGGTCTTTCAGCCCTTTCTCGACCTCGGCGGCAACCGCATCACCGGGTTCGAGGCGCTGCTGCGCTGGCAGCATCCCCAGCGCGGGCTGGTGCCGCCGAGCGAGTTCATTCCGATCGCCGAGGAAACGGGGCTGATCCACGAGATCGGCGAGTGGGTCGTCCGCCGCGCCTGCGCGACGGTTGCCGAGTGGCCCGAAGAGATCAGGGTCGCCGTGAATTTCTCGGCCGCGCAGTTTCACAACAACGGCCTGCTCCAGATCATCGTGCAGGCACTTGCGGACGCGAAGATCGCCCCGCACCGGCTCGAGATCGAGATCACGGAATCGATGCTGCTGTCGAAATACGCCTCCGCCGCGTCGGTCCTCAACGCGCTGCTGGAGCTCGGTGTCACCGTGGCGCTCGACGATTTCGGCACCGGCTTCTCCTCGCTGACTTACCTGCGCAAGCTGCCGTTCAGCCGCATCAAGATCGACCAGTCCTTTATCCGCGACATGCTGGTGCAGCCGGACTGCGCCGCGATCGTGAAATCCGTGATTGGGCTCGCGCGCGACCTGCGCATCGGCGTGGTCGCGGAAGGCGTCGAGACCGCCGACCAGCTCGAATATCTGCGCCAGATCGGTTGCGACGAAGTGCAGGGTTATCTCATCAGCCGGCCGGTGTCGGCGGATGGCGTCCTGGCGCTGCTCGATCCGAAGAAGTTGCGGGCGACATACGCGGCGTAGGCGAGCAGAAACGGCCGGCATACGGCCAAAGTGATGCGATTGACCCATTTGACACCTGCCGATAGCAGCCGACGTCCGGTTGGCACGAGGTTTATTTCACAACCAGATGCTTCGTGGGTGCTATGGCGGCAGGCGCGGACGGGGAAATGGTGAACGTCAGCCAAGTATTCCATCCTGACGGACGGTTGGCTGCACCGAATTCGCCGTATCCCCTCAGACCAAGGAAGCCCTGCATGTCTGCGACCGGGAAGCTGTACCCGATTTGCGGACCGACACCGAAAACGCGTGACCTGAAACCACCGAGGATCGGGTTCTGGCCGGAATCGTCGGTGATTTGCTGGTAGGCGTATCCGACAATGCCGACGAAAAGCTGCTTGGTGAGGTAGTGCGATGCGCCCCAGTCGAAGTGGAAATCGATGCCGTTCCGGTACTGGGTGTCGGGATTCCTGAAATTGTAGGTCAGGCCGGCGACGCCCGAGATTTCGTTTCCTGCCGCCGGGTCGAAATAGGTATAGCCGCCCCCAATGTCGATCGCACCGTGCCCGAGCCCGATATTGGGAATCCGCGCCGGATCATAGTCGCCGACGGGAGCATTGCCCGTGACGTAAGCCATGTAATTGTCGACGCCATGGTTCCATAGCAGTTCCGCGAACGGTGCGAGGTCGCCGTAGGAGGTAAGCGATCCTTCCAGCATTCCGGTGCGCGTCACCACAATCGGTCCGGCTATCGCAGTCAGCGTTCCGGCGATACTGGTGGCAGCTCTGCCGTACTGGCCCGATATGCCTACGACCAACTGACCGCCAAGCACCGCCGTCGCGAATGTATACGATGGCGTAAGGGCGACCAGATCGGCCCGCCCGCTCAGACTCAGATTCAAATTAACATTGACGTTCGCGGGAATTTTGCCGGCCAGGATCTCTTTGGCTGCAGCAGCACTCCCAGCGGCGGCGACGCTGGAATGGTAATCGATCACGCTGAGCGCCCAGCCCGGTGTCTGCTGCATGGCGGCGAGACTCGCAAACTGACCCGGAAACCAGAATGAGCTACCGCCCTGGTCGGCATGCGAAACATCAGCGCAAAGCACGAGAGCAGCCACCGCTGTCGCATAGTTGATGACGCAGCTTCCCGGCTTGTTTGATCTCATTGCAAACCTCTGGGCGGCATTTGCAACCAGTGGCGGGCTACTGCAAAGCGCCCCGCGAACCGCGGAGCCTTAAGTTACGACGGGCATCCAATACTAGGGCACAAGCAGCGTCCAAATCCGTGACAGAATGGTAACAGCGGCGGATATTAGTATTACGGCGACGACGCAGTCTCGGCTCGACCAAGAGTGCCGGCCCCCGAAGACAGAGCCGACAAGGCCTGCCTTCGTGGGGTAAGCGTATGAGGAGACGCCCTACCCCCCTCAGACCGCATCCGCTCGCAGCAGTGTGTCAACCGTGATGGTGCCCCGCGCGCGGGAGACGCAGGCGCAGATCTTCTGGTTGCTTTGCTTCTGATGATCGCTGAAGAAGACGTCGCGATGGTCGATCTCGCCATCGACGGCGACCACGTCGATGGCGCAGAGGCCGCATTCGCCGCGCTTGCAATCGTACATGACGTCGTGGCCGCTGGCGTTGAGGACATCAAGCATCGAGCGCTCGCGTGGGATCTCCAGCTCGACATCGGAGCCTTTCAGGCGCACGCGAAATGTCTCGGTCGGCAGCGTGCCGCTGGAACCGAAAGTCTCGTAGCGCAGATCGGGAAGCGGATGGCCGGCGCCGATCCAGGCGTGGCGCGCGGCATCCAGCATCCGCATCGGGCCGCAGAATAGCGCCAGCGCATCCTTGGGCACCGAGGCGAACAGGGCGTCGAGATCGAGCCGCTTGCCCTCGTCGCTGGCGTGAACGACCAGGCGATCACCGAGCATTGCGGCGAGATCGTCGAGATAGGCGGCCTCCGTGCGCGAGCGCACCGCGTAATGCAGCGTGATATCGGCGCCGCGCCGCGCCAGCGCCTGCGCGGCACCGAGGATCGGGGTGATGCCGATGCCGCCGGCGATCAACCAGTAGTTTTGGCGTGCCCAATCGACCGCGAGCAGCGAGGCGGGCGTCGTGATGTCGAGCCGCGCGCCCGGTTGCAACGACCACATATAGCGCGAGCCGCCACGCGAATCCTCGGCGCGGCGCACCGCGATCCTTAAACCCTGCGACGAGGCTTCCCCGACCAGCGAATAGGACCGCGTCTCCGGCTGCCCGTCGATGGTGACGCTGATATTGATGTGGCTGCCGACCGGATAGGCGGCGCCATCGAACTGGTCCGGCCGGATCAGGAATTCGCGGATGCCCGGCGCGAGATCGCGCGTCGAGACGAGCGTCGCCGGACTCCAGGTTTCGATGAAGCGCATGACACTCCCCTCAATCGGTTGCGGACTTGATCAGCGCAAGCGCCGGCAGAAGGTCGAGATGGGTCCGGTTGCGCAGCGCAAGCCGCAAATTGCGCACCGCGAGCCGCGCATGCTCGCGCATGACCGCCTCGGCGCGCGCGCCTTCGCGGTTCTCGATGGCGTCGATCACGACACGGTGGTGCTCCTGCCCGATGATCAGGATCTGCTGCGCTTCGGGCAGCGCGGACTGCGCCATCACGAAACCGCTTGGGGATGCAAACGGCAGCGACGAGGCGCGGTCGATCTGTCGGATCAGCGGCGGGCTTCGCGACAATTCGGTGAGCAGGGCGTGAAAGCGCGCGTTCAGCGTGACATAGGACGAGAACGCATCGACCGAGATCGGGACCTGGCGCAGCAATTCGTCGATCGCGGCCAGGCACTCCTTCAGCGGCTCGAGCTCGCGCGCGGACACGCCGCGCTCGGCGGCAAAGCGCGCGGCGAGCCCTTCCAGCGTGCCGCGCAGCTCGATGGAATCAGAGATGTCGCGCTCGGAGAACGCCTTCACCATGAAGCCGCCGGAGGGAATCGCCTCCAAGAGGCCCTCCTCCTCCAGCCGCACCAGCGCCATGCGCACCGGGGTGCGCGAGGCGCCGGTCGTCTCCACCGCCTGGAGCTCGGAGATGCGCTCGCCCGGACGCAACGAGCCCGACAGGAGCTGGTCGCGCAGCGCGAGCTGCGCCTTCACCGTCTGCGAGACGGAGCGGTCGACCTCACGCTCGGCCATGTCGGCTTACTCCGCGGCCTGGAGGTGCTGCGGCGGGTTTTCCTTTGCCACCATCTTGTCGATCAGCTTGCGCGTCCACATCGCGCCGGCGTCGATGTTGAGATTGTAGAAGATGCGATCCGGGTTCTCGTCCATCGCGCGCTGCTGCGCCTCGAGGATCAGCTCGTCCTCGTGGAAGATGCCGGAGACGCCCTCGCGGATCTCGGAGGTGATGCGCTGCTCGCCAAGCTGATAATTACGCACGAAGGCCCAGAAATAGTGGCAGGTCGTCTCGGTTTCCGGCGTGATGGTGTTGAGCACGAAGCCGTTGACGCCTTGCGAGCGGTCGCCTTCGGGCGCGCCGGTGCCGGTCGGCGCCACGCCGACGTCGATGGCAATGGTGCACGGCGCTTCGAAACGGATGATCTGCCAGCGGTCGACGAGGCCGGACTTGCCGAGTTGTTTCGCCCAGAACGGCGGCGCCTCGATGCCGCGCATCCAGCGCGTCACCGTGACAGTCTTCTCGCCATGGGTGACGTCGAACGGCGCCTCCGCGACCGCCTCGTTGCCGATGGACGAGCCGTGCACGAACGTCTCGTGGGTGAGGTCCATGAGATTGTCGAGCACGAGGCGGTAGTCGCAATTGACGTGAATGGTCTTGCCGTCGCCGGCCCAGGCCGGGTCGTGATTCCAGTGCAGGTCGGGCACCAGCGCGGGATCGGCCAGCGCGGGATCGCCCATCCAGAGCCAGATGTAGCGGTGACGCTCGACCACGGGATAGGCGCGCACGCAGGCCGACGGGTTGATGGTCTCCTGCGACGGCATGAAGGTGCAGCGCCCTTGCGCATTGTACTTCAGGCCGTGATAGCCGCAGACGACGGTGTCGCCCTCGAGCCGGCCCTTGGACAGCGGCACCAGGCGGTGCCAGCAGGCATCGTCCAGCGCGGCCACCGAGCCATCGGCCTTGCGGTACATCACGACGTGCTTGCCGCAGATCGTCCGGGGCAGCAGTGCCGGCTTCACATCGGCGTCCCAGGCGGCGGCATACCAGGCGTTCATCGGGAAGGGTTTTGTCACCGGTCTCACTCCCAAGGCTTATGGATACGTTATGTATACAATAGCGGAGGGACGGAATCGTTCAAGGGCCAAAATGGCGCATTATAATACCTTTATTCAGCATGGTGTATACAAGCGTCATTCCCCGCGAAAGCGGGGAATCCAGTACGCCGCGGCGATCGTTGGTCACTCAACTGGCGGCACGGCGTACTGGATCACCCGCCTTCGCGGGTGATGACAGCTGTTGATGCGGCGAGTCCCCCCTGAGCAGCGGCAGCCGCGCTTTGGCGCGACGACTACGCCCCGAACACCTTCGCCAACCCCGCCTGAGCCTCCTGCTGAATCGCCTTCAGGTGCTCGGGGCCGCGAAAGCTCTCCGCGTAGATCTTGTAGACGTCCTCGGTGCCCGACGGCCTGGCGGCGAACCAGCCGAAATCGGTTTCGACCTTGATGCCGCCGAACGGCTGGCCGTTGCCGGGTGCCTTGCTCAGCGTGGCGCGGACGGGATCGCCAGCGAGATCCTTCAGGCCGAGCTGCTCCGGCGTGACGGACTTCAGGATGTTCTTCTGCGGTGTGGTCGCGGCGACGTCGATGCGGGCGTAATGGGGCACGCCGAACTCGGCGGTGAGGTCGTTGAAGAGCTGGCTCGGATCGCGGCCGGTCTTGGCCATGATCTCGGCCGCGAGCAGGCCGAGGATGATGCCGTCCTTGTCGGTCGTCCACACCGTGCCGTCGCGGCGCAGGAACGAGGCGCCTGCACTCTCTTCGCCGCCGAAGCCGAAGCCGCCCGTGAGCAGGCCATCGACGAACCATTTGAAGCCGACCGGGGTCTCGACCAGCTTACGGCCGAGTTTTTTCGCGACGCGGTCGATGATGGAGCTCGACACCACGGTCTTGCCGATCGCGGCGTCCTTGCCCCAGTTCGGGCGGTGCGCGAACAGGTAAGAAATCGCGGTCGCGAGATAATGGTTCGGGTTCATCAGGCCGCCGGTGCGCGTCACGATGCCGTGCCGATCGGCATCGGTGTCGTTGGCGAAGGCGACGTCGAAGCGGTCGCGCATCGCGATCAGGCTCGCCATCGCATAAGGCGAGGAGCAGTCCATGCGGATCTTGCCGTCCCAGTCCACCGTCATGAAGCGGAAGGTCGGGTCGATCGCCTCGTTCACCACGGTCGCCTTCAGGCCGTAGCGCTCGATGATCGGATGCCAGTAATGCACGGCGGCGCCGCCGAGCGGATCGATGCCGATATTGACGCCGGCGGATTTGACCAGGTCGAGATCGATGACATTGCCGAGATCGGCGACATAGGATGTGACGAAGTCGTAAGCGTGGACGTTCGCTGATTTGCGTGCCCTCGCGTAGTCGATGCGGTTCACGCCTTTCAGGCCGTCGGCGAGATAGGCATTGGCGCGCTTCTCGATCACGGAGGTCGCGTCGGTATCGGCCGGCCCGCCATGCGGCGGATTGTATTTGTAGCCGCCGTCCTCGGGCGGATTGTGCGAGGGCGTGACGACGACGCCGTCGGCAAGGCCCGAGCTGCGGCCCTTGTTGTAGGTCAGGATCGCATGCGAGATCACCGGCGTCGGCGTATAGCCGCCGTCCTTGTCGATCATAACGTCGATGCCGTTGGCCGCGAACACCTCGACGGCGCTGACCAGCGCAGGCTCGGCCAGCGCATGGGTGTCGATGCCGATAAAGAGCGGGCCGGTCAGCCCCTTTTCACGTCGGTAATCACAGATTGCCTGCGTCGTCGCGAGGATATGGCCCTCGTTGAAGCTGGTCTTGAACGAGGTGCCGCGATGGCCGGAGGTGCCGAACGCGACTCGCTGCGCAGGGTCGGCGACGTCGGGCTTGCCGGCGAAATAGGCCGTCACCAGCCGCGGAACGTTGGTGAGCGCGTCCGGCGAGGCCTGCTTGCCCGCCGCGGGATGAACATCGACCACTGGATATACCTCGTCCTGTCGTAGAATTGCGCGATACCATAGCATCGGCCAAGCCCGCGCCAAGAGCACAACACCCGCGATGGGGCGGCCGTTCCTGAGATCATGCTATGGTCTTTCGATCGGGGCTATTCGAGTCGGGGCATGACGCTGTTTCAGAGGCTGTTTGTTGTTCTGATCGCCTGGCTTGCGACGGCGGGCATCGCGCCCGATGCGATGGCCGCGGAGTTCTACACCGAGGATCTGCGTATCCCGATGGCCGAGGCCGGACCGCCGGGGCTAGAGGCGTTCCTGGTCCGGCCGGCCGGGACCAAGCGCTATCCGCTGGCACTGCTCAGCCACGGCTCGCCGCGCAGTTTCGACGATCGCGCGACGATGTCCGCGCACAAATATTACGGCATCGCTCTCGAATATGCCCGGCGCGGCTTTGCCGCGCTGATCGTGATGCGGCGCGGCTACGGCACCTCGCCCGGCGGGCGTGTCGACAGCGTCGGCGGCTGCGCCAATGCCGCTTATCTGCCGGCCGCGGCGGTCGCGGTGGCGGATTTGCGCGCGGCGATCGAGGCGATGGCGCGCAGGGCCGACGTCACCACATCAGGCATGATCGCGGCCGGCCATTCCGCCGGCGGCTTCGTCACCGTCGCCTTGACCGCGCAGGCGCCAGCGGGTCTCGTCGCCGCGATCAGCTTTGCCGGCGGACGGGGCTCGCGCGACGATGACGACGTCTGCAATCCCGACGGGCTGGTGCAGGCCTTCGCCACGTTCGGCAAAACCGCGCGCGCGCCGATGCTGTGGGTCTACGCCAGCAACGATTCCTACTTCGGTCCCGACCTCGCGCGCCGCCTCCATGACGGATTTCGCGCCAATGGCGGCAACGCGAAGTTCGTTGCAGCGCCGCCTTACGGCGACGATGGCCACTATCTCTATTCGGTCGTGAGCCGTCCGCAATGGACGCCATATCTCGACGCCTTCCTGCGCGAGCGAGGTCTCGGCCACGAGGTCCTGAGCCCGCCCGATCCGCTGCCGCCGCCAGGCCAGCTCAGCGAGGCGGCGCGCGCCGAGTTCGCGCGTTATCTCGCCAGCACGATGCCGCACAAGGCTTTTGCGGTGTCGCCGAACGGCGGTTACGGCTGGCGTTCGGGGCGCGCGACGGCCGACGACGCCCAGCGCGATTCACTTGGCGCCTGCACAAAATGGTCGTCCACCTGCACGCTCTATGCGGTCGACGACAAATTGGCCGGGGCTGCGCCAAGCACATCAACCGACCAGAGTTCGCGGTCGCGATAGCTTCATGGCGCCGCTGGCCGCCCGAGCCGGACCGCGCCCCGGGGCCGCCAGAAAATCGGTTGTTAACTCGAAAGATATAATACGTGGTCCATGCTGCGGGATCGAACACACATCAATGCCCGCGCGACGTGGACACACGTTGCGATCGCCGTGCTTTGGTTGGCATCCACCTCCGTGCAGGCTCAGGACGGCGTGGAGCCGGCGTTGGCGGCCGGCGGTCACGATGCAGATCTCGGCGCTGGAGAGACGCCGGCCTCGCGGGCGGCAATCCGAAAAATTATCGAAAGAGAAACGGCCAGGACCGATCTTCCCGCCGACATCGCGGAGGCCGTCGTCTTCGTTGAAAGCGGATATAATCCGGGCACCATCGGCACCGTCGGCGAGATCGGCCTCATGCAGGTTCGGCCCGAAACGGCAGCGATGCTCGGATTTCGGGGAAATAACGCAGAGCTCGCAGAGCCCGATATCAACATCCACTACGGCGTTCTCTATCTGAGCCGCGCATGGCGCCTGGCAGGCGGGGACCTTTGCCGCGCCCTGATGAACTATCGAGCAGGTCACGACGAGGAGTCCATGACCCCACGCTCGCAGGTCTATTGTCATCGCGCCCGCAACCGTCTTGTCTCCATGAATTCGACGAGTGTGGGAAACCAGGCTGCGGCCGTCGCAGATGTGGCACCGGCGCCAACTCCGGCACCCACCGTCTCGAAGTCAGCGCACAATCAGAAGTCAGCACACAGCCAAAAGACACCGGCACAGCCGAAGGACGTTTACGCGCGGTACCGTCAAGGCACGGCGGTCGCGAGCAGGGCATATTGGGCAGCACAGGAAGCCCGGGTCCGCCTCATCAAGGCTCGCGTCGAAGCCAAGTGGAAACGGGTGGCATCACGCCAATAAAATTAGAATTCCCCTTGAGGCGAGCAGCGGTTGGACGAACGACATTTTTGAAACCGAACTTTGAAACCGAACCTGAATAGGGATCATGCACAATAGTTTGAGAGTTTTGTTTGCAATCGTCGCGACCGGCGCCGTGGCCTTGTCAGCCTTTCTCGCGATTCGGTTCCTCGTCGGTTTCAGTGGCTGAACCCGATGGCGCCGCCGGCACCATTTCGTGCTGCGCCCGGGTCTAGAGCCGCTCGCTCAGCGCGAGCTTGTAGCCGACGCCGGTGACCGTGGTGATGACGGGCGTGCCGCTGCCGACGAGCTTGCGGCGCAGCCTCGCCACCAGGGCATCGACCGTGCGGATGTCGACCTCGGCCTGGCGGTTGCTGACCACCTCGATCAGATAGTCGCGGCTGAGCGGCCGGCCGTCGGCACCGACAAGCGCCGCGAGCAGGTCGAATTCGGCGCGCGTCAGCGCCACCGGCTTGCCGTCGCTGCCGAGCAGCTCGCGCCGCGTCAGGTCGATGATCCAGTCGCCGAAGGCGATCGAATTGTGGTTGCGCGCCGCCTTGCGGTCGATCGAGAGCCGCCGCAACACGCTTCGCGCGCGCGCGAGCAGGTCGCGCAAATTGATCGGCTTGGTGACGTAGTGGTCGCCCGCGACCTCAAGGCCGAGGATGCGATCAACGTCGGTGTCGCGGCGGGTGACGAAAATGATGCCGGCGTTGCTGGTCGCCTGGATCTCCTTGGCGAGGTCGAAACCGTCGCCGTCGGGCAGTTGCACGTCCAGAAAGACGAGATCGGTCCGCGTCCGCAGCGCCTGGCGGCATTCCGCGCAGGAGCCGGCGCCGACCACGTCGAAATTGTTCTCGCTGAAATAACCGACCAGCATCGTCCGCGTCACCGGATCGTCCTCGACCACGATCAGTCGCTCGCGGCCGGCGACACGCAATTCCTGAACTGCGGAATCAGCCACGATGTTGGATGTCCTGTGTGCTTGCGGGCCAACCTGGAAACTCAGGCCGCCGAGCGCGCCGTCCTGTGAACGTACATTCACGACTGTTCGAGCCCCCTCGAATTGCCTGCTGCAACACTAGGCGCGTTATCGCGCCCAAACAACATTGCTCACGATTTAGCCGAATTAAGTATGAATTGGCCCACACTTCACATCCGGGACATCATGTTCGGGAACCCCGCACAGGCGGCTGTTGTGCGGGGCTAAAGCCCATCCCGCGGCCGCTTGCCCCGCCAAGAGCTTCAAATCTACAGTGGCGCCCCGAAAAGTCTGCCCCAGGAGGTGGCGCCATGGAAGTCATCCTGCTCGGCACCGGCGGCCCGCGCCCGGACCCGCGCCGCATGGCGACGACCACGCTGATCAGGCTCGGCGAGGAAAATATCCTGATCGACGCAGGCCGCGGCGTCATGGTGCAGCTCAGCAAGGCGGGCGTGCCGCTCGGCTCCATCAACACGGTCTTTCTCACCCATCACCATTTCGACCACATCGGCGACCTCTACGACGTGATGCTCAATTCATGGTTGCACGGGCGCAAGGACGATCTGCACATCTATGGACCGCCGGATACCGAACGGCTCGTCAATACGCTGGTGACGCAGGTCTACGACAAGGACATCGCCTGGCGCGATCAGGGCGAGCCGAGCTTCGGCGGCTGGAAGCCTGTCGTCGCGACGGACATTATACCGGGCCCCGTTCTCAACACCGGGCGCTGGAAGATCAGCGCCGAACTCGTCTCGCATGGCGACGGCCTCGACATGTCGCCGGCCTTCCTCGCGCGCTGGATGTGTCTCGGCTATCGCTTCGAAGCCGAGGGCAAGGTCATCGCAATTTCCGGCGACACGGTGCCCTGCGCCGGTCTCGAGCGGTTGGCTGAGGGGGCCGACCTGCTGGTCCAGTGCTGCTTCCTCGCCACGCCGGAGATCGACAACGAGCACCTGCGCCGGCTTGCGAAATTCACGATCGCCTGCGGCGACACGGTCGGCAAGGTCGCGGCCAAGGCCAGCGTCAAGAAGCTCGCGCTGACCCATCACCGGCCTCGCACCGACGATTCCATGCTGAATGCGCTGCTTGCGGACGTGAGGCGGGACTATTCAGGTCCAGTCGTGCTCGGCGAAGACCTCACGCGGATCGAGGTCTGAGAACTCAAGATGCGCGAAGGCCGTCCGGCCGCCTCAGGACGATCCAACCTCGACCCGAAATGACAATTGCTCTTCCGTTCCGGGCGCGATGTGCATCAGGCCCGGCTTGTCAGTGAATTCGCCATCGAAGCCGGCCGCACTGGCATAGCCGCGCCAGGGCTCGATGCAGAGGAACGGCGCGCCAGATGGTTTCGACCAGACGCCAAGCTCGCGAAAGCCGCGCCATGACATTTTCAACCACGGCCCGGTGGGCGCGCCCTGCTCCGCGGCATAGCGGACCGAATTGCTCGCGATCCGATCGAAGATGATTGCGTCGTCGACGAACAGGGATTCGGATAAGGGCAACACGGAGCCTTTGATCGGGCTCGGCTCGGTCGCCGGACGAAGCAAGCCGCCGTCGAGACGGCGGACGGGAGACGGCTCTGCATTCGCGAAGCTCAGCGCGTAACTCTCCTTGGCCAGTTCCGGTTGGAGCGGCCAGTTGAAAGCAGGATGGCCGCCGAGCGAGGCCGGCAATATCTCCTTGCCGGTGTTCGCGACCGTGAGCGAAAGATCGAGACCGGATTCGTCGAGCGCATAAGTTGCCGTCAGGCGGAACGCGAACGGGTAGAGCGCGCGCGTCGTCTCGCTGTCTTCGAGCATCAGGGCACAGCGACTTTCGCCACGTTCCACCCACGCAAAGCGGCTGTCACGCGCGAAGCCGTGCTGGGTCATCCGGTAGGTCCTGCCCCGGTGCCGCAATTCGTCATTGGCGAGGCGCCCGACGATCGGAAACAGCAGAGGCGCATGTCGCGGCCAGGCCGGCTCCGCCTGCCAGACGAACTCGATGCCGGCATTGCTCGCCAGCGAACACATCTCCGCGCCTTGCGCCTTGATGGTCGCGGTGAGCCCGCCGCTGCGGATCGTGTGCGTGTCGTCGGTCATGACAGCCTGTTCCGATCATCGCATTTCGCAGGACAATTTCCAAATGTTAGCGGAATGTTGGAGCGACACTCTGCTCAAGAGCGCTTATAGTCGTCTTCAATCCGGATGATGTCGTCTTCCCCGAGATAGCTTCCGGTCTGGACCTCGATCAGCTCCAGCATGATTTTACCGGGGTTCTCCATCCGGTGCACCGCGCCCATCGGGATATAGATCGACTCGTTCTCGTGCACGCTTTTGACGGTCTCGTTGACGGTGACGCGGGCGGTGCCGCGGACCACGATCCAATGCTCGGCGCGATGATGGTGCTTCTGCAGCGACAGCCGTCCGCCCGGCTTCACCACGATGCGCTTGACCTGGTGGCGCTCGCCATTGTCGACCGATTGGTAGCTGCCCCAGGGTCGATGCACCTTGAGATGCTCCTCGGTGACTTTCGGCGCGACCGCCTTGAGTTTTGTGACCAGCCGTTTCAGCCCGTTGGCATCCTTCTGGCGCGAGACCAGCACCGCATCGGCAGTCGCGACCACGATGAGATCGTCGACGCCTTCGAGCGCGACCAGCGCGGCATCGGTGGTGACGTTGCAGTTGCGGGAATCCTCGAACACGGCGGTGCCGTGCGAAGCATTGCCTTGCGCGTCCTTGTCCGACAATTCCCACACCGCGTGCCAGGAGCCGACGTCGGACCAGCCGCAGGACACCGGTACGACCGCCGCGCGCGCGGTCTTCTCCATCACCGCATAGTCGATCGAGATCGCCTTGGCCGCGCCGAACGCCACGGGCTCCAGCGTCACGAAGCCGAGATCGCGGCCGGCATTGGTCACGGCATTGGAAATCGCCTCCACGCTCGCCGCGTCGACCTTGCGGTATTCGTCGAGCAGGACGGCGGCCGGGAACATGAAGTTGCCGCTGTTCCAGAGATAGCCGGAATTGACGTAGTCGGCCGCCTTCACCGCATCCGGCTTCTCGACGAAACGCGCGACCGCGTGCACTTCGCCGGAGATGACCTCGCCCGGGCTGATATAGCCGTATTCGGTCGCCGGCCGCTCCGGCTTGACGCCGAACGTGACGATGCGCCCGGCGCTCGCGGCCGTGAGACCCTCACGGCACGCCGCGACGAAGGCCGCATTGTCCTGCACCACGTGGTCGGCGGCGAGCGCGAGCACGATGGCTTCACTCGAGCGATTCTGCGCGAACACCGCGCCGGCTGCGATCGCAGGCCCGGAATCGCGCCGCATCGGCTCCAGGATCACGTCGGCCTCGATGCCGATCTCGGCGAGCTGCTCCAGCACCATGAAGCGGTAGGAGGCATTGGTGATGACGATCGGGCGATCGAACAGCGAGGCCTCCGAGACGCGCAACAGCGTGTCCTGGAAGGTCGAGCGCGTGCCGAACAACGGCAGGAACTGCTTGGGCCGCACCTCGCGCGAAGCCGGCCACAGCCGCGTTCCGGCACCGCCGCACATGATCAGGGGGATAATTTTTTGGGACACGTGTGAGCTACTCAAGTGAGGGGTTTATAGGCGGTGATAATTTCGATACCATTCGACAAAGCGGCCCAAGCCATCCGCCAGCGGCGTCGAGGGCGTGAAGCCGACGTCGCGTTGCAATGCCGAAATGTCGGCGCGCGTCTCGAGGACGTCGCCAGCCTGCATCGGCAAAAGCGTGCGGATCGCGGGCTTGCCGATGATCTTCTCCAGTGTCTCGACGAACTCGATCAAATTGACCGAGCAATTGTTGCCGATGTTGTAGACGCGATACGGCGCATAGCTCGACGAGTTTTCCGGCTGCTCGGCGTTCCACGCGGGATTGGGCGTCGCGGGCCGATCGAGGGTGCGGATCACGCCCTCGACGATGTCGTCGACATAGGTGAAATCGCGCCACATATTTCCATTATTGAAAAGCTTGATCGGCTCACCCGCAAAGATCGCGCGCGTGAAGAGCCAGGCGGCCATGTCGGGCCGGCCCCATGGACCATAGACAGTGAAGAAGCGAAGACCGGTCACCGGCAGCTTGTGAACATGCGCGAACGTGTGCGCCATCAGCTCGTTGGCCTTCTTGCTCGCGGCATAGAGGCTGACCGGATGATTGACCGACTGCTCGGTCGAATACGGCAAGGTGCGGTTGGCGCCATACACGGAGCTCGACGAGGCGTAGACGAGATGCGCCAGACCGTGGCGCCGGGCGGCTTCGAGCACGGTGACGAATCCATCACAATTGGCGCGGATGCTGGTGATGGGATCGTCGATCGAGGCGCGCACGCCGGGCTGCGCCGCGAGGTGCACCACGCGGTCGGGCGCGACCTCGTCGAACACACGCGTCACCGCAGCGAAGTCGGCAAGATCGATCTCGTGAAATGTGAAGGCATCATGCTTGAGCGTCTCGAGGCGAGCGCGCTTGAGCGCCGGATCATAGTAAGGGGTCACTGCGTCGATGCCGACAACTCGTTCCCCGCGCGCGAGCAAGCGCTCACAGACATGCATGCCGATGAAGCCGGCAGCGCCGGTAACCACCACGGGGGCCAAAATAAACTCCGTTGTTCGACCTCATATACCGCATTGCCAGACTGAACCAGTCCAGGCAAGGGTTCAGCATTGGACAACAGCCCCCATCGCATCGGCAAGCTTAATGTCGGGCGCTTCGGATGTCAGCCTTGCCAAGCTAACCAGAAGGGGCGCCCTTTGCCTGCCGACGCAACATCAGGTGCGCGTCCATAAAGGGCTCCTGACTGCCCGGAAGTCTTTCAACAAGTGTTCCCGGGGAGCACCGAACGAACAGCACCTGGCGGCATTCGGCGCAGGGCTCGGCCAGGCCCCCTCCGCCTGCCAGACGAACTCAGCGCCGTACTTCTGCTTGAGCCAGCACATCTAGGCGCCGTGGGCGTGGATGGTCGCGGTGAGGCGGCCGCTCCAAAACCTGTGAATTTCCTTACTCAACTCCCAACCTCGCGGGCGATCCGACCTTTTGCACAGATCACATCGGCGGCAACTTATTTCCCTGCAATCAGGGAAATAAACAGCGAAAGGATGGCACATGGTCGGGTGGCTCCAAGCCGAAAGACCGGAAAACCTCAGCAAAACTCGAGAGTGACGATGCTCGCGCGCAAACGTATCAGGGAATATCAAGACACCTAACAGGGAAAGAACAGAGCAATGAACACGCGGACCAGGTATCTCATACGCAGTGGAGACGCCCAAGAGTTCTAAGAACACTAAGCCGACCCAACTTTGAGACCCGCCGTCCTGCGAAGTGCGCCCCCTGTCTTTGAAGGAAGTAGGCGCCCTTACTGGTATCGCTCCAAACGATTTCAAGTAGAATAGCAGAAGCGTAGAGGGCAACGACTGCTGTCAGATCATAAAGCCTGAACTTCCGCGACGAGCGGGAGTTGCGCGAAATGATCGGTCGTGGCTACCGGTCCGCCGAAGTTGCTGCAGTCTTGGATCGAGCACGCCACGTTGCAGATGCCTACGAGCCCCTCACGTTTCGATTGGTCCTTCTCGTCTCCGGTGCTGTCGCCGTCCTGCCTACAACCATTTGGTTAGGGCGATTGGCTGGATGCTTGGCAGCTAGTTCGCTTCCCGCCCGCCTGCGTTTTGCTTAACATGGCCCATGGCAAGAGGGTATTCGAAGGCGATTCGATCACTTCATTCTGCCGCTATACGCGGTCATTCCCCGTGCGGTAAGAGCCCAGGCCGTGACGGGCAGATGCCTTGGTGGCTTGCGGACAAGTGGCGCGCGAGGCACTTTTCGCACCAAATCGAGCGACTCAGCCCCTATTGGCTGGCCTCAGTCATCTACAAATGCGCACCGACTATTCTCCGGACGACGATCTGAAACTATGTCCCCGAAGCCAGGCGTCGCGACTGAGTGTGGTCGGCTGCTGGAACTATCCGGATCAGCATCACCGCTTCACTGATGCCGCAGAGACGATCGCGGCAGCATACCCGGGACGAATAGGCCTTGCCCCGCTCCCTGCAGCCTAAATTCAGAGGTAAGCCGCATATGCGTGCTTCAAGCCGTCGTGAAGCGGTGTCGTCGCGCGCCAGCCGAGTCGGCTAGACGGCTGACGTCGAGCAGCTTGCGCGGCGTGCCGTCGGGCCGCGAGCTATCGAAACTGATCTCGCCGCTGTAACCGACGATTTCGGCAACCAGGCGCGCGAATTCGGCGATGGTTATGTCCTCGCCGGTGCCGATATTGGCCAGCTCGGCACTGGCATAGGTGTTCATCAGGTGCACGCAGGCATCTGCCATGTCGTCGACATAATGGAACTCGCGCCGCGGCGTGCCGGTGCCCCAAACGACGACATTCTTCGCGCCCGAAACCTTGGCCTCATGGAAGCGACGGATCAGGGCGGCGACCACGTGACTCATTTCGGGATGATAATTGTCGCCGGGGCCGTAGAGGTTGGTCGGCATCACGCTGATGAAGTCGCATCCGTACTGGCTGCGATAGGCCGACCATCTTGATCCCGGCGATCTTGGCAATCGCATAGGCCTCGTTGGTCGGCTCTAGCGGACCAGTGAGCACGGAGTCCTCGCGCAAGGGCTGCGCGGCGTCCTTTGGGTAGATGCAGGGCGGGCCCAGAAACATCAGCTTCTCGGCGCCGTTTCGATGCGCGGCCTGGATCAGGTTAGCCGCGATCGCGATGTTGTCGTAAATGAAGGCGCGCAGGGTGTTGTTGGCGACGATGCCGCCCACCTTTGCAGCGGCGAGGAAGATCACTCGCGTCTTCCCGAACCAGTCGAACCGCGGCCTCCTTGCGGAGATCGACCTCGCGCCGGTCCACGGTGATGAGTTGAGGCGCGCAAGCGCGCTGCCGACCATGCCGTGATGGCCTGCGACGCTCTTGCCTGCAGTTCAAACGGTACGTTTGCAACTCGTCGTGCCCGTTTGGCACCGCCAGATCGCTCTCCATCATCTCGGCGACGAGCTCTAAAAAGCTCTGCTTCGGCGTTCAGCCGAGCACCTCGCGCGCCTTGCTGGCGTCGCCGACGAGGAGATCGACCTCGGTAGGGCGGAAATAGGTCGGATCGATCTTCACGACCTTCTTGCCGGTCTTGGTGTCGACGCCGGTCTCGTCGACGCCCTCGCCGCGCCACGCGATGCGTCAGCCGATTTGGGCGAACGACAACTCGACCATCTCTCGCCCCAAGTGCATCTCGCCCGTGGCGAGCACGAAATCGTCGGGCTTGTCGGCTTGCAGGATCTTGTGCATGCCCTCGACATAATCGCGCGCATGGCCCCAGTCGCGCTTGGCCGAGAGATTGCCGAGATAGAGCGTCTGCTCCAGATGCGGGCGACGCCACGCGTGATCTTGCGCGTGACGAAGGTCTCGCTGCGGATCGGACTCTCATGATTTAACAGAATGCCGTTGCTCGCGAACATGCGATAGGCCTCGCGATAGTTCACCGTCATCCAGTAGCCGTAGAGCTTTGCCACGCCGTAGGCGAGTGCGGATAGAACGGCGTCGTCTTCTTCTGCGGGATCTCCTGGACGAGACCGTAGAGCTCCGAGGTCGAGGCCTGGTAGAACCGCGTCTCCTTCTCCATGCCGAGGATGCGGATTGCTTCCAGCAGGCGCAGGACGCCAATGCCGTCGGCATTGACGGTGTATTCCGGGCTTTCGAAGCTGACGGCGACGTGGCTTTGGGCAGCGAGATTGTAGATTTCGGTCGGTCGGATCTGCTGTACCAGACGGGTCAGATGGGTCGAATCCGTCATTGTCGCCGTAGTGCATCAGGAACGGGAGTTGCCGACATGCAGGTCCTGGTAGAGATGATCGACTCGCGGTGTTGAACAGCTCATTAACGCTTCTGGCGAATGACTATCGATTTTTGTCGTGGAACTCCGAATAGTGGAGATCGCTTGCATCTGGCGTAATTCACAGCATTAACCATGCGCCGCGACAAATGGCCAAGCTTTTAAATGCACTTTTTTTGTTGCCTTATCGATTTAATGGTTTAAAATTTAATAATTCCTCGTTTCGGAATGCCGGCTCATCATTCGAACCAGGCCTGCGTTAGCGGTAGATTAGTGTTGGTAGGAGTATTGTCTTGGCCATCGAATTCAACTGGGCAGAGTCGGGGAACTCCAATTTTCAGCTCGCGACGGGCGTCACTCTATCCGCCGGAACGATCAATCCGAACGACCTGTTGATCGCAGTTGTCGTGCCGCTGGTGCCCCACACCGGTGAGCACGGGGACGGACCGCTTGTTGGCCCTCCGTCTGGCCCTGTCCAGCCTCCGCCGGGTTGGGCGCAGTTGGACAATACGGCACTGTCGCTCGATGGCGTGCCTGCCAACGCATCGATCTTTTACAAGGTCGCAACGGGCAACGAGAGCCAAAACCTTAACTTTAGTTGGTCCAATCAGTCTGACTACTCCTGGACGCTGCTGAGCTATTCCGGCGTGGATCCGACCTCGCCGATCGACGCCTTCGGAGGTCAGACCAACACGAGCGCCTACCTTGATGAAACGGTCGCGCCGTCAGTAACGACCACCAGCCCAAACGACACCCTTGTCAGCGTTTGGATGAGCAAAGGCGGCGCCGAGGACTATACGAACGACCGGACAACCACCGTCCGTTCCAACACCCATTCGAACACATACGAATTTCCCCAGATTATGGTCGCCGACGAGCGTCTGGCATCTGCCGGAGCGACCTCGCCCAACGAGATGGATCAGTTGTATTCGACCGTAAATCAGCGCGGATTCTCAATTGCGCTCCGGGAGGCCGCATGCTTCATGGCGGGGACAATGATCCGTACGCCCGATGGAGAGTGTGCTGTAGAGACGATGGTTCGCGGAGACCGCGTCTTGACGTCCGATGGCCAGACCGAACGGGTCGTCTGGATAGGGCGTCAGACCATCTCGATGCTGTTCGCAGATCCGCTCCGTGTACTGCCGGTTCGCATTCGGGCCAACGCCCTCGGTGAGCAAGTGCCTTCGCGCGATTTTCTGCTATCGCCTGATCACGCAATCCTTGTCAGGGGTGTGCTCATTCAGGCCGGTGCGCTGGTTAATGGCACATCGATTGTACGCGAAACCAAAGTACCACTGACGTTCACCTACTATCATGTTGAACTTGAACATCACTCGTTGATCCTGGCCGAGAACACGCCGGCGGAGACTTTCATCGACAATGTCGATCGTCTCGCCTTCGACAACTGGCACGAACACGAGGAACTGTACCCGGAAGGCAAAGCGATCGTCGAAATGCCATATGCCCGCGCCAAGGCACACCGACAAGTACCTCGGGTCGTTCGTGAACTCCTCGCCGCAAAGGCAACTAATATGGCGGCGTCCAGCGCGCATATAGTTGCCGCCTGATATTTCATGCTCGAACGAGCCGCTCGGGCATCGGGACATTCTAGGGTGGGCATCCGGGATAGATGGGTCTGGGCCAAGACACAACATCTTTGATGGCGTATCGCGATGAACCGTAGCCAACGAGGGGCAATAGACCGATCTTATCTCGCGGGGCCTTGGCGCGCGCGCGAGGTGATCTGCGGCAGGATCGCACGGGGATGACCCTTGGCGAACTTGCACTCGTCGTGTGCGCCCAGGTCGTGATCCTGGGTTCGATCGGTGCTCTAAAATTGCATGCTTGGCGATCGGACGTCTTAAATCGGAACTTCAGCTCCTCCTCCTGGCGTGATCAGGATGGTTCGCTTGAAGCCTCCTCCAATCCGCCCTCGTTCGACGCGCCGGGTCATGGCGGAAGCTTTAAACCGAGGTTTTGGCAAACGTTTCCCGAGCCGGTTCTGACGATGGTCCGGCTGGTGACCGGTCAATTGGCCAGACCGAGACGCTTGGATAGCGCACGGAGATTACGCCCGGCGGCACGAAGCGGCAGCGCGCATCCTATGGTCTTCGATGCGGGACGAAGCATTCGTATCCCCGCTGGCCTCCCCACTGGCGTGAGGATATATGCAATCGGAGATATCCATGGCCGCGCGGACCTGTTGCGTTCGGTGCTCGAAAATATCAATTCCGACTACACAAGGAGTCCGGCCGAACGGCCAATTCTCGTTTTCCTGGGTGACTACATCGATCGGGGACCATCATCGAAGGACGTCCTGGATATCTTAGTCGAATGCAAAGCCAGAATCGAAAGCGTATTCCTGAAAGGGAATCACGAGACCTTCGTTTTAGCCTTTCTTCAGGATCCGACGGCCCTGGACTCATGGCGGACCTGCGGCGGCCTTGAGACGCTCCACTCCTATGGTCTGAAGCCCACCCTGCAACCCGACATGCAGGAGCGAATTGACCTCGCAGTGCAACTCGCCACGACCCTACCCGACGATCACCGGGCATTTCTTGGCTCGCTGCAAACATGGTTTCAATGCGGAGACGTCCTGTTTGTACATGCGGGAATTCGTCCGAATATCCCCATCGCTCAGCAGGACGAAAGCGATCTCCTCTGGATCCGCGAAGACTTCCTCGATTTCCGGGCGCCCTTCGAGGCTTTCGTCGTCCACGGCCATACGCCAGTACGTGTCCCCGATGTGCGGACCAACCGCCTGAACATTGACACCGGAGCCTTCGTGACGGGACGCCTGACCTGCGTCGCAATCGAAGGCTCAGCAGTCAGACAAATCTCAGAATTGGCATCGAACGTGGGCGGACAAGCGACTGTGCACTAAGCCAACTCACCTCTCCTTGAACGCGTGCTCAGCCTGGTCCATCAGAGGTTTGGTCAGATAAGACAGTGCCGTCCGGCCGGCCGTCTTGATGAACACTTCGACCGGCATGCCGGGCACGAGCTTGGCGGTCCCGAGTTTTTCGAGCTCATCCGCGCCAAGTCCCACCCGCACTGTATAGAAGCTATTGCCGGTTCTCCGATCCTCGGTCAAATCCGGCGATACCATTGTTACCGTGCCTTCGATTTCCGGCGTGGTTTTCTGGTTGAACGCTGCAAATCGCAAGGCCGCCTGTTGGCCGAAATAGACCTGGTCGATATCGCGCGGCGAGATTTTCACCTCGATGGCAAGCGCGTCTGCATCTGGAACAATGAGCATGATCTGCTCACCAGGCGCAATCACACCACCAACGGTATGAACTGTCAGTTGATGCACACGACCACTTTGCGGAGCGCGAATGTCCACGCGGCTCAGTTGATCCACCGCCGCCGTCTTGCGTTCCGACAACTCCGAGAGCTTTGCGCGCGTTTCGATCAGGTCCTTGCCGACCTCAGTTCGCAAATCCTGATCAATCTGGATCATTTGGAGCTGAATTTCGGCCGTCTTGCCCTTGGATTGCGCGATGGCCCCGGTCAATTGACTGCGCTCACCCTCAAGTCGCGCTGAATCGCGCTCAAGCGCGGTTAGTCGTGCGATCGGGATGAGGTTCTTCTGCCAAAGGGCACGAACACCCTCGAGTTCCTGACGGATCAGATCGATTTCCTTGAGCTTTGCGTCGACCTGGCCCGAATATCCCTTTACTTCTTCCGCCAGTTGCGCAATTCGCTCCCTCAGCTGGGCTTTCTGGCCAGCCCTGGCTTCCCTTCTCAAACTGAAGAGGGCTTTCTCGGCAGCGACGACATGCGCAGCCACAGAAGAGGTGTCGCGCGCGCGCTCGATCAAAGACATCTGGAAGACGATTTGCTCGGAATTGTCGCGCTCCGCCTCGAGACGACCTTGACGAGCAAGGAGTTCATCGACGCCTTGAATAACAATTGTGGCGTTGGCGAGCGTTTGGGTCTTGTCCAGTCCGATCAGGATCTGCCCTGCATCGACATGGTCACCTTCACGCACGTGCATCTCACCAACGATGCCGCCTGTTGCGTGTTGCACCTTCTTGACGCTCGAATCGACGACAACAACGCCCTGCCCGATCACGGCCCCGGTCAATTGTGAGGTCGCGGCCCATCCGCCAATTCCAAACGTCGCAAATAAAATAATGAGAATGCCAACGATCATGTAGCGCTGAATAGATCGTAACGCTGGCGTTGCGGCTTCGCCCTCCATCACGCCCCTCCTTGTCCGTCGGCGACAACCCTCAACGGTACCGGCGTGCGCAAGACTTTCCTCAGTACCTCTTCCTTGGGCCCGAACGACTGCACTCTGCCTTCCCCAACCACCAGAACGTGGTCGACCCCTTCAAGGGCCTTGGGGCGGTGAGCAACGATGATGACGATCCCGCCACGGCGACGCACACCAAGGATTGCCTCGGTCAGCGCATCCTCACCCTCTGAATCGAGATTGGAAGTGGGCTCGTCCAAGACGACAAGAAATGGGCTCCCGTAGAACGCGCGGGCAAGGCCGATACGCTGACGCTGTCCGGCCGACAGCGCCATGCCGCCCTCGCCCACTCTCGTTGAATAGGCGTCGGGAAGAGACAGGATGAGATCGTGCGCTCCGGCAGCGTTTGCGGCTCCCAAAACCGCTGCAGGAGTGGCCTTGACGTCAAACCGGGCGATATTGACGGCAATGCTGCCGTCGAACAATTCGACATCTTGAGGAAGATATCCGATGTGTTTGCCGAGGGACTGGGATGACCAGTGCTCCAGTGCGGCATTATCCAGTTTAATCTTGCCCCGTGCATGTGGCCAAACCCCCACGAGCGCCCTTGCCAAAGTAGATTTGCCTGCTCCGCTTGGGCCGATGATGCCAAGCGCTTGCCCGCCTTTCAACGCGAACGATACGTCCGACAGCAGGGGTTTCTGGGAGCCCGGGGCCGCGACATGAAGCTGCTCGACGACCAGGGCACCGGTCGGCGGCGGCAACGCGAGCGGCTCTTCTTCGCGCGGCAGGAGCTTGAGCAAATCGTCGAGGCGCCGACCTGCTTGCCTTGCGGAGACGAAGCCCTTCCAGTTCGCGATTGCGATCTCGACAGGAGCAAGTCCCCTGGCAGTCAAGATTGAGCTTGCAATGATAATACCTGCAGTAGATTCCTGATTGATGACCAGATAGGCACCGACCGCGAGGATAAGCGATTGCAGAAGCGACCTGAACGTCTTTGAAATGCCGCCGAGCCCGCTTCCGATATCGCTGGATCGCTCATGGGCCGCCAGGTATTTCTGATTCACGTCCTGCCATCGCTCGGCGGCCTGACGCCGCATTCCCATGGCCTGAAGTACTTCAGCGTTTCGTCGTCCCTCAGCCGCAAGGGCACTGCGCAGGACTGCATGTCGTGAAGAGGCTTTGGCCGGACCGCGGCTTTGAATTTCCGTGAGAGCGGTGAGGCCGACCAGTATGATACCGCCGAGCAGCGCGGCTATTCCGATCCAAAAATGGAAGAGGAAGCAGATACCCAGATAGATCGGTATCCATGGCAGATCGAACAAAGCGGCCGGGCCGCTGCTCGACAAGAAGCTGCGAACCTGGTCGAGATCGCGCAAAGGCTGCAACCCGTCGCCGTCGCCCCGCGTCTTGAGGGGCAATCTGACGAGCGCATCAAAGACCCGCAGTCCCAGTCGTTCGTCGAGATAACGGCCGATGCGCAGGCTTATCCGGCTTCTGACCAGGTCAAGCCCTCCTTGAAGCACATATAGCATCGCCACGAGGGCCAACAGCGCGACAAGAGTCGGGATGCTGCGGCCTGGCAGTACCCGGTCGTAGACCTGCAGCATGAAGAAGGAGCCATTCAGCATCAAAAGATTGCTGAGGCCGCTGAATATCGCAAGAGCCCAAAAGATGCGACGGCAAGAAACGACGAAGGTGAGTACTTCGGAGCGCGCGTCCCCGTAGACCGCATCCGCCCCTGCACGCTCGCGGAAGATTCGGGAGCGCATTGTCTCCAGCGCCCCGCCGGAGACCTTCGATCGAACCCGATCGACGATGATCCCCACTGCGGCCTTAGCCACCTGCCAGTGAGAAACCTCGACCGCAGACGCGTCGGGCGGCGGGAGCTCCCGCCGCGATCCCAAATCACTCATAAGTCCCCCGCAAAATCGTCTGCCCCTAATCGTCAAGTGCTATCCAAAGTGGAAATCGTGGCTATCGAGTGCGCTCAATTTCGTGTTTTTCAGCGTGAGGCTGTCGGAGCCGGCGGAGATGACCACATCGCCACCGCATTGCGAAGCGTGAGCCAAAACGCTGGCGAAACTGTCGAAAGCGGTGTTGTTGAATTGTATCACATCGTGATTCCAACCGCTGGCGTGGAAGTCCTTGATGACGTCATTGCCGAAGTTGGCCGCGAAAACGAACGTATCAATGCGTCCGTTACCCAGGAAAACGTCATCCCCATTCGTGCCGGTGAGTGCGTTTCTTCCGGTTGTTCCCAGAATTGCGGCCCCATCACTGTTGGCAACAACGTGCCCAGAGCTGTCGACTTCTTGCGCCGTGAATTTATGAACGGTGTTGGGAAAGCCGGCTTTAGTTGTGTACGTCCAAGTTCCATCCGACCCCACGGTGGCCGAACCAAGGGCCTTCGTGTCATCGAAGAGTTTGATAGTGCTGTTGGGATCGGCCGTACCCTTCAGTGTGACGGCACCCCAACGGTTCTCCGAAAGATTCGTGAATTCGACATGAGCCTGCGCATCGATCTCAAGGTGCGTGGTAGCGGAGGTTTGACTGGTGTTGCCCGCAGCATCGGTCGCTGTCGAGGTCAAATCGTGTCCACCAGCGCTCAGGTTGCCCGCATCGAAGCTCCATACCCCCGTGCTGGTTGCAGTTGAGGTCCCGATCTGGACCGAGCCGTCAAAGATCTTGATCAGGCTGTTCGCTTCTGCGGTGCCCTTGAGCATGACGTCGTCGGCGATGGTGCTGGCTTTCGCGGTGGTCCCGGCCTGCGAAGCAACATCCATCGTCGGCGCAGTCGGAGCATGTGTATCAATCGTGATCGCAAATGTCCCCGACGCGGGACCGCCGGATGCATCCTGCGCGGTGAGATTGTGAATTCCATCGTTGAGCGTGGGCGTCGCTAGGGACCAATGGCCGCTGCCGTCAACATTGGCGCTACCCAGCTGAGTGGAGCCCTCGAAGACTTTCACGGTGCTGCCGGCGACGGCCGAGCCCGTCAGCGTCAGCGTGTTGTCGTTGGTGATGTGGTCGCCGACAACACCGCTGTCGGTCGTGAACGAGGCGATCGTCGGCGCCGCAGGCGCCGCGGCGATCGTCACCGAGACCGGCGAAGACGCCGTGCCGGTGTTGCCCGCAGCATCGGTCGCCGTGGCCGTGAAGCTGTGACCGCCGGTCGACAGCGCCGCAGTGGTATAGCTCCATGCGCCGCTGGCGTTGGCGACCGCGGTGCCGAGCTTGTTCGCACCGTCGAACACCGTGATCGTGCTGTTGGCTTCCGCCGTGCCCGTCAGGACCTCGACATGCGTGCTCGCAAGCGTCGCTGCAGACGTCGATGCGACCAGCGTCGGCACACCCGGCGCGTGCGTATCGATCGTGACGGCCAGGGCCGTCGACGCAACGCTGGTGCCGCCCGAGGTCGTCGCCGTCGCCATCAGCGAGTGACCGCCGTCGGAGAGCGCGGCCGTGGTCAGCGTCCAGGCGCCGCTCGAGTTCGCCGTCACGGTCCCCAGCACCGTCGAACCGTCAAGCACCTTCACGGTGCTGCCGGCGACGGCCGAGCCCGTCAGCGTCAGCGTGTTGTCGTTGGTGATGTGGTCGCCGACAACACCGCTGTCGGTCGTGAACGAGGCGATCGTCGGCGCCGCAGGCGCCGCGGCGATCGTCACCGAGACCGGCGAAGACGCCGTGCCGGTGTTGCCCGCAGCATCGGTCGCCGTGGCCGTGAAGCTGTGACCGCCGGTCGACAGCGCCGCAGTGGTATAGCTCCATGCGCCGCTGGCGTTGGCGACCGCGGTGCCGAGCTTGTTCGCACCGTCGAACACCGTGATCGTGCTGTTGGCTTCCGCCGTGCCCGTCAGGACCTCGACATGCGTGCTCGCAAGCGTCGCTGCAGACGTCGATGCGACCAGCGTCGGCACACCCGGCGCGTGCGTATCGATCGTGACGGCCAGGGCCGTCGACGCAACGCTGGTGCCGCCCGAGGTCGTCGCCGTCGCCATCAGCGAGTGACCGCCATCGGAGAGCGCGGCCGTGGTCAGCGTCCAGGCGCCGCTCGAGTTCGCCGTCACGGTCCCCAGCACCGTCGAACCGTCAAGCACCTTCACGGTGCTGCCGGCGACGGCCGAGCCCGTCAGCGTCAGCGTGTTGTCGTTGGTGATGTGGTCGCCGACAACACCGCTGTCGGTCGTGAACGAGGCGATCGTCGGCGCCGCAGGCGCCGCGGCGATCGTCACCGAGACCGGCGAAGACGCCGTGCCGGTGTTGCCCGCAGCATCGGTCGCCGTGGCCGTGAAGCTGTGACCGCCGGTCGACAGCGCCGCAGTGGTATAGCTCCATGCGCCGCTGGCGTTGGCGACCGCGGTGCCGAGCTTGTTCGCACCGTCGAACACCGTGATCGTGCTGTTGGCTTCCGCCGTGCCCGTCAGGACCTCGACATGCGTGCTCGCAAGCGTCGCTGCAGACGTCGATGCGACCAGCGTCGGCACACCCGGCGCGTGCGTATCGATCGTGACGGCCAGGGCCGTCGACGCAACGCTGGTGCCGCCCGAGGTCGTCGCCGTCGCCATCAGCGAGTGACCGCCGTCGGAGAGCGCGGCCGTGGTCAGCGTCCAGGCGCCGCTCGAGTTCGCCGTCACGGTCCCCAGCACCGTCGAACCGTCAAGCACCTTCACGGTGCTGCCGGCGACGGCCGAGCCCGTCAGCGTCAGCGTGTTGTCGTTGGTGATGTGGTCGCCGACAACACCGCTGTCGGTCGTGAACGAGGCGATCGTCGGCGCCGCAGGCGCCGCGGCGATCGTCACCGAGACCGGCGAAGACGCCGTGCCGGTGTTGCCCGCAGCATCGGTCGCCGTGGCCGTGAAGCTGTGACCGCCGGTCGACAGCGCCGCAGTGGTATAGCTCCATGCGCCGCTGGCGTTGGCGACCGCGGTGCCGAGCTTGTTCGCACCGTCGAACACCGTGATCGTGCTGTTGGCTTCCGCCGTGCCCGTCAGGACCTCGACATGCGTGCTCGCAAGCGTCGCTGCAGACGTCGATGCGACCAGCGTCGGCACACCCGGCGCGTGCGTATCGATCGTGACGGCCAGGGCCGTCGACGCAACGCTGGTGCCGCCCGAGGTCGTCGCCGTCGCCATCAGCGAGTGACCGCCGTCGGAGAGCGCGGCCGTGGTCAGCGTCCAGGCGCCGCTCGAGTTCGCCGTCACGGTCCCCAGCACCGTCGAACCGTCAAGCACCTTCACGGTGCTGCCGGCGACGGCCGAGCCCGTCAGCGTCAGCGTGTTGTCGTTGGTGATGTGGTCGCCGACAACACCGCTGTCGGTCGTGAACGAAGCGATCGTCGGCGCCGCAGGCGGGGTCGGGGTGGAGGTCGTGCCAGGATCTACCTGCAGGCCAGTAAAGGTCTTCAACGCGCCGGTGAGTTCGGCCGCATCCCCAAGCGAATTGGCGATTTTCGCACCATTCGCCAAGTTGAACTGGGTGATGGCCAGTGCAGACACCTTGGTATCGCTCGCAGCGACAGTATAGCTGAACGTCAGCGTGTTGGTGCCTGCCCCCCCTGTGTATGTCGCCACACCTCCGTCATTCAGGACCAACGACGGCTTGCCGGTCACAGTCATGGCTTGGTCGAACTTGACGGTGAATACGATCGAGGTTCCAACGCCCTCAGTCCCCGAACTCGGCGAAGGAACGACGCTGACAACATCGGTTGTCGCAAAGCTGCCGGCCGTGGGGCCCGTCTTCTTGCCAGTCAGGAGATTGATGTTGTTTTCGATGGTGAGATTTGATCCCTGCACTTCCGAGGGCAGATCGCCAAAGCCCGTATCCGTGAAGGTACCCGTGGGATCGACGTAGTTGTTGCTGACAATCACTCCATTGAGGACGTTTCCGCTGTCTTGGAACAGCCCAATGTTCAACGAGATCGACATGTTGGGGCCGGTCGCGATGATAACATTGTTGGCGATAGTCGTATTGGTAATCGTCGAGCCGAGTTGGGCTTGAACGGCGAGCCCTTCGTTCGGTTCAACTCCCTGAGGTTGATAGATTGTATTATAGGCAATCATCGCATTATTCACGACGTCGCCAACAAACTGGATGGGGTCAGGATGCGACCCCGGCGTATACCCCAAGCCCTCAAAGACGTTGTATTGGATCGTAGGTGTAACAGTCCCGTTGCCCAAATCGATACCATCGGCGGGCATGTCGTGAATGTAGTTGTATTTGGCGACGAACGTGCCAGTGCCATTATAGTTGATGGCGGCGCCCAGTCCCGTTCCTGCCGGCGGCGGCTGCACCGACGGAATATTCATCTGATTTCCGTCGAAGGAGCAGTTCAACACCGTGAGATTTCCCACGTTGGTCGAACCTGCATCGATGGCAACGGGCTGGTTTGCGCCAAGCGAGAAGTTGCAGTTCTCGATCGTCGTCGTGCCCGTAGTTCCCGGCTTGACGACGACTGTCCAACCGCCACTCAGCGAGAAGTCGAAACCGTCAAGCGTAACGTTGTTACCAAGGATGCTCACGACATGGTTGGCAGTGTCGATCGATACGCCAGCCGGAAGATTTGCAGCAACGCTCGGATCCTTGAGCGCCGTGCCCGCCGGAACACCAACCGCGTAGTCTACGCCCGCGACCTGCCAGGGTGGGCGAACCGCATAGCTGTCCAGCAACGACGCCAGCTGTGGCGTGCCGGTATGCGCACTGCTCGATCCATCTGCGTAGCCTGAGGATGCCGAATTGACCGTCACGTTGAGACCGGCGGATGCCGCACTCACGTTTCCTGCCGCATCCGTTGTCGTCGCCGTAAATTTCTGAGCTCCATTCGACAGCACGCCGGTATCGAAGCTCCACGCGCCACTGCTGTCCGCGGTCGCGGTCCCGATCTGGGTTGAGTTGTCAAAGATCTTGACTGAGCTATTGGCCTCCGCGGATCCCTTCAGCACGAGGTCGTTAAGGGTCGTCGTGCTTCCCACCGACGATCCTGTTTGCGAATACGCACCAATGGTCGGAGCAACCGGGGCGTGTGTATCGATCGTGATCGACAGGGGCGCCGATGCGAGGCTAACCTGCCCCGAAGAATCGACATCCTGCGTCGTGAGGATGTGGCCTCCGTCACCGAGCGCCGCAGTTGTGAATGACCAGTTCCCGCTACCATCCACATTGGCCGTACCCAATTGGCTCGAACCATCGAATATTTTCACAGTGCTGCTGGCAACGGCCGAGCCGGTCAGCGTCAGTGTGTTGTCGTTGGTGGTGTGGTCACCGACAACGCCGCTGTCGGTCGTGAACGAAGCGATCGTTGGAGTGGCAGGAACTGCAGCACCGATGACTGGATCCAGGGGCTGTGAAAGCGCACTGACATTGCCTGCGACGTCGGTTGCCGTTGCTGTCAGGAAATGAGCTCCTTCTGATAGTCCGACCGTCGTAACGGTCCAGTTCCCTGAGGAGTTCGTCGTTCCCGTCCCGACGAGGGTCGCGCCATCGTACACCTGGACCGTGCTGTTTGCTTCGGCCGTGCCTGTTAACACCACCTGGTTGCCGTTGACGATTGAGTCGCCGGCCTCGAAGGGCACACCCGGCGCGTGCGTATCGATCGTGACGGCCAGGGCCGTCGACGCAACGCTGGTGCCGCCCGAGGTCGTCGCCGTCGCCATCAGCGAGTGACCGCCGTCGGAGAGCGCGGCCGTGGTCAGCGTCCAGGCGCCGCTCGAGTTCGCCGTCACGGTCCCCAGCACCGTCGAACCGTCAAGCACCTTCACGGTGCTGCCGGCGACGGCCGAGCCCGTCAGCGTCAGCGTGTTGTCGTTGGTGATGTGGTCGCCGACAACACCGCTGTCGGTCGTGAACGAAGCGATCGTCGGCGCCGCAGGCGCCGCGGCGATCGTCACCGAGACCGGCGAAGACGCCGTGCCGGTGTTGCCCGCAGCATCGGTCGCCGTGGCCGTGAAGCTGTGACCGCCGGTCGACAGCGCCGCAGTGGTATAGCTCCATGCGCCGCTGGCGTTGGCGACCGCGGTGCCGAGCTTGTTCGCACCGTCGAACACCGTGATCGTGCTGTTGGCTTCCGCCGTGCCCGTCAGGACCTCGACATGCGTGCTCGCAAGCGTCGCTGCAGACGTCGATGCGACCAGCGTCGGCACACCCGGCGCGTGCGTATCGATCGTGACGGCCAGGGCCGTCGACGCAACGCTGGTGCCGCCCGAGGTCGTCGCCGTCGCCGTCAGCGAGTGACCGCCGTCGGAGAGCGCGGCCGTGGTCAGCGTCCAGGCGCCGCTCGAGTTCGCCGTCACGGTCCCCAGCACCGTCGAACCGTCAAGCACCTTCACGGTGCTGCCGGCGACGGCCGAGCCCGTCAGCGTCAGCGTGTTGTCGTTGGTGATGTGGTCGCCGACAACACCGCTGTCGGTCGTGAACGAAGCGATCGTCGGCGCCGCAGGCGGGGTCGGGCTCGAGGTTCCGGATCCGGCAATGACCGCGCTCACCGCCTGAGAAGGCGCGCTGACATAGCCGAAAAAGTTGTTTGCCTTTGCCGTCAGGCTATGCGTCCCGGCAGATAGCGTCGCCGTAAAAGTCCAGGCACCGGATGAATCGGTGTCGATCAGACCGATCTGCGTCGCGCCATCAAAAATCTGTATGGTATAACCGCTAATCCAGGAACCAGAGCTCGCCTGCCCCTTTAGCGTGACTGCGTCCCCACTCACTGTCTCACTCGTGACAGTTACGGTCGGCACCAACGTCGAATGTGTCACAACAGGTTTTGCGGAGTTCGTCTGAGCCCCGACAGGTGCGGTTGGCGAAGGTGTGATGTTCTGGAAATACAGCCCACCCGTCTCCATATTGGTGTTGTTGTAGTACTTGGCATTGGGGGAATAAGTCGGATCGGAGAAGAAGCTTTCGTTGCCGAAAGTGCCCCCTCGCGTATCGGCGAAATTATCGTGGATCAGCACGGTTCCAGCCAGACTCGATCCCCCATTGACCGTCGTCATGACGCCGACGTTGGAGCCCGGAAGGGCTATGATCGTATTATAAGCCAGTTCCGCGCTCGTGACCGTCGAACCGTTGTCATTGAGCATGAAGCCCTGTGTACCGTCCGAATTTGACACGACGGTTTGGTACACAGTGTTGTACATGATGGTTTCAGTGAAGGGATTGCTCCCCATTGTCTGAAGCCAATCGGGATGCGCATTAACGTTCCCGTTGTCATTCAGCACATTGTACTTGATGGTGACCTGCCCACCACCCTGTGCCTGGATAAAATCGGAATAGGCATTCTTGAGCAGCGTATACTCAACGGTGAGGCCCGACGTACTTGTGTAAATGAGACCGTTGTTGAGCTGATCCGACTGCATATTGCCGTCGATGACGCAATTCTTGACCGTCAGATTTGAAGAGCCGTTGTCTCCGTAGATCGTGAAATTGCTGTTTGATCCAATCTTGAAGTTGGAATTGGAAATCGTCGTATTCGCAGCCTGCGTGATGACGGACCAACCGCCGGCGAGCGAGAAGTCGTAACCGTCAAGCGTGACGTTGCCCCCCGTGACCGTGACCTGATGGAGCGAGGAGTTAACTGAAACCCCAGCCATTTTTATTGTTGAAGGGTCCTTCAGGACGGTGCCCGCGGTAATGCCGACGGCATAGTCGACGCCGGCCACTTCCCAGGAAGGGCGCACAGTGTAGCCGTCCAATATTCCAGCCAATTGCGGGCCTCCGCCAGGCGCTCCAGCAGAACCATCGCCAACCAGCGGAGGATCGACGATCAACGTGCCACCGTGACCGTCGCTCGATGCCGCGAAGTTCGCCAGCGAATAGTTGCCCAGCAACTCAATACTGGCGGTATGCGTGCCGTCGCTGACCGTGAGTATGCCAGGCGAGTTGTTGCCGGTGTAACTGATCTGCGCGTTTGCGCCAGCTGTGACGTCCGCAAGATCAATGACATCGCCGATAGCAAGTTGACCGGCAATTTTGCCGCTGAATGTCGAGGAATCGTCGATCTTGAGGGTGCCGGTCGCTCCGTCGAATGCGACGGCACCCGAGAATGAAGACGAGAGCTCCAGAGTGCCACCGTCCGAGACCACGGCAAGCTGAGCGCCGGCATCCGCGGACGCACCTCCGCTACCAGCGACCTCCACCGTCGGGGCCAAGGAATGAGCGGGCGTATCGACGATCGTGACATCGCTCGGCGAACCCGAGCCCACCTCGCTATTCGCGTCCGACCGCAAACCTACCCCTTGGTCAAGCTCGGCCGTATGCCCGTGATGAAACACGTCGCGATGAAGAGACTGGGCGATTGCCATCCGAGATGCAGCACCCGTCGATCGGATGGCCATCAATGCGTCAGCCGCCGCGGCTTCAATCGACGCGATGATATCTGAAGAGCTGTGGCGCTCGGCATGATCAAACTGCACGGATGGATGCGTTTTGCGAGTCAAATTTGGCCCCTTTGTTCACGCACGTTTGGAATTCCCGCCTCAGCCGCTCAAGTTGCGCACCCCTGCGCTTTAAACCTGATGAGCTGTTACCCCAAACCCAACTCCTCGACTGATCCTCGGTCTGGTCTTTTTTAAGACGATTTCTAGGACTTCCTACGAAACGTGCCGGTGAATATTTCGCACAACTGAATCATTGAACGAAGTAAAAAAGGACAACAACGCCGCCAATCCGCCACGCTTGCTAAAAGCGCCTAAGCGAAATAGGTTCTTTTTTACAGAACGGCCGAATTAAATGGGTTTTTAAATCTACTTTAAATAAGACAGTTGCTTGAAGGTGTCGTCCGCTGAGAAATCGGCCGACTAGTGGAAAATGCCTCGATTCAGCCCCATCACGAATCAGAGCATACGGGCGCTCGCACAGGTGATTGGTCAATGTTGATGATTCAAATCGTCGCAGGCATCCAACGCTCTTCATGGGAGCTGCCGAGAGGGCAATCATTGATTTTATAGATCTCGACGCGCCGCCCCTTGTTGACGCTCAATATGGAGATCGCCCAAGTGATGCGGTGGACGAGGAAGGCGCCAAACACACAAACAGACGCCTCAACCAGCGCCGGCCCGACTAAGCGTGAGAGCCAGCCCCAGCCTGGGCGCCCCCGTAATTGCACGGATTGGCCCTCATCGTGCAAACCACTCATCGGACCGACCTGACAACCGATAGATCAGCAATCCCAACCATTCGTGGACGGCGATATCGACACGTCGCAAATTGTCCGTGGCCGTGTCTTCCGGCACCCACATCTCCTGCCAGCCATGGGTCCGCGACCCCACCGAGAAGGCGAACACATCAAAGCCAACCTTTCGGAAGGCACCGATCGCTCGTGGCATATGGTAGGAGGAGGTTACAAGGAGCCAATGCGATCCAGGCCGTGGATTGATGAGGTGCGCCGTATACCGCGCGTTCTCCGCTGTCGTCAGCGAATTCCCTTCGACCAGAATGCGATCCGCCGCAATTCCGAACGAAATGAAGTACTGCTTGACGACCGATGCCTCACTTGGGCCGTCGACGCCATCTGTCCCGCCAGAGAAGATGATCTTAGCCGCTGGGTATCTTTTGGCCAAGGCAACCATGACCGCCATCGGCTCTGTATCGTCTCGGAGAACGATGGTGCTGAGATAGCCGTGGCTTTGTGAGTCATACGATCCGCCAAGCACAATGATCCCATCGACCTGCTCGCGAGGAAGCGTCATCTCCGGGAATCGCTGCTCGAGAGGCGTCAGGAGCATATTTCCGATCGGTGACAAGCCTCCGGCCGCCAAGACAGCCAGAGACAGTGCGGCAAACAGCATCGCGCTTCGGCGGCGAAAAATAAGCAGGATCAGCGCCAGCACTGCGAAGGAGGCAATGACATTAGAAGGGACAAGAAAGAAGCCAATCAACTTCGAGAACGTAAAGTGCATCGCGACATCCTTTCAAACCATTGCGGGCGCACCCTCACGAAGCTCGCAACGATCTGACTTGTACGAGAGTTCTCAGGACGCCAAACCGGAGCGGCGAGGATCAATCAAGCGATTCAATTCAGTCAAATGCGCCTTCAGGCCAATCAGGAGGCCGGTCAAAATCCAACCGGATCCCCATATGTGCACGGTGAATGCAATGTAGAGAGTGAGAAAAAGCACGATCCCAACGATCGTTGCGAGCTTCTTCTCGGTCGGCGTCAGGTGTTGCCCACGACTCCCAATTGGAGCGGCCCCCATCAACGAAAGCCCGACCAGCACAGCCCCAGGATAGCCAGACTGGATCGACAGCACGAGCCATAAAGAATCGATGGAATGGTCTATCTCATCCGGGAGCTTACCAAACCCAAGCCCGAACCAGGGCGATTGTGACACGTAAAGAGTGACCATGTGCCAAGTCCATTCGCGGTAATAGCCGGACTCGGGCGAGAAGGTCAGGTTCGAGATTATGAACCCGACGGGATTATTGCTGATCACGAACGCAGCGCTAACCGCAAGTATACCTATCGCGACCAGAACCAGCCAGCGGCCAGCCATACGTGAAAACATCGAATTGTAGGCAAGCAGAATGAACCCGATAATCATCACCTGAAGCGGTGCCGACGAAAAGGCCAGGACGGCTCCGAGCCCGCACGCCCCAATGACGAAGAACCGCCCGGGGACAGGGACCGAGGCCGCGATAAGTATGCCGATCGTGGAGATAAAGCCAAACAGAATAGGATGCTCGATTGTTCCTGTCGCCCTCAGCAAACCAAGGCGATAGGCGTCGTCCCAGGAATCGATGCTATGCATCGGGCCTGCGATTGCGGCGGCCAGATCGTGCGCGAACCGATGGTTAGTCACAGGATCGAGCGCCCCGACGAGCGCAACCACTGCAATTGCTCGACAAAGCAGGTTGGCTAAAGCCAGCGCATGACCACGCTCAGACAACAGAATTCTGGTCGCCATGTAGGCGACGCCAAACTCAAGAATTGTGGGGCCGGCATGATTGAGCGCCGATACCGGATCGTCGACGTTGGCGGGTCCATAGACCAGCCAGAACCCGGCTAGGAGGACAAGAAGATCCGATAGCACGAATCTGTAGCGTCCAGCCGATGCCTTCTGTAGTCCCTTCACAATCAGGATCGGCGCCAGCAACAGACAGAGCAGCCTAACGACAGTCAGCCTCAGCCCGAATATATAGAAAGAAAGTTCCTCAGGCAGGAACAGGCCGACGACAATTGCAGTGACCATGAACGGAAGCGCAGACGCGCGCCCCGAAATCGAGGCCGGTTGCCTGCCCGGAAGATGGGTCAAGACTGCGGACGCCGACGGTCTCATTTCACTCGATATCCGCGGTTAACGGTATCCCACTCGTAGCCCTAGAATATCACGTGAGGGGACGACATCGTCAAATTTAATCGGTAGAGTCGTTTAAATAATATCATTAATACTGCTTCTCCAGCCGACAAATGTGTTTGCCTCCAAGGAGCCTCGAAGCAGTCGGCGCCAATGAGCGCGCAAACTGTCGAGCGTGGCCCGGAAAAACATGTTCCGACGTGTTAAATAGGCGTTTTCCATCCGGCCGCCGGAGACCTTGCATCCAAGTATCTGCCGATCCTGGAGCTGCTTTGCCAACGCCCTTGTCCACGAACATAATGTCTTTGCCGCGCGACTATCCCGCTAAATGGATCCCGCATGACCGCTGGCAATACACGCTAACCGCTGACAGCCCTCCTCAGGTTCAACGATCGCTTCGGGATCATTGCCGCGGTGAAACTGTAACGTTACTTCCGTCGAGACGCCTACCCGCTCCCGTCGAGAGAACCACTGCAGGAGCCCGGCCTCCGGGTTTCGGCAGCAGGATTTGCAACCGGCGGCCCGATTGGCAGATTAGTGCCAATCGTGAGGCCGTAACCCAGCGCCTTTGTACAACGCGTGGGCAACTCTATGGCGCTCTAGAAGCGTTGTCCGGATCTCAAGAGGGTGTTGCCGCTCTTACGGTACCCTTGGCCCGGCGACGGGGTCGTCGAAATGACCCCGATCATATTCGTCAGATCCGCAAAGTTATCGTGGACATAGGCGTCCGCTATCGTGCCTTTGACCTGAGATACCCGGAAAAAGGTGCTCCCCCTAAGTCCCCCGACGGCTGTATTCGACGCGGTATTGTACGCAACTTCCGGTCCATTCATCACTTGCGTGCCTGACCCGAGTTGCGTCTCCAGGTCGATGAAACTGCTCGGACTCGCTCTGGTCGCAACCATATGAACGTAGGTGTTGAATAGGATCTTTATGTTGTTGGCCCTGCCGTCACCCGCGAATTGTATCGCATCGGCGTGAGCGCCGGCTTCATAGCCCATGGTGTCGAATAGATTGAAGCGCGCATCGATATCGGACGTCGCCAAGTCGATGAAATCATTCTGCGCACTATGTAACCAGTTATACCTCCAGAAGGACGTTACGCCGGTTCGCAAAAAGGCCAGGCAACCGAAGACTGTTTCCCCTGCCGAGCCCAGCCCGTCGATCTCGCAATATTTAACTGTCAACGGGCCGGTATCTATGTCGATACAGAGGTTTTGAAGCCTGGAGTTCGAGATCGTTAGATTGGCATGGCCGTTGCTTCGAATTTGCCACCAACCTCCCATCGTAAAATCGTAACCATCGAGGACAACGTCGTCAGCTTCGAGCCGCAGCACGATCGGGTTCGTTCCCGAACGAGAGGCTACATTCGGCATGATGCTTGCCGGATCCTTCAACTTGACACCAGCACTTACCCCCACGCGATAATCCACCCCGGCGACGGGCCAGGGTGGACGGACCGGATACGGCGAAATTCCGTTCAAGCTGGTGAAATATGTTGGATATTGCGCTACCCCGGCCGGCGCATCCTGGCTGCCAGAATCCGCGACCGATGGGACAGCCGTTTCATTCGACGATAAGGCAGTCGCAGCTCGCACGATTGCAGGTGCCGCGATCAGGTTGATCAAACCCGTCAAGACGCTTCGTCTAATGATACGCGAACCGTCCATAACGGGGATCCTTCGAAGCCAATGTTCGCTATCCTGACCGGGCCAGAGCGATAACCCGATGACCGACGGAGTTGCTCTCTGCCAGATCGCAGGTGGCAACTCAAGCGTTAGTGAAAGAGACGCTGCCATAGCTTCTCGGAGCAGAACGAACGATCAAACGCAAATCAAACAACGAAGCCTAGCGCAGACCTTACCTTGCGGGCTTCCAAGCCACCGGCGGTTGCGAAATCTGACCGGCGGTTTGCTGACCAAGCATGATGTATTGCTTTGCCAAATGATGCTGCAAACCGCCCAGGGAAAGCATATTCATCAACCTCGCCCGCGGGCCTTGCATTCCGGACATCAAACCTGCGATCACCGTCAAACTTGCATCGTTGAGAAGCTTCACCGCCGAACTCTCGACGAAGAACCTGAGATGCGTACGGTCGAGGATACCGGAATCCTGATAGGTGAAACGTCGCGTCAGCAGGAGTGGCAGCGAGACACTCAGATGCGCAATATTTGGCACTGAAACGATGATATGCCCTCCGGGGACCAGAAGGCTCGAGAGCTTCCGAAGCACTCCGACCGAGTCGGTCAGATGTTCGAGCACGTCAAGGAGCAAGATCAGATCGTAAGTTTTCAGTGCGGGCAGGACATCTTCAATCGGACCGATAAGTGCGACATCCACGTTCTGTGTCAGCTCGTCGCGCAGATCCGAATTTAGTTCGACCGCCGTAGTCTCTGCGCCTGGATACTGGGCCTTTAGCCACTTCAGCGTGCCCCCCGCCCCCGCGCCCACCTCGAGTATCCTAGTCGGATTAGGTGGCAATAGCGGTTCAATCTCACGCCGAACAAAGTGATAGTAATCCATGCTTCAAACTCGCCTTACGAGGGCACCAGGACTAATGCTCATCGATTTGCCTCTGCTGCGAGAGCCTCACATAGGTCGCGTTGATGCCTCGCGTCAGCCAAACGGCCACGGCCCCCTTTTGCGCGAGAGCTCTCTCCTCCACGAAATGCCAGGAAACAACGGCCAGGACTACCGTTATCGGCATGGACATCGCGACCATCATGACCGGCGTGCTCTTGACGTAAAGAGACGCAATGATCTGCTCGACGGGAAAAGCGTAAATATACATACCGTAGGAGTAATCACCTAGTCGGTTATATGCAAACAATAGTCGGCATTTCAGAAAGCCGATGTAGAAAATGGTGTACGACCACGACACGACAAACAACTCGTGAAACCACGGTCGACCGTAGGAGATGGCCGTCACCAACGCCAATAAAGTGACGATGAGAAGCCGCAACTGCATTCGATCACGAAACTGGAAGATCGTCATGCCCGCGACGAAGGGTAAGGACAGCAGATGCAGATTTCGAAGGATTGTGATGTGCGGGTAGTCTTCCCGGATTAGTGGGATGCTCGCAATATACCAGAAGGCGTAAACGGCCAGAAACAGCGCATAGCGACGCCAATTGGAGGTGAGGCCCGCGAGACCCACGACCGTGAGCATGATGTAGCAAAGCACCTCGTAGACAAGCGTCCAAAGCGACCCGTTGATCGCTACGGGATACGGATTCTCTACGAATACGCCGGGCAAACCGAATTGCAGCGGCCAGAGAGCAAGATTTCTCGGTATGTACAGGAACGTCTCTTGATCCGACAGATACCGGGCTAATCCAATCTTGGTGGTTGCTGGACCGAGTATAAGCGCGGTGAGTACCAGCACGCAAAGCAGACCCGGGTAAATTCGCAATGCCCTCGCGGTCGCGAAGTGTACGAAACTTCGCCGATTGTGGAAGCTCAGGGAAATAAAATATCCGGAAATAGCAAAGAACGTCAGTACAGCGAGCGTGCCCAACGTCATTCGAAGGGCTGTCTCAAGAGGCTCCGACGTCCCGGGACCGAACGAGAGCGGATAGGCGTGCGAGATCAAGACCGCACCGGCGGCGATCATTCTCAGAACGTTGAAGCTGTTGTCCCTGCCTTCGGTGACGCTTGACTGCAACAACATCGATTGATGGCCTCATGGTACCTTACGCGGAGTACCGATCATCCGCAAAGATTAGGGATTCGAATGCTTAATCCAACGCCGATCCTCTATGTTTGAACAGACCGGCGCCGCACGAGCCAGTCGCCAATGGCGTTAGAAAGCGCCCCGCGAAGACTGCGGTTGGTGTGCAATTCGAACCACACTTGCGAACCAATAAGTCCGAGCCCCAGCAGAAAGAGCATTCCGCGCGCCGGCCACGTCGGATCCGGTTCAAGCGCAAGAAAAGCGGCAAGCGTGGCTGGCACAAAGATGGCTGATATCACGTCCCGCATGACCACCGCCGGCCCTCGGCGAGACTGCTTGTCGCCCAGTGATGCAAAGAAGACCAAGAAAGAGATGAACTCCCCGATTGCTATGCCCACGAGCATGGACTCCAGACGCGGCCAAATAGCTATGCAGCCTGCCGCGAAAAGCAATCCGAAGCCAGACGACAAGTTCAAGACCGCGAGCTGCTTCGTACGGCCACCCGCCAAGAGAAGTGAAGTTGGTGCGCCCGAGCGCTGAAGTCTCAGGCAAGCGATCAGCACGAAGAGGACATGAGCCAGCGCGCTGATCGCAAAGGACTTCCCGTATATGAGCGGGATAATTCCGTCGAGAGTTAGCACCATCCAGAGCGCGTAAAGACTTGTTATAACTGAATAGACGCCTTGTAAGACGCGATAGCGTTCCTGCCGGAGTGCCACATTAGCATTATCGGCGAGCAGAAATGAAAACCCAGGCCCGCCGAGAACGTTCACGATCAAGTGCGTCGGAATCACGCTCATACTGAACATGACAGCGTATGTGCCTAGCTCCCTCACACCGAACCAATATCCGACCAGGACGCGGTCGAGTTGGGACATGATGGCGAGACCAATCCCATTGAGCGTCAGAGGGAGTCCGAACGCGAGAGCTTGTCGTAGCTTGGTCTTGTTAAAGCGAACCCGGTATGGAGAACGCGCAAGCGCATGAGACAGGCCAACATAAACCGTCCATTGGAACGCCATGCTTACGATGATCGCCCAATGATTGCGCAGCGTTGCCGCAGCGAAAAGTAGAACGACAACCGAGGTGAGGTTGGCCACGACTTGGGCAATGGTGTCCGGGCCATAATTATAGGTCCGCTGAATTTGTTTGGTACTCAAGTGACCAAACGACCCAATCATCGAGATGCAGGCTGCCCAGGCAAAACTCGATGAGAAATCGGGCACCCCGAACAGCCGAGCGGATAATGGCGAACAGACCACGAGCAAGATTGTAAGCAAGACGCCATTGGTTAACGACAACAGGTGTGCCGTCGCCAGCGCTCGCGCCGATCCATTGATCATGACGAAACGGTCCAGCGCAACGTCGGTCGCAAGGCCGCCAAGACTCAAGACGACGCCAATCGCAATCGCCGTCCCGAACTCGTCCGGCGCAAGCAATCTCGATAGGATAATATTGCCGACAAACCGCGAGCCGAACACGACTAGCGGCGCCAGGCCACCGACGAAGACACGTTCCGTCCACGTCCTAAGCAATGTCACGCGCGTCTTTCCATACCCTGCGATTCGGTGCGCGGTGAACGCTTCGTTTCACCGAGACGCACCCGAGCTCCTATCGGGCATATCCTGCCAAATCCCGCGCATATCGATAACTGCGAGGTGGCGGCGCTCAGCGAGAGGAACGAGCTTGAAATCGTCGTGATCGACCAGGACGATCGCTACATCGCACGTCTTGATGGCTTCATTGAGGTCGGTCAGGGTGGCACCGTGCTTGGAAATACTCGCGGGCAGTTCGCGAATATTCGGTTCGACGATTTTCACGCGACCTCCATAACGCTCGGCGAGCTGATGCGCCACTTCCAGGGCCGGGCTTTCCCTGAGATCGTCTACGTTCGCCTTGAATGCCAAGCCGCAACACGCCACGTTCGCGTAAGGATGCTCCTCGATCAGGGCCATGGCTCGCTCCACGGTCCATGAGATCTTTGAATCATTGACTTCACGGCTCGTCTTAATGAGGCGCGCGAGATCGGGCGCCGAGTCGACGATGAACCAGGGATCGATCGCGATGCAGTGCCCGCCCACTCCAGGACCGGGGCGCAGGACATTAACGCGGGGATGGCGATTGGCGAGATCGATGACCTCCCAAACATTAATTTTGTAACGATCACAGATCAGGGAGAGCTCGTTTGCAAACGCAATATTCGTATCGCGGAACGCATTTTCAGTCAGTTTGACCATTTCTGCGGCACGGGCACTGGTCGGAACGCACGCACCTCTCACGAACGTTTTGTAGAACCGCTGCGCTCTTCGGGCGCAATGAGGCGTCACGCCTCCAATGCATCGATCATTGTGGACCAGTTCGGTTAGGATTCGTCCGGGCAAGACGCGCTCCGGGCAATAGGCCACCGAGATTGCCTGTTCGTCCCCATCGGCCAAACCGATTTTCAGGTCGGGCCGAAGATCGGTGATCCGCTTTGCAACGGCTTCGGTTGTCCCGATCGGCACGGTTGATTCCAGAATCACCAGATTGCCAGGGCGTATAACTCCGGCAATACTCTCCACAGCGCTCATCACGCTTTTGAGGTCTGCTCGCTTTTCCTCGTCGATGGGTGTGGGGACCGCGATCATGAAGACGTCTGCGTTTGGCGGATCTTTTGCAACCCTTAGAGATCCCGCCGTCACAACCTTTTGAACGAGACCTTCCAGGTCGGGCTCTGCGATGTGGATCGAACCCGAGGCGACGGTCTTGACCACACGCTCGTTGACGTCGACACCCACGACCTGCATGCCACGGCTGGCAATGACAGCGGCCGTGGGCAAACCGATATATCCCAACCCGACCACGACAATATTCTGAAACTCAGCCATTTAGCATTACCTTCACAATTCGCGTGCTGGCGTGACCATCCCCGAACGGATTATGCGCACGCGACATTTCCGAATAGTGGGACGGATCATCAAGTAGTGAGAATGTCTCGGCGACAATCCGGTCGCGGCTGGTCCCGACGAGCCGGGCGGTCCCGGCCAGCACACCCTCTGGGCGCTCCGTAGTATCGCGCATGACGAGGACCGGTTTTCCGAGCGAGGGGGCCTCCTCCTGGATACCACCGGAGTCTGTCAACACGATATGAGCCATGGAAAGCAGACCGACAAAGTCGGCGTACTCCTGCGGCTCGATGATTTCGGCGCGTGGATGCCCCGACAATCGGCCCTGCAGAACATTTCGAACATTCGGGTTGAGATGCATGGGCAGAATCAGCATCACGTCTTCTCGCTCGAGAATTCGCTCAAGAGCATCAGCGATGCAATCCATCCCCTGGCCAAAATTCTCGCGCCGGTGCGTGGTCACGAGAACGATACGTCGGCTGCCTCGCCGCTTTTTGAGATCATCCCAACGTCGCGACAGCTGCGGATCGGCCTCGACGAATGCCTTGGTCGCCACCAGCGCATCGACAATCGTATTGCCCGTAACGTGGATCCTGTCCGCAGGAATATTCTCCTTTAGCAACACGTCGGCAGCGAGCCTAGTCGGGGCGAAATGCTGATCCGCGATCGTTCCGATGATCTTTCGGTTCACCTCTTCGGGCCAAGGAGCATAAATGTTACCGCTGCGAAGACCCGCTTCGACATGCGCAACGGGAATGCGCCGATAGTAGGCCGCCAGGGAACCCATCATTGCGGTGGCCGTATCCCCCTGCACGACCACCCGATCGGGGCGGACCCGGTCGAGCGCTTCGCCAACGGAAAGCAAGATCCTGCTGCTCAACTCGTCCAAGGTCTGATTTTTCTTCATCAGATCGAGGTCGATGTCGGGAACGATCTTCACGAGGCGCAACACCTGGTCCAGCATCTCGCGATGCTGGGCCGTCACGCACACCGTCACATCAATCGCGTCGAGGGCCTGAAGCTCCTTTACGACGGGAAAGAGTTTGATGGCTTCAGGCCGCGTCCCAAACAAGACAAATATTCGCTTCGTCACGCGCGACGCCTCCTCAACCAGAACGAGACAGTCGACCAGGGCCAATGCTTTGCTGGCTGAGGAAGGCGCGAACCAGTATTGCCGCGAACATGACGTTGGTCTTGGTGTATCGCCACCACATTCGACGCGGCTCCTGATAGACCCGATAGAGCCATTCAAGTCCCATTGACTGCATGAGAGGCGGGGCTCGCCGCACATGTCCCGCGATGACGTCGAGCGAGCCCCCAACGCCCATAATAAACGGCACAGAGAGCCGGTCCTTATGTGCGGAAAGAAACCGCTCCTTGCGTGGCGTCGGCATAGCGATGAACAGACAGTCGGCCTTGCTGTCGATAATCTGCTGGACGACCTCTTCCTCTTGATCGGTACGGAAGTAGCCATCCCTCGAGCCGGCGATCTGGAGCGACGGAAACTGCTTCTCAATGACACCGGCAGCACGATGCAAGACATCAGGGGTCGCACCCAGCAGGAATGGCCGGAACCCGTCGCGCGCGCAAACCGAGAGCACCTGCCAGCATAGATCGATGCCGGTGACACGCTCCTGGACCGGAACCCCGAGCATCCGGAGCGCGAGGACGATGCCCATGCCGTCGATGCCGATCAGGTCGCTGCCCAGCACGTCTGAACGGAGGATGTTATCCGAACGCATATTTACGAATTTTGCGACGTTCAACGCGACATGATGGAGGCGCCGCCGTTCGCGCATTGCCTCCTGCACTCGCTCGACGGTTTCGGTCATGGTTAAAATGTCGACGGAACATCCCAGCAGATCTGCCCGCATGCTAGGCTCCTAAATCGATTAAAAAACGCGCCGTTGGCGCACCAACTGATTTCAATAATAATCCGTGCTCATTTATTTAATTATATTATTATCTTGTCAACAGCGATAATAATTTTTCGGTTAAAATTGATAGCAGGCCTTGAATGCCCACGTTTTGGATGGTGCCCGGAGAAAGCAGACGATGAAGCCCCCTAAACCCTCTATCTCCGTCATCATTCCTCACCTCAACCAGCCTGACCAACTGGCGGCATGTCTTGCAAGCCTGAGTGCGCAAAGCCTGGATCGAACCTCATTCGAAATCATCGTCGTCGATAACGGCTCCGCCTCGCTTCCTTGGCAGGTCATCGAGCGATATCCGGGAACTCTTCTTCTACAAGAAGCCAAACCCGGTCCCGGACCGGCTCGCAATAGGGGGGTTGACGCCGCCAGCGGCGAGATACTTGCTTTCATTGATGCTGATTGCCGCGCGCACAAGGATTGGCTCGGGTGCGCCTTCGAAACCTTGGACCGGGCGCCAGCGCAAACAATTTTAGGCGGCGACGTGAGGATATGGCGAGAGCCAAATCTGCCGATTACCGCTCTCGAAGCGTATGAAAGCGTGTTCGCGTACCGCTTCAAGCTCTACATCGAGCAGCACGGGTTTTGCGGCACCGGCAATTTGGTCGTCAGAAGATCGGATTTTGGGCGGATCGGCCCGTTTCGTGGAATTGATATCGCCGAAGATATCGACTGGGGACAACGCGCCTGTTCTGCCGGGTACACGTTCAACTACGTTTCCGGTATGATTGTCTTTCATCCGGCCCGAGAAACTCTGCACGAACTGCTTGTCAAATGGGATCGGCATATCCAGCACGCGGTAAACGCCGGAAGACACACAGCAAAATGGCAAGCTTTATGGCTGTTGCGAGCTGCAGCCGTACTGCTCTCCCCCGCCCTCGATTGGGTCAAGATTTTTGCCAGCGACCGCGTCGACGGTGTAATGGCGAAGGCGAAGGCTCTACTGGTGCTGGTAATCGTGCGGGCATACCGGGCGTACAAGATGCTCCACCTCCTGATTTCGCGCAGAGAGGTCGAATGGAATCGCAAGCCCCACCATGGCTAGGTGTCTGGTCGTGGGGGAAACCAGCCAAGCTGATCCCTCATTCCGGGAGGAGTTATGGGACAGATACTTCACGGCAGCGCCACGACCACGCACGCCAACCGAGCGGCAATACAGCTATCGAAAGCTCCGCTCAAAGATCTAGCCGCCCGGCACGCCCTTAATCAGAAAACAGTCTCCAAGTGGCGCAAGCGGACCTTTGTTCACGATGCGCCGATGGGTCCGAAGATCGACGGCTACAACCTCGCCAAGCGGCTGAAGACACTACGCGGCCTCACACCCTACGAGGCCATCTGTACAGCTTGGGTAACGAGCCAGACCGCTTTCGGCTCGATCCCATCCACTTGACCTCGGAACTGAACACCTAGTCCTAGAACGACAGGCATATTAGGTCTGGTTAGCCCGTGTGAAAGCTGCATGATGTGTCAATTCCGGCAGGTCAGAACGACTTCCAAACGACCAGAGAATCCAACCAAGCTCATAGCTTCGACACTCGAGGCGAAGTTCAATTTCTGAAGGATCAATCAGCGAGGCGTCGTGCTGGAGTAACGCATTGCTAATCGAACGCATGACTCTCGGCCCCTTTGATTTCAGTTCCCCTCGTCGAACTTGCGAGCGGATGCTCAAGTGCAAGTCGGGCACAAGCATCGACTTGGAGAGCTGGTTTTGGCCCAGGACCCACCGAAATCCCTTGCAGATCGCATCGCGCGCCTCTTGTACGCCGTGTTGCTCGGCCATTTCAAGAAACGCCGGAGCCATACCGTATTGGTGAACCGAGTACACCTCGTAGAAGTCGAGCACCCTTCCGCTTGCTGCATCGAAGAACCACGGCCATTCGCCAGCTGGGCCCTGAAGGCCGATCAGCTTTCGGGTGGTCGCGTTGGCGATCTCTATGAGCCGGCTGTCATTTGTCAGCTCGCCATAAGTGTAGCAAGCAAGAAGCAGATAAGTTTGGGTCGCAAAAGACGCAAACCGACGCCTTGGTCCCTGAGCCGCGTCGAAAAATAGACCTGATGGCGAATGGTATCGATCACGCAAAAATTGAACCAGCTCAGCAGCCCTCGACGTCCACTTTCTATCGATCTTCGCTTGCGCCACCACACCGGCGATGATCATGCCAAGATCTTGCGCACGAAAGGACCGCCACTGGTTCCGGTCGGCAACGAGCCCTTCAATATGGCGAAGAATATCGTCGGGCAACGCCACGCCTAGCTCCGCTGAAGTCCAGAGTGCCACGCCTAACGCGTATTTGGAAACGGGGAGCGCCTTCAACTGTCGCGCATTGCGCAAGAAGATCTCGCGCAGGTTAACGTGAGCGGGGACTGATGGTACTCGCGTCATCCCAAGGAGCACATTGAGAGTATAGAATACATCGCTTTGAGGAACCGATTCATTTGGCTCGCTGCGCCCGTCCAAATGATAGATATGAGACCAGCGACCGCTTTCGCCGAGCCAGCATCGATCCAGACCTTTCAGGGCATAATCCACCAGCGGAGAATTTGCCGGTGTCAAAGCATCTCGGACATTCATAATGGACCCGCTAAAAATTAACGATATTGATTGCGTCGACCTCTTGCACATCGATTATTTAGCCGACTTATCCGAAAAGGCAAATCAAGCGAGGCATTTTACTGATACATCGCAATTGCTCAGGCTCGTATCGGCGCCCCGCCGTTCTGGCGCGATGCCCACAGGAGCCGGTTGGTCATGCTGTGGGCGAGGGGGCAAGTCCCGAACGTACGTTTACCAGCACTTCAAGCAAGCGCGACGCAAAGATTGTTCACGGCACGGCGCGGTCCTACAAAGCCAGTTCACCCCCTGCGCGGGACGCCGCAAAGAGTCGGAACAGGAGTTGCAGTTCGGTGAAATATCTCTCTAATGCCGATGATCCAGACGCCCAGATGTCTCCCATCCGGCGTTCCTGGCATCGGCTTGCATTGGCTCTAACGCATCAATCTGTTCTCGATAGGATTCTTTGAGTGAAGGTAAATGGCCCTGGATCAGCACCGCATTGCGATCATCATTGTAGGCTTCCGCAACCCCGAAGACGTACGGGCTTGCCTCGCCGCGCTGTCGCGCTCGACGGATGAACCGCACTTTGACGTCTTCATTTGCGAGAACGGCGGAGATGAAGCGTTCGTTCTGCTGTGCGACACACTGATCGGGCCGGGAGGGCCCTGCACCAGAGGCTCGGATCCGCCCCCGGAAGCACCGCCGGCCGTTCCTTCCCGACAGATCGAGATCGCCCGGTTTGCGCTCAAGGGGCGCAGCTCCCGTGTGTGGGTTGGCTGCGCAACGCAAAACTTGGGGTACGCCGGAGGCACCAACGTCTGGATTCATCGCGTGTTGCCAAATCCAGAGTGGGATGGAGTATGGGTGCTCAATCCGGACTCGGAACCCGAACCGGACGCTTTAAAAGCTCTGGTGGATCGCTCTTCGGCTGGCAACAAGGGGATGGTCGGCAGCACTATCGTGCCTGATGTCCACAGCACGTATGTTCATTGCCGCGCCGGTCATCGATGGCGCAAGTTTCGAGCAGATCTCGCGCTGATCGGCCTCGGAGAGCCCATCAACACTCCTGTGGACCTCAAGTCGATAGAGGCTGATCTCGACTGCATCGCCGGTGGATCGATGTATGTTACGAGGCGCTGCCTCGAGGACATTGGCCCCATGGATGAACGCTTCTTCCTATTCTACGAGGACGCCGATTGGTCAAAGCGAGCAAAAAAGCACGGTCTTGGATACGCGCCGGACTCGATTGTACCGCACAAAGGGGGCACGACAATCGGATCGGCCCGTCGTCGAGCACAAAGATCCTACCTTTCGGTCTACCTTGAAAGCCGCAATAATCTCACTTTCGTCCGGATGCACTGGCCCCGCTACGTTTTGCTAGCAGGATTGTTTGGTTGCATCCACGCGATGATGTATCTCGTCGCGCGCTCGCCAAGAAACTTCGAAGCGGCTGCGAGAGGTTTGTTCGCGGGGATACGAGGCGAAACAGGCCAGCCGCAGTTTCACGATAAGTGAATACGTTCGCCACGTTCGCTGCAGCGATATGAGAGGGACACGGGTTTCGGCGCCCCATTCATCGGGACGTGACTTGGTCGCGCGCCCCCCCACCCTGCATTGATCCCAAGAACCGCTTGAGTGGGGTTGTCAATCTCGTCCACTGATAGGCGCCGTTGAACTTCAAAAAGAACTCCAGCGGGCCATCGGACGGATCCACCTTTGTCCGTCCACGCAACATATCAGGAGCCGTTGTATCGATCTCTTGCGAAGATATTGAGTACACCGTTTCATAGCCGGCCGCCCTACAATCGGCGAGCATACCAACGTCATACTCTCCGTAGGGAAATGAGAAATCGAGAATTGGTCCCCTGTTCAATTGCATCAATCGAACTTTCGAGTCCTCAAGCTCCTCCCGCAGCTGCTTCCGACCGAGAGATGGCATTAACGGATGGCTTATCGTATGTGACCCGAGCGAGACCAGCGAGGCACTAAGAGCCTGCAATTGCTCGCGGGACATAACCACCTCCTGGGCCTCCGAACTTCCGCCGGTGCCGATTGCGCCTTCGATCTCGTTCATAACCCATCCCGGCGCGCGCCCAAGCCAGCCCACGGGTACGAATATGGTGGAGTGGAACGCATACTCAGCAAGCTTGGGAAGGGCATTTTGGGCGACGCTGACGAACGCGTCGTCGAACGTGATTGCAACGCATTTCTTGCCTTCAGGGAGGGGGCCGCGGTGTGAGGCCGGCACCACCTGGGCTCTGCGGTGAAGAGCATCAATCTGACGCTCGAACGCTGGCCGGTCTTCAGCCGAGATACCGTGGTAGTAAAGTACGGTAAGGCGCTGCGCGGACGACCGCCCCAAGATGAAACGCAAGATCGTGCGACCAGCATAATAACTCAGGCTGATCAGGATCTTCACGTACCGGCGAAATTCTATCGCTCTCATCGTGCGGCACTTAAGAAATTGATGAAAGTTCATGCTACTCCATATCATGAGATCAGTAAAAAGATTGCTCCAACCGCCTGGAATTAGGCTCCGAGTCAAAAAATAAGGGAGGTCAATTGTCCTGGAAGTAAGCTTTAACACTCTTCAGCCGCGCGCGCCGGAGGGGCCGTCAAACCGAGGCATCTGACGCTCATACCTCAGGTCGGCTCGAGCGAACGCAGCATGCTCCATGGCAATTGGTCCGTCTCACAAGAGGCAACGACAGCGAGGACGGGGGGAACCCGGGACACGAAGCCGAGTTCGCGAAGAAACCTGAACCAGATATAGTTGACAACCGTCAGGTAGACTGGTTGGTCCGAGTAGACCACTCTTCTGAACACAAAATACGTACGACCGTTCAGCTCGTTCAACCTGCGAATGAGATCCGCCTCGTGGCCAAGCGGCGAGACCCTGGCTACCCGCAAATGGCACGAGGGTGATCTTGCATCCACGATATGCATGTATTCGAGGTTCTCGTCGCTGACGACGACTTCAAACTTCTGCTCGGCCAGAAACACAGCAATCGCATTTTGTATCTCGACCGGATCTTCCGGCTTCAACATCAATTTCCACCCGATCGTCAGCGGGATCAAAACGATGAGCATCCACTTAAGCGCGGGAGAATATGTCACGTCTAACGCCTAGCATGCTGATTGCAGCGACGAGGATCAGAATAATGACGTTCACAGCCAACTCGGATAGCGGGCTGTGAAGCATCGCGTAATGCGCGTAGCTCAGCCCCATGAGGCTCATACGAAGGACGTTCACTGCGATGACGCATGCGCATACAAGTCCGCACCAGAGGATGTCTTGCGGGCGCCTTCTGTGGCCTGTCATTTCGCTGATCGCGATCCAACACAGCAGGCCGAGCGATACATTTGCGAGCGACGAACACGACGGGAAGATCGCGAGTGTTCCCGAGTGATCAGCAAACTCGACCATATTGGCGTGCCGATCCGTTCCCAGCATCCATCCGACAAGCCACGCATCGATTGCCAGCACATATTTTGCGAACATATCAAAGATGAGGCGGCTCCACAGCATAGGAACCGTCGTGGCCAGGAGAATGACTGCCCCGCGACGCAATGGTTCGGATACCTGCTGGGTCGACAACACGTAGATGCTCAGCATGGCAACAGCGATCCAACTAGCCGCGCCAATGGGAAGTGCGATGACCAGCAAGAGAATGGCCGCAAGGGCAACGTCGACGGCACGCGCCAGCTCAGTTCTGTCGGACAGGACCAGCGAAATTCCTGCAAAGCATGCCGCGATAACCACGGCGCTCACATCGAACGTGCCCAAAACGGCATCCTGCCATCCGATCCGATGCACCGACGAAATGGCTTTCGCGGCCAAGCCGTTGATGCAACCGATTATGAATACCCCCGCATAGAGCTCGCCGCGGGTCGGGCAATATTTCAAGATGGCGGTCATATCTTCAGCCATTTCGCTCGATGACCTGCTCCTGGACTTCAAATTCCAGGCGCGCCCCGCGGCCAAGGAAACTCATCTTGCTTCCGAGTGCCGGTTGCGGACCAAGTCCGACTTCCAGAATAGCTGAAAGACCCACTTCAAAACAATAAAATTAAATAGCGACAAAAAAGCGTGACGCTCATGCAGCGCTTCTCCATACTGATTTTATTGCTCTTTTCCCCCTTGAAATAATTTACCATAGCAATGCTATTTAATTAAATTTGGAAACGCTCTATGATTATTTAGGGACCTGGCGGACGCGTTTCCGGGACGCGGGCACAGCTGGGAAGCTTTTTACGCGGGCAAACAGTTTGTACGGTTGCGAACTACCGGGAGGCGATTTGTGTCATTGATAGAAGCGTTGCCAAATCCATCGAAGGAATATCGCTCCGACATTTGGGGCACCTTGTCCGACAAGGAGCGAGCGCAACTGCGCGCGTGGAACGACACTCAGGCTGATTTTCCGCAAGTTTGCGCGCAAGAATTGTTCGAGGCTCAGGTCGAGCGCACGCCGGACGCAATTGCGCTTACATTCGGAGAGCGCCGCTTAAGCTATAGCGATCTAAACGAGCGAGCCAACAGTGTCGCTCACTATCTCCGCAAGCGTGGGGTTGGTCCCAACACTCTGGTGGGTGTTTGCTTCGAGCGCTCTCCCGAACTGATCGTGGCCTTGTTGGCCGTTTGGAAAGCAGGCGGAGCATACGTTCCCCTTGATCCGGCCTATCCTAAGGAGCGGTTGTCCTTCATGATCGAGGACGCGAACCCGCTCGTCCTTCTAACGCAACAAGGGTGCCTGTCGCTCTTAACGACGCCTGTAGACAAGGTCATCTGCCTGGATGTCGATTCGCCAATCTTGAGCGGCGAGTCCAAGGCTAATCCCCCGTCGGCAACGATCCCCTCAAATCTGGCCTACGTCATGTACACGTCCGGCTCGACGGGCAGGCCGAAGGGGGCGATGATCGTGCATCGGGGCCTGGTCAATTACCTGTGGTGGGCGATCAAGACTTACCCCGTGGCTGCAGGGTTTGCCGTACCGGTTCACACATCGATATCGTTCGATTTGACGGTTACAAGTCTCTACACCACCCTTTTGGGCGGCGGGACCGTTGAACTTTTGCCAGAGGATGTTGGCGCTCAAGGGCTCATGGCAGCCCTCAAAGCCCCCGGAAAGCGAGGTCTCGTCAAGATCACGCCCGCGCATCTCGAGTTGCTTAACGCACAAATCGCGCCCGAGCAGGCCGCAGATGCAGCCAGCGCATTTGTGATCGGCGGGGAAAACCTCGTTGCCGAAACTCTCCGCCTCTGGCGCGAACATGCGCCTGCGACGCGTTTGTTCAACGAGTACGGTCCGACCGAAACAGTCGTCGGCTGCTGCGTGCACGAGGTTCAAATTGGTGATCCGACAAGCGGCTCTGTCTGCATCGGACGTCCAATCGCCAATACACAGCTCTACGTTCTGGAGGAGAACATGAAGCCGGTCGCGCCCGGAGTGGCGGGCGAGCTGTTTATCGGTGGGACTGGCGTTGGCCTCGGTTACTTGAACCGGGCCGAATTGACCGCGGAACGATTCCTGTCGGACCCATTCAGCACTGAAACAGACGCGCGCCTCTATCGAAGCGGAGACCTGGCTCGTTTTCGCAACGACGGCATCCTGGAGTATCTCGGCCGAGCGGATGATCAGGTGAAAATTCGCGGCTACCGCATCGAGCTCGGTGAGATCGAAGCCAATCTCGCGGCCGAACCCAACGTGCAAGCGTGCGCCGTGATTGCTCGCGAGGACGAGCCAGGAAACCGTCAGCTCGTGGGATACATCGTCCCCCGTTACGGTGCGCTGGACATGAACGAGCTAAAGGAATCGTTGGGAACCCGCCTGCCCGAATACATGGTCCCTTCGCAATTCATGCTGCTCGAAGCCCTCCCGCTCACCCAGAACGGGAAGGTCGACCGAAAGGCTCTCCCCGCGCCTCTTGCTGCCAGCAGGGGCGAGGGCGGCCCCCCACGAACCGAGACTCAAAAGGCCATTGCCGCTGTCTGGCACGAGCTGTTGCGGACGGAAGGGATCGGCATTCAGGATGATTTCTTTGATCTTGGCGGGCAGTCTATGACTGCCGTCGGTCTTGTTGCGAGACTGCGCGCGCTCTTCAATATCAACCTCGAGATTGCTGTTCTGTTCGAGCGACCGACGATCGCCGGACTTTCGGAGGCGATCGATATGCTCGTGATCACCAACCAGAGCACCAGTACTTCTCCAGGCGCTCGTGAAGAGTTCAATCTGTGATGGATGATGCAGCCCTCCTTTCGACGCTTCGCGCCCGCGACGTCCGCCTGTGGATCGAGGATACGCAATTGAAGTGCAGCGCCCCGGTAGGGGCGTTGGATGATGAGCTAAAGCAGGCGCTTGCCAGCCGCAAGCAATCGATCATGACAATTCTCCGGCAAGCCGAAGCCCGGAATATCGAACGAACCTCGATCGTGCCTATCAAGCCAGATGGATCGAGGCCTCCGATATTTGCAGTTTCTGGCCACGGCGGCGACATCTTTTGTATGCTTCCGTTAGCGCGACACCTGCACGCGGAGCAGCCGATGGTCGGCATTCAACCGCCTGGTCTCGATGGCAGTGAGCCGCTCTCAACGGTCCAAGATCTCGCACGTTATGAAGTCCAGCAAATCCGCAAGTACCGTCCGGAAGGCCCCTATCTGATTGCAGGGCACTGTGCAGGCGGAGCTTTAGCCTTCGAGGTCGCGCAACAGCTCACAGCAATGGGACAGAAAGTGGCCCTGCTTGCGCTCATAGGCAGTGCGTATCCGACGATGTTCAATCCAACATCGCTGTTGCTCGTACGCCTTTCCAGCTACCTGAAAGTGCTGACCCCGAGCGCGTTCAAACGCCGCCTTCAATTGAGGCTCGAACGACAGAAGGGCGTGGAACTCGTGGGAGCCAGCAATCTCGCCGCCAGAAGCCGGGTAGAGAATGCAACAGTCGCGGCGGTCCACAACTATACGCCGCGGGTTTATGACGGCCATGTCGACCTCTTCATTACAGCCGACTGGTGGCATCGCGCACACCTTTGGAAGCCGTTTGCTCGTTCGGTCAGCGAACACCATCTTGAGAAGTTTGAGGTCAATGATCTATTGATCGGCGAGCACGTCGGCGTCCTCGCCGGCGCAATGCAAGAGCGGCTAAACCAGATCGGCGCCTGAGGCTCCGATACGCGCTTGGCGGCGAGAAGCCGCCAAGGTCCCGGCCGATCCCCATTCCGGGCGCACTGCAAGAATTTGGCAACGGCAGCACCAGGTCAAGACGATTGTGATGGCAGCCTGGATGCCACCCGCGTCGAACGGCCCGATTTGGCTCAAAGCGAGGAGCCGATCACTTCCTTTAACACCTCGTTCGCACCTCCGTATATGCGCTGGACCCGGCTGTCGGTCCACAAGCGCGCAATTGCGGATTCCTGCATGTAGCCGTAGCCGCCGTGCAACTGCACGCACTCGTCTATGATCCGACACTGGCTATCAGTGAGCCAGTATTTGGCCATGGCCGCGGTAACGGTATCGAACTGACCATTGATAAACTGCTGGATGCAATTATCCACGAACACCCGACCGACATGCGCCTCGGTCCTGCATTCGGCGAGCTTGAAGCGCGTGTTCTGCAGGTCCAGCAGAGGTTTGCCGAATGCCTTACGTTCCTTTACGTATGCGGTGGTGATTTCGATGGCGCGCTCCGCTGCCGCGACCGCGCTCAGTCCGATCGACAGCCGCTCGTATCGAAACTGATCCATCATTTGAAACAGGCCGCGCCCCTCGCTCGGGCCAAGCAGGTTACCGACGGGAACACGCACTTCGTCGAAAAACAATTCACAAGTGTCTTGAGCGTGCCGACCGACCTTCTCGAGTGGCTCGCCTACCCGATATCCCGGGAGATCTTTGGTCTCAATCACAAGCAGTGAGAGGGCTCTCGGCCCGGACACTCTGGGATCAGTCCGGACCGCGAGACAAACAAGACCGGCCTGCCAGCCGTTTGTGATGAACGTCTTTGATCCATTGATCACATAATGATCGCCATCTCTTTGCGCTGTGGTTCTGGTGCTCTGGAGATCCGATCCCGAACTGGGTTCCGTCAATCCGACCGCACCAACAAGTTCGCCAGCGGCCATTCGCGGCAGCCATCGAAGTTTCTGCTCTTCGTTTCCATAGGCGAGGATATAATGTGCAACTATGCTCTGAATGTTGAAGCCGAAGTGGACACCGCTCCGAGCAAGCTGTTCGATGATAACGGCCTCATAGGCGAAGGTCCCACCTCCCCCTCCATACTTCTCAGGTACGTCCGGAAGTAACAATCCAACCTGACCTGCCTTGAGCCAAGCCGAAGCGTCGGGGAAGCCACGTTCGGACCAACGCGCATGGTTTGGGACAAGCTCCGCTTCGATAAACTGTCGAACCGAGTTCTGAAAGATCCTTGTCTCATCGCTCATCCAAGGCGATTCAGGACGTGTCGGCATCATCATCTCAACTCACATTCGGATCGTGCACACCAACGATGCAGCATCGGCCAAGCGTTTGGCAAGGGGCGCAGGCGCCATTTCTTGAATCGGTCAAGGCAGATAGTAACAACAGAGAGAGCCAATTCGGAGCAAGACGCCGCGTGGCGGGACGATGGCTTGCCTCCTGATCGGGGATTTAAGACTGGCCCGACGTAATCGCATGGCCCTTTGCCAAATCACGCATTGCGATCATTCCGATCGACACATTCGGTCAACCTCGACCCACTTGCGTTCCGTGACAGGCATGCGTCTTCAAGCAAGACAGACGATTGCATTGTGCCGAGCACGTCCGTCGCGTGAGTGCGGCCGTCCGACCTCCAACCGACGGCAACGGCATTCGGTAGACCGCCGGTTTGGTCAACCCGAACCCCTATCTTTCGGTCTCCTGCGAGGCCGGGACAGAATCCCAGATCGACCGACTTGGCAAAAAGGGGCTCGGCGCCAGGATTGTCATTAACGAAACTGGTAGTGCGCCCCTATTCGCTCGGAGCGAGCAGTAAAAGCGGTCCGCCCCCGTCGCAGCGACCCGTATCGAAGTGCTCCGAATGGCCAATGACTTTAACGCCTAACGCAAAGCAAAATAATAAATCATATTGCAAATTTTTGTTTTATATATAATAAAATAAACCCGATTTAATATGACCCGCCGTTTCCTGCTTACGGCTGATAGTGAATTTTACACCACCACGGCAGGCATTTTCCATAGTGGAGTAATTGCATTGTGCGGCTTTGTTGGCATTTTCGAGTTCAAGGAACCACTCGAAACGGCGCGTAACCGCGCTTTGGAAATGTCCAAGATGATCAGACATCGCGGACCAGATTGGAGCGGCGTCTACTCGAATGAAGGCGCAGTGCTTGCTCATGAGCGACTTTCAATCGTCGATGTGGAGCACGGGGCCCAACCCCTGATAGACGAAATGGCGGGTCGGGCGCTGGCCGTAAATGGCGAGATCTACAACCATGTTTCGCTTCGAGAGAAGCTGAAGCAACATCACGCCTGGAAAACGAAATCCGACTGCGAGGTCATCCTCTATCTTTATGACGAATATGGCCCCGCCGTGTGCAATATGCTCAGCGGGATTTTTGCGTTTGCTTTGTTCGATGAAAAGAAGCGTGACTTTTTTGTCGCGCGAGACCACATCGGCATCATTCCGCTTTACATCGGGTGGGATCGTGCCGGCGCAACCTACGTCGCGAGCGAGATGAAGGCTCTGGACGCCACCTGCGAAACGATCCAGGAATTTCCGCCAGGCCATTACTATACTGGGCGGGACAGGACTTTCGTCAAATGGTACAATCCATCCTGGGAGCACCAAGCGCCCGACGGAAAAGGTTTCGCTTCAGAAACTCCGGACGGCACTTGAGACTGCGGTCAAGCAGCAACTCATGTGCGACGTTCCCTACGGCGTTTTGATATCCGGCGGCCTGGATTCGTCTCTCATCGCCGCCATCGCCGCGCAACACCGGTTCAAACGAATAGAATCAGGCGATACCGAGGAAGCTTGGTGGCCTCGCCTTCACTCCTTTTCCGTGGGGCTTGAAGGCGCTCCGGATATGCGCTTCGCGCGTAAGGTGGCCGAGCACATCGGAACGGTTCACCACGAGATTGTCTTCACGATCCAAGAAGGGCTTGATGCAGTGGCGGATGTCATCCGTCATCTCGAGACGTTTGACGTTACGTCAATTCGAGCGGCAACGCCCATGTATCTGATGGCGCGCAAGATACGGTCGATGGGCATCAAGATGGTGCTTTCGGGAGAAGGCGCGGATGAAGTGTTCGGCGGATATCTGTATTTTCACATGGCCCCGAATGCACAAGAATTTCACGAAGAGACTGTTCGAAAGCTGTTCGCCTTGAGCAAATACGACTGCTGTCGCGCTAACAAGGCCACAGCCGCCTGGGGGCTCGAGACGCGCGTACCATTTCTGGACAAGGAATTTCTGGACTACGCCATGTCAATAGACCCCGCGGACAAGATGTGCCCGGGAAAAAAAATCGAAAAAAGCATTTTGCGAGAAGCCTTTCCCGACCTTCTACCCGATGAGATTCTGTGGCGTCAAAAGGAGCAGTTTTCGGACGGTGTCGGCTATGGCTGGATCGATTCCCTGAAGGACTACGCGAACAGCAAGGTCACTGATGAAATGATGTCAATCGTGGAGCGGACATTTCCGAACCAGACGCCAACTTCGAAGGAGGGCTATCTGTACAGGACCATCTTCGATCGCATTTTCCAAAATCCGACCGCCTGCCTCACGGTTCCGGTAGGCCCGTCGATCGCTTGTTCGACGCCCACCGCATTTCGCTGGTCGCAGGAATTTGCGAAAATGGATGATCCTTCAGGAAGGGCTGTGCGGAGCGTGCACCTTCAGGCAACAGAGTCGGTCTGATTGTCCCTGGAGCGTCGCGGCAAAATTACCGCCCGGAGGCTCGACGAGAGTGGCTTAGGAGACCGCTAAAGGATCGGCAATGTCGAAATGGGGAAACCGAATGCATCTGCCTTCGGTCTCCCTTTCGTCAAGGGCTAAACAGCGATGATCGTGCTGATTCCAATGAACCGTTCGCGTTCGAGTACCGAGCGACTTTGGTTGCTCAGTCCTGCTTGCGACGTCGCTTCATCAGCCAATAAACGCCGTATGCCGCGGCCGCGAGCGGAATACCCGCACCGGCGATGGGCCCCGGAGCGCCATGCACCCCACCATTGGCCCAATTGGTGGGAGATCTTCCGCCGTAGACCCAGTCGTTAGACGAAAGAGCAGCGTTGTAGAAAACATAGCCGCTGGTTGCGGTACCCGACACGGCTAACAGAACTAAGACAATCTTCAAAATTGCGGACATGTTCAGCTTCCCGTCACCTGTTATAATTCTGATCTTCTAACACAAATATACATCCGACACCTGAAAATTAAACACACCGCGGCATTTGATCGCATTTATTATCAAATGCAATCCGTGACTTAGGGTTCCAGTTTTTCATAATCCGACCACTTGATTCACGATTAATTTCGCCTCTCGTCGATTTAAATTTTGACGTGCACTAACTTATCGATATGGTTGGAACGGGCCTGTCCGGATTTCGCGCAAGCTTTAAACTTGCGGGTGTCTTGGCCGGCCTGTCACGGAACGCGGGAAAGACCGGATGCTGCAGAACACCGACAGATCGAGGACTGCGCTCGGCAATGCCGACGGCCCGCCGCCGGGGGGCGCGACCGGAATCGGTCCGCTGGTGAATTTGGCACGTGGATTTTTGCGTCGTCAGTACGCCATCGTAATTTTTGGCGCGGTCCTCGCCCTGGCTGCTGGCCTGATCTACCTTCGCATCACGCCACCAACTTACACAGCTCAAGCGCGCATCCTGTTGGGAAATCAAAAGGCGCAGTTCATTCAGCAACAGTCTGCCGTTGCCGAACCGTCCTTTGACCCGAGGGAAATAGAAACCCAGCTGCAAATTCTCAGATCCAAGGCTATCGCAAGCGATGTCATCGACAAACTCGACCTCACGGCCGACCTGACGAGGAACACGGACTCTCCATTGACATTAATGGGACGCCGCCTTCGCAAGTGGTTTGGTGGCACACCAGGCCCCGATGAAAGCGAGTCACAGGCGCGACTGGCTGGCGACGTTATGACGGCGTTCCAAGAGCGGCTTACAGCAGCGCGCGTGAACTTGAGCAACGTGATCGAACTGACTTTCAGCTGGAATGATGCGGCGCGTGCGGCCCAGATCGCCAACGCAATTGCCGACGCGTACATCGCAGATCAGCTCAATGCAAAATTCGAGGCCAATCGAACGGCAACTCTCTGGCTGCAACAAAGAATAAAGGCGCTGGGAGATCAGGCTGAAACCGCTGAGCGCGCGGTCAACGCCTACAGATCTCAAAACAACATTTTCTCGACGGAAGGAAAACCTATCGACGAGCAGCAAGTCACTCAGGTGAATAGCCGCATCGTAGCGGCCCGGGCTCAAACGGCGGAATTGCTCGCGCGCCTAAACCGCTATGAAAGTATTCTCAAGGAGAATCCCTCTAAGGGGGAGTCAATCGGCACACTCGACGCCTCTGGATCGGATGCGCTGGCGAGCCCTATTATCAACAGTCTGCGCCAACAATACCTCGAGCTGGTCAGGCGGGAAAGCGAATGGTCGGCGCGGTTCGGCAAGGACCACCTCAGTGTCGTCAACCTGCGCGCTCGAATGCGCGAAATTCGAGCGTCCGTACTCGACGAAGTCCGCCGCCTGGCAGAAACGAGCCGGAGCGACTACGAGGTTTCCAAGCAACGCCAGCAAGATCTCGAAAAGCAGTTGTCAGAGGCCGTTTCGGTGTCACGGGCGACGAATTCGGCGGAAGTCACTCTGCGGGAGCTCGAAAGCCGAGCCAAAGGCTATCGAACGCTCTACGACACGTTCCTGCAGCGATATATGGGATCGGCGCAGCAAGAATCCTTCCCTATTTCGGATGCCAGGGTCATCTATCCCGCCTCCATTCCTCAGAGCAAAAGCAAGCCCAAGACGACAATCATACTTGCGATCGCCTTGTTCGGAGGTCTTGGTCTTGGCGTTGGACTGGGCTTGCTCAGAGAAACGATGGACCGGGTGTTCCGGACGCCGGATCAGCTCGAGGCAGCTCTGCGCCTCCCCTGCCTTTCCGTCGTTCCACTTCTGCAAGCGGCCAGGCTTCGGAAACTGAAAGCCAGCCTACTGCCGGATCGGGAAACCGGCAGGAGGACGGTTTCCACGCATTCGCCTTTGCATTGGGCCGTGATGAATATGCCGCTGTCGCGGTTTGCGGAATCGATTCGCTCAATCAAATTGGGCATTGACCTCAATCCGACGCAAACGACAAACAAGGTCATTGGCATAACGTCTTCACTGCCCCATGAGGGCAAGTCGACGATCGCGGCGTCTCTTGCCCAACTGATCGGACAGGGGGGAAAGAGCGTAATCCTCGTCGACTGTGATCTCAGAAACCCGTCTCTATCAAAGGCCCTCGCGCCGGATGCGAGCGTCGGTTTGCTTGAGGTCATTTTCGAAAAATGCTCTTTGGAAGAGGCGATCTGGCAGGAGCCAAAGACGAATTTGGCCTTTTTGCCGGTGGTTAAGATTCGGCCGCTGCTTCATAGCAGCGAGCTTCTGGCAACCGAACACATGCGCAAGTTGTTCGCTCGCTTACGAACCACCTATGACTATGTGATTGTCGACCTGCCCCCTCTGACGCCCATCGTCGACGTCCGCGCCACGGCGACGCTGGTCGACTGCTTTATGCTTGTCGTCGAGTGGGGGAAAACCAAAATCGATGTGGTGCAACACGCCCTGCACACGGCACCAAATGTCTATGAGAACCTGATTGGCGTCGTTCTTAACAAGACAGACATTCGGGCGATGCTCCAGTACGATTCCCACAGAAGCGACTACTATAGCGACGACCACTACGTGCACTACGGTCTTACCGACGCTTAACACTATTTTTGCGCGCTTTGCGTTTGTTGCATTTTGGCAACATTCTCGCACCGAGTTGCTGGGGCTGTCACGACGGCCTGTCCAGATTCCATACAAAATGGCATTCTCCCCAGCGCTGACTTTCCGACGAGCGTGCGGGGGATCTCCTGTTTACCATTGCGCAAATGACGGTGAAACGAACTGCCATGCTCCTAGTGCTGTTTTGCGCCGGGTGTTCGATCGTGCCGACGACTGGACCGCAGGGGGTCGATGTACTCAACAAATCAGAGGGCGGACAGCCAGTTAGCGTTCCTTACGCGCTTGTAAAGGTCACCCCCGAAGTCGTTCAGACGCTCGGTCAATATATACCGAGGTTGTCGACGGCATTTGCCGACCGGTCGCCGCCGAAGGCATTTCGCTTCGGCATCGGTGATATCGTCAGCGTGACTATTTTCGAGGCCGCGGCCGGTGGGCTGTTCACGTCCGAGAATGGCGTGCGGGCTGGAAACTTTGTGACAGTCCCCAATCAGGCGGTCGACGAGAACGGGAACATCGCTGTTCCGTACGCCGGAGAGGTGCGGGCAAAAGGCCGCTCGCCTACCGAGGTTCAAGCGGACATTGTCGGCAAGCTCAAGGCACGTGCGCTTGAACCGCAGGTGGTGGTCTCAGTCGCCCAGCAAAACACATCACTTATCAGCGTTCTGGGGGATGTGCGCACAGCTGGCCGCTTCCCTGCAAGCCCTTCGGGTGAACGCATCCTTGACGCAATTGCGAGAGCCGGCGGTCCAGGCACTCAAGGCTACGATATGTGGGTCTCGCTTGAGCGATCGGGTCATCGCGCCAGCGTGCCTTTTGGCGCTCTCTTGTACGAACCCACGAACAACATCTACGTGCTCCCGAGCGACGTGATCTATGTGTTCGGCCAGCCACAGACATTCGTCGCGGTGGGTGCTGCTGGCGCATCGGCCTCTGCCGGTCAGGGCCTCTACAAGTTTGACGCGTGGAGACTTTCGCTCGCGGAAGCTGTCGGCAAGCAGGGCGGCCTTAACGACTCCCTCGCCGATCCAAGCTGGGTGTTTTTGTATAGAGGCGAAACGCGCGAAGTTGCGGCGCGACTTGGCGTGGATTGTACGAAGTTTGCCGGCCCAATCATACCTATCGTTTATAATGTCAATCTTCGCGATCCGTCGGGGTATTTCCTCGCACAAAATTTCGAAATGAGGAACAAGGACGTGATTTACACATCGAACGCCGCGTCGGTTGAGACGACGAAATTCCTGACTTTCCTGCGGACCATCATGGCTACCGCGAACGACCCCATCACCTACGCGACGAACGGACTTATCCTCAGGAACACCATTCAGGGTACTGGCTCGGCAACGGTCATCACAACGCCCACACCGATTCACTGAAGTTGGCCATTGTGATGGCGACGGATCTCATCGAGCACAGCCACGAGGCCCTTTCCCTGCGACATTGATCGCAGGGAGGCGATGTCGGCCTCCGGCTCTCGAGGCAGCAGTATGTTCATTTGGCTTTACTTCTCGGCAATTTTCGTTGCCTTCGCCGTGGCGTTCAGTGCGGTTCGAGCCGAAGGTGCAACTGGCTTCGGTTGCGCCATGATGGCGGTCGCTCTTATCCACCTCGCCTTAAGTTCACGCTTGGGTGCCATCGACAGGTTGTGCCGCAACATGCGCCCGGCTGCGCTCATTGCGCTGATCGTCCCGGGCTTATGGATATTGCTCCAAGTCGTACCGGCTCCCTCACCTTGGCCGTCTGACGCCATCTGGTCAACAGCATCCAGCGCGCTGAGAATGCCGATCGACGGGACGATATCGATCGACACCGGAGCGACACTCCTGTCATTTGCCCGGTATTGCGTTGTCATCGCAACAGGGATTGCGGTCAGCGCCGCAACCGTGGATCGACAATCTGCGGAGAATTTTCTCTACCTCCTGACTGCCATTGCAGCGTTTGTCGCAGGACTGCAGCTCGCTTCCGAGCTCGGCTACGTTCACAGCCTCGATACCGACGCCGCGGGAGCCGTCCTCGTTTCTACGATCGGGATCATCCTGTCGTGCGCTTCGGTACTTAACGTCCGGGAACAATATTCCAGCAAACGTCGCCAGCCAAAATCCAGGTTGCACGCGGTCGTGGGCCTTGGGGTAGCGACCGCAGCATTCGCCCTGGGGACATTTTCAATGATGATGCTGGGAGAGCTGACGCTGGCTTTCGCAGCGATTTTTGGGATGAGCGCCCCGGTCAGCATCTATATCGTTCGAAAATGGCGCTGGGGAAGATGGGGCAAGGCGGGGGTTTTGACCACCGGCGTGGTTGCTCTTCTTGGTTTCGTGGCCATCGCGCCGCTCAAAACGGACGTGGACATCACAAAATTGATGTCCCCCCAAAAAAGCTGGAGTGCGACAGACCTGCTGCTGTCAGATGCAAGGCCATTTGGCTATGGAGCGGGCGCCTTCGAGGACATACTTCCGGTCTACCGTGACGTTGGCGACGTTACTCGCCACGTCTCCGAAACCGCGGCGACGATCGTCGCGGTAGAGATGGGCCGGACCTTCCTGCTCGCTGCGATCCTCGTTATGGCTGCAGCGGCCATTGTTCTTGCGAAGGGGTCGTTGGCTCGCAGCAGGGATTACGTTTACGCCGCTGCGGGCGCTGGCGTCTTAGTGACGACCGCGATGACGGCGTTCATTAACAGCGACGCCTTGAGCTTTTCAGCGCTGCTGATCATCAGCGCATGCATCGGCCTGTCGTATGCCCAAAGCCGAAGCGCAATTGAGAACGTCGTTTCATCGCTGCGAACTCGCGACGTCGACAGAACGCATCCAGTTGTTGCCGGGCTGACCGTTGATAGACCCTTGATGCGGTCATGCTGCGCCCTGTTCGGACTATTGCTGGCAGCGCAGGCAACCTGGGTATTGCTTCCAACGTACTTCCTGTTGGGAACCAAGACGGTCGCCTTTGGAGCGACGTATCCGCCGGTCTCGGTCCGTGAAAAGAATAGCCTTGCGAATGCTGCATCGATTGCCATCGCTCGTGGCGATCTGTGGGCAGAATACGGTTTTGCAGGCGCGGCGCTGTTGCAAGGGACGCCGACACGAACTTCTGATGAAGCTGTGCGTCATGATCTTCTCAAAGCCTTGAGATTTTCTCCATACCGAAGTGATGTTTGGCTGACATTCGCGTTGCTGGCGGACCAGCATAAGTGGGGCGCCTATGATCCAGGCGCACTGCTTAAGATGGCGTACTACACGGCTCCCAACGACGTTGAACTCGTACCAGCGAGGATTAAGCTTGCGCTGCGCTTGAGCGGCGCGGTTGCCGATCTCGAGCTTCAGGACATGATCAAGCGGGACGTCAGTCTCATTGTAAGCCGACTGCCGGCTCTGAGGCCGACACTCGTCGAAGCTTATGCTTCGGCAAGTGTTGACGGACGGCGCCTTGCCGAACGACAAATCGCCGAGACTGACCCGGTCTTTCTGAAGGAAATGCGGCCGCGGTGAACGTTATGCCTCTCTCCTCGAGGGCTCAACGTGCACGAGCCCTGCGCGCTGGAGTTTGGCTCGAACACACATCCCGGTGACATAGCCAATTTGAAGGAAGGCCTCCGCGGCTAATCCCCAGAGAAAAGCAGCATAGACGCCGTTCGACGCGCCCCAACAAAGCGCTTCTGCGAACGTGAACAACGCCAAAAGCAGGAGCGTCTCAACGCGGAAACATAGCCCTGCTACGTCTGCCTCCGGTGGGGGCGGTCTTGTGGGGCTGAGCGGATTGCTTTGTAACAGCATTTATGGACAGCCATAAGTTCAGTACTCAGGTTGAGCGTCTCGAGATGGTCGAGACCGGCCGTCGCCGTCATTGGACGGACGACGAGAAGCTGAAGATTGCTTGAGAGCATGCACGCGCCGCGGGCGATTTCGTCGACGGCGCGGCGGCGCGGGATATCGCGGTCGTTGCTGCTGACGTGGCGTCGGCTGTTCGCTGGGGTAGTGGTGTGGCTACCGAGCAGCCCAAGCCGGCGTTTGTGCCAGCGGTCGTGGTGAGCGCGGCAGCATCGCCGAATGCGCTGCCGATACAAGTTGCCACGCGGGCGAGCGGCCGGATGGTGATCGAGCTGGGCAATGATCGCCGGATCATCGTCGATGTTGACGTCGACGCGGCCGCGTTGTCGCGGGTGCTCGGCATTTTGGAGCGCCGATGATCCCGGTCGCAGCAGGCGCGCGGATCTGGATCGCGACCGGGCATACCGACATGTGCAAAGGTATGCAGGGCTGGCGCTCCTGGTGCAGGAAGGCTTCGGGCGTGATCCGTTTGCCGGGGACGTCTTCGTGTTCGGTCGCGCCTGCACTTTGATTAAGGCGTTGTGGCACGACGGGATCGGTTTGTCGCTTTGCGCCAAGCGGCCGGACCGAGGTCGCTTCATCTGGCCATCGGCGGTGGACGGCGTGGTGGCGTTGACCGCGGCCCAGCTGGGCTATCTGTTGGAAGCGATCGACTGGCCCAATCCGCAACACAGCTGGCGTCCGCAGAGCGCTGGATAGGCTGCGCAAAAATCCTCTGAGATTGTAAAAAGCCGGCGCCAAGCAGCTTTTATGATTCCATTGAGGCATGGAAGACGGCCTCGAAAAGCTGCCGGACGACATCGAAGCGCTGCACGCGGCGTTGCTTTGCGGCGCGCGCCGAACTCGCCATCGTGCGCGCGGACGACCTGGCGCTGATCGCGCATCTGAAGCTGCAGATCGAAAGGCTGAACCGCGATCGGCATGGTTCACGCTCGGAGCGCACCGCACGTCTGCTGGATCAGTTTGAGCTGACGCTGGAGGAACTCGAGACCTCTGCGACCGAGGACGAACTGACAGACGAAATGGCCGCGACAAAGACTGCGAACGGGACGACGACTGTGGCGTCGTTCAGCCGCAAGCGCCATCGCGCAAGCCGTTCCCCGATCATCTGCCTCGCGAACGCGTGGTCGTACCGGGACCCATGGCGTGCGCCTGCTGCGGCGGGATGCGGCTGTCGAAGCTCGGCGAAGACATTACCGAGACGCTGGAGGTGGTTCCGAAATCCTGGAAGGGGATCCAGCACGTCCGGGAGAAGTTCCGCTGCCGGGACTGCGAGAAGATCAGCCAGGCGCCGGCGCCGTTCCACGTCATCGCCCGCGGCTGGGCCGGCCCGAGCTTCCTGGCGATGGTGCTGTTCGAGAAGTTTGGCCAGCACCAGCCGCTGAACCGGCAGGCCGAGCGCTGCGCCCGGGAAGACGTGCCAGTCAGCCTTCGACGCTTGCCGACCAGGCCGGCGGCTGCACGCTCGCGCTGATGCCGCTGTTCAATCGCCTCGAAGCCCATGTGCTCGCCGCCGAGCGCTTGCACGGCGACGACACCACGGTGCCGGTTCTGGCCAAGGGCAAGACCTCGACTGGCCGGATCTGGGTCTATGTCCGGGACGACAAGCCGTTCGGCGGACAGGCCCCGCCAGGGGCTGTGTTTTACTACTCACGCGATCGCGCCGGCGAGCATCCGCAGGCGCATCTGGCGAGCTACAGCGGGATCTTCCAGGCCGACGCCTATGGCGGCTATGGCAGGCTGCCGCAATGCGGGTCCAATACTGGAAGCCGCCTGCTGGGTCCACGCTCGGCGGCCGTTGTTCGTGCTGGCCGACCTGGCCGAGAACGCACGCCGCAAGGCGCAAGGCGGCAAGAAGCCGGCGGTGATCTCTCCCCTGGCGCTTGAAGCCGTGCGCCGGATCGATGCTCTGTTCGAGATCGAGCGCGGAAGAATGGCGAGACGCAGGAACGGCGCCGGGCCGTGCGGCAGGAGCTGAGCGCACCGCTTGTTGCCGATCTGGAACGCTGGATGCGTGAGCAACGTGCCAAGCTGTCGCGCGGCAACGACGTCGCCAAGGCGATGGACTCCATGCTCAAGCGTTGGAGCGCGTTCACCCGCTTCCTCGACGACGGCCGTATCTGTCTATCCAACAACGCAGCAGAACGGGCACTCCGCGGCATCGCGCTCGGCAGGAAGTCCTGGCTTTTCTGCGGCTCGACCGCGGCGGCGATCGCGCCGCGCTGATGTACAGCCTGATCGTCACCGCCAAGATGAATGACATCGGCCCGCAAACCTGGTTGGGTTTCGTTCTGGACCGCATCGCAGAGCATCCCGCCACCGGCTCGACGAACTCCTGCCGTGGAATTGGTGCGACACGATCCGGCGCGTCGATCAGGCCGCCTGAGTGGTCCTGCCGTGGTTCTCACCGAATGCTTACCTTGCTACCAATCCGATGAGGACATGAGCAACTTATAATTGCATCTCTGCTCGGGCAATTTCAGAGTATTCTCGCGGATTCGAAATCCCCAAAGCTGGTTGATTAGCCTAGCTCGGGTCTTCGTTCCCAGTTTAATTAATTTGACTGCCGCGCCAGTATGAGTTATTTCCTTCATTCATTAATTTTTGGTTAATTAATCTAGTTGGAAGGCTTTAATCCAATGAATTTCATTGACCAACGCCTCCATGCCGAACTACGGAGCTCGGCCTTTCAGGGCCGCGACGTTCCCCCGGTTCCGATTCGGAAATGGCCCATTCGCTATCATTCCATCGAGGCAGCAACGATCCTGTTCGATGTCGCAACGATTGCCTTGGCGAGCGTCTTGGCGACCTGTGCACATCATGTCCATGAAGGCATGCGCGTCGACCTGGGGCAGCCGATCGGTTCTGCCATTCTTGTCGCAACGCTTTTTACGTTGTGCCTGAAATCGCAGGGCCTCTACGAGCCCACAGCGCTTCTCGCCTGGCGTCGCCAGGCCCGAATGATTTTTGCCACGTGGGCGGGCGTTTTTCTGCTTCTGTCCGGCATAGTTTTCGCGCTGAAAATTGGTAGTGAGCTGTCGCGCGGCACAAGCATGCTTTTCGCGGGACTAGGCCTTGTGGCACTGCTGGCCAATCGAATGCTCGCAAAAGGCCTCCTTACAAAGGGGCTCGCCGAGCGACGTTTCTCCGGGCTCAAGGTTGTGTTGATCTCCGGGCACGAAGCTTCTGGTCCTGATTTTTTCGATACCTTGGCCGCGGTTGGTCTCGACATCAAGGAAAGCTTTGCGCTGCCTCGACCAGGCGTGAACTCGAACATTCGCCGAAGGCTTGCTGCCAACGTGATTGAGCGTATCAGGGGCTCTGACATCGAAGCGGTGGTCGTTGCGGCCGATACGAACCAATGGCCCGAACTCCGCGACTTCGCGGCTGAGCTCAGGGTACTGCCCTTTCCCGTAACATTCGTTCCAACCGGCCCGGCCGCTGAGGCTTTCAAGCGTCCCTCCAGGGATCTTGGCAACTTGGTGAGCATTGAGCTGCAACGAGGCCCCCTCAGTGCCGCCGAATGTACCGCAAAGCGGTGCGTTGACCTCTTTGGTGCGGGATTGATGCTGATCCTCATAGCGCCGATGCTTGTCTTCATCGCGGTGGCGATCAAGCTTACCTCGCGGGGCCCAATTCTGTTCAGACAGCACAGGATGGGATTCAACGGCCGAACCTTCCAGATCTGCAAATTCCGAACGATGACAGTGCTCGAAGACGGACCCGCGGTGATCCAGGCGCGCGCCGTCGATAACAGAGTTACAGGTGTTGGAAAGTGGCTTCGCCGCACAAGTCTTGACGAGCTACCGCAGCTCTTCAACGTGCTGCATGGTAGCATGTCGCTTATTGGTCCCCGGCCGCACGCGGTCGCGCACGACAATCAATTTGACAAGCTCGTAAGGAACTATGGCTTTCGCCAGTGCGTCAAACCTGGGTTGACCGGCTGGGCTCAGATACACGGTTACCGCGGACCAACGCCCACAACCGAGTTGATCGAGCGCAGGGTGGAATGTGATCTTTGGTATATAGAGAATTGGAGTTTCAAGTTGGATATCTGGATCCTTCTTCGAACTCCGTACGAAGTGTTACGTGGCCGGAACGCCTACTAATCGACCCGCGCCTCGATCCTTCCATCCTCAAGAGCCTGTGCGATGTGCTCTAGCACTGCTTCTCTAGCCTGCAGAGACGGGCAACGCGCGTCTCTCATTGAGTTTTTGTCGGTGAGAAAATTCAACTGATCGATCGAAGGGGCGACGCCCGGCATCGCCTCGGCCAACTCTCGCTCGATGCGTTCCCAATCCTGGCTCATAGCAATTTCCCGATATGCATCGGTAATGAAGCTACTCCGGCCTATTGACCTTTGAAAAACAAAGTCGGTCGCGTGGTTAAGGACCAAATAACCCCCCGCGAGTTCCCTATCCTTATCTCGCCGGGCCGAAGACCAGGGCGCATTATGCGGCTTCCGCCGCACTCCCAGAACTTAAGTTACGCAAGCGCGCCGCTTTCGGCCGGTGCCGGCCCGACAGCATCGCGCTTGTCGAAAGTCAGATGTGGCCCGAGCGACGTCATCGGTGCCCCAGGTTCGGGAGGATATTATCTGGGCCGCCCTTAAGTTGCGCTAGAATCAATCAAAGGACTACCTTTACGTGCGGATGGCCGGACGTTTAATCCTTATCCTAATTGAAATCGCGCGCAAAAATTGCCGATTAAATAAAACTAAGACCTTTTAATGTGCAAAAAATTAAGTAAAATCTCTTTGATTTTGGTTCTGTTTTAAAAGTCGCCCAAACCTCGGTTTCTTCGGGAAAGCAAATTTTTTGACACAGGGCGCATCTTTGCTGGATTCAGATCGCATGACCAAGCTGGCTTTTTTGGAAGCGATGAATTTTGACGAGCTCTGGATCTTGCACGAGCGGCTCACAAAGATCCTCTCGGACAAGATCACTTCAGAAAAGCTGGAACTGGACAAAAGATTGGCGCAGCTCAATGGTGCGGATCTTGGCGAGAGCCAGGAGACGCAACCGCGGCGGCGGAAGTATCCCAAGGTCTTGCCGAAATACTACAATCCGTCAGCTCCTAACGAGAAATGGTCGGGCAGAGGCAAAATGCCTCGATGGTTGGTCGCCGCGCTTCAAGCCGGCCGGAAACTTGAGGACTTCAGGATCGAAGCCGCCGAGAAGTCTGATAGCTGAATCGTTCAGGCGGCATCAGTTGGCCAGCTGACAAAATGTGCACGTTGCAACGGTTGTTGCACGATGCCGAGAGGCCGGCAGGCAGAGCGTACAATCGCAAAATAATCGTACTATTAAGATCTTGGCGGGCGCGACCGACTGCTCGAATGGAATTCGACTTTATCATCTTGGATCGACAACACCGTGAGTAACCCTGTTGCGTACGCTCCTGTGTCGATGTTGATGCGATGGCTTCTAATCTCGGGTTCCAGGCTTGGAGTATGGCCATGAACCACTACCTTGCCGAAATCTCGGTCGCTACTGAGAAACGGCTCGCGAATCCACATCAGATCCTCTTCGCTTTGCTTATCGAGCGGAACGCCAGGCCGCACGCCAGCATGAACAAAGAAGTAATCTCCGCAGCTGAAAAAAGGAACGAGGTTCGCCAGGAAGTCAGTGTGAGCGGAAGGAATTGCGGCGGCCAAGGCGACGCTAACTTCCCGTCCTCTCTGCAGCACGTCTCTGGCGGAGATCGTTATTCCGTAGGACATCAGCGTCGTCATGCCCCCCAGTTTAATCCAGTTAGGAAGCATCTTTGGGTCGTCCAGCAGCCTTAACAATAGGGCCTCGTGATTGCCTCTAACAAAAACGGTCTCGTGCCGCTGCCCTCGGTCAATGAGAAGGTCGATTGTGCGCTTCGCATCGGGGCCTCGATCGATATAGTCTCCGAGAAAGACTTGGATTGCCTGTTCTGGCCTGGAACGAGCCAAGTCAGCATCGATGAGATCAAATGCACCGGCCAGCAGATCAGCGCAGCCGTGAAGATCGCCCACTGCGTAGATGCGGACCCCTTTTGGCAGGCGCGCGCGCCTATCGAAACGAGAAAAAAAAGTCCTCAGCAACATGGAAGCTTATCGAACCGCTCAGATGCCGGTCGCACTGGGGCGTTAGCGAAATGAGCCTGAGTACGCACCCCAGAATGCCGGCCCGCCATAAGGTCCATAGGCGCCATAAAGGGCGTAGCAAGAGTATCCGTCAGGACACCCGTGACGGTGCCTACCGGCCGGATACCGTACTTCGTATCCAGCAACACGATCGACCCTCGACGTCCGAATTGGGAGAGCTGCGTCCGCAGCCCGTATCGGTTCAGGGATAGATGCGGCGGCAACCGCTCCCACGAATGCTCCCCTCACAAGCCATCTAGCAAAGTTGAGCGCCGACATGATTTACCTCGCATTCACCTTAGACTTGCCAACGAGCCACACCACGGCGAAAACGAGCCATAACACAGCGAAAAGCCAATATCTATCCCGCCAAATTGCCCGGCCCAACGCGTGACGGGAAGAACATGCAACTTGCGCCCCCATTTTAGGCTGGACGTCGACCTCACAAGCGCGCGAGCAACTAAATAGACAATCGTTTGGTTAACAGCCCAAACAGGATATTCCTGCGTCGAAAAGTCGCGCAACGTCGCTACGCGTCAAAAAAACACCGGGGATGCTATAATCTTCCTGCATTATTGGCAGATGTCGGCACGTACTTTTTTCAGCAACAAATAAGAACTCACTTTGAAGATCACAGTATTTCACGAACCGTGGTGGTTGTCCGCTGTGAGTGGCGGCCTCGTTCACGAATCCGTTGTCAAACGCGGGAACGATGTGGTTGGCCGATTGCCTTACGTCTTCGCGCGCAAGGGCCCCTTTCGTCTGCTTCGCATGCCAGCATTCACACATGTGCTTGGCCCCGTCGTCGATTCCGGAGACGGAAAGCCGCAAACGCGTCTCACCAGACGACTGGCAATTACCCAGCAGCTAATCGACCAATTGCCGTCAACATCAGAGCTCAAATTCTGCTTGGATCCATCTTTGGATGATGGTTTGGCGAAGATTGACGGTCTTGCCTTCCAGGACCGCAAGTGTTCGGTTGCGCCTCAGTTTACCTTCGAAATCGACTGCCGGCGAAGCCTGGACGATCTCCTGACCGCTCTGGATCTGAAGACCCGGCAGCACATACGCCGCGCCGAAAAGGCCTATCACGTTCGTTCACTGGACCAACCGGAAGTCTTTATCGATTTCTACTTGAAGAATCTCACCGCCTTCGGCCGGACCAGCCGGATAGGTTTTGACAATTTTCCGGTCCTTTTCTCAGAGTGCCGCGCCCGCGAGTGTGGAATTATTCTGTCGCTGTTCAATGAAAACGATGAGCCCATCGCAATGACTTTTTTGGTGTGGGGCCACGGCACCATGTACTACCTGCTCTCTACGCGCTCCCGTCATTCCCATGACTCCGGCGCAATCAGTCTGTTGTTATGGTCAGCAATCAAGAGGGCACACGAGCTAGGGCTCTTTCTCGACCTCGACGGCATCTACTCAAGCGGAACCGCTCGCTTCTTGGCCAACTTTGGTGGCAAGCTGAAAACGCGTCTCGTCGTCCGGCGCAGCCGGATGCCCTACAGCGCGCTCCAATACGTGAAGGCGCAGTATTCCGGCAACGAGAGCAATTTTTTCACTTGATGATATTCTTCGCGTGCAGCGCTGAAAGTCGTCTTAAGCGACGCTAGGTAAGGCTACGGAATGTTCGACGGCGCCGAAAATCCCCGCCAATATCTTATATCGCTGCGAGCTTCCGGCGCCAGGCCGCCCTTGTTCTGCCTTCCTGGTTCAGGCGGCGATGTGAGAATTTTCCGGGACCTGGCTGCAGCGTTACCGCAAGCGCAGCCCGTTTACGGGCTCGACATGGAATGGTTATGCGATCTTACGGAACATTTCTCCGTAGAGCAGATCGCTTCCTTCTACCTTCGTGCTGTCAAAGCCGTTCAACCGAGCGGTCCATACCAGTTCTGCGGGTACTCGTTTGGTGGGCTAGTCGCCTATGAAATGGCCTCGCAATTAGCAATAGAGGGCGACAGAGCGAGCCTGGTGGCTCTGCTCGACGCGCCGAATCCCGCCCAACTTGCCGCCTTACCGGAAACGGATGCGACGGCTTATCGAAAAACCTATGTAAATGACCGGCTCACAAAGTACGGCCGTGACTTGATAAAGGGCAATATCAAGACCTTCCTCAACCGCGGGCTCGTCTTTCTTAGCTCCCGCAGCAGAGGATTGCTAACACCCTGGATCAAGAAAGCATTTCGGACTATCGGAAGGCCGCTGCCCACCAAGCTGAGAGGCGACGATCCTGGCTTTATAAATGCTTGGCACGCTTACGTTCCGAAGCCCCATCCGATGAGCGTCGTCTGCTTTCGCGCCCAAGATCGTGGCCCGGAACACGATCTTGATCCGACCATGGGATGGGGTACGTGCGCGACAGCTGGCGTCGCTATTCACCTCGTTCCAGGAAGACACGTCGACATGATGAGAGAACCATCAATATCTTCCGTGGCCGAAAAGCTAGACGTTCACCTGGTCCAAGAAATTAGAAGTTTGCACTAAGGCTGGCACCGCTGCCGATCACCCGGAGAGTTCGCTTCGCTTCACCGCGTGCAACAAATGGATCTTGTTAGATCCGTTTTGAGCCCATTTGCGCCAACTTGTATGCTTCGGCGTAGGCACGAGCCACTGCACCCGCACCATAGCGCGATCGGAATCGAACTTGGGCACTCATTCGTGCGCGCTCAAGAAAGTCGGTGTCAACGATAAATTTCTCGATGGCGCGTGCGAGGCCCGTCAGATCACGTGGCTCGACCAAAATTCCGGTTTCGCCGTCAGCGATGATGTCCGGAATTCCGGCAATCCGAGTGCCGATTGCGGGAAGACCAAGCGCCATGCCTTCCAACAGGCAAAGCGGAAACATTTCTCCCTCCATATAACTTGGCAATACCACCACGTGTCCCGACCGCATAACCGCCGGAACTTGCCGATGGTCGACCCGTCCTAGACACTCGACCACCTCGCTCAAATCCAAGCGAAGGATCTCCGCCTCAATTTCTGGCCGCGTCGGCCCGTCACCGATCAGGATTGCGCGAAGCATTGGGTATTGGGAATGGAGCTGCCCCATGGCGCCCAGCAATTCCATATGGCCTTTGCCTCCAAACATGCGCGCCGACATGATCAACGTTAACTGTCCCGGCAGGGGCTTCAGTGCGACGCCCTCGAACGCAGCTTCATCGACGCAGAACGGAATGACAGTCATTTGGCTTCTTGAAATACCGCGCCCGATCATTTCCTCGGCTGCAGTCGAATAAGGGAATACAACTCGATCCGCGTATCGCCTTTCCAGCCAGAAGGTAATGGAGGACACCAAATTCCAATATTTCCAATACCAGCTTAGCGTCGCGTGATGCGTGATTATAAGTGGAGAGGACCAACTGGCGAGAAACCCTTCAAGGCCTGCTATCCCGACAGCGTGAATATGCATGACGTCATGGAGCCGCTGCAATTTCCCAAGAGCCCGTACACGACGCAGGCGCGTCAATAGTTGCGTCCATTTTCCCTGCCGGCCACTCGTCAATGTCTCGCCCTCCGAGAGATCAAAGACAGCTATTCCATTCTCATTGGCGATCCTGCCCACTTCCTCCCGGGAGCGAAGATCAATTGCAATAGTGGACAGAAATCCTAACCTCTTTTGCGCAACGCAAAGTTGGAGTATGAATGTCTCCACGCCGGTCATCCCGAAATTCGTCGGCATGTAGTGGAGGATTCGCAATGACGGAAGGCGCGAATACTTCGTGCAGGCCATACCCAAATCCCCTTGCCTATTCTTTCAATAAACTTTTAGTTGATCTGCCCAGCAGCGAAAATTACTCTGGTGCGTTTACTTAGATAACAATAGTCTTGGCGTATCTGTTCGTGAATCGCACCTCTGGCAAGGCAACCTCCGTTCGCCGAGCTGGGCGATAACCATCAATATTTCACCACTATGCACCAACGGGATTCCAGTGCTTCAGAATGGACCTGCGACCATGGATTTGAGCGTGACACCCCCACGCTTCTGTTTAAATTAGCGCAAAGCAACTGCAAATCTCCCTTTATTATGGAAAGCAATCAAATTGCGCGTCAACAAAGCTACTTGGGACAAGATTGGCTATGTCACCAAACCGGGCTGATACACGTACACATTTGGCTTTGTGACGATCACTCAAGCCTATAATGGCCGAACGCTGTTTTCACTTTAGTCGCGCGGGTGCCAACCGAGATGTCGGTAAGTGAAGAGTATCTGCTTGGTGCGTTCGATATCGGTTACCGACAAACCAGCGATTGATGGACAGCGCGGTTCGTGACGACAGCGGCGGCGCAATCGAGCGGCCAAATCAAACAGTTTACGTCTTGAGACGCCTCGCCCCAAACCGCCACGGCCGACGAGCGAGCCATGCAGCGGGACTGTTCTTCTCGCAAACGCTCGGTCGTTAGCCGTAGCCCGCGCGAAATCAAATCTCGAATGAATTGGAACAAGACACGGAGATGGTCGTGCCGTGCGCCACCGCGGTGGCGAGAATTCAACGACGAACATTCATTGGAGCCGAGCCGAACGTCCCGCGACCGGCTTTTTGCTACCACTGACTTTCGCTTAGACTGATCGGCTGAAACACGATACGACGCCTCGACAGCTCGAGTTCGACCCTCTGTGAATGTTGTTTCCAGCCCATCGTCGTACGCACTTTGAATTTTGGCTCCTTGCCTTGCTCCTCTGCTGCAAGAGCGCCGCGAGCGGCCTCGTACATCATCAGAAGGCTCGGCGTTGTGAAATCTGAATAATCCATACGCAACCCGTAAAGAACTCCACTCAACCGCGTTGGCGACAACCACGGCGCTCCCTGAAATAATGGGTGCAGCCTACCTAAGGCTTTGTTGGAAAGCGGGTATATATTAACCATTTTGTTCGGTTTGGCTAGTCGCCCGTCGCTGGCATCAAAGTCCAGTAGGGCCACAGTTTTACCTACTGGGGCCCGCGCGCCTTCCCTTTGATTTTATTTAATTTACTTTATTTTCCAACCTAACTCGGGGAGCATTAAACCGGCCTTGTTTTTGGGTTCAAAAGACGTCGGTTGCCGCTCAAGGCGCTGGTCGCTCGCGATAATCGATGGAAATGTGACGCGCGTCACATTTGACTTCCAGCGCTTCTCCCACCTGCCCGTTCACATTGAGAGCGCATACGATGACGCGGGTGCTGCGCGATGTCGGCTTCGAGATGGTCGAGGGTGCCAATCTCACCCGCGACGCCATGACGGCGAAGCTGCTCGAGTTCGGAAAGAAGAGCGAGGGCGCCGCGCTGTTCTTCCATGCCGGCCACGGCATCGGGGTGAACGGCACCAATTACCTGCTGCTTGTCGATGCCGAGATGGACGTCAAGCTCGGCGCGGCGATCAATGTCGATCTCACGCTCGAACAGACCATGGCCGACGCCAAGGTGAAGCTGGTGTTCCTCGGTGCCTGCCGTGACAATCCCTCGTGGCCAGGATCCGTTCGGCCAAGGCGATACGGTCGGTGACCGTTACGAGCGGTCTTGCCGAGATGAAATCGGGCGAGGGCACGCTGATCGCGTTCGCCACCGGCCCGGCCTGACCGCGCTCGACGGCGAAGCCGGACCAACAGCCCGTTTACCCGCGCACTCGTCGCCGACGTTGCGCAGCCGGGCCTCGAGATTCAGCAGGCGATGACCAGGGTTCGCGCCCAGGTCAACGATGAGACCAACACGGCGCACCTGCCCTGGGGCCACACCAATCTCTCGGCCCGGTTTACCTGAACCCGGCCGCTGCGACCGGGACGGACGCTGTTGTTTCCACTCCCGTCGTTGCCCAGGCTGGCGAGGTCGAGCTCGAGTTCTGGCGCTCGATCAAGGACTCCAACAAGGTCGAGGAACTCAACGCCTATCTCATCAACTATCCGAATGGCACCTTCAAGTCGCTGGCGCTGGCCCGAATCGCCGCGATCCAGGACGGTCCCTCCACGACGACCCGTAACTCCACGGCCGGCGTCGATCCCAGGTCCTTCACTGATACCGCCGACCAGACCACCGAGGACCAGATCGGTCTCGACAAGAGCCAGCGCCGCGACGTGCAGCGCCGCCTGACCGGCCTTGGCTTCGACGTTGAGGCGACCGGTAAGTTCGACGAGGACATCCGCTCGGCCATCATGCGCTGGCAGGCTGTCCGCGGCCATCCCGCGGCCGGCTACCTCAACAAGCTCCAGCAAAAGGCGCTGCAGTCCGAGATCGTTTCCACCCGCGTCGCTTCCGACGAGTCGGACGAGCCCGCACGTCGCCGCTCCTCCGGCGGTGGCGGACGCCGTGCTCATGGCGGCGGTGGCGGCATGGGTGGCCCCGACGCCTTCTTCGGTAACATGATGGGCGGCATGTTCGGTCGCCGTTGAAGTGTCCGAAAAGCCAAAAAGAGAGGTTGGGCCATGATGATTGATGTAGACAAACTATCTCTGCGAGAGGTTCTGCACCTGCGTCGTGAAATTCAAATAGTGTTGGCGCAAAAACCCCAACAACGAGGCGAGAGGATCATCCGTGTCGAATCCGAGTTGGACAGCGCGATAGATACTCGACGCGCAACAAGGCATACGGATGCCTAGCGCAGCTCTTCCGCTAAGCCAGTTTGAGCAAAGTACCAGAACCATCGCTTGCGCGATGATTCGGTCGTGTAAGGCGTCACGTCCAGGGTAGCGTCGAGACCGGCTGCAAGTCACCGCAGTGAAGGGACTCACTCCAAGGAGCTACGCGACCCGCGGCCCACCACAAGATCCGCAACTGCATCGCCTGTGTTTATACGGTAGGCCGAGCTGATCGAATACGGATCATCGGCTTCGACGCGAATGCGATCCAGGGAAATCGTCATGGTCTCCGATGGCCATTGCAGCACCATTTTGCCAGCGTCATTTTTTCCACGTCCGTTGGAGCAGACCGGCAGGCGCGATTTAATACGGTTTAATTCTTTAAGTCCAAGAGGCCACAAATCGCCTCACCTTTGACGGGCTAAGCCGCGCGCGGAACTAATTCTCAACAAACTTTGAGACGACTCAGGTAGTGAAAGGATAGGGAGCGGAAACGATCGGATGACAATTAAGAACATCGTGATACCTTTGGAAATTGAGTATCTCCAACAGGCCGCCAAACATCGTGGGGTGTCACGCACAAGGCTCGTTCGACTGCTGATGGAGCGTGTCGTCAAGGACGAACTAGTCCCGCTAATTCTCGGGAATGAGAGCCTGCAGAAGCAAGAAGAACGCCAGCAGCGTTATCGCCGTTTCCGAAACTCCTAGGTTCTGTGCCCAAACCCCTTGAGGTTGAAGACGCGGAGTGATTCAAGGCCCCAAATGGAGGCTTTGATGGCACGCTTCGATTTGACAGACGCCGAGTGGTCAATCATCTGTCCGCTGTTGCCGGGAGCGGAAGGCAAAAGAACGGCCTGCCGCGGCCGGACGATCGCAAAGTACTCAACGGCATCTTCTTTGTATTGCGTACCGGCACGCCGTGGCGCGACTTGCCAGAGCGCTACGGCCCCTACACCACGGTCTATAATCGGTTCAATCGCTGGGCGAAGGCTGGAGTTTGGCTTCGGATATTCGAGGCTTGGCAGCGAAATCACCCCAGTCGCTGCAACTGATCGATAGTTTCATCATCCGCGCCCACCAGCTCGCCGCATGTGGTAAAAAGGGGGTCCGGATCACGCCATTGGCCGTTCTCGTAGAGGACTAAGCACCAAGATCAATGCCGTTGTTGACCACCAGGGACTACCGGTACGGATCGTGCTGTTGCAGGGCCAATCAGCCGACAAAACTATCGCGCCGATGCTGATCGAAGGGCTCAAGCCGGATCGCGACCTCGTCGCCGACCGCGGCTATGACGCCTGCGTTATTGTCGATCTGGTTGAACGTCGTGGCGGCCGGGCCCACATCCCCACCAGCAGAGACCGCAAGGTTCAGCGTTCGGTCGACCTCGCCATCTATCGACAACGCAATCTCGTCGAACGCTTCTTCAACAAGCTAAAACACTTCCGCCGCGTCGCCACCCGCTATGAAAAGACCGCCCAAAACTTCCTCGCAGCCGTCCTTTTGGCTGCAACACGCCTATGGGCTAGGTTTGAGTCCACGGCCTATAGGCGGCGGGGACATCTGCCGCGCCGTCATGAAATACCGGGCGGGTCATGGCGAGGACACGATGACCCCGCGGTCGCAGGTCTATTGCAACCGCGCCCGTAACCGTCTTGTCGCGATGAACTCGACCTCGGTGGGGACTGAAGTGGCGGCTGTTCCGGATCCGGCGCCTCGCGGTTGCGGCTGTAGCTCCGGCCAAACCGGCGAGCCGCCCGAAGCTGTCGGCGCAGCCGAAAACGGTCTATGCCCACAATCGTCAGGGCACCGCGGCCGCCAGCCGCGCCTTTTGGGCCGCGCACGAGGCCAGGGTCAGCCAGATCAAGGCGCGCATCGAAGCACGATGGAAGCGCATGGCGTCGCGTTGATTCTTTACAGCCGTTCGCTGAGCGCGAGCTTGTAGCCGACGCCGGTGACCGTCGTAATCACGGGCGTGCCGCTGCCGACGAGCTTGCGCCGCAGCCGCGCTACCAGCGCATCGACGGTGCGGATGTCGACCTCGTGGCCTGGCGGTTGCTGACGACCTCGATCAGATAGTCGCGGCTGAGCGGCCGACCATCGGCGCCGACCAGCGCCGCGAGCAGATCGAATTCGGCGCGCGTCAGCGCCACCGGCTTGCCGTCGCCGCCGAGCAATTCGCGCCGGGTCAGGTCGATGATCCAGTCGCCGAAGGCGATCGAATTGTGGTTGCGGGCCGCCTTGCGGTCGAGCGAACGCCGCCGCAGCACACTGCGGGCGCGCGCGAGCAGGTCGCGCAGATTGATCGGCTTGGTGACGTAATGGTCGCCGGCGATCTCGAGACCGAGGATGCGATCGACGTCGGTGTCGCGGCGCGTCACGAAGATGATGCCCGCGTTGCCCGGTCGAAGCGAGCAAGGCACAACGCCATTCGGCCGTTCGCACACGCTCGATGTCCTGCGCGGCCTCGCCATCGCCGGCGTGATGGCGATCCACGTCTCGCAATTTTTTCCGTCGCATATCCACGCCGTCGACTATGCCTTCATGTGCGGATGGACCGGCGTCAACGTGTTCTACTTCGTCAGCGCCATGACGATGTGCCTGATGTGGACGAAGCGCGTCGAAACCGGTCCGACGCGCAAGTTCTAGATCCGCCGTGCCTTGCGCATCGCGCCACTGTTCTGGCTCGCGATCCCGGTTTACCTGGTCATCAACGGCGCCGGGCCGAGCGACAACGCGCCCAACGGCATCGGCCCTGTTCAAGTGATCCTGACCGCGACGTTCCTGCACGGCTTCTGGCCGGACAGCGTCAACAGCGTGGTGCCCGGCGACTGGTCGATCGCGGCCGAGATGACCTTCTATCTCGTCTTTCCGCTTCTGATCACCGCGTTCGGATCGCGCCGCCATCTCTATGTCGCGCTGGCGATCGTGCTGCATCTGGTCAATGTCTGCCTGTTCAAGCCGTGGGCCTTCGCGCTGTTCTCCGCCTATTACGGCCCCGGCATTTGTCTGGACCACGCTGCACATCAGCTTCCTGAATCAGTTGCCGGTCTTCCTGGTCGGATGCGCGCTGTTCTTCTCGCTGCGCGACGGATTTGCCAAGTCGGACGCTGCGATCTATCCGGTCTTCATCGCGCTGTCCTTTGTCGCCAATCGCGTCACCGGCTCGCACGAATTCAACTATCTGATGATCAACCTCGTGCTCGGCGCGCTGGTTGCCGGCTGCATCAAGCTTGCGATCCGCTTCCAGCCGCTCGAAGCGCTCGGCCGCAATTCCTATTCGATGTACCTGTCACTTCGCGGTGATCTACGGCCTGCGTCAGCTCTGGCCGGTCGCCGAGGGACTGGTCTCGCTGTTCATCGCCTATGTCGTCACTGCCGCGCTGAGCTATCTCGTCGCACGCGCGACATGGCATCTGGTCGAACGGCGCGCACAGGACCTGGCGCACCGCCTGACATCCGCGGGATCGGACCGGTCGACCCTTCAGCCGGCCATTACTGCCACCGCGGCCGGCATGCGCTGACCGGCTTGCTTCATTGCCGTTTTAATCTCTACTGTGGAGACTCCTGACGCTGGAGTCGGCACCATCGAGGTCATACTGCTCGGCACCGGCGGCCCGCGCCCGGACCCGCGCCGCATGGCAACGACCACGCTGATCAGGCTCCGCGACGAGAACATCCTGTTCGACGCAGGCCGCGGCGTCATGGTACTTGCGGATGTCAGGCAGGATTATGCGGGGCCGGTTGTGCTCGGCGAGGATCTCACGCGCATCGAGGTCTAAGCGCCAACGATCAGTCGCCTCCGACTGGGGACGATCCGACCTCGATCCGGAACGACAGTCGCTCTTCCGCACCCGGCGCGACATGCATCAGGCCCGGCTTGTCCGTGAACTCGCCGTCGAAACCGGCAGGACTGGCGTAGCCGCGCCAGGGCTCGATGCAGAGGAACGGCGCGCCCGACGGCTTCGACCAGACCCCGAGCTCGCGAAAGCCGCGCCATGACATTTTCAGCCAGGGGCCGGTGGACGCAGCATAGCGGACCGCATCGCTCTCGATCCGGTCGAAGATGATGGCGTCATCGGCGAACAGGGATTCGGACAAGGGGAGCTGCATGCCCTTGACGGGACAAGGCTCCGCGGCGGCGCGCAGCAGCGCGCCATCGAGACGGCGGACAGGAGAGGCTTCCGCCTTCGCAAAGGTCAGCGCGTAATCCTCTTTCGCGCTTTCGGGTTTGAGCGGCCAGTTGAACGCCGGATGGCCGCCGGTCGAAGCCGGCAATGTCTCCTTGCCGGTGTTGGCGATCGTGAGCGTCAGATCGAGGCCGGCGGCGTCAAGCGCGAAGATCGCTGTCAGACGGAACGCGAACGGATAGAGCGCGCGGGTCGCCTCGCTGTCTTCGAGCACCAGCTTGCAGCGGCTCTCGCCGCGCTCCGCCCATGCAAAGCGGCTGTCGCGCGCAAAGCCGTGCTGGGTCATCCGGTATGTCTCGCCCCGGTGCCGCAATTCGTCCCCGGCAAGGCGCCCCACGATCGGAAACAGCAGCGGCGCATGGCGCGGCCATTCCGGCCCGGCCTGCCAGACGAATTCGGTGCCGGCATCGTCCCTGAGCGAGCAGAGCTCGGCGCCGTGCGCTTTGACCGTCGCGGTGAGGGAGCCGCTGCGAAGGGAGTGGGTATCGTCACTCATGGCCGACATCTACACCGCGACCTCACACGCAGCAAGGCAGCGCCAGCCATGCAGGTAGAGCTCCTCCACCGTGCAGGGCTGCGTCATATTTCCGTACCTAATGGTTGCTCCTTTGCGTTTCGTCCCCCGCCGGGTCGGCCCGGACTCCGATCAACCATCGTGGTAGCCAATTGAAATTCTTCATCAACGGCCGCTTTCTGTCGCAAAAGCTCACCGGCGTTCAGCGTTATGCTGCCGAGATCGTCAAGGCGATCGACGTGCTTTTGGCGTCGGAGCAAACGCCCGCCTCGCTGCGGAACGCAGACTGGCAGTTGCTGACGCCCGTGGATGCAAGCGAGCAGCTTCAGCTGGAGCGAATCAATATTCGCGCCGTCGGCCGCTTGCGCGGGCACGCCTGGGATCAAATCGACCTGGCGCGCGCCGCTGCGGGAGGCCGCTTGATCAGTCTCGCCAATTCCGGCCCGGTGTTCCATCACGACCACATTGTCGTGATCCACGACGCACAGGTCTTTCGCAGGCCCGACTTCTTCAACTGGCGCTATCTGGCGGTTCACCGAACCATGGGCCGGCTGCTCGCCCGGCACGCAAGTATCGCAACCGTTTCGGGCTTTTCGCGCAAAGAGCTTACCGAGGTGCTGAATCTGTCGGCAACAGCGATCCCGATCTTCCCCAATAGCGCAGAACACCTCGCCAGGACGAAGCCGGATCCCGGCATCATTGCCCGTCTCGGGATTCAGCCGCAGCAATTTTTCCTCTATGTCGGCTCCAGGACCAAGAACAAGAATCTTTCCGTCGCGATCCGGGCGATCGAGCTGCTCAACAGAACTGACGTTCCCCTGGTCATCGTCGGCGGCGACAACAGCAAGGTCTTCCAAGACAATTCGAGCGAAGGGGTTTCCGGCCTGTTGCTGGCCGGGCGTCTGACGGACAGCGAGATCGCAGCGCTCTACGCGCATGCATCGGCATTCGTATTTCCCTCGCTCTATGAAGGCTTCGGCGTGCCGCCGCTCGAAGCCATGATCTTCGGCTGCCCGGTCATTGCCTCGACAGCCGAAGCGGTCGTCGAGACGTGCGCCGACGCCGCTGCGTATTTTGACGCCAATGATGCCGAAGCATTGCAGCAACTCATGCTCGAAAGATTGGCAATCGGCGCCATCTCCGATCAGGAACGCCAGCGGCAGCAGGAACGCGTTGCGTTCTTTTCGTGGCAGAAGTCGGCGAAGTCGTTGCTCGATCATCTTGCACCACCGGCAAACATTGCCAGCGCTGCTTGAAGTTCGATGCAGTTCGCTCATTGCGCGCATCGGTTTTCGCACAAACAATTTGCAACTGGCTGCAACGCGCGCACATGCGCATGGTTCCGCCAAACCTTTCTGTTCTTCGAGTGACAATCGTGCGCGCAAAGAGCTTGGCGCAACATCACCACATCGCTGCCCCAATATCGCTACGGATTCGAGGAACTGTGTTTCGCACTAGCGAACTCGGAGCAGGGACTCACGATGTCCGGCTCTCCAACGCGGTCCTACGGAAGGCAAACGATGAAAGTGTTGCACATCGCCGAGACGATCCGCGGCGGGATTGCGAGCTACCTGAACGAGTTGCACCCACAGCAACAGGCGAGCTTCGGCACCGGGAACGTGCATTACGTCGTGCCGTCGGATCATCGTCGCGATCTTCCAGCGATCGATGACAACCAGATTACGACGTTCGAACGCTCCGGCCGCGGCGTTGCCGGACTGTTCCAGATGTTGCGCGCAAGCATGCAAGCGCTGGATGCCTTCCGTCCGGACGTCGTCCACCTGCATTCCTCGTTTGCCGGCCTCGTGCTGCGCCCGGCGCTGGCGGCCCGCTCGGACGGTCCGCGCGTCGTCTATTGCCCGCACGGCTGGGCGTTTTCACGCGAGACCGGCCGCCTCAGTCATCTCGTGACGAAGGCGGCGGAGAACCTCCTTGCGCGCACGTCGGACCGAATCATCTGCATCTCCGGCGACGAGTTCAACGAAGCCGTCCGCGCCGGGATTCCCGCCGAGCGCCTCACCCTCGTCCACAATGGCATCTCGAAGAGCCGCACACCGCAGCCTGTCGCGGCCGACTGGACGTCCAAGAAGGTCAAGGTCCTGTTCATCGGACGCCTGGACCGCCAGAAGGGCTTCGACCTCCTGATCGAAGCGGCACGCTCGCTCGAGGATGTGCTTGATATCCGCATGATCGGCGCCTCCGTCGTCAACAAATACGAAGGCCCGAGCGTCCCGCCCAACGTGTCCCTGCTGGGCTGGCTCGACCGGCCGACCATCGAGACTCAGCTCGAGGCCGCCGACCTCGTCGTGATCCCGTCACGATGGGAAGCCTTCGGCCTCGTTGCGCTCGAGGCGATGCGCGCGGCCAAACCCATCTTGGCGTTCCGCAGCGGAGCATTGCCCGAGATCGTCGTCGATGGCGTGACCGGCGTGCTTTGCGAGCCCGTTGCGGTCCAGCCGCTCGTCGACGGCTTCCGCCGAGCACTCGATCTCGATCTCAAGGTGCTGGGACAGCGCGGCTACGACCGGTTCAAGCAGTTTTACGACGTCCAGAAGACGCATGGGCAATTGCAGCAGGTCTATGCCGAGCTCCTGCAGGACGATCGGGCACCGGTCGACGCGAAGGCGGGGCTGCAATCGGACCTCTCCAAGAATTTCTGATGGCTCCGCTCCCACGCACCTTGGTTCGCGGCGGCCTGCGCCTCGCGGGCCTCATCGCATCCATTTTTCTACCGGTCTCTGTCTGCGCACAGCAGGCTCAACCGCTCGATGCCCGATTCCTGCTGGGGGTCGGCACCCATCAGGGGCTGGGTGGCCCGGTGAGCGCGCGCGGATACGTGCCTTCGGAGAACGTCGCGCAGATCAAGCAACTCGGCCTCAATGCCTTCCGCGATGATTTTCCCTGGTCCGATTTCGAGGTCGGGGGACGCCGGATGGGCTTCACGCCCAGGCTCGGCAGGCTCGAAGCGCAGGTCAGGTCCGGCGTCGCGCGCCCCCTCCTGATCCTGGCCTTCGGTCATCATCTGGTTCCGAATTCCTCGCCGCCGACCACCGATGAGGCGCGGCAGCGGTTCGCAGACTATGCCGCGGCGGCGGCGCAATCGGTCGTGGCGCAGCACCCGGTCTTCGAGCTCTGGAACGAATGGAATCTGGCGGCGAAGAAGGATCCGGCGTTCTCGCCGGAGAACTACCTGGCGCTCGCGCAAGTCGCGCGACCGGCGGTGAAGCGGGTTGCACCGAATGCACCTTTCCTGGTCGGAGCGCTCGGCGACGATCCGGGCTGGACATGGACGGAGAAGATGGTGCGGACCGGCATCCTTCAATATGCCGACGGCGCTTCGATCCATCTCTACAATTTCTGCATGGGCCCGAGCAAACGCACCTCGGCCGAGATCATCGACCGGCTCACGGCGTTTCACCGTCTCGTCGCCCAGGCCAGCGGAAACCCCGACTTCCCGATCTATGTCACGGAGACGGGCTGGACCACGGCCAGCAACAAATGCGGCGTCAGCGAGCAGGCCCAGGCCGACAATACCGCGCAGCTGATCCTGTGGGCGTCCACTGCGACGCGCTGGTTCAAGGGCATGTGGCTCTACGAGCTCAAGGACAGTGGAAAGAACCCGTCGGAGCTGGAGGATAATTTCGGACTCTATCGTTTCGACAATTTCGCCCAAGCCCGTCGCCTGCGCGGTCCAGGGGGCCTGGGTTTTCATTCGCCCCACCCTGAGTGCCGAGCGACGCGAACTCGCCAATGGCGTCGTGTCGATCAATGCATCGACGAATTCTGGCAGCAGAATTGCAGTCTGGTCCGAGGCCCCGGACCGGCGTTACGAAATCCGGCTCAAGGGCGATCAACAGGGCGCAAGCTTTGCGATGCCGTGCGATCAGGCGGCAAAGCCTGCATCCGGGGTCTGGATCCCCGTCTCGAGCACACCGGTCCTGATTGCAGCCAATGACAGTGCCGTTCCCGCCCTGGAGATAAGGCCGGCGCGGTAGACGCGATTTTGCAGACATGAGGTTGACGCGATGAAAGTTCTTTTGACGTCCACGCTTTATCCGACGCCTCAGGCCCCAAAGATCGTCGGCGGCGCCGAGATCTTCGCCCGACGCTTCGCCGAAGGGCTGGTGCAGCGCGGTGACGAGGTGGAAGTGATCCGGGCCGCATCTACGCCCGGGCAAGCTCCGGAAACCTGCGACGGCATCAACGTCCATTCCGCGCCGGTGCGGAACGTGTACCTGCCCTTCACGGAGCAGAAAAACGTCGCATTGCGCAGCATCTGGCACGCGGTCGACGACTGGCAGATGCAGGCCCCCCTGATCGCGGAACGCATCCGGGCCTTCAAGCCGGACGTGCTGCACTCCAACAATCTGTCGGGTCTCACCACCGCGGTCTGGCGCGTTGCCGCCCAGCTCGGGGTTCCCGTGCTCCACACGCTTCACGACTATTACCTGACCTGTCCGCGCTGCTCGCGCTTCGAGAACGGACGGTCCTGCGAGCACACCTGCACGAGCTGCGGAATCCTGAGCTTTCATCGCAAGCGGGCCACGCACTGGCTCAGTGCCGTGGTCGGCGTCAGCGAGCGCGTCCTGTCGATTCATACCGACATGGGCATGTTCTCGGAGACGCCGATCCGCACCGTGATCCGCAACGCCTCGACCGAGCCGCCGCGCGAGCCCTATCCGCGTCCGATCTGCACCACGGAGGTGACGTTCGGATTCATCGGCCGCCTCACGGAAGAAAAGGGCATCGAGAACCTGATGCGGGCCCTGGCCCTGCTGCCCCGGGATCGCATCCGCATGTTGATCGCCGGCCGGGTCAGTGACGAGGAGCAACGGCGCCTCAGGACGCTCGCGCCGGATGCACGAATAGAGTTCATGGGCTTCGTGGCGCCCGACGATTTCTACAAGCAGGTCGACGTGGTGGTCGCGCCCTCCATCTGGCACGATCCCGGTCCGCTGGTCGTCGCAGATGCCAAGGCGGCCGGCAGGCCGCTGCTGGGAACGCGCTTCGGCGGCATGCCCGAGGTAATCGAGCACGGAGTGACCGGCTGGCTGACCGAAGCCGATCCGCAAGCCCTCGCCAAAAGCATGCTCGCGGTCGCAGCAGATCCGCACAAGATCGACGAGATCAGCCGGCGGCTCATCGCCGATACCAACAAGTGGATCTTCTCCGACGTGCTATCTTCATACAAGAGCTTGTATGAGCAATTGCGCGAGCAGCGAATGTCGCGCGTGCGTGCTGTAACGTCCGACGCGCCACAAGGGCGGTCCGTCGGCAAGGAGCGCCTCATTCCGAGATGACACGCCTCCTCGCGATGGCGGGCTATGTCTATCAAAGCGCCGCGGCGGTCATCCTGATCTTCGCGATCAGCCATCTGCTGCCCGCCGCCGACTACACCAACTTTTCGCTCGCGCTGGCCTCGAGCCAATTGCTCTGCGTCCTGATGTTCGAGTGGCTGCAGCTGGCCGGACTTCGTTTTCTCGCCGCAGCCGGGGACAACGAGGCGGCGCGGCTGAGATGGTCGCTGTTTGCAGCAGGCCTTTCGAGCGCGGCCGCGCTCGTTGTGGTCGGAAGCTGCGCGTCCCTGGCGAGTGCGCTCCCGGCAGGAATCATCGCGTTGGGCCTGGGCATATCCGTGCTTCAGGGCCTGGCAGATCTCTACTTCCTGTCGGTCCGTCTGTCCGACCGGCTCGGCGTCGCATCCTCTCTCCTTGCGCTGCGTGCCACCGCACTTCTGGCGGGGGCAGCGGCGGGAGGCGTGATTTCGGGGACGGCTGAAGCAGCGCTGCTCGGGATTGCGTCGGGCCACTTGCTGGGCCTCGTCGCCGGGCTCGTCGCATACCGCACGCCGCTGGAGCGCGCCTCTTTGCAGGCGATGCTGGCTGACTGGAAGACTTTCGCCGGCTACGGCATGCTCGCGGCAGGCGCCTCCGTCATCCATTTGTCGGTACCTGTGCTGCTCCGTGTCATCATCATCGGCCGCCTGGGCGCGACCGGGGCAGGTGCCGGATTTTCGATGGCGCTCGACCTGCTGCAACGTCCGTTCTGGGTCCTCAACGCCGCGATCCACACCGTGAGCTATCCCGATGTCGTCAAGGACTTCGAACACGGGACCGTCATGAAGTCGGTTCAATCGGCCCGGCGGATGTTCGAATTCATGATCTGCACGACCCTCGTGCTGCTCGGCGGCCTGGTCGGCTTCATTCCGGATGCGGCCCGTATCCTGGTGCCGCGGGAGAGCCTTGACGGGTTCCTGGCGACGGCCCCCGCGGTGGCCGCCTTCTATTTCCTGCACACGCATCTCCAAGCGACCGTCGCAGTGGTTCCACACCTGGAGAAGCTCGCGACCCGGCTTGTGGTCGTCGCGGCCGGTCAGCTCGCGATCGTCGCGGCCGTCGCGCTGGCGGCGGTATGGGCCGGACTGTCGCCGCAGCAGGCCGTCGGCTGCGCTGCGCTCGCTACCCTCGCCACGATCCTGATCGCGCTTGGTCCGACCCTGCGGTTCGAGGCATTCCCGCGCTTGTCGTTGGTCATGCAGGCCCTTGCGGCCGCCATCCTGATCGGATCGCTCGCTGCGATGCCGACCGGGCCCGCGACATGGCTCACCGGCAAGATCGTGATCGCCGCGATCGCGACGGCGGTCATCGGATGGCGCGGGGATTTTCTATTGCTGACCCGCCGCGGCTAGTTCGTCGCATCCAAGTCTGCGACGCAGGTCGGGTTGCGGATAAACTTCAGCAACACGCACCTGCACCATTGCTGGGCATCCACAACCAAAACGAGTAAATTACAACATCTAATCGAAGCGGCATGTGCGAACTTCGCATGCAAGAAAACGCATGGGTTGCCGAAGGCACGAAACGAAAGACACTCCGAACGGTGGACAAGCGGGCCGCGTCGCACCGTCGTACGAATTCACTCGCGAGAGTTGCGCATATATTCAGCACCGCAATTGGTGAAAATCACGAAAGCGCCCTCCTCACGTCATCCTGTCCCGGCATCTCATTCATATTCTGCTGCGCAGAGATCGATTCTGTTCCTGCACAAGGAACTCGTTTCGCTCGCGATTTGTAGCTTCGATTTTTATCTGAAATTCACACTCGACAGAGAAGCTTGAACGCGATCCCTGCGAGCATTTTCGCTCGCGCTGAAATCGAGTGTGCAATGTCCGATCAAACCATCCTGTCCGCCAGCGGCTTCATCAACTCCATCGGCGTGAACACGCATGCCGGCTTCGGCTGGACCGGCTACAACAATCTCGCGCTGATGGTCGATGACCTCAAGTATCTCGGTGTCACCCATCTCCGCGACGCCATGGGAACCAGCCCGGCGGCGCAACCCGTCGTCGAGGGTCTGGCTGCTGCCGGCTACAAGTTCGACTTCCTGGTGTCGTCCGCCCTGCCCCAGACCGGCACAACCGGGCTGCAGAACTACATCGCCTCGCTCCAGAAGTTCGCGACGAGCCACCCGGGCAGCATCAGCGCCATCGAAGGGCTCAACGAGGCCAATCACCAGCCCTTCAGCTACAATGGCAGCTCGAGTCTTACCGCCGCGGCTCAGTTCCAGAGCGCGCTCTATCAGGCGGTCAACGCCAATGCCGCGCTCGGCAGCATCCCCGTGTACAATCTGTCACTGGCCTATAACGATCCGCAGGGCTACAGCCAGCTCGGCAACATGTCGGGCTCGGTCGACTACGCCAACGCCCACGCCTATGTCAGCACCAGCCTGACGACCGGCAGCTCGATTTCGGCCACGCTGAGCGCCGTGATGGCCGCGGCACCGGGAAAACCGGTCGTCATCACCGAGACCGGCTACACCACGCAGGCCAACACCCAATATCTCGGCGTCAACGAGACGGTGCAGGCCAAATCGATCCTGAACACCCTGGTCGATGCCTACAAGGCGGGCGTGAGCGCGACTTATCTCTACGAGCTGCTCGACCGCGACTCCTCCGCCAGCAATACCAACCCCGAGGCCAATTTCGGGTTGTTCAATTCCGACGGGACGCCGAAGCTCGCCGCCACGGCCATTCACAATTTGACGACCATTCTGGCCGACGACGGCAAGGGAAACCTGCAGCCGACTGATCCACTGAACTACACCCTGAGCAACATGCCGGCCACCGGCAACAGCATGGTGCTCGGCAAGAGCAACGGCGCTTACGAGCTCGTGGTGTGGGCGGAGCCGAAGCTCTGGAACGATCCCACCGATACCGAGGTCTCCAATCCGGCTCAGACGGTCACCGTGAACCTCGGCGGCGTGCATCATTCGGTCAAGGTGTACGACACGCTGACGGGAACCACTGCGATCGCCAGCTATACCGACGTCAGCACGATCACTATTCCGGTCAGCGATCACCCGCTGATCATCGAGATCGATGCCCCTCCGACCACCACGACTCCGCCGGACACGCGGACCAGCGTCAGCGGCACCGCTGCCGAGATCGTGCCGCAATTGTCCGACCTCAGCACGTCGACGGCGCTGAAGACGATCACGCTGACCGACTCGCATGTCCTACCGGTCGCCTCGAAGGCGACCATGGACTACATGATCGCCCATTACGGCGGCGCTCTCTCCAAGATCGAGGGGGGATACTCGTTCTCGGTAACGAATACGGCCGCGACCTGGCGGAGCACGAACACCTACAATTCCGGCGGGACGCTGCTGTCGAAGTCGGACACCGGCCTGAATTCGAGCGGACAGCCGACCTCGACCACCGTCGCCTACACCGACGGTTCCAAGGACCTGATCAGCTACACCGGCGGCGTGAAGACGAAATTCGTTCACGTCGGCACCGACGCAACCAGGACCACCGACACCTACAACACCGCCGGAACCCTGCTGAGCGAAGTGGTCCAGAAGTCCGACGGCTATTACTCCACCACGCTCTATACGAGCGGCGTGAAAACCGCCGCCTATGTCAAGAATGCCGACGGCTCGCAGGACAATTACACCTACGGCATCACGGGCAAGAGCTTCACGACCCAGGTTCAACACCTCGATGCATCCGGAAAGATCACCTCGGTGACCCGCAGCCACGCCGACGGCTCGCTGGACTCGACGCAAGTCTACAACCCCGACGGCAGCAGCGTGATCACCACCTATAGCGCCACGGGCGTCAAGCTGGTCGAGACCGCCTATCACGCCGACCACAGCAAGGATGTCTGGACCTACAACATCACCGGCCAGACCTACGCGACCGAGCACGACGTCTACAACGCCACCGGCTTCCTCACCGGCCTGACGCGATTGCACAGCGACGGCAGCCTTGCCTTCAAGCTCACGCAGACGACCGCCGGCACCAAGACGACCGATTGGTACAATGCCGCCGGCAGTCTCACCAGCGAGGTGGTCCAGAAGGCCGACGGCTTCTCCTCGACCACGCTCTACAGCAACGGCGTCAAGACCAACGCCTATGTGAAGAATGCCGACGGCAGCCAGGACAATACCGCCTACGGCATCACAGGCCAGAGCTACACCACGCTGATCCAGCACGTCGATCCCACGGGCAAGGTCACCGCCGTGACCCGCAAGCATGCCGACGGCACGCTCGACTATACCCAGGTCATCAACAGCGACGGCGGCAGCGTCGTCACCAATTATGATGCCGCGGGATCGCGGACCAAGGAAACCGACTTCCATGCCGACGGCAGCAAGGACGTCTTCCTCTTCAACATCGCCGGCCAGACCTACACGACCGAGCACGACATCTACGATGCGACCGGCTTCCTCACCACGCTGATACGCAAGCACGCCGACGGCAGCATGGCGTTCAAGCTGTTGCAGAGCGCCGATGGGACCAAGACCACGGACTGGTACGACGCCAGCGGCGTCCTCACCAGCGAGGTGCTCCAGAAGCCGAGCGGCTACAGCGCGACCACGGTGTACACCAACGGCGTGAAGACCGCGGCGTACATCACCAACGCCGACATGAGTCACGACAATTACAGCTACAACATCATCGGTCAGAGCTACACCACGCAGTACCAGCACCTCGATCCGTCCGGCCAGACCACCGAGGTGACCCGTTGGCATGCGGACAACTCGCTCGACTATACCCAAATCGTCAATAGCGACGGCAGCAGCGTGGTCACCAACTACGATGCATCAGGCGTCAAGAAGACGGAAACCGACTACCACGCCGATGGTTCGAAGGACGTCTTTCAGTTCAACGTCGCCGGCCAGACCTACACGAACGAGCACGACAGCTACGATTCGACCGGCTTCCTCACCGATATCGTTCGCACCCACGCGGACAACGGCCTGGCCTTCACGCTGAAGCAAAGCGCCGACGGAGCCAAGACCTCCGACTGGTACGACGCCCACGGCGTCATCACCAGCGAGGTGACGACCAAGAGCGATGGTTACAGCTCCACGACCGTCTATAGCGGCGGCGTGAAAAGCGCTGCCTACATCAAGAACGCCGACGGCACGTCCGACAACTGGAACTACAATATCACCGGGCAGTCGTACACGACCCAGCATCAGCACCTCGATGCCTCCGGCAAGATGGTCGAGCTCACCCGGACCCACGCCGACGGGACTCTGGACTATACCCAGGTCATCCACGACGACGGCAGCAAGCTGACGGACATCTACAACAGCGCCGGCACCAAGACCCAGGAGATCGCCAACCACACCGACGGCTCCAAGGACGTCTTCCTTTTCAACTTCAACGGACAGACCGGGACGACGCAGCACGAGAACTACAACTCCGCCAGCGCGCTGCAATTCTTCGATCAGAGCAAGGCCGACGGCACCCACAATGTCACGGCTGTCGCCGGCGGCGTGACGATCCAGGGCGGGGCCGGCAACGACGTGTTCTCGGCCGCGCCGAACTCGACCACCATCGCCTACGATCATGGCCAGGACCAGATCCTCAACTTCCAGGCCGGCGACGGCACGACGCACGACGTGGTCCAGATCTCGAAGCTGCTGGCCGCGGACTACGGTCACCTGCAGATCACGCAGTCCGGCACGAATGCGCTGATCACGTTTTCGGACAGTGATTCGATCCTGCTGAAGAACGTCTATGTCTCCAGCCTGACGAGCCACGACTTCGTGTTCGTCTGAGCCGGGCGGACTGATTGCTGCATCAACGTCGAGCGGGCCGGGACCCATCAAGGTCCCGGCCCGCTCACTTGGCGTCTGCCTCATCAAGAGGCAGTGTTGGGACGATGAAGACGTTCGCTTCCCTGGCAAGACGGTCTCGAGGAACTCGAGGCTGACCGATTCGCGATCACGCTGCCTCCGCCGCTGCATCCAGCGAACTTGCGTCACAATTCGACTCTAGAAGAGAGATGAACCGCGCAAGGACTCCGAGGCCCGATGGAAGCCAGTGAAGCAAGACGTTTTGTCGTTCTCGACTTCTACCGCTTCGTCGCCGCGCTCGGGGTCTTCATCTTCCACCTGAAGCTGATCGACACTGGCATTTCGCCGGCCTGGAACGGGTCCTACGGCCTGTTCGTGGACATGTTCTTCATCCTGTCCGGCTTCGTGATCTCCTATTCCTACCCGTCCGACGCGCGTGGCGTGGCGGCCTATTCCCGTTTCATGATCCGTCGCATTGCACGGATCTATCCGCTGCACCTGCTGAGCTTGCTCATCTTCGTGGTGCTCATCGGCGTCGGCCTGGAGCGCACGGCCCGCTCGACCCCGCTGGACTTCCTGTACAACCTTGTGCTGCTCCAGGCCTGGGGCGTCACCGACCATCTCAGCTTCAACTCGCCGTCCTGGTCGATCAGCGCGGAATTCTTCTGCTATCTGGTGTTTCCGCTGCTGATGCTGCTTGCGCGCAAGGTCCAGCCGATCGTGCTTGGCGCGATCGTCGCAGCGCTCTATCTGGTTCTTGCCCACGGCCATCTGCCGATCTGGCAGGAACGGTCGCAGATGTATGGAGCCAATTTCGACTACGGGATGCTCCGCGCGCTGCCGAGCTTCCTGAATGGCATCCTGCTCGCCATCCTATTTCGGATGTCGCATCCCTATCGGCACAAGCGGATGATCTTCGCCGGCATCGGCACGTTCGGCCTCTCCGTGCTCGTCCTCAACGTCTTCGCCAAGCCGGATCTGGCCATTGTCCTGTTCTCCTGCGCGATCCTGCTCACTGCGGTCGGCGAAAGCGCCTTCAGGCAGTTTCCGGGTGCCCGCCTGCTTGGACGGCTCGGCAACACCTCATATGCGATCTACATGCTGCATGATGCGGTTCTCATTGCCGTGTTCAAGCCGTTGTGGACCTGGCTCGGACTGCGGCCTGATCAGTTCGCCCTGTTCGCCCTGGCGTGCTGTGTGGTCCTGACCGTCATCGCTGACCGCACCTACGCCTATTTCGAAAATCCGGCGCGGCGCTTCATCAACCGCTGGGCCGACATCGGGGCCGCATCCCCGCGCAAGGCGGCCGCAACCGACACCTCCGTCCGCTTTGACAACACCACCGAACGGGCGGTCAACTGACCGCCTGCCGATGACATGAGGCCGTTCAAGCGACCTTCCCGTCGGCCTCCGGCACAGCCCGCATCGCGCTCTCGCCCAGCAGCGGTGCGATGTTGGCGCGGGACAGTTCCATGACTTCGGGGAGCATCTGCCGCACCTTCCCGCCGGCGGCTTCGTGTGCGCCCAGGAAGTGCAGCACGAACTTCTCAAAGCTGTCGTCGACCAGGAACTGGGTCGGCGACAGCAACAGCGATTCGCTGACGCCAAAGTGTGCGAACAGGCCCTGGAACTTGTCCTGATAGGTGATCGCTGCGACAGGCGTGCCCTGCCCAAGCGCCGCAATCGCCAGATGCATGCGCCCGGTGATCACGCCGTCGACCCGACCAACCACGGCCTTGATCTCGCCCGCCGACAGCGCCTGATCGACATGGTGCACGTGATCGCCGAGCGTGGGCTTGAGGCGGTCGGCCAGCGGCCGCAGGCAATTGTCGTCGGCGATCTCGGGGCGGTAATCATGTGCGAGCAACAGCCAGCTTGCATTGTGCTCCCGAGCAAGCCGCTCAATGGCGACCGCCGCGAGCTCTATCATGTGCCGCAGCTTGGCCGGCTCCGGCTTCCTGAACAACATCGGATGGATGTTGAAGACGAAGACCTTGCGACCTTGCTCGCGTTGTCGCGCGATCGTCGCCGCGATCTGCTTCACTGCGGCCGTCTCCGCCCGCGGCGTCAGCATGAACGCCGCGTCGGCGACCAGATGGGCGCGTTTCCGGGCGAAATCGTCGAAACGCTGAAGGGATATCGCATCGCGCAGGTTCAGGACCACGCCCGGATCTAGCAGCCGGAACACCTCGCGCAGCGCCTTGGCCGGGCGGGAATTGAAACTGAATCCGAGCACGCTGACCTTGGCGCCGAATGCCGCCATCAGGTCCGCGACGAGCAGCATGCGCGCGGCATCGACCGGAGAATAGTAGCCGTCGAGCACATCGGCGCCGAGAACCAGCCCGAAATCCGGCCTCGTGAGCGACAGCTCCTGGGCGACCGTCTCGTACGAAAAGGGCTGCCGCCAGAGTTCGAGCGGCTTGAAACCCATCGCGCGCACGTCCGCGCTGGCCGCTGCGGTTGCGGTGACGATGTAGACCTCGAGATCCGGATAGGTCCGCCTCAACTCCCCCGTGGCCGCTTCGATCATGGCCTCATCGCCGCGCGACTGACGAACGCTCCAGGGATCGGAAGGGAGCACGACGAGCCGGCGCGGGTCGTTGCGCGGCGCGGCGTTGACGCCGACGTCCCTCCGGGCGTTCTGCCATCTGCGCAGCTCGAGCAAATCGAGCGCCAACGGCGTATTCTTGGCGCTGTTGAGCCAGCCTCGGAGTTGCCTGCGTACGGGCACCGGGATCAATTGCTTCACGACAGTCTCCTCGTCTTCATCAAGCGGTCGCACCGCGCTTCACGACGAAATCAATCAGGGAAAGGAGCTGCTTCCGCCAGAACAGCAGAAGGCCCGTCAGATAGGCCGCGCCAAAACAGGACGACAGCAGCCCGATCCGCAAATAGGGGTTCATGCCCAGCGTCGCCTCCCGGCACAGCACGACCGCGCCGTAGGCCAGAACGATGGCGCAAAGGCAGCCCGCGATGGGACGTAGAAACTGGCTCCAGTTCAAGCCAAGCAGCCGAAGCGCCAGCGCAAACGTGACGGGGGTCACCACGAGCTGCGAGAACGCGAAGATCGTGGCCAGTTGACCAATGTCGCGCGACGGAAGCAGGAACATGGCCGGCACGACCGTGCAGAATTTCAGGATGTTGAGCCCAAAGACATAGTTCGGCTTCCCCAGCGCGCCGAAATAGGCGCTGTTGACGAACTGCACCGTCTGGACCGCGCCGATCAGCATCAGCGGCCGCATCACGGCTTCGCTGCCGCCCCATTTCGCGCCAAACAGCAGCAGGGAGAACTCCGGCGCGATCGCCGCGAGCAGCACGAAGACGGGAGATCCGATCAGCGCGCCGAGACTGACGCTGCGCAGATAAGCGCCTGCGATGCGATCCCGCTCGTGCGCGATCCTGGACAAGGCGCTCAGCGCGACGTCCATGACCGCCTGGGTGAGAAGTTGCATCAGGATCAGGTAGACTCTCGCCCCGACCGTGTAGATGCCGAGCGCCGCGACGCCATAGAGCGACAGGATGATCATGTCGATGGTCCGCACGATGGCGAAGTCCAGCAGCCGGTTCAGCATGACGTGGATGCTGTAGCCGGAGAGCTCGCGGAGGCTCTTCAGATCGTAGCCGCGCATCGGCAACCATCGCGGCTGGCTCCAGAGCCACAAGCCGCTGATCGCGCTCTGAACGACCACCTGGATCACGAGGCTGAGGGCGCCAAACCCGGCATAGGCACAGGCGATCCCAACGACGCCGGAGACGGCTGTCGCCACCATGGTCCTGACCGCGAGCACGCGAAAGTCCATCTGGCGCTTGTAGAGCGCCTCCTGGAACAGGGTCGCGGTACCGATCGGAAGCGAGAGACTGGCGGCCGTCAGCAGCGGCGCGAGCCCCTTCACGTCGAACCAACGCTCGATATGTGTCGCGAGGAGTGCAATCAGAACGGCCAGCAGCACCGAGGCTGCAAACGAGCAGAAGAACGGCAGCGTCACATCGGCGGGCTCGAGCGTCCGCCGCTGGATCAACGCATCGCCGAAGCCGAATTCAGCGATGGAGCTCAAAAGCAGCAGGACGAAGGCGACCAGCGCCGCGAGGCCGAAATCCGCGGGATCGAGCAGTCGAGCCAACACCAGGAACAGCACGAACGACAATGCGCGGCCGCCCCAATTCTGCGCGAGCGACCAAAACAGCGCCACGACGACCTGATGTTGCCTGCCTCGAGTGACGTTCATCAACAATTCGACCCAATTTCGATCCAGACGACGCGAAACGATGATGACGCGCCACCGCTTGTCGCCGCTCACAACGGCGACTGATTGCTCGCGACATTACGACGGAGTGATGGCAATCAGATGAGCGCCATCACGATTCCGATTTAGAGTGGAAGTGAGTTCAAATCGTGGACTACACTCCAATCGCTCTCTGCGATGTGATGCAAAATGGATGCCTTGATGAATTCGCCCGCCCCGCGTTCTATCCCCAATTCCAGACGCCTGCGTGTGGCGATCTACGCACCGCATTTTGCAGAATATTCCTACCGGCTCGCTGCGGGATTGGCTCACCATTGCGACGTCAGGCTCGTGCTCAACCGCAAGGATGCCAACCAGCAATGGGAACTGGCCGATATCGCGGTTGCGGCTCCCTTCGAAACACGGATTCGCGATTTGAGCCTGCGCCGCGGCGGCGTGCTCGGGATCCCGGCCTCTTTCTTCGACATAATTTCGTTTCGTCCGGACGTCGTTCATTGTCACGAAGTTCCGGAGATCTACACGTCCCGGCTGATCCAGTTCCTTCGCCCACTCGGCATTCCCCTGGTGCTGACGGTTCACGATGCTATCCCGCATTCGGAGGGCGGCTCCGGCACCTCGCCACGCGAGGACGGCTGGCGCGGACGCATGCGCGCCGCAGCCTCGATCGTCACGACACATGGCGAGAGTTGCATTGCCGATTTTCGTCGCGCCTCGCCCGACTTCAAGGGCGCAACGGTCTCCAGCATGCACGGCGTGCTCATGGTTCCACCGGCCCGAGGTACGGTCGCGGCGCCCGAAGCCGCACGCATCCTGTTCTTTGGACGGATGTGGGCCTACAAGGGCCTCGACGTCTTCATCGACGCCATCGACATACTGGCCAAGCGCGGCGTGGCGCATGAGGCGATCGTCGCCGGCCGCGGCCCGGAAATGACCCGGCTCGGGGCGCGGATGGAAGCGATGCCGACGGTCAAGACCATCAACGCCTACATTTCGCCCGCGGACACCGGACAGCTGTTTCAGTCGGCGACCGTGGTCGCCCTGCCCTACAAGGATGCAACGCAGAGCGGCGTGCTTGCCTCCGCTTACGGCAATGCTCGTCCCGTCGTTGCCAGCGCCACCGGCGGCATTCCCGACGTCGTCACCGACGGAGTCAACGGGCTGCTGGTTCCACCGGGCGACGCCACTGCATTGGCCGATGCACTCGAACGCGTGCTGACCTCGAAGCCGCTGGCCGCGACATTGACCGACGGCGCACGGCAAACCGCGGCGGGTATTTTGAACTGGGACCACATCGCCGAACAGCTGCTGGGGTCCTATCACAAGCTCGCCGGCCGTACCGTGAGCTGACCGCGACGGGCACGCGGCGGCTCAAACCGATTGCCCGACCTTCAACGGCCGAAAGACCATGCCGCGGATCACGCCGTCCAGCAGGCGCCTCAGCCTGACCTCGATCAGCTCATAACTGACCGCGCTTGCGACCAGCGACATCACGAGCCCGAGCACGATGAAGGCGGCCCACAGCAGCCAGCGATCGACGCCGGCTGCGACCAGCTTCAGGCCGATCACCTGCAACGGGAAGAGCACGAACGGGTGCACGAGATAGAGGCTGTAGCTAATCTTGCCGACATATTGCAGGGCCGGGACGCTCAGAGCCTTGCCGAGGCCCGACTCCGGGGCAAGCACCATGCCGAACAGCAGGAAGCCGGGAAGCAACGCCACGAAGGGGTGAAACAGCACCAGGCTTGCATACATGGCCGCTCCGCAAGCCAGGCCCACGGCCAAGCCGAGACGTCCCGGAATACGAATCCGAAAGCCGGTGGCGCTGTAGAGCATACCGACGCAGAAGAACGCTGTGATCGGCCAATGCAGCAGGCAAGCGATGCCCAGCAGGATCAGGGGGGCTGCCAGCATCTTGCCTCCGACGCGCAGCATCGAGAACGTCACTGCAAACCAGATGTAGAACGCCCACTCATAGGTCAGTGTCCAGGCATTCTGCTGGGCGATGGGCATACCAAGCGCGTCCTGCACGAAAAACAGATTGGCCGCGAAGATCCCGAGATAGCTCGTCAGGTCGATTCCACGGAAGAACTTGTAGCCGACGATCGGACCTATCGCGAACAGCGCAAGATGCATGACGACGAACACCGGCATGATGCGCAGGACGCGATCGAAGAAGAAGCGCGACAGCGAGCCGTGCCGCACCAGACTCGCCGGGATCAGGAAGCCGCTGATCATGAAGAACAGCTCGACGCCATGCCCGCCGACATTGATCACCGATTGCAGCCAGAGCCAGAGTGGCGGGAGGAAGCCGGGATCCGGGATGTCGTACATGCCTCCCTTCGGCATGTCGTAGAAATGATCCATCAGCACGCTCAGCGCCGCAATGCCGCGCAGCCCCTGGACCGACGGAACGAACGATCCGTCGTAGGCGGCGCCCGGCTGGTGCGGCGCGTTACTCATTCTGCAGCACCCTGGGTACTGAGCGCAGGCTCGAGAACGACCTTCTTTCTGCGTGCCGAGCGAAACCTTTGTCCGAACGCGATACTGGGCTTCTCGACGTATGTAAACGTCATCCAGCTGACCAGGATCGACAACGCCAGGATCAGGGTCAAGAAGATCGCCCATCCGAGCGGCCCGTCGCCGAACCAGACGAGGCGATGGATGAAGACGATCACGAACGGCGACATCAGGTAGACCGAATAACTGATCACGCCGACGAACGCCATCGGGCGCCACGCCATTCTCTCACCGAACACGGCAAAGCCGATGAAGACGAGCGCCGCGCAAACATAGGCCGCTGCGATCGAATAACTGTAGAAGAAATTCTCGTGGTAGACGCCTCCGAACCGCCGATCGGCGAGGGCGATGGCGAAGATCGCATACAGGAGCGTGCAGACCGCCACGTGGGACCATCGCAGCTTTCCGCCGATGACGGTGTCGCGGATGATCTTGCCCAGGAACATCGCCGACAGGTTCAGCCCGACCTCCATCACCGAGGAAACGGCCCTGTTCTCAACCAGGAGCGCAGCTGTGGTTCCGACCAGCGCGGCCGCAATGACGATCGTCACCGCCGTAAAGCGCCGGTTCAGCAGCCCCATCGCAAACAGAATGGTGCATCCGACATAGAACAGCAGCTCGATCGCCAGCGTCCAATAGAACACCCAGAGGTTCGGGACGTTCACGAAGGTCTGCAACATCGTCACGTTCGCGGCGATCTGCCCGAACGGATAGATTTTCGAATCCAGCAGCTGCATCGTCACGAGCCCGACTATGAGCGAGGTCCAGTAAGCCGGGTAGAGCCGGAAGAAGCGGCTGATGGCAAAATCCCGCACAGGCGTGGCGCTGTCCGGGAAGCTGAACGGAATGACGAAGCCGCTGACGAAGAAGAACAACACCACGCCAAACCGGCCAAAGTTCATGTAGTAGCCGAACACATCGTGGATGGGCCAGTAATAGGCACCCGTCGGGTGCTTCTGGACGATCACCTCGAACACATGCTGGACCAGGACCGACAACACGGCAATGCCGCGCAGCGTGTCGATGAATGCGAGTCGCCTATGCATCATTCGTTCTCACCTGCTTCCGCTTGCCGCCGGCATATCCGGACGGAAGCCTTCCAATGACGGCATCGGCGGCCGCACTACGATTGGTATGGCATCGCCGGCCCGCGTGGAGGCAGCGCGGCGCGAAAACACCTCGCTGAAGCTCAATGCGATGATCAGGAGGCCGGATGCCGGGCCGTAGTTCAACACCGTGATCGTGAACAAATTGACGACGAAGATCAGCGTCAGCTTGTACACGTCGGTCGCGCCGAAGGTCGCCCTGAACACCATCACCATGAACGCGACGAACGGCAGACCGAACATCAGGTAGGTCCCGATATAGAAATTGTCGACGGGCACCCAAAACGCCGCGAGCGGCGAGAACAGCTGCTGCGGATAGTTGAAGCAGCCTGCACCGCAGCCGGTCACCAGGCCGATCGGCATGAGCTGCGTCATGTAGATGAACGGCTTTTGCCAGCTGTTATTGATGCGATCGAGGATGCTGAAAAGGGTCGAATGCGGCACCGCGGCGGTCCCGGAAGCAACCACGATCATGAAGAACGGCACGAAGATCGAGGCATACGACCACAGCGCGATGGTCCGGATCGCGGGAAAGCGCGACCTCTCCGGTAGCATCCGCACGAACACGAGCAGAAGCAGATAGAGTACGAGGACGATCATGGTCGTCTTGCTCGTGGTCAGCTTGATGGTATAGATCGCAATGGAACCGAATAGGAGGCACCAGGTGGTGCTCATGCGAATAGACGTGATCGCGAACGACACCAGGATGAAGAAGGCGGCCATGGTGTTGTCGGCCGCAAAACCCATCAGGCGCTGGTCGTCCCCGCCATAGGCCCACCACAGCCGGCCCGCCTCCCGAACCGCGCCGAAGGACTCGTATTTATACCCGACCCAGGGCATGAGATAGAATTTGGTCAGCAACACTCCGATGACGGAAAGATAGAACGTCAAGGCGATGACCGACAGCAGTTTCTTGTACGAGCCGAGGCTCGAATCGCAAAAGCAGAATCCGACGAACACCGGCAGCATCATCTTAAACGATGAGATTGCTGCGTTGACCGTACCCAGCATGAAATAGCCGAGCACGAGCGACAGCATGATCTGCACCAAGACCAGGAGCGCCAGGGTACTGCGATTGCGCAAGATGCAATGGACGAAGAACTGGATGAGGCACAGAAGCGCAATGGCGTCGGGCACATACCAGAGCGCGTTCATGTGATAGATGCTGGTGTAATAGCGAATCACGCCGCCGAAGGCGTCGCGGACCAGATAGGCCCCGAGCGCGACTGCCTCGATGTTGAGGCTGATCAACGTGATTTTCGGCCGATGCAGCGCGAGGATCGTCATATCGGGCTCAGTTCGTCAGCCGCGCCGATTGCGCGGGAGATCGCGCGAAATCCCGACGGCTTCCGAGCGCATTTCGCATGAGCTTGCCGCCGGGGATTTCGACGTAGAGATAAGTGAAGTGCGAGACCGCCAGCACGGCGGCCAGCGAGACCACGAGGTTCAACGTCGCCGGCAGGCCCGCCCAGACCGAATCCAGCGCGGCTATACGCCCTGCCCCGACGGCCCGCACGAAATATTCGGCAAGCAGCACCACGAGCGCGTGCACCATGTAGATCGAGTAGGACCGTTTTCCGAGCCAGACCAGCGGCTTGACCACCAGCATCCGCGGCACCAGCAGCGCGTCCGGAAAGGCCAGCAAGCTGCCGAGGAAGATCGCGAACGTCACCGGCGCAAGGAACGTTGCCGCAGGATTGGTCTCCGACAGGGACACCAGCACGATGCTGGCGATCATGGCGGCGAATTGCAGCGCGCCCTGCACGGCAGGACCCGGCTTGGCCGGCAGGCGGTCGACGAACCTCACCGTCAGCACACCCAGGAAGAAGCTCACGAAGCAGCGCAGGATGCCGAAATCGGTCTGAAGCCCGAGGCTCCTCTTGTCCAGTACGAAGATGATGACGACCAGACTGCAGATCGCAAGCGCCCCGCAGAGAACGTAGAACCAGAGCAGGGACCGCATGCGCTGGGCAAGCAGCACGATCAGGCCAAACACCAGATAAGTATAGAATTCGACGCTGATGCTCCAGCTTGGCGCATTCCAGCTGAGATAGTCGATGAACCCCATCGAGTGCAGCAGCAGGACGTTGAGACCGAAGGAATAGGCATTGTTCACTTCGAACGCCGCCGGCGCGGCCACCACGACGCCGGCCATGACCAAACCGATCCGCAGAAGTCGAAACAGAAGATTTGCGATCAGCATGACGATGTGCAGCGGATAGACCCGCGCCAGGCGCCGCACCATGAACTCGCGCAGCGAGAAGCGCCCGAAATCGCCCTCGACGTAGCTGAGCGACATGACGATCCCGCTGAGAACGAAGAACAGATCGACCAGTAGCCACGAGCTTCTGAAGAACGAGCAGTTGATCCACGCATTGTGCGGGAACGCCGCGAGGAAGGTCGGCATCAGCAGGAGATGGTGAATCACCACCGACGTCGCGGCGATCCCCCGAATGCTGTCGAGCGGCAGGACATGCGCCTTCTCACGATGAACCATCTCCGTCACATCAACATTCCCAGCTATTGCACCGCAGCAGTGTGTATCAGGTCTTGCGCGTGTTCAATCTCTGCGATCGCGGGCTCGCATTCGACGCATGAGGGTCGACGATAATTTCAAGGCTCGCAGATCATTCGGGCATGCGATCGCCAAGTTCACGCCACTTTTTACGTGAGATCGACCTGCGCCGGCGCGCAAGTCACTTCGGACGTGATGATTGCGAGTATTTACGTGCAAAGTGTGCGCGAAATTCGACGCTGCTGCGATCAACGCGACCACAAAGAGTTTTGATCCTTTCGCATGCACGCTGCCCCGCATATCGCCTGATAATTTTTCGCAGCCGGGAACAATGACTCGCGTAACGACTTGTGTCGGTTTTGCGACGCATGCCCGAGGCACTTCGACATGCAACGCCTCAAATGTTTTCAGTCTGCAACATTCCTAGGCGGAGGCATGCCGATCTCGCAGGCATTGCATATCTCCATTTTGCAACCGATCGGGAAAAGGCAATGCACGCGTTGTCTTAGAGCACATGCACTCAGCTTTTGCGTCGCACAAAAATTGACACAGTTAGCTGTCAGGTTTCGCGTGTTCTCCTATTGCAACAGGGAGGAAGGGACACGGATGGGTTGCAGACTAACACGTTGTCTTGCGAGATCGCGATGGCTACCAATCATCTTGGCAGGTTCAGCCTTGATGGTCGGGAGTATCGATGCTTGCCGCGCCCAGTGCGTCGAATTTTCCGATCGTGCCTCACAGCTCGAACTCGACACATTCGTAAAATCGCCCTCCTCGCTCCTGGAGCGGCTGCGCAATGACAAGGAGAAGCTGAGATATCGGCTCTCCAACTATATCGCCACAAGCCCGTCGGTGTTGCCGTCCGTTCAGACGCTCATCTCCACTTCGGCTTCAACCGATCGCTCGTCCATCGGCGCCGCGCTGAGGATTGCCGAAGGGCGATGCACGTCGAAGAAGCCGGACGCCGCACGCAAGATCAGAGATTTCGTGCAGCGGATCGGCGATCTCAGCGTGCAGGCAGGCTATGCCGCCGCGGGAGACGACGCCTCCGGCGCCCAGGCGCAATCGCAAGACAAGGGCCCGGCGCAACCGCCTCGAGGCGGGGCGCTGCTCGAAGGCGAGTGGAAGACCAAGCTGGCCAACCCGTTCAAGCCCGTCCCCCTTCCGAATTGATCAGCGATCGTCAAAAGGCAGCGAATTAGCAAATGTATCAGCCTAGAGAACATTTCCAGTCGGGACACCGATTCGGCATCGAATTCGGCGGGGCCGTCCTCAGCTTCGAGCGCGTGACCGACGTCCTGCGCCGGCAATGGCCGATCATCGCAGCCTGTACTGGTGCTTCGCTGGCCCTGGTGATCGTCTATCTGGTCACGGCGCAACCCATGTACACGGCGAATGCCCGCATCATGATGGATACGCGCCAGGCCCAGGTGCTGGACAAGGACAGCAACGCCAACAGCGCCCTGATCGACACAGGCTACGTCGACAGCCAGGTCGAGGTGATCAATTCGGACGACCTGATCCTTTCGGTCGTCCGTCGCCTGAAGTTGACTGAGGATCCGGAGTTCAACGGCTCCAAACCGGGCCTTCTGTCCATTGTCCTGGGCAAGGTCATGTCGCTGTTCAGTTCCGGCGAACCGGGGTCGCAGGAGCAGCTCGAACATGCCGTGGTCGAGGCGGTCCAGAAGAACCTGAGAACCGAGCGCGTCCTGACGACCTATGTCTTGTCGCTAAACTATCGCTCCCGCAGCCCCGACAAGGCCGCCAAGATCGTCAACGCCATTGCCAATGCCTATCTGGTCGGCGCGCTGGAAGCCAAATATCAGTCCACCAAGCGGGCAACCGAATGGCTTCAGCAGCGCAGCATCGAGCTGAGTGAGCAGGCAACCACCAGCGACCGTGCCGTGCAGACCTTCAAGGCCGAGCACAACATCGTCGGAACCAGCCGCGGCCTGATGTCCGAACAGCAATTGTCTGACCTCAATACGCAGCTGGTTCAGGCGCGCGCGGCGACGGCCGAAGCCAAGGCCAAACTCGACCGGATCAACACGATTTCGGACCAGGATGTCGCACAATCCACCGTGACCGACGCTCTCAACAATTCGGTCATCACCCGCCTGCGCGCGCAATACCTCGATCTCGCAGCTCAGTATGCCGATTGGTCCAAGCGTTATGGCAAGGCCCATCTTGCCGCCGTCAATGTGGCCAATAAGATGGAGGAAATCCGCAAGAACATGGCGGACGAACTGCATCGGATCGGAGACGCTTATCGTAGCGACTACGAGATCGCCAAGAGCCGGGAGGCTTCTCTCGACAATAGCGTGAAGGATCTCGTCGCCCAGGCCGGCCACACCGGCCAGGCCGAGGTCCAGTTGCGCGACCTCGAAAGCGCGGCCGACACCTATCGCAATCTCTACAACAATTTCCTCGAGAAGCTGCAAAGCGCGACGCAGAATCAGAGCTTTCCGCTCAGCGAGTCGCGACTCATCAGCACTGCCAACAGGCCGGATCGCAAGAGCTCGCCGCGTACGGTTCTGGCGCTGGTTGGCGGCCTGGTGGGCGGCCTCTGCCTCGGCTTCGGCGTCGCATTCGGGCGTGAAATGCTGAGCGATGTCTTGCGGACGCCCGGAGAGGTCGAGGATGAGCTCGGCGTGAAGTGCCTCGGCGTCCTGCCCGACATTCGTCCACCGACCAAGACCGGCGCGTTGTTGTCGACGTCCGCGAAGACCGGTCCACCCAACCTGTCCCGCTACGTCGTCGATCATCCATTCTCGCGGTTTGCCGAGACGTTGCGCAACATCAAGGTGTCGATCGACGTTGCGCGCCTGACCCGCGAGATCAAGGTGATCGGCATCGTATCGTCTCTCCCCAAGGAGGGAAAAACGACGGTGGCGGCCAACTTCGCCCAGTTGGTCGCGCTCACCGGACATCGCACGGTCCTGATCGACGGCGACCTGCACACGCGCTCACTCACGCGCGAGCTCGCGCCGAACGCCACGACCGGACTGGTCGAGGCGCTCAACGATCCGGCCAGCCTGGGCTACCACGTGCAGCGAAGCAAGGAGACGGGGCTTGATTTCCTGCCGTCCGTGGTGGCCTCCCGCATGGTCAATTCGGCCGACGTCATTGGATCGAAGGCGATGGCCGAGCTGCTCAAGGTGCTGAAAGAGCACTATGAGTACATCGTGATCGACCTGGCGCCGGTGATGCCGGTGGCGGATGCAAAGGCCGTCAGCTTCCTGATCGACGCCATGGTCTACGTGATCGAATGGGGGCAGACGACACGAAGCGCTCTTCAGGAATCGATTTCGGGATCGGAAGTCCTGCAGAAGAAATTGCTCGGCGCCGTGCTCAACCGCGCCAACCCGAAGATGCTCAAGCGCATCGAGGCTTACAAGGGCAAGCACCACAACAGTTACTACGTCGAGCATGCCTAAAGCATGGTTCGGAAAAGTGCACGGCGGCTATCCGAAAAGATCTTGCTTAGACCACGACCCAAAGCGCGATGACGATTCATCCTGATCGCATCGCCTTTTTAGGAGGCGCGACGTCGCGCCGAACTGGAACGACCTCGGGCCCGCGGCCATTTGGCAGCGGGCCTTTTTGCGTTTCGTGGAACTGTCGCTTGAAGGCGATCGAGGGCTCCTAGAGCGTTCCATTGCTTAATTGAATCGGAGGGGATTCCGGTTTTTGGCGGTTTGTGATTCAAGATGCTGACTGGATTGGAGGCCAGCATCGGATGACCCGACCTCTTTCCCTGGATCTTCGCGAGCGTGTGGTGGCGTCTGTTTTGGCGGGCGAGAGCTGCCGGTCTGTGGCGGAAAGGTTTGGTGTTGCGGTCTCGTCGGTTGTGAAGTGGTCACAGCGGCAGCGGGCGACCGGCTCGGTTGCGCCCGGCAAGATGGGCGGTCACCGCAAGCCTGTGCTTGATCCGCACCGCGCCTTCATTGTCGAGCGGATTACTCAGACGCCGCACCTGACGCTACATGCTTTGAAAGCGGAACTGGCAGCCTGCGGGGTCAAGGTCTCCCACAATGCGGTCTGGCTGTTCCTGCGCCGGGAAGGGCTTCGGTTCAAAAAAAACACTGTTCGCCCTCGAACAGGCTCGCGCCGACGTCTCTCGTAGGCGCTGGCGATCCTGGCAGGCCGGGCTCGACCCGGGCCGGCTCGTCTTCATCGATGAGACCTGGATCAAGACCAACATGGCCCCTTTGCGGGGCTGGGGGCCCAAAGGCGCCCGCCTGCGCGGCTTCGCGCCGCACGGTCACTGGCGCACCCTCACGTTCCTCGGCGCGCTCCGCCATGACCAACTCACGGCCCCTTGCGTCTTTGACGGGCCGATCAACGGCGAATGTTTCCGCGCCTATGTCGAGCACCTTCTCCTGCCAACCCTGCGCGATGGCGACATCGTCATTCTCGACAATCTCGGTAGCCACAAGTCGAAAGCTGTCAGGCAGATCATCAAGGCTGCTGGCGCCAGGCTCTGGTACCTGCCGCCATACTCACCCGACCTCAATCCGATCGAACAGGCTTTCGCCAAGATCACACACTGGATGCGGCAGGCTCAGAAGCGCACCATCGAGGAGACTTGGCGCCACATCGGTCACCTCGTCCAAGACATCCAGCCGCGCGAATGCGCAAACTTTTTCGCTAACGCTGGTTATGGTTCAGTCAAAATGTGAAACGCTCTAGGGCGCACGAGACCGACGATTGCGCCGAGCCCACCGCGACAGCTGAGGCCCCCGTATTCGTCCGGAATCCACAAACTACGGTTGTTGGCATAGCCAAAAGCAAGGATTGGCGAGACAACGATGGTTAGGACAATGCGCCAATTGGCAACCCTTCATCGGCAAGACGAGGCAATCCGGGTCCTCGATGCGTCAAAATGCCGAAACTTTTTAGCATCTTTCTTTCTGGGTTCCGTGAGGCTAGTCTTAGCCTATATTTTTAGTTCTTTGCCGGTGGGCTCGGAATGCTGATTGTCCTGACAATTCTGATGATTTGGGTTATGCTCAACATCCTGTTTGTGTTGATCGTTGTTCCCCCGCGCAAACCGCGCCCGCAGGCGATGGCGACGACGCTCTCGCCCGAGCCCATCGACCGGAGCCAGCGGGAAATCGAGCAGGACGAACCCTTCTCGGCCCGCTATGTCATCGTTTCCGTTGCGATGGGGGCTTTCTTCGTGCTGGTGCCGCCATTGCTCGCCTTGCGCGATGCGATCATGCGGCTCTTCAGCAGGTCGTCGAGAGACGGAACCTGATTCTTCGATCCGGTTCCGGCAGTGAAGGGCTGAGCGGCTAGTAGGCTTCCTGGAACATCACGGCGGACGCTGTCCGGACCATGATCTTCAGGTCGAGCCAGATGCTCCAGTTGCTGACGTACCAGACATCATACTCGACCCGTTTCTCCATCAGATCGATCGTCGGCGTTTCCCCCCTGAAGCCGTTCACCTGGGCCCAGCCCGTCAGGCCCGGCTTCATGTGGTGGCGGTAAACGTACTTGCTGATGAGCTCGTCGTAGTAATTGTCATGAGCAAGTGCGTGCGGACGCGGCCCGACCAGCGACATGTCCCCGCGCATCACGTTCCAGAGCTGCGGCAATTCGTCGATGCTCGTCATACGGAGGAAGCGCCCGATCTTGGTGACGCGGGCATCCTGCTTGGTCGCCTGGGCAATCGCCTCGCCGTTCTCGCAAACGGTCATGCTGCGGAACTTCCAGATCTCGAACGGCCTGCCATTGAAGCCGCGGCGCGACTGGCGAAATATGACCGCCCCCGGGGAATCAAGCTTGATCAGCACGGCAACGGTGAGCAGCAGCGGCGTCAGGATCACGAGCGCGAACAGAGCCACGCCGACATCGAGACAGCGCTTCTGCAACCGCTCGAGAATGGTGAGCGGCGGCCGCTGGATTTCGACCGCTACGGTTCCACTAACCGGCAGGAAGGGACGAGCCACCAGGTCGGCGATCGGATCGTCCGGCAGCAGGCGTATCGGCTGCGGGACTGCGCGCAGATAGGGCCCGAGCTTGCGGAGCATCGGCAATTCGTCCCAGTCGATCGCAAGCAGGTATTCATCGACGTCGGCCGAGCGCGACTGACGGATCACATCGCGAATCTGCCGCTCCCAATGGCCGTCATCCCGCTCGTCGCCAAGCACGAAATGGCGCATGACGTCGAAGCCGTTTCTCCGCAGGTCCTTGAAGCGGCTGGAGGTGAAATCGAGCGGCTTGAGGCTGAGCAGGATCACCTTGCGATCGACCAGCCGGCTTCTCGCAAAGCTCGTACCGAACACCGCCTGCCAGACGAAGCGAAGGCTGACCAAGCCAAGTCCGCCGATCACGGCGAACACGATGACGGTGCCGCGGGACAGATTGTCGGTCGATTTCAGCAAGAAGGCAGCAACGGCAAGGATCGTTAGTGACGTAAGCCAGATAAACACCGCCTTTCGAAGCTGCCAGACGATATTGAGCAGCCGGTGCGTGGCATAAACGTCCCTGAAATAGGCGACCGCAACGAACACCACGCCGACGAATAATCCCGCTCCCACCGGAGCGCCGTCGGTGGGCGAAGCGACGGCCGCGCCGTACAGCGAAGCCCCGGCGGCATAGCTCAACAGGATCAGCAGAAAGTCAGCAGCCATGACGACAATCTGAAATGGCCTCTGAAGAGCGCCACCTCGCGTCGACGACAGCGCGTGAGCGTTTTCAGAACCGTAAGTTGCAACAGCCATTCGAACCTCTACCTATCGAGAGAGTGTCTGACGCTCATCGTGATGCTGAAGACTCGTCACTTCCCCGCGCAGAACGTGTTGCGTGATCGCAGCGACATTGTGGCGCTGCACGCAAAACTTTTGCGGCGCACGAATGATGTTGCCGTGTTGAAATGCGAAGCGAAACTTGACGCGCTGAAAATGTCGTCACAGTGCCGACATATGAGCGAACGCGCTGCCCCATTTTGAATCAAGTCCCGCGTCCGTCGCGATGCTTTTGCCGTCGCGCGAGCACCTCTTCGCTCATCTTTCAGGCGATGCAATCCTTCGGCGGAGCACGATGAGTCATTTGCGAGAATTTCGATGATTTTCTATCTGGGCGTGCGATGCGGATTTGCGTTCCGGCATGCATTTTGCCGCGCTCTCGCCTTCAGCGATGCAATTCTTACGGGCCGACCGTTCGCACCGCGATCGTATGACAAGGTGGGCAAAAGCTGCCGCCCTTCTTTTGGCGTGATCGAGCCGGACAACAAGGGCGCTCTCCACCGACTTCACGTTGTTCGTGTTAGATGGGAGCTCTCCGGTGCCGGCGACTTGGGGAAATTTTTCGACCACCCGATCGATTGAGCGCCATGATATCTCTCTCCCGACCACGCCCGCCTGTTCCCAAACCGCAATTGCCGGAGGGAGTCCGCATCTACGCGATCTCGGACATTCACGGATGCGCGCATCTGCTCCAGCCCATGTTGCGCGTGATCGACGCCGACGTTGCGTGCAGCCGGCCGCGCTACGCGATCGAGGTCTTCATGGGCGATTACATCGATCGCGGCCCGGATACGCGCGCCACCCTCGACGTCCTGATCGAACGAAGCCGCCGGGGCAACGCGGTTTTCCTCAAAGGGAATCACGAGGCATTTCTGGTGAGGGTCTTCGATGACCCTTCATTGTTCGAGGATTGGATCGCCGTCGGCGGCACCCAGACATTGGTGTCCTACGGGCTCGCGCCGCCGGACCTGACCCGCGACAAACCGGCCTCGATCCTGCGCGACCTGATTCGCGCAATGCCGCCTGAGCATCTGGAATTCCTCGACAATCTGCGGCTGAGCTTCAGTTGTGGAGACTTTTTCTTCGTTCATGCCGGAGTTCGACCAGGGGTTCCGTTGGCCGAGCAAACCGAGCGTGACTTACTCTGGATTCGTGAAGAATTCCTGAGAAGCGACGAGCAGTTCGACAAATACATTGTACACGGTCATACGCCGGTCCGCAGCGCCGAGTTCCTCGCTAATCGCGTCAATATAGATACGGGAGCCTATGCAACTGGCAATCTCACTTTGATGAGCATTCAGGGAAGCAGCATGCTCGCGGTATAAACGATTGGACGGGAGCCTTGCTGATCCCGCCTTTGCCAGCTAATTGAGCACGTGTGGATGCAAGTGCGCCCGGCTCTCAGCAATCCAAACGCTCCAGGCGCGTTCATGTTTGCCGTAAAGCTCCAGCCAGCGTTGCGCGCTCGCGGTGCGCCCGGGGCAATGCTCCTCCAACCGCCCCTGGTCAGGCACGGCACCGGCCTCGAATTCGACTTGCGGGTTGTCCAACCGCTCGAATTCGATGGTTTCCGAGGTCGTGAGGCCCACGAGCACGCGCTGCCCAGCTCCGTTGACGATGTATCGCCGCGGAGCGTCCTTCCTCGCCTCGGTCATGCCTTTGTACCCCCTTCCGATGCTCAGTCTTGCGAAGGTTTCGCGCAAACGAACGAGGCTAGAACGCCCGTCGGGCATGTCCGAAGGTCGAGATCCGTAGCGAGCGAACGGACCGATGCGAAGAGCGAGCGGATGAAATCTCGATGTCCCGCTGGTTTCGCCAGGCGCGAAGAGCATAGCCTAAAAAGGCGCCGGCGCAGAAAATCGACACGGAGATTGAGGCAGACGCCATTGCAGAACCCTTGAGACCATCCCTGGAGAGTGCGACGCCCATGAAGAGCAACCAGTGTGTCGACATCATGGTTCTCGATCTTGACCAGTGCTGAAAGATTGTTCGTACCTGAGCCGAGACGCATGGCGTTGTTCTCTGGATTTCAATTCAATCCGGAGTGCCATCCCCCAAGAAGCGACGCGCAGCTTCTCACAAAGCTATTCCGATGTCTCTACGGAGCATCGCGATCACGACAATCGTCGGTCCCTCCATTCGCTGCCGGGCGCGATCCAATGGGAGCAAAAGCAGAAAGCTCTGATCTTCAGTTATCTTTGTCGGCATTCGGCAAGACTGGTCAACTAGCGAAAGTTCAGATCCGCGCGGCACGCCACCCGCGTTCGACCGCTCTCCGACCTTAGCCGAACATGGCGCGGAAAGCGGGCTTGAGCAGGCAGGCGATGCAACTGATCAATCGATGGCGCGTTTCGCGGCATCGAATCTTCTGAATTTCGCTCGATGCGATCCTGCTCAAGAATGTCGCGGCGACGACGCTCGGCAGCGGCGACTTCATTGTGTCGCCGCGCCCGCTTGGGGCCCAGGGCGGAACTGGACCCGTTGCCCGCCACGTCCTTCTGGACTGGCGTATCAGCCCGCGAACCTGGACGTCGAGCGATGCGGATCGGCGCTTCCATTCAATCGGGAAGGCTTGGTTTCACGCCCCTCGCTCGGCTCCTCGCCCCTGAAAAATGGCGCCGCAACGAGTGACGTACAGACATAGCCAAGCTGGAGCAGACAGGCAGTCGCGATCATCGAGAGTGCCGCATCTGACACACTTTCACCAGCGCCCATCGCGATCAGAGCTACGATGACGCACCCAGCGGCAATGGCTGGAAATAACACAACGAACCGGAAACGGATTCCAAGAACCATACCGACGAGCATCGCGCTCAGATAAAAGGTCGTCACGTTCATTGCTCCGCCAAATCACATCTTTTCTAGCGGCGATATTCTAATAATGGCTTAAATTGGGCATCGAGTTTTTCTTAGATTCTGCTCCGTGATGGAGAGGGAGATCACGCCCGAGACCCACTGTTCGGGCTACGACGGAGCGGTAGTCGCCAGATAAGCAAAATAAGCCAGCCGAATACCGTCCTCGAGTGAGGTCTGGGCGCACCAACCGAGCGCGGCAAGACGGCTGACATCCAGCAGCTTGCGAGGCGTGCCGTCCGGCCGGGTCGGATCGAACGTGATCTCGCCCCGATAGCCGACTATCGCTGCGACAGTACGGGCAAACTCGGCAATAGTAATGTCCTCTCCGCTGCCAACATTGATAAGCTCGCCGGACGAATAGGTTTTCATAAGATGCACGCAGGCGTCTGCCATATCGTCAACGAAGAGGAACTCGCGCCGGGGCGTCCCGGTTCCCCAAACATCGACCGTTGCCGCGCCTGACAGCTTGGCCTCGTGAAACCGGCGGATCAGTGCCGCAACGACATGGCTGTATTTCGCGTCGTAGTTGTCACCGGGGCCATACAGATTGGTCGGCATGACGCTGATGAAATCGCGACCGTACTGGCTACGATAGGCTTCCGCCATCTTGATGCCGGCGATTTTGGCGATGGCATAAGGCTCGTTGGTCGGTTCGAGCGGTCCGGTCAGAACCGCGTCCTCGCGCAAGGGCTGAGCCGCAAGTTTTGGATATATGCAAGAGGAGCCGAGGAACATCAGCTTCTCGGCGTCGTTCAAGTGGGCCGCCTGAATCACGTTGGTAGCAATCGCGATATTTTCGTAGATGAACTCGGCCCGCAAGGTATTGTTGGCTACAATGCCACCCACCTTGGCCGCGGCCAAGAACACGACCTGGGGCCGGTTCACGGCGAACCACTGGAACACCGCAGACTGATTGCACAGGTCGACCACGCTTCGATCGACCGTCACGAGCCTGACGTCCTCCCGCGCGAGCCGGCGCACGAGCGCGCTACCAACCATACCGCGATGGCCGGCAACGTAAACGCTTTTGCCTCTCAGCTCAAACGCTGGCTTTGCCACCTGAGGCCTCCCGCATCGCCTCCTTGAGGTCGCTTGCCATCATCTCCTGCACGAGCCGCGGGAACGTGTATTTCGGCTTCCAGCCGAGCCGCTCGCGCGCCTTGCTGGCATCGCCGACGAGTAAATCGACTTCGGTGGGCCGAAAATAGGTCGGATCGATGCGGACGACAGTCTTGCCGCTCTTGGTTTCGACGCCAACCTCGTCAATCCCCTTGCCGCGCCATTCGATATTTAGGCCGACTTCTGAAAAAGCGAGCTCGACCATGTGCCGGACCGAATGCATCTCGCCTGTGGCAAGGACGAAGTCGTCGGGCTTATCCGCCTGGAGAATCAGATGCATGCCCTCGACGTAATCCTTGGCATGGCCCCAGTCTCGCCTTGCCTCGAGATTGCCGAGATACAGGACGTCCTCGATTCCCACTTCGATACGCGCCACACCTCGGGTAATCTTTCGAGTAACGAACGTCTCACCACGCAGTGGACTCTCGTGATTGAACAGGATCCCATTGCTCGCAAACATGCCATAGGCCTCGCGGTAGTTGACCGTGATCCAGTAGCCGTAGAGCTTGGCAACGCCATAGGGCGAGCGCGGATAGAATGGGGTCGTCTCCCTCTGCGGAATCTCCTGAACGAGACCATACAGCTCAGATGTCGACGCCTGGTAGAAACGGGTCTCCTTCTCCATACCAAGAATGCGGATCGCTTCCAGGAGCCGCAATACGCCCACGCCGTCGGCATTCGCCGTGTACTCGGGGCTTTCAAAGGAAACGCCAACATGGCTCTGTGCGGCAAGATTATAAATTTCGGCCGGCCTGATCTGTTGCACCAGCCGGATCAGGTTGGTCGAGTCAGTCATGTCGCCGTAGTGCATCACAAACGGCACGTCGCCGACATGCGGATCCTGATAGAGATGATCAACGCGCGCGGTGTTGAAGGACGACGCCCGCCGTTTGATGCCATGCACAATATAGCCGAGCGACAACAGATGCTCGGCGAGATAAGCGCCATCCTGACCCGTGACGCCGGTAATTAGAGCAACAGGTTTAGCCATTTCCGAAAAACTGCTCTCCAAAGAACGGAGGGCCATGAGCGAGCCAGCGCTAGGCTCCGAGGTCGACAATACCGCGCAACGTTGAGCCCTTCTTGGACATAAAGGCCTCCTGGGTCAACCCCCGGTGCGAGCCAGCGGCTCGGTCTCCATCAGGTCAAAAGGAAGGCTCTTCGTCGAGCCTATCTCTTGTTTTTGCGTGACACAGTTAACACGCCCCGGGAGCGTCAACTCGCTCCAGGACTGCGCAAATCAAACAAGGACACTTCGGCGCGCGACCACGCACGCCAATCGGTGGGATAGCACGCACATTAGTATTTGACGGAGATCACCGCGGCGCGGCAGCACCAGCCGTCGGGGGGGCCGTAATAATGAACTGTCCCGGGATACCAGCCGCGCCCAAAAAAAGGAACCGACAGCGGGTTTCCGCCCCTTACACCAGCAACAAAACCACTTGGAGCGTACGGGTGGCGATGGCCTTTGGCGGCCTCCGCTGACGTAGACAAACTGGATAGGCAGGCCGCGACCAAGACAAGGCGTGTCAGCAACTGGACCGAACTCGACATCATTCATCCCTCTCAACATGCCCGTGGCGCCAGGTAGCGGAAGTTGTCCACCCTGGCGCGCTGCTCGCGCTCGCCGGACGCGCCCCCGGTCAATTATCCGAACCGAGCGGGCACTTTTTGGAGCTTACCGAACAAGCCTTACCCATGGCAACAGTGTCAGGGGCGCCGGCGAGGCGGACTATGCAAGATCGTCTGGTCCGATGGCCTTGAAAAGATCGCCAACCGGGCCGCGACACCGTGCCTGCTGAAGGCGATCAATAGATCAAGATGGCCACCCGCACAGCCGCTGAGCAAGCCCTTCTCGAGCGCCGAACCAGACGCCGATTGCCAACCTGGCCGTTCTCCGCCAGGCCGGGGGCGCGGCGCGGGCCGTCGATCAATGCAGGAGACGGCGGGCTCGCGGTCAAAGCGGCGCGGATGGCTTCTGGCGGACGGGCCGGCAAGCGGGGCGCCTTGTCGCAGGCAGAGGGATGAGGCTCCAGGTGGCATGTGCGCGACATCGAAGCCTTTATGCTCGCCCCACAGATTCGCGACCATCGACCTCCTCGATCCGGTCGAGTTCGAGCCGAATGCTTCAGCGCAACCGGGTGACCACCAACAAGACAGCACCTCACGCGGCGGTTTGGGGGTGATGCAATCCAGCGCTGGCGCTAGACCGTCAAGCGATCAACGAGATTTGCGCCGCTGGTCTGTCCGGCTTGACTTTGGGACGTGACTGGTCCTGTCGGCGACATCTGCCTTCGTCGAATGGTTGACAGCCTCGTTCTGGCGTCTTCTCTTTTCGGTTGGCACTTCCTTGCCCGGCCAGACGCTTCTGGCTGCCGCGGTCGGCGCCGCATTTTCACTGAGCAGTTGCCGAACGCGCGGAATGCAGATCCGGTTCGCATCGAAATGATCGACGACGTATCGACGGGCCGCCTCGCGCATAGCAGTAAATTTCGATGGGCTCGCCAGCACCTCAACCGTCTTTGCCACCAATTCGTCAACCGCGAAGAACGGCACCAGAATGCCAGTCTCCCCCGGGCGGATAACCTCTCGCACGGGCGCGGTGTCGGACCCAATTACGACACAGCCGCTGCTCATCGCCTCAAGCACCGACCAAGACAACACAAATGGGTAGGTTAGATAGACGTGAGCGGATGAGACCTGCAGAGCGCTCAGAAAGACAGGATACGAGACCCGACCAAGGAAGTGGACGCGATTAGCATCGATTTGATCTTTGACTTCGTTCAGGAAGATCGATTTCCAGGTCGTGCCTGCAGGCGGCGACTGCCCATATGACAGCCCGTCACTTCCCACGATCAGGACTTGCGCATTTGGTCGCCGCGCCAGGATCTCCGGAAGCGCCCGCATGAACACGTGATAGCCACGGAGCGGTTCGAGGTTCCGCGCCACGAATGTAATGACTTCGTCCCCGCGAGTGAGTTCGCGCCCGCCGGGCAGCGTAAGGCGCGCCGCGGGATTGGGCTTTATTACGTCGGTGTCGACCCCCTCATGAGCGATATCGATCATGCTTTGATAGTGCTCGGGAAACGTCGAATGCTGCCATGAGGTAGGTGAGATACCGAGATCGGCTTCGGATAAAGCCAAAAGGGTCGCGGCATTCTTCAGGTGCAGCCCGACATAGCCGTCCAGACCCGGCTCAGGAAACTCCGAATCAAACCCGAGGTCGCGATCCTTGGCGCCATAGTAGAACTCGCAATAAACTGCCAATTTGGAGCGCGGAAACACGGTTCGCAGCGGCAACGTTTCGCCCCAACCAGGGTGCGCAAGAATTACATCTGGAGAAAACCCCGAAGCCGCGACGCTGGACAAGCTATAAAGTACTTGTTCCGCGCGTCGGCACTCGAGATCGAAGCGCCTCGCGAATGGGTGCGTCATCGAAACGTCTGCATCGGCAAGCGCGTATTTGGTAAGCTTAACTGAAGGTATCGCCCGAGAAGTCGACGCTCCAATTGCCACCAACTGATGACCGGGCTCGCGTGAAAGGGTGACTGCGAGATTCCGAAACTGGGCGGGGAAATTATTGTGGACAAACAATATTTTCATTGACTTTGCGTCCAAATGGGAAGCTCACCCGCAGTGCCATCGCCTAACAAAATCTCCAGCCGCCCTTCGGCTCAAACCTTGTGACTTTCACTATAACAAAGATTTCCGGCCGCGAGGTCTGAGGCCTGTGATAAGTTGGATACAGTTAAAGCGTTCGGACCTTGCCAAGCGCAATGGCCCAACAGGGGCGGTTTATGAGCGAAGCTGATCAGCGAAAGACGGTTGATCTCGACCGTGGGCTATTTTTTGTAAATTACCGGAGCGCCGAGGACCCTGCTGTTCCGCCGAAGGTGATCGTTGCGCCCGCACGAGGCGATGAAGGCCATTTCGAGTTCATCCTGCATCCCGACGCCTCGGAACCGACACTGTGGGGGCCAAATTCGGGCTTCGTCATTAGGGCTCGATCGCCCGGCCGCCTCCAAATCGAGGTGTTGCCGATGCGGCCAGGCGGTTCCCGCGCGGCAGTCGTGCGCATCGAGCCGATCCAACCCGGCCGCATACCGGCCGTTTCACACGGCCGGGTCGAAAGTGGCAGGACCGGCTCTGCCGTGAAGGGGGACGGACTGAAGGTGCTCGCTCATGTCGCAGGTGTTGGCGATACGACGGCGGGTCCGAACACTTGGATCGCAGGTCCAGCCTCCCCATCGCGGATCGAAGGCATTGCGTTGGACTGGGCCGACCGGCCCGACGGCGTCGAGATCCGCTACGCGGTTCAGTTTTTGAAGGGACAATCGGGCAGCGGAAAGATGGTCTCTCTTGGTGCGTTCGCAGGGACGCGCGGTCGCGCCATGCCGCTTACGGGCGTGGTTCTCGAGATGGCAGGAAACAACGAATACGAGTTTGTTGCTGAAGCTCTCTTCCTGAACGCGCCAACCCTTCGGGCGATCGGCCAACGCGTGGTGCTATCGGGTCCGACCGGCCGTGAGCCGTTGATCGGCCTGCGGATCGCCATCGAGAGAGCGGACAGGGCGCTCGCAGCTTCCAACAAGGCCGCCACCCCCGCCAAGACCACCTCAAAACCTTCTGGTTCTGGTCGAGTCCGGGTGTTTCGCAGCAGGCCCCGTCAGACCACGTCGGTCGACTAAGATAACCGGCAACAGCGGCTACCGATAGTCGCCATCGCGAGGGCAGGACGGCTGGAATGGCATCGGAGCAAGATGATGGCGCGACCGCATATTTAGGTCTGCAACATCACTTTTTGCTCGAGCGGCGGGCTGCTCGTGCCCTTTCGGCTCAAGACTTCAACCTCGCGCTGGCTTATGCGGACCGGCGGTGTCGGATAGATCCTCCTCCGGCAGCGCATTGTTTTGTGCTGCGGGCCGAGGCGAACTGGCATCTTGGCCGGCAAAAGGCCGCCCTCAGCGATCTCGCACAAGCTCTCAGCATTGCCCCGACAGATATCAACGCAAATCGCCGGATGCTGCTCTGGAGCGAAGATGAGCGTCGCCGGGCCGCAGCGTCCAACCTGATCGCTCATGACGAAGCGCCCAACACGGTCCGAAGCGCCATTGCGGTACTTCAAGCGTCCGGCCAACGTCGATGGGCTGCCGTTTCTGTCTTTGATAGTCACGTGGCCGGCTGGGTTGCCTGGGGCGACGAAGCCGAAATCGAGGCAACGATATCCTTCGAAGACGGCACTCTCACCAGCGTTTTGGTCGCAGACCCGTTTCATCCACTGGCCAGCCGTCAGATAAAGGCAACCGGCTTCCGGCTCCGTCGGCCGCCTTCAGAGCGACCTCAGCAGCTGATCATGACCTCCGAGGGAGAGGCGTTCAAGATTCAGCGGCTTCCGCCGAACCTCGGCTGCACACAACGGCTCTCGCGGGGCGAGACAAGCAAGTCGGTTGCCGATGTGTCCGATGCTCTGCCCACGATCATCGTGCCGGTGTATGGCGATCTCCAGGCAACCAGGAGCTGCCTACAAAGTCTCATTCAAGCGCGGACTGCCAGCCCCGGCACGAAGACAAAATCGCGCGACAGTGCCTATCGGATCCTGGTTGTAAACGACGCGACCCCGGATCCAGAGCTTCGAGATCACCTGCTCGAGCTTGCGGCCACGAACGAAATCGACCTGCTGATCAATCCGATTAACCTTGGCTTCGTCGGCGCGATCAACCGTGCGCTATCCGAAGTGAAAAATGGCGACGTCGTCCTCCTCAACGCGGATACGGTCGTCCCCCCGGGGTTCGTCGAACGTTTGGCTGCCGCCGCACACTCGGCACCGGACATCGGAACTGCTACTCCCTTTTCGAATAACGGCGACATCTTCTCTTTTCCCATACCGAACCAAGAAAATCCGATGCCAGGCTATGACGAACTCATTGCTCTGGATCGGATAGCCGCGGCAACCAACAAGAGCATAGTCGTCGATGTACCGAGCGGGATCGGCTTTTGCCTCTACGTCACCAGAGCCTGCCTGGACGCAGTGATTGGACTTTCTGAAAGCTATGAAAGGGGTTATCTCGAAGACGTCGACTTCTGCCTACGCGCCCGTGCGAGCGGTTTTCGGAGCGTATGCTCGGCTTCGGTCTTCGTTGGTCATCACGGATCACGGTCGTTTGGCGAGGAAAAGCGCAAGCTGGTCCGGCGCAATCTCGACATCCTTGACCAGCGCTTTCCCGGCTATCGAAGAGAATGCCTGGCATTTGAAGCCGTTGACCCCTTGCGCTTCGCACGCGCCACGATCGAGCGCGGCTTAGGCCGCCTCGATCGTGATTCCGTTCTCATCGCTACCGCCATGGGATCGAGCCTCGATATTGCACGGGCGCGCGCCGCCGAAATTGCGAATGCTGGCGAGCACGCTATCCTCATCATTCGAGACCTCGCTGGACTGCGCCTTTCCGCGTACGATGAAAGTGCCCCACAGTCGATTTTTATCGACCTCTCCTCCGACGCGGCTAAGGATCGTGCTGCCAAAATCATTGCCGATCTGCGGCCGACGCGGCTCGAAGTCCTCGACCCGGCCGTAGACGCGGAACTCACCAGACTTGCTCATAGCCAGGCCATCCGAATTGACACCTGGATCACGGCAGATATGGAGGGCATTTCGTCTCAACTGAGTACAAAGGCGCCGCTCCTTGCCCCCACGCCGGCGGCCGAAGCATTTGCACGCTCGCGCATGCCGCGACGCACGATCAACACCCGGTCCTGGAAAGTCGAGCCGCTGGTTCTTCCGAGCGGCCAGCCTCTTGGCAGAACTCTGGCCATCGTTCCCGTATCATCATCGCCTGTCATCTTTCGCGTCATCCGCGCGATCGCCGCGCGATTGCAGCATGAGGCAGTATCCATTGTTGTGGCCGGAGCAACCTTGAACGACCTCGAGCTCATGTCATTCCCTAATCTGTTTGTCACGGGAAACACGCACCTTGCAGAGCTCGCCGATGTCCTGCTGCCGCACGCTCCGAGCTGGCTCTTTACTGACTTTGGCGATCCTCTATTCGGCCATCCGACCATCGAAGCCGTCCGGCAAGCCAACAGGAAGGTTGCCTATTGCGATTGGTCAAATCGCCTGGTCGCTCCTAGACCCGGTGATCTTCCGATCTCGCCAGACATCGATGACGCGGCGCTCGCCGACGCTCTCGCAAGCTGGACAGGAGCGCCCCAAACATGATCCGAGCTTCCCGCGGCCAACCAGGTTCAACCCCGAAATCCGTGACTGGAACCCAAGTTAGTCGGCTTGCTCTGGCCGCTGACGGGACGCTCACGGGCTTCGTATTCGATCCAGAAGACCTCGGGCGCAACTTTACCGTTGACGTTCTGCTGGATGGCCTGGTGATTAAAACCTGTCATGCTACGAGCTTCGTTCCCGAGCTCGCAAACCGGGGCATGAGGAATGCGCGCTACGGATTTGAGCTGTTGCTCGATCCCGATCATCTATCAACGGCGCGTACCGTCGAAGCGCGGATCGCAAATCTAGGGACAGGGGTTGGCCTTCCGATTGACTTGAATTCGACGCGAAAGGGTACGTTCGATGATACGCGCACCAAAAGCTTCCTGCGCTGGCTAGGCGGCCTTCGTTTCCATGGATGGGTTGACTCGAGTCTCGAGACTGTCCTGGATGCCGTTGTGGATGGCGAGACGGTTTCGCAATTGCGCGCCACTCAGTGGACGCGCATCGACGAGAATGGCTCCTCCCACTCGGGCCGCAATGTTCGCGCGTTCGACTTCAACTTGCCACAGCGATTTGCAGATGGCTGCGTCCACCGGGTGAGCCTGCGTCAAGGTGATGGCGAATTGATGCCTTATGCAACGTTCGTCGCCTTCCCTGACGGACTTTCCGCAATCCTATCTTCCCTTGGAGATAACGGCGCAGAGCGTCTTCGCGGCACACTCTACGACCAGCTCATTCCTTCCTCGCTTCCCTTTGCGGACTATGAAGCCTGGCTTGAGCGTTTCCCATTGCCTGATCCGAGCCCTAGCCAGCTCGAACTTGCCGTTGTCGTTGCCGGTGAAAGAGACTCAGAACAAACACTCGCGACATTGCAAAGCCAGAGTCACGAGGCGTGGACTGCGGCCGTAATCGAGGGAACGCCCCCCGCGATAGATCCTGCCCTCGTCTCTGAATTTCTAACAGATACGAACCCAGTGGCGGACATCCTGGTGTTTGTCATGGCCGGCATTCAATTGGCGCCCAATGCTTTGGCACGGATTTCGGCAGCATTCGATGACCACCCCGATGCGTCGGCAGTCTATTGCGACCTCGACTTTCTCGCCGACGATGGTCGATTGTGGCCAATCGCCTTGCCAGCATTTGACTATGAACGAATGCTCGAACAGGGCTATTGCTCATACCTTTTCGCCGTTCGGCGCGACGCCGCTTTTGAACTGCTGCGTTCGAAGCCTGACAATCTTTATCGGCTTTTCAACTCGATGCTCGACCGGACGGGGCCGCAACGGGCCATCCTGCATTTATCAGGCTCGGCGGGGACCTTGCCGAAGCTGGACCGGCTTCACTGCACGCCTTACCTGCAATCCGCCACGCAACGGCACCTCATCGCGCGTGCCATCAGATCGGAAGTCATTCCATCCGAGGGAAGCTTGTTTCCCGCGGTGCGAGTGAGACGTGTGAGGCAACGCCAGAAGACAACGATACTGATACCGACTCGTGATCGAGCCGCCATGCTACGCACATGTCTCGACAGCATTGCGCCTGCTGTCGCGCGCAGCGGGGCAGATATTCTCGTGATCGACAATCATAGCACTGATCCGGATTCGTTGAACTATTTGGCCGATCTGCCCCGTCGGGGAATCGGAACCATTCGTGTCGAAGGCGTCTTCAATTTCGCCAAGCTCAACAATCGCGCGGCGGCTGCGGTTGACAGCGATGTATTATGCCTTCTCAACAACGATATCGAGGCGACGTCAGACGACTGGCTCGACGAACTGTTGTCTCGCCTTGCAGAGCCGGATGTGGGGGCGGCAGGCGCGCTCTTGACCTGGCCGGGCGGCGTCGTTCAGCATGGTGGCGTGGTTCTCGGGATGAACTTCGCGGCCACCCACGCCTTTACAGACAGGCTCGGCAGCGATCCGGGGTATCTCGATCTTCTGCGCATAGCCCACGAGTGCAGCGCCGTGACCGCAGCATGTCTGGTGACGCGTCGCGCAGACTATCTGCGGCTTGGCGGGCTGGATGAGTTAAATTTTGCCGTTGCATTCAATGACGTGGACTATTGTCTTCGATTGCGTGAGATTGGCAAACGCATCGTACTGACGCCGCACGCACGGCTCCTTCACCTTGAATCTGCAAGTCGAGGCAAGGACGACCGCCCCGACCGACGGGACAGGTTCGATCGCGAGCTTAATCAGCTACGTTCGCGATGGGGAAAGGCACTTTTGGAAGATCCGACCTATAACCCGCAATTGTCGCGTGACGGGGTGCCTTACGGCGCATTAGCGTGGCCGCCGGCAGATTGCAGTCCGAGAACGAACCAGCCGCCGAGCTCCCGGGCGATCCCGTCAGGCTTTTGAGACAGCATGGCGATTAACCAACTGAAGGCCTGTTGGCAATCACGACCGCGTCAACCGTGTCCTGTAGCCAGCGGCGCCCGGACGCAATCTCTTCAGGCGACAGATTTTTGACCCAGCTAATATGCGGGCCGGGGTCGCTGTTCAATTGAAGAGGACAATCGATTGCTGGAAATTTGATCGGTGGAAGCGGTTGGCCGAGAAACTGACCAAGTCGCACCCATCGCTCAGCAATGTTGCCGTCCAGCAACGCGATCGCGGCATCGAGCGTCAGACGCTGGGGTAGCGAAACATCATCGTCGGGCACACGTGCCTTGCGCATTCGTCGATACCATGCCTGCAGCGCGACCAGGTGACCGATATATTCGAGGTTTCTTTCAACGCGATCGGCGGCTTTTCTGGGTGCCGCGAATCCCCAAGGCGCGTCCACCTCGCGCTGCGATTCGGAACGAATACGTTTGGTCGCAACGTCCGAGCGAATAACCTGCCCGGCCGTAGTGAAAGATCCAAAGCCTATTCGAGTGGGTCCCACCATTCCGCTACTGCCCCCGATGAAGATCCGTTCTTCCCGGAGGAAAACACCGTCCGGAACTCCGCCAAACAGTGATGCGGTCGCTTTGTCGCCACTCTCGCCCCATGGCGTGAAATTGAAATGAATAAACCCGCTTCCAACTTCGGTGTGATTTGAGCGGGACCGTCCACCTGAAACCAGACAGTCGCAGCAATTGATAAGCGATCCAAGTGTGACGAAGCTCATCAGTACAGTCTGCTTCAGGCCCACCGCGTGGGCCGTGGAGGCCTCCTCCTCGAGCAGCGTCCCCTCGCGCACGTGGCCGTTTGCACCAATTCGCGCTTTGGTGAGCAAGACCGAGCCGGTTACATAGCCACTTGCGATCTCAGCACTCTCACCAATGACCGATTCGATCACCGTCGCCGGCCCCTCGCTCCCGATTTTCGCGCGCGGCCCAACAAGCGTTTTGCGCCCCGCCAGACGAGTGCCAGGAAACAGTATGGCTTCGGGAAACACGCGGTCGAGGTCGACATCGTCGTCTAGAAAAGTCTGGCGCGGATCGACGACGTTAACTCCCTTATCGCTGAGCTGCCGGAGGCGGGCATCTTGCAACGAAGGCGTCATGTGCTTTTCCTAGGCCTGTAAAAGGCTAATCGGCGGGAAGCGATGGGAATGTGAGGCTCTTCTGAGGGGCACGCAGATCCGCAGGGGCTGGCAAGTATCGCTGGAACGACAACGGCAATATCGACGCATGCCAATTATATTGTCAAAGAAACGACAACACGGTAGGATTACGGCGATTTAGCATATTTTTTCTTTGGTTGATGATGCGTATTGCTGGCTCTGTACTTCTGCTCATCGGGTTAATTCTTTGTGCTTCCATCGATTGGGCTGCGGTCGGGTTCGTGACGATGGGAGCCGGCCTGCTTGTCTTGCAAGCTGCTGAAAGGAAGCAAGAGGCAATAAAACTGCAGGACGTTCGATCGCCGATCGGACCGATTGTGCGACCTGTCGGCCGGACCGCCGACTGCGAGCAGTCGACGAGCTTCGATCGGGACCGCTGGCGACACTTGGCTGAAGGCGATCGCGACATCGCGCAGGCCGAGGCAATTTTAGCAAGATGCGGCGCAAAGTACGCACAACAGTTCGCCAGAACCTACCTGATATTCGAAAACAGGGCACTTCTATCGAGCATATTGAGCACGATAGTTGCGTCTTACAGGCTCGATTCCGGGCTTGATGGCGATGTTGGAGCTAAGACGATCGCCAATTTCTCCGTCGACATGCAGGATTCCGCGGCGATTTTCGATCAATCGCCGGCAGGCCTGACACCAGCGCCGCGACCAGATCGTTCGGAACCAGCGATCGAGGAGAAACGGACGAACGCCCCCGTGGTGCTTACAACACGCGAGCAAGACGGAGCGCCTGACGCTGTACGGATTGACCACGATGCTGACGAGCCGGAGGCACCTTCGCCGGCCGAAAACGATACCACGGAAAACCTCCGGCAACTCCTCGAATGGCTCGATCGACCTGCCGCGCAAAAATAGCGATCGTCCGTGCCAGCAGCCGGATGCGCGCGGTCGCAACGAAGTTGGAGCGCGAAGATTAGGCGTAGCAACGGACGATCACACCTAGGTGTCAGGACACTCGGTATAGAAAACGCCATTGGCCGCAGAAATACTTTCCAGGCATTGGCGCTTGTCCGTGATCGGGCCTGCAACTGAAAATTCAAAGGACTTCCCCTGTACAATGAGCGCGTAGCGCCCAGCAGGAAGTGATTTTCCTGACTCCCGGGATCGAATCTCGTACATCTGCGGATTCCCTTGCAAAGGAATCGTCTGATAAGGAACAGAGATGTTGCGGATGACCCAGGTGCCGCCTTTCTGCGCGACGACCGGCTTGCCCGACGAGTCAAAATTCGTTGCCTGCCTCACCTGCGCAATCACGCGCACCTCAACCGATTCGTGCGCGCCCTGCCCGTCCTTGTCGAATACTATGAAATGTGCGTTGCCATCTGGAAGCATCGTTTCGCTGGGCTTGGTAATCGCAGCCGAAATGGCAACGCGTGGATCCGGGGCATGCCCGGGCAACATCTGGAGCGCAAGGAGTTTGCCGCCCTGCTCCGCATATACCCCGTATGCCGCTGGGAGCGGCCTGCTCTCGTGGATTGCCTTTTCGACCGTTGGACCTTGAGAACTCTTGTTGTGGACCGAGAGTTCAGTCTTGGGCTGGATCGGCTCTGGCCTTTGAGGCGTCGGCAATGACGTCCGTCCTGCGAACGTGATCGCCCAAACAACAACGCCGGCGACGAAGCAGAACATTGCCAAGTGGCGTAAAGAGAGGGCCGGCAAAAGTTGCGATTGCCCCATCAACATGCGTCGAGAACCTCGCACATTCTCGACGGGTGATGATCCGCCAAATTCATATTCGTTGTCGGCTGCCAAGATGCTCGTCTTATCAGCGACGGTCGCGGCTATGCGGAAGGAGCGTTCAGGTATCGCAGCAGAGCGGATCTTGTCGTGAACGATCGGACCGCCCTTCGCATTCGCTTCAACGCCCGCAATCGCGACTTCTAGCGCCAGCGCCAGTCGTTGCTGCTCAGCCGGATCGCCGGCTTGCAATTGCTCAAGCTTCTGCCGCGCCAACTCATAGATAACCTGGCGCAGTTGCTCCGGATCTCCCTGCACGGCGTCAATTGTGCGAGCCAGAACGAGCGCAAATTCCACTTCTGGATGTGCGGTATTCGCGATGCCTGCCGCAGTTCTAGTTGGCTCCAACGTCATCAAATGGGCTTCTATCCAGCTCAGATTTGGTCAACCTAATGCGGCGAAGGCACAGAGGCAAAGCCAGCTAGGGGCACTGCGCCGCACGACCAGGAGTTTAGGCGTTTTCGGGGGCGCTAACCGCAAGGCGGCTGACCGCTGCGCCAGCCAGACAAGGGCGCTTGAGCATATAGTAACCGGGGCCGCCACAGGCGCCATGTTAGCCCGTGTGGCCGGGAAGGCCTGTTTGCCGGTGACCGCGCGGATCCCGGCAAACACTTCGGACCGATGAATTGACAGCCTCCCGGCTCACCGTCGTGCGATGCAGTCCAGAAAGCGTTCCCGAATTCTGATCAAACCGAGCCTGGACCCACGACGTTCCGGGCGTCGAAGCGACCTCTCTCATTGGTTGCACATCGAGCATGCGCTCGCTACAATTCTAGAATTGCTCCCTTATTGCTCTATTCATCACATTGTCGGCGGGCCTGATTGATGGCCAAAGAAATTGCAGCGGACAAGCTTCTGGTCGAAAAGGCGCTCGTGAGTGCCAAGCACGCCTTGCTCGTGGTCCGTCACGCCAAACTGTCCGACCGACGCGCCGCCATCAAAATGGTCGAGCAGCTCCTGGCTGACGCTTCGGATTACAAGGAGAGCGCTGTCGTACCCGGCGGAGTCGATGCCTATCTTGCGGCTTGGGCCGCGATAGACGAACTTGTTCAATCGCTCCGGTCGACCGGGGCGGATAGCGCTCCTTTGTGGAGCAAATCTATCGCCGCGATCGAAACCTGGCGAGATGTGCTGACGAAGTCAAATTAAGGAAACGGACCGACATTCTCTGAACGGAAGGCACGTCATGGACAACTGCACGCGGATCTGCACTGTACGTTCAGGCATTTCCGTTATTTCTGGCAGTTGAGAGCTGTTAGACGACGACTGGCGGCAGACCTGTGCATGCGTCTCCGTGCAAATGTCTGTGGCTCGACTGTGCGACCGCCCGACAAAACCTTACCACGCGGCCAACTCTGGCCTGCCGGATCGGGATGCATTGAACACTCAACGGTCGGATGCTTGTTTCCGCCTGAACGTTCGATGCTGCCCGCCGCGAGTCGCATGGGCTTCGCAATATCGGCAAGCTTCTAGCCGAATGGATTACGGCCGCGAGATCAAGAACTGGTTCAGCTTCTTGCCTGCCCCAAGCTGGGCCGTCAGCCAGCGCGGCTGTTTCCCGCGCCCAGACCAGGTCTCCTTGGGATTTTTGGGATTTCTATATTTAGGCAGCACTTTCGGATATGGGCGACGGTGACCATCCCTCCCGCCCCTCTTAGTAGTTGCCATTTTTATCTTCTGAAGTCGCTCTTCGAGTTTGGCCTTTTCTACCTCGATCTTTCTGCTCAACTCGGAGGTGACCTCCTCGTGCAGAAGCCAGAGCTCATCCACGGACAACACTTTCAACTGGCCGTAATCCATAATCCCTCACGCGAATCCAAGCCTCTTCGTGACGCACATCAATGCGCCCAACGATTTAATTAAGCAAGATTGAAATCTCTAGAGATACACGTTCTGAGACGCGGACCATAAGAAAAAACGGTCCAAGCCGCCGATGGTTCCGGGGTTTTCCTTGAGCCACATTTTGACTCATTTTGGAAGGCAACCGGGCTTTCGGACTGGCGGCGCCAACGGGTATTCAAATAGAGGCGCCGCGGCACTCACCTGCGCAGATCACAACAGCGTGCGCAATGGAGTTTGGGCATTTAAATGTGTTTGCATTGGCCCACGCCGCTGACCGCAATCGCCGCTTACGTGAGACAATCGACGCATTCGGACATATTTCTGGTGGATGGAGGCGCGCCGCGCAGTTGTTGGAGCGCCTGACTGGACAGGTTTTCCCTGCAATGTCTCGCGACCAAGGATCGCCATCTACGACGATCCAGAGCACGCGACGTCTCTGGCGGCGCGGACATATTGACCGTCATTCAGCCAAACAAGGGCCCGGCGTGGCGCCGCCAGAGCAAAAGCGAACTGCCACTTCGAGCCAAGCATTGACTTTGGGGAGCCGCACGGAGCGATCGATTTGGCCTTCGCCTTCAGACCGTCGACACCTCGGATTGACGAGGCATGAGCCCGCTGAAAAGTGATTAGAACATTCCGATGCAGAAGCACAGCTAGTGCTTCATGCGTCCGTTGCCGAATATGAAAGCAGCTTGGAAGACGGGCCCTTCTTCAGTGCGAACCTCGATAGCCATGTCACGCCGATCTGCGGCGAGATCATCTTTAATCATGCCGGCGAGCGATTGTGTGGCTTCGATTTCGGCTGCCTTTTCGTCAGCCAAGTCTTGCCCGATGTCGTCAGGATAGAGATCACATCCGTCCCGAATGTCGAAAAAATAGCGGGTCATTCCAATATGCCCGAACGGAAATGAATCGAGCTCAAGGGCTCTGCACAAAGCAATGCAAGCTAAAGCGGCGAAACGACGAAAGCCACCCCAAAAGTCTGCGGCTTTCGCATCGCACATCCATGATGTTAAATAAATTAACTTGTAATTTAAAATCAGATATTTAACTGTAACGCATCGGCATCGCCGCCATGACGCCGAACGCACATGTCAGTATTTTCGGATCAATCCAAGAACCTTGGTAGCATTTCAAAACATCTGCAATGCACTGATTTTAAAAAACAGCGAAACCGGCCCAATCTCGGCGTTACCGGCTCGGGTAGTTGATGCGGGTTATCACCGCCTCACAAAGCGGCCTCAAGCTCCCATCGCCAGTCCCAGTGAACGTGGTCCTCGCTGATCCTTTCCACCTTTCAGGACTACACCGGATCACGTGGGATCGCTCCGTCCTTGGCATACCCGATGATCGGATGAGCCAACGCACCGTTTGGCCATGCGCTCGAAGCCCGCCCATCTGATCCGACGGAAGCGCAAGACCTCCCGCAAGCGCTCCAACTGGCCTGGGTCTCACGGCCCAATCTCCTGCTTGCTTTAGCGAAAGCGTACTCCACTCTCGCCAATTCAGCCGGTAACAAGGATCCATTGAAATTGGTTCCATTTATGCTAGACATCGAATGGCTTGGTTGCAACTACTTGACATGGCAAGGTTCGCCTCACGGAGATGCTTCGGAACCGCCCTATCGCTGGATCCTGGCTGTGAGCAGCAGGCTTGCGACCGGGGCGCGCACCGAATTCGCACCCCGCGATCAAGCCGGCACGCAGGCTCACTGCTGAAAGTCCAACGGACCATTCTCCGCACTGCGACAAGACAGCTGGAATACAGGGCCCATATCCATGGCTGAGCGAGGGAGCACAGCTTCGTGTTGCGCAATAGCTCAGTCGATGGTTACAGGTCTTTGATGGGAGTCGAGACCGCAGCGAACCTTTCTCGACAAGAAGTCCCGAGCACATAAGCGGCGCGGTTTCTTTGGCCTAAGCGCGGCCAGAATATGGTTGCAGCCCCTTGATCTGCGAACATCCAGGAGAGCTGCTGGCCTGCGATCCAGATGGTCTCGCGGCCACGGTCTCGTGTTCGCCGCCGGGCTGCCGGAGCGCTTGCAGTGCCCCTGCCACGACCATCGCAGCCTTTTGAGTTTCTGATCCTCTTCCTCGATCTTGCTTCGGATATGGATGCGTCCGATTTACCTTTTCGTCCAATCAGGCGCGAAGAACTCGCCCGAACGAAGGCCGGAAAGCTCGAAAGGTATGCTGCTATTTCTTGTCGCTGGGCGGTGTTCCGCCGTTTTCGATGCACTCGTCAAGTAGGCCCGCTGGTCGCGGACGTTGCCCTTGACGCTTCCCGCTGTCTGGTCCGATGGCACCCCCGGTGGGAGCGCCGCCACTACCGCCGCTTCACACTTCTTAGCCACTTCTGCTGAGACAGCCCCAGCCTTGTCGCAAGGAGAGCAAACGAAGAGAACGGCGGAACCGACAATCATGAATATGCGCGACATCATGGAAGAAGCTCTCCAATAGCAGCACGATCAACTACCGGACCTGGATGGGCGCTGCAACGTCAAGTCCCTTGGACCTGCTCGCCAACCCTTGCCAGTCCGATTTAGCAAGCGACGCGCGCCCTTCGCCAGCCACCGCTGAACAGTACGCGGGGGACGCGGCGGACCTTGATGCGTCGGAACCTCGATGTGGTTCGCGGAAACAAACGGGTGCCCAGCTCCCGCAGCCGGTTAACGCCGAGGGCCGCGGGACAAGAAGGGCGGGATTGCATGACGGTGCAGGAGGATGACCTTTCCCCAGCGACTGTGTCTATCGCGGGTGTCTGACCGTTATTGGGCGGGACGCCGCCACGTGAGACGGCGCCCCTTGCCGCGCGGTTGCCTTACCTCCGGGCAATCCCACGACTCCGGCAAACATCGGTCCAGACAATTGCGTTCGCAACTCAAACCGCTCGTTAGCCTTACCACGATGCATCGCGCCGTCTAGGCAAGAGCGCGCTCCGGGTTGATCTTGCAGCATTCAACAATGCACGAGCGGTGATGCAGCTTCGGCTTCGGGCGAGCAGGCCCCAATCCGCGACCGCGTTGACCCGACCCGACAATGAATCCCGAGCCCTCAACGCGGTCCATAGCCACGCTCACGTAGCGGCCACAAGAGACGTATGGACGAGCTTCCTACGACCATTCAAAGCTGACGGTCGAATGCGGTCATCATGTCGCGCTGTCGCAATTCTGGCGCCCGTAGCGGCGAAGAGATGGCGCGCTCCGCACCCGTGTCAGCCTGGGAGGACCACCCTGTTCCGATAGTCATGGAGCACCACGCGAGCAGATCCGCCGACCAAAGCTTCTCTCAAGCGCTGCCGAGTCCGACGGGGAGCCAGTCACCTCGAGCCATGGCACTGCTAATCGTAACCCCGACACGGGCATGTCGTCTGCGCAGTTCGTGCAAAACCGGAACTGCGCACTAGTTCACGATCGTTTGCCGGAACGTCGCTGAACGCTAAAATTCGAACTCATCTTGCAACCGCATGTCATCAAAATTTGGATAAAGACTAATGCAGTTCCAAATGGAGAGGACTGAAATGCACTACCCGTCCGATCACGGTTTGCCGTTGGTACAGTTGAAAGAACGACGGCGGGAAATGGTCGTCGCGCTCCAAAATCGGGTCGGCCCGATTCTGAATGAGGAGCTGAATCAGATCGCCGCAATCCAGCTGACCATTTCTGCCTTCGAGGACGTCATTGTCGATCTCGACTATGAGGCTGAAATGGGCTGGGAGGCGGCCGAGCGATCTGGACGTCCCTTTCCTGCGATCGGACGACGAGGGCTCGTTCACTCACCCGTCTAGTCTAGTCAATTTGCTCAGAGCGGCGGGAAGCAATGCCTCGCCCAAGGCTCATTGATTGGAACGGACGATCTAGAGCCTGTTCCAGGTCGTCTTCTAGCGCTTCAAAAAACATTCGTTAAGTTCGATCGCACGGCGGCCGCGATCTTGACGTCGAATGGGTGCGGCTGAACCCTATGGTTACCAAGGTCACGCTTTTTTCCCAGGGCCGCAGCACTTATCATTTGAAATGCCCCGGCTTTTGAACTAAAAATCAACTACTTAATTGACGAGTGATTATTCATTGAGGGCTGGTATGAGTAATGGTAGCCAGATTTCTGTTGGTGCCTTAGACCTTAGAATTCGAAACATCGTTCGGCAGATTAGGGAACTGAACGAACTACAGAAGCGGGTGGACGAGGCTGAAGTGAGAAGCAGGGTTCGGTACGTATCAGCATCGACCCGTCGCTCCCGTGTACGACGGAGCAGTCTGCGTTAGCCGGCTCTCTGGGTTCCCAGGCTCGCCTAGCCCCAACAATCGAAGCGCGCCCCATCCGGTCGAGTTTCCGGCGGGTCCAGGTCACTGCAATGACTGCGTCCTGAAAATCCAAAATCGCCCGCTCTCGCGGAGAATAAAACAGCTTGATAAAGTGTGTTGATGGATCGCCGGAGGTCACGGCGCACTTCGTGACCTTGGCAGCCGCAACGTTGCAAACATTTTTAGGGACGCGTCGCCGGTCGGTTCAGGCCCACACGCTCATCGCCATTGAGCGATGATCCAACCGTCAGCATCACGGCTATCGCCAGCTGACCGGGCCCGGCCTTGCCGGCGAACGCGGTGACCCGCCGCCAGCTACACCACGCTAGGGACACGATCAGCCTAGGTTCAAATCGCAGGTTTGCACGAAAATGCCAAGCGCCGTGGAAGTATATGCCGACCGTGGCCCCTCCGGTCAGGTATGGCGGCACAAGCCACTTTCGTTGCGCAACAGTCCAGTTGGACCGCGTGAGGGCGTCGTCGTGAAGCGCTTAGCCTAGGCAACGCGAGTTGTTGATGTCACGCGAACGCCAATTGAAAGCCCGCAATGCCTCACCTAGTATCGCCGCGTTTTGGCGACCCTTTTTTCTTGTTTGGATTTAGGTGGGATCAGTGCGCAGTGTCAGTGAAATTATGGCGAGCAAGCTCGATCAGCGAATAGAGATCATTGCCAGGCAATTGCGCGAGTTAAACGAACTCCAGAAGCGGGTCGACGACGCAGAAGCAAGGAGCCGCGCCAAACATGGCGCTGCTTCGTCACGACGACCGCCTAGATGGCGCAAGTTGGTACGTCTTCATACTTAGACGCGTGATAGCCAGGCTTGGACCGGTCGGTCCTTACCCCATTCTCACTTGTGCGCGCAGACCGTCTCGCGATTGGATTTTGAAATCGTCCAAACGGCGGCCGGCTTGAAGTTGCGCGACCAGCCAGCGCGGCTGCCTCCCGCGCCCCGCCCAGGTCTCGGAGGGAAATTCAGGATTGCGATATTTCGGAAGCACCGGCGGGTAGGCTCGGCGCGCGGGTTCCGAAACTCCGAGCTTTCTGAGACGCTCCTCAAGACGCAGCTTTTCTTCGCGGACCCTGCGTTCCAGAACCTCTGTCATCTCTGCATACAGAGCCCATAGATCGTCCAGATCAAGGCGCTCCATTTCGGCAACAAATTTCATCGGATCACCCCAGCTTTTTCGCCAAGATCCTGTTAAACGCAGGATTATGGCGACATTTAATTCCTGGTTTGGCCCTTGTATGCTGATTGCAACCTATTTTTGCCCGCTTGGGCGAGCGCTCAGACGCGGAAAATGATTCCGCAGAGTTCGTCCGTTGACCGATTCAGCCCGTCTTCGCCGGAGCGTCTCTGGCAGGATGCGACCTGCGGACCCCGACGTGCCCACACACCGGCTTTAGTGATCACGTCTAGCGGAGCTCAGTCCGCGATTGATCTCCTCGATGACCATCCCTGGCATTTGGAGACCATCCTCCTCTGTTCCTTGCCGCGTCTAAGTTCCGTACCGCAGAACGAAGGATGACCAGATTCGCCGGCCTGCGGAGCGCGGCTCGCCGTCGAAGAGCCCATACCGATCGACATGGTCCCTGCGACCAGCAGTCGAATTCTAGGCAAAAGCCAAGCAACTACTCGACCGATCGTGCGAGGCTGCTCCTCAATATCGAGGGGGTTTGATTCGTACCCGCGCGAATTATTGCTCACGACCTCGTCTTTCGAAGGCCAAACAAAATTGGGTGCGCGGATGTCACCAACTGGTCTGCTTTGCACCAGAAGGAAACCGAAGAGGCCGCCCTGAGAGCTTCCTGCAGAGTTTAAGAACGCATAGCTTCGACAAAATGCGCGATCAAAACCGCAGCACCTATGGCGACGATAAAGGTAAATAGCCAGGTCACGACCGCGCCCGTCTCCGACGACGTTCGAACTGAACGCGCGTCTTCATGCACAGTCAAAAACCAAGCTTGGAGAATCGTCATTCAGTGCCCGTTGGGGATTCGTAGCAACAGATGCGCCCAAATCAGACCATTCTCGATCCCCGATCCGGCTGCCGCTCGCAGCGAACTAGCGTCGCTGCTGGGTTCCGCCCGAGATCGCGCTACCGTCCGGTCGAATGACCGTCGCCCGGCCGCTGCGGTCTCTTGAATAGTAGACGTTGGGCGTCGCCATCGGCGCGACGTGCCCAAGTGGATTCGAGAACGTTGGATTTGGTTGCGTTGGAACAGGCCGTCCCGAACGACCGATGGGTTGGGTCGTTTGAGCGAAGACAGGTGGATGAATAAGAAGCGCGAAGATTACAATGAAGGCGCGGAACATGATTGAGGCGCTCCTGTTTGCGCTTGAGAAGTGCGTCAGCTGACCGCAATCGGCCTTCTGAAGACGGCGCCGCTATTGCGCATTCCAGAAGTGATTGTGCCTCGCTGCAGACCCGCTCGGCAGACTGTCGTTGCCAACCAGTAAATCGACGCCTTCTCCAATATTTTGCGACCTGATCAAGTTCCTCGTCGGGTTACGCGACGACTTTGACCCGGACGCCTAGACCGGCCTGTTCTTCGTAGCTGACCAGGGCAGCGGGCCATCTCTGCAAGCTCGTCGTCAGTGCTTCAGCCATCGTATAGCTGGAGCGAAGCTTGCGCAATCGGTTAGAGACCGCTGCGCTTGGTTACGAGAGATAAGGCAGCTTGATCCGATGGACCAGCTTGCCGTCATACGCGAGCCACCGGATGCAATAATGCCTCCGAGCATGAGCTATCAAACCACGAGCAGGAATTTGAGCTTGGGGAACTGATAACGTTGCTGAGGAGGTTGACGAACGGGTCAACGGTTTGTCGTCACGAGAGATTGTTGGTGGACCTTTGCGTGTTGCGGCCCGCCAGCGTCTCGTCCGACAAAAACGAACTCGAGAGCAGCACCGCTTCCGACCTCCGCTTCAGAAGTTGCTCCAACTCCGCGAGCATCGCGAGCCTCTGCTCGACCTCTGCTATCGACAAAAGCTTGCTATCCTTACACAGGATCTGAGACGGCCTCTTCATCCCCACCCCCCCAAGAGAATGCGGCGGAGAATGCCAATATTCATCACGACCGTCTGTGATATAGATCACCAAACACTTTCATACGGCTATATCAGGCCGAACTGGCCTAAAGCCACCCGCCTTACCCGCGAAGATGTCCACAACGCTGTGTCATGCAAAGGTCTGCAGCGATTAGCCCACACCCAGCTTCAGGTACACCACGAAGAGCACAATAAATACTGGGAGGAAGACGAAAAACCAAACCGCGGTCGTTTCAACGCTTGCGAATTCGCGATTTGGATCGTTCTCGGTATCCATAAAGACGGCTCGCTTTGGGGAAACAAGCCGCCCTCGCCTCGTAACGCGCGCGAGCAATCGTCTACCCCTCCCGCCTGAGTAGAACATGCAGCCGCCGATAGCCGAAGCGGCGGCCATCGCCCGCATGCGCTGGCGAAGGCCGGCATCGTCAGCCTGGGTCGTCCGATATCTCATGGTCATGCGGCAGCAGCCGATGGCTTTACACGCCCGCCGTTCGCTCATCCTATGGGCATCCACCAGATGAGCGACAGCTTTCCGCTTCCCGGCGGGCGTCACCACTTCTTTCCCAGGAGATCTTTCAGCGCCGCATTGTCCAACATGGCGTCTGCCAGAAGCCGCTTCAGCTTCGTGTTCTCGTCTTCCAGCGACCCCAGTCGCTTGGCCTCCGAGACGTCCATTCCGCCGAACCTGGCCTTCCATTTGTAGATGCTGGCATCGCTGACACCATGCTTGCGGCAGAGATCGGCGACCGGAACCCCGGCTTCGTGCTCCTTCAAAATCCCGATGATCTGTTCTTCCGTAAATCGCTTGCGCTTCATGCTCTGGTCCTCGTCTTGGGCCAGAACGAACTTCAAACTGGATTAAGCCCGAGGGGCAAGGTCATCCTCTCCAAGGTACTCGCGGTCTCGGCCGACCGGACGCCCTCCTTGCTCAATTTGATCAAGATCTGGACTCGTCTTCTGTCCATGCCTTCGGCTTGTGGCGCCTCATCACGGCGAGCCTCCTCGCCTGCATTGCAGGGACCGACTAAATAGATTTCGTCACAACGATTCTGGAGCTGGACGCATCCCTCAGCGGACCGGCAATCTCGCAGGTAGCATCCAAGGAAAGTCAGCCACGAGCAGGTTCAAATTGTATTAACGAGGTCGTCGTAGTTTGAACGACAGGACGGGGCCGCGTGGGGAGCAACGCGGTCATGTGCTTGGGGTCGAGGGCTCGCCAGCAGCCAGCCCGGGCGGAGCCCTCCCTCACCCCCGGCTCGTTAAACCCTTCTCACTGCATCGCAGCAGATTCGATATCGCAGTAGCGAAACGTCGCTTGCGGCCGGCCATAAAGCAGCTTGGCCGAATACGCGATCAAACACGCCCTGTCCCGTCTCGCTTTCAAGAATGCATCGGGCCCAACAGGTACGCTCGCCCCGTTCGGGCCGCATGTCATGTCGATCTCCGATCGGAGCAATCATACGGGAAAACCGGCGGGCGCATTCTACATCGAGCAGGCCTGAGGCCAGTCGACAGCGACGACCTCAACTTGGTCGTCGCTGGCGTCTACATGGTAGCCGGTTGGCATGCTGAGACGTCTTGTGCATGACAAAGCTATTGCCGTGCTTTCGCTGCTGGAGATATTCCGTAAGCCAAACACAGCGATCGTTAGGCCGTTGCTCCAACGTGCCTCTCCGGAAATTCAGAGCTCGCTGTCCGCGTTTGGATTTTCACGTGTGCCTCCGACGGCGCAGACCACCGCCAGTTTTATCTGGCCAGCCAGGTCAAAAGGGCTGTCGCAAAGGCCACGATCAGTCCACGCCAAGGTGACGATCGGCGCGCCGCACTGATCGATGACAGACGAGAGTTGAGAACTCGCGAAAATTACCAAACTCGACGGCGAATTCGAGAAAATTACGGATCCTTACTCGGCGCCTTTCCGTATTTGCGATCGTCAAGGCCCATGCACATGGAACTCACAGACTTCCAGTGCTCTGCGGCTTCTTCCACGAGCATCTACATTTGCGCGTTTAGCTAGGCTGGTGATTATGGACGATGATTTTCGCCGAGAACGCCTCAGGACCGTACGAGACCCTGCTGAGAAGGCGACCCCTTCAAGAAGCGGCTTCTTGAGCTGGCGCGTCACTACGAGCAGCGCCTTGCTGTCCATGCAAATGAAAACGCGCCAGGGCAATATTCACGATTGATGCGAGAATAGTCATCCAGCTTTCAGCATCGGAATCGATGTCATGACATTTGATCAGCGGTCCCACGACCGTATCCTTCGTCCTCCTGCACCAAGGCAGCGTTGATCCACCTGGAATTTTAAGATTTGCCCAAGGACGTGCCCTTGACAGAAGTTGCCGGCACGGCTCAATTCACGCCCCCTCAACAGCGGGCCGGCAGCTTTCCTCGAGCTCAAGCCCCACTCGTGAGCGGGCCGCTGAAACCTGGCGGGGAGATCGTCCGTAGCTGGCACCATGCGCAATGGAAAGAGCCGCAGCATGGAAACTTTTGAAAAGCTGCCGCTCGACGAACTGCTGCGCCTGCGGCGCGCTGTACGGGCCTTGATTGAGAAGGAACTCGAGCGAAGGATAGAAGACGCAGCGGCAAAGCAGAAAGCAAAACGTCGGCTGAACTAAGGGCGGCTTTGATGCGGTAGTTCCGGTTCTCGGTTCGAGGCTGACGCCCGGATCGCCACGATCTAACAGTGCTTGTGGGTAGCTTGCACTCCCGTCGCTATTGCGGTTTAATGAGCGGATTTCATCCAACCGGCTTTTTGAATGTGCATCCATCTTTCCGAGTTTGAGGCTGCGATTATCGCCGAGTTACCGCGACTGTGGCGACGACGCTTCGCCAGCGAACTGAAGCGACTTTGTCTGTTGTCGGCGCTCGTTGGCGGCTTGACCGGAGCCGCGGAAGCGCAAACCAGTCTGCAGTTGCGCCCGCATTCTGCATGGGATGGACTGGGGCCCGACCCCGACGCCGCTCAGTCGGTCTCTCGCTTCACGACTGAACGTCGCTCCGCGACACAGAAGTCGAAAGGTCCGCTCAATTCCGCCGGCGAACAGCCGCCCTCCGTGGCGTCGCCCGATCGTTCGCGGAGACCTGATTCTTTCGAGGAGTCCGTCGAACAGGATCAGGAAAATCGTCAACTCAAGCGGGCAACGGAAATCTGCAAACGCTGTTGACGCGAACTTCCCGGTTCATCGTGTAAAAGCCCGCGTTTGCCATCCGCATTATCCGCCAAGCTAATGTGGAGAAGTTTATGATGCAATAATCGATGTGCTTGCGTGCGTTGCGTGACATCAATGCCCAGACCTTGCACTCGGTGCGAGTGTAGGGACAATGCCGCCAATTGGTCAAAACATTTTGCATGAGAGGCGTTGAGTGAGCTGCAGAGTGCGCGTTAGTCCTTATAGAGCTTGTACAGCTCGATCGCTTCCTCCTTGAGACAGTCAGCAAAGCCAGACGCCGACGGGGGTCCGGCCCTTTGTCTTGATCCCGCGCGACACATTGAACAGCGCGTAAGCAGAACTACTGCTCTTGCAGAGGACGCTGCGCAATCTGGTCGTTTACGCCGGGCCGGTCCCTGACACCCGACTTGCGGTGAGGTAGTTCTTGAAAGCGGCCGCAGCGCAGGCAACCCTGGCTATCTGCATCCTTAGCCGACGTTGCACTTACCTCGATCTGCGAAACTGCAACCGCCAGGCACATCGTCCTCATGGCGCCATACTCCCTGCAGAGCACATTGCCACCAAAGCTCTGCCGCTTGGCCGTTTCCGTATGGCCTCCCGAAGCATGCGGAATAGTTCCGGCGGGATGAGGGCACGGAGGCGATGCCCACTTGGCTACAAACGGCACCAACAGTGTCGACTGCCTCGGGAAGACCATCGGGACGACCTAACGCCGCGACACGGTCTGCTTGAGAGGGCAGAACATCAAGACGATCGGTCAGTCCATACTGCCCTTGGCTCCGCGAAGAGATCTGCCAACCGGCCTTATTGCGCAGTAAGGTCGAGGACACGACAATGTTTAATGCATGGGGAATGGTGGGCAGACGGGATGTCGACGAAAGGAAACCTCATCTCGTCGACGCTCTACCGTTGCCGGCGCGCGTGAGGTCCACAAACGTGCGGGTTGCACGGCCTCGAAGAAATCCGGATGCGGACGAAGAACTCAAGGGCGGCACACCAAACAACCACGCCTCAAGAAGCTGAATGACGCGAGGAACAATGTCCTTCAAAGTCGGTTAGTACTAAGCGCTATTCCGGGTGTTGACATGCGCGTCTGCAAGATAGTGTACATGGTGACGATCGCCACCCTTGGCGGTAGCTCTGTCATGGCTGCCGGCGGCGGAAGTCAGGCGGCTGGCGCAGTTAAGCAAGAGCGCTCAAATGTCGTCAACCATGTCTTCATCGTTCGCCAACCGTTTCCAATCCAAGGGGGTCCCGCACCTCCTGTGGCGCCTGTCGGCGTTGCGGATCCAAGTTCCAAGATCAATTCGCGAATAGACAGCAAGATTTACAGCAGATTTTGAAGCGAAGCCCACACCCGTTCTGTCCGACCGGGGTCACGAAATCAACGTGGGGGGACATGCGAGTTTTCGTTGCCTATCCCGCTTGCGATCCTCCTAAGCAGCACATGCGCGTGGAGCCAAGCTTTTTCGCCCGCTAAACAAGATCGTACAAATTGCCCGCGGCGTTGGGGATGCTCGGATTTCCCTGCAGAAAGCTGCCAAGGTTGTTCGCGACACGGCTCGGGCATTAGTCGGTGCGGGTCGGGTCACATGTCTTCGCATATCCATTTCGAGCACGAGCACGGAATTAAGCCCCCGGCGTCCAGCATCTGCTGCATCTGACTTAACAAGTTCCAGAACCGCATGGGCTCGTCAGAAGGTCACATGTCTTCGCATATCCATTTCGAGCACGAGCACGGAATTAAGCCCCCGGCGTCCAGCATCTGCTGCATCTGACTTAACAAGTTCCAGAACCGCATGGGCTCGTCGCCTTGATAAGCCTGCTAGGTGCCTGATCCCGGAGTGTGGGGGATTCAGCCAAGCTGCCCCCTCGTTCCGGCAGGAGTTATGGGACAGATACTTCACGGCAGCGCCACGACCACCCACGCCGTCCGAGCAGCAGTACAGCGATCGAAGCCCCGCTCAAAGACTTAGCCGCTCAGCACGGCCCTAATCAGAAGACAGTCGATAAATGGCGCAAGCGGAACTTTGTTCACGATGCGCGGATGGGTCCGAAGACGTGCGCTCGACGGTGCTGACGGCGGAGGAAGAGGCGATGATCGTCGCGTTCCGAAGCATACACTGCTGCCTCTTGATGGCTGCCTCTACGCCTCGCAAACGACGATACCGTACCTGACGCGGTCATCCTTGCACCGTTGCTTGCAACGCTATGGGATCAGCCGCCTGCCCGAGGTCGCCGGTGACAAGCCCGCCAAGCAGCCGTTCAAGGCCTGTCCTATCGGTTACTTCCATATCGACCTCGCCGAGGTCCGCACTGAGGAGGGCAAACTCTACCTTTTCGTGGCTGTGGACCGCACCTCGAAATATGCCTTTGCTCGACTGATGCAGAAGGCGACTGCCGTCACAGGAACCGAACACTGACGGAGGCCACCGTCCGGCGATACCACTATAAGACCAAGCACCAACTCGTAGATCACCTCGGCGCATTCCTGGACGGCTACAACTTCGCCAAGCGCCTGAAGACGCTACGCGGCCTCACACCTACCGAAGCCATTTGCACAGCTTGGGCAAACGAGCCTGACCGCTTCCGAATCGATCCCATCCACTTGACCTCGGGACTGAACACCTAGATCACTGTTCGTACCAGAGCATCTATTTTCAACTACAGACGAAGCTGCTAAGCTTATCCAACGACGATTTTAAATAGAAGTCGTATTAACCAGACGGACGTTTCCGTCATTCCAATTGTTCTGCCGAGCTTGGCGTGTCGTGCAAGAGCTTGCCAGCGAGCGTCCCGCAAAAGAAATGGTATTGAGTTTAACCGTGTGCCGTCACCTTAATTTCATAGTGCGATTGCCGGGTTTACATGGAGACGCCATCATTGTTGACGCCAGTCGCCTCAACATTTTGGGTCGCAATTTCAATGACCGGTCCATTGGACGCCAGTGGATGCTGGCCGGCGAGCTACCCCTCCCTTGCGGCAGAGGGAAAACTTATTCTGGCATCGCAACGAGCTTTGAGGTTACGATTTCAATGGAAAGTCATTATCCGGGCTGGACGCCGACCGACGATGCGCGATTCAGGCATATGGTCGAGAATGGTGCGTCGGAAGATGATATTGCACTTGCTCTAAGGAGGACTCCTCAACAACTGCGACGACGAGGCTACGATCTTGGCCTGCCGCTAAAATGGTTCAAACAGTTCCGTGCGATTGGCCTGAGTGAACGAGTTGCCTTGAGACGATGAACTAGTCAGGCCAGCATAGTTCAAAATGTCAGCTTATGGAGGATGCTTATTACTTCGTTTGGGTGCTCGACCAATGCGGCAAATGCCTGCCCTCAGATTTGGGCCGGAGATCAATTTGATCGACCCGACTGGCAATTGAAGCATGTCGTGAACAGACGCCAGATCCGAGCGGCCGAGCGCGCGATGTCGCTCAACAGCCTCGCTGCTCGTTACCCACTATCTTGATAGCTGCACGCTCTATTCGCTTTCTAGGAAGCAGCTTGCGATCTTCGAATCCAAGTCTTGCGGGGCAATAGAACTAATTGGATCAGAACGTCCGAGCCCGGCCGATACAAGTGTAGCACCTGACGGTTACTCGGACGATATCGAGGTATGGAGACGCAGCATTAACTTTGGTTGCGCCGTTAGCAACTGAAGACCCGGTGGTTCGAGATAGTCCTGGCACATTAGACATCGGCCCCTCGACCATAGAATAATCATCGATCAATCGTTCAAATTTGCGCGCTCTTGAATGCTGATTGTCGCACGAGGTTGTCGCGTCGCGCACGGAGATTGAGCGCCGGAAGCGGATATGCTGGCTGTTTTACATCGAACACGCCTGCCCTAGCCCTCCTCTCGAAAACGTCGGAGTTCATAGGAACTATGCGGCGCCGAAGGGCCGCGGCAACTGAATTGAGCTGTAGCTTCTTTGCTGGGCGTAAGACGGGGCACTTCTTGCATCGTTGCCACCTTGCGGCGGGGCTGTCTCTTCACTTCGGCTCTGAGTGCCAAAAGATGCCTCCGGGTTCCCGAACTAACTCCTGGACGCTCGATCAAGCTTAATTCGTAACATCGGTTGCGCCCTCATTCGCGCCAGCTAGTTTTACCTCCATCGGACATTGCCTCGTCTGGATCAACTACGGCGCAGTCCCCTGCGATATTTGGGATGAGGGCTCGTCCATTCGTACGCATCCGGCGTGGGCCGCCGGGCAGCCATGTGCTGTAGGCCGCAAGCGCGCTGATCGACCGGTTAGGGATTAGATTTCGTCGGACTGCTCGGTCTTCGGCTTCATGATCGCAGCGAGCGCTTGGCGGCGTTTTTCGATGATGCTGGGGTCGTCTTTGTGGATTGTGATCAGCTCCTTGAGGTTCTCGATCCCGTCATCGGTGAACGCCATCACCCCGTCTTCACCGACGCCGACGACCCATAGCTGGCCATCCACGGTGTCCATTTCTTCGGCGACCTCGAACAGCCAGTCCTCGTCTTCACCGAGCATCTCGGCGACATGGCTGAGAATGAACACGTGGTTGACTTTGTTGACGTGCCCCATTAAGCCGCCTTCGCCGCGAGGCCTTGCTGTTGCGCAATCTTCCAGTTCCAGGGCAGCAGCTCATCGAGCCTTTGGGCGGGGTGGATGGCGATGCGAGCGAGTACATCGGCGAGCCAGACCTGAGGATCGACGTCGTTCATCTTCGCAGAGACGATGAGGCTATACATGGCGGCGGCGCGACGCCCCCCGCGGTCGGACCCGCAGAATAACCACGACTTTCTGCCAATGCGGTTCCGCGCAGCGCTCTTTCGGCGGCGTTATTCGAGAGGCAGACGCGGCCATCGTCGAGGAAGCGTGTGAAGGAGCTCCAACGCTTGAACATGTAGTTCATGGCCTTGGCCAGATCGTGACCGCGGGAGAGCTTGGCGCACTGCTCACACATATAGGTTTCCAAATCGGCAACCAACGGAGCGCTCTGCGCCTGGCGAACAGCCTTTCGGTAGTCGGCGCCTTGGCCATTGATAGTGCGCTCGATTGCGAACAGGGCGTCGATGCGACGCACGACCTCGATCGCAATCGGCGAGAGGACGATCTCCTTCTTGCCAGTAGCCTTACGTCGCGCGTTTTCCTCAATATCCGCCATGGCGACGAACGGGCGCCGGGCATGGACCCAACAGGCCGCTTCCCTGATAGGCCCAGGACTTCGCTGGGGCTCGTAGAGTTTGGTGTATCCGCCGAAGGCGTCGGCCTGCAGGATGCCGCTATAGTTGGTCAGATGCGCCTGCGGATGCTCGCCCCTTCGATCGCGCGAGTAATAGAACATTGCCGCCAGCGGATCTGAGCCGCCGAAGGGGCAGTCGTCCTTCACACAGACCCAGCATCGGGCGACTTCGCACTTGCCCAAGGCCAGCACGGGCACGGTGGTGTCGTCGCCGTGGAGGCATTCGGATGCCATGACGTGGGCTCCCAACAGGCGCAACAGCGGCTCCAATCCCGTGCAGCACGCTCCGACGGCGTCGGCTGCGGTCGACAGACTGATCGGCACCGCCTCCAGCGCGTAACGCTCGGTCTGCCGGTTCAGAGGCTGATGCTGGCCAAACTTCTCATGGAGGAGCATGGCCAGCAGGCTCGGCCCCGCCCATCCTCGCGGGATCACATGGAATGGCGCCGGTGTCTGGCTGATTTTCTCGCAGTCCCGGCAAGAGAACTTCTCGCGCACCGTCTCGATCACCTTCCACTGACGCGGCGACGATTCCAGCGTTCGGGTCACATCTTCGCCGAGCTTGCGCAAGCGACTGCCGCCGCAGCATTCGCACGCCGTCGGCGGATCGATCACCACCCGCTCGCGCGAAAGGTGCCTGGGAACGTGTTGCGCTCGGCGCGCCTGCGCGTAAATCCGGCAACCGTCGTCGTTTTGACGACTGCCTGCTCCGCCGCCAATTCGTCTTCCGTCGCGTTCGCTTCCAGTTCTTCGAAGGTGAGCGCCAGCTGGTCGATCAGCCGCGCCGAGCGCTCCGATTGGAGAAGCACCGCGCTAAATGACGGATTCTACTCGTTGCAGGATATGTGCAAATTCTGCCTGCACTTGCTGCTCATGCGCCTGATCTCTCGGCGCCGATAGAAAGGGCCACTTTGACAAGCATGCGATTGAGAAGCGACACGACGACGAGATTCTCGGAATGTTGCGAACGCAGTTCCGTGAGCCTGCGACGCATTTCAAATAGATCGAGCGTTGCCTCACTGGTGTTTTGCGACGTCTTCAAAAGTTTAAACTCAACGATAATCTTGCAACGGGGACGAAGCGGATGGTGGCAGCTTGCCCTGCTTTGGCAAGCTCGGACGAACGAGACAAAGGAGTGTACGGTCGACCCAGCGTAGCTCGTGAATGCCGGCAGCAACCGAAGCTGCAAATTAAGCTTGATAGCCGGCGCCTCGAGTTAATTCGGAAACTTAAATTCGCCGGCCCGCACATTTTATTGTCAGCCGGCTGCTGGAGGTATAACTGTTACCAAGCTGAGAGCCTGCGGCGGTAAGGCTCTTGTAAGGCAGAGGCGCTAAAATAGCCGGTCGGAAATATTCAGAAATAATACGTACGAGCCATTGTCGGACCCGGACTATACCGATGTCCATTATCCATCGTATCTGGACCAACCTCAAAGACGTTATGCGGTATGGTCCGCGCTTCCTTATGCGCCACGCCCCTCGGCTTACCGGCGCAGAGACGGCCAAAATCTACGTCTCTGGTCAACCGATTCACGTCAGAGTTGGAGACTCTGACATCGATACCGTCCGAGCTGTCTTCGGCTCTCACCAGTACCACATCTCTCATTCGATCCCGATTCTCGAGGACCGTGTCAACCGTCGATACGAAGAGATTCTTGCCTTCGGCAGAACTCCGGTCATCGTGGACGCGGGCGCGAATATTGGAGCAGCATCGCTCTGGTTCAAGAAGCAATTTCCGGCCAGCATCGTTGTCGCTGTGGAGCCAGACCCCGAGAACTTCCGGATTCTGACGAAGAACGCAGAACTGACCGATAAAATCATTCCCGTTCGAGCGGCAATCGGAGCCGAGCCTGGTTTTGTCCACGTCCTCGAAGGCGAACTGGGTTGGGCATCCCGCGTAGAGCGTTCATCGAGCGGCCTGCCTATCACGACGATGGGAAATGCCTTTGATTACGCCGCCAACGGGGTCCCTTTCATAGCGAAGATAGATATCGAAGGCTTCGAAAAGGATCTTTTCTCGAACAACACTGAATGGCTCGCAGACGTGTTCGTCGTACATATTGAGCCCCACGACTGGATGCTGCCGGGCGCCGGCTCAAGCTTCACGTTTCAAAGGGCCCTGGCTGCCTACGCTTTCGAAATTTTTATCGCTGGCGAGATACTGACCTACATAAAGCTTCTTTAGCACCGCACCGGGCGACCTTCATGATTGCCGTTGTTGGGCGCGGCGGTTCGACACGCCCCTTCCCCAGATGACGAGGCCAGCATCACCCCGTTTTGCTAAGGCAAGGTCCGTCGAATGCCGACCGGGCCGCACCTCCCCAGCAGCCGGAGAGCGACCGGCTTCCCCAAAAAAATCCCCGCGTAAGCGGAGCAAGGCCCATCTGGCTTTTGTCCGGGAACAGCCGTGCCGCTCAACTCAGACCGGAGGTTTGACCCGATGAACGGTCCGGTTCGCGGTGTCCGTCAGCTCAAGCGGGCCGTACCCGTCGAATTCGAGCATTTGGCACTTCGCATCAACTCTTGCCTGGTGAAAGCGGCGAGCAAGACGAAGCTCCCCAATCGCCCATCGACCGGCTCCTCGCGTTTGAAGTCGTCAAGCTCTCCGGAGCCGCAACGTTATCGCCTTTCGCGACACTTCTCGAAGTGTTTCGCCAGAAAGCGATAGAGGCGGCCCTCAAGCGGGTCAACGTTGCGCCGACCTCAAAGAGGACGCCGAACTTCACACGGCAAGAGCTCAAGGAGATGAACCGCTGTGGCCGCGCCAACACCGCAACCGCAGCTTCGATGACCGCCCGGATGAAAGGACCAGACGAATCAAGTTACGCAAGCGAAACCACGCATCCGCACTTAGCGCCAAGTTCCCTCAGCTCGACAAGATCCGGTCGCTCCGATCGTCAGTTGAGGTCCTATCTATTCCTACATACCTGCCCTCAACGGACATGGCCTGCGACCCGCCAGCTACGCACGAATAACTTCTCAGTTTCCGAATAATAACAATTAAATCGATCGCAAATTTATCTAGTAAAAATCGTTATCTTACAATAATCTAACGAAAATTATGTTGAACGCAAGAATTAGATGTTCCGACTCCAGCAGCGAATGTTCGTCGTCGAGACGCTGCCCACACGACTTTTGTACTTTGTGTAAGGCGGCCCTGCAAATCGGCTGACAAAAGATTGAACCGCCTCCATTAGCCTTGCCTTCCAAGCGAGAAAGTTCGCGGAGTCTTGATGACGAATGTAGGCTTCAATTTTGCCGCGAAAGAGCAGTCGCAACACGCCTCTGCTCCAATCGAGCGACGCCTTCCGGACCTGCAAGATGAGATCGAGTTTGAGGACGATATTGCTGTGTCGAGGCCGATCAGAACTTTCATCCCCCGATTGGTGCTGATTGCATTTTCGGCAGTAGTCTGTGTGATGTTAGCTCTCGTCTTTGTCGACGACGGGACGGAAATAAAGAGCAAGCCTCAACCCATCGCCGCAAAGTCCGCGGCGGGTGGACGAACTGCGGTCCCAACCGACGATCTAGACGCCACACGTTTGATTGAAGCGCTCACAAACGAATTGGCCGCAACGCGTCGTGAGCTAAGTACTAAAGCTGCTCAGCTGCGCGAGGCCGGCGATGACGCGACAGAATCCAGGAAGACTGCCGAAACAACAGCCTTCGCTTTGCAGGAGGAGCGCAAGCAGACTGCCTCACTCACGAGTATGCTGGTAGCTGCGCGGCGCGATCTCGACGCCAGGGCGATCGTCTCCGGCAAGACCGGAGTTGAGGCCATTGAACTCAGAAAGACTGCCGAGGCCACAACCCTTGCTCTGCAGGAAGAGCGAAAGCGGACCGGTTCGCTCGTCAACGATTTGGCGGCTGCGCGCCGCAACCTGGAGATATCTGTCGTCCAATCTGCCAAGGCTGGAGAGGAAACAGTCGATCTGAGAAAGACCGCCGAGACCGCATCCATGGCCCTGCAGGAAGAACGCAAGCGTACTGCATCGCTCACAGGCGATCTAGCAGCCGCACGCCGTGACCTGGAGGCCAAGTCTATCCAATCCAGCAAGATCGGAGAGGAAACGGCGGACTGGAGAAAGACCGCTGAGGCCACAAGCGCCGCGCTGCAGGACGAGCGCAAGCGAACAGCTTCGCTCATGAACGATCTGGCTGTGGCGCGGCGCGATCTGGATGCCAAGACGGTCGAAATCGGCAAGGCGGGTGCAGAGACGGCGGAAGCCAGAAAGGCCGCCGAGGCTACGACTGAAGCTCTCCAGGAAGAGCGCAAGCGGACCGTTTCGCTCGTGGGCGAGTTGGCGGCGGCACGCCGCGACCTGGATGCCAGGGGCCCGCATTCCGACAAAGCCGGGGAAGACACCGCGGACCTGCGAAAGACCGCTGACGCTGCGAACGTGGCCTTGCAAGATGAACGTAAGCGGTCTGCCTCGCTCAAAGGCGATTTGGAGGCCGCACGCCGCGACCTGGATACCAAGGTCGCTCAGTCCAAGGGAGCAGAAGAGGAACTGAGAAAGTCCGCTGAGACTCCGAACGCGGCCCTCCAGGATGAGCGCAAGCGAACTGCCTCGCTCACAACCGAATTGGCATCCGCACGCCGCGACATCGACGCCAAGGCCATTCAATTCAACAAGGCCAAGGAAGAGGCAGCCGAACTGAAAAAAGCTGCTGACACTACGAGCGTTGCCCTGCAGGAAGAACACAAACGAGCGACGATACTCGCAGACGACCTGACGACTGCACGCCGCGACTTGGACATTCAAGCGGCTCGATCCGGCAAGATCGAATTGGAAACGGCGGACTTGAGAAAAGCCGCTGACGCAACGAGCGCCGCCCTGCAAGAAGAGCGCAAGAAGACGGCTGCGGTCACGGCTGAACTCGCGAGCGTGCGCAATGCCTCGGCCAGGGTCACTCAACTAGAACAACCCAGAGCTCCTGCTGCCGAAGCGAACAAGACGATTGATGTTACCGCGCAGTCCAAAGAGAGCACAACAGCGGCTGCGGACGCAGACGCCACCAGAAAGCCCATAACGCCCCACTTACCGCAGCCAGCGCCTCTCGATCAGAACCCTGAAATCGCTCATTTGGTCGAACGAGCCGACTCTTTCCTCGCCCGAGGCGACATCAATAGCGCGCGCGGGTTCCTCCAGCGCGCCGTTGAATTGGGAAGCGCCAAAGCCAGCTTTGTCCTGGCGCAGACCTATGACCCTCGCGTCCTGTCGCGCTGGAACGTCTACGGAACGCGAGCCGACATTGCGAGGGCGCGTGAACATTATGCACGGGCTCTCTCCGGTGGAATTTCAGAGGCCAAGACTGCTCTTGATTCATTACGTCAGTGACATTTCTTAATGGTATATGTGTGAGGCTACGATGCGTCTTTGGGTAAAGCTACTTCTTGTTCGGATGACGACTGCGCTGACTTTGGTCTTTGCTACCGAATTGGTCCATGCTCAGGCCCCTTCACCGCCCCAAGTAAAGCAAGCGACATCGGCGCAGAAGGCACAAAAGGACAGCATGAACGCGTGGACCCTTGGCTTGGCCGCAGGCCAACTCGAGGGGGCCCCGATACGCTTCGCTACTGAGATCGCACGAGTCGTCGACGACGGTCATAACATGATCGTTCTGCCCATCGTCACGCGAGGCCCGGTGGAAAACCTCAATGACCTCCTCTATCTGCGCGGCGTCGACCTCGCGATTGTCAATCTCGATGCGCTTGAAGAATACAAGGCGCAGGTACCCGACATCCAGAATCGCGTGAACTACGTGCTCAGCCTATTCCCGTCGGAACTGCACATCTTCGTTCGGCCGGAAATCAAGAGTCTGCAGGATCTTGCCGGCAAGAAAGTCAACTTTAACACCAAAGGGACGGCCGCCGCTTACACCGGCCCATTGATTTTCAGCCGTCTTGGCATCGATGTGGAGAAGACATTCATTCCGCATCAGGTCGCTCTGGAGCAGATGCGCCAGGGAGATGTTGCGGGCGTGGTCTTCATAACGTCCAAACCGGTAGACGCCTTTGCACGAGGACGCTGGGAACCCGGCTACAAGTTTCTTCCGGTCGTCTACGACACCAAATTCGAAGACTATTATCTTCCGTCAACACTCGAGCCCAGCGACTATCCAGCCCTGATCAAAGAGGGCGAACGAGTGTCGACGATCGCAGTCCCGACTGTAATGCTTTCATTCAAGTGGCCAAAGAATTCAAACCGCTACGATCGCGTCGCCCGCTTCGTTGACTACCTTTTCTCGCGAATGGAAAAGCTGCAGGGCATTGGCTTCGATCCGAAGTGGAAGTCGATAAATATCGGAGCAAACGTCCCGGGCCTCGCAAGATCACCTGCCGCAAAAGCCTGGCTGGATCGTCAGCCGCGTGCAAAGCAGGTGTCGCAATGAACCACGCCGGGCTTCCCTTGCTGCTGACATCCTTGTGGTTAGGAAGCGGAGGTGCGTCGGGCCAGCCCCCGCAATCGCCGCCCGTAGCGGGAAACTGGATCATCAGCGAAACGACATCGCCAGTCGACTATTCGCCCATCGTCATCGCAAGCACAAGGTCAAAGCACAATGCAGACGCCCCTCGAATGGAGCTCTTCATCTATTGCCGCGGCGGCAACACCTTTCTTGTTGTCGGTGGTCAGAGTGTCTCCCCGCGTGCCGACACCTACGAACTTTCGTATTCCGTAAACGGTAGCAGTCCCACTCATGCCGGAGTGGGATCATCGCTCTTCGGCGGTATTGCCATGCCCGGTGAGATCGTGAGCTTGCTGCAAGCGCTTCCTGGCGAAGGCGAGATACGGATTCGACTCACGACGCGATCGGGCGACACTCGCGAGGGAACTTTTCAGTTGGACGGGCTGAAAGGCGCAAGAAGCAAGTTGGCCAAAGCATGCAACTGGCCGCCCATCAACGCTAAGCTGCACAATTGATTATTCAGAGAGGACATTTCCCATGTTTACTTTTGCAACCGCAATTCAAGCCGTAGCCGCGATTGCTTTACTGGTGACGGCGCCCGCCCTGGCAAAGAGCACCAGCGTCAAGCCGTCAGCGACCTCAAAGCAAAGCACGTCTGCCAAGACGCAGCATCGGCTCATTTTGCAGGTCAACAGCAACGATCCAGCGATGATGAACCTGGCGCTCAACAATGCAGCCAATGTCGTCCAATATTACAAGGAGCTTGGCCAGTCGGTTTCGATCGAATTTGTTACGTTTGGACCGGGCTTGCACATGTTGCGGGACGACACTTCTCCCGTGAAAGCGCGAATCGAAACGCTGGCGTTGAGTACACCTGAGATTTCGTTCAGGGCGTGTGGCAACACCAAGCAGAATATGAGCAAGGCGGAGAACAAGGACATCCCGCTCATCCCCCAGGCGCAACTTGTGAGCTCCGGCGTCACTCGCATCATGGAGCTGCAGGAGCAGGGCTGGTCGTATGTAAAGCCGTAAACCGACAAGAAATCGCAGCGATTCCGACCACCCGGATCGAGGCTGCGACCGGCCAGATCCGCCTCCCAGCCTTGCGCCCATGCATCCGGGGATTGGATCTCCTCGCACCTGCTAGTCTGCGCAGCAAAGGAAATCGGCTCGCCGGACAAGATGAGTACGCGTTGACTTAGGCTCCCCGCCGCTACGCACTTTCTACCCTGGTTGGGACTGCAGGCGAGACGATTTAGACGCCTCGAACGCCGTCATGGGCTCTCCTGGACCGACCGGGCCACGGACCGCCGCTGGCGCTATAAGGCCGCCAGAGCGGTCCTAAGCCAAACCTGCCGTCTTGGATCCCGAAAGTCGAGGATCTGAGCGAGCAAGTCAGCTACGGCCCTTAGAAGGGGACGACGCCCCGCTGGCTTGGACCAAAACCAGCGTTCCCCTCAAGAATTCGCTGATGGAGCTAGACGCACGAAAAATGGACGCAGGGTGCACTACGTCAGAACTACGGCACGTATACGCCGAAGACCGCCTGATTGACGCGTGCGCGCGGGCACGGCGAGCTATATGTGATGGCGTTGGGTGAAGGTCAGGCGGCTTGCTGATCGTCGGATTTGCCGGCTTGGTGCAGGAGCTTCCATTCCCAGGGCAGCAGTTCGTGCAGCCGCGATGCGGGAAGACCGGCGATACGGGCGAGGACGTCGGCAAGCCAGGCTCTTGGATCGACGTTGTCATTCGGCCTGCAATATTGCCCCCCTAAGCCGGGGGATCGGCGTCCAAAATTGACCCCCTACAGGTTGGTCTGTTGCGCTGCCTGCTTCGTCATGAAGCAGGTGGTTGGGGATGCTGATCGTGGAGACGATTGCCCGGATAAGGCGCGAGCACTTCATCAAGGGCAAGACGATCAAGGAGATCGCCCGTGACCTGAAGGTGTCGCGGAACACGGTCCGTAAAGTGCTGAGGTCGGGAGAGACCTCGTTCGAGTACGAGCGTGTCATCCAGCCGCGACCGAAGCTGGGACGGTGGGCTGCAGAACTCGACGGATTGTTGGCAGGGAACGCAGGCAAGTCGGCTCGCGAGCAGCTGACGTTGATCCGGATCTTCGAGGAGCTCCGCGGCCGCGGCTATGACGGCGGTTACGACGCCGTGCGACGTTACGCCAGGCGATGGGGCAAGGAACGCGGACAATCGACGGCTGCGGCCTACGTCCCGCTGAGCTTTGCGCCGGGAGAAGCCTATCAGTTCGACTGGAGCCATGAGGTCGTTTTGCTCAATGGCGTGACGGTGATGGTAAAGGCCGCCCACGTCCGGCTCTGCCACAGCCGGATGCTGTTCGTGCGGTGCTATCCGCGCGAGACGCAGGAGATGGTGTTCGACGCCCACGATCGGGCGTTCGCCCTGTTCAAAGGCACCTGCGTGCGCGGCATCTACGACAACATGAAGACCGCCGTGGAGACGATCTTCGTCGGCAAAGGGCGTCTCTACAATCGCCGCTTCATGCAGATGTGCAGTCACTACCTGGTCGATCCGGTGGCCTGCACGCCAGCGTCGGGCTGGGAGAAAGGCCAGATCGAGAACCAGGTTGGGCTTGTCCGGGAACGCTTCTTCACGCCACGGCTGCGGTTCAAGAACCTCGACGAGTTGAACGCCTGGCTGCTGGACAAGTGCATCGCCTACACCAAAGCGCACCGGCATCCGGAACTGACCGAGCAAACGGTCTGGCAGGTGTTCGAAGCCGAGCGACCAATGCTCGTTCCCTATGCCGGCCGGTTCGACGGATTCCACGCGGTGCTGGCATCGGTCTCGAAGACCTGCCTGGTGCGCTTCGATAACAACAAATACTCGGTCACGGCCAGTGCCGTTGGGCGGCCTGTCGAGGTTCACGCCTACGCCGATCGCATTGTGATCCGCCAGGACGGACGCATCGTTGCCGAGCATGCTCGCTCGTTCGGCCGCGGTGATACCGTCTACGATCCCTGGCATTACGTGCCGGTGCTGGCTCGCAAACCCGGTGCCTTGCGCAACGGCGCTCCCTTCAAGGACTGGGTGCTGCCGGCTGCGATCGAACGTGTGCGGCGCAAGCTCGCCGGTGCCGACGACGGCAACCGGCAGATGGTCGACATCCTCAACGCGGTTCTGACCGACGGCTTGCCGGCCGTCGAAGCAGCCTGCGCCGAGGCGACCGCTCACGGCGTTCATTCCGCCGATGTCGTGCTCAACATCCTGGCCCGCCAGCGTGATCCTGCCCCGCCGGCCAACATCCTCACCCCGGCTGCGCTGACATTGCGCCATGCCCCGATCGCCGACTGTGCCCGCTACGACAACCTCAGGAGAACCATCTGATGGAGCGTACTCAACTGTTCGACCTCATGGGTGAGCTCAAGCTCTACGGCATGAAGGCCGCCTTCGACGAGATCATGGCGACCGCCATCAAGCGCCAGCACGAACCCCAACGCATTGTCGGCGACCTGCTCAATGCCGAGATCAACGAGAAGCAGGCCCGCTCGATCAAGTACCAGCTCACCATCGCCAAGCTGCCGCTTGCCAAGGACCTTGAGGACTTCCAGTTCGAAGGCACCCCCATCAACCAGAGCCTGGTCAATGATCTCGCCGGCGGCGGCTTTATCGCCCAGCAACGTAACGCCGTTCTGGTCGGCGGTACCGGCACCGGCAAAACACATATGGCCATCGCCATCGCCAGAAGCTGCATCCGATCTGGTGCCCGCGGTCGCTTCTACAACGTGGTCGACCTCGTCAACCGCCTGGAGATCGAGACCCGCAACGGACGGCAGGGCCGCATCGCCGAGCATCTGACCCGGCTCGACTTCATCGTCCTCGACGAACTTGGCTACCTGCCGTTCGCCCAGTCCGGCGGCCAGCTGCTGTTCCATCTCGTCAGCCGGCTCTACGAGCGCACCTCGATTGTCGTCACCACCAACCTTGCCTTCGGTGAATGGCCCAGCGTGTTCGGCGACGCCAAAATGACTACCGCGCTGCTCGACCGCCTGACCCACCATTGCGACATCGTCGAGAGTGGCAACGACAGTTGGCGCTTCAAAAGCCGCGACGACGATCACACAACCCGCGCTCGCCTCGTCTCCGCAACCCCGGCCAGCTCCGACGAGGCGAGCGCTACCGTCAAGACTCGTCGCTCAAAGGGGTCAAAATTGGACGCCGATACGGGGTCAAATTTGAACGCCGATTGACACCAGCGTCTCCTCGACGATTCGGGCCTTGTCGTCCTTGGAGAACCAACGACGGCGTCCCGTCTCCATGATCACTTCTAGCCGGCGCGCCGTCCCGTCCGACTTAAGCGTATGGTCAAGCATAGACACAAGCCTCTCCCTTCAAAGAGATCGTGAAACTCGCCTATCCCATGTGCCGCGAGAAAGGTGGGAGCGGAGCGACGCTTACGGCAAATGATGCCAATTTAACTGCGCAAGGTGCCGTTGGCGGCGATGGAACGGCGATAATCGACGGCAAAGAGCTGCTGCCTTCGAAGCCGCATCGAGCGCAAACGTCGTATTTGGCGTAGCCAGCAGGGGCGCTCTCTCGCTCGGAGATGCCTTCCATTTCAGCGGGACGATTTCGGGATTCAATGATTCGGACGTTATCGAGCTCAACAATTTCAATACCAGTTCTGCCATCGTCAGTTACATCCAAAATCCTGGGCAGACTAGCGGCATGCTAACAATCACAAACGGGAGCGGAAGCCGTACACCTAAACATTCTTGGTGATTACGCTGCTGATTCTTTTAATTTTGCTTCTGATTCGCCAAGCCAAGCGGTGATCACGTACACCCATCATGATGTCATCTCGTAAAGCATTTTCACTCAATGCGAGACTGCAATAGTTCATACATCGCAGCGGTAAACGACGGGCGAATATCGATTAATGACGTCGGTTCGCATCGCGCGCGACACGCTCCACCCGCACAAGCCTTCGTACAACTCATATCACACGGGACCGTCGTTTGATAACACCATCATATGGGCTGGAGGAACTCCCCCAATGCTCGCAACATTTGCCCTTTCGGCAAGTCTACAAAGCGCGCGTGCAGCGTGATGGGCCCCTTGGAGCCGTCGAGCAGAACCCTGACCTGGCTCTTGCTCCTGCCTTTAGCGGTGACGATGCCTGATTTACCAGCCAACCTCTTCCCCGCGGAGGAAGCGACGACTATCCTCTGGCCCTCGATCAGGGACTTTTCGAAGACCAATCGACCCGGCGCCATCGGCAAGTTACGATTGCGTTGGAACATACTTCACTTATCCGCCGTGAGACAAAAATAACCGCACGCATCGTATAGGGCGCGGATCTGAATGAACATTGGACCAATCGCTTCCATTGTTCTCGAAACCGCCAGCGACTTCCCTCGAAGGGTCAAGCAATTGCAATCGAGTATCTAGGTATGGAAAATGAAGTCGCTGGCGTGCACCGCCGTGGCATTGACATTCTTTAGCAGAATCGTGTCGTGACTATCGAGCGTAATCAGCGTGTCGCTTCCCTGTTGGGTTTCGGCAGGTAGCGATCCCGCGGTGAGACCGGCGAATTGCCTTACGTCAAGCCGGTCTAACCCAACGATGAAGTCGGTCACTGTGTGTTGCACGGACGGCCCCGAAGAGGTCGGCGCGAACACAAACTGGTCCGGCCCACCTGCGCCGCTGAGCGTGTCCGATCCAGTTGAAGCAAGAATTACGTCTCTTCCCGATGAGCCCTGCAGCACGGTGTTGGAGCTTGCTCCAGCTCCGTTGAAGACAAAATTGACGGTGTCCGTTGCGCCAAACCCATCAGTTACCGTCAACGTGAACTTGTCGACGAGTGGCGGTGCAGCACCTGGGTTGTAGACAGCGCCGGCCGCGAGGACGCCATTGATCGCTGTCAGGGAGCCGCTGCTGCCAGATGGAGTCACTGCACTTCCCGATCCAGCCTCTTCGGTCGTCGCGCTCAACCTGAAGCTCTCAGCCGACGGTTGTAGACAGCGCCGGCCGCGAGGACGCCATTGATCGCTGTCAGGGAGCCGCTGCTGCCAGATGGAGTCACTGCACTTCCCGATCCAGCCTCTTCGGTCGTCGCGCTCAACCTGAAGCTCTCAGCCGACGCGTTCGCGTCGCTGTCCAAGACCTGCAAGCCCAATACCGTCATCGTTCCATTGGCATTGTTCACCACGCTGACCTGGTCAGTGACAATGGCTGGCGCATGGTGATTCCAGATGATCTCCGAGCCGCCCGCACCATCCGACAGGACGGAGAAATCGGAAGCGCTATAGGCCCCGACCAAATCAAAGCCTCCGCCTGTATAGCTGACATGGAGTGAACCTGAAGCGTTGATAGTTGTAGACAGCGCCGGCCGCGAGGACGCCATTGATCGCTGTCAGGGAGCCGCTGCTGCCAGATGGAGTCACTGCACTTCCCGATCCAGCCTCTTCGGTCGTCGCGCTCAACCTGAAGCTCTCAGCCGACGCGTTCGCGTCGCTGTCCAAGACCTGCAAGCCCAATACCGTCATCGTTCCATTGGCATTGTTCACCACGCTGACCTGGTCAGTGACAATGGCTGGCGCATGGTGATTCCAGATGATCTCCGAGCCGCCCGCACCATCCGACAGGACGGAGAAATCGGAAGCGCTATAGGCCCCGACCAAATCAAAGCCTCCGCCTGTATAGCTGACATGGAGTGAACCTGAAGCGTTGATACTCACGTTCGCAGGAGCTATCCCATTGAGATCAATGGCATCTCCAGAGTCGAAACCAGTGACTGTACCGGTGAAATTGATTGGACTCCCAAGGACCAGTTTACCAGATTGGCTCGTTGCAAATTGAACATGCGCGTCTGAAGCTGCATCGAGTTGAACTGTTGCGCCATAGATGTCGACGACGCCCGCGCCAGTCATTGCGCTGGCAACTTCCAGGCTCCCGGACAGCGCCTCGATGATCCCGGTATTAACGAAGCTCGAGAGCCCAGAAATGAGCGAGGCGCTTAAGCTGTCGATCGTGCCCATATTGAATAGAAAGCTTACGCCGGAGAAAGTGCTTGTTCCGTTGACAGACCAATCCGCCGAAAGTTCGTTGGTGACGATTGCGTTGTAGGCGTTAATGCCTCCGACCAAATGTCCATAGTTATCGACGACCGCCGTGCCGGTAGACGTGGTCATGGCATTCACTGCTGCCAATGTTCCGACTGAATGAGCATAGTTCGTGACGGCGACGTTTCCTCCATCGTGGCTCACTGCTGAAATGCCGTAGCGCCCGCCCAAAAATCAGCGCTCCGGCCTCCGCCGTGATCGTGACCGATCCCGTGCCGTAGTTTTCGCCGCGAATGCCGTCCGTTCCTGCGGTTGCAGAAATAGACCCGTAGTCGTCGATCTGGATGTTGCCGTGAACATTATCATCGGCAACGTTCGCAACGTTGGGATTGTAGCTTGCCAAAATTCCGGCCGGCGCATCGCCTGCGGCCGTCGGGATAGAGCCGGAAGAAATAGAAGCGTAAGACAAAATAGAGATCATGCTCGTCGAAGGCACGACAAACGATCCGCTGGAAGGCGCCTTATTAATCGCGGCTATGCCGGAGCTTCCGGAATTGATGACATTCCCGACTGCGGTGGAAATGCTGATGTTCCCGGAACCGTAGTTGTTCGCTGAAACGCCGGCCCCGAAGCCGTTGGTGGGGCTGCTTCCGCCGAGCGCCGTGATCGATCCCGCCAGATCATTCACGGTCACGTCGCCAATACCGAAAGTATAGGCGCGAATGCCGTCGCCGGCAGCGGCAACGATGTTGGCGGTATTGTTAACAGTCACATCGCCGTACAGAGTGGTCAGGGGGAAGCTGGCAGGGATGGCTGTCCCCCCCAAATAGCCGGCAATGACCCCCGCGGGCGGGTTTCCCGTTCCGGTCAATCCCGTTCCCGAATTGATCGTTCCTGCCGCAGTGACGACAATTGAGCTGTTTGCAGTGGCATCGATCGAGGTCGCTTCATTGGTGGCGTTTATTCCAACGCTGCCGGCGTTGATGACACCGCCAGACGAGGTGATGATCGAGATATTTCCGCTACCCTTGGTGAAGGCGAAGATCCCGTAGCTCGTGCCAGAAGTGATTGTCGCTCCGGAATAGACGTTAACGGCGATGTTGCCTGTACTGCCGGTGGCTTCGGCGTGCGCCTCGATGCCATACTGTGCGCCGGTCACCGATGTTCCAGACGCATCGTTGACCGTTATATCCCCGTTTCCATAGTGATAGGCATTGATGCCGACGCCCGCATTGGCAACGATATTTGCATCATTGTTGACAATCACTCTGCCGTTTACGTTCAAGTTTACCGTCGCGTTCGTGCCGCCGAAAAAGCCGGCTGCAATTCCAGACGGCTGCGCGCCGCTATTTGTCAAAGTCGACTGGGAATGAATCAAACCCTGGGCGTAAATGGTGATCAGCGCGGCTGCGGACACATCGATTGAGGTTGCGAGATTTGTCGCGCTGATACCACTGCTACCTGATGTTATCACGTCGCCGCTTGCTGTTGTCACAGCAATGTCGCCGGGCCCGTAAACGGAGGCGCTGATTCCGTACGGAGCCTTTCCTGTCGCCGACGTCGCAGATGTCAGCGCCTGAATATTGACGTTGGACCCGAGATTAACGGTGACGCCGCCATTGCCGTAATTGTAGGCGTTGATACCATCACCCGCTGCTGCCGCGATGTTACTGTTGGCGTTGACGAGCACGTCGCCCCAAACGTTCGCATTGAACACGCCCGCAAGACCGGGGTTGTAGCCGGCCTGGATTCCCGAAGGCGCGCTACCGGAGTTGTTGTTGTTGCCCCCTGAGTTAATGCTCCCTAACGCCACAACGGTAACAGTGCTCGCCGCCGCCGCAGCGATCGCCGTCGCCTGGTTTGATACGTTGATACCGCTACTGCCGGAATTTATGACCGAGCCATACCCGGTCGTAACTGTGATCTTGCCAGAGCCGTAGTTAAAGGCGGCCATGCCATACTGCGATGACGTTGTGCCCGGAGTAGTTATACCCGCCGCCGTCGCTGTAATGCTCGCATTGTTGGACACAGAGATGTTGCCAACGCCGTAGTTGCTCGCGGAAATGCCGACTCCCGCTGCCGCATTGAGCGTGGCGACGTTCTCGATGGTGATGTCGCCAAACACCGTAGCATTCGGTGGGTTGGGCGGTGTCGACGGCGCACTCGTTCCTAACAGATAGGACACCGAAATCGCGCTGGTCCCAGCATTTATCGTTCCGGAAGAGGTCGAGATCGAAATCGCCCCACTACCAGCCGGCACGGAAGTACCTTGATTCTGGGCGAGGATACCGTTGGTTCCGGCGTTGATCAGTAGTCCGGGCGCCGTCGTTACGTTTATGCCGCCCAAAGTTGAAATCGCTGAAATGCCGCTGGACGTTGTGCCGGTAATCGAGCCACCAGCAACGATGTAAAGCAGACCGGCACCATTGGTGCGCGCCGCAATTCCAGTGACCTGGCCTGACACGCTGCCGTAATTGACGATGTCCGTCGACCCCGATCCGGAGTTCGTTGCGATCGCTGTGCCGGCCGTCGACGTAATGCTCCCCGCATTGATGAGGGCGATATTGGCTCCGGTCGTCGTTAAACTGACTCCCGTTCCGGAGACTGAAATTGACGACGTTTGGTTAATCTGAACCGTCGCATAATCGGCCGAGCTGCTGTCTGTGGAATTTACCGCGTAGCCAACACCGGTGCCGGAGATTGTATCGTTCGCGAGAACATAGAAAGATCCCGAAGAGGGCGCAAATGAGCGCTGCGTGGTAGTGGGAAACAGCGCCGATATTGGTATCACGACGATCTTATCCGCAGACAGCACATTGAAAGCTGTCCCGGATGCGGCGCCAATAACTTGATAAGAGTACGTTTGGGAGTGGGCGCTGTCTGTAACGGTCAATGTCGAGCCACTGATGCTGGCACTTGATACCGTCACACCGCCGAGAAAATCGAGCGTGTCCCCGATCGAAAGTCCCGCAATGGTCCCGTTGAAAGCAGAGGGACTATCGAGCGTCAGCAACCCGTTGCCATTCACAAAGGTGATGGTCTGCCCGGTCGGCCCGCCCGCAACTGAGCCACCGAGTTCCAGCGCAGCATGATCGCCGATGGTGAACGCTCCCTGACCGGAAACGTTGCCGAAGACCAGAGCCGCTCCGAAAGCCAATACATTTATGGATCCGGTATTATTGACCGCGAGCGGACCCGAGGACGAAAAAATGCTGAGGCCGGACGCGTTGATGGTGCCGGCATTGTTGATCGCGTTCGTGACGCCGCCAAAGTAATTCTGCCCGTTGACGTTCCAGACGCCACCAGCATTGTTGTTGAACGAAGCAGCGCTAATATTGAATGACGCTGCGCTAAAGTTCACGTTTCCGATGACACCGCCCGAATTGCTGACGGTAGCACCACCAACATTCGTGCTGTTCGGCCCATTGTAGATTCCTATGGCCGTGTTCAACCGGGTCAAGGAGAACTGCGTCGCCGCAATTGTCCCGGAGTTCGTGACCGTTGCGCCTTGGTTGCTCCAGTTATTGACCTGGATGGTCGCGTTGCTGAGAGATCCAAGCGCTACCATCACGCCGGAAGTGGCCTGCCCTCCAGCATCGTGCAGGTTACTGATCGAGATGACACCACTGCCGCCGGTCGATGGCTGCCCAGTGCCCACGACTATTCCATAGCCGGTTGGGTCCGTTACGGCGCCATGATTGGCGATCGTGACATTGCCACCTCCTTGCGCAAAAATGTTCAGGCCCGCCGAAACTGCATTTATAAGGGACGACTGTTCAAGCGTTGCGGTGATCGCTCCCGTTCCAAAATTGTAGAGACCGACACCGACTCCCGCTGCCGCGTTAATCGTAGCGCCTGTATCGATGACGACGTTCCCGTGCACGAAAGTATTGACCGTCTGGCTACCTCCGGCGTTATAGCCGCTCCAGATACCCCCGGGTTGGCCGCCACCCGTGAACATGTTGAAGGCTGAATTGATCGTTCCAAAAGCCGTTACAGATATTTGCCCTGTAATCGGATTCGATGAGGTGCCAACGGCCTGATTGCTTGCGCTGATTCCACTGCCGCCGGAATTGATGATGTCGCCGGTCGACGTCGTGACCGAAATATTTCCGCCATTGCGCTCAGAAGCATCGATCGCGATGATCCCGTACAAGGCTCCGGCCGTGATCGTAGCGTTCGGGCCCACGGTGATAGTTACACTTCCGGAACTGCCGACACCGGAACTCAGCGAATAGGCCGTTATCCCGTATTGCGCACCCCAGACGTTGGTGCTGGCCTCCTCGAGTAATGTAACGGCGCCATTGCCCCAGTTGTAAGCGTTCACGCCGGTGCCAGCGTCAGCGGTCACGTTCGCAAAATTGTCGACCGAGACGATTCCATTGACGGTCGTGTTCGAAACTCCGTTCGAATAATAGCCTGCCGAAACTCCCTGAGGCTGGGATCCGCCCGGAGTAAGATGCGTGCCGGAATGGATGGTCCCGCGCGCGGTTATGCTCACGGTCGATGCGGCAGCGACACCAATCGCAGTGGCCTGGTTGATCGCCTGAACTCCGATTGAACCGGAAGTGACGATGGCGCCAGCTTCCATTGTGATCGAAACTTGACCACTTCCATAAGTCCCTGCGCTGATGCCAAAAACATCGCTTGCCGAGATCGTTGACCCCGCGCGATCGGTGATCGTGACGTTACCACTACCATAATTGTAGGCACGAATTCCGTCGCCACCAGCGGCCACGATGGAGGCGAAATTATCGATGATCACGTTGCCAAACACAGCTGGATTTACTGTGTTGGTCGTCCCTCCTTTGTAGACAGCCAAAATTCCTGCGGGTCTTGCGCCTGAACCTGTAAGAGTAGTTCCCGATTCGATGGTGCCGTTGGCGGTCACCGAGATCGTACTGGTCGTGGCGCCATTGAGTTGCGATATCGAGGCCGCCTGATTGTAAGCAAGAATGCCTGCGCTGCCGGACCTAACACTGCTGTTCGCAGCGGCCGTCACTGAAACGCTTCCCGAGGAAGCCGAGAACGCTTCAATGCCATATTGTTTTGAGCCAGTGATGCTCGCGCCACTGGCGGTCGACACGCTTACATTGCCACTGCCAAACGTGAAAGCCTTCACGCCATCATACACGCCTGAAATGGGCGGTGATGCTGGTATAGCGACAGCAACATTGCTGCTGTTGGCGGGATTGAGATTGCCAGCAACAACGCCGCTTGAGCTCTCACCGTTCACAGCTTGACTGACGACACTGCCGGTATTGCCGGCGGCGTCGATGATCCGCGCCTGGTAGGTGTAGTGGAGTGGATGTGCCGCGGCATCCACCAGGCTCCAGCTGGTCGGGGTATTTTGTAGGACGTCGATCCAGGTCGCACCGCCGTCACTGCTAATCTGGATTTTCTCTCCGACAGCGAGCACACCGTTCGTACCCGACACCGTCAGCGAGGCCGAACCTCCCGAGTTTGCAATAGCCGTGATCGCCAACGCCTCAGTTGGGCCCGTAGTATCAATCGTAAAGCTCAGCGCCGACGTCAACGAAGTGTTACCAGCCGCGTCACTAAACTGAGCCGCGACCTGCTTATTGCCGTCGGCCCCGAGGTCACCGGCCGTCACGGTAAGAGTGATCGAGCCGGCCAGAACATCGGCGGAGGTGATGACATGTGCTACAGGATGCAATAATGCCGAGCCGTTCAGCAGAAACTGAACTGTATCGCCAATTGCAACTGTCGAATCGAGCGATATCGCAAAGCTTGGCGCGATGTGGGAGGTGACGTTATCGGTATTCGATTGCCCGGTGTCAGAGGCCGCCACGAGGTCCGGCGTCCCGCCAGTCGGCACAATCGTATCAACCGTCAGCGTGGTCGAGGTCGAGGCCGTATTGCCCGCCGCATCGGTCGCGATCGCCGTCACGACCAGCGGACCCTGGCCGGCAGGTGTGATCGACGTGGTCCAGTGACCGGTCGCATCGACCGTCACCGCCGCACCATTGACGGTCAGGGCCAAGCCGATCTCAGCGGTGCCGCTGACCTGGATCCCGCCGGCCGCTTCCGCGGCGCTGATGAGGTTATCTCCGCCCTCGATCGTCGTGATCGCGACCGCAGGCGCAACGGTATCGACCGTCAGCGTGGTCGAGGTCGAGGCCGTGTTGCCCGCCGCATCGGTCGCGATCGCCGTGACGGCCAGGGCGCCCTGGCCGGCAGGCGTGATCGACGTGGTCCAGTGACCGGTCGCATCGACCGTCACCGCCGCACCATTGACCGTCAGGCTCGAACCGATCTCAGCGGTGCCGCTGATCTGGACCCCGCCGGCCGCTTCCGCGGCGTTGATCAGGTTGTCACCGCCCTCGATCGTCGTGATCGCGACCGCAGGCGCAACGGTATCGACCGTCAGCGTGGTCGAGGTCGAGGCCGTGTTGCCCGCCGCATCGGTCGCGATCGCCGTGACGGCCAGGGCGCCCTGGCCGGCAGGCGTGATCGACGTGGTCCAGTGACCGGTCGCATCGACCGTCACCGCCGCACCATTGACCGCCAGGCTCGAACCGATCTCAGCGGTGCCGCTGACCTGGACCCCGCCGGCCGCTTCCGCGGCGTTGATCAGGTTGTCACCGCCCTCGATCGTCGTGATGGCGACCGCAGGCGCCGTCGTATCCAGCGTGAAGCTCAGCGAAGCCGAGCCGGTATTGCCGAAGCTATCGGTCTGGCTTGCCACGATGGTGTGCAATCCGTCCGCCAGCCCGCTCGGCGTGAACGACCAGGCGCCTTGCGCATCAGTCGTCACCGTGGTGGTGCTGGCGACACCGTCGATGGTGAAGTGCACCACCGTGCTGGCAAGCCCGGTGCCGCTCAGCGCCGGGCTCGTGGTGAGGTGGTCGGTCGCCGAGGAGCCGGTGTCCGAGACCAGGGCCTCGGTCACCGCCGGACCGGTGGTGCTGACCGTATAGACCACCGCGCTGCTGGTCGCGGTGTTGCCGGCCGCATCGCTGACCTGGGCCGTCAGCGAGTTGCTGCCGTTGTTCAGTGTGACCGTGGCGCTCCAGCTGCCGTTGCCCTGCACCACCGCGGTGCCGATCGTGGCCGTGCCATCAAGGATGGTGACGGTCGCGCCGGCATCGGCCACGTCGACCGTCCCGGTGATGGTCTGGCTTGCCTGGTTGGTCGCACCGCCCGTGCTGGTGATCGCGACCGCAGGCGCAACGGTATCGACCGTCAGCGTGGTCGAGGTCGAGGCCGTGTTGCCCGCCGCATCGGTCGCGATCGCCGTGACGGCCAGGGCGCCCTGGCCGGCAGGCGTGATCGACGTGGTCCAGTGACCGGTCGCATCGACCGTCACCGCCGCACCATTGACCGCCAGGCTCGAACCGATCTCAGCGGTGCCGCTGACCTGGACCCCGCCGGCCGCTTCCGCGGCGTTGATCAGGTTGTCACCGCCCTCGATCGTCGTGATGGCGACCGCAGGCGCCGTCGTATCCAGCGTGAAGCTCAGCGAAGCCGAGCCGGTATTGCCGAAGCTATCGGTCTGGCTTGCCACGATGGTGTGCAATCCGTCCGCCAGCCCGCTCGGCGTGAACGACCAGGCGCCTTGCGCATCGGTCGTCACCGTGGTGGTGCTGGCGACACCGTCGATGGTGAAGTGCACCACCGTGCTGGCAAGCCCGGTGCCGCTCAGCGCCGGGCTCGTGGTGAGGTGGTCGGTCGCCGAGGAGCCGGTGTCCGAGACCAGGGCCTCGGTCACCGCCGGACCGGTGGTGCTGACCGTATAGACCACCGCGCTGCTGGTCGCGGTGTTGCCGGCCGCATCGCTGACCTGGGCCGTCAGCGAGTTGCTGCCGTTGTTCAGTGTGACCGTGGCGCTCCAGCTGCCGTTGCCCTGCACCACCGCGGTGCCGATCGTGGCCGTGCCATCAAGGATGGTGACGGTCGCGCCGGCATCGGCCACGTCGACCGTCCCGGTGATGGTCTGGCTTGCCTGGTTGGTCGCACCGCCCGTGCTGGTGATCGCGACCGCAGGCGCAACGGTATCGACCGTCAGCGTGGTCGAGGTCGAGGCCGTGTTGCCCGCCGCATCGGTCGCGATCGCCGTGACGGCCAGGGCGCCCTGGCCGGCAGGCGTGATCGACGTGGTCCAGTGACCGGTCGCATCGACCGTCACCGCCGCACCATTGACGGTCAGGGCCGAGCCGATCTCAGCGGTGCCGCTGATCTGGACCCCGCCGGCCGCTTCCGCGGCGTTGATCAGGTTGTCACCGCCCTCGATCGTCGTGATCGCGACCGCAGGCGCCGTCGTATCCAGCGTGAAGCTCAGCGAAGCCGAGCCGGTATTGCCGAAGCTATCGGTCTGGCTTGCCACGATGGTGTGCAATCCGTCCGCCAGCCCGCTCGGCGTGAACGACCAGGCGCCTTGCGCATCGGTCGTCACCGTGGTGGTGCTGGCGACACCGTCGATGGTGAAGTGCACCACCGTGCTGGCAAGCCCGGTGCCGCTCAGCGCCGGGCTCGTGGTGAGGTGGTCGGTCGCCGAGGAGCCGGTGTCCGAGACCAGGGCCTCGGTCACCGCCGGACCGGTGGTGCTGACCGTATAGACCACCGCGCTGCTGGTCGCGGTGTTGCCGGCCGCATCGCTGACCTGGGCCGTCAGCGAGTTGCTGCCGTTGTTCAGTGTGACCGTGGCGCTCCAGCTGCCGTTGCCCTGCACCACCGCGGTGCCGATCGTGGCCGTGCCATCAAGGATGGTGACGGTCGCGCCGGCATCGGCCACGTCGACCGTCCCGGTGATGGTCTGGCTTGCCTGGTTGGTCGCACCGCCCGTGCTGGTGATCGCGACCGCAGGCGCAACGGTATCGACCGTCAGCGTGGTCGAGGTCGAGGCCGTGTTGCCCGCCGCATCGGTCGCGATCGCCGTGACGGCCAGGGCGCCCTGGCCGGCAGGCGTGATCGACGTGGTCCAGTGACCGGTCGCATCGACCGTCACCGCCGCACCATTGACGGTCAGGGCCGAGCCGATCTCAGCGGTGCCGCTGATCTGGACCCCGCCGGCCGCTTCCGCGGCGTTGATCAGGTTGTCACCGCCCTCGATCGTCGTGATCGCGACCGCAGGCGCCGTCGTATCCAGCGTGAAGCTCAGCGAAGCCGAGCCGGTATTGCCGAAGCTATCGGTCTGGCTTGCCACAATGGTGTGCAATCCGTCCGCCAGCCCGCTCGGCGTGAACGACCAGGCGCCTTGCGCATCGGTCGTCACCGTGGTGGTGCTGGCGACACCGTCGATGGTGAAGTGCACCACCGTGCTGGCAAGCCCGGTGCCGCTCAGCGCCGGGCTCGTGGTGAGGTGGTCGGTCGCCGAGGAGCCGGTGTCCGAGACCAGGGCCTCGGTCACCGCCGGACCGGTGGTGCTGACCGTATAGACCACCGCGCTGCTGGTCGCGGTGTTGCCGGCCGCATCGCTGACCTGGGCCGTCAGCGAGTTGCTGCCGTTGTTCAGTGTGACCGTGGCGCTCCAGCTGCCGTTGCCCTGCACCACCGCGGTGCCGATCGTGGCCGTGCCATCAAGGATGGTGACGGTCGCGCCGGCATCGGCCACGTCGACCGTCCCGGTGATGGTCTGGCTTGCCTGGTTGGTCGCACCGCCCGTGCTGGTGATCGCAACCGTTGGGGCCGTGGTGTCCAACGTAAAAACAACGGGCACACTCGGATTGTTACTGGCGTCGGGGAAACGGGCGACGATACTGTGCGTACCATCACCTGCCAGTGTGACGGCCGTACTCCAAGCGCCGCCAGAGCCAACGGTAACTGAAGCAATCTGAGTGGTGACACCGTCATAGGTATCATACAGCGTCACCGTCGTTCCAACAAAGGCGGCACCGGCGGTTCCACTGATCGTCTGACTACCGTGGTTGATTGGGCCGCCTGTGTTGCTGATAATCACAGCTCCGAATGGCGCCACAACGGCAGCTTGCGTGGTGTCCAATGCGGGGACAAGTGGCTTCGTTGCCGACGAAGAACTTCCGGTAATCAGAGCGAGCGTTACCGTGGGTGGAGTGATCGATCCGCCACTAACCTGTCCCTTCACGTCGTCTACAATAACGGTAGTCGAGGCCTCGGTGGGTGACGGTGGGGGACTGCCAGCGAACTTTTGTAGAGACTTAGTGTCGACGTCGCCTCGCTTGCCGTCGCTGGGCGGCGGAGTATTCGGAGCCAGCTGCTTTCCAATGTCGTAGGTCGTCAACACCTGCTGAAACGCGATGAACTCCTGCGCAACCTGGCTCTGGCTTTTGCTGATAACTTGGGTGACGACTTCGAGATTGGCGGTCGGCGTTATGCTTAGCGAAGGGCCGTCGCTGGTAACGATCCCGATTGAATCTCCCGCAACACAGGCGCCTTGAAGTACACTCCCCGGAACGCATTTGAAGACCTGTACCGAATGGATCTGACCATCGTGCTGATCCGCAACAGAGATTGAGACCTGGCCGTCCACTGAATCGACGTTGAGAAGGACTGCCGTGCCGCGGATTCCGATAACGGCACTCGGGGTCGCAACCTGCATGTCACCCGTCTTGGCAACCTGACCAGCGACGAAACTGACCGCACCTTGCATAAGTGTGAACAGAGAATGGTTCGAGCCATCAGTCAGACTGACCAAGGTGCCATTCGCATTATTCTGACCGTCATATCCCAAGTCGTTCAACATGAACCGTGCGTTAGCACTCAAGTTGAATGTTGAGCCGTCGATCAGAACCAGACCAATTGTCGAGCCACTTCCTGTCTGCACAACGTCGTTTTGATAGACGACGTCCCCATTATTTGCCTCGATAGTAACGCCATTGCGAACGATGCTGGCGCTTCCCGTTACTGTTGCAACATGGCCGATCACCTTGACAGCCGACGCCGCATTTCCCGCGGCTTGAGCGAGGGTTTGATAACCAGTTAGCGCTTCGACAACTCTCGCATCGACTAGCGCGCCGTCTCTTGAGACCAGCGAAGGACGTTTTTCGCCGTGAAAGTAACCTTGGATTGTGAGGCGGTGGTCAGAATCCGAAATAACTAGATCTCGCCCCGACCGTGCGTACGCGCCAGAGAACAGGAGATGCGCGTCGGAAATGGTTACCGTATCGGCTGAGCCGTGAGCGGATGAACTTATGGACCCCCAGACTAACTCGGCCCCGGCGTCGAACATCGGTTGCAATGGGGTATTCAAATCGCCCCCCAACAGAAATCTGTAAAAATCAATTTGATCTTACTAGCATCTGCTCAATTGTCTGAAAAGAGGTTTTGTTCTAATGTTAATTGTTTGGACCCCGGCGATCGTTCGGCCTGCGGCGATGATCCCAGCGTTTCACTAGCGCGCAGATTCTGCGTGGGGGGAGAACCAGGCCAGTGGATCAGTGCTTCGTCCAGGCGGATACACCCCGGGATCCACTCGCACGGTGCAACCTGGAACATCCATCCCTTGGATCTATTCGAGATCCGCCACCAACTTCGTGCAGGGGCGCAACCGGCATTCCAATCGCCACATTCTTGTAGCGCGTCTGTGCAGCATTTATCACTTACAGGAAGTGCGCGACCCGAGCGAACGAGAGCGAATCCGCAAAGCTGCTCAAGTCGCCCTTCGAGATCCAGCTGGAAATTAGGACCGCTCAACTGCTGGAGCGGCGTTAATTAAAAAACTAGATCTGTCGGATTTTAAAGACGGAACAACGAATAAGTCAAGACAGTCAGGGACGGTGATCTATTAGTCCGCCTCGTGACGATTGAAGGCGCAACTTCAACTGACGCGCGCCGTTTAAAATCGGCGGCATCGCTGCCTCAGTAAATTGCTCTGCTGACGACTTCCTCCATTCGGGAAGGCGCACGTCAGGCGCAAATAGCTCTGACACCAGCGACTTCGATTACCGACGATGACTTCGCACGAGATGATACGATTATACCACTGGCTCTGTCTCGGGAGGACCTACGCACTGCACCCTGCTCTGCCCTTAAAACTCGGGCTCGAAGCTCTTGCAGTTCGGCAAATTGTGAGTTGAGAGCCCCAACGAGTTGCCTCAGAAGAACGATACGATCGCGCTGACCGCGCTCACTCATGATACGCCCCCTCAAATAATGGGACTTTCCAAAAATCAAATCACCTAACGCCAGATCGACAGCTGAAACGGACGCTTCAATTGGGTCCGACGGACTATAGCAAAGGTTCACATGAAAGATGTGACATAGTAGGCGTCGATGTGCAGGTGCACCCCGATGCCCCGGCCGTGATAATCTTACACATGGGGCGGGGAGCATTGCTCACCTCCGCGCCCAACTAAGAGAACATGATCGCTTCTGCGTTTTCATCATGCGACGTCCCCACACAAGACTACCGGCTCTGGCCGTTTTCGTTCGGGCCTGAGGGCAATACGCCACCGCCGATAACAACACCGACCAATGGCTCGGCGAGTTGGAACCAAATGTGTGTTGACGTGCCGGGCCGGACGATCCCAAATTCTGAACACTGCTATCACAAAGAGGCAAAAAAAGAGGCGACTTAAAGCCGCCTCTTTGTGACCTGCCGCACTACGCAACAGATTGCGCGTCCTGCGGCATATCGGTTTGAGCTCTTGCACCCAGCGCAATGCGAATACTGACTGGTACCTGACGGTGCGATTTTGCGCGAGGGTACGGCAACTCGTTCACCGGCTTGCCGTTTGGATAGAGCGCTACATGCTCGGCCCAATTGTCGAAGCCAAGACGATCAACGTTGTCGATGAACGTCTCCGCTGGGGTATTTTCTGCAATGATCAACGAATGATCTTCCACCTCGACGTGATAATAGACGAACGTCGATGGGACCGCGGTCTCTCGCGCGATCGAAGCGCCATTCACAAGCGCGCCAGCTTGGATGAGCGTGCCGTCCACCAACAGCGCGTGATCGGGAGAGACCAATAAGTCTCGGGACGGCACATTGTCGGCCAAAGCTCCTGCCCGAACGCGGATCGGCAGCGACCGCATTTTATCGGCAAAGACGGTCGATACCGTCTGAATGCCGACCCAATCGACTGGGACTGTGCGTCCATCATGAGTCAGCACGAGGTCGCCACGCTTGAGTGCTTCTACAGCCACATCACCGTGGGGCGTCCGGATCAGCGTACCGCTGTAGAAGCAGAATGTGACCTCGGCAGTTGTGTCGACATTCGTCAGCCTGCCGTGTTGGCCGTTCAAATTGCCGGAATACGCGGTATCCGTCAGGAAGAAATAGTTACCGTGGTTGTCCTGGATAATGATGCCGTTATGGCCAGCGAGATCCGCAGTCGCGATGAAGGTATATTTGTTGCCGTTGCTCAGCGAGCCGCTTGCGACGTCGCCGATTTTGACCTTGTCGCCGTGATCGAGCGGATCATTTCCGGACTGGTCTACCGCCTTGACCCCGACCGCGACCGGGTTGACGCCAGGTGACGAGGAATCAGCATCGACGAGTTTAAATGTTCCGCCCGTCTTTACCAACTCGTACGCGAAATTAAATTCCTCACTCGTTTTTGCAGCCATCGCGATAACCTCGGAAATCCAATATTTACCCTAGCCCAAGTTCCTCATAACGGATTGCCAACGCCGTTGATATACGGCGAAACAAAATAACTGTAACTTGAGATAAATAAGCAAATGAATTTACGATCTTTCCACTGGTCATCAGGGCTAGGCGGGGACAGCAGTGCTGAGTGGCTGGCAGACGCAGCTCAGGGCGCCGCTGCCACAGCAGCGAAGGTCCGCAGCGGAACAACAGATTCGGGCCACAACGAAAGATTGCTCAAACATAACGGCGGGCTACTCGGCTCACTGGCGCAGAGGTTTGGGCCCCAAGCTACTTTTAGCCGGGACTGGATTTACGTAATCGTTTGACTTGCGTGAGATACACTGGTCGAACCGGCCGCCCGGCGGGGCGGCCCTTTCTTCTGCCGACCCCTTCGCCCAACCTAAACAGGCTCATCTTAAAGGAGATGGCGTATTCAGTCGCACATGGAGCATCGGCAAAGACATCACTTCACCAATTGTGCGAAAGATTTCCCACTCGTTTTGTTTGTTCGGCCCCGCTGTTTTTGAAAGCGCTGCAAGCGAGCGTAAACCGCCTGCCGCGTGCGGCCCAGCTGTTCGCCGACCTCCCCAGCCGACGCGCCACCGCTAAAGAGGAGAAGCAGTTTGGCTTCCTCGTCTGGCAGCCATGGACGCGTCAAAGTTCGATTGTTCGTCATGATCGGTTACAGCGTTCGCAGACTTAGGCGCGCGGCGGTGCAGGCCGCCGCGGTGCATCAGGAGTTCGGGCCGGCCGTTCGACCCGCGGCGGCTCTGGTATGCGGCTACGCTCAGGCTCACGATTACCGCGCACCATCCACGCCGCTAGACGCGCATAGCTTCGCCTCAGAGCCGGTGCAAACCAAGCCGATACCTCTTCGTGATCCATGCCGCGAAAGAATGTCTTCAAATCATTTAAAAAGACTTGCCGTGTTTTCCCGGACCGCGTAACTGCTCTTCAATAGTGCGATGCGAAAGGATGGTCATGATGGAAACAGACCGCTGGCTTGAAGCCATACTGCAAGACGTCCGCCGTCGCGCAAAGCACAATCTTCACTCAGCATCACCGGAAACATCTTGGCCTTCTCGCGATCGCGATTGGGTGCTCGGTTCAAAGCTGCCGAACGTGCCAAAGTGACGGCTGTCCTCCTCCGAAATAATTGGTTCGAACAGCGCTCCACCAAGGCTGGCCTCGAATATCGCATGACTGAGGTAGGTCTGGCAGAGCTTAGCCGACCGCGATAACCGCAGGGCGGGTCGGAACGACAACAAGCTCGCGGGCTACGGATCTTGGATGCGTACCCTGGTCATGTCCTCTCGGCAAAGAGCTGATTTACCCTTCAAGGTCAATGAGGTCCCAAGGGCTCGATAGTGGTCCAGGCGAATTCGGCCGATCACTGATGTGCAAAACTCCTCGCGCTCGTCCTACCGTCATTCGAAGAGAGGGGAATTCAGATGATTACACTCAAAGCGTTTGTACTCGCCCTTGGTGCCGGGATCGCATTTTGGAATTGTTCGGGCGACTTCGGCTACGACGTGGCACTGGCGACCGCCGCCTGCCTGCCATAACTTTTCGACGACAGGAACCCGCCTTGAAGGCAACCTACATCGGACTGGTAGTGCGAAGCCCGCCAGATCAAACCGGCAGCAGCTCAACATAAACGCTCTTGCTCTAGCCGTCTTGGCACGCGATGTCCAAGCTGTCGCAAGCGATGGCGAAAGCCTGTTTTGCCTTAGCTTTTTCGAAGCAAAATTTGGTTCCGACCTTCCGCTCGATCGGTCCACCAGACGGTTCTCGTATCTTTGGCGATGCTCCAGCAGCACGCACAGTCAGGCAATGTTCGTTTGTCATCAAGCCTCCGGAAAATTGGAGTGACCTGCCCCTGAAGTTTCACGCAGTAGCGGTTAGAGTCTCGGCGGATGTTACGCCGTTTGGCGCGGTGTTAGCAACGTGCGATCGGCGGAGCTGGTCGGGGTTGCGCAGCCGATCGCACGTTGCGGTGAGGTAGGCGGCATAGGCCGCAGGGGCCAGATAGCCGAGCGAGGAATGCGGGCGTTGGCCGTTGTAGTCGCCGACCCAATCCGCAATCTTGGCGCGGGCGTGATCGAGGCCGAAGAACAAGGTTTCGTTGAGAAGCTCGTCCCGCATCCGGCCGTTGAAGCTTTCACAGAAGCCGTTCTGCATCGGCTTGCCCGGCGCAATGAAGTGCCAGTCGATGTTGTTCTCCTTCGACCAGGCCAGCATGGCATTGCAGGTGAACTCGGTGCCGTTGTCGGAGACGATCATGCCCGGCTTGCCGCGCTGATTGATCAGCGCCGTCAGTTCGCGTGCCACCCGCCGCCCCGGGATCGAGGTGTCGGGGATGGCCGCCAGACATTCCCGGGTCACGTATCGACGATATTCAGGACCCGGAAGCGACGGCCGCTGGCGAACTGGTCGTGGACAAATCCAGCGACCACCGGGCGTTCGGCCGAGCCTCGAGCAGTATCGGCGCTCGGGTGCCCACGGCGCGGCGGCGGGCTCGGCGCTTGCGCACGCTGAGGCCTTCCTCTCGATACAGACGGTAGATCCGGTTCCGCCCGGACGGCTCGCCCTGCTGGCGAAGCAGCACGAACAGCCGGCGGTAGCCGAACCGCCGACGGGCATTAGCAAGCTCGCGCAAGTGGCCGCGTAGTTCGGTGTCCGGCGGTCGGCACGATCGGTAGCGAACCATCTTGCGGTCAGCGCCGACGATGCCGCAGGCCCGCCGCCTCCGACAGACCGATGACGGCCTGCAGGTGCGCGACGGCTTCGCGCTTGGCGACGGGCCCTACCATTTTTTTGACAAAAGCTCGCGTAGCGCTGCAGCATCCAGCATCTGCTCGGCCAGCAGCTTCTTCAGCTTGGCGTTCTCCGTCCTCGAGTTGCCGCAACCGCTTGGCATCGGAGACGTCCAGACCGCCGAACTTCGCCTTCCAATTGTACAGCGTCGCTTCAGAGACGCCATGCTTCCGCGCCAAATCGGCAGCCTTCGCACCTGCCTCATGCTCACGCAGCACGCCAATAATCTGCTCTTCCGTAAACCTGGCTCGCTTCATCTGTCCGTCCTTCAGAAGGCCGGACTCTAACTTCAACCGGAGGAAATCGGCAGGGGCAGGTCAACAGTTGAACAAGACGCAGTCTGGGGCAGACTGCGGCCCGCGCATTGTCAAAAAATCCGGGTGAAAGGGGTCTAGGTGCAAAGCCAGCCCATTGTGCAAACAAAATGCTGTTCCATTACAGGAGCTTAAATTTTGCAGCCTTCGTGCACATAGGGAGGCCCGCTAAAACTACCGAGGTAGGCGACTTCCGCTTCCTGAGCAAGGCCGCGCAAACCCCCAGGGCCGCTTCCCGTTAGATTTTGGACCCGTTTGAAGGGCGGTTTGCAACATCAAGTTCGAAGCGATCCGGCGCGGGGAATTGCCGATCCCGCATCGTCTGCCGAAGGCTGAATAGGCCGGAAAGGCCGGGCGAAGCAGCGGAATGATTATGTGAGGCGGGCAACAAATTGCCAAAGCTAAGCCGCAGCCGAAGTCACACGAACAATTCCAAAACAAATCTCCGTACCTTGGGCGAGCACAAATGCTTTGAGTCAATTATATGAAGACCCTCTCGTCCAGTGAGGGCGAGGATGAGCCATGATCGTTTCCAGGCAGCTTCAAGGGGACGGGGCGATTGGTTTCGTTCACCGAGCCGTTTATTCCCCTACTTCCATTAGGCGGCGCCGTTTGCCTCGGTATTGCAACCAACCGCAGCTCTCGACAGTACACCCTTTTCAAGTGCCTTCTTATAGGAGATAAACTTTGGCCTAGGTTATGCAGCTTGGCTTCGTATCCAGCAGCCCAGCTGTTGTTGGCACCTCAACGTTTCCCCAGAAACCGCTCATGCAACGTGATGGGGCCCTTTGAGCCGTCGAGAAGAACCCTGACCCGTGTGCGCGTTGCACCTGTCCCAAGAACCACGCCACGTTTACCGGCTAGTCGCGGGCCAGCGTCGGCCTGCACGACGATTAACTGGCCGGCGGACAACGGCGTCATTGCCGACGAGTCCAAGCTGGAAGAAGTTTGCAGCCTCGAATGGCGATCACCCATCGATTGCGCTCTCATAACCAGCATCGCCGCCGCTCCTACCAGCTGGACAGCGCGGCGCTTACCCAAAATGGCGAAGATCTGTTAGCGGGGCCGCTTCGCGTGCTCGTAGGCCACCGCTCCCGTCTGGTCGCTTCGATTCGCTCGCGATCAGCACAATGGCGAGCAATCGCAACTATCGAGCTCGACGGCGTCTCACCAGCCAATACACGCCATATCCTATCGCGAGAAGAGGAAGGCCGGCGCCTGCAATCGGTCCGGGCGCTCCCCGGATTTGGCCGGGCGCGTTGGAGCAATTCCCGTTGCCATTGCAGGCGCTCGCTGTCGGCGAACCCGTCATCAGAATAAAAGTCAAAACGGCCGCAGAGGGTAAGGACAAGGTCAGCTTTTTCATTTGTATCTTGCTCCACGCCACCCGCCAAGGGAAGGAAATATCTAAACTCTACGAATTTAAACTAGAGCTGTCCAAGATTAAATCATTAAACAACGACTGATCTTTTTCAGCGGAACCCAAATCCGCGACCGCATTACTATGAAGACCCGGCGAAGAACGACTTGTCGAAAGTTCGCACTACAACAGATGATCGTTGGGCTGAAATCAGTCGGCGGTTGTTTGACCCACGATACAGCCGTGTACGACGCTACCCGACCGATGGCAACAAGCAGTGGATCGGGCGCATCGGGACCCGCCGCGCCATCATAAGCCTTAACATGGACCAGCTTCTTCGGAGCCGATGGTTCCTTGAGCCGAAGTGGCCCCACAAGCCCGCGATTTGTGACCTTCGCCGCACCCGATTTCGTTCGTGCCATGTTCGTGACGTGTCGTCGGGAGGCGTCGCCATCTTTCTCCAAGACTAAGGGTCATACCGAAAGAGTTTGAGCTGCTGATTGACGGAGTGCCTGCGATGACGCTCTGCAAAATGGTCTGGCGCCGCGATGCCTTTGTAGGCGCCAAGTTTACGGTCCGCGAGGCTTGCTAATAGTGTTACAGCGTAGTTGCCGTACAGGGATACCCTGATGTGGCTTGCGCGTCCGCCGGCGAACCGGATGCTTGACGCATTTGCGAAATCCCGTGTTTCGCGTCACAACGGCTCCGGGACGCGGGGCTTAGCGCTCCGCTCTGGGCTGTTCTCGACCTCGCGGTTCACTTCCGGACCAGCGTCAACCTCATGCCGGTCAGCATGGTGTAGGCAAGGCGTCGCCAGATCAGGTTCATCAGCACTAACATGATCGCATCCTCTCACTTGAGACGTGGCTTAGGTTCGGTCCGATTTGTTTCAGGGCGACTTCGCCAGCAGAGGATATGGCTTCTTCGGGGAGGCGAGGCCGCGTTTAAACCGCCGCTTCATCACTGAGGGCAGTGTCGCCGAAGCGCCTGCAGGTTAGATTAGATAATAACGGGGATAAAATATGCGGTTTAATATTCAAATTGCCATAAGCGAACAATAACGCTCGCGTGGTGAACCTTACAGTTCCCCTCACCGACACAAATTTAAGCAACGCATGCTATGCTGAAAGTGGTCACGGCCGCCCCGTGACCGGGCGGCCGTGTCCTGAGCGTCCTCAACCTACCCCAAGCGAAGTGCACGGCCGCCACCTGTTATCAACGTTTGCAAAGCACTGCAACCGACAGGAAGTCCCTTGGGAAGCAGTTGGACGCCACACGGCGAGTGAAGGCGTAATGACGCACGAAGCCGCGGTAGGGCCGATAGCGGGCGCAACCGTTGCTGCAAGTCCTCAGCTGATTGTCGAGGTAAGATTGACGCCCGTTGTTCTTCGACTGTGCACGCCTGAGCTCGTTCACTCCAGGCCGGGAGAGACGAACGTGTTCATTTGAATGTTAGTCATTCTCATCGGTGTCAGTGTCGCAATTCTGATCGCCCACACGATCGATGCAATACGCTCCTGAAGCGTAAGCGTCGTTTTCAGGCCACGGCCTTAAGGGCTTGGCGTCGGTAGGCCCACGGGAGGAGCTGATCGATGTCGCTGTTGGGATGGCCATTGACGATCCTGGTAAGGACGTCGGTCAGGTAGGTGAGCGGATCGACGTCGTTCAGCTTACAGGTTTCGATCAGGGAAGCGATGACGGCCCAATGCTCAGCGCCGCCGTCGGAGCCTGCGAACAACGCATTTTTCCGGTTGAGTGCGATCGGACGGATTGAGCGCTCGACGGCGTTGTTATCGAGCTCGATACGACCGTCATCGATGAAGCGTGTCAGGCCTTCCCAGCGCGAGAGCGCATAGCGGATGGCCTCGGCGAGCTTGCCCTTCTGGCTGATGAGGGCAAGCTTTGTGCGTAGCCATCCCTCGAAGACATCTGCAAGCGGCCGGCTCCTCTGCTGCCGGATCAGACGGCGCTCTTCGGCGCTGCGGCCGCGGATGTCCTTCTCGATGGCGTAAAACTCAGCGATGCATTTGAGCGCCTCGCTCGCAATCGGCGCTGGGCCAGGCGTTGCGAGTTCATAGAAGTTGCGCCGCATATGCGCCCAGCAGAACGCAAGCTCAACGTCGCCGCGCGCGGCGAGTTTGGCGTAGCCGGCATAGCCGTCGACCTGCAGTATCCCCTTGAAACCTGCAAGATGAGCGATCGGCCGCTCGGCTTTACGGTCGGGCGCATAGACATAGACGACCCCCGGCGGATCGACGCCGCCCCATGGCCGATCGTCAGCTGCATAGGCCCAGAGCTGGCCGGTCTTGGTGCGCCCGCGGCCTGGATCGAGCACCGGCATCGTCGTTTCATCGGCAAACAGCTTCGCCCGTTGCCTGAGCTGAACCAGGACGCGCTCATGCAGCGGACGCAGGTGCCAAGCCGCATGACCGACCCAGTCCGCCAGTGTCGAACGATCCAGCTCAATGCCCTGGCGGGCGTAGATCTGGGCCTGCCGGTACAGCGGCAGGTGGTCGGCATATTTGGACACCAGGACCTGAGCCACAGTGGCCTCGGTTGGCAATCCGCCCTCGATCAGCCGCGCCGGGGCTGGCGCCTGCGTAACGCCGTCCTCGCAAGCCCGGCAGGCGTATTTGGGACGCCGGGTAACGAGCACCCGGAACTGTGCCGGCACCAGCTCCAGGCGCTCGCTTCTGTCCTCGCCGATCCGGTGCAGTTCGCCTCGGCAGCAGAGGCAGGTTTTGTCCTCGATATCGACGATGACCTCAATCCGGGGCAGATGCGCCGGCAAGGCGCCACGGTTGCTGCGGCGTTTGCGAGTCCGCGCCGCGCGGCCATCCGGGACGCTCTCGTCCTGCTCCGCTTCGGCAGACGCTGCGACCTGCTCGACGTCTTCCAGCCCCAGCAGCATCGCTCTTCGGGCAGCGTCTCCGCCTTCCGGCCAAAGCGATGGCGCTGCATCTCCTTGATGATCTGGCGCAGCCGCTCGCTCTCGCACCGCTCGGCGAGCAGCATCGCTTTCAGCGTCTCGGGATCATCAGGCAGGGCGGCGCTCACGGGCAAATCAGAGCATATTCGCGCTCGCTTTGCGACGAGCCCGGCGACCCTGATTCACTTCGCCGCAGCGCTGCCAACAACTATCCGGGCTGCGTCGGTGTCGTCGTCTCCCGGGCCTCATGGACACGCCGCCAGTCTAGCCCTTCCAGCAGCGCAGACAATTGCGCCGCCGACAAACGCATCACGCCATCTTCAATCTTCGGCCAACGGAAGACGCCGTCTTCCAGACGCTTCGCAAACAGGCACAGGCCCGTCCCATCCCAGAAGATCAGCTTAATCCGGTCCGCCCGCTTGGCCCGGAACACATAGATCGCGCCCGAGAACGGATCGGCCATCATGGCCTCGCGCACCAGTGTTGCCAATCCTTCGGCGCCCTTGCGGAAGTCCACCGGCCTGGTCGCCACCATCACCCGAACCGTCCCGGACGGACCAATCACCGGCTCGCCTTCAGCGCCTGAACGATAGCCGAGATCATGTTTGCGTCCGCGCCGCGGCCACAACCCGGATCGTGACGCCGTCGACCTCAATCTCGATCGTCCCGACGTCGGGCCTGGGCTTGCATCGCGGCGCTTTGCACTTCCGGCCAAGAGCAGCCGTCTGCGCGACCGCATCCACCACCGCCGGCACAAACCGCAATTCTTGCGCTTTAGAATGCTTGGCCGCGGCTTCTCTCAGTTCCCGGCGCCAACCGAACAACTGTTGCGGCGACAACCCATGGCGCCGAGCCACTGCACAAACTGAGTCACCACTCGTCGCGATCTCCGCAACAATCCGCGCCTTGTCTTCGTTGTGCCACTTCCGCCGACGACCGGCCCCGGTGAAGACTTCCAACCGCCGGACCGGCTCCGTGATAGCACTGCGCACTGTGTCCATTCTAAGCCTAGCGACAAAAACCAAGCCGCAGACTCGCAGATCACCAGCTCATCCGAAAGGTGGCCGCAGGACATCGCTTACCCTGAAGCGGGACGGGTTCACACCTGTGAACGCACGCCGTCGCAGCCGGCGTCACCCCTCGGGGAAGGTGGGCCGCCAGCTTTCCAGCCAGTATCCACTGGCGGCCCCTGCCAATCCCGAAAATTCTGGCCTTGCGTGGTCAGACGACCGGCGAAATGATACTGCTTCGCAGTCACCGGACCCCGAGCGGCACTATGGCCAGCCGGTAGGATCAAAGCACCAGAGAGCGGCGCAAGATCAGCGAGCGCCCCTCAGTCGACATGACGTTGAACACGTCGTCATCACGCCCTTGTCGCATCTGATGCACGCGTTGACGCATTGATCAAAATTTTTTGGATCGAAAGACGAGTACATTTTTGCGGCGCATGCATTTGTTGAGTTGGTGGCGTCTTCCTCACGCGAGCAAGCGACCAGCCATGTTGTAGCAAGCGTGACGACGGCAACCGCGCGGATCATTTGCTCGTGACCGCGCTTCCCCATTAGGTCAAACCAGTGCTTGCTGGGGCCAAAGCTACCAGCCTTGGAGACTTTGATCGCATGGCGGCGAAATACCGGGATGTCGTGACTGCGGCAAAAGCGACGGAAATCTCAAAAGCAACCGTGAAAGTAAAAAAAGCGGCACGAGGGCTAAAGCATATTTAAGCGCTGCTCCCCAGGGATCCCCCTGGTAACATTTTAGCGACATCGTCTTTATCAGTTCAAGCCTTTGTCTGACCGACCTTTGCGACACGCGAAGGCCTGTTCCCCCCAACCCCGCCAAGTGTTCACTTTGGACAATTCGCCGACCTAGCCAGAGGCCGGCAAGCCTAGGCGTCACTTGCCGAGATTGACGAAAACCTTGACCGCGCCGACCCAGCGCCGGCACCAGCGCGCAAGTTCACCGCCGTGTGGAAGACGGCGTAAACACAGCGGCGCCCGACGCTGGTCAAGTTCTTGAGCTTCGCACGAGCATTGGACCATGGCGCTAGATGGATCGTTTAACACTCACAAAGCTCGCCCCCGCTGCTGCAATGGTCACCTCGGTGGGCGGACTACGTTGAGACCTCTTTGCGTGATGCGGTACTCAGTGCCATCAGGCGTTTCACGACGCTCGATCCATCCGTTTAGCAGAAGCGCTTTCTTTGTTCGTGGTGGGTCAGGCATCTTGGATGCGTGCGTCGATTTTGCATGCCGGAGTTTGATCCAGGAATTGACGATGGCGCCCATTAAACATCTCCTCGGGAGTAGCCTCAGCGGCGCGATGATAACGGCGCACCTCTTCAAGGATCGGTTCGAGCGATCCCTCTTCAGTCATGTGCAACTCCTTTGGTTCAAATTTTTTATGTAAAATCTTACGTCGACTAATTATCTCTTGTTCTAATTCGCAGAATTGCACAAGAAACCCCACGGCATTGTCTATTGATCTGCCGACTTTACCAGCGAAGCTTCGCCTTGTGTCAAAGCCGTGCGCCAGACCGTCAGCCTAGCGAACGTTGGGTTTAGGTAGCCGTTCGGGATGGAAGTCTGTTGGGTTGATCTTCCAGTCCGGTCGCTTTTTCTCCTCTTGGACGGGCATCAGGGTTGCCTGAAAAAACAGCCCCCCAACCTCGCCAGAGCACGAAGCGTAGTTCGAAGCGGCCGTGCCCGTCAGCTTGATTTCGACTTCGTCAGCACCGAAAATGTTTTGCTGTCCATCAGCGTGTCGGCATGTCGTCAGCGTTGCCGCAAATCGTGTTCCGGCGATCTGATACGTTCCGCCGTAACTCATGACTGTATCGCCACCTGTGATAACGCCGTTCCTCAGATGAACACGGCCGGTGCCTGAACCGCGCTCGGTCTGGAACCATGCGATATATTCGCCGTCTTTAAGCATGTGTTCGCCTCGCTCAAAGCGCAATAAAGCCGAGCATCGGACAAAGAGAACGGCGAAAGTATTACAAAACCATGAATGATCCAGCAGAGCGGGAGGTCATCGGCGTGGGCGCCGGCGTGCAGGCGCTCTATCGGCTTGCTAGAAAGACGCGAAGACGCCGGGGCGCCGACGATTTCGAAGAGGAAGGCGGCTATGAAGCCTTTGCAAGCCAGCAGAGCCCACCGGCGCCCTCGCAGCGCGCGAAGCAAAACCAAGACGTCCAGGTAAGGCTAACAGCGAGGAACAGCCACTTTAGCGGAGGGTTTTTGCAGTCGTGAAAGAGCCTCCGCTTCGCTTGCGGGCTTGTGATGAAGATCGGAGCCGCCCATCATTCCTCTGCAAGCTGGGACGCGTCCGAGGCGGCATCTCGGCAGGTAGGAGCGCGAAGTTGCCAACGTCCTATCCGTGTGACGACTAGAGAGGCGCCAATCATCCGCTTGGCCCGCTACAAGATACATCGGTTGAAGCCGCTCGGGCAGGCAGCCCTGTTCCGAGATCCCAGCGTGAATTGACCGGCGTCTCTGCAAGATCGTTGGTTAAAAGGTTCCCATTTGGCGGCATGACGACATAGGACATCTTTGTTACCTCGATCCTGACAACCTTGAGATACCGGCAATAAATCCGAAAACTTTACCATCTAAAAATGGCAACGTGCTCTCCTCTCTACCAGACAGCCCCGACGAGGCTTGTCGGGTTTTGACAGTCGCCCGTAATAATCCGGGAATGCAGCCCGCGATATAAATCGCTAAGATTTACTACCGCTCCAAGTAGAGGGAACGCGCGCACGCCCTTTCGCGTTATCGCCGCTAGGAGACTTGACCCATGTCGATCTTTTCGATTTTGGCAGTATGGATCAGCTTCAACGTAGCTGTTGCCGTTGCGTTGACCCTCCGAAGCCCGGTTCGACGCAAGCTCGTGTTGCAGCCGCGCGTATTTTACTTAGTCGCGCGAGCAGAAAATTACTAACGGCTCTGCTTCACGGAATCTTTTCTTTCGGCATTGCGAGCCTTTCTGGCTTCAATCACCCTAGTCCGAAAGCCGATAGCATTCGAGCCAGCCCTAACAGAGACGCTCGCTCAGCACTTCCATGACGCGGCACCAGAGCTGCGTCGGCTATTAGGGGATCGCGGGAAGCTGTCGCGTTTCAATATTCTCCCTCTGTGAATGCTCTCGAGAGATGAATCAAGCGAGCGTAGAGCACCCTTATTATGATAGCCCACGAAAGGACAACAGAACTGGGTTACTGCCAAATTCAGCCATTTGTGCTCTCCCTGCCCCGACTAGCTTTCTTCTTAGCGCGGCATACGCACGTCGCGTGTAGCGCTCCAGCCAACCAAGGAATCCACGGCTCCTGGAATTTCGCCCAAACCGTCATTCTTTAGAGCTTCTTCAATGCCTTTGAGAACGACCACGCGAACACGATCGACCCGATGAAGAGCAGTCGAACGCTCGTAAGAGGCAACGCCGCCCGGCGATGTAGCCGCCGGCCCATGGCGCAGCGCATTCATTCGGGAACGCGCTTCGCCTTCCAGCGCAAAGGCCGGGGCGTCGCCCGCTCCCGCAGGTTTCGCGTTTGTCGGAGGTTACGACCATGCCCCAATCTTGATGCAGCACGGTGGCTCATTGACTCGTTAGTATCTTCAGTAAGAGCGATAGATCCAACCATACATTTCCACTGTGGAGTCCTGCTGCGAGTAAACATCGACTTCGACGTTCTCAGGCACGAGGATTCACGATCCATATATCCTATTAGTGGACTGGGAGAGCGCCTTGTCGTTGACGAATTGTCCGGAAAATGACATTTCGATGCCGGCACGCCCCGGTCCAGCGAAGTGCTCCACCTGCTGTGAAGGCCAAGCGTGCTGCTAAACGTAGTCTTCAAACCGAAGTGCCTAACGATCGATCTTCTTCCTATCAGCTATCGGCTGCTTACCGAGCGTTGTACCCATATTTAATCCGAGCAAGGATTTGCAGCCCAAACAATCTGCTTTGCTGGGTTCCCCAGAAGCTTTAGCAGCATCTTGCCAACCTTGGATTGAACCTCGCCCGAGTTGAATTGTAAGCGATGTTCTCAGGCCACGCGCCAGCGTTCTGGGGTAGCGAGATAGGCCCAGGGTAGCAGTTCGTCGATCTGGCTATTCGGGTGATCGTTGACGATGCGGGTGATGACGTGGGCGAGATAGGCGTGGGGTTTGACGCCGATGAGCTTGCAGGTTTCGATCAGTGAGGCGATGACGGCCCAGTGTTCGCCGCCGCCGTCCGAGCCTGCGAACAGGGCGTTCTTGCGGTTGAGCGCGATTGGGCGGATAGCGCGCTCGACGACGTTGGAATCGATCTCAACGCGGCCGTCGGCAATGAAGCGCGTCAGCCCGTCCCAACGCGACAGCGCATATCGGATGGCCTCCGCGAGTTTGGTCTTTTGGCTAATCAGACCAAGCTTGGCGCGCAGCCAGGGTTCGAACTCGTCGGCGATCGGCCGGCTCTTCTCTTGGCGGACGGCGCGACGCTCGTCGGCGGTGCGGCCGCGGATCTGGGCTTCGATGACGTAGAGCCCGGCGATACGTTCGAGCGCCTCGCTGGCGATCGGTGCGGGACCGGCCGCGGCGAGTTCGTAGAAGCGCCGGCGCACATGGGACCAGCAGAACGCCAGCTCTACGTCACCGCGCTCGGCCAGGACCCGATAGCCGGCATAGCCGTCGACCTGGAGGATGCCGGCAAAACCCGCGAGGTGGACGATCGGCCGTTCGGCCTTGCGATCTGGAGCGTAGACATAGGCGACGGCGGGCGGGTCCGTGCCGCCCCAGGGCCGGTCGTCGCGGGCATAGGCCCAGAGCTGGCCGGTCTTGGTGCGACCGCGTCCGGGATCGAGTACCGGGGCGGTGGTCTCGTCGGCAAACAGCTTTGTCGACTGCTTCAGCCTCGCGAGCAGTCGCTCATGCACCGGCCGCAACAGGAAGGCTGCCCGCCCGACCCAATCGGCCAGGGTCGAGCGATCCAGTTCGAGGCCCTGGCGGGCGTAAATTTGAGCCTGCCGATACAGCGGCAGATGGTCGGCATATTTGGCCACGAGTACCTGCGCCACGGTGGCTTCAGTCGGTAGCCCGCCCTCGATCAGCCGCGCTGGCGCCGGTGCCTGCACCATGGTCTCGCAGGCCCGGCAGGCATACTTCGGCCGCCTTACGACTAGGACCCGGAACTGGGCCGGCACGATATCCAATCGTTCGCTCACATCCTCGCCGATCCGGTGCAGCGCCTGCTGACAGCACGGGCAGGCGTCATCGTCGAGGTCAATCAGCATCTCGACCCGCGGCAGATGCGCCGGCAGCGGTCCTCTGTTCCTGCGGCGCCGTGCGGCTCGGCTCGATCGCTCGGCAGCATTGGCTGCATCGGTCGCGGCATCACTGCTCGCCTCGACCTGCTCGACCTCCTCCAGGCCGAGCAGCAACTGGTCCTCCGGCAGCGTCTCGGCCCGGCGGCCGAAGCGATGACGCTGCAACTCCTTGATGATCTGCTCGAGCCGCGCGGCGCGCGCCCGTTCGGCCAGCAGCATCGCCTTGAGCGTGCCGGGATTGTCCGGAAGCGTGTCGGCCGTCGTCGCCATGATGCGATTACACCATGCATCGCGGCATCTCGCGAGCGCGACATGCATACTGATTCACGTGCCGCAGTTCAGCTCGCCTGGATCGGCGACGGTGTCTCGCGCGCGGTGTGGACGCGCTTCCAGTCCAGTCCTTCGAGCAAGGCTGACAGCTGCGCCGCGGTCAGGCGAATGACGCCGTCCTGCACGTTGGGCCAGCAGAACGAACCGGTCTCAAGCCGCTTGGCGAACAGGCACACACCCGTGCCGTCCGAATAGATCAGCTTCACCCGGTCGGCGCGCTTGGCGCGGAACACATACACGGCGCCGGAGAACGGATCGGCCTGCATGCTCTCACGCACCAGGGCCGCGAGCCCTTCGGCACCCTTGCGGAAGTCGACCGGCCTGGTCGCCACCATCACCCGCACCGCGCCCGTTGGACCGATCACGTGCAGGTCTTCAGCGCATGGATCACGGCCGCAATCGTCGCGGCATCCGCGCCGCGGCCGACCCGGAGCGCGACGCCGTTGATCTCGATCTCGATGATGCCGCTGTTCTCGGCCCCCTCGGGCGCCTTCCGGAGGCGTCGGCACTGCCGCGGTGAGCGCTCCGGCGGCGTGCATGATGGGGTAACGACAGCGGGCACGAACGTCTGCGGCTCGGGAGCCACAGGGATCGCAACCGGCTGTCGCATTTGCCGGCGCCACGTAAACAGCTGTTGCGGCGACAATCCGTGCCGCCGCGCGACCTCCGATACCACGGCTCCCGGGGCCAGCGTCTCCTCGACGAACCGCGCCTTGTCGTCGGCCGAGAACTGCCGGCGTCGGCCGCTCTCCGTGATGACCTCGACCCGGCGAACCGAGGTCCTGGGCTCAAGCATATGGTCAAGCTTAGACACAAGCCGATCTCCAATCAGAGATCGATCATGCCTCGCTCGACGCCTTCAATGGAAGGTGGGACCGAAACAGCGCTTACGTTGAATTGCACGCATGATCAAAAGCAGGCCCATTCGGCATTGGCACCGGGTTAACGAAGATTGCCGTCGGCTCGCTCACGCCGCTCGCGCTGTCCTTGCGCGATGTTCAAGAGCGTTGATCGTCAAAATAAGGTTGTCGCGGCGGGATCGGAGGTTTAGCGCGAGCAAAGGATAGGTCGGCTGGCGCACGTCAAATACCCTAGCTTTTGCTTCTTCTTCGAGAATGTCGGAATTCATGAGATCGATGCGCCACCAAAGATCGGCGATAAGCGCGCTGAGCTGCCCAGCGCGTACCCTTGGCAGGCAAGTTCCGGAATAATTCGCCGGGACGATACAAGCTTAGTTCGCGAGTTCGCTTCGGTTTCGTTACGTTCGCTGGCAGCGAGGCCAGGCTCGCGCAACGGCACCGACGCGGCGTAGTTTCACAGGAAAAGGTGGGCCGCCAGCTTTCCAGCCAATATGCCCTCGCCAATCCTGAAAATTCTGGCCTCACGCGGTCAGACGACTGGCGCGTTCCAATCCTGCTAGGTGGCCGTGCCCCGTGCAAGCATCCGCTAAAATCAAGGTAACGCGGCAAGGTTACCGTCCACTCTCGCCAACGATGCCGAAGCCGCAATCAGCAAGAAGCCCGCGAGAGAGCGGGCTTCAATCTACCAGGGATTTTCTGGGGAGCCTTTTCCTGAGCCGGGACTGCCAATGGGAACTCCGTTTGGGGCCGTGCCCGCGCCTCTGAGGGTATTGTTGGACTGGGCGCCTGCTGTCCCGACCGCTGCTGGATTGGTCGTGGTTGCACCGGAGCGAGCGGCACCGGCGGTCAGAGGCGTGGTCACCCCTTGACCGGAAAAGGTCGGATTGTTGGAAGTTGCGACGGGTGCGCCTGACCGGCCGCCTGCAGGAGATAGGCTACCCGTGCCGGACGGCCCCCAGGATGATGCTCCCGAGCTGGAGGAGGCGCCTCCAGCTGCGGACGATCCGCCTCCGGCGCCCCCACCTCCACCTCCACCGCCGCCTTGAGCGAGAGCGGTTGAAGCCAGAGCAACGCACGCGACTGCTGCAACAAAGGATTGCCGTACCATGGGAACAATCTCCAGTGATTTGCCTGATAACGGTCGATCAATGGCGGGAGTTCCTTCAGTTCGTGCCTCGCCCGATGGCTTCTAGGGCCACCTCCGGCCAGACGATGGGATTGAAGCGCCATCCGCCGCGGTGAAGCTCCCTATCTCCGCATACTGGGTGGCGGCAACGTCAACTGCGGGTTGGCCTGACTGAGTGAGCTGTCAGTATCAATGTCTGAGGCGACGGCCGTAAGACAACTGAGCAAGCCGAGCGAGGCTGCAGCGTACTGTTCCGCCACCGATCTTTTGGGTCATGCCTAGTGCTTTGGGGCTTGGTCGCGAGCGCCCCTTCTGATCGGGGATGGCGGCACTCCCTGGACGGGGTTCGCTCCGATCGCTATCAAACGGCTATGACACCAGCGCAGCGAAGGTCACGCGCTCAAGCCCGGCTGATAGCCGAACTTGCGTCCGACATCCTTCGAGCGCCCACAAAAATATTCCGTTCATGAGGCCTTCGAGATGGGCCGCAAGTCTTAAATGTTAGTGCTGCTCCCCAAGTCCTGTGAGCAAGCCCAGCAACGACAGAAACATCCCCTGCCATAGCAGGCGACGTCCATCTACTTGCACTTTGCCCCTTATCATCCGGTTCGAATTCCTACTTGTTTATCTTCGGATCGAGCCGCCGCATCCGGGCGATGGTTTCCGCCGCGTAGTCTTCTCGCTCACGAGCAAAGCGGCGCTGATGAGCGCGGAAGCTCTCAATGCGCTTTTCGATCTCCTCGCGCTCCGTAGACTTCCGTTCTGTTGGCAATACCGCTTCAATATTCCCTTGCAAAGGCACAGCGGCAACGGGCGATGTAAGTTGCTTGCCTGGTACGATTGACGCAGCACCCCTCCGGGCAATTTCGTTGGTTTGCGCCAGCATCGCTTCCAGCTCGGCTTCCCAATTAGCCATCATCAAATTCCTTCGTCACTACCATTAAGGGCGCCGCGGCTTGGACAGTTGATCCAACGGCTCCGGCGAGAACGTCAGCGCCCATTGTGTCGCACTACAGCAGCGCCATTGGATGAAATGTATTTCTCTGGAGGCCGACAGCAATTATGCCGGCCAAAAGGACCAAAATGCTCGCTCCGATGAGGCAATATGCAAACACCATTTCAGCCCTTCGTTCAGCTTCCACCCCAACGACCTTAATAGTTAAATGGTTACCTACAATCGAAGGAACAATTAACCTTACCTCTCGTGGTCGGCACCACGGAAGCAATCACGCGCAGCCGGACGACAATTCGTGCGAAACGGACTACGCCCGGCGGATCTCGAAGTCTCAGCAACCTGTTTTGGTGGGGAGAACTCCGCAGACGCCGGCCAGCTTTGACTCACTCCGGCACCGTGCTGTGTTCTCACAGCGAGTGACCTGCCCCTGAAGTTTCACGCAGTAGCGGTTAGAGTCTCGGCGGATGTTACGCCGTTTGGCGCGGTGTTAGCAACGTGCGATCGGCGGAGCTGGTCGGGGTTGCGCAGCCGATCGCACGTTGCGGTGAGGTAGGCGGCATAGGCCGCAGGGGCCAGATAGCCGAGCGAGGAATGCGGGCGTTGGCCGTTGTAGTCGCCGACCCAATCCGCAATCTTGGCGCGGGCGTGATCGAGGCCGAAGAACAAGGTTTCGTTGAGAAGCTCGTCCCGCATCCGGCCGTTGAAGTGCGGATTCCGGTCGATGTCGCCCAGGATTCCGAGATGATCTCGCCCACCATTCCGATTTGAAGTCGCCCACCCGTTCCGAGATGATGTCGCCCACCATTCCGGGATGATGTCGCCCGGGTGACGAGGCCTCTTCTGGCTCCCATAGGATGAACCCTTTCGGCTTTGCGAAGGGGACCCTGGATGCCGACGGAGAGGCTTGCGATGCGCCGTGTGCGCGATGTGATCAGAATGAAGGCGGCCGGGTTGCCGAGCCGCGAGATTGCGCGACGGGTGGGCGCGGCGCCCTCGACGGTGCGGCTGGCGCTCCGGCGGTTCGAGGCCGCGGGCTTGAGCTGGCCGTTGCCAGACGACGTCACCGACACGGTTCTGGAACTTCGCCTGTTCGCGAAGACCGGCAATGGCAACCGTCAGGGTCACCGCCGCATTGCCGAGCCCGACTGGGCGACCGTGCATCGCGAGCTCAAACGCAAGCACGTGACGCTGTCGATCCTGTGGGAGGAATATATCGCCGCGGAGCCTGGCGGATACCGGTACTCGCGCTTCTGTGAGCTCTACCGCGCCTGGGAAGGCCGTCTGTCGGTGACGATGCGCCAGGCCCATGCGGCCGGCGACAAGTTATTCGTCGACTATGCCGGCGATGGCGTGCCGGTGGTGGTCGACCGCCTGACCGGTGAGCGCAGAACGGCGCAGATCTTCGTCGCCGTGCTCGGCGCATCGAGCTTCACCTACGCGCAGGCGACGTGGACGCAGGGGCTCGCCGACTGGATCAGCGCCCATGTTGGCGCCTTCGCGGCGATCGGCGGCATACCGGCGCTGCTGGTGCCCGACAACACCAAGGTCGCGGTCATTAAGGCGAGCCTGTACGCCCCGCAGATCAATCGTACCTACGCGGAGATGGCGGCGCATTACGGCACCGCCATCTTGCCGGCGCGGCCGCGCAAGCCGCGCGACAAGGCCAAGGTCGAGCAGGCCGTCCTGATCGTCGAGCGCTGGCTGCTCGGCCGCCTGCGCCATCGCACCTTCTACAGCCTGGCCGAGGTCAATGCGGCGATCGGCGAACTGCTCACGAGGCTGAACGAGGAACGGCCGATCCGGCGGCTCGGCGTGACACGCCGCCGGTTGCTCGAGGAGGTCGACCGGCCGGCGCTCAAGCCATTGCCGGCGTCCCCCTACGTCCTCGCCGAGTGGCGGATCCGCCGCGTCAGTCTCGATTACCACGTCGAGGTGGAGAAGCATTACTACAGCGTTCCGCATCGCTTCGCCCGCGCCGAGGTCGAGGTGCGGTTCACGGCCCGTACCGTCGAGATCTTCCACAAGGGCGAGCGGATCGCCGCGCATCAGCGCATGAGCGGCAATCACAAACACACCACCGTGCCGGAGCACATGGCCTCCAGCCATCGGCGCTACGCCGGCTGGACCATCGCACGTATTCGCCAGGACGCCGCCGCGATCGGGCCGGCGACCAGCGCGTTGTGCGACCTCATTCTCGACGAGCGCTCGCACCCCGAGCAAGGCTTCCGCGCCTGTCTCGGCATCCTCAGGCTCGCCGCCTCCTATGGGCGCGAACGGCTGGACGCCGCGGCTGCGCGGGCAATCGACATCGGCGCGCGCACCTATGGCTCGGTCAAGTCGATCCTCGCCAACAATCTCGATCGGCGTTCTGCTCACCAGCGTTCCGCGGACGATGCGCCGATCCTGCATGCCAACATCCGCGGACCGCGCTACTACAATTAGGAGATCATCCCTTGCTCACCCATCCGACCCTCGACCGCCTCAACGCCCTCGGCCTCCATGGCATGGCCAAGGCCTTCGCCGACATCGAAGCCACCGGTGAGGCCGCAAGCCTCGGTCACACCGAATGGCTTGCGCTGCTGCTCGAACGTGAAGCCTCGCTGCGGCACGACAAACGGCTCGCCACTCGCCTGCGCTACGCCAAGCTGCGCCAGCAGGCGTGCGTCGAGGACATCGACTACCGCACCCCGCGCGGTCTCGACCGCCCGCTGTTCGCTAAGCTTGTCGAGGGCCGCTGGATCGACGACCACGTCAATCTCCTGATCTGCGGCCCGGCCGGCGTTGGCAAGAGTTGGCTCGCCTCGGCGCTCGGCCACAAGGCCTGTCGCGACAATCGCTCCGTGCTCTATCAGCGCGTCCCGCGACTGTTCGACGATCTCGCGCTCGCCCGCGGCGACGGCCGCCATCCACGTCTGTTGCGCGGCCTTGGCCGTGTCGATCTGCTGATCCTCGATGATTGGGGACTCGAGCCGCTCGACGCCGGTGCCCGTCACGACCTCCTGGAAATCCTCGAAGATCGCTACGGTCATCGCTCCACCATCGTCACCAGCCAGCTCCCCGTGGACCAGTGGCATCTGCTCATTGGAGATCCCACCTATGCCGACGCCGTGCTCGATCGCCTCGTCCACAATGCCCATCGGCTCGACCTCACCGGTGAGAGCCTGCGGCGAACCCGGCAATCCGCCCGAAAGACCTGAGCCCGTGGCGCTGTGGACATGCCGCTGCGCTTGGACAACGCAATCGCGTTGCCCACATGCCCACAGCAACCGCAGAAGAAGAAAAACAGGTCGAAGTCGCGATTCCAGATTGACCGCGCGCCTTGACCGATGCCAGAGAACCAGCCGGCCAGAACGCCTCGCCGCTGGGCGAGATCAAATCGGAAAGTGGGCGACATCGTCTCGGAATCCACGGGCGACTTCATATCGGTACGCCTGGGCGACTTCGTCGGAATCCGCATTGAAGCTTTCACAGAAGCCGTTCTGCATCGGCTTGCCCGGCGCAATGAAGTGCCAGTCGATGTTGTTCTCCTTCGACCAGGCCAGCATGGCATTGCAGGTGAACTCGGTGCCGTTGTCGGAGACGATCATGCCCGGCTTGCCGCGCTGATTGATCAGCGCCGTCAGTTCGCGTGCCACCCGCCGCCCCGGGATCGGGGTGTCGGGGATGGCCGCCAGACATTCCCGGGTCACGTATCGACGATATTCAGGACCCGGAAGCGACGGCCGCTGGCGAACTGGTCGTGGACAAATCCAGCGACCACCGGGCGTTCGGCCGAGCCTCGAGCAGTATCGGCGCTCGGGTGCCCACGGCGCGGCGGCGGGCTCGGCGCTTGCGCACGCTGAGGCCTTCCTCTCGATACAGACGGTAGATCCGGTTCCGCCCGGACGGCTCGCCCTGCTGGCGAAGCAGCACGAACAGCCGGCGGTAGCCGAACCGCCGACGGGCATTAGCAAGCTCGCGCAAGTGGCCGCGTAGTTCGGTGTCCGGCGGTCGGCACGATCGGTAGCGAACCATCTTGCGGTCAGCGCCGACGATGCCGCAGGCCCGCCGCCTCCGACAGACCGATGACGGCCTGCAGGTGCGCGACGGCTTCGCGCTTGGCGACGGGCCCTACCATTTTTTTGACAAAAGCTCGCGTAGCGCTGCAGCATCCAGCATCTGCTCGGCCAGCAGCTTCTTCAGCTTGGCGTTCTCCGTCCTCGAGTTGCCGCAACCGCTTGGCATCGGAGACGTCCAGACCGCCGAACTTCGCCTTCCAATTGTACAGCGTCGCTTCAGAGACGCCATGCTTCCGCGCCAAATCGGCAGCCCTCGCACCTGCCTCATGCTCACGCAGCACGCCAATAATCTGCTCTTCCGTAAACCTGGCTCGCTTCAAATGTCCGTCCTTCAGAAGGCCGGACTCTAACTTCAACTGGAGGAAATCGGCAGGGGCAGGTCACGAAGGTTCGAGCGATCAAAAAAACCACTTCTCACACGAGCCGGTCCCTATGCCCGTGCGATTGCGCCAATCCGGCGGCGCTGCATACACTAGCTCTGATTGGTTTCTTTCGGTTAGCGTTGCCGAAGTAGAACGGGCGCTAGGTCACGCTACTGCGCTGCTTGCCACGTGTGGGCAAATCCTTGCGGCCCAGGGCATCTCATTAGAACTCCCCTGCCTTCATGATTGCCTGTCCAAATTGGAAGGATAGAGCATGGTCGGACACCGATAGTTGTTGCGGTCGCCTAGATGGCTCTTTCGGCAACCGCGTTCGCTCAAGGCGGAGGTGGAAGCGGCGCCGGCGGCGCAGGCGGCGGTGGTGGTTCTCCAGCCAATTCCGGAGCCTCCAACGGCGGAGCCTAGAGCGCGACCGGATAGACTGGAGCTGGCACTTATCCTCCACAAACGCCGGACCAGCCAGACCACGACCACAGGCGGCATCAATCAGTCATCTACTGGCAACAGCGTTGCTGGCGCAACGACAAGCACTGCTGAGACAAAACTCCAGCGCACCGGGTAGCTTCCCGAACGCGCAAGCCAAGCGCAATGCAGGTGCGGGCGCCGCGCAAAATGGGCTGCCAATCGGCTCTCGAGCGGGAGGCACTTCGCTTCCGCTGTGCCTGTTTCCAGAGGCGAGGATTGGATGTCCAACGACGCGATGCCATTTCGTCCTCACCGGAGACTTGCATTCCGTGGATGAAAGCGCGTTGCACTATGAGTATGTCTGCAAGCGCGTTGAGCGCCGGGAGCAGGTCTGCCGCGCTATGAAAGCCTAGTTCGCCTCTGGCCAGTTCGCGCGCGGGAGCAGCATCAAGCTTGCTCATTGTGCCGAGCAGTTCGATATTCGGTTCTCGGCAAGGACTAAAGGAGAGTGAGAAATGAACAGTTTCCCACAGAGGGCCGTCGGGGTGACGCTGACCGGCGAGGAATGGACCACAATCCTGATGGTGATCACGCGCGGCCAGGACAGCCTCTCGCGCCACGGCTGCAGCGTCTACGGGCGGGCCGTTGAAAGGCTGGCTGCGCAGGTCTGCACTGCATCGGACCAACATGCCAGCGGCCTTACACCAGGCCTGCGTTTGGTGGGCGCCGACTGAAGAGAAACGGCTTGGAAGAGGTAATGCAATATCCGGCGCTCATGCCAACGCGAGTAAGTGCCCTACTTCTTCAAACACCAGCGGCACAGTCCTACGCTGGCTTGCCCTTGAGCCGCCGTCAATTCGGACTTGGGGGCTGGCGCTGCCACTTGCTTGCGGATCTGCCGGCCGCATTCATACTATTCGATGCTCTGTTCTTAAATTAACCAAATGAGCAATTTGGCCTAATTCCAGACCCAATTCGTGGCAAGTTGTTAACGTTGCCAATGCGGGGACTGGCAAATGCCAAAAACTATTGTACTCGGGATAATTGGCTCAGTTGCAATCTGTTCGATTGTTGTTGGGGGCCGTAGGTCGGATGCACCCCCTCAGTCGGATGCGCTGCTTGCGTTCGTCGGACCTATTTCGACTGTAACCACTAATAAATCTGACAGGTTGCCAACTCTTGTGGAGAGTGCTGTCGCGCTGCCCAAGCAAATAACGGAGGTGAGCTTCGTGGCGGTGCAGCAAGAGCCCCGACCGGCTTCCCCTATAATCCGGCCAAAACCATCGCCTGATTTCGTTCCTCGTCACTGGCATGATCCCTACGCTTCGCAGCCGGAAGCCAAAAAGCTTGCAAGCAGCGCAAAAAAATCCGCCAAGCGGCCCGCCGAAAAACGTCTCGCGAGCGTAGCAAAAGAATGTTCGACCGATGGGTTTGCGCCGCTCCTGAGAAAGCTCAGGTTGGCTGCCGATTGCGATACCTAGATGTATCCGTTCAAATGTAAGCGCTAAGCGGCTCCCTTGCTTCGGGATCGGGATAGCTCCGCGAAGATGCCTCCGGCTTGGACGGCCGATGAGCCACAGAATGCCAATGTCACGACGATCGCAGCCGGTGCTGTTCTGCCAGGCCAGCGATCTCTTCCTGTCAGCTGAAGAGATTGGGTCTGAGCGCAGGTGCCAGCCCACGCAGCAGCCTGCGTTTCGGGCTTATCGTGGTCCCGAGCCGGTGCTGGAGACCTTTAATCTGCTGAGATGGATCGTCGAACACGGGAGCCCCGCCAGCTCGCCGGCGAGTACAGCAATTCGGAGCGCGGGGAAGAGCGCCTTATCATTGGCGAATTGTCCGGAAAATGACTCTTCGATGCCGATGCCGACACAACCCAATCCAGCGAAGTGCTCGAGGTCCCTGCGAACGCTGACCGTGCCGCTGATGTAGCCTTTAAACCGAAGTGCCTAGCCATCAATCTTCCCCCCATCTAGTACCCCCTGCTTACCGAAGGTTGTACTGAGCGGATCCGATTCCAGCACGGATTTGCGGCCTAATCAAACTGCTTTGCCTTGTTTCCCAGAAGAAGCTTCCACGGTGCTTCGCGGACAATAAATTGAACCTCGCCCAACAGTTTAACTGCACGATGAGCAAAGGGTAGCCCGCCCATCAGTCCGCGGTTGGTCACGCGCACGAGCAGAAGGTGAGCCTGCTGATAGATGCTGTCGCCGCTCAGCCGGAGGCCATTTTCCAACGCCACACCGGCCGAGCGATCGCCTCAGGCGCGAGGATTGACGACCGTATAACCTCGTAGAGAACGCGCGTGGATTCTCGTGGCGCCTCCTCCCGAGTTGGGATCGTATGCCATCCATACGTCGCCGCCAACATGCTGCTCTAGGACAAACACGTGACCATGCCGCGCGGCAACCATTCCCGGAGACGGCGTTACGCGAGGAAATCGTAGCCAATTGGACGCGAGATTTAAGTCCGGTACGATGCGACCAAATACCTTGATGGATGCACCGCATCCGCAGAAGGCGCGAGGACAGCCTGCCGGTCGGCTACCAACGACTTGTCCTCTGTCTACCGAGGCTTCAGCATACGACCTCCGAGCGCGCGCCGCCTGAAGCGCCTGCGATCGTCGTGAATTGCTGAATAAATTTGGTTGCGAGAACGAAAAGTCGCAGGGCATCGTGACGTTGCACTCAGGCGCTTGATTAAAATTTATGCGGCGCGCTTCTGTAGCGGTGGCCCCGATAATGACCAATACAAAAGCGACAAAAACTCGTCTTAACATATGCAGGACTCCTACGGAGTTGGTCCTGCCCCGGCGCCAGAAAGCCATTCGAGCTTGGCGAAAATTGGACTCTAGGGCGCAAGCTCGACGCATTAATTTAAATCATTTGAATTATTATAATCGCCCCGTTGGGCGTCCTGCAGCGTGGCCGATGGTTGGCGCGCCAGCCCGGCAGCGCGATGGCGTGGAGCGCGCCTTACCGCATCAGCTCTTGACCAGCAGGTCACCAAACGCGCGAGGTAAGAGTTTTGCAGTAAATAACAGATAATTTCCGATTTTTATAAGCGAATGTTGCTTGGCAAGGAGATTGCGATGCCCTCGGAAATTGACTTGGAGTTGGCCAGTTTGACGCAGGAGATTGCCGCGCGCCATCGGGCGGTTGAAGACAAGCAGATCCTGATCCAAGTTCTCGAAAGGGACGGGCACGACGTTTCTGAACAAAAGGCCGCGCTACGCAGGGAGCGATCCGATATAGCGTTGCAGGTCACTCGACAGTTTCAACTAATCCAACAAGTGGCGGAACAGAGCGAATGAAGCGGCATTCGATATTAAGATGTCATCTAGCCCTGACAGGGAAAATCGTCAATCATCGCGGGTTGTGTTCTCGCGACCCATCGATGTTCACATCCTTGCTATCGACGGGACCTGGAGCCGGCCTTGTAAAATGACTGACGTTTCCCAGGCAGGTGCGAAGCTCCATATCGAAAGTCTCGACGGACTAGCCCTGAAGGAATTCTTCTTGGTGCTGTCAACCAGAGGAGTTGCCTATCGGCGCTGCGAGCTGGCATGGGTCAATGGCGAGGAGATTGGCATCTCCTTTCTACACGACCATCGAAAGATCTGATCAGTGGACGAGCGTCGAAAACACGACCGCGCGGAGATCGATGAGATCGCCTACATATTCGGCGATGGATCTAGTGTCCGTTGCCGCGTGCTCAACATCTCGGAAGAAGGAGCTGCGATTGAGCTGGCAGACCCGCGATCTACAAGACCGCAATTCAAGTTGATGATCGAGAACAACCGCGCCATCAAGAACTGTTGCTTGGTATGGTCGAGCGGCAGCCGGATCGGCGTGAAGTTCGTTGACTGAGCAGCGCAGACGTCCGCCAATCTTGCCCTCAGGCGCTCTGGTTGGGAGCCAGCCGGGAGTGACATCGCTCGCATATCGGATTGGCGAGCGCGCTAGTCCGACGGTTGTTGCTAAGGCTGTTTCGTGCTTACGCAGCCGAACCTCAGGGGGAAAGCCGTAGATCGGCAGGCCCGGTGCCTCTCACTTAATGTGAGCGCACCGGCCGCGAGGGTGACGGATATGTCGCTAGGACAGGCAAGCCATGATGGCGAGGACAACGTCGGATCCGAGATCTGAGCTGCTGCCGGTTTGAAGGACACCCGGTTAAGCTAATCCGACGTACGCTCGAACTCAACAGGGCTGAGATACCCGATCGTCGAATGGCGCCTCTCGACGTTATAGAACCGCTCGATGTAGTCGAACACATCTGCTCTGGCCTCGTTCCTGGTCCGATAGGTTTTGCGCCCGGTACGCTCGGTCTTCAGCGACGAGAAGAAGCTCTCCATCGCCGCGTTGTCCCAGACATTGCGGGATCGGCTCATGCTGCAAACGATGCCGCTGTCGGCCATCGTCGCTGGAACTGTTCGCTCGCAGCGGCGGATTCAAACGGTCGTCGCAACACCAGTTGTTTTCACTCATAGCAGCAATTCGTCAAGCGCCTCCGCCGGCGTTTTCCAGCCTAGTGTCTTTCTCGGTCGGGCATTGAGGGCCGCAGCCACAGCGGATATCTCTTCGGCGCTATGGATGCTCAGGTCTGTGCCTTTCGGGAAGTACTGCCGCAGCAACCCGTTGGTGTTCTCGTTAGTGCCGCGCTGCCAAGGGCTTTGCGGGTCGCAGAAGTAGACCTGGATGCCCGCATCGATCTTGAGACGATCGTGCTGAGCCATTTCGGCTCCCTGATCCCAGGTGAGCGAGCGACGCAGTTCTTCGGGCAAGGTGATGACGGTGCGCGTGATCGCGTCGCGCACGGCTTCGGCCCCGTGTCCCGCGAGCGCAGGTCCGTTCTTCACGCGCGGAGCTTCGCCATGCCCCGCCAACCGGGGAAGGTGCAATAGCATCGTGAAGCGCGTGGTGCGCTCGACCAACGTGCCGATTGCCGAGCTGCCAAGACCGAGGATGAGGTCTCCCTCCCAATGCCCCGGCACTGCTCGATCGGCAGCTTCAGCAGGGCGCTCACTGATCATGATCTCTGGCGAGACAAAGCCCTTGCCTCGCCTGCGTACGCGTGCCCTGGGCATCCGTAATGCACGCCCGGTTCTTAAGCAGGCCGTCAGCTCGCGGCGCAGCGCCCCACGGCCCTGAACGAAGAGAGCCTGATAGATGGCTTCGTGGCTGATACGCATCGTCTTGTCGTCCGGGAAGTCGATCGGCAAGCGTCGGGCAATCTGTTCAGGGCTCCAGGCTTTGGCCCATCGCCGATCCTTGCGTGGGCCGTGCCGGCGGCCCTTCCACAGAACGGCGGGACCAGGAACGGGCGCGCCGCTCTCCTCGCGCTCTACCAATGAGAGGTACCGCCCAGAGAGCGCCTTTGCCGAAGGTCTGAACATCGCTGGTCGCATGCCGCCCGCCTTTCGGAAGAATCTGCCTCCGACAGGTTGTGACAATCCAGCTTCGAGCGCAGCATCTTCAGCCCCGCCGCAATCGCCCGCCAAAATCTATTCTGTTCATTGCGTCCCGCAACGGAGGGCCGTCCTGGCGATAGCAATGGGGCTCGATCGACGCCTTACAACGTTCATCGCAACCTCCAATCCTCTGGTGTTGCGACGACCGTTTGAATCCGCCTTGGCTGCCCCGATCAGAATGATGCATCAGAGCATCCGGCTTGCCGCGCCGCCAGACCGCCATCAGCAGGGCGTCTGCAACCAACTGAGCCGCCATGTTGGCGTTCATCGACCAGCCGACCACCCTGCGGGAGAACAGGTCGATGACGGCCGATACGTAGAGCCAGCCCTCGGCCGTCCAGATGTAGGTGAAGTCGGCGATCCACTTCTGGTTCGGCCGCTCGCCTGCAAACTGCCGATCAAGAAGTTTCGACGGTACGTTCGCAACCTGGCGATCGCCTTCGTCCTTGGGCAGACGCCGGCGCCGTGGCCGCGCCCGCAAGGCCTGCAGGCGCATCAGCCGCTCGATCCGGTGCAGGCCGCATTCGGGGCCATCTGCCAGCACATCCCGCCAGACACGCCGTGCGCCGTAGGTCCGGTCGCTGGCAAGGAAGCTTGCCTTCACCGCCGGCCGACTGTCTCGTCGCCTAGGGATCTCGCGCTGGGTGAGCGATTCAGCCAGGCATGGAAGCCCGAGCGGGACACGCCCATCGCATTGCACAGCCATGCCACCGGCCAGATATTCCGGTGCTTCGCGATGAAGACGAACTTCATGTCGCTTCCCTCGCGAAGAAGGCCGCGGCCTTCCTAAGAAACAGCTGGATTGGCGTCCGTCGGAATGGCCTGCAACACGAAGCCCAGAGATTTGGCCCGGCGCTGAAGGTTGGCGAGAACGCGGCTGCGATATTGTTGCTCATATTGGTCGGCACCTGGATCCCTGTAGCTCATGCCGTGCCGGAGGGTGTTGTAAAATAGAACCGCAATCTTGCGGGCGGTCGCTGTCACCGCCTTTGACTTACCCGCACGTAAGGACAGGCGGCGATAGAATGCTCCGAGCGCCGTATCGCTTCGCCCCACCGTGGTGGCCGCCAACCGCAACAGTGCGGCAGCCCGGCTGGAAGATCTCCGGGTGCGCGAAGAAAGCACTTTGCCGCCGGAGATTTTGTTGCCCGGTGCAAGGCAGAGCCAGGACGTGAAGTGCTTGGCGCTCGGCCATGCCCTCAAATCCGTGCCGCACTCGCCGATAAGCTTCAATGCGAGCGACGGACCAAGTCCATGGATCTCAGTCAGATCGACGCCGAGCACGCCGTACAGCGCGGTCCTGACGTCAAAGGTGGGCGTGTTGATCTGTTTGGTCTTGATGCGCGGCTTGGATAGCTTCCCGACCGGCTTTGCCCCTTTATTTCCTAGCGCGGCGATCAGGACTTCGAGCTTGCGGTCACAGTCCAGCATCTTCGCCTGGTAGACGTCGTAGAGTTCTAGCGATTGGCTCAGGGAGACATGTTCGTGCCGGTCGTTGCCTACCAGTGCCGCGCGAATGGTCTCGGTGGATGAATGGCATCGCACGTCCCGATAGGTTGCCAAAACATCAGGATTGCGCTCGCCTGCAACAATGGCCCGGATAATCCGCATGCCAGTGGCGCCCGTGATGTCTGAGACGACATGATGGAGCTGCAGGTTCATCTCCATCAAGGCCTTTTGCATATGCTGGATATGGGCGGCGGCATATTCCACAAGCCGCTCGCGCTGCCGCAAATAGGCCCGCAGTGTTGCGATCTCGGCATCGGGTCGGAAGCTACCTCGTAGCAGCCATAGGAATGAAGCTGGCGTAACCACGCGGCATCGCTGACGTCGGTCTTGCGTCCGGGCACGTTCTTGGCGTACCGGGCGTTGACCAGAATAACCTCAAATCCACGCTGCTCCAGGATTTCATAGGCTGGGATCCAATAGACCCCGGTGGATTCCATCGCGACACTGGTCACGCCGCATGCGCTAAACCAATCCGCCAGATCATGGAGATCTTGTGTAAATGTGCCGAACGCGCGCACGGGAATGTCAGTGCAGTCCGGGTTCACCGCAGCCATGTGCATCTTTGATCCGATGTCGATGGCGGCCGCGCTGACGTTGATTGGCTTCAATTCCGGCCGGTCACCGGTCGTCCTCTGGGGCATCGCAAATCCTCCATTCACTCATGAGCGGAAGGGTCTGGGTTATGCCAATCGTCATCTTCCTATTCGGGATCGCAGCCGAAGCGGCGTCACCACTCTCAAGTCCGCATGCACCCATGGACCACGTTTTTTAACGGGGACAGTGCCTCCAATAAGCTGACGGCCGCTACCCTCCCAGCCGCAGAGGATAACACAGTGCTGTTTCTACCCCGCACAGGCGCGCAACGGCCCTGGACAGTTTTTTAGGATATCTCGCTCAGCCCTGAGCTTGTTGACTTCGCGTCGCAGCCGCTCGATCTCGAGCTGCTCGGGCTTCATCTGGCCATGGCCCGGAAACGCCTGCGCCGGATCGGAGCCGAACTCCTTCACCCATTTGCGCAGCACGTTCTCATGAACGCCAAGGTCTCGACCGGCTTGCGCCACAGACACCCCACGCTCCCTGACAAGCTCTCGACTGAATTTGCGTCTCTGCATAGCCCACCTCCGGCTTGATAAAACACCCTATCTCGGTGTCCTTCAAACCGGCAGCAGCTCAGTTGGACCACAGCTTCGCCCCTGGTGGCGCCTAAGCACCTTAGGAAGATAGCCTGGGGCCTCAGGCCTACCATGCCTCCCCTTTGGATAGATCTCCTGACCTGCTTCTCTCTGGGCTACTGACTGGAAACGAACCGACTCTGAGTGCATATTGCGCCGATGCAGGTGCCGTGCCCCAAATGCAAAGTGATCGTCGCCGTTGGCTCCACCAAGTGGTTCTTCGACGGCGGCGAATGCCGAGAGCTTCGCGGGACTGTTGCCGGCGATGCGAAGGAATATGAAAAGTGCTCGGTTCTGATCGAAGCGGTGGCTAAGGGCGGAAAAAATGCGACGACCTAAAATGAGCGGCATAGCGTCCGACAAGCCCGCCCTTGGGTTAGAGCGGACCCGCCCAACAAGTCTCGACCCAAGCCGCCGCGCTGAGGAAGTTCGGCGGCGGATTGAAGAGGAACTCGATCAGCAGCGCGCTATTGTTGAGGAGCTACGCCGCAAACTGAATTGAGGCCCGACGGTCTACGTTAGAGAGCACTCACGACTAAGGCCGCAGCGGGGGACCGCTGCGGCCTGATCGTCGAAAAATCCGGGTGAAAAAGATTTAAGTGAAATATCTGCCAGCCCCGGTCGCAAGATCCTACCCGCCCGAATTAGTTAAATTCAAATTAAATCTATTGCGCGGCGGAGGCAACCCGAGCTGTGCTTCACGTGCACCAAACTGGTGAGGGAAGGCCCGCCGGGGCTGGGCAGTTGGCGGGCCTTCCCCCAAGCACAAGGCCGCGTATGTCCCCCACGGCCCCGTCCCAAAGCTTAGATTATTATAAAGACATTAAGGATGAATGGAGAGGAGCAGTTCACGGGCTCTGCATTCAGTCGTAATCAAACCGGAGCGATTGGTGTCCGCCTCTCGCTATCTGCAACTCCCGCCGGGCCCCAAGGTCGGCGGGTTTTTATTTCGATCGTAGCAGGGCTGACCTGCCCCTGAAGTTTCACGCAGTAGCGGTTAGAGTCTCGGCGGATGTTACGCCGTTTGGCGCGGTGTTAGCAACGTGCGATCGGCGGAGCTGGTCGGGGTTGCGCAGCCGATCGCACGTTGCGGTGAGGTAGGCGGCATAGGCCGCAGGGGCCAGATAGCCGAGCGAGGAATGCGGGCGTTGGCCGTTGTAGTCGCCGACCCAATCCGCAATCTTGGCGCGGGCGTGATCGAGGCCGAAGAACAAGGTTTCGTTGAGAAGCTCGTCCCGCATCCGGCCGTTGAAGCTTTCACAGAAGCCGTTCTGCATCGGCTTGCCCGGCGCAATGAAGTGCCAGTCGATGTTGTTCTCCTTCGACCAGGCCAGCATGGCATTGCAGGTGAACTCGGTGCCGTTGTCGGAGACGATCATGCCCGGCTTGCCGCGCTGATTGATCAGCGCCGTCAGTTCGCGTGCCACCCGCCGCCCCGGGATCGAGGTGTCGGGGATGGCCGCCAGACATTCCCGGGTCACGTATCGACGATATTCAGGACCCGGAAGCGACGGCCGCTGGCGAACTGGTCGTGGACAAATCCAGCGACCACCGGGCGTTCGGCCGAGCCTCGAGCAGTATCGGCGCTCGGGTGCCCACGGCGCGGCGGCGGGCTCGGCGCTTGCGCACGCTGAGGCCTTCCTCTCGATACAGACGGTAGATCCGGTTCCGCCCGGACGGCTCGCCCTGCTGGCGAAGCAGCACGAACAGCCGGCGGTAGCCGAACCGCCGACGGGCATTAGCAAGCTCGCGCAAGTGGCCGCGTAGTTCGGTGTCCGGCGGTCGGCACGATCGGTAGCGAACCATCTTGCGGTCAGCGCCGACGATGCCGCAGGCCCGCCGCCTCCGACAGACCGATGACGGCCTGCAGGTGCGCGACGGCTTCGCGCTTGGCGACGGGCCCTACCATTTTTTTGACAAAAGCTCGCGTAGCGCTGCAGCATCCAGCATCTGCTCGGCCAGCAGCTTCTTCAGCTTGGCGTTCTCCGTCCTCGAGTTGCCGCAACCGCTTGGCATCGGAGACGTCCAGACCGCCGAACTTCGCCTTCCAATTGTACAGCGTCGCTTCAGAGACGCCATGCTTCCGCGCCAAATCGGCAGCCTTCGCACCTGCCTCATGCTCACGCAGCACGCCAATAATCTGCTCTTCCGTAAACCTGGCTCGCTTCATCTGTCCGTCCTTCAGAAGGCCGGACTCTAACTTCAACTGGAGGAAATCGGCAGGGGCAGGTCAGGGGCGATCAGGATTGCGACGCTGACCCCGATGACGATGACTAACAGCCAGGCAATCACGTTCGTCTCCACCGCGTCATGGAGTGAACGCGCTCAAGAGCGCACAGTCAAAAACAACCTGCCGGAAACCTTGATCCTGCGTCCGGCTGAGGATTTACTGCAACGGTTGCGACCGTGGTCGGCCCTATCCTAGTGGCGGAATGCCAGGAGGAGGAGAGCGCCAACAACACATGCCGCGAGTAAAAGTAGAAAAGTACTCACGCCCCCCCGAACTGCTTAGGGATTTGCGTCAGAACCTAAACCATTCGGACGGCACCATGAAGTTCCCGATAGCCGAGTCATGGTGATAAGTGCCGACGCGCTTTTCAACTGTTGCGGCTGCCAGAGTTCGTTTTTGGTTCGACTAATTGGCGCGGTGGCGCCTTTCAAGGCGATGTCGATCTGTTCGGTAAAAGAATGACCGCCAGCGTGACGCGACGCTTTTCGAGATCAACACGCTGTCCGGACCGACGTGGCTCTCAATGCAAGAGACGGTCGGCCGCTCGCGAGTTTGACACCAGCGCGGTTATTCGCGTGAACCGAAGACACGGCTTTAGCGGCACCGCGGATCTGGCTGCGGACGGGCACTCAGTTGTTGAGCTCGCCCGCGGTAACCAGACCAGTCGACGACATGCTGACCGCGGGATCACTTCGCCCCCTCGTCATTTGAAGAAACGCTCGCTGAGCGGTTTTGCCATCAGGCCACAAGTCCTGAGTGGTTTGCCAACTCCGAACGTGGAGCCAGCCCCACCGTCATCATTGCGACGCCGATCATGACGGCAAAGCTGCAAAGCTTAGCGCTCAACGAATTGGACTCTGGTCTTCTGATCACCACAAAAGGTAAAAAAATGGCGCCCGTAGGCGCCATTTTCTAAGCTGCTGGAGCCTTTACCTTCAGGCTACGGCCGTCGCGTCGGCTCCGATAGCTTGCGCCCGTGCAGCCAGCGTGATCCGGGTGCGGACCGGAACTTGCCTCTGCGCTTTCGCTCGGGGATAGGACAATTCGGTCATCGGCTTGCCCTCGGGGTAGAGCTCCTGATGTTCGGCCCAGTTGTCGAAGTTCAAACGATCCACGTTGTCGACGAAAGTTTCCGCCGGTGTATTTTCGGCCAGGATCAAAGAATGATCATCGAGCTCGACGTGATAGTAGACGAATACTTCTGGGACATTAGTTTCGCGCAGAATAGACGTGCCATTCACCAACGCTCCCGCTTGGACTAGTGCACCCTCGACCAAGAGGGCATGGTCTGGCGAAAGCAACAAGTCGCGAGAAGGCACGTTCTGCTCCAATGCACCTGCGAGCACCCGGATTGGCCAAACACGCATCTTATCAGCGAAGCGCGTGGAAACGGTCTGCACGCCGAGCCAGCTGACCGGCCTCACCTGGCCGTCACTCGTCAAGACGAGATCGCCGCGCTTAAGCTCTTCAACGGCAACCTCGCCATTCGGCGTCTGGATCATCGTGCCCGCCATGAAACAGGCTGCATCGGTGGTGATAGTGTCGAGAGTGCCGCTCTCCCCGATAGAGAAGTGCGCGTTGCGATAATCTCCCTGCAGAACCACCGTGCCGACTGTCGTGGAGCCCTGCTTGATGATCAGCGTTGTTTGCCCACCGCTAAAGCTCGTCGTGTAGGTCTCTGTGCCAGCGCCTGCCACCGTAAGCTTGATCTGATCGCCTGACTTGAAGCCGGTAACAACTCCATGAAAATTGCTCGACTCGCCGCTCATGCTTGAAAGGTCGAGCACGCCGGTAGCTGAATCGAAGGCGACGGTCGGCTTGATCGCAGCCGTACCCACCGCACCGTCAAACTTGAGGGTCCCGGTAGAAGCGACGTGGAAAATGGATGAGCTGGTTGTGTCGACTGCACCTTTGAATTCCAGCACCCCGCCACTTGCCGTAATCGTACCCGTTCCATTGACGGTCGTTCCCGTACCCACGGTACCGAAGCCGGTTAGCTTCGCGCCTGCACCGACGGTCAGTCCCGACGTATCGGTTAGCGTGCCTCCCGCCAAAAGAATCGTGCCGTTGGTGATTCCTTGCGCGCCTGAAATTGAGAGGGAACCAGAAGCACCAACTTCCAAAGTTTGGTTGACGTTGTTGATCGTGATGGCATCGATTGAAGCCGATCCACCCGAAAATTCCAGGGTGGAAGCAGATCCCGTTGCAATCGTGACATTGCCGGAACTGGCACCCGTCAGATCGACTTTTCCAACAAGATTAAGTACCCCTCCGCTGGCCGTGATAATCCCGGATTGGCTCGTATCCAATCCGTTCGACGTGCCAACATTCAAAGTCCCGAAGCCGCTGACGCTGGCCGAACCGTGAAGATGGATGCCGCCGGAGGCAGTCAGCGATCCACCGCCCAAGACGATGTGCGCACCGCTGACATCCTGTTGTAACGCGCCCACTATGGTAAGTGCACCCGTTGCGCCGATGGAAAGCGTCTGATCGGAGTCCGTCAGAGAAATTGCGGTCGACGAAGTCGCCGTACCATCGATTTTCAAAACTGAAGCGGTCGTGGTGCCGATCGCCAGCTTCACACCGCTGTTAATTGTCCCGAAGATGTCGAGCGTGCCACCGTTTGCAGTGACGGTTCCCGTACCACTGACCGTTGTCCCGGTAGCGATCGTCCCCGATCCGATGATCTGCCCCGGGCTTGTCAAAGTAATGCCAGAGGTGTCGGTGAGCGTGCCTCCATCCAGCTGGATCTTGCCGTTGGTCAACGTCTGAGCGCTGGTTAGCGTGAGATTTCCACTCGTGCCCACCTCAAGCGTCTGATTCGCGCTGCCAATTGTCAGCGCAGCAGCGATAACCGTGCCATCGATCTTCAAAACCGACGCCGACGAACTGGAAATGGCAAGTGTACGGTTGGTCACGGCTCCAGTGAGATCGAGGGTTCCACCAGTTGCTGTAATCGTTCCCGAATTCGCAATAGAAATAGCAACAGTACCCGTACCACTCAGGTTCGTGCCCGATGCAATTGTACCGGTACCCGAGATAGTACCTCCTGAGAGGGTCAGACCATTGCCGTCGGTTAGCTGCACCGTGCCGGACGCCCCGTCGAGCTTGACGGTATTGTTACCGATGGCCAAGGCGTTGGTGACGGACAGCGTGCCATTGGTATTGATTTCGAGGGTACCGCCCGTGCTCGAAAATGAAATCGTGGTCGCGCTGCTCGTCTTGTCCAACAGGAGCTTCGCTGTACTGACAATGGAGAGAGCTGCAATACTGGATACGGCACCATTGACTTCGAGCGTTCCGCCGCTTGCGACGACCGATCCAAGGCCCGTGATGGAGGTTCCAACATTTATTGTTCCACGGCCGGTGACGTCGCCCCCCGCAAGGGTAGAGATGCCTGCAGTGTCATTGATGACACCACCCGCGATAGTGATGCTACCAGTTCCAACAGAGATGCCAGTTGCCCCCGCCGGCAGTCACGTTCAAGGTGTTTGCACCTATCGCGAGCGTGTTTAGGCTATTGGAGATCGTCAGCGATTTTAGAGCAACGGAACTCGCAACATCCAAAGTAAGCGTCTGATTTCCAGAACGATTGAGAATCACATCATCGCCGGCCACAGGCACACCCGACGGACTCCAATTCCCAGCCGTGTTCCAGTTGTTGCCCGAGGACCAAGTCTTGCTCGCCATAATCAGCCCCTGCGTTAATTGTTTAAAAAACGATTACTATTTAGGAGCCGGACCTAATGCATTTTTAAAGACCACCCTCAATGGGGGCCGATTTGACTTGCATAAACTGCAAAGTTTTTGGCATGAATGGCAAACAGTACTATCAAGATAGCAAGACGTTGGCAGCGCCGCGCAAATAGTGATTAACATTAACAAAACGAGATTTGGTTAAAGAATTAAATCGATGAGCGATTCCGTGCGCCAGATACACGCCCAAAGAGGACCGTTCGCAAATTGGCAGCACGCGTGGGCACAAGTTTTCGATGTAGTAGAGGATCCTGATGAGGTTGCAACGTTTCGAGGCCACCTCACGAGCTATCCAGCGAACCAGTCCGTCTTGACAGAGTCGTCCAGCTCTCCTGTCCGACTGAGACGGACAACAGAAACAATCGCTCAGAACCGCCTCGACCATCTCGCCCTTCGACTAGTCCTTTCAGGCAGCGTTGCGGGGGTAGTTGGGCAACAAATCGTGGAGGCTCGGGGTGGAGACGTTTTCTTCGTCGATTTGTCGCAGACGCTTGACCTCCGCGTCTCCGCCCGAGAAAAAACTACGACCGAGATCACTCTCTGGGTTCCCCGCGCGCGCGTTCCGGCTTCTCTAATCGAAGACTTAGATTTGCACGGAATGCTTCTAAGGGGAACCACTCCTGTCGGTGCAATCGCTGGGTCGGCATTGCGCGCATTGGCGGAATGGGCCGGCAAGATGACGTCTCAAGAGATGGACGCGCTATCAAACGGCACCTTCGAGCTTGTCGCGCGTGCAATCGGCCCGCTGCTTCACAAAGCAAGACCAACGGGCGCAACCCCGCTGGTCTCATTCGTGACTATAAGGCGCTACATCGATCGAAATTTGACGACCGCCACTTTAAACCCCGACATGGTGGCAAAATCTTTTGGCTTATCGCGAGCGTCTCTCGCAAGATTATTTGAGCCGGTCGGAGGAGTTGCGAGCTATATTCGCGCCGCCAGACTGAAGCGGGCCTACCAAGAAATAACAGCTCTCGGCTTGTCCGATCGCCGGATCGGACAAATCGCGTTCGGATTGGGATATCAGAACATTAGCGCTTTTAATCGACTGTTTCAGAAAGCGTACGGCCTTAGTCCGCGCGAGGCGCGAAAAAGAATGGCCGATACCTCTCCAATACGAAGGGCGCTGCAAAATGAGCCCGGCCTATTGGCCCGGCTTTTGGCTGAGACAAACAATTCGCTACGTCCGCGGTGAAGACCCAAAGCAAGAAGACGACGCATTGCTGCGCCGCCTTCCAACGAAGACCACCAACCTAAGCAACGTGGTATTGCGGCGAAGATTCGAGCGCTTCCGCTCTCGCCGCAAGAACTATCCGAGTGCTTACCGGTACTTGGCGGTGGCTTTTTGCCCGCGGATATGGAAGTTCATCAATCTGCTTGCCGTGCGGATATAGCGCGACATGCTCCGCCCAGTTGTCAAACCCTAAGCGGTCCACGTTATCGATGAAAGTCTCTGCTGGCGTGCCTTCGGCAAGCACCAGCGAATGGTCTTCGACTTCAACATGATAGTACGTAAACGTTGCAGGAACTTCCGGTTCTCTCGTAATGGAGGAGCCGTTAACGAGTGCACCAGCCTGAATCAGCATGCCGTCAACAAGCAGCGCATGATCAGGTGAGATTAAAAGATCCCGCGTTGGCGTATTAGAGCCGAGAGCCCCCGCGCGGACCCGGATTGGAAGCGATCGCATCTTATCAGCAAAAACAGTCGATACCGTCTGGATGCCGACCCAATCGACCGGGACTGTGCGTCCATCATGGGTCAGCACGAGGTCGCCACGCTTGAGTGCTTCTACAGCCACATCACCCTGGGGCGTCCGGATCAGCGTACCGCTGTAGAAGCAGAATGTGACCTCGGCAGTTGTGTCGACATTCGTCAGCCTGCCGTGTTGGCCGTTCAAATTGCCGGAATACGCGGTATCCGTCAGAAAGAAATAGTTACCGTGGTTGTCCTGGATGATGATGCCGTTATGGCCAGCCAGATCCGCAGTCGCGAGGAAGGTATATTTGTTCCCGTTGCTCAGCGAGCCGCTTGCGACGTCGCGGATTTTGACCTTGTCGCCGTGATCGAGCGGATCATTTCCGGACTGGTCTACCGCCTTCACCCCAAAGGCGACCGGGTTGACGCCAGGTGACGTGGAATCGGCATCGACCAGTTTAAATGTTCCGCCCGTCTTTACCAACTCGTATGCGAAATTAAATTCCTCACTCGTTTTTGCAGCCATCGCCATAACCTCGAAATCCAATATTTAACCTAGCCCAAGTTCCTCATAACGGATTGCCAACGCCGTTGATATACGGTGAAACAAAATAACTGTAACTTGAGAAATAATGAGCAAATGGATTTACGATCTTTCCACTGGTCATCAGAGCTTGGGGGAGACAGCGGTGGTGAGTGGCTGGCAGCCGTATCGCCGATATTCACGTCGCCAACGCCTTTCCCAAACCAGAAGAGTGCCATCGATGTCTGGGCCAGCAGCAGTTTCGTCATCACCCAAAGCTCCTGCGATTGCGCGAGCCTCGTCCACGACCCGTCAAAATTTGGCCGGTTCGAGCAAGTGGGAATCTGCGTAATTCTGAGCGGGACGATCGACGAGCGCGCGAGCGGCGCAACAGGTCGGCTCGGCGACATCTTGCTCTTGGACCTGCGCGAGCCAATAGAATTGGTCCGCGAAAGCGAAAGGACCAATTCTTCCGAAATGACGTTGTGGCTGCCGCGGTCGCAACTGCCGGATCGGCTGAAGGGCCTTACAACTTTAAACGCGAGAGTGGTCAAGGCCGATCAACCGGGAACGGTCGTCGCAACCGCAGCCCTGCGAGCTTTACTCACTCAGTTGGACGCCACAACGCCGTCCGTTTTGGACCAGTTGGTGCGCGGCGTTGCGTCTCTGACAGCAGATGTCGTTGCGGCGGCTGCAGCCGCGGAGCCGAATGTACATACGCCCCACGCACCACCGTTAGAAAGCTTCGTGACGCTGTCACAATTCATCGAGACCAACTTGACTGCGCGGGACTTGGGCGCTGAGAAGCTCGCGCGTACGTACGCATACGACGAAGGCCGCCTGATTGACGCATGCGCGCAAGCGCGACGAGCTCTATGAAGGGCGTTGCGTGAAGATCAGGCAGCCTGCTGATCGGCGGAGTGTCGCCTTGGCGGAGGAGCTTCCATTCCCAGGGTAGCAGTTCGTGCAGACGCGATACGGGAAGATCGGCGATACGGGCGACGATATCGGCGAGCCAGGCCTTGGGATCGACATCGTTGAGACGACAGGTGGTGATCATCGTCAGCATGATGGCGGCGCGGTCGGCACCGCGCAGGCTGCCGGCGAAGGTCCAATTGCGCCTTCCCAGGGCGATGCCTCTCAATGCGCGCTCAGCACAATTGTTGGTCAAGCAGATCCTGCCATCATCGAGAAAGCGGGCGAAGTCGTCCCAGCGCCTGAGCATGTAATTCATGGGCTTCAGGACCTCGGAGGAGCGCGAGAGGGGTTCGCGCTCGAGGAGCAGCCAGGCATGCATGTCCTCGAGAAGCGGCTTGCTCTTTTCCTGGCGCACGGCGCACCGCTCGTCGGCGCCGCGGCCGTTGATGGCGCGCTCGATCTCGAACAAAGCGTCGAGGCGTCTGACCGCCTCCAACGCGATCGGCGAGACCGGTTTGCCCCTGTGGCCTTCCCAAGCGTTCTTCTCGATGTCGGCCAGCTCGAAGAAGCCCCGCCGCGCATGGGCGAAGCAAAACGCCGGCGTAATCGGCAGCACCTTCTTCTGCGGATCGAACAACGGCTCGAAGCCGTTGTAGCAATCAGCTTGCAGGATACCGGCGAAGGCGGCCAGATGCTTCTGTGGATGCTCGCCTCGACGGTCGCTCGAGGCGTAATAGACCGCCGCCGGTGGCGCTGGCCCGGCGAAGGGCCGGTCATCCCGCACATATGTCCAGATCCGACCGGTCTTGCACTTGCCCTTCGCCAGGATGCGGATGGTGGTGTCGTCGCCATGCAGGCGCTCGGCAGCAAGCACATGGCGTTCGATCAAGTGGAAGAGCGGCATGACGGCGAAGGTCCCGTGGCCGACCTGGTCGGCCAGCGTCGACAATGGCAGGTCGATCCCCGCGGCCTTAAAGCGCGCACTCTGGCGATTAAGCGGGATGTGCATGCCGAACTTGTCGAACAGAATCGTCGCCAGCAATTGTGGGCCGATGAAGCCGCGCGGCGTCGCGTGGAACGGCGCCGGCGGCTGGCTGATCTTCTCGCAGCCCTGCGAGCTTTACTCACTCAGTTGGACGCCACAACGCCGTCCGTTTTGGACCAGTTGGTGCGCGGCGTTGCGTCTCTGACAGCAGATGTCGTTGCGGCGGCTGCAGCCGCGGAGCCGAATGTACATACGCCCCACGCACCACCGTTAGAAAGCTTCGTGACGCTGTCACAATTCATCGAGACCAACTTGACTGCGCGGGACTTGGGCGCAGCACCTCCTGCTGAGAAGCTCGCGCGTACGTTCGGGCTTTCGCGCGCCTCGCTCTACCGGCTATTTGAACCAGTCGGTGGTGTCGCTTCCTATATACGAATGAGACGCCTTCACCGTGCCTACCAGGAACTAATGGCTCCTGGTTTTCAGAACCGGCGCATTGGGCCCATAGCATACGGCGCCGGCTTCCGAAGCATCCCCGCCTTCAATCGTGCGTTTCGTGCTACGTTTGGACAGCCACCCCGTACCACGCGGAAGACACAGGTCGCATTTCCCAAGTCCCGAGTTCTAACCATCGAAGAGATGGGACCTCTCGCACGCTGGCTCTCGGAGATATCGTAAGGCGGCTCGCGCGTTGATGGGGACCGCTCAATTGCCTCACGCAAAATGGCTATGCCCGACTGCGGACTCTAATCAACGCAATCGAACTCTAACGCTCGAGAGCTTCGTCATACTCTGCGCGGATCTTTTCTTCACTTTGCGGCATTCGGTCAAAATTGTTGGCAAGACCATGCCCCGCAAGAGCTTAGGGTCTCGTGCTACTGCATTTCATGACGTGAAGCTCGATACCGGCGGCAATCGAGCGCGCGGGTGAGATGTCAACCGTGCTTAACAACAGGTCCACAAAATCGAACGTGAAAAGCCTCACGATTCCACCGGTCTTGTCCTCCCTCCAAGCTACGATCTGGTGCTTGTTCGTGAAATCACTTTTCATCTCCCAGACCGTCTTGCCGTACTCAGTTCGAAACGCTGGGCGATCTGGGTCCCTGATAATCTTGAGTATGTTTTTTCCGACAACCTGAAGTCGGTACCGCACTAACGGCTTCTCAAGAACATCGCTGTCGATTCCAACGTCCCTATCGTCGTGCTCTGGAAATAGCGTCTTGCTCGCAAACGATTGATAGCAGTCAATCGTCATCTCCGGCAACGAATCCGCAGCCCGCTGTGCGCAAACAGACGAAGATGTAAGGATGGCAAAGCATGATAATATGATGAGCGCTTTCATTTAATTCTCCACTTGCTACCTTAACTCGTCGCAGAGATGACCGCTGTCCGCGGAAAAAGTTAACCCGGCAATCTCCTGAGTTTACCAGATAGCTTTGGCGCGAGCTCCCAAGGGATTCAAGATCGCAGGTTCAACTTGATCTCACGACGCTGTCGTTCTGAGTGCTGTTGGTCGGGTGTTCTTACTCGTAGAAGCAGCTGCAAGACGCTTCAGTGGCGCGGTTGAGCAAAGCCGCCCACGTAGAGAGATTCGCGGATCTTCTGAGATCAGGACGAACGTCGCAGCTTCGGCGGATAGGCAGGTCATAGGAAATACGTAAGTAATACTGCCAGACCTAATTCAGCTTTAATCACGCTCTGGTTGATTACTTACTACGGCAAGAGTGATACAAATTTGACGAGAATTTTGTCGATTTAATACTAGCTTATTGGCGGTGCCCAATTGAATTACACGGGCAGATTTGACGCCGCGGGTCCTGCTATCGATGGCCGGGAGTTTCACCCCTTCGCCTCGAGTCACGTGGATTCGTTTGCCGTACTGGCTCACGGACACGCGCCCGACGGCGCACTCCTCGTACCTGATCCCAATCTGTTATTTCACGGCGAGTACAAGCGTGCTGGCGTCGACCTCGTCCTCTCTAATGATGGGCGGGAGTTCGTCGTTCATGACTTTTTCAAGGGTGAGAAGCGCGCAGCGCTCTCTTCGCCCGACGGCGCCCATCTCAGCGGAGATCTTGTCAACGCGCTCGCCGGCCACGTTCAGTATGCTCAGGCAGCGCCGAGCACAGCGACAGCCCAAGTTATAGGCCACGTCACGAAGCTGGCGGGCAGCGCTACCGCGATCCGTAATGGCGTGTCGATTATCCTGAATAATGGCGACGACGTCGAGAAGGGCGACGTGCTGGTGACGGGTTCGGATACAACCCTGGGCGTCACCTTCATCGACGGTACAGTGTTCGGCCTGTCCTCAAATGCGAGGATGGTGTTGAACGAGATGATTTACGACCCCAATGGGTCGAGCAACTCATCGCTACTCAGCTTGATCGCGGGCACAATAACTTTCGTCGCTGGTGAGACCGCTAAGCACGGCGACATGAAGATCGATACTCCGGTCGCGACCATGGGGATCCGTGGGACCGCCGTGCTATCCCAGATAAGCTTCTTCGTGCCGCCGGGCGGTGGCGATCCGCAGCCCCAGGCGAATTTCCAGGTTCTGGTCGAGCCCGACGGCACCACGGGCTCCTACGTCCTGTTCGACAAGGTCACGCTGCTACCGATCGGCACAGTCAACCAAGCTGGACAAATGATCCAGGTCAGCGGCGGCAATGTTTCGATCTCCAATGCATTGTTGTCGCCAGATGTTCAGAAGCTGATCTCCGATGTGTTCTCGCTGAAGTTCAGCGCGAATTCGGACAATACCAGGCTCACGACGAATTTCACCGACACGGTCATCCCCGACAGCCGTGGTCTGGCGATGAACAGTGCAGGCGGCCAAGCCGGTATCCCGAATTTTAACTTTGCGATCGCCCCCGAAAAAACGGCTGCATTTAACCAACCGGGCGAACTGTTCATTCCGTTCATCTCGATCAAATCTGTCGATGTGATTCCTGCGTCAGATAAATCGAGTTTCACAATTGCCGATCAGGTTATCATCACCGATTCCAACCCTGCTGATGTTCTCGTTCCATACATCGCAGGGACCGGCACAATCAAATCTGTTAGCGGGCCCCCCGCCGCTCCACTCGGCCCCGATCTGGCAAAGCTTCTAACTCTCAATGCTGCCACTGGCGCAATCAGCTATGATCCGGCAAAGTTTGCTTTTCTTGGCGCCAATCAGAACGTCGTGATTGTAATCGAATTCGATAGCAGAGTCGGATCCGAAATCTTTCATAGGGCTCTATCCCTCACCATCACCGGAAGCAACGATCCGGCGGTGATCTCGGGAACAGGAACCGGTGCGGTGAAGGAAGACAGCGGGCTGACAGCGCACGGTGTGCTGATGGTCCAGGACATCGATACCGGGCAGGGTAACTTCCAGGCGCCGGCTTCACTCGTGGGAGCCTACGGCACTTTTACGTTCGATCCTGCCACCGGCGAATGGAGTTATACGCTCGACAACTCGGCCGCCAAGGTCCGGGCGCTCGCCGATGGCCAAGTCGTCCACGACACCCTGACTGTGAAGTCTGCCGACGGCACCGCCTCCCAGCTGATCGACGTCACCATCACCGGCAGCAACGATGCCGCGGTGATCTCGGGAACAGCTAATGGCGCGGTGAAGGAAGACGGCAAGCTGACTGCGGGCGGCACGCTGACGGTCCAGGATATCGACACGGGCCAGGACCATTTCCAGACACCTGCCTCCTTCGCCGGCAGCTACGGGACGTTCACGTTCGATCCTGCCACCGGCGAATGGAGCTACACGCTCGATAACTCTGCTGCCAAGGTCCAGGCACTCGCCGGCGGCGAGGTCGTCCACGATACCCTGACTGTGAAGTCGGCCGATGGCACCGCCTCCCAGCTGATCGACGTCACCATCACCGGCAGCAACGATGCCGCGGTGATCTCGGGAACAGCTATTGGCGCGGTGAAGGAAGACGGCAGACTAACTGCGTGCGGCACGCTCACGGTCCAGGATGTCGACACGGGCCAGGACCATTTCCAGACGCCCGCGTCCCTCGCCGGCAGTTACGGCACGTTCACGTTCGATCCTGCCACCGGCGAATGGAGCTACACGATCGATAACTCCGCCGCCAAGGTCCAGGCGCTTGCTGGCGGCGAGGTCGTCCACGACACGCTAACGGTGAAGTCGGGGGACGGCACCGCTTCGCAGCTGATCGACGTCACCATCGCCGGCAGCAACGATGCCGCGGTGATCTCGGGAACAGCTATTGGCGCGGTGAAGGAAGACGGCAGAGTAACTGCGTGCGGCACGCTCACCGTCCAGGATGTCGACATGGGCCAGGGCCATTTCCAGACACCTGCCTCCCTCACCGGAGCTTACGGCACGTTCACGCTCGATCCTGCCACCGGCGAATGGAGCTACACGCTCGACAACTCGGCCGCCAAGGTCCAGGCGCTTGCCGGCGGCCAGGTCGTCCACGACACCCTGACCCTGAAATCGGCTGACGGCACCGCTTCGCTGCTGATCGACGTCACCATCACCGGCAGCAACGATGCCGCGGTGATCTCGGGAACAGCTAATGGCGCGGTGAAGGAAGACGGCAAGCTGACTGCGGGCGGCACGCTGACGGTCCAGGATATCGACACGGGCCAGGACCATTTCCAGACGCCGGCCTCCCTCGCCGGCAGCTACGGGACGTTCACGTTCGATCCTGCCACCGGCGAATGGAGCTACACGCTCGATAACTCTGCCGCCAAGGTCCAGGCGCTTGCTGGCGGCGAGGTCGTCCACGACACCCTGACTGTGAAATCGGCCGACAGTTCCGCTTCTCAGCTGATCGACATTACCATTGCCGGAAGCAACGATGCCGCGGTGATCTCAGGGAAGCTGAGCGGCAATGTGGAGATACCCGATGACGGCCCGGGTAGCGGCAAGTTAATAGATACCGGCAAAGTAACCGACACCGACATCGACAATACTTCCAATACCTTCATACCGAAGCCTGCCGGGTCGGCCACTAGCAACGGCTACGGCACTTATCAACTGACGGCGTCCGGCATTTGGACCTATACGCTCGATTATTCAAACCCGACGGTACACAGGCTCGATGAAGGCCAACATCTCAAAGACACCTTCACCGTTCAGACCATTGATGGCACTGCCAAGGTCGCGACTATTACGATCAGCGATGATGATCCGCCGCATCGAGCTCCGGCTGGCGTCGCTGGCTCCGAAATCAATCTCGGCTTAGCCGACCCGTTCTTGCAATCTGGCGCCATAGTCACTGTCACACTCGCCGGCGTTGCGGACGACTGGACCGTAATCGATGGAGTTCGAAGCGCTGATGGTACTTGGTCGGTGCAACCAGCCGATCCTGGATCTCTGTCGATAACAACGCCGGGTACTTTCGAAGGCGCCGCGGTTCTAAAAATAACTGAAGTGGTCACCACGCAGGACGGTACAAGTACGAACCACGTCGTCGCTGACAATGTTGAAGCTTACGCCCAAGGAACGCCAATCTTCGCTTATGCAGGCGACGATTTCCTTACGGCGGCGAGCGGTCATGACTTGATCGTGTTCTCGCAACCCATTGGTCATGACCTCCTTTACAATTTCGATGTTCGTGCCGATCAAATCGATCTGATCGGCTTTTCCGCCACCGACTTCGGCGACGTTCAAGCGCACATGCTGGACGATGTCTCCGGCAGCGCCGTCATTGCGCTGCGTGACGAGCAATCTATTACGCTACCGGGCATCTCATCCTCTTCGCTAACGGCAAGCAATTTCGTTTTCGATCTGGCACCAGCGTTCAGCAATGTTGGCACGATGTCAGTTTCTGACGGAGCCTTACTCCCGATCAGTGGAGAAATGAACAATACCGGCACCGTCCTAGTAAGCGCGGCAGGCGACGAAACCATCGTGCAGCTCATTCAACCCGGATTGACGCTTAAGGGGGGCGGGCAATTTTTGCTCTCGGATGATAACAGCAACATCATTTCGGGAACCAGCCCGAATGTCACCCTGAACAACGAAAACAACGTCATCTCCGGTGCAGGTCAATTGGGCAACGGACAACTGAACTTCATCAACGCCGGCAACGTCAACGCGACAGGCAACCAACCGCTTATCATCGACACTGGCTCGAATGTGATCCACAACGCGGGAATTTTGGAGGCTTCTGGACCAGGAGGCCTGATCGTTGTCAGCGCAGTCGACAATTCGGGCTTCCTCAGGGCGAATACTGCCAATCTGACGGTCAAAGGTGCCGTTAGTGGAAACGGCACAGCGATTATCGATGGCCCAAGCCTGCTTGAGTTCGAGGCCGCTTCAAACGCCAACGTGGTTTTTGGCCTGGCTAGTGGCGGCACCCTGTCGCTCGGAGATGCCTTCCATTTCAACGGTACGATTTCAGGGTTCAACGATTTGGACGTTATCGAGTTGAACAACTTCAACCCCGATTCAGCCACTATCAGTTACGTCCAGAATGCGAACACCGGCGGCACGCTAACCATCGCAAACGGAGCAGAAGTCGCTCACCTGACTCTTCTTGGCGACTACACTGCGGACTCTTTCAATCTTGTTTCCAATTTACCGGGCCACGCACTGGTCACGTACGCCCACCAAGGGATCATCTCATAAGCATTTCCATTACAAGATCTTTTTAGCACCGGGGAGGTAGCGATGAGGGACTATCAATCCATGTCGTTGGACGACCTTTTGCTTCATCATCATGAAATTAGCGAGACGATCCAACAACGAACCAATCTAAAATCTCACCTGACCAAGCCGCGGAAGCCATATCCGCGTGTCCGTCCAAAATACCGAAACCCAAACAATCCGTCACAGACGTGGTGTGGACGCGGGAGTCAGCCGCGATGGGTACACGACCTACTTGCGGCAGGAACAACACTCGAAGATCTAAAACTCAAATAACCCATGATCCTGTCGGACGTCGACCTTCGATGCTGACTTGTTCGATGCTGCGGTTTGAGGCGGCTCATGATCGACTCGACTTGAGCACCAGCAGCTCGGAGAGCTTCACCATCGCGTGCTCGCCCCTTTTGGCAGATCAGCGGGAGTTAGCTTTGCCAACCATCTGCTCGCTACGACCGATGACGATCAACGGCAGAAGCCCCCGGATCTTGAGAAGCACCCGAATTATCCCAGCCGAATCAAACGATCAAGTTCACGGTGCATAGCCTGGCTCCAACCTGGCATCGACACACCGAAGGCCTGGCGGAGCCTTGACGTGTCCAGCCGCGAATTGGCAGGCCTGATTGCTTTTGTGGGAAACTCGCTGGTCGCGATGGCGTGAATCGTCGCAGACTTGACTGCCTGACCTCTCATCTTGAGGCCATCCACGATCGCTGTTGCGAAGCCATGCCAGGACGTCGTGCCGGCGTTTGCCAGATGGACGAGCCCCTCTGCCGCCGCGAAATCCTCGGCCAAATCCGTAGTGTTTGTGCGTCGATCAATGATGGCCGATGTCGCCTCTGCGATTGAAGCCGCCGCCGTTGGGGCGCCAAACTGGTCCGCCACCACCCGCAATTCGTCACGCTCGCGCGCCAAACGCGTCATCGTGCGAAGGAAGTTTGTTCCCTGTGCGGCGTACACCCACGACGTTCGCAGGATGAGGTGGGCTGCGCCAGATGCCTGGATTGCTCGCTCTCCCTCCCACTTGCTACGCCCATAACTTGAGAGGGGTCCGCATCTGTCCCCTTCGCGCCAGGGTGTCTCGCCGGATCCATCGAAGACATAGTCTGTAGAGAAATGGATCAGGGGAACGTTACGTTTACGGGCCCAAGCGGCCATGGCGGCGGGAGATGCTGCGTTCACGCGCAGAGCGAGTTCTGCCTCATCCTCAGCCTTGTCGACAGCTGTGTAAGCAGCTGGATTAACGATGAGGTCGGGCGCTAGGCCATCTAACGCTTCAGCTACGGTCTCAGGCCGAGAAAGATCGAGTTCCGCACGCTGCGGCGCCAAGACCACGTGTGAAGTATTCAGCAGAGGCAACAGCGCTCCACCAACCTGCCCACTGGTCCCGGTCAGAAGGATTCGCATTACACTTGCCCGTAAGTCGGCAAATTCTTCACGTCCGCGAGCAAAGGCGCCTCCGCGTCACGCGGCGACAATGACGGGTTGGGAATGCCCCAATCGATCCCGATGGCGGGATCATCCCATCGGACGACAAGTTCGTCCTTTGGGCTGTAGAGATCATCGCATTTGTAAAAGAAATCCGCCGTTTCAGACAGCACCGCGAACCCGTGCGCGAAACCTCGAGGCACCCACAATTGCCTGCGATTTTCCTCGCTAAGTTCAACCGCCACATGCCGCCCGAAATTCGGACTTCCAACACGGACATCTACGGCAACATCCAATACCGTGCCCCGCACGACACTGACGAGCTTGCCTTGTGTCGAGGGGTTTTGTAGGTGAAGGCCGCGAAGCACCCCATAGGACGACCGCGACATGTTATCCTGCACGAACGGGCGGCTGACACCGTGTTCGGCGTAGCGGTCGAACCGGTAGGTTTCGAGGAAAAAGCCCCGCTGGTCGCCAAATAGCTTGGGTTCAATAACCAAAACCTCAGGAAGCGTAGTCGCAATAACATTCATTGTGATATATGAGGGGCTCGAAAACCTTGTTTACTCTAGATCTATAGCGAACTTGTGCCGGCTATTCCATCTGATACGTTTTAATTGGTAAATTTGTGAGAGGGCCATGAAGGGCATCATACTCGCCGGCGGAACTGGCTCGCGCCTCTACCCCGTGACCACCGTTGTATCCAAGCAATTGCTTCCGGTTTTCGACAAGCCGATGATCTATTATCCCCTTTCCACGCTGATGCTGGCGGGTATTCGCGACATTCTGATCATTTCGACCCCTCTGGACAAACCTCTGTTTCAACGCCTGCTCGGCGACGGATCAGACATCGGCGTACGGTTCTCATACGAAAGCCAGGACGCTCCCCGTGGACTGGCTGACGCCTTCATCGTTGGCCGCGAATTTGTGGGCCAGGATTCGGTCGCCCTGATCCTAGGCGACAACATCTTCTACGGCCATGGCCTTCCAGAGATGCTCGCCCACGCCGGGGCTCGAAAAAAGGGCGCGACGGTGTTTGGCTATTACGTGAACACGCCGGAGCAGTATGGTGTCGTCGAGCTCGATACCACCGGCCGAGCGTTGTCAATTGAGGAAAAGCCCAAGCAACCCAAATCTAACGTGGCGGTTACGGGCCTTTATTTCTACGACAATGACGTCCTGGACATCGCCGCGAATGTGAAGCCGTCCGCCCGCGGAGAAATCGAAATCACCGACGTCAACAACGCTTATCTCGAGCGCGGTGATCTCTTTGTCGAGGTGCTCGGGCGCGGATTTGCGTGGCTTGATACGGGTACGCATGCCTCTCTCGTGGAGGCCAGTCACTTCGTACAGATCCTGGAGCAGCGCCAGAGTTTGCGGGTCGCTTGCCCCGAGGAAATTGCCTTGCGGCAGGGCTACATCTCTCTGAAAGCTTTCGAGAAAGTGGCAGAGAAGACAGCCAAGAGTAGTTACGGGGAATACTTGAAATCGGTTGCTCGCTCTTTCCAACAGTAATTTCAATCACGGAGGGCGCTCCAGATGCGCTTCAAAGGCTCAACGATCTTCGTGACTGGGGGGGCCGGCTTCATCGGCTCTGCCGTGGTGCGACATCTGTTGCGCGATACACATGCGCGCGTTGTCAACATCGATAAGCTCACCTACGCGGCTAATCTCGACTCCTTACCTGGCGCCGAAGGCAATCCGCATTATCAGTTCGAGAGGCAGTGCATTTGCGAAGGCGCCTCACTTCGCAAGTTGTTCGAGAAGTATCAACCCGACGCGGTGATGAATCTCGCCGCCGAGAGCCATGTCGACCGCTCAATCGATGGTCCAGATGAATTTGTTCAGACCAACATCGTAGGTACTTTCACGATCCTGCAGGAGACCCTACGCCATTGGCGAACCCTGTCTCCCGAGAAGCGTGCGACGTTCCGCTTCCTCCACATATCCACCGACGAGGTCTTCGGCTCGCTGGGCGATGAGGGGCTCTTCACGGAGACGACAGCCTACGCCCCGAACTCCCCCTACTCTGCCAGCAAAGCTTCGTCTGATCATCTGGTACGCGCCTGGCGGGAGACCTACGATCTGCCGACGTTGGTGACGAATTGTTCGAACAATTACGGGCCGTTTCACTTTCCGGAGAAGCTGATCCCGCACATGATCATCAAGGGTCTCGCCGGCGAACCGTTGCCGGTCTATGGCGATGGCAAGAATATCCGCGACTGGCTCTATGTCGAGGATCATGCCAAGGCTTTGACCACGGTTCTCGAACGCGGCAACATCGGCGAGACCTATAACGTCGGTGGCCGTAACGAACGTACCAATCTGCAGGTCGTCCAGACAATCTGTGACCTTCTTGATGACATGGCCCCTACAAGCGATGGATTGCGCCGTCGGCTCATTTCGTTTGTTACTGACCGTCCCGGCCACGATCATCGCTATGCAATCGACGCTTCAAAGCTCGAGCGACAACTTGGCTGGGCCGCCGAAGAAACTTTTGAAAGCGGAATCGAGAAGACGGTGAAGTGGTATCTCGATCATAAGCCGTGGTGGGCCGCAATTTTGGAGCGGGGCTATACGGCCAAGCGCGTAGGCATAAAGCTTTAGATCTGCGGCATCAGTCCTAAGCTGACTTTTTAGCCCTCTGCCGGTTGCGGCTGATGGAGGGGTTCAACCAAGATGTGCTCCACAACAATTTTGCCGCTGTGCTCCAAGTGACGCCGCGAATGCACCTTCTGAATGCTCGTTAATTCGATAAACCATCGCGCTTCCAGAACTCATCAGTTTTGCGCTTGCGAATGAAGCCTTGCGCGACTTGCTCAAACCAAAGGTCCACATAACGAAGTCTGTTTCTAACATGCGCTGGCGTGGGTTCGCCATCCGGAAAGCTTCCGGCATCAACATGAGCTAAGCGCCTGAAGCGACCCGGGCGATGCTCGGTGCTGCACCCAACCCGCAGCAGCCTCTCTCGAAGATCCACGTCCTCGAATCCCCATCCCCAATAGTCGTTCATTCGCGAGCTAAAGTGCTCCTTGCTCATTAAAACGACTGCGCTAAAAAGCTGCCGAACAAATTCCGGGGTGAAGCTAGAGTTGAGCCCGTCCGATATCGCCATCGCAGGCCTCTCTGACAGGCGATAGTCCGCCTCTTCGGGCAAGAGGTCTACGTCATGGAAACAGACATAATCGACGTCCGGCGCTATTGCCTGAAATCCAGCGTCGTTAACGAAACCGCGATTGAAGGGAAGATTGCCGGCCTGCTCTGAAACCATAATCCGGACGGCAACTGTCGAGCAGAGCGTGTCCCGAGCAAAGAAGGCCAGTAAGTGCGGAATGAGTGCCGCAAGGTGTTCCGACCTGTCGCGATAGGGAACAATGATCCCGAGGGTTGTCGGCATTCATTTCCAGCTTACAGGCGGTATACGGCGGTCACCGAGTGATGCACCGCCATTCAGTCCCCCTGCTAGTATTAAGTCCAATCCCGTTTTTGGGTATATGAATCCTCTATTCATGGTAGAGCCGAGCGTAAAGTTCATTTTCATGGCCGCAACTAACGTTCTGACGCCGGTCCATTTTCCTCAGCTAGGGCCGTGTTAAATAGGTTCGATGATCCGCCATATTGGCTCCCCTCATCTAAGTCATTCGATGCAAGGTCCATTAGAAAATAGCGAAGCAACCGAGAAGTTGGCGGACTTTCAGCTCCCGACGCCGCTGAAACTGCGCGGAGCTTGATCGAGCAAGGCCGGCAACTCCGGAAAGCCAATGATCGTGTCGGATCGCTGGCGGCGTTTGCCCGAGCAACCGATGCTGACCCTTCGAACGTAACCGCTGCGATCGAATGCGGTTATGATCATCTTCACCTCGTCCAGATCCCCGAGGCACGGGATGCCTTCGAGCGCGGCCTTGCGCTTGATGCCGACAACAAGTCAGGCCTGATCGGCTTGGGTCACACCTTTAGGCATCTACGTGATCTCGCGGAGGCCCAGCGCTGCTTTCAGCGCGTCCTCGAACTCGAGCCCGGTCATGCGGGCGCATCCATGGGGCTCGGTTACACTTTGAAATCGCTGGGCCGCAGCGATCAGGCGCTTGACGCGTTCCTGTCGGCCGCAAAGACCAGCCCCACGAACACTGCCGCGAAGGTCGAGGCTGCGAACATCCTTCGCGATACTAACCGTATCGACAACGCCATTGCCCTGTTGCAAGACGTCATCGAGCAGGGCCCATCAAATGCGGGACATATCTCGGCTCTCGCGCGGCTGTTGAAGCAATCGGGCCGCAATCTGGAAGCGGCTGAAACGTTTCGAAAGCTCATTACGGTTGACCCCACCGACATTACTTATCGTATAGAACTCGGTCATATTCTTCGTGACATCGACGCCCTCGACGAGGCCCTCGAGGTCTTGACCGCAGTCCTGGAGCAGGAGCCTGCGAATGCCAGTGCATGGGTCGCGATGGGCTGGCTGCATCGCAAGGCTGCAAGGCTTGACCCTGCTGCAGAGGCGTTCCGGCGTGCGGTTGACCTGCAACCCACAAATGCCGGGTCGCTGCACGCGCTTGGCATCAGCGAGCGAGACCGCGGCAACCATGGGGCTTCGCTGGACTGTTTCAACCGTGCTCGCGATGTCGATCCAAGGGCACTCTATATTCGGCAAGAGATCTGCAATTCGTTGCGAAATCTCGGACGTTTTGACGACGCCGCCGCCCAATACCGGGACGCCCTGAGGGATTGGCCGGCATCACGAGAGTTGCACCTTGGACTGGGCTATGCGCTCCGAAGCGCCGGACACAGCGACGAGGCCTTGGCCGCTTTTATGCGGCCACGGGAGACGATCCGGCGCATCCGAACGCGCCCATCGAGGCCGGTCACGTGCTCTTGAAGCTCGGCCGGCCGACCGAAGCGGTTGAGCGTTTCCGGGAAGCGCTTACGCGCGCGCCGGGGAATCCGTCGGCCTTGGTTGGCCTTAGCTACGCACTTCGCCGCCTGGGGCAGTTAGATCAGGCCGAGACAGCCCTGCGCGAGGTGCTGGCCACACAACCAGGCCATGGCGGCGCCCGCGTGGCGCTTGGTCATCTGCTTGACGCCCAATACCGGCTGGACGAAGCGGCCGAGCTGTTCTTGCAGGTCATCGCCAGCCAGCCCGATCACGCCGAGAGTTACGGGGCTCTCGGCAACATTCATCGGCGGCGCGGAGATCGCGATGCCGCGCTCGCGTCGTTCCGCCGGGCGGCGGCTGCTGAGCCAGCCAACGAAATGCGGCTCCTTGATGTGGCCGTCGAGCTGAGAGATCTGGGCCAGCTGGACGAGAGTGCCGCGGTCATCAATCGAGTGCTTGCCTCGGCTCCCACGGAAGCGCGTGCGTTGATGCAACGCGGGCAGCTGCTGCGCCGGCAGGACCGCCGGGACGAGGCGCTGGTGGTGTTCAAGCAGCTGATCGCCCATCACCCGGACAATGCCCAGGCGATGGTTGAAGCGGCGAGCGAGGAGCGTGCGCTCGGCCGCCCGCAGCTTGCGACACAATGGCTTGATCAAGCCCTTATCGCCGAGGCCGATCACGTCGGAGCCCTAATCGGGCTCGCCGAATTGGCCATGCAAAGCGACGATGCGGAAGGGGCCCTGGAGATTTATCGCCGCGCAGCGGCCGCACATTCTAACAATGTTTGGGCATGGCTTGGCGGTGCGCGAGCTGCTTTCGAAGCGGGCTCGCGCGATGAAGCTTTCCGCTTGATCGCAGAAGCTCGTGAGCGGCTCGGATCGCATCCCGAGATGGCTGGGATGGAAATCGAGCTGCTGCGCCAACTGCGAGAATGGACCCGGGCGCAAGAGACGATCGATCAGGCCTTGGCCGAGGCGCCGCGTCCAAATTTCTGGCTCTGGTCGCATAAGGTCCAGATTGCGACCATGACCGGCGACTACGTGCTGGCCGAGCAGGAGTTGAATGGCCCGACGCCGGCCTCGAGCGTAACCGACCACGCGCGGGTCGAGTTGCTTCGCGGGCAGCTTGCCGAGGCCAGATTCGCCTACGGCGAGTCGATCCCGGCCTATCAGGAGGCCATTCGCCTCAATCCCAGCGATGCATGGGCCCATTTCGAGCTCGCGCGCGCGGCATTGATGAGCCTCGACATCGATACATCACGGAAAGCGCTCGCGAACTTCATTCGTGTCAGCAGATCCTCGCTTCTCCTCAAAGGTCAGTCCCTCAGCCCGTCGCAAAATCACGTCGGACAATTGCTCGACGAGTTCGTCCTGGATGCCGATGCCTTGGCGGAACTGCAAAGCATCATGTCTGGCGATCCCGCAGTTCAATTCGGCCGATTGCGAGCGATGCTCGCGGCTTATCCGGACTACACGCCAGCTGCGATGCTTCTGGCGATCGCGCTGCGCCAAAATGGCCGATTTGCAATACCGCCAAAATCGGATCCGGGAGCTCAGAGTCCAATCCCGCGGCACATCGTGCAATTCTGGGATCGGGATCCGCCGAAAGATGTGACTGAGCTGATGGGATCGTGGCGGGAATTCAACCCAAGTCACCGCTGGACTTGTTTCGATAATGACAGCGCGAGAGAATTCCTCAGGCGTGAATTCGGTGTGCAGGTCCTTCGTGCCTACGATCGCGCCGTCGTACCGGCTCAACAGGCCGACCTGTTCCGCCTCGCCTGGCTTGCGGCGCGAGGCGGCATCTATGCGGATGCCGACGACCGATCCCTTGCACCGATCGACAGCTATCTTCATCCAGAGGCGACACTGGCAGTGCATCAGGAGAACTACGGTTCGATCGGCAACAATTTCATCGCCGTGACGCCGGAGCACCCTGTCATCGTCCGCGCCCTCGATATGGGCACCGCGGCCATGAACCGCGGCGATACCGATCTGGTTTGGCTTTCGACGGGCCCAGGTCTCCTGACCCGCGCATTTGCGCTGGAGTGGGCAAGCGGACGCCCCGGTGGCCTACTTCGACGAACTCAAGTACTCGATCTCGGCCATCTCCAACGCGTGATCGGCATCCACTGCCCCGTCCGTTATAAATCAACAGACAAGCACTGGAGCCGCACGGCGTTTCGCCGAAAAGGGAAGCCACGCTAACCGAGCTCTAAAAGGTCATCCCCATCCTGGCAAGGTTTATCATTGTCTAATCCACCCTCGCATTGGACGTTACCTTCGCAGCCGGGTAGCAAACGAATATTCGATCAGAACAAATTCGTCTTCTTCTCGACGCCCTCTACGGCCAGTTCGAGGAGCCCGCTGGGTCGGCGCCGACGGACTGAGGCAGGTCACTGCAACACCGTAGCCCTCTCGCCAAGGCGCTGAAGGCGGAAGCGCTGGCGAGACGCAGTTTGAGCGCAGTCGGACCGCAGCTGCAGATCGACCTCCGGGGCACTGGGCCGAGATGAGAGGAGCGAAACTCACGGCGTTCGTGTTCATCTCAACAAGGCGATTAGCCTGTCATTGAACGTACGCATCCGGTGATGGCCCCTGGTTAGGCATCTTGAGCGGATGGCTGACCGCGCTTATGCGGCGTGAGCGAGGTTCTGAGATCGCCAATTCCAGGGCATGAGTTCGTGGATGCGCTTGGCGGGATGATCCGGGAGACGGGCCAGCACGTCGGCAAGCCAAGCCTGTGGATCGATGTCATTGAGCTTGGCGGTGGCGATGAGGCTGTAGATGGCAGCCGCACGCCGGCCGCCCTCATCCGACCCGGCGAAGGTCCAATTTTTTCGTCCCCCGGCGACCGACCGTAGCTCACGCTCAGCAGCATTGTTCGACATGCAAAGCCGTCCGTCATCAAGGAAGCGGCTAAATGCACCCCAGCGGCTGAGGCAGTAATTGATCGCTTTGGTCGTGTCGTTGTTCCTGGAGAGCTTGGCGCGCTGCTCGCGCAACCACGCCTCCAACTCGACGATCAAAGGGCGGCTACGTTCCTGGCGCACACGCAAACGCTCCTGCGCAGGAAGTCTGTTGATCTCGCGCTCGATGGCGAACAGAACATCGACGCGCTTGACCGCCTCGGCCGCGATCGGCGCCTTGCTGAGCCGCGCGAGATCAAAGAACTTGCGCCTGCCGTGCGCCCAGCACGCGGCCTCGATGATCGGACCGCCCTTGCGATTGGCCTCGTAGAGCCTGCCAAAGCCGGCGTAGGCGTCGGCCTGCATCAGTCCGGCATAGCCCGCGAGATGCTGCTCCGGATGCGCACCGCCACGATCGGGCGAGTAGAAGAACACGGCCGCCGGCGGATCTGGGCCGGCAAACGGACGGTCGTCGCGCACGTAAGTCCAGAGCCGTCCGGTCCGGGTCTTGCCCTTGGCCAGGACCGGCACCGTGGTGTCATCCGCGTGGATGCGCTCGGCTGCAAAGACGTGGCTCCGGATCGCATCGACCAGAGGCATCAGGGTTGCCGCGGAGGCACCTACCCAGTCCGCGAGCGTCGATACGTCGAGGTTGATGCCTTCACGCTGGTAGACGTCGCTCTGACGATGAAGCGGCAGGTGCAGGCCGTACTTGGCGAACAGGACATGGGCCAGCAGCTTGGGCCCTGCACGCCCGCGCGCAATCGGGTGCGATGGAGCCGGCGGCTGAGTGATCGCTTCGCAGGCCCGGCAGACGAGCTTCTCGCGCACGTGCTGGATCACCTTCCACCGGCGCGGAACGAGCTCCAGCGTCTCGGTCACGTCCTCGCCAATTTTGCGCAATCGGCTGTCGCCGCAGCATGGGCAGGTGGCAGGCACCGGATAGACAATGCGCTCCCGCGGCAAATGCGCCGGCAGCGGACGGCGGGTCGGCTTGCGGCGCTCGAACGATGGCACCGCAATCTTCTCGGCTGCCATCTGCGCCGCGGTCTCAGCTTGCGCCGCGTTCTCCTCCAGGTCGGCGAGCTGTAGCTCGAGCTGGTCCAGCAATGCGCCTCGCTCGGAGGACTGTCCGAACTGCTCGTGCCGGAGTTTCTTGATCGTGAGTTTGAGCTTCTCGATCAGCAATGTCCCCGCCTGGGCCTCGGCTTCCGCGGCCAACCGGGCCGCTCGCTCAGCGCGCAGCATCGCCTGCAGCGTGGTCACATCGTCGGGAAGAGAATCATCAGCACCCATCGTCGACCAGAGAATCACAAGACGCGATCTTTGTCCGAACCGCTGATCGTGCCACCGATTCAAATCCCAGCGATCAGCCAGCCGCCCGCGGTCGCCAGGTACGTTGCGGCATCCGCCAGTCAATGCCCTCCAGCAGGTAGCCAAGCTGGGCGGGGGTGATTGTCACCACGCCATCAGCCGACGACGGCCACAGGAAGCGGCCGCGCTCCAGCCGCTTGGCATAAAGCGACATGCCTAGTCCATCGTGCCAAAGGATCTTGATCAGCTTGCCGCTTTTGCCACGGAACACATAGAGGTCGCCGCCGTGCGGGTCTCGCGTGAACGCTTCCTGCACCAGCAAGGCCAGCGAGTTCATGCCGCGACGCATATCGGTGTGGCCGGTCGCAATCCATACCCGCACGCCCGACGCAATGGGGATCACCGTAGGCGTCCATCTGCCAGCGCCGCCACGGCGGCCTTCAGCGTCGCCGCGTCGACCGTACCCGTGATCCGCATCCGAGCCCCGGCAGTAAACTCGATCTCAATCGACCCGCCGCTGCTGGCCGGCGCGACTGGACAAGGTGTCGGCCCTGATTCCGCGACCACTATCGCCGGTACGAAGCCAGGTTGATCGGCGGCATCCTTCGGCTCCGGCTGAAACGAGCGTCGCCATCGCAGCAGCAATGAGCGCGAAACGCCATACCGCCGCGCTGTTGCTGCGACTTGGCGCGGCGCCTGTAAGCTCTCCACGACGATCTTGAGCTTCTCATCCTCGGACCAGCGCCGCCGCCGGCCCGTGTCCACCACCTCAAGCCGTTCGACTTGGGCGCTGCGCCTATCACTGTCCATAAGGACAGTTCTCAACAACACGCCTCATTCGGCAAGGCGGCCTTCACCGGACGGATACCATTGAACTGAACCGATCGCTCATCGCCCTGGCGCATACGAGCGCTCGAGGATTGTCCATCAACACCTAGCGCCGAGGAATGTGCTCTCCACCCGGCAAACCAATCCCACACCGCTGCTCTAGGTGTTGCAGGCGGCAGCCAACCCAAGCTTTCTCAGGAGCGGCGCAAACCGATCGTTTGGGCATTCCTTCGCCAAGCTCGCTTGAACTTCTTCGGCGGCTCGCTGACCCGCTTCTTTGCGACGCCCGCCTGCTTTTGAGCCTCAGGCTTTGGAGCATACGGGTCGCGCCAGTGACAAGAATGAAATCAGGTGTTTGGCTAGGACGGCTAATCGGAGGAGCGGGAAGAGGCTCTTGCTCTGCAGCTATGAAGCTCACCTCCGTTATCTGCTTGGGCAGATCCAGGTCTTTCACCACAAGAGTTTCCAACCTGTCGGATTTCTTCGTGCTCGCAGCCGACGCCGGTGCAGCGAATACTACCAGCACCTCTGACTGGGGGGGATCCGACCTGCGACCCCCAGCGGCAATCGCGCAGATTCAAACTAAGCCAAGCACCTCAAGTACAACAGCTTTTTGGCATTTGCCAGTCCCCACATTGGCAATCTTAGCATCTGCCACGAGATGGGTCCGGAATGAGGCGGAACTTCTCATTTTGGTTAATTCGAAAGCGGCCATTTGGCGACTAGTAGCACTGGCTCACCGAAATCAGGCAAAACCTGCCTGAAATCCGCCGACAAAGCGACTGGGACTACCGAAAGATAACCCGGCGGTCCGAGTCGAAATCCGATCAAATCCGGCCTCAGTCCGAATCACTGGAGCGGGCGCGGCGCAGCCGCCGATGGTGCTTCTGTTCTTTCAGCGCATCCTGAACGCGTCAAAGGCGTGCGCCAAAAAGATCACGACACTCAGGAAGGCCAACGTGGCAATTGCCATCTCTGTCATGGCCTCACCCATTTGCTCGAGATGCCCAGAAGAGCGGCCTGCACGAACTGTTCGTAAAGTACATTGATAAGCGCCAGCATGACCACATCCCGCTGTTTATCATCCCGTGGAACGTTAGGGTGGGAGTGTTTCAGGCTCGCTTCGTTGCGCCCGGAAATGGTTTCGCCGCCACGGCGAAGGGGCTGACCTACGGTGCCCCGACGCGGCGCCCGTAAGCTGTCGACGGCGATCCTGAGCTTCTTGGACTGGCGCCGCCGCCGGTCCGTGTCTGCTACCCCAACCCATTCGGCTTCGGCACTCCGCCTATCAGTGTTCTTATACAACATGCCTCTTTCCGTTCGGCGACGCGGGGCCGTTGCAGGCATGGCCTCCGATGTTCTTGACAGCCACCACGCGAAAGCCTCTGAGGAGTGGACGGCGTGTGCAGAAGGCACTATTTTCGCGACATGATGCGGAAATTAATCATTTTGATTGCCTGGTGCGGCCTCGGATCCATCGCCTTTGTAACACTCTCTCCGATCGGCTTGCGCCCTGAATTAGGATCTGCCGGGTTCGAGCGTTTCGCAGCTTACGGTGCCCTCGGCGTTCTCTTCGTAGTGGCATATCCTCGCCGATTCACACTGATGATGATATTCATACTCGGTATGGCCGTTTCGCTCGAGCTGCTGCAACATCTCACGCCTGACCGCCATGGCCACATCGCGGACGCTGCGCAAAAGGTTATTGGCGGGCTTGTTGGTTCGAGCGCCGCGAAGTTCGCCCATCTTTGGCGAGACCGATCCTGAAAACGGCTACCGCGCCGGCGATAGGGTTAGCCATGCAATTGCGTGGGCAAGCGTCTCAGGCACCGGATGTGGGAGTGCGTTAATGCATGCGTTCATTGCTCTCTAGTTTCTATTGCCGCGGTGGCCTCGCCGCGACTCGGCTTGCTTATCTGGCAAGTGCCGGCGGCCTCCGCGCTGGATACTAAAGCGCGTGGCGATATACCCTATAGCCAAATGCTGCTGCGCTGGTGGTCGCTCCATACTCGTCGGAACCGCCACGGATAAGACGACGCGACCATCTACTGGTGGAGAATGAGATTTTGCTCGCACGGACTCACCGAAGAGACCTCGGCAAAAGACAACCCTGCTTGCCGCCAAGTCTCCCCTCCGCGCTTCCCTGCTTACCATCTTGTTGGCCGCTACCCGCTGTGGTGACGCCCTCACAGCGCTTATTGGCGCTTGGCGTCCCGAATCAGGCAGATTCGTCCGAAGTGCCGAATGGACGCTGCGGCTCGAACGATGTGCACCGAAAGACTATTGTGACTAGGAGTTAATTTTGGGCTGGATCGCAAATTTACTCCGCCTTCCGGACGTCGGCCTGCGACCTCGGGACGGCACCCACGTGGACCTACAGCCATTATCGGCGCGCGGCGGTCGATGGTTGAAGCACAACCTGTTTCGCTTCCCCGGTGCGGTCTGGTCCCGCAAGCGGGGTTGTGTGGAATTGGCAGAGGGCGACGTTATCGCATTGCATCTCGTGGTCGAGCGCCTGAAAGAGGCTGGTGTTCGGGTGCGATTCTATGGGCGGCTTCGGCGCTGGGACGGGACGGCGCCGGTGTGGACCTTGCTGGTGCGTGGAAAACGATGATCCGGCGGCGTCGAAGCCATTGGCTCATCGACGCTCTGCAAACCCGTGCGGCCAGTTAACCTGCAAGCCCCGCATCAATATTGATCCGCGAATTTGGTTGTGTGCGTTCTACTCCGCGCTAAGATTCGCTTACCGGACATTGCATCTCCCGGGCCCACCATGGCGAAAGTCGGCGCGCTCTTATATTCGGCGCGTCATCTTCGTTCGCCCCACAACGCGCGCGAGTTGATTTTGCAGGGCCCGTCAAAGGAACCGCTCGATCTCGTCGAAATGCCTCGAGAGATTAGCGTCCTGCGAAGCCGCCATTCGGAAAATGGCCGCGTCACGAACCTTTTGAACAAGCTGATGATCAAGGTTGCACATCTCATGGAGCCGGAGAACGCCGCTCACGCTGAACAGCTGCGCAAAGCTTACGAAAGAACGATGGCAGAGGTGGAGAGAGCCGTCGCGCACAATGAACGCAAGCCGTCCAGGTAAGCCTAATAGCGAGATCATATTGCAGTAAAGCGCCACTTCATTTGAAGGTACCTACGGTCGTGAGATAGCCTTCGTTTCGCGTACGGGCGCTTTTGCTGCGAGGGGTCGCTTGCCATTGCCAGGCGGCCCCGCCCAGCTTTGCCAGAGGCACGGGTATTAGAACGAGGGCCGGCAATCGCTACTGGGTCAATCTCGATGCTACTGCGTCGGTTGGTGCATTAACCCTGCCGCAGCGTTGCCGCGTCCGCGAGGACTCCGTCGGCGGACTTGGCCGGCCTTGAGAAAACAACGCAACCACCTCACCGGATGACGTCACGCTCCAGAGGAATGAACCTATTCTCATTAAGCCAGATGCAGCGCGTTCTTATACCTCGCCAGCGCGAGAAGTGGAGCAGAAACCCCCAGAACTTGACCTCCTGGACCATGAGAGCCGGCTTAAGGCATAGATGAACCTGGGCCCTTTCAAGAGATTACACCGTTTGATTTTGCGAAATTGCTCGCATCAGCTGCATATCAGAAAACTACACTAATTAAATCGCTTGGCAACTTTCTCGCAGATAAGAAGGTACTCGCTCTAAAAAGAACGAGAAGCCGATCTCGGAGTTGAAGTCCGACAAAGCGCAAGGCCTCGTCCGATTACCAGATCTTCTTCACGCGCGACGCCTAGCCCTTGGACGTCACGGTTTTGACTTTTCTGTTATCCAATTCATCTGCCATTTGTAAGCTGAAGAACCGCTTTAACAGGCGATCAATCGCTGTGTCGAAACGTTCTTCGAGATCCAAATTGGCGAGTACCCCAGCGCTTTCCAAGGCGTTGCGGATAGCGCGCTCATTAGGAGCGGTTATCTGTGCTAACTCCGATGTCCGCCGCGATAGCGCGTCCGACTTCTGCGGTTTCGCCGGCGATGGCGACTTCGGCACGCTTGCCTGCGAGCAGGTACGGCGCACCAATAAACTTACCGAGCGCCCTTCAGACGCCACCGCGAGAGGTATTCTGCGACCTCATTTGGACTGAAGATCAAGGTTGCCTTGAGCTGAGCTGAAAATTATGATCGCCGTCCTTTTGAGGAAAAATAATAGTGCGGAAGGCGTCGTATGACCGGGTTCGAGCCAAGCTTGAACGTTTTGAATGCCTCGCCACTGAATGCGAATTGATCGCTGAGCGATCGAATGAAAACGATCGACAGCTGTACCTACGCGCTGGCCAGCGTCATCGCGATTTGGCAAAGGATATGCGCGAACTGATCGCTTCCTTCGACATCGCCGCGTAAAGTACAGCGTGCTGCTTTAGCGGGAAGCTGTTCAACGGCCCACACATCCGTCCCCGAGGCGACTAAGGGTCTCGATTGGCGCCCGGTGAGTGGTTCAGCGCAGCCGATGGGGTATTAGAGGACCCCAGCCTAAAACAGGTCTTTGAGGCGCGTTGAAGCATCCTTACGCGCTGGTCACGCCTGCTTAGCCTGGGGGGTGCAAGCCAGTCTGCCTACCGTTCCGGCGGCCTAAGACGCTTTGAGCGCTCACGTCGGCGATCAGAAATATGCTCGCGAACGCCGTAGCCAACGCCAAACCCGGCACCGAAGATAAGCAAGATGACGACAACGTCTGCCATTCGATGCGTTCGCCGCTGCCGAGAGAATGCCAGAAGTGGGCCGCCAGCTTACCAGCCAATCCGCTGGCGGCCCGTGCCAGTGCTGAAAATTCTGGCCTTGGGCGGTCAGACGACTGGCACAACGATACTGCTGTGGACGTCAGGCGACCTGCAAGACTGCGCTGGGATTAAGGTAACGCAGCAAGGTTACCCGGGTCCTTCGCACGCGGTGTCCGAAGCGTTCTCGCGTTGGCATTGGCCAGCCGAAGTGTCTCCCTGAGAAGGAGAACTTCTTCGTATTGTTTCTGAGTTTGCAATTTTGTCGCCAAACGCGCGATTTGGTTGTTGTTGAGGAGTTCGACGCGCGCAGCAATATTCGTGTGCTTATTCGACATAGACCACCCCCACTGCATTGTGTTCCGGGCACTTTTTACGACTGTTCCAAGGTTTCAAGACATCGCATACCAACCGTTGGGAAGCGGGATGAATGGCCAGGACGCGACTTCAAGATTGTCGTTCGCGGCGGCAGGCTTCGTCGCAGCTGTCCGATCGGCGACGGCTTCTTCCACCTGGGCGGCACTCGCCGCGGCGGCGCACCTAAAATCGATTTGCATGAACAAAGCTCCCCATCGGAAGCGCGATTAAATCTGCAGTGTACTAAAAAGGGCCGATAAGAATTAAGGCAGGAGGATATATCGGGTTCGCGTCGCAAGCAATAGTAGCCTGCTCTGACTTAAGTCGAATTCCGCCGTCGCGCAGCCGCGCCGTTCAAAACGCGAATTCACCGAGCGCCCTTCAGACGACACGACGTCGAGCACGTCGTCATCACGCCGTTGTCGCACCTAATGCAAGCCTTGACGCATTGATCATAGTTCTTCGGATCAAAAAAAAGGCGAGAACATTTTGGCAGCGCATGCATTCGTCGAGTTAGTGACGTCTTCCTCACGCGAACAGGCCGAAAGCCCCGCAGCGACCGTGAGGATAACAACCGCATGGATTATTCGCTTTCGAGCGCGCTTCACGCTGGGTCAGACCAGGGCGTGCTGGACCGAAGCTACCGGTCTTGGAGACTTCGAGTGCATGGCGGCGAGATATCGAGATGTCGTGACTACGGCAAAAGCGACGGTAATGGCAAAGGCGACCGTGAAAACAACAAAAGCGGTACGAGGACCAATCGTAATTTGAAGCACTCCTCCCCAGGGGCGTCCCCCGACAATCACCTTAGCGACATGGTCCCAAAGAGTTCAAGCTTCGTCTCATAGCTCGAAGGACCTTTGCGAACTTGCGATGCCAGAGCCCGGCGTGCGAGTGTCCACTTTTGAACAGTTCGCCGACCCAAAGCTGTGAGCCCGCCCCGCAGCTACGCTGCGCACTTCTGCTCGCCAATCCAGAGCGCGTTAAGATGCGATTTCACTGTTTGCGCGCGATGCGGTTCAATTGACTGCCGGGTCTCATTTAGGACAGTCTTGCTTTCCGATTAAGGATATTCGAATTCGAACGGCGTATGGAAGCCGCCGCGGCGTATTGTTGTCTCTATGCGCTTGAACCGCCAATTCACGATTGTGACGGGACTGGGCCTTGCTCTGGCAACGTACGCAGCGGTGGCAGCGCTGAAAGGCTGGCCGGTCATCGGCGGGCACCATCACGGCGATCGCGTGATGCTCATTGAGCGATTTTGCGTGTGGGCTCTTTTTGGATCTGCGCTATCGCTCCTTTTACCGGGCAGGCTGCTGATCGTTTGCGGCTTCCTCATAGTGACTTCACTCGCAATAGAACTGTCGCAAATCGTTCGCCCTGACCGCTATCCCAGCCTCTTCAGCGCTGCGCTAAAAATCCTAAGCGGCATCGTGGGTGCAGCGGTCGCACAAATCGTTCTCATGTTCTTGCCGCGTCCTCCATAGTCGTTGTATTGCCCTCATTTGCCCAAGTAACACTAACGCACAGATGTTCTTGCGCCGCTCGGCAACGGGCCCGATGCTTCATGCAGTCGCGAAGTCGTCCTCGTCTCGCGTAACGGCGGCTTCGCGGCGAGGGGTCGCCGCCCCCCGGTCGGCGATCCCGCCCACAATGCTGCTGAGGTTCGGAGGCAAAGTGTGTGTTGAATGCACGGGTGTTGAACGGCGACGCGTCACATGCAAAACGGTCGACCAGACAGTCATGCTCTCGCTCTCAGGCGGAGCGACAGTCACGCGCTGCGCAATGCGTGACCTCTCAGTTTTTGGGGCCGGCCTACTGCTAGAAAATGCTCCGATCCCGTCGACTATCTTCGACCTATCGTTTGACCATTTTCGAACAGGCTTCGCCTGCCGCCTCATATGGCGTCGCGATGCTTTCGTCGGGGTGGCGTTTGTCCATTAGCGTGCCGCGATCTGACGCCAGCGCAGCGCGCGCGCTGATCGCGAAGCTGAGGTGCACGGTCGGCAAAGGCCGCCTAGGTCCTGATCTTGACCGGGTTGCCGGGACGTCACTGGATAAAAGCGCCGAACTGGATGGGCTGGCGGCGATGCCGAGCGGCTCGCCCCGGGCTCTTTAGGCGGAAAGAGCTGCATCGGCAGTCCGATGCTGATACCTGTCTGGTCAGCACCGACATTGCTCATCCCAATGTCGGAGTTAGGACCGCGTTGAAGGCGCCACCTCGACGCGGTCCGCCATTTATTGACCGAAGCATTACACAGCGGTCGCACAGCTAACGTGCCTTGCAAGCCCCGCCTCTGCTGATCAGAACCTGCGGCCGAAGCCTACTACTCCGCCCATGCTCCCGGGCTGGTGCGGGGCAGGCGACGTCGACGCATTCTGCCCAAACCCGTATGTGTTCGTCCCGGGCACAGGTACCGAGATCTGCGAGTTTCCGTTCACGCTGTGCCAGTGATGGTGCCGCTCGGAAAGGAATGACGAATTCACGTTCTTCGTTGTGAGTACAAGGTCCAGTCCAGCTGCGGCTGCAAAGGGGCGAGGCGCCGACCATCGCACCAAACTTCCACGGGGCTTCTTCTTCGCAGCGGCCCTTCCCTTTGCTTCTACTTCCGTCGCGCAGTCTCACATCCAAACTCAGGCATAGCCGAGCTCGTCGAGCACGTATCCTGATAGATGATCATGATACTTCGCTCGCCGAACGGCTCTGTGCGTATGTCAATTATGCTGACATAGGTTTGGAATTGCCAGATTTTCCCGGCAGTCGTCAGATTCTTGTTGGCAGAAGCGAGTCAACTTGGCATGCTCCTGTGACCGGGCTCGCACGTTCATCTCGCATCTATTTACACCCGGAGACTGAAGCAACGGCAACGCTGCGGCAGCCGTTTTAGTACGTGTTGTTTAGATCAACCAATGAACTTCTGAGGCCGCCTTTAGGTGGCCTCTTCGTTGGGAATTCAATTCTGCGGGGACATTGCAATGGCAAAACCAGCCTTTTCCCGTGATGCTTTTCGTGGACTATTCGCTTTCTACGCGACGAAGGCTCATCACGATCACAAAGCCGAAGAATGCCTTTTGAGGTTGTTCGGGTCTGCAGAATACATTCCTGATCGCCTACTGCAGCAATGGTCTGAAAAAGCTGATCTACTCGGTTCAGAAACCGTCGGTAGTGTAGTGGGGCCGCGCGCCCGTGAACTCGCGAGCGGCGGCACGCGGTACGACCATGCGAGTGATTTTCTCCACTCGCTCCTGAGAGACCTCGGGCGAAAAACGCAGTGATCAGATGCGCCGTTTCCGCGCGCTCTTGCCGCGCCTCTGCTCAACTTTGACCTCATAGGAAGTCTTCTGCCCCTCACGCAGCTCGTTAGACCGGCGCGTTCGCCTATTAGCCCCTCGACTTTAACCTGCGCCTTCTTCCTGGGTCCCGGAAGGTGCGAGGCGCCTCAATCTTCGAGGCGAGCGACCAGGCCGCTGGAGACATTTGATTTCGATAGGGAGCGGTCAATAACATCTGCAAGATTGCCCTGGTGGCGCTGTAATGAGCCGCAGTCCTGCTGAACTCGCTGCCAATCAACAAAGGGTTGCCTGATCGGTCAATGACGGACCATCGCCAGGCACGACCGCGCCTATGTATCGACAGATCAAAGGGAGCAAAAGCGTCAGCGTTCATCCATGAACACCTTAAATGCGCACTTGGAAATAGACAGGACACATTACGAAATCTGACGGGGAGAACTTTCGGGCAACGCTGGGGTTCCACGCCCGGATACATATGATATTAGTTGAAGATTAAACGTTCGTTGCTACTCGACGATCTCCGGTAGCTATCCATATAGAATGCGACCGAAAATTTTGCGTTGCGAATTTACGGGATGCTTCAACTCCGACTTGCCCCACCGAAAGCCTACAGATGTCTCATTTGCCTGCCGACAAGATCGCGCTCTTCATCGACGGAGCCAATCTCTACGCGACGGCGAAAACTCTGGGCTTCGACATCGATTACAAGCGCCTGCTGAAGGAGTTTCAGAGCCGCGGGACGCTGCTGAGGGCGTTCTACTACACAGCGATCATCGAGGATCAGGAGTACTCCTCGATCCGGCCGCTGATCGACTGGCTCGACTACAACGGCTACACCGTCGTCACCAAGGCGACCAAGGAGTTCATCGACGCCTCCGGCCGCCGCAAGGTCAAGGGCAACATGGACATCGAGCTCGCCGTGAACGCGATGGAGCTCGCCGAGCACATCGACCAGATGGTGCTGTTCTCGGGCGACGGCGACTTCCGCTCCCTTGGTCGAGGCCGTTCAGCGCCGCGGCGTGCGGGTCACCGTGATTTCCACGATCGCGAGCCAGCCGCCGATGATCGCCGACGAGCTGCGCCGCCAGGCCGACGTCTTCACCGACCTCGTCGAGCTGCAGTCCAAGCTCGGTCGCGACCCGTCCGAACGCCCCGCCCCGCGTGATCGTGAAGCGCGTGGACACATGCCAAAATTCTTGCAGGAGCCGAAGGGAAACGACCCACACGACTAGACCCTGAAGGCGGCGCCCGCATTCCGCAAGTGCGGATGGGCCGGTGGCATTTGTCGCTTTGAGATATCTTCGCAATGGCTCGATATCGCCTGCGTGAAAGGGGCGGCATCCGGCATCATATTTTGCTGGCAAAGCGAACCTGCTGTGGCTCTGAAGAACCCCGACGCAATTGCCGTCATCGTGACCGCCCTCCGGCTTACTCACGGCGACGAAGCTGCGCGAGCCATGCTGATCGGCGGCATGAGCTTGGCCGCCTGACAGAGGCGACATTCTCCGCACCGGTCGAGCGACGCGATGCCGTTCGATTTGCCACCTCGAACGTCCGCCAGCCGCTCGAATTCTAATCCTCCGGCGCGTTCCTTCAGCTCAGAATTTCAACTCTCAGGCAGGGCATGCACCTGTAGGCATAGGCGGCGGCGGGCAGGTTTGCAATTGCCGGCAGCGACGCGAGAAACTCCATTGGACGCTGACATCTGTTGCAGATGAGGGTTGGTGCCTTGTCCGTGCCACCGCCTTGCGCCATTGCTGGTCCGCCAAAAGGTGAGAACGGTAATTCCAATGGCCGGCGTTTACACCTCCGGACGACTACCGGGAGGCCTTATCGAAAATAGGCCCCGCCAGCGTGAGCCGCTATTGCTGCTGAACCGAGACTCAGTTTCGATTTCCATCGTTGCGGCCAAATTGCCTGCGGGAGGCGATCGTGAACGGCGAAGCCGGATGCACCGTTTGTAGCCAAGCTCGACTGCTCAAAGCTGTTTTCCCCGTCACCAAAGGCTACGAACTGAAGCGTTATGAATGCGCTAGTTGCGGCAGCGATCTGTGGCTAGTTACGAGAGTGTCCCGATCATCAACGCCTAAGCAGCAAAGCGGAAGATCCCGACGAAGTACGCGGCTCAAGACCATCGAAGCGGCCTTGAAAGGCGCCGCTCGTGCCGCAGCTAATCAAAAACCGAAAGCCCCGCCAGCGTGACTGGTCCCCGCAGCTTTTCCATTTCTGTACGATCAGCCGCGGCGTTCCGATTGCCACTGGAGAATGAGATTTCCCGCTCACCCGCGGAGCGGCCGCGACAGGGCACCATTATGATACCGATCGCTCAGACCTCCCTTGGCGGTGTCAATTAACTCGCCGCCATGCCGACCTGCACCGGGGAACCGACCCCGACCTCGCACGAAGCCATTTCCCGGCCCCGCGAAATCTTGCTGAAACAGAGGGGGTCGAAAGTGGCGCCATCGAACACGGGGATGCCACATGCTAGTCCTGATGAACCTGATCTGGCGTCGCCTTGCCTACACCATGCTGACTGGTATGCGGTCCAAGCTTGTGCGCCAATGACGAGAAGGGCGGCCGCGTAAGAAGGCATCCGTGCCGCGTCATGGACGGTCCGCCAGCCCGCCCCGGAGCCTCCCCCTGGGCGCCAGGATTGAAGGAGCCGGCGGGCTCCCTACCAAAGGGTATCCGTTAGGCTGGTAGCATCGAAGCCGCGACATTCGGGGCGATGCCACCCACTTCCACAGGCGCGCATTTCAGTGTGTGACTTAGCTTTCGGTCAGTTTTGCCAAAAAGCGGCCCCAGGACGGGAAAGACCTGAAGCCGAATACGTTCCCTGGCCGCGCCGGGCCGATTGACGCTCGCCGCCACGACACTTGGATACCGGCATGCGGCATGCAGAAGGCACCTTCAGTGTGATGCGCGAGATGGGCCTACGCGAATGTCCTGGTCCACTGCCATTGCGGCCATCACGTTGCTCTAACGGCCGATCGTTTGGGCCGGACGACGTTCGCTTCTCTGAGGTCGAGCCGCGGTTTGTGTGCGCCGGATACGGCAACCGAGGGGCTGGGGTCAGACCGATTTCAGCAGCCGCAAGCCGCAGCCCCAAGCGCTCGCTAGGTAACCCGTATTTTTCCCAAAAACAAGGCGCCGCCAGCTTGCGCAATGCGCGTTTACGCACTCGCGGCCCGACGCGTCCTTGTCCGGTAAGACGCGCCGGGCCTAACCATTCCCTGCTTTCCCCGTAAGGTTTGGCTGAGCCAGCATAGAGCGATTCTACAGGCGACTTATACGTCTACGTCTCTGTGCAGCGCTCCTCTCGCTTCGGAGCAAAAATCCCATGTCTCGGGCCACACGTTTGACGGACGCGATATACCTTCCAAGCTCGGTTGCGATTTCACCCGCGGTCGAGCCAACGTTGACCATTTTGATCAGCATCTGTACCTCGCCCTTGGTCCACTGCTTAGGTTTGTGGTTTCGCACGCGCCAAGCTCCAGTTCGCTTGGAGCGGAGATTAGCAGAATTGTTCCACTTCTGGAACGAAATGCCCACTGCGTGGATTTCGGTTCCACCGAATTTGTATTTGCAAACGAGACGAAGCTGGGGCAGAATTTTCTGCACCGGGGCTGGCTTCATATTTCACTTAGTTCTTTTAACCCGGCTGCATTGACCACGCGGGGCCGCAGCGATTTAACCTCCCGCTGCGGCCTTCGCCGTATGGCCGCCAGCGTGACCGGCGGTGGCCGGCGGTGGGTCGTCCGAAGATAGCCGCTCGAAGCGACTGCTTAGCTTTGCTTCCCGTGCATGCAGGCGATCACGAACTCCCGCTTTGCGCGACCTTGTCCCTTTCCTCTTCCGCCCGCACTCGAAAACCCACGTTCGGTGGCGAGCTGCTGGCATTTTTCCAATTTTTGCGGGTTGCGAGGCGCGCCCTGCTGAGCCTGTACAGCGCCTGCGACCAAAGCCAGAGCAAAGGAAGCAAATAAGATCGGCCTAATCATTCTGCGAACTCCCTACCTGCAGTTGATCAAATCGCTATAAGAAAATAGTGGCCTGCCTCGGCATCAATCAAGCGAGCAGAAGACCATAAATCGTCCCTTGGATTGTAGCATGGCAATGCTGGCATGAGCCGGCGGGCTTTGGGGTATATTTTAAAAGCGAACTGAACCTTCACACCGCGCGCCTATACTGACGAGTATCCGGGATTTTGCTAATCCCTTCCCGGGGCTGGACGGATATCAAGCCGCCGGGACAAGGTATTGTCTGCCCGGCGGCTCTATTCTGCCGGCTCAGGGGAGCACCTGCCTGAACCCACTACGATAAGCGGTAGCTCGCCCGCGTTCCGAGCTAACTAGGAATCGACAATTTGCGAGATTCCTAAGATGCCAGCTTTGCTGGCGGCATCCCGCTCGTCGATATAATGGTCTGGCCATTATCCGCCCCGCAGCCGTGCGGAATGGCTGGCCGACATGTGACCTGCAGCATCCAATGCCTAAACGGCCATTGCGATCGCAGGGTCGACGTGCGGCTCGACACACTACTGCAAGCTCAGCCGTGGTCGCGAGTCGGCTTGCGTCTCGTCTGCTCAGCATGCGGCGCCGCAGGATCTGTGCATATCTCCCAAACTGGCATGACAGTCGCGGGCAAGTCAGGCCAAGCATGGGCCGCTTGAGGTTTTGATTCCAGCGATGAAGCACGTCACCGAGCGCCGTTTTGCCAATCCGGAAGCCGCCGCGCGTCAGCTCGTTCAGCTGGCTTCGAGAATCGAGGCGGTACAGGACGGCAGAATCCATATCGAGAAGATCAACTACCCATTCCTATACACGCTTAAGGCAAGCGGGGCAGAGTTCGGCGCCGGCATCAGGTGCGCTGTCGAGAAGGGCTGGCTGGAGCTGCACGAGAGCGGTACCTACGTGCGGCTGCTTAGGCCGAGCGAGGATTTGCTGGCGAAGGAATGACGTGGTCCGTTTGACGAGTCGATCGCGCTGCCAGACGGCTTCCTGAGCTTGCATCAGCAGCCTGCCAAGAAGAGAACACGCCGCGCCTGAATAGCGAGCCGCGATGGTGGCGGTAATCCTCATGGCAGGCGGCGGCCCGACGATGTGCGCTCGTATTGGCGTCATGCGCGCTGCACAATCTGCTCCGCTATCAAAAGCCCCGCGCTTAACTTGCGTGAAGGCACCCTTGCGGCGCGCGTTGTATCCACCCGAATGCCGGGGGACCGAATCAATGCTGAAGCGAGTGGCCAGAGCCGAGCAGCATCCACGCTGCGAGAACTGCGACGTGCCAACAATCCTGAGAACCTTCGTTCTCGACACCCAGTCCGGTCGCGAAGTCGGGGTGTACCAATGCCCCAACTGCGCCAAGCTGCACTGGAAAGAGTGACGCAAATCAGGACGAAGCGCGCGACCCTAATTAGCTGGTGAGGTGAGGCGCTGCGATCAGCTCGGCTTCGCTCCACGTTCGAATTCAACCGTCAGATTTTTTAGCGAGACCTTGACGGCGAACCCAGCATCGAGCCAAGCGCGTGCTTGACTGTGACCCGCGCGGACGTTCTCGTTGCTCCACCACGAGGTGAACTTTCGAGCCGACGCCGGGAGCTTGCGTCCTAGGACGTCCTCGATTTCGGCGAACGTTAGCCGAACGATCGGTCCACGCTCATTCGACAGCCGAACATGCAGCGGGTGGTAAATGGAATTTCTAGGGTTCATGGCCTCAACACCGCAAATGTAAAGCCCTCATCATAGAACATCCGCGCGGCGCTGCACTGATCGCAGACCGCCTGGACCTCGCAATAGCGGCAGTGCCTGCGGCTGAGCAGGCGCCCGCCCAATCAAGGCGGCCTTACTCGTTCTCGGTTTGGGAAATTGCGCGTTCCAGTTCGGCTGCCAAGATCGTGTAGTGCGCGACGACCCTCGCGAAGGCTTCGCGCTTGATGACGGACTTTGCGGCGTCTCTCAATTGCTCGCACTTCACGATCTGCTCGCGGAGTGTCGCAAGATGTTCGAGCATGTCTTTCATCGCGTTCCCCAACGGGAACGCTAATGGCAAAGTCGGAAACCTGCAATCGGCCTCAGTGCTCGGTCCGGCCGAGCTTTCGACGCGACTGTGCCAGCTGCTTGTCGAGCTGCTCCTCGACGAACAACAGGACGAGGCGTCGAGTGTCCCTGTCGGTGATGTTCTGAAAGGCTTTGATCAGGCGCAGCATCTGCAGATCTTCAACTGGTTGGGTCATGGCAAAGACCTCATCGGAAAAGCGGCACATTAAATTATGTTTAAATATGCCGCTATTATTGCCGAAAAGGAACATGGAACTTGATTGAAAGTTAAACACCGCCGGCTCGCCGCCCAGAGCTGGCGGAGCGGCCCCGGCCACCCTCAAGGAGCCCCCCTGAAGCCGGGGCCGTGTCTCTTTAGATGGAGGGAGTAGTTAGCTTTGCTCGATGTTTCGTGCGGCCAATTCCTGGTCCAGCTGCTTCAAGCGAACGAGTAGATTTTCAACGATCTCCATGCAGTCAGAATGCCTCAACGAATGCACGCCACGCGCCTCGAGCTCGCGCTCCAATATTGTAGCCACTATGCTTTGGATGCTCACTAATCCCCCGCAGGAAAACATTTGCGCCGCCAGATACGGCTCAACAAAGAATTGGGTTCACTCAGGGGAAAGGCCGCAGCCTGGTTCCAGCCCCACTGCGGCCATCCCGGGCAACTGCAAATAGCTTGGTACTCAAATCTCGCCGGTGTTCCGACAGTAGAACACCCCGTTCCGAAAATGGACTCCGTACAACTACCGGTGGCACCTTGTCACATTAGAGCGAACATGGCACGGCTTGGCTTCCAGCCCCCAATGCTCCCGGCTGCCGATTCAAATGCGGATCAGAGCGCCGGAGCCTCGAAAATGAAGGTCGCAGGAACGGCTAAAGGGCTGCTCCTGCGACCGACGCCGCGACGTTCCGCACGGCTCCGGCGTGCTAGCATAGCGACCGACCAGCGTGAACCGGTGGGACCCGATTTGAGGACCCGCCAGCTTCAGCCAGCCCCGGCGGGTCACCCCACACCTTGACTGTTAAGCCTGTGCCGATTGTGAAATAGATCATATTGCGAGCCAGATATGCTGCGATACGATCATCGCACCGGGGCTGGCTGATATTTCACTTAGTCCTTTTCACCCGGACCTTTCGACCGCGCTGGCCGCAGCAGCAGTCCCGTGCTGCGGCCTTCGTGTTCACGGCGCTTAGCGCGATCAATCTGGCCGCCGTACTTGTACCAATGACTTCGGCGTCCTGTGCCATTGGAGAAGATTGTGTCCAAACAAAAAAATTGCCTGATCGTTCGTGCTGCAGGAAGACAACTGGACCTATTACGCGGCGAAGCCTCCCGCATCGCGAAAGGCAGTAACGTCGATTGGTGGATCGATCAGGCGGAGGTCGGCACTCGCTTCTGCTTCGAGGATACAAAAGCAAAGGAGTCATTCGCTCTGGCTTGTGACAACTTCGGTATTCCCTGCCAAGACGGCTAGCCCGCAGTCGATGCTGTGAGCCGGCGGCGGGACCGCGCACCATCATAGAAGTCCAGCGCTAATGCGGCCCCGTGCCCGAAGGGCCGCACCTGACCCCAAGCTGTGTTTCGGCATGGATGCCGCCAGGGGGTCCCCAGTCGAACGCCGATTGACACGGTAAGCCAGACCTGTCGACGAAAGCAGAAGAAAGAACCCTTTGAGATTTGAGCCCTTCAGTCTCTCTGGCCATCGTGAACACTGATTAGGAACTCCCGTGCCTTGCGACGATTGCCTGTCCAAGTATGGAAGGAAAGAGCATGGTCCGGACGTCGATAATCGTTGCAGTAGCCTCGTTAGTACTTTCCGCAGGCGCATTCGCTCAAGGTGGCGGTGGGGGCGGAGGTGGTGGCGGCGGCGCCGGTGGTGGCGCAGGCGGTGGCGGCTCTTCGGCCAGTTCCGGGGCTTCCAACGGCGGATCGTCTTCGAGCGCGACCGGTCAGACCGGAGCTGGCAACCAATCCCCTAAAACTGGCGGAGCCGGCCAGACCACGACCGGAAGCGGCGTCAACCAATCGTCTGCAGGCAACAGCGCCTCAAGCACGACGAAAAGCACGGACCCCAACGCGCCAGGAGGCTTGCCTGCAAACGCACAAGCTAGGCGTAACGCAGGTGCGGGCACCGCCCCGAACGGGTTGCCAATAGGCTCGCCCGGATCAGGGATAGGCTCGCCTGAACACCCTATCGGTTCACGCCGTTGAGCTCGCACCATCGGATCATGGTGAACGCAGCCATGGCGCCTTCACGCCGGCGAACATCATGAGCGCAACGCGTCAACCGCGTGCGCTACTACGATCAGCACGCTTATGGCGATGAGGAGGATTAGTAGCCAAGTGATCACGTTCGTCTCCAGGCTATGGAGTTGAACGCCCACACTCTGCACAGTCAAAGATAACCGGCCGAATCTCCTAATTCGGCCCAAGGGTGATGATTCTCAGCAACGGATGCGTCAACAGTCGGCCCTATCGGAATGCCACGAAGATAAGAACCGCAACAACGCACACCGAGAGTGAGAGTAAGTAAATACCCACGGCAATCCCTCGACTCGACGGAACCAAGATCGAATTCGGAGCCTGATCTCCCCTTCTCGCGACGCCCCGCCCCAAACTGACATTGCTCTAAAAACAAGCCGCAGCGTGTACCTGCGGGTCTCAACTCAGTTTGCGGCGTTGCTCGTCAAGGGTTGCGCGCTGCTGATCGATTTCCTCTTGGACCAGTCGCCAAGTTTCCTCAGCGCGCGACGGTCTGGGCTTCGGCTTGGGAGGTTCGCTCTCGCTCATGGGTAATCTGTCCGACGCTACGGCGCCTGGCTAGTAGCCCACAATGACTGCGGTTCAGCATGGTTCGGCTAAGGCTGCCAACCGATATTGAGAAGAAAGAGGCGGGCAACTTCGGCGGCCGGACGTGCTGCTAGGAGCAAGGGGCTCCGGACATTTTTTGACGGGGAGTGCACGATGTCATCATCCTTTTCTTCCCGGCCGTGCTCTTGACAGGTGGGTTCGCTGCTGCTGGCGATTTTGTAGCACCGCTAACTGTTTGCGCCTTTGCTGCTGGTGAAAAGGCAATAGCGAGCGCAGCAATAGCTATGATTGAAAGTAAACGGTTCATCTAACGCTCCTTTGGTTGCAATCACGACATACAACCACGAGCACGGTTAAAGGTCGAGAACGCGGTACTAAATTCTTTCGATGCACAGTAGCTCAGCATCGCTCAAGAGAAAGGGGGCGCAGACAGCGTGGGCTGCTCAAACCACCAGCCAACATTGCGTCAGAAAACCTGACCAGTATTGTTCGATACAGGCGTAATACCTGTGGTCGGATAAAGTCGGGAGGACTTCAGCTGCACCCCGAAAGCCGCGTTGTAGGGGCAGAAACTCCAAAGGGTTCAGTGAGGCCCTGAAGACGCTTATATCGACATCATCGGCATCCAAAGCACCGAGCCGTCAACTGCCGAGCAGCCGCGCCTTGGCTTGATCAATTGCTTCTCGCAGCTGGTCGAGACCCTCCATGAGCGCCGCCGCGATATCACAGGCCGCTTAGGCCTGCTTGGCTGGCGGAAGGCGTGCAATAGCAGCCTTGGCTGCATCGACAGTGCTGACGATCCGGCCGTCAAGGTGGGCAATGAATTCTTCATGGGGCCCACCATCGCAGTCATTATGCATCTTCGATCTCTCTTGCAAAACCGCAGCTTTTCTCGCGAGTGCGCTCCCCAGCCTCTCCCGCTGATTGAACAATTCCTTCTCGACGCAGCGACGCCCGCGAGATTGTGCTCCGCCAATCTTGCGGCAGCGCGCTCAGCTCAGCTAGGACAAGTCCAGCAAAATTCTTCGAGAACAGCCCAACCTGTCTGCATGTCGATTAACCGCCCCTCATCGTCCGCGATCTTGATCATGAGGTGACCGCTTTTCAACTCTCGGTATCGACTTTCGGCTCGGTGCGCACGGATCGGCGGGCCGGAGCCCCCACCCAGGCCAAATATGCAGCGCGGGCAACGTTGGCGTCGATTGAGCTGCTGCCGGTTTGATGGACGCCGGCGCGCTTTTCGTCAGCCGCCAGTCCGCCGTCTTGCCGGCGCAGACGTTCGACGCCGTCCGCGTATGTTTCGCCCTTTTGAAGGAGATGCAACAACCGTGGTCACCATGCCGCGTGCACGAATACATCAGCGCCGATCACTGGCGGGACGAAGTTCGCTTGTCCGATATCGAGCCGAGGTTGGTGTGCGCCGGATGGGACAACCGGGGGCTCAGGCCAGATCGGATTCAGCAGCGGCGAGCCTCCGCAATTCGCAACCTCGAACTCTTCGTTAGACTCCAAAGCCTGTTTGCGGGTTGCCTTGCAGGCCAGCCATGCCTACTCTCTGCCTAGGAAAAAGTGGCAATGGTCAACAGGTCTGACTAGGGTGGCAAAGGCATGAGGAAGGATAACCCTCAGCCTTTGGGAGAAGTGCGCCCAAGGCCCCAGTCCCAGCCAGCCCCGGACTGGGGCCGCTCTGTGCCACTCAGGATTCAACATTGGCCACAAAGGAGGTGTCGCTCATCGCAGACACCCAAGTCCACCCGAAGCTCTAAGGTAAAGTGAGCGCACAATTCCGCTGCCGGGGCTGGCTCCTTTTATAATTGTGAATTTAAACCCGGCTTTTTTGCAGCGCGGGCCGCAGCGATTTAACCTCCCGCTGCGGCCTTTGCAGCATCCCACCAGCTTGAGCCGGCCTTTCTGACCCACGACGAAGCCATTATCGCCAATCGGCGAAATCTCCCTGAAACAGGGAAGGTCGAACCTCCGCTCATTAACGAGGGGAGTTCAAAATGATTACGCTCAAAGCAATTGCGCTTGTTGTTGGTGGCGGGTTTATCTTCGCGACGTATTCGGGGGAGCTGGGCGCTGACGTGGTTCTCGCTATTGTAGCCTGCCTCTCATAACGAGAAGGCCCACCCACGTGAACCGGCGGGTATTGAACCTTCCAACCTTCCGTCCAATCAAGGAGGAGGCTGGCCATGAGTGCGGTTCAGGTGGGCGACATTATCGCTTTAGACGTAGCGCTCGGCTACGCTTTAGCCCGGTGGGGATATGGATCTTTAGACGGGCCTGTGTAGCGATCTCGCCACAGCTTTTGGTTAAACGTGATGCTCAATTCTCCGACTAGGCACAGGAGGGCTTAATGTCCATCGATCGCTCACAAACAATAGAGTGGAACGGTGAGGTTCTAACCGGGTGGATTATCGTGGACGGTCTTTCGAGAAAGGTCGCTGCGGACCGCAAAACGATTCACAACCATGCCCCGGGTTTTAGCGACGCTCTCAGTTGGGAAATCGACCGATTTTGCGGTGAGATCTTCGAGAAGATGATGCCGTATTTCCGGGCAACCGCCCTTGGGCGCTAAGGCAAGCCCGCCCGCGTGTACCGGCGGGGCTTTGTATTTTTTTATCGAGGACCTGAACCTTCACACTAGCTCCCTACACCCATGAGTATCCGGGGTTTTTTGCTAATCCCAATCTCGGGGCTGGACTGAAACAAACGTCGCCGGGCCGAAGGTATTGTGTGCCCGGCGGCGCATTTGTTTGGACTAGGCTCAGGCCGATGCAGCCGCTGACCCAGTTCAGAAGCAACGGCGGGCGAGCCGTAGCTGTGCCCGCATGGGCAGAAGCTGAATCAGGCGCATTCCAATTTCTCGTTAATCAGATCCAGGCGTGCGCTGATCAAGCACTACCTAGTGCATCCCATCGATGACGGTGTCCGCATCGGGCCCGGCGAGGACAATAGCAAGCAAGCTGGTGAGGTTCTTCGGTTCTTCGGTTCTTCGCTTCCCTTAGGAGATCTAGGGGTGCCCTGGGTCATGCCGTCACCCCTTGCTGCCAGTGCTGCGCGCCGATCTGCTCCAGCGGCCCGTCATGGTTACAATCCCGCTCTCGGCATAGTCCTGCTCCAGATCGCGCCGGCCACCGGAGGCCCACCGGGTTTGATCGCCGCCGCCGGATCACAGCTGCCGAGTGATGGCCCGTCTTCGAGGTCATTCTCTGCCGGGTCGTCGTCTCCGCCCGAGGTGTCGTCCTCCAGGTCGGCCGAAATGTCCTTCTCCAGCTCAGTCATGACGTAAGGGTCGGACTGGTCGAGGAAGGCGATCAGCCGGTGATCTCCGCTGCAGCCTCTTTTCTAAGCCTGGCGAGGTCGCTGAGAGCCCTTGCGCGCTCCTGCTGTTGGATACCGAGGGCGGACAAAATCGCGCCGGTAGAGTCCGCTGGCAGTTCGCTGACGTTTTCCATGGTGGTGAGGCCATGACCGGCAGCCGGGGCTAGAAACCTGCCAGTCAGACAGGCGCGGCGCCTCTAAGGGAGAAACTTTGGGGGCAACTCCCTCTGGACATCACGACGGCCCCCCGGCCAAAGGCCGGACAGCACATGGCACACTCGAATCTGCCGCTAGGATAGCGGTTAAATTCAGCATGTGACACGGGCAGCACTGGTTTGGGTTTCTAGACCACCCCGAATCATGCATTTGATGCGTGTGATTTTCAAGGACTGCTTTTGAGCGAGGCTTCACATGGGAAGGCCTGCCGTGGTTCGGACTATTACAATCACAATTGATGGTGTTGCGCATCACGGGACATATTTCCTCCAGAACTGCGCCGTGTACGTGCAATCCGTCCTTGGAAGCAAGGCAACCCACGTCGGCGGGTCGCCCCCGGAAGCGGTGGCCAAGTTGCTCCTCTGCGAAATAATTCGTAGCCGTACTGAGGCGATGCACTAAGCGCAGAATTGCGCTTAGGTAGGGCGCGCCTGAGTCGTGGGGGAGAGTGGCACAGAGCACGGGAGTCTACTTGAGCGCGTTGGCGCTCTTTTTGGCGCGCTCCATGTGCGCCACGAGGGACCGCGTGCAGTGGCTGCGAAAAGTTGTCATCAACGCTGAGCGCATGCGGCTCGGGATCAAAGAAGAGGAACTTGCAAGCCGAGGAAACTTTCTGATCTCTGCGTCGGCACTCCTCTGCTTCACTTAAACGGATCCTGGATCGAAGGCGCCGACTGCCTGATGCGGCGCACGCTCACCGGCGTGCCGTCGGACACGAACAGCAGCTCGTATCGGCGGCCTTCATTGTCGGTCGCTGCGCAGGTGACATCAGTCACCTTCTTCGCAGCGAAATTGCCAGTCTGGCGGCAGCTACCGGTTGATGGCTGCTCGGCCGGCACCGGCAGTCCGTCAACCTTGGGCCGATCCTTAGAATTGAGCAGCATGAGATCGATCGCCAGCTCGTAGGAATTGTCGTCGGCTCGCTTGCCGTTCGCGCCGGAGAACGATACCACGTGGTTCTCATCGTCCGGATCGTCGACGGCGACCGCGAAATTGACCCGCCCCTTGTCGCCGTGGGCATAGACCAGCGTCTTGCAAGCGAAGCTGCGCCCGGCGACCTTCAGCGTCTTGCACTTCCCCGACATCAACGCCAGGAAGCTGACAAAAGCATTCGGTCCGGCGCTGGATGGGGAGGTTAAGGATTGTTCCTGAGCAAAGCATGGCCCGAAGGAAACTAGGAAAACAAGTGCTGCGGTAGTCGAATGATTTGGCATTTGGTCACTTGTAAAAGTTAAGCACGAGCCAGACCACATCAGCATGGAAAGCGCAACGGTCGCAAAGTGAGCCCCTGGAGAAATCTAAACACCAGGGGTCGCGCGCCAGCCGCCGTTTGCTGCACCGCGCAGCAGTCAAAACGCGCGTCGACAACCAGGAAGCTCTAAAGATCCTGGCTAGAGCATGGGTGCATGCGGGCTCGCGCGAAGGTGTCGATCAGAACGGGGCGTCGAATCTACCGGATGCCCTGAAGCACCTCCGCACCGCGCAGAGATCCCGGGCCTCGCTCCCTGAGCCAATCTTACCGCGCTGCTCGATAGTATGGCGGTTGGTGGTGATGTGAACGATCATAGCGCATGCGGAAGCCCGGCGATCAATGTTGCGGCGCAGTTCCTCGGCGCGCGCTCTCGCCGGCTCGTCAAGCGAAGGCCAGACTTGGCATCGGCTCGGACCTGATCGCGGATGCTCTCGTACATGTGCGTGATGTAGTGGTCTGAAAGTTTTTCGAACGGCATCCGCGTCACCATCCTTGCAAAGAAGGGTGGGCCGCCAGACCCAGGGCGTATCGCTGGCGGCCCGTGCCGGACAATTGAAATTGTGGTCTTGAGGATTCGATTTGAGGATAAGACCAGCCCTGTCCGGCCTTGCCATGAACGCGCAAGCGCGCAGCGGTCTCAAGTCAATGTTCGGATTGACCTCACTTCTCAAGGTTAAGTGCGCTGACTTGGTGCACGGCTTCCCTGCAATGCCGCCCTGAGGCTTACGAGGCCTGCTTTCAAAAGATAATTGGAAGAAACGGAAATCGCGGAAAGACACCTTAACGGAGAAGCCCACCAGATCCGTACTTTGCCCGCATTGTTCGCCCGACGGGCGCGGGCGTTGTGACGATCAATCGCGGCCCGTTCATGGGCTCAGGCGGGTGAGGTCTTGGGAGCCGTCGCGGATGACCGACGTCGGCCTGAACGGGCGTATGGTTATCACGCGTCTGAAGGCTCTGCGCCGATACTGGAGCGCGCTGGGTGCAAAAACGCCGCCCGCTTGAATGAGTCGCGGGGGGCGACTTCCAGCCCCGAGGGGGATGATGCAAAACCCCGGTATCGATTAGTCTGGATAGACTACATGACGGCTCAAATAAAATAGGGCACGATAGCAATCGTAAGCCATGCCGGTCCGGGCGCTGAAATCGTGCACGGCTTTCAAAGGCTCAGTCCCCGCCAGCCCCGGGATTGAGTGTTTCTGCAAAAACCGCCCGCTTGAATCTTAATTCTCATCGCGGGCGGCATTTTTATTCTGGCCGCTAGAAAGACAAAGACCCCAGATCCGGGTTGAGATCGGATCTGGGGTCCAAGCGTACCAAAGGAAGCGTTCGGGTGTGCGACGACCGAACAGGCGCACGCTACGCTCCGTGCCCTAATTTAAAGTTACCATTGTCCAAATTCAGTCCGGCGCGGCTTGGTCGGACATGCCTCCGGTTCGTCTAGGAAGTTTGCGGCCGGCAATGATGAGACCGCTGCCAAGCGACCCCATCGGCTCAGCCATCCGCCCACCCACCCTGACGGCCGCCCGCTCACCTTCGGCAAGATGCGGGAGAAGGGCGTTTGGGGCGTCGTGGTCTGGTGCGCCAACTACCGTTGCAGCCATCGGGGCGCGGTCAGTGCGGACCCGTGGCCGGACCATACGCGGCTGGCCGCTGCCAGTACAAGAGCAGCTATGGTCAAGCCCTTGATCATCGGGAGAACGGTAGCCTTGCCGAGTAAAGTCTCGCTCAATGGTAGTGCAGGCTCGACTCGCTTTGCCCGACCAGCCCTAAGTAAACGATTTCTCTATTTGGCCCGCAAATTGTGCCGCGACTTTCCGCGACAGCTTTATCGATCTGTAAGAAAAGCTGGCTTAAAACCCGTCCCCATGGAAAAGCGAACCGCTCGCCGTCGACGTGTATTCAAGTCGGCACTCATCGAGTTTCCCGGAGGCTCCTTCAGTTGCGTCGTCCGAAACTTCTCCGATCTGGGCGCCAACCTGGACGTGCCCAGCGCATCTGGCATTCCGCACGAGTTCACACTGATCATTCCGAGCGCGCAGTCCCAGCTTTCCTGCCGAGCGGTGTGGCGGTCGGAAGGACGCATCGGCGTTGCGTTTTCCTGATCATCGCTCTGGTGCCGGCACTGGCCCGCGCGGGTTAGAAGGCACAGCTAGGGACGCCCATGATACCGGCTTCGCGGTGCCTAGAGATCGTCTTGCCGGCTGGAACCGCAGATGTCGTCGGTAACCGGTTGACTTATTGCAAGCGCTAAATCACGGTCCTGCTCGCCGGCACGTGGGGGGCTAAGTGATGACCGACCAGAAGAACTACAATGAGCGCTATTTCCTGCGCTTGCTCCAACATGGCCCGTTTCAGCGGCGGCCGCGTGGAGGCTGGCGCTTCGGTGTCAAGGTAATCAGCGACGGCGTCGTTGAGCGGCTCCTCGCCGGTGGTCACACCGAGATTGCCGGCTCGCAATTGAGGCTGAAGCCGCTGGCCTCTAACCCGCCGAGCGGATCGAGCCGAGCGACGACCTCGCCATCATACTGCTGGCGGACTACCTGACGCGCGAGCGTGACGCGGCTACGCACGATCGACTGGCTGATCCGCATACTTGATGACGACCGGCTGCGCGATGCTGTCGCCGAGGTCTGGTTGACGCGCGGCTGCATTCCATTGCGCCGCCTGCGAAGATACTGGCTGGGTATGCGAAGCCCACCCCGGCCGCTCTTGGGACGGTCCACACGCCTGCGGCTGCGGCGCAGCCGGCGATGCTTGCCCACGCTGCAATGCTTCGGAAGCCGACCGACCGCGACCGCCAGCGGGCTTTCGGTTCAGCTTCGGCCTATTGGCGGATTTGGCCCGCTTCTTCCGGAAGAGATAGGCGCCCAGTCCCGAGGTCACTTACGCCGGCAAGGGTGTGGTGAGCGTCTAGCTTCGCTCGCTATTCCGCGCGGCTAATTCCTGGTCCAGCTCCTTCAAGCGGACGAGTAGGTTTTCCACTATCTCCATGCAATCGGAATGCCGCAATGACCGCACGCCCCGCGCGGCCAGCTCTTGCTCCAATATAGTCGCCACGATGCCTTGGATGCTCACAATCGTCCCCCGGAAAACATTGCTCCGGCCAGATACGGCTCAACAAAGAATTTGGGTTCGCTCAGCGAAAAGCCGCAGCGTGGTTCCAGCCCCACTGCGGCATTCCCGACAACTTAAAATTGGGTCGTGCTTAAATCGCGCCGGTGTTCTCACAGTAGAACACCCCGTTCCGAAAATGGACTCCGGATAACTACCGAACTCGGGTTTCTAAGCATTGTTGCTTTCGGGAAAACATGGCAACGCTCGCTTTCCAGCCCCATGCTCCCGGCTGCCAATCCAATTGCGGATCAGAGCGCCGGAGCCTCGAAAGGGAAGGTCGCAGGAACGGCTGAGAGGCTGCTCCTGCGACCGACGCCGCGTCTGAATCTCTGACGCATCAACCGAACGGTTGAGACCCGCCGAATTTCGACAGTCTCCCGTAATAGACCGGAGATGCGCCAGGCATTCCATAACCGTACGCTGCCCGCTTTTGGTTATTTGGATGACGCGGGACAATCCACCGATCCTTATTTGCAATGTGTGCAGGCGGCCCATGGCGTACCTAGCGAGACTTCCAGAGATTGCAGGTCTGCCCGCTGTGTACGCCTATCGCTGCCTACCTTGCCTGAGGGTCGATACCATTGTGCTGGACCCGCTCTAGGAACGCCGCTCCCGCGAAAACGTTGAATGACCGGTGTGTGGCGCGACGGTTTCGCGCCATCCACCCGGAACGGTCTGTCGTCTACCGCGCGCATGGCGGCGGGCCGGTTCTCGTTGAAACTCAACAGCAGAGCCGTCCGTAGCCTTAGTATGCCGTGTGTAAAACCTTTGCTCGAAAAACTGCCGCTGGACGAATTGCTGCGTCGAACGTGCCGTACGCGCTCGTCTAGGCTGCCGGTTTGCCCGCCAACACTTGGACTGGTCAATATCCATTCTTTGGCTCCCTCTTCAGTCTCAAAATCCCGATATGAGAGTCGGGTCCGCAACCAGTCTTGACGGCCACAAACCAATGTCCGCCTCTCACGTTGCGGTTCAATTTTGGCACTAGCTGAGCCATTCCTATGCGTCCAGTCCGTCCAACCGCAGGAATAAACTCCGGATTTAATTTAAATGGAACCAATTTAGTCGATGCTGTATTATCTGTGGATTACAGCGGAGTTTAACTCCATGCATGATGAAGACCTGGCCCTTCAAGCCGTCAGCGATGCGCAAATCATTTTGGAAGAGTATTTAAAGCCGCAGCCGCGCAACAACGAGCGCGCCATTCTCGACCAACTGGTGGAAATTCTAGAACGCCCCGACCTCATTGTGGCGGTTAATCGGATGCACCACCGCTAGAATTGCGCGCGAGCTTCAGCCATTCGTCAGCGAGCGGCCCCTTCCTGGTCTGCAGCGCATCGTACGCAGGCTGATGCGCTGGAGATTGAGGCGGTGTCAGTAGCTCTCTGCTCGCGCAACCAAATGAAACACGCGCGCTTGCAACGCGGGCCTATGTTGTCCGGGGCTCCGTAAAGTCAACGCAACCGCAACGGCTACGTTGAAGCCGATCCATATTGCGAAGATCAAAATGATGGTCGACATGGGCAAGTCTCATCGGCGTTTTGCCGTAACTCGGGATGGTGGCAAATCTTAGGTTTGAGATGAGGGATTGCATATCCGGGCGATTACCTGCGACGGTCGGAATTCAGCAAGTGTCAACCGTTCGGTTGAGACCCATATGCTGAACAGGTTGTGCCAGCGACCCCTTGCGTGTCGATTACTGTCAGGTCGAGGCTGGATCGTTTCTGCTTCCCGATGCGAGGCAAGACAGCGATACGCTTGAACTTGACTTCCAGCGCGGCCTTCGTCGTGTCACCCTTGTGGTTGCGCACATCTATGTAATGCGAGCCTTTGACGCTGGTCTCTTCCATCTCGGTTGCAATCGTATGGCCGTAGAGGAATTGCAGTTGTTGAGGCTGGTCAGGGACTTTGCCAAAGACCAGAAGAAGCGACAGGATTTCGTCGAGCAGATCGAGGCGATGGCCGAGAAAGAACAGCAGCCGGAGTTTAAGCCCGCGAGCTAATTGGGCCGGACTGTTCTGCGAAGACAGAACGACCCCTTTGTCTCATGGTGTTGGCCTGGTCATCGCCCGCACAGGTTTTGAATATCGTCAATCTCATCATGCTGTTTTCCTGCCTATTGAAATTCAACCAGCCGAAGACGTGAATGCGCCAATGATACAGAGGGTTTCCCACTCACCTGACTTGAACAGCAACGCCGTGAAAGTATCGGCGCGGTCCCACCGCAGCTCGAACCCTTCTCGCCGGGGTAGCTACGCGAAGGCGCGAGAACTTGGTTTTGAAGGCGCTCGAATCGAGCCCCCAGTGAGACCATTTTACCTGCACACTAAGTTCCTCCTGCACCGAGCCCCGATCCTGAATGCAAACGTTTATTTGCGCTCCAAAAAGTAACCGCCCAGGAAAAGTTGGCAGAACGAACCCAATTTCCACGCAAATGACCCGCAAGGCACTGATACTAAATAGAAATACTTCGGAAGCACGACAGTCACATTGACAGGGCTTTCAGCTTGATTTGAGCTCGCCATAGATACCGATCTAGTGCTGCGAGCTTCTTGAGCTGCAGGACGACGGGGGCAGATGAGCTGGAAGCGATCGCCTTGCTGATGGAGATTGACAACTTCGCGCGTTCGCTCTCAACGAGACCGATCCGAGCTCGAATGTCTTCGAAGGAGCACGATTCGAGTTGATCCCAAGTCTCGTCGGAGCCCGGCAGTTTGACTGCAAGGCCATGGCGGAGCGCATTCATCCGTGACCGCGCTTTGCCCTGTTGTGAACGCGGCCCGGTACTTCGGGCCGCGTTTTTCCTATTCGCCGCGATCTGCTTGCGGGTTGCCATCTTCAGCAGCCTTTTGCGCGCGTTCGAGTTCTTCCTCTCGTGCAAGCTGCTTGTCGCGCTTGACCTCGAGATAGAAACGTCGGTCCGCAGCCGCGCTCAGTGGCATCTGCTGATCGGGACTGCGCATGTCGTAGGCGAGGTCCAACTGCTTGAGGGCTTCATCACGCTCTTTCTTGGCCGATTTCTTCAAGCGTTCGATTTCCTTCAGGGGCGGCAATGCTCGCAGGAATGCTTCGGAGGTTACCGCGTTCGCGGTAAAGCCTGCATCCTCGAGCGTTTTCTGGAACTTCTTTTTGTAATCGGGATCGAGAAAATACTCCATCGCGGCTTCCTTCGCCGACCAATCCAGCTTTTTGGCTTCCTCTTTCGAGGACGTCACAACGGCAGCGGCCTTCTTGTACAAGACCTCCACCGCTGCGCGTCGCTCGTTGGCCACGATCGCCGCCAACATCTTATCAAACAAGATCAAGTTCACGTGGGCCATCGCCGCCTGCCAAACCCACTGAAACTCGATATCACGCTTCGGGCGGTGCGGCGGGCGATAGTCCTCAGCAAACGAATTGAATATCTCGCGAAAGTCGCACTGGTCAACGCCGGGGGGAAGCGGCGGATCCTCAAGCATCTGCTCTATGGAAAGCGGCATGTAACTCCGCGTCTCTTCGTCCTCTTGGAGGGCGTAGTAGTCGACAGCGTCTGTGTCTTCGTCTTCGTCTTCGTCTTCGTCTTCGTCTTCGTCTTCGTCTTCGTCTTCGTCTTCTTCTCCATATTCTTCGTCTTTTTCGTGCTGGTTTTCCGCCTCTTGTTCATCCGCCTTGTCTTCCACTGCTGTGGCCTCGCCCGCGACATGTTTGGAGACGATTTTCGAAGCAGCTTCTTCGGCCGCGGACGGCTCACCGTCAGCTGCTGACGGATGCCCCTCCGCGTTAGCTGGCGGGCTGTCTGCGTGGAAGTCGGTCAGCCCCTGATCACGGGGCGAACCGGGCTCGGTGAGCGCGTCCGGCATCCGGCTATGTTCATCGTCTAACAATTTACGTTCCTTTCCTGTGAGGGCTCATCACGTGATGGCCGTTCTCTTTAGGATAGGTGCGAAAGTATATGGGCTTGGCGTTGTGGGAATAATCGGGGGTGGCCGGCGGACGGCTGCGGCTGTCTCTTGAGTGCGACATTGCGGTGCGTACGATGGCTGCAATGGTTACCGGCGGCAGGCGATTCTCACGTAGAAAATCCTGAAGCGGCGGCAGGACAAGCTCGAGAAAATCTGAAAATGGCCCGCCTTCCTGGTAAGTTTGAAACTCTTCGCCGTGTTCGCGGCGCACCACCTTTTTCCGTTGCCTGAAGATCTGCTCCTTGCCGGCCCGGAAGATCGGACCAAGGCGCTCAGCCAGCTCACGGTGGGCCGGGTGCTCGGGGTGACCGGGAGTGCGGGCCTCCTGATTGCGGTCGCGCGCCCGCGCAGCCGCGCTCGCTAGGATTTCCTCAGTCGGCCGACCGAAAGTATACGGAACGCGGGTGTTTTCCGTAGCCCAGACATCCATGCTGAACGTTCCGGGCGCCTCAAGGGCACGCTGAGTGTCCTGGGCCAGCTCCCATTGCACGGCGGCCGGCAGTTCATGCGTGTAAAACAGGTCCGGCGCCTTAGCGACCTGCGCCAACGTGGCGACAAGCGTACCTGATCTCATCGCTTGGCTTAGCACCCCCGCAACCGTTAAGGCCGCGACGATCGGTTCGAGTTCGGCTTGCTCATCCGTTAAAAGCGGGACGCCATTGGCAAGCGGTTCGAGCTCTCGTTCGGCATAAAATTCGAGTATCGTCAGGATCGATCGTGCAGCAGGCTGTAGCCCAAGGTACATACGGTCCCGGACCTGGAGCCACGGCACGGCAGTCTCGAGTAATTGCGACTTGTAATGTGTCGGCATAGATCTCACGTATATTGGTTTAGGCCTTTACAGCCGCTTCCTTGGCCCTCCCCCGCTAGAGCTATAGTTACGCCCGCGTCTGTCATCAAAGCGATGAAAGGCGTCAAGCAAGCGAAGCACTCAGTTTAAGTGCCAGTTTCGGATACTTTCGTCCTGTGGAGTCGGGACGTCCAGTCCGACGTTTAGAATGTTAACATCAAAGATGAGCGATCCGACCAGAATTTTTCGGCCCGCATACGCCACGGGGACGCTTGCTTTAATTGTGCTGGTAGTTTCCGCGAAGCGACTTCGGCGGAATCCGCCGAGATCGCGCCTCCCGAACTTAGATCGACCAGTTAATAACATGTTTGTATAGGCGCCATAAATTCGCCGGTCGGCTGTAGTTTAGATTGTAAGGATTGCATGAAGCCGGAGCAGTTTGGGATAGCGGCTCAGTGGCCAAATTTGAGCAACGCGCTGCCAGCTCGCATGCAGTCACTTTACTTACTACCATGCTGAACTTGACGATCATTCGTTGATCTTCGCGGAGGATACTTCGGCCGAGACCTTCGTCCACAACGTCGACCGTCTGCATTTTGATAACTGGGGGAGCACGAGGCGCACTATCCCGACGGCAAGGCCGTGGCGGAAATGGAACTTCCTCGAGCGAAATCCCATCGTCAGGCAGCTCGCCGGATCCGCGAGCACTTATTGGCTAGAGCGGCGTTAATAGTAGGCGCGCACCAGGATGTCGTTTAGGACGTGGACTCATTAGCGCGTAGCCAACTCCGGATTGACGCGAGTTTGATGAACGCCAGATAGTTGGCTGCAAGCTTGTCGTATCGGGTCGCGATACGCCTACATTGCTTGATCTTGTTGAAGAACGGTTCAATCAGGTTGCGTGCGCGATACAGATACGGGCTGAAGCAGATCGAGTCTTTGCGATTTCGCTTCGGCGGAATGTTCGCCCATGCTCCTTGCTGGCGAGCAAGCTCCCTGATCCAGTCGGCGTCATAGCCGCGATCCGCGAGCAACATCGTTTGTGGAAGCAAGGCGCTGAGGAAAACCGAGCACAGCCGGTTGTCGTGCGCCTCACCGGGCGTGAGGGCGAGATGGACCGGCAAGCCATTGGTGTCCACGACCGCGTGAATCTTGCTGGTCAGGCCACCCCGCGAGCGACCCATATCCTGATGATTGTTGTCCGCAACACTGGCACCGTGCTGGTGCACGCGCACGACGGAAGTATCGATCATCTGCACCGCCGTGTCATGACCGGCGGCAAGTGCATCCATGATCTGGTCCCAGACGCCAGCGCGCCGCCACCGAACGAAGCGATTGTAACAGGTGGTGCGGGGACCATACGTCTCTGGCAGGTCGCGCCAGGGAGCGCCTGACCGCAGAACCGAAAAGATGCCATTGAGCACGCGACGGTCATTTACCCGCCGAACGCCGCGCGGCTTGTTGGGTAGCATCGGTTTGATGGCGGTCCATTCGTAGTCGCTGAGCTCGTAGCGCTTCAAGGCTCCGGGTTGGACGCTTGAATCACGTTCAACCCGATACCTTCAACCGGAAAAACCAGAGGACCGGTACTTCCGAGACTACCCCGTAAGCGGATATAACCGGAAAATCTACGACGCGACTGACCCGTAGCGGACTTGAAGCCCGCGATGGTGCGCGTTTTCGACAGCTGAAGCGCTTAATCTCGGAAAAGTTGCTTTTATGGAACGTTACCGCCAGGCGCGAGTTGTGGTTCATGGAAGCAGGGCTAAATGTACATCCTGACAGAGAAGATCGATCTACCCCGACGCGTCCAAATATTTAACGATCATGTCGCTGACGATGCCGCGCAAAGGAAGCGGGAGAACGACGATCGCTGGCCGAACAAAGTCCTGGATGCCCTAGCTGCGATCGTCCGCAGTTCCCGCAAGTGAGAGCAGTCGCTTGAGACACGCTTCGGCACGCTTGCCAGCCGCCGGGGGCCGAATTAGCTCGCTATCCCTTCGCAAAGAGCGCACCAGTTGTTGCGGTGCTCAAGCCCGTCGGTCGAGCGACCATTCTCAACTTTGATCAATCCATTTGACGTCGCTCTCGGCTGATCTGCACGCCGAGCGGCGAGCGAGGCTATCCTTGGTGAACTGCATCATCGTATCAAGAATACTCTTGCCACCGTGAGCGCTATCGCTTCTCAGAGCTTTCGTGCGGCGCCCAGTATTGAGGCCGGGCAAAAGGCAATGGAGGGGCGGCTTGGCGCATTGGGCCGAGCCCACGATGTTCTCATGCAGGTCCGCTGGGCAAGCACAAGCCTTACGCATACCTTGAGCAGCGCCACCGAACCTTATGACAGTCAAGGAAGCAGGCGCTTCCATTTCAACGGGCCGGATCTCAAGATTACCTCAGGCGCGGTCATCGCGATCGCAATGACTTTCAATGAACTTTGCACGAACACGACAAAATTCGGGGCACTTTCTGTCCCTGCCGGGCGCGTCGAAGTCGCATGGACGGTCGATGACCCTACCCAGCGGCTTCACCTTTCCTGGACTGAACGCGGTGGGCCGCCGGTTCGGCCGCCGACGCGGTTGAGCTTTGGTACCCGCGTGATGAAGTCTCTCGGGCAACAATTGAATGGTCAGGTGCCGCTCGCCTGCGAACCCAGTGGGTTTATCTACACTGGATGTGCCGCTTAGCGCAGTTGCGGCGGCCGCGTGAAAATCTCATCTCCCGCTCTTGGCCCATTTCGGAGCTCCGTACTGGCGCGGGCGATGTCCGCTCCCGGTGCTCAAGCGGAAGTAAGCAGCCGGGCTGCCGAAGGGCGCTTTTGACCCCTAGCTGACCTGCCGCGCGTGGCCTGTGGAGGACCGCTTTTGGCCGATTTTGTTGCAAAAGTTGGCTGCAATGGATTTGGCCGCTGGGCCTTTTGTTGAGCCGCGCTTTGAAGCGCTGGCCCTGACGCATTTTACGCAACTTTGACGCTACGCTACGCGATGCGCAGAACCTGAGCCGGCGGCGGTCGTGCGACCAGCGATGCAAACCGCCTCAGATTCTGAGCGATGGCGGCTAGAACAAACTCATCCTGGGCACCTTGCGGGCCTCGCAATCGGAGCCGACCAAGCTTCAGGATGCGCTTCAAGTGTGCGAACCTCATCTCGATCTTCTTGCGCTGACGCCGAGAGAGCTCGAAGCCCTCGGTGCCAGCGAACGACCGGGCAACGTCTCGGGCATGCTCATGGATATCGCGCGGGATCTTGCGTGATGGTTCCTTTGGGCAGCACTGCGGTTTGAGCGGGCATACATCGCAGTCGAGCTTGCTGGCACGATACAGAAGGGTCTTGCCCTCGTGCACGGTACCGCTCGTCCCAAGCCGCTTACCACCCGGGCAGTGGTAAACGTCCCCGGTTGGGTCATATCGAAAGTCGCTCCGCGAGAAGGTGCCATCATCCCGCTTCGACTTATCGAACACAGGGATATGCGGCGCGATGCCCTTCTCCTCGACCAGCCAGTTCAGCATCGGAGCCGCTCCGTAAGCGGTATCCCCGACAAGTCGCTCTGGCTTGAGACCAAAGCGCTCCTCGGTTCGTTCGATCATGGTTTTTGCTGCACCGACCTCGGCCTGGCGAATGGCGCGGGAGGCCTCGACATCCACGATGACGCCGAACTTCACGTCGATGAGATAGTTGTCGGAGTACGCGAAGAATGCCGGCCCCTTGTGAGCGCCGGTCCACTGCGCTGCCGGATCGGATGGCGAGACAAACTTCGGGATGACATCGCTGGCGGCGCCCCACGCCGGATCGTCGAGGGTTGCCAAATACTCCTTCACCGCGCGGCTGGACCTGGCCGGATCGCGATCCCTGCGCCAGTCCTGACCTGCGATCGAGCGCTGCTTGTTCGCGTCGGCCGCAATCAGGCTCGCATCGACTGCAAATCCTTCGCCACCAACCAGACCGGCGGCAATGCATGTCTCGACAATCCGTTCGAACACGCGGCGGAGAACATCTCCATCACGGAAGCGCTCGTTGCGGGCGCGCGAAAATGCCGAATGATCCGGGACAGCGTCCTCGATACCAAGCTTGCAGAACCAGCGATAGGCGAGGTTCACCTGCACTTCACGGCAGATCAGCCGTTCCGAGCGGATCGCAAAGACATACCCCACGACCAGCATCCGGATCATCAGTTCCGGATCAATCGACGGGCGCCCCATCGACGAATAGTGAGATGCTAGTTCACCGCGAAGCCAGGACAGATCGAGAGCAGCATCGATCTTCCGCACCAGATGATCTTCGGGTATCGCGTCGCCAAGACGAAACTCGTAGAACAGTTGACCTTGGTCACTCTTCAGACGGCCCATCATGGATCGACCTCGCCGAGATTCGCGTCAACACAACGGAATCACGGTTCGTGACTTGTCTCAACCGACTTTTGCAACAAAATCGGCCCGGAACGGACGACACTGGAGACCGGGCCGCCTTGTGCTCAATATGGCCGGGCCTCGATGACGTTGATTCTACCCGCTGGCACAACGCGCGTCAGCTCGAAGCCAGACTTGGCAAGCAGGTCAGAGAACTCGTCACGAGTCCGCTCCCGCCCACCCGGTAAAGCCAACATGTGGAGGTCCATGAATTTTGTCGCCGGTACTTCGTTCGCAGGCGCGATAATTCGCTCGATGAGAACCAACTTCGCCGTGTCCCGCATCCCACGCCGGCACGCCTTCAAAATGGCGATAGCTCCGTCATCGTCCCAATCGTGAATTACCACTCGCATCACGTAGGCATCTCCACCTTCAGGTACCGATTCGAAGAAACTTCCGCCCACCATTCGGCACCGGTCGACGACGCCGTGCGCCTCCAGAACCGCCGTGGCTCCGACAATGACGCCTGGCTGATCGAACAACGTGCCTTGCATCTGGGGATGAGCGGTCAGAATGGCTGCCAGCATTAGACCGCGCCCGCCACCCACATCCACAACATGATGGAAAGCGGAGAAATCATACGCGCCAATAACGGTTTCAGCGCCGCCGCGCGAAAACTCCGTCATAGCGCGATCGAAGACCGCGCTCTCCTCCGGATGTTCGGTGCGATAGTTCCAAATGTCCTTACCATTCAGACTTTGAAAGGCATTCTCGCCGGTTCGAATGCTGTGCAGCAGATGGCCCCATGTGCTCCAAACGTACGGACTTCCGACGCACTCCGCCCATGCGCCGATCGGCGTCGCGGAGTCAGTGCGCAAACAATCTCCCATCGGTGTCATCGCAAACCTTCGGCTTTCATCTTCCTCAAAAACGCCCACTGCGGCGAGCGCCCGCAGCAGTCGGTAGAGAGCGCCTGCATGGCTCTGCGTTAAGGACGCCAGCTCCTCTGCCGAACGAGAGCCGCCTTTCAGATGGTCTGCGATACGAAGAGTTGACGCGACATGAATTGCCTGTGTGACCTGAAAGCCGTTGATCAGTCCGAGGAGAGTGAGCCAATGGTTGGATGTCACCGAAGAACCTCCGTAGGAGATGAAGCTAAGACGCTAGTTACTGTGCTCGGCGGATGCCCGTTGAAAAAGTCTCTCTTATTGCCCGTTTGCGAAGTGGCCGACGACACCGGCTCCGTCCGAATGGCGCTGCAGACTGCGCGGGCCGTAGCCAAAAACGGCGCTTTTGACGCATTTGCGACATTCGAGACCTCGAAAGAGTGATCATGAACTATTCGATGGGCGGAATGGTGCGCACCCAAGCGACGATGGCGTCGAGATCCTGCTCAGTCATCCTACTGAAATAGCGTTGCCGGGCCATCGGCAGCATGAGCACGCGGCCATCGCGGCTGATGCCCTCGGTCAGCGCACGCTTGAGTTCGGCGTCCGTCCACGCGCCGATGCCCTTCTCCTTGTGGGAGGAGATGTTGGCGACGACGACGGAGCCGAAGGGGCCCTTCATCTCGTGACCGCCCTTGCCCCACCAGTTCTTAAAGTCTTGAGAGCCATCGGGTTTGCGCGAGTGGCATTCCATGCAATGCGCAAGGGTGGCGAGATAGAAGCCGCGCTTGACCGGATCTTGGGGGACCGCGTCACCTATCGATGTTTCGGCGCCGGACAGTGCCACAGGGTACGCCGCGGCCTTGTAGACTGGCGGCGGCATCTCGTTGCTCACCGGCTTGATGGTCTTCAAGTAGGCCGCGATCGCATCGAGATCGCCGGGCGTCAGAATTCTGTAGAAGCCGTAGGGCATCTGCGGCGCAACCGACACTCCGTTCGGCCGCACGCCGCTGATCAGCAGTCGCTTGATGTCGTCCTCACTCCAAGCTCCAATGCCTGTGGCGCGGTCGGGCGTGATGTTTGAGCCGTGGACAGTGTAGGCCGGCCCGTCCCAAACAATGGACCCGCCGGAAAACCGCCGCTCGATGTTGAGACCGCTGGGGCCGCGCGGCGTATGGCAGCCGTCGCATGCCATGACCGCGTTCACCAAGTAGCTACCGCGCTCGATCGGCGTTTCGGCGGCGGCTCTCGTTGCGGCGGCACACAGAATGGCGAGTACAGCGAAAAAGCGAATCATCGCCCCGGCTCCGCGGTTCTAATGAGGTACTGCTTTCATATTCCAGCCGGGCGGCCTCGCCATGTGTGAATTGGTTAACGTCCGGCCAAATGTTTTTGGTCGCCTGTTGGCCCATCGCTTCCGTCGACGCGGTCCATCGGCAGGTCTGGCATCGAGGGTAGAGCAGACGTCGTCGCCTGCGGTGCAGACCGCCGCCTTTCACCCATACCGGAAAGCGGTGTCGGGGCTGCAAAGCAGCTCGCGTCGACCAGTTTCCGATGGACCGTCTACTGCTGCCGGCCGTCGACATCATTCGGCCGATCGTATGCCTCGCGGGTCAGTATTTCGGTTTGAGGTCACGTAGTCGATCTCGCCATACGTAATCCCGATATCCATCAACTCCCGATCACTCAGGTTGCAAAGATCGCGCCGCAGCCGATCCCATTTTCGCCATTCCTGAAAGGCCGTCCAACAATTCTTGGACGGGCCCACCTTGCTCGGCTGCGCTAAGGTCGTCTGGACCAAGCCCGTCTGGTAAATCGTGTTCATTGCAGCATCCTGGGTGCCTTGTTTCCACCCAGATAAGCTGCCAAGATTTGGCCCACTACGCTTGACGTGCTGCTTACATTTTCCTTACAGCCAGCTTATTCTTTACTTCCGATTTGTAGCCGGCCTCAACCGGCGACCGGCTACAGGGATTTCGCATCTTGCGCTATCTCTTCGAAGATTGTGAACTAGATTCCAGCCGCCGCGAGCTTTACCGCGATGCAAGCGTCGTCGCCCTGACGCCACAGGCCTTTGACCTGCTCGACTATCTGATCCGCAACCGCGAGCGCGTGGTTGGCAAGGACGAGCTCATCACCGCCATTTGGAAGGGGCGGTGCGTGTCCGATGCCGCGCTGACGACCCGGCTAAATGCGGCTCGATCCGCAATTGGCGATTCCGGGGAGGGCCAGCGTCTGATCAAGACGCTGCCGAGGAAGGGCTATCGCTTTATCGGTACGGTGCAGGAAACAGACAGAGCCCCGACAGTGGCAGTAAACGCATTCCAAGGGGAGGCCGCTAAACCTGCCCTCACACTTCCCGACAAGCCCTCGCTCGCCGTTCTCCCATTCACCAACCTGAGCTCGGATCCAGAGCAGGAGTATTTCGCCGACGGCATGGTCGAGGACATTATCACCGGCCTTTCAAGATCTAAATCGCTGTTCGTCATCGCGCGGCAATCCACCTTCACCTACAGAGGCAAGGCTATCGACATTAGGCAGGTCGGGCGCGAGTTGGGCGTTCGTTATGTGCTCGAAGGCAGCGTGCGCAAATCCGGCGATCGCGTTCGCATTTCCGGGCAGCTGATCGAGGCCACAACGGGTGCCCATCTTTGGGCGGACCGCTTTGACAGCCAGCTCAACGATATCTTCGATCTGCAGGACCAAGTAACGAGTAGCGTAATTGGCGCACTCTTTCCTCAATTGGAGCGCGCTGAGATAGAACGGGCAAAACGCGTCCCAACCGATAATCTTCAGGCCTACGACTACTATCTTCGTGCACTCTCGAGCTTCTACCAATTCACCCGCGAACAAAATATTGAAGCCATCCGACTGATCCGGCTTGCTGTCGAAATCGATCCCGGACTGGCCGCAGCATACGCGCTTGGTGCTTATTGCTACGGGCAGCGAAAGGTCTTCGGCTGGACCGTCGATGCAGATCAGGAACGAAACGAGACCCGACGGCTGGCAAGGCGCGCACTTGAGCTCGATAAAGATGATCCAACTGTACTCGTGAGGGTCGGGCAAGCTATTGCCATCGTACTGTATGAGCTGGACGAGGGCGTGCCCCTCGTCTTCCAGGCGCATGAGCTCAATCCAAATCTGGCTGTCGCACGGTATACTATCGGCTGGGAACACATACGCCGCGGCAATGTCGAGGCGGCGCTCAAGCAATTCGATGCCGGGGTGCGTTTAAGCCCGCTGGATCCGTTTCTCTTTCTGACGCAGACCGGAATAGCGTGTGCGCATTTTCTGACAGATCGATACGAGGACGGGACATCCTGGGCCAAGTCGGCTGTGCTGCACCGACCCAATTATCTAAACGCACAATTCATCCTGGCGGCATGCCACGCTTTGTCTGGCAGGGTCCAGGAAGCGCGGATGATCGGCACGCGCCTGAAGGAAGCGAGGCCGGCTGTGCGCGTTTCCGCACTCGTTCCCAAGCTTGCTAGAACTTACGCGCCGGAACACCTCGATAGGATAGTGCGTGCTTGTCGTATCATGGGCCTGCCCCCATGATTGAATGCGGTCGTCGGGAATGTTGATCTCCGTCCAACCCCCACGAACTGCGCAGTATGGTGTCTTTTGTGGACCATCGCGACAAATGTAGGACGTCATGTGAGGTCTCTCCTGCCGTCATCCGAGTATTACGGCTCAGGACCCATTCCGACATCACTCCTCCGATACCCCGGCCATGCTCAGCGCTTCATAATAGCGCTCGCGTTCGGCCAGATAGATCGGATCGTTGCTCGGGAGCTGGGCGCGCGCCCGGCGAATGGTGAAAGTCGGATTCAGAGCCAGCCCCGTGCGGGCTGCGCGCTTCGCCTCGTCTACCGCTCCAAGTCGCGCCAACGCCGCGGCGAGCCACAAATGCGCGAGCGGATGGTTCCGATTGGCCTCGACGCTACGGCGTAGCCAAAACACTGATTCCTCGTTAGCATCGAGGTGAAACGTCGCGATGCCCGCTATCATCAGCCAAAGACAGCCGAAGGGCCTCCTGTACACAGGCGTCGGTTTCCGCTGCATGGCCGATGTATACTTTGGCGAGACCGATCCAGGCGTGGGCATGGGCTAAATTGCGATTGAGCACTAGCGCCCGTTCACATTCAGCAATGCCCTGAGCGGCGCGGTTTGTTAAAACAAAAACAATGCCCAACCGGAGGTGTGCCAACGCGTGCTGCGGAGCCAGCGATAAAGCCCTATTTAAGGCAGCCTCAGCGGCGGCAAGGTGTGAGGCTGGGTCGTCAGTCAACAACGCGGCGACTATTGCCTCCTCTACACCCGCTCTGCCGACCAATGCCTCGACAAAGTCGGGATCTAGCGCCAGCGCCCGTTCAAAAAAGCCACGCGCCCGCGTCAAGTGCTCCGGCGTGGTCCCCCTGTTAAAGGAAGCAATGCCTTGGAAATACAGATCCATCGCGTCGATGCTTAGCGAGTGTTCGGCGCGCTTCGCCTCGGCTGTCACGAGCTCAGCATCCAGCGTATTGGCCAGGTGGGCGACGATTTCGTCCTCCATGTCGAACAGATCGGAGATCTGTTTTTCAAACCGTTCGGCCCAAAGGTGATTGCCGCTTTCGGCATCGACGAGCTGAACGTTTGTCCGAAGCCGGTTGCCACTTCGCTTGACGGAGCCTTGGAGGACATAACGAACGTTCAACTCGCGCCCGATCTGCTTGAAGTTGACCGTCTTCCCCTTATACGTGAATGCGATATGTCGGCCGATCACGAACGAGCCGCTGATGCGCGTGAGGTCTGTCGTGAGGCTCTCGGTCACGCCATCGACAAAATAATCCTGCTCAAGATCGCTGCCGACGTTTGCGAACGGCAGCACCACGATGGACAGACGCGGCGGCATAGGCGGGCTTGACGTCGTGTCGCTGTCTTGCGCTGCCGAACCAACAGGGTCGACCTTGCGCCTTTGGGCTTCCTGCACTGCACCAACAAAGCGGAAGCCTTTGCGAGGCAGTGTCTTGATCAGGCGCTGTTTCTCACCCGTGTCGCCGATTGCACACCGAGCACCATTGATGCGCGTCGTCAGCGCGGCATCCGAGACGATGCGACCGTTCCAAACGCCGGCGATGAGCTCGTCCTTGCTGACGACACGTTCCCTGTTGCGGATCAGATAGTTCAAAAGGTCGAAGACCTGTGGCGCAACAGAGATCGTCTCGGTTCCCTGCCGCAGCTCCCGCCGGTCCGTATCCAGCCTGAAGTCCGAAAAGGAGTAAAGCAAATGCGCCCTCCTACGGTACGATCGCACCCCGCGGAGCTGCGATGTAAGCAGACGGTAAGAAGAATGGAAGCCGGTTGTAAAGCGCTTCCTATAACCCCGGTGCATCCTCGTACGTGGCTGGAATGGTAGGAACTGCTGCCGATCCCGCGTCACGAGGGAGGGTACCATGAGGCGGACCGTTGTGCTGACGGGCGCTACCTGCTGCGAGACCGATTACCTCGCCGGGCAGGCGATTACCGCGAATTCATATCGATTGGCAGGTTGGGACGTCGCCGCAGCGACGCTCTTGCTCTGTGTCGTATGCGTTCTCGCCTCCGCGAACCGCGCTCACGCTCAATGCTCGGCGCGTGATGTGTTGCAGATGCAGTTGATGCTCAAGGCGACGCCCGTTGTCCCGACACGCATGGGTCCAGTAACGTCCGTTGCGGATGTTGCCGAATGGAAAACGATCAGCATCGGCACATTCCCACATCCGTTTGCTCTACTCACCGCACTGAGTGCGATTGGTTGCGGCGTCGGTAACTCGGCCGCTGAGGCTCTTGCTCGACCTGCGTTTACCGTTAGCGGCACCAGAACGGCGGTAACACTTCTGACAGTGACTGCGGCCGACCTGGGCCTCAAGGGTGAGACGGTGCCGTTGCGGCAAATCTACGAACTCGCGCAGCAACTGGGCTTTGGGCTTGCGCCGCCTGAAATCGCTCCGCAACTTAGACTTCAATATCTGGACCAGCCTGTAGGTGAGTTTCTCGTCATCGGGATGAACCCGATCCGCACTTGGACTGGTGAAGAGGTCATCTTGACCGTGGCAAATGGGGGAGCGGGCCTCATTCTCATCGGCCAGGATGGTCGCGCCGACGCGGAAATACCAATTACCTCCCGCTTCGTGTTCTTGCGTTTCTTGCCCATGACGCCAGCGGCGCTGATTCGAAACTGACTTTCCAAGATGGCTTTAGGTGACGAAATGCTGGTAATTAGAGCGATAAAAGCAGATGGCGGGTCCAATTTTTCTGCTACTGCTGTCGTCCACTGCGATACTTGCGCGAGATGATGGGCGCTATGCGAATTCCCCGCTGAAGCCCTGGTTTGAGGGCCTGCAAAGCGAATTCGGGAAGTGCTGTGAGGATTCTGACGCCTACGTAGTCTCCGAACCGAATTGGAAGTCCGATCACGGACAATATCGCGTTCGCATCGACGACGAATGGGTCCTCGTGCCAGACGGCGCTCTCATCAAGCAACCCAATCTCGCCGGCCGCACGATGGTCTGGAAGCACTACATCGATGGATATCCTCGTGTCCGCTGTTTCATCCCGGGCAGCATGACCTGAGACGTCGACCATAGTCTAATTCACCCTGCGCATAGAAGGTCGATGGTCCCACCCAACGAATGAGCGGTTGCTCAGTTTCGTTAAACAAGAGGCCGATCCCCTCTATTGTTTCGGCGCATGAATCCGAAAATGGGCCCTTTTCAGACATGGTGCCATGTCCGACTTAAGTCCGTTATCGGCACCAAGGCGGACGTCCGCCGTCCGCTCCATGTTTATGGGTTCACGCCCTAGTCAATTGTATCTGCATGGCGCGCTTGGCGTCGCGCGAAATCAGACGCTCGCAACCCGGCCGGGCTCTTCGCATCAGTCGCGACACCGTGCAACGGGCAACATCGAAGCCTTCGCGCTTGAGCTGCCGCCAGACCTTGCGCACGCCTTAGACGGAGAAATTTCCATCGAACACGCGGCCGAACCTCGATCTTCAACCTGACATCCTGCCTCGCGCGCGCCTTCAGCTTGGCGGGATCGCGCCGCTTCGCCACATGGGCGTGGTAGGTCGAGGGGCGACCGGCAAGACCTTGCAGATCGGCTCGACCCCATACGCCCCACGATGATCGCCGATGAAGGCGATCATGGCTTGGACCGGCGGTTGAGCTCCGCCATCGCAAAATAGGCGCTTGCCTTGCGCAGGATCTCGTTGGCCTGCCGAAGCTCGCGGTTCTCCCGTTCGAGCGCCTTCAGCTTCTCGGCCGTATCGGTCGGAACGCCGGTCCGCTGACCGCTATCGACCCCTGCCTTCTTGAAAACCCGGGGCGGTTCATTTTTCAGATCAACGTCCCTGCGAGCCCATTCTTTAGGAGCAAGAACCGGTAAGGAGGGCTGTCCAAAGGACCTCGAAGTGGACTTCAGCATATGCGCAAAAGGAAGCCCGAAGTATTGATCCAATCACTGGACTTCCGTAGTTTGCAAACACCCAGTCCCGCGTCTAAATAGCTATAAGCTTTTGCTCGGCGTCCGTCTGCAAGCCGCCCGTCGTTTATTGCGAACTACTGCCTTAGTGAGCACAGGTGGTCACGAGCAGCATGGCCCGGCTGCATTGCCAATCGGTTCCTAACATTGGTTCATAGACTCCACGAGGAGTACCGATAGCGATCGTAGTACCAGCCGCCATCAAAACAACGGCGGTCAGTTTGAGCATTCGATAGGTTGTCAATTTCCACTTCATTGCGCTTCCCCTCTAGTGGAGGTGCGCACGGTATGCTCGGTGATACCTGCCGCTCGTGAAGTACTTCACAATGCGTATCACACCTGCGTGCACCAGCAATCATGTTTGACGGAATGTCCCGCAGCCTGACTAGCAGTATTGCTATTCTGTTCGCATTTGGTAGTAATCACCGGCTGTTTCACTCTGCCAACTGCGTGCGGACGCTTGGTGGAGTCATGCTTTCCGAACGCAAAACCCAAACGTTTGAATTGTGTCCGGGTGAACCAGCGAAATTCGCCCCTCGATCTCGCAGCATGTTTTACGCCGCTTGCGCTCGCCCGCGCCACGCAGCTTGGCAACCGTCATGGCCCTGTCGAACTGCGCAACGGCGCCGAGATTTGCTGAATGAGCGCAGCCCTGGGCGCATCATCGACAAACTATCGGGCGAACGTGAAGCTGGCCCAGCGCTCCAGGATATTGTTGAACGCCTTATGGCCGCTGGATAGTATGGCGAGCTGCTTTAGTGAGCCTTCCTGACGTTTCGGAGATGTCCCCTCGCAGATAATTGAGGTGAGACGACAGGATTAAGTCTGAGGTAACAAACTGCGGCAATGACCGCTCGTTGCTTTGCAGAAGGCGGTCATCCTGCATCGATTGATTTATGTTAACGACAAGCGAAAGTATGGATGTTCATAGTTGAGCTAATCATCCGATAGAAAAGATCGCAGGCACACCGTGTCGTGGTCGACAAGCTGGAGGCTGCAATGAATCTCCAGGGGATAGCCGGAAGATTTTCCGAAGGTGACATACATTACGTGCTTGGTCGATTCCGGACTGTCCGTTTAGCCTACGGTGCTGCAAGACGGCTATTCGGGCGCGGCGTTTTGGCGGAGCAGAATGGAATTCCGACGCTCTTTCCCGATCGGAACATCTCCGAAATCGTTAAGACCATTTCCGAAGAAGCAGTGTTTGTGGGGTTAAATCTCCCGGCGTATATAGTGAGCGAAATTGACGCCTTTGCTCGCTCCGAGCCGCTTCACGCCAGCTACGACCCGAATGGCCCCACGTTCCGATATTCGGAAGTGACCCGAGGTAAAGCACCCGACGGTAGATCCGTGCCAGTCGCCGGTATTCACAAGCCGACCCGCTGTCCTGCCGTGCAAGCCATTGTCGATGATCCCGTATTGCAGGCCATCGTGCGGACTTACCTTGGGCACGAGCCTCGCAAGGTGATGACCATCATCAACTGGAGCTTTGCGGCGGACTTTTCCCAGGAGGAGCGCCGACGGCTGAAGCATCAGAACGTGCTTGACTATCATTATGACGTGGAGGGATACAACTTCGTATACGCCAACTTCTATATAACCGATAGCGACCGCAATTCCGGAGCGCATGTAATGATGAAGCGCTCACACAATCGCAAGCCGCTTCGTATGCTTCTTGGCTCGGCGTCGGCAAGCGAAGCAAGTGTGCGCAAGCAGTTTGGATTAGAAAACGAAGTCATCATCGAAGGCAAAGCAGGCACCGGCTTCGTTCAGGATACGTCATGTTACCACCGCGCTACTCCGCCGACCCAGCGCGACCGACTTATGCTTGCTGTTCGATTTATCAATTGAAGGCCGCTCGGCGTCGGAGTAGCTGAGCCGACGCAACCTTTCTCCTCACGTTGCAGTAACATTAACCTTGCCTCATTGCTGTCTGACGAATTCCGATCTACGGACCCGCCCAGCAACAGAAGGGGCATCGGGTGTGCTAGTAAGACAACGCAGTGCGGATTGCAGAGCAGCTTACGGTCGCCGAATTTTGTTTTCAGTTTCGAGAAATTCGTATAGAATTGAGGAGCTGCTTACGATTTTAATCGACTTCTATTTTTTGTGAGGCGCCAATGGATCTTTCCAACGAGCGTTTGCGACGCATTTCCGAGGAAAAGCAAAGACTGATCGATATTTTGCTGGAGGTAAAGCGGCTGCGCAAACTTGTTGCGGTAGCAGAGGCCGAAGCCCGAAACAGAGCTCGGCACGTGCGCAGGAAGAACATCAGGCTGGTCGCAGACGCGAACGTCACCGCTTCTCTTTAACCTCTTTCCCACCTGGCGCTCGCCGCTTGTGCCGCTGTATCGAGCTGGCTTGCGATCGCCCATGCGTTTTGAGATCAAACGGACGAGATCTTACAAGCGAAGTGATCTCGAAAATCGACGGCCTCAGGCGGTCGATATACAGGCGCTGTCAGCGCGTTCTGATGGCGAATACGGTATCTACGGCGATACTCAAATAGCGGAGCCGCATCAGCTGGCGAACTTGGGAGCATCTTGGAAGCAGCGCTTTAAACGGCGGTGATCCGGCCACCATCTAACATCGGCCCTCTCGGCTCCTTGTCGGGCTTAGCCAGGTCCATGGCCCGCCGAACGATGCCCGGGTCGCGCTTCTCGGTGCCCTTGATCTGGCGAGCTTCGTGGATTTCCTTTGCAGTTCTGAGATGGGCCTGATTTGGCGAGCTGCTATGGGGGACGCGGCAAGAACATGAGAACGACTTGTGCGATCGCTGCACCGACGATGCCGCTTAGGATTTTCTGGGCAGCGCTGAAGAGGGCGGGATAGCGATCAGGGCGAAGGATTTGCGACAGTTCGATTGCGAGTGATGTCACTATGAGAAAGCCGCAAACGAGCATCGGCCTTCCCGGCAGAAGGAGCGATAACATAGATCCTAAAAGGGCCCAGAGGCACAACCGCTCAATGAACATCACGCCGTCGTCGTGATGATGGCCGACGATCGCCGGCCAGCCTTTCAGCGCTGCCACTGCTGCGTACGTGGTCAGAGCAAGGCCCAGTCCCGTCACGACCTTGAGTTGCGGGTTCAAGCGCATACCGACAATCATACGCCGCATCGGCTTCCATGCGCCGTTCGAATTCGAACATCCTTAATCGGAAAGCAGGACTGTCCTAAATTCGGCCCGAAGGTAAATTGAAGCTGATTGGCATCGCGCGCAAACAGAGAAGTCGTCGCTGGTGTCCGCGGTCCGGATTGACGAGCAGACGCGCGTGGCGTCGCTGCGAGGCGGGCTCACAGCTTTGGCACTCGCGCGCCGGCGTCTGGCATCGTGAGCGTCCCAAAGGACTTTTTAGACTATCAGGCGAAACTTGAACTGTTGGGGACCATGTCGCTAAGATGGTTGTCGGGGCGCCCCTGAGGAGGAGCGCTCCAATATGACTGGTCCTCGTACCGCGTTTGTTGTTTTCACGGTCGTCTTTGCCATTACCGTCGTCTTTGCCGTAATCACGACATCTCGGTATCTCGCCGCCATGCACTCAAAATCTCCAAGGACGGTAGCTTCGGCCCGGCAAGCTCTGGTCTGACGCAGTGGTGGAGCGCGGCCGGAAGCGAATGATCCGCGCGGTTGCCGTTATCGCGCTCGCTACATGCCTTTCGGCTTGTTCGCGTGAGGAACACGTCATGAACTTGGCAAATGCATGCGCCGCAAAAATGTACTCGCCTTTTGATCCGAAGAACTTCGACCAATGCGTCGACGCCTGCCTCAAATGCAATCACGGCGTGATGACGACGTGCTCGACGTCTTGTCGGCTAAAGGGAGTTCGCTGAATGCAGTGAACATCAAAGAGCGATGGAATTGAAGGCTACCGGTTACGCACTTCTTGTCCGACCGGTCTTTGATCGGCGTTTTCGCTGAGTGCACAGCTGTCCAAAGCGCTGAGCGGTCGGGCTATTCGTTCGACGCGCTTGCGAAACGCATCCGTTCGGGATGATGCTTAATCACCCAGCTATCGTGGATGCAGGCACCGTGAGCGGAGGGTTCCATTCCGCAGCCTCAGAACGGCCTTCAGACCAGAAGTTGCTCTGCCCGAAGTAACCATGACGTCTTACCTTAATCTCACCTCGCTGTTGCAGGGTCGCGCATGCAAGCTGCGTTCACGCGCTCGCCGTGACGAACATTCGGCCAGAATTGCAATCGCGAGCACGAAGCCGCCGCGATAGTTTATAGGTTGGCTGGAAAGAGCCGGCCGCTCATTCCTGTGTATTCTCAGGAAGTGGCGAACCGCATTATATGGCAGAGCTTGCCGTCATCCTGCTTATCTTCGGTGCGGGGTTTGCCGTGGGCTACGGCATTCGCGAACATATTTCTCGAAGTCGACGTGAGCGCTCAAGGCGTTTCAGGTCGCCGGACCGTTAGGCAGCTTGGAGGTAGGCCAAGCAGGCGTGATCAGCGGGCAGCCATGCTTCAACCCCGCCTTAGGCTGTGTTTCGACATGGAATAAGGACCCCGCTTTTGGGGTGATCGGCATCCAATCGAGGCTCTCACGCATATTCGATGATCGTGATTGTTTTTAAGGCGCCGCCAATCAGCCTAGCCTGAAGCAGATCGAGCTTAGCGCGCCCGTACATCTGCCGTTTCACCAGCTTGAGCTCGGTGATCTGGGCTTCCACTTGGCCGTTGGACCATGGTTGCGAAATAGCGGCGTGCACCGCGCCCTTATCGTTGGCGATACCATTCTCGAACGAGGCAATGAGGCTCCGCTTGGAATCATCAATCCAAGGTTCGAGCTCCATCGCGGCCTTCCTTCGGATCATCGCGTGGAAGCGGCCAACGAGAGCTTGGGCATCGGCCAGCATAGAAACGTTTTGTTCGATGACGGCACCGTCACCACTGACCTGATGTCAGGCGAGTACAGCAACCCGATCAGGGTGATCGCCTTCACCGCCGGGCGCTGGTCGAAGGATGTCTCGGAAGACATCCTCGCGCTCTGCGGCAAGGAGTTGCGGCCGGTGCCGCTGAGCCTGCGCTAGACTAATCTGGCGCGTCTGCTGCGCGGCCAGCCGGACGGCATGTTCGTCGCGCCGTTCGAGGCCGCGGAGCTCGGGCCAGAGCTGTTCGGCGCTGCCTGCCGCATCAGCCCGGAGGGCCTAGTCTCAAAACGACGCGACCGGCGCTATGGTGCCGGACGGTCGAAGGACTGGATCAAGGTAAGACTCGGACGCACCCTGCGATGACGCGCGTGATGGACGCGCACAAATAAAAGCACGATCCACTATCGCTGTGAGCGACCACCGCCCTCAGCGGTGTGAAATCGTGGTTGGCCTGTTTCTCCTCGTATACCCGCTAATAGGCCTTTCGCGGCCGCCTGGAAGTTTCTAGGCGAGCGCGCGAACAAATACATCATCGCTTGGATGCTTCCAAACAGACTCGCCAGCAACACGTATCGGGGCCAGTGCATCCGAACGAACGTGAGATTATTGCGGCTTTCGAGGTAAACTGAAAGGTAGGATCTTTCTGCTCGACGACGGGCCGATCCGATCGTCGTGCCCCCTTTGTGCGGTACGATCGAATCCTGCGCATACCCGAGGCCGTGCTTCTTGGCTCGTTTTGACCAATCGGCGTCCTCGTAGAAGAGGAAGAACCGTTCATCCATGGGGCCGATGTCCTCAAGGCACCGCCTCGAGACGTACATCGATCCACCGGAGATGCAATCGAGATCAGCCTCTATCGACTTGAGGTCCACAGGGGCGTAGACGGGCTCGCCATGGCCAATCAACGCAAGATCAGCGCGAAGCCTCCGCCATCGATGACCGGCGCGGCAATACACAGTCGCGCAGTGAACATCAGGCACGATCGTGCTGCCCACCATCCCCTTGTTGCCAGCCGAAGAGCGCTCAACCAGAGCCTTCAAAGCGTTCGGTTCGGGCTCTGAGTCCGGGTTGAGCACCCATACCCCGTCCCATTCCGGGTTTGGCAACACGCGATGAATCCAGACGTTGGTGCCTCCGGCGTAACCCAAATTTTGCGCTGCGCAGCCAACCCACACTCGTGTGTTGCGTCCCTTTAGTGCCAACCGGGCGATTTCCATCTGTCCCGAAGCAACGGCCGGCGGTGCTTCCGGGGGCGGATCCGAGCCTCTGGTGCACGCCCCTCCCGGCCCGATCAGTTTGTCGCACAGCAGAGCAAATGCCCCGTCTCCGCCGTTCTCGCAAATGAAAACGTCAAAGCGCGGTTCAACCGCTGAACGCGATAGTGCGGCGAGGCAAGCCCGTACGTCTTCAGGATTGCGGAAGCCGACGATGGTGATCCCGATGCGGCATCGATCCAGGTCCATTTACCCCCACTCAAAAACTCAAACCAGAATTAACTGATGCAGTATGGCCGAATCCAACGGGTGCAAAAAGAGCGTCTTTGCATCTAGCTTCAGCGCCACCACACCCCCCACCGTCATCGGCCAGACAAAACGGCCACGGTCTGGCGAAGTCGCCGTCGAGAGTCTGAAACGCGGCGGCATGGTGCTCTGCAGCGACGGGCAGATCATGCCTATCAGCTGGATTGGACGGCAGACTGTGTCCACAGTATCCGGCGACAAGGAACGCGTTCTTTCGATCCGCGTCAAGGCCGGCGCTCTCGGTCCAAATATGCCGTGGCGTGACCTGCTCGTCTCACCAGATCACGCCTTACTTGTTGACGATGTTCTTATCCAAGCAGGCGCAATTGTGAATGCGCCACAGAACGGCACCCACGAAGCGATGACCTTGCCGTATTCACCGTGCTTGGCGAGGAGCTGTTCCACCTGGTCCGTCGTGCTGGCTCCGACAAACTCGGGACCCAGCGCCTTAAGTTTCCCTCTCACGGGCACGATGCTATTCTGCTCCTGCACGTGCTCGATGCGGCGCTGTAACAACTGGTCCTCGTACCGGCGCAGCCGTTCCAGCCTCCACAGCTTGTCGATCAAGCGAGCCACCAGGTGCTCCTCGGTGGGACGGCTCGGCGACCATTCTATCCGGGTTTCGGCAACAAGCCGTCCATAGTCGCGACGGCTCTCATGCGGTAGCAACACTGCGCGCGCGTACGCGCCGTGCTTGAGCGCGCTTTCCGATTTGGGGCGGAATTTCTTGGCTGACGTTCTCTTCGCTGACATTGCAATTTTCCTCAGGAGTTCCCGGTCCCCATCAGAACCACGCAACCTCGCTCAGCTCGCCCGCGCGATCTAGCCCTCGGTCGCGTTTTTCAACAGTTTCATTCGAGCACCCGAGCTTGACCCAGCATTCGGGCGGTTCAGAATCGGGTTGCGCGGCAAAGGCCGATCGCGCCAATCTGCCGACGAAAACCGCTCGACGATGCTGCATATCAACAAGATCGCAAAATCACTCGATGACCGACTCCGGAGTCTCGCCAGTCTCCGCAGGCAATTGGAAGCGTTGGTTCAAAGGGCGCAAACTGATGCAACGGCAACGATCGAGGTTGTCGCTTCCGCGGCCGCGCTTGATCAGCGTTGCATCGCCTCGATCAAGCAAAGTATCGAGCTCTATCATATGCTCGCGCTCGACTTTCATTGGATGGTGCAATTAAGGGCCGTAGCAAATCTCGTCAACGCGCAGACCCGCATCGCAGCGGAGCATCAGGTGATCGCTGCAATGACCGAGCGCCTTCTCAAAAGCCCCGGCGGAACACAACTCGATTGACCAAGTTCCAGTCGGGCGATGTGCTTGAGCCTTACGCGCCAGCAAAGCTCCGATGTCGGCCTACAAACGTGGCTCGCGCATATTTCGACCTTCCACGGCGTGAGGCCAATCGTAAGCGGGGTCGATCGCGCCAGAGGCGACAATTTGCTGCTCGTATTTGAGGGGGTCCTTTGCGTCAGGAAACACGATCCTCACACGTCCATCACGGAAGCCGACAGAAAAATACCGAAGCGTTTGCTCCGGTGAAATGCCGCCTCAAACAAAAAATTTTCAGAGAGGCGCCGCGTTTGATTGAGCTGCGGCGGCCGCTTTTGTTCGGGCAAAACAGTGGTTCATAGGGTGGTGGTAGCCGACGTTAGGAGCCAGCATCCATGACCGAAGACACGTCTTCTACGGGGACTTCAGGAGGAACTATGGAACGCTGCTCGGAGCGTTCCTGTATCTCCGTTCCATTAGCGCCGCTCGTGGTCGTCCTTGGTTTTGGACTGGCCTAATTTCGATCGCTTGTACCGCGGCGATGTCTTGGCTTGGAAAGCACGGTCTGTCTTGGTGGGTCGGCGGATAGTGCTCGCACAAGTGGACCCGGAAGCACATTATTGCGTGGATGGCTCGGATCAGGGGCTAAGAACCTGACCTGGGAGCTGCGATGACTCTCCCTGCAACGGCAACTCCAGTATCGGCTACGCCCCAATCGCAAGCCGAAAGTTCGCCGATCAATCGAACGCCACCAAAGTCACATGATCCGCCACGATCGTGAGGCTATCTGCTTATCGAACTGTGGGACATCAACGTCCTCGGTTCTGACGAGTGTGCAATCGTCGCACCTGAACAATCGGCATTCTGCATGGTCACCCAAGTATCTCATTGGCCGCAAACAAAGCTCGCAGCCCCGTGGCAGATGATGGCCGCGGCGCCGATCCCGCCTGCGAGTTCTCGTCATTCTAGGAGCCGATTCAATAACGTCCTGCGCATCCTGAACGACATCGGATCAGACGAGATGTCAGCTACCCCTTACTTTTTCTGCCGTAGAAGGTCCTGCCAGATTTCCTTTGCCGCGCTTACTCTCTGCAAGCCAGTTGCAGCTCTATGAGCGCTATCCTTTGCAAGGCGGCGGCTTCGCGTTCACCTCCACCTGCGGTACGCAGGATAGATTCTGCAAGAAGATTGACATGAAGCGAATGCACAGGCTCCGGCAAGGTCGCTACTGCCGCCTTCAGAGCGGAGGTCATCACCTCAATCACATCGGGCGAAAAGGCCGCATTGGCAAAGCTCTGCATAAAATTGCTCTGCTCGCTCCAACCCGCTCTCTACAACGCCGGGAAAACCTGGCAGTTCCCTATGGGGCGTCACGCGAGTTGAAAGCACGGCATCGAGTATGTCCTCGCTTACGACATCGCAGAGCGGTGCCAGTCGGAGGTATGTGTTAGACACCAACGCGCCTTAACGCTCGGCGTAACGATGTTATCTTGACTTCTCGGGAACTTTGCAGTGTCACCAATCAAGTTTCTTGCTCTCCCACTTATCCTTCTGACTGCTCAAGAAGCATCCGCCGGCGATTGGGAGGTGTTTGGTCGTAAGGCACGCATGTCGATGATGGATGCTGTTCCTATCATAGCCGGCGCTTGTGCCAGCAATATCGAAACACTCCAACCTCTCACTCCTGTCGAAAATCTGGGCAGGCGCATTTGTACGCGAGCAGACGGCTCATCGCTCGAAGTTTGGTTCAGATGCGGAAAGTTATTCGCAGCGTTCGTTCGTAAGAAGAGCGTAAGGCACGCATGTCGATGATGGATGCTGTTCCTATCATAGCCGGCGCTTGTGCCAGCAATATCGAAACACTCCAACCTCTCACTCCTGTCGAAAATCTGGGCAGGCGCATTTGTACGCGAGCAGACGGCTCATCGCTCGAAGTTTGGTTCAGATGCGGAAAGTTATTCGCAGCGTTCGTTCGTAAGAAGATCGAGGGCGGCAATGCCGCTACTGGAACCGTCTTGCAGGACTGCGGTAGGCAAACCAACATCGAAACTTTGGATGAGCGTCGGATTAGTCTGAGCTGCGATGGAAATGGCTCGGTGACGATCGAATTTCCTCAGGTCGGAGAACGATTATCGCTGACTCGGAACTATTACGCTTTGTCGGGTCCTACTTGCCCTTGATGCAAGACATGCTATCCCACACCGCGCGCGGGTGGCGCACACCGGGCAATCGCTTGTTAGCAACTGTCCAGCAAGAGGGGCACGCTTAGATGACACAATACACTGAGTTTGAGCGCCTGGTCCGTGAGCGCTCCGGCAGCGATGGAAATGGCTCGGTGACGATCGAATTTCCTCAGGTCGGAGAACGATTATCGCTGACTCGGAACTATTACGCTTTGTCGGGTCCTACTTGCCCTTGATGCAAGACATGCTATCCCACACCGCGCGCGGGTGGCGCACACCGGGCAATCGCTTGTTAGCAACTGTCCAGCAAGAGGGGCACGCTTAGATGACACAATACACTGAGTTTCCTGGTCCGTCGGGTTACAACGTCTTTCAACCGAACGGCATTAACGATTCAGGCGTGATCGTTGGCGTAGCCGGCAATCAAGGTCCCAGTCAGGGGTTTGTGTATCGCGGTGGCATCTACACCCTGTTCAATGATCCATCGGCAGGAACTGGGGCTAATCAGTATACAGACCCGACAGCAATCAATGATCTCGGCGATATCACGGGGATCTATTTCGGCGGCGACGGTATTGGTCACGCATTTCTCTACAGCGGAAGCACGTTCGAAACACTGCCCAATCCTTCCGGTTACAGCGCCTTCCAACCGAATGGCATCAACAACGCAGGCGTCATTGTCGGCGTTGCAGGAAATCAAGCACCCAGCCAAGGTTTCATCTATAGCAACGGCGTATACACTGCGTTCAATGATCCTTCGGCGGGATCTAAACCCGGGCAATACACGCTACCTACCGCTGTCAACGACTCCGGCGATATCACGGGAATCTACACTGACGACAACGGCGTTGCTCACGCGTTCATCTACAGTGGGGGTGTCTTCACCACACTTCCCAATCCTCCGGGATTCGATGTCTTTCAGCCCAAGGGCATCAGCGATTCTGGCTTGATTGTAGGGGTGGCGGGCAATCAAGGACCCAGCCAAGGGTTTATATATAGTGATGGTGTCTACACGCCGTACAACGATCCGGCATCTGGTAGCGGTCCCGGTCAGTACACACTTCCCACTTCGGTTAGTGGTCGAGGAGAAATCTTAGAGACCTACACCGACGGCAACGGCATTACTCACCAGTCCGTTGCAACGCTGGAGTCTGAAATTCCTTGTTTCTGGCACGGCACGCTGATTTTGACTTCCGAGGGTGAGGTGCCGATCCAAAACCTTAAGGTCGGCGATGTGGTAGTCACGGTCGATGGGCGCGAATGCACCGTCAGATGGCTTGGCCGACGCACAGTATCCAAGCTGTTCGCCGAACCACTGCGAGCATTTCCTGTTCGGATTAAGGCCGGCGCGATTTCCGACAATGTCCCTTCCCGTGACCTTTTACTTTCGCCCGATCATGCCATTTTTATCAATGATGTGCTGTTACAGGCGGGCGCTCTTGTGAATGAAACATCCGTTTTGCGCGAAACGGACGTGCCGCACACGTTCACCTACTATCATATTGAGCTTGACGATCATTCTTTGATCTTTGCTGAGAATACGCCGGCTGAGACATTCATCGATAATGTGGGACGTCTCAGTTTCGATAACTGGATCGAACATAAAAATCTGCACCAACGTGCTGAACCAATTCTCGAAATGAAATATCCGAGGGCGAAAGCTCACCGCCAGGTGCCGCGTTCAATCCGAGATCAGTTGACTGAGCGCACTGCTGACTTCTCGGAAGGGGATGCTTCTGCGGCTTAACGCTGCCCTGGGACGGCTGGGCAGGTTGATGTAGAAGTTGCATCATAGCGTCGATCGGGCGACCGACTGAAACAATCCCGTCTGCCCTATATAACGGACATTCAGCGGCACCGCGTCAACGGAAGTAATGGTCCGAAGCGGCTATTAGCGCTGTCGGCGACTTACTTCCCGACGTTTTCGAGCCTGTGAACGTCCGATGGTTGCTTAGCGTCTGACGGAATGCACCAAGCTACTATTTTCACAGCATTAACATTGCTGGCTTTGAAAGTGTCCCAAATGCCCGCACCAGCACTTTCACACGCCAACTTGTTGTCAAACTCCATGCTCGACGTGCTTTGCAACAAGAACGTCTTTCCATCGGGTGCCACAAAGAATGCGAGAAGCAAAATGAACTTCATAGCGGGACCTAACGATTGAATTGAAGATTTCGTATCGTCTGCTCATTTTGCTGCCGATCCAGTCTTTCCTTAGCCTCGGGCGATACCCCTTGCGGCGCTGCAGGCGCCCCGGACGGAGTACGTCGCACGCGAGCTGGTGGCCTTATGCGGGGCTGCCCGTCTTCTCGGAATCTAATGAAGTTCTTTTCGGGAGATGCTTCCGAGCCCTTCTGCTTTGTGAACGCTGGGAACTGGACGATGTTCGGAGCTGGCTTCGGGTCCTGCGTGAAGGTTATAGACAGCGTTTCATCGACTTCGTACCAACCACCGGCGTTTACAAAGTTTGTGCCTAGCGGGAAGTTGTACGTGAAATTGCCCGAGCCATCCAGGCGGACGACGATCTGTGCTGCAAAGGTTGGTTTATCGAAACTAACCGCTCCGGCCAACTCCGGCTGGTTTGTAGAATCAATGAGACGCTGCAGCCACTCCTGAATTCCAAAATCTTGGGCAAGCGCATGCGGAGTGGTCCTGGCATTATCACAATCGTAGTGGATCTTCTCGTTCAGAAGATCTCTGCCAGCCACGTAGTACGTAACCGCGCCGTTCTTCCAGGTCTTGATATCGATGCCTGCGCCGGGACTTGCGCCAACAGCAAACGTGTTGAAGTGATTTACCGCCGTGCCAGGAAATTTGGTGGTGCCGGTGAGACCGATGCGAGCGTTTAAATCCGTATCGACCTTCGGAGTCAGCTGGATCGACATGCTCCAATGCTGCGGAAAATCGGGCGGAAGTCGTGTGCCAGGGGGGACATGTTCGAAGGAATGCAGAGCGTCTCTTAGCTCACACGTTGCATGCAGAGTGATTGCCTTGATCGGCAGCGTAAGGTCAGGCGCCATCGCCGGCGTCGCTACGGAGCCAAACCCAAAAAGGCAGCTACCTAGAACGAAAACAGGTTTACCCCGCACCGGTTTTGCTCCCAAGACCCGCTGCTACCTTAAGGAGAGCATGAAAGCAGGTAAAGCTTTTTGTATTCGGGCCGATGACCGATGCTCTCGCAATTCGGAGATCAGCCCGGCAGCATTTTGCTGAAGAGCAGTCGTCCGCTGCGGGTAGTTCAACGGCGACCACCGAGAGCGGGAAAGTCCGATTAGTCACCTGAGCTGACATTGCCGTGCTTCCATCGCGCGATCTTTCACCACGAGAAAGGTTCCGATATTTCAAGCTGATAGCCGGGCTTCGGGTATTCGCTCCGGTATCACCGTTGCCCAGAGTGCAAGTTTAGAGGACGGCCGCTCCATTGATCACAATAGGAGTCCATCATGGCACGCGCATCGATTAGTCTCGTTAATGTCACCAAGCCGACGGCCAATACTCCGGTCCTTCAGCGCCGCACCAAGTTTACGTCCAGCATCGATCAGCAGATTACCAAGATTGGGCTGTTCCGTGGAGGAAAGCTCCTCATTCGGTCGCATCTGCGCCCGATAGAATGTCGAACGACAACCAATCACAAGAATTAAATATGATTCTTCGGAATCAATCTGCCCGAAATTCGACGTCTAACCCGCGCGGTAGATACAGCCTGCTGTCCGGCCTCCTACTACTCTCGATGCCAGCATCTGCTCTCATAGCCGATCTGATATTTCGCCATCAGAGCTACGGCTGGGTCAATGCGATTGATATGTTGATTGTCCCGCTCGCTATATTCTGCTGCATCTTCTCAACTATCAGAGCGATCCACCTGCTTAGGCGTAGCCCTTGCCGCGCAGTCGCCCTTGGTGGTGGCCGACGACACAGGCAATGCAGTCTGGCGCAAGTGCTTCACCAGAATAATCGCCAGATGTTCCGTAGCAGGGAACAATAGGCGGGTCACGGCGGTTCTCGCTCAAGAGCCTTCCATGAGCTTGAGACGGTCGATCGAGCGACTCGGACCTTATCCCTCGCTGTTTCTGCTGGCGCTTCCGACGGCGACGGTCGAACCTCTGAAGCTTGTCGCGGTGGCCGTGGCGGGAAAGGGCCACTGGATCGCCGGCACGGCGATGATCGTCGTCTGCTATGCGCTCAGCCTTCTGCTGGTCGAGCGGCTTTTCCAAATCGTCAAGCCGAAGCTTTTGATGATGCCGTGGTTCGCGAAACTCTGGGAGGCCTTTATTTCTGTACGGACGCGCGTATGGATGGCCCTAAGAGGGTGCGTCGGACTTTCGCCATGACCACCGATGCTCTGGAAAGCAGCCAGGCCTGTCGGTGGGGAAGACTTGCCCGACCGCTACGGTGCAAAGGCTGGCCCACTTTGATGCCTGTTTCGTCAATCGGCCGATAGCATTTACTCGCCTAATGTTTGCTTCGTCTGTTCCTTTGAGGTTGCTGTGGACTGGTATTTACCTCGGCATTCGACGAAGAGAGAGCATCTACCCGACCGCTGATCGAACCGAGCTGATCGGAGAGAAGCTTGCGTTCTCCTTGTTCTGCGGCAATCCGGCGTTGAAGCTGGCTCACTTGGTCGGCCAACGTCGTTTGACCGTTCTTAATGTCGTTCACACTTTGTTGGAGGGCCGCTAGGGTGTGCTGCGTCTCGTCACCGTTCAGCACCTGATGGGGCGCATTCGCGGCTTCGAGCGCCTCAATCCTGTTGTTCATCCAAATAACGCTTGCGACGCCCGCGAACACCACGAGAGCAACGATCACCCACGGAAGTGCCGATTGGCGCACGCGGGCCGGAGCTTGGGAGTCTTCCATTCTGACCTCGATTAGGACCGAGCGAACCTAACGCTTGGATCGAAGGTTTGTTGCCACTCCCCTTTTGCTGCCTGCATAAGAATGTGCATTTGCAAGATCTGGCGGACTGGCGAGGCCGCACGGAGGGAGAGACCTCAATGACGCGCCCTGAACGGAGGAAAACTTTCGGTTTTAAGGAACAACAGGGCCCATCCAGCATCGCCAAGCCGTTCCGAGCCGCCCCCTGGTCGGAGCAACAATGCGGCCCTCGCCTTCCCAAGGCGGGGGCCGTGCCACTGCAATTTAGGCACGGCCGTCCCTAGAAAATAAGAAGGGACCGACCATCTCTTATGCCAGCTCACTAGCCACAATTCCACAAGAGCTGTTTTCGATTCGAGCATAACGATGCCAGGTTCAGCTCTCGATACTGATGAGACAATACTCGACTGCGCGAGGCAATACGCGTGCTTGGTCGCGGCATTCCCTTTCGCGCATCGCGAGTGCAAGCAAGGCTTCCTCGATCAGATGGATCACTTCCTCGCACGCGGCAGCGAATTTCATCGGGTGGTTAGAAGAAGGAGGCAGTGGCGACTCTCTGGTGACATTCTGAGTTCGGTCGTCGGTCGAGCCGAAATCAAGCGGACAATCAGCACGTCTGAGGCCGAAGCCATACGACACTGTTACGCGACGCCATCCGTCTCTCATTTGGCTACGCTTTCGGGCGAAGAACTATCCGGATTAGCTGACCTCATGGAGGGATGGGCTCAGGATAAACGCCTCGATTGCCGCTCAACGATTGAGCTACTCGGTTGGTCCGATGGCATGCGGAGTTTGGTCGACGTGGTCGGCGACAACTACATGCCTCCGCCATTGCCCGCCGACACGAAGCCTTCGCTGTTCAAGTTTCTTGCGACCAAGATGCATAGACGATGAATCGAGCAGGGCTTCTGATCTCTGGCGAACTTCCTGCTCACGTTCCAAACCTGCTAGACCGAAGGTCTGGTTCAACTCAATCAGATTGAGTAGCGCATCTTCAATCGATCGGAGATGCGGGGAAGAAAAGCCAGGAAGCGAAGCCTCGCTTAAAGTAGCGGTCGGACGAAAGGCTCACCGCCGTCATTCAGTCCCCCTTCCCTCGGGAATCGGATCGAACGTTCCGCTACGCCTCGCTCGCGAGCGGGCTGGATATCGTCCGCAAGACCCTCAGCCAGCAGGAGATCGCAACAATCCAAACCACGCGCATCGAAGCTGATACCGGCCAGATCCACCTGACGACCATGCTCGCGCATTCCTCCGGCGAGTGGATATCGTCGGACTGGCCTGTCCGCGCGAGCAAGGAGACCGACGCGCCCCATCGAATGGGCGCGGCGCTCACATATGCTCGTCGGTATGCCCTTTTTACCCTGGTCGGCATTGCCGGCGAGGACGATCTGGACGCGCCAGACCTGGTTGTCCCTTCTCCAACGGCACCTCTGCCACAGCCGCTCAAGGACCAAAAGGTAAACCCTTAAAAAGTGTTCTGAACCGCGCGCCGACACTGGATTCGTGCCAATCAGCCGAAGTGCGGGAGCGCTTGCTAGGCGAACTTCAACCCCTAGCGCTGAGCGAGGACCTGCTTGCTTGGGCAAAGGTCAACTTACCGACCAAAAACACTCTTCAGGCAGCGGACGCAACTGCCGTCGAGACCGCCTATCGGTCGCGGCTTGAGGCGTCGGCCTCTCCCGAAGCAAACGCCAGCAATCAGGACTCGTCAGCAGCAGATCAACTTCGTCCGCTGGAGCCCATCGCAAGAGCGGACGTAGACAGCGAAGTAGTTGAAGTGGAGACCCGGCACCCCGCTCCCACCCTCGCCTTCCCGAAAGAGCCCCCGCGCAAGCGCAGCAAAGCACACCTCTTGTTTGTTCGAGAGCAACCCTGCTTGATCTGTAAGCAGTCGCCATCGGACCCCCACCACCTGAGGTTCGCCCAACCTCGAGCGCTTGGGCGAAAGGTAAGTGACGAATTTACCTCCACCGCGAGCTGGACCGACATGGTAACGAGAGGACTTGGTGGACCAACGTGCAGATATCCCCGCTTCCTGTCGCGAGGAAGTTATGGGATCTAGTCCTGTGCAGAGATTGCTCGGGTAAGGAGCATTTCGGTCAGGAGGAAACGGTACCACAGACAGCGACTTCATCGCTGTCACGATCAGTGCATCCTGTCATCGTTCGCGCGCTCGAGAGGGGAGCGGCGGCCATGAACCGCGGCGATACAGAATTGATCTGGCTTTCAACCGGCCCAGCTCTGCTGACACGAGCGTTCGCTTTGGAGTGGGCAGGGCAACGTCCAGGCGGGCTCCTCCGGCGAACCCAGGTACTTGATCTCAGCCACTTCAACGCGCGATCGGGATCCACTGCCCTGTCCAGTACAAATCGACAGACCGGCATTGGAGCCGTATCGCCTTCCGGCGCGACCGCCGACAAGGCAAGTCAAGCTTGCTTAGAGAAGAATCGCCTTTCCAGCGGTATCTATGCCGCGAGATCGATACACACGCGGTAATGCTCGGCGGATGAATGGACGCCCTAGCGGCCGTTGGAGGTCGCCGCAATCCGCTACTCCCACAAGAATGCGTGAGCTTCGCTGACGCATTTCCGGAGCCAAGACCATTCCTGAAGTTCTAACTAGCGTTTGCCTCCTGATATCCGCAGAATACTCCAATTATTTAAAATCGATTTTAGGAGACATTGCGATGGGCAAGCCGTCGGTTTCTCGTAATGCGTTTCGAAGCCTGTTCGCCGTGCGCGGCGCAGAAGCCATTCCCAGACGTCACCGCGCGGTGACTGAGAGCGACGAAGGAAATCTCAGCGCGGCGACAACCAAGACCGAGGTAATCAAGGTCAATCCACTGGCACCAACCATCAATTGGTCTCCGGCAACACCGGCCGCGGGGCTCGAGGGGGCCGAGGCGGTTATGAGATTTACTCTTATTGATGCGCTCCGAGGTATAGCAGCATTGAGCGTTTTGTTCTTTCATGCCTTTGCAGGAGGTCATACGCCGCTGCTGCATGACAGGCTGCCCAATTTAGTCCAGTGGCCCCTTAACCACGGCAATCTTGGCGTCTCAGTCTTCTTTGTCTTAAGTGGCTTTGTGATCTCGCACTCGCTGCTTTCTGTCGATTTGACGCGGGGGATGGCTGCCCGCTTCATGTTGAGGCGGTCCCTGCGTCTCGATCCCTCTTATTGGTTTGCTATCGCGGTTGGATGTGTCGCGGTTCTGATAAAGGGCGAACCACCGTTTACCGCGATGCAGATCGGTGCCCATCTTCTATACGCCCAAGATCTCTTGGATATGCCGGCCATCGCCACCGTGTTCTGGACGCTCTGCCTTGAGATGCAGTTTTATGTCGTTTTCGCGCTGCTCTTGCTTTGCAAATCGAGGAACACGCTGATTGCCGCCTTTGTCCTGAGCATCCCGCTCAGCCAGTTCGCGATCTGGAATGGGCTGTTCACCACGCAGTGGTACGGTTTCCTATTGGGAGTTGTGACTTATGTAAGCTGGAAGGACCGATCGCGATTAGGCTGGTTTCTCGCCTATGCGGGCTGTCTTGCTGTGCTCGCTTTTACTGGGCACGACCTATTTATGTCAGCATGCGTCGGGACAGCCTGCTTCATTCTTTTGTTAGGACATTGCGGAAAACTGGAAACATACGGCAACTGGGGAGCCCTGCAATTTCTCGGAATGATTTCTTATTCACTATACTTGATCCATGATCGCGTAGTGGGAGCCACGTTCCGGATTGCGCCGAGGTTTCCAGGTAACGGCTTAGGCAAAGAAATTGCTTCCTATGGAGCCGCACTCATACTCTCCATTATGGTCGCCTTCGCCATGTGGTTTGCGATCGAGCGCCCTAGCATGAGGCTCGCTCGTATGCTTCCGTTGACGGCTCGTGGATCAAGGATAATTGCAAATGCGTAATTCCCGTGTGCATTCGCCCGCTGTAGGACGAGGAATATGCTGGGATCGGCTTCAGCAGATGGCGAGGTTATCGATGCCGAAGCATGTTGAAGCCGATGCCTTGTTAGGCCGTCCCGACCCGTGCGGCTGATCCATGCGCTGCGCCCGTTCTTCGCCTGCCCGATATCGAAGAGAATGCGCCTCGCAAGTCAACTACCGGCAAGAAGGAGATCCCGCTCTCGCCCATCGCGGTCTGGCCTACCCCGGACATCCATCCGCGGGTAGTCACGCGAAGGAGGCAGAAGGTTAGGCTGCTGATAGCTGCTGTCGCCGCTCGGCCGGAGGGCCGTTGTTCAAACGCCCCACCGGCGTGCGATCACCTCAGGCGCGAGGATTGACGACCGTATAACCTCGTAGAGAACGCGCGTGGATTCTCGTGGCGCCTCCTCCCGAGTTGGCATCGTATGCCATCCATACGTCGCCGCTAACATGCTGCTCTAGGACAAACACGTGACCATGCCGCGCGGCAACCATTCCCGGAGCCGGCGTTGCGCGAGGAAATCGTAGCCAATTGGACGCGAGATTTAAGTCCGGCACGATGCGACCAAACACCTTGATGGATGCACCGCATCCGCAGAAGGCGCGAGGGCAGCCTGCCGGCCGGCTACCAACGACTTGTCCTCTGTCTACCGTGGCTTCAGCATACGACATCCGAGCGCGCGCCACCCGAAGCGCCCGCGATCGTCGTGAATTGCTGAATTGATATGGTTGCGAAAACGAAAAGTCGCAGGGCATCGTGACGTTGCACTCAGGCGCTTTATTAAAATTTAAACGGCGCGCTTCTGAAGCGGTGGCCCCGACAATGACCAAGACAAACGCGACAAAAACTCGGCTTAACATATGCAGGACTCCTACGGGTTAGTCCTGCCCCGAAGCTAAAAATGGCTTCGAGTTTGGCGAAAATTGGGCCTCAGACATCCAGCGTCGAGCGTCGATTTAAAACGAATTAAATCCTTATAAATGGAGCCGTTGCGCGTCTCCAGCGTGGGAAGCAATTTGGCCGCAGCGGCCGCGCTGCTCCCTCGGTGGTGCAACTGCGCAATCAACGCTTAGTGCCTTGAAACAAAGCGTTTCCTTTCGTTCGCGCGCAACTCGGGGCCGGGTGCTGTTGGATGGTGCTGGGTCCCAGGCGGAGCGAACGCTGCCCAATCGGCTGGATTAAAAACTGGCAGACGTGGTTTAATGTAGAAGGTTTGAAAACGCGGATAAGCTGCAGTGCCCGCCGCTTGCAGGAGCCAATTGACGTCCTGCGCCGCGACGAGAAGCTGGAACCGACCTATTCGCGGATCACGTCTGCGCTTTGGCCAAACCGCGAAGCGCCCGTTTCTGCTTTGTAAGCGCCGCCCGCTCGTAGCGCTCGAGGCAGCGCAAACTCTCTGCATCGACCTGTTCGAGCAAGGTCATAGCGCAGTCAGCATGTCAAAGCGAAGTTGATGGATCTTGGCGGGCGATATCCGCGGTCGCCTTGATACCAAGAGCGGCGATGATCGACAAGCAGATGCGCTCGATTGACGAACCTTTGCTCGTCTCCCGTCGTGACAGTCCATGGCGAAGCGCGTTGGCGCTGGAGCGGGCCTTGCCGGACACCGATTTGGGACCTGTGCTCCATTTGGCATTTCTACGATTGGCTTCGATTTGTAAATTTCCCATCTGTGCCTCACGCCCGCTTCTGCAGCTTTGCGAACAGTGCACGCCGCTCTAAGGGTACTCTTTGCCTCGAGAAGGCGAGGTGACTGGGCACGACCATATTCCGAACATCGCGCGCACTACATGGGCGCTACCGAACTTGCCGCCCTCACCTCGCAGGTTCATACTCTTCCCTGCTATCGCGATGGTCTCGCCGCTGAGGCTACGCTTTTGGCGGCTTAGAAGGAATGTCGCAATTTTGCAAATCAACAACGGTTGTAAACGCTGCTGGACAAACAATCCGGTACCATACGTGCGCCGCTCTAACGGGCGCCTTTGAGCCTGCATGATGTCGAAGACGTCGTCATGACACCGGTCTCGCACTTAATGCACGCGTTGACGCATTGATCGAATTTCCTCTGATCAAACGTTGAATACAACTTTGCTGCGCACGCATTTGTCGCGCCTGTGACGTCGTCATCACCCGCAAAAGCGGCGAGCGCTGTGGCACCCGCCAAGATCGCTTTCCGCACAGGATCCCCCTGCTCACAGGCGCAAAGCTTAGATATCCGCGACCGGCTTAAGCACTTGCAGCGCACGCAAGGCGACCGGCTTAATTGACTTGGCGCTGTCCCGCAAGATGTCGCGGTTTTCGGGATGGCAGCAAATGCAACCGCAATTACGCCGTCCGACAGTGAATGCAAAACACGCAGTGCGAGGAAAAGTCATCATGAAGCCGCTCCTTGCCAAAGGAGGCCCCGCGAATCGTTCTAGCCGGTTCAGGCTCCCAAGTCGATCTCCGGAGTAGTGACGCTTTCGGCGATGCCCCCCACCATCCGGCGGGGACCCTCGTCTGTATTGTGCTCGTGCCCAACAACCAGCGTGGGTACGGCGTTAACAGTACGCATCCGGTGATGGCCCCTGGTTAGGCATCTTGAGCGGATGGCTGACCGCGCTTATGCGGCGTGAGCGAGGTTCTGAGATCGCCAATTCCAGGGCATGAGTTCGTGGATGCGCTTGGCGGGATGATCCGGGAGACGGGCCAGCACGTCGGCAAGCCAAGCCTGTGGATCGATGTCATTGAGCTTGGCGGTGGCGATGAGGCTGTAGATGGCAGCCGCACGCCGGCCGCCCTCATCCGACCCGGCGAAGGTCCAATTTTTTCGTCCCACGGCGACCGACCGTAGCTCACGCTCAGCAGCATTGTTCGACATGCAAAGCCGTCCGTCATCAAGGAAGCGGCTAAATGCACCCCAGCGGCTGAGGCAGTAATTGATCGCTTTGGTCGTGTCGTTGTTCCTGGAGAGCTTGGCGCGCTGCTCGCGCAACCACGCCTCCAACTCGACGATCAAAGGGCGGCTACGTTCCTGGCGCACACGCAAACGCTCCTGCGCAGGAAGTCTGTTGATCTCGCGCTCGATGGCGAACAGAACATCGACGCGCTTGACCGCCTCGGCCGCGATCGGCGCCTTGCTGAGCCGCGCGAGATCAAAGAACTTGCGCCTGCCGTGCGCCCAGCACGCGGCCTCGATGATCGGACCGCCCTTGCGATTGGCCTCGTAGAGCCTGCCAAAGCCGGCGTAGGCGTCGGCCTGCATCAGTCCGGCATAGCCCGCGAGATGCTGCTCCGGATGCGCACCGCCACGATCGGGCGAGTAGAAGAACACGGCCGCCGGCGGATCTGGGCCGGCAAACGGACGGTCGTCGCGCACGTAAGTCCAGAGCCGTCCGGTCCGGGTCTTGCCCTTGGCCAGGACCGGCACCGTGGTGTCATCCGCGTGGATGCGCTCGGCTGCAAAGACGTGGCTCCGGATCGCATCGACCAGAGGCATCAGGGTTGCCGCGGAGGCACCTACCCAGTCCGCGAGCGTCGATACGTCGAGGTTGATGCCTTCACGCTGGTAGACGTCGCTCTGACGATGAAGCGGCAGGTGCAGGCCGTACTTGGCGAACAGGACATGGGCCAGCAGCTTGGGCCCTGCACGCCCGCGCGCAATCGGGTGCGATGGAGCCGGCGGCTGAGTGATCGCTTCGCAGGCCCGGCAGACGAGCTTCTCGCGCACGTGCTGGATCACCTTCCACCGGCGCGGAACGAGCTCCAGCGTCTCGGTCACGTCCTCGCCAATTTTGCGCAATCGGCTGTCGCCGCAGCATGGGCAGGTGGCAGGCACCGGATAGACAATGCGCTCCCGCGGCAAATGCGCCGGCAGCGGACGGCGGGCCGGCTTGCGGCGCTCGAACGATGGCACCGCAATCTTCTCGGCTGCCATCTGCGCCGCGGTCTCAGCTTGCGCCGCGTTCTCCTCCAGGTCGGCGAGCTGTAGCTCGAGCTGGTCCAGCAATGCGCCTCGCTCGGAGGACTGTCCGAACTGCTCGTGCCGGAGTTTCTTGATCGTGAGTTTGAGCTTCTCGATCAGCAATGTCCCCGCCTGGGCCTCGGCTTCCGCGGCCAACCGGGCCGCTCGCTCAGCGCGCAGCATCGCCTGCAGCGTGGTCACATCGTCGGGAAGAGAATCATCAGCACCCATCGTCGACCAGAGAATCACAAGACGCGATCTTTGTCCGAACCGCTGATCGTGCCACCGATTCAAATCCCAGCGATCAGCCAGCCGCCCGCGGTCGCCAGGTACGTTGCGGCATCCGCCAGTCAATGCCCTCCAGCAGGTAGCCAAGCTGGGCGGGGGTGATTGTCACCACGCCATCAGCCGACGACGGCCACAGGAAGCGGCCGCGCTCCAGCCGCTTGGCATAAAGCGACATGCCTAGTCCATCGTGCCAAAGGATCTTGATCAGCTTGCCGCTTTTGCCACGGAACACATAGAGGTCGCCGCCGTGCGGGTCTCGCGTGAACGCTTCCTGCACCAGCAAGGCCAGCGAGTTCATGCCGCGACGCATATCGGTGTGGCCGGTCGCAATCCACACCCGCACGCCCGACGCAATGGGGATCACCGTAGGCGTCCATCTGCCAGCGCCGCCACGGCGGCCTTCAGCGTCGCCGCGTCGACCGTACCCGTGATCCGCATCCGAGCCCCGGCAGTAAACTCGATCTCAATCGACCCGCCGCTGCTGGCCGGCGCGACTGGACAAGGTGTCGGCCCTGATTCCGCGACCACTATCGCCGGTACGAAGCCAGGTTGATCGGCGGCATCCTTCGGCTCCGGCTGAAACGAGCGTCGCCATCGCAGCAGCAATGAGCGCGAAACGCCATACCGCCGCGCTGTTGCTGCGACTTGGCGCGGCGCCTGTAAGCTCTCCACGACGATCTTGAGCTTCTCATCCTCGGACCAGCGCCGCCGCCGGCCCGTGTCCACCACCTCAAGCCGTTCGACTTGGGCGCTGCGCCTATCACTGTCCATAAGGACAGTTCTCAACAACACGCCTCATTCGGCAAGGCGGCCTTCACCGGACGGATACCGTTAACACCGCTAGGCCAAGAGTTGGATCGTCAGCCATCAGCCTCGACCATCGGCGTGCTTGCCGGCACCAATGAACACTTCTTGTGAGGTCAGTCTCATCGGAAAATCTCAGGAACACCGCCCCTGACACGAGCCGCCCTGCTTGGCAATCACCTGCAGTCTTCATCAACGCGGCGGCCTTGAGACAATGGCCGGGAAATACAGCCGAATGGCATCTAGGGTCTCGTGCTACTGCATTTCATGACGTGAAGCTCGATACCGGCGGCAATCGAAACCGCGGGTGAGATGTCAACCGTGCTCAACAATAGATCCACAAAATCGAAGGTGAAAAGTCTCACGATGCACCGGTCTTGTCCTCCCTCCAAGCTACGATCTGATGCTTGTTGGTGAAATCACTCTTCATCTCCCAGACCGTCTTGCCGTACTCAGTTCGAAACGCTGGGCGATCTGGGTCCAAGATAATCTTAAGTATGGTTTCTCCAACAACCTGAAGCCTGTACCGTAGTAGCGGGTTCTCAAAAACATCGCTGCTGATTCCAATGTCCTTGTCATCGTGCTCAGGGAACTGGGTCTTGCTCGCGAACGATTGGTAGCAATCAACTGTGACCTACGGCAGTGACTCAGCTGCCCTCTGCGCGCAAACAGACGAAGATGTAACAATGGCAAGGAGTGACACCATGGTAAACGCCTTCATTTGATTCTCCACTTTGGCCACACTTCATCAATCGTTCATGACTGCTGCGTCCGGAAATTCTGATCTGGCACTTTCCTGAGTCCATTGTAGATTGGAGCTCCAGGTTCAGCTTGTGCTCGCGGCGCGGTCGCTATGAGGGTGGTGAGTTCTAGCGTTCCTCGCCATCGAAGCAAATGAAAAGCGCTCAAAACCGGTGTGTCGAGTCGTGAGTCATGCTGGGGACGCAGAGAGGATCACGCATCTTCGGGACACCAGAACGAACCTTTTAGGAAACTAACAAGCGGCGGCAGGCTCACTCTCAAACAATACGTAAGCTGAAGAACCGCTTCAACAAGCGATCAATCGCTGTGTCGAAACGTTCTTCGAGATCCAAATCGGCAAATATCCGCTCGGATGTCGCAAGCTTTGCGGCGGCCTCGTAGTATCCGGTTGGAAGTGCGTAGCGCTTCTTCACCATCGGGAGGAGCACTTCGTCGACCTCGCGTTTCAGCGCAACAACCCAGTCCGAACGATCCGGAAAGTTCGCTTCCGGTATCTTTTCTTGCAAGTGATCTGCGAATTCTTTCGGGAGCATTCTGATCATGTGCAGCACGAGCGAACTGTTGATGTACCGGTAGAGGCTTGAGCTAAAATGAAAGAGCTCTTCGTATTCGGTTTTAGTACGAACACGGTCAGCATCCTGTGCGTTTTCCAACAATGCCTTTGCGCGGTCCAAAGATGTATCAGAGAGTGGTAATGGATGCTGCCACAGGACTTTATATTCAATGCGCTCGAATTCAGCTGCGAAGTCGATCGATCGCTTGTGCTGGACCCGTAGCTTGCGCCACATAAGGATTGCGATGCCCCTGATGCAGTCTTCTTGGACGGGGCCGCGGGGGTGATACTGGTCCGTCAGCTCGGTGCAGATCCTTTCGAAGTCCTCTGCATTCTCCCACGGGAGGATGTCGATCGCTGAGAACGCGCCGTGCTTCATCGCATTCGGCTTGCGAAACCGCTTCGCCGGCTCTTTCTGCTTTTTGGGCCGCGACATGCAATATCCGACGAGACGCGCAATCGTTGCTAGATTATTGCGAGCGAGTTCGTCCCGCTACCGATTATCGAAGTCATGAACCATTTTTTACGTTGGATTACACCAGCGGCGATCAGCCTAGCTGCGCCACCCGGACCCGCGAATTCGACGGTAAGCTTCTAGCAAGCTCAAGGGCGTGGGCCAGCTATCGTCATGGGCGCGGTTTTGCGCGCTGCTGCGCGGGGTCGTTGAAGCGAACACCGGGACCTCCACCATTCGCTTCAATGAAGACAATGCCCTGCTCTTCAAGCACTCGCTTGATGACTGTCAGGGTGCCTTGATCGCCAGCGTACCTTCCTACTTCGATGTTGGTGATCGTATTCCGATGAAGGCCTGTAGCGGCCGCCAATTCCCGAACTGTCCATCCCAAAGCAGCACGCGCCATCCTCAGTTGTGCACTTGTCACACGCCCTCTCTTGTGCCATTGTCACATGTGCCAAATGCACATTGGCTTCATCAGGAGTAATAAGCCATGCCGATTTCAAAGACCATCGAGAGGCGCGAATTCATCGGGGGGTCAGACGCCCGGACCATCATGGGAGAGGATCAGGACAAGCTCGTCAGGCTTTGGCGCGAAAAGCGGGGCGAGATCGAGCCGCAAGACCTCAGCCGGGAGCTCATCGTCCAACTGGGGACCATCACCGAAGACCTCAATCGCACCTGGTACGAGCGCAACTCACAGCAAACCGTGCGTGACGTCCAGCGCCACGTGCGGCATTCCGTCCATAAGTGGATGGGAGCCACCCTGGACGGACGCGTCGCTCAGACTGGAGCGGTGTTCGAAGCCAAATTCATGCTGCCGTGGAATTTCTCAGAAGAGGCGGCAGCCGAAAAGCATATGGCGCAGCTGCAGCACAACATGTGGGTCGTCGCGACACGCTCTGCCGTGCTCTCGATCATCACGGGCGGAGGCAAGTGGGTCGAAATCACCGTCACTGCCGATCCGCTCTACCAACACCTGCTGCTGACCGCGGAGAAGCGGTTCTGGCGCTGCGTTCAGACCGGCGAGCCCCCTGTCCTGTTCGGGATCGAGGCCCCCCGGCCCCGGCTGGAGGCGGTGAAGGTCGTCGACATGTGCGGCTCGAACTCCTGGGCGGAACTTGCCGCAACCTACCTGCGAACCCGAAATGCCCATGGCGAGCATGAACTCGCGAAGGGAGAGCTCAAGAAGCTCGTCCCGGAGGACGCCAAGGAGGCGATCGGGCATGGCATCAGGGCCAAACGATCGAAGTCCGGCGCCATCAGCTTTGACGCCATGCAGACGGAGGTCGGCCATGCATCAGTCCAGTGAGCGCATCGGCACCATTGCGGCAGCGTTGGCTCGCGCCCAGGCCCAGCTTACCAATCCGGAAAAGAGTCTCACGGCTGTGATTCAGTCCCCCTTTCCACGGGAAGCGGATCGGAGTTTTCGCTACGCTTCGCTCGCGAGCGGGCTGGATATTGTCCGTAAAACTTTAAGCCAGCAGGAGATCGCGACGATCCAGACCACGCGCATCGAAGTTGAGACTGGGCAGATCCGTTTGACGACGATGCTCGCACATTCCTCCGGGGAATGGATATCGTCGGACTGGCCAGTCTGCGCCGGCAAGGAAACCGATGCGCCTCACCGAATGGGCGCCGCGCTCACATATGCCCGGCGCTACGCCCTTTTTACATTGGTCGGCATCGCCGGAGAGGACGATCTGGACGCGCCAGACTTGGTTGTCCCCGCGCCGACGACTCCTCTTCCACCAGCCGCTCAAGGACCAAAGGGCAAACCCACAAAAAGTGTTCTGAACCGCGCGCCGACGCTGGATTCGCACCAATCAGCCGAGTTGCGGACGCGCATGCTCGGCGAACTTAAACGCCTAGTACTGAGCGAGGACCTGCTTGCTTGGGCCAAGATCAACTTACCAATCAAAAACACTCTTCAGGCAGCAGACGTAACTGCCGTCGAGGCAGCCTATCAGTTGCAGCTCCAGGAGGTGGCCTCTCGCGAAGCAAACGTCAGCAAACAAGATTCATCAGCAGCAGATCAAGGTCCCACTCTGCAGCCCGTTACAGAAGAGGTAGCTGACAGCGAGAAGGCCGAAGTAGAGGTGGGTCACCCCGCTCCCGCTCTCGCCTTCCCGAAAGAGCCTCCGCGCAAGCGGAGCAAGGCCCACCTTTTGTTTGTTCGGGGGCAGCCCTGCCTGATCTGCAAACAGTCGCCCTCGGATCCCCATCATATCAGGTTTGCCCAACCACGAGCGCTCGGACGAAAGGTGAGTGACGAGTTTACCGTACCGCTCTGCCGGCCCCACCACCGCGAGCTGCACCGACATGGTAACGAGAAAACCTGGTGGACCAGCGTGCAGATATCACCCCTTCCTGTCGCGAGGAAGTTATGGGAATCTAGCCCTGTTCAGAGATTGATCGGGTGAGGGGCATTTCGGTCAGGAGGACAAGTTCGATTAATAGCGACTTCATCGCTGTGACGCTTAGTGCATCCCGTCCTCGTTCGCGCCCTCGACATGGGCACGGCGGCCATGAACCGCGGCGATACCGATCTGGTCTGGCTTTGAACCGGCCCGGGCCTGATAACCCGAGCCTTCGCTCTGGAGTGGGCAAACGGACGTACGGGCGGTCTTCTCCGACGGACCCAGGTGCTCGACGTCGGACATCTCCAACGCGTGATAGCGCGATCGGCAACAAGGCGCCGATATCGCTGTTGAATGGCTCATCGGCGCCCCCGCCGGCATGAGCTAAACCCCGGAAAATTCCAGCATCAGCTGGCCTAGTTTTGGGGAGCACTTCAGGTTCAGGCCGGACTCTAACTCCTTCTGGAGGAAATACTCAGTGGCAGGCCAAAAGCGCTCAAATGCTTGCCGGCTGTTGCATGGCTGCAGAGAGCAGGACGCTAACGTAGAGCGAATACTTAAACCCCAATATAAGCCCAACGTCCTTTAGACATTCACCCGCGGCGCTCCAGCACCCAGGGGCGATGATTCAGAGAGGCAGCCTGCCTTGCATGCTATGCCGGCGCAACCGAAGCCTCCCTGCTCAGCTGACCAATTTTCCAAGCTCGTTCAATTCTTGCAGCGCTCTCCGCTCTTTAACACTTGCCTCTGCAATGCGAGCCCGTGCTTCCGCGTTGCGGGCTTGAGCTTCGGCGTTACGAGCAATTGCTTCGGAGATCTTGGCAACCATCTCTTGTTCCTCCAGTTCTTTGGAACGATCCTGAGGAAGCAGGTCACGATTGGAGCCAAATGATTGCGACATCTCAAATTCTCACGTTGTTCACGGGCATTTTAGAGATAACCGCGCAAGATGACAGTAACAAGGCAGTGCCCAGTTTAAGGTAAACCGCGTTGTTCCGTTGATAATCTTGGAGCTAAAGTCAAAGCGACGAGGCGCAAGGCAGCGGCCCAAATCGAGACTAGTCTGTATCCATTCTTACAAAAAGGCCGAGCCGTCTCTTATCCGCTGAACCATGCAGGTCGCTTGGCCGCAGCGGCTCTGGCGTTCGCAGCGTGACGACATGACCGCCCTTCGGAAGATCCAGAGTTGCGCTCAGCTCGTACTTTTGAAGCCCTCGTGCTTTTTCGAGAGTGGCCCAGCGATCAGAGCAAAAAACATAGCACTCACTAGCGAACGCTGGGCGAATCTCCGAATGAAACGGCACTGTGAAAACAACCTTGGCATCATACGGCAAGGTGAAATCCCAGTTCACTGAACTCTCGGAAGTCCACCGATGCGAATCCTCGATTACGCTCCAGCCCTTAGCTATGGTCGAAAGTGGAGCTAAAAGATCGACGAAAAAGGTCGGGCTCGCGTTGAGCCTGATCGGCGGAATACCTCGAAAAAATGCATGGTATTTGCCATCAGAAGCAAACTGCAGATCAAAGAGCTTCGCGAGTTTGGCAAGAGAGCGATCTCCGTAGATGGAGATGTGTCCATTTCTAGGGGCGATGTACCAATGCCCACCTCGAACCTCGCATATATTTTTCGGTTGAGTTAGAGTGGTGAACAGGATCGCGCAGTCGTCCTTCATAAATGAGAGGACGTCTCGAACAGTCGCTATTGGGTCCGGCGCGTGCTCGAAGACTTCGAAGGCCGTGGCGACATCAAACCATCCGGCGGGGCGCAGCGGACTGGAGAATGGATCGTAGTTGGTGACGCTGGAAACTCCAAGCTTTGCTAAGTGACGGGAAAGCGCGCCATTGCCCGAGCCGAAATCCAGCATCAAGAGTTGACCGATTCTCGGGAAAGTTGAGGCAAGCCTCGATGCCTCGCGTCTTGGTCTGATGTCGAGATATTCTCCGTCGACCCTATTGTAGTCGGAATTGTAGATGCGTTCTGCGAAGTCGCTGTTGGACCAAGTGTCGCAATGACGCGTAAAGATGAACCCGCAATCCAAGCATTGGAAGTAGTAGACTGGTTCCCCGCGTAATCCAAATGCATAGGGCAGGGTTTCGCTGCAAATTTTATTGAAATCCACAACATCAAAAAGCTCAGCTCGACCCTGGCAAATCTTGCATTGCGAAGCATGCTGTTGCGGAACGGGAAGCTGCATGTTGCCAATATTTTAGAGTCTTAACAGGGGTAGTGTGCCAGAGTAAAAGTACCCCAGCAAGTTGAGACTAGTTCACAGGACAAGTGCGTTCGGTAAATTCACGGCGACATTGTCCACGCTGTTTTTACGAGGCAATCGAGCGTACATTCGACGGCCCTGAGAATATCTCTTGTCGATGGGGGGAATGGTCTGGTTAGTGACGACGCGGGCTGCTCACTCGGGGCCACTCTCAATGGTGCGGCGAGCGAGCGTGGTTCCGCCGAAGGTTCTCACTTCCAAGGTTGTGTTTTGGGTCAGCTCCATGTCCGCGGGCAAATCGAGTGAGAAGCTGCACTTACCATCGCCATAGCCGGCCACTAGTAAATCACTTCGAAATGTATTGACCGTGACCGTCGCGATCTCGGTGTCGTTTCGAAGTATGGTCAGTACGGCGCGGTTGGTTGGAAACTCCGGATAGTAAGCCCACCCGACAATCTTCTGATGTGTGAACGTGTCGAAGTGGTATCGCAGCTGGGCGGTCTTAAGTCGGTTAGAGAAGGCAAGGTTGATGAGATCGATGTCTTGTTGAATTGCCTGTCGGGCCGCCGTGAACTCGGAAATTTGCCCTAACTGGGTCAGGAGTTGCAAGCGGTGCAACTTCTGTTCCTCCAAGGCAGCGTAGTTCTGCATCTTGACGTACAGATTAACGATCGCCTGAAATCCCTCGCCCATCGCCCAGCCTGTGCGTGGTCATTGCCCGCCCCTGGATGGCAGATTTCGTTGCCGGAGGCAAATCTGAGGAGACGGGAACGACGTGAAGCACTCTAAGGCACACGTTGACGTATTTGGTGTTAGTAAGATATCGGGATAGGCCCAATATAAACGATATCAAGACATTTCCGTTGTCTTGAGAATCTACTTTGATAACAACAAAGTGCCGATGGCAGCTGACGCTTACCGAAGTATCTTCAGGCAGCAATAAGGGGGTATCATGGGTTCGCCTTCATGCCCTCAGAAAGATTAGTTACATGCGAACGATCGCAGTCAGTCGCTGAACGGAGAAATTATTGGCCGCATAGTCAATAAAGGTACTAAACCAGGTTAGCTAAGTGCAAGAAAATAAAAGGCTACTGTGACTATGACCCACGGTAAGTCGAGTGCTCCGTTTGAATATTGCACCATACCCGCCCGTATGTTTGTCTGAGCCAAGGGAAGCTATCATTCCTGATCTCGATCTGTCTCAAGATATCGAAGCTCGCGTCGCGGCCGGTCACCTCAAGCGACGGCAGGGCGACCGCCTCGCCTCCCTTGCCGCGTTCGAGGCGGCAGCAAAGATCGACCCCGGTCATAGCGGCGTCCAGATCGAGATCTCCAACGATCTGCGTGAGCTTGGCCGCTTCGATGAGGCGGAGGCGCTTCTGCAGCGCCTGATCGCGCGAGAGCCCACGAACACCGGCGCACTCATTGGGCTTGGCCATCTCAAGCGACGGCAGGACGACCGCCTCGCCTCCCTTGCCGCCTTCGAGGCGGCAGCAAAGATCGACCCAGGTCATAGCGGCGTCCAGATCGAGATCTCCAATGATCTGCGTGAGCTTGGCCGCTTCGATGAGGCGGAGGCGCTTCTGCAGCGCCTGATCGCGCGAGAGCCCACGAACACCGGCGCACTCATTGGGCTTGGCCATCTCAAGCGACGGCAGGACGACCGCCTCGCCTCCCTTGCCGCGTTCGAGGCGGCAGCAAAGATCGGCCCCGGTCATAGCGGCGTCCAGATCGAGATCTCCAATGATCTGCGTGAGCTTGGCCGCTTCGATGAGGCGGAGGCGCTTCTGCAGCGCCTGATCGCGCGAGAGCCCACGAACACCGGCGCACTCATTGGGCTTGGCCATCTCAAGCGACGGCAGGGCGACCGCCTCGCCTCCCTTGCCGCCTTCGAGGCGGCAGCAAAGATCGACCCAGGTCATAGCGGCGTCCAGATCGAGATCTCCAATGATCTGCGTGAGCTTGGCCGCTTCGATGAGGCGGAGGCGCTTCTGCAGCGCCTGATCGCGCGAGAGCCCACGAACACCGGCGCACTCATTGGGCTTGGCCATCTCAAGCGACGGCAGGACGACCGCCTCGCCTCCCTTGCCGCCTTCGAGGCGGCAGCAAAGATCGACCCAGGTCATAGCGGCGTCCAGATCGAGATCTCCAATGATCTGCGTGAGCTTGGCCGCTTCGATGAGGCGGAGGCGCTTCTGCAGCGCCTGATCGCGCGAGAGCCCACGAACACCGGCGCACTCATTGGGCTTGGCCATCTCAAGCGACGGCAGGACGACCGCCTCGCCTCCCTTGCCGCCTTCGAGGCGGCAGCAAAGATCGGCCCCGGTCATAGCGGCGTCCAGATCGAGATCTCCAATGATCTGCGTGAGCTTGGCCGCTTCGATGAGGCGGAGGCGCTTCTGCAGCGCCTGATCGCGCGAGAGCCCACGAACACCGGCGCACTCATTGGGCTTGGCCATCTCAAGCGACGGCAGGGCGACCGCCTCGCCTCCCTTGCCGCCTTCGAGGCGGCAGCAAAGATCGTCCCCGGTCATAGCGGCGTCCAGATCGAGATCTCCAATGATCTGCGTGAGCTTGGCCGCTTCGATGAGGCGGAGGCGCTTCTGCAGCGCCTGATCGCGCGAGAGCCCACGAACACCGGCGCACTCATTGGGCTTGGCCATCTCAAGCGACGGCAGGACGACCGCCTCGCCTCCCTTGCCGCCTTCGAGGCGGCAGCAAAGATCGACCCAGGTCATAGCGGCGTCCAGATCGAGATCTCCAATGATCTGCGTGAGCTTGGCCGCTTCGATGAGGCGGAGGCGCTTCTGCAGCGCCTGATCGCGCGAGAGCCCACGAACACCGGCGCACTCATTGGGCTTGGCCATCTCAAGCGACGGCAGGACGACCGCCTCGCCTCCCTTGCCGCCTTCGAGGCGGCAGCAAAGATCGGCCCCGGTCATAGCGGCGTCCAGATCGAGATCTCCAATGATCTGCGTGAGCTTGGCCGCTTCGATGAGGCGGAGGCGCTTCTGCAGCGCCTGATCGCGCGAGAGCCCACGAACACCGGCGCACTCATTGGGCTTGGCCATCTCAAGCGACGGCAGGGCGACCGCCTCGCCTCCCTTGCCGCCTTCGAGGCGGCAGCAAAGATCGACCCAGGTCATATTGGAGTCCAGATCGAGATTTCCAATGATCTGCGCGGTCTAGGACAGACCTCAGAAGCAATCACACAACTTGAACACCTTTTGCAATCTCATTCGAACAACGTGAGCGTGCGGTGCACCTTAGCTTCGCACCTCATTTCGCACTCTCGCCTAAGCGCCGCTTACGACCTTTGCAAAACCGCGCTAGGCCATCATCCCAGAAATGCCCAAATCCACCTAATGCTTGGCTATATAGCGCGGCAGCAGGGAAAGAGATACGATGCTCTCTCTTGCTTCGAGGAAGCTCATAAGATTGACCCAACTTCCAACGCGATCTTCGAAATTTCCGCGGAGCATAGAGAGCTCGGTAATTTTCTTGAGGCGGACGGGATCATCGAATCGGTTATCACGAAAAACCCGGCGAATCTGACGGCAATCTTGCAGAAGGCTTATATCCTGCGAAAGCAGTGCGACCGCCAAACCGCTTCCCAGATATTGCAAACTGCCCTAAAGAGGTACCCGAACTCCGCCCAAATAATGACCGAACTAGCAGTCGAGTTTCGCGCACTCGGCCGCCCTCGCGAATCGATTGCGATGTTGCAACGAGCGATCGAAGCGGAGCCGACACATTTTGGGGCGCTAGAACACACCGCTGAGCACTTCTTAATTGCTGACGAACTAGAAAGCTCACTTGAGGTTTGCAACATCTGGATCGAGACTCATCCCCACCATCCTGCTCCGTTCGTTCGCGCTGGCCGGTTGTTGTTTGAGCTCGGGCGGATGACCGAAGCATTCGCCGTGCTGGATGAGGCTGAAAGGCGCCTGAACCACCATCCTGACATCCTTGCGGCTAAGATTGACGGATATCGACGGCTGCGTGATTGGGCCGGTGCAGGCTCCCTTCTCACGGAACACGCAACGCGTCACTCCGGCAATTTCCTACTGTGGACGAAACGAATGGAGGTTTTCCTCGATAGCGGCGCCCACTCCGCAGCCGAAGGGGCCCTGAAGAACTTCCGTGCGACTACGCTGCATGAGTTATCGCGAATCGATACTTTCAAAGGAAAACTCGCCGAGGCGCGGTGGCAACTAGAAAAATCAGCCGCCCATTATCGGGAAGCGCTAAGAGCGAATAAAGACGATGCTGGCGCTCATGCAGAGTTGGCACGAACTACACTCAAACTACTGGATATTGATGGCGCCCGCCATCATTTGCGCCGGCAGAAAGAAATCCACGCGACCGAAAATATTCTCAAGGGGAATTCGTCCAATATCTCCCAAACCCACATCGGCCAACTGATAGACGAGTTCGCGCTCGACGCTGAGCTTCTGGAAGAAATGCGCATGATACGGCAGCTAGAGATCAATCAGCAGATCACACAGTTGCGTAATCTTATTCTTAAGAATCCCGACTACACGCCCGCGTCGATTATGCTCATGATTGCACTTCGACAGTGCGGCAGATTCGACCGCGCCCCCTACAGACCTTGTTATCGATCTCACGCCCCACGTATCCCGGCACGGATCATACAATATTGGGACACAAATCCTCCTGAAGAGATTTCGGATTTAATGAGAACTTGGAAGGACAACCATCCAAGTTTTGAGTATTTGTTATTCAATGACGCAACAGCACAAGATTTTATACGCCGAAACCACTCTAGCAGAATTCTCGACGCCTATCTTCGATCACAAGAACCGGCACAGCGCGCCGATATTTTCAGACTAGCTTGCCTTTCAACTCTCGGAGGGTTTTACGCGGACGCGGACGATCGTTGTTTGAAGGCCGTAACTGAGTTCGTTCACCCTGACGCAGATTTCGTCGCCTTTCAGGAGGATTTCGGTACACTCGGAAACAATTTTCTTGCCGCCACACCTAAGCATCCAGTCATCCAACGCTCGCTGGAATTGGCTGGAGAAGCAATTAACCGTGGAGATGCGGACTTCTTATGGCTCGCGACTGGCCCCGGCCTTCTTACCCGCGCGTTCGGCCAATACGCGGCTACTGAAGATGGCTGGAGCGAGAAGACAGTCATCCTAAACATGGGTGAGTTGCAAAGTCACGTCGGAATTCACTGTCAGGTTAGGTACAAGAGGACTTCAAAACATTGGAGTCGCAGCTCCTTCCACAGAAAACCCAGCGGAATGACCAAACGAACAGAAGAGGGCATCCTTGAAAAACTGATTCGGCGAAAGTCACTCTGAATCTTGAATTCATGGCCTCTCTAGAGTGACCTTTGCTCGACGCAACCATCAGGTCAGTTGTCCCGCGCCGAAGACTACGCCCTCTAAGCCGCATCCCTGAGTGCCGATTTGCAGCGTAGTTGCGATCTAGTTTGAATTTCAGAGCGCGCATACGCGCAACAGCTTTGACATATCAACGCATGAAACACGTCCTGAAACTGCTTGCCGCCGTTATCGCCTTCGTCGCGACGGCCACCTGCATGCAAGCCAAAGAAGCCCACTCTCAGCGAATTTGGCTCTCGGGAGTTGATCCGTTCGTGCGCAAAACGATGAATGCGAGTCCTTCGGACTACATGAAGTTGTTTCAAGAACGCGACTCGTGGAAGGAAGCAGCATCACATTTGGATGTGTTTAAAACTTCGACGCAATGGATCCTTAATGGATCGGATGACGATCTCAGGCAAATGTTCGCCGCCCTAAAAAGGAGAAAAATCTCACTCGCGATGGAAGCGCTTATTCTAACGAGCAGCCGGGAGGAATGTGGGCAAGGTGTTGAAGGCTATTCTTCGCCGCTAACAATGTTGCGAGCGGCTGAGCGAGTAAAGTCCTTGGGCGGCGAGTTGGCATACATCGCGTTTGATGAGCCACTATGGTTTGGGCATATTTTTGCTGGCAAGAATGCTTGTCAGACCCCCTTGCCCGATCTCGCGCGCACCGTAGCAAAGGGGGTGACCGAGGTGAGGCAGGTTTTTCCTAGGGTGCAAGTCGGCGACATCGAGCCAGTTAGCCAACTCCAATCAATTCCGCTGCTAGATACTTTTCTTAATTGGGTCGATGCCCTTGGTGAAGCCGGCGTTTTTCTGGATTTTTTTCACGTAGACATTGATTGGGTAATGAACTCCGATCGAGAGCTCATCTCCTTGAAGAATGAACTTGATGCACGCTCCATCCGATTCGGAATCATCTATAATGGAGATGAGGATGACCAGGACGATGTAGCATGGGCAAAGAACGCTGAGGAACGCTTCGAATTTGTCGAGACGCAACTGAACATCATTCCAAGTGACGTGGTCCTGCAGACATGGATGCGGCGCCCAGCGAACATGGTTCCTGAAGTCACACCTGGGACGATGACGAACCTTGTGAATCGTTATGCCCGCAAGCGAACCAAGCTGACGCTATCAGCAGACGCCGAGAGATTCTACGCCCGACTGACCGACGCTGACGAAAAGCCCATAGCGAATGCGAAGATCTCAATATCGGCACTGCAGGACGGGCGAAGTGGGCCTTTGGCTTCCTTGATAAGAGAGGGTCAAGTGCCGCAAGCTGCTGTAAGCGCTTTAATTGCCCTCCGCCTAAATGCTGAATGTCGATGCGCTGGAACGGGAGACGTTACGATCGGAACTATGAAGTACGGTGACTCTGGCGGCGAGAAGAGGGTTGCCATGGGACAACTAATGCAAGATGGCGCCTTTGAATACAGCGTTGGTCGCGGCCAAGTCGTCAAGGCGAATTCTCAAACCTTTGCAGTTTGGCCCGGCAGCTATCATTTAGACATCCCCCTTCGCACAAGCGTTGACGTGGGGAGAGCCGGTTACCTTGCGGTGATATTTTTGAGTCGGGACGGGAGAGAAATTGGTCGAAGGAAAATCGCTCTTCGGCAAAGCACGTTACCGTTGGCAACGCTCAGCACCAATCTACAAGGCGAAGTGTCGCTTGATCGGTCCATGATGGCACGATCACCCATTGCGATCTTCATCGGAAATGAAACTTTCCGAGCGGCGGCAGCAAAAGTGCAATAGTCGTAGACGGACGACCTTTAAGGTGCGTTCCGCCGCCCCTCAAAATAACCGAGATCTATATAGTGTGAACGAGCATCTTGAATGGATCCGCGGGCTATTGCCTTCGCGATATCGGGATATCTTGTAACGTACCATCCTTCGTTGAACGGCAAATCGGACAACAGTTCTTTAATAATTCTGGAAACCTCGCTGTTGTCGACAGCACGTTCGGCCTTTCGATCCAAAAGTTTCGCGATGGTAGCGAACGGCGGGAGCGACAGTTTCTTCAGTACAGCAACGATTTCCTGTCTACTTTGTAAGTCTCCGGCCGCCGCAGCAGCTGCGCCCTTAGCCAAAAGCTCGCAGAAGAGGCACACTTCATAGTCACCAAGTCCGATTGCAACGCTTGGTGGCCTGGCACGCCCGAAGTCTTCGAATGAACCCCGCAAGGGCTCTACAGCGAAACTCTTTTCATCCACCGTTGTGCGCTGTTTGACATCCCTAACAAGCTCAAAGAACTCGGCGAATGTCCGGAACAAATCCGCGCTCGTTCGCGAGATTCTAGAAAGATTGGAACTATGGTCGGCGAAGAAGGAGCCGTTCTTCAGCGATTCACCGTTCATTCCCATATGAGGAATGCCAACGATCTTTGAAAACACCAGTCCATGATAGCGGCGTGATACAACGCCATCTAATTTCCGATATCGGTTCAACACCTTGGTGGGATCAGAACTAAATGACTCAGTGAAAAACAACTGTTCTCGGTTGCCAAAGTAGACGTCGATCGACGACCACACGCGTTGACCAACTGTCAAGTCGTTGTTTCTAGGATCGAAGAACGCTCTCGAGTGAGGAATGTGATGGAATTTCACTTTTGGTGTGGCGGTAAATGTCTTAATCACTCGACACAATTCGGAGATGTCTTCTAGGTAATCTCCCGAAGTTACAATACCTATGTGAGGCACGTCATCACAACTTCCTTCCGCCTGATTGATCTTTGAGCGCAAAAAAAATGCAAAATCCTCTCGGAAAACTGCTTCTCGGCCTGTAATCCGCTTGAGGATTTCTTGCGAAATAGAACTTCGAACTTCGACGGTATCCGTCAGACCCACGAGCTCGCGTATGTCCTCGTAGTACGCCTCATCCGCGGCCTCACAACCCAAGCCAAGAATGCGAAGCTTACCTCCAGCACGATCGACCGCCCTTGCCAATTCAATAAAGAGCCTGATGGCTCTCTTATCGTACAGGAGGCCTCCACCACCGACTATAAGAAGATCGCCCCGCTGAAAAAACTCAGGGTTTTTGAGCACATCCTCGAAGAAAACGGCATTTGGACGGTCTGATTTCCCAATATGGATCGGAACACACCCCGGGAATATAACTGATAGTCCGTCAAAGATAGCTTCATCTCCGACGTTGTTCGTTCCATAAGCCCCTATGGCAAAAACTCGCGTCATCGCACCCTTAGAGAACACATTTCGAAAATAGACATCTGCATCAATTGTCAGATGCCAGTAATAGACTGCGCGCCTATTAACCGTTGCGATTCGCTAAGTAAGCTTGAAACCCACGCATTTAAGGTGCGGAACATAACCCAAGCGGCTATCATATGCCCATTCGCTGGATAGGTAACGTTAAGACTCACTCTGGCGTCAATCTTGCTAGATAATTGCCAACAGGCGTGTATGAACATAGCATGTCCGACAACACTATCAATGCACCTACGGGACCCGAACAAAGCCCTCCCTCAGAACTGAGGTCAAAGCAGTCTGACAAGGTGTTCCTCCACCTAGATCCTGTCCTCCCCGCTGCGCCTGGAAACCACGTTACCGTCCAAGGGGTTGCTGCAGCGCACGAGCACGTCAAGGCCGTTGTCATCCAGTGCGGCTCCAACACACAACTGGCACGCCACGGCCTGTTCCGGCCTGAGCTTGCCAAAGCTTATCCCAAGCATATCGCATTTGCTTATTCTGGCTTTTCAACCGTTTTGCAGATTCCGGAATCTTGTCAGCCCGGAGAAACTCTAAATGTTAGCGTGACTGTAAAAAGCCGCGGCGGTTATGAGCGCTCCTTGGAGATCCCTATTGACATTGTCGAGGCCCACTCGGCAAGCAAAGCCGGAAGCACGTCCGATCACCCTTCCAACGCTGGCGCGGCTATGCAACTCAACGTGGAGAGCGCTGCGATCGACCGAGCCGGGCTCTTGCGATTGGGCGGTTGGGCCATCTGCCATTCTCGAATCGAGAGCGTCGTTGTTTCAATCAACGATGAACTGATTGGAAACGCACAAATCGGAATCGAACGGCAGGACGTCGCGTCTGCGTGGCCAGATTTTCCGAACTCTTTAACATCAGGCTTCTTCTTAGCAACTGATGCGACCAATTTTGAGCACCCCATATATATTCGGGTAACCGCAAATGCTATGGGCGGCATCGTTCGCGAAGTTTCGGTCCCTGTGGATCGGATCTCCTTTGCGAAACCGCGCGAGGTCAGCGAGACTCACAAACTAACAACTGATGAGGCAGTCCTCACAACGGAGGGGCTGATAAAGCTCAGGGGATGGGCCGTTTCGAGTGCCGGCGTCGCAGAGATTCGGGTTTTACTAGAAGATGAACTGATCGGCGTTGCTGAATACGGATCCGAAAGACCTGATGTTGGGAATTTGTTTCCAGCACTGCCAGGCTCCCGGCAATCCGGCTTTGCATTTAGTGGCGCAATTCAAAAGGAAGCGCTCCGAGACGAGCATATCTTCACCCTTGACGTTGTTCTGAAGGACGGAGGGACACAGACATTCAAGATCGCCCTAGCTCCTCAAAGAATTGAGATCGTTGAGCAAAACAACCCGGCCGTCGACAGCGTTCTAATCTTCGTTGACGATCCTACTGTGAAAGATTCGGTCGCAGCACAGCCGATCACAGGAGGTCTTTCGATCGTCGGTTGGGCTCTCGCTCGGGACGGGATTTCTTCGATCAAGGTTGAGCTCGACAAAGTCAATGTGGGCAATGCCTACTATGGCATGCGCCGAGAGGATATTGAGACGGCGTTCCCTGACTGGGGCGGATCTCTGCTCAGCGGCTTTGCCTTCTCCCTACCTCGTCGCGCCCTTACTGAAGGGCAACATCTAGTGTCTCTCACGGCAATTACCGAAGCCGCTCTAGAAAAAACGATCGAGTTCACGATTGAGGTTACGAAAAGCCAGGAGCAGGCTGGACCGTGGTCGCTCCGCAAACACATTCCCGTATTGGAGCGTCTTTTGACCGAAGCGGTCAGCCAACGCTTACCTAATATTTCGTTTCTGATAACTTTAAATTGCGAAAATGCAAATGCCGAATTCGTCAAGTCGAGCCTTAGCGCTCTTAACGAACAAACATATACGAATTGGCAGCTTCTGCTCATTGGCTCGCCCTCGGCGCTGAAAATCGTAAACAAGATAGCAGCAAGCTTTGCTGTTATTGCACCGCGACTGTTGCCGCATTCAAAGAAATTATCCCTACCGGCGGGAAGTTTGACTCTCCCGCTAGACGCCGGCGATGTTCTTTCCTGCGATGCTCTTTTCGAGTTCGCCCGCGCGTCCGCACTCAAGCCGGGGTCCGACTTCTTCTATGGCGACGAGCGGAAAAACAATGCGGCTTCGCAGACCGTAGATGCATTCTTCAAGCCAAGCTGGTCGCCCGATCTTCTTCTTTCGAGCAACTACGTTGGCCGGCCTTGGTGTGCAAGAGCTGATGTGATCAGTGCTGCGAATCTGGAACCTTCGAAGCTGGAACATTCGGGGCGCTATGACGCCGTGTGCAGATTGACCGAACTTGCCAAGAACATTCAGCATATTCCGAAGGTACTCTGCTCTCGATCGCCCACCGGGATCGAGAGCAGAAAAGATGAGCTAAAGGCGCTTCGGCAAGCACTGCGACGCCGAAATATCAACGCGACGGTCGAAAAAGGTCGCGTCGAGCACAGCTATCGCATCAGACACAAGCGCGAGATGAATGAGCTGGTCTCGATCATTATTCCGACCTGTGCTGCACGAGGCCTGGTCAAGACCTGCATCGATAGCCTTCGCCAACGATCAACCTACAAACAGATTGAGATCATTGGCATTGATAACATTCTGGATGAAGATAACGAATGGAAGGGCTGGCTTCGCGACAACTGCGATGTTGTTGTCGAAATTCTAGAACCGTTCAACTGGTCGAGATTCAATAATCTTGGAGCTGCTGAAGCATCCGGTTCTTATTTACTCTTCTTGAATGACGACATTGAGGTGATAGAGCCTAATTGGCTTGAAACCTTATTAGCTTTGGCAGCTGAAGAGGGCGTTGGTATCGTGGGGCCGCAGCTGCTGTACCCTGATCGCAAGGTGCAGCACGCAGGCCTATTCCTCTCAGGCGAAAATGCTGCGCGTCATGCATTTCGATTTTGCGACGAGACTGATCCAGGCTATTTCGGTCTTGCCTTGACCCAGCGGAACGTAATCGGCGTGACCGGAGCATGCCTTCTTGTAAAAAAATCCGTATTTGACGAACTCGGAGGCTTTGACGAGGCACATGCGGTTGTTAACAACGACCTCGATTTTTGCCTTCGCTCCCACGCGGCCGGTTACCGCAACATTTACACACCGTTTGCGACCTTGATACATCATGAGCTCGCGAGCCGCGCTACCATGAAGGACGTGCATGACCGATCTGCCTTTGCCAAAAAGTGGGCGAGGATTTTTTCAGAAGGCGATCCATTTTTTCATCCGGACCTTTCGCGAAATAGCGACAACTATCAGCATGAGTCAGAACCAACCCAGGTTGTGTTCGCCGGCCATCCGATCTACCGCAAGGATCAGATCAAGCGAATTCTGGCCGTTAAACTTGATCATATCGGCGATTTCCTGACGGCATTCCCCGCATTCCAGCGCTTAAAGCAGCACTTCCCAAACGCAGAGCTCTACGCGTTGACTGCCCCTGCGGCGAAGACGCTAGCTTCACTCGAGCCTTCCATTCACGAGATAATACCCTTCGAATTCTTTCATGCCCGATCTGGACTCGGACAGAAGGAGGTTTCGGAAGCAGATCTCGATGCTCTGCGTACGAAACTATCGGAATATGGCTTCGATATAGCGATCGATTTGCGCAAGCATCCAGACACTCGAAAAGTACTGCAGTACACCGGGGCGCCGATCAAGGCAGGTTTCGAGCCGAGCACACAGCAATTCTCTTGGTTGGACATTTCCGTGCCTTGGGAAGGGGATCACCGGTTTTTGCCGAAGCGGCAGCATGTTGCGGATGATCTAATTAATCTGGTTGACGCAGTGTCCGCAGCGGGAATTTTGGAACGCAGCGTCATCAAAAAGCCGGCGGATTGGCGTCAGAAGCAACTTCGCCTGGTGTCCGAACTTGAGAACTCAACCCTGTTCGAGCGACGCGTGGTGTGCATACACCCCGCCGCGGGAACCGAAATGCGACAATGGCCACCACAGCATTTTGCAGCCCTGACCGATATGCTGGTCGACGCTGCAGACATAAATGTCGTTGTTATCGGCGGCCCCGACGAAGCCGCAATCTCTGAAGACATGATCGAGCGGGTCCGACACAAAGATCGCGTGACCTCCCTAGTGGGGCGCTTGAAACTTCCCAATCTCCCGCTCCTCATTGATTGTTGCACGTTATTCGTTGGCAACAACAGCGGTCCCAAGCACCTCGCGGCCGCGCTCGGCGTTCCGACCGTTGGCATTCACTCCGGCGTTGTGGATCCCCGCGAATGGGGGCCATTGGGCACCGCTGCTCTTGCCATCAAGCGCGAGATGACCTGCGCGCCTTGCTACTCAGCAAAGCGTGAGGACTGTCATCGAGGGCTGGTTTGCTTGACTGAACTGCATCCGCGCTCGGTGCTATTGTCTTGCCTTCCTTTCCTTCAGCTAAAGGCGGGCTTCATAGCTCCCGCCTCGAAAGCCAATACGCGCTCGGACGTGAAAAACATCAAGACGCGGACAAGCAGGAGACCGAAATGAGCATGTCTTCAAAAAAGACGCAGTCGTCCGTTGTGGGCCAGCCAGAAACCACCTACGTGCCACCCTATTCGATCTTGCTCGATAGTCTCGGAGTCGGAACACTTAGCGATACTACTCGGTTGAGCGTTTCCGGTAAGGACGTGCGAGAGATGATTCGGCATCTGTTGAAGGGAGTTCCCGTCAGCGAGACTTGGTATCGGCGGACATACCCGGACGTTGATGAAGCGATTCAGTCGGGTGACTACAAATCAGCCAAGCATCACTTTGTAGAAAACGGATACTTCGAAGGTCGCAGACCGGGCCCGGTGGCGGTAGATGAGGACTGGTATCTAAGCACTTATCCCGACGTCGCACATGGTATCGAAAGCGGAGAAATCAGCTCGCCGCAACAGCATTTTCTAACTCACGGCTACGCTGAAGGCCGACTGCCCCGCGATTTCTGAGATCGAGAGAGCCAATGGTCAGCTTGTTACCAGAAGAAACAAAGCCATTCGAACGCATTCTTGAGACGTTCGCTACACGCCGCATTCTGGTCGTTGGCGATCTGATGCTTGATCGGTTCAACTACGGCAGCGTGGGGCGAATTTCACCTGAAGCACCGGCTGCGGTCATCCATCTGGACGAACTTGAGGAAACTATCGGCGGAGCTGGCAACGTTGCGCGAAATATTGCCTCTCTTGGAGGGCATTGTGATCTCATAGCCGGAATCGGTCACGATGAAGCTGCACAAACCCTCTCTCATCTCATCGGAATTTTGCCCGGAGTGACGGCGCATTTCGTCCATCTGAATGGGAGACCCACGACAGTCAAAGGAAGGTTCGTAGCCCGATTACACAACACTCACCTCCTTCGGGCCGACATTGAAGATGCCCGCCCGATAGCGACTGAAATAGAGGACGATCTCATCGAACGGGCCCAACAGTTGGTTGGCAAGAACGACGCCGTGTTACTTTCCGACTATGGAAAGGGATTACTTACCCCTCGGGTGATCACGGAAATCGTAAGATTCGCCAAAGATTGCGGAAGACCGGTCGTCGTTGATCCAAAAGGATCCCATTATGTGCGCTATCGCGGCGCGAGCTACATTACCCCAAACCTCTCGGAACTCAGGCAAGCTGCCGCTCTCAACCTTGATGATGAAGAATCGCAGATTCAGGCCGCCGCAACATTGAGCGCAGATCTTGATTGCAAAGGCATTCTCGTCACGCGTGGAGACAAAGGAGTATTGCTCACGAATGGCCTCAGAGAATGCCATCGATATCCGGCAACAGCGAGACGAGTGATAGATGTTTCCGGTGCTGGCGACACTCTTGTAGCCGCATTTGCTTTGAGCCTAGTAAGCGGCGGCACGGCTGAGAATAGTGCACGCCTTGCAAACATTGCGGCCGGCATCGTGGTGGGCAAGCCCGGTACGGCGAATGTTGAGCACCAAGAGCTGCGCGACGCCCTACTCTCTAGGCCGAAGCTTGAACTCGATGCGAAGATCTTTCACTCTCGGTTAGATTTGGAGAATCGCGTGTCGGCGTGGCGCAATGATGGTTTGGTGGTCGGATTTACGAATGGATGCTTCGACATCCTTCATGAGGGTCATATTCAGCTCTTGGCGGAGGCTCGCTCGTACTGCGATCGTCTTATCGTTGCATTGAATAGCGATGCCTCGGTGAAGCGTCTAAAGGGGCCAAGTAGACCAGTTCAGAGGGAAGGAGCTCGAACGCGAGTGATGGCAGCTCTTTCCGTTGTGGATGCTGTAGTTTGCTTCGATGAAGACACGCCATTGGAGCTCATTAACCAAGTTGTTCCTAACGTCCTCGTGAAGGGCGCCGATTATTTGGCAGATCAAGTCGTCGGGAAATCAATCGTAGAGAAGCACGGCGGTCGCGTAATTCTTATCTCTCTCGTCGAGAACTCAAGTACTACTGGAATTGTGAAGCGGATGCGGACTAGCAAAGCGGCAACGGCAGATACAATTGAGACCCACGTATCCTAAGGTAGCCAGTCGATCTCTGAACACAGGTGCCTTGTATCGGAAACACCGCATGCTCGCTGACTTAGCGAATAGTACCAACTCGATGAAGGACTGGCTGATTGGCGCGACTCTTCCTTATTGGTCGACCACAGGATTCAATGCTGAGTCAAACCTTTTTGAAGAGCGCCTCGATTTTTCTGGAAAACCCGTTCGAGGGATTCCACATCGGCTTATGGTACAAAGCCGACAGATCTACGTTTTCTCTCATGCGACGCTGCTGGGGTGGTTCGATGGAGAATACCTTGTTGGTAAAGCATTGAGCTCGCTGCTGACAAAATTTCGCGTCGGATCGTCTTCAGCTCCCTTCGCCTTTTCGATCGAGACGAATGGACGAATCGTCGAAGACAGGAGCGATACCTATAGCTATTCCTTCTTGTTGTTTGCATTAGCATGGGCACGCCGCGTTCTTGGAAATCAAGTTGATGCTACGTTGGCAGCTGGCCTGTTGCACTTTATCCGGACGAACCTAGCAGACGCTCGGCTGCCATTTGGCTTCATCGATGGGCTCCCTAGGCCCGATCAATTTTGCCGACAAAACCCACAAATGCACCTCTTCGAGGCAATGCTTGAGGTCAGAGACGCATTTGGAATGGTTGAAGCCGACTTAGTTGCGAGCGAACTTTTCGAGCTCTTTAGGACGCGTCTGTTTCAGAGACCTCTCGCTGCATTACCCGAACTTTATGATAATGATTGGACATTCATCGACCATGACGATTCGGTGTTCGAGCCAGGCCACCATTTCGAGTGGATGTGGCTTCTCGAACGATACAGCAAAATGTGCGGAATCGATCTGCGGAGCGATATTAATGCGCTGCGAAACCGAGCTTATTCTGAGGGACTTGACGAAGCCGGCGCCGTCGTCGAAACTGTTGGACTTCGAAACGGACGAAGAACCCTGAGCCGAAGATGCTGGGGCACATGCGAAGCACTCAAAGCTGCTGTTGTTGACCTCGAAAGCGGACTAGACCATTCGCCTCGGCTCACAATGGGCTTTCTGAATGCATTACAGAACTTGTTCTTGGGACGTCCGTTTAGAGCTGGCTGGATCGATAGAGTAGACGCCCAAGGTCAACCATTGGTGACCTTTGTCCCGGCCAGTTCGCTTTATCATGTCTTTCTGGCGATAGCAGAAAGCCATCGGGTACTAAATTCACAATCACCGCCTGGCAAGCTGCTGCTTTAACTCCGCCAAGCGCGCTTTAGCGCCCTCATGGCCCTGCTGCGCGGCCCTTTCGTACCAAGTCGCTGCGACCTCTACATTCTTTGTGATGCCTAGTCCGCCGTAATTGGCCTCTGCGAGCGAAAACTGTGCAGCTTGCATACCCTGTTCGGCAGCCCGCTCGAACCATTCGACCGCCTTCTCTGCGCTTCTTTCGCAGCCCTGTCCCTTCGAGAGCATCACCGCGAGATTGAACTGCCCGAGAGCATGGCCCTGCTTGGCTGCAGCCTCATACCATCCGAGGCCTCGCTGGAGATTGAGCTCAACTCCGTTGCCGGTGCAGAACAACACCCCGAGTTGGAATTGGGCCAGCGCATGCCCGGCACGTGCCGCCTTCTCGAGCCACATGGCCGCCTGCTTGGGATCGGCGCCGAGCTTGTTCTGACCAAGGTTGATATTTGCAAGCTCCATCATGGCCTCGATGGATCCGGCCTCGGCAGCGCTATTATACCATTCTGCCGCGAGCGTCAGGACAGGAGGAACACCAAGTCGCCCCGCGTAGAGATGTCCGAGCATGAGTTTTGCCGGCCCGTGGTTTGCCCCGGCAGCCTCCGTGAGCAGCTCTGTCGCGCGTTTGAGTGAACGTTCCTTGTCCGTTTGCAAGAGGTATTGGGCATAGGCAACCTTGGCTTCGGGTTCGCCGCTATTGGCAGCTTGCTCGAGCCATTGTCTGGCCTGCACTTGGTCTGTCCCGCCTTCGCCGGCCGCATAGAGACGGCCAAGCTGAACCTTCGCCGCGCTCAGGCCGCCTTGGGCCGCGACCTCGAACCATTTGATCGCAGCAGGGATATCCTTCTCCAGGCCGGTGCCATTGGCCAAAAACGTCGCGATGTTGAAGGCCGCCGTGGGATGCTTGTTCTCGGCCGCGCGAAGGAACCATTTAGCCGCCTCCCGCAGATTGGGCGGCGCGCCGTCGCCCGTGGCAAAGAACCGGCCGGTAAAGAATTGAGCCTGCACATCGCCGCGCTCGGCCGCTCTTTGATACCAGTACGCGGCCTCCCGCAGGTCGGGCTCCGCGCCCGCTCCGAGAGCGTAGAATTCGCCAAGCCCCAGGATCGCCGGCAGATAGTCCTTGCGCGCAGATTTCCGCAACAGCGTTTCCGCGCGTTCGCGGTCTCGTTCGACGCCATCCCCGTTGAGACGCATGATACCGATATGGTAGAGCGCAACGGCGTCGTCGTGTTCGGCCGCCTTTGCAAACAGCCGCGCGGCCTCAGCATGATCCTCAGGCAGTCCCTTGCCCTTCAGATGCATGAACGCAAGCGCCACCGCCGCCCGGACGTAATCCTGATCCGCGGCCCTGCGGTACCATTCGGCGGCAAGCTCGAAATTCTCCGGCAGTCCGCGGCCCTGGAAGCAGACATCGCCGAGCGCAAACTGGCCGGCCGCAAAGTCCTGTTTCGCGGCCGCCATATAAGACTTCAGTGCTTCCTTGAGGTCCCGCTCGCAGCCCTCGCCATTTGTGTAGAGATCACCGAGCAAGACCTGCGCCTCGGGCTTGCCCGCATCTGCCGCAGATTTGGCCCATCGAAACGCAGCTTCAGAGTTTTTGGCAACGGCCGTACCATGTGGAAAGATCAGAGCATGAAGCGACGATGCCTTCTCGCCGAGGCGCTCCTCGGACGACCGCCGCCAGGTCTCAGCTGATCCAGGCCCGAGTCCGGCCTGGACGCCATGGCGGTATATCAGCGCGAGTTTGTATTGCGCTTCGAGGTGACCCGCCTGGGCCGCGCGCTCGTGCCAGGCCACGGCCTCGGCAATGCTGCCACGAACGCCCTCGCCTTTTTCGTATAGGAGCGCGATCCGGTGATCGGCTTCCGCATGGCCAAGCTTGCTCGCGTCTCTCCAGGCGTGAAAAGCGTCAAGAAAGCGTGCAGCCTCATAGGCAGCGACCCCCGCATCGAATGGGGACCTTCGGTGACGAAATGATTTCCCGCGCAAGACCTCCTTGGCTCGCCAAAGGAGAAATTGGGCTGCCATCATGGCTCGCGCATGGCCTCTTTCATGCCCCGAAGCATGCCGCCGAGCAAATACATCGCAACCGATCGCGTTCCGACGTTGACATCCCCGGTGAGGGTCATGCCGGGGATCAAGCGGAAGTTCTGGGGCACATCGATGAAGTTCGCGTGCTCGACCGAGCAACGCGCCTTGTAATAGGCCTCAACGGCCCGGCCGTCGTCATCCAACGTAAATGCGCCTTCGCTGATCCAGCGCACCTTGCCCTCGGCCGTGCCATGTTCGGTGGCGTTGAACGCGTCCACCTTGATGGTGCAGCGATCTCCCGAACGAATGAACCCGATGTCCCGGGACGCAAGCTTGATTTCCGCTTCAAGGCGCGTGCCGATCGGCATGAGGGTGATAAAGGGATCGCCCGGCTTTAGAACGGAACCAATCGAAAGCTTCGCCATCGTCAGCACAACCGATGGTTCGGTGGCAGTCAGTCGCACCAGATCCTGGTGTTTATTGGCCTTCTCGTAGGACGATCGTGCCGTATCCAGGTTATTGCGGGTCTGCACCAGATCCTGGCTGAGCTGCGCACGCCACTGCTGGACAAAAGCATTGCGATCGGCAATGAGCGATTGCAGCGTATGTTTGGATTCGAGCAGGCTGTTATGCGTGCTGTCCATTTGCCGCAACAGTTCGATGCGCTGATCTTGCGACACATAGAGATTGAGCTTCGAACCGCTGCCGCTCTCGGCCAGGCTCGTACGCATATCTTCGACCTTCTTTGCGATCTCTTCGCGCTGGCCGAAACGCTCGTCATCCTTCTCGAGCTTCTGGATAGTAGCTTTCGTCTGCTCGATCTTGGAATTGAAGCTCGACAGCTGCGCCCTGTACTGCGCATCGCGCTGGTCGTACAGCGCCCCCTGCAGATCCGCATAGCTCTTGAACGCCTCGTCATTGCGATCGGGGAAGACCAGCACACTTCCATCGAGCTCAGCCTTGTCCCGCATCATTTGCGTCTCAAGGCTCGCGATCTGCAATTTGTATTGATGCACATCCGCCGCGGTAAAGGTCGAGTCAAGCGTAGCGACCAATTGCCCGGTCTTGACCTGATCCCCTTCCCTGACGTCGATGGTCTTGATGATCGAGGGGTCGAGCGCCTGCAACACCGTGATTTGGTCGACCGGAACGATCTTGCCGCCGACGCTCGAGACCACACGATCGATGCGCGTCAGACACATGATCCCAACGATCACGACAACGAAAGCCGTGAGCACCAACAGGGTGGCGCGGGCGACCAACGGCTCGGCCGCCTCGCGAATGGCATCCGTCTCGGACTGGAATTGCCGAACCGTCGTAAGGGAGGCTTGCTGACTACGAGACAAGGCTAGGGCTCCGTCGAACCGGGGCAATCATATGATTGTTCTGCTGATGCCAAAGACCGCTGTAAATATCGTTGCGCTCCAAGAGCTCCTCGTGGCGACCGACATCGTCGATCACGCCGCGATTGAGGACGACAATAGCGTCACACTTCACGAGCGAGGACAGACGGTGCGAGATGATGATAAGCGTTCGTCCATGCGCGATGCGGGCGATATTCGCGTTGACGATCGCCTCGCTGTCGGCATCGAGAGCACTGGTGGCCTCGTCCAGGATCAGGATCGGCGGGTCGACGATCAGCGCCCGCGCAATCGCAAGGCGCTGCCGCTGACCACCGGAAAGGTTCGGCGAGCCTTCATATATATAGGTCTCGTAGCCGCGCGGCAGCTTGTCGATGAACTCTTCCGCGCCCGCAAGCCGCGCCGCGCGAACCACCTCATCGAACGTCGCATCAGGCTTGGCCGCCGCAATATTCTCTCGGATGGTGCCGCTGAACAGGAAGTTTTCCTGCAGCACAACACCGACATTACGCCGAAGATGGTCGATATCGTATTCGCGCACGTCAATGCCGTCGACCTTGATGAGCCCGCCATAATCAGAGTGCAGGCGCTGCAACAGCCGGGTAATCGTGGTCTTGCCCGAGCCGCTCTTGCCCATGACACCAAGCGTCTGTCCTTGCGGGATCTCAAACGAGACGTCGTTGAGCGCAGGTGTCACCGTTCCCTTGTATTTGAAGGTCACACCGGAAAATTCGACGTGGCCCTTGAACGGCGTCCGCACGCCATGACCCGACCGGCCTTCTTCCGCGGGCTGATTGACAAGCTTTGCAACCATCGAAACCGCCGTGCGCGCTTCATCGTATTGATTGATGAGCTGCGCCATTTGCATCAGAGGCGCGGACACACGTTGTGACAGCATCAGGAATGCGAACAGAGCACCGATGTAGATCGGATCATTCGTTGTGAGCGCCAGATAAACGCCGATGGCGTAGGAGCCGTTGACCGCGAGCCGCTCCAGGGGACGAACCACGGTTTGGATCATGGTGCCGGTCATGGCCTCGCCAATTCGCGCTTTGGCGACGCGGGCGACCAACACGTCCCACATATGCCGTTGGCGTGCGTCGAGCGCGAGCGATTTGATGGTGCGAATACCGTTGAGCGATTGGATCAGGAACGCACCCTGCGCGCCCTCCGCAGCCATGACGGCACCTGATTTTTTACGATAAGCCGGCAGCATGAGCACCAGCCAGGCCACGATCAGGCCGGCAAATCCGAGAACGATGAAGGTCATGACCGGGCTGAAGAAGAACATCACCGGCAGGAAGAACAGCAGCATCGTGGAATCCAGGACGGTGCCGAACAATTGGCCAACCAGGAACGTTCTGACCCGGAAGACTTCGCGGATGTCGCGCGAGATCAGGCCGACCGCGTTTTGCTCGAAATAGTCGATCGGCAGGCTCAACACTTTTTCGAAAACGTAGGTGGACAGCTTCACGTCAAGACGCGAGGTGAGCCGGTGCACCAGGAACTGTCGCAGGAACGAGAATGCGGCCTCGAATGCGATCACGACCAGCATGCCGACGCAGAGCACATAGAATGTGTTGTACGCCTTGTAGAAGATCACCTTGTCCGACATGAGACGCCAGAACATGATCGGCGCGAGCGACAGGAAGCCGAGCACGAGCGCGGCGATTGCGACATCGCGCACCATGCGCCGCTCGCGAAAGATCAGCGACGTGATGAGGCCGAAGCTGAACGGCTGGTCCTCATCCGAAATCTCGTAATCGCGCTTGACCAGCACGACATCCCCCGACCAAATGTTCTCGAACCGCGGTTGGTCGATGACCAGCAGGGCGTCGTCCGCCGCGTTCGGATCACGGAGCGTGACGCGGATATTTTGTGGATCGCCGTCAACGGAGAGCAGCACCATGGCGGCGCCATTGCGAAGCCAAACGACCGCCGGCAGTGCCTTCTTCAGCTGCGCCAGATGGGCCCAATCGAGCTTGACCGCCTTGGCCTTCATGCCGGCATTCTCGGCACATTTGATCAGCTGCGGGATCGAGACGTTCTGATCGCGAAGCAAATTGTCCTGCACCAGCTGAGTCGGCGTCAAATGCATCCCATGCTGGCGGGCCACGATGACAAGACACTCAAGTGCCGAGGCGGGTGTGGGGTCGGTCGAGGCGCCTTCGCGAACGAGTTCGGAGCTCATTGGGGTCCTGTCTCTAACCTCTAGAAGAAACGATATGGCCTACCGACGGAGCCGAAAAATCTAACGCTCTGACGCTTCGGGCCAAGCTATTAAATTCATATAATAAATCAGGTGATCTTGCTATGCGGAAAGCCCGCTTCCATGGGGTAAAAAGCCACCTCTTCTGCGATAAACCTTAACACTGCGGCTCTTCTGCGATAAACTTTAACACTGCGGCGGGGGAGCTTCCGGTCACAAGCTAGGCAAATTGCTCCTGAAAATCGAAGCCGCAGGCGGCAAGCTCCTTCTGAATGGCAACGCCATCGGCCTCGGGCATTATCGCCAGCGCGCAGACCTCAAAATCCTGGCTCCGGACCGATACCGTGGGGAAGCCTGCACTGAGCAGCAGGTTGCCAAGCCGCTCCGGCGTAAAACCTGTGCGGTGGGCCATATAGTGTTGCCCCTCCTCGATCGAGCGCGTGTGACCATACAGCATATCGAGCGGACGTATCGGCCCAACCGGCGATTCGTAGGCCACAGCGGCAATCCCATGCTCAACGATGAACTGAGCCACCGCCTCCAGATCCGGGCTCATGATGAGAGCGAATCCATCTGACTTGAGAACCCGGTGGAATTGCCGCAGCGCCGGATAAACCTCATGGGCGTAGAGATGCTCAAGCACGTGCGAGGACCAGACCGCATCAAAGCTTTGAGGGCCAAAGGACGCATCGAGCCGGCTGATCGAGCCGACCACGTCCGGCCGAACGCCCGGGTCGATGTCCAGCCGCACTTCTTCCCAATCCGCTTTCGCCGTCATTCGGGCGATCCGTCGAGCAGGACCTGGACCGGAGCCAGCGTTGAGCATGCGCTTGTGGGGCAACGACGTTCCTCCGGACAATCTCAATCAAACCTTGGCCCGAGATTACCAAGCCGACCGGACCCCTGCCAGCCGGTCACGACTCTCACCGAATTAACGGTAAACGATGCGAGCTCAATAGCTTAGTCGAGACGAAAAAGCCCCGCCGAGGCGGGGCTTTCCAATCCGCCGATCAGCGGAATTAAGTGAGCTTGACCACCTGGTCGGTGAAGTAAAGCTCCGTGATGCCGGTGACCTTGATTTCCTGACCATCGTTGAAGGTGATGGTGTAGCTGCCGGGCGCTGTCGGATCGAGTGACTTGACGTCGCCGAGCGAACGGTCGTTGAAACCGACAATATCCGTACCACCGCCACCGATAATCGTATCGTTGCCAATCTTGGTTTCAACGTGGAAGGTATCGTCGCCCGCGCCGCCCTGCAGCGTCGAGGACGCTCCGGAGCTGCCATAAAGCCAGAATTCATTCTTCGATCCGGCCGCGCCCGTATCCTGGAAGTAATCGCCTTGCTGGCCAATGATAGTATCATTGCCTGCACCGCCGATGAGCGTGTCGGTGCCCGCACCAGCCGACCCATCGTACAATTTTGTGTTGCCGGTGGTTCCCTGCAGGAGCTGATGCTGGCCAGAGCCTGCGATCAGGAAGTTGTTGCCCGCACCGCCCGTGAGCGTATCGCCACCGCCGCCGCCATAGAGCGTATCGGCACCTGCCCCGCCCTGCAGCGAGTTGGCTTCACCCGTCTGCGTGCTGCCCGAACCAAGGGCCGAGGCATCGCTGGCCGTGCTGCCCGAAATGACGGTCGAGTTGATACCGCCATGCAGCTCGTCGCTGCCGGTGCCACCGTTGATCGTATCCGCACCGTAACCCCAGATGGTGTCGTTGCCGGCGCCGCCCAGAAGCGTGCTCGAACCGGACGAGAAATCACGGATGTCATCGTTATTGTCGCCGCCGTCGAGCAACTGATGCCCGCCGGTGCCGGCCCGCAGCACGTCGTCACCCGCACCACCGTAAATGCTGTCCTGACCACTGCCGCCATAGATGGTATCGCTGCCGCCGTCACCAAAGAGCTGGCTGTTGCCGCTGCCGCCGCCAATCACGTCGGCGCCGGAGCCGCCCCGCACCGTGTCGTTGCCGCTATCGAACAGGTTGACGCTGTCGTTGCCCTCACCCATCGCCACGAAGACGCCGTTCGATCCGCCCGCAACGTTGAGCTGGTTGCCGCCGGCATCATCCATGATGATGGCCTTGAGCGTCGAGGAGGTCTGAACGGTCGCCGAATTCGTGAGGTCCACAACCTGAACGATGCCGGGAACCGGTCCGCTGGTGTAGGTGCCCTGCTCAACCCAGGCCTTCTTGCCGTCCTCAGGACCCGGATCGTAGACGCCGCCGTTTTCAAGCGACGCGATCAGTGCCGCTTGAACCGCGGGATCGAGATGCCCCGCCGCCGTGAGGTCGGCATTCAAATCCGTCTTCGTCAAATAGCTGACAGCCATACAAGACCCCTGAAATTTCCTAACCCAGCCGGCTCATGGGGAAGCCAGATGGAAACGATCAACCTCGAAAAAGGCATTTCAAAAGGCGCAAAGAGAGTCTGCCCCCTTCTCGCCTCCGTTAAGCTACTGTTAACGGAGCGCCGCAGTGCGTGCAAGATCAGAATTTAATTCCCGCCAACTTAAATCTCAGGCAACATCATATTGTGGTTAACTTCGATTTGGCTGATCACCCCGAGCACGAAACGGCAAGCTCGCCTAACCCGAAGCCCGCATGGTGTCATTGAGGCGGCCGGCAGCGGTCTAAGCGTGCGGAGAACATCGGGGGGCCGTGGTCGCGGGCTCGATTTTGCTGACGCGACAGCCGGCATCCTGCTACGGCTCCCGGAGATCACTAGAAACGAGGCCCGCGGTCTTCGCTGTTCATGAGCACGATCATTACAGTCGCCCAACGCAAAGGTGGCGTCGGCAAAACCACGCTCGCTGTTTGTATCACCGCGGAACTCGCCAGGCGCGGTCACGGCATATCCTTGATTGATGCAGATCCGCAGCGCTCCGCGTCCCTGTGGGCCGAGCCCGGCCAGCTCGAATTTCCCGTTCACGAGATAGGCTTGGGCTTGGATACCATCTCCGTATGGACGCGCGATGTCTTGAGCGTGCAATCCGAGTTGCTCGTCATCGATACCGCGCCAAACGAGCGCGAGATGGGGGCCTCCATCGCGCTGGCCAATCTGATCCTCATCCCCTGCACGGCGTCAGGGCTCGATCTCGAAGCCACTGCCGCAACACTCGCGATCATTGCAGCAGTGCGCGCCCGTCGCCGTTTGCCCGCACAGGTGATTTTGGTTCCCAATAGGCTTGACGCAAGAACCTTGGAAGGCCGCCAGCTGGTTCAGGAATTGCAGACTTTTGGCGAGATGGTGGCGCCCGCAATTTCAGCACGGTCGGCCTTCGTCCGCTCATTCGCGATGGGACAATCGGTCGCAAGTTTTGCACCCGATGAACCCGCAGATTTCGAGATTCGCGCGCTTGCCGACACCGTTGAGGATGCTCTCGCCCGCCCCTAAGGACGTCCTTGTGGAAAACACGCAGCAGATTTAATTCGGACGCCCGCTTTCAAAATTTCTCGCGAAACTCGAAGCGAAAATCCTTCTGCGAGGGCATCGTACCAAGGATGGCCTCTTTGCGGCCATAACCGGGAACCGCGGCCTGGGTGCACGCGGTGCTCTTGAAATAACAAACCTGGATCTGGATCGCTTTCGGACAATTGTTCTCGGCGCTGATGACATGGTCGAAAAGGTTGGGGCTGGTTGCAAACGGTCGCGCGAATCCCCCAACGCTGAGACACGGCTTCCCACTGAAATCACGGTGGCGGAGAATCTCGGTGTTGCCGCTGCTGCTGATCTTGGGCTGCGGCACCTCACGCGGCCGGTAGGTTCCGCCCACCTCGGGTCTCGTGCCAAGGCCCGTCAGCGGATCCGTTGTCCCTTGCGCCGCCGCCGGCGACACGACCAGCAAGGTAGCAATCGCAGTAGAAGCAACGAGCGACTGTTGCAACCATTGAGGGGGATGCATGCAAGGGCCTATCTGCGCCATGGATTGACAAACTGTGAGATTGCGAACGGTAAATAAACAGTTAAAGTGGCTGGAACGTTAAGATACATCTTTGATCTGTCGAGATTTGATATTTATTTGTTAGGGGTGCGTAGCGGATGCGTCGCGAAGTTGGAATGGGCCGGCATGCGCCCGGTCGGCGAGCACCTCCGCTGCACCGCGAAGATCATCCGTCGCACAGCGGGCCCGATTCTCGGACCGATCAGGCAGCCGCCCCCTCCACCGAGACGTCCTCGCCGCTCCGGCCAACGCGCAAATCAGTTTGGCCGTTGGGGCTGGGGCTGCAACCAGGCGCGCGGGTCGCATTCCGACTGTTGAGCCTCGAGTTCTTGACGGTCACGGCGGCCGCCTATTTGGCAAGCAAGCTTTATCACCACGCTGTTGTCCCCGACGCCACCGCCGCCGCTCGTTATTTCCCGGCAGCTCTCCTGCTCGCAACACTCTATTGCGTGAGCACGCTTTGGCTCGGCGACCCAGCCCTTCTGCTGGCTTTCCGCCGCCGGCAATTGCTCTGGAATGCCGTCCGGGCCACCGTCCTGTCGTTCTGCTTTTTGTTGAGCGGAATGTTTCTCCTCAAGACGTCCTTGGAATATTCACGCGGCGCATTTTTCGCGCAACTGGTGACCGTGTGCCTCGCCACGTTGGCGTTGCGTGGCATCCTGATTCGGCGTCAGGAGCGGGCGCTCGGCCAAGGACGACTGGCCCTGCGCCGCGCCTTTCTGATCGGCGATCCTGCAGCCTCCAGTGCATTGTCAAAGCGCCTTGACGCGAACGGGGTCGTCACCATTGCTCAATTCCCGCTCTCAAGCCTGGATGCCGATCAACCCGCCTCCATGACCCGAGAGCTGATTGAGGCCTGCCGCTCATTGGCCGTGGATGAGATTTTTGTTCTGCCCCAACCAAGCGAGCTTGAAAGCGTAAGGCCCGTGCTTGACCAGCTGTCGCAGCTGCCGGTCGCGGTCCACGTCATGGTGCCGGGACTTGATGGGCTGCTGTCGTCGTCAGAGATTTCCGCGTTCGGCGACGTCACAACCATGAAGGTGCAGGGTGAACCGCTATCCGCCGCTGACGAGCTTCTCAAGCGAGGTTTCGACATCGTTGTCAGCGCATTGCTGTTGGTGACGTTGGCCCCACTAATGTTGATGATTGGGGCCCTTGTTAAATTGACGAGCCCAGGTCCCGCCCTGTTTCGTCAGGTCCGTCACGGCTTCAACAATAAAGCCATCACTGTGTTGAAGTTTCGCACTATGCAGGTGCGCACGGATGACAAGTGTGAGGATTTCCGCCAGGCAGCGCGTAACGACGACCGGGTGACATGGGTCGGGGCAACGTTGAGAGCGACCAGCATTGATGAGTTGCCACAGCTCTTCAACGTGCTGCGCGGCGAGATGTCTTTGGTCGGTCCGAGGCCGCACGCCGTTGCCCATAATAAGATGTTCGAGGAGCGCATCCCGCCTCTATCGCGACGTCACAACGTCAAACCCGGCATCACCGGTTGGGCTCAGGTCAATAGGCTCAGAGGGGAAACCGACACGCTGGAAAAGATGCAAAGGCGCATCGACCACGATCTGTTCTATGTCGACAATTGGTCGTTTTACTTCGACCTCAAAATCATGTTCCTGACCGCCCTTTTGCTCTTCTCGAGGAAGAACTACCAAAACAGCTATTGATTGCGGGGGGAACTTAATTTGGGTCGGTCGGATCAGCCCCCGGTAGGGGCAGCGAATAAAACGTTGCGCGCCCCTTCTCACAGCTTGCGAGCCACCGCCGTGAGGTTTTGGCTGTAGATTCCAGCTGCGGTTTCGCCCGTCTCGACTGCGATGAAGAAGCGCAACCCCAGGCGCAGCAGGTTCCAAAACATCCAGCGGACTGCGCTTTTCAGCCCATGCACGACCGGCTGATCTTCAAAGCACTCAACCTGCCCAAATCCGCCGGCGCGCAGCACAGCTCCGAGCGATTGCTGCGTGAACGCAAGCTCGTGAGTGAAATCGCCGTAGCGGATTCGCCCAAAAAACGGTGATTCGGCGTTCGGCGCATGGATGATCCAGCGCCCATTTGGCTTGAGCACCCGCCTCACCTCGGCGACCAGGCGAAGCAAATCCTGCTTCTTAATGTGCTCAATCACATCGTAAGTCACGACCACATCCAGAACATCGGCCGCGGTCTGTTCGATTTCGGCAAACAGATCCCCTTGGCGGACTTCGCTAATCCCCAGACGATGCGCAGTCGCGACTTGTTCCGCCGACCCATCGACCCCCAACAGCTGAACGTAGCCCTCGCGACGGGCGGCAAGCAGCAGCACTCCATATCCGCAGCCGAGATCAAGAATAAACGCGTTTCGATCAGCCGGGAAGAACCTGCGCACGAGATCACGCAAGATGACTAAGCGCGGCGCAAGATCGCTTTCGTTGACTGGCGCCCGCCCGAAACCTCCGGAGGAGAGATATCGCTCATACATAAATTGGTTGGCGTCTTCATCATTTGGCAGACCTGACATCAAGATGCTCGTTCTATGTTGCCGGTGCAGGAGACTCATCGTGAACCGCCCCGGCCGCCCAGCGGGGCGCGCAGATGGTGCTGGATCCGTCTGACCAAACCCGAGACATTTGCAGCTTCGCGCGCGATTGCACTTAACGGAAGACCAAGCCAGCGGTTAAGGCAGATCCATAGCACGACCGCAATCGCAACCTCGCCGCAAATGGGGCCGATCAACATTCCGTAAATCTTGAAATTCGGAACTAGCGCTGAGCCGAGCACCAGCGATGCAAGCGAGACGGCCAGCACCAAAACCGACACGACGCGCATGGCATTCACGCTAATCAGGACCTGCGCTGCGATCCGACCCGGCAGACTAGCCGCAGACATGATAAGGAAAAGCGCCATCACCGGGTGGTGAAAGGCCACCCGTGAATGGGTCCACCAGTCGAAGATGACCGGGCCAAGCACCATTAGGAATGAAGTAACCGCGATCAAGACGAGCGTAGATAGTTGTACGATCACCGCGGTGAGGCGAACGACCTGTTGCGGCTCGCCGCGTCCGGCCGAATGGCTGATTTCGACGCCGACCGGCGCCATCAACATGAAGAAGAGCTGATCGACAAGCCGCATTGCGGTCGCATACACGGCATACACCGCGACCGCCGGTCCTCCCATCAAGGTGCCAAGCACGAGCCGCGGTCCTTGAACCAGAACGCCTTGGGTCGCCAGGTTGAAACAGGCGAACCCCAGCGCGGGTTTGAGCTGATCGCGAAAGAAGCGTCCATCCATAACGCGGAAATCCAGGCGCGCCCAGGGTGCCGCTGAGCGGGCAAGACAAACGACGATGATGAGGTCAACCAGGGCGACAGCCGCCATGATGGCCGCAAGGTACACCGGACGGACGCCGAGGACGCCGACGGAGTAGATCGACGTGCCGAGTTCGACAAACTTTACACCTGCGGCAATGTTATAAGCAGTTCCATAGCGTCCCGCCGAAAAGAGCACCCCGGCCATGAAGCCGCGAAGCGTCTCGCAACAAAGTTGCAGCGCGCCGAGCGCCAGTATGAGCATGACCGCGCCTGACGAGAATTCCGCTAGATTGAACCAGTCGACGAGCGGCAGCGAAGCTGCCAGCGCCAGGATTGCGGCGAGCAGGATCGGAAACGGGCCAAGAGCTAGATTGCAGGACATCTGAAAGCAGCGTTGCGCGCGCACCTGATCGCCAGCGGCAACCAGCATGATGAGCTCGTTCGTCGCGGCGGCCACGAGGCCAAGATTGGCATAGGCTAGATAGGAGACGAGCGCGTTGATCGTCATCCACTGGCCGTAACCTTCAAGCCCCCATGTCGCAATGAGCACAGGGATCAGCGCCACGGTGTTGAGCGCTACGGCAACACGCCAAACCCCTTGCCCCAGGAGGCCAATCGCAAGCCGCTTGATCAGGGCCGGCATGGATAAAATCCGGCGCAAGCGCGACGAGTATAGTAACGGTCAATATTCATCTTGCCTTGCCTTGCGCTGCAGGTCCCGTCTTGCCCTTCAACATGCGCTTGACCACCGAACTGTCTCTCTAATGGAGAAATCGGGCCAGTTCGCCCTTGGTAGGTCTTTTACGTTAATTTTCGATCGCTCAGCGCAAAGTGACCGCCGCCCACCTTTTCGGCCCGATTTGGGCTACAACACCGCCGTTGACCTTCAGGCCGAAAGCTCCGCAATCCTGCAATGAGCCATTCTGCACGCATTCTCCTGGTCGGAAATTACGCCCCGGATCGCCAGTTTTCGATGCTGCGCTATACATCCTGGCTCGCCGCGGCCTTGCGGCGCCAGGGGTTCGAGGTCGACCTTATCGCGCCGTCGGTTCGCCTCGCGAAACTAGCCTCCGGCCAAGGCCCAGCCCGCAAATGGCTTGGCTTCGTGGACAAGTTTCTGCTTTTCGCGGCCGAGCTCAAGGTGCGGGCTTCACGCTACGATTTGGTCCACATCGCAGACCACTCGAATGCGCCATACTTGCTGTTGCTTGGCTCGACGCCATCGAGCATCACTTGCCACGACCTCATCCCGATCAAGGTCCTGTCCGGCGAGGTCGAAGGCCAGCGCCTACCCTCAACAGGACGCTATCTCCAGCGGCTCATCCGCCTGTCCCTTCATCACGTCGCCAACATTGCCTTTGTCTCCGCGCCGACTCAGGCCGATTTCACGCGCCTGATTGGGCTCCCCTCAGGAACCAGTGATGTCATTCCCAACCCGGTCATAGGGTTCGGCGGTATGGATCAGAACCGCGCGCTCGAGCTCTTGCGGCAGGCGGACTTGCCCGTTGACCGTCCGTTTCTGCTCCATGTTGGAAGCAATATCTGGTACAAGAATCGAGGGGGCGCGGTCGAGTTGTTCGGTCTTTTGCGCGATCATCCCGAATGGGAGCCGTCGCTTCGCGACGCGTTGATGGTCTGCGTAGGACCGCCGCTTCCCGAAGACGCCACGCGAATAGCTTCGAATTGGCAGCGGAACTTGATTGTCTTGAGCGAGGCATCGAACGAATTGATCGAGGCTCTGTATATGCGGGCCGAGGCCTTGCTTTACCCATCATATGAAGAAGGGTTCGGCTGGCCGATCATCGAAGCTCAGGCCTGCGGCTGCCCGGTGATCACCACCGATAAGGAGCCCATGCGAAGCATCGCAGGACCAGCCGCCCTCTTGATCGATCCTCACCAACCGCAAAAATCAGCAGCCACGATTGCGAGAAACTGGGCCTGGCTGACCTCACAATCCGAAGCCGCGCGCAGTCACGCTGGATCCTTTTCGGAGGATGTTGCCGCAGCGCGCTACGCCACGTTCCTGGTCAAGGTGCTGGCTGAGCGCAAGGATCGCATGCCGTGAATTGGCTTTTGACAATCCCGCGGTTCGGAACGGCCTTGCTGCTCAGCGGCCTTGTCCTTCTGCTGTGGCCTAATCTGACGCTGTTTGTAGCTGTAGCCTTCTGCGGTTTGATCATTGGCCTCGCGACGCTTTACGCCGCAATCGACGATCGCAAGGCCATGCGCATCTCCTGGATCCTCACCACCTCGCTGCTGTTTGCCTATGACGGCGGTTCTGTGTCGACCTATCTCAGCGCGCCATCGGCTCCGGAATTTGCCATCATGGTGAAGGATCGTCCGATCGAGCTGATTTCATCGACGCTGGCTTTGGTCAACATCATCTGCGGCCTGCTCCTGATCGTAGGACAGCTCGAGAGCCCCGTCGTGACCAGGACAGCGGAAGCGACCGAAGACAGCTGGTTTTCCTTCGCTTTGGCGACCTTCGGGCTCATATTGATCGTTGCTGCTTATCTCGCTGGCGACCTCGGCTACATGGGTATTCAGATCGACGAAGCCGGTCGCATCACGGTCCTTGGTGCGGCGGCCGCGCTGTTTCAGGGGCCACTCGCCGGGATCGCTGGCTTCATGCTGGCGCGCAGCCGGCGGCGCACGATGACAGCGTTTTATGCGGCGGTCGTCTTGATGGTCGTCCTGGCGGCCGTCCCGACCGGCCGACGGCCGATCGTGTTGATCTTGATTGTTGCCACCATGGGGTTTTCGTTGGGCGGCGGGTTGCAACGGCTCTCTTTGTCTCGAAAACTGCTGGGTGTTGCCTGCGGCGGGGCCGTTGCCTACGTCATGAGTTCGTATTTCTTTGCTCTGCGGCTTGCAGGATGGGAGCTGGGCACCGATGCCACTCTGGCTGACCAGATGAGCCTGGGCCTGGAATTTCTGGTCTCCCCCTCGCTGCAGGATCGTTTTACAACGCTGTTCTACGAAAACGTTCGAGAGCGGACGTTTCTCCTGGGCTACCTTGCCGATTTGATGGAGGCCGTATCCAACTCCGCTCCGCTTTACGGGGAGGCGTTACTCTACTACGTGCGCCTTTGCATCCCTTCAGCACTCGACTCCGGCAAGGACCAAATCATCGCCTTGCAGATGGTCGAGGCCCTGGCGCATCCGAAGCTTGGATTGCCTGTGATCGATCAGGCCAACACGATTCTAACGGACGGGATGACTGATTTTGGAGTTATTGGTGCCGGGCTTTACGCGCTCGTGATGCTCGCCCTGTTGCGGGGTGCCATCTTTCTGATTCAGAAATTCCCGGCTCCGATCACCGTCATGTTCGGCACTTTTGCCATCATCCATCTGGCGCTCAAGCCAGAACTCACACTGGACGAATATCTTGTGCCCTTGCGCAATCTCGCAGTGATCGTCCCAGTGATGTGGCTCATTGAGGCGATGACAGGAATGGCCTTCTTACGACGCTTGGCGCATCGACAGGATGAACAGCGGCATCCAGTGATTTGACTGCGGATCGTGCACCGGGCGTCGTGGCACCTAGCGCGGTTGGTGCCGTGGTGATTCGGCGATAGGCCATACCGCTGATCTGCTGACGACGAAGCTTTCGAGGACCGTTGATCAGATAGTATTTGATGGCATCCGCAAGGTGGCCCCGTTGAGCCCTGCTGGTAAGCAACGCACGGAAGCCGCCATTGCTCGCCCGTTTGCCGTCAGCCCTGACCGCTGCAGCCGAGGTAAGGCATACCCGCATGCCCGCATTCCATGTTGCACGACCAAGCTCGACATCGGACATGAAGAGAAAATATCTCTCGTCCAGCCCGCCGATCCGATCCCAGAGCGTCCTGCGAACAAGGACGCATGATGACTGCACCCAATCGACTTCGGTCGAAACCGCTGAGCCGTCGGTCAGTGATTCATTCAGATAGAGTTCACTCCCGCTCTGCGGACTCAAGCGTCGCTTGACCTGTTCGGTCAGGGTCGGAAATGTTCTTGCGATCTCGACCGGGGCGCCATCATCACTGAATTGCAGAGGGGCCAGAACGCCGATCGAAGGGTCAGCGTCTGCCATTGCGATGAGGCGCTCAAGCGCATGGGGCTGATCCCACACCACGTCAGGATTGCACAGGACGACATAGCGTGAGGAGGGTAGAGCGGCAACGCCGAGGTTACAGCCCCTTGTATAACCGATATTTCCGCCAGGCTCGACAAGCAGAAATGCACCTTCCGGCGCGTCCTTGGACAAAGCGCGCCGCTCGCGCTCGTCCATCGAATTGTCTACCACCGCAACGGCAAGCGTCCTGGCAATCGTCTGACGATGAAGCGACCTGATTCCCTCCAGCAAGCGCTGCGCCTTGAAGTGATTGACGATGACCACAGCGGCGGCCGGCCTGACGTGATGCGAAGCGGCCGCCATTCTAACTCCCCCCGGTCCACATCGTCGGTCCAACTCCAAGCTCGCGTGCGAACTCGCGCGCCAAATGATCGTTCGTAATAATTGTCACCGGCCGCATGCGCCACTGGTTAGCCGCCGCGGAAAGGTCGGTCCAATCCTTCACTGCCACAGCAAACGCTGTGAGAATATCTGTCTTATTTCCATCCCCTAAATTTATAATGCACCGGCGGTCGGAAATAAATTCCAATGCGCCTAGTTTGTTAGTAACCATAACGGGCTTGCCATGCCATAGCGCCTCGAGCGGCGTAAGCCCGAAAGACTCAAAACGCGTCGGGCAAACGAAGTAATCGATGTCCTCGTAGAATTCTTCCCGATCGGTCACTCTCAGGGCCCCCCGGAAAAAAATACGCCCCGGCGCCGCGGCAACCTCCTGCGCGACCTTATTCTGATACCTTTCGGAGCCTGGGCGTGCCGCGCCCGCAACATGGAGCTCGGCGGGCGGAGCGTCATCTGTGGCCTGCCAGGCCACAAAAGCACGTGTGAGTTCCGCTAGGCCTTTTCGTGGGGCTATTTCGGCCAGGAAACCGAATCGAATGGGCCCGGGGCGGCGCGTTTGGGAACCGGCCAATGCGGGGCCAATGAATGGCTCCGGCAGGACAATCGACTTACTCCGAAATAAACCTGCCAGAAGCGAACTCTGAGCCTCCAACTGCGACGAGAAAATAATCCGTTGGCTCATCGCCAGTAAACTCAATTCAATCGACGCCAAGTAGGGGAATTTCTTGATATCCCGAGGGCGTTTAAATTCGGCGCGGGCGAGATTTCCCTTAGGGGTGTAGACAAGTCGCAGGCCCTTCCGGCGAGCCCGTGCTGCAATCCACCAGCCGATCGGGTTCCAGGCACCGGCAATGAACACGCAAGTGTAGCTACCAAGGTCGAGGCCCATCAGATCGCCGAGGGCGGGTCTCGACTTCAAAACATTTTGTGCGGGAAGCCGATCCAGGCATCCGGCGGCTTCGACCAGGCCATCCTTGCTCAAGATGTCCAATTGCACGCCGAGCTTTTCGAGCTCGCGTGCAAGCAGCAGCAGGCTCTCGGGGATCCCGCCGAACCCCAGGCAAAACCTGTGGGCTACTGTCAAAACCCGTGGCCGCGTAGGGCTGCTGACCGTCAACGCCTCCATGGACGATCGTCTTCCCGATCGATGCCCGGCACTGCGACCGAAGGCAGCAGCGCGCCTAGCGCCTTGGCAAAGCGTTCACGGCTCGGCTGTGGAACCGCGGCCAAACGGGCGAGAAGGCGGTCGCGCAAGATGGGGTTGGCAGCCGCAAAGATTGCAGCGGTTTCCTCATAAAGGCCGTTCTGCACCAGCATAGTGAATTCGTCCAAAACGGTTTGCGCCAGTGATGAATCAAGGCCCGGCAGCATCGCGAGGGCCACAGGATTGCGCTTGATCGCAATCCATCCCTCGTGTGGTCCCATCAAATATGACGTTCGCAGATAGGCGAGGTTGTCTGTCTTAAAGCCGCCGAACGCATTTTCGAACGAGAACAGCAACAGCCAAAGGTAAGCGTCTGCCGGCGCGCAGTGCAGCGCCGCCTTCACGCTGCCGAGGAGATTTCGCAGTCGCGAGTCGATGAGATCGGCCCGCCCTGCGGCAAACGCTTCCTCGTAGAGGTAGAGGTTCAGCACGGCCAATGAGCGCCTGGTGGAAGCCCTGCAGAAGCCAAAGACGTCGGCGCCTTTCGCATCGCCGATGTAGCTTGTAACGAGCTCGGTTGGAAAGCTTCGACCGGTCAGAATGGCCGCAGCGGTTCGATCGGCGCCTTCGGTTTGCCGAAACATTGGCAGGGTACCCGCAGCCCAACCGGCCAGCAGGCAGCCGCAGCAAGCGACCGCTGCGCGCAGCAGCCCGTTCGATTTGCTTCTAATCAGAATAGCCGTAGCGATTGTAATATTCGTTTCTGTAGTAGTCGTGGTGGCCATATCTCGACATCAGCTTTAGATCGGCCTTGTTCAGCACCACCCCAAGAATGTTCTCCCGCAGGCTGCGCGCGCCGTCCAGCGCATGCCGCACGATATCGATCTTGGTGCGTCCCCACTCGACGACGAAGACATAGGAATCGATGATGTCGGTTGTAGTCCTGACATCGACGACGGGCGCGAGCGGAGATAGATCGACCACTACGTAGTCATAGTTCTTCCGCAGGTCGTCGATCAGCGCCTTCATCGCCTGCGACGCCAGGATTTCGCTCGTATGCGCGGTGCGCGCAGCAACGACGGCGGGCAGGAAGTGCAGACCGGTATTGCCTTCCTGCCACACGACCTGCGAAAGTCCGTCGCGGCCGGCCATGACCTCGATCAAGCCACGGTTCGCATCGGGCGTAAGGCCGCGCGTCAGGGAAGGATTGCGCAGATCGCCATCGACCAGAATCGTTCGGGCTCCGCTCTGCGCCAGGAGCTCGGCGAATGCGGTGGCAACCGTCGACTTGCCCTCGTTCGGGAGCGAAGAGGTGAAGCCGATGACCTTGCCGGTCCCCGAACGTAGCGCAAGGTCAACTGCGACCTTGATTGAGCGGATGGATTCGGCGTAGCGGGAAAATGGCTCGTTGACCACATGCCAGTACAGGCTGCCGTTCAAAGCGATCGCACGGGGGCCGTTGAGCACCGCGGCAACCGGCAGACGTCCCTTTTGCTCTTCGATCTGCGGCAGAATTGCAATGCAATCTGTCTTCAGGACGGCCTTGACATCATCCGTAGTGCGGAAAACGTTCTCCGACAAATCACGGAAGCGTGCAATGGCGAGCCCGAGGAAAAGCCCTGCAAAGGCTGCGATCGGCATCACGAAGCTGAGCTTCGGCGCGCTCGCCTTCAGCGGGCGAGAAGCCTGCGTAATGACCCGCGCCTCGGTGATCGGAAATGACTGCTGCTGCACCGATTCCATGTAACGTTGCAGGAAGTTGTCGTACAGCGCTCGATAGGTCTGCGACGAACTCTCAAGGTCACGCAGCGAAACTTGAGCCTGATTGGTGGCTTGAGACTCCGTTACCGCTAGTGATAGCTGCTTCTGAACACCAGCTTCACGCTGCGTTGCGATTTCGAGATCACTTTTGTAGGACTCCGCCAGGCGACGCAGCTCATCCAGGATAGAATTACGAATGCCTTGCATCTGATTGCGCAGATTAACCGCCGCAAGATGGCCGCGGCCATAGCGCGCTGACCAATCGGCCTCGCGCGTCGCCAGGTCGAGATATTGCGATCGGAGCTTGCTCACCACTTGATTGTTCAAAGTATCGGCGACCGTCCCATCGACCGTCGATTCCGGCGAGTCCATTTGGAGGACAGCCTGGATACGATCCAATCGCGCCTTGGCCTCCGAGGCCTGCGCTCTCGCAACAACGAGCTGGCTGTTGAGCTCGGCGAGCTGTTGCTCGTTCATCAGGCGACCGCCTGACTCCACAATATTGTTGTTGGCCTTGAACGCGACCACGGCCCGTTCGGCTGCAGACGCCTGATCACGAAGTTCCTTGATGCGATCCTGCAGCCAGACACTGGCTCGCTTGGTCGCTTTATATTTGGAGTCGAGCTGGTCGACGACGTAAGCCTCCGAGACCGCATTTGCGATTTGGGCAGCGCGATCCGATGAGAGCGAGCTGAAGCTGATCTCGATGATGTAGGTGAGGCCCACCCGACGTACGGTAAGATGTTTGGAGAACGCCTCGGCCGTCCGTCGCAGCGTTTCAAAATCAGAGCGACTTGAATCCCCTGCAAACAGCCATGCGAGGCCGCCGGAAATCATGCCAAGCAGCCCCGACCTGCCACCGAATTCCGGATCCTCGGTTAGATGAAGATCTTTGATGACGGCGAGCGCGATCGTTTCCGATTTGAGAATTTGAACCTGGCTTTCGACGGCCGCGCTGTCGATTGGAATGTCTCCCAGAACCGACTGCTGCTGAAACAGCTGATTTTTGCGGGTATCGATGATCAAAGTGGCCGTCGCCGTATAGCTTGACGGCGTCGCGATCATATAAAGCAGCCCGAAACACAAGCTCGCCGCCACGATGGTCAGGATGAGCCGGTACTGCCGGCGCAGAAAACCGAGAAGACCCTTGACCGCTTCCGTGGACGAGGCGGCCTGATCCGTTGCCGCCCCGGCGTAGGCCACCGCCCGATCAAGACTGGGAAGTACGTTCATGGGTGTCCGCTATTCGAAGAAGGCCTAGCCTGTCGATCGTCGCATGGAGCGGTAGCGATCGATTGGCCGCAATCGGGTCTATTGACTGGTACCAGTTGCAAGCAGAGTGGTCGTTCCCGACGTCGTCCCACCGCCGGAGACGCTGGAGGTGTAGCTGAAATTAGCGGTTGGCGTGTTGCCTCCTCCGATGGCTTGAGGCGCACCGGTGCTGCTTGGGGTCCCGGCAATCGCGTTCGTTTGGCCGCCAACACCGCCACCACCACCGCCGCCTGCGCCGCCGCCACCCGTCGCAGCGGTTCCCTGGTCTGGCGCAACGCCCGAATAAGCCAGGAAGACGTCCTGGTCCTTGGTCTTGGCGATCGCCTGCAGAATATCGTTGGCATAGGCTTGGTCAGTCTTCACAACCACCTTTGCCGCCTGGCCAAGCGCGGAGCCGATTGCAGCCTTCTGATCCTTGCTGGCGTTGGGGATGAGCCCCATGATCGCGTCAAGGGATTTCGGATCAGCGATCGCAATCTCACGAAGCTGCGAGATCATGGCAGCGCCCCCGTTCGGGAATTGCTGCAGCACTTGCTGCGGATTGGCGTTGAACTGCTGAACCAGGCCCTGCTGCTGCCCCTGCTGAGCAAGCGCGCCCGCGGGCATAAGCAGGGTGCAAGATGCCGAAACCGCCAGCGCCGCAATCATGCGTCGCGAACAAAACCCACCGAAGGAGAACATAATCAACCCCTATTAAATATTATAATACCCATAACATGGCGGCTGGCAGCCCGCCAAGGCAAATGGCCCGTTTGCGCCTTTAGAAATAGCCCATCACCGGGTTAACCTTTACGCCGTCTCGCCCCTCACAACTTCCTTGCCCCGGCCCGAGAGGTCCGTTGAGCGAGCCCCATCCCGACAAGCGTCATGACGGTCACGGCCAGACCGGGCACCTGCAACGAGAAATCGACCATTGAATGCAAGACCGCCATGGCGCCGCAGACAAGGCCGGCAAGCGGAAAGATTGCCCCCTTTTGCCGCCGCAGTGAACCGAACAGCAATGCAAGCAGCGCCAGAATCCAGCCGAATCCCACCAGAGCCGCAAGCGGAATTCCGACCTCGGCGGCAAGTTCGAGGAGCGTGTTATGGGCGCGGTCCCAGATCCCCCAGATCGAAACATCGCCGCTCCGGAAACGCGGAAAGACCGATGCAAAAGTCCCCAAGCCCGTTCCAAAATAGGGATGTTGGGAGATGATTTGCCAGGTCGAAGCATACGCCTCCCATCGCCCTCCACCGCTCAAGCCATATTGACCGAGGCGCTCCCCGACCTGGCCGCCAAGCACAAGGAAAGACAGAGCGGCGCCCCCAAGGACCGGCAAACTCAACCATAATGCGGCCGCCCGGGATCGGATCTCTCGGTTAAAAAGGAACGCGATAGCGGCGCATATTCCGATGAGGGAAATCGAAATTCCGGCTCTCGAGCCCGTCAACATCATCGCGAGAAAACACAGCAGGAAACCTCCACAAGACGCGCTGAGGCTGAAATCCCAAGTCAGATTTGCAATCCGCCATCGGCTTTCCCAGAATACGTGTTGATTGAGCATCTCGCGAAACACGTGCAACGCCCAAAGAACCGAACAAACCCCGAAATAGATCGCCGCCGTATTGCGGTTTGGAAAGGTACTGCTCAACACCGACCGAAAAAGGACCTTCTCCCGCCACAGCACCATTTCTGGCGCGACGATATAGGCCGCGATACCGAAGAAGGCGTAGGCCACCCCTGCCCATGCAATGATCTTGAGCAGGCTTTCGGCATTTTGCCTGTCCATGCAAACCAGGTAGGAACACAACAGCGCGCCACTACAAGCCAAGGTGTTGCCGAGGGCAAAAAATGGCTGCCCCCTCACAGCTGAGAGCGGCGCGCTCGTGTCGCCAAGCAGGGAGGATACTTGGAGCCAAGCCATGTCGGGCAGGCTTTGCAACCACGGATTGGCGCTCAGTTGCTCGTGCAGCACCAAGGCATATCCCGCCCCAACGAGAGCGAGAAAGGCAATGACGCTCCAGTCCCGAGGCGTTCGCAACCGAGGGCGCACACACAGCAGGGCAATCCCCAGACCAGCAACCACGGCGCTGACTGCAATGGGATCGGTCGCGCCGTAGGGAAGAGGCGCAACGGCGATCGTCGCGCCAAGCAGACCGGTTGCAAGCCGGTTGTCTCGCGTACGTTGAACCTGGTTCTTGGCGTCAGACGAGATGCTCACGTCGCCAGCTCGCGATCAGCCACGGGCGGCCCGCCGAGAGCGCAACCTGCATCAAGGCGATGTCTTGATCGCCGTCCGAAGCAGAACAGCATTCTGAGCAGCCACGATCGGATCGTTGACAGTCGCTGTGACCAGTCGGATGAACTGCATCACCTTGGCTGCCTCGACCGACGACGCATTCGAGATAAAAACGACATCCTTCGCCCGCATCTGGAATTTTGTCGCAAGGAAGAAGCCGCTGGGATCGCGGAAATTCACGTTGTAGATGACCGGCACGATATCACCAGGAAACCGCTTGGTATCGACTCCGAGACGCTCTGCGACCTCGCGCATCTCACCGCGATAGAGAAACACTGACGCTGGATCGGCTGAACTATCGTTCAACCCGCCGGCCTTGGCGACACCCTCGGCGAGCGAAATTCGCCATGCGTCGAAATTGAACTGTCCCTGCGAGCCCGACGCGCCGAAGGCGACGAAATTTTGCGGCTCGCGATAGACGTAGATAGTATCGTTAGGTTGCACATTGATATTGTTGGTCGGTTCGTAGACCAATTGCCCGAACGGCACGGTGGTGCGCCGGCCGCCCCGTTCCAGCATGACCCAGGTATCAAATCCCTGTCCTTTCGGGCCGCCAGCTCGGGTAATCGCGTCAAGAATTCGCTCGCCAGCCGCATTGGCTGGAAAACGCGAAGGTGAATTGACCTCACCCAGAACGCTGATCAGCGAGGTGCGCTGATCAATTAGCGTCACCACGGCCTGCGGTTCAATGGCCCTGTTCTTGAGAGCTTCCACGACCGCCTGTTGGACCTCGACGGGCGTCCTTCCCTTCGCGCGGATGTTGCCTGCGTACGGCACAGAAATAAAGCCGTTGTGGTCCACATTCTGGTTCGGAATAGTGACAAAATTACCGGGTCGCACACCGGCTTCCAACGGAATGAACAGTCCGCCGGCCGCCGCCTCAAAGATGGTGACGCTGACGACGTCACCCACTCCGAAACGAATCTCGGTCGGATCGGAGCGGAACGCCCTGGTTGCCTGATTGGACAAGCGCGGCGAAAACGAAGCGAGGACCGCTTCAACGTCGGGGGTTACCTTGACGAGGGCGTAGGGCAGACTTTCCGGACTTCCGGCTTCCGATGCACGAACCGCATCGCCCTGGGGACCGCTTGCCGGCATCATTGAGCAGCCCGCCGACAAACATGTCGCCAGCGCAACCAAGCTCAGGCTCGCGATAGTCCGGAACTGCATCTAACCTCCAACCCTAACCCTGCCGTATCACGGCAGGATGGGTGAGGGTAGCATCGCAATCGCTAACTATTATTGGCAACGGAACGTTGATGGCGAGTGTTGCAACCACGCAACATTTAGTCAACTTGCTCAAATCACTTCCGTAATTCAGCAATCAGGCCGGCGTGGATGCTCGAGGGGCGCAAGGATTGCGGTTTTATCCTTAGCGGTCGGTTAACGAAGATCCGGTTCGCCTTCACGCTGCCTCTCTGTCCTAGGGCGGCGGGCGTCTATCGCTCGGCACGCTGGACGGTATTCGTACGATTGAGGCACCTGGCGCGCCACCAACACGAACCGCTATCGGCGGACTCAAGTGCCAATTTTTTTTGCAGTAAGGCGCGTCGCTGTTTGAACCCGGCCCCTTCGAACGCCCGAAGCGCGCACACTCCAAGGAGGTGCGCAAACGAGGCTTAAGCCGCAACCTTTGACCAAAATTGCGGGTTTTGCGGCGACTGCATCCTGACCCACTGATAATTGGTCTTTGACCACGGCCGGACATTCGCGTTGAGATTGTCGACAACGACGTCACCCGAGCGCGTCCTGACCACGAGAATAAGATGATGCTCACCCGAGCCGGTCACGACTTCCGCCAACAGCAAGGCACGCGCCGGCCATCCTCGTTCGAGCAGCGCGTGGCGCTTGGTGACGGCGTAGTCGTTGCAGTCCCCCTGCGAAGGCGCCACGATCCATTCTTCGCCAACAACGCCACGTTCGTTGCGCACAGGGGCAATTGATCGATTGACGTCCGAGTTGATCTTGACGAGATCGGCATAGCGTTCTGCCGTCAGTTTCACACCGCCGCCCCGGAACAAGAGTTGCTTGCCCGTCTTGCAATCCGAGGGATAGCGAAGGCAGAAATTGATATGCGCCATCGGCGGCAGGACAGCGCCGGCGAGTTTAATCCGCTCAAACTGATATTTGAGATTGATCGGTGCACCGATCATTGCTGCTCGCGTATCCTGAACGGACAAAACAGAGGCAAAAAGCAACGCGAAGCAGATCCAGAATTTGCGCAACATCCCGTACTCCCCAAGCATCGTGATCCTTGAGGCAGCAATAACAGCGACAATTTAGAAACGCGTTTGGCTGGACGGTCGGACTTGCCTCAAATTATGCAAGTCTGGACCAGGAGCTCTTAACCAAAGCCGAGAGGCGGAGGCCGATCAGCTGTCGCGCTCGTCCTTATGAGCGATCCCCGGGGAGGACGCCGCTTCCAGCTGCAACTTCTCAAGCAATAGATCGGTAACGATCTTGCGGAGCCGTCCGTTCTCGAGGGTTAGCTCTTCAACCAGGCGATGCACATGCGCCGCACTTGGCTGTCCTTCCGGTCCCAAAGCCTCCATTTGGACAGCGCCCTCCCCGCTTCGGAACTCCCCGGGCCGGCGCGGAAGCCTGCGCCAACGATGCAGGGTCATCACACTGACACCGAGCGCCTTGCTGATTTGGACCTGGGAATTGCCTGCCTGAGCCAGCGCATCCGCCTGGTTGAGCTTGACGAATATTTCCTGTCTCGAATGCTTCTTCATCGATTTCGAAGGTCATCGAGCCTGCAGCTTCGAGATGGTGCAGCACCAGCGCTGCGGCGATCAACCCTCAGGGCCAATGCGCTAACCGTAAGGGTATTAAGGGTATAAAGTTAACATATTGGAACCCAAAAAGAAGCGCCCACAAGTTGCAGGAGACAGCTCCTCTTACGCGACAAGTGGCAGTGGTGTGATGGATAGACAGGCCGCTCCTAGCTTGATTTGTCGAAACGCATTTGACAGTTTCGCGTGGTCGGCCGCAGTCCGCGGGCGGCTAAAACCAGGGACATCGGACATCAAATGCGGCGGCGAGATTTACTGGCCGGTGGCCCGGCTTCGCTATTGGCCGCCTCCGATGCAATCGCTCAATCGCCACCGCGCGCATCGGGCACGAGCCCGACACATCAGGTCGATGTCCGACGCGATTTCGGTGCGGTCGGGAACGGTCTGGCTAACGATTGGGCAGCCATCGAGACGGCCGGGCTCTATTTGGAGCGCCTTGGCGGCGGCCGACTTTATTTCCCGACCGGCCGATATCGCCTCCCCGAAATCGCTAAAAACATCACAGTTCGCAGCAATGTCGAATACTACGGAGACGGGCACAGCTCAGTCATCATTGGATCGAACGCCGCCTTCATCAGCCCAGAAGATGCTGCCTTCGGACGGACGGCGTACGACTCCTACAAATACATGCCGATCAGTGACATTGTGGCCGGCGATCAATTCATTGATCTGCGGGATGCTCGCGATGCGGTGAGCTTCAAGCCAGGCGATATCGTCATTGCACGCTCGATCAATGCGATCGTCACACCCGGCGACATCCTACCCTATTACGTGGAGATGAACCGTGTCGTCGGAGTCGACGGACGACGCCTCTTGCTCGAGGATCCGGTCGATGACGGCTGGAGGGGCTTGATCGTGGCGAACGTCACGAAGCACATCGCGCAAGGTTACAGCATCCATGATTTGCGGATCGAGTGTGACAATGGATATCCGTTCTTCATCCAGGGAAGCTACAAGAGCGTCATTCGAAACTGCTGGACCCGTGGCTATGCCGTCGCTTGCTTCAATGCTTTCACGCGAAGCGCCGCACACGATATTAACGCCACGGTTCTGTGGAATGCAGCTGGAACGTCAGCCTCTTTGTTCGAGGTCGAAACCGGCTCCGTACGCGCCAATTTTCACGACATCGACGTTTACATGGCAGGCTCTTCGAAGCCTGGAACGCAGTTTCCTCTGTTCTACTGCCAGGAATTCTCACGACGAACGTTGATACGAAACATTCGGGTGGCCGCCGCCGGTCTCGACGTTGGCATGGTGTTGCAGATCATGAGCGGAGGCCACCGGCTGGAGAACATCGAGGTCACGGCAAAATCAATCGACAAAGTCCTCGACTATTTCGTACCCGATCCGGGCGAATATCAGCTCGGCCATCTGGGGTTAACGCTTGCCAATACCTCGATCGAAACACTCGATCCTGCGAACGGATTTCACCACGGCTTTGTTCTGCATAACGATCACAACGATGGAGAAGTTCAAAACGTAACGATAAGTCATTGCTCGCTGCGTGGCGCGACAGACCGGAGCGAGCACAATTTGATATGGTTCTACAAGGGCGTTCAAAGGAATGTTATGCTCGACGGCGTCAGTGGGCCCGGATGCGTAACGATGGATCCACCTCCAGACAAGCCCTATCAGTTTCATGGCGTCGTTCTACGGAATTGCGATTATACTCACATAGCGTCGCAAGCCCTGCTGGACCAAAGTCGGTTTGTTGCCTGCGCGCGAACTTTTGGCCGATTGCCCACAATAAGGCGGTTGTCCGAGTCGCCTTGGTCGAGCCCTGTAGCAACACCGGAGCTCGTGATGACCATTCCGCCCGATCCCTCGATCTGTAGAGGCGATGCGATCCTAATCGAGTTGTCCGGCTGGTACGCCCCCCTGCCGTTCCCGGCGTATGTCCAGGTTAAGGCAATGGGAACCGTCGTCGCCACGCTCGCCCTAACACCTCACGAATATCAGGACATCCGGTTGATGCTCAAACTTGAGTTCGTTGGCACGAGGTTTCTCAAGCCAGACAGGTACGTCATCCGTGGACCTATTATGATCAACAACAGAATGCTTTCCAACTGGAGTTACGTCGCGGGTTCGCTCGCTACACAGGAGCCGAACGCAATCGAACTTCTCGCTTGGATTGAAAAGCCGACGCGGTCAGGGGCCGCACTCAACGTGGGACACGCAAACATCACGTTTCGATCGATTGAAGCAGCGGTCTGAGCCGCACCGGGTCGCCGCCCTAACCATGAATTTCATTGGCGACGGTTTGTGCCGAGAGAACAGGGCGATCGCACGCAGCACCCCCATCGGTGCGCGGTCCAAGGCGAAGATTCCGTTGGTCGGCCCCATTGGCGCCGACAGTGCGCAAGATGATCGGAAGGGCATTGCCTGACCTCACCTTCGTGAGCTTGCAGTCGATTTAGGAGGCGATCAGCCGCGCTACTTGTTAGCAATCAGCAGTCGTCTTCAAACTGGACCTCGACCAGCCTGGGGCTGCGGCCGATCGCCTCTACAATCGCGTTGGGCGGGGGTGATTGAGCAGCCTAAGCGCCTCTCAGCCGGTGTCCCCTTCCGGCATTGTAGGGACCTTAGTAGGCAAGGAATCGCCGGGGCCCCCCGTTACTTCCCCTAAACTGTCACGCGTTAATCTCGAAAAGTAACGCGTTAATCCGGTTCGATGGACCTCGAAAAAGTTCTCCGTCGGATCGCCAAGGCCGGTCGCTCGCTACAAATTCGAGACAGTGGCCATGGGCACATCCGCGGCTCCCCCCTGGTCTTGCGTCGTAGTGTAACGCCATAATCGAATTATTCAATTTCAGGGGCGCGCCTAAAGTCATGGACTCGAGGAGTTTTTGCCAGAAACCTGTTCCTTCACTGTAACACCATAATCTTCATTAGTAACGCTATACTCTTATTTTATCCCACGAACGAAGAGAAGTGAATCGCGAAACTCCGGTGCTGTAACTACTTAATCCGCAATTGTAACGCGAAAATCGCGAGAATCACACGGTCACTCACGGCCAACCTACCGGCAAGCGACGGACACGATTCACCAGGCCATCAGTGGCGGCTGTCGAGGCCGCATTCCCGCGCAAGTGCGGAGCTTCGGAAAGCGGAAGCGCCGTTCAGCCGTACTCGACCGAAAGGAAGCCATAGTCGAAGTGCGGCGAAGAGATAGGGATCGGCCGCTACGGGTTGACGGCGACTGCCACTCATCGTCAACCGACAGTAGCGGATCCTGACCGCGCCGCTTTCGCTGATCCTATCACCGGACGGCCGGCCCCCACGGTTTCAAATCTACGACCAGGTGGTCCTATTTCGGCTCGAACCCTAGTCCACACAGCAAATCTCGGCCGTGATGCCGGCGCACTCCATTTGGCGCAGACGGCTCAGTTGATTGCGGCGCATAGCGTCCGCTTTCGCCTTTGACCTCGAAAGGACACCTTGCCGTCGCGAACGTGTAACAGATCGGAGACGCCGTCCCGGATGAAGTCTTCGCACATCGCCCGAACAATCTCGGCCAAGCCGTCCGCGCCAGTGCCTTTGAGCAAGGCACCCGAGTTCGCAAGTATCCGGGTCCTTCCTGTCGCCGAACAACAGCGGATAGTATCTGGTCGCGCGGCAGCTTTCTTCCGATGTGCGGCCCACACGTGGGGAAGCCCTCAATATCTCTTAGTGATCAGCGAGGTCCGCCAGAGCACGCAACAACCATCCAGTTGCGGCCCTGGAGATTCGACGCGGCATTCCAGCGCCGACTGCTCGGACGCCAGATCCGACGGTTCGTCGTCAAGACCCATCGCAATTCAGCTGGATCGCGACGGGCCACCACAGATGATTCCGCGCTCTAGTTGATTTTGCGAAGCGAGCCCTTGTCGAGCAGCTTTGAGCGCAACTCCGTCTCGGCGTTCTCGACACGCTCTCTCAATTTCAACAATTCTCGATATTGTATTTCGAGAGAATCTTGCGCGGATTGAGTTTCTGGCGCGCGATAGTTCGTTACACAGCTCGAAGAATATCTGATCATGAACTTGTTGCCTGCCCAATTGACGCAAGTAGTTGAGTTGCGGAAGGTCGCTAAAGACGTTTGCCAATAGTTGATAGATGGCCGGAATTGCATAAGGCGGCAAGCCATCCCGCTTATTAAGATTGACGCCTACGCAAAAGCTTAAATCTGGAACCTCGCGTACTCCAGGGCCGTCACGGGCGATGGGACTTGTCGGTCTCCGGGCGTTTCCGACGCGCGCCGCTACGGCTTATCGCTGTAGCGGATGAGGCGAGAGCCTCCCTTTTCCATGCGCTTCACTTGCTTAGAAGTCGAACAACTCCCGCCGTCGCGGCTCCTGCGGATTTCGTACGGCTGATTGCATAGAAACTTCCCTGAGTACCGCTCAGGCGCTGCGGCGCACATAGTAAATACCTGTGGGTAGAGCGATATATTCCCTCGCCGCGCGACTTCTTATCCCATGATTTGCGAATCACCGGATTAAGGGGTTCGCCATGGAGGTATGTGACTTTCAATCGATGTCCGTCGATGAGCTATGGATTATTCATCAGGAGTTGACGAAGAAGCTTGCTCGGATGATCGAGGCGGAAAAGTTCAAGCTTGAGCAAAGGCTTCGCGCGATTGAAGAAACCAACGAGGCCTGGCGACCCGATCGCGAGCGCCGCCCATATCCCGCCGTGCTGCCCAAATATCGAAACCCGAATAATCCGAACGAGGTATGGTCAGGACGGGGGAGGCAACCGCGCTGGATAGCTGCCAAGCTCCAGGCTGGGGCGCATCTCGAGGAATTTTTGATTTCGGAGGCTCGCGGAACGGACTCCTCCAAAAATATTTGATGTCGACCATTTGATCTCGTCGCTAAGGAGCGATGTCGCAATGCCGTACGTCCTTGATGGTTCGACCGAGTTTTTCGAGGCAATTGCGGCGCCCGCCGACCTAGGCTGCCTGGGCCAGCCAATGGCGACTTTCCCACGATAGGAAAGATCGCAGGACCGGACATTTCCCCCACGCGACGTTTGCGACGATTGGTCCCGGTCCAAACTTCCGTTCCTGTGAGCCGATTAAATCACGGTTAGGATTGGCGTGCTCATTCTGGCCGAGTGCATTTTTTTCGGCGCGAGGCCATGACGTATTTAATCGCCACTTATCCAATCGCTTTCCTGTGGTCCGCCTTCGTCGCTGGCGTGTTTGTCGGCTACGCCATTCGTGCACTTATTTCCATGCAGCGGCGAAGAATTGCCCGCACGAGAAGGTACGATCTCTCCGAAGATTGATCAAGATTCCAAGCAATCGTCGTATGCGCGGTGAGAGGAACCCGGTCGCGCAGCCCCTGCCCTGGTGCATTGCGGTCCCAAGTTTGCCGACAAAACCTTCAGAACGCTCGTAAGCAGCCGCAGGATCGATTAAGCCGCTCCACGCGAAAGGCGCAGCCGCCCTCAAGCGAGAATAACTTGCGAGTGCACGGCATCACCGGTTGATGGTGCCGCCTTTCACGACGCGTTTGGTCGACCGAGTCCGCGGGCGCTCGGCCTTCGCAGAGCTCAGTGGACCAAACACGGTGACGGCCACCCGGGGAGCGCTCCCCGACGGCCTTCCTCTATTCACTGGCTGCTGGAGTGCAAGAGATCCGGCTCGGATGGCGTTATCTCGGTCGAAGCCCGCGCGTCAGCGCGGACTGAGTGGAACGAATTCGTTCCACTCTCCCTCAGGACCCGTTCGCCGTTTAAAGACGAGAAATCCTTTGCTCGTCGACACGATGTCGCCCGGCTCCAGCGTCGTGTCGTTCATGGCTCGCTCCAGGGCGCGCTCTGCGGCTATTTTCGCCAGATCCTGTTCGGCGGGAGCTCGTAACCCGAGGCGTCGCTCGCGACGTTCGGCGGCAATCCGTCTACGAGCTTCCTCGATCTGTATCTTCCATTCTTCACGCGACATTTCAGTCGACGTCTCGCCCACTGGCTCCTCCGTCGCCGACCCGGCCGGTTGTTCTGCAAGACACGCCGTCGCGCTCACCGCAAACGACAGAGTTGTCGTCCCAACTTGCACCCAGTGGCGAAAAAACATGTCGTCGGCCCGAGCTTGGCTCCGCGCGCAGAGGCGGTCATCACCGGTTTCAGCCACCAGTCGGACAAACGCCTAGGATCAGCAATCGCAAGAGCGGGAGGCCTGCAATTTACACTGCTGCCCGAAAGCGAGCAATGAAAACGACGCTTTGATCAGGACGACGAGCGGTCAACTGCCCGACTGGCTGAAATAGCCGGGAAAACGCGTCAGCATTGCGGATCTGACGAATTTCAAATGCGAGACGGACGCGTCAAGTTCCTTGAGCCGCCTCTGACCATTGGAGATTTCGGCGCCAAAAAGGTCCTGATGATGATTGTCCAGCGCTTCCCGCTCTAGATATTCATCGTCGCCATTGCCGAAGGTCACGGCCGCACGCGCGAGCGCATCTTCCACGCGACTGCTCAGCCCCGCTTGCTCGTTTTCGGCAGCCTGCAGAGCGACGTCAATCGCCGTCATGATCGAAGCAACACGCTCGCGATCGGTCTGCGCATCACGTTCGGCCGAACGCGCTTGGAAGCGCTTGTTCTGCGCGAGCGGATTGTTCGTTCGGGCTTTCAGAAGACGATGGAACATCTGGCATATCCTGTTTGTGCCCTTGGGCCCAAGGATCGACCCGCCATGGTTAAAAAAGGGCTAAACTGGAAACCGCTTCAGTGCGGCTTCGCGCGATCCAGATGCGCCAGGCATCTTCATGCTTGGTATAGAGTTCCGACCATCGATCGACGTTCACGCAGGTCGAACCGCTGCCACCTATCGCGCTCCCTTCCTCCGCCCGCGACGGAGGATCGTCGAGCATTTCGAATTCTGCGGTTTCCGCGCGCGAGAGGCCGATGAGGACGCGATGTCCATCAGCATTGACAAAATACCGTCGCGGTCCAGCGTTCCAATGAACCAGCATTTTGGCTCCTCAAGGCACCGGCTTCCAAAAACTCGGGCCCAGAATTCGCCTTGACGAACCACACGACCCAACGTGACCAGCACTTCAAATGATCGAAGCCGTACTAAACTGACAATATGCAGAATTATTAGGCGTCCGGCGAAGCTGCTGCAAGCGTGGTGATCACTCAAGGTAACTTGGAAGCCGTACCGCCAGAGCCAAGCGTTAACAGAAAGAGTTGACGGGCCCGGCGGCCACAACGAGGGACACCGGCGCTCCTGCATGCGTCGGTAACGTCAGAGCTCGTTCACTCACGATCCTGCGCATCGACGCGCCTCACATTTCCGCCTGTCTCGCGTTCCCTTCGATCGCGCGCTCTCATTCCACTCGATTGGCCGGGTCGATGACGCGGAATGAACGCCGCCGTTTGCCCTGGAGCCGCAGAAAAGGCGGCGGCCAATTACTGCCGTTGCGGGAAGCACTACCTAGCGCGGCTTTCCTCGCGCTTCCAGCGCCGATTGTCGCAGACCATGCAACTGCTCCGACGGCTCCGTACCACGCGGCTCGTCCATGGAGATTGCATCGAGGCCCGCGGCATAAACGCGCCAGCCGTTTGGCTCCGTCGAAGTCAGATGCAGGACGCTCGACGAACCTCGACTTTTGTCGTCATTCGCTTCGGGATCCACATCCGTATATCCACGGACGAACGCGACGCGCACGCTGCAGGTAAGGTTGAGCGGTTAGCTTAATACACGGTGTTGCTTGCGAGATTTCGCCGATCGCATATTCATTTTCGCACCGGGCTTCCCCAAGGCCTGGCCCCACCCAAGCAAAGCCGTCGAGCGAATCTGGGTCGCTTGGCGGCTTTTTCGTCTTATTTTGTGAATGAGGATTCTTTGAGTATGGCGCGCAAGCCCTGGTCGTTCAAGGAAGACCGCAAGTTGATGGAACTGGCCAAGTCTTCAGTCTCTTTGGAAGAAGCCGCGAAACAGCTCGGCCGGACACCTGATGCAATCAAGCGCATGGCATTGCGCCTGGGTCTTTCGCTTGGGTCGAAGAAGCCGAAGCAGGGCTGAGCAACAAAAGCCCGAAGGGCCCGATCATCTGCCGGGATGATGCAGCCCGCTTCCGACAGCGCGCTCAAAGTCCGCGATTGGAGCATTGCGGATCACAAAGCGGAAGCAAGAGCGTCTTATCGAGGCGCAGTCGAATGACCGAGCGATCGTGGCTTCTCGACGGACGATTCAGGACTCACTTCGGGGCCTTTCGCCGTCCACCCTTGTGAGGAATTATCTTGTCGGCCGCCTTGTGCGTGAGATGGTCCGGCACAGGCGGACGCTGCTCCTGCCGGTGGCCATGACCGCGCGCGTCACGCCCAAAATCGTCAAAAGACGGCTCTGCGGCACCGTAGGCGGTCGGGGCGTCCTCCCCAAGCACATCATGCTTCATGGCGTGCCAGCGACGCCACTGCGCACCGAAACTCGCGAGCGAGCCCGGTGGTGCTGGCCCGGTCGGCATGGTATCGACCTTGCGGCCAATGTGGTTGAGCTGAATCCTGGGATCCTGATTCACAAACGAAATGAGGACCCGTTCCACAAAGAGTGATCTGGAAAGACCACTTTCGTCAGCGAGCAGATCCAGCACATCCGCCAAATCCGGGTTCATGCGCATCACGAACCGATAGGAGCGTCTGGCGTCGGGATCGCCGAAAGGACGCCCCCGAGCTCTTTTTTTTGCAGCGTCCTTCAAGTTTCGGCTCACCCTCTATCTGCCGCCATTTAATGCTATAACATTAAACGAGGCGACTGCCGGAGACTACGCTAATTTCAGCGATTCGAAAGCGGGTTTCGAGGCAACCAGAAATGCCGCAGCGTCGTGCAGCATAGCTGCGGGATCGGGTGGCGAGGCGAACGCGCAACTCTCATCGGCGCCGATGGCTCGAACAATGCCTTCCGAACGGCCACCACCACGTCCCGCCAGACCCCGGCGCTCATTCGCGGACGCAGTCGGTCCGCCCCCCTTCGCCCCGAACAAGACCCATCCGCGGCGATCCCGGCTCCGACGGCGCATCAGATCTTCATCGTTGGGGCCAAGCGCGACTCCAGCTCGAGGACGAGGTCGGCATTGAAGTCGGGGTTCTCGCGCACGCCCGGCCGCAAAGGATAACCACGCGGATTAGCGACCACGCGCACGGGTCCGACCTGATAATCGCGATTGGTGTGAACATGACCATGCAGCCAGAGCGCCGGCGCTCCATCGCCTTGCATCAGGGCTTCCAGGTCGGATCCGTAGCACCAGTCGAGATCATTGAACAGGAGCGGACGATCGGGCCCCCAGCCCAGCAACGAACGATAAGAAGGGGCATGATGCGTCACCACCACGGTCTCTCCATCGAAGGGCTGGGCCAAAGTTTCCTGCAGGAATTTCCGAGTGGCCTTGTGAGCGTCGATCGTGTCGCGCGCTCGCAACCTGTCACGCGAACGGCCGGGCAACCTCTTGATCAATCGATAGTCGTTCATTGCCTTCGACGCCGCGCGAACCGCCTCGTCGAAGGAGACGTAGCCCGGCCGCGCGCAAAAGTCGGTCCAAAGCGTGCCGCCGATGAACCGGACGCCGTCGATCTCGACAGCCGCGTCATCCAGCAAGATGACGTCATTCTCTTCGGCGGCACGCGGCATAAGCTCGTAGCGCTGGGCTTCGTAGGTCGTCCGTAGTTCGGGGTGGTGCCTATCCGCGTGCGAGTAAAAATCATGGTTGCCGGGCACGTAGACCAGATTTCGCGCGTCGGGCAGCAATTCGCGCAGCCGGCGGATTGCAAGGTGCCCAGGGGCCATGACGTCGCCGGCGATGACCGTGACATCCGCATCGACGACCGCGAGGCGATCCATGCCGTTACCTGCGAGATCGTCGTGGAAGTCGGAGCCGAGGCGGATACGCATGCTTCGTCCTTTGGATCGATTGTTAAGAACTGTCGACGGCGATGAAACGAGATTGTAATACTTAGGATATAATGATGCAACATCTAATTTGTTACCAAACGGAGGACAGAAGATGAGCACTCGCGACCCACTTACCGGCTTTGACGCCCGCGCCTTCACCGTGGGAGCGGTCGGCGGCGCGGCGACCATCGCGGCGGCGTTCGCCGCCGCGATCCAAAACGCCCGCGCGGCAAACTTTGCGCGCTGGGACCGACAGGCCCTGGTCGACGGCATCGAGTTCAGCGAGCAGAAGCGGGCCCGCCTCTACAGAGAGGTGCAGGTCTCGAACCGCCGGATGCTGGAAATGCAGTCGGAAATGATCGCCCTCACGGCCGAGTTGAAGGCGATGCGGGCTCGGGAGATTCTTCGTCGGCGATGAGGTCGGCCGCGGGGCCCGTGTTGGGCCCCGCCGTCCATTGCTGCGGCATCAAGGGCCGGACGTCCCTGACGCCGGGAAGCCGGTGACGTCCAATCAAATGACTTTCGATATTGGACTTTTTGGAATGGACGATAATCGAGCATTCCTGGCGGGTCAGGCCACGCAGCCATCGAGAAATTTCCATCGGCGCGTCGAGCGGCAGTAAGGCCGGCCGGCCATCGATGATGCTCTGCGCGCACCATCCGAGTACAACAGCCGCCGCCAAATGATCGGGGCCCGAAGCACTAACCTCTGCTTCCGCGACCTTCTCCAGATCTTCGGCCGGAGCGATCGGCGGAATCTCGTCATGGTCCGGCGCGACGCCGAAGAGCACGCCCAGAAGGCGGCCAGGCAGCAGCACGAGCGCCCAAAGCGCCGCAACGACTGCCCGGAAGGCTGCGAACACCGACGTGAAGAACCGCATCATGACACTTTCTGTTGATCATCCTCCTGCTGCCGGACCTCGACAGTCAGCCGGGGTATTTTACCTCCCAACACATATATAACGATATATTTTTGCTTTAGCAACATGAGTTACCATTTGTTGCCTATTATATCATTCACTTTCGACGAACGGCTATTTCGAGCGCCCTGCGCCCGGTCCCGCCCCGAGAGACGGACCTCGTCCCCGAAAGCCATGGGCATATTGACCGACAGGACGGCGTCGACGATCGCCCGGCGGCCACGCCGCCCAACACCTGCCCAGATGACATTTGGCGGCGCTCTGACGGACGCTTCGCCAGGATGTCCAACCGGGCCGAGCCGCAGATTCCGTACGCAATGGCGCTCGGCTCTTCCGGAAAGAGCCCCCATTCACGCGTTCACCCGTCTTTGGGTCTGGCCCGGAGGCGATATCGATGGTCTTGATCGTGACGGCTTCGAGCATCGCGAATCCGGCGCCAAAGGGGCCCCGACATGCGCCCGTCGTCAGAGGTCAGACCGCGGCCTGCTCATTCTCAATGCGAAGCGGCCGGTTGCCCTCGCGACATTGGCGTCGGCCGGCTTGGCGCACGCGGCGGCGCATCATTCAGCTCAACTCCAGCTTCAGACGCGCGATGATCGCGCCGGCCGTGGAGGGCCATCGTCGCTCCGTCCGTTGGTGCGACCGGCGTCATGTTTGAGCTTCTGGCCTGAATTCTTGCCGGCAGTAACGTCGATCGCAGCCGCCAGGCGGTTCGCGCAGCCGGCGAACGGCGCACATCGATGCCTTGGCCGTCGCCTCGGTCTCTGTCATGCACCCATGCTGCCGCTTCGCAATCGCTTCAACCGGTTTAGCGAGCTGCGCCCTCCAAAAGGAGCCCGGCAATCGAGCGGCTTTCAAGATGACACGGTATCTCGCGGCAACTTACCGTGCGATACGACTCTATTGAGAAAATAAACGACTCTTAGACAAAATTTCTCTTCCCGAATTCACTAAAGAGGCGTTATATTATGACTCATTTCCGTTTTTTTCTGAACGGGTTGCCCATCGGATTGGAGGAAAGGACGAGCTCATGCGCGCACGCCCTAAGACCGGAAAAGTCGTCAGCCGCGGCTTCTACGCCGACACATGCGGCGGGTAAAACAATGACAGATCGAGACGATAAACGGCCCAGGGCCGTCGCCCCGCTTCGACGGAAGCTTGGATTTCGCCAGGCGAAGGCCCGCAGCGAAACCAAGACGCATAATGGTTCGACAGCCGGAGACCCAGACATCGGAGCCAGCTACCCGGCCTCGATCAGGGCGGCTAAGGCTGACAACCCGGCTCCGCAGGCTCAACAGGCCCCTCACAGAATAGACGCGGAAGCCTCCTTGGGCATTCAATTGCCTGATGGCGACCCGCAGGTTGGCCGCCCGGGAGAGCAATTCGACGATGGTCAATCTTGGACCGCAGAGATCGCAGCTTCGCTCGATGGGCCAAGGGGACCGGACTACGCCTCCTTTGACCCTGTCTTGTCCGGGCTCGTCGGGCAAGCCGAAGGATATCGCACTCAATGGCGCAACAAGCACCAGAAGGACCCGGACGCCCCTCTGGCCGTCGCGAGCCAGGAAACAAAAGAGCTTTACGAGAGGTGTGGGCGCAGGCTGGCAGCCAAGTACGTCCGTACTGAAGCGTCCGGGATGGCATTCGAGGACGTGGATCCGCGTGACTTCGCAAATTGGCTTTTGGCCAGGAAGCCCTTCTGGGACGACAGCACGTGGAGAATGAATCGTGCAGGTGCGATCGCTGTCATCCACACCATCCCCTCTTCACATATAACTGAAGCACTCGCCTGGTTGTATTCTGATCTTCAGCCTGGATCCGGATCGCGCGAGCGCGAGAGCGCGAACCAAATCGAACAGCACCAGATCGAAAAGCTCAAGACTGCACTCGGGGACCAAAACAGCAAACCGGCACGCTGGCTCGAAATCTGGCTCGATGCCGGCATTAGTACCGGTCTGCATCCGACCGAATGGCCTTTGGCCACACTGGAAATACGCCACGACGCCAGCGCGCCTCACGGCAGGCGGGTTTGGCTTCACGTGATAATGGGCCATGTGGAGGAGGAGTGGCTTACCCACCGCACCCTCGAGATTTCGAAGTTCAGCGAAGCCGCTGTGACAAACATCCAGCACATGATCTATAACGCAAGCGAATGGGCAGTCGAGGGAAAATTCGCCGAGCGTCAAGGTCAAATCGCGCGCCTGCTCCGCGTGACTTCAAAGAAATGCGGGTTCAAGCTGCAATATGACCTGCACAGCCTGCGCCAGCAATTCATTGAAAACATGAGAAGCGAGTATGGCGATGCCGGGGTGGCGGCCCTTGTAGGCCACCTGTGCATCAACAACGAGAGGAAGCACTATACTAAACGACGCGCGGCGTGGAAGGAAATCGGTGTCGTCGTCCCGTGGCCATCACGGCCGTTGGTTGCGCGAATGCAAAAGCGGCTTGAGATGTATCGCAGAATGCAGACGTTGGTTGCCGATAAGGCGGCCTACAGGCTTGCCGTGCTGGAACGGCTGGGTGAGCCATTAGCTGAATAAAAATTGCAGGCGGCGATAGTACTCAATCGAGCACCATCGTGGAACGCGCATTATTCAAGCAGCAGCGACAGGTGGCGAACGCCTTGGATTGACGTTTGGTTCGCCTGAGCTTGTCGCCCCGGCGGCGTTCCTTTTGATGTTCCCATATCAGATCAATGATCAGCGCCCACCGCTCGCGCAACTGTCGCTGAGCTCAATCGCATCGTAAGGCGCCCCACTCATCGAACTGATGTCATCGATGACTGTGGGGCACGTCCGAGCTTACTTGGCCGCAACGGTGCGCCGCCTCCGCCGAGCCTAGATCCAGATGCCTGCATCGTTATCGGTCATCGAGGGATGCGGTAAGGCGGATGCTGGCGCCTTCGGGCTCGGACAGCAGTTGGCTCCAACGTTTTCATGCCTGCCGCGGCTCTATTGAACCACAGCATCTTCAGCGCGCATTCTAAGATTTCGCTTGCGCCGGTGGCCGTAACCGTCGAGCCAATCAACCGACGCGGCGTAGCACATGGATAGCCGTTAGAAGGTCTAGAATTGGGGCAATCGTTCAACGCTGCCTACCACCCGGGCTTGGCATCGCAGCTTGGCCACGCTGGACGAAGTGTATGTTGGGTCGCGCCCGGATAATGGCAGAGGGGATGCGGACTGATCCCGAGTTGTGCCTTTTGCCGTGTCTTTCCGATCTTCGAGCACGATTGGCCATCAACATTGTCGCCATCGCACGGTAACACGCAGCGAGTTACCGTGCGATACGACTCATCTAGAAAAATAAACGATTCTTTGATGGCGTGTTTCGCTCTCCCACAGGACACGAAGAGTTCGACAAAGAATCGTTTTAAATTATCAAAAATCCGTTTTTGTTCTGGGTCGGTAACGGGGGGTGTCGCGAAATTGGAATGGGACGAGCTCCTACCCTGGACGCGTGAAAAGCGATCATTCGGCGACACCGCTGATACATGCTGAGGGGGGAACAGCGGCAAACAGGGACGACTGGCGACGCATGCCCAAATCGGGCTGAAATGGAACGTCAAGCCTAAACCTGGCCCCGATGACCTGATGGCAACCCCACTTTGAGGCCGACCATCCCGGTGCCGCCGGCTTCAACGCCGGTATGACCACCGCGGGGATTTCGCCACCAAGGCTCCTGTGTCTCGGGGCGCATTGATCACGGCTGAAGCGCCGCCGATGGGTTACAGCGGAATCTAAATCGCGCTGGTCAACGAAAATAGACAGCCCGACGATCAGGCAGAATTAGGCCTGTCGACAAGGACAGCGCAAAATGGCGCGTTACCGCAACGCAAGGGCTTGCTGCGTAGCAGCTTCGGCTTCGCCCAAAATTGCGGTGTGTCCTCTTCGGCTCGAACTACCGGAAGCTTTTGACCACAACCTTGTCGTAGCCCTCTTAGACCGTCGGTGCCAAACCAATCTGAGTTACGGCATCGTCAGCGATGCGGGGACCCGTCCATCTATCTGGGAAGGCGGGCGTTGCAGGCCGAGCCGGTGGATTGTCCGCAGGGAAAAGGCTTAAGCCGAGTCGGCTCCATGTCGAGACGTTCAATGGGGCGCAACGGGTTGTCGAACGGATATCACCTGAGCACCGGAAATTTGCGACGCAAACCACAGGGACGGCTCGCCGGCCGGCGTACGTCTACTGCGGCTTTTGCTTCGCTTTTGCCTGTAGCTTCTCGAGTTGCTCTTCCGCATACAGGATGATCAAGCGCCTTACGTCCTGGTCGGATATTTTCTGAAAAGCCTTGATCAGACGTAGCATCTGCAGATCGTCGACGTTCGGCATGGCAAAGAGCTCATCGGATAAAGCGGCGGCTGAAATAACAGAAACTATGCGATTGTTCTCGACGAATAGAAAAGCCAACTTCAGCCAGAGTAAACTCGTTGCCTTGCCACGGAACCGGAGAGGTTACTCTTATGCCCACCTGCTTAAGCGTGAGTGTGGTCCTTTAGAGATCGCGCCTTGAAACGCCCCTGAATCATGGATGCCTCGTTAGCGCCAGCAGGAACTTAACGATATCTGGGCTTTTTGATCCCGATCGGTAGCCAACCGGCTACCCTGGCGGCATGCGCCGAAACCACTTGATTGCAGCCATGTGCATCTGCCTGGCGCTCATTGTCTACGCCACCTTTGCAAAGTTGGCAGGACGCCCTGCGCTAATGGGGCATCACGAAGCCTATTGGGTCGTCGTGATCGAGCGCTTCAGCGCTTATGGGCTGCTCGGATTTCTCCTGTCGTTCCTGCTGCCGGGACGGTTCGCTTTAACCTGCTCTCTCGTTATCGCGGTCGCCATAGGGCTGGAGATCATGCAAATGCTCACACCCGACCGGGATCCGGGCCTGCTTGACGCCCTCCAGAAAGTCGCCGGAGGTCTCGTGGGTGTCATGCTCGCCCAGACGATCTTGGCCTTCTTGCCCAGACCTCCGACCTGAGGCAACAGGCCCGAGCCATCCCGATCGGTGGGTAGAACAAGGCAACTTTGGCTCATCCTCGGGCTACGCGGTTCGCCACCCTGGCTTGTGATGCCGAAGAGCGCACCGCTCTGCCCCAAACCGGGCTACCCACGCCTCCCGCCCCCGCTGCCCGCCAAATGGGCAAGACCCGTTGGGTTCCGCGCCGCGTTTGGGTGTCCCAATTAGACCCTATCTTAGCCCGTCCTGACTAGGATCTGCAGGAGCGTCCTTCGATCTCCGCGCGGGCAGGATGAGACTACAGCGACCGACCTTTGTGTTTGCGGCGCTCGTGCTTGCGAGCACAATGGCGTTCGGGCTGGGCGGGCATTTCGCAGCCGAAAGCATCATCCGGCGTCAGCAAGCCCATCAGCTCGACGAATTGACTGAGGTTGTTCTGCGTCGCGCCGAATTTGCAATCGATTTTGCCGGCGCGAGCCTGGGCGAACTTGCGCGGCGCGACCTTGCCGATTGCGGGCCCGCGACGCTGCAGGCGATCCGCCTCCACGTCTACCAGCGTTCCGCAATCAAGGATGTGCGCCTCGTTAACCCTGATGGCCCGGTGATCTGTTCGGCCTATTCCGAAACGCTGGAATTCGACAAGGGATGATCGACCGCCGCGATATGCTTCCCGCGCGCGACAAGAGCCTTTCGCTCTTCCGTGTCGAGCAATTCGGCGGCGATGCTCTGGGCGTGCTCAAAGACATCAATGGCAACGCCGCATTGGTCGCCATTCTTGGCGTCAACGCCAGCCTGTTCGACATCATGCCCGCCGAGTTGCGCGTCCATAGCGAAGTGATCCTCGCCTTGAGCAACGGCGAGAAACTTGGCGAATTCCTGCTCTATCCCGACAAAGCCTTGCAGGTCCCGATCGATCTCGACAAAAACTCCACTCGATTCCCACTCCATGCGACCATCCGCCTCGAACGCGGCATCCTCTCGACGCGAGGCCTACTGGCCGACGCTGGCCGTAGCGTTCGCAATCGGCGCGCTTTTCGGCAGGCTTTCGTAGGTCGCCTCGGCCTTGCCTGTTCCAGGCGAGTTGTTCGGAGGCACTTCATTGCCGCCTTTGAGATCGGCCTGCAACTTCACGAGTTCTGCGCTCGCCGTTGCGGCTGTCATGATGATCAGCCCCCCAGCATCGCCGCTCCCACCAGTGTCGCGTAGCCTCGATCGCTGTCGTTCCTCATGGCATCCTCCTGCAAGCTCTGCGGCCCGCTGCGATTAAACCCGGCCCGCAATGGAAATTCCGGATGGAGATTTACGCCTGATTCGGAACAACTATCGCGAGATCTCGGCTCCTTATACCCGGAGCTTGAGAAATCACGTGCGGGGGCTAAGCCGAGCGGCGCTGGCCCAGGAACTGGTTCGGCGTCAGGAGTTCTGCCATCTGATGATGGGTGGCCTGGAGCGCCTCGATGGCGCCGTCCAGATCAAAATCGGCGTCCCGGACAGATGCGAAAAATTTAGCCGTCAGCGCCAGATCGAGCTTGACGCGGGTTGCGCCATCGCGGCTTTTGCGGCGGTCAAGTGACAAATGGATGGCTCGCATTCTGGCCTCGGCAGGCGTGCAGCCACTCAGCCCGGCGAGTTCGTCATAAGTCATCCAGATCTGTGCCATGTTCAGTCACTCCTTTACTCGGCCTCAGCTTATTTTTCGTACTTAAAGCTTCGGTTGCCGCCGCGCGCGCGCCGACCATTTCGCAGCCATAGGGTCAATGCGAGCTAAACGAAGAAGGACTATCGTGCCGAGCCCCCGGTGGGTTGCATACAGCGAAGATCGATCTATGCTCACCCGATCGATCAACTGTTGAACTGAGGCAATCACATTGGGACAGATCACTTCGGAAGCCCTCTCCTTGAGTGATGTCGTGTCCCGTGGCGCCACCCTGCATGTTCCCGCGTTGGGCACCGCTTTGGGCCGACATATGGTCGGCTTCTCCGCAAACGTCCCGCATCGCTGACGCTCGCTCGTGCTGTCTGCCGATTTGGTGCTGGCGGCGGTTGCCTGGATAATCGTTGATTTCGCTTTGAGGTAAGCACACATGACGGACCGACCGACTGTCCTCGTTACCGGAGGCGCGGGCTATATCGGCTCGCATGCCTGCCGCGCCCTGACCGCCGCCGGCTATCAGCCCGTCGTTTATGACAATCTGTCGACAGGTCATCGCGGCTTCGTCGCCGGTCCGCTGGTAACAGGCGATCTGCTCGACGGCGCCACGCTGGCGCACGCCTTCGCCGAGCACAAAATCACGGCGGTCATGCATTTCGCGGCGGCAAGCCTCGTCGGCGAGTCCATGACCGACCCGCAAAAGTACTACATCAACAATGTGCAGGGCACGCTGTCGCTATTGCAGGCGATGCGCAATGCGGGCTGCCATCGTATCGTGTTCTCCTCGACCGGCGCCGTCTACGGCAATGCCGATTCCAAGGAACTGCCGGAAGATTTCCCCTGCGCGCCGATCAACCCCTATGGCGCATCGAAGTGGATGATCGAGCGCATGCTGGCCGATTACCGCGCCGCTTACGGCTTCGGCGCGTTCTGCCTGCGCTATTTCAACGCCAGCGGCGCCGATCCTGCCGGCGGCATCGGCGAATTGCGTGACAATGAAACCCATCTCATTCCGCGCGCCATGATGGCGTTACAGGGCCATGTCGATTTTGCCGTGTTCGGCGAGGACTACGACACGCCTGATGGCACCGCGATCCGCGACTATATCCATGTCACCGACCTCGCCGCGGCGCATGTCGCGGCGCTGAAGCTGCTGGAACAAGGGCATGCCGGCGGCAGCTTCAATCTGGGCACCGGCTCCGGCTTTTCGGTGCGGGAAATCCTGACCGCCATCAGGCAGGAGACCGGGCGCGAGGTGCCCCACACCGTCAAACCGCGCCGCGCCGGCGATCCCACCTATCTCGTCGCCGATCCCTCCGCAGCGCGAAAAGTGCTGAATTTCGTGCCGCGACATTCGGATCTACCGACTGTGATCCGCACCGCCTGGGCCTGGCACCAGCGGGCTCATCCGCTTAAGTCCTGACAACATCGTCGAAGTCGATCTGGCCTTATGGTCTATTCCGTTCTGAGCCAAGCGATCCCGGCGCAAATGGATGGCGCGATCGCGAACGGCCGTCGAGCCCCTTGGGCAGCTTGTCGGCATTGAGCTTCACGACCGCACCTCTGGTGTCGGGGGCCGGCACCTCGTCCTGGCTGTAGATCAGCGTCGCCTCGAAGGTCAAATCGGGGGCCTGCTCGGCCGTTCCGGAACAGGTCGCCATCGCACCGCTGCACACGCCCGAGAGCTTGACCTCGACCTCGTCGAGCCCAAACACGGTCGGCGGCCCCTCGGCATGTCGCCGCGTGGTCAGAATCGCCGTGAAGCGCTGCTCGTCGATTCGGTAAGAGCCGCCATAGGTGAAGAAGCTGTCGCTGCCGGAGATTCGTCCCTCCGCCAGATGCACTACGCCCGTGCCCTGACCGCGCGGGGTCCTGAACCAGGCAGCATATTTGCCGTCTCTCAGCATGAAAATATCCGCCGTACAACTCAAACCCATTTGCAACCAATACTAGGGCGCGACAATGATCCGCGCGGAGAGCATTCCGCCACGGTTAACACCCTGCAAAGCGAGCCAGTCAAATTGCTACCGACGCGCAGCGACGCGGGCAGCGCAGGCTCCTCCGCGCAGCGGGCACGAAAGCTGGACCTCGTTGCATACCGCGCTAAAGACGATCGGCGTGCCGACCTCGTTTGGCAGCTTGCATATAACCGCTATCAACTCAGCCTTCGTGACAACAAGCCTTCCTGTCGCGCAGGGAGGAAGTGGTCGAGATCGCCGCCGGTCAGCAGGCGACGCCGTATCAGAAGACCGAGGCCACGCTCGCGCCCATTATAGGTATAGAGAGTGCAGCGGAGGGCCACCCGGTCGAGGCCGTCCCAGCCGAATGAAATTATCCATCCGGCCAACAGCTTGCCGGCGCACTGTTTTCTCCGGTCGCCGGTTTGAACCTCTTCCTGATAGAGTGCACCAATATCTGAGAGTGATTCCGGTCACACTTGCCTTGGCGTTTCGCTGCTAAGCATCGCCCCTGGACGGGGACCGGGCAAATATCGGTCGAATTGGATGAGATTTCCCATGAAAAGCCTGATCGGCGCTGTTGTCGGCGCGTGCTGTCTTGCTGCCCCCGCTTTGGCGGAGACTCCGGCCGCCATCGTGGAGGACGTGCAAGGCAAGGTCGACGGCATCGCGTTCATGGATTACGTGGCGCCGGGCAAGATCATCAAGCTCGGGCCGAAGGCGAGCATTACGCTCAGCTATCTCAAATCCTGCCAGCGCGAGATCATCAGCGAAGGCGTCGTCCTGATCGGCGCCGAGCAGAGCACCGTGCAGCTCGGCGAGGTCAAGCGGGAAAAGGTGCCCTGCGATACCAATGCGGCCAAACTGTCTGAGCGCGAGGCGAACCAGAGTGCCGCGACGACCTTCCGCACCATGCGGTCGGATGCCAAGGGTAGCGCTCCGGCCAAGCTGCCGACGCTCTACGGCGTCGCGCCGCTGGTGCAGGCCAAGAGCGGCAGCACCCTGGTGATCGAACGCACCGATGGCAAGGAGCCCACGATCAGCGTGCCGCTCAGGGGCGACACGATGGTCGGAGGCAAGTTCTATGACTTCGCCAAGGTCGGGAAGTCGCTGACGCCGGGCGGCAGCTATCTCGCCATTCTCGGCGCCAAGCGCTACGCCTTCCAGGTCGATGCCAGCGCCACGTCATCGCCGACGCCGATCGTCGGACGCCTGCTGCGGCTCGAGTAGGCGGCCTGCGTCGGGGCGATGCGGCGGATCGGCGGCAGACGGGACATCGTTGCAGCGATCCTGATTGCGCTTCTTGCAGGCGCCGTCGTCACGTCTCCGCCGTTCCAGACGTTGCAGGGCCTGTCGCTCGACATCCTCACGGCACTGCGCGGCATGCTCGTCGGCGACCACCGCGATCCCGCGACATCACCCGTCGTCGTCGTGGCCATCGACGGCGAGACCTACGACACTCCGCCGTTCAAGGGATCGCCAACGCAGACCTGGACGCGCGAGATCGGCCGCGTGCTCGGGAGTATCGACGATGGCGGTGCCAAGGTCATCGGCTTCGACGTCATCTTCCCGAGCTCGATCGAGCAGTCGGAGATTCCCTTCGGCGACGCGCCGCTGGGCAGCCGCATGAAAGGCTTCGATCGGGACTATCTCATCGCCCTGCGGAAGCTTTCCGACAGCGGCAAGCTGGTGCTCGGCGAGATCTTGAGCAACGACCATCAGGAAAGGCCCGACCGCGCGCAGCAATTGGCGGTGAGAAACAATATCCGCGCCCTCAACGTCCATACCGACACCGACGACGTGATCCGGCGGATGCCGCTGAGCTTCTCGATCGACGGCAAGCCGGTCCCCGCGATGGCGGTCGAGCTCGCCGCGCGCGCGCTCGCTGTAAAGCCCGAGATTGCACCGTCCGGAACGACCGAATTGTCCGGTTATGCAATTCCGAGCGCGGTACCGAATACACTGGCGCTCAATTTTCGAGGACTGGGCCGCGACATTCCGACTTTCTCCTTCGCCGATCTGCGAGCCTGCGTCGAAAAAGGCGACCGCGATTTCTTCCGCCGCGCCTTCGGCGGCAAAGTCGTGCTGCTCGGCACCGCTCTGAATTTCGAGGATCGCAAGCTCACCTCGATGCGGCTGTCCGGCGGATATGACGGAACGCCGGGGCCGCGATGCGCCCTACCCGTCTCGGCGAACACCGCGCAAAAGGCCCGCAGCGACATCGCCGGGGTCTTCGTGCATGCCACCGCGGTCCGGAACTTGATCGAGCGCGATGCCGTGAGCGAACTCGGCTTTCCGGCACGGACCATTGTCACGATCGCGCTCGCGGCAATCATCGCCTGCGCGGCCTGCATGTTCGCGCCCGGCGGCGCGATGATCGCCTGGTTCGTCCTGACCGCCGTTTACGCCGCCGTGGCCGTCGGTGCATTCGTCTATGCCTTGGCGCTGCCGCTGACGGAGCCGGCACTCGCAAGCCTTGCCGCGCTCGCGATGATGATCGGCTACCGTTTCGTGCTGGCCGATCGTGACGAGCGTTTCCTGCGCAAGAGCTTTGCGTTCTATCTCGCCCCCGAAGTCATCGACACCATGGTTGCCTCCGGAAAGATGCCGGCGCTCGGCGGCGAAATGCGCAACGTCACCATGTTCTTCTCCGACCTGAGCGGCTTCTCCTCCATCGCCGAGACGATGACGCCGGGCGAGCTGGTGACGCTGATGAACGAATATCTGTCGGCCATGACCGACATCATCGAGAGCCATGGCGGCTATGTCGACAAATATATCGGCGATTCCATCGTCGCCATGTTCGGTGCGCCCGCCGACGATCCCGCGCATGCGCGCCACGCGGTCCATGCCGCGCTGAAGTGTCACGCAAAGCTGGCAGAGCTCAACGCCGGCAGCGCCGCTTTCGCCGGCCGCGGCCTGTCGCATCGCATCGGGCTCAACAGCGGCGAGGCCGTGGTCGGCAATATCGGCTCCCGCCGCCGCTTCAACTACACCGTGATGAGCGACACCGTGAACGTCGCTTCGCGGCTCGAAGGCGCCAACAAATACTACGGCACCGCAATCATGGCCTCGGAATCGACGATGGCGCAAACCGGCGACGGCTTCGCCTGGCGGGAACTCGATGCGATCCGGGTGCTGGGGCGCGGCGAGGCGATCAGGGTATTCGAGCCGCTCGCGGACAAAGGCGCGGAGAGCGCCGGGCAGAAACAGGTGGCCACGGCTTACGCGGAAGGGCTGGCCTGCTGGCGGGCAAGGGAGTTTGCGAAGGCCGCTGATGCGTTCGGGCGAACGGCGGAAATGGATCCGGCGTCAGCGCTTTTTGGCAAGCGCGCGACTGCGCTCGCTACAAATCCACCGGGGTCGGATTGGACTCCGGTGAACATCCTAGAAGGAAAGTAGTGCAGCGTAGCACCGCTTTTCGGGTTCACTCCACGCTAGAACGGCAGCCCCACATAATTTTCCGCGAGCAGGCGCTGCGCCGTCTCGGACGAAAGGAGATATTCCAGCTCAGTCTGCTGGAGCCGGTCCTCGTATTCGAGCCGGTCGGGGAAGCGATGCAGCAGCATCGTCATCCACCACGAGAAGCGTTGCGCCTTCCAGATCCGCGCCAGCGCCTTGGCGGAGTAGCCCTGGAGCCCGGAATCATCGTCGTTCTGATAGTGCGCGAGCATGGCGTGGTAGAGATAATAGATGTCTGAGCCGGCGCTGTTCAGCCCGCGCGCGCCGGTCGGCGGCACGATGTGGGCGGCATCGCCGGCGAGAAACAGGCGGCCGTAGCTCATCGGCTCGGCGACGAAGCTGCGCAAGGGCGCGATGCTCTTCTCGATGGACGGTCCCGTGATCAGGCGGCCGCCGACCTCGTCCGGCAAACGACGCTTCAGCTCGGCCCAGAACGCATCGTCGCTCCAGTCCTCCACCTTGTCGGTGAGCGGCACCTGGACGTAGTAGCGGCTCAGCACTTGCGACCGCAAGGAACACAGCGCGAAGCCGCGCTCGTGCTTCACGTAAATCAGCTCCGGCGACACCGGTTTCGTGCGCGACAGCACGCCGAGCCAGCCGAACGGATAGATCTTCTCGTATTCCCGCAGCACGTCCTTCGGGATCGACTTGCGGCTGACGCCGTGAAAGCCGTCGGCGCCGACGATATAATCGCAATCGACTCGAACGGTCTCGCCATTCGAACGATAGGTCACGTAAGGCCGGTCGGAGGTCAGGTCATGCGGCGTCACATCCTCGGCGTTGTGCACGACGTTGCCGCCGAGGCGGTCGCGCGCCTCGTAGAGGTCGCGCGTCAGCTCGGTCTGGCCGTAGACCAGCACCGAATTGCCGCCGGAATGCTTGTAAAGGTCGATCTGTGAGAGCACGCCGTCATGGGCGATCTCGAATCCCTTGTGGATCTCACCCTCGCGGTCCATCCGCTCGCCGCACTGAGCCTCGCGCATTAGCCTGGCGAAGCCGTGCTCGAGCACGCCGGCACGGATCCGGGCAAGCACGTGGTCGCGGCTGTATTTTTCCAGCACGACCGTGTCGATGCCCTTGAGGTGCAGGAGCTGGGACAACAGCAGCCCGGACGGCCCGCCGCCGATGATACAGACCTGAACTTTCATTTTTGCATCCTCCTCTGCACTTTCTTGCAGATTCAGCGCCGCTGACCGATGGAGACTTTCGTCTTTGTCTTGTACTATTCGAACATGAGAAGCGCAGCCCCCGCCCCGGCGATCCGGGTCTACAATCTGTTCGGCGAGTCCGGCGATCTGCCCGATGTCGTGCATTGCGAGACGATTGCCTCGCGCTCGGTGCTGCACGACTGGACGTTGGCCGTGCACCGCCATGCCCGGCTGCACCAGGTGCTGCTGATCGAGCGCGGCGGCGGCGAAGCCACGCTTGACGGGCGCGTGATGCAGCTGAAGCCGATGCAAATCGTCAACGTGCCTGTCGGCCACGTCCACGGCTTCCGTTTCGTGCCTGATACCCAGGGCTGGGTGCTGACCATCGCCGCGGAAATATTGGACGAAGCGCTGCTCGCCTCCGAAGGACTGCGGGGTGCCTTGTCGCGCTCGGCCGTGATACGCGGCACGCCGCAGATCCGGATCACCATGAAGCAGATCTTTGCCGAACACGCCGCGCGCGATTTCGGCCGAGCGCATGTGCTGCGTGCACTGTCGGCGGCCATGATTGGGCTGGTGGCTCGTGCGCTCACCGGCGAGGGCGGTGGCAACGGCACGGCTGAAAGCGGACTATTCCGTCGCTTCGAGGCGCTGCTGGAACAGCATCATCTGGAACGCTGGAGCGTTGCGGACTATGCGGGTGCGCTGTCGATCACGCCGACCCATCTCAACCGGGTGACGCGGTCAGCAACCGGCGACACCGCCTCGCACCTGATCCTCAACCGGCTGATCCGCGAGGCGCGGCGCAACCTCGTCTACACCAATTTGCCGGTCTCGACGATCGCCTATGCGCTTGGCTTCGAGGACCCCGCCTATTTCAGCCGGGTCTACGCCGCCGCCACGGGCGTGTCACCGCGCGCCTTTCGCGCGCAGCTCCACGGCGAGGAGACCTGAGACGATCACACATCGAAGAACACCGTCTCTTCCGGCCTCTGCAAATTGATCGTGAAGGAATACACGATCTTGCCGGCGCGTTCGCTGCGCTTTGCGATCAGCGTCGAGCGCCGGACCGGCTGCTCGATGAGGTTGAGCACGGGGTCGCCGGCGTTGGCGGCCTCTTCGTCCGAGAAATAGAGGCGCGTGTTCAGACCGAATGTTGATGCCGCGCGCGACGATCCAGACATTGATGTGCGGAGCGCCCTTGCGGCCGGTCTTGTCGATGATCGCGCCCGGCTTGATGGTCTCGAAGGTGACGAGACCACTCTCGAAGTCGGAGCCGCCGCGGCCCCAGCCACGAAATTCATCGTCCAGCGAGCCGATTGACCGATCAGCCGGATGGTTGTAGCGGCCCGTCGCGTTGGCCTGCCAGATCTCCAGCAGCACGTCACGCAGCGGCGTGCCGCTGCCGTCGATCACCTTGCCCTCCAGCGTGATGCGTTCGCCTTGCGTGTTCGTCGTCACCAGCACGTTGGAGAAGTTCTTCTCGAAAATGTCGAAGCCGGCCATGGCCGGGATCAACCCGATATGGACGTACGGCCCGGCCGTCTGCGAGGCGGTTTCCTTGAGGTAGTTGAGCGGCTGCGGCATGGACCTAGTTCCCTGCGGTGCGATTTTCAAAGTAAGTGGAGCGCTGGCCGCGCAAGACGATGTCGAAGCGGTAGGCGAGCGAGTCGAACGGAGCCGATGCGTTGAGGTCGAGCGGCGCGACCAGACGCTCCAGCGCGTCCTTGTCCGGGATCGTCGTCAGGATCGGACAGACCGGGATCAGGGGATCGCCCTCAAAGTACATCTGGGTGATCAGACGTTGTGCGAAGCCCGAGCCGAACACCGAGAAATGGATGTGAGCGGGACGCCAGCTGTTGACGTAGTTGCGCCAGGGATAGGGTCCCGGCTTCACGGTGCGAAAATAATAGTAGCCGGTGTCGTCGGTCAGCGCGCGGCCGCAACCGCCGAAATTCGGATCGATCGGCGCCAGATACGTGTCCTTCTTGTGCCGGTAGCGGCCGCCGGCATTGGCCTGCCAGAACTCGACCAGGGTGTTCGGTACGCCGCGGCCGGTCTCGTCCAGCACCCGGCCGTGGACGATGATGCGCTCGCCGACGGGATCGCCGTCCTTGGCATAGTTGCGGATCAAATCATTGTCGAGCGCGCCGAGGTCGTTGTGACCGAACACTGGCCCCGTAATCTCCGAGACCGAGTTCTCAAGCGACAGCAGCGCCTGGCGCGGCGAACGTAGCACCGACGATTTGTAGCCCGGCGCGTACGCGGGCGGATGCATGGAACGGTCGCGCTGGAAGAAGCCGCCGTCACCGAGCGGCGGCGTGAACGGCTCGGGGTGGTTGAGGCGGGGATCCCGCAAGGCTGGCGCCTGGGCATGCATCGGCGTTGTCTCTCCCTATCGCGCCCCGTTTGGGCGCACGGTTTATCGGGAGATGATGGCGCGGGCTATTCTCAAGATAAATAGATCGATTATAATGAATTCCATGAACAAAATCGATCATTTGGCGCTTGATGGCCACGCGCTGGAGCTGTTCCTGGCGGTGCTGGAAGAAGGCTCGGTGACGGCCGCCGCAACGCGGCTCGGCCTGACGCAATCCGCGGTCAGCCACGCCCTCAACAAGCTGCGGCGGATCGTCGGCGATCCGCTGTTTGCCAAATCCGGCCGCGGCATTGTGGCCACGGCGCACGCCCAGGCGCTCGCGGCAAAGGCGCGGGCGCTGATCGACGAGATGCGGAGCTTTGCCGGCGGCGTCACGTTCGAGCCGGCGAGCGCGCAGCTTTCGCTGACAATCGCCGCGAACGACTTCCAGCGCGACCTGCTGCTGCCGCGGTTCTTCGATCATGTCGCCGCGCAAGTGACGAGCTTGAACCTGCGCGTGATCCCCTCGCAGTCGCCCTCGCCCGCGATGCTGCGCGAAAACCGCTGCGATCTGCTGATCACGCCGCTGCCGCCATCCGGCGTGGACATCGTGCAGAAGCGCCTGCTGCAAGACCATTACGTTTGTTACTACGACCCCAAAGCGCGTGCCGCGCCGGCTACCCGCGGCGCCTATCTCGCGGCGCGTCACATCACGGTGGTCTACACTGACAATGAGCGGCTCGACTTCGATCGCCGGCTTGCAGCCAACGGCTTCCACCGCGACATCGCGATCTCGGTGCCGAGCTTCTCCGGCGTGCCGTCCTTCCTGCGTGGCTCGCAAATGCTGGCGAGCATGCCGAGCCTGCTGGCGCCCGGCGTGATGCACGGCTTCGCGCAGGTGCGGATTCCACTGGCCTCGCGCACGCGAACCCTGGCCGAGCTGCCGATGTACGTGGTCTGGCACCAGCGCTATCAGAAGGACCCGGCGCATCGCTGGATCAGAGGCCAGCTCGAGACCATGGCGGCGACGGCCTCGCACCCCGCCTCCACGAAAACCTGATCCCCGTCAAACCCACTGGTTGCGCCGGGGCCGCCACGCTAGAATTCCCCCATGACAGTGACCGACATTGCGAGCCGGACCTACAATCACAGCTGGCGGCTGGATCCCATCATCCGCAGCCTGCTTGATACCGACTTCTACAAGCTATTGATGTTGCAAATGATTCGGGAATCTTACCCGAATCAGCAGGTGACATTCTCGGTCATCAACCGATCGCGCCATGTCCGGCTCGCCGAGATCATCGACGAGGGCGAACTGCGCGCCCAGCTCGACCACGCCCGCACCATCCGCTTCACCAAGAAAGAGCTGATCTGGCTTGCCGGCAACACATTCTACGGCAAGACCCACATGTTCTCGGCGGACTTCATCCGCTGGCTCGCCGAATTCCGGCTGCCCGAATACGAGCTGCGCAAGGTCGAAGGCCAGTACGAGCTGCACTTCCACGGGCCGTGGAGCCATACCACGATGTGGGAGATTCCTGCGCTGGCCATCCTCAACGAATTGCGCTCGCGCGCAGCGATGAAGGGCCGCGGCCGCTTCGAGCTCGACGTGCTCTATGCCCGCGCCAAGGCCAAGCTGTGGACCAAGGTGGAACGCCTGCGCAAGCTGGATGGCTTGCGGCTCTCCGATTTCGGCACCCGTCGCCGCCATGGCTTCCTCTGGCAGCGCTGGTGCGTGGAGGCCGTGAAGGAAGGCCTGGGCCCGTCCTTCATCGGCACCTCCAACGTGCTGCTCGCGATGGACAATGATCTCGAAGCCATCGGCACCAACGCCCATGAGCTGCCGATGGTCGCGGCCGCGCTCGCCAGCGACGACGAGGAGTTGCGGTGGGCGCCCTATCGCATCCTTGACCAGTGGCGCCAGACCTATGGCGGCAACCTCCTGATCGCGCTGCCCGACGCTTTCGGCACCAAGGCTTTCCTGCGCGATGCGCCGGAATGGGTCGCCGACTGGACCGGCTTCCGTCCCGACAGCGCGCCGCCGATCCAGGCCGGTGAGGAGATCATGAAATGGTGGGAGCAGAAGGGCCGCAATCCCAGGGACAAGCTGCTGGTGTTCTCCGACGCGATGGACGTGGGCTCGATCGAGGAGACCTACCACCACTTCGCCGGCCGGGTGCGGCTCTCCTTCGGCTGGGGCACCAATCTCACCAATGATTTCGTCGGCTGCACACCCGACGGCTCGTTCAATCTCGATCCGATTTCGCTGGTCTGCAAGGTGTCGTCGGTCGACGGACATCCGGCCGTCAAGCTCTCCGACAATCCCGAGAAGGCGACCGGCCTGCCCTCGGAGATCGAGCGCTATTTGCGCGTCTTCGGCGACGCCGGGCGCGTGCGCAAGCCCGTGCTGGTCTAGCGCCAGAGCAATCTCTCTCCATCGGGTAAACCATCTGGGGCGAATGCGAGACATCGGCGCGCCGATGCCGCGTCAGTTCCGGTTCGACGGCATTTGCAACGATCTGCCATCATCCGCTTCACAACGTCTTCACCCTGCGACGCAGTCTCCTGGCATTTTCAAGTCGAGTTAAGCACCTTTCGCGCGTAATCCGCGTTATGAGCGGATCGCTCCGCTGGGGTCGTCGAGCGACTTGGGGAAACGCAAAGTGTTTCGCAGAACAGCGCCGTCAACGAAGGGACGCAGCTTCCTTCACGTCATCAAGCTCGTCTCGCCTTTCGTCACGGTCGTTCTGCTGCAGGCCGCGATTGCCGGATTCAGCCTGGAGGTGATGTCCTCGGTCCGCGCCTATGTCGCGGGCGAAGCGTTGTGGTCGCGCTCGCAGAAGAACGCCGTCTATTTCCTCAATCTCTATCTGCATTCGGGCGACGCCAGCCAGTTTGCGCAATATCAGACCTCGCTGGCCGTTCCCATCGGCGACGAGTTCGCGCGCTGGGCGCTCGAGCGCGATCCGGTCGACGTCGAGGCCGCCCGCATCGGCTTCCTGCAAGGCGGCAACCACCCCGATGACGTGCCGGGACTGATTTGGCTGTTTCGCTACTTCAAACAGGTCAGCTTTCTCAAGGAAGCGATCCGCGAGTGGGCTGCCACCGACCCCATGCTGCTGGAGCTCAGCGTGTTCGGCGAGGTCATACGGTCAGAGTTGAAGAATGGGCCGGTTCAGGACAGCAAGCGCCTGCAATTGTTGTCGTCGCGGCTCTCGGAGCTCAACACCCAATTCACGGTGCACGCCAAGCGGTTCTCCACCGTTCTCGGCGAAGGCTCCCGCGCCATCAAGATGACGCTGACTGGCGTCAATATCGTCACAGCCATGACGCTGATCCTGCTCCTGATCTGGCACACGCGGCGATTGGTGCTGCAACGACAGGCGTTCGAGGATGCCCTGCATGCCGAGAAGGAGCGCCTGGCCTGGCAGGCGTCGCACGATTGGCTGACCGGCTTGTCCAACCGTCGCGCCTTCGAGGCGCGCCTGCAAAGCGAGCTGGATGACACCGCGGCGGGTTCGCTGGGTCTGATCCTGCTCGATCTCGACCAGTTCAAGGACGTCAACGACAGCTGCGGTCACCTCGCCGGCGACCGCCTGCTCCGCCAGATTTCGCGCCTCCTGCAGCAGGAGCGGCGGCCGCATGACCTGGTGGCCCGGCTCGGCGGTGACGAATTCGGCTTGATCCTGCCGCGGTGCCCACCGTACGACGCCGTCGATATCGCCGAACGGCTGCGCCGGGCGCTCGAGCTATCCGTCTTCGCCTGGGACGATCGTTGCTTTGCCGTGACCGCCAGCATCGGCGTTGCCTGCATCACCGACGGCAACGCCACGCTCGAGGACGCGATGCGGCGCGCGGATGCCGCCTGCTATCGCGCCAAGGAGAACGGACGCAACCGTGTTCAGGTCGACAACGGGACGACGGACGTCATCGTCGTCACCTCTCGGCAACGCAAGTCCGCCAGCGCATAGCAGCGCTCAGCACTTTATCGTATGGGCAGAATCCCGAGCCCCGCGAGATGCGCATCCAGAAATTGTTCGACCTGCTGGCGCAGCATTTGCGACGGTACGGCCACCATGCGCTCTTCGAGGCCGAGCGAGATGATCCCGTGCACGGCGGAAAACAGGGTGCGTGACAGCAGCGCGATCTGCACGTCGTCTGCATTCGGAAGCAGCCGCACCAGGGGCGCATGCATCAGCGCGAAGGCGTCCATCACCATCTGAAGGATGTCATCGGGGTAAGGGCGGTCGTCCTCCATCCGATGTTCGAACAGCGAGCGCAGCAGATTGGCGTGCTCCGCGAAGAATTCGAGATAGGTCGCGGCCAGCCCGTAGAGCTGGCGAACCGGATCCTCGGCTGGAACCTGGCCCAGCCGCACCGTTAGCGCATTAACAGTCTCCCGATTCACAGTCAGGATCACGCCGTCGAAGTCACCGAACTCGTTATAGACGCTGCCAACCGAGCAGCCGGCGGCGTCCGCAACGTCCCGGACTTTCAACGATTTCAATCCCTTAGTTGCAATAATACCGCGAGCGATCTCCACGATCTGCTGCCGCCGGCGAGACTTTTTTCGATCTCGCAACGATTCGTCTTGAACATTGTTCATTTTTAGGATACTCACTTGAACAATGTTCAAGTTAACCCGGAGACCTGCAAAATGCAAACCCTCGCTGTTGATATCGCCTCCACCTTCGTCGATGACGCCATAGCTCTCGTGACCGGAGTTGGCCGCGCCCTCCTGCGGTTCGCGACGGGGCCGATCGATCGCATCGCAAATGCCTGCGACATCGCCGGCGTCCTGACCGAGCGCCGGGCGACCTTCCGGATGTGGCGGGCTAACCGCGGCCGTGCCCGTCATGAGGGCCGCCGCATTAGCCTGCTCGGCCGCCTCTCGCCCTTTCGCCGCCTAGCCCATCTCACCTGAGGCGAGCACGCCGCCTTGCCGGAGCGTGACAGAGCCGCGACCAACCATTTGCGAACCAAACCACGCCACGCGGAGACCAACAGGATCGGAAGGCAAAGGCGCAGAGCAGGCCGGGACGATCGCCGTCAACCCGCAAATGCCCGTCGCATCTCCTCCGGTCCCGACGCCCATCCGACAATGAAACAACCTCAGACAGCGTTTCCAAAACAGGACTAGTCATGATCAGGGATTTGATGTCGTCACGCCGCTTCGCGCCGCTGTTCTGGGCGCAATTCTTCTCGGCGCTGAACGACAACGTGCTCAAGAACGCACTCGTCATCATCCTGCTTTACAGTGCCGCGACCGGCCACGGCGATGCGCTGGTGACGGTCGCAGGCGCCGTCTTCATCTTCCCCTATTTCATTCTGTCCGGGCTCGGCGGCCAGCTCGCCGACAAATACGTCAAATCCGTCGTCGCAAGGCGGCTCAAATTCGCCGAGATCTTTGCCGCGGGCTTTGCCGCGGCCGGCTTCTTCCTGCACTCGGTGCCGCTGCTGTTCGCAGCACTTGCACTGTTCGGCGTCATCGCCGCGCTGTTCGGTCCCGTGAAATATTCGATGCTGCCGGACCAGCTCGAGCTCGGCGAACTCGCGACCGGCAACGCGCTGGTCGAAGGCGCGACCTTCATGGCCATCCTGCTCGGCACCGTTGCCGGCGGCCAGTTCGTGGCCGGCTCCGCGCATATGGGCTGGGTCGCATCGGCCGTGGTCGTGCTGGCCTTGCTGTCCTGGGCCTTCGCCTCCCGCATTCCCGCGACGACGCCGTCTGCACCCGATCTTCCGGTCAACGCCAATCCCTGGACCTCGACGCTCGGCCTGCTGAAGACGCTGCACGCCGATCACCGGCTGTGGGACGGCACCGTGATCGTCTCCTGGTTCTGGCTGGTGGGCGCCATCGTGCTCTCACTGCTGCCGGCACTGGTCAAGGACGTCATCGGCGGCACCGAGGGCGTGGTGACGTTGTGTCTCGCGATCTTCGCAATCGGCATCGCCATCGGCTCGCTGTTCGCCGCGAATCTGAGCCACGTTCGCCCAAACCTCGCGCTGGTGCCGATCGGCGCCATCATGATGGGGTTTGCCGGCCTCGACCTCGCCTGGGCGATCGGCGTGACCGCCAAGGGCCAGGACATCACCGCGGGCGACTTCGCGACCTCGTTCGCGGGCCTGCGCATGCTGCTCGATTTCGTCGCCTTCGCATTCGGCGGCGGGCTGTTCGTGGTTCCGTCCTTCGCCGCCGTCCAGGCCTGGTCTGCTCCCTCGGAGCGCGCCCGCATCATCGCCGCCGGCAACGTGCTGCAGGCCGCCTTCATGGTGGCCGGCTCGCTGTTCGTCGCGCTGCTGCAGGCCGGCGGATTGCACATCGGCTGGATCTTCTTTGGCCTCGGAATCGCCAGCTTCGGCGCGGTCTGGTTCGTGCTGACGAAGTGGGGCAAGGAAGGCGTGCGCGACTTTGGCGGGCTGCTGTTCCGCGCGCTGTTCCGCACCGAGGTCCGCGGGCTGGAGAACCTGCCGCCTGCTGGCACGCGCATGCTGATCGCGCCCAATCATGTCAGCCTGATCGACGGCCCGCTGCTGCACGCCGTGCTGCCGATCGACGCGAGCTTCGCTGTTGATACCGGCATCGCCAAGGCCTGGTGGGCCAAGCCGTTCCTGCGCGTGGTCAAGCACTACACCATGGACCCCAGCAAGCCGCTGGCCGCGCGCGACCTCATCAAGCTCGTCGCCGCCGGAGAGCCGGTGGTGATCTTCCCGGAAGGACGCATCACCGTCTCCGGCTCGCTGATGAAAGTCTATGACGGCACCGCGATGATCGCGGACAAGGCCGACGCGGTCGTCGTCCCGATCCGCATCGAAGGCGCCCAACGCTCGCATCTCAGCTATCTCAACGGCAGCCAGATCAAGCGCACGTGGTTTCCGCGGGTGACCGTCACCATCCTGCCGCCCGTCAAGCTTCCGGTCGATCCGTCGCTCAAGGGCAAGTCGCGCCGCAATGCCGCGGGCGCGGCACTTCAGGACGTGATGATCGACGCCATGGTGAAGAACGCCATGCTCGATCACACCCTGTTCGAGGCGCTCGGACACGCTTACCGCGACCGCGACACCGGCAAGGTCATCATCGAGGACGCGCTCGGCACCAAGCTGACCTATCGCAAGCTCATCCTGGGCGCGCAGGTCTTGAGCCGGAAGCTGGAGAACGGCACCGCTATCGGTGAGAATGTCGGCGTGCTGCTGCCGAATTCCGCAGGCGTCGCCGTCGTCTTCATGGCGTTGCAAAACATCGGCCGGGTGCCGGCGATGCTCAACTTCTCGGCCGGCCCGGTCAACGTCCTCGCCGCCATGAAGGCCGCACAGGTGAAGACCGTGCTGACGTCCAAGGCCTTCATCGAGAAGGGCAAGCTCGACAAGCTGATGGCCGCGATCTCCGCGGAAGTTCGCGTCGTCTATCTCGAGGATGTCCGCGCCTCGATCGGCACGGCCGACAAGATCAAGGGTCTGCTCGCCGGGACTACGCCGCGCGTCGTCCGCCAGGCGAGCGATCCGGCCGTCGTGCTGTTCACGTCGGGCTCGGAAGGCACGCCCAAGGGCGTTGTGCTGTCCCACCGCAACATCCTTGCGAACGCCGCACAGGCGCTGGCGCGGGTCGATGCCAACGCCAATGACAAGGTGTTCAACGTGCTGCCGGTGTTCCACTCCTTCGGGCTGACCGGGGGAATGATGATGCCACTGCTCGCGGGCATTCCGATCTACATGTACCCCTCGCCGCTGCACTATCGGATCGTGCCCGAGCTGATCTACCAGACCGGCGCCACGATCCTGTTCGGCACCGACACGTTTCTCACCGGCTACGCCCGCTCGGCGCATGCCTATGACTTCCGCACCCTGCGCCTGGTGATCGCCGGCGCCGAAGCGGTCAAGGATCGCACCCGGCAGGTCTTCATGGAACGCTACGGCATCCGCATCCTCGAGGGCTACGGCGTGACCGAGACCGCGCCGGTGCTGGCGATGAACACGCCGATGGCCAACCGCCCCGGCACGGTCGGCCGCCTGTCGCCGCTGATGGAAAGCCGCCTCGACCCGGTCCCCGGCATTGAGGAAGGCGGCCGCCTGTCGGTGCGCGGACCGAACGTGATGCTCGGATACTTGCGGGCCGAAAATCCCGGCGTGCTCGAACCGCTCGCCGAGGGCTGGCACGACACCGGCGACATCGTGGCGATCGACGCCGCCGGCTTCATCACCATCAAGGGCCGCGCCAAACGCTTTGCCAAGATCGCCGGCGAAATGGTCTCGCTGTCCGCGGTCGAGAACATCGCGACGACCCTGTGGCCGCAGGCCGCATCGGTCGCGGTGTCGATCCCGGATCCGCGCAAGGGCGAGCGTATCGTGCTGCTGACAACGGAAAAGAACGCCGAGCGCAGTGCGATGCAGGGCCAGGCCAAGGCGATCGGCGCATCCGAGCTGACCGTTCCCGCGGCGATCATGGTGGTGGACAAGGTGCCACTGCTCGGCACCGGCAAGACCGACTACGTCACCGCAACCACGATGGCCCGGGAGCAGGCCTCAAGCGCGGAGCGCGAGGTTGCCTAAGAGAGATGTCCAAGGCGCCTGACATGGGCAGCGCGCGATGCCCGGGAGTGGTACTGCTCCATGGCATCGCCCGCACCTCCGCACCCTGAAACGTCTTGAGCGGGCACTCCAGGCGACCGGGTTCGCGACACTCAACATCGACTATGCGAGCCGCAGGAAGCCGATTGCAGCGCTCGCGAGATCCACCCGGCGATCACCGATTTCGCAGAACGTGATGCGCCCGCCCCCGTCAGGTGGTCACGGTCCAGGGATCGATTATAGTCAGACCGGCAGCCTTGAACGCACTCGTGTCGCGCGATGCCACTGCGAACCCGTGCGCGGCGGCGATCGCGGCGATATAGCCATCGGGCGTGGGGAAGCCTTTCCCGGCCGCGCGCGCCTTGACGGCGAGATCGGCATAGCGCCGCGCCGCGGCGGTATCGAAGGGCAGAATGCGGGCCGCGAACAGGTCCAGCACGCCGTCAAGCGCAGCTGCCAGCCTGTCCCTACGCTTGCCGCGCGGCAACGCGCTGATCCCGAACAACAGTTCGGCAATGGTGACGCTGGAGAGAAACAGCGTCTCGGCCGCCTGGGCGTCGAGCCAGTCGCGGACCGATGGATGCGGTTCGGGCTTCATAGCCTCGGAGACCACATTGGTATCGAGCAGGATCATTCGAAGCGCACCGGCTCAGCGGGACGCGCGTCGCGGCCAAGTTCAAGTGCCTCGACGTCGGCATTGGTGAGGCCGATCTTCCGGCTCATCTCCGAAAGAGCGGTGCCAAGCCGCAGCCGGCCCTCGGGACGCACTGCGGCCTCCAGAATGGCGCGCATTTCCGCTTCCGCACTGCGATTGTGCTGCGCCGCGCGGACTTTCAAGGCGCGATGCGCCTCCTCGGAAAGGTTGCGGATGGTGACGGCGGCCATGATGGCATCCTCCGGAAACTGACTGCAATGCTATCAAAATAGAACCTTTGATAGCATTTTTCAAGGGCGACTGCGGCGCTCACGCGCCGCCCGAACCTCCTTACCGGGATGCCGAACTTCTTCTCTCTACCGCTCACGTGCGCGAAACCCGCTTCCGCAAGTCTGAATCTCAAGAACTGCCTTCTCCGCGGCGCTCCTGCGCATAACGCACCAACGCCGCGAAGCGATAGATGCCGTGCACGAACTTGCCGTAGGGCATGGTGATGAACAGCGCGAACACTGCCCCCAAATGCAACGCAAGCAGCGGTCCCATGGCAGCGGTCTCCCGCAAGAGCAGAAGCAGCATGCCGGTGAAGCCGGCGAGGAACAGCATGGCGATGAAGCCGACATCCATGCCGTAGCGCTGCTCGTCGAGCAGCGCCGGATCGCGCCGCATCTTGGCGGCGAACAGGCCGATCGGCCCGATGATCAGGCCGATGCCACCGAGCGTGCCGAGAACCACCGGCAGATCCCACCACGGATACGGCGCCTCGCGGCCGAGCGGATAGTGATACAGCGTGGCGACCGAGGTCGCGGCGAAGCAGAGCAGGAAGCCGTAGAAGGTCAGGTGATGGAAAAGCTTGCGCCGGTCGGTCGGCTTGTCATCCTCATTGTAGCAGCCGGCGCCGCCACCATGAAGATAGCGCAGCTCACCAGCGTCGCGTATCGCCTGAAAGATGGAGCCGCCGTCCGCACGGCCGCCGATCGGCGGGCCGATATCCCGCCAGAACGCACGCACGCTCATCACCAGCGCGAAGATCGCATAGAGGAAGGCGGCGCTGAACAACGCCGCCATCGCGTTGTGCGGCATCAACTTGTAGAACGCGCCGGGGCCCGTGTGCACGCCAAACAGCACGCTGCGGTCGTTCAGGGCCGCAAAGCCGAGGATGAAGGCGGCCATGCTGAGCGCGGCGACGATGCTGATGACGAGACCATTACGCGCGAAGGCACCGGACAGCGCGTGCGGCCAGGCATAGGCCGCATAGGATTCCGCGCGCGCGATCGCCAGCGTCTGCGGGACGTTGACGTCGAATTCGTGCGGCGGCGAGAACTGGCAGTCGACGTAGCAGGCGCCGCAGCCATGGCAGAGATTGGCGAGATAATTGAGGTCGCCGTCGGAGAAGGCGCGCCGCATCTCCATGGCGGGAAACACCGCGCAAAGACCCTCGCAGTAACGGCAGGAATTGCAGACCGTCATCAGGCGGTCGGCTTCGTCCAAAATTCTGGTTCCGTGCATGGCTTTACTTCGTCAGACCTTTGCCCTCGAGCCATTTCTGGATCAGGGCTGCGACCTCGAGGTTGTTCTTGTCCATCATCACCATATGCGAATTGCCCTTGATGCCGGCCTGCGGGAGATCGATGATGTCGACGCTGCCCCCGGCCGCCTTGATGGCGTCCGCAAAGGCGATGCCATTAGCGCGGATCTTGGGCCAGCGCGAATCGCGCTCGATATAGTCGCCGTAGATGATGAGGGTCGGGATGTTCTTCAGCACATCCGCCTTGGCGGGATCGCCGATGCCTGCCGGCTCGATCGCAATCAGCGCCTTGACCTTGTCGGGACGGGCTTGCGCGACCTTGAAGCCGAAGGTGCCGGCTTGGCTGTGGAACAGAAGCACCGAGGGGCCGACGCGATCGATCTCGGCGATATAGGCGGCGATGGTCGCATCGTCGGTCGTGGTCCAGCGCGGCACGTTCTGCTTGACGAAATTCTCGTAACCCTCGACGGGGAACTGGTTGCCCGGCAACAATCTTCGCTTGGCGGGATCGGGATCGTATGAGTTCGGTCCATCGCCGATGCGGAAACGCTCGAACGGGTTGGCCGTGGTCAGGAAGACCGGCTCGCTCTTGAAAATATCGGGGTACTGCGCCCAGCCCGCGCGTCCGCGCTCTACCGCGTCGGAATTATAAACTGCCCACCCCTTGCGCAGAAAATAATTCAGCCAGCCTTCGCGTCCGTCCGGCGTGGTCTCGTAGGTGACGCCCGTCAATCCGCCGCCGTGCCACATCAGCAAGGGATAGGCACCCTTCTCGTTAGCCGGCAGAAAATATTGCACGTACATCTGCTCGACCTGATACGTGCCGTTGGGATCGACCTTGGCCGGCACCCCACCGGGCGCGAACACGACCTCCCTCACCGGCTTGCCGGAGATTTCGACGAGGCGGCCGCCGACATGGAACGAACCCATGTCTCGCAGCGTGATCGGCTCGGCCGCCTGGGCGTGGCCGACGATTAGCAGCGCCGCGATCGAAGCGATGGCAATGCGTGACATGGTTCCTCCCTCGTGTCTTTTCTTCGTCCTAGTTCTTCGCGTGGCGTGCCGCTTCCCGTCCTGCAATCCGTCCGAACACGCTTCCGATGGTCATGCCCATGCCGGCAGCATAGCCCTTGCCGAGCACGTTGCCGGCCATGATCTCGCCGGCGGCGAACATGTTGGCCGACGGCTTGCCGTCAGCCATCAGCATGCGCGCTTCCCTGGTCACGCGCGTGCCGAGATAGGTGAAGGTGATGCCGGGCCGCACCGGATAGGCTAGGTAGGGCGGCGTCTCGATCCGCCGTGCCCAATGCGTCTTCGGCGGCGTGATGCCTTCGGTGCGGCAATCGTCCAGAATGGTGTGGTCGAAGGTGCCGGGCTGCACCGCGGCATTGAATTCGGTAATCGTCTTTTCCAGCGCAGCCGAATCGAGCTCGAGCTTGCCCGCAAGCTCGGCAATCGTCTGCCCTGCGATCGGCGGGAACAGCGTCGGCATGAAGCTCGTGACCACGGTGGAATCGAAGATGATGTAGGCGATCTGGTCGGGCTGCGCGGCCACCAGCCGGCCCCAGATCGCGTAACGCTTCGGCCAGATGTCCTCACCTTCATCATAGAAGCGCTGCGCCAGCTTGTTGACGACGATGCCAAACACGACGGAATCGTGCCGCGTGATGATGCCGCCGTCGAATTTCGGCGCGCGCGCGTCGATCGCGACCGCATGGCACTGGGTGGGGTCGCCGACCTCCTGCACGCCCCTGGCGAGCAGCATCTTCAGGATTGAGCCGCGGTTATAGGGCGTGCCGCGGATCAGAAAATTGTCGGCGGCCTCGCCCCAATATTGCTTCAGCCATTCGATGTTGGCCTCGAACCCGCCGGCCGCGGCGACCAGCGATGTCGCGCGTATCTCGGTATCGCCCTTGATCGGCCGCTTGAGGCGAGCAGCGAGAAACATGCCGTCCTCGATCACGAGGTCGGTGACCTCGGCGTCGTATTCGACGTCGACGCCGAGCTTCTCGGCGGTGAGATAAAGTGCGTTCAACATCGCGCGGCCGCCACCGAGAAAGAAGGAGTTGGTGCGACCGAGGCTCAGCGTGCCGCCAAGCGAGGGCTGCCAGCGCACGCCCTGCTCGACGATCCAGTTCAAGATGTCCTTGGACTCCCGTATCATGTGCCGGGCGAGCACCTCGTCGGTCTGGCCGCCGGTGACGCGCAGGAGATCCTCCCAAAACTCTTCCTCGGTGTAGGGGCCGGTGAGGATTTCGGTCGCCTCGTCATGGGCGCAACGCATGTTGCGGGTGTGGCGCGTGTTGCCGCCGCGATAGAATTTTGGCGCACCTTCGAGCACCATCACGGACGCCCCACCGCGTCGCGCACTGATCGCCGCACACAGCGCCGCGTTGCCGCCGCCGATCACCAGCACATCGTATTTGCTGCTCATGCCGTCTGCCCGTGCGACGAAGTTGGAAACATTCTGCCCGCCAGCAGCCTCGGTCAATCCGGGATCATTGCGCACCTTTGTATACAAAGCTATACAAACGTCCGGCAAGCGCCATCGCTGCATGGGCAGGATGCGCGAGCCCACGAGGATGGATGGCAAGACGTCCGACAAAGGTAGGCGGCTCGATCGCGCGCGGCGGCGGCGTGGCACTGGGCGAAGCCGTGTTCCGCTCGCTCTGCGAGGCGTTGCAGGCCGGCAGCTACCGCGCCGGCGACCGCCTGCGCGAGGAGGAGGTCGCCCAGCGGCTGAAGGTCAGCCGCACCCCGGTGCGGGAGGCTCTCGGGCGACTTGCGGCCCGCGGGTTCGTCGAACCTGCCGGCGGCCGCGGCCTGATTGTGCGCAACCTCGACATCTCGGAGGTGCTCGAGCTCTACGCCATGCGCGAGATCATGGAGGGCGCCGCCGCCCGACTTGCGGCCGAGCACGCCTCGGCGCCCGAGATCGATGCACTCAGGGATATCGAGCAGGCCTTTGTCGAAGCGTCCGAGGCCGACGCGACCGAGATGGCAGGAGACATGGCAAGACTCAACCGCGCCTTCCACGAAGCGATCTGCCGCGCCGCGCGCAACCGCTATCTCGACAACGCTTCGCGCGAATTGCAGGACTGGATCGCCCTGCTCGGTCCAACCACGTTCACGGTATCGGGCCGCCCCTCGACCAGCCACGGTGAGCACCAGGCCATCATCGAAGCCATCGCGGCTCGCGACGGCGGCAAAGCGGAGCAGCTCGCGCGCACACACATCCGCGAAGCGCTGCGCTGCCGGCTGAAGCTGTTGCAAAAGCAGTAGTAGAGCGCGGCGCTCAGGCGACCAGTTCCGCGACGATCGCCTTCAACACGTCCCGCACATCGGCCGGACTGAGCCGCACCTGCAGTCCGCGCTGGCCGCCATTCACGTACACATAGTCATGTGCGAGCGCGCTCTGCTCGATCACGATGCGCACGGGCTTTCGCTGCCCGAATGGGCTGATGCCGCCAACCTTGTAGCCGGTGAGGCGCTCGGCCTCCGGTAGCTTCATCATCTGCGCCGACTTGCCGCTGAAAGCAGCGGCGAGCTTCTTCATCGAGACTTCCTGGTCGGATGGGACGATCACGCAGACCGGCTTGCCATCGACGAGCGCCATCAGCGTCTTCAAGACGCGCGCGGGGTCTTCGCCAAGCGCAGCAGCCGCCTGGAGGCCGATGCTCTCGGCATCGGGATCATAGTCGTAAGCGTGGACGGTGAAGGCAACACCGGCGGCTGTGAGCGCGCGTGTGGCTGGGGTGGCTTTGGACATGGACGATGTTTACCACCGCCATTGCGAGGAGCGAAGGGACGGCAACACGGGTGGACGCATACACCACAGCCTCAGCGTCGTCCCGGCGAAGGCCGGGACCCATAACCACAGGCAGGAGTTTGGTGAAAACTCGTCGTTCGGTACGCCCACCATCCGCTAAGGAGACACCTCGCGGTATGGGTCCCGGCCTTCGCCGGGACGACGCCGCATATTTGGAGGCATTGTGCCGCCAAATAGCCGGCGACCGCCGCAGCCCTACTCCGCCGCGTCCCGCATTTCGGCGCGCTCGGCTCTCGCCGCGCAGAACTTGAACTCCGGGATCTTGCCGAACGGATCGAGCGCCGGGTTGGTCAACAAATTCGCCGCCGCTTCCGCGTAGCAGAACGGCATGAAGACCATATTCTCCGGAACGTCGCGGTCGGAGCGGACCTTGACCTCGACCGCGCCGCGGCGGGTCTCGAGCCGGATGAAATCGCCGGGCGCTAGCTTCTTCCTGTGCATGTCCTTTGGCGACATGAACGCGACCGCCTCGGGTTCGATCTGGTCGAGCACCTGCGCGCGCCGGGTCATGGAGCCGGTGTGCCAATGCTCCAGCACGCGGCCGGTCGAGAGCACCATCGGATATTCGGCGTCGGGGATCTCGTCCGGCGGGATGACGTGAGCCGGCACGATCTTGCCGCGGCCGCTCGCGGTCGGGAAGCCCGTGGTGAAGATGATCTCGTTGCCGGGCATGTCGGGACCATCGACAGGATAGGTGACCGCGCCCTCGCGGACCAGCCGCTCCCAGGTGATGTTCTTCAACGACGGCATCAGCTCTGCCATCTCGGTGAAGACATCGCCGGGACCGGCATAATTCCACGGCAGGCCCATGCGCTTGCCGATCTCCTGGATGATCCAGAGATCCTGCCGCGCATCGCCCGGCGGCTTGATCACCTGGCGCGCGAGCTGCACGCGGCGATCGGTGTTGGTGAAGGAGCCTTCCTTTTCGGCAAACGCCGAGGCCGGCAGGATGACGTCGGCGTGGAACGCGGTCTCGGTGACGAAGAGATCCTGCACCACGAGATGATCGAGCATGGCAAGCGCCTGGCGCGCATGCTGGAGATCGGGGTCGGACATCGCGGGGTTTTCGCCCTCGATATACATGCCCTTTATCTCGCCAGCGTGGATCGCGTTCATGATCTCGACCACGGTCAGACCGCGCACGGGATCGAGATCCTGGCCCCACAGCTTCTCGAACGCACCGCGCATGTCGTCGCGGCCAACCGGCTGATAGTCCGGCAGGAACATCGGGATCAGACCGGCATCGGAGGCGCCCTGCACGTTGTTCTGGCCGCGCAGCGGATGCAGGCCGGTGCCGGGGCGACCGACCTGGCCGGTGATCAGCGCCAGCGCAATCAGGCAGCGCGCATTGTCGGTGCCGTGGACATGCTGGCTGATGCCCATGCCCCAGAAGATGATCGACGATTTTGCCCGCGCATAGGTTCGCGCGACCTCACGCAGGGTCTGCGCCGGGATACCGCAGATCGGCTCCATCTTCTCCGGCGTGAACTCCTTGATCTTCTCTTTGAGGTCCTCGAACCCCTCGGTGTAGCCGGCGATGTATTGGTCGTCGGTCAAACCTTCCGTGATGATCGTGTGGATCATCGCGTTCAGCATGGCGACGTCGGAGCCCGGCTTGAACTGCAGATGCTTGGTCGCGTGGCGCGACAGCGTCTGCCGCCGCGGGTCCATGACGAACAGCTTTGCGCCGTTCTGCTTGACCGCGTTCTTGATGAAGGTCGCGGCGACCGGATGATTCACGGTCGGGTTGGCGCCGATCACGATGATGACTTCGGCGTCCATCGCAGCCGAGAACGGCGCCGACACCGCGCCCGAGCTCAGGCCTTCGAACAGCGCCGCGACCGACGAGGCGTGGCACAGACGGGTGCAATGGTCGACGTTGTTGGAGCCGAAGCCGGTGCGCACCAGCTTCTGGAACAGATAGGCCTCCTCGTTCGAACCCTTCGCCGAACCGAAGCCGGCCAGCGCCTTCACGCCCTTCTCGTCGCGGATCTTGACGAGGCCCTTGGCCGCGATGTCGAGAGCTTCTTCCCAGCTCGCTTCGCGGAAATGCGTGAACGGATTGGCCGGATCGACCTGGTCGTTGGAATCCTTCTTCGCGTTCGGCAGCCGAACCAGCGGCTTGGTCAGGCGATGCGGATGGTGGATGTAGTCGAAGCCGAAGCGGCCCTTGACGCAGAGACGGTTGCGGTTGGCCGGGCCATCGCGGCCCTCGGCATAGATCACCTTCTCGTCTTTGACCTCATAGGTCACCTGGCAGCCGACGCCGCAGAACGGGCAGAGCGAATCCACCTTCTTGTCGGCATAGACGACACGGGTCTGCGCCTCGTCGAGCATCACGGCCGGCATCAGCGCTCCGGTCGGACAGGCCTGCACGCATTCGCCGCAGGCAACGCAGGTGGACTCGCCCATGGGATCGTCGAAATCGAACACGATTTTCGAGCCGTGGCTGCGATAGGCCATGCCGATGACGTCGTTGACCTGGACCTCGCGGCAGGCGCGCACGCACAGGCCGCACTGGATGCAGGCATCGAGATTGACGCGCATCGCCGGATGGCTGGCGTCGGTCGCCCAACGCTCGGCGGCGGGGAAGCGGCTTTCGGTGACGCCCGTGGTTTCGGCCCAATGCCAGAACTTGGAGTCCGGATCGTGCGAGGTCTCGCGCGCCGGCTGATCGGCGACCAGCAGCTCCATCACCATCTTCTGCGCCGATACAGCCCGCGCGGATTCGGTCTTCACCTTCATGCCGACCGACGGCGTGCGCTTGCAGGACGCCGCGAGCACACGCTCGCCCTCGATCTCGACCATGCAGGCGCGGCAATTGCCGTCGGGGCGATAATCCGGCGCGGGCGAATAGCACAGATGCGGAATCTCGCGGCCCTGACGTTTTGCGACTTGCCAGATCGTCTCGCCTGCATTGGCCTCGACCTGCTTGCCGTCGAGCTCGAACGTAATCTTCGTCATTCGGCCGCTTCCTTGAACTCGTCAGGGAAATATTTGATCACAGTGGACAGCGGATTCGATGCCGCCTGTCCAAGCCCGCAGATCGAGGCATCGCGCATCGCCTGGCTCAATTCGTCCAGGAGAGCGCGGTTCCAGACCGGTTGCTGCATCAGCAGCGCGGCCTTCTGGGTTCCGACGCGACACGGCGTGCATTGGCCGCAGCTCTCGTCCTCGAAGAACTTCATCAGGTTCAACGCGGCCGCGCGCACGCTGTCCTGTTGCGACAGGATCACGATCGCGGCAGAGCCGATGAAGCAGCCGTATTTTTCAAGCGTGCCGAAATCGAGCGGGATGTCGTCCATCGCCGCCGGCAGGATGCCGCCGGACGCACCACCCGGCAGGTACGCATAGAACTGATGGCCATCGGCCATGCCGCCGCAATATTCGTCGATCAGCTCGCGCACGGTGATGCCAGCAGGCGCGAGCTTCATGCCGGGATTCTTGACGCGGCCCGAGACCGAGAAACTGCGCAGGCCGTGCCGCTCATGGCGGCCGTGGCCCTTCCACCAATCGGCGCCCTTCTCGACGATGTCGCGCACCCACCACAAGGTCTCGATGTTGTTGATCAACGTCGGCAGGCCGAACAGGCCAACCTGGAATGGATAAGGCGGCTTGTGCCTGGGCAGGCCGCGCTTGCCCTCGATGCTTTCCAGCAGCGAGGATTCCTCGCCGCAGATATAGGCGCCGGCGCCGCGGCGCATGTGCAGCGTCGGACCGCCCGGCGGGAGCTTTGCGATCTCGCGTTCGAGGATTTCGCGCGATGCCGGATATTCGTCGCGCAGGTAGATGTAGATATCCGAGGCCTGCACCACATGGGCGCCGATCAGCATGCCCTCGAGGAAGCGGTGCGGATCGCTCTCGAGATAGACGCGGTCCTTGAACGTGCCGGGCTCGCCCTCGTCGCCGTTGATCGCCATCAGCCGGGGACCGGGCTCGCCCAGCACCGCGCGCCATTTACGTCCCGTCGGGAATCCGGCGCCGCCGAGACCGCGCAACGAGGCGTCATCGAGTGTCTTCAGCAGGTCGTCCGTCGCCAGTTCCCCCGAGCGCAGGCGATTGAGCAGCTTGTAGCCGCCGCCGGCGACATAGGCCTCATAGCCGATATATTCGGGCAGATGCGCGTGGGTGTCGCCAGCCTTCACCGCCGCCGTGACATTGGCCACCGTCGCATGGTCAACAAAGTTGTGTCCGACTTCCGCGGCGGGCGCCGTATCGCAGCGGCCGACGCAGGGCGCGCGTACCACGCGGATGCCGGGGCCCGACGCGTCCTGCAAATCGGCGAGCAGCTTCTCTCCGCCGAGCATCGCGCAGGTCAGCGAATCGCAGACGCGGATCGTCAGCGGCGCGATTTCGGGCTCGCCTTCCTTCACCACGTCGAAATGCGCGTAGAAGGTTGCAGTCTCGAACACCTCGGCGAACGCGAGCTTCATCTCGTCGGCGAGCGCGGCGAGATGCGCGGCAGAGATCTGGCGGTACTTGTCCTGGATCAGATGCAGATATTCGATCAAGAGATCGCGACGCCGCGGCCGATCGCCGAGCATCTGCTCGATCTCGTGCGCGGCGGCGGGATCGACCTGCCGTCCCTTGGGCGTGGATTTGGCGCGCTTCCGTCCCTGGCCGGGATGTTCGAACTCGCGAACCTTGTGAACGTCGTCGTTGCTGCTCATGGAGAGGTCGCGTTCTCTTCAAATGCGTGATCAGTCTAGGCCGGATCGCCAAAGCGATCAGCCTTCGTTTCCCGATTCGATCAGCGGAACCACCGGTTCTGCGTCCCGTCGACCAAGCCAAATTCGACGCAACTCTAGTCTCTGGTATGCCAGATGCAAGACAATTTAGAGCGTCTCTAGAATGATTTAGGAGGCAGGCGGTCGCCCGCCATACCCCTTTACGCGTGCGCCAGACGGAACCCGATCTCAGGTCTTGCTCATGCACTCTTCGATGTAGAACCAGCGGTCATCGCCGGCGAGGCCCTTGGCCTTCACGTCGGCGCGGCAGGCTTTCAGCTTCGGCTTGTTGGCTGCCCATTTCGCCTTCATGTCTTTCAGCTTCTGCATGGTGAGTTTCATCTTGCCAGGCTTGGCTTCGGTCGTTGCAGCAGGCGCCGCCGGTGTCGTTGTCGTCTGCGCGGATGCGGCATGAAGGCCAGCGACGAGCAACACGGCCGCAAGGCAAATTCGAAGGCAAGTTCGAGTGCGAAGCATTTCAATCCCCCTAAGTCCCATTCTTGATGATGTCTGAAAGGCCAACGAAGCGGGACGCCTGATGAACATCCCGCTTCTGTCTCGACGGCGATCAGAAGATTTTGACCGCGCTCTCCAATGTCTTCCAGACACCCCAAAGCAGGGGGACGCCGACGAAGGCCCAGAACAGCGCCGCCTTGGCGTCAAGCCCGCCAAATCCGATGCCGTAGGAGCCGTGCGGCCCCGCGGCGGCGGCGTTGGCGCTTGCCGCCTGCAACTTGGCGACATCAGCCTCCTTCATGTGCCATTTCGAATCGACCGGCTTGATCAGATAGTTGCAGATCAGGCCCGCGATCAGCATGGCGCAGAGGATGTACATCGTCGTGTTGTAGAGCTGGTCGCGCGGCACGCCTGCCGCGAGTTGGAACTCGCGGATATAGTTGACGACGACGGGGCCGATGATGCCCGCGGTGGACCACGCCGTCAGCAGCCGGCCATGGATGGCGCCGACGAACTGGGTTCCGAACATGTCGGCGAGGTAGGCCGGCACGGTGGCGAAGCCACCGCCATACATCGACAGGATGATGCCGAAGCCGAGCACGAACAGCAGCTTCGAACCCATCGCCGCAAAAGTCGGCGCCAGCGCGTAGAGGACGATGCCGAGGATGAAGAACGTATAGTAGGTGTTCTTGCGCCCGATCTTGTCCGACAGCGATGCCCAGAAGAAGCGGCCGCCGATGTTGAACAGCGACAGCAATCCGGCGAAGCCCGCGGCGATCGCGGCGATCTGCGCCTTCTGTCCCGCATCAAGCGCGTTGAAGCCGACGTTAGGCAGGCCGATCAACTTGCCGGCGAAGATCTCCTGGAGCATCGGCGAGGCCATGCCGATCACGCCGATGCCGGCCGACACGTTCAGGCACAGCACCCACCAGATCAGCCAGAACTGCGGCGTCTTGTGCGCGTCGTTGAGATGGACATTGGCCTTTGAGATCATCGCGTTGGCCTTCGACGGCGCGGTCCAGCCCTCGGGCTGCCAGCCGGGCGGCGGCAAACGATAGCGGAACGCGCCGATCATCATGAACACGAAGTAGATGATGCCCATCGTGACGAAGGTCTCCCAGACGCCGACCGAGGTCGGCGTCTTGAAGTAGTTCATCAAGAGGTTCGCCAGCGGTGCGCCGATCATGGCGCCGCCGCCGAAGCCCATGATGGCCATGCCGGTCGCCATGCCGCGACGATCCGGGAACCACTTCACGAGCGTCGACACCGGCGAGATATAGCCAAGACCGAGACCAATGCCGCCGATCACGCCCGAACCCAGCCACAACAACCAGAGCTGATGGGTGTAGACCCCGATCGCACCGAGGAAGAGGCCGCCGCACCAGCACAGCGCCGAGACGAAGCCGGCCTTGCGCGGACCCACGCGCTCCAGCCAGCCGCCCCAGACCGCAGCCGCGATACCGAGCAGCACGAAAAAGAGCGTGTACATCCATCCCATGCTGGCGACCTTCCAGTCGCAGCTGGTCGTGAACAGCTCCTGAAACAGCGACATCTCTGCGCACGCCTTCGGCGCGGTCACTCCGATCGCACGCGACAGCGGCAGCCAGAACACCGAGAAGCCGTAGGCCATGCCGATGCAGAGATGGATGCACAGGGCGGCCGGTGGCACCAGCCAGCGATTGAACCCCGCGGTCGCGATGGTCCGCTCGCGATCCAGAAAACCTGCGCCGGCGCCCGAAAGTGTTCCAGCGCTCTCGATGGTAGACATGCATTCCTCCCCTGAAGCCGCCCTTCTGAACGGCCTGCCACGACGGTCCTGTTCCTCAGCCTGCAGCGCAGCCTTTGTCCCTGCTGCTCCGCACAATGATCGACGCGCGCCAGGATCGTCACGCGCATCCGAGACGTTAAACCCCTAACCTTGGGGGCTATGCCCGACGCCACGGCCGGGCTTCTTTCGATGGCCCATTTGCTCCGCATATCGCAGGCAAGACTCGACCTCCGCGTCTCGGCGGAGGAACTCAATTGGGGCAGAAGTGGTGATCGATGTCGATAGACAAAAGGTAGGTATCAACCGAGTGACCGTCGGCTAAGTGGGCGGCGCACCATTGAGATTTTCTATCGATCGATTGGCCTTCTCAATCAAGAACACGATACGCGCGTCGTTGCGCTCGGTGATCTCCACCGTGTCGCCGGTCTCTCGGATCAGGTTCGGAATGTCAATCACCGACAGGGGATCGGTGCAGTACACTTCGAGCTGATCGCCCGGCTGCAACGGCTTCAGCGCTTTGCGCGTCTTCAGGGCGGGCAGCGGGCATTTCAGTCCGGTGAGATCGAGCGTCGTTCTGGTCATCGGCGCAACATGGCGGGAGGGGCCGATGGCGTCAACGCCAGGACAGCGCCAACATAGTACCCAGGCTCAAAGCAAATCGGCATAGGACAGGAAACCCACGCTCTGCCCGGGCTCGACACGCGTAACCTCCTCATCGAGCTCGACGAGGCCGTCGGTGTCGACCAGAGAGGACAACAGCCCCGCTCCCTCGCGTGGAAACTTGACTGCCTCGAGTGCGCCATCCTGCATGCGCCGCAAGGAGGCGCGAACATATTCGCGACGCCCCGCCTTCTTCTTGTAGGTGAACGCCGCGCGCACCGGGATCGGCAACGGCGGCGCCTGCAGGCTGCCCGCAAGCGCCAGCACCGTCGGCCGCACCACATGCACGAACGTGACGAAACTCGCGACGGGATTGCCCGGCAATCCGATCAGCGGCGTGCCCTCGATGATGCCCATCGCCACGGGCCGTCCCGGCTTGATCGCCATCCGCCACAATACCAGCGAGCCGATGCTCTCGACGGCCGCCTTGACGTGATCCTCTTCCCCGGTCGATACGCCGCCGGTGGTGAGGATCAGATCATGCGTGCCGGCGACTTGCTTGAGGCCATTCGCAAGCGAGATACGTTCGTCGCGCAAAATGCCGAGATCGCTGACGTCGCAGCCGAGCCGGCGCAGCATCGCCATCAGCATGAAGCGATTGGAATCGAACAGCTGCGAGGCCGCGCGCGGCTCGCCGGGCGAGGCCAGTTCGTCGCCGGTCGAGAACACCGCGACGCGGATGCGCCTGACGACGTCGAGCCTGACAAGGCCGAACGCCGCCGCGAGCGCGACATGCTGCGGCAGCAAGCGCTGGCCTGCGCGCAGCGCGAGATGGCCCTGGGGAATGTCCTCTCCCGCAGGGCGGACATTCGCACCCGGCTTCAGCCCCGGCGGCAGCACAATTCGGCCGGCGTCATCGACGCGGACGTCTTCCTGCATGAAGACGGTTTCGGCATCCGGCGGCATCGGCGCGCCGGTGAAGATGCGCGCGGTGCGGCCGGCCTTGATAGGCGCCAGTGCCAGACCGCCGGCCTGGATGCGGCCATCGAGCGGGAGTGCCCGCTCGGCGCTATCAGGAAGATCGGCGTTGCGCACGGCGTAGCCGTCAACAGCGGAATTGGTGAAGGGCGGCAACGGCAGCGGCGCCGCGATATCGCGGGCCAGCACCCGCCCATCGGCATCGATGAGCGACACGGTTTCGAGATCGACAATCGCGTTGACGCGCGTCGTGATCAGGCCAACGGCCTCGTTGACCGACATCATCGGTCCGCCGAAGGCAAAGCAATCGTCCGACAGTTGCGCCATGGTGCCTCGTCAGCGCATCGCAGCGCTTTTCGCGACCGCTTCCTCGACCGGCATCGCCGCGCGCAGCAGCAATTCCGCGGCGGCGGCGATATCGTCGAGATGGACCGTCGGCAGTCGGGTTTCAATGGCAACGTCAGCCGCGATCCCGAAAATTCCGGGATCATCGGGAAACAGCAGCGGCTTGTCGTTGGCGGCGCGATGCAACTCGATCTTGCGATGCGGCTCGCGCTTGAAACCCTCGACCACGACGAGATCGACGGCCGACAATTTGCTCAACAGTTCCGGCAGACGCGGCTCCGCCGCTCCGCGTAATTCGTGCATCAGCGCCCAGCGATTTGACGAAGCAACCAGCACCTCGGCCGCGCCCGGCCTCGCGATGGCGCCAGGAATCCTTGCCGGGCACGTCGACGTCGAACTGGTGATGCGCATGCTTGATGACAGAGACGCGCAAGCCAAGCGCATTGAAATGCGGAATCAGCCGCGTCAACAGCGTGGTCTTGCCCGCACCGCTCCAGCCTGCAAGGCCGATGACTTTCATTCCAGCTCCGTCTCCGCGAGCGACCCGGTCCTTGATGGAACCACCCTCTCCTACGTCATTGCGAGCGAAGCGAAGCAATCCAGGAATGCATCCACGGCGGCAGCCTGGATTGCTTCGCTTCGCTCGCAATGACGAATAGGCGGCATTTCGTTCTCTCGCCAGCATGCTTATATCGGCTTGACCCGAATGTCATGCTAACGTCGCGGCCATGATGAAGATCGACAAAGCCCCAGCACCCCTGATCGTCCCCGACACCGACGACCCGCGCCTCACCGAGAGCGTGACCGGGACCGACCAGTCCGGCGCCAGGATCGAGATCAAGGTGCCGGTGGAGCGCCCGCTGACGCTCTACCTGAATTCGCAGGAGATCGTCACCATGATGACGATCGGCGACTATCCGGAATATCTCGCGCTGGGTTATTTGCTCAACCAGAATATGCTGAAGTATGATGACGCGGTCACCGAGGTCGAATACGACGACGACCTCCAGGTGGTGGTGGTGCGCACCGAGCACCACACCAATTTCGAAGCCAAGCTGAAGAAGCGCACGCAGACCTCGGGCTGCGCGCAGGGCACCGCCTTCGGCGATCTGCTGGAGGCGGTCGAGAGCGTCGCGTTACCGAAGGCGGAGCTGCGTACCTCCTGGCTCTACCAGATGACTCAGACCATCAACACCATGCCCTCGCTCTATCTGGAGGCCGGTGCGATCCACGGTTGCGTGCTGTGCAGAGAGGGCGAGCCGCTCTGCTACACCGAGGATGTCGGCCGTCACAACGCCGTCGACAAGATCGCGGGCTGGATGTACCGCCACGGCGTCGATGCATCCGACAAGATCCTCTACACCACGGGACGGCTCACCTCGGAGATGGTGATCAAGACGGTCCGCATGGGAATTCCGATTTTGGTGTCGCGCTCCGGCTTCACCGCCTGGGGCGTCGATCTCGCCCGGCAGGTGGGCTTGACGCTGGTCGGCCGCGCGCGCGGCAAACGGTTCATCGCGTTGGCGGCGGCAGAGCGCATCGTCTACGACCAGAACCTCGCTTATGTCGAGGAGGAATCGGCCAGGCACAAGCGCAAGGGTGAAAGTGGTGACGATTAGCTTCCCGACCACGCAAGGCGTGCTGCTCGCCGGCGGCCTCGCGCGGCGCATGGGCGGCGGCGACAAGCCGATGCGCACCATCGGCGGCCGCACCATCCTGGAACGCGTAATCGCACGCCTGAAGCCGCAATGCTGCGGCCTGATCCTCAATGCCAACGGCGATCCCGACCGCTTCGCTAAGTTCGGTTTGCAGGTCGTTGCCGACGACGTGCCCGGCTTTCCCGGTCCGCTCGCCGGCATCCTTGCCGCGCTCGACTGGACCGCGGCGAACCGGCCTGAGGTGGAATGGGTGCTCAGTGCCGCCGGCGACTGCCCGTTCCTGCCGCGCGATCTGGTCGTGCGCTTGCATGACGAACGCATCGCGGCGAATGCCGAGCTCGCCGTGGCGGCATCAGGCGGCCAATCGCATCCGGTGATCGGCTTGTGGCGGGTTGGCTTGCGCGACGAACTGCGTCACGCGCTGGTGGTCGAAGACCTCCGCAAGATCGACCGCTGGACCGCGCGTTATCCGCTCGCGACGGTGACGTGGCCGACCGAGCCGCTCGATCCGTTCTTCAATGCCAACACCGTCGAGGATATCGCGGAAGCCGAGCGGCTGGCCGCACTGGATGCGGCGTCCTAACCAAGCTCTACGCCGGCCGGAATCCGGCCCGCTCCAGTGCGGCGCGCGCTTCGTCCGAGCCGAGTGCGGCGAGAAAGGCTTGCACCGCAGGACGCTGCTTGCGCGCCGTCACCAACGCGAAGTCATAATGTTCCTCGGCGAGCGGAATGAAACCGAGGCCGACCGCATGGGCGACCGGTGCAATGGTCATGCCCCAGTCGGCGCGGTGCTGTGCGACCGCCGCGGCCACCGCGTTGTGCGAGCGCGGCTGGTTCCAATAGCCTTCCGGGCGCGCACCGCCAAGCAACCGCTCGATCAGGATGCGCGTGCCGGCGCCCTGGTTGCGGTTGACCATGATGCAGGAGGGGTCAGCGAGCGCCGCGGCCACGGCATGCTTCGCGCTGTGGCCTTCGAAACGCTTGTCGCCCTTGCGAAACACGATGCCCTGCATCCGTCGCCAGCCCGGCACGAGCTCGAGTCCTTCGACGAGGTAAGGCGCATTGTAGGTCTCGCTCTTGTCGTCGAACAGATGGATCGGTGCCAGATCGCATTCGCCGCGCCGTGCCGCCGCAAGTCCGCCGAGACTGCCGACCGCAATCGAGCGCACGGTCAGGCCGGCATGCGCGAGTTGCGCCGTGACGAGATCGAGGCCGGTGCAATGGCTGCCCACGATGACGAGATCGGGCACCCGCACATGCGGCGTGAACAGCGTCACTTCGGCTTCGCTCCCGGCCGGCATCTGGTCGGCGAGCGCGTCGATGCGCAGAAAACCGTCGGCCTGCGCGAACGACGTGATCGCACCGGACCCCTTGCCGGAGGGATAGGCGATCAAGCCGTCCTTGCCAGCGACCAGTGAGACCATGACGAATTCGGTGCGGCCAAGCTCGGAAGCAATGCGCACCGGCACGGTCGCGTTCACCATGGCATCGGAGCGCGGTGGTAGCCCGGCCATCTTGCGCAGCACCGGCACGATCATGTCGTGAAAGGTGAACATCGCCGAGGTCGGAAACCCCGGCAGGATCACCACCGGCTTGCCCTCGCACACCGCAAGGCACAGCGGCTTGCCGGGCTTGAGCGCAATGCCATGCGCGATGATGCCGGGCTTGCCGATCCGGCCGATGATGCGATGGGAGAGATCGCCCGCGCCTTTCGACGTGCCGCCGGAGAGCACCAGCATGTCGGCGTCCGCCAGCGCACGCCGCATGGCGGCTTCGAGCTGAGCTTCGTCGTCGGGAATGGCGCCGAGGACAACCGCCTCTCCGCCGTTCTCGTCGATCGCAGCAGTGACGATCGCGCCGTTGGTGTCGTAGATCGCAGCGGGCGCGAGCACCGCGCCGGGCTGAACCAGTTCGTCACCGGTGGAGATCACGGCAACACGAGGTTTGCGCACGACGCGCACCTCGGCAAGACCGCAAGCCGCCAGCATGCCGACCTCGCGTGAGCCGATGATCGTGCCGGTGCGCAGCAGCGCCTCGCCGCGCGCGATATCGGACCCTGCGTAGGATATGAATTGCCCGGGCGACGCCGCGCGACGGACGTCGATCGCACCGGACTCCGTCGGCTGGGTATGCTCGACCATGACCACGGCATCGGCACCGCGCGGCAGCGGACCGCCGGTGGCAATCGGCGTTGCCGTTCCCGCGGCGACTTGCAGCGCCGGTACGGTGCCGCAGTGAATGGTCTCGCCATTCAACCGAAGGCGAACCGGCGCACCTTCGCCGGCTGTCGCAAGGTCCGCCGAGCGCAGCGCGAAGCCGTCGACATTGGAACGGTCGAACGGCGGCACGTCGATTGGCGCAGTGATGTCTTCAGCGAGCGACGCGCCGAGCGCATCGGCGAGCTTGCGCGTTTCGCTCGAAAGAGCGCGCGGGAACAGCGCGGCCTCGAAGCGTGCCAGCGCCTCCTCGCGGGAAAGGATCTTGAGGAACTGTTCCTGTTCGAGCGCGCTGCGGACTTGCGATTGCGGGATCATGGTCATGCTAAACCCATATCATTCCCACATCAGATAGGCATCGACCGGCGCGCCCGCTGCAAATCCCTCGTGACTGGCGGGAACAAGCAGCCATGCATCCGCGCGGGCAATTGCCTGGAGCGGCCATTCTCCTACCGCAAGCGGCACCCACGCATGATGTTCCTCGGCCAGCAGGACCATTTCGGCGATGCCGACGCTGGATGCAATTTTTCGCGCGAGCGGCAAGGCTATCTGTCGGCGCGGCAGCAGCGCCGACAGAAGATCGACAAGAGGCAGCACGAGCGCGAGCCAGACCGCAAGCGCATGATCCGGCGATCCGGGCAGGGCCACGACAGGAATGGTTCCGAACCGCCCGATCGCGGCGGTGCGTCCGGGCTGGAGCGCAAGACCATGGGCGATCACGTCACCACGCCGGGTCAGAGCGGTGACCGCTGCATCGTTGCGACCGACAGCGCTGCCGCCGATCGTCAGCAGGAGATCGCAGGTGGGCGCCCCGAACGCCTCCGCGATCGATTCCGCGTCGCGCGCACCGGCCTCGCTCGTTTGCACATCCAGCCCTGCGGCGCGTGCGATGTCCGCAATCAGATGCATGGTCAGCGTTGCACCTGGTACATTGATGATGCGCAGTCGCGGACGGCGCACGCTCAGCCGGTCCAGTCCGGCGGCGCGCGCGAGCAACAGAGCGGCAGGACCAAGCGGATTCCCCTCTGCCGCGGCAGGCGTTCGTCCGCCGATGTCGCCCGCACGCCTGACGCCCTGCCCCGGCACGCCCTCCGCCAACACCTGGACGAGCGGACCAAACACCTCGACTGCGTCGGCATCGAGCACACAGTCGCATCCCGCCGGCATCGCGTCGCCGGCATCGACCCAAGCCGGGGCTGTCGCGAGAGGCAGCGGTGAATAGGAGGACGCGCCGACAAGATCATTGGCGCGTAACGCCCAGCCGTCCGCGGCAGCGACGTCACGAGACGGTCGGGCTGGGAGCAGCGGATTGCCCGCCGCGATGCAGCCGGCCGCTTCGCTCAGCGGCAACTCCATCGGCGCGAGCGAATCAAGCCCCTTCAGCAACGCGGCGAGTGCGGCGTCGAGCGGCGTCAGTGATGGCGGCAGGCGCTGGGTCATGCGCCATGATGGATCATGCATCGCCCGGTTTGGCAACCACTGGCGATACGAAGGTCAGCCGCCCGATTTGTCCGCATTGGGGAAGAACAGCTGTTGTCCGTCGACCTTGTATCCGGCGATCGCCGCCTGTCCGTTGGGCGAGATCAGCCAGTCGACGAAATCCTGCCCCAGCTCCTTCTTCACGTTCGGAAACTTCGCGGGGTTCACCAGCATTACGCCGTACTGATTGAGCAGACGCTTGTCGCCTTCGACCACGATGTCGAGATCGCCGCGCTCCCGAAAAGCGATCCAGCTGCCGCGGTCGGACAGCACATAGGCGTTCGCCACGCGCGCTGCGTCGAGGGCGGAAGCCATGTCCTGCTTGGCTTCGCGATACCAGGCACCCTTGGTGCGAGCGATGTCGATGCCGGCGACGATCCAGAGCGCGAGCTCCGCGGCATGCGTGCCCGAGCGGTCGCCGCGCGTCACGAACGGCACGCCCTTGGCTTCGATCGCCTTCAGCGCGGTCGCGATGTCCTTGCCCTTGACGCCGGCGGGATCGCTCTTCGGCCCGATCAGCACATAGTCGTTGTACATCACATCAAAGCGCTTCACCGCAAAACCGTCGGCCACGAATTTCTCCTCCTGCGGCCGTGCATGCATCAGCACGACGTCGACTTCGCCCCTTCGTGCCCCCTCGAGCACCTCGTCGGCGCGCCGCGCGATCACCGTCACCTCGATGCCGGTCTTGTCACGGAAGATCGGCAGCAGATAGTCGAGCAGGCCGGACTCCTGCGTCGCTGTGGTCGTGGCGAGCACGATCGCGCGGTCCTCCGCGGATGACGCCGCAACGCCCGCGGCGAGGCCGCAGAGAAGCGCGAGTGCAACGGAGAGGCGGCGGACGGCCATGATCGGGTTCCCACTGGCTATGACGCCATCATGATGATGATCGATTGCGCCGCACTCGTGACGCGTTTGCTCGTTGCAGCGCCGGATGCGGACAACAAAAGATAGAGCGCGGATCAAACCACTACCGGCGACAGATTTTATCGTCCGCATCGCGCGCGGACGACTCGGGAAATCTCGGCAACGCGCGGAGCGGCATATGCCCATTGCAGTTGCGCGCGCGACTGCCCGCAAGAATGGCACCACGCGAGCGATTCAGGATCGTTCACCAAAGCAGAGATCGCGCGTGGGGATGTGTTGCAAAGCAGCGAGATGATCAGGCATGGTCGTCACGGACAAAACTTGAAATGCAGATTCCACCTGCGTCGAGCTCCAAAAAGAAGCAAGAATTTGCATAGGAATGCAGGATGGAATTCCTGACGACCAGCGAAGCCGCCGACTATCTTCGGCTCGGCGAACGCAAGCTGTACGAACTCGTCACCACCGGCGCGATCCCATGCACCAAAGTGACCGGCAAATGGCTCTTCCCGCGGCACGAGCTCGACCTCTGGGTGCTGTCCGGACTGGCGCGTCCGGCCGGCATGCTGATCGCTGAGCCGCCGCCGGTCGTCGGCGGCAGCCAGGACGAGCTGCTGGATTGGGGTCTGCGCGAATCCGGCTCGGGGCTGGGATCGATGAGCGAGGGTAGCGCGCGCGGGCTCGAGCGGCTGCAGCGGGACGAGGTGATGGCCGTGGCAATGCACTTCCACAGCCTCGATGCCGACGGCAATCTCGCCGCCGACGCCAATGCGACGGTCCTGCGTGACGCTCCGGACCTGCATGATGCATTGCTGGTCGCGTTCGTGCGTCGCGAGCAGGGTCTCGTGCTGCCGCCGGGCAATCCCAAGCGGCTGCGCGGCCTTTCCGACGTGCTCGCGCTCGGGGCCAAGGTGGCGATGCGGCAACAGGGCACGGGCGCGCAGATGCTGCTCGATGTGCTGCTCAAGCGCGCCGGCGCCTCGACGCGCGATTTGCGCCGGATCGAGACGCCCGCTCTGACCGGGCCGGATCTCGCCGAGATCGTCCGCGCGGGACAAGCCGATTGCGGCATCGCGACGCGTGCGTCCGCGCGCTCGGCTGGCCTCGATTTCGTGCCGCTGGTCTGGGAGAATTTTGACCTCGCGATGCGGCAGCGCAGCTATTTCCGCCCCGCCATGCAGGGCCTGATCCGGTTCCTCAGCGAAAAGCGGTTGCTCCAGCGCGCCGCGGAGCTGACCGGCTACGATCCCTCCCCGGCCGGACAAATCCGCTTCGCCGCCTGACGTTGACGCCCGCCCCCAAATAGTTGCAAAAGAAACCAATTCAGCCGGGCCATACCCGGAGGGCACACCGGCCAACGCGCCGGATCAGGGGAGGATAAGCATGAAGCCAACGAGATTTGGACTGCCGGTCGCTGCCGGCGTTACAGCGACGTTCCTGGCGGCGGCGCTGCTGCCGGGCGCCGCAATGGCGCAGGTGTCCGACGAAATCGTCAAGATCGGCGTGCTCACCGACATGAACGGTCCGGCCTCGGCGCCGACCGGCCAGGGCTCGGTGACGGCGGCGCAGATGGCGATCGACGATTTCGGCGGCACCGTGCTCGGCAAGCCGATCAGCATCGTCGTCGGCGACCATCAGCTCAAGGCCGACATCGGCGGCGCGATTGCACGGCGCTGGTACGACGTCGACCAGGTCGATCTGATCGTCGACGTACCGGTCTCCGCGGTCGGGCTCGCGGTGCAGAACATGGCCAACGAGAAGAAGCGGCTGTTCATCACCCACTCCACCGGCACCGCGGATTTCCACGGCAAGTTCTGCTCGCCTTATGCGATCCAGTGGGTGTTCGACACCCGTGCGCTCGCGGTCGGTACCGCGGACGCGGTGGTCAAGCGCGGCGGCGACAGCTGGTTCTTCATCACCGACGATTATGCCTTCGGCCATTCGCTGGAGCGCGACGCCTCGGCGGTCGTGACCGCCAATGGCGGCAAGGTGCTGGGCTCGGTGAAGCCGCCGCTGGCAACGCCCGACCTCTCCTCGTTCGTGCTGCAGGCGCAGGCCTCCAAGGCCAAGATCATCGGCATCGCGGCGGGTCCGCCCAACAACATGAACGAGATCAAGACCGGGTCCGAGTTCGGCGTATTCAAGGGCGGCCAGCAGATGGCGGCGCTGCTGGCGCTGATCACCGACATCCATGGCCTCGGCCTGCAGGCGGCCCAAGGCCTGTTGCTGACCACCTCGTTCTATTGGGACATGGACGACAAGACCCGCGAATGGTCGAAGCGCTATTTCGCCAAGATGAACAAGATGCCCTCGATGTGGCAGGCCGGCGTCTATTCGAGCGTGATGCACTATCTCAACGCCATCAAGGAGACCGGCACCGACGATCCGCTCAAGGTCGCGGCGAAGATGCGGGAGAAGCCGATCGAGGATTTCTTCGCCCGCAACGGCAAACTGCGCGAGGACAATCTGATGGTGCACGACCTCTGGCTGGTGCAGGTGAAGACGCCGGAGGAGAGCAAATATCCGTGGGACTATTACAAGATCCTCACGACGATCTCGGGCGACAAGGCCTTCGGTCCGCCGGACCCGGCATGTGCGATGGTGAAGAAGTGAGGGTGTAGCGAAGCCGCGCTGACAGTGTACCCTCTCCCCTTGCGGGAGAGGGTGGATTCGCGAAGCGAAGCCGGGTGAGGGGTATCTCTCCGCTCGACCAGCTCTCGCTGAATTCGCGGATAGATACCCCTCATCCGGCGCTTCGCGCCACCTTCTCCCACAGGGGGAGAAGGAAGGAAGTGCCCTACTTCACCACCCCGATCTCGCGAAAATACTTCATCACGCCCGGGTGGATCAGCTCCGGCTTCGGCGCGGCCGCGACGGTGTTCGCGGCCGTGGTCTCGCAGGCTTGGGCGAGCTGTTTGCAGAACGTCGGCTCGACACCGTGAAGCGTCTTCGCCAGGCGATAGGCGACGTCATCGGGCAGATCTTCGCGCGTCAGGACAAAGCTCCAGGACCCGAGCGAGGCGATCGGCCCGGACTGGTTCGGATAGCTGCCGGCCGGCACGGTGAGCGGCTTGAGGAACGCGTGCTTGGCGCGGATGCGCGTGATGTCCTCGGCGCTGGGCGCAATGAAGCGCGCGCCTGATCCGCTCGACGCCACCGCCGCAAAGCCGGGCCAGCCGATGCCGGCGCCCCAGAGTGCTGCGACGCGGCCATCCTCGACCATCGCGGGGCCATCGCCGGCGCGGTCGAGATAGATCGCCTTGAAATCCCCGTCCTGCTTCAAGCCGAGCCCATCGAGCACATAACGCGCCAGGATCGGCAGGCCGGAGCCCTTGGCGCCGAACGCAACGGGCTGACCGACGAGATCGCGGATGGTCTTGTAGGGACTGTCCGCGCGCACCACGAACATGCCGGGGTTGGAATAGATCGCGGTAAGAATCTTCAGCCGTACCGGCGCGCGGCCGATGCCGGCGAAGGCCTCATAGGCCGGCTCGCCCGCGACCAGAGCGAGATCGAGCTCACCCTTCTCCAGCAGCGGAATGTTCTCGTTGCTGCCCTTGGTGTTGCGCGGGGCGATGATGGCTTGCGGATCGGCCGCGTTCATCGCTTGCGCAAAGGCGTTGCCATAGAGCGGAAAGCCGCCGCCGGGCGTCGCGGTGCCCAAGCTGATCGTCAGGCTGGAAGTCGTGGTCGGAATGGCGTTGCCTCCGGTTTGAGCGGCGGCGGGGCTTGAAAGCAGCGCCGCGCCGAGAGCAAGGGTGATCGCGAATCTCATGGTCGGTCCCGGCGGAGGCGCGTCAACATCGACTTGCGGCGATGTAGGCAGCGCCCCGTTTTTGTGAAAGCATGCAGCCCAACGACAATAGAACAATGGGAGGCGTCATGTTGCGAATTTTGCGTAACAGTGTTTTCGGGCTGGTTTTCCTTTCAACGCTGTTGGGCGCCGCACCTCCCGCCTCCGCCGCTTATCCCGACCGTCCCGTGCACTGGATCATCGGCTTCTCCGCCGGCGGCCCGGTCGACATCGTGGCGCGGATCATGGCGAACTGGCTGTCGGACCGTTTCGGCCAGCAATTCATCGTCGAGAACCGCGCCGGCTCCGGCGGCAACATCGCGGCCGGCGCCGCGATCAACTCACCGCCGGACGGCTACACGCTGCTGTTCGTCGCGCCCAACAACGCGATCTCGACCTCGCTCTACAAGAAGCTGCCGTTCGACTTCCTGCGTGACACCGTGCCGGTCGCCAGCATCATGCAGCTCACCAACATGCTGGTCGTCTCCAACGCGTTCCCGGCCAAGACGGTTCAGGAGTTCATCGACTACTGCAAGGCCAATCCTGGCAAGATCTCCTTTGCCTCGTCCGGCAACGGCACCTCGGTGCACATGTCGGCGGAGCTGTTCAAGGTGATGACCAAGTGCGACATGGTGCACGTGCCCTATCGGGGATCTGCGATCGCGTTCCCCGACATCATCTCCAACAAGGTGCAGCTAATCTTCGACAACCTCCCCTCCGCGATGGAGCAGGCCAAGGGCGGCAATGTCCGCGCGCTCGGCGTGACCTCGCCGCAGCGCTGGCCGAGCGTGCCTGACGTTCCCGCGATCGCCGAGACGTTGCCGGGCTTCGAATCGGTCGGCTTCTACGGCATCTCCGCGCCGAAGGGCACGCCGCAGGACGTGATCGAGATCCTCAACAAGGCCGTCAACGAGGCGCTGAAGGACCCGAAGCTGGTCGCGCGCCTCACCGAGACCGGCGGCATCCCCAAGCCGATGACGCCGGCCGAGTTCGGCAAGCTGGTCACCGACGAGACCGAGAAGTGGCGCAAGGTGGTGGAGTTCGCCGGCGTGTCGGTGGACTAGCGGCGGGAACTGCCGCGCGCCTGCAGCGCGCCAACGCGACATCGGAGGGGATCGGAAGACCCCTCCCAACAAAATGTGCGAAAACAACCCCATGCACAGTAGAAAGAGCGAACGATTACAAGGTGTTACGGAATCGAAAACCGAACCCCTTGGCGCGATTGCCGGAGGGCGGGGGCAAAGGCTCGGCGAGGTGGGCTTGCGCCGTCGGGCAAAACAGGACTATAAGCGCATCATCGCAAATTTCGGTTATTCGAAAATATCGGGCCTTGCCGCGCCGGCGTTTCCATCCGCCGGAGCCAGCATTGCACCCCCGCCTCCGTCCCTGTAAACGAACCGCGCACCGTTGCCGGCCGCAGCTTTCGCGGCCGTCTCGCGGCGGGGCCTGTAGCTCAATGGTTAGAGCCGGCCGCTCATAACGGTCTGGTTGCAGGTTCGAGTCCTGCCGGGCCCACCAAAGAGATCAATGGCTTAGCCGGTTTTCATTTCACAGGCTGTTGGCCATCGCACCGAAATGCCTCGCTATTTTGCCCCGAGCTGTGTTTCCGCGAACTAACTCTGCGGCTTCGATCTGGCTACGATTTCCGTGCGATCGTAGATTTGGAGGCATTTTCGCTGAAGAAGTCCGAGCAGCACCTCACACTTCTATGAGAGGAATTGCCGATCGACAATCGAGAACCTGCAAGCGGAACGCGCCAGTCGGCGATGTCGGCAGAAGATGATGCGAGTGATGCGCCGACCACCAATGATTACCCCGCTCTTCCCCGTTCGGTTTCTGGGGCGTCCCTCGGAACTATCCACGAACTTCGCGACGAACGCCCGCCTGAATCGAGGTTATTCGAGGCCGTGCTGTCTCCGATCAGGTGGCAGTGAGATGCCACTGCGATAGCAACATGGCAGCACCGATTGCCGGTGTTGTTCGAGCATGCGCCTGACGGCGGCCGCCTCATAGCGCATCCTCGCGCCGCTCCATCTGCACAACACTAACGCTCGCGCCAAAAAGGGTTCTAGCTCGTTGCTATGCTGAGGGGAGCGAGCGAAACCGTCGGGTCTCCAATGATGACCGTGGTTTGCCGGTCCATCCCGACCAGCTTACAGTATCTCGTCCGATCTTGGAGAGACGCGGGTTGGCCTTTCGCATTGGCAACGGCGTTCGACCAATCGGCGAAATAGGCTCCCGCCTCCTTGTAGATCTGTTCGAGAGCCCAACCGATCGGATTTCGCGCGTAGCCCTGGTAGAGTTTGCCGTAAAGCGCGTCCACGAGCTGGTGTGTCACGACCTGACCGTTAAGCGTGTCTCGCAACGTCCAGTCGAACGTCGGCTCGACGTGACCGACGAAGGCGCCAAGTGGTCTTTCTGCTCCCAGCAGAGTTCGCACGAGAGGCGCGACGATCGCGCCGGCGGCGGCTGAAATGCCGCGTAGGAAGTCACCGATATCGGTACCGGGCGGAAATAGATCGTGGTAGCGCGACTCTCTATCCGATCCTGCGGAGCAACAGGCATGAGCGTACCAAATGGCCCCACTGGGATTCCAAGCCGCCAGATCGGACGGTTTGATGACGGAGTAGTTGCAGTCTATCGGACAGCCCAAGTGAGCGGAAAGTTGCGCGCCGTCGCCGAGAGGACCAGTCATTCCATGGCTGGTCGTAACGACCAGGCCTGGGTTCAGCTCCACCAGGGATTCGACAAGATCCTTCCCCGAAGCACGGTCGTCGTACAAAAACCTTCGCTTCGAAAGGTCCGGGTTGGATTCCAGCTTTTCCCAGATCTTTCTACCGATGGCGCGCGCCATGAGCCTCGTGATGTCCCCAGCGCCGTGGTCAACGCTCCAGACGAGGGGTGCACGGGCATCGGCCAGTTGGCCGCCCCAATTTCCTATCAACGCATTGATGTAGTTCTCGAGCGCCCGTCCCTCCAGATCCAATCTGCCGACGTACGTGGACATGTTCAGTCCGTACTGAACCGACCAAGGAATTTGATGAGGCGTCGCGTAGATGAGCAGGTAACGCGGAATGCAGTTCTCTCCGGTGCCGGGGTTCGGCGATTTGATGGAAAGATCCTTGCTGCCGCCGCTCTCGTCATACCGCAGCAGGAAGTCCTCCACTTCCGGGCGCCACCGAAGCACGACCGCTGCCTGGCGGCTATCGAACAGTCGACGGATCGCACAGGGCGCATCGATGGCCGTTGAGCGTTCTCTGGGTGACAGCGTCGTATTTTCGGGAAGAATGAGACCCCAGCCGACGTCCGGACGCCTCCAGTCGCGGTCTTCCACTGCTTCGGGCGCAGCCAGCGTCTTGATCGAGGCCACTTTGAAGTGGTGCTGGACTTCCCACCGTGTTTCCGACGGCAACGGCGACCGGAATGTTCTGGTGCCGTCCCACGCGTTAACGGAGACGGAATCTGGGCGAATGATCGAGTCCGTCATGCGCATCCCTACCTTATCGGCTTTGGTCGGCGGTCGAAACGCTGGTGTGCCGCAGCGAGTATCACATCATCTGCGACCGCAGCGCCCAAGCGGTGTACACGTTTGCTACGCTTCCGTGCCCGTCGATCCTCCGTCCCGCGGAGCCGTCGAGTCCGACGATCGATGCTCCGTTGTCGACGATGTGCGGTTCGCCCACGTTTGGAATTGGATCCAGAAGCTTCTCCCCCGAAGTGCGCGGACCGTACCCCCCGAGGGCGGCGTAGTTGTTGGGAGGTGCACCGGCGGACGTTGGAGACGAAGCGCTCCGTATCTCCCCCACGTCGTTTTTTCTCGCCATGGCGTGATGGTAGACGTCGTGGAGGGGAAAGTCGTGAGCACTATAGGTGCAGAAAATCGGTCCTTCGACCATTGCGAACACGTTGCGATAGCCTCCCGGACCTTCGCGCCCCGGTATCGTATCGGCGAAGGCGAGATGGGATATCGCTGGTTGCAGGAGGAGGATCGAACCGACCTTGCGCGAAGGAGGGTCGCTCTCGGCAAGGGCCGATAGGAGTACCTTGCAGCCGAATGAATGACCCACCAAGTGCAATGACGCTCTGGTCTTTAGTAGATCGGCGAGCAGCGAGGATACGCCCTTCGATCCCACCGTTCCAGCACGCCCTTTCATGAGGTACAGCGACGCCAATCGGAGCACGTTCTTAGGATCGAGACTGTACCCCGCCGCGGTGGCCTCGCGCGGTTCGCGGCTTCCCGGCCCATCGACCCGTCGGATCCGGTCGAAGTCGTCATCGTCTTCTCCCCTCTCGATCTGTTCGATCGCCTCGGCAGACGCAAGCACGCTCACCTCGTCGGCAGCGGCGGCGGGAGGTCCCTCGTCGTCGTCGCCCCGCAAGATCGGCGAGATCAACCGGGCAAGATCGCTCGCATCCTGTAAGTTCAGCGATCCCGATCCGACCAGTTCGTGAAATCGTGCTCGATCGGCTGGATCGCTTATGGTCCTCCCGACCGACTTCGCGGCACCCTCGAAGGCTCCGGTCGGATCCGCGGACATCTTGGGACCCTTGTCGAGAGGCAGCCATATGCTCGGCCAGGTCACGCCGATGAATATAGGCTCACCGCCCTTCAGCGGGTGAATCTGCTGGATCTTCTCGAATTCCACTAGGAAGCGGCTATAGAGATCCTCGGCGTCGCTGAAGTCGTTGTTCCAACCGTGAGAGAATAGAATGACCGGACGATCACCCGCGGCCGAGACAGCATCTATGCAGGCTTTGCGTGTTTCCGGAGAACAACAGCCGCCATCCTGGTCGTATCTCACGATCCAGGTCCGCATCTTCACACCGGGAAGGGGATAAGGTCCCGCAGCGCGAACTTCTGTCATGAGAACCTCCTTCGCGGGTTCGGGTCGAAGGTACGACGGCACACTAGTGCTGAGGCAAACACGTCGGACGTTCAGCACGCAGACAAATTCGATATTTTATGGGTCGAGACAACCCTACTCCGCCGCTTCTGCGTAGCGACCGCCCTCTTCCATGCGTCGATTCAATACGGATACTTTTATGCCTCGGCGGTCGGCGACGGCTCGCGGCGACTCCTGATGTTTAAGCGCATCGAACGTGGCCCGAACCATGTTGTATGGATTGGATGAGCCGATCGATTTCGCCACTACGTCTTGGATACCAAGTGTCTCGAACACCGCCCGCATCGGACCGCCGGCTATGATTCCAGTGCCGGGAGGCGCCGACCGTAGATATACCTTCCCTGCTCCGTGACGACCGGCAATGTCGTGATGTAGCGTTCGACCCTCACGTAACGGTACGCGAGTCAAATTGCTCTCGGCCGCAGCTGTCGCTTTTCGGATCGCTTCTGGAACCTCGCGCGCCTTGCCGTGACCAAAACCAACCCGACCTTTCTGGTCGCCGATCACGACTAGCGCCGCGAATCCGAAACGTTTGCCGCCTTTGACGACCTTGGCTACGCGATTTATATGGACGAGCTTATCGACTAATTCGTTATCTCGCTCGTTTCGCCCGTCGAAGCGTTCTCGTTTGTCGCGCCTGCGCGTGCCATCGACCCGATTGGCATTCGCCCTTTGTCTAGGAGAAGCAGTAGCGGCGGGCTGCGAACGAACGGTCGGTGCACCTGCATCAATTGATACGGCAACTTTCTCCTGCGCGGGCTCTTTTTCAAGAGCCGCAGCTGCAACGCGCGAAGCGAAATGATCCTCGATTAAACTAGACTTTTTTTTTGAGCCGCTTTCACCGACCGCTGTGCTGTCCGGTTCGGTCGGCGAATTTCCTCTGAATACGTTCACATCTCCTCGCCCGAAGCTGGCCCGAACTCGCGCGACCAGCGAACGCACCGCCGAAAGTGCTTCTTCGGCCTTTCCATCAGCCCGGAATAATTCCGCTAGGACGTCCACATTCGCGTCCAACACTTCCATCGTGCAAGCGTAGCGAGGCGGAATTCTTGCAAGATTGATCACTGCCTTCTTGGCGACCGAGTACGCTTCCTCACGATTGTCCGTATCCATCATTCGGATGAGAGCAAGACAGATCTCCGCGTCGGGACTTTTGGACGACGCTTCCGACAGCGCTTTCACCACCTTCGAACGATTGGACTCGGTTCGATCGGGATAAAGAATTACGCTCTGACCGGCGGCAACGACCCAATCTATCCTGTCTTCGCCTTCCTTGCATCGATTCGCGACCTCGACAGCGGCGACCTCGGCAGCATCCGAAATCCGCACACGCCGGAATGCCCACAGTGCTGCCGGGAACGTAAAGTTGGTCAGCACTCGGGGGCAGAGAAAGTCTCCGGTCCTGCCCTTTAGGATGTCGATGTAGACGAAGATATTTCGATCGATCGGGGCAAAGATCTTCGGACCCTTGTCGTTCGAAACTTCAAAATACGAACTCGAGGCATCCAGTGGGACATTGAACTTAATGAACTTCCCGGCCAACCGGCCGAGTTCGATGTCGGACGGCTTTCCATCTATCCAAACACGACAGTCATGGTCCGGTTCGTGTACCTTCTTTTTCTCGGGAAGCGAAGGCATCCAATCCGCGCTTGAGCCGAGAAGGCTCCTGCAGGCCTCGTAAAAGTTCGTTTTGTGAATATCGACCTTTATCTTGCCTTCACGTCGCGCGCCGTTAGGAGCGATGACACGGACGGATGCTTCCTTCGAAAACCAAGCAGGAAACTCGTCGCTGGTTTGAACAATGCGTTTGCGCGCTTCTCCATCGCTTCCCACGGTCTCGATGAAGAGAAGTGGAGGAGGCGGAAGTGACTCGGATGTAGTTATCATTTTCACCGCGAGACCGTCACCTGCTGATGTGGGATCGTGATAGTCTCTCCGAGCGACCTACTATAAATGCCGCCCGCGTCCCGAACGTCTGCGTTAAAGTCGCCGCACGACACGAGGAATTCGAACGTGGGTGGTTGTGATCCTGGCACTGACACGCCGTTGGACGCGACCGCGCTCGCTGTCGAGGTCAAAGAACAAGCGATCGCGCCGTGCGACATGACATCAACCGCCGACTGCGGCGTCGGACTGTGTATCATCGGGGTGAACTCTCCCGCATAATCCACAAACACAATATCCCTTTCGTCGCCCTTTGCGACCGGCCTGCCAATCGCGTGCATCCACCTGCAGACTAACGCTCTCGCCCCCTCTTCGATACGGTGCATTTTGACATCGTGCCGTCCCCGACCGGGGACATAATCCACTCCAAGCCCCTCAAAAGACTTAACAAATGCACTCGTCGCAACCGGACCGCCCGGGAAGTGGAGGTCAGCCGCGCGGTCGCCGTGATGGCGCATGTCGTCCCAAATGCCCGGACTTTCAGGCGCCACCCCATAAACGACGGCCGCCCGCCTGCTGGCGGGCCACACCGTACCGTCGAAGGCGGACTGGTATCCAGCCCTGCTTGGCTCCCAAACTCGACAGCTGTCGACGAAGCAGAACACCGGCCTTCCGCGTGTCCTGTCGTCAATCCCAATTCTCGTGGTGTTCCAATTAATACCTTCTCTTCGGTTTTCCAGCTTGTCGTCGGTGAACAAGATTTGAACACTACTGCTCTCTTGCGTGCCTTCGATATGGCCGTGACCGACCCAATGAAGGATGCCCGCACCACCTTTCTGCACCCGAGAGCACCAGTTCTGGATAGCAAGGCGAGCATTGGCCCAATTCGGATTTTCGACCGTCTTGGTGCCGGATGGGATCCGAACGGTCACACCGCCGGCTCGATCCCGGTCGCTGGCAACTAGTTCGATCGTACTGAGAGACATCTCGTGCGCGAGTGACTCGTCCTCGTGCCCGATCCAGAAATCGACGATGTCCTGACAGAACGCTTGAGCGTTAAGAAGCGGAGAGTCCTTGTCATCGCCAACGACGACAATAAGGACGTGGAGCGGCCGCCGGCCTTCGAATACATTCTTTTCAAAAACGATCATGACGAACTGACTTACGCACCTAAAGTTCTTGCCGCGAAAATGCTGGACGGATGGCGGGGAGAAATCGACCGGAGGGACTTTGCCGGAAAAGCGACTCAAGCGGTCGCACATCAGCGTGGCCATTCGGAAAGCCTCGAAGCTTCGAATCAAGCTATGCAAAAGCCTACATCCCCAAATCGCAAAGCACCAAGTCTAGTGGCCTTCCTCGCGATTGAGCGTTGGCTTTCCCACAGCCAAATAGGCCGCAGACCGACACGCACGAACCGATTGCATCACCTCCCCGACACACCTTTATCACAAAACCTTCAGAAACAAGCTAATTATTGGCCCCAACGGCGCTTTTTTGGCAGAACTGCGCCAGCCTATTAACTCTGGCTCTAGCCGTCTGAGCTCGCTACTACGAAGTCCCAATGCGAGGAGTCCCCGCCGCTTCAAAAGGTTGGCTTCACAGCGGTAGCCCGCTGAATGCTTCCATGCGCTGCCGATGAGGGACCTCTCGTGAGGGCGATCATATCTCGCGGCTCACCTGGCGTCTGCGGTTCAGATTGCGAGAAACCTCGCCAACCTGCTGGTGAAACGTTGCGTCGACCGTCCTGAGGACCAGTACAACGAGCCACACGAATACCGTGACAATCTCAGCGAATAACCATATCGCTAGTCCCTACGCGCATAGTGCGGACGATCCAATCACGTTGAGCACGGACGAAGGGATCGCATTCCAGCACCTGGTGCTGCGTCAGTAGCGGGGAACGGATAGGAACACGACCGCAACCATCTCGGTGAACTCGAAATGCTTCTGCTGCCCTCCACGACATTAATGCATGCGGACAATCTTCGATGAACGCAAGTTAGAGCGTGACTAGCATAAGTCCACAAGGGAAAGTCTTGAGTGCTTTCTATGTGAGAGCAGAACGGCCCAACATTCAGCTGCACCAGTTTTGCACCAGAAACAGCGCAAACAAACCCTCACGAACGCGAGCGAACTCGAACGAAAAAGCGGCAAAATCAACGAAGCTGTTCGATAGCCGGCCGCTCATAACGGTCTCGTGCAAGTTCGAGTCCTGCCGGGCCCACCAGGAAAATCAAACTTGGGCCTTAACAAATTTTCCAGTGGACCGGCTGATTTTGTTGGTGCCAGACATGGCCAGGACGGCAACACTCCCCGTTGCGACACGCGATGTCCAAGGGCGCATCCGGCGGCGGATGTGTGGCGACGCTTCGGCCTCTCTCATGTCGGAACTGATGATGCGAAAGCTTCTGGCGATTTTGGTGATCTCGTGCTGGGCCGGTTTGGCTTACGCACAAAAGGCCGACCTCATTGTCACGAACGCAAAGCTCGTGACGCTGGATCCCGCATCGACGATCGCGCAGGCTCTCGCAGTCCGCGACGGCAAGATCGTCGCGATTGGCGGCAACGATGCCATGGAAGGCCTGATCGGGCCCGCGACGCGCCGAGTCGATGCAGGTGGACGCACCATCATTCCGGGATTGATCGATTCCCATATTCACGCCGTGCGCGCCGGCCTCACCTACGCAACCGAGGTCAACTGGATCGGCGCAAAGACTATCCCTGAGGCCATGGACCGCCTGCGCCAGGCGGCAACAGCGCGGCCGGCGTCCTGGATCATCGTGGCCGGTGGCTGGAGCGAATTGCAATTTGCGGAGAAGCGGCGGCCAACGCTCGCCGAGGTGATGGCGGCCGTTCCCGACAATCCGGCTTACATCCAGCTGTTCTATGCGGCGGTGCTGATGACGCCAAAGGCGCAACAAGCCCTCGGGATGTCTGCGGATCAGTTGCCGGCCGGTATCACGGCCGCGTCGGGCGACACCACGGGCTGGCTCAACGGCTCCATTGTCAGTATCTCCGCGCTGTTCGATCGGCTGCCGAGGCCGAATTTCGAAGAGAATGTCGCCGGGACGCGGCAGTTCTTCACGGAGCTCAATCGTCTTGGCGTGACCGGGATCGTGGATCCCGGCGGCTTCAGCATTTATCCCAGCCATTACGCCGCTTTGCAAAAGCTCTGGCGTGAGAAATCGCTCTCGGTTCGGGTTGCCTACAGCCTGTTCGCGCAGAATGTCGGCGCGGAATTCGAGGAGTACAAGTCTCTCACGCCGTTCCTGCCGATGGGATTCGGCGACGACATGCTGCGGTTCAACGGACTAGGCGAGCGGATCACCGGCGCCATGTACAACAACAATGCGCCCGACGCGGCCGCCAAGGACAAATTCCGCGAGATCATTCGTTGGGCGGCCAAACAAGGGCTGACCGTCACCATCCACTGGCAGGAAGACAAATCCGTCCATCACCTCCTGGACCTCTATGACGAGGTCAACAAGGAGACGCCGCTCGCGCCGTTGCGCTGGTCCATCGCCCATCTCGACAACACCTCGCCCGAAACGCTCGCGCGCATGAAAGCCCTTGGGGTCGGCTGGACCATGCAGGACGCGATGTATCTCGGAGGCGACCGTATCGTGGCGCAGGCCGGCGAAGCCGCGCGCAGCATGCCGCCCCTCGTCACGGCGTTGCGCATGGGGGTCCATGTCGGGGCCGGCACGGATGCGCATCGGGTCGCATCCTACAATCCGTTCGTGGCGCTGCAATGGATGCTCGACGGCAAGACCGTCGGCGGACTGTCGACGCGCGGCCCGGACGAAACACCCAGCCGCGAAGATGCCTTGCGCCTCTACACCGTGGGAAGCGCGTGGTTCTGCTTCGACGAGACGCGGCGCGGCACGTTAGAGACCGGCAAGCTCGCCGACCTCGCGATCCTCGATCGGGATTTCATGTCCGTCCCCGTCGAGCAAATTGGCGCCACGGCGTCGCTGCTGACCGTCGTGGGCGGTAAGGTCGTCTACGCCGCGGATGCTTTCTCGGGCGTCAGATGAGAGCTGGAGTCCTGAAGGCGAGCATCTGAGCCGGAGAATGAAGGGCGAAGCGTTTTGTGCGGCGCAGCCTGAACCAGGTGGGAGAAGAACTAAATCCCCGATCCGGCATTATCCCCGCGACTCGTTTCGCGGAGGTCTCACGATGGAAGACCAGAATCGGATGACCCTGGTTTTGAGTGCTGTCGCCCTCGCCGTTGCCGTCGTGGCCACGATCACGATGGAGCGCGTCAACATGCCTGCGGTCAGCAACGAGGCAGCTCCCGGAACAGTCGGACTCGCCAGGCCGCACCCGCCGCTGGACCGCGCGGCCGGTGAGCCGATTCAGACGGTCGGCGGCCCCTCCAACGCGAGTATTCGCGTGCGTCCCTGACCGAACGCCGGGATTACGGCACAGCACTCTTGATGATTTCTGCCGCTTTCGCGGGTTCAATATCCTATACAAGGCGCCCGTCCCCCACCGCGGCAGGAGCCATCCATGACCAGTGAAAAAGGCCCGAACATCAAGAAGAAGCAGAAATGCAAGAACTGCGAAGGCAAAGGCCTGCTCAAGAAGGGCGACAAGGTGGTGAAGTGCCAGCGCTGCAAGGGCACCGGCGTGCGGTAATGATGAGGTGACGCCGCCCGGCCGCGCTAATTCGTGCAGACCCCGCCGGCAAAGTGCTTCTCGACGATGTACTTCGAATGCACGACGATCGGCTCGACCAGCTCGAAATCGGTCGCGCCGCCGACGTAGAACGTGCGGTCTTCGCCCTGCATGCGGGCGAGGTCGGCATAGATGCCGGTCTTGATCTGGTCCGGCGTGAAGTGCTGGAAGTAGGTGAACTCGTCGAACGTGTGCCAGCGCGGCTGGCTGGTGTCGATCGTGCCGCCGAGCAGTTTGGTCAGGCGCTTGACCTCAGCGATGACCTCGTCGCTGGTCTGCTTGTCCCTGGGGCGGGTGTAGAACTGCGTGAACATGTTGCCGCTGTCCTGAAACTGCCGCGCGACCGCCCATGGCGTGCCCTGTTCGGTGAGCGGCAGCACCGGCGCGACCGGCGCCTCCATCTTCATGTCGATCCAGAACGTCGTCATGCAATACGGATTGAACTTGATCTCGCGATTCACGTTCTGCTCCGCGGCATTGGGAGCAAGGCCGAGCTGCGCGAACACGTCCGTCGTCAACGGACAGGCGAGCACCAGATAATCATAGAGCTTGCTGTCCTTGACGATCTTGAGGTCGTTCAGATCCTGCTCGGGATACTCCATGTCGATCCGGACGCCGGCGGCCGTGCGCTCGATCTTGGTGATGTTGACGTTGAGCCGGACGTTGAGGCGCCAGGACACCCGTTCCCACAGCCGCTGAAACCCGTCGGTGAAGCGCCGCGGCCAGCTCCCGATGATCCAGTTGACCGGGCCGAGCCCGAACACCATCGGGAAGAACGTCCGGACCGACATGTAGCGCAGCGCGTAGGGCGTCGCGATGTCGTCGAGCTGGCCGTAGCCCATGATCGTGATCGGAAACTGGAACAGGGTGGCCAGCGGCATCAGATCCTGTTTTGCGAGCCAGGACTTGAAGTCGACGCAGAGCTCGGGGCGCTCGTGGATCTTGTCGAGATAGTCAGGCGCGTCGATGACGCCGCTGAGCTGCCACCGGATATAAAGATATCGAACCGCCGCCCAGAGGAATGTCCACACCGAGATCGTGGACTTGGTGTAGGGATCGTAGAGCACGGCCTTCATGAGCGATCGGTACGTGAAGCTGTTGCCATCAGGCGCGATGTCGATCGAGGTATAGGGCTCCTCGGCATAGGTGGTCGCGCCGACCTCGGCCGCGATCGCCAGCGTCTCCTGGTAGGCCCAGGTGACGTAATTGGCACCGAGGTCATAGCTCATGCCGTCGACCGTGAGACTCTTGCAGAGCCCGCCGATCTGGCCGAGCTTCTCCAGCACCGTGACGTTGTGAAACCCGTTCTTCGACAGGAACCATGCGGTCGACAGGCCCGTCGGGCCCGCGCCGATGATTGCAATGGTCGCGCGTGGCAGTCGACTGCGTCGATGCGGGTCATGGGTTTTCCAGGGTGAAGCGCGGATGTGTCGGGCCGATCCCGGGACGATGACGCCGTGACGCGGCGGTATCGTTCAACTTGAGATCGACAATGAGCCGTCATGCATACTGCTGGTTTTCCAGCAATCGCGCAAGCTCTGGTTGTGGTTGATTCCGCAATCGCGCAAGTGGGGCGGTCTCGGCGAGTGCAACCTCGATTGGCACTTCCTGCGGCAAGGCGCGTTGCGGTCTTTTCGATGGAGATTGCAGATGACCAAGACCGACGCGCAAGGCGCCAAGACCGGGACATCGACCGGGACATCGCCGACGGGTTCGGCAGCGCTCAACCCCGGCGATGAAGCCGCACCGGGAACGACGGGCACGGGCGAAGATGTGTGCCCCGATTGCCATGGCAAGGGGCGGATCGACGGCGCGCCCTGTGCGACGTGCGGCGGGAGCGGGACCGTGATCCGGGCCGTCGGCGGGGCCTGAGCAAAGCGCGGGAGCGCGGTGCTTGAGCCAGGCTGTGGCTTTCGATCGCAGCTTCATTGTTCCAGCAACGAACAGCCTGCATCCGTGTTTTCGGGATGCGAGACATAATGAGGCGCGCCATGACCAGGGATCCCGGACTGAAGCCCGACGATTTTCCCATCGAAGCCGACAAGGACAAGCTCAGGACCCACAAGGGCGAGCCGGTCGCCTCGGCCGAGTCGGAGAAGATCGCGGATCAGATCGCCGAACGGCTGAACGAGCATGCCCACCAGGAAGAGCAGGATCGTTGGTCGGCCTAGACGCTTCGCCTTGCCGGCCCCCATCCGGAAACAGCAACGGCCGATAGGAACGGCGTTGTAGGAACGACCTGGGGCTGTTGCGTATTGGGCCGCGCCGGGTCCTTGCGATTCCGGCAATGGCGGCCTCGGCTCGAAGCCCCGCCCCCGGGCCACAGGCCGGGGCCGCCTGATGGGGATCAGCCCGTCATCTCAACCCGTCATGGAGCAACTGCGCGAGAGACCATGGAGGCGCCCACACCAGGGATGCAAAACCCGCTTCGACAGGCGCGGCTCTACGGCTACCTGATCGAACGCGAGGGCGCGCTGTTTCATCCCGGCGGCAGCCACCCGCTGTGCAGCGCAGGCATGACGCGACGCATGATCGAGGCGGGCTGGCTCGTGAAAGCCGGCGATCGCTACGAGCTGACGCCGCAAGCGCAGGAATTGATCGCCCCGGGCGCGATGAGTCCGGGATGACTTAATCGTCGCTGGTGCGGATTTCCGCGCCCACGCAGGAACAGGTGCGTGCCGAGATCTTTGCCTCGGCACGGTATGTGACGACGTCAAGCACAGGAGCGGACATGAAAAAGCTGGTTCTCGCAGGGCTGGTTGCGGCTCTCGCATTTTCCCCTGCCGCGTTCGCGCAAGGCGGCGCGGGTGCGTCCAGGACCGGGTCGAGCATCGACTCCTCAAGCACCGGCGGCGCGACGGGCGCGGGAGCCTCCAGCCTCAACACGTCATCGGACAACAATGGCGGCGGGGCGAACGCACCGGCCAAAACGTCAACGACGCGGCCAGGCGACAACGACACAAGGCAAACGCAAGGAGGCCAGCAGGCCATGCCAGGTTCCGGCTCCACCGGAGCGAGCCGCAAATAGGCGCGCCGCGAACGAGTGACCGATTGCGCTCACGCAGGAAGGCCCGGACGATGGTCCGGGCCTTGTCTTGTCACCACCATGGATCCCAATAGGGCGGCGGCGCGTAGGCGTAAGGCACATAATAGGCCCGCCGCACGTAGCGCGGTCCATAGTAGCCGTAGGGCGGGCCATAGTAGCGCGGGCCATAATAGGTATCGGCCGCGAGCCCGGCCGCAAGCGCACCGGCAACAAGACCGAAGCCGATGCCGGGGCCTCCCCAATGGCCGTGCCAGCCGCCGCGCCAGCCACGGGCTTCCGCCGGCGACGCGGCCGCCACGAGCAGCGTCGAGATCATCGTCAGGACCAAAGCAAGTTTCTTCATATGCGACTCCCAAAACTTGGAAACCGACCGCAAAACGCCAGACCGGAATTGAAGTTTCCGGGCGTTCCGAAAAATTTTGCAGCGAGCCGACGAACGCGAATGCGGCCCCCTGCCGGACGCGGGCGAGAGCGCTGGCTCCCGCCCGCTTCATGCTTACTTGCCGTTGATCGCGATCCGCCTCACCTTCTGCTGTGCCGCCGGTGACTTCGGCAGGGTGACGGTGAGAACGCCGTTGTTGAAGGAAGCGGCGACCTTGTCCTGATCGACGTCATCGACCGGAATGCGCCGCTCGAAACGGCCATAGTAACGCTCGCTGAAGAGACGCTCCTTGTCTTCCGTTTCGCTCTTCTTCTCGCCGCTGATCGTCAGCACGCCGTTTGCAAGTTCGACGTTGACGTCTTTCTGTTCGAGACCGGGAAGCTCGGCGACAACCTTGACCTCCTTGTCGCTCTCGTCGAGTTCGACGTTCGGCCAACCCATCGCGGTCGAGGAGCCGAACGAACTGAGGTCAAAGCTGCGGAAGGCGTCGTCGAACAGCCGGTTCATCTCGCGGTGAAGCGCAAGCAGCGGGTTGCCGGCTTCGCCGCGCTGAACGGCCATGCTGCGTGAGCCGTTGTTCCACGGAATCAGATCGCGTAGTGCCATTGTCGTTTCTCCTTCTCTCCTCTCTCGATTGTCGATTAGCGCAGCTCGGCGCGCGGCGAAGGCCACGCACCGGCGCTGCAAAGCCCAGACGATCAGCTCGTCAGGCACCTGCTTGTGCTCGATGTTTCGGTCGGGGTTGCCAAAAGAATTAGGAGGCGGCGATTTGGTTTCAAGAGGTGGCTGCCAAGCGCCCCCCGATGGCAGCCCGAACTTTTTCGAACGCGCGCATTTCGATCTGCCTCACCCGCTCGCGTGAAACGCCATGCCGTGCCGCGAGTTGCTCGAGTCTCAGCGGCGGCTCGGAGAGCCAGCGCGCCTCGAGAATGTCGCGCTCGCGCGGCTTGAGGACGTCCAGCGCGCCGGCGAGGGCTTCACGCCTCCGTCTGGTTTCTTCCCGCTCGGCGTATTCGGCTTCAGGACTGGACGCGGGGTCGACGAGCCAGTCCTGGACTTCGCCGCCGTCGGCGTCGCGCACCAAAGTATTGAGCGACAGGTCGCCGCCGAGGCGCCGGTTCATCTCGATCACGTCGTTCTCCTGCACGCCGAGCCGCCGCGCGATCTGGCTGGCGTGCTCGGGGCGGAGATCACCATCCTCCAGAGCGGAGATTTCCGCCTTGGTTCTGCGAAGCTTGAAGAACAGCTTCTTCTGCGCGCCGCTGTTGGCAATCTTGACCAGCGACCAGGACCGCAGGATGTATTCCTGTATCGACGCCTTGATCCACCACATCGCGTAGGTCGCAAGCCGAAAGCCGCGCTCCGGCTCGAAGCGCTTGACGGCGTGCATCAGGCCGACGTTTCCTTCGGAAATGATGTCCGCAACCGGCAGGCCGTAGCCGCGATATCCCATCGCAATCCTGGCAACGAGCCGCAGATGGCTTGTGACCAGATGATAGGCTGCCTCACGGTCGCCGTGCTCGAGCCATAGCTTCGCGTACGCCATTTCCTGGTCGGGCCGCAGCATCGGAAACTTGCGAATTTCCGCCAGATAATGTGTCAATCCGCCCTCAGGCGACAGCATCGGAACAGTTGCAGTGCTTCCCATGGCCCACCTCTTCGAGTTTGTCTGCTTACGCTCCAAAATCGACATGACCAAAAATGGCTTCGGCCGACGATGTTACGACCGGTCGGGCCGGCGCGTGAGTTTGCGGCGGCTCTGGCCGCGTCACGAGATAGAGCTCGCCCGCCACCAATAGGAGGGCAGCGACGGCCAGGGCCAACATGCCGAGCACCAGATCGCTGTCATCATCCATGCGCGTTCGAAACGTATGTCGATGTCGAAAGATCGGCAGCCATTGCCATTGGCTATCCGCGACATCGAACGTCGACACCGGAATTTTGTTCCGGACTTTTGGCGTCCCGCCGAGACGCGTCCTCACCCTCCCAGCGACTTCCTCGTCGCGCGAAGAATATCGTCCGACAGCTTGGGATCGTCCACGGCCCGGGCGAGCACGAGGGCGCCCACCATGGAGGCGGCGGCTGCGAGCGCCTTGTCCTCGCGCTGCCGCGGCTTCAGCGTGGAGGCCATCCGGCTGCTCAGCAGGGCGATCGTGCCGCGCACGCCGGCGGTGAAGCGCTGCCTCAGGCCGCCGCCTTGACGTGACACTTCACAGGCGAGCGCAGCGAACGGGCAGCCGGCGGCGGGATCGTCGCGATGCCCCGGCGAGAGATATTCCGAAAGATAGTCCTCGAGCGCGAAGGCCTCGGGCAATTCCTCCCCTTTGGCCTTGATCGCATGGGCCACGGCTTCCTCGACCAGCCGCTCCTTCGAGCCGAACTGACTGTACAGGCTGCCGTGGGTCATCCCGGCCGCCTCGGCGAGCGCGTCGACACCGACGCCGGCGATGCCGCGCTCCCGCAGCAGCCGCGAGGCGGTCTCGAGAATATGCTCGCGATTTTTGGCAGCCTGTTCCTTTGAGACGCGCATGGGACCGATCCTCGGATACGGGGCTTGACTTTTATAATTACGATCGTCATGTATATCAATAGTTACGACCGTAATCAAACGATTTCAGGCCCGCTAGTGGCGTCGGAGAGGCATTATGAACAGGATTACACCGAAGATCGCGCTGGTGACCGGCGCCTCCTCAGGCATCGGCCAGGCCACGGCGGAGCGGCTCGCCAACGCCGGCTACAAGGTGTTCGGCACCAGCAGGCGGGGCGCGCAGGCGGGCAAGCAAGCCTTCGAGATGCTGGCCCTCGACGTCACCAGCGATGCGTCGGTGGAAGCCGCCGTCGGCGAAGTGATCCGGCGCGAGGGCCGCATCGACCTGCTCGTCAACAACGCCGGCTTCGGCGTTGCCCCCGCCGGCGCGGAAGAGAGCTCGATGGAGCAGGCGCGCGCGATTTTCGAGACGAACTTCTTCGGCCTGATCCGGATGACGCGCGCCGTGGTGCCGCACATGCGCCGCCAGGGCAATGGCCGCATCATCAATATCGGCTCGGTGCTCGGCTTTCTGCCGATGCCTTACGGCGCGCTCTATGCCGCGACCAAGCACGCGGTGGCGGGCTATTCGGAATCGCTCGACCATGAACTGCGCACGCGGGGCATCCGCGTCTCCGTGGTCGAGCCCGCCTACACCAAGACGCCGTTCGACGCGAACTTCATGGAGCCCGACGCCACGCTCGAGGAATATCGCGAGGCGCGCGCCGGCGTGACCAAGCGGGTGAACGAGGTGATGGCGACGGCCGAAGAGCCCGGCGTGGTGGCCGAGACTGTGCTGAAGGCCGCGAGCGCGGCGCGCCCGCAGCTCAAATACGCGGCCGGCAGCCTTGCGAAGCGCCTGCGGTTTCTACGCAGATTTGCGCCCGCAGCCCTGGTGGATGCCGGGCTTCGAAAGGATTTGCGGCTCGACGTGGTGGCGGCGCCACAGCCCGCCCGCACTGCGCGGGCTTTCTGACGGCCGCAAACTGCCAGTGCGAAGAACCCTCGGACTAAGAGAAAAAATGAGAGCCCTCATCTTCAAGCGCTACGGCAAGCCGGACCAGATCGCGTTGGCCGACATCCCCCGGCCGACGCCGAAGCCGAACGAAATCCTGGTCCAGGTTCACGCCGCGGGCTTGAACCCGATCGACAACATGATTCCGAAAGGAACGTTCAAGCCGATCCTCAAGTTTCAGCTGCCGGCCACGCTGGGCAGCGATCTCGCGGGCATCGTCGTCGAGGTCGGAAACGGCGTGACCCGCTTCAAGCCCGGCGATGCCGTCTTTGCCAGCATCTTCGATCTCGGCACCGGCGCTCTCGCCGAATTCGCGATCGTGCCGGAGGATGCCGCCGCGCTCAAGCCGCCAAACCTGGACTTCGTGCAGGCGGCCTCGATCCCGATGGTCGGCCTGACATCGTGGCAAGCGCTTAGGGAGCGCATACGTCTCAAGCCAGGCCAGAAGGTGTTCATTCCCGCGGGCGCCGGCGGGATCGGCACATTCGCGATCCAGCTCGCGAAATATCTCGGGGCAAAAGTGGGGACGACGACCAGCACTGGAAACATCGATCTGGTGCGCCGCCTCGGGGCTGACGAGGTGATCGACTACAAGACCCAGCAATTCGAGGCGGTGCTGCGGGACTACGACGCGGTGCTGGGTACGCTCAGGGGCGACGCGGTCGAGATATCGCTTCGAATCCTGAAGCGGGGGAGCAGGATTGCTTCGCTGGTCGGGCCGCCGGACGCCGCGTTCGCGCGCGCCCGCGGGATGAACTTCATCATGGTGTTCCTGTTCGGATGGCTGAGCCGCAAGATCATTCGCCAAGCCGGCAAAATCGGCGCGGACTATTCGTTCGTGTTCGTGCACCCGGACGGCAACCAACTCGCCGAGATCGGCGAGCTTCTCAAGGCGGAGCACATCCGGCCGGTGATCGACAAGGTCTTTCCGTTCGAACAGGCGAAAGAGGCACTGGCCTATCTCGCAAAGGGACGGGCCAAGGGGAAAATCGTCGTCCAGATGAGATGAGGGCGTGGATGCGGCCCGCCCAATCGCCTCAGCCCTCGACCCGCCACAGCCGCCATCGCTCCGGCACGCCCTTCAGCTGATGCACGCCGTGATCCCTGAAGCGGATCTCGGACTGGGTCGTCATCAGCTCCTTCACCGCGCTGGAGACCAGAACTTCGCCGGCGCGCGCCTTTGCGGCGACGCGGGTGCCGATGTGGAAGGCGAGGCCGACCGCCTCAGTGCCGCTCACGGTGTATTCGCCGGCATGCAGGCCGACCCTGATCTCGAGGCCGAGCGTACGCACGGCCTTCTGGATCGCGGCCGCGCAATTGATTCCGGCGTCCGGCGTCTTGAACGTCGCCAGCACGCCGTCGCCCGTGGTCGTGACTTCCTTGCCGCGCGAACTCTTCAGCTCCTTGCGGACCGCCGCGTAATAATGACCCATGATCTTGGTCCAGCGGACATCGCCGAGCTTTGCGGCTTTTGCGGTGGAGCCGACGATGTCGACGATCAGGATCGTGGCGAGCGCCCGCTTGAGCTCGGTGTTGCCCGCGGCCGGTCGGCGCCGGAGTACGATCGCGCCGGCCAGCGGTTCATAGCGATGGTTGCGGCGCCGCGCGATCGCGGCCTTTGCGTAGTCCTGGGCACGCTGCGCGCTGCCGCAGCGAATGGTCTTCTCCTGCGGCAGACGGGTCCAGTAGACCTTTCGTCCGTCACCGGCGCCCTGGACCTCCACGGCGCCCCATTTCAGGAGGATCGCCGTGCCGACGCGCCGGACGCACCACGCTTTCGACGTGTAACCCGATACGTTCGACTGATGGATTCCGATGCGGAGGAATTTTGGCATGAACGTGCGGCCGATCGAAGCAACGTTTGGGCTACCCAGGGTCAAGCGTAGTGACACACTCGCGCATTGGCAATACGATCCGCCGCCAACACCTGTTCATTTGAAACCAGTGCAATATGCAAAGCCATTTTCGCGCTTTTTGTGAAGCCGCCCTGTTGTCAGCCACACTCGCAATCGTCGCCTTGCCGGACATGGCGCGTGCGCAGTCGGGGAGCGCCGGCGGCAGCATCGGCAATGACGAAAAATCGCTGTCCGGTTCGCGCGCGACGCCGCGGGCAACCGAGCCTTCGAAGCCGGCACGACGCAGCAAGCCCGCGGACGACGAGCCACGCCGCGCGCCGCAAAAGAGCGGCGGGGGCGGCAATCTCGACGGAGCATGGGTGCTGACCAGTGTCGGCGCGTCCTGCGGCACCTCCACGGACACGGTGGTCATCACCGGCGGCAAGCTGGTGGGACAGTACGGCACCGCCCAAGTCAGTCCGAACGGCTCCACCTCCGGCGTCGGTGCCGCCGGAAGCCTGAGTTGGACCATGTCCGGGCGATTTTCAGGCCGCAGCGGCTCCGGTACGTTCCAGCGATCCGATGGATGTGTCGGAAGCTGGACCGGATCGAAACAGTGATGGTCCTTGCCTCAACCCTGATACGCAAACAGCTCGATCGGCTCGCTGAAGCCGCGCACACCGTGCTCGCCAACGCGCTCCAGATCGAACTGGCCGCCGACGAGATCGGCGAAGTCGCGTGACAGCAGCACCGTCTTTCCCAATTGCTTGGTCAAGGCTTCGAGGCGCGAGGCCATGTTGACGGCGGGACCGATCACGGTGAAGTCGAGTCGGGTGGACGATCCGATATTGCCGTACATGACGTCGCCGACATGGACGCCGATGCCGTAGTTCAGCGGCGCGCGGCCGGTGCCGTCGTTGCGCGCGTTCAACGCGATCATGGCCTGACGGGCTTCGGTCACGGCATGCAGCAGGTTTGCACCGGCATTGGGCTCGCTCAAGGGGAAGATGGCGAGCAGGCCGTCACCGATGAATTTCAGGATCTCGCCGCCATGCCGCGCGATCGGCTCCGACATCGCGTCGAAATAGTCGTTGAGCAGATCGATGACGTCATCGCGCGGCCAATTGTCGGAAATCTTGGTGAACTCGCGCAGATCGCAGATCATGATCGCGGCGCGCACCGTCGTGCCGGTGCCGCGCCGCGTGGCGCCGGCCAGGATGAGCTCGCCGGCATGGGAGCCGACATAGGTCTCGAGCAGCGTTCGCGCCAGGCGATTTTTGATGCGGATCTCGCTGACCAGCGCCAGCACCGGCAACAGGTTCTTGAGGGCGGCGACATGGGCGTCGTCGAAGCCGCCGGGCCGGTTGGTCGCAAAAGTGACGAGATGGCGCTTGCCGAGCGTATGATAGAGCGGCCAGGCCACATAGTCGGTCAGACCCTGCGCGCGCATCTCGCGATAGAGCGCGTGCTTGCGGCCGAGCGAGGGGTCGCCCTCGAGATTCTCGCGCACCTCGGTTGCGCCGTCGAACATTTCGTTGGCGGGACTGCCGATGTATTCGGACCGCTCGCGGACGTCGTAGTCGACCCGCGCAATCTCCGCCTCGCGCATGCCGTCGGCCCACATGAAGCGGGCGCCCAGCCATTGCGGATGCTGGATCAGCACGTGAACCGTCGACCGCGCCAGCGGAATGCCGGCCTGCTGAAGCCGGATGCACATCTCGGCAAAGATCTTGTCGATGAAGCGCTCGTCGCGCGTGCCGTTGATCAGCCAATCGACGACGCCGTCGGATAGCGTGGCGTTCTTGTCTCGCGAGGTCATATCTGCCCGTTCATATCGTGGCTGCCCATATCGTGCTCTGGGCAGCGGCTGCATCAGGGCAGATATCGTGCCCCGGCGCGACGGCGTCAACCTAGCCAGTTGCACGGATTGTGCGCACCGCTCCGACGGCCGGAACGCGGTTCAGCCGACGATTTGAATAGAGCTCAGCACGGCCAGCCCCGACACAAGCGCAAGCGTCGACGCCCCCGTCAGTTCGACCTTCAACGTGTTCTCGTGCGAAATCGAAAAATCCGTGCCGTCGAGACGGATGCCGCAGTCGCCGCGCGCCGCATAAATCAGATGCGTGCCGGCGGACAATCGCTGCTCACCGGGCGCCTTAAGCGCTTCGAGCTCAAGCGCCACCGCACCGCGCCGGCCCATCAAATTCACCACCTCGACTGGCCCTTCCTCGAGCCTGGTCACGATCTCGAGCTCGCCGGTGAAGCGCACCGTCGTGAACGGCTCGCGCTCGTCGAATTCCTGGGTGGGCGATTTCAGCACCAGCCCGCGGCCGCCGACCACCATCTGCAAACGGTCGATGCCGGGCATATGGGAGAAGGGACCCGGCGCCACGATCGGCGTGGCCGCGAAGCGCCACAGCAGGCTGTCCCAATCCTTCACATTGGACTCAGCGCGATGGGCATCCGCGATATCGGTGAAGATGCCGCCGCCGTTCTTCCAGGGCGAGCGAGCGTAGTCTTCGGATTTCAGCAGTGTGGTTTTCATGTCTTCAGGTGGTCCGGGAGCGCAAGAGGGCGGGTGTCAGTTGCGTATCATGCAGATAGAATTGTAGCCAGCTCGCTTCCCGCAGCACGCCAATCTTTCGCGACTACTTCGTCGTCAGTGCCGCGACCGGGCGCCACGCAAAATCAGGCGCGCTCTCAACCAACTGCCGGCAGCGATCGCGCATCAATTCAGCCGGGCGATCCGCGCCGCGCGTGTTCAGCACGGCTTCAAAATCAGCAAGTGCAGCCGCAAACCGGCGCGCGCGATAGTTCGCGAGGCCCTGTTCGTAGCGGACGATCCAATCGAGCGTCTCGCCGCCGTCCTCGCCGACGAGTCCGACCAACTCGTAGACCGCAAACCCCTCCTCGCGTCCGTACACGGCGATGCTGTCGATCTCGCGCGTGACGATGGCGCCGCGCGCGAGACGTTCGGTCGCTTCGCCAATGAGGATTTGCGTGCCGTAGGACTTGTTGGCGCCCTCGAGGCGGCTTGCGACGTTCACGGCATCGCCGATCACGGTATAGTTCAGGCGGAGCTCCGAGCCGATATTGCCGACCAGCATGCGGCCGGAGTTGATCCCGATCCTGATCTGGAGCGGCTGGCCGAGATCGTCGGCAAGGCCCGAGGCCGCGATTGCCCTGCAACAGCCGAGCGCCGCGCGGCAGCAGCGCAGCGCGTGGTCGGCCTGCGGCTGCGGCGCGCCCCAGAACGCCATGACGGCGTCGCCGATAAACTTGTCGATGGTGCCGCCATTCGCGACAACGGCCTCTGAGGCGAGGTCGAGATAGCGCGACAACAGCGGCACCACGCGGTCGCCGAGCCGCTCGGACAGCCCGGTGAAGCCGGCGATGTCGACGAACATCACGCTGAGCTCCTGCATGCTGCCACCTGGCCTTGCCTCGACGCCCTGGCGCAACAGCGAGCGGACCAGATCGGCCGGGATGAACTTGCGAAACGCCGACAGGCCGGCCGCCATCTCGGCGATCGCGCCCGACAGGCTCGCGATCTCCTTCAACCGCGAGGGATGGCGGCGGACCTGCTCCAGCGCGAAAGCTTCAACGTGACGCAGCTCGCCGACGACGCGCGACAGCGGCGCGGCGATGACGGAGCGCGCCAGCATCGCTGAGGCCAGCGCCGCGAGCACGGCGCCGACGGCAAGGCCGAGGATCAGGCGGCGCAATGTCGTCTCGACCGGACCAAGGAACTCCGCCTCGGGGATCACGGTCGCGAGCGACCAGCCGGGAAACGGCAGCGGCGTGAGCGCCACTTCGTAAGCCCCGCCAGCCGACGTCAGCCGGCTTCGCCAAGCTTCCTTGCGGCCATCCTCGCCCGCCTTCACGAGTGCCATCCGCGCCAGCGGCAGCAGCGTCGTATCGCCCTTCGCAACGTGCAGCTCGTCGGCGTCCTTGTCGGGCGCCGCGATCAGCTCGCCGCTGCCGTCGATGATGAAGGCCGTTCCGGTGCGCCCGACCTCGAGCTGCGACAGGAAGCGTGCGAGCCTGGTGTACTCGATGACGATGGCGAGGACGCCCTGCCGCTCCTGGTAGACATCGATCGGACCGGCAAAGGCAATCGACGGCCGCTCGCCGGTCGGATGGTCCATGACCTTGAACCACTCCGGCTCCCCGGCCGCCAGCCCGGTCTTGAACCAGGCGCGATCGGCGACGCGAAAATCGGTCGGCTCGAAACGGCGATTGGCGAATTCGATATCGCCGGGCACCACCTCGTATTCGTCGATGCGGCGCTGGCCGGCATGATCGGTCAGCGAGATCTCCATCATCTCCAGGCGGTGGTCGCCGAGCTTGTGCGCGGCGAAGAAGGTCCCGTCGGGCCAGCCAAAGGCGACCCAGGAGATCGTCGCCTGCGATTGCAGTTGCGACAGGAACACGAATTCGCGCTTGTCGGCCTCGCGGGTGTCGAGCACGTTCTGGAGGAACAGGGTGCGGATCGCGGTGTGGGCGGCACGCGCCTCGTCCACGATCGCGGCGACCTCCTTGCGGACGGCGGCCACGATCTGCTCGTTGATGGTCGATGCGAGCTGCCGGCTCGCCGCCTCTGCCGTGCGCCACCACAACAGGCTGGAGAGGGCGGCGGTCAAAAGGATCGCGGTCAGGACCAGCGCCGAGACGGCGAGCCGAATGCTGACCGTCAGCTTCGCGAGCGCGCGCAGGTGCCGTCCGGGATCGACATTCATCGCTGTTTCCGTTCTCCGGCAAAGCGGCGACTGGCCACCTCCTGTTACCGCTCTACGTGGCACGCGTGCATTCGTTACCTGTGGCAGGCACCGCGCCTCGCCGCCAATGCTCTCCGGCTAAGGTCTCGATAGAGACTAGGCATTGGATTGACCGGCCCGTCACCCGCTAATCCGGTCCAGGCGCACAGCCCGTGCGCTCATCTAACGTCCTCACGAACTCGTGACCCGCTCGATCGGTAACGCGAGCCGGCTGCGAGGCGAACGAACAAGGCGCTCTTCGCCTGCCAGGCGATGCCATCTCGAACAGGAGAAACTTCAATGTCTGCCAAACTTGCCGTGACCACGCTCGTTCTCGCCGGCGCCATGTCGACCGCACTGGCGACCCTGGCCGCTGCTGCTCCGCTGACCAAGGCCGAGGGCGACGCTGCCGTCGCCGCCAAGAAGGAAAAATGCTTCGGCGTCGCGCTGAAGGGCCAGAACGATTGCGCGGCCGGACCGGGCACGACCTGCCAGGGCACCTCGACCGCCGACTTCCAGGGCAATGCATGGAAATTCGTCCAGGGCGGCACCTGCACCAGCATCGAGCTGCCGGGCGGCAAGAAGGGCTCGCTCAAGCCGGTCTGACGCGCTGCGTCGCGACCACCACAACACGGAAGAGCGGAGAGAAACCATGACGACGGCAATCGCGCCTGACATGTCTGCGGTGCCCCTCCGCTATTCCGCGCCGATCGGCGGCGTCGCGGGGACGAGCTTCAAGCCCGAACATCTTCAGGCGATCCTGGGCGCGAAACGGCAACGCGGCTTCTTCGAGGTCCACGCCGAGAACTATATGGGCGCCGGCGGACCGCCGCACCGCGCGCTGGAGGCGATCCGCCGCGACCATCCCGTCTCACTGCATGGCGTGTGCATGTCGATCGGCGGACCACAGCCGCTCGACAAGACGCATCTGGCCCGCTTTCGCGCACTGGTGGCGCGTTACCAGCCCGCGCTGGTATCGGAGCATCTCGCCTGGTCGACGCATGAGACCAGCTTCTTCAACGATCTGTTGCCGCTGCCCTACACCGCAGCAACGCTCCGAAACGTCTGCGATCACATCGATCAGGTGCAGGACGCGATCCGCCGACCGCTGCTGCTGGAAAACCCGTCGACCTATGTCGCCTTTCGCGAATCCTCGATGAGCGAAACCGATTTCATCCGCACTGTTGCCGAGCGGACCGGCTGCGGGCTGCTGCTCGACATCAACAATGTATTCGTATCAGCGACCAATCACGGCTTCTCGGCGCTCGACTATCTCGCGGACTTTCCGCTGGCCCGCGTCGGGGAGATCCATCTCGCCGGCCATGCCGAGCAGGCCGACGACGAAGGCGATCTGCTGCTGATCGACAGCCATGACGGCCCGGTCGCGGACGCCGTGTGGAAGCTGTACGAGATCGTCGTCCAGCGCCGCGGCGGCGTGCCGACGCTGATCGAGTGGGACAGCAAGATCCCGGATTGGGCGGTCCTGCGAGCGGAGGCGGCCGCTGCGCAGGCGATCCTCGACCGTTGCCGCCCGGTCGGGCTGACGGGAGATCGTCATGCCGCCTGAGCCTGACCTTTGCTTTGCCGCAGCCTTTGCACCGGCGCTGCTGGACCCGGTGCGCCCTGCGCCTGAGATCGTGGCCGGTCCGAACGGCAAGGCACCTGGCAAGCGCTACGACGTCTACCGCAACAACGTCACGGTCAGCCTGATCGACGCGCTCGCTGCCATCTACCCGGCTGTGCAGCGCATCACCGGCATCGACTTCTTCCGTGCCATGGCGCGCTTCCATGTTCGCCAGACGCCACCGATCTCACCCCTGCTGTTCGACTACGGCCGCGACTTCCCCGCCTTCATCGCGCAATATGAACATGCGCAGATGATGCCATGGCTCGCAGATGTCGCCCGCATCGAGCGGGCCTGGCTCGATGCCTATCACGCCGCCGACGCCGCACCGCTGTCGCCGGGGCAGCTTGCCGCAGTTGCGCCGGAGCGGCTGGGCGATCTCGTCCTCGTACCGCACCCGGCAGTGGGAATCGTGCGGTCGCAATTCGCCGCGGTGACGATATTCGCCGAAAACCGCGACACGTCGCCGGTCGGGCGCATTGACGCTGCGACACCGGAAGACGCGTTGGTCACGCGCGCCGAATGCGATGTCGTGGTCCGGCACCTGCCGCCGGGCGGAGCGGCGTTCGCGAGCAGCCTGATGTCGGGTCGGCCGCTCGGCGAGGCCGCCGCACGCGCGCTGGACGCGGCGGCCGACTTCGACCTCGCTTCGAACATCACCGGCCTGATCGAGGCGGGCGCCTTCACCTCAATCGCTTTCGGAGACGTCTGATGATCACGGACCAACGCATGCAGGCGGGTGGCGGCCTGCCCTCACTCGGGCTCCTCGTCGACAAGGCCAATCATCTGGTGCAGACCATCGCCTCGCCATCGCTGGTCCAGCTCGTGCTCCGCGTCGCGCTGGCGGTGCCGTTCTGGCGTTCCGGCATGCTCAAATGGGCAGGCTTCCTCAAGCTCAACGACACTGCCGTGACGTTGTTCAGCGACGAGTTCATGCTGCATCTGCCGGGCGGGCCCTATCACTATCCGGCGCCGAGCGTGATGGCGTTCCTCTCCGGATGCGGAGAGATCATGTTCCCGATCCTGCTCCTGCTCGGCTTGGGCACGCGGTTCGCGGCGCTCGGACTGCTGTTCATGACCGTCATCGTCGAGCTGACCGTGCCTGACGGCTGGCCGATCCACATCACCTGGGCGGCGATGGCGCTCGCCATCATGGCCTACGGGCCGGGCTGGGTCTCGCTCGACCACGTGATCTGCCAAGCGCGCGCCCCTCGGCCATAGGCGCGAGGCCGCCCTCTCACATCCCGCTCAGCCCGCTATCGACCGCGAGCGTCTGCGCGGTGACGTAGACGCTCTCGTCGGAGAGGAAGAACAGCACGGCATAGGCGATTTCCCAGGCGGTGGCCTGACGGCCGAACGGGACGTGGCCTTTGCCACGGTTGGGTCGGCCGGCGCCGGCCTCGCGGCCGTTCGGGGTGTCGACGAGGCCGGGATAGACCAAATTGGCGCGAATGCCGCGGCGCGATCCGAGATGGGCGATGTTGCGCATGAGGCCGCCGAGCGCGGCTTTCGAGGAATCATACACCGCCATCTGCGAGCCGGCTTTCAGCGCAGCGATGGAGGAGATGAAGACGATCGATCCGCCGTTGTCGAATTGCGGCAGGCCTGCGCGGCAGCACAGCATCGGGCCGCGAACGTTGACGTCGTAGATCGCATTCCACTCCTCGGGGCTGACGGCGTCGAGCCCGACCTTGCCGAACGTGCCGATGTTGAGCACCATTCCGTCGAGCCCGCCCATGGCCCGATGCGCCTCGTCGATCATGCGCAGGATTTCGGCCTCCGACGTGACGTCGGCCGCAATCGCAAAGGCTTCACCGCCTTCGTCGGTGATGCGCTTGACGGTGTGCTCGGCCGAGGTTCGGTTGAGATCGGCGACTGCGACCTTCGCGCCCTCACGCGCGCACAGAATGCTCATGGCACGGCCGTTGCCGATCGGATCGGTGGCGGCATCGAACACGCGCTGGCCACCGCCGACGATCAGGATGCGGCGGCCCGCGAGACGTCCCCTGCCCGGCGCTTCGCCCAGCGATTCCGCACTCGGCGGGCGGACATAGCGCTCCGGTCTGGTCTCGGAATTTTCGGACATGCGCGCCGCCTATGTCTTGCCGCCGTCATAGACCTTCATGCCGGCTGCCGGATCGAGATCGGTCTCGGTCGCCTCGGTGACACGCGCCATCATCATGTAGAAGCCGAGCGCGACGATGGATTCGACGATCTCCTGGTCGCTGAAATGCTCGCGCATGGCGGCAAAGATCGCCTCGGGAACGCGGACGTTCTCGACCACCTCGCGGCCGAATTTCAGCAGCGCGCGCTCGGCCTCGCTGAAGCCGGCGGCATCGTAGTCGGCGCGCTCGACCGCATCGATCTGTGCTTGCGTGCAGCCGACCCCGAGCGCGATCGGCACGTGCTGGCGCCATTCATAGGCGCCGCCTTCGAGCTGGGCGGCCTGGAGGATCAGGAGCTCGCGATTGACCGCACTGAGCTTCTGCTTGTGCAGGATCGAATTGCCGAGCCGCATCGCCGGGATCATGTTGGCCTCGGCGTGCGCCATCATGCGGAAAATATTCAGCTTGATCGGCATGCGGTCGAACGACGCCCGGATGTCGCCGCTGGTGGTCTCCGGATCAATCAGGGGCAGCCTTGCCACGATTCTCTCCCTTGGCTTTTCGTTTCTTGTTGTCCTGCGTCCCGCCGTCCGCCGCGATCAGCGACAGGAAGAAGGCGAGATAGCGGTCGATCGCCTCGATCACCTTCGGCCGCGGCGACGGTGCCGCGCCCATCACGTAATGCTCGAGACGGATGTAGATCAGCCCGGCCGCGAACAGCCGCGCGGTCTCGCGCGGATCCGGCGTCGAGACCAACCCGGCGAGCGCAAAGCCGCGGAAATAATCCGTCATCATGCTCTGCTCGCGCGCATAAAAATGATCGGCGAATTTGGCGCGGATGCCGGGCACGCGATTGCGCTCGGCGGTGATGACTTTCTGGAACTGGTGCTCGCGCGGATCGGACCATTGCTCGACGAGGTCCAATGCAAACTGCCGGCAGAACGCGGCGGGCTGGCGCGCGAGCTGCTTGTAGCGCGGCTCTTCCAGCCGGCTCGCCGAGCTGGCCGGACCGTGCTCGGCAACGATCGCCTCGAGGATCGCGGCTTTGCCGGCGAAGTGATTATAGAGGCTGCTCTCGCGAATGCCGACGCGACGCGCGAGCTCGCGCATCGAGGCGCCGCCATAACCGCTCTGCGCGAACAGATCGAGCGCCTCGGCAAGGATGCGCGCGCGGGTCGTAGGCGCAGCCGCTTCCGCCGCGCTGGTGGTGTGGACAGCCATGCGGCTTGACTAACGAACGATCGTTCGCTAGTCAACCGTACGAACGATCGTTCGTTTCAACTCCGCTCTCAAGAAGCGGAGAGCAATCTGGGAGACTGGGTCATGGCGCGCTTCGTCCATTTTCGTCTGCTGCGCGCCGCAACATTGTCATTGGTCGCAACGTCCTCGGCAATGCTGCCTGCGCGGGCCGAGGACCCAGCCGCCTATCCCACGCACAAGATCAGGATGTTGTTGCCCTATGCGGCCGGTGGCGGCGGCGACGTGATCGGGCGGCTGCTCGGCGACAGGATGGGCAAGACGCTCGGACAGAGCGTCTATATCGAGAACCACACCGGGGCTGCCGGCACGCTCGGCACCCAGATCGTCGCGGCGGCGGCGAACGACGGCTACACCATCACCGTCGGCGGCATGACCACGCATGTGCTGGCGCCGGCGATCTATCCGAAACTGCCTTACGATTCGATCAAGGACTTCACCACGATCGGGCGCATCGGCACGTCCTCGATCATGCTGGTGGCGACCAAGGATTTTGCCGCCAACGACATCAAGGGCCTGATCGCGCTGGCCAAGAAGGGTGAGCCGATCCAATACGGAAGCTGGGGCGTGGGCTCGACCGGACAATTCTGCGCGGAAATCCTGATGCAGCAGACCGGAATCAAGATGGACCACGTGCCGTTCAACGGCATCGCAAAACTCGCCGGCGATCTGCTCGGCGGCCACATCTCGCTGGCGACCCTCGACATGGCGACCGCGACGCCGCTGGTGAAGGACGGCTCGATCAAGGCGCTGGCCGCCTGCGGCGAGCGCTCGCCGAGCCTGCCGGATGTCGCAAGCTACAAGGAACAGGGCGTGCCGTTCGACCGCAGCCTGTCCTGGGCGATGTATGCGCCTGCGGGCCTCGCAGAGCCGATCGCAAGAAAGCTGTCGGCGGCACTGAAGGACGCGCTCGCCGATGCCGAGGTGAAGGAGAAGCTGCTGGGGCTCGGCATCACGCCGCAATTCGTGCCGGGCGACGAGCAGCGTGACATCAACGCCCGCGACATCGCGGCCTGGAAGCAGGTTGCCAAGGACGCGGGCATTGAAGTGAAGTGAAGTGAATCGAGATCAGGTGAACGAGGTGACAACGGGAGCGCCGGCATGAGCCGCATCTTCGGCGCGGTGCGCCAGAACGGATATGTGGTGCGGGACATCCACGCCGCGATGAAGCACTGGATCGACGTCATGGGCGTCGGTCCCTGGTACTACATGGACCGCGTCAAGACCGACTGGTTTCGCCATCGCGGCGAAAACTCTGCCGTCGAGATGAGCATCGCGCTGGCCAATTCCGGCGATCTCCAGATCGAGCTGATCCAGCAGCGCAACGACGCGCCCTCGCTGTACAGGGAGTTCCTCGAGTCCGGCCATGAAGGCCTTCAGCACATGTCGTACTGGAGCCACGACTATCAGGCGCTCTACGACAGGGCGCTCGGGCTCGGCTACCGGATCGGCCACGAGGGCCAGATCGGTGGCGACAAGGGGCGCTTTGCCTATTTCGACACCCAGGCCCATCCAGGCACCGTGATCGAGATCTCCGACATCAGCGGCACCAAGGGGCCGTTCTTCGAGAAGGTCCGGCAGGCAGCGGCCACCTGGGATGGCACGCGGCCGATTCGCGAGGTCGGTGGGGGCCGATGACGCTGGAGGCCCGCAAGGCGATGCAGGAACCCGCCGGGTTCACCGCGCTGCTGGCGCGGTAGACGGCAATCCATGGTAACATGAGCCTCGTGTCCGAACCTTCAGCGAGGCAAGCATGTCCAACACTGACAAGGTTTTCGCCGGCTCGATCCCAAAGCTCTACGACGAATATCTGGTCCCACTGATCTTCGCCGTCTACGCCGAGGACATCGCAAGACGTGTCGCGGCCCGGTCTCCCTCCGTGCTGCTCGAGATCGCGGCAGGCACCGGGGCCGTGACGCGCGCGGTCGCGGCGGCGCTGCCGCGCGGCATCCGTTATGTCGCGACCGACCTCAACGAGCCCATGCTCGCCGTCGCGGCGCAGCGTCAGGCAGACGACGATCGCATCTCGTGGCGCCAGGCGGACGGATCGGCCCTGCCCTTCGACGATGCCGCCTTCGACGTGGTCTGCTGCCAGTTCGGCGCCATGTTCTTTCCGGACCGCGTCAAGGCTTACGGCGAAGTGAAGCGCGTCCTGAAGGGCGGCGGCACGTTCGTGTTCAACGTCTGGGATCGCATCGAGGACAATGTGCTGACCCATGAAGCAACTGTCGCACTCGAAAAGCTGTTCCCCGACGACCCGCCCCGTTTCATGGCCCGGACGCCGCACGGCTATCACGACAAGGCCGTCATCAGAACCGACCTCGAACGCGCAGGCTTCCGTGACATATCGATCGAAACGCGCGCTGAAATAAGCCGCGCGCCGTCGCCCGAGCACGTTGCGATCGCGCTCTGCCAGGGCACGCCGCTGCGCAGCGAGATCGAGGCACGCGATGCCAGCAAGCTCCAGGCTGCGACCGACATCGTTGCCGAGGCGATCCGGACGCGCCATGGGTCCGGACCGATCGAGGGTAAGATCCAGGCTATCGTGATCGAGGCGCGGTAGTGACGGACTTCGATCAGCCCGCCTCCTACCAGAAGCCCCGCTGCATCGGCTGTGCCGGCTGATAATATTGATACTGGCCACGCCGGCGCGGATTGACGGGCTGCGGGTTCGGGTCGCGCTGGAAGAAGAAGCCGAAACCGTTGCCGCCATTGTCCCAGCCGTCGTCGCTCGCCATGGCCATCGGAGGCGCGGTCGGCTTGCGCGTGATGAAACCGCCCTGGGGCTGGTTGCTCAGCACCGCGACGAACTCGGTGCGGTAGTTGGTCTCGCTGCTCAGCGGCTCGTCCGAGATGATGATCGAGGACCGCGGCAACGCCGTCGGCGCGATGCGATCGAGCACCTCCTGCGGGATGATGATGCGATCGAGCGCGTTCTTGGCGTTGTCACTGTCTTCGATCGTGACCACGCTCCAGCGCAGGCCGGTGTCGTTCTTCGCCATCGCCGTGAAGATGTGGGTGCCGAGCGGCTGGTCGGGATTGCGGATCGTGACGGGAACCTCGATGCTGGTGTCGAACACCTCGCCGCCGCCGTCCGGTGCCGGCTTGTGCGTGTTCCGCCGCACATAGAGCTTCTGCGTCGCGCGGCTGATGTAGACCGAGACCGGCTCGAGCGCGAGCTTTGCGTCGGTCGCAGCCTTTACGGCGTCGGACTTCCTGGTCGCCGCCGCCTTGGCCGCCTCCTTCGTGGCAGCGACCGCATCGCGCTTCGGCTGTGCGGCGGCCTTGGCGGCATCGAGCTGCGTCGCCGCGTCGGCGGCCTTGATGGCGGCCTTCTGCTTCAGCTCCTCGGCCTTGGCGCGGGCCTGATCGGTCTTGGCGGCCGCGAGTTGCTTGTCGGCGAAGGCGAGCTCGGCGTCAGCGCGGGTCTTCTGCTGTTCCAGCTTGCGCAGCGAGGCCGGCAGCGATGCCGCCTCTTTCGCGGCCAAAGTCGCAGCCTTCTTGGCCTCGTCGGCCGCCCTTGTGGCCTCCTCGGCCTCGCCGGAGAGCTTGCCGATCTGGCCTGGCGCCGCCGCAATGGCGTCCCGCTTCGGCATGAACAAGGCGGGATGAACGATGTCGATCGGAGCCGCGTCGTTCGGCGAGATGATCACGCGCATCCCGATATTGGTCTTGTCGAACAGGCCCTCCGCGAAACCGAACGGCATCCGCACGCAGCCATGCGAAGCGGCATAGCCTGGCAGCGGCCCGCCATGCAGCGCGATGCCGTTCCAGGTGATGCGCTGCATGTTCGGCATCCAGGCGTCGTCATACATGGTCGAGTGGTGGTCCTTGTCCTTCTCGACGATGGCGAAGACGCCGGCCGGCGTCTCGCGTCCCGTCGTGCCGGTGGACACCGGCGCGCGAAAAATCCAGCCCTCGGCGTCGTAGAAGGTGACCTGCTGGCTCTTGATCGAGACGATCGCCATGATCGGCTCGCCGGCCTCGCGCGGCGCCACCGCCTCGGCCGGCTGACGCGCCTGCTTGGCCGCATTGGCCGGGGCCACGGCCGCGAAGGCGAGCATCGCCGCCAAGGTCACAATTCCGGGAGGCCCCCAACGCCGCATCGCCACGGTAGATTGCGCCGTTGTCATCAGGTTTCTCATGCCATCCTCGGTCGAAATTGCCAGTCCGCCGGTCATTGATCAGATTGCGATCATTGAATTAAGAAATCGCAGTCGCCTTACGTTCCGTCTGTGGCGACATTCGGCACGTTCCGGCGATAAATCTCATATACGACGGTTGACGCAGGCGGAAGGGCGGCACGCGGCCGAAGCTGGCGGTCTATCGCTGCGACAGAATGACCGGGGGTCGGTGACACGGCTGCCAGCGCCCGGCGTCGGACGGCGAGGCCACGTTAAACGGACGCTGAACGCCCATCGCCTTCCGATCGCGCGGATTCACGCCATTCGGCGGCCGCGCGGGGGCGGCGTAAGCGAAACCGCTGGGGCCAAGGCCGCCCTTTTTAAACAAGCTTGGCTCCCTTTCCAAACAAGGCCGCCTCTCCAAAGGAGACGAGCCGCTGCCGCTCCTCGTCCCACAAGGTCAGCCGCACGGTCCGCAAACTCTGGAGCAGCGTGATCCGCCCGACACCAGCGAACTGCGGATTGTCGCGCAACACGTCCTGCAAGCGATAGTAGGGAATTCGACTGGACAAATGATGGATGTGGTGGACGCCGATATTTGCCGTGAACCATCGCAAGACAGCCGGCAGTTGGTAGTGAGAGCTGCCGTGCAGCGCGGCGTCGTGAAAATTCCAGGTCTCGTCGTGGGCCCAGTGCGTGTGCTCGAACTGATGCTGGACGTAGAACAGCCAGACACCGATCGACGCCGCCAGAACAATGATCGGCAGATGCACGAGCAGGAACGGCCCATAGCCGACCAGCTGGATCATCGTGACGACGAGAACCGCGAGGGCGATGTTCGTGCCCATCGTGCTCAGCCAGGGTTTCCAGCCGCGACGCATCATCCCCACCGGCAATCGGTGCTTCAAGATGAACAAATACGAGGGGCCGACGCCAAACATCACCAGGGGATGTCGATACAAGCGATACAGCGTCCGACGCCATCGAGACCGCCCGAGAAATTCACGCGTGGTCAGCGTATCGATGTCGCCCAACCCCCTTTGATCAAGATTGCCGGAGTTCGCATGGTGGCCTGCATGGTTGCGCCGCCAGTACCCGTATGGCGTCAGTGTCATCACGCCGAGGGCACGGCCGACCCAATCGTTGGCAACGCGGCCGCGGAAGAACGAGCCGTGTCCGCAATCGTGCTGGATCATGAAGAGGCGGACCAGCAAACCCGCCGCGGGCACCTCCAGCAGGAGGGCAAACCAATAGCCCTGGTCAAGAGCGGCCCAGATCAGAGCCCAGATGACGACGAACGGTATCGCCGTAATCGCCAGTTCAAGGACACCCCGCGCATTGTCGGGCTCGCGATAGCGGGCAAGCAACTGCGCCGATGCGCGGATTTCCGGTATTCCTTGGCTCATATCTGCTCTGCTCCCGACATGCCGCCCAAGAAGCACGGTTATGGCCACCGACGCAACAAAATCGCCCTCCGCCTGGACCACTTCCGGTCGGAACCGAGCCATCGCCAGGCCAAGCGGCGGTTTCAGAGCTTCAGACGGTGAGGCCGAGCCTCGTCAGATATTGCGGCTTAAACGCCCAGTGCCTTGCGATTGAAGGTTCGCAGGAAACGCAGCGACAGCGTCCGGACATTTGCGACGTTCAGCAACCAGCCGGCAGTGGCATAAGCGAGCCCGCCGGCGAGGCTCACGACCATGAGTGGGACGAGACCGATGCCATTGACCTGGGATCGTGCAACGAGAATCGCAGCCGCCATCGCCGCGGCAGAGACGGCAACGCCGGCGAGACGGTGGAGGTCGAACGGGACCGGATGGGCGCGATGCATCAGGACGACGGCAACGAGCAAGCCGATCGCTTCGGTTGCAAGGGTCGCCAGCGCCGCGCCGTAGAGGCCATGGCCGGCCACCAGCACGAACATCAACGCCACGCTGACGACCAGCGTCAGAAACGACTGCGCCGCCAGCATGAACGGCCGCTCGGCAAGCTGGAAGCTGATCTGCACGTAGAATTGATTGGCGATGCCGAACAAGCGCGCGAGCACCAGGGTCGGCAGCAATGCCGACACGCCGGCGCGGAAGTCGACGCCGACGAGTGTGCCGGCGACCTGGTCGGCTGCGAGCGCGAGCCAGACGGCGACGGGCGCGACCACGACGAGCAGAAGCTCGAGGCTCTCGGTCAGCCGCTCCCGCGTCGTCTCGTTGTTTTTCTCCGACAATGACCGGAACACCAGCGGCACTGTTGCCGCAGCGACGCTGGAGGCGATCATGACCATGAATTGTCGCGGCAGATCGGCGGCGACGCCAAAGATGCCGGCAGCGTCCTTGCCGAGCAAATATGCCACGATGAGGCGGTCGCAGGCCGAGTAGACCGCGACGGACAATCCGGCCAGCGTCAGCGGCAGGCCGTAGCGCGCGAGCTGCACGAACTGACTGCGCTGAAAACGCGCGATCCTGGTGCGGTCACCGACGAGGTTCAGGATGATCCCGGCGAGCGAACCCAGGCCGAATGCGGCGAGCAGTCCCAGTCCACCCCAGCCCAGCCAGATGCCGACTAGGCCGAAACCGACGCTCGACACGCTGCGCACGATCGAGATCGCCGCGAATCTGTAAGGGCGCAGTTTGGCGCGCTCGAACTCCTGGCCGACATCGACGGCATTCGCCATGATCGCGACGAACATGCTGGCAAGCAGCAGCCCGACGCTGAGATCGCTGCGGAACAGGAAGACCAGCGGCGTGGTGGCGCAGAGGACGGCGACGGTGAGCGCGAAGGCGACCATTGCGGTGCCGCGGAAATCCACCTCGGCCGACATCGCCTGATAGCGCGACACCGAGAGCTTGATCCAGGCGAAGAAGATCGCGCCCAGAATGCCGGCCAGGCTGATGCCGACGACATAGACGCCGTACTCCGCCGGCGTCAGCAGCCGCGTGTAGGCCGTGACGGCGAAGAAGCCCACCGCCGCAGGCAGGATGTAGGCAACGAGATAAATCGAAAAATGGCGGTTCAGCATGTGAGCACGGGACCGGCAACATTGTTGCGAGTGTGACGGCCGTTCATCAATTGGACCATGGCGGGGCGAACGAATTGCGCCGCAGCATCTCTCAAGAGTGTCACATAAGTCTGGAGATCGGGCGGCGAATGCGGCTTTGGGGCCGCTTTCACGGGTTAGCGTTAAATTTGCCCTTCCCTGACCGGCGGCACGACCACGGAAAGGAACCGTGGTTTCGCAGATGGCAAAGTTAACCCAACGAGGGAAAACCCCGGCGTTGCAAGGCGTCGCTTGGTACGATGGCGCGTTGGTGCGATTAAGGAATGCCGTGACCAGGCTCGACAGACGCGAATTTCTCCTCGGCAGCGCCGCAGCACTCACGGCAGCCGCATCGGCGTCCGCAGCGCCGGCGTCGAAACTCGCCCAGCGCCATCAGGGATTTGGTGCCGCGGCCACGCTCTGGGATCTGCAAGCCGATCCCAGGCTCGGCGAAGCCATCAGCACCTATTGCACGCAGGTGGTTCCGGTGCTCGAGCTGAAATGGCCGATGCTGCGTCCCGACGCGCATACCTTTGCCTTCGAACGTGCCGATGCGATCCTGGATTTCGCACGGCAGAACGACCTGACGATGCGCGGCCACGCGCTCGCCTGGTATCACGACATTCCGGACTGGACCAAGCAGATCAAGGATACCAAGGGCGTCGAGCGCGCCTATGTCGACCACATCGGCACCGTCGTCTCCTATTACAAGGACAAGCTGACGTCGTGGGACGTCGTCAACGAGCCGATCCCCGACAATCCGCGCAGTCCAAAAGACCGGCGCGAGTCGTTCTGGACGCAGCATCTGGGCAATCGCTGGATTCCGTTGGCGTTCCGCACGGCAGCGGCGGCCGACCCCTTCGTCAAGCTCGCGATCAACGAATATGACATCGAGTCGGCCAAGGACACGTTCATTGCGAAGCGCGCGGCCTACCGCCAACTCATCATGGAGCTGCTCGACCAGGGCGTGCCGCTGCACGCCGTGGGATTGCAATCGCATCTGCATGCCGAGCTCGAGATCGACACCCATGGGCTCGCCGAATTCGTCACCGAGCTGCGCGCCTGGGGCCTTGAGGTGTACGTCACCGAGCTCGATGTTGACGACCAGAAGCTGACGGGGACGCCGGCGGAGCGCGATGCGATCGTCGCCAAGCGGGTCGATGATCTCCTGACCGCGATCTCGACCAGCGGACCGGTGCGCTCGATCCTGACCTGGGGCCTCTCGGACCGCTATAGCTGGATCAACGGCACCTTTGCCCGCGCCGACAAGCAGCCGAACCGTCCCCTGCCGCTCGACGGCGAGTTCAAGCCGAAGCCGTTCATGAACGTGATCAGTAAGTTCACGAAGGACGCGTGAAGGCGCCGGGTCTCAGCGCGTCTTCGGAGCCTCGAACTGAACCTGGTCCCCGATGTCCTCCGGAGACAGGCTCGGACTGCGACGGTCGCGCGAGCTGAGGCGGAACACGTCGCGGATGTCGTCGATCGAGGTCGACGAATAGGACTGGATGCAGAGCGCCACCTGGTCGGGCGAAGCGGCGCGCATCATCGCTTCGATGGCCGGACGGTCGAGGCGGGTGTCATCCCAATGCGAGACCGCGATGCTGTCCTCGGTGACCCGATGGGCGGCCAGATGCGCGGGCGCGTTCGCGACGAAATGGCCGTACATGAGATATTCCGAGAACTTCTTCTTCCGGCACAGCGCCAGAACCCAGTTCAATCCCGTCGCCGACTTGATCGCGTCGGTCATCGCGCGCGCGGTGTCCTTGTCCCATACCAGTGCGTTGCCGACATAGTCGTCCGCGGGGAAGGACCTGTCCTTGATGCCAAGGAGCTGATCGACGGTGCGGAGCCACAGGACATGCAAGGGGTGGGCGGCGTCGATCCCGTTGCGCGTGACGAACAGCGGGGTCTTCTCGGCGCCGGCGTATTGGCCGACGTCGAATTCGCGGAAGAACAGATTGTCCGAATCCAGGATGCAGACGCGCTGCTCGGGCGCGTTGAGGACGCCGGCGATCTTGAGGATCTGCTGGATGTGCCAGCCATGAACCGGAGACGACAGCAGCGACAGCCAGACGCGCCGTTTGCTGATGAACTGCAGAGCCGGCGGCAGCGCCCACAGCCATTTCGGCAAATAGCGCGAGGCCGGAACGATGACACGCTTGTCGGAAGCGAACCGCGCGAACAGCGGCAGATCCTCATCGTTAACGAGAACATAATGCCGCGTGTACCCCGTCAACCAGGTGTCGATGCTCTCGCTGAGCAGCGAAAAGCGCTCGATATCCTTGGCGTAGCTGGCGGTCAGCAGGGCAACGGAATGCATGGCGCGCGCTCGTATGGCGATCAGGCCGTAGTCATAACGGCGCCGAGGCGCGTTGAATACTTACATTCGCAATCAAGGTAAAATGAAACGAAGCATTAGCCATCCGACGGCAGCCCCTGCTCGATGCTGCGAAAGCGCAGCGGCGCCAGCGTGGAGGCGCGCTGCCACCAGTCGGCGACGCGGTCGTCGAGCGCGGTCACGCCTCGACCCTGACCGGGGAATATCCGGATCTGCTGCACCGCCTCGGCCTCGAACCCCTTGCCCTTGCGGGTGATCTTGAGCGCGGCGCCTTCGCGGTCCCGCTGGGTCAGCGGCACCAGAAGCCGGCCGCGCGGACGAAGCGACCGAAGCCAGAGCGGATGCGGCTGCGAGAAGCCGGCATGAACGATGATCACGTCGGCGGGTTCGCCGATGTCCTCGCATCCGTCGCCATGGACGACCGCGACGTTGCGATAGGCGCCAAGATAGGTCGCGGCGCGCGCCGCAAGCCGCTCGTCGCATTCGATTGCCTGCACCCTGCCCTTGGGGCCCACGATCTTCGACAGCACGGCCGAGAAATAGCCGAGCCCGCAGCCGATCTGGACCACACGGTCTTTCTCCCCGACGTCGAGCAAGTCGATGAAGTGTGCCCACAGGCTCGGCAGTCCGGTGTCGAGCTTGCGGCGCGCATCAATCGCGACCAGCACATTGTCCTGGAGATGAACGGGATCGGCATCCGGCGTCAGCCGATAATTGCGCGCCGCCTCGCTCTTGATGCGCCAGGGTCCCTTCGCCAGAAACTTTTCGCGCGGAACGGTGGCGAGGGCTTCAAGCAGGCGCGTTGAGGAGATCCGCTCGCGCTTTGCGATCAGCTCCACGTAACGCGCACGCGCGGCGGCAAGATCGCTCATCTCACAGATCGGCCTGTGCACGAACAGGCGCGTCCGCGCCGAGCTCGTCGATCAGTTGCATCGCCTGTTTCAGGTCCGGCGTGGAAAAGCCCTCGCTGAACCTGCCCACGATCGGTACGAGCAGGAGACGAGCGTGCTCGCGCTTGCCGGCTTGGTGCGACAGGCGCGCGAGGCTGACGGCGGTGCGAAGCTCCCACGACAGCGCGCCCTGCTTGCGTGCGATCTCCAGCGACAGGTTGAACAGTTCCTCGGCCTCCTGCACCGAGGCCGGATCCCCGTCCGAGAGCGTGATCTCGCCTTGCAGGCGGTAGACCTCGGCGAGGTAGGAGTGGTCGCCGGTCCGTCTTGCGGTCGCGAGCGCACCGTCCAGCGCGCGCAAGGCGGCATCGCGCATCCCGACCTTGGCGTAGGCCTCCGCGAGCAGGCAGCGGAACCAGCAGCCGGCGAGCCAGGAATCCATCGCTTCGTATTCGTCGAGGCCGAACCGCATCTGGCTGAGGCCTTCGTCGGCCTCGCCGAGCTGCGCCAGCGCCCAGCCGCGCAGGATCGCGGCCTGCTGCTTCCAGTGCAGGAAATTGTGCTCGGTGGCGATGATCATGGCGCGGTTGGCGTGGTCGCGCGTGCCTTCGACATCGCGCAAATGCTGGCAGAGATAGGCGCCGAACACGAGCGCGAAGGCGAGCGTGAAGGGGTGGCGGATCTTCTCGGCGTTCGCGATCGCCTGCTCGCTGTGCTGGCGCGCCGCGTCGGGCCGGCCGAGGAACCACAGCAGGTAGCCGAGATAGGACAGCGAGACGACCCCGGGATCGGTGCCGTGCCGCTCCATCAGATCGGAGTGCAGGTCGGGGCTGTAGAGGTTGATGCAGCGATGCAGATGGTGCTGGGACACAGCAAAGCGCCCGCGATAGAGCATGGTCATCGCGATCGAGCGATGCGCCTCGATCAGATAGCCGGTCTGTTGCGCCGGCAGCGTCCCCTCGTTCAGCCGCTCGCGCTTGGCGAACTTCAACAGCTCGACGCTGAGATCGTGCGCGCGGGTCAGATCGGCGCGGATGAAATGACAGACCCAGAGCCCGCGCGTGGCGGCGAAGGCCTTTTCGTCATCGTCGAGTTGCTGGCCGAGCTCGAGGGCGCGGACGTAGTTCTCCTCGACCTCCTGCACGGCATAGCCCTTGGCGGCGATCAGCGCGTTGCCGAGCGCGATGCGCAGCTCCAGCTCCATCTCGTCGGCGCCCTGCATGCGCGCATTGGCCTGCACGACGCTGAGGCCGCGGCGCAGATGGCCGATCGCCTCCAGATTGGCGCCGCTCTTGGCCGCCTGCTTGCCGGCCTTGAGCCAGAAGCTGGCAGCGCCCTCGCTCTGGCCGGATTCGGTCAAATGATGGGCAAGCAGCTCCGGTTCGCGCTCGGTCTTCTCGGGATACATCTCGGCGAGCACCTGAGCGATCCGGGAATGCAGCTTGCGCCGCTCGCTGTGCAGCAAGCTCGCATGCGCGGCGTTCTGGATCATCACGTGCTTGAAGGAGTAAAGCGCGTCGGGCGGATGGCCGCGGCGCATGATCAGCCCGGCCTCCTCCAAATGATTGAGCGCAGCCTCGATCTGTTCGGCGGGCGTGTTGGCGACCGCGTGCAGAGTCTCGTAGGAGAATTCGCGGCCGATGGTGGCGCCGATCTGCGCGATCCGCTTGAACGGCCCCATCCGGTCCAGCCGCGCCATCAGCGAGTCCGTCAGCGTCGCCGGGATCGCGAGCTGCCGCCACGGGCCCGACAGCACGTAGCGCCCGTGCCGTTCGGTCAGGAGGTTGGATTCGAGCACCGTCTTGGTCAGCTCCTCCAGGAACAGCGGCACGCCGTCGGTCTTGACGATGATCTCCTCGATGACCTCCTTGGGAAGCTCGCGTCCCGCCACGCGCTCGACCAGCGTCGCGCGCAACTGCCGGCTCAACCGGCTCAGGACCAGGGTCGTGATATGCGAATGGGCGTTCCAGCTCGGCTGGAATTCGGTCCGCGCGGTGATGATGACCAGGATTGCCCGGTGCTGTGCCCGGTCGACCAGGAGATCGATCACCTCACGGGATGTCGGGTCGATCCAGTGCAGATCCTCGAATGCGATCACCAGCGGCTGCTCGCGCGCAAGGCCGAGAAAATGATTGACCAGCGCCGCGACGGTCGCATCCTTTTGCTGCTGCGGCGACAGCTCCAGCGGCGGATAGCGGTCACCGGTCGAAATGGACAACAGCGCGGCAAGCAGCGGAGCAACCTGCTCGATGTCGCCATGAGCGGCGGCGATCGCGGTCTCCAGGCTCGCCAGCGACTGCACGGACGCATCCTCGCGATCGAGACCGAGAGAGAATTTGAGCTGCTCAGCGAACGGATAGAACGCCGTGGAGGTGTAATAGGGCGAGCACTGGAACGAGACCTGTCCATGGCGGTCGCCCGCGATCCGCTCGAAGATTTCCTGGATAATGCGCGACTTGCCGATGCCGGGCTCGCCGAACTTGACCACGACCTGGCCCTCGCCCTCCTTGGCCTGCTGCCAGCGCCCCATCAGCAGCGCAATCTCCTCCTCGCGGTTGACGAGCGGGGTCAGCCGCGTGCCCATCGCGGCGGCGAAGCGGGTCTCCACCCGCGAGGCGCGCATCACGTGCCAGGCCTGGGCCTTCTCCGAGATGCCCTTGAGCGCGTGGACGCCGAGATCGCGGTAGTCGAACTTCCCCTTCAGCAGCGACTGGGTCGACGTGGAAATCACCACACCGTTGGGCGGCGCCAGGCCTTGCAGGCGCGCGGCGAGATTGACGGTTTCTCCCACCGCGGAGTCGCGCTCTTCGGTGCCCTGTCCGACGAGGTCGCCAACCACGACGAGACCGGTCGCAATGCCGATGCGGACGGCGGGCGAGTGGCTGAGCGCACCACGCGGCTCGATCGCGCGGGCGGTCGACAGCACCCGGACGATTTCCAGCCCGGCACGCACGGCGCGCTCGGCGTCGTCCTCATGTGCGGTCGGATAGCCGAAATAGACCAAAATACCGTCCCCGACGAAGCGGGCGGCAAAACCTTCGTAATGCTTCACCACGCGGACGCAGGTTTCGCGGAAGCTCGCGATCATGTCGCGCACGTCTTCCGGATCGAACTGCACCGAGAGCGAGGTGGAATCCACCATGTCGCAGAACATGGTGGTGAGCTGACGCCGCTCCGCGCCGACCTCCGTCCGGACTTGCGGGCGCGCCGTCGCGTCGGGCATCTGCGCGGTTTCGGCCCGGAACAACGCGGTCATGGCGCGCTGGAGCCGCTTCCGATCGCCCAGCGGCAATCCGAGCTCGACCAGATCGGATTCGGTCAGGTCCCCCATGACGTCGAGATCGAGACGGTGCTGCGCGAAGAGATCGGTATAGTGGCTAAGACCGATACCCTCGAGCCAGCGCTTCAGCCCGCCTTCCGTTCCCGTGCCCGACTCAGTCTCCAGCATGGTGATTCTGCCCGACCAATCACTCCGTCGAAGGGCTCAGGGCCCCGCAACCACAGATTTTGGGGCCAAAACTTCACCTCAGACTGGACGCGTTCCGTAACTTCTTGGAAGAATAGCCGAACCGGATCAAAAGGGAACGGAATTGTCGGACGCTACACGCCCAGCGCCGCAGGGATCAGCCGGCACGACGGCCGAAACGAAGATATTCGCGGATATCGGCGGCCTTCTCGATTTCCATGCCCGCAAGAGGCCGGCGGCCCCCGCCCTCCTCGCCCCTGGTCGGCCGGTCCTCAACTACGGCGGGATTGGCGCGCGGACGCAGGATCTCGTCCGCACGCTGCGCGGGCTTGGCATTACCCCTGCCGACCGTATTGCGGTTGCACTGCCGCGCGGTGCCGACAGCGCACTGGCGCTGATCGCGGTCGCCTCGAGCGGCGCTTGCGTCCCGGTCAATCCCGATCTGACGGCGGACGAGCTGCAACGCTATTTCAGCGAATTGAAGCTGAGCGCGCTCGTCACCCGGGCCGACACGAACTCGGCGGCCCGCGATGTCGCCAAGGTGCTCGATATTGCCGTGATCGATTTCGTGCCGGGGTCGCAAGACGATCTCGGTGGCTGCACGTTCGTCGGGCCGGCGGTTGGACCGGCGAGCAGCAGCGGCGCCTCGCGCGGCGACGACGACGCGTTCATCCTGCTGACCTCGGGCACGGCGGCGCGACCGAAAATGGTGCCGCTGACGCATCGCAATGTGTGCCTCTCCGCCTACAATGCCGGCCGCGTGCTGTCGCTCGCGTCCCACGATCGTCTGCTCAACGTCCTGCCGCTGTTTCACGCCCATGGTTTGATTTCCGGCCTGCTGACGGCGCTGGCCGCGGGCTCCAGCGTGATCTGTACGGAAAGTTTCGACGCAGCCTCCTTCTTCGGCTGGATGCGGCAGCTGCAACCAAGCTGGTACACGGCAGTGCCGACCATCCATCGCGCGCTACTGACGGGCGGCGGAAGCCAACCCGGATCTCGCCCGATCGTCCTCGCTGCGCGTGATCCGCTCCGCCTCGGCCTCGCTTGCGCCTGCGATCCTCGACGGGCTGGAGGCGACGTTCGGCGTTCCCGTTCTCGAAACCTACGGCATGACGGAGGCGGCCTCGCAGATCGCGGCCAATCCGTTCGAGCTGCGCAAGGTCGGATCGGTCGGCCGCGCCGCGGGCCCCGAGATCGCCATCATGGATGAGACGGGCCGCGCGCTCGCCAGCTGCGAGCACGGCGAGATCATGCTGCGCGGACCGAACATGAGCCGCGGCTACTATAATGACGAGGCGGCGACGCAGGCTGCCTTCCGCAACGGTTGGTTCCGGACCGGCGATCTCGGCTATCTCGACGCCGACGGCTATCTCTTCATCGTCGGCCGCATCAAGGACGTCATCAACCGCGGCGGGCAGAAGATCTCGCCCCTGGAGGTGGAAGAGGTCCTGCTCAGCCATCCCGCGGTGCTGGAGGCCGGCGTGTTTGCCGTCCCGCACCCGAAGCTCGGCGAGAATGTCGCCGCAATCGTGGTGCTGCGGCCGAATTCCGCGGCGACCTCCGACCAGTTGCGCCAGTTCGCCCGGAAACGGCTCGCGGCCTACAAGGTGCCGAGCCTGATCCGCAGCGTGGCGACGCTGCCGAAAGGCGCCAGCGGCAAGGTCAAGCGCAACGCGCTGGCCGAGCTGATCGCAACGATGGGCGGCGGCGAGGAGGCGGCCCGTCTGCCGCGCAACGCGCTTGAGACCGAACTCGCCGGGATCTGGGCCAATTTGCTGGAGCTGCCGCAGGTCGGGGGCGATCAGGACGTCTTCGCGCTCGGTGCGGACTCGCTCGCGGTGACGCAGATGCGCTCGCGCCTGCGCGAACGCTTCAATGTCGACTTCTCGTTCGAGGACGTTTTTGATTGCGCCACCGCCGCCGCGCTTGCGGCCCGGATCGAGACCGCAACCCATCGCGAAACGATGCTGCCGGGCTGGCGTCAGGCCACGGCAGCAGACGCGCCGTTGTCGTTCCAGCAGCAGCGGATGTACGTGCTCTCGCGGCTCGACGCCACCCGCTACAATTATAACGTCGTCGAAGTCGCGCTCTTCAAGGGTGGGCTCGACGTCGCCGCACTTTCTACTGGCCTCGCCGCGGTGTCGGCACGCCATGAGGCGTTGCGGTCGGTCATCATCGAACGCGAGGGCGAGCCGGTGCAGCTTGTGCTGCAATCGCCGCTGCAGTTCGAGCGGATCAAGCTCAAGGCCTGCCCCGCGGACAAGCGGGCCGCTGTTGTCAGGCGCGAAGCGCTCCGGCTCGCGCAACATCCGTTCGACCTCGCGCACGAGGCGCCGCTGAAGGTCACGTTGCTCTCGTTCGACAAGAGCAACCACGCGCTCGTGGTCAACGTCCATCATCTCGTCACCGACGGCTGGTCGCAGCGGCTGTTCTGGGAAGAACTCGCCGCCCATTATTCGGCAACGCGCAAGAACGACGTGGCGGCACTGCCTTCGCCAGCCTTCCAGTATCGCGACTTTGCGCTCTGGCAGCAGAGCTGGGCGCAGACGCCGGCCGCCAAGGAGCAGCTCGATTACTGGCGGACGCAGCTCGACGGCGTCACCACACTGCCGCTGCGGACCGACCGGCCAAGGCCGGAGGTCTGGAGCGGCCACGGTGCCCGTTGCTATCTCGAATTCTCCAAAACTCTGTCGGCCGACCTGCGTGCGCTGAGCCAGAACCAGGGCGTCACGCCCTTCATGACCTTGCTCGCAGTGTTCCAGTGCCTGCTGTTCCGTCACACCGGGCACGAAGATGTCGCGACCGGCTCGCTGATCGCCAACCGCAACCAGATCGAGAGCGAGCGCCTGATCGGATTGTTCGCCAACACCCTGATCCTGCGCAATGATTTTGGCGGCGATCCGAGCTTCGGCGACATGTTGCGCCGGGTCCGGCAGGTCACGCTCGATGCCTATCGCAACCAGGACCTCCCGATCGAAGAGGTCCTTCGCGCGCTTCAGATCGCGCGAAGGAGCGACGGTAATCCGCTTTTCCGGATCATGTTCATCCTCCAGAATGCCTCGATCGAGGCGGCATCTTTCTCCGGTCTGTCGACGCGGCGGATCGAGATCGATCCAAAAGTGGCGCGATTCGACATCACGCTCGAACTGGTCGAGGCTGATGGCCGTTTCACCGGCTTCTTTGAATACGCCACCGATCTGTTCGACGCGGCGACGATCGAGGGCATGGCCGCCCAGTTCAAAACCCTGCTCAAATCCGTCATCGCCGATCCGGAGCAGCGCATCTCTCACCTGGCACTTCTGACCGAGACCGAACGCCGGCACTTGCTGGCGCAGGGCCGGGGCGTGCCGGCCAATTTCGCCACGCGCGGCAATCCGAGCGAACGTTTCGACCGCCAGGTCAAGAAGACGCCGAACGCGATCGCCGTATCGGACGGCCGCACGTCCTTGAGCTACCGCGAGCTGGCGCGCCGCAGCCAGGCGGCCGCGCGCTGGCTGGCCAGCGAAGGCGTCGGCGCCGAGGCCGTGGTCGCCTTGCTTGCGGAGCGCGGACCCGACCTGCTCGCGGCGATGATCGCCGTGCAACGCGTAGGCGCTGCCTTCCTCAATCTCGATCCCGACCAGCCGCCGGCACGGCTCGCAACCATCCTCGGATCGAGCGGCGCCCGCATGCTGCTGACCGGACGGGCGCAGTCGTCCATAGCGGAGGCGCTGCTCGAACCGCTGGTCGAGCGCATCCCAATGGCCGGGCTCGAGGACGCCATCGCGCCGGCGTCGACCAAGCCGGCCCGTGCAACGCGGCGCGCGGCGTCGAGCCTTGCCTATCTCATCTACACCTCCGGGTCCTCCGGCGCGCCGAAGGGCGTCATGATCGAGCAGCGCGGGCTTTCGAACCATCTCGCCTCGCTCATCTCCGAGCTGAACCTCTCGCGCCGGGACGTGATCGCGCAGACCGCGCCGCAGAGTTTTGTCATCTCGGTATGGCAGTTCCTCGCCGGGCCCATGGTCGGCGCGCGCGTCCATGTCTGCGGTACCGCGATCGTGGGAGACCCGATTTTACTCGCGCGCGAGATCGAGCACGAGGGCATCACGGTGCTGGAGATCGTCCCATCGCTGCTGCGCGTGATCCTCGATCGCATGGACGAGGCACAGGTCCGACGCGCCTTTGCGAGGCTGCGCCTTCTGATCTCGACGGGCGAGCCGCTGCCCGTCGATCTCTGCAACGCCTGGTTCGCGCGCTGCCCGAAAGTGCCGCTGATCAACGCTTACGGTGCGTCGGAATGTTCCGACGACGTCTCGCTGCATCGCCTGACCAGGGCGCCGGCGACCATGACAAACAACGTCCCGGTCGGCGCGCCGCTGCCGAACACGCAGCTCTACGTGCTCGACGCAAGCCTGCAGCCGCAGCCGGTCGGCGTGACCGGCGAGCTCTGCATCGGCGGCACCGGTGTCGGCCGCGGCTATGTCAACGATCCAGCACAGAACCGGCAGCGCTTCCTGCCCGATCCGTTCTCGCGCAAAGCAAGCAGCCGGCTGTATCGGACCGGCGACCTCGCCCGCCGCCGCGCCGACGGCACGATCGAATGCCTCGGTCGCGCCGACCATCAGGTCAAGGTCCGCGGCTACCGTATCGAGCTCAAGGAGATCGAGAACGCGCTTGCCGACCATCCGGATGTGCGCGCCGGCATCGTCGAGCCGCGTCGCGAAGCGAGCGGCGATGTCAGGCTGATTGCCCACATCGTCGCGAGATCCGGCAGCCGGAGCAGCGCCAGCGAGCTACGCGACTTCCTGAAGAGCCGGCTGCCGGGCCATGCCATCCCGTCCGCGTTCCTGTTCCTGGACCAGGTGCCGCTCAATGCCCATGGCAAAATCGACCGGAGCGCGCTGCTGGCGCCGGCGCAGCAGGAAACCTCCGGATCGGATGCGACTGTGCCGGCGCGGCGCTTCACCGAAAAGGTGCTGTCCGACATCTGGATCGACCTGCTGAAGGTCGAGAGCCTCGGCGTCACCGACAATTTCTTCGACCTCGGCGGCCACTCGCTGCTGGCGGGCCAGGTGATGGCCCGCGTCGCCCGGGCGCTTGGCGTGTCGCTGCCGATCAAGACCATCTTCGAGGCACCGACGATCGACGAGCTTGCCCGGCGGGTCGACGAGGCCGTGGCGGCAAAGCCGCGCAAGCCGGCCGCAAGTTTGGCAAGGCTGGTTGGAGCGAGCCTGGCCGAAGGCAGCCCTCCCACGCTCTCGATCGCGCAGGACCAGATGCTGCGGATCGAGCAGAATCTTTCGGGTTTGCCGCTGTTCAACCTGCCTTTCGCCTTCCGCCTCCAGGGGCCGCTCAATCTGGCCGCCCTGGCGCAGGCGATCGACGACATCGTGCGTCGGCACGAATCGCTGCGGACCCATTTCGGCTGGAGCGGCGGGGAGCCCGTCAGCCACGTCGCCGCGCCCGGCGCCCTCGGCCGTGTCCTGACCGTCGAGACGATCGGCGACGGTCAGCCCCACAACAACAAGCGGCGCAAGGCGCTGGAGCTCCGCAAGATCAATCTCCTGATCGAACAGGAGACCTATGTCCCGATCGACACCACGCGCGCGCCGCTGCTGCGCGCCCGGCTGTTGCGGCTCCACGATGACGATCACGTGTTGCTGCTGACGCTGCACCACGCCGTCGTCGACGGCTGGTCGATCGGCGTGCTGTTCGAGGAATTATCCCACCGTTATGCGGCGCTGGCTGGCTATCCGTCGGTGCCGCTGCCGAAACAGCCGCCGGCCTTTTCGGACGTCGCGCGCTGGCAGCGCTGGTGGTGCGGCACCGATGCCGCCCGCCGTCAGGCGGCTGAATGGACGGAGAATCTGCGCGGGGCGGCTCCCCTCTTCGAGGGCGAATCAAGCCCGGGCCCGTCCAGAGGGCACCATCCGGTCAGTCTCGAGCGTGAGCTGATCGGCCGGCTCGCGGCCTTCGCCGGCCAGCACAATTGTACGCTGTTCATGTGTCTGCTGACCGGCCTGAAAGCCCTGCTGCTGGCGCGGACCGGCCGCCACGACATCTCGATCGCCACCGCCATGGCCAATCGCGCCCTGCCGGACACCGACCGGATCGTCGGCCCGTTCGAGAACACGGTGATCGTTCGCACCAAAATCACGCCGGAGCTGTCGTTCGCGCAGGCCGTGGCCCGGGTCCGCCAGAGCGTGCTTGACGCGCATGCGCGCCAGGAGTTGCCGTTCAACATCCTGGCCGAACATCTGGAGCAGGAGGGGGTCGATCCAGCCGCGCTGCTCCAGGTCTATTTCACCCTGCAAAATCCGCTGCGCCAGCCGCTCGATCTGCCTGATCTCACGACAGGATCGATCGGCAACATTGCCCGCGAAGGCCAGCCGGTGCTGCCGATCGACCAGACCTGGCTGTCGCTGATGCTCAAGGAGCGGCCGACGGGAATCACCGGTTCATGCAATTACAAAAGCGAGCTGCTCGACGGCGCTACGGTCGGCCAGTGGATGGAGGATCTCGTCGCGCTGCTCGGGGCCGCCCTCGCCCAACCCAACGCGCCGCTCGGCCGATTGCTCAATCGCAGGGCGGCATGACCGGCCGCAGAGCACGGGCGAATACGGGTTCACCCGTCAAAGCTGTGAATGACCAAGTTGCATCTTGATTATTTGGCGCCATCGCGCAAGATTATTCTCGCGTTTTGATTTGGACGATTATTTTCAACCGGGGAGTTCGTTATGGGTTTCATCAAATTTACCAAGGGCACCTCGTTGAGCGACAAGGACCGCAAGGCCCTGCAGAAGTTGCTCGGCGCCGAGAAGAAGAAGCTGCAGTCCGCCCTGAAGGACGTCGACGCCAGTATTTCGATGCTGGGCGGCTCCAAGAAGTCCAAGAAGAAGAAGACGTAAGACTCGTCGGCCGGGACGCCGCACGAATCTTCAGGCTTCGGTTTTCGGGCTTCTGTTTTCAGATTTGGCCGCTCGCGTGTCGAGTTGGGGTCTCGCACAAGCTTGCGCCCGTAAACCGGCCAGCAATCGACAAGGATTCGCCCGAGTGGACCGCTAGAAGCGGTCCGCTCAGTTAATTCTTGCTCAGTTGATTCTTCCGTCATGGCAGGGGATTTGGCCCCGGCCTGACGCCATGGGCCCAATTGATGGCAGACGACAGAATTGAACTGTTTGTCGGACTGATCGAGACTTTTGACGCGCCGGATGCGGTTGATACGTGCCGGCGCCTGCTCTCGGTCGACGAACGGGGACGAGCCGACCGCTTCAGGTTCGAGCGGCACCAGCGGCAATATATTTTCGCGCACGCGATGTTGCGCCTCGCGCTCTCGCACGTCGCACCTGATGTCGCCCCCACCGACTGGTCATTTGCGGCCGGGCGTTACGGGCGGCCGTTTGTCGCATCGCCCAAGACCTCGAGCACGCTGCATTTCAGCCTGTCGCACGCCGACGGCTGCGTCGCCTGCGTCGTATCGGGGCACGAGACCGTCGGCGTCGACGTCGAGACCGTGTCGAGTCGGGTGGCGCCGCTGTCGACCGCGCTTCGGTTCTTCGCGCCGGAAGAGGTCGAAACGCTGCGCGGACTGCCGGAGCCCGCCGCGACCGAGCGCTTCTTCGACTACTGGACGCTGAAAGAGGCCTATCTGAAGGCCAGGGGTTTCGGCCTCAATTTGCCGCTCGATGCCTTCGCGATGCAGGTATCGCGCGAGGCCATCGAGATCAGCTTCACGCCCGATATCGCCGACGATCCGGAAGGCTGGCGATTCCAGCTGATTTCGCCGTCGCCCTCGCATCGTCTCGCGATCGCCGACGGCTCCCGCGCCACCGGCGGCCTTCCCATCACCCGCAATGCGTGGCCGCTGCAGGAGGCGGCTGAATGACACTGCCGCGGCTGCGCGTCTTTCCCGCGATTTCGCGCAACCGCGATCCCAAGAAATATGTCGGCGAGCTGATGCGGGTGGCGCAGTTCGCCGAGCGCAACGGCTTCGAGGGCATCCTGCTGTTCGAGGGCAACGACGTGTTCGTCGAGCCTTGGGCGATGGCCCAGCACATCATTGGCGAGACGACCCGATCCTCGCCGCTGATCGCCGTCAATCCGGTCTACATGCACCCGTTCACGGCGGCAAAATTCGTCTCGTCCTTTGCGCAGCTCCACGGCCGCAAGGTCTATCTCAACATGATCACGGGGACGGCGGTCAGCGATTTGCAGGGGCTCGGCGACGAGCTGTCGCATGCCGACCGCTATGCCCGGCTCGGCGAATTCGTTGCGCTGATGCGCCAGTTGCTGGCAAGCCCGCGGCCGGCGACTTTCGAGGGCCGGTTCTACCGCGCCAGCAACCTGCAACTGCGGCCGCGCCTGCCGCCGGAGCTGATGCCGGAATTTCTGGTCGCAGGCCAGTCCGAGCCGGCACAGCGCGTCGCAAAGGAGACCGGCTGCATCAAGATGCAGATGCTGCCGCCGGATCTCGACCGCGGCCTCGATGCGCCCGGCGTGAATTTTGGAATTTTCGCCCGCGAGGGACGCGACGAGGCACGGCAAGCGGCAAAGGCGCGTTTCCGCGATAACGCCGACGATCGCGAGCTGCTCGTGCTCACCGTGGAGAACAGCGATTCCGAGTGGAAACGGCGCCTCTACGAGGGCCAGAGCGGCGAGCTCGCGGACAATGGCTATTGGCTGCTGCCGTTCCTGACCTTCCAGGCCGACTGCCCCTACCTCGTCGGCAGCTACGCGGAGATCGGCGCGAAGCTGAAGGAATTTGCCGCAAAGGGGCTGACCACGATCATGCTCGACATGGTCGCAGACGAGACCGAGATGCAGCACGTCTGCAAGGCGCTCGCGGCAAGCGGGATGTTTTGAGATGTTGATGAAGTCGACCTAACCATCCACATCGTCATTGCGAGCGAAGCGAAGCAATCCAGAGTCCCTCCGCGGAAAGATTCTGGATTGCTTCGCTACGCTCGCAATGACGGAGAATGATGGGCTACTCAGCGAGCATCACCGCGCCTCTTCGAATCCGGCCAGCACCGAGGTCAGGTTCGCGCCGAGGATGTCCGAGAGATAGCCGCCCTCCTGCACGAACACGGTCGGCAGGCCCATCTTCGCGATGGCCTGGCCGATGCGGCGGAAGCCGGGCGTGGTGACGGCGAGACCCTTCAGCGGATCGTGCTCGGAGGCGTCGAGGCCGAGCGCGATGACGAGGGCGCCGGGCGCAAAGGATTCGATCGCCTTGCGCGCGACCTCCATCGCCTGGATGTAGCCGTCATCGCCGGTACCGATCGCCAGGGGAATGTTGAGGTTGGCGCCGAGGCCGGGACCTTCGCCGCGCTCATGCGCATAGCCCCACACGTAAGGATAATACGCGACGGGATCGGCATGGATCGAGACCGTGTAGACATCCGGCCGCGCGTAGAAGATTCCTTGCGTGCCGTTGCCGTGATGGACGTCAACGTCGAGGATCACGACACGCTCGTGCTTCTGCCGCAGATGCGCCGCCGCGATCGCGCTGTTGTTGAGGAAGCAGAAGCCGCCGGCCATGTCGCGATAGGCGTGATGGCCGGGCGGCCGGCAGAGCGCATAAGTCGCATCCTCGCCGTCCATCACCATCTGTGCCGCGGTGACCGCGACGTCGGTCGCAGCGCAGGCCGCAGCCCAGGTGCCGGGACCGATCGGCGCCGCGGTGTCGGCGGTGTGCCAGCCGAGCTTGCCGGTGATATGGGTGGGATAAGTCGCGGCATGGCGCACCGGATGGATATTGCCGATCATCTCCGGGCCGGAATCGCCGAGCGCGGTCCAGGCCTCCCAGGCCTCGCTCAGGAACGACAGATATTCCGGACTGTGGATGCGCGCACGCGGCCCCTGCCCGAATGTGGTTGGCTCGACCAGTTGATGCTTGCCGTCCTTCAATCCCTTGAGCAGGCGGTCGGCGCGCTCGGGCTGCTCGGTGGTGCGCTTGACCACACCGCGAACCAGGAAGAATTGCGGATCGTGGCTGCGATGCAGCTCGGTATGGACGGCTTTCACTCGAACACTCCGTGGTCGCTTTGAGGGTGCCACAGATGTCTAAATCGCCGCGGCGGCGAGATGCAAGCAAGAAGAATGCCGCCCCTGTCGCACCGCCCTGCGCCGCAAGCAGATCGCTCGTGAAGCTCAGCAGCGCCCACGCTGAAGGCAGTGCTCGCGACCCTGCTGGTCGGTGCGGAACGCCTCGACGAAGCCGCCCTGACGCTGGGTGACGAAGATCGTCTTGCCGTCGTTGCCGCCGAAGGCCAGGTTGGTCGGCTCCTTGGCTCTCAGCGCGATCTCCCGCTCGACCGCGCCATTGGCCTTCATCAACGTGATCGTGCCCTTGAGGATGCGCGCGACATAGAGGCGGCCGGCCACGTCGGTGCGCAGGCCGTCGACGGTGTCGGGCTGAAACGCCTTGACGAGTTTTGGATTGGTGAGCTCGTTGCCGCCGACGGTATAGGACCAGATCTGGCCGCTGCTGGATTCCCCGACATAGAGCGTCTTGTCATCGGGGCTGAGATCGATGCCGTTGGTCGTGCCCATCGCGCGCGGCGCCGACATTAGCTGTCCCTGCACCGTTCCGTCGGCTCCCTTCGCGATGCGCCAGATGTGGCCTTCGCGACCTTTCCAGTTCGGATCGCTCGCATAGATCGTGCCGTCACGGGCGATGGTGATGTCGTTGGGCTGGTTCATCTCGTCGGAGTGAAACCAGATGGCGGGCTCGGTCGATCCCTTCGGGATCGCGAAGATGTTGTGCTCCTTGTAGTCGGCGATGAACATGGTGCCGTCGCGCGCGAAGCGGATGGCATTGCCGACGCTGCCCTCGGGCAGTGCCGTGAACGGCTCGGACACCGCGCCGCCGACAGGCAGCTTGCCGATGGTGCCGGGCTTGCCGAAATTGACGACGAAGAGATTGCCGTCGAGATCGGCGGCCGGCCCTTCGATGCCGAAGGTGTATTCGCCTGATGGCGTCACCTGCACGCTTTCGAACAGTTTCGTTTCCGCTCGTGCCGGTGCCGTCGCAAGGACGAGAACAACGCTACTGCACAGGCACCAGAAATTCCTGCCGGATGTAATAGCCATCGCCGTCGCTGCACTCGCCATTCAGATAGGGATCGGCCGGCCGGAAGAAGCGGCTGAAGCCGGGTTTGTCTACAGCGTTCCTTTGTGTCACGACGACGACCTTGGCAGCCGGTATTTCGCCGCATTCCTTGTTGGTTTTGCCAAAGAACTTGCGCTGCGGCGGGCCGGACTTGATCCGCATCCGGATGCCTGGAACCATTTTTGACACCAGCAGATCCGCCGTGTCGAGCAGGCGCGTGTAACCAGGCTCGGCCTTCGGCAGGCCTTCGCCACCCGGCGGCATCAGCTTCTCCGCGCCTAACCCACGAAGCCGCGTGCGCAACTTGCTGGAGTCGGGATCGCCAGGATAGATCCAGCCATCCTGCGCCAGCATGAAGCGAAGCACCGTCGCGTCCTTCTGAGCGTCCGATAGGCCCGGCTTCAGGCCGAAATCCGAGTGACAGCCGACGCAATGCTTTTCGACGAGGCCCTTGCGCAAACTGGTGAGCCGGACGCTGTTCTGCGCGTCCCTGGCAACGAAGACCGCCAATTGATCGATCAGCGCCTGGCTCCGCATGTCGCATGGCAAGGGCGGCGGCGCATCGCCCGCGGCGCGGTCGATCCGGATCACGGTCTGGTTCTTGTCCTCGACCAGCCAGATGGCGCCGTCCTCGGCGACCGTCATGCCGACCGGCGCACCTTGCGGCCGTGCGCCGTTGACGCGGTGCCAGCCTGCGATCAGCTCCTCGAACGGCGCGGCGGCGACGTCGCCGCCCTCGGTCTGGAAGCTGTGGGTCGGATCGGCCGCGCAGCTGACATGATAGCGTACCGGCAGCGGGGTGGGCTTCGGGAAGCCGTGCTCGTCGACGTCATAGACGATGACGCGGCTGCCGGTCGGGCGATAGCCGTGCAGGCCGACCAGCAGCTTGCCCTCGAGCTCCGGAAATTTCGCGCCGTGATAATAGAGCATCGCGAGCGGCGCGCCGTGCGGCGGCAGCAGCGAGAACGGCGCGTTGTAGAGAACGTTGGCGGTGCACAGCGATTTGTAGACCCCCGACTGCAACACGATCCTGAATTCGGGACTCGGCGTCGACACATCGTAGCAATAAGGCCAGCCGTAATGCCTGCCCTGCTCGATCGCGTTGATCTCCTCGTTCGGCTTGAAAATGTCAGGCAGGTCGCGGCCGTTCTCGCCTTGCAGGAAGGCATAGCCCGCATCGGGAAAGTTCGGGTGCAGCGCCAGCGCCATCGAGTTGCGCAGGCCGCGCGCATAGACGCCGTGCGGCGGGTCGGTCTCGCCAGGCTTCAACGCCGGGAAGATACCGCCCGGGGGCGGCGTGAACAGCCAGATCGATGCCATCGCGGAAGCGCCCTCGGCCGCCGCGCAAGGTTTCGTGATCGGCGCCGGCGTGATGCAGTCGTCGCTGTGCGAGCCGATGTTGACGAACAGCCGGCCGTTCTTATCAAAGACAAACTGCTTGAGTGGATGCGCGCTCTCGTCGAGCTTTGTGCCATCGGGCAATGTGACCCGGCGGCCGGGCATGTGACGGACGATGGTCTCGACCGTGTCGCGCGGATTGTCGGCGAGCGGATCGAACCGGAAGATCGTCTCCGCGCTCGAGGCATAGAGCTTCTTGTCCGGGCCGATCACGAGACCGAACGGATATTCGATTGCAGTCAGCAGCTCCTTGAACCGCTGTCCTTGGGGTGCGCGCGGGTCGAGCAACAGCAGCCGGCCATCGGTATGGCCCCAGCCCGCCATGTCGGCGACCACGAACAGGTCACGACCGGGCACCTGGATGATCGAGCGCGGGAATTTCAGCCGATCCTCCTCGCTGGCGACGAGGCCAGCGCAAAATCCCGCCTTCGTGTCGATCTGGATTTTTGGAAAAGCCAGATCGGCACTGCCGCAGGTCTCCGTGCCGATGGCATAGCCGCTCTTGCGGACCGGTTCTGATGAGCCTACCGAGGTGAGGGTCAGGAGGACCACCAGGGCGACCGCGCATGCGCGCAGGCTTCGGCTTTCACGCCAAAATGTGAGGTGGTTCACGGCGCCTCCCGGACTTTCCGTCCAGGGTTGTTCCATGCCGTGGGAATGCCGTCCAGTTGATCAACACCCCCTTGTGATCAAACCGGCAGGGGGCTTGGCGCCGACCAATCTCCGTAGATTCCCTTACCGGGCTCGGCCCGAATGTTTCGCGAATGCTTGGAATGGTATCGGTTTGCCGTCCCAATCGCTCCCAATAGGAGACGCATATGGTCCAGGTCTATTTTCACTGCTCCAACTTGGACGGCACGCTGATCGATCGCAGCGGCACAGCCGTGACCAACCTGACCGAGGCGCGCGACCGTGCCGCCCAGATCATGAACGCGATGATCCTGACGCCCGGCGCTGAGGATTGGCGCGACTGGGTCATCCATGTCAGCGGCTCCGATGGCGAGGAGATCTTCGATCTCCCCTTCACTGCCATGCTCGGCAAGCCGCACTGAGGTGATGCCATGTTGCTCGCGTCACTGACCCTGCTCCGCCAGCCCCTGAACTTCGTCGCCAGCAAATGGCAGACGCTGATGCGGGTCGCGGGCAATCCCTACCGCCCCGAGCTTCACTACATGCGCGGGCCTGGCCCGAAATGGCACGCCAAGTATCAGGCCAGCCGGCTGGATCGCGCGCGCTGAGCCCTGCGGCTCCTGCTTCCCACTGATCGGTCTTTCAATGCGTCATGCCCGGGCATAGCCGTCCGAAGGACGGCGTCGCTTCCGCTCGCCTATGTCCCGGGCATCACGCGTTGGCGCCTACCCCCGCCTGTTTCACACCAGCCATGCCCTTTCGATGTTCTCGGTGGGGGCGATGTGCCATTCTTCGCGCGTTCCGCGAATTGCGGAGCTCAGCGCAACGAAGCCAAACCGAAGACAGCACACAGACATCATCATGCCGCACCAGTTCAGCCACACCCAAACCGTCCGCAAGCCCGCCGTCACATCCAAAGGCGGCATCGTCGCCGCGCAATCGCGGCGGGCGGCCGAAGTGGGGGCGCAAGTGCTGGCGGCGGGCGGCGACTGCGTGGACGCGATCGTCGCCACCACCTTCGCGCTCAACGTGCTGGAGCCCTGGAACAGCGGCATGGGCGGCGGCGGCGCGATGGTGCTCTACCGTGCCGCGGAAAATCGCTACGAGGTGATCGACTACGGCATGTGCGCGCCGCAAAGCCTGCGCACCGCCGACTATCCGATCAGCGGCGAAGGCGCGGCTTCCGATCTGTTTCCCTGGCAGCGGGTGAAGAACGACCGCAACATCCACGGCCCCGGCTCGATCGCCGTGCCCGGGGTCGTCGCCGGCATGGAGGAGGCGCATCGCCGCCACGCCAGGCTGCCATGGAAAGATCTCGTCGCGCCGGCCGTCGCCCTCGCCGGTGAAGGCCTGCTGGTCGACTGGTGGACCACGCTGACGATCGCGGCATCGGCGGCCGATCTTCGGCGCTATCCGGGAAGCGCGGCCACGTTCCTGAAGGATGGCCTGCCTCCGAGCGCGCCATGGGGCATCAAGTCCGAGACGCGGCTGCCGCTGGATACGCTGAAGGCGACGCTGGCGCATCTCGCCGACGCCGGTCCGCGCGATTTCTACCAGGGCGACCTCGCCAGAAGCATCGCGTCCGACATCAAGGCCGACGGCGGCGCGCTGTCGGTGGAGGACCTCGCCGCGTTCCGAGCCCATCTGCGCGATCCGCTGGCGATCCCCTATCGCGGCGGCAAGGTGTTTGCGACGCCGGAGCTCACGGCCGGACCGACGATGGCGCATGCGCTGCGCCTGTTGCAACAGAACCTGAAGCCGGGAAGCGCGCCCGATGCAGCCGCCTACGTCGAATATGCCGCCGCGCTGCAATCGGCCTATCGCGAGCGGCTCAAGGATATGGGGGATGCCGACGGCAAGCGCTCGCTCGGCGCGGACTATCTGGCGCCCGCCTGCACCACGCACTTCTCCGTGGTCGACCGCCACGGCAACATCGCGGCGGTGACGCAGACATTGCTCTCATCCTTCGGCTCGAAATACGTCACGCCGCACACCGGCATCGCCATGAACAACGGCATCATGTGGTTCGACCCGATGCCGGGCACCACCAATTCGCTCGCCCCTGGCAAGCGCTGTCTCACCAACTACACGCCTGTCATCGCCGAGGCCAAGGACGGCAGGCGGCTCGCGGTCGGCGCCTCCGGCGGTCGCCGCATCCTGCCGTCGGTGATGCAGATCGTGTCGTTTGCGATGGATTTCGGCATGGATCTCGACGCCGCGATCCACCAGCCGCGCATCGACGCCAGCGAAGGCGCGATCGTGATCGGCGATACCAGGTTGCCGGCGGACACACGCGAGACGCTCGCGGCGCGATTCGACTATGAGGAAGCGCGGGTGCAATCCTTGCCGCAGAAGTTCGCCTGCCCAAGCGTCGTGATGCGCGACGGCGACACCAATTCCGGCGCGGTCGAGATCTTCCAGCCCTGGGCCGACGCGGTGGCGGAGGGCTGAGCTTAGATCCCGAGCCGGTCGCGCACGCGACCAGCGATCACTGCCGTCGTCACGCCGACCGGCCAGAAGGCATGCATCGGGATCGGCTTGATGCCGGTGACGGGCATGTCGAGCTCGGCCTTGGCGCCGCCGATCAGACGCCGCGCCAGCTGCGCGCCCATGGCGGTCGAGAGCGCGACGCCGCGGCCGTTGCAGCCGAGCGAGATCAGGATGTTGTCCGCGGGCTCGTGCACATGCGGGTAATGATCCGCGGTAATGGCAAGCCGGCTGTTCCAGCCATGGGTCCAGGCGACGCCCTCGAGTTGCGGCCATAGCCGCTCGGCGTATCGCATGAGATAAGCGACGTCGCGCGGCGAATTGATCCAGCGCATCGGGCCGCGGCCGCCCATCAAGAGGCGGTTCTGCTGATCGATGCGGTAATAGACGGTGATGTGGCCGCTCTCGTAAAGGACGGGACGCGTCGGCATGATCGAACGCGCGACCTCATCCGAAAGCGGCGCGGTGGCGGCGATCGAGGAGAACACCGGCACGATGGTGCGGCGAAGCGCCGGCCAGAGATCGTCGGTAAAACCGTTGGTCGCGAGCAGGACCTTGTCGGCATGCACCACCGCGCGCGGCGTCTCGATGCGCCAGCGGCTGCCCTCGCGACGGAGCGACAGCGCCGGTGTCTCGCCGTGCACCTTCGCGCCTGCCGAGATCGCGGCGCGCGCAAGGCCGCGAGCGTAGCTGAGCGGATGCAAGTCGCCGCCGCGGGTATCCAGCATGGCGCCGATGTAGCGATCCGTGCCGGTCATCTCGCGCAGCTGCTCGCGATTGAGGTACGTCACCGGCATGCCGCGGGCGATGCATTGTTGTGCGGTTGTCTCGATCGCGGCGGCGCTGGCCTCGTTATAGGCCGCGCGCAGCGTACCGTTCTGCCGCGCTTCGCACGGGATCTGGTAGCGACGGATCAAATCGTGGGTGAAATCCGTCGTGCCGTAGGAGAACGCGACCATGCGGCGGCCGAGCTCGGCGCCGAAATCGGCCTCGATCTGATCGGGATCGTGCTTCAGTCCGGGATTGGTGTGGCCGCCATTATTGCCGGATGCGCCCCAGCCCGGCTCCTGCGCCTCCAGCACCAGTGCCTCGACACCCTGCTCCGCCAGATGCAATGCGGTGGACAGGCCGGTGTAGCCGCCGCCGATGATGGCGACCGAGACCGTCTTGTCGATGTCGAGCGGCGGCGTGGCCACCGGCGCGACGGCGGTGTCGGCATAGAGCGACGGCGGCAAAGGCAGGCGCGTGGTCATGGCGAAGACCGATCAGAGCGGATGCAGCACGCGGCGCAGAAAATCCTGCGTCCGCGCATGCTGCGGTTGGTTGAGCACCGATTTCGCCGGTCCCTGCTCGACGATGACGCCGCCATCGATGAACAGCACGCGGTCGGCGACGTCGCGGGCAAAGCCCATCTCGTGGGTGACGACGACCATGGTCATGCCGTCGTCGGCGAGCTTGCGCATCACGCCGAGAACGTCGCCGACCAATTCAGGATCGAGCGCCGAGGTCGGCTCGTCGAACAGGATGGCCTTGGGCTGCATCGCCAGCGCCCGCGCGATCGCGACGCGTTGCTGCTGGCCGCCGGAGAGCTGCGGCGGATGTTCGCTGGCTTTCTCGGCAAGGCCCACCTGGGCGAGCAGCGCGCGGCCGCGCTCGAATGCCTGCGCACGCGGCTCCTTCTTCACATAGAGCGGACCTTCGACCACGTTCTCCAGCACCGTCCGGTGCGGAAACAAATTGAAGCGCTGGAACACCATCGAGACCTGGGTGCGGATCTTCACGATCGACGGCGCGTCGCTGTCGACCTTCAATCCCTCGACGCTGATCTCGCCGCGGTCGTAGCTTTCGAGACCATTGATACAGCGCAAGATGGTGGACTTGCCGGAGCCGGAGGGGCCGACGATGCAGACCACCTCGCCCTTCTGGACGGACGCCGTGATGCCCTTGAGCACCTCGTTCTCGCCAAAGCTCTTGTGGACGTCGGTGAGCTCGATCATTTCTTGCCCGCCCGCTTCTCGAAGTGACGGACCAGCAGGATCAGCGGAATGCTCATGGTGAGATACATCAGCGCGACCATCGTAAACACGTTGGTGTTCTTGAAGGTCGAGGACGCGATCAGCTTGCCCTGAAGGGCGAGCTCGGCGACCGTGATGGTCGAGGCCTGCGAGGAATCCTTCAGCATCATGATCATGACGTTGCCGTAGGGCGGCAGCACGATGCGCACCGCCTGCGGCAGCACGACCCGGCGCATGGTCAGCCACCAGCCCATGCCGATCGATTGCGCCGCCTCGATCTGCCCCTTGTCGATGGCCTCGATGCCGGCGCGGAAATTTTCCGCCTGATAGGCTGAGTAGGCGATGCCGAGCCCGAGGATCGCGGCCTGCAACGCGGACAGCGTGACGCCGAGATCAGGCATCACGAAGTAGAGGTAGAACAACAGCACGATGATCGGAATGCCGCGGATCACGTTGATCAGGCTGGCGCTGAGCAGCGACAGGACGCGGATGCCGGAGACCCGCATCATCGCCCAGACGAGGCCAAGCACCGTCGAGAGCAGCAGCGAGCCGATGGTGACGACGATCGTCAGCACGACGCCGCTCATCAGGATCGGGAAGAATTCGGCCGCGTCGTGCCAGAAGCCCTTCATCGGTCAGCTTTCACGATTGGCCGCTGGCGATCAACCCTGTGCCTTCAGGCCCCATCTATCGAGGATCTTGTCGATAGTGCCGTTGGCCTTCAGCTTGGCGAGCGAGGCGTTGATCTTGCCGAGCAGCGCGGTCTCGCCCTTGCGCACGCCGATGCCGACCGAGCCGACGGTGACGGGCTTGTAGCCGTCGACCAGACGCACCTCGGGGAAGGCCGCCCTGCTTCAGATTATAGGCGAGGATCGGATAGTCGGCGTAACCGGCCTTGAGGCGGCCGGTGTTCACGTCGCGCAGGATGTCGGGGATGGTGTCGTAGGCCTTGACGTCGGCGAACAGGCCGGACTTCTTCAGCGCGTCGACGAAGGCGGTGCCGACCTGGGCGCCGACCGTCTCACCCTTCAGATCGTCCTGGGTGGCGTAGGCCTTGGTGTCGCTCTTGGGAACCACGAGGCCTTCGCCATAGGCGTAGATCGGGTCGGAGAAGTCGACAACCTCCTTGCGCGGCGCAGTGATGAACATCGCGGCCGCGATGATGTCGATCTTGCTCGATGTCAGCGACGGGATCAGCGCCGAGAACTGCATCGGCTCGATCTGCACGTTGAAGCCGGCATCCTTGCCCACTTCAGTGACGAGATCGACCATGATGCCCTGGATGCTATTGGTCTTGGTGTCGAGGAAGGTGAAGGGAATGCCTGTCGGCGTCGAGCCGACCTTCAGCACTTGCTGCGCCGAAGCCGGCGCTGCTGCGGCAATCGCGAGTGCCGCGACCGCGGCCAGACCAAAACGCTTCATCGCATCCCCCTTGGGCCCGGCCGATGGCGGCGCTCGCAGATCTCGTCATCGCAGACGTTGCGGGCCAAGCCGTTTCGGCCTATTTTCACCAATATGAAAATTTGGTCACACTTTCACGGCCGTTGCAAGCGGTTTTCATGCACATGAAGGAAGCGGTTTGACGTGAGCGGTGGCAAAAGAATGCGCAGACCGGCCGCCGCAAAGCCGGCGAAGAAGGTGAAAGCCAAGGCTGTCGCGAAAGCGGCCGAGCCGGCGATGGATGTCGCGGTCGGCCGCCGCATCCGCGACCTCCGGCGCGTCAGGCAATTCTCGCTCGAGACGGTCGCTTCGCGCACGGAGCTGTCGATCGGCTTCCTCAGCCAGATCGAGCGCGGCCTGTCGTCGCCGTCGCTGCGCGTGCTGGCCACGCTCGCCGACGTGCTCGGCGTCGGCATCGCCGCGCTGTTCGGCGCGAGCCCGAACGCCGACGGTGCATCCGACCAAATCGTCACGCGCGGGCTTCAGCGGCCCGAACTGAAGCTCTGGCGCACCGGCGTGTCGAAGCAATTGCTGAGCCCCGCCAGCACCGACAACCGGCTCAATCTATTCCTGGTACATCTGGAGCCCGGCGGCTCCACCGGCGACGAGCTCTACACCCATGACGGCGAGGAGGCCGGCCTCGTGCTCGAAGGCGAGATGATGCTGACGGTGGACAGCGAGACGTGGTCGCTGAAGACCGGTGACAGCTTTCGCTTTGCCAGCCGCAGGCCGCACCGGTTTTCCAACCCGGCGGAGGATACCAAGGCGGTGGTGCTGTGGGTGAATTGCGTGACGGGGGCCGGGTAGTTTGCCGGCGCTCCGTCTGCTGGCATAATGTGAGGGCATTCCGCGAGGCGAGGGAAGCCACCGATGGATGACCCCATCATCGCCGCGATCCGACGGCGATTGAAAACGAAACCCACCGATCTAGGCCGCCCCCCGCACGCGGGATTGATGCCGGGCAAGCCCGGCGATATCGACTCCGACGAAAAGCATTTTCGTTTCGGGCTGCCATCCCTTTTGAAACGCATCTATGCAGAGATCGGGAATGGAGGCTTCGGCCCGGGATATGGGCTCATCGGGCTAACGAACGGCGTTCCCGACGATACCGGCAAGACCGCTGTTGCGATTTACGACGTGTTTCGCAGCGCGCCAGAGCTGGGATGGCCCGATGCCCTGCTACCTATCTGCCATTGGGGATGCGCGATCTACTCTTGCATCGATTGTCTCGCCCCGGACTTCCCGATGCGAATCTTCGATCCCGATGCTCAGGATGGAGACGACTGGAGCGCCGCATTCTTCGAGGAATCGCGCGGTTTCGAAGATTGGATCAGATCGTGGGCGTCCGGCGTCGATTTGTGGGATGCCATGTACGGCAATGATGGCCACATCGCCCGGATTCTCTCCGCACGGCGCGAGCCGCCTTGAACATCATGACGTGAACGCCTCCCATCATCATTACGAGAGAGAGAGTATTACCCAAACCGGTGTTCGTACCGGTCGACGGTCAGCGCGCTCACATCCACATCCGGCTTCTTGCCCGACAGCATGTCCGCAAGCACCCGTCCCGAACCGCAAGACATGGTCCAGCCGAGCGTGCCGTGGCCGGTGTTGAGGTGAAGGTTGGCGTACTTCGTCGGGCCGATCACGGGCGGGCCGTCGGGCGTCATCGGGCGCAGACCGCTCCAGAACGTCGCCTTGGAGAGATCGCCGCCGCGCGGGAACAGATCGGTCAGCGAGTGATCGAGCGTGGCGCGGCGCGCATCATAAAGCTGGCTCGAGAATCCGGAGATTTCGGCGGTGCCGCCGACGCGAATGCGATTGCCGAGGCGCGTAATGGCGACTTTATAGCTCTCGTCCATCACGGTCGATTCCGGCGCGCCGGAAGCGTCCTTGATCGGCACCGTGATCGAATAGCCCTTCACAGGATAGACCGGCAGCGAGATGCCGAGGGGTGCGACGAGGCGCGACGAATAGCTTCCGAGCGCCAGGACGTAGGCGTCCGCCTGCAACATTCCGGCGCTGGTCGCGACGCCGCTGACGCGCCCGCCGTCGGTGACGATGCGGTCGATACCGGTGTTGAACATGAAGCGCACGCCGAGCGCTTCGGCATGCTTGGCCAGCGCCTGTGTGAACATGTGACAGTCGCCGGTCTCGTCCTGCGGCAAGCGCAGTCCGCCCGCGAACTTCTCCTTCACGCCCGCCAGCGCCGGCTCGGCCGCGATGCAGCCCTCACGGCTCAGCACCTCGAACGGTACGCCGTACTCCTTGAGCACGGCGATGTCCTCTCCGGTGCCGTCGAGCTGGGCCTGGTAGCGGAACAGCTGCAGCGTGCCCTGCGAGCGCTCGTCATACTGGATGCCGATGTCGCGGCGCAGGTCGCGCAGGCAATCGCGGCTATATTCCGCGATCGGGATCATCCGGCTCTTGTTGATGGCGTAGCGTTCGCTGGTGCAATTGCGCAGCATCTTGAGCAGCCAGACCCACATCACGGGATCGAGCTTCGGCCGGATCACCAGCGGGCCGTGCTTCATCAGCAGCCATTTGACCGCCTTGACCGGGACGCCGGGACCGGCCCAGGGCGAAGAATAGCCGGGCGACACCTCGCCGGCATTGGCAAAGGAGGTCTCGAGCGCCGGTTCGGGTTGACGGTCGACGACCGTCACCTCATGGCCGGCACGCGCGAGGTAGTAGGCAGAGGTGACACCGATGACACCGCTGCCGAGGATCAAAACTTTCACGCTTGGTCAAACTCCCGCGGCATCACGCTCGCCGCTGCAAGAGGGAACTCCGCAACGGCGAGAGCAATTATCAGGCCACCCGCTTGATGGCATCACCGAGGATCGACACGATATCGTCGATGTGGCTCTTCTCGACGATGAGCGGAGGCGACAGCGCAAAGCTATCGCCGCTCATGCGGAAGTACAGCCCGCGATTGAAGCAATCGACCATGACATCGTAGCCACGCACGCCGACCGTGCCGTCACGCGGCGACAGCTCGACCGCGCCCATCAGGCCGCAATTGCGGATGTCGACGACGTTGGGCAGGCCCTTCAGCGAATGCAGCGCATCGCGCCAATATTCGGAGATCGACGCACCGCGCGTCAGCAGGCCTTCATCCTTATAGATGTCGAGCGTGGCGATGCCCGCGGCGCAGGCGACCGGATGCGCCGAATAAGTGTAGCCGTGGAACAGCTCCATCGCGTTCTCCGGGCCGACCATCAGGCCGTCGTGAACCTTGCGGCTCGCGAACACGGCGCCGCAGGGAATGGTGCCGTTGGTGATGCCCTTGGCCGTCGTCATCATGTCAGGCGTGACGCCGAAGAAGTTGGCAGCGAACGGCGTGCCGAGGCGGCCGAAGCCGGTGATGACCTCGTCGAAGATTAGGAGGATGCCGTGCTTGTCGCAGATCTCGCGCAGGCGCTGGAGATAGCCCTTCGGCGGCGGCAACACCGCGGTCGAGCCGGGCACCGGCTCGACGATGACGGCAGCGATGGTCTCGGCGCCGTGCAGAGCGACGAGGCGCTCGAGATCGTCGGCAAGCTCGGCGCCATGCTCGGGCTGGTCCTTGGCGAAGGCGTTGCGGGTGAGATCATGGGTGTGGCGGATGTGGTCGACGCCCGGCAGCAGGGTGGCGAAGGCGCGGCGATTGGCGACCATGCCGCCGACCGAGGTGCCGCCGAAGCCGACGCCGTGATAGCCGCGCTCGCGGCCGATCAGGCGCGTGCGGCTCGCCTGGCCGTTGGCACGGTGATAGGCGAGCGCGATCTTCAGCGCGGTGTCGACCGACTCGGAGCCGGAATTGGTGAAGAAGATGCGATCGAGGCCCTTCGGCGCGATCTCGGCCAGACGCTCGGCGAAGTCGAATGCCAGCGGATGGCCCATCTGGAACGACGGTGCGAAATCCAGCGTCATCAGCTGGCGCTCGACGGCGGCGGCGATCTGCTTGCGGCCGTGGCCGGCATTGACGCACCAGAGGCCGGCGGAGGCGTCGATCACCTTGCGGCCGTCGACCGTGGTGTAATGCATGCCCTCGGCCGAGGAGAACAGGCGCGGCGCCTTCTTGAACTGCCGGTTGGCCGTGAATGGCATCCAGAACGAGTCGGTCTTGATGGTGTTCGGAATCTGATGAAGGGTCACGGGCCACGCTCCTTTGCTGACTTGCCACCAGAGGCACGGCTTAAGAAGCGCAACAAGTCCTTTTCTGATGGGCTGCAAGCCATTGATTTGACTGGGGCTGCCGGTCCATATTTGCGCGATCCGCAACACGTGCAACACGGGACAGGGACATGAGCGTCGATATTGGTGGACGGCTGCGATTCATCCGGGCGCGCCAGAAGCTGTCGCAGCGCGAACTCGCCAAACGCGCCGGCGTCACCAATTCGACAATTTCGCTGATCGAATCCAACCAGATGAACCCGTCGGTGGGGGCGCTCAAGCGCATCCTCGACGGCATTCCAATGGGGCTCGCCGAATTCTTCGCGCTGGAGCCGGAGAGCCGGCGCAAGATCTTCTACCGCGGCGAAGAGCTGACCGAGGTCGGCAAGAAGCCGATCTCCTATCGGCAAGTCGGCGACAATCTGTTCGGTCGCAGCCTGCAGATCCTGAAGGAGCGCTATGAGCCCGGCAGCGACACCGGGCGCGTTCACCTCGTCCATGACGGCGAGGAAGGCGGCGTCGTGATCTCGGGAAAGCTCGAAGTCACCGTCGAGGACGAGCGCCGCATCCTCAATCCGGGCGATGCCTACTACTTCGAGAGCCGGCGTCCGCATCGCTTCCGCTGCGTCGGCGGCAAGCCGTGCGAGGTGATCTCGGCCTGCACACCGCCGACGTTTTGAAGTGGTCCGCATCCTACGGAGCCACCGGTATCTTACGGAGCTTGAGCCATCTCAATTTCCGCAGCCTGATCCTCTATATGTTTCGAGCCATAGCCAAGCAGCCTCCGCTTTCCGGAGCCGCTTCGTAACAGGGCTCGCTATGAAGATCACGCTCGCCAATGCAGAGGCCGCACTCGATGAAGTGCAGCGCGACAGCGACAGGCTCCATTCGGAGGAGCTGCGCAAGACCATCGCGAATTACATCGAGTCGCAGCGAGAAGCGCTCAAGGCTCTTCGCAAGAAGCTGCATTAGCACGCGGCGGAGCGAGACGGCCTCGCCCGCCGCTGCTTAAAGCCTAGGTCAGCAACTCCTCGATCCGGATCGGGAAACGGCGAACACGCACGCCCGTCGCATGCCAGACGGCGTTGGCGACTGCCCCTGCACTGCCGGTGATGCCGATCTCGCCGACCCCCTTGATGCCGAGCGCGTTCACGTGCGGGTCGTGCTCATCGACCGTGATCACGTCGAGCGGCGGCACGTCGGCATTCACCGGGACATGGTATTCGCCGAGATTGGCGTTCATGATCCGGCCGGTGCGGCGGTCGGTGATGGCTTCCTCGTGCAACGCGAAGGACAGGCCCCAGATCATGCCACCGAACAGCTGGCTCTGCACCATGCGCGGGTTGACGATGCGCCCCGCGGCGAAGGCGCCGACCATGCGGGTGACGCGGACCTGGCCGAGTTCGGGATCGACCTTCACCTCCGCGAATACCGCGCCATGGGCGTGCATCGCATACTCCTCCATTGCCGCCGGATTCGGCGCGCCGGTGCCGCGCGCCTCGACCTCGGCCACGCCGGCGCGCGCGAGAATCTCGGAATAGCTTTCGCCGCGGCTCTCGTCGTCGCGCCGGATCAATCTGCCATCGCGCGCGATCACGCCGGCATTGCCGGCGCCGAACAGCGGCGAGCGCTCGTCGCCGGTGGCGAGATCGGCGAGTTTTGCAATCACCGCCGCGCCTGCGCTGTGGATCGCGGCACCCGCGGTCGCGGTGTGCGCGGAGCCGCCGGCAATGCCGGCATCGGGCGAGGTCGGACGTCCCGGCCTTGAACTCGACCCGGTCGATATCAAGCCCGAGTTCGTCGGCCGCAATCTGCGCAAGCGCCGTCCAGGCGCCCTGCCCCATGTCATGCGCGCCGATTTCCATGGCACCGGAGCCGTCGCGGCGAAGCACGGCACGCGCTTCGGCCTGGAACATCAATGCCGGGAAGGTCGCGGTACCCATGCCCCAGCCGACCAGAAGACCATCGTCGTCGCGCATCTGCCGCGGCTGGAGCGTTCGCTTCGCCCAGCCGAAGCGCGCGGCGCCTTGCTCGTAGCAGGCGCGCAGCGCCTTGGACGAGAACGGTTTGCCGGTGATGGGCTCGACCTCGGCATAGTTCTTCAGACGAAAGGCGAGCGGATCGATGCGGCAGGACCAAGCCATCTCGTCGATCGCGCTTTCCAGGGCGATCGAGCCGGTCGCCTCGCCGGGCGCGCGCATGAACAACGGCGTGCCGGTGTTGACGCGCACGGCGTCATGCGAGGTGCGGATCGCAGGCGCCGCATAGAGCGTGTGCGAGGCATCGGCCGCGGGCTCGTAGAAATCGTCGAACGTGCTCGACACGGTGCGCGCGTGGTGATCGAGCGCTGTCAGGCGCCCCTCGCCATCGGTACCGATGCGCAGCCGCTGCCGCGTCGGCGCGCGATGGCCGACCGGGCCATACATCTGCTCGCGGCGCAGCACCAGCTTGACCGGTTTGCCGACGAGCTTTGCCGCCATGATGCCGAGGACCGGAGGGCCGGCCATGAGCCCCTTCGAGCCGAACCCACCGCCGAGGAACGGGCTGCGGATGTGGATCTTGTCGTGCGCGATGCCGAACAATTCGGCGACGCGCGCCAGCGACAGCATGAGACCCTGGGTCGGCATGTCGATCTGCAGACTGTCACCGTCCCAGGCCGCCACGATCGCATGCGGCTCCATTGCGTTGTGATATTGCGGCGGCGTCTCGTACGTCGCGTCGATCCGCTTGTCTGCTGAGGCAAGCCCCGCCTCGACATCGCCGCGGTGATTTTCTGTGGGGTTGCCGACGCCGACGACCGGCGGCACGTAGCTGTCACCTGCATCGAGGCCGATGAGCGCGGGCAGCGTCTCGTAGCGCGGCGCCAGCAGCGCCGCGCCTTCCGTCGCCGCTTCCAGCGTCTCGGCGATCACGACGGCGATCGGCTGGTTGGCGTAGCGGACCTCGTTGCTCTGCAACACCTCCATCCGGAATACGAATGGATTGGTCTTGATCTCGGGATCGATCGCGAGCTCAGGCTTGTGGTCTGACGTCATGATTTCGACGACGCCGGGGTGGCGCTTGGCAGCGCTGACATCGAGCGAGGTCACGCGGCCGCGCGAGATGCTGGCCACCGCCAACACCGCAAACAGCATGCCGGGCGGATGATTGTCGGCGGCGTAGGTCGCCTGGCCCTTGACCTTGAGCACGCCGTCGCGGCGGGTCAGCGGCTGGCCGATGTTCGAGCCGTGGCGCAGATGAGCGGGCGCGCTGGTGAGATTAAGCTCGGGCATGAATGGCTCCGGACGTCGAGGCAAAGGGAGAGGCCGGCAGCGCGGGGATGCGCGCGGGCGTACCGGCGGCGGCGAGGCTCAGCGCACGCACGACGATGCGGCGCGCGAGCTCGATCTTGAAGGCGTTGTCGCCGGACGGTTTTGCGTCGGCGAGCGCGCGCGAGGCGGCTTCCTGGAAAGCGTCCACCGTGGGTGCGACGTTCCTGAGCACGTCCTCCCCAGCGCGGGCGCGCCAGGGCTTTGCGGCGACACCGCCGAGCGCAAGCCGCGCCTCCGCGATCTTGCCGTTCTCGATCCGCAGCGCAGCCGCAGCCGAGACGACGGCAAACGCGTAGGACGTTCGATCGCGGACCTTGAGATAGCGCGCATGCGCGGCAAAGCCCCGTGCAGCGGGCGGCAGACGCACCGCCACGATGAGATCGCCCGGTTCAAGCGCCGAGTCACGTTCGGGCGTATCTCCGGGCAGGCGATGCAGTTCGTCGAGCGCGATCTCGCGCCGCCCGTTCCTGCCCTCGATCTCGACGATGGCGTCAAGCGCGACCAGCGGCACGCAGAAGTCGGACGGATGCGTGGCGATGCAGTTTTCGCTCCAGCCGAGCACGGCGTGGGTGCGGTTCTCGCCTTCACGCGCGTCGCAACCGCTGCCGGCCTCGCGCTTGTTGCAGCGGCTGGCGGTGTCGTAGAAATACGCGCAGCGCGTCCGTTGCAGCAGATTGCCGCCAACGGTCGCGGCGTTGCGCAGTTGCGCTGACGCACCGGAGAGCAGCGCTTCGGCGACGGCCGGATAGGCCTTGGCAAAGCCGGCATCGTGCGCGAGATCGGCGTTGCTCACCAGTGCGCCGATACGCATGCCACCGTCGGCAAGGCGCTCGATCTGATCGAGGCCGTCGAGATGGGTGACGTCGACCAGACGATCCGGCCGGCTGACGCCACCCTTCATCAGATCGAGCAGGTTGGTGCCGGCGGCGAGATAGGTCGCGCCCGGCTGCGCGGCGGCAGCGATGGCCTCGGCGACCGTGGCCGGCCTGACATAATCGAACTGCTTCATGCGGAGCGCCTCTGGTTGGATTCGTCCATGCCGGCCTGCGCGTCGAGCACGGCATCGACGATGCCGGCATAGGCGCCGCAGCGGCACAGATTGCCGCTCATGCATTCGCGAATGCGCTCGGGATCGTTGCCGGCCTGCGCCTCGCTCATCATGCCGATCGCGCTCATGATCTGGCCCGGCGTGCAGAAGCCGCACTGAGACCCGTCATGGGCGATGAAGGCGGCCTGCACAGGATGAAGCTGGTCGCCGCGCGCCACGCCCTCGATGGTGAGAATGTCGGCGCCGTCATGACTGATGGCCAGCGCGAGACAGGAATTGATGCGCTTGCCGTCGACGAGAATGGTGCAGGCGCCGCATTGGCCGCGGTCGCATCCCTTCTTGGTTCCGGTCAGATGGAGGCGCTCACGCAGGAGATCGAGCAGCGTGACGCGCGGATCGTCGAGGACGAAGTCGCGCCGCGCACCGTTCACGGTGAGGCTGATGGAGTGGTTCATATAAGGCTCCGATCAGATATGGACATGAGTCGTCGCGCAGCGCGCCACCGCCGTGGCCGCCGTCGACATGCGCCGGCCAGGCTGAGCCCGGCCAACATCTCACCGAAGATACGGAGGCAGCCTCCGCTTAACAAGAGCCGGCGGGAAATATTTGGAATTCGTCAAAAGCCCGTGCGCATCAACGCGATGCAGCCCCACAAGGGTTCAATCTAACCAATTCGTGATCTACATTGCGTGGATGGACGACCACACCACCGACCAGACCCGCAAGCCCCGCGCCGATGCCGTGCGCAATCGCGAGCGCGTGCTCGAGGCCGCCAAGGCCGTGTTCAACGCGGGTGGTCCCGAGGCGAGCCTGGAGGCGGTGGCAAAACGTGCCGGCGTCGGCATCGGCACGCTCTATCGGCATTTCCCGACGCGCGAGGATTTGTTCGAGGCGGTGTACCGGCGCGAGGTCGAGCAGCTCAGCGAGCTCGCCGAGCAGTTGAAGAACGGGGACCCGGTCGATGCGCTCAGGCGCTGGCTGCACTCAGGCGTCGAATTCGTTGCCACCAAGAAGGGCATGGTGGCAGCCCTGGCACTCGCGGTGCAGAGCGGGTCGGAGTTGCATGCTTTTTCCTTTGAGCGCCTGACCAAGGCGATCGGCTCGCTGCTCGACCGCGCAGCCGCGGCCGGCGCGATGCGCGCGGACGTCAGTCCCGAGGACTTGCTCCGCGCGTTCTTCGGCATGTGCTACATGCACGACCAGCCCGGCTGGCAATCCTCGGTGCTGCGGATGCTCGACGTGTTCGTCGACGGTTTGCGGGTTCAGCCTGTCAAGAAGGCCGGGGTACGCGCGGCCGCCAAGCCCGCGAAGCCGGCTGCAAAGCGGAAGCGATAATCCGCAAGATGTGCTAGGATCGGCGCCGCCGGGATTTCAACGCGGAGCCTGTCATGCGCATCGCCGCCTTGCTGGTCTTTCTCAGTGTCGCCTTCGCTCCCATCTCAGCACGCGCCGACGATGTCGCGACGGCACAGGATATCATCCGCGCCCAGGAGCAGGCATTCGGCCGCGACGACGCGCGCGCGGCCTATTCCTACGCCGCGCCAGCAATCCGGGAGATCTTCCCCGCGCCCGACATCTTCATGTCCATGGTGCAAAACGGCTACCCGCCGGTCTACCGGCACAAGAGCTTTGAATTTGGCGACAGCAAGAGCGAGGGCGGCCGGATTGCCCAGCACGTCCATATCATCGATGCCAATGGCGAGGCCTGGGAGGCGCTCTACACGCTCGAGCAGCAGGCAGACGGCAGCTACAAGATCACGGGTTGTTCGCTGCTGAAGGCGGGACAGGCAGTCTAGGTCGCAAAACCCGGACCGGTCCTGGCTGCATTCATCCGCGAGCGGATCAGCAGCGTCAAGACGATGCCGATATTGAGCGCGTTCCACGCCACGCCGTTGGCGAACGCAGCCGCATAGGAGCCCGTAGCGTCGAAGATGACGCCCGAGACCCAGCCGCCGAACGACATGCCGAACACGGACGCGAAGATCACGATGCCGACTCGGGTTGCGGCCTCGCTCGCAGGCATCGCCTCGCGCACGATGATGGCATAGCTCGGCACGATGCCGCCCTGGAACAAGCCGAACATCGCGGAGATCAAATAAAGCGAAGTCAGGCTGTCGAAGAACAGGTAGAATACGAGTGCAAAGCCTTGCGCCAGGGCACCGATCAGCAGCGTCGGGATGCCGCCGATCTTGTCGGCGAGGTAGCCCGAGCCGATCCGGCTGACGATGCCGCAGGCCATCATCAGCGACAGCATCTCAGCGCCGCGCGCCACGCCATATCCGAGATCGCCGCAATAGGCGACGATATGCACCTGCGGCATTGCCATGGCAACGCAGCAGGAGATGCTGGCGATCGAGAGCAGCACCGTCAGCGTGTTGGTCGAGAGCTTGAGGTCGACCCGCGGCGGCGCTGCATTGGCATGATCGTGAACCTTGTCGTCGCCCATCTGCGCGCGCAAGACCAGCACCAGGATGGTCATCAGGCTGACGCAGACGAGGCCGATGCCGATATGAGTGAAGCGCCAGCCGATCGTCTGCATGCCTGTGCTCACAAGCGGGGGCCACATCGTGCCGGCGACATAATTGCCGCTCGCAACGATGGTCACGGCCAGGCCGCGATAGCGCTCGAACCAGTGCGAGGCCTCCGCCATCAGCGGCGCGAAGGTCGCGGAGGTGCCGAGCCCGATCAGGAAATACGCCGCCACGAACTGCCAGAGCTGGGTCGACAGACCCGCCAGCACGTTGGCGACGCCGAGGAAGGCGATGCTGATTGCCATCGCCGCCACGATCCCAAACCGATCTGTGATCCTGCCGGCGATGACGCCGCCAAGCCCGAAGCCGAACATCATCAGAGTGAAAGCCAGCGACACCGCGCCGCGCGTGGCGGAGAATTCGGCCTGCACCGCGGGAATCATGACGACGATCGCCCACATGCCGACGCCGCCGATCGAGCCGATCAGAAGCGCAATGGCGAGGCGCATCCAGGCCTGACGGGAATCAGGGGTGAATGCTTCGGGTGTTTGTCCTGATTGATTTGGCGCGTGCACGGGCGGGACCATGGCCCGCAGATCGCCACAGGGTCAAGCATTGTGGCGCGATATTGGGCATGCACGGTGCACTGCGGTAAGAAGGAGCTTGGCGAACGCGCGTTTTGTCATTATTTTGCAAATCAGCGCGTGCAACATCGCCGCGCGAAGAGCATGTCGGCGGAATGTTGCTGCGATTGACACGATCGATGCGGATCAGGCTGGGGCGTGTGATTGCCCTTGCCTATCTGTTCTGCGTGCTCGCGCCGGCCGCAAGCCTCGCCTGGGGTAGCGCTCCAGCACCGTGCCTCGACGACACGCTCCTCGCCGACCTCGTGCCGGTGCATCATCAGATGCACGCCGGCCACACGCATGACGGCGCCTCGCATGACCACGCCGGGGCGCATGCGCATCACCAGGCCGCCGCACAGGACGCGCCCCCCGCGCCGCATCATCACGGCGGCAAGGGTACGGCGGGACCGTGCTGCGCGATGATGTGCGGGAGCGCGTTGCCGGCCGACCTGCCCAGCGTCGCAAAGCCGCTTCAGCCGGTTTCCGCCTGCTCGCCCGAGATCGTGGCCAGCCTGCACAGCGCGGCGCCGCCCCTGCTCTACCGCCCTCCCATCGTCTGATCTGACGCGCGACGACGTCAGGCCGAGCGCGCATCCGCGCGCGCGAACCTGTGGTCTCCAGACAGATCAGGGATGACTCATGCTTACGCTTTCCGGGGCGAAGTCCGCCGCTGCATCCACAGCGCGGGGACGACACTTTCGATTCAATTGGCTGCTGCTGGCCGCGACGGCATTGGCGCTGTCCGGCTGCATGCCGGCAACGACACAAGTCGCCGGCGCTGATCCTGCCGATCCCGCGGCCAAGGTCGCGCGCGCCGGCTATCGTTCGACAATTGCGCCCTACACCAGCCTGCGGCCGGCGGCGCCAGCACCATGGCGCGAGCGCAACGAGAGCGTCGCGCCGCAACCCAAGCAAGACCGGTAGGAGCGCGTCATGACACACCGTCTCGCGCCAAGCCGTCTCGTGCCAAGCCTGCTCGTGCCAAGCCTGCTCGTTCTTGCCTCGCTCGGCTTGTCGGGCTGCGCCGCCTTCTCGCCCGACAGCGGCATGAATGCCGTCTCGGAGCTGACGAGCCAGACCATCAAAAAGGATGTCGCCTTCGTGCGAACGGCCGAGGGGGCGGGTGCGGTCGACGCGCGCGTTCACCAACTGCTCTCGCGAACACTCAACCCCGAGACCGCCGTGCAGATCGCACTGCTCAACAACAAGGGGCTTCAGGCCGCCTATAACGAGCTGGCGCTGGCCGAGACCGATCTCGTCGAGCAGAGCCTGCCGCCCAATCCCGTGTTCTCGGTCTCGCGGATCTCGGGCAACGGCGCCAGCGAAATCGAGCGTCAAATTGTCGGCGACATCCTCGCGCTCGCCACACTGCCGTTCCGCTCGGAGATCGCCCGCGACCGTTTCCGCCAGGCGCAATTGCGCGCGGGTCTGGCGACGTTGCGGCTTGCCGCCGATGTCCGCCGCGTCTATTGGCGCGCCGTTGGCGGCAACGAGATGGTGGCGTTGCTGACGGATGCGAAGGCGACGGCGGAATCGACCGCACAGCTCGCGGTCAAGCTCGGCGAGACCGGCTCGATCAACAAGCTCGATCAGGCCCGTGAACAGGTGTTTTACGCCGAAACCACCGCCGACCTCGCCACCGCGCGACAGACGGCGACGAGCGCGCGCGAAAAGCTGGCGCGCCTGATGGGGCTGTGGGACGGCGGCCTCGACTTCCGCCTGCCCGGTCAGCTGCCGCCGCTGCCGCGCCGGCCGCAGGCCTTGCCGTCGATTGAAGCCGACGCGGTCGCCCATCACATCGACCTTCAGATCGCGCGGCTCGAGCTGACAGCGCTGGCGAAGTCACTGAATCTCACCGAGGCGACGCGCTTCGTGACACTGCTCGATCTCGCCGGCATCTCCCGCCGCACCCGGGATCCGGAAGGCGCACCGTTCCGCGAGCGCGGCTTCGACGTGCAGTTCCAGATCCCGATCTTCGACGGCGGCGAGGTGCGGGTGCGGCAGGCGGCGGAGACCTACAATCTCGCCTTCAACCGGCTGACCGAGCGTGCCGTGAATGTACGCTCCGAGGCGCGCGATGCTTACCGGATCTATCGCTCCGGCTACGACATCGCCAGCCACTATCAGCGCGAGATCATCCCCTTGCGCAAAATCATCACCGAGGAGATGCAGCTCCGCTTCTCCAGCATGCAGGTCGATATCTTCGCGTTGCTCACCGAGGCGCGGCAGCGGCTTGCGTCGCTGCGCGGTGCAATCGATGCCAGGCAAAGATTCTTCCTTGCCCAATCCGACTTGCAGACCGCCGTGAATGGCGGCGGCGCGCCTGCTGACGGCGACAATTCAACCACTCTCGCCGCGGCAGCGCCTGCCGATGGCGGTCACTGACATGGAGGCCAACATGTTTTCCCGCCGAGGATTTTTGGGTAGCGCCGCGCTCGCCGGCGCATCCGTCGTCAGCGGACGCGCGCAGGCCGCCTCCATTCCGGAAGCCCCGCACATGGACAAGGTGGTGATGCAGCCGCCGCTGCACCCCGTCAGTGGGCCGGACTATCGCCCCGTCGTCACGTTGAACGGCTGGTCGCTGCCGTTCCGGATGAACGGCGACTGGAAGGAGTTCCATCTCGTTGCCGAGCCCGTGGTGCGCGAATTCGCCGAGGGAATGAGGGTGAATTTGTGGGGCTATAACGGACAGTCGCCGGGCCCGACGATCGAGGCCGTCGAGGGCGACAAGGTCCGCATCTTCGTGACCAACAGATTGCCCGAATACACCACCGTGCACTGGCACGGCATGATCATTCCCAGCGGCATGGACGGTGTCGGCGGACTGACGCAGCCGCACATCCAGCCGGGGAAAACCTTCGTCTACGAGTTCGAGATGAGGAAGAGCGGGACCTTCATGTACCACCCGCATTCCGACGAGATGGTGCAGATGGCGATGGGCATGATGGGCATGGTCGTCGTGCATCCGCGTGACCCGACCTTTCGGGCCGTCGACCGCGACTTCGTCTTCGTCATGAGCACCTATCGCGTCGATCCCGGCACTTATCTGCCGAAGGTCAACGAGATGACCGACTTCAATATGTGGACGTGGAATGCGCGGGTATTTCCCGGCATCGATCCACTGCCGGTCAGGCTCGGCGACAAGGTGCGCGTGCGCATCGGCAATCTCAGCATGACCAACCATCCGATCCATTTGCACGGCCACAGCTTTGCGGTGACCTGCACCGACGGCGGCTGGATTCCGGAGAGCGCGCAATATCCGGAAACGACGACGGACGTACCGGTCGGCGCTGTCAGGGTGTTCGACGTGCTCGCCGACAACCCCGGCGACTGGGCGTTCCACTGCCACAAGTCGCATCACACCATGAATGCGATGGGACACGACATGCGCAACATGATCGGGGTGTCGCGCAAGGATCTCGCCAAAGCCGTCGGCAAGCTCGCGCCTGACGGCATGGCGATGGGCTCGACCGGCATGGCGATGGGCAACATGGAGATGCCCGCGCCCGACAACACGCTGCCGATGATGACCGGCACCGGTCAGTTCGGTCCGATCGAGATGGGCGGGATGTTCACGGTGATGAAGATCCGCGAGGGCCTCGCGCGCGACGATTATCGCGATCCCGGCCCCTACCAATTCCCGAAAGGCACCGTCGCCTACGAGGTCACGCCGCCGGCCCCGGAGCCCGTGCGGCAACAACCAGGCGGACCGCCGATGAAGAACATGAAGATGTGAGCGTTTCGATGAACCACCACCAACTGGAGCTACCAATGAAGACGACGATCAAGCTCGGTCTCGCGCTGGCCGCGCTTTCCACCGCGCCGGCCTTTGCCCACGACCAGCACGGGCACGGCACCTTTTCGGCCGGCGAGCCCGGCGATCCCAAGAAACCAGCGCGCACCATCGAGATCCTGTTGAACGAGATGGACTACGCACCCGCCAGGATCGAGGTCAAACGCGGCGAGCAGATCCGCTTCGTGCTGCGCAATGTCGGCAAGGAGGACCATGAATTCCTGCTCGCCACCACAAAGGAGAATCTCGCGCATGCGGTGGAGATGAAGAAGCACCCGCACATGGAGCATGACGATCCCAACGGTGTCAGGCTCGCGCCGAGCAAGACAGCCGAGATCCTCTGGAAGTTCAGCAAGGCCGGCACGTTCGAATTTTCCTGCCTGATTCCCGACCACCGCGACTACGGCATGGTCGGCCACGTCACCGTGAAGCAATAAAGGGGAGTCCCATGAACCGCATCATCCGTATCGCCGCAGCGCTGTCGCTGGCCGTCGGCCTTGGCACAGGTGCCTTCGCGGCCCAGGGCGCCGCGATCACCGGCGAGGTCAAGAAGATCGACGAGGGCGCAGGCAAGATCACGCTCAAGCACGGGCCCGCCAAGAACCTCGGCATGGATGAACCCATGACCATGGTCTACCGCGTCAAGGACCCGGCCGTGCTCAAGCAGGTGAAGGTCGGCGACAAGGTGAGTTTCGAAGCCGAGGAGGCGGCTTCGGGGTACATGGTGACCCGGATGGAGAAGGCGAAGTAGGCGGTCCTCGTCCTTCCGAGGGGCGATGCGCTGCATCGCCCCTCGGAATCTCGGGGTTCGCCACCACGACTAGAATGGCGACGCCCGGAGCGATATCTCTCCCTTTTCCACAACTTTAAATAATGCCAAGATGACCCTTATTTGAGTCATGGAGCGCATCATGGAACAGGATCATATCGACAAGGCTATTGTTGAAAACTACAGGAAGCTGCGAACCCGAATGGGCGCGCTGACCGCGGCTTTCCCTGTCGTCGTCATCGTGATCGGGCTTCTTTGGGAAATTCGCCTCCAGCCTTCATTGAGCGATTACTATTTTGCCCAAACCCCTGCTCAAGGCGTAGCGGATCTCTATCCCGTCCGGCTTTGGTTCTGCGGTCTCCTCTTCGCCGTCGGCGTGTTCCTCTACCGCTACACGGGTTTCTCGAAAAATGAAGACCGCTGGCTCAGCCTGACCGGCGCATTCGTCTTGGGCGTTGCGATCTTTCCGATGGGGGTCTCCGGCAAGACGAGTCCATTCACCCTCGCATCTTTCGGCCTTCCCAACGTCACGCTGCACGGCATCAGCGCGGTGCTGGCATTCATATGTATCGGCATCATCATATTCTGGTACTCGGACTCGACGCTGTCGAAGCTCAAGAAAGACGGTGCGGCCCGCAAATGGTTCAGGAGAGCCTACTTCCTGATTGGGGCCTACATGTTGCTGGCGATGGCAGGCTCGGTCATCATGCATTTCTTGCATACGGATCGGGAGAACGATTCCTACATCCTGTATGTCGAGTGGTCCGGGCTGTGGGCCTTTGCGATCTACTGGTTCGTGAAGAACTGGGAGCTTCGCTACGTCGCGGAGTCGATCAGGAAGGGGACGACCGCTGCTTCTCCCATGGGCCATGCCGACGTCGTGGACGCGCTCTAGATCTGGCGCGTGATGTCACAGTCCGCGTAGGGCCTGAGACTCGGCAGCTATCGGCAGCCGCTCAGACGGCTTCCGCCTGGAATCTGGAATGAAGTCTTGGGGACCCGACGCCCCCATGCCCCACCCTCGTTAACCGTTTGCTAACCATACACCCGGCAATAATTGCCCAGTGGAGTCGAGTGTCGTCAGCCGCGTAGAACGGGGATTGCCCTGTGGACGCCAGTGCGGTGCCTCACCTTCGGAACGGCGGCCCTTCGGCCGCCGCGCAGACATTTGGGGCGCGCGGACGGCAGTCGCGCGGAGGGGCAGCTACCATGGTCGACGTCACCGCGGGACAGGGCGTAGGCAGCACAAACGCCAGTTTCCCCACCCTTGCCGAGATCGGCAACATCCTCAAGCGCGGCGATATCGCGCTGGCGCTCGGCGTCCTCACCATCCTGGTGGTGCTGATCCTTCCGCTGCCCGCGATCGTGCTGGACCTGTTCCTGGCGATTTCGATCACGCTCTCGATCCTGATCCTGATGACGTCGCTGTTCATCCAGGCGCCACTGGAATTCTCCGCTTTCCCGACCGTCCTGCTGATCTCGACCATGCTGCGGCTGTCGCTCAACATGGCCTCGACCCGGCTGATCCTGTCGCACGGGCACGAGGGCACGGATGCCGCCGGTCACGTCATCGAGGCCTTCGGCAGCTTCGTGATGGGCGGCAATTTCGTCATCGGCATCATCGTCTTCGCCATCCTGATCATCGTCAACTTCGTCGTCATCACCAAGGGTTCGGGCCGTATCGCCGAAGTCGCGGCGCGCTTCCACCTCGACGCCATGCCCGGCAAGCAGATGGCGATCGACGCCGACCTCTCCGCCGGCCTGATCGACGAGACCGTCGCCAAGCAACGGCGCAAGGATCTGGAGGACGAGAGCGGCTTCTTCGGCGCCATGGACGGCGCCTCTAAATTCGTCCGCGGCGACGCCATCGCCGGCCTCCTGATCGTCTTCATCAACGTCGTCGGCGGCATGATCATCGGCGTGGCGCAGCAGGGCCTGTCCTTTGCCGACGCCGGCCGCAGCTACACGCTGCTGACCGTCGGTGACGGCCTCGTCACCCAGGTGCCGGCACTGATCGTTTCGACCGCGGCCGGCCTGCTCGTCTCCAAGGCCGGCGTGTCCGGCGCCGCCGACAAGGCGCTGATGAAGCAGTTCTCCGGATATCCGCAGGCGCTGGCGATGTCCGCGGCGGTCATGCTGGTGCTGGCGGCCCTGCCGGGCATCCCGACCCTCCCCTTCCTGGCGCTCGGCTCCGGCGCCGGCGCGCTCGCCTGGCACGCCCGCAACCGCAACCGGGCAACGGCCAGGGCTGAGGAAGTTGCGAAGACTGCACCTGCACCGGGAACGCCGGGCGCAGCCGGCTCCGCTGCGGCGGAGGAGCCGATCTCCGCGGCGCTGAAGATCGACGACCTCAAGATCGAGCTCGGCTATGCCCTGCTGCCGCTGGTCAACGGCCCCGACGGCACCGACCGCCTCACCGAGCAGATCAAGGCGCTGCGCCGCTCGCTCGCGATCGAGATGGGTTTCGTGATGCCCGCCGTGCGCATCCTCGACAACGTCCAGCTCGAAGCCAACACCTACATCATCAAGATCAAGGAGGTCGACGCCGGCACCGGCAAGATCTGGCCGAGCCAGTTCATGGTCATGGATCCCGGCGGCAGCCAGGTGCAGGTGCCCGGCATCCACACCACCGAGCCGACCTTCGGCCTGCCCGCGACCTGGGTCGATGCCAGCCTCAAGGAGGAGGCCTCGCTCAAGGGCTACACCGTCGTCGACGCCGCGACCGTGCTCTCGACCCACCTCACCGAGCTGCTCAAGGCCAACATGTCGGACCTGCTCTCCTATGGCGAGGTGCAGAAGCTGCTCAAGGAGCTGCCGAAGGAGCAAGGCGAGCTGGTCAAGGACATCGTCCCGGGACAGGTCACCGTCTCCGGCATCCAGCGCGTGCTGCAGCTGCTGCTCGCCGAGCGCATCTCGATCCGCGATCTCTCGACCATCCTCGAAGGCATCGCCGACTCGCTCGCGTTCTCGCGCAATCCGGCCACCATGGTCGAGCACGTCCGCGCCCGCCTGGCGCGGCAGATCTGTGCGCAGAACACCTCTTACAGCGGCTACCTGCCGCTGATCGCGCTGTCGGCGCGGTGGGAACAAGCCTTCGCCGAATCCATTATCGGCCAGGGCGAGGAGCGCAGCCTCGCGATGCAGCCCTCGAAGCTGTCGGAGTTCATGACCGGCGTGCGCGAGGCCTTCGAGCGCGCCGCCCGCGAAGGCGAGGCGCCGGTGCTGGTCACCTCTGCGGCAATTCGTCCCTTCGTGCGTTCCCTGGTCGAGCGGTTCCGGGCCCAGACGACCGTGCTGTCGCAGGCTGAAATCCACCCCAGGGCGAGACTGAAAACGGTCGGAAGCATCTGATTTGCCTTAAGAAGCCGTGTGTTTTTTGGCCACAGGCAAATGGTTTTTCAGGTTTTGGCGCCTTGCCGATCAACGGCCGGCAAGGCGCCAGACAGGCACATTACAGCTTTGAAATAATTGCCAAATTGCACGATCCAGGGTCGCTTTCGATCGCGACTTCTCACGTCCTGTCACGCTCTTGTGATCGCCTCTTGGGAACGAATCCCCCCAATACTAGGTTGTTGGGCACCGGAAGCATGAACCTGCCCAAACACGCAGGCGACTACTTCGGGTAGATGGCGGCAGGAGCCTTCCATGAACCACTCGATTTACAGCGCAGATCGCTCGACCCACCTCAAGATCGTGGTTGTCGCGCTCGTTGCCGGCATCGCGGTGGCGGGTCTCGGGATCACCGCGCGTACGAGTTCAGACGAAGGCCTGACCCAGACCGCTCGCGTCATGAAGGCGGGCAAGCCGATCGCCATCACCAGCTCGAACGTTTCCCTCGTTCGCTAAGGAGATTTGAGTTTCAGGAATTCACGCGGCTCTTTATCAGCCCCCCAAAGTCGCCACGTGGATATGTAGACGACCCCAACCCCAAGTCGACTACAGAAAGCGCCCGCCCCCCACGGGCGCTTTCTCATGTCTGGGGTAGTTCGCCGTTGCGAGCGCGCGTCCAACTCCGTCATTGCGAGGAGCTCTTGCGACGAAGCAATCCAGGACCCCTTCGCAGAGACGTTCTGGATTGCTTCGCTACGCTCGCAATGACGAAGCAAAACGTACCGCCGTCATCCCCCAACGGGCACCGATACTACCGCGCCCCATACGTCGGCGGCGGCGCCTGCACAGTCGGCGCGGCTGCCGCGAACAGCTCGTCCTTGCGCCCCGAGAGCGGCGGATAGATGCGCTTGCGGTTGATGGTCTGCTTGGTTGCCTTCGCGGCCGCGCCGGTGGCGCGGACTTCGCGGTCCCACCCTTCCGTATAGAGCGCGCCCCACTCACCGAGATCGAGCACCGTCACGTACCAGCCGATCCGTAGCGGCAGCATCGGCAAGCCCACGAGATCGGCGACCACATTGTGGCCCGCGAAGCGGCCCATGGGCCGCGCGAACTGGCAGGACATCACGGTCGGATGCAAGCCGTCGACCACGCTCGAGGCGACGTCGCCGGCCGCGAACACGCCGCCGACATCCGCGACCCGCATCATGGGATCGACCAGAAGCCGCCCAAGGCGATCGCGTGCGTCCGGAAAGCTCGCCGCCAGGGGGCTCGCGCGCATCCCGGCACACCAGATCACCGTCCGTGTCGGAATGAACTCGCCCGAGTTCAGGCGCAGGCCGGCGGCCTCGACGGAGACGACGCGAACGCCAAGCCGTGTCTCGACGTCGAGCGAGGCCAACGCCGTACCGATGACGGGACGTGCATGTGCGCCGATGGTGGCGCCCACGGCAGGATTGGGATCGACCAGGATAATGCGGCGGCTGCCGGTGATGCCGGCGCGCGCCAGCCTGTCGGGCATCTCGGCCGCGACCTCGATGCCGGTGAAGCCGGCGCCGACCACGACGATCGTCGAGCGCCCCGGCGCGGGCACGCTGCGTCCGAGCGAGGTGAGATGATCCTCGAGATGGAGCGCCGCTGCATAAGTGTCGACATCGAAAGCATGCTCGGCAAGGCCGGGAATGTCGGGACGCATCACTTCACTGCCGAGCGCCAGCACCAGCCGGTCATAAGCGAGCGTCTCGTCACCGCCACCCGCGACCAGCGAAATCTCGCGCCGTGCCGGATCGATGGCTTCGACCTCGCCGAGCCCGTGACTGACGCCGATCGGATCGAGCAGTTGCGGCAGCGGAAGCGCGACCTCGCTGAGGTCGGCCTCGTAATTGCGGACGCGGATGTTGTGATACGGATTGCGATCGATGACACGAATCTCGATGTCACGGCCGGCCGCACCGATCTCCTCGCGCTTGCGTGCGGCAGCGATGGCCGCCCACAGACCTGCAAACCCGGCGCCGAGCACGACGATACGCGCCATGTCCGTTGACTGCATTTCCCAAGAGAGCGACGACGAAGCGACGAACGATCAAGCCATCTGACCGCGCAGACAGATATAACTCATCCGGCCTGGCGGGCCAACTGCGGTGGCACCGGCGCGCCGCACGAATTCTCGGCGCGCTCAGGCCTCGCGCAGTTCCGACGGCGTCGCGGCAAAGCGCTTGCGGAAGGCGCGGTTGAAATAGGACAGATCGGAGAAGCCCGACGAATGCGCGATGTCGCTGATCTTGCGGGTCCTGGCGCGGGGATCGCTGAGCAGCTTGCGCGCCTGCAGCAGGCGCTGCTCCAGCACGAATTCGGTGAAGGTCGTTCCGGCCTGCTCGAACAGGCGCTGTGCCTGGCGCGGGCTCAGGCCCGAGCGCGTGGCAATCTCGGACAGGCAGAGATCGTTGCGGCCAAGGGCAGCCATCACATCGGCGCGCATGAGATCGAGACGGGCCGCCGCATGACCTCGCCCGCGCGCGAGACTCGCATGCTCGGCGTCGGTGCCGAGCAGGAGGCCGACGAGATCGACCATGTGCTGCGCGGTGAGGCGCTGGCCGACGGCGTCGAGATGCGGCGCGTGATGGGCGGCAAGGGAGTGGTAGCGCAAGATCGTCTCGGCGACCGCGCCGTCCGAGAGCACTTGCGACAGCTTGTCCTCGGCGCGCGGATTGATATCGAGCAGCGCGCGGCGCGGCATGCGGATGGTGGTGAAGCGATCTTCCTCGGTGTGGCCGACGGTGCCGGTGATGCCCATGTCGACGAGCACCATCTGCGCCGGCGCAAGCTCCACGGCATGGCCGTTCTGCCCGACGCGGACGAGACCCGCATGCGCCGCGATCAGGACGAGATCGTCGCTGCCGTCGGCAAGGTGGCTTTGCGTTCGTGAATATTGCGCGGAGGCGCCTTCGGGAATGGCGAGCGCGATATTATCGACCACGCTGACCTGGAGCCGGCAATCGATGCTGTCGCCCCGGCTCGGCCCGATATCCAGGCCGCAGGTCCCGAACGTCCGCTCGCGCCAATGTTCGAAGGCCGGGCCGTGTGGCAGCCCCGCATATTGGTGAATGAAGATGCCCGACGTTTTCGCTGCATCCATCTGATTTCTCGCCCCTCTCCGGCACCATGATTGGGGGGCGCCGACTGCAAATTCCGGGCATTTGACGCCGCGAAACGCGCAGAGGTTCAAATCGGGGGCGGATTTGGCGGGATTTGTCGGAAGACGACGGTGGGACGGACCGTGGCGACAGCTTTCTGCGCTGGTAGCCCGCATGGAGCAAAGCGGAATGCGGGACGGCGGTCCCGGATTGCGCTGCGCTCCATCCGGGCTACGACGCTTACTTCTTGGCGGGCGCCTGCGGCTGCGCGGGCGGCACTGTTTCGATCAGCTTGCCGGAAAATGCCGGCGCCGAGGTCGGCTGGCCGTTCGGCGAGCCGCCCGCCTGCTCGAGCGTGACGGCGTAGGTCGCGCCGTTGACGACGTCGGCATCGTACGAACCGAGCACCGGTCGTGCGGTGAAATCGCCGGCGCCGATCACGCCGAGCGAACGCGGACGCGGCAGCTTGTCGGAGATCAGCCAGAGCTCGAAACTCTTGCCGGGCTCCGGCGTCGCGCCCACTTTACGCACCGTAAAGTTCTTGGTCGCACCGTCGATGGTGAGGATGAAGGCGGGACCGCCGCCCTGGCCCTGCAACAGCGCGACATATTGCGACGACACCGGGAGCGGCGCCGGTGTCTTCACCTCGACCGTCTGGATGCGCGCTGGCGGCCGCAAGCCGCCCGGCAGCGCGTCGGGCAGGAAGATCTGAAGCGACAGCGTCACGAGCAGCGCGGCCGCGAGCGCGCCGACGGCGGATGCGATGGTGCGCCAGCGCTTCACCCGGCCCTCGAGCCGGATCAAATTGCTGTTGTCGGCAACCGGCGGCGGTGGCGCGCGCACGACCTCCGGGTCCGGCGCGTGGACCTGCGGCATGAAGATCGGCACGATTTCGGGTATCGCATCGGACGCAGGACGCGCCGGGTCAGGCTGCTCCGCCTCGGGAGGCGGCGGCGGTTGCTGCATAGTCTCCGACGGCACCTGCGGAGGCATGGTGTCGGGCGAGGAAAACTCCGGCACAGGTGGCGGCGCGACATCCGGCAGTGCTGGCGGATCCTGCGCAAAGCCCGTCCGCGCGAGCTCGGACCTGATGTTCTCCCACACGATCGGACGCGGCTCGATCGAGCCGACCATCTGGTTGAGGACGCCGAGCCGGAATGCCCACGCCTGCACGACATCGGCGAACGCCTTGTCCACCGCCATCATGGTCTCGACCTGCGCGCGCTCGCCGGCGTCGAGCGTGCCGAGCGCATATTCCGCGGCGAGCGCGATATGGTCCTCCGTATAGGCCATCACTTGCGGTCCAGACCCACCCTCACCGTATGAGCTCTCATGGCTCGAATCTCATAGTCCGAGACATTCGCGAATATCCAACATGCTGCGCCGAAGCCACGTCTTCACCGTGTTGACGGGCGCCGCGAATTTCTCCGCCAATTGCTCGCGGCTCCAGCCGTTGTAATAGGCGAGAAGCACGAGCCTCTGACGGTCCGGCTCGAGCCGGCCGATACATTCCAGCAGCCGCCTCAATTCCTCGGTCATCTCCCGCCGCGCCAGCGGATCGGGGCTGTCGCTTGCGACTTCCATCGCCTGCGGCTCTTCCTCGATGGAGACTTCCGTCTTCTTGCGCACGATGTCGATGGCGCGGTTGCGCGCGATCGACGCCATCCAAGTGATCGGCGACGCGAGAGCGGGATTGAACTGGCCGGCGCTGTTCCAGATCTTGACGTAGGTCTCCTGAATGACCTCCTCTGCGAGATCCTGTCGGCGCAAGATACGGAGCACGACGCCATAGAGTTTCGCGCGCGTGGCGACGTAGAGGCGCTCGAACGCGGCCTGATCGCCCTGCGCCACCGCCCCAATCAGCCCGACCAGCTCTGCTGGCGTCAGCATTCAGCCCCCCAATGCGCGGCCCGTCGCGTTCCGCGCGGGCCCTGGCACTCCGCCACCATAGCGCGCGACAAAGCCGACCACCAAGGGGGCGCGGCGGCACACTGTGGACAGGACATACGAAAACCCGGACCCATGGGGTCCGGGTTCTGCAAATTCTCGCAGGTCTGGCGGCTAGCGTCTCAGGCGACGGCGCCCATGCGGGCACGCATCAGGCCGATGCTGTCGAGATCGGCCTGCTCGCGGGCGTTTTCCTCGGCGCGTTCGCGGGCCTGATCGCGCTCGTCGAGAAGCTCGACCTTCTTCAGCTCCTCGAAGGCTTCGGCCAGCGCGGCCTTGGCTTCGTCGAGCTGGCCCTTCAGCTCGTCGGCCGAGCGGGTCAGGTTCTCGCGACGCTGGATGGCAGCCTTGGCATAGGTCGGATAGGCGAAGTGCGAGGGATCGTTGATCCCGGCGCGCTCCTGCTCGGTCGAGATCTCGCGTTCAAGATCGGTCGACATCCGCTGGAAGTCGGCGATCATGGTCTCGATCTGGCTGACCCGGCGGCGCTTCTCGTCGACCTGAAACTTCTTCAGGCGGATGAGGGTATCACGTGACTTCATCGACTCGTACTCCCCAGAAGTCCCTTGGCTGCACGTGGGACAACACCGGTCTCCCCACAGGCCCGACGGGGGCCAAGACCGGCTCTGCTACTCTGTGGGATGGGATGATGACGGGACAAAGTTAGCGTTCCGTTTCCAAATTGCCGAGGATTTGCGCCAACTGGCGGTAGCCGTCCGCCAGCGATGCATTTTCATCCTTGCGCTGGCGCAGGAAGGCCTCCAGCGGCTCGTGCAGGCGGATCGCCTCGTCGACCTCGGGGCTGGAGCCGGCGCGGTAGGCGCCCAGACGGATCAATTCCTCCATGTCGGCATAGGTCGCCATCACCGCCCGCGCCTTCTGGATGGTCGGCCAGAACTCCGGGTCGGCCGATTTCGGCATGGTGCGGGAGACGGATTTGAGGATGTTGATGGCGGGGTAGCGGCCGCGCTCGGCGATCGAGCGCTGCATCACGATGTGGCCGTCAAGGATGCCGCGTACGGCATCCGCGATCGGCTCGTTATGGTCGTCGCCATCGACCAGCACCGTGAAGATCGCGGTGATGGCGCCCTCCCCCAGGCCCGGACCGGCGCGCTCCAGAAGCTTCGGCAGCTCGGTGAACACGGTCGGCGTGTAGCCCTTGGCGGTCGGCGGCTCGCCCGCGGACAGGCCGATCTCGCGCTGGGCCATGGCAAAGCGCGTCACCGAATCCATCAGGCAAAGGACGTCCTGCTCCTCGTCGCGAAAATATTCGGCGATCGCAAGCGTCAGATACGCGGCCTGGCGGCGCATCAGCGCCGGCTCGTCGGAGGTCGCGACCACGACGACGGAACGCGCGAGGCCCTCGTCGCCGAGGTCGTCCTGCAAGAATTCCTGCACCTCGCGGCCGCGTTCGCCGATCAGCCCGATGACGCTGACGGCGGCATCGACGTTGCGCGCGAGCATCGACAGCAGCACCGACTTGCCGACGCCGGAGCCTGCGAAGATGCCCATGCGCTGGCCGCGGCAGCAGGTCAGGAACGTGTTCATCGCGCGCACGCCGAGATCGAGCGGCGCGCCGACGCGCTTGCGCGAGTGCGCCGGCGGCGGCGAATTGCGGTACGGCATCGGCGCCGGGCCCTGCGGCAGCGGCCCCTTGCCGTCGATCGGCTCACCGAGCGCATTGACGACGCGGCCGAGCCAGGCCGCGCAAGGCCGCACCTGATTTGCGGCATTGGCGATGACGGCCTTGCAGCCGCGCCGCACGCCGTCGAGGCCGGCGAACGGCATCACGACGGCATTGTTGCCGGAGAAGCCGATCACCTCGCAGGGGATGGAACGGTTGCCGCCGGTCTCGATCACGAGCCGCGCGCCGACCGACATCGCATGGATCGGGCCGGCTACCTCGACCATCAGGCCGCGCACGCCGACCACACGGCCATAAATATTGATGCCGTCAATATCGCCGATCTGTTCGGCAAGAGCCTTCATTAGAGGGCCTTCATGAGGTGATCGCCTTCATAATCCCGGGCTTCGTGGCGAAAACCTTAAGTTTCGCCATATTTCTGAACGGCGCTTAACTTCGTGTTTACCCGCATCGTTAATCATTGCGTCACTGTCTTTGTGACTGAGCGTGGCTCCCCTTCAGAAGAAGGCTGAGTCGCGGGAGTCGGTTAGGCCCGTCTCTTAAAGTGGAACTTGAACGCAACCGGATAACGAAAGCTGCTTCGCACACAAGACCTTAGGGCGATTCGACGAAAATTGCATCTACAGGGCTTGCGTTCCAGAATCAGAATTTGTTAACCATCTGTTGTCAGGATCCGAATCAGTTGTTCAAAGGCGTTTTGTTGTGTGCCGCGAATGCGGCCGACCTGACGCCCAGGAGCGGCGACTATGGGGAACTGGCATGCGCGTTTTGCTGATTGAAGATGACAGCGCCGTCGCGCAGTCGATCGAGCTGATGTTGAAGTCTGAGAGCTTCAACGTCTACACGACCGATTTGGGGGAAGAAGGCGTCGATCTCGGTAAATTATACGATTACGACATTATCCTTCTCGACCTCAACCTGCCCGACATGTCCGGCTACGACGTGCTCAAGCAGCTCCGGGTCTCCAAGATCAAGACACCCATTCTGATCCTCTCCGGCCTCGCCGGCATCGAGGACAAGGTCAAGGGTCTCGGCGTCGGCGCCGACGACTACATGACCAAGCCTTTCCACAAGGACGAGCTGGTTGCCCGCATCCACGCGATCGTGCGCCGCTCCAAGGGCCATGCCCAGTCGGTGATCCAGACCGGCGACCTCGTCGTCAACCTCGACACCAAGACGGTGGAAGTCGGCGGCCAGCGCGTGCATCTGACCGGCAAGGAATACCAGATGCTGGAGCTGCTCTCGCTCCGCAAGGGCACGACCCTCACCAAGGAAATGTTCCTCAACCACCTCTATGGCGGCATGGACGAGCCCGAGCTGAAGATCATCGACGTCTTCATCTGCAAGCTCCGCAAAAAGCTCGCGAATGCCTCGGAAGGCCGCAACTTCATCGAGACGGTGTGGGGCCGCGGCTACGTGCTGCGCGAGCCGCACGAGGTCGAAGAGCGCATTCCCGCCTGATCCTGGGTTTTACCCGCGAGCCCTTCGGGGCTTGCTCCTCCCAGCCTGGACCCCGCCGCAAATGGCGGGGTTTTGTTTTTTGGGGGGATGCAATGGTGCCGTACCAACGGTTTCCGCGCCCCCTTGAAAGAACATCAACCTATGCGCTAGTGTAAAAATATCTCACCTGAAGATTGTTCAAACTAAGCATTCCGATCGCTACGCCCCACTCGAGGAAGACCCCTCGGACCACTGAATAATACGCAAGTCATTTAATCGAGTAATTATTTCGACGAGGCAGCCCAATGCGAGAGAACGCGGAAGACGCGAATAAAAATCCCGAAGGTCAAAAGTCGAACGAACAGTTCGACCTACAGGCTACCCTCAAGAAGCTCAACGACGACATCGCAAATCTCAAGCGACCAAGCGACACCTCTCCCAAAACATTTCGCGAATTCTGTCTCGGATTTACGAGCAGCGGCTTATTCTACATGCTGTTAGGCGGTGTGTTGCTATTCATCGCTCAATGGCGAATTGAGACAATGCATGCGGCGTTCACTTTCGTCCTCGTTGTCCTGGGGATTGCCCTCCTTCTTTACGGAACGGGTACGCAGAGCGCCGGCAATTTCAGTTCGGATACGACAGCTGCAAAGTACAATGTAGCAATAGCAGGGGGCGCCGGAGTACTCGCCCTGTGCGTAGCATTCGGGATGGTGACGTATTATCCCATGATGGCGGACACATTCAGGGCCGAAAAGAAGTACTTGCGCGTGCTTATCAAGAGCACTGACGGATCATCGAAGATCGCATATTACACCTCGCAGTTCTTCATCGACGGCACGCCAATTCCGTCGGTCTTGCGCGGAAATTCGTACATCGAAGTTTTTGTGCCCTATACGCTGGCAGACTTGAATACAATTGAAACCGCCGCTCAGTCGAGCGAGACCAAGTCTAAAAACAAAGCAGCCTCGAAGGGAAAGGGAATCGGCTGCGAAAAGTCAAAAGCCCTGACTCTGCAGGCATCCCCTGAAGAGGACGACGAAAGCTCGTCGAGAAAGCGCATCTCCGGGATGTTCTATCGCATGCCGGAGAGCGGCACCAACGCCGTTAGCGACCATAGGATCAACGGAAAATTCGACCAGCTCGTCGATATGGTACCCAGAGAATTCGTTATCCGGCTAAATAAATCGAGCTTCCGGCAAACTTCCGGGGGCCAGGACTTTCCCGAGTACGAAGAAGTGGTCTGCGTCAATCTTCAGAACGACAAGCAAGCTGATGCACTGCTGGAGGCAAACCGCAAATTGGCGAGCAATCCAAACAACGGACAGAACTTCGACGCCAAAGGCGCACTCAAAGCCCCGAGTCAGCCGGCTGCTACAGAACCTCCAGAAGTGGTGACGAAGTGATAACTCTATTGCCTCGCTTTGCATTGTTCACGCTCATTGCGATGAGTGCCTATCCATACGATCGGGCGAGCGCGCAAGAAGCCGGCGTGTGCGCCCAGTATCAAGCGACGACCAGCGGCATACCTTCGAAGGGCGTCCCCATCGTACCCGACGCTCTGCTGCAAGACATCAAGATTGCGGTCCCCTGCCTTGTCACGGTCATTGGTGGGCTCGAACCGGGCATCACATCCCCAAAGATGCCTCCGGATGGGGGCAGCAAGCTCTTGAGTGCGACGGCTGCGCTGCGAGCCATCATGGCGAGGCAAGGCGCCCTCGATGCAGCGTCCGGAACCCCAAACGATACCACGAAGTTGAATGAGTTCATCTCGCTGTTTCGAGACAACGATAATATTGCTGTCGTCTCGGTTCTGACTTACGCAGCGCGCAGCGACATCTACGATGCGAGGCTCAATTCCGTTCTTATCCTTGGCAACATCATTGATAACACCACCGTCTGCGTCCCCATCGCCCACCTCAACGATCCAGAGCTCGATAGCACAGACTACGGCAAGAATGGTCGAGCGAACCTGCTCGGAATTGTCTCGGTCGTGGCGCCCTGGGCTTACTTTGAAAACTATGATGCAATCGAACAGACACGCGCATTGCTGAGCGCGAAGGTCGGGGAGAATCCCGATTACAAGACAACGCGAACCATCCTTGACAACATCGACAAGCGGCTGCGCTCCCAGACCAATCAAACAAACAGAAGCGTTCCCTTGCCCGCCGAATTCAAGACCGCGTGCAAGAACTATATCGATGCTTATCGAGCAAAGCACACCGTCGCTGGAACTTTCAAGTATTGAATCCAACCAAGTGTGGCTGCAACTGTGTGGCGGGTGATCCGCACGGACCGGTCAGACGAGGCAGCACCATAGCTTGGCATTTGGAATCGAACCGATGGCGTCGACGCCTCGACCAAGTGATCGTGCAGTGTCGCGCCTTAATCCATCGGACCTTCCTATGATCCTGCAATCACTCGCCGGCCTGCCCGCCTTCCTGGTCTATTTCTGCACCGGGCTGATCGCGATCGTGACGTATCTGTTCGTCTACACCCGCATCACGCCGTACAACGAATTCCAGCTGATCCGCGACAACGAGCCGGCCGCGGCGATTGCACTCGGCCTCAGCCTGCTCGGCTTCGTGGCGCCGCTGGTCAGCGCCATCGCGCATTCGGCCAATGTGCTGGATTGCCTGATCTGGGCGGTCATCGCGCTGATCGTGCAGATCATCGTGCTCTTTCTGGTGAGGGTGCCGGTGCCGAATCTGCCGGCGCGGATCGCGGCCGGCGAGCTTGCGCCTGCGATCTGGCTCGGGCTGTCCTCGCTTGCCGCGGGCCTGCTCAACGCCGCCTGCATGATCTACTGACATGATCCACTGATATGGCCGACAAACCCTCCAAACAGCAGTTCGGCAAGCGCCGGCCGGCGGCAGGACCGCCGCCTGCGCAACAGCCGGTGAAGCGCTCCGGCCGTGTCGCGCTGCTGGTGATGGGCACGATCGCGGTCGGCACCACCGCCTACACGCTGATGCCGCGGCAGAATTGCGAGCCCACTCCTGTCGGCACGGACCCAGCGGTGCAAGCGAGCACCTCGTGCAGCAGTAGCCGCAGTTCCTCCAGCGGCGGCGGCAGCTCGTCGCGATCGAGTTTCTTCAGCAGCGACTCCTCGAGCCATTCCTCGTCCGGAACGTCGTCCGATTCAGGCTCCGGCGGCGTGAGCCGCGGCGGCTTCGGCTCGTTTGGCCATGGCTTCTCCGGCGGCGGCTGACCCATGCGACGCATCGTCTGCCCCGAGCGCGACGACTGGCGGCAGATCGCCGAGCAATGCGGCTTCGCCTTCCACACCATCGACGGCGAGCGCTATTGGGACGAGCGCGCCTACTACGCCTTCACGCTCGACGAGATCGAGCGCGGCATCGAGACGCCGACCGGCGAGATCGACGCGATGTGCCTGGAGCTCGCCGGCCGGGTCATCGGCGACGAGCGCCATCTGCAGCGCTTGAAAATACCCGACGCGTTCTGGAGCCTGATTGCCGAGAGCTGGGCACGAGACGACCGCAGCCTCTATGGCCGACTCGATCTGAAATTCGACGGCAAGGGACCGGCAAAGCTGCTCGAATACAACGCGGACACGCCGACCTCGATTTTCGAAGCCGCGGTGTTTCAATGGACCTGGCTCGAACAGGCGATCGAACGGCGCATCATTCCGTCGCGGGCCGACCAGTTCAACTCCATCCACGAACGACTGATCGAAGCCTGGAAGCAGATTGCCGCGGGGCGCCACGTCCATCTCACCGGCACCACAGGCAATGAGGAGGATGCCGGCACGCTTGCCTATCTCGAAGACACCGCGCGCCAGGCCGGACTTGCAACCACGCTGCTCGACATCGAGGCGATCGGCTGGCGCAATGATTCCGGCGGCTTCGTCGATCTCGACGACCGCGACATCGCGCTCGCCTTCAAGCTCTATCCCTGGGAATGGATGTTTCACGACAGCTTCGGCGCAAAGCTCAAGGACGCACCGACACGCTGGATCGAACCGCCGTGGAAGGCGGTGCTCTCCAACAAGGGCATCCTGCCGCTGCTCTGGGAGATGTTTCCGAACCATCCCAATCTGCTGCCGGCGTTCTTCGAGGACGATCCGCGGGCAGCCGGGCTCGGCAGCTCCTATGTGCGCAAGCCGCTGCTGTCGCGCGAAGGCGCCAATATCACGCTGGTAGCAGGCGGAATGCCGCTCGACGAGCAGGCAGGCCCCTACGGCGCCGAAGGATTCGTGCGGCAGGCGCTCGCGCCGCTACCGAACTTCTCAGACTTCTATCCGGTGGTGGGAAGCTGGCTGGTGGATCACGAACCCTGCGGCCTGTCGATCCGCGAGGACGAGAGCCCGATCACCGGCAACGGCTCGCGGTTTCTGCCACATGCGATTCTGTGAAGTGATCTCCCTCTCCCCGTTCTTACGGGGAGAGGGTTGGGGTGAGGGGCTGCTTCCGCAAAAATAATGACAAATGGACTCGCGGAGAATCCCCCTCACCCGGATTGCATCTCCGATGCAATCCGACCTCTCCCCGCAAGCGGGGCGAGGTAAGAGAACTCACCGCGCAGCTGCCACCTTCAACGACGGCGGCATCAATCCGCCCATCGGGCGGCCGGAGCGCGTCGGGTTGAGCTGATAGAGACCACGACGCTCGGCGATCGGGCGGAACGCGTCGGTGATGCCGACGACGGATTCGGCGGCGCCGAGCAGCAGCGTACCGTCGGCTTCCAAAACTTTCGCCATGCGCTCGAAGATCACGGCCTTGGTGTCCTGGTCGAAATAGATCAGCACATTGCGGCAGAAGATCACGTCGAACGTGCCGAGATGGGAGAAGTCCTGCAACAGATTGAGCTGGCGGAACTGCACCATCGCGCGGATGTCGGCATTGAGCTGCCAGACCTCGCCCGCTTGCGTGAAGTATTTCATCAGGTGCTGGATCGGCAGGCCGCGCTGCACCTCGAACTGGCTGTAGACGCCGGCCTTGGATTTCTCCAGTACCTCCTGCGACAGATCGGTGGCGACGATCTCGATGCGCCAGCCGGCGAAGGCTGCGCCCATCTCCTTCACGCACATCGCGATGGAATAGGGCTCTTGTCCCGTCGACGACGCCGCCGACCAGATGCGCAGCGACTTGCGCGCCGCACGCGCCCGAAGCAGCCCCGGCAGGATCGTTTCGCGCAGATGATCGAACGGGATCTTGTCGCGGTAGAAGAAGGTCTCGTTGGTGGTCATCGCTTCGACCACGTCGCTTGCGAGCCGCCCGTCGCCGTTCCTGATCTTCAGCACAAGATCCGGAATACCGGTAAGGCTCGCCTTGCGAGCCAGCGGCAGGAGCCGACTCTCGACCAGATACTGCTTGTCCGGGGAGAGATCGAGACCGGAGCGCTCTTTCAGGAATTTGCGCAGATACTCGTAGTCAACCGGCGTCACGAGCGGTCTCCCGCGAACAGGCGGTTGACCCGGCTGCCGATCTGGTTGAGCGGCAGGATCGCCGCGCAGATGCCGGCATTGGCCGCCGCGCCCGGCATGCCCCAGACCACGCTGGAAGCTTCGTCCTGCGCGATCACGCTGCCGCCGGCGGCGACGATGTCCTTGCCGCCGCGCATGCCGTCCGAGCCCATGCCCGTCAGGATCACGGAGAGGATGGCCCCGTGCCAGATATCGATGGCGGAGGTGAACAGCGGATCGACCGCGGGCTTGCAGAAATTGACGGCGGGGCCGTCGTCGAGCGCGATCGCCGCGTCGACGCCGCTACGCACGACGCGCATGTGCTTGCCGCCCGGCGCAAGATAGATGCGGCCCGGCTTCACCGGCTCGCCATCGACGGCTTCGGCTGCCGGCTTGCGGCTCGTGCGTGCCAGATGCTCGGCGAGAATGGTGGTGAAGGTCGGCGGCATGTGCTGGGTGATCAGCACCGGGACGCGGTCGATCACGGGGCCGAGCTCGGCGACGAGTGCCATCAGCGCCTGAGGACCGCCGGTCGATGAGCCGATCAGCAGCACCTTCGGTGCCTGGGTCGAGAACGGACGCGTGGACAGCGGCGAGGACGGTGACGGCGCATGCAGGGCCGGAGCCGGCGCGGCAGGCCGCGCGACAAGCGGTCCACGTGCAGCCGGAGCCGGGCTTGCGGGCGCGAGCGGCGGGCTCGCAACCGCGGGCTTGCGGCGCAGCCGTGCGCCGAGGTGGCGGATTTTCTGGATCAGGTCGTGATGGAAGATGTCCGCAGCCGACGCCTCACGCGTCGATTCCGGCTTCGGGATATAGTCGGCCGCGCCGAGCGACAGCGCCTTGAAGCTGATCTCCGCGTTACGGCGGGTCAGCGTCGAGGCCATGATGATGACGAGATCGCGCTTCTTCGCCAGGAGTTGCGGCAGCGCCGAGATACCGTCGAGCTCGGGCATTTCGATATCGAGCACGGCAACGTCGGGGTTGATGCGTTCGATCTGGTTGACCGCCTCGAGCCCGGTGCGCAGCGAGGCCGCGACCTCCATGTCATGCTCGGCACCGACCCAGCGCGAGATCAGACCGCGAATGACGACGGAGTCATCGACGATCATCACCCGCAACGGTCCGGCTTCCCGCGACGAGCCCGGGGTCGAATTACCTGCGAACGCAACACTCATTTACTCACCAACTCAGACTGAAACGGTCAGTTGAAAACAAACGCCGAAGGAGCCGTTCAGCCTCCGGGGCAGTCGCTCAGATAAGGCCGACTTCCTGGAATTTCGCCGTCACGATGTCCTTGTCGAAAGGCTTCATGATGTACTCGTTGGCGCCCGCGTGCAGCGCGCGCGCGATATGCGCGACGTCGTTCTCGGTGGTGCAGAACACGACCTTGGGCTGGTCGCCACCGGGCATGCGCCGGAGATGGCCGAGGAACTCGTAGCCGTCCATCACCGGCATGTTCCAGTCGAGCAGGACCGCATCGGGCAAGCCGCGCTTGCAGGCCTCCAACGCTTTCTCACCGTCCTCGGCTTCGAGGATCTGGAAGTCGAGGCCTTCCAGGATCCGGCGCGCAACCTTGCGGATGACGCTGGAATCATCAACGACGAGACAAGTTCGCATGTGAACCTCTGCTTCCACCCCTTTTGCGGGGGCACTTCCAATTGCAGGTACGTCGGCGGATGTGCCGGCGTATCAGGCCGCCATCATCTCGGGCGCGAGCTCGAGGACGCGATCGACGTCGAGGACGACCATGAGCTGGCCGTCGAGACGGTGGACGCCGCCGGCAAGCTTGGCCATGCGGGGGTCGAGATTGACGGGGTTTTCTTCCATGCCGTCCTCGGCGAGCCGCAGCACTTCGCCGATCTGGTCGATCAGGAGGCCATAGGATTCACCGCGCAGGTCGACGCCGACCGCCATCGGGATCTTGCCGTCCTCGGGCTTGGGCAGGCCGAGCCGGGCGCGCATGTCGACCACGGTGACGATGCGGCCGCGCAGGTTCAGCACGCCCGCGATCTCGCGCGAGGACAGCGGCACGCGGGTGACGCGCTCGGGCATGAACACGTCCTGGACGCGGGAGATCGGCAGGCCGAACAGCTGGCCGCCGATCATCGCGGTGACGTATTCGACCATGGCGCCTTCGCCGGACTGGGTCTTCTTGGTCATGTTGCGTATCTCCTGATCCCGCTGGTTACGCTGCTGCGCGGCTCAGCTCGGAGGCACCGGCGGCGCCCGCGGTCTGTTCCTTCAGCGCCGCGATCAGACCGGGACGGTCGAACTTGGCGACATAGTCGTGGAAGCCGGCCTGACGGCCGCGCTCGATCGCCGCCGGCGACACCAGCGCGGAGAGCCCGATGATCGGCATCGCACCCAGATTGCTGTCGGAGCGGATGGTCTCGGCAAACTCGAACCCGTTCATGTCGGGCATCTCGATGTCGGTCAGGACCACGTCGAAGGTCTGCGCGCGCAACGCGGCGAGGCCCTCCTGCGCGGTCGGCGCGGTGCGGACGCGGTAGCCGGCCGCCTTGAGCACCGGGGCCAGCATGTTGCGGAAGAACGCCGAGTCGTCGACCAGCAGCACCGATTGCGAGTGCAGCGACGGCTTCATCTCCTTGCGGGTGAACCAGTCGGAGAACGCCATCGGCAGGAAATGGCCGACGTCGATCACTTCGGTGGCCTGGCCCTTGATCACGGCCGAGCCGAGAATGCCGGAGGAGGATCCGCCGACCTCGATGTTGAGCCGTTCCTCGACAATGTCGATGATCTCGTCGACGACGAGGCCCATGGAGCGGCCGTCGTCGGAGAACACCAGGATCGGCTGGGCGCCCTGGCTCGCGATGGTGACGCTCTCCATGGCGACGAGCGGCATCAGCTGCTCGCGGTACTGCACCATGTAGCGGCCGTTCGAGAACTCGATCTTGTCGGCCGGCAGCTCTTCCAGGCGCGTGACGAGCCCGAGCGGGACCGCCTTGGGTTGGGATGAGCCGGCGCGGAACACCAGCAGCGAGGTGGTCTGCTCGCCCGATCCGATGCTGTGCGTCCCGTTCTCGTTGTTCATGTCATGGGCCGAGGAGCCGGCGGCGCCGAGCGCCTTGGCAATGCCGTTGGGGTCGATGATCATGATGACCGCGCCGTCGCCCAGGATGGTATTGCCCGAGAACATGTCGATGTGACGCAGTTTCGTCGACATCGGCTTGACCACGATTTCTTCGGTGTGGAACACGCCGTCGACGACGATGCCGAAGGTCTGGCTGCCGACCTGCGTCACCACGATGAAGCCGTTCTCGGGATCGGAGACGGCGCCGTCGTCGATCTTGAGCAGCTTCTTGAGGTGGATCAGCGGCAGCAGCTTGTTGCGCAGCCGGAGAACCGCGGTGTCCTTGATGCGCTCGATGCGGTGCTCCGAGTTGGCGCGGGCCCGCACCAGCTCGACCACGGAGAGCTGCGGGATCGCAAAGCGGTCGCCGGCGGCTTCCACGATCAGCGCGGAGACGATGGCGAGCGTCAGCGGGATCTTGATGGTAACGGAGGAGCCTTCACCGGCGACCGACTTGATGTCGATGGTGCCGCCGATCTGGTCGATATTGGTGCGCACCACGTCCATGCCGACGCCACGCCCCGACACCGAGGTGATGGCGGCAGCGGTCGAGAAGCCCGGCGCGAAGATGAACTTGTGGATCTGGGCTTCGCTCATCTTCTCGAGCTCGGCCTCGGTGACCAACCCTGAAGAGATCGCCTTGGCCTTGATCCTGTCGGTGTTCAGGCCACGGCCGTTGTCGGCGATGCAGATGATGATGTGGCCGCCTTCGTGATAGGCGGACAGGCGGATGGTGCCCTGCTCGCCCTTGCCGCCGGCGAGACGCTCGGCGGGGGTCTCCAGGCCATGATCGGCGGAGTTGCGCACCATGTGGGTGAGCGGGTCCTTGATCAGGTCGAGCACCTGGCGGTCGAGCTCGGTGTCGGCGCCGTGCATCTCCAGCTCGATCTGCTTGCCGAGTTCGCTCGAGAGGTCGCGAACGATGCGGGGCAGCTTCTGCCAGGCATTGCCGATCGGCTGCATGCGCGTCTTCATGACGCCTTCCTGCAGCTCGGCGGTGACGTTGGACAGCCGCTGCAACGGCACCTTGAACTCGGTGTCCTCGTTGCGGCGGGAGATCTCCAACAGCTGGTTGCGGGTCAGCACCAGCTCGGAGACCATGGTCATCAGATGCTCCAGCGTATCCACGTTGACGCGGATCGACTGGTTGGCGATGCTGGCTCCCTCGCCGGCGCCCTCGTCGGCGATCGACTTCTTCGGCGCGGCTTTTTCCTTGGGTGCCTTTGCCTCTTTGGCGACAGGCGCCGGGGCTTCAGCGGCCGGCGCGGGCTCGGCCTTGACTTCGGCCTTGGCAACCGGGACCGGCACTTCGATCGCGGTCTCGCGGAAGGCGCGCTCGAGCTCGTCGAGCGAGACTTCGCCCGGACGCAGCGGACGCTCCAGGCTCGGGTCGGCCAGCACGCCGGAGGTCGGCGCGGCTTCAACTGCGACAGGTGCTTCCGGCACCAGCGGCGGCGCTTCGGCTACGGGAGCAGCAGCGGCGCCTGCCGCCATGGCCGCCATGCCCTGCTCAACCATCGCTTCCAGCTTGTCGATGAGATCGCGGTCGGTACCCTCGGGCTCGGCTTCGGTCGCCTCCAGCCCGGCCAGAATTTCCTTGATGCGGTCGATCGACGACAGGATCACCGTCACCGCCTGCCCCGTCACCGGCATGCCGTCACGGAATTTGCCCATCAGCGTCTCGCCGGCATGCGCCAGCGCTTCCAGGCGCGGCAATCCGAGGAAGCCGCACGTCCCCTTGATGGTGTGGACCAGGCGGAAGATGTTATCCAGGATCTTGGCGTTGTTCGGCTCCTGCTCGAACTTCACCAGCTGATTGTCCACGGTGTCCAGGCTCTCGCTGGTTTCCGTCAAAAACTCCCGCAACAGATCATCCATGAAAACAGGCCTTCATACAGGGAGGGCGCGCACACAAGACGTGATGCGCCAATTCGGAATGGGGCCAGCTTCACCGCAAAGCGTTTAATATTGGTTGAGTATGTGGAAAAGAACGGAATCAACAAAGAGATAAGGCGCTCCGGACAAGCCGAAGCGCCTTGTAAAGATTCGATTAACGTTTGAGAGCGGCTGCGTGTCTACGAAGCGATGATGGTGATGGCCTCGCCTTCATGCGCGAGCCTCACGGTGAGCCCGCAGGCCTCTGCCAACAGCCGCGTATAATAAGGCTGGATCGCGTGCGCATCCGCGGCCGGGCCGCGCTCGCCGCTCAGGAGCTCGGAGATGTTCTGCGGCAGGCGCGCATTATGTCCGGTCGCGGTGATGCGGAAGCTCATGGTCTCGCCCTCGCCGATCGGGTCGATCGTCAGCGTGCCGCCGCGCGGGATCGTGTGCTGCGAAACGACCAGCATGTTGAGCAACAGCTTGACGCGATTCTTCGGCAGCAGGATCCGCGGCAGATTCCAGGTGATCGAGCACTTGCCGTCCTCGATGTGGCCGCGCGCCATGGTCTGGGCATCGCCGAGATCGATCTGCGCGCCGGACGAGCCGGCCGCACCAAAGGCAAGACGGCAGAACTGGAGGCGGGCGGAGGCGGTTTTCGCGCTCTTGCGAATCAGGTCGAGTGCGAACTCGCGGTCGTCGGGCTTGGGATCGTCGTCGAGCACTTCGAGCCCATTGACGATGGCGCCGACAGGGCTGATGAGATCGTGGCAGACCCGCGAGCACAGCAGCGCAGCGAGTTCGAGCGCATCTGGAGCGGTGGCGGTAGCGGGTGACGAAGCGTCAGACATAAAGGGTTCCTGGAATTGCACGGCGCGGACGCGGCGAATCAAGCATGCTTGACGAATGCCTCAGGTTCTAACATTCGCTGGCACGTGGCAGCTAGCTTGCGATCGGTTCGAAGCGGCCCTAATGCCGCGGCGAATCACTGAGGAGGGATGGAATTGCCGATGAATGAGGCATGCAGGTGAAGCGGATCATCGACGGCGCGGCCGCCTTCCACCTGATGGAGCCGCTCACCGCGCTGGTGGTGGAGGCGGGCGAAGCCATCCTCGCGGTCAACCGCGCGGCGATGCGGGTCGACGGCAAGCAGGACGGCTCGCCGGTGACCGAGGCCGACCTTGCCGCCGACCGCATCATCGCGGACGGGCTGGCGCAGCTTGCGGGCGACATCCCGACGCTCTCGGAAGAGCGGACCCAGCTCGCCTCGCCGCCGTTCCGCGACAGCTTCTTCCTGATCGATCCGCTCGACGGCACCAAGGAGTTCGTCGCCGGGCGCGACGAGTTCACCGTCAACCTTGCCCTGGTGACATCGGGCGTGCCGCTGCTGGGCATCGTCAGCGCGCCCGCGCTCGGGCTGCTCTGGCGCGGCATCGTCGGCCGCGGCGCCGAGCGCGTCAGGTTCGATGGCGCGACGATCGGCGCTGCCGAGCCGATCCATACCCGCAAGTTGCCGCCCCTGGGCGAGCCCTGGATCGCCGCGGTGAGCCGTTCGCATGGAGATCCCCGAACCGAGGACTTCATCGATCACCGCCCCAACGCCGTCAGGAAGACGGTCGGCTCGGCCGTGAAATTCGGCCGGATCGCGGAAGGCAGTGCCGACATCTATCCGCGCTTCGGGCCCACTTGTGAATGGGACGTCGGGGCGGGCTACGCGGTCGTGACCGCGGCCGGCGGCAGCGTGACCGACGGCAAGGGCGGCGCGCTCCGCTTCGGCGAGCGGCACGATGGCGGCTTCATTATCCCGGAGTTCATCGCCTGGGGTGACCCGCAGGCGGCAAGAGTCTGAAATCGTAAAGGGGCCTACTGGCTGAGCTTGTCCTGGAGGGCCGGCCAGCGCTTGCCCACCTCATAGAGGAAGCGCTCGGGATTGGCGGCGAAGCCGTCGCGATTGGCTTCCCGGCTGAACAGATAGAGCCGCTGCGCCGCGATCGCGAAGAAACGGGGGTTGCCGGCGATGGTGACCCCGCGGGCGATATCGACCGGATCGTAGCCGCCGAACTGCGGCCCGTAGACCTCGGGATGCGCCAGGAAAGAGGCGCGGTTGCCCTCGTTCCGAAAGCGCCAGACTGCGCCCCACAGGTTCGCCTCGAACTCGGCCGTCCCCTGCACGGCCGTGCCAGCGACGAAATAGGCCACGGGGTCGAAGCCCTCGATCGCCACGCCGCTGAAGCGGTTGACGACGATCCGCTCGGTGGTGGCCGCCTGCGCCGGCCCCCCCACGCAGAGGATCCAAATGCCCGACAGCATGCAGACCAGAAGGCCGATCAAGGCAATTCCGGGGCGCAAAGGGCTGGCTTCCTGCCGTTCTGCCGTCATAGTTGCTGCGGATAACATCCGAGTCGAGGGGACATCCGGCGCAACCTAGAGCCGCGCCTGTTGGCGTCAGGTTAAGGAAGCGACCGGATTCGGTACCAGGGGTTCTTTTATGACTTTCGCATCACGCCTTGCCGCAGTCGCGCTTGCCGCGATGGTCGGGTGGATCAGTCCGGCTTCCGCCCAGCAGCCGCCGCCGCCCGATTTGCCGCCGCCGCAGCGGACCCAGACGCCCAGCACCTATGGGCCGGACGAACTCGTGAACGCCGGCCACCGCTTCTTCGGCAACGTCTCGCGCGGTCTCGCCTCGATCATCGAGAAGGCGGTCAGCCAATGGGGCCTGCCCAACGGCTATATCCTCGGTGAGGAAGGATCCGGCGCTTTCGTCGCCGGCCTGCGCTACGGCGAAGGCACGCTCTACACCAAGAACGCCGGTGACCTGCGCGTCTACTGGCAGGGTCCCTCGCTCGGCTTCGACTGGGGTGGCGACGGCGCGCGTACCATGACGCTGGTCTATAATCTGCCCGCCACCAACGCGATCTACCAGCGCTTCGCCGGCCTCGACGGCTCGGCCTACATCATCGGCGGCTTCGGCATGACGGCACTCACCGCCAACAACATCGTGCTGGTGCCGATCCGCTCGGGCCTCGGCCTGCGGCTGGGAGCCAATATCGGCTATTTGAAATTCACCCCGCGCGCGACCTGGAACCCGTTCTAGGGTCCCGCTTTCCCCTGCGGCGACGGATCAAGGTTAACGACATGTCGGGGCTGGCTTTTTGCCGGCCCCGCATGCAATGTCCTTGGTAAATTTTTCCTTAGCTTTGGGAGTTCTGGCCCATGGTCGAACCGATCATGTACCTGGCGATCGGTTTCCTGCTCTCGATGCTGTGCGGGCTCGCGATCGTGCCGCTGGTGCATAACCGCGCCGTGCGCCTGACCACGCGCCGGCTCGAGGCCGCCACGCCGTTGTCGATGGCCGAGATCCAGGCCGACAAGGACCAGCTCCGCGCCGAATTCGCCATGTCGGCGCGACGGCTGGAGATGAGCGTCGACCAGCTCAAGAACAAGACCACGAGCCAGCTCGCCGAGCTCGGCAAGAAGAGCGACGCCATCAACCGCATGAAGATCGAGCTCGGCGAGAAGAACGCCACGATCTTCGCGCTCGAAGCGCGCGAGAAGGCGGTGAAGGAGCAGCTCCGCGCCACCGAAGAGGAATTCAACACCAAGACCGCGGCCCTGCGTGCCGCCGAACTCGCGCTGACCGACAAGCAGGGCGAGCTCGCAAAGATCAATTCCGAACTGTCAGACCGCTCGATGATGGCGGAGAGCCGCCAGGTCGAGCTGGTTGTGGTCCGTGCGCAGATCGAGGAGCTGAAGAACCGCGTCGGTGACGCCGAAAAGGAATTTGCCGCGACGCAGGCGCGGCTGGCGCAGGAGCGCACCGAATCCGAGACCGCCTCCCGCGAGCTCGGCGACGCCCGCGGCCGGGTCGAGAATCTGAGCCAGCGCGTCACCGACCTCGATCGCCAGCTCATGTTGCAGGTGAAAGAGGCCGAGATGCTGTCGGGCCGCGTCAGCGATCTCGAGGGACGCCTTGCCACGCAGGGCAAGCTGCTCGCCGAGCGCGACTATGAGAACAACCAGCTCCGCCAGGCCAATGAGAGTTCCGAGCGCACCATCAAGGAGCTGCGCGTCGAGATCGCGGCCTTGAGCGGCGGCAAATCGTCGGCCGCAATGGAATCGATCCGCGCGGAAAAGACCGCCCTGGAAGAGCAGCTGCGCACCGCCCGCGACGAGCGCGCCAAGCTCCAGCGCGACATCAACGCGATCCAGCAGCAGGCCGAAAGCTCCTGGGCGACCGAGCGGATGGAGAACGCGCTGCTGCGCGAACGCATCAACGACATCGCAGCCGAAGTGGCCAAGCTCGCGATGCAGCTCGAAGGGCCGAACTCGCCGATCGAGGCCCTGCTTGCGGCCGAGGCCGGCCAGCCGCCGAGGCCGGCGCCGCGCCCGGCCAATGACGCCGCGACCAACGGCGCGGCCGCCGGCACCCTGCCCGAAGGCGGCGGAACACTGGCCGAACGCATCCGCGCGCTCCAGGCCCACGCCTCCCGCGCCCGCCAGCAGGGCGCGTAAGCGGCCCCAAGACCGTCTCACCGCCGAATTGCGGGTTCGGGGAAGGTTTTCCGGCCCGGCAGCGCCTCGAAACTTGACACCTTGGGCCCGCACTTCTAAATCGCGGGCTCCAAAGCGCCGGCGGCCGAAACTCGGGCCGCCTGCATGATGGATTCGGGTGCATAGCTCAGCGGGAGAGCGTTCCCTTCACACGGGAGAGGTCCAAGGTTCGATCCCTTGTGCGCCCACCATTTCTCCAGCATTTTTTAGTGACTTACCGACTTGCTTCCTCTACATTGTGCCCCGAAAAGTCTGGGGCACAACCCGGGCACGCTGCAAAAAAGATCATCCCTCTACCTTCGCCCGCCGCTCCCGGCCCGACGACAAACAAGAAAGCTCGTCGATCTTTCACCACGAGACGCGTCGTCGCGCGACCTTTGGGCACGGGTTTCGTTGGCGCTCGATAGGCGCGAGCACGTTGTGCTCGAGGCAACCTTCGCCGAGGTACCACGGAGGAAGGTATAGTGGTCCCGCCGAGTCCTTTGAGGCTCCGCTCTTGCCGCTCATTGGCTGGGTTGTCCACTAACGCCATGAGTTGCCGCCGCGTCGGCTCGGCAATGTCGCTCGAAGTGGTTCTCGAGACCACGTCGCCAGAGCAGATAGTGCTGGTTTCCAGTGACGACCTGCCGTCCGGTGAGGGACACCACATAGGGCCGCCTTCAATCATCAGGTTGCCAGCTCATGCACTGCTTCTCCGCCAGCTGTTGCCGTAAGCCTCGCGCCCGACTTAGTTCGGACGGCTGGCGCTGGTGACGACTACGACGAGAGCCCTGTGGCAATATTGTAAGCGATAAGGACCAACGGAGCCGCGAGTTCGCTTTCGGCATCCCCTACCTCGGGGCCGGCTTATGGTCATCGCTCTTCCAGATCGTGGTTCTACTCGGGCGTATTGACCGGTTGCCGTGCCGTAGTGCTCGCATGGCTCGCAACGAAGGGCCCAGTTCGCCCCTTCCTGGATCACGACCGATTATCAAGCCTGCATCGAGCATTGGCGGATCGGGTCTCACCAGCTCCGTGGTGCTCACACCCGCATTCAGATCAACTGCCGTGTCGGAGTCTGGTTCAAGCAGTTCTCGCAGGCGCTCGATGCGTGCGAACCGGAATGGATGGACTGGTTTGATCATCGGGCTAGGCCCCTCGGGTCGAATGCGAGCAGTCGGATGATAGCAATCGGATGATGAAAACGATGAGCGCGCGACAGGTGATGCTCATGAGTCGAGCTGTCGGTTCTCCGCCGAATGCCAGTCCGCGCCATGGAGGCGGATCATCTCCCGACGGGACCGCTCGATGAAGATGCGCTCAACGCAAAAGCCGGCTGCAACTGAAGCCGCCAGCGCAAGGCCATAGGCCATATAGTCGTTCATGAAATTCCAAAACATGTTGCAGCCGGCAACTCCCACAAAGTAAGTGCCATGATCAAATTCCGAAATGCCTTAACCATCCTGCCCCCAGTAAGTCGGCGAAGGAACTTTTACCATTGCAACCACGGCGATTGGCAGCGTTTGACCCTTGTGATGAGCCGTCTTTCTGCTCGATCAGCCTGGGTCCGGCCGCGCTGCCGACCGGCGTGGGGCTCGCTCCTATTAGTTAAGAGGGCACCCGGGAACGGAGCAGTGATAGCGACGCCGGCATACTTCATCACGGCGGGCCCTTTCTCGAGTGCCCCCGGTGAGGAGCTCCGAATCCCTTCCCGGGAGGGTCTACGCCGCATGGCGTGCGCCGTTGTGGCGTGGAGAAGAAGGGCGCATTCGAACTATGGAGCCTGCTGGTTACACGATAGCCCGTACGTCTTCCCGTCCACTCGGGGCAAGGGCGACAAGCCGATTGACCGACATGCCCTGTCGCAAGCTGTGCGCCGTCTCCGGCTGAAGTTGAAAATGGCCGAATGGTCTCCCCATGACGCGCGCCGGTCAGCCACGACCTGGGCGCGGACGATGGGAATCCCGCGCGACACGACGGAGGCGCTCACGCATCATGCCATTGTCGGCAGCGGAAAGACCTATGACCGTTACGAGATGCAGGCTGAGAAGCGGCAAGCAGTGGATGCCATTGCGGACTATATTTCGCGCACACGACGCAGCGATGCAGCCACCAAAGAAGCGGCTTAGTGCAGCATGCGTCAGGTCTGATGACGTATATATAAATCAAGTGTCAGTGGAAAACTGCGCGATTCCTCCTTTCTTACTATTGCTTCAAAAGGCAGACGCACCACATAGCTGCACCTAGGGGCCTACACAACTTTCCGATTTTTGCCCAGATCGCCTCAGCTCACGACCGTCCGAGACGACGGCCGTGCATAGGAGCGTGCATTGCCGTACGAAATCGATTTCCTCCGGGCTGGTGATAGCAATGGCGACGCTATTGTCGTCCGATGGGGCGATACCAAGACAGCGCATTTTACATCAACATGTGGATGGCGGCTTTACCGACACTGGCGAGCAGATCATTTCCCACGTCGAGCGGTACTACGCGAAGCCCGCCAACATCGCCAATGTCGTCTTGTCCCACGCAGACAATGATCACGCGTGCGGCCTGATAAAGGTGCTCCAACATGAGGGCTTTACCATCCACACGCTCTGGATGAACCGCCCCTGGGACTACGTGGACGAAGTGCTCGATAAGTTTCACGGCGCCTACACTCGTGAGGGCCTCGTCAAGCGAATGCGGGAAATGCATCCCTATCTGGTGGAGATGGAAACAATTGCGGCCGAGCGAGGCATCCAAATCCGTGCACCTCTGCAAGGTGCTCAGATAGGTGCTTTCAAAGTCTTGGCTCCTAGTCGTGAACGCTACGTTCGTCTCATTCCTGATCTCGACAAGACCCCCACAGCTTACCGGAGTGACACGGCCGGACTCGGATCGGTCTTCGGAAGCGCTTTGCGCAACGTGGTCGAAAAAATAAAGGAGCGTCTCGACCTCGAAACGCTGGACAACAACCCTCCAAGCACCTCCGCTTCGAACGAGACTTCGGTAGTTCAGATGGGGACATTCGGTACTAAGAGCATCCTGCTGACCGCCGATGTTGGTCCAGACGGGCTTAACGAAGCAGCCGACTACGCTGAGAACAATTTTCCCAGTCTTCAGCCAACTCTCGTTCAGATTCCTCATCATGGCAGCCGACGCAACGTCACCCCGGCAGTCCTCAACCGGTGGCTCGGCGCGTTCCCAGCTCAAGGTCGCGGCAACGCAATCGCATCTGTAGGCAAAAACGAAGATATCTACCCGCGCAAGAAGGTAGCGAATGCGTTCACCCGTCGCGGATACATCGTGCACTCAACACATGATTCGTGGATCAACTTCCGTAGTGACTACGACCGTAGAGCTGGCACGGTCGATGCCAGCACAATCGCCTTTTCATCTGACGTTGAGGACGACTAACCCTTGCCCAAGTTCGATAAGTACACCTTTTTCGCTCGACTCGTCCCGGCTATCATCGCCGCAGCACCGGCCCTCACTTTGGCATGGGTGCTTATCTCGTGGAAGTCACTAGGCGTGACACATGCAATTGCCGGAACCGCACTCACGGTTCTGTTGATGGTGTTTGCTGATGTCGCAAGGCGCCGAGGCAAACACATCGAGCCAGGGATCAATGAGCGCATGGGAGGTCTCCCCAGCACAACAATACTGCGCCATCGCGATCCTACTTTCGATGAGCCGACCAGGATGCGGATGCACGCGGCGCTAGCTACGAGAGTTAACGAACAGGCTCCCACCGCAGCCCAAGAGGCTGCTGATCCTGCGGCCGCGGACAGCTTCTATACGCGCGCAGCGACATGGCTACGCGAAAACACCCGCGACAAAAAGCACTTCGAAATCCTATTCAATGAAAACGTGACATACGGCTACCGACGCAATCTATATGCGCTGAAGTGGCCCGCTCTTGCTTTGAATGTCGCCATCGTTTTCGGCTGCATAACTGCCTATCGGTATAAATTGATTCCGCACGACCTTACGGGACTGGCGCCGGTTTTTGTCATTGCCTTCCTGCACGCCTCCTATCTTGCACTTTTTTCATCGGAAGAGGCGGTGCGAGAGGCATCCCGGACCTATGCCCGGCAACTTTTGCTTAGTACCGAGTCCCCTCATCTCCCAAAGACGGGCACGGCTCCCAGATCGCGAACAAAAAAGGCAAGCGGTTGAAGCTTGTCGTCCGGTGATAGGTAATCATGCTGAAGGTCCATTTTCTCAATGTAGGTCACGGCGATGCGACTCTAATAGAGCATCCGTCCGGCAACCTCACCCTGATCGATATCAACAATTCGCAGGACCCGGACAAAGAGACGGTCGAGGAATATGCTCAAGCACGAGCAGCTTCACAGAGCAACGCACTTGGCAGCACGGCGCTTTTAGTGGAGGCACGCGCCGATGCTGTCAGCGATCTGACTGATCCCATTGCCTATATCAAGCAGAACTATCCAAAGAGGTCGCTTTTCCGGTTCATTTTAACCCACCCCGACCTAGATCACATGCGGGGAATAAAGCGTCTGCACGAAGAGATCGGTTTCACGAACTTTTGGGACATTGCTCATACGAAACCCACACCCAGCTTCCAAAGCGATGCCGACAAAGAAGATTGGGAATACTACCAAGCTCTTCGCAGCGGCAAGCTGGGACTGACCGCAAAGAACTATCATCGCGGTGACCGCCATTACGCCTTTGGCTGCGACGAGGCAGGGAACGGCACAGGCGACGCGATTCAACTGCTGTCACCAACTTCCGACTTAGTTAATTGGTGCAACAGCACAGAGAAATCGAACGACCTTAGCTATGCTATTCGGGTAACACACCGCGGCACATCGATCTTGCTCCCCGGTGATGCGGAGCAGACCGCTTGGGATGGCATGTTGAAATATTACGGGACCGCGCTCGGCGCGGCCGTATTGAAGGCGGCCCATCATGGCCGGGATAGCGGCTTCCACCTTGACGCCCTGAAGGCGATCAAACCCTCTGTGGTGATCGTTTCCGTGGGCAAGAAGCCGCCGACAGATGCAAGCCCCAAGTATCGCACTCACGCAAATTCAGTTTTCTCAACGCGCTACTACGGAAACATTGAACTACAAGTAGACGACAATGGCACGCGCAAATGGTTGGTCCAAAGGAATGGCGACTGACTAATGGTAAGTGAAACAACGGACAACGCTTCCGAGATTCCGTCTAGTCTTCCCGCTCCTCTCCCTATGACTCTTGGCGGCTTCGAAAGCCCGGAAGCAGCACGCAAATTTGCCGATACTCTGCATCTTTATTTGCAGGTGCTCGGGCAATATTTGAACCTAGAACGGCTGGACGCAGTGAGTGTTGCGTATGATTACGCAGGCGCATTAGCGAGCGTTGATAGGGGGATCGAAGGAACTACGCCACTTACGGCAACAGCGGAAACTTACGGTCAGGGCGTTGCAATGACACCGGCCGTATTACGGGATGGAGTGGTCAAAGCTCATATGGTCTACGATGCCACCATTCTACGAGGAATTGAGGGCGTCGAATTCAATCGTGAGCTTCTCTATCTCATCGCGCATGAGTGCGGCCACGTTCACGATTTGAAAGCTCGCGACGAAGCGTTCCCGAACGTCTTGATGCAGGCTCGATATTCAAACCTTCGACGGAATGTGCTCGGCGGCACTTCTGTTTCATGTTGGGAAGAATACGCAGCCTGTTACTTTAGCGCGCAATTCTCTACGAACGGAACGGCAGACAATCTAGCGCAAATCTTTATGGGTGCAGCTAGCAATGCGCGCGGGCGCGCGAACGAATCCATAAAACGGTATCGGCTGCACGGTGATATTCCCACGGTTGTCCGCGAAGTCGGAGCAGAATACGGAAACACCTTGAAATTCGCAGCGTACCTTTTGGGTCAGCTTCACGGCCTTGGAATGACACTCGCTGACCACAGCGCAGCTAGCGAAATGCTCCGGCAGCCTGCCACGATTGGCCCTGCGCTCGGCAGCTCTCTTCTCGCGCGTTTTGGGATTGGCGCGGTCCTCGGCTGCCTTGAGAGCCGCGACAGCCTGATCGATATCCTCCAGAACAAGCTGGAGCTGATCAGCGTCAAGCTTTTCCGAGGATCGACCGAACTGCGCGTCTTTTGCAAGCTTGAGCAACCGCTCGAGCCTGGCGCAGCGATCCAGCAGAGCCGCGGCAAAGGCACGCAACTCGGCTGGATCGCTCGGCAGCTCATCAGGCAAATCACTCATTGGCCCGATTCTGCCATGCTTCGCGCCCCGATGCAGCGACGATTTGTGTCCTACGCAAGCGCTTTCGGATGCGGGATTCGAGGCGCATGCATGCGTGTCCAATCCATGCCGGCCAAAAGCGCGGACAACTGCGCGGCGTTCATTCGCATGACGCCGTCAACGACCGGCGGCCACTTGAAGGCGCTGCCCTCAAGCCGTTTCCAATACATCACGAGGCCACTACCATCCCAGACAACGATCTTCACCCGATCAGCGCGCTTCGCACGGAAGACCACCGCCACGCCCTCCATCGGATCGTGGCCCAGCGTCTCCTTCGCCAACAGCGCCAGGCCATCCGCGCCCTTCCTGAAGTCTACAGGTCGGGTCGCAACGTAAATCATGAGGCCAGCGGGAGCCGTCAGCATGAACGTGTCCGGCGCAACGCAACAAACACATCACTCAACACAGCAAGGCCAGGCGTCCCTCGCACCTCAACTCGTGCCCCATGGAGCTCAACCGTCACAACGGCTGCTTCCGGCGACCCGGAGGGAGCTGCAGCCGCCGATGGCGACGATTCCGACACCAACGGCACAAACGACAGTGCACCCGCCGCAGCTGGCAGCACCAGTTGACCTGAACGCGCCCGGCGCCGCCAGTCATGCACCTGCTGGGCCGGCAGCCATGGCGACGTGCGACATCTGTTACGATCGCGCCCGGCTCGAGACTGTCCGCGACAATCTGCGCCTTCAAATCATCTGGCCACTGTTTCCGGCCGCCGCCGGCGTACACTTCTATGCGCGGTGACAACGGTCGTCTTATGTCGTCCGAATGGTCGTCCATTGTGAGCACCCTTGCAGAAGATGACTCTTCTAGCGGCGCTCACAGGTCTTCGCACAAACAATCTGATGGGCCTCGCAGCCCCGCTTACGGCCCGTGCATGGAGGTCCGCACCTATCCGAGCACGGGGTCGGGCGTCGGCGCCCGCCGCCCACAGCGAGCTTACAAAGCACCCGCCTTGGCGCGCGAAGCGATAAAATACGTGAAGCGAGCCGTTTCGTTTGGCATGAGATCTAAAGGGAGATCGGATATCTGCGGGATCTTCAGCATGAGCCAGTGAAAGATGCCGCCCCTGAGGCGGGCCTTACTTTGCGGCCACAGGTTCAGCCGCCTCGCGTTTCGCCAGAGCCTCAGCGGCCACAGCCTGCTTTAGCCACTCGTCAGCGAACAGAAGCCACTGCGCTTGGGAGCACGGGTTTTTCGTTATGCCGGCTTGCTTTCGGCATTCCTCATACTCTTGCCAGAACTTAGCAGCATCGTCGAACATGACGCCCAGCCGGGATCGTTAGACCAACGGTAGACATAATCCAAGTTACAATCATAGCGAGAGAAAGCATGATGTCTAGTACTGCTAGATCAAATCAGGCCACCTCGCTCGGAGCGGCTAGAAACGGCAACGGAGCCGCCTCTGTGGGGCGGTGACGTAGTTGCTTCATGATGCGCTGATCTTCGGCGTATTGCTGGCCCTCGGACGCGAAACTGCGGGGACACCTGTTTGTCAGGCGGGACGCGTATCGCCTTGAACTTTGTATCGCTGCGCTGAGCCCGTTTGCAGTTTGGGCAGACGAAAAGGTGCGCGATGATCCGTTCCGGGGTATCTCGCACCTGCTCCGAGCGGACCCAGCTCATAGTGATGCGGCAATTCGGACATTCCGCGGGCTCTAGTTGCCTCAGTGCTTTCTTTAGCTGATCCATGTGCCCCTACCGTTGGGAAACCGTAGCAAGCCACAACCGGGCGGAAAGTATCAACAGATACACAAGGGCTATCAGGACACCGAAAACTTCCGACTCCAGCATAATTGTTTTGGCTGGAACATTAGGTGACCGGGAAAAGTGGCAATTGTGAAATAGATCATATTGCGAGCCAGAGAGGCTGCGATACGATAATCACGCCGGGGCTGGCTGAATATTTAACTTAGACCTTTTCACCCGGCTTTTTTGACAACAAGGCCGCAGCAGTCCCCTGCTGCGGCCTTCGTCTACGGCGGTTAGCGCTATCATTCTGGCCGCCCATTGGAGAAGGTATTATGTCCAAAGAGAGGAATTGCTTGATCGTTCGTGCTGCGGGAAGACAACTGGACCTGTTACGCGGCGAAGCATCCCGCATTGCGAAAGGCAGTAACGTCGATTGGTGGATCGATCAGGCGGAGGTCGGCACTCGCTTCTGCTTCGAGGATGTAAAAGCAAAAGAGTCATTCGCTCATTCGCTCTCGCTTGTGACAACTTCGGTATTCCCTGCCAAGACGCCTAGCCCGCGCTTTGGAATCAGACGAGCAGACCCGCCAGTGTGAACCGGCGGGCCGAGCGACATCAACGGCAATTCCGTGCAGCCTCTACCGCTTCGTTGAACAGCCGGTACCACTCTTGTTCAAGCTCTCGGGGGATGTCCCGATCGGTCTTGAACTACGTCGGGCCGACGTTGCCGGGATCAATGTTACGCGGCCCTCGAGACGTGGGCAACGGGCTTGATCGTCATGCGATCGTGGTGAGCTTGAAGGGCTGCACGCAGAACCGACAATTGCTTATGCGCCTTCAATCGTCGAAAGCCCTTGTTGGCCTCGATCATGCCGGCCGCGACCCATCGCAAGGCCATACCGGCATCCCGCCAGCGTTTGACGTTGCGCGTGACGCGGCGAATGGTGCCCATCATGTTCTCGGCGATGTTGGTACAGGCGAGCGATCGACGAAGCTCCTTCGGCAGCTTCAACCGGACGACAGTCAGGATTTCGTCGAGGCCTTCGAGGATGCTGGCCGCGACGCCGGGCCATTGCTGGTCGAGGCGACGCGCGAGATTGCGGATCAATTTTTCAGCCTTGTCGGCGTCATCGAGCTCCCACGCCTGGCGCAGCACCCGACGGGTGGGCGCATGATGCTCTTTCGGCAGGCGTTCCATGATGTTGCGCGCCTTGTGGATCTGGCAGCGCTGGATCGCAGCGGCCGAACCGAAGGTGCGGCGGATCGCCTTCGACAACGCTTTCGCGCCGTCGGCGATGAACAGTCTTGGCATCGTCGGGTCGAGCCCGCGCGAGACCAGGTTGTCCAGCAGGGCCTGAACCGTTGCGGCATTCTCGGTCGCCCCTTCCACCAGCGCCAGCGGATGCTTGTTGCCTTCGCCGTCAACTCCGATCGCGGCGACCAGCACGAGATCGTCGCCGAGATGCAGCCCGTCGATTTGGACCACCAGAAGGTCGAGCGCGGACAGATCGGCAGCCATGAAGTCAGCCAGCCGCGCCGCCGACAGCGCTACGAACCTCCGCGAGGCCGCCGACTTCGAAACCCCCGATCCGGGCGGTGCCGGCACGTCACCTTCGGGCAGCCGGACGGCGCGGCCGAACCGGCGCGTCGACACATTGATCAGCATCAGGTTCATCGCCCAGCGACCGAGCCAATCCTCCTGCGCCGCCGTTTCCCAGCTCGGGATCGTGACCTCGCCGCCATCCACGCCCCGGACCCGCGGGCGCTCGACCTCGATCTTGCCGCCGTGGAAGCCGATCCGTCCCCGCGTTCGGCCCCAACGGTGCGCCCGCCGCGCCGCGTCGCGATCGCGCGGCCCGCAGGCCGCCGTGACATCCGCCTCCATCATCGTGCCGAGCGCCTCGATCCCTGCCGCAAGGCAGAACTGATCGAAGCTCGCCCGCACTTCTGCAAACGCTTCGTCCACAGCCCCGGTCGCCGGCGAACCAGCCGGTGTGATATCTCTCGTCATGGCGTTGCTCTCCTTTGTGGAATCAGCACCCCGAGCCTACCGGCTCAAGGTGGGCAACGCCGACCTCTTCAGAAATTCAACAGAACCCGGGACATCCCCAACTCTCGCACTTTTTCGGTCAAGAGAGAGACCGCGAACATGGCAAGACCAACGCTCTCCGTGTCCGGAACTTCGACACAGGTCCCGTCTTCATATTTTAGCTCGCCAATTGCTTCGTGCACCTGCAGCTGAGCAAGCCTGGCCATCCGGGTGAGGTCGCAGACGTTCGATTCAAGGTCGCAGAACGCCCGCGCAAACCCTTGCCGTTCATGTGTTTTCAGACTTTCCAGTTGATCACTCTCGTATGGGGCCGGCGGCTTGAGGGTTGCCGGATGACTCACTTGAAAAAGCTATTGGCCTTCGCCAGCACGGCAACTTCCCACGCTTCTAGGCTTTTGAACTCTTCGACGTTTTTCCGGATGACGTGGTGAGCGCGAGCGCGGCACGAAAGCTCGTTGGCATAATCCGCCTTCGCGCGGGCATGAGCCTCAATCATGATTTTCGAGAGGAGAGCGGCCCGCGGGTGGCGCGGCTTACCGTTGGCCGAGGTGCGCAAGACCCCATGGCAGACCAAGGCCGTGTCGCGGTTTAGCTGCCCGAAGTCGGTGAAGTTCACATTGGTGATGATGGTTGCGGGCATGGCTCCGCCGTTCACCGGGAAAGTGGTCTTGCTCATCGGGGTTGCTTTCGAAATTCAGCCTTGATACAAAAGGATCACACACGATGATCTAAAAGGATCAATAGCCTTGGTGGATTTTTCTCAATTGAGAGCCGCGCGTGCGCTGACCGGCCTCTCTCAGCCCGAGGTCGCGGAGGCTGCAGGCGTATCTGTGCCTACATTGAAACGTGCAGAAGCTGGCGGCCCGATCAAGGTCGCAGACGAGACTATCGACGTGATAGCCAAAGCCCTGGAAAGAGCTGGCGTCGAGTTTATCCCCGAGAACGGGGGCGGAGCGGGGGTGAGGATGAAGAAGCGAAAACGCTGACTCTTATCTGACTAGCGTCCCACCACTTAGGGCACTCAGGGAGAGTGCAGCCAGAACTAGGATACCGGAATGGTCTCGCAGACAGCCGCAGAATGGATTATTCGAGCAGCTCAATTAGTCTGGTTGCTGCTTGCTCTGTGGACTGTCTGGCTATGCGTAAAAACAATGAACCGGAGAGGTCACCAAACTCAGATCAATGTCATTTGGTACGCGTTTTCCTTGGTTTTCGTGATCCGCATTACGATATCGGTCGCGGCCTACCTTGATGGCTATTCATCTCTAAGTCTGTTCCTCGAACAGGAGATGCACATCCCGAGCGCATATACTTTGTGGCTTCATGACTGGCTGACTAATATTCGTGATGAACTCGTTTTGGTCATCTCGATCATAGTCGTTGCGGTTGTGCCACAGCTGCTCACCTACGGATTGGCGGGGATATTCGGATGCGCCAAGCCGCCCGCTCTTGTTTGGTATTTCGAAGAGCTTGCGGCTTGGATCTTGATCAAGTTTCTAGCCGCGCTCAGCGCCATCGTGTTCGAAGAAGCTGTATCGCCGATCGGCTTCCAGGCAGAAGCGATAGGTGCCACTCCAGTAAGTCAAATAGTACAAGCCGCGCTCATCCTGATGACTGCGTTTGGACTGGGGGTCTTACAAACGCGGCTAATAGACATCGTGGAAGGTCGCTCCAAGGCGTCATTTTCATTCGCCTGGGCAGCTTGGGTCCGTGACCAAGCAACCAGGAACCTTCCAAAGCTTCCTGAGCCGGTAAGCAACGATCCCGGCCAGCACTAGGGACAAGTCACCAGAAGCTCCGTTCGGCCGGGAATGGAAGCTGACCCCGGAACCTGAGCGCCGTCCAGGAGCGGCCCCATCTCTTTGGAGACATCGGTCCCCGTGGCCGCAGCCGGGGTCAAGTCGGGATTTTGCTCGCCGTCCTTTTTTAAAGTGACTGATGGATTCCCTCGTGGCTACATCTAGACCGCGCACATCGCCAAACAACACCATTCCCAGTTGTTGGTTAGCAATGCACACGTTGTGCCGAATGAAAGCGGCCCGATCGTTCCTGCAATCATTGGCCCGTCGCTGCCGTTGACTCAACAGCCTGTGAGGAGCAATCTTTGAAAACCAGTTCACCTCGCCGGAGGAGGTGATGATGAGAGTAGCGTTCTGCTTGGCTGCGGCAGTGGTTTCGACCGCAGCCGCTGATGCGAAAACAATATGCGAGATAGCAAACCGCCGATATGCGGACCTGCACGAAGGCCGCAATCCGGTCGCAGAGGCCCAGCGCGAGGCAGCCGAGGCCTCGGTGGGAGCCGACGAGCTGACCTTCAATCGGCTGGCTGACCGCCACATCAACGAATACGCGAAGCCCCGCAAGAAATCGTGGAAGGATGACGAGTGGGTCCTAAAGCGGGCCAAGACGGAGTTCGGTCCCCGAATCGTATCAACGATCACCCGCAAAGAGCTGGTCGTCTTTCTTCGGGGTCTCGCCGCAACCTCCGTGCGCAATGCCAATAAGACCCAGGCGTCCATCTGCACCATGTACAATTGGGCCAACCTCGAAGACGAAACGATCATTACCCCCCTCGCCCGTATCCCTAAAGTCGGTGGAAAGGAGCGTGAGGAAGACCGCGTTCTGAGCGACGACGAACTGAGGGCCCTTTGGCCTGCCTTCGAAGAAGACGATTGTCGCTACGCCAGACACGACCAGCCCGGCAATATAGGTCCCATTGAAATCCATCAGATCCCCATACGCTCACGTCGGCCCACGCCATCGTTATTTGGACGGCTTGATGAAGAACGAAACGCACCCCCCGTTATCGCCATAAAGCCACTGGTATTTGCGTGGGAGAACAAGAACGGCATCGTTCAAGTAAAAGAACAACTCGCCCGCCACCTTCGGCGTCACATATTCAGATATTTTCTTCACCCGTCGGTCGGGGTCAGGTTCGAGGAAGTCCACTTCACTACCTAGCGCGCCATAGCGCGCCACCGGTTGGAACCAGGGCTGGAAGTAGTAACGCCGCAAAGGTGATGCGAGCATATGGACAACGGTCTCGGTCCAGGACAGCTGTGTTCCGTCATCCGGATTATGGAAAGTCGAATAGCCACGTGCATCCGTGACGACGCTGCCATTGTGCAAGTCTCCCGCCCCTACCTGACATGTTGCGCGGCTGGTAGTGTAGTCCTTGTACTGCCTGGCCAGGGCAATCGGGTCCGGGTTGGTCCAGACGAGGTATCGCTCTAGGCGTCCCACTTTATAACCGGTCGAAAAGCAAAGGTCGGACGCATCGAACGAGACCAGCGCGCCGGCGTCGGGGACAAATTCAAGCCTGTCCGTTGGCTTGCAAACCAGCCCCGCTTGATCAACCGCGGTGAACGCAAGTCGATTACCGACCGTGACTGCCAGATAGACGATGACAACCGCGGAAAGTACCGGAGCGAGATAGTAGCGCCATGCCTTGCGCACACCGACAAGAAATAGCTCGCGCCCATGAGGCGTGTGCCGGCCGAACTTGAGTGGCTGCAAACGAAGACACCGCTACGGCCGCTCCCCATGAGGGCATACGCGACAACCCGGGCCATTCGTCCGTGCAAGGCAAGCTTACCGCGCAAAGCTGTATTCAGCAGCTGCGTGCGTTTTGTGACGCCAGCGGCGTGGCGGTGCGGCCACGTGTTTAGGGGCGTTGTAGGAAATATACCGGTGGCGCCGGGGTGGAGCTAGTCTTTCTTCTCGGACTGCTTTTCTTTTTCAGGCTGCTTCTTGAGCTTTTCCCACCGGATTTCCTCCAATGCGCTGATAACGTTGTGCAACAGGACATCGGGACGGTTAGTCACCAGTCGTGCGCACTGACTCGCCGAACTTCCCCCGGCGGAGGCCGAGTAGAAAGCTATCCGACACTAAAATGGTCAGTGTACTTGGCATCAACCGCCGAGATGGCTTCAGGCAAACTGAAACCAGCGTCTTTCGTTTTCCCTTGCATCAGATCGGCGTTGACGGCGGCCAGATCCTTTCTGTCTGTAGCCTTATAGTAATGAGCAGGGCAGTTGCGCAATGGGAGTGATTCCTCGTTGTCTCTTCCGACATCACTTATCACGACGTCCGGCCGCACGACGGGCAAAAAGGTGAGTGCCTCCTTGTTGCTCTTGACCGTAAAGACCTCGATACCCAGCGCCTCTAACAGATTGCGCTCAAGGTCATTGTTCGAAGGATGGTCGTCTACCCACAGTATACGAGAACCGACGATGGCGGGCGCATTCCGCGCAGCGCGCTCAATCGCGCCTTCCGCAAATTTCACACGGGGAGGTCCAAGGTTCGATCCCTTGTGCGCCCACCATTTTCACACTAATTACAGACACTTCGCGCTTTCATTCCCCTCATGTGTGCCCCAAAAAGATTGGGGCACAGCCTGGGCGCGCGCTAATACTAACAACCCAAAATTCGTGGTCCGCCCTAGCCATGAGTTGCCGCCGCGTCAGCCGAGCTCGAAATGGTCTTCGAGACCACATCGCAGAGCAGCCAGTGCTGGTTTCCAGTGACGACCTGCCGTCCAGTGAGGGACAACCACATAGGGCCGCCTTCAAACATCAGGTTGCCAGTTCGTGCACTGGTTCTCCTCCAGCTGTTGCCGTTGAACCTCGCGCCCGACTTGGTTCGGATCGCCCCTCTTGACTACCTCGCTAGCGGCGATTGTGACGACTACGACGAGCCCTGTGGCAACATTGTAAAGCGGTAAGGACTAATGGAGCCGGGGAGTTCGCTTTCGCATCCCGCTACCTCGGGGTCGGCTTATGGTCATCGCCCTTCCAGATCGTGATGCTACTCGGGCGTATTGACCGGTTGCGGTGCCGTAGCGCTCGTATGGCTCAAAACGAAGGACCCGGCTCGCACCCTCCTGGGTCACTGACCGAGTATCAAACCTGCATCGAGCATTGGCGGATCGGGTCTCACCAGCTTCGTGGTGCTCACGCCCGCATTCGGATCAACTGCCATTTCGTAGTCCCGTTCAAGCAGCTCTCGCAGGCGCTCCATGCGAGCGAACCGGAATGGATGGACCAGTTTGATCATCGGGCCTAAGCCCTCCAGTCGAATGCGAACAATCGGATGATGAAAACGACGAGCGTGCGACGGGTGACGCTCATGAGCCGAGCTAAAGGTTCTCGGTGGAATGCCACTCCGCGCCGTGGAGGCGGATCATCTCCCGACGGGACCGCTCGATGAAGATGCGCTCAAGGCAAAAGCCGGCTGCAACCGATGCCGCCAGCGCAAGGCCGCAGGCCATATCGTCATTCGTGAAATTCCAAAACATGTTACAGCCGGCAACTCCTACAAAAGTAAGTGCCATGACCATATTGCGAAATGCCTTAACCATGCGACCCCAAGTCAGTCGGAAGACCATTTAGCATTTCAACCACGGCGATTGGCAGCGCTTGACCCTTGTGATGCGCCGCCTTTCTGCTCGATCGGCTCTGCTTGAGCGGGCTTTCGGGCGCATGCTTCAATCAAAGATCGTGTCGTCGAATTCCGCCGGTGTTTAGCGCTTGTCGAAGCCCTTCGCACGCTGGAACAGTACGGTCTGAAGTCCGGTGATGATCAACTTGTTCAACGTCTCACAATCGTTCGGCGACAGGTGGGAAGCTGGCGCGAAGTCTTCCACTGCTCAATGGCGGCGGTGACAGCGGCGCAAATTCGTCATCAGTCGGGCTGGTCATCCGTCGACCTCAATGCGATCACTTACAGCTTGGTGCCTTTTGAAGCGGATGCAATTGAATCTTCGATGTATCGGTTGAGGGTTACTTCAGCCGGGCTGAACGGACGATACTCTAGTAACTGAGCAAAGAATTTCCCACTCGTCCTACTCGCTCGCCCCCGCTGTTTTTGAAAGCGCTGCAAGCGAGCGTCGACCGCTTGGCGGGTGCGGCCTCGCCGTTCGCCGCCCTCCTCAGCTATGGCACCTGCGCCAAAGAGAGAGAGCAATTCCGCTCCTCTTCGTCCGGCAATCACGGACGCGTAGATGTGCTTCGTCATTCGCAATGCCTGCAATGCCTAAATGCGCGGCGGCTCCGGCAAGCGGCTGGGCTCAGGCGCGCGATTACCGCGCGTCATCCACGCTGCTAGACGAGCGTAGCTTCGCCTGAGAGCCGGAACAAACCAAGCAGATGCGTCCTCGTGATCCATGCCGCAGAACAATATCCATGAACCACTTAGAAAAGATTGCCGGCTGTTCCCGATCCGTAATTGATCGTAAACAATGCGATGGCAACAAACGGGCCATGGAAACCGAACGCCCGCGCAGGCCGCTTTTTAACCAGTATCACCGGCAAATGCTCGACCCTCTTGGTGACCGCGATTGGGTGTCTTCTTCGAGGCTTCCCGATCACCCCGGAACGACGCTCGCTCTTTTACGAAACGGATGGATGGAGCGACGCTCAACCGGCGAAGCTGTCGAATATCGTATGACCGCAGCCGGTCTGACAGAACTTAGCCGCCCCCGATAACCCGCAAACCGGTGGGAAACGACGAACGTGTCAAAAGCCATGGAATTGATCGTCACTGGCTACGTGAAACTGCGGGACCGACGGGCTCTAGTCGACTTGCTGGCGCATCGGCGCAAGGTGCTCGCCCAGTTGGAAGCCGTGTCGGGCATCAACCCAGAAAACGCGGCCAAAGCAATCCAAGAGGAATTGGCGGTGATCGAAGCCGGCCTCGAAGAACTCAATGCTCCGCCCGGCTCGCTGCCTGAGAAAGAGTGGAGCTAGGGATGCGCGTTAACAAGATCAATTGGGACAAAATCGGCCGGGTAACGGAGCCGGGTCGATACAAGTGCTTCTTCGGATATCTAACCGTTACTTCAGAGGACATTGAGGTGTGGGCCCGCTACCCCGACGCGACATTCACCTTGACTGCCCGGCCGACGACCGACCAATCGCTGGGCGAAGATTACCGTCTAGGCGCGCTCGACATCGGCAATCCTCAACAGTAGGACGGTCCGCCGTCGTCGCCTGCGGCCCAGCCCCGACGAGCGGCGAACGCTTATCTACCCCACTTCAAATATCAGGTGAAATAGCCCACAAATTATTCCCGGCTTATGCGCCAGGCAGTTTCACACATTATCTCTGGCAAATTGGTTGGCTTCCGCCCGAGTCAGAACTCTTCACCAGTACCGGGCCTAGCTTGTTAGGTGTGTCGCTCTCGCAACGTCACAATTGTTCCATTGGCCCTCGAATCGATTTTGACTTCACAGGGTGGCGAGTCCGGCGTTTGATTGTAGCGACCCGGGATAAGGGTTTTTATCTCGAAGACATTTTGAGGCGGGTCCAAGAGGTCGCTGTCCAGCGCCAGCGGCCTCTTCGTTAGCTTTCATCGGGAGGGCCATCCGATGCCGATGCCAGTATGGGCTGTCGCTACGTCGATCGGCTGGACAGTCGCCGTGGCCGTGATCCTGCTCTATTTGATCTTCGGACGTGGCTAATCCGGCGCCCCCTAAGCGGGGCGAGACGCCTAAACGTCATTGATTTGGGGCCGCGTCAAAAAGACGACCTACGAGCGTCCTACCGAATTAGAAAAGCCCGCAGAAGAAAAATCGCTGTCGGTCGGAGCTTTGAAGGACATGCCGTATGGTGATGCTACCCGCAGCGACTGCGCGGCTGCCACGGATCGCGAGCACCCACTGACATCGTCGATGTCGACATCGACATCGGCATGCCGATCACTGTGGTGCTGATGCTGGTGCTGCCGATCATGATCATCATTGGCATCGTCAACGACATGTCGATCATGCTGCTGGCGGCGGTCGCCGGAACCTATGCCTCACCAGGAGTCGACGGCATTCCCCGGCTCTTGCGATCAGGTGCTCGGCGAGACGCCCGATGATGGCATTGTCCAATCCGTCTTTCCGGGCTTGCTTCCGTACAGCGGCTACAATATCGGGAAGCTGCTCGGCCATGGCAATCAGTCCGGTGATCACCTTGTCAGGATCGAGCCGCGTTTCGCGCGCGAACTTCTGCCAATCGCGCAAACTAATCTGGCTGAGCTTGTAGTCACCGCCGATTTTCATCGCGAGCTTGATCTTCTGAAGATCGACGTCATCGTAGGGAAGAATGCTGGCGATGTCGTAGAGCGGGGCGAGCCGTACATGAGGGCCTCCGGCCAGCAGCAGCGAATAATTCTTGGCATGCGCATCCGTACCCGCGATCAGCCAATTTAAGCTTAGCGCGTCGACAAACGTGTCAACGTCGGCGACCCGATCCGTGGAGTAGGTGCGCAAAAGCTCGATCACATCGGCAGGGCTTGGTCCGCCATCGTTTTGATACTTCATGGTCGGCAGGATGCCGAGCGCCTGGCAGATATCTTCCTGGTGGACACGGACGATCTCGTTCCCACTGAACTGCCGGTCGTAGCGCTCGATGACAATGGCGATTTCCTTTCCGAAACGCATCACCTGGGTGTCGGCGACGGGCAGACCGAGACTGCGCGCAAGTATGAGGCAGATATGTTCATTTTCCGCGTGCCCATCGAAATGGCCGGTCGGCGGTTTGAGGATATGCGCGGTCGGAATGCGCCCAGAGGGAATTGCCTTTTTGCAGAAGCAAGGCGGTTTTGGGTTGAGCACCCGCAAGGCTGAATTGTCCGTTGTCGCGCGGCAATCGCCAGGCGGCGTGATCCTCGCGTAAGGTTTGCAGGCGTTTGGCGATCGCCGTCTCATCAAGCCATTCGACCTTGTCTTGGGCCCCGCTTCGCAAGGCGCCCAGCCGATCGGGCGTGACGAACTGAACGGCACCCGCGCAGTCCTCGCCGACATGGGAAATAAGGGCAAACACGTTGCGCGCGGACACCTGAAATCTTCGGGCCCACCTTTCCAGCACGCGCTCGTTGTCGGGCAGGAGTCCCCAGAGGAAGGCCTGCACGGCGGAAGGACCGTGCTCTTCGGCCGCGAGCGGCATGGAGCGATAGCGGATAGGCTCCCTCGGCCCGGCGCCAGTCCTTGTCATAGACAAGGGTGAGCCGGCCGCGGGCGTCATTGCGCACGCGGCCGATTTCCCGATCATCGAGCAGAGCAACAAGTTCGCTCGTCATGCCCTTTTTTTCCTGGCCTTGGCCACGATGGCGTTGATATCGACGGCTGGCCTGGTGGTCCCGCGGGCTGGCGTTTGTTCGGTGCCCGCATCCAGGCGGATGTCCAGGGCGTCGAGGGCGCGAAGGATCAGCCCGAGCTCAGCGCGCGGGTGACCGTGCTCAACCTCGATCACCCATTGGCGGCTGACGCCAATGCTCTTGGCAAACGTCGATTGATCGAGTTTGAGCTTCTTGCGCCGGTCGCGAAGGATCGCGCCGAGTTCGGCCGGTGTGCGTATGAGCATGGGACATCCAAATGTCTACGTTCGCTTACTTTAGCATAAGTCGGCGTTCGTTGACAATTTGTGAATGTCAGCGATCGATGACAAAGTTGAATGTCATCAAATGCTGACTTAGTGCCCAACTGTTCGAAGCAGGTAGTCCGCATTTGCGGCGATATGGCGTGTTCCGGAACGACTATACCGCTGCAGCGCTACGGGGAGCACTACGTCCTGAGACCGCCGCCGGCATGTTCTCGGGCGCCGTTCAGGCAAATCGCATAAGGGTTCGATACCCGGGATGGACCGCCCCTACAATGAGAACGCAGATGAGGGGCATCGCTGCTGCCGGGTAGCGTCGATTCAGGAGTGAGTTGGGAGGACGACCCTCCTCATTGAATCAATTCGAACCGGATTTGGTTTCTCTGGCAATTAGCCCGAGCGGATATTCCGGCTGGTTACAAATTGGACCCCGATTTCCGAGCCGTCCAGTCGAATCAACTTGCATCGTCGGTAAGCTAATCCGACGGTTGAAAGCAGCAGGAAGAACTGGCGAGCTTTGAGCACGTCTGGCGATCCATGCATTCGAAGGCGTGCTCCAGTGTCGGAAACGTCGATGAGAATGCAATCGCGCCGCCACGTGCCGTCTAGACCTAAAAGGGTTGCCCGGTACTCGTGCTCGAAGTGAACGCGCTTTGATTTTCGCTTATCCCACATCCAATGGCTTTCAGTCCAGACCGGGCGAAGCGGAGTCAAATTGCTCCTCATCTGGCCTCGCATCTGCAATCAAATGAAAATGACAACTACCAAGAGGCAAAATATCTGTCGGCTTGATACGATAGCGAAGATACTGAAAGCGGACGCAGCTCTCGCCACCACTTTCCGAAGATGGTTCGTGCGGGTTTGAGCGACGTAGTTGGAGAAGCTCCGGGACAACAGCGATTGACGTCTACAAAGATGGCAACACGACCGACCAACTCACTTTACGTGAAGACGAGCGGAAGCAGAGTTGCGCAACTCCAGTTGCCGACGGCACCAGAAGCTGCTGCTGACAAGATCAACAATGCCCATGAACGAGCTCAATTTTGGCGAGGAGTAGAGATCAGGTAATCCTCGGTTCGCCTCATCATGAAAGATTATTCAAATACGGCGCATAATTCCTGCTGGTCTCCCAATGGGCCGCTGGTTTCCAGCACGATCAGCGAGCAGTGCGCCGCATTCCCGCACCGTTCAACCCTGTGGCGCGTAAGGGGACGCGATCGCTAATCGGCAGTAGAGTAGAGCACCTGCGTTCAGATGCAGAGCAGGACTGTCGAACGCGGCGACGTCTTGGGCGCGGCACAATCGCGACGCGAAGCCCATCTGCTTCGTAAACAACTAGGCTGATGCCGCCCAATTTGAGCGCCGATTGCTACTACTCACTTTCGATCGCCCTCTGCGCGCAATGGACGCCTCTACAGTAGTCTAGGCACGGGCGAAAGATCATAGGTCTGAAATCGTTTTTGACTTCACAAGTGGCGAGTCCGGCTTTTGATTCTGGCGGTCCCCAAGTAAGGGCTTTTATCTCGAACAGGGTTTGAGGTAACTTCAAGAGGCCGCTGTCCCCCGCCAGCAGTGTCGTCGGGAGAGTTCGTTCGATGCCAATCCAAGTATGGCTCTCGCCACGTCAATCGGTTGGACATTGGTCGTGGCGGCGATCCTGCTCTGCTTGATCTTCAGCCCTGGCTAATCCGGCGCCTTACGAGGGGCGAGACGCCTAACCGTCGTGATTGCGCAGCCGTGTCCACCGGAGCGCCGGGTGAATGGGGTGGGCAAGAGTATGGTATGCGCGACTTGGCAATCTCATGAACATCGCCGATGGATGAAAGTTCGGCAGGTCAATGACCTTGCGAGCAAACCAACGACCGTCAGCAATCCTATTCAACGCAACCATTCGTAACGCCATTTGTGCAGCCTTTTGTATTTAGGCCGCGCAAATCCTCGTGGTGTATCAATAAGATGCTGAGAACACGCGGAGTTATCCGCAGCCTTGGTACAGTTGGGTGGGTACTGCCACCCGCCGAGCAAAACACTGATAAGACTAGCCTTTTTACGCTCGTCTGATTTCCTTTTGTATAGCGCTTTTGTATTCGCTTCAACTCGATATCGTTCCCGCGTTGGGGAGTCTCCTGATTCTAATCCCGCTGATGAGAGCTACCGTGAATGACAACGCCGTTCGAGATTTCCTTGGTCCACCAACTCGGCCAAGATTCGGTTCGCATGGCGAACGACTGGTTCTTCAAGTGGCATAACATCAACATTCCGAACCACACGGTCGACGTGGAGGACTTTTATGGCGGGCGCATCCGCGTCGGGGGCATCCTTTTCCAAGGACAGATACACGACATTTATTGGTCTTCAGTGGGCAAGCATTTGGTGGATCGTGTCCACAGCGGCTTTCGTCAATGGAAGGCGGAATGTGCATCGTACCCGCCCGATTTGAAACGGTCATTTCTGGATACGTTAGAGCGCTCATTGAACGGGTATATCGCCCGCATTGTTCAGGAGGCGACAACGACCGATCAAAGATTACGGGGCAATGGCAATCCCGCCAATGTTCCGTTCTACAACACCTCTGAAACGCACAGCCGCGCAAACGTCGAGGTCGTGAGGCTTAAGGTATCCATTCGGCGTAGGCCGCAGGGCTACCGCCTGAGTAGTCCGGGGTTCTCTTTATAGAACTAGATGAGCTCGATCAGGTTGTCGATGCCGAAGTCGGTGAACGCCTGAACGCCGTCTTCTCCGACGCCATAGACCCAGATGACGCCATCCTCGATCTCCATCTCGTTGGCGATGTCCCACAGCCAATCTTCGTCTTCGCCGAGGTCTTTGGCGACCTTGGTGATGGTGGTGACGTGATGGACCTTGTTGACCTGGGTGGTCATGCCGCCGCTCGAGCGGAGAGCGCAGACGCTGACGTCCAATTCCAGGGCAGAAGTTCGTCCAGCCGATGAGCCGGATGAGCGGCGATGCGGGCGAGGACATTCGTGAGCCACACCTGCGGATCGATGCCGTTGATTTTGGCTGTGACGATCAGGCTGTACATAGCTGCGGCGCGCCGCCCTCCGCGATCAGATCCGCAGAATAGCCAGGACTTCCGCCCAAGAGCGATGCCTCGCAAGCCCGGTTCGGCGGCATTGTTGGAGAGACACACGCGGCCGTCCTCGAGGAATAGGGTGAAGCTCGCCCAGCGCTTCAGGATATAGTTGAACGCCTTAGCCAGGTCGTGCCCCCGAGACAGCTTGGCAAGCTGCTCCCGCATATAGACCTGGAGGTCCTCGACCAGAGGCCGGCTCAGCGTCTGCCGAACCCGAAGGCGCTCCTCGGCACTCTTGCCGTTGATGGACCGTTCGATCTCGAACAGCGCATCGATCCGCCGCACGACCTCGATCGCGATCGGCGAGAGCGGGATTTCCTTTTTGCCGGTGGCCCTGCGCCGGGCATTCTCTTCGATGTCGGCCATCGCGAAGAACGGGCGCCGTCCATGCGACCAGCAGGCAGCCTCCCGGATTGGCCCGGCTTGGCGTCCCGGCAGATAGAGCTGGTTGTACCCGTCATAGGCGTCGGCCTGCAGGATGCCGGCATACCGGGCCAGATGCGCTTGGGGATGCTCGCCCTCGCGGTCGCGCGAGTAGTAGAACATCGCCGCCGGCGGGTCCGTGCCCCCAAATGGCCGATCGTCGCGGATGTAGATCCAGCACCGTCCGGTGTCGGTCTTGCCCTTGGCCAGGACCGGTACCGTCGTATCGTCAGCATGAAGGCGCTCGGCCGCCATGACGTGGGCTTCCACCAAGCGCAGCAGAGGATCCAGCGAGGCACAGACCGCCCCAACGGCATCTGCCATGGTCGACAGTGCGATCGGCACGCCTTCCAGAGCGTAGCGCTCCGCCTGGCGGTTGAGCGGCTGATGCTGGCCGAACTTCTCAAACATAATCATGGCCAAGAGGCTCGGACCAGCCCACCCCCGAGCAACGGCATGGAACGGCGCTGGCGCCTGGCTGATCTTCTCGCAGTCGCGGCAGGAGAACTTCTCGCGGACCGTCTCGATCACCTTCCACTGGCGCGGCACCACTTCTAGCGTGCGGGTCACGTCCTCGCCGAGCTTGCGAAGACGATTGCTGCCGCAGCATTCACAAGCCGTAGGTCCGTCGATCACTACCCGCTCCCGGGGAAGGTGCTCGGGGAAGGTCTGGCGCTCGGCGCGCTTGCGCGTAAATCCGCGCACCGTGGTCGACCTGGCCACGGCCCATTCCGCCGCCAGCTCGTCCTCGGTAGCGTCAGCTTCCAGCTCTTCGAACGTCAGCGCCAACTGCTCGATCAGCCGCGCCGAGCGCTCCGACCGTTGTCCGTAGATCTGATGTTTCAGCTTGGCGATCTGCAGCTTCTGCTGGGCAATCAGCGCCTCGTCTTCCGACGCTTTCGCGCGGGCGACCGCGAGCTCGGCGGCGACCTCCAAAGCCTTCGCGCGCTCGACTGCCAGCGCCTTCTTCAGGGCGGCAACCTCATCCGGAACAGCGTCGCGATCAGCATGCATGCGATGCAGTGAATCACAGATTGGACGCGATGGGATTCCCCAAAATGCAAGAAGCTACAGATTCGGCGCTCAGCCCGCGCTTTGTGGCCGCCAGCTCAGTTGCGGATTCCGCCAGTCGATGCCTTCTAGCATGTAAGCCATCTGGGCCGCCGAGATCGACACCGCACCGTCCGACGCCGAGGGCCAGATGAACTTGCCACGGTCCAGGCGCTTGGCATACAGCGACATGCCCAACCCGTCATGCCAAAGAATCTTCACCAGATCACCGCGGCGGCCCCGGAAGATGTAGAGATCGCCGGCATGAGGATCGCGCCTCAAGCTCTCCTGAACCGTGAGAGCCAAGCTTTGCATGCCGCGACGCATGTCGGTGTGGCCAGTGGCGATCCAGACCCTGACGCCGCTTGGGATCGGGATCATCGTCGTCTCAAAACTTCAAGAACCCGCTGCAGCGTCTCGGTGTCTACGTCCCGGTCAACGCGCACGCGACAGCCGCCGCCAAACTCGATCTCGATGATTCCAGTCCTTGCGCGCTGCGCCGGCGGGGAAGAGGCCGGTTGTGGCGCGTCACTCGAGATCGGAGACGCCACCGGCGTGATCTCGACGGGAACGAGAGCTGGCACGGAATCTCCGGCCAGCCGACCCTGGCGCGCTTGTCGACGCCACGTGAACAGCAGGCTGTGAGCCATCCCGTGCCGGCGCGCGACGCCGCAGACTGTCTCACCAGCCTGCAAGGTCTCTTCGACAAGGCGGACCTTCTCGTCGTAACTCCATCGCCGCCGACGTTCGGCGCCCAACACATTGACCTGCATTCGCCACGTGACCTTAAAGCTAGACTTAAGGTCAAATCCTCGGGCCGCCTCCCAAACTAAACAAGGCGGCCGCCGCCGGAGAGATACGGCTTAAGGCCGCCCACCTCGCTCTTATCCCTCACGAGCAGCTTCCGCCGAAGGTCTCAATGATGAAGCGTATTGAGGAGCACCTTACTAAATGGCGGGGTTTATACACAGCGCTGGGCTTGCTCGTAGCAGTAGCCGGATTAGCAGCGAAGATGTTTCTCTAAGATCGGTTCATCGAAGTGCGGCTATGCCGGTGGACACTTCAACTCAGAGCGATCAGTGCAGCCACAATGATGCAAGCGCCGACGATTGAGTTGAAGTAATATGGGTGAACGAGCGCGGTCTCTAACCAATTGCTCCTTTCGCCAACGAGTCCATCGATTTCATCCTTTCTAAGCGCTCCGGGTTGCAGCCCCGTTTCATAGAAATTCTGCTGCAAGCGCTTGACCCGTCTCTCGAAGCGTTCCCGTGCTTTAAAGAACAGGCGAGCACGCCAATTTAGAACAGACACAAATGCTCGGGTGTCGTCCGCATTCCAGCCACCAATATCCCAACCGAGTTTGCGCGAGAGCCAGACGATCCGCCCTTTTTTTTACAACTTCCCGAGCCTCTTCTTTCGAGACCCTTGGCAGGTACAACATCAACGATCCAGAAGAAGACTGCCTGATAGACCCACATTATCAAGAACCAAACCCCCGCTGTCAAAAGGGCAAGAGCCTCCAATCGTGACATACGCCAACACGATTTTGACGAGCAGACTGTAACCGGTCTGCTGCGCAACGATTATGGCAATCGCAACAACGACGAAAAATGTTAGCCTTCCACAGACGATCAGCGGGAAACTGAGCAGTCGAAAGAGTTTGTGTGCTCGATAGTCAAGCATTCCGAACATGAAGTCTCCCGCAACTGCCGATGCAACTACGCTATGCCCCGTCTTTCATGTTCATTTCGTAAACGTGTTCGCGACCCGGCGTGACCGCATGACGTACGGTATCCAAATCAGCGCGCTGATGACGGCGACGATTAGCTGACCACCATCTTTCTCATCGAGGTGAAAGCTGCTTCCAAGTGACTGTCCAGTCGTCGCTCCAATGATGAAGGCTACCCAGAGGGCATCGAGTAACGGCATGCAGATTACGGTGATCATCTGCAAAACAAAGGCGCGCGGAAAATGGCGCGAATATTGGAAAAAGAGCACTATGGTGCAAATTACGAGCGAGACAAACACAGCGTTCAAGAACGCCTCGCCCCACATCGCTGTCGGGAATTGCTTCCATATTTGCTCGTCAATTGATGTGTAGTACTGCCCCAATGACACGAGCAGGCGGAGCAGCCCTACAACCTGGCCGAACGCCACAAGTCCGAGCCATCCCCCGATCCCAGTCAATTCCGGCTTGACGTTCTTGAACGCAGCGGCCTCCTCAGCTCCGACCACAGGCATTCGGACAGCCGCTTCCGCCGATGTTGGCGGTGAGGAAGATGTCGCGGGCTTCAAGGGCGGCGGCCGGAACAACTGCTGAGCGACCTCACGAACGTTCTCGGCTGCTTTCCATTCGTCGAAGCCAGAGCGCCAAATCATGACCCGGCGCGGATCGGCAACTCGTGAGAGAAGCGGCAATAGCTCACTGAGCGACAACGGCCCACGTGTATTTCCGCCTTCCGCGTAAGACCAAAGTTCAGACATCGAACGCCCCCGTAGTCCCATAGCCTTTGGCGACAGCTGGACGTCACACGAAATCGACGCCCAAGGACCTACCGAGATTCGACACGCGCGAGACAGAATCCCATCTCCCAGTCGCAAGGCGGTTTTGTTGTCTAATCGACGAACTCCCTGCCGCCGATAAATTGTTCTCAAGCAGTTTCCGAAACACTCGACGAACTTTACAAACCTTGTGGCGTGCTCTCTCGGAGACGCCGATGGAGCCCCCTAAGAGAGGGATCAACTCTCCTTACGTCCCCTCCCCTAACTGCTCGCTCTATCTCGGACCATTCTTTAGCAACGAGCCAAGCTGAAATGTCGGCGGACACGCGCTCGCGCTTATAGCGCTCCGCAAGTCGCGTTGCATCGACGCGCTCGATACCCAGGTCGAGAACTAGTTTAAGGGCATCGAAATTTGGCACCCCTTCGGCAGCAAGCACCGACAGCGCGCTCAAACCATCACCAAGCGGGATCGAACGCAGCTTTGCCTCGTACTGGAGTAATTCGTGCATTCCAAAGAGACCCCATGGCAGCAAATATTGCATTCGCCCATAAACATTGTTGACCATTCGGCCGAACGACGCCCCCCTGTCGACCTGAAAGCTTGCCAATGGTATTCCGCGAATCCATTTTTCTGCTAGGAACGCTATCGCACCCCCAAGCGCAGCCCCTTCAAACGCTATCAGATGCTTGGCTACCGGCCCGATCAAGTACCCCAATCGGTCGAAATTCCTAACGTACCCAGCCGTGACGACGTTACCGAACTGTTCAAGCTGCCAGTTTTCCCTTGTCTTCAGCCAAGCATAGAGAATCTGCTGGGCTTCTAACGACCAACCTACTCGGGCAGCGATTTCCACAAAATCTGGATCACCTGCAGTCGCCCGGGATACAACGCGGCGCTGCTGCTTACCCAACTCCGTGGCGAATCTTACGGTTGCCTCTGGCATTTGGCGCGAGGCCAACAACTCACTTACGAACTCGGGGGCTTCGTCCGTGTTCAACGAAATCAAGCCACTAGAATTTGCGTGCGCGTAGCCTACCCTCACGATGTTGATTAATGCCCGGATCGACCTCGCTTCTTCAGATGCCTTGTTATCGATTTTGATTGCCGCCAGCGAAACGTCTTCGAGGGAGACCAAATCTATTTTGCCTTGCTCCACAAGACGATCTAGGCGTTCAATTCCAAGCGCAAGCGCAGAGCGCACAGGCGGAATGTCGACCAAAGCGACCTTCATGTAGTCGTCGAGCCGATATTCACTGAGATTGTCTGTCCAAAGGCTCGGTCGGAAAAGAATGCAATGCCCTTCAGAGTCCACACCGAACCGCCCGGCACGACCCGCAATATTCCATAAGGATCGCGGCGTAAGCTCGAATTTCTTAGAAACGAGCGTCTCGACGACCACGGTCGAGAACGGAAAGTTAACCCCTTCCGCCAAGGTGGTTGTTGCACATATAACGTCAACCTTGCGAGACCGTATGGCTTCCTCAAGCCCCTGACGCACTCTCGGCGGCATTTGCGCATGATGGAAGACAACCCGCTTTCGATAAAGTGCCCGCAATTCCGATTCAGGATAAAGCTCTCGTTCTATCCAAGCATCTAACCGCTCGGATATTTCATCTTCGAGTTCTTGGGTTTCGCTTCGCAGCTCCGCAACATAACCGGCAACCTCTTCTGCTGCGGCTGGGCTGGAGCAAAGCACAAGGACAATGCCGCTCTTCGCCAAGTGATTTGCTAGTACCGCCAACCCGCGCCGCGGATGTTGTGGCAAAGTCCCATCGGACAACAACCCATAGGGAGCTCCGCTAAAACTCAGAACTGCGGCGCCCGTTGCAGTCCTCTCAAGCACGCCCACTCTGAGCTTGCTAGTGCGCCAATCAAGCATTACCGAATGCGAGGTTCCTCTTAGCGAAATCCAGTCCGTCAGATCTTCGATATTCGGAGCTACAGCCGAGAGTTGGACAATTCTCGCATCGTCAGAGATCATCTTTCTAAGTCGCCAAAGATAAAATTCTAGGAGGACCCCACGCGGTCCCTGCTCGATGTGATGGGCTTCATCAACTATGACTAGGCAAACGCGCTTGAGAAATGCCGGCTCAATCCGAAGCAGCAAATCTGCTCGTTCCGGCGTAAATACGATCACATCCGCGTCGTCAGACGAAATTGGAATTCGGTCGTGCGCGACGAGGTGGGCGCCAGCTTTCAGGACCGTTAGACCGAGACCTACAAGTGCCGCTTGAAGGTCATCTCCGACTTGATGAACGAGCGCACGACTGGGACAGATGTAAAGCACCTTCCTTTGAGGATTTTTTGCGAATGCGTCGGCTATAAGCAGCCTTGTGAGAGCTGTCTTTCCGGTGCCGGTTGGAGCAGCAAAGCCAAAGCTTGAAAAATTTTTGGTCTAAAAGACCCTCTCTTAACGCACGGACTTGGGCTGGCCAAAGCTCCAATGGAAGCCCGATTGTGCGCAAGCCAGCCGGATCAAGGGGCGACAGCGTCGGCACCAAAGTTAGCGAGCTGTTTGCCTCCCGCAATTCTATCAGCCGCGAGATAGCCCGCAGATCGTCCCCCGACAGTCCGACTGAATAGTGCCCCGCTACGTGCACCAAGATTTCGAAGTATTCAGATAGGCTCTTGTCGTTGCGTTGCTGTAGTCGAAGCGCAGCCTCTTGAACCAAGTCGCCTATCGCTTGCTCGAAAATCGGTTCTTCAGCACCCTTAAGTTTCGGCTCTGCACGGAGGCGGGCAAGAGCGGCTTCGGAGTTCTGTGCCGTAGTACCCCAAAGGGATTCAGGAGAACGATTAAAAAACTCGCGAACCCGCGGGTCAAAACCATTACGGGACGCAAGGGAGGCGCTCGCTCCTGGAAGACCGGCGAGATCATACAACACAATCGCCTTAAAGAGAGCAGCGTGAGACTGCTGGTGGTCAACTCCCCCAGAAATAGATAGCGAAGCTTCGATATCCGCAGCCAGTTGGCACAGGCGGCGCTCCGATCCCGCTCTCGGGTTATCCCAGGCGGGGGCGCTACCAATAACGGCTTGTGAGAAGCGCTTTAGGTTGGCGCGCTGTTGGGTAGACAACGGTTCACTGCTCAATCCTAGTCGAACCAGCAGTAGATTGCGTTCGAGTTGGCGGTATCCATCCTGAAACCAGTGTTGGTTGAGACAGTTCGTCAATTCTGTTGCGCTGAACATCAGGCGAGCGCCGCCTTTACCGCATCCCAGTAACCATAGCTCTCCGCCGCGAGCGAGGCGAGGTCGCTCACGACAAGCGCGTAGTAGTCGAAGTGCGCTCCGCATGACGCTGTAAGAATGAAGTCGTCATCGTCCGGGTTCACCGTCGACGCGTTGGTGACGCTTACGCCCAGCAGCTTGAGATTTGATGGCCCCGGCGGAGTAAGATCTGATCGTATCTGCTTTTGGTCAGCTTCGGAAAAGTTTGCGGTTAGATTGTCTCTGATACGAGCAAATTCGAACCGCGGATCGTCTGCGGCATATGCGTTCAACGACGTGAGCATCTGGCTCAGTATTCCAGATTTGTGCTTTTTTGTCGGCGTCTTCTTTGTTGGCAGTATGCTCGTCTTTGCTTCCACGAACAGATATTCGAAATGAGGCTGACTTGTCTTCACAAACAAGCCGTCCATCTTATGAACATTAGTATTCTGAGACGTTGTCAGGGTGAGCTTGCTGTAAAGACGCCGGTAGCTGAGTTGGCTCTCAACAAAATGCGCCGCAAGAATTTCACCGCAATGGCTGTTTCGGAACGTCGTTGACGTGGGCGCGGTCGCAGCCAGATCTAAAATGGCTTCCAAAGCGGAATTCTCGGAAGTGAAATCATCCGCAATCCCCTTAGTTGGGCGGTAGTGGTAAGGCAGCTGTCCTGAAAGGTGTTTCCCGAGCTTATAGCCCTTGTGCTGATCATGCAGCACGGCTCGGTTTCCAGTTCTGGACCAAACCATCTTTCCGTCTGAAACAGTTAGAACAATTTCCGACGCGATAAAGGCGCTCAATCGGCCAGTCATCCGAATCCCTAAATTGAACGGCGCGACCATCGCTCAGAAGGCGCGCATTGTCGAGGTGCCTCAACCGATGCAACCTTGTACTTCAGTGGGTACTCCGCTTGGCGTCTATCTCCCATCTCAAATGCACTGCGGTGCAGCAAACACCGTTCTCGTACTATGCGTTGCGGGAATCCCAGCGATTCCTGATGTCGCTAATGGACCATTGGGCTTTACGCCGCTGGTCTGCTTAGCTCGCGCTTGCTGCCTAGCCTCGCGCTCCCCCGGTCCATCCATGCAGAAATGAAACGCTGGGATTCCAAAAGCGGCGGTGTTTTCCTAGCGGACTGTATCTAATTCTCAGGAATACGATACAAAGTGATGAGGCAAGTCTTGGTAAAACCATCGAAATCCATTCGGGCATTTGCCTATCTCAGGACCTCATCAGCCGCCAACATCGGCGAGGATAAAGACAGCGGTCGCAGGCAACTTCAGGCAATCGAGGGATTTGCGAAGCGCGGGGGCATCGAGCTGGTTGGCACCTACCACGATGAGGCGGTGAAGGGCTCCGAAAGCAGAAACGTCCCAAGGGCGAACTCCAATCGAACATAAACGTGAACGGATTTTCGCAGACGTATACCACGCTGGGCACGAGGCACCGAGCACCGCCAATTGGGACTACGCAACGGTCGATTTGTGAAACAGGGCGACGTTCGATGCTGTACAGTAACGATTGGTCGATATTGATCAATGCAACGAGTGCCGCGTTGACGCTTAAATTCCGCGTTCGAGCGCTTCTTTCGACGGATTTCACCACACTGATTGTCCGAAAATTGCGAAGCATTTGGGGTCTGCAAGCCAGCGCGAGCGCTTTGCCGAAGACATCTTCGAAGGGCGGCCCCGGATCTTGCGGCGGACGGATCGGCCGGTCTGCGGGGTGCGCAGCATGGCGGTCGTTGTCCAGCCTTCGTAGGCCAGCTGGCGGAGCGCGCACGCGTATTTCGATGAAGCGATATGGTCGGCGAAGCCGTCTAGTTATTTTATGCAGAACGCTGCTGTGGTCTCGGCTGGCGGCGCTTTAGCTCAAACTGGGATTCGTCGCGTCGCTTTTAACCGCTACGACGACCCGGCCATCGGCGGTTCAAGCGACGCCAAGCTGATCGGGAGTTTGACGAAGAGCCCCGACGATGTGAGCGCGCTGTGAAGTTTGATTGGGTTCGCGCGGACAGCATTGTCCCTAAATCTGCTTAAGTGGAGACAGACAGACGATGCCGCCGGATTTACCCAGCCCCGCAAGACAGCTCGCCGGTAGCTCTGCCGAGATTCAGGAAGTGGTCCGGCGATTCACGTGGGAGATCAGATCGATCAATTTGTGTCTGGAGGAACTTCGCCAATTCCGCGGCGATGTACTTGGGATTACTGGGCCACAGTGGATGATCTTGATGGCCTTAACGGAGTTGGACCGAGAAGGCGGTGTCCCGGTCAACGTCGTGGCCAAATTGATGCACGTTGAGCCTTCGTTCGTTACGAGCCAATCAAAGCTGCTCGAGAAAAACGGCTTCCTGCGGCGCAAGCCCTGCGCACGCGATGGCCGGGTCGTAAAGATGTCGCTGACGGACAAGACTTTCAAGCATCTCACGAGCGTCGCGGCACAACAGGAAGCACTCGATGAATTTGTTTTTGGATATCGGCAGTAGCGAATTGACCGAGTTCGCTGATAGGCTCACAGCACCCAGGAATCGCCTAAAGAAAACTCGCTTGAAAGTCGCTCTGGAGTTCTTAGGACCAAAAACAAACAACTTTCGAAAATTGTGCCTTGCTCATGTCTAATCAATTTCCCATGTTCAAGATTTTCTTAAAGAACCGTGGGGAAGGTGGTTGTGGTCGGTCTTCACGACCGAAGGCCCGCTGGTTGTGACAGGTTCAGGAAGCAGCCGATCCGCTGCCAGGTATGACGCCAATAGGGCGATTTTTCTATGCTGCAGAACGCGCCGTATCGTTTGCGACTTTCGGCTCGAGGGTCCAAGCTGATCAAGGAGCTCTCCCTCGGGTATGAATCTTGCAAAAAATGATTCCAGAAGGCTTTTCTAACTGAAGTATTCCATGCAAAGCGCTCCCGAGAAAAGCCAAATCATGTTTCTCCTCAAACAGCCGATCGACCATCGCACGCCCCTCGATGCCTCGGACGCCGACACGTTGAGCCTCGAAGCAGCTCAGGAGGTCGAGCGGCTTCTCAACCATCGCGATGGTCACAAGGAAACCCGCTTATTTCTTTGCCAGGCTCTGCCCGCGAGATTGGAGTGGGTTCGATCCATCTAAAGGACGAAGGCCAACGTCTCGGGCTTGGGAGTTTCAAAGCCTTAGGCGGCTCTATGCAGTGAATGCCCTGGTGCTCGAGGAAGCAACTCGGCAGCTCGGTCGCCATCTTGACGCGTCCGAGCTGCACACAGCTGAAGTAAAGACCGTGGCAAGACGTATGACGGTCTCTTACGCCACGGATGGCAACCATGGCAGATCAGTTGCCCAAGGTGCCCAGCTTGTTGGCGCAAAATGCGTCATCTTCGTTCATTCAGGCGTGAGCAACGAGCGCATCGCCGCCATCGCCCGCTTTGGCGCGCAGATGATCCGTGTCGACGGCAACTATGACGATTCTGTCGTCCAAGCATCGCGAGTTGCGGCACAAGAAGGATGGATCACAGTGTCTGACACGTCCTGGCCCGGCTATGAGCGGATCCCACGTTTTGTAATGCAGGGATATACCGCACTTGCGAGCGAAGCACTACGCCAGTTGCCGGAGCCGCCGACGCACGTCTTCCTCCAGGCAGGAGTCGGTGGCATCGCCGCAGCCGTTGCTGGACATCTATCAATTCTGTTGGGCGACACCGCCCCTTCTTCACAGTTGTCGATCCCTCGCGGGCAGCATGCCTCTTCGAAAGCGCGCGCGCCGGTCATCCTGTCAAGGTAGATCATGGGCAACCGACCGTGATGGCGATGCTCGAATGCTACGAGCCTTCGCTCGTCGCTTGGCGCATCCTTTCGCGCACGGCGGATGCTTTTATGACTGTCGACGACGAGGACGCAATCAGCGTGATGAAACGACTGGCAAATCCGAGGATGGCGATCCCGTTGTCGTTGCAGGCGAAAATGGTGGTGTTGGCCTCGCAGCACTACTGAAGGCTCTTCTGACCTGACCTTGCGTGGCAAGGTCGGTCTTGGACCCAATGCACGGGTCTTTCTGATCAACACCGAGGGCGCGACAGATCCTCTCCTGTACGAACAGCTCATCGGTGCGACGCCAGCGCAAGTGACCTCGAAGAATATTAAACCGGTCAACTGATGGGGCGAGCTCGTGAGCCTTTCGTAAGCCCGTCCCATCCGTACGCCTTGGGACACCGGCCAGCGTTCCGCCCTTACAGAAGGCTCATCGCCGCGCAGGGGTTTATGTCCCTTCGAGCTGGGCACGCGGATTGGCTCACTCACAATGAGGGGTTTGAGATGCGCCGGTTCTCTCTGACTTGTCGGCCGGACTCAAACCCGGCACTACAAACTTCATCGCGGGTCAATCGGGCGCCGGCAAATCGACGCTCACGCAAATCTCGCAGAAGTCGAATCCGAGCGAAAGCGGCCCAGTGCGCGTTGCTGCCGAGGATCTAACCGCGAGCTGCCCGCAGCATCACGTTTCGCACGTTGACCAGGTAAGCCGTGTAACGGCAACTTGAGGCGTGGCCCGATCTCTGCAAAACCGGCCTTCAGGTATAATGCTGAGTTGGGGCTACGGCTCCACATTGGTTGCCTCGGCGCCCCCACTTCGAGCTGGCCCCAGCCTTTTACCGTCCCTAGGCCCACCGCAGCCTCAATGAGACGCATCGCGACCCCAGACGACCGCTGATCCGGCACCACGTAGAGTTCGGTGATAATACCGTAGGTTCCGCCCGCAAAAAGGGCGGCGCTTTCCGACAACATAATGAGGCCGACCGGGCGTGACTCCGTGAAGGCCAAAAACCCATGGACGCGCTCTTTCATGGCCAAGAGGTCGACAACGAGCTGGGTATCTGGTCCGCCCTGCTTTTGTCCGCCCTCAAGTTCGGCAAGTAGGGCGGCAACCATGTGAGTCACCGTTGTAGCGTCGCCGTTAGAGACTTCACGCGTGGTCACCATGTCACATCCTCTTTCAAGTTTTACCAATGTACGACCTGGTCCAGCGGCGGCATCGGGGCAGGAACCTGCCGCAGCACCCGATCCAAAACAGATATGCCGCAGGGTTGAAGGTCAGATGACGTTTAGTTCACACCGCGGTGATAGCGTCTATGTGTCGCTCCCAGCTAAGCTAAAATATCTGGGAAACTCGAAAGATAACTTGCCGAACATCGTGATGATCGCACGGAGGTCTCTTCTTCTTTGGACTTGCGTGTCGCCCAACATCGGGCGGATCGTGTTCATGCGCGGACGTTACAGGAGCGAGGCTAACCGCTTGCGAACAGGCTCACGGATTAGGGTCTACTCTCCCCCCCTCGTAGAAAGCTCGAACGGCAGGCCGACCCGCGATTTGCCGGATCCAGTCTCGATCAATCAGATTTGACGGTCCCATGACGGTGGTTGCGCGCGTGGCGGAAAAAACGCTCATCCGTCCGCGGGAATAATTGAATTACTCACCTTGTCGAAGCTGTTGTTGGGGATCATGAGCGTCCCTACCGCCGTCATTGCTGGCATCTATGCTCTCAGAGAATCGTGGAACACGCGAGTCCATGGCACACTGTTTTCGGTAGTGTTTAGATAATCAGTTTTTCTAATTTCTCATCGGACGCGCCATTTGTTGCCGCGCCGATGAAGAACATCACGGGACGCCCGACGAACGCGTGCAACTTGGTCGTTGAGCTCGCGATTGAGGCCGGCTTCTCTCGTGTTCCTCGAATAGACAACATCCCGTCCTGATGAGCCGGGTTCACCGCCTGCCATCGCATTGCCGTTAAATGCTTTGAGAGCATCGTCGGGCCGTATCGCGCGAGACGTTTCTATCGTTCACTTGGATCACTTTACGATCTGTTTGTTGAAAGACTGTTCTATGCTTGCGGACACGCGTTACTCCGTGAGAACGTCGCGGAAGATCGCTCAGGCATAAGCGGTAGGCTTCTGCCATCCCAAAATCAGGAAGTGCTGCACGAGGACGAACCGTAGCGGCTATGCGCGCCTACCACTCCTGTCGGCGCGTAAACGGCACGGATGAGGCAGACGTCTGAAGTGACTTACGTCACTTTCCTACATTCCTATGACGGGAGCTTGCCGGCTCAGGCGCGATTCCGCCTTCATCATTGCACCGGGTAGCATGAAGGACGGCTTAGTTGGTTCGGGATTATATCCAATCTGCGCCATCGTGACATTCCGCCATCAGCGTATCGGCATCCTCTGCAGCGGCGCCGTCGGAACGATGTTGAACGACGTGATAGCCATTGTCGTGCAGGTACCGTAGGAAGGCGGGCTTCATCGCGGCGGTATGTGCCTTGGCGTCGTGAAGCAGAATGATCCCCCTGCGAGCTTCAAGAGTTGCGCAGCAAGCTCCTCCGCCGGTTCGTGGGTGTAGCCTGCGAAGATGATCTGGTTGAGCTTGCCTGCCTGTTCCTGGTTGGCGCTCACGACATGTGGAATGCAGTGACCGTGGGTCACCACCCACCAGGATGATATGGCATCGATAATTCAGCGACCGTCAGCGGTGCGGAGATAAGCGCCATCTCCCCGCACAACTTTTGTCATCTCCTCTTGGAGCGCATGTTGTGTGAACGGGTGCCAGATCGGCGACTTCGGCTTCGTCGTCATTGCTTGAATTGATCGGCATGGAAAGCGGTTTTGAACGCGGCCTGCAGCGTGTCTGCCGCGAGGGGAGACAGCCAGGGCAATCGCCCTAGCCAACGCGCCCGCCCAATCTCGCGAACTGCGATCTGGGTCTCAGGATTGGGTTCCCCAATGAAGGCTATCCCAAGAATGGGGATCTGGCGTTTTCGCAGAGCCTCTATCGACAGCAACGAATGATTAATGGTGCCAAGTGCCGTGCTCGCGCAAAGCACGATTGGAAGTCGCCATCGCTCGAACACATCAATGTAGAGTGTATCGCCCCTGAGCGGCACCATCAGGCCGCCAGCGCCCTCAATCACCAACGGTCGCTCCCGGTGTCTGGCACATTGAGCGAATCTGGCTCAATGCGAACTCCGTCAATTTCAGCGGACTGACGTGGCGAAACGGGAGTGCGAAGTCGGTAAAGCTCCGGCATGATGCGATCGGGCGAGAGACCGCCGAGCCGCGCGACAAGTTCGGCATCAGTCTCTCCTTCGAGACCGGCCTGAATCGGTTTCCAATAGTTGGCGCCAAGGAGATCGGCGAGCCCCGCGGAAAACACCGTTTTCCCGATTCCGGTGTCTGTGCCTGTCACCACGATCCGCTGACCCATCGAGCTTCACCTCTCGTCTCTTCAATAAACGCGCCGAGCCCTGAACGCACCTTGTCCGCTCCGACCTTGGTCGGCCGGAAGTCTTCATCTTTGCGTCCTATGTTGCCCGGACTCTGAGCCGAATTTCCGCAATGCTGGGCAGGTCGTTGCCGAATTCCGGAGCTAATCAGGAGATTGCAAAGCTTTCATCTCACAAGCCTCGAGGCTTCTGGGTCTGCCTGAGCAAAGCACGAGAGGCGTCTAAGTTCTGGAGCCCCTTCACCGCCTATTGCCACGCCGGCCTGAATCGGTTCGCAGCAGGCATCGAGCATTGCACGCACGTCAGCCTCCGCAAGCGTCAGTGAAATTCGCAGACGAGCCGTGCCCGCCGGCACAGTCGGCGGCCGGATTGCGCGAATATCGAAACCGCGCGCCTGCAGTCTCGATGCGAGCCGCATCGCACGCGCGTTGTCGCCCTGGATAGGGCACGATCTGCGACTCCGAGGAACTTCGCCCACTGGGCGCGCCAATCTCTCGATGCGTGAACGCGATCAGCTTGGCCAGCCGCTGCTGTCGCTTTGGTTCCTCCCGCAGCATGAAGAGTGCCTCCCGCACGGCGACGGCCATCAATGGTGAGGGCGCGGTGGCGAAGATGAATGGATGGCAACGATTGACCATGAAGTCGCGCAGCACGCCCGAGGCCACGACAAGCGCCCCGGCCGCTCCCAGTTCTTTGCCGCAGGTATGGACAACCAAGAGGTTCTCGCGCCTTTCATAAGGCGCGGTGAGCCCTCGCCCTGCTCCCCGTAAACGCGCGTGGCATGGGCCTCATCCACTACGACAAACGCATCATATCGATCCGCGATCGCGATCAGCTCTTTGAGCGGGGCGAAATCGCCATCCATGCTGTAGACACTTTCAACCACGATCCAGACGCGGCCCATTCCACCCGTGGCCCGCCAGTCACAAATTGTGCTTTCGACCGATTGAGTATCATTGTGGGCGGTTAGAGGAAACTCGGCCCGGCCAGCACGCGCCCCTTTCATGAACACTTGCGTGCACAAGAGAATCGAGAACAAGCAGATCACCCCGCTGAGGCAGCGTTGTCAGGCTGCAAGATTTGCGAGATAGCCCGCGGGAAAAAAAGCGCGCCTCCGCCCCAAAGAACCGAGCTGCTTCCGCCTCGACTGTTCTTCGCAATTGTCACGCAGGAGCCGCGACCCGCCGGCCCGACCGGGGTGCCCGCCTCGAGCGTGGCCGTGACAGCCTTTTTCATGCGCGGCGCGCTCGCCAGCGCCAGATAATCATTCTCGATGTGAAATCTGCCCCACTGCGCGGCTTGAGGCAGCGAAGACGGTCGTCTTCGTTCAGGGCCTGCAACTGCGCGACATAGTCGGCAACTTTGACCGCAAGGCTTAACGTCACTCTTCAACTCCCGGGATCGCGCAAGAAAGTCTGTTGGCCGCCTAGAGCAAGCTCAAATATCTGCCTCTTGGCTTCGACCTGGCAGAATGCGAGTTTCTCGATCGACGAACACAACGGGCGGCTTGAAAGGTCTTGCCTCCGTCTCGTCAAGCGACTCGTATGCCACGACGATAACCTTGCCTCTGGGCATCGCGAGTCGCGCAGCCGCACCGTTCAAATCTATGGAGCCCGATCCGCGGGGGGCTTCCACCACATAGGTCGCGAAGCGCCCCGGCTTTCAATCTTGTAGATCTCGACGCGTTCGTGGATCAGGAGTCCTGCCGCATCCAGCAGCGCACGATCATTCGAAACCGAGCCATCGCTGTCCAGATCGGCTCCAGTCACCCAGACGCGATGGATTTTGCCTTTCATCGAGATAATCTGCATTGTCACTTTCACTCAAGTTACGGCACAGCTGCGCGCTGCCTCTTTCATTTAGTAGGCCCGCACGAGATGCCGAGCCGGTCCAGCAAGTTGGCATCACGGTCGCGCTGCGGGTTCTTAGTCGTCAACAGCACATCGCCGATGAAGATTGAGTTTGCGCCGGCTAGAAAGCATAGGGCCTGCACACAAGGAAGGAACGTCGATCGAATCCACAGTGCAAACGCGAGATAGTCGTTCCGCAAGAGGTCGACGATCATAGTGTTCTCTGCCGGGTCCTTTTCGGATGCGACCAGCCTATCAGCGCGGCGCTGGTCTTCCTTGGAATCAGCGGATCGCGCGATCGTACCTTTGATGGGTCGCGTTTCGACCTGTCGTCCGTCAAGCTTCAGTAACGGTTCCGGCGAGCTCGACGCAATGGTGAGCTTGCCGTAGCGCAGCAGGGCTGAAAACGAGCGACATCGCTCCTGCGGCACCCATGATTCGTCACATCGTCCTATTTAGCGCCAAGAATCAGGCCCAACTTGCCTTAGCATTCCATCATAGATAATCAGAGAAATTATCTATGAACTGTCGGTCTGGAGTCAGACTAGACGATGCGACCTACTCATGCCCTGATTTTGCGGTAGATAATCTATGATTGGCCCTGACCAAAACGCGACGACTGCGGGGCGCATTGCTGAGGCCATCGGTGAGCGCATTAGCCGTTTCCTTACTTCGGGCTTGCTTCCCCGGCGGTTCCATCACAGGGGCACCGAAGGTCCGCGCGATGGAAATTATTAGGAACATCGAGGCTATGGCGCGAGAGGTCTATTGCGGGGCGATCGGCTTCATCGGTTTCAACGGGCACATGGATACGAGTAATGCGATCCGCACTGTCACGATCAATGACTAACAAGCGGTGTTTCAGGCCGGTAGCGGTATAACCGCGATGTCAGAGCCAGAGGCCGAATACCAGGAGACGCTCGCGAAGGCGTAGCGCATCTTTGATGCATTTGGCGCTAAAACACCCGGTGGATTTTGATCATCATCATCGACAACTACGACTCCTTCGTCTTCAACATTACGCGCTATTTCCGCAGGTTAGGTCAAGCAACTGAGGTGTTCCGGAACGACGTGGTCGGCTCAGCGATCTTGTTCGCCTCAAGCCGCGCGCAATCGTTATCTCCCCCGGTCCATGCACGCCAACGGAAGCCGGAATATCTACCGCCGTCGTCCGCGAACTTTCTGGGCGGCTCCCGATTCTCGGCATCTGCCTCGGACACCAGTGTATTGGCAGCGTTTTCGGCGGACGTGTCGCGCGTGCACGTCGCCCTATGCACGGCCGGTCCTCGTACGTAACGCATGATGGCCTTGGGTTGTTCAAGGACCTCCCCTTTCCACTTTGCGTCGGGCGCCACCATTCTCTCGTTGTCGAGCTCGATTAGGCCTGCGCGCCGCACCTCAAGGTCACCGCGCGTTCGGACGAAGGCGCGATCATGGCCATTGCACATCGCCATCAACCAACTATGGCGTGCAGTTGCCCAGAGTCGATACTTACGCAGCAAGGGCACGTCTTGCTCATGAATTTTCTGCGACTTGCAGAGACTTCCTAAGCGTGACGATCGGATACCAGGAACGATCCTTCCTGGCTCGTGGCGAGGTCGTCACTCGGATGAGGCGGCACGAAATGGAGGAAGCCGCTGGCCCATTGCAGGGAGCCACCGCGTAGCGGCATCGTCATCAGAAAGAAGCATCGGGCATGGCGCAATTAGGGTGACAAGGAGAACTTACGCGGATTCCTGGAGCGAGGCCCGGCAGCAACGATGTAGGCGTCCTTCCAGCGCGAGCCGCAGACGAGTTCTCGAAAGAGCGTGCAGTGCCCCATGGGTTACGCTCGCGTCAGTGAGAAAACTCAAATTTTCGAGCGACATAGGAACACTATTCCGGGCTGCAAGGTTCTTCGCCTCAGGGGCAAGAATTGCGGAGTTCTCTTTCATGGCCACTCAGATCGTATTGGACCATACGGGGCGACACTCGACATATGTTTGAGCAAACCGACCCGAACGGGCTGGCCGAGGCTGAACAGCGCTTCAGGGAGCTGACCGGCCAAGGATTTACCGCCGCCACCCGGACCTCGTCCGGCGAGCTCAAGGTCAGACGGTCATTCGACTGGACTGCGGATGAGACGCTATTCTATCCGCGCCTCGTCAGTGGTTAGCTATCTCCGCGGAACGGCAAATGTTTCTGTTCAGGCGCAATGGGGCCGGCAATCGTGCGCGTTTGCGCGCCCTGCGTTTGGTCTATTGGAGCTTCATTAAGCAAAACGGCCCGGAAGCGCGTGCGTGGCGTCTTCTGTGGGATTGGCTATCCCCAGAGCAGCGTGCGCAATTTGATGCCGAGGCTATTTCGAAGTCACGGGCTCTCACACGGGTCGACGATATCGAATTCACCAGGGCAGCGTGAGCAATGTTGTGGAGATCGACGAAAACGGCCAGCCAAAAATCGGGTGGTGCTTTGTTCCCGAACGCCCCCTGGTGACCGGCGACATCATGCTCGCTCAAAAGATCGCGCTCGAAACCGATGAAATGGCAGTGCTCGCGGTTGCGAACAAATTCTATCCGAATCCTATTCGACTCCCTCGACTGGTGCGCCGCGCCTACTAGCGTTGCTCATGGGTGGGCCGCTTGGTGCGGGCCGGCGAAAAGCGCCTGTACGTGAAACGACGGCTCCTTCGCGACAGCAGGTAAGCCTCGCCAGACTGGCGTTTTGTTGCAATGCGATCCGGCTATTAGCCGTTGGCGAGATGCCCTGCGCGCATTTCGCGCCAGGCATTTCTCAACCTCTGCATGGCATTTTCGAAGGCTCCGCGCAGCCATTGCGCGTGAGCGGTGCTGACGCTGTGGGGGAGATAGCGTTGCGGGCCCGATGCGCTACGCTACGAGATCGCGCACTTGTAAAACGAACTCGGCGGCAGGGGTGGACCATCGCTACGTTCCGTAAGTTGGGTGTAGTTTCACGAGCGATCTCTCTGCGGTGATCAGCCGGATGCATAAAGAGCTGAAGTCATGCCTCGACATCAACGCTCCAGGGCTTGGCGCGCTCTTTCCTTCAGCTCTATGACGGCGCCTCGCCTGTATTCGAGAAGCGAGCGCATTTTCCTGCAGTTCTTATGCCTCAATCCAGCAAGTGAGATCGTTTCATGCACGACCTCCGCGCAAAGCGAATGGCGTCCACGCAGTCATATACTTAAACTTGTTCGGGGACTTGATGATCAGGCGCTTTCTTGCTGCATGGCGAAAATTGGTCTCAGACATGGTCCACCTTGCGCAGTAGCGGCCGAAGGAGATTCAGCTAAACACCCGGCAGTGCGATCGTACAGGGCGCCTACCGTGCGGTGGCCACTGGACGGCTGCCCGAGTCCTGCATGACTTGGCTAGGACGCTTCGCTTTCCACGAAATCAAACCGCAACTGTTCGGGATTACCGACGGCCAACTATGATTTGACACGTCGTATTCTTCACCGCAAAAGACAAGGCATACATCGACAAAGTAATCGAAGCCCTTTCCGTTCTCGCCAAAATCCCGTACGCACGCCGGCTTGAAGTCGCTCGCAACCGCAAGAGTGACCGGCCAAACGAAATTGACGTGATCGTCTACGGTGAGTTCGACGACGAAGGCGCCTCGAAGCCTATAAAGCGCCGAGCTTTACCAGCAATCGATCCGTCAGGTAAGCCGCTGCGAGAGCTACGTCTCGCGGCCGCCTACAGCTTGTCTGCAGATGCGGAGCCAGTATGTTCGGCGGGCCCTCGCTACGCGCGTGGTTAAGCTGACAGGCATGTAGGCGTTTTGGGGTGATATAACGCTCGCCTCGGCGGGCCGAATTACGATCTTACATATATCGCTGAGCGACAGAGTCATGCAGTAGTGGAACTGCAGTGGATCGAGCCCGTCACAGCCATGCGAGGCCTCTCGCATCGGAGGCACCTAAAGTGCCTGGATAGCGCATCGAGAGACGCGGTACTCGGGCAGCATTCGCATATGACGTGCGATCCCTTCTGGGCTTATATGATCGCGGACGGGAAAGGTATTTGCAACGGAGAGACCATTGTGGGTGATCCGAGGGTGGCACTTCGCGCTCTGCTAGTGACAGCACTCTGGGATGATAGGGCGATCATGCTCTTGCCCATCGGAATCAAGCGACATACGACGTGTAGTTCTATCCGGAGTCGATACTCGCACCGCAAGGGGACGCAGTATTCGCAATTTTCCTACGGCTTGCAGAGCTTCCTTAAACGCGGTCGTATAGATCGGTTTCACAAATGCGCAGCTCGATAACATACCGGTCAACGCGAAAAGAGCAGTATTGCAGAAATATGGGTCGAGTTCATTTGATGCGGGCAGCACACAGACCGCTAGGCCGGTTGAACTTATCAATACCTTTCAGGTGCTCGGATCAATAGAACTCTATCACCTTTGAAATTTCCGGATGCCGTTCTAGAATTTTCAGGATAAGCGGCATCTGCTCGCGCGTTTTCGGGCTCTGCTTCTGCCGTGCCGATCTTGTAATTATTGGATGCGACCATCCCGTGGCACCGCCCATGATCAGAGTAGCCCGACCTGGTTTAGCCGCGGACGCTTAAATCGGGCGAGCGTCCGTAGAGTTCGCTCACGCGCGCCAGCGGTCTCGCTTCCCTCCGCTCTGGTTCAAAACGAGCGAAACGCCGTGGGCGGCACTTCGCGTAGAGCTTCTCCAGGCGCTCTCGCAGTCCATCTCTTGCACGTCCAGTGTCATGTCCAATGCTCTAGCGATAAGATCCGGCAAACCATGAATTTTGATCGGTGGGGCACGGAGGCTGAAAAGCAGAAGGTTCCTGCTCGCTTGCACGCTCGAATCTCGGTTCCAGAATTAACCTCGACCCAGGGCATCAATTAATTTGGGGTTTTGATTGCGGCAACGCATCGTAGCGTTGCGTTCACGCACCGGACATTGCCCCGTCCGGGTTCACCCAATGCGAAGCCGGCGCGCTTATATTCGGCGCGGCGGCTTCGTTGCCCGGCCACGCGCGTGCGCTCGATTTTGATGCGGGCGTCAAGAGATGGAGCGCTCGAGCTCATCGATATGGGACGGCAAATTCCTGCTTCTGCGAAGCCAGCACCCTAACGTCTCTTTAGGGCAGGCTAACAATCGAATATCTCAGTGACCCACCGAGCCCTGCTCACGGAGACAGTTGCGCGAGGCGTTCACCATGGAAGAGAACTCCGCAAGCCCTATCCCTGACGCAGAAGAACCTCGCGGCGCACCTTAGTGTTCCTGGTCGCGGAGAAATTTGCCGTGTTTTCCGTTGGGCGGCCCGCCTGCAATCGGCGAGGCTCCGGCGTGTCGACTTAGAGTGGGTCCGCCATCGAGCCTGGTCAGCTCACAAGGGGCGTCATGCCGATCGTGACGGGGCGACTTGCTAGCATTGGCGTGGTGGTTTTACTCTGCTGTTGGCAGGCGACGGACGAAACAGAACTCGCGGCAGGTCCCGCGGCCTCACTCGGATAGCGCGCTGGTGGGGAGAGGAAGCCCTGGCCAATACTGTCCGTCCTTGGTCGGCCGAGGTCCGAATATCGCCTGACCAACTCTTATGACATCGGCACCTTCCTCGATTGCTATCTCGAAGTCGCTTGTCATCCCCATTGAGAGGAGATCAAGTCGCGTCGATGTTCTATCGCGGAGTGCGTCTCGAAGCCCGCGCAGCAACTTGAAACATTCGCGAACCTTGTCCGCCTCTCCGCTCAGGACGGCGAGAGTCATCAAGCCGCGAGGGACAAGGGCTGGATAGTCGGACAGCCGAAGAACAAAATCCTCTACCTCGTGGGGCAGCAGACCGTATTTGCTCACCTCACCCGAGGTGTTGACTTGGACGAACACGTCGAGATGCCGGCCTTCGGCGCTCAGGCGGGCCTGGAGCGCTTCGGCCAATCTCAAGGTATCCAACGCATGAAACTCGTTCGCGAACTTGACCATCGATTTCACTTTGTTCGTCTGGAGGTGACCGATGATACTCCAGTTCAACGACAGGTCGGCCAAATCGCGGACCTTGCTCTCCGCCTCTTGGACCTTGTTCTCGCCGAACTCGCAAAGGCCGAGTTCGGATGCGATACGGATAATCGCGGCGGGTACGGTCTTGCTGACAGGCAAAACACGAACTTCTGAACGGCTGCGGCGAGCCCGCATACAAGCCCGATTTATGCGCTGCTCAAGCTCATCAAGGTTGGAGCGCAATAACGAGCGCGGATCGTCCGTGAATCGGGCGCTATTCATCTGCGACATCGCGAATTCCTCGCTTCCACGTTCATGGTGTTCGACATGGCAAAGGCCAATGATTTCGGTAGCACATAAAGCAGAGCCGAGTCCGGCTAGTTCGTCAGAACCTCTCACATCGACGCATAATCCAGGCCGTATCCCCCTCATAGGGACGATCCTAATCCCAGACAAGGTGCTCCGGATCTCGCGATCCGCCATCGCCCAACTCGCCGCTCTGGCTCAGGGAGGACAGCACGGAAAGTTCTGTGCTGCTCGGGAGAGACAATTCACGCCCCTCCACTCACGAGTAAGGTTCATATTCGTTCAAAATCGGGGCAGTTCTGGTCTGACGACGCTGAGCGGCTTGAACTTTGCGCACCCAGCCCTTCATCGCTAAATCCATGTCCGACCCACATCCAGATGCTAAGGTTTGCGCTGCGTCGGCGGAACAAGGGTCGCGGAGTGCCCGACGCTCAAATCCCGGACCTGCACCGTCTCAAATCGCTGGGTTGGGCCCACGGCCTGAACAGGTGAATCGGTCGGCCGATCCGTGGATTATGACGAGAAGATAGGTTTATCGATTTGGTTCTGAATTGCGCTACGGAGTTGGTAGTCCCAGTAGGACGTTGTCAATCAGTCGGGTCGAACCAACGTAGGCTGCGACACAGAGCGCCGCCGGAAACCGCAGGGGACTCTCGGCGCGCTTGAGCGTATCACCGTCGACAAGTTCAAGATATTGCAGCCGATCAACTGTCTCAAGTTGCCGCTCGGCGATCGCAATCAGCTTCTCCACCTCGCGCACTCCTGCGCGGAATTCTTCCGCCGCGGCGAACAGTCCACGACTGACGGCAACGGCTCGCCGACGTTCTTCCTTGCTGAGATACCGATTGCGGCTGCTCATCGCGAGCCCGTCCGGTTCCCGAACGGTTGGCACGGTGACGATCTTGATGGGAAGATTGAGATCTGTCGCCATGCGACGCACGACCGCGCATTGCTGAAAATCCTTTTGCCCGAAAAACACGACGGCCGGATGCACCATGTTGAACAGCTTGCACACGACGGTCGCCACGCCCCGAAAATGCCCAGGCCTGAAAGCTCCGCAGAGTGGTTTCGCCAGTTCGCCCGGCTCGACGAAGGTCTCGAATTGAGCCGGATAGACTTCCTGTACACCCGGCGCGAACACAATCTCAACACCGGCATCGCGGCACAATTTTTCATCGCGCACGAAATCGCGAGGATAGCTGCTGAGATCCTCGTTTGGTCCGAACTGAGCCGGATTGACGAAAATGCTAACGACGGTGACATCGCATTGGGCTCGGCTCGCCTCGACCAGGGCCAGATGGCCATCGTGCAAATACCCCATTGTAGGCACTAACCCGACGCGTTTGCCCGCGCTGCAAGCCTTCGCTAGCTCACGACGAAGCTCAGCGACCGTGGTAATCGTCTGCATCGTTGCACCTTACATCAGGTTGGGTTGGGAGGAGCCCAGGTTGCGATAATGTCACTCAGGCTTTCAGGAAGCCTATAGCACTCCTGCGGCGCCGGGAACGCACCGGTGCGGACATCGGCAGCCCAGCGAGAGAGCGCCTCTTGTAACATCTGAAAACCATCTGCATAGGCGCGAACGAATTTGGGCCGATGACCTATGGTTAGCCCCAGCACGTCATGGAATACGAGCACTTGGCCCGAGCAGTCGGGACCCGCGCCGATTCCGATGGTTGGTATCGATAGCGATTCGGTCGCTCGCTGGGCTAGCTCGGCCGGAATGCCTTCAAGCACCAACGCGAAGCATCCGGCCTCCTGCAGACGGTGAGCGTCATCGAGCAGCCGTAAAGCGTCATCGGCGTTCCGGCCCTGCACCTTGAATCCGCCCATGACATTGACGCTTTGCGGGGTGAGGCCGAGATGGCCCATGACAGGAATTTCGCAATCGACCAAGGCACGCACCATTTCCACGCGCTTGGCCCCGCCCTCGAGTTTCACAGCATCTGCGCCTCGCTGCAGGAACCCTCCAGCGTTGCGTATCGTCTCCTCCGGACCAAGGTGAAAGCTAAGAAACGGCAGATCGGCCACGAGCAGGGCGCGGGGCCTTGTGCGTGCAACAGCCTCCAGATGATGGTTCATCATTGCCATGCTGACCGGCAACGTGTTGTCGAATCCGAGACAGACATTGCCAACGCTGTCGCCCACAAGAATGATGTCGACGATGGGGTCGGCGATGCCTGCCGTAACCGCATCGTAGGCGGTGGTCATGGTGACACGCCGCCGCTCCTGCTTCCACCGCTGCAAGATTGGGATCGTGACCCGCTCAACTGACACTTCCGAAGCGTGGCTCATTTTCGATACGTTCCATCAACTAGGCGAAGGGAAATCCGATTGCGACGCGGCCGAGTATTACGCGCAAACTGGGACCATGCTTTCGTATGGAGGACAAGAGAAAACTGTCAACCGTGAAAGAAAGAAAGAAACATACGTCTCCAAGGTCGCGACCGAGTACACAAATATTCCAATGGTCGCGCGACCACCAAGCAAGAACTTCCAAAATTCAAATTGTCATGTGGAAGCACCTTGTGTCACGCCGCGCCTCAGGGCGCGCTGGGGCGGTTGGAGCCATTCCAGATGAGAGCGCACGGGACGACGCAGGGTGCGCTGATCTAGTCGTGCCGAAGCGCTGCGATTAGCTTATGGTCTTCCAGTGGCGGAAAGGTGAAGCTGTGGTCAGTCGGGGTCCGGGTCAGTGGTCCCGCCGACTCACGTCATGCTGTCGACACCGCCTTGACGCTTCACTAGGAGTTCGTCCGTTTCCGCGGTGTTGGCTCACGCCATTGCAGGCTGCCCGCGGCACAGATGATCTCTTGGTCGAGCCGCATCAGCGCTTGGCGAGCAATGTCGGCGATGTCAGAGCGCAGGGTGCTGGCCAGCTTGGTTGCCGCCACCCTGCAAAGCAGGTCGAGGTCCGACCAACCCGCAAGTCAATGACCGCGATCGCGTTCTTCTTCCGCCGATTCGTCAGCGCTGGCATCTACCGGATGTTGTAGCAGACGTGCGATCTGCATGGCACCCGCGACTAATGCACGCGGAGACTTCTTCTGGCTTGTGATTTTTTGCATTTGTCGGCGCCTGGATAATGCTCTGGTGCTGCAGGTCGGCTGCGGCGCGCAAGCGGTGACATCGATTGTGCAAGAACCGACACAGCTGCGTGGCCGGCGCTGTTCGCCTGGCCGCTCAAGGCCAGTCGTCGAACATTTTGAGGCTCCTGCCTAAACTGAGATAGATCGGGACTTAGCGGCACGTCGCGGATATTTCACAGGACCGTGCAGCGTCGTGCTTGGCGTATTTGAACGTTCGACGGACTGCTGAATTTCCTTCAGGGCGGACTAGGCTTGCAACATACTATACCCCACCAACCCTAACCCTGTTGCAGCGAAAGCAACGGCCCGATGAACCTGCGGCCGATCAAACCGCCTCCTCGCCGCTCCGCCGATCGGTTGACGCAGCCAACCATATTTACACTTGCTGTTTTCTATTTTCCTTCCACAGCAATGGCCCTTACACGACGATCTACGAATCGCTTCATCGCTGGGCCAAGCGAGGCCGATGGTGCGCAATCTTCGAACCGCTGGCCAAGCCTGGCGAAGATGGTGTTGTGCTGTAGCTCGATTGGACCTCGGTTAAAGCTCACCGGTGTGCGTCCGACGGAAAAGGGGGGAGCACAATCAAGCAATCGGCCGCTCGCGCGCAGGCCGCACGACGAAACTCCATACGCTGAGCAATCCCTTTGCCGGCCGGTCGTCCTGCATCTGATGGCAGGCCAGGATGTCGATATCGCAGCGGCTCCCGATGTCCTGGCGCTCGCGCCACCTATCAGTGCGCTCCTCGCCGACAAAGGGCATGACGGCGACAAGCTTCGCGGCGAAATCGTTCGTCGCGGCGCGAAACCCGTAATCCCCAATAAATGTAACCGTGTTGTCGTCCAGCGCTTCAACAAATGCGCCTACAAAGTCCGAAACGTCTCGAACACTGCTTTTGCAGGCTCAAGGACTTCCGGCGCATCGCCCCGCGGTGCGACAAGCTCGGCCGGAATTTCTTGGCCGCTGCGCATCTTGCCGCTCTCGTCGCATATTGGCTCAATTGAATCTGGATCCTAGTCTTCTTGAGCGCGGCGGCCCCTTGAATTTCTTCTGGGTCCGGAATTTGACGGCGGCCAGCCCAGGCGGAGCCCTTCAGTCGTCACCGCCAGGCTCGAGTGCATCAGGATGCCGCAAACCGTGTGCGAGCTCAGGCAGCCCGCCTTGTCCCCGGCCGCTGTTTATGCTCTTCGTGATTCCGATCGGTCGGAGTTCTATCTTTGATAGCTGAACTGGGTCGTATCATCGAGCACTAGAACCGGACCGCCGGCGGCAATCGTGCGCTCACGCGCCGATTGAAAGTGGCCCGCCAGAATGTCCGCTTCGCTGACCCGGTCATTAGAGAAGAAGCGATAAGCCGCCTTGGTATTCGCCCAATTGGCAGACGAGCGGAATACTTTGTCCGATGGCGCTTCCAATATGCGTGAGCAGCGGAATCTGTCGCCGAGCCGCGCGTCCTTAGACTGGCATCCACTAGTCTCTCGATCAATCCAACATTCACCGCCTACAAATCGCAAACGGCCTTTTGCCGATCGATCCCTCAATGTGAGCCCCATAGAGCACCCCCTCGCGCATCAGGTGCTCAGCAAGGAACCACAAGTGATTCTTTAAGATTTTGCTGATCGGCGGATCAGCTCAAGCGGAGAAAGTTATGGACAACTGAAAGCCGGTCAACCGCGCCAGTCGCGGCGCTCCGCGCCATGCCTGGCGCACCAAAATAGGCCCCGGCCCATGGGCCAAGGCCTTATCTACCTTTTGAACGATAGATCAATATTTGAGAAGAATCGGGCCGCCAAACTTATAGTTGAGCCGTGCAGTCAGAAGATCCAAATCTTGGCGGACGCGGTCGATCCCACCAGCGGGCTCGGTGAAGCTGACCATGGCAGGCCGCATGGACAGGTGTGCGTACTCGGACCCAACCGACCAATTCGGTGCGAAGCCGTACTCGATACCGGCTGCCAACGCGCCGCCCCAAAGAACGTGCTTGCTTTCTCCACCCAGCTCGCCCGTCGTCCAGATGATTTGAAACGTGTTGCTCGTCACCGCGGCGCCGCTTTGGCCTAAAGCAGTACGTTGTCGAAGCCATAACCGATCTGCCCTTTACCAGGCCGAACGCATCAATCTTGGTCTGGTTGATATCCAAAAAAGCAGCGCTGGGATTCCAGCCGGTCAAATCAGCCCAGTTCCCCTGGCCTTCAAGACCAAGCACGATCGGGCCCATCTGCCATCGATAGCCGATCTGGCCACCCACGCTTCCGCCGGTCGCATCATGACAGCCCTCAGGCTTACCGCCATCGGAATCCCAGCAATTCGAGCTTGAGGCCAAGCCGCCGTTCATACCGACGTTGTAGCCGCTCCAGTCGTAGATTGCAGCCGCGACGGCCGCGGGGCATTGGTGTAGAGAGGCTTGGCCGGCTGCGCAGCCAGATCCGCGCCGAATGCGGGCACCAACGCGCCAAGCCCCACAATGCTCACAGTCGCAAGCAATAAGTTTTTCATTTCTACTCTCATCTCTTCAGTGCCCCGAGCCTCATGCGTCGTAACAACGTCCGCGCGAATTGCTGTAACTGCATCGCAACATTTGCGCTGAAAGAAATGCGTGAACCGAACGCTGCGTCAGGTTGCGCTGCAGATCATCTCCAACAGCGTCGCAATCCACCTTCGGGTGCGAGCATAGATTGCGACCGCTGATTTCAGCGGAGTAAGCGCACGCAAGTCAGATCGTCGCAAGCCACACCGCAAGTGAGAAGAATGAAGCGGTTTGCAAAACTCTTGCTCTTGTCCCGTGCCGCCACTAAAGACCCCGTTACGACCATGCTCGTGTTGCACCCACTGGCTCCGAGAGATCAGATGACTATTCGATTGAATCAATGTCCTGCAGATGCTGACCCGTTCGTCGCAGATGCCGCTGTGTCCCGCGGTCGACAGAGCATGCGAAACACAACCTCCGCCCTCGGCGGATGCAGGATGCGGCCCGAAGGATTTTGCTTATTGGTTGAGCGAGCCGTTCTCCACCCGAGGCTTCCTACCACACCGCCAATGCCCAGATCGCCGATAACGCTTGCCGACCGGTGGTGGCCAGCGGCCGCGGTGTGTTCATCTTCTGAGCTGAAGTTCTGAGCCGATAAAGGACAGCGAGTATGTTCGTTTCATTCTTCCCTCGACCAAAGTTGTTCTTTGCGTCGTCAATTCTTTGGACGGCATTGGCGATGGCGTTTTGGTATGTGTTTGCCGGCAATCTCTTTCAAGCCCCGGAGAAGCCGGTCGGGCTTGCGACGTTCTGGTCGGCCTCGGCGCTGTGGTTTGATCTCTATTTTGCGCTGGCCGTTACGGTGTTCGCGGCTGCATGGATGTTATTTGCCCCGCATCCCTGGGCGACGTGGTCCATTCTTGGTTCGGCGCTGATCCTGTTCACCTCTTACTTTCAGGTCCAGGTCTCGGTCGCGATCAACAGCTGGTATGGACCGTTCTACGACCTGGTCCAGGCTGCGCTTTCGAAATCGGCGCCGGTCACGGTTGAGCAGTTCTACAACGAATTGTCGACCTTTGCCGGTATCGCGCTCGTGGCCGTCGTGGTCGGCGTGATGACGCGATTCTTCGTCAGCCACTACATCTTCCGCTGGCGCACGGCGATGAACGATTTTTATGTCGCCAACTGGCCACGGCTGCGCACGATCGAAGGCGCCTCCCAGCGCATCCAGGAAGACACCATGCGTTTCGCCAGCACCATGGAAGGTCTAGGCGTTAATCTCATCAGCGCCGTGCTGACACTGTTGGCCTTCCTGCCGGTTCTGGTGAGGCTGTCCAGCAACGTCACGGAGTTGCCTCTGTTCGGCTCGATTCCCTATCCGCTGGTGTTCGCCGCGGTGATCTGGTCAATCCTGGGCACCGGCGTTCTCGCGCTTATCGGCATCCGCCTGCCCGGAATTGAATTTTTCAACCAGCGGGTCGAAGCGGCCTATCGCAAGGAACTCGTGCTCGGCGAGGATGATACGGCGCGTGCCAATGCGCCGACATTGAGCGTGCTGTTTAGAGACATTCGCAGGAATTACTTCCGGCTCTATCTGAACTTCATGTACTTCAATATCGGCCGGATCGTCTATCTCCAGAGTGACGTCATCTTTCCTTATCTGCTGCTTGCGCCCACAATCATCGCGGGCAAGATCACCCTCGGCGCGATGAACCAGATCCTCAACGCGTTCACGCAAGTACGAACCTCGTTTCAGTATCTCGTCAACTCCTGGAGCACGATCGTCGAACTGATCTCGATCTATCAGCGGCTACGGAGCTTTGAGGCAAAGATCCATGGTGGGCCACTGCCGTCGATCGAGACACAAAAGGAGCGGCCTCATGATTGGCGTAGCTGCAGGAGTTGACGAAACCCGGCCCTTGAGCCGCTTGCCGCAGACCCGATCCGACGCCCCACACTGCGGTCATCGCGTCCCTTGATCGTAGCCCCATATCAACGCTTGTGCTCTCGCGGTGCCTAGACCGGCCTCGGTCCAACTGTTGCGCGTTCCCGAATTGCACGCACCGCATACTTGCGATGCCAGCCGGTCGTCGCGCATATCGCATCGAGATGCGCCTCTTTTCGCCCGGGTGGCCGACCGGCAACGATCCCTTTCGGCCGACACCACCTGCCGCCCCGCGCCCATGCTGATCTTTCCCGCCATAGACGCCACCGGACCAATTCGATGGCAGCCACCCAATCACCGGCGAGAAGTTGTTCAGTGACAATCCGGATGGGGCAATGCGCCTCAGTTCGGCGTCTCAAGGACGCTTCGGGAGCCGCAGCATGCGAAGCGTCTCCGAATTCCGCTCAACGCGCCTTTCGCAACATCGGCGTAAGTGGCGGTGAGCAACCGTGCTGTATCTTTCCAATAATCTTGAACCCGTGGCGTTGGTAAAAGAGAATGTTTTCAGGATTCGAACTTTCGAGGTAGGCAGCGATGCCCTGCTCATCACAGCGTTGAAGAGCGTACTTCATCAGCAATGTGCCAAGCCCTTGTCCGGCCCAGTTCGGGTCGACAGCAATCAGGGGCAAATACCAATGTGGCTCGGAGGGATGATGTTCGGCCATTCCCTGGCGCAGGTGTGCCATATGTTCGCTGATTTCCGGGCGCAGGGACAGCGCCATGATTGCGTCCAGCGAATCCTCATCCTGCTGCACGCCCGGAGGCAGCCACAGGGCCGCGGCGCGAGTCTCTCCCGTGACGTATGCTGTGCCATGCTCGAATGCTCGTCCGCCGCAGGCCTTGATGAACTGAATCATGCTGCCAAGATATTGCCCAGGGTCCGGCCAACTCCAACGCATCAAAGGATCGGCGGCAAAGCCGAGGACAATCGTCCAGACGATTCTTGCCCGAATACTTGCGTTCGCCGACGTGACGCCCGGCTCCCTTGTCATGATGCACCGCTTTTGGATCACAGAGTTGAAGGTTGGAGCACAGGACCGATACCTTGGACGTGAGCGGAATGGATTTGCCCCCGAACATTCATCGGATCCCTTTAGTTTCCGTCTCCCGCTCTCATCCTGCCTCAGAAGACCGCCTTCGACGGCCGCTTCGGACGGAGGTTCCTCGCTGGAGGCCCTGACCCTTGGGGCTGGATCTGGATCTGGCGAGGACTTGTGCTTTTCGCCATGAGAGCGTCATCTGGATCCAGCGCTTTCCGAAGGAAGGGTCCGTTTTATCGGCGTCGACAACTCTGCCAGCCTTCCGAAAGCAGCGAAAAGACGATTTGAGCTACAAGGTGATCTTGTTTCGCCAAATGTTGCGAGTTGCATTCGCTCGACGAGTCTAAGCACCGCAGTATAATTTGGAACCTGCCAACCCAGGTAGGTGCTTGGCATTCGCCCTAAGGATTGCCAACGACTTCCCCTTCGGCCTTGCCGCAGCGATCCGCACCCGTGACGTCGCCCGCGCGCATCGAGTTGCCCCTTCGTCGGCCGGCGTCGTCTGGGTCAACGATCATCACCGGTGCTCGACCCCGCCTCGCCTTGGGGGCCTCGGCTATTCCGCCACCGTCCGCGAATACGCACCGAAACCTTCGACAACCACTTCAACACTAAGAGCGTGATGATCGCCACGCACGAGCAGCCGTTCGACTGGTATCGCGACACGGCCAACCAGAAGCGGCTGAACAGTGTTGCTCCAGGTGCGAACTGCGTTTGCCACGCCCACAGGCTCCAGCCCAAACCGATGCGATTGTCCCCGAAGCGGCCCCACTGAGCGAAACCTGCGGGCCAAAACGTCAGCGCCTCACCTTTGGCTGCGATTCTTTTTCTGCTTTAGCATTGGCGCCGGCGCAGATACCGGGATGCGATCATCGGGCGAAGCCGAAGCCATTGGAGTATCCTTAGACTGTTCGCGTCCGACTTCGCGGCGCGGCCAGACAAAATCGTCGGCGCGACCGGCCGGTGCCGACAAGGGCTCACCTTTGACCAAGACACGCGCTGCTAGCGCATCCATTGCCATCGGCGCCCCTGGACCGCCGAGCAATTGATCGGCGCCGAAAGAGGGGGCCACCAAGGGAAAGATCGGTCCGGCGAGCGGGCGCAGGTCCGGTTGACCCGGCAGCGCATTGACGTCGAGCTTTGCCGGTTCCGTCGGCAGCGCGATCGGCGCGGAACGAGTAGCCAACAACCGGTTGATTTCGCGTTCGACATAATGCGCAAGCTTGCGGGCGCCGGGCTTGGTGAAATACACGCCATCGGAGGAGCGCAGCTGACGGATCTGGCCTTCGAAGTCGGGACCGCGCTGGATAAAATGGCCGGCTTCATCGACAAAGCTGTCCCAGACATCGACATAAGTGATGCCGGCCTTGCCGGCCGCCTCGCGATAGAGCGAATCCAGAAACAGGGTGTCGGCTGTTGCCTTAGGGCCACGTACCACCGGCAGGCCAACCCACAGCACCGGCACCCCCTTAGATTTGAGCACGCCGATCATCTGTTCGATCTTGTTTTTGTAGAGCTCGATCCAGCGTTTCTCGCGATACTCATAGAGGCCGTTCGGCGAGCGCGTGCTACTCTCCGGCTCGATAGCCGGCGCGTCGGCGGCGTCATTTGGCGACAATTCCGTATCGACCAGTCTGCCATCCGGCTTCGCGTCGACGTTCGTACCGCCCTCCGGCTTGACGCCCGGTTTGCCTCTGGCTTCCTTCTTGTCTGCGTTTTTGTCCGATGGCTTGATATCGGATTTCTCAGCCGGCGGCTCGCGCATCCCGACTCGGTCATCGAGTCCGAGCATGACGACGATGACGTCCGCTTTTTCGGTCGCGAGAATGCCTTTGGCAGCGGCGGCCCAATCGGCCGGATTGCCCTTCGGCTGATATTTGATAAGGCCTGAGACGGTCTTATGTCTGCGGATCACGCCCATGTCAGGCTGTTCGGCATAGGCGTCTTCAAGACCATAGGCGAGCCAGTCCGCCATGGCATCACCGAGCACAAGAACATGGCGCTCCGGTACAGTAGCGCGCTTTCCGGCCGCGGGCGCCCTCGAAAAATCCTCGCGCGCGGGCGGCAAGGTTTGCCGCCGATCCCAACGAGGCTGGGGAGCAGACGGCTCAAACATGTCGTTACCAAACCAGCCGCCGCCGAATCCGCCACCGCGTTGCGGCTGCGGCCGTTGCTGATATCCACCGAAATTGAAGAACTGCGCCGACGTCGGGCCGACAACGCCGACCACCATCCCCCCAGCGATGGTTAGCGCAATCAGGGGACCTCTGTCGGTAAAGATACGCAATTTTCTTAGTTTGTTTGACATGCTCTTGGACCGCACAAGACGAAGAACTGCCGCGACAGAGACTAGGGTTCAGACTCAATTGATCCAACAGGCGACGACGGCGGCGAGGTGGACGGCGGCCAAGAAGTTTCTAGCAAGTTCGTCGTAGCGAGTAGAGACACGCCTGAAATCCTTGAGCCGGCAGAAGCAGCGCTCGATAACGTTTGCGTCCTTTATAGGCGCGTTTGCTGAAGCTGTGGAGGGGCACCCTGTTGGACTTGTTCGGAATGACGAGTTTCGCGCCGCGATTGACGATTTCGGTGCGAAAGCCGTCGCCATCGTAGCCTTTGTCCCCAATGAGGGAAGACATGGGCGCCGCGAGTTTCAAAAGGGCCGGCCCTGCGGCAAGATCTGCGTCTTGTCCCGGAGTGAGATGAAATGCGCAAGGTTTGCAATCGGGGTCGCTCAGCGCGTGGATTTTCGTGCTCCGCCCGCCGCGTGAGCGGCCGACGGCCTGTTCATGCTCCCCCCTTTTCCGCCGCTCGCGGAGCGATGCGCTTTGATCGAGGTGGAGTCGATCGACAAAGTCAGGCCGTCCTTGCCGCAGCGGGCGAGCGCTTCAAAGATAGCCTGCCAATGTCCGCGCTTAGCCCAGCGATTGAACCGATTGTAGATTGTCGTGTAAGGGCCATAGTCGGGCGGGCAATCGCGCGAGCGTGCGCCGCACTGGAGCATGTGAACGATACCGCTGATGATGCGTCGATCGTCTTCGCGCGCCGGCGCGGTCTGGTTCATTGGCAGCTGCGGTCTATCTGAGCCCACTGCTTGTCGTTGAGCCAGAACAGTCCTTTGCGCATCGAAGCCCCCATGCCGAATCAACTTGGCAAGAGCGAATCAGAAGCAGTTAATTAGGTACAGACCCTAACAGAAGACAAGCGGCAGAAGTTCGAAGAAGGCGGTCCGCATCAAGGGAGAGCGTCAAACTCGAATCCGTGAACGCAGGCACTCGTCTTGATCGACTGCTGGTCGGGCCATTCCATGGCCGCCTCATGCGGCTGATCGGCATCGGAATGTTTTTCATCTACATTGCCGGTACCGTGCTGAGCGTGATGCCGAAGACCAGGTTTGGACCCTCGCCCAGAATGCGGTGTTCATCTCCGCGACCTTCGTCGGCATGATCCGGGATCGTTGCGTACCGGGTTTCTCGGTGATCGCTATGGACGCCGCTTCGCGCCATGATCTTGCCCACCAGCCAGGCGCAGCGCTCGATCTGCGTCAGGTCCAAGTCGCATGCGCAGTGTTCGAAACCTATATACTTCCAGCCGTCGGCGATCGGGGCCGGTGCCGTTCGCCGATCCAGCACGACGTCCAGATAGTCGTCCTTGCACGGCTCATGGCGGTGTCGCTCATGCTCGCTGCATCGGGCGACGGCGTTGCGTCCGATCTGACCGAGGGGAGCGGGCGCTCGCCTCCGCCTCCCGCGCGTTCAGCCCGGCGCACGCTGGCCTGCCCCCGCGGCGTCGCTGCGATAGCGGCTGGTCGAGGTCTGATAGTACTGCGCGCAGATGTCGGCCATGGCCTCGATCAACGCTCCCCACGGCGCGGGAAAGCATTCTTCCGCCATCAGGCGGTGCAGCATGCGCGTATGGCCGGCCAGCTCGTCCTTGAGGAACTCCATCACAGGCATAGCCGGATAGCGCTGCAGCAGCAGGATCGCCGCGTTGTCGGCCTCGCCCGCGGTCCTGTCCTTGTCGCGTCCATGCAGATCGTTCTGCAGACGCCCTATCGCGGAGATGAGCCGCAGGACCTGGCGAAATGCCGGACGCTCGCGCAAGGTCGCCATGTCCAACCCCCACAGCAATGACAGGCAACAGAACACATTCGCGTAGGCGATCGAATCGACGCCATTGTGCAGGTACTCGGCGTAGGACCAGCGTTCCGCCCCTGCCGCCTGCGCGGGTCCGTCGCGCAGCGCTGCGCAGTAGCGCCGGGTATCGTCGAGAAGCTGAGCATAGTCGCGACGATCGTAGGCGAGTGCGGCCAGCGAGGCGCGCAGCACCGCGCAGCCCTCGAATCCGGGGAGCGCGCACGGCAGGCCCTGCCCCAGCGCCTGCTCCACCGCGGCGAGCTGCTCCGGCGCGATCAGGCCAACGTCGTTGCAATCGTCGAGCCAGAACAGCAGCGCCAGTTCGCGATAGAACGCCACGATCAGCGTTTCGTCCTGCGGATCGCGGCCGGTGCGGGCGCTGGCGTCGCGCAGGCTCGGATGGATGCGCTGCAGGATGTACTGGCCGCCCCTGACTGCTTCCACGGCATGCTCATCGGCGAACCCGGTCAGGGAATGCCCCCACTCCAGCACCTGCTGCAGCGCGCGTTGGGTCTGGATCATGGCGCCGCTCCTGCTCCCTTGGCCAGGGCGCGCCGCCCCCAATGAAGTGCCAGCCACAACCCGGCGAGTTCAGCCACGCGCACGACCCGCGTGGGGCAATATAGTTCTTTGCCGATCCACAGCGGCGTCTGCGGCAATGGATGCGCCGCATGGCGGGCGAGCATCCACTCCAGCGCACGCGCCACCGCCTGCGCGATGCGCCGGCGCCCTGTCGGCTCTTCGTTCCCGTCCATCACGTGCAACGCGAACAGCGCATAGGCGGTTTCCTCGAATGTGGACGCGCGACCGGCGCCCCAGCCGCCGTCGTCGCGCTGCGCGCGCAGCAGCGCCGCCAGCGCGCGCTCGTCGCGCCACTGGGGGTTGCCTTGCGCCAGCGCAGCGATGGCATGCGCGGTGGGATACAGCCATGAAACGTGCCATTTTTCGTTGTCCCATACACCGTCCGGGTTGCGATTGGCTTCGACATAGGCGCTGGCGGCGGCGGTAGGCTTTCCAAACAGTCGCAACGCATGCAGGGCATGGATGTTGGTCGACATCGAGGCATTGCGCTCGCCGGGGAAGGTGACAAACAGCTCGCCGCTTTCGAATTGGCGCAACGCATCGACCGCCGGGTCGCGGCCTGCAAGGCGCAGGACACACAACGCAATGGCGGTGTCATCCGCATCGGCCGCGAAGTGCAAGGCCGGGCCGAGACCGCGCACGCTAAGGCGGGCATCGAGCTGCGCGACGATCACGCGCATCACCTCAGTGAGCGCGGGATGCGCGAACAACCCGGCCAGATGCAGGGTGTACAGCGACCAGCATGGTTCGAACACATTGATCGGCCAAACGTTGGGAACGACACCTTCGATGCCGCTGCGCGTCGCCTTCGATGCCGCCTTCAGATACGCGTCCGCGCGCCCGACCTGCGGCGTGCTCCCCTGTGTCAGGACGTGCGCACGCCACGCGGCGGTGGCCGCCGGACTGATGCCGATGCTGCCGTCGTCGTCCGGGCATGCGGTGGTCGGCGAGGTCCCCCAGGCTTCCCAGGAGTGCAGCAACGGATGGCCGCTCGGCAACGTCGCCACCGCCGCCAGCTTGACCATGCACGCTTGCCGCAACGGCAACAGCGCCGGGTGGCGCGGAAACGCCACGCCGCCCAGCAAGGATGCGGCCTCGCCGCAAAATTGCGGCAAGATCAGCTCCGCGCCGATCGGCGCGTCTTCCGGCACCGCATGCGCGTAGGGATCGGGCTGGCGTTCGAGGAACCGGGTTGCAGCCTGGACCGCGTCGGCAGCGCCGGGAAGAGGATCGGCACGTTGCAATGCCAGCAACGCCGCCCACGTGGGCGCATGACGGAACAGCGGGAAGTCCGCGCTTCCCCATCCGCCATCGGCCTGTTGCTGCGAGATGAGCCACGCATAGGCGTCCTGCCGACCGGTGACGTTGCCGTGGAATTGCAGAGCTCGCGCCGTGTCGTAGACGGACGGACCGACGCTGCCGCCGTCGCTCATCTCGCTCAGCAGGTGGCGCAATTCGGAAAGGATCTGTTCGGACTGCGCGTTCACGCGGGATGTTCCTTCTGCAGACGGTTGACGAGAACCAGGATCGGGCAGACGCCGCACACGTCGCCGCAGGTCCGTCGCGGCCCGGCCGATGGGCAGCGCCGGACGGCCGCACTGCTCTGGCGCGGCGACGCGCCAACGACGCTGGCGCCGGTCCGCCGCATAGGCTTGGCCGCAGCGCGCCGCGGCCGTGCAGGGCAACCGCTGCGATGGGCGCCGCGGACTCGGACACGGTGCAGCATGCACCGCTACCGCCGGCTGATCGCAGCGGCACAAGGGCGACTCCATGCGCACGGGCGCGCTCATGCGCATGGCGCGTGCTTGAACAGGTGCGCGTTGGCCCGCTGCAGCATCTGCCCCAACCGTTCCGCACGCGGCCCCAGCGGGACGATGGCCTCTCCGGCGTCGCGCAACAGATCGAGCGCGAACTGGCGCGCAGCCTGCAGCCCCATGATCGACGCGCAGGTCGGCTTCTGCGCCGCCGCGTCCTTGCCGGGGGTCTTGCCCAGCGCCGCGGTATCCGCCGTCGCATCGAGAATGTCATCGACCACCTGCAACGCCAGGCCGAAACAGGCGCTGTAGCGATCGAGCGCACAGTACAGCGCAGCGTGCGCGGCATCCTCCGCAATGGCGAATAGCGCGCCCATGCGAACGGACGCGCGCACTAGCGCTCCGCTCTTCATCCGGTGCATCGCGACGATCCTGTCCAGCTCGACGTGCTTTCCGACCAGCGACAGATCGATGGCCTGCCCGCCTGCGGCACCCTCGGCGGACACCGCCTGCGCCAGTTCGCGCACGAGCGCGATAGGATTGTCGCCCGGCGCATCCAGGCTCGCCAGGGTCAGGAAGGCGTGCGCCTGCAGCGCGTCGCCGACCAGGATCGCGGTGGCTTCGCCGAACTTGACATGCACGGTCGGAAGGCCGCGGCGAAGCACGTCGTTGTCCATCGCGGGCAGGTCGTCGTGGACCAGGGTACAGGCGTGCATCATCTCGATCGCGGCGCCGACGTCGTCGAGCATGTGCGCCGGCGTGTCGGCCAGTGTGCCGGCAGCCAGACAGAGCAAGGCGCGGGTGCGCTTCCCGCCATGCAAGGTGGCGTAGCGCATTGCCGCGATCAGCTCGGTCTCACCCTTGTCTTCGACGCAGAGACGACGCGCGAGCGCTTGTTCGACCCGCTTTGCGCCGTCCTGCATCCAGATCTCAGGCATCAGCCTGCCGGAAGCGCCGCGCGCCTGCGCGCCCAATCCGCCGAGCGCGGAAACGCCAGTTCGGTCGTCGTGTAGCGTGGAACCGGTCTGCATGCTGTTCATGTCCTTGTACCTGACAGGAGACGGCCAGAGCGGGCCGCCGCGGTGTTGCCGGCGTCGCTGCCTCGCCACACAGGCGCAAGCGATGCCAGCTCATGAGAATCCGATGCGGATTTTCATGGACGGATGTGCGGTCGGGTAATAACGCCGGCCTTTTTCGACGCCGCTCAGCAACCGCGGCCGCACCCCGGCCTTGTGCATGGTCAGCGCCAAAGCGATGCAGAACTGCACCAGTTCGAGCCACACCAAGTGGTAGCCGATGCAGACGTGTGGGCCGGTACCGAACTGCAGCATGTCCACCGGCCGGATCGGCTCCGTGCGTTGCAGCCACCGCGCCAGGCGGAACTGATCAGGCGCCTCGTGCAGCAGCGCCGAGGTCGAGAAATGCAGCAGCGGGATGCACAGACGGGTGCCCGCGGGAATGGGCCGTTGGCCGAGTTGCAATTCCTGCAGCGCCCGACGCGGCAGGAGCGTGGTCGTCGGATGCACGCGCAGCGTCTCGCGGAACAGGGCCTCAGCGACCGGACACTGCGCCAGGTCCGCGTGCCGGGTCGGCACCGCGCCCACGCGTTGCGCCTCCTCGACCAGGGCGTCCCACAGCACAGGCTGCCGCGCCAGCTCGATCACCATCCAGGCCATCGTCGAGGCGGTGGTGTCGTGACCGGCAAGCAGCAGCAAGCGGATATTGGCGACCAGGACGTCATCGGAGAGCGCATCGTCGCTGCGATCGAAGGCGCTTACCATGTCGTTGATCAACCCGGTGCGCGCGGCATGCGCGCGCGCGTCGCGGACGAACTGGCGCAACTGCGCGTCGATCCAGTCGCGGGCGGCGCGGCCCCGCCGCAAGGGCAGCCCGGGCAGGTCGACCGGGGGCGCGACGATCAACTGCAGCAGTTGCCGGTACTTGCGATGCCATCCTGGCAAGTCCTGCGCGGGGATACCCATGAGGCTGAAGATGAGTTTTAGCATCAGGTCGCCGGTTTCGCGCAGGATGGTTACGTCGCCGCGGTCACGCCACGCCTGCACCCGCGCCCAGATGACGGGCGCGAACAGGTCGCCGATGCCGGCCTGAGTCAGCCCTTTGGGCAGGAACGCCGCCTTGATCGCATCGCGCGCCTGCCGGTGCGCGCCGCCGTCCTGGGCGACCAACGTTCCGCCAAGTAATTCGGGCGCGATCTCTTCGATCAGCACCGAGGACACGTCCTTGTGCCGGAGCAGCGCGAACGCGTCCGGATCCACGCAGGTCATCAGGTGTCCGGCAGGGCCGAAATCCAGCCAGAAGTGGCTGCCCAGCATCCGTTCCGCGCGCCGCAGCAGGCGCGGCAGGTCGCAGACGATGGCGGGAAGATGCCCGACCAGGGGGAAAGCGCCGGGCACGATCGGGATGTCGTACCGCAGCCGGTGCCGACGCGCCAGCGGGTTGAGCAGCATGTCCATCAGCAGCGCGGCGCCGCAGCCGCTTCGGCGGTGTTGTCGGCAGGCCGCGCGGCGCGGCTGTTGCCACCGTCGGCGTACGTCGGCACATGCGCCAGCATGCCGCCGTCAATGCACACGACCTGGCCGGTGATGAACGCAGCATCCTCGGAAAGCAGGAACGCCACCAGCGCGGCGACGTCCTCGGGACGGCCGACGCGCGGCAGGAGCTGGTGCCGGCGCAGATGCCGTTGCATGCCCTCGTCCAGCTTGGCGAGGAGACGCTCGGTCATGATGAGACCCGGCGCAACCGCGTTGCAGCGGATCCGCGCATGACCGTACTGGGTGGCGAGCGAGGCCGACAGCATGTTCATCGCCGCCTTCGACGCGGCGTAGGACGTCTGCGCGGTGTCACCGCTGAGCCCCTGGCATGACGACATGTTGACGATCGCGCCACCGCCGCGGGCGATCATCGGTGGGATTGCCTGCCGGCAGCAGAGCAGGGTGCCGCGCAGATTGGTCGCCATGGTCTGGTCCCAGACCGCCAGATCCAGGTCGAGGATCGCGCGGTCGCGCGGGGTCAGATGCATGGCGCTCGCGTTGTTCACCAGCAGGTCGACCCCACCGAAGTGCCGCTCCGCCGTCTCGAACAGCGCTGCCACCGCCTGCGCATCGGCGATGTCCATCGCCAGGGCCAGCGCGTGGCCCGCTTCGGCCGCGATCTGCGCGGTGCAGGCGATGGCCGCCGCGCCGTCAATGTCGGCCACCACCACTCTGCCGCCCTCGCGCGCGATAGCGAGGGCGCATGCCTTGCCGATACCGGCGCCGGCGCCGGTTACCACGGCCACCTTGCCTTCAAACCGTCCCATCGTGTCCTCGTCGATTGCGTTGGTCTTTCGCGGCATGCCGCTCGGCCTCGGCCGGAGAAGGCGCAGGGTCGGCGGTGGCGCGCTCGTCATCGCCAGCGTCGCTTTCGATGACCCTAATGGCGGCGACCGGGCATTGGCTGGCCGCGAGCCGCACGGCGGCGTGCAGCGCCTGCGGGACCGTCGCCACGCACACTTCGGCCACGCCGTCCGGTTCGCGCTGGCGAAAGGTGCCCGGCAGCGTCAACACGCACTGCCCGGTGGTTCCGCACATATCCTGGTCGACCACGACGCGCATCTCAGTCCCCGTGCTCATGCAGCCGCACCGGCAACGCGCGGAACGTCCTAAGGAACGCGGAGGGCTCCCGGCTCGGCTGCTCGGCCAATGCCAGCGTGGGGAAGCGCGCCTGGATCCGCTGCAGGCTCTCGGCCAACTGCACCCGGGCCAGTTGCGCACCGAGGCAGAAGTGGATGCCGTGGCCGAAGCTCAGCATGATCTTCCCGTCGGTCGACATGCCAGGACTGGTGCCGTAGAACCGCGCGGGATCGAAGCGGTCGGGGTCGGCGAAGGCGTCCGGGTCGCGATTGCCGGCCGCGATCAGCACGCGCACGTCCGCGTTCTTCGGGATCACCACGCCGCCTAGTTCGATGTCGCGCTGGGCGATACGCGGAATGGAGCTGAACATGGCGGGCGCGTCGCAGCGCAGGACCTCTTCGACGAATGCCTTCACCCCCACGGCGTCTCCCTGCAGCCAGTGCCGCTGTTCGGGATACGCCAGCATCGCCAGGACCGCATGGTCGATGGTCGCGGCAGTGGTGGCGAAGCCGCCCAGCAGCATGCCCCACAGCATGCTGATCAACTCCGCATCCGACAGCGTGTCGGCATCGTCCTCGTGTGCGCCGACCAGCATCGACACGATGTCGTGGCGGGGATCGGTGCGCCTGCGCTCTATGAGGTCGCCGAAGTAGGCCTGCACCCTGGCGCTGGCCGCGTCCGCCGCGGCAAGCTGGGGATCGCTGGCGTGCGGGCTTAGGCCTTCCAGAATGGCGCCGATGCCGGCGGCGAGCCCGAACATGTCGTCTTGGGGCATGCCGAACAGTTCGGCGAAGATTAGCATGGGCAAGGCCAGCGCGAATTCCCGATGCAGGTCCACCGTCTCCCCGCGCTCCAGCGCGGGCGCCATGCCGTCCAGGCGCGCTGCGACGATGCGCGCGATGCTCGGCCGCAGGTCGTCGATCTGGCGCATGGTGAAATCGCGCGAGATCAGCCGGCGCAGACGCGTATGCGTCGGTGGGTCCTTCATCGCCAGCGTGGACGCCAGCAGATTGAGCGACAGGCTGGTCGCTGCACGCGGGAAATAGCGCGCCAGTTCGCCCGGCGCCGGTCCCCGAAACGCATCGCCCGTGGCCTTGAGCGCCCAGTAGATGTCGCCGTGGCGGCTCAACAGAAAGAGGCCCGACGCCGCGCGATGCACCGGATCGTGCTCGCGCAACCACCGCATGAACGGATACGGGTCGTGGATGCACGCTGGCGACGCCAGTTCGGCGAAGGCGTCCCGGCATGCTGCCGTGGTTTCTTGCACGTCCATCTTGGTTAACTGTTGGCTTGCTGATCGGAACGGCGCGCGCCAGGCGCGCCGGCAAATTGCGGAGAAGATCGCGATTCCCGGCGGTGTCCGCGCATCACCAGAGCACCGGCAACTCTTCGAACCCGCCAGTGATGATCTCCTTGCGCAACTTCAGTTCTTCCGGCGCCACGGCCAGGCGCAGCGCGGGAAAGTGCTGGAAGATCGAACCGAACACCACTTTGAGTTCCAGCCTGGCCAGCGCCATGCCGAGGCAGTAGTGCGGACCGTAGGAGAACGCCAGGTGCGGGTTTTCGGCGCGCCCGATATCGAAGATTTGCGGGTCGTCGAAATGGCGCGGATCGAACGACGTCGCAGGCAGTCCGACCAGCACCTTGCTCTCCGCGGGAATATGCACGCCCGCGATGGTCACGTCGGTCCTCGGATAGCGCATGATGCCGTCCCAGCCCACGCCCGCCGGGTACATGCGTAGGATTTCCTCCACCGCCGTGTCCACCAGGGATGGATCGCCGACCAGGCGTTCGCGCTGTTGCGGATGGCGGAACATGGCCAGCAGGCCGAATTCGATCTGCGCGACGGTGCTCTCGTGCCCCGCCACCAGCATGCCCGCGGCCAGACCGATCGCCTCTTCCTCGGTCGCCTTGCCCTGGTCGACCGCCGCGAGCAGGTCCGTCAGCAGGTTGTCGCCCGGATCCTGGCGCTTGTCCCGCATCTTGCTGCGAATGTAGGCGCGCAGTTCTTCCCAAGCCAGGCGCGACGCGCTGCGCGGGCCGCTTTCATGCTGGTGCGTCATTACCTCGTCAGACAGGCCGGCGAAAAACGCGTGATCCTCGTAGAGCACGCCCATCAGCGCGCTGATGACCATGGCCGGAAGCGGAAAGGAGAGGTGGCGCCGCAGGTCGGGCGGGCTGGGGCTGGGCCGCCAGCGTCTCGAACAACTGCGCGGCGATCGCCTCGACCTGCCGCGCGAGCAGCTTCACCCTGCGGTCGTTGAAGGCTGGCGCCACGATCGTGCGCAACCGGGCATGCTCGCCCCCCTCGTGCGAGACCAGCCACCCCGGCGAACCGAGAATTACCGAATCCGGGGTGAATGCCGCCGGCGGCATTCCCGCGGGCCGGAACGCCGCGTCGGACAGCACCGCCTTGGCCTCGTCGTAGCCTGTCACCCACCAGCCTTCGTGCCCGGACGGGAAGCGCACGCGGTGGATCGGACCGTTGGCGCGTAGCGCCAACATCTTGGGCGAGGGCTCGATGTGATCGACGCGCCACATCGGCAGCGTCGGCAAGAGTTGTTCGGACATGGTGACACTTCAGTCTCTACGCGATGGAAGGGCGGAAGGTGACCGGCAGACGGTGCGGGCTTCACGTGCGCTTGCGTTCGCTTCTGTTCGTCGATGATGAGGATCGGCGGGGACGGCGGCCGGAACCTAGGGCCTCAAAGTGGCTTTAGCCAACTACCGAATCTTGTAGTAGCGTCCTAAACTAAACGCTCGGTGGCGCAAAAAATATGCGGAAAACTCTGCCGCCACGCGCTGCAATACGGAACCTATTTCCGATGCGTATCCGCCTATGTTGGTTGGCTACATGCGTGTCGTCGGACTCCGACGGCGAGAGCACGGACTTGCAGCGCGATGCGCTGCTCGCCGCCGGCATTGATCTGGTGACCTGCCTGGGGTTCGCCACGATGACGATGGCGTATTTCGCAAGGCTGATAGAGGGCCCGCGTTGATTCTCGATGCAAACGTTATCAAGGCGATCGTTGATCCTTCGGGCCCTTGGGAGCTCCTTTTCAAGAACAAGATCCCTTCTCGGTTCAACGAACTTCCATGCGAAAGGCGTGCTGAACTATAGCAACTACGTCGAAGAAGCAGCGGCGCTTGCACGACAACACCTTTCGGGCAATAAGCTCGCAAAGGAAGCAGGTCCGCCAGCCGTCCTGGCGGGCAATGACAGCCGCCGCAAAGAGCCCGGGCTGGCGCTATTTCGTCGTAACGCGTACCGGCAGTGAGCTGAGGGCCCGCAATCCACTGCTGTCGCGGTATACCGGCTCGCCCGTTATCTCGATTGATGCGACGCTCGCCGCCAAGGCGGCCAGAACGGCTTCGCCTTCGAGCCGCGCGACCATTTGCCCCACGCAGCCATGGATCCCGGTGCCGAAGCCGATATGGCCCGAGACGCGCCGGGTGATGTCGAACTGGTCGGGCTGCTCCCACCGCGTTTCGTCGCGATTTGCAGAACCAATCAGCAGCAATACTTTCTCGTGCTTACCGATCGGCACCCCTGCGATCTCGGTTTCATGCGGTGTGGTCCGAAAGACGTAAGGTGCGGCGGAATCATAGCGCAGGCTCTCATCGAACGCGCCGCGCGCCAGCGAAGGATTGGCGGCCAGAATGGCCCACTGCTCCGGATGACGGACCAAACTAAAGAGGGCCATGCCTGTTGCACTGATAGTCGTATCCAGTCCCGCCGAAAGAAAGGACCGGACGAGCAGAGGCGCTTCGTCATGGGTAATTTCGCCGCTATCGGCGGCCTCGTAGACCTGTGCGCCAAAACTGCCGGGAGCCAAGGCGTCCCGTTGGCATTTCGCGGCAACCCAAGGCAAAACCTCAGGTGCCTTGGCCATCAGAGTTCGGAAATAATCGTTCTCCGGCCCCATGCCGGCAAACACCATTGCGCCGTAGGTCAGAAAATTTTCGCGGCCCTCATTGTCGATGCCCAGAGCATCCGGAAATACAGTCACCGGAAATATTTCGGCAAGATCGCGGACGGCGTCGAACGATCGCTTTTCAATGAGTTCATCGACCAGCGCGGCGGCCTTGGCCTTGAAACCGTTCTCGAGCCCCCGCATGGCACCCGGCGACATGATCCGAGCTAGCACCTTTCGGGTGCGTGTATGTAGCGGCGGGTCAGCTTCGAGGACGATGCTTGGCGGACGCCACGGCTTCTCCTTGAAATAATTGATGATGCCAGCACCACCGGCATTGCTGAAGTTCACATGGTCAGCAAAGACCGCCTTGATCTCGGCAAAACGCGGCACGGCGAAGATGCGATATTTCTCGAGCCGGACGACGGGTGCCGTCGCACGAAGCTCGGCATAGGCCGGATAGGGGTCGATGCGAGTGTCCCAGTCGAACGGATCGAAATCGCTGCAGGCATACTCGCGTGCTGACGTTGCCACTGCTTGCCTCCGTTTGGTCGCTTCAACTTAATTGACTATAGTCATTTATTGCAGAAGGTGGCAAGCTAGGAATGGAGCGGCGTTTTTTGCTCGTGATAACAGCCATGTAGCTGCAGGACAGACCAGGCGGAGATTGGATGTCGGCCGAGAGATCAGGAAACTCCAAGGGGATGCGACGCTTTCAGAAGCGCGCACGCCAAGAAGCTGACAAGCGCGCGTTGCAGGCTCGAATCCTGGAAACAGCGCGAAAGGAGTTCGCGAGCGGCACACTCGAAACCGTTTCGATCCAGAAGATCGCCGATGCGCTCGGTTACTCGAAGGGTACGGTTCTCAAATACTTTCCGACCAAGATCCTGCTGCTGCTGGCAGTGAAGGAGAGGAATCTCGAGGAAATGGCGGATCGGCTCGACCAAGTCCGCGCGCTTCATTCCAGCGGTGAGGTCCGGCTGCGGCGTGTCATGGAGGCCTATATCGAGTATTGGGTGAACAACCCCGATCATTTTCGATCGCTCTATTCGATGGCCGGCACAGTCGAGGACAGGCGTTTTCCCGACGGGGTTTATTTCGGTGAAACTGAGATCGCACGAAAGGGCTACGGGCTATTTGTGACCTCGATGGCGGAGTATCTTTCCGAATTAGGGGTGGAGGCGACGCCAAGGCTGACGGAGCGCCTCGCGACCGCCCTGCTATCGGCGGCGCATGGGGTGATCTCGCTGCCACTGGGAACACCAACGATGAAATGGCCGGATACTCGTGGCAACGGACGATTGGTCCTCGACAGTCTCATCGACGCTTGGTCGGCGAAGATTAAAGCCGCTCGGCAGACCGAGACCTGGCCGAGAATTTCCATCGGTGATCTCTTTAGTTCGGCAGCACCGGCTTGATGGCAGCCGATCTATCGTCGCAGCCAAGAAAAGGGGCTGTCGTGCGAAGGGATTCGCCACGCATACCGAAACGAAGACGGACACCTACGCGTGAGAAGCGACGTTTACTGGCCGGCGAGCCATAATGTCCCGAAGTATCTGAAATATATCGGACAGTTCTTTAGGATCGCTGGGGGCGCCAAAACAGATGCGAATGGCGCCAGGATCCCCCTTTCCCACCGCTGAGGCGATGCGGGGGGGACAAGTATGCCTCGTCCTGGCGCAGCGGCCGTAAACCGATCTGCGGACCACTCTTGCGGCAACTGCAACTATCCGTAGAAGGCTGAGAACTGAAGTTTGCGGCATTGGGAAAAAGTCTAGGAGCACCCCGTAACGTTCGTGCGCCTGACGCCGCCGCTCACGCAGAAGTTCTTCCAGCTTTCCGCTCTCAATCAACCGCACCACAGTCTCGCCTAACACCTGAGCAACAAACCAGGCACAGGCGTGCAGGAGGAGCTGAGTTTGAGCGATGTAGGCCGGCGGGACTGTCACTGTCCCGAGCCTGAAGGCTGGCGCAAGGTATTTGGAGTAGGACGTGTAGAAGGAGAGGGCCGGCACCAATGAGGCGATCGGCACAGGACGCTCGGGGAAGAAAAAGCGGTAAACGTCATCCTCTATGATGGCGAGATCGAGCTCCTCGGCGAATTCACCGATGCGCCCCCGCGGTCAAGACTCAGCGTGCGAGCCGTGGGGCTCTGCAACGTCGGCAGGCAATAGAGCACTCGCGCTCGGGACGCCCGGCAGGCTTTTTCAGCGCCTCAGGGTCGATTCGGTCCTCATCCATGTCCACGGGCACCAAATTAAGGTGGCTGGCGCGGCGATGGCTTTGAAGCAGGGATAAGTGAAAGCACCCACCAAGACACTGTCGCCGGGTTTTGCCACGAAGCGCAGGGCGACATCGATCGCGTGCTGGGCGCCGTTGCACAGAATCAGCTGTGCCGGCGCGACCGTAAAGGCGTTGTCAGAGAGCGAGGCTGCGATGATTTCACGTCCCTGGGAAAGGCCAGCGTGAGGATGGTAGCCCAACAACAGTGCAAGATCAGGTTCGCGCACCACCTCGCCAAACAACGCGGACAGGACCTGCGTTTCGCTTCCGTGGCCGGGCACGCTCAGCGCTAAATTGACCGGTTCATGTCATGCCGTGGCCGCCTCGGCCTGCGCGGCGAATGACGCCGGACGAAGGTTCCCTGCCCGACATGTCCGCTGATACCGCGTTGTTCGGCCTTCTGATAGGCTTTGCTGACGGTGCCGACGGACAGGCCGAGCTCTCGTGCCAGTTCAAGGTGCGGCGGAAGGCAGTCGCCATCGGACAGCCGACCGTCAGCGATGTCCCGCTCCAGAGCACTGACCAGGGCGAGCTAGCGCGCCCCCTCGGACGCGAGTTTCCGCGGCCGGCGCGTATCTGCAGAAAGCCTGGCGCGGCAAACGGCCAGTACGTCATCACGCCGGAGATGAGCCCCGGCTTCGTGGAGGCACTCCCTGTCAGCAAATCCCACGGCATCGGTCCGGCGACTTGCGCCAAGATGAATGCTATCGGGCGGTACACTGCCTCGACGTCCGCAATCAGTCGCTCGACTCTGCAAGCCAATTTCGGCAAGGCCGGCGCGTAATACTACCGGATATCGAGGGGCATCGATCACCGCGAGGTCCGCGCGAACCGGATCCGGAAGTCGGTTGGTGCGGAGAATACGTCCTCAACCGATCTTTAGCGCTTTCGACGCAATGGCCACCGAGTTGGGCCCGCTGATCGAGAAGGTCTGGCGGCACTGGGAGGACAAGGACCGCGCGGGCCCGGAAAGTCACGCTGAAGGCTCAAGTCAACGATTTTGACATCATCACGCGCAGCAGGTCCATGCCGATCGCGAAGTCGAACCACAGCGAGCCCGAACACTTCTCGATCGCGCTGCTTCAAAACGAGATGCCTGCTCCAAAGCCGGTTCGGCTTCTCGGAGTATCGTTGTCCTCGCCCCACGGTGAGTGGCAGGTGAGCCGCAACTCGGCCTGGCCGATTTGAGAGGCGCAGTTTCGAGCAGGATTTCAGGAGGGGCGCAGGCGCAGGTCGTGTGCAGTGCGGCAGAGTTCATTAGTTCACATTCGTGAATCCCAAAATGGAAAGACTTGCGGTAGGATCGGGCTTTCCAAGGGGGCGCACCCATGTTTGAACAAGCTACAACCGCTCTATTGCGAGCGGTACTTGACGAGGTCTGCGAAAAGCTAGCCCGCGACGAGACGGGCGCTCGCACCCATGTGGCCTGCAAGATCCTCGAAACCGCAAAGACCGGCGAAACGACACCGGACGAGCTGCGGCAGATTGGCCGGAAAGCCCTGACACAAGCGCCGAGGATGTGGCGTTGATCAGGCGAGGTGCGCAGTGAATTTCCAGGTCACGGTCTTGAAGATCCTGGTGAGTTATCCGGATGGATTCGCCGTGATGGCGGACCTCAAGCGCGACATGGCCATCCTGGCGACCAGCGGCCCGGAATGGGCCGAGCGCACCAAGCGGATGGCAACGCGCGTACCCGAGCTCGACATTTTTTCGGACGGCCTCGTCGAGCGTCAAAACGGCGGCTGGAGGATTACTGTGAAGGGACGAGCCGTGCTCGAATCCATGGAGGCGCGCCGGACCGAACACGAGCCGGTCGAGAAGGTGCCAGTCGAAACGGCCGGGCCACCAGTGCCATCCTTGCCGCTGCCGGCAGAGCGAGCGAAGCGCCGACGCGAACGGCGCCAGCGTCGCCGCGAAGCCCGCGAACGCATGCATCTTAAGTGGGCAGGGCGCGGCGGCAGCCCAACTCATTGACCAAAAAGTAGATAGCTCCTGTCGATGCCGCGCCGACCCCGCGTCTCATGGGTCCAGCCGACAGCTCGGCGATAGCTGCCGATCGCCGCGGTCCGCTTGAGTGTCTTGACGACGACGGGCTGGTTCTCATCCGCGAAAGGGGAGACCCAAAGCGCATCCTCGGGACAATAAAGCTCGCAAAAGGAAGCATGTCGTCGTGACGGGCAATGACCGGAATTCCTTAGGTGCCGAGTTTGCCGTCCATCGCCTTCCACACGCTGTCGTAATCGGCGAATGCGAAGACGGTGCATGCCCGCGCTCGGCACCAGGGTGGCAAGGATCGAGGACGGTTGGTTGAAGAACTCACGCCGCTGCGTACCTGGTCAGGAGTTCGGTGTCGGAGCCGAGCTGATTGGCCGGAAACAGCCTGATCTCCAGCCCGCGCTCGTCGCTTCGCGGATCGGTCGATCGCCTCTTGGGCCCGGATATTCACGGGGTGGGTCGGATCCTGCCCGGTCGCAAACTTGTAAACGAACTCGGCTGCGGAAGCCGGACGAGTAAGAATCCCGCAGAGAGGTACGGCCGTGGCTGCCATCAATAGCGTACGGCGGCTCATCCTTCCGGGCTTCGAGACAATCATGTTTCCTCCTGATCCTGCATTGACGTTGGTGCCGACAGCATCAGCCTGCGCTGGCGTGCAGCTTTCGCGTCTCTTGGTTCCCCGCTCTCGACCGCCGGCATGTAGGCAAGAGTCATCGCTCCCCGGCGCAACATGCGACGGGTGTAGCTCCTCACAAGGACTTGGCTGGATTGGCGCTTAGCGCCGGTGCAAGCCACTGCTTGATCTGCCTTGCGACCTCTGCGGTAGAAATCCCGTAGCGGTCGTGCAGTGTCGGAAGTGCGCCAGCGTCAAGAAATTCGTCCGGCAATGCGATCTGGCGGAAACGCGGATGAACGCCTGAACGCATTAGAACCGCGGCAATTGCCTCGCCAAGGCCGCCAATCGACGTGTGGTTTTCGGCAACGACGACAAGACGGCCCGATTTGCCGGCTTCACGCAAGATCGTCTCAGTGTCGAGCGGCTTGATGGTTGGAACATGCAGCACCGCAGTGTCGATGCTGTCGCCCTTCAAGGTTTGCGCCGCCTCGAGCGCACGCATGGTCATGATGCCGGATGAGATGACCAGGGCGTCCTTCCCGTCACGAATCAGCTTGGCCCTGCCAAGCTCGAATTTGTAATCATATTCGTCCAGCACGAGCGGCACCTGGCCGCGCAGCAGGCGGGTGTAGACAGGCCCGTGATGGGCCGCGATGGCGGGCACCAGCTGCTCGATTTCGTGAGCATCGCAGGGATCGATGACCGTCATATTCGGCATCGCGCGAAACAGGGCGACATCTTCTGCGGCCTGATGGCTCGGGCCATAGCCCGAGGTCAGCCCCGGCAGCGCGCAGACGATCTTCACGTTGCGATCTTCCTCCGCGATCGTCTGGTGTATGAAGTCGTAAGCCCGTCGCGATGCGAACACGGCGTAAGTGGTCGCGAACGGCATGAAGCCTTCGGCGGCAAGGCCCGACGCAGCGCCGAACAGAAGCTGCTCGGCCATGCCCATCTGATAATAACGGTCCGGAAATTCCTTCGCGAAGATGTGCAGATCGGTGTATTTGCCCAGATCGGCCGTCATGCCGACAACCTCAGGGCGGCTGCGGGCGAGCTCGACGAGCGCATGTCCAAAGGGCGCCGGTTTCGTCTTCTGTCTTTCAGAAGCGATCGATGCGATCATGGCGGAGGTGGTCAGGCGCGGCTTGCGCGGCTGCGGTGCTGATCTGATGGTCCTCATGCCTGCCTCCCAGCTTCCAGCGCGGCAAGCGCGAGCTGCCATTCGTGCTGCTCGACGCGGATGAAATGATTCTTCTCGCGCTGCTCCAGGAAAGGAACGCCCTTCCCCATCAGAGTGTCGGCGACGATCATCCTCGGCTTGGGCTCGGGATGGGACTTGGCGGCGTCGAACGCGGTAAGTACGGCATCGAGATCGTTGCCGTCGATCCGCTGCACGAACCAGCCGAAGGCCTGAAGCTTGTCGACCAGCGGCTCGAAGGCCATAACCTGCGTGGAAGGACCATCCGCCTGCTGATTGTTGACGTCGACGATGCCGATCAGATTGTCGAGCTTGTAGTGGCCTGCCGACTGGATCGCTTCCCAGACGGAGCCTTCGTCGAGTTCGCCATCGGAAAACAACGTGTATACCTGTGCCTCGGATCTCTTGCGCTTGAGTCCTAGGCTCATGCCGACGGCAATGCTCAGCCCAAGTCCGAGCGATCCGCCCGACATTTCCATTCCGGGCGTGTAGGAGGCCATGCCCGACATCGGCAGGCGGCTCTCGTCGCTGCCATAGGTTTCGAGTTCTTCCTCCGGGACAATTCCCGCCTCGATCAAAGCTGCGTAGAGTGCGATGGCATAATGTCCGTTGGAGAGCAGAAAGCGGTCCCGGCCCTCCCATGACGGGTCTTCAGGCCGGTAACGCATGGCGTGGAAATAGGCCACGGCGAGAACATCGGAGATGTCGAGCGCCTGCGCGATATAACCCTGCCCCTGGACTTCGCCCATGCGCAGCGCATTGCGGCGGATGTTGTAGGCGCGGTCCGCTAGCTTGGGCGCGTTGATAAGCGCATTGGTGGGCGTTTCCATCGATCTGGACCTTATCTCGCTGGCTCAGTGGATAAGCATGCCGCCGTTGACGTCGATCACGGCACCCGTGACGTAGGCAGATAGGTCCGAGGCCAGGAAGGTGTAGATACCGGCGACATCTTCTGCCGTGCCGAGGCGATTGAGCGGAATGCCTTCCAGAATTTTCGCTCTCATTTCATCATTCAGCTTGCCTGCCGTAATATCCGTGCCGATCAGGCCGGGCGTAACGCAGTTGACGCGAATCCCGTCAGGGCCGAACTCCCGCGCCATCGCCTTGGCGAGGCCAAGGACCCCTGCTTTCGCAGCCGAGTAGTGTGGCCCGCCAAAAATTCCACCACCGCGCTGGGCCGAGACGGACGACATGCACGCGATCGACCCGGACTTCCGTGCGCGCATATGCGGGATCACCGCCTGGGACAGAAACAGGATACCCTTGAGATTGACGTCCTGAATTCGATCCCAATCGGCCGGCGAAATGTCCAGGAACTTGACGGGCTGGGTGATCCCGGCATTGTTGATCAGGATATCGATGCCTGCGAAGGTTTCGATCACACGGGTGACTGCCTGTTCGCAGAACGATTTGTCGGCGACGTTGCACGCCAGTCCAATGTGGGACTTTCCAAGCGACGCCGCAGCTTCCGCCGCGGCGCCCGCGTCGATATCCAGAATGGCCACCCGAGCGCCCTCGGCGGCGAACCGCCGGGCGGCTGCGAGCCCGATGCCCCGCGGCGAGGCCGCGCCCGAAATGATTGCCGTCTTACCGCTGAGCAGCATCAATTCCTCCCGCAAATTGTTCTTCCTTGCTGGATTTAGGAATGACCTGCGGAGGCCGGCCCTACAAACGCGCAGTTGTCACGGATCGATGAATCTGGTTCACTTATCGAATGCTCTCGAAGATCCCGATATCCTCAATTCGTGCCTTTGAAGCCGCAGCCCGGACCGGATCGTTTCGCGATGGGGCGAATGAGCTTCACCTGACGCCGAGCGCCGTCAGTCACGCGATTCGCAAGCTGGAGGCCACGCTTCGGACCGTTCTGTTCGAGCGCAGCGCGCGATCTGTGCGGCTCACGCCAGCCGGCGAAAATCTGATGCGTCACGCCGGGGCGGCGTTCGATCAGCTCCGCCGCGGGCTTGAAGAAGTCGCCGCCCGCGGCGCACAACTGGTGCGCGTCCATTCCGCCCCAAGTTTTGCTGCGCAATGGCTGGCGCCACGGCTTGCGCAGTTTCTCGCTGCTTACCCGAAGCTCGAGGTTCGACTGGCCGCAAGCACGGATTATGCGCGCTTCAGCAACGATGATTTCGATATCGACATCGTCTACGGTCCGCCGCGCGCGGAAGGCGTCGAGATTGTTCCACTACCAGAGGAGACGGTCACGCCGCTCTGCTCTCCCTCGCTCGCAAAATCGATAAGGAAGGCCGCTGATCTCCTCGATCAGACGCTCATCCGCTCAGACGTGAAGCAGGTGCAGTGGCATCAATGGTTCGCTGCCAACGGATTGGAAGCCCCCGCGCTCCACGGCATGAGGTTCGATCGGAGCTTTCTTGCAATTGCGACCGCTGCGGAGGGATTGGGACTGGCGTTGGAATCAACCCTCCTGGCCCAGCTTGAACTGGCCAATGGGCGATTGGTTGCCCCATTGGCGGGACGTGCGACCGATATCAGTTACGTCGGTCACCGTCTCATCTATCCGCGCGCCAGCCGACAAAGATCGGCCGTACGAGCGTTTGCAGACTGGCTGCTGGCTCAGCTCGACGGTGAAGACGCCCGCTCCTCGCAATGAACTGCAGGTCTGGCTGGAGCTTGGTTCAGGGCAAACCTCTGCTTGGCGCCGAACAGCAACCCTCGCCGCGGGGGCGTCCGCGCCTGCGGAGAACCTCAGATCATGCATTCTTCATTGGTCTGGTAGGGAGCTATCGCTGATGCTCGCCGATCCATCTGTCCAAGGCGATCATCGATGTAGCGCCTGAGCGCCGCAGCCGCCTTCAACATATAGACACGCATTGAGATCACTTCCCGCACGTCACGGCTCGCGCGCGCCCGCAAACCCTTGCAAGAGGCGCTCGCCGCCAGCAGGCGCGAGGCCGATCGAAAGCCAGCGGATTCTGATCGCAGGAGGCGACGGCGAGCGCATCTTCTCCGCAAGCGATGCAACAGTGAAGCTCACTTTGCGGCTCGCGCGCCTCATCGAGCGGTCGGGACCCCGGAGGCCCTGGCAGAGCTGAGGGCCAGCAGGGTGCTTGGACCTCGATCCGGGACATGCGCTCGCCGAATTGATGAGGCTTTCCTTCCGGACGTCCGCTGCTACGCGGCTGATGGATTTCACACTCTCGACGGGCTTCGAAACTGGATAGCCTCTCAACAACGAAGATGCTCAGCCCGTCGATTCAACGAGGCGATCTTCCACGGCCTCGGGCCGAGCTACCTACGTCGTGGGGAAATGGTCGTTGACCCGCAAGGCCATCGCTGCTCGGCGGGTTGGATGTCGAAACCGAGCGGTAGAGCGGTATGTGACGATTTCTTTCAATGACTCACAGAGTTGGTCTATTCTGGACTTCAAAGTACGAGCGGACAGGTAGACCAGAACGGCAATGGCAAGGCGCCGAAACATCATCGCAATTCCCTCGCTGGGCTCTCTCGACAAGGCCGCAGGCCGGGTCGGACAACAACTTACACAGGCACTTCGCGAGGCGATATCAAACGGGATGTTGAAGCCGGGCGAACGGCTGCCGTCCACCCGCGCCCTCGCGGCGTCGCTCCAACTCGCGAGGGGTACGGTCATCGAGGCGTTCGGTCAGCTACATGCGGAAGGCTACCTCGAGGCGCGCGCCAGAGGCGGCACGATCGTCGCCAACGTCAACGGCGGTCGCGAACTCGTCAGCCCACCGCAGGCATTCATTGCGCCGCCGCGGATCGGCCCTGTGTTGCGGGAGAACGTCGCCCGTCTTGCAGAGGTCGCGCAAGCTCTTCGGCCGCAAGGGACGGCGCCATTTGCAATCGCTCATCCGGCAGGCGCGGTCGCCCCGGATGACAAGTGGCGCCGTCTCGGTAATCGCGTCCGAGCGCTGCGCGTGGCTGCCCCGTCGGGATACATCGACCCGAAAGGATTGCCTGATTTGCGGCTCGCGATTACTGACTACGTTCGTAAAGCCCGTGGAGTGAAATGCGAGGCCGGCCAGGTCGTGATCACGGCGGGTACGCAGCAGGGTCTTTTTCTGGCTGCAACCGTTCTTCTTGCGGACGGAGACGCAGTATGGGCGGAAGACCCCGCCTATCCCGGTATTGTCGCGGTTCTCGGAAACTTCAACGTCCAGACCTCTCGCATTCCCGTCGATGCGCAGGGCATCGACGTCCACGAAGGTCTCGTCCGATGCCCGAAGGCTCGGGTCGCGTTCGTTACGCCATCGCATCAATATCCGCTCGGCATGCCGATGAGCATGGGGAGACGCACGGCTCTGCTGTCCTGGGCCCGTCAAAACAATGCCTGGATTGTCGAGGACGATTACGACAGCGAACTTCGCTACGCGGGACATCCATTTCCGTCCCTGCAGGGACTCGATCCTACACGTGTCGTCTATCTCGGGACGATGAGCAAAGTGCTGTTTTCATCCATGCGGATCGGATACGCCATCGTTCCCCTTCCGCTGGTGGATGCATTCGCGGGCGCCCGTGCTCTTATTGACCGCCATTCTCCGACAGCCGATCAATATGTGCTCGCGCAATATATGCGCGAGGGCTATTTCGAAGCTCACATACGGCGCATCCGGGGCGCTTACGCAGAACGGCGCGTGGCCCTGATCTCCGCCATTGAGACGGAGCTGCCGTCCTGGACAGCGCTCCAACCCAGCGACCAAGGTATGCACCTGGTGCTTTGGCTTCCTGCCGGCCTCGACGACGTCAAGCTTGCCGAGCAAGCACACAAGGCCGGGCTGGTTGTGCGACCGATCTCGCCCATGTACCAAAATGCGCCTGCTCGGTTCGGTCTAATGCTCGGCTTCGGCGGCTTTTCCGTCGCGGAATTGCAGGCGGCCGCAGTCCGCCTGAAAGGTGTCCTTGAGACATCGGTCCGCGCGAACAGAAAGGCCAAACTGTCCAAGCGCCCACGGATGGAAACTGCCAGATAATATCTGGATGGCCGCGCTCAGGTCTCTTTCGCGGCAATCGGCGCTCGCCGCGAACTTGAACATTGGGTTGGGTGCTCCGCAGCACGCCGGGAAGAACGCGCACTGATCTCCAGTTTTTGGGTCCAACTACAGCTTTCGCCAGCGGCAGACGATCGTAGGGCGAATGAGATTATCCATGCTTGCGCAGGGCCGCCGATGGGTTTGGCCCCGTCATACCCGAGGATCACAAGTAGGTCGTTGCGCCACGATTTCTCCGAGCATGTCGCTCCGTCGGATATGAGTCAGGCCTGCTCCGCTTTGGCCACAGCGGCGGCCAGCATTGCATCGCCGATCACATCCTTGCCCTGGGCCTTGAGCGCGTTCCCTGCACCGAGAATGTCCCGGACCTCTTTATTCTGACTAAGCTTCGACTTGCCCACGAGTCGTGTGATCTCGATCTCGATTCCGACGATCATCTTGAGCATCATATCGATGTAGTCCTTGGGGCTGTCAGTCATCTTCCAAGGATCGGCCTGCTTCGCCTCATGGATGCGCGTCAGCCGCGCGACCATGCCACGAACGTAACGCTCATCGTCGCGGATTGTCACGCGTCCGTACACATGAGCCACCATATAGTTCCAGGACGGGACCTGCTTCTTGAACTCGACCTTGCTCGGATACCAGTTCGGCGCGATGTAGGCATCCCCGGCGCGGAATACGATCAGCACCTCGTTTCCCGTCGCGATATCCTGCCAAATGGGATTTGCGCGAGCCACATGTGAATGAAGCACGCCCTGCTGCCCTTCCTTCGCGTGCAACTCGAAAGGCAGGTGATTTGCGTCGAGCCCGCTCTTCCCGTTAGTAAAGAGGATGCCGAGAGGATTTTTGTTGATGAGATCGTGAAGCGCCTCAGGGCGCGACTCGGCGAAATGTGGGGGGACGTACATGCTAGCTCCCTGGCAAGTGATGAATGCCGCGCACGCTGCTCGCAGCATCAACGGGATTTCGTTCAGACCTCAGTCATCTGGAATTCACTCTTGTCTGCGCCGCAATCGGGGCAGATCCACTCGTCGGGGACGTCTTCCCAGCGAGTGCCCGGCGGAATGCCCTCGTCCGGCCATCCCTCCCGCTCGCTGTAAACAACCCCGCAGAGCGCGCACATCCAGGTCTTGTAAACCGGTGCGCCGATCGCTGGGTCAGAGTGCAGGTGAGCGCTTTCATTGCTCATCTCGGTGGCCTATGCTGTGGAGCATTCATGACACCGATGTAGGCTAGAACTGGTTCCTTCCATAGAGCCAGTCTGCGGCATTCTTGCTGTACCAGATTGACGTCCTCTGGTTCTGGTCAAGGCCGTCAACCCGGCAGTAGGAACATCTCTCAGAGAAGACGTGCATTCCTTCTTCGAGCAGCCGAAACTGGTCATCCGACTGTTGGACAACCATGACCGCGAAGCCTTGGGTCGCTCAGTCACGCGCCGCCGCTTTCGTCGGCGCAAAGGCCTGCGAGGCGTCGGCTGTGCATTCCGTCTTCCGACAAGAGCGCAAATGAGCCAAAACCGTCCAGCGGCCGGCCGGCGGCGTTACAAATGGCTTTGTAGCGAGCCAAACGGCCGCTGCAGTCCTGAGCTTTCTGCAATTGCACTCGGGCGTGAAACGGGTCTAGCCATCATGCAAGAAGATTGGCGCCGCTAACGCCAGTTGAAACGATAAGTTGAGCGATGTTCAACTCGCATACGTTCTTTTTGTTCCTGGTGGTGGCATTGTTTGTGGTGGTCACGCCGGGCCAGGGTCTCTTCTATATTGTGGCCCGCACGCTTGCTGGCGGCAGAAGTGAAGGGCTCGCATCGAGCGTTGGCCTGGGTACCGGAGGGCTTGTCCACGTTTTCGGCGGCACCGTCGGTCTGTCTGCCCGTGTTGTCGCAAGCGCAGAAGCGTTCACCTTCCTAAAGATCGCCAGAGGCCTATATCTCATCTGGCTCGGGATTAAGGCGTGGCGCGAGACAAGCGTCGATCCGATAGAATTGCAGACGACAGATGCGCATTCTGCTTTTCGCCAGGGCATCGTCATAGAGGCGCTCAACCCCAATACAGCCGCATGCTTTCTCGTGTTCATCCCGCAACTCGTCGACCCATCTGGGAGTGTCAGCATGCAGTTCATCGTCCTGGGCTCATTTCGCTCGCACTCAACACGAGCGTAGACCTGATTGTGACCTATTGGGGACAGAAGACGAGGGATGGCTTTGCAAAAAAGGCCCTCATTCTTCGTTCAGGCGCGACAGGCATCAGGCGCCATCATCTGCGGGCTGGGGCCAACGCTACTCTTCGCACGGCGCACGAGTTCACGCTGCCGAATTTCCGCGCTCGAATAGCGCGCAGAGTCTCCATTCGGCTACGAAGGACGCCTTGCCATCGGAGGTCCTTGCTTCACCGTGCAACGGGATCACGACCAGCGTCGATGCTGGTTCGACTTCGGCCGCGCTTTGGCCGTCCGTGCCGGCAGAACATGAAGGCACGCATCAACCGGCTGGGAGCAAGGCCCGCCACTGCAATCCAACGCGCTTGCCTCTGCTGCCTTTTGCTCTCGTGCCGCTGGATCTGGGTACGTGATGAGGACCGAGTTCGTGTCCACGGCCTAGAAATCGTCATCCTTCCTCGTGCTCAAAACGAGGAGTGCAGCCGGGAACGGGTGAGCGATGGCCGCAACGCCCTCCTGCCGGATCTTCAAACATCAGCATCACCCGCCCGAGCCTGAGCACCGTCGGGGTCGTCATCGAGAGCGGCCTCCCTTTCTTGCGGATTAGCGAGAAGGCGTGACATCGCTGGGATTGCCGCTAGTGTTTCGGCAAGCGCATCGCCGCGATGCTTAGATCGGCGCCAACTCGAACCATGTTGCTTCCTAACCATCGCACTGACCACCGGGCGCCTTTGGATAGTGCGGATGGCAACATGCTGAGTCGCGAAGCTGCGTGCGAGGTGGAACGGTTTCTTGATATCGCAATGGCCACAAGGAAACAGCGCTGATTTCCTTGCCGGGCCTCGCCCACGAGATTGGCGTGGGCTCGGTCCAAGTCAACGACGAGGGTCACCGGCTCGGGCTTGGCAGTTTCAAGGCTTTGGGCGGCTCCTATGCCGTCATCCGGCTCGTCTTAGAAGCAAGCAACTCCGCGCCTCGGCAGGGCTGTTGACATCTCGGAGCTTCACGCACCTGAGGTGAAGGCCGTAGCACGGGGGATGACGGTATCCTGCGCCAACGGACGGCAATCATGGCAGGTCCGTAGCGCACGGCGCTCAGCTCGTGGGGGCGAACTGCGCTATATTCATTCACTCGGGCGTCAGCGATCAGCGTAGCGCAGCAATCGTCCCACATGGCGCGCAGATGATCCGCGTCAGCGGCAACTACGATGACTCCGTTGCCGAAGCATCCCGAGTTGCCGCAGAGAACGGCTGAATCACGGTGTCTGACAGGTCCTGGCCGGGCTATCCCTGGTCTGGTAATGCAGGGATCTCCGCGCTCCTGACTGAAGCACTACGACAGTTGCCCGAACCTCCGACCCACGTCCTCGTCCAGTCAGGAGTCGGTGGACTTGCCGCAGCGGTCTTGGACATTTTTCGGTGTCGTTAGGTGATAGTCGCCCGTCCTTCACGGTTGTCGATCCATCGCGCGCAGCGTGCCTGTTTGAAAGCGCTCGAACCGGGCATTGCGTCAAGGTAGCTCATGGGCATCCGACAGTGATGGCGATGCTAGAGTGCTACGAACCTTCGCTCGTCGCTTGGCGCATCCTTTCGCGCGCAGCCGACGCTTTTATGATTGTCGATGACGAGGCCGTCGGGGTTATGAACCGTTTGGCCAATCCCCGGGACGGTGATCCGGCTATCGTTGCAGGCGAAAGTGGCGGGGTTGGTCTGGCAGGGTTGCTGAAAGTTGCGGCCGATTCGACCTCGCGCGCTTGACTGGTCTTGAACCTGACGCACGGGTCTTCCTCATCAATACCGAGGGCGCGACGGATCCTGGCGCTTACGAACAGCTCGTGGGTCAGCCTCTGTCGCAAGTGGTCAGGAGAAGCTTGGAGGCCTAGACGCTCATGATCCGCGGCCCGTTCGGTGGACTCGTGACGGGGACGAAAGCCCAAGAGAAGGCCAAGAACGAAGGCATCCAGCGATTGATCCTACGATTGAAATCCGCCGCAGATTTCTGCTTCCAACGAGGCCCGTACGCACGTTTTCGGCACAAAAGGCATGACTTTGCCGTCTTGCCGCAAGACCAAGCGTTATGACTTTGGCGCTTTGCAGTCCAACCGCGTTCGCCTCATCGAATGATACAACAGCTTCGTTTCTTGTTGATTCGGCACACCGGCTATGAGCCGTTTCATAATTGCGATACAGCTCTCCGAGTAATCTGTCGATATGCGTGGACTCCTGATCGTTCTCACGGCTTTCGCGATCATATTGGCGGCACGCGGCCACCGCCAAAGCGCGTTCATGCCGCGCCCGACGGCGCCCATGCCACCCGTCAATGTGCCCTAACACCACGAGGTCTGTCGGGTACGCGGTTGCCTGCGAGCGAACGCAGGGCAGATCGGGCCGGCAACAAGGGACTGCTAGGCTGATTTCGGCGCATTCTTCAGATAGACGACAGCGCGACGTCCCGCAGAGGTCAGCTCCCCCAGAGTCGTTTTTCCCGCACGTACCGCTTGGATCAGTTGCTCAGCGACATACCGGCGGCTCTCGTGGTCACCGCCATTCGGCAGCCCCGCACAGACCTGATCCAAGACCAGGCCCATGTTCGCTTGAACCTCTCCCGTAAATTCGCTCACGCTCCATCTCTCCTTTCGAGGGATAATGCGATAAGGCTAGTGCCCTCTTTGCACTCGGTATAGCGCACATTTGCCGAGCGGTTAAAAGCCTCTCGCGTGCAGAAGTGAATTCATGGTTTGACGCGGCTTGGTATCCTCGCAATTCGCGCGGCGCTTGCGTTTGAAACGATCGCGCCGCGTTCGAAACGTCTCGTTGCGAGGAGGACGGAATCGTCCCGTACGGCTCGGATTTCCGGGCTCTCGCATTTCCCTGAGCGCCGGGCCGGCCTCATGCGGGCGCTATGGTCCTCACATGGGCGGCCATGGCCCTCTGGTTCGGCGCGGGCGGCCGTTGCGCCGCAGTTCACGCGAGACTGTCGAATCAGCCCGCCCCAGGCGACGTCCAATCTGTTGGATCGATTGGCCCTGCACCTTGAGAGGCGCGATCTCTTCGTGCTCTACCAATGAGAGCTATTGCCCCGAGATCGCCTTTGCCGAAGATCTGAACATCGCTGGTGGCATGTCGCCCGCCTTTGGGAATAATCTGCTTCCGCGGTAGGTCGAGGGGGCGATCGGCAACATCTTGCAGATCGGCTCAACCCCACGCGCCGCACGATCATCGTCGATGCGATCATGGCTTGGACCGGCGGTCGAGCTCCGCCGTCGCAAAATAAGCGCTTGCCTTGCGCAGGATCTCGTTGGCTGGCGAAGCTCGCGGTTCTTCCGTTCCAGAGCCTTGGGCTTCTCGGCCAGCTCGGTCGGAACGCCGGCCCGCTGCCCACTGTCGATCTCGACCTACTTGACTCAGTCATGCAAGGTCTGCGCGTGCAGCCAATCTTGGCCGCAATGGAAGTCACCGTCGTCCAGCGCGACCTGTGCTCGTTGGCCTGATACAGAGCTATACGACCCCCTCGGGCTCGGGCCTCGGGTGAACATTTCTCGTCGTCTTGCTTGTCATGGCTCCACCTTCTCAAGACTTGGAGCCTCCGCCAAATCCGCGGCGGCCGTTCAGATGGGCGCTCAATCCTGCAAGCGCTCAAACGCGGACGGCACGATTGAGTGAGTTTTGCTGTCAAGATGCTCTGGTCTACTCAGCTTCTGGCGGAGCGATCCGTTTGCAACCACGAGAGCACTAACGAGGATGCCCGCCGGAACGCGGCGAACTGTCGCTCGATCTTGCTGGAAAAGTGCGCTCTGCCACGAGACCGGCAGGAATTATGCGGCTCATTTGAATAACAATGCCGAGATTGGCCAGAAAGGGAAGCGGAGCGGCGATTGCCGATCTCTATTCCTCGCCGCAGAGGTCGTTCATGGGCAGTCATGATCTTGTCTCCAGCAGTTTCCTCGGGCTGACCGCAGCCGGATTTGCGCTACTCTGCTCGAGCCTGCTTGTCCTCGTCTTCACATGAAGTAAGCCCCCTCGTATGGCCAGTCTCTGGTCATTCAGTTCATCGACTGGACGGACTGCTTCCCTAGACTTTGAACGCTGGCACGGCTCCAGCAGGCCGTGATGAGTATCGTAGCCGCCCGGCCAAAATCCTCGACGCGATAGCGGCCCCTGCCCGCAACCTTCGAAACAACCGTAAGCCCGTCACGCAACGCCGGTGAACTTACCCAGAAAACTGGTCTCCAGAAAGTCATTGTCCTAACCGCCGGCTCTGAACGGCATGACAGTGTTGAAGGTCGGCCGCAGCAGAGACTAACCTGGGATCTGCACCGGCAGTGCGGAATAACCGTGCACAAAATTCGATTGAACTCGCTCCGGTTCGCCGACCACATTTACCTCCAAACATCGATTCAGCATCTCCTCCCACAGGATTTTCAGCTGCAGCTCGGCAAGGCGCCTACCCACGCAGCGATGAATCCCAAATCCGAAAGAGAGATGTTGCCGTACATTTTCCCGATCGATGATGAAGCTGTTGGCTCTCGCAATGACCTCGTCATCTCGGTTGCCAGAGATGTACCACATCACAACTTTGTCGCCTCGCCTGATTCGCTTGTGGCCTATCATGAAATCGTCCACAGCGGTCCGGCGCATGTGTGCAATGGGGGTTTGGTATCGTATAATCTCGGATACCGCGCCGGACACCAGCGAAGCATCATCCCGGAGTTTTCGCATTTCGGATGGATTTTGACTCATGAACAAGACGCCCCCGGTAATTGAGTTGCGCGTAGTATCGTTACCTCCAACAATCAGCAGAATGAGGTTGCCCAGGAACTCGCGGGGCTCCATGTTTCGGGTCGCCGGTGAATGCGCCATCATCGAGATCAGGTCACCGCGCGGCTCACAATTGACCCGTTCGCTCCAAAGCCGCGTAAAATAGTCCAGGCACTCCGACAGCACCACCTTTCGCTTTTCCCAGCTGTCGATCTGGTCGCCCATTTGTGGAGTCAAGGCAGCTACGTCCGACCAGTAGGTCAGCAAACACCGATCCTGAAATGGAAAATCGAACAGCGTGGCCAGCATTTGGGTCGTCAACTCGATCGAGACCCTGTCGACCCAGTTGAAGGTATCGTTGCGCGGCAAACCGTCCAAAATCTTCTGAACCCGCGAGCGGATCAAGCCTTCAAGATTTGCCAAGTTCTCCGATGCCGCTATCGGACTGATAGTCTTACGTTGCTGAGCATGGAGAGGAGGATTCATTTTGATAAAACTGGGGGTCCAATACTCCTCCGGCGGGTCGACTATTGTGACGCTTCGCTCTGATGAGAATGTTGTGTGATTTGAGTCCACGGCTATGATGTCGCGGTATTTTGTTATCGACCAATATGGTCCGTATGGGCTGTTTTCGCAATAATGAACGGGATCTTCCCTTCGCAGCCGCTCGAAATAAGGCCAAACGGTATCATCCTCGAAGCGCTTGGGTTCGCTTACATCAAGGCGGCTCAGCGGGATATCAGTGCTCTCGCAGGCGCTTTCTGTCGATAACGCTGTCATGATTGTCTCGCTGACATTGGCTTGCACTTTTGCTGGATCAGCTGAGTGCGCTGTCTAGAGTTCGGGGGAAGCGCGCTCGAAACACGACGAGCTTGGGCGGTGCACTAACGATGTGTCACGCATGATCATGGCTGGACTTCGCGCGAGGTCCGAAATCTGAAATCATGTTACGGACTTTGGTTTGGTCCCCGTCAACGAAGAATAATGGAAAGGCGAGCGAAGCTCCCCTATCAGGATTGGGAGGCGCGCGAACGCGCCCTTTGTGGTAGTCAACATCAAGCCGCAAGCACTCGCAGCTGTGGCACCCAGCCGGTTATCGTCATTTTCTCGGGCAGGCAGCCCCTTTGCCACTCGACCACTTACATTGCCGAGGCGACGGACGTCCGAACTGGCAACAAAGTATCTTCCATGCGCTGGAATAGAAGAGAATTGGCACAGCTGAAACAGCTCTGGTCCGAGGGACAGAGTGCCGCGCAGATCGCGGGTCATCTCGAGTGCAGTCGCAACGCCGTTTGCGGCAGGCCGACTCGGTTGGGTCTCAGTCGAGGTCACAAGCCACCAACAGCACAAAACCCAAGATTAGATCGGTGCCCAAGCGGAGGGCCGACGTTGATGGCTGCCCGCCGCGATCGCGTCCGAAAGAAGCTGCTGCAATAGGCGCTAAAAACGCGGCCTCAGGAAATGAGCAAGCGGCAGCTTTACGCAATCCTAGCTGAGGCGGTCAGGAATACCGTCTAGAGCTATCGGCGCCGCGATCTCCCGGGTCTAGGCCGCCGCAGTCGGTTCATTCGGGCTATTTGGTTTCGCGATTTGTGCCTATCCGACGAACAGTGGCGTCCAGTAGAACGTTCGCGGCAGGAGGGCTCGATCGTACATCAAGTCATCCAATCTCAAGAGGCCGGATGCGCTGAATTGGAGAGAAGAGAGCGTTCTGCTTATTGAGTTTTCCGGGTATGCGTTTTGGGGAAGCGCCCGCCGTCCTGGTTTGCGCGGTGTTCGGAGCTTTCGGCACACCGCGCCCAACGAACTACACGAGACCGGGTGAAGCCGCTTGATCCTCAACCACTTTCGATATCTGCGACAGGCGTGTGGAGAGCTGGACTGGGACTGAACACTCGGCAAATCATCGAGGTACGACGTTTCCGGGGGTGAGCCCGGTGGCCCTCCGACTGTGATCGGACCTTCTGGGTTTAGACGAAGGCGCGAGTTTCCTCGCCGGCTTCGATAGGTTTGAGCTGACGGCGGAGATGAAACGGAAGAAGGTGAAGCGGTGAGTACCAGATAGCTCCACTATTCGATCTTCGCCTGTTCTCCCGAAAGAACCTCCGATAGAATCGCCTGTCGTCGGGCGGCGCTATGCTTAGCGTTGGAGCGGCTTGACGAGCTGCCCTCGCGGGATATTGCCTGACGTCGTTTAAAAGGTCGGCTCCTGCGGTGCGCAGACACACGAAAACGGCTACCACCAACGTAGGTGCCTTGACGTCTGCGCAAAACCGGCGGCGCCTCTGAGGCGGCCGGCTGTTCAATTGCACCCATCCGTTCTCGCTCACCTACCCGGCTCATTTCGTCACGCCAGCTGCGCGAGAGCCGCCGATAGGAGAGTTTCGCTCGTAGCGATATTGCCGCCGAGTAACGGACGCATGAAAGGACTTCTTCTGCGAGGGATCCATGAAGACGCCCACCGACAATCCCTTCATTGGCGAATTTCACTACATACCGGGACGGAGCCAAGCGGACCCATTATTCCTGGACCGATGGGGAATACGCCACGCAGACTCAACTACCAACCTTGTCAGTTGACGGAGAATACGGGACCGTATCAATGTTGGTCATTGAACCTCGCACGAGTCAAATCGTGGAGCAGTTCGAGGTCTAGCAGCTTAAACGGCCCTGGTGGGTGTCTCGTTGCCGAAGATCAAAGATTATCAAGGCGGACGAATTGGGGACCCCGCCGTGGCTGTGTTGATTCGAGTATCTCGCTTGCAGAACTTGTTCTCTGTGTCCGAGGGGAGCGGATCGTCATCCGACAGCGCGTTTCTTCCGCAGATCGGCCGTCACGCAAGCTCCCAATTGCCTAGCGACAGTCCCGATCGCCCTTGGCAAGCAAAGGGATGCAGGACAATTCGCTTGCGACGTAAAACTTCGTAAAGATGGGATAACAATCCTTGCAGACCTCGATCTTAAGCACGTATTACGATGCTCGCCTTCCTTGGTACACCATCTATCCAACTGTAGCCCAGTTCTCCAAAGCAGTCGGCGGCGACGCCTGTGAGAGATGGCTGCAGCAGCTGCCGCTTGACCAATCGGTGTCGCTCTATTTCCACATTCCGTTCTGTCGATCGATTTGCTGGTATTGTGGCTTCGCTCGAAGCATCACTCGCCGGCATTCTCCTATCCTCGACTTTTTGGGGGTTCTTCGTAAGGAGATCGATTTGGTCGCGGCGCAGGTTGCGCAACCGCTGCCTGTGAGCGACGTCCACTTCGGCGGTGGAACGCCGACCCTCATCGAGCCAACGGAATTCCGCCGGTTGATGGGGCTTCTGCGCCGACGCTTTGCGATTTCGAACACGGCCGCCATTGCTGTTGAGATCGACCCGCGCACGTTCACGCTCGCCACATGCGAAGGATTGGCGGCTGCCGGCGTGAACCGCGCGAGCCTCGGCGTCCAGAGCTTCGATCCAATTGTCCAAAAAGCCATCAACCGGGTCCAGAGTGAGACACAAACAGAGCGCGTTGTCCAGGCGCTGCGGCAGCATGGAATCATGCGCGTCAACTTCGACCTCATCTACGGGCTGCCAAATCAGACGGTGCAGTCCTGCGTTCAGACCGCGACAACGGCGCTGGCAATGCGACCAGACCGGCTTGCGGTGTTCGGCTACGCGCACGTTCCTTCCTTCAAGAAGAATCAGCGCCTGATCGACGAGGCAGCGCTGCCAGACAGCCATGCCCGTGCAGAACAAGCAGCCGCGATGGCCAATACACTGACTGCAGCGGGCTACCGCCAGATCGGACTCGACCATTTCGCCTTGCCGCACGATGAGCTCGCGCTGGCGCAGAAAGCCGATCGCCTGCGGCGGAATTCACTCGGTTACTCCGCCGACACCTGCAATAAAGTGATCGGCTTCGGACCGTCGGCGATCGGCCGGCTTGGCGAGGGTTACGTCCAGAACGAAGTTACAGCGGGTTCCTACAGCGGCCAAATCAACGCCGGCCTTCTGGCGACGTCAAAGGGCTACTGTCTCAGCCTTGAAGACCGCCTCCGGGCCGCGATCATTGAGCGGCTAATGTGCGATTTCGAGGTGGACGTGCCGGCAATTTGCGCTGCTCATGGATTTGACCCGATCGGCTTGCTCGGTTCAGGCGAACGCTTAGCAATCCTCGCTGAGGATGGGATCGTCGAAATGGAAAAGGGATTCCTCCGCGTGAGGCCGGAGCATCGTTTTCTCACCCGGGCTGTGGCAGCCGCATTCGATTGTTACTTTCGCGCCCCCTCTGTTCAGACCAGCCAACGCAATGATTGGATGAAATGAATCACGTTTTGCTGCACGCGCCAGCAAGCCTGAGGAATGCGTTCGCTCATCTGGCACACTCACAACCAGCTCCAAATCGATCAACGACGCCGTGCGAAGCTGTGCGGCGGAGAGTCGCCCTGACCCGCGCCGCGAAGACAAGCTGGACGCACTGCTGCCGGGAATTGGACGCCCCGACAACAATGCTCCTCGCTCAAGCAGCGTGACCCTACATCTCGACAAGTTTCATCCCATCACCGCCATTAGCCGTGTAGCCAAGGATCTCGATGGGGACGACGACTGGTTGCGCGACGCCGCCAACCAACTGGAGATCGAGAACTGATCATCTTATGTCGTCGAGATGATGACATCTCGACGTTTAGGGACTTCCGGATCGAAAACCCTGATCGAGCTCGTCCGGATGGACAAGGACATCTGACCCTTGGCTCCGGCGGTGGCAGCCGAAATCATGCGTGATACGGCGCAAAGGATATTCGAGCGCCACAACTACAACCAGATCCGGCGGGATCACGGTCTTCGAAAAGATCGTTCCCTGTAAGAGCTTCGCGCGACGTGGATCGAAGCAAACGCCTAGAATTCACCCGCCGACGCTGCGATACCGATCGGCCGGGAACGCCGGGGCTGTGGAGTCGAGCGACACATTAGCTACGATTCACGCAGCGACAGCCGACCTCCCGCTCAGTCAACTACCAAACCTAGCAATTGATGGAGACGACGGAGACATGCCAGTCAGTGGCGGTGAAATTCGCTCGGGCCGCATAAGAAGTCGCCGCGCGATTTCATCGATCAATGGAGCTGATGAATGTCTTGCCTCGTCGTCCCCAGGTATCAAACTGTCTCCAATCGTGCCCTCCATCTTCCTCTAAGAGCCACTCGAGGGTTTGTGGCGGCGAGTTTACGGGCCGCCAAGGATGTTAGCCCCTTCTGCCTGCCCGTGCTTCATCCCATCGACCGAGCAGCGAGCGGCTTTTCTTGGATCGGGCGTGTTGTTCTGCGAGCCCCGCTATTGCCGCTGCTCTCTGTTGAAAACTATTCTCCTTCGTTTTGGCAGCGGGTTTGTCGCAAGGTTCCTGGGCTCCGTGTATCGGCCACCAATCTCTTGCTAGCGAACGCGCACACCGAGCAGCCCGTTAATGTCTCGACACCCTCCAGCAGAAGCTCGCCTTGATTAGCGATCGAGCGACTGGGTTGTTTTGCGCTGTGTACCCACACGTAGGCCAAGCGGCGCCGCTGTGGTGATAGCGCGCAAGGTGGGTCTCGCTGACATAGAGAGGCCGCCTGGTGTCAAGCGTCTCCCACCACATTGAGGGACAAGATTTGACATCCGCTCTAAGGCCGTCAGTGGAAGTGCACTTTATTCAAATCGATGAGCGCGAAACTCACCATGCATCGTTGCGTTATAACGCCGCTATCCACGCAAGCATACCTGGCTGGCGTCGTTGCTTTCATGTCTGGACCAACTGCGAAGCCACGAGGTCGTATTGTCCTTTGTCTGATAGCTAGTCTCGCCAGCAGTTCGGCGGCGCCGAGTCGCGAGATCTCTGGCCCAAGAAGCCCCAGCCCCGATGAGCTCGATGAGGCAACAAGCAGAACAATTTCGGATCCGGCCATCACATTCCGAAGCGGGCGGCCCAAGGGAGCAGCGCGCCTTTCTAGGAGCTCCTTGCCAAAAACAGCTTCGACCACGATTAAGCGCGACGTCGCCATGGAGACGGCCAAGAGCAGAATTGAAAAGCCGATCGACCCATTCGCAAAATTCGAGAAGCTTCGCGAAAGAGGTGGCGCTTTCACTGCTCCTGGTCCTGCGGACACGATAGATCAGGATACAGCTTCTCTCAGATCCCATTTTTCGGATCTCGGGATTGGATTTGCTGGCTGGACGCTAAACACGTTTGTCGACAATGAACTCGGCAATGGCGCCAGAAGCACCATCGCCAATCAGCAATATGTCGGCCAGAATCCGACATTTAGTACGGTCAACTCTATGATCGTTACTTATGACCTCGCTCGGCTTGGAATTCCCGATGGTCAGATCGTGGTCGGAGCCGAGCATCAACACTGGACATGGCAGAGCGCTGGGCCAGATCGGCTGGGCCTCAATGCAGTTTCTTACTATCAAACGTTATTCGACAGAAGGATCGAACTCAAAGTGGGCTACCTCAGGAACCAACATGAGTTTGCGGGCGCTGGAGACAAAGTGTTCGGACCCTCATCGAAAATGCTGTTCCAAGCTGGCGTGAGCAACAATTGGGCGCCAACGCCGGCTCTTAATCTGAAGTACAATTTTGATGATCGCCTATATAACAAGCTCTCAATCCAGCGCTCGGTCAGTCCAGCAGGACAATATGCGCATGTAAGCGAGAATCCCACTGGCTTGAACTGGAGCACGCGCGACGCAGGCATTCTTTTGCTTGATGAGCTTTCCTACAGGAACAAGCCTACTCCGGGTGTAATGGAGACTTGGCTGCGGGCTGGCGCGGGCTTCAACAACAGCCGCTACACGGACCTGCAGCATCCGACAGAAGCGACGACCAAGGCCAACAGCGTCTACTATGTAGGTGCGGACAGGCAATTCTGGCAGTCTGCCGTCCACGGCTCGGCATCTCGCGGAGTCTATGGCGGGCTCTCTGCAATGTATGCTCCGCCTGACCTAAATAGAGCTAGTCAATACTACGAGATTCGCCTTTATGCGAAGGGCCTATTGGACAGCCGGCCCACAGATCAGATGAGTCTTGTTGTCAGCAATACCATCTGGAGCCATGTCGCGGTGGACGCTGCACTGGCAAAAGAACAGCTGGCGTACCGTGACAGTACTGCTATTTCAGGACTGTACACGGCGCATCTGGCGCCGGGGATATATACAACCGTAGGACTGACCTACATCAATCACCCGACAAGCGTTACCTACACACCGCAAACCGGACACGCCCTGAATATGTTAGTATCTACGTCCGTATTCTTCTAAGGGCTCAGGACTGGGCGTGAATTCACCGGCATGTAGTCGAAATCACAATCGTTCCCTTTCAACGGCTTGGGCAGGTCATCGCGGCGTTTTGCTATCTCTGTGCTCCTGGCGCGAGGCCGGGTACCGCGTGAATTTAGGCATGTCCAAGGTAGCCTGCTGTTGGGAATGGTAGCTTGGAGCCTTTGCTGATTCGGTCTACGAGCGATAGACCGGCGCCGTATCGCGCAAAAGTCGTATCCTCTTGCGGAGCGACATTGTTTCACGTTAGCTGCTCCTGCAGCTCGTCAGACTCGCGTCCGAGCTCTTACTCTGCCATGACAACGCCGAAATCGTGCCCTCGGAGATTCCCGCGACGAGACTTGGTAAGTGGAACCGCGACACAGATGCCAAAATTCAGCCAGCTCCGGCAATCGCGCTCTGTCTGTCCGACGGTCGTGCCGTCGTCCGAAAGGCGATGCGCAAGGTCGGCGGAAACGCACCCCCTTCCGTGGGAAAGTCAACCGGACGCGGCCGGATGACTCGCGCCACTCGGCGCTGAATCATTTTCGGCCGGACGAGATGAGCTTGAGCATCTTACTTCAGCAAGTAGGTCGCCTCCCGGGTCTGCGCGCGCGTTAGCTCCTCCCATCCAATTGCGCGTGGCGTTCTGCTCGGCTTAACTTCTCTTCGCAAACATCTATTCGCGCGAACATGCGACAAGGCCAGTGCAATTATGTGAATTTGCCGCGCACTGCTAGGCAACTTTCGTGGACGGGTGCTTCGTCATCTTGAGGCGCGTCACACTGCATCGACCATCGACACTGACGGGCGCGTCACCATCGAGTGTGGCACGATGAACGACGCGATGCTGGTCACCGTAATCGTTAAGGGCATAATGCTGTGTTGCGCGATTGTCCCAAATCGCGACATCGCCTTCTTTCCAGGTCCAGCGCACGGTATTTTCGGGCGCCGTGATATAGGACTGGAATAGTTGAAACAGCTTCTGGCTGTCGCGTTTTGGGATATCAATAAACCTTTGCACCAGATCGCCGAGCACCAGCGCGCGCTCGCCGGTCTCGGGATGTACACGGACCACCGGATGCTCCGTCTCATAGATTGTTTTGGTAAAGACCTCATCAAAATGCTTCTGATCGATGTCGCGAACACGGCAGGTCCCGGCGTAGTCGAAGGCGTTGCTGTGAACGGTCCAGAGTTCGTCGGCAAGCCGTTGGAGCGGCCGCGGCAGATCGAGGTAGGCCGCCACAGCATTCGACCAAATCGTATCGCCGCCGGACGATGGGATCACAATAGCTCGCAGCACCGCAGCTTTGGGATAAGCCGCTAGAAAGGTTCCATCGGTGTGCCATACATCGGCTCGGCTACCTCCACGCGCGGAATCAAGCTCGAGGATCGAGGTCGTTCCATTGATCGTACCGAGTGTGGGATGCGGCACCAGCTTTCCCAAACAAGCGGCAAAGCGCTCCTGCTCCGCGTCATCAAGATGCCGCTGATCGCGGAAGAAGATCACTTTATGTTCGAGCAGCAGGCTATTGATTGCAGCGACGGTTTGGCTCGGCAAATCACCCGAAAGTTTGATATCTCTGATTTCAACACCGATGCGCGCGGCGCGCTTGACGATGTCGGTCGCTGGAATGACACGCTCGGTCGAAGCCGTTTCTTTCATTGCAATTTTTTCCAAGTTTTGCGGATTGTTCAAGCAGACGAGGGTGCATCTCGCTCGCTTTCGATGACGAACCTCGCGCTGCGGGTACTCTTGAGCAAGCACCATGCCAGTCGGACACGAGCTGTGAACGTCAGGTTGATGATCCGAACAGCTTGCCAGGAGCTCGATGGCACCTCCAATCCTCTTGCAATCCGAACCCGCAAATACACCAGAGGTGAAAACTCTGAGGCTAGCGCCCCGGTCCGGGGCGAAAGGCACGCAACACCGAGAGGAATTGTACCGCTCGGTACCCGAACAGAAACGCGCCATACGGCCTTCGTGCAACTTTGAGCAGCGAGCCGTGCGTGCCGTTCTCGTCCAGTATGGCACCTGCCCAACTGTTTGCAGCAATCCGCCAAATACGGGCCGCGTCTGCGAACGAGCCATCACCTGCTCTGAAGGTGTCCGGGACCTGCCCTGGCCGCGATCACTACCGGCTTCATCCGCTGGAAATGGAAGAGGAATAGATGACCTTGGAAGAGACCCAAACGATTGAACTACGGTTTCATCCAGGCGAAAGCCATTGACCCGCGGCACTGGGATCGCGATGTTCTCGATGCACCGACGTCCGAGGGCGGTGAGGCAGATGCTCGGCATTGTCCCGGTGGCTTTGCCTAAGACGGCAAAGATATGTCCACTACCGGTCGTTATAGGTGTTTCAATGTTGTCGAAGTAATTACCCTCGACGAGTGCTTGCACAGATGATCCAGCAACCACTGCATGGAAAACTCCGCAGCTGTGTTGCGCATTCGTGTTGTGGAAGTAATTGTTAACGAGATGGATAATGGCCTGCGCACCGTCAATGTGCGGCGCCCGCCCCGAGATCTCATGAAAATAGTTATTTGCGATAGTGATCGTCTCCGGGACACCAAGAAACAGGAGGTTCCAATAGTGTTTCCCGTTAGAATAGGAGGAATAGACATCGCTGCCATCGAAGTCGTTCCAGGAAAGCGTAATATTCGTCGTGGGGAAAAAGCGGCCGATAGCGGCCGAGCCAATGCCGATCACCGTTTTGTTTGAGCCAATTTCCAGCGGGCGCTTGCCGGCCCTGTCGAATGCGACCGACGTCTTCTCCTTGCCATCGCAATGCGTGTCGTTTCCATCGATAAGAAGAAGGGACTCACGCTTGTAAGGTGCCGAACAGGCACGGCCGTATTGGGACCCCTGCCCTTCGCCTCGCCCCTCCGTACCGGTAAAGTCTATGGTTCCGATTACCTGGATCTCGCGCGAACTATCGTCATTGCACTGGCCGAAGCTGTACCACCGACATAACTCATAATTCAGAGCTTGGTTGATCTGACTTGAACTATCTCGCCTCCCAGCCCGCCCGTCGCTGCAGAGCCAAAGCCCATGATGGCCTCCGATCGCACATCGTTCGGTCCGAGGAGGGACGAGACGCCGAGGACGGCAGCAAGTCCGCAGAGCACGCACAACGAACGCTTGATGTGCTCCATCGTGTGTTTCATAGGCATATGATGCTCTCTCTTACCTCCGCAATTCCGCACGACAACCTGAATTTTCGAGCCGAGATGCTGAACTAGACGGGGCCATCAGCATGCGGCGTTAACGCCATTAGATCGTCGTCAATAAGGCAGGCTGGTAACATCGGAAGCATGCTAAACAACGGTCGAGGTGTGCAGCCGCAGGCACCGTGCCAGATGGAATCGACCTGGGTAGCCATTGAGCGGCTCACGACTGATGAAAACAGCGGTCGATGCTTCGAGAACGCGGTCAGAATGAAAGCAACATCTTATCCCACGTTTCACCGTAACGCGCACGGCTCGAAGGCAACGGCGGGACCAGCTTGCAACCGCGCTCTTTGATTTGCGCCTTCGACGCTTGATGGGCTAGCTGCCCTAAGGCCCTGGAATGCAACTACCAAACCTAGCTGTTCCTGTGATCCCGAATGAGGCGTACCGCAGTTCAAATCATGAGACGCCCGGCTTCCGTCGGGCTGTCTGGGAGCTTCACTGATGTACACGCCGTCCTGCTTCCAAGTTCTCGATATCGCCGGCCTTCAACAAACAATGCGCGAGGCACGGACAGCGACACTGGTCACCGCCACTCACGAGGGGCTTGTTGGAACGTTGCTGCCCGTAGTACTCGACGAGAGCGCAGGCTCGATGGGCACGATTTACGCGCACGTGGCGCGTGCTAATCCGCAGTGGAAGCTGACACCAACCGGAGAGGCGATGGCAATTTTCGCTGGGGCGGAGGCCTATATCAGCCCTTCATGGTACGTGACCAAGCACGAGAGAGGCGAGGCCGTACCAACGTGGAACTATGTCGCTGTGCATGCCTACGGACAAGTTGAGTTCTTCGAGGATTCCGATCGGCTCCGCGAGGTAGTCACACGGCTGACCGATGTACATGAGCGCTCAAGCAAAGACCGCTGGGCGGTCTCGGACGCACCTGCCGATTTCATCAAAGCGGAGCTCGAGGGGATTATCGGCCTGCGATTGCAAATTACACGGCTAGATGGCTCACGGAAGATGAGCCAGAACCGCAATGCCGCGGATCGCGCCGGCGTCATCGAGGGCTTATCCAAGAGCAACCGTGAGGAAGACCGTCGTGCGGCTCACCTCATTCCGAAAGGATGACGAACCCGATCGAGGTATTGTAAACGAACCGGTGTCACGTGGACTTCCTCCACTTCCTAGACTGCTGTCCTTCTGCACAACCACGCGCGGGCGGCGGGTCTGCTCGCGGCAGGTGCTTTACACAGCACAGGAACGCGCGGCGTCCGCGAGCGGCACCGCGAACGCCCAAGCCGCTAGGCCAACTCCAGCTTTTATGGCGTGCAAGTCTCAAGAGATTTGCAAGGAGCCCTCCAAGCGTCTGGAATCTGACATTGCGGTCAGATTGCAGACTCTCTGACACTTCACGACAATCTGCGGTCGCGCACACTCCCGACGGGCAGCAAGAAACGCGAATGTCTCACATTTGCAAGGTCGCGCAGCTCACTTCTGTCACAATGATCGGGGCTCCCGGACCACCTGCTCGACCTCGAATTCGGCCTAAGGCGTCCAAGAGACCTGTTTCGCCTGCTCGACGCCCTCCGGCGCAACGGGTATGCTGAACTGAAAGAAGGCCCCGTGAGGATCATTGGCGCCCGCCCAGATCCGGCCCCCATGCGCCTCAATAATGGAATGGCAAATGGCCAGCCCCATGCCCATGCCTTCTGACTTGGTGGTGTAGAACGCCTCGAACATACGGTCTGCGCTGTTTGGATCGAGTCCTGGACCTGTATCCCGAAAGCTGACCAATACATTATTCGAGCCATCTGTGCGCGTCGTGATCAGTAATTCGCGTTCGCCTTCGTTGATCTCGCTCATAGCCTCGATGGCATTCGTGATCAGATTGAGAATCACCTGCCGTACCTGAACGCGATCTGCCCGAACGAGCGGCAAAGCCTCAGGCCTTCGGGTTTGCACCCACACGTCATTTTGTGCAAGTTCCGCGCGGACTAGGGCCAACACCTCTAAGATCAATTCGTCAATTGCAAGAAGCTCGGTTTGCATGGGCGCTTTGTTCATAAGAGCGCGGATCCGACGGATCACGTTTCCTGCGCGCATACTGTCACGAACAATCAAACCGAAGGTCTGCCGAACCTCTTCCAGATTTGGCGGTTGAGCACCGAGCCAATTTAGCCCCGCCCCCGCATTACTGCTGATCGCGGCAATCGGCTGGTTCACCTCATGCGCGATCGAGGCGGCCAGATGTCCCATTGTCGTGATCCGATTGGCATGTGCAAGGCCCATCAGAGTCTCGCGATAGCGCCGTTCGCTTTCGCGGGCCTCCGCTTCCGCTCTCTTTCGTTCTGTCAGGTCCAGGACGAAGCCAACACCTTGGTCCTCTCGCGCATCGAACACGGCGAGGCCAATGAGCACTGGCACGCGACTGCCATCCTTCCGAACATACTCTTTCTCGAACTGCTGAACAGCTCCGGTCCTTTTTGCTTCTGTGTGAGCATCCATTGTGCGCTCGTGCCATTCTGGAGGCGTCAGATCGAGACCGTTCACTCGGCCTGCGAGGAGATCTTCTTGCTCGTATCCAACCATCGTGAGGAAGGCTTGATTTGCTTCGATGATCTCGCCCCCTTCGTGAATGATAAAGATTCCGATGATGTTAGCGTCGAGCAAGCGCCGGATTTTCGCCTCCCGTTGCTGAACTTCGCTGTACAACCGGCTGTTTTCGAGCGCTGTTGCAGCTTGAGAGGCAAGCATTTTCTGCATTGATGTTCGGGCAGCCGAGAATATGCGCGGGGCGAGATTATTCTCCAGATAAAGTACGCCGATCAGCTTGCCCTGCGTGATGAGTGGCAGGCAAAGAATAGAACGCGCTTTGCGCTCGCGGATATAAGGATCTTCGGCAAATGAAGGCTGGACGACAGCGTCTTCGAGAACCACGTTTTCGCGGACACGTAGCACGAATTGCAGCACGGATTCGGGAAGAGCCATCGGAGTTACGGGCTGTTCATCCACCTTTATAACGAGCGCATCTGCTACCGTTTTGCCTTCCGCTTCGATCCGTGGCTCGTCGCCATGCAGCAGAATCAACACACCTCTTTCGGCGCCGGCCTGCTCAATGGTAGTCCGCATAAGCTTGTCAATTAGCTTCTGAAGCACAATCTCGCCGGAAATCGCCTGCGACACTTTGATCACCGTCGCCAGATCAAGTTGCTCAACCGGAGCTCCGATCGTCATGCCATTCACGGCAAGCGGGGGCTCCTGATGCATGAGATGCGGATGCAGCTCCTCGAGTTGACGCACCTTACCATCCGCTCCCCAACGAAGGTAGCCGCGCCGCGCGTCCTGCAGGTAAACCCGGGAGATCCTGGCAAAACCGCGTGCAGCATAAAAGCGCGCTGCAAGTTCACAAGCGATCCCCTCGTGGTGGGGGAAACCGTTACGTCCTGCGGTTTGGATCGAGTGTTCGTACAGTCGCATTGCGTCTGCATCCCGGCATTCTAACCTCGCAATTTCAGCGCCGACCAAGGCAGCCCGATTCTCGAAGTTGTCGGGGCAATTCGTCGCCCATGTCTGCAGTTGCCTGTAATGAGCATCAATGACATCTCGGTGTGGCTGTTGTTCGCCTTCGCCCAGCCTGTCGCAATAACACGAGTGAGACAGCGCACCATAAAAGTGAAACTCCGCGGTCAAGGGCTCTGTTGGTATGGTCCATAGTTTGGGCTCGGCCTTCGAGCGAGCCTCAACAGCCGCAGCATAATCGCCGGATAGGAAGCGCGCCTGAAGTTTGCGGATCCAGTAAACGGTTTCGCTAGGTGACTCCGGACTTCCCGCCAACGATCGTTCAACGTCTAGCTCGTCAAATTGTTGGTCGTCGAAGCAACCGAGCGAGCGCGTGAGGCCGCGCATGGTTCTGACGATTGCGAGCTGAGCGGCTACCGCCTCAGCAGCAAATTGTACCTTTCTGTTCCGGATCGTAGCAGCGCTTTTCTCTAACTCGTTCTGTACCTCTTTCAGGTGATCTCCGGCCATCATCATACTTCCGGTTAGATGGACCGAACTGTACGCCTCATAGATGACATCACCGCTACTGACCGCGGCTTCGAGGGCTCGCCGGATCAAAACTCGGCCGTCTCTAAGCGGCTTCGTCCACGGGATCACGGTGGCTCCGACGGCCAAATAGACGTGAGCCCGAAAACGAGAGAACTCGCCGCGATCAGCCAGATCGCAAGCAAGACGACCAAATTTATCGGCCGCTTGGTAGTCACCGAAGCGTCCGGCCGAGATTCGGCCTAACCATGCGTAATGGGCGCAGGAAGCATCAGTGTTGCCGTATTCGAGGCTGATGCTGACCGCTCGGCAGATCACTAAAGCGGATAAATTGGCGTCTGTGAAACCTGCAGCCGGAAGAATCCGCGTCAACACGGCGAGCGTGGCAAGCTTGGCCTGGTCTGTCATTCGAGGCAAACCAGCAAGATCCTCGATTGCGTCGGGCAGCTGTGACCACATCCGCTGATATTCGGCCAGCATTTCATGGTCCGTCGGACGCTGCGACCACTCGATCCCGACGTCGCGAAGATATTCGAGACCTATGAGCACTGCCCGGCCGTGCTGACCCAGCGTCAAGTAAAGATCGACCCGCAAACATGCGACCGTTGCTCGTTGTGGCCCGTTCAAAGCTCGCTTCGACAGTGCGGACAAGAGACGCTCTGCAATCTCCAGCTGGCCTACCAAGAATTCGCATTCGGCCCGGCTGGTCTCGAGTGCGAACGCGAGCTCGCGGCGCCTTTGCCAAAAATTGGGCGCGAGCAGCGCAGCACCGACGGTGAAATATGCTAGCGCCGAGGCGTAGGCCGCCGAGGCCTTGGCACGCTGCCCTGCGATCAAGTTCAACTCGGCGAGCTGCTCTCGCTCCTGATCGGAAGCGATGAGCGCGACGCCTCGATTGAGCTGACTGACAATGTCGAAGATGGCCTCTTCGCGTTTGTGCGCAGGGATGTGTGCCGCGAGCATCCGACCGATCCGCAGATGGGAAGGAGCGCGCGAGGATTCCGGCATCAGCAAGTAGGCCGCCTCTTGAACGCGATCGTGGACAAAGCGGTAGGCTGTCCCATGCCGCACGATCAGTTCCTGCCGGATTGCCGGCCACACGGTCGCGTGCACTTGCTCCTCTGGAATTTCGAGCACAATCGCAAGCTCCGCCGTCCCGGCGATGTTGCCGAAACAGGCCAGCTGTTGCAGCGCTTCCTGCGTTTCCTTGGGCAGCCGGATGAGCTTGCCGAGCATCAGATCGACGACGTTCTCGGTGTACGCTTTTGCGTGAATTTGCTGCAGATCCCAACGCCAGCGCGCCGACACGTGATCGAACGTCAACAGCTGCTCTCCGGCTAGTTCAGACAAGAATTGAACGGCGAAGAACGGATTGCCCATCGTCTTCTGATGCACCAACTTCGCAAGCGGGGCAGCGCGTTTTGGTCCGCAGCGAAGGGTATGCGCAACCAACTGCCCGACGTCGTCTGCGCTGAGCGGCGATAGCGTGATCTCCTGTAGATTTAGGCCGGCTCTCCCGATGGACTCGAGCTTGCGTTTGAGCGGATGATCTGCATCAACTTCGTTGCTGCGGTAAGCTCCAATAAGCAGCAGGTGCAGATCCGGCTGGGTCAGCAGATCCTCGATCAGGTCGAGTGTTGCGGCGTCATACCACTGCAAATCATCGAGGAAGAGCACCAATGGATGGGTTCGCCGGGCGAACACGCCAATAAAGCGACGAAACACGAGCTGGAAACGGATTTGCGCTTGGCGAGCTGGAAGCTCAGCAACCGCGGGCTGCTCGCCGATAACAAGGCTCAAATCGGGGATCAATTCGACCATCAGCCGTCCATTCCCACCGAGCGCCTCCCGGAACGCCTGCCGCCAAGTCGCGAGTTCGCCCTCACTTTTGCTGAGAAGAGGACGCACAAGGCTCTGAAAGGTCTGCACTAGTGTCGCATATGGCACATCGCGCTTCACTTGGTCGAATTTGCCTGATGCCAAGAGCCCGCGATAGGGCACGAGTACTTTGTGTAGCTCCTGGACGAGCGAAGACTTACCGATGCCGGAATAACCGGCAACCAGCACCAACCTCGGCGCGCCGCTCTTCACCGCTCGATCGAAAGAGCCAAGCAAGGTCTCGATCTCGCGGGCTCTCCCATAGAGCTTCTCGGGGACGATCAACCGATCAGGTGTGTCGTCTGCGCCAAGTTCAAAAGGCTCGATGCGACCATGGTTGGCCCATGCTGCCAGACAGTGTTGCAGATCGTGTTCAAGGCCAGCGGCAGTCTGGTAGCGTTCCTCGGCGGTTTTCGCGAGGAGTTTCATCGCAATGTGAGAGATTGGCTCCGGGACATTTTGCGATTTCTCGAGGGGCGGTGTTGCTTTTCTTGCAATATGACAATGAATCCACTCCAACGGGTCTGAGCCCGTGAACGGCAGCGCGCCGGTCAGCATCTGGTAGAATATCACCCCAAGTGAATAGAGATCACTGCGAGAGTCGACCGAGCGATTCATTCGTCCGGTCTGCTCGGGCGCCATGTAGGGCAGCGAGCCGGCGATGAACTCGGCAGGCTCAAGCGGCACCCGCTCGCGGGAAAGCCGGGACGCCAGCCCGAATCCGGTGAGTCGCACTTGTTCGTCAGGACAATTGACCAGAATGTGACCGGGTTTCAGGTCCTTGTGGATTAAGCCGCGGCGGTGGAGCTTGCCCACGGACCTCGTGACACCAATAGCAAGGCGCAGGAAGCGCTGAGGCTCCATGCCGACTCCAACTAAGTTTAGCAGCGGCTCGCCGCATGGATCCTCCAGGACCAGCATGGTACGACCAGCTTCCCGGATGAGTTCCAGAGGTCGCACCGCCCATGCCTCATCTAGCTCCTCTCTCAGCTCATACTCGTGGGCGAGGCACTCGATCGTGGCGGGGTCTTCCCCGGTGGGCCGCACGAGAAGCACGACAGCCTTGCTGCCGTTGATTTGCCGCCACGCACGGCAGAACACACGACCTCCGTCCCTCCACAGGGGCTGGATGTCGTTGTCGAGATTTGAGCCGAACACATTTCGGCTGGGAGGGGCGCGCGGCATTTGCCTGACCAGACTAAGAAGACGCGCGCCAAATCTGACACATAAGAGGCGCCATTGTGAAGGAACTTCACAAAATTCGCTGCAGGGTCCGGATCATGGCCGCCAAAGAGAGCCCGCAGCAAGCACAATATAACGGACGCAAGCTGTATGTTAGAGCCCGATCGTGTCGATCGAGCGCAGCCCTGCGCGCAGCTCGAGCCCGGGCGGCGGCTCCGGACTACGCAGCGCGCCGGCGCGGAAGGAGTCCTTCGCGATAGAGCGACTCAAGCCGAAGGCTTCCCACGCCAAGGACAGCGGCTCGATTGACGTGTGGCCGAAAATGCCGCCACTAACAATGAAGTTGTTTGGCACGTCTACTTTGAAGAGGAACAACTCGCCCGGCTGGAGCGCCCGAAACTGCGTGATGCCGCTGGGTTGCCACGAAAAGGTTAAAGATAGCTGGAATACCGGGCCGCCCTCTGATTCGTATTTCAAGGCGGCGGCACGGACAAAGCCTGGCAGCAATCCTCTTGAGGCAAATGTAGGGGACGGTTGTCGCCGGTCCAGCGGCGATCGAACCTCTCAACCACGAGCACACGGTTGCCTTCAAACTCCTCGATCGCGATGGCGGCGCTCGGAAGTCCGAGAGCTGCTGTCAGCTGGCAGAAGAACTCATTCTCGACGCTGTAGGAAAGATTGAGGCCGTTCGGTAGTCGGTCAATCCGCGGTTTGAGAATGTGCGTCGTGGCTGTAGTCGCCAGCGGCTTGTACCAACGCCCTTTCCAGAACAAGAGCGCGGTCTTTTCCTGGGCGCCGGCGATCGAGATCCGAAAGTCCTCGTCCTCACCAAGCTCAAGGAGAGCCGATGCAAAGGTCGCCGAGAAGCGGGGCGATTCTCGTCGTCAACGGGTCTGCCGTCAACAGCCCCGGCAGCGGCCGGGTTCGATGCCGTCCGGCAGGAATTGCAATGGACCGACGCAGTCCCGTCCGACACCAATGAGTAGGTTGTAAGCGTCGATGCCCTGAGCGTGGACTCGCTCCGCCATACGATGGCGGATGGGCATGCTGTCGGGCAGGAGATTGTCGGAAACGGCGACGACAGCGGCACCGATATAGCGGTCCCTCACGCAGAGCAGAGATAGCGACACGGGCAGCGCATGCTCCCAGGCAAGCCAGGACGGATCGTACTGAAAGTCGATTGCGCCGACGAATGGTGTTTTGCAATGCGCGTTCACCGGCTTCGGATGAGGAGAGCACAGGGTTCGCTTTGTGGGCAATCTCGGGTCGGCACATACTTTGATCCGTCATCTCCTCGACGAAGATGGGTGCGCTGCCTAAAACCCAGCGACGCTCCTTACAAGCTGGGTTCCAGCGAGCCCTTCTTCGATAGCCCTTTCGAACGGAGACGGCTGCGATCCTGAACGACGTGTTCCTTGCCCTGACCAAGGCCGGCCACCAGCCTTGGATTGGCGAACAACCCCGCAATGTCAGCACGACAGTGGGCCGTTAAGACGATCTCGTTCACGCTCGACCACCCGGGGCCAGGACGCAGGCCAACGGACGACTCCAAACACCGCATGAAGCTTCCGAAACCCTCCGACTGGAGATCCCAGCCACTGGAGAACAGCGGAACGCCTTCTCGTCCCAGTCGCGCTGCGACAGATCTAACTTGCCAACTACGAACTCCACCTAGTCGGCTCGAGAGATGCTAACTCGATCAATCTAAAAGACATGTACAACGTGACCCTACGTACGATTCAAGCCTTTCCCGTCTGTGTGAAGTAGCAGGGAGTCACCATCTACTTTGGCTGCTAAACGAGTCTCGGTTTTGCCACGCGGGTCACATCATCTGGGACACCATCACCACGGATGTACTGGCGATGTGGGGCGAACCCGGCACACTTCTTCTCAAAGGAGTGCGCCGGGCCGCCTTAATGAGTTGCGTCGGAAGATTGATGAGCTAGTGGGCGGTTGGCGGCTGCTCCAAGCGGACCGCTCGAGCCAGTTTCAGCCCTATACTGCGGCATTGAGGAGCTAAGCTTCGAATCAGCGTGCTCGATACGCACCTATGGTGCCCGCCAATCCCGCGAATGCGCCCTCTCCATTTGAATTACACACATCATCTTCGGATACGAGCAGCGAAGCAATCGGCAGGACGCACGAACGTGGGCGCCCCCGCAGCTCGAGATGATTACATTTCCTACAAAGCACGACCGAAAGGACTTGAATCGCACCATGCGTCAGGTTGTACGAAACCGATGCAAGGTGCTTTCCCAAGCTCGCTAAAGACGCAACTCACAGGCGCTCTGACGACGCAAAAAAGAATTTATGTGCTGATGCCGCTGCTACTCGTTCTGATGTCCATTTTCTTTGCTGCGGGTGCGATAGTCTACGCCTCATGCCGATCTCAACAACGCCGGCGGGATCGGCGCATGCACAGGCACATTGGCCCCAATTCGCTCAGCTCGCGCCCCCGCGTGCAGCTACCGAGGCGGCGGGCATTTTGATCCGGCCGCTTAACGAGAGTCCGCCGACGCCTCATGCGCCTGAACGGGGATGCCAAGCGGCATCCGCCGCCAGCTAGAGCGAGCGCCTCAACTTGGCTGCTGATTGATTTGATCAATGCCGCCGGGCCGTTCCAACGGGACGGCGGACAGACGGAAGCCAGTTCTCGACCACTCGGGCCCTTTTTGCTAGACTTTCGTGATAATGTCTTACGCACGCAAACGGCTGGCCGTTCGCATACCTGGAAGATCTCAGAGATTTGCACTGCGCGAAAGCTCCTGAGAAGGCCGCCACGAGCAACCTTTGGTCGTGGCTCCACGGAACTTCTACCACGATTGCAAAAGTGAGGCTTTTATCGTGACCAAGCGCTCTGAACCGCGGAAGCAAGCCGCAACTGTCGAAGGGCCGGAGGTGAGACCGAGCGTGTTGGTCGTCGACGACGACCTCTCAATGCGCGAATCGCTCGTCAACCTGTTTCGTTCGATCGGTCTAGACGTTGTTGCTTTCGGATCGGCCCAAGAACTGCTCCAGAGCGAGCTTCCTGATGTTCCCAGCTGCCTTGTGCTTGATATCAGACTGCCGGGCTTGAGCGGGCTGGAGCTCCAGATTGAATTAGCCAAACTGAAGGTTCACATTCCCATTATTTTCATCACCGCTCATGGCGATATTCCGATGACCGTCAAAGCGATGAAGAATGGAGCAATCGATTTTCTCGGCAAGCCGTTTCGCGATCAGGAACTGCTCGATGGAGTGGTCGCAGCGATCGAACAGGATCGCAAGAGACGAGCTATAGACAAGGTTGTCACGAAGCTGCAGTCCTTGTTCGAGGCTCTAAGTCCACGAGAGCAGGATGTCTTGAGACTGGTCGCCACGGGCCTCTTGAACAAACAGGTAGCCGCGGAACTCGGGCTTGCCGAGATTACAGTCAAAATCTACCGGGGGCACGTGATGAAGAAGATGGGTGCTCGATCACTAGCCGATTTGATTAGAATGGCGGAGAGGCTGGGAATTGGGACCGACCGTTTCAGAGTACAAACCTAAGTATGATTTTACAATTTCTTCGTACACGCGCACCCTTCAGCTGGCCGCCATGCTTCGGCCAGTGCCTTCGCCCAACCAGGACGGGTGGTCTTGTCTAACACTATTTCCGTTGTCGACGATGATCCTTCAATTCGTGTCGCGCTGAACAACCTCTTGAAATCACAGGGCCACATCGTTCATACGTTTGCTTCGGCCGAGGAATTCCTGGAGTCGTCTCAATTGAACAGCACGTCCTGTGTAATTGCAGACGTGCAGATGCCCACGATGAGCGGCTTTGAACTTTTAGAACAGATGCGGGCCCAAGGCCACGCTGCGCCATTCATTTTGATTACTGCCTTCGCGGATGATCGCACGCGAGCCCGCGCTTTGAGCGCCGGCGTGACCGGCTTTTTCGCTAAACCGTTTCCCGCTCTGGAGTTGATGGCCTGCGTCGATGAAGTACTCCGCGAGCACCGTCCCGGAACAAACGCCTGAAAGCGGGGCAAGCAATCTGGACCAAGCCGCGCTCGCGCGGCGCTCACGATGTCGATCAACGCGCGATTGACGTCTGGTTGAAGCACTTGCTAGTTCGGGCCCCTGACAACATGCCTCTCGTATGATCGCGTAATCCGACGAGGCCGAAGCGCTCGTCGCGTTAACCCAGGAGCGCGCGATCTTGAGTGCGACAACCATTGCTGAGTTCGGCGCGAAAGCGCCACGGGTCCGGTCGCCGAGTTGGGGGAAAAGGAGGCGGCGATCGCGGCCAACATCACGGAGTTTGTCAAGACGTTCGCTGCGGAATTCCGAGAAGCCGCAAAGACGTATGTTGGCAGATCGAATGTTGGCGGATCCAACGGTTTGCACCGCCAGATCCGCTAAATTCGGTTCGATCCCAGCAACTCTTCGGACTGAAGCACCGGAAGCTTACGCATCCGTTGGAATGGCAACACAAGTGCCGCTGGCAGATTCGATCTCAAGCCATGCCTTTGCTGCCGAACGCATCCACGCCGACGACTGCCCGGCGATTGTGTCGACCAAGCGCAAGGCCAAAACCGGTCGGGCGGCGGGCGTGTCCTTCTAGTCCCTGAGACCGTGGCCTGAGCATGTCGCTTCCGGCTCGCGGTATCCTGACGCAAGGTACCGCACGCATGCGCAACGTCTTCCCGCGCGGCTAGGTAAACCCGTTCGCGAAAGATGACTTAACACGGGGGCCGTCGCTGGATGGGGACGAAGCTACTAGAGATGGTAGCTTTGTTCCGCCTGGTTCTCAGGTAACCCGTTGGAGCTGATTTTTAGATGCGCTACGCGCAACCCAAACGATGCCGAGAGGCGCGGAACCCGCGGTATGGCCTGCCAGTCCTGCACGATGTTGGCCCGCGTTGTTTCATCGGGCAGATTGTCTGGTCGACGCGACGACCGCATGGTTGGAGTACACAGGGGAGCCGAATGAAGACAATTGAAACGCTAGAGTCCAATGTGCGTGCGTACTCACGTTCCTTTCCTGCTGTCTTCAATGGGGCGCGCGGTTCAATTATGTTCACAGAGGGCGGCCGAAAGGTCATAGACTTTCTGTCTGGCGCTGGAACGCTAAACTATGGCCACAACAATCAGCAGATCAAAGCAGCAATCAGCGACTATCTGGAGTCGGACGGGGTCGTCCACGGCTTGGACATGGCCACTCCAGCAAAAGTCGAATTCATGGAGACCTTTAGCTCTGTTATTCTTCGGGAACGGAATCTTTCCTATCGCTTTCAATTCACCGGGCCTACAGGAGCTAACGCCGTTGAAGCAGCTCTAAAGCTCTCGCGTAAAATCACAGGGCGTCACAACGTCATTTCTTTCACGAACGGATATCACGGCCAAAGCTTGGGAGCCACAGCCGCGAGCGGTAACCGCTTTTACCGTAAAGCCAGCGGGATTCCCTTATCCGGCACAACTTTCATGCCCTATGATGGGTATCTTGGCTCCTCGTACAGTCCGGCGGATTACGTTCGAAAGGTGTTAATGGACGAGAGCAGTGGTACTGATCTTCCAGCCGCCATTCTCGTCGAAACCGTGCAAGGAGAGGGAGGCATTAACGTCGCCGGCAAGGAATGGCTGCAGTCAATGCAGGCTTTGGCAAAAGAGGTCGGAGCTATTTTCATAGTTGACGATATCCAAATGGGCTGTGGTCGCACAGGTGAGTTCTTCAGCTTCGAGTTCGCTGCGTTGTCGCCAGACATTGTCGTGATGTCGAAATCGCTGAGTGGTTACGGCTTGCCATTGTCGATGCTCTTGATCAAGGAAGCGATCGACGCATGGGAACCAGGCGAGCATACGGGAACATTTCGCGGAAACAACCTTGCACTCGTTTCTGGCAAGGCGGCATTGGATCTGTATTGGCGCAACCAGACGTTCTCGCAACAGATCCAACGCTTGGGTGCATTTATGCGGCGTCGACTCGATGCTATCGCGCATCAGCACGGAAACGAGTTTGCCGTTCGTGGACGCGGCATGGTATGCGGCTTCGATTGCAAAACGAGCGAGATCGCAGAGGCGACGTCACGGAGAGCATTTGTGAAGGGATTGATTATCGAGCGATGCGGACCGACGGATCAGGTTGTCAAGTTCTTGCCTGCACTTACGATCGCCGAAGAAACGTTGGAACAAGGGCTCGATATATTCGAGGAGTCATTGACTGAAACCTTGAAGTTGACCCGACCAAGCTAACCTGCCGGCACACGAGAGACACTGGTCCTAGCGACAGCATCGCCGCCAACGACACTGGCGTCGGCCCTTGCTTCGCGCCGAAACGGTCAGGGGTTGTGAGGCAATAATGTGGAGCTAACGCCTGAACGCCAGCGCTGTTTGTGATCCGCTGAGTCGCTGGTGCGCGAAGAACGCCTTGCTCCCTGCTTGGTCCGCAACACGTGAGTGTGGAGCCCCCTAGGTCCGCCGAAGGCGACCTCGTTGGCGGAGCGGAGTCGAATGGTGTAGTAGGCCTTCAAAGTGCTGCGCGACGAGTTATTGAATGACGATCGCATCTAAGCCAGTCCACAAGTGAGGAGAGTCCGCCCGCCGCTGCGATCTACCGCCTCATCCCCACGCCAAGCTCAGCTGATATTGATCGAGAAGCCTGCCTCGGCGACGTCGCGCACGCCCATCTGACCGTGCTCTTTCACGCACTCCTGCGTTAGATCTGGCCTCCTTGCAGCATTAGGTCATGTTGCTCGAACGCAGTTGGTCATCCGCCCAAGTACGATCAACCAGGCCTCCCCCGGATGCACATAAGCGACGAGCTTCAGCTAGAGATGGTACTCCACACGCGCAGCCCGTTTCACGCCTGGCTTTCATGAGCACGTGTCCATCACACGGGTGCGGACTTTGTCAGGACCGTAGACATTCCGCAGCTGCGATCCAGCCGAGCCGTTTACACCATAAATGCGGCACCAATCACTGCGGCGGCGGCTTTACGACAAAAGTCGTCACGGCAAGCGCGGTTCAGGCGTGAGTTGCACGAAGCCGAACGAGCAGCTCAATTCAAAAAGCGTTGGTCCTCGGCTTTCGCTCCACAACTCGGAGCACCGATATCCGTGTGCCCCCCAGCCCGATGCCATAGCCCAAGTTGGCGTGATCGAGTTCAGCTATCAGACGCCCCGTTAGCTTGATCACCCCGGCGTCGACGGGACCAAATGTCGACTATGCTGGGCGAACCGAAGAAGCCCGACGCATCTGCCGGGTCCGAGATGCGTCGGGCTGAGTGGGAGACTGAGTGCGACAGTCTTCCTCCCAGAGCCGCGTCTGCAACTAGCATGCCGTGCCCGCACTGCTAGCCCAGCGTCTCAAACCAAATATCGGCTCTCTACCGCACAGTTTGCTGAGGCGTACAGAGATGCTCGGCCCACGGCTAGTTCCTCAAGGCCTAACCAGTTGAGCTTGTTGCCCTTCCAAAAACTCCCACCATCACCTTTCGTCTCAACCAAAAATGAGGCAGAAGAAGCGGACAAACGGGCCGCCGGCTCATCAACAACAGATATCTAGATGTTTGATAGATTGCAACGCGTGACTGGAATAATGGCCCCGAGCTCGCGCACGACCGGGGCAAGCGATCGAGATCTGAGCTTAGATTTCGCGAAAGGTGCGCTCATTGTCTTGGTAATCGTTGGGCACCTGATCCAGTATGTCATCTATCGAGACGGCGGCTTTTGGTATTCGCCGTACTACAAAGCAATCTATATGTTTCACATGCCACTCTTTATGGCGATAAGCGGCTATCTTTCTTCTCGATCGTTGCTGCAGAAGTCGTTCACTCAGGCCGCCATCGCCCGTGCGACGCAGCTCTTACTGCCCATGCTGTTTTGGTGGGCGCTCATGGAGACAGCTAAGTCAGCGGCATTGTGGCGCGCGACCAGCCTAACTACCGGACTTTTGGAATTTGTAGACGATCTTGCCGGCACATACTGGTTCATCTGGGCCACGTTTGTTTCTTACCTTCTCATCAAGATACTCACCAGGCTGAGCCACCGATCGTTGGTCATATCTGGCTCAGCGATACTGATTGCACTCGTTCCTCTGACGTTCTCCATATCACCCTTGATCAGGTTCACTTACCCGTTCTTCTGCTTGGGATTCTTGTTTGCTCAATCGAACGAACGATGGACGACTACATCGCGATCTCACAAGCCGCTCTTGATTTTATTTCTCTCGGTCTTGACTTGCGTATGTTTTGTAGCCTGGGGCAAGGACACTTATGTCTACAATAATCTTGGACTAATTCACGATTTTCGGTCGGCCAAAGACGTGCTTCTGATGTTTGTTGGCGCTGCAGCTGCCTCAGCAATCGCCATCGAACTCTTGCTGCAATGCTGGCGCTTTAGCCACTCAACCCGAATCGCCCGCTTTATAGCTATGGAGTTGGGCCAGACCACGCTGCTGCTCTACCTTGTCCAGGGTACCGTGTTCCGTCTAATGGATTTCATACAGCTCGGAGAACTTTGGGATCTCACGACCCAGTTGATCATCGCGGGTCTGCTCGGGGCGGCAATTGTTGCGATCGCGCTAGTGGTCCGCTCGACTGTTCGCGGCATTCCATATCTGTCTCAGCTCGTCCTTGGAATGCCACCGCGGTCAGGTCTCCCGCGAGCCAAACCCGCAATGAACTAGCTGTATGCATTTGATCGTCCGAGTACGGCAGGATGTTGCGATGGCATCGCCTTGTGCTGCCGCCGGAATAGCGTTCGAAGCCCGATCGGGCGGCGTCGGCGTCCACCGGCCGAGCCGGTCGGCATAGAGTAACGTAACATGCGAGTAACCATCGTCCATTTCGGCACCTTATGGCAAGGCACTCTCAACTCGTTCCGGAAGCCGACGACAACTCAGACTCCTAAAGAAGGCGTGAAGCTTCGGGCCGACGCCTGCCAATGGCCGGTATCCTTCGTCTTCAGATCGAGTGCACTGTGATGGCGCCGCTACGGCGAACGTTTGCAAAGCGCGGATCGCCGCGGAATGGTTCAATTGCCTGCTCTTGCATGGTTGCGAGCGCAGCAATGCGTCTGACCTGTCTTTCCACAGTTCCAGGTTAGCCTTGGCGGCGGCACAGGCCAGCGGATTTGCCGTGAACGAACTCGAGTGAAGGAATGTGCGTACGGTCTTTCGAGTAATGAGCATCGAAAATCCCTGGCCAGCACAGTGTCACAGCGAGCGGCAGCGCCCCTCCCGTGAGGCCCTTGAATAGCACGCTCTATCTGGCACAACATTGGCCTGCTCACAGGCGAGATTGTTCCGGTGCGGCTCCAGCCCGTCATGACCTCATCGGCAATGAACAGGACGTCCGACGCCTCGCAGATCCGCTTCATCTCACTTAGCACCCAAGTTGGGTACCTCAGCATTCCGCCTGCCTCAACACCAGGCTCGACAATAAGGGCTGCGCGATTTTCGTACCGACATGCTGATTCAAGCACATCAAGCGTTGCCTGCTCACGACCGCTCGCAGGGAATGGCATTGAGGTCAGGTCGAACAGGAGCGGTCCGTACGCCGCGTTGAAGACACCGCGGGCACCAATCGACATCGCGCCGAACGTGTCGCCGTGATGGGAGTGCTTGACAACGATGCGTGTTCCCTGTTTGCCTCTAATGTGCCAATAGCCGAGTGCCATGTTCAAGGGCGACTTCAAGCGGCTGAGCCACTGTCCGAGTAGAACACATGGTCCAAGCCTTGGGTTATGAGTTTCAAAAGGAGCCGAGCGACCTCCTCGGCCGGATCATGCGTGTAGCCGGCGAAAATGACTCGCTTCAATTTGCCGGCCTATTCGTGAATCGCGCTCACGATCTGCGGATGGCAATGGCCGTGAGTGACGACCCCACCAGGATGCGACTGCATCTATGATTCGATGATCATCCGCAGTGTGGAGATAAGCACCGTCGCTACGCACAACCTTGGTCATCTCTTGTGAAGCGCATGCTGCGCGAATGGATGCCAGATGGGCCACCTGTTGTTTGGCTTCATGGCTGGAAGTCGCTGGAAATGAACGAGTCTTTGAAGACGACCGTAGGCTGTCTGCCGTCAGAGAAGAAATCCAGGGCAGCCGGCCTAACCAACGCACCCGCGCGATGTCACAAATTGCGCTTTCAGTTTCAGCATTTCTTTCCCCCGATAATGCGATCCCAAGAATGTCGATCTGGCGCTTTCGCAAGGCCTCAATCGGCAGCAGGGAGTGATTGATGGTCCCGAGTAGCGTGCGGGCGCGGAGCACGACGGGAAGCCGCCACCGCTCGAAGATGTCGATGTAGAGTGGGCTACGGTTCAGCGGCACCATCAGCCCGCCGGCGCCTTCGATGACGAGCGGTCGCTCCCCAGCCTGCGGCCCGATGAGCGAATCCGGGTCGATGCGAATTCCGTCTATCTCGGCCGAATGATGCGGGGAAGCGGGTATTTTAAGGCGGTAACGCTCCGGAACGATCCGATCGGCCGGAAGACCCCTCAGCCGTGCAACCAGCTGGCTATCGGTCTCCCCTTCAAAACGATTCTCGCCAACGATATAGGGCAGGATCTGCGAATTCGAAGGACTTCTCTCGCCTCGCACAGCCATCTCCCGATGCAAGAACGCGACCAGCTTCGTCAACCGTTCTTCGCTCCGGCTCCCCCTGCAGGATCAAGAGAGACTCCCGCACGGCCACCGCCATCAACAGCGACCGAGCGGTCGCGAAGATGAACGGGCGACAGCGATTGATCGTGCGCAGCACGCCTGTGGCAGTGACAAGCGCGCCGGAAGCTCCGAGCGCCTTACCGCAGGTATGAACAACGAGGAGATTCTCGCGTCCTTCATAGGCCGCCGTGAGCCCTCGCCCTTGCTCGCCGTAAACGCCCGTTGCATGAGCTTCGTCGACAACCATGAACGCGTCGTGCAGGTGCGCGATCCCGAGCAGGTCTCCAAGCGGTGCGACTTCGCCATCCATGCTGTAGAGGCTCTCGACTACGATCCAGACCCGCCAGGCTCCTGCGGCCGGGCGCCAGTCGCAAATTGCCGCTTTCGATAGCCTGCGGATTGTTATGGGCACTGATTCGAAACGTTGCTCGGCACGTTCGCGCTCCTTCATGAATACTGGAGTGAACCGGCGAATCAAGGACGAGCAGGTCGTCTTGTTGGTAAGCGATGTTCTCAGGCCACGCGCCAGCGTTCTTGAGTATCGAGATAGGCCCAGGGTAGCAGTTCGTCGATCTGGCTGTTCGGGTGGTCGTTGACGATGCGAGTGATGACGTCGGCGAGATAGGCGTGGGGTTCGACGCCGATGAGCTTGCAGGTTTCGATCAGTGAGGCGATGACGGCCCAGTGTTCGCCGCCGCCGTCCGAGCCAGCGAACAGGGCGTTCTTGCGGTTGAGCGCGATTGGGCGGATAGCGCGCTCGACGACGTTGGAATCGATCTCGATGCGGCCGTCGGCAATGAAGCGCGTCAGCCCGTCCCAACGCGACAGCGCATATCGGATGGCCTCCGCGAGTTTGGTTTTCTGGCTAATCAGACCAAGCTTGCCGCGCAGCCAGGGTTCGAACTCGTCGGCGATCGGCCGGCTCTTCTCTTGGCGGACGGCGCGACGCTCGTCAGCGGTGCGGCCGCGGATCTCGGCTTCGATGACGTAGAGCCCGGCGATACGTTCGAGCGCCTCGCTGGCGATCGGTGCGGGACCGGCCGCGGCGAGTTCGTAGAAGCGCCGGCGCACATGGGACCAGCAGAACGCCAGCTCTACGTCACCGCGCTCGGCCAGGACCCGATAGCCGGCATAGCCGTCGACCTGGAGGATGCCGGCAAAACCCGCGAGGTGGACGATCGGCCGTTCGGCCTTGCGATCTGGAGCGTAGACATAGGCGACGGCGGGCGGGTCCGTGCCGCCCCAGGGCCGGTCGTCGCGGGCATAGGCCCAGAGCTGGCCGGTCTTGGTGCGACCGCGTCCGGGATCGAGTACCGGGGCGGTGGTCTCGTCGGCAAACAGCTTTGTCGACTGCTTCAGCCTCGCGAGCAGTCGCTCATGCACCGGCCGCAACAGGAAGGCTGCCCGCCCGACCCAATCGGCCAGGGTCGAGCGATCCAGTTCGAGGCCCTGGCGGGCGTAAATTTGAGCCTGCCGATACAGCGGCAGATGGTCGGCATATTTGGCCACGAGTACCTGCGCCACGGTGGCTTCGGTGGGTAGCCCGCCCTCGATCAGCCGCGCTGGCGCCGGTGCCTGCACCATGGTCTCGCAGGCTCGGCAGGCATACTTCGGCCGCCTTACGACCAGGACTCGGAACTGGGCCGGGACGATATCCAGTCGTTCGCTCACATCCTCGCCGATCCGGTGCAGCGCCTGCTGACAGCACGTGCAGGCGTGATCGTCGAGGTCGATCAGCATCTCGACCCGCGGCAGATGCGCCGGCAGCGCCCCTCTGTTCCTGCGGCGCCGTGCGGCTCGGCTCGATCGCTCGGCAGCATTGGCTGCATCGGTCGCCGCATCACTGCTCGCCTCGATCTGCTCGACCTCCTCCAGGCCGAGCAGCAACTGGTCCTCCGGCAGCGTCTCAGCCCGGCGGCCGAAGCGATGACGCTGCAACTCCTTGATGATCTGCTCAAGCCGCGCGGCGCGCGCCCGTTCGGCCAGCAGCATCGCCTTGAGCGTGCCGGGATCGTCCGGAAGCGTGTCGGCCGTCGTCGCCATGATGCGATTACACCATGCGTCGCGGCATCTCGCGAGCGCGACATGCATACTGATTCACTGTGCCGCAGTTCAACTCGCCTGGATCGGCGACGGTGTCTCGCGCGCGGCGTGGACGCGCTTCCAGTCCAGTCCTTCGAGCAAGACCGACAGCTGCGCCGCGGTCAGGCGAATGACGCCGTCCTGCACGTTGGGCCAGCAGAACGAACCGGTCTCAAGCCGCTTGGCGAACAGGCACACACCCGTGCCATCCCAATAGATCAGCTTCACCCGGTCGGCGCGCTTGGCGCGAAACACATACACGGCGCCGGAGAACGGATCGGCCTGGATGCTCTCACGCACCAGGGCCGCGAGCCCTTCGGCACCCTTGCGGAAGTCGACCGGCCTGGTCGCCACCATCACCCGCACCGCGCCCGTCGGACCGATCACGTGCAGGTCTTCAGCGCATGGATCACGGCCGCAATCGTCGCGGCATCCGCGCCGCGGCCGACCCGGACCGCGACGCCGTTGATCTCGAGCTCGATGATGCTGCTGTTCTCGGCGCCCTCGAGCGCCTTCGCGGAGGCGCCGGCGCTGCCGCGGTGAGCGCTCCGGCAGCGTGGACGTTGGGGTAACGACAGCGGGCACAAATGTCTGCGGCTCGGGAGCCACTGGGATCGCAACCGGCTGTCGCATTTGCCGACGCCACGTGAACAGCTGTTGCGGCGACAATCCGTGCCGCCGCGCGACCTCCGATACCACGGCTCCCGGGGCCAGCGTCTCCTCGACGAACCGCGCCTTGTCGTCGGCCGAGAACTGCCGCCGTCGGCCGCTCTCCGTGATGACCTCGACCCGACGAACCGAGGTCCTGGGCTCAAGCATATGGTCAAGCTTAGACACAAGCCGATCTCCAAATCAGAGATCGATCATTCCTCACTCCACGCCTTCAATGGAAGGTGGGACCGAAACAGCGCTTACTCTTGTTGCGACAGCCTTGTCAGCACAGCAACATACCCGCAATGACGGAATTCATTCATCACTCGCTGAGCAACGATGGACGCCGCAAAACTCCCAACTGGCCGGACAGGGTCTTCCCGCGTTGGCTTGTGGGTTCAAACTTGCAGGATGGGATCTTCTCGATCAGCCGGCACAATGCGCGGCCTGAAGATGCTCGCATCCTCCTCGTCAAGTGACGCGTATGCAACAATACTTATCTTATCTGCGGACATCGCCAGTCGCGCCGCCGCACCGTTTACGTCTACGGTGCCGGACCCTTGTGGCGCTTCTGTCACAAACGTTGCAAAGAGTGTTCCCGTCTCGAGGTTGTACAGTTCGACGCGAACGTTAATCCGATACCGGCCGCGTCCAGCAGCGCACGATCAATCGAGATCGAGCCTTCATAGTGCAGGTCGGATTCAGTGACCGAGGTGCAATGAATCGTTCCCTTCAATCAGGACAATCTGCATTTCTTCACCTACGCTGATGGCTTGCGCGCGCCACGCCCATTGTTCTGGATGACTTAAGCGGTCAGGCATAATACCGAGCCGGGCTAGCACACTTGCATCCCCGTCAACTTGCGTTGGTCGTCAGCAACACATCGCCGACAAAGATGGAATTCGCACCAGCCAAGAAGCATAGGGCCTGGAGTTCATCAGTCATGTACTCACGCCCGGCGGCCAACCGTATGACGCTGTTGGGCATCATGATCCGCGCGGTCGCCACCAGGCGCACCAGTGCAATCGGATCGGGACGCTCCGCCGTGAACCTCACCGGCACGCCATTCACCTTGTTCCAGAGCTTGATCCGGATGCTTTCCGGATAGTTCGGAAGATTGGCGAGCAGTAGCAGCATGCCGAGACGGTCCTCGGCGTCGTCACCGATGCCGAAAATTCCGCCGCAGCAGATTTTGATGCCCGCCTGGCGCGCGGGCGTAAGAGTGTCGATTGGCTCTTGCAAGGTCCGGGTCGTGATGATGCTGCGGTGGAACTCAGGCGAGGTGTCCACGTTGTGATTGTAGAAATCGAGGCCGGCATCGGCGAGCCGTGCGGCGTGCTTTGGCGTGAGCATGCCGAGCATTACGCACGTCTCCATGCCAAAATCTTTAACGGCCGCAATCATATCGCAGACCTGATCGAGGTCGCGGTCCTTTGGATTGCGCCAGGCCGCGGCCACGCAGAAGCGGGTCGCCCCGGCGGCCTTGGCCCGTTGCGCGGCGGAGACCACGTCAGACCGATCCATCAAGCGAGCCGCCTTCAGTCCACTGGATACAAGCAACACCCACATGCGCAGCTCCGGAAACGCACTCTTGCCCGGTAATGAAGGAGAAATATCGCCGAGTTGCGCGGGCCATCGCGCGCATATCAGGCTAATAGCCGGCCCGCCTTCCAGGATTTGATCGCAGCATCGAGGCACGCGCAACAACGCTGCCCGACGCGCCTCACCCAGGTCACTAGCCGATGCGTACGTAGTTGCGCCCCGTAGGTCTTTTACTGATGCGAGGATTTGGCCGCCCGCAATGTGTACCGGATCGACCGATCCGCTCTAATTCGTCACCTGGCCGATTCCTCGCTGGCGTTGTTATGCGCGTCATATTGCGCACAATAGACGAGCCGATTCTGCGGCGTGCCTTGCCGCTTTGAGAAGCGCAGCGGCCTTTGGTGCGCAGAGTGGTGCCCGCGGGCCCTTGGCGGGCCTGTGGCCGCCTAGGCTCCAGCGCCACTGCGCTCTCGATTACGTGCCGCCGCTCGACTTGGCATCGATGCGGCCGGGTCCGTTAAGACATGGCACTCATCTGCGCAAACAGAATTGCCGCTTCAGACGGCCCCAGCCCGACGATGCCCACGAAGGCTGACGGAGGCATCGGAATGACCTGACGGGTCGGCCTCCAGAGATGCAGGCAATAGCGACTGTTGTTCACATACTGTGACTGAGGAGGATGCAGCTGCATCACGCATTCCTCCTGATGCCAAAACAGATCTTTGGCGAGACACATCTCCTCCCAATTTGGAGATCGCCGAGGCGTCGACACAGAGACATGCTCCCATCCCGGACGAACGAAGCCGATGATCTTGAGCTGGCAGCCACAAGGCCCCTGCACGAAGAAGAGACCGGAAGGACCAGATCCGGGTGCGGTGGCGAACCGGCCATCGCGCACGCGTCCCGCTTCGAGCCTTTCTACAATTTGCTTCCTCACACCTCCTCCCTCTTTTGACCGATAGGGTCGAATCCGGCACCACTCGTGTTGTCCGACTCATACATTGACCGGCCGCCGCGCCGGCATGGGCAATCCCAACTACTGCGGACCATCTGCACCAAACTTAGTTGGAAGACGAACATCGGCTTTGTCCGGATCGTCCAGCGGAGAGTTTCTCCTGCAGTTTATCTTTCGACATCTGAATCTTTCCTTGGATTTTCGCGTCATTCGTGCCTTCGTTGCGAACTTGCCTCATGCAGACAATCGGCACAGACATCTACGATGGTTGTCGCGGCAAGCCGGGCCTGCAGGAGCTGCTGCCGCCCCTTGCCTAAACAAGTCCGCAAGGTATGGCGTTGGTGCTTGATGCCAGAACCGACTGAAATGCCTTAGATCAACAATGGCGGCGGAGGCCATTTGGCGCGGCATGATCCGGCGAACCGGCTAGTTTGGCACCAAACAGACGTCATCGGCTTCAGCACATGATGCAAAGCGACGCCAATGTATCGCCAGCTCGTCAACGAGAGGCTTTGCTCTTGCGACGATCTGACGGTGGGCTTTCATCTCAGTCCTTTTCATGTCGAGCGGTTAGCCGGTTACCGCCTGAGACACCGTCAATGCGTCATCTATGTGGCCGGTCACAATGGATCCACGGCCAGGGAACGCGTGACGAAGCTTCGCAGTTCAGCCCTAGAGGGCCTCGAGCTCCAACACGGCGAGACTTCGGTGGCCGCAGTCACAGTTCGCTCCGGTAGCGATCAGAACTGCCCGTCAAGCTCGCTTCTTTGCCGCCCCTCCGCGAGGCGAGCCAGCTTGTCATATTCCTCAGCGACCTTGAGGAGCCTGCATCTAGATGTGTCGTCCTCGATCGACTCCGCTTTTAGTCGGGTCGCTTCCGCACGGCCTCGCCAATGTTTGGCGTCTGAGAATAGATTTTTCTGCTTCATGCAAAAGAGGATGCAATGTTTAGATCAAGAAAATGCGACACGGGCCCTACGTAAGATCCCGTAGGCTGGCTTTCACTAAAGCACCTCATTTGCCGTTAGCGCTGTCACTCGCTTTGTTAATGTCCGACATGCGACAAGCCCGCTGGGCGAAACGTAAGCGCGGCGAGTAAGCTTCACTGCAATCCCTCGGTTGAGAAGGCCGATTGGAAGGGCCACGCGGCATGATGGACGAGATTTGGCTTCACCGGCCGTTCACGCAGAATTCTGCGCGAAATGCGCGGCTCTCGACATAAATGGCTTGAATCGGACGCAGCGTCAGATTGTAGGGTCTTCTTGCGGGCGAGCGTCCACGATCGCCTGCCGATGGCTTGGGAGCGACGGCTTGCAGACGGAACGCACTTGGCCTGTGCAGCAGACATTACGGGGTGAGGGCGCCAGCGCTACCTGTCCGAACTCGAGTCAGCTTGCGTGAGCAATGTCGCGATCCGATTTCAGTTCGAGATCCTGGCCAGGGAAGGGTCGACAGATGACGCGCCCTGGACAAGCAGTCTCACTCGACCGGCTCCGCTTCGAGCAGCACGTTCGCGCGGAGCACTCAGAGCCACCAAATCGAACGATGGCCACACTCGATGAGCTTCTCGCAACAATCAGGCACGCTTGCCGTTGTCAGGACGTGCGCGCATTCTCAGGTTCACTATTCGACGATTCCAAGCAACTCACGAGATCAAATCGCGCACGCTTCCTGCGAAAGGCCGCGACTGCGTTCAGGATCGCATTTGTTCCACGATTTGAGGAAGACATCCGCCTCAAGCTAGCATCGAAATACGCCACAATATGTGATGCGCTCAGCCGGCAGTCTGGCGGTCAGGCAGGTACCGATCTTTCCAAAGCTCTGGCGGCTCAGCTCTCCCGCCTTAGTGATGCACTGATGGAACAAGTCGAATTCACATCACTTTCGCTCTTTGCGTGTTCATTTGGCCGCCATCCTGCGTCTTCCGACTGCCGCGATGGCATGATCAGAATTGCTGAAGTTTGCCGCGACAAGAGCGAGCCGCTCCAGGACCTAACCGGCCAGCACCTATCATTGCTGATAAGCGGCTTTAGCAAGTGGCCGGATCAACCGGCGGTTCGTGAAGCCGCTCTCAGGATCGCGACTGAGATTTCTTGCCGTACGCGTTCGGATGATCGCCTCTCAGCGCTCACCCCGCGGCATCTATCATTGCTCGTGAACGGCGTCGGAAAATGGCTAGCAGAGGAACGCTTTCACACGGCGGTTGTGATCGTCGCAGATGAGCTTGTGCGCCGAAGCGATCGACTCTCCGATTTTACCCAGGAACAGCTGGCGAATCTGATCAGCGTCTTTAGCAAGCGGCCGGAAGATTCGAGTTGTCGCAAGGCAGCGATCGCGATCAGCAACGAACTTCTCCGCCGCTCCGATCAGCTCTCCGATTTCAGTCAGCAGCGCCTGGCTAAGCTCGTAAACGGATTCAGCAGGTGGCCGGGCGAGCTCGCGCCTCGGCAAGCCACCGCCAAGATTGCAGGAGAACTCGTTCGTCGCGGGCTTTCCGTCGATCACCATGAGTTGGCGAGTCTGGTAAACGGCTTCAGCAAATGGACGGCGGAGGTTGCCTGTCTCGCGGCGAGCGTCGCGATCGCGGATCAAGTCATCCGTCACGCTCGCGGTGCCGAGCGCCTCTCTTATTTTCGTTACCAGGAACTCGGGGTGCTGGTAAACGGTTTCAGCAAATGGCGGCAGGACCCGAGCTGCCGCCAAGCCACAATTGAAATTGCCGGTGAAGTGCTCGCCCGCTGTGACCGCGCCGACGGCGTCTCCTGCATTACTGAACAGGCACTGGCGAACCTCGTAAATGGGTTCAGCAAGTGGCCACAACAGCTGTCTCTTCGCGACGCGACGGCTGCGCTCGCCCGGGAGGTCGTTTACCGCGCCCGACGGGCCGGTCAGCTCTGTGATTTTACGCAGCAAGGACTGGCTATTCTGTTGAACGGCTTCAGCAAATGGCCAACGGAAGTTCCGCTGCGCGAAGCTAAGACTGCGATCGCGCACGAGGTCCTTTCTCGGGCCTGCCGTTCCGACCGGCTTTCTCATTTTACGCGTCGAGCACTGGCGATCCTCGCCAACGGCTTCAGCAAATGGCGACAAGAGGAGATCTCTCGCCATGCGACGGTAGCCATCGCGCAGGAGATTCTTCGCCGCACTTTCCAGGTTTGTGATTTTAGCGAGCAGGAGCTTGCTCAGCTCATGCGTGCGTTCAGTCACTGGCCGAAAGAGGTCACCTGTCGCGAAGTCGCCGTCGTAATCTCCCAGGAGGTCCTGCGCCGCCTCACCGGGACTGCGCGTTTCACCGAGCAAGAGTTCGCATACTTGGCGAATGGGTTAGCCAAGTGGCCCGAAGTGGCGATCTGTCATCGAGCCGCTGCGGCTATCGGCAATTGGACAGCGCTAGGTGACCGACGACGAACACCATGTCATGCGGCGTTTTGAAGCAAACGGAACACGGCTGCACACCGCTCGTAAGGCACGAAGGGCGGCGCTGCTCCAAAGGACGATAACTCAATGCAGGATGACGCGAGCAAGCGGCGCGACCAACGGCACCACACTTTTAGGCGCGAGGTGATCGAGATAGGCGACGAGATGGGCTCGCAAGCTCTTCAGCGGAGCGGATTTCAGGTCGTACTTTCGGCCATCAAAGGCAATGATCCACGCGTAGTGAGTAGCGAGGTTTTGACGGGCGGCACTATGTCGAATGGTACATTGAACGGCCGCGGCAGATCTCTGCAGGTGCTCGGCGCTCTGCGTTCAACGGATTTTCCAGAAGAGAACGGAGGCGCGTCATCGCCGCCGCTCTCGGCAGAGATGCATCAAGTGTTCGCTCACGCCGCAGCCCTTTCGGGCGGATTGCTCCGGAGCCCGCGTACATCGTGTTTTTCAGGACGGCAACAGCGCCTCCAGAGTGCAGTGGCTTCTGCAGCTTTGGATGCCAAGCAGTCGTTCAACAGACGACCACGTAGCGCGAGCTCAAACCACAAGGAACTCTCTAATTATGCTCTGCCAGAAATGTCACGGAGATAACTGGTGCGAGATCGCAATGCACGACCCCTGGGCCGGCCGACCAGTGATCACCTGCAACATTTGCGGCGAGTATGCCGAGTACGACAGCCTCCAGCGCAAAACGGCTCACGCGATCATGGCAGCTACCTTGGCCTGTAGCGTGAGCATAGAGGACCAGCGCGATCCCCGGGTGGTTGCTGATAGGATCTTGGATGCACTGGAGAATGCCGGCTTAACAGTCGCTCGCGCCTCAAGATGAATGGGGAGGAGCGCCGATCGGCGCCTACGAGGCCCTGCCCGGCGATCCGAGAGCATGGGCTGCGCCGCTCGTTCCAACAGCCGTTTGATTGCCGGCAGACTTTCCGCCTTATTCCGTGGCCGCTCTGGAGTTGCACGCGCCCATAGCAACTGTTGGAGACCAGCCACGATTGTAGCAAACGCACCAATTCGGACTTAAACCGCGATGCTCTGAACGGGACCAGGGCTGAGCACCGCTTGGGCGCCGTCTTCCAACGCATGACGGCCCCCACATGGATCGAACCCGCAATCATCGTTGACCTGACGCGGCCTGCACCTGACGGCGCCTTTCGAGGTCCATCGTCCAAGTTGTCTGGAACGGCAAAGTCACTGCTCAGTGCCTTGACGGGAATTGCACTCATTACCAGAATAACCGCTGCCGATGGATCTCGTTTCCCATTCTGCCCAGCGGCGCCAGCCCCGAGAAATCCCGGGAAACAGCCCCATCCAGACAGTGTAGCGGGAGAGCTCGGCCGGATAGACGAGGCGCCAATTCGCACAGATGCCACAGAGCATCCTCGCCATGGACGCTTGATTCGGCCGGCGAGCGCGCTCCTATTCCATGGACCTTACAAGAACTTCATTGACACGCGTTATCGCTCATTGCCACGACCAGCAGCCTCACTGCCGCGGCGTGGCTATGCCGGCACACTTGAGCAGACCCTGGCTGCGCAATTCCGCGGAGGACGAATAGCGAAAGCCAGCCGCTTTGGCGCAGCGCCTCCCGCCCTCCTCCCGTCGCGGCTGGCTCCTGGCGTGACATATTCCCGCGATAACCCCCGCAGGGGATTGAATCGTACGTAGCGTCAGATTGTAGAGTGCCCCTGCTAGTTGGCTCCAATCTTCAGTCGCCCTAGAATTCCTGTGGGCAAAAGCGGAGCAAGCCGATCGCGTGTCATGAGAGGTGTTCTGCCAAAGCGGCTGAGGATCGCGCTGAGTGCGAAGGACGCTGTTCCTGTTCTGTCTACGCAAATTGCCAGGTCGCATGAGGTCACGATTGCCCAGATGTAAGAAGGACCAATCCAGCATTGGAGACTTCGAAATACGGTTGCGAGCGCCAAGTGCCAACGAGCCGCCGCGAGACTGATGCGCTATCCTGGAGCGGTGATGTGAGAAGACCCGATGGATCCAACACGGTGTTGCTCGTCGACCATTGTGAGGGCCAATGTCGGGCAATTGTTGGCTTCAAGAATGGCGATCCTGGAAGAGCGTATATGTGCGGGGAACCAATTGTGACGGGACTGCGCCAAAAACCGTCATCATGGTGCGCTTATCACCATGTCCGAATGCACGTCATGCCATGGTCGGACGGACGCGCCCGTCCTTAAACGAAAAGCAGACTAGATGACAACGAGTAGTCCGGGACGAGCGCGCGGCATGGTAAGCGGCTGATTGCGGCAGCAAGAGAGCTGCCGCTAGCTCCGCGAGCTGGGCCTGCTCGAGATGCAGGCCTGACGATTGCCCCAGGGCCGAACGCGATGCAGGCAACGAGCCCCTCAACACCCGACGAACGAGCATTGGAAACCTCATGTGATCGCCTTGGAACGGCAATGATGTGGAAGTTTAGACACGCGAGCGATCGAAGATTGATCTCGGCGGCGTTCAAACCCGATAAGGCAGCGATCCATTTCGATGGCGTGCCTCTAAGCTCACGCCCCTTTTCGCGCATTCGAGCAGGCGGCGCGCGCTTAAACAGCCCGAGTCGGCTCCCTCGACGATCAGCTCATCCCGCGTGTTTCTGCCGTGGGACTGCAATATGCGCGCCTTCACCTATGCTTATCCGACCACCAACACGATCGTCCCGAGATTGATCGATGATACGGACTGCGCGACAGAGAACAACTTTCAAGGCTTTGTTTGCCGGGCTTGCTCGCAGTTGCACTGGATGAACAGCAAGACTCGAAATTTCTAGGCAAGGACAAGAAATGAGGGACACTCCTTGGCTCGACGCGCGAGCTGAGCATGGAGAGACTGCAGAACGCTTCTCGGCCGAACGGCCTGCTTACCTTTTGACTGCGCCGAATTTATTGAGCGCACTCAAGCAATAGAGAAGCGCCTGACGAAGGCCGAACGAAATCTGCCGGACTACAAACTTTCGTATAGTCCTTCAAAACTCTTTCGAGGTGGGAGGTTTACCTCCGTACAGTTGAGCCATCGACGCAATACCTGTAGAGGTCCACACTTCGGCAGTTCGAGAGCGTGACGCTTCCGCATTTCGAAGAGCCAGCCGCGATTGACGTCGTCGATCGGGGAACGACATTAGCCTGCGCAGAGGAATCATTTGTTAAGCCAAGAGAGCAAACGGCGGGTCGCTCTAATCACCGGCGTGACCGGCCAGGACGGCGCCTATCTTTCCGAACATCTGCTGTCGCTCGGCTATGTCGTGCACGGCATCAAGCGGCGCTCGTCCTCGTTCAACACCGCGCGCGTTGATCATCTCTACCAGGATCCGCATGTCGGCGACGTGCCGTTCCTGATGCACTACGGCGATATGACGGATTCGAGCAATCTGATCCGCCTGGTGCAGCAGATCCGGCCGACCGAGATCTACAATCTCGCCGCCCAGAGCCACGTCGCCGTCAGCTTCGAGAGCCCGGAATACACGGCCAATGCCGACGGCATCGGCGTACTCCGCCTGCTGGAAGCGATCCGCATCCTCGGCATAGAGAAGGAGACGCGGTTCTACCAGGCGTCGACTTCGGAGCTCTACGGCCTCGTCCAGGAGATCCCGCAGAAGGAGACCACGCCGTTCTATCCGCGCTCGCCTTACGGCGTCGCAAAGCTCTACGGCTACTGGATCACGGTGAATTACCGCGAAGCCTATGGCATGTTCGCGAGCAACGGTATCCTGTTCAATCACGAGAGCCCGATCCGCGGCGAGACGTTTGTGACCCGCAAGATCACGCGCGCTGTCGCCCGTATCGAGGTCGGGCTGGAGGAGACGCTCTATCTCGGCAATCTCGAAGCCAAGCGCGACTGGGGCCATGCGCGCGACTACGTCGAGGGTATGCACAAGATCCTGCAAGCCGACAAGCCCGACGATTTCGTGCTCGCCACCGGCGAGATGCACTCGGTGCGCGAGATGGTCGAGCTATCGTTCGCCCAGCTCGGTCGCCGCATCGCATGGCGCGGGACAGGCGTCGAGGAGACCGGCGTGGACGAGATGAGCGGCAAGACGGTGGTGAAGATCGATCCGACCTATTTCCGGCCCAGCGAGGTCGATCTCCTCGTCGGCGACGCCAGCAAGGCGCGCGAGGTGCTCGGCTGGAGGCCGAAGCGGAGCTTTGCAGAGCTCGTCGCGGAGATGATGGCGAGCGATCTGGCGGTAGCAAAACGGGACGCGACGAGTGGCAAACGCTCCGTTTGAGCTGACAGGCAAGAGTGTCTACGTAGCCGGCCATCGCGGCATGGTCGGCAGCGCGCTTGCGCGCCGGCTGGCGCGGGAGGACGTCAAGCTCGTCACCGTGGACCGGCGCGAGGTTGATCTGTGCAACCAGGCGGCGGTGTCCGACTGGTTCGCAAGAACGCGGCCGCAGGTGATCTTCCTCGCCGCGGCAAAGGTCGGCGGTATCGTCGCCAACAACACGCTGCGCGCCGAGTTCATCTACGACAACATCGCGATCGCGGCGAACGTGATCCAGGCCGCGCACCAGAACGGCGCCGAGAAGCTAATGTTTCTGGGCTCGTCCTGCATCTATCCGAAACTGGCGCCGCAGCCGATGCGAGAAGATGCGGTCCTGACGGGCCCGCTGGAACCGACCAACGAGCCCTATGCAATTGCAAAAATCGCCGGGATCAAGATGGTGGAGGCCTATCGCAGCCAGTATGGCAGCGACTTCATCAGCGTAATGCCGACCAATCTCTACGGCCCCGGCGACAATTATCATCCCGAACTGAGCCATGTCGTCGCGGCGCTGATCCGGCGCTTCCACGAGGCGAAGGTCGCGGGTGCCAACAGCGTTGCCGTGTGGGGCACCGGCACGCCACGGCGCGAATTCCTCTATGTCGACGACATGGCAGACGCCTGCGTGTACCTGATGAAGACCTATTCGGGAGCAGAGCTGATCAACATCGGCACCGGCGAGGACGTCACCATCGCCGAGTTCGCGCGCGTCGTCGCAGAGATCGTCGGCTACAGCGGCGAGATCGCCTTCGACACCTCGCGCCCCGACGGCACGCCGCGCAAGCTGCTCGACGTCAGCCGCCTCGCAAAGCTCGGCTGGCGCGCGAGGACATGGCTTACAGATGGAATGCGGCAGACCTATCAGGACTTCTTAGCGGTATCGGCCAAATCGGACAAAGGAGAGAATCATGCAGCTGTTAATTGCTGACGGCGCTCATTTTCCGATTCCCAGAAAGTTGCTTCGGATCGTCTGGCGACTTCGATTGGGTTTCCGGTGTTGCTTTGAGCTCGCGCACGCCGAGTGACGCGTGCGCGATGGAAGGCCGGCACGACTACACCGGTCGATAAATAGCGAGCGAATTGGTCAGGCGCGTCTTGCGAGACGCTCTGTTTTGAAGTTGAGGTAAACTGGCTACCATGTGCGGAATTGTAGGCATCTTGGGGCGCGGTCCGGTCGCGGATCGCCTCATCGATTCACTTAAACGACTGGAATATCGCGGCTACGACTCAGCTGGCATCGGAACGCTCAAAGGAAATCACATCGAGCTTCGACGCGCCGAGGGAAAGCTGAAAAACCTTGAGACACGTGTTCGCCGCCATCCGCTTTCAGGCCATGTCGGGATTGGGCACACGCGCTGGGCTACTCATGGCAAGCCAACCGAACACAACGCTCATCCGCATGCAACGGACAATGTTGCGGTCGTCCATAACGGCATAATCGAGAATTTCCGGGAGCTGCGCGCGGAGCTGAAACAGCATGGCGCCTGTTTCGCCTCTGAAACAGACACGGAGGTGGTGGCGCATCTCATCGAGTCTTATCTGAAGAATGGCAGCTCGCCGCAGGAGGCAGTAAAAGCGTCGCTGCCGCGGCTAGTGGGCGCGTTTGCGCTTGCAATTCTGTTCAAGGGCCGACACGACCTCATGATCGGTGCGCGCAAGGGCTCACCACTCGCGATCGGGCATGGCGAAGGCGAAATGTATCTCGGATCGGATGCTATCGCGCTCGCGCCCCTTACCGACTTGATTACCTACCTTGAGGATGGCGATTGGGCTGTGCTCAACCGCAACTTCAGCGTGGTCTACGACGCACAAGGCACAGTCGTCCGCCGGGATGTGGTGAACTCTGGCGCGTCGTCGGCACTCGTCGATAAAGCGAACTACCGCCACTTCATGGCGAAGGAAATCCACGAACAGCCAGAGGTGATCGGGCAGACGCTGGCGCATTACGTCGATATTGCCCGCGAGAGCGTGGCACTGCCGCAGGAGCTTCCGTTCGACTTCAATGAGATCGGACATATCTCGGTCACGGCTTGCGGTACGGCAGGCTACGCCGGCCACATCGCCAAATACTGGTTCGAGCGGCTGGCTCGTATTCCGGTCGAGCTCGATGTCGCCTCCGAATTTCGGTATCGTGAGGCACCGATGCGCCAAGGAGATCTTGCTATCTTCATCTCGCAGTCAGGCGAGACCGCCGATACGCTGGCCGCGCTCCGCTACGCCAAATCGCAAGGCCTGCATACGCTCTCGATCGTGAACGTACTCAGTTCGACCATTGCGCGCGAAAGCGGGACAGCATTGCCGACACTCGCGGGGCCCGAAATCGGTGTTGCCTCGACCAAGGCGTTCACATGCCAGCTGGTCGTCCTGGCGGCGCTGGCGGTCGCTGCCGGCAAGGCCCGCGGTGAATTGTCGGAGAGCGACAGCATCGATCTGCTACGCGAGCTGATCGAAATTCCTCGGCTCGTTTCAGCGGCGCTGGCCAACGAGCCGCAGATCGAGAAGCTCGCACGCGACATCACCAAATCGCGTGACGTGCTATATCTTGGTCGCGGCACGTCGTTTCCACTGGCCATGGAAGGGGCACTGAAGCTGAAGGAGATTTCCTATATTCACGCCGAGGGCTATGCGGCCGGGGAGCTCAAGCACGGCCCGATCGCCTTGGTCGACGAGAGTGTTCCCGTAATCGTCATCGCTCCTTCCGACCGGGTGTTCGAAAAGACCATCTCGAACATGCAGGAGGTCGCTGCACGCGGTGGCAAGATTATCTTGATAACGGACGCCAGGGGAGCCGCAGACGTGTCCATGGATTCACTCGCGACGATTGTGTTGCCGGAGATGGGTGCGACATTCACCTCGATTGTCTATGCGATTCCGGTGCAGCTCCTAGCCTACCACACGGCCATCCTCATGGGCACGGACGTCGACCAACCCCGAAATCTCGCGAAATCGGTCACCGTCGAATAAGGCAAAGTGATGCGACCTCGGTTATCGTGGTCAGATTCCGAATGCGCAAGCCGCGGTCAGATCGACTCACGATGTGCCGCCCATTTCCAGGCCCCTATGCCGCCGAGGCTTGTGCCTGTTCTTGCCCTGTTTACGGAGACGCCGGGTTTGGATCGCATACGAAGCGGAGCGCCACTTGAAGTACGAGGCGCGCCTCGCTCGACGACAACGGGGCTGTTTACAAGCATGGCCATCGGCGTCGCGCTTGATCGCCGGCGCGCTCACAAAATCCTATTCGGCGAACCTCCGGCTAACTTTGAGCATATCGACATCGCTGGAGATCGGGCGGGATAATAGCGCAGTTCGGCCCAATCGCAGGCTCGCGAGCTGTTCTAGCACGACATCTCACGGAGCTCCTCGCTGTGGCTTGTATGCCACCGATCTCGTCCTTCCCCTTTCACTGCATATCGGTACGCTTGATGAGAACTTCGGCCACGCCAAAGACAACAACCTTGTCGCCGACCTTGGCGCCGAGAATTGCCCGAGGGTTCAGTAGCTTGAGAGCCACTCCTGCTGCACGAGCGGAATAACGAGCGAAAATTGTGAGGGTTTGCGGCAATTGCCGAAAATATGCCGGAAACGTCAGGCGCTTACGGCTTGGTCGACAGTGCCCTGATGACCGATTCGCGGCCATGAAACTGCACGCGGCTGCGGTGAGATTTTCTCCGGAAGCGGCCATTTCAAAATCGAGAGGAAACTCGCCATGTCACCAGCGCCCATTGCGCACGCCTCAAATGCCAAATCGCGCATTGGCGCCATCTTACGTGCCACGAGCGGCAACTTCCTCGAGCAGTTCGACTTCTTCTTGTTCGGGTTCTACGCCAGTGCCATCGGAAACGCGTTCTTTCCATCAGGAAGCGAAACCGCTTCACTGCTTAACACCTTCGGTGTGTTCTGGCTGGGTGCCTTGATGCGACCTGTTGGTGCGATCGTGCTTGGAGCCTATATTGACCAGATTGGCCGTCGGCAAGGCCTGATCATCACGCTTTCGATCATGGCCATTGGCACCATCATCATCGCCTTTTGTCCGGGCTATGCGACGATCGGCATTGCCGCACCTGCGATCGTGCTGTTCGGACGGCTGTTGCAGGGCTTTTCTGCCGGCGTTGAGGTTGGTGGTGTTTCCGTTTACCTCTCCGAGATTGCCACTCCGGGCAACCGCGGCTTTTACACATCTTTCCAGTCCTCGAGCCAGCAGGTTGCGATCTTTGTCGCGGCCCTTATCGGATATTTTTTGAGCGAAGCACTTCCGGCCGAAATGGTTGCCGCTTGGGGCTGGCGGATCCCGTTCTTCCTTGGCTGCTTGATCGTACCGCTTATCTTCTTCCTGCGCCGGACGCTGGAGGAAACTCCGGAGTTTCTGGTCATGAAGAACCACCCGACGGCCCGCGAGATCTTTGCCTCCACACTTGCGAACTGGCGCATCGTCATTCTCGGCATGATGATCGCGATGCTGACGACCACGACCTTCTATTTCGTGACGGTGTACACGCCTACGTTCGGCAGGCACGTATTGCAGTTGTCCTCGCAGAACACGCTGTTGGTGACGCTCTTGGTCGCGGTGACGAACTTCATGTGGAACCCAATTGGCGGCGCGATTTCCGACAGAATCGGCCGGAAACCGGTCCTGCTGACCATTGCCGGCCTAGCCTTGGTGACTGCATATCCGGCGTTGTCTTGGCTTGTAACGGACCCAAGCTTTGGCAAGATGCTGATCGTGGAGATGATGTTCTCGTTTTACTTTGGCACCTATAGCGGCGCCATGTTGGGCGCTCTGGTCGAAATCGTGCCGAAGCACATTCGCACAACTTGCTTTTCTTTGGCGTTCGCACTCGCCGCGGCTCTGTTTGGCACGTTTACGCCGCTTGCATCGACTTGGCTGATCGACCGGACAGATGACAAGGCGTCGCCCGGTTTCTGGTTGATGTTTGCGGCTTTGCTCGGCATTATCGCCGCGCTCACGATTTATCCAGGAAACACCAAGAGAGTTGCGAAAGCCGTTGCGACCCGAGCGGCCTAACTTGGCGGTAAGCGCGCAATTTACCACGCGTTAGCACGCGCGCCCGCGGGACGTTGGGGGCCGAAGGCTGAACTGAAGTTGGTGCGCGACTATCCCTGCGGTGATTTTCACGATGCTGCGCGGCCGTTCTGGCGATCACGGTTCTTCCTATGTGATCTGGGGCAGTATAGGGACGAGCTGGCGGTGATGTTGACCGGGAAAGGCTTAGCTTATCAGCCAACCTCGATTCCGTCCGGTGGTCGGACGGTGCGCTGCCCGCACTTGCAGTTGCGTGAAACACGGCGGATTTCGCGCGAGGACTGGGATCCCTCGCGCGAGCTCCACGCTCTGATATTCTGTGCGGCCGCCACAAAACTCGAAGGCGCACATCCTCGGGCTGCGTGAATTCCCCAGCGGACTGGTCGTCTCGCAGGTAGCGACAAACGTTAGCGTAGCGGGCCGTCTTGTATCCTGGTCCGATACCGACCTCTCGGCGCTCGGGTACGCAGGTTGAAGGCTCACCTTCTTGTCGCATCTGGCGGGGAGTGGTCGAGAAGTTTGGTCGTGCCTGTACAACGAGCGATGGGCCAATGCGTAACCAGACCCAGGCTGTTGCTCGCTGCGCTCGATCAGCCGTGACCTCACGCACCGCGAGCTTGCGCAGATGAGGCGAGCTGTGCGAGCTCCGTTTCGAGCATAGGGTTGCGCTTGAACATAGCGTCGATCAATGCTTGGGCCGGCTGCTCGGCCGCCTCCACCCACGTCGCCTTCTCCGCTCGCGCGGAGGGCGCGAACACACGCTTGACCACGGTCGGCGATCCCCTCAGACCGCAATTGGCCATGTCATCCACGCCAGCACTTTGGGCGCTCCATTTTACGATTGTGGTGCGGGCGGCACGCAACGCATCTATCATTGCGCCGCGGCGAATTTGATTTGTTGCCTCTAACATGCTGACGAGACACGGCAGCTTGGAACCCAACACCTGGACGCCCCCTTCGCAGCGCCGTTCGGCCTCGATGGTCCGTAGCTTGAGGTCCAACGCTTTGATCGTGGAAACATAAGTGAGCTGCTGGACCCCGAGCCGCCTTGCAATGCCAGGTCCCACCTGCGCCGTATCGCCGTCGATCGTCTGCTTGCCGGTGAATATGACGTCCGGTGGGCCATATTCCTTGCCGATGTTGCGAATCGCGCTCGCCAACGCGTAACTCGTCGCCAGCGTATCCGAGCCCGCGAAGCTACGGTCGGTGAGCAGGACAGCGCGATCGGCACCAAATGTCAGTGCCTTTCGGAGAGATTCTTCGGCCGACGGCGGTCCCATTGTCAGGACGGTGACTTCGCCGCCGAATTGATCTCTTAGCTCGAGCGCAGCTTCCAATGCGAAGAGATCATAGGGGTTGATGATTGTCGGCACGCCCTGGCGCATGATCGTGTTCGTAACAGGGTGCACGCGGATTTGCGCGGAGTCGGGGACTTGTTTGATGCAGACGATGCTGTGCATGTACTTCTCCTAAGATGCCGAGCCGACTCCCGACGCAGCAAATGTCATACCATCCAAGGCATTTCGCCAACGAGGAATGAATGCAGGCTGACGACGAGCCGGTTGTCGCAACTGCGATGGTTTACGCACCGGCGTGATCTCAAGCTGATCGGAGTCAGGGGCGGCAACGGAGCCGCAGCGATCACGCGCCGCTTCGACGCCAAAGCCATTTTCAGGGCGCGTAGGTTGCAAACAGACGATGACAAGACTGGGCTAAGCGAAGACGCCCTACGCGTCGCCGGCGAGTAAATCCCAACCCAAGGCACAACGCTAGCATCCCGATCATGCATCCGAGCTGGCGACCGCCCTCTTTTCCACGCTCTCCTATGCCAGTCGGCCGAGCGAGAGAGAGAGAGGAGCGAGCTCGACGCTTGGCTCAGAAGCGTTTGATCTCGATGCCGTGTCTTCGCAAGGCGTAGCCAATCTGGCGTGGGGTCAGTCCAAGCAGGCGCGCCGCCTTCGCCTGTACCCACCCGGATCTTTCCATGGCTGCGATGACGCGCTCGCGATCGGTGACTTTCGCGGCACCTACCACGGGGCGCCCAGGCGGCCCTAGCGGCGTCAGCTCGCTGCTCACCGGCCGAACGGGTGTCGCGGCTTCCGTTGCCGGCATGCTCAGCCTCGCGGGCGGTGCGATTGTCGGGCTCGGCTGTCGCGCCACTTCCGCCGGTCCACCCTTCCATAGCAAGGCCGACAGGCATTGCCCATGGCAGCACGCAAAATCATCTCTTACGATCGACGATCCTAGCGCTAGCGTCGCGGTCCGCTGCACGCAGTTTTCGAGCTCACGGACGTTGCCGGGAAATCCGCAATTCATGAGGACCTCAATCGCACTTGAATCGAATACCAGGGCACGGCCGTTCTCATCGTTGAAGTTCTTCAAAAAACGAGCGGCGAGAAGCGGAATATCAGTGCGTCTTTCGCGCAGCGGCGGCAATAGCAGAGGAACCACGCTGATGCGGTAATAGAGATCCGCACGAAACTCGTTCCTGGCCACCGCCTCTTCAAGATTCTTGTTCGTGGCCGCAATCACGCGGACGTCGACTTTGATCGTCTGATTGCCGCCCACCCGCTCGAATTCCTGCTCCTGAAGCACGCGCAGGAGCTTCGCCTGGAACGAGCCCGAGATCTCTCCAATCTCATCCAGAAACAACGTTCCCTTGTCGGCGATCTCGAAGCGCCCCTTGCGCGCGTTGAATGCGCCCGTAAACGCCCCCTTCTCGTGTCCGAACAATTCGGATTCCAGCACCGTCTCTGTGAGGGCTGCGCAATTCAGCTTGATAAAGGGGCGTTTGGCGCGCGCTGAACGCTCGTGAATAGCCTTCGCGACCAGCTCTTTGCCGGTACCCGATTCGCCACGCAACAAAACCGTGCTATTTGATTTTGAGATCACCTCGATCTTGTCAAGTAGCGCGCGCAGCGCCGGGCTGTCGCCGATAATTCCCTCGACTTGGACCTTCTTACGGTCCCGCCCATGAGGCTTGAGCTCGGAAAGTTGCTTCTGCAGCCGGAACTCCTCGTCCATAAGGCGCCCGCGATCGCGCACAAACGAGCAATGCAGTTTCGTCGTCTGGCCTAGCAGGCTGGCGACCATCGTCAGAAGGCGGAGGTCGTCCTCGAGCTGCGCACGCGTCCCATTGTCCGCGATGCGGTCAATGCTCAGCGTACCCACAACTTTGCCGTCAACATCTATGGGAACGCCGATGAACGCAACACGCGTATGACCGCCGGCATTTAGCATATCGACCTCCGAAGAACTGAAGGCCGAATGCAGCGCTAGATTCTCCACGATGAGCGGCTGCCCCGACGCGACGATTTGATCGATTGCTCCTTGCGGCAAGCGCACCCGGCAGCGCGCGTCGCGGTCTTCGCTCCTGCCGTCCTCTACGATGATCTCCGGCCCGCCGTCATGCTCGAACAGACATACGATGCCGCGCCGCATCCGCACGAGCGATCCCAGGCGCTCGATGACGCTCGCCAGCTTAGCCTCGAGCCGACATAGGCCAGTGAGCGTGTGCGCTATTTCAACGATCGTGCTTAGCGATTTCTCTTGGGACCGCACAATACAAGCGGAAGCGTCCGCGTCGGAGGTTGAGTTTGGCTTTTCGCGCAGGGAAATGCTGTCTAGCATCACGACTTCTCCGTTCCTTTCTCGATCCTCCCCATCGGACTTGTTGGATTCGTGTTGCATGCCCGATCTGACATCCTGTTCTCAGGGCGGGACGAGAGATTACCCCTCTTCATGGCACGTCGGCAGCACTTAGAGTAACTCGCTTTGCCGCTTTGTTTTCCAACTCGCTGCGCGGATTCACCCCGGCCAACATGACTTCCATCGATGAAGCTCAGAACAGCCGGGGCTCTTGGGGGCTGATTGAATTATAAGTGTTGCCCGCCATTGATCGGCACTTCGGCGCCGGTGACATAACTTGCCGCATCTGAACATAGGAAGAAAATGACCTTGGCGACCTCTTCGGGTGTACCCACTCGGCGGAGTGGGATCTTTGGCACAAGATGCGCTTCCGTGTCAGGCGACAAAATGCCCGTCTTGATTTCGCCGGGCGCGATCGCATTGACGCGAATGCCATGCGCGGCGTAATCGTGCGCCATTTCGCGCGTGAGACAAGCGAGCGCAGCTTTCGAAGTCGCATATGCCGAGCCAGCAAATGGATGCACCCGCGAGCCGGCGATCGACGTCACGTTGACGATCGAGCCTGACGCCCTTTTCAATTCGTCGAACAGGCCTTGAGCGAGTAGGATCGGTGCCACCAGATTGAGGTGGAACACGCTCATCCAGGTGTCGACTGAGGTCGCCAGCGATGTCAGCCTGGTACCGTTTGCCGCTTTTGGTGAGTTTCCGGCATTGTTTACCAGTCCGTGCAACGGTGCGCCAGCAAGGCGCTCCTTGATCTCGGCAATCACGCGCGGCAGCATCCGATGATCGCCCAGGTCGACTTCGATATAGCTGTCGCCCTCTGAGTCTGATGGGCGACGCGCCGCGTCCAATGGTTGGCGCGCGCAAGAAATGATGCGCCAACCGGCTTTCGAAAACAATTTTCCGGTGGCGCGACCGATACCGCGCGATGCCCCGGTCAATACCAGCGTCTTTCGCTCACGCAGCGGACGGCCCGCTCGATCGGCGTGAATTGGACCGCTAGGGTCCGTTTCCGACGATTGAGGTACGACCGCTTTGTCATCTGGTAGATCTAGATTCACACGCGGCTCCCTTCCGCTCCCATCGGCTGTGCACCTGGTGCAGGATCCGGGCCAAAGCGACGCAGGGCATAAGGGGCGCACTTTTGCGACAAATGGCAGGTTCTGAACATCTGGCCTGTTTGCTTTTCGACAACAGCAACGCCGCGTCAAGCCCCCACGGCCCGTTGACCGCGTCGCACTCCAGGGGTGGTCTGTGGCTCATTCGAATTGGCGGAGATAGTTTAGCTGCCTTGTGCGGAGATCAGGATCGATGGCCAGTTCGTTCAATTTTCTCGGTTGGACGCGCCGCCGCAGATGCGGCTCTGGTTCGACATCGGTGGGCTGGGGCTCGTGCCGTTGATCAGATGCGGTCGAAAGTATTTCGCAACCAGCGCATGAACAAGGCCGTCGTCCAGAAGACGAGCTGACCGCGAAGGGATTAACGCAGAAACGGCGATACGTCTACCTGACGCGCGTCCTTGCTGCTGGGACATTCTGACGTGACCGTCTGCTACGTCAGATTCCTCGGCGGCCCGGGCCACCATTGCCGTGCTCTTCACCGCGTGGCCGCCGATGGCGGTTTCGGCCCGGCGATGCCGGGACCCTAACCTTTTCTCCGGCCAGTCGACTTACACGTCGCAGTCCGACATATCCCGGGACAAGGCCGCCGATGCTCGCCGGGATTGGCCTACGCTTCGCCGGGCATTCGCTGTACCACTGCATCCCGGCAGTGCGTCGGTCAGCTCTCAGCTGCGGACGTTGCGAAACCCGATGCTGTGGAAGCCAGCAGTGTCAGGCCGACGATCTAGGCGACGATTGCGCAGGTTCAGATTCGCGGCACCTCATGAAGCCGCGAAATGCTCGTATGGATTATCGACCAGGGTCAACTGCTCCGGGTTGCTCAGATCGAATTCAATAATGCGTGGCACGAGCAGACGGGCATAGCGCGTAAAGGCGCTGGTGGGGGGAAAGCGGATCACGGTGGCGCATCGCGCAAGAAGATACATGTCGATGAGCGCGGAAGCTCCACCTTCAATTCCCATTTCCGCACTATGCAACGGCCCTGCCAGATCGGCATGGAACCGTTTTGGTACGGCGAAGATATCGGGAAACAGACCCGATATGTGATCGAGCACCTGTGCGCTATCCGTGCACAGGAAGATCTTAACAGGCTTTGGATATGGCAAAGCCATGGCTTTACGGACTGCCATGCAGACCTGACGAAGAGCGAGCTCCGAATCGGCCCAGTACGGAGCATGCCCCATGATATCTTCGCCATTGCCGTGCCGAACATGAACGCCGATGATACTATGGCCGCTAAAGTGTTGCTCATACAAGTCCTCGATCCGCGCTCGAATCTCAGACCTGAGTTTGATGTTTCGGAAGATCAGTCGTTCGGCTTCCTCATCACAACGCCACATCAGGCAAGCGTCACAGACAATGGTGTTGGCCTCGTTATCGTCTCCTGCTTGGAACAGCTCAGTCAGTTCGTCACGTTCTCGGAAGATCTGCTCGTCCGGACGATTGATACAGTCGATCGATGGCCTATTCCACCACGGCGGGAAGAACGGGCCGGGAAACGAGAGCTGGTTGACCCTGTCATCGCAAATCACCGGCACGCCAGCGATCTCCTCAACCGGCTCGAAGAACACCGGAAAGGCATTGCTGAACGGTTCGTCGACATAACAGGAACCGCGCCAGTCAATAACGAGCGTTCGCCCGGTCCGCTGCGCGTACGACCAGGCTGATGCCAACGACCAGAGGCAATCACCAAAGCCGGTGCGCCTCCGAGAAACAACAAAGCGTTCCTTCGTCACGTTATCAAACCCTTCTCGTTGCGCGAGTGTGGCGCACCAACTCATCTGCGATGCCGATCCACGCCGGGCGCTGGTCACCTGGACGCAAGTCACCCAACCCGCAAACTCATCCTGCACGGCACTGCGATTGGCAGGTCATGCTAGAGGTGTCACATTACGCACCTTTTACGACGGCCCAGTCTGTGACGGATGCAGCCGAATACGACGCTGATCCCACAGCCCGCGCAGTTCGTTCAGGAGAGCTTCGCGCCTGGTCCTGTCGGACGTGACCCTGGCGAGAAGATCGGCCAGAACAGCTTCCTTCTCGATTTGCATCAGCATGTCGAATAGGTCATGCGAGACGCGTACGCTGTCATGGCTGGAGTGACCCAGGCGGATCTCGCAGATTGTCTCCTGGCGGTCTCGGCCCGCATGAGCGCGAACCCGGTAAAGAGATACATGGGGCGGCAGTGATACAGCGAGCGCGGTCCAGTTTTCGAGCGTTGTTGCCCGTTTTTTGATGAGGAATGACCCGACCACAAGGCCATCCAGCTCGGTCGACAAAAACGCCGTAATCGCATCGGCAACGGAATCTACGATCGGTTCGGCATTGTTGTTGAACGACGTATTAAGCAGAATCGGGACGCCCGTTCGAGCTTTGAACGCATTGATAAGTTCCCAATAGGCGGCATTGCTCGTGCGGGACACCGTTTGCAGCCGAGCCGTACCATCGATATGCGTGATCGCGCCCAGCAATGCACGCATGGATTCGCGCACGCGCACGACGAAATTCATGAAGGGATATTCTGCGCGACCATCCGGCAACTCAAAGAACGCGCCCGCATCCTCCTCGAGAACCGATGGCGCGAACGGTCGATAACTCTCGCGCTTCTTGACCATCGCGTTGATCCGGTCCTTGTTTGCCGCGGGCCTCGGGTCCGCAAGAATGCTGCGGTTGCCGAGCGCACGAGGGCCGAACTCGGACCGGCCCTGTACCCACCCGATCACAGCGCCATCAGCGATCCACTCGGCTGCTCTGGCTGCGACGTCAGCGGTCCGTTCAATCTCGAGGTGTCCGGCCCATCCCTTCAGTTCCTGTTCAATGCTGTCGTCGCTGCCGACATCGGGCCCCCAATAAACCGCCTGTAGTCGTTCGCGGGGCGGAGCCTGCCCGGCCTCCTTCGACACCATCAGCGCCGCACCCAATGCGCATCCGGCATCATGCGAGGCCGGCTGCACAAAAATCTCTTCGAATAGCCCTGAGTACAGCAGTTTTCCGTTTAGCGTGCAGTTGTGGGCTACCCCGCCAGCCAGGCACAACCGTTTCATTCCGGTCTGCTCACGATAATGCCGAAGAATGTGAAAGACGATCCGCTCCAGCGCCTCCTGCAATGAAGCGCTCACATCTCGGTGTTGTTGCGTGAACGGCATTCCCTTTCGCCGGACCTCGATATTGCGCAGCAATGCCGGGCCGATACGGTCGAGGTGAACGCGGTAGGCACCGTTGGGGGAGAGCTCATAAAATTGGGAGAAAAGCTCGCGATAGCGAGCGGGATCTCCATAAGGAGCCAATCCCATGACCTTATATTCGTCGAACAGGCCGTAGCCGAGGTATCGGATCGTTTCCAGATAGAACAGTCCGAGAGAGTTGGTCTCTGGAAACGTCATGAGCTCGGTCATTTCGGTGCCCGACCCCACCGCCAACAGACCCGAGAGGAAGTCGCCACAGCCGTCGATCGCGAGAACCAGACTCTCTTCAAAGCCGGACATTGCCAAAGCGCTTACGGCATGGGCCTGATGATGGCCTACGAATGACACCCGCGAAGGGTCAACTTGGGTACCGAACTCTGCCGCGAGAAGGTGCCGCAACAGGAGATTCGCATCCAGCGGAATTGAGATCTCAGGCTGTGAGATGAACAACCGTTCGAGCATCGAATTGCAGTAGGCTTCAGTCGCGTAGAACGCAATACGATCGACGTCGCGAAGCTCCACGCCTGCGGCTGCTAGACAGTATTCTATCGCACTACTCGGAAGCTTGTTTGAATGTTTGATTCGGTTGAGACGCTCCTCTTCGACGGCAGCGATCACGCGACCATCCTTGACGAGCACCGCGGCGCCGTCGTGCAGAAACGTGTTCGGTAGTTGCAGGGGGTTTTCATAGACCCTGTCAAGCCCGCCACTCAATCCTAGACACAGCATGTTGTTCTCCGTTCATTCTGAGAGGTCCGTTGACCTATTTCGTATCGCTCGCTTGGCGAGTAGGCCGCACGTCGCCGCGGGGCCGCAGTCATCGCCAACGAAACGAGGCTCATATAAGCGTCGGCCGCGACTCGAACATTCGTTACGTCCGGTATCTGATCTCGCACGCGCGACGCTTCGCTTTAGGTCTTATTCCTCTTACCGCATCAGGCGTTGCCGAAGCAGCGCGGCCGAGACGATGAAGGGCAACGCTGCGCAGATGCAAAGTGCGCCCACATGCAAACCGACGCTGTCGACCGGCCGACCGAGCATTGCTGGACGAATGAGATCGACCGAATGTGTCAGGGGCAACAAGGCCGCTATGCGTTGAAATGAACCCGGTAACTGGCTGATTGGGAAGATCGCGCCACTCAGATACATCATGGGGGTGAGGATAAGTGATTGGTAGAAGATGAAATAGTCGTGGCTCGGTGCAAGAGCTGAAACGACCATTGCGAGGCTCGCGAAAGCAACGCCAGTGAGGGCGATGGCTGGTAACGCATAGGGAATGGACGACCACTCTGCATACCCCAGCGCGACGGCAACAATCGTGATCGCGGTCCCGGCGAGCAAGGCCTTGCTTGCTGCCCATGCCACTTCACCTAGAACAATGTCGCCGAGCGTGAGAGGCGTACAGAGCACCGCCTCCCACGTGCAACCTGTCTGCATGCGAGCGTAAGCCCCATAGATGGTTTCAAAGGTTGAGGAGACCATTGCGCTTGTGGCGACCATGCCAGCCGCCAGAAACGCAATGTATGAAGTTCCCTCAACGCCACCTACGATCATTCCGAGGCCAAAGCCAAGACCGAACAGAGAGCTCATCGGCTCGGCCAGATTCCCAAGAATCGAGGCCAGAGCGACTTTCCGCCAGACCAGAAAGTTGCGGCGCCACACCGCGATCCAGTTCCATGGATTAGCAGGGAGCGCGGGCGCAAAACGTTGCCACATCGTTCAGTCCTTCATCTCTCGCCCGGTTAGCCGCAAGAAGACATCCTCCAGATTTGGCGGACGCTGCAGAAGGCGGAGATCCGTACGGCTGGCAAGTCGGCGACGCACCTGCTCGGGATCCGTGACATAGCAGAACAGTGTCTCCCCGCTCACCTCGGCGTGCTGCACTGTGGTTCTGACCAGCGGCAGCAGCTCATGGGGATTACCACCGTAGATCTCGATCACCTGGCAGCCGATCTGCTGCTCGATCAGGACATGAGGCTGCCCTTCCGCGATTTTGCGGCCGTGTTCAAGCACGCACAGGCGATCGCACAATCGCTCCGCCTCTTCCATGAAATGGGTGGTCAGAAGGATCGTTTTGCCGCGCGCTAATAGCCAGCGCAAGCGTTCCCAGATGAGATGCCGGCCGTGCGGATCGAGGCCAGTCGTCGGCTCGTCAAGCACCAAGAGCTGCGGGTCGTTAATGAGGGCACGTGCCAGCGTCAGTCGCCGCTTCATGCCGCCGGACAGTTCGGCGACGCGCGCGTCCGCCTTGTTCTCCAGGCGGGCGAATTCGAGCAGTGACGGAGTCACCGTTTTGACGTCGGTCGCGCTCATGCCGAAGTAGCGACCGAAAACGAGCAAGTTTTCGCGCACGGTGAGCTGAAGATCGAGGTTATCGAACTGTGGGACAACCCCGATGCCCCGACGCGCCAAGGGCGCACGTGCCGGCACCGGCTCGCCAAGCACGTGGATCTTACCTGCGTCGGGCGATGCAACACCCAGGATCAATCGCGCAAGCGTGCTTTTACCCGCGCCGTTTGGTCCCAGCAGACCGAAGCACTCTCCGGGCGTGACCGTAAACGAAAGAGCGTCCACGACGGTCCGGTCCTTGTAGGACTTGCTCACCTCGAAAAGGTCGATTGCCGCTGTTGACATTTGCTTACGCGATCGCGACGGACGTTGTTCGCACCGCGTCCTTTGATGCGTACTTTTTCGTCCAAAGCAGGCCGTCACACCACACGTGATCGACGCGTCCCCACTGGCACGCGGCGGCAGCATCCGGGAAAAAGCCGCGTCCATGCAAATTGGCGCTGGTATTGCAAAGCAGCGGAATGGCTGTGAGCTTCTCGTACGCGATGAGAAGCTCGACCACTTTATGCTGAGATGTTCTGGAAACTGTCTGTAGGCGAGCAGATCCATCGAGATGCACGACGGCGGGAATTTTGTCCCGCCATTCCGGTCGCGTCTGGTGATCGAACAGCATGTACGGATCGGGTACTCCAGGGCTAAAAATCTCCGCCGCACGATCCTCCAGGCATATCGGCGCTACCGGCCTGAAATGCTCTCGAAGCTTGACGTCGTTGAGATGGTCTTTCATTCCCTCCCAGCTCGCAGCCGCTAGAATGCTTCTGCCACCCAACGCACGTGGTCCGAGCTCGGCACGCCCGGCAAGGAAGATCACGGGCTTGTCACTCGCGAGGATTGCCGCAAGTTCGCCCATAGTGCAGGGCGCGCCGTCCCATCCGGGCGGGACTTCGCTGGGACGAACGGCCGGTCCACTGTAGACCGTCCATTCCAGAGCTCTAAAGCCTTGCTGTGCCGCCAGTGCACAGCAAGCAGCTCCGATCGCTGAGCCGCTGTCGTTCGGAAAGGGCGGCACCCACACGTCATCGAACAGGCCGGTCGCACGAAATGCACTATTCCACTTGATATTCAGGCCACAGCCGCCGGCTATGCAGAGGTTACGCACCCCCGCAAGATCCGGATGTCGCTGCACAACATCAGCAATTGTGCGAACCAGCAGGCGCTCTAGAAAGACGTGAAATGACGCAAGGATGTCTTCGGCCTGCTTGGCCTTCAATCGCAGTGCGCACGCATCGAAGAAGTCGTGCAGAGCTTCAAGTGGTGATAGTGAGCTGTTGATCTGTGCAAGCTTATGACAAGCGCCCTCAGCATCCTTGGCAAAGTGCGCCTGATAAAGCTCCTGAAACGTCGCAATAATCTCCTCGTCGGGAGCTCCCAGTGCGATATAGGCCATCAGCTTGCCGGCGATGCCGAGATCCCAGCTGGTCCGGTCTGCCCGCTTGTAAGGTCCAAAGTGATGTCCTGCCGTCGCATAGGCGTGGCCTATCATCGGAAACAGGCACTCGATGAACCGGATGCCGTGCGGCTCGACATAGTAGAGGCGCGGAAACATGCAGCCGTCCCACACCAAGCAGAAAGCAGATTGTGCGGATTTGGCAAACGAGCTGGTGCAGTATGCGGATGCTACGTGCCCGCTGACATGGGGATAGCTTTGATAGGGATATAGTTTCCCATCAAGCATAAGGCCGATGCGATCGCGGGACGCGAGGGGGCTATCGCCTTGGGGTTCGATATACGGCGCGCCCTTGAGCTTGACGGTCGTCGTCCCACTAAGAACTTCAAACTGGGATTCGAACTCTCCATCCCAACCATCAATGACGAACTGATCGACATCGCTCGGATCGAGCCCGTGCTCCGCCAAGGCGCTAACAACGGAATCCAGGTTGTCGATGGTTTGATAACGCGGATTATTGTTCAGCTTCTCCTGCTCGACGCAGAACACCACTCGCCCGTCCTCAATCAGAGCGACGGCCCCGTCATGCGTCAACTTGATACCGCAGATACGCATAGTGGCTCCTCTCAGCCTCGGCCGTTGGGTGGGATCGAAGATGGCTCCGGATTCCGAAAGCGGACCAACAGGCAGTCTTCGTCAGCCGACTGCCCCTGGCACTGCACGCGTTCGACCTCAATGAGAGCTTCAGTCAAGATCGTGATGACCGTCTCGGCGCCAGCGACATGCCCCCATCGCTTGCAGGTCGCATCACGTGCAGATCCGAAGACCAGATGCCCACCCGGAGCAAGCATCTTGACCATGTTGTCGACTGCAATACGCATTTGTGTCATGTCTTCGAGATAATAGAGAACTTCGGCGACCACGATCAGATCGAACAGCTCTGCGGCCGAGAACTGCAGAATGTCAGTCGCCGCCCAGCTGATATGCGACCACCTCTTGGTCCGCTGGACCGCGCGACCGATCGCTCGCGGCATAACATCGATGACCGTGAGCCGTTTGCAGTGAGGAGCAAGCTTCTCTGTAAACGCACCGGCCGCGCAGCCGATTTCGAGGCCATTTGAGACGGCGCTGTTCGACAGCGACAGCCGCAGCAATTGGGTGTGACGCTCACGTTCGAACGGATTGTCGTCGAGCCGCCACGGATCCTCATTAGACAGCTCCCGTTCCAACGATTGATATGTCTGATGCACGTTCACGACCTAATCTCCTACAAAGCTGCTTACTCAGTCTCGGCCGCAATGCCATCGGGCGCGATCAGCTGCGATGGAGCGCGCGAAAGACCTGCCTTGCGAATTGCGCCAGGCATTTCCAATCCGGGGTTAAGGCTTGGTCCAGTTGTCGCGTCTTCGGTCGAGGCCTTCGATTCATCAACGTCTGGCGATTTCGCTATTTTGCGCGAGAGCCAATCGCTGTTGCTTAAGGTACAGAGCGCATAGGCTTTCATCGGGAGCAGGAGGAAGATGTTGATCGGGGTGTGCAGCGAGAAGCCGAGAAATCGAAGCTCGCCGGCGCGCAGGGCGGCCACGCTGCATCGAATCAGGGTCATCGCGACGATGGTCAGACCGGTCCACCAGGGCACGGTGCCCGTGAGCGCGAGCTGAGCGAGCGCGGCAATCGATGAGATGGCGAGCAGCAGCGGGCCGAGGTTCTGTCCAATGACGTCCAGCGTGAGGTACCGGTCGAGGCTGGGCAGCAGGTGCAAACCGAGCAGGGTGTCGCGGTAGGTGCTGCGCGCCCAGCGGAGCTGTTGGCGCAGATACGGCAAGAGCGTGTCCGGTACCACCGTGGCGGCGATGGCGTCCGGAACGTACTCCGTTCGGAACCCTGCCTTGAGCATGAGGATGGTCAGATGACGGTCCTCCCCGAAGTCGCTGGGTTTTCCCCGGAAGAACTGCGTCTCGTATTGCTCGAGCAGCAACAGCAGCGCGGAGCGCCGGTACATGGCGCACGGCCCACAGCAGCACATAACGGCACCAAACCGCGTCTGCGCCGCGCGCTCCTCGTTGCAAGCCAACCAGTACTCCATGTCGATCAATCGGGTCAGCCAGCTGTCGTTTCGGTTGCTGGCCTTCAATTGGCCCATGGCCGCGCCGACGGCTGGGTCCTGCATCTTGCGCACGAGCTTGCTGACCACGTCGCTGTCGATTTCCGTGTCGGAATCGACGTTGAGCACGAGATCGCCGAATGAGCGGCGAATCGCTGCGATCTGCGCCTTGCGTTTTCCAACATTGCTTGGCAGCAGAATGATGGTGAATCTCGGGTCATACGCGTAGCTCGCGTGGACCGCGGCCACTGCGCCGACATTTGCCGAGCCGTCGTCGACCACGTAGACCTGCAATCGCCCTGGGTAATCCTGACTTGCGATAGACTTCAGGCAGGCCGCCAGCGTGCGCGGGTCCTCGTTGAAGCAGGGCACGATGACATCGACGCTGGGCAGAGCATCGGCATCGACCCGGTGGTACGGCGGCAGTGGAGCGTCGCTTCGCAGCGCATAAAGCGCCTGCGCGCTCTTGTGGACGCTGGAGAGCAACGCGTAGGAGGCAACAGCAGCGGTGCTGATGGTGGCAAGCAGGCTCATGGGAATCGATCTATTCAGTGAGGTTGAGGAAGCGACCGGATTGCAAATCCACGGTCATGCAGTGCTGGAATGAGTTGGGCGAGCGCCGTCACGGTCTGGTCGCGCCGACCAGCATGAGGGCAGCGTCCCAACTCGTCGGGAGGGCATCCGTCGTGCAGGAGCACGATTGCGCCCGGCTGGACCGAGGCCAGCACCGCGGCAACAATCGCCTCGACGCCCGGACGCGACCAGTCTTGCGGGTCGACTGACCAGTGCAGGGCTGCCAGTTCGGCCTTCGCCGACACGGCGAAGGCCTCCTTGCTCCAGATCCCGTACGGCGCACGCATGTGCCGCAAAGAGGCCCCGGGGCAGGCCATTCCAATGACCTTATTCGTCGTGAGGATCTCGTATTCCACCTCATCGGCGATGCATTTGGCCAAGTCCGGGTGCGTCATTGTGTGGTTTGCGACCTCGTGCCCTTCTGCAATGATGCGCTGGATCAGCTGTGGCTGGGCCGCCGCGTATGCACCGATCACGCAGAAGGTGGCGGGCGTCCGATGCTGCGCCAGAACATCCAGGATAGCCGGCGTGCAAAGCGGGTTGGGACCATCATCAAAGCTCAGATAGACGCAAGGCTCTCCGCCGGCATCGGCGTAGTCGCTCCGCGCTTCAGTCGCGTCGTTTGTGGACCTCACAGTTCTGGCCCGTTCCGTTCGATCGTGTCACCCGCCGGCCATTCGCTCATGGGTCTCGCAATCGGCAGAACGAGGCCGACCACGTCCTCCACACGCGTCGGAGGCACAGTGAGGTAGATGTCCGGACGAGCGGACCGGACACGGAGCCCTGGCAGAACAGTCGCCAATCCCTGTCGCCCGAGCAGCCTGGTAATATGTTTCTGCAGGGCAGCTCGGACTGTGCCAAAGCCGAACGGCACGCCAAGATCTCGCAATACGGGATACATCACTCGGATCGAGTGGGTTATTCCAAGCCCCTCCAGATCCGGGCGAACCCCGTACAATCCGAGTTCAGCCACGAGCAGGTCGGTCTGACCAATTTTTATGAAGCGGCGTAGTGCCGCGATGTGAATCGCAACGCCACGATCATCGTAGCCGATTGCCCGAATTTCAGGCCTTGCGCCGGCCCAGCTTCGATGACCTTCAAAGGGCTTTGCATTGAATTCCCCGGTCGGACCATAGGTCTTCCGGAAGAAGTCGGATAATTCAATATGGTCAGCAAGTTCAAGGTCATTCTCCCAGCACAACCTCCAACGGACTGGAGGGCGCGCCGAAACACCTCGTGTGGATTCGGGCACGATCATGTTCATAGGGCGTCATTCCTGTTCGCTATCTGGCTCCTGACGCAGGCCAGCAGTTCGCTACCTTCGAAAGGCTTGCTCATGAACTGGAGTCCAGGGCCTCGCCTCACATCGTGTTCGGAGTGGCCTGTGAGCAGAATAGTGGGACTCGCGCCTCCGGATGCAACCAGATGATCGAAGAGCTCGAGGCCACTCATCGCGCTCGAGTGCAGGTCCGCGCTCAAGCACGACGTGATCGAACGGCGGTCTGATTTCGAGAACCCCTCTGCGCTCGCGAATGGTTCAGGCACGTAACCTGCGGAAAACACCATATCCGTCAGATCTTCACGCACTGACTGATCTGCATTCCTAATCGCGACCACATCGCGCGTGTGCGCAACTTTCATCAGATTCGCCAAGGACGCCTTCGCTTGCATGTTCCGCACGATTTCACCGTCGCAAGGACGCAATCCAATCGGATGCGACCAAGGCACATTTGGCACCCGCAACCGGAGGGGTGCGACCGGACGGCAATCTACGGCGTGGTTGAGGGTTCGCTCAATTCTACGGCGGTACACGGTGGATATAGAATGGGTTGGCGAAGCCATACGATGGTTTGCTCGTCGTATACGCCCACGCAACTTTGCGGATTCCGATCGTGCTAGCTCACCGGAATATGGCTTGCGCAACACGCGCGAAACTGCGACCGCTCGATCGAGACGTCTTGATTGACACCTAGCGCTGGGCTGAGACGCGCAACGATTTGTAACCATTCTGATGGATCTGACATCTCGCTAAACTATCGTTTGCTATCCTCATTCGGTACAAATGGTAAAATCGATTATATCGATAGAACACATTCACAGCGTGGATCGCTCCGGATTATGCGTTTCAAGGGCCTTGATCTGAATCTCCTCGTCGCGTTCGACGCCCTGGTGACGCAAGGCAATCTCACTACGGCGGCAAGAAGCATCAACCTCAGTCAACCTGCCATGAGTGCCGCCGTCGCGCGGCTTCGCACTTACTTTCGCGATGAGCTATTCACCATGAAAGGACGGAAGCTTGTCCCAACGCCGCGGGCTGAAGCGCTCGCAGCGCCGATTCGCGAGGCTCTCGCTCACATTCAGCACTCCATTATTTCTCCAGACGGCTTCGATCCGTCTCAATCGAATCGACGATTTAGGATCATCCTGTCCGACTTCATGACTGTCGTGTTTCTTCGAGGGGTCGTGGACCGCGTCGCGCGGGAAGCACCAACAATCAGCTTCGAGTTGCTGCCGCCCGCAGAGGAACCTGATGAGCTTCTCCGGCGCGGTGAAGTCGATTTTCTCATGTATCCGCAGATGTTCATGTCGAGCGCGCATCCGAAGGCGGCTCTGTTCGAGGACACTTTCGTCTGCGTGGGCTGCCCCATGAACAAGCAGCTCGCTTCGCGTCTCACGTTCGAGAAATACATCTCGATCGGGCACGTGGAAGCCCAGTTCGGGCGCTCCCTGAGGCCCTCCTTCCACGAATGGCTCTTGCTCGAGCATGGTTTCAAGATACGCACCGAGGTCGCGGTGCAGGGTTTTGGCATGATTCCGCCTATGTTATTGGGCACCAACCGTATAGCGAGCATGCCCTCAAGATTGGTCAGCCATTTCGCACAGACGATGCCGCTGCGGGTTGTCGAACCTCCCCTGCGACTTCTCACATTCACAGAGGCCGTCCAATGGCCCGCCATTCATAATACTGATCCTGCAAGCATGTGGTTGCGCAACATATTCTTGCAGCAGGCATCCACGATGGTCTCTCCGTCCGAGATCAGCCAATGTCACGGCCCGTCCTAGGACTGTTCGGGCCGGTTGCGGCCTGCTCCCGCTAACCGGACTTACGCCAAGCCGAAGCCCCCCGGTCCTCTGATTGACGTTTGGCATAGTGAAAAAAGCGCGCTTAAGCGTAGTTTGGTCGGGCCGCAGCCGATTGACTCGCGGTGCCGTGACGATCCTGCGCATCACACAGCTCGCTTGGCGGCTAAGGACTTTCCGCTGATTCGGACGGGACCGCATCACAGGTGCATGCGCCAGCTTCAGAGTACGCAAAAATTATGTGGCCTGTCCGGCGAACAATGTTCGGCCTCAGCACCAAGCTCGCTTGAATCGCACGCCGCGTCAGGTTCAAGGCCAGCACCTGCGATCGAAGTTGCAGGCTTCACCTGGTAGCGAACCCGCATCGCTGTTTGCCTTAACTGGTGGATCTCATTGCCTTCAACAGCGATGGAGTTAGTCCCGAAGCGCGCCACTGGATACAAATGGCTGATGAACCGGCAGAGGCGCTTCGTGCTCGTTCCGGTCGAATCAACATGAAAGCTGAACGCAAACGCCGCCCACGATCGCGCACCCCAAAGCCAACCGCCAGCCGCGCAAACCCGGATGGGCGGGGCAGACTGCGTCTCTTTGCACAATGTCACAATGGAAATTCGGAACACTTCCTCTCTCGAGGGCGCTTATCTTCCTCTCGATGCGCGCGATGCCGCGTGATCGAGTGCAACTGCAAGCTTGCAGACCGCAGGATCAACCCGGATCAAGTGACATCAGCTGGCGGCACTTTTCCGGCTGCGCGCGTGTTGCGGTGAGGAGTGTTCATGATGAGAGGACCGCAACTGTGCCAAGGTGCGGCCGCGTAAGCGCTCGCCGCTCCCACTCGCCAAGCCTGCTCCTCCTCCAGCTTTCGATCATTTCGGCCGACATCCCCAGCCAAATCGGATGATCGGTGCCGGGTCCTTCTTTCCGGTGTCGCGACAATCGCGTTTTTCGAAAGATCGCGGCGTGACTCACACCGCGCCACCGCCGTCCATCTCGAGCTGCTGCCTCGCACCGCTGACCCCGAAGGGCTCCTTTGCTGCGGCAAGATGATTTGCCTATCTTACCCGAAGCATCTATGTCCCAGCGCGCATGCCAAAGCGATACTGTTAGAGGCTGGAATTGAGGTGTGAGCGGTCGCACGAGCAAGCCAATACCGTGACAGCTCGCCGTCGAGTCTTATGTTCGATGGGATCCTTACGGCGAATCCGCCAGACACTGCCCCCCGATCTGGGAGTCGCTTTGACTTGAGCACTGTCTAAAGACACGCATTAAACTCCTCCACCAAGCTACATCATCTCTGCTTTGCTATTGCGGACCCGTATAGCGAGGCTACCAAAGGCTTGCCAAGTGATTCTGCAAAGGCAGTGTCGCTAGGGATCCTTGCACTTCGGTTGGATTACATCTGCCGAGGGCCGTCCGATGTACTGCGCTCCGCGACACCGAGCCGGCGCACGCCTAAACACGCAAGTTATGGCTGTATTAGTTATGCCAAGGCTTCCCCGGGCGTGAGCGCGCGGCACTTGGGGCGGCCGTAGACGCGTTTTGAGTGCCGCCACATGCAACGGATATGGCACGATTGTTCGAGACCCGGTCCTTAAATTGGGAGCAACGTTTTGCCAGGCGCTTCAGATGCGCCTGTATTGAGGTGATGTCTTCAGGACTGGTCTTGAGCTCCGCCTTCCCTCATTCTCCCGACGTTTACGGCGGCGGACCTGCGCCGTTGAAGAGCAGCCATCATCTTCCGGCACTCAAAACCTGGGCAGCGATCACGCGAGCGACGCCTTTGAACCCACAGTACCACAACAGGACTAGCGGACGATCGAAAAAGCTGTTAGGCGCCAAGCCCGCCACCGCGCCACGACTGGTGGTGCGACTGATCCGCGATGATCAACCCAATCAACCGCACCGCGCGCCGAGGTGATAGACGTCACGGCAAGGATTGCGACTGAAAGAGAGCCATCCGATGAGATCAGTGCTGTGTCTGGGTTCGCCGTTTCGGGAGGCCGTGTCTCAGCGGCTGTCACGCACATGCTTTCGCTTTCCTGATGATCAGGCCGCAGAATAGCCACCGCTGCTGCAGGATTAGGAGACATTGCACACTTTGGGTTAGCGCACCGTCGGGCAGAGGAAGCAAACGCCATGTTGCACAACGGCATCACGTGGACGCACCTGTCACATTCTTTCACGCACGTCGCCGCTCCGTCTCCTTTTTGCCCCACCACAGCCAAACGGCTTCGTCACGTGCGGCACGAGTGCAATCACCAAAGGAGGTTTCTGTTGGAAACGCCGAGCGGAGTCTACGATCCGGATGATCTCGCGAGCTTGGGAAGGCTGTTCGATCAAGCGATCGCGTCTTTACCGTCATGCATGCGAACCAGCGAGAATCGCGTGGCGATCGCCAGACTGGTGATGCAACGCGCAGCGAGGGACGAATTGGCGTCGCTCGCGTACTTGATGCTTGCACTTGTCTCGGCCGCTTGAGCACCGGCATGCACTCTAACCTTCTGGGGCCCGCAGCAAGAGACGCATCATCTAGATCATTGAAATAACTTGATTCTCACGTGACGTCAGGTTGTAGGCTTGCAAATTGAGGATCATGACAAACGCGATACCACGACGGCGCCGATGGCGCATTGGAGAACTTGCAGAGGCGACCGGTGTAACCGTACGCACTCTGCATCATTACGAACATACCGGGTTATTGACGGTGTCGGAACGTACTTGTGGCGGTCACCGCATGTACGATCGGGAAAGCCTACAACGCGTCTCCCAGATTCGCGCTCTACGTGAGCTCGGCTTCTCGCTTCCTGAGATCCGCAAGGCGATCGAGGGGCGGACATCTCTCACGGACCTGTTGCGAAACCATCTGGAGCGGATTGAGCTTCAAGTCGCGCGCGCGACGTTATTACGGGATCGATTGCGCACTATGACGACGCAAGGTGAGACAGAAGTCGGTGTCGACGAGCTGCCGGCGACGCTAGATGCCATGTCGCGGATTGAGGAGCGTACCCCCTCTGCCATCTGCACGTGCGCCTCTAACGCTAGCCGCGAAGATCGGTGGCGAAAGATTCGGGACGAGCTGCGAAGCTGCATGGACCAGGGTGAGCCTCCGTGCTGCGAGCGGGCAAATGCAATCGCGCGTCAGGCCCGTTCGCTGCTGACTGAGATCGCAGGAGTTGATTCGACTGTCTCGATGATACTTAAGGTGCTGACGCGATTGACCGAACCACACAATCTCGCCGGCTGGGATGCGAGCCTCATGCGATACCTCGATCTCGCCCTCGCCGCGCTGGAGGACCAGCTGGGAAAGAGTTGAGCGCACCCGTTGCGACGCCCTATTACTGAAATGTCTCGAAACCGGATGAGGTGATGGTGATCCTGTCTGACCGCGGATGGTTTGTCCCTAGCAGTCGCCTCGGACTCTGCGTTGTCGGTTGGGTCTTTCGCTCTTTCGCTCTGTCGATCTTGGCAATCAACCCCAACGAGCACGCTTCGAAGTACTTGACTCGTACGTAGCGTCACATTGTACCTTCTAAAGCATCGACGCTGCGACGGGCGACAGACAGAGCGCCGGTTAAACCGAGGGAGACTCCAATGATCGGCATTAGTTTCGGAAGTTCTCGGTGAGAGTTCTCGACGAGAACAAGTCGATGGATGGTCGTACGCGCCTTCCAAGCGCCTCCTCGGCACACGCCTGTCGAGCACGGGAGACTGGCGAATCTACCGGGTATCAGCAGAATGTTCGATATTGGTCCTGTCAGCCCCTAGACGACCGCTTCTCTTGACCCAGTGTCGGAACGTCTGCTCGTCCGTGCCCGCCCGAAGCTTATGGCCCAACCTGGCAACAACCTGAGCCTATTCGTACGCAACCTGAGTTCGATCCAAACATCATTGCGCCAGATTGTTGGCCGCCGCGTCATACCAGAATGGCGAAGCAGACCAAGTCGTCTCGCGAGACACCGGGATTCATATATGACGATCCTTCGCATTCACAGGCTTGCAGCTGCTGCGCTCCTTTCCGTGGCCCTGAGCTCGAGCGCCAGGGCAAAAGATGTTTACATTGCCATAGCGGGTTCGATGACGGGAAGCACTGCGGCGCTCGGCGCGCAGATACGCGATGGAGCGGCCGCAGCTGTGGATTCGATAAATGCTTCGGGTCTGCTGCCTGACACAAGGCTCATATTGAGAATCGCCGACGACGCATGCGATCCCAAGCAGGCTGTCGCTGTCGACAATCGCCTGACAACTGACGGAATCAAGCTCGTCGTTGGTCACTTCTGTTCATCGTCGTCGATTCCGGCTTCAGACATATACGCCGAAGCCGAGGTAATTCAGATTTCACCTGGGTCCACCAATCCCCGTCTGACAGAGCGTGGCCTAACGACCCTGTTTCGGATTTGCGGCCGCGATGACCAGCAAGGCAGAGTTGCCGCCGAATACATCGCGCGGCATCACCAAGGTGCAAAGCTCGCAGTCCTCGACGACAAGAGCACAGCAGGCAGGGGTATCGCCGATATCGTTGAATCGCGCCTTCGTGCAGCCGGCGAGCATCCCGTTCGACAAAGCTATGTTGCAGGCGAGAAGGATTATACCGCTCTCGTTTCGCGACTGAAGCGAGAGGGAATCCAGCTCGTCTATATCGGCGGCTATTACAACGAGATCGGCCTGATCGTGCGTCAAGCCGCGGAGGCGGGCGCACGTCTGACCGTGATCGCCAACGATCCGCTGATGACAACCGACTTTTGGGCCATTGCCGGCGAGGCCGCGAACGGCACGCTCTTTACCTTTATGCCGGACCCGACGAAGAATGCTGCAGGCGCAGCTGCTGTCGCCAAGCTCAAGGGTTCGGGCCTAACCGCCGCAGGTTACACGCTCTACGCTTATGCCGCGGTTCACGCATGGGCCGACTCCGTCAAACGGTCCGGCACCTTCGATGCTATGCGGGTCGCTGCGGCCCTCCGCTCCGAGTCAATCGACACGGCTATTGGCACTGTTAGATTCGACTCCAAGGGAGACAATGCCGCTCCTGGTTTCAGCGTTTACCGCTGGCGCGACAATACCGTCGAAGCGGTCGAGCAGAACTGACCGCCCGTGCCAACACCGTACGGAGCGTTCGAATGATGAACCATCCTCGATATATCGATTACGCGCTGCTCACGTGCCTCGCAATCGCGGCAGTCGCAGCATTTCTCACCCTCGCAGCAATGCTATCACAGCTATCGTGCGCGCTCGCAGGGCCGCCCGAAGAGTACGTTCCCATTCGTCTGGTGCCACTGCAGTGAGCATGACATCCACATTCGTAAGGCCGACGAAGACCGGTGTCTTCTTCCAGCCAGTGAAATTGATGCCCGCCTCGCTCTCGGGAGTGAGCTGTCAGGACCTCTCTAGAACGAACGTACGTCGTGAAACGATGTCAGTCACGCGCAGTCCGTCTGCGGATTGCGCGAGTTCGAGCCAATCGTTAGCTGCGCTGTTCGGTCGAGGGACGTGGCCTTCCATCCCTTTCCTAGAAGCAGGTATTGGCTCGGAAAACGCCGTGCGACGCCTGATCCGTGCTGATCGCTTTCGGACCTTGAGACGGAGTCTGATCCGGTACGGCCCTTAGAGCCAAGTCCGCCTTCCAACACTCACATTCACGCGAGCCTCGCGCTTCTCGGGTCCGAACAAAGCGCACGCACCCACGTAGGCTCGCCGAACGCCCTCAACTACTCTCGTGGACAAAAAGGGGAGACACCACTTTGGATGCAAAGTTGCAGACTATGCTTTCCGCGCTCTCACCGGTGGCTCGGGAATTGAATGCTCTACCGTCCGGGCGGCCCACCACCGACAACAATTGCGTGAAACTAAACACGAACGAGAACCCCTTTCCTTTGCCAGGCGTCGTGATGCGAAGCGCAATTGCAGCTCTCGAGCTGCAATACCGCTATCCAGAAGACGACAATGTCAGCTTGAGGCAAGCGGCCGCAGCTGCCTATGGCATTGCAACTGATCGCGTGATGGCTGGCAATGGATCGTCTGAACTGCTCAGCCTCATTTACAGAGCCTTTCTTGCCCCGGGCGACGAGGTCGCAATGATGTCGCCGGGTTTTTCCTTCAATCGCAAGCTTGCCATGTTGCAAGGGGCCCGCTTCATTGAAATTCCCTGGTCTGAACCTGGCTGCTTGCCCATGGATGAGCTGCTGTTCGGGGCGGCTAAAGATGCCAAATTCATTCTAGTGGCCAACCCAAACAATCCGACCGGAACCTTTGTTCCGCTCGCCGAGATCGAACGCCTCGTAATACGATCCGACCAATTGATCGTATTGGACGAAGCTTATGTCGATTTCGCACCTGAGGACGGCCTACGCCTTGTTGAGCGCCATTCGAATCTTCTGGTGCTGCGGACGTTTTCCAAGAGTCATTCCACCGCTGGCATTCGCGTCGGCTTCGGTTTCGGCCATCCCGAGCTGATTGGGCGGCTTCGGAACATCCAGAATGTATTCAACATGAATGTGGTCGCGCAGGCAGTGGGCATGAGCGTCCTTGCGCATCGCGATGCCTACGAGCAGAACCATCGCCACGTCAGGCTTGAGCGCCAGCGCGTAACCGCCGCCCTCTCTGAATTTGGGTTCTCTGTAACGCCTTCCCACGCGAACTTCCTCCTCGCCCGTGTGCCGGTAGGCCAGGGCGGCAGATGGTGGCAGGCGGCGTTGCAAGACCAGAGAGTCCTTGTTGCCTTCTTTCCGGATGCCGGCCTGGAAGAGTGCATTCGGGTTAGCATCGGTACAAAGCGCCAGATGGATGCGTTTCTTGCAGCCGTCGGCAGCATTCTTAGGAAAGTGGGATGTCGTGGCTAGTGGTCCCTTCCACTCATGTCATAGATCTCCGTCGCAATCGATCCGGACCCACACCTGATGCAGCTTCGCGACGCAGCGCTGAGTCAGTTTTTCTCCAGTCGCCGCACTACGACCAGTTGTGAACGGCTCCGCAGTAACACAGCGCATTGCCAGCGAGCGCCTTTTGCACTCCCGAAACCCGGCGGATTCCCGTCCTCTCTTTATAGGAGATAACTGAGTGAGAAACGTTGTTCCCTCAAACCTGACCTGCGGGATCTTTGATCATCTTGACGAGAACGGCCGCGATATCACCCGGCAATACGCTGACCGCCTTACCCTGGCGGAGGCCTACGACCGGCTCGGTTTCTATGCCTATCATCTGGCGGAGCATCATTGCACTCCGCATGGACTGGGTCCGTCGCCGAACTTGTTTCTGTCAAGCGTCATACAACGCACACGGCGACTTCGCGTCGGTCCTTTAGTCATGCTGCTCAACCTCTATCACCCGCTGCGTGCATTCGAGGAGATCTGCATGTTGGATCACCTGAGCGGCGGCAGGGTTGAGGTCGGCCTTGGTCGCGGCTCTCTGCCGATCGAACTGAGCTATTTTGGCGTTGGAGCCGATGTCGCCTCGAGCCGTTACGAGGAAGCTTCCCAAATCTTCGTTGGCGCGATGAATGGCGGCCCGCTCTCATACGAAGGGCAGCATTTTGCGCTGAGCGACGTCCCTTTGACGCTTTCACCTCACCAGCGTCCTTGTCCCCCGACATGGATTGCAACAAATCGGCCGGACTCCGCCCGCTGGGCGGCGGCAAATGGCGCCAATCTTGCGTGCATGGGCCCCTCTGCTGCCGTTCGCAAGATAACCGATGTCTATCGCGCTAATCGAAACCTTAAGGGTGACGCCAACAGCTCAGCGCCATTTCTCGCATTGCTCCGCATGGTCGTGATTGCCAGCTCTGAAGCAGCGGCCCATTCCCTAGCCGCGCCTGCCTACGAAACATGGCTCAAAAGCTTTAAGTTCCTGTACGAGCTCAATGACATCCCGCCTCCGTCCAACCTGCCCCTGACCTTGGATGCTGCAATTGAGAGTGAACTGTGCGTTGTCGGAACGCGCGCTTCCGTGCGCCAAACTCTTCTCGATCACGTCGAAGAGGCAGGCGTCAACTATCTCCTTTGCCAGCTCGCCTTCGGATCTCTGCCACTGGAGGCCTGCCTCAACACCGCAACTGCGATTCACTCCGAGCTCATAGCGGCGGAGCGCAGGCTATGACCCAACAGCGATTCCAATAAGTTCGCCCTTGACCTGACAATAAATGGTTATAGCGACGCCGATGAGCACCGCAGCCGAATGGTTCGGTCAGCCGCTCCTATCGTTCAAATGGCTTTTACGTGCACGCGCCCCCTTTCGGCTGCATCAGCAAACAGAACGCTTAACAACAATAAATCGCCTATCGCTCATTTCGCCTGGGTTGAGATTGTCCGAGCATTGGTTTGTCTGGACAGGTGAGTTTGCTCACGCCGATCCCGCTTTGGCCCGCCTGCTCGTCGATTGCATTCCAGACCAATCCAAGGTGTGGCTTATCACCCGAGCGGGCCTATCGTGACGCAGTGCCGGCGGCGCTCCGACCGGACGGAGGAGATCGCGCGTAAGCTCGAGATCGTGCTGGCGGAGCTGGCTTCGCTGCGCATTCTGCTGGCTGCGCACGGCATTGGCGCCCCTCCACCTCTCCATGAGGACTACCTCACCGTTCAGCGGTTCGCAGCGATGAATCACATAAGCCCCGAAGCCGTGCTCTCGCGAATCCGCCGCGGCAGGCTGCGCGCGGAGAAACGCGGGGGCCGCTGGTGGGTGAAATGCACGGTTTGCACAGCATAGCCGTGCAGTGACGGGGACAGTAAGACAGACGAAATGAATCAATCCGAGATAGGGGATCCTGCACATGGAACTGGTCTGTGCGTTTAAGTTGCTCGCTTCCTGGGCTCGACCAGACGGCCGGTGGAGAATCAATAAATTGATCGAACTCAGCGTGGCGCACGACCAACACACACCCTCGCAAGATCATGAGCCTCGATCTCGGTCCAGCCACGGAATCGCAAAACGCGTGGGCGCTCCGAGCACCAGGATATCGGATCACCAGCTTTGCGTGAGATCACTCGGCGGATTCGACCTCGTCAACAGAGCGATCGGAGTGAACAAGCGGAAGAGCACGGGCCCTTCAGTAGACATCCACCGTATGGCAAACCGAAAACGGCGAACACCCTCCATACCGGTTTTGGACGCCACCGCACGTACCCTGGGTTGCTGCCTAGGAGCACAGGAACAATAAACGCCTTGCTCGCAAATCGCAATCATTGCGAGTTCCCCTGAGCAACTCTTGAACATCCGTCTCGCGCCCGCTGGAGCGTAGCAGCGGAAACGTAAGCCCAGTCATTTGCCTGTTCGAGGTCACCTCGCGCGCGGGCGTTAAACGGGGACAGATCTGTTTCCGCTGGAAAGGTCGCCAGAATCTGGCTGGAGAAGGAGATCGTCTATGATGTCACCAAGACTGATGTCAGTCCTAGGATCGATGGTAGCAGTCGAGCGTATATTTTTCAAACTTCGAGAATTGATCGATGGCGACAGCTCAATCTTACCTGACCTTCGAGAGACGCTTCATGTGATTTTAGACGCGAAGCTTCTTTCCGCAAAAGATAAGATTATGAGCGACGCGCGCGCTGCGATCGACGCAACTCCTGATTTGCCGCAGGCAATCCGCGACCGAGCATACAACTCGCTGGACTTTGCAATGAAAATGTTCATGGCCAGCGAACCGCACCGCACGCAGGATCGCCTTAGCGAGGTCGGCATCTTGAGCGCCCATCGCAAGATGCATTGACGCATGCCCCCGCTCGTCGATCGCTTGCCGCGACAGCCATGGGCCAATTGAAGGCCAGCAACCGAAACGACAGCTGGCTGACCCGATTGATCAATATGGAGTACTGGTTGGCTTGCAACGAGGAGGGCGCTGCGCAGACGCGCTTTGGTGCCGTCATGTGCTGCTGCGGGCCATGTGCCATGTACCGCCGTGCCGCGCTCATGTTGCTGCTCGACCAATACGAGACGCAGTTCTTCCGGGGAAAGCCGAGCGACTTCGGTGAAGACCGTCATCTGACCATCCTCATGCTCAAGGCGGGGGTTCCGAACCGAGTACGTTCCGGACGCCATCGCCGCCACGGTGGTCCCGGACACGCTCTTGCCGTATCTGCGCCAACAGCTCCGCTGGGCACGCAGCACCTACCGCGACACGCTGCTCGGTTTGCACCTGCTGCCCGACCTCGACCGGACTCACGCTCGACGCGGTCGGACAGAACCTCGGGCCGCTGCTGCTCGCCGACTGCCGCGCTCGCTCAGCTTGCGCTCACGGGCACCGTTCCCTGGTGGACCGCTCTGGCCATCATCGCGATGACCATGATTCGATGCAGCGTAGCGGCCGTTCGGGCCGGCGAGCTTCGATTTCTCGGCTTCTCGCTGCACACCCCGATCAACATCTTCCTCCTGCTCCGATGAAAGCCTATGCGCTCTGTACCTTGAGCAACAGCGATTGGCTCTCCCGCAGACTACCACGTTCTGCCGACGAAGCTGGAACGAATGGCCAGCTTTTGTACCCCGTCCCCAGAACCGATAAACCGAAGGAGGTTGTTTTCAAGTCGTGCATTCAGCACCTCCAGAACCGGATTGCTCTCCAATTGGAGGTCGTGGCTGAACTCATCTGCCAGGGCAACTTCGCGCTCCAAGCGATCAAGCTGTTCGACGAACTCACAAACGAACTCGTCGCGACCAACCTGGAGTTGAGCGCGATAACCGCGGCTAGCGGCAGGAGCGTGGGCAGGCGAACAGCCCCAGAAGGAGACGGTGACCTCTTCTCTCCATAAGTCTTCCGCATTTTTGACAAAGATTTTCGACGAGACGAGCACGATTGCGACGCCGTCGCTGAGGAGTATTTTCAATTTACGACGGCATCTACGGCGCCTCGTCGCCCGTCGCGATCTGCACTGCGTGAAACGAGAGATGCAGAGCGCTCGCACGCCTCGGATTTGATCTCGCGTCAGGATCACACTCGCGCTGACCATGACCAATGGTTCCTGGCCGAGCTAGATTCCCTGAAGTAGCCTACCAAAACTGATAGTTTCGGCGGTGCGGCTTCCTTCCTAGAACTCCATCCGCGACCGGCAGTACAGCGGATGCATCATGAAGCCTGACGAACGCCTCGTCGAAGTCCTTGAAAATATCGCGTGTTTTGATGATGAGGCATGGGAGGTGTGGACACAGTGCCTCTCACCCACTGAGCGGCTGGCCTACATTCGCAAGCATCGCAGCCACTTCCGGTTTGCAGATTACGATGACGTGATAGCTGTTGTACGCGGTCGGCGGTTCACCGGTTGCTCATCGCAGCTCCTTCGATGGCGTCACAGGATACGAGCGAGGACGTTGCAAAACGCCTTGCTCTTCTCCATTGCGGTGTGGCTTGGCATCATCTGGCTTCTCGTGTGGTTTATCCGCTAGATCAGCAGCCCACTTCCACACGTACGCTAGCTTTGCCCGCATGCGACCGAACATTGGGGCGCAGTTGGAGATGACCTGAAAAGCCGCAACCTGACGCAGCGTTCGATAAGAATATTGCTTTAGGTGCAAATGTTGCGAAGCAGTTACAGCATTTCGCGCGGAGTTTGTTAAGACGCACGAGGCTGGGGCCCTCAAGGGATGAGAGTAGAAATGAAGAACTTGTTGCTTGCGACTGTAAGCATTGTGGTGCTCGGCGTGGCGACGCCCGCATTTGGTGCGGATCTGCCTGCGCGGCCCGTCCAGCCTCTCTAGACCAAAGCTCCGCAGCCTGTCGCGGCTGCGATCCACGACTGGAGCGGCTACTATATCGGCATGGACGGTGGTTTCCGCGCAAGCTCGAATGCTGGGATTTGAATGGCGGCACGCCTGAGGGCTGTCATGATGCGACCGGCGCAACTGTGGGTGCCCAGATCGGCTATCGATGGCAGATGGCCCAGATCGTCATTGGTGTTGAAGGGCAGGGAAACTGGGCTGATTTGCACGGCTCGAACGTCAGTGTCACGTTTTCGGACGTCAACCACACCAAGGTTGATGCGTTCGGTCTCGTCACGGGGCAGATCGGCTATGCCTTCGATAAGGTACTGCTTTATGCCAAAGGCGGCGGCGCAGTGACGAGCAACACCTATCAGATCAGCTCGAGCCTCACGGGCGCGCCGCATAGGAACGGCGAGCACGTTCTTTAGGGCGGCGCGTTGGGAGCCGGCATCGAGTACGGCTTCGCGCCGAACTGGTCGATTGGCTTCGAGCCCGATCATTCATTCAAGCAGCCCGCGGCGGTGAACTTCGCCGCGCCCGCCGATGGGACCGATCGCATCCGCCAGGAGTTCGATCTCATGACCGCACGGCTCAAGTATAAGTTCGGCGGTTCGATTCTTCTCAAGTGTTGATCTGTCGTTCGAACGGCGGATCGAAAGCCCCCGCCCTATGGGTCGGGGCTCTGCTGCACACGAGCCAGACACGCCTATGCAGTTCGCTAGGCCGCTTGCTGCATCATGCAAACCCGTTCTCCTGGGCTAGTAGCTCGTCGCAGTCGGAGCCCCAAAAGTTCACATAGGCGAGGCCTCGCAGTTCAAAGCGAGGGCCGACTGCAGAGTGAGGTCGTTCCGGACAGCGCTCCGGAAAGCCCTTGAACAGCTTTCGTGCATTTTTTAGTGAGCAAGCGCTGGGCGAGATGCGCAGGTCGGGCGTTTCAGACGGATTACCCTGCACGGCACAATTGCCTGGGCACCATTGAAATTCTTGTCCGACAAACAGACGCGCCATCTGCGCAATTCGCCAAGGCTAAATAAGTTCGGGGCCATACTCATCGGTATCGACAAGCGCCTTTCTTAGGAGGCTCGGGGGTGGCTTTGCCTTTGCCGATACCCATTGAACGCTCTCAGTCGCGCCCACTCACATGGTGTTCAGATCGAAAGCTCGCATGGATTTGCGCAGATAACGACCGATCACCGCGACGGCGACGACGTCAGCCTCTCTGGCGCAACGGACATATGCTAGGGCACTACGCCCAGACCGCACAACTTGCAACAGCCCAACACCTGGGCCAATCGAGAGTTGGTCTTCCAACGCATCCCGAGTGATCCAGCAACCATGCCCCAAGACCTCCTAAAGGCTTGAATCGTACCTAGCGTCAAGTTGTACCAGCTAAAGGTTCGATTCGCTCAACTGAGACATTACCCGCCTCATTAACGACGGCACAGCACGTTGACGATCTGCGAGGCGGTGCTGGAATGGATGAATCTTGATGGCCGCATTTGTTCTTCTCGCTCTGATCTTTATCGCCGGGCCTGGCGCCGACTATGCCGTCCGCAGCGGGCATTCTCGCAGGCGGCGAGAGCGCGCGCGGCTGCATATGGCTTATGCCCAATCCGCTGCTCCTGCGAAAGCACCACTCAAATTTCCGAGACGCGCAAGCAATGATATACCACAGTGACAGCTTCAGCCGTGATGCCGACTAGCGAAGGCTCGCTTGTTGCTGGCAACCAGCATCGGATGCTGCAGACTAGATGCCATCGAGAATACAGCGTGCCGGCTGAACGATTCACGGTCCGCGATCACCCTCATAACTGCGGCCGTAGTGGCCTCATCGCCTCAGAGCTGACGCCCCATTTGCAAGCTGGCGTTGTGTCGTTCTAGCCGCAGTGTGTCGCACCTTCCGAATTGTCTGATTGCACCACCACACAAGCTTTTCTTTCGGCGCTTTCAATGAAAACCATGGAAACAAGGAACCGAGCGGCACGCCGACAGCGGCGCGCCTTTCGACGCGCGAACTCCAGATAATCGAAAGCAGTAAGTGAATCAGATGATGCCGCGAAGCCGGACCGCCGCGATCCAAAAGCGTATAATGGGAATCGCCACGCCTATCTGTTCAATTACCACTATGATTGCGGAGCTGATGCGGTGTGCGCCGCGTGTTGGCCGATCGTTACGCTGGGTGATCGTCGAGCCGCTTTCGGAGGCTCTAACATTTGAATCATCAGCCTGATACTGTCCTTGATCGTGACAATCCCGGTTTTTCATGAGACCGCAGGGCAGAATTGGGACGAGGACTCTGACCCTATAGTGTGTCTGCCGGACTGCCGCGCGGGTCAGACCAGCGCTTGCGCTACGTGTATCTCGATTGGACCGAAAGAGCTTCCGGACGTCTTGATCAAGGCGACGCTTGCGACCGACGATTGTCGCTTCTACAGCGATTTCGGCATTGACCTTGCTGCTATCGCCCGCTCACTCTATGCTAATTGGGACGTAGACGGCATACATCTTGACCGTTAGCCAGCAGGTTGTGAGAATTCTATTCCGGTCAACTGGAGGCAGCGTCGAGGCAGGGTTCGCGAGGCACTTGTCGCGACTTGGCTCGAATGGCGGCTCACCAAGGTGAAATCCTAACGATCTATTGAGCCGGGTGCAGATCGGAGGCGCTGCCTTCGGCGTGAGTGACGCGGCACGGCTCTATCTCAACAAACGCGTTCAGGACATCGACCTGAGCGAAGCGGCCATGCTTGCCGGCTTGCTAAATGGGCCGCTGATGTAGCTTCGCACATTGGTCTTCGGACTGTGCGTCACCCTGCAGGCCTAGTTCTCGATAAGCTGGTCCAGACCGGATTTGATGACCAGGTGTTTGGTGCAAAGCACCATCCGGCACACCTACTGTTCAAGCCCGAGGAGGGGTCGTTGAAGTAGGGGCAATCGACAACGAGGTTTTCACAGACGGTATTACGCAAAACTCGAAGGCACACTTGCTGGATCGAAGCCGTACGTCCGTCATTATAGTTTTAAGAAGCGCCTCTATAACTATCCGCTGCATCACTGGTCCAGTGAGGGTGTGAGGGCACGGATCGCGTTTACACCTCCAAAGAACCCGAGCTCCGGCACGACAACTGTTGCGCTGTGTGTCAGACTTGTTTGGGGTCTTTTCATCATGGATCGGATCGAACCGGAGCGTATCCCGCCTCATGAGGCTCTTGTGAGCGCCGCATTTATAAAGGCCTGGCTTTGTGGAGACAGATCCGATCCTGGCACATAATCCTCGAACCTGCTCTATGATCGGCTACGAACTCGTTTGGAGTGCTCGGTCGACAACGGCGAGCGGGGTGTGCTGCGTCTTGCAAACGGCGCGATAAGAACTTTATGCCTTGAATTGGCAAAGCGCCACACTCCATAAACTTTCTTCGTGGCGACCACATAGTAGAGGACCGGAGACTCTGGTTAGCCGGGCCCTCTCGCTGCGAAACGGAATGACATTCCGATTCTGTCCGATCTCGGTTACTGTTCACCCGTTCCTGACGAGCTCGATAACGGCGCCGTCGCTCTGCTTGCGCTCGAGATACCGATCTTAATGCGCGTTTTCCGCGCCACCCAGTAGTTTTGGATCGGCGGCGCACCCTACTCAATTCGAACCGGCCGCAAGAAAGGGCGCATGGCATTAGCGAAAGCTGAGCGCGCGTTGCTCCATCAAGCGCGAACGCTCAGCTGCCTGGGCGATACGGGCGGCGCCCCTGTCGCTAGTATGACGGCGGCACCGTCGGATGCTCCAGAAACTCAGACCCGCAGCATCATAGTGCGGCGATTCGAAAGCACGGCACACCGCGGCTCTCCAGGCCGTACACGATCGTCCCCTGGCGGACGCGAATCAGGGCTCCGTTCGCGGGCGGCTTCCTCGGCCGCAGCTGGGTCTGGTTGCAGGGATCCAACGCCAGAAGACCGGCGATGCATTGGAGCAATCGCACCCCGGAACCGCCAGATCATGGGTCGCGCAACCCGCTGCTCTCGGGAGACGAGATTGGATTGTAGCGGATTGATTCCGGTACCTGACGATAGGGGTCGCCGGGCACGGGCTGAATGGCAGCAGGCTGCTCATAACTCAGATAAGCCTGAGGCGGCGCGCCTTGACAACGCAATGGGTGCGGCTGGTTGTTTCCAACTTTCGCATCGCGTTCTTAAGGTGAAAATTGACAGTATTCTCGCTAACCTCAAGTATGACTCCGATTGCCCAGGATGATTTACCCTCCTCTACCCACTGCAAGCACTGTTTTTCCCGTGCGGACAGCACCACGTCTTGCACATCGACCATGTGTTTCTCCCGGAGCCGAGACGATCTAAGGACGAGAACAGCAAATCCCGTACCACGCGACAGCGATCGCAAAATCTCGCACCGCAATACTCCGAGAAATGTCGATACAAGCGTGGAAGCTTGCGACTCCAACGGCGGCACCAAGGAATACCGACTGCATCGTGACATGCGTCGTCAGTGCGACATAACACTTGCAACAATCGCGACACTTGACATTATGTCCGCGCTTCCGGTCTCTACGGGTCTGCTCTTGAAGTAGCGGTTCCTAGGCCCAATAGGATAGCTCAGGTGAGGCCGACGCTTCCGCCCCGCGAACGAAACTCGTTCGGTTTGCATCACCGCTCTCCGCAGGTCCGCTTGCACCTCTTTCCCACTTCTTGTGCCTTCTGGAGGAAAGAATACTTAAATTCAACTCACGATCGTTCCATGTGCTCTCTCTCTTTTGTTTCGTTGCCGCCAGTGTTGTGTTGTAGTTTGCTTCTGACTCTGTCCCCGACGAGACGACTTTTGTCGTATGGATTGGCTCGAGTACTGCTCACCGACAGCACTCAAGCAGGGCATGTGCCCGGTAGATCGTTTGCATCAAGCCATTTTCTCCCCGTAGCGAGGCGGGACGTGGATATACCGGCATCGCCTGCACCGAAGCCTTCATCGCGCGGCTCGGGACCAACATCGAACATCACGAGGAGGTCTGGAACGCGGAAGATGAGATTCTCTCCCGCCAGGACCATCCATATCGGTATGGCTATGGAATGCTTTGTCATTCCGGCTATCACCACGTCGATATTTTTGAAGCCTTCTGGGTGATATTGAAGACAACTTCGGGCCTCTGGCGGCCAATATAGGTAATGGGCGTGCGGAGCTTACGAGAGGCTTGACGCGCATAAGCTCCAATCAGGTCGTAGGCTGCGTTGTACCGGCGCGGCGCCATCACGACACAACGACCGCCTCCGGCTACAGATCGCCTCGAGCTCCGCCGCCCCCCAACAACTCTGTCGACTGCAGGTCGCCCATTCGAACCCATTGGAAGCACAACTGGCTTGTCGACCAGACAATCAAGGCCAAGTCCAAGCGCAGCGCGCAGGTACTCCAGATGGGCGTTCGGTTCGGTCGAGACAATGACTTTAGAGCGTGGAATTGCCAACGCTCTGAGAGCGTCCTCCCCCTCGCCGGAGTACCAGATGCCCTGTGGTCGGAGATGTATTCCTCCGTTGAGGGCCGCCTTGTTTGACGGACGCGAACGCTGCAGGTCCTAGGGGTAATCCTAGGAGAAGCGCTATGACGATTTCGAGGGCGGAGGTGATCACATCGGTCGAGCGGCGACGCCGGTGGTCGCAGGATAAGAAGGAACGGCTTGTTGCAGCATCGCTCGAGCCCGGAGCCTGCGTTTCCGAGGTGGCTCGCATGGCTGGCCTTCATGTAAGCCAGCTGTTCAGGTGGCGCAAAGAGCTTTGCAAGCACGCTGAAGCGAGTATAGCGCCGTTCGTGCCGGTCGAGATTGGGCCGTCTGTGCCGCCGCGGGAGGTGGCCGAAGCGCCGCTGACGACGACGGCGGCGCGTCGACGGAAGAGCCTGGGCATCATCGAGATCGACCTTGGTAGCGGGCACCGCATCCGGGTCGATGGCGACGTTGATGGAGACGCACTACGTCGCGTTCTCGATGCTTTGGTACGCCGATGATCCCGGTTCCGACGGGCGCGCGCGTGTGGCTTGCGACAGGCTACACGGACATGCGCCGAGGCTTTCCAACGCTGGCACTCCAGGTGCAGGAGGTGCTGCGCAAGGACCCGCTCAGCGGTCATCTGTTTGTCTTCCGCGGTCGCCGAAGCGATCTTGTGAAGGTGATCTGGCACGATGGCCAGGGAGCATGCCTGTTCACCAAAAGGCTGGAGAGAGGGCGGTTCATCTGGCCTTCGGTTGCGGGCGAAGCAGTGACGATCTCTCCGGCGCAGATGGGCTACCTGTTGTCCGGAATCGATTGGCGCAACCCGCAGGAAGCCCAGCGTCCGACGCGGATCGGATAGCCGTTTTGGGTTTGAATCTGCTGCTTGATCTGATTCAATGGCTTCATGATATCGAAGCCGGACGAACTTCCATCGGACCTTGTGAGTGCCCTGGCGGCGCTGCAGGCCGAGCGTGAGGCGCGGCTGCTCGCCGAGGCGGTGGCTGCCAGTGCGCGGGCGGAGCTGTCGGACAACGCGGCGTTGATCGCGCATCTCGAGCTGCGGATCGAGAAGCTCAAGCGCGAACTGTACGGGCAGCGCTCCGAGCGCACGGCGCGTCTGATCGAACAATTGGAATTGGAACTCGAAGAACTCGCCACCACGGCGAGCGAGGATGAGCTTGCGGCTCAGGCCGCGGCGGCGAAGACCCAGAGCGTGCGCGCCTTCACGCGCAAGCGGCCGGTACGCAAGCCCTGGCCGGACGACATCGAACACGAGCGCATCGTTATCGAGGCTCCGACGAGCTGCGCCTGCTGCGGCGGATCGCGGCTCGCGAAGATCGGCGAGGATGTGACCAAGACGCTGGAGGAGATCCCGCGCCGCTTCAAGGTCATCGAGACAGTGCGCGAGAAGTTCACCTGCCGCGATTGCGAGAAGATCAGCCAGCCGCCGGCGCCGTTCCACGCGACGCCGCGCGGCTTCATCGGCCCACAATTGCTGGCGACGATTCTGTTCGACAAGTTCGGCATGCACATCCCGCTTAATCGCCAGAGTGCGCGCTTTAAGGCCGCGGGGATCGACCTGCCATTGTCGACGCTGGCCGACCAGGTCGGCCACGGGACCTTCGCCGTCATGCCGCTCTTCCACTTGATCGAACGCCATGTGCTTGCTGCCGAGCGCCTGCATGGCGACGACACCACCATCCGCATCCTGGCGAAGGGCAAGTGCAAGACCGGTCGGATCTGGACATATGTGCGGGATGACCGGCCCTTCGCCGGGCCAGCGCCACCGGCGGCGGTCTATTACGCCTCGAGCGACCGTCGAGGCGAGCATCCACAGAAGCATCTGGCCGCCTTCGCCGGTATCCTGCAAGCTGATTGCTACAACGGCTTCGAGCCGTTGTTCGATCCGCAGAAGAAGGTGCTGCCGATTACGCCGGCGTTTTGCTTCGCCCATGCGCGGCGGGGCTTCTTCGAGCTGGCCGACATCGAGAAGAACGCTTGGGAAGGCCACAGGGGCAAACCGGTCTCGCCGATCGCGTTGGAGGCGGTCAGACGCCTCGACGCTTTGTTCGAGATCGAGCGCGCCATCAACGGCCGCGGCGCCGACGAGCGGTGCGCCGTGCGCCAGGAAAAGAGCAAGCCGCTTCTCGAGGACATGCATGCCTGGCTGCTCCTCGAGCGCGAACCCCTCTCGCGCTCCTCCGAGGTCCTGAAGCCCATGAATTACATGCTCAGGCGCTGGGACGACTTCGCCCGCTTTCTCGATGATGGCAGGATCTGCTTGACCAACAATTGTGCTGAGCGCGCATTGAGAGGCATCGCCCTGGGAAGGCGCAATTGGACCTTCGCCGGCAGCCTGCGCGGTGCCGACCGCGCCGCCATCATGCTGACGATGATCACCACCTGTCGTCTCAACGATGTCGATCCCAAGGCCTGGCTCGCCGATATCGTCGCCCGTATCGCCGATCTTCCCGTATCGCGTCTGCACGAACTGCTACCCTGGGAATGGAAGCTCCTCCGCCAAGGCGACACTCCCGCCGATCAGCAGGCTGCCTGATCTTCACGCAACGCCCTTCATAGAGCTCGTCGCGCTTGCGCGCATGCGTCAATCAGGCGGCCTTCGTCGTATGCGTACTCGGAGATCGGGTACCCAAGAGATACTCATCGGCTTGCACGCGCGGCTCTCGAAAAAGGCACGCTGCGGCGCGGCAATCAGGATGGAGGTGCAGCGTCAATCAGGATGAGAGAGCTTCGGCGGGCCCGTGACGCAGGGAGGGCGTAGCCTGACCGGAGTTACGAGCCCGGCGTCGGCGCGATCCGAACGGGACCGCGCGGACTGGTGATCGCGGCCGGCTGGGTTATGCAAGTGGTTCTTCCGCCAAGAGGAATCACTCGCTTGCCCGGCCGACACATCACAGATCACCAGATGAGGCTCTACATGAAGTACCGTCAGACCGATAGCCCGCCAGTGGCGGCAACCAAGGCGTCATTCAGTGCGTCGACCGCTTATCGGCTCGAGAAGAATCTGCGTCTTCCGTCGCAAGAAGTCACCGCGGCAAAGGCGCCAGCCGGACCCCTTGGCCAACGTCTTCGACCTGGAGGTCGTGCCGATGCTGAAGGCGGCTCCCGGCGTGCGGCCCGTGGCGATCTTCGAGGAGATACTCCGACGGCATCCTGAGCTGGGGGCGCGGAATCCGCCGCACCCTGGAGCGCCGGATCCGCGCCTGGCGAGCAATCCATGGCGGGGAGCAGGAGGTCATCTTCCGCCAGACCCATGACGTGGGCCAGGTCGGCCTCTCCGACTTCACCGATGTGGGCGAGCTTGGGGTCACCATCGCGGGCGTGCCGCTCGATCATCGCCTCTATCACTTCCGGCTGGCCTATTGCGGGTTTGAACACGCCCATGTCGTGCTCGGTGGCGAGAGCTTCGTTGCCCTGGCCGAAGGGCTGCAGAATGCCCTCTGGTCGCTCGGTGGGGCACCGCGGGAGCATCGGACCGACAGCCTGTCGGCCGCCTTCTGCAATCTCGACTGCAATGGGAGGGACGATCTGACCCGGCGGTTCGAGGACCTCTGCGCCCGCTACGGCATGCGGCCTTCCCGCAACAATGGCGGCATCGCCCACGCGAACGGGGCGATCGAGAGCTCCATGGCCATCTCAAGCGGACGATCGCCGATGCGCTGCTGTTGCGCGGCACTGCCGACTTCGATGATCTCGCCGCTTATAGCGGCTTCATCGACGAGATCGTCAGCCGCCGCAATGCCCGAACACCAAGCGCATCGACCACGAGCGCGCCACGCTGCAGGGGTTGCCAGATCGCCGCACCTCGGACTAGGAGGAGGTGATTGTCCGCGTGACGTCAAGCGGCGGCTTCACCTTGCGCAAGGTGTTCTACACCGCGCCGTCGCGTTTGATCTGGCACCAACTGCGGGTGCGCCTTTACGACGCTCGTCTCGACGTGTTCGTCGGCGGCACCCATCTCGTCACCCTGCCGCGTGGGCGGCCGCATTCCATTGGCAAGCACGAACCAGGTCGTCGATCGGCGCGTGATCCATTCCTTGCGGCGCAAGCCAATGGCGCTGCTCAATCTCGTCTACCGTGATCAGCTGTTCCCACGCGATGCCTACCGCCGAACCTTCGATCGCCTGCGCGAACGGCTGCCGGACAAGAAAGCCTGCCGGCTCATGGTCGATCTGCTCGCTCTGCCTCACGAGCGCGGTTGCGAGGCCGAACTCGACGATCAGCTCGCGACCGAGCTTGATGCCGGCCGACTGCCCGACCTCGACCGGCTGCGCGCTCGCTTCGCGCCGGATCCGGCCTGCGTGCCGCAGGTCATGGTGCAGCTCGCACGGCGCGCCTCAATCTGTTGCTCAACGAGTTGCGGCTGCCCGCCATCAAGGTGCTGTGGCCGCAATTTGCCTAGCAGTCCGACAAGGAAGGCTGGCCGGCGGCCCGCTTCCTCGCCGCCATTGCCGAGCACGAGATCGCCGAACGCGGCCGCCGCCGCGTCGAGCGCCATCTCGTCGAGGCGCGGCTGCCCACTGGAAAGACCTTCGACAACTTCGATTTTGAGGCTGTGCCGATGATCTCCTGGGCGCAGGTGACCGCGCTCGCCGCCGGCGATGATTGGCTCGGCAAGGGCGCCAATCTGCGGCTGTTCGCCCCGCCCGGCGGCCGCAAGACGCCACTTGGCGGCAGCGATCGGCCTGGCCCTTATCGAGAACGGATGGCGCGTCCTCTTCACCCGCACCACCGATCTCGTGCAGAAGCTCCGGGTGGCGCGCCGCGAGCTCAATCTCGAGGCCGCCATTAACCGCCTCGATCGCTTCGACCTCCTGATCTGAATGATCTTGCCTACGTCACCAAGGACCAGGCCGAGACCAGCGTGCTGTTCGAGCTCATCAGCCCACGCTACGAGCGGTGTTCCATGCTGATCACCGCCAATCAGCCCTTCGGAGAATGGAACAGGGTCTTCCCGGATCCTGCTATGACGCTCGCCGCCATCGATCATCTCGTTCACCACGCCACCATCGTCGAGATGAACGTCGAAAGCTATCGCAGGCGCACCGCGCTCGAACGGAAGCGGGGTCCAGGGCGACCACCCTCGCACGCCACACCAAAAACACTCGCTGATTGACGCTCCGCGACAATCAGCGCTCAAAAAGCGTTGCGCGACAGTCGTTGCGACAATCATCACTCCGCCGCGACACCGACTCGCCATCCTGATTGTCGCGCGCTTCCCATCCAGATTGTCGCGCTATAGCTACGCACAGCATTTTTCGTGCTCGCGAGCTCAACCACATGGAAGCCCGAGCCTCGCCCGCTAGCGACGGCGCTCTCGATCAGAGGAATATACCTGGCCATTGCGTGAGGACCGAGCCCGACGAGTACAAGATCATTTACGTCTTCTGATCTCCTCTCGCTTGCGTCCCAGACAGAACTTCGGGTGCGAACCAATCAAAGTTGGCGTCGATCCAACGGAAACCGAAATGGCACTCCTTGCAGAACCGTTCGGTGAACGACCGTTCCGAATTTTTGACGGTACGTCACGCTCAGAACAAACCTGGCGCGTTCCGCGCACGAGCATCGTTTGCTTTTTACAGAATCAAATCCGGCAGCCATGCGATCGCGACCGAGACTTGGGTTGAAGCGCGAGTGTCCGGACGATCAATGGCACACAAACCAACGAGCAGCCTCTCCGACATGCAGCCCCCTGACTCGAAGCGCCGAGACAGTCGATTGCGCCGCGAATCCAAACATGAGCTCCGGCACTGACGTAACTTGCCAGCTCTTTGGAGCATGCGAGAGAAACCGGCTCGCTGTGAGCTTCGCGAACTCTGATATCCGGCTGTGCGGATAAACCCGATGCCACCCCAAACGTGATAGGAGATCTGCCTTTCGCTCTTGTCGTATTGTCAGCTATCGAATCGGCATTGGTTCGTTACCCGAAACGATCAGAATTTGAAGGCGGCTCCGGGACACAACTATTGAGGCTCCTAGATGAGAGTTCAGTGGCGGTGATGCACACCAGAGCGTCGCAACCCAAGCGCCGGCCCCCGATCGGAGCGGTAAATGATATGTAGAAGAAGCACTCTGCCTTTCCCGACGCAGATAGCAAGTCGATGAATGAAAATGGCGAAGGATGTGCAAGCGCCATAGGGTAGCAGGATCACGAGAGTTCCACACCAAGCTTGCCCCCCTATCACCGTGTGCTGCTTGGGCGCGTGCGGGCATCACATACTGTCGCGATTGGCGGGTTCGCGAGGCACCCCAGTTTTTAGGGCAGATCCTGCAGCCGTTTATCAGATAGCTGTGGTCAACGCGTCAGCGTTGTCCATCATGTCCACAGCCTTCGCGGCCTGCATCCGTTCGCTCCAGACCGGCTGATGAAGGGGACGATCGTTGTAGAAGGCAATCCAGTTTGCAATGCCCACCTTGGCCTCGCGGCCGTTGGCATAGCCCTTACGCTAGATGTCCTCGTGCTTGAGAGACCGCCACAGCGGCTCGATGAAGACGTTGTCCATCCAACGACCGCGGCCATCCATGGAGATCTTGATCCCTGCGCCCGCCACCGCACCGTGAAGGCCGCACCGGTGAATTGGCTGCCTTGGTCGGTGTTGAAGATTTCCGGCCTGCCATACCGTGCCAGAGCCTCGTCGAGCGCAGCGAGGCAGAACGAGGTATCCACCGTATTGGAGATACGCCACGCCAGAACCGCACGGCTCGCCCAGTGAAAGGCGACGAAATAAGGAAAGCCACGGCCGATGGACAAATACGAGATGTCGGCCGGCCACACCTGGTTCGGCCGGTCGATCGGCATGTTGCGCAACAGATAGGGATAAGTCTTGTGGCCCGGCGCCGGCGTCGTCGGTCAGGGCAACTTCGTTGTCGTTGGTCGGCCGTAGCGGCCGGTAGACCCCAGAGCGCGCAATGCGAAGTAACGTGCATTGCCGGCGGATCGACAGCGCCTTGTCAGCGCAATTGAGCATTCCTCGACGGTCCGGCGTGCTCATCCTCCGGACCTCTGCGCTGAAAAACCGCTCGACTGTCAGTTGTCCAATCCTGGCGTGCAGCTTCTCGTTCTCGCGTTCGCGCGATTCCTCGCTCTCCCGCCCGACACCCGCGTGAAGGGCCCGGGCCGCCTGGTCCAGCAGTTGCTTCTTCCACGCATAGATCTGGTTCGGATGCACCTCGTAGCGCTGCGCCAGGTCCGCCACCGTCGCCTGCTCTCGTAGCGCGTCCACCGCAATCTTCGCCCTCAACGCCGCGTGGATCCTCCGTCGTGTCTTCTTCGTCATCATGCCCTCCGTCTATCGAACGGAGCGGCCCCTTTCCAACTTAGCCTCTGGTGCCAAAATCAGGCTCCATTTCACCGCCGGGCGGCCGCCCAGGAAGGCCAAGGTGATGGACGATCAGATCGAGCCGGGTCCTGTCGCCGCGCCCACGGTGCCAAAGCGCCGTCATCGAAGCGCTCGGTGAAAATACGCCGACCACACAGAACCGAAACGCACCGGAAGCGGCGCGCCACGACCACTAGGCGAACCTGCCGCCACGCCAGCGGCAGATCGGTGAGGCGCCGCTGATATCGGCTATGGGTCCGCGCAGAACTGGTCCCGCATCCGGGACAGAGACTTGTCCCGCTCGTGGGACGTACGGTGATCACCGTCGTAGCGCCATCACAGAAGGCGCTTTCCAGGTCAAACCCGCGGGGACCAAGGCCGACGGACGTAGTGTTCTCTGCACATATTGATTCCTTTGTGAAACCAACGCGAGCCGGCACTCGAATTTCATCAAAAGTGATGGTGTGGAACGGCCCTTCGAACCGGCATCAAAAGTGCCTAACGTGGTCGCGTAGAGAGGCGCCACAAAGGAAGGACCGTTCCATGGAGAAGATTATCACAGTGGGTTTGGATTTGGCCAAGTCGATCTTTCAAGTTCACGGCATCGCCGAAAACGGGAAAGTCTTGGTTCATCGCACATTGCGGCGATCGCAGGTTCTGCCCTTCTTTCGGAGCCTTCCAGCTTGCGTGGTAGGTATGGAGGCCTGTGCGAGTGCCCATCACTGGGCACGCGAGATAGCGGCGTTGGGCCACTCTGTCCGCATGATGCCGCCAGCCTACGTGAAGCCTTACGTCAAACGAAACAAGACCGACGCGGCGGATGCTGAAGCCATTTGTGAGGCGGTCAACCGCCCGACAATGCGGTTCGTGCCCGTGAAGACTGCCGAACAACAAGCAGCCAGCATGATTTTGCGAACGCGAGAGATGCTGATGGAGCAGCGCAGCCAGACTGCAAATGCCCTGCGTGCCCATATGGCCGAATTGGGCATTATCGCTGGCACAGGCATGGCAAGCATCGCAAAACTCCTGGTGCTTCTCCGGGACGAAAAAGACAATAGGATTCCCGGCGCCGCCCGCTTTGCCCTGATCCTATTCGCTGAACAGATTGAGCTGCTTACAACCCGCATAGAGAAGCTCGACAGAGAGATTTTGGTTGCCGTCAGAAAGGACCCTGATGCAAGGCGTCTGATGAGCATTCCGGGTGTCGGTCCTCTCATCGCCGCTACCGTTCGGACATCCGTCGTGGATGCTCGCGATTTTGCGACTGCACGAGATTTTGCGGCTTGGACGGGGCTCACACCGAGGGCACAGTCGAGCGGCGGGAAAGAAAGGCTCGGCGCGATATCAAAGCGCGGAAATCGGCAACTACGGACGCTCCTGATCGTTGGTGCGACCTCTATCATCAAGCTTGCTAAACGAGGCTTGAAAGTCCCACTCTGGATTCGGACCATGCTGCAAAGACGGCCGGTCAAGGTCGTATCGGTCGCGCTCGCTAATAAGATTGCGCGCACGATCTGGGCCTTGGTGGTCAGAGGCGGCAACTATCAGGCGCCGGCCGCAATGCTGAAATCCTAATCTCAAGAGCTCTCCGGCGGAAGAAGAACGCTGCCGAGGAGGCAAGGTGCAAATCTGGATGAACCCCGAATGACGTCATTCCCGGTAGCAATCAGACCGCCTGACTCACTGCGCTTCGAGCGCGAGAAATTGATTGGGCGATTGCTTCCGCGGATATCATCGTGGCCAGCGGCCAGGCGCCGCGTTCACAGGCCGAACATATGACCGCACCGTCATCCCTTGTTCAACCAGAGAAAGATCTTGCAGCCCGGGCCGTTCCACATATGAGCCAGAGCCAATTTTGCATGCTGAATGACAGGCGGCCGCTTCAAGCTGGTGGTCGATATCGTCGATCGCGAGAAACCGACCCTTCGTCAATTGGTGCAACGACTAGCCGGGCGGGGCCATTGGGTGATTGCCGCTCCGCCGGAAAAAATCGTCGACAATATCCAGACCTGGTTCGAGAACGAGGGCGGATGAGTTTTTACCTCATGCCGCCTTGGCTACCCGGTGGATTCGACATCTTCGCCGAGCAGGTCGTGCGGATCCTGCGCAAGCGCGGTCTGTTCCGGCACGACTACGCGTGCAAAACGCTGCGCGATCACTACGGCTTGGACCGCCCAGCAAGCGTTTTCTCCGATTCGGTTCAGGCGATCGCATAGCTTGGCGGACCTGCTCTCATGTCGCTTCAGATACCAGGGTTTCTCCGACTCTGATATCGATTGTAGCACATCAACTTAAGGCCTTCGCTGGATCTCACTCCCGAGATCTTGCGACTACGCGGCCTCGCGGATCAATTTCTTGCGTCTGGCCTGGACTCCTCGGCGAGAGCGGGACCCGAAAGGGTCTCTTCGGCAGCTGTCAGCCGCACTTGCCACGGGCAATGAAGCTGTGACCGACCTGGAATCGAAGCTCGAACGCGCTCCTGAGCTTGCCAACGAGCGACGACGACTTTCTGGGGCGCGAGGCCAAGCGGTCAAGTTCGCGCGGTTTGGCTGCTGCACTCGCGCCGCTGGCACGCGAAGAGCAGGGCCTCGAGAGCCTCCTCTACCATCCTGATCGGGTTCGACCATTCCAGGGTGTGGAGAGTCAAAGGTCGGCGCCCACGATCGAACAGCCCCGCCGCTCCGACAGGCGCATCGCGCCCTTCAGGTGCGCCACTCCGACGGCTTGCGGCGGGCCCTACGATTTTTTGAAAGAAGCTCGTGTAGGGCGGCCGCATCGAGCATCTGCTCGGCCGAGAGCTTGTTCAGGTTCGCATTCTCCTATCCGTGCCGCCGAAATTTGGCCTTCCAGGTTATAGAAGGCCGCCTCGAGGCCGGCGGTCTCTGCGCCGGCCTCTTGCTCCTTCACAGCGACAATCTGCTCTTCCGTAAACTGTGCTCGCTTCCTCTGTCAGTCTTCTTCAGGCCGGGCTCTAACTCCATCTGCAGGAAACGCGCAGTGGCAGGTCAACCACCATAGATATCAGCTTCGCGGGACCACAAGCTTTTCGAGCATCAAAATGTCGTAGTGCCTCCCGCCCTGAGAAAAGATCTCTGGAAGACAGCCAACTACCGAAAATCCACATTTTCTCTCCGCGAACGAAACGACGCGCGGCATATCTTTGAATACCATCCCCAAGATGCAACGCACATTGAGGATACTTGCTCGGCTTAGAAGAGTGCGAGCAAGAGCGGCCCCAACTCCTTTGCCACGAAATGGCTCTTGAACATAAACTGACATTTCAGCTGTGTGTTTAAGTCCTTCCCGCGCGTGATGTCGCGTGAGCGCGGCCCAGCCGACTAAGGCGCCTTCGTGGGTGCATGTGTACGAGTCAAATAAAGGACGTAATTCAAACAGGATTTGATTCAGTTCCTTGACAGTCCAACAACGCGTTCCCCATGTTGATTCTCTGGCCTGACATGCAGCATTGTAGATCTGTGTCGCGGCTGGCAGATCACCTACTTGGAAGCGGCGCACTTGGTACGACATTCGATTCACTCCACTCTCGTTTTGCGTCGGGATCCGCGTCTCCGAAATTAACATGCTTGGACGTCAATTGAACAATTGAGAACTCTGAATCTGATACTCTTGTTCGGACGCGATTTAACATTTCGACATTCAATGTCCAGAATCACGGTTGAGAGATACGGCGGTCCTTGAAACGTCGTTGGCGGACCTTTTTCTTGGTCCAGACGAAAGGCTCGGCTTTGTCGTTGTGCGCGTTGACGTAGGCATCGATGTGTTTCCTGGAGCTGCTTGAGGCTTGTGAAGGAGGTGTCGGTAAGTGACTGACCCTGCAAGATCGAAAAGCAGACCTCGGCCTAATGGAGCCGGGACGCACTTGTCGACGTGAAATGCCTTGAGCCAGAGCTCGTTCTTCTTATGGGCGTTGAGGTTTTGTCGCGTATGACGCGAAGCTTTCGGCCCGGAAAGGCCGCGGTGACGCTGTTCATGAAGTCGAGAAACTCGACACGGCGCGACGTTTGTGAATGCGTTGCAATGATCTTTCCGGTAGTGACCTCAAGCGCCGCAAACAGCGTTGTCGTACGATGCCGCCTGTAACCGTGGCTCTGGCCGGGCAAGGCGCGATTATTGGGCAGCTTCAGATAGGCCTGCGCTCGCTCCAAGGCCTGGATCGAGGGCTTCTCGTCGACGCATAGTACGGTGACCATCGCGGGCGGCGCGACGTAGAGGCCGACGATATCAGCGCCTTTTGCGGTAAAGTTCGGGTCGTTGCTCCAGGACTTGCGAGCTGCGAGGTCGGTCTTGTGGCTGCGCAGGAACCGCCAGACATATTAGACGTCAACATCGTCCAGCGCCTCGGCCAGCAGAGGACTCGTCCAGGGTGCGATCCCTTGTGGGGCAGCTTATCTTGCAGCCCTTCAACGCCATGGTCGGAATAGCGACGCCGCCAAAGACTGACAATCCGCGGATGGACCCGAACTTCCTTGGCGATCGATCGGGTGCTGCGCCCTTCCGCCGGCAACAGAACGATTCGCGCCCGCTTCAAATCAAACTGCAACATCTCCGCTGAGCGCCAACACGCCTCAAGCACCTTGCGATCTTTCCTCGAAAGGTGGACTTCTCTTGCTTCGGGTATCCCACATCTTGAATCACGGCTCACCATTTCAGAAAAGTGGATACTAGGCTGTCGGCGATTAAGCCAGTGACGACTCTTTCTCATGATAAGGACCCCGTGTTAAGCGTGAACTACCGATGCTCCGTGCCAGAAGATGGTCTGAGGCAGATGTTCTCAGGGCAGTGCAGAGCGGTGGAGTCGGGAGAGTTGCGTGACCGTGCCGTCGTTCGGAGTTCGTGGCAAGCTGCCAGAGCTGATAGGTTGCCTAGAGCAGGTCACTGTGATTCCTTGGGCGGCGGAGCAGAGACGCTCACTTTACGTGAGGAACAGACGCCGAGTTGCCGGTTAATGAGAAATCTCTCGACAAAGTCGCATCACCGCAAAGGCACCGCGCCGCACACTAACGAATAACGGACGAGTTTAGACCCAATGTTTAGACGTGCAACTAATGCGGATGCCGACGAAATGGCGAGGATCTACAACCAGGCGATGAAGCCAGGCATCTTTGCCATAAGTCAAAGCGCTCCCGATACTCGCAACGAACGCATCTCTTGGCTCAGCGATCATCAGGACCCTTATCCGGCGTTCGTCTATGAACTCGAAAATAGTGGAGTGATCGGCTGGTGCTCACTGAATAAGCTCTATGTGCGCCCCGAATACACTGGTATCGCCGAAACTTCACGCTATATCGACGAGAATCATCAAGGAAAGGGAATTGGCAGGATTATGCTTACTCACTTGATTGAGAGCGCCACTAATCTGGGACTACGACTGCTTGTGTCGAACGCATACGAAAGCAATCTCCGAAGTATGAAAAGCGCGGATAATCTCGGATTCGAGCGCGTCGCGGTGCTACACGAAGCGGCACTGATCAATGGTGAATGGCATAACCTCGTATGGCTATGGAAGAAGCTAGCATGAATCGTATCCCGCCCAAGCGGTATGTGCTTCTGGACGGCGCGAACAAACCCTGTTTATTTAGCCAAGCTGCCAACAGTTCAGGTGCCCACCGGATGTGTTTGCGATGGGCAGAGAGCGAACCGCCGGCAACGCTCGCGATTGGGAGGGCTCCTGGTGGCTCGACAAGCGCGCACATACGTTGGGCAGCGCGAGTCTTTGGGCTCCGCCGCCAAGGGCCGATTCAAGCGCCGACGCGAGGGCGCCCGGTTCCGCTAAGCACGAAATGCATAGCCTCAAAATAACTAAGGTATCATACTAGGGTTCAGACTCAATTGATCCAATAAGCGACGAGAGCGGCGAGGTGGACGGCGGCCAAGAAGTTTCTGGCAAGTTTCGTCGTAGCGAGTAGCAACACGCCTGAAATCCTTGAGCCGGCAGAAACAGCGCTCGATAACATTGCGCCCTTTATAGAGGCGCTTGCTGAAGCTGTGGAGGGTTACCCGGTTGGATTTGTTTGGAATGACGGGTTTCGCGCCGCGATTGACGATTTCGGCGCGAAAGCCGTCGCCATCGTAGCCTTTGTCCCCAATGAGGGAAGACATGGGCGGCGCGAGCTTCAAAAGGGCCGGTCCTGCGGCAATGTCTGCGGCTTGTCCCGGGAGTGAGATGAAATGCGCAAGGTTTGCAATCGGGGTCGCTCAGCGCGTGGATTTTCGTGCTCCGCCCGCCGCGTGAGCGGCCGATCGCCTGTTCATGCTCCCCCCTTTTCCGCCGCTCGCGGAGCGATGCGCTTTGATCGAGGTGGAGTCGATCGACAAAATCAGGCGGTCCTTGCCGCAGCGGGCGAGCGCTTCAAAGATAGCCTGCCAATGTCCGCGCTTAGCCCAGCGATTGAACCGATTGTAGATTGTCGTGTAAGGGCCATAGTCGGGCGGGCAATCGCGCGAGCGTGCGCCGCACTGGAGCATGTGAACGATACCGCTGATGATGCGTCGATCGTCTTCGCGCGCGGGGCCGGTCTGGTTCGTTGGCAGATTCGGCTCTATCTGAGCCCACTGCTTGTCGTTGAGCCAGAACAGTCCTTTGCGCATCGAAGTCCCCTGTGCCGAATCAACTTGGCACGAGGGAATCAGAACTCGCTAATTAGGTACAGACCCTAGCACTACTTTGGCAGAATCGTTTTGTGTTGAAGTCCGTCACGGATACGTTTCCGACAATGTGGGCATCGTTGAGACGACGGCCGAAGGGTGAGATCGACGATGGCGTGACGTACGGCCGGCATAGTTGCTTGAGGCGGAGGCCCGTTGATTGTTTTTTCCGCCCCGCGTATGCTAGACGACGATGTTGCAAGAAGGCGTAGGCAATCATCGTCATCAGGCGTGACGATGAAGACCTTGCCATGATTGCCGTTCGAGGTGATCGAGTCCAAGCTCCTCTTTCAGTTGCTCATGCGCCTGCTCACAAATCCATCGTGCGTTGATGGTAGCGGTCAGCGTGCGCAGATTCGTTGCCGCGGGCCGGTTGGCTAGATAGTCGTCCGTGAAGAGCTGCTAAGCATTAAGTGGAATCGCATTTGTCGTTGTGGACGGTTTTGCGATTGCAGGGTTTTGATGCTTCGGGCATCGGAACCTGGCAATTTCATTTTCAGGATTCCGTCGAATCGCCAGTCGTGATTCCGTCGTCGCATCGGAGGGGCCGATGGGACCGAAGAAGCACAGGAGGACGGGATCGAACGATCTGTTCCGAGCGCCGCTGGACCAGATCATCAACATGAAGCACGAGCTGGTTCAGCTCGCCGGCAAGATCGATTGGGACTGGATCGACGGCGAGGTCGCGCCGCTCTACAGCGAGAATGGCCGGCCCGGGATCGAGACCCGGTTTATGATCGGGCTGCTGTTGCTCAAGCACACTTACGGGTTGTCCGATGAGGGCGTTTGCGAGCGCTGGGTTCACGACCTGTATCTCCAGTTCTTCACCGGGGAAGAGGTCTTTCAGCATGCCTTCCCGCACGAGCGCTCGGACCTGAGCCATTGGCGCAAGCGGCTCGGCGACAAGTTGGAGCTGCTGCTGGCGGAGAGTCTGCGGGTGGCGCACGAGGCCGGCGCCTTACGCAGCCAGGACCTCAAGCGCGTCACGGTCGACACCACGGTGCAGCCGAAGGCCATCACCCTCCCGACCAAGACGGCAGCGGCATGGTGCTGTTGTACTAAGAACGTCATTTCTCAGCCAACAATGGCCGGCTGCTTCACTGGCTTGGTGAGACACGCGTCCACTCAAGGCCGTCGAGCAGCACCGCGAGCTGCGTCGCACTCATGGTGCATGTATCGTCTGATCATGGCGATTCGCCCCGACGCTCTCCCGACCAATCCAGCGGCTCTGAGCGAGATGGTGCCCGCGCTTGACGCCGAGAACGAGAAGCTTCGTGTGGCGATGCAGACGTTCAAGGAGATGATCCTCGGAAGCGCTCGGAGCGGCTTGCGGTGCTCGTGGCCGAGCAGCTAGCGCTCGAGCATGGCGACCTCTATACCGACGCCACGCTGCTGTGCGCGTCAACGACGATGAGCCTGCGGCGAAGCAAGCCGCGCAAGAAGGCGCGCCGTAATATCGGCGGACTGCCCAAGCAGCTGCCGCGCAGCGACCAGGTGCTGGAGCCGGAGACGACCGCGTGCCCGTGCTGCCAAGGCCAGCTCCACAAGATTGGCGAGGACGTGAGCGAGGTGCTGGACGTGATTCCGGCGATCCTGCAGGTGCTGCGCACGATGCGACCTAAATACGGCTGCGGAGCTGCACCGATGGTGTGGTCCAGGCGAAGGTGCTGCCGCGCCTGATCGAGGGCGGCATGGCTGCGACCGCACTCGTGACCCACGTGGTCTCTAAGTTCGCGTGGTATTTGCCGCTGCAGGTGCAGATTCTGGCCGGCCAGGCCTCCATCTCGACCGGGCGACGCTTGCCGGCTGTGTGAAGCGTGCGCCTGGTGGCTCAAGGGTTTTTACGAGCTGTAGCTGCGCACGATCCAGGCCTCGGCGCGTGTGTTCTGCGACGAGACCCCGATGCCCGTGCTCGATCCCGGACGACATCACCCCCGCATCTGCCAGTTCTGGGCGCATGCCATGGATGATCGGCCATGGGGTGGCCCTGCGCCGCGAGCGGTCGCGTACGTGTTCGCCGACGGCCGCGCCACCGAGGAGATCGGCGGACAATTGGCCGGTTTTCCGGCATTTTGCAGGTGGACGGTTATGGGCCCTCAAGGCGCTCGCCCGCGATCGTGGTGGCGCGATCCAGCTCATTTTTTGTCTCGCTCATGCCCGACGCAAATTCGTCGAGGTGTTCAAGACGACCCAATCGCCGTTCGCGCGCGAGGTGATCAAACGCCTGCAGACGGTCTATGCCATCCAGGATGAGATCCGCGGCAGCAGTGCCGAGCAGCGGCTGGCCGTCTGCCGCACCAGGAGCGCGCCGTTGATGGCGGCACTCAAGGCGCGACTGACCAAGATGTCGGCCAGTTCTTCTCCCAATCGAAGCTAACACAGGCGCTCAACCATGCGCTCAATCACTGGGATGCGCTGACGCTGTTTCTCCGGGACGGTCGTGTCGAGGCCGATTCCAACACAGTCGAGCGATCCCTGCGCCCGATTGCCATGGGAAGACGCAACTCATTATTCAGCGGCAGCGAGGCGGCGCCGAGAGCTGGGCGATCCTGGCGTCAATCGTGAACACGGCAAAGCTCCGTGAGCTCGATCCGCAGGCCTAGCTGGTGACGTGCTGGAGCGCATCGTTTCCGGGCCAACCGAGAGCCTCAGCTGCACGAACTGCTCGCCCGGAACTGGAGGGCGGCGCACCAGCACACCACCGCACTGTCCGCCGCATGAGCCCGCATCGTCACAACGCTTCGTCGTCGATGCCGGCCGCCGCGATGCCCCTTGCGGAGCTCGATCGGTGACTGCAGGCTCGCGTGGACCCGCTTCCTGCCGCCACCAGCATCCCCATGCTCGACGGTTATGTCGCCGCGATCGTGGCCGGACCGGTGTCGATGAGACCGCTCGACTGGATTTGTCCGCTGCTCGCCATCGATGCCGATGCTTTCAACCATGGCGACACCCCGGAGTTCGCGGCGCTCTCCGCTGTCGCGCTGCGCCATAACGTCAGCAACGTCCTTACGACCGCGCCCGACCAGTTCGATCCGATGCACCGGCGCAAGCCCAATGGCGACGTCGATCCGCGACCCTGGTGTTAGGGATTCTAGGCCGCGATGCGGCGCAGGCTGCCGGCCTGGGCGCCGTTGCTGGACGGCGGCAACGTCAATCACGGCCTCGTTCTGCCCATGGTATTGCCGCATGTCGCGACGTTCCCGGTAAACCTATTATTGCCTCATCTATTTTGCTCGCTAGCTACGGGAGCGATGGAAGCCAGTCGCACAACTTGTGGGCATTCGAGCGCGCCGATGTCGCGCTCGATCCTCGACCGAGCGCTTGCAAAGCAAACAGACCGTTGATCGGGCGTGGTCAAGGCCGCCAGCCGCCGAAGGCGGTGGCGCGAAGCGCCAGCATCGAGCACGGTCCATCACCGGTCTCCTTCACACCGCCGTTCCTTTATCCAGCAGCGGCGGGCTTTCCGGTGATATGTCGATCACCTGTGTATGTGCTGCGTTTTCCCGCGAGCTGAAACAACAATGCGCTTGCTTGCTCGCTGCGCCACGATTTGAGACGACGTTGAAGAGTTCGGAGTACCTTGTTCGGTAAAGCCCGGGCCATTCTGCCTGAAGCTTGCAAACGAGCTCGCTCGTTCGCCACGGCTCGGCCTCGAACCATTCGCGCAGCTGTGGCGTAGCCTTGACGAGCGGATCAGGGCGTCGTCGCTCACGCTTCGGCTTCGCAATTGTCCTGTCGGTCTGGCGGACCGCTCCTTCTTTCCACGCGATCCGCAAGCTCGACCAAAACTGTTCGATAGGTGGAGCCGCAGTTGGATGGCTTGCCGCGGCGGCGTCGGTGAGACTGGTCAACTTCTCCTGCACGGCTCGGATATCGCGCAATAAGGCGACCGGATCCAGGCGGGCATGTATTTCATCGACGCTGCCCGGGCGGCATCAGGTGTTCTTGCTTCCGCAACCAGCCGCTGATGTGGGTCGCCGGCGCGCTATACGTTTTGTGGACACCTGCTCCGTCGCGCTCCTTTCGTATGAATTTGAACGACGGCTGGAAAAAGTTCACGAACGAGCGGGCCGAACGGTAAAGCTGCGCGAGCAAAGCAGCCGCTTCGACCCCCTCGAATCGACGGTAGCCGACCATTCGTCTGACCACCGCGCCGTCCTTCTGCTCGACGAAGGCCTCATCGTTCTTGCGATAGGGGCGACAGCGCATGAAGACGATACCAGCCTGTCCGCAGTATACCTTCAAGATCTCATTCATGAACACAGAGTCGTTGTCGGTGTCCAGACCCAGGAGCGCAAACGGTAGCTGTTTACGAAGCTCGGTCAGAATCGTGCTCAACAGCTTCTGCTCACGCACCAGAAGTGGCGCGCATTCCGTCCAGCCGGTCGCGATGTCCGTGAGAACAATCGTGTGGACGGCACTGCCGCGCGCCTAAGGACTGCTGTGGGCGACAAGATCGGCCTCGGCGAACCCAGGCGCCGGATCTCCCCACCGCCTAGGGATGCTGCGTCGCAGAGCACTTGCCACAGAGCGACGACGCGGCCGATCGCTTTGCTCACAAACGCATCGAAGTGCCCGGTCGATCGTCGCCGCACTCATCGACAGTAATTTAGCCCGAATCTCTGACCCCAGGTCGATATGGCCGTGCCGCTCCATCGATTCAATCAAGATCGGCATCAGAGGGGCTTCAGACGCTTGCCGCACACCCGGTCTGCAGCCTCCCAAAGCAGCATCAGCGCATTTCGCTCCGCGTCTTGGTAGATCCGCGGACGGTTGCGGCGACTCTCTGTCTGGCCCTCAGAATCGCAGCGCAGCAACCACATCGCATGCTTTCGATGGAAGCCCGTTTTCGCAACGAACTCGTCGAGGATGCGGCGGTAGTCCTTCCAGGTAAAGGCGACGTGATCCTCGTCGAGGGCGACGAGCCCGTTGTTGGCAATTGCAAGGCGATGGGTATAGCGGCCGAGATAACCCAGCACCTGCGCGGGGCCGCCGAACGGCCGTTTGGCTTAGACCTAGCTGATGCGCCGCATGGCGTCGAGGTGAGCTGCGAAGGCGGCAGGCTTGGCCAGGGATGGAGATCGCCGAAGAAGTGCAGGCGGCGGTCAGCGCCTTCGAGGAACAACCATCTGAACAGTAGGGCGAGCGGTTTGACGGGCAGGAGAAGTGTGGTCGGCTGGCGATCCAGCGCGCGCCATCGAGCGAGAGGTCGCCGCCAGGCACGACGCAGTGGAAGTGGGGATGGAGCGTCAGCGCCTGCCCCAGGTGTGGAGGACGGCGACGACGCCGATCCCGGCCCTGAGCCGGCGTGGATTGGCGGCGAGCCTCGACATTGCCTCGGCGGCGGCTTTGAACAGGATCGCATAAACGCTGGCCTTGTTCTGAAAGGCGATCGCGGCGATCGGAGCCGGCAGCCTGGAACCGACGTGGAAATAGGGAACCGGCAGCAGGTCGGCTTCTCGCGCGGCGAGCCACGCGGCTCCGGCTGGCCCTGACAGCCGCCGAGCGCCTCGGTCCGGCACGCCACGATCGCGCTCATCACACGCCGCTGAGATGACCGACATGTACACGGCGATAGGTGTCGCCAAGCCGGCGCATAGTATCGGCAATCTCGATGGCGGACCTGCTGGAGCGGCTGTCGGCGCGGATCATCACCCGCATCCCGTCGGATCATCGAGGTGGCGTCACCTCCCGCGACAGGCGATCGAGCGGCCTCTGCGTCGCCCGGAGCGTACCGGCGGCGACCTGCGTGTAGCGCGCTGTCCGGTCACCGCACACCAGCGTTCTAGCTCGACGAGCAGGGCTACGTCCCCGGCGACTACACGGTAAAACATACGCTCTGACGAGTGATCCTGCTTACCAACAGCTGGAATCGAATGATAAGGAGCGCGGCGTACACGGCCGTCCCAATTGATAAGCCCATCCAGACACCACTCGCCCCAAGGCCGATCTTCAAACCAAGTATGTAGGAGCTGCAACAGCCGACGAACCAGTAGCCGATTAGGGCGAACAGAAGCGGCACGCGCGTGTCCTTCAGCCCACGCAAGCTGCCCGCCGCAACGCTGTACATTGCAGCCGGGATAAAGGAGCTTGATCCGATCAAAAGCAGGTGTGCAGCGAGTCCGGTCGTCGCGTTCGCGTCATCGACCGTTTCGCCCAAAAACAACTCAGCAATTTGAGAACGCGCAGTGATCACCCCAATGGTGAGCACCGCCGCGATTACCACACCCAGGAACATCGCGGCCAAGCCTGCCCTCTGAATCCCAGGACCGTCTTTGCGTCCGAGAGCATGACCGACGCGTACGGAAGCCGCAATACCGATGCCAAAAGGAATTCTGATCAGGATCGTGGCTACCTGGAACGTAATCTGGTGAGCCGCAACCGCCGTCGTGCCGATCACGCCCATCATAAGCGCCGCGGCAGAGACGACTCCGTACTCGGTCAGAAATGCGATTGAGACCGGTGTTCCGATCAATATCAGCTGCCGCATCATGGTCCAGTCGGGGCGCCAGAGCCGAGCAAGCACTCGATAGTCACGGAAAGGGCCACCCATTGTGACGTACCACAAAGAAGTCAGGAAGGTCGCGCAGTTCACTAGCGCTGTACCCAAACCCGCTCCGAACAGCCCCAGGGTCGGCAGGCCGCACTCGCCCCAGATCAAGACGTAGACCAACATTGCATTGACAGGAACGGCTGCCACCGTGATCCATAAAACGGGCTTGGGACGCTTGACGGCAACCATGAAACTGCGGATAGCCGCAAACCACAGAGCTGGTAGTGCGCCCCATCCGAGTCCGAAGAGATATTCTTGTGCGAGCCTGGCCGCGCCCGGCGCTTGGTCAAGAACGAGCAACATCTGCTCACCTGTCAGGAGAAGCCCGATGATCGGCACCGAGACGATCAGCGCCGCCCATAGCCCCATGCGCAGTGCGCGCCGTACCACACCCAGATTGTCCTCAGCAAACGCCCTTGCTGCAAAGGCGGCGACCGGCGCCAACAGTCCCGTGCCGAAGTAGACGCCCACGAAATAGATGGTGCCCCCGAGCGCTGCCGCGGCGAGTGCCTCCACGCCGATGCGACCGATCAAAGCAACATTGGTCGCCATCATCGCGACTTGTCCAAGCTGCATCAGGGCCATTGGGGATGCGAGTTTAGTGGTTTCGCAAAGCTCGACGACGAATTGCTGGCAGGCAGCTCGTGTTCTCACTCGGTGCCGTGTAGCTGTGACCTGGCTTTTTTCGGCTATTTTGTCTATGGAAATCATGCTGCCCTTGCGTCAGCAGACAAACGAACTCGTGTGCCCCGAGCCGGTTCTCGTCCGACCTCGCACTTATGTTGCGCCAGCGCGCGGACTCGCGGCCTGGATGCAGCTGCAAGTCGCTGGCGAGCCCTGAGCCTGGCTGTTGATTGCCTAGTAACGAGGATACGGACTGGCACTTTGCGGCGTCTCTTCGCGCATGCTAAGCGCGGAAGAAGACACGGCAATTTTGGGGGCATATCACAGGGCCAGATCGGCATCGCCAGAGTGCGAGGCCCGCTCCCGGCGTAGCCGAGCATCGCAACAAAACCAAAACGCGAGCACGTAGCGATGGCGGCCTGTCGGGAGAGCGATTGTGGCTGGCGTTGCATGCCGAAAAAATCCTAGAGGCGGCGTTTGGCCGCCCCAATCTCAGCCGATGAATTGGCACATCGCTTTCTCTTAGATCAACTCCTAACGTTTGTAGTTGACGAGACGCAAGCTATTGCATTTGGCTTGGCTCACATTCCTCTATCGTCGCGATGACAAGTTGAGATGACTATAGTTCCTGCTCTCGTTCCAGTGAACCTGGATTGTTTCGGTGGCTTTCAAGATGTTCGGAATGAGCCAGACCGTTCGCTTCAGTGCGCATTGGGGTTGGTAGGGCCGTGCATCTTCCGCTTCTCGAAATAGAACGAATTACGAAACAAAACGATGCTACGTCGTCCACTCGATTAGCCGGCCGACCTATCTGGCTAGAGACGGTCGCGTAGACGCCGCGCGCACTTCCTTCTATCAAATGTCTTATGCTCGCTTCTCGATCTTCTCGGCGTCGCGGGTATTCAAGGATCCCATTCGGGCTGCGCACCTTCTTTTCACTGGATGCACGACTCTTGGCAAGAGCACACCTAAGCTCCGCGAGATCCCGAGGCATCTCTAGTGTCCACTGTCGTACTTGCGACATTCCGTGTGGCTCACGACAAGCTCGCTCCGGAATACCCTGATAGATGGCTCGCTTAATTGGCATGGTCCTTGCCAACGGAGCTCTATGAAGCGGTGGACTTACAATCCGCATCTCTAGCCGCTGCGGGTCGTAGCCGCTTTTCTAGAATGCTCCCGTTGAGCAATCCTGTAGCCACATTCGATTACGGAGACAGTGGATGATCGTAGTGAGTGAAATCTATCGTGGTGCGGCGCCATACTACGCTAGGTACGGGCTTTCCTATCCAGACGACCTATTTCGATCATTGGTTCGCCTTTGCCGCCTCTCTAAGAGCAGTCGTGCACTCGATCTTGGTGCCGGCACGGGACAGATCGCTATCCCATTGGCGCGCTCGATCGGGGACGTATTGTTCGTAGACCCCAGTGAGGAAATGGTCCAGGAAGGGAGGCGGGTCGCCAAAGCCGAAGGCATCAAAAACATCGACTTTTTAGTGTCGAGATCTGAAGACCTGGCCGGACCAACCTCGTCGTTTGATATCGCAACACTGGCGGGCTCCTTTCTCTGGATGGATAAGGAGGCGGTGCTGGCAAAGCTCGTCCAAATGCTTAGGCCGAATGGCTGCGTGGCGGTCATGTACCGTGAGCGGGATCGCTCGGAACCTGGCGAATGGTACAACGCCATGTTGAGCGATATCAAAGAGTTCTGGGGAGGAAGTTTTCCGGCGGGTCCCGGAGCCGTTCGGCGTGTACCGACGATGACTTATCCCGAAGTCCTCCGAGCTTCCGATTTCTCTGAGGTGACGGAGCTTCGTCACTACTACGAGCACAGTTGGAGTATTGATGATCTTCTTGGCTACCTCTACTCAACGTCCCTTGCTGCGCCAGGTACCCTCGGACATCGGCGAGACGAGTTTACGACACGTATTCGTCGCTTGCTATTGTCGCTTTCGCCATCTGGCTCCTTTGTGGAACGAGGTCACGTCACGACTTGGCTTGGATATAGATCCTAGGCGTACTTCGAGCATGCTCGAGTAGCACAGCTATTCGGCTTCGCCCAGAGACCCGGGCACGCGGCCTCGCGTACCCGGCTCTTTCGAAGACTGGCCGCCATCACATCGGCTCCTGCGAACGCTGATTTGGCAGTCCAGCGACAACTTGTCGACAGCCACTACTCGGTATCCGCCGCACCTCGCTTTCTGGTGGTTTTGTTTTCTGGGCGAATTCAGGACAGATCCGTTTGGCGCAGCGCTCAAGCGGTCACTTGATAGGTAAGGCCGCCGGTAACAAAACAACGAACAAGCTCGAAAAGGGCCCCGCCCTTAAGTTTTGAGAAGGACTGTCACTGCGGCAGACCAGATCGCGGCCTCAAGAAGGACCAAGGAGACTTTGCATGGACATCGGCATATTGAAGGAAGTCAAACAGGACGAACGCCGTGTTGCGCTCCAGCCGATCCAGGCGAACGCTCTTTCAAGGCTTGACCACAAGATCTATGTTGAGCTCGGAGCTGGCGAAGCGGCTGGATTCCGCGACGAGGATTATCAAGCCAATGGAGCCGAAATGGTGAGCAAGGGCGAGGTCCTTGCCCGAGCCCGGCTCTTGCTCAAGGTGAAAGCTCCACTGCGCTCGGAATATGCTGACTATGCTCCGCATCACATCCTCTTCACGTACTTGCATTTCGATGAGAACTTTCCCGCTCAGGACATATCCGAACTCGTTAGCCGAGGTTTCCAAGGGATCGCCTATGAGTGGGTGGGAAGAGCTGACCGATATCCACTGCTCGAGCCAATGAGCCGACTTACAGGTTATCTGTTCGCCCAAAAGGCATTGGAGTTGTGCTCCCAGGAAAAGGGCGTATTTTGCCCTCGGAATGAGGACTTTCTTCCCGGCGGGCGCGCACTCATTATTGGCGCTGGAAACATCGGTTTGTCCGCGTTCAAATGCTTGTCCGATCTTGGGATTCCGTTGACCGTCGTTGTGTCTCGGAGCGGCGACGATTTCAATCGTAAAGCCAACGTCCGCTTCGGCACTGAACGAATTGACTACATTGGGAAAACCGGCACAAAGACACTCATGATGGACCACGAGTGTCCTTCGCGTACGCAGGAGATGATTGCGGCCGTACTGCCGGAGACCGACATCGTCCTCAATTGTGCGGTGCGTCGTCCATACCTTCCAAAGGAGAAACTGGAATACCTGATCGACCGCAGCATGATTCGAACGATGCAGCAGAGTAGCATTGTCTGCGACTGTACCGCCTGCGATCGAGACCTGATTGAAACCTGCACGTCCTCCTCATTGCTCAACTACTCGTATCGAGAGGAGGACATCGTGCATTACAATTGCGATCATATTCCTTCGCTAGTGGCAAATACCGCGACCCGGCTACTCTCGGAGCGAACGTTCGAGTACATTCGTCATATCGCCAATGTCGGATTCTTTCAGGCGATAACGGAAGATGAAAATCTGCGAAACGGCGTCTGTTGCTGCGCTGGCCACCTGACTCACGCCCTGTCCGCACAAAAGAAAGGGTTGCTCTATCGGCCGGTCGCTGACGTTATTAGAATGTGATCGACCGCGTTTAACCCTGTATCCAAGTGTTACCTAGTCCTGAGTTCGCCCCGGCTTTTGGATCTGCTCGGTGGGGTGCGGTGGAAGCGACGGGAGCTGGCGCGGAGGCTTTGTTACCTGCCACTGCGTATTTCCTCAAAAATGAGTTAGAGTCCGGCCTGAAGAAGGCCGGAAAGATGAAGCGAGCAAGGTTTACGGAAGAGCAGATTGTCGCTGTGTTGAAGGAGTAAGAGGCCGGCGCAAAGACGGCCGACCTGGCTGGCTCGCAAACACGCGATATCCGAGGCGACCTAAGCGAGGGATCCAGCCGAGCTGCGCGTCTTTGCCGCGGCTCTGCTGGAGCGCCGGGGTAGTGTCGTCCTTTGCCGGCCATTGCTCGAGAATTAACCCCCTCCCGTACTGGACCAGGAAAGCCCACCCGAAATGCAGAACGTTGAGCACGCCGTTTGCGCGGGCGATCAATTCGGTCGGAAAGTAATCTCCGATGATCCCGTAGCTGAAGGCGATATTCGAGCCAACCGCCGCCACACTGATTCATGACGCTAGCGACAGGTAAGGTGGATGCAAGATCAGCGCGAGTTCGGCTGCAATGAACACGGCAGCTATGATCGCGAGCACGCTTCAATGTTCTTGCCATGCCGGCGCAGTCAGTCGACGACCGCACCGAGCAGCAACGCGCCGATGTTCGATCTTCCACATCGCTCAGCCAAGCCGCTGCCCACAAGGACTGCAGGGCCCATGCGGATCGGATACATGTTGAAGACATCGGCGCAATTGTCCAGAACCGCCATCCGTATAGACGGTCTTCATAGCTGCGTCTCGCTCTGGAACTAAACGATAGATCACAGCGGCTGTGGTGGCACTGGATGCGGCAAGCACCTCAAATGGACGGCGCCAGCCTATCCAGTTAAGCAACGCCTCGGCTGGTGCAGTTGCCGTCGCGGCGCGCAGTGCATCCAGCATGATCATATAGCCGTTGACGAGCGCCACGCGCTCTCTCGGAAACCAGAGGACAATTGCTTTTGGGCCAGACATGAGGGAAGCTGCGGTGCCACACGCTATCATCGCGCGACCACACCGAAGCGAGGGGAGGCCAGCCGGTTGAGGTCGGGCAGTCGGCCGGCATCAAGCTCGGTCGCGAGCTGATCGTCGAGTTCGGCCTCGCAACCGCGCTCGTGAGGCAGAGCGAGCAGATCGACCATGAGCCGGCAGGCTTTCTTGTCCGGCAGCCGTTCGCGCAGGCGATCGAAGGTTCGGCGGTAGGCATCGCGTGGGAACAGCTGATCACGGTAGACGAGATTGAGCAGCGCCATTGGCTTGCGCCGCAAGGAATGGATCACGCGCCGATCGACGACCTGGTTCGTGCTTGCCAATGGAATGCGGCCGCCCACGCGGCAGGGTGACGAGATGGGTGCCGCCGACGAACACGTCGAGACGAGCGTCGTAAAGGCGCACCCGCAGTTGGTGCCAGATCAAACGCGACGGCGCGGTGTAGAACACCTTGCGCAAGGTGAAGCCGCCGCTTGACGTCACGCGGACAATCACCTCCTCCTAGTCCGAGGTGCGGCGATCTGGCAACCCCTGCAGCGTGGCGCGCTCGTGGTCGATGCGCTTGGTGTTCGGGCATTGCGGCGGCTGACGATCTCGTCGATGAAGCCGCTATAAGCGGCGAGATCATCGAAGTCGGCAGTGCCGCGCAACAGCAGCGCATCGGCGATCGTCCGCTTGAGATGGCCATGGAGCTCTCGATCGCCCCGTTCGCGTGGGCGATGCCGCCATTGTTGCGGGAAGGCCGCATGCCGTAGCGGGCGCAGAGGTCCTCGAACCGCCGGGTCAGATCGTCCCTCCCATTGCAGTCGAGATTGCAGAAGGCGGCCGACAGGCTGTCGGCCCGATGCTCCCGCGGTGCCCCACCGAGCGACCAGAGGGCATTCTGCAGCCCTTCGGCCAGGGCAACGAAGCTCTCGCCACGCACTTCCATCCTGATTGCCGCGCCGCAGCGAAGCATCCCGGCGCACGCGCCTCACTCCTAGGCAGGATGCGAAATTTGGACGGCGTCGCCTACGCTCTTGGGTCGTCAGCTATGAACTATCGTAGTAGACCCAAAGCCAGTCTATCAACGACTACTTGCGAGAGGTCTGACGCGCAGTTCTGCAGATGGGCCGGACGCGGCACCCCTATCTCCGCCGGCCCGAACTTCCAGTTTCGCTTCCCGACTGCCGTCGCGTGTTGTAGCGATTTAAGATCTTACTTCCAAGAGGATGACGAGCCTGGCGTGCAAGAGGCATGCAGCTACAGTAGCGCTCTTGAGCGTCACTCGCGAAGCAGCTGTCGCAGGCCTGCTTTGCTAAGTTCAGCAATCGCGGCCACTGGTTCAGGAGATTGGCAAACCGCTACAACGACGAAGAGCCAAGGTCATTCAGGAAACCCGCAAGATCTTCGAGGACGAGAACATCGCGATCGGCGCCACCTGCGTTCGCGTGCCGGTGCTGCGCGCCCATTGCGAGGCCACCACATTCGAATGCGAGAAGCCGATCAGCGAGGACCGGGTCCCTGCCATCATGCATATTGCACCGACCGTGCAGCGCATACATGCACCATGAACAAGGAGTAGTGGTTGGCTTGCAATGAGGAGCGCGCGGCGCAGACGCGTTTGGTGCCGTCATGTGCTGCTGCGGGCCGTGTGCCATGTACCGTCTTTCTACGCCCTCTTGCTGCTGGACCAGTACGAGACACAGTTCTTTCAAGGAAAGCCGAGCGACTCCGGTGAGGACCGCCATCCGACGATCCTTTGCTCAAAGCAGGATTTCGAACCGAGTACGTTCTGGTGGCCATTGGCGCCATCAGTGGTCTCGGAAACGCTTTTGCCGTATCTGCGGCAACAGCTTCGCTGGGCGCGGAGCACATACCGCGACACGCTGCTCGGCCTGCATCTGCTGCCCGGCCTCGATCGGTACCCCAAGCTCAACGTGGTCGGACAGAACCTCGGACCTCTACTCCTCGCCATCTCATCGCTTGCCGCTCTCGCACAGCTGGGCATTTTGTGCAGTTGGAACTTGAGACACGCGACCCGATAGGCGCACTCGTCCGTTAAGTCGGTTGTCCCAGCGAGGAAGGTGTGCGCACAAGCCGCTCAGCGACTCAAAGAAAGCAGCGGGTGCTCTTAAATTCACTAGACTTGGGAGTCGATTGTTGACTTTGAAGTTCATTACCTTCGCCGGAGCGCCTCGAGAGCGTGGAAGGCAACACGGGGAGATAATGCGATCGGAAATCGCAGAAAGTGCGGAATTCTATTTGAAGCGATTTTGTGTGCGTACGGCAGCGATCAGAAGGCCGTACGAACCGGATCGGAATGTTGGCTTTCCTCCATCGAGAAGCTATCCCGGAGTACGTCGATGAACTGCGAGGCGTCGCCGAAGGGGCCAATCGGCCCGTGAAAAACAGTCATGATGCTCAATATCCGGCACGAACTTTGGCTCCGTCTGATGGCTCGGCGAGCTGTTGATCTGTCGCACTTAGGGGCCATCTGCTTGCATTACCTTCGGAACTGCCGACCGCAGTCGAGCTGGCGACGCGGTTGTATCCCTTCTCCGTTGTAGCGACATCGCCGAACTCGATGAATGATCACACAAGCAGGCAGCAGCGGGCTCAAGAGCTCGCCAACATCGCCGCCGCGACATCGGTGCAGTCGGACAGCAAATAACAACCCTCCAGACAACCAGTTCGGCCGGAGGCCAAATCAGCAGAATCGGGCCCTCAAACTACAAAAGTCCGATCAAGCAAGCTGCTCGGATTGCGTTCTCGTTCTGACTTCTTGGGGACGACCGGGCAACGATCCGAGCTCCGTCGCGATCAAGCTATACAAAATAGGCAAAAGGATCCCTGATCAACGCGCCATAACACCGGTACACCCACGCGACTTCGTAGGCGTCCACAGACAAGACAAACGATGCACGCCGATCGTACACTGCTCCAGGTAAATTTTAGGAACAGCGCGTTTGCGGCGCTTGCGGTAGGTCAACTGAGCCAAGCTTGAACAGAACTCCGCGCCAGCCCACTGTCATGCACCACAAGGGCGAGTGCCTCAGGCAGCCGTCCCAAGTACTACCACAGCTCGACCGTGGGCCGCTTCCACAGCGAAATGGATAACTGCGAATCTCACGCTATGTCTTCGGATTCACGAATCTGAGCCCAGAGCCACGCGACGGGGCTGCGTATCAAGCACCGGCCACGTTGAGGATATCCTTAAAATTTCGTAGGCCGGCACGCGGCGCGTTGATCAAGACGGCCATATTTCCCGGCTTGTGCTGGTTCTTCCACATCCTTGTGTGCGCTCGGGCGATTTCCTCCCACGGGAAGACCTCGCTCATGCAGGGGTCGATGCGACGATCGACTACAAGCCGGTTCGCCGCACTGGCCTGTTTGAGATTGGCAAAATGCGATCCTTGGATTCGTTTCTGGCGCATCCAGACGTACCGGGCGTCGAATGCAATGTTGAGTCCTGTGGTGCCGCCGCAGAACACAACCATGCCACCGCGCTTAACGACGATGGTTGAGACTGGGAATGTCTGCTCACCTGGATGCTCGAACACGATATCCACGTCGCGCTTTCCGGTGACATCCCAGATTGCTCTACCAAACCGCCGAACCTCTTGTATCCAGGTTTTATATTGGGGCGAATCTACCGTGGGCATGGTGCCCCAGCAGTTGAATTCTTTACGGTTAATGACACCCTTGGCGCCGAGTGCCAGAACGTATTCGGCTTTACTCGCTTCGGAAATTATGCCAATCGCGTTAGCACCGGATGCGACTGCGAGTTGCACCCCGAACACTCCCAGTCCGCCCGACGCGCCCCATACTAGCACGTCGTCGCCTGCCTTGAGGACATGGGGCACATGCCCAAACAGCATCCGGTAGGCCGTTGCGAGGGTTAGCGTGTAGCAGGCTGCCTCCTCCCAGGTCAGGTGCTCGGGTTTTGGCATCAACTGTCGTGATTGCACACGGCAGAACTGTGCGAACGACCCGTCCGGGGTGTCATATCCCCAGATCCGCTGGGACTGCGAGAGGAGCGGTTCGCCTCCATTGCAATCCTCGTCATCGCCGTCGTCCTGATTGCAGTGAACGATGATCTCGTCACCGACCTTCCAACGCCGCACCTTTGCTCCTACCGCCCACACAACCCCGGCCGCATCTGACCCGGCAATGTGAAAATGGGATCTGTGCATGTCGAACGGTGAGATTGGCCTGCCCAACCCCGCCCAGATTCCGTTGTAGTTGACGCCGGCGGCCGCCACGAACACGAGTACCTCATGATCGGCAATCGGCCAGGTAGGCACGACCTCAACGAGAATTGAGGCTTCCGGCGGCCCGTGGCGCTCGCGGCGTATGGCCCACGCGTACATGCGGTCGGGGACGTGTCCAAGCGGCGGAATCTCACCGATTTCGTAGAGTTGCTTCCGACAGGATGCTGGTGGTGACAGTTCGTGAGCAATGGCTGACATGGTGACGCTCCCTGGCGATTATGGTCGTTGGTCTCGCACAACACCGATCGGTCCTGCCCCAGACCATCTGGCCTGACCACAGCTCCTCGCCACAACTCAGCAAGGAGTGTGCCATCTGGGGCCCGGGAGATTGAACACGCGTTCGAAAATTGATAGTCCGCTGCGCAGGAGCAACGTACCGTTCTCAGAGGAGCTAGCAGAGCATCCAGAAATGCACACGTGTGTTTCTTTGAAAAGGAAACAATTTCACACGAGGGCAGCGGACTCTCGGTAGAGGCTCCTCCTTCCCGAACCATTGCGCCCAAGTGGTGGCAACGAAGTCCGGGGAAAAGCCCGCTCTCGTCACTTGCCGATCACTTTTGATCGAAATGCCGGCGGCGCGCTTGCCGGTGGAAGCCGAGCACCCGATCACAAGATCGTCTGCAAGCCAGCCCACGTCGCGCCACTGCACGCAGTCGATTTTGCCGAAATCCGCATCGAGCCTGTTGGTCCCGGCCAAGAGATCGAGAAGACCGCGCGCGGCAATGCAGTTCTCATTGCGGAAGCCCGTTCCGGCAGTGAGCTGAACGAGGGCTTTCTTCTTCGGTGTGGCTTTCGTGATCAAGTGGCTTCAGCGCCTGCACGGTGACAATGAAATGGCGTGCGGCCGCGCGGTAAGTGAGCAGCTCGCGATCGATGTTGCGGGCGAGGTCAGCCTCAGAAACGCTGGCGCGGTAGGAAGCGACACCGGCCGATACGCGTTCAAAGCCGCGATAGCCGAACCCCATGCTGACGGCAGAGATGACAGGGACCCCGGCAAAACCGAAAATGATATTTGCGCGGAATCTAAGAGCCAAAACACCCGCACGCTTTGGCTTTGACGAGATAACCCCGGACGCCCCCACCCCACTATGTTCTTCCTACAACGACGAGGCCGCAAGCGGCCCTCCGATGGACGAAAAATCAAATCAGATTCGTCAAAGCGCGGTAAACTCGTCCAGTTCTGCGCAAAGCAATTTGCGCCTATGCGAGCTCTACACATTTTCTAAAGGCGCAAGAGGCGCTGCATTTCTGCATGAAGCTCAGGAACGACGCCGAAATTGCGCGCCTGAGCTATGAGCGCCTATGTGCAAGCAGATTTGACAAAGAGTCTTCGTTACCTGAGAGAGACGGCTATGTCAGTCACATTGAGTGGGGCTCGAATCGCCGAGTCTTGATGCTCTTTCCGTTGAAGCACTCAGCGAGATCGTGAAACAACGCGAGACCGACATTGGAGTGCACTAGCTAGCGCTATCGCCTGCGACCGCGATGAGTATGCGGCATGACCCACCGAGAGCTGCGGCCTTTTTTACAACCGCCCCAATTTAACAATGCTGCTGCTTGGCATCACCGGCCACCAGATGTCCATCAAAATTCGACCTCGCAAGGTCCGTTCCAGGCGATCAAGGACGTGAAGCTTCCGAAGACGGCATGGCGACGATCGGAATTTCTCGTGAAACAGGTCGCCTCTCGAAGGAGAAGAAGCGGCGACTGCTTTGGTCGGCTTAGCAGAGGGCGCAAAATTCCCGCTTCGTTTGCGGGAAAAAGCATTCCTACCGCACGCCTAAGGGACACTGCTCCCGCCGCCGTGCTTTGTCTAGTTCTTCAGGGTGTGCAGCGGCAACGTAGGCATCTGATCTGGCGCGACGGGTTTGCGTGCCAGGCGGTGTCTACAGCGTTCTGAGCCAGCTCATCGTGAGGCACTGTTCTTGGAAGTACATTTGTAGGATGCGTCGATCCATAATCCTCTTTGTGGTCTTTGCAATGATTTGGGTGGCAGGCGGCCGCCACCAGCAGGGTTTCGTGCCGCGCCCGACGACCGCTATGCCAGCGGTCAACGTGCCCTAGCTGGCGATTCTTGCTAAAACAGCAAGATTAGGATTGCCGGTATCCTCGTAAGTTGAAGCACATTCCGCTGTCATATCGGTCGTGACCCAAGCCACGTGCGTTTCCTGCCTTTTGTCACGGACGCCTCTGCGGCTTCACAGGGGTTATTCGCCAATTCGGCCTTGATTTTACCCGGCCTTTGTCACCGAGGAGTTTTGGATTGAACTAACCAGCCAACGCCAGCCTGTTTTCCCGCCTGTTCGACAGTCTCGACGACCCAAGCGGCTCGCGGTAGCTACCCATGACGGGGCTCACATCAGCTATGGCGATCTGATCGCGCGTGCCGCGCAAATGGCGAATGTGCTGGTTGCCCGCGGCGTAAAACCGGGCGACCGCGTCGCGGTGCAGCTGGAAAAATCCGTCACCAATATTGTGCTGTACTTGGCGACCGGGCGCGCCCCGGTCTACCTGCCGCTCAACACCGCCTATACGCTCAATGAGCTCGACTACTTCATCGGCGACGCCGAACCTTCGCTGGTGGTCTGCGATCCCTCCAAGGCCGACGGCCTCGCCCCGATCGCCGCCAAGGTGGAAGCCAGAGTTGAGACGCTCGGTCCTGACGGCAAGGGTTCGTTGACCGAAGCCGCCGCCAAGCAAGCGCCGACTTCACCACCGTCTTGGGAGCAGGCGACGATCTCGCCGCCATCCTCTACACATCCGGCACCACCGGCCGTTCCAAGGACGCGATGCTGACCCACGACAATCGTATTCCTGCGTTGAGGGCCGCCTTGTTTGACGGACGCGAACGCTGCAGGTCCTAGGGGTAATCCTAGGAGAAGCGCTATGACGATTTCGAGGGCGGAGGTGATCACATCGGTCGAGCGGCGGCGCCGGTGGTCGCAGGATGAGAAGGAACGGCTTGTTGCAGCATCGCTCGAGCCCGGAACCTGCGTTTCCGAGGTGGCTCGCATGGCTGGCCTTCATGTAAGCCAGCTGTTCAGGTGGCGCAAAGAGCTTTGCAAGCACGCTGAAGCGAGTATAGCGCCGTTCGTGCCGGTCGAGATTGGGCCGTCTGTGCCGCCGCGGGAGGTGGCCGAAGCGCCGCTGACGACGACGGCGGCGCGTCGACGGAAGAGCCATGGCATCATCGAGATCGACCTTGGTAGCGGGCACCGCATCCGGGTCGATGGCGACGTTGATGGAGACGCCCTGCGTCGCGTTCTCGATGCTTTGGTACGCCGATGATCCCGGTTCCGACGGGCGCGCGCGTGTGGCTTGCGACAGGCTACACGGACATGCGCCGAGGCTTTCCAACGCTGGCACTCCAGGTGCAGGAGGTGCTGCGCAAGGACCCGCTCAGCGGTCATCTGTTTGTCTTCCGCGGTCGCCGAAGCGATCTTGTGAAGGTGATCTGGCACGATGGCCAGGGAGCATGCCTGTTCACTAAAAGGCTGGAGAGAGGGCGGTTCATCTGGCCTTCGGTTGCGGGCGAAGCAGTGACGATCTCTCCGGCGCAGATGAGCTACCTGTTGTCCGGAATCGATTGGCGCAACCCGCAAGAAGCCCAGCGTCCGACGCGGATCGGATAGCCGTTTTGGGTTTGAATCTGCTGCTTGATCTGATTCAATGGCTTCATGATATCGAAGCCGGACGAACTTCCATCGGACCTTGTGAGTGCCCTGGCGGCGCTGCAGGCCGAGCGTGAGGCGCGGCTGCTCGCCGAGGCGGTGGCTGCCAGTGCGCGGGCGGAGTTGTCGGACAACGCGGCGCTGATCGCGCATCTCGAGCTGCGGATCGAGAAGCTCAAGCGCGAACTGTACGGGCAGCGCTCCGAGCGCACGGCGCGTCTGATCGAACAATTGGAATTGGAACTCGAAGAACTCGCCACCACGGCGAGCGAGGATGAGCTTGCGGCTCAGGCCGCGGCGGCGAAGACCCAGAGCGTGCGCGCCTTCACGCGCAAGCGGCCGGTACGCAAGCCCTGGCCGGACGACATCGAACACGAGCGCATCGTTATCGAGGCTCCGACGAGCTGCGCCTGCTGCGGCGGATCGCGGCTCGCGAAGATCGGCGAGGATGTGACCAAGACGCTGGAGGAGATCCCGCGCCGCTTCAAGGTCATCGAGACAGTGCGCGAGAAGTTCACCTGCCGCGATTGCGAGAAGATCAGCCAGCCGCCGGCGCCGTTCCACGCGACGCCGCGCGGCTTCATCGGCCCACAATTGCTGGCGACGATTCTGTTCGACAAGTTCGGCATGCACATCCCGCTCAATCGCCAGAGTGCGCGCTTTAAGGCCGAGGGGATCGACCTGCCATTGTCGACGCTGGCCGACCAGGTCGGCCACGGGACCTTCGCCGTCATGCCGCTCTTCCACTTGATCGAACGCCATGTGCTTGCTGCCGAGCGCCTGCATGGCGACGACACCACCATCCGCATCCTGGCGAAGGGCAAGTGCAAGACCGGTCGGATCTGGACATATGTGCGGGATGACCGGCCCTTCGCCGGGCCAGCGCCACCGGCGGCGGTCTATTACGCCTCGAGCGACCGTCGAGGCGAGCATCCACAGAAGCATCTGGCCGCCTTCGCCGGTATCCTGCAAGCTGATTGCTACAACGGCTTCGAGCCGTTGTTCGATCCGCAGAAGAAGGTGCTGCCGGCTACGCCGGCGTTTTGCTTCGCCCATGCGCGGCGGGGCTTCTTCGAGCTGGCCGACATCGAGAAGAACGCCCGGGAAGGCCACAGGGGCAAACCGGTCTCGCCGATCGCGTTGGAGGCGGTCAGACGCCTCGACGCTTTGTTCGAGATCGAGCGCGCCATCAACGGCCGCGGCGCCGACGAGCGGTGCGCCGTGCGCCAGGAAAAGAGCAAGCCGCTTCTCGAGGACATGCATGCCTGGCTGCTCCTCGAGCGCGAACCCCTCTCGCGCTCCTCCGAGGTCCTGAAGCCCATGAATTACATGCTCAGGCGCTGGGACGACTTCGCCCGCTTTCTCGATGATGGCAGGATCTGCTTGACCAACAATTGTGCTGAGCGCGCATTGAGAGGCATCGCCCTGGGAAGGCGCAATTGGACCTTCGCCGGCAGCCTGCGCGGTGCCGACCGCGCCGCCATCATGCTGACGATGATCACCACCTGTCGTCTCAACGATGTCGATCCCAAGGCCTGGCTCGCCGATATCGTCGCCCGTATCGCCGATCTTCCCGTATCGCGTCTGCACGAACTGCTGCCCTGGGAATGGAAGCTCCTCCGCCAAGGCGACACTCCCGCCGATCAGCAGGCTGCCTGATCTTCACGCAACGCCCTTCATAGAGCTCGTCGCGCTCGCGCGCATGCGTCAATCAGGCGGCCTTCGTCGTATGCGTACCGACAATCTGGCGGGGAACTCGCTGAGCCTGTTGGCTTCTGGCGCTTTACCGACAAGGATGTGCTGATCCAGACGCTGCCGATCTACCGTACGCACAGCTCAGTGCGCGCCACCGATCCCGAGACCGGCAAGGAATTGCCGCGCGAGGAGATCGGTATGACGAGGTCAAGGGCCCGAACGTGTTGAAGGGATATTGGCGCATTCCGGAGAAGACCAAAGCCGAAGTTCATGACGACCGTTTCTTCATCACCGGCGATCTCGGAAAGATCGACGGCGAGGGCTACGTCAACATCCTCGGTCGCGGCATGGATCTTGTCATCTCCGGCGGCTTCAACGTCTATCCGAAGGAAATCGAAAGCGAGATCGACGCCATGCCGGGCGTGATCGAGTCCGCCGTGATCGGCGTGCCGCACGCCCATCTCGGCGAGGGCGTCACCGCGGAGCTGGTCTGCAACAAGAGCACCGAGATCAGCGAAGCCTCGCCGCTGAAGGCGCTCGAGGGCCGCCTGATGCCAAGCTTGTTAAATATCAAGTTGACCCGGGCGCTTCGCATCGAACTGAAACACGGGGGTGCAAGCGCGTGGGGCCGGCTGACCGATCCCCCACGCCCACTACGCGGCTTCAGTTCGAAAATCGTCCTTGGCTACGCGCTTGGCCGCGACGAAGAGGAGATCGCCAATGACGTCTACATTATAGGGATTTTCATCCAAACCTCGTTTCCAATCAAACGGCCAACTCCTAAGGAAGGAGGACGAGCAAGGCGTCCTATGTGATCGCTTGGCCCGCAAGGGATAAAAAAAGGCCTCGCTCGGGGATGGTCGAGCGAGGCGACACCTTCAAATCGCGAAAAAGGGATATCGTCAATCGGAGACTTGCTTCGAAACCCGCACCTATTTTTGGTGCAGCCCCCTCGTGCTAGAATGTCCTGTTCAGGTTGCCTTGTTCTTTGCGACGTGACTCGCAACCGCGTCCATCAGCGCCGGCGACAGGCAGTCATAAGGCTCAAGTCCAAGCTCCTGGAACCGAGCCCGTATTCCGCCCATCTGCTCCGGCTTCACGCCCGTGCGTCGAAAGGTAAGGAAAGACGCTATCAAATAGATGATCACGTCGATAGCAATCGTAGTCGCAATATTCTTTCTGTGTTGCCACATCTCGCACGTAACCTGAACCTAAGGACCGACAATATTCCGTGCAGGCACTGTCTCCGCGAGGGGTTCTATGGTTCACGAGTATGAATTTCATAGCGCGGCCCTTTTCGAGTCTCGGCCTTCGGCTAAGTTACAGTATGAAGTGTCGCGCCGCTCTCGACCCACGGCGGACCATCTGTGCTCGATCAAAACCGTCCTGGTCCTTCCGAGCTCATGAAGGCCGCATCTGCCGTCGGAATTGCGCCTATTACAGCTCCACCTTCTGCGGCGCGACCTGGCGTATGCTTGTGCGGCTTCTTGCCGCCTAACCCAGCATTACCAAGAGGCGCTACTGCACACTCGAAAAGAAGTTTGTGCATGATTTTCTGCACCTTCCCTCAGAGGGTGTTTGGTACTAGGTGCTAGGTATCAAGCTGCTCGCAACCAGCGAAGCCATTTGTAGTCGACCTCCCGGCGCGCGTTGAAGCGGTCGACGCATTTCTTGGAGCACAGGGCCGTTCGCCACCAGTAGTAGCGGATCAACCCGAACTTTCCACCGCATATCGCACAGCACTTCACTGAGCTGTGGCGTGAAGCATGGAAGCTGCTGCTCATTCTCGCCTCCTATGGGCATTACGTGGATGACCCCCGCAGTTTCTTCTCCGCGACACAACGCTGCACGCGACGTCGGCCATGCCGGTTCTCGCAGCACGCACGTATACCGAGCGCAAGAGTTCGGCTCTGAATTACGCCCCATTGACACAGCTCCGCGTACGCGGGCGTGTTTCGCTGGCAGACACGTGAACAAGGGACTTGCAAGGCAATAGGGCTGCCAAAACTTCGCCGCCCTCTATCCTCCGCCACAACGACGCTCGCGCGGGTGGTTGAGGCTTTACCGTGACGGCGAGCGGAGCGGCCACTTGTGGCGGTAAGACCACGCGTTCTTCCACACCGATTGACATTTTGTCACTTCATGACGTTTTGTCAACAGAAAATTTTCGTTGAGAATGGCTGAGGGAGACCGATCACACTCACGAGATCGTGAGGTTACGTCCACACTACGGCACGGTCACACGAGCAGCATCCGATCCGTCACGTCGGCGGTTTTTGGAGCTCGGAAATTCTCAAGTCTATCGCGCAGCGACTTGTGCCTGAGATGCGTTCGACGTTCATCGAATGATGGCCTGATCAGACTGCCGACCTGAGGCGAGGGACAATCAGGCAATCAGGCCGTGTGACGGCCAATACACAACCTGCTATTTAGCGGATCGAGCAGGACTTGGTGGGACGCAAGTGGGACGCAACTTGCATCGGAAGCTCTCGATTGAGCCGACACCTTTCGCCGTTGCTTCGGGTGGAGAGCGGCTGGATCGCTGGATCCGACGCCAATCTCAGAAGTCTAGTTTCGAGGCTAAGCGATGCTGAATGATCTAGATTAGCAGATCCCGCTTCGGTTCGTTGTTGGATTGGGTCGTTCAGAACATTCCTCTTTAACCACACTTCACGTCTTTATGTGACCGATTGACCACTTCTCGATTTAGGCGAGTTCGATAGCGCCTAAGCCCGTTATGGGCCTTCTTTAATCCGTGTGATCAAATTGGTGGCGTCAGGATTACGTTGTCGATAAGCCGCGTTGAGCCAACGTAAGCAGCGACACAAAGAGCAGCGGGGCGCCATAGAGGGGCCCCGGCGGGCTTAAGTGTATCAGCGTCGACAAGCTCAAGATACTGCAAGCGATCGACTGAATCTAAGAACTTCTGGGCGGCCGCAATCAGCTTTCCCACGTCCCGTTCTCCTGAGCGAAACCGTTCTTCTTCGGCGAACAGGCCGCGGCTGATACAAAGAGCGCCGATGCTCCTCCGCGTTCAGATACCGGTTCCGACTGCTCATTGCGAGCCCATCAATTTCCCGCACCGTTGGTACGGTGACGATCTGGACCGGAAGGTTGAGATCAACCGCCATGCGACGCACGATAGCACACTGCTGAAAATCCTTCTGTCCGAAGAACGCAACATCCGGCTGCACCATATTGAAGAGCTTGCAGACGACAGTTGCGACGCCGCGAAAGTGCCCAGGCCTGAACGCTCCGCAGATGGCTTTGCGAGCTCGCCCGGTTCGACAAAGGTCTCAAAGTGAGTAGCATAAACTTCCTGGACGTCCGGCACAAAGACGATCGCAACACCGGCTTCCAGACACAGCTTTTTATCGCGCAGAAAGTCACGCGGATAGGTACTAAGATCCTCGTTTGCTCCGAACTGCGTCGGGTTGACAAAAATACTCGTGATCGTGACATCGCATTGCGACTGACTCGCCTTCAACAGCGCTAGATGGCCATCATGCAGATAGCCCATGGTCGGCACGAAACCGACGCGTTTGTCACCGCGATCCCGCGCGAGGACGTGACGAAGCTCAACCAAAGTCGTGACTGTTTGCATGTCGAAGTCTACGTGAGGTTTGAACCGGAAGGGACCGAGCTGACAAGGACCGACGATGCAGGCGTAGTCCGACCCGCGTCATCCTCGCGCCGTGCTCGGTGCGGTCAGGGCGGCCTGGCAACGTCGGAGCCACCCGCAAGGCAAGCGCGAGGGCCGGCCTTGACCGCCCCTGCGCGCAAACGCGATCGACGGTTCTGCGGGCCGGGACGAAGGAACGGCCCTTGGCTCGACCAAAGGAACTGCGCGATATCTGGAGCATGCGATGACGTAACCCTATCAACAGTTTCCAGCCGAGGTCTGCGAGAGGATGAGAAGAGATGGACTCGTTCTTCCGAGCGCGTGCGAACACTGGTGACCCAAATGGCCCGATCGAGGCCTGTAAGCTAATGAGAACGCACGCGCGCTGATATCCATGATGGCCCGGGGCAAATACTCCAATCAACGGCCGGATAGATTAATGCAAGACCGCTCACCGCCAGCGCGGCGAAACCATTTGCAAGGCACGTACGGACCATACCTGGGGTCAGCGCATTTGCAGATGTCAGCACCCGCGGGGCCTCGGTGCTCAAGGCCTTCCGGGCGACTTTGTCGGATGCTGCCGCGACCTGCGTCGACATTTCTGCGACGAGACGATTTGGATGGACGACGTTTTTGCGGCAGCCGGCTTGTTCATGAAATCGCCGTGGAGGCAGTGACAAGTGCCCGGCAGCGCCCAGCGCTTTGCCGCAGGTATGAAATGACAACCAGATTCTCGCGCCCCTCACATGAGCCGGTAAGTCCTCGTCCATGCTTGCCGTGCACGCCTGTGGCATGCGCCTCATCCACCATCAGGAACGCGTCGTGCCGGTCCGCGAATGCAACCAGGTCATCAAGGGGCGCGAAATCGCTATCCATACTGTAGAGACTTTCGACGACGATCCAGATGCGCCCCATTCCAACCTGTGCTCGCCATTCACGGATTCTGTCTTCGACCGGTAGGGCATCATTATGCGCGCTTATCCGAAACTCGGCCCGCCCTGCGCGCGCGCCTTCGTGGATGCTCCCGTGCACGAGAGAATCAAGAACGAGTAGATAGCCCCGCTGCGGCGGCCTTGTGAGGACAGAAAAATTTGCGACATAACCGATGGCAAGAAAGAGCGTCGTCTCGGCCCCAAAGAACTTGGCAGCTTCTCCTTCAAGGCATTCGTGTTCCTCGCAATTGCGGCGCAGAAGCCGCGACCCGCCGGCACCAGTTGGTGTACCGGCCTCAATTGCTGCGGCAACAGCTTTTTTCATACGCGGAGCATTCGCGAGCGCCAGATGATCATTTGATGCAAAATCAATCCCTCTGCGAGGCTTGAGGCTCCGCAAGCTGTTGTCTTCTTTCAGATCATTCAGGGCCCGAACGCAACGATCTACTTTGCCGTTATGAGCTGGTTTCACTGCTCACTCCAGGCGCGCTACTAAAGACGAAGGCCCGCCAGTGCACATTTCAGCCCGACCGCAGACGATTATCTCTATCGACCAACACGGTGCGCGGTCTGAACCTTCTTGCTTCCTCCTCATCAAAAGAGGCATACGCAAGGTGATGAGCTTGTCTCCCGGCATTGCGACTCGTGCACGCCATGCTGCAGCCATGCAGAAACGGGTCGCACCCGCGTCCTTGGCGCGTTGCGCGGCCGCCACCACCTCCGTCAGATCCATAAGTCGGGAGAGCCTTCACGCCGGTGTCATAATGGCCAGTCTGTGAACATAGCCACAAACTTCCGGGCAGCCTCCAGTTTTGATGCTAAGCGGGCTTGCCGTTTCCACGTAGTTTGGATCGAAGTTCTCGCGATGGACGGTCTGCGCCTGCAGTACTAGGTCGGGAACGGCTGGCCATAAGAGTGTTTCGGCCTCAGTGCGCTGCCAGCAGTTCCAGGCTGGCGGGCTTTTGACGCTGTCATTTCCGTCTACTCCCACAGCAGCTGCCATAGACTCACTTCGCAATATGCAACGATCGCCTAGCGCAACCACAGGTGATAACAGATCTTGTCCCGAGGAAGAAAATCGCCAACTTCCCTTCGGGCGCGGACATCATGCGAACTTTGCTACTTTGACGCAGAATGTCGTCGCCTGTGTCTTTGCGCTACGAGCTGAGCGCAATCGCGCCTCTGCGTGCGCGGACGCTCTCGATCGCAGTGGGAGTACACCCGCTCGATAGAGCTTAAAGGGGCTGCAGTCGTTGCGATGGGCGCGATACTGAGGTAGGTATGCGCGCCACTCGCGAGATCACGACTACCATCCATGATACGGCACATTGTCTTTTTCACCGCCAAGGATAAGGCTCACGTCGATGAAGTGATCGAAGGCCTATTGGTTCTCACAACTATCCCATACGCACGCCGGCTTGAGATTGATCGCAATCGAAAGAGTGATCAGATCGGTAACGAAATAGACATCGTCGTCTATGGTGAGTTTGATAGCGAGACGGATCTCGCCGCCGACAAAACGCATCGTTATATCAGGAGTCGATCAGGCGGGTCCGACCACTCCGAGAGCTGCGGTTCGCTGCCGACTACAACGTATCAGTGGACGCGCGCTCTGCCGGCGTGGTCGCGAAAAGCGAAGCTATCCGGTGCACCATTTCACCAGCGGGGGTTAATTTGTTAGCCTATCTGAAGCGCGTCCGGATCCGTAGACGCGCGTCGCCGGTTGGAAAGAACAATCGACGCGCGGCTAACAACATACAACATTGCTGACCGACAGCTCGATGTACGTCCTCGAACTGCAGTGGATTGATCCTGTTGCTGCGATGCGACGCCTAGCCCATCGACCTCACCTCACGTTTCTGGACAGCGCAGCAATGCATGAGTCGCTGGGGCGCTACTCATATCTAACCTGCGACCCCTTCGGCACTTATGTGATCGTCGACGGAGGCGCGAGCTACAATGGAGTGGCACTCGAGGGCGATCCATGGACCACTCTTCGCTCCCTTCTCGGTAGCTTTCCGCAAGAGCATTGCGCACACCTTCCGCCGTTCCAGGGAGGCGCGGCAGGCTTCTTTGCCTATGATCTGAACAGGACATTGGAGCGGTTGCCACTTGCCGCCGTTTGTGATCAGCGCCTGCCCGACTCCATGCTGCATTTCTATGACGTGGTAGTAAGCTTCGACCATCACGAAAACAGATGTTGGTTAGTTTCTACTGGATGGCCTGAGCAGGTCCCCGCGCATCGAATGGAGCGTTCGCGTCGTCGTGCCGATGAATTTACTGGCCTACTTGTGGGCCCGGAACCAGCGCGAGTTTTCGTCCCTAACACAGTCGGTGCATGGCACTCCAACTTCAGTCGCGAAGGCTACATTGGGGCGGTGCAGCGCGTGATCGACTTAATTCTGGCTGGAGACATATTCCAAGCTAACATCGCGCAACGCTTCAGCGCTGGGCTGTCCACGTCATTTGATGCGGTCGCCTTCTACTGCCAACTGCGCAAGCTGAACCCTGCCCCCTTTGCTGCGCTCCTGCGCTATGGCAAGCTCACTATTGCATCCAGCTCGCCGGAGCGATTCATACGACTCAATGGCCTAGAGGTCGAAACGCGCCCCATCAAAGGCACGATCGCCCGTTCCGCGGATCGCAATGTAGATCAGCGCCGCGCACGAATCCTCGTTGCGTCCGAAAAGGACCGCGCCGAAAATATTATGATAGTCGATCTTCTGCGTAGTGATCTGTCACGCGTGTGCATCCCGGACTCGATTGAAGTTGCGGCACTGTGCAGCCTGGAATCCTACGCCTCGGTGCACCATCTCGTGTCCATCGTCAGGGGGCAGCTTGAGCGAGAAGAAGACGCCGTGACTCTTCTTCGAGCTTGCTTTCCCGGCGGCTCAATCACCGGAGCCCCAAAAGTACGAGCGATGGAAATCATTACGGAGATCGAACGTATCGCGCGGCAGGTTTATTGCGGCGCTATCGGCTTCATTGGTTTTAATGGTCAGATGGACACGAATATTGCGATCCGCACCGTAGCTATCGATGACGATGTCGCCGTGCTTCATGCTGGGGGCGGGATAACGGCAATGTCAGACCCAGAGGGCGAATATCAGGAGACGCTTGCGAAAGCACAACGGATCTTCGATGCATTCAGGTCTGTAACATCCGGTGCATCTTGATTGTCATCATCGACAACTACGATTCCTTTGTCTTTAATATTGCGCGCTACTTCCGCAGGCTCGGTGAGTCAACGGAGGTTGTCCGGAATGACGCGATCAGCATAGGGCAAATTCTTGAGCTCAAGCCGCGCGCAGTAGTGGTCTCACCAGGCCCGTGCGCTCCGGAGGACTCAGGCATATCGACAACGATTGTCCGCGAACTTTCTGGTCGCATTCCGATCCTTGGCATTTGTCTGGGACATCAATGCATCGGGAGCATTTTCGGCGGACGGGTGGTTCGTGCACGGCGCCCTATGCATGGTCGGTGCTCGTACGTGACGCACAACAACCGTGGGCTCTTTAGAGATCTTCCGTCTCCACTTTGTGTCGGGCGCTACCATTCTCTTGTAGCCGAATTCGATAAGGAATCTGCACCCAGCCTCACTGTAGCGGCGCGCTCCGAGGAGGGCGAGATCATGGCTCTCACGCATCGTTGTCACCCCACATACGGCGTGCAGTTTCACCCGGAATCAATACTCACCGAACAAGGGCACGTGCTGTTTACGAACTTCTTGCGGATCGCAGAGACCTTCTAAAGGAGTTCTCGTTATCTCACGACGCTCACCTTTTTTGGCAGAGCCCAAGTCGAACTCGGCCATCGCCCGGCGGACGGTGACGCAACTCGTCTGGCGACAAGCTTTCGGTGCGGCGCGACCTCTTAGTGCGATCTGCGCCCTTTCTCAATCTCTTGTTCCCACATGGATCGCGGTCGCATGATCCGCTCTGGTGCTAAACCCTATCAGTCGCACACGAACATCAACCAGATTGTTCCGGCTTCGTGCCCGATCATAGGATCAGCAAGCCTTGAGAACCTATGCGGGGGCTCGTATTATTCGCGAAAGACAACCTCCGGCGGTTTCCCGCCGGAGGTTTATTCAACTAGCCGATCAGTCGATCTCGATCACCAGTTGCGTTGAGCGCGGAGCAACAGCGTGAGACTGTTCTGGTCCTTCAGCTCGTACACAGCAGCCGGTTTGGCGATACCCGACTGGACGGGCAGCGTCACCGTGCTTCCGCTCCCATACTTTTGGTCGAGCATTGTGTAGGCGAGTTCGGCGGAGAAGGTCAGGTTCTTTACTGGTGTCCAGCGTGTGAGCGTACCAATCACCGAGTAATTGAAGTTGGGATTGCAGCCGCCAACGCCGCTCGACAGCGCAAGGCTCGCGACAAAGGCGCTGCAAATGTAGCCCTTCGCCGTGCTATTGTACCGTACAGCAGTCCATGCACCGAAGATGGAGGTGCTCCATCGCGGGTCCCAGTTGTGGGTGTAGCCACCCTGGAAGCCGTAAGTCGTGGTCAGCTCGAGGCCAGAACCCGTCACAAACACCGAGTCAGAGAGACCAGCAAGACCGATGCTCTGGTAAGCGCCCGCAGCCCCAGTCCCACCGTACATAGCATAGGTGGTCGACAGATAGTCGTGGAAGTTGTAACGGCTCGCACCATTGGTATACACTCCCGACATGTTAATCGTGTCCCCCGGGCCGGTCGGGATGTTTTTGATCGACAACGCCAGCTGCCCAGCCCAACCCCACTTGTCGCCCGGATGGCCTGTGGCCTCGGACGCGCCGTAATACGCAGGATGGTTGTCATGTGCGGCAGCCGAGGCCTGGAATAGACCCCAAGCCTGATCAACGCGGAGCATCGCAACCAAATCTGGAGCTCGCGAACCGCCGATGTCGTTTGCACCGTACGCACCGGTCGAAAGACCTGCGGCTGTCGCAGCACTTACGTTCCAAACGTTGGTTGTATAGTTGGCGACTTGATCCTGAGCAGAGAACGAGACTGTGATGCCCTGACCGAAATCGGCGGTATAGCTGATCTGGTTGACGGGATCCCAGCCGCCACCCCCCGGCAATTCGAAGATGTTCGCTGGATACTCGGCCCAAGGCGTCGTGAACTGCGAGCTAGCCTTACCGAATGTGAACCCAGCGAATTGCATGAAGGCGTAGTAGACCCCTAGCGAACCGCCAGCGACAGCAGAACCGGTCGACGTGGTGTAGGCGGTGGACCCATTCACAGCGGTGGTACCAGCGCCCGTATAGGTACCGCTGGTCCAAGTGAACACACCCTCGAAGTAGGTGCGGAGCACACCGTACTCGGTCGCGGTGCGCGTATCGATCGTAAGGTCTTCGCGAGAGCGAGCGTTGTAATAGTCGCTCAGGCGGTTGCGAGCGCCGCCAATGCCATTGTTCGCAGCGTCGTGATGATAGCTAGTGCCGAGCGCCACTTCGGCGCGCAAATAGCCGCCTAGCTTGATGCACGTGTCGGTACCGGGAATGTAGTAAAACCCCGCGCCGTACAATGAGCAGACCTTCACGTATTCGATCGCCTTGGCCTTCACGGGGAGATCGGCCGCAAGCGCGCTGCTGCACACCAACATTGCCGCAGAACCGAGAATGAGACTCTTTGTCAGTTTCATTGATGAACCCCTAAGTTGGAAACGCCGTTTCCGTCTTTCAAAGATCCGCCGTTCTAGACGCGCCTCACGGGGCGGGTGCTTGACGGAACGACTTCGAGGCGCCCCCTCGCTGTCCATCGTCGTATAATTCACGGCATCAATTATTACAATTAATTATCTAAGGGAGGCAACAGGTCGAGCGGACATGTTGCCTTGGAGCAACACAATGCTACCAGCTACGTAGAAAAGGGGTCGTAGCAGCAAAAAGACCCCCCAAGGGGCATCCCGGAGGGTCCATTTTGGAGGTTTAACATGACCGCTGGACGTAAACCGTTAACGGTCTGGTAACAAAAGTAGTATAGTGCAATTGTTGCTGTCAATTACTTTTTTGAGGTAGTGGACATGTTGCGCGCCTCTCACATTCTCCAAGACGGACATGAGCGTCCTCAGTAATGAGGAATGAGTTGCGCGTCAGCGGCACCGAGGATTGGCGGAAACAAGATGGCCGAAAAAGAAGAACAGGATAGAGTCGTCAGGGACTTCATCTGGAATATTGTCGAGATCCACTCTCAACTTCAGGAAATCCATAAGGGCTGGGCCCAGATGATGGGGATAACCGAACCTCAGTGGTTGATCTTGATGGCGATCGACGAGCTCGACAGAGGTAGCGGAGTCTCCGGGATTTCGGTTGCGAACAAACTCAGGATCCATCCCGCTTTTGTGACCAACCAAACGAAAAAGCTCGAAAGCATGGAGCTACTTGCCCGGGTGACGTCCCCTGACGATGCAAGATTTCTGCAGATCTCGCTGACACAAAGAGCGCGGACTGAAATCGCGAAGCTCTCAATCAAAAGACAAGCTCTCAACTCCACGATGTTTGCTGGGCTTGACGAAGAGTCACTTGACTACCTCAACAAACGACTGGCCTCGATCGCGAAGAATAGCCGATTGGCGTCTCAAAAGCTGAATTTAGGATTATTGTAAGCGCCATTTGGTTACCAACTTGGCCAGCGAACCTGCCGATTAGAACTTGAGAGCTTCAAAAAGACGAACTGAGTTGTGCCCAACGTTCGGAAATAGGTCACGGCCGGATTCGCGATTTCGGTCCTTAGGCGGCGCTCGATTACAATGGCTCATGCAGGTGACCTGCCGCTGAACTTTCATCCATTGGCGATTAGAGTCTCGGCGGATGTGAAGTGCTCCCCAAAACTAGGCCAGCTGATGCTGGAATTTTCCGGGGTTTAGCTCATGCCGGCGGGGGCGCCGATGAGCCATTCAACAGCGATATCGGCGCCTTGTTGCCGATCGCGCTATGGGGCCGGACTTCGTTGTAGTCTCTACGCCAATCCTCCATTTTCTGCCGGGCGTCGTCAAGGCTCAGGAACCAGTGCGTGTTCAGGCATTCGGTTCTGAACTTGCCGTTGAACGATTCGATGAAGCTATTGTCCGTCGGCTTGCCGGGACGTGAGAAGTCGAGCACAACGCCTCTTTGATAAGCCCAGATGTCGAGATCGCGGGAGATGAACTCCGATCCCTGATCCACACGAATGCTCTTCGGGTAGCCGTATCTCACCCGCGTCGCGCAGATGTCCTTGATCCGGTGTTTGAGAGCGGCCTGGTCGCCGCGCTTCGACTTGTAGACGTAAAGAGCGCGATCAACCCGAAGCGTGGAGCAGGCCCGCCTGACTGACACCTTCCAGTCACTTCGCACCTTGTCGACAAGCTCGCGCTTGCGGCCAGGCCTCAGAGCTTTTTTGAGAGCACATCCTGAAGCATGGCCTTGTCCAACGACAGGTCGGCGACAATCCGCTTCAGCTTCGCGTTCTCTTCCTCAAGCTGACGCAGCCGCTTCATCTCCGAGGGCATCAAGCCTGCATACTTCTTCCGCCAGTTGTAGAAGGTTGCCTCGCTGATCCCGGCCTTGCGGCAGACCTCGGCCACCGCCGAGCCGTCTTCAGCCTGCTTCAGCACGAATGCAATCTGCGCCTCTGAAAACTTCGATGCCTTCATGGAACTCTCCTCGTCCCGTCAGGGGATCATAAATGGAAAATTCCAGCTCAAACTGGCCTAATTTGGCGGGGGCGCGTCAGCGGTAATCGGGACTCTTCTTGCGGTGCCTGCTGCCAATAAAGCTATGGAGCCGATCTCTGGATTAGCTTGTGCTCTAGCCAAGCAAAAATAGAATCGTCCGAGGTCACAAAGTTTTCAATCTCGCCCATTGAACCTCTGGTTATTCTTGGTAGGGCGACCTCCAAATCAATGCCTGCTGCCGTGCAGTCAGCTTGCAGTTTGATCGCCTCCGATACGCAGACGTTTCCCGGTCCGCCTGCGACGACGAGTGCTGGGCATCTCAAATGTTCCACCATTCGCAAGCGACGCCCCGAGACGATATCCGCCCCCGCTTCATCTGCAGTTCTCGTCATCCAGGTTACAGAGGCGAGAACTCGCGTCCAATTCCAAAGGCCGCCATCGCAAACCGCCGCAGCGACCCGGCGATCAGATACCGCGAAATCAGTAGCCAGAACAGCCGACAACCCTTGTCCATAGACGCCAACGTGAGCGGAATCGATCTCGGGCCGAACTAATAAGTAATCCAAGCAGGAAGACAACAAGGCTTCCGATTGGCCGCCCCAGTGACTTGAGACATCCTCATGAGCGACCACCAAAACCGCGATGCTTCGACCGATCACCGCCGGGAAAACTCGTCCAAGCAGCGTGGCAGCAGACTCTTCTTCCCGGCTGATGCAGATAACGGCCGGAGCAAACAAATCGCGACTAAAGGCGGGCAAGTAGTAGGCTAGAAATTCGGAGTCATCGTAACTTCCGATTTGCACACTTTCTACCTTACGTTTCAAAGAAGTCGCTAATCTTTGAACACCGGTCTCGATTTTTGCGATGATCGCTTCGGTTTGTTGATCGTCTTCATCGCCTAGCCGCTTGGCAACTTCAAAGGCTGTTAGCGCACAAAGCCATGCCTCCGCCGCCTCATCCAAGGCGCCCTTTTTGATCTTCAGGTCGCCAAGGATACCTTGCTCATCCCCGAGCTTGGTCCATTTTGAGATCCAGCTCTGCCGTCCTACAGACCTAAAGTTCTCGTTGAGAGTTAGATTGTCCAGAAACGCCGCAGCGTGTTGCCGCGCGGACGCAACATCGCGCCTCTCAGGAGGCCAACTAGCGTCATGCATCCAATTCGCCCCTTGATCCTGACCCTCACCGTCCGCTCCGGAGTCGTCAGAGAACCTTCCACCCATAGAAATCGAGAGGTCTCGCATTCAAGCGGCGGGCAGCTAGTCGATTCTCGCAACTCGTCTTTTTCACTTTTCCCAAATATGACAGAAATTATAGTCGAAATTCCCCAATATGGCTCTTCGGAACTCAGAATTTCCGCGCACAACCTAGAAAGTTCGCGGTTTTTTCATGTACTGAATAACGGCAAGCTCTGGACTTCACGAGCAAAGCACCGGAGGTGATCTGAGCTTGGGGGTTGTTGGCTTGGAGCCAGCTAACTGCCAGCTGGGCTGAAGGAGATGAGAGCGAGCTAATCGAGACACGCGACAAAATCTTCTTGAACAATCGTGCACTGGCTCGCGATGTCTGCGGCTCGAGGAGACGATTGAGATCGCCCACAAAGCACTCTCGCATGTCGACGCCGATAAACTTGACCGAGAAATCCAGGTGCAGTGTCGACCACGCGCTCTGATGTGCGTCCATCAACCCCTCGGCTATCCAATGAAAAGCGCCCCAGCACCGCCAGGGGGACACTAAGGTCCTGCGCCCGGACAACAGACCAGTTTCAACCTGGCTCCAGGACGGAAATCTCCCGAGTTTAGAAAGGCCCACCCGGTTTTTACCGCCATCATAGCATCACTCACGTTTGTAAGTTCGTCACGACTCAGGCGGGTACCCCTCGGCGCCAAGGTCCCAAAACAGACCAGTCATGAGGCGAAGCCCTTCGCGCGCCAGAGGAGCAAGCAAATGCTCGTCTGGCGCATGTTGGCAGCAACCAGCGTAAGAATGGGGCACCCAGACGGTAGGCATTCCCAAAATATCGGTAAAGACGTCGTTGGCGAGTGAACCGCCGATATTGGGCAATATATTCGCCTTTTGGCCGACCGTCTGCTCGATCGAAGTTGCTGCGAACTTCGCCCATGGGTTGTCAGGATCCAGCCGCGTGGCATTCATGATCATGCCACTCGTCGGCACGACCTCGATCTCGCCAAAGCCGTGCTTGGCCAAATGTCGACTCAGCGCCGGCAAGATATCATGAGGATCTGTGCCAACCACAAAGCGCAGTTGGCAATGCGCAACAGCGTTTGGAGGAATAGCATTCTCCGGCTGATCCGGGTCGCCTGTCTTGAAGGCCAATACCTCAAAGTTGTTCCAGCCAAACACGCGTTCGGCCGGTGACAGCGATATTTCACCCCATTCCGGATCGATTTTAGTCGTGTTATCGCCCGCATCGATGTGGACATCGGCCAACGCCGCGCGCACTGAACCGGACAGACTCTGGGGCCGCCACTCTGGCACCTTGATCTGCCCGCGGTCGTCAGTGATGACTGAAAGTGCATGAGCCATTACGATACCAGGGTTGGCCAGCAGACCGCCCCAGTTGCCGGAATGATGGCCGCCTTGGCGGTAATTGAGTTTTAGTGTGAAGTTAAAGACGCCACGCGCACCGCCCGAGATGGTGGGACGGTAACGATCGACTCTTGGGCCATCCGAGCCAATTAGCACGTCGGCCATGAGCTTATGCTTGTTTGCGTTGCAGAAGTCCGCCAGCCCCGGCGATCCGACCTCTTCACCGGTTTCAATCAGGATGGTCGAGTTGAAGCCCAGCGATCCGCGCTCAGCCAAAACACACTCCAGTGCGCCGATATTGATCGTATGCTGCCCTTTGTTGTCGGCTGTACCACGGCCATAGAGGCGGTCCCCCTCTATCACAACTTCCCAGGGCGACAGGCCTGAGCGCCACCGTCCTTGTTGCCCGCGAACCACATCGCCATGGCCGTAGGTCAGTACGGTTGGCCGGGCCGGGTTCTCGAAACGGCGTGCTATTAGAAACGGTCCAAATTCGGGGCGTGGGTTGAGCACTACCTCGCACTCGTAGCCGAGCTTCTTGAGTGATTTGGTCATCTCGCCCGCAACATATTGGTGCAGGGCTGGGATCGAGTCCTTTTCCTGGCTCGTCGTTGGGATCGCCACGCGCCGTTGCAGGTCAGCGAGAAAGCCACCTGTGTCGAAATACATCTGTGCGCGCTCGAGCGCCCCGTTTCGTGTGCCCGTCATGTCCATAGTATATGGAACGACGTCGGCAGATTTTCGGACTTGCCTGCGAATATACGATGAATGCATGCGCGATGTAGACCTTTTTTGCTCAAATCTTTCGATCGCTTGTAGGCACAATGGGATTGGCTAACTACCAGGACAAGCTGACGGTACCGAGCCGCGCCCTCTGCGGGCCGCAGAACACTCCACCGAAGCCAAATTATTTCTGCATTGTCGCGGCCGGTCGAACCTTTTTGGTCAGGCCGGCCTGTGATCAGGTAGTGCCATCGGCTGCCACGCCGCGTCGTTCAAAACCAACCGATCCATCACGCCCAAAACTGCCTCCCCAAAAGCAGTCTTGAATCTGATTTGGTCCTAAAAGGGAATCCTTAGAGTCCACACCACCTAGCTAGGGCTCGCGATGCCAAATCAGGATCATTGGCCGGCCACTACATCAGCATTTTGGGGGCGCGTCATATTGCGATCGGGGGCGGATCGTTGTTGTCGCGCGCGTCTTTCATTGCTGGCGCGATACACCCCATGTTCATCGGCAGGCCACTCTCCACGTGGCAGAGAACCTCAAGACTATCGAGCTGGCATGGCCCGCTCAGCGATCTTCGCCCAGTAGGAGCAGCCGAAGGGGATCGCGTCATCGTTAAAATCGTATTTCGGATGGTGGAGACCCGCCGTGTCCCCGTTCCCTAGAAACATAAAAGCACCGGGACGCGCGTTCAGCATAAACGAAAAATCTTCGCTGCCTAGCAGCGGCTCGGAGTTACGACTGACGCAACCTTCTCCCACCAACTCAGCGGCTACATCGGCGGCGAAGAAAGTCTCTACCTCCGTGTTGCGCGTGATCGGATAACCATCCTGATAATTGAGCACCGCCCTGGCACCAAAAACCTTTGCCGTATGCTCGACGATACGGTTCATCTGTTCCTTGATTAGATCCCGCACGCCGGCCTCGAGAGTGCGCACAGTACCCTTCATCCGGAGCGTTTGCGGGATAACGTTGAACGCGTCGTCCTCGGTTTGAAATGAGGTTACCGACACAACAGCCGATTCGAGCGGAGCAATGGCGCGGGACACGATCGACTGAAGAGCGGTGACCATCTGCGCTCCGACGAGCGTAGTGTCGATACACCGGTGGGGCATCGCGGCATGGCCGCCAAGTCCTTCGATCTCGATGCTGAATGGGTCAGAGGCCGCCATGATCGAACCGGGACGGATGGCAAACTCGCCAACCGGCAAGTTAGGCATATTATGCATACCGTAGACCTGCTGAATGCCAAAACGTTCCACTATGCCGTCGTTGACCATCTCGCGCGCGCCGCCGCCGATTTCTTCAGCCGGCTGGAAAATGAGGATTGCCGTGCCGTTAAAGTTCCGCGTCTGGCAGAGATACTTAGCGGCGCCAAGAAGCATCGCTGTATGCCCATCGTGACCGCACGCATGCATCCTGCCCTCAAGCTTGGAAGCATACGGCAAGCCCGTCGCTTCGACGATAGGAAGGGCGTCCATGTCGGCACGCATGCCGACGACTCGTCCGGAGTCCGTTTGCTTGCCCTTAATGACCCCGGCCACGCCGGTGTGGCCGATGCCTGTAACTACCTCGTCGATACCGAAGGCCCACAGTTTCTCAGTAACCGTGTCGACTGTCCGGCAGACGTCGAATCCGAGTTCGGGATTCGCGTGGAAATCGCGTCGCCAGCTTGCAATTTCAGCTTGGACGTCTGCAAACCAGTTGAGAGGGGGCATGTCATCTTCTCTTTCGTTACCGTGGTCGAACCGGCCGTTCTCTCTATCGAGGTGAAAACCCGTCCGTTAGCTCAGATCTCCGACGGCTTGAGTACGGCCAACAACGGCGGTGTCGTGAACCGCATGATCTGCTTCGGCGGCTCCGCAGGGTGCGAAAAGAATGCATCCTGCTCGGCTTTCTAGCCGCCGCGCAAACACGCCGTTTGCCGTATACAACTCAGGACCCTCATATCCGTCGATCCGACACGTCTTCATGCAGAAAATCCGCAAATATCGTCAAGACTCACCGCCAAGCGGCACAACGAAGCGGCTATACGATCAGTCGTTCATCGATCCTGGAGCGCACGTCCTGCATGTTGTCGATTTAGGCATATGCGCTTCCTGCCATCTGAACTTGCGGGAAGGGTTTATTGAACACGTTCGAAGCTGATCGACTTTGGCTTAGCGATTTACTCGTTAGCGGTTTCGCCAGCACGAATGGAAGCCAATTGCGTTCGCAATCCTCCGGTTCTCACAAGCTTGGAGCGTCCTCGGTGATCATCAGTCTCGCCCTCGATGCTCCTTGACAGGCCCCGGTTGGGGCGTTTTCCTCCCTGACTTGGCCGCGCGTAACCTCGCGCGGCCATTTTTTCATCGCAGAAGGCACTGATGTTGTTTGCAGAAGGAGGTGCGGACTTTACGAGGATGATCTCAGTATCCAGAAAGTTCCTTCTTGCCGCCAACTTTGAAATTCAGTTGCCGCCGACCATCGCACGGTTCGCAAAGCCAGTTGAATTGCTCTGAAGCGCCTCTATCGAAAGCAAAGGGTTGGCAAGACTGAGCGAGATCCCCTAGGGATGAGAACTGTTGGCTTGCATATGCTTTTCGATAAGGTGCGCGCACTATTGCGAAATGCTCGCCCGCTACTGAGCGGTCCACGCGGGATTCACTCACGAACCGGTGCGAATGCTGCCAAGTGTCCTCTCAACATTGGTCACCAGCGGGAGCAACCGGTAGGGTGAATCCCACTTTGACTCGATTCAAAACGACCATAGTCTCAAAGCGCTTTATGTCTGAGTTTTCGTGAAGCAGCCGCCTCGTGAAATGCTCGTAATCTTCCATGTTATTTGCCGTGACGAGCAGGACGAAATCGGCTTGCCCGGTAACGTAGAATCCACTCATGACCTCAGTCATTTTGCAGATTGCCCGCTTGAACCTGTCAACGACGTCCGCCTGACCGCGCTCGAAGGAAATGAGAACCAGCATGGTCACATTTCGTCCGATCGCTTTTGGCGAGACGATCGAAATGTCCGCTTCTATGACCCCTTCCGATCGCAGGCGCTTCAGTCGGCGCTGTACTCCGGAAGCAGACAACCCCACTTTCGCGCCGAGCTCTTCGCTGCTCAGGCGATTGTTGCGTTGTACAAGATCAAGAAGCCGGGCGTCGATTCTGTCGAGTTCCATGGCTGGGCTACAGTCTATAGGAGATAACACGGTTGAGTTCATCTCGTTGAACCAATAGATCTTCACTAAACCCACCGGGCTTCGCTGGCGGCTCCGTGAACCGGACTGGGCCTCACCCAGACCGGACACAACGTCTGCCAGCTTAGCTGACCCAGTCCGTATAGGTAGCGAGCCCGCGCTTCCTGATTTGGCTGCCTATCACCACTCGCTGGATTTCTGACGAGCCTTCCCAAATCCGGTCAACGCGAACATCGCGATAGAGCCGCTCGACCGGATTCTCTCGCATGTATCCGCGGCCACCCAGAATTTGCACCGCTTTATCGATGACGCGTCCTGCCATCTCGCTCGCCTGTAGCTTCACTGCGCTTGCATGGGCGTGGGCCAGCTTCCGGTCTGGCCGTTGGGATGCCTGCCATGCGACACGATAGACAAGCGATTTTGCAGCCATGATTTCGACAGCCATGTCCGCGAGCATGAACTCGATCGCCTGAAAGTCACGTATCGCTCTGCCGAACTGGACACGTTCCGTCGCATAGGCGTTCGCGATTTCGGTCGCCCTTGTCGCTGCGCCGACACAATGGGCTGCGATCTTGAGACGCGTCTCGACAAACCAATCCTTCGTTAGGTCGAGACCGCCACCGATTGAACCAAGTATGTCCTCATCCCCAAGCTCCACCTCTTCAAATACGAACTCTGGATGCTCTGAAATGTAGGTATGCATGAACTTTGGTACACGCTTGACACGGACTCCCGGCCGATCTTTATCGACAAGAAATACTGTGGGCTTTGCCGGATCTCCATCGACATGGGCGTGCACCATGATGAAATCGGCGATATCGCCGTGGGTAACGAACCACTTTTCGCCAGAAAGATAGTAGCGGTTTCCACGTTGCACCGCCGTGGTTTTCACCTGGCGCGGATCGGATCCTGCGCCTGCTTCTGAAATTGCAAAGCAATACGTGCGTTCGCCGCGGCAACATGGCTCGAGGTAGCGCCGCCGCTGCTCGGCGTTGCCCTCCTTTAGAGGGATTGCGGGTTGGTACGCCACGCCCCAGATTCCGCCCGTCGCCATCCCGAACTGCTCGTTGACAAGCGCCTGCTCGAACAACGACAAGCCTTGGCCCCCATGCTCGGACGCATGGTTGATCGCATTGAACCCCGCCGCGAGGACCTCCTTCTTGAGCCGCGAGAAGATATCGCCAGGCAACGTGTTGTGCTCCTCGATCGCCATTTCGTTGGGAAAGAGGTGCTCCTTAGCAAACCAGGCGGCTCTCTCCTGCAGGTCGCGCTCGCGCTTTGAAAGTGTCAGATCCATGAGTCTCAATCCTTTCTCAAGTTGCTGCGCAACGGGTCAAATTGCTGCGCGCCAGATGCTTGCCGCCATCCACGAAAAGCACGGTGCCGGTGATATAGTCGCCCGCGGGGGATGCGAGGTAAGCGACTGCCTCGGCTACTTCCTCCGGTTCGCCCATACGCCGGATGGGCAAGATATCAATGCCGGCCTCGATCTGCGCCGGATTATATTGCGCGAGCCCGCTGGTCCGGATTGTACCTGGTGCGATTGCGTTGACGGTGATGTTGTACGGCGCCCACTCGCTAGCGAGCGTCTCAGTCAGGCTGATGACTCCGGCTCTCGCTGCGGCGCTATGCGCGTAGCCAGGCAAGCCGCCTGCAATGGAAAGCACAATGTTGATAATACGCCCGCGACCACCCGCAGCGATGAGGCGTCCCGCGAATGCCCGCGACACGTGCCATGTTCCTGTGAGATTGAGATCGACGACCGCCCGAAATCCGTTCGCGGAGATGCCCAGCGCAGCGGCTTCGAACTGGCCGCCGGCGTTGTTCACGAGCACGTCGGGTATAAGCCCGCGCTCGGACAAACTGTCGAAAGCCGCCTCAACGTTTTGCTCATCGCGGATATCGACCGTTTGCACATCCACAGCAATCCCTTTCGTCTGGAGGCGATGTGCCGCCGCCGCAAGGCGCTCGGCGCTTCGAGAGACAATGATTACGCTGGCGCCGAGTTCGCCCAGTTGTTCTGCGATCGCAAATCCAATGCCGCTGCCACCTCCGGTTACTAGCGCAACTCGGCCGGCGAAAAGTTTTGACGCAAAGACCTGCCTCATGCTGTATGTCCGCGGCGATCAACAACGAAAGGACAATCGAGATGATGAATGTGCATTCGCGGCGCAACGGGGCGGTGTTCGAGATCGTGTTGGATCGACCGAGCGCAAACACGATCGACGGAGCAACGAGCCGAGCGCTTGGCGAAGCGTTCATTACATTGCGTGACGATCCTTCGTTGCGCGTGGGTATAGTTACCGGTGCCGGCGAACGCTTCTTCTCGGCCGGCTGGGATCTCAAGTCCGGTGCTGACGAATCGCCGGACCGCGATTGGGGTCAGGGGGGCTTCGCTGGGCTTACGGAGCTGTTCGATATTGCCAAGCCAGTGATCGCCGCGGTGAATGGCCTCGCCGCCGGCGGCGGTTTCGAACTTGTGCTGGCTTGCGATCTCGTCGTAGCAGCTGAGCATGCCGAGTTTCTTCTCCCGGAGGCACGCGTCGGAGTCATCGCCGATGCGGGTGGCGTGCTCCGCTTGCCGCGCCGATTGCCGTACGCGATCGCGATGGAGATGTTTCTCACCGGGCGGCGCATGAGCGCTGATGAAGCGCTGGAACGTGGGCTGGTCAACGCCGTCACGCCACGAACCGAGGTTCTCCCGCACGCGCGTCAACTTGCGGATAGCATCTGCACCTCGGCACCTCTTGCGATTGCAGCCTACAAGGAGGTGCTGCTGAAAACTGAGAACCTGCCGCTGCCTGAAGCGTACCGCGTTATGCGGAGCGACGCGTGCCCGGCCTACCATAGGCTGCGTGCTTCCGAGGATTTTAAGGAGGGACCACGCGCGTTCGCCGAAAAGCGGCCGCCGCGCTGGCGAGGACGTTGAATGACTATGCAGCCTCACCGAGACGGCTGGGATCGTGCTGCAATGGGCGAAGACATCCAAGGAAATGGAACACGGCGGAATGCAGCCGCGCGGGCGTCCACGCGTCTCAAGCGGCTGGAGAACGCGACGGGGTCCCTTGGACATCATCGCTCTCAATCTGCCAGCGCGAGGCCACCGGCCCCCAACAACCGTTCGCGCCTGGCCACAGCGCCTTCAAGCCAGCCAGCCTGGAGTTGCGGGACCGAGGCCACTAGAATTTTCGTGTACGCATGTCGAGGCCTGTTCAGCACCTCGTCTGTCGGGCCGCGCTCCACAATTTCGCCGCGGTGCATAACGGCAATCTCGTCGGCGAAGCTGGCGGCAGTAGAGATGTCATGTGTAATGAACATGAACGCCAATCCGCGCTCAGTTCTTAAGCGACGCAACAATTCGATGATCGAGGCCGCGACTATCGTATCCAAAGCTGACGTGATCTCATCGCAAAGGATAAGTTCGGGGTCTGCGGCAAGCGCTCGAGCGAGATTGACTCGTTGCTTCTGGCCACCAGAGAGTTGGTCAGGCTTGCGCAGCGCAAATTCGGGTGGCAACTGCACCATTTCCAAGAGATCTCTCACTAGTTCGCCGCGCTCGCCGGCAGCCTTGCCTCGGAAGAGGGTCAGCGGTCGACCCAGAATTTGCCCAACGGTATGCGCAGGATTGAGAGCGACATCGGGGGACTGGAAGACCATTTGGATGCGGCGCAACGCGTCTTTTGATCGTTTCTGGACGGTGTCCGGCAGCCGCTCTCCGGCAAGTTGAATGGTTCCGTGGGCAGGAGGAAGCAGGCCGGCGACAACCCGCGCCAAGGTGCTTTTACCCGACCCGGATTCACCGATTATGGCGAGTACCGAAGATCGGCGCACGACAAGATCGACTGACTTCACGGCTACTACGACGGGATTTTGGGCTCTATTTCGTCCGTAACCAGCGGTGACGTTCGAAATGTTAAGGAGCGGCGGCCCGGCGATTGCGGTGGGCGCAGCAACGGCACCCGGCGTCCATTTTTTGCAAGCCGCAAGCAGAGTACGAGTGTACGGCGCCCTGGGTGCAGTAATGACCGATTCGGAGCTGCCCTCCTCTTGGACGACCCCGTTATGAATCACCAATATCCTGTCAGCGATCTGGGACACGACGGCGAGATCATGGCTGATGTAGAGCGCCGCTGCCCCTTGATGCCGGATCGCGCGTTTGAATGCCTCAAGAACCCCGATTTGGGTTGTGACGTCCAGGGCGGTTGTCGGTTCATCCAGAATGAGAAGCTTCGGCCCGCAACAGATCGCCATGGCGGCCATGAGGCGTTGCAGTTGGCCACCTGAGACTTGATGAGGGTAGCGCGCTCCGATGTGAACGGGATCGGGCAGAGCCAACTCGCCATAGAGTTCAAGTGATCGGGCGCGGGCCTGATCGGCGGGCATAATTCGGTGAACTAACGCCGGCTCGATGACCTGTTCTCCAATCATGAGCGACGGATTAAAGCTGGCTGCGGCACTCTGCGCGACGTACGCGACGTGGCTACCGCGGATCTTACAAAGCTTGGCAGGGTCAAGCGTAAAGACATCAGCTCCATCAAGCAGCACGCGTCCTGAGGTAGCCTTCAATCCCGGCCGGATATGCCCGAGTGCGGTAAGACCAAGAGTAGTCTTTCCCGAACCGGACTCGCCGATGATGGCAAGCACTTCCCCAGGCGCGATAGCAAGATTGACGCCGCGCACAACGGGCGCTCGCGTCGCGACGTTTTCGATAGTGAGGTTTTCAACCTCAAGGACGCGGCGGTTCATTCGCGCGCCCCGCTGTAGTCTCGCCCGGAACGCAATGACAGTTCATCGACAAGAAGATTCAAAGCAACGGTGATGCTCGCGATTGCCGCTGCCGGAATGATGGGCGCCAGAGAGCCAGATCCCAATCCCTCGATATTTTCCCGGACCATGCTGCCCCAATCGGCCACCGGCGGTTGCACGCCCAATCCGAGAAAGCTCAGACTGCTCATGAACAAGATGATGAAAGAAAGTCGTAACGCAAAATCGGTGAGCAGCGGCAACGCAGCGTTCGGCAACATCTCCCGAAAGAGCACCCACCAGACGCCCTCGCCTCGCGCACGCGCCGCCTCGATAAACTCCATCTCCCGCAACTCCATGGCAAGCGCTCGCGCGATCCTGAACACCGCCGAGGCGTAGATGAATCCGCTCGTGGCGATGAGCACCGGGATCGATGAGCCGAGTGCCGCAATGACGACCAGGCCCATCATAATGTGCGGGAACGAAAGGAGTGCATCATTTAGCCGGCTCATCAGGGTGTCGACTAAGCCGCCGCGAATCGCAGCGAACAAACCCAGATAAACTCCAACGAACTCGGCGATCAGGGTTGCGGTTAGCCCCATTCCGAGCGTCGTCCGGGCTCCAGCCATCAAGCGAGAGAGAATGTCACGCCCGATATAGTCCGTGCCCAGGAAGAATGCGGCAGCAGGTCGGGCCAAGTTTTGATCGGAGATGATGTCCGCCTCGTTATACGGCGCAAGCAATGGACCGAACACAGCTACGAAGGACCAAAAAAGGAGAATCGCTACGGCGATTAGCGCGCCAATGCTCAGCTGAACTCGCCGAGGCTTCAGCGACGTGGTGGTCGAATTAGTTGTGAAGGCGCTCATTTTTTCACCGCCGCGTGTCGTAGCCGTGGGTTGCCGAGGATTGCCGCGATGTCGGCAACCAGCATCAAGCCAATATAGGCAACACAAAAAATAAGCACACAGGCCTGGATTACCGGATAATCGCGGGAGGAAACAGCATCGACGAGCAGGCGCGCCAAACCTGGGTATGCGAAGATCGTCTCAACAACCACGACTCCGCTCACCAAGTACGCAAGATTGAGCGCGACGACGTTGGCGATTGGGCCGATTGCGTTACGTAGCGCGTGTACCAGGATCACACGGCGGAACGGCACGCCTTTAAGTACCGCCATCTCGATATAGGGCAACGAGAGGACGTTCACTACTGTTGCACGAATCATACGAACCATCTGTGAGATGATGACGGCGGCGAGGGTCGCGACCGGCATCGCTAGCGAGGTTACAAACTGATTGATCGACCGGTATTCAGTGACGTACGCGATCGCCGGCAACCAGCGGAGATTCACCGCGAAGATGAGCACCAAGACAGTTGCAAGGAAGAACTCCGGTAAGGCAGCAACGCACAGAACCGCGATAGAGCTGACGCGGTCGAACTTGCTGGCCGGCCGGGTCGCGGCGGTCAGTCCGATGGCGAATGACAACGGAACCGCCACCGCCGCGGACAGAGCCGCCAAGACCAGCGTGTGTCCGAGCCTGTCACCAATAAGCACACTCACCGGGGTCTGATTTGCGAGCGACATACCGAAATCGAGATGCAGGATGCCGAAAAGCCAGCTGAGGTACCGCAGAGGCGCTGGCCGATCCAAACCCATTTGAGCTCGCAACTCCGAAACGCTTTCGGGAGTGGCGCTCTGCCCAAGCACAGCTTGCGCTACGTCGCCAGGCAGCAGCTCAGTTCCGACGAAGACTAGAAGAGAAACCAGGAGCAACGTCAGCACCCCCTGCAGCACACGACGAGCGATCAATTGGACCATAGGCAAACTCTCAAAGAGGGAGATGATCTTCTCACCGCCCAAGCAAGTGATCCGTTAGTTCTCGAGCCAAACGCTGTCGGCGAAGTTGAAGCCGCCAAGGTTGCCCGTTGGGATGGGACTCAGCCCCTTCACCTTGCTCGAGATAGCATCGATATAGCTAACGAAAGCTGGGATCGCGTTCCCGCCCTGCTCGTAGACGATCTTCTCGATTTCCCAAAAGAGTTCCTTGCGCTTGGCTAGGTCGACGGTACCGCGAGCAGTATCGATGAGCTGATCTAGGCGCGTATCCTTGAATTGAGTGTCATTCCATTTGGCGCCTGATTTCCAAACCAGCGTCGCCATGATACTTTCCGTCGGCCGCGGATTCCATTGAACAGCGTGGAAGGGGCGCTTGATCCAGATGTTCGACCAGTAACCGTCGGATGGCTCGCGCTTCAGGTTGATCGTAAGTCCGGCACGAGCGGCCTCGCGCTGCAGCACAAGCCCCATCTCAATACTGTTCTGAACGGCTTCCGAGACGTGGAGCTCAACACTGGCGTTCTCCATGCCCGCTTTTTTCAAGTGGAACTTTGCTTTGTCGATGTCGACCCCGCGCTGCGGCAGAGAGCTGTTGTAGACCGGGCTCTGCGGCATCACGAAGTGATCATTCGCGACGACGCCGTAGCCTTTCAAGATTTGATTCACAATCCGTTCGCGATCGAGCAAGTTTTTGACCGCGAGGCGGAAATCCGGATTGTTCGTTGGCGCCCGATCACACATCATTGCGAACTCAACGAAGCGGGGGCACCGCGTCGAGAACACCTCAATTCCCGACGCTCTTTTTGCTTCGTCGATCGCATTCGGTCGCAGGTCCGACATCATGTGAATATCGCCGGCGATGAGGGCATTCAGCCGTGCGACTGGATCTGCGATACCGAAATACTCGATCTCGTCGAGATAGGGTCGCCCCGACTTGAAGTAATTCTCGTTCCGGGTCACAACGGTGCGGACGCCCGGCTTGAACTCTTTGAGCCGGAAGGGGCCAGTCCCGACCGCCGTCGAGAAGTCAGTCGCCCCATTCTTTACGATCAGAAAGCCGAACGTACCGAGCAGGACAGGGATGTCGGCATTCGGCGCGCTGAGTTTGATCCGAACGCCGTCCTTTCCATCTGCCGTCACGTCGACAATGTCTTCGACCAGGCCCTTGGAAGCAGAGGCAACCTTCGGGTCCTTATGACGCATGATCGAGTACACGGCGTCCTCAGCATCGAACGTCTTCCCATCCTGGAACGTCACGCCCTTCCGAAGCTTGAAGTACCATTCGGTTACGTCGCCATTTGCCTCGAAAGACTCCGCAAGCTCAGGCACAGCTTCCCCAGCCCCATCGATACGGGTGAGCCCGTTGTAGAGCATGAAGCCGCGCGCATATTCCGAAGTTTGCGCGAATTTCGCAGGATCGAGCGTGTCCTGCGCGCTTTGCACGTGAAGCGCGACGCGCAGCCGCCCGCCACGGGCAGGTCGCGCGAAGGCTTCACGCAGCGGGGACGCGCTGGCTGCGAGTGTCGCGCCTGTAGCGAGCAGCGATTTGTTGAAATCGCGACGATTCGGAATTTGGTTGGCCATCTTGGTCGCTCTCCCGGGATCGTTACTGTTCATCTTCATGTACCGCGTGACATGGCGGTTACAAGCGTCCTTATTGACATTTTGTCAAACGCTGCCATTTTGTCAACAGGAATCATTCAGGCCGCGACACCGCGAGAAAGGCAGTTTGCTCGACATGCTGATGCGGAATGCCCATATCCAGCTTCAGTGCGCCATCATCTGGCGGCCGATCGCAGCAATGGCCGAAGATATGACTTTCGGAATTGCCAGCCCGGTTATCGGCCACGCCGTTCACGAGCAGTGGTTCGTGCCCCGTGCAATAAAATGCCTTACCTGCGAACGCGCACAGGACGACAAACCGTAACTTAATGACCGCTTGGCAACGCTAGTCAGTAAGCGCTGGCCCCGCTTGGGCCCCAGATCGCACGCAGCATATAGTAAAAATTACGAGGCAGTTGGTGCACGAGAGTCGCCGCCGCCCAAGGCGCAGGAGAGAAAGAGCAATGCCACTGTCCAATGATCCGCTCCTCCAATTCGTCGCAGCTCGCACCTCGCCGGCGAAATCAAGAAGATGGGGAGCGGACCTCGCGCCCATGCCCGGAATCACGTGGCTCAGACCCTCGTCGGTATCGATATGAGCCCGGATCACGTTGATGAAGTCTATTGAGCCAGAAGCGGTCAGACGCCGCGCGATCTCAAGCCCCTCGTCGTGCGAAATACCGTTCTTCAGACGTTCGCTAATTTAGAACGCCAAAAGAAGCGTCCCGTTCTTTCAGAGGCCTGTGAATTTCGGTGGGCGCGAACCGGCCGAGAATGTCTCGGCAGCCTTGCTACCCCTCACGAAACGAGCGAGTCGGCGGCAGGCCTCGGCGAGCTGCTCGTCACTCAACGTGAAGGAGAGCCGCACATGCCCTTCGGCACTCTCACCGAAAGCCGATGCGTCGAGCACCGATACTCCCTCCTCTCGAAACAAGCTCCAGGAGAAGTCGTGCGCTGACAGCCCGGTAGCTCTCACGTCGACGAGCATGAACATACCAGCTTCCGGCTTGGCGCACCGCAGACCGGGCACTTCGCTTAGTAGATCGAAGACCAAGTCGCGGCGACGGCGATAAACGGCGCGCATCTCCGCCGTGACCGTGTCGCTCTCGGCGATCGCTTTGAGCGCGCCCTGCATCACGAAACCAGGCAGGCCATAAAGCATGCAAAGCGAGAGATTGCTCATGTGTTCGATCAGGGCAGTGGGCGCTATGGTCCAGCCCATGCGCCATCCCGTCATCGCATGCGACTTCGACAGAGAGCCGATCGTGACGCAACGCTCCGCCATGCCCGGTAGGGCCCCGATCGAGACATGGGGCGCCTCAAAGGTGAGCTCGGCATAGACCTCATCAGCAACGATCCAAAGGTCGTGCCGCCGAGCGAGATCGGCGATAGCCTCGAGTTCTTCGTGCGTCATCACGACGCCCGTCGGGTTGTTAGGATTGGCGAAGTAAAAGGCTCGCGTCTTCGGCGTTATAGCCGCGGCCAGCGATTGCGTGTCGAGACGCATTCCTTTTTCGACGGACAGCGGCACCGGGATGAGAGTGGCACCGCTCGCGCCGACGCTCGCATGATAGGTAAGGTAGGTCGGCTCAAGAGTAACGACCTCGTCGTCTTTCTCGAAAAGGCACTGCGCGACGGAGAACAGGCTGTTCTGCGCGCCACCAAGGACGATGACGTTTTCGGCCGACACCTCCTGGCCAGACAAGCGTGAATGACGCTCCGCGATCGACCTCCGTAACTCGTACCGGCCGAGAATCTCCGTGTAATGCGTATCGCCGGCGCGCAAAGCCGAGACCGCAGCCTCGACGATGGGTGCAGGCGTCGGAAAATCCGGATCGCCGACAGACAGCAGAATCACGTTGTCGCCCCGCAACTTGGCTTTTCGTGCGGCCAAATGAATGTCCCAGGCACTGACGCTGCTGCCGCTGATCCGGTCCACTCGGGACGAATAACGCATTTAGATTCCCCAGGCTCTTGCCCTTGGGCGGCCATTTCGTTGGTTGCCGCCTGATTTCAACTGACCGAGTGCTCCCCCCCGGCCACTTTGGCAAAATGTCATATGTTGACATAGTGTCAAGACTTTATTCCCCTGATCGGGCACGGCACGGAAAGGTCAATAAGAAAACATCGGCAGGGAATTGACGTTGGGCGACCTCGTCGAAGAAAATATGGTGAGAGATTGGTTGGGCGCGAACCTTGCCGCGACAAGTTCGCGTGGCTTTAGCCGTTGAAATAGCGGGAAAGCCCCATGGGTTGGAACCAGGTGGAATCGACGCGGTCAACCGCTGGCCCCATCACTTCGGCCAAGGCGCGGTCGGAATACCCCGGCCGTCGCTGCATCTTCGGACCGCAAGGCCCTCCTGGCAGCCTTCGATCTGCCCATCGTCGTACTGCCCAAATGATGCCGGCGCGGCGTTCTCAGCTGAGGCGACACGGAACCAATTTCCATGGTCCAAAGATACAGGTGTCGCTCAGCTGTTGGCTGATCTGTTCGCTGCGGATCGGGGTTCCGGGCGAGTGCGGATTTGCAGCGTCTTGAGCTGCTGCACCGAGCGAGCCCGATCGCGCGAATGTCAATCATCGAATGATCAAAGATCAACTGTCAGCCTATACGCCTCTAGTATTGCGGCATGAATGCTGCGTGAGGTTACGGCATCACCGAGCCGGTGCAGAACGAACCCGAGGCCGGGCCATGTCGGCTGGGGCGCCCATTGCCCCATTGCGTCAATGTCAGCTACTCCTTCATTGCTTGATTGCTTCCGCAGAGCCTCGAACAAATCTGCCGCGGGCTCCGTTCCTGCCTCCAAAACAACCTGCTGGGTCGTAACTTCGGTCCGAGCCTTTGACAGCTGATGGATCAGCGTTGCGACGAGCCGGTTGCCATCGCGCCTGATTGCGGCCAGCTTATGATAGGGCAGCGTTTTTACACACTGCTCTGCAAGTCGTTTGTGAAAAATGACACGGTCGGCGTAACCCATCTCTTGCGCGGCATACGCGTCCGTGGTGACCAACGTGACATCATGCCCAATGCGCGACAAATGATCCGCTGTGGCAACCGCTTCGTGGCGGCCGATCTGGTCGCAGATGAGTATATCCTTTTCGGCACGCAAGTCCCCTGACAGCAAGTCCCAGCTTGAGGCAGCAAGTTCTGCCCCTGGAAAATCGCGTCCCGTGGGGATACCGCCAGTCGCGATGAAAACATAGTCGGGCTCTTCAGCCAGAACGTCGGCGCTTTCTACGTAGGAATTCAAACGAACATCCACCCCAAGCCGGTCCAATTCGCTGGAGCGCCAGTCGACTATTGCGATAAGATCCTTTCTCCAGGATGTCTTCGCTGCCAGCTGGACCTGCCCGCCTAAGCGTGTTGCAGCCTCGAAAAGTATGACCTTGTGGCCGCGCTCCGCAGCTACCCGCGCAGCCTCCAGTCCTGCCGGCCCTCCACCTACCACGACCACTTTTTTCCCCGGCCTCGGGCTAGTTGCAACGGTCATGGGAAGTACCGTTTCGCGGCCGGATGCCGGGTTGTGAATGCAATGGGGCTTCTTATGAAGGCAATGCGATGCTCCGATGCATGGACGGATCCGATCCTCTTGGTCCCGCGCAAGCTTGTTGACGATCTCAGGGTCAGCGATATGGGCGCGGGTCATCCCAACCATGTCGAGCATCCCCTCGCGGACCGCAAAGCGTGCAGTCGCCAAGTCTGTAATACGAGCGGCGTGAAAAAGCGGTAAGCCGATCTCCCGTCGAAAGCGTCCAGCGTGGTCCAGATGAGGGGCTAGCGGGCGGCTCATTCCCGGCATGTTTTCTTCAACCAAAGTCAGCTCGGTATCCATGCGACCCACCATGCAATTGAAGAAATCTACGGCCCCTTCGCGTTTGAGGATGTGGGCCACCTGCAGGACATCTTCAAAACGCAGACCGCCCTCCCCTTCGTCGAGCGAGAGGCGCATACCAACGATGAAATCGTCCCCGACTTGGCGGCGTATCTCCTCATGCACCATGAGCGCAAACCGAACGCGATTCTCGATGTGACCACCAAAATGATCCGTTCTTCGGTTCGTAAGTGGCGAGAGAAATTGGCCGATCAGGTGTCCGCCCGCCAATGTTTCCAGGCCGTCGAGCCCGCCTTCCCGGCATCGCCGAGCCGCCTGGCCGAATGCCCGAACAACACGGTCGATGTCCTGGCGAACCATCTCGCGAGGAAAATTCCTGTGCAGCTCTTCACGCACCGCCGACGGCGCGATCGTAGGCAGCCACGCAGCCGCTTGCGCGTCGCCTCGTCGGCCCAGGTGCGTGATCTGGCACATAAGCGCAGCGCCATGCTGGTGAATCCTGTTGGAAAATTGCTGGAAGTAAGGAATGATCCTGTCGCTTCCGACGTCCAGTTGCCGAAACACGGAAGGTGAATCCGGTGCGACATTGGAGCTACCTCCGAACATTGTGAGCGCCAGCCCACCCTTGGCTTTTTCTTCGTGATACCGCTGATAGCGCAGGGTTGGCATGTTGTCGTCGTCCATACCCGAGGCATGCGAGGTGCTCATCACACGATTCTTGAGGCGCAACCTCCGTATTGTAATCGGCTGCAGGAGAGGGTCTTTTGTAGCTTTCCGAGTTTCTTCCATCACATCACTCCTAACTGCTGGGCAGACGCAGCGAGCATTACTCATGAAACCCGCGAGAGCTTCGTCGACCGTCGCTCTATCTGGGGGATTTACATATTCGCGAAGCGTCTGACGTGTGCCTGCCCTGAAGGTGCACCGAACGTCACGAGACCTTGGCAGACGCCTCGATCAATCTGTCTCTCGTCCTACACCTGACTCGGTGTTCCTCAACAGCCTGAGACTGGCCAGTTGCGAACAACAATTCCGAGTTCATGAAAAATACTTTCATTTAGCTTTCCTGTAGACGCGACCTGTTATTCATTCAGGTTAGGTCGGCGCGACCGGCGTCGGATAGGCTGTGTGCTCTCGGCCTTTGGAAACAGACCACAAGAATTGGCTTCTATGAATGCACATCCGCTTCATAAGGGTATAACTCAGCATTATGAGCTTGCGAACCAAACTACCCTCTGCCTCCGCACTCTTCACCTTCGAAGCAGCTGCCAAGACAATGAGCTTCTCCGAGGCCGGCAGACTTCTGAATGTCACGCAGCCGGCGGTCAGCAAAGGCATTGCGGCCCTAGAAGATCATCTCGGAGTGAAGCTGTTTAAAAGAGAGAAAGCAAAGCTGGCTCTTACGGCGGAAGGCGAGTCCCTGCACCAGGCGATTCAGCTAACCTTTATGGCTCTGGAAACGGCGATCGATCGAATTTCACCCAAACCCAGGCGGCCTGACGCGCTGACACTATCGCTGTCAACTGCCTTTGCAGCTCACTGGCTAATTCCTCAAATGGACGAGTTCCGTCACGCGTTCCCCGATACAACTCTCAACTTCCAACTGACCAGCGGGGAGGCTATGGGACCGATGGGTTCATGTGACCTGGGCCTGCGCCTCGACAGCAAGGTTGCCACCGGGGATCGCGCTATATCCTTCGCGCCCGAGTGGCTAATTGCTGTTGCGTCACCCGATTACATCGCACGAAATGGAATGTTAGACCGCCCAGCAAACGCGAGCGCTCACACCCTTGTCACGCTTGTGACACCTCGCATAGCCTGGCAGGAGTTTCTTGAGCAGACCAACCAGGCCCTTGATGCGCCCACGCGGGAAATCAGGGTACCGGATTATTCCGTCGTTATCCAAACAGCCTTGAATGGCCGCGGCGTCGCGTTGGGATACGTGACATCCTGCGGATATCTGATCCGAGAGGGCCTGCTTGTACCCGCGCTGCCACGGACGCTTAGGACAGGCAGAAGCTATTGTCTGGTCTATCCCGGCTACGGTCCTTCACGACGCCTCGCCGAAGATGTTGGAGATTGGATCATCTCGACATCACAAGCCATTTTGGCCTCTATTTCAGGGCGCATGGCCTGAAGCGCGACCATCATCGTAGCCTGAGCAGCGTCCAGTGCTGCCGCTGACATGGGCGCCGGGAGCATTGGCACCGAGCTGTAAACGCCCTAACCACACGGCCTTCCCCCACTGACCGAGACCACGTCAATCCGCTTTCCGCGGGGCGGTTTTGGGGCGGAGTAGCGGGCAGTATCAGCTGGCTTCGTCCTCGCCTATGGCGCAATGAGTGGCGGGCGGCACTCCTGCGCGAGTTACTCTTTCTGCGGCAACTAGCAAGCAAGACGGAGCTATCGTGCTCCGACACCTGGAAGCACGCGCCGGCCAGACTCTCTATCTTTATCCATGTTGACAGATTGCCAATAATAGACGAAGTGTCAGATCTGAACCGGCCCTGGCTTCTGCTGCGCGCGTGCATCTCTCAGGACGACGCTGGCCGCATACGGAACGGTTGGTTTTTCCTGGAGGCATGAGAGCCGTGTCCTTCGGAGAGGAGTAACTGGCAACCCAACCAGGGTAGCCGAGCCCTGACGAGCAGCGCTTGGGCCCACGAAAGCTCGCACGGCAGCCAGCAAGACATGCTGGGTTCGGTGCATTGGAAATGAATGCACCTCACCAATTCAATGCGCCGAAGAGCGCCAAGTGTGTGGCTCAATATAACAAGACAAGAATTAGGGATTAGGGAACGAATATGAATAACTTGCGATTGATGGCCCTTGCTGGCTTGGCGTTCACCGCCGCGACCGCAGGACCGGCCTTGGCCGGCAAGGCGGACGACACGTTACGCGTCGCCTATGACCAGGCCCCCGAGAGCGTTGACCCGTTCTTTAACAACGTTCGCATCGGGGTCATTATCGGCCAGCATGTATGGGACACTCTGGTCTATCGCGATCCCGACACGGGCGAGTACAAGGGCCAGCTCGCCACGGCGTGGCGCCAAATCGACGACCGTACCCTAGAATTCGACCTCCGCCAGGGCGTGAAGTTCCACAACGGCGAGGAGTTCGACGCCGATGACGTCGTCTATACCCTGAACTTCATCTCGAATCCCGAGAACAAGGTCGTCACCCAGCAGAGCGTCAGCTGGATCGAAAGGGCCGAGAAGGTCGACAAGTACAAGGTACGGGTGATCACCAAGCAGGTATTTCCGGCGGCCATCGAGTACCTGGCCGGCCCCGTGGTGATCCACCCGAACGAGTATTACGCGAAGGTCGGCCCCAAGGGTCAGAATCAAAAACCCGTCGGGACCGGCCCGTACATGGTCTCAAGCTATGTGCCGGGAAAATCCATCACACTGGCCAGGAACCCGGAATATTTCAAGGACTCGCCGAAGCACCAGCCGAAGATCTCCAAGATCGAGATCCGCTTTATTCCCGACCGGCAGACGCAGGTCGCCGAGGTTCTTTCGGGTGGCGTTGACTTCATCATGAGCGTGGCCAAGGACCAGGCCGAACAGCTGCAGCAGGTCCCGGCCCTGAAAGTGGTCTCGGGCGCGACCATGCGCATCGTGTTCATACAAATGAACACCACCGATAGCACACCCGCCCCTGCCCTGAAGGACGAGCGGGTGCGCAAGGCCATCAACCATGCCATCGATCGCGAGACGATGGCGAAAGAAATCGTCGGCGCGGGTTCGCGCGTGCTGAATACGATCTGCTTCCCGTCCCAGTTCGGCTGTACGGACGAGGGCGCAGCGCGTTACGACTACGACCCGGCCCTGTCAAAGAAGCTGCTGGCCGAGGCCGGTTATCCGAACGGCCTCGACCTCGACATCATCGCCTACCGCGAGCGCAACCAGACTGAGGCGATCATCGGCTATCTCAAAGCTGTCGGCATCCGTACCAACCTGCGCTTCCTGCAATACGCGGCGATCCGCGACGTTAGGGCCAGCGGCAAAGAGATGCTGTCCCACCAGACCTGGGGTTCGAACTCGGTCAACGATGTCTCGGCTGCCACTCCGAACTACTTCGCCTTCACTGCCGAGGACGATAACCGGGACCCAGAGGTCCGCGATCTGCTCTTAAAGGGCAACAGCTCGCTTAATCCTCAGGTGCGCAAGGACTCCTATAAGCAAGCGCTCAAAATCATCGCCGACAAGGCCTATGCGGTCCCGCTCTACTCCCTGCCGGTCTACTATGTAGCGAACGCGGAACTGAACTTTAAGGCCTATCCGGACGAGATTCCCCGCTTCTGGGAGACGACCTGGAAGTGATGCTCAACTATGGAATCTGGCCGCGAGCGCTCGCGGCCAGGGCCGGGGATGCCCAGAGGCTGTCATGATCGCTTATATCGTCAAGAGGTTGGGGCTGGCCCTGCTGGTCGCCCTTGCGGTTTCGGCCCTCGCTTTCTTCCTGGTCCGCCTCTCGGGCGACGTGGCCGCCGCCATCGCCGGCGAGGGCGCGCGCCAGGAGGACATCGACCTCATCCGTCAGTCCTACGGCCTCGACCGGCCGCTCGTCCTCCAGTACCTGTCCTGGCTCTGGCAGACGCTACATGGCGACTTCGGCACTTCCATCTATTTCAAGACCGACGTGAGCAGTCTCGTGTCGGCGAAGATCTCCGTGACCCTGCTGCTGGGCCTCAGCTCGCTAGTCTTCGCCCTGCTGATCTCCATCCCGCTGGGCGTGCTGGCGGCAGTGTATTCAAACAGTTGGATCGACCGCCTGGCGCTCGGCGTCGCCGTGGTCGGGCAGGCGCTGCCGAACTTCTTTTTCGCGCTCTGCCTCGTAATGCTGTTTTCCATCACGCTGCGCTGGCTGCCGGTGTCGGGGTCCTCTACGTGGCTCCACTTCGTGATGCCCACCATCGCACTGGGCTACTACGTGGCTCCTGCCTTCATGCGGCTGATCCGCGCCGGCATGATCGAGGTGCTCTCGGCCGACTACATCCGCACGGCACGCGCCAAGGGCCTGCCGGCCCGTACCGTGATCTTCAAGCACGCCCTGCGCAACGCCGTGGTCCCAGTGGTGGCTCTCACGGCCGTCCAACTCGGCTTCCTGCTCGGCGGCTCGGTGGTGATAGAAACAATCTTCGCCCTCGATGGGCTGGGCTATCTCGCCTACCAGAGCATCACGTACAAGGACTTCCCGGTCATGCAGGTCATCGTCCTGATGCTGTCCGTCATCTACGTCCTGCTCACGCTGGTATCCGACATCGCCAACGCGTGGCTCGACCCCCGCATTCGAGTAGCCTGAGATGAGCGTCGCCCTCCCCTCTCCGGCCGCTGAGCCGTCCTGGACTGCCCGCCTGCTGCGCCGCATGCGCGGCCAGCCCGCCTTCCTGGCCGGTGCCGGCCTGCTCGCGCTGATCGCGCTGGTCGCCATCTTCGCGCCGCTGCTCGCGCCACACGACCCCTACGTGCAGAACCTGTCGCAGCGTACCATGCCGCCCCTTTGGTACGCCAAGGGAAGCTGGCTCCACCCGCTCGGCACTGACCAGCTTGGCCGTGACTACCTGTCCCGCCTCCTCTACGGCGCGCGGATCTCGCTGCTGATCGGCGCCAACGTCGTCGTCATCGCCGGCCTGATCGGCACGGCCATGGGCCTCCTCGCCGGCTATTTCGGCGGGCGCATGGACATGGCAATGACCTTTATCGTCACCACCCGGCTGTCCCTGCCGGTGATCCTGGTGGCGCTGGCCGTGGTGGCGATGGTCGGCGGCTCGCTGTGGATCGTGATCTTGGTGCTCGGCCTGCTGAAATGGGACCGCTTCGCAGTGGTGATGCGCAGCGCCACCCAGCAGGTGCGCTCGCAGGACTACGTGGCCGCCGCCCGCGCGGCCGGCGCCTCGACCGCGCACATCATACTGCGCGAGGTGCTGCCCAACATCGCCCCGCAGCTAATCGTCGTGGCGACTCTGGAGGCGGCCAGCGCCATCTTGCTCGAGGCGGCCCTGTCGTTCCTGGGCCTCGGCGTGCAGCCCCCGCTGGCATCCTGGGGCCTGATGATCTCCGAGGCCAAGGCCTACATGTTCTTCTCCTTCTGGCTGATCGCCATTCCGGGCTCGGCGCTCGCCCTGCTAATCTTCGCCATCAACCTGACCGGCGACGGCCTGCGCGACGTCATCTCGCCGGATCGCCGGAGCTGATGCCATTGACCGAGACCATCCTAGACGTGCGCAACCTCAGCGTCGACATCGCCACCACCGGCGGTGTCCTCCACGCGGTCCGCGACATCTCCCTCAAGGTCGACCGCGGCAAGACGCTGTGCGTGGTCGGAGAGTCCGGCTGCGGCAAGTCGATGATGTCACTCGCCATCATGGACTTGCTGCCCAAGGGCGCCCGCCGTCGCGCCGCATCCCTGTCCTTCGCCGGCGAGGACCTGAGCCGCGCCCCGGGCAAGCGCTTCAACGCGCTGCGCGGCAACCGCATGGCCATGATCTTCCAGGAGCCGATGACGGCCCTGAATCCGGCCTACACCATCGGCGACCAACTCGCCGAGCCCTACCGGCTTCACCGCTGTGCCAGCGCCGCCCAGGCGCGCGAGCGGGCTGTCCACCTGCTCGGCAAGGTCGGCATCGCTGCCCCGTCGGAGCGGCTCGGCCAGTATCCGCACCAGCTTTCTGGCGGCCTGCGCCAGCGCGTCATGATCGCCATGGCCCTGATGTGCGAGCCGGAGCTGCTGGTCGCGGACGAGCCGACCACCGCGCTGGATGTCACCATCCAGGCCCAGATCCTGCGGCTCCTCGCAGACCTCCAGAAGGAGTTCGGCATCGCCATTATGCTGATCACGCACGACCTCGGCGTGGTGGCTCGTATCGCCGATCGGGTGGCCGTGATGTACGCCGGCCAGGTGGTGGAGGAAGGCCCCGCCGCCGCTCTCTTCGGCGATCCGCGCCACCCATACACGCGCGGCCTCCTGGACTGCGTCCCCGTCCCTGGCCGCACCGCCCGTGGCGGCCAGCTCGGCGCCATTCCGGGTGTCGTCCCGTCCTTGGTCGGCGATGTCCAGGGCTGCAGCTTCCGCGACCGCTGCCCCCTCGTGCGCCCGGTCTGTGCCGAAGAGCCGCCCGTCCGCGAGACCGAGGGCCATCGCTGGCGCTGCATCTTGGAGGAGGCCGCGTGAACGCGCTCCTGACGGCTGACGCCCTGACCCGCTCCTTCGACGTGGGCCAGGGCATATTCCGGCGCCGCCGGACCCTGCACGCCGTGAACGGCGTCACGCTCGACATCCGCAAGGGCGAGGTGCTCGCCATCGTGGGCGAGTCCGGCTGCGGCAAGTCCACCCTGGCCCGGATGCTCCTGGGCCTTTTGCCCCCCTCCGCCGGCGCCATCGCGCTCGATGGGCGGGACATCCGCGAGCTCGGCCACAAGACGGTGGCACGCCGCGTCCAGCCCGTATTCCAGGACCCGTACTCGTCCCTTAACCCGCGACGCACCATCGCCTCCATCGTGGCCCTGCCCCTCGAAGTGCACGGCGTCGGCACGGCCGAGGAGCGCCGGCTCAAGGTGCTCGACATTCTGGACCGCGTAGGGTTGCCCCAACGCTTCACGGACCGCTACCCGCGGGAGCTCTCGGGCGGCCAGCGCCAGCGCGTGGCCATCGCCCGGGCGCTGGTGATGACCCCCGAAATCGTCATCTGCGACGAGCCCACCTCCGCCCTGGACGTCTCCGTCCAGTCGCAGATCTTGAACCTGCTGATGGACCTGCAGAAGGAGCTCGGCCTCACCTACGTGTTTATCAGCCACAATCTGGCGGTGGTCGAGCACATCGCGACCCGCGTGGCGGTGATGTATCTCGGCCGCGTGGTCGAGCTGGCCGACACGGAGAGTCTCTTCCGCAACCCGCGCCACCCATACGCGCAGGCCCTTCTCGCTTCCGTGCTCACGCCAGAGCCCGGCCTCGGCTTACCGGACACGCATCTCGGAGTGGCCTTCCCCGACCCGCTCAACCCGCCACCGGGATGCCCCTTCCACCCGCGCTGCGCTCGCCGCTTCGAGCCCTGCGACACCGTCACGCCCCTGCTCCTCCGCGACCCGGGCGGCGAGAATGCCGTGGCCTGCCATCTTTATCCGCTATCGCCCGCGGGGCTGCCCCAGAGCAAGAACTGACGAGGAAACCGCCGCCCATGTCCAAGCGCGGCAGATCGAGACCGCCGACCGCCCCGGACTGGCGCGCCGCGAGAACGGTCTTGACGCGCTGCTCCTTCGGGACGATCGCATCTATGGTCAGAGTGCCGGCCCGGCCCAGATCTTCGAGGAGGGAGTTTCGAACCAAAGGCTTCAGCGTGATCGTCGGTAGCGGTGAAATGTCGGTCATGCCGAGAGACTCTCCAGTGCCGGCGTGCCGCCGAGGGATCGTGCGACCGTCAGGGCCGTGCCAGAGTCATTTTGGAGCGCGTGGCGACGGGTGCCTGATGCGGGACGTCGGCTCGATAATGGGCGCCGCGGTTTTCCTGTCGAAGCAGGGCGGCAGCCGCGATCATCAAGCCGACTGCTGCTGGATCCGAGGCCGCGTCTTCGCGCTCCGCCGGCGGCGATAAAGCCCGCGCGGCAGTCGCCAGGGTATCTTCATCGCGCACAACGCTAAACGCACGCGAAACAACCGCACGAACGGGGGCTGAATGGGCCGAAACGGCAAAGTGTGCCGGGAGGTGCCGGCTAGGACGCGCAGCGATACCCGCGAGATCCTCAGCGACCCAGCGCCAGCAATCGATGGCCTGTGTCAGGGAATTACTGGCGAGCCTGTTGGCACCATGCAGCCCGGTCGATGCGACCTCGCCGCATGCCCAGAGCCCGTCGATGGAGCTACGACCTGCTCTATCAACGGCGACACCGCCCATGTGGTAATGCTGGGCGGGGCGGATCGGATGAGGTCCCGCCCCGGGTCAAGGTCGATCTTTCCGCAAGCCGCCGCAATTGCGGGAAGTGCTGAGAAGGCTGGACCGAGCTTCTCGCGGGCATCGAGAAACACCATGGCCGCTTGCGAGCTGTTTCCAGACGGCACGAGCAGCGACGTCGCGCGGTGCGAGCTCCGAGCCATCGACACCTGCGAGAAAGCGCTGGCCGACTTCGTTGACGAGGATAGCTCCTTCGCCGCGAATCAACGCCATCGGACTTCCCGAGCCTTCGAGCGCTGTCGGATGAAACTGGACGAACTCCAGATCAGCTAGAAAGGCACCCGCGCGCGCAGCGAGCGCGAGACCCTGTCCTCAGTTGCCCAACGGATTGGTAGTTTCCAAAACAGGCCGCCGACCCCACCGCTGGCCAATACGACTTGCCGCGATGCAAAGAACGCCTTCCCTTCCTGGACAATTCGCCCAAACTCCATCAACCGTGTTGTCCACCATTCCGAGCCGACGCACATCCATGCCTTCGATGATCACGATCGAAGGCGTCGACCACACGGCCCCGATCAGCGCGCGCATGATTTCCCGTCCGCTGCCGTCACTCGGCATGAATGATGCGTCGCCGGATATGCGCGGCTTCCAGAGCCAGGCGCAGTCTCCCCTGTTCGGTGCGATCGAAGTGAACGCCGAATGCGGCCAGCGCCTCAATCGCGGCGGGTCCCGCATCGAGGATGCATTTGGCTAAATTCGGGTCGCAGAGGCCACCGCCGGCCGCGAGGGTGTCCGCCAGGTGCAAGGACGGATCGTCGTCATCGCCCATGGCGGCGGCGAGGCCACCTTGCGCCCAGACGCTGAACGCTTCGGTTCAGCGGAGCTTTCGACAGGAGGAGCGCCGGTTCTGGCGCGAGATGCACTGCGGTCAGCAATCCGGCAATGCCGCCGCCGATAATGACTGGACGACTAACATCCACACTCATACGGCAATCATCCGCTCGACGGCCAACTGCTCCTGCCCGGCGAATTCCGCGTCGACGGAGACAACATGGCGGTTTTGTTCGAGGGACTCACGGATATTGGCGAGCGTGATCCGCTTCATGTGCGGGCACAGATTGCAGGGGCGGATGAACTCGACGTCGGGATGCTGGAGCGCGACGTTGTCGCTCATCGAGCACTCGGTCATCAGCACCACGCAAGCCGCCTTGTGTCGTTCGACATAGGCGGGCACGCCAGCGGTCCAGCCGGCGAAAATGGCCTCGGCGACCACCTCGGATGGGTGTTCGGGATGGGCGAGCACCGTCACGCCGGGATGGTTCTATCGCAGTTCAAGGATAAGCTGGACAGACATTTTTTGGAAGCCAGCGAGCTGCACCCATGAGTCAATCGTGATCATCGTTCTTGCAGTTCTGCCGGACGACGCCGGCGTGCGGATCACTGCCGAGCCCCTCCTGAACCTGAAGATTGCGCCAGGCGAAAAGTACCTGGGCAAGAAAAGACGGTGGCACACGCTGGATGCCGATCCACCGTTACGATCGCGATCGTCCTGGAAATCGGGAAGTTCGTCCTAAATTCCATGGGCTTAGAATCAGATGATCCGACAAGATGGTCCATTTGCAGCAGTGGACTGCCCTTACTGGAACGGGAGCCCTGCCGTCGACAAGGCTCCCGACTGATCTTACGCAGGAAGAACGCCGTTCTTCTTAGCGGTCCAGGTGGCGATATAGTCCATTAGCCCCGGAGACAGGCAATCGTAGGGCTCGAGATCCAAGTCTTTCAGACGGGCGCGCACCTCGTCCATCTTCGTGAGATCGTAGCCACTCTCAACGATCGAGGAGAACGAACGCCGCAAATCCAGGCGGTGCTCAGCCGCTTTCCGTGAAACGCTCGGGATGAATGAAGGACAGCCCCTTGAACGGATGGTCGCGCTCGACCGGACCATGCATGTGCACGCCACACGCCTCGCAGGCATGACGCTGGATCAAAGCCGACGGGTCCACGATGGCAAGCTTGTCTGCATTTTCCGTAACCTCGATGCTCTCACTCGACGGCGACAACGGAGAAGACCGCGCCGGAAGGCTTCCAACACTTCGTGCAGCCGCACGTGTGATTATGCGCAATGTCGCTCTCGACCTTTACCTTCACAGGAGCAGTTACGCATTCACAGACGAGCGTGCCTCTGGAGAACGTCCTCCCCCTGTAGGTATTCAGCCTTGGTCGACCGACGGATGAATGACGATAGTTTCCATGATCCTTCTTCTCCCTGGTTCAGCCGGCGACCGCTTGGCCATGTTAAGTCCGGGTTACTTCTTCGGCTTCTCCGCGTGATCGTCTATCAAAGGAAAGATGAAGAAGTAAGAATGGCGATGGCCATCATGGATTTTAGTCTGAGTGGACCGTCATGGGCCGCATAAATCCGTTCGAGCTCATTCGGTCGCCGCCAATTTGATCGGCTCCGCACTTCGTCGTGTTGACGAGATGGGGAACGTTGCAGGTTCTCGGTTCGATGAATCACAGAACAAATCGCAGCTTAGGCGGCGGAACGACGAATCAAATGTCCTTGGCCAGGCGAAGCGCATCGTAGATCGCCGCGTGCGTGTTTCGGGCCGCTACGGCATCGCCGATGCGGAAAAGCTGGAACCTGCCCTCGGGATTGCGGATGACCGACTGCGGCACGCCGGCGATGAGCTGCTCGTGGGAGAGTTCGCCATGATTGCGCGAGGCCGGCTTCAACTCGAAATAGAGATCGTCGAGCGGGATTGTCCCATGATTGATCACCACCTGATCGACGAAGCGCTGCTTTGCGACACCGCCATAGTCGCTGCCGATATGCGCGATGAGCTGGTTGTCCTGCTTCTCCACCCCAGCGAGCCTGAAGGTCACGGTGAAGGTCACGTCGAGCTTCTGGAGTGAGCGCATATAGGGCACGAGGTTCATGGCCATCACCTCGGGCGCAAAGGAGCGATCGGGCGTCATGACCTCGACCTTGGCGCCCGCATTCGCCAGGAACTCGGCTGCCTGCAGGCCGGCATGATCGCCGGCATCGTCAAACAGCAGCACGTTGCCGCCCGGCTTCACGTCGCCTGAAATAATATCCCAGGCTGACACGACGAGTTCGTTTCCCTTCGACAACATTTCTGTATGCGGAAGGCCTCCTGTCGCAATGATCGCGACGTCGGGATTTTCGGCGAGGACGGTGTCTGCTTCCGCCCATGTGTTGAAATTGAATCGTACGCCGAGCTTCTCGCATTGCGCCATGCGCCAATCGATGATGCTAATCATTTCGCGGCGGCGGGGGCTCTGGGCAGTCAGGCGAATCTGTCCGCCGGGTTGGCCCGCCGCCTCGAACACGACGACGTCGTGGCCCCGCTCGCCAGCGACCCGGGCAGCTTCGAGTCCGGCCGGGCCAGCGCCGACGACCACGATCTTCTTGGGTTGATCGGTCTTGGCTATCTGGTGCGGCATGGTGAGCTCACGGCCCGTGGCCGCATTGTGAATGCAGTAGGCCGCGCCGCCCTGGTAAATGCGATCAAGACAGTAATTGGCTCCGACGCAGGGGCGGATGTCATCCTCGCGCTGCTCGATGATTTTTCGGACGATGTGCGGATCGGTCATGTGTGCGCGCGTCATGCCGATCATGTCAACCTTGCCAGAGACGATGGCGTGCCGGGCGGTGGCAACATCCGGGATTTTCGCGGCATGAAACGTCGGGAAGTCTGTCGCGGCACGGACCTCACCTGCAAAATCGAGATGCGGTGAATTTGCCATGCCTTGAATCGGGATGACGTCCGTCAGGCCGGCATCCGTATCGATATGGCCGCGGATCACATTCAAATAGTCGATGAGCCCGCTCTCTTTGAGACGCTTGGAGATTTCGATACCCTCGGCCTTTCCGTTGCCGCCGGGGAGACACTCGTCGGCCGTGTATCGCACGCCGAGGATGAAGTTCTCGCCGACGCGCGAACGGATAGCCTTCAGCACATCCATGCAAAAGCGTAGGCGGTTTTCGAGCGGACCGCCGTAGGGGCCGTCGAGCTCATTAGTAAGAGGAGAGGCGAACTGGTCGAGCAAGTGCCCGTAAGCTTCGAGTTCGACGCCGTCCATGCCGCCCGCCTTCATGCGCTCTGCGGCGTCGGCGAAGTCCTTGATGATGCGCTCGATGTCCCAGTCTTCGATTTTCTTGGGAAAGGCGCGATGTGAGGCTTCACGATGATGGGACGGAGCCACCACGGGAAACCAGTCGCCTTTATCCCAGCGCGTACGCCGGCCGAGATGGGTCAATTGGATCATGATGGCCGAACCGTTTTCATGCACGGCATCCGTCATCTGCCTGATCCACGGCACGATTTCATCTTTGTAGGCAAGCAGGTTGTTGAAGACCGGAGGGCTGTCTTTGGAGACCGCCGCGGAGCCGGCCGTCATCGTCAGGGCGACGCCGCCCTTCGCCCGTTCCACCGTATAGGCCCGATAGCGCTCCTTCGGCATACCGTCCTCCGGATAGGCCGGCTCGTGAGAGGTCACGATGATGCGATTGCGCATGGTGAGGTGTTTCAGGCGATAGGGCTGAAGGAGGGGGTCGTTGGACATGCGCGGGGCTCCGGCTTAGTCAATTATCGGTGACGCTAACGGAGAATGGACACCTGTGTCAATCTGTGTGACTCTTATGTCCTCTTCATGAACATTGATGTACATTTCCAAGCGTCGCGGTCTACGAACCTTTATGGGGACGGTGATGGATCAAACAGTAAGTGACGGCGGCTCGCGCGGATCAGAGGAACTCTGGGTTGAAGCGGCGTACGATTCCTTGCTGGATTCCGGCATAGACGCGGTCAAAATCCTGCCGCTTGCCAAGAAACTCCACCTATCGCGGACGAGCTTCTATTGGTTCTTCAAGGATCGCGAGGAACTTCTCGCAGCCCTGGTCTCGCGCTGGCGCGACAAGAACACAGGAAATCTGGTCAAGCAGTCGGAGGCCTATGCGGAGACGATCGCCGAGGCAATGCTGAACGTCTTCGACTGCTGGCTGGACCAGAAGTTATTCGACTCGCAGTTTGAGAACGCGGTCCGAGGTTGGGCACTGCAGTCGCCCGACATACTCGCGGAAGTCCAAAAGGCTGACGTGCTTCGCCTTGACGCCCTAAAGCGGATGCTCCTACGTTTCGGCCACGATGAGATGCTGGCGGAAGTCCACTCCCGTACGGTTTATCTTGTCCAGATCGGATATATTTCTATGCAGACGCGCGAGGATATTACCGTTCGCATGAAGCGAATTCCCGAATATGTGAAGACCTTCACCGGCCAGGCACCGGAGCAAAAGGAGCTCGATCGCTTCTTTGCCCGGCATGGCTATGCCGGTTGAGTGGGGCGAGCGTAAATGGCGGGAACTTGCGGATTGACGACTGGCATGGCGGAGCCATCGCTGAGCCGATCCTAGCCGCAGGCTCGATCTCAGGCCATTCCTCCGGAGGTGCATCTCCGCCAAAGAACGTTCCATCAGTGCTTTCCCGATCGAGACGATCTGGACGACAGCGGAATGTATTCGACCCATGTCCTGCTCGATCGCGCGGATTAGCGTCGGAATAAATCGCCGACGAAGCGCTGCTTCGCGCTTTCAAAAGCCGAGCTCGCGGCCAACTGCGTACGGACTTTCAACTTGCCGCTGTCGCCGGTGATGTTCGCGGCCTGCTTCACCGCCTCGAGTTGCGAAGGCGCCTGCATAGCGTCGAAAATGCGAGTCTCCTCCGGTGACCTAGTGCTCGACCAGCTTTTATTCGACCCCATCACAGGAAAGCAGGCGCGCTTTTTCAGCGGGCAGACGATTCGGAGATCGTGGTCAAGCGCCTCCATTGCCACGACTCCGCCATTCCTCAACCGCCTAAATGAACTTGGCTCGGCTGAAGGAGGGCGAATCCCGCCGCCAGGCGGCCCCTGGCCGATAACCATACGCGAGATTGTGGACGGTCGTCGCACCGGTCATGGAGACGATATTCTCCGAGGCGATCAGCTCGATCTGCTTCTGCTGGCGGCCAAGCTCGCGGCCGATGGCGGCTGCACGGCCTGGTCGGAGAGGTATCGAGCATGGCGATTCCTCCAATTTTCAAAGGCCGACGGCCAGTTCGCGGGCGGCAATGTCGAGAAGGGTACGAAGATGGGGCCCGAAAGAGCGCCAGACCGTCAGGTGGAAGCGGTCCTCGGCCTCGCGGGTCAGCACCACCTGAACGGTGTCGAAAATCGTGCGGCAGCCGGAGCCGACCGCGAGCTTCGCGATCTCGCGCGGGCAGCCGGTGTTGAGCAGGTCGCGGACGGTAGGGCCGGCGAGCGCGACGGTGATCTCGCGGTCGGAAACTTCGACGGCGCTGAGCGGCAACCGCGCCGCTAGCTCGGCGAGGGGCTTGGCGAGCGCGGCGGCCTCTGCCTCGGGCGCCTCGAGGAGCCACTCGTCGGGACCGAGGCACAGGGCGGTGCGGGCGCCGGCAACTGCGCGGGTGCCGACACTCGCCGAGAGCTCGAGGCCGAGGCAGGCGCCGGTGGCGGCCGGGTCGGCGGTGCGTAGCGAGATCCGGGTGGTCGGCGGCAGCACGGTGATCGTCACTGGGACAAACGAGGCGGTCATGACGTTCATGGCGTTTCCTCTCGGGCGCTGAGGCGTGTGCCTTCGGGATCGTAGAAGACCGTGCTCTTGACCACGCGGGCCGTCAGCGTCCGGTCCGGCATCGGGATGTGCAGCGTCTGCCCGTCGCGGGCGCGGCCGTCCGCGATGACCGCCATGGCGATCGACCGGCCGAGCGCCTCGCTCCAGTAGGAGGACGTCACATGGCCGAGCATGGTCATCGGCTTCGGCTGGTTCGGGTCGGCGACGATCTGGGCACCCTCCTGCAGCACGATATTAGGGTCGTCGGTCAGCAAGCCCACGAGCTGCTTGCGGCCCGTCGCCACCATGTCGGGGCGCACGAGCGAGCGCTTGCCAACGAAGTCGGGCTTGGCCTTGCCGATCGCCCAGGTGAGGCCGGCATCGTCCGGGGTCAGCGTGCCGTCGGTGTCCCGGCCGATGATGATGTAGCCTTTTTCAGCCCGCAGCACGTGCATGGTCTCGGTGCCATAGGGCGTGATGCCGTAGGACTGGCCGGCCTGCCATAGCTTCTCCCAGAGGACTCGGCCGTGGCGGGCGGGAACGTTGACCTCGAAGCCGAGCTCGCCGGTGAAGGAGACGCGGAACAGCCGGGCCGGGAAGCCGGCGACGGTGCAGGTCGCGACCGACATGTGCGGGAAAGCGGCTTCGGAGATGTCGAGGTCCTCGACGAAGGGCTGGAGCAGCTTGCGCGCGTTTGGGCCCTGCAGCGCGATGACGGCCCATTGTTCGGTGGTGGAGGTGAGCCAGACCTTGAGGTCTGGCCATTCAGTCTGGAGGTAGTCCTCCATCGTGTTGAGGACGCGGGGGGCGCCGCCGGTGGTCGTGGTGACGTGGAAGCGGTCCTGCGCCAGCCGGCCGATGACGCCGTCGTCGCGGATGAAGCCGTCCTCCCCGAGCAGCAGGCCGTAGCGGCAGCGCCCGACTCCGAGCTTCGCCCAGGGGTTGGTATACATCCGCTCCATCAAGGTGATGGCGTCCGGCCCGACGACCTCGATCTTGCCGAGCGTCGAGGCGTCGAAGATGCCGATGGAGGCGCGCACCGCGCGGCACTCGCGGGCGACGGCGGCGTGCATGTCTTCGCCCGCCTTGGGAAAGTACCAGGCGCGGCGCCAGAGGGCGACGGGCTCGAAGGCAGCGCCCTGCGCCTCGGCCCATGGGTCGATCGGCGTCTTGCGCGTGACCTCGAAGGTGGCGTCCTGGTGGTAGCCGGCGAAGATGCCGAAGGTGGTCGGCGTGTAAGGTGGGCGGAAGGTTGTGAGGCCGACCTGCGGCGGCTCCTTGCCCAGCGCATCGGCGGCGATCATCAGGCCGTTGATGTTCGACATCTTGCCTTGATCCGTTGCCATGCCGTTGGTGGTGTAGCGCTTGACGTGCTCGATCGAACGCATGCCCTCGCGGACCGCGAGGCGGATATCCTTGGCGGTGACGTCGTTCTGGAAATCGATGAACGCCTTGGCGCTTCCCGGGTCGCGGTCAGTCGCCAGCTCCGTGAGCGTGACGCCCGAGCCGGTGCGGTCGGTGTTTACGGTGTAGCTCTGTGCCGCCGCGTCCCGGCCGGCGGCGCGGGCGGCCTCGGCTCCCGCAGCGGCGCCGTCGTCGAGGACGGCGGCGATGCCCCAAAGGCCTCGGCAGGCGCCGGCCATGTGGACGGCCTCGGTCTTCTCGCCCGGCAGGAAGGCTTGAAGCCCGCCGTCCCAGGTCAGGCTGCCCTTGGTGTGGCTGAAGAGATGCAGGCTGGGGGTCCAGCCGCCGCACATTAGGACCGCGTCGCAGGCGACCGTGCGCGCGGCGCCGACCTCGCCGTTCTCGATCCGGTTGACGCGCAGCGACTTCACTCGCAGGCGTCCCGAGGTTCCGGTAACAGTATGGCCGAGCAGGGTCTCGATGCCGAGGGCGCGAGCACGAGCCGCAAGGGACGGGTCGACACTCGCACGGATATCGGCGATCGCGGTGGGCTTCGCGCCGGCCTCCGCGAGGTCGAAGGCCGCGAACCAGGCCGAGTCATGAGTGGTGATGATGGCCGGGCGGTCGCCGACCCTGACGCCGTAGCGATGAAGATAAGTCTGCGCGGCGCCGGCCAGCATCACGCCGGGGCGATCATTGCCGTCGAAGACGAGGGGTTTCTCCAGCGCTCCTTGCGCGAGGACCACTTCGCGCGCCCGAACACGCCAGAGGCGTTCGCGAGGTGCGCCTTCGGGCGGGGTGGCGAGATGGTCGGTCAGGCGCTGCGCGAGGCCAATGAAGTTCTGGTGGTAGTAACCGATCGCCGTCGTCCTCGGCATGATGGTGACATTCGGGAGCGCAGCCAGCTCGGCGAGGACCGCGGCGAGCCAATCCCAAGCAGGTTTGCCGTCGATCGTCACCGATGGCTCGGAGAGAAGACTGCCTCCGGGCTCGGCGGTCTCGTCGACGAGGATGACGGAGGCGCCGGACTGGCCGGCGGCGAGCGCCGCGGCAAGGCCGGCAGTGCCTGCGCCGATCACGAGCACGTCGGTGTGGGCGAAGCGGCTGGCATAGCGATCGGCGTCGGGCTCGGTGGGAGAGACTCCAAGGCCCGCGGCGTTGCGGATGATGGGCTCGTAGACGCGATCCCAGAAGGCGCGGGGCCACATGAAGGTCTTGTAGTAGAAGCCGGCGGAGAAGAGCGAGCCCAGGCGGTCGTTGACCGCTCCGAGGTCGAAGGCGAGGCTCGGCCAGCGGTTCTGGCTGGTCACCTCGAGACCATCGCGGAGCTCCTGGATCGTCGCGCGGGTGTTCGGCTCGAAGCGGCCGCGGCCGCGGCTTGTGCCCATGAGCGCGTTCGGCTCGTCGGAGCCGGCAGACACCACGCCGCGGGGGCGGTGGTACTTGAAGGACCGGCCCATCAGGTGGACGCCGTTGGCGAGCAGCGCCGAAGCGAGGGTATCGCCGGCTAGCCCCTGATAGCTCCTGCCGTCGAAGGTGAAGCGGACGGGCTTGCGGTGATCGACGCGGCCGCGGCCGGGGAGGCGGTGGCTGGTCATTCGGTGCCTCCCGTCAGGCCGGAGATGTCGGGGCGGGCCTCACCCGCCTTGTAAGTGTGAAGGAAGCGGTCAGAGACGGTCTCTCGCGCCGCGTTGAAGAAGCGGGCGCAGCCGTTGACGTGGCGCCAGCGCTCGAAATGGACACCGCGCGGGTTCGAGCGGATGAAGAGGAAGTCGCGCCATTCCTCGTCGCTGAGCTTCGACGGGTCCTGCGGTCGGGCGATATGGGCCTCGCCGGCATAGGCGAACTCAAGCTCGGGCAGGTCCTGCTCGCAATAGGGGCAACGGATCAGCAGCATGGCGGGTCCTCAGAGCATCGGACCGGAAAGTGGAATCCACTTTTCGGAAGAATCCGATGGAAAATCAAAAATCTAGTGCGCGACGGCGGCAGCGGCCGCCTCGTCGATCAGCCGGCCGGTAGTGAAACGCTCGAGCGTGAACGGGGCATTGATCGGGTGCGGCTGATCGCGGGCGATGGTATGGGCGAAGACATGCGCCGAGCCCGGCGTCGCCTTAAAGCCGCCGGTGCCCCAGCCGCAGTTGACGTAGAGGCCCGGGACCGGCGTCAATCCGATAATCGGCGAGCGGTCGGGCGTCACGTCGACGATGCCGCCCCACTTCCGCAGCATCCGCATGCGCCGGAAGATCGGGAAGATCTCGCAGATCGCCGCCAGCGTGTGCTCGATCAGAGGCAGGCCGCCGCGCTGGGAGTAGCTCACATACTGGTCGGTGCCGGAGCCGATGACGAGCTCACCCTTGTCGGACTGGCTGATATAGGCATGCACCGAGTTCGACATGACGACGCAGGGAAAGATCGGCTTGATCGGCTCGGAGACGAGCGCCTGCAGCGGATAGGATTCGAGCGGCAGGCGCACGCCGGCGGTCTCCATCACGACCGAGGTGTGGCCGGCGGCGGAGACCGCGACCTTCTTTGCGCCGATGAAGCCCTTCGGCGTCTCGACGCCGATCACCCGCCCGTCCGGGCCGCGGCGGATCGCCGTGACCGGGCAGTTCTGGATGATGTCGACGCCGCGCGCGGCTGCGCCGCGGGCATAGCCCCAGGCGACGGCGTCGTGCCGGGCGGTGCCGGCTCGGCGCTGCAAGGCCGCGCCGACGACCGGATAGCGTGCCGAGGGCGAGATATCGAGCGGCGGGCAGAAGAGCTTCGCCTCCTTCGCCGTCAGCCATTGATTGTCCACGCCGTTCAGGCGGTTGGAGTGGATATGGCGCTGGAAGGATTGAACGTCATGGACATGGTGCGCCAGCATCATCACGCCACGCTTGGAATACATGACGTTGTAGTTCAGGTCCTGGGAGAGCGTCTCCCAGAGATCGAGCGCGTGATCATAGAGCCGCGCGCTCTCGTCGTAGAGATAGTTCGAGCGGATGATCGTGGTGTTGCGGCCGGTATTGCCGCCGCCAAGCCAGCCCTTGTCGATCACCGCGACATTGATGATCCCGTGCTCCTTCGCCAGGTAATAGGCCGCGCCGAGGCCGTGCCCGCCGGCGCCGACGATGATCACGTCATAGGCGGCTTTCGGCTGAGCGTCCGGCCACTGGGGCGTCCAGTTCTTCTGGCCGCCCAGCGCGCCCTTGATGACCTGAGCAAAAGAGAAGTGTGTCATGCCGACCTTCCGAATTCTCCCTGAACTACATGCCGGAATGGCGCGAGTTCGGGCTGTATAAACCCGTCAGATGTGTTGGATGCTGGCGGCATGGAGGGCGAATGGCCGCATTGACGGTCGGTTCATCCTAGCTTGCCGGTTCACGCTCTGAGCCTTTGCGAACTTCCTTACAAGGGCGACCGGTTACCGGCTCATTCCCTGCGCCTGGCGCATCTTGTCGCCGACGATGCAGGCCATTGCCTCGAGCTGCGGCATCGTCCTCCAGCCGGAGGAACCCCTGGGCGACCGGGCGCGATCCGACCATCTCGTGGTCGCTGGCGGCATGGTTGGTGAGATCGAGAATCTGCATCCCGACACGGTGAGCTTCCTGAGGCGTGCGGCGGCGGTCGGGGTCTGGATCGGTACCATCACCCTGTACCGGGCTGGATTGATGCAGGGCTATCGCGCCTGCGGGAGCTGGTTCGACCATGTCGCTCGATGAGAGCGAGGCAATGAAGTGCGCCTGGAGCTGGGGGTCGGCTGTGCCGCGCGCGATTGTGCTCTGTAGGGATCGCACGACCGCCGGCGCACCGGCGGTGCAGAGGACGGCCCCATCGGCAGCGCGAGTTCCTGGCCCTGCCAGCTCATACAGAAATCCGATTCGTAGCATCGATCGTGCATCACTCCTTCCAGCGGTCGGCATTAGCCACTAGGCTGCATATACGCCGGTTGTTGCTCGACACATCTGCGTAGCGCCCTTTGCGATTGACAAAATGACGTAGATTGACAAAATGTCAACCCTCGCCGCCAAGCTATGATGAGCGACGATCAATTTGGCGCAGAGGGGCGCGCAATGGAGAATTTATGCAAACGCTTCTATTGGCAGGAATGGCTCTGGCGGCCGGAGCTAGTACGCTCAGCGTTTGACTTGGCTGTTCCTGACTGCAGACTTCGTCGAGGGACAGCTCTCGTGACGCAGAAATGCGACTATCGCCCTCGTCGTCGTTTGCAGTTGTATGCGAGGCGGCCCCGCCGCCCGTTCAGTCGTCAAGATTGCGGCCGCAGCCATCGTGCAACGATCAACCCACCTGCATGAGTGTTATGCATGACGTGTAGCCCCGCACCGATATGGAGCCGGCCTTAGAAAGAGCTGCGAGATGGTTCTGGCGGACGCTTGCGCTACTTTCGCACCCCGCATCCAGCCCAACCATCCCTCGGTGAAGGATGCCGCAGTTGCGATCGCGATCGTTGACGTTAAAGCGTCACCCGCCATCGTAGTGGTCGAACGGGCGAGCCGGCTTCGTACATCCCGGACAATGGGCCCTGCCTGGTGGACGATGCGAGGCCGGCGAGAGCGTAGATTCCACAGCTCGGAAGGAGCTGGCTGAAGAGACAGGTGTCCTTGTTCGAAAGCGGGACTTTTTAGGTCGCCTGGACGATTATGTGACGCGCTCTGGTTACAGGATCAGCCCTGTCGTCTTATGGGCGGTGCCCTGGAGAGGATCTTTCGATCTACAACAATCCGAGTTGGCAAGTGCTTTCACCGTATCGCTAGAGCACCTATGTACCGACGACGTTTGCGAGTGGTTCCAGGTAGGAAGAAAGCGACCGTCCCGGGTTGCGCATCGCACTGAACGGCAGTCATCTCTACGCTCCTGCTGCGGCCATGGTATTTCAGTTCAGAGAGCTCCTTCTCGGACGAAAAACTCGCGTCTACGACGTTGAGCAGCCTCACTTTGCCTGGCGTTGAACACGGGCGTGAGCTGGCAAAGTATTTCGAGGCTTACGCGAACGTTACGGATAGGATGCTCGAGCTGCTGCAGCGCGTGACCTTCCAAGACAGAAAGACCTTAGATGCTCAGAATCGTATCTTCTCGATCACGAGCCACAATGACCTTGAGGTCGCTTCGGCTTCTAAGACCCTCCTACTAGATTTTGCCGAGGTCGGACGTTCCCATGCTCCGGGCACCTATGACTTCAAAATTCGGAAGAGCGGAACGAAGGACTTCTCGACGGCCGGCCTGACCATGTCTGCTTGACCGGCTCGACCCACAACGCGCGCCCAAGGGACAAGGCAGGAATTGCCCTTCTAGCCGGACTTCAGTGGCTAAGCGTATCTGCAAACGAGAATTGCCGGCCCTTTCACAATGGCTAGGCTTCGAGCCGTCGGACAGCCAAGCCGCAAAGGACTACCGCGACCGCTACAAGGAACCTCGGGCAATGCCCCGCCATGTCTTCACGGGCAGATGATCATCAACGAAACATTCGACCGCATGCCCGGTGCCGCCATACCGGGATTCAAGCAGGGCACCGCCCTCCTCGTCATCAGTATCGGCAGGCCAACTGAGCTGATTCCACGAAAGTGTGCGCCGTCACGCCGGCAGCCACTCCTGTCAGGGCGGAGCGCAGGTCCTCGACGCGGCGACTGATACCTGTACCGCTTTCGCGCGCATGCGGCGGCACCATCGTCACGTCCACCACCTCATTCGCGCCCAGGCCGGCCGCGCTTGTTGTGATGGGCACGGCGCCCATAGCGCCACCTGACGGCTATTCGCGCCGAACGGCCGCCCCGATCGACCAAAGTCGAGCGGTGTTGCTCCACGCCGTCGCGGAAGTAAACCCCGCGTGGTGGTACAAACGCGGTGGTCGTCGTACTTGGCCACGCGAAGCCGAGCTGCCGGTGCAACCCAGGCTTTGACCGGCGCGGCTTTCACCGGCACTCCACTGTTGACAAAATGACATATTTTGACAAATAGTCAAATCAAGCTTAACGAGGAGCAGTTTGAAATGAACGGTGCGGAAAGCCTGGTCAGAACCTTAGTGAACGGCGGAGTTGAGGTCTGCTTCGCTAACCCAGGCACATCGGAGATGCACTTCGTAGCCGCTCTCGACCGGGTCGAGGGCATGCGCTGCGTCCTTGGCCTCTTCGAGGGCGTAGTGACGGGAGCTGCGGATGGCTACTTTCGCATGAAGGGCACCCCGGCCTCAACCCTGCTGCACCTTGGCCCCGGCTTGGCCAATGGGCTCGCCAATCTTCACAACGCTAAGAAGGCTCATTCCGGCGTCATTAACATCGTCGGTCAGCATGCGACTCATCACATCGCACATAACGCACCGCTAACGTCGGATATCGAAGGCCTGGCACGGCCGATGTCAGACTGGATCCGAACCTCACCGAGCGCGAGGTCGGTCGCGGCGGACGGGGCTGCGGCTATCGCCGCCGCCAGAGGCGCGCCACCGCAGATAGCGACCCTGATCCTGCCGGCCGATACGGCTTGGAACGAGGCTGAGGGCTCGGCTAAGGTACCCGAGGACAAGCCGCGAAGCTTCGATCCTCAAGCCGTCGAAACGGCCGCACGCATCCTCCACCGGGAGGGGAGCTCCACTCTCCTGCTCGTCGCTGGCAGCTCGCTCTGCGAACGGGGGCTGGCCCTCGCGGAGCGTATTGCCGGCAAGAGCGGCTGTGCAGTGTTGGGAGAGACCTGTCACCAACGGATGGCGCGCGGCCGCAACCGCTTTTACGTTGGCAGGGTTCCATATGCGGTCGACCATGCGATCGAAACCTTGAAGGGTTTCAAGCACATCATCCTGGTAGAGTCCAACAATCCCGTCGCGTTCTTCGCCTATCCGAACAAGCCGAGTTATCTCAAAGCCGAGGACTGCGAGGTGCATCGCTTGACCAACTGGGGCGAGCAATCCGTTGAGGCTCTCGAAGCTCTCGCATTGGCGATCGGGGCGACCCCCAAGGACGTCAAGTTGCAGCGGCTTGACGAGTTGGTCAAACCTACCGGCCCCTTAACGCTGGCAGCCATCGCGCAGGCCATCGCGTGCGCGATCCCGGAAAACGCCATCGTTGCAGATGAGTCGATCACCACCGGTCGGGGCTTCTTCCCTCCGACGGCGGCCGCCCCTCCGCATGACTGGCTGCAAGACATGGGTGGGGCAATCGGCTATTCGACGCCGGTCGCTACAGGTGCCGCGGTGGCCTGTCCTAATCGGAAGGTCTTTTGCATGGTCGGCGACGGCAGCGCGATGTACACGTTTCAGTCGCTATGGACGCAAGCGCGCGAGGGGCTCGACGTCGTTACGATCGTGTTCGCCAACAGGAATTATAATATCTTGCGTGGTGAATTCGACAACGTAGGCGCCGGTGAGCCTGGCAAGCGTGCCCGCGATATGCTTGGCATCGACCGGCCCACAATCGATTTCGTGGCGCTCGCAAAAGGTTTGGGTGTGCCCGGTTGTGCGGTTCAAACGGCGGACGAATTCAACAAAGCCCTCGCGGAAGCGGTGCAATCGTCTGGACCTTGTCTGATCGAAGTCCTGATTTAGGGCATCGCCGATGCTCCGATCGGCACCTGTGTTTTCATCACCTGTAGGCTCTCGACCGCCAGTGTCCCTAAGGAATGAGCGATGGCCTTCAGAAAGCCAAGCTCACAAGAGCCGCCGGGCATCTAATCGCAGTCGGATCGTGGTTCCGCTGGGATGGCCAACAATGGGGAGAGCTTCGCTGGATCCCGCCCGAAGCGACTACGACATCAGACGCATGAATCCGGGGGACCGATTGTGATATTCACAGGCTAAGACGCCTGAACGGCGAAGATCGCGGCGCGATCGGCTCGTGGGTGAGCGCTCGACGCGGATCAAGTAGCTGAACGATGCTTATCGACATGAGATCGTGACGGCGAAGTGAAGGCACAAACGAAAATTCGACTGGGCAGAATGATATAGGCTTGGGTTGTGACGCTAAAGCGGGCACTTCTGCAAGTATCTCCGGTTAGATTCTCGCCACTGAACTCTGGCTCTGACGAGTTTCACCGAGGTCTTCAGTCACGGGGCACCGTAAAGCCGCACCTGGAGGAGATCGATGTTCCCCCCGGCTGTACATCTGGCGTTTGACTAGCTTGAGCCGGGTAATCCGGGCTTCGGCCTGAATGTTGACCAGGTGCAGACGGTCGGTGCTCCCACAGCGGCTTCGTTCGGGCGGACGCCCTTCGCAAGGAAGCGACCATGCTATTGGAGGTGCAATCGCGCCATAGTCGGCAACGACCGCACACCGTTCTCGATCGCCGCGATCGTGACAGTTTCAGCCTTTGCGGACCGGTGGTCATCGACCGGGCGATGGTCCGGGCCGACTGGACTCGCGCCGGGCTGCTCTCATCCGCCCTTTTGGCAGGTCGGCGGCGCGCCCATTCCGAGATCGCCTTGAGGCCGCAGTGCGTTGCGGCCAGGAGACGCGCCCGACGACTAGCCGCGTGTTCATCGAAAGCCTTTCGGCTTCATCGTGCGCCAGAGAGCGGCTGCGTTTCGCGCTCCCGCGTCCCATTGCGCCTCGAGCCAGGGCAAGTGAGCATCCAAATAACTTTGCCGAGCCCGAAACACGTGCTGCGTTCGCCTCGAACGATCCAGTAATACCCGGTGCGCTTGACAACCTACTTGATCGGCACGCCCTTCTGCCACGGAGCGAGGACCGCTGCGTTTATCTCCTCGCGCCGCAGATATTCGTCACATTGCAGCTTCTCCGGCGCCTTCAGAAGCGGACGATTGACCACAGCGGCGCCGATAGTGCTGCGGATCTGGTACATCGACTTGCTTACGGCATCGAGGAAGGCACGACGGCATTCTCCATCAGGTGCCAGCGGTCGGCGACCTTAACGGCCTGCGCCAGCACCGCCCCAGTCACCCCCATCGTATGGATGACTGGCTGATGATGGAGCTAGGCTTCCGACGTGGCGGCTGATCCGGACGCTAGGCTGTCGCATATCCCTTTCAAAGGATAGGAGGGCCTAACGTCTGAGACGTCGCCCGATAGGCCTTCCAAGTGTTCGCGAGGAGGCATGCGATGGTCATCGGGCCAACGCCTCCAGGAACCGGGGAAAGGTATGCCGCCCTGCCGATAGCCTCGTTAAAGGCAACGTCGCCGACCAGTTTCGGGCCATCGGCAAATGCGACCCTATTGATCCCAACATCCAGGACGGTAGCGCCGACTTTGATCCAATCGCCTTTAACGAATTCAGGTTGGCCCACCGCGGCCACGAGAATGTCGGCCCGTCGACATTCGTCGGCAAGGTCACGCGTTCTCGAATGTGCAATCACTACCGTGCAGTTCTCCCTAAGGAGAAGCTGCGCTATTGGTTTTCCGACGATGTTGGACCTGCCAATTATAATTGCTCGCCTGCCTGCCAAATCACCAAGGGTTTGTTTGAGCAGAATATTGCAGCCAACAGGCGTGCAAGGGACGAAACCGTCTAGCCCGAGCGACAACCTTCCAGCGTTCACGGGATGGAACCCGTCGACGTCTTTGTCTAGATCGATTTCGGACAATATTCTTTGGGCGTCGATGTGCTTCGGCAAGGGCAGCTGCACAAGGATGCCGTGTACTTGCCTGTCTCTGTTCAGCTCGCGTACCAAGTCGAGAAGTTGGTCCTCAGAAACTTCGGCCGGCATGCGATGTTCGAAGGATTGCATGCCGACTTCGACGGTTTGTCTCAACTTATTCCGTACGTAGACCTGGCTCGCGGGGTCCTCGCCAACGAGAACAACCGCTAAGCCAGGTTTTCCGCCGACCGGGAGTCGGGCGATCTGGTCCTTGAGACGCTCCCGCAGCTGAGCTGCGATCGCTTTGCCGTCGATCAGTTTGGTTTCCACCATGGGATTAATCCTTGAAGACAACTGTCTTGCTTCCGTTCAATAGAACCCTGTCCTCGAGATACCAGGCCAGAGCGCGGGCGAGAACCCGTCGCTCAATATCCCGGCCCTTGCGGACGATGTCCTCAGCAGAATCTAAGGCTTATGCGCTCGCCGCCCTGCTCGATGATCGGGCTTTCATCAAGGTCTGCGGTGACATATGAGCCGTCGCGCCAATCAATTTCACTCCCCGCTCATATGCTTGCTGGTACGGCTTCGCGCCTTTGAGCCGGGCAGGAAGGAGTGATGGATGTTTATGCATCGCCCAGACAGCGCCACGGACATATCGTCCGAGAGCACCTGCATATAGCGGGCGAGCACGACGGTTTCAGTGCCTGTGACCTCTACGAGCTGCAAGATTTGCGCCTCCTGCTGCGCCTTGGTTTCCCGCGTAATCGGGAGGTAATGAAAAATGATCCCATCGAAATCAAGGTGCCGATAGGCCTCGCGAGGATGGGAAATAATCACGGTAATCTCTATGGGGATTTCACCGATCCGCCATCGATACAGCAGGTCGGCGAGGCAATGGTCGAATTTGGAGACCAGTAGGAGGACGCGTCGAAGTTCAGAGCGGGACCGGATGGACCATTTGAGCTCCAGCCGGTCAGCTGTTGAGGCAGAGCCATGACGCAATCTTGCTAGCGTGAGTTTTTGCCGTCCACAGGATGAAAGCGTCCGGCGAAGAACAGACCGCCGTTCACATCGTCGAACTGCTGGGCTTCCAGTATGTTGCAGGCAACTTCGAAGAGGTGGTTGCATACCCCTACACCACCATGACGGCGAAACGCTTCGGAGGCTCATGCCCATGCAGGCTAGGCGCAGTCACCGAACCAGCCAGCAATATAGACAAAAACGAGCCTAGTAGCTTCTCCTAGCTCTCGAGCCAAACGCTATCAGCGAAGTTGAAGCCGCCGAGATTCCCCGTTGGCACAGGAGTGAGCCCCTTCACCTTGGTGGAAATTGCATCGAGGTAGTTGACGAAAGCGGGGATCGCATTGCCGCCCTGTTCGTAGATGATCCTCTCGATTTCCCAGAAGACTTCCTTGCGTCTGGCTGGGTCGACCGTACCACGCGCCGCGTCTATGAGCTTATCGAGCTCTGGCTTTTTGAACTGGGTGTCATTCCACTTGGCGTCCGACTTCCAGGCCAGGGTGGCCATGATGGTTTCCGTCGGCCGAGGATTCCACCCCGCGACATGGAAAGCGCGCTTCATCCAGACGTTCGAATAGTATCCGTCGGCCGGCTCTCGTCTCAGGTTGACCGTAAGTCCGGCGCGGCCCGCCTCTCGTTGCAGAACAAGCCCCATGTCGATGCTGTTCGAGACGGCTTCCGATACATGTAGATCGACGCTGGTATTCTCCATCCCAGCCCTTTTAAGGTGGAACTTTGCCTTCTCGATGTCGACCCCACGCTGCGGCAAAGAGCTATTGTACAATGGGCTCTGCGGCATAACGAAGTGATCATTCGCGATCACGCCGTAGCCCTTAAAGACTTGATTCACGACCCGCTCGCGATCAAGTAAATTTTTTATGGCTAAACGGAAATCGAGATTGTTCGTGGGCGCGCGATCACACATCATCGCGAACTGAATGAAATTCGGGCACTGTGTTGAGAAAACCTCGATCCCAGACGCCTTCTTCACATCGTCGATTGCATTCGGGCGCAATCCCGACATCATTTGAATGTCGCCGGCCATCAACGCATTCAGCCGCGCGGCCGGGTCGCCGATGCCAAAATATTCGATCTCATCGACGTAGGGCCGCCCCGATTTAAAGTAATTCTCATTCCGGGTCACCAGCGTACGGACGCCAGGCTTGAACTCTTTCATCCGGAAAGGGCCCGTGCCGATAGCCGTCGAGAAGTCGGTCGTCCCATTCTTGAGGATCATAAATCCGAACGTGCCGAGTAGGATTGGGATGTCGGCATCGGGAGCTCTGAGCTTGATTCGAATCGTGTCCTTGCCGTCCGCGCTCACGTCAATGATATCCTCCACCAGGCCTTTGGAGGCGGAGGCAACCTTTGGGTCCTTATGACGCATGATTGAGTACACAACGTCATCTGCGTCGAGCGTTTTACCGTCCTGGAACGCAACACCTTTCCGAAGCTTGAATTGCCACTCGGTCACATCCTTATTCGCTTCAAAGGACTCGGCGAGCTCGGGCACGGCTTGCCCTTTCTCATCGATGCGGGTCAGACCATTATAAAGCATGAAGCCGCGCGCATAGTCGGTACTTTGAACAAATCTCGCTGGATCGAGCGTGTCTTGCACACCTTGAACGTGAGCTGCAACCCGCAGCTGCCCGCCGCGCTTGGGTTGCGCCACGGCTCTCGAAAGGGGTGATGCATTCGCGGCGAGTGTCACACCCGCGGCAAGTAGCGATTTGTTCAGATTGCGACGGTTCAGCATCTGGTTTGTCATTTAGCCAACCCTCCCGAGATTGACGCTGCTCGTTTCTTACGCCGCGGCGCAGTGCGCTTGTGAAGTTCATCAAAGCTGCTGGGTCAGGACCTACGCTTCAGCCATTCTTGCTTGACCATCAGGTCGCGTAGTCTGGGCTTATGCGGTCGAGCCGACGCTTGAGCGCCGTCCACGGCCGTTGGCCCTTGGTGTTGGGACTACGATTGGACTGCGCTGCCGTACGAGCGGCGACTTCGCTGGGTGGTAGAGCGATTTTTTGTCCACCCTGCGTTGCTGCGAGCTGAATGCGGCAGGATTGCTCCATATAGTACATGTTAAAGAAGCCTTCAGCGATGGTACGACCGACCGTAAGCAAACCGTGGTGCTTCAGGATCATTACGTCTTTGTCGCCGAGATCGCGTACCAGCCGTTCGCGCTCGTCGAGATCGAGCGCGATGCCCTCATAGCCGTGATACGCAATGCCGCCGTAGAAGCCCATTGACATTTGATTCAACGGTAATAGCCCCTGCTCCTGCGCAGCCACTGCCATACCCGCCAAAGTATGCGTGTGCATGACACATTGAGCATCATGTCGATTCATGTGCACAGCGGAATGGATTGTGAAGCCTGCGCTGTTGATCTTGGATTCTTTCTGCTCCTCAATCGCGTGCCCCTCAGGGTCAACCACGACGAGGCTAGACGCCGTGACCTCGTCGAACATCAATCCGTACGGATTGAGGAGAAAGAGATGCTCCTTGCCGGGGAGTCTTGCGGAAAGGTGAGTATAGATTAGGTCGTCCATACCGAAATGGGCGATCAAACGGTACGCTGCGGCCAGATCGCAGCGGACCTCCCATTCCTGGGCATCAATATTCCGCACTTGCTTTTCTCCTCTTTTTGGGCCGAGACCGAGCAAACCGACACTATGTGGACCCGAGGCTTGGCGCTCTCATTCGCGAAGACAACCTTTTTAGCACACGAGCATCATGTCACTCCGGAGCATGTCTGCTCACCGTCCGTTTCGACGGACACATGGGACATCCCCATTCGGTCAGCAAAGTGACTTTCGCTAGCGGGCGCGGTGGCAACAGCGGCTCCATTTCCGCAACAAGAGCTAGGGCTCCCCGGCCGTTCAGCAAGCTCCTCGAATTGGAGTAGTCGGCGAGAACCAATCGGGTCACAGCGATGTCCTAGTCGGAACTGCGCTACTAATCGCTGACTTTAACGATGTGACGACGCGGAAATCCGGCAAATATTGAGCCCATTATGCAGGAATGCAGACTGACATCGAGAAGACTTCTGACAATCTGACCGAGGACGAGTCGACCTGTCGAGCCGCGCATTTCGAATGCAAAAAGCATCGCCTTAACCCGGCCGCCGGTTGTATGGGCTCGGATCGCGCGCACATTTCATCGTGCTTGGGCTGCGGAAAACTCCGTGCATACCTCGTCCAACAGTTGCCAGGCGTAAGGCGCAAAAGATCGCCAAATGTCGAGATGAAACGTTTCGGGGGCCGTTCGGGAAAGAAGGATTGTCGCCTTCGCCAAGACGGTACGAGTGCAAGCGCCTACTGGGAACGCTGTTTCGGACAGGTCCAGGGGACAAGCGTGATTTAAGACGTACTCGGCACGTGGACCTGATATCGCAAAGACCTCCGAACGGTGACTGACATCAACAATCGAGCATGCTTGAGCATAAGCACGCCACGAGGCGAGTACATGACATTTTCAGCTCCTGACTAAGCCGCTCCCACAGCTTCAGGGCGTGATCGTAGAGTCTGGCGCTTTCGTCGAATAGGTAGCAGTTCGAACGGACGATCGTCGTATTTCTTGCTGCGTTGCCGCCGCCAATCCATCCCCGCTCAACGACTGCTACGTTTGAAATTCCGTATCGAGTCGCCAGATAGTAGGCGGTCGCGAGCCCATGCCCGCCGCCGATGATAACGTCATTGTCGCGCTTCCGGATTGGGCGAGCGCCATTGGCGTTCCCAGTTGGTGTGCCCGCTAAGTCCGCCGCGTAGCAAAGAAAAGCCGGAGAATCTCTTCATAGGACCCTTGTGGCTTGATAGGACCCTATAGGACCCTTGGGGGTTGACTCCCGAACGATACCGCTCAGGTGACCTTGCGACGAGCACCGAACCGCCATCACGATTGTACGCAGGCGACACGGTAGTCCAGCGAGATACTTGCGGAATTCGGGCCAAGTCCAGCTAGAAGGACATTCTCCGTACACCGCAAAGCGGGCCCGAGCTTGGCGTGGCCCTAACCTGAAAGCGCGAGGGCAGCACCAAGAACAAATAACGCCCCCTGAAGCAAATTGCGCCTCTCGAGGGTTTTCCATGTTGCGCCTGCGTCCTGAGAGGCGGCTACGCAAATGGTGTGCAGCCCCAACAAAGTCGCTGCGATCCAGGAGCCAATTGTGAGAACCACTTTAGCTTCCGGCACTGACGCCGCATGAAGGCTGATTTCTACCGGAAAACCCACAAAGGCAAGGCAAATAAGAACCGCCGGCGCTTGCTTGGCAAGTGTTTGGCGGAAACTTGGGCACACGACCATGATTTCCCTTTGCTCCGAGTCGCTAGCCTATCGTATTATTAACCGTCACCGCGCTTCTTAAGGAAGAACATGAATCTCTCAGACGACGTAAGAAAGAGTGATGAACTGTTGGCTCAACTCAGCGCGAAAGGTATGGAGCCCGTGACAACAGAGCATCCACCGGTTTTTACGGTCGAAGAAGCTCGCGAATTGCGAGGCCAGATAGATGGCGTTCACACCAAGAATCTATTTCTTCGAGATGCAAAAAGGAACTACTTTCTGATCGTGACCGACGAAGGTGCAATCGTGGACCTGAACGCGCTAGCACAGAAAATTGGTGCGCGAGGGAGGATGTCCTTCGGTTCTCGCGAAGCACTTTTGGAGCTGTTGGGTGTTCAGCCAGGTTCAGTATCGTTGTTGGCAGCATGTAACGACACCGCGCTGCGGGTGACCGTAGTGCTGGATGAGCGAATACTCAGCGGGCTGGTCATTAACTGTCATCCTCTTATCAACACGCGCACGACGTCTTTGTCGCAAGAGAGCGCCATCGCGTTCCTTAGATCTTCTGGTCACGATCCAATCGTTGTTTCCTTGGGAGCCGACCGCGCAGCTACACAAAGCTGATCTGAACGCCCGAACGTCAACGCGGAATGATTCCAACAGACGATGTTCTGGCTGGCGCAGTTCGTGGCGACGCCAAAAGATCCTTTTAGAGCGGCCTCCTCACTTCCAGTCGGAAAGAACAATTCGAGCATCCCGCGATTAGCGGTTTGACCACCATGCACTCGGTTAGCCTCTACCCTTGCGTATCGCGGGGGATTCCCCCGGTTCGAACTCGTCGCTCTCGTCACAAAGCTTGCCCACGTGAGCACTCTGCACTGAACGCACTCAAGCCTTGTACGCATGCGACATGATTGTCTTAGCGCTAGATAAATTGGCGTGAGGCGCTAGAACGATTATACATTGGGCGATGTGTCTCGAAATGGAGTTCTGCATGGCAGTTTCGAGGGTGCGAATTTGACGCCCAGCTACAGCGATCAAGGATGCCTTAGAATAGGCGATCAAAGTCGACCCTCGTCGGCCGCTTCACCTGGCTCGCTTGGGCAACAAGTCGATACTATTTTCGTGCATGGCCTCAGAGTGCGCGTCGTTGTCGAGAGTAGCAACATAGGAGCAAAAACGAGGCAGCACGGTCAAAATCTCTGTCTGAACCTGGACATATCAGCGGATCTCAATCGGCCTGCTGTCACTGACAGCCTGGCAGACACAATCAACTACGCCGATATCGTTGCGAAGATTGCTGAGATCGCCGCCAAGGAAGCTTATTGCTCGATGATGAGTGCATGCGCAGCATTCGCTGATGCCATACTTTGGTGTGACGCCCGGGTACTCTCAGTCAGAGCGACCGTTAGCACCTGCTGTACCTCAGGTGATCCGTTTCTTTCTGCGGCAGGAGCTACGGTCGAGCGCAAGCGTGTCCCAAGTGCGAAGAGGTGAAAACCTGACTGCGAGGCCAGGCACACTCAAAACATGGCTATTGCAGATAGGGACGGCGTTCCTTTTGAAGAAAGCCAGTCCAGTCCGGAAAGCTCCGATTGAGCGCTTCCGCCGTTGAGGCACGGCCGTCCGCAGGCAGTGCGGCGGCAGCATCTTGTCTATTCTGAATGATCGTCCGGATGGCATCGGCCCCCCCGCTCCTCATCGCTGAGGGCGAACATCCAAACGTAGCGCGGAAGAGACGGTTGAAGTGAGACGGGTCGGAAAAGCCCGCTTCGAACGCAATTTCCGTGATGCTTTTGGTCGAGTTCGCGAGCAACCAAAGACCGTAATAGGTGCGGAGGGCTCGCGAAAATTCTTGAATGCTCTTGCCAGCAATCTTCCGAAAAAGCCTTTCAAGCTGACGCTTCGATAGTCCGATCTTTGCTGCGATTTCCTCAACTTTTGGCGGAGTGCTTAGGTTCTGCTCGATCAGCAACATGGCGCGCTTAACTCTCTCATCAGCCACCGGCCCAACTCCCGGAGGCTGAGGCTGAGCATCAAATGCAGAGCGCGCCTTGTCCGTAAGCATGATGTGCAGGCCCTTCTGCACCAAGCCCGGCCCTAGATGACGCTCAATCATCCATGCGCCGAGATCGAGAGCAGCCAAACCACCCGGGCATGTTATGAAACTTCCATCTACAACAAATAGTTGGTCCGCGACCGGAACGACACCTGCATACCTCTCAAGAAAGTCGAAGAAGTGAAACCAACTGACGCAACATTTGCGTCCCTTTAGAAGACCGGCCTCGGCAAGGGCGAAGCTGCCGGTACATACCCCGACGATGGGGATACTTGCCGCTGCGACTTTCTGCAGAAACCTCAACACCACCGGATTGTAGTTCATTTCTCTGCTAATGAGGCCCCCGATCACAACAACATAGTCGAATCTTTCCGGCTGACTAAATGTTTCCCAGGGAACAACCTGGAGGCCGCAGCTCGACGTAATCGGATTAAGGTCAGCTCCGAGCACGGTCCAGGAGCATCGCTGGGGCCGACTCCGATCTCCCTCGTCGGCCGAAAGCCTTAGAAGGTCTACCATGCAGGAGAACGCTGTAAGTGTAAAATTCGGCAACAGAACAAAGCCCACCGACAGAGAGTTTTGCGGTGCCCTTTGCTTCCGGCTGTTCGGCTGGTTCATCTTACGCTCGCAACTCGACTGAGGGCCTCATGATTCGGGCAGTCACGCGCGGCTTGTGCGTCCGTTTGCGACCGTGAGCATCGTAGGATAGCTACTCTACCGAGGACCACCGATCGCCCGCCAGCGGAGAAATGTCGGGCGTAATGGCCGTCCAGCAGGCCGGTTCCGAAACAAAGACCTACGGCATTCCGGTGTCGGCCGTTAGAATCCCCCGTACTGAATTCGCTATATGGGCACCAAGGGTGAGCATATCGAACGAACCATCGCGAATTTCCTGCTGACAAACTGCCACGTTTTGACAAAATGTCAAGAGACTGTCGCAAGTAGGGCGATAGCCGACCATGGCGGCTTGTGTTCATGGCTACCGGTTGCCGAGGCGGCACACGCGGCTAGGCATCGCCTTGCAGGATCTACTCAACCCCATTCGGTGCGCCTCGTCCCGGAAGCCATGCACGTGCTCGTCAAGAGCGTTCCCTAGCAGCTTGCGGTCGGGCGCAAAGTCCGCCGCCTGAGCATGGCCATTCACCGGGCGAACCCGTCTCGTCCCGATCTTCTCGCGGTTCCGTTCACGTCCACGCTCGGTCAGCCACCGCCCGCTTGCACCGGCTCGACAGACGGCATCAAGCGCAACGCGTGTCGCGACTGTGATACCGGATCGACGCATTCGTGCTGTCCGCATCCGGAAGTATCGAGGATAAGAAATTCGCCAAGGAGCAACCGCTCTGCTCTCATATCTGGGCTTTGACAATCACCGAAACTGGCGCAGGTGAAGTATTCGCGGATTCGGAAATGCAAGTCACTCAAACTAAGCCGGGTTTCAGCAGTGCCCCCACGCAATTGCTGCTCACGCTTTCGTGCCCTGATCGACCCGGCATTGTTGCATCGATTTCACATCATCTGCACGGGTGCGGTGGAAACATACAAGAGGCGCATCAATACAGTGATCCTGAAACAGGGCAATTCTTCATGCGGGTGGCCTTTGATATTCCCGAGCAGGTCGAGATTGACTTGATCTGCCACGGATTTGAGGCCATCGCTGAGACCTTTGGGATGAAGATCAATCTTCGCCGCCGCCGTGTTCGGCAAAGGGTGCTGGTTCTCGCGTCGAAATCTGATCACTGCCTCGCCGACATTCTGTATCGTTGGCGGACGGGGGAGCTGGATTTTGAGCTTGCAGGGATCATATCGAACCACCCCCGCGAGACCTATGCTCATCTCGATTTCGATGGCAGCCCGTTCGACTATTTTCCTGTCGCCAAAGAAACCAAGGAAGATCAAGAACGTCGAATTTGGGAGGTTGTACAAGAGCGGAAGGTCGACCTGGTAGTTTTGGCAAGATACATGCAAATTCTTTCCGATTCTCTCTCTGCGAGACTGGCAGGATGTTGCATAAACATACATCATTCGTTCTTGCCTGGGTTCAAGGGCGCGAAGCCTTATCATCAAGCTCATTCGAGAGGCGTGAAGCTGATAGGCGCTACCGCGCACTACGTCACTGGTGATCTCGATGAGGGCCCAATCATCGAGCAGGACGTCGAGCGAATCTCTCATCATGATACTCCCGAGGACCTTGTGCGAAAGGGACGGGACATCGAGCGACGGGTGCTCTCACGAGCCATTGCGTGGCATTTGGATGGGCGCGTTCTTCTAAATGGCCACAAGACTGTGGTCTTTCGAGATTGACCAGGTAATGGCAGCTCAGATCATAGACGGCAAAGCCATCGCCGCCGTCCTTCGCCACCAAGTCGCCTCGAAAGTCGACCGGTTTGTAGCGACCTACAATACCGCACCGGGCCTTGCCGTTGTCCTTGTGGGCGAGGATCCAGCAAGCAGCATCTACGTCAAAAGCAAGATTCGCTTCGCCAACCGGGTCGGTATTAACTCTTTTGAACACCGCTTGCCCGCGTGCGCGACTGAGCAAGAGTTGATCGAACTGATCCTTGCTCTCAATGAGGATCCGGCCGTCGATGGCATACTCGTTCAATTGCCGTTGCCTCGGCACATAGATGGTTGGCGGGTATTGGAATCTATCGATGTGCACAAAGACGTTGACGGCTTCCATCCGTACAATGCAGGTCGTGTCTCTGTCGGCCGTCCCATGCTAGCGCCTTGCACGCCGCTGGGAGTTATTCACTTGATCCGAACGGTGCTGAACGACCTGGACGGCCTTGATGTCGCGGTAGTCGGACGGTCAAACTTGGTAGGAAAGCCCGTTGGTGTGCTGCTTGGCGATGCTGGCTGCACCGTCACAGCTGCGCAACTTCAAACAAGGGACCTACCCGGCATATGCAACCGGGCCGATGTGATCGTGGTTGCAGCTGGATCACCGGGGCTTATTCGCGGTCATTGGGTTAAGCCGGGCGCGACAATAATCGATGTGGGGATCAATAGAGTTTTCCCACCCGGCGTCCCGAGTCGAATTGTCGGCGACGTTGATTTCGAACAAGCACGAGAAAGGGCGGCCTACATTACTCCCGTCCCCGGAGGTGTAGGACCAATGACAGTCGCTTACCTTCTCAGGAACACGATGACGGCCGCAGAGTCTAGACGAACCGCTCGTAATTCGCGAGTCTCTGCCGGTTAACGAGAACTAATACCGTGCCACACGTCCGCCCAAGTCCCCTTTTCTGAAAAGCCGATCGCGCCTGCCGCAGAACATAAGCTCACCGTCGGCCGATGAGCGTTTTAGTCGAGGCATGCCCGACAAGTTCCAGTTCGTCAGTGCGACACGCACTCTAGCTCGGCTTTGATGCTGGTGACTGATTTACATCAGAGTTGCCACGGATTTGCCTCGCAGAGCTATCGGTTTCGAACAATTAGTTTTGTCAGCGTTCGGATCGCAGTTCTAAGATCCTCATCCGGAATACCCTCAATCTGTTTCTCCTGAAACAGGTGCCAACGGCGTCTGATCGCTTCTCGCAGCTGCTTTCCCTCAAGGCTCAGCCTTACGCGTCCATCAGGCTCCAAGATCAGAAGTGACCGCGCCTTAAGTTCGTTAAGCGCGTCTTCCGCTTCACGTTGGCCGAGGTAGGTAGCGGTTGCTAACGTGTCAAGTTTGGTATCCGGCGCCAAATAGACTTGAGCTAAAATCCGGGCCTCGGCAGTCGTAACACCTTCCGCAAACCGATGTTCGTCGAAGCGCGCAGACATCACATTGTGCGCCTCAAATATCAAGGGAACGATCTGATTATCAAAGCTGTCGAGCGCCGGAGTTTCTTCTGACCCTGGGGTCGGCGAGATTGACGGATGGCTGGAGGCGATACCATACCCGCCGTGCACAAAGAGCAGTGGCTCGCATTGATACCGCCTGGCATGTTCTGCCCGTCCAATCAGGATCACGTGGTCACCTCCGTCGTAACGGGCAACGCATTCGCACTCAAGATTGACAACGCACCCGTCAATCAGGGGTACGTTGGATAGTCCTTCATGCCATCGGATCTCAGCGAACTTGTCATCGGACTTGCTAGCAAAGTGGCTGGCGATGCGTGTCTGATCCACCCCCAGCAGGTTGACAGCAAACCGGCCACACTTCTCGAACAATCTGAAACTACGCGAAGCCCGGCTGATCGACCAAAGAACAAGGGGTGGGTCGAGCGAAACCGAAGTGAACGAATTAACCGTTACGCCGGCGCGTTCTCCATCGACTGCAGTGGTTATGATTGCAATTCCGGTGGCATACTGACCTAAACAGCGCCTGAACAGACGCGGGTCTTCCGCCGGATTGCCTTCCTCTATTAGTGCCCCGGGGCTGGCTATACCCGCCGTTGCAGCGCTTTTAACCATTATGGACATTGGTGCACCTATTCGACAATTGATTGGCGACAGCATCAAGCCGACTGGCTCTCACGCGCCGCCTGATGCTGATAGCGGCTCGGCGGGGTATGGAGCCCTAGATTCTCGCGAAGAGTCTTGCCTTCGTACTCATCTCGGAACAGACCTCTCCGTCGAATCTCGGGCAGCACCAATTCTACGAAATCGTTCAGACCGTGCGGCAAGTGCGTCGGTGTGATATTGAAGCCATCGGCCGCACCGCCGTCCATCCAAGCTTCCATTTCGTCGACGATGTCAGCCGGCGTACCGACTACCGTGTTGTGCTCCTGGGCCATGCCGAGCTTCTTATACAGCTGGCGTATCGTCAGCCCCTCGCGTTGAGAAAGCTCCCAGTACATTTGCGCACTGCTCCGCAGTCCCACACTTTCGAGATCTGGCTTCGGCACCGGCCCGTCGAGCGGCAGGTGCGAGAGATCGCCAAAAGAGCGGTAGAGCATTGCCAGTCCTACCAGCGGATCGACGAGCCCTTCGAGCCGCTCAAACTTTGCTCTAGCCTCGGCACGCGTGGGCGCGACTATCGGCGTCAGGCCGGCCAGCATCAATAGGTCGTCACGATTACGACCATAAAGAGGTAGCCGCGCCTTCACTGAGTTATAGTAACTCTTTGCCGACTCGATGTCCTTTTTGGCGGCGAACACGATGTCACAGTCTCGGGCAGCAATTTGTTGTCCGACTTCCGAAGTGCCCGCTTGCACCAAAATCGGTCTTCCTTGGGGGGAACGACGCACACTGAGTGGGCCACGCACCGTAAAGTGCTTACCGCTGTGATTGAGGACATGAAGCTTCCTTTCATCATAGAAGATACCAGCCTCCTTATCGCAAACGAAGGCATCGGCATCCCAGCTATCCCAGAGTCCTGTTACAACGTCGACGAACTCCTCGGCTCGTTCATATCGCGTGTCATAATCCAAGTGCTTGGCACGATTGAAATTCCAAGCTTCCTGGTCAGACCAAGAGGTGACCACATTCCAACCTGCCCTGCCCGCGCTGATCTGGTCCAGCGAGCCAAATTTTCGCGCGATGTGGTAGGGCTCGTTGTAGGTGGTGGAGGCCGTGGCAATAAGGCCGATATGCTTCGTGAGAGGCGCTAGTGCTGACAAAAGGGTTAGCGGCTCAAGCTCAACGTTCTGACGGCTTCTACAAAGACTGCCGCGTGGATTGTCGTCAGAACGGATACCGATACCGTCGGCCAAAAAGACCAAGTCGAGCTTGTTGCGTTCGGCTGTTTCGACAATGTTGAGAAAACAACGAAAATCCGAACTACCGTCTGGTTGTACCTCTGGAAGTCGCCAAGAGCCGCCATGGTAACCCATGTAGCGCATCGAGATCCCAAGCTTCATCTTACGTTTGGTCATGATCGTCGATCCCTCCATGTTGCGATGGTTACCGCTGGCTTACGGATGTTTGCCAAGCTGCAAAGTCCACCATCGACCACTTACCGCAGCTCAAGTCATTTCTTGGCTTACCTAAGCCCCACCGCCGGAGCCTGTAAACGTCGAAAAAAGCTAACTTTGCCGTAAGCCTTGCTTACTCCAAAAGGTTGCTCGCGGACGAGCTGACGTCGGCTCTGTTGTTATTCCAGTACTTCACTGGTTTAAGTTTCCCGGCACGAGTTCGCGCACAACCATTATGACTCGGCCATTTCTGCAAGTGCAGGGAGCTTTACGGGTCGCGCATACGACATTTGCGCCGAACGCTTGATCTCAGCGAGTGAGGCTGGTTCCCCGCTCAGTCCAAGGCGATCACTCTTGCGATCGTGAGAAAGCTCGTGCATGCAGCGTCGAACGCTTGCGCCCGGTGCATTGCCTGCATCGGTCCTGCTGTCAATCTCAACAGGCGAGCGGTAATAGCAGTACAGTATTCCTCCCATACGGTTTAAGCGTCCCAACATCGATCGCGCGCTGCAGCGCTGGGCTCGCGAAAGGTAAGACCAAAACTCAAGGCAAAGTTGAAGCGTTGAAGCTGTGTTCGAGCGCGGCGCAACGCTCATGTCCCTGCCAGGAGAAACGCTAGACGGCTATCGTCGTGACAGAACCGCAAACCGACGACCATCTTTCCCCGGTCCCGGCCTCCTGAGCTTGATCAATCGATCTGCTCGCCCAGCAAAAGGTTCTGTCCTCAACCTCGATTGGCTCCGTCGGCGCTGCTGGATGCACGACGCACGAATCGAATGATCCGATTATGGAAATTAGCCAATCATTTTTCTACGCATCAACTCAACCACTGACCTTGAAGCAACGTGTAATCCAGTCAATGAAAGCGCCTGCAGCAGCAGAGCGTATGCCGTGCAGCGGAGTTACCAGGTGGAAAGCATGTCGCACAACCTTAGGTGAGAGTACAGGCTGAACCAGTGTCCCGTTCGCCAAAAAACGATCAATCAGCGGTGGTCCGATCAACGCAAAACCTTGGCCGTCTAGGGCTGCCTGTACGAGGTTCGTGTAGGTGTTGACAGTGATTCCGCCAGGTAACTTTCCAACGTGAATGCCTTGCGTGCGGAACCAAGACGACCAACGCGTCTGTTCGTCGTAAGGACCGTCCAGTTCGATGAGAGGGTGTCTTACGAGGTCTGCCGCCTCAATTTCATCGAGACCACAGGCGTTCAAATAGCTAGCCGTGCAGGTCGGGCTGATCTCCTCGCGAACAAGCAGCGTTGAATCTAAATCTGAGAATGGCGGCTCTCCATAACGAATGCCGACATCGATGTTCTCTTGGGCCAGATCTAGCGCGGTATCGGAAACGATAAAGCGCAATTCGATCTTTGGGTGGACAGTTTGAAACGTAGTGATATTTGGCAGAAGCCAATACGTGGTGAAGCCCGGGGTTGCGCTGATGCTGACTACGTTGGACTCGGCCTTTTTGCTGATCTCTATTGTCGCATCCAATACCTGCGCGAGTGCCGCCGACACCGCCTTATGATAGCGAGAACCGACTTGGGTTAACGCTACTGATCGCTGTTTACGATAAAAAAGAGGAGTGCCGATGAAGCTCTCCAAAGCTTTGATCTGCTGACTCACTGCCACCCGCGACACGTTTAGTTCGTCAGCCGCCTGGGTAAAGCTGAGGCACCGTCCAGCTGCTTCAAATGTGATGAGAAGAGAGGGCGGCGGGAGCGCGAAGCGTAGCCGTTGCATAAAGCTGTGCTTACCAGTCGACCGCCGATTCTGCAAACTTTTTAGATGCTGACCCACCTATGAAACCCTTAATCTAGCAGGTAGCGAGCGCAAAACCAAAAGGTCGCGTCCAGAGGAGATGGTAAAGTAGAGCTGACGTATCGGCAACTTCCCTTTCTGCGCAACGATTCTGACCCAACAGCTGCTTCGTGGTAGGGCGTTCCTGGGCTGTGAGGCCCCCGTCGGGTCTTTCGTCATCGCGTGTCCCTGTCTCCGTTCGCTTGACGTCCCTGGAAACGCGAGGACTCTGTCTCAACGCAAACGGCGAAGACGACCGCTTCACGTGCGCGGTCGCGGCGTCCAGCTCGGCCGTTTGGTAAGCACCGGCTTGCTAAGGCGCGAGCACGTCGCCGAAGCATGTAGCGGTTTTCGCTATATGAAACGTGGGCTTGTTCTTCAGAGGCCCCCTTCCTTCGCTGGGAAGGCGCCCTCCAAACGTGGGTGTCCTTGCGTGATGAGCTGAGGTTGGATGATCGGCGGGGCGGCTATCAGGGCAACAGACGATCACACCTCGATCCGAGGTACAACGAGCGCGTCGAGGGCAAGCACCCCCTCCGATGTCACAATAAGCGGATTGACGTCGATTTCAGCGATTACATCGGCAAGATCCCTCGCAAGCACAGAGAACCGCGCGATCGTGTCCGCGAGCCGGTTAAGATCGACAGGAGCCTTGCCACGCGCCCCCTCGAGAAGCGGGCGCACGCGCAACCGACTGAGAAGTTGGTGGGCGGTTGCCGGACCGAATGGGGCCAGCGCATGCTGAGCATCGCGCAATACCTCAATCCATATCCCGCCTGCGGCGACCACCACGAGGGGCCCAAACTGGGGATCGATTGTCAGGCCGAGCGCCAATTCGACGCCTTTAGGTGCCATCCGGGTGACGAGAACGCGCGGACCGATGCGGGATGCGAGATCCGCCCAGGCAGCCTTCACTGCGGACTCGTCCCCGAGGCCCAATTTAACGCCGTCGCGTTCCGTCTTATGGAGGATTCCGGGCTCCGCCGTCTTGAGTACAGCCGGAAAGCCGATCTCACGGGCAGCCGCGACAGCCGCGTTGGCTGTCTCCACAATCCGCGACGGCGGACTCGCAATGCCATAGTCGGCGAGCAGCTCAAGGGCCTCCGCTTCGCCCAGAGGCGTCCTGCCACGCAGTGAGGAGGACCAATCTTTACCTGGAGCCGGACACGGCGCAGGATCGGCAATGCGCGCCAAGAAATCACGATGCGCCAGCATGTTGCGCACCGCCTTGAGCGCCGGCAAGGTGCCGTCGAGGACCGGTATTCCGTCCTGCGTCAGGGCAAGGGAGGCCTTAGGGTTGCGTACGCGGCTGAAGTTGCTCGCATATGCGATTGGTTTGTCGGTTCGAGCAAAGGTGCGGCGCGCCGCCTCAACAAAGCCGTCATGCACTTGATTTCCATCGCGCAGGTCATTGAAGAAGACACCGACAGCAGCGTCGGGATCATCTACCAAGCTTGTGAAACAATCTGCGAATCGTTCGACGAACTCGTCGCCCGTGCCCCATGCATCGAGCGGATTAATTGGCTCAAGCCCGTGCTCCAACCGCGCCGCAAGACGCGACACAGTGGCCTTACCAATCTTGGCGAAGGGAACCCCGACATGGTCGGCGAGATCTACGATCATCTCCCGCTCGCCGCCGGAGTCGCCGATCGCCACAAGGCCGCCCTTCGCCGGCCGCCGCGGCTGCGCGAAGAGTAGCAACGACGTGGCTAGTTCATCGAGCGTGTCGACCTGCAAGACGCCGTAGCGGTCGAACAGCGCCCGATAGGCGGCGTCGTTCCCCGCGATGGCCCCCGAGTGGCTGACCGCGAGGGCAGCGCTGGCCTCCGTCCGCCCAACCTTTAGGACCACCACAGGAACAGACTTCGTCGCCGCCTTCTCGAGCGCTGCCACGAAACCACGCGGATCTCGGACTTCCTCAAGGAAGAGGCCAATGACTCGTGTTTCCGGCTGGTCAAGCGCATAGTCCATGTAGTCTACGGCTGTTGTTGTCAGCTCCTGCCCCGCGGAGATCGCCAGATTGAAACGAAAGCGTGGGTCATTATGCGCGAGGGCGCCAAACGCAGAACCGGCATGGCTGATAAACGTGATCCCACCTGCTAACGGCTCGCGCTCCGTAGCGAACGCCGAAGCCCAGACCTTCGCGGCGTCGTTATAGAAGCCCATGCAGTTGCCCCCGCAGATCTGCAGTCCGGCCTCGCGGGCCAAGCGCGCGATCCTTTTCGTAAGCGGTGGATGGGTGTCGTTTTCTAGATAACCACTGGCGAAGATCACCGCCGCACGGGCCTTCGCAGCTATCGCCCGCTTTACAGCCTCTTCAAGTCGCATATTGGCGACGGACAGAATCGCCAGATCGACCGACTTTGGCAGTGCCGCCATTGAGGGCCAGCACTGATACTGTTCAATCCGCTCGTACTTCGGATTCACCGGATAGATTTCGCCCGTGAATCCCGCTTTTTCGATCATGCGCAACATGTCATTGCCAGGTGTATCCGGGCGGGGACCGGCACCAACGAAGGCAATAGAGCGCGGCGCCAAGAGCGGGGCGAGGAGGTGAGTCATTTAGAGAGTACCTTGATTTTCGCGCTTCAGTTGCGCGCGGGAGTGCGGGGCGGCTTACGATCCTTTGCTTCCCCAGTCGCGAGCTTAAGATAGTGGTAGACAGCAGCGCGGCTGATCCCAAGCCGTCCGGCGATTTCGCGCACCGTGCCTCGCATTTGAAACACACCCTGTTCGTGCAAACGTCGCATTAAGTCGATGCGATCTTCACGGTCGAGGAGGTGTGGCGGTCGATTGCACTCCTCGAGCTGGCTATCGATAACTTGCCGAAGTGGGAGCGAACTCGGCAAGAAGGTCTCGTGAATCTCTTTCGGATGCGGCTCTGTTCGAGTGAGCTGGGTAATCGCTCTTTGAGCCATAAGCAGGTCGCTGGTGCAAAAATTGATTGCAAGGTAAGCGACCGTTTTCCCGTCAACCACAACTGGCAGCACACTAACCCTCAGCTGCCTGCCATCTGGAGCAACCGATCCGTAGTTGAACAGCGGCTCTCGAAGATCCTGCAACTCGGCATCGCCTACCGCGATGCGTGTCATAAGGTCGCCCACACCCCGGCGGGTAACGTGCCCGTTGCCTATAGCAAGAATACGGGGCGGCGAGGCCCGATTGTCATGCAGCGCGACCTCGCAATCTTTTGTTATGCTGCGCGCGATCTGAGGCACAAGCTGCGCCAGCGCCTCCAGGATATCTTGCGCACGCTGCTCGTCCTGCACCCTTGCCCGGTTGGTGCCGTTTCCTGCTTTGCGCTTCATCGCTCAGCCCTCCCTGCGCATTGCCGCCATTTCAAGCGCATTCCCGACTACGGACCGCTGCCGCCACGAATCTGGTCCACGCAATCGACAATCCATCACGACTTTTCTGAAACAAAGATCTCCACCATTGGGGCGTCGGCCCTTGTTATCGTGCCGTACCAAAGTTGCGATTTGGGCATCAAGCGTCAGCATGTCGAAAGAACCGCATTTCTCGCCCACTGGGCGAACGTGTTGACAAATTGGCATAGTTTGACAAAATGTCAAGAAGAGGCGCCGCTCCGTGACGCGAGAAGATGAACAGTATCGATCGGTGTGGGTGCGAGCAAGATGGCCAAGAAGATGCTGAACCGTCGCGATTTCAACAAATTGCTGCTCGCCGGCGCGGCACTCGCAGCCGACGGGGTGCCAGTACGAATCGCATCCGCGCAACCGAGCCGCGGTGGACGGCTACGCGTCGCGGCTCATATCCAAGGCGCTCAGGACGCGCTCGATCCTGCGAAATTCATTCAAAGCACGGAATATGCGCGCGGCTTCATGCTCTACAACGGGCTCACCCGTATCGATGGGGCTGGGGAAGCTGTGCCTGAGCTTGCGGAGTCTTTCGAGGCAAATGGCGACGTAACCGAATGGTACTTCAAGCTTCGGAAGGGCGTGACGTTCCAGGATGGGAAGACGTTCGATGCTGAGGACGCCGTGTACTCGATCATGCGTCATAAGGACCCGAAGGTTGCCTCTGCTTCCAAGGGCCTGGTCGAAGACATTGTCGACGTGACGGCAGATGGAAAGGACGGCGTTCGGATCAAACTCAGCGCGCCGAATGCCGACATCCCTGTCCTGCTCGGTACGTTCGGCTTTCTGATCGTAAAGAATGGGGCGACTGACTTCTCGACGGCGGTCGGGACTGGCCCCTTCCGGCTCAAAGAGTTCAAGCCGGGCGTCCGCACCGTTGTGACCCGGAACGAGAATTACTTCAAGTCGGGGCGACCCTATCTCGACGAGATCGAGTATTTCGGTATCGCAGATCCAGTCGCACGGCTGAATGCCCTCATCGCCGGCGATATTCACATGATGTCGGACCTGCGACCGAATGCGATCGACGAAGCAAAAAGAGCGTCGGGAATTGAGGTGTTCTCGACGCGGTGCCCCCGCTTCGTTGAGTTCGCAATGATGTGTGATCGGGCGCCAACGAACAATCCGGATTTCCGCCTCGCGGTCAAAAACTTGCTCGATCGCGAACGGATTGTGAATCAAATCTTGAAAGGCTACGGCGTCGTCGCGAATGATCACTTCGTGATGCCGCAGAGCCCGGTCTACAACAGCTCTCTGCCGCAGCGCGGGGTCGACATCGACAAAGCAAAGTTCCACTTGAAAAAAGCGGGCATGGAGAACGCCAGTGTTGAGCTCCACGTCTCGGAAGCCGTTCAGAACAGTATTGAGATGGGGCTTGTGCTGCAGCGCGAGGCCGCTCGTGCCGGACTTACGATCAACCTGAAGCGCGAGCCATCCGACGGTTACTGGTCGAACATCTGGATGAAACGGCCATTCCATGCTGTCGATTGGAATCCGCGGCCGACGGAAAGTATCATGGCGACGCTAGTTTGGAAGTCGGGCGCCAAATGGAATGACACTCAATTCAAGGATACGCGCCTAGATCAGCTCATCGATGCTGCGCGCGGTACCGTCGACCTAGCCAAGCGCAAGGAGCTCTTTTGGGAAATCGAGAAGATCATCTACGAGCAGGGCGGGAGCGCGATCCCAGCTTTCGTCAGCTATATCGATGCTATCTCGAGCAAGGTGAAGGGGCTGAGTCCCATCCCAACGGGCAACCTTGGCGGCTTCAACTTCGCCGACAGCGTTTGGCTCGAGAACTAACGGATCACTTGCTTGGGCGGTGAGGACATCATTAGCGCATGTCCATGTGTTCGAACGACTTTATCCGGGATTAGGCTGCCGAAATGGCGATCTCCTCAGGCGATCAGTGACGAACATGAACCTGACCGCGGCTAGCTCCGCCCAGATCGGGGAGATCATCGCGTCCGATCCGAGCAATGTTGCTGCCACTTTGACGAGGGCCCCTGTTGCGCGCGCGGGTACAGCAGCTGTCAATCAATAACCACATCTCAGGGAACTAGCAGGCCTCCCGAGGCTTCCGCGCGCGCCGATCATCTTTCCGAGGCCATCACTGATCTGGTCCACAATCAAGCTATTCCGGGCGATGCAGGAACCGACATGACCGATTCGGCCAAGCCACAGACGTTCAGCGCTGATGGAATCACAGCTCCACTACGCTTTCCGGCATTCCGTCGCATTTGGTTCGCAAGCCTGCTTTCCAATCTCGGGATTCTGGTTCAGGGCGTAGGGGCTGCCTGGGCAATGACACAGATGACATCAGCGGCCGACAAGGTAGCGCTAGTGCAGACAGCGCTGTTGCTGCCGGTTATGCTGATATCGATGCCGGCCGGCGCGATGGCCGATATGCACGACAGGCGGATCGTCGTGCTGGTCTCGCTAGGGATCGCGTTCGCTGGCGCGGCCACTCTCGCGACGCTCGCCTGGCTAAGCCTGATCACGCCGAACCTCTTGCTGGTGCTCTGCTTTGCCGTCGGCAGCGGCATGGCGCTTATGGGACCGGCTTGGCAGTCTTCAGTCAGCGAGCAGGTGACGTCAGAAGCGCTGCCTGCCGCGATCGCGCTGAACGGGATCAGCTACAATATTGCCCGCAGCTTAGGCCCGGCTATAGGCGGGATTGTGGTTGCGACCGCCGGGGCAGTGGCGGCATTTGCATTGAACGCGTTCCTCTATCTGCCGCTCATGGCCGCGTTGTTGTTGTGGAAACGCATCTCCGAACCTTCGCGTCTGCCGCCAGAAACGCTCACTCGGGCTATCGTTTCTGGGGTGCGCTACATCATCAACTCGCCACCGATCAAGATAGTGCTGACCCGTTCTATGGTTACGGGCGTGATCGGCGGCTCCATTACGGGGTTGATGCCGCTGGTAGCGCGCGATCTCCTGCATGGCGACGCGCAGACGTATGGAACGATGCTTAGCGCCTTTGGCGTGGGTGCAGTGATCGGAGCGTTCAACATTACCCAGATGCGCAAGCGCATGAGCGGCGAGTCAGCGATCCGCGCCTGCACGCTCTCTATGGGGGGGGCGGTTGCCGCCGTAGCGCTGAGCCGCGACCCGCTGTTGAGCGCAGTCGCGCTAATGCTGGCGGGCGCTGCGTGGATGATGGCTTGGGTGCTGTTCAGTATCGGCGTGCAACTATCGGCGCCCCGGTGGGTGGCGGGCCGGTCGCTCGCGGCCTATCAGGCGGCGAGCTCAGGCGGGATTGCCATCGGCAGCTGGGTTTGGGGCCATCTGACCGACGCCGCGGGGGTCCAAACGGCACTCTTGATCTCGGCAGCCCTGATGTTGGCCTCGCCGCTACTAGGGCTCTGGTTGCGGATGCCCCGCATAGGCACGCGCGGCGAGGACGCCGAGGCGCTGGCGGATCCCGAGGCTCGACTCCCCCTCACCGATCGCAGTGGGCCGCTTGTGGTGGAAATCGAATATCGAGTCGCGCAGGAGAATGCTCGCGCCTTCTACAATGTGATGCAGGAAATCCAGCTGTATCGCCAGCGTAACGGCGCTTATGGTTGGTCGATTGCGCGTGACATCGCCGATCCGGAGCTGTGGACGGAGCGCTATCACTGCCCGACGTGGCTCGATTATCTGCGCCAGCGCAATCGCTGGACCCGGGCGGAACGCGCGCTGGATCGTCAAGCCATAACTTTCCATATAGGTCCCGATCCTGTGCGCGTCCGCCGCATGCTCGAGCGCCCCTTCGGATCGGTGCGCTGGAAGGAAGAAGTGCCCGACCGTATCGCGAGCGAAAGTTCGGTGTAATCACAAAGAGCGGGCGACAAGCAAAAATCGAGAAAACGATTGCAAGTTTCGCTTCAAAGTGTTTGCAACGGCGACAGAATGTGAATCTGTCACCCTTGGTGCACCTGAACATCTATCAGTGAGACATTCACGCTCGTCGAGGAGCACGCCCGCAATGACCTTTCTAACGTCAACCGAGCAGATTCAAAAGGCCGGATGCCTTGTCGGGATGCTGATGATGATCACGCTGACCGACTGATAGATCCAAAAAAGGCCACTCCGAAGAGGACCAGGTCAGGGAGAAAACGAAAAGTCTTCAGGATATTTCGGGGTCACGCCGCGGCTTGTTCTACAGGTGAGAACGGCACCCGAGACTATCGGCCACGGCCTTGTAAGTCAGCCGGCCTCGATAGACATTCAGGCCTGCGCGCAGATGAGGACTTTCGACGACGGCTGAAAACCTTTGATGGCAAGAGCCAAACCGAACGGCAGTGGAGCGTTACTCAGCGCTTGGCTCGATGTGAGCGGAACAGCTCCAGGCCTATTTGCAACACAGTAATGAATGACGCTGTCCACCTTGTAAGTTGGATCAACGTACGTCGTCGGAGGGGACGTCTCGAAACATCCGCCCTGATCGATAGCTACGTCGAGGATCACGGAGCCTTTGCGCATTGAGCTTAACATGCTTCGGTTTACAAGTTTGGCGCACGCGCGCCTGGCACGAGGACCGCACCGATGACAACATCCGCTGAAGATACCTCGTCCTCAACGGCTTCAATCGTCGAGAATCTCGTACGAACTCGCCCTTCGAAAAGTTCGTCCAGCTCGCGTAGGCGAGGTATCGCGCGATCGAGAATCGTGAGCTCGCCTCCCAATCCTGCAGCCATCCGCGCAGCATGGGTGCCGACAACTCCGCCTCCGATCACCACCTACGCGCAGGTTGGACGCTAGGTACGCCACCGATCAGCAGCCCCCGCCACCTGTGTATCGCTTCAGGGCTGTACCGGCCGCTTCAATCGCAAGCCTGCCAGCGACCTCGCTCATCGGTCCAAGCAATGGAAGCCCGACATCCGCATCAGTCACGGTTTCGTAAGCGATTGCGGTGCACCCGGAGTTTAGGAGACCCTTAGCCTGGTCCGGATCCGGAGCCCGGTGCAGAAAGGTGAATAGGATCTGGTTCTCTCGCAGCTGCACCCATTCAGAAGGCTGGGGCTCCTTGACTTTTACAATCATGTCGCTCGATGCAAATACCTCGCGAGCCGACTCCAGAACCGTTGCCCCGCCTTGCGGTATTTGTCGTCCGTAACGCCGATGCCAGCGCCAGCGTTGGTCTCGACCACTACGCTGTGACAGGCGGCCACGTATTCGCGGACGGCACCAGGGGGGCAGGTCCACGCGATATTCGTGCGTCTTGACTTTCCTTGGGAACGCCGACCTTCATGGCAATCTCCTGATTAAAGAACACCTCTCTAATCGAAAAAGCAGTGCAAACCTGCGACGCAGACTGCAAACCGGCGCAGAACTCCCGCGATTTTGGTCTCGGCGTCATGTAGGATTCCAGACAGGTCTGTTATCGGCAGGATCGACAGGGTGATTGCAGCGCCACCAATTCCAAATCAGCCTTTCACATCCGGCCCACGCCTGCCCAACCGGCCTGCAACTAACAATGTCCAAACTCCGCTAAGATGTAAATTCCCCGAGAGTAGCCCATGCGGTAGATTCAGGTTTTCCCCTATCAAGCACCGAGGGCGCCGTGTGGTCATCCAAGATGAATCACGCTCTTCAGAAATTCGTCGATCGGCTAACCGAGAGCGCTGATCAGAATGTTCTACAACAGAGTATGGCGGACATCACCGCTGTGCCTGACCTGCGTTGCTTTGCATATCCTTGCACTTCCTCGTGAACTGCACGGCTTATCCGCCTTCGTGGAAGGCACGCTATTTGCTGCGCCATTATGAGCGCTTTGATCCAGTGGTCAGCCAGGCGATCCGCTACACTCGAAGCTCAGCGACCGTCGTAATTGGTTGTATGTTGGGCTCTCCATCAGGTTGGGTTGGAAGGGGCCCAGTTTGCGATCGCGTCGCCCAGGCCTTCGGGAAGCCGGTAGGACTCCTGTGGTGCCGGGAATTCACCGTTGCGGACATCGGAGGCCCAGCGCGACAGCGCCTCCTGCAACAGCTGAAAACCGTCTGCATAGGCGCGAACGAATTTAGGCCGATGGCCTTCAGTCAAGCCCAGCACATCGTGGAGCACGAGCACCTGGCCCAAACAATGAGGACCCGCGCCAATTCCAATAGTTGGTATCCTCAGGGATTCGGTCGCTCGCGCGGCGAGCTCCGCCGGGATGCCCTCCAGGACCACAGCGAAGCAGCCGGCCTCCTGCAGACGGTGCGCGTCATCGAGCAGGCGTAAGGCATCATCGGCTTTCCGGCCCTGCACCTTGAACCCACCCATGATATTGACGCTCTGCGGGGTCAGGCCGAGATGGCCCATCACAGGAATTTCGCAATCGACCAAGGCGCGCACCATTTCGACACGCTTGGTACCACCCTCCAGTTTCACCGCATCTGCACCACGCTGCAGGAAGCCTCCGGCGTTGCGTATCGTCTCCTCAGGACTGAGGTGGAAGCTAAGAAAGGGCATGTCAGCCACGACCAAGGCTCGAGGCCGTGTACGCGTAACGGCCTCGAGGTGGTGGTTCATCATCGCCATGCTGACGGGCAACGTGTCATCGTACCCAAGACAGACGTTGCCGACGCTGTCGCCGACAAGGATGATATCAACGATGGGGTCGGCGATGCGTGCCGTGACCGCGTCGTAAGCGGTGGTCATCGCTATACGACGTCCCTCCTCCCTCCATCGCGCCAGAACCGGAATCGCGAGGCGTTCAACAGGCGGCTCCGAAATGTGGCTCATATTAGGCTCCGATCCCTCAAGTGCTCCGCACCCCGGCGTTGAGCGCTTCCTAGGCAATGAGAGAGAAAGCCGTCAATGGTCAGGGGCAAAAAGGAACTTTGCTCCTCCAAAATCGGATATGGACGCATCAAAACATCCAATGGTCGCGCGACCATCAACCGAGAATTTACCGACCGCTCTTTCCTCATACGCAGGGCGGTGCGTGAGACCACGCATGGGAGCGCTACCACTTGCCCACCCCCTGCGGAAATTGCGTATCTACCAGCCAACGTGCGGTACCGGATGCATCTGCGACACTGTCTCAGATCCTGTACTGTAGGTTCAAATTCAAGTACGGATCATCACCCTGCGCCGGAATGGCCAACGATAGCTGAGCTGCGGGGGTCTACGCACGCGAAGCACGTATCAGGCCAGCGCATCGGCAGCATCGCGGATGCCGGCATAGATTTCATCAAGGTCTCCCGCTGTGACGCAATATGGCGGCATCACGTAGATCGTATTGCCGAGCGGCCGCAGCAGCAGACTTCCATGTTTAAAGAACGCCTGAAGCTGCGGACCGATGCCCGCCAGATAGCCGGCATCTGTCGCTTTCAGATCGAGCGCTGTGATGGTGCCAGTCCGGCGGACGTTTACAAAGCGCCGGTCGGCGCGGAATGGTTCAATTGCCTGTTCCTGCATTGCGGCAACCGACGCCACGCACTGGCGAGATTCCTGCTCTTGCCAGAGATCCAGGTTGGCCTTCGCTGCGGCGCAGGCGATAGGGTTTGCCGTATATGAGCTCGAATGAAAGAACGTGCGCGTCCGATCTTTCGAATAGTGAGCATCAAAAATGTCTGCGCGGCAAAGTGTCACCGCGAGGGGAAGTGCCCCTCCCGTAATTCCCTTAGAGTAGCAGACGATGTCGGGCGTGACATCGGCCTGCTCGCAGGCGAATAATGTTCCGGTGCGGCCCCAGCCCGTCATGACCTCATCGGCAATGAATAGGATGTCCGAGGCCTCGCAGATCCGCTTCATCTCTCTCAGCACCCACGCTGGGTACATCAGCATTCCGCCTGCCCCCAATATCAGAGGCTCCACAATAAAGGCGGCCGGAATTTCGTTTCGACATGCAGATTCGAGCGCATCGAGCGTCGCCTGTTCATGACCGCTCGCCGGGAATGGAATTGAGGTAACATCGAACAGAAGTGGTTTGTAGGCCGCATTGAACACGCCTCGGGCACCAACCGACATCGTCCCGACCGTATCGCCGTGGTAGGAATGTTGCATCACCATAATACGTGTCCGCCGCTCGCCGATGTTGTTCCAGTAACCCAGCGCCATCTTCAGCGCCACTTCCACGCTGGTCGAACCGCTGTCGGAGAAGAACACGTAGTCGAGGCCACGCGGCGCAAGCTTCAGAAGCAACGCGGCAACCTCCTCGGCCGGTTCATGAGTGTGCCCGGCAAAGACAATCTGATTGAGTTTCTCTGCTTGTTTCTGGATGGCACTCACGATGTATGGATGGCAATGACCGTGGGTCACGACCCACCAGGATGAGATTGCATCGATGATACGGCGGCCATCGGCCGTATAAAGATAAGCGCCATCCCCGCACACGACCTTTGTCATCTTATCGTGCAGCGCGTGCTGCGTGAACGGATGCCAGATCGGCGACTTCGGTTTCGGTCTCATTGTTTGAAATCATCACAGCGGAATGAGGCTTTGAACGCGGTCTGCAGCGCGTGAGCCGTAAGAGGAGAAAGCCAGGGCAATCGGCCCAGCCAACGCACCCGCCCAATTTCGCGAATTGCAATCTGAGTCTCAGCATTTCTTTCGCCAATGAAGGCAATCCCAAGAATGCGGATCTCGCGCTTTCGCAGAGCTTCTATTGACAGCAGCGAGTGATTGATGGTGCCAAGCGCCGTGCTCGCGCAAAGAACGACTGGAAGCCGCCATCGCTGGAGGACATCAATGTAAAGCGTGTCGCCACTGAGCGGCACCATCAGCCCGCCGGCGCCCTCGATCACGAGCGGCCGCTCCCCGGTGTCCGGCACATTGAGCGAGTCCCCGTTGATGCGAACTCCGTCAAGTTCCGCGGATTGATGGGGCGAAGCAGGTGTTCGGAGACGGTAAAGCTCCGGCACGATGCGATCCGCCGAGAGACCGCCCAGCCGTGCGACGAGCTGGGTATCGGTCTCGCCTTCGAGGCCGGCCTGAATCGGTTTCCAATAGTTCGCGCCGAGGAGATCGGCGAGACCCGCGGAAAACACGGTTTTTCCAATCCCGGTATCCGTGCCGGTCACCACGATCCGCTGACTCATCGGGACCAGCCTCCCGTCTCCTCAAAGAGCGCATCGAGCATTGCACGCACGTCATCCTCCCCGACGTTGAGTGTCAGGGAAATTCGCAACCGAGCCGTGCCCGCCGGCACGGTCGGCGGCCGGATTCCGCGGATATCGAAGCCGCGAGCCTGCAGTGCGGAAGCGAGCTGCATCGCACGTGCGTTGTCGCCAACCATACACGGCACGATCTGCGAGACCGAAGGACTTCGCCAACCGCGCAAACCCATCTCCCGATGCGTGAACGCGACCAGCTTGGCCAGACGCTGCTGCCGCTCAGGTTCATCTTGCAGGATGAAGAGTGCCTCCCGCACGGCAACCGCCATCAATGGTGAGGGCGCGGTGGCGAAGATAAACGGGCGGCAGCGATTGACCATGAAGTCGCGCAGCACGCCGGATGCAGTGACAAGCGCACCTGCTGCACCGAGCGCTTTGCCGCAGGTATGAACGACCAATAGATTCTCGCGTCGCTCATAGGGCGCGGTGAGCCCTCGTCCCTGCTCGCTGTAGACGCCTGTGGCATGAGCCTCATCCACCATCAGGAACGCTTCATGCCGGTCGGCGATCGCGACCAGATCTTTGATCGGCGCGAAATCGCCATCCATGCTGTAAAGACTCTCGACCACGATCCAGACGCGGCCCGTTCTCCCCTTGGCCCGCCACTCACGAATTGTGTTTTCGACCGACTGGGGGTCGTTATGGACGCTTATCCGAAAGTCGGCCCTGCCAGCTCGCGCGCCTTCATGAATACTCGCGTGCACCAGAGAATCGAGAACAAGCAAATCGCCCCGCTGCGGCAGCGTTGTCAGGACGGCGAAATTTGCGACATAACCGCCGCCAAAGAAAAGCGCCGTCTCCGTCCCAAAGAACTGAGCCGCTTCTGCTTCTAGCCATTCGTGCTCCTCGCAATTGCCGCGCAGAAGCCGCGACCCGCCGGCTCCGATCGGTGTGCCGGCCGCGAGCGCGGCGGAAACAGCCTTTTTCATGCGCGGCGCGCTCGCCAGGGCAAGATAATCGTTCGAGGCAAAATCGATACCCGCGCGCGGCTTGAGGCCGCGCAGCCGGTCGCCCTCCTTTAGGGCATGCAAGGCCGCGGCATAATCGGCAACTTTGGCCGCATGGACCGAGATCATTCTTCACCCCCAGAGTAGCCATGAATCGTGCAAAAAGGTCCGGCGGCCGCTAAGAACAAAAGCTCCAACATCTGCCTCTCGGCTTTCAATTTGGTAAGATGCGATTTTCTCGGTCAACCAGCACAACGCGCGGTGTGAAGAGTTTAGCTTCAGCCTCATCAAAGGAGGCATATGCAGCGATGATAATCTTGTCTCCGGGCATCGCGAGTCGCGCAGCCGCACCGTTCAGGCCTATGACGCCCGAACCCGGGGGCGCCTCGATCATATAGGTGGCAAACCGCGCTCCGGTGTCGATGTTATAGATTTCAACGCGTTCGTTGATCAAGAATCCTGCAGCATCCAAAAGCCTACGATCAATCGATATCGAGCCTTCATAGTGCAGATCGGCTTCGGTCACCGAGGCGCGATGGATTTTGCCTTTCATCAAGGTAATATGCATTTCTCACCTAAGCTGGAGTTTGCGCACAGCGTGCTCGTTGAGCTGTTCTAATCAGGCAAGCCTGGACGTGACGCCGAGCCGGTCCAGCAAATTCGCGTCGCGGTCACGCTGCGGGTTTTTGGTGGTCAACAGCACATCGCCGATGAAGATCGAATTCGCGCCGGCCAAAAAGCACAGCGCCTGCAATTCATCGGTCATATACTGCCGTCCAGCGGACAGCCGCACCACGCTCTTCGGCATCATAATCCGGGCCGTCGCGACCAGGCGCACCAGCGCGATCGGATCGGGACGATCCGCGGTGTCATTGACCGGCACGCCCTTGACCTCGTTCCACAGATTGATCGGCACGCTTTCCGGATGCTTACGGAGATTGGCGAGCAGCACGAGCATGCCGAGCCGGTCCTCGAGGCGCTCGCCCATCCCGACAATGCCGCCGCTGCACACCTTGATGCCGGCATCGCGGACATGCGCAAGTGTGTCGATGCGGTCCTGCAGGGTGCGGGTGGTGATGATCTTGTCGTAAAACTCCGGCGAGGTGTCAACGTTGTGATTGTAGAAGTCGAGCCCGGCCTCGGAGAGCCGTGCGGCTTGCTTCGTCGTCAGCATGCCGAGTGTGACGCAGGTTTCCATGCCAAGACCTTTAACCGCGCTGACCATGCCGCAGACCTGATCGAGATCTCGATCCTTCGGACTGCGCCAGGCCGCGGCCATGCAGAAGCGGGTCGCGCCGGCGTTCTTGGCGGCTTGCGCGGCAGCGACCACATCGGTGCGATCCATCAGGCGGGCGGCCTTGAGGCCAGCGTCGTAATGGGCGCTCTGCGCGCAGTAGCCGCAGTCTTCCGGGCAGCCGCCGGTCTTGATGCTGAGCAGGCTTGCGGTTTCGACGTGGTTTGGATCGAAGTTATTGCGATGAACGCTCTGCGCCTGCAACATCAGGTCGGCAAACCGCAGGCCATAGAGTGCTTCGGCCTCGACGCGCTGCCAGTCATGGCGGACGGGCGCGCTGTTGCACCCGTCATTCCGTTCCACTCCCATGGCAGCAACCATAAGTCTCGCCTTCCTTATAATAGATTATCTTCGCGATTATCTATTCCCGCCTTCTTTGCCTCTCCAACATGAGACATTACGACGCCCAAAGACCGCGAAGGTTTGCAGGGATTGCAGAAATTCTGCAAAACGAGCGGGGCTTATGCCGATCATCGACGGAGGGACAATGATAGATAATCTATGATGACTGACGAGAACACGACGATTGCGGTGCGCATTGCGGAGTCAATCGGTGAGCGGATCATCAGCGGCGCGCTGCAGCCAGACGTCCCGCTCCGGCAGGATCATGTCGCGCGGGAATTCAATTCCAGCCACGTCCCGGTGCGCGAGGCTTTTCGGCAACTGGAGGCCCGACACCTTGTCGTCGCTGTACGCCGTCGCGGTGTGCGGGTTGCCCCGCTCGACGCCAATTCAGTGAAGGAGATCGCCGAAATGCGTGCTGCGCTCGAAGTGGTCGCGTTGCGCAATGCAGCTCCAATACTCACATCCGCCCATTTGGCTCGGATCGAGCTCGCCCTGATTGAAGCAGACAATGCCCAGACCATTCAGGAGTTTGAGACGGCCAACCGCGCCTTTCACCACGCGCTGGTGGCACCCTGCGCGATGCCGCGCCTGCTCGCGAGCCTTGACGGACTACAACTCGCAAATTCACGATTGGTGTTCGCGACTGCGCGAAGTGTCGGCTGGCGACCACGGTCCAACAAGGATCACCGCCTGATTCTGCAGGCACTGCGAGCGCGCAAGGTCGATCAAGCCTGTAACCTGCTCGCACGCCACATTCAAACGATTGAGCGCATTGCCCTTCCCGCTTCCTGAGCAGAAATAAGATCGGATGAGCTTCGTTGAAAACCGCAGACCATCGCAAGGGCGTCAAACCACCGACCGCTTTGGCGAGCGTTGCGGCGGCCTCGATCCTAAGGTAGTTATGCGACCTACTTCCGAAATCACTGACGGCTATCGTCCATGATTCGTCACATCGTCTTGTTCACCGCCAAGGATAAGGCCCATATCGACCAAATCATCGAAGGCCTATCGGTACTCACCACAATCCCACATGCACGCCGGCTCGAAGTTGCTCGCAATCGCAAGACCGACGAGCTCGGCAACGATGTCGACGTTGTGGTCTATGGTGAGTTCGACAACGAGACGGAACTCGCAGCTTACAAGGCGCATGATATGTACCAGGAATCGATCAGGCGGGTACGACCGCTCCGGGAGCTACGGTTCGCGGCGGACTACAATGTATCTACAGATGCGCATTTGGCCTCAACGGCAGCGAAAAGCCAAGTTACTCGGCGCACTGTGTCCACTGGCGGGGGTTAACCTGACAATCGATCTCAAGAGCTTGCGGGTCCCAGAGCGTCGCTCTCGTTGGGGTCGGGATCACAACCGGAGCACGCCTCATAACACGCCCATCGGTGACTGACAGTCCCATGCACGTCCGCGAGCTGCAGTGGATCGAGCCGGTCACAGCGATGCGTTGTCTCGCGCATCGAGCACACCTCGCGTTCTTCGATAGCGCAGCAAGGCATGAGTTGCTCGGGCGCTACCCATATCTGACCTGCGACCCGTTCAGCACCTACATCGTCGCGGACGGACAAGCGAGTTGCAACGGAGAGGCTCTAGAGGGCGATCCACGGGAAGTCCTTCGCACCCTGCTCGCCAAGTATCCGCAAGAGCATCGTCCTGATCTCCCGCCGTTCCAGGGAGGCGCGGCCGGCTTCCATGCTTACGATCTGAACAGAACTCTGGAGCGATTGTCGGCGCCGACGATTGCCGGTCAGCGTTCGCCCCAATCCATCCTCCATTTCTATGACGTGGTAGTCAGCTGAGCCGGCAGACGCCGAGGTGCTCTTGCACCGGCCAATTCATCGCGGGGTAGAGGGGCGGTGTATCCGCTCATGTAATCGAGAATAGAGAGACCGGTCTTCATGGGATCCGCGCCGGCTCGCTGTCGGAACCGCGCGGACTGATCCGGCAGAGCGTAAGATGGCCTCACAATCGGCGACCGGCGTGTAGCGGCCGGGCCGGCTGAGCCCGGTCAGCGGGGAACGGATGCTGGATTGATTTCCTCCAGGAGCATACTGTCTGTGCACCTATTGCTCGCAAAGTGCGGAGGCGGAGCATTGTCACGGGACGCAGATGGCAGAACGGCTCGTTCTCGCCAGGCGCTAGGGATGATCAAGTTGGCCCGAACAATCACCACTGCCCGGCCGCCTCATTTGCTCATCTCTGCCCAAGGTCGGTCGGCACCTAGGCCGAATATCTGAGAGCCGCAAGACCGACACGCGGAGTTTGTTGAGTTCACGGACGGCTGGGAATCGGGATAGGGGGAGCCTCGCGGCTCCTCCCCTCCCACGCCACCGTACATACGGGTCCGTATACGGCGGTTCGCTAGATTGAGCGCGAACGGTTTGTTTTGCGTCCGCGCCAGAGGCTCAGATGGTGGGCTTCGTCGTGCTGGCTTCGGCTCCTTCGGGCAGCGCCGTCCGGGCTTCACCCTTTCCCACCTCTCCCAAGGCCAGTGACCTGGATTTCTGCCGCATGGCCGGCTCGAGGTTTCCACATCCAAACGTCTTTCCAGCGTTCGGGCCTTCAGCGAAACTCGTTCCGCCTACTATGCCGTCTGCTGACTTCTCCGTCGCGATCACGAACCTTGCGGCCCGCTCAGTCCGGTCTACCGGACACGCCGGAGATCTCCCGAGGTAAGTTCGACCGCCTTCCCTGCACGCCCGCCGGATTTACCACCCCAACCCTTGATGACTGTGGACTTTGCGATCATTGGCTCGCTCGTCCGGCTGGGTAGGCCTCGTTATCCGGTTCTTGTCCATCGGGCCCAGGTTTGCTCCACAGTTCCTTCAGACCCCATCTCGCGATGACGCCCTTGCGCTTCGCTAACCCTTCGCCGCCATCAGGCTGGGTAAAGGACTTCCACCTGCAAGCTGTCGAACATGCTCGGCACACCAAAAAAGGGCCACCCCCGAAGGAGTGGCCCGTCAAGTCAGGGAGGAAATGCCCCCCATGGGAGGCTTCGGGGATCAGGCCGCAGCCTGATCGATCGGTGAGTATGGCAGGCCGAGACTCTCGGCCACGGCTTTGTAAGTTAGCCGACCACGATAGACATTGAGGCCCGCTCGCAGATGCTCGTTCTCAAGCACGGCAGTAAATCCCTTGTTGGCGAGAGCCAGTCCAAAGGGCAACGTGGCGTTATTCAGAGCTTGGCTCGAGGTGAGCGGGACAGCCCCGGGCATATTGGCGACGCAGTAGTGAATGACCCCATCTACCTCGTAGGTTGGATCGGCGTGTGTGGTTGGATGAGATGTTTCGAAGCACCCACCCTGATCGATCGCAACATCAACGATTACCGATCCGTTTCGCATCGAGCTCAACATCTTGCGGCTAACGAGCTTCGGCGCGCTCGCTCCGGGAACGAGCACGGCTCCGATTACGACGTCGGCAGCAAAGACCTCTTCCTCAACAGCATCTATGGTCGAGAATCTAGTACGAGCGCGCCCTTCGAACAGTTCATCAAGTTCACGAAGCCGGGGAATCGACCGGTCAAGGATTGTAACTTCGGCACCCAATCCAACCGCCATTCGGGCCGCGTGCGTACCGACAACACCGCCTCCGATCACCACGATGCGCGCCGGCTGAACACCCGGAACACCGCCAATCAACAGCCCGCGACCACCTGCATACCGCTTCAGGGCCACACCGGCCGCCTCGATCGAAAGTCTCCCCGCGACCTCACTCATGGGCGCAAGTAGTGGAAGTCCGCCATACGCATCAGTCACTGTTTCGTAGGCGATTGCGGTACATCCAGATTTTAAGAGGCCCTTCGCTTGCTCTGGGTCCGGCGCCAAGTGGAGATACGTGAATAGAATCTGATTCTCTCGCAGCTGGGTCCATTCGGAAGGCTGGGGCTCCTTGACCTTCACTATCAATTCGCTCGACCCAAATACCTCGCGAGCGGAGCTTAGGATTGTTGCACCAGCCTTGCGATAGGTTTCGTCTGTTGCACCAATGCCAGCCCCTGCATTCGTCTCAACCGCCACGCTATGACCGGCGGCAACATACTCGCGGACGGCTCCAGGCGTCAGACCCACGCGATATTCGTGTGTCTTGATTTCCTTGGGAACACCGACCTTCATTTGCAATCTCCTCGTTTGGATAACTCTTTGTAGTCGGAACAGCCGTACTAACCTGCAGCGGACATCACGAAGTGGCGCAGAAATTCAGCTATTTTTTGTACGTTAGTGCAGGAATCCACAGGACCGGGCTTCTTGCGTGCGATATCGAGACGCGACCTAAGGCTCTCGCTTAACCCTCCACCGAACTGATCGAGAAGGTTCTCAAGTGACCAACGCATTGCTAGACGAGCTAAAGACGGGGATTGCTCCAACCGCGCTGAACGATTGAAGTGTGTTATTGGGCCCCGATGACGAGGCGTCGCGATTGCTCAGCGAGCGAGCTCCGAAGCTCTTTCTTCATAACCTTGCCCATCGAATTCCGCGGAAGTTCATTGACAATGATCACCTGCTTAGGAACCTTGTAGTTTGCGAGACGATCCTTGACACGCTGAATCACTTCGCCGGCGGCCGGCGGGAGCTCTTTGTCTGAAGGGATGACGAAAGCTACGACACACTCACCGAAGTCGGGATGCGGGGCACCGACGACTGCTGACTCTTGAACAGAGGGCATTTCGTCGATCACTGCTTCGATCTCGGCGGGATAGACATTGTAGCCGCCGCTGATAATGAGATCCTTTGCTCGACCGGTAATCGATACGTATCCTTGGTCATCGACAAATCCCAGATCCCCAGTGCGGAAGAAGCCGTCCGCTGTGAATTCCTCGCGAGTCTGGTCCGGCCTATTCCAGTAACCGGAAAACAGGCCCGGCCCTCGCGCTTGAATCATTCCGATAGTTCCCCCTTTTAAAACCTCATCGCCACTTCCACTGATGCGAAGATCGACTCCAGGAATCGGAAGGCCTACTGAACTTGGCTTGCGCTCGCCTTCCAAGGGATTCGAGCAGAGGATCATTGCTTCCGTCGAACCATAACGTTCCAGAATACGATGACCGGTGCGGGCTTCGAATTGGCCATGCACATCCACTGAAAGCGGTGCGGACCCCGATACGAACAACCGCACTCGTCTGCACCGATCACTGTTTAGCAACGGGCTCGTCAACAATCGATGGTAATAGGTCGGCACGCCCATGAATACGGTCGAACGCGGAAGGGCCTTGAGTACGTCGGCAGCATCGAACTTGCTTTGAAGAAGCAGCCGCGCCCCGCTTGCCAGAGCTACGTTGAACGAGATGAAAAGTCCGTGGCTGTGGAAGATCGGCAGAGTGTGGAGGAGGACGTCCGATGCGGAGAAGCCCCAGAGTTCGCTTAACGTCCGCGCAGAGTACGAGAGTGCACCATGGCTGATGAGAGCACCTTTAGGGCGTCCGGTGGTACCAGACGTATAGAGAAGCGCGGCCGGGGCGGTTCCACTCAGCTCGATCGTCCGGTATGTCGGATCTACCAACTCAACGACGGGCGCGAACGTCCCTTCTCCTTGTGGACCGAAGGTGAAGGCCTTCGTTGTCGCTGGTACGATCTCCCCCGCAAGAGCTTCCGCGGTTAGTCCCCTGAAGAATACCGCCGGCTGAGCATCCTGCAGGAGATAACCCATTTCGGCTGGCCGGTACGCCGTGTTCATCGGCAAATAGCAAAATCCTGCACGCAAGCAGGCGAGGTACAGGGCGAACGCGTGCGCCGACTTTTCTAGTTGGACCGCGACGCGATCACCCGCTGCGCATCCGGATCGCCGCAATGCATTCGCATAACGTCCTGACAGAACGTGAAGCCATTCACGCGTGAGCGTCTGGCCGGTCTCGAGCTCGAAGACCGCGCCGGTTGGCTCCAGTTGCAGCCAGGTCTCGAACAACCGGTAGAAATTTGCATCAGTCATGATTTGAGCCGTCTTCGTTTTAGGTCTCCGGGGCGCAACCCGCTCTAGGTGGTGGGGCAGCCACTAACTGTCTTCTCAAACCAATTTTGATGTTTTAATATTAGTAAAAAAAATATTTTTCAAGAGGAAAACAATATGAGAGCTTTAGTGGCAGCCTTGAGTGCGTCCTCAAAGGGAAGGGAATGCCGAACTTTAGGCTATGGATTTGTCAGAGATCGAGTCGGCCCTCTCCCGCCAGGAGGAGCTACACAACGGTTCGGGGCTTTTGCGGCGCGCGAGGCGCTTCATGCAGCTTTTCGTCGGTGCGTCCAGTTGCACTCAGCGTTGTGACGCCACGTTACGTAGCTGTGCGTCGAGAGGTGATGAAAGCTGGCCCACGCTTGATGTGTCCATCGGTGTTTTTCCGATGTCATTCGCGTTTACTCGATTCAATGCAGCTCGGAGGTGACCCCATTCCAATCAGCGGGTTGAGCTGTTAGGCCTCCAGATCAGTCCTTGGTCAGGAGCGCCGTCCCATTTCGACAATTAGGTCTGCGAACACGCGGCCGCCAACGCTGATGTGATCTCGCATCGCGCTCCCGGCCGTTTCCTCGTCGCCCCTCAATATGGCCTCGAGGATCTGGGCGTGATCAGCGAACGAGCGGCGGATGCGACCTGGCTTCTGAAAGGGGTACCTGCGATACACGCGTAAGCGACCGCGGACGTCCTTGATGCTGGTTTCGAGATAATCGTTGCACGAACAGCGATAGATCAGCTCGTGAAATTCCCTATTGATCGCGTCGTACTTCTCGAAATCTTGGGTCGGAATGAATGCCGCGCTGCGCCGGTGAATCTCGGCCAGCTCCTCCCGGAGGTCAGGCGAGATCCGCGACGCGGCGAGCCTGGCCGCCATGCTTTCGAGCTCGGTCATGACCTCGAACATCGAGATCACCTGCTCGACACTAAGCAGCGTAACGATAGCGCCACGACGCTGACGCAACTCAACCAGGCCGATCGAAGAAAGCTGGATAAGGGCCTCGCGCACAGGCGTTTTCGAGACGCCGAACCGTTCCGAGAGTGGCCGCTCCTCCAAACGCGAGCCCGGCGGAAAGGCGCCTGACTCGATCTCGTGGCGAATCCACTGCGCGATCTCCTCTGTTCGGTATGGCTTCTTGGTCAGCAAAGCGGAATCCACGACCATCTCCCCATGAAAGCGAACCTGGCAGTAAGCCCAGACATTTCCATCTTGACAGATATTTTTTTTAAGAACAATAAAACACCTATGGATCAGGAGAAAGCTCTTGAGAGGGCAGCCGACGTTGCGTGTGTCTGAAATGAGCGCGTGGATCCTTTTGAACAGGCCGCAGCAGCACAATCGGTTCGAGCCGGCGGACATCGAAGCGCTTTCGGCGATGCTAAGAGAATTGGCGGGACACAAGGGGCTGCGGGTTCTAATCCTCACGGCTAGCGGGCCGAGCTTCAGCTCGGGATTTGACCTCGACACGCTGTCAAGCGAGCGAGCGGTGGAGTGCACCGCCGCGTTTGCGGATATGTGCGACTTGCTCGAAGCGTTGCCGATCCCGACGGTGTGCGGACTTAACGGGAATGTCTACGGGGGAGCCACTGACTTCGCGCTCGCGTGCGACTTCCGCATCGGGGTCGAAGGTTGTCGTTTGCAGATGTCTCCTGCACGGCTAGGCATCCAGTACTACCATTCCGGCCTCCGCCGATACGTAGAGAGACTCGGCTTGCCCGAAGCCAAGCGGTTGTTTCTAATGGGGGAGCAGATTGACACCGCCACAATGTTGCGGATCGGCTTTCTCACCGAAACCTGTGCGCCCGAGAGGTTCGAAGCGCGATTGGAGGTCGTTGCCGGAATGCTCGCTCAGCGTTCTCCGGCTTCGCTCCGCGGTCTCAAGGCGTCGCTCAATTCAATTTGCCGAGGCACTGCCGATCCGGCTGAGGTCAACGCGAGGTTCTTTGAAAGTCTCTCTTGCGCCGATGCTCAGGAAGGGTTGAAGGCTTGGTCCGAGCGCCGCCTTCCTGACTTCGCGTCCGTATGAAGTCTTCGCTCTTGCCTCCGGGAGGGCGCGGGGCGTTGATTTCCGGACCCGATTTCCCGTCACCCAAGAAGACGCGTGGTTACTGGCGGCGTGACGATCAGATCGGAAGTGCCGTACAAACCTCCAACTTGGAACGCAAAGGACGCAGAAATCCGGCGACCTTCGGGGCCCTCTTGCAGGATTTCAAACAGACGACGGGGTTCGCGGACCTGGTCGCGATGACATCACAACTTGAGCGCGACGTCTTGGCTGACCCGATATGCCTCAACTTAGGGTCGCGCGGTCAAGATCGATCGAAGCCGAAATAGATCGACTTCTTCGTTGTTTTGCCCCATTCGCAGTGATGCTCGATCCGATAATGCAAGGAGCGCCTAACGGGGAGGCCCGTGGGCTCATGCGCGATGGATCGGGTTTTTCAAAGATTTGCTGAGCAATTGACCGAAAGCACGCATCGAGACGCAGCTCAGCAGAGCATGGCCGAAGTCGCCGCTGCGCTCGAACTGTCATGCTTCGCATATCTCGCTTTTCCCCGTAGGCCGGGCAGTGCTCCCAATCTGATATCGACATATCCACCCTCCTGGACCGCCATCTATCTGCAGCGCGGCTACGAATCCGTCGATCCGGTGGTACGTCGGGCAATGCGCCAGCCTAAACCCTTCCGATGGGGACTTGGATTGGAAGCGCGAAATCGGTCGGAGGCAGAACGCGCTGTGTTCGAAGAAGCCGCCAAATTTGGGATTCGATGCGGATTTACATTCCCTATCCACGATGACAAAGGCGCGATCGCCGCGCTGAGCTTTGCAAGCGACGATCGGAGAACTGGTTTCGAGCGCTCGCTGGTCGAGCACGCTCAGAGCCTGCGGTTAATCGCAATGTTTTTCCATGCACATGCAAAACGCTTCTGGACGATAGATCGCATGGTCGGTGGGGTGGTGCTGTCTCCTCGCGAGTACCAGTGTCTCGAATGGTCCGCGCGCGGCAAATCAGCTGGGGAGATTGGGATCATTCTCGGCATCGCAGAGCGAACCGCGGGATTTCACCTGGATAACGCGCGCGCGAAGCTTGGCGTCAGCTCGCTTCGTCAAGCGATCGTGCTGTTGACCGAGTCAAAATCTCGAAAATAGATCAATCGCAAGCTGCAAGCACCTGTGAAACTCCACAGGATGTGCTTTCCTGCTTTCTCTGCTTGCTTGCCTGAAGGCAAGGAGGCAAGAATGATGCAGCTCATCACGCCGGAGTACTACGGCGAATTCGTCGACGATCTCACCGAGATGCACCGGCTGCGGTATCGTGTTTTCAAACAGCGCCTGGACTGGAACGTCGAAGTCAGCGGCGAGATGGAAGTCGACGAGTTTGATGTCCTTCGACCCGCGCACCTCCTGAACCGCTCAAACGCTGGACGTCTTCAGGGTTGCGTCCGACTTCTGCCGTCCACCGGCCCAACCATGCTGAGAGACACCTTCCCGATCCTTCTGGACGGCCGGCCGGCGCCACGAAGCGACCGGATTTGGGAGAGCAGTCGATTCGCGCTCGATGTTCCTCCGGATGCGCCGAAGGCAAGCGGTGGACTTGCTGCTGCTACTTATGAGCTGTTCGCGGGCATGATTGAATTCGGCCTTTCGATTGAATTGACCGAAATCGTTACCGTCACCGACGCCCGGATGGAACGCATTCTTCGCCGCGCGGGCTGGCCGCTCCGCAAAATCGGAAAAGCTCGTCCTCTCGGAAACACCACGGCCATTGCCGGATATCTGGAAGTGTCGACTGATGCTTTGGAGCGCATCCGCCAAGCGGGACACATCTCAGGTCCGGTGCTCTGGGCTCCAGTCATCCGAGCGGCCGCCTAGGATCTGGAAGCAAGTACAAACGGGGCATCGCTGCGCATTGGAGCGGAAAGCCCATCTGCTTAAGACTTACGATGCACAAACCACGTCGATCAACACCTTCCCTTCAAGCCAGCAAGGCAATCGAACTGAAACACCTGCAATCGGCCGTTGCTGCGGCTGATTGTGGCAGCCTCCGTCAAGCGGCGGAATTGCTGAGAACCCAACAATCGAGTCTCAGCCGAAGAATCAGCGAGATCGAATATCACCTGGGAATTGCGATTTTTGAGCGCTTCAGCGGTGGTGTGCGCCCGACGCAAGCAGGCCGCAGTGTTCTTCGCCTGGCAAGGACAATTCTGGAGGAGTTCGATGCTCTCATCGCGACCGCGAGGGCTGTACGCAACAGCGAGGCTGGCCGGCTGAGTGTCGGGCTCTGCACCTCACTTTCCATTGGCAACCTGCAGACGTCCTTGCTGGATTTCAAGCAGCGATTCCCGCAAATCGAGCTTGTGACGATCGAGAAATCACGAACACGACTAGCGACGGCACTTCGCAACGGCGTTCTCGATATCCTGATCGTCACAGGGAACCTGCCGTTAGTCGATAACCGAGTGATGCCGCTGTGGAGCGAACGTGTTCTGGTCGCCTTACCCCATGATCATCCCCTCGCCGCGCGCGACACGGTCTATTGGACTGACCTGCGCGGCGAGACGGTCCTGATGAGCCACTACGATCCGGGAAAAGAGTTTGAAGATCTTCTGTTTTCCAAGCTCGTGTCGCCTGAGGACCGTCCTAAACTCGAGCGCCACGACGTCAGCCGCGGTATCATCAAGAGCCTGATCAGGATGAACACAGGAATCAGCCTGGTGCTGGAATCCGACATGGGCATCAACCATGCAGGCCTCGTCTACCGCGAATTGCGCGACGCAGCCGGTCCGAGCCGATTCGACTTTTCTGCATACTGGCGAGACGACAAGGAAAATCCTGCGTTGGCTGCTTTCTGGAACTTGCTTTCTGAGCGCTATCCTTTCGGATGTTGACGGGCCCGTCGAGCCTTCCGAAAATTTCTGTCCGCTGCCATAAACCGTGCCAACATGGGAGCGATAAGCTTGGCCGGCTCCCCGATCGGCTGCCCGCTCTCTTGTGCAAGGATTTCTGCGTATGCCACGAGATCCCTGTGCACGCTCGCCGGGAGTTCATGCGCAATTTTGATCGGCTTATCGTCTTCGAGCGCTCCAAGTTTAAGCTTAGCCATCGTACCTCACCCTCTGTACGGTTCGAGCACCAGATCGCGATTGACGATCACCCGCACCGGAAATCCCGGACGGATCGTCAAAGTGGGCTGGATGTTGAGATTGCGGCGGACCACCTGCTGGCCCGTCTGGTTCACCGAGTCCCCCGCCCCGCGGCGGAGCGCAGTGATGAGGTCGCTGTTGGTGCTACCCGTATCCGATCCGGAATTCACCTCCGTGCCGACGGCGAGCAGCGTCGAAAGCGCAGCGGCCCCCAACAGCTCCTTCCAATGGTTGTCGACCTCATCCTCAAGACCAGAGTAGCCCGCGGCATCTGCGCCCGGCTGCCGCTCCAGCACGATCGATCGCCCATTTGGCATGATGAGGCGCGTCCACACCAGGAGGACGCGCGATTGGCCAAATGCGACTTGGCTATCATACGTCCCGATCAACCGGGCTCCTTGCGGGATAAGGCGAGCTCGCCCGGTAGGGGAATCGTATACCGCTTCTGTGACTTGGGCCGTGATTTGCCCAGGCAGGTCGGACCGAATCCCCGTGATGAGAGCAGCCGGAATGACCGTTCCCGCCTGGACCACAAAGGGAGAGACCGGTCTTGCCAAGCGATCGGGACTGGTGGTTCGACGGTCAACGGAAGCACTGACGAACGCAAGTTTTCGATCCTGCCCATTCTGGGCGAATGCTTCGTCGGATGATGGCGCTGCATTTGATGGGGCTTCACTTGGCGATGAGACAGGGGCCTGTGCGCGGACGTTCGTGCTGGCAAACACCTTGCTGGTGCGTGCCGCCTCGCTCTCCTGATTGGCGCGCTGCTGTTCAGCGTCAACACCAAGCGGGCTGGACGTTGAAGAGCCCTGTGCTGCAACGATCGGCCGGCCAAGATCGCCGGGTAAAGGTGGTCCAAGACGCGGCACCTCCTTCGGGATCTCAGCATAATCCTTCGGCAAGGTTGCAAGCTGATCGGCAACATTGTGGTGGTCGGTCGCGTAAAGCTCCTCGGTGGCCGGTGTGCGTGATCGCTTCTCCTGGAGAGCCCAGAAGACCGCACCAGAGATGAGCACCAACAAAAGGGCGCTGCCACCCGCAAGCACCTTGCGCGATAGACGCGTAACTTGCGGCCGATCCGGCCGGAGCCGAAGGGTTTCGGCGATATCTTCCGGCGGCTTAACCCGAGGAGCGTCCTTGGGTGTGTCATTCGGCTGGCCAGTCTCTGTCACAGCGACCTCCCGTCGGTTCGGACGATCCTGACCTTCTGCTGGTGCTCCTCGCCCAGCCTCAGTTCCGCCGCCGCGAACAGCCGGTCGACGATCAGCACATTGCCGTAAGCGCGATAGTTGACGAGCTCGGTCTTGCCATCAGGCCCGATCAAGAAGAGCGGCGGCATCTCGCCCTGGCCGATGCCGGGCGAAAACTCGACGTAGACCTTGCGGCCGTCGTCATAGGCATTGACAGGACGCCAGGGCGGGCTGTCTCCCTCGATGGCGTAGCGGTAACGGCGCTGCGCCTGATCCGGGATGACGGGTGTGGGCGGCAGAGCTGGACCACGCGCGGTCCGGTCCTCCGGATAGAACCACGCGACCTGTGGCATGTAGGGCCTTTCGCGGGAGCGGAGCTCGACCAGGTAAGTACGCCGATCCGTGTTGACGACGAGATTGGTCTCGATCGCCGGTCGTGTCGGCTTCACCATGATGTGCACGCGTCGCGTGTCGCCACTGCCGCTTTCGGTGTCGCCGACCACCCAACGCACGGTATCACCTGCGGCAACTGGTCCCGACCCGATCAGTTGCTCGCCGGGCTCCAAGGCGATGTCGGTGATCTGCCCCGGCGCGGCATAGACCTGATAGAGAGCGCCCGGACTATACGAAAACACCTGCACCGCATTGAAGTAGCCAGCCTTCCGCGGCTGCACACGTGCGGCGTCATTCGCGGTTTCAATCCGCTCAATCGGCTGTTTGGCTTCCGCGTTCCTGCCGCCGCGCGCCGCTTTCCAGGCCGGTGGAACATGCAGCGGCCGCGGCCGATCGTCGGCAAGCGCCGGCAGATCTGGAGCCGGCGGGACATCGCTATCGTAACTGATTTGCGGCGGCTTGAACGTGGTGCAACCGCCAAGGGCGGACACACCAATAACAAGAGCCAGGGCCAGGCTCGGGCGGACCCTCCGTGACGCAATAACGAGACCTGATGGCATTGCTAACCCAGCTCCTTCGACCAGTTGATGGCGTTCACGTAAATACCAAGCGGATTCTTGCGGAGGCGATCGAGATCGCGCGGCATCTCCACGATGATCGTGAGGATCGCGCTCCACCGCTCGGTTGCGGCAAGCTGGCCGTTGTCGTAGCGGCGCTCGATCCAGGCGAGGCGAAAGCTCTCAGGCGAAGCCCGAATGACGCTCGAGACCTCGATCGCCACTTGCGTCTTACCGAGCTTGGCGAATGGATCGTTGTTGCGGGCGTAGTCATTCAGTGCGGCCGCACCGCGATCGGTTGTAAAGTCGTAAGCGCGGAGCCAGTTTTCGCGCAGCACAATGGCGTCCATCGGCAGGCCACGCACATGCTCGATGAAGCGCGCCAGGTGAAAGGCTACTTGCGGATCGGTCGGTTGATAGCTGGCATTTGCCGGAGCAACGGCTTTCGCTTCCCCCAACTGATCGACCTCGACCACCCAGGGCGTGATCGTCCCGTGAGCGGACTGCCAGACCAGGGCGCCGGCAAAGCCGGCTGATAAGAAGAGGCAGCCAAAGGCCATCAGGCGCCAGTTCTTGGCCTGCACGCGCGCAGACCCAATGCGGTCATCCCAGACCTGAGCTGCGCGTTGATAGGGGGTGACGGCTTCCGGCGTGCGGCCATAGTGAACGGCCGATCGTTTAAACATTGTTTTGACCTCAAGAGATGGCGGGGAACCGAATTAGAAAGAAAGGAGGCGTCAGTGATCCTCTTGCGAGAGGTCGACAGATCCGCCGCCGCCTCCGTGATCACCTGAACGGATCGCGTGGGTTGCCGCCGATGCGCCATGACTGATCGTCTGCGCTCTCTTCATGCGCCGAACCCAAGCGGGCGCGCTGCCGGAAGCTCTCGAGGAACCCCCTTCCCCCTTACCGGCATCGCTCGCCGGTCCACCAAGACCAGCTGCGACCGAACGCAAGGGGCTTGCAGCACCGGACGCGCTCGCCTCGGAGCCGGACTGACTCCCCGCCCGAAACACGCTCATGGTGCCGCTTGCAATCGCGCTTCCACCGCGTAGCGAGCCTGCAATCGCGCCGCCGGCGAGACCGGCAGCGCCGGCCGCAAGGCCAGCGCCAGCCGCAACGACTCCACCGGCGGCAAGTCCCGTCCCGACTGCGCTACCTGCGCCGAGCTGCGGACCTCCGGAGACGATGCCGTTGGCAATCCCAGGTCCGAAAATGCCGAGCCCCAACAAGGAAAGTGCGCCGAGCACCAGCGCCATCGCGTTCTCGATGGTCGGCTGATTGCCGCCGAAACCTGCCGTGAACTGCGAGAATAAGGTCGATCCAATGCCGACAATGACGGCGAGGACCAAAACCTTGATGCCGGAGGAGATGACGTTGCCCAGCACCCGTTCGGCCGCAAAGGCGGTCTTGCCGAACAGACCGAAGGGGATCAGGACGAAACCTGCAAGCGTCGTCAGCTTGAACTCGATCAGGGTGACGAAGAGCTGGATGGCGAGAATAAAGAAGGCCAGCAGCACCACGATCCAGGCGAACAGCAGGACCGTGATCTGGACGAAATTTTCGAAAAAGCTGACATACCCCATCAGGCCCGAGATGGAGTCCAGGATCGGACGGCCGGCATCGAGCCCCACCTGCGCGATCCGACCTGGCCGCAAGAAATCCGCCGATGACAGGCTCGTGCCCGAGGCTTTGAGTCCAAGACCTGCAAAGCTCTCGAAGACGATGCGGGCGAGGCTGTTCCAATTGCCGATCAGGTAGGCAAAGACACCGACAAACAAGGTTTTCTTGACGAGCCGGGCAAGAATCTCCTCATCACTTCCGAGGGACCAGAACAGGCCCGCAAGCGTGAGGTCGATCGCAGCTAACGTCGTGGCGAGATATCCAACTTCGCCCCCGACTAGGCCGAATCCGGAATCGATATAGCGGGTGAAGGTTTCCAGAAACTGGTCGATGACGGAGGTGCCCATTGCTCACTCGCTTTGGCTTGGAACGGAGGGTGAGAGCGACGGCAGGCGGCTTTCGTCCTTGCGCGGCGGCGCGGAGGAAAATGGCGCCGTGCCCGCATTGCTATCCGAACCGTTTACCGATCCGCTTTTCCCCAGGAACTGGCTGCGCCGTTCCGCCCAGATCCTCTGGCATTCGAGCAGAGCCTCTCTCTGCTCGTAGGTGACGGTACGGCACTGCTCGAGCTTTGCCGCCGCCGGATCGGGCTTCGCAGCGAGCGAGGCGGAAGATTGGGTCGCGCTGTCGTCGCCGCGCAGACGAATGGCGCAGGCGGCGACGACCAGGACTGTGAGGCTAACTGCCACCGCCATCGGCAGCCGTTCAAATCTGTTCTTCATCATCAGTGGAACATCTGCACGGTTGTCGATTGATAGCCCTGACCTTGGGTCAGAAAGCGCCGCAGCTGCTCCCTCCCCTGATCCTGGGCACTTGCTCTTTGCGCGGCTTCGAGCACTTGTGCGCGCCCTTGCGCGGCCATGGTCGCGGTGAGATCAGCAAGCTGCTGAGCTTGAAGCGCAAGAAGCTGGTTGCCGGCTTGGCTTGCCTGCAGAGCACCTGACGCGCCCTGGCTCGCCGTGACCAGGGCCGACATCTGGGTGCGGTTGGTATCGAGATTGCCGACGACGGTTGCCTGCACCCGCATGGCGTCCTGCAGCCCGGCAACCGCATTCTGCCAGCGTGTCTGGGCGTTGGCGACGAGGAGCCCATTGGACATGCTCGTGGACGCCGGCGCATAAATTGTCGAGAACGCACGATCGATCTGCTGGACATCGTAGGCAATGCGCTGCGCTTGACTGAGCAGCTGCTGGGTGCGCTGAATCGATTGCTCGAGCTGCTGCAAGGACGAGTACGACAGACTCGCCAGGTTCTTCGCCTGATTGATCAACATCTGCGCTTCGTTTTGCAGCGAGGTGATCTGGTTGTTAATCTGCTGCAGCTCGCGCGCGGCGGTCAGCACATTTTGCACGTAGTTGTTGGGATCGAACACGATCCACTGTGCCTTTCCTTCCCGGGGCCCCTGGGTCAGGCTAATTGCGATGATACTTGCTGCTAGAAGCGGACGGATTCGTTTCATGACAAGCCACCTTCCTTGGCAAGTCGCGGAATGAGATTGCAGGCCCAGCCGAGGTCGCGCGCCTTGAGCCAGCCGGTGACGAAATCGTCTCGTCCGTGCTCCTCAAGAACACGCTCGATGAGAGCCTGGTCGGTCTTGGACGACGCGGACGCAAAAGCCAGCGCGATTTCGCCAAGACCAAGCTCGAACAGGCGGTTGCCCCGGCGCGACTGGCAGTAGTAGTCGCGCTTTGGCGTCGCGCGGGCGAGGATCTCGATCTGCCGGTCATTCAGTCCAAAGCGCCGGTAGACCGCCATGATTTGCGGCTCGATCGCGCGGTCATTGGGAAGCAGGATCCGGGTCGGGCAGCTCTCGATAATTGCGGGCGCAATTGCGGAGCCATCGATATCGGCCAGCGACTGAGTCGCAAACACGACGGAGGCGTTCTTCTTGCGCAGCGTCTTCAGCCATTCGCGGAGCTTGCCGGCAAAATCGGCATCGTCCAGCGCAAGCCAGCCCTCATCGATGATGAGAAGGGTCGGACGGCCGTCGAAGCGATCCTCAATCCGGTGGAACAAATAGGAGAGAACCGCCGGCGCGACACCGATCCCGATCAACCCGTCAGTCTCAAACACCTGGACGGGGGTCTCTCCCAGCCGTTCACCTTCGGCATCCAGCAGCCGCTCAAATGGACCGCCGAGGCAATAGGGTTGCAGCGCGCGCTTCAAGGCATTGGATTGCAGAAGAACGGACAAGCCCGTCAGCGTCCGCTCCCGAACTGGCGCCGAGGCGAGCGAGGTCAAGGCCGACCAGACATGATCCTTGGTCTCGGGCGTGACCTCGATTCGCTCGCGCGCAAGAATCGATGCGATCCAATCGGCTGCCCAACCGCGCTCCGCGACATCGTCGATGCGCGCAAGCGGCTGGAGCGCCACGAATTCTGCCGAGTCTCCACCAACCGCGCCGCCGAGGTCATGCCAGTCGCCTCCCATGGCTATCGCCGCCGCGCGGATCGACCCGCCGAAGTCAAAGGCAAAGATCTGAGCGGCCGGATATCGCCGGAACTGCAGTGCCATCAGTGCGAGCAGCACCGATTTGCCGGCGCCGGTCGGTCCAACGATCAGAGTGTGTCCGACATCGCCGACATGGAGCGAGAAGCGGAAAGGGGGTCGATCCTTCGGTCTTGCCGAAGAACAGTGGAGGCGCCTTGAAATGATGGTCCCTCACCTCTCCCGCCCAGACCGCAGAAAGCGGGATCATGTGGGCGAGATTTAGCGTCGACACCGGCGGTTGGCGCACGTTTGCATAGACCTGTCCCGGCAGGCTGCCGAGCCAGGCCTCAACGGCATTCACTGTCTCGGTCATGGAGGTAAAGTCCCGGCCCTGGATCACCTTTTCAACGAGGCGTAGCTTTTCGTCCGCCGCGTGCGGATCCCTGTCCCAGACCGTGACGGTTGCCGTCACAAAGGCCTCTCCGATCTGATCCGAGCCGAGCTCCTGGAGTGCGCTATCTGCATCCATCGCCTTGTTGTGGGCATCGGTATCCAAAAGCGTGGACGCCTCGTTCGTCATCACCTCCTTCAGGATCGCGGCAATCGACTTGCGCTTGGCAAACCATTGCCGCCTGATCCTGGTCAGGAGCTTTAGAGCATCCGTTTTGTCGAGCATGATCGCCCGCGTCGACCAGCGGTACGGGAATGCGAGGCGGTTGAGATCATCGAGGATCCCGGGCGTCGTCGTCGTGGGAAACCCCACAACCGTCAGGACACGCACATGCGCGTCACCCAGCATCGGCTCAAGCCCGCCTGTCAGCGGCTGATCGGCAAGCAGCGCATCGAGATACATCGGGATTTCCGGCACCCGAACGCGATGCCGCTTGGTCGAGACCGTGGAGTGCAGGTACGTGAGCGTTGCCTCGTCATCGAGCCAGCCGCATTCCGGCATAAAGCCCTCAACGAGCTGCAGCACGCGGTTGGTCCGGTCGACGAACCCACTCAGCACCTCGCGCGCATCCGCTCCCGCGCTTCGATGGCCGCCCTCGTACAGGAGACGCTCTGCCACAGCTGCACTCTCTGCAGGCGGCAGATAAAGGAAGGTCAGATAGTAGCTCGATTCAAAATGGCTGCCGGCCTCCTCGAATTGCGCTTTGCGCTCCGCATCCACCAGGGCGGATGCGACATCCGGGAATGTGTCGTGCGGATAGCGCCCTGCCGAATGCCGTTGCGCCTCGACGAAAACCGCCCAGCCCGATCCGAGACGCCGGAGCGCATTGTTCAGCCGGCTTGCGACCGCAACAAGCTCAGCCGGCACGGAACTGTCGAGGTCCGGTCCCCTGAACCGCGCCGTCCGCTGAAGTGAGCCGTCCTTGTTCAATACAACTCCCTCGTCGACCAGAGCAGCCCAGGGCAGGAAATCAGCAAGGCGCGTATTCGAGCGGCGGTATTCGGCAAGATTCATCATGGGACTATTCTCAAGCGCTGAGGTGACCGGGAACACGAACGTGCCGGCGCACGACTTCGACGAATTCCGGATCGCGTTTTGCGGCCCAGACCGCGGCCATGTGGCCGATGAACGCCAGCAGAAGGCCGGCCAGCCACAAGCGCAGACCAAGGCCGAGTGCTGCGGCCAATGTGCCGTTGAGAATGGCAACCGATCGCGGTGCCCCGCCCATCAGGATCGGCTCGGTCAGCGCACGGTGGACAGGGGCGACAAAGCCCGGGACTGGCTCATCCATCAGATCACCACCCCGCCGCCGAACGAGAAGAACGACAGGAAGAAGCTCGAGGCGGCAAATGCGATCGACAGACCAAACACGATCTGGATCAGCCGCCGGAAGCCGCCCGACGTGTCGCCGAATGCGAGCGAGAGACCTGTCACGATGATGATGATGACCGCGATGATCTTGGCCACGGGTCCTTCGACAGATTGCAGGATCTGGTTGAGGGGCTGCTCCCAGGGCATGTTCGAGCCGGCGGCCCAGGCAGGCACGCTGGCCAGATACAGACAAGCGAATGCCGCAACTGACGTGAAACCTCGCCCGAAAGATGATCGTACGTTCATGACTGATCTCCGATTTTCGAAAGGGTGTAGTCGCCTGATGAAGCAAGCCCGGTGACAGAAGCGAGTTCGCTCAAACGTCGTTCGGCACCACGGCCAGAGAGCACGGCGATGACGTTGATGGTCTCGGCGATCAGCGCGCGCGGAACCGTGACGACGGCCTCCTGGATGAGCTGCTCGAGCCGGCGGAGCGCGCCAAGCGCGGTGCCGGCGTGAATCGTGCCGACACCGCCGGGATGTCCAGTCCCCCAGGCTTTGAGCAGATCGAGCGCCTCGGCTCCGCGCACCTCGCCAATCGGGATACGATCAGGGCGCAGGCGAAGCGACGAGCGCACCAGATCAGACAGCGAGACAACGCCGTCCTTGGTGCGCAATGCCACGAGGTTCGGCGCCGTGCACTGAAGCTCCCGCGTATCTTCGATGAGAACGACGCGATCCGAACCTTTGGCCACTTCCGCCAGAAGCGCGTTCGTGAGCGTCGTCTTGCCCGTCGATGTGCCGCCCGCGACCAGGATGTTCTTGCGAGTGGCGACCGCGTCACGCAGCGCGTTCGCCTGCTCCAAGTTCAGGATGCCGGCAGCGACATAGTCGTCCAGCCCAAACACGGCGACCGCGGGTTTGCGGATCGCGAAGGCGGGCGCTGCAACCACCGGCGGCAGCAGGCCTTCGAAGCGTTCCCCGGTCTCCGGCAGCTCAGCCGAGATTCGGGGCGAGCCGGCATGAACCTCAGCGCCCACATAGTGCGCGACCAGCCGGACAATTCGCTCGCCGTCGGCAGCCGACACACTCGCGCCGGTATCGATAAGGCCGCTCGAGAGCCGATCGATCCACAGCCGGCCATCGGGGTTCAGCATCACCTCAACGATCGACGGATCTTCCAGAAAACCTGCGATAGCCGAGCCCAGCGCCGTGCGGAGCATGCGCGCTCCGCGCAACTCGGCTTCCGAATGAAATGAATGGATCGCCACGACTGCCCCCAGTTGAGTGAGACAGCTAGCGTCTAGCCGCCTCACATGAGGACAACTAGAAAAAGCAGAACCTGCGCGACAGCAACAATGGGACCGGGTCAATCGTAGTCTGGCGTAGAGGAAGAAAGATTAGGGACGATCGCTTCTGACGCGCCGAACATCATGACCCCGGACATCAGCCCGGCGACAGGCGGGCTTCACCACTCCGCATGATCATCCGCCTCCAGGATGGCGAGCTCGACTGGTGGAATAACGGCCTCAACCGAATTCCAGCCTCCCGCCGGTTGACGTGTGACCGAAGCGCCAGCCTTCCGTTTCCGGCGTTCGAGCCACGGGACGGCGGCGAACCAGACCAGCGCTGCCAGTTGCAGCAAAACGTTCACACCGAACGCGGTCTGATAGGCCATTAAAGGATAATGCCCCCCTTCTAGAGGCCATTGCTCCAGAATCAGGCCTGTCCCGTACTGCACGACGAAAGCCCAGCCAAACTGCAGGACATTCAGACCGCCATTGGCGCGCGCAACCAGCTCGGTCGGGAAATAATCCGCTATGATGGCGTAGGTCAGCGCAGTGGCTGATCCGGCCATCGACAGCACGCACCACGGCAGGAGGGATGGCCAGGGCGGATGCAGGATCAGCACAAGCTCCGCCACAATCAACATCGCCGCGACCAAGCCAAACAGAGCCTCGCTCTTCTTAGCCCGGCGGCGCACCCAGTTGGCAAGGACGCCCAAGACCAGAGCGCCGAGACTCAGAGCGACTGCCATCACGAACAATTCGTTGACGAGTCTCGTTCGATCCAGCCGCTCCACATCGGAAAGCCAGGGCGCCGCCCATAAGGATTGCAGTGCCCAAGCGGATCCGATGCAGGTCGCCGATAAGGGCGCCATTCTCCAGAACCGCGCATCCGAGTAGACGGTTTTCAGAGTGGCGGGCGTCCTGCTACCCTGCGGCCCAGTGGTTCGTTCGGGAACCACGAGATAGATCAAAATGGCAGCAAGCGCGCTTGCGGCGGCCAGCACGCCGAATAGACCCCGCCATCCGATCCAGTCCAGCAGCACCTCGGCAGGAGCCGTTGCGGTAACGGCCCCCAATGAGCCCAGCATGATCATATAGCCATTGATGAGGGCCATTCGTTCTCTTGGAAACCAGAGGACGATGATTTTCAGCCCGGACATCAGGGCTGCTGCACTCCCAAGTCCGACAATCGCGCGAGCAAAAAGAAGCGACAGGAATCCCGTCGATAGCCCAAAGAGCGCGGCACCCCCTGCAGCAACAGCCAAGAGTACGCTCTGGACCCGGCGCGGCCCAAGGCGATCAAGTAACATGCCGATCGGAATCTGGGCCGCCATAACGACTAGAAAATAGATTGACGTGAGCAGCCCGATATCGGCAGCGCCAAGCCCGAGATCAGAGGCGAGGCGGCCAGCAATGAGTGTATTGATGGTCCGGAACAGGTATGAAAGGTAGTACCCGGCCGCGAAGGGAAGAAACACGCACGCGATCAGCCGCCACACAGGAACGGGCTCAACTCGTGCCACCGGCAATATTTGCGACCCAAGCTCCTTCCGCACGCTTCTGGCGGCCGGCCTAACAAAAGGAGTTGGGCAGGTTTCGAAAGTTTGGAGCGCTGCCGCCCTCCGCGGCGGCAGCGCTCGGCTCGGAGTTTCCATCCGCCGCGACTGCGGACAGACCTTCCTTTCTCGGCTGTTCTTTTACCGCGCGCTGTGACGCGCCGCCAAGAGCTTCACCGGCAGGTCGACCGCGCCTGCCCAGCCGATCGATCGTCTCCTGGATCAATGGCTGACCGAGCCGTACCCGCCGTTCGACCTGCTCCGCCAATACCTTAAAACGCTGCTGCCCGAGCAGGCACGCCTCCCGCTGCCCAGATGGCGGTATGGGCGGCGTCACGGTGAGGTGATAGCGCGCATGCAGGGCTACGGTCTCGGCGATGATCGCGATCTCGTGCTCGAGCCTGGCCATCTGGCCACTTATCCGGTCCAGAGCCTCATGTACGCGCCCCTCGATGGGCGGTGCAGAATTCAGGAATCGTTCAAGCGCCGTCTCGACGACCATGCTCTTGCCGAGCCCCGGGCGTTTCGGTCGCAACTTCAAGCCGCTGAAACATGCTCTCGGAGAGCTGAACGGTAACCTTCTTGGTTCGCGCTCCCTCGTTTGGGCTCGGCTGCGCATCGCTGTCGGCTTGATTCACAATCGAGCTGGGCTGGCCTCCAAGCTCTCCATCGACTTGCACTGCTCGTTCACTCCCAATTTGCGGCCGCGACCTGCCCGCGCACCGCGGCACGCGCGGCGTCGATTTCGGAATCGAAACGGCTGAATCGCCCCCAGCGATGATGGACTTGACACAAGGGCCAATCCGAACGTCACTTCAACTGCACCGACATCTGCGTCGTAGTCTGGCGTAGCCAAAGAAAGACAAGGCGGTCTCAAGAAGAGCGGGATTTGCAAGCCTGTGTCATTCGCGGGCAGCTAACGGGCTGGAGCGGGCCCGGGCGCCTTGAGTGACGCGCCCATCGCTTGTTGCTTCGTGGCATGCTGCCGACCTGCAGTCGGCTTATCTGATTCAGCGCCGCACCCATCGTCAGGAGCTGCCAGGGCGCATTGGGGCGCGCGTACTGATTACTCGGGCTTCTCAGAGGCGTGCATGTCGATGCTCACCTCTTTCAGGACGGTGGATCCGGTTGCAAGCCGCCGTCCGAGCGCCTCAACAAAGCGATCGTAACGTTCCGCGCCCTTGGCGCGCTCGGAGGGCGGTCGCATTTGCTGTGATTTCAGCAGCTTGCGATGGCATCCCAAGACAATAGGTGCTTTTCCTGCCCACAAGTATCTTTCAGGACGTACGAGGTCACACCGCGTTCAGCCTTCGCATGAGGAACCTTATGCGAATTAAGTCATCGATGACCGATGGCCCATGTTGTGGCGTTCGATCCATTTTGAGTCAGATGAGTCCTATTTTGAGTCCAGCTTTGGAAACTGAGTCAGACGGGGTTTTCAGAGCCCAAGGCACGCTACGGGCTGGCCTGATCCAGGCTTTCCACGGCCGGGGCGACCAGGTCTCGATGAACGTTTCGCCGAAGAACCCACGTCGCGTTCGTGGCGCCGCCACAGGATGGGCGATCTGAGATTACGAACTCGCGAAGTTCTTTCTGCGACATCGCTGTGGCAATGCCGCTGCATCAAAGTCGGCACGGGCATTGAGACGGGTTAAGTCGCCTTGAAAATGTACGATGCGTAGGGCGGTCGGGCCAACCAGTTAGGGGATCGAGGCGTCCACAATCGTCGCCGACCTCCCTGTTCCCAACCGCCTAGTTTCGCCTTTGATCATTGGCTTCGTAAGGAGCCAAAGGGTCTCGGACGGAAACGACGGTAGCCCGCGTCAGCTTTGGCCATCTCGATTCTCAGTGTCAATAGATTGTGGTAGAGAAATTTCGACCACCAACATCTTGAAGCACGGAACCCCACCCCTATGTGCAGGGGTACCTTGAGGGCTATTGGGGAAACGGTAGCCAGCTACGGGGCACAATGGCGATTTCGCGAAAGCTCGTACGCGCGCGGTTTGACGCCGCATCTTTAGGTCACAGTGCCATCGCGCCCGTGTCTGACCTGAATTCGCGCTGCCTTTCGGTCCGCCGAAACAAGCTTGATTCTGTCCGTAGAGGCAAGCCTTTTCGCCGATCGCGTCGCGACCGCGCTTTCGTCCGCACGGCATCATGGAGCGCGTGATGACGGTCGCGGTCGGAGAGGTCCGTACCAACAAGCCTATGCGGGCGGTCCGCTTGGCGAAACGCAAGGCTATTCCGCTCAAGATTCAGAACATCGTGTGGGGCCGCGCCGCAGGTCGCTGTCAGTACGCGGGCTGCAACAAGCTGCTCGTCGGAGACCAGATCTCCGGCGCCGCGAACGCGAATTCTGCCTACATCGGCCACATCGTGGCGGATTCGCCCGATGGTCCGCGAAGCGACAAGGTGCGGTCGCCCCTGCTGGCGCACGACCCGGACAACCTGATGCTGGTCTGCGACATCCACCATCGCGTGTTCGACCGCGAGATGGTCGCTGAACATCCGGAGGAAGTTCTCGTCGCGATGAAACGCCGCCACGAAGCGCGCATCCGGACCGTAACCGGCATCGACGAAGACCTCGGCAGCCACGTCATCCGCTACGCTGCCAAGATCGGTGCGAATGAGTCGCCCGTCGAAAAAGGCGCGGTCAAGTGGTCGATGATCCCGGACCGCTACCCGCTCGACGACGGCTGGATCGACCTAGACCTCGTCAACCTGGAACTCCGCGACGACGACCCCGACTTCTGGCCCACGCACGTAAAGAACCTGCGGACCGTCTTCAACGAGAAGGTCCGAGGCCGCATGGAGCGCCAGGAGATCAAGCGCCTCGCCGTATTCGGCCTGGCGCCGATTCCGCTGCTGTTCGAACTCGGTCGACTGATCAGCGACATCGCGACCGCTGACGTCCGGCAGCTGCTGCGCGATCCGAAGGGCTGGAAGTGGGACACCACGTCGGCGCCGGTCCACTACGAAGCTCTTCGGCCGGCGCGGACCGACGGCCCTGTCGCGCTGAAGCTTGAGATCAGCGCCCCCGTAGCGGACGAGCGCATCACGAACGTCCTCGGGGCGGACGCCTCGATCTGGTCGATCGCGGCCGCCAGCGCGCACAACGACATCGTACGCCGCCCCGAAGACGTCGCCGCCTTCGCCAAGCTCTTCCGCAAGACCCTGGACGATATCAAACTCGCGCACGGCGAGAACGTCGCCTTGAACATCTTCCCCGCCGTCCCGGTCTCGATCGCGGTCGAGGCAGGCCGGTCATGGCAGCCGAAGGCTCATCCGTCGCTCACCATCCACGACCAGAACTGGAAGCTGGGCGGCTTCGCCCTCGCCCTCCGGCTCGAACACGCCCGCTGACAGCAAGGAGACCTCATGAACATCCTCGCCAAACCGACCGTCACGCCCCAGGCCGAAGAGACGCTGGAAGACCTGGCCGACTCCCTCGCCATCCCCGAAAGCACCTACGAAAAGGCGGCTGGCAGCTACAAGTCGCTGGGCGATTTTCTGAACAGGCCCAACTCGGCCATCCGCCAGTTTGACCCGCAAGTGCATGTCCAGGGGTCGTTTGGTCTCGGCACGGTCGTCCCGCCTGTTAGCGATGCCGAGGATTACGACGTCGATGCCGTTTGCGAATTCCGGAAGCTGACCAAGTCCGAGACGACGCAGCAGAACCTCAAGCGCATGCTCGGGTTCGAGATGGCAGCCTACGCCCGAGAGCACAACATGAATAACCCCGTCGCCGAACATCGGCGATGCTGGCGTCTCGACTACGCCGACGGGGCACAATTCCACATGGACGTGACGCCGAGCCTGTTGAACGGCGCCGAACAGCGCGTGCTGCTCAAGTCGCAGGGAATGGACGAGCGCTTCGCCGACACCGCGATCGCGATCACGGACATCGACCATCACGCCTACCGGATTCTCTCCGCGGACTGGCCGCGATCAAATCCGCGTGGATACCTCAAATGGTTCGTGGGTCGAATGGAGGTCATCTTCGAGCTGCGGAAGCGCGAACTGATCCGCAAAGGCATCCGCGCCGGCACCGAGCCGATCCCGGTCTACGCGGTGCGCACGCCGTTGCAGTCTACCATCATGATCCTCAAGCGCCACCGCGACACCATGTTCGTAACCCGGTCCGACGAGCGGCCGATCTCGATCATCCTCACCACGCTCGCCGCGCACGCCTACAACGGCGAGGAGAAGATCTCGGATGCGCTGTTCTCAATCCTCACCGGCATGCAGCGGTTCATCGGCCGGACCCTCGACGGCCACTTCGTGGTCGCCAATCCGAGCGACCCCAGCGAAAACTTCGCCGACAAGTGGCGTAAACATCCGGAGCGGGCGGCGGCCTTCTTCGAATGGCTCGAGCGGGCCCGGCACGATTTCTCCTACGCGGCCGAGCTCTCGAACAAGCAACTCATCACCGAGACCCTCGCCAAGTCGGTGGGTCGCGGCGTCGCCGACCGGGTGAAGAAGCGCTCAGCCGCCCGTCTGGGCGCCCCCGCGGTGCTCACGTCCGGCCTTGTCCGCGACGAAGCCGAGGCGCGGCGCGCCCCGCCCCGCATCGAGGGAGACCGCAGGAATGCCTGACGCGAGTCATCCTCTCATCGCGCGTTTCGACGCGGCCGTCGCCGCGGTCGAAGCCCGATGGGAAGAGCTCGACTTACATCCGCGTAAGCTGGACCGGAGAGAACTGGCGGCCTATCCGGGACGCGGCGCCGTGAAGGGCTGGCGCTTCGCCGCCGATTTTCCGGGCGGCCTCCGCCGGCTCGACGTGATCGTCACCGCCGGGTTCCCGTTCGTGCCGGCCCGCGTCGCCCTCGTCGACAGGCCGCGTTTCCTGACCTGGCCTCACGTCGAGAAGGACGGCGTACTCTGCCTCTTTCCCAACACGACCACGATGTCGGTTGACGAGCCCTACGACGGCGTCGCTGCGCTGCTGAAGGAGGCGTTCGCCATGGTGGAAGACGCGATCGCCGGCAAGCTCGACAGAGATTTCCGAACCGAATTCCTGACCTACTGGAATCACGCGCAACGCGGCGGCGGCGGCACCGTGCTGTCGTTGCTCGATCCGGGCCCGCCCTCGCGCAGCGTTCGGATCTGGGAGGGCGTGAACCAGACCATCATCGCCGAGAGCGACGAGCAACTCTGCGCCTGGCTTCGGAACGCGGCGCCGAAAGTGGCCGCCTCCAAGATCAAGGCGCGGGCCGGCGCCTTCGTATGGCTTGATCGGGTGCCGACGCCTGCGGAGTATCCATCTTCGGCCGGCGACGCCTACGCGCTGGCCGAGCGCAACGGGGTAGCCGAACTGCTCGACGAACTCCTGCGTGAGGCGCCCCCGCGTACGTTCGTGTCGTTCGGCGTTCTCGCGGACTCCGGACCGGCCCTCGCGACCGTGATCGTGAAACGTCCCGCTGTCGTCAGAGGGCGTGACCCGCTGACCGCAGGATTCCGTCCCTCGATCGTGCCGGAGCATGTCGCCCGAAACCGCTTCTTCGGCGGCGAGCGGTGCGACCGTCACTCGATCGAGCGGGTCGACCCGACCTGGATCCACGGCCGCGACCGGGACGCGCGCGTGCCCCGGCTGCGGAGCTCCGTCGTCGCCTTGCTCGGCTGCGGATCGGTCGGCGCACCGGTCGCTCATGCGCTCGCCCGGTCCGGCGTCGGAAAGCTGATCCTCGTCGACAAGCAGCTGCTAAAAAGCGCCAATGTTGGCAGGCATACCCTGGGCGTGGAGTCCATCGACGATCCGAAGGCTCCTGCCCTCGCGAGCCAGATCCGGGCCGCCCTTCCTCACGTCGAGGTCGTCCACCATCTCGCCGAGGTACAGGAACTGCTGCTGCGCGACGACGATCTTCTGGCCGGAGTGGACCTGATCGTGTCGGCGCTGGGCGACTGGCCCGCCGAGTCCCTGCTCGACGACTGGCATGCCGTCCACGGTCGCCGCATGCCTATCGTCTACGGCTGGACCGAGCCGTACGCTGCTGCCGGACATGCAATCGCTATCTCCGCCCCCGGCGACAGCCTTCGCGTCGGTCTCGACGCCTACGGCACTCCGGATCTCGTCGCCGCGCGGTGGGCGCAAGATCCGCGCCGGTACGAACCGGCATGCGGTGCGGCGTTCGATCCCTACGGTCCGGTCGAGCTGGGCTTCGTCACCTCTATGGTCGCGCAGGCTGCGCTCGACGCCCTGCTCGGCCGGATACGATCCGGCACGCACCGTATCTGGCTCGCCAGGCGTACGGACGTCGAAGCGGCAGGAGGCACGTGGAGCGACGAACTGCGCGCCGTGGCGCCGAACGCGCTCGACGGCGCCACGATCGTCGAACGACGCTGGGGCCGGAGCGCGAGGATTCTCGCGGCGTGATTTCTTACGACATCGGCCACTCGGGACAGCGGTTGACGTTCGACGACGCGGTCCTCTCCCACTTCCACCGGCACCGGCAGACGCGCATCTGGCATCGAGAAGCCGGAGGTCTACTGTTCTCGCGTCTGGCGCTTCCGGCGATCGACGTCTGCGCTATTACCGGACCGCGCAGAACCGACCGCGGAGGCCGCTACTCCTATTGGCCCGACGAGCGGGCCGAGCAGCGCGAGATCGACGAGATGTTTGGCCGTGGCCTACACTTCGTCGGATGCTGGCACACGCATCCTGAGGACTTCCCATCCCCTTCGCTTGTCGATGTTCGAAATATTTCTGATTGCGTGCGGCGCTCGCAGCATGCTCTGAACGGATTTGTAATGGTGATCGTCGGGCGCGCGCCTACTTCCCGGGGTCTTTTTGTCTCCGTCTGCGACGCTACTCACGTTCATCCTCTGTGACCTGGCCAGCGCCGCTTCACGGGGGGGCGTCTTCCCTGCCACACACCATTCCTGTCCACCCCTAAGGCTTTACCACACGCCGCTGCAATCCATGCTAGAGTTTGCGCCCGCGCAGGCTGAGGACAAGCAGCGCGACATCGTCACGCCGATGCTGTTCAACATACCGAGACCGATTTAGCCATGACCTTCGGCCGGCGCTCCTGGGGAGCTGTTTGGTGCAGATATGAAACCTGTCGAGATCGCTGTCATTGCGGCAAAACAAGCTGGCTACGACGCGCATGAGCTTGTTCGGATCATCGACGTGCTGCGAGCAGGCAACCAGAAGGAAATCTTTCCGGAGATCAATCGGCGCGGGGCAGCTCCCACCGCAATCACCGTACAAGGCGCCCTTTTCACTCGGCTGCATCTCGTCGTCTGTCGCCACCTTGGCACACCCAGAAAGGGCGACTATTCAGCGGCGACCGCGTTCGATATCCTTAAAGACGAGGCGCTGGTCAATGAGCTTGTGCCGAGCGGCGTGCGACCAGAGCAGGTCAAAGATTGGCGGCTCATTTGGGAGGTGTGGAACAGAAACCCCCGCGTCAAAAAAATCATGCACCTTCGAAATAAGGAGCGCATCTGTCGTTCTTGAACCCCAATATACCAAAACCCCTCATTCCAGAGTTGTTCGACTTCTCGGAGGAGACGGCACGCCTACTCTATCAAATTGGCCTGCGTCCTACGTTGTGATCAAACGAGCATGGAGTTCGAGTGGAAGGAGCAGAAGATAAGCGCCGAGGCATTTTGGGGCATCTGGAAGACCCCTATTTGAGGTACGTCACGGGATCGGCACAGTGCGAACGCGCTGGCCAACTGAGGGGGTTAGTCGGTTGACTGTTCTTGCAGAAAACGCGCAGCTTATCCGACGTGATGTTATCGTAGGAAACGAACGAGCCGATTTCGAACAGGACGCGTCTCACGATCTCTTCGGCCGGCAACTGAGCATCTCGCCAAATTAGGCTTTGTTGCTGTTGCCAGGCATTCGACCAATCGAGGTGTAGGCGTTGAGGGATGTCGTGCTTGTGGACTGCGAACGTGACCATCTCTACCTCAGATCGGGGCTCGATTGTATTGCACACAGGCCCTGGACAGGCGGCCGCACCAAGCGGATGTAGACACAGGACCTTCGGTTCCGGCACCAACCTGCGAAGTTCGTCCGGGATCGGGGCATCCCTATTCGCGATCAATCCGTCACGACGGATCTGGTCTAGGTGGTCTTTCGGGCTGACATGGATGGCCCAGGCGTAGTAGAAAATAAACGCCCTCCTCACGATAGTGAAGTCAAAGATAAGACGGGCAAGATCATTCATCGGTTGTTCTTCATCTCATTCAATTTCGTTCGCGAAGAACGAACTCTGCGAAGCTAAAAACTTCAGGTGATGCTCCCTCATTCACGCCCGATACTGGCGCCAATCGTTGAAGACATCCTGGCTTCGGCTGGGCGGGGATTATTTTACACGCTTCCAACGTTTCTTCCGTACCATAACGCATTCAAAGCATCGGCCACTTCTCAAGTTGGCGTAGATGGCTTTTCCGAAATAGGGCTTGGACGAACTAAGATTGCCTTCGATCGCGGCCCGAATTTTCTGCCACGTCGATCCCTTGCGAGGTGCAAGCACCATAGTTGTCTTCGCATAAACCGTTTGCACCCGGCCCAGGCCGGATAAGGCAGCGATCATCGACGATGAGTCAGCAGGATCCGGATTGTCCCATGTGATCAGCCAATGCCAGCCCTTCTTCTCGGAGATTAGTTGCACGGCCATGTTCACCCTACATCAGATGTCACCGCCTACATTGACGAGATTCTTAAGTTGTGCACGAGATATTTCCACGCTCTCCAATTGCACCGCAGTCGATTGGCGGCAACACTGGTAGTGACTGGAAACCTCGGCCTTACTTCGAAAAGCAAGGAGCGCGATCGTCGACCAACTTTGGCGGAACTGGACCTCCTCATGCATCATTTCGGCAAGACCAAAATTCATCGGCCTCGGTCCGCCCCGATGCAGCAGATTATTGCGTTCGTATCTTCAGTACGCGCCGGCAGGAAGAGATCGCGCGGATAGCATGGACGGATCTTCAAGCGGCAGCGCCACCCATACATCCAGATGCTCGTGTTCTTATTCGCGACATGAAGCATCCAGGCGACAAGCAGGGGAATGACGTATTCTCTGATCTGCCGCCTGAAGCGACTGCAGTTATCGAAAGTATGCCACGCGTCGCGAAAGAAATATTCCCCTACTCCGTCGACGCAATTGGTGCTGCGTTCACGCGTGCGTGCAAATTCCTAGGCATTGATGATTTGCACCTCCACGATTTGAGGCACGACGGGATTTCGCGCCTGTTTGAAATGGGCAAAACAATACCTCAACCCGCAAGCGTGTCAGGTCACCGGAGTTGGAGCAGCCTGAAGCGATATAGTCACCTGCGTCAGACTGACGATAAATTCGCCAATTGGAAGTGGCTGCCACTCGTGGCGTGCGCAAAAGCTGAAGTGTCAGCGCCGGTTTCGGCCAGCGTTGGCGAATGAGCATCGCCAACGCGGGACCGCGGGCAATTCGAAAGGGTTACCCGGCGCTAGTCTTCTGCTTCGGCAGCAACCTTCCAGGCACCATCATCTTCCATCTGGCGAGAAAGACGCTGGACCACACAAATCAGTTCAACGAGTCGAAGACCGTCAATCGGGCGGATGTGCATGGTCGGTCGCCGGGCGGCGACGAGCTTCTGCATGTCGTGATCAAGCGCGGTCGAATTTGTGAAGGTGTCGCCGAAAACCTCATCCCAATTTCTGCGGCCCTGGATGATGGATGACAGATGACCGAGTTCGGTATAATTGATCAGTGGCATCGAGGCCTCCCCGCGCTCGAGAGCCTGTCTGCGGATGCGCTTGGCATCGCTAGCGACGTTGCCGTCGACGCGTAGTTTGAACCAGTCAGGACCGCACTTCTCTGACAATTTGCGGGTAATGTAAGCTCTTAGCTCTTCCTCGAAGCGTTCGAGCACCCTGTACGCGTCGTGTCGGGTACCGCGCGAGCGGATTGTCATTGAGACATCACCGAACCCAATGACCGCAACCGTGTCCGTGTCAGAGCGGACGCCGCTGGCAAGACCGCTTTCGACTATGACTTCGACCGCGACCGCGAGATCCGCACGAGCCAGCCCCGAATCAACGCTAGCGGCATCGTACATACGCCGACGGACTCGAGCATCTCGCCAAAAATTTTCGGGTAGATCGGGGCGCGTGCGCCATTCGCCGAACAGAGACTGATATGCCTCGCGCCAGGCAGATGTTTGCGGGCCGATCATATCTGTGACGCCCGCAAACGCAGACATCTTGAACCGGGTCGATGCAAGGCCGGCGCTCACGCTCTGATCCAGTCCGAGCACGGCGCTCAAGTTCTGTTGGTCCACGCCGATCGATCCAATTGACTCATGCAGGCGAGTGACTTCGGCCGTAAGGTTTGGAAGTGCGGGATAGAGCTTGCTGATATCAGCGACTTCGATTCTGCCGAGAGTGCTCGCCCACTGGCTCATGCGGGCGATGTCGCCAACAGTCCCGGCGAGCGATGCTACGAGCGATTTTTGTTCCTCGATCGCTTTCATCGCGTTCGCGAAGCCACCGTGGGCATTCCCAAAGTCGGAAAATACCCTTCGGGCTTCACTGATGGCGGCGGCAAACGCCGGCGGAATTGCGATCGGCGTGATCTTTGCGATTGCATCTGCGAATGGCGATTCGATATGAAGCTGCCTAACCCCGGCAAGCACGTTGGCAACACCTGGATCAATTGTGATCCCGGCGAGCGTCTTTGCTGTAGACGCCATCGCAGTCAGCTCCGCGCTCGAAGGCAACCCGATCCCGCGAGCCAGCTTAGCGGTTGATTCCACGTCTCGGAGGATCGCCGCAGCCGGAGATTCGGCCAGGTCGCGCGCAAGCTTGGCCGCAGGGGACGTAGCATATTCCTGCAGCAGCTTGGCGGCGGGGGAATTCGCCATTTCGCGGGCTAACTGTGCGCTCGGCGAGTTAGCCAGCTCGCTCATCCATTTCTGCGAGGGAGAATTCTGGAACTCGCGGAGCAGAGCCGCCGCGGGATCTTCGGGAGGGTCGGTAGGATCTGACATCGTCGACTCGCCGTTTGCCAGTGAAAACAGCGGTCGTTCGCCGCGCCACTACAATATAGCGCGGGATCGGTCGATTTCCCATCGCGCCACTAGAAAAACGACGGTTGTACAGGCTCGGGATACGAGATCTTTCGCGGTCCAGCCTGCTCGGACGGAACTTGCAATCCCCAGCGCGATGGAAATTGGGGAACCGGCAATGGCCGGTGATTGGGACGGTAAATTTGTTTGATGCGTGTTCGCTTGGCTATGCCAGCGATATCGGGATGTGCTACCCGGGCATATTTTGAAATCTCACAAAAGACATTCTGACAGTCGATCGGTTGCAGGGGGCGGCCATAGAGACCATCAAAACGCAATCCAAGTCTGGCGAATTCGCTTTCCTGGCGATCGGTCATCCAATGGATAACCTCTTCTGGCGTTGCCCGGCCGGTATTCGAGAAGCATTTTGAAATGCCGTCGAGCGCCCCTGGCCCGGCGACGACCATGTCGGCCTCGTTGAAATCGAGGAGCGACGAGTAGTTCAGGTCAATCGTATATTGGAACGCGAGGAAAGGGCCGATTCCCGGATAACTCAAAGCAAGCTCGTAGACCGTCCGCAACGAGGGGGCTTGCCTGATTCGGTCTGGAAGCCGATCCTTCATCATCTGGAGCAGAAGTGCGATGTGGTTGCTGTGCTTGCGCTCGCGACCGAATGACGGCGATGGCATGATGTAGGCCGCCGAATAGATGCTGTTCCCTTGTCTGCGCAAGTTCTCAAGCTCGCGATCGAGCGCAGCCGCATCTAGATTTGCCCAGGTGATCGGGCCGAGGCGCTGTTCCAGAGCTTCCCATGTTTCGATTCGGTTGAATATCTTGAACAAAATGGTTCGAAAGAAGACTTCGCGCGGCTCTTGGGAACGGTCAGTCCCAGCCTGAACTTCTGATATCAAATACTGGCTGACCCGATCGGATGCCCGATAGGTGTTGGTGAACCGAAAGCCTGACAGAATCGGATCAGCGGTAGAGGGGCCAATAGGATCAGCGAGGCGACGGTAATACATCGCAAGCCGCTCGGCGGCAAAGCGCCAATAGGTGTCGAAGACAATGGTTGGAGTCATCCGACGCCCTGTCACTGAGTTTCTCGGCCACGATGTCCGTGTCCGACCGGGTAGAGAATCGTCGAAACGATATACTGTCGGGAATGGGCAGTCACGATCGTTGGACAGCGAAGAGGAGAATCGATGACAAAAGGCATGGATCGGCAGATTTCGGTGTCCGAGTTCGAACGAAATGCGATTGCAACTGACCAGCTTGAGCCCAGGTTGGAAACCGCCCTGCTCGGTCTCGTCGGGGAAGTCGGCAGTCTCGTCAGCGCACTGAAGAAGAAGCGTCGCGACACGGACGGTTTTCTTGGGTACCACGACGCCGTCGTCGAGGAGTTGGGCGATGTTCTGTGGTATGTCTCTGCCGTCGGCCGTCGTGGAGGAACGGGACTTGAAGACATCTTGTCGCGCGCGATCGGCGATGCTGCCAGCCAAGGCACCTTGACATTGGGTGCACTGGCACCCCGCGGGTCACGCGGCATTGACGAGGGTGCGTTCGAAAAAGCATTGCTCGAGCTTGCGGGTGAGAGCGGTGATCTCGCCAAGCGGTATGTAGGAGGCGCCTACACGGACAATGTTGATGCCCTTCGCGGCGATCTGATCAAATTTGTCCGCCCGCTGGGCCAGGCGGCATCGTCAGCTGAGGTATCGCTTGACGAAGCGGGGGCAAAGAACATCGCCAAAACGCAGGAAAGCTGGCCGACACGGCCGATATTTCCCCCACTGTTCGATGAGGGACTGCATGTCGACGAGCAGCTCCCTCGCCTCCTGCGTGTTGAGGTTTACGAGCGTGAGGTCAACGGCAAGAAGTTCGTCTTTCAGAAATCAGGTGGGTTCTTGTTGGGAGATCGCCTGACCGACAACCATCTTCCGGAAGACGACTACCGCTTTCATGACGTCTTTCACCTGGCCTTTGCTGCGGTCCTTGGCTGGTCCCCCACGACGCGGGCCTTACTGAAGATCAAGCGAAAGAGCCTACCGGCGATCGACGAAAATGAGGACGGGGCCCGCGCAAACCTGATCGAGGAAGGTCTGTCGACCTGGATTTTTGAGACCGCGAAGCGGCACCAGTTCTTCGCCCACACGCCACGTCTTGGCCTTGACCTGCTGAAAGCGGTCAAGAATTTTGTTCAGGGCTACGAAGCGCACCATCTGCCGCTATGGATGTGGGATCGCGCTATCTTGCAGGGATATGCCGTCTTTCGCGAGCTTCAGGTCCACCGACGCGGAATTGTCACGGCAGATCTCATCGAGCGGGAAGTTCGGTTTGAGCGTTGGCCGGAAGGCTAGAGAGCGCAGGCGAGGACGCCGCAACGGGCAAGGCTCGACACTGCCGAATGAGATCGTTCGCCTCACCAATGCTCCAGCCGTGTACGACGCAATTCTGGGTTTTCTTGCCGGCGTCGATCTCGGCATGGGTCGAAACGCAGGTTAACGAGCCAAGACGTGCTCCCGCTTGCGCTGCGACGAAGGCCTGCAGCCGCCCGAGGCCGACGAAATTGCCAAGGCCTCGCGCGATGTAGGCGTGGTTGCGATACATCACCGTGAGCATCAACGTCTTGTCATCGGTAAGCTTGAAACTCATGAAGCTCAGGCACTGCCGGTTGGAGACCTTGCCGGCGTCTCGCGTCGGGTCATAAATCGTCATTTCGTAGGTGTTGCGATAGGTACGCTCCGATTCGATCTGGGCTTTCATGAATTGGATCAGATCGTCCAGCGGATTAATGACGCTGATGTTCTGTCCTTTGACCTTTTTCCACGAAGTCATGCGCTCGAAATAGCGGCCCCAATCCCGCGTCATCTGCTTCATGCGTGGCAGGACTTTGTCGTAGGCAGCATAAAGGCCATCGGCCCCATGGCGATCGAGCAGTCCTTGAGGAAAAATTGTGTTGGCCACTCCCGAGATGGTATTCGCGTGGTGATCACGCAGAAATCGATCGACTGTGGTCAGGATGGCGTGGTCGGTAGAAGACACAGCGATTGGATTCTCTATGTCGATAACGACATTGTATGCCTCTCCCCCCGCATCTTGAACCGCAGCGGCGGCAGCGAGCCAGGCTTGGGGATTGGTCGGTTGCGGGGGAATGGGCGTATACATGGTCAAAGCTCCTTCGTCAGAATAACCACTTCAGTCAACCGGGGCGCCAAATAATTCTCTGCGAGCCAGGCATAGCCTTCGAGTCCCCAGCCCTCGCCCCAGGAGTTGCGGACCAAGCTGACCATCTTGCCGGCGCGCTCGCCATATCCCACGGCAACGACGGCGTGCCGCCGTGTGGAGTCAATTGCCTCGACGCGATCAACGACACCTGCATCAGGCATATAAAAGGCGTCCGACAGGGTCATCGTAATGAGGACCGGCACGCCGGAATCAAGCTGATCGACAACATCCGTAAGCGTCGTTCCACAAGCGGCATGGTCTCGGAAGAAAAGCGCCGATGGGCTGGCTGTTGGAAGCCAAGACGAGATGTTGATGGCTGCAGTTTGAATGTAGGGCCACTCCGATTCCGCCGGCTGGCCGTCATGCTTGATCGTTGCAAGCATCGATGCCAGCGTCGAACCATCCTGCGGGAGACCGCCATCACGTTTCACAGCGTGGTAGTAGGCCCATTCTGCCGACAGCGGAGTCCACCCCGGTCGCAGCGCCGCGTGTGTATCGCTCGCTGCGAAGGCCAGACATGTGGGACGAGGATTCTGGTCCCGCGCCGCACCAAAGCTGCCGCGCAGGTCGACGATGGTCTTGATCATGTTTATGCAGCCTGCAGCACCCGCCTGAGTTCTGGCTCCCACATCCCGGGGCTCTCCGGACCGCGGAGATCGTAACGAAGGTGGAGCTGGTGGAGAGCGACATCAGCTGCCCAGGGCCGAGACTCGCGAAGAGTGACTTCGCCTTGCACGCGATCTTCGGACCGCGCCGTGACTTTGCGCGTCAAAGCGCCTCCGATCGCGTTTGGAGAGGCATCCTCGCGATCATCATCGACCAGCGCGAATCCCGCGTCACGCAACTGATCGAAATTCCAGAGATAACCGGCGCCACTGTTCTCCCGCAACTTGACGACGAAGAGATCATTGCGGCCACCTTCGATGAAGGAGCCTTCGTCGTGTTCGGTGAGAAGCCAAACATCAGCGCGCCAATCCGGCGGCTCATAGTTGCCGAGCAATTGTCGTTTGATCGATTTCGGCTCGATATCGATCAATTGCTCGCGCTGCCCGCGAGTAATAACCTTGTGCCGCTCAAGCGCAAAGCAGGTCGCACGATAACTGGTGCCAAGGCGAAGCGAAGCCTGATACAGGAAGGCGGGGTCAGCAAGTTGGTGGGCTGACCAATGCTGTCGCTGCAGGACAAGTGCGACAAGCCAGGCCGGTGTCAGAAACATCGAGGCGAAAGCATCAGCTTCCCGCTCCTGGCGGTTTGCGGTCCCGGTTGTCGCGAAAGGCGAGCGCCTGAGAATATTGTCGTCATCAAGACTCGGCTCGTGACGCATGTAGAGATGGCCAAGTTCATGCGCACCAGTGAATCTCTGCACCGGCAGTGGCCGCTTGGTCGTAATCAGCACGCCGAGTTCTTCGGCGGGCAGATAGGCCCCGAGAAGCTTGTCGAGTGGCTGAAACATCAGCGTCGCTCCGAGCTTTGCGATGGCGGAAAAGACATCGATGCGGCTCGTAGTGCCCCGCTCGATCTGTTCGCGAATGCCAAGGTCGCGATGGAGGGTGTGAGCCGCCTTCGCGCCTGTCAGAATTGCGGCACGGTTATCGACCATCGGGTGTAGCCTTGGCCTTCGCGCGAGACTTCAGGAAATCGGCGAAACGAGCGAGCTCCTGGCGGTCTTGCTGGGAAAGAGTCGCCGCTGCGCGCGCGACATGAGCAACCTCCTTGGCGACCTCAGAAGTCGCCTCGGGATCTTCCCCGGTAAACCACGCTACGGGCCGCTGATACAGCTTCGCCAAACGAGCAAGCTCGATGGCATCGACCTTGCGCACGCCGGCTTCGATATTGGACAACGCGCTACGTGGAATGCCGAGTACCTTCGCGACGTCCTCCTGCTTGAGACCCATGTACTCACGCGCTTCCTTGAGGCGCTCTCCAAGGGCTTGCCGATCCGGCTCTGGCTGCGGCTGCGAAAAGCCTACGCGATCATTGGCCATGATTTTGAACCTCCTTTGTCGACTGCTCCCAAGCCGCTTGCGCCTGGGTCATAAGGTCGTTGACGCAAGCTTCGGCGGTGTCATAGCCCCCGCGTGGGGAGAATGTTGCCGGCAGCTTGAGGCCTAGGATTTCCTCAACTGCACAGATGATTTCGACCGCGACCAGCGAGTCGACTTCTGGCTCCCATGACGCGCCCGGAACGATACCGGGGGCAGTCGTCGGGTGATGTGGTCTCAGGATGGCTTGATCAGCGGCCTGATCGGCGAGCGCATCTCTGATGCAGGCCTCGACTTGCGCCCCTGGAAATGCAGCGACCTGAGCGCTCGAAACCGCCGTGACCATGACAGCCTCCGTTCTAGCTGGTCCGAATATCAGACGTAAATATACCGTATGTCCGATTTTCCGACAATAGCTAAAGTCGAGGAAAAAGCTGGTCGAACGGTTCCGGCTTCGAACCAGCCATAATCTGTCAAAGATGCCATAGGATTGACATATAACGCCAAAATGTCACCTGAGGGGACATCTTAGGAAGATCGCGATGGGTTACCGATGGCGTCAGGTTCGCGAAGGACAGGACAGGCAGGCTTAGGCGGGACATTGTCGAGGAAACAGCCCCATGACTTGACGTCGCCCTCAAGATGAAGACGGACAAGGACGCGGACTTCTTAGAGCGCGCCACGGACGAGGTTGTGAACGCAATCATCGAAGAGGTGCGTGAAGGCGTTTGCAAGAGCGTGAAGGACACATTGAATCGCGCGGAATAGTCCCGCCGATGGCGTCGCGGAGGTTCGAATCCCTACCGTCATGGCGATCCTCCGGCTCTGCCGTTGTTCGTGGTGATGATATTTAAGCTGCCATGCCGGCAAAACAGGGCCTGGCTGAGTATATTGCGAACGTGCTGAAGGACGTTGCGCCTGCGCAGCCATCATACGATCGCGAAGGGCTTTCCATCTGCACGCTTTTGGCTGTGGGGATTGTCGGCCTCCTGTTCAATGCCGGGCAGTCTATTTGGTCTCACCGGCCGGGTAGGTATCGGCACGTCCGCTTATCTGACCGCCAGCAGCTTGATCTGGATCGGCGGGATGCTCCTATTCGGCATAGGCGCGGTGCTTTCGAATCGCGACTTTAACACTTTAACGGTGAGCGCCAGTTGCCGTCAGACACCGGAGTCGTTCGGATAACGCGGTGAAATCCGGCATCGGACGATAGCTGCGAGAATTCAAAGTCTGGAAAGCTGTGACTGCCGTCACGATTAGCCTTTACCTCGGCCTCGGGAACCCCTTAATTGGCCAATATTCGCGTAATGGTTGCACACTTTAGCGAGTTTGACGTGGAAGATAGACTCCAATCCATTCTGCTTCTCCAAGATGAACTGCTTAGTTCGAACAAAATGTACATCGTCGACGAGGTGATCGCAGAAATAGCGCGTGCGATCCCTCAGCACGGTCAACTACTCTTCTATATGCGGCAGCGTCGCCATTTCTCGGATCCTCATGCTGCCGAATCGCCCTATTTGCTTTTTCCCTATCTCGCGTTCGAGATTTGCGATGGAGAAGTTCACAGGTTTGGTCACAGAACCGACCTCCAAAAACGAGATTCAGAGATCGCAGAGGAATACACCGAAGAGGTTCTTACCGAGAGCGCCGTCGTGCGCTGGGTGCCGCATCCAGACATCAGTCGGTTTTTTGTGGAGCAAGTTCGGCGCACCTTTTTGGTGTTTTATCACGTCAGCGGTTCCCGAGAGCACTTCATCGAGAGCGTTTCCAGAAGGTTTGTGCGCGAGTTCGTAAGCAGCAAGACGGGGCGCGATATCATTGATTACGACCATCACTTCGGCGAAATACGACGGCGACTGGGGATAGACATCCTCCTCGGGCTCCAGAAGAATCCGTTTCTGAAATTCGAGGATGTCCAAAAAATAGAAGACATCATTGATATCGACCGCGGCTCATCCAAGGTTTTAAGAAATATATCCAAGAACAAAGACTTCTTGAAAGACCTTTTCGGTTCGATCGCAAGGAAGTCGATAAACTACGGTTACATCAACAGACCAAAGATATATTATTGCATCAACACGCTGACTGAAGAGCATTTGTTCTTGGACCGAGGAAGTCGCGACACGGCGTTTCAAGTTGCGCGGCAAGCAGTACTGATCTTCATAAAAGGTGGCGATCGGCTCAGCCTTGATGCGGTCCATAATGCAACGAAGCTCATATCCACCAGCCTGCGTGAGCAGGCATCCGCTGAACGTGAAGACCCCCTATTCAAGGTAATGAGGGCATCCCAGGATGCCGAAGAGCGGCTGGGGACCTCGCCGGTGGAGACGCGCGCTGCCCTAGAACGCGAAATTCGCAGCATTCTGGAATCGTTCCTTCGTGAAGTCATCTCAGCGAGCCAGGCCGAAAAAATTGCGGTCTGGCGCTTTGATCCCTTCAACGAAGAGTTCGTTGAGATCGCTTCGGTGGGCTTCCCCTCAAATTATCGCCACGTTGCCATCCCTTTGTCGAACGCTATGTCGTTATGCGTAAGTTCATACGCCACCGACCAGCCTGTCTGGCAGGAGCATCGCGATCAATATTCGGCCGAGACGCCCGAACAACCGCTTCTCACGAACGACATTGGCAAGTTCAGTGATGCCGCTCACGCCAGGCCGATTTGGGTAGGCAGCACCAAGAGCGCTGTGATCGAATTCGCGTCGTCGCGTGCAAAAAGACTAGTTACTGAAGGGCAATATTTCGAGCGCGTCTCGATAACGTGCGGCGAGGTGATCCGGAGGATCGAGCTGGCCAATGATCGTTCGTGGTTATCGCGGATGTCCTACGTGCATGCGGCCCGTCATCGAATTGAAGCGATTATTCGAGAGATACAGGAAACCGACGAGCAGCGCGCAGACCAACTCCGCTCGCTTCTGTCATCGTACTCGATCGTGCAAGACAGCGAAAACCGGTTCCGAAACGTCGAAAATATCGACAATCTGACCGAGGCGATGGTGAGCGCAGTGCCAAGCCTGACAGCCTCCCCTCTTACGCGGTCCCTTTGCGAAAAGGTCAGTCAACAAGGAAGAGCCTATAACGCATCGCCGCGATCTTACGGGCTCGTTTTGGAAATTCTCGATACCTTGGGCTCGAATGCTGGCCATTCCCCCCTGCTGATCGAAGACGTCAGTGTTGAAACCGACTATGATGAGCCCTCGAAAAGCGCGACGATGAAGATCCTGTACCGCCCGAAGGCCGCGTTGCAACAGACTGCGCGTCTTTCCCAGGTCTGCGTTTCACCCATAAAGGATAGCCGATCCGCTACGTATCATTTCGGTTTGTTTTTGTTGGCCGCTCAGCTCCGGATGGTCGGCGGAAGTGCGTCTGCGGCCCCAATGATAGATGATGGATTAGGCAATTCACTGTTTGGCGTGGCATTCTCCATTCCCCTAAACGATAACGAAGGTGCAGTATGAAGCGTCACTTTCGAGTTCTCCTGGTTGAGGACGATCGCGATCGCAAAAGCCGTTTCGTTGCGGTTTGGAAGGCGGCATTCGCAGCGGCAGGCGTCGAGATCGACATTCAGGTCGAAGAAAATTTCGATGAGATCGGACCTCTCCTGAAGAAAAGGCCCCATGTCGCGATATTTGACAACGTCTTCGAAGTGCCTGGAGGCGGCCCCGGAAAGGCGAGGGATAATCTCGGTATCGAGCAGATCAGCCGGGTGAAGCCGCACCACACCGACACGGTTTTTGCGCTCTATAGCCAGGCAACATTCAGCATTGATCAGTTGGGGGTGCGCATACCAAATCCCGATTTGCTCGTTACGAAAACACATCTTTCAAATATCGAGTATCAGAATTATCTCGGGAGGACATTGGCGTCGCGGGTGCAGCGTTTGCCATTTGGAAATCTAAGTTTTACGACGCCCGCAGTGCGCCCAGAGTTTGCAAATGTCGAGCCCGAGCTCACTTCAATCATTGAACAGTGCATTGCTGGCTTCTTAAACGACGAACTTGACGACGAGGTCATCGAGGTTCGTCTCCACAAACTGACTGGCGGCTTTTCAGGGTCCAGCGTGTTCCGCTTGGAGTTCTTCGGATCCACACGCTACGAGAATATTCCGTTCGTCCTGAAGTTCAGCCGGAAGGCGAATGTGTCTAACGAGGCGACACGGTACAATTCGTTCGTGCGCCTGCAATTGTCGCACGATATGCGCGTCGATCTGATCGGCTATGGGGAAGCCGGCGAATGGGCGGGAGCCTGCTACGCGTTCGCGTTTGGTCGGGCCGATGGAGTTGTCACCTTAACGGATAAACTAAAGGAAGGCGATGCAGCTGCCGTCACAACGGCAGTTCAGCGGATTTTCTCATCGAACACAACCGGGTGGTACACGCTGAAGAGGGCCAAGCCGCAGCGGCTAGACGACTACTTCTCAAATTCAGAGGAGTACAAGCTATCAAAGGATGACAGAAGGCTTGCCGGTCTACGCGCGGTTCTTTCGGAGGTTGGCGCCGACGAGGGTGTGTCTAGCACTGTATCAACGGATGCAATCCGCTTTGGAACGTTCGAATGCGGATCGCTGCGCCGAACACTTGCAAAGAAGGGGGCCGGTGAAATCGAATTATGCTTCGGTCACGGCGACTTGAACGCAAATAACATCTTTATCGACAGCTCGGGCCGCAATCTCGCGATGATCGATTTCGAGTATGCTGGCCTCGACCACTGCTACAAAGACTTCGTATCCCTTGAATCATCGATACGGCTTGAATTTCGAAGGACCGCATTTCCGGATTTCAAACTCATCGATCTTGTTGAGATAGAGATGAAATTGTTCCACGATCCCGATCAGCTCATTGCGGGGGCGCCGGAATATGTCGAGCCGATCCGGGAATTGCGAAGGGCGGCAATTGCGCGGTTCAGCACACCTCTGGCTTTAAATTACTTCATCGCGGTCGGACTGCACTCGTTAAAGCTCCTCGGAGTTTCTGCTGGTTGGCGTCCTGACCAAAGGAAAGTCCTCGCTGCTGCCGCGCTCGCTTCAGCGCGATGCGCGGAAGGATAGCGGGCAGGTTTATCGCGACATGGTTGCCGCCGGAAAGGCGACGTAAAAGAGCGCGCCGTCTCGTTTTCGTCAACCCGAGAGCCGCTGGCGGCGTCGCGCCAGCGAGGCCTCCATTGAGATGGAGGCTCGACCTTGGACGCCACCATCATTCATGACGATATGCCGATCGTCGTAACCAGATGACGAATACGCCAAGCATGCGATCTCGATTGACGAGAGCCGCCTCATGCATCGCGCTGAGGGTGGAGTGGGATCGGCGTGCGACCGACCAGTCGTCGGACTGGCCCGCGAAGCTGATAGGCCCGTGGGCGACGGTTTCCATATCCGGCGTTGAAATTGCGGATGCTCGTAGTAGGCCGACGGCGTCGTTTACAGAGAAATTCGGGATGGCGCTGGTTCGACGCGGATCGGGCCATCACCGTCCTGATCCGTCTGGGCCCGCAACACCGACGCTGCGCATGGATTGACGAGTAATTGACGGCGACGGAAAGGCAGCAGCGCAACGGTATCAAGCGACAGGAGACGGCGCTCGTGTTCCGGCGTAGGAAAAGAAAGGATGGTCGGTCGATCAATGAGAGCCGGGATCGCCTGTGACTGGCGTAGTACTCCCAGGATCGCTTGATTCCATGCTCACTTCCTTAAGCACCGTCGATCCACTAGAAAGTCGTCGCCCCAGAGCTTCGACAAAGCGGTCGTAGCGCTCACCGCCCTTGGCACGCGCGGCTGGGCTCGACTGCTCGGGCAAGGCGGGGGTAGACGTCAGCCAGAAGCGGACGAACAATGCGATCGTCTCCAGCGTGACGGTGTCATTCCGTTCGAGTCGTTCCAGCATGCGTACGATGCGGTCGAGCCGCTTGGCTATGGCCGCCTCCCGCCGGTCGGAATCGTCCGGCGAGAGGAATGAAGAGATCGCGGCCTCGGCGACCAGAGACTTGGGCTTGCCGTGACGTTTTGCGAGAGCCTCGAGGCTGCCGAAGATGCCGGGATCGAGGTAGATGCTCAGCTGGACCTTTTTCATGGCGACGCTCAAAGCCCCATTTTGTCGTCAGGGTCGAGGCTGACTGTGCGTGCCATGCCCTGCATCGACCGGGTTAAGGCCGTTGCCTGCGCGACATCAGCGTCGGCATCATCCGGGGCGGTGTCGAACTCGTTTTCGGCAAGCGGGGAGCTGATCACAACTTCTTCATGCTGCGGTAGCTCAGGCTCGCGGCGAATACCGCCATTCGAATCGCGGGTCTTGTTCCTCAGCGCCGCGAGCAATTCGGCTGACGGCGGAATCGGCTTCTGGCCCGACCATTCATCTGACCGTGTGGTCGATGTGACTGGCTTGGTGCGCGACGGCTTCAAGATCCGGCGTTGGAATTGCGGATCCTCGTAGTACCGAACCTTGCCGGCGCGCACTGGGTGCACGCCCGAGACCATCACCACCGCCTCATCGGGAGAGAGCTGCATGACTTCCCCGGGCGTGAGCAATGGCCGGGAGGTCTCCTGGCGGCTCACCATCAGGTGGCCGAGCCAGGGGCTCAACCGGTGGCCAGCATAGTTCTTCATCGCCCGCATCTCGGTCGCGGTTCCGAGCGCGTCCGACACCCGCTTGGCGGTGCGCTCATCGTTGGTCGAGAACGCGATCCGGATATGGCAATTGTCGAGAATAGCGTGGTTCGGCCCATAGGCGCGTTCGAGCTGGTTCAGGCTCTGGGTGATGAGAAAGCTGCGGATGCCGTAACCTGCCATGAAGGCGAGTTGGCTCTCAAAGAAGTCGAGCCGGCCGAGTGCTGCGAACTCATCAAGCATGAGGAGCAGTTGCTGCCGCCGGCGGTTGGTGTCGAGGCTTTCGGTCAAGCGCCGTCCGATCTGGTTGAGCACAAGCCGCATCAAGGGCTTGGTGCGGGCGATATCGGAGGGCGGTACCACCAGATAGAGCGAGATCGGTCGGGGTCCGTCCACGAGATCTCGGATGCGCCAATCACATCTGCCCGTGACCCTGGCGACCACCGGATCGCGATAGAGCCCCAGGAAGCTCATCGTCGTCGACAGCACGCCGGAACGTTCGTTTTCGCTCTTGTTGAGGAGTTCTCGCGCCGCCGAGGCGACCACGGGATGAACTCGCTTTCCCAGATGCGGCGTTGCTAGCATCGCGTTCAGCGTCGCCTCAATCGGGCGCGACGGGTCTGACAGGAAGTTGGCAACGCCGGCGAGCGTCTTGTCGGCCTCCGCGTAAAGGACATGGAGGATTGCGCCGACTAGCAGGGAATGGCTGGTCTTCTCCCAATGATTGCGGCGCTCGAGCGCGCCTTCCGGGTCAACCAGAATGTCGGCGATGTTCTGTGCGTCCCGCACCTCGCAGTCGCCTTTGCGAATCTCGAGCAGAGGATTGTAGGCCGCGCTTGCCGAATTGGTCGGATCGAACAGGAGCACGGGGCCAAAGCGGGCGCGCCAGCCCGATGTCAGCTGGAAGTTCTCGCCCTTGATGTCGTGGATGATGGTGGAGCTCGGCCAGGTCAGAAGTGTCGGAATGACAAGGCCGACGCCCTTGCCCGAGCGCGTCGGAGCAAAGCACAGCACATGTTCCGGACCGTTGTGCCGCAAATAGTTGCGGCCAAAGCGGCCGAGCACGACGCCGTCGGGGCCAAGAAGCCCAGCACGCCGAATCTCCCGCGCATCCGCCCATTGCGCCGAGCCATAGGTCGTGACGTTCTGCGCTTCCTTGGCCCGCCAGACCGAGAGGAAGATGGCAACGCCAACGGCTGCTATTCCGCCCCCAGAGGCGATGCATGCGCCCTGCATGAAGATGACGGGCGCGTAGGCATCGAATTTGAACCACCAGATGAAAAACGCGGCTGGCTGATAGATTGGCCAGTGCCCGATCACGAACCAGGCAGGCCCGAGCGGCGGCTGGAAGGCCAGACGCCAGGCCGTCCACTCGGTCGCTGCCCAGAGGAAGGCGAGCACGACGAGCGAGACGACGATCAGTTGGCTCCAGACAATCTTTGTTGCGGACATGGACCGAGGCAATGCGGCAACGTCTGGTGCCTGTGCAACGGCGAACCTCTCGGTGTCGTAGTCGCGCGCAGATTGGCGAGGAGATCGGCGGGTCAGAGCGAGAGGTCGCGCTTGCAGCCGAAACTCCAATCCACGCCGCCGGGACCGGCAATGCCGCTCACCTGCCTGCCCAGTTCACGCTCCAGCGACGGTAACCAGGGCACGAGCTGGAAACCGAGGCCGTTGTCGATCATGGCGAAGCGGCCGGAGGCGAGTGATAGCCTCCGGCTGTTAAACCCCCGAAACGGACTCTCCTGCCTCCGCGGGCAAATGCGCCAGCCCGGTTTCGGAGGCCAAGCGCCGCCCCACGGTCTCGAGCTCGCGGTTGCGCAGGGTGCCAATCAGGTTGCGACCGAGTGTGACCTTGTCGCCGTCCCGGCTGGCGAGGCCCTTCTCTATGAGGGCGTCGATCCTGTGGTCGAGCGCGGCGCGGACTTCGGCGCCGAAACCGGCACGAGAGAAATCGGCGCCTTCGCGAGCGACCAGGCGCCGGTCGAGCCAGGTCGCCCCATCCGCCGTCACCTGCTGGTCAAGATTGAGGTCTGAGCGGACAGCCAGCGCGATCCGCTGGCGGCCCCTCGTATCCTCGAACCGCCGCAGCTCTACAATGCCGCCAACCGGCCCGTCACCAGCCGCCTCGATCTCGGGGAGTTTCAGGTGATGAACGCGCCCATCGACGCCGTCGACGACGGCGAAGGCCGAGCCCCTCAGCTCATCGTCAAGCCCACGTGCGATAAGGCGGCCGATCACGGGTTCGCCATGGCGTTCGCCTTCGAGTGCCCAGGATGACGGTGCGCGCGTGACGCTATCCTTGGTGAGGCTCTTGTGCAGCCGCTTGATGATGTCGCCACGCTCCCCGAGCTCTCGCAGGCGCTGCTCCGCGTCAGCCGCCAGCACCCAGCGCGCCGGCCCGGCCGGCTCGGCCAGGCCCAGCCGCTCGAGGTTGCGCATCCTTCCGATCCGGATCTCCCGCAACGGGTCGCGCGCGGCTTCCCGGTCCGGCCGGAGATCAATGACCCCGTCCGCCGCCCCTGCTTCCCGGGCCAGCACCCGATCGAGCCTGGTCCAACGTTCAGCCGTCACTTCCCTGTCCAGGTTTTGGCGGATCTCCAGCTCTGATCGAGGGCCGAGTTCACGCGTGACGAGATCCCCGGCGCGGGCGCGCAAGCCCCTCGAGATATAGTCCCGGCTGATGACAAGGTCCTTGTCGTCATCGCCACGGCCCCTCACGAGGACGTGGATATGCGGGTGCTCCGTGTTCCAATGATCGACCGCCACCCAATCGAGTTTGGTGCCAAGGTCGCGCGAGGCCTGATCCATCAGTTCGCGGGTGAAGGTTCGTAAGCTTTCGAGCTCAGCGGCATCATCGGGCGAGACGATGAATCGGAAATGATGCCGATCGTCCTCGCAGCGCTCGGCGAAGGCGCGGCCGTCGGCCTCATCGCCGCTAGCGTCAAAGAGCTTGCCGGGCGCTCCGTCCCGGGTGACGCCGTCGCGCTGGAGATAACCGATATGGGCACGCAGCGCGCCTGGCGAACGCATGCGGCGCACAACCCGCGCCTTGACGATGGCGCTGCGGGCACGGTTGTTGAGGAGCCGGGTCGCGGCAAGGCTCGCCGCGCGGCCGCGCCCAAACGTGCTGCCATGGCTGCGGCCACCACGCGAGAGGCCACCGGCCTTCTGCGCAGCTTTGAGGGCCTGCGCCAGGAACGGTTTTGTCCGAGCCGGGCGCGACGAGCGGATGCGGCCGGGACGGATGCGGAAATCATCGTTACCGGCCATCGTCCGCTCCGCAGGGTGTCGAAAGCTGAACCAAAATAGCGCGTTGCCGAAAGTCGCAGAGTTTGCTGGACATTGGCAATGTTTGCAGCGTGATTTGAATTTGCTGGTGATTCCCGCCCCGACCGACCGGCCGCACCTTGCGGCTTTTACCCTGCCCTCCCCGGTCGCCCACTCCCGACTCTCTGCCGACCACTCTCAACGTTGCGACTGGCTTCGACATCATGCGACGAAATGCGACTGCGATCATGGGGACTGCACCTCGTCTGATCGCCGCACAAACAGGCCAGTCGCGCGAGGGACGAGTGCAGTTGCACCCGCCCTAGGCGCTGCTTTCGACGAATTCATTGTGCGGACACCGGATGCCGAGTTGGTGTCAGCCGATAAGCTCTTGGACCGCACAACAACGAGTGGCGCTTGCTGCCACGCCGCCAAGCGTCTGGCAGACGAACCACCGCTGTTGCGCTGCTCAATACCGATCAATGGTGCGAGTGTAGCGATGTAGATCTGTGTTTCACCCGGAAGCGCTCGACCGGTGGCCAGGCGCTCCTCGTACCGTCTTGGTCCAGCATTGTAGGCTGGAAGAAACCCTTCCGATCCGAAACGATCGAGCATCTCGCGAAGGTATGCTGCCCCAGCCATGATGTTGTCGTGAGGATCAAACGGATCGATACCGAGATTGTAACGAACGCTCAGTTCGACCCAGGTCGCGGGCATGATCTGCATCAACCCGAGCGCTCCCCGAGGTGACATGGAGTGCGCATTACCACCGCTTTCGGCCTGCATGACAGCACGGATCCAACGCTCCGGGACCGCGAACCGATGCGAGGCTTCGGTCACGAACGCGGCGTATGCAAGGCCTGGAAGCAGGTTTGAGGAGCGCGCAGCTTGTACGCGCGATCCAGCCTCCGCGCTGCCGGCCGATGGCGCTCCGAACATCGGCAGAATTGCCAAAAAGCAAGCAGCGGCTCGAGATAGCAATGTGCGGACAGCCGCCAAGGACAGAGCTCTTCCCGGCCGGCACTGAGCCGGCGCGAGACGGCCGCGACGCGCGCCGATTGCCGACAATACGGCCGGGATGGAGGAATGACAGTGCGATCGGTCGAATAGAGAAACCGCAACCCAGTGGAGCAATGCCGGCATCCGTCAGTCCTCCCTGGTCCACACCGGTACCGCTTGCCCGATGACGGTCGATATCGGGAGCGGTCCGAAATATCTGCCGTCAAAGGACACCGCCGACTGCCAGTTCATGAGAAAGACCTCGTCCTCAGCGACGACCCGGCAGCCCTGCCAGGCCGGCAACGGCCTGCCACGGCGGTCGCGCTCACGTGCCTGGCCCATGTCGATGCCGTCGACGGCGATTATGAGTCCCGTTCTGCAGACGGTTTGTCCGGGCAACGCGAGCACGCGCTTGAGCATCGGAAGACCGCTCGGCAAATAGCCGTTGAAGTCGAGGAAGCTCGCAAGCGGTTCTGGTGGCCGAACGACCACGAGTTCAGTGATGTGCAATCGTGCGGTCTCTTGCAAACGGTAGAGGCCGATCGGCACACTTTCGGAAGCGTTCCAGATGTACGATAGTGAGGTGTCGGTGAACGGCCAAAGCGCGAGCGTTGTGGCCCCACATATCGCAAGGATGATCCTTAGCCGTCCCATCACAACCCCATCCTGCGCCGGCGGAGCCATGCCTGGTGGCGCGCACGCGTATAAGGTCGTGGCGTTTCGTTGACGGAAAGACGGTTGTGGATGTGATGCCAATACTCGGGCGTTGCATCGGCTGGATCGATGCCGAGAGACTCCACGGCGTCGATCAACTGGAGAACGCGCTCGACCTTTCGCCAGCCAGCCAGTCGCAGCAGGCTTTCGCCGCCGGGGCTGACCCAAGGCACGGTCGAATACCGCTGTCCCGGCGTGATCGCGCGCAGAATGTCGATGCGAGACAGGATGGTTCCGAAATCATTGGAGGTCCAGCGCACGAACGCAAAGATGCTGCCGGGCACAAACGAGAGAATGCGGCGGTGCCGGTCAATGATCTTCTCCGATACAGGCTTGCCGAACCGGATTCGGTTCTCGATCCCCTTCTCGAGCCACAAGAGTTCTACAGTTGTGAGGTCGCTCACCTGGCCACTCCATAGTTTTGAGAGGAATGTTGGACATGCCATCGGGTGCGCTGTCGCCGGCGCATCGGCGTCAGAGCCTTGGTTTCGGCAGAACGGTCGTGATGAAGCGTGGATGATCGGCTTGTCCAAGCGTTGCAGCACTCCTGCTGCTGCCAAGGATCGCAGCCGAGTGCACCAATTCGTTAGAAGGATGCCGAAGGATTCCAGGTTAGCCGGGATACTGACCGGTGCCCCATCGCCGGTCGCATTGCGACGATGATGCCTCGCAACGATTCGCGAATGAAACGCGCGGTGCGTTCCGGCAGTCGGCAACGGAGGCGCATGATGGACTTCTATGTAGGGTTCGACGTGTCGCAGGAGGCGACGAACATTTGTGTCATCGACGGCGACGGCAAGGTCGTCTGAGAGGCGAAGCTGGACACCGATCCGGACCCGATCGAACTGTTGCTGGCGGAATGAGGAATTCATCTCAAGCGCGTCGGCCTGGAAGCGTTCGCGTTCAGCACCTGGCTGTTCACGGCGCCTGCCGAAAAGGAGCTCCCGATGAGCTGCATCGAGAACCGGCACGCCAAGGCGGCGCTGAGAGCGATGCTGAACAAGACGGACCGCAACGACGCAAAAGACACTGGGCAGATGATGCGCACTGGCTGGTTCCGCGCGGTTCATGTCAAGTCGGAGAGCGCACAGACGTCGCCGCCGCTGCTGGTTGCGCGCAAGGCGATGCTCGGCAAGGTGCTGGACATGGAGAACATGATCCGGGGCCTGTTGCGCCCGTTTGGCTTCAAAGTCGGCGAGATCTCGGTCGGCCGTCTTGACGCGCGGGTGCGCGATCTCTTGGCCGGGAAGAAGGAATTGGAAGCGATCGTCGCACCGCTGTTGGACGCCCGCAGCGCCATGCGGCAGCAGTTGGCAAAACTGCACCGTGTGGCGCTGACGTTTCGCGCCGCCGTCGATGATCCGGCGCGATTCAAGAAATCGACCAACGTCGGCGCCCGTTTCGGGCTGACGCCGCGGCGCTATCAATCCGGCCAGACCGGCCGGATTGACAGCATCTCCAAATGCGGCGATGAGCTGACGCGGGCGATGCTGTACGAGGCGGCGATCGCGCTCCTCACCCGCATTCCGAAGAACTTTAAGCTGCGGCTGTGGGGTCTGCGGCTGGCCAGGAAGAAGGTTCTTAAGCGCGCAGCAACGGCCGTCGCACGCGCACTCGCCGTGCTGCTGCACAAGATCTGGACCAATGGCACCACCTTCCGGTTTGGCGCCGGCGGCAAGCGCGGCCGGGTCGCTACGGCGGCTTAAGGGCCTCCGCGACCGCGCCGCTTCCACGCGCGCCGTCGCCTTCCGCCAGGGCGGAGCGGCGTCTCCCGCGACGGCGATGTGGGTGAGATCGCAACTTTTCTTGCCGGCGGCTTCATGACGAGGTTTGAAGCCATCAAGCACGGCGCTGGTTAGCCTGACCGCCCTTTCCTCAGATTCCGGCATGTGGTCGTCGCAGTGCCAACCACGGACGTCAGCGAGTTCTCCTCGACGAGCGAGCTGCCGCAAGGGAAGGCGACGATCGTGATGCGATGCTGCCGGTGCTGGCGATTGCGTGATTTTGCGCGCGATCGCGCACGCGCGCGCATCTTGGAGAACAGATTCGCATTGCAGGAAGGTTTTGCGCGTGACAGAGTAAGCGCATGAGGCATCTTCGCTGCACGCAACGCCGACTTGTTCACAACGCACTGATTCACAACAAGAAGTTAGTGTCAGTACGTTAGTAAAGTTACGGGAGCAGGAAGACTTGGCGCCGCAGAACCTTAGCTCTGATTCCGGTCCCCGATAGCACGAGCATCGGGTCCCCGATGGCACGAGCGTTCTGGTCCCTGATAGCACGAGCGAATTCACAGCTTATCCCCAGCAGGAAGGACGAGGCCACGCTTGCGCAGTCGCTTGCTCAACGGGCCGATGGGGGCTGGTGCGAAATTCAGTCGCTCGGCGCCATTCGGATGACGCGTGATGATGAGCCGATAGCCTGGCAATGTCTGACGACGGACGATCTGACGCAGGTCGTAGGCAAAGTGTTTAAACGGCGACAGGCTCCCGGACTTCGCATGCAAGTGCACGAGATCGAAGCTCCAACCGCCATTCTGACGGCCGCCGTGCTTGCGGACGAGGCGATAGAGCCAACGCTCCAGCCCGCCGGTCAGATTGAAATAGGTGCGGTCGATCGTCAGCACGAGTGCTTCATCGAGAACGCCCGTGTAGAACCAATCGGGCAGGATCAGCTCGATTCCACGGGCATGCCCGTGCAGATCGGCTGTCTCTTTCCATTCGTTGATCCAGGAGAAGCGATGCCGCCGCCGTTCGCTTGGCTGACGGATCGATGTCATCACAGTGGTCGATTGCAGCCGGTCGAGTGCGGCTTTCAGGCGGTCGTAGTCGCGCACGCTGGTGCCGCGGCCGACGAAGGTCAGGATCTCGTAAGGCGTCGCTGCCATCAGCCGGGACGTTTTCAGGCCGGCATCACGGGCTTCGACAATCTGCGAGGCAGCCCAGATCAGAACGTCCGCGTCCCAGATCGTCGCCATGCCATGTTCCGCCACGGCCTCAACACGAATGGTGACGGTGCCTGCGCGGAAATCGATGGGAACAATGCGCCTCGACTTTGCCAGCGAAAAGAACGGATACGCCATCAGGTCTTGCGCGTCCCGTGGCGCCAGATCGCCCGGGAGGGCGCGAAACAGATCGAGTTGGTCGCGCTCTGATCGCCGCCTGCTGCTTGCAGTGGAGTTGCTGTCCGGCATGGGTCAGCGCCGCTCCTTGCCGGCATACGGAATGGGTGTGTGCCGCTTCGCGGGCAGGACCGTGCCTGTGCCGGGATCGCTGGTGGACGTTTTGGCGCCACGGTCAACCCACGCCTTCAGGTCCTCGATCGCATACACAACGCGACCCCCGAGCTTGCGGTAGGTCGGGCCTGTTCCATAGGTGCGGTGCTTTTCCAGGGTTCGGCCGGAGAGTCCGAGAAAGCGCGCCGCTTCGGGCGTGCGCAGGTATCGCGGCGGCAGGCCGGCGTTCGGATCGGGCATTTGCGAGGCTCCGTGGTCGTCTGGAGCGCGGCCGGCTCGGCCCGCGCGTCGACGGTCACGATGGCGCAGTCAGCGTGCTTAGGGGGATGCCGAAGATCGAGCGATGATTTTCGGCACCCCTGCTCTACTCCTTGCGAGATGAGGGACGTAGCAATGCGCGATAGCCACCGCGCATCAGAGCCAAGCCAGCCTGCACCAGGCGGATGGTCCGGCTGCGCAATTCGTGGGTTTTCCAGGCGCGCTCAGGGATGCGTTTTCGGCCGAACAGCACCTCGGCGATGACGCGATAGGAAGCACCCTCCATGTGTCCATCGAGCGCTCGCAGCACCAAGACGAGTCGTTCGCGCCGCTGCGCCGAAAGCTGATGAAGGGGAGGTCCCGGCGGGCGGCCGTTGATTGCGCGCCACAGCCGATGTGAGGCGTGGGCGCGGATCTCAAAGTCCGCATCGAGCGGCAGCTCGGCCGCATAAGAGACACCAAACTGCGGCGCCTCTTTCAGCCAGAGATGATGTTGTGCCCCTTGAAGGCGCAATACGGCATGCCAACCGTCAGATGCCTGTCTGATGGCGCCCGATGAAAGGTCGGCAAGCTGTAGCCCCGCGCCGACCGCTTTTGAGCCGGACACGCTGCGAACGACCGGCACCACCGTCGGCAACGCCTCAGGTGCCCAGAAGATAGTCTGTTGGTGAAAGGACCCCTGCGGGTCATGGGCGAAAGCAGACGCCCCATCTCCTTCGGAATTCGGAAGTCATCTGCGATCGATTTTCACGATAGGAAGCCCGATAGTTGGAGCTGCGCCGCAGTGACTCCCAGGCGAAATCCGCCATCTCGCCCGACTTGATAGCGTGCTGATAGGCCTCTGGTGAGCGCCAGTCGAACTCGGACATTGCTGTGATCCCCTGCTGTAAGACGATTGTGGCGCAATGTCTATGAAGCTTGGGATTGTTGCGGAAGTCGCCAATTATGCATTGCGTGATGCCTGCAGGCGATCACGCGTCAGAGGGGAAATCTGTTCTCGGGTGCGAATTCTTCATGACAGATTTTGCTATTTGGGCGCGCCGCCGCGAAGCAAGTCACGGTAGCCGTGGTCTGCCATCCATTTTGCGCGGGCCAGGTGACTATCAAACGCATTGCGGGCGCGAGCAGGTTCGCGATCCGGATCGATGTGCAACACGATCCGGGTCACTTCTTTCCAGTCCGCGCGATCGGCTTCGGCATCAAGAAGTCGCCAGTACGTCACGAGATGCTGCTCGTCATAGGTCGTCAACACCGGCTCATGCGGCGCGACATCCGCGACATCGGGATCTAACGGTGGCTTCGTCATGTAGGGTTATGCGCGCACTTCGCTAATCTGCATTGTAAGCGAAACTTACCAAAATAGTTCGGTTATAGCCAGTGGTTTGATGGTCGGCCTAATGGCTGTTTGAGCGCATGAAAGCTCGTGCGCTCGTGGCCTGGAATGTGCGCCGGATCCGCGTGGATCGCGGTATTCCGCAAGAGCAACTGGCCTACGACGCCGGGATTGACCGCTCATATATGAGCGGCCTTGAGCGGCAATCTGAGAATCCGACAATTGATCTTCTCGATCGACTCGCCGAGACGCTGGGTGTTCATTTATCTGAGTTCTTTGTTCAGCCACCCAAGGGAGCGGCGACACCCAAGACATTGCCTAAGGGTCGCAAGTCAGCGCGTCCACGTTCCAAGAAGCAATAGCATTGGGCGAGTTCAAGCCACGCGGACAAGCGACACGTAAGTGCGTGTCTTAAACTCGAAATCAACTGACGCAAGCCGGTCCAGCTGCAGCTTTGCTCTGTCGGCTTTTCTCCGAGAGGGAGCCCCGCCCGAGGTCGTCGGGCGGGGCGATCATGAGCCCTACTCACCGTTCTTGCGCGGCCGCGACCAGAGCAAGGTGTAGCCTTCGCCGCCTTCGTCATCGAACAGGTTCGCGTAGATCGGCGCGTTGAACGAAGGGTCGTCGAGCTTGAGCGAGAGGTAATCGCGGCCCTCTTCGGAGCGCTTTGACCAAGCTGCCCCGATCTCAGCCCGACCCACGTAGATGCGGTGGCTGGGAGCGTTGTCGTTCGAGCGGTTGGTCTCGGCGACGATACGGACGCCCTTGGCTTGCAGGCTCAGGGTCACGATCTCGCCCTGGAAGTCGTTGCCGACCTTCCTGAAAGAACCGATATTAGCCATGTCACTTCTCCTGTTGTGTTTCGAGCCCGCGACCACCGCGGCCTCGATGGCGATCTAGAGGCCGAAGACGATTGGCGACGCACCCGCTCGCGGGCCGCAGCGCAGCGGAGGACGTCGTTGTGGCGACTTTCTTGTCTCGCGCGGAATGGGCGAAGCCCAGGGGAAGAAAGTCGCGTCAACGGCGTTGCGGCTCAGACGATCGAGGCGCAGCCGGTCTTCGGCCAGATCAAGCCATCAAAGAGGCCACGTGGTCCGCGTGCTGAACCGCAATCTTAGGAAGAAGACTGGCGAATCTCGGTTGCGCTGAACAAGGGGTTGGTACGGTTCGGCGCAGAAAGAGAAACAATCTGCCGCAAAGGGCGGTATCGTCCCGGAAGGAATGATCGAACGGAGCGCGTCGCTTCACCGCAGCTATGTGGGCCAGACAGAGACCGGTACGGCTTGCTTAAGCGCCCTGAGGAGGGAACGCGGTTACCTCTCGCTCAAGCTCGATGATCCCTCGTTCAACGCGACGCCCTGTGCCGTCTTGCTCGGCCGATGATGGCGACGAAGCCTCACCGCTCGTGCGCGGCGGCTGTGAGAACTGGTTCAGGCGCATTCTCCACCACCCCGGCCGACTCCGACGGGAGGGTCCCCGCAAAAACGACCAAGCGTGTCCATGCCGTGCCGCCGATGCAAACCGCTCCTAGGCATGCGAACGCCTCGCGCCAAGCCAATGAAGGCACCCCGATCTGCGACAGGGCAAAAATCACCTGATAGCCGGCGATCGCTGCAGGGACCGTGAATACGGTTGCGATGGCGACGCGCAAGGTCAAGGACCGGCTAACGGCGACGGCGACCTGACCAGCGGCAAGCGTCAGCGTGCCAGAAGCAATTCCGATAAGCAGTGCGCCGAAGACGCCCGCGCCATGACGAAATGCCAACATCCCGACACTGAGTGCGACGAAAAATGGCAGGGCATACACAGCGAGCGCAAAGATGGCCCAGCAGAACAAGCCAATGCCGAGTGTGTTGAGAACAAGTCCAAGCGCGAGCATGGTGGTGGCTCCATGTGCATGGATTTATCGATCGCGCCTTCCACCACCACCACGGCGCAGTTTTGGATGTAAAAACGAAACGAGGCGGAGTTGCGGCGTGCAACTCCACCTTGGCGTCTTGGAGGCGACGGCGCTCACGCGCCGCCGAACCTCCAGACGGGAATGCCGAGCCGCTTCGCCTTGTCGGCGAGATTGTCCTGGATTCCCGTGCCCGGGAAATGCATGACGCCGATCGGCAGGAGTTCGAGCATGGCATCGTTGCGCTTGAACGGCGCTGCCTTGGCGTGCTTCGTCCAGTCGGGCTTGAAGGCGATCTGCGGTACTTTGCGGTTGGTCGCCCATTTCGAGGCGATCAGTTCGGCACCCTTGGGCGAGCCGCCATGGAGCAGGACCATGTCGGGATGCTTGACATGAACCTTGTCGAGCCGATCCCAGATCAGATGATGGTCATTGAAGTCGAGCCCACCGGTGAGTGCGATTTTCGGTCCTGGTGGCAACATGACCTCAGTCTCGGAACGACGCTTGGCGGCGATGAAGTCGCGGGAGTCGATCATTGCCGCGGTGAGCGTTCGGTGATTGACCAATGATCCCGATCGTGGGCGCCAGGCTGAACCGGTGTTGACCTCAAATCGCGCGATGGCCTGATCCCGGAACAGTTCCAGGCAATTGCGGCGCTCGATCAGCGTGATGCCTTCGGTCGTCATGCGCTCGAGTTCGACCGAACGTACTTCGGAGCCGTTCTGTTCGCGCTGGCTTTGGTGCTGCGCCTGCTCGTTGTCGTCGAGGTGGCGTTCGATGCGATCGACGGCACGGTGGAACAGGTTCACGGTCGACCAGAGCAGATCGTCGAGGTCCGGCTCGAGCCGCGTGTCGTTCAAGGTCGCAACCAGGGCATCGAAGATATCGGCCACGGCGCCGGCGATCATTTTGTCCTCCGGAAGGGGTCTTGGATCGGGCTGGTCGTCGAAGGGGCGGTAGCCGAAGAGCTGCAATTCGGTGAGGACGTGGTCGGTCGGGGAAGAGGCATGCGGCGGTTCGATGTCGTCATGGTCGGTCATGGAAGGGTCCTTTGCCGGATCGGCCGCGACCATCGCGGCCTTCGTGGCGATCCTCTGACGGCAGGCGGAACGGGCCAGAACCCGACAGGGCCGAAGCGGTAGCGGAGGATGGCGGAGGCCGGCTATTTTGCTTCGCGATGCAAAGCGCGCTGGCCACATGCACAATGTGTCTTTCCGTCGCTGGCGCGCGGCGGAAAATAGCCGGACGCAGCCATTGCCGGCCCGGGCCGCTTGCCGTCCGATCGCCCTCTAGAAGGCCGAGGTCGCGTTCTCTTCCGGTATTGGCCTCGCCTACGACCGGCCGATACACCGTCGATCGGAGACCAAGAGCTATTCCGCGGCCACCGTCGACGAATGCAGAAAGCGAACGACATCCTCTGGCACGAGCTGAAGCCGCAATGCTGCTCGGAGGGCGTCGAGGCCGAAGACATGCAGATCTTCGTTGAAGTCGCCCAGCTGGGGCGACAGTACGACCGCTTCAATGCCGGCGTCTGCTGCGCGCTGGCTGAGAATTGCCAGCACCGCATCACCGGCGGCATCGGCATCTCGCGCAACATAGAGCCGGCGCAGGCTAGACGGGAGCATCATGGCTGAGAGGTGATTGGCCGAAAGCGCAGCCGCCATCGGCATGCTCGGCAGCACGTAGCGCAACGACAGCATGGTTTCGATACCCTCGCCGGCAGCGAGCACGTCGTCCACCACGCCGAACCGAACGGCATTGCCGAGAAGGTCGCCCATGGCGCGTCGTGGAGTATCGATCGGAGCCTTGCCGAGCCGAACACGATCGAAGCTGTCCGGATCGAGCCAGGTGCGATGTACGCCGGTGATCTGTCCTTCGAGATCCGTGACGCAGGCGATCATCGCCGGCCAGGTCTCGGTCGGCAGATGATCGTCCGGTCGATAGTAGCAGCGTGGATGGAAGCGCAGGCTGCCACCATGGTGGATGCGCCCTATTCCGCGACGCTGCAAATATGCGTCGACCACGGTCCCCTCGATCGGTTGCGATATGACAAAAAGCCGTCTTGCCGTCTCTTGCGATCCAGCCGGTGCTAATGGACGAAAGGGTTTCGGGACGAGTTCCGGTTCAGTACGAGGCAGCCTCAGAAATCGCCTCGCCTCCTCGGCGACCTCGTGGAAGTCTCGCAAAGCCAGGCTTTTGCGGATGATGTCGAGGAGGTCGCCATGTTCCCCCGTTGCCGCATCGGTCCACTTGCCCGCCGGCCCCTTCGGCGATTCCTGGAGCCGCACGAATAGCGAGCGGCCCGGGGTGTTGTGGACGTCGCCGACCAGCCAGTACCGGCCCGCCCGCTTGCCATTGGAGAGATAGTGTCGGCACACCGCCTCCGCCTCGCGCGCGAGGCGGCCTGCCAGTTCGGAAGCATCGCGGGGCATCAGGCGGCCTCCCGCTCACCGATGCGCGCAACCGGATAGGTATCGAGCACCTTCGACAGGATCTCGACGCCGCTCGCGTCCGTCGGCACGAACATGCGCAGCTTCCAGGAGATGATCTCTCCAAAGAGGCCGTAAGCCCGCAAGCGATCGCGCATGGTGTCGTTGAAGCCCGAGAGTTCGATGCGGTGTGCGCCCATCACTCGGACACGGCGAAGTTGGAGTCCCTCCGCAAGCTCGAGGACGGTCCGTCCCTCCATCAGCGCGGCGAAGGCAGCGTCCGGCGTCAACGCCGGCGCGTCCGCCGCAAGGGCATTCGCGACCCAGGTCGCCGAGACCTTGCGGCCGATGATCCGCTCACCCGCATCGGTTTGAAGCCGATAGACGCGGGTCGATTCGTTCGGCAGCCGCTTCCATATAGGGAGCAGCAAGCCTGCCACGACATGGATTGTGCTTTCCATGAACTCGGGGACTTCGGCAACCTCCGCCAGCCAGGCCGCGGCGAAGCGTTCGCGGTCGGCTTCGACCCAATGGCTTTCGACCATCGTTCTTAAGGAGACGCCGTGCTGCTCCATGGGGCGGATCAGGCGGACGCGCCGTTCGATCTCGCCGTCATCAAGCATGAAGCTCGGAGCCGCGAGCTGTACGGCGGCACGGCCCGAGCGCTCATTGATCAGTCGGACGGCGCTACGATCGGAAAGATGACCAAGAGCATCATCCAGGCTCATTGGACGATTACGCTGGCGCTGGGTGATCGTGAGAAGCCGGGTTTCGGCGCCGGTGCCGGGATGAACGTAAATCGTGCGCCGGTCGGTGACAACAAAGCTCTCGGCGCGGAGCGTTTCCAACCCGACGTCATAGCTGCCTGACGCAACCGCGCCCTCGATCCGAGCAGTCAACAGCTGCTCGAAGACGGTGAACAGGATATTCTGAAGATCGATCGTGAGCGCCAGCAACCTGTTCAGGAAAGTCGTGATCGGCGGCAGGTCATCCCTGAGCCCATTGGGATCCGTGAGCTTCAGGCCGGTCGCATCCTCGAACCTCTCGAGCAAGCAGCCCTCGACCTTGCCGCGCGCGAGCAGCGTGTGGAGTTGGCGCAACGCATCACGCCCGTACTGACTTTCGAGATTGTTCTCGGGCCGGAACAGGCCCTGCCCTCCGGTCTGGCGCTGGCCGCGCGTGATCGCGCCCAACGTGTCGAGCCGACGGGCAATGGTGCTCAGAAATCGCTTTTCGGCCTTCACGTCGGTAGCGATAGGACGAAACAGCGGCGGCTGCCCCTCGTTGGTCCGGTTGGCACGGCCGAGCCCCTGGATCGCGGCGTCCGCTTTCCAGCCGGGCTCGAGCAAATAGTGGACGCGCAGGCGGCGATTCCGCGCCGACAGCTCGGCATGGTAGCTCCTCCCCGTGCCGCCCGCGTCGGAGAACACGAGGATCCGCTTAACCTCATCCATGAAGGCCGACGTCTCGGCGAGGTTTGCGGAAGCGGCCCGGTTTTCAAGGACCAGCCGGTCTCCTTTGCGAACGATGCGGCGCGAGCGGCCGGTCACTTCGGCGACCATGTCGGTGCCGAAGCGCTGGACGACCTGGTCTAGCGCCCCAGGCACCGGCGGCAGCGAGGCGAGCTTCTCGATGAGGCGGTCCCGGCGGGCGACGGCCTCCCGGCTCTCGACCGGTTGGCCGTCGCGATAGACGGGCCGGGAGCAGAGGTTGCCCTCCGAGTCCGAGAAGGGCTCGTAGAGCTGGATCGGAAAGGAATGGGCGAGGTAATCGAGGACATACTCGCGTGGGGTGATGTCGACCCGGACGTCGCCCCAGTCCCCGGTCGGAATCTCGGCGAGCCGGCGCTCCATCAGCGCTTCGCCCGTCGAGACAATCTGGATGACGGCGGCATGGCCGGCGTCGAGATCACGCTCGATCGAGCGAATCAACGACGGCGTTTTCATTGAGGTCAGGAGGTGGCCAAAAAAGCGCTGCTTGGCACTCTCGAAGGCAGATCGCGCGGCCGATTTAGCCTGGCCGTTCAGCGTGCCGGTCTCGCCGGTGATGTTGGCGGCCCGCATTGCCGCATCGAGATTGTTATGGATGACGCTAAACGCGCCGGCGTACGCGTCATAGATCCGAACCTGCTCGGGCGTGAGCTGGTGCTCGATGAGCTCGTACGCGACGCCCTCGTAAGATAGAGACCTCGCCGCGTAGAGACCGAGCGCCTTAAGGTCGCGCGCCAGCACCTCCATGGCCGCGACGCCGCCCTCCTCGATCGCCTCGACGAACTCGGCCCGGGTAGCGAACGGGAAATCATCTCCACCCCACAAACCCAGCCGCTGGGCGTAAGCCAGATTGTGCACTGTCGTGGCGCCCGTCGCCGAGACATAGACGACACGGCCATTCGGCAAGGCGTGCTGGAGCCTCAGCCCCGCGCGCCCCTGCTGGGAGGCCGCCTGGTCGCCGCGCTCGCCCTTCTGGCCTGCCGCGTTCTGCATCGCGTGGCTCTCGTCGAAGACGATCATTCCGTCGAAGTCGGAGCCCAACCATTCGACGATCTGCCGCACGCGCGAAAGCTTCTCGCCGCGCTCGTCGGTGCGCAGCGTAGCGTAGGTGGTGAATAGGACGCCTTCCGCGAGCCGGATCGGTGTGCCCTGCCGGAAACGTGACAACGGCGTCACCAGCAACCGCTCCATGCCGAGCGCGGACCAATCGCGCTGCGCGTCTTCGGTCAACTTGTCGGATTTGCTGATCCAGACGGCACGGCGCCGCCCCTTGAACCAGTTATCGAGCAGGATGCCGGCGACCTGCCGCCCCTTGCCCGCGCCGGTGCCGTCGCCCAAAAACCAGCCGCGGCGAAAACGCACGGCATTCTCTGCGTCGTCGCGCGCGGCCGCCACAACATCAAAGGTCGCATCGACCGTCCAGGAGCCCACAAGAAACTCGGAGTGCGCCTCGCCGGCATAGATGACGCTCTCAAGCTGGGCGTCCGACAGAGTGCCATTCGCCACGAGATTGGCCGGCAGATGGGGTCGGTAAGACGGCCTCGGCGGCGCGACCGAGGCCATCGCGGCGGACTGCACGAATTTGGTGGGGTGCGCATGCGCGTCCGGAATGCGGATCGCCTGCAGCGCGTATTCCTCATAAAGCGCGTCGGTGAGCCGGGCGCCTTCCGGAGGCGTCCACTCGACCGTCTCGTAGGTGAGTTCGACGCTCTTTGGCGCGCTGTCTCCCGAAGTGGACGAAGAGCTGGGTGCAAGGGCACCGGCCGGCCGAGACGTCGCGGGGCGTTTGATGACGTCGACCACGACGGGCGTGGCAATGGGCAGCCTTGCAGGCACATGCCGGCTCACCCAGTCGAGCAACGTGGCAACATCGCCCGCCATACCCAGCGAGGCTGGAAATACCTTTGGATCTGCGGCGGGCCGCTTGTCGATCACGAGCAGCCTTGTGTCGGTCTGCGTTCCGTGTTTCGCGTAGACCGCGCCGTCGATGGCGGCAGAAAACACCACCCGCCCGCGTTGCTGGAGGCGAACGAAGGCATCTCGCCATGCCGGATTGTCCGGCGCGAGACTTGCGCCGGTGATGGCAACCAGACGCCCACCGTCGCAAAGCCGCGCCAAGGCAGAGCCGATATGCCGGATAGCCGCGTCCGCCATGCGTCGATCGACGTTTGCCAATGCCGAGAACGGCGGGTTCATCAGGACGACGCTCGGCGCGACGCCCGCATCGAGGTGATCATTGATCTGGGCGGCGTCGAACCGCGTGACCGTAACCTTGGCAAATAGTTGGTCGAGCAACGCCGCGCGGGTCTCGGCCAGTTCGTTCAGTACCAAGGTGCCTCCAGCGAGCTCGGCAAAGATGGCGAGCAAGCCGGTCCCCGCAGAGGGCTCCAAAACCCGATCGGACGGCGTGATGCCGGCCGCGGTGCATGCGGCGAGCCCAAGCGGGATCGGCGGCGAGAATTGTTGAAGGGCCTGGCTGTCCTCCGAGCGGCGTGTGTGGGTGGGAAGAAGACTGGCGATCTTCGCGAGCATCGGCGGCATCGCGGCCGTCGAGTCAGCCTTGGTCCGGATGGCCGGACCGAACCTGCGAAGGAACAGAACGGTTGCCGCCTCGCAGACATCGTAGGCGGTCTTCCAGTTCCAGACGCCAGTGGCGTCGGAAGCGCGGACGGCAGCTTCCATGGCGCCGCGCAGGACAGCGGCATCGATGCGCCGGCCGCGCTCGAGATCGGTCGAGAGCTGTCGGGCGGCCCTGACGGCGGCGGAGGTGAGAGATGCAGCGGCGCGCATCGAGAGCGGCGCGGCGGCCGCGCCGCCGGCGAGAGATTCGGTCATGGCAGGGTTCTTTCGGAGAGCAGGAAACGGGTCGAACCATCAGGTGCTCTCCTTAAGACCCGACGGCTCAAACCCTTCCCGGCCCGGCTCTCCCTCTCAGCTCTCGCCCATAAAAATGGGGACCGGCGCGGCACACCGGTCCCCAAGCAATTGCCGGACGGCCGGAGCCGTCCCTTCTGCGATGTCACTCAGCCGCGTCGAGCTGTTGCGGATCATCGTCGCTCGCGTTGTCCCGATCCTCGTCCTCGGCGAGGAATTAGGGCAGCGGGCCCGCTTCACTCTCCTGCTCCCCTGACGCCGCATTGGGATCGACAAGACGCAGTGGCTCCGGCAACCAGCCCGAACCATCGAGAAGACGCTCGGCCTCCTTGGCCATGTCCGCCTTTTTCAGGTGGTCGATCAGTTGCGCGGACGATTCGCCTCTTGCTTCCCGCACCGCCTCCAGAATGCGCGGCTTGGTGACCCGGCCGAGATAATTGTCGACGGAGGGCTTCCAGCTCGCTTGAACATGTCGAGGCCGGGCCGGCCGCTCGTGCCAGCACGTCAGCCCGGTCGAGCCGGGTGCGGACGCCGGGGGCGGATACGCGGCCCTGATTGTAGCGGTTGGCCGGCTCATGGACGGCGTTGACCGCAAATGACGCACAGTGAGCGAACAGGGATGCCTGTGCGGCGCCGTCGAGGGCTGTGAGCGCATCCCAGAGATCATTCTCGCCCTTCGGCAACCGTGCTTTCCAGGAATCGTGCCGGGCCTCCACGGCCTTCGCGGACGCGCTTTCCCTCAAGCCAGTCGCTTGAGCCGGAAAGGTCGGCGTGCGAAGGCTGATCTCAAGGCAGCTTCCGGTCGATGCGAACCGGTAAAAAGCCATCAGCACGAAGTTGTACAGCACCGCCTGGAACGCAATTGCAGGATTTTCCGCCAGCGCATCCCGCAATGCCAGCGTGCGATGCGCTGTCAACTCCGTGATCAGGCGATCCGGCAGAGGTTTGGTCGCGTCCTCGTCATCGTCTTCAGTATCAGCAGCGCCGCCAGCAAACGCGATGACCGTGCGCTGGACGGAGCTACCTGCCTCCTTCGCCTCGATCCATTGTGTATCGGCGCCCTGACCGACATCAGGATCGACCGCGGCCACCTCGTCCTCCGGCCGGACGTAACCCCGATCCACCGAGAGGCGCCCTTCGAAATCGATGCTGACGAAGACGCCGGCGCGGGCGATCTCGGCCGGATCGTAAACCATCGGCCGGTCTTCGAACGCGAGTAGTGCCGTCTCGATTTCGCCGAGACGCTGGTCGACGTCGTCGGGCAACTCGTCGGCATCCTGATAGTCGGCTTCAAGCTTGGCTTGCTCCGCGCCGAGGGTGTCGACGGTGGCCTGATCCTCCAGGGAAAGATCGACAGGTTTGCCCTCGATTTTGCGCAGGCCCTCCGTGTGGCCGTAGGGGAATTCGACGGCGACCGAAATCCACTTCCAGCCTTCGGCTGCAATCGTCTCGGCTTCGGCTTTGAGCTTTTCTGTCACGAGACGGTCGAGCAAAGCAACGTCCTGAAGCCAACCGCCATCATCGTGCTCGAACAGATCCCGCAAAACGCCGCCACCAGCCTGCTCGTAAGCATCCAGCCCAATGAACTAAACGCGGCGATCGGACGCGCGCACGGTATTTTCCGTGAGCATTCGCCGGATCTGATAGGACTCATCATAGCCGGATCGGCTGACGTTCTCCCAGACCTGCTCCTGCCTGGCGTGGTCGGCTGTAACAGAGAAAGCCATGAGCTGCTCGAGTGTCATGCCGTCTTCGGCATAGACGTCGTGGAGCTTTGGCGACACCGACGCCAGCCGGAGGCGTTGCTTCACGACGGCCGGTGTCACGAAATGCCGGGCAGCGATATCCTCGTCGGACAATCCGGAGCCACTCAAGGTCTGGAATGCCCGGAACTGATCGAGCGGATGAAGCCCAATTCGCTCGCCATTCTCCGCAAGCGAATCGTCCTCAGCGATGCCCCCTCGCGCACAACGCAAGGAACTGCCTGGGTCTTTGCCATGCGCTTCTGCTTGACGAGAAGCTCCAGCGCCCGATAACGCCTGCCGCCTGCCGGCACCTCGAACATGCCGGTTTCATTGCCTTCGGTGTCCACAGCCGCCCGCACATTTAGACTTTGCAGCAGCGTACGCTGCGCGATGCTTTCAGCGAGCTGCTCGATGGAAATGCCCGCCTTCACATGCCGGACGTTGGACTGGCTGAGGACCAGCTTGTTGAACGGAATGTCGCGTGAGGGGGACAGCGTGATCTTTTGGACAGCCTTCGTCATATCGATTCTCCACGACGGGCAGCCGAGAGCCTCTCTCTCGACCTCCAACCCGTCGCGGAAACGCCCCTGCCCTCTCACTCTCGTGCTCGCGGTGACGGAGGAGAACCTCACGCCGCTTCCTGATCCGCTCTCTCCGTGGTGATGTCGACAACCACTTCCGGCAAGAATCCAAGGAGATAGTCCGCGACCTTGCTGGCCTGGGAAGCGGCCCGGACAATTGCACGATTGTCCTCGCGCAAGACTTCAAGCCACGAGCCGATATAGTCGGCGTGCCGCACCGTGGGCACGATACCGAGCGAGGCGCAACCGAACGCGGACGAGATTTCCGCAACCAACTCCTCGAAGGCGTACTTCCTGGTACCAAAGCTGCCCGACAAGTCGCGGTTGAGACGTGATGGATGGCCGCTGGCATGCGCCAATTCGTGCAGGGCCGTTCGATGCCAATTGATCGGTTCGAAATAGGCTTGCGGTGGGGGCACCTGCACATAATCTTCCGTCGGCGCATAGAAGGCGCGGTTGCCGCCGATCCGGAAGTCGATGCCGCTCGCCTTGATCAGAGCATCGACCGTCGGCTCGATCATGCCGGGTGGCGGTGGTGGCGCAGCGGTTACGATGTCCGAACCCAGCCCGTCGCATTGATCGAGATTGAAAACTGTGAAGCGCTTCAAAAATGGAACAGCTTGTGCCTCTTCGCCGGTCTCATGTGCGCGGCGCTTTTCGTCGACCGGCACAAAGCGGTCGGCATAGACGACGGTCGTGCCGCGCTCGCCCTTGCGGACGTGACCACCGAGCGACAGCGCCTGGCGGAAGGTAAGCCAGCTCTGACCGCTGAATCCACGTTCCGTGGCGGTACCCCAGAGAATTAGAATGTTTATGCCGCTGTATTGACGGCCGGACGCTGCGCTTTTCGGCATGGCCAGAGGCGCCTTCGCCGCCGCGGTCCCCCAAGGCTGCACCCATGGCACTCGGCCAGCCTCCAGTTCGGTGATGATCTTGTTGGTGATTTCGTCATAAAGGTTTGCCCGGTCCTCACCGGTGCGCGCCCGAGTATGGTGTCTGGACATCGCGGATCTCCGCGACGGGCGCCGCGAGCCTTTCTCGCAGCCTGTAACCCGTCACGGCAAAACCCGGCCGACACTCTGACTCTCGCCTCTACCTGAGAGAATGCGACATCTGCGACGCGGCCCGCCTTTGGCATTGAGTCTCTAGGCCGCAGGCCCGACCAGGCGTGCGCCAGGGGCGCATCGCCTCCCAATGGCACCCGGAGAGCGTGAGCATAGCGACCCGAAGGGGCACGCGGGTCCGAGTGCCGTCACGGGACCGGTTCAATAGCGGCACCCGGGAACGGGGCAGTGATAGCGATCGCCGCAGGCGAGCCCCTTTTCCGAGTGCCCCCGGCGAGGAGCTCCGCATCCCCTTGCGCGAGGGATTAAAGCCGGATCGCCGAGACGCAAAGCGGCTCGGTTCACGAAAGCCCGATGCGGCGGAGCCGCACGCGCGCGAGCGGAAGAACTCCCCCAAAGCTTGAGTCGGAGAACCTAGATTTCCTCGCGCGCATGCGTCTGCGCGTCATAGATCCTGATCTGAAGCATGGGAAAACGCTTCTTGAGCTCTTCGCCACCTGCCCTGGCGCCGTCTCTCGTTGTAAATTCGGCTTTGAGCCGGCCGTCCACTTCAAGCGCGTAACCAGAGGCCGGCAATTCACGGGTGGCAGCAACCATTTCATTCCCATTGTGCAGTGAGGTGACTGGGAATGATGGGTAGCGTGAGTCGCCCAAACCGCGCCAGAGCCACCGGCCCAAGTTCGGTGATTGGCCAATGCACGTTGTGGATTGGCGCCTTGCCGGGATCGCATCAAGGGTGGGCATTTGCATCATCCGAACAGGCGGACGGCTTTCCACGTGCGCGGATGCATGCACGATAGAGCCACGGCTCCACGTAACTGCCGTTCCAGAGACCCTGGCCGGTGCGCTCAGCCTCGCGCAGAGCTTCGCGATATCTGCCCTTCGAGTATTGGGGCCAATCCAACGCAAGACCGTTGCGTACAAGCCATTCCCCGAGATCCACACTAGCGACCGAGCAGGTCGCAACCGTGCGGCCATACGGGTCGAGGCTGACCGGGACACAATTGACAGGACGGCGGGCAATGAAGGCGTCAAGGTCGTTTGCGGCCTGCGCACCGCAAAGATATTGCAAGCTGTCTTCGCCGCGGCACAGCTGGCTGCTTTCCGGTGCATCAATGCCCCAAAGCCGGATGCGCACGCCATGCATGTCCAGCGTGTCGCCGTCGATCACGCTGGCCTGTCCGACAAAATCATCGGCCAAGGCCCCGCTCGACAGAATGGCGAGAATCAATGCGACAGCGGTTCGACGCATTTGCAATGACCTTGTAGGTACCGCAAACCATGCGGACTGGATTTCGGCCAGTTATCGAATGTGCAGCGCCGGCGGGTGTTCCAGCCGCTTGGAATCATGAAACTGGCGTGCCGCGCAGCCAGCGCCCCTCGAAACGAGCCCAGAACAGAATTACGTCCGGCTGCCAAGTGAATTCATAAGCCTTCCAGACGCCGTCATTCTTTATATCTTGGCCGGTCGCGTTGACTGCCAGGCCGCCCAGCCGGCAAAATCGCGTAAATTTCGTCCCGGCGCGCCCGTTGGGATGAGGCAAAGGCGCTGCAGCGCCCTTACCGGACCTAGCGCTGAAAATCGTCATGCGCGAGGTGGACAAGGAAGACAAGATTGCTGCGTGGCTGGTCTTGCACAGAGCGGCGGAACACGTGGACAAGCACCCGCCCCGACGATTTGGAATCGCTGCTCTGTGTTAGCAACCGGAACGAATCGAGGGCTGCAAGGATTCGTCCCTTGGCGGAGGAGCGATCGTGATGCTGATGACCAAGGAGAGCCGATTGATCCCTCGCCCGCCATCGACCAGGCCGTGAATGGCGACTTCCCCTGGCTGGAGATCCGGTGCGCGCGCTGCAAAACGCCGAGCGACGTCGACCTCGCGGCGATGAAGCATCCGCCGACCACCTTCGTGCACGATCTCGCCAGCCGGCTTCGTTGCCGCACATGCGCCAAGGCGGGCCGGCGTCCGTCCACGACTCTGTTAAACTTTGCGTGGCAGCCGCGCCACCTTCGTACCGAAGGCTGACCGATGTGCTGGTGTGGACGGCCTCTCATCCCCACGGTTTGATGGCGCTCTTGGCGTCACAGAAGATGAGAGGAAAGTCTAATGAATGTCCCGTTCGTATCGACATGGATACTTCGAAGTCCGTGTTCCAGCTTCGCGGTGTTGATGAGAATGAGATAGTGGTCGTTCGGCGCCAGTTTCGGCGAGCCGAGATGATCCGCTACTTCGAGCGGCTTCCGCCAGTTCTCGTCGCCATAGAGTCCTGCGGCAGCTTGCATCATTGGGGGCGCCTGCTGCAATCGTTTGGACACGATGGGGCGAGGGCGGTCACACCCAGAGCAGCGCGGCTCAGCGCTTCCTTGCGTCATAGGCCGACCAACTGGGAAATTCTGACTTGGGCGGAAGCCGATTGGCATAATGCGAATAAGAGTATTGGGGCCAATACTCTCGCCGATACGGCGAAACGACGGGAGAAATTGATCATATAGCAACAACCATGGGCGCGTCGTGTTATCCTACAGGCGCGAAGCCCACGTCGCAAAACCAGTCACTCGCTGCCCAGGCTTTATATGTGGCGGCACGCCAACCGTTACGTCGAGCCAGCGAGCAACTCGCCGCGCGCGTCTCCAGCTCGCTACGCACGACTTCTAGCCCTCCGTCGCGATGCATCTCAACCAGCTGATGGCGAATATTGACAAGTTCTTCCGCCGCTTCCGACGCATAGAGTTTTCCGAGGCCAAGCGTTTGGAAATGGTTCTTCACGCGTGCCGCGAGAACGCCATCCCGGCCGGCGGGCGTGACCACATGAAAACGCAGTGCCGCTGGTGCCGTCTCCACGACGCGTGCGGCAAGCCAGACCTCGTCATCAATTTCATCGTAATACGGATGCAGGCCGACCTCAGTGGCCTTTTGGGGGACAGCGCTTAGCTTCGCCTTGTTACAATCGGAGCAGGATGGAACGAGGTTTAGAGGAGTAACAGCCAATGCTGGATAATGCGCCTTGGGAAGGTGATGATCTAGCGTTGCCACGGGGCGCTGGGCACATAATGGGCATCGCCCTTGGGGTGAGGAACTAAAAATCTCGTCGTAGATGGCGCGCCCCGGAGCGCCGCTCTTCGCCATGCGCTGGGTATATACCTTCTCCATCTCCTTCGTGGTGACGGTGCCACCGACGAGTGGATCCTGCCCGAGTTGATGCAAGGCGTGCCGCTTCGCGGCTGCATCAAATGCAGTCGATGCATCGACGACTGCCTGAGTTACACCCTCCAAGCGCGCCTTAAGCGCTTGATTCCGCACCCGGCTGATGCAAGCAGTGAAGGATGCACGTGGCGTCGGTGCCGGTCGATCAAGCGTCCACATTAATTATCGTCTTCGCCATCAGCGCCGCGCGCGGCGAGTAGCCCTCGAATAATGGCCCTCGCCTCACCACCGAGCTCATTATTGAAACTTTCGACTATGGCGTCAAAATCGGCCTCGCGAGCAACCGCGTCTCTGAGCATCTTGTGAAAGCCAGAGTTTGTAACCTCGAGACCAAAAACTTCACGCGTTAGAATTCCTACATTCTCCCCGAAAGTCTCGATGTCGGGTCGCTCTGCTACCGAGCGCGCACCGGTACGACGAATCTTCCAGGCGCAACTTCGCGGCACCTCTTGGAGAACGACGGGAGAATGGGTGGCGATGACTGCCACTCCGTTTCGGTTGATTAAAAGATCGGACAGTGCGCGCACAAAAGCTGATAGAAGAGGTGGATGAAGGTGCGCTTCCGGTTCGTCGAGAAGGACGAGGGTCTTTTCTTCAACAGTTTCGACGAGCCGGGTAATCGTCAGCAGAACAATCTTGTGTCCAGAACTCAGCTTTGCGAACAGCTTACGCGCTTGCACTTTCAGTTCATCGTCGTCGATAATGTCATCGGCCAAGGCTGCGACTTCGGCGTCACGGAAGATCGGGTCAGCCTCCAACATCTCGAGCGCGCGGCGCCATCTGCTAGCCCGAGCCCCTTGCCGGCAAACTGAAACGCTGATCCCGAACTCGATCGACAAGCGCTCCGGCGATTTTGGCGGAAGCGGCTTCCCGTCCTTGCTGAGGCCTGCCCGTTTGAGACCAATATATGCGTATTGCACACCTTCCGATTTATCCTGCCGAACCGGCAGTGGCTCGAATGGATCGAACGCACTGAAAGTCACTGACACCAAATTGGTGAAGAGCCGCTCCTCCAGCAAGTCATCAACCTCGATCGAAAACGCGCCAACCTCGGACGCCTCCGCATTCTTCTCGACGATTGCGCGGGTCATATTGTTGAGCAGTGTCGTTTTGCCGACACCATTTCGACCGATCAAAACATGAATGTTCGTTGGTGGCTGAGACTCCGGCTCGACAACGAACGCCAGGGTCAGCGGGTTGATGCGTCGCGAGGTCGGTCGTGGTGCTGTATAGCTGAATTCGTAGCGCGTCAGACGGACGCCGCCCCTGGCTATGCGATGGAATTGACCGCGAACGGTTGCCGGCGACACTGAGCGCAGCAGCGATGTGCCTGTGACTTTTTAATCGAGGGCGCGTTCAAATAGCTCGGGGTCAAGTGCGACATCCCGGAGACCGTGCAAAATTCTATCGCGCATCTCAGGGCCGAGATTGTTCAGGTCGTCATAGTAACTGTCATCTTGCCCGAGGGAGAAGAACCTCTGGTCAAGCTCATCAAAGCTAGTTGGGATGTCCGGTCGGCGTTGGTTTTCAGCCATGCCGAACTCACCGATCTTGACACCACCAATGTCGTGCCGCTCGCCTTCCGCATCGAAGATGACCAAAGAGTAAAGAGTTGAGAATTTGAACCAATCGTCCCAGTTATCCGTTTGAAGATAGGCTGTCGACTGCGCTTGGACCGGCACCCGGGTGCCATGAGACAAGACAACAAAATATCCTCTTTGGCCCTCCACCATTCAGCTACCCCCTTCGCGGTCCGTCTCGGCTTCGGCCCGATTGGCTGTCGCTTCCAGTGTCGCTAGGGAGGCAAGGATGGCGTCGAAGTCCGGGGCGCGGCCGAAGATCATTGCCTGTGTGTTCGCATAGTCCCGGCGCAGCGCATCCACCATCGCCGGCGACGGTGTAATGGCGAACGTGCCCGGCTCGGCGGTAGCCAGATCAAAGTCCGGCCGGTCAAAGAACATCCTTGCATGGCTGACGCAGTCTTTCGCGAGCGTGACGTCGGCGAGGGCCGCTTGACCAGCATCCGACGAGAGTAGGCAATGCAGATCATAGTAGTGACGCGAAATCCGCTGGCCTTCCTGGCGCAAAACGCCACGACGTTCAAACCACCGTCGCAATCCGTGCGCGATCACGACCTTGTCCCAAAAAGTTCTACCGGATTCGATGGTCGTCACCTCTGGCACCGAGAGGTCGAGCGCATCTGTTTCGTCGGCTACATAAGGGCGGACCAACGCGGGTCGGTTCGGATCGAGCGCTGACTTGGCACCGGACTCGATACGCACCGCTGGACGTACGTAGCCTGCGTCGCGTGGCTCGACTTCGGGATACCACACGAGAAGCGTCTGTCCATCGGGGTCCTCGACATCAACCTCGATGCGGCCGGCCCCTGCGGTATCCTCGGCAAGTGCGGCCGCCAGGGCATTGCGAAGATCCCCGGTGACGTAAGCGTGGCAGGCATCGCGGATCGCGTCGAGACGCGCCCTTCGCTTATTTCCCGATAGTCTCTGAAGCTCCTCGACGGAGGCGGCTTGGTCGAGATCGTCCCGAAAGACTGTGACGTCGATGTCCTCAGAAAACCGTTGAATGAGCCCGTAGGCTTTGGAGAGCGACGTACCGCCCTTGAACAGAAGGCGCGGACCGTCTGATGAGAGTCGGTGATAGAGTGTGTTCAAGGTCCAGCAGACCCAAAAATCCTTCTCCACATTGCCGATCGGTGCGCCCAGCCGATTGGCCGCGGCTAGAAAGAGGTCAAGACGATCGCGCGCGGGCGCGGCAATCACTTCCCGGTAAGCTTCAGCACTCATGCCTGCGCCTCCGGCGCCGGTGAGATCAGCTCACGCAGGAAGTCCTGCATCCAAATCGGCAGCGCCGAGAAACCTTGGCGCAGGTCATCGCCGAGCGCAGGTCCATGTTCTGGGTCGGCAAAAAGGCGGCGAAGGTGGTTCGCCACGCGCTCATGCTCCTCTGGAGTGGCCAAGACGTCTTGCATCCAATGGAGCGCCTGGACGACCCGCATGGCGGGACGACCAGCCCAGAAGAGGCGGCTCGGCGCCGCCGGCTTGAAGTGAATTTCCTGGGCGCCAAGTTTGATCGGCTTGAGCCGCGTATCTACCAGCACTTCGATTCGAGCAGGTACGGCCGTCGTCAGACCAAGATCGTTGGCGGCGGTCATGCCGTCGACAACAAAGCGGGCCTGGTCACGCCGGGTGACAGCGCGGATCACCGCGCGATAGTCAGGTACGGTATCACGCCCTGTTAGCTGATTTCGGCGAGGACGATCATAGAGTCCACGATCAATCCGGCGCAGCTCTCCGGCGGCAACGAGTCGTTGCAGTACTTTATCCACGGCGGCACGTCCCCCGAGGTCAGCGAAGTCCGCTGGCGTCCATACGGTGTCGCCGTCGGACTGGATACGCGGGAGCAAACGGGAGCGGAGATCAGGGCTAGCTGAATCGGGCATGTCCGAAGGATTACGCATTTTTCGGACAAGTCAAAGTTCCGTTGTCCGAAGAAGGCTACATTTTTCGGACAACAGTGCTAGATTATGGCTGTCAGCGACTCGCCACATGGTATGTTCCTATTTTGTTCACGCGAGTCGGCTTGAAAAAGGCGATCGGAGTTTCGAAGACCATGGCGCGCCCCTATGCGAGTGAAATGGCAAAGTTGGCTGACACCTTTGAGTGGGCGGCCTCGGCTGACGTCAGCCCATTGCGGAAAGCAGTCCGAACAGCTGGTCTGTCTGCCTTGCGCGCCATCGGCTCCGGCGGCTCCCTCACGGCTGCTCACGCGCTGGCAAGCTTCCACCAGCGTTTTACGGCACGGATCGCGGCTGTGGCCACACCTCTGGAAGCCGTCGAAGAACCGCTAGACCAGACTGTCACCACCTGGCTACTCAGCGCCGGTGGTGGCAACGTCGATATCATCGCCGCCGCCAAGGCGCTGATCGGACGCGAACCGCGGCAGCTGGCCGTCCTGTGCGGGCGCGAAGACAGCCCTCTCGCCCAGCTCTGCCGCGCTCATCCGTTCGTGGATCTGCTCATCTACCCACCCCCGGCAGGCAAGGACGGCTTCCTCGCCACGAATTCACTGCTTGGCTTCACCACGCTCCTTGCCCGCGCCTACGAAGCGGAGTTCGGCTTCGAGACCGAATGGACTGACGCCGCAGCGAGCCTCCGCCCGCTCGTGCAAGAGGATTCGAACGCAGCCGCCACCTGGGAAGACGCAACCACGCAGCTATGGTCGCGGCCAACGACGCTTGTCCTCCATGGTTCCTCGACCCGCATTGGCGCCATCGATCTGGAGTCCAAGTTCACAGAAGCCGCGCTCGGCAATCTCCAACTCGCGGACTATCGCAACTTCGCCCATGGCCGCCATCACTGGCTGGCCAAGCGCGGCGAGACGAGCGGGGTTCTCGCTTTCGTCACCGATGACGACCGGTCATTGGCCGAGCGGACCCTGGCGTTGATTCCGCCGGAGATTCCTCAGGCGCAGCTGAGTTTTGCCGGAAACGCCAGCGCCACCGCGCTCTCAGCTCTGGTTGCGGCCCTACGTGTCAGCGGTTGGGCCGGCGCCGCGCGCGGTATCGACCCGGGCCGGCCGGGTGTGCCTGATTTTGGTCGAAAGCTGTACAATTTACCGTTGCCTCGTGCAGGGCGAGCAGAAAGCCTTACCGGCCTCACGGCGCGGGACGCTGCGGCTATAGCGCGCAAGGCCGGCGTTGCTCCCGAGCGTATGGCGGGCGCCGGCGAGCTCGATCGCTGGCGGCTCGCGCTCGGCACTTTCCGCGATGGGCTTCGTGCGGCGGCCTTTGCAGGCGTCGTTCTTGATTACGATGGCACTATTGTCGATACACGCGACCGCTTCATGCCAGCCAGCGAGTCGATGTGCGCGCAGCTAGAACGCATCGCAACAGCGGGGGCTTGGGTTGCTATCGCGACCGGCCGCGGCGCGTCGGTCCGCCGAGATCTTCAGGCTCGGCTTCCGAAGACGCTTTGGCCAAAGATTCTGATTGGCTATTACAATGGCGCCGAGATCGCGCGGCTGGACGACGAAGACGCACCGGATGGCTCCGAAGGCACGTGCGCTGCGCTTGCATCGCTCGCCGCAGCGCTGCGCAATCAGCCCGAACTCGCACAGGTCGCTCGGCAAACCGAACGGCGCTATCAAATTACGCTGGAAGTCACTCGAGTCATACCCGAAAGCCGGCTTTGGGACTTGGCACGGCAGATCATCATGATGACCGATACCGCCGATGTCACCGTCACCAGATCGAGCCATTCGGTCGACATCGTGGCGGCCGGAGTTTCAAAGCTTAATATTCTGACCCATCTGCGTGATCTGGCCGGCTCCGCGCCGTTGCTCGCCATTGGTGACCGGGGACGCTGGCCTGGTAATGATTACGAGCTCTTGCGTGGGCCTTACGCACTCGGCGTCGACGAGATTAGTGTCGATCCTGCCACGTGCTGGAATCTGGCGCAGCCGGGACAACGCGGGCCTGCGGCCACGTTTGAATATCTCTCATCTCTACACGTGAAGGACGGCATCCTCGGCTTTGCAAAGGGCGCCCTCGCATGAATCAGGACCTTGGCCTCAAGATACTGGGCCAGATCATGGACTGGCCCGATGAACGGGCGCGAGAGGAATTCCAATGGCTCCGGCTCATGGCGCGCCTGAAATACGACGGCTACCGAGACTTCCAGGCCGGCATGCGCTTTATCGAAAGTCTAGCAACCTGGCTGCAGCAATTTACGCCCGCCGAGCGCGAAACCGCGTACGCATTCGTCAGGTACACCCTTGTCTACATTGGCCCCAGCGAAATGCACCGCCTGGTCGAGCAATTTTATCCTCGAACCGTTCGGGACCGGATTATCCGTACGGTTGCAGCTGAGCGGGGCATCCCGACCTATCGTGTTCTCGCTGACGCCGACGGCCGCGCAGCGGCTGAACGGCTTCGGCGGCAAACTCTATTCATGGGCCTGAGCGATGGTGCCCGGATCGACACTGTGCGGCACGCTAATGTCGGCCTGATCACCAATGAGCAGCTGGTTCTGGCAACACAGGTCGACAGAGACAAATGGGCAGACTTGCTCGAAAACCTGCGCGCCGACGTCGGCGATCCCGAAGCGCGCTTTCGTTTGGTCTATCTGATTGACGACTTTACCGGCACTGGAACAACATTTCTCCGGTACGATCAGAAAAAGCAGAAGTGGAAGGGAAAGCTCATTAAATTCCGTGAGTCGATCGAAAGTGCGGTGACAGCGCTGGGTGGCGATCGAATTCTCGCGCCGGGCTGGGAATTATGCATCCACCACTACGTCGCTTCGGCCGGCGCTGCCCAAGCTATCGTCCAGCGCCATCAAGAAGCACTGCCGGCACTCAACGGCGATGGATGGGCCAAACAGGTCCACGCTTCCTTCGGCACGATTCTACCGCAGGATCTGCCAATCAACACCGATAGCCGGCATGCTGCGTTCATCAAGCTGACGCAGACTTACTATGATCCAAAGATCCAGACGAAGCATACCGAAGTTGGTGGCGCGCCCCATCTGGGTCTTGGCTATGGCGGCTGCGCGCTTCCGCTGGTGCTTGAGCACAACACGCCCAACAACTCGGTCGCGCTGTTGTGGGCCGAGACTGACGGTGGTGTACAGGAGAACGCAGTCGTGCCGGCGATGCGCCCCCTGTTCCGCCGCCGTCAGCGGCACGCTTAAAAGCGACGGCATGGCGAACCCTTTCGAGAAACGAGCGACCGAATATCTCCGAGACGACGAGGCTTTCTTAGCCGTCGTGACGCCGGAGCCGCTTGCGACCTTCTTCCAGAAACCTGCCAAAGAGGGGCGACTATACGACAGGCTTGCGATGATCATCGGAACGCCGGGCAGCGGTAAGACCACTCTGGCGCGGCTCTTCCAGTTCTCCACGCTGACGACACTGCTTCGCAACCGCGGCCTGAACACCTATAAGGCATTGATTGACACCTTGACGGCTTGTGGAGCGATCGAAGACGAACGCCCAACTGTGATCGGCGGCCGCCTGCCGCTTGAAGCCGAGTACCGCGAGTTTTGGGAATTTCCCTATCCTGAGGATCTCAAGACGGGCCTCATGATCGCGCTGTTGCAGGCGCGAACCGTACTAACTTGGCTCCGCAACTTTCAAGCCGCTGGGATACCGCTCGATCGCGTGGAAATCATTCCGCGCGCTGAAGCTGACGCCGCGCTCACCGCGATTGGCGGAACGCATGGTCCCGCCCTGCTTACGCGGGCGCGCGAGGTTGAGCTGGCGATCTATAAAATCTCGGCGGCGTTGATGCCTCCCGATATCGAGGACATCGATCGCGAAGCCGCGGCAGTCTATCGGCCGTTTGATGTGATCGAGTCGTTCCGTATTACCGACGGCGGACAGGTACTGCAGCTCAGGCCGCTGGTCATTTTCGATGATGCCCATAGCCTGCATCCGACGCAACTCGCTGCGCTGCGCCGGTGGCTCACCCGGCGCGAAATGAAGGTCGCCAGATGGGTGCTGACCCGTTTGGACGCGCTAACGCCCGGCGATGTGTTGCTGGATAAGATCGCGGGGCCCGAGGAACCCGGGCTGAAGCATACGCGCGAGATCACCGACATCTGGATGCAGAGTAGCGATGATCGCGGGGGCCAGCGTCGCGCGTTCCGCAAGATGGCGAAGGACATGGCTGGCCGATATCTGAGTCAGATGGAGGTGTTCAACCGACGGCGCCTTAATAGCCTCGGCGACTTGCTTGCGACCGCGCCCGAAACGATACCGCCTGGCAAGCGCGACAGGCTTGCCCAACAAGTCGAGGTCTTGCAACACCGTTACGGCGTTTCCGCCGAGCGGCGGCGTGCGCTGGAACAAGAGGTCGAAACCTATCTGGCCGGCGCTCGCGAAGATGGCGAGGACTTGCGGTTTGCCATGCTCGCGATCCTGCTGGAGCGCTACGCCAAACGCACCCCGCAACGGGGCTTGTTCGAGGCAGGCGGCGATGATGCCGAGCCAAACCGGCCCCTCACCGCCGACGCCGACGTGGCCGATGGCGCGCGCATTCACCTGATGCACCGTCACGATCGGCCGTATTATTTCGGCATCGACGCTCTTTGCGACGCCAGCTCCGAGAATGCGGAGCAATTCCTGCAGCTCGCTGCCCGTTTGGTGTCGCAATCGGAAACCCAGCTCATCCGCGCCAAAGCAGCAACCCTAAAGAGTGGTATTCAACATAAGCTTTTGCGCGAGCGCGCCGGCGAGATGGTGCGGGAATGGGACTTTCCCCAACACCAACAGGTCCGTCGGCTGGCCGACGGAATCGCAGCCGAGTGCCTCGTCAAGAGTCTTGAAGGTAATGCCTCTCTGGGCGGCGGCGCCACAGCGTTTGGCATCCCGCAGGATGAATTCGAGGCGATTCCGGAGACCAATCCAAAATTGGCCCGCGTCCTGCAGTTCGGGGTGGCCTACAACGCTTTCGTGCTTGTGCCGAACCACGGCACCAAAAAGCGGGTGTGGTGCCTGATCGAATTGGGCGGCGTGTTTCTGCTCCACCAAGGACTGACCTTAAAGCGAGGGGGCTTTCTCGAACGGCGTGCTGAAGACCTCCTTCGCTTTCTGGGCGAGGGCTGAAATGGCACGCGACCGTCGCTGGGACCCCTGTATCGCCCATCACGGCCCGGAGGCGGATGCGTTCGTGGCGGACTACTTCGCCCTGAAGGATCGACGCGTATTGTTCGTGGCTGGCGCTGGGTTCGACCCCCGGTCCAGAACCGTGGCTGCACGTCTGGTTGCAGCAGGCGCGTCGGTCCGAGCCATCTTCTTCCAGGAGAACCGTCCGAATGCGCTGCAAGGCTTGATTGACCGCGCAAGCGCAAACACGGATGCGCTTCTTGCGGCGATCGCGGACCGGGAGGTCGTGCCCGTGGATATTTTCGGCGTCGATGGTGCAGTGACCGGTGGCCGAAATGTGGTAGCCATCCTCAATCGCCAGCAATTCGACGGGATCACGGACATCGTGATCGACATCAGCGCACTTTCGGTTGGCACCAGCTTCCCGATAATCCGCTATTTCTTGGAGCGCATCGAGCGGCGGAAGGGTCCAGCAAACCTGCATGTTTTTGTCGCGCACGATCCGAAGCTCGATGCAGACATCCGGTCGGTCCCGAGCGACTCACCCGGGTATGTGCACGGTTTCAAGGGAGGGTCGACCCTCGACAGCTTCGCGACCGCAGCGAAACTCTGGCTACCGCAACTTGCGGCTGGGCGTCGAAGAGCGCTTGGTCGGTTGCACGACTTCGTGGCGCCACACGATACCTGCCCGATCCTCCCCTTCCCGGCCACCAATCCTAGACTGGGCGATGCTTTGGCCGAGGAATACCTCACGGAATTGGAGAGCGGCTGGTTGGTAGACACGCGCAACATTGTCTATGCCGACGAGAGTGACCCCGTCGACCTCTACAGAACCATTCTTCGGCTGGACGACCTGCGAAAGCCCGTTTTCGCGGAGACGGGCGGCTCGCTCCTCGTGCTCTCGCCCTTCGGAAGTAAAGTCATGGCCTTGGGAGCGTTGATGGCGGCGCTTGAGCGCGATTTGCCGGTCGCGCATTTGGAGCCGATCGGCTACGATCTGGGCTCGTCGGTTCCCACGGAGATCGCCGCACCCAATCTTGTTCATATTTGGTTGGAAGGGGACGTGTATCCTCAACCCCGGCCGGCACTACTCATAGAGGGAAAGACTGCAAAATGACTGCTGTGGAGCGACCAAAAGCCTTTGGAGCTGGCCTGATCGCGCTCGATCTAGTCATCGGCTTGGATCCGCAGGCGCCCGTTCGTTCATGGGCGGGCGGAACCTGCGGCAATGTCCTCTCTGCTCTGGCTTATTTAGGCTGGGACAGTTATCCCATAGCGCGAATGAATGGCGATCCGGCCTCGGTCCGCGTTCGCGACGACATGGCGCGCTGGGGTGTCCGACTGGACTACGCCAACTGCGGTCCAACGGCACATACGCCTATTATTATCCAGAAGATCCGACGCGGGCGCGACGGCAGGCCCAAACATCGATTTTCCTGGTCATGCCCCCAGTGCGGGCAATGGCTTCCCGGCTTTAAGGCCGTGACGATCGAAGCCGTCGAAAAAGTAACCCCGGCATTGAACGACGCGTCGGTGTTTTTCTTGGACCGCTTGTCTCGGGCGACGCTGATGCTCGCCGCGCAAGCGGCCGAGCGAGGCGCGGTGGTGGTCTTCGAGCCATCGAGCAAAGCAACCGACAAACTATTTGCCGAGGCAATCGGCATCGCCCATATTGTCAAGTATGCGGACCAACGGCTTGCTGGCGTTCAGGGCGTGATGAAGGACGGTACGGCAACGTTGGTTGAAGTCCAGACCCTGGGTGAGCAAGGCCTCAAGTATCGCCACCGCCTCGGACGATCCGTTTCAAACTGGCTTCATCTCAGCGCCATTGCTGCTCCACGTCTGGCAGATACCTGCGGTTCGGGCGATTGGTGCACGGCAGGCCTCATCGCGAAGGTTGCCGGGCGAGGTCAGGCGGGACTGCGACAGTCCGGCGCACAAGGCCTACGCGCTGCGCTTCGTTATGGACAGGCTCTTGCCGCCTGGAACTGCGGCTTCGAAGGAGCCCGCGGCGGCATGTATGCAGTCACGCGCAAAGCTTTTGACCAGCAAGTCACAGCTCTACTTGCTGGCGAGCTCGATAACTTTACTGAAGGCGCGGTGGAATTTGGACCGGAAAGCATCATTGCCTGCCCGGCCTGCCCTCCAAAATCAGCAAATCGAAGACCCTTGGCCCGTGGGCGCGCTCGCTTGAAGAGGGCGGCCGCGTAGACCGCGGTCGCAATTCCGTCGATGGCCCTTCAGCAGCTCGAAGTCGCTCATGACGGCGAAGTCTCGATTGGATGCTCTCAGATCTAACCTGTTTACGACGGCACTGTTTGATTCTTTTAGGGATTACGTTTTTGGTGGCACCGGATCAGCCGCCGCGATGCCAAAGAGGGGAAACCAAAGTGGTGTCCGCCTGCTTGCACTCAGTTTGGAGAATGCGCTTCAACCGTCTGGAGCGAGTTCATGCAGCGGGACGAATACGGAATATGACTGATTAGCGCGCAGCCGTGATGATAGCCAAGAGGACTAATCATCTTAAAGCGCCGTCGAAATTCTTCCGAACGAAATCTTCCGGCGAGCGCTTCCAAAGCGGCGTGTCGTAGTATTCCCCGTTTGCGGTCGACGACGAGATCGAGTACCGGTCCTTCGGCCTTCACAGCGCCGCGTGGTAGAACGTGAGGTGGTCAACAGCGTGCGCTCGGTCTTTGGACGGACGTTGCGCGGCACGCCGCGCGACGGATGACAAGCCCGTTCGAAAGCGTACATCGTCCGCGAACCTCAGCGACTCGTGATATGGGTGATCATGCAGTTTCAACGCTATATGGCCACCGACGTGTTCGCGCGCGAGCTGGGCTCCCTTCACGCATTTCATGGCCGGAAAGTCGGGTCAGGGTTGCTTGAATATCTTGAACAGCAGGGACTGCTCTCTCCGCGGATGCGCATCCGCTATCCTGACCCGGTAGCGCGCCGATTTTGGCTGATGGCGCACGAACATTGGGGCCCACGCCAGTTGCGCCATCCAACCGAGCCGGACGGGCCACGTTGGGACGCCGCTGTCGAGCTGGATGAGGCGCTTTATCGTTGGCGAAATAGCTTGGCTTATGGCGCGTCCGACAATCCGCTCGACGATCCAACACCGCGCTTTTCCGAATTCATCCAACACTCGTCAGAAACGACGTTTGAAGCCTGGCTGGATATGCGCGTCGACGTAAGCAATGATGTCGAGACAAACATGTTCGACGCCATAAATGTCGAGACGTACTATTCTACGTGGCAAGTGCTGTTGGCTGCCGAGTTAGCAGACGCAGGGGTGCACATCAGAATTAATCTGGGCGACGAAGCTACCTTCCAGCGCACCATGGAAGCGCTGGACGCCGGCAGGCTTCCTCACGGTTCTGGCCCTTCCTATGATTTTGCGCCGTTCCATGCGGCGCGAAGATTTGCAGAGCATCAAGCAGCCCTGGATGCGGTCGTTTGGTTCGCCGAGGAGCGTTCGCGTGTCCTGTCGGACATCATCAAGGGACAAGGCGGCGGGCGCTTTCGGCTCAGCCCGACGCAGAGCGCGCAGTACGAACAAGAGACAGTCGCGTTGTCGGCGGCGGCGGTTGGCCGCTTTACCGTAAATCTCGACCAACTCATTGCGGCAATCCGGTTTCTTGTGGAACGTTGGTCCGAATGGAAGCGAGAGGGGCGCCCGCTGATTGCGGACGGCTATCAAGCCGTTCTGGCAAAAGCCGTCATCCTGGCCCGGCTGGCCGGCAATGTGAATTTCGCCGAGTTGCGCGACCGTATCGGACGGGTCGGCGGATGGTTCAAGCCGGCTTTAGATGTCATATGGCCGGATTGGGCGGCGGAGGAGAAAGAGCGCGTACATGTTACGCTCAAGGCATCGCTGGCGACGGTCGGTTCAACGAGCGTTTCGGATGCTGATATCAACGCCTTTGTCGACTTCTTGGCAAAGGAGGGCCAAGAAGCGTTCTTCTGGCGGCTGCGATCATTCGAGGAGCATGCGCTGCGCGGCAACGAATTCGCGATCGAGGCCATGAAAAGCGATGTGCAGGGACTATCCGTCGTCGTCGAGCACATTGCGGCTGCCTTGGGCGGCACCGGCACCCAGCTTTTTCAGAAATTCAGGCACCTCTGGAAGGATTCGCAGGTCTTGCGTCTACTCGATCGCAGTCACGTTACGGATCTGCGTAAGCAGTATACGCTACCGAGCAACTGGGCGGCACAGAAAGCGGCGTTCCAGGCCTTGCGCGCGGAACCGGGCGGCGAGATTGTGGCCGACCTGGTAGCGGCACATCGAATCCGCGCATCTGTCCACGAGGCGCTACCGGAAGACGACCACTTCGAACTGGAAGCATTCTTCGTGGGTTTGATGCGCGCTGCGCTGCTTACATTTCTGCAGGTCCGCGGCTAGTACCCGGAATCAGAGCTGAGTGATACGTCGAGCTTTGAAGGGACGCTGGCGGACCTTTTTCTTGGTCCAGACGAATGGCTCAGCCTTGCCGTTATATGCTTTGATGTAGGCATCGATGTGCTGCTCGAGCTGTTTGAGGCTTGTGAACGAGGCGCCGCTCAACGACTGCCCCTGTAGGATCGAAAACCACACCTCGACCTGATTGAGCCAGGATGCGCTGGTGGGCGTGAAATGAAATTTCACATTGGGATGTGCCTCGAGCCATTCCTCGTTCCTCTGATGGGTGCTGAGGTTGTCGAGAATGACGTGAAGCTGTCGGTTCGGAAATGCTGCGGTCACGCGATCCATGAAGTCGAGAAACTCGACCCGGCGACGTCGCTTCGAATGCGTCGCAAGGATCTTCCCGGTAGCGACTTCCAGCGCTGCAAACAGCGTGGTCGTGCCATGCCGCTTGTAGTCGTGACTTTGCCCGGTCAGGGATCTGCCGTTGGGCAGTTTCAGATAACCCTGCGCTCTTTCCAAGGCCTGAATCGAGGGCTTTTCGTCCACGCATAGCACAATGGCCTTTTTCGGTGGGGCGACATAGAGGCCAACCACGTCGGCGGCTTTGGCCGTAAACTGCCGGTCGCTGCTCTCGCACCAAGACTTGCGAGCGACGAGATCGATCTTGTTACCGCGCAAGAACCGCCAGACATATTGCACGTCGACATCGCCAAGTTCCCCAGCCAGCAGAGGCCCAGTCCAGCGCGCGTACCCAGCGGGGGGCGACTTATCGAGCAACTTCAAAATCCGCTTGTCAGTGGCCTTCGTATAGATCGGCTGTTTGCCCGGCAGGGGCTTGCTTTGCAGACCTTCAAGACCATGATCCGCATAGCGGTGCCGCCAAAGGCTGACAATCCGAGGCTGGACCCCAACCTCCTTGGCGATCGATCGGGTGCTGCGACCTGCTGCTGCCAGCAGAACGATCCGGGCTCGCTTCAAATCGCGCTGCAACGTCACCGGTGAGCGGCAACGTTGCTCAAGCACTTGGCGATCTTTCTTCGAAAGATGGACTTCTCTTGCTTCGGGTATCATCCTCGACGTTGAATCATGACTCACTTCCCAGGGAAAGTGGGTACTAGGCGAAGCGACACCACTCCTTCGACGCCGACAATGCGCGAAGACCGTTACTGGCGGACGGTATGTGCTCTTATGGTCCAAGGCATCGACCAACTCTTCAGAATGGGAATGTCCCACGACCCACTCAGGCAGTGTTGTAGCCCGGTCTGGCCGAAGGCCTTACTATGTGACGGATGCGCAATGGACCGACCGCTACTTTCACGGCCGACGGCGTGAACGGTCGCCTGAGTAGCCGACTTGGATTGTTTCTTAGATAAGCCGAGGAACCGCGAAGACGATATCCTTTGTTGGCTTTTCTTCCCCGAACAGAAATCGAGCACATTCGGCCAAGATTTTAAACGACGGTCTTTGTTTCTCGTCGTGAGGCGCTGCTTTCAAATATTGCTCGGTCTGTGGTCCCGCGCAAAGTGTTTGCCTGACGTCATGGGCGAAGACGCTTTCCTTTGCGAGCATACATCGGCTCGTAAGAATTGCGCCCTCCGCAACTGAGAGCGTGACTCCCCTGAGAAGCACCTGTTCATCGTCAAAAATAATATTGAACAAGGACATGCGCAAATCCACAGAGCTGCGTGGGCTTGCGATGATATACAGATTCTCATCCGAGCAGAAATAGGCGCCAAGCGACCGGCGAACCCCGCCTGGGACTTGACGCCACGATCGATAAATCGGCGCGTAATCAGAGCCGCGTTGTTTCGATAGCCGGCTTCTGGCCACAACCACATTTTGTTCTTCGTCTAATGCAAAGTGCAGATAGTTGCCGCTGTATTTCTGGATGACCTTGTCACTGAGATCGGTATCGATCCCCAGCGCTGAAATGAAAGAGTGAGGCCGCGATCTTTTGTTGTCGCTCCATTTTGGCTCTCCTGAAACGTGCTCGTCATCGGGTGAAGGTCCAGTATCGGAGTGATTGTCTTGCGCCGCGCGCGGGGGCTCCTTCAGAAAAGCCAGACTTTCTACCGCTGTGTTGCCAGGGGTGAGATGTTCCGCTAGTTCGCGGTCTTCCCGCCATTTGGCCGATTTCGCTTCCCAATATTCCAGCAGGACGATTGCCAGGTTCTCAGATGGCCGAACGCGCGGCCTGCCGTTCGCGGTGTAGGCGACGCCAGCCAAGCGCTGGCCCGGCGTGACCTTTTTCGTTTCGTTGAGTATCAGGGGCCTGCCATTGGCCAGCTTGAACAGCTCCGTATGCAGATCTTCCCAATCCAGCCCCTTCGAGCAATCTTTTGCCGCGGTCAGAAGCGCTTGAACCGCCTTTTGGGCGTTAAGATCTAAAGGCATGCATCCCCCCGGTCAGCCCCCGATACAAGAGTATGCGGGCTTTTTACACGGAAATCGCAGAGGTTGCATACTTTCATCAGTTCATTAGCGGGTACGGATTTCGCTCTCGCGACTTGAACCGTCGAGACACCGCGCCGGGATATTCCCATCGCGAGTAGTCCGGACGAGGAGCAAGTGATGAAGACTTTTCTACTGGCCAGCGTCGCCGCGGTCGTGCTGGCGACCGCCGCCTTCGCCGAGGATAAGCCGGTGACCGAGCCGCAGCCCGCCGTAGGCTCCACGGCCGGACGCGGCAGCACCAGCCAGTACATCGTGCCGACGGCGCCCGGCGGCAATCCCGGTGCCCAGGCGGGCATGAACTGGACGTCGCGGAGCGGCAACACCAACCTCGGCGGTTACGTCGGTGGCAACACCGGCGGCGGCTACGAGGGCGGCGCGCGCGTTCAACTTCACTTCTAGCAAGACCGGTGTGTCCCGGCCTATTGCGGCGGGGACACACCATTCCCTCTCACGCCAAGGAGTTACTCCATGAAACGTCTCGTTCTGTCTGCCACGGCAGCTGTGGCCCTTGCGGGAGTGGCATGGGCCGATCAGCCCGACCGCCGGACCGATATCCATCACACCGACGGCTCGACGACGACGGTCACGACTGACCGTTCGGGCACCTTGGCCGTCACGCCCGGCCATGGCGGCGGTCAGGCTGGCCGCGGTATTCCGCACGACGATATCGTGAAGGAATACACGCGACCGGGAAGCCAAGTCCAACCGATCGAGCGTCGGTAGAACGGATACACCCCAACAACGTCTCATAACAACAGGAGAGAAAGATGAAGTCAGCACTGAAAATGGCCGCTTACACGCTGGGCTTTCTCGCGGTGATGCAGTCCGCTCACGCGGCGGATTGCACGCAGATCATGGGCAACGCCGAAAGCAAAGAAGGGGTCAGCGTCTGCAGCGACGGCAGCGTCGAGGTCGGCGGCAAGATCAAGGACGTGTCCACGCACACGCCGCTCGGTGGGCCGAACGGCTTTCCCCAGGAGACAGGCCGTAAGGCCGAGGAGACCGTCCATGCCGTCGGCGCGGGCGTTGAGCATGCGACCCACGAAGTGGGCAAGGCCTTCGCCAAGGCGTTTGGCTGGTAGCCCAAGGGACGACTCTCTTGTCCCGACTACAGGTGGGTCTCGTAAGATTGGATGGAGGGCCGATTTTCGGTCCTCCATTTTCCTAGTGGGTTTCCCGATTTCTTGGGTGCCTCGAGATCCGATCTTTTCCTGGCAGATCAGACCCAGATGTCGCTTGGCGCCGGAACAATGCGCTTGGTAGTGCGCTAAGGGATATCCTTGGCTCCGCCCGGGAATTGAGGGTGCAAACCGGCTGCCTCGTTTCGAGGTAACCGGCCTCAACGCTTCGGCGGGGAGCTCCTCGTTCGTCGAAGCCTTACCCGTCGGAAATTCACTTCCGGAAATGAGAGATGGGTTTGCGACCCGGTCGGACCTCGATCATCCCAGGTTGATTCAATTGCTCCCATTCCCTCGCGTTGCACGCTGCTATTGTAGCACCCTCGAATCAAACGACTCCTTCGGACCAGGCCAGTTGCTCAGCCATGTCACCAACAACCACTGCCTCCTCCACCCCATCATCCATCAAGCGCTCGTTTCGAGACCTGTCGGATATCGAGGTCGCGGATATCGAAAGAGCATCAAGTCTCTCGCGCATGGGCTGGAGCGGTGGTTTTGGTTGGGACGAGCTGTTGCGCTCGCAACGCGTGGTCATAGTTTCCGAAGCTGGCGCGGGAAAGACTTACGAGTGCCAAACACAGCAGGCCAGGCTCTGGAAGGCTGGCGAACCAGCATTCTTTCTGGAACTCGCGACGCTGGGCGGCAGTTCAGTCCGCGATATGCTGACCTATGACGAGGAGCAGCGCTTCGAGGCGTGGCTACGCTCCCAATCCGAGATTGCGACCTTCTTCCTGGACTCTTACGACGAACTTAAGCTGACGCTTGGGAGCTTTGAGCAAGCGCTGAAACGTCTCAACAAGGCGCTGGCGGGGCAGCTCGGACGCGCGAGAATAATCGTCACAACGCGGCCGGTTCCGATCGACCGCGAGCTTTTTGCCGAACATTTGCCGATACCAACTGCGAGAAAGGCGACGTCTACAGCCGAAGCGTTCGCCGACATGGTGATGGACCGGCACCAACAAAAGATCAAGGATGAAACCAGGCCAAAGCCATGGCGCAATGTCAGTCTGATGCCGCTATCGACGGAGCAGATGCGCGAGTTTGCCGTTCTCCAGGGCGTGACCGATCCCGACAAATTGCTGGCCGACATCCGGGAGCGCGATGCGGAACAATTCGCGGAACGTCCCCAAGACTTGATCGAGTTGTGCTCGGATTGGCGCGAGCATCATCGCATTCGTTCCCATCGAGAACAGGTTGAGAGCAACATCGCCACCAAGCTGAAGCCGAGGACGGCCCCGAAGGAGAGAGTGGAGTTCTCGCAAGAAACGGCAATTGAAGGCTCCAGCCGCCTGGCTCTCGCTGCGTTGCTGACCCGGAAGGTTACCCTGCGCCACTCGGCAGATGCGGACAGCGTCCACGCAAGCGAGGCAGCGCTGGACGTATCCAAGATCTTGCTGGACTGGAGCGACGCGGCACAATCGGTCCTCTTGGAGCGAGCGTTGTTTGGCTTCGCCAGCTATGGCCGCGTTCGCTTTCACCACCGGTCCGTGCTCGAGTTTCTTGCCGCGAAGCGGCTCGACGCCCTGCTCGCCCGCGGTGTTTCGATCAAATCCATCAAGCGGCTCTTGTTCGTAGAGACGGCGCAAGGGGTACGGACGGTCCGCCCCTCGATGCATCCGGTGGCGGCGTGGCTTTCTCTTTGGCACCACACCATCTTTGATGATATCGTGGAACTTGATCCGGCTGTCGTTTTGGATCACGGCGACCCGCAGTCGCTGAGTGTGGCCCAGCGGATCAGAGCGCTCGAAGCTTATGTCGAGCGCTACGGCCGCGGCGGCTGGCGCGGCCTCAGCACCCCGGAAATCCAGGTTCATCGGTTCGCCTCGCCGGAACTTGCGCCGAGTGTTAGGAGGCTATGGAAATCCGGGATCGAAAATCCGGAAGTGCGAAGCCTTTTGCTCCGGATCGTTATTGCCGGAAAGCTAAAGGCGTGTGCGGACATCGTTTATGCGATTGCGATGGATGCTGCCGGCGATGATTATGAACGCAGCCTCGCAACTGAAGCCTTGGTGCACCTGAGCGACGAGCATCTCGAAGCACTGGCAGAGTCGCTCGAAAACGAGCCTGCTCGATGGCCTGACGCGATGGGCCGCCGTGCGCTGATCACCTTGTTCCCTACCCATCTTTCGGTAAGCCGATTGTCACGAATATTGAAGCGGGTAAAGCAGAATGTCCGTAGCATCGGCGAACTAAATCACCGTCTGCCACACGAGATTGAGATCGCGGGCCTCTCACCAGAGGATCTTGATGAATTGCGCCAAGCGCTGACGGATCTGATCCTTGATGGGATCGCGTGGGCCCCTGATAAATACCCGCATGTACGAACCAAACGCTACGAGCTGTTGCCGGCACTTATAGCAACATGCCGCCGGCAGGAGGCTGAAGGCGTCCGGACGGAAGCGTGGATTTCGTCGAGCCTACTTGCAATTCGGCTCTCAAAGAACGAGCATGGCACCGAGAGAGAGGCTCTAGCCAGATTGCGGCACGCGCTCGGAGAACTTTCTCCGGAAGCGCGAGAGACGGCCTTTTGGAAGGAAGATGCTTTCGTCGCGACGATTCATAAGGTCAAGGACGCCTGGCAACGCATCTTCGACGTGTCCCACCATGGTGGCATCCCGCTCGGCGAAAAGGATGCTGCATGGGTTCGAAAACGCCTCGCCGAGCGTCAGGAGCCGCTCGACCATCGCGAGATGATGCTATGGGCCGAGATGGTCTTGCTCACAAGCAACGCGACCGATCCTCAGACGCTGCTTGAAAGCCTCAAGCCGCTTGTTTCGGACTCGTCCGCCCTCACCACGATCATCGATAATCGCCTGAAGCCGCAGGATGGCTCAGCCGAATGCCGCCGGATGGAGGCGGAGCGAGCAAAACAGGCAAAGCAAGCCGAACGTCGGACAGCCAAGGCACATGCAAGCTGGATGATGTTTTGGCGTGAGATCGTGCAAAATCCGGACGCGGTCTTTGCTGCGGATCGCGCCGCCGGTACAGCCTGGGATCTATGGCGGGCGGTCGAGCGCTCAGGTGAAAAAAGCCGGGCTTCAGGATGGAATCGACGCTTCATCCAGGAACAGTTCGGCGCGGCCTTCGCTAACCGACTTCGTGAAACAATGATGGCCGCGTGGCGCAGGGATAGACCGACGCTGCGCAGTGAACGCGCGGAAGAACAAAAGGACTCGTTCTTGGTTCGCTGGCAGTTTGGCCTCGCCGGGATTGCCGCAGAGGCGGAGGATCCAAATTGGGCCAAGCGGCTAACGGAGAGCGAAGCTGAGCTCGCCTGCCGCTACGCGCCGATAGAGCTCAACAGCTTTCCGTCGTGGCTCGAAGCACTTGCGGTCGAGTATCCGCAAACCGTGGATCGCGTCCTTGGTCAGGAACTCAGCGTCTCCCCGCAAGAGGTCACGAGAACGAACGGCTATTCGATGTTCCTGCAGAATATCAACCACGCACCGGCCATCGTAGCCGCCCTCTTTGTTCCGCGTATCCGCACTTGGTTGGCCGAGGTGGCGCAGAGTCAGACTCTCGCCAATGATCCGCAGTATGAGCAAAACCTGCGTCAGGCGATCGAAATCCTAATCAAATCGGGTAGCGATGACGATCGCAGCTTTGTAGAGCTGGCCGCACAGCAACGTCTCGCTGTGGGACTCACCCTTCCTTTCGCAAAGGTGTGGTTGCCAGCGCTTCTAAACCTAAATCCGGGCGCAGGCATCGATCTCCTGGAGAAGGGTCTCGCGAATATGCCGGCCGCCAAGCTGGGCTCGGGCGTTCAGTTATTTGCGGACCTTTTCGGCCACGAATACGGCGGTCTTGGTTTCGATCTCCACGGGCCTGGATTTACACCACCGCTTTTGCTTCGCCTTCTCCGGCTCGCCTATGCCCAAGTTCGGATAGGCGACGATACGCAGCACGAAGGGTCGCATTCTCTTGACACGCGGGACCACGCTGAGCGGGGGCGGAGCGCAATCTTAAGCGCGCTGTTCGCTTCAACCGGCCCTGAAGGCTGGGCGGCAAAGATCGAAATGGCCGGCGATCCGTTGTACGTGCATATCAAGGACCGCACCATGGCGCTCGCGCAGCAAAAAGCGGCGGAGGAAGCGGACAGCGTTGCGCTTACGGAGACGGAATTCTCAATTCTTGACAAGACCGGAGAGGCGCAACCAAAGAACCGCGAAGCGATGTTTGCGCTCATGCAGGACCGTCTCGATGACATTGACGACCTGTTGCTTCAGGACGTGTCGCCTCGCGAGCTATGGGCCAGCATCAGAGACGAACACGTGATGCGGCGAGCATTGGCTGGCGTCCTTCGGGACGCCGCCAGGCAAAACTACACCATCGATCAGGAGGCGGTGACGGCAGACGAGAAGGAGACCGACATTCGGTTTCGATCGACTGTGTCCGGACAGCAAGGAACGATTGAACTCAAACTCGGAGATGAGCGCTCCGGAACCGACCTGTTCAACACGATCCACAATCAACTCTTGACCAAATACATGGCCGCCGACGAGTGCCGTACAGGATGTCTTCTTGTGACCATCGCAAAGATTCGCGAATGGGAGCATCCCCAGACCGGCAAGCTCATCGGGTTCGAGGAATTAATGTCCTTACTGAACGATGAAGCGCAACGAATATCGAGGGAACTCGGAGGGACAGCCAAGCTCATGGCAAGGGGATTGGACTTGAGACCTCGACTGTCTTCGGAAAAGAGCTCTCGGGCAAAGTGCCGCCTGGACTAGGTTACTTAATGGCCTGTCGTATCAGCCTCACCCGCTTGCCTTGGCACGACTGATGACACCTCCATAAAACTGACCAGCTTTGTATCGATGCCGTGAAAGACGGCGGCGAACTTCGGCTGGAACGGGCCCCGCTTGGTGACATTGTGACGTGCCTGACGGCCGATCGCATGCATGATGAAGTCGGCGACTTCGAGGCCGGGTCCGCCCTCCTGCCTTCGCATGAAATAGCACTCGACCGGCAGCGGCTTCCCATTTTGCACGAGAGAGAAGTTCTGGAACGCTGCTCGCGTGCGACGGTCTCCGAGCGTGCCTTCAACAGGTAGATCTGTCGTTAATGGGTTGCAAAACAGACGGCGCTCACCCATTGTGCGATACTGGGCAAGCCCGCTGGGCACTGTGATTCTGATTGCCGCAGCATCACAGCCTAGCGCTGTGAGGATATTCTCTTGGACAATCTTGCTATTCTCAACGCAGAGCTTGCTCATTGCCGTGCAGAACTCGAAGCAATCGGACGAGACGTAACTAGGCTGCTCGCTTGCGCTGCAACGCGAGGCGCCGCGGAAATCTTGCCCGAATTGGAGAAGGCATCGACGCGAATGCGCCAGGCGGCACAGCAGTTCGAGGCAGTGACGCGGGCGATCGCTGAAGGCAGCCAACGGCGTATTCATTGAAAACGGCTGCAGTCTGGTTGCGATCGGCCCCGCACTTCAATGCCCTGGGCCAGCGGCAACAAAGCAGCGTTTTAGATTACGCCAACTTGCATTTCCGAATTCCGATAGCCTCTTGAAGCAACTATGATGTTGCGCATTTTACGACACCAGCGGCATTCGTTGGCTAATTGGCAGGAAGAACAACCATCCTCACCTCAACCGCCCCCGGCAGGTGAGCTGGTGGTGTCGTCATTACATCAAAGAATGTAAAGTGGTCGAGGGCGGCTTGAGATTGACGGGTCCACCAGTTGCCCAGCCGCCCTCCCTTACGCTTATCGAACGGGAATTTTCGCAATCTCGATCGTTGGACGAAGCGTCTCCTGCTGCTCTGCCGAAAAACGACAGGAAAGTTAGTGGGAATGTAATCACCGCATGGTAACCTGCACATCCAATATCGGTCCACTAGCCGCGCGTTTTTCGATCAAGGCGTCCTGCTTTTCCCTAGTTCCGGACGTCTTCATTTCAGCTTGGGGCTTAAATGAATGTCGCAGCGAGTTTGCCGACTTGTTCCGCGACATTGAACGTCGCCAGCGATGCATACGCGATCAGGAATTTCTTCTGGAGGTGTTGGAACGCGACGGTCACGACGTGACCGAACAGAGGAGGCCGCTAGAGACAGATCGAGCGCACCTCGCTTCTCTCATTGCCGAACAGCTGAGGCTTTGCACGAAGTAAGTCGGTCGTGGAGCTGAACAGAACAGACCACACCCGGATGACGAGCACTGGTCCAAAGGAGTGTTCGACAAGGGCCATGCCGTCTTTTCCAGTTTGCACCGTGCGGATTCCGATCGATGTCGCCCAGGATTCCGAGATGATCTCGCCCACCATTCCGATTTGAAGTCGCCCACCCGTACTCTTTCGGCTTTGCGAAGGGGACCCTGGATGCCGACGGAGAGGCTTGCGATGCGCCGTGTGCGCGATGTGATCAGAATGAAGGCGGCCGGGCTGCCGAGCCGCGAGATTGCGCGACGGGTGGGCGCGGCGCCCTCGACGGTGCGCCTGGCGCTCCGGCGGTTCGAGGCCGCGGGCTTGAGCTGGCCGTTGCCAGACGACGTCACCGACACGGTTCTGGAACTTCGCCTGTTCGCGAAGACCGGCAATGGCAACCGTCAGGGTCACCGCCGCATCGCCGAGCCCGACTGGGCGACCGTGCACCGCGAGCTCAAACGCAAGCACGTGACGCTGTCGATCCTGTGGGAGGAATATATCGCCACCGAGCCCGGCGGATACCGGTACTCGCGCTTCTGTGAGCTCTACCGCGCCTGGGAGGGCCGCCTGTCGGTGACGATGCGCCAGGCCCATGCGGCCGGCGACAAGTTGTTCGTCGACTATGCCGGCGATGGCGTGCCGGTGGTGGTCGACCGCCTGACCGGTGAGCGCAGAACGGCGCAGATCTTCGTCGCCGTGCTCGGCGCATCGAGCTTCACCTACGCGCAGGCGACGTGGACGCAGGGCTCGCCGACTGGATTAGCGCCCATGTTGGCGCCTTCGCGGCGATCGGCGGCATACCGGCGCTGGTGGTGCCCGACAACACCAAGGTCGCGGTCATTAAGGCGAGCCTGTACGACCCGCAGATCAATCGTACCTACGCGGAGATGGCGGCGCATTACGGCACCGCCATCTTGCCGGCGCGGCCGCGCAAGCCGCGCGACAAGGCCAAGGTCGAGCAGGCCGTCCTCATCGTCGAGCGCTGGCTGCTCGGCCGCCTGCGCCATCGCACCTTCTACAGCCTGGCCGAGGTCAATGCGGCGATCGGCGAACTGCTCACGAGGCTGAATGAGGAACGGCCGATCCGGCGGCTCGGCGTGACACGCCGCCGGTTGCTCGAGGAGGTCGACCGGCCGGCGCTCAAGCCATTGCCGGCGTCCCCCTATGTCCTCGCCGAGTGGCGGATCATCCGCCGCGTCAGTCTCGATTGCCACGTCGAGGTGGAGAAGCATTACTACAGCGTTCCGCATCGCTTCGCCCGCGCCGAGGTCGAGGTGCGGTTCACGGCCCGTACCGTCGAGATCTTCCACAAGGGCGAGCGGATCGCCGCGCATCAGCGCATGAGCGGCAATCACAAACACACCACCGTGCCGGAGCACATGGCCTCCAGCCATCGGCGCTACGCCGGCTGGACCATCGCGCGTATCCGCCAGGACGCCGCCGCGATCGGGCCGGCGACCAGCGCGTTGTGCGACCTCATTCTCGACGAGCGCTCGCACCCCGAGCAAGGCTTCCGCGCCTGCCTCGGCATCCTCAGGCTCGCCGCCTCCTATGGGCGCGAACGGCTGGACGCCGCGGCTGCGCGGGCAATCGACATCGGCGCGCGCACCTATGGTTCGGTCAAGTCGATCCTCGCCAACAATCTCGATCGGCGTTCTGCGCACCAGCGTTCCGCGGACGATGCGCCGATCCTGCATGCCAACATCCGCGGACCGCGCTACTACAATTAGGAGATCATCCCTTGCTCACCCATCCGACCCTCGACCGCCTCAACGCCCTCGGCCTCCACGGCATGGCCAAGGCCCGAAGCCACCGGTGAGGCCGCAAGCCTCGGTCACACCGAATGGCTTGCGCTGCTGCTCGAACGTGAAGCCTCGCTGCGGCACGACAAACGGCTCGCCACTCGCCTGCGTTACGCCAAGCTGCGCCAGCAGGCGTGCGTCGAGGACATCGACTACCGCACCCCGCGCGGTCTCGACCGCTCGCTGTTCGCTAAGCTTGTCGAGGGCCGCTGGATCGACGACCACTCAATCTCCTGATCTGCGGCCCGGCCGGCGTTGGCAAGAGTTGGCTCGCCTCGGCGCTCGGCCACAAGGCCTGTCGCGACAATCGCTCCGTGCTCTATCAGCGCGTCCCGCGACTGTTCGACGATCTGGCGCTCGCCCGCGGCGACGGCCGCCATCCACGCCTGTTGCGCGGCCTTGGCCGTGTCGATCTGCTGATCCTCGATGATTGGGGACTCGAGCCGCTCGACGCCGGTGCCCGTCACGACCTCCTGGAAATCCTCGAAGATCGCTACGGTCATCGCTCCACCATCGTCACCAGCCAGCTCCCCGTGGACCAGTGGCATCTGCTCATTGGAGATCCCACCTATGCCGACGCCGTGCTCGATCGCCTCGTCCACAATGCCCATCGGCTCGACCTCACCGGTGAGAGCCTGCGCCGAACCCGGCAATCCGCCCGAAGGACTTGAGCCCGTGGCGCTGTGGACATGCCGCTGCGCTTGGACAACGCAATCGCGTCGCCCACATGCCCACAGCAACCGCAGAAGAAGAAAAACAGGTTGAAGTCGCGATTCCAGATTGACCACGCGGCTTGACCGATGCCAGAGAACCAGCCGGCCAGAACGCCTCGCCGCTGGGCGAGATCAAATCGGAAAGGTGGGCGACATCGTCTCGGAATCCACGGGCGACTTCATATCGGTACGCCTGGGCGACTTCGTCGGAATCCGCAGCACCGCAATCAGCGTTCTAAAGAAACTATGTGAATTGTGACCAAAGTGATTTTCTTGTGCCCTAAATGCGCAGGTGCCTTCGTAGCTGACCAAATCCGCCGGGAAGTCCGAGAGCCTGGTCACTTCAGGTGCGCATTCTGCAAAACCAACGTGCACCGGTGGCGGGACGAATATGATTTTGCGAACTGGCGCTCCGTACCGAGAAGCGATGGCTAAGAACTTCTTGGGAACTACACATATCGCCGCTTCGGTCCTAAGCGGATCATCTCCTTCCCATCTTGGTGTGCAGATCCTCTACGCGGTTAGGCTGGAGATGAATGTCTAAAGCCTTCTCCCCGGAGTGTGGGAAGAAAACGCGGTTCGGCTTCGCGTGCAGACTGCGGACGTAGTAGCCTTGTGCCCGAACGGCTGATTTGATTTCGTCGCTGACCTTGAGAACTCTTGCTCTTCTCTTGCGCCACTTGTGTGCAGAGTAAAGCAGGGGTACGGCAGAGCCTGTACTCAGAACGAGCAAGTCGCGCTTGCTGCTGCGATAGACATCATACATTTCGCCCCCGCGATCATATTGAAGTACGCATGAAATATATTTTGGTTGGCTCGATGAAGGAGCTTAGTATCTCGAATGGCAGCGCGGGTTGTAAATATGCAACGCGCGCGAGTTTTGGCTCGCTGCCTCCCAAATGATGGCAAACTGAGGTAAGATTGTCGATAAAGACAAGGAGTTCGTCGAAGCCGACCATGCCGTACGCCCGCTTGATCTCGAATTGATTGTCGAGAGAATCAAGACAACCACGTTGGAGCCCGAATTGGAGCAACAGGCCTAGGCTTTGTGGCTCGTCTTGTGATGCAGTCGCAATCAAGCCCCCGAGTTGAGCCGAACAGTCGCCCCACACCTAAAGGGGCTCTCCAGATATGACGTTCGCGCTCTAACGCCGATCGGCGGTGATACTTCTTTTGATCGTTGGTCGGGCCGACACAGGTGATGCAATGCTGTCTGACCTGGCGTCCATGTTGCTTGCAGAGCGTCCGTCGCAGTGCGGCAAATTACGCGAAATGGACTTCGCCATCGATCACGAGTCATCGAAGTGCCGGCCGCACGGAAAGCTGTAGCGCCAGAACCTTGGCTGTCCAACGTCAATTCACGATGCGATCGCCTCGGCTGGCGACACCTCTTCGCCCTGCGGTGGTCAGACACGTCGTCCAACCCCAGTTTGCGTGCTTAGATAGCGCTTCCGCGTGTGGATGCCGGTAGACGTTGCGATAACCGTAGGAAATCACCAGTTGTCCATGCCTGTTATTCGGCATCGGCACCGACGCCGCGTCCGCATTGAAGCGCGCACCATGATGAGTTGCGACGAGGTGATCTACCTTCGTGGCATTGGCATGCATGAGGTACGCATAGTCCGCGTCTCCGGTCAGCAAGGCCGACCGTCCGCTAGTGAGGGTGGCAAGGATGGTCAATCCGCTATCATTGAGATCGCGGGCCGGGCCTCGACTCCTTACCAATTCACCAAACGGAAAGCGGATTCTTGCGTTGGCGGGGCGTACGAGCAGATTGCCCTTTTGGGCGAGTATTCGCGCCAGTCGCGCCGCGCCAGGCCCCAGCCGCTGATTGGGAACAATCCAGCGACATTCTAGCAGATGGGGGAGGTGGAAGGCACCGTGAAGATGATCCCAATCCCAATGCGACAGAACGATCGGGGGCGCCTCGCTTCGATTGACGTCGAAATTGGAGGGGAATGTATGGCGATTGAAGGAGATCGGAAATCCGACATCGAAGTGCAGAATGGCGCGGCCGCGATCATCGCATAGGGAGACAAAGTTTGCCTGACCGACGTCCCTGACCAGGACAGATGCCGCTTGTGGGACCCTTTTGAGAACAGTCGATATTGCGGCGCGCGTTGCCGGCTTCGGCAATGGCGCACAGGCAGTGACGAGCGAACGCGGCAGCCCTAGCCGTGGGGCGGCAGCGGCACCGAGAGTTTGGGGTCTCGATCGCGGCCCTCGGGTCTCGTCCGGTGTATCAAGCTGCCGCGCGTAGGTGAGGACTCCGCGTGCGTGCGCCGAGTAGCCGTTGCCTTCAAGTTGAGCGTGCCATGCCGGCAGGCCGGAGCCATCCCGCTCGATCTCGAGATAAAACCAATCGGCTGGCGCCGGTGTCGCGCCCGCAAAGTGGCCAAATCGGGCTGGTGTCGTCACTACGCGCATGAGCGCGAATGGTTTGGTCTGTTCAGCACGAAACCCGTCCAAGAGCCGCGGTCCGGCGCCATCAACATAGTCGGCATCGATGCAATCAAATTCGAAGGATGCACGGCGATGAGGGCTCGTGCTCAATGAATCCACTCGCGAGACGCGCGCGTACAGTCCTCTGCGGGGAAACTCTGGCGGGATGCGGATAAAGAAGAAAAAGAAGATAACCTCCCACGGTCAAAACTCACCGATGCGGCGCGTCTTAGCTGCGACCACGCCGATTGAGGGCGCTATTTTTTATCAAGAGGTCGACCAGCATCTGATCCGACAGGCCCAATTCAATGAAGGTGGCACTCCGACACAGTCAACTCGCCGTTCCAGAGTCTTTCGAGAAAGCCGCTTGATAAAGCTCCTCAATCCTCGTGACTTCATCCGGCGTTAGTTCGGAGAATTCGTTGTCGCGGGCACGCTTTGAGAGTTGTCCTCCATTCTGTTGCAGGAATCCGAAGAGGTTATTGAGCGTCCGCTCCGGCATTTCGATCATGTTCTCGATGCCCGCGCGGAAGGTATCGAAGCTCCGTAAAAATTGCGTTTCCTTTGGAAGATCTTGTTCGATGGTCCTCTGCACGCATTCGTACAGAAACTCGGCGTGGGGCGTCGCGTCGAAGAAACGATAAAAATCACCGGTATCGTTCAAGACCTTGACGTTGCCCTGTGGGGTCGATTCCCATTCAACACATGGAAGCAATCTAGTCGAATAGCTTTCCAACACGGTCTTGTATTCGCTGATCTTGTCGAGAATCGCGGCAGAAACCGGAAAGTGGATCCCGGCGGGATTGAATCCGCGCCGTGCCAGAACATGGTGCATCAGGTATCGGTGAATGCGTCCGTTGCCGTCCTCGAACGGGTGGATATAAACGAACCCGAAGGCGAGCACGGCGGCAGCGACGACAGGATCAAGCTCGTTTTCCGCCGCATGATCGAACGCGATCAGTCCGCGCACGAGGGAGGGGATATCTTCGTGACGCGCGCTGATATGATCCGGGACAGGTCGCTGCGTCTCACGGTCATGCTCGCCGACGAAACCACCTTCGTTACGGAAGCCAAGTTTCACGAAGCGCTCATCGCCGATCACGATGCGCTGCAGGCGTAGAAACTCCGCCTCGTCGAGCGGGGCCCGTCCCGCTTCACCGATGACCCGGCCCCACCGCTGGATACGGTCCTGTGGCGGTCTCTCTCCTTCAATGACGTAGCTTGACCTTGAATCCTTGAGAAGAAGGAAGGCGGCGGTTCGCGCCAGCAGATCCTTTGGAACCTGGCTCACCACGAAACGGGCGCGCTCCTTGAGATCCTGCGCAATAAATTCGCTCAGCGCTGCAGTCTTGAAAACAAGCGGACAAAATTCCGGCGTTCCTGGCAAATTGTTCCGGACGCGGTGTCGTGCCGAATTCTGCCCGGAGGTCGCATGTTGAAGTTCGGTATCGACGGCGTCGACGTAAGAGACTTTATCTGCCGCAGGCAGGTTGAGTTGGCGGCCCAATAGCCATTCATGCAGAAACCAGATACGACGCGTATACAGACCGGTCGGCTTCTGTCTCACAAGATCCGCAATCTCATCCTCGTTCACAGTGAGGAAAAGCCGTTTCAGGATTGCAAGGTCTAGTCCTTCATTCTTGAGAGCGAAGGTGAGATGCCCCTCAAGCGTCGCGTCCGGCGCATGGCGCGGCGTGTAGATGCGCCACCCCTCCTGCTCAATGATCCGGTGCTTTGTTCCGATTGCGGAAAGCACGCGCGGGACCGGGACGGATAGGCTGTAGGCGTCAACCAGCGCAGCATAGCCAACAGGAGTTGCTATCTCCGGCAGCCGCCGGTCATGAATAACAGACACTGGTCCTGAAAACTTTGTCTGCATTGTCCCAGATCCGTGAAAAACGTTCTCGAATCGTGAATTTCACTCTCAACTTGGCCTTTGAGCCGCAAAACCCTTTTACGCCGTGAAAAACACTCACACAACCCGGGAAATGTGAAATGTCTTCGCGAAAACCGTTGGGGTTCTCCCTCGCCCCACCCAAGGGAACGCTTTTGAGAGGACCAGCAATCCAATTAGCGGCGTGGCGGCTCGTTCACCGTTCAACAGACCGGCGCCCGGCCACACGTTGGGGATGGAATTCTTAACAAGATGCAAGATTCTTAACGGAACACGACGCAAATTTTGGAATAAAACAGCGCCGCGATTGCAATCAGTTCTCTTTTTGTTCTATGGTGATGAATGTCCTTCCTTACTGAGCAGGAACTCGAAAGCCTGCGCATCGATCAGAGCGTTTTTCATATTGTCGGCCCGGGAGAGGAACATTTTCAGCTACTGACTGCGTTCGATGCCGGTCGACACGCAGCTTTTTTCCTGGGCCGCGTCCGATCGGTCAACAGCGGAAACCGATACGAGTTTCTCGCGGACGCGCCGGTGCGGGCGCAACTGGCGCGGATCAGCCGGGATAGGGCAACTTTCCAGGAGCAAAGCGAGAAACTCGCGACAGCGTTCAATGAGGCTCACGGAGGCAGCACGGCTGTCGGTGCCTTCTTGATCTTCTCGCTGTCTTGTTCAGGTGGCCGGTTATATGCACTTCTGAAATTCGAGGACGAAAAGGTTCTCAGCTACGACTACGACGTCAGCCGCGGCCGTTCGGGCAAGCCGAAGCCGACCTTCGGCGAGATTGAGCGGACTTTTGTCCAGAACCGCAATGCCCTGCAGAAGGCCGCGCTGATCAAGCTCGGCAAAGAGCGCGACGAAATCTGCGTTGTCGATCGTCAAAATCCGCAGCGGCCTGCGGCCTATTTCGAACAGTTCTTGCTTGTGCGACGCCAGCGAACGGAAGAGGAGCTGACAAGGACAATCGTCGAGGTCACGCGCAACATTGCGCACAAGCACAAAGACATACTTCCGCAGGACACGATGAAAAATCTGGCGCAACGCCTCTACGACGCCAGCCAATCAGGCGGTTCCGTCGACGGCGAAAGTGCTGAAAATTGGCTGAAGAGCATTTTCGGGCCGCTGCCTGATGATAGCCCCGTGCTGACCGACTTCAAGGCAAAGCTGAAGCGCGAAGGAATGGCGGGCGAATCGTTCGTGCTCCAAAAGAACGCAATTCAGGCTCCCAAGAACCGTCGCGTTGAGACGGCAAGCGGGGTCAAATTGACCTTCCCTGTCGGTTTGATGTCTTCAGTCATTTCGGTGAACCGCGACAGGGGCGAGATTATCATCAGGGACAAGATCACACTCGATGACTTCGAGATCAACACATCTGGTCGAACGCGTACGTGAGCTTGTCGCGAACGGCGCCGTGGCGGACGAACGTATTGACGCCCTCGTGTTGCGAGGCCGGCTACCGTCCGTCGACGCGCAGGTCGCCTGGCTCGGCTTCGTCGACGATGTCCCACCGCCGTTCTCGTCCTTGCAAGTCTATAATCCGGGTCTCGGTGGTGATCTCGTTGGGAGTGATATCTTTGATTCGACCCGCGAGATCGTGATCACGCTCGGAAAGCCAACTGCCGACGGCTGCGCCTTCTTTATCTTCCAGTCCGACATCCCACAATACTTGGCGCAGCGAACTGTCCTTCCGCGCCTCGCGATCGCCGACTTCAATTCCACTCAGGCATTTCGCGCACGAGGATTGGAGTTCGCTTCATGGGATTTCGCGCAAACGCCACCGCGAGCCGAGCCTTTGCTTGGGTCTATCGACCCCACTCGCTATGTTCGTGACTTTGTCCCCGACCGTGAAATCGTTACCGATCTCAATCCCTGGCTATTATTGGCCGCGCCAGCGGTTTCATCGCCGGCGTATCAAGCTTGGGAAACGGTTTCTGCCCGCAGACTGTTGGGCGGTCTCGTCTCCCGCGCCTGGCTCGAGGATGGCCAGGTCTGGCTGCAAGCGGCGGCGACGCCTCCGATCTATCGCATTAGAGCCGATGATCCTGCCCTGCCCGGCGCTCGTTCTCGATTGACTGAATCCGCCAACTGGGTTTTTCTTTCGGGGACAGATGTCGAGGCACGCCACCTGCTCTTTTCCGGTGAGTTGGCTCGGGCGAGCCGTCCTCAGCAAGATCTCGCCACGACATTGGAGCAGGCGCTTGAGGCGGCCAAAGCTGCCTATGAAGCTCACGTCCAATCATCGAGCCGCGAGACTCTGAAGGCGCTCGCCGATCTCCGCAAGACCGTGATTGATGAAACTCAGAAGGTAGCGCAACGGGCGCAGGATCTTGCGGCTACGCTCTGGCGCGACCTGGCCGTCTCGGCTGCGCCTTTTATACTGAAGATCCTGGGAGATGCGGCCAAGACACCGGGTCCTCTCATCTCTTCCTTATTCTACTTTGCGGCCGCCGTATTCATCGGTCTGTCGTTCGCGTTGCAGTGGCGGATCAATGGCGCGTTCTTCCAAAGCCAAGCCTCGTCCCGACGGAGCTGGATGCAAAGTCTTTTTAGTTACATCTCCGTTCGCGAGCGGGAAGAAATCGCTGAAACGCCGATCGAACAAGCGATGAAGAACTATCGGGAGACCCGCGGCGTACTGCTTGTGGTCTATGGACTGTTGATCGGAGCTCTCGTTGCCGCCGGTGTCCACACACTACACGATGTAACGCCGTCACCTTCGAGCCCCGTTACAGGCGTCGCGCCCAGCCCAGTACCAGTTCCGCCGCCTCCGGCAAAGCCGCCGTAAATTTGAGTGGTTAAGATTTCTACTAGCCGCGTATCCGCGATCGAGATCCAACAGGGCTTGATAATAGTCGAATGCAACTGCGATAGCGTAATCGCCCCGTCACATTTCGGCACCAAATTCCATCGAAACTCTCGAGCGCGTAGCTGAATCTCATGCCCGCAGTCGATCAGACCGCCATTCCAGCCCAACCGAAGCGGTTTCAGCACCATATGCGGTGGTTGTCGGGACGCTTGGCCGGCGTCGGAGCAATCAAGATCGTGGCGATCGGCTCGTCGACCACGGCGGGTGAAGGCGACATCGTGCCCTATCCGCAGCGTCTCGAGCGGGCGCTGCGCGCAAGCTTTCCGGGCAGGAACTTCGATATTCTCAACCGCGGCGTCGGCGGTGAAGAAGCTCCAGACGAGCTACGAAGGATTCAAGGCGACGTACTCGGCGAGCAACCATCGGTCGTGGTCTGGCAGGTTGGTACCAACGCGGTTTGGAAGAACCAGGATCTGGACGCCACCGCCGGCGCGATCCAACGCGGTCTCGCGATGTTCGCAAATGAATTGATGGACGTCGTGCTCATGGACCTTCAGTACGTGCCGGCCGTGCTCACTCCGATCATGGAGGAGCGAGCACACCGAATGGTGGCATTGATTGAGACGGCAGCCGGCCGGGCCGGCTTCCCGGTCAACGTGTTCCACCGCTTCGCATTGATGAAGCAGTGGCATGAGGCAGAACGGGTCTCCTTTGACCGGATGGTCGATCCCACCGATCCTGACCGCCTCCACCACAGTGACTGGAGCGCCCGCCGGATGGCAGAGGCGCTCGCCAACACGATCGCGATCGGCGCCACTGGAGGCTCATGAATGAAACGAAGTGTTGAAGTTTTTCCCACGCGAGGATCCGTCATGGCTAGAATTGCTGCCAGCGTCATTGTGCTCTTGAGCCTCTTCTTGGCAAAGCCCGCGTCCGCTTGGGGACCCGACGGACACCGCTTGGTCGGGTCGATTGCTGACCAACTACTGACCCCGAATGCCAAGCAGCAGGTGAAGACCTTGCTGGGCGTCGACCTACGGCAAGCCGGGCCATGGCTCGATTGCGTGAAGAGCGTCCACAGGCAAAACGATGGCAGCCTCGCCTACGTCGTGGATCCCCAGTACGAACCTCCCTGCACCCCCTTCGCGAACGACCGTAACGCCATGGTCGATTACGCCGGCCGAAACTGGATCGATTGCGTCTATCCGGAAGGAGCGAGCGCGACCGCCAATCTTGGCTGTCACAATACGTACCATTTCGACGACGTGGCCGTTCGGCGCGACAAGTTCGATCGAAACTATGCGGGTACCAATGATCATGATTTGGTCGCGACTACCAACGCCGCGATCGCCGTGCTGCTTGGCCGGCCGGCGCCGCCGCCCTTCGACATCAAGGACAAGAAGGAGGCTCTGTTCATACTCGCTCATCTCGTGGGCGACATGGCACAGCCCCTTCATGTCGCTGCGCCGTACCTCGATCCCAACGGAAGCCTGGTCGATCCGGACGTCACGCACACGATCGACCCGTCGACCGAAACCGCGGGCGGCAACTGGATCCACGATAAAGCCGTCACCGTCGGAAACGACACTTTCCATCATGCCTGGGACGACACCCCATCCGATCTGGGAGACACCGCCCCGCTGGCTTTGGTGAACGTCGCAAAGGCCGTTCCGGCCGATACGGACCGCATCGAGAACTGGTCAGCAATTTGGGCCACGGACACGATCGTGGTGGCGAAACAGACGATGTCGAATGTGACTTACACGAAGATAGGTCCCAGGAAATGGACGATCTCCTTCTCGGATCGAGCTGCGTACCTTCAGTCGGCGGATACTATCAAGCGACAGCAGCTTGCCAAGGCGGGAGCCCGTCTCGCCGAGATCGTGAACCACGTTTGGCCCTAGTCAGAAAAGCACTCTCGCGGAAACGATCCGTCAATCTTCGTGCTCGGCAGCCGCGGGCGGCTCTTTGGGGGACAGCCCGGGCGTCGTCGTATTCTGTTTCTTGATCCGCATCGCCAGGATAGTCGCATAAAGATCACGCGGAGAGGCCTTGTCGAGGTCCTGCAGATCACGATAGTTGGCCAAGAAATCCAGGATGCTCGGCCTCAGTGGCCGTGTGTCTGTCGGCGCTCGAGTTTTGAGCTTGCGGTGCGAGGTCGAGCTTGGTGAGCTCGATTGCATGCTTACGCCATTCGACCTCTCTATCTTGTCTGTCGCGCGCGCCTACGACAAATTTGGTGATCACCCCGGTAATGACGCCAACGATCACGGCGCCGGTCGCACCTACGACGGCCGTTACGGCCGTCAACGTAGCCGGCTGCAGCTTAGACAGCTCTTGAAAAAACTCTTGAAGCGCGCTCATGGAGAGGATCTCAGGCTGACATGGCTCCGCCCGCCTGACCTTCCGTTTTGCCGACAATGAATTTCCGTTCTAGGACCTTTCCGGTCGAATCCTTGGCGATCACGACCAATTCCGTCCCGCCCGCGCCCTGCGGCATCCGCATCTCTTCGTGACACGGCGGGTCGGGACAATCGCTCTCGTACACCACCTTCCCGCTCAGCCGGACGGTAATGCGGGTCACGCCGATGCCACCCAGGATCGTGAAACGGAAATTCCTGCCTTCGACGGGCGGCTTTGCATCCAATTCCATTCGTGAAACCATTCGCTAGTGAAAGGATATCGCACCACTCACCGTCGCAGTGCCTTATTGAACGCTACTGTGGACACCATACTGCCAAGTGCTTCTTGCGCGAAGCGGATAGATAGCGGCCCTGCCACGCGGGATCGTCCGACAAGTGCGACCACGGTACCTTGCCCTGATCGAACTGCCGCTTGACGTAGGCACGCCAGGAATAGTGCTCATAGGTGGCAAGACAGGCGACACTGTACGCCTCCGCCAGAGATCGATTGCCGTGCACCACGACAAAATTGTCGTCGTTCTGCTCGCTGGCGGACCCGGAAAAGTTGTGGGATCCGGTGACCACCTTGCAGTCGTCTGAAAAGGGGTCGATCACGATCATCTTTGAGTGCGTGATCGCATGGCCGATGCCCGGGTTCTGGTTGGGAAACAGAAACTGGCTGCGCGTCACTTCCCCAATCCAGTCCGAAAAGGACTTCACGACGCCTTCGGGCTGCACCAGAGCCGTCTCAAACTCATGGGACTCGGTATCGAGACCTCTCAGCGAGAATTTTTCGCGGTTATCCGACGTGACGGTGCTGACGACACCCCTGACGTAGATCTCTGAGGCCCTTGCGACAATATCAGCGAGTGGATCGGGACCGGGCTGGAACATCACATAGAGGATCATGTCCTTGGCGCCCGTCACGAGCTCGATGAGCGCCTCGATGTCGATACCTTTCCGGACATTCTTCTTCGACTTGCTTCGGACCCGGGTGAACCAGACGTCTGTCCCGTTCGCCGGACGCGGCGATTTGGCGTTGTCGCCCACGAGATCCGGCGTGAAGTCGCTGCCAGCATCTCTCAGGCGGCCCCACTGCTCGAAATACAATCCGGCGATCTTTGGGTCGACAAACAGAATTCCATTATTAGCCTGCGTGCAGAGGCCGGCCGGCGCCCAATTCGTGCTTCCGGTCCACACCTTCGTTGCGACGTCGCCTTTGGTGGACACAACGACGGCGAACTTGTTGTGACCCAGGCCCTTTGAGCCGAGGATCCTGTCGTGGACGTCAACGCCAGCCGCCTTCAGCTCCTCGCGGACATCCGCGTTGCCGTCGCCCCCCTTGTCGGAGCCATTCGATAGCACCAGGTGCGCGCGCCGCTTCAAAAGCTTCAGCCGCGCGATCAGTTCCTCATCTGAGAGCTCGTAAATCGCCAGATAAAGCTCCAGCCTGGGATCCCCGATGACTTCATCGAGCAAGCGCAGGAGCGCCAAGCGAAGTTCACCCGAGAGAAATCGCCTCAAAGGCTCTTCGAGGTCGACTATGTGATCCTTGATGTCGCGCGGCTTCCAGTTCTTCTCACGCGCGATGCGTGCGACGAATTGAGACATGACGAAGCCGCGATTGAAATACGCCTCTATGCCGTTGCCGGCTTGGCCATTCACGTCGATGGCTTCGGTCCAGCCGGAATCCGCCAAGGACACCAGCGTGCTTTCTCCGACAATGCCCTCCCCGAACGATCCTACCGCATTGATGCGATAGCGGACCGTCTGGCCGTTGTTGGCGCCGTGATCCGTCCATTCGTATCTTTGGAAAGGCCATACATTCGACGGCCTTGAGCTATTTGCGTCATCAGCGCCATCGGCGGGCGGCTGATCGGTAAAGCCCACGCGATTGCGCAGGATCTCCGTGGGCGACCAATTCCCACCCACCTGGCGCTGGCGCTCAATCATGAAGCCCAGGCATCCGGGGATCGGTACGTCCGAAGCAGCACCGCTGGAGACGCGCCAAAAGAGCTGGACATCGTCGCAATCATGATAGGCAGTTGCTCGTATCTGAGTTCCATTGACCGTATTCGAAACCGCACCCGGCATGGCGATGCCTCCTCCCCTCGATGGGCATGTGACCCTTTGTCAGGCTCGGCTCAAGAAGCTGGTCGACACCTTCATCGGCTCGTCGGCCAGCGCAAACATCAAGTTCTGCAGCGCTATGCCAGAATGAAGCCGCAGCACATCGCCTATCTCCTTCGCGTCTACCGTGAATCTGACCTTGAGCAGACAGGCCGCGCCATCTTTCTTGCGAGCTCTCGCCAAGGTGAACAGGTTGCGGACGGTGTCGTCGACCTTGACGCCCTTCTTTGACGGAATGGGATCACCATTCGCATCGTATTCGGCATCGCGTTGCCAGTAGCGGTTCTCGTCGAAGAAAATCATTGGCGTGAACGATTTTGCGTCAGGGACGTAGCAGTTTCGCTCGGCGTCTTCGAAGATTTCGCGCATCGTGCCGCCGCTACCCCGGGCGTAGACGATGCCGGCGCGCGAGTTGGTGATGAGTGTCTCCTCGCGAATGCTATTGAGGAAGAACTTGGCGTAATGCGTCGCAAAGGGCGTGGTCGGCTCCTGACCATAGAGCCAGGTGGGCACACCGAGGCTGAGGCTCGGCTTGGCCGGTGCACGCGTCCTGGCGTCCAGAGCGGCGTTGATCCAGCGCCTCGCGTCGTCGAATTGGGTCTCGTGGCCCGGCGCGACCCCTCCGTCGCTGGTCACGAGCTGATCCAGCACAGGAAGCAGGGGCTCCTTCCCGAGGATGAACAGCGCCGCCGAGAAGGCCGCATCGTCGGCGCCCGCGAAAGTTGCGCCGACGTGAGCGGCCTCCATCGCACCGGGGCCGCCGCCCGTAACGATCATAAAGCCCTGTTCGGTCAGTTGACGCGCCAGCCTTGCTAGCGTCGCATAGGCAGGTTCCGCCCTCGACAGCTCGTGCCCACCCATAATGCCGACGAGCTTTGGCGTCTCCTGCGTCAGGAAGCGTCTGAGCGCGTCAGAAATGTTGGCATCGTGGTCGGCCTGCTTCCTCCGCACGTCCAGAGTCGCCGGGTTGTCAGCGCCGTCAGCGACATATTGCCGGAAGACCCGGAAATCCCACGCCTCCGCCAGTCCCATCTTCGAAGTCGGATCGTAGCCGCGTAGAAGATCTTCGGAAGAATACAAATCGGTGGGCAATTCGTAATCCAAGGGATGCTCCTAAAAAACTCAGGTCAGATCGAAGGGACGGGGAATCCGCCCAGCCGGACGCCGGCCGCCCAACCACGGAAAACGTTTTCAGTGCAAGGTCAAATGCCTAAACTACAGGTAGAGTGTGACATTCACTTCTCAGCTAGGCAAGGCCAATTCCTTTCGTTCTGCCACGGCCATCCGGAACGATCCTCAGCCACCGCTCGTTTGCTCGCTAAAATCGTCAAGGGCATGCCGGCACTGAGCTCCCTGCAATTGGAAGTGCGGACAACGGCGAGGCTGACGAGAAGGCAAACAAAGCTAAGTCGTTGGGTTGTTCGCACCATCCCACTCAAAAGCCAATTGAAGGAGACGCCCCTCGATGAGCTCCTCGCCGAATCCATCGAGCAGGGCAAGAATGAACCCAATCGATGACATCCTCGATATGTTCGAGACTCTGCATGAGCGGCTGGTGCGGGCGGAGGGCATGGTCGCTGACGAGATCCGGCGGCGTACGCGATGACTCCTCATGCCGCAGTCAGCGCGGTTCAGTGCCGTAAAGCCAGCTTGTACCAACGCGAGCACCGCGACCGCGCGCGGCCGACACCCGGACCGGTCGATGAAAACATAGAAAATCGACGACCGGGCCGCGATCCGACTACTCTTAAGCTTCGCCCGAGCCGGAAAACAGCACCGTCGGTGGCGCCGCGCGCGACGGCGGGAGAGTCCGACCGCCCGGGGCTCCCGGTCTGCTCTTGAGATCGTATCGCTGGGCCAGGTCGAGTAGCCGCCGCTTGGTGAATGGGTCCGCGTTTTCCGCCAGATCGCGCGCCCGCTGTGCGAAGCCCCTATAAAATTCTTCCACGACGCCACCCCGCAACATCACTGAAAATCGGATTTCAACGTGAGACGCGCTCCGCGTCAAGCGGCCTGGTACATGAGAACAATTTTCGGCGACTTACTTGGGCTCGCGGCACGAGGGGAACTAAGCTGCTCCCAGCAGGCAAAAAACATGACTCGGCTCTACCTCAGCCGGAAGCTGTGCCCGAAGTGCGGTAAGCCGATGACGGCCGTGCTCGACGACGTCGGGCCCGGCCGGTCGCGCTACGTCTGCCTGGTCTGCGAGGGCGATCCGCTGCGATTCCGCCGCCCGGAAGTGGGCGGAAGCCGCAGGGCTCTTCCTCGGAGGTCGCGCAAAATGTGCGTGATCCATCAGATCGAGTATCCTGTCGCGCAGAAGCCCGCTGATTAATCCTCATTGTCTAGCAAGGAAGTAGCCTACGACTTGCTGCTCCTCAGACTTTGCGTCCGGAGCGACGGTTCACGAGCCGTCTTTAGCGACTACGCGATCGGCTCCAGCTCAGAAAGGCACTTTTCCAGATTGGCCTTTGCTTGAGAGAGATAGGACCTCATGGAAGAAAGCTGACCGACATCCGGCTTGGCTCGTCCAGAACTGGCAGCGCCCAAATGCTGACAAACCTTGACCAAGTCGCTTGTCATGTCTTCCAGGACAAAGGTCAGGTTCTCAAGCGTCATCAATTGATAGAATAGTGGGCTTGAAACTGCTGCATCTTCCGCAAGCGGACCATTTAGCCTCACGTCTACCAAAGGGACAAGCACATCGGGCGCGTCCTGACTTACTTTGCCCATGCAAGTGAGCAATGTGGTGTAGGTAGAGGGAACATAGATGACACGATCGACTACCGATTGGCTATAGAGAACGAGCGTTTCCTCGGTGAGGCCTTCGGTCGGCGTTAGAGCAGACTGATCCTCAGTCGACATGATTTTCGCTTTCCTCGTTGTAGGCGTGCATTATAAAATGCGACACTTTTGGCTGCACCGGCTCGACGAGCATGTGCGTTCTTTGCGCTTCCGACTTCTTTTCATTTGCCGTCACCACCTGGGCACCTCGATAGGAGCGCTTTCCTACTACCTTTACATGATGCGCTTGCGCCGGCACGGGCGCGGGTGGCGCCATCGTCGGCGGCTCATGATTTGCCAGCATTTGCAGCACGTCAAACATGTTTAGTCGGGGAGGTCTATTGAACGGGAAGCCTCCGATCTGCACCAGGTGATCATAATCTGACTTCAATACCGGATCATGAACTGCCTTTCTGAGAATGTTGAGATACAGTTCTCCGGCGTCCGCAGCGATCTGGGCCGGTGCATGCGGGAGAAGAGGCTGCACATGACGGCCGAACAGCGCCGGACGAGCTGGCTGCACGGCGCGCGGGGATTGCACAGCGCGAGCGGGTTGCGCAGCGTTAATGGGTCGCGCAGGACGCGCGGCAGAAGCTTCCTTTTTTGAAAGCGCAATCGCGCCATCTCGCGTCACGCAAAAATGAGCTTCTTTCCCATAAGTCGTTCGCTCCACAAGACGGGCATTCGCCATCATGTGCAGTATCCGGCTCAGATTGGCCGGCTTGAGCCCGAGTTTTCGAGCGATAGCGGCCTTTTCCAGAGGCTTCCCGTCAGCGGAGCGAAGAAACCTTAGTATCGCTAGGACGTGTTGCCGACTGAGAATTTCGCTGACGTTCGCGACTTTGGATGTCGCAATCGACATCTCCAATAGATCGTAGAACGCTCGCAAACGCTCGGCATAGGCCGCGTTCTTCGTCAAGAGGGCGGCGCTCGTACGGCGAAAGATATCAAACCACTGACGCAACTCGTCGTCGCGGCGCCTTCCGTCAAGCGCCTTCCAGAGCCAAGCGCCAAGCGCAGAATACAGGCGTGCGTAACTTGTCTCGGACCCCTCCTTCAGGAGCGCAGACACGGCAAGCCTAGCTTCCGAAGCCGAAGCGTCGCCTAGTTCGATTTTTTCGAGCGCGGCATCCATGACCATGTCCATACATCATAACGGTTAATAACGCTTTAGTACGCTTTACCGTGATTTTGCCTCTCGAATCTAGGTGGCCTGAGGCCAGCGATAAGACTTCCAAACGGTTTTTTGACCCAGTTGCTCCACGGGAACCTTATTGGGGCGCTTAGGCATAGGTAATATAGCACCTATGCGGCCGTCTTCAAACTCGGTGTCCGTCATGTGCTGAACGACGAAGGTTCGCGTGCCGAACTTCACTCCCATTTGGGCGGCAGTCGTCTGATGTCCCTCCATGGTTTGATCGTTGCCCATCGAGGGAATGAGCATCAGGTCGATATCCATTTTGGTGAACGGGTTCGTCTCGGCATCTGCGTCGCAGAAGTCCAAACAGATCGCGAAGCCGATAATTGCGGCCTCCGTTGCGAGAACGCACAACTTGGTACCCGGCGTGATGTCTTCCTTGCCCCAGCCCCCACCCGAGAAGGGAGCAATCTTATCGTAAACCAGCCGCTCGATCCCGTAGCCGTCGAAAACGAGCGCGCGATTGACGACCCCCTCTTTCGTAGCTTCGTGCCAGGTCCCCGCAACTACGACTTCGGGGGGCAACCGATCATCAGCCACGTCACGATCTTGAAGAAGAGCCTTAATCCGAGCGCGTAGCTTTGGAGGTACAGCCAGTTCAGGCCAGACCACGGCAACGCACTCTTCGTCCAAACACTTCGTGATCTGCTCTTCGACGACCGCATCCGCATAGGGAGAATTCGCGCCCTTTACGACAAAGCGTTTCTCTCCGAGATGTTCGGAGACGTCTGTATCGAGCTTCAACTCCTCGAAAAGGCACGCGCCCATCTTCCAGTTGCTTTTATCCGCCGCAGAAAAATGTAGGGTTCGGCCATTGAAAACCTCAACGGCGTACCCATCGATCTCCTTGGGAATGATGCGATGAAAGACCAAGCCACGCCGCTGATATGGTTGCGTTTGCGATAGCGACCTCGCCGTGCTTACGCTGTCTCGCGGGATGACGTAACAGTTATCCACGATCCATTGCGACGGCTCCTTCGGCCATTGAGAGCGGTACTGGCCCAGTGTCCAATCGACCGCTCGGATCAAACCACCGATCGTCTCCGCGATCTCTTCCAGCCCGTCGGGCAGCGTCCAAGCGATCGATCCCGTCGCGAGGGCATCCGAGAATTTCCTCTCCCGGCCCGCGATCCTTCCGTCAGCCATGGCACGATAAGCCTTGAGGATGGGCCCCGTCGAACTCAGAAACAGTCCATTCAGTTGGACAAGAACGCGCCGAAGGTTCTCGGCGCTGAAATCGTTAACGGTGGCATGCGTTGTCGCAAGCGCGCGTGCACGCTCCTTCCATGCACCGAATTCAACACTATCCTTGGAGTCTTGGCTAAGCGCCACCGTGCGTGACCTGAATCAAACGACAAATATACGATACGACTGTTAGTGGCTTCACTCTCAAATCGCAACCGCTAACGATCGTAATTCGAGCCGGTCAAAGCTTTGAACGCGGCAAGACGACACGGCGACCGCGCATTGAATCACCGTCGGCGGAAATGAGCTGCTGAGCACCAGTGGCGCGAGCTGAGTGCTCGCGGCGAACCGACGCGATTCGCCGCCCCAGGTCCGTTTGCGCCGTCTAGGCGAGGCAGATAACAAGCCGACCTTAAGGTCTTCCCTAGGTTTCGCATGCGCCAACTCGACGAGGAGCGCTGCTCGAGCAAGCTTATCGATCGCATCAAATGTCCCGTGTATCCAAGCCAGCCCGGGCGGGGGTGCCCGGCCCGCCGCAATTCAGCTGAAAGGTATAAGCTGCTGCGCAACAAAAACCGCAGCCGTGGAGATTTGTGCCCATCATGCCAGCACCGCTACGCCGACGCAGTCACAACACGCGCAGCTCAGGTGCTCATCCATTATGGCCGCCCCGTCGTGCTGACATCTCCAAACAGGTATGCTATCTAGGATTGATATAATCTAAAGTTATAGCGAGCATACTGTCGCCGACAACCTGGGTCGGCCGCCTTGTACAGAAAAGGGTTGTGATCATGCCCCTTGAGACAAAGCCTGCCGAGATCATCGGCACCCATATCGTGCAGGATCAGCTCATCTGGTACCCACGCGTAGGGCACGACAACAATACACGATGCGTTATATTCGTCCATGGCGTGACCGGCGATATCGTCAAGACGTGGCAAAGCAAGGAGCTCAAGGCCGGCTTTGTCGAGCTCATCCTCGCCGATGTCGCGCTACAGGACTACGACGTCTATGCCTTCGGATATTACACCAAAAAATACCGCGGGCCGCCGATCGACCACGCCGCCAAGGACCTCGCCAGCGCGGTGTCGAGCCTGCCAAGGCACTACGACAGCATCGTCTTCATTGCGCACAGCATGGGTGGTCTGGTGTGCATGCAATATATCATTGACAGGCTGCAGCGCCCGGACGGGCCTCCTCCGATCAGCGGGCTCCTGTTATACGGAACGCCGACCACAGGCAGCGATCTCCTCAAGGTCGCAAGGCTGGTTGGTTATGGAGTCGGCATGAAGATTCCGGTCATCAGTCATGCCATTGACCTGTTCCGGAAAAGCCAGCAACAGTTCGTGGACCTTGAGACCGGGAGCGAGTTTCTCACGCGCCTTTTCGATCAGTGGGCGCTGCGGGTCGTCAATGGCGGTCACGAAGAGGCCGGCGACCAGCGCATGTGGCTTCGCCGTTCGCGTCGTGACCGGCAACAACGATATCGCGGTGAGCGAGGCCTCGGGCAAGGGGGTCTATGGTGCGATCGATTGGAAGCCCCTGCAATTCGATCACATCCAACTGGTCAAGCCTGCGGCCGCCAACGATAGGCGATACTTGGAGGCCAAGAGCTTTCTGCAGATCGCGCGCCGAACGGACCCCGACGTGCTGGATCGTGTCTGGAGGGCAAGCCAGGACACCTGGGCCAGTCGATTTGGCCGCGTCAGTAAGGATCTCGTGTTCTTCACGGAGATCGATTTGCGCAAGAGCACGCGGAGGAGCGGTGCGCTGGCAGCCTACGGAACGTGTACCACGATCTGCGAATACCGCTTCATCCTCGGCAGCGACTTCATCGACTTCGGCATCTCGTTTGCCGCCTCCGCCGAGCTCTGGGCCCGCCAGCCGGCGCCGGTCTACATTCACCAGGTCGGACTGGATCTGCTGCCGCAAGCCGAGCAGACTGCGCTCCGGCAATCCATCGACTCCACCCTCAGGAATGAGGACGATGAGGCGGTCTGGTCGACGTTCTTTCCCCGGCTTTCAATCAGCATCGATAACGTCGTGCTGCAAGGAGACGAGTTCAATTGGCCGACGACCACCAGGACATCAGCCCCCTGGCTGCTGCGGAGATTCCGTCTTCCCGCAGGGCTCGCGGCCAAGATCGGCACTATGGTGACGCTGAGAATGCGATACGATTCCGTCGTGCCGTCGTCACTCCCCCACTTTACCTTCTCGGCTCCCTGGATTGTGCACAAGGCTAAAGTCGACGTGGTGGTGAAAGGAGACTTCGAGTATTTCGTGCTGGGTCACAGGCTCGTTCCGGACGGCAAGGTCGAGCGACGGCTGGAGCAGGTTCTCGAGGGCCGCAAGGCGCATTTCTCCCATGAGGAGATCATGCTGCCCGGTTCCGGGATGGACGTCCGCTGGCGGCTGAGGGATCACAATCAAGCAACGCTCTCGTCGCCGGAACATGCAGGAGAAGCCTCATGAACGGATATGGCACCGTCGAGGCGATCTACCGTCAGCTGGGTATTGGGGTCATCAAGAAGGAAAATGGGGAGCGGATCATTTTCACAGCCGGCTCCGTCAAAGGCGGCGATCAGGGCTTCCAGGATCTCGAGGAAGGCGAGGACGTGTACTATCGCGTGTTCAATGACAAGATCGACTCGATCGGCATCGCTCGCGACGTCTGGAAGAAGCACGATGGCGGCAAATAGCGGTTCTGGCGCGAAAGCTGTCCGTGAGGCGACATGAACGGTTACGGCAACAACCTCGTTATCTGCTGTGACGGCACCGGCAACGAGATCTCCGAGAACATTTCCAACGTCCTCAAGGTCTATCGCTGCCTGCGCAAGACGGACAACACCCACCCGACGCAGAAGGTGTTCTACGATCCCGGCGTCGGCACCGTGACGGAGCCGTCGACATGGAATCGCTGGAAGGCCGACGTCAATTTGGTGCTGGGGCTCGCCACCGGCTTCGGGCTCGATGAGAATGTGCTCTCCGCCTACCGCTTCCTGGTCGAGCATTACAAACCGGGCGACAAAATATATCTGTTCGGCTTCTCGCGCGGCGCCTACTGCGTGCGGGTGCTGGCGGGGCTGATCCACAAGATCGGGCTGATCTCGCCGGAGCAGGTCAACCTCGCCGGCTCCGGCCTCGTCGCCTACAAGCAATATTCCGGCACCGGGCGCGGCAACGACATCGAAGACCTCAAGGATATCGCCATCGACGCCGACGGGCCGCTGCCGAAGGACCAGTTCGACCTCGCCGCGCAATTCGCGCGCATCACCTCGACGCGCTGGCCGACCATCCATTTCATCGGCGTCTGGGACACGGTGGCGAGCCTGATCGTGCCGCGGCGTGACAATCTCTTTTATCTGTTCAGCCTGGAGGAGCTCGCCTTCACGCTGCGCAATCCCAGCGTCAACATCTTCCGGCAGGCGATCGCGATCGACGAGCGGCGCTGCATGTTCCGCCTGAAAGCGTATGAGGAGCCGCAGGAGTTCTGGAGCCACCGCTACGTGCCTGACGAAAAAAAGGTGCCGCAGGACATTCTCCAGGTGTGGTTCGCCGGCGTGCATTGCGACGTCGGGGGCGGCTATCCGGAGGCCGAGAGCGGGGACTCGAAATATCCGCTGCTCTGGATGATCGAGGAGGCGACCAAGGCCGGCCTCAATTTCAACCCGCGCACGGTGAATCAGCTCGCCTGGGGCATCAAGCGCAAGAACAGCCCGTTCAGTTATGTCGCGCCCGCCTTCACCGGCAAGACGGGCGAGCTGCACGATTCCATGAGTGCGGCCTGGCGCGTGCTGGAATTTCTGCCGAAGAGCGCGAGCTACAAGGAATGGCCGGACCGGAAGGTGGTGCTCGGCTTCTACATCCCCGATTGCGAACCCCGATTCATTCCCGAAGGCGCGCATGTGCATGAGAGCGTGCTGAAGCGGATGGCGGTGGAGCCGAAATATCGCCCGGTGAATCTGCCGAAGGATTATGTGACAATGCCGATGCCGGTGGGGCCGCTCACGGAGGTCAAGGTGGGAGCGGGGTGAGGTGCGCGTGGGCTCGCGATGAGTGAGGGAGCAACCTGCACGCTTTAACCCGCGCCGCAGACGTATGATTCGGCGCGTTCAGTCGAAAGTGGCCGATGCGGTGGCAGACACCACGAGCCCGACTTCGCGCCGGCCAATGCGCGCGCGGCCCACCGGGCAATCAGATCGTGCCGCACACCGTTCCGTAATATTGCTCAACCAATCGAGCGTCGTTTCCTCGTCAACGAAGACCTCACCGAGGAACACGCCGATTTCTTATGCTCGCCCGTTGTTCGACGCAAATTCAATCGATGATCTTCATGTCGATTTGTTCTGGTCGGACATCGGCACCATTCCCGGCATCGGATCGTGTGACAAGGGACCAGATCGAGGCGCCGCCTTTGCGCGCTGATCTGATAGGACCGCCGCTCGAAGTCGGCGGGCCTAATGGCGCCGAGCGCGTCACCTTGCTCAATATGCTTGTCGGTCCTAGCGAACACGTCCTTGGTGACGGATAGACGCTCGGATATATTGAGTTGCCGGTGGACCATCAACATTCAAACATGCAAGGATTTGCGCTTCCCCACCTGACCATGCTCCATCCGGCGGGGCTCTGAATCGATGTTGCGAGAAAAATTGGGTTCCTATTCGCCTGTGACGTAAAGACGTTGCACTTGCGCAACAGCTCTTCATGTTCCGCCTCGGAACAGTTGCTTTTGGACTCACCCCCCGAACCAAGTTCTGGAATCATCACTGGTAACCGGGCTGGAAGTGCTCATTCCGTAAACAATCAATTTTCCCGGACAGGCCGCAGGATCCACTCAGATCCTGGGGCCTTTTTCATGTCAGCGGCACCTGGACGTTCTGAGAAAAAGGTACACCATAGCTATGGAAAACGACGAAACAAAAAGGCTGCCCCAGGGACGGAGGAGTCCTGACGCATCCGCCTGCCGGACCCCGCTGGCGGGGATTGTGTCAAACATCGCGATCGGCCCCAGCCGTGGCGCGCGTCAGAAGCATTGAATCAAGCTGAAGCACCCGCGAGAGCGGACCTTAATCGTTGTCTCGGCGCTTTGTGAACTGCTTCACACCTCCGTCACCGTTGGCCTGCTAGGCTCACTCTGCCGGGGATTTCAGGGGCCCGGCTGAAATAAACGCCGCTAGGACGCCGTATTTCGAGCCGGGCGGCGCAAGTTTGTGACCAGATCGTTTGCGGCGAGGCCACTGATCCGGTGAGGCATGGGGCAGCATTGAGCCTTCGAAGTGCATGAAAGAGGCCAGTGTGAGATGCCGATGATGGAAGCAGAGCAATCGGCTCGAACACAAGCTTGTCACAACAACATCCAACGATACCGCCGTTTGTTGCGAACCCGCCTGACCGAATTTGAGCGCAAGTTTATCGAAAAGCGCTTGAGCGAAGAGCGATCAGAGCTCGAGAGATTAGCCAACGCTCTTCGAAACAAACTTCAATCAGATCGCCCGGCTGCCCTGGATAATCGGTAGCGGCTGGGCGCAAATCAGCTCAGACGTGTTTGTGCAATCCACAGAACGCGATCAGCAAAAGGTCCCTGACGTCAGCAATATGAGAATGGCTTCCAGCATGAGGAATAAAGCTCCTCAGGCGTGCTATGACGAACGCAACGTTTGATGGCGTAGCTTTTTGCGTGGTGCCCTGATGAATTGGTGAGTTTTGCTGTCTCTTTTCCAGAGCGCAGTAGTCTCACTTTTTGCTGGCTTTTCCTAAACGGGAGCTTCAGACTTCCTCGCATTAGAAATTCAATTATTACGAGGAAGTGGTGATGGCGAAGCCCGCTGTTACTCGCGACGCATTCCGTGGGCTGTTTGCCTTTTACGCGGCCAAGGCTCACCACGACAAAGAGCCCGACGGGGAACGATCTCTGTTGAAGCTGTTCGGCTCGAGCCAAGACATTCCCGACGATTTGCTTGAGCTTTGGTCGGATCGCACTGAGGTGCTCGGGCCGGAGATCGTGGGCGACATAATTGGCCCCTGCACCCGGCAGCTCACCAACGGCAGGGCACACTATGACCATGCCAGCGACTTTCTCCATGCGCTCCTTAGTGAGATGGACCGTCACAAGCACTGACAAGCCGTAGCTCTTGATCTCCGAGTCCACGAAGCCAATCAGCTTCCTATATCGGTGGATGTTGCGGTCATTAGGCCGCCTCCTTGCGTTCGTACCGGCGCCAAAGAGTGCTCAGCGGGAACAGCATGAGGATGAAAACGGCCATGACGATGCTGAAGAGCAGAACGTCGAATCGGCCGAGGGCGCCCCTTAGCCGGCCGGGCGGGCCAGCTGAAGCGAATCCCGCAAGGTCGAGCCGTCATACTCCGTGCGGAATAAGCCGCGACGCTGCAGCTCGGGCACCAACTCGTCGACCAGCACCTCCAAGCCGCCTGGAATATATGGCACCTGCAACATGAAGCCGTCGCAAGCTCCGGCGTCGAACCTCTCCTGCATGCAGCGTTCCGAAGCGAAAATCATCCTGTAAGCTGTTGATTTTTCGGGTCGCGTGCGTGCCTCAGTCGAAAAAGACATCAGTGCGCTGTGAGGTTAGAGCCCGCTGTCCGGAGGCCAGCTCGAGGTCGCACGATGCGTCGACTTGCACGAAACGCGGCCGGTGCTTCACGAGCGTCAATCGCGCCTGTAGCCGGAACACAGCGCCGGGACATACCCGATGGCGAAACCGAACCGCACGGAGGCTCACCGCTCGGCCTTGCGCGGCACCGGTGACCACATACGCCTCCTGCAAAAGAGCTGGAACGAGCGCCAGCAGCAACTGGCCCGGCACGATCGTCGTACCTCCGTCCAGTTCGCGCCTGGCACGCTCCGCATCGGAATGAAGCCAGTTCCGATCATCCGTCAGCGCGACGAAACGATCGACCTCATCCTGCGTCACCGATCGCCAGCGGCCGGGAGCAAGCTCGGTGCCCACAAAGGCTGCAAGATCGACCGCGCGCGCAACGCGAAGTGCGCCCGCGTGTGTCGGTGGTTCGGAGCGTGGTGGCATTTGAATCATCGCGGCCCGTCCTTCTTCAAACTGTCGCAAGCAGAGCGCTGCCGAGCCCGCCCGCAGCCGCGATCGCCGCCAGCCCGATCGCACCGGATGATTCCGATTGCATCTCGTGCCAGAGGCGTACGGCTAGGATCGCGCCGGATGCACCGATCGGATGCCCCCGCGCTAGTCCGCCGCCGCAGCGATTGAGCGAAGACTCCAACACCCCGATGCCGTCGATACAGGCAATCACTTGGGCCGCAAAGGCCTCCATGATCTCGGCCACGGCAATCCGAGCAGGCGCGATCCGTTCCGCTGCAAGGAGGCGCTCAGCCGCCGCAATCGGCGCCGTACCGGGCATGGCCGGGTCGCCGCCGCGGCGGGTCGCCGATATGATCCGCAAGGGCCGCCTCGCGTTGAGGCGTCGGACCAACGTCTCCGACACGACGAGGAGGGCTGCCGCCGCGTCGGCTTCGACTGCCACCGTCGCGCGCGTCACGCCAAACGCAGCATTGCCCGCAAGCGGCGCAAGGCGTGCGCAGGTCGCCCCCGTCAGGGCGCGGGGAAAGGCATCGTGCGAAAGGTCGGCGAGCGGCACGATCTCGGCCGCCAAGGAGGGATTTTGCAGCGCCTTGCGATGGCTTTCGATCGCAAATTCGTCTTGCCGTGCACGCGAAATGCCAAGCCTATCAGCCAGCGTCGCGGCGGCAACGATCATGTCGGGGTCCCGCTCTGGCCACGGGGCGAACGGAGGACGGTCATAGGGTTGCGGCACCTCGCCGGCGTGATGCGGCCGCCGCGCGCGCAGCGGCGCGCGGCTGAAACTCTCAAGACCGCCGGCGATGACCGCGTACGCACTTCCGCTCGCGATGCGCTCGGCAGCAAGCATGATCGCGTCGAGACCACCGCAGCACTGGGTGTCGATGGTCAGCGCCGGAACGTGATCGGGGAGACCCGCCCGCAGCGCGGCTAGCCGCGCCGGGTTTCCCCCGCCGTACAGCGCGTTGCCGAAGATGACGTCGTCAATCGCCTCCGCCGCGATGCCGGTGTCGGCCAGCACGGCCCGAATTGGCGCCGCGCCGAGTTCGTCGACCTCCACCGCCTTGAACGCACCGCCCCGAGGGACGACCGCCGTCCGGCGTGCGGCGACGAGATAGGCGGCGCTCATCGCAGCACCTCGCAGGCGCCGGATTCCCAGAGCCGGCGCAGCGCATGGAAATCGGTCTTGCCGGAGGAGGTCATCGGCCAATGCGGTGGCACGGCAAACCGGCGCGGGATCTTGTAGAGCGGCAGGCTCAGGCGGGCATGGCTAATCAGATCGGAAGACGCTATGCACCCATCCGGACCCAGCCTCAGCAAAGCCACCAGCCGCTCGCCCCGACGTTCGTCGACGGCGCCAAGAACCCCCGCCGCGGCCACGGCGGGATGTCCCTCGAGTACACGCTCGATCTCCTCTGGATGGACGTTCTTGCCGGCCGTGATGATCATGCGGCTGGCACGGCCGGCGAGCCGCAGGAAGCCACGCTCGTCGAGCATGCCGACGTCACCGACCGACACCGCGTCGCCATGACGTGGCAGCACCGTTTCGCTTCCGCAGGCATACTCCATGAAGAGGAAAGGACTTGCCACGAACACCTGACCGGTCTCCCCGGGTGAAAGGCATCGCCCGAGATGGTCGCGAATGGTGAGACTGACGGCTGGGAACGGACGCCCGACGGAGTCCGATGGGACGTCCTCGTCGTCCTTCGCCACGGTCACGAAGCTCAGCTCGGAGGCGCCGTAGAACTCGGAAAAGCGCGTCGCGGGAAATTGCCGTCGCAGTTCGGCCAGCGCGCGACCTTGCCATTTGGCACCTGACGACAGCATCCACCGCACGTTTGGGAACGGCGGCAGGCCATCGCGCGTGGCGGCCTCGATCATCATTTCGAGCTGGGTCGGCACGCCGTAAATCACGCTGACCTGGGTGACCGCGATCAGGCGGTTGACGAGATTCGGCCGGAACTGCCGACAGAGAATGACGGTCGCCCCGACATACAGCCCGTGCGCAAGGCCGTAGAGAAATAGCGAATGCGTCAGAGCTCCCGGCGCGAGGACGACGTCGCCGGCGCCAATGTCGAACTCGTGGTCCCCCGCGAGAAAACTCTCGATCCACGATTGATGGTGGCGGCGATATCCTTTCGGCATTCCAGTCGATCCCGAGGTGAAGCCGACATAGAACGGCGTCAGCGAATCGGGCTCGGTTATCGCCGCGGACGACGGACTGGCGCCAATGGCATCCGCAACGGACTCGAATGGGCCATGAGGATCGACAACCGCCAGGACCCCCGTCCCACTGGCCAATGTTGCATCGCCACTCACGACGATCCCCGGCGCCAGCGCCGTGAGCGCGAGCCGCGCCGTTTCCGTCGGCCAGGACGGATCGAGAATTTGGGCTTCCCGACCCGCGCGGCAGGCAGCGAGAAACAGCAGCACGAGTGCCGGCCCGTTCGGCAGATGCAAGGCGACGCCGCGGCCCGCCGGCACCACCTTTGCCAAATGTCCGGCAAGACGATTCACGGCCTGATCGAGGTCTTTCCAACTCACCGCATGATTGTCGCAAACGACGGCCGGTCGGTCCGGCGTTTCGCGGGCATGCCGCGACAGCGTTGCAGTGATGGTGGAGGTCATGGTCATGAACGGCTGACGATTGCAGCCGGATAGCTCCGGTGCGATGCCTCCGCTACGAAGGCGGTGGCCACCGCTTTCAACAGATCGCCCGGCGCGAACACCGCGATTGCAGCCACGGCCTGCGCTAAACTCATCCTTGCCATCGCCATCAGGCCGAGGATGCCGCAGGCATATTCCACCACGATGCCGCCCGTGATCGCGGCAACGAACGCCGCCGCGAACACCGGCAGGGTCTTCAGCCGCGCCATCACGAGACCCGATACAAAGGCCGCGGGAGCAAAGCCCAGCAGGAAGCCAACGGACGGTCCGAAAAGCACGCCGAGCCCACCGCGTCCGCCCGACAGCAGCGGCGCTCCGAGCAGCACCACGAACAGAAACAGCAGCACGGCCAGCGCGCCATGGCGAGGCCCGAGGATGATTCCGGCCAGCATGACGCCGAGCGTCTGGGCCGTGATCGGCACCCCCATGGCGATCGGCAAGACGATGCCGGGCACCATGCCAAGCGCTGCGATGACGGCGGCGAGCAGGGCGATACGAACGATGGCGCGGGACTCCACAGGATTTTCTCCTACAAGGGGGGTGAATGACGATCGGCGGAGGACCGGTCAAAACCGCGCGCATCGAGCGCTTCCGCGACGCGGTCGGCAAGTTGCAGAATGTCGGCGACGAAAGCGGCCACCAGTCGCGGCGGAATGCGCCGGTGCGTGCGTGCCTTCCAGGCCTCCTCGCGCGCGCGCCACCGCGTCATCAGGACGGGTACGAAACGCAGGACGAGGGCCACCGCAAGCGCCATCTTGCGCGGATTGACGCCAAACGGGCGTAGCAAGCGGAGCACCGGCGTCAGCACATCCATCAGCGCGCTCATCGTGGTGGTCATGCTGACGAGATCGGCGAGCAGAAGCATCGCCAATAGCCGCATGGTGACGACGGCGCCAGCATTCCACCCCCCCGATGCGGCCTGCACACCGCCGACGACCACAAGCAGCGGCAGCAATGGTCGTAGCAACTTGAGGCGTGCCATGCCGACGCGGCCGAAGCCGGCATAGACCATAGCAATCATCGCCAACACGCCCGCCAGAATTCGCCAGTCGCTGATCGGCAGCAGAAACACGCTGAGGAGGGCAAGGCCCGCAAGCTTGACGCCGGCCGGTACGCGGTGCAACCAGGTCTGTGGCGCGAGGCCGTCGGTCATCATGACGTGTGGGCCTCCCCTGCCCCTACGATCATTGCATGGGCCCGATAGGCAGGCAGCACTTCGGCGGGTCGGCCATCGAGGCGGATGTGGCCCACATCCAGCCAGATTATGCGATCGAACTCTGCGAGCAGTTCGAAATCATGAGACGCCATTACGACTCGCTGCGGAAGTGCCGCTATCCTGCGATACATCCGTAATCGTGTCGGCAAGTCGAGACTGGCGAAAGGCTCATCCATCAGCAGAATCGACGGGTCCGTTGCGAGCAGCGCCAGGATGCAGACAAGCTGCTTCTGACCGCCGGATAGCTCATTGACGTTGCGTTCCGCCCACTGCGCGCAGCCGTGCCGCTCCAGCAGTGCCATCGCCTGTTGGCGCGCCTGTGGCGCTGGCTTTCCCCGCTCCGCAGGCCCAAAAGCGACCTCCTCAACAACCGTGGGGAAGATGAGCTGGTGGTCGGGGTTCTGAAACAGAAAGCCGACCTTGGCCGGAAGGTCTTTGCGATGCCGTACGGTATCGAGCCCCGCCACCTCGACGCGGCCACGTGTTGGCGGAAGCAACCCGTTCATAAGCCGCAGCATCGTGCTCTTGCCCGAACCATTGTCACCAATCAGGCCGATCCGGCGCTCAGCCAAGCAAAGCCCGGGAATGACAAGGACCTGACGGTGCGCGCGCCGAAGCTGCACTTGTTCGAAGATGATCTCTTCAGCCGCCCCGCAAGGGTGAAGACGGCTTGCGGGAGGCGCTTCGCGTCGGGCAGCTTCAATCAAGACGATTCCTTCTCCCCTGTCGCCCTACGGAGTTGGCTGAAGTAGCACGTTGTCGATAAGCCTCGTCGAACCGACATAGGCCACCACGCACAGTGCTGCGGGGCGGCGTAGCGGCCTTACAGCGGGCACTCCACGACCGGATGGCGATGGCCCGCCCTCGGTCTTCATCGCTGAGATACCGGTTACGGCTGCTCATTGCGACACGAGATTGCGAGTCGGTTTTTCGAAATCTGATGCCGCGCCGGCACGAGTACTGCAATGTAGCTGCCCAGATCGAAATCCGAGAAATGACGCATCGAAGAGGCCGCTTCAGTTGAGTCCCCCGATATGGAAGCTCTTCATTTCAAGATATTCCTCGATTCCGACCTGGCCCCCCTCTCGACCAAGCCCGGACTGCTTTACTCCGCCGAAGGGTGCGACTTCCGTCGAGATCAGCCCCGTGTTCAGGCCGATCATGCCGAATTCGAGCGCCTCGCCGACGCGCCAAGCGCGCTTGAGGCTCTCGGTATAAAAATAGGCGGCCAATCCGAAAGGCGTTCCATTGGCAATGGCGATTGCTTCATCTTCCGTCTCGAAACGAAAGAGCGGTGCGACCGGACCGAAGGTTTCCTCACTTGCAAGTTGCATCTGCGTTGTTGCGCTGGTCAAGACGACAGGTGCGACATATTGCGTGCCCGGCGGCAGAACGTGCCGCTTCGTGATGACTTTCGCGCCCTTCGCGAATGCATCTTGAAGATGCCGATTGATCTTGAGCACGGCCGCTTCGTTGATCATTGGACCGATCGAGACGCCAGGCTGTGTGCCGTCACCGACTGTCATCATGTCTACGCGGGCGCTCAACTTTTCCGCGAACGCATCATAGATGCCGGCCTGGACCAGAATGCGGTTCGCGCACACGCAGGTTTGACCACCATTGCGAAATTTGGAAACGATGGCTCCCTCAACCGCCGCGTCGAGATCGGCGTCATCGAATACGATGAAGGGTGCATTGCCGCCGAGCTCGAGAGAGAGCCGCTTCACACTATCGGCTGCACCGCGCATCAGTACGGATCCGATGCGTGTCGATCCGGTGAACGAGATCTTACGAACCGTCTCGTTCTGCAGCAGCTCGTTACCAATTTCCGTCGGCATACCTGTGACAATGTTGACGACGCCCGCTGGGATTCCGGCTCGCTCCGCCAATAAACCAAGCGCGATTGCGGAGTAGGGAGTGAATTCAGACGGCTTGATGACGACAGTACAGCCTGCTGCCAGCGCGGGGGCAACCTTTCTCGTGATCATGGCGTTTGGAAAATTCCACGGAGTGATGATGCCGCAAACCCCGATCGGCTCCTTCAGCACCACAATACGGCGATCGGCTGTCGGAGACGGAATCGTATGACCTCCAATGCGCCGAGCCTCTTCCGCGAACCATTTCACAAAGGAGGCACCGTAGCGGATTTCGCTCCGTGCTTCGTCCAGCGGCTTGCCTTGCTCCAAAGTGAGAAGGTGCGCGAGATCCTCCAGATTCTCGATCATGAGCCTGTGCCAGGAGTCCAGCAGGCCCGCGCGCTCGGCATGTGTTTTCCTCTTCCACGGTCCGAAGGCTCGTTCGGCGGCTTCGATCGCAGACCGCGTTTCAGCGCGAGCCATATCTGGGACGGTACCGACGGCCTCCCGAGTGGCCGGATTCATGACCGCAATCGTGTTTCCTGTAACTGCGCCGACCCACTTACCGTCAATCAGGGCAGCCTGAACGAACAGATTGCCATAGCTTTTATGCTTCATGTCCATAACTCCGGTCGTCTTATTGGAGGGCCGCAAGTACCGCGGCAGTGATGAAGTTCGTCTGTCTTTTCCAGGAACGCCGCCGATGCTCTGAGCTGTCGCGCTTTCGAATTCGATCCGTCGCGCAAACCGAAAAAGCTTGCATTCGAATGCTTTACGCGCGGCTCGCCTCCAGCTCACGGGCGGCCATCCAGCTCTCCAGCCAAGCTGTGTGGAAAGCTCCCTCACCCACTTCAATATCCGTGGCAAGCGCCCGATGCAGTGGCACTGTCGTGTGGATCCCTTCCACTTTCAGGCTGTTCAACGCGGTCTGCAGGGTGACGATCGCGGCGCGACGATCGGGTGCCCAAACAATCAGCTTACCTACAAGAGAGTCGTAATAGGGCACTATCCGATAGCCTTCGAACAGCAGCGTATCGAAGCGGATATTGTCGCCTTCCGGTGAACTATATGTTGTCACCAAACCAGGCGATGGCATGAACATCTTGGCCGGATTCTCGGCGTTGATACGCACTTCAATCGCGTGACCGGTTTGAGTGATGTCGCGCTGCGCGAACCACAATCGTTCGCCCCCGGCGATCCTGAGCTGCGCCTGCACAACATCAATTCCCGTAATTGCCTCCGTCACCGGGTGTTCCACCTGGATCCGCGTGTTCATTTCGATGAAGAAGAATTCCTGAGTCTTGCTGTCATAGAGGTATTCGAGCGTACCGGCATTGCGGTAGTTCACCCGCCTTGCCAGTGAAACAGCTGAATCACAAAGGGCATCGCGGACCGCTTTCGAAAGCATGGCCGCAGGTGCCTCCTCCCACACCTTCTGGCGCTTGCGCTGAAGCGAGCATTCCCGCTCGAACAGATGCACGACGTCGGTGCCGTCCCCCAGCACCTGCACCTCGATATGACGCGCATGCTGGATGTACCGCTCCATGTACAAACCGTCATCGCCGAAGGAAGCACGCGCTTCCGCCATGGCCGGCGGCACCAGCCTTTCCAGGCTTGCCTCGTCCTCCACGACACGGATGCCGCGCCCGCCTCCTCCCGCGCTGGCTTTGATCATTACAGGATAGCCGATGCGGGCGGCTTGTCGGCGCGCATCGTCGAGGTCACCGATCCGGCCTTCACTGCCTGGAACGACGGGAACCCCAGCTGCCACCGCCTCAGCGCGCGCCATTGCTTTATCGCCCATCTTCGCGATCGTTGCCGCGTCCGGACCGACAAATGTGATCCCCGCCGCCTCAACAGCTGAGACGAACCGCGGGTTCTCGGACAGGAAGCCGTAGCCCGGATGCACCGCGTCGGAGCCACTTGCCTTGATTGCCTGAACGATCGCCTGCACGTCCAGGTAAGACTTTGCGGCTTGCGGTGGACCGATCACAACCACCTCGTCGGCCATACGACAGGCGAGCGAATCCGTGTCGGCCTCGCTGGCGGCCTGAATGGTCCGAATACCCAAGGCCTTTGCCGCTTTATTTATTCGCACGGCAATTTCGCCGCGATTGGCGATGAAGAGCGACTTGATAGCCATTCCGACCTACTCCAATTCTGCAATGGCTTGATCGGCGTCGACGGTCTCGCCATCCTGCACCAGAAACCGAGCGAGCGTGCCGGCAACTCCCGCCTCAACGGGGAAGAAGGATTTCATGGCTTCGATTAGCCCGATCGTTTCGCCGGCCACGACGGGATCACCTTCTTGCTTGAACGGAGCGTCGTCCGGGGAAGATTTGCGATAGAAAAGGCCCGGTAGGGGCGCCAAAATTTGTTTGACCATGTCGGACATTTCCTCTTCTCTCGATCAGGCGTTTACAAGAATCTCGCGCACGCAACGTTCTGCGATTTGCCTAGCCATGCCTTGAGCTTCCGCAACGCTGACGAGCCGGAAGTGCAGGTGCTCCCCGGGCTTTGCTTGGCCCAATTTCCAGAATGCAGCTGAGGGAACCGTATAGGGGTTGATGAAGCCTCCCATCGAGGGACCGTCATTCACCAGAATGATCGGCGTCTGGCCGGCGAGATTAATCGCTCCCATGGGATAACCGTGATCGATAATGTTCGACGGTAACGATCCATGTTCTTTCGGCTTGTTGTAAGCCTTTTCCGTGAACGTCCATTCGGGGCCTTGCAGCCGGAAGCCGGTGCGATCCGACTTAGCGGAAAGTGTCCACGCGGAGCTCAGAAATCTTTCCTTGGCGGCCTCGTCGATCCAGTCATCGTTTGGACCCGCGCAGACCTCGATGGTCCACGTCCGGTCTGTGCGGATGTCAGGCCTATGGTTATTGGGCACCAGGAGGCCGGGGGTCGCTCTCGCTTCCCCAACAGGCAAATCCTGGCCGGCCTTGATGGAATGGCCGTCCATGCCGCCGACACCGGCTTTGTTAAAGGTGGAGCGCGAACCAAGCCGCTCCTCATTCGCGAACGCACCAGCGACCGCGATGTAAGCACGACCACCGACACGAGCTGCTCCTAGGGCTAGTGTTTGGCCGGCTCTTACGGCGAGCGACTGCCACATGGGGAATGGCTCGCCGTCAAGCGCCGGGCGCATGTCTGCACCAGTAACGGCGACTACCGTGTCAGCATCGAAGGAAAGTGTAGGCCCCAGGAACTGGCATTCGAGCCCCGCAGCACCTGGCTGATTACCGACGAGTACGTTCGCCAAGCGGAATGACCAGCTATCCATGGGGCCAGAGGGCGGAAAGCCCTGATTCCAATATCCGATGCGCCCCGGGTAGTCTTGGATCGATGTTTCAAGTCCGGCTTTCAATACCTTGATCATGTCGGTACATGCGCCTTGTTGGCCCCGCTCACTTTCGAGACCCAGTTGTTGTAGTTGCGGACCGCGAACTTCTGGTACTCCACGATCGTGTAGTCGTAGCGCTCCTCCTTCACCGCTAGCTCCGCGTCGTCATATTCCTCGCGCGTGACTGGAACGAACTTGATGCGATCTCCTGGACGAAAGAGACACAGACTTCCCTCGAAAGCCGGGCGTTTGCCAGTTGGATCCCAAATTGGCACTGGCGTGCGGGCAAAGATTTGGTAGCCGCCGGGCGTGGCGACAGGATAGATGGAGTTTGCGGCGCCGCCCAACCCAACTGCCCCCTCCGGCGTGTCCGTCCGCGGAGGGTTGTATTTGGGCGCGGTCAGACGCGCCCGCGGGTCGAGCGCCATCAAGAAGGGCAGCCCCGGCCAGAAGCCCAGGGACGCAACCCAATACTCCGAGGACGAGTGAAGCCGAACTAGATGGTTGACATCCTCAAGGCCATTTTGCTGCACCAACAGCTCGGGATCTGGCACCTTCCTCGCGATCTTCGCGCAGTAGTCTTCGACACAAGCCTTCGTCCATGGATCGAGGTAAAGCGTCGGCAGGTAGAACAGCCGGCTTTCCAGTTCGATATCCTCCGACGAGCCCAGAGAGTCCGAAAGCCGAGAGAACTCGCGGACCACATCATCATAGCCGATCAGCGTCGGCTCGTAGTGAACGAGCAGCGAAGCAAAGCAAGGCGCCGTCTCGATGACGCCGTGTACGTTTGCCTCCGCAGCCGCTGACGCCAGGCCCTGTGCCGTGAAGTTGAGATCGAGATTCATCTCGTTCCCAAACTCAATCAGCAGATATCGGTCGCCAGCAGGCAAGAACTTTGGCTGTTCGTAAATCACATACGCCTCCTCGCTGACGTCAACTAAGGTTCTCGGCGGATCGCCATTGGGCTACATCGTCGAGCGCATCGCTCAGACGGGCAACCAAGTCGTGCACTTGATCCTCATTGATGATGAGCGGAGGGCACAGGGCGATCGTATCGCCGATCGCGCGCACGATGAGACCGTGCTTTTGGGCCGCAGCAAAAGCCGCTGCTCCAACCTTGCTCGCGGCCGCAAAGGGACGACGTGTTTCCTTGTCGGAGACAAGTTCAATCCCGGCAATTAGCCCCGCTCCTCGCACCTCGCCGACAAGCGAATGATCGGCAAGCTCGCCAAGGCGAGCCTGAAGAATCCGCCCCATACGCGCGGCGTTTCCGACGAGATCGCGCTCTTCGATGATTTTGAGGTTTTCCAAAGCTACTCTGGTCGCGACAGGATGGCCCGATGCAGTAAATCCGTGACCGAAGGTACCGATCTTCGCCGTGTTGTCGGCGATGGCGTCGTACACCTTTTGCGAAAGGATCACCGCAGCAAGCGGCATGTAAGATGAAGTGAGTTGTTTCGAGACAATCATGATATCGGGGGTAAAATCGTAAAGTTCGCAGCCAAACGTCGCACCCAGCCGTCCGAAGCCACAAATCACCTCGTCGGCGACCAGAAGGATGTCATACTTGCGGCACAGTGCTTCAATTCCCTTCCAGTACCCGGCAGGAGGCGGCATCACACCGCCGGCAGCCATCAGCGGCTCACCAACGAAAGCCGCGACCGTTTCTGGGCCTTCCTGTAGAATCACCGCTTCGGCCTCCGCGACCAAGCGCGCAGCAAATCCAGTTTCTGTTTCGTCGGGTTGAGCGAAACGATAAAAATGCGGGCAAGTTAGGTGACGGACCGGAATGACCGGCCAGGTCAAAATCGGTGTGGTTATTAGTCAGACCGGTCAAACTGCCCGAAGCCACGGTAACACCGTGATAGGCGCGATTGCGCGCAAGGAACTTCTTTTTTTTGGGTCGCCCCGATGCATTGTTCATGTACCACACCATTTTAATCATGGTGTCGTTTGCTTCGGAGCCCGAGCTCGTGAAGAAGACGCGGCTCAGGGGAGCGGGCGTCATTCCGACAAGTTTTTCAGCCAACCGGATCGAAGGCTCCTGAGCCTTGTGGCTGAACGTGTGGTAGTAGGGAAGCTTGGCCATCTGCGCACTCGCGACTTGCACAAGGCGAGGTTCATCAAACCCGACAGCCACGGACCACAGACCTGCAAGACCCTCGATATATTCCTTGCCAGCATCGTCGTAGACGTAGATCCCTTTACCGCGATCGATGATGACCGGGCCTTCCCGCTCATGGGCCCGCGCATCGGTATAGGGGTGCAACGTTGTGGAGACGTCGGTATGAGCGAGGGAATTCGAAAGTTGTTTGAGCATCATGTAGTCCTTACTATGGGCATCCCGAGATCGCGCATGTCCCGGACCTCGGATATAAAAACCCAACGGGTGGTGTTTCGTTAGAACGGAAGCGGCGCATCAAAACAGACTGCTCCCGGCATTCGTCAGCGCTTCGTTGCATCCGCGAGCCGATAGCGATCCAGCACGACCGCACCAACGAGCACGACCCCCAGCACGATCATCTGATAGTTCGATCCTATCCGTAGAAGGTCCATACCATTCGCCAGCACGGTGATGAAGATCACGCCCATAAAGACACCCGTCGGCGAGCCCTCACCGCCACGAAGGGAGCATCCGCCGATGACCGCTGCTGCGATCGAGTTGAGTGGAAATTCACCGCCGAGCAATGGCTCGCCTGAGGACACCCGTGCGGTCAAAAGCCAGCCTGCGAAGGCGGTGATCGTCGCACACAGCATATAGCAAGCGATAAGATAGCGGTTGATGTGGACGCCAGCCACCATAGCAGAGCGGATGTTGGAGCCGATGGCATAGATGTAGCGGCCGAAGCGCATTTGCCGGACCAGTAGAAAGACGGCGAGCAGTGCTGGAAGTGCGAAGAAGAACGAGACAGGCAGGCCGAGGAAGAAACCAGATCCGATGCCATAGACGAATTCACGCGGCAGGCCGCTTACCTGCAGGCCCTGCGAGATAACAAGCGTCACGCCGCGGAAGATCGAGGCCGTCGCCAGTGTCACAATGAAGGCGTTCACCTTCAGCACCGCGACACCAAGCCCGTTTACTAGCCCGCAAATCAAACCCACGATGACAGTCGCGAGGAAACCTGCGCCAATAGCAAGACTGGGCGCTTCGGGATAGGCCAGCGAAACGGCAACCATGACCTGCGCCGATATGATGGAAGTCAGCGCAACGACTGATCCTACCGACAGATCGAATCCGCCAGCGAGCAGAACGAGCATCTGCCCGAATGCGATCAGCATCAGGAACACGCCTTGCTGCAGTATGTTGAGCATATTGGCCGAGCTGAGAAAGCGCGGATTTCCAAACTGGAACACGACGACGCAGACAACCAAGACGACCGGCAGCGCACCGAACGTCAAGAGTGTCGATACGGCATTGACGCTTGCCGAAGGCTTGATACCCGCCTGGGAGCGTATCAGAGTCATTGAAGATCCTTTTGTGGCGTATCGCCAAAGGCGTACGCGATGACGGCTTCCTCGTTGATCCCGTCTCCTTCCAAGCTCGCCGTGCACGAGCCCTCATGCATGACGTGGACACGATGAGAAAGATGAACCAATTCCTGGAGGTCGGAAGTGATGAGGAGGATTGCAGCACCTTCGGCGCACAGCCGTTGGAGTTGATGGTAGAAGTCAAGGCGGGCACCAACATCGATGCCAGCCGTCGGCTCATCGAACATATAGAGGTTCCGCTTTCGGCTCAGCGCTCGGCCGAGCACCACCTTTTGCTGATTGCCGCCTGAAAGCTCCTGAACTGCTTTATTGGGCTCAGCGGGTTGAACTTTCAGCCTTGCGAGCAGACCGTTCACAATCTTCGCGAGGACAGTCGTTCGCACGAAGCCGGCGTACGCCGACCCAGCTTCCCCGAGCACCTCAATTGCGATGTTTTCTGCTATCGGACGGTTCAGCGCGAGCGCCTCACCCCGGCGGTCCTGCGGCAGGTAAACCAACCCGCGTTTGAGCATGGCGGTCGGCGAATGAGCCTTGATGCTCTCGCCGACGAGCACAATTTCCCCTGCGTCAATCGCCTGCAATCCGAAGATCGCGCGGGCGACCTCCGCCTTACCGCAACCGACGAGCCCGCCAAGCCCGACAATCTCGCCGGCCCTGACCTCAAATGAGACGTTCTTGATCTTGTGCCCGGAGCAAAGCCCTTTCACCTCCAAGACAGCATGGCGAGGAGTATGCGGAATCTGGGGATAGAAATTCGCTATCTCCCGGCCGACCATCTCAGCGATCATCTGCTCGTTCGTCACGTCTGCCAGCCGATGAAAGCTCACAAAGCATCCATCTCGCAGGATTGTCACAACGTCGCCGAGGCGCTGGATCTCCTCCATACGATGGCTGATGTAGAGGATCGCCCACCCCTCTTTTTTCAACACCTCCACGGTGGAAAACAAATGCTCGGATTCGTCGTGGCTGAGGGTTGCGGTTGGCTCATCCAGGATCAACGCACCTGGTTTTCCGCCAAGTGCACGTACGATTTCCAGGAGCTGTTGTTCAGCGCGCGTTAGAGTGTCGACGCGTGCGTCGGGGTCGATGGCGACGCCGAGTTTCTCCATCGACCTCATCATCCCGGCGCGCATTGCGGCCTTGTCTAGAATCCCGCCTCGTGTTTTTTCTCGGCCAAGAGCGTAATTTTCCACCGCCGTCATCGAGGGCGCCAGGCCAAAGTCTTGCAGAACGGCGTTGACTCCACTCTCGCGCGCTTCCAACGGAGTAAGATCCGGGCAGGCGCGCCCGCACAGAATGCGGGCGCCTTCATTGGGCCTATTTGCTCCAATAAGTAACGAAACAAGCGTTGACTTGCCCGCCCCATTCTCTCCAAGAAGCATATGAACCTCGCCGCACCGAAGCGTAATGCTCACGTCCTTCAATGCGGCGAAACTCCCATAGAATTTGGATACGCCGGAGAGCGAGGCAAATACTTCGCCCTCCTGAAAGTCGCTAACGATGGTCATTTCTTGGTCGCTTCGACCGAAAATTCGACCTTGTATCCCGCTGGTGCAAACATGTCGGTCTTGCTAACCGATTTGATCGTATCCGCGGTCACCATCTGGGGCTTCGGCCCCGCACGCTTGGCCAGCAACTTCTGGCCCTGCAGCAGTCGCAGAACCATGTCCACAGCGAGGCGCCCTTGAAGAACAGTAAAGTCGGTGGGCGAAGCTTTCGTGGCTCCAGCGGCGATATCGTCGTACACCGGCGGGATAATATCGAACGCTGCGACGCTGACCTTCCCTCCTAAATTGGCGTTGCGAACTGCAACCGCAGCGGCCTGCGCGGCAATGTCGACGCCGACCAGCCAATTGAGCTTGTCGTACGTCTGTAGCGCGTTGTTGATCATGTCGAGCTGAACATTCAGGCCGGTATCGCCGCGCCGCGTCACCGCAATCTCGACCTTCGATTCCTTGATTGCGTCGTTGAAGCCGCGCACCGCGTCATCGGACCAGCCCGCTCCCTGCGGGCCCGGAAAGAAGCCAACTACCGTGGACTTTCCGCCAGACTGCTCGACGATGTATTTTCCGGTCTGGTAGGCGAGGTCGTAGAAGCTGACGAGGGCGTGACCGGAAACGCTCGGCTCTTTGACGCCATTGACGAAATCGATCACCGGAATGCCAGCATCCGTCGCCTTCTTGACCAGAGGCCCAACACCGTCAGCGCTGATCGCACCCAGAATGATGCCGTCGAATTTCTGCGCGATGCAGTTGTCCATCTGGCTGAGCTGGGTTGAAAGGTTCGTATACCCTCCGGCCTCGTAAAGCGTCATTGCGCTTCCAGCACGATGAATCTCAGCCGCGACGCCATAGTTCGCGGCAACCCAATAGCTGTCCTTGAGATGCGGGAAGAGTACACAGATGTTCCAGGGCTTCGTCACTTCCTCCCCGCCCAAGAGCTTCCAGTCGGCATCGGTCTTCTTACCCCCGTCAACAAGCTGCACAGGGAAGCTCGTAACCGGCTGCTGGCTTTGCGCGCTTCCCACAAAAGCGCAGCTGGCCAAAGCCGCAAGCACGCTCGTCCTCATCAGTCCTCTCATGTTCATTTCTTCCTGAAAGAGTGCGTTCTGTTGTTGTTCGGGTCTTCCGCCCGATTGTTTTACCGCTGAGCGGTATCGAGCACGCGGCGCATGGCAGCCGCGACGTCCCGCGCATTGGGCGGGTCCGAGTGAATGCAGACAGTTTGGAACGAGACGTCGAGGAGAGTACCGTCGACCGCTTCGACTTTCCCCTCTCGCACCGCCCGCTCGAGACGAGCGGCCGTCTTTTCGATATCGACCGCCGACTGGGTCCGCGGAATGATCAGTTCGCCGGCCGCGCCGTAAGAAAGATCAGCGAAAAACTCCGCTACGAAATGCGTCCCCACCGCCCTGGCCGCGCTCTCGTGAAAAGTGCCTGCCATTCCGAAGAGCGGAAGGTCGAATGTCTTCGCGGCCTCCGCCATTGCGGTGGCAAGCGCCATGTCGCGCGCGGCCATACCGTAGATGATGCCGTGTGGTTTCACATGGTTCAGGCTTTTCCCGACGGCGCGAGCAACACCAGCAAGAGCACCAATCTGATAGATGAATGCTGCGCGCAATTCCTCCGGGGACAAGCGCAGCTCACGCCGACCAAAGCCTTCACGATCTGGCAGTGAGGGATGGGCCCCAATCCTTTTTCCCTCGCAAGCGGCCAGCTCGACCGCCTGCATCATGGTCATGGGGTCGCCGGCGTGAAAACCGCACGCGATATTGGCGCAATCGATGAAGGGCATGATGCCGGCATCGTTCCCAAAGCGCCAATTTCCGTAGCCTTCCCCCATATCGCAGTTCAGCGTGACGCTCATCCCATTAATCCGTCTAGTGTTATAACAGAATGAAATCTGCGCTTCCTAAATTTTGATGTCAACTGGATTGTCTAGTGTTATAACAAAAAAATCTAAACGGAGTTGAGCAATGCGCCCAGAAAACGACCTCCTTCCTGAAGCTGTACAGGGGCCGGTCCTCACTCCGGTCTCGCGGGACATGCTTCACGAGCAAATCTACGACCGTCTGAAGCGGAATCTGATGATGGGCCGGTTCACGCCTGGACAGAAGCTACCGCTGAGGACGCTCGCGAAGAGTTTAGGAACAAGCCTGATGCCCGTTCGGGACGCACTGCAGCGTCTCGAAAGTACCGGCTGCGTCGTTTCAACAGCCAATCGGACGATGGCAGTCCCTCAATTCAGCCCTAAGCAGCTTCAGGATATCTGCACGCTACGTATCGTCCTGGAGACGACCACGGCGGAGCGTGCAGCTATGCTGCGATCGGACGATGAACTAGCGTCACTCGCCGTATTCGTCAGGGACATTGACCGCTCAGCGGAAACAAACAGCATCGATCTCTTCTTAGAGGCAAATTACCACTTTCACATGCTAGTTGCCGATATGAGCCGGCTCGCGTTCGTCCGTACCCTTCTGGAACCGCTTTGGATGCACATCGGCCCCTCCATCAGGCAGTCCGTCCCAAACGAAGCGTTATTCCAAAGCGCTGCCCGACGGCACAAGGAAGTTTATGACGCGATTGTCGTGCACGATCCAAAGAGCGCTGCTATCGCCATTAAAAGAGACATTTTAGATGGCTACAACTTCTGAGTCCGCAGCTCCTGTGCGGCAGCTTGAAATTTGAAAGCGACCGATGCGTCTTTTTTAACCAACGTCTTGAGTCATGAGGGCAATAGGCTGGCGACCTAGCTCGCCGATGCTGCTACCTGGATGGCTGTTGATGATCCTGGTAATGGTGTCGTCGGTAAACGGTACCCCTCCGGGAAGCTTTCAATTGCCGACATCTTCGGCTCGAACCGATTGCAAGGCCTAAGGCGACATAAGGCCATTTGGACCCATGCGACGGTCCGATGGTGGTGATTAGTCGCTCCCTGAAACCGAAATGATGTCGTCCTTGTTCCGGAATGTTCTCTCCTCCGCGGTACCGATCAATTATCACCCGGCCAGCGACCCACCAAGACTAGTAGTGTCTCAGTCGTCCTTCCATGTTGTACCGGAAAGTTGTCTCGCAGCAGATGATGTTCCTCATCGCGACAGGACGAGGGTGTAGCAATGACTGGCCTCTTTAATCCCTTGCATGTATCGCGTTTCCTTCAGTCGTATGACGTCGACGCCTTGGAAAAAGGCTTACGGCTCTCGATAGCAATCAATTTCGATGACTACATCGATATCGCACGCGCGGCGCCTACTAAAGGCCCACATACCCAAATTTTCGGCAGGATCGACCCGCACTCTGGCGCAAAAGAAAGACAAAGAGAGCCTGGCCGATGGGCTTCGTCTCTTCACCAAGCCGTTTGTCGCTCATCCGGTTGATCTCGGCTGGTTCGACGAACCGGGCATCCGCATCTTCGCGGCGGAGAAGAATGGTATCTTTCATATCTCGTACCACCCGGAGGGCGATCTCTATGCGCGCCCGTTGCACAATCTCATTCGGCGAGCCCGGGGTAAACACTAAACACGGGCGGTGCGGGCTGGCTGTAGAGCTCGGGGTCTCACTTAAGCCAGACCGAGATATGTGTTTGCGCCGTTAGGATCGGAGAGGATGAGCGAGTGGCTATTGTTTTCATTACGGGAAGTGCAGACGGTCTTGGACGCGCGGCGGCCGAGACCTTGCTGAGCGAAGGGCACAGAGTGTTGCTCCATGCCAGGTTAAAGGACCGCATTCCTGCCATGGGCGACTTTGCTTCGCGCGCCGCGGGTTTTGCGGTTGGCGATCTCTGCAGCGCGCGAGAGGTCAAAAGCATCGCCGATCAAGTGAACGCGATCGGTCGCATGGATGCAGTTATTCATAATGCCGGCGTCTACACCGAACGAACCCGTGGCTCGACCCCTGAGGGGCATCCGAACACGCTTGCCGTCAATTCCCTGGCGCCATACATGCTGACGGCTTTGATCGAGCGCCCGGCTCGGCTGGTTTACCTCAGCAGCGGTTTGCATCATGGCGGCGAAGGTTCACTCGGCGATCTCAACTGGACCAAGCGACCTTGGGATTGGGCGAGAGCCTACGCGGAAAGCAAGCTTCACGTCGTCGCGCTCGCCCTCGCGCTGTCGCGACGGTGGCCACAGGTGTTGAGCCATGCCGTCGATCCGGGCTGGGCGCGCACGAAGATGGGCGGCCTCGCCGCCCCGGTAGACGTCGACACCGGTCAGCGCACACAGAGCTGGCTCGCCGTGAGCGACGAGCCAGCAGCCAAGGTCAGCGGCGGCTATTGGCACCGACTTAGGCAAGAAGCGCCTGCCAACGAGGCGACCCGTCCGGAATTCCAGGAGCGGATGATCGCAGAGTTTGCCAGGCTGACCGGCGTGGCACTTCCTTGAAGGCTCTGGGATCGGGTACCGCGCGTTAAGCTCTGCCGCCCGAGAGCTCGGCGCATGACCGGCGGGGACTTATCCGGGCGCGTAGCATTAGCCTGATCACCCTGAGGTCGCTATCAACCGCAACGCTGAGAAACAAGGCCCTATGGAAACTCTCGAAGCTGCAGTCACAGCTGCCTGGGCGGCGATCGATCGTGAGCGGAGTTATGTGACGGAACTCACTCGAAAGCTTGTTCGGATTCCATCGGTGAATCCAAAGTTTCTGAAGGACCCGATCCAGAATCGCGAGGACGCGGCCCAAGACTTGATCGAATCGACGCTAAAGTCACTTGGAATGGCGATCGACCGATGGGACGTGTTCGCGGGCAGACCGAATGTCGTTGGTCAGCTAGCCGGCTCTGAGGAGCGCAGCCTACTCTTGTGCGGCCACATCGACGTGGTGCCGATCGGCGAGCGGAGCGCATGGACGATGGATCCGTTCGGGGGCGAAATTAAAGACGGTAGACTTTACGGCCGCGGCGCCATTGACATGAAGAGCGGTGTAGCAGCCGCCATAGCCGCGGTCCGAGGCATCAAGGCCGCCGGTATCGAACTTGATGGTCGCGTTTCCATCCATTCCGTCATCGATGAGGAAGCTGGCGGCTTCGGCGCCATTGATGCGGTGGAGCGGGGTCATCTTGCCAAAGCAGCCATCATTACCGAGCCAAGCTGGGGCAATATCCTGATTTGTGAGGGTGGCTTAGAATGGATCCGCGTTACCATTATGGGTCGACAAGGCCATTCCGCTTGGCGCTACAATGAAATTTGGCCGCAGCGCGACGAGCCTGATCGGTCGGCGCGAGCTGTAAATGCGATCGATATTGCTGCACGATTTCTGGACGCTCTTAGACACTTCGAAAGCTCGCGATGTCGCTATCGCCAGCATCCGCTATTGCCGCCGGGCATGAACACAATAAACGTAGGCGCGATGCGCGCCGGTGCGGGCCTCGGGCTGGATGGGTTGCCGCTCGTCATGACGAATCCTGCAATTATCCCGGACGTCGCGGTCATCGACCTCGACTACAAATTTCTTCCAAACCAAACGAAGGAAGATGTGCGGTCCGAGTTTGAAGCTTTTGTGCACCACTTCTGTCAGCAGGACCTCTGGCTCCAGCATAACCCGATCAAAGTCCAGTGGGAACTCAGCGGCCTGCATTTCCCGCCGATGAATACGCCATCCGATCATCCGATTGCACAGTCGCTTCTCAGGCGCCGAGCCCAACTCGGCGGCAAGCCGAAGATCACCGGATTCATCGCTGTCGCCGACTGCGCGCATTACGCCGGCGCGGGGGTGGACAGCATGATCTACGGCGCCTCTGGCGACGGTCTTCACAGTAGTGACGAGTACGTAGTCATCGCCTCGTTGGAGGAGACAACGAAAACTCTGGCCGCCGGAATAATCGACTGGTGCGGAATCAGATGAGTACATTTCTGGCCGAAAAACGTGCGAGCAGCGTTGCTGGGTAGACAAGACCGCGAATGCGATCGCCACGTTGCCGACGAGCCAGCAGCCGAAGGCCAAACGGGCGTTGCAGGAGATCTGGATGGCCAAAATTAAGGCCGCGGCCGAGCTGGCGTTCGACGCGTTCATCGAGAGCTACACGCCGAAATACGAGAAGGCGGCCGACTGCCTAAGCAAGGATCGGCACACGCTACTGGCGTTCTACGACTTCCCGGCCGAGCACCGGAAACACTTGCGGACGACGGATGAGATGGACAAGCGATTTTTTCTGCCGAGCCGAGGACTGCGAAAGTCGCTGCTAGTCCATTCTTTTGTTCGGTCGCGCTGCGGGCCATTCTTCCGTCCCGGCGACCGATCTCGCAGCCGCCGCGGGCAGGCGGTGAAGGCTGGTCGCACTTGCGGCCACCGCACGGGCTTGGCCTTGACCGGCCAGAGCACGACGGCACGCGGGCGTGGAACGGGACTGCATTCCAGGCGTGGCTCGACCTTGCCGTCAGCCGCGATTATGGTTCTCCGGCGTGAGCGACCTCATGGCGAAGCGTAACGCGTCCGCTGCAAGCGTCACCGGACTGCCTATTTTCTCCCGCCGGATTGAGGCGCCCGCGTGCCGGTTTTTGGCCGCCGCGCTTTCCATTGCGACACAAATCTCTCGTAGCTTTGCTCCGCCTGGGCAGCAATCAACATGTCGCGGTCGCGCAGCGCCTTGATGTTGTAGGCATAGGCTGGGCCGGGACGGCTACCTTTTTGTTGTGGATTTCCGGCTCGAAGTTGCACCACGCAGGTCTTGTCGGCGACCAGCGCTGGGCGCGCCCATAGGTAATGAGCACAGTGGGCTTGCGAGCCACGGCGACCGCGGCGATCTGACGGCCCCGCCGGGCGCGGATGCACACGAAAAAAGCATGCAGAGAACCGGGCGCGTTGGCTGCCGCCCAGGCCGCCTCGACCAGCGTGGCGCGCGCATGACTACGCCCGATCTTGCTGATACGGCCGTGGTGGGCCGCTCCCAGCCCGGACTACCGCACCCGCGGGTTCAGCCCGCAATAGCTCACCAGCTTCTGCGGGCTGTTGGAGCGGCAGACGTCGCTGATCGCCGCCAGGATGCCGGCAGCGACCGCCAGATTCACCCGGTTATCGTGATCAATCTATTGACCGCGGAATCCTCGATTGCGTCCTGCGCGATCTGCCGGTCGAGTAGCATAGGCCTTCCGCCAGCCAGTCAACCGCTCGCGGACGTGCCGATCGATGGCCGCTCGCTCATCGTCCGGCAGCTGTTGAGCAGCCAACCACGCCCGGCCGCGAGCGTAGAAAGGATCGGCATGTGGGAACTTTGGGATCAGGTGTGCGTGCAGGATCGAACACACCTCGTTCTTGAGCCGCGTAATGCCGCACGTTCTGGTAGCGCCGCGCCACCAGCCTGCGCTTGCGTTCGGTCTCCGCGTCAGGTGTCCATATCTGCCGTAGGTATCTCGCCGCCTGCAGACTGGCGAGCGTGCCAGCATCGATCTTATCGGTCTTGACGTGAGCCTGGGCGATCGCCTTCAGCTGCAACGGATTGGATAATCAGCCGCGCCACGAACGGCGCCAGCACTCGCGAGACCGCAATGATGTTGCCGGTCGCATTCGCGCACTATCTCTTCACTGGCCAGCAGCAGGCGTCTTGCCAAATCCCTCAGCGCGGTCCGCGTCATATCAACTCGGCCGGCATGGCGGAGCCAGCCGTTCTCCCAAGATACCACCTCCTCGAAGGTTCGGTAGACATCAATCCAACTTACCCCTTTGCAATTGCACCTGCTGCCAGACGCGTGAGCGGCGGGCGACACGACAACTACGGATTCGCGCTCTCGGCCCAACCGGGCGAGCCGCAGAGGCGGACAGCTACTAACTCGAGCTCTCGGCTCATCGTGTGTATCGGCCTGCCCGCACATCGTGCTGCGGTGCCTCTGTCCCGATGGTCGCACGCACCATACGCCACGATGTCGAATACCGCAGCGGAACGATGCCACCGAGAAATCTCATACCGGTTACCAATCCCATTGAAAGCACCTTCGCTACCTGCGACACCGCACGATCCGATCGAAGGGCTGCCTGTCCAACAGGACGGCGCTCGTGATGGTCTTCAAACTGCCTGAAGCCGCGCAGAAAAGCTGGCGCCGTCTCGATGGCCACAACCAATTTCCAAAACTCGTTCTCGGGTGACATTCAACGACGGGATCGAGGTCATCGACAAACCGACTGACCGTCAGCTCATAACCGCCGCAGCCCGACCAGCCAGGCCGTCACCACAATTTTGCGACAGCTCGCGCGCTGGAACTGCTTGGCGGCAGAGCTGATGCGGGACGCCGCAGTCAGAGCCTGCGAGGACTGTATTCTTCCGGTTGAGCGTGATCGGGGCGGATTGAGCGCGCGACTGCGTTGCTATCGAGCTCGATGTGGCCAGCACCGATAAAGCGCGTCAGCCCCTCCCAGCGTGAGAGCGCGTAACGGATGGGCATCACCAGCTTGCCCTTTTGGCTGATCACCGCAAGCTTTGCGCGCAGCTACCGGTCGAAAGCTTTCCCGTGCCGACCCTTGGGCTGCTGGACGAGACGGCGCTCCGTACCTTGCCCAGCCCTTGGGAGAAGAAGTGAGCGTGTAGCCGAGCAGCCTGCCCGAGCACGTTCACTGCCGGGTCTCCGAGCTCGACGTGCTCTCAGCTGAGTACCGCGCCATCGTTGTGGCGCAACTACCAACCCTGGCTGGGATGGGCCTCTTTTCGCAACATCAGAGTTCGTTATTGTCGAACGTAACGCCCAACAAGAATCCGAACTTTCGGCGGCAGCAAGCAGCCCACCATAGAGCCACAGGTGGGGCACTTATCGCCATAGAATGTGCCTCGACGCCTTTTCATGCAAAGTAGCAGAGGAAACAGAATGTTCGACAGATCGAACGAACTCGGCGCCTGGGACCGCGATCACCTCTTCCACCCAGCTACGCAAGCTGGCGCCCATGCGCGAGGTGAAATCCAAACGCGCGTGATCACCGGGGGTAAAGGAGTCTACATCACAGATAAGTCTGGCAGAACCAGCCTTGACGCCTTTGCGGGTCTTTTTTGTGTGAATGTCGGATATGGCCGCCGGAAGATCGCGGAAGCGATTGCAAAGCAGGCGAACGAACTCGCCTATTACCACGCATTTGTCGACCACGGCACAGAAGCCCCGATCACACTATCCAAGATGATCATCGATCGCGCGCCGGCGGGCATGAGTCGCGTTTTTTTCGGCCTATCAGGCTCGGACGCGAACGAGACAAATATCAAACTGGCGTGGTACTACAATAATGTGCTTGGCCGGTCGGAGAAGAAGAAGATTATCTCCCGCTGGCGCGGCTATCACGGCTCAACGGTCATGACGGGCTCGCTGACAGGCCTTGAACTGTACCACAACGCCTTTGATCTACCGCGCGCGCCGATTCTCCACACTGAAGCCCCGTACTATTTTCGTCGCGCTGATACGACTATGAACGAGGAGCAGTTCGCCCAGGCCTGTGTCGACAAGCTTGAGGACATGATTGTAGCCGAGGGTGCCAATACAATCGCGGCGTTCATCGGGGAGCCGATCCAAGGTGCTGGCGGCATAATTCCGCCGCCCACCGGCTACTGGTCGAAGGTGCAGTCCGTGTTGAAGAAATACGACATTCTACTCATCGCGGATGAAGTCGTCTCCGGATTCGGCCGCCTAGGGAGGATGTTTGGCTCCGATCACTACGATATCAGACCGGACCTGATCACAATTTCAAAAGGCCTGACCTCCGCGTACGCGCCCCTCTCCGGCGTCATCGTTTCGGACAAAGTTTGGCAAGTTGTCGTGAAAGGCTCCGACCAACTCGGTACTATCGGCCATGGCTGGACTTGTTCCGCTCATCCTATCTGCGCAGCGGCTGCCATTGCAAATCTCGAGCTAATCGATGAAATGGGCCTGATCGCGAATGCCCGCGATACTGGAGCCTATCTCCGGTCTGCATTGGCTGAGACGCTGGGCAATCATCGAAACGTCGGCGAGGTGCGCGGCGACGGGCTCATGGCGGCGGTGGAATTTGTCGAGGATAGGGATAACCGCATCTTCTTCGATGCGTCCAAAAAAGTGGGGGAGCAGGTCGCTGCCGCGCTGCTTGAGCGCGGCGTCATCGGCCGCGCCTTGCCGCAGGGCGACATTCTCGGGCTCGCGCCACCGTTGTGCTTAACAAGGCACGAAGCCGATATCATCGTCGAGAGCACGGTGGATGCAGTCAATGCTGTGTTTGTCAGTTGATCGAGAACCAGACAACGGTCCTTTTTAAGAACTATCGAAAGGCGCCTCACAGCCGTCCCCTTCTCCGTCGCTGGTACTGGAATGGAATATCACTTTCATAGCGGCCTGGTGCGAGGCGGCATTGGGGAAAGCAATTCGCGCTGCAAAAGGAGGGGAAGGGATCGCACCGACGATCTCGCGATTGCCAGGCGGGGGCGTCGTTGAGATCGGAGAACAGGGTCTCGTTGAGCATTTCGTCGCGCATCCGGCGGTTGAAACTCTCGGCTACCTCCTTGCACGGGGGCATGCCGTTAGAGGTGGACTCGGTGCCACGGTCCGACTCGATCATTCCCGGCTTGCCGCGTTGCTGTGCAATTGCCCTCAGTTCGCGGGTCCACGCGCCGCCCTGGGATCGACGTTGCCGGAACGGCGCCCGGGCATTCCTTAGTGACGTCGTCGACAACGCTGAGGATGCGAATGCGCTGGCCCTCGGCGAACTGGTCGTGAACAAAGTCCAGCACCAGCGTGCGTTGGGCTTGGCCTCCACCCAGGATCGGAGCGCGAGCCTCCCCGGCCCTGCGGCGAGCCCGCCGCATAGCCGGATCTGATTGATCCCCGACGGCTCGTCCTCCGGCCTCCCGTCCCAGCAGCATGAACAGCCGGCGGTAGCCAAAACGTAGCTGCTCGTTGGCGAGGTCACGCAGCCGGCCACGGAGAGCCACGTCCGAAGGACAGATGGAGCGATAGCGGATCATCTTCCGATCCGCGCCCACGATCGAGCACGCCCGCCGTTCCGACAGGCTATAGAGGGACTGCAGATGCGCGACCGCAGCGCGCTTCGCGCCTCTTTGCCGCCCTCCGTTTGCGGAAGAAACCCGCGACGTTCGCCCTTCAAGAATCTCGATCCGGACCTCGTTCTCGCCTTTCTCGATGAGCTCGAGGAGAGCCAATTCACCAATCGTCGCGCTGAGCCACCTATCGAAATAGGTAGTGTAACGATCCTGAACAATGCTTTAGCAACATGCGACTGAAAGGTGCTCCGGTGTTAAACGCAACAGCGCGTAGCAATGCAACGAAGAACGCGGTTGACCTACTACACGTCGCTAGGGTCATTCGGCATTATGATGTTGCCGCGTCCCAAAGAGGCATAAAGCTTTCGCTGGGGGATGACTTTAGAGAATACGTCTCGATCACTCAATCGACTCCGACCAAGGGGCCTACATCTCCAGTTTTTCGGCCTGACCGCTCTCCAATTGAATCCGGGGAAGGATTTTGGGTCGTTGGTCGTGACAAGGGCAACGAAGTTGCGGTTTTGCAGGCAGTTCGGCTTTACGACCTTTCAAGCAGTAACCTTGCAGAACACCTTGAATCTCTTAAGGCGTTTTACGCGTCGCCAACCCAACATGCGCATCCTCACGACAAATGCGTATCTATTGCAGAAGGTGCAAAGAGAATGACCGGGAAAGTCGCCTACCACGGAGATGTGTGGGTGCGCAGAGACTACCGAGGGGCTGGTATGACAAGTATTTTAGCAGGACTCGCTTTTGGCGTGTCTTTTGCCATATGGGCTCCTGATTTCGTGTGTGCACTCGTGGCGCACTGGGCGATCTATAAGGGCGTGGTCTCACGATACGGATATACGCATCAAGAGAGAGGCGGCTCAGCACTACAGCTCGTGGAAGAGGGAATTGTCGACGACGATTGGCTGGTTTGGCTCACCGGCGACGAGCTGAGAAGCCGCATATTCTCCGAAGAGAAAGCCGATCTGGGGTTAGGGTTGTAGTCAAGCCGCTGTTGGCTTGCCTCTGCTACGCGCGATGCAGTTGCTAAGGGACCGACGCGATTGCCGCTTGCGAGCATCAAATCTGCTCCATCACGCTCTCGGCGTCTGCTGGACCAACATACGACTTGTCGGGTGTTTCGATGGTTCTTTCCCGGCGTTGGCACAGCGTAATAGATAACCTTGATCTCTGCTATTTGACCACTGCAAGGATGAGAGAGTATGTCAAAAACACAATGCCCGGCCACGCGAGAGATTCCACTCGATCCGAGGAAGTCTGCGCTACTGTTCATCGACGTGCAAAACTTTTGCGTGCACCGTGATGGCGGTGAGTTCAAGAATGTGTCTGACACGGAGCTTGCAGCCAAGTATGGCTATTATTTCGATCGTCTGAGTACCATTGCGGTACCCAACATGCAGCGGTTGCAGGCGGCATTTCGTAGAACGGGCATAGAAGTGCTCTACACAACTATCGAAAATTTGACCAAAGACGGTCGAGATCGTGGGCTGAACTACAAGATCTTAGGCTTTCACGTGCCGAAGGGAGCATGGGACGGGAAAGTTATTGATCAGATCGCCCCCGGCGATGATGAAATCATACTGCCGAAAACGTCATCGAGTGCGTTCGTGTCCACTCAAATCGACTATTTGCTGCGCAATCTAGGGGTTAGGCAACTCGTGCTGGCGGGGGTCGTTACTGACGAGTGTGTCGAGTCTGCGGCCCGAGATGCCTGCGATCGCGGCTACCTCGTCACTCTCGTGCCAGATGCGTGTGCCACTTACAGCCAGCAGCGCCACGAGAACAGTTTGCGAGTCAGTGCAACTTATAGCCGCTTGGTCTCCACAGAAGCCCTAATTAAGGAGATCGGTGGCGCATTTTAGTCAGAGGCACCGACCAATAAGTGCCTTCGAGGAGGAATGCAGAGCGGTACCCCTCGCAAAGTAGTTGATGGGGACGCGGATCGCGTCTGGCGTGCATCGAGGCAGCTAAAAAGACGACCAAGCCGAGAATGATGTTAGAGCTGGCTCCGGAAATCTGGACAGGGCGATAAGTCGAGTTTCTGCCTGACGGCGGGCAGGATTGTCCCACGAATCAGGAGAGACGATGAGCAAACGAGCCCGCCGGCACGACGCACCGGCATTCAAGGCCAACGTGGTGTTAGCCGTGACGCTGGCCCAGCTGGCAGAGCATCGACGTGCACCCGAACCAGATCGCGCAGTGAAAGTCCCCAGCCTCAGGAAGCGGCGGCCGCGGTATTTGGCCCTGCAGGAGGCAACAGAACGACCGAGCCTGCCGTAGACGTGACAACGCGGCACGGCAAGATTGGGGAGCTGACGCTGGAGTACGATTTTTAGAAGGCGCGCGCAGCAAAGCTTGCTGAGCGCCAAGCGATGATCGCCGTGAGCACGACCTGCCAATCACGAAACAGGCGGAAGTTCTGAAGATCAGCCGTGGAGTGTCGATTGTCTACCACGTCCGGTATCGCCCGCCGACCTCGCGATCATGCAACGTCGACCGGCTGCATTTGGATGTCCTTTCGCCGGTTCGCGAATGTTGCGAGACCTGCTGGCTGCCGAAGGGTGCAAGATCGGCCGCCGGCATGCCACAACGCTGATGCGGCGGATGGGGATAGAGGCGCTCTACCTCCAGCCGCGGACCACTAGGCCCGAATCCGAGCACATGACTTGAGAAATAGGCGCTTCCCGGCGATCGATGAGAGTTAGAGAATTGATCTAACCGTCGCGATTGCTTTTCGTTCTCGCGCACACTTTTGGAGAGGAGGCACCGAACCGAGACCCACGAAGGCAAGTCACGCGCACAGGCGACTACTAGCGTTAATAGGTTCGTGGATTCGGACTCTCAGCTATTCAGGAGAGGCTGTTATGTTGGACCACGTGCAACGCGAATGCGTGCCGCCTCAGGTGCGACGACGCGTTCGTTGCGCTCGTACTTTGACCCATACGCGACTTCACATTTCGTCTCCGCGTACTTCTTCCCCATCAAACGGAGAGCGTGCAACTACATCATCCAGGCGGGAGACTCCCAGCTTTCCTTCAGGTTCTTGAGCCCAAGAGCGGTGATCAACCAGCAGCTCCGGAACACGCACCCCACCCGATCTGTTGCCAACATCAGGAGAGGCATGTGATGAGTGAATTCGTCGATCCCCTGTGTCGCTCTACCGCGTCTATCGTCTTTGTTGGTAGGAATCAGCAAGGTAACTGGGTCGTTCGAGAGAAGAACGGCGCGTTCGGCGGCCTGTTTGTGGACCGCGCCCAAGCCATCAAATTCGTGCTAAAGAGCGGGCATTCTGAGGCAGTCATCGAAATGTCGCCCGAACTCGAGTTCAATACTGCCGCCGAACCGTAAATCGCCTAATCGAGGGGGCGCGGAGGATCACTCCGACTGCGTGGAAGGATCGTGCGACTAAATTTGCAGCAGCGAGAGCAAGTGTCAAACAGCAAAGCAGGCTGCGAGTGAAATTGGGTCACGAACTTCCCCAGAGTCAAAGCCAACAGATAAAGTCGGACCCGATTTTACTCCCCCGTCCTTTTAGGCATATGAGGGGACTCACACGAATCTGGCCCCGACAGAATACTTACATCCCACGTCTTACCTGCCTCTACGCAGGGGAAAAGAAGTACTGCACGAGGCATTCGCCCGGGAATCCCGCGGAGTGCCAAAGGCATAGGGCGATACCTCTGCCATTAGTCGATGCCGGCCTGTCGGAGGATCGTGCCCGGGTCGTACGGTTCATTGATCATATGCCGATCACGACGACTGATAAGATCATTCGGAAAAATCTACCGCCAAATGGCCGAAGACGAAGCTCGAACGGAAAGCAACAGAGCGACCGTTTCTGGGCCATTGGGAGCTGCCAAGATTGCGGCCTTACCGCGCAAAGCACATGTCAGTGTCGGCCCTTTGGCCGGTTCGCAAGTACGTTTCTAATCGAAAAGCTGGAATGAATACGTGAGATGCCTGGAAGCGTCGAGAGGATCTCCTTGTGAATCCGCTCGAACTCGACAGCATTGGCCGCTTCCACCCGCAGGAAGTAATCCGCTCCCCCGGTCATGAGGTAGCACTCTTGTATCTCCGGATATTTGCGTACCGCAGCCTCAAATTTATTGAGATACTCTACTGTCTGCCGTTCCAACGTAATGTTGATCAGAACGGCAAGACCTTGCGAGTCGGCACCCGTCTCGACGAGTGCCGTGTACCCGCGGATGACGCCTGCCTTCTCGAGCAGCTTGATCCGTCTCAGACACGCCGAAGGAGAAAGCCCAACTTCCTCCGCCAGATTGACATTGCTCGCCCGGGCGTTCACGCGGAGCGCGCGCAAGATATTGCGATCTATGCTATCCATCGCGCTGTACGATTTATTCGAGAAGTTAGTAGATTGTTTGAATTTGTAACATTCCTCGAATAATCAAGCAAGGAACGCCCGGCACTTGCTCGAATATTGCGCTAACCCTTTCCTCATGGAAAGCCAAGAGACATTGGGCCGGACTGCTTCGAGGGCGGTGTTGGACGGGAAAGCGCAGGGCTTTCCGGGCTACATGACCGTCGATTTGGCCGCATTGCGCCGCAATTTTCAGCTCATTGCATCGATCGCGAATCCAGCTCGCGTGGCGGGAGTGGTGAAAGCCGATGCCTACGGCCTGGGTGCAATCCAAGTGGCGAGGTCTTTGCTTGCAGCCGGCTGCAAGCACTTCTTCGTGGCACATGCGGCGGAAGCTATTGTGTTGCGACCTCATCTTCCGGGGGACGTGCAGCTCTTCGTGCTGAACGGTCTATTGCCCGGCGCAGAGGCTGCTTGCGCGTCTGCCGCTGTCATACCGGTGATCAACTCCTTAAGCCAGCTTCACGGATGGCGCGCTCAGGCCCGCATGGAGCGTAGGCGTCTTCCTGCCGTTCTGCAGTTCGACACTGGCATGTCACGGCTCGGATTGGCGCCCGCGGAGCGCGCTGCGGTGCGCATGGAAATAGCGCAATCGCCGGAGCTCGAGATTCTCTACGTCATGAGCCATCTCGCCTCCGCAGATGAGCCTACCAAAGCGCAAAACGCCGCGCAGCTCGCAGAGATGCAGATCGTGATAAAGGAATTCGGGCCGATACCGTCCTGCTTCGCCAACTCCGCTGGCGTGCTGATGGGAAAGGACTATCACGGCTCTCTCGTTCGCCCAGGGATCGCGCTCTATGGCGGTGCGCCGCAGGTAAACGCTGTAAATCCGATGGAGCCCGTCGTGAGCCTCTCTATCGCAGTTGCGCAGACCCGCACGGTTCCGGGTGGTGCCATGGTCGGCTATAGTGGAACGCACGTAACCCACGACTGCACCCGGCTTGCCACACTTTGCGCCGGCTATGCCGACGGGCTCCCACGCAGCTTGAGCGGTCGCGGAGCTGTCTACTTCGGCGGTCAACGTCTGCCCATCGTGGGGCGAGTCTCGATGGACAGCATGACCGTCGACATCTCCGATTTGCGGGATGGCGCGCTCGATTTCGGAAGCTTGGTCGAAGTGATCGGTCCTCATCAGACCCTCGAAATGCTGGCGACTGACGCCGGCACGATCTCCTACGAGATCCTCACCGGCCTCGGTCATCGCTTCCAAAGAAGCTATTGCTGAACTTGTCCCCAGTCAAACAGCATCATCTGGCAGAACATTGGAGCAGATAATGAAAGTCACCGTTTTAGGCGCGGGCGTTATCGGCGTCACAACCGCATTTCAACTTGGAAAGTTCGGGCACGAAGTGGTTGTTCTTGACAGACAGCCGGGTCCAGCGCTGGAAACGAGTTTCGCGAACGCGGGGGAGGTTTCCTTCGGCTACTGTTCGCCCTGGGCTGCCCCCGGAATCCCAACGAAGGCCATCAAGTGGATGCTCATGCAGCATGCACCATTAATCCTTCGGCCAAAGCTTGATGCGGCCATGCTCTCCTGGCTCCTCCGCATGTTGTCCAACTGCACGGCGAGCCGATATGCGCTCAACAAGGGAAGGATGCTGCGCCTAGCCGACTACAGTCGCATGGCGCTTGCCGAGGTGAGAGGGGAGGCCTCCCTGAACTATGACGAGCGCATGCAGGGAACCCTGCAGCTGTTCCGAACTCAGCAGCAGCTCGATGCATCAACTAAGGACGTGAAGGCTCTTGCGGCAGACGGCATCCCTTTCCAGGTACTGGATCGCGATGGTTGTGTTCGGGCTGAACCCGCGTTACGCTACGTTCGCGACCGCATAGTGGGAGGACTTCTGACTCCGAAAGACGAGACCGGCGACTGCTTCAAGTTCACCAATGCGCTGGAGCAAAGAGCCTCAGCATTGGGCGTTGACTTCCGTTACGGACATATCATCAATGGACTGGACATCGATGCCGGCCAGGTGCGTGGTGTGATCACCGATCGCGGGACTATTCGCTCGGACGCAGTAGTTGTCGCATTAGGGAGCTATTCACCTCTTCTCCTCAAGAAGATCGGAATCAAGCTGCCAGTCTATCCTGTCAAAGGATACTCGCTGACAATTACAATCACCGACGTTTCCCGTGCCCCCGAATCGACGGTCATGGATGAGACATACAAGATTGCAATTACCCGTCTGGGAGATCGAATTCGTGTCGGCGGGATGGCTGAAATCTCGGGCTACACCAATGACCTCGTCGAAGCGCGTCGACGGACCCTGGAGTGTTCCGTGATGGATCTGTTCCCTGGCGGAGACCCCAAGAGCGCATCCTTCTGGTCAGGCCTTCGACCCATGACCCCAGACGGCACCCCAATCATCGGCGGGACCAGGATCAGAAATCTATTCTTGAACACCGGGCATGGCACTCTCGGTTGGACGATGAGCTGCGGTTCCTCTCGGGTCATAGCGGACCTTGTCTCGGGAAGAAAACCCGACATCGAAGCTGAGGATCTCGGACTAGAGCGTTACGAATAGTTCTGCGCCAAAGGAGCGCAGCCACGAGAAGGCGAGGCTCCCAACGGACGCATCATCATCGCGTGGACAATTATGCCATCATGGACGAGCGGGGAATCCCAGCAAGCAGCAGGTTTGCCAATTGATCCGCCCCATCGGGGCCATCGGAATAGTATCGCGGACGAGGAGGCGCTGAAGCAGTGCAAGCAAGGCTCCTTTCAAGAGAACCCTTAGTCAGAGGCAACCCCCGTAGCTTCGACGTGCCAGTGGAATTTCGAGCTCTGCGCTGGGCGATCGTCGCATCCCAGCATCGCAGCCTTCGCCAGGCGGCAGACACACTCAGAATCAAGCAGCCGACGCTTAGTCGCTCTCTTCGAAATCTCGAGCACGCCTTGGGCAGCAAGATCTTCCAGCGCACGAACGGCGGCACGCAACCAACCATTGAGGGTGAGGAATTCATCGAGGATGCCCGGCGCATCGTAGGCGCAACTGACGCAATGACCGCTCGCCTCAAGATCCGCTCGCGTGGCGAGAGTGGTCGGTTGATCATCGGCATTCACACCTCCCTCTCAGCCGGCAATCTCCGGGCCACTCTCCTCGAGCATCGGCAGCGCTTTCCCCATGTCGAGAGACAATTGGTCGACGGAGCGAGCGACCATCTGATCTCGGATCTCGCCAGTTCCGCTATTGACGTCGCCTTCGCGGCCGAGTCCGCATCCAAGATGGAGCGGCGAAGTCATTGTTGCTCTGGAGCGAACGCGTCGTCGCCCTCCCCGCGAACCATCCGCTGACATGTCATGATGTGGTTCACTGGGGTAAACTGAGGCGCGAACCGCTTTTGATTCGCCGACGAGCTGCCAAAATGGCGTGATGATCCCAAGCGGCCGATCGAAACCGCCGAGACATCGCTAACGTCCCGGCTCTGCGCTCATATGAATAGCGCAACGAGGAAGTCTGGTGGATGGGATTTTCTCCAGTTTCGTATCGAGGAGCCTGACGAAATCGTCGGTGGGCGAAAGGTCGACTTGGTTCCGGCCCCTAGCGCAGCGACGATCTGGATCGAAGGCCGCGAATACTCGCAGTATTCGTCTCTCGTTCCTATCGAATGCAAGCGCCTGCCCATCCCCGCCAGCGCAACCCGCGATGACCGCGAGTACCTTTATAGCGCTCATTCCTCGACTGGTGGCGTTCAACGTTTCAAAGCTGCCCATCACGGTGCCGCTCACGCGATCGGCCCCATGATTGGATACATCCAGTCTCGTGAATTGACTTCTGGGACGCAGATTCGCGCCTGGCTTCAGGGGTTGGTCGCAACTCCGGTCGATGGGTGGAGTCTGAATGATGAGCTCCGCATCACTAAGCGCGATACGGCGGCAAGGTGAGCGCTGCTGGAATCTATGCACCAGCGAAACGGAGGCCTTCCAGATATACAACTTCATCACCTCTGGATCGACATGGCTGCCCCGTCAGAGGGCACGACGCACTCGGCACAGCCTGCCCTATCGAGCTGACCTCCATCGCGATCCGAGCCTGAGAGCGCTAAGCGCTCATATTGATTCACGACGAAGCTGAGATCGAGAGCGGGACTACACATGCTCACACGGGGGTATTTCATTGGCGAGATCGTAGACGCCCTGAGCGACGTTGCGGGCCAGGTCTCGACCCGCGGTCGCCTTGGCCTAACCGACCTCAACAAGCACGCGGAGGACTTCTTCAAGACGATCCTCAACCATCTTCTTTCGATCTCGCTCGTCAATCTCAGCACCGATCGCAGCAATGAACCGGGACTTGTGGTGGTGGCTTCTCGCTCATGATCCGATCACCCGGCCGGAGCCTCGACATCGGGCGGGTTCATATAGGCTCGGAAACCGGCCAGATCCTCGTCGCTCGGATTCTCGGCCTCGGGAATGCACCGGATGGTCTCGGCGATGTCGCGACGCGTGACGTAGCTGATGATCGCGCCACCATTGCTCGGTTCGTACTCCATCGAGCCGCACCAGCGGTTGGGACGGGCAAGGCCCGGCGCGAACGCAATGGGCTTCTTGTTGCCCTTCTTGCTCACCTCGTGCTTCGCGAGCGCCACCCGGATGAACTCAAGCGTGGTGAAGCCCATCTCCGTCCGCCGCAGGTCGATGCGCATCTGCTCGACAAGTTCGGGCCGCTCCTGGGCATCTCGCAATTGCTGGGCGCGCAGTTCGCGATCGTACTGGCGATATCCCAAGTCTCGGTCGAGATGGGCAGCCTTGAGATCGATTCCCGAATTCTCGGCGAGCTTGATAACCTCTTCGCAGCGCTGACGCCACGTCCGCAATAACGTAGGCGGCATAGATCCACATCGGCGAGAGCGCGCCCAACAGCGCGATCTTCCCACGCGGAGGTTCCCGATGAGTGAGTGGTCGCACCGGGCCAGCAGATACGTTTCAACGGCGCGGCACGCGACCCGTTGTAAGTCCTGTCGCACGTTGGGGTTGTATGCCGGACCTCGGCGAGGCGCGGTGTATTCGGTCGCGCGCATGAGCTGGTGCGCTTAGTATGACGCGCATCACTCCCACAGGAACAACGCCGGTGCGTCCCGTTCGCGCGATCACGGCGCGAGCGCGCCATCTAGATTGCGCCTGCGCCTGTTTTTGGGCCGGCAACTTTATCGATTTCAAGCAAGGGTGCAGGCACCATCCGCGAAATCGCTCGTCTGCGGCGACCTGACTGTCTAGAGGGGCACGCGACTACGAGAGGTCTGGCGCGGTGAAGTCCGCCGTTTCTTTCGTTCGGTACGCCAGACGGCGACACAGGATGTCCCCGCGGTTGACGCGGCATGCGGTTTTTCGTCCCGTTTGTCATGCGGCATAGCAGGGTCGTTTCGACCGGACATCCCGACCACGCGAGCAAGTGCGGGCGATGTGCAGTCGCAGAGAGAAGCAAGCTGGAGTATGCAGATTAGCAGCGAGCGCCGGAAAACACCGAGCTCAAGTCGGAATGAAGCTGAGGTGGACGCGCAGCTGAGCCCAAGCGAAGCTCAGCGGACCAGAAAGATAACGATTCAACTTTCAGACAGCATTTTCCAGCGACTTGAAGCCGCGACTGACCGCCCGGGGATGCGCGAGAGGGTCGTCGCCCAGGCGGCTCTTGAGCGCTTCCTGGATCGGGCCGCCTAGGGATGCTGTTGTTTACACCGCCATCGATCGGAATGAGCAGGTGCTCAACTTCTGCATTTCGGGTGGGCTTTCCTCGTCCAGTACGGGACGGGGTGAATTCTCCAGCAATGGCCGGCAAAGGAAGGACACTATCCCTCAATCCCCCTTGGCTCAAAAAGTTAAATTGGAAGTCTCAGATCGGACTCAAGCGCAAGTCGACGGGCCAAAGCAGGTCAGTTCACGTCGTGATCCAGAGCGCCGAAATGGTCATCCTGGAAGCCGATCAGGACGTGGAGTGGTGAACTCGACCTTGCGCCGCCTGACTTCCCGCCTCTCCGACCGACTGATTGCCTGAGAAGCTCCAAGCAGCTGGTCGGATATGCGACATGCGTCGCAAGCTCGACAGGCATGATACAAGAAATGTGTAATTTCAATGAGCGCTGGCTGGCATGCGACTTGCAATTTTTTCTCCGCAAAGCCAGGTAAAGCGAATTTGAGCAATGACCAGTCTGACTGAGAGCGCAAGTCAAGTCGGTGCGGCGAACCTGCTGAGCGTCGGTTCGCGGGCCCCCTCGATCGAAGTGGAGAACTGGCTACGCGGCCAGCCCGTTAGAAAGTTCGAACGTGGGAAAGTATATATCCTCGAATTTTGGGCGACGTGGTGCGGGCCATGTATCGCCTCGATGCCAAATCTGGTGGTCCTGCAAGATAAATACAGGAACAACGGAGTTGAGGTGGTGGGCATCGCGGCTCACGAACAAGCTTCGACGGAAAATGAAGCGCGAGCCAGCTTGGACGCCTGGTTGACAAAGAGCTTGTCAAATCTGAACTACGCGATTGCATTCGACTACGCCGGCGAAATGAACAAGCTTTGGCTGGATCCAAGCTTTTCTGTCGGGATTCCCACGTCATTCATCGTTGACCGTGACGGCCGCATCGCCTTTATTGGCCATCCGACGCAGCTCGATCATGCCTTGCCCAAAGTTCTGAACGGATCCTGGGCAATGAGCGATGACGCCAAAGCGCTGGATGCGGAAAGGATAAACACGGGCCGACGCAGAAAGCGTGAACTATCGCAGAAGAGAGCTCTAGTGGAGCCGATCTTTGCCAGACTTGAGCCCGCCATGAAGAGAAAGGATTGGCCGGCAGCCCTTTCAGCTATCGAGGAGGCCCTCGCGGCGATGCCGACCGAGGTCTCCTTCCGTGGGCTTCACGCGGAATTGTTGCTTCACAAAATTCGCGACCCGGGGGCTGGCCTGCCGGTGTTGCGCCAATTAGTTCGCGACGCGATCGAGAAGAAGTCCGTGGTTTGGATGAGCGTCGCGATCCGCCAACTGTTCGACCCCGCGAAAGACTACTCCGATTTTCCACATGCGGAGCGCTTTGCCATGGGCAAGGAGCTCTCCGAACACATCCTGGCTGCGAATCCGCCCCGAGGCAGCGAGGGCGCGAAGTTCCTGTCGTACGGGGCGGTCGCTCAGTACTATTACGAAACCGGTAAGAGGGACCGCGCGATCGAATTGGTCGAGGTGGCGCTGAAGTGGCTGGATGCAGCGCCTGCCTCGGATCTAGCGAAACGGGACGTCGTGGAGTGCTCTCTCCAGGCGTTGGCGAGCTACAGGCGTGAGAAGCTCTCTCAGGAGTGCTGTTCAGCCCCGCAAAACACGGCTCTTGAAAAACCGGAACCGAGATCGCCAAGGGAGGCAGCGTGAGCAATGCTGCTTGGCATGTCTTTTCGGCCTCGTGGTTTTGCGATCGAAATCGAAGCCTCTTGGGAATGTCGGGGCATTCACATGAAGTGAGGACAGGAGGCGCGAGCCGGTGAACGCAGGCGAGGCCGCACCACCATGAGTTCTTATGGCGAGTGTTTCCTCAAGGTTGGTCGCTTCGACGCTACAGCGGCGAGAGTGCCTGCTAAAGTGAAGAGTGGTCGGCGGCTGCTAAGATTGGCGTCTAGAAGATGCTGGATGGCATCTTCGAACAAAGAAAAAGATAGAAATGGGTGGTGACGCTGATGCTTTCCAGCTCTCAAGGAAGCTTTCTCAACGTTCTATCGCTGCTCTCGGAAGCGGTTCAGAACTTCGTTCCGCGTGGACGGCAAGCCGATTCGGGAGAGGCGCCAGTCCGTGGCTCTGGACTGTGCTGTTCGGAGCCGTCAGATTCCCCTGCGCCCGCTGGTGAAGGAACACTGAGCGAAGCTGCACCTTCATTGAGCGCCCTCTTTGCGAGCACGGCGCCGGGGCGAGCATGATGTACAATCCGCGCCAGCGCCGCTCTGTCAAACCGGCCGCCCTGTTCCGGCAACCTGGGCCCTGGTACAAAGTTCTTTATGTCCAGGTGCTCATAGCGATCCTGATCGGCATTCTCGTTGGCTGGCTATGGCCCGCTGTCGGGACGAGTAGCTGGGTCAAAGCGCTTGGTGATGGCTTCATCAAGCTGATCAAGATGGTGATCGCGCCGATCATCTTCTGCACTGTTGTGTCCGGAATTTCGCATGTTCAGGATGCACGAAAGGTCGGCCGAGTCGGCGTCAAGGCGCTACTTTATTTCGAGATCGTGTCAACCTTCGCGCTCATCCTAGGTCTTTTGATGGGCAATCTCGCTCAGGTCGGTCGTGGGCTCGCTCCCAAGGGGGATGCCGCGGCCGTAGCCAACTACGTCAAGACGGCGGAAGCGCAGAAGACGGTCGATTTCCTCCTCAATATCATTCCGGATAGTGTAGTTGGCGCCTTGGCCCGAGGTGACGTGCTCCAGGTGCTACTGTTTGCCGTCCTATTCGGGTTCTCGCTGATGGCGCTTGGGGAGGGGGGTGAGCGGATGCGCGGTCTGGTTGACGATGCCGCACAAGCGGTGTTTGGAGTCATTAGGATCGTAATGAAGGCAGCGCCCATCGGGGCGTTCGGCGCCATGGCCTACACTATCGGCGAATTCGGACCGTCCGCGCTCGGTAAACTCCTCGGATTGATTGCCCTGTTTTATGTGACAGCCGGGCTCTTCGTGATCATTGTGCTTGGCCTGATCGCGCGCTTGGTAGGCTTTTCTATTCTAAAGTTCATCAGGTACATCAAGGATGAGCTGCTGATCGTGCTCGGAACATCGTCGTCCGAAAGCGCGCTGCCGCAGTTGATGGAAAAACTGGAACGGCTCGGCTGTTCGAAGGCGGTCGTTGGCCTGGTGGTGCCGACAGGATACTCTTTCAATTTGGATGGGACGAACATTTACATGACGTTGGCGACCTTGTTCATTGCGCAAGCGCTCGGGATCGATCTCAATTTCGGCCAGCAGCTCACGATACTCATTGTGGCGATGCTCACCTCGAAAGGCGCAAGCGGTGTTACCGGTGCCGGCTTTGTCACCCTGGCCGCGACCTTGACTGTGGTCAGTCCTGAACTTGTCCCTGGCATTGCGATCGTATTCTCGATCGATAAGTTCATGAGCGAGGTGCGTGCGCTGACCAACGTCATCGGGAACGGTATTGCCGCGGTGTTTGTGTCCTGGTGGGAAGGCGAACTCGATAATGTTTCGCTACACGCGCAGTTAAAATAAATGTGCGAGCTCAGCCTAGATCGCTGACGAATGCCGCGGGCCAACAAAGCCGTACCGTTTAATCCTCATTGGGAGCAGGCGACCATCCGGTGGAGACATCTGTTTTTTTCGAAAGCGCCACACAGATCAATGATTCCCCTTAAGCTGTCGATTTCGAAGCGAGCCGGCTCGACGTTCCCTTATGAGCATCATTTAGATCACGCATGATTCAGGCGTAGTAGCCAGGATCGCCCGATCGGGATGATGGTAATGCATGGCGAACTCATCGTGACTAAAACCCCAGGATCAGGCCGCGGGATAACCCTGTGGCGAAGGTCACAGTCCATCAGTTTACGAGCTACGACATCACTTCCGATCACATGGTTAGGTCGAGACGTTGCAGCGCGCGTGGGCTATCGTTGTCATCAAAGCGAACGTCCTTGAGAACACCGCTGTAGAGGTCGACGACGCTGTGCTTGGGAGAGAGCTATCGCCAAATTTCGGTGACGGCCTGAGCCGGTTAGGCGGCGGCGGTTGTGGGCTGACGGTCGGTGACTTGTTGATGACCTCGATCCCGTCGTTGAATGTCACACCGAGAACGGGTTTTGAGAACTGATTATGACCGTCGAGGCAGCGCCAGCTTCTCTGCGCGCCCACGGCCAGTTTGAAGACCATCGCAAGCGCGGTCCTGTTGGACAGGCAGCCCTTCGATCGGATCGTGCGGTGTCGCAGGTAGCGAAGGTGCTTTCAATGGGATTGGTAACCGGTATGAGAGTTTCTCGGTGCCGATGTTCCGCTGCGATATTCAGGATCGTAGCGTATGGTGCGACCATCGGGACAGAGGCACCGGGAGCACGAAAGGTGCGGGCAGGCCGATGCATTCGATGAGCCGCGAGCTCGAGTTAGTAGCTGGCCGCCTCTGCGACTCGCCCGGTTGCGCTGAGAGCGCGAATCCGTAGTTGTCGTGTCGCCCGTAGCTCCCGTTCTGTGGTCTGATTGGCAGGAGGTGCGAATGCGACGGGTGATTGGCATCGACGTCCACCGAACCTTTCGGGGAGGTGGTGGTTTGGGAGGATGGCAGGCTCCGACATGCGGGCCGCATTGATATGACGCGGACTGCATCGGAAGGATTTGGCAAGACCCTGCTGGCCAGTGATGAGGTGGTGGTCGAAGCGACCGGCAACAGCATGGCGGTATCCCGGGTTCTGGCCCCGTTCGTGGCACAGGTGATTATCGCCAATCCGCTGCAGGTCAAGGCGATCGCCCAGGCTCACGTCAAGACCGACAAGATTGATGCCGGCACGCTCGCCAGTCTGCAGGCGGCCGGGTACCTGCCGCAGATATGGACGCCTGACGCGGAGACGGAACGCAAGCGTCGGCTGGTGGCGCGGCGCTACCAGGTCGTGCGGCATCGCACGCGGCTCAAAAACGAGGTCCATTCGATTCTGCACGCCGCACCTGATCCCAAAGTGCCCGCATGCCGATCTTTTCAACGGCCGCGGCCGGACGTGGTTGGCCGCTCAACCGTTGCCGGACGATGAGCGCGCAGCGATCGATCGGCACGTGCGCGAGCTTGGCCGGCTGGCGGAAGATCTGGCCCTGCTCGACCGCGAGATCGCGCAGGACGCCATCGACGATTCCGCGGTCAACAGATTGATAACGATCACCGGCGTCAACTTGGCGGTCGCTGCCGGCATCATGGCGGCGATCGGCGACATAAGCCGGTTCAACAGCCCGCAGAAGCTGGTGAGCTATTTTGGGCTGAACCCGCGGGTGCGGCAATCCGGACTGGGCGCCGCCCATCACGGCCGCATCAGCAAGATCGGCCGCAGTCACGCGCGCGCCATGCTGGTCGAGGCGGCCTGGGCAGCGGCCAAGGCGCCCGGTCCGCTGCATGCGTTTTTCGTGCGCATCCGCGCCCGGCGCGGCCATCAGATCGCCGCGGTGGCCGTGGCCCGGAAGCTCACCGTGCTTTGCTGGCATTTGTTGACGAAGCGCGAGGATTACCTGTGGCCGCGCCCGGCACTGGTCGCCATCAAGACCCGCGCGATGCAGCTTCAAGCCGGACATCCGCAACAGAAAGGCAGCCGACGTGGGCTAGCGTATGCCTACAACATCAAGGCATTGCGCGACCGCGAGATGTTGATTGCCGCACAGGCGGAGCAAAGCTACGAGCGCTTGGTGACGCAATGGAAACCACGGCCAAAAACCGGCGCGCGGGCGCCTCAGGTCGGCAAGACAAAATAGGGCAGCCTGGTGGCGCTTGCAGCCGATACGCCACGCTTCGCCACGAGGTCGCCCGCGCCCGCCGAGGGTAATCCCGTCTGACGGCAAGTGCCATCCAGGAATGTATTCCCGTTCCACGCCAGCATGCCGCCGTGCTCGGGCCGGTCAAGGCCAAGCCTTGCGGTGGCCGCAAACGCGGCCAGCCTTGACCGCTCCTGCGCGCGGCGGCTGCGAGATCGATAGCCGGGACGGAAGAATGGCCCGCGGCGCAGCCGAACAAAAGAATGGACGTACGCGATTTCTGCAATCGTCATCTCGGTCATGAACAAATCGCTTGTCCATCTCATCCGTCGTGCGTAGGTGTTTCCAATGCTCGGCCAGGAGGTCGTAGAAAGCCAGCAGCGTGTCCCCATCCTTGCGCAGGCAGTCGGCGGTTTCCTGCAGCGGACGAACCGATTGGCCGATCAAGGCCGAGCTCCTCGGGCGTCTCTGTGAGCATTATGCGGCTGAGGGGCCTTAGTGGTTTTGTCGCACTTGGCCAGATAGTCACGCACTGCATCTGTTCGATAGAGTGGCCGGCCATCGACGTAGCGCCATTTCAGCGGTTGGTTCGGGTCGCGCCGGCTCGAGTGCACCGGGCGTGCGCCGGATAACCGTGGCCGCCTCTAATGCGGTCAAGTTGGAGCTGCCCGGCAGCTTATCGATGTTGAATGTCGCGGGCGGCGGCATGCCACGGCTCTTGCGATGGCGCTTCGTGGCGCGCGGCATTTTCCTACTACCTGGCGATCCAAATGCCTCAATTTAAGTCTTTTCTTCCTTGCTGCCCATGGCCTCGGCCCCGAACCGTGATCGGTCTGAGGCAATAAGATCGTAGGCATCCCCAGCAAGAACCACAATCCGTAGACCCTAGCTAACCAATTCCAGCCATAGTTGAGATCGAGGGCTGATCGCCCTTCTTGCGTGGCACACCGGCACAGAGAGAGGGAAGGAAGCATGACGGAGCCGGCTAACCAGCTGACACTTACCGATGCGGTGATCCGCAACGCAACGCTGCCGCCAGGTAAGGCGCAGCACTATCTCCACGACGACAAGCTGCCCGGCCTCGCTTTGCGGATGCGCGCCACCGGCGGCCGGACCTGGGTCTACCTCTTCACCAAGCCGGGGGTGAGGGGGACCCAGCGTAAGACCCTCGGCGCATGGCCCAAATATAATGAGAAGGCCGCGCGCAAGGCCGCCACCATCGCCGCAGGCGAGGTCGTCAAGGGCTTGGACCCAAACGACGTCAAGCGCGAGGCGAGGCGGCGACAGGCAGCCGAGAAGCAGCGCACCACGCTCGCGACCCTCATTGCTGAAGATGGCCCCTACCAGACGTCCTTGACCGAACGTCAGGTCGTCAACTGGAAGCCGGCAATGTCGGCGCTGCGGCGCGGGCTCAAGGATCACGCCGAGAGCGGCGTGGCGGACCTGACGCGACGCCAGGTCATGGCTGCGGTCGACAAGATTGCCAAGACCGGCAAGCGCGGTGCAGCTAGGGACTTGCGCAAGCACGTGCATACCTTCCTCGAATGGAGCGTCGGTGAGGGCTATGTCGAGCACAACGTACTCGCTGGCTATCGCGCTCCCAAGGAACCGCGCGCGCAAAGGGTCGGACGCCGAACGAAGGGTCGCGCGCTGACCGATGAGGAAATCATCACGGTCTGGGATGCATCCGGCAAGCTCGGGGCTTTCGGTCTCCTGGCACGCATGTGCCTGCTCGGTGGTCCGCGCCGTAGCGAGCCAACCATGATCGAGTGGCGAAAGCACATCATGGATGGCCGTATCACGTTCGATGCGGCATGGACAAAGATGGGGCTGCACCACGATGTGCCGCGCACTCACCTGGTTGACGAGGTGCTCACGGCCGCGAAACATTTCCAGCGGGCAACCTCGGACTATGTCTTCCCGTCACCAAAGACCGGCGGCCAGATGTCCGGGTTCACCAAGATGGTCGACCGCCTTAAAGGAAGCGAGCGTCGCCAAGTTCACCATGCATGACCTAAGGCGCAGCTTGCGCACCATCATGTCACGCTGTGGCTACGACAACGAAATTCAGCGGCTGTGTGTTGGGCAAAAACCAAGCGGAATCGATCAGGTCTACAATCATGACGGACAGTGGATCATCCGCAAGATGGCGTTCGAAGCGGCTCACGACTACATTGCGCAGCTGGTCACTGATCAGCTCTTGAATACCGGGGCGCAAGAGCGACGCGCCGGAGATCGCCCGGTCGGTACAGCTGTCAACGACAGTCCAGCCTTGTTTCTCGGCATGCAGGCGGCAGAGCCGCAACTGATCCTCCATCGAGGCGTCTCGTTGATTGTCCGATGAGTAGCGGGCATAGCGCGCGACCTTCATGAGGCGACCTCCTTACTCCGAGAGGCGGTCTCGCGTCCGGCTGTCTGCTTCGGCTTGAACGAAGTCCCGCGCGGCCTGTGGCGCCAGCAGTCGGACCAGATTGGCCGAGGCGTGGATCGGGCTTCGATGACGCAAGCACAGGCGGTTCGTGGGACGCATCGGCGACCACACGAAGCTTTTCGGCTGTTGTACGTCTCGGTCGCGCCACGATCGCGTCCTTGTCCTCGTGCGGAACACTCCGCTTCGTGACAATGATGCCAACTGATAGCGCGTTGGCAAGATAGAAAGATGTTGTAAATCAATGACTTGAATGGAAACGGAGCGAATGCTGGAGGGTGGCAGCGTAGCGGCGAGGCACGGGTCGACCGTCCGTCGTAGCGATCATATTTTGTGATCGCCTCCCTTGAAAGGGGGGCGTCTTGCTATGATGGCACTCCCCAGCACCTTGGAGAGGCCGTCTTCATTTGCCGGCACCGACAGTTCCACCAGCCTTGCACTCCAAGGAAAACGTGGCTATATATCTGGATATAGCACGGAGGCAGGCGATGAGCAACAGTGCGCAGAAGAGAGCCCTCGAGAATTATCGGTCTCGTCTGACTGAGCGCGGCATCGCGCGGTTCGAGATCCAGGCGCTCGACGCCGACCGCGATCTACTCCGATCCCTTGCCCGGAAATTGACGGAGGAAGGTCCGGAAGCCGGGCAGCTTCGCCGCACCATACAGCAGGCAGTGGCGGGCGAGCCTGCGAAAGCGGGCGGCATTCTCGCCGCTTTGCGTCGCTCACCTCTGGTTGGCGCGGATCTCGACCTCGGCCGGCCGCGAGAAGAGGGACGTAAGGTCGATCTGTGACCCGCTATCTCCTTGACACAAATATCATCAGCAACGTCATAAAGCCGGAGCCGTCGGGCTCGCTGCTGGCTTGGATGGGCGCGCAGAAGGACAACGACCTCTTCATTGCTTCGCTTACCGTCGCCGAAATCTGTCGAGGTATCTTGGAGAAGCCGAAGGGCAAGAAGCGGAGCAGCCTTGAAACTTGGTTCGCCGGCCCCGAAGGCCCGCAAGCCCTGTTCGCCGGCCGCGTCCTATCGTTCGACGAGAAAGCTGGCCTCGTCTGGGCGCGGCTGATGGTCAATGGCAAAGCCAAAGGCCGTTCGCGAAGCGTCCTAGACACAATCATTGCCGCCGTAGCCGAAGCTAACGACTGCGTTGTCGTGACCGACAATGAAAAGGACTTCGAGGGCGTTCAAATCATCAACCCGCTCCGTAGCTTTGGAAGCCAGGAGGCAGGCAGGTGACGATAGCTCGAACGGTCCGGCCGATTCATTTCAAGGATTTCGGCGGCAGCGAGTTCGAGCGCCTTGTGTTCGCCTACCACCTTTGCGACGGCTGGACTGATCTTGCTTGGTTCGGCCAAGCCGGACATCTTCAATACGGATCAGGGCTCCCAGTTCACCGGACAGGCTTTTACCGGCGTGCTCGCCGACAACGGCATCGCGATCAGCATGGACGGCAAGGGCGCATGGCGGGACAACGTGTTCGTCGAGCGGCCATGGCGCAGCCTCAAATACGAGGAGGTGTACCTACGGGCCTATGATAGCGTCAACGAGGCGCGCAATTCGATCGGCCGATATCTCGACTTTTATAACAGTAGACGTCCCCATTCGAGTCTTGACGGCAGCACGCCCGATCAAGCCTACTTCACCTCGCTGCCGCTCCGCCTGGCAGCATACCCCCGGCAGACGCGCTCCACTTATCGATGCGCAGATTCTGTTCAGACAACCGGGACCAGCTCAACCTGACTTCAAGCGACTGGGCGAGACAAAGAGGCCTTTAAGCGAAGCCAAGGATATCGAAGTCGGTTGAGGATGTCGTTGTACGCGACACCGAGCGAGAAGCGCATCAAGGTCGGCAGGATGCTCGGAGTCGAAGCGAAATTGCGCGTGCCACTCGAGTTTTGTCCGATGAACACCGCAATGAGGTTGTCGGTGAACTGATCCCCCGTGAAAGACGATGAGCGAACCGCGCCCGAGCCCACCGTGAAACTGCTCATCGCGATACCGTAGATATAGGTGAAGTCGCCCGTGCCCTACTAGCGCCGCCGACTTGCTCCAGCGGTTTAGAAAAGTCGGAAGCCCGTAGGGCGGAACATTCGTACGCAAGGCCAGCGCGGCCCCACTCCTGTTCTGGACCCATCATCGAGAAGACGCCTCGCAAGTCCGACCGTAGCCCTGGCGCCCGGATATTTATCCAGCCGCCCTCCCGAGCATACAAAGAGCATGACGACGCCGTTCCCTCGTATAGCGTTTCCAACTATTGAGATTCACGACTTGGTGCATGAAGTGGTGGTAAAGAATTCGCACTGTTGACTGCGGCAAAGTGCATTCCCAGTCGGCACTTCGCGCGGCCGATCCCGATGCACGTCGATGATGATGACTTGGCCCTTGGGGCGGCGGCAACGGCCTCACATTTCATAGGAAGGCTGCGATTCAACTCATTTCGAGAGAGCTTAAATCGTACATAGCGTCATATTGTACGCTTTCGATCGCAGTTGCGCCTCCGTTGTGCCATTGCGAAGACAGTTATCGCGGATGTGTCGGCTTATGGACAATACCGGCAATGGCATGAGTGATGCTTGTTGGAACAAGCGAGAGGTTAGATCGATGCCGTCGATGCATGTGCACTCGGCAGCCACCGGATCCTGCTGGACTGGGGGCGCTAGGGTGAGTGAGCCGTCGGCGCTGTCTTCATCTATCGCGGCCGCGGCTTGCGACCGTGAAGTGTTGCGGTGATGGGCGACGAACCGAGGATGATGCATGAGCGAACCGACATGAGGGATGCAATGCGAGGGTGCCCCCTCAAGATCTCTTTGTTCCCAATGGCGGAGCGCGGACGTGGATAATATACAATCGATGACTGCACAGGAGCTGCGCTCTGCAATTACTGGCGGCAGGGTCTTGGAGGTAACCACGACAACGGGCTGTGTCGTCGGATGTTCTTATTGCCCGCAGGACAAGTTCGCCGAACGGCAAAGAGCTATATCCGACGTGAAGCATCTTTCTTTGCAAGATTTCAAGCGATGCCTGGCGCGCGTACCAGCAACTGTGGACATCAGCTTTTCCGGGTATTCGGAGCCTTGGCTCAATCCGGCTTGCACCGAAATGGTTGAGCATGCCTACGCGTGTGGCCATGGAATCCGGATTTTCACAACCCTCGTAGGAATGAATGGGCGGGATCTAAGACGCCTGCGTGCGTTGCAGTTCCGCGGTTTCCTGGTGCACGTTTTTGACGACGGCACGCATATGGACAGTGGTCTCGTCAGGCGCAACTATGTCGATTTGATGCGTCAACTTGTTGATGCCGGCATTTCGTCACTGCTCTTCATAGTCATGGGCGAGGTGCATCCCGAACTAGTCGACATAATACCTGACGAAGCGCTCGTTCGCTCGCGTCCCCCGCGCAGCAGGCCTGCGAGCGGCGAGCTTAGGATGGTTGAAGCAAGACAGCCAATCGTTGGAGCGCTGACATGTCCTGACGAACGGCAATATCGGAATGTTCTTCTCCCAAACGGCGACGTTACTTTCTGCTGCATGGATTTTGAGCGACGGCACGTTCTGGGCAACCTTCTCCGCGACAGACACAAGGATCTCTTCGAAGGGGCGACATTTGGCAAGATTGCCAGTCGCATGAACGGCGCGGACGGTCTTCTGCTTTGTCGAACATGTGAATTCGCCGAGCCACTGAGGTCGGAATGCTCATCCTTGAGAGCAGTTGACCCTGACTGATCGAAACGAATCGGGAGCCCAGGCGAGGACGGCCTTGCCGCTCATCATCACATCAGCCGCGGGGACGACCCCGCCATCAACGGAGGTCGGCATGGCCTGGAGCATTTTGTTGGTCGCCGGCCTCCTGGAAGTCGCCTGGGCAATTGGCCTCAAATACACCGAGGGCTTTACCAAGCTCGTTCCGTCCGTGCTCACGCTCGTGGCCATGGCTGGCAGCGTGATCCTGCTCGGCCTCGCTCTGAAGACGCTGCCCATTGGAACTGCCTATGCGGTCTGGACCGGCATCGGCGCGGTCGGCACCGCGGCGCTCGGCATCATCCTGTTCGGGGAGCCGGCCGCCGCGTTTCGCTTTGCCAGCATCGGACTGATCGTGGCCGGCATTGTCGGGCTGAAGCTAGTGTCCTGACGAAAACGTCGAAAGCATTGACCCACTAGGTCAACGCCGCAAGGATCGGAGACTTGCCGCCGTGATTGTCCGGCATGGACAATTGAGCTGGGCGCGTTCCAGCGCACCGCCGAGGGCGCTGCGCCGACAACGGCCCCGGTGATACTGTGGCCGAAGAAAGTCGCCGTGAACCAGATGCCGATGCAGGCCCTCTGGGCCGAGACCCGTTGACCGCTAGCCTCAGTGTCGCAACGCGAACGCCCATGGTGAGGACGATACGCCCGTCGGCAACCGGCGTGCCCACGGCCATGGCGTCTGACCCGATGTACCACGCGGAGCGGCACGAACAATTCGCCACCGAACTCGCGAATACGAATAGAACAGTAATGGATCCCAGGTATGCCGCTGATGCTCCGGGGCGCAGGCTAAGAAAGTTCGCTTGCCCGAGTCATACGATGTCTGCCCTACGGAGCGGCAGGGGAGAAGATGCATCACAGAACGATATGATCGGCAGAGCGTCTTCATTTGCTCCGAACTGCTTCCGACCATCCCGCCCAAGAGTACGAGACCATCCTACTCGTTGAGCATGGTTGGGCGGCAGTGGTGAGCTTGACTCACTCCCGATCGAGCCAGCTCGCCCGTGACTGTCACCTCACGCGGAGCAACCGCGTATTCTGGTGTAGGGGTAGCCATCAAGGATGTGCGTTCGCGTCGTCAGAACAGCTGGCTGGTCGACCACCCAACCGAATGCAGGCTCGATATAACCAAGGTACGGCAAAGCTGCCCGCCCATAAGCCCAGCCCGGCACGATCGGCCGCGCGTTGCGCAGCATAGTATCGTCCCCTGGAGTATTGCTTCCAATCGAGCACGAGACCGTTGCGCACCAACCATTCTCCAATATCGGTGCCACCAGCTGAACAGGTCGCTATCGTCCGTCCACACTCATCCTCCAGGACTGGCACGCAACTGACTTCGCGATCTTCAACGAAGCTTTCAAGATCGCGCGCGGCCCTGAGGCCACATTGATATGGATTGCCCTTGATATCTCGGCACATTTGGGTCTCATCCGGCGCGTCAATGCCCCAGAGTCGAACGCGTGTTCTGTTGATTTCAAGGGTGTCGGTGCTGATGACCTTTGCCGGCCCCGTCAGCCCGCCGGCCAGGACGATGCTGAACAGTGCGAGCATGGTCAACACCACGATCAAGCCTGGCATGGCGATTTTCTTTGTCGGACCGCAACCATTCCCGACGAGCGCAGCAGAGCGCTGCCAAGTGGCCAAAGGCGCTCGATCGCAGCAGTGCTAATGTTCCGTAGGTAAGATCGCTCGACAGATGATTCCTCCTGAATCAGCAGCGCACCCCTCCCCTCACCTCCAACCTCGCCCGCGATGCTGTGCGACCCGGCTGCTGCGCTGAGCGAATCGGGCCCGTGCTCCACGTCATTGCGGCAGTCCGCCTCGGCTGCATCGCGCACCGGCAGGACGAACTCCGTCGTGCGCGTCCGCTGATTAGCGACGAGGCAGGCGCAGACGGCCGGCCGCAAGTCGGCGTGATAAGATTTCCCGGTGGCCTTGTCCGAAATGAGCATAAGCTCGGCCGCCTTTCTGGCACCGATAGCAGCAAGCACGCGCCGTCCGCGGTCGCTGCTCACGGCAACTGTAAGGGAAAGCGTATGCATCGCTTGAGCAAAACGGGCGCTCCGACGGCCATCGTTGTTATCAACGGCAACATGCCTTCTACAGGCGGTTGGCGACAACTCCGCCCGCAGTCACGCCGCCCAACTTGTTTCGCGAGCGCCAGCACAGCCATCTCAACCTCTAGCTGGACCAGGGACACAAGTGCGTAGGAAACCCCGAACCATGCGATGTTATAGAGATTGGCGGCGCCGAAGCCCGCGCCGTAGAGGGCCCAAAACGTGACGCAGACAACGATACCAGACTGATACGCCGTCGAGAGAGCAAGCGCCTTGCTGTACTGCAGATCGCGATGCGCGGTGTTGGACGGGATGAGCCGAGTGGCGAGCGCCTGCATCGCAAACAACGGCACCAGAAGCGTCGTGGCATTCATACCAAATTGCGGCAGGTCGGCCGGAACAAAGAGTATGTTTTCCAGCGACAGGCCGAGCGCAAGACCAAACGCAGCCGCCGCCGCGCCGAACAACAGAAACAGCATCGAGCCGGGGACGAAGCGCACCTCGGAGACGCCAACCGCAAAGTGCGGCAGGATCTCGAAGAACATGAACACAAGCGTCGCGGCGATGGCTTGCAGGGCAAATGACAGAGCGCCCCGCTCGCGCATAGCCTCGACCAGAAGCTCGGCGGCGACGCAGCACGTCGCAAGGCCTATGGCGTAGCTCAACACAAGCTTGGCGCCTGTTACTATTCCCGGTTCGATATGCATGGTCCAGGTCCCTCTTGCCTTTTTACTCGGGCCTTGTGTGGAGACCGCTCGAAACGGCATTTCAGTTTCCGCACCTGGGTCGACCGCTAACGTCCTGCTTCCGCCATGTCGGACCGGGTGTGCACATAGCCTCCGCTCGGTCTGCGGGACTTCGATAGCAACAGCTATGCCACCCCCGCCACCGCGCTTAAGCCTCTGATTGCGCATTGAAACGTTCCGTCCCCGCAAGGCTCGCCGTGTGAGTTAGCTGACATACTCTGGATGAAATTGGACACACATGGGTGCCCCGTCTTTGCTCAACCTGTGCCGTTTCGAACAATCGTTCTACCTCCCTCCTTGAATCGGAAATCCTGCGGCCGCCGGCGCGAAGACACCCTTTGCACGCGAACTAGCCGAGCGCGGCCGACCGCGCGAGGACCCAAGAGCATTCTCCAGCTGATCGGCGATGCGCTCCTGGTCCAGCAGCGTGTGGCGGGCCGCGCAGCCATTGCCGAGAAGCCCGACGCACTCTGGGGCAAGCCGGCGCTGGAGCGGCTCTATTCGCGCCTGAAAGACGGATACGAATTGAAGGAGCGGCTTGAGATGCTCCAGCGCAAACTGCGGGCCATCTCCGGAACGGCCACGCGCCGACGGGCATCATCGAGACACGGCGCTCGCTGCGTCTGGAGGGTTATAGTCGTGCTGATCGCGATGGAAGTTGCGATCGGATGCGGTCAGACTATTGCAGCAGCTCAGTGAAGTGCGGCTGGTCACAGCACGCGAGGCGCTTTCCTGGCGTCTGAGCGGGCCTACTAACGTATCAGGCCCGGTAGTTGCGCGGAACACGCTGTTCGGCGCACGCGGCGGCGTGTTTTGGCCAAGCCTTCGCCGTGCTCGTGCACGCGAGGTTCGACGAAATCCCTGTGCGGCTTGCGACCGAGCAAATAGGCTAGGCGACTTCCGGCGCAGTTCTCCGGACATCGATCAACGATGATGCGTGTATGGCAGACGCGCGGCAGAGCGTTCACCCCGACGATCCAGCGTGACCCGAGAAGACCCTTTGTCAGGTTGCGGCGGACCGCAACTGAGCTTATCCACTGTTGCCGAGTAGCTCGCGGAATACTTGCCTGGCCTTCCTCGTCGTCCGCCAGCGCGCGGCCAGTGACGACCGGAACAAGGACGGCCGATTTCACCAGAGCGCCTCGCTATGAGCGAAGGCCTTTCGCCGCTTTGACACATCGCCGCGGCTCGGTCGACGTCACCTTCGGTGATTTCCCTTGCTTGGCTGTTAGCGAAAGGCTCCAGGATCGATGAGCGCAGCGCACCGCGCGGGTTACAACTGAACATGAAAGCTCCGAACCGCGGTCCTCGGGTTCACTAACGCGACGGTCGCCGAGCTATACGCGCTCGGGACTGCAATGAGCGTGCATGGCAACTCCGCGTCAGCGATAACCGGACGACAAGGAACTGCGCCGCGAATTTCAAGCGGTTTTGACCTCGCATGCAGGCGCCGAGATATCCGACGTCCCTGTTGCCTGTAGACATTCCATCTGCAGGGATTGTCCTCAAAGCGCCCTCGCCACTCACGTGCGGGCGGCAACTTCCCCCAAATCCACTTCTGAACTGAACCCGCCATGGCGATGCTTAGCTGGCTCGTTCAGAAGGCCGGCGAGCCTGAGGCCTTCAAGGACTCCTTCGAGCCGCTGTTCGCGAACGATTGCGGCGAGCAGCGAAACGGCCTCCTCCCGATGGACGGTGAAACCCACGTCAGGCGCTCGCTGAACCAAGAGGTCCAGCAAGCTCGGAAGTTCAGCAACGTGGTCGCGTAAGGTCGAGACCACATCATTGGCGAGATAGGTCGCCAAATCCCCTTTCGCCGGCGGATCAAAGTCCAACTCGACCGCGGCGCGCTTCTCGATTGCCTCTCGTATCAACTGGCGCTGGCTTCGTGCATTCATCGAGAGCATAAACGCCGCATCCGCGAGCTTGTCGCGCGGCAAGCTTCTCAGTTCGACTATGCGAGCCTGGATGTCGCCAACCGAACTCTCACGCCCTGCATCTGCTCGCCGCGCGTTAGCGGCTGCCCTGCTCTTTTGCACCCGAACCATCGTCATGCTCTCCGGCGGACGATATATCCCGGCAATACAGCGGAATTAAAGTGCAAAGTTGTGTGGTGCATGCGCGCAGTCCGCCTGACGAACGCCGAACCGGCGGTCGCGCGAAGGACTCAGAATGCGCCATTTTCGTGATGCGCTCGTGCTTTTTTAGTCCACAAGGCACGGGATGGCATGTTGTCGGGTCGGTGGCTACGGCCGAGCGAAGGCCTGCTTCCAACATTCCGTCAGTAGGTGATAGGCAGCCAGGTGGTGGCGGCGGGCGGATTACCGCCAACCTTCCAGGGAGGACGAAACCGGCCAGATATTCCGGACGACAACCAGACCGTGGACCAGATCCGAGACGGACGACGTTGCGTTTGCACCCTTGCTTCGGATCCGCTCGCTTTGGCTATCTTCGGGAATATTATAGCGGAAACGGGAAACTGGGTTTGTCCACCATGTAAGGGCCCGCCGGGTAAACGGAAAGATTGGGACACCGGTTGAACGTGCCCGGGTTAACCCCGATTTCACGCGTGATCTCGTTGGATCGCGAGAACGACGCAGCCGCCGTGGCAGGGCCCTCACCCGAAGTTTTAACCGAACTTAAATAGGACACCGTAACCGCCGCGTGGGTAACTCCACTCGATATCACCACTTTCTTCGCAGATCACCCTGCAGGTGCCGCATTCGATACACCCGTCGACTGTCACCTCAACATGACCTTTATCGCTGAGCTCGTAGCACCGTGCAGGGCAGGCCTTCAACATCGACAAGAGCCGCGAGGATGGCGTGGTGTGCGGACGCACCTTGATATGGGCACGGCCGGAATCGACAAGATAACGGTTGTAGAATAGTTTATCCTCGACACGTTGGGATGGCTCGCTCGGCATTGTTTCTGGCTCCGTCGTTCGTCGTTGTCTTAGGTTTGGATCACCGCCAGGCCCGGGCAATGCGCACGGCATCGCTAAACAGCCCACTCCAAGACCGCGCCTTGATGAACGAGCTCAGCATTAGCTTCTCTTTCTCGAGCTTTGGTGTGCCGTCGACGCGCACGTAATCCTGCATCGCCTTGGAGAAGAGCTGCGGATATGTGAGAAAGAAGTTCTGCGAGTGGGTATGCATGAGTGCCGGCATATCCTTGTACTTCTTCAGGTCCTTGATCACGAAAGAATCAGTTAGCATTTTCTTGTAAAGTGAAAGATTTTTGGCCGTCATCGGATCTTTTCGCGATCTGATAAGGCAGATCGCTTCCGCCGCGATACGGCCCGACGTCATCGCCAAATTGGACCCCTCGCGATGGATCGCGTTGTTAAGCTGGGCGGCGTCTCCGACGACCACCCAGCCCTCCCCGCAAAGCTGCGGGATCGCCCTGTACCCACCTTCGGGGATCAAGTGTGCGGAATATTCCTTGACCTCCGAACCTTCGATGAGCGGCGCGACGGATGGATGACGCTTGAAACCCTCAAGCAGGCCGTAAGGCGTCTCGCCGGTACGCTGGAAGTCGGCAACAAGACAGCCAATACCGAGCGAGATGCATTCCTTATTGGAATAGATGAAGCCCATACCGGTCATGCCGCGGGAGATGGTTCCGACCGCTTCGATGACGAGCCCCTCGTCGCCTTTGAGATTGAAGCGAGCGTCGATTGTCTCGCGTGACAAAAAATGCATCTCCTTAACCGCGAGTGCGACCTTGTCCGGTTTCGGCCGCCCCCTTAAGCCCGCGCCCGTCCCGAGCACTCCGTTCACCCCCTCGGCCAGCACGACAACATCTGCATGGATTTCACCCCCATCGCGGTCTGTGCGCACCCCGACGACCCTGCCATAGGAATCCTGGAGGAGCTCGGTCACCGTGGTCTCGCACAGCACTGTAGCGCCGGCGTCGCGGACCTTCTGCGACAACCATTTATCGAACTGGGCGCGGATGATGGTGTAGCGGTTCGGCTTCTCCTCGTTGAAATCATCGGATCGATAGTGAATCCCGGTGTGCGAACGCTCGTCCAGGATCCAGAAGCGTTGCTCGACTAGATGCCGCTCAAGCGGCGCATCTTCTCGGAAATTCGGGATCAGCTTCTCCAGCATGTCGGCATAAAGGATGGCCCCTTGCACGTTCTTCGACCCGGAATACTCGCCGCGTTCCAGCTGCAGCACTTTCAGGCCCCGCTCGGCCATTGTAAGCGCCGCCGCGTTCCCGCCCATGCCAGCACCGACGACGATGGCGTCGAATCTTTCCTGAATCATAACAAGCTCCCCTAGCCAGCGATGCGGTCGTGCGAGTGCGGCGATAGCTGCGCGCGGAATGCAGAGGTCAACGCCGGCAACAGTCGAATGGCGTCGGTGACGATGCCGATATGGGCGAAGTCGAAGATCGGAGCATTCTTGTCAGTGTTGATGGCAACGATGAGGTCGCCGCCCTCCACGCCGACGCGATGCTGGATAGCGCCGGAAATGCCGGCCGCGATATAGAGCTTTGGCCGGATGGTTTTCCCGGTCTGGCCGATTTGTCGGTCCGAGGTGGCCCAACCCTTCTGGACCAGCGGCCGCGAGCAGCCATATTCGGCGCCAAGCACGTCCGCGAGCTGGTGTACCAGTTGGAAATTTTCAGGCGATCCCAGACCGAGCCCTCCAGCGACGACCACGTCGGCATAGGCAAGGTTGGACTTTGTAGAATCGCGGTCTGGCAGGAATGACAGGACCTTTGTGACGATATCTTCTTCTACAAGTCCGAGCGGATGCGAGATGACGCGCGAGACGGCGCCTGTCACGCGCTCGGGCATCGGCATCACGCGCGGACGGACGGTTGCCATCTGTGGACGATAGTTGAGTGTGTAGATCGTGCACAATAGTGAGCCGCCAAACGTCGGCCGGGTCGCTGCAAGCGAGCCGTCGGCATCGACATCGAGCTCGGTGCAGTCGGCAGTTAGGCCGGTGAGCAGTGTGGTCGCCACTGAGCCGGCGAGATCACGGCCGAGTGTTGTTGCCCCTAGGAGTAGGATTTCCGGCTTGTAAGTGTTGACCAGCTCTGACAGGGCCTTGGTATAGGACTGGTTGCGATAATCGGCCAAGAGATTGTCCGCGACGATATAGGCCAGGTCGGCGCCGTAGCAGAACGATTCGGCGACCGCCTGCTGCGTTGTCTCCCCGACCGGGCCGATGACAACCGCGGCGAGGTCAACATTGAGCTTGTCGGCGAGCCGGCGGCCGGCACCCATCAGCTCCCATGAGACGGGGTGCACGACCCCGCGTTCCTGCTCGATGAAAACCCAGACGTGCTTATACGGCTTAAATCGCTCGGGCAGCTCCCTCTTGGTCGCCGCGCGACCACCACCCGCGGCCGGAGCTGCACTTTTCGGTGTGGTGCTCATCATCTGTACTCCCATTTGCCTTCAGTTGCGGCTCGCCAGCGCAGCATGCTCCGCCTCCAGGTTGGAATTCGCGTTGAAGTTTTTTCAGTTAAGCGTCGGGCCGGATGCCGGCCGGCATCGCGACAGCACCGCCTGGCAGCAACGCGGGGCCGACACAGCCGTTGCTGGATCTTGACGACGAGCCCGGAAGCATGCGCTTCGGGTTCGTTCCGGATGCGGCATTCTGGGAGGACGGTTTGGTTCCGGGCAATGCTAAGGCACCGACCGGGCCGGTCAGGCGTGCCGGTCGATTGGTCCTCCTCATCTTAGAGATGCAACCGAGGTGCAACAGATTGAGGACCTGCGAGAGGCTCGGCTGGTAAGATTGTCGGCCGCGTCGTCGCCGGTGGAAGCGCGATCTCATTGCTCCGAGTGCGCTTGTTTCTTGCCGATCATAGCGACAGGCCCGCAACTCCTGGCGAGGACAGGAGGGGCGGCGCTCAAGGCTCCCGGTCAACAGCGCCGCACGGCCGGCGCTGTTGAGCAACGGCTCCCCCCGCGAAACCTCGGCCAAGGATCGGCCAACGGGGGCGCACGAATCAAACGCACCTTTCAGCTCAGCCAAGTATGCGACCCTCGCTTTGGCGTCGCGACGCATTATGGTGCCGGCAGGCAGCGCGCGCGAACCTGCGCGGCGTCAAAAATACAATCGATGCGGACCAAGACGTGCATGCGCTGCTCCAGACTAGCTGAGCATATGACAGCAATTGTCGTACCAATTGCGGAGGCGATGAAAATTGACCGCTATTTCACAATCTTACTGAAGAACGAAGTCGGATTGGCGGCCTCTCACGAGGTCGAAACATTCGAGATCGTACTGACCCGTGTCCGGAATGCGACAGAAGACACTCATCTGAACATTGCTGAGTTTTCCGCGCAACATGTGCGGTCCCGCTGCCGGCACATGATTGCAGGAGATAGGTACACCTGCGTACCAGCTCGAAAGGATGGAAATATCGGCGGTGAGTCGTGATTGGCCCCTAAGGAGCCGTGGTGATGAACTGCGGATCCGCGAGGCGCAACTGCAACTTTCCGCTTGAATTCGAAGCCATGGCTTGCTGTGAGGCTCTTGGGACCTTCACGGTCCAGAGCACGACATATAAGCTCAATTCACTCCAACAAATCGAGCTGGACCAATGCGGGATGCTTGTTCGCTTGTGGTGCGGTCGCATCCTTTAGCACCTTGAATACGCGCTGTTCGATCGGCGAGGACGTGACGAAGTCGGCATAGGCGCGCTCAAGCGTGGCCCTGCAACGCGCGGCGATCTCAGGATCAGATGCACCGGTCAACTCCTCGCCTGCGAGATATTGGCCCATGCGGCGCAGGATATGAAGCCGCGCCACATCGACGATTTTCGCATCGTACTCGACGCCGAGCAGTGCAAAAAAATCCTCTGCCGCAGAGGCCTTGTTCAATCGCGCAAGGATCCCATCCGTCGTCATTCTCAACCTCCATCTCGATCCGCGCCCAGAAACGACCAGGCTGGAATGTTTCAACCCGATCGCGCGACGCGCGTGGCTGATTCGCTGGTGACGAGCGAGCTCTCGTGAATGTCGCGCCAGATCGCCACCACCGTTTCCTGCGCAACCAGACCTTGGTGCTCGATGGCATGCTTGCGGACGGGCGCGGAGATGGTTTCGCTTTGCTCGGCGCCGAAAGAAAGTTGCACGACAGCAGCAAGGTGATCGCGGCGAACCCTGAATGCTTGCCGATTACAGTCCGGAGGGAGCGCTCGGGCGGCCCCGAGTCGAGCCCTTCGTAGCTGCGCCGGGTCCTTTAACAGCCCGTGGACGTGGATGCCGGATTCATTTGGTAAAGACATGCTCGTCGACAATCGCCTTGTTAAGCGGCACGGTACGGGACGCAGGGGCTGTACCGACGACCGCGGTTTTTTCCAGTTCGGATAGCAGCACGCCGGTATCACCGCAACGGAGCTGTCTGAGTGCGACGGCAACTTCCTTCAGCGGCGCATTGTCGGCTCCTCGAGCTATCAACCCACGATCATCAGACGCCGCCTCGACCCTAGGTCGGGTGCGCGCAATCGTTTGCCCCGACCTGTTTTCACCCCCTATGCGACAGGTGGCCGAAAGCTCGTAGGACATACCCGCAATGGCGCCAAAGAGGGGTATCAATAATGAACTCAGCCTTTCAAGCTTGGGACGGCTTGGACGGCGTCATCAAGGCGGCGCAGATGATCCCGCCGACGTCCGGCCATCCGGCTCTCCTCGCTCTCTTCGCCGAAGCAAAGATCAAAATCATTGCATTCCGTGCAGACCGGCGTGGTACACATCACCAGGCCGTCATCTTCGCATAGCATGCGATAGAAGAAGCGCTTCCAGCGCATGTTCTTCGTATTGCGAGCCGCCAGCGGCCCGAAATGGCGCATGAGGACACGGGACAATTCATCCCGCTTCCGCAGGCCGAGATCTTCCCACAAGTGATTAGGCTCCATGGCGCGCCGCGCGATCATCGTCGCGAGCCAGCCGCCAACCTCGCCACGAGTAGAACGTTGCGCAAGCAGGAGGTCGCGTACCATAACTGTCTCGTCAGGCGCCGGTAAGGCGGACTGATCGCGCCAGGTATAGCTCCTGACCGGGGTCGATGGGAAGTATTGCACCAACAGCGCATTGAGCTCCTGGTTGGTCAAGCCAGCCCGCTCGGGAAGTTGGCCGCCATCCATGGCTGATGTGGCCAGAATGCAAGCGAGCACATGGTGATCGAAGTCATCATTGTCGCTGATGTCGACTTCTGCCGGATGGCGCCCGGTCAGAAGCTGGTAGAGCTCACTCGCGTCGCGCTGCTCGGCGGCGTGAGCTACCGATACGCGAGATGAGATCGTGTCGGCCGTTTTTCCTTGTCTGCCGATCATAACTTTCGCACAGCTTCTGAGTGGACGATGTCGGCCTTCCCGGATCGAGAAGGCCGACAACATGAACTATGCCGAAATAGCGGCGAGCTCGGCAGCGGTCTTGCCGACCTGGCTCTCGTCGACGGGCTTGATGATGCCGTGCTCCATGAGCATATCTTCGAGCTCGTCCATGCTGATTGGCGTCGGGATAGCGCCTTGTCCGGCATTATTGTGGATCTTGGTCGCGAGATTGCGATAGTGATCCGCCTGCTTCGAGTCCGGCGCGTATTCCAGCACCGTCATTCGGCGCAGCTCCGCGTGCTGCACGACATTGTCGCGCGGCACGAAGTAGATCAGCCGGCTACCGAGCTTCTTGGCAAGAGCATCGGCAAGCTCCAGCTCCTTGTCGGTCTGCCGCTCGTTGCAGATCAGCCCGCCGAGACGCACGCCGCCGGAATTCGCATACTTCAGAATACCCTTGGAGATGTTGTTGGCGGCATACATCGCCATCATCTCGCCGGACATCACGATGTAGATTTCCTGTGCCTTATTCTCACGGATAGGCATCGCGAAGCCGCCGCAGACGACGTCGCCGAGCACGTCGTAAGAGACGTAGTCGATGTCCTCATAAGCGCCATTCTCTTCCAGAAAGTTGATGGACGTTATCACGCCCCGTCCGGCGCAGCCGACCCCCGGCTCCGGACCACCGGACTCGACGCATCGAATGTCCCTGTAGCCGAGCTTGATGACGTCCTCGATTTCGAGGTCCTCGACGCTGCCGGCATTCGCCGCCAGGCTCAGAATGGTGTCTTGCGCTTTGGCGTGCAGGATGAGGCGAGTCGAGTCCGCTTTGGGATCGCAGCCGACGATCAGAATCCTTTGGCCCAGCTCAGCAAGGGCCGCCAGCGTATTTTGCGACGTCGTCGATTTGCCGATGCCACCCTTGCCATAAAACGCGATTTGTCTCAGCGAAGACATGTTGCTCTCCATCAACCGATTGCTAATTTTTCGCGCCGAATGCGCGAGCCTGTTTCTCTCGTAGAAACCATGGGCACACGAGTTTCGGGAAGGAGGCCATCGCTCGCCATCAGCGTCGGCGTGCCCTCAGCCCTCGCTCGTTGTTGCTCCATCCAGTTAGCAACTGGCGTGCCATTTCCTTCGCACCTGCATTAAGCCTCTGATCACCCTCGACTAACAGCGTGGCCTCGGACGCCGGCGTGCTGTGGCGGACCGGACAGCCGCAAGGGCTCTGACAGAAACCCGACAAAGCCTCGGCGCTCGGATTCCACTGCGAGCGCCGGCCAAGGAGCACAAACGGGAAATCCCGCGCCTTACGCCCGAGACAATTGAGGAGACGACATGTTGCAGATCGGGCTCGAGGACATCGCCACCATCAAAGGCGAATGTTCCACGACGGGCATGGCGGGCACTTGCCGCCAGATCGGGTGGCATATTGCTTGCTCAGCCGTGGAACGATGTTCCGTGTGACCCGATGTGTGAGGACAATATGCTTGGAATTGGAAGTAAGTTGCCACCGTTCGACATCATAGGCGTGAAGCCCGGCTTTCACCTGCAGGAGGAGGATGGGCAAAGCGCTTTCGAGACGCTGACTGAGAGAAGTTTCCCCGGCAAATGGAAAGTCATCTTTTTTTACCCGAAGGATTTCACATTCGTCTGCCCGACCGAAATCGCCGAGTTTGCCCGTCTGACGAAGGATTTCGCCGGTCGCGACGCAATCGTGCTTGGTGGGTCGACCGATAACGAGTTTTGCAAGCTCGCCTGGCGGCGTGACCATAAGGACCTGCACCGTCTATCCATCTGGCAGTTTGCCGACACCAAGGGCGCACTGGTCGATGGCCTTGGAGTGCGCTCGCGTGATGGCATCGCACATCGCTATACCTTCATCGTCGATCCTGAGAACACGATCCAGCATGTCTATGCGACTAGCCTCAATGTCGGCCGCAGCCCCACCGACACGTTACGCGTTCTGGATGCGATACAGACTGATGAGCTCTGCCCTTGCAACCGCGAAATCGGCGGCGACACGCTTAAAATTGCCTGAGGCAACATATCGATCGTGCAGTTGGACGAGCGTTCCGGCCGCGGGACGTCAGACGCAATCGTTCTTCGATGATGTCAGGTGAGACGATGCTGCCGCAAACACTGCTAGCGCGTGCGATCCGCAATTCAGGTCTCTTTACCGGTCATGAACTCTGACGCCGCCGCCGCGATATTCGCGCGGCAGTCGCGGCGGCGATATCCACGGTCTCGATCACGACGATGAACAGCGTTCACGGCCGCTTCGCTCAACTCACATCATCCCGAACACAAGCGGATGCCAGCGCGGCTGCCCATGAACATACAAACACTTGTACGCTTCTGCGCCTGCCGGACGCACATCTCCCGCCGGAGTTCCTTATACTTCGTCGTAGGCCGGACCGCGGTTCTCTTTTGTCTGCGGCTTACCGGCATGCAACTTCGAGGGGGCGATCCAGCGCCCACGGGGTCGGAAACAGGGTACCAATCTCTCCCGCTTGGGCATTCTAGTACCCGGAATCAGAGCTGAGTGATACGTCGAGCTTTGAAGGGACGCTGGCGGACCTTTTTCTTGGTCCAGACGAATGGCTCAGCCTTGCCGTTATATGCTTTGATGTAGGCATCGATGTGCTGCTCGAGCTGTTTGAGGCTTGTGAACGAGGCGCCGCTCAACGACTGCCCCTGTAGGATCGAAAACCACACCTCGACCTGATTGAGCCAGGATGCGCTGGTGGGCGTGAAATGAAATTTCACATTGGGATGTGCCTCGAGCCATTCCTCGTTCCTCTGATGGGTGCTGAGGTTGTCGAGAATGACGTGAAGCTGTCGGTTCGGAAATGCTGCGGTCACGCGATCCATGAAGTCGAGAAACTCGACCCGGCGACGTCGCTTCGAATGCGTCGCAAGGATCTTCCCGGTAGCGACTTCCAGCGCTGCAAACAGCGTGGTCGTGCCATGCCGCTTGTAGTCGTGACTTTGCCCGGTCAGGGATCTGCCGTTGGGCAGTTTCAGATAACCCTGCGCTCTTTCCAAGGCCTGAATCGAGGGCTTTTCGTCCACGCATAGCACAATGGCCTTTTTCGGTGGGGCGACATAGAGGCCAACCACGTCGGCGGCTTTGGCCGTAAACTGCCGGTCGCTGCTCTCGCACCAAGACTTGCGAGCGACGAGATCGATCTTGTTACCGCGCAAGAACCGCCAGACATATTGCACGTCGACATCGCCAAGTTCCCCAGCCAGCAGAGGCCCAGTCCAGCGCGCGTACCCAGCGGGGGGCGACTTATCGAGCAACTTCAAAATCCGCTTGTCAGTGGCCTTCGTATAGATCGGCTGTTTGCCCGGCAGGGGCTTGCTTTGCAGACCTTCAAGACCATGATCCGCATAGCGGTGCCGCCAAAGGCTGACAATCCGAGGCTGGACCCCAACCTCCTTGGCGATCGATCGGGTGCTGCGACCTGCTGCTGCCAGCAGAACGATCCGGGCTCGCTTCAAATCGCGCTGCAACGTCACCGGTGAGCGGCAACGTTGCTCAAGCACTTGGCGATCTTTCTTCGAAAGATGGACTTCTCTTGCTTCGGGTATCATCCTCGACGTTGAATCATGACTCACTTCCCAGGGAAAGTGGGTACTAGGTTTCAGTCGCCGCGCCTTGAGAAGGATGGACGCAGCGGCAGATGGCTTAGCCGCAAACGACGTGTGCCTGCCGTCGATCGACGCGCTCGCACAACGTATTTTCCGGGCCCGGCAAATCTATATTCAGCGCCTAAGCAGCACGTTGCGACGAGGATTCGCTTGAGTCGCTGATTGAACACGACAATCGGTCGGGTTTAGGTCAAGTAACCGGATCGACGGAGAAGCCGGTCAGCTCGTTCGCCGCGCGACCTAACCGTCGGCGCCGAGCCTGAGACGACCAACTGGCCAGTAATCGCACGCCGCCTGACGGTCTCGATCATCACACCGGTCGATTTCCGAAGCTTGATCCCATCTCAGCGCTGGTGACCCAAGCCAATCCCCAAGGTGGACGCTTTCTGCCTTAGGGAGCCTTCGGATCGCTTCATAAGCTTTGAAACCCTAGCTACAGGGGTGCGGGCCCTTGAGTGCGCCTTGAGCAGCTTGACCTCGTCCTTACTATATTCTTTGCGCTTGGTGCTTTTCGCCACGTCATGTTCTCCGATTTCGCTTTGCACATCTATCTGCAGCGCCTTGTTTTTGAAAAACGACGCAACCGCTTCCCATTACCATATCAATGACCATCGGCAACTATTCAAGCGGGCTTTTATCTTCCAGATAAGAACATGAACTACACGCGAATTTGTTCTCTGTCCTTCTGTATCTTTATCCGCGTGACCAACCCGATTCCCGACGCGCGCCAGGCGGTTCAACATGGAAGCAAGCTATCGAGACAGGGATGCTCGATTCGGTCCTTCAAACAACAACTCGAAAGCGCTCGCTGGATCGGCCAGGACGATCGTTGTGCTCCCGCGCATGATGAACCGGCCTTCACGAGTGTACGGCGTTACCGCGCGAAGAATAAACGTCCTCTCATACCTGCTCGGTTCTGCGGACATCCTGCGACGGATGAAGTTTTCTTCGTCAGCTGACCGAGCACGGCTTGCTCTTCCTCATTTGACCGCCGCAGTGTTCTTGATCGAAGGGGCCACGTAGAGATAGCCAGGAAATTCCATCCTCAGCGAACAAGATGCGAGACCATCGCCTGCCCCGTGTCATGGACCCGATGAACGAGCGAGCGACCTGATCGTGATATTTCGCCAGGCCGGGCACGACGGCATGGCAAAAAACCCGCGGGCCCAGCGCCCTGTGAGCCTGGCACCGGCAGCGATTGCTTGATCATGACATGGCAGAGCGCTTGGCCAGCACAATGCCGCTGGCGCGCCGCGGATCATTCGTGATCTGCGCACATTGATCTCCGCGGTCGAGTAAATGCAGGTCGAACTGGCCAAACCGGCGGAACGGAGTGTGCGTCATGTCGGAGGCGTCGCAACAAATCCAGGCAAGATGTGGAAATTTCTGCCGGAGCGTCAGGCAGGGCTCAGAGCCTGTGTCAATAGCGGCGAGCGTCTGCTCAATCATGGTCAATTCACCTTGGCACACCATCCACAAATCCTCATCGCCAGAATAAACGTTCAGGATCGGCATTCAGAACCGTTGTCGCCAAGCCAAGCCGTTGATGGGTCGAATGCCACTCCCAGACGCCCTTACCGTGATCTTTGCGGAACAGCTGCCATGCCGCCCCAGTCCTGTCGTGGCGCAGCAGCGCGATCTCGACCAGGCCGCCCTCCGCATTGATATTGCCTGAGCAACACGGGCTCTCGACCAGATAGCCGCCAGGAACCGCAGTCACCTCTGGCGAGACATATCGGTAGCGCTCGCGCTTCGTGAGTGCGCGCACGATTCGCCATCGGTCGAGCTCGTTGGGATGCGCAGGCAAGCCGGAATGATGTCTTCTGATGATTGCCGCGTTCATTGCGCAACCTCCTAGACTGCAGAAATTTCTGCCTCGATGCAGCCAACCACCAACTGCTTGCCGAAGTCGACCATATAAATGAATAGGTTCGCGTCCGTATGGCGACCGATCTGGACGATCTCACCAACGTGCCCGACGCTGACTAGACACTCTTCCGGCGACGCGTCCGGAAAGGAACCGTCATTGAGCAGATCTATCGCCGCCTTGACACGTTGGCCTGACTGGTATCTTGGCAGTCTTGGTTCGATCATCGGGATGCCGCTCCTGGCAAGGAAGGCTCCTCGCCTTCGCGGCTTCGCCTGACTAGATTGAGCTCCTTGCCTTTCATGCCGACGCGATAGCCGGAGCCGAGGAATTCGACCCCATAGATATAAAATTGTTGTAGGAACGTGCCGATCGAGACGACATAGCCAAGCTCACCTTTCTTGACCAGAACCTCACCAATCTCCTTGCCCACATAAGTGCCGTCGTTGCGGATGGTGCGGTTGGCCCGCACCTTGTCGCCATAGTCAAACAAGGGGGCGTCCGTCAGCTCGACGATCTCACTATCGCGGGCGATGTTGCTCATGCTGTCGTCCCCGTTCCACAGTTCGATACAACGTCTCGCACAGCCGCGGCCGCCGCCCGTCAATGCGGAGCATCAACCGCCCGAATTTCTGAACCGCTAGTGTCGTCATGACATCCATCGTGGCCCTCAAGCAGGCTCCTGGTGACGCGGCAGCGCCGCGTCGCGCACGCATGTATTGTCAACGGGGCAAACCGCCACGCATTGTGGCTCGTCAAAGTAGCCGGCGCACTCGGTGCATTTCTCAGGATCAATCAGGAAAACGCCGGCTCGCTCGGAAATAGCGAGGTTCGGGCATTGCGTTTCGCACGCCGAACAGCCCGTGCATTGCGACGCGATGATCTTGAACGGCATTACTTGAACCCATCCTCAGGCGGCGGAAGTCAGCGCGTTGGAGCGGGCCGCTGCATCGACCCTTTCAACGTGATGGATCTTCCCCTCATTGACTTTATCGAGATAGAGTTTGAACCAGGCGGTGACCGAGCCATCGATGAACTCGCAGGCGTACCGATCGACCGGCTCTATGCCGGCCTTGATCAATTCGGCCTTCGGGCAGCCGCCGATCTTTGACACGAATATGGCGTGGCAATCCTTGATGGCGCCGATGGCCATTTCGAGCTTGCTGTCCTCGCCATGACCACCTTGGCAATAGGAATGGATTGCTCGATGACCAACGTATTTTGCGCCTGAAGTCGAGAGCTCGTAAATCTGGAACTCCTTGGCATGGCCGAAGTGCTGGTTGATCAATCCCGAGCCCTTGGTTGCAACCGCCACCAACACCTTGATTTCGCTGGACGCGCTGGCGAGCCGCGCAAGCGCGTCCTGCTTGGCCGCAAGCTTCGCGGTGCGCGCCTTCTCAACCTTAGCCTGATACTCCTTCCGGGCCTGCTCGTCGTATTTGATGTCCATCACCATGATTTTTTCCATTGTGAACTCCGCGCCACGGTCCTCCCCGAGCAGTCCGACGGCGTCGGCCCGGCACTGGCGACAGTGACGCATCATGTTCATCTCGCTTTCGCAGCTATCCTGCAATGCTGTCACTTCCTGTGCAGTCGGGCCGCGTTGCCCCCTGAGGCCGAAGACGGTCCCATGCTCCGGCGACGATATCAGCGGCATCACGTTATGCAGGAAGGCGCCGCGCGACTTCACGGCCTTGTTAACCTCGACCAGATGCTGATCGTTAATCCCGGGGATCATCACCGAGTTGACCTTGCACAGGACGCCGCGCGCGGTGAGCATCTCCAGCCCTTGGAGCTGTCGATTGCTGAGTATTCTTGCGGCTTCAATGCCGGTGCAGCGCTTGTGGCCGTAAAAGATCCACGGATGGATCTTTGCACCAATTTCGGGATCGATCATGTTGATCGTGATCGTCACGTGGTCGACCTTGAGTCTCGCGATTGTGTCGACATGATCGGGTAGCGCAAGGCCGTTCGTCGAGAGGCACAGCTTGAGATCTGGCGCGAGCCTATTGACGAGCTCGAATGTCCTGAATGTCTTGTCCGGGTTCGCGAGCGGATCGCCAGGACCGGCAACGCCGACCACGCTCATCTGAGGGATCGCGGAAGCGACCGCCAGCACCTTCTTGGCGGCCTGCACCGGCGTCAACTTTTCACTGACAATGCCAGGCCGCGATTCGTTAGCGCAATCGTACTTACGATTGCAGTAATTGCATTGGATATTGCAGGCGGGTGCGACGGCGACATGCATGCGGGCATAATGGTGGTGCGCCTCCTCGCTGTAACACGGATGGTTCTTCACCTTTTCCCAGATCTCAATTGGCAGATTGGCGATGCCAGCCTGAGATCCGCAGCTTGCCTTACCGCTGCCACCGATCGTACCGCAGCCCTTGTGCGTCGCCATGACTTGCATGGTCTCGCTGATCTCGCCGCCGCAGGATACCTGGTGTTGCGCTGAAGTACTCATTGTTCCAATTCTCTTCGCAAGCCGAACCCTTTCGGCAAGCATCCCCAGAGTCTTTCTGGAAAGCCAAGAGCAACTGGCGTGCCATTCCTGCAGGATGAATTTAACATTTCGCTTTCAAGTACTTAGCTAAGCCCTGGTCGATTGTTAGCTTTATCAATTCATGTTGGAAAGCTGACAAGGGTTGCGATCACAACAGCGCTGACACCATTGTTTTGAGGCCCGGCAGGCAGCGTCAGCTATGGCTTCGGCAAACGGCAGGCGGGTGGCGTCGTTTGAAAGTTGATCTTCCGTCAGAACGTGACGCCTAGGCAAAGCACAATCCGCAAAAGACGTCCGGGGCGCTTTGAAGGACAGGTTGATAAGGCGAGCCTAGAAGCAGAGAAAGCAGTCCTGTGACTGACCTATGCCATGGAAGATCACGCGGACCCCTGCGTGATGCTCCGGAAGGGCATTGTCAACCAGGTGAAGAGAAACGCCCGCTCGCCAGGGTCAGGGATCATCACGAAGGTTGATACTTCTGAGCCTGCGATCTGGGCCGGCGCGCGACTCAACCATTCAAAGCTGAACCTTATGGAGTCCAGCCATTGGCCTGACGCTGTTAAGACGCGCGGAATGCAACGAGCGGCCTGGCGGCCGCCGAAAAGGGGAGGTCGCGAAGGCCTCCCCACCAACGCCATCCCGCTGGCCGGATGCCTCGATGCTGCGCCCCGGCCAAGATACTGCCTTTGGCAGCGCGCGGCAGCACGATCTTGGTTCCGAACAAGGCTGCATGGGCTGTCGCGTTGACCGGTACGCGCTCACCGCGCCCGCCAAGACTTCCCTGGACATCCCGGTTGGACGACGTCCATAGACACGGAGTTTCATTTTTCGGTTGCTTCGCCGCCGCGCTTCTTGGCGTTTATGGTGATTGGTAGGGTGGTGTCGCTCGCCATCGCCGGTAGGTCGAGCACCCAGCCGTTTGCGATTTTAATCCAACCACCCCACAGCGTCTCGTGCTCCCAGCCGACGATCGGCTCCTCAAGATCTTTCTTGGGTACATAAATCGAAAGGCCTGTCTCAGGCGAACGACGAATCATGACCTTCATAGGGGCTCTGCAGGTTGCGAACTCTCGCCCGCACGCTCCTGACACGCACGCAACAGGGCTCTCTGTTCGGAAGTAATGTGCGCCAGGACTTGCAGCACACGATCGATCTCATCCAGCGCCGTCTCTCGCGAGAGCGAGAAGCGAACCGCACCGCGCAAAAACGCCGGCGCTACTCTCATCGCGCGCAGGACATGGGACGGCTCCATCGAGCCGCACGCGCAGGCTGAACCGAGTGAGGTGGCAATTCCGTCGCGATTCAGGTGGTGGACGATGGCCTCCGCTTCGAGACGCTCGAAGGCAATGTTAGAGGTATTTGGCAGGCGGTTTTTGATATCACCAAGCACGATGCAACCGCCGAGCGCGAGAATGCCGCGCTCCAGCCGGTCGCGAAGGGCGCAAATCTGGATCTGATCTTGTATGAGGTGTGCCGCCGCGAGTTCCGCCGCCTTGCCGAGCCCAACAATGCCTGGGACGTTTTCGGTGCCAGCGCGGCGACGCCGCTCTTGCACGCCGCCGAAGATCAGCGGCCGGAACTTAATGTCCTTGCGGACATACAGCGCGCCGATGCCCTTCGGACCATGGAGCTTGTGGCCGGAGAGCGACAGCATATCGATGTCCGTCGTCTTCAGGTCAATGGGAATCCGCCCGACGGCCTGGACTGCATCGGTGTGAAAGAGCGCGCCGACTGAGCGCGCCATCTTGGCGAGGGACTTCACCGGAAAGATCGTACCGGTCTCATTATTCGCCCACATGATCGAGGCGACTGACGTACGCTCCGACAAGGCATTGCCATAACTCTCGATGTCCAATCGACCGCTTGCATCGACCGGAATGACATGGATCTTGATTCCTCGTCGGCCCAGCTCCTCGGCAAGAGACAGCACGGCCGAATGCTCAACGGCGGTTGTGACGATCTCGTCGCGTCCTTCCTGCACGGCGAGCGCGGACAGGATCGCAGTGTTGTCAGATTCCGTCGCGCCGGAGGTGAAAACGATTTCGTGATCGAATGCCGCGCCAATGAGAGCCTGCACATTTCGGCGCGCCTGCGTCAATGCGGGTGCAACCTCAATGCCGAATGCATGCCCGGACGACGCATTGCCGAATTGCCCAGAGAAGAACGGCAGCATCGCGGCGACCACCAAAGGATGTGCAGGGGTCGTGGCGTTATTGTCCAGGTAAATCGGACGCACGGAGAGTTCGCTCTGCATTTAAGCCCTCACTTTGGCAGCTCCGGGGAACGGGATCAGGCGGGCAAACTTTCCGAGCCGCTCGATCAGGCGCGCCTGAATAGCCGCGAGCGTCGTGCCCGCAAGCTTGCATACCCTGCAAGCGCCGGTTAGCCCGACCATGATCTTGTCGCCGTCTATTGCGACGAGCTCACAATGTCCCCGATCGCGCCTGAGGCTTGGCCGACTCTCATCGAGCACGGCGCGGACAATCCGCTCGCGATCGGAAGGCTCGATAGTCCGAGACTGCTTCGTAGGTTCAGCCTTCGGGCCCATGTTCGATGCTCATTCCATTGCCAAGCGTACCAAGGCGACTCAGCTGAACGATTTGCCGCATGAACAGCTCGATTTGGCATTTGGGTTATCGAAGCGGAATCCTGATCCTTCGAGCGACACCACGAAATCGATCGTGGTGCCGTTGAGATGCGCCCGGCTCGCGTTGTCGACAAAGACTTTAATCCCGCCTTGCTCGAACACGGTCTCATCGGAGCTTGGCTCATGAGCAAGACCCATTTTATATGTGAATCCCTGGCAGCCGCCGCCTTCGATCATGATCCGCAAACCGGTTGCCGGCTGCACTGTCGAGGAGATTGCGGCCTTCAGTGCGTTGATGGCGCTATTCGTTAGGTTGATCATCTCTGGCTCGTTCTCAGTTCTCTCGCAAAGCACAAATGGCAAATCCCATGCCAGTCGAGATGCAGATGAAACCAGCTTCTATTGCAGAGGCCCACCATTCGATTTGCGACCTGTCGGGTTCGCGACAGGCGGTTTTCCGGCAGCAGGATGTCATGCGTGCGAGGCCTCGTGATGGTGACAGCAGGTATCCCCGCAAATCGCGCCAAGCCGCCGTTTACGCACTACGTCGCTGCAGACATCGCGGACGGCAAACAACTTGCAGGAAGGTAGGGGCACGTCGCATTGGGCGACCCGTGCACACCACAAATTGATGAGGAGACTTCCATGACCTCAATCGACAACACCGCTCTTGGCCCGCTGGACAAGGAGGGGCGATTGCTGAATGCGGTGCTTAAGAGTGAAACAACGAAGTCCGGGCGATTTGGGTTTCGAGGCGACATCGCGCTGAAGTTCCAAGCCCAGCTCGCCGACGAAAAACGACCGCCGGATTATTCCATCGAACAAGTTCTTGCAATTGCACAAGAAGGCGAACCAGCCATCCCAGTCCTTGCCGGATATCTGCATTCCTTCGCTTATCTACCCGAGGCCGCGAAGGTGCTGGATGGCAGGCTGAGCCCCAACGGCAGCTATTTCATCTTCTGCAACAACATTGATCTGCTCGCGAAGTACCGCACAAAAATAGGCGACATCACCTTCCGCATTCTGCCTTGCAACGAATCAACCGTATGGAAGGAGATGATGGACCTCGCCGGCATCGACAAGAACGACCTCAAGAAGCTCGGTACCGCCGCAAGGCTCGACTACTTGCTCGATGCAGCCAAGGAACTCGATGGATCATACACGGAGATCTCATACGAGGACGGCCTAGCCAAAATGGAGCCGGTGAAGAACAGAAGCGAAAACCGCCCAGTCTGAGGCATCGCCTCAGATCCCTTTCTCGCCAGCTCGACAGTCCGCCGCAAAGAGATTCACTGCAAACGCTTCGCCTGCGGCGGGCTCTTTCAAACCTTGGCGATGCACTTCCGGCCCAGCTTTTCGGGCAGATGACATGCCCACTCTGCTGGTCGTGTGTTGGCCAAGAGCACTGTCGTCATCACGCTGTGGCCGGCTCACCGCGACGGTCCGACTGAGCGGGTCTATCGTGATCAGGACATTCTAAGTCTGACCGGTTCATGGTCGCGGTCACACTTCAAAGGCCGATCGACGGTGTGTGGATTGGCTTTGGCGTTGTGCTCCAGGCCTTTGCCGGCCTGGGCGGCGCTGAGATGTCGCGCGAGGAGCGATCACTATGCTGATGGTTCACGGAAGGGCCGGCGGTGATCCGGACATTCCGGGGGTGCGCGATGTCCGTGCTGCGGAAGCCGGCGGCATCCGCCACTGCAGCGACCACGGATGGATGCAGAACTCGCGCCGACCCGGATGCGCGGTAGCGTACGTGCGAAATCGCCTGACAGAATCCGCCGCAGGGAGTGTGGAGGACGGAGTGGTCGCCAAAGGGGTGGAGGTGCTGGCAACTGTGTAGGAGTGCCCGAGTACCCGTCGCGGTAATCAGCAGCACCCGCAGGTCGAGCAGGCGGGTGGACTTCCCGTCAGCCTCGGCTTCGGCCACGCAGGCTTCGACCTATCGTCTCGGGCGTGCGCCTGATTACAGGCCCAGCAACAGCCCTTGCGATCTGCATGGCGTGCAACGCCGCGGCCTTTGAGCAGTTGATCCGCCGCAACGAACATCGAGGTCGGATGCCCTGAGGGATCGCTGAGGTCCTTGTGGATGCGGCCGACCAGAACATCACCCTGGCCAGCGGCGGCGATTGGTATCGGACCTCGTTTTTGGTGCGGTCGGACGACCTTCACGCCGGGCGCTTGCGCCATGATTGGGCGCACATGCTCCTCGCTGATCGGCTTCTCGCATTCGAAGTTGATGGGCGCGCAGCACGGGTACGCGGATGCAGGTCACACCAGTCACGATTATCCCGTCCGAGAAGATCTTGAAAGTTGGCAATTGAGATTGACACGCGTGAATTTCCGGAACCTTTTCCTTCGCAGCGGCGCCGGCCCCGCTGGTGACCCGCTAAGTTGCGCTTATCACGCGCTTGATGCGATTCTTCTGGTGCGATGATGCCCTTGCGGTCGCAGACGCGGCCCGCATTGATCTCGAGGATCACCAGCGGCAGGTTCGGATCCATTCGGAAAGCGGAGGAGTTGTCGACCACGACAGCGCCTGCCCTGACCGCGATCGGCGCGTCCGTTTTGGAGATGCCGTTGCCGTCCGAGAACAGGGCGATGTCGTCAGCTCCTCGATCACGACGCCCTTGCTCCAGAACGACATCGTCTTGCCGGGCGAGCGGGAGCTGGCCAGCGCTTCAGCCTGCCAAAGCGAAAGCCGCGGCTGTCCGTGGAGGCGAGAATTCGGCGCCCCCCCGCCGCCGGTGACCGCCGACAATCGCGAGCACGGGATCGTTACTCACATTTTCCTCCATTTCCGTTTGAGCATGATCTGGTCGGAAACTCGGATTCCACTCTTCCGGATCAGCCTGTGCAGACAACAAAAAAGTGCGGGACCAATGGCGGCGGGGCTTCGGTAGAGCTGGTGCGTTCAGTGGACGAGTAGGCGCGCATGCCTCTCCGGGCCCCGAAGGCCGTGGTGGTCTTGGTCGCGCGTTTGGTGATCGTGAGCATGACCGCTACTTGTGCGGTATGCTTCGCAAGAATTGATGTTGAAGAGTTACTGATCGATGGTTTGAAGCATTCGAGATCCGACACTCTCAAGTCGCCTTCAGCATTTTCTGAACCGACCACCTCCTTTTTTTAAGAACAACACGTTCTGTTCATTATGCTAGCCCAATAGAACATGGGATCGACGTCTGGGGCGGCGCAACCGGTAGGAGACTGCCAGATCGAACCTCGATGCTGCATTTAAGTTCTTCGAAGGGGCGGTTTGTGCCGGAAACGGCAAACATAACTGCGTGAGTAATGCTCGATGTGAGTAGCAGATCGATAGTGTCGAGCTACAAACCTGAGTTGTAAAAACGGCGGAGCCGGCATCCCTTGAATACAAGCACTAACGAGACACCCAGCAACGAAGAGCCGCAGGGCGTGGCATCGCTCGTTGTCGGCTAGGTTTTCCTTGTGGCGTGCGTGTCGCAATCGCCCTGAATGATTCTGCTGGTGGCGAGCGATTCGAAGGCGCTAATTGGGCCCGATGGTGCGTCTTCTGATTAACATTTCTCTTCATGTCTCCTCCTGCGGCTGGACGTTGGGAGCCCCAGGAGACTTCTCTCGCGGAACCGAACAAGATCCGCCGCAAGAAACCTTCTCGTCCCTGTAGTTGGCTAGGGCTTGGAGCAGCCGTGGCATATAATACTTCTTCGCACGCTCCGCTGGCAATTCCGGCATAGCTTTCGGATCGTCTAGCCACGTCATCGCCCGCTCGATCAGCTCGATCGCATGTTGCTTGTCACCACTCTCGTGGTAGTACTGAGCGACCACCATATAGGAAGAGCAGTTGAGGCCGCCGAAGGCCTGCCCAGGATTGAGGATATGTTCCGAAACATCCCTGCCGATCGCAAAGCGTTCCGCACGCGGGAGGTGCGTGTTGTCGTTCTCCGCATCAAAGAGTTGCCTCATCGCGCCAACCAGCGCACTCAAAGCCTCTGACTGTGTCTCAATCGCATCTCGAACCAGTTGGCGTAAGACCTGGAAACCAGTCGCCGTGTCGCGCATTTTGTGAAGCAACAGATGCGCATGAATCTCCCGGAAGTGGAGATTGTCCGGCGTCGCGGCAATGCCCTCTTCGACGGCTAATAGCGCTGTCGGCCAGTCCTTTGCTTCCATCGCCGCTCCAATTCTCCGGTGCATTGAGCGTTCGCGCGCTAGGCGCTGGCCTTCCGCAATCCGTTTCGCATCAGCGAATTTAGCTTGATAGCTGCTGCGCCAAGTGCCGTTTATTATTTTCGGTAAGACGTCGTCGAGTGTGATCGGATGACCGATATAGGCAATGTGGCCGTCGCGATCGACGACGAACGATGTCGGAATCCCAACAGATGAGCTGGCATCCATCCAAAGCTTGTTCATTTCGCCCGTACTGTCGAACCCGATTCGATAGTTCAAATTTGAGAACTTCTCAGTCAACCATACGTCCAGCTTGGTACGAGCCTCATCCGCCGTTGGTGCTTGTTCGCTAGCTGCGACTCCGACGACCTCAAGCCCCTCGTCTTTGTATTTTGCTTGCAGCTCAATGAGATGGGGCATCGCCTCCTCACATGGACCGCACCAACTTGCCCAAAATTCGACGATGTACACTCCCCCTGGCTGGAACTTCGTAAGGGGGTCGCCACGCAGCCAGTTCTCGACTTTGAGCGAAGGAGCCGGGGTCGCCATGCACAGCACCATCATTTCTTCTCCAAAGTCAGTTGTTGCGAGAGCTTGTCTTTACACTGAGTTAGCAATCACCGTGCCAGGCGCTCCGCGCGCACTAAGCACATGAAAAAGCTTTGAGAAACATCCACACGCCCAATAGGTCCACTGTAGACTGACATGCTTTGCGTGAGCGTTAGATTTCGGGCACGCATCGCGCCCTTCCGGTCACCAAAACGCGAATGCGCATCCCCGAGCCGCGACGTAGGCTTCGCCGTAACGCTCGGCGGCGGGCTCAGGGCGCTGAGCGAGTTAAGGATCACCCCTTAACTGCCGCGCGATCTAGCCGGGGTGCCCAAGGCCGCTCACATCGCCTGCCGAGTGTCTGTTGATCAGGCGCAAAGGCGGAGACTGCGCGCGCAGCCCTGAACAAGGCGATGCTAGCCAGCCCGACAGGCTACTCACGAGCATTTCTGCCGCACTGAAACCATGCAGAATTCGCAACCAAAGTCACCTAGCCCATCAACTCCTTGCGCCGTGGTTACTGTGGTCCGCGAGCACGAGACGGCGCGGTCGTGTCATTTGATCATTTGACCGATCCCCCCGAAGGACAGCCAATAGTCCATGTTCGGGCACGGTCAGCTCAGGAAAGCTGGATTGATAGCGAAGAAAGTCGCTTCAACCCCGTGGCGCGTGCGTCTGACAGTTTGTTGGACACACCCGCGCGCAGGCGCTGCAGCCGATGCAAGCGCCTTCGTCATTCAGCACCATGATTTTTTTTTCGAGCTCATCGTCCTCCTCATCGAGATCGATGATTTGGCCAACCTCGCTTAGCCCCTTCAGCGTCATGACCTCGCGGCCGCAAACCTTATAGCAGCGGCCGCAGCCGATGCACTTCTTGAGATCGATAGAAACCAGGTAATCCGGCTCCCAACTGCGGCCGTCTCGGGTCCTAAATGACATGGCTTGAGATCCGCTATGCTTTGTCTAGCGCTTGGAGATTTTGGCGCTTGCTTTCGAGCTCGCTGAAGGCAGCGTGGGCCTTCTGCGCCACACTCAGGATCGAGCACCAGTTGACCGGCAGCTCCTCGGAGAGGTCGTGGAGGTCCATCTTGGCTTGGGTCGCCTTCGCCGACAGCTTCTTTATTTCCGCTTTCAGCGCTTCAACATCGTTCATGCTTGCCTCAATAATTCGCCGCTTCCGGGAACTTACGGATCATCTCAACGCCACTGTTGACGAATTTGTCGCCTTGATCAGCGAGATCAGAGAAATGGTCGAAACCAAAGCGATGCACGTCGCGCAGCTGCTTGCTCACGACAACGAGCCGACCGCCGATCAACACGATCCGACCGAACCCTTCGTTGTGCATCTTCAGCATTGGCGAGATCATCACTCCGGTCGCCTTCTCGATCGAGAGCGCAACCGCGTTAAAGAACAGCTCCAGCCGCCATGTCGTCTTGGGGTCGGGATTGCCGACAATAGGCAGCGCACGGCGCTTGTGCTTGTCGAGGACGTAGGGTTCGAGCAAATCGAGATCCTTCTTGCCCTCCCAGGCACCGTGGGAGTCCTGGGCGCGCCAGATCTTGACGAGCTCTTTCAGAAATGGCCGCTCCGCCGCCGCGGCGGCTGGAGTGACTTCGGACGTATCTCCCATCCTCGTTCCTTCAGGTTTCGAAATCCACTGTACGTTCCGAGTCTTTGGCGAGCAGCTTCCGCAGCCAGGGCGGCGGCGAGCCCTTCAGCACGGTTTCGAGTTTGACGCAAAGTTCGTCGATGGGCTCTGGTTGCAGCACCTTCATCGGATGGATCTTGCTCGCGACGACTCGTGCAGCACCCGAGCCGCCGATCGCCGCAACATAGAGGATTGCGCAGTCCCTGATCGCCTCGATCTTGGGCGCTAGCTTATCCTCATTGCCGTCTTCCGTGAGGTCACCACCGAACTGGATCGCCTCAATAAACCGATGCCCCTCCGGGCCGACCTCGTAGATCGCGATGTTCTTGGCCCAGCCGAAGTGCGCATCGACATGCTTCAAGTCCTGAGTGGCAAATGCAACTTTCATCCGCGTTGTTTTCTCTCCCTGCTCAATGCAACCCAGGCGAATCGACCTGCAGGCCAGAGTTGGTGAATCGCCAGCTGTCAGGCGTCGGCCGATGGTTAATCTCTCGGTCGGTGATGATGAGATTGGCGATATCAAAGATCAGGTCGCGCGTGCCGCGATAACCAACGATTGTGAGGTGCGCAGCCCCAAGGCGATCGAACATGGGAAAGCCTACCCGGAAGAATGGAACATTGAGTCGCGAAGCCGCCTGGCGACCATGTGAATGGGACATCAAGAGGTCGCAGTCACGCGACCTGGCAAGCTCTTCAAGATCCTCCAGATCGCCGATTAGGACGTCCTCGGTCCTGACCCGCTGCAGCACCGGTGAGTTCGTCGTCGTCACCGCAGCAGTGACCTGCGCCCCCATCTCGTCGAGCGAGCTGGAGAGATCAAATAACAAGTCCGGCTCGGCGCCGATCGCGAGCTTGCGGCCGCCGATATGGAAATGAGCATCCAGCATGGCGTCTGCCAGCTGTCCACGCTGCCGGCGATACTTCGAGGGTACTGACCGGCCGGTGATCTGGCTCAAGAACGCCATCAATTCGTCGCTTGGGATAAGGCCACAGAGCCGCTCGAATAGACGGAACGGCACGCCTGTCCGCACCTGCATGGTCTCGGCCGCACCGCGCATTTGCGCGCCGATCGCGATCGTCCAGGCCACCTGCCCCATGGTCGCAATTTCGTCCACTCCAATCCCCCCGATCGTAGTCGGCGTGAATTCGTCGGGGATGTGGCCGTCCAGCGAACCTGCAAGGTCCGGCAGGAAGGAGGGCTTGAGACCGAAATCCTCAAAGATCGTGCGAAGCTCGTCGAGGTCGCCGGGGGTGAGGTGGCAACCAGGTAGCACGTTAACGCGGGACGCATCGCGCGGTCTGGCTGGGTCGAACGGTGCCACAAGCACCTCGATCATCCGCGCCACCGTCTTGCCCCAGCCATCCTGAAAGGCATCCTTGAAATCCGGAGTCGAGACGTAGACAAGGGGGAGCTTTTCGAGCTGCGGGTGCTTCTGTCGGATCAACCGGATGAAGGCTTCGACGTCATCGCCGTTGGTTTCGGTGACCCCAGTTGAATTGATGCCAATGATTTCGGGCTCGGCGCGATTGTAGATGTTGAGGATCGCTTGTTCGAGATTCTCGTGGCCGCCGAGCACGGTTGCGACCTCGCTCATGGCAGTCGTCTGCATCGGCACGGCTTCATTGAAATGGCGCACGAACAGCGTCAGCCCAAAGGAGGCGCAACCTTGAGGGCCGTGCAAAAGCGGCATCGCGCCGCGCAACCCCATGAAGGCAAATGAGCCGCCGATCGGTTGGCTCATCTTGAGCGGATTGACCGAACAGGCTTTCTTCGAGGTAGTGACGATCGCCATGTCCCCTACTCCGCCGCCTGCAGTGCCGCCGGCTGGAGATCGGACGGAATGTCCTTACAAGCAATGCAACGCCCGATGGAACTGGTGCAGGGCTTGTTGGGCTCGCCGAGCTTCGGGCCATGCGGCGCAATCGCGCGCTCACCCTCGCTGGCCTCAGCTTGATTGGAGAAAGTTATCGTCCTGACGCCGTTCCTGCTCGGGTCCCGAACTGGATCCGCGGCTTGCGCATACATCTGCGCAGCCGTCTTTGCCTGAAGCTTCCGGTCGAAATCATCCCATGGCGCGGCTTGGCGGAGCTGATCCCATATCGGATTGTAGAGGGCCTTCTCGATCTCCTCCATGAGCTTGAGAATCCCGACATAGCCCATATAGGCGTGGCAGCGCTCCTGGTTGATATCGAGCCACGGCATCGCCGCCTTCAGTGCGACGAATTGCGACTTGCCGCCCGAGAGCATGATATCGGCCTTTGCGTCCTTGAGCATCTTGTAGATCTCGCGAGGCGACATGTCCTCGATCATATGGGCGTCCTGGCCCATTAATTCCTTGATACGTTCCTTGTCCTTCATGGTCGATTTCTTCACGGACGTGCCGACGATCTCGAGCCCGGCCTCCTGCAAAGCGGCCACCATCGACCAGGATTTCACACCGCCGGTGATGAGAACAACCCTCTTGCCGGCAAAGCGCGGCTTGAAACGTTCAATCGCAGCCCAGGCCTTGGTCTCTTCGCGTGCGATCAGGGCTTGCGTGCGTTCCATCAGCTCAGCCGGCGCACCACTCTCGATCAGCATGCGCGCGATCTGGCGGAGTGAATCGCTGGTATCCTCAATACCGTAGAAGGAGCCTTCAAAAAACGGGATGCCGTAGCGCTGCCTCATCTTGCGTGCGACGTTGATCATTGCCCTTGAGCAAACCATCATCGCGGCTTTGGCTCGGTGCGAATAAGCGACCTCGCGATACTTGCCGTCCCCCGAGATGCACGACAGGATCCGGATTCCGAGCTCATCGAGCAGGGGCTTGATCTGCCAAAGCTCGCCGGACAGATTGTATTCACCGATGATGTTGATATCATACGATGTCGTGTAATCCGGCTCTCCGGTACCGATGACGTGCTCCAGCAGTGCTTCGCCAGCAAGCTTGTTACCAAGGTTCTTCGACCCGACAAATCCCGGTGAATTGATGGGAATGACCGGCTTGCCGAATTTGGCGGAGGCCGCCTTGCAGACCATATCGATGTCGTCACCGATCATTGCGGGCACGCATGTCTGGTAGACGAAGATGGCCTGCGGGTCGTATTTCTCTGTGATCTCCTTGACTGCCCTGTACAGCCGCTTCTCGCCGCCGAAGACGATATCGGTCTCGCTCATGTCTGTGGTGAAGCTTCTGCGCCACAGATCGGAGCCGGACGAGACCGAACCACGATTGTCCCAGGAATTGCCCTCACAGGCGATTGGACCATGCACAAGATGGGCGACATCGGTGAAGGGCTGCAGCGCGACTTTGGCGCCATCGAAGGCACATCCGCCGGCGGCGCCGCCCGGCTTGAGCTGCTTGGTGCAACCATTCTTACGCTCGACCTTCGACTTGCTCGCGTTCCTGGCGCAGCCCGGTTCGTTAAAGACGTCCTGTATGGTCGTGGGAAGCGAAGTCATGGTGTCTCTCTCGGGGATGTCAACACACCGCAGACCACAAGGATGGCCGGCGGAGAACCTGTGATCCCCGCCGCAGCGCCGCTGTTTCTGCGGACGATGAGGCGGGGAGCTCGCCTTAGCGTATGATGTCGAAGCTGTAGTCTGTCTTGCCAACCGAGCTGGTCTTTCGATCGATCTCATCGAAGATCTTGTCGAGAATCTTGACCAGCACATTCATGCTCCCCTGATAGCCCCACACTGGATAACGATGGTGATGATGGCGATCGAAGATGGGAAAGCCGATGCGGATTAGCGGCGTTCCGGTGTCACGCTCGAGATACTTGCCGTAGGTGTTACCGATCAGGAAATCGACCGGCTCTGTGAACAGGAGCGATCGCATGTGCCAGAGATCCTTGCCTGGGAAGGCGCGGCAGTTTTTACCGAAAGGCGAGCTCGCGAACAGCGCCTGCATCTTCAGCTCCCACGCCTTACTCGCGTTCGTCGACAGCACGTGGATCGGCTCAGCGCCGAGCTCCAGCAGGAATGCGGCCAGGCCATAGCAGAGGTCTGGATCGCCATAGATCGCGAACTTCTTGCCGTGAACATGCGCGCTGGAGTCAGCCATTGCGTCTACCAGACGCCCACGCTCCTGCTCCAGTGCATTTGGAATTGCCTTGTTGGTGACACGCGACAGCGTCATCAGGAAATCGTCCGTGGCGCTGACGCCCAGCGGGTGATTGAAAGCGACGACCTCCTGATCGTGCGCCTTGATGAAGGACAACGTCTTCTCCGTGCAATATTGCTGCATGGAAATGGTTGCCTTGGCGTGGACTGCGTTCGCGGCATCCTTTAATGTAGTGCCCCCATCATACATGCGGAACTCGCCGTCCGTGGGGGTATCGAACACGTCACTGTTATCCGCGAGGATGGTGTAGCCGATGCCCATCAGCTCGAAGATACGCTTTATCTCACGGACATTTCCGACAGTGTAGCCGTCGAAGCCACCGATGAAGTTGATCGTGTTGTTCGCTTTGCGCTCGAGTTTTGGGGCCGTGCCGGCTTTGCCATCCCAGAAATGCTCGAGGATGCCCTTGAGCGTGTTGTCGTAGCCAGTAACGTGGCTGCCGACGAACGCAGGAGTGTGAGCGAATGGTACGTCGTAGTCCGCTGGGACGGAACCTTTTTCCTTTGATGTTTTGATGAAGGCATTGAGGTCGTCGCCGATGACTTCCGCCATGCAGGTCGTGGCGACCGCGATCATCTTCGGCTTGTACATGTTATAGCTGTTGGCAAGCCCGTCGGTAAGATTGTTAAGCCCGCCGAACACGGCCGCGTCTTCCGTCATGGACGAGGAGACGCACGAGGTCGGCTCCTTGAAGTGCCGTGACAGATGGCTGCGATAATACGCGACGCAGCCCTGTGAGCCGTGGACGAACGGCAGTGTGCGCTCGAACCCGAGGGCGGCGAACACCGCACCCAGCGGCTGGCAAGCCTTCGCCGGATTAACGGTTAGCGCCTCGCGGGCGAAGTTCTTCTTGCGGTACTCGGATGTCTTGGACCATTCTTTGATGCGATCGACGTCGGCGGGATCATGCGGATTCTCAAATAGCGCCTTCTTCTTGGCCAGCATCTGCTGGTATTCGTCTCCCCGGAAAAGCTCAGAGTGGTCGAGTATGTGTTCGGCGTTCTGTGTCATCATGGCACTCTTTGGGTTTTGCGTTCGTTCTCCTGCCCTTCCCCTCCTCTGCGGAAAGAAACGGCCCGGGGTCGGCCTTCCTATTCCGCTGCCATGAGGCTCGGCTGCGGAGCGTCCTTCCAAGGCGCGGTGGTCTTCCCCCAGATCGGGGAGTTAATCGCCATGTCCATGTCGCGGGCGAAGATCGCGAAGCCGTCATAGCCGTGGTAAGGACCCGAGTAGTCCCAGGAATGCATTTGGCGGAACGGCACGCCCATTTTTTGGAAGACGTATTTTTCCTTGATACCGGAGCCGACCAGGTCTGGCCGGATCTTTTCGACGAAGCGCTCGAATTCGTAGCCGGTGACATCGTCGTAGATCAGCGTGCCATCTTTGACGTAGTGCTGGGCGGTGCGTTGGTAGTCATCGTTATGCCCGAACTCATAGCCCGTGCCGACAACATCCATGCCGAGGTCCTCATAGGCGCCGATGACGTGGCGAGGACGTAAGCCGCCGACGAACAGCATTACCGTCTTGCCTTCAAGCCGCGGCCGGTATTTCGCGGTCACAGCATCGACAAGCGGTTGATATTTCGCGATGACGCGTTCGGCGCCTTGCTTGATCTTGTCATCGAAGAAGCCTGCAATTTTTCGCAGCGACTCCGCGATTTTGGAAGGACCGAAGAAGTTGTACTCGCACCAGGGAATCCCGAATTTTTCCTCCATGTGCCGTGAGATGTAATTCATCGAGCGATAGCAATGCAGTATGTTGAGCTTTGCCTTCGGCGTCGCCTCCAATTCAGCGAGAGATCCATCCCCGGACCACTGGGCGATTACGCGTAGGCCCATCTCTTCCAGCAGGATTCGTGACGACCATGCGTCGCCGCCGATGTTGTAGTCGCCGATGATCGCAACATCATATGGCGTCGGTTCAAATTTAGGGCTGGTCTCTGGGGCGCTCTTGTCAAAGATCCAATCCCGAACGGCGTCGTTCGCGATGTGATGGCCGAGCGATTGCGACACGCCGCGGAAGCCCTCGCACCGCACAGGCACGATGGTTTTGCCGCCATATTCCTTCGACTTTTCTCGGGAGACCGCCTCGATATCGTCACCGATCAAGCCAATCGGACATTCGGACTGAATGGTGATGCCCCTGTTGAGAGGAAATAGTTCCTGGAGCTCATCGATGAGTTTCGTGATCTTTTTATCGCCGCCGAACACGATGTCCTTCTCCTGAAAATCGGAGGTGAACTGCAGTGTCACGAACGTGTCGATGCCGGTCGTCCCGACGTAGTAGTTGCGCCGCGAGCCCCACGAGTACTGACCGCAGCCGACCGGACCGTGGCTGATGTGGATCATGTCCTTGATGGGTCCCCAGACCACGCCCTTGGAGCCCGCATAGGCGCAGCCGCGGATGGTCATCACGCCGGGAATGGACTTGATATTCGACTTGACGCCACAATCCGACTTCCCCGCCTCGTGAACACTGAGATGCTTGGCGCGCCTTTTGGCGGTCTTCTCGGGGTAGACCGTCAACACCTCATCGATTAGCTGTTTGTTGCGCGCCTTGATCTCTGCAACGCTTTGGGTAGGTGCTCGGCTCATACAGGTTTCCTTTTCGATTGTGGTCTCAGCAAGAAGCGACGCTTTTGCGGTAGACCGACGGATTTCCGATCCGGCGTTCAGGTAAGCGTGCAATCTGCATGGGCGGTCCTACCGATCGCAACTTCGCGACGTTCATGCCGCAGCGGTCGTTCACGATGTTGTAGCTCATCTCGGCTGAGCGGTTAGGAGCGCCATGTGTGACGCTGTCTATCGATGACCATGACGCTTCTCGCGTGAAGTCATGCCTGCTCTCCAGCGGTTGGTCATATCGGCTTCTTTATTCACTCGCGTGCGATCACGGGGCATGTCCCTGTGCATGGGATGCAAAGGACTAACAGCCGCCGCCTCCTGCGCAGGGGTCTGCAACGAGTGTGCCAGCGCCGGTCCAATAGAAAAAGCAACGTTTATAGAGCTAGATAGCTGCCGGATGCGGATTGTTATAAACCTGACCCTGTCTGCCACCGACAAGCGTAGCCGCAACGCCCTGTCCGAAACAAAACAATCGGTTACGCTCTCCACCAGCGGCGTGGCTAGAGTCTGCCGCGCCGACGTCACTCCGATGCGCAGCCTTGCTTCGTACGCGCCGATCCAGCGATCGCAAACACCATCCGTTCGAAGCGGTTTCAGCGCGGTTAGATGTGCCCATCGTGCTCGCGATCCCACCCCGAGCAAGAATCGCATCCGAGCGCTCCACCACCTGCTGCAGATGTCTCCACAAGAACGCAGTTGCCCAGCAGCAGTCCTCTTCCATTTCCGCATGGTCTCTCGCTCCGGCGTTCTTTTATTTGATACCGCGGAGAGGCGCGCGCGGAGGGCGAACAGCTGACGCCGTGGAGAGCATGTAAGCTGATCAATTCCCAAGCAGCGCGGTAGCTTAAACTCCGCAAACGGTCACCCTGGGCTTGCCCGGATTTGAATTTTCCGGCTACGACACTGGGCGCCTCCGCATCAAACAATCTGCAGGTTTTTGCGTTCGGCGTAGTTCGACAAATGGGAACATCGGATTCTGACGCGTCAGACAGATTGAGCGGATTCACGGAAAGGCCGGCAGCTTCGCAAGTGTCGGCAGTCGAGACAAGGCAGGTCGAAAAGGGCCAAGACCTCGGAGCGAAGTGCTCAGGTGCGGATTTCACGCATTGCAACGTTTGTAAATTGGTGCATCACCACTGTTACGGCGGTAATGGCGCTTGGGTTCGTGGGACTTGCGCTCAAGGACATACCCATCGGCGGCGCTGTCGAATGCAACTCCTGAAATTATCCAGGTTGCCATTCTGAGCGTTTATATTTCGTGCTGGGCTTACGGGACCAGCATCGACACGAAAATCCAGGGTGGAATCTATGCGGACGACCCACAGGGAGGACGTGTCCGGACCGGATCAATTGCTGCTGTCGCCTTTCTCGCGGTTGTTTCAGTCATTTTACGTCTTGAATGAGATGGAGGAGAAGTTCACGTTAGAACCGGCCATCGGGCGTGAGCGAAGCGATCCCGAAAGCCCAGGGGTCGGCGCCGGTGTTCTTCAAGATGATCAGCTTCGGCTTCCGTGACGGACCCTTTTCGTCGATGCCGCGCTTCGCGAGGAGTATGAACGGCTCCACTTCGAAAATCGACGCCGCCAAAGATCGGTTACTTGCCGCATTGAAGCTCGAGGGAGGGACGAAGAAAGTATCGCCCAATCGCTCACCTTGAACATCACCGAGCACCGGCATTTCGGGATCGGACTCATCGCTGCCATCGTCGCGCTTTACGCTTTGATCAGCATGTCCGTTGGACTGGTTGAAATGATCCGAATTGCTGCGGCGTACCTTCTGCCAACCATCATCGCCTTCTAGGTTCGGCATCACTACGCCTGGGGCCATCCTGAACGTCGTCTTTGGCTTGACCGCGCTCTGCTAAATTGATTCTCCGTGTCGGCGCCGATTGGTACTCGAATCCGCATTGGACGCCATGTCACGGCATTCGGTACTTGGGCTGGCAAAGACTCGAGCCGGGATCCGCTCTAACGATGTCGGATTACGATCTGCCCTCCGGATGGAAGATGCCCGTCGTGCAAGCGGAAATCATCTCCTCCGAATCGATCGCTCTGCCTCGCACGCCTTTCGCTTCTGTAGGGGCGAGTTGGCTGCTGCACTAAGCCGCCGCGTCGGGCCTAGCGTTCGACCCGTTAATCTTCCCTTTTGAGCTTCTCGCGCTCCTGCTGAAGCGCTTCGGTCTCTCGGGCGACCTCGCCTTCTTCGCCCAGTTGTTCCTGGAAACGCTGGCGGGTCTCGGCGAGAACAGCGGGGGCGAAGGATTCAGTCAGGCGAATCTCGATTGCAGATCGGGCACTGCTGGGTGAGTTCATGAGCGCTTTTGCCGCCGTCGGGTTAGAGGTCATGAACCCTCCGTTTCGGCAGCTCTTAGGCCCGAATGAACGTGATCCGGCCCCTCGCCACGCTTCCGATGTGGCTTTACCTTTATTTCGCCGTCCTGATCGAACGCCGCCAGCATGCGCAGCAGCTTTTCCAAGAAACCAACTTGAACTGCCCTCGAAGCAGCTTGGAGATGTTGGGCTGCTTCACGCCGACGAGCTTCGCGGCTTCAGTCTGAGTGATCTCCCGCTCCGCCATCAACCGCTTCAGTTGTACAATGAGGGCTGCCTTGACTTGGTACTCGTCGGCGTTCGGGAGGCGGTTGGCCGGCAACTTTCTTCTTCGTGCTCATGATCGGGCTGCGTTTATACCGTGTTGATAGCTTCCGTGTCGCGCAGGCGCTGTCATGCGAGACCAGATCGTCCCATATGCGGATCGGCGGCCAAAAAAGCTGCTGATCGGACCGCGTGAAGGATTTGAACGCTCTACCGCGCTCGAGTGCCTTCGGAGTTTTGGCTTAACCTGTTGCGGGTGTGCTCGTCTTGGGGGACGGCATATATAGGCCGGGGAGCACATATGTGTGTGCTTAAGAGTATCGACAGTATTCGTGTGTGCGCGCGCCTGCGGAATTCAGCGTAAGACACGCGTCACTTCCATAGAAGAGATTTTGGCCAATCTGTGAACTCCAACTCGAAGCTACGTAGGCCGGTGGGTTTTGTCCTGAATTTAAGGGTCTTCCCTGAAAGGTCGGCCAATGAACCAGATGCGAACTCGAAAACTGTCGTGCCGGAAGTTGCGACCCCAATGCCTTGCTCGCCTTCCATGCTAGAGAAGTCGGTCGCCTCGGAGAGTTGCCCAATTGCAACTCCCTCCAGCGCGTGATGAAATTCCATGGAGGCCAAGTATGTCCTTTGGTCAGCAGCCCACTCGCTGACCGACACTGCTGTGATCTCTGCGTCGGTCAAGAGACCACCTGCGATCCGGCAGCCATATTGAACGGTAAGAATAACCCGCTCATTCCGAACTCCGGCCGGCTCTCGATCGGCGGCAGTGATCGTGCACGCGTACCGCCTTGTTTCCGCAACCGCCCCCATGCCTAGCCCGATCCACTCGAGAGCGGAACATAGTACAAAAGCGAGAGCGGGTCTTATCATTCGACTGCACCTGATCTGAAATACCGTTCCCTGCTCTGTACAATCTGACGCTACGGGCGATTCAAGCTCCTTCGATCGCTCTGCCGGATCAACGTTACTCAGGTGACTGCGGTGTCGCAGAATCGAGGCAAGCGGCATCCCCCGGCAGTGCCCTTGGATGGTGCCGGAACGATTTCATTATCGGTGCTCAGCGGGCAGCACGTCGGTGAACCAAGGCTATGGGCCGAGCTTTTCAGGTGGGCGGCGGCCATGAGGGGCGCGACGGCCGCGGCGCCGGAGCTACATTCCTGACCCAGGCGCAGGCGCTCTGTGAGCGGACGCTATTTAACGCGGAATGCTCCCGTGGCAGAGGTCCCGAAATTTTGCTTCACAATCTCAATGTAAAAGGAAACGTGGCCGAGACGAGCCGTTCAAAGGCAGACTGCCGCTCAAGCAGACGCTCCTCGAGCATCTTACGCTGGAGATCATCTAGCTCGCTTTGAAGCCTTCTGCGACAACGCCAAATGTCATTCCGTACGGATCTGATCTCATTCAAGCGATCGTCAATCGAAACCATCACAGATACCGTATCCAACTTGAACCAGCCATGGACAGGTGCTCAATCACGTTCTTCCTCGCTAACACGCCGATAAATCTCAGGACTTGGGCCATCTGCGGACTGATGTCACGATCTCCTCCCAGCGTGTCCTCTTGTATCGGCATGATTCAACGCAAGAGCACGAAGAAGCGGTTGCTCCTGCAGAAGTTCAGCTTATTTTGCCCCAGCGCGCAGGATTTCAAAAGCGAGCCCGTGAGTGGGCCGACTTGGTAATCCAACCAACACCCACCGGATCAGGGGTCAGGCTGGTCACCTGTCGAATTGGAGTAGCGATCAATCGGACGGTCGCACCGTCAAACTCTGGGCAGCCGCGCCTTTCGGACTTGAGCACGGCAATTGCCATGCCAGCGAACCTCAGGTGGAATTGAAACAAGCCATGTTCGGTTCTGAGGCTCGTCCTTACAAACGAGCCGGGCTTCGTGGTGACGGCGCGCCAGAGCGGCCCAGATATAAGTCGGAGAGGCTTCAGTCGGCCGGACTCGGCGAAATCGTGAACGATGCGCACCGCCGGCGCCTCTCAGTGTCTCGCCCAGCTGCGTAGGTCTTGTTACCGCCGTTCCCGCGTGCGGCCGGCAAGCTAGCAAGCGAACCTCACCACAAAAGTATCTACGATCACCTCTAGCCGGGCCTGGCGTTTGTGGCATCTGTGACACTGAATGTAGTGATCAAACCAAGACATCAGACTTTGTTTGTTCGTCCGGACCCGTTCTACAACTAAATCAGCAACTTGCATCTCGGACGCAACTGGCATCGCAGTTGCTAATTGTCCAATGACACCGTGAGCGCTGAGCGCGGCCTGCGGAGTAAGACGGATACATCAACTTTGCGGGAGCGTATTGGCCACCCAATCGCTCGATGGAGCACCGATGCGGCCACCGGACAGCTTACTGCTTGCGGCACACTTGTTGTTGTCAGATCGACCATCACGCCGAACGTTGAGGCGCTAGGCTGATCGACCAACAGAAAGGCCGCGATCTAAGCTCAAAGCCAACTCGCGAATCACGTAAGCCCCTCAAGCCCGTGCGTGAACGCCGGCGGCGAGCTGCAAAGTCGCACATTTTGATGCAGCCTCGCTTCAGATGATCCGCTGCATACTGCGCCGGACCGTCGAGGAACGCGTGGCATCGCTTTCGACTGTTTCCTTGTTTAACAATCAGAACTAATGAGGCGGTGTATGAACATGTCAATCCCGGAGCTTCGGCTTGTCGCTGAAGCATCGATTTTAGCTATTGGGCTGCTGATGTCATCAGGAGCTAACGCCGACGATGATCTGATGAGAAACGCCAAGCAGATCTTCCATCCAATCCCCTCGGTCATTCCTGCGGTAAAAGACAATCCGGTGACGCATGGAAAGGTCGAGCTTGGCAAGATGCTGTTCTTCGATCCGCGGCTATCGGCGAGCGGGATCATTAGCTGCAATACGTGCCACAATCTCGGCACCGGCGGAGTCGATGCCGGTCCGACCTCCGTTGGTCACGGCTGGAAGGTCGGCCTGCGCCGGGCCCCAACTGTCTACAACGCAGTGTTCAATGCGGCGCAATTTTGGGACGGACGCGCCGCGGACCTCAAGGCGCAAGCCGCCGGGCCTGTGCAGGCGAGTGCCGAAATGAATGCGACTCCAGATCATGTGCTCGGTATCTTGAACTCAATGCCCAGCTATGTCGTCTTGTTCAAGAACGCTTTTCCGAACGAAGCGAGATCGGTCACCTTTGAAAATTTTGCGAAGGCGATCGAGGCTTTTGAAGCGACTCTCATTACACCTGCGGCTCCATTCGATCAGTATCTGGAGGGCAATACACATGCTCTCGATGATCAACAGAAGTCAGGGTTGGCACTGTTTATGGCGAAGGGATGTTCTTCTTGCCACAATGGTATCAATCTCGGTGGACAGGCCTACTTCCCGTTCGGCGTGATGAAAAAGCCGGACGCAAGCGTGCTTCCGGACGCCGATAAGGGCCGGTTTGCGGTCACCAGGGCGGTCGGCGACGAATATGTCTTCCGCGCGGCGCCATTGCGAAACGTCGCGTTGCGAGCCCCTTACTTTCATTCGGGACAGGTTTGGAGCCTGAAGCAAGCTGTTGCCCTGATGAGTGAAATCCAGCTCGGCACCAAGCTTAGCGATAGAGAGGAAAACGACATTGTCTCATTTCTGAATTCGCTGACCGGTCGGCTGCCTAAGATCGAATATCCGATACTGCCGACGCGCACCAACACGACACCAAAGCCTTCAATAGACAGATAGCCTTAGCAGCACCGGCCTCATTCCCTGCCGAACAGCAACAGATGCGCTCCAAGAACCCGGGGTCCCGCAATGACGCCAAAATGAATGATCCCCTGCTGTCACTGATAAGCAGGCACATAAAAAGCCGCCCGGCCTCAATGCGAGGCCGGGCGAAAGTCACGCGGGAGCGACGCTGCTTTCCGCATCGTTCCAGCTTTCGTCGGTAGGGAGGACTACCGGCGATCGACTTACGACGAGGGCATTCGCCGTCAAACAAGGAGAAGCGGATATCGCTCTGCACAACTTAGCGAGCCGCTTGCCTTTCGCTCCTGTCGTAAACTTCAGGACTTGCTCACACTTGCCAGCTGTCCGGTTGGCACGGGCAGCGCCTTGATGGAGCTAGGATCCATCGCGCAGGCGGTTTGACTGCCGAGCCCTGAAACTCAACCGTCAGTTTGCCGTCACGCGCCAGTATTTTGGCACCGCCGAATACCAGCAAATCTTCCCGAAGACCGCGCGAAGGCGCAAATTAGGTATGAAATTCCGCAAGGGCGGTAAAATAGATTGTTGTGATGGGACGCATCCACGCGATGGATAAATGAAGCGATAGGACCGTGGTTCGCGTCGGGCGTAAGTGACTTGGAATATGTCACCTAATCGGTATGGCCGGCATGCGGTCGTCCGCCGGATTCGAGCTTGTCGCCGCTGTATGCGATCGCCTCCGCCGGGGCAAACCGGCATTTGCAGGCGCTGGAAACTTTGGAAGCTCGCAAGGATATCGCGAGCTCCCAAAGCGCGTTCATCTTATTCACAGATACGTTGGCGACACGCTCAGTACGATCATGCCTCGGCCCGCAACTCGCGTGCGGCGGCCACCATATTGACGAGCGCGGGACGCACCTCCTCCCATCTTCGAGTTTTCAGTCCGCAGTCGGGATTGATCCAGAGCTGCCGATCGGAAACCCGCTGCCGCGCCAACACAATCAGCTGCTTGATCTCGGCTGCTGCGGGAATGCGCGGTGAATGAATGTCATAGACGCCCGGCCCGATTTCATTAGGATATTTGTAGCTCTTGAAAGCGTCGAGCAATTCCATTTTGGAGCGCGACGCCTCGATTGAAATGACGTCGGCATCCATTGCTGCGATCGCATCGATGATTTCGTTGAACTCGGAATAGCACATGTGCGTATGGATCTGAGTTCCGTCAGCGACAGCGGAGGAGCAAATGCGGAAACTGTCCACTGCCCAATCGAGATAGTCCTTCCACTGCGATTTGCGCAGCGGCAATCCCTCCCGCAACGCAGCCTCGTCGATCTGGATCATGGTCGCTCCAGCTGTTTCAAGGTCGATGACCTCGTCTCGGATCGCGAGAGCGATCTGTCGGCATGTCTCGCTCCGCGGGATGTCGTCACGGACAAACGACCAGTTCAGGATCGTCACCGGTCCGGTCAGCATAGCCTTGACGGGCTTTTTGGTCAGAGACTGCGCATGTCGCCACCATTTAACGGTCATGGGCTTCGGGCGGGAGACATCTCCAAACAGGATAGGAGGACGAACGCACCGCGAGCCATAAGACTGAACCCAGCCGTGCTTGGTGAATGCGAAACCCAACAGCTGCTCGCCAAAGTATTGAACCATGTCATTGCGCTCGAACTCACCGTGTACGAGCACGTCCAGGCCGATATCTTCCTGCCAATGCACGGTATGGGCTGTCTCCGCTTTCAGAAGCTGCTCGTACTGCGTGTCATTCAGCGCTCCCCGCGCATGAGCTGCACGCGCATTGCGGACGTCCGCCGTTTGCGGGAAGGATCCGATGGTTGTGGTTGGAAACATCGGCAATGCGAAGGCGACGCGTTGGACGTCGGCGCGCTGGGTGAACGCACTGCGACGGCGACGCATGCTATCGTCGATCGCGGCCATTCGTCCGGCGACGTTCGCACTGTGGATCTTCGGCGATGTTTCGCGGGTGACGGATGCATCCTCTGAGAGCGTGAGTTCATCGGCCACGTCGGCAGCATAGCCAGCCAGCGCTTTGCCCAATATCGAAAGTTCCTTGATCTTCTGCACTGAGAACGCCAACCACGTCTTCAGATTGGGATCGAGATCGATCTCTAGTTCAATGTCGGTCGGAACATGTAGCAGCGAGCAGGAGGGGGCAATCTGAACACGGTCCCTGCCCAGTTTTTTGACCATAGGAGCAAGTTGGTCGAGTAGCGCCGGCAGATTAGAGCGCCACACGTTGCGACCATCAACGACACCGAGCGAGACCACGAGATCTCTACCTGCTCTGGCGACAATCGCGTCCAACTGGTCAGGTGCACGAACCAGGTCGACATGAACCCCGGCAACGGGCAAGGCCAATACTGTTTCAAGATTGTCGCCGACACCCCCGAAGTATGTGGCCAGCATGATTTTAAGGGCCGGCACGGCCTTAGCGAAATGAGCATAGGCCCGGCGGACAGCGGCCCGAGATGCTTCGTCGACGTCCATCACTAGGCATGGCTCGTCGAGCTGAACCCATTCAGCGCCGCGCGAGGCTAGTTCGCGGAGAACATCGACATAGACGGGGAGGAGTCGATCAAGCAGCGACAGCGGATTGAAGGCGGGATTTACGCTTTTGCCGAGCTTCAGGAAAGTGACTGGGCCCACTAGGACGGGCCGCGTCTGATAGCCGAGGCTTCTTGCCTCCTCATATTCCTCGATCGGCTTCCGAGAGGCATACTTAAAGATCTGATCCTGGTGAAATTCCGGCACCATGTAGTGGTAGTTCGTATCGAACCACTTCGTCATCTCCTGTGCGGCTACGCCGGGCCCATGCTGAGCGTGACCACCGTCTTGAGCGCCACGCGCCATGGTGAAGTAGGTTTTGAGCGACACAGGACCTTCGTTCCAGCCGTAAACGTCGGGAATGGCGCCGACCATTAGGCTGGTATCGAGCACATGGTCGTAGAGCGAGAAGTCATTCGAAGGAATGACGGTCGCACCGCGGGATTTCTGCCGTGCCCAATTAGCGGCACGAAGTCCACTCCCCGCCTCGAGGAGCTCGGCTTCGCTGGATTTTCCCGCCCAGTAGCTCTCGAGCGCGAATTTGAGTTCGCGTCGTGGGCCGATGCGTGACGTCCCCAGTGTGGCAACGGGAAGCGAAAGGATTGACATAGCTTAGACCCCTTGTTGGGGCAAAGGCCATGGCGGACGCAGACAGCGAACATCGCGTGAGCGACAACTGCTTGGCGCACACCGGGACGCCCCGCCCGTGGACGATATCTTGTCGAGGCAGGTCTCCTGGCTCACGGGTCGTCGCTGCTGTCCGGCCTTCCCGAAGCCGCATGGCTTCAGTGACTTCGTTGGACAGCGGCTCGCCGCTTACAGTTGCGGGGGCAGCGCCGGCATTGCACCGGCTTCCCTCTTAGCTCCAGATCAAACGAAATCCGGAGACCGCGACGGCTTGAATTATGCGCACGAGGATCGATGCGTCAACCTACCGATTCTCGTTGCGATATTGCCCAAGCGATTACGAGCGCACTAGGCGGGCACGACGGTCTTGCTCGCGGCCTGGTGAACACGCCCGGATCTGTGGAGGCTCCGCTGTGAAATGCATTCGCTCCTTGCTCGCGTAAGGGTTGAGCTCCACGACCGGAACGAACCCGGGCCGCTTTCGGTATCTGTGTGATCGCGAGGAGGCGACCTTTTCCGTCAGCAGCTTTTCGAACCAGCGCGTCAGGAAGGTGCGATCATCTCGGCCGGCATCCGTTTGGTCACAGCCCACGAGGCTCCCTAGACATTTCGAAAGCCGGATTGCTCCAGGACCGCACGGATGATCAGGTCGGCTCCTTGGTGTTCGGCGGCCCGACCAGGCACGAGGTCGTCCGCCTCCGTGAGGTTGGCCAAGATGATCTTCTCGGTGCAATAGGTGTTCACGTGCTGAGCGACTTTTGCGCCGGCTTCGATGCGTCCGTGGCCGCTCGACGCCGGTCTGCCTCGCCTCGACTCGCGGCCAGCGATGATAGGCCTTAACGCGGCCACTGAGCATCGAGGGCCTTGTCCTTGTTCGTGACAATTTCGACGGTGTCCTCCGACAGAGCCCTTTGAGGGGTTCCTCGGAGTCGCTCAGCGTCTTAAGCTCATAACGATGTTAATCGAACTCGATGCGCCCCATGCGGTCGTGGTCTCCTCAAGGTCCCACATCTACAACTTCGTTCGCGAAATCGAGCGATGAGGCCTTTTGGTCGCGGGCTGCCTATCCTGTCTTGGACGGGACACAGGTGTCAGGGACCGGACAGACCACCGCGCATTGCGGCGTGTCGCAATGGGCCCTCGCACTCCGTACATTTTTTGGCATCGATAACGTAAATGTCGCGCTTCAGACTGATCGCCGCGTTGGGACACTCGAACTCACATGCGCCACAAACGGTGCATTGCGAAGCGACGATCTTGTAAGCCATGCCTTCCGACTCCTTAGGCGAGCGATGCCATGGGCGATCCCTTTCAAATGCCGTGCCAAACGCAGACGCGCTCAATGTTGGGCAATTTGCCCAATTCGGCTGTCCCGGGTCTGAGACCATGTTGCATCTGCGACAGCAACAGGTCGCTTCAATTTCAGGCTACGAGCCCTCGGGCCCTCTTGCGAGAGTCAGTGGCGACTTGACGCTGGAAGCGTCCGTCGGTTTGTTTGGCACGTCAGCGCGGGGCAAGCGAGGCTGACGCTTCCTCAACCGGCGGCGACAAAAAACCGCCAACGGACGCAGGTCTACGTTGGATCTCGGCAAACCTCCGGTCACACACCCCGACTGGAGGTTTGTGCAAGCCTCGCTCATGGCTGCAACGCTAGCTGCGCGGAGGACTCGCTGGAGGCTTGCCAAAACGGGCTTGTGGTATAACAAGCTTCGGAGGGAAATGAAGTGGCGGCGGGACGACCGACACTGGCCCTGCAGACCGAATTGCACTCAGCCTCATGCCTGGTGCCGAGTAGGCATGGCGGTGCTCGTGAGCGTCGCTTGGCCGCACTCAGCCACTCGCAACTATTTTAGACGAGCTGGAGCAGGGTTGAAAGATGACTGTGCAAATTGCTTCAGTGGCATGGCTTTTCCGAACAGATGGCCCTGCGCAAGGTCGAAGCCGAGTTCGGCCACAGCGATTAGGTCAGCCTGGCTCTCCACACCTTCGGCGACGGTGCGCACATTGTACTCTTTGGCTAGATCGACGATATGGCGGCACACCGTTCGCTTGAGGGGCCCATTCGCGCAGCCGCCGACGAACTGACGATCCACTTTCAATTTCATGAACGGGAATTTTGTCATCCCCATCAGCTGCGGCCAATTGGCACCGACATTGTCGATTGCAAGGCCAATGTTGTGAAAGCGAACCTCACGCGCAACCTCGACCAGGAGATCTAGGTTCTGGATCGCTTCCACGCTCTCGATTTCAATCGTCAAACCGCCGAAAGCGGCGTGCGACGGCATGCGCCGACAGAGATCGCGTACCGCCTGCGGGTCAATCAGGAATGCTGCCGGGAGATTGATGGAGAGATCGATCGAAGTTTGCTGCTCCAGAAGATACTGCCAATCCTTGATCGCGCGGTCGATCACGAACTGCGACAAGTTCCTAAAATGCGGATCGTGAGGTTCCGGGATGAAATAGGCCGGTGGAACAACGCCCCAGGTCGGGTGCCGCATTCGCACATGCGCCTCGGCGCCGCGGCGGCTAAGGGTACACGCGTCAAACTTCGGCTCATACCAGAGCTCAAGCCAGCCAGCGTGTAAGGCTTCTCCGACATGGACCGCGGGACGGGGCGCCGGCTCTCTTGGCAAGAGCATGCCGATCCGATCGCGCAACGTCTCGGCTGCAAACGGCGCCCTGAGCGGCGGCAGCATAGCAAGTCCATATTCACTGCCGACCTGCTGCACTGCCGCCATGATGATCGACTCGCGCGCTCCGAACGCCAGCACGCGGCCTGCAAATTCTTCGCGTACCAGTATCTCGAGCAATCGTCCAGGCTCGATGCGGTCCGAGCCAATGCCGAGCAGGATCAGATCAGGGAACTCCGTGCGGAGTACATGCGGCAACTCGTCAGCAGTCCTGCATTCGCTGATAACAAATCCCATATCCTCCAGCACATCCCGTAGAAAGGCGCGCAGATGCCGCTTGCCGACGGCCAGGCATGCCCGCGGCCGCACCTTACGTTGCCCGAAGATTACAGGTTTCCGTCCGACCAGTTCGGCCTGCCCATGTTCCATCGCAACCACTCCCGTTCCGTGACGGTGCCTTAAACGAGGAGCGAAGGTCCAAACAAGCTGTGCTTCCCGATATCTTTCGATTGTTCGAGATAAGCTTAAGATAGTGCATTAGTGTGCAAAATCTTTCGCGATCTTGCTCAGACGATTTTATCGGGCGCACGCGTATGATACCTGTCGCGCTTCGCGCAACTTTGTACGATGTCGTACGCGAGGTGGGAATCTCTCCTTCGGACGGACCGAGCTGACGCTCTATGGCGCTGCGATCATCGTGGCGCACGATTTATTGAATAGAGTAGTTCGTGAGCGACGATCGGCAATCACTCTTACGAACGTTTGATCGACATGACCGGCGTGTGCCGTTTGGTGATTGTTTTCCAATCGAAGGCAGCCCATCATGAGTTCGCAGCTGCTCAAACCGCAGTCGATTCTGAGAACGGCAATGGCTTGCAATTACCTCAGCTCTGTTGCCTATAGTGAGTGTGGACGTGCTGCTTCCTACCGAGCCAGATAGTTGCTCTCAATTGCGTTTTCTGTATCCTCCTGAGCATGAATTTCCTCCAGAGGGCTCGGTCAGGTGTTCGTGTTGGCGCTGAAGGGCGAGGCGCGTCCAGCGCGGGCACGGCTTTGCGCAAGAGCGTGCCAGGAGATGAGAACGCGGTCGCAAAAGCGGTCGAAGAGCTACTTTCCGAGTTAGGTGGCCTCGGACCGGAGTTCAGCCTTCGAGGCGCGAAGCAGGCGGCGTTGCGCCTGATTCAGGATCCCGGGCAGGGCTTCATTTTTGTCGTCGAGGAACAAGGCACCGGGCAGATCGTAGGGGTAGCTAGCATCTCGGCCGTACAGGCCGTGAGAGCAGCCGGAGCGTACGGCGTGCTTCAGGAGCTATGGATTTCTCGTGACTTCCGCAGCTCTGACTGCGGTCGGCATCTGCTCGAGGCGGTAGATTCGGAGGCGAAGCGACGCGGCTGGCAGATGATTGAGGTTGCGTTGCCTCCGGATGGCTTTCCGGCCCTAGAACGGGTACGCCACTTCTACGAGGAGAGGGGATATCGGGTTGGAGGATTGCGCGCGCGCAAGAGGCTCTGACAGTGGTACGACCTCTGCGCCACACACTTAAAGCGCTCCTGGGCTAGCGTGCTATCGGTAAAGTCCTTCACGCAGTCAATCCTGGGCTTGTTGCTTCTCAAAACGAACGCTTCACGCGTGCGTCGCGGCCCAGCATGATCGAGAACCTTTGACGCTGATGCGGTGCTGACTCCCACCGCGAGCGGTTACCTCTTCGGCCTTCTTGGCGAGAACGTTCGAAAATATCAGCGATCAATCATTCTGCATTGTGGGAAGCGATACCGCGACCCGCCCGACCAAAAGGCGACAGGTCGGCGGCGGCCCGTCGCGGGCGAAGCCCGACCCAGCCTTACGAATCGTTCGTTTGCGCTTCCCATGCAGTGCGATTTACTGGCTCTGGCTTGAGATCACCCACACAAACGCCATCCATTCGTCACCAATTACATTCTCTCGGCAACTGGCCAGCCAGTCGTCTACCAGACTCATTTCCTGCATCTTGGTGCGGCGGACCGGCGCGTGAAAGGATTCCGCACCACCTTGCCACTCCTGCTGGCGAATTTCGAGGAAGGTGCGCGAGATCAGCCATCACACTGATCCGGTAGAGGATTCCGTAATGAGCAATGTGCCGAGTGCCGCGTCCAATACGACATTCGTGCAGCTCCCCCATGCGCAGGACTGGATGCAAGCGGACCGCTTCGCCGTTTGGCGCCAATACGAAAACGTGGGCCGAGGGAATCATGCGCGACAAAGAGCCGCCCTTTTTTGATCGACCGTCAGTCCGTCAGGACCGCTCGTCGCGAAGAACCAGCTGAATCGTCCGACTTTCCCCACGCCATCACGCATCAGCGGTACATGCCAGATGCTATTGTCGCGCGTCATTGCAACGAACAATACGGTCTCGTCCGGACTGAGCACCAGGCCATTCGGGCCCGGGCCATTAGAAATCAAGCAATGATCCGGCCGTCAGGGCAAAGTCGAAATACCCGGCCGGTCCGATCGTGCAATCCAGTCTGGCCCTGATCGGTGAAATAGATGTCGCCTTTGGTCGCGATATGCAGGTCGTTGCAGCCTCTGAAGGACTCGGAATTGCGGTGGCCCAGCAACGGTCGGATGGTCCCTCTCTGTGGATCGAGCTCCAGGAGACCGTTGATATAGTCGGACACGAGCACCCGGCCGTCCGGAGCAACCTTCAGACGTTCGGCCAGCCGTCGTATTCGATGATCAAAGACCAGACGCCCTCCGGTGAAATCCGGAAATGCAGCCGAAGGGGATGTCGACGACATAGAGATTCCCGGACTGGTCGAACGACGGTCCCTCGATGAAACAATCTACTGGATATGCCCCGCGGTTCGCGTCTGCCCATTCCGAAGAAACAGCCGGGCGACGAAACTCCGCCGGCATCGACGAGAACACGCTAACCTCCATCAGCTTGGGCGGGTTTTCGAGATGCTCATGATGCGCCTTCGAGCCTGCGACGCGGCTGGCCCTCGTATTTGTAGCCGAACTGCTTGGGCATCGGGCCCTTGTTGCGATCATTGCGCCCAGTTTGCTCCCAGGCGTGAGCCAGGATTCCGACCGCGCGCGACAAGCAGAAGACCCCCCGCGCGAGCGGAGAGGCGAAGCCCAGTTCGCCGTAAATGACCGCGGTCGCGCCATCGATGTTCATCGGAATGAGCTTGCTCTTGCGCTGTTGCATCACCCGCTCGATCGCGCGAGCGGCCTTGGCATAATCGCCGCCGACACTGCCCTCGTCAGCTGCGGCATCCACCAGCGCCAATAGCGGGGCCGCGCGCGGGTCGACTGGATGAAACCGATGGCCAAAGCCAGGCAGATATTTGCTGCGGGTTGCGGTGAAATGGTCGATTGCAGCGCCAGCGGCCTGCTCGATCTCTCGCCCTTGGCGCCGTCGCAGCACATCCTCGTAGAGTTCGATAGCCTGCTCCCCTGCTCCGCCATGCACGTCATCGAGCGTGTTGATTGCCGAGGCCATTGCGCCATTCAGGGGCAGGCCGCACGCTCACCGCCATTTGGGCAATTGCAATGGAGGGCGCGTGCGGACCGTGGTCAACGGATCCAACCAGCGCAGCTTGCAGCAGCTGCTCCTGTGCTGGCGTCGGCAGATTGCCACGTAACATCAGCCAAATCATGGCGGGAAAAGAAACGCGGCCTATCAAATCTTCAATTGGATAACCCCGATAGGCGATGCGACCTGGCGCGATATCGCAAATGGAGGTTCGCCACCAACTGGCCGCTTGCTGTCTCAGTTCTTCTTCGCTCATTTCCGCTTCCGTCCTTTCAACCTGCCGATTGCCAACCGACGCAAGCCGTCGGATGTCATGATATCGGTCCGTCCGTGGCTGCGCGGACGGGCAGGAAATCAGCCTCTCCTTGCTTTGGCCTCCCGACGGCTCGGCTTGAGACTAGTTGCTCAACCTCCGCATACGAATAGCCGAGCCGCTGCAGCCATCGCTCAGTGTCTGCTCCGAGCGTCGCAGGTGGTGAAGGCACCGAAAACTCCTCATCCAGCCGGAACCCCGGCCGCGTGATTCGTAACGGCTGCGCATCGTCTTGTTCTGGCGCCAAAGTCTCGATGAATCCGCGCTCAACGACCTGTGGCTGCTGCAACACTTGCGAGACCGTCAGCACACGGCCGGCAGGGACACCAGCCAAGTTCATTTGGGCCTCCCATTCCTCAGCGGGCTTGCAACTCAATGCCTTGTTCAACTCCGCGCTCAGCGTAGCGCGGTTCACCTTGCGCATCTCGCGTCCAGCAAAGCGTGGATCCGTCTTCAGGTCCGGTCGGTCGATCAGGTCGCATAGGGCTTGGTACTGCTTCTGCTCGTTGGCGGAAATGTTCAGCGGGCCCGTTGCGGTGCGGAACGTGCCGGAGGGAGCCGCGGTAAAGTTCTCGTTGCCGATGGGCTGCGGCTCGATCCCGGCGTTCAGGTGGTTGGAGACGACCCATCCCATCGCCGCAATGGTGGCCTCGAGCAGGGACACGTCGATGAACCGACCCCGTTGCCTATGCCGCTGGTCGACCAGAGCCGCGGCGATAGCAAACGCAGCAGTCAGTCCCGCAATCGTGTCCGAGATCGGAAAGCCCGTGCGCAGGGGAGCCGAGGCTATATCGCCGGTGACGCTCATGGCTCCGGAGAGACCCTGGACGATCTGGTCATAGGCCGGACGGGCGGACCACGGTCCGCTCTGCCCAAAGCCGGAGATCGCGCAGTAGACCAGACGCGGGTTCAGCCTGACAAGCACATCAAAGCCGAGGCCAAGGCGTTCCATCACCTTCGGCCGGAAGTTTTCGAGCACCACGTCGGCTTCCTTGACCAGTCGCAAGAACACCTCGCGGCCCGCTTCCGATTTCAGGTCCAGTGCAATCGATTGCTTGCCGGCGTTCACAGCGACAAACGAGAGTCCCTGCAGGCGCTCCGCTCTTTGCGGATCCGCGCCGAGGCGCCGCGCCAGGTCGCCGCCGTTCGGATTTTCCACCTTAATGACCTCCGCGCCAAGGCGCGCAAGATGGTAACCGCAGAACGGACCCGCCAACACGTTTGACAGGTCGAGAACGCGGATACCGGTTAGCGGCAGAGACATCTGAAGAGCCTTCTTGTAGGTGATCCGATAGCGAGCGCTTAGTACGCAACTTATTTCAGTTGCTGCGCAGCACGTTCCGCGAATCGATTCGTGAAGGTCTTGATCAGGTCGATCTTTGCGGCTGCGATCTTCGGATCAAAGTCGCCTAGGACAGCCAGCGGGATCTTGGCCGCCTCGATGTCCATCTGACCTGTTGGCGAGAACAGCGCTTTCGACGCGTTCATGATCTCGATGTTCACCTCGCGATTGTCGGTCTTGTATGCAGGAGGCATCGCGTCGACGAGTTGTTCCGTCGACGCCGTGTTGATCCAGCGGTGGGTTTTGAGCAAGGCGTTGACGAGGCGCTGGACCGTTTCTGGATTTTTGTCGATGAAAGTCTGCTGCAGGTAGAGACAGGCGGTCGGATAGATTCCGCCAAAGGCCTGTTTTGAGCCTTCGAGTGTGCGCGCGTCGAACAGCGGCGTCGCACTCTTTTTGCGCGCGAGAAGGGTCGCAATCGGGTCGAAATAGACGAGCGCGTCGATATTCCTGGCCTCGAGTGCCACCATACCGGGTGCCCCGCTGCCGACCGCGATAATGTTCACGTCGCGCGGACCCAACCCAGATTTCTTGATGTAGTAGCGCGCCATGGTGTCGGTCGATGACCCCGGCGCCGTGATCCCGAGCTTGAGGCCCTTCAGGTCGGCACCGGACTTGACCTTGTCAGCGAGGCCGCTGCGGATACCGAGCAACACGCCGGGAATGTCATTGAGCAGGAACACGCAGGAAATCTGTTTGCCCTGCGCCTGCATCTGAATGGTGTGATCGTAAAAGCCGACTGTCCCGTCCACCGAACCGCCGACCAGCGCCTGCAAAGCCTTCGAACCACCGGCCTGGAAGTTTTCGACGGTCACCTCAAGGCCCTGGTCCTTAAACGAACCGAGCTTCACACCAAGCTCGAGAGGCATATAGTTGAGGATCTGTGATCCCACTGCGATCTTCAATTTTGTCTTCTCGGGCTCGGCGGCATGCGCTGAAATGAGCGGCAATACAGCTGCCGCGATAACCACCATCAGTCTCGGAAAAGCGTGCATGGGAACCTCCGTGAGAATGGGAGCGCTACGATCAAACTTCGTGGGCAGGTGCCGGCCGCCAGACCAGCAGCCGCTTTTCCACCCGGTCGACGATGGCATCGAGCGCGATGACGAAGGCGGAGAGGACGATGATCCCTGCGAAGACACCGGTGGCATCAAGGACGCCCTCGGCCTGCGCAATCAGGTGCCCCAATCCTGCGGACGAACCGAGATATTCGGCGACCACCGCTCCCATCACGGCCATGCCGACAGATACCCGCAGACTCGACAGGATCCACGTGGTGGCGGACGGCAGGTAGACGTGGCGCAGCAGCGAGGACTTCGATGCACGCAGCAAGCGGGCATTCGCGAGCACGACCGGATTGACCTCGCGGACCCCCTGAAACGTGTTGAAGAATGCGACAAAGAGGACCAGCGTTACCCCGAGCGCGACCTTGGAGGTGAGCCCCAATCCGAACCAGATGACGAAGATGGGTCCCAGCAAGATGCGGGGGATCGCGTTGAACATTTTGATAAAGGGCTGGACCACCTCGGCCGCAAACGGGCTTAAGCCGAGCCAGATACCAAGCGCGGTGCCGATCCCGATCCCAACCAGGAAAGACAGCACCGTCTCCAGCAGTGTTGTCCCAACATCGGTCCAGAAGTCCGATGTTGACATCCACTCGCCTATTCTTGCGACAAGCGTCGATGGTGCCGGAAAGAAGAAAGGATCGATCAGCCCGACCCTCACACCCAGTTCCCAGATCAGGATCACACCGAGGACGATGGCGAACTGCGTGAGAGCAACCTTACCCCTGCGCATAGCTTTTCTCCACTTCGGCGCCGAGCAGCGACCAGATTTCACGATAGAGCGCGACGAATTCATCCGTGGTCTGGAGTGCCAAGACGTCGCGTGGACGGGACAGCGTGATCCTGACATCGCCAACCATGCGGCTGGCAGGACCGGCAGACATCACAACGACGCGGTCCGCCAGCGTGATCGCCTCATCGAGATCATGGGTGATAAAGACGAGGGAGCGCCGGTCCGCTTGCCATAGCTCGAGCAGGATGCGATGCATGAGGCGGCGCGTGTGAACGTCCAGCGCGGAGAAAGGCTCATCCATCAGGACGATCTTCGGCTCCATGATCAGGGTCTGGGCCATGGCAACGCGCTTGCGCTGGCCTCCGGATAATTGATGCGGATAGCGCTCCTCGAACCCCTTCAAGCCGACCTTGGCGAGCCAGGGCCGCGCCTGCTCGCGCGCCTTTGCGATCGAGCTTCCCTGAAACACGAGCCCGAGGCCGACATTGTCCTGGGCGGTTTTCCAGGGCAGCAGCCCTTCCTGTTGCAGCATGTAGCCGGACTGACCGTTCAGGCCCCTAAGCGATTTGCCGAAAATGCGAACCTCGCCGGCGGCCGGCTTCAGCAGTCCGGTGACAGTATTGAGAATGGTCGATTTTCCGCAGCCGGTCGGCCCGACCACTGCAACGAATTCGGTTTCGCCGACCTGGAGGTTCATGCTTTTCACGGCGGTGAAGTCGCCGAAGCGAATCATTACGTCGCGCAGGTCGACGGCAAGTGCCGGCTGCCCTTCCATTGTTTCGCTCCTCAGAACCTGTTCTAAGCCTCAAAACAGGTAACTGGCGCTACATCCGGAGTCAATTGCATTCTGTAACATAGAACCCAGATGAGCATTGAATACTGGACTTTCTATCCATTCTGGATATCTGTTCTGCACGACAGAACACGAGGAATGTATCAATGGCAAAGACAGGGGTTGATGCGGTCGGGCGCGCCCTGGCGATCCTCAAGGCCTTCGGCGCTGAGCGCGCAGCCATGACGCTGACCGAGATTGCCGAGGCGACCGACTTCTACAAGAGCACGGTCCTTCGCCTTGCCGCATCCCTGGAAGCGGACGGATTCCTGGTGCGGGGGACCGACCGGCTATTTCGACCCGGACCGGAGCTATGGCGCCTTGGGGCGCTCTATCAGCGTGGGCTGGACCTCGGTGACCTGATCAGACCCTCGCTCCATCGTCTGGTCGAAGCAACCGGAGAGACCGCATCCTTCTACATCGCGGAGGGCGACGAGCGCATTTGCCTTTATCGCGTTAATTCTCCGCGTTCCGTCCGGCATCACCTCGAAGAAGGACAACGATTGCCGATTGATCGCGGCGCTGCGGGCCGCGTTCTTACCGCTTACCGCGATTTTGCATTAGCTGGTGGAAAGAAGATCAGAGATCGTGGCTTCTACGTCTCGATCGGCGAGCGTGATCCTGAGGTTGCGGCCGCAGCGGTGCCCGTAATCGATGTCTATGGCAAATTGCGGGGCGCGCTCTCAGTCTCCGCCATTCGCACTCGCTTTGATGCAGATGCTCGGAAATCTGCCGTTGAAGTGCTGAAGTCCGAGGCTAAAGCGCTGATTGGTTTGCTGCCTGCAACTGAGCGCTGAGCTACAATGGCAGCGTTCTGTTTATAACGCACAGCTCAGCGGGTGCCGCAATAGCCTCTCCTGAGCGTAGCGCGCATTTCTCGCATTGTTGAGGCCTGCAGATCATCCTCGATCTCGACGCCACCCATCCCTACACGGACATCAGGAGGGAGGCTTCTTCAAGGCTATTACGCTGCTCGTGTGATGTGTGCTGGTGCGCGTGTTCTGGAGCCGTCATGGCCTGACGGCCAAGCTGCGGCGCGCCGACATCGATGCAAGCGCGGTTAGGACGTTTCGCGGATTGTGCGGCCTAAAGCCGGATGGGGTTAGACCGAATCGATTTGGGATTGAACGAAGCCGCTGTCGCAGCGTGCGTGGCGAGGTGGCGTAGATCGCCTCCTGGCGGAGAGGATGCGGGTGTTGGAGCCCCCCTCAGACAGGGTATTGAGATGGCCGATTTGAGCCCTCTTCGCCGCCGCATGATCGAGGATATGACAGTCCGCAATCTGTCGCCGGCGACGCAGCGATCCTACATCAGCGCGGTTTCGAAGTTCAGCCGCTATTTCGGCCGATCGCCTGAGCGGTTGGAGCTGGAAGACGTCCGGGCCTTCCAGGTGCATCTGGTCTCGACCGACATCTCATGGCCGGCGCTGAACCAGATCATCGTCTGTGCGCTACGGTTTTTCTACGGCGTCACGCTCGGCGAGGCGCTCATCCCGGAGCGCATTCCCTATGCGCGAGAGCACCGCAAGCTGCCGGTCGTTCTCAGCGCCGACGAAGTGGTGCAGTTCCTCGAGGCGGTGTCGAGCCTGAAGAGCCGCGCCGCGCTCACCACCGCCTATGCGGCCGGCCCCAGGGCCTCCGAGGTCGCGGGACTGCGGATCGAAGACATCGACAGCACCCGCGGTGTCATCCAGGTGCGCCACGGCAAAGGCGCGAAGGATCGCAACGTGATGCTGTCGTCCCAACTGCTCGGCATCCTGCGCACCTACTGGCGGCTCGCCCGGCCGCGGCTTTATCTGTTCCCTGGGCGTGACGAAGGTCACCCGATTGATCCGACCGTGTTGCATGCCGCCTGCCGCTCGGCGGTCAAGGCTGCGGGCCTGACCAAGCGCGTCACGCTGCACACGCTGCGCCACAGCTTCGCGACACATCTTCTGGAGAACGGAATCGACATCCGGATCATCCAGGTTCTGCTCGGGCAAAATAATCCGTCGTCGACGGCGCGCTACACGCAGGTCGCCACCCATACGATCCGGGCGCCCCAGAGCCCGCTCGACCGCCTGTCGCTGGAGGTGACGCCACCGGCATGACAACGGCTCCGGGATCCGGCTTATGACCCCCGACGTCCGCCCGCACCGACCCGCCATCGACATTGCCGATATCTTGCGCCGGCATGGCGACGCCTATTGTCGTGACCATGCCGGTCATCACGGTCGCGTCGAGCGGCGGGTGGTGAGCGCCATTGTTGGGTGCCGAACCGAGGCGCTCGGCGGCCACGTCGAGGCCCGCAATGACTGCGGCATGACGCGGATCGCCTATAATTCCTGCCGGAATCGGCATTGTCCGAAGTGTCAGGGGCCAGCCCGAGCCGCGTGCCGTGCCGCGCGAGAAGCCGACCTGCTGCCGGTTCCCTACTTCCACGTCGTCTTTACGCTTCCTGCACCGATCGCCGCGATTGCTTTCCAAAACAAGGCGGTCGTCTATGCCATCCTGTTTAAGGCCGCCGCCGAGGCGATGACCGACGCTTGCTGCCAATCCGCGCCGGCTCGACGCGGAGATCGGCGGCGTCGCGGTCCTGCACACCTGTGGACAAGCGCTAACGCATCATCCCCACATTCACTGTGTCGTGCCGGGCGGCGGCCCGTCACCTGATGGAACACGCTGGATCGCCAGCCGACCGAACTTCTTCCTGGCCGTCAAACCGCTGTCCCGGCTCTTTAGCTGGCTTTTTCTCAAACGCCTGATCGGGGTCTTCAACGCCGGCGCCTTGCGCTTCTTCGGCGATCTTGCTTCTCTTGCCGAACTCGACGCTTTCGCTGGTCGCATCAAAGCCATGCAGCGCGTCAACTGGGTCGCTTGCGCCAAGCGGCCCTTCGGCGGACCCGCACAGGTGCTGGCCTATCTCGGCCGCTATACCCATCGCGTCGCGATCGCCAACAGCCGGCTCGTCGCACCCGACAACGATCATGTTGCCTTCACATGGAAGGATTACCGCCAGGACGGCGCGACAAAGATCATGAAGCTCAAGCCCGACGAGTTCATTCGCCGCTTCCTGCTTCATACGCTGCCCGACGGTTTCCATCGCATCCGCCACTTCGGCTTCATGGCCAACCGCCATCGCGCTGCCAAGCTCGCCTTTTGCCGCGAACTTCTCGATCATGAGACAGCCCCAAACGACAGCGAGCCGCCGCCTGTGGATTTGGAAGCTCAAACCTGGGCCGAAGTTCCTGCCTGGCCCGATTGTGGTGGCGTCATGCGCATCATTGAGCGCTTTCGACACAGCTTCAGATGCTCCAGCCCTCGAACATCACCGTTCCGATGCGACACATCGTGAGCCAAGTCATGCCGTGCACGACGATCATCATTCGTCATTTCGCTCCCAGCGTCTCGATCATCGCGGACGATGTCGACTCCGTGCTTTCACACTCCGCGACAACAACGGTCCGATGCAGCAAAATGCCTGTCGCGATCTCCAGTGAAGCGCGTCTGATCTCAACTCTTCCCCGACGCGCACATCTCGTGTCTCTGCCTCACGCGCCGAGCCAGCAGATCGGGCCTTCCGATCTCGAACGTGCTGCATGCTCTGGTCCTCGTCTTCGGCCAGAACGAACGTCAAACTGGATTAAGCCCGAGGGGTAGGGTCAACACCCACGCCTTCCTCGGCGGTGCAAAATCCATGCGCCAGATTCGTGTGGGCGTCGGCGGCGCCACTACAACGATCGCGTGGTTGCCCCCAGCGCATCCAGTACGAGAGCAACCTATGGCGTGAGGACACGACGCGGCAATCCTCAGCGCGCGGCAATCCTCAGATGGGCTGTGACGGGCGTCTTTTGGAGACTCGTACGACTCTCACGGCTACTCGCCGTTCCCAGCCGGTGGTCGGCCGCAGTCGACTCTTCTGGCGCGATTTGGCGGATTGTTAGCAAAGTTGCGCGACTGTCCGACCGCCTACATCTGTTCGTCGGAGCCGTGGCCTCTCGCGAGATCTCGTGTCCGTTGCATCGTGCGGGAAAAATATTCGTCGCGCTCGCGGCGCACGCGCTCTTGATGCGCTCTGAAATTCGCAACTCGTTTGCTGATGTGCTCTCGCTCGGAGGTGTCCCAGCTCAACCGCCGGGGAGAATCGGGCGGGGAAGCTTTTGCGATTGGCGCGATGGGTGCTACCAGCTTTGGAATAGGCGCTACGCTCCGTGCGCGCTCTACGAGTGCCGCGGATTGTTGAACCAGCGCCTCCAGTTCCTTCTTCCAGTTCATCTTCCATGTTCTCCGAACAGTCATGGGAGCATGCTAATTTGGTGCGGCACGCTCGTCCAGCTACCCCTTTTGGTAGTTGCGAGGCCGCTGCTTGTCCGCAAAATAGTGGCCGATGAGCCATCTGGGCCGATGAAATTCGCGGCTTCCCTGCTAGGAGAACCCACCAACGTAACCTTCGTCACCCAAGTGACGCAACAGGATGGAAGATCAGAACGATGCGACCTGGGTCAAACCCGTCGGCTGTGCCTGGTCTCTGGCATGAAAGCATGATCGCCCAGGCTCGCCATGCTCGAACTCCTCAAGCGACTACGCTGACGCCGAAGCAGCGGAGATTGTGCGTCAATGGGCGAATCGGCGCCGCCCGAATGGTCCGACCAGAACTACTCTACAGTATTGCTCAAATGGGAGATGGGAGTGGCGAGGGGTGTTGTGAAATGGTTTAACGCGACGAAGGGTTTCGGCTTCATTCAGCCGGATGGGGGCGGCCAAGATGTTTTTGTACACATAAAGGCCCTGGAGCGCGCTGGCCTCTCTGACCTGCGGGAAGGGCAGGCAGTCTCTTACGAGCTTAAAGTCGACCCGAGGCGCGGTAAAAGCAGTGCGGAAAATCTGCGTGTCTGATTTCATGTCGTAGGCGTCTGGCCTCAGCCCCCCGCCCATGTCTGGCGCTTACCTCGGAACGACCCCAGCCGCTTTAAGCACTGGGGTCGTTTCATTTCTCGCCAATTTTCGACGTTTCGCGGGTCCGAATGCCGGGACATTGTGAGTGAGACCTCCTCCTGGTGTTGGCAGCTCAGCAATCTGCAGGCCGTCCGTGCGCACGAAAGGCATCACGATTCTATTGCACCGTTCGTTTGGCGCGGTTGGCGAAGCGCAGCGCCTGGTGGCGAGCGACGCAGCTCTTCGAGTAAGGTCAGGCCCTCCTTCACGATGCCGGCCGGAACGACAGTCCCACTCAGGACGCCAGTCGGAGGACACCGAGTGCCGTTTGTCGTGTGTCAACTATCAACTCTCGCAGTTGATGGAGAGAACGACCCATGCAACCGTAACGATCGGATACTACCGATGCAGGTCGATCAACATCCGGAGAGACGCCCATGCCATGCGGCGCCACGTCCATGGATGAAAAATGCGTACAAGCAGCGGCTGATCATCGACCAATGAAACGGGCGGATCCTTCGTACAGTGATGTTTATTACAGTGATGTTTAATAATGACGAGTGACGGCACAGAATCTTCGCTCCGCATCTGGCTCGCCGTCATCGTGCTAGGCATCGCCTCGTTTCACATCGTCTTGGCAGAGATAGCACCTATCGGGCTGTTGTCTCAGATTGCTCGCGACCTCGGACGAGATCAGGCAGCGGTCGGGCTCACGGTGGCCCTCTATGCCTGGATCGGTGCTGCCAGCGCTCTGTTGTCGCCCGTTCTGCTTCAGAAGTTTCCTCGCAAGCCGCTAGTCATCGCCTTAACTATTATCCTTTCCGCAACAACGTTTGCGGCGACGATGTCTCACACTTTCGAAGGGCTGTTGCTGGCACGCACGGTGGGCGCTGTCGTTCACGGTTTCTATTGGGCCATGGCGGCTGTGGTTGCGTCTAAGATTGCGCCGTCCGGCAGTATGGGTGTTGCGACGGCAATCGTATTCGGCGGGATCTCGATGGCGACCGTTGTTGGCGTGCCGCTCGCGAACTTCGTCGGTCAGGTGAGCGGATGGCGTGCAGCGTTCAGATTGATCGGCGCCATCGGACTGATCACCTCAGCCCTGATGGTGGCAGTTCTTCCGAAAATGCAGGCCGGGACGCCAGCGGGATGGAGAGAGCTTGGATCAGTCTGCCGCAGGCATGACCTGTTGGGGATCTATGCCGTAACGACATTCATGGCGGCGGCGCATTTCGGGGCGTACACATTTATAGAACCATTCCTCAACGAGATTCCAAATGTTGCCCAAGTCATGATTGGCGCGCTGTTGTTCGGCTTTGGCGGAGCAGGATTCCTGGGGAACATCTTGGCGGGCGTCCTCATCGACCGCTTCATGAAACCCATCATCACTGCGGGGCTGCTTGCTCTGTGTCTGGCGCTCGTTGGCCTTGGATGGTTTGGTCCCCAGTTGGGGACAGGCCGGGTCCTTGTCTTGCTGGTCATCTGGGGCGCGGCCGTCGCGGCGCTGTTCGCGGGACTCCAGACCTGGATCCTGCGCGCCGCCGGTTCGACAGTGATGACTGCTGCCGCGATGCACTCGGCGGTCATCAATTCGGCCATCGGCTTCGGAGCCGTCCTCGGCGCCCAGGTGTTGACTGTAGCCGGCCCATCAGGAGTGATGCTGGCAGCTGGTATGGTCGTCATCATCCCTCTGCTGATAGTTCTCCCGCAAGCGGCCCCAGAGGGTGATCTAAAAAAGGGGGCGTTGCTTGATGGATAACGCCGCAGCCGTGCGCACGGCGCGGATCGCCGCGTGCCCTACCACGAATGTCGCACGAAACCTTCCGCTGGTACGCGAGCGTTGGACCAAAATGTTCGTGCAGCCCGGCGGACCGGTCGAAGGGGGGTGAAACACCACGCCAGGCCTTGCCCGAGAACTCGTTGAGGAACTCGGCATCGAAGTTTCTGGCGATGTACGCGAACATCTCGGGCGATTGCGCCGTTGCGGCATTGCGAGGAGCATTCGGTCGAGCGGTCTACCGCACTGCGGGACACTTTTGCATTCTTTCCACACAACAATGTCTGTGTCCTGAGATTACCCCGCATTCTAGCATCATAATTGACGCTACCCGACAGACGGGCAAGCTCGCCTTCTTCATCCCGTGAGCGTCCTCACGCTGGCGTGTGACGCGCTTCTCGATGATCGGTCCTATTGCGCTCAACCGAAGGCGCTCTTTGCTGGCTCTTCCGAGGCGCTGCCGAGCAGCTGAGCCATCATCGCCTTCCTGCGCGGAAGAGCAAGCTGATGACGTCTACTTGCGTGCTTTCCTGATTGAGCGCTCACCAGCATCACAATGGCACTCCAACCAGCGACTTCGATCAATTGCGTCCTTAGACCCACTGGGATCTCAAAGCCATGGTCTAGAACTGGGCTTACTGTCAATGAACTCGCATGATGGTGCCGAAGACGAGACGCAAGATCGGCGCGGCCTCTAGATCAAGTTTACGCTCTTGAGCGCATTGTGGCAGGTGGCTTCACTCCTTTCGGGACGGCCGTCGCATTGGATCATCGGCCGGTGGTCGGACGTGTCTGCGGATACCCATATCCGCGAACTCGCAGGCACCTACACATCGACGCCCGCGTCGGCCAAAAGGCTCAAGAGGGAGCTCATGCGCGGCGGCCATCGCGGTCAACTTCTGACCTCGTGGACAAAGGCGGCGCGCTCATCGTTGACAAGAGAGAGGCGCGGCTACGTCCATGATCCAATAGGTGCGTGCACGAAAATCGAGCTGTTCCAGAAGCTCCTAAAATCGGGCTGCAGGGCGGAGGACTCAAAACTGCGGACCGCAGAGCGGCTCGCTAGTTTGATGGCGGTCGTCTGCCCTCTCAGCTGGCGCGTCCTCTGGCTCATCATGCTCAATCGTACGGCCCGGACGCATCACCGAAGATCGCCTCCACGGACACCGAGATCGTATTGCCCGATGAACTCATCAAGGACGTCGGCATTCGACGAGGTCGCCTTGGAACCCCGCATTCTACTTGACCGAACTTGCACAATTGGGTGGCGACCTGGCCAGGGCCGCCGATCCGCCACCCGGAAATGTTGTCATTTGGCGCGGACTCTCCAGACACACCGGATCGAACTCTGCGCCGAAATTGGAGCGGTTGGAAATGTCGATAAATGAAGTGTCATCGAACAGTTCCACCGCTGCGGCTTTGGAATCGGCTGTTTGCGCAGTAAGCGCGAGTTTCCGGTGCGCCAACCTGTCGAGTAGATTGACTCGCCGCAACTGAGAAAACGGACTAGTGGCACACCCGATAAAAATCCATTAGCGTAGGCTTCCTATGTTTAGTTTGCCTGATTTGCGTGTACTGGAAGTCGCGGCCGTCGTCATCGAAGAGGGCAGCATGAGCGCGGCCGGCCTCAGACTTGGCATCACTCAATCGGCCGTTTCACAAGCGATGAAGCGCGCGGAGGCGCATATTGGCGCATCCCTCGTCCGTCGCGATCGTCGTCCCCTTGGGCCCACGGAGGCGGGGCAAGCTCTGCTCACCCACATGCGCGAGATAACCCTGCGCGTCGGACGAGCTGTCGAGGAAATGCGGGCCGCCGCAGCGCGTCCCGAACGCGAGGACCTTCGGCTCGGGATGATCGACACGTTCGCGTCCACAGTGGGACCACTGTTGGTCCGCAGCCTCATGGCGGGTTCAATCGCGCTTCGCGTGAGCGCGTATTCGGGGCTGGTACCCGCGCACGCCGAGGCATTGATGCGCAACGAGATCGATGCAGCTGTCACATCGGATCCAATGGAGGGCGTTGACGAAGTTACCCGCTTACCCCTATTGCGCGAGCCATTCCTCCTGGTAGCACCGATTGCCTGGGCGGATACTCTTCGCGATCGTCCACTGGACGACCTACTACTCGAGCACCGACTTATCCGCTACACCGCGCGTTCGCACATGGGAACGCAAATTGAACGTCATCTCCGGCGTCTAAGGATAGAGCATCCGCAGACGATGTCGTTCGACACGTCGGACTCGCTGCTCTCGATGGTCGCCAATGGCATGGGCGTGGCGATTACAACACCCCTGTGCATATTGCAGGCTGCCGTCCATCGACCGGCGCTCGAAGTCATGCCATTGCCGGCGACCGGCCTCTCGCGCACGATCGCGTTGGTGACTAAGCAAGGCGGATTAGGCACGTTGGCTGCGCGAATAGCGGATGATACTTGTGTGCTCCTGCGGAACTGGACCTTGCCCCAGATCGCGGCTCAAATTCCCTGGATGGCTCGTTCCGTCGGCAGCATCGTGTTGGATCCGCTCGCTCACGAGGACGCCGCCTGCCGGTGCGTTGCGGGTGGCTCCACCCGGACTCTCGACGAACAGTATAACCCTAATTAATCATACTTATTAGCCTTCATAACATCTCCGATCTTAGCTTTAACTCTCACCCGTCTTCGGAGAGAGTTGTTTGCGTAGCGTCCGAACCCGGGATCAAAGATGTCAGCGACTCGCACCGAAATAGACAGTCTAGGAACGCGCGAGCTGCCGCTGCGCGCCCTGTACGGCTTGGCCTCCCTGCGTGGGAGCGAGAACTTCGACATCTCACTCCAGAAGCTCGGTGATCAGCCGGCACTTCTTCGGGCACTAGCGCGCATCAAGCGCGCTGCCGCGGCGGCGAACCGTGAGCTCGGAGCCCTCGACGCCAAAGTAGCAGGAGCACTAATCGCAGCTGCGGACGAGGTCATTGCTGGTAAACACGATGGGCAGTTTATCATCGATTTGCTCGAAGGCTCCGGCGGTACATCGATCAACATGAACATGAACGAGGTTCTGGCGAACCGGGCCCTGCAAATTGTCGGTGAAAAGCCCGGTCGGTACGACGTGATCCATCCAAATGATCACGTGAACCTATGCCAGTCGACGAACGATGTGCTGCCCTCGGCGCTCAAGTTGGCGGCGCACGAAAAGTCCGGCGATCTGGTGGGTGCGCTGGACCAGGTGGCGGCCGCTCTTTCGGAGCGGGCCATTGTATTCGCTGACGTATTGCGCGTCGGCCGCACATGCATGCAGGCCGCCCAGCCGATGACGCTCGGTCAGGCGTTCGGCGGTTACGCATCAGCGATCAAGCGGCTCTCCTTGAAGCTGTCCGTGGCGCGCCAGGAATTGATGGTGCTTCCCCTCGGAGGCACTGCGATTGGCACCGGGCTCGGAGCAGTGCCGGGCTATCGCCGTGCCGTTTATGGACATCTTGCGGCAATCTTGGGCCACGCGGTACGCCCAGGCGACGACATGTTCGATGCCATGCAGAACGCCGACGCCTTCGCACGCGTGTCGTCGGAAATCCGCATCGCAGCAGAGGTAATGGCGAAAATCGCCTCTGACCTGATCATCCTTTCCTCTGGGCCAAATACGGGGCTTGGCGAATTGCGGTTGCCCGCTCTCCAGCCCGGTTCTTCGATCATGCCAGGTAAACTCAATCCAGTCCTGCCGATGATGATCCAGCAAGTTGCGTTCGCTATCGTGGGCAACGACGCCGCAGTATCTCTCTCAGCGTTGAGCGGCCAACTCGAAATCAATCACTTCGAGCCAGTCATCGCCTCGCGCCTCTTCGATTCGATCGAGCTTTTGACGCGATCGGCCAGAATATTTGCCGACCAATGCATCTCGGGGATCCGGGCAGACCGGGAACGGTCGCTCAGCAACTTGATGCAATCTTCGGCTCTTGCGACCGTGTTCGTACCGCGCCTTGGTTATGAACAGGTATCGACACTTGTGCTTACAGCCGCTGAGCAAATGCGGCCCTTCATCGAAATCGCGATCGACCGCGGACTTCTGAACCGTAGCGCGGTTTTGCAGATGCTGCACGAGAGCACCCGTTATCGCGAGAATGCCGCATGAGCCGCGATTCTGCACTTGCCCTTGTACGCGAAGGGCTCACGAGCATGCCGCGAGTCGATGCACAACGCCAGAGGATCAACCTACGAAGGTCATGCCACAGCCAACTCGCCATCGCCCTGTCTCCAACCCGATGCGGCGGATGAGACGATGCGCCGCGATCGAGAGGCCGCTTGTCCATAGGTCAGTGCTCCGGCCTCTCTTCAAGTCGTGCTTATACGGACGCGCCTGGCCGTAGTGCCAGGGGCAGTGATCGGCAAAGTCAGCAAACACGTAAGACATCGTCGATAACGTATTCTAACCATTCGCGTGGGGCCGTCCTGGCCTCCGCCAATCTTCACATCCTGTTCGGCCGGTAGCCCGATCAAGATGTGCAAGTTCTCCGATAGCTGGTTACGGCCTGATTCACCTGATGATACATTCACGAGGCGTGATCGAGTCCCGCAGGTTCGAACACTGGCCCAACATTTTTTCGTTCGTTCGCTGCCGTATTCAAGACGGCACTGAGGCACGCGAAATCCATCCGATGCCGAGAGGCAGCTGCGCGCGTCAGAATCTCATCCGTCGTATCGACTGGGCCCAGCTGAAGTTTCCCCACTCCCAGACGTTGTTTATGTCGTATGCGACATTCGGTTTGAGTATAAGGTAAGGTCAATCAAGATGCTCTGGCTGTAGGCCTTGTCGATGACCGTGCCAGTGTTTACCTGGTTTGTAGCAAAAGTTAGCATCACCTTTTGTATTGGCGCCATTGCATTTAGCTGCTTGCCATAGAGTAGCAAAGCGCAAAGGGGGTTCGCATTTCCATTCACCAATTCGGAAACACCGCATGTTACTGGTGTGACAGTCAGCTCTCGATTGAGATCACCCCCGCTTCGCGGCCGACCACATTGCCACTGCCTTGGGGCGCTTCGACTTTCCAGCCTTTGGCCGATATCAATGCCGTAAGAGCTGACGCCCTTAATTTGGCCGTTAGGGCGCGCAATCGGGCCGCCAAGCAGTTTGGAGTGGCGATCAGCACGGCGATCGGCTGGATGAAGCGGGTCGATGAGACCGGCAGCGTTGCTCGGGGCCAGATGGGTTGGAAAACCATTACCTTTCTGGCGGCCCTGCGCCATGACCGGATCGATGCGCCATGGTTCATCGAGGGACCAATCATGGCGTGAGCTTCCGGATCTATGTGGAGAAGGTTCTCCTGCCGACCCTTCGGCCCGGCGACATCGTCGTCCCGGACAATCTCGGCAGCCACAAAAGCAAAGCCGTGCGCCAGCTCATCCGCTTCGCCGGAGCAAAGCTCTTCTTCCTGCCAAAATACTCACCCGACCTGAACCGCATCGAACGAGTCTTTGCCAAACTCAAGCATCTGCTCCGCAAGGCAGCCGCACGAACCGTCGATGCGGTCTGCGCCGCCATCGGCGAACTCCTTTATGCATTTACACCCGAAGAATGCGCCAACTACCTCAAAAACTCAGGCTATCGAAGCTAGTCCCATCACGCTTTAACGGCGAGCCTCCCAGGAGGCTAGCGCCCAATGATCTGTGCCTCGATCATATCCGTTCTCAGCTCAACCCGCTATCCCGATCGCTCTTGAGGACCGTGCCGGAGCGCTCGTCTGAGCTCGCCGAACTGGTTGAACATGACGATGAGAGCGATTATTCCGGCGCCAAGCTCTGCGAGCGCTTGACTGGCTAACAGTCCGTTAAAACCCGCTACCAGCGGGAATAACAGTACGGCCGGTATGAAGAGATACCCCTGCCTGGCCAAGGACACAATTGCACTGAGGCGCGCTCTCCCAAATGACTGAAGCATTGCCGTCACGAAACTCTGCACCCCAAACAGTCCAAAGAAGAGATGGAACACGATGCAGGTCGAGACGGCAATTTCGGTGACGTACTCGTTATCGCTAAATAGGCTCACTAAAGGCCTCGCGAAAATCACAACGGCAGCAGAATACAGCACCGAGAATGCGATCGTCACGAAGAGCATGAACTTCGCAGCCCTCAATATATGAGCATAGTCGCGTGCGCCCCAACCGAAACCCAGGATAGCTTGAGCGCCAATACAGAACCCGGTGATAGGCAGTGCGCCGACCATCAAGATACGCACAGCTATTCCAACCGCGGCGATGGAATCGTCGCCGAACGGCGCAGCAGCTCCGTACAAGAGCATAACGGCAAGAGCAGATAAGATACTCGTCATTGTCGCCGGCGCGCCTACCAACGCGAGCTGTCTGATGCGATCTGCTCGCAATGATATGTGAGATATCCTGACGAGAACCGTCCCGCCAAGCTTCGTAAAATACGCGATATACAGTCCGACAGCAGAGATCTGAGACACCAGCGTTGCGAGGGCTGCGCCTCGCACGCCAAGGTCAAGTGAAAATATGAAGACGGGATCAAGCACAGCGTTCAGGATAAACGCGGTCATCATCACCCACATGCTAAATCGTGTATAGCCTTCGGCTCTTACAATGAACCCGCTGACGGTATTTAGTAGCATCGGGGTGCACCCCAACAAAACCGTTCCCGCGTAGTCGAGCGCCACGGGCATGATGGTTGGGGTTGCTCCGAGCGTTGCAAATATCCCTGGCAGATTTGGAAGCAGAGTGAGGGTGACTATGATACCGATCGGAGCGGCGAGCGCGAGTGCCGTGCTTGCGCCTCGACTCGCTTCTAGGTACTCACGAGCGCCCAGATGACGAGATATGAACGACGCTGCTCCAACACCGATCCCCTGTCCGGCTGCGGCGAGCAGGACCACGATCGGCAAGGTCATGCTAACAGCTGCGATCGCCTGCGCGCCTAGGGCGCCAACAAAGATCGCGTTGACGACCTGCTGCAGCGCATGGATCGATAATCCAACAACCGACGGAATGGCGAGCCGCAGGATAAGACTCAAGAGATTCTGGTCCGATAGATCGACGTGCTGTTTTTTCTTTGGCATCACATTGCGCTTGCTGTCGAGGGCGAATTCTGTATTCGGTCCATTCACGGACGAGTGAATTTTTCCGAATTCGACGATGGCGTACTCAGCGCAATCCTCTCTGGATCTGCTCTGGCACGCCGTGATCGCCTGGATAGGTTGACGTTTTCAAAGCTGATTTTTGCCTGGGCATACGCCTCCCGTCAGTTGTAGCGAATACTGACTGAGGTGTTCGAGGGTAGCCCCCAGGTTCTGCTAGTCATATTGTGCCGTTCCGCCCTTTGGTTGAGCATCGTGCCGGTTGCGTTCACTTCTCGGGATGATGATCGGCGGGGAAACGCGGCCAGACCCTAGAGCCTCAAGTTGGTTTTGGCATCTACCGGATCTTGTAGTAGACGCTCCATCATCTGCATGGCACAAGCAATGAACGTGCTCAGAACCACTGTGGTGGTTCGATGATGTCCTGCAATCTTTACACGAGATCGGGTTCCTCAGCGCGATCGAGACGAACGGCAGGCTGCCGGCCCCGGCCAGCGTGGTGACTGGATTTGCGTCAGTAAATCGCGCCGCACTGGCCGTCACTCGCGGACACGAACTGAAAATTCGTGTGGCCGCAACCGGCAGCCTGCCAGACCGGTTCGATGAGCGTGGCTTGAACAATTTCTGCTTCGATCGAAAGACCGCCCTGACGCCGTCGAGCGGCGGGCTATCTCGGACTGCCTGGCTCAGCCGAAATGGCGGCTCAGCGTGCAGTCCCACAAACACTCGGCATCACATGAAGATATCCCAAGCATTTAAGTTCGAGGCAGCGCACCGACTTCCAAACGTCCCGCAGACACATCGCTGTCATCGGGTGCATGGTCATTCCTATCGCGTCGAGGTCGTGCTGAACGGGGCCGTCGATCCGCACACCGGATTCGTAATGGATTTCTTCAACATGGAGGAAGCGTTTGGCCTTCTTATAAAGAAGCTCGATCACCATTGCCTGAACGACGTCCCGGGACTGGAAAATCCGACGGCGGAAAATATCGCCATCTGGATCTGGGAGCACGCGAAACCGCGCCTCGCCCAACTCTCGAGCGTGAGGGTGTACGAGACGACGGATAGTTGGGCGGAATATGACGGGCCCGATCGCTGAATTCAGCGCTGATTTGGGACTGTGTCGATGCGGCGCGCCTGTCGTTCTTCGGCTCAGAAGCGGACTTGCTCGATCTGCGATTCGGCTCTTCATCCGCCACGCCCGCGGCCAGATTTCCGCGCTCACAGAAGAGCCCTTGGATCCGACCGGAGCGCCCGGTTTGGCTATGAGGACACCCATCACGTGACCGCATTCGAAAAGCTTCCGGCCAAACGATTCGGAATCCCGCGTTGTGCTAACCGCGGAACGATCAGAGCGATTCGTCCTCAGGAGCGAATTCGATGCTGATTGTACCGGCGAGACGACCCGCCATTCCGGACGCTGCGGCTGGGCGACTTGGTGCTGCAGCAGGTCGGCGCTAGCCGCCAATGCGAGGAGCACGGGTTGATGCAAGATCGCGCAAGCCCGCATGTGCGCGAGCGTGCCATAGACATCGCCGTCAATACCCCCCGTTCGACACTTCGACGGGCGAAGCCTCAATTGAAGCTGGCGAGGTGCCGGACTCGAGCGTCCGCGCTGACTGGTCACGGATGCATCCCTTGGCCGACTGGTTATTTCCACCCAACCAATAGCTGCGGACGTAAACCGGGCGAACAGCTGTCCACAGGAACCGATGCCTCGCCCCGCCGCATCCGATAGAGTGCAGTCAGGCCCGCACCGACCGCGGGTTCATCCCGGGAGCCTCCGATCCCCAAACCTTAGCCGAAATGGCGGCCGCGCTCGAGTAATCGCCGGACTATCGCGTCTTGGCCGGCTCGTTTCGCGCCCAAAATTGGCGGGGATTGAATTTCTTGGCAACTATCTAAGCCTGCAGCAAATCAGCGGTCTCTTTTCAGACAGCAATTGCAGCGCGGTCAGGAAGTGAATAATTCTCCACCAAGAACCAATTGAAAAATGGGTACGCCACCCATTCGGGGAACATGGATTCTGTCCCTGTCCCGGGCGACGTCAATCCTGCGAGTTATGCTGCCGTGATGTCCGGCAACTCACGTGGCGGTGGCCTGCTCGTCAGGTAACAACAGCATCCGCCTGTCGGAGCAGAAACGGATCCGCGACGCGCTCTTCGCCGAACACATGATTCCCCCAAGCTTCGCACCACCGGTTTGAAGCTCCGGACGCGCAAGGGACCGTGAAACCCTCCCAGGCATCCGTCGCTCACCACATCTGCACAATGAAGCGGCCGTATTTGGTCGCGATGTAGTCCTTCACCTCGGGCAAGCAGTAGATTGAGACGAAGCGCAGCAGCCGCGGATCATCCTTCCTGTCCGCCGCCATGAACTGCAGGCACCCAGTGCGATCAAGTTACCGCGGTCGGCGAGCAGCGCCGCTACGCTAGCGGCGCGATCGAGCAAACCCGAGTTGATCGTTAGGATCATCGCTTGGCCAGGTGGGCATCGGATGCTCCGATGAAGGCGAGCTCGGCGGCGTTCTGGACGTGATCGGAACTCGCGTCGGCGCGGTGATCCGACGCGATCGCGACATAGAGCGCCGGCAGCACGAAAAGCGTGAACAGCGTGCCGATGGACATGCCCGCGACGACCACGAGCCCGATCGAGAAGCGGCTCGCGGCGCCAGCACCCGTTGCGGTCAACAAAGGTAAGAGGCCCGTGACCATCGCCGCGGTGGTCATCAAGATTGGGCGGAGGCGGACGCGCGCCGCCATCTCGATGGCCGAGCGGGAATCGAGTCTCTCCTTGAGCTGCAGCTGATTGGCGAACTGGACCATCAGAATACCGTGCTTGGATATCAGCCCAGCCAATGTCAACAGTCCGATTTGGGTGTAGATGTTCATCGTCGCCAAGCCAAAGAATAGCGGGATTAAGGCGCCGGCGATTGCCATGGGAACGCTGAACATGATGATGAGGGGATCGCGCAGACTTTCGAACTGCGCCGCAAGCACCAAGAAAATGACGATGAGTGCAAACGCAAAGGTGATGACTAGTTTGTTACCCTCCTGCACATATTGACGGGCGTCCCCGAGGAAGTCGTGACTGAACTCTGCGGGCAGTTTCATTGCCTCGACGTCGAGGAAGTCCACAGCCTGACCGATCGTGACGCCGGGCATCGGTACGGCTTGGAAGGTCGCGGAGTTGAGCTGGTTGTAGTGGGTGAGTGCGTTCGGATTGGTCGCAGTCTCGATGGAGACCACGGTCGATAGCGGCAGCATCGAGCCCGCCGCTGTCTTGACATAATAGCTCCCAAGTGATTCCGGCGTCAGGCGTTTCTCGCGCGGCACCTGCGGGATCACTTCGTAGGAGCGGCCCTGCAGGTTGAAGCGATTGACGTAGTTTCCGCCAAGGAGGGTCGCGAGCGCGCTACCGACGTTCTGCATGGTGATGCCAAGGTCGCTCGCCTTGGATCGATCGACCTTGATTCGCACCCCCGGCTGGTTGAACTCAAGGTCAGAGTCGCTGACCATGAACAGACCGCTCTTGCGCGCGGCATCCTTCAGCTCCGACATCTGCTCGTAGATGTACTGGAAACCGAGCGTCGACTTGATCACCATCTGCACTGGTAAGCCGCCCGAACCGCCCGGAAGCGGCGGCAAGCTAAAGGCAAATGCGTTGATGCCTTCCAGTTTGGACAGCTCGGCCTGGACCAGCGATTTCAGCGCGATCGATGAGCGCTTGCGCTCGGCCCAAGGCTTAAGCAACATCCCGGCCATGCCGCCCTGCGGACCGCTGATGCCGTTGAGCACGAAGCGAAAATCCGTCTCGGGAAACTTCTGGAGTGCCTTGTCGAGCTTGGCGCCGTAATAATCCAGGTAATCAATATTGGCGTATTTCGGCGCTTTTGTCAGTGCGAATACGATGCCCTGATCCTCCTCGGGTGCGAGTTCCTTGGAAGTGTGCATATACAGAAAGGCGACGAGGCCCAGCATGGTCAGCGCAAACAGCCCGGTAATCGGGCGATAGTCGAGCGAGCGGTCGAGCTTGCGGCCGTACCAGCGCGTCATGGCGCTGAACACACGATTCACAAACTTTGCAAACCGCCCCTCTTCAGCGCTCTTCAGGAAGACCGCGCACATCATGGGCGACAGCGTCAACGCGATCACGCCCGACACGATCACCGAACCCGCCAGTGTAAACGCGAATTCGCGGAACAGCGCGCCGGTGAGGCCGCCGAGAAAGCCGATGGGCGCGTACACGGCGGCCAACGTAATCGTCATGGAGAGGACGGGGCCGACGATCTCGCCTGCGCCGTTCGTAGCGGCCTGCGCGGGCGACGCACCTTCTTCCATATGGCGATGAACGTTCTCCACCACGACAATTGCGTCATCAACCACAAGACCGATCGCAAGCACCATCGCAAGGAGGGTCAGCAGATTGAATGAGAACCCCAGCGCCAGCATCATACTGCAGACGCCAATAATGGACAGCGGAATGGTGACGACCGGAATGATGACAGACCGCAAGGAGGCCAGGAACAGGAAGATCACCAACACCACGATCGCGACCGCCTCAAGGAGCGTCTTCTCCACCTCGTCTATCGATGATTGGATGAACTTGGTGGAGTCGTAGGCCACTTCCATCTTCAGCGATGGCGGCAGGCTGCGCTTCATTTCTGGAAGCAGTGCCCGAACGCCTCGCGCTATGTTCAGTGGATTACCTTCTGGGCTCGCCTGCACGGCGACGAAGATAGCGTGTTCGCCGTTCATCGCGACGCTGGCGTTTGTGCTCTGCGCCGCAAGCTCGACTGTCGCGATGTCCTCCATGCGCACAAAGCCGCCGTCATTGGCTTTGACGATCATGCGCTTGAATTCATCAACACTCCGCAGATCAGTGTTGACCGTGACGTCGGAGAGAGTGAAATAGCCCTTAGTCTGGCCGGCCGCAGCCTGGAAGTTGTTGGCCGCGATTGCAGCAGAAACATCAGCTGGCGACACGCCGTGGCCCGCCATTCTCGCGGGATCGAGCCATAACCGCATCGCAAAACTCTGGCCGCCGAGGATGTCTGCCGCTGCGACGCCATCTACAGTTGACATAATCGGTTGCACCACGCGCGAGAGATAGTCGGAGATCGCGCTGGCCGTCAGTTCTTCGCTGGAGAAGGCGATATACATGACAGCTGTGGTCTGACCGGCAGATTTGGTGACGACCGGATCGTTCGATTCCTTAGGGATTAAATATTTGACCGAGTTGACCTTGGAGAGCACTTCAGTGAGCGCCTCGTTGGGCTCGAAATTGAGCTTGATATAGACCTGGATCGTCGAGGCACCGAGCACCGAGGAGGACGTAATGTAATCAACGCCTTCGGCCGAAGCGAGCGCTTGCTCAAGGGGCGTGGTGATGAACCCCTGGATCATGTCGGCGGAGGCGCCAGGATAAGAGGTAGTGATATTGACGACCGTGTTGGTCAGCTTAGGATACTGCCGGATTGGCAAAACGGTGGCCGCACCAATGCCGGTCAGCAGGATCAGGAGACTGACGACGATAGACAATATAGGACGTTTGATGAAGAGCTCGGTAAATGCCATCGCGATGCTCGCATTCAAGAGACTGACGGAAATTCGCCAGTAAGCCAGGCTACAGCAACAGTCATCAACGCGGCGACTGTGGCTAGGGGCACCTTCTCAGGGTATAGCCCCATGTTTCTCTTAAGCTAGCAACCGCCCCGGGGGGGCCGGCTCGAAGCAGTAGAGCTGAGCCTCTGGGCAAAGCCGCAGACAATGTAAAGAGTCAGCTCCGTCGTAGCAGCCGATGTCCAAGATCACTGGGTCTTGCTTCTGGAGCGAGCACACAATGTGCTGATGGACCTCCACCGCGGAAGTGGGCTGACGTATTTCCATTTAACCTCGTCCCACGCCTCAATGGCAGCAATGCCTTGCAGCACACTTATCAACTCAGCTTAGGATTTCGCGCCGCCCCACCCTTCGGACGGTCCAGCTTCGACGCTGAAACTACAGACAAGCCGACGGGCAGCTCAACTCTACAGAGGTAAGCGGGGGATATAGAACGGGTTGCATAACCTATACCAACGTTTGTCGAAGAGCGACGCCCGCATGAGCCGCGCGAGACTTGTGATGTTGCTCGAGAGCACAGGCGTTTCCCTTCGGTCTTGTGCTTCACGATGAACCGGCCATCTCGGGTCCGCCCGCAAAGTAAGTGAATCCCAGGAAGGCGAAGGTCTCGGCCACCGCTCGCTGCGCGGCTGACGCGGGAGGGCCGCGAACCGCGCCAAACTCGATCAACGGGTTTTGTCCGCATGGAGCGCCGGCCAGTCGCGCATTGAGGGCCAAGAGCATTTCCTGGGCATCTGCCTTGCTCTCGAAGCCGATGACGAAGTCGTGCGCAAAGCGCACGGTCACAACGCGACCGCGCTGCATGGCGACCGCTCCAGTGGTCGACCCAGCGATCGAGGAGGTAATGCAGGAAGATGTTGGAAAGGAGCGGACTGATCCTGCCCTTTGCGGCGTGTGTCTTGCTTCTCGCCGCTCTCACGAACGCCAGCTCGCAGCCGCATCTCGATGAGCTGCAGGATACGAGGATCGGCAATCCTGTGCGCCACCATCCGCAGCAGCCACTCGTGGTCGACCGAATCGAAGACACTGGATATGTCATGATAGCCGGATCGAGGGCATCAAGCTCCATCTGAGGATCCCGCCCCGGCCGGGAGCCGTAGGAGAACCCGAGGAATTCGAGCTCATAGGCGGCGCTCAACACCTCGGCCACCGCGCTTTGGACGATCTTGTCCTCTAGCGGCCGGCACACCGAGAGGCCGCCTACCCCCGTCGGGTTGGGGATGTAGACGCGCCGCACCGGCTGTAGCCGGTAGGGACAGTGTGGACCCGTGCGCAGAGATCGCGGATTGGTCCGTGAGCCCCTCTTCGTACTTTGCCACCCTTATCCCATCGACCTCCGCGCCGGCCTGCGGGCTTTTGTCGTCGAAACGCCCGAAGCAGAGCGTCTTTCTCGATGTGGTGCAGCAAGGCTGTGAACCGGTTTGGACATATGGTCGGCATGTTCCCCAACGAGGAGGCCATGGTTCGCCTCATTGGAGTGGTCCTGCTCGAACAGAACGACAATGGGCCGTCCAGCGCGCCCGTTACATGACGCTAGAAATCATCGCGCCTTTGAGCGATGATTCGAGCGTCAGCCTTCCGGCCGCCAGCTGACCGGCCCGGCCCTCTTGCCGGCGAACCGGTTGCCCGAGCGCCAGTTACAGCATGCTGAGGAACACGAGTATTTCTGACAGTGCTTTTCGCGCCCTACTGCGGAGCTCACGAAGACGCGATTGCTGGCTCTTGGAGCCTCGACGCAAGATCGAACAAGCGGAATAAGAAAAGACCCAATCATCGAAGGGTCCTTGGGGTCGGACCACCGCGTCTGGGCTGAACGTTACAGTTCGCCGGGGCTCTGCGGCAGCCACTACAATATGTGGGGAACCGAGGACGGCTCCTACGCACCGGGCACCCGCACCCGCACCCGCACCCGCACCCGCACCCGATAACAAACTTACGCCGCCGCCAGTATTTTTACTCCGCTTTGCTTAGCATTTCTGCTCTGGACTACGCGCCTCATCGCCAGGAATGCCCTCACGCACGCTGCGGCACTTGACGAATTTCATTTTCATTCGACGCTGCCGAAGCCAGCATGAGGGACGCGTTGCGAGTAATCGCTGCGGCTTGGCCGTAGCGCAGCGCGGAAATTTACGCTAGCTTCCGCTCGCGAGTTTGCAAATGCCTACCCGCATCCGATCTTTCCGAAGACAACGAGCGACCATTCGACCGCTTGCCCCCTCCCATCCTCAGAGCTGGGATAATCCGGACAATGAGGAAATCTGGTTTGAGTTGGCGCGCGCCATCGGCCGTCAGATCGCACGGGATGAAAATCATGGCTCGGGGCAGCCGATAGAGGACCGGCATGACGACACCGTCATCGAAGAAAACGGCCGTAATATACGCGCGCTATTCGAGCGACATGCAAAAGGCGAGCTCGATTGACGGTCAGCTGTTACTCTGCCGCAAGGTCGCATTGCGCAACAACCTCGATGTCGTCGGCGAGTTTGTGGATGCCGCAAAATCTGGTCTTACCGAAGGTGCGCGGGACGGCTATCAGCGCTTGCTCAACGGTGTGCGAAGCCGGCAGTTTGACGTAGTCGTCGTTGAGCATTTCGACCGCTTGTCGCGCGATCCCGCAACCATCCAGCGTCTCAAGCAGGTTTTCGAGTTCAACGGCGTTGAGCTGATGGATCAGAAAGGAGTCTACGCGACCGCCACTGACATTAGCATCGCAAGTCTGTACAACACGATTTACAAGCCGCAGCTCGCCGAAAAGGTTCGGCGCGGCCATGACAACGCTGTTGCGAACGGAAGAATTCCGGGCTCATACGCCTATGGTTATCGGCCAAGGCCGGGCGCGCCCGGCGAGCGCGTAATCGATGAGAACGAAGCAAAGATTGTGCTCCGCATCTTCAAAGAATATGCAGCGGGCCGCTCGACCCGAACTATCGCCGCTGACCTCACCCGCGAAGGTGTGCCCTCACCAGGGGCAACTCGTCACAAGAACAAGGCGGGTCGCACCACCTGGAACCATCAGTGCATCACAGGCGGTCGGCATGGTCGCGGCATTATCGGCAACGAACTCTACATCGGCGAGATACATTGGAACGTTCGCTCGACAACTCTTAACCCAGAGACGCAGAAGAAACAGAAGCGCCGCAATCCAGCTGAACGCCACATTATCGTCAAAAAGCCAGAGCTACGGATCGTTCCGCAAGGGCTCTGGGATCTAGCGCAGAAGGTTCGTAGGGTGCGCGCGGTGTCTATGTTCGGACCGACTGGCCAGCCGCGGCGTCGCGCCGTGAGTCCGCGCAACAATGAGCACCCGCTTGCCGGTGTGCTCCGGTGTGGCGTCTGCAATGGCCATATGCGAATCGCTCAATCCTCGCGTAACGGTGCGCCGCGCGCGGCATGCGCGAGCGCGCATCAGCGGGGCACCTGCGAGCACACCCGTAGCTTTGATATGGACGTTCTGCTCGAGGATGCCTCCGAAAAAATCCAGGTGAAATTGCTTTCGCCGAAAGCCATTGAAGAGGCGATGCGTACTTGGAAGGAGGAGCGCAAAAACGATCGGAACAATGGTAGCGAACACAATAAGCTAGAGCGTCGACGCCGCGTATTGACTACCGAGATCGAACGCCTCTCTTATGCCATCGCAAATAGCCGCCGCAAGCCGGACGAATTGCTCAAGCGGATCGATGAGTGCGACCTGGAGCGGGAAAGCGTTGAAGAGCGCTTGCGGCTGCTCGGCGGTGGCGGCGAAAATATAGTTGGCTTCGATCGCCCGAAATTCAGTGACCGATACTCCTCGGAGGTTAGAAGGCTTATCACCGCGCTCAAAACCAATCCGAAGGCGATCGAAACTCGCCTTGCCTTCCGCAACTTGATTGAATGCATAGTAGTGCATCCGGTTCGCAAGCGGATGCCCTACGAATATACGCCCTACCTGAACAGCTCCGCGCTTTGCGGAAAGAACCTTTCTCCCGAAAACCGCAGCAAGGAGCGAGAGATAAGCACGTTTGCATACTACGACAATGGCAAGTCAGGGAAATCCGTGTCCTCGTAGTAGACGCGAACCTGCATATGGTGGCGGCCGTCGCGGATCTCGCCGTCGAGATGAGCTGTCACGTCACGAGCCTCTTCGCATTTCGGTAGCCAGCCCGTTTTGCGCAAAAACGGCCGGCTGCGCAAGCGTGGCTAGACGACCACCGGCCCCCGCCCCAGCGTTACCTCGACGATCTCCGGCGGCACACCGACGCGGAGCGGCATGATGCTGCAACCGAGGCCGCCAGAGATGATGACGTCGCATTTCAGCCGGACATGACCGTAGGCGAGCCGGAGGCCGTGCTGCGGCGGAACCGCCGGCGACCAGCCGAGCAGGCGGACCTGGCCGCCATGGGTGTGGCCGGACAGTTGCAGCGCGACGCGGGCGGGCACGCGCGGCGCGATATTGGGCTCATGCGCGAGCAGGATGATCGGCGCATCGTCGGTGACCTTGGCAAGCGTCGCGTTGAGATCGTCGGCGCCGAAGCGCCCCGTGCTCCGGAAGCGCCGCGCCGGCAGAAAGGCGAGCTGATCGCCGAGGCCGGCGAGCCAGAACGCGCGGCCGTCCTTGGTGAGCCGCACGACGTCGTTCTCGTAGACGGGAATGCCGGCTGCCTCCAGCGCGCGATGCGCAACCGTCGGCCCGTGCCCCACCTGCTGCACGGTCCTGTCCGCCCAATAGTCGTGGTTGCCCATGACGGCATGGACGCCGAGTGGCGCTTTCAGGCCGGCCAGCACCTTGGCCCATTCGTTCGCCGGAATGATGCGCGTGACTTGGTGCAGGCCCGCGACATAGTCGCCGAGCAGCACGATCATATCCGCGTTCAGCGCATTGGTGCGATCGACGATGGCTTCGATTCGCTCCAGCGACATCCAGGGATCGCAGGCATGGATGTCGGCGATCACGGCGATCTTCAGCGGGAAATCCGCCGGCCATTGCCGCGGGGTTGGATGATAGCGGGTGACCCGAAGCCGCAGCATCGGCTCGACGCCGACGCCATAGGCCGCGGTCGAGACGCCGAGGGCGGACAGGCCGCCGATGGAACGGAAGAAATGACGGCGCGTGATCATGGCAGCCCGATCGTGATGCAGTTTGCTGATGCGACCCTATTGGAGCGGAAATGGGGTGCGTTTGTGCAGACCCTCTGCACGAGATGACCGGAAATTCATGACGGCCCGACCAGGCTGCACTTGCGCGGATCAGTCGTCGCTCTCGTCGGTGCCGAACAGGCCGAACTGTGCCGCCGCATCGCGCGAGGGCTCGTTGATGCCGAGATGGCGGAAGGCGTGCGAGGTGAGCAGGCGGCCGCGCGGGGGTGCGCTGCAGATAGCCACACTGGATCAGATAGGGCTCGATGATGTCCTCGATCGCGTCGCGCGGCTCGGACAGTGCGGCGGCCATCGTCTCGACGCCGACCGGGCCGCCGCCATAGTTCTGCGCGATGGTGGTGAGGTAGCGGCGGTCCATCGCATCGAGGCCGGCGGCGTCGACCTCGAGCGCGCTCAGCGCGTGGTCGGCAATCTTGCGATCGATCCGGTCGGCATCGGCCGCCGAGGCAAAATCGCGCACGCGGCGCAACAGCCGGCCGGCGATACGTGGCGTGCCGCGCGCGCGTCGCGCGATCTCGTTGGCGCCATCCGCGCTCATGCCGACGTTGAGCACGCGGGCGCCACGGGTGACGATGCTCTCAAGCTCTTCGATCGTGTAGAAATTCAACCGGATCGGAATGCCGAAGCGGTCACGCAAGGGATTGGTGAGCAGGCCGGCGCGCGTGGTGGCGCCGACGAGAGTGAATTTCGACAACTCGATCTTGACCGAGCGCGCCGCCGGGCCCTCGCCGATGATGAGGTCGAGCTGGAAATCCTCCATCGCGGGATAGAGCACCTCTTCCACCGCAGGGCTGAGGCGATGGATCTCGTCGATGAACAGCACATCGCGCTCTTCGAGATTGGTGAGGAGTGCCGCGAGATCGCCGGCCTTGGCGATCACCGGGCCTGACGTGGCGCGAAAGCCGACGCCGAGCTCCTTGGCCACGATCTGCGCCAGCGTGGTCTTGCCGAGGCCGGGGGGACCGACGAACAACACGTGATCCAGCGCCTCACCGCGCTTGCGCGCCGCCTCGATGAAGATGGACAGATTCTTGCGCGCCTGCTGCTGGCCGACGAAGTCCGACAGCGATTGCGGGCGCAGCGCAGTGTCGCCGACATCATCGCTGCGGCGCTCGGGCGTGACCATGCGGGGGGGAGTGCTCATGCGGGCAGGATAACACGGTGCAGCGGTTTCGCGAGCCACCAGCACAGGCTGGCCGGGATGACAGCAACGATGGCGAGCATGGCGGAAAGCTTCAGCGCCTCAGGCGCGGAACGGACGCTCGGCAAGATCACCGCCGAGGTTTCGGCGGGCACAACGAACATACCAAACCCGACGAAGCCGGCGGCGGCCACGGCTGCGGCGAGCCACGCCATCCAGATCATGTTGAGGTCGGCGTAGACCGCGGCCAGCGCGAATAGCAAGCCGGCGGCGACTGCAGGAAGGAACGAGGCGAGAATCGTGGCGATGGCCAGCAGCACGATCGCGACCGAAACCAGGGTGCGCAGCGCCTCCAGCTCGAGGAGCGCAAGAAACATCTGCAGCACCGCGGCACCGAGCATCGTCACCATCACCGAAACCAGCGCCGCGACCGTCAGCGGCCCCACAATGGAGAAGATCACGACGATACCGGCCACGCGCGAAAGGCGACGAAAAAGAACGGCGACGGGATTGGCGCGGGCCGCACTCACTTCGACAGCTCCTTCAGGCCCAGCCGGATGAGCTGCGCAGTCTCGGCGCTCGCGCCCGCGCTGCGCGCGGCCGATGCGATCGCGGCCGCCGCCTGCGGCTGGCCGTAGCCGAGATTGACCAACGCGGAGATCGCGTCCGCCACGGGTCGCGGCGCGCGCTGGTCGTCGACGGCACCGGCGAGGTGCACGACCGCCGGATCGACATTGGCGAAGGCCGGCGCCTTGTCCTTCAGTTCGGTGACGATGCGCTCCGCGACTTTGGGGCCGACACCAGGCGTGCGCGCCACCGCGGCCTTGTCGCGCAACGCGATCGCGTTGGCGAGGTCGGACGGCTGCAGCGTACCGAGCACGGCGAGCGCGACCTTGGCGCCGACGCCCTGCACGGTCTGGAGCAGGCGAAACCATTCGCGCTCCTGGTCGCTACGGAAGCCGAACAGTTTGATCTGATCCTCACGAACATAGGTCTCGATCGACAGCACGGCGGCCTCGCCCGGCGAGGGCAGATGCTGCAGCGTGCGCGTCGAGCAATGCACCTGATAACCGACACCGCCGACGTCGAGGATGACGAAATCCTCGCCGTAGGAATCGATCAGGCCCTTGAGCTTGCCGATCATAAGCCTGCCACCTTCAGCCGGAGCGCGGTGCTCTGGCGATGATGGGCATGGGTGATGGCGATGGCGAGCGCGTCGGCGGCGTCGGCGGACGGCGGATCGGCCTTGGGCAGCAAGATCTTGAGCATCATCGCGATCTGCTGCTTGTCGGCGTGGCCGGCGCCGACCACCGTCTTCTTCACCTGGTTCGGCGCGTATTCGGCAACGCTGATGCCGAACATCGCGGGCGCGAGCATGGCGACGCCGCGGGCCTGGCCAAGCTTCAGCGTCGCGACGCCGTCCTTGTTGACGAAAGTCTGTTCGACCGCGGCTTCCATCGGCTTGTGACCGGACAGGACGGCGGCGAGCCCCTCATGGATCGCGAGCAAACGGCTCGCCAGCGGCAAATCGTCCGGCGGTTCCACCGAACCACAGGCGACATAGATCAGCCGGTTGCCCTCGGCCTCGATCACGCCCCAGCCGGTGCGGCGCAGGCCGGGGTCGATGCCGATGATGCGAACGGGGCCACGAATCGGGAGCGTCGTCATGGGTCAGTGATAGCGGCTGGCCGCCGTGGGGGAAACAGAAACAGAACGGAAGTAACAGGGGAAGTGGCCCCTACCCGCCCATCTTCGCCAGCAGCGCGTCCGAGACCTCGAAATTGGCGTAGACGTGCTGGACGTCGTCGTGCTCGTTGAGCAAGTCCATCAGCTTGAGCAGCTTCTCGCCGGTCTCGTCGTCGACCGCGACCGTGTTCTGCGGCTTCCAGATCAGCGCGGCCTTGCGCGGCTCGCCGAACTTGGCTTCCAGCGCCTTGGCGACGTCGCGATAGCCTTCGGTCGAGGCGTAGATCTCGTGGCCGCTTTCGCTCGAGATCACGTCGTCGGCGCCGGCCTCGATCGCGGCATCCAGCACCGCATCGTCGGAGGCGACGCTGCGGTCGTATTCGACGATGCCGGTGCGGTCGAACATGAAGGACACCGAGCCGGTTTCGCCGAGATTGCCGCCGGACTTGGTGAAGAAGGAGCGGATGTCGGAAGCCGCGCGGTTGCGGTTGTCGGTCAGCGCCTCGACGATGACGGCAACGCCGCCGGGCCCGTAACCCTCGTAGCGGATCTCGTCATAATTCTCGCCGTCGCTGCCGAGCGCCTTCTTGACCGCGCGCTCGATATTGTCCTTCGGCATGTTCTCCTGGCGCGCCGCGGTGATGGCCGCACGCAGGCGCGGGTTCATGTTGGGGTCGGGCGTCCCCAGCTTGGCCGCGACGGTGATTTCCCGCGCCAGCTTGCCGAACAGTTTCGACTTCTGGGCATCCTGCCGCCCCTTGCGGTGCATGATGTTCTTGAATTGGGAATGTCCGGCCATGCGTGATCTTCTCTAGGGGAATCGTGCGCCAAGGTGAGCGTGTGAAGCGCGGCCTTATAGGCCGCCACTCCCCTGGAAAGAAAGAGGCTCTACGACTTTAAGGTAACACCGTATGGGCCCGTGCCTAGATGTCAGGCATCGTTAACCCTGATTTCATTCCAGGCTGCGAAAATAGCGTCTGACCGTCCCCCGACAAGAGAGACCTGATGGCGTTCGGACTATTTCGGAAGCGTCTGCCGGACATGGCTGCAACTGCGGCTGCCCCGCAGGCTGCGCAGCCGGTGGCCCATTCCGAGCCTGCCGCGGCCGTCGAAAGCGATTCGGCCAAGGAAATCCTGGAACTGCTGGAACTCGAGCTGGGCGCCATGATTCGCCAGCTCGAGCGTGCCGCCAATTCGGTGGCCGGCGGCGCCGAGGCGACTGCGACGACGCTTGCCGCCATTCGCGACCGTACCGACGCCCTCACCGGCCGGACCAACGCCGCGCAATCGAACGCCTCCACCTTCGCCCATGCCGCCGACAAGTTCACCCAGTCGGCGCTGGGCATCGGAGCCCAGGTTCGCGAGGCCGGCAAGCTCGCCGACGACGCCAGCGCCGCGGCACAGGAAGCCCGCGCCAACGTCGATCGCCTGCGCGAATCCTCGGCCGCCATCGGCAACGTGGTCAATCTGATCGCACAGATCGCGCGGCAGACGACGCTGCTCGCGCTCAACTCGACCATCGAGGCCGCGCGCGCGGGCGCTGCGGGAAGAGGCTTTGCGGTCGTCGCCACCGAGGTCAAGGCACTCGCGGTGCAGACCCAGGGCGCGACGGAGGAGATCACCAAAAAGATCGACGCGCTGCAGCGCGACGCTGCCGGCTCCGCGGATGCGGTGCACCGCATCTCGCAGGCGATCGAGGCCATCCGCCCGGTCTTCGAGACCGTCAACGGCGCGGTCGCCGAACAGAACGCCACCACTAGCGAAGTCTCCGGCAACGCGACAAGCGCCTCGGAGTTCATCATCTCGGTCGGCGAAAGCGCAGCCGAGATCGATGCTGCGACCAAGGCGGCCGAGAGCCACGGCGAGAACGTCGCGAGCGCCGGCAAGGCCGTAACCGCCTTCGCACAGAAATTGAAATCTCGCTGTGCCGTGCTGCTGCGCCAGAGCGAGCACGACGATCGCCGCAAGACCGAACGGCTGCCCTGCCATCTCAAGCTCGAAACCGCCCGCGGCGTGCTGCCGGTCTACGAGATAGCGATGGACGGCGTGCTGATCGGCGGCGCCGACGCGGGCCGCCTGGCGTCGCAAGCCATGATCGAAGGCACCCTCGAAGGCGTCGGCGCCTGCCGCCTGCGCGTGGTCGAGCAGTCCAAGGCCGGCGCGCGCACGCACTTCGTCAATCCCGATGCCGCGCTCCGCGAGAAGATCGAGGACAGGCTCTGGTCGATCCACGAGGAAAACACCGAGTTCGTCACCCGTGCCATGGAGGCGGGTAACGCGCTGACCGGAATCTTCGAGCAGGCGGTTGCACGCGGCGAGGTGAAGATCGACGACCTCTTCGACACCGATTATAGCGAAATCGCCGGAACCAATCCGCAGCAGTACCGCACCAAATATCTGGACTGGGCCGACCGCGCGCTGCCGGCGTTCCAGGAAGCCTTTCTGGCAAAGGACCCGCGCATGGCGTTCTGCGCCATGGTCGATCGCAACGGCTTCCTGCCGGTGCACAACAGGATCTATTCGCATCCGCAGCGGCCGGGCGATGCCGCCTGGAACACGGCCAACAGCCGCAACCGGCGGATGTTCAACGATCCGGCGGGGTTGGCTGCGGCGCGCAACCTGCGCTCGTATTTCGTGCAGAGCTATGCGCGCGACATGGGCAACGGAAATACGGTGATGATGCGCGAGATCGATGTTCCGATCCGCGTGCAGGGCCGGCACTGGGGCGGATTCAGGACGGCCTACAAGCTCTAGTGCGCGCTCAGGCAAGACGCCAACGCGCGAATCACCTCTTAAGACCGGAATTGGAATGGGAATGCCGCGGAGAGCCGGCGAACGGCTCTGACTGGAGGACTCTCAAGACATGTCCGTCGTACAACTTGCAGTACTGGACACCGGCTCCAACCGAACGCTTGCCGAACGGCTGATCGATCAGCTCGCCGACCGCATCGGCGGCCTCGGCGTGGAACTCGCTGACATCGCCGGCAACGTCCAGGAAGTCGCAAGCCGGGTCGCGAACCAATCGGAACGGTTTCATCATCTCCAGGAAACCGCCGAGACGATGGTGTCGGCCAACCACGATATCGCCAATGCGTCGCAGGCGGTGCAAACGACCACGTCAGCGGCGGTCGGCGAGATCGCGCAGTCGCGCGGCGCAGTCGATGCCGCGGTGAGCCACATCTCCGAGCTCGTTGCAGCGGTGGAGCGGATCGAGGCGCGCTTGAGCGCCGTCGGCTCCGCGCTGGCACAAGTGGCAAAAGTGTCCGGCTCGATCGAGGCGATCGCGAAGCAGACCAACCTGCTCGCGCTCAACGCCACCATCGAGGCGGCACGTGCCGGCAATGCCGGCCGCGGCTTCGCGGTGGTCGCAAGCGAGGTCAAGAACCTCGCGGAAGCCACCCGCCAGGCCACGCACCAGATCTCCGACACCGTGCGCGATCTCGACGGCCAGATCGAAGGCCTGATCGGGGAGAGCAGCGATGCCTCGCAGCGTGCGAAGACGGCCGGCGAAGGCGCCCAGCGCATCTCCGGCATCATCTCGCGGGTCCAGCAAGGCTTCGCCTCCGTGGAGGCGGAGATCGGCAGCGTCACGCGCGCGGCGACTTCCAATCTCGGACACTGCGACACCGTCATCAGCGAGCTCAACGAGCTCGCCAAGGGCGTCGACCTCTCCTCGCGCGATCTCAAGAACGCCGATCAGCGCGTGACCAAATTGCTCGACACGTCCGAAGGCCTGATCGCATTGATCGCCGACAGCGGCGTCGAGACATCCGATGCGCCGCTGATCCGCGCCGTCGTCGAGACCGCCAAGCGGATCTCCGACGAGTTCGAAGCCGCCATCGGCCGCGGCGAGATCACGCTCGACCAGTTCATGGACCAGAACTACCGGGAAATCCCCGGCACCGATCCCAAACAATACAACACTGACTATGTCGACTTCACCGACCGCGTGCTGCCCGCGATCCAGGATCCGATTCAGAAGTCCGATCCCCGCATCGTGTTCTGCGTCGCCTGGGCCAAGGGCGGCTATCTGCCGACCCACAACCCGAACTACCGCCTGCCGCAGGGCAAGGACCCGGTCTGGAATAACGCCAATTGCCGCAACCGCCGCCTGTTCACCGATCGCGCGGTGCAGAAGGTCGCGGCCAACACCAAGCCGTTCCTGCTCCAGACCTATCGCCGCGACATGGGCGGCGGGCAGTTCGTGCTGATGAAGGACCTGTCCTCGCCGATCATGATCCGCGGCAAGCACTGGGGCGCCTTCCGGATGGGCTTTCGGCAGAGCTGACGGTCGTCGCAACGCGCTTGCGGCGGCGACGCATGGCCGCCTGAATCAAAAACCTCGAAAACAACCCCATGCACAGTAGCCGGGGCGAGCGGAATCAATGGCTTAAGCGCCTGATGATCGGTCGATTCAGGCGCCTCTGAAGCGCTTGCGCCGTCGGGCAAAACAGGCGTAGTATGCTATTATTCCGAAATCCTCCATCGCCTCCTCTTCTCCCCTTACGAGAGAAGCCGATTTCGATAGCCCCGCCCCGCTTTCGTGGACGGCGCTGCCGCGCGCCGTACGGCTTTCCGGGCCTACGCTGAGGTGGCCCGGTAGCTGTGCTTGGCAATGAACGGACTACTTCTTTTGCTCGTTGGTCGTCGTGGCGGCCGGGGTGCCGTCGCGAGCGTCCCGTCGCTCGTCGCGTCCTGTACGCCGTGCTTGCCGCCGCTCCGTGCGGCCGGCGCGGCGCTCCTGCCGCCGCTCTGTTCGCCCGCTGCGCCGCTCCTGGCGGCGTTCCGTACCCGACTTAGGCGCGTCTGCTGGCGGCGTGGCAGGCGCGGCGGCTGGCGCGGTGGTTTGAGCAACAGCCGCTGAGGTCGCAAAAATTGAGGACGAAGCCACAAGCCCAAACACCCCTGCGTATCCAAGGAAGGTGAGTGCGTTGCGACGACAGACCTGTTTCGGCTCCGAACGTACATTCATGTTCAGGCTCCCGGTTGCTGCCCCGTCAGAGCATGTCACCAGCGTCGGTGGCCTCCTTATTGATCTGGATCAACTTGGTTCGGTGCTTCAAGCCACGTTGGGATTTCGGTCGATGGGATCGCCACTCTCGGAAAGTGAGGGATGATAGTCCCTGCAGTGACGATCAGTCCGTCGTTAAATTTGGTTCGCGCAAAATCCTTAGCTGCCGCTTCGCTTTCAAACGTGTTCGTTAGACGCGGATGTCGCCGCCTTGACAGTGTGCCGTCCGGCGGCACTTCAAAAGTGACGTACCAAGTGTGTTTCATGCCCTAATGCCGCCCCGGCGGTACTAGTGCCTATCCCTGCCAGACCAAGAAAAGCCGCCACCGGGACGAAACGATGACGGCTTCTTGCTGGCTTGCGAAACCGGCCTTTACCGCCCGGCTCCAACGCGATTGACGCCACCATTCGCATTGCCACCGGCGTTGTGGCGGACTGCGGCGCGCGCCACCGGGCGCGGCCTGAGCACGACGCCTGCCCGAGCAACGCAACCCGCCGGATATTCTACGTACTGGCAGTAAATCACTGCCTTGGCTGGGGTTGGACTGAGTGACAGGGTTGCAAGCCCAAGCAGGCCGCTGGCGGCGATGCCCGCCACCGTCACTGACTTGATCGAAAGAAGCTTCCTCGGATGCATGGCGGACCTCCCTCTTCGCACTTGCGTCACCGAAAGGTGACGGAAGCCGCCTCAGGTGCGGCTGAACATAGCGTAGGCGTCGCAATGCGCGGGATCGATTGATCTACATCAACCTCGCGCGCGGAGAGAGCCGCAATCTCGCGAGCGGGGCTTAAGGAATTCATGGAAGGGTTTCTGTCATGCTCCGCTTCATTCTTGCTTCTCTTGCCGCTTTCGTTTTGCTCACCGCCTGCTTGATTCCCGATGATGCCGAGGCTCGGCGCGGCGGAGGTGCCTATCGGGGTGGCGGCGGTTATCGCGGCGGTGCGGTCGCAGTTCGAGGACCGCGGGGCGGCGGCGCTGTCGCAGTGCGCGGCGCAGGCTACCGGGGCTACGGCTACCGTGGTGGCTATCGCGGCTATGGCTATCGGGGCTACGGTGTAGGAGCGGCAGCGGTCGGCGCGGCTGCCCTTGGCACTGCTGCGTACCGCCGCAGTTGCTACGATGCTTACGGAAACTATATTTGCGCCTATTGATCCGTGGCAACGCGCGATAGCGCGGTTGGCCCTCTGCGCGCGCGAGCAAGCGCTGGCGGTGACCGTCCGACGATGGCGCCGCCCCAGCGTCCTCGGTCTGCAGGTACTCTGGGCCACGTGGCCTATCGCGGGGACCGCGCGACGCCTCGCTATGAACTCTTGCGGACCTGTTTGTGTCAGAATCGCCCCGTAGTTTCCCCTTGTCTCCACTTGTTGATAATCTGATCGAGCAGATACGGTACTCCACTTGGATCGGGGCTCGGGGTGCGATGCTTTTCTGGCTGCCTCGCTCATGGCGAACCTGTCGCGTGCGGAGCCTCACCGCTGCGTTGACAATCGCATTGTTGATCGCGACGACAGGCCAAAGTCCGGCAGCTGATCCAGAGGCAAAACGAGTACTGATGCTGCATTCATTCGGTCTCAGGTTCAGACCTTGGACTGATTATTCGGAAGCCCTTCGCGCCGAGCTGAGCCGACGGGCATCCATTGAATTTCAAGACCAATCGCTGCTGAATGCCCGGCGAAGCAGCGACAAGTCAGACGCCCCCTTTGTCGAGTATCTTCGTTCCCTCAATCTAGACCAGCCGCCCGACCTGATCGTCGCGATCGGTGCGCCTGCTGCCAATTTCGTGCAGGCGCACCTCTTTCCAACTACGCCGATGCTGTACACTCTGGTAGAGCGACGCCGCGTCGACTTCGATAAATTGACCAAGTACGACGCCGTCGTGGCAATCACGAACGACGATCGTGTTTTCTTTGAAAATATCCTGCAGGTCCTACCTCAAACAACGACGATTGCCATCGTAGTCGGTGCTTCGCCGAGCGAAACCTGGTGGCGTAACGAGGTCGCCAAGTCCACCGCGCGGTTCGCGGATCGTGTCCATTTTCGATGGTACAACGAGCTCTCGTTCGAAGACATGCTCAAGGATGCGGCCAACCTTCCGCCGCACAGTGCGATTTTCTGGATTGGATTGAATGTCGATGCGGCGGGAGTGGCGCATGAGGGCAACACCGCGTTTGCCCGATTTTATGGCGTAGCCAATGCGCCCATCTTTTTTCACGACGAAAGTTTTTTTGGAGAGGGCATCGTCGGTGGACCAATGCAGGTTGTCGCCAGACAAAGCAAGCAGGCGGCGGAAGTCGCGCTTCGCATCCTCAACGGCGAAAATGTCGCCGACATCAAGCCGACCTTTGTCCCGCTGGCCGCGCCTATGTTTGACTGGCGACAACTGCAGCGCTGGGGAATTCCCCAAAGCAGACTGCCGCCTGACAGCACGGTTTACTTCCGGGAGCCCAATTTGTGGGAGCGATATTGGTGGCAAATCACATTCACTATCGCGCTTGTCCTCGCGCAAGCGGGACTGATCGCGCTTTTGTTATTTGAGCATCGTCGGCGTCAATTCGCCGAAGTACAGTCGCGACAGCGCATGACTGAACTGGCCCACGTCAACCGCTTCTCGACCGCTGGCGAACTGACCGCCTCGATTGCTCACGAGATCAACCAGCCGCTTGGGTCTATTCTGACGAACGCCGAAACCGCCGCCGCGATCCTGCAATCGCAGCGTCCCGATATCGCCGCACTTTCTGATATTGTTGAACTCAGGGAAATTGTGAACGATATTTTACAGGATGACCGGCGTGCCACCGAGGTCATTCGCAGGATGCGCAGCCTCCTGAAAAAGGCACCGTTCGAATTGAAGCAATTGGACCTCAATGAGGTTGTGCAAGAGACGGTCAGATTTCTTTCCGCGCTAACCGTCAGCCGAAAATTCGAAATGGTCAACGTGATCACGTCCGACGCGCTACCGATCCTCGGCGACCGCATTCAGCTTCAACAAGTCATTTTGAACCTTGTGCTGAACGGGGTCGAGGCTATGAAGGACACGTCTGACGAAAGCCGCTCTATCAGCATCCGGACTGCGCGCGCCGATCAATTTGCCGAGCTATCCGTGTCAGATCGCGGACCCGGCATTGCAGAAGACAAGTTGAAACAGGTTTTCGAGCCGTTTTACACCAGCAAGGCGGAAGGCATGGGCATGGGCTTGTCCATTGCGCGCACCATTGTCGAAGCGCACAACGGGGTCATATCGGCGAGTAATCGGGAGCGCGGCGGTGCCTCGTTCACGATCAGGCTTCCCTTTGTCGGTTGATCCAAAGCGGCGCCCATACGCGGAGACAGACCCCTCACCCGAGTGAGCCTGCGTCTACCGGCGTCGCTGCCCTCTCCCACAAGGGGAGAGGGCACAACAATGAGTCGCCGCAATTGATCGCGCCGCCGTCTGACTTCCACAATCGCACGACTTTCGTCATCGCATGATTTTGCGCATTCGCACGATCATCTGCGGCGATGATCGGCGCATGTGAAGAAAAAGGTCAGAAAATGACGCTTATCATATCAATTAGCCCAAAATCACCGCAGCGATCGCCGCACAAATTCGTGAACGTCATGGCCTGACGCGCTCGCTGCGCAAATATGCATTGCCGGAAATGTCGACGCTTCATCGTTTCGCATCGATATGATTATTGTGCGCGCAAATTCGCTGACTAGATCGCCGCAAGCGATCGAGCGAGCAAGGGGATGCATATGGCAACTGTTCTCACCATCAACGGCGAAACGAAATCGTTCGACGCGCCACCTGACATGCCGCTGCTGTGGGTCCTGCGCGACGTCCTCGGGATGACCGGCACCAAGTTCGGCTGCGGCATCGCGCAGTGCGGCGCCTGCACCGTCCACGTCGACGGCAAGGCGGTGCGCTCCTGCGTCTTGCCGGTCAGCGCGGTCGCGAACCGCGCCATCACGACGATCGAGCATGTCGGCAGCACACCGGCCGGCGCAAAGGTGCAGAAGGCCTGGCTCGATGCCGAAGTGGTCCAGTGCGGCTACTGCCAGTCCGGGCAGATCATGTCGGCCGCGGCGTTGCTGGCGGCAACGCCCAGCCCTGACGATTCCGACATCGACGCCGCGATGGCCGGCAACATCTGCCGCTGCGGCACCTATGTGCGCATCCGCGAGGCCATCAAGCAGGCCGCCTCCGGCCGTCAGTCGTGAGGTCCGCCATGATCACCGACAAGACTCTTCCTGACGTCTCCCGCCGTGCGCTGCTGACCGGCGGTCTCGCCACCGGCTTCCTGCTCGCCTTCCACCTGCCGCTGCGCGCCGCCGTCAACGAGCCGGAGCAGCCGCGTGACACCACCGACGGCAAGTTCGCGCCTAACGCCTTCATCCGCATCGACGAGACCGGCCGCACCGTACTGATGATGCCGCAGGTCGAGATGGGCCAGGGGGTCTATACTTCGATTGCGATGATCCTGGCCGAAGAGCTCGACGCCGATTGGGCAAAGGTCGCCGTGCTGCATGCGCCGCCCAACGACAAGCTCTACGCCAATCCCGCGTTCGGCTTGCAGGCCACGGGTGGCTCGACCTCGATCCGCGCCTGGTGGAAACCGTTGCGCGCAGCCGGCGCGAGTGCGCGCGCGATGCTGGTGCAGGCCGCAGCGGCGCAATGGCAGGTCGAGCCTGCAAGCTGCACCGCGTCGAAAGGCGAGGTCGTGCATCCCGCAAGCGGCCGCAAGCTCGGCTATGGCGAACTGGCACTGGCCGCACAGGGCCAGACGCCGCCGAAGGATGTTTCGGTCAAGGATCCCAAGGACTTCGTCATCATCGGCCAGCCCCTGAAGCGGCTCGACACGCCGGACAAGGTCAATGGCAAGGCCGTCTACGGCATCGACGCGATCCTGCCCGGCATGAAGATCGCCGCGATCGCCAATTGCCCGGTCTTTGGCGGCAAGGTCGGCAAGGTCGACGACAGCGCGGCGACAAAAATCCCGGGCGTGCGCAAAATCGTGGTGCTCGAGGACACGGTCGCCGTGATCGGCGACCACATGTGGGCCGCGAAGAAGGGCCTCGATGCGCTCGAGATCGAGTGGAACGAGGGACCGAACGCGAAGCTCAGCACGGCGGATATCTGGCAGCATCTCCGCGCCGCCAGCGCGAAGGACGGCGTGGTCGCGAAATCGGTCGGCGACATCGCCAAGGGGCTCGCGAGCGGGGACAAGTTCGAGGCGAGCTTCGAACTGCCGTTCCTGGCGCATGCCTCGATGGAGCCGATCAACGCCACCGTTCACGTCAGGCCTGATGCCTGCGAGATCTGGACCGGCACGCAGATCATGACGCGCGTGCAGTCGGAGGCAGCGAAGGCCGCGGGCCTCCCGGTCGACAAGGTGATCGTCAACCAGCATCTGCTCGGCGGCGGCTTCGGCCGCAAGCTCGAGCCGGACATGGTGGTGGCCGCCGTGAAGATCGCAAAGCAGGTCGACTATCCCGTCAAGGTGATATGGACCCGTGAGGAGGACATCCAGCACGACGTCTACCGCCCGGTCTATCGCGACCAGGTCACGGCATCGCTGGTCGACGGCAAGGTCGCGGCCTGGAAGTACAAGGTCGCCGGCTCCGCCGTGCTGGCGCGCTGGCTGCCGCCGGCGTTCCAGAAAGGCATCGATATCGACGCGGTCGATGCCGCCGTGGATGCGCCCTACGACTTCGCCAACTTCCATGTCGAATATGTCCGCGCCGAACCGCCGGCGGTGCCCACCGGCTTCTGGCGCGGCGTTGGTCCGAACAACAACGTGTTCGCGGTCGAATGCGCGATGGACGAGCTCGCGCGCAAGGCCGGCAAGGACCCCGTCGAATTCCGCCGCTCCATGCTGACCAAGAATCCGCGCATGCTCGCGGTGCTCAATCTCGCCGCCGAGAAATCCGGCTGGGGCCAACCGCTGCCACCGCGCGTCGGTCGCGGCATCTGCGTGCAGCCGTCGTTTGCAAGCTTCCTCGCCACCGTGGTGGAAGCGGAGATCGACGATATCGGCGAGATCATGCTCCGCCGCATCACTTCGGTGGTCGACACCGGCATCGCGGTCAACCCCGATACGGTGAAGGCGCAGATCGAGGGTGGCCTGGTGTTCGGCCTCACCGCCGCGCTCTATGGCGAGATCACCATCGAGAAGGGCCGCGTGCAGCAATCGAATTTCCACGACTACCGCATGATGCGCATCAACGAGATGCCGAAGATCGAGGTGATCGTGGTCAAGAGCGGCGAGGCGCCCGGCGGCATCGGTGAGGCCGGCGTCAATGCCGGACCGCCGGCGCTGCGCAACGCCATTTACGCGGCAACCGGCGTCGCGCTGCGGCGCCTGCCGATCGATCGGAAACTGCTGGCTGCGGGGAAAAAGGCATGAGCGGCAAGATGCGTCTCCTTACCGGCATCGTCGTGATCGCCATTGTCGTGGTGGTATCAGGCGTCTGGATCATCCGCGGGCCCGGCCCGCTCGACTTCGCCGGCGGCCCGAAGGTGGCGCTGGCGGACTACCGCGCCGGCAAGCCGGCCGGCGTGCCGGCCAGGCTGGAAAAGGCGAGCCTGGTCGAACGCGGCGAATACCTCGCGAAGGCGGCCGACTGCATGGTTTGCCACACCAAGCCGGGCGAGAAGGACTATTCCGGCGGGCTCGGCTTCAAGCTGCCATTCGGCACGCTCTATTCCACCAACATCACGCCGGACAAGGACACCGGCATCGGCAATTACAGCGACCAGGATTTTCTCAACGCGGTCCAGCGCGGCAAGCGCCATGACGGCGCCCGGCTCTATCCGGCGATGCCCTACACGTCCTACACCTACATGACCGACGAGGACGTGCTGGCGGTGAAGGCCTATCTGTTCAGCCTGCCTGCGGTGCGCGCGAAGCCGCCGGAGAACACGCTGTCGTTCCCGTTCAACCAGCGCTGGGCCATGATGTTCTGGTCGGCCGTGTTCAATCCTGACACGCGCTTCGCGCCCGATACGTCGAAGAGCCCGGAGTGGAATCGCGGCGCCTATCTCGTGGAAGCGCTGGCGCATTGCGGCGAATGCCACACGCCGCGCAATCTCGGCTTTGCGCTGGACAACCGCAAGAAGTTCGCAGGCGCGATCACGGCGGGCTGGCGCGCCTTCAACATCTCCTCCGACAAGGCCACCGGCGTCGGTAGCTGGCGTGACGAGGACCTTATCTCGTATCTCTCGCTCGGCCACGCGCCGGGCCACGGCTCGGCCTCGGGTCCGATGGGTGAAGCGGTCGACCACAGTTTTAGTCAGTTCGCGCCTGAGGACATAAGCAGCATCGTCGCCTACTTGCGCAGCGTGCCGCCGCAGCCCTCGCCCGACCTGCCCGCAACCACCGCGCCGGTTGCGCCCGCCTCGCACAAGGACGGCGTCACTGCGGACGCGCGTGGCAAGAAGATGTTCGCCAGCGCCTGCGCCAGCTGCCACGGCTGGAGCGGCGAGAGCCCGGTCTCGCCGATGGCGACGCTGACCGGCACCTGGGCCGTCAACGACCCCGCCGCCACCAACGTCGCGCAGATCGTGCTGTCGGGCACCAAGCGCCACACGCCCGTCGGCGCGCTGTCTATGCCCGCGTTCGGCAACGCCTATAGCGACGACGAGATTGCGGCGGTGGCGAACTATGTCACGGCACGGTTCGGGGCGAAGGGATCGAAGCTGACGGCGAAGGACGTGGCGGAGTTGCGGGAGCAGACGGCGGAGTAGCGCAGACGACGCAAATCAGAAGCGATGTCGTCCTGGCGAAAGCCAGGACGACACTGAGTGTGTGGAGTTGTTCTTCAACTCGACCAGAATTCGATGTCGTCCCGGCGGAGGCCGGGACCCATAACCAGAGGGAGCCGTTTGGCGAAGATTCGTCGTTCGGTACTCCGGCTGCGTGCAACGGATAGATCACGCGGTAGGGGTCCCGGCCTTCGCCGGGACGACGGCAAAGTTGGAGCTATCAGCCAAGTCAACAACTCTGGCTAAAGACCGGCCAACCTGTCCGAGAACAGCAACATCGCCCGCTCGAATGTCGGAGGCTTAAAGCCCTTGTACTCTCGCAAGATCATCGCCCTGACTGCCGCCAAATCTGGCTTACTGTCAGGCGGCGGTTCGGGATTTTTGTCCGACCGAATGAAGTCCGGCGCTGTGCCCGGCAATTTGTACAGGTTGAAGTCGCTTCGGCGCGTCGCGAAGTCGGCCTGCAGGTAACCCTCCGTCATAATTGCGCCGGCCGGTGCCAGATAGAACCCGTCTTCGCGATGGGGACCAAGCACCGAAAAGGTCCTGGAGCTCTTTGCGACGCCGACGAACTGATGGCTCAAGCGAACCAGCTCGATATCCCTGCCGCCGGCCCTGATGTGCACGCGGCGCAGGGGAAGCTCCGCAGCATCTTGGGTCACGACGCTCACAAGCACGAGCACATGCTTTGCAGTCGCGGCGTACTCTTCCGCAGTCATCGGCCAAGCGAAATCGACCGCCGCGCCCCGTGCGGCGTTTGGCACTATTCGGGCCGTCTCGTTGGCGGACTTCTCTAACCGTTCCGCGATATCGGCAGGAGACACGGTCCCCCGCGTCGCCGGTCGTGGCTTGCTCAGTGTCTGCGCGAGCGCACCATTCGAAAACAGCAGCAACAGCAGGATGACGGCAATCCTTGGCACCACGGCTCTCCGGAAAACTCAGTATCGTAGGGTGGGCAAAGCGAAGCGTGCCCACCACCTTTAACGATCGAAAAAGGTCGTGGGCACGGCGCAACTGCGCCTTTGCCCACCCTACGGCACCGATAGTGTAGCGCCGCCGTTCAGCTCAACCAGAATTTCGGCGTCGTCGGCTCCAGCCGGCCGCCGGCGCGCACCGGTGCGATCCGCAGTGCTAGCCCCGTCGCGTCATCGGTCTCCACGGCCACGCCGCTGAGCGTCGCTGCGCCCGCCGCCGGCTCGAAGCGGCCTGAGGGGATCCCGGAGGTGAACCTCCGCAGCGGCTCCTCCTTCTGCATGCCGATGATGGAATCGTAGTCGCCGGTCATGCCGGCATCGGTCATGTAGGCGGTGCCGCCTGACAGGATCTGGTGGTCGGCGGTCGGCACGTGGGTGTGGGTGCCGACGACGAGGCTGGCGCGGCCGTCGCAGAAGAAGCCGATGCCCTGCTTCTCGCTGGTCGCCTCGCAATGGAAGTCGACGACGATGGCGTCCGCGGCGATGCCGAGCGGGCAGGCGCCGAGCTCGCGCTCCAGCGCTGCGAAGGGATCGTCGAACGGGGTCATGAAGACGCGGCCCAAAGCGTTGACGACGAGCGCATGCTTGCCGTTCTTGGTCTCGACCAACGCGGCGCCGCGGCCGGGCGTGCCGCGCGGATAGTTCGCCGGCCGCACCAAACGCTCGGCGCGCTCGATGAACACGAGAGCTTCGCGCTGGTCCCAGGAGTGATTGCCGAGGGTCACCGCGTCGGCGCCGGCGTCGAGAAACTCCTGATAGATCGCTTCCGTGATGCCGAAGCCACCGGCGGAATTCTCGCCGTTGACGACGACGAAATCGAGCGACCAGTCCTTGACCATGCCGGGCAGATATTCGGCGATGGCATTGCGCCCGGCACGGCCGACGACATCACCCACGAACAGAATGCGCAACTTCAGAACTCCGGAAATCGAATACGTCGGATTCCGTTAGCACATAATCCAGCGCCACGTCGTGGGCTAGTGCCGGAACCGCCTTGATCTCCTGCGCTGCAAAAGCGAGCCCGATGCCGACGATATTCTTGGCTTTTCGCAGATGCGCGAAGGTGTGGTCGTAATGCCCCGCGCCATAGCCGATGCGATGGCCGAGACGATCGAAGGCAGCGAGCGGCGTCAGCATGATGTCGGGAATGACTTCGGCGGCCCCAGGCGACGGCTCGGGAATGCCGAGCGGGCCGAGCATCAGGCGATCGTTCGGATGGAAGATGCGGAAGATCAGCGCCTGGCCGCGTGCGGTGACGCAAGGCAGCGCGAGCCTGGCGCCCTGCTCGGCCAGCTTCTTCAGCAGCGGCATCGGATCGATCTCGCTGCGGATCGGCGAATAGCCGGATACGATGCTGCCAGGCAGGAGCTGAAACGGCAGCCCGCGCTTGGCGAGCTTGGCGGCGGCGGCGGTGCGTTTCTTTTCGCTCAGCGCATCGCGCGCCGCGAGGGCTTTGGCACGGAGTTCGGCTTTGGTGTTGGTCATGCGCGCTTGCTCCGCCGTCATCACCCGCCTTGTGCGCCTTGCGCACTGGGGCGGGTGATCCAGTATTCCAGAGGCCGTGGTGATTCACACAAAAGCCGCGGCGTACTCGATGCCCCGGTCAAGCCGGGGCATGACCTGTTGAACCGGCCGCAATCGCTCCAACAAGCACAAAGCAAGCAAACAAAAGTGCGAAGCCGCGAACGCCGTTGAAGCACTCGATCCCGGAGTTCCCTACGAAAGTAGGTGGGCACCATATGTCCGAGCCCACGGGCCCGGCCAGGGACAGTTCCCTAAAGGATCGATAAGGCCCCGGGGATAATGGCTCCTGACGCGCGTCGCAGCCCCGCTCGGGCAATGTAACAACGATGCTGACGAATCGCCAGCCCGGTGAAGGGTCAGCCGATGGCGATCCCGTTGCCGACGGTGCGGTTCAGGACCTGGGTCGACTTCTCGATGCGCTCGGCCGCAGAGTTCAGTGCGTTCACGACCGCGGTCTGGGTCAGCCGAGCGCGCTCCACAGCGGCGTTGCGGAAATCCCGCAATTCGGTCAGCTCCTGCTCCATGGTGCGGATGCGGTTGCCGGCATCGACCAATTCGTCGCAGACGGTCAGCGCCGCCATCACGGTGAGCCTGGCATCACCGATCTCGCCGAACTTTCCGCGCAGCGACTGGATCCGCGTCTCCAGGCTCTCGGCGAGCTTGAGCAGCCGCACCTCCTGGCCTTCCTCGCAGGCCATGCGGTATTGCCGGCCGTTGATGGTGACGTTGATGTGGCTCATCCATCCTCTCCGGTATCGAGCACCGAGCGTATCGTGACGATCGCGGAATCCAGCCGATCGGAGATCTCGCGGCTGGAGCGCTCGAGCTTGCGCGCCTTCACCAGCGCGCCGTCGAGCTCGTCGGCAAGCCGCGAGCGGTCCGCGCCCAGCGCCTGGATTCGCGCCGCGAGCTCGTTCTCGTCGCGATCGGCATCGCGCCGCCGCTCCACCGCGCTTTCGAGCGAGTCGAGCGCCGCCATGAGCCTGCGGGTCGCGATCTCGATCTCGACGGCCGAGGACTCGGTCATGGCAGAGCTGTTGGATACGCGATCGTTCATGCAGTCAGCGGCGGAACCTGTGGCCTATCCCCGGGGGGCTTGCCGTCCGGCAAAAGACTCGGTTCGGCAAGCGGTTAGAAGCAGAAATTTACGTGGCAAGCTAGCGGAGCGCAACGCCGCCACGAAACTATGCACTGATAGATCGGGATGGGCTTCATCCCGATCTATCAGTCCCTGCCGGGCATGATCTGGCCGGAAAACCGGCCTCCACTTTTCCGGATCATGCTGTAAGCAACTTTTACGGCCAAACCGGCGTTTGATTGCCTTGGCCTGTCGGAACCGAGATGCTATCCCAGCCGCGACCCCAGCGGCCGAAAGGCTCCTTCCGGCGCGGCCAAATCCAGCCACAAGCGCCTCATTTCAGACGGATTTTCAGACATGACGCAGGTCGATCACAACCGTATGGCCAATGCGATCCGCGGCCTTGCCATGGACGGCGTCGAGAAGGCGAAATCGGGTCATCCGGGCCTGCCGATGGGCGCCGCCGACATGGCGACCGTGCTGTTCACGCAATTCCTGAAATTCGACGTCGCCGCGCTGGACTGGCCGGACCGGGACCGCTTCGTGCTCTCGGCCGGGCACGGCTCGATGCTGATCTATTCGCTGCTGTATCTGATCGGCAGTCCCGAGATGACGATCGACCAGCTCAAGGATTTTCGCCAGTTGGGATCGCTGACCCCCGGACATCCCGAGCATGGCCACACCAAGGGCATCGAGACCACCACCGGTCCGCTCGGCCAGGGCATTTCCACCGCCGTCGGCATGGCGCTCGCCGAGAAGATGCTCGCGGCCGAATTCGGCAAGAAGATCGTCGACCACCATACCTACGTGATCGCTTCCGACGGCGATTTGATGGAAGGCGTGTCGCAGGAAGCGATCGCGATGGCCGGGCACTGGAAGCTCAACAAGCTGATCGTGCTCTACGACGACAACGGCATCTCGATCGACGGCCCCACCTCGATCTCCGATTCCGTCGACCAGGTGAAGCGCTTCAAGGCGTGCGGCTGGGCCGCCGAAAAGATCGACGGCCACGACCAGGCCGCAATCGCTGCCGCGATCACGCGCGCGCAGAAATCAAACAAGCCGACGCTGATTGCGTGCCGCACCACCATCGGCTTCGGCGCCCCGCACAAGGCCGGTACCAACAAGGTCCACGGCGAAGCGCTCGGCGCCGACGAACTCAAGGCCGCCAAGGAAAATCTCGGCATTTCGCTGGAGCCGTTCTCGGTGCCCGACGACGTGCTGAAAGCCTGGCGCGCGGCCGGCAGCCGCGGCGCGGCGGCACGACAGGAATGGGAAGCAAGGCTCGGTGAACTCGGCAGCCGAAAGCGCGCCGAGTTCGAGCGTCGCCTCCGCCACGAGCGGCCGGCAGCGCTGGCAAAGGCGTTCAAAGGCTACAAGAAGGAGCTCTTGGAAAAGCCGATGAATGCGGCGACCCGCAAATCCTCCGAAGCCGTGATCGAAGTCATCGCCGGCGCGATGCCGATGGAATTTTTGGCGGGCTCGGCCGACCTCACCGGCTCCAACAACAACAAGGCGAAGTCGGCGACCGCGTTCTCGGCCAAGACGCCGAAGGGCCGCTTCATCCATTACGGCATCCGCGAGCACGGCATGTGCGCGGCGATGAACGGCATCTTCCTGCACGGCGGCTTTGCGCCGAACGGCGCGACATTCCTGGTGTTCACGGATTATGCGCGGCCCGCGATGCGGCTCGCCGCGTTGATGGGGACCGGGGTCGTTTATGTCATGACCCATGATTCCATCGGCCTCGGCGAAGACGGCCCGACCCACCAGCCGGTCGAGCATCTCTCGGCACTTCGCGCCATTCCCAACATGCGCGTGTTCCGCCCGTGCGATTCCATCGAGGTTGCCGAGTGCTGGGAGCTCGCGCTCAACCGCATCGACGGCCCGACGGTGCTGGCGCTGACCCGGCAGAACCTGCCACAGCTGCGCACCACCGCGCCGAACGAGAGCCCGTGCCGGTTCGGTGCCTACGAGCTGGTGGCCGCCCAGGGCGAAGCCAAGGCGACGCTGTTTGCTTCCGGCTCCGAAGTGGAGATGGCCGTGGCCGCCCAGAAGCAGCTCGCCGAGCGCGGCATTCCGACCCGGGTGGTTTCGGTTCCCTCGCTCGAGCTCCTGTTAGCGCAACCAAAGGAACGCCGCGACGAGATCATCGGCAACGCCCCGGTCAAGGTCGCGATCGAGGCCGCCGTGCGCTGGGGCTGGGACGCCGTGATCGGCCAGGATGGCGAATTTATCGGCATGCACTCCTTCGGCGCCAGCGCCCCTCTCAACAAGGTATTCCAGCACTTTGGCATTACCGCCGAGGCCGCGGTTAACGCCGTTCTGAAACGCGTTTCCTGAGAGTTGAGATTGCCAAAAAAAAGGACTACCTAACTCTCATATGATCAAGCCCCGCCCGGCCGAACCGGGCGTCCGCCCTAAAAAAACCCTCGCAGGCGCGCTAGCGCGTTGTGCGGGATGACAACGGTCATTGAAGGAGACGAAACATGGCAGTCCGCGTCGGAATCAACGGTTTTGGCCGCATCGGCCGCAACATCCTGCGGGCCATCGCCGAGTCCGGCCGCAAGGACATCGAGGTCGTCGGCATCAACGACCTCGGCCCGGTCGAGACCAACGCGCATCTGCTTCGCTTCGACAGCGTCCATGGCCGTTTCCCCGGCACCGTAACCGTCGATGGCGACACGATCAGCCTCGGCGGCAACAAGATCAAGGTGACCGCCGAGCGCGATCCCTCGAAGCTGCCCTGGAAGGATCTCGGCATCGACATCGCGATGGAATGCACCGGCATTTTCACTTCGAAGGACAAGGCCTCCGCGCATCTGACCGCCGGCGCCAAGCGCGTTCTCGTTTCTGCGCCCGCCGACGGCGCCGACGCCACCATCGTCTACGGCGTCAACCACGACACGCTGACCCGGGAACATCTGGTCGTCTCCAACGGCTCCTGCACCACCAACTGTCTCGCGCCGATCGCCAAGGTGCTGAACGACCTCGTCGGCATCGAGACCGGCTTCATGACCACGATCCACGCCTATACCGGCGACCAGCCGACGCTCGATACCATGCACAAGGATCTCTATCGCGGCCGCGCGGCTGCGATGTCGATGATCCCGACCTCGACCGGCGCCGCCAAGGCGATCGGCCTCGTGCTGCCGGAACTGAAGGGCAAGCTCGACGGCGTCGCGATCCGCGTGCCGACTCCGAACGTCTCGGTCGTCGACCTCAAGATCGTCGCCAAGCGCGCCACCGACGTCAAGGAAATCAACGCGGCGATGAAGCGCGCCTCCGAGCAGCAGCTCAAGGGCATCCTCGGCTACACCAGCGCGCCGAACGTCTCGATCGACTTCAACCACGACCCGCACTCCTCGACGTTCCACGAGGACCAGACCAAGGTGCAGAACGGCACGCTGGTGCGTGTGATGTCCTGGTACGACAACGAGTGGGGCTTCTCGAATCGCATGGCGGACACCGCCGTTGCGATGTCGAAGATGATCTAACCAAGACGCGTCACGGCACAGCCGGAGAACGCCATGACCTCGCAACTCGTCGCCCTCGCGCTCCTCTTGGCGTTGATGGGCGGCCTGTTGTTCCTGTTCTTGCGATCGGGCTCGAAGATCAAGCCCGATCCGGATCGGAAGATCGAGGACTGGCCCAACATTACCCAAGGCGGTTCAGGGGATCCCTCGTGACCAACAAATTCCGCACCCTCGACGACGTCGAAGTGAAGGGCAAGCGCGTGCTGCTGCGCGTCGATCTCAACGTGCCCATGGAGAACGGGCGCGTCAGCGACGCGACCCGGCTCGAGCGCGTCGCGCCGACCATCACCGAAATCTCGGACAAGGGCGGCAAGGTCATCCTGCTCGCGCATTTCGGCCGGCCGAAAGGGCGCGATGCCAAGGACTCGCTCAAGCCTGTTGCCGAGGCATTGTCGAAGGTCGTGAAGAAGCCCGTCGCGTTTGCCGACGACTGCATCGGCGAGCCCGCGGCCAAGGCCGTGGCGGCGCTGAACGACGGTGACATCCTCTGTCTGGAAAACACCCGCTTCCACAAAGAGGAAGAGAAGAACGATCCGGCCTTTGTCGCGGAGCTCGCAAAACTCGGCGACATCTGGGTCAATGACGCGTTCTCGGCCGCGCACCGCGCCCACGCCTCGACCGAAGGCCTCGGCCACAAGCTGCCCGCCTATGCCGGCCGCACCATGCAGGCCGAACTGGTCGCGCTGGAGAAGGCGCTGGGCTCACCGACCAAGCCCGTCATCGCGATCATCGGCGGCGCCAAGGTCTCGACCAAGATCGACCTGCTCGAAAACCTCGTGACCAAGGTCGACGCGCTCGTGATCGGCGGCGGCATGGCCAACACCTTCCTGCACGCCCAGGGCGTCGGCATCGGCAAGTCGCTGGCCGAGAAGGATCTCGCCGCGACCGCGCTGCGCATCATGGAAAAGGCGGAAGCCGCCAACTGCGCCATCATCCTGCCGGTCGACGCCACCGTCGCCTATCATTTCGCGGCCAACGCGCCGTCGCACGCCTATGGGCTGGACGCGATTCCGGCCGACGGCATGATCCTCGACGTCGGTCCGCAGTCGATCGCGCGTGTTCATGCCGCGATCGACGATGCGGCGACGCTGGTCTGGAACGGACCGCTCGGTGCGTTCGAGATGCAGCCGTTCGACCGCGGCACGATGTCCGCCGCCAAGCACGCCGCCGAGCGCACCAAGGCCAAGAAGCTGGTCTCGATCGCGGGCGGCGGCGACACCGTGGCGGCCCTCAACCAGGCCCATGTGGCCGGTCAGTTCACCTATGTCTCGACCGCCGGTGGCGCATTTCTTGAATGGATGGAAGGCAAGCCCCTGCCCGGCGTCGAAGTTCTGCGCATCAAGTAATCGGTCGGCAAGTCGTCAGCCGCCTTCAAGCAGTGGCCTTGCAGGCCCAAACGGGAGAAAAACACAGATGGCTCGGATCACGTTGCGTCAATTGCTCGACCATGCGGCGGAGAACGATTACGGCGTCCCGGCCTTCAACATCAACAACATGGAGCAGGCGCTGGCGATTATGGACGCGGCCAACCAGGTCGACGCGCCCGTCATCATCCAGGCCTCGCGCGGTGCGCGCTCCTACGCCAACGACATCATGCTCAAGCACATGATGGACGCGGTGACCGAGATCTATCCGCACATTCCGGTCTGCGTGCATCTCGACCACGGCAACGAGCCGGCGACCTGCATGACCGCGATCCAGACCGGCTTCACCTCGGTCATGATGGACGGCTCGCTCAAGGCTGACGGCAAGACCCCCGGCGATTGGGGCTACAATGTCGGGGTGACCAAGACCGTGACCGACATGGCCCATCTCGGCGGCATCTCGGTCGAGGGCGAGCTCGGCGTGCTCGGCTCGCTCGAGACCGGCATGGGCGACAAGGAAGACGGCCACGGCGCCGAGGGCAAGCTCAGCCACGACCAGCTCCTCACCAATCCGGACGAGGCCGTGAAGTTCGTCCAGGAGACCCAGGTCGACGCGCTCGCGATCGCGATGGGGACGTCGCACGGCGCCTACAAATTTACCCGCAAGCCCGACGGCGACATCCTCGCCATGAACGTGATCGAGGAGATCCACCGCAAGCTGCCGAACATGCATCTCGTCATGCACGGTTCCTCGTCGGTGCCGCAGGACCTCCAGGACATCATCAACGCCTATGGCGGCAAGATGAAGCCGACCTGGGGCGTGCCGGTGGCCGAGATCCAGCGCGGCATCAAGAACGGCGTGCGCAAGATCAACATCGACACCGACAACCGCATGGCGATGACCGGCCAGATCCGGAAAGTGCTCAAGGACAATCCGGAAGAGTTCGACCCGCGCAAGTACCTGAAGCCCGCAATGGAAGCGATGACCAAGCTGTGCAAGCAGCGGCTCCAGGAATTCAATACCGCAGGCCAAGCCTCCAAGATCAAGAAGGTGCTGACCACGGCCGAGATGGCCAAGCGCTACGCCAAGGGCGAGCTCGCCCCGAAGGTGGCGTGAAGCTGCTCTATCCTCCCCCTCTCCCTGCCCTTCGCGGGGAGAGGGTTGGGGTGAGGGGCTCTCTCCGCAGATGAGATGACTGCGGGACCTGTACCCCCTCACCCGGATCGCAAGGGCGATCCGACCTCTCCCAGCAAGCGGGGCGAGGTGAACAAGCCCTCCCCCCTTACCCTGCGACGAACGTTAACTCGGCATTTGCTCGAGAACGGTCTATTTTCGCCGGCAAGGGCAGAATCGTTTTGGGAGGACATCTCGATGAATCTGACTGAGCTCAACAGGATCGCGACCGCTCTGGTCGCGCCCGGCAAGGGCATCCTTGCCGCCGACGAATCCTCCGGCACCATCAAGAAGCGTTTCGACGCGATCGGCGTGGAATCGACCGAGGAGAACCGCCGCGACTATCGCGAGATGCTGTTCCGCTCGAAGGACGCGATGAACCAGCACATCTCCGGCGTCATCCTCTATGACGAGACGATCTGGCAGAACGCAAAGGATGGCACGCCCCTGGTCAAGCTGATCGAGAGTAGCGGCGCCATTCCCGGCATCAAGGTCGACGAGGGCACGCAACCCCTGCCGATGTGCCCGGGAGAGCTCGTCACCGTCGGGCTCGACAAGCTCGCCGAGCGCTTGAAGAAATATTACGAGCGCGGCGCGCGCTTCGCCAAATGGCGCGCGGTGATCGACATCGGCAGCGGTATTCCCTCGATGACCGCGATCAGCGTCAACGCCCACGCACTGGCGCGTTATGCAGCGCTGTGCCAGGCCGCGCAGATCGTGCCGATCGTCGAGCCCGAAGTGCTGATGGACGGCGATCACGACATCGATCGCTGCTATGAGGTGACGAGCCGTGTGCTCAACAAGACGTTCCAGGAATTGCGCGTGCAGCGCGTCGCGCTCGAGGGCATGGTGCTGAAGCCGAACATGGCCATCTCCGGCAAGAAATCCGCCAAGCAGGCTTCCGTCGAGGAGGTCGCGGAGAAGACGATACGGCTGCTTAGGGCGTGCGTGCCCGCGGCGGTGCCCGGCATCGCGTTCCTCTCCGGCGGTCAGTCGGATGAAGAGGCAACGGCGCATCTCAACGCCATGCACAAGCTCGGCCCGCTGCCTTGGGGCCTGACTTTCTCCTATGGTCGCGCCCTCCAGGCCGCGCCGCAGAAGGCATGGTCGGGCAAGGCCGAGAACGTCGCAGCCGGACAAAACGCATTCAGTCATCGCGCGCGCATGAATGGCCTCGCCTCCAAAGGCGAATGGCAAAGCAGCCTGGAACAGAAAGCAGCCTAGATCTTGTCGAACAAATCTCCTCCGCCGCGCCCGGCGCCGCGCCTTTATCTCGCGACGCCCGTCGTCGATGATCCCGCTTCGCTTCTGGCCGAGCTGCCCGGCCTGCTCGCCGCCGCCGACGTCGCGGCCGTGCTGTTGCGGCTGAAGGTGACCGATCAGCGCACCATGATCTCCCGGATCAAGGCACTCGCGCCGCCGGTTCAGAAAGCGGGCGCCGCGCTGCTCGTCGACGGCCATCCTGAGCTCGTCGCACGCGGCGGCGCCGACGGCGCGCACCTGCCCGGCATTGCCGCGCTGAAAGAGGCGCTGCCATCGCTGAAGCCCGATCGCATCGCCGGCGTCGGCGGGCTGACGACGCGGCACCATTCGATGGATGCGGGCGAGATCGGCGCGGATTACGTGCTGTTCGGCGAGCCCGACGCAAAGGGCCAGCGGCCGTCGTCGCAGGCGATTGCCGAGCGGCTGGACTGGTGGGCCGAGCTGTTCGAGCCGCCCTGCGTCGGCTTTGCCATCTCGCTGGAGGAGGCCCACGAATTCGCCGCCAGCGGCGCCGATTTCGTGCTGGTGGGCGACTTCATCTGGACCGATCCGCGCGGACCCAAGGCGGCGCTGATCGAGGCCGACGCTGCGATCAAGAAGGCTCATGCGAGCGCGCTTGCAGAACAGGAGCACGGCTAGCGCCCGTCATGAAGCTCCCGCGCATCACCATCCTGGCCACGCTGCTGCTCACAGTGCCCGCGGCCGCGCAGCTCCAGATCACGCCGCCCGTGGCAACGCCGAACCCTTCGGCCGAGAAAAGCAAGGACAAGCCGAAGGCCACGCCGCACACCATCACCAAGAAGAAGGAAGCGGCGCCGGCATCCAAACCTTCAGCCTCCCCCAAGCCTTCAGCGTCCTCAAAGCCTGCTCCGGCGGCGACCGTGATCCCGGCGCCGCCGGCCGACAATCCCAACGTCGATCTGGTGTTCGGCGCCTATCAGCGCGGTCAATACAAGACCGCCTTCGAACTCGCCACCGCTCGTGCCGAGACCGGCGATGCCAAGGCGATGACCATGCTGGGTGAGCTCTATTCCAACGCCATGGGCATCCGGCGCGACTACGCCAAGGCGCTGCAATGGTACAAGCGCGCCTCCGACGCCGGCGACCGCGAGGCGATGTTCGCGCTCGCCATGCTCAGGATGTCCGGCCGCGGCGGCCCGGTCGACAAGAACGAGGCGGTCAAGCTGATGGCGTCCGCCGCCAAGCTCGGCGAGCCCAAGGCGGCCTATAACCTCGCGCTGCTCTATCTCGACGGCCAGACCCTGCCGCAGGACGTCAAGCGCTCCGCCGAGCTGCTGCGCCAGGCGGCTGATGCCGGCCTGCCGGAGGCGCAATACGCGCTCGCGACCTTCTACAAGGAAGGCACCGGCGTGCCGAAGGATTTGGAACGGGCGGTGCGTCTGCTCCAGGTCGCCACGCTGACCGACAATGTCGATGCCGAGGTCGAATACGCCATCGCGCTCTTCAACGGCACCGGCACGCCGAAGAACCAGCCGGCGGCCGTCGCCCTGCTCCGCAAGGCGTCTCGCCAGGGCAGCGCGATCGCGCAGAACCGGCTGGCCTGGGTGCTGATCAACGGCATGGGCACGGCCGTGGACAAGGTCGAGGGCTTCAAATGGCATCTGGTGGCCAAGACCGCCGGCAAGGGCGATCCGGAGCTGGACAAGCAATTTTCCGATCTGCCGGCCGAGGACCGGGCCAAGGCCGAGGCTGCCGCCAGGAAATGGCTCGGGACCAAATGACTTGACCTTAGGCCCCTCGCAGGGCACCCCATCCCTCAAACACGCGCGATTTCGCGCCATTTCCCCCGATCAAGACCGGAAGCTCATGCTGTATTCCGCAACTATCAACGTCATGGTCAAGGCCGCGCGTCGCGCCGGCCGCAGCCTCAAGCGCGATCTCGGTGAGATCGAGCATCTCCAGGTCTCGCTGAAGGGACCGGCGAATTTCGTCTCGCTGGCCGACAAGCGCGCCGAGGAGATCCTCTATCAGGACCTCGCCAAGGCGCGGCCCGGCTACGGCTTCATCGGCGAGGAAGGCGGCACGCGCGAGGGCTCCGACAAGAGCCACACCTGGATCGTCGATCCGCTCGACGGCACCACCAACTTCCTGCACGGCATCCCGCAATTCGCGATCTCGATCGGGCTGTCGCGCGAAGGCACGATCATCGCCGGCGTGATCTACAATCCCGCCAATGACGAGCTCTACATCGCCGAGCGCGGCAAGGGCGCCTTCCTCAACGACCAGCGCCTGCGCGTGGCCGGCCGCCGCCAGCTCAACGAATGCGTGGTGGCCTGCGGCCTGCCCCATATCGGCCGCGGCGACCACGAGGAATTCCGCCGCGAGATGACCGCGATGCAGGAGCGCGTCGCCGGCCTGCGCCGCTTCGGCGCCGCCTCGCTCGATCTGGCCTTCGTCGCCGCCGGCCGCCTCGACGGCTACTGGGAACGCAATTTGCAATCCTGGGACGTCGCCGCCGGCATAATCATGCTGCGCGAAGCGGGCGGCACGGTCACCGACATCGACACGCCGGGCGACGCCCTGGTGACGGGCAATGTCGTGTGCGGGAATGAGTTCGTGCACGGGGAATTGGTGAAGATTCTGCGGAAGCCGGCGTAACAGCACGACGGCTCGATTTACGACGTTCACGAATCGTCGTCCTCGTCCTCATCATCTTCCTCGTCGCGATATTCACCGCCGATGGTCAGGCCCTCGATGGCCGTGGCGCCTTTCGACTTGATCACCCGGCGGAGCGGGACCGAACTCTCGCTTCGCAGTGCGTCCATCAACTGTTCGGAATGGGTGACGATCCAGATGTCGGCGCGGCGTGATGCCTTGGCGATGAGCCGGGCCAGCGGCGCCAGCAACGACGGATGCAGGCTGGTCTCGGGTTCGTTCAGCGCGATGAACGGCGGCAGCCGGTAGCCCATGAACACCGCGAGCAGGCAAATGTATTTCAGTGTCCCGTCGGATAGTTCATGAGCCCTGAACGGCCGCGGCATATCCGGCAATTGCAGATCGAATTCACACCTGCCGTTTTCTTCCCATGCGCGGAGTTCGGCGCCCGGGAATGCATCCTGGATTGCGTCCTGCAGGTCGTTGGCGTCCTCCCGAATGACATAGAGGGTCGCCAGGGTGGCAGCCAGATCGATGCCATCGGCGCTGAGCGAGGGCGTTGCGATCGCGAGACAAGGCTTTCGTATCGGCGACGCGGGATCAGTGCGAAAATCATGATAGAATCGCCAGCCGAGCATCGCATTTCTGATCAGGTCGATTTCCGGGCACTGCTTGCCATCGGAAAAAGCCGCAAGCGCGGTCTCTGACGGCAGCACCGCATCCTTGTGAGCGATCCAGGCGCCGCTCTCGCCGCGGACGCTGATGAGCGAATTGACCCGCTCCATCAGCTTGACCGTGCGTTTGCCGCGCGTCGTTTCGATCGTTTCGGCCTTGATCATCGGCTCGCCGGAAAACGCGGCCTGAAGCGGGCTCGGAAACCCGAGCTCGATGAAATAGCTCATGCTGTCGAATGTGGCCGACAGCCGCAGCCGCCCGTCTTCGCCTTTTTTGCGAATGCCGGACCAGCAGACCGAATTCAATCCGCCTTCATCGGCGATCGTGCGGGTGATTTGACCGGTCGCCGCGTCGCGCAACAGCGACAAGGACTTGTAGAGATTGGATTTGCCGACGCCATTTTCGCCGACAAACACCGATAGGGGGTGGATGGGTATGGAGAGCCGCCGAATGGAGCGATAGTTCGAGATCGCAATGTCGGTCGGACGCATGACTGCTCTCGGCGGGTGCCTGTGTATTCGCGGCGCGGTGCGAATTGGTTGTTTCAATCCAGGGATGCAGTCTGGATTGAGGCCTCCGGGAAATCAAGCCGACCGATCGGGCGTTCAATGGCCGACTCTCACCAGCGCAAACCCGACCGTCATCATCCGCGAAGGCGGATGATCCAGTATTCCAGAGACGTCTGTTGGGTACGGAAAGGCCGCGGCGTACTGGATGCCCCGCCCCCCGTGCGCAATTGCGCACTAGGCGGGGCATGACACCTCACCTTACAGCTTGGCCGGCGCGGGCGGCCCGTACATCTCGCCCTTCGCCACCTTCTCCCGATCTCCGCCCAGCACGCGCTGCACCGAGACGAAGAACACCGGCACCATCAGCAGCGCCAAAATCACCACCGCGATCATGCCGCCCATCACGATGCTGCCGAGTGCCTGCTGGCTGGCGCCGCCGGCGCCGTGTGCAATGGCCATCGGCAGCACGCCGCAGATGAAGGCGAGGCCGGTCATCAGGATCGGGCGGAAGCGCAGGCGGCAGGCCTCGATGGTGGCGTCCACCAGCGGCTTGCCCTCTTTGCGCAGATCCTTGGCGAACTCGATGATCAAAATCGCGTCCTTGGCCGCAAGGCCGATGATGGTGATCAGGCCGACGGTGAAATAGACGTCGTTGGGCAGGCCGCGCAGCATTGCAGCGACCACGGCGCCGACGATGCCGAGCGGCACGGTGAGCAGCACCGCCAGCGGAATGGTCCAGCTCTCGTAAAGCGCGGCCAGGCACAGGAACACCACGAATACCGAGAGTCCGAGCAGGAACGGCGCCTGCGAACCCGACAGCTTCTCCTGCAGCGACTGCCCGGTCCATTCATAGCCGAAGCCGCGCGGCAGCTTGCCGGCGAGCCGTTCCATCTCGGCGATGGCATCGCCGGAGGTGAAGCCGGGTTTCGCCTCACCCGAGATGCGCACCGCCGGATAATAGTTGAAGCCGGTGATCTGCGTCGGGCCGCGCGCCCATTCCACGGTGGCAAAGGAAGAGAACGGCACCAGCTGGCCGCGGCTGTTCTTGACGTTGTAGTTGAGGATGTCCTCGGTCCGCATGCGGTCGCGGGCATCGGCCTGCACCACGACGCGCTGCATGCGGCCGCGGTTCGGGAAGTCGTTGATGTAGTTCGAGCCGAGATTGGTCGAAATGGTGTTGTTGATGTCCTCGAAGGTGACGCCGAAGGCGCCGGCCTTTTCGCGGTCGATCACGAGATTGACCACGCCGGCCTCGGGCAGGCCTTCGACATAGACCTTCTGAAGCACAGCGCTCGCATTGGCCTCCGCGATCAACTGATCGGCGGCGCGCATCAAGGCCGGATAGCCCTTCTGGCCGCGGTCCTGGAGCCGGAACGAGAAGCCCGAGGAGTTGCCGAGATTGTCGATCGGCGGCGGCTGCAGCGCGGAGATCTTGGCGTCGCGGATCGAGGACGACAAATCGCGGTTGATGTCGGTGACGATCGCCGCTGCCGAATCCTTCGGCCCGCGCTCCGACCAGTCCTTCAGGGTGATGAAGGCCTGCGCGGTGTTCATGCCCTGACCGGAGAAGCTGAAGCCGGTGAGGAAGGTGACGTTGTCGACGCCCGGGCGCTGCGCCAGGTATTTTTCCACTTTCTCGATCACCGCCTCGGTCCGGCCATAGGACGAATCCGACGGCGTCTGCACGTCGGTGGTGACGAAACCCTGGTCGTCGACGGGCAGGAAGCCGCCGGGCAGATTGACGAAGGCCCAGGACAGGCCGGCGAGCAGCGCAACATAGACCAGCATCAAGCGGCCGGTGCGCTTCAGCGAGAAGCCGACGGTGCGGGAATAGCCCTCCTTGCTGCCGTCGAGGATGCGGTTGAACCAGCCGAACACGCCCTTCTTGGCGTGACCGTGGCCGGCCGCGACGGGCTTGAGCAGCGTCGCACACAGCGCCGGCGTCAGCGACAGCGCCAGGAAGGCGGAGAAGCCGATCGCGGCGACCATGGTCACGGAGAACTGGCGGTAGATGATGCCGACCGAGCCCGGGAAGAACGCCATCGGCACGAACACCGCCATCAAGACCAGCGTGATGCCGATGATGGCGCCGGTGATCTGCGACATCGCTTTCCGCGTCGCTTCCTTCGGCGGCAGCCCCTCCTCGGCCATGATGCGCTCGACGTTCTCGACCACAACGATGGCATCGTCGACGAGGATGCCGACCGCGAGCACCATGCCGAACATCGAGAGCATGTTGATGGAGTAGCCGGCGAGCAGCAGCGTGGTACAGGCGCCCAAGAGCGCCACCGGCACCACGATGGTCGGAATGATGGTGTAGCGGATGTTCTGCAGAAACAGGAACATCACCACGAACACCAGCACGATGGCTTCGACCAGCGTCGACAACACCTTCTTGATCGAGGCCTCGACCACGGGCGTGATGTTGTAGGGAATCTCGTAGCCGATATTGGCCGGGAAGAAGCGGGACAGCTCCTTCATCTTCTCTTCGACGGCGCTCGCGGTCGCCAGCGCATTGCCGGTCGGCGACATCAGCACGGAAAGGCCGGCGGTCGGCTTGCCGTCGAGACGGGTGTTGAACTGGTAGCTGAGGCCGCCGACCTCGATGCGCGCGACGTCGCGCAGCCGCACGGTCGAGCCGTCGGCATTGGCGCGCAGGATGATGGTGCCGAATTCGTCCGGGGACGAGAGCTGGCCCTTGACCAGCACCAGCGCGGAGGTGCGCTGGGTCGAGGTCGACGGCTCTGCGCCGATGCTGCCCGATGCGACCTGCGCATTCTGCGCGGCAATGGCCTTGTTGACGTCGTCGGCGGTCAGGCCATAGCCGACCAGCTTTGCGGGATCGACCCAGACGCGCAGGCTGCGCTCGGTCGAATACAGCGTGGCGCGGCCGACGCCGGGGATGCGGCGGATTTCGCCGAGCACGTTGCGGATCATGAAGTCGCCGAGCCCGACCTCGTCGAGGCTGCCGTCGGTCGAGTTCAGCGTGATGATCTGGAGCACCGCGCTGGAGGCTTCCTCGATCAGGATGCCCTGCTGGATCACGGCGCGCGGCAGCCGCGCCTCGACGCGCTTGATGCGGTTCTGCACCTCGACCGAGGCGGCGCTGGTATCGGTGCCCGGCACGAAATTGGCGATGATCTCGACCTGGCCGAGCGAGTCGCTGGTCGATTCGAAATTGAGGATGCCGGAGGCGCCGTTGAGCTCCTCCTCGATCAGCCGCGTGACGCTGTTGTAGAGGTTTTCGGGCGAGGCGCCGGGATAGCTGGTCGAGATCGAGATCGAGGGCGGCGCGATGATCGGATATTGCGCGATCGGCAACAGCGGAATCGAAATTGCGCCGACCAGACAGATGAACAGCGCGACAACCCAGGCGAAGATCGGCCTGTCGATGAAGAAGCTCGCCATTACCGCTTTAACCTCGTTGTTTCACTGGTCCCTCATGGTGAGGAGCGCGGAACGCGCGTCTCGAACCATGAAGGCCCGGCTCTCGCCCGTGGCCATCCTTCGAGACGCCCGCTTTGCGGGCTCCTCAGGATGAGGGATCAAGACAGTCGGGACGCCCGAACGTTACCGCATCAGCTTCTGGGCGTGCCGGTTGTCGGCGGTCGCATCCGCTTCCGACCAGGATTGCGGCTTGACCTTGTCGCCGGCGGCGAACTTCTGGAAGCCTTCGACCACGACCTTGTCGCCGGCCTTCAGGCCCTCGGTGACGAACCAGATTCCGTCCTGCACCGAGCCGGTGCGCACCGGCTGCACCGCGATGTGGTTGTCGTCCTTGACGACGAACACCTCGCTGCCGCCGCCGCCATTGCGCTGGATCGCCTGCTGCGGCACGGCGATCGCGTCGCTATCGAGGCCCTGGTCGATGCGGACGCGGACATACATGCCCGGCAGCAATTCGCGCTTGGGATTGCGGAACTCACCGCGCAAGGTCACCTGACCGGTATTGGCGTCCACCTTGGCATCCGAAAACAGCAACTTGCCGTCGAGCGAGTAGAGGGTGTTGTCGTCGAGCACGAGATGCACCTTGGCGGCATCGGGCGCGATGCGCTCAAGGTCGCCGCTCTCGAAGGCGCGGCGGAGCTGGTTGAGCTCGTTCACCGACTGGGTGAAGTCCGCATAGATCGGATCGAGCTGCTGAATGGTGGCCAGATTGGTCTCGTTCTGGACCGCGAGCGCGCCCTCGCTGACCAGGGCCGCACCGACGACGCCGTCGATCGGCGCCCGCACGGTGGCGTAGTCGAGATTGAGCTTGGCGCGCGCGAGGTCGGCCTTGCGACCCTCGACCTCTGCGTGAGCCTGACGCTCGGCCGCGATCGCCTTCTCGTTTTCGGCTTCGGGCGCGGCGCGCTGGGCTGTGAGCGTGGCGATGCGGCGGGCCTGCTGCTGGGACTGCATCAGCGCGGCCTCGGCCTTGGCGACCGCGGCGTCGTTGGCCATCACCTCGACCTCGAACGGACGGGGATCGATCCGGTACAGCGGATCGCCGGCCTTGACCTCGCTGCCCTGTCGGAACAGGCGCTCGACCACGATGCCGGAGACGCGCGGCCGCACATCGGAGACGCGTGTCGGCGCAATGCGGCCCGGCAGCTCGCGCACCACGGCGCGCGGTTGCGGCTTGACGATGACGATGCTGACGTCGGGGTCGTTGGGCTGGGCGGCTGAAATGGCGGAGCTGGATTCGTCGCAGCCTGCCAACAGCGGCGTAAAGGCCGCGAGCATCATTGCAACGCATGCCGATCGCGCGCGAAGTCCTGACATGAAGTTAAGTGCCCCGATATTGTTGAAAACTGATCACGCGCCGCGGGACCCTGTTCTGGGTGATTCCGCGCAGCCGATGCCGCCAAAATAGAGGGGACTTGCTGCGACGCAACGCACGTTGCGGGCGGCTCAATGTCACACGGTTTAAGCTGCTGGGTTCACGACATTTTTTGCGCCTCACCCGATTGTGAGTCCGGTTCCATCACCGCGTGCTGCGACGGAACATCGCAATTACCCCGCCGCCTTCATGCGGTAGTGGCTAACGCCCCACTCGGTTCCGTCGGCGTAGCCGAACAGGCCCGAGGTCGCGAGAAAGAACCAGCGCCAGCGTCGCATCCGCAGGGCGGTCTCCTCGCCATGGATGTTGCGCAAGGCCGCTTCGAGCGCATCGCGATGCGTGTCGAAATTGGCGAGCCAGTCGTTGGCGGTGCGCTGATAATGCGTGCCGCTCCAGCACCATTCTTTCTCGACCGTGAAGATATCGTCGAATTGCCTGACGAGGTGATGGCTGGGCATCAGCCCGCCCGTTGAGACGCGCTGCGCGATCCAGTCGTCGCGATCGGCCCGGTCGAACAGGTGAGAGCCGGAGCGATGGGCGACGATGTGCATGAAGAACCGCCCCTCGGGCGCGAGCCATGACCGCAGGCGCGTCATCAGCTTGCGCCAGTTCATCACGCGCTCGAACATCTCGACCGACACGATGCGGTCGAATTGGCCGTCGGGCGCGAACACGTTGATGTCCGCGGTGACCACGCGCAGATTAAGAAGACCGCGCAGCCGCGCCTCTTCCTCGATATGGGCGCGCTGCGCCTGCGAGCTCGACACCGCCGTGACCTTGGCGTGCGGAAACTGCCGCGCCATCCACAGCGACAGCGAGCCCCAGCCGCAGCCGAGCTCGAGGATGGCCTGGCCATCGGCGAGAGCGGCATGCTCGGCGGCCTGGCGCAACGCCTCCTCCTCGGCCTCTTGCAAGGTGGTCGCGTCGGTCTTGTAGAAGCAGCAGGAATATTTGCGGTTGGGACCGAGCACTTTCGCAAAGAACGAAGCGGGCGCCCCGTCGCGCCCGGCATCCGCGTCCTCGGCGATCGGCCGCAGCATCATCCGCCCGGCGAAGGCGGCATCGTCCGGCCCGCCCAGCGCGGACAGGCGCGTCACCGTGCGCGAGCACAGGCGCTGGATCGCCGCGCGGATCACGACATCAGGCAAAGGCACCCGTTCGGCAGTCCCGATGATTGCGGACACGACGCTCATGCGACGACTCCGTCTTGGGCGCCAGATCTTGGGCGGCAGGGGGAAAAGTGCGACTTGAACCTGTGGAATGCGGACGATTTGGAAAGTACGTCCTTACCAAAGCCCGGTTTCAGCTTTGGGTTCCCCAGCTCTCCCCGAAATCGGCGCATCCGGCGCTTTTTTTGGGCTGGCGCTGTGCCATAGTGCGCCCCGCAAGCAAGTTAACGGATGATACCGGCCATGCCGCCAGGCGCCTCGCCCCGCTCCTCCCTCGACATCGAATACACCAAGCTATCCTCGCCCAGCGTCTTCCTGGTGCGGATGCTGGTCTTCCTGGTGCTCTGCGCCCTGGTGGGGGTGGTGCTCTACAAGCAGATCATCCAGGCCTTCTTCGCCAATCCCGGGCTCAATGCCCTGATCGGCGGCGTGCTGTTCATCGGCATCATCCTGGCCTTCCGCCAGGTGATCCGGCTCTACCCTGAAGTCTCCTGGGTCAACAATTTCCGCATCGCCGATCCCGGCCTTGCGCCCGCCCGCCACCCCAAGCTGCTGGCGCCGATGGCGATGATCCTCGGCGGCGAGCGCACCGGGCGGATGTCGATCACCCAGACCACCATGCGGCACCTGCTCGATTCGATCGCGACCCGCCTCGACGAGGCCCGCGACATCTCCCGCTACATGACCGGCCTGCTGGTCTTCCTCGGCCTGCTCGGCACCTTCTGGGGCCTGATCGAGACGGTCGGCTCGGTCGGCAAGGTGATCGACGGGCTCAAGGTCGGGGGCGATTCCGGCGCCCTGTTCGACACGCTGAAGGAGGGGCTGGCCGCCCCGCTCGGCGGCATGGGCATCTCGTTCTCGAGCTCGCTGTTCGGCCTCGCCGGCTCGCTAATCCTGGGCTTTCTCGACCTGCAATCGAGCCAGGCGCAGAACCGTTTCTACACGGACCTCGAAGACTGGCTTGCCACCACCGTGCGCGAATATGGCAGCGGCGAGGTGGCTGTCGCCGCCAGCGGTGGCGGCGGCATTGCCAGCGGCGAGCTTCAGGCCGTTGTCGAGCGCTTGCGCACCGTGCTCGAGGAAGGCAGCGGCAGCCGTGGCACCTCCGCGGCGATGGCGAGCCTCGCCGAGGCCATCCAGGCGCTGGTCTCGCATATGCGGACCGAGCAGCAGATGATCCGTGAATGGGCCGACGGCCAGGGCGAGCAGAACCGCGAGATCCGGCGCCTGCTGGAGCGCATCGCGCGTCAGCCCGAGAAGGGCTAGCGACATGGCACTGGCGCGCGGCCGCCGCGGCGATACCTCCTTCAACTACTGGCCCGGGTTCGTCGACGCGCTGTCGACGCTGGTGCTGTCGATCGTGTTCCTGCTGTCGGTGTTCCTGGTGGTGCAGTTCTTCCTGTCGCAGGAGGTCACCGGCAAGGACAAGGCGCTGGAGCTGCTCAACGCCAAGATCGCGCAGCTCAACGAATTGCTGTCGCTGGAGAAGCTCGGCAAGCTCACGCTCGACGACCAGGTCTCGTCGCTGAAAGCCGGCCTCGCTTCGGCCGAGAGCGAGCGCGACCGCATCAAGGGCCTCTATGACGGGCTCGCCGCCGCCGGCAACGACGCGCAGGGCAAGACCTCCGAGCTCGGCAAGGCACTGGACTCCGAGAAAGCGGTTTCGGCCCGCGCGCTGGCGCAGATCGAGGTGCTGAACCAGCAGATCAGCGCGCTGCGGCGGCAATTGGCGGCGCTGGAAGAAGCGCTCGACGTCTCCGAGAAGCGCGACAAGGAATCGCAAAATCGCATTGCCGATCTGGGCTCTCGCCTGAATGTCGCCCTGGCGCAGCGCGTGCAGGAATTGTCGCGCTACCGCTCGGAATTCTTCGGCCGCCTGCGCGCCATCCTCGGCAACCGCCCCGACATCCGCATCGTCGGTGACCGCTTCGTGTTCCAGTCCGAAGTGTTCTTCGACACCGGACAGGCGGTGCTGCTGCCCGAAGGCCGCGCCGAGCTCGACACGCTCGCGGCCGCGCTGATCGACCTCGACAAGAAGATCCCGAACGAGATCCCCTGGGTGCTGCGCGTCGACGGCCACACCGACGTGCGCCCGGTCAACGGGCCGAACTTCAAGTCGAACTGGGACCTCTCGGCCGCCCGTTCGATCTCGGTGGTGCAATATCTGATCTCGCTCGGCGTGCCGGCCCAGCGCCTCGTCGCCGCCGGCTTTGGCGAATTCCAGCCGCTCGACACCGCCAACACCGAGGAAGCCTATAAGCGCAACCGCCGTATCGAGCTGAAGCTGACGGAGCGGTAGTGAGCGCCGCTCTCCTCCTCCGTCCCTACCTTCCAGAGGACGAGGCCGCCTCGATCGACCTGTGGCATCGCACCTGGCAGCAGGCCTATCCGCAGATCGACTTCGCCGCGCGGCTTGACTGGTGGCGCGAGCGCTGGCGCAAGGATCTGGTGCCGAAGGCCTCGATCGTGGTGGCGGAACAGGACGGCGTACTCACCGGCTTCGTCACCATCGACGGCGACGGCTATCTCGACCAGCTCGTGGTCGATCCCGCGCATTGGGGGTCGGACGCGGCGCGGCTGCTGGTGGATGAGGCCAAGCGCCTGTCGCCTGCGGGCGTGACGCTGCTCGTCAACAAGGACAACAGCCGCGCCATCCGCTTCTACGAGCGCAGCGGTTTCGCGCATGCCGGCGACGAGGTGAACCCGACTTCGGGCCGGCCCGTGCTGAAGATGATGTGGCAACCTTAGATTCTGGCGACCTTGATTCTGGCGGGCGTGACCCCCGTCACGTCGGGATCCCGGGACGTCGGCTAGTCGTTGTGCCGAAAGATGCGCCGGCAAGCGGATGGAGATGACCAATGAAACTGAGCGATCTGGCCAAGGGATCTTCGGTCCTGCTCGGCGTCATCGTCGCCGGCTATGTCTCGACGAGCTATGTCGACCAGCGCCTCGCCACGCCGGTCAAGACGACGAGTGCTCCGACGAACGGCCTTGGGCCATCGGCCTGCGTTGAAGAGGACGGGAGCTGGAAAAACTGGCCGTGGCCGAACGTGCCGGCGCTGTCGCCGAAGTGTCGATGAGCGGCGCTGTCGCGCAACTCGCCGCGAGGCGCTCTCGGCTCAAGCGGAGTTCAAGATCGAACTGCCAGAATTCGGCCTGGCGGATCGCGCGGTGGCTGTCTTCGCGAAGCCGGATCGACGCATCGATCGCGCGCTGCGCCCGCTCCAGGAGTTCGCGGGTTTCCTTGCTGAATGGCTGGGCCATGAGGCGCACTCCCGTTGAGGCGGGAGCACAAATCATCTCTCAGGCACCGACGCCTACGGACGAGCCTTTGGCCGGCGATACCTGATTAGGCGCCACATCCGGGGGAACTGCAAGGTCCATCCACTCGGCTCAGGGGCGGTGCTGCCCTATCCGAAATTCCGGAAGCCAGCGATTGCGCGCGCATCTGTGGCGGAACTAACCTCTTCAAATCGTCAAGACGCTCGATCTGAGGCCTAGTTCATTCGTTCTGGTCGAGAATCTCTCGCACCCTCAGTGCAAGCTTCGCTTGGGAAATCGGCTTCTCCAACAGATTGACGCCTTCATCAAGCCTTCCCTGGTGCACGACGGCATTACGCGAATACCCGGTCATGTACAGGATTTTCAGCTCCGGTCGAATTTGGTGCGCGCGCCTGCCAAGTTCGCGACCATTGATCCCCGGCATGACCACGTCGGTGAGAAGAAGATCCACCTTCGACTCGTCCTGCAGGAGAATGGTCAGGGCCGCTTGGGCGCTGCGGGCCGAGAGGACACGGTAGTTGAGATCACGAAGGACGTCAGAAATATAGACGCGCAGATCTTCATCATCCTCGACCACGAGAATGGTCTCGAATATCTCACCCTCGGCGAGCTCCTCAGGTGCCACTTCCTCATGTCGGACACTGCCGGTGAAGCGCGGGAAATACAGCTTGATCGTCGTGCCTTGCCCCACCTCGGTATAGATTTTTGCGTGGCCTCCGGATTGTTTGACGAAGCCATAGACCTGACTTAGCCCAAGCCCGGTGCCGTGGCCCGGCTCCTTCGTGGTGAAGAAGGGCTCAAACGCGTGATTGAGAACGTCCCGCGACATTCCGACGCCTGTGTCAGTCACGCAGATAGCGACGTACTGACCGGGCGCCAATTCCGGATTGAGACGGCAGTAATCCTCGTCGGCGGCGATGTTGGCAGCTTCCAGAGTCAGCTTTCCACCGTCAGGCATGGCGTCGCGAGCGTTGATTGCCAGGTTGACGATGGCCGACTCCAGATGATTGGCATCGGCTTCAATTTGCCACAGACCCGCACTTCCGACCGTTTGGACTTCGATGCTCTCCCCCAGCGTACGCTGGAGGAATTCCTGCAGACCATTGACGTAGTTGTTCACGTTGATCGGCTTGGGATCGAGCGCCTGTCGTCGCGAAAATGCCAACAAGCGACTGGTCAACGCCGCGGCTCTCTGCGCGCCTCGTTTCGCGTTTGCGAGCGCCCGGTTCAGATTGGCTCCGGGCGCCTTGGCGTGCCGCTCAGCTGTTTCGAGATTGCCAAGGACGATCATCAGCAGATTGTTGAAGTCGTGCGCGATTCCGCCGCTGAGTTGCCCCACCGCTTCCAGCTTTTGGGATGCGGCGAGTTGCTCCTGAACGTGTTTGAGTTCGTCCTCGGCGCGCTTCCGGTCCGTAACGTCGCGCGTGACCTTGGCAAACCCGACGATGTTGCCGGCCTCGTCCGTAATACGATCGATGATGACCGACGCCCAAAAGCGGGAGCCATCTTTTCGCAGGCGCCACCCTTCCGCTTCAAATCGCCCATGCTCCGCCGCCTCTAAAAGCGCACGCTTGGGCACACCGAGTTCGATGTCCTCGGGCGTGTAAAAAGCGCTGAAATGCCGGCCAATGATCTCCGGCGGCGCGTAACCCTTGATTCGCTCCGCACCGGGATTCCAGGTTGTCACGTTGCCGAGCGGATCGAGCTGAAAGATCGCGTAATCGACCACCGCCTCGATCAGCTGACGGTAGCGCCGCTCGCTGTGGAGAAGCTCTTCATGGGCTTGCTGACGCTCGGTTACGTCTCGCGTGACCTTGGCGAAGCCGATCAGCTCACCAGCCTCGTTGCGGACGGCATCGATGATGACCGATGCCCAGAAACGGCTTCCGTCCTTGCGGACTCTCCATCCCTCGGCGCTGAAGCGGCCTGCTTGCGCTGCGACGCTCAAGGCGCGCTCCGGGAGCCCTTTGGTGCGATCGTCGGGCGTATAGAAGGACGCGAACGACTTGCCGATGATTTCGTCCGGCGTGTAGCCCTTCAGCCGCTGCGCGCCGGAGTTCCAGCTGCGGACGGTGCCGTCTATGTCGATCATGTAAATGGCGTAATCAACGATCGCATCGATGAGCAGTTGAAGTCGGGCGGTATCGTCGATCCCGTCAAGTTTTGACTGAGGGGTCTGCAAATGGCCGGCTCCGATGAGGGGGGACAACATACAACTGCAAAGTCACTACATCGTTCCGCGCTCTGGCTGCCGCCCTTTGCAATACGACTTTCGCTTTGTGGGACTGGAGTCCGGTAAGGCGGTTATCGGACTTCAGAAAAAGCTGATGAGCATGTCGGCCAAGGCCACGAGCTGACCAACGTTGGCGATGCCTGTCTCACGCGGATACTTTGCGGCGGTGGCGAATGCTGGACGGAGAGCGTCCGTAGAGCTCGCGAAAGGCGGCGTTGAACCGGCGCACGCTGCCAAAGCCGGCCTGGTAGGCGATCTGGGCCAATTGATCATTTGTCTCGTCAATTAGGCGCTTCGCCCGCTGTACACGTCTGGTCTTTGCTACCTGCTGGGGGTTGGCCCCGACATACCGCTCGAACAGACGCGCAAGGTGGCGCGAGCTTACCCCGAGCCGATCGGCGAGTGCAGCAACCGAACCGTTGTCCAACGCGCCACCATCGATCAATTTCAAGGCGCGCGCGACTGTCGAGCGCGTGCCATTCCAGGCAGCACAGAAGGGCGCGGTCTCCGGACGGCAACGCAGGCAAGGCCGGTATCCCGCAGCTTCGGCAGCCGCCGCAGTTTGATAGTAGGCCACGTTACGGGTCAACGGCTGCTTCACCGGACAAACGGGGCGGCAGTAGATTCGCGTAGTCCTGACTGCCGTGTAGAAACGGCCGTCATAGCGCGGGTCGCGCTGCAAGCGCGCGGTGTTGCATACCTCAAAACTGAGCATGACTCATTTTACCGTAGACCGCCGCCAAAAGAACAGCCCTGAGATGATCAGGTCCGATTCCGGCCAGCGATGTCGATGCGCTCTTCTTATAAGAGAGCCCAGATCCGCTGAGCACTTGGAGAAGGAAAAATGAACAGCACGAATCCTAAAGAGATCGTCATCAATGCCTGGAAGACTTTCAAAACACGTGATGCCAGCTTGATCGCGGAGCTGTTTACTCCCGATGCCGAATGGATTGCGCCGGCCGGAAACGCCACCGCAGTCGCTCTCAAGCACACCGACCACATGATTGGACCGGACCAAATCGCCCGCTTCATTGCCACGGAAATGCATCATCTGTTCTCGAGCGTCGAGATCTCGTTTCTGGGCCTTCATGCCGATGGTGACACTGTGGTGGTCGAGGAGCGGATGCGAGCTACTCTTCCTGGAGGCAAGCCCTACGAGAATGACTATTGCTTCGTCTTCGTCCTTTCGAGCGACCGCATCAAGCTGGTTCGCGAATATATGGACACCCGAAAGGGCTGGCAGATGATCTTCGAGCCGCTTTGAAAATTGCTTTGGGTCACAAGCCGATGTCTATCGGCGGAAGCCAATGGCGATTATCGCAGTCGGGACCTTGCAAAAAGCGCGTCCTCGATCTCAATCCCGCTAAGCGTGACCCTCGCCATCATTTTTCGATGGAGCCGCCCTTCGGAGCTTTATGAGGTATGTCCCATCCAAAGTAGACTTCCACCCGAACGATCTTGTCTCCGCGCGCGGTGGTTACCTCACAATTACGAAACCTGTGACCTCCAGCAGCAGCTGCCTCATAGACAATGACTGCTCGGTTTCCATCGTCGCTCGCGATGACTTCATCGAACGAGCTGGTCTTTTCGCTGTTGAGCCAGCAGCGGCGCAGATAAGTCGCACGATCCAACTCATTGTCGATTGGACTTGAGAAGTGATAGTCGTCCGCAAGAAGCGCTTCGATCGCTGTGCGATCTTTATCGACGTATGCCTTTAGCCTGGCACGTGCCAGATCGAGCGTGCTTTTCGTCATGCCATTTTCCTTTTAGAGTTTGACCGAACGAAAGGCCGAGCGCCACTCATCAACAAAGAGCTCGGAGGCTAAAGCTGGACGAAGTGCCCTTCCTGTCGGGCCTCATGCCAGGATAGAAGCGACATCAGATAACTTGAGCCTCTAACAACCTTCGGTAAAATTCGTTCCGGGCTCACGCTGTGCGCGCTTGGCCAGAATTCCGTGACGAAAGCCGGGAAGGAAACAGCCCGACCAACCTTGTGATGCGGCCCATTCGGATCGTGGCGCTCGATCAGATAGACGAATATTCGCTATCGACCGGCTACGAACGGAGACCATGTGGTGCGACGCTCTCGCCAAATCTCCGCTGTCATTCCCCGCGAAGGCGGGGAATCCAGTACGCCGCAGCTTCTCGATTGATCACGACCGTCTCGGAGTACTGGATCGCCCGCCTGCGCGGGCGATGACATCGTGAATGAAGCGGCAGTCCGAACTGCCCTCGCCTCACGCCCCCTCGAACTGCAGCCTCGCCAGCCGCGCATAAAGCCCGTTCGCGGCCACGAGCTCCGCATGCGTGCCCTGCTCGACAATCCGGCCCTGGTCCATCACCAGGATGCGGTCGCAGGACAGGACGGTGGCGAGGCGGTGCGCGATGACGAGCGTGGTGCGGTGGCGCATCAGCTCTTCCAGCGCGGTCTGCACCAGCGTCTCGCTTTCGGCATCGAGCGCGGAGGTGGCTTCGTCGAGCAACAGCAGCGGCGCATCGCGCAGGATCGCACGCGCGATCGCGATGCGCTGGCGCTGGCCGCCGGACAGCGTCACGCCGCGCTCGCCGAGCGGGGTGTCGAAACCTTCGGGCAGGCGGCGGATGAACTCGGCGGCGTGCGCGAGCTCGGCGGCGCGCTCGACCTCGGCGTCGGTGGCATCGGGCCGGCCGAAGCGGATGTTGTCGCGGGCGCTGGCCGCGAACACGTTGGATTCCTGCGGCACCAGCGCGATGCGCGAACGGAATTCACGGGGATCGGCGGATTTGACCGGCACGCCGTCGAGCGAGATCGCGCCGCTGCGCGGATCGTAGAAGCGCAACAGCAGATGAAAGATCGTGCTCTTGCCGGCGCCGGACGGACCGACGATCGCAACCTTCTCGCCGGGGCGCACGGTGAACGACACGGCATCGAGCACATTGACGTCGCGCCGCGCCGGATAGGCGAAGCTGACACGATCGAAGCCGACTTCGCCGCGCGCCGGCACCGGCAGCGCGCGCGGCGAGGTGGGCGCGGTGATGTCGGGCTGCACATGCAGGATCTCGAACAGGCGCTCGGCAGCGCCGGATGCCGCCGAGATCTCGCCCCAGACCTCGCTGAGCTGGCCGAGGCCGGCCGCGGCGAAAGCCGCATAGAGCACGAACTGGCCGAGCCGGCCCGGCGTGATGGTACCTGTGAGCACGTCGTGCGAGCCGATCCAGAGGATCGCGACCACGCTTGCGAACACGATGAAGATGATGATGGCGGTGAGTACGGCACGGGCCTGCGTGGAGGTGCGCGCGGCCTCATAGGCCTGCTCGACCTCGCCGCCGAAACGCTTCTCGGCGAGGCTCTCGCTGGTATAGGCCTGCACGGTCCGGATCGCACCGACCAGCTCACTCGCATAGGCGGAAGCCTCGGCCAGCGTGTCCTGCGCATTGCGCGACAGACGGCGCACCCAGCGCCCGAAGGCGACCAGCGGCAGCACGATCAGGGGAATGGCGAGCAGCACGAAGCCGGACAGCCGCGGGCTGGTGATCACCATCATCGCCGCGGCGCCGAAGAACATCATCAAATTGCGCAGCGCGATCGAGACCGAGGCGCCGACGGAGGATTTGATCTGGGTGGTGTCGGCGGTGAGGCGCGACACCAGCTCGCCGCTGCGTGCAGAATCGAAGAAGGCCGGCGACAGCGAGAGCAGATGGGCGAAGACGTCGCGCCTGAGATCGGCGACGATGCGCTCGCCGATCGTCATCACGAGGTAGTAGCGCGCGGCGCTTGCGAGTGCGAGCACGGCGACGACCGCGATCATCACCGAGAAGTAGCTGTTGATCAGCTCGATGCCCTCAGGCGTCAGGCCGAAATCGATCATCCTGCGCACCGCGACCGGCACCAGCAGGGTGGTCAGCGCCGCGATCGTCAGCGCGACGAAGGCCAGCGCCGCCCGGCCGCGATAGCGGGCGATATAGGGCGCGAGCGCCAGCAGCGGCCGCAGCTTCGCGCGGCTCTTCGCCGGCGCCTCGATCAGGTCGGCCTCGATCGACGGGGCTTCTGCGGGCCCGGTTTCAAGCCGTTCAACTGCGCTCATGAGATCCGACCAAAAGACAAAGAGAGGTGCTCCGCTCCAGATAGGCCGGGCGAGCGGGAGTGGCAAATCCGGGATGTCCCTTAGGGGGCCACCCGGTCCTCTGCCTAAGGCCCTAAAGGGCTTGCCAAGACGTCGCCAAGACCCTGCAATGGCTTGTTTTACAGGGCCTCGTGGGGTATAGACCGCGCCAAATCCGTCATTCGATAGCCACTCAAGTGAGGCGCCGGGGCGCCGAGGAATTGCCATGAAAGCCGAAATTCACCCGAACTATCATACGATTAAGGTCGTGATGACCGACGGAACCGAGTACCTGACCCGCTCCACCTGGGGCAAGGAAGGCGACACGCTGAACCTCGACATCGACCCCAAGTCGCACCCGGCCTGGACCGGCGGCAACGCCCAGCTGATGGATCGCGGCGGCCGCGTCTCGCGCTTCCAGAAGAAGTTTTCGGGCTTTCTCAAAAAGGATTGATCCGCCCCTCGCGGCTGGAGACGAAAAACGCCCCCGGAGAGCCGGGGGCGTTTTTTTTGTTTTGGGGGGATGCTCGTCATTGCGAGGAGCTCTTGCGACGAAGCAATCCAGACTGTCTCCGCGGAGGGATTCCTGGATTGCTTCGCTCCGCTCGCAATGACGGGAGCTTACCGCTCGAACGCGGCCTTCAGCGCGTTGAGATGCGGCACCAGCGGGTTGCCGATCGAGGAATGATCGACCGGCGGGGTGTGGATGGTGGTGTCCAGGCGGCGCACGCGGGTCTGGAGGCTCATCGAGCGATGGATCAAATCCTGGAGCTGCGACGGCAGCTTCTCGATGCTGTCGGTCGAGCCGGGATCGGCGGCGGAGAGCTTGACCTTGGTCTTTTCGCGGTTGGCCTGGCCGAGCGTCATCTCGCCTTCCTTCACCGCGCGGTGCAGCAGCAGCCACGAGGCGAGCTGCATCAGGCGGGTGGTCAGGCGCATGCTCTCGGTCGCGTAAGTGAGGCTGACGGCACGATCGAGCGCCTTGGCCTCGGTGCGGCCGGCGCCATCGAGATAGGCGGCGGTCTCCTCGACCAGGTCCATGCCCTCGCGGAACAGGACGCCGAACGCCGCAGAATTGGTGAACCGCTCGCTGAGTTGGACGAGAGCGCCCTCGGCTTGCAAACGTTCCATGGTTAACGCCCCTTTACGCAACTGTGACTGCCCGGCTTTGGCGCCGGCTTATGATGAACAAATCATTGCGCGGGCGAGACGCCGAGTCCAGTGACAAGCGTGGATATGGTTTCCGCGGGTCTTTGCCCGGAATCCAACCGCGGCGAGACGCAAAAAAGCGGGGCGTCGGCGCAAAAAAAGAGCCGCCGGAAAACCGGCGGCTTTGAAAGTTGATAACAGGGAGGCGTCAAACAGAGTGGACAGGAGCCACTCGGTGTCCAAACAAGGACAGTTCCTAGTCATAAACTCGAAAGCTTAATGTCGAGTAAACGAGCGATTATTTTGAGGGTTCGTTAGCCATGTCGGTCAGTGGCCGAGTGGGCCCGCGGAACAAACTCTCTCCGTCGCCCCGGCCTAGTGCGCAATTGCGCACGGGGGCCGGGGCCCATAGCCACAGGGAAAAGTCGTCGCGCGAAGGCGTAACTCCGAGTCGTCGCCAAACCACGCCCTGTGGTTATGGGTCCCGGCCCCCGTGCGCAATTGCGCACTAGGCCGGGACGACGGCGGTGGTGCGACGCCTACTTCTTGAAAACGCTATTCGCCGCATCGCGCGAGGCGCGCTTCTTTGTTGCGGCTTCTTCCAATCGTGCGATCTCGCCCTTGAGCAGCGCGATGCGCTCGGTCAGTTCCTCCACCGATAAGAGTGAGAGATCCTGTCCGATGTCATGGCTGATCTTCTTGCGCGGGCGGTCGTCGTCTTCCATCGCCATCCTGGTTCCTCCTGCGTTCGCCTCACAAGCGGCTGAGGCGGTTGCCAGCCTGCACGGCGCTGGCTAAGCAATGGCCTCGTTCCATCCCGCACCTTTGCTCAAGGACACATCATGGACAAGCTGCCCGCGCAAATGACCGTGGTCGCCATCTCGAAACCCGGCGGACCGGAGGTGCTGGTGCCGGAACAACGGGCGCTGCCGCAGCCCGGCCCCGACGAGATCCTGGTCAAGGTGCAGGCCGCCGGCGTCAACCGGCCCGACGTCGCGCAGCGCTCCGGCGCCTATCCGCCGCCGCCCGGCGCCAGCGACCTGCCCGGCCTCGAAATCGCGGGCGAAGTGGTGGCCGTCGGCAGCAACGCCAAGCGGCACAAGATCGGCGACAAGGTGATGTCGCTGGTCGCCGGAGGCGGCTATGCGCAGTACTGCATCGCCCAGGACGGTCAGGCGATGAGCGTGCCGCCGTCGCTCTCGATCAAGGAAGCCGGTGCGCTGCCGGAAACGCTGATGACGGTCTGGCACAACGTGTTCGAGCGCGGCGGGCTGAAGGCCGGCGAGACGCTGCTGATCCATGGCGGCTCCTCCGGCATCGGCACCATGGCGATCCAGCTCGCAAAGGCGTTCGGCGCGAAAGTGATCGTCACCGTGGGATCGCAGGACAAGATCGATGCCTGCCTCAAGCTCGGCGCCGATCGGGCCATCAACTACAAGACGGAAGACTTCGTCGCCGTGGTCAAGGCGGAGACGAACAATGCCGGCGCCAATCTGATCCTCGACATGGTCGCCGGCGACTATGTCGACCGCAACTATGACGCCGCCGCGCTCGACGGCCGCATCGTGCAGATCGCGACCCTCAACGGGCCCAAGGTCACCGTCAACATCGCCAAGGTGATGGTGAAGCGCCTGACCCATACCGGCTCGACCTTGCGCCCCCGTAGTAATGCGGACAAGGCGGCGATGGTGGCCGCGATCGAGGCGAAAGTGATGCCGCTTTTGCGCGAAGGCCGGGTCAAGCCGCTGATGGACAGCACTTTCCCGCTGGAAAAGGCATCCGACGCGCACCGGCGGATGGAGACCTCGGCACATATTGGCAAAATTGTGTTGGAGGTCTAGGCCAGCGGCCCACAGGTCAAGCCGGAAACCCTTTGATTTTCCTTGCTTTCGTGGCATCTATCGCGACGCACCGAACCACCTTATTCCGTTCGGAAAACGCCGTGCACCGAAGAGCCTGCACCGAACAGTTTGCGTCGAACGCGGAGAACTGACCTTGCGTCTGATCAGGTGCCTCGCGCCCATAGCGCTGGGCCTCATGATTCTCGTCTGCGCGTTCCCGGCGCGCGCGCTCGACGCTGTCAGCGTCCGCGGTGACGCGCCCGCGATCGACCTCACCGGCGTGCTCGAGCATCAGCGCAGCGACGCCGACCGCATCCAGGTCTCCACCGCACCCGGCACCGACGGCATTGTCCGCCGCATCGAGGTGCGCGCCCGCGAAGGCGGCCAGAACTGGGTGGTGTTCGCGCTCGCCAACAACACCGACGACCAGCTCGACCGCCTGATCGTCGCCCCGCATTACCGCATCGTCTCCTCGGGGCTGCTGTGGCCCGACCTCGGGCTGTCGCGCATCGCGACCATCACCCCCTCGACCGGCGACCGGCCGGAGCGGCAGGAGAGCCCGACCGCCGACGTCTTCCGCGTCACCCTCGATCCCGGCGCCGTCGTCACCTTCGTCGCGGAGCTGCGCACCGACAAGCTGCCGCAGCTCTATCTGTGGGAGCCGGAATCCTACAAGGACAAGGTCAACTCGTTCACGCTGTACCAGGGCATCGTGATCGGCATCTCCGGCTTGCTGGCGCTGGTGCTGACCATCCTGTTCGTGGTCAAGGGCAGCATCATGTTCCCGGCCGCCGCGGCGCTGGCCTGGGCGGTGCTGGTCTATATCGGCGTCGATTTCGGCTTCTGGGGCAAGGTGCTCGACATGTCGAACAACGCCGAGCGCATCTGGCGCGCGGCGGGCGAGGCGATCCTGGCGGCGACGCTGCTGGTGTTCCTGTTCGCCTATCTCAATCTCAGTCGCTGGCACGTGCGCTATTCGCACATCACGGTGGGCTGGCTCGCGTTCCTGGGCTCCCTGGTTGCGCTGGCCCTGTTCGACCCTGCGGTGGCCTCCGGCATCGCGCGCATATCGCTGGTATTGATTGCCTTCGCCGGCTTCGCGCTGATCGTCTATCTCTCCACCCACGGCTTCGACCGCGCCGTGCTGCTGATCCCGACCTGGTTCCTGCTGGTGGTCTGGGTGGTCGCGGCCGGCATGACGGTCGCGGGCTCCGTCACCAACGACATCGTCGGCCCGGCGCTGCTCGGCGGCCTCGTGCTGATCGTGATGCTAATCGGCTTCACGGTGATGCAGCATGCGTTCGCCGGCGGTGGCGCCACCACCGGCGTCGTCTCCGACATCGAGCGCCGCGCGCTGGCGCTGGCCGGTTCCGGCGATTTAATCTGGGACTGGGACGTGTCCGCCGACAAGGTCTTCACCAGCCCCGAGACCGAGGCCCTGCTCGGCCTCAAGCGCGGCACGCTGGAAGGTCCGGCCGCCTCCTGGTTGGAAGTGCTGCACCCGCTCGACCAGGACCGTTTCCGCGCCGCGCTCGACAGCGTGCTCGACCAGCGCCGCGGCCGCCTGGTGCAGGATTTCCGCCTGCGCACGCCGGACGGTCACTTCATGTGGTTCGCGCTGAAGGCGCGCCCGGTGGTCGGCTCCGACGGCGAGGTCTCGCGCGTGGTCGGTACCCTCACCGACGTCACCGAGCTGCGCAACGCCGAGGAGCGCCTGCTGCACGATTCCGTGCATGACAATCTCACCGGCCTGCCCAACCGCAAGCTGTTCATGGACCGGCTCGGCGCCGTCGCGCACTTTGCCAAGACCATGCCGACGCTGCGGCCCACGCTGATGGTGATCGACCTCGACCGCTTCAAGCAGGTCAACGATTCCGTCGGCATCGCGGTCGGCGATTCCATCCTGCTGACGCTGGCCCGCCGCCTCACCCGCATCCTGAAGCCGCAGGATACGCTGGCGCGGCTCGCCGGCGACCAGTTCGGCCTGATCCTGCTCTCGGAGCAGGACCCCGCCCGCATCACCGCCTTCGCCGAGACCATCCGCAAGACCATCCGCGCGCCGATCGCCTTCAACGAACGCGAGATCTTTCTCACGGCCTCGATCGGCCTCGCCTTGTCCGATCCGCAAGTTCAGCTCACGGACGAGATCATCAAGGACGCCGAGCTTGCGATGTATCACTCCAAGCGCATCGGCGGCGACCGCATCGACGTTTACAAGTCCGCGATGCGCGCGCGAAAAACCGACCGGCTGACGCTGGAGAGCGAGCTGCGCCGCGCCATCGAGCGACAGGAGCTCACGATCCTGTATCAGCCGATCGTTCGGCTCGAAGACCGCTCCGTCGCCGGCTTCGAGGCGCTGGTGCGCTGGGATCATCCCAAGCTCGGACGCATGGCGCCGTCGGAATTCATCACCATCGCCGAAGAGACCGGCCTGATCATCGACCTCGGCATGTTCGTGCTCGACCAGACCGCCAAGCAGCTCTCGATCTGGCAGCGCGCGATGCGCTCGCGCGAGCCGATCTTCGCATCCGTCAACGTCTCCTCGCGGCAATTGCTGCGCCACGATCTGATCCACGACATCCGCACCGTGCTGTCGCGCTCCTCGGTCGCGCGCGGCACGCTGAAGCTGGAACTGACGGAATCGCTGGTGATGGAGAATCCGGAGCACGCGGCGCAGATGCTGACGCGGATCCGCGAGCTCGGCACCGGGCTGTCGCTCGACGATTTCGGCACCGGCCATTCGTCGCTGGCCTATCTGCAGCGCTTCCCGTTCGACACCATCAAGATCGACCAGTCCTTCGTGCGCACCACCAACCGCGGCACCCGCCCGGTGATCCTGAAGTCCATCATCGCGCTCGCGCACGACCTCGGCATGGACGTGGTCGCCGAAGGTGCCGAGACCGATTCCGACGCGGTCGAGCTCTACCAGATGGGCTGCGAATACGCGCAAGGGTTTGCCTTCGGCGAACCCATGGATGCCGACGCCGCGATGCGCCTGCTCACGGAAGTGCGTCTGGAAGCGGCGAGCTGATCCTTCTCCCCTTCTCCCCTTGTGGGAGAAGGTGGCGCGAAGCGCCGGATGAGGGATGTCTCTACGAATCGAAATGCTGACGTGAGGATAGAGACTCCTCACCCGTCTCGCCGCTACGCGGCGAGCCACCCTCTCCCACAAGGGGAGAGGGAAAGAGCGAACCTCTCCTCGATATCAACGCCGCCGGTCGCTCTTCAGCTTCGTGAACCGCACGCTCTCGCCGTCCGGCATCCGCATCGCCTTGAAACCCGCGGCGAGGCAGGCTTCGCGCTGCGGCATCTGGATGTCCGGGCTGCGCAGGCTGTCCCACCATGAGGCACGATTCGCCGCGCGCGGCAGGGCCGCGCCGATGATCTCTTCGATCTGTTCATAGGTCAGCACGAATTCCGCCTGCTTCTGCCGCATCAGATAATCGCGCAACGCGTCGTAGTCGTTCACCGCTGTCCTCTTCGCTGGTCGAAGCCCCGCTTTGCCCAAAAACGTGAGCCGCGGAAACCAATTTTTAACTCATTCCGGCAGCGCCGTCCCGGCTTAAACACTACTCAAGCTTTCGGGCGCATTCACTGGTGTCGGGAGCAAACGATGTTGTCTCGATGGCGCGACGTCACGGCCCGGCGGCCATGGCGGCTTTCGGCGAAGCTGCTGATCATCTCGTCCGTGGTGACGGTGATCGGCTTTTCCGCCATTTGCGTCAACGTCATGCTGGACATGCGCCGCGGCGAGGAGGCGCTCGCCCGCCAGACGCTGGAAAACCTGGCGACGACCATCGAGTCCGACGTCAGCCGCAACATCGAGATCTACGACCTGGCCCTCAAGGCGGTCGCCAGCAATATGCTGCTGCCGGAAATCGCCACGGTCTCGAAGCCGATCCGTCACCTGATCCTGTTCGACCATTCGACCACGGCGAGGCATTTCGGCGCGATCCAGGTGTTCGACGCCGACGGCCGGCTGACCATCGACGCCTCGACGCTCGATCCCGTTGTCGTGAACCGGGGCGACGAGGATTACTTCAAGGCCCATCGGGACAATCCGGACGCAGGCCTCTTCATCAGCCGTCCCATGCTGTTCCGCGGCGCTTATTCGATCGTGCTGAGCCGGCGCATCAGCGACACCGACGGCGGCTTCCTCGGCGTCGTCGCCGGCTCGATCCGCTTCAGCTATTTCCACGAATTGTTCGAGCGGCTGAGCCTCGATCCCGACGACACCATCACCGTGCTGAGGCGCGACCGTACCATCATGATGCGGCGGCCGTTTGATCTCGACGTGATCGGCACGAATCTGGCCAACCGGCCGGTCTGGAAGGCCGAAAATCTGAAGGTCGGCAGTGCATTCGCCGGACAGGGGCCGATCGACGGCACGCCGCGGCTCTATGTCCGCAGCGGTGGGACCAGCCCGCTATTCGTGGTGGCAGGCAAGCCACTGAACACCGTGTTCGAGCTCTGGCAGAGGGAAGCCTACCGCATCGGCGCCGTGGTCCTGGCGCTCAGCCTGTTCATGCTGGCATCGACCCTGGTGCTCGCGCGCGAAATCGGCCGGCGCGCCGAGGCCGAGCGCAAGCTCGAAGAGATGGCGACGACCGACGCGCTCACCGGCCTGAAGAACCGCCGCAAGTTCGACCAGGTGATCGACGTCGAATGGCGCCGCGCGATGCGGCAGCAGACGCCGATCGCGCTCTTGATGATCGATGCTGATCACTTCAAGGCCTACAACGACACGTTCGGCCACCAGGCCGGCGACCAGGTGCTGGTCGGCATCGCCATCTGCATTTCCGATTCGGTGAGCCGCGCCGGCGACTGCGCGGCGCGCTATGGCGGCGAGGAATTCGCCGTGCTGCTGCCGGGCACCTCGGTCACCGACGCCCTCACGGTGGCCGAGAAGATCCGCGCCAAGGTGCAGGGCTGGTCCGACGACCACACGAGCTCGACCGTGTCCTGCGGCATCGCGAGCCTCGTTCCGACCACGGGCATGGACTGGCCGCTGCTGGTCGCCGCCGCCGACAAGGCGCTCTACGCCGCAAAAGCCGGCGGCCGCAACCAGTCGGTGGTCGCGAGCCTGCCGAAGCTGTCGCTGGTGGCGTGAGGGGTTCGTTCCGTCATTGCGAGCGAAGCGAAGCAATCCAGACTGTCTCCGCGGAGGCAGCCTGGATTGCTTCGTCGCTTCGCTCCTCGCAATGACGAGGGGAGCGTTACTGCCCCAGATATTTCTTCATCTCCGCAATGAGCCCGTCACGCAGCTCCGGCCGCTTCAGGCCGTAGGCGATGTTGGCGCGGAGGAAGCCGGGCTTGGAGCCGCAATCATGGCGCTCGCCCTCGAACTCGACGCCGTAGAATTTTTGCGATCTGGCGAGGCCGATCATGGCGTCGGTGAGCTGGATCTCGCCGCCGGCGCCGCGCTCCTGGGTCTCCAGAATCTTGAAGATCTCCGGCTGCAGGATGTAGCGGCCGGTGATCGAGAGGTTGGAGGGCGCGGTGCCCTTGGCCGGCTTCTCGACCATGCCGTCGACCTCGAACATCTTGCCGGTGCGTTTGCCGACGCCACAGATGCCGTATTGATGGGTCAGATGATCGGGCACCGGCTCGACCGCGATGACGTTGGATTTTTCGCCGAGCTTGCTGGCGGTGTCGATCATCTGCTTCAGGCAGCCGGGCGAATTGAGCACGAGTTCGTCGGGCAGCACCACCGCGAACGGTTCGTTACCGACGATGTCGCGCGCGCACCAGACCGCGTGACCGAGGCCGAGCGGCGCCTGCTGGCGGGTGAAGCTGACAGCGCCGGCCTCCGGCTGGTTCTGCGCCAGAACGTCCTGCTCGGTCTTCTTGCCGCGCGCGGCCAGCGTCGCATCGAGCTCGAACATCCGGTCGAAATGATCTTCGATGACACTTTTGTTGCGGCCGGTGACGAAGATGAAGTGCTCGATGCCGGCTTCCCGGGCCTCGTCATAGACGTACTGGATCAGCGGCTTGTCGACGATCGTCAGCATTTCCTTCGGCATCGCCTTGGTGGCGGGCAGGACGCGGGTGCCGAGGCCGGCAACGGGAAATACGGCTTTGCGGATTTTCATGGGATTGATCGAATACCTGAGGAACACGTGAAGGGAGCAATGGCATCTTGCTAGCTTGTTTGCAGCCGCCAACAAAGGCGGATGTGGGGCCTCATCCTCACAGAGTTAAGAAAAAGGCCACCATCAAAATTTCACCTTTGTTAAGCTGTTGGCAACCGTAACCAGGCCTCCTGAGGGCGGATTTTGGCCGGACAGGTGTGGACATGATGCAATCAATGGCAGGGCTGGCGAAACGGGGCGGGTCCGTGACCGGTGCGACGATGATTGCGGCCGTCCTGCTGTTCCCGCTTCCCGCCAGCGCGCAGGCTCAGAACGGTCTGTCAAATCTGTTCGGCGGTATCTTCTCCGGCCCGAACCAGGCGCCTTCGTCAGCAGCGCCGGGGCCTAGCGGCGCTCAAACGGGAGTTCAACCCTGGACCGGCGAGGACGGCGCTTCCGGCCATCCGCTGATGACAGCCGCCGCGATCCGGGAGGCCGCGGGCAATTTCAACAATTGCGTCGCGGGGATGTGGCCCGATGCCGCACGGCGCAACATCACGCAGGAAAATTTCCAGCGCTTCACGGCAGGCCTCGCGCCCGATCTGCGCATCATGGACCTGATGGACTCGCAGCCGGAGTTCACCAAGTCGATCTGGGATTATCTCGACATCCTCGTGAACGACAACCGCCTCGCCAAGGGCCGCGAGGTTCTGGCCAAATACAAGGCGCAGTTCGACGCCACCGAAAAAGCAACCGGCGTCGATCGTTATATCATCGCCTCGATCTGGGGCATCGAGTCCAACTACTCGACGCAGATGGGCGACCGCAGCGTGCTGCAATCGACCGCGACGCTCGCCTGCATCGGCCGCCGCCAGGCTTACTTCAAGGACGAATTCCTCTCCGCGCTGGAGATCCTCAACCGCGGCGATCTCAGGCCCGAACAATTGCGCGGCTCCTGGGCCGGCGCCTTCGGCCCGACCCAGTTCATGCCGACCGCGTTCAAGCGCTTTGCCGTGGACGGCGACGGCGACGGCCGGCGTGACGTCGTCGACAATCCCTCCGACCTGATTGCGTCGACCGCCAACAATCTGAAGAAGGACGGCTGGCAGGCCGGCCAGACCTGGGGCTACGAGGTCGTGGTGCCCCAGGGCTTCAACTACATGCTGGCCGATCGCGCCAAGGCGATGACGATGGCGCAGTGGGAGAAGCTCGGCCTCAAGCGCCCGGCCAACCAGCCCTTCCCGCATCCGGGCGAGAAGGCCTATCTGCTGGCACCGGCCGGCGCACAGGGACCGGGCTTCCTGATGCTGCAGAACTTCCGGGTCATCATGAAGTACAATCCGGCCGAGGCATATGCGCTGGCGATCGGCCATTTCGCCGACCGCCTGCGCGGCGGCCAGCCGTTCGTGCAGCCCTGGCCGCGGCAGGAACGGGAGCTGTCCCGGACCGAGCGGCTGGAACTCCAGCAACTGCTGGCCCAGCGCGGCTTCTACAAGGGCACCCCCGACGGCCAGTTCGGCGGCCAGACCCGGGAAGCCCTGCGCAATTTCCAGGCCTCGATCGGGGTCCCCGCGGACGGATTTGCCTCCTCCGACGCGCTGAACCGGCTGCGCGGGCGGTAAAATCGCGCCGAAAGTAACCCTGAACAGGGAATTTGGCCGACAGCCTTGACCGGGGCGGCCGTTCGCCGTGTATGGGCCAAGGATCCTAACCTCAGAATCTTGGGCCGACGATCTCAGTGTCTGAAGAGAACTGAAAAGAGAATCTGCCCGTTTGGCGCCCGATTCCGTTATTATATTCGAGCCTGCCCCGATCCCCGTTGCACGTGCCGAGATCGCATGTCGAAGAAGTCCTTTTTCAAGGTGCTGACCGAGACCGGCCCGCTGATCGCGCTGGGGACGGCGCTTGCGATTCTGGTGTCGGTCGCGGGACCCGCCTCGGCGCAGTTCTTCAACTTCCCCGGCTTCGGCGGCCCACCGCAGCGTTCGGCTCCGCCGCCGCCGCGGAACGGTGGAGGTGGAGGCGGCGGATGGTTCGGCGGCGACTTCTTCGCGCCGTTCCAGCAGCAACAGCCGCAAGCACCGCGTCAGGATTTTTCGCGCGCGCCGGCGCCGGCCAAGCGCGACACCATTCCCGACAGGAACGTGCTGGTGATCGGCGACGCCATGGCCGACTGGCTCGCCTACGGCCTGGAGGATGCCTACACCGAGCAGCCCGACATGGGCGTGATCCGCAAGCACAAGACCACGTCCGGCCTGATCAAGTATCAGCCCAAGGGTGAGCCCTCGGACTGGACGGCTGCTGCGAAGGGCATTCTCGAGACCGAGAAGCCCGACGTGATCGTGGTGATGCTCGGCCTCAACGACCGCATCGCGATCCGCGAGGCGGCGGCGCCCGATAAATCGGACAAGGCGACGGACAAGGACAAGAAGAACGACAAGGGCGCGCGCGGCAAACCACCGGCCAAGCCCGGCGATGCCAAGCCCGGCGACACCGCCGCGAAGCCGGACGACAAACCGGCCGATGCCGACCTGCCGCAGGATGATGCCGACAATGCTGACGCACCCGCAGTCGCAGCGCCCGAGAAGACCGCGCGTAACCCGAACGGCCTCACCGAATTCCGCGACGAGCGCTGGGTCGAGCTCTACGGCAAGAAGATCGAGGAGCTCGCCAACGTCCTCAAGTCCAAGGGCGTGCCGGTGCTCTGGGTCGGCCTGCCCGCCATCCGCGGTCCCAAGGGCACCGCGGACATGCTGTACCTGGATTCGCTCTATCGTGAAGGCGCGGCCAAGGCCGGCATCACTTACGTCGACGTCTGGGACGGCTTTGTCGACGAGGCGGGCCGCTTCCTGCAGAAGGGCCCGGACTTCGAAGGCCAGATCCGTCAGCTCCGCAGCGGTGACGGCGTCTATTTCACGAAACCCGGCGCGCGCAAGCTCGCCCACTATGTCGAGCGCGAGATCACCCGCCTGCTCGCCGGGCGCTCCGGCCCTATCGCGCTGCCGAGCGAACCGGCGACCCCCGACACCAGCGCCGAACCCGGCAAGCCCGCACCGCGGCCGCTGGCCGGCCCGATCGTGCCGCTGGTGGCGGCCTCGATCTCGACCGATCAATTGCTGGGTGGGCCGGGCTCGCGTCCTGCCGCCGTCGATGCGCTCGCTGCGAAGACGATGGTGAAGGGCGAGCCACTGGCTGCGCCCGCCGGCCGCGCCGACGATTATGCCTGGCCGCGCCGCGAAGTCGGCCGCGAGCAGGCCAAGGGCGATACGCCGGTCGCCACGACGACACCGGATGGCGGTGCGCCGGGTGCGGCCGCAGCGATCGCCCCGCCAAAGCTTGCGCCGAAAAAGCCACCAGCGCCGCAGCAACCGGCACAGGCAGCGCCATCGATGCGCGATTTCTTCGGCTTTGGCTCGCCGCCGCCCCCGCCGCGTCAATTGGCGCCGGCGCCGCGCAATCCGAATCCCAACCCCGCGATCCCGCGGCCGCCTGGCAATGTCGGGCGATCGGCGGAAGTGTTCCGGTAGTTGATCTCATGTCCCGAACGCGGTGCAGCCGCAGAGCGGACACAGCCCTTGCAAGATCCATAAAAAAGGCCCCGGCTCGGCACCGCGGCGTTGCACGCCGCACTGCGTCCGGGGCCTGATGCTTATCGCGCCTTGGCTTCAGCCGTAATAGCGCCAGCGCGGCGGCGGGCGGCGCGAAGGCCGTGCCATCAGCAACGCGAGCGCGAAGCCGATGCCGCCGGCGACCAGCAGCGCGCCCATCGGGTTGTCCTGCACCTTCTGGGCAATCGCCTGCGAACCGTCGCGCAAGGTTTCGGCCGGCTTGTCGTAGGCGTCCTTGGCATAGCTGGCCGCGGTGTCCGTAGCGTCACGTACGGCATCCTTGGCCTGGCCGTAGAGATTCTGCACGGTGCCGGCGGCTTCGCGTGCCTTGCCGGACGCCTGTGTCTGCGTATCGCTGGCCATATCTCCGATGGCGCCTTCCGCGCGTCCGGCGAATTCCTTGGCCGATCCGACAATCCGATCTTTATCCATGATGCTCCTCCTCGGGGGTCAGCCCAAGTAACCGATCAGGAGCGGCGCAGTTCCATCTGACTTGAAATTGGACTCAAAGAATAAGCCCGCCATCGACGACCAATGTCTGGCCGATGATGTAGGACGACAGCGGTGATGCCAGGAACAGCGCCGCGCCGGCCATGTCAGCGGGCGTGCCCAATCGCCGCAGCGGAATGCGTGAAAGTGCACCTTCGAGCCGCTTGGGATTATCGGTCGTGACCTTCGTCATCTTGGTGTCGACCAGACCGGGCGCGATGCCGTTGACGCGGATGCCGTCTTCGGCCCAGGCCTCGCCCAGCGTCCGTGTCAATCCGACAGCCCCGGTCTTCGACGCGTTGTAAGCGGGATTGCCCATGGTGGAATGATAGGCCGCGGTCGAGGACACCATGATCAGCGATCCCCGCGAGTCCCGCAGCATGGCATGAAATCGCGTGGCGCAGGCCATCAGGCTCATCAGGTTGACCTCGACCACTTGGCGAAAGCCGGCCATCTCGAACTCGCCGCGGCGATAGAGCACCGCACCCTGTGCGAGCACCAGGATATCGAGCCGATCGAATGACGGCTTGAACGCTTCGACCGCGCCGGCATTGCCGACGTCGAGTTGCGCGTAGGAGAGACCGGTGAGATCCGAGCCCTCCGCTTGGGAATATTCCTTCGCGTGGGCACGCGTGCCGCAGACCGCGACTTGCGCGCCCCTAACGCGAAAGGCTTGCGCAATGCCGTTGCCGATGCCGCTGGATCCGCCGACGACCAGCACCTGCTTGCCTGAGAAATCGAGCTCGTTCGTCATCGCTGGCCTCCCCGATCATCTTGCTTGTTTGACCTGTCTGCGGATCGATGACAGCCTTGTCAATCACAACAAGAACAAGCAGGGCACGAGGAAACACCATGTCCGATTTCAAAAAGCTCAGCCGCTCCGTGAAGGGCCTGACCGTTCTCGTTACCGGCGCGGCCAGCGGCATGGGGCGTGCAACGGCCCGCGTGTTCGCCGCTGACGGCGCAAACGTTGCCGTCACCGATTATGACGAGCAGGGTGGGCTGGCCGTGGCGAAGGAGATCGCGGCAAGCGGCGGCGCCGCGAAAGCCTGGAAGCTCGACGTTGCCGACGGCGATGAGATCAAGCACGTGGTCGGTGACGTCGCGACCCATTTCGGCGGACTCGACATCATCGTCAACAATGCCGGCATCTCCGTGCGCGTCGCGATCGACGAGGAGGCCTATGAGGACGCCTGGGCCAGGGGCATCGCGGTGATGCTGACGGCGCATCCGCGCATCATCCGCGCCGCGCTGCCTCACTTGCGCAAGTCGAACAGCCCGCGCATCGTCAACATCGCCTCGACCGAGGCACTCGGCGCCACCGCATTGCACAGCCCCTATTCGGCGGCGAAGGGCGGCGTCGCCAGCCTCACCCGCTCGCTTGCGGTGGAGCTCGGCCGCGAAGGCATCACCGTCAATTGCATCTGCCCGGGACCGGTCCGCACCGCCATCACCGACCGGATCTCGGAAGAGCACAAGACCATCTACGCCAAGCGCCGCACCGCGCTGGGCCGCTACGGCGATCCCGAAGAGGTCGCGCACATGACGCTGAGCCTGTGCCTGCCGGCAGCATCCTTCCTCACCGGCGCGGTGATCCCCGTCGACGGCGGCCTGATGGCGCGCAACGCGTGAGAGGTATGCTGCCCAAGCGTTGACATCGCCTGTTACGGGAGTAACTTTTTCCACGACAGAGCGGGACCAACCGCTCGCACGCCCGGGAGAAACGTCATGACGATCGCCATCCGGCAGCTTCACAAACATTTTGTCGGCGAGGTTTCCGGCCTCGACCTGCGGCAACCTCTCACGGAGGCCGAGGCGCGCGAGATCGAAGCCGCCATGGACAAATATGCGGTGCTGGTGTTCCACGACCAGGACATCACCGACGAACAGCAGATGGCCTTTGCGCTGAATTTCGGCCAGCGCGAGGACGCGCGCGGCGGCACTGTTACGAAGGAAAAGGACTACCGGCTCCAGTCGGGCCTGAACGACGTCTCCAATCTCGGCAAGGACGGCAAGCCGCTGGCAAAGGACAGCCGCGCGCATCTGTTCAATCTCGGCAACTGTCTGTGGCATTCCGACAGCTCGTTCCGCCCCATCCCGGCAAAATTCTCGCTGCTGTCGGCCCGCGTGCTCAACCCGAAGGGCGGCAACACCGAATTCGCCGACATGCGCGCGGCCTATGACGCGCTCGACGACGAGACCAAGGCGGAGATCGACGACCTCGTCTGCGAGCACTCGCTGATGTATTCGCGGGGATCGCTTGGCTTCACCGAATACACCGACGACGAGAAAGAGATGTTTAAGCCGGTGCTGCAACGTCTCGTGCGCACCCATCCTGTTCATCGCCGCAAGTCGCTCTATCTCTCATCGCATGCCGGCAAGATCGTCGGCATGAGCGTCCCCGAGGGAAGGCTGCTGCTGCGCGATCTCAACGAGCACGCGACCCAGAGCGAGTTCGTCTACGTCCACAAATGGACGCTGCATGATCTCGTGATGTGGGACAACCGCCAGACCATGCACCGCGTCCGCCGCTACGACCAGTCGCAGCCCCGCGACATGCGGCGCGCGACGGTGGCGGGCACGGAGCCGACGGTGCAGCAGCAGGCGGCGGAGTAGTTCTCCATAGTCTTCCTGGACCAGCGAGCGCCGATCCAGAACCCATTACCACCGGGCGCAGTTTGGCGCAGGCTGGTGGTTGCCAGCCTGCTTCAACAATTGCACTCTGGGGTAATGGGTCCTGACTTTCGCCAGGACGACACTGAGGCGCTACGCGTGCCCGGCCTCGTTCGAGAGCATGCCGGGATCGATGCCGATCTTGCGCAGCGCGCGTCCGTATTTTTCGTCGACGTCGTCGCCGAAGATCAAATCCGAATCCGCGTCGCAATGCAGCCAGCCATTGCTCTGGATTTCGGTCTCGAGCTGGCCCGGCGCCCAGCCGGCATAGCCGAGCGCGAGAATGGCGTGCTTGGGACCGGAGCCGTTGGCGATGGCGCGCAGGATGTCGACCGTCGCGGTGAGGCAGACGCCGTCGTCGATCCGGAGCGTCGCGTTCTCGATGTAGAAATCGCTGGAGTGCAGCACGAAGCCGCGGCCGGTATCGACCGGACCGCCGCGCAGCACCTTCATGCTTTCGGCGTTCTCAGGCAGCTTGATGTGCTCGCCCTTGTTGATGATGCCGAGCTGCTGCAACAGCTCCGGGAAGTCGATGCTGCCGGCCGGGTGGTTGACGATGATGCCCATCGCACCTTCGGCGGAGTGGGCGCAGAGATAGATCACCGAGCGCTCGAAGCGCTCGTCGCCCATCACGGGCATGGCGATCAACAGCTGGCCATCGAGGTAGCCCGCCGAGCTCGGGAGCGCGGGGGCTGACTTGCGGGTGCTTTCGCCCGTCCTCTTGCCTGTGGGAGCCATCGGTGAAGCACTCCGGTTTCAATTCCTATCCTGATGTCGGGCCGGCCGGCTGTCAAATCAAGGCTTGCAGGGCCTCGATTCAAGTACGTCCATCACAAGCAATTCAATGGTTTGCCGCGGGGTGACCCTGTAAAGACGTACCATGCTGACAAGAGTTCCCCTGCGTGCGGCGATTGGCGTCGCAACAACCCTGCTCGCGTCGTCGCTGGCACTTGCAGCCTACGCCGACGATTCATCGCCGTGGCAGCGCGACGGACATTCCGCGGTGCGGTTGCTGGCGGGATCGCGCAGCGGTGCCGTCCTGCTCGGCGGTATCGCCTTCCAGATCCAGCCCGGCTGGAAAACCTATTGGCGCATGCCGGGCGATTCCGGCGTTCCGCCGCGCTTCGATTTCTCGAAATCCGACAATGTCGAGGCGGTGACGGTGATGTGGCCGGCCCCGCAGAAATTCGACGACGGCGCGGGCGGCCATTCGATCGGCTACCACGACCAGATCGTGCTGCCCCTGCGCATCATCGCCAAGGCGGCCGACAAGCCGGTGACGTTGCGCGCCGAGATCAACTATGCGGTGTGCGAAAAGCTTTGCATTCCGGTCGAGGCTCGCGCCGAACTCGGCTTCAACAGCGTCGCCTCGACCGAGGACGCCAATCTGCGTGCAGCACTCGACACCGTGCCGAAGCCTGCCACGATCGGCGATCCCAACCCGCTCACCATCCGCGACGTCAAACGTGACGGGCCCAAGAATGTCGTGGTGGACGTGGTCGCGCAAGATGCGCGCACCGTCAATCTGTACGTGGAAGGCCCGACGCCCGATTGGGCGTTGCCGATCCCGGCACCGGTCGAGCCCAGCCCACCGGGCGTGAAGCGATTTTCGTTCGAGCTCGACGGACTGCCGCCGGGCGCCAAGCCCGACGGCGCAGCGCTGAAGTTCACGCTGGTCGGACCGGAGAAGTCGTACGAGTTTAATACCAGTTTGGATTGATTGTCGTCCCGGCGAAGGCCGGGACCCATACCGCGTGATCTATCGACAGTGCACGGTGAAAATCCCGGACGACCCGTCTTCGCCAAACCTCTCCCTGCGGTTATGGGTCCCGGCCTTCGCCGGGACGACGTGGGATAGAGACGTGGCCTACCCAACCGAATCTTAACGAATGGTTGCTAATCCCATGGGCTCCTGCGGCAAGTCTGCCGCAGCACTCGTGCGCGCCTCGGGGACCCTTCGAATTGGCCGTGATGGATGCAGAACCCGCAACGACCGGACCTGCCGGCCTCATCGCGCGCCTGCGCGAAAAATTGACGGGCGGGTCGAGCGAGGCATCGCTGACGCGGCGGCTGGCCGGCACCATCTTCGTCATCCGCGTGATCAGCGCCGGCCTTGCCTATTTCTCGCAGGTCCTGCTCGCGCGCTGGATGGGGACGTCGGACTACGGCGTCTATGTCTATGTCTGGACCTGGGTGCTGCTGCTCGGCAGCATGATGGACTTTGGCATCTCCGCCTCCGCGCAAAAAATCATTCCGGAATACCGCGCCCGTGGCGAGCATGCGCTGCTGCGCGGCTTTCTCTCGGGCAGCCGCTGGCTGACCTTTGCCGTTTCCGCACTGGTGTCACTCGGCCTCGCCGGTCTCGTCAAATTGCTGTCGCCCTGGATCGATCCGGCCGAAGAGCTGCCGCTTTATATCGGCTGCATGACGCTGCCCGCTTTCGTGGTCGCCAACACCCAGGACGGCATCGCGCGCTCGCATGACTGGATGCAGCTCGGCCTGATGCCGCAATTCATCATCCGCCAGGCGCTGATCATCGGCATCACGGCCTGCGCCTTCCTGCTCGGCTATCATCTCGGCGCGGTCGCCGCGATGGTCGCGAGCGCCGGCGCGGTGTGGATCGCGATGACCGGGCAGATGGTGGTGCTGAACCGCAAGCTCGCCGGCCACATCGAGCCGGGCCCCAAGGCCTACGACGTCGGCGGCTGGCTCGCCGTGTCGCTGCCGATCCTGCTGGTCGAAAGCTTCTATTTGCTGCTGTCCTACACCGACGTGCTGGTGCTCCAGCAATTCCGCCCCTCCGACGAGGTCGGCGTCTATTTCGCCGTGGTGAAGACGCTGGCGCTGGTCTCCTTCATCCACTACGCGATGTCGGCAACGACCGCGCATCGCTTCGCCGAATACAACGCAAGCGGCGACAAGGCGCGGCTGTCGGCTTACGTGGCGCATGCCATCAACTGGACGTTCTGGCCGTCGCTTGCGGCGACCATCGTGCTGCTCGCGCTCGGCAAGCCGCTGCTCTGGCTGTTCGGGCCGCAATTCGTGGTCGGCTACGACATCATGTTCGTCGCCGCCATTGGCCTGGTGGTCCGATCCGCGATCGGTCCGGTCGAGCGGCTGCTCAACATGCTCGGCCAGCAGAAGATCTGCGCGCTGGCCTATGCGCTGGCCTTTGCGATGAACCTGGTGCTCTGCATCGCGCTGGTGCCGCGCTTCGGCGGCCACGGCGCGGCGGCTGCGACCTCGATCTCGCTCAGTTTCGAGACGGTGCTGCTGTTCTGGATCGTGCGACAGCGGCTCGGCCTGCACGTGCTGGCGTTCGGAAAATAGGATCAGCGTCCCGCTCTTTCGCTGGGGAACAACCGTCTCGCGGCATGCTGATAGACGCGGCTAAACTCCTGCCAGTTTAAGAGTGACAGCACGATTTTTCTTATTACCCCCAAGTAGTTGCACCGCAGGGAAAGTTTATTCTACGTCGTATTGCCCAACTGACGAGATAAACCTAAGATTCCCTGGACATGATCGATCCACTCTACGTCGCCTCCGGGTTCGGCGTCGGCCTGCTGGTCGGGATGACCGGCGTCGGCGGCGGTTCGCTGATGACGCCGCTGCTGATCCTGCTGTTCGGGATTCATCCATCGACCGCCGTCGGCACCGACCTGCTCTATGCCGCCGCCACCAAGACCGGCGGCAGCGTGGTGCATGGCTGGTCGCGCAGCGTGCACTGGCCGGCGGTGCTGCGGCTCGCCTGCGGCAGCCTTCCGGCGAGCGCGCTGACGCTGCTCGTGCTGTGGAAGCTCGACCTCAACAGCGATTCCGAGCGCGGCCTGGTCAATCTGGTGTTGTGCTTCGCGCTGCTGCTGACCGCGACCTCGCTGATCTTCCGCAGATCGATCATGGAGCGCTATCGCCGGCGTTTGGAGCAGGTCGATGACCGCACCACCGCGATCGCGACGGTCGTCACCGGAATCGTGCTGGGCGTGCTGGGTCTCGATTTCATCGGTCGGCGCCGGCGCGGTCGGCGTCACCGTTCTGCTGCTGCTCTATCCGCGCCTGCCGATGGCGACCATCGTCGGCTCCGACATCGCCCATGCGGTCCCGCTGACGCTGATAGCCGGAATGGGGCACTGGGCGCTTGGCGACGTGGATTGGGCGCTGATGGGCGTGCTGCTGTTGGGCTCGCTGCCCGGCATCATCGTCGGCAGCTTCAGCGCGACACGCGTGCCCGAGACGGTGCTGCGCCTGACCCTTGCCAGCGTGCTGTTCGTGGTCGCCGGCAAGATCATGTTCGCGGAGTTGCACCTGTCCTCGGCGTTCGAGACGGCGCTGGCCTGGACGCACTGAACGGCGTCGTCCGATATCATCTTGTAGGGTGGGCAAAGCGAAGCGTGCCCACCACTTTTTTCCTCATTCGAACAAACAATGGTGGGCACGGCGCTGACGCGCCTTTGCCCACCCTACGGCACCGCCGAACTACTCCGCGGTCCAGCCGCCGTCGATCGACAGGTTGGTGCCGGTGATCTGCGCGGCATCGTCGCCGCACAGGAACAGCGCGAGGGCTGCGACCTGCTCGGAGGTGACGAACTCCTTGGTCGGCTGCGCGTCGAGCAGCACGTCGTTGATGACCTGGTCGCGCGTGAGGTTGCGGGCCTTCATGGTGTCGGGGATCTGCTTCTCCACCAGCGGCGTCCAGACATAGCCCGGGCTGATGCAGTTGCAGGTGATCTTGTGGGTCGCGACTTCCAGCGCCACGGTCTTGGTCAGGCCGGCGATGCCGTGCTTGGCCGACACATAGGCCGACTTGAAGGGCGAGGCGACCAGCGAGTGCGCCGAAGCGGTATTGATGATGCGGCCCCAGCCCTTCTTCTTCATGCCCGGGACGGCGGCGCGAATGGCATGGAAGGCCGAGGACAGGTTGATCGCGATGATCTGGTCCCATTTCTCCGGCGGGAATTCCTCGATCGGCGAGACGAACTGGATACCGGCATTGTTGACGAGGATGTCGACCGAACCAAAACTCTTCTCTCCGAGAGCGATCATCCCGGCGATCTCGGCCGGCTTGGTCATGTCGGCCGGCGAATAGACCGCCTTCACGCCGAAATCGGACTCGATCTTGGCGCGCTCCTTCTCGATGTCCTCCGGCGAGCCGAACCCGTTGATGACGACATTGGCGCCGGCGGCGGCGAAGGCGCGCGCATAGGCAAGCCCGATGCCGCTGGTCGACCCGGTCACGACGGCGTTCTTGCCTGACAGACTTCCCATATTACTCGCTCCTTTTTGGCGGGGGCGCAGTGACGTCCCCCGTGAGATCGTAGGTCACCATGGTCTCGCCGGATTGCGGCCGCTCGAGCCAGTCCTTGTGGCGCATCGACAGATGCACGTCACGCACGCCGGCTTCCCAATGCTCGACCATGGCGACATGCGAGAAATCGTAATCCTTGGACGAGGATTCGTAGTTCTTGCTGCGGTAGATCAGGTGCACCACAGTCACGGTGCTTTCACGCGATACCTTGGCAAGGAATTCCACGGAAGGGTCGTTCTTGAGATAATCGGGCAATTTGGAAATCAGGTCGCGCACGGCCCTGCGGGCGTTGTGCACCTGCTTGTTCTTGTCGGTGTTCATCCGCGTACGGCTGGAGAAGCGGATGTCCTTCTCGCGCTCGGTCGCCTCGAGCAGCGAGGTCGGCAGATCGCCGCGGGCGCTGAACAGGTCGATCTGGAAGATCAGGAGGTCGCGGTCGGTCTCGGCGTCCAGCACGTAGTCGAGCGGCGTGTTGGAGGCGATGCCGCCGTCCCAATAATGCTCGCCCTCGATGACGATGGACGGAAAGCCGGGCGGCAGCGCGCCGGAGGCCATGATGTGCTCGGGACCGATTTTCTTGCCGAGCTTCCTGAACTCGAAATTGTCGAAATATTTGAAGTTGCCGGAGGTGACGCCGACCGCACCAACCGACAGCCGCGTCTTCAGATCGTTGATGCGGTCGAAATCGACCAGACGCTCCAGCGTCTTCTTCAGCGGTGCGGTGTCGTAATAGCTCTCGGCCTGCGGGCTGCCGGGCGGCCAGAGCGGCGCGGGCGGAATGCGCGGCGTGAAGAAGCCGGGTACGCCGAAGGTCGCGATCAATGCGGCGCTGGTCGAGTTGAACAGCTCGCGGCTGTGATCGCTCTTGCCGATCGGCTTCCACGGCACCGGCGCGGAGACCATCTCCCAGAATTCCTTCAGCCGCTTGACGCGCGTCTGCCCTTCGTTGCCGGCGATGATCGCGGCATTGACCGCGCCGATCGAGATGCCGGCGACCCAGTCCGGCTCGAAGCCGGCATGGCAGAGCGACTGATAGGCGCCGGCCTGATAGGAGCCGAGCGCGCCGCCACCCTGGAGGACCAGGACACGTTGCGCGTTCGCGGGGATTGTTGCGACTTCTGGACTATGATCGGTCATGCGGGAACAGTAGCAGATGGCGAGCGACCGTGGCGACAGTCTGCCGCGGCGTCAATGCATCCCGGGATCAAGTCTGGCTTATCGAGCGTCCGTCGAGGCCAGGATCATGGTCCAGAACACCTTGTATTTGGTGCCGGGAGCATAGCCCGCCGCGATGCCCAATTTTGTGACACCGCTCTTGAGCATGTTGGCGCGGTGCGGGGGCGAGTCGCGCCAGCCGGAAAACGCTTCCGCCAGCGTATGATAGCCGGCCGAGACGTTCTCGACCGCAACGGTTGCCGGATAGCCGCCGGCGCTGAGGCGCCTGGCCAGCGGCGCGCGGACGTCATGGTCCATCTTGTTGGCCGCTGCCATGGCCTGGGACTGGGATTCGGCGAGACTCATCAGGGCAGGATCGATCACGACGGTGCCGAGCCCGTTGTTCTGACGGTATTGCGAGATCATGATCGCCGCCGCTTGCGCATCGAGCTTGGAGCCCGGGACAGACATATCGGCATACATCGAGGGCTGCTGGACCGGTGCCTCGTTGCCGGCGCAGCCGGCGAGCAGCAAAGTGATGAGTATTGCGGCCGCGGCGCGCATGAACAGGAGCCCCCAAAATCAGGGGCCGTTGTTGCATACCAACCGTGGCTGAAAGGTGAATATTGAAGAAAAATTGACCCTTTGATCCCGCTCAGGTGCCCGCAAACATCCGGTAGCGGCGGGGCTCCAGGCCGATCGTATCGCCGGCGCGCAGTTCCCTGTCGCGGGGAGCGTCGATCTCGATGGTCTCTCCGCCTGATAGTGCCACCTCGGCCCGCTGCACGGGACCGAAATTCCGGACATGCCGCACGGCGCCCTCGAAGGCACCGCTGCCGGGCGGGCCGACCAGCATGTCGTGTCGCCGCACGAACAGTCTTGACGCGCCAGGCGCAAGGCCATCTGCCGCGAGCTGCAGCGGCCGGTCGCCAAGCGTGATGAGACCGTCGGCAATCAGGACCGGAAGCTCGATGGATTCGCCGATGAAGCTGTGGACGAAGGCGGTCGCCGGGCTCTCATAGACGTCATCAGGCGAGCCGATCTGCTCGATCTTGCCCTTGTCCATCACCACCACGCGGTTGGCGACTTCGAGCGCCTCCTCCTGGTCATGGGTGACGAAGATCGAGGTGACGTTGATCTCGTGGTGCAGCGAACGCAGCCATTTGCGCAGCTCCTTGCGCACCTTGGCATCGAGCGCGCCGAAGGGCTCGTCGAGCAGCAGGATGCGCGGCTCGATCGCGAGCGCGCGGGCCAACGCGATGCGCTGGCGCTGGCCGCCGGAGAGCTGGCTCGGATAACGGTCGGCGAGCCAATCCAGCTGCACGAGATCGAGCAGCTCCTTGACGCGCCCGCGGATGGTCGCTTCGTCCTTGCGGATCGCGCGCGGCTGCACGCGCAGCCCGAAGGCGACGTTCTCGAACACTGTCATGTGACGAAACAGCGCGTAGTGCTGAAATACGAATCCGACGTGCCGCTCGCGCGCGCCCTGCGCCAGCGCGTCCTCGCCGTTGAAGGAAACCTCGCCGGAATCGGGCCAGTCGAGGCCGGCGATGATCCGCAGCAGCGTTGTTTTGCCCGAGCCGGACGGACCGAGCAGCGCCAGCAGCTCGCCGTCATTGACCTTGAGGTCGACGCCGTCGAGAGCTTTGAAGCTGCCGAACTTCTTGACGAGATTCCTGACTTCAATGCTCACTTGCGTCGTGTCCTTCGTCGAGGTGATTTTCCAGAACGGTTTTCGCGATCAGCGTGATCAGCGCCAGCATCGCGAGCAGCGAGGCGATCGCGAACGCCGCGACGAACTGGTATTCGTTGTAGAGAATCTCGACCAGCAGCGGCATCGTGTTGGTCTCGCCGCGGATATGGCCGGAGACCACGGAGACTGCGCCGAACTCGCCCATCGCGCGCGCGTTGCAGAGCAGGACGCCGTAGAGCACGCCCCATTTGATGTTGGGCAGCGTGACGCGGAAGAAGGTCTGCAGGCCCGACGCGCCGAGCGAGATGGCGGCCTCCTCCTCCTGCGTGCCCTGCTCCTGCATCAGCGGGATCAACGCCCGCGCCACGAAGGGGAAGGTCACGAAGGTGGTCGCAAGCGCGATGCCGGGCACCGCGAACAGGATCTGGATGTCATGATCGCGCAGCCAGCCGCCGAAATAGCCCTGCGCGCCGAACAGCAGCACGAAGACGAGGCCCGAGATGACGGGGCTCACCGAGAATGGCAAATCGATCAGCGTGATCAGGAAGGTCTTGCCCGAGAATTCGAACTTTGCAATCGCCCAGGCCGCGACCAGGCCGAAGACCAGATTGAGGCCGACGGAAATTGCCGCAACCAACAGTGTCAGCTTGATCGCGGACAGCGCCTCCGGGTCGGCCAGCGCGGCGAGATAGGCGAGGACTCCCTTCGAGAACGCCTGCGCGAACACCACGACCAGCGGCAGCACGACGAAGACAGAGAGAAAGGTCATCGCCAGCGCGATGATGACGATGCGGACCGCGCGCGGTTCGGTGCGCAGATTGTTCCGCGCGGCCGCCGCATGCGCGCGTGCCTTGGCGTCGGGGGCCGAGAGTGGGACGGAATCTGCGATCTGCATCGTCATGGCCCGTCCTCACCGCACCGGAATCCGGCTCTGCGCCCAGCGCTGGAGCCGGTTGACGGCGAAGATAATGACGAAGGACACGACCAGCATGACCACCGCGATGGCGGTCGCATCGGCATAGCGAAATTCAGAGAGGCGGATCACAATCAGCAGCGGCGCGATCTCGGAGACGTTGGGCAGATTGCCGGCGATGAAGATCACCGAGCCGTATTCGCCGACAGCACGGGCGAAGGCGAGTGCGAGCCCCGTGAGCAGCGCCGGCCCGAGCGAGGGCAGGATCACGCGGATGATGGTCTGCCAGCGGCTCGCGCCAAGGCTGCCCGCGGCCTCCTCGATCTCGGGGTCGAGATCCTGGAGCACCGGCTGCACCGTGCGCACCACGAAGGGGATGCCGATGAAGATCATGGCGACGAAGATGCCGACCGGTGTGAACGCCACCTTGATGCCGGCCGCCGCGAGCGGCGCGCCGAGCCAGCCCTTCTCGGCGAACAATGCGGTCAGCGCGACGCCGGCAACCGCCGTCGGCAGCGCAAAGGGTACATCGACGATGGCGTCGAAGATCCGCCGGCCGGGAAAGCGGTAACGCACCAGCGCCCAGACGATGATGCTGCCCATCACGAGATTGACGCAGGCGGCCGCAAAGGCGAGTCCAAAGGACACGCGCAACGCATTCAGGGTGCGGCGGCTGGAGAGGATGTTCCAAAACTGCTCGGGGCTCAGCTCGAGCGATTTCAGGAACAGGCCGGCGAGCGGAATCAGGATGATGATCGACAGCCAGGACAGCGTCAGCCCCATGGTGAGACCGAAGCCCGGCAATGTCCGGCGTCGTGCTGCGATTGCGCTCACCAGGCCCCCTATTTAAGCCCCGCCGACAGCGCCCGATCAGTTCTTGTAGATCTGATCGAAGACGCCGCCGTCGGCAAAATGTTCCCTCTGCGCCTTGGTCCAGCCGCCGAAAAGTTCGTCGATCGTGAACAGCTCGACCTTCGCGAAGGCGTTTTCATGTTTTTTGGCGATCTCGGGATCGCGCGGACGATAGAAATTGCGCGCCGCGATTTCCTGGCCTTCCTTGGTGTACCAATATTGCAGGTAGGCGTCGGCGGCGTTGCGGGTGCCTTTTTTATCGGCAACCTTGTCGACGATCGTGACCGGCGGTTCCGCCAGGATCGAGAGCGGCGGCGCCACGATCTCGAATTTCTCTGGACCGAATTCCTTGAGCGCCAGGTAAGCCTCGTTCTCCCAGGCGAGCAGCACGTCGCCGACGCCACGCTCGACGAAGGTTACGGTCGCACCGCGCGCGCCGGTGTCGAGCACCGGCACTTGCTGATACAATTTGCCGATGAAGTCCTTGGCTTTATCGACTGAACCGTATTTCTTCTGCGCAAAGCCCCAGGCCGCCAGATAATTCCAGCGCGCGCCGCCTGACGTCTTCGGGTTCGGCGTGATCACGGCGACGCCCGGCTTGAGCAGATCGTCCCAGTCCTTGATGGCCTTGGGATTGCCCTTGCGCACCAGGAACACGATGGTCGAGGTATAGGGCGACGAGTTTTGCGGCAACCGCTTCTGCCAGTCAGCCGTCGTGAGGCCTTTGCCCGCGATGGCGTCGATGTCATAGGCGAGCGCAAGCGTCACCACGTCGGCCTGCAATCCGTCGATCACGGCGCGCGCCTGCGAACCGCTGCCGCCATGCGACTGCTTGATCTCGACGCTTTTGCCGGTTTCCTTCTGATAGGCACTCGCGAACGCCTTGTTGAATTCGACATAGAGCTCACGCGTCGGATCGTATGACACATTCAGCAGATTGATGTCGGCGGCGAGAGCCGAGCTTGCCAACAAGCCTGTCACGAGCAGTCCTGCAGCGAGCGGAACGATACGACGCATCATGTCCATCTCCATTCACATCAATGACGTCGGCGTCATCGATGGCAGGCATAACTCGGGGCGAAACGCCCTCAAGTCAACGGAACCGGATTTTCTTGTTCGTAGCCGGGCAGCGTAACTTTGCTACGAAATCTTCATCGTGTGGATGCCGCATTCCGTCTTGGCCCGGCCGCGCCAGCGACCGGCACGCTCATCCTCGCCCTCAGTCGTTCTGCTCGTGCAAGGCATACACCCAACCGACAGGAAACCGGACGCAACCAGGGGATGACGCGGCAATTTGGCGCGGGCGAAGATCGCCTCGAGTTCCTCGCGCGAAACATTGGCGAACGGATTGAACTTCAACCGCGCACCGTCGTCCTCGACCACCGGGATGCCGGCGCGGGTACTGCCCTGGAAGCGCTTGCGGCCATTGAGCCATGCGTCGAACGGTTTCAGCGCACGCGCCAGCGGCTCGACCTTGCGGATACGGCAGCAAGCGTCGGGATCGGAGAACCAGAGGTCGCGGTCGGGATCCTCGCGCGACAGCGTCTCCTCGGCAGGTTTGATCGAGCGGACGTCCTTCAGGCCCAGCGTCGCGATCAGCGTGTCGCGATAGGCCAGCGTCTCCTCGAACAGCCAGCCGGTGTCGAGGAAGATCACCGGGATCGCCGGATCGACATCGGCCATGACCTTCAGCAGCGTCGCCGATTCCGTGCCGAAGGACGACACCAGCGCGAGCTTGTCGCGCCCGACCGTCTTCAGCGCAGCGGCGATGATTTCGGCGGGCGAGGCATCGCGCAAGGCGCGATCGAGCTCCTCCGCCGAGGGCAGCGCAGAGACCGAGATTGAGGAAACTGAAGGCGCGATTGCGTTCACGTGCCGACACCCTCGGAATGACGCAGTTGCATGCGCCGGTGCAGCGCCGTGATCCGGCCGTCACCGGTGGGCTGGTAGAATACCGAGTAGCGCTTCGCGGTCTGCATGAAGGCTTCCGCGTCGGCCTGCTTCTTGACGTCGAAGGAATCGAAGCCCGCGCGCAGCATGAACACGAACTGGTCCCGTAGGATCTGGCCCGTCGCACGCAATTCGCCGCGGTAATTGTAACGTTCGCGCAGCAGCCGCGCCTGGCTGTAAGCGCGTCCGTCGCGGAAGGTCGGGAACACCAGCGCGACGACGGCGATCTTGCCGAGATAGGGCACCAGCTCGGCGATATCGCGATTGTTCGGCCAGATCACGCCGACCTTGCCGGTCCGCTTGAGCAACGCATCCGCCTCGCCGACGAAGCGTTCGGCCGGCACCAGGATGTCGCCGCCCTCGGGCAGCGGCGTGTCGACGGCGAGCTTGACGAAGCTGTCGTCGGCGATCTTTCCGCCGTTAACGAGTGGCATAAACGCGCTCCTTGAAGGGTTCGACGCCGAGGCGCTTTACGGTGTCCATGAACAGCTCATCGGGCCGCTCGCGCAGCGCCAGATAGGCTTCCACGATGTCCTCGACGACGTCGGCGACCTCGTCGAATTTGACGCCGGGGCCGATCAGATTGCCGAGTGCGGCACTCTCGTCGGCGCGCCCACCGATGGTGATCTGGTAGACCTCCTCGCCGTTCTTTTCGACGCCGAGAATGCCGATGTGACCGACATGGTGATGGCCGCAGGCGTTGATGCAGCCGGAGATGTTGATGTGCAACCGGCCGATCAGGTTGGCGAGCTCGTGATTGGCGAAGCGCCGCGTCAGTTCCTGCGCGATCGGGATCGAGCGCGCATTGGCCAGCGAGCAATAGTCGAGACCCGGGCAGGCGATGATGTCGGTGATCAGATTGACGTTCGGCGTCGCCAGCCCGAGCTTGTCGAGCGCCTTCCACAGCGCCGGCAGGTCGCGCTTGGCGACATGCGGCAAAGCGAGGTTCTGCTCGTGGCCGACGCGGATCTCACCGAAGGAGTATTTGTCGGCGAGATCGGCCAGTGCATCCATCTGCTCGGCGGTGGCATCGCCCGGAGGCGCGCCGATCGGCTTCAGCGAGATCGTGACGATGGAATAGCCCGGGTTCTTGTGCGGGGCCACCGAGTTCTTGCGCCACGCCTCGAAATCGGGATCGGCCGCGGCCTGGCGCAGCTCGTCCGGATTGTGCGGCAGCTTCTCGTAGGCGGGATAGGTGAAGCGCGAGCGGATGTCCTCGACCACCTCGTCATCGATCTGGAGCGAGGAGTTGCGGATGTGCTGCCACTCCTCCTCGACCTCGCGCGAGAACTTCTCGATGCCCAATTCGTGCACCAGGATCTTGATGCGCGCCTTGTAGATGTTGTCCCGGCGGCCGTACTGGTTGTAGACGCGCAGGATCGCTTCGATATAGCTGAGAATGTCGCGGCCATGCACGAAGTGCTTGATGGTCTTGCCGATGAACGGCGTGCGCCCAAGCCCGCCGCCGACCAGCACCTCGAAGCCGGTCTCGCCCTTCTCGTTCTTGATCAGCTTCAGCCCGATGTCGTGGATCTTGATCGCGGCGCGGTCGTGGTCCGACGCGGTGATCGCGATCTTGAACTTGCGCGGCAGGAACGAGAATTCCGGATGCAGCGTGGTGTGCTGGCGGATCAGCTCCGACCAGATGCGGGGATCCTCGATCTCGCCGGGCGCGACGCCGGCCCACTGGTCCGAGGTGACGTTGCGCATGTTGTTGCCGGAGGTCTGCATCGCATGGATGCCGACCTCGGCGAGATCGGCCAGCGCATCCGGCAATTCGGCGAGCTTGATCCAGTTGAACTGGATGTTCTGCCGCGTGGTGAAATGGCCGTAGCCGCGGTCGTATTTGCGTGCGACGTGGGCGAGCGCCCGCAGCTGGTTGGACGCCAGTGTCCCGTAGGGGATCGCGACCCGGAACATGTAGGCGTGCAGTTGCAGATAGACGCCGTTCTGCAGCCGCAGGATCTTGAACTCGTCCTCGGTGAGCTCGCCGGAGAGGCGGCGCTTCACCTGGTCGCGGAATTCCGAGACGCGCTCGTTGACGAGCGTGCGGTCGATTTCATCGTAAGCGTACATGAGAGATTGCCTTAAACCTGGACCGGCTGTCCGATGGTCACGCCGGTGCGGCGGATCTGTTCGCGCAGATTGCCGGGTTCGATCTTGCCGTCCGCACCGACCTGTACCGGCGCGATATAGGGACCGATCGCGCCGACGTCATCGGCCACGGACTCCGCAAGCAACGCTTTCGCCTCGTCGGAGTTGCGCACGATCGCGGCCTCCGACAGGTCCGCGGACCAGCTCTTGGCGGCGGTGCGGTAAACCACGATGCCGTCCCAAGTGCGATTGGCGGTCACGACCGAGGGACCGGCGATTTTGATCTTCTTCTGTTCAAGCGGGGAGGTCATTCGGCTGCATCCAATAGGTCAGAGATGATTTGCTTTGGGGTTTGGCGGCGAAGCGAGCCGGCATGCCGGACCACATCGCCGATGATGAGAATGGCAGGGCCACCGTTGGTCCGCCGCACCAGCTCGGGCAGGTCGCGCAGCGTGCCGATCGCGCCTTGCGCATCGGGGCGCGTGACGCGGGCGAACACTCCGACCGGCGTCTCCGGCGAACGGCCGGCGGCCAAGAGGCCGGCGCGTACGGCCGGCGCAGCGGTCATACCCATGTAGACCACGACGGTCATCCTGGCGTCGGTCAACGTCGACCAGTCCACGACGTCCGCGTCGCGCGCCTTGTGCGCGGTGAGGAAGGTAATGCGGGTTGCTTCGTGACGGTAGGTGAGCGGCACCTCGAAATCGGCGGCGCCACCAAGGCCTGCGGTAATGCCGGGAATGATCGAATAGGCAACGCCGGCATTACGCAGCGCTTCGACCTCTTCGCCGCCACGGCCGAACACGAAGGGATCGCCGCCCTTCAGCCGCACCACGCGCTGGCCGGATTGGGCGGCCTCGATCATGCGCTTGTTGATGGCGTCCTGCCCGATGCCGGGCTTGCCGACGCGGCGGCCGACCGGCACGCGCGTGGTGTCACGGCGGATGCGGTCGAGAATTTCAGGCGAGACCAGTTCGTCGTGGAAGACGATATCGGCATCCTGGAGCGCGCGCAGCGCCTTGATGGTGAGCAGGTCCGGATCACCCGGACCAGCGCCAACCAGCGCAACCGAGCCTTCCGGCTTGTCGGCGCGCGCGAACGCGGATGGATCTGAAATCGCCTTGAGCGCTGTATCCGCCTCGCCTTTGCGGCCGGCCAGAACGGCAGCGCCAATCGGGCCGTCGATGACGCGCTCCCAGAAGCGGCGGCGCAGCGGAAACTCGGCAATACGTTCGTTGACGGATTTGCGGAAGCCGCCGATGAACTCGGCGAGTTCGCCGATGCGCGCCGGCAGCAGCGCCTCGATCTTCTCGCGCACGCGCCGCGCCACCACCGGCGACGTGCCGCCAGTGCCGACGGCGACCACGACATCGCCGCGATCGACGATCGCCGGAAAGATGAAGCTCGAATGCTCGAGATCGTCCATGACATTGACCGGCAGCCCGAGCGCCTTGGCGCGGGCCGACATCGCCACGCCGACATCGCCTGCGCCGGCGCAAACGACCGCGATGATTCCCGAGAGATCGGCGGTCAGCGGATCGGCCGCCGCAATGTCGATACGCGCGGCGTCCCCGGAGCTCAGGCCCAGGTCCTGATTGCCGTCGATCGCATGCACGCGGATGCGCGCACCGGCCGCAGTGAGCACGCGCAGCTTGGCGCGCAAAAGCTCACCCGCGCCGATGAGAACCACCGGACCGGCCTTGAGATCGAGGAACACCGGCAAGAACCGCATACGATACTCGCTCCCCCCAGATCCGGGGTTGACTGGAATTATTTTCTATATATGTGTCGTTTCGAGCGCGCAAAGAGAAAATTTTTTCTTCTCCCTTGCACCGCAACTATAGAATTTTCGCCTCCAAACGCAAAGTGGCAGAGATGCATCTTCTCAAGGACAATTCCGCTGCTGGCGGGCTGAGCAGCCCCACTCTCGCCCAGCGCGTGCCCGCGCAAGAATTTTCTGCCGACCTTGCCCCGAGCATGGACCATCTCGACCAGCTCGAGGCCCAGAGCATCTACATCTTCCGCGAGGCTTTTGCCCGTTTGAAGAAGATCGCCCTGCTGTGGTCGCTCGGCAAGGACTCCAACGTCATGATCTGGTTGGCGCGCAAGGCGTTCTTCGGCCGTCTGCCGTTCCCAGCCCTCCATGTCGACACCGGCAAGAAGTTTCCGGAGATGTATCGCTTCCGCGATCACTACGGCAAGGAATGGGATCTCGATCTGCGCGTCGAGCCCTGCCCGCCGATTGATGCCGTCGACCCAACGCTGCCGCCGGCTGCCCGTTCCGCCGCGCGCAAGACCGAGGGCCTCAAGATGGCGCTCGCCAAATACGGTTTTGACGGCCTGATCGCCGGCATCCGCCGCGACGAGGAGGCGACGCGCGCCAAGGAGCGCGTGTTCTCGCCGCGCGGCCTGGAAGGCAATTGGGACGTGCGCGACCAGCCGCCGGAATTCTGGGATCACTTCAACGCCTCGCCGCCGCAAGGCGCGCATTTGCGCATCCATCCGATCCTGCATTGGACCGAGTCCGATATCTGGGCCTACACCAAGCGCGAGAACATCCCGATCATTCCCCTCTATCTGTCGCAAAACGGCAAGCGCTATCGCTCGCTGGGCGATCAGGACATCACCAATCCGGTCGCCTCAAACGCGTCGACCATCGACGAGATCCTGATCGAGCTTGAGCAGACCAAGGTGCCGGAACGTTCCGGCCGCGCGCTCGACCACGAGACCGAGGACGCTTTCGAGCGCCTGCGCGTCGCCGGCTATCTCTGATCAAGGACGCGAGCGTCGTATGAACATGATCGTCACCCCCGCATCGCCTGCGACCCCGAACGGCACCACGCGTCCGCAGGTCCGCATCGTCATCGTCGGCCATGTTGACCACGGCAAGTCGACGCTGGTCGGCCGCCTGCTGCACGAGACCGGCAGCCTGCCCGACGGCAAGCTCGATATGCTCAAGGCCGTCAGCGCGCGGCGCGGCATGCCGTTCGAATGGTCGTTCCTGCTCGACGCGCTCCAGACCGAGCGCGACCAGGGCATCACCATCGACACAACGCAGATCCGCTTCCGCACCAATTCACGCGACATCGTGCTGATCGACGCGCCTGGCCACGCTGAATTCCTGCGTAACATGATCACCGGCGCCTCGCAGGCCGACGGCGCGGTGCTGATCATCGACGCGCTTGAAGGCGTGCGCGACCAGACGAGACGGCACGGCTATCTCCTGCATCTGCTCGGCGTGAAGCAGGTCGCGGTCGTCGTCAACAAGATGGACCGTGTCGACTTCTCCGCAGAGCGCTTCAGGGAGATCAGCGACGAGATCTCGGCGCATCTGCAAGGCCTCGGTGTGAAGCCCACGGCCGTGATCCCGATTTCCGCCCGCGACGGCGACGGCGTCGCCGAGCGCACCGACCGCATCGGCTGGTACAAGGGTCCGACCGTGGTCGAAGCCCTCGACAGGCTCGAGCCGGCGCGGCCGCTGGAAGCGCTGGCGCTGCGGCTGCCGGTGCAGGCGATCTACAAGTTCGACGACCGCCGCATCGTTGCGGGCCGGATCGAATCCGGCAGCCTCATCGCCGGCGACGAAATCGTGATCATGCCCGCCGGCAAGATCGCCAGGATCAAGACGGTCGAGAGCTGGCCGGTGACGCCGGTCGCGGGCCGCCAGGGTGCGGGCCGCTCGGTCGGCATCACGCTCGACCGCGAGCTGTTCCTCGAACGCGGCGATATCATCGCGCACACCAACAGCGCGCCGCGCGAGACGCGACGGCTGCGCGCGCGGATCTTCTGGCTGCATGACAAGCCGCTGGCCAAGGGCGACCAGCTCCTGGTTCGCTGCGGACCGAAGGAAAGCCGCGCCACCGTCGTCGCGATCGAGAAGGCGGTCGATCCGGGCGAGCTGGCGAGCGTCGAGAACAAGGCGATCGGCCGCAACCATGTCGGCGAGATCGACATTTCCCTTTCGAATCCGATTGCCACAGATCCCTACACGGAAAATCCCCGCACCGGCCGTCTCGTGATCGAGGTGTCCGGGCGCATCGCCGGCGGCGGTCTCGTGCTGTCGGTCGACGCCGGCCAGCGCGCCGTGCCCGTCGACATCGTGCCGGTGGAGTCCGCGCTGCGGCCCGACGAGCGCTCCGCGCGCTATCGTCACAACGGCGCCGTGGTCTGGCTCACCGGCCTTCCCGCCTCCGGCAAGTCGACTCTTGCAAAAGCGCTGGAGCGGCGGCTGTTCAGCAATGGCGGCTCACCGATCCTGCTCGACGGCGACACGCTGCGCGCCGGGCTCAACAGCGATCTCGGCTTCTCGACCGCCGATCGCAGCGAGAACATCCGCCGCCTCGCCGAAGTCGCGACGCATCTCGCCCGTAACGGCCACATCGCCATTGTCGCCGCCGTCTCGCCCGCCCGCGAGGACCGCGCCACCGCGCGCCGCATCGCCGACACTTCGTTCCGCGAGATTCACGTCGCGACGCCGGCGGAAATTTGCGAGGAGCGCGACCCCAAGGGCCACTACAAGAAGGCCCGCGCCGGCGCGCTCGCGTCGTTCACCGGTATCGGTAACGACTACGAGACGCCGCAAGCCGCTGAGCTCGTGATCGACACCTCGACGCGGACGGTCGCCGAGGCGGCGGACGAGATCGAACAGATGCTCAAGACCACCGGCGTGCTGTTCGACGAACTCGTGGACCTCGCCGCCAATATTTGAGCCGGGCTGCTGCCCCGCTGTCGTCGCCCGGCTTGACCGGGCGACCCAGTATTCCACCGACAGCAGTGATTCAGCCGAGAGGCCGCAGCGTACTGGATTCCCCGCCTTCGCGGGGAATGACACCGTGCGTGGGCCGCCCACCTCGCCTTGACATTTTGACAACTTTTGGGGGCCTTCTCACGGCCCCGATTTTGGGGCTAATAAGACCCCGAAAGCCGCTCCTTGGAGCGCATTTTGCTGCTGTCGGGTCAAAAGCAGCCAAAAACAGCCATTTCCAACGAGAAAGCCCATCATGAAACGCGTCGACGCCCACGGATTGAAGATTGCTCCCGTCCTGTTCGATTTCATCGCCAAGGAAGCGGCCCCGAAGACGGGAATCGCACCGGATGCGTTCTGGGCCGGGCTTGCCGCCATCATCAAGGAGTTGGGGCCGAAGAACCGCGCGCTGCTGGCGGAGCGCGACACGCTGCAGGCCAAGATCGACGACTGGCACCGCGCCAACAAGGGCAAGGCGTTCGACCTCAACGCCTATACCGCATTCCTGAAGGAGATCGGCTATCTCGTCCCGGAGCCGGCGACGCAGAAGGTCGAGACCGCCAATGTGGACGAGGAGATCGGCACGATCTGCGGCCCACAGCTCGTCGTGCCGCTGACCAACGCACGCTACGCGCTGAATGCGGCGAATGCGCGCTGGGGCTCGCTCTACGACGCCTTCTACGGCACCGACGCGATCCCGCACGATCCGTCCGAGAGCGGCAAAGGCTACAACAAGGCGCGCGGCGACAAGGTGATCGCAAAAGCGAAAGCCTTCCTCGATGCCGCCGTGCCGCTGGCGACCGGCAGTCACACCGACGTCACCGCCTATAGCGTGGTCGCGGGCCAGCTCGCGGTGAAGCTGAAGAGCGGCAACGCCACCGCGCTGAAGAACGCCGCGCAATTCGCGGGCTTCCAGGGCGACGCAGCCGCACCGAGCGCGGTGCTGCTCGCCAACAACGGCCTGCATGTCGAGGTGAAAATCGACCGCACCAGCGCGATCGGCAAGGACGATCCGGCCGGCGTCGCGGACATGGTCATGGAATCCGCGGTCTCAACCATTCTCGACATGGAAGACTCGGTCGCGGCCGTCGATGCCGAAGACAAGGTGCTGGTCTATCGCAACACGCTCGGCCTGATGAACGGCACGCTGTCGGCCGATTTCGAGAAGGGCGGCAAGACGCTGACGCGCTCGCTCAATGCCGACCGCAGCTACAAGACGCCTGACGGCAAGGGCGAAGTGAAATTGCACGGTCGCAGCCTGCTGCTGATGCGGAATTGCGGTCACCACATGTTCACCGACGCGGTGCTGGACGACAAGGACGAGGAGATTCCGGAAGGCCTGCTCGACGCCGCCGTCTCCGGGCTTCTTGCCGTGCATGACTTGAAAGGCAACTCCAAGGTCAAGAACAGCCGCACGGGCTCGGCCTATATCGTCAAGCCGAAGATGCACGGCCCCGACGAGGTGTCGCTGACCTGCGAGATCTTCGATCGCGTCGAGAAGATGCTGTCGCTGCCCGAGAACACGCTCAAAGTCGGCATCATGGACGAGGAGCGGCGCACCACCGTCAACCTCAAGGCCTGCATCCAGCGCGCCTCCAAGCGCATCATGTTCATCAACACCGGCTTCCTCGACCGCACCGGCGACGAGATCCACACCTCGATGGAAGCGGGTCCGATGATCCGCAAGAACGAGATGAAGGCGCAGCCCTGGATCAAGTCCTATGAGGATTGGAACGTCGACATGGGCCTGACCTGTGGCCTGCCCGGCCATGCCCAGATCGGCAAGGGCATGTGGGCCGCGCCCGACAAGATGGCGGACATGCTTGCCCAGAAGCTCGCCCATCCGCAGGCCGGCGCCACCACCGCCTGGGTGCCCTCGCCGACGGCCGCGACGCTGCACGCGCTGCACTACCACCAGGTCAACGTCACCGCGCGCCAGCAGGAGCTCGCCAAGGGCGGCCCACGCGCAAAGCTCGAAGACATCCTCACCATCCCGGTGTCGAAGTCGAACTGGGCTCCCGACGACGTCAAGCAGGAGATCGACAACAACTGCCAAGGCATTCTGGGCTATGTCGTGCGCTGGATCGACCAGGGCGTCGGCTGCTCCAAGGTGCCTGACATTCACGACGTCGGCCTGATGGAAGACCGTGCCACCTTGCGCATCTCCAGCCAGCACCTCGCCAACTGGCTGCACCAGGGCGTCATCACCGAGGCGCAGGTGATGGAATCGCTCAAGCGCATGGCGGTCGTCGTCGACAAGCAGAATGCGGGCGATCCCGTCTACAAGCCGATGGCGCCCGCCTTCGACGGCACGGCCTTCAAGGCGGCTAGCGACCTCATCTTCAAGGGCCGCGAGCAGCCGAACGGCTACACCGAATACATCCTCACCGCCCGCCGCCGCGAGGCCAAAGCGGCGGGGTAGGCCCGAATAAGCGAGCACCAGAAGCCCCGGCTCACGCCGGGGCTTTTTTGTTGGAGCAGTAGCGCGGCTAGAACACTGCCAGATATTTCAGCAGCGACACGATACCGATGATGATGACGACAACGCGCGCGATCTGCTTGGCGCGGCCGTCCATCGGCAGCATGTTGATGAGGTAAAGTACGAGAATGACGACGAGAAAGGTGACGAGTACGCCGACCAGCATCGCTAGGACCCCCCTTTAGGCAAAATTGCTGACAGTCTCCTAACGCGCAATTCCCGGGTTGGTTCCATCGACGCAACCCTCTGCAACTTCTAGTAAATACGTACTTCTACCGTCAGCCGGCCTGCCTAAAACTTTACCCTTTTCCTTTCAGATGCAGTCACCGTTTGGGCCCTGAGCCACAAACGGCATGCGATTGCCTGGTCTTGCGTGCGCCCAGTTTTCCGATGTTGCCGGGGCGACTTCACGCACTTTGTAATGGGAATTGGGGGACTTCGATGCTGAATCGTCTGACCGTATCCGCGCTGCTGAAGGCGGTGATCGCGATCACGTCGGTCTGCGTGGTGATCGCACTGTCGCTCACCGCCTACGAGTCCTGGGATCGCCTGAAGACCGCCAACCGCATCTCGCAGATAGCCGACACGTCCGCCGATCTGTTCAAGGCGATGCACAATCTGCGCACCGACCGCTCGACTACGGTCCGCCTCCTGAACGCGACCGAGCCGATGGACGGCGAGATCGAGAAATATCTGCGCGCCCTGCGCGATGCCCAAATGCCCGCCATGGCGCGCGCGATCGAGCTGCTGCCGGCCATGGACTTTCCGCAATCGGGCACGCTGGTGCCGGAGCTCGCGCGCCTCTACAAGCTGCTGATCGAAGAGCAGAAGCAGTTCTGGGAGGATGTCGCCAAGCCGAAGGACCAGCGCCGCGCCGGCCTGCCCAAGGAATACATGGAGACGACGCAGGGCCTGCTCGACACGCTCGACAAGCTCTCGAACACGCTGGCCGCCACCGTCAATCACCTGGACGCCGCGATCGACCAGCTCCTGTCGATCAAGCAGAACGCCTGGCTGCTCCGCAATACCGCAGGCGAGGCGTCGCTGATCGTCTCGACCGGGCTTGCCGCCGGCAAGATCACGCCGGAAGGCCGCTACGCCTATACCCAGCATGTCGGCGGCACGAGCGCGATGTGGAAGGCGCTGGAGTTGTCGACGTCCGGCATGCAGTTGCCGGCGGGGCTCGCCGCCGCGATGGCCTCCGCCAAGACCTCCTATTTCGAGCCGCAATATCTGGCCTTGCGCGACCGTCTCGCGGACGCGCTGGTCAAGGGTGAGAAGCCCGAGATGACGGCGAACCAATGGAGCCCGCTCACGGTCGGCCGCATGGCGAGCGCGGTCGCCGTGGCAGAAGGTGCGCTTGATGCTGCCAAGGTCCACACGCAGGAGCAGCGCGGCGCCGCAGAGCGCGCACTGATCGTGCAGCTGACGCTGCTGGCGCTCGCCGTGGGGCTTGCCGTCGGCGCGATCATGCTGGTCAGCCGCCGCGTCATCACCCCGCTCAACACCATCCGGGACGCCATGCTGAAGGTCGCCGGCGGCGACCTTGCCGTCGATAGCGGCTATCTCGATCGCAACGACGAGATCGGCGCGCTTGCCGGCGCGCTGGAGACTTTCAAGCAGCAGGCCAACGAGAAGCTCACGATCGAGGCACAGGAGCGCGAGCGCAATGCGGGCGCCTCGGCGCGCCAGCGCGCGGTCGAGACCTATGTCGGCGAGTTCGAGGGCGCGGTGCGCAAAACGCTCGGCGAATTGAGCGAAGCCTCCGGCGAAATGCGCAAGACCTCGGGCGATCTCTCCGCGGTGTCGCGGCAGACCAACGACCGCGTGCAGGTCGCGGGCAAGGCCTCCAATGACGCCTCCATGAGCGTCGACAGCGTCGCCGCCGCCGCGGAAGAGCTCAGCGCCTCGATCAACGACATCAGCCAGCAGGCCGCGCATGCCGCAGGCATCGCCAGCCGCGCCGTGACCCAGGCGCGCGACACCGACGGCACCGTGCAGGGACTTCAAAAGTCGGCCGGCCGCATCGGCGAGGTCGTCGGCCTGATCAACACCATTGCGCAACAGACCAATTTGCTCGCGCTCAACGCCACGATCGAGGCGGCCCGCGCCGGCGATGCGGGGCGTGGCTTTGCCGTGGTCGCCTCCGAGGTGAAGTCGCTGGCGAGCCAGACGGCCAAGGCGACCGAGGAGATCTCCGAGCAGATCGCCGACATCCAGAAGGTCGCGGGCGACGCCATCAGCGCGATCCAGACCATCGGCGGCATCATCGGCGAAGTGAACGAGGTCGCGACCGCAATCGCCGCCGCCGTGCAGGAGCAGGGGGCGGCCACGCAAGAGATCACCCGCAGCACCCAGTTTGCGGCGCAGGGCACCAAGAACGTCTCGGACAACATCACCGGCGTCAAATCCGATGCCGACGCTGCCGCTGCCGCCGCTGACAACGTAAAACACGCCTCCGAAATGCTGGAGAGCCAGAGCCGCCAGCTCGGCCATGAGGTCAGCGACTTCCTCGGCAAGATCCGCGCGGCGTAGGGTAGACCGTTAAAGAGACACCGCGCCCACACTCTCGGTGTCGTCCTGGTGAAAGCCAGGATCCATAGCCACCGGCTCCGCAATAGGCCGGCTGGTGGTCAGCGGTGTGGGGGCAACATCGGCATTTGGGGTAATGGGTCCTGGCTTTCGCCAGGACGACGTTGAGGGCTACTCCTTCGCCACTACCGGCACTTGGCGGAATCTTGCGCGCACCGAATCCGGCAACGGGGAGAAATTCATCGCGACACCGCGGCGGTCGTTGGCATTGCGGCTGGCGACCACCAGACCGTCGGCGCCCGCGACGATGTCGCCCTTGCGCAAGGTGGGATCGTCGTCGACCTTGACCTGAGCGAGCCCGACCGGATCCTTGCCGTTGCAGGTGCAGCCTGCGACAATCTCATTGCGATAGCGGAACGCGTTGGGCAGGTCGGAATAGGATTTCCCCTTGTCCGTGGTCGCGTCCTCGATGTTGCCGCCATAGACCAGTGAGGTCTCCGACGCCGGGCAGAAGCTCTTGCAGGATTGCGCCTTGCTCTCGGAATCATTTCCCTGCGCCGGGAAATAACGTCCGTCGCAGCCGCGCACGCAATAGGCCGTGCCGCCGCCGTAAGAGGCCCGCTGGCGCGGCGTGTCGTAGCGCGGAGCGTCATCGGTCTGGAACGGCATGCGGATCTCGGGCGCCGCCCGCCCGCGGAAGCCGCCGAATAGCGCCGAGAAAAAGTCCTCCGCATGGGCCGATGGCGTCAGCGCGAGGCCGAAGGAGGCAACGGCGACCAATGCCGCCGCGCCCCCGGCGAGTTTGCCGATCGAACGTCTCTTCATGTGACCTCACTCGACCCTTAGTTCACGGCCGAATTCGAAATGTTCAGCGCCTGACGGCCCGAGGGCAGCGCCGTCACGGCCGGACGCTTGCGCACGGAATCCCCGCCTTTGGCCATCAGCGGCGCGTTCTTGGGCAGCACGACGACCTTGGCACCGACATTGACGCGGCCGAACAGGTCGGTGACGTCCTCGTTGGTCATGCGGATGCAGCCAGACGAAACGAACTTGCCGATCGTGGTGGGATCGTTGGTGCCATGGATGCGGTATTCGCTCGATCCGAGATACATCGCACGCGCGCCGAGCGGATTGCCGGGGCCACCAGCGACGAAGCGAGGCAGATAGGGTTGGCGCGCGATCATCTCAGCCGGCGGATGCCAGTCCGGCCACTCCGCCTTGCGGCTGACGCTCTGCACGCCCGACCAGGTGAAACCTTCGCGCCCGACGCCGACGCCATAACGGATGGCGCGGCCCTGGCCGAGCACGTAGTAAAGATAAGTATTGTTGGTATCGATGACGATGGTACCGGCCGGCTCGCTGCGGTCGAAGCTGACAATCTGCTTGCGCAGGCGATCGGGCAGCGCGGCATCCTCGCCGGAGGCCTGCGCGTTCGGGCTTGCATAGCCTTGGTTTGGATAGCCTTGGTTCGCATAGCCTTGGTTCGCATAGCCTTGGTTCGCATAACCCTGCGAATAGCCCTGGTCCTGCGGGTAAGCCTGATCCTGCGGATAGGTGTAGCCCATCGTCTGTGCGCTTGCGGCGCCGAATGGCACTGCCAGTAAAGCGGTTGCGAACGCGAAAGCGGTGATGCGGCGCGGCGATAAGCGGCGTCGGACTGCAGAGAACTTTGTCATGTGCTGCCCCGTTGGATGCCTGCATCAGGGTGATGCGCTGGTTCGATCAACGCGGCCGAACCGATACAAGTTCCCCGGAGCGACGCAGCAGCGACGTCACAGTCAAGCGAGCGCATCTTCACGAAGCCGCGATGGAACCCGCAGGAGGCGTGGACGTTCTCCTCTGGTCATGGGCGCGCGGACCGAAGCCTCCGTGCCGGAGAGGTATTGTGCGCGTCCTTCCCAGTGAACGTATGACTTCCGGCAACAGCGAAGGCACTCCGCTACCCGAGAGCCACGGCGAGCTCCCGCCGGTGATCCGCCGCACCGAGCTCGTCGCCTTCTCGCTCGCCGGACTGCTCCTCATCGCCATCGTCGCGGTGCTCTATGTCGGCAAGGCGTTCTTCCTGCCGGTCGTGATGGCGTTCGTCACCGGCACGATGCTTTCGCCGGCGGCGACCTTCCTCGAGAAGCAGAAAGTGCCGCGCGGGCTCGCCGCCGCCTTGATCGTGCTCGCGGTGACCGCCGTGGTCGGCTTCATCGTCGCGCTGATCGCCTCGCCAGCGATGGAATGGAGCTCGCGCCTGCCCGAACTCGGCGCGCAGCTGAAAGACAAGGTCCACGTGTTCGACCGGCCGCTGGCGCTGTGGCGAGAGCTGCAGATGATGCTCGGCGGCTCGGAGGGATTGCCAAGCTTCCAGATGCCGAAATTCGATTGGGTGCAGCCGACGATCGAATTCCTGTCACCGACGTTTACCGAATTCCTGTTGTTCTTCGTCACCCTGATCCTGTTCATCGCCAGCTGGCGGGACCTGCGACGGGCGATGATCATGACCTTCAGCGATCACGAGGCACGGCTGCGCACGCTACGCATCCTCAACGAGATCGAGGTCCATCTCGGCAACTACCTTCTGACGGTGACCCTCATCAATGTCGGCGTCGGCGTCGCCGCCGGCATTGTTTGCGCCCTCACCGGAATGCCCAATCCGGCTGGCCTCGGCGCGCTCGCGGCCACCCTCAATTTCATTCCGATCATCGGACCGGTGGCCATGTTCGCCATTCTGGTCGTGGTGGGACTGGTCACCTTCCCGACCGTCAGCGGCGGTCTGATGGCGGCGCTCGCCTTTGGCGGCATCACCTTCCTGGAGGGACATTTCGTCACGCCGACCATCATCGGCCGACGGCTGGCGCTCAATGCTCTCGCGGTGCTGCTGGCGCTGGCGTTCTGGACCTGGCTGTGGGGCCCGATGGGTGCGTTCCTGTCGTCGCCGCTGCTGATCGTCGCCCTGATCCTGAAGGAGCATCTGTTGCCGCAGGATTCGCCGCAGCTCCCGCAGGACTGACCGGTTTCCGTGAACGGAACTTACGCGACGACGAAACGTTTCCCGGCTGTCTCAATCGTCAACAGCTCGGAGCCCCCGATGTCCGCCACCAATGCCGAAGCCGGGATGAGAGACTGGACCGACAAAGCCACCCGAGAACGCCTCGAGAAGGATGTAGCAGCCGTGAAAAGCGATATCGCCGCCCTCACCGATCAGATCACCGACGCGCTCAATACTTTTGCCAACTCCTCCAGCAAGCAAGCCCGCCGCGGCTATAGCCAGGCGCGCGAAAACGTGGATTCCGCGATCGACGACATGTCGGAACGCGGCAGCGCGATGATGGGCGCGGCACAGGAGGCCTACGGCTCGATCGAGGAGACGCTGGAGGACGCGATCACGCAGCGGCCGCTCGCGACCGTCGGGCTCGCGCTCGGCATCGGCTTCCTGATCGGCGCGGTCTGGCGTCGCTGAGATCGCGAACGGGTATTAAGACGGTGGCGCAGCGGCGCCGCCGGTGCCGGCTTGTGGGGATCTGAGGAGCAAGGCCATGTTTCAGCGCATCATCGACGGGATCAGCGCATCCACCGGCACCACTGTGCGGCTGACCTCGCTGGCAGCAGGCGCGGCGTTCGCGCTCTTCATCACCACGTGCTTCCTGTGCGCGGCGGCGTTCATTTCGGTGCTCGACAAATATGGTCCGGTGCAGGCCTGCCTCGCCGGTGCAGGCATCTTCTTTCTGCTGACTCTGACCGCGGCGGTGAGCTATTGGGTCTACAAACGGCAGCTGCGCAAGCAAGCTCTTATCGCGGCCGAGCGCGCCACGAAGTCGGCGGCCTCGAGCATGCTCGCGGACCCCATGCTGCTCGCCACCGGACTCCAGATCGTTCGCGCCATCGGGATCAAGCGGCTGGTGCCGATCCTGGCGATCGGCGGCGTCGCCCTCGGAATCATGGCGAGCCGCGCCGGCGTACCCGACGATGCCTCGGCTGAACCTGCCGAGTAGCGGCTAGCGCGCGTTAGAAAATTTCGTCATAGGTCCCGCAAGCGCATCTTTCGGAATTCGACACCCGCGGGCGCCGCGCCAAATTTGCGTCGCCCGACGCGAATGTCCCTACTCACGCAAACGCTACTCGGATAGGCAGGCGGTTGCCGCTAAAAGCAGCGCCCCTGATTCCAAAAGTCATTTTTTCGATGAAACCGTCCGTCCAGGCGAACCTCGCCGCATTCCATCACGACCCCCGGCTCTATTTGACGCTCGGCATCGCCAACTGGTCGGTTTTCGTCGACCACATCCCGAACAACGTGGTCAATTTGCTGACGCTGCGTAATTTCGGCTTCAGTGGCGCCGCAGACTTGTTCGTGTTCGTGGTGGGCTATGGGGTCGCGATCATTCACGGCAGGATCGCACTGGAGCGCGGCTATGTCGTCGCGGCGACGCGCATCTTTCGCCGCGTCTGGCGGCTGTATGCCGCCTATGTCGTGCTGTTCGTGATCTATATCGACACCATCGCCTATGTCGCCTCGCAATCCAAGGCGCCCGAGATCATCCACGAATACAACATATCAGGAATTCTCGAGCACCCGCTGCGCATCCTGGTGCGTGGCCTCGTGCTCCAGGAGGAGCCGCTGAATCTCGATCTGTTGCAGCTAATGATCCCGCTGATGGCCTTCTTTCCGTTCGCGCTGTGGGGGCTGTTGCGGCGGCCGAACCTGACGCTTGCGGCATCGGTCGCGCTGTACGTCGCGGCACGGTGGTTCGACTGGAATTTTCGGGTCTATCCGGACCAGGAGTGGACCTTCAACCCGTTCTGCTGGCAGATGCTGATGGTGCTGGGCGGCTGGTTCGCCGTGACCGGTGCGTCGGGCCGCGCGCTGCACGGCCTGTCCTGGCTGCGCGTGCTTGCGGGCGCCTATCTCGTATCCGCGATGGCGATCACGCTGATGCGCCACTCGCCGGCGCTTGCCGCCTACTTGCCCAACATCGTGCTCGACAACATCACGCCGACCGACAAGGAAAACCTCGCGCCGTATCGCGTGGTCCACTTCCTCGCACTCGCTTTCATCGCGACACATCTCGTCCCGGCCGATCATCCCGGGCTGCAATGGAGATCGCTACGGGCGGTCATCCGATGCGGCGAGGAATGGCTCGCGGTGTTCTGCGTCGGCGTGTTCCTGTCCTTCGCCGGCCATCTCATCCTGATCACCGGTGCCAATCTGGTAGTGATGCAGATCGCCGTGAGTCTGGCCGGCTTCGCGGCGATGGCCGCGGTCGCATATTACATCGCCTGGTCGAAGCGGCAGGACCTGCCGGCGGCCTTGCGGCAACAGGCCTAGCCCGGCACCTTCCGATTCCGCTAGGCCGGCCATCGCGGCTGGGCTAAGCGGAGCGGCAGCGGATTGCGCGAGGAGGCCGGGCGTGGTGATGGCGAATGGCGGGAGTGAGGGAGCCGACAGCGCGCCCCGGCGCGGCCGGCCGAGGTCGATCGAGACCACCAACGCCATTCTCCAAAGCGCCTATGCGCTGATGGCCACCACCGGCCTTGCCGCCACCACCATCGACGCGATCGCGCGCCACTCCAGCGTCTCCAAGATGACGATCTACAAATGGTGGCCGTCCCGCGAAGCCTTGCTGATCGACGCCTTCCTTCATCAAGCCGCGCAGATGCTGCCGCTGCCGCCGGCAAGCTCGGGCAGCCCCGCCGCGCGCGCACGCCGCCATGCCGCCGCCTATGCCGAAGCGCTCCAGGGCGAGTTCGGCAAGGTCCAGCTCGCCGTCATCTCCGAATGCATCTCCAAGACCGGCTCCGCCGAGCTGTTCTACGCCCGCTACCTGCAATTCCGCCGCGACGCGCTGGTCGAGATGATCGCCGCCGGCCAGAGCGACGGCAGCATCCTGGCGGAAGCACCGCCCCAGGATCTCTACGACGCGATCTATGGCAGCCTGTTCTACCGCTACGTCTTCGGCATCGCGCCGATCACGCCGGCCTACGCGCGCAATCTGGTTGACCTCGTGCTGCGGCCGAAGAGCTAACCTGGAATCACCGCGCGGGCCGGATCGGTGCTGACAGCTTGTCGGTGCGGTCGCGCTCGGTCATGTCCTCGACCGTCTCCATCGGCGCGGTCAGCTCGTAGACATAGGAAACGTCGGTGAAATAGCGCTTGGCGGTGCCCCCGAGCGCCTCGGGCGCGACGCGGTCGAGCAGGATCAGGCCGAAATCCGAATCGGGGCGGCGCGTCGCTTCGCTGGTGTTGAACTCCTCCCAGCGGAAATAGAAGACCTCGCCGGCGCCCTCGTTCGTCACCGTCCAATTGGCCGTGATGTGCGGATGCTTGCCGACCAGCGACAGGCCTTCGTCGGAGTGCGAGGCGAGCTCGAAGAAAAGCAGCGAGAGGCTCTGCGCCGCGCGCGCGCTGACTGCGATATCAGGACCGGTAACGGCGATGCGGTCGGCATGCGGGATGGCGCGCGCCTCGAACAGGCCCTTCAGCTTGACACCCTGCCACTGGCTCTCGCTGAGCAGCGAGACGACGTTGGACATGGCGTGGATGCGGCCGATCAGGAGCTCGCGCGCGACATCGATGTCGGAGCCATGGCGCAGCGTGCGGGTCACGATCGACTGGATCACCGCCAGGATGTTTTTGACCCGGTGGTTGAGCTCGTCGATGACAGCGGTCAGCCGGCGCTCGAAGCCGATTCTGACCTGGATTTCCCGGCTGAGCCGCAAATTGTTGTAGGCGACATAGCCGAACAGGCCGCACACCATCGCGGTGATCGCAAAGCCGATCGCCGCCACGATGATCGCAGTCTGCTCGGCGCGGCGCGCCGAATTGGTCTTGGCGTAATAGCCGAGCTGCCAGTCGCGACCACCGAAGCTCACCGTGCGCGTCGCCGACGGCGCCGGCCCATCGGCCGCCGTCGGGCGGGCCGAGACCACGCCTTGATCGTTGGCGACCAGCTCGCCACCGTCCCGGCGCGGATCCTTCAGCGCGACCGCGAACAACGACATGTCGTCGTTGGTCAGCATCAGGGAAGAGAGCTCGTAGGAAAATGTTATGAAACCCGCCGGCTCCGTCGCGCCCTCGGGGATGACGGGAGCGGCCACAATGATGCCGATCGGCCCGTCGCCACGCAGGAGGGCAACCGGTTCTGAGGCAACCGACCTCTTCTCCACTCTGGCGCGCGTCAGCATGGCGCTGCGCACCTGGTCCTGGTCGTAACTGCGGCCGGGCAGCCCCTTGGTCTCGTTGCTGCGCGGCTCGAGATCCATCAGCACGTCGATCGGCTGGGTGACACCTGCCGGATCGATCGGCTTGTCGTCATAGCTGCGGATTCGCGGATTCGGGAAGCCGGCGCTCGCGATGGCGGCCTGCGCTGCGGCAAGCTCGTTCGGCTTCAGGCGGGCGACCCAGCCCGCCACCACGAAATCGGTCTTGAACGCGTAGATGGCCGAGCGCAGCGGCTCGAGCATGTTGGGCTTGAGCACCGACGGCGCCCGGAACAGGCCGGAGGCAACCCGCGCGAGCAGTTCGCGCTCGGTGAGCCGGTCCTGGACCAGGCTCGCATGGACGTCGATCGCGCGCGCCAGCGCGATCCGGTCCAGCGCCAGCTCCTGGTCGTGGACACGATAAGCCGCAAGCCCGGAGAGCAGGGCTCCGAGAAGAGCAATGAAGCCGATGATGAAACCCAGCCTGACCACGCGACTACTCAGGCGAAAGCAGGAGGTCGGCAATAAACACGGAGCATATGGACGCCGCTCGAACGGGCACGTGCCGAAACAGGGTGAACCCCAATGGCCGAGATAATGGAGGAGGAGGCATCGATACGCAACTTGGGTCGCCTGAGAAGCTTAAAGCCGCCCGGCCGATGGTCCGGCCGGGTTGGATTGCTCCGGGCACCGGAGGTAATCAATTGCCGTGACCGAAATTTGTTCCGCGGACACGGCTCTGCCCATGCCGTTATCCGGGGAAAACCCCTGCGCCAAGTGGTCGCGCCGGTCAGCCGGCCCGTTTCAAGCCGCCTTTGGCCTCGATGAAACCGATGATGCGGTCCATTCCCTGGCTCTTCTTCAGGTTGGTCATGACGAACGGTCGCTCGCCGCGCATGCGCCTGGCGTCCGTCTCCATCTTTTCCAAGGAGGCGCCGACATAGGGCGCCAGGTCGATCTTGTTGATGACAAGGAGGTCGGACCGGGTGATGCCGGGGCCGCCCTTGGACGGGATCTTGTCGCCGGCCGCCACGTCGATGACGTAAATGGTGAGATCGGCGAGCTCCGGGGAAAAAGTGGCAGCGAGGTTATCACCGCCGGATTCGATCAGCACGAGATCGAGCCCGGGAAACTTGGCGCGCATATCCGCCACCGCGGCGAGATTCATCGAGGCGTCCTCGCGGATCGCGGTGTGCGGGCAGCCGCCGGTCTCGACCCCGGCAATGCGATCCGGCGTCAGCGAGCCCGAGCGTACCAGGAATTCCGCATCCCATTTGGTGTAGATGTCGTTGGTGATCGCGGCGATGTCGTAGCGCTCGCGCATGGTCTTGCAGAGCAGGTCCATCAGCGCGGTCTTGCCCGATCCGACCGGACCGCCGATGCCGACACGCAAGGGACCGTGAGATTTCGACATGTAACTCACTCTCTCTTAACGTCGTCCCGGCGAAGGCCGGGACCCATAGCCACCGAACTCAGTTGATATGGCGGGCTGTGGCCACATCCCTCCATCGCCACAAAGATTTGTGGTTATGGGTCCCGGCCTTCGCCGGGACGACAGAGTGAGGCTCGTGCTCATGACCGAAACAGCCGCGTATATTGCGTCTCATGCCGCAGGCTGGCGAGGTCGGCGCGAAAATTCGCGCCGCCGAGATCGTCCAACGTCGCATTCAGCGCACGATTCGCCGTCGTGGCAACCGCGGCTTCCAGCCTCACCAGCACGCGCTGGCTGTCGGTCTGGCCGAGCGGAATGAGCCGGCTGGCCGCGGAGATCCAGTTCGAGACCAGCGCATGCAGGAAGGCGTGCAGCGTCGGCGCCAGCGGCACGCCGTGCATCGCGGCGACCACGCCAACGGCAACGGGATAGACCAGTGGCGTCCGGCATGCCGCAACCATGGCATCCAGCCCGTCGGCATCCCACGCGGCGCGGGCGATGTCGATGAAGGCACGGCCCTGCGATGTCGTCTCCAGCTGCCGCTCGCGCGACGGCACGAAGGCCGCGGCGAGCTCGGCGATATCGCTCAAGGTGTCGCCCTCACCCGCTTCAGTGGCGCGATAGGCGTGGACCAGAAAAATCGCATCGCAGAAACCCGAGCCATCGCGAAGCATCGCGTCGAGCCAGTCCGCCAGCGTCGCGACGTCGGTGATGTCTCCGGCTTCGACCGCCCATTCGATGCCGCTGGAGTAGGAAAAGCCCCCGACGGGAAACGCGGGCGACAGCCAGGTCATCAACCGGTACAGCGCCGCCGCCTCGCGCTCCGCGAGGTCGCGGGCCGCGACCGGCTCATTTGTGGTCATGAGCATGCTTGTGGCCGTGGTGATGATCGGGGTGATCGCAATGCTCGTCGTGGTGATGGTGATCGTGACCGTCGCCATGTGCGGCGTGATCATGGTGGTGATCATGACCGTGATGATCATGGTGGCCATGATCATGATGCGCGTGGTCGTCGTGTCCATGCGCATGACCGGCATCGGCATAGGCGCCGCCTTCGGGATCGAACGGCGCCTCGATCTCGATCACGCGCGCACCGAGGCCCTTCACCATGGCTTCGATGACGTGGTCGCGGCGGATGCGCAGGCCCTTGGCCATGATCTGCGTCGGCAGATGGCGATTGCCGAGATGCCAGCCGACGCGAATCAGGTGGTGCGGATCGTGGCCGCGGATCTCGAGTAACGGCTCGGGCGCGGCGACCACCTCGACCAGCCGGCCGTCCTCCAGCACCAGCGCATCGCCGCCGCGCAGTGCGACGGCATTCTCCAGGTCGAGCAGGAACTGGAGCCCCCGCGTCCCCGTCATCGCCATGCGGCGGCGGTGCCGATCGTCGAAATCGAGCACGACCGTATCCGCCGGCGCTTCCGCGAAGCGGTGTTGTCCCCTGACCTGCGTCGCCCGGATCATGCGCTTTTACCCTGTTACCGTGTCTCGACCTTCTCGGGCGTGATCACTTCGATCTTCGGCGGCGCCGTAAAACACTTCACCGCGATGCGGCCGAACGTCTTCATGTGCTCCATGGCGCGATGCGGCACCAGCGCCTCGGCATTCTCCCACTGCTCGACGAACACCATCTTGGCGGGATCGGTGACGCTCTCATGCAGATCATAGGCGATATTGCCGGGCTCTTTCCGCGTCTCCTTGATGCAGGCGGCGGCGGCTGCAATGAATTCGGCGCGCGTTTCAGGCTTGATGGTCAAGGTGGCGACGACGTAGATCACGAGAAATCCTCCCGGCTTTTCTTCTGGGCTTCAGATACCCGGCGGGACCTTAGACCAGGCGGGATCGAACGCAAAACCCGGAAAAGCAGCCCCCGGATATGCGACCAAGACATGGTCCTGAGACATGCGTTGAGGCGCTATTTCAGTACATGAAATATCGCTGCGCCATCGGCAGCACCTCGGCGGGGGCGCAGGTCAAGAGCTCGCCGTCGGCGCGGACCTCATAGGTCTCCGGATCGACCTCGATATTGGGGGTGGCGTCGTTGTGGATCATGCTCTTCTTCGAGATTCTGCCGCGGGTGTTCTGGACTGCATAGAGCTTCTTGTCGATGCCGAGCTTGCGCGCGAGGCCGCCGGTTATCGCGGCCTTCGAGGTGAACACCACGGAGGACGCGGTCATCGCCTTGCCGAAGGCGCCGAACATCGGCTGGTAATGCACCGGCTGCGGGGTCGGGATCGAGGCGTTAGGATCGCCCATGGGAGCGGCGACGATCATGCCACCCTTGACGACGCAATCCGGCTTGACGCCGAAGAAGGCCGGCGACCACAGCACGAGATCGGCAAGCTTGCCCTTCTCCACCGAGCCGATCAGCTTCGAAACGCCATGGGCGATCGCGGGATTGATCGTGTATTTGGCGATGTAGCGCTTGACGCGGAAATTGTCGTTGTCCTTGCCCTTATCCTGCGGCAGCGAGCCGCGCTGCTTCTTCATCTTGTCGGCGGTCTGCCAGGTCCGGATGATGACCTCGCCGAGGCGGCCCATGGCCTGGGAGTCCGAGGAGATCATCGAGAGGGCGCCGAGATCATGCAGGATGTCCTCGGCCGCGATGGTCTCCTTGCGGATGCGGCTTTCGGCGAACGCCAGATCTTCCGCGATCGAGGGATCGAGGTGGTGGCACACCATCAGCATGTCCAGATGCTCGTCGATGGTGTTGCGCGTGAAGGGCCGCGTCGGGTTGGTCGACGACGGGAGCACGTTCTTCAGCCCCGCGACCTTGATGATATCGGGGGCGTGACCGCCGCCGGCGCCCTCGGTGTGAAAGGCGTGGATGGTGCGGCCCTTGAACGCCTTGATGGTATCCTCGACGAAGCCGGATTCATTCAGCGTGTCGGTGTGGATCATCACCTGGATATCGTAGTCGTCGGCGACCGACAGGCAGGTGTCGATCGCTGCCGGCGTGGTGCCCCAGTCCTCGTGCAGCTTCAGCGCACAGGCGCCGGCCTTGATCATCTCGACCAGCGCGGCGGGCCGCGAAGCGTTGCCCTTGCCGGAGATGCCGAGATTGACCGGGAAGGCGTCGAACGACTGGATCATCCGCCCCATGTGCCACGGCCCCGGCGTGCAGGTGGTGGCGAACGTGCCGTGCGAGGGGCCGGTGCCGCCCCCGAGCATCGAGGTGACGCCCGACATCAGCGCGTGCTCGATCTGCTGCGGACAGATGAAATGGATGTGGCTGTCGAAGCCGCCGGCGGTGAGGATCTTGCCTTCACCCGCGATCACGTCGGTGCCGGGGCCGATGATGATGGTGACACCGGGCTGGATGTCGGGATTGCCGGCCTTGCCGATGCCGGCGATCATGCCGTCCTTGATCGCGACGTCGGCCTTCACGATGCCCCAGTGATCGACGATCAGCGCATTGGTGATGACGGTGTCCGCCGCACCCTGCTTGTTGGTGACCTGCGACTGGCCCATGCCGTCGCGGATCACCTTGCCGCCGCCGAACTTCACTTCCTCGCCGTAGGTAGTGAAATCCTTCTCGACCTCGATGATGAGGTCGGTGTCGGCCAGCCGCACCCTGTCGCCGGTGGTCGGGCCGAACATGTCGGCATAGACGGAACGCTTTATTTTGACGGACATCACAAGCCCCGTTTGCGTTTGAATTTGGGATCGGTGCTCACAGCGAGGTCCTCGCTGTGAGCACCATGTCGTCGAATGTCGTATCAAGCCAAGAGTTGCCGCCGCGGCAACCGGCGACAACCTGCTCGGCCCAGTCGGTGTAATCGACGAGGTCGTCGCGTTCCTCGGCCGTCGGATCGGAATGTACGCGCGCGCCGATATTGCTGATCTTGTCGGCGATCTTGATCAGCCTGGCGCCAGCCGATTTCTTCGGTGCGTCGAGCACCTGACGCCGCCGCCGCTCCGGCTTCGGCAGGCTCATATCGTCGGTGCACTCGTCGACAAGCGAGGCGACACGATCGGAGAATTTTTGCGCGAGCTCCTCGCGCGTGGTGCCGGTGTCCTCGATCGCATCATGCAGCCAGCCGGCGGCAACGAGTTCGGCGTCGGCGCCGTCTGTCGCGGTCGCAAGCAGGTTCGCGACCTCGGCGAGGTGGTTGATGTAAGGCTCATGACCGCGGCCCTTGCGCGCCATCCCGTTGTGACGGCGCGCGGCGAGCTCGGCGGCTTCGGAGACAAGGCGGACAGGTGACAGCATGGCAAAGTCCTCCGTTTTCGCCTCAACCGTGCCGCGCCACGCTCGTTCCTGTGGAATTCACAGCTTCCCCATTACGTCGCCGCGGAAGCCGTAGATGGTCTTCTTGCCGGCCACCGCGACGAGCTGGACGTCGCGGGTCTGGCCCGGCTCGAAGCGAACGGCGGTGCCGGCGGCGATGTCGAGGCGCATGCCGCGGGCTTTCTTGCGGTCGAACTTCAGCGCCGGGTTGGTCTCGAAGAAATGGTAGTGCGAGCCGACCTGGATCGGGCGGTCGCCGGTGTTGGCAACCGTCAGCGTCACGGTCTTGCGGCCGGCATTGAGCTCGATCTCGCCGTCCTGGATGAAGAGTTCGCCGGGGATCATGCTTCTCTCCTACCTGATCGGCTCGTGCACGGTGACGAGCTTGGTCCCGTCCGGAAAGGTCGCTTCGACCTGGATGTCGTGGATCATCTCCGGGATTCCCGGCATCACCTGGTCGCGGGTGAGGACCTGCGCACCCGCCTGCATCAGCTCGGCGACGGTGCGGCCGTCGCGCGCGCCTTCGAGGATGAAATCGGAGATGAGCGCGATCGCCTCGGGATGGTTGAGCTTGACGCCGCGATCCAGTCGGCGGCGGGCCACGATCGCCGCCATCGAGATCAGAAGCTTGTCCTTTTCGCGGGGAGACAGGTTCATGCGAAATCTCTTCCGTTCAACACTTTCAGTCGATCAATTGAGCCAGAGCCGCGGCAACGCCGCACCGGTGCGCGCCAGCACGGCCATCATGTCGGCGCGCAGCCGCGCCGCATCTTGGGCACAGAACCGCGCCATTGCAAAGCCATTCCAGGCGGATATCCCGACCTCGCCGCCAAAGGATTCCGAGGCCTCGCGGAGACGCTCGATCAGGGCCTCGTCGCCGGGCACGATCAGCGCCGTGCCGATCGCAGCGCCGCCCTTCGCCACTGCCGATCGCGCAAGCTTTGCGCCGATGTTGCCGTCGAGCCTGACGGTCTCGGCGAACACTAACTTGCCGCCACGACGCAGCCGCCAGCGGTCGACGAACTCGCCCTGCTCCATCCGTTCGCCCATGGCGGTACGGCCGAACACCACGATCTCGCACAGCAGGAGCGAGGCAGTCGCATCGAGGTCTATGTCGAAGCGGCGCCGCACGCGCGCCCGGTCGAACAGGATCGTCTCCTGCGGCAGCCAGCCGAGATGTGCGCCTGCGGCAACCTTCATCGCTATATTGAGCTCCGCCGCCTGCGCTGGCGCGCGGTAGACCTTTTCCGCGGCCGCCGTCGTCAGCGTCAGCTTCGCACCATCCGCGGCCGCGATCTCGATGTCGAAGCGATCGCCGCCCGCAACGCCGCCGGCCGTGTTGACGAACACACCGGAGAGACCCTCGTCCTCCGGCGAAGGGAAGCGCACGCGCAGCGAGCCGGACTCATGCAATATCCCGCGACGTGTCACACCGTCGCGCGCGTGGACGTCGAAGCGCACCGCGCCGCGGGCGCGGTTGGCGTCGAACACCGAAGATGTCGCTAAAACGTCGCTGCGCATCCGCCTCCCCAGCCGGTCGCGGCAGAATGGCCTATAGCGCCATCTGGCGGCTGATTTCGCTCGCGTCGAGATTGGAGCGGTCGCAGGTAAACTTCACCGCGCCGCGATCCATCACCGCAAAACTGTCGCCGAGTTCGCAGGCAAAGTCGAGATATTGTTCGACCAGCACGATGGCGATGTTGCCGAGATTGCGCAGGTACGAGATGGCTCGGCCGATGTCCTTGATGATCGAGGGCTGGATGCCCTCGGTCGGCTCGTCGAGCAGCAGTAGCTTTGGCCGCATCACTAGCGCGCGCCCGATTGCGAGCTGTTGCTGCTGGCCGCCGGAGAGATCGCCGCCGCGCCGGCCGAGCATGGATTGCAGCACCGGGAACAGCGAGTACACGTCGTCCGGAATGTGCTTGTCCTCGCGCCTGAGCGGGCCGAAGCCGGTCTTGAGATTCTCCTCGACCGTCAGAAGCGGAAATATCTCGCGCCCCTGCGGCACGAAGCCGATGCCCTTGCGCGCGCGCTCATAGGGCTTCAGGCCGCTGATATCGCTGCCGTCGAGCACGATCGCGCCCGAGGAAATCGGGTACTGCCCGACCATGGCGCGCAAGAGCGAGGTCTTGCCGACGCCGTTGCGCCCGAGCACGCAAGTCACCTTGCCGGGTTCGGCCGCGATCGAGACGCCGCGCAGCGCCTGCGCCGCGCCGTAGAACAGGTTGATGTCCTTGACCTCAAGCATCGCTCACCGCCCCAGATACACTTCGATGACCCGCTCGTTGGACGAGACCTGGTCGATGGTGCCTTCCGCGAGCACGGTACCCTCGTGCAGGCAAGTGACCTTGACGCCGAGCTCGCGCACGAACGTCATGTCGTGCTCGACCACCATCACGGTGTGGGTCTTGTTGATTTCCTTGAGCAGCTCAGCGGTGAGATGCGTCTCGACGTCGGTCATGCCGGCGACGGGCTCGTCGACGAGGAGTAGTTTCGGATCCTGTGCGAGCAGCATGCCGATCTCGAGCCACTGCTTCTGGCCGTGGCTGAGGCTGCCGGCGAGACGGTTGCGGGCATCGGTGAGGCGGATCGTCTCCAGCACCTTGTCGATCTGCTCGGATTCCGCCCGGCTGCCGCGCCAGAACAGCGTACCCTTGACGCTGTGGTCGACATTGAGCGCGAGCAGCAAATTGTCCTGCACGGTCTGGCTCTCGAACACGGTCGGCTTCTGGAATTTGCGGCCGATGCCGAGCTCGGCGATGCGGGTCTCGTCCAGCCGCGTCAGGTCGGTAACGCCGTCGAACAAGACGGTACCCTCGTCGGGCTTGGTCTTGCCGGTGATGATGTCCATCATCGTGGTCTTGCCGGCGCCGTTCGGGCCGATGATGGCGCGCATCTCGCCGGGCTCGAGCGTCAGCGAGAGGTTGTTGATGGCGTGGAAGCCGTCGAACGAGACGTGCACGCCGTCGAGATAGAGCATTGCGGAAGTCGCGCGGGTATCCATGACGTTCATTGCGCCTCCTCCGCCATCTTGGGTTCGGTGACGCCGTCTTCGGCCGCGGCGCTCGCAATGGTCGCGGCGTCGCGCCTTTCCTTCGACGAGTCCCACCAGGCGTTGAAAGTGCCGACGATGCCCTTGGGCAGCAGCAGCGTCACCAGGATGAACATGGCGCCCAGCATGAACAGCCAGTAGGGCGCAAGCATGCCGGAGGTGAAGAACGTTTTCGCGTAGTTGACGACGACGGCACCGAGCGCAGCGCCGACCAGCGTACCGCGGCCGCCGACCGCGACCCAGATCACTGCCTCGATCGAATTGCCCGGCGCGAATTCGCTTGGGTTGATGATGCCGACCTGCGGCACATAGAGCGCGCCGGCGACGCCGGCCATGCAGGCCGACACCGTGAACACGAACAGCTTGTAGGATTCGACGCGGTAGCCGAGGAAGCGCGTGCGCGATTCCGCATCGCGCACGGCGATCAGCACTTTGCCGAGCTTGGACGAGACGATGGCGCGGCAGATCAGGAAGCCAACGATCAGCGCCAGGCAGCTCAGCGCGAACAGCGCAGCACGCGTGCCCTCGGCCTGCACGTTGAAGCCCAGGATGTCCTTGAAGTCGGTCATGCCGTTGTTGCCGCCGAAACCGAAATCGTTGCGGAAGAAGGCGAGCAGCAGTGCATAGGTCATCGCCTGCGTGATGATCGACAGATACACGCCCGTGACGCGGGAGCGGAAGGCGAGCCAGCCGAAGCAAAAGGCGAGCAGCCCCGGTACGATCAACACCATCAGCGCGGCAAACCAGAACATGTCGAAGCCGTACCAGTACCAGGGCAGCTTCGAATAGTTCAGGAACACCATGAAGTCCGGCAGGATCGGGTTGCCGTAGACACCGCGGCTGCCGATCTGCCGCATCAGATACATGCCCATCGCGTAGCCGCCGAGCGCGAAGAAGGCGCCGTGGCCGAGCGAGAGGATGCCGCAATAGCCCCAGATCAGGTCGATCGAGAGCGCCAGGATGGCGTAGCAGACATATTTGCCCCAGAGCGCGACCAGATAGGTCGGCACTTGCAGGAACGAGCCCGCGGGCAGCAGCAGGTTGGAGAGCGGGATGAGGATGCCGCAGGCCACGACGACGGCAAGGAAGATCGTCGCGCCGCGGTCCAGCGATCGCGTCAGCATGTGAGGGGTCATGCTTCCACCGCACGGCCCTTGAGCGCGAACAGACCGCGCGGCCGTTTTTGAATGAACAGGATGATGAGAACGAGGATGGCGATCTTGCCGAGCACGGCGCCGGCGACCGGCTCCAGAAATTTGTTGGCGATGCCGAGCGTGAAGGCGCCGACCAGCGTGCCCCAGAGATTGCCGACGCCGCCGAACACCACGACCATGAAGCTGTCGATGATGTAGCTCTGGCCGAGATTGGGGCTGACATTGTCGATCTGAGACAGCGCCACGCCGGCGATGCCGGCAATGCCCGAGCCGAGGCCGAAGGTCAGCGCATCGACACGCGAGGTCGCGATGCCCATCGAAGCCGCCATGCGGCGGTTCTGCGTGACCGCGCGCATCTCGAGCCCGAGTGCCGTGTAGCGCAGCATCGCGAGCAGAATGACGAACACCGCGAGCGTGAAGACAAGGATCCAGAGCCGGTTATAGGTAATCGTGATCTGGCCGAGCTCGAACGCGCCGCTCATCCAGGAGGGGTTGCCGACCTCGCGGTTGGTCGGGCCGAACATGGTGCGCACGGCCTGCTGCAGCACCAGCGACAGGCCCCACGTCGCCAGCAGCGTCTCCAGCGGACGGCCGTACAGAAAGCGGATGATGCTGCGCTCGATCACGACGCCGAGCGCGCCCGCCACCAAAAAGGCGAGCGGCACCGCGATCAGCAGCGAATAGTCGAACAGGCCGGGATAGCGGGTGCGGATCACCTCCTGCACCACGAAGGTGGTGTAAGCCCCGATCATCACCATCTCGCCGTGGGCCATGTTGATGACGCCCATCACGCCGAACGTGATGGCAAGCCCGATCGCGGCAAGCAGCAGCACCGAACCGAGCGAGAGGCCGTACCAGGCATTCTGCACCATCGACCAGACCGCGAGCGAACTCTGGATCGAGCCGATTGCACTCGCGGCAGCCTTGGTCACCGAGGCGGGCTGGTCGCCCATGCCGGTGAGAAGCGCCATCGCCTCCTGGTCGCCGCGCGCCTTGATGGTGGCAACGGCTTCGAGCTTCTCGAGCTCGGTGGCATCAGGCTTGAACAACAGGATCGCCGCGCGGGCGTCGCCCAGCGCGGCCTTGACGGATCGGTTGGTTTCCTTGGCGAGCGCGCCATCGACGGCTTCGAGCGACGTCTCCTCATGCGACTTGAAGACGGATTGCGCGGCCTGGAGCCGCGCTCCGACGTCGGGTGACTGCAGCGTCAGACTGCCGATCGCGGCATCGACGCTGCGGCGCAGGCGGTTGTTGAGGCGGACCGCGCTTGCGCTGTCGGGCACGCTGGCCACGGCCTGACCGGTCGCGGCATCGATCGACTTGCCGTCGGTACCGGTGACGTAAACCTTCTTGCTGTCCGGATCGGCCATCAGCCGGCCGTCCTGGAGCGCGCTGATGATCGGAAAGGCCAGCGTATTGCCGCTGCTCGCGACCACGCCGATCGCCTCTTCCGTGTCGGAATAATCGTCGTTGGCGAATTTGGCGACCGCATCTTCGAACGGACCAGCCAAGGCCGGCAGTGCGAACGCGATCAGGAACAACGAGAGCAGGAGCGAACAGAGGCGGGCGGACAAATTGGCTGGCACTGTGAAAGACCCCGGCAGAAAAGGGTGGAGAAGGCGGCGGGATCGCCGCCTTCTCCGATCGTGCAATGGAGCGTCAGGTTCGGATCAGGAACCCGAACCGAGGCACTTGTTGGTCTTGGTGTTGAAGTTGCCGCACTTCTTGCCGACCCAGTCGCCGACCAGGTCCTTGGAGCCGTCGAGCTCCTTCGACCAGGCGTCGCCCGCGACAAGACCCGGGGTCTTCCACACCACGTCGAACTGGCCGTTGGCTTTGATTTCGCCAATGAACACCGGCTTGGTGATGTGATGGTTCGGAAGCATCTTGGAGGTGCCGCCGGTCAGGTTCTTGGCTTCGATGCCCGGGAGCGCGTCGATCACCTTGTCCGGATCGGTCGATTTCACCTTCTCGACCGCCTTGACCCACATGTCGAAGCCGATCACGTGCGCTTCCATCGGATCGTTGGTCACGCGCTTCGGATTCTTGGTGTAGGTCTGCCACGCCTTGATGAACTTCTCGTTCTCCGGCGACTTGATCGACTGGAAGTAGTTCCAGGCGGCGAGATGGCCGAGCAGCGGCTTGGTGTCGATGCCGGCGAGTTCTTCCTCACCCACCGAGAACGCGACGACCGGGATGTCCTTCGCCTTGATGCCCTGGTTGCCGAGCTCCTTGTAGAAAGGAACGTTGGCGTCGCCGTTGATGGTCGAGACCACGGCGGTCTTCTTGCCGGCCGAGCCGAACTTCTTGATGTCGGCCACGATCGTCTGCCAGTCGGAATGACCGAACGGCGTGTAGTTGATCATGATGTCTTCCTGGGCGACACCCTTGGACTTCAGATAGGCTTCCAGGATCTTGTTGGTGGTGCGCGGATAGACGTAGTCGGTGCCCGCGAGCACCCAGCGCTTCACCTTCTCGTCCTTCATCAGATAGTCGACGGCGGGGATCGCCTGCTGGTTCGGCGCGGCACCGGTGTAGAACACGTTGCGCTCGCTCTCCTCGCCCTCGTACTGCACGGGGTAGAACAGGATGCTGTTCAGCTCCTTGAATACCGGGAGCACCGATTTGCGCGACACCGAGGTCCAGCAGCCGAACACGACCGAGACCTTGTCCTTGGTGATCAGCTCGCGCGCCTTCTCGGCGAACAGCGGCCAGTTCGAAGCGGGATCGACGACGACAGCTTCGAGCTTCTTGCCGTTGACGCCGCCCTTCTTGTTCTGCTCGTCGATCAGGAAGAGGATGGTGTCCTTCAGCGTGGTCTCGCTGATGGCCATGGTCCCGGAGAGGGAATGAAGCACGCCGACCTTGATGGTGTCGTCCGCGGCTTTCGCACCGGAAATGGAAGCCAGACCAAGCATCAGTCCGGCGGTCGCGGCGAGAACGCCACGGCGGCTAAATGGCGCCGCTATATCGTGAGTGGATTTGCTATGCATGAGTATCTCATCTCCCTGACGCAGACGTGAAAAACGCTGCGAAACGGCCCCAACGGCCGCCTGCGATTAACGGATTCGCAAGAACCGTGCCATGGATTAGACACATATTAGGCTATTGATTTCGCTGGCGAAATCGACATAAAACGAACCATCGCCACGGCCGGGTCGCTTAAACATTGAGCAATTCAAATGTATGCGAATGCGGCAGGCAGGCTATTTTCTAAGCAAATTTAGCGCTCTGGCTAAATTTCCGGCATAACTATTTCTGCACCGCGATCGCCATTTGTGGTGCGCCTGCCTTGAAAGCGCCGCCTCAATGTTCCATATGGGGGCCGAGGTCTCTTGCGAATCAGAGACCGTTGCGAGCCGCGTGTTCTTAAGCCCTTACGGGCGTCTGGCTTGCCCCATCCCATCAAGCCATCCGACACCCCAAACACGCAGGTGTCCCTCTCGACACCCTTTTGCGCGCGCCGCGCCGAATGCGCCGGGCGCCCGCTTTTGACATGGAAAGAACCCATCTTTTGACTTCGTTTCAGGATTTCGGCCTCGCCGAACCCATCGCTCGTGCTCTCACCGAAGAGAACTACGTCACCCCCACCCCCATCCAGGCCCAGACGATTCCGACCGCGCTGACCGGCCGCGACGTCGTCGGCATTGCCCAGACCGGAACCGGCAAGACTGCGTCCTTCGCGCTGCCGATCCTGCACCGCCTGCTCGAGAATCGCATCAAGCCGCAGCCGAAGACGACCCGCGTCCTGGTGCTGTCGCCGACCCGCGAACTGTCCGGCCAGATCCTCGACAGCTTCAACGCCTATGGCCGCCACATCCGCCTGTCCTCGACCCTCGCCATCGGCGGCGTGCCGATGGGCCGTCAGGTCCGCTCGCTGATGCAGGGCGTCGAGGTGCTGGTCGCCACCCCCGGCCGTTTGCTCGACCTCGTGCAGAGCAACGGACTGAAGCTTGGAAGCGTCGAATTCCTCGTGCTCGACGAGGCCGATCGCATGCTCGACATGGGCTTCATCAACGACATCCGCAAAATCGTCGCCAAGCTGCCGATCAAGCGGCAGACGCTGTTCTTCTCGGCCACCATGCCGAAGGACATCGCCGAGCTGGCCGACGCCATGCTGCGCGACCCCGCCCGTGTCGCGGTGACCCCGGTCTCCTCGACCGTGGAACGCATCCAGCAGCGCATCATCCAGGTCGACTTCTCCGCGAAGCCGGCGTTCCTCGCCCAGCTGTTGAAACAGGAGCAGGTCAACCGAGCCCTGGTCTTCACGCGCACCAAGCACGGCGCCGACAAGGTCGTAAAGACACTCGAGAAGGCGGGGATTCCCGCCAGCGCCATCCACGGTAACAAGTCGCAGAACCATCGCGAACGGACGCTTGCCCAGTTCCGCACCGGTGAAATCCGCACGCTGGTCGCCACCGATATCGCCGCCCGCGGCATCGATGTCGACGGCATCACCCACGTCATCAATTTCGACCTGCCCAACGTGCCGGAGACCTATGTGCATCGCATCGGTCGCACCGCGCGCGCGGGTGCCGAGGGTACCGCGATCTCACTGGTCGCAGGCGGCGAGGAGCTGAGCTATCTCCGCGACATCGAGCGGCTGATCAAAGTGGCGCTGCCGCGTGAGGATCGCCGCACCGACGCCGGCCGCCGCGATGCGGGCCCTCCCCCGCAGCAGCAACGACAGGGTCGGCCGGGCCGCCCGGGCCAGCGTCCGCAAGGCGCAAGGCATGGCGACGGGCGGCGTGCCGACGAAAGGCATGCTGACGGTCGTCACCACAGTGCCGCCAAGGGCGACGGAAGACCCGGCGAGGCACGGCATGGCGACGCCAGGCGTGCTGACGCACGGCCCGGTACTGGCCCGAAGGCTTCGAAGGCTCCTCGTCGCGACCACACCGGCGGCAAGGCGCATTCTTCGCCAAACAGCCGTCCGGAACAGCGTTCCGCGCATAGCGCCGGGGCGTCTGATGGGATACAAGGCGTTGCCTTTTTGCGCCGCGAGAGTCGGCCGAACGGCCAACCGAACCGCAAACCCCATTCGCACTAGCCGTCCACGACCTGGAGAAATTCATGGCTAAGGAAGAGCTGATCCAGTTCGAAGGACTGGTCACCGAAATCCTCCCCGACGCGCGCTACCGCGTGCAGCTCGACGCCGGACACGAGATCGTCGCCTACACCGCCGGCAAGATGAAGAAGAACCGCATCAAGACTCTGGCGGGCGACCGCGTGACAGTGGAGATGTCGCCCTATGACCTCGAAAAGGGCCGGCTGATTTTCCGCCACAAGGACGAACGTCCGAGCGGGATGGGCGGACCTCCGCGCCCCGGACAGCGCGGCGGCCAGTTCCGCCGCCGCTAGTCGGGGGCTCAGCGCGCGAGCGCGGACCTGAAGTTCCGACCTGTATGCTGATCCGCCGTGAACATCACGGCGGATCAAAAAATCGTGCACGTCAGCATTGTTTTGGGGTTCTGTTTCCAATAAAATGAATTAATCGATTTTCGGCCGGACGACATTAGCATCCACCGGTACAGCCGGTTCAGACACGCTGACGACCCTTCCAAAAATTCGATCTAACCTGTCCGCGCGAGCGGGCTCTGACATTGTGTTATCTGAGAAGGGACTACCCCCATGAGCATGGGAACCGTGAAGTGGTTTAACGCGACCAAAGGCTTCGGCTTCATCCAGCCCGACGATGGCGGCCAGGACGTGTTCGTCCACATCAGCGCTGTGGAGCGTGCAGGCCTCGGCACGCTGCGCGAAGGTCAGAAGATCTCCTACGAGATCGTGGCCGACCGCCGTTCCGGCAAGTCGGCAGCGGACAACCTCCGTTCCGCCGGTTGAGCCTACCGCTTACGGCCCCGATCGGCTCGAGCGAACAAGTCAAAAAGAAAAGGCCGGGCGCAATGCCCGGCCTTTTTTCTAGTTCAGGGGGCACGGCAGCGACGGTACGCCATTGTAAGGAACGCAGGTGACCTGGCGCGGACGCGTGTAGGAGACATCGCTCAGCATGATGCCCGACTTCAGAACAAATTTGACGGAAGGCGTGTAGAGGTAACTCGCCTCGCTGTAAATGAGGTAGGTCTTCGGGATCAAGAGCGTCGACGGAATCATCGAGGTGACCGTGGTACCAGCAGCCAGAGCCGAGGGCGGAGCCGTCAGCGTGGCCTGCGTCGCACCGTTGGCAATGGTGGCGGACTGGCTCCATTTAATTTTGGCGACGCTGCTCGAGTCGATATAGATCTGAAGAACCGTGCCGTTCACGAGCGTAGCGTCGTAAGGCATGATCATCGAAATGCTTGCCGTGAACGTGTCCTGCAAGTCGCCAGCGTCGAGCGACGTTGACTGCGACGTCAAATCGGACAGCGTCCGTGCAATCATCGTGACTTTGCGATCAATCGCCACGGCCGATGAAAATTCGACGGTACCGAAGAACATCACCAGCATCAGCGGCACGATGACCGCGAATTCGGTCGCAGCGAGCGCGCGCTTGTCGGCGACGAAGTCGCGCACGAAGTGACCGGTATTCCTCCAGATATGCGCAATCGGCTGCATCGGCTTGCTCGAATCCATCTGTCTCAAAAAGGTTCGTTCTTGAAGGCCGCGGTCGCGACCAGCAGCCGTTTGTTGCTGCAGCCCATGTTGAAGCCAAGGCCGGTGACGATGAGCGGCCACTGATAGAACAGGCGCACCACGACGACCTGACCGGCGGCCCCGGCATTGTACTGCACGCCGGCTGGGTTGAAGCTGCAGGAATTGCCGTAGCTGGTGAGGCTTAGTGCTCCGAACGAGTTTGTACTCACAACGTCGACGTAGAGCTTGGTGCAATCAAAGAGTGCTGGGATCTGGCTGCAGACGTAAGCCTTGAACGTCGCTTGCGAGCAGGGCGTGCTCACGCCGGAGACCGCGCAGGCCGCCACCGAACCGGATTGCGCCTGCCCCGTCAGCAACACCCGCGCGGAATTCTGGCTGGCGCTCTCGAGCACCTGGGTCGCCAAGAACATCAGCGCCGTCTCGATGACGGCGAACAGCAGCGCGAAGAACATCGGTGCGACCAGCGCGAACTCGACGGCTGCGGAGCCGCGGCGACTGCCGCGAAACCGGCGCAGCATGGCGAGGAGCGTGAACCTCGTAGGTGCAGGCGAAGGCATCAAATTCCCCAGCAGCAGCAATCATCTGCCATGTTCAATAGCGGAAACTGATTGTTTAAGTGTTTCAGGCGATCCGCACCCGGCGGCCCGGGCCATTAAGGGCGCGTTAACTGTGAACGACCCAGGCCAACGAGACGAGAGCGTTGAGACGAGCATACGGAGAGAGAAACTCACGCGCCCGCGTCGGCCCGGGGCGATCCTTGCCCCGGCAAACCGCCAATCAAACTCGCTGGTTGGTCTTACTCAGTTCGTCTTACTCAGTTCGTCTTGGCGCCCGCACCAGCATTGCCGCTGGCCGTGCTGCTCAACGAACCGGCCTGACTCATCGTGTTGTTGAAATAGGTGTCGCTGTCGCCGAGCGTCACGCGACGCTGGCAAACCGGCATGCAGCTGTAGGACTCGCGCTCGATCCCGCGATAGACGGTGACGAGCCGATCGCTCGGACCTTCGACCTGGATCTGGCGGTCGACCAGGATCTCGCCGCCTCGGTCGAGCGCGATGAAGTTGGTGGCGCCATAGCCCTTGCCGGTCACGACGATCATGCCACCAGGCTGGAGCGTGACGTCGGCGATCATGGGATTGCCGACCACGATGGTCGCCACCTTGCCAGGCAACCGCACCAGCTTGGCCTGGTCGACATTCACGGCAATGGCATCTGCGGTCGGCTCGGCAAGGCCAGCAGCCGGCGATGCCAGCACCGCGGCCGCAACCAGAAGACAGACGCGCGCATGACGGCGCAGCAGTTGTTTACGCATACTCTTACCCCCGGGACGTCACAAACCGGCAGAAGCAATCAGATACAGCCGAGCCGGTGCCCGACCCGGCTAACCTGCCCTCAATTCGTGAACGTTCCGCAAATTCGCCGACTATTGTTTGAACGGACTGGCATTTTGCGGCCCTCGAGAACCTAGCGGCGGAACGGATAGGCAAGCTGCCCTCCGATCTCCTTCGGCATGGTGGCTTCATCCTTGCCGTAATCCTGCGGCAATTGCCCCGCGGGCATGCGGAAAGTGCCGAACAGCACATCCCAGATCGGGAACGTGCCGGCAAAATTGGTGTCGCCGCCCTCTGCGAGCGAGGTGTGGTGCCAGCGATGGAACACCGGCGTCGCCAGCACATATTTGAACGGCCCGAAGGTCCAGTTGAGGTTGGCGTGCACGAAGGCCGAATGGAAGGTCGTGAACGGGGCGAGCCAGACCATGGCGTTCGGCGAAATGCCGGCCATCAGCAGCACGACGTCGACCGCGATCGTACCGAGCACGAGATTGACGGGATGGAAGCGGGCCGCGGAAATCCAGCTGATCTCCTCCGAGGAGTGATGGATCGCGTGGTACTTCCAGAACCCGCCGCCGTGGAACAGCCGGTGCAGCCAGTACAGCATGAAATCGGACAGCACCAGGAACAGCACGGCCTGGACCCAGAGCGGCAATAGCGCCAGCGGGCCGTGGCCATTGTCGTAGAAGGCGACGAGCCCGTCGGCATCATGGATGTTGAAGACGAAGCTCGCACCGACGATCAGAAGGCTGATCCGCATGACGCGTGCGAACACCGGAACGACAAACCAGTAGCAGATGTCCGTGACGATCTCCCGCTTGCGCCACCAGGGCACGCCGGGATTGCAGGCCCAGACGTGCTCGAGCACGGTGAAGACCACCGCGAGCGCGAAGGTCGTGGGGATCACCTTCGCGATGGTCTCGCCGAGCATCAGGGCGATTTCCATGGGCAGGCTCGACATTGTCGCCTCTCTTGCGAATTGCTGGTCCCGCCTACGCGTACTCCCCCAAATTTAAGGGACGGTGAAGCCGGAGCTGCGCTTGCTGCACATCCGGAACTGGAACGATTGCAGCTGGCTGCCTTAAGACGAAATTCACTCTGGCCAGCGGCCGGCGGGTTTGACCGATCGAATTAACTCTCCCGAAAGAGCTCGGATCTCATGGTCGTTGCGTCAAGCACACGCCGAACGAGGCGATCCCACCCCAGATGGAGTTTTGTTCATGAAGAACCTGATTGCGCGTTTCGCGAAAGATGAATCCGGCGCCACCGCCATCGAATACGGTCTGATCGCCGCCGGCATCGCGCTGGCCATCATCACCGTCGTCAACAATCTCGGCAGCACGCTGAACGCCAAGTTCAACTCGATCAGCAGCTCGCTGAAGTAAGCGATCGACGAACGACGGCAAAAGCCCCGGGCCTCCGGGGCCTTTGTTTTTCAGACCGCGAGTTCCAGTGGCGTTGAGCAAGTACAGAACCGATGCCGCGGTCGCGGCAAACGCGGCGGAGGCCGCGCAGACCGGCTCGCCGGCTTACTGGGTCTGTCTGGCCCTGCTGCTTGCGACCGTCGCGCTCGCCGCACGCATCGCCTCCCTCTGGTGAGCACGCCTTCGGCTGGTTCCGCCCCTCGAAATCGCTGCCGCCGTTTTCGGTTTGTTTAGCACTGCCGGCTAGAATCCGGCGACGCCAGCTCCGCGGCAAACCCAGGCCTCAAGACGCAGCCCATGATCCTCGACCTTGCGCGCCTTCTGCTCTTCCCTGCCCTGATGGCGTTTGCCGCCGCGAGCGATCTCTTCACGATGACGATCTCCAACCGCGTATCGCTGGCGCTGGTCGCCGGCTTTTTCGCGCTTGCTCTCGCCGGTGGCATGGCACCTTACGAGATGCTGAGCCATGTCGGCTCAGGCGCGCTCGTCCTGGTCGTGGCTTTCACCTGTTTTGCGATGGGCTGGGTCGGCGGTGGCGATGCCAAGGTCGCGGCCTCCGTCGCACTCTGGTTCGGGTTCGCACAGCTGATGAACTTCCTGCTCTACGCCTCGCTGTTCGGCGGGGCGCTGACGCTGCTCCTGCTCCAGTTCCGGCAATGGCCGCTGCCTTATGGGCTGGCGGGCCAAGCCTGGCTCGCGCGGCTGCACGCCAAGGAGAGCGGCATTCCCTACGGCATTGCGCTCGCAATGAGTGCGCTGATGGTCTACCCGGAGACCGAATGGGTGAAGGCGATCGACCTCGCTCACCTCGCATTGCGCTGAACGCATCGGGTCAACCCGGCGTTAAGGCGATTTAGATACGCCTCATTAACCATGCTTTGACGAATAGCTGGTCAACTGCCGATTACGGCGGCGTCAGCGTCGCGGCGTTTGTTGGAAAGTGAAGCGTATGAATAGGGCACGCATTGTCGTCCTGACGGTCGCCATCTGCGCCGGCGGTGTCGCCGCGTATCTGGCGAGCGGCTCGGACAATTCTGCGCCGCCTCCGGCTCCGGTCGCGCAGCTTCCCACCGTCGACGTGCTGGTCGCCAAGAACGACATCGGCCTCGGCCAGACCGTCAAGCCGGAAGACGTGCAATGGCAGACCTGGCCGTCCGCGACCGCCAGCACCACCTTCATCCGCCGCAACGAGCGCCCCGAGGGGGTAACCCAGGTCACCGGCTCGATCGCACGATCTCCCTTCATCCAGGGTGAGCCGATCCGCGACCAGAAGCTGGTCAAAGCCGAAGGCTCCGGCTTCATGGCGGCAATCCTGCCCACCGGCATGCGGGCGATTTCGACCGAGATCTCGCCGGAAACCGGCGCAGGCGGCTTCATCCTCCCCAACGACCGCGTCGACGTGCTTCTGACGCGCCGTCTCAAGAACCCGGACCAGAGCAGCGGCGCCCCCGATGTGATCACATCCGAGATCATCCTGGCCAATATCCGCGTCCTGGCCATCGACCAGGCGCCGAAGGAGAAGGACGGGCAGAACGCGGTGGTCGGCAAGACCGTCACCCTCGAGCTCAATCCTGCGCAGACTGCGACGCTCTCCTCCGCACGCCAGAGCGGCACGCTGTCGCTGGCGTTGCGCAGCATCGTCGACGTCAAGCTGAGCGAGATCACGCTCGATGATTCCGCGCAGAAGCGCGAGGGCGTTTCGATCATTCGGTACGGTATCCCTAGCTCGACGGCGAAGGCACGATGAGGACTGTCGATATGAAATGCAGGGCGAACTTGGCGACGATGCGAACTTCTGTGGTCCGCGCCCTGTCGTTTTCGGCCGCCGTCGCGCTCGCGCTCAACCCGGTGCTGACCCCTGTGGTCGCCGCCGACTATCGCCCCGTGGCGCAGGCTGCGCCCGACGGTCAGATGAACGCGCGATTCCTCTCGCTCGGCATCGGCAAGTCGATCGTGATCGACCTTCCGCGTGACATCAAGGACGTGCTTGTCGCCGATCCCAAGATCGCCAATGCGGTCGTCCGCTCGGCGCAGCGCGCCTACATCATCGGCGCCGCGATCGGCCAGACCAACATCGTGTTCTTCGATTCCGCCGGCCAGCAGATTGCGGCCTATGACATCGCGGTCAAGCGCGACCTCAACGGCGTGCGGGCCGCGCTGAAGCAGATCCTGCCGAACTCAGACATCCAGATCGACGGGCTGGGCGACGGCATCATCCTGACCGGCTCGGCCGCGAATCCCGCCGAAGCCCTGCAGGCCAACGACCTCGCCGTGCGCCTCGCGGGCGGCCCCGAGAAGGTCGTGAACTCGATCGTGGTCCGCGGCCGCGACCAGGTTATGCTCAAGGTGACTGTCGCCGAAGTGCAGCGCAGCATCATCAAGCAGCTCGGAATCGACCTCACCGCCAACCTCAGCTACGGCACCTCCGTCGTCAGCTTCAGCAACTCCAATCCGTTCACGGCTCTCGGCCACAACCTCGTCGACGGCAACAACCTGACCACCAAGTTCGGCGGGGCCCCGTCGGTGCAGGCCACCCTGCGTGCGATGGAAACCGCGGGCGTGATCCGGACGCTGGCCGAACCGAATCTGACTGCGATCTCCGGTGAATCGGCAACGTTCATCGCCGGCGGTGAATTCCCGGTGCCTGCCGGATACGCGTGCGACCCCACCACGCACGTCTGTACCACCCAGATCAGCTTCAAGAAGTTCGGCATCTCGCTCAACTTCACCCCCGTCGTTCTCACCGAGGGCAAGATCAGCCTGCGGGTGATGACCGAGGTCTCTGAGCTCTCCAACGAAAACGCGATCACGCTGTCCCAGGCCGTGACCTCGTCCTCGGTCAACTCGCTCACGGTGCCCTCGATCAAGACCCCGCCGCGCGGAAACCTCGCTGGAAATTCCCTCCGGCGGCGCGATGGCTATGGCCGGCCTGATCCAGCAGCAGACCAAGCAGGCGGTCAGCGGACTGCCGGGCCTGATGCAGCTCCCGGTCCTCGGCACGCTGTTCCGCAGCCGCGACTTCGTCAACAACGCGACCGAGCTGGTCGTGATCGTGACGCCCTATATCGTTCGCGCAGTTGCGCAAAAGGATCTGTCGCGGCCGGATGATGGCTTCTCCGCGCCTGCGGATCCGCAGGCCGAACTGCTCGGCAACATCAACCGCATCTACGGCGTGCCCGGCCGGACCGAACCGGCCAAGAATTACCGCGGCACCTACGGCTTCATCACCGACTGAGGCGGAACGGGGACTTCATGAAGATCACTAGACCACCCCAGATTCGCAGGCGCGCCATCCACCTCGGCGGCGCGCTCGTCGGCATGGCGCTCGCCCTTGGCGGCTGCCAGCATGACGAAGCGGTCACGGCCTCCATTCCCGACGACTACAAGCAGCGGCATCCGATCGCGATCGAGGAGCAAAATCGCTCCATCGTCGTCTTCGTCGGCCATGCCCGCGGCGGCTTGACCGCCGCCCAGCGCGCCGACGTGATGGGCGTCGCGTCGGCCTGGATGCACGAAGGCACCGGCGCGATCCGGATCGACGTGCCGTCCGGCACGCCCAACGCGCGTCCGGTCGCGGACACCATGCGTGAAATCCAGGCGATCCTGTCAGCGGCAGGCGTTCCGCCGCGCGGCGTCAGCGCCCGCTCTTACCAGCCGGAAGACAAGCGCTTCCTGCCGCCGATCCGGCTCACCTATTCCAAGATCGCCGCGGTCGCGGGTCCCTGCGGCCTGTGGCCGGAAGACATCGGCCCTTCGATGAAGAACAAGAGCTGGTTCGAGAACAAGGACTATTACAATTACGGCTGCGCTTATCAGCGCAACCTTGCGGCGATGGTCGACAATCCGTCGGATCTCGAGCAGCCGCGGCCCGAAACGCCGTCCTACACGCCGCGTCGCACCGCCGCGTTCGAGAAGTATCGCAAGGGAATGCCGACGGCGGTCGCCTATCCTGAGGCCGACAGGGCCAAACTCAGCGACACCGGCAAATGATCAGCTACGCTCGCCAGCCCCAAGAAGAGCAGTCCGAGGCATCGCTCCCGCCGGCCGAGGAGCATATTGCGCCTGCGCCCCGCGTTTCCGTCCAGGCTTTCTGCGAGACCGTGGAAACGGCCGCCGCCGTGCAGTCGGCCGGCGAAGATCGCCGTCTCGGCAAGGCCCATCTGAAGATCCAGATGGGCGGTATGGCGGCTGCGGTCGAAGCCTACCGCTCGGCACCCACGCCGAACGTGATCGTGCTCGAAAGCGACGGCCGCAACGACCTCCTGGGCGGGCTCGATCATCTCGCGACCGTCTGCGACGCCGGCACCCGCGTGGTCGTGATCGGCCGCATCAACGACGTCATGCTCTACCGCGAGCTGGTGCGGCGCGGCGTCAGCGACTACGTGCTCGCGCCGGTCGGCGCGATCGACGTCGTGCGCTCGATCTGCAACCTGTTCTCGGCGCCGGAAGCCAAGGCCGTCGGCCGCATCATCGCCGTGGTCGGCGCCAAGGGCGGCGTCGGCGCGTCAACCATCTCCCACAACGTCGCCTGGGCGATCGCCCGCGATCTCGCGATGGATGCGGTCGTCGCCGACCTCGACCTCGCCTTCGGCACTGCCGGGCTCGACTATAACCAGGATCCGCCGCAGGGTATTGCCGACGCCGTGTTCTCGCCCGATCGCGTCGATACCGCCTTCATTGACCGCCTGCTGTCAAAATGCACCGACCACCTTAGCCTGCTGGCCGCGCCGGCGACGCTCGACCGGGTCTATGATTTCGGCGCCGACGCCTTCGATGCCGTGTTCGATACGCTGCGCTCCACCATGCCCTGCATCGTGCTCGACGTTCCGCACCAATGGTCGGGCTGGACAAAACGCGCCCTGATCGGAGCGGACGACATCCTGATCGTGGCGGCGCCCGACCTCGCCAATTTGCGCAACACCAAGAACCTGTTCGATCTCCTGAAGGCCGCGCGCCCGAACGACCGTCCGCCGCTCTACTGCCTGAACCAGGTCGGCGTGCCGAAACGGCCCGAAATCGCCGCGGCAGAGTTCGCCAAGGCGATCGAGAGCCAGCCGGTCGTCTCGATCCCGTTCGAGCCGCAGATCTTCGGCTCGGCGGCCAATAACGGCCAGATGATCGCGGAGATCTCGGCCAACCACAAGTCAATCGAGATGTTCCTTCAGATCGCCCAGCGCCTGACCGGCCGCAGCGAAACGAAGAAGCAAAAGTCGTCCCTGCTTTCACCCCTGATTGAGAAGTTGCGGGGAAAATAGGTCGCCGCATGGAGTTTTTAAGTGTTCGGTAAGCGTAGCGGAACAGACACCGACCCTCGGGCCCCGAAGCCCGGTGCCGTGTCGTCAGAGCCTGCCCAGGCTTCGGCGCCCGCTGTGTCGCGCGTGCCGCCGCCGCCGGCCGTCACCTCTCCGCCGCTTGCCCCGGCGAAGCCTGCGCCGACCATGGAAGCCCGCCGCTCGGACAATTATTACGAGGTCAAGGCAACCATCTTCGGCGCGCTGATCGAGGCCATCGACCTCGCCCAGCTCGCCAAGCTCGATTCGGAGTCCGCGCGCGAGGAAATCCGGGACATCGTCAACGAGATCATCGCGATCAAGAACATCGTGATGTCGATCGCCGAGCAGGAAGAGCTGCTCGACGACATCTGCAATGACGTCCTCGGCTACGGTCCGCTGGAGCCGCTGTTGTCGCGCGACGACATCGCCGACATCATGGTCAACGGCGCCGACACTGTCTACATCGAGGTCGCCGGCAAGATCCAACGCACCGGTATCCGCTTCCGCGACAACCAGCAGCTCCTCAACATCTGCCAGCGTATCGTCAGCCAGGTCGGCCGGCGCGTCGACGAATCCTCGCCGATCTGCGACGCGCGCCTGGCCGATGGCTCCCGCGTCAACGCCATCGTGCCCCCGCTGTCGATCGACGGCCCCACGCTCACCATCCGCAAGTTCAAGAAGGACAAGCTGACGCTCGATCAGCTCGTCAAGTTCGGCGCAATCTCGCCGGAGGGCGCGGAAATCCTCCAGATCATCGGCCGCGTCCGCTGCAACGTGCTGATCTCCGGCGGTACCGGCTCGGGCAAAACCACGTTGCTCAACTGCCTGACCAACTACATCGAGCACGACGAGCGTGTCATCACCTGCGAAGACGCTGCCGAACTCCAGCTCCAGCAGCCGCACGTGGTCCGACTGGAAACCCGCCCGCCCAACATCGAGGGCGAGGGCCAGGTCACCATGCGGGAGCTGGTGCGCAACTGCCTGCGTATGCGTCCCGAGCGCATCATCGTCGGCGAAGTCCGCGGACCCGAGGCGTTCGACCTGCTCCAGGCCATGAACACCGGCCATGACGGCTCGATGGGCACGCTGCACGCCAACAATCCCCGCGAGGCGCTATCGCGCTGCGAATCCATGATCACGATGGGCGGCTTCTCCCTGCCTTCACGCACCATCCGCGAGATGATCTGCGCCTCGATCGACGTCATCGTCCAGGCCGCGCGCCTGCGCGACGGTTCGCGCCGCATCACCCACATCACCGAGGTGATGGGCATGGAAGGCGACACCATCATCACCCAGGACGTCTTCCTCTACGACATGGTCGGCGAGGACGCCAACGGCAAGATCATCGGCCGGCATCGGTCGACCGGAATCGGCCGTCCGAAGTTCTGGGAACGCGCCCGCTATTACGGCGAAGAGAAGCGCCTTGCCGCGGCGCTCGACGCCGCGGAAGTGGCGCCCACGACGTGAGCAGGTCAGCGCAGCCATGAACATGCAAGTCCTTGCCCTCGCCTTCCTTGCCACCGCCGCCGTCGGCGGCTTCGCCTGGGTCTTCCTTTATCCTATGCTGTCCGGGGAACGGAAGGCCGAGAGCCGCCGCGCCTCGATCTCGCGGGCAGAGGCGCCCACGGCCCGCGCGGCCGAGAAGACGCAGCGCTCGCGCCGCGAGCAGGTCGAAACCTCGCTCAAGGATCTCGAGGCGCGGCGCCTGCAGGAGAAGAGCGTACCGCTCAGTGTTCGCCTGTCGCAGGCCGGCCTCGACTGGGCGCCGCAGAAATTCTGGATCGTGTCCGCCGTCGTGGCGGGCGTGCTGTTCGCAGTCGCCTTGTTCATCGGCGGCGGCCTGCTCGGTGCCGCCGGACTCGCTTTCGCCGGCGGCTTCGGTCTGCCACGCTGGGCGCTGGGCTTCCTGAAGAGGCGCCGCGAAGCCAAATTCCTGAAGGCCCTGCCCGACGCGGTCGACGTGATCGTCCGCGGCATCAAGGCGGGCCTGCCGCTGTTCGAATCGATCAAGGTCGTCGCCGCCGACGCGCCGGAGCCGCTACGCTCGGAGTTTCTGTCCATCATCGAAACGCAGGCGATCGGCATGCCGCTCGGCGAGGCCTGCACGCGACTTTACGATCGGATGCCGCTGCCCGAGGCTAATTTCTTCGGCATCGTCATCTCGATCCAGCAGAAATCGGGCGGCAATCTCTCCGAAGCACTCGGCAACCTCTCCAAGGTGCTGCGCGACCGCAAGAAGATGAAAGAGAAGATCCAGGCGATGTCGATGGAAGCCAAGGCCTCGGCCGGCATCATCGGCTCGCTGCCGCCGATCGTGATGTTCCTCGTCTACCTCACAACGCCGGGATACATCTCGATGCTTTGGACTCATCCCACCGGCCAGCTCATGCTGGTCGGCTGCGTCGTCTGGATGTCGATTGGCATCATGGTGATGAAGAAGATGATCAATTTCGACTTCTGATGGTGCCTTATGGTAGAGTTCCTCATTGCGAAGCTTCACGACGTCCACTTCATGACGATGCTGCTGGCGGCCATCGCCGCCAGCGCCACCGTCTATACGCTGGTGATGCCGCTGTTCGCCGGCGAAGGCCTTTCCAAGCGCATGAAGGCGGTGGCGAACGAACGTGAGCGCATCCGGCAGCGCGAGCGCGAGCGCCTCCACAAGAGCGAAAAAGTCTCGCTGCGCCAGACGCCGAAGCAGCTCGTCTCGAAGGTCGTCGACGATTTCAACCTAACCAAATGGCTCGCGCAGGAAGCTGCGCGGGACAAGCTCATCATGGCGGGCTATCGAGGCCAGGCGCCCTACATCACCTTCCTGTTTGCCCGCATGGTTGCCCCGATCGTGCTATTCGTCGGCTCGATCATCTACGTGTTCCTGATCGCGCATATGCAGCAGTCGATGCCGATCAAGATCGGCATCTGCGTCGGCGCGGCCTATCTCGGACTTCAAGCGCCGATGCTGTTCCTCAGGAACGCGATCTCCAAACGCCAACTCTCGATCAAGCGCGCCTTTCCCGATGCGCTCGACCTGCTCCTGATCTGCATCGAATCCGGCATGTCGATCGAGATGGCGTTCCGGAAGGTCGCGGTCGAAATCGTGGGCCAGTCGATCGCGCTGTCGGAGGAGTTCACCCTGACCACGGCCGAGCTGTCCTATTTGCAGGATCGCAAGGTCGCCTACGAGAACCTCGCGCGGCGCACCGGGCTCGAGGGCGTCAAGTCGGTATGTCTCGCGCTCCAGCAGGCGGAGCGTTACGGCACCCCGCTCGGCCATTCCTTGCGGGTGATGGCGCAGGAAAACCGCGACATGCGCATGAACGAGGCCGAGAAAAAGGCAGCGGCACTGCCGCCGAAGCTGACGGTACCGATGATCCTGTTCTTCCTGCCGGTGCTGTTCGTCGTCATCCTCGGACCGACGGGGATCAAGGTCACCGAAATGCAATGACGCTCGACGCGGACCGCGCAAGGTCCGCGGCTGCCTTCAGGATTGGACGATCACGTCTGATCAGTCGGGCTGGCCGAGCGAGGCGACCGGAGTCCGCTTCGGCGCACCCCGCTTGACGTCGCTGCGGGTCAGCATTTCCTTGAGATAGGCGACATTGGCCGCAGCCTGGTCCGGCGGCAGGTCCGCCTTCACGATGCTCTCGGCTTCGGCGAAGCGGCCCTGGAGACCGACGACCAGACCGAGATTTTGCCGCACCCGCGCGTTTGCGCGCGGCGAGGCATAGGCTTGCCGCAGCGCGTCTTCGGCCTTCGGCAGATCTCGCGACAACATGTAGGACAGGCCGAGATTGGAGAGCACGCCGGGATCGCCAGGCGCGATCTTGAGCGCGCTCGCATAATAGGAGCGCGCTTCCTGGTGACGACCCATCTGATCGAGCGCGGTGCCCTGCACCGAGAGCAGGCGCCAATCCGGGTTGTCGGGCGAATGCGCCTTCGACAGCACGTCGAAGGCTTGCTGGAAATTGCCGTTGTCGGAGAGCGCGCGGCCGTATTGGGCCATCAGCGCCTTGTTGCCGGGATTGGCGATGGTCGCCTGCTCGAGCACGGCGGCGGCCTGGGCGTGCTGGCCGTTGGCGCGCAAGGCCTGGCCGTAGGCGAGCGCCGCATCGGCGTCCTTGGGATTGGCGCGATAGCGCTCGCCATAAACTTCGGCAGCGCGCGCGGGATCGGTGGGAGCGGCTTCGGCCCGCGGCCCGACCGAGCCCGTGACGTCGGAGAGTTTCGACATCGCCGTGCAGCCGCCGAGGCCCATGGCCACCGCCGCGACCAGCGAGGTGGACGCAAGAAGCCGGGCAAGACTGAGCCGTCCAAGACTGAGCCGTTCAAGGCTGAACCGTTCAAGACCGAACCGTTGACGCATGACGCTTTGACTCTCGAGCCGATTGATCGAGCCGAACGCGCCAGCAATAGACTGTTAACCCTAACGGCCGGTTAATTCCCCGGACCCGCGTCCCTCACCGCGGCGCCTGCGGCGGCACCTCGCCGCCGAGACCCAGATCGAGGCCGAGCGCCCTCACCTGCTCGTTCAGGTCCCGCAGCAATTGCAATCGTTGCCGAGTCGCGATCTCGACATCGATGTCCGAGCGCGCCACCCTCGGCAATTCGCGCCGAAGATCGTCACGATTGACCAGACGCCTCGCGCGGAGCTCGTCGAGCTGAAAATCGTCGATGCCGAGCACATTTGCAGATTGCTCGACCAACCGACGCAGCAGCGATGTCACCACGGCTACGGCCTCGACGTCATGCTTGCGTGCGGATCCCGAGAACTTGCTGTCGAGATCCGCCCAGGCGTGAGAGGTCACCAGATAGACGTGGAGCAAATCAGCCCAATCCGCCTCGCCGTCGGCATAGAAGGCGCGGCGCAGCAGGAGCCGGCGGGCGAATGCCGCGACCTGATCCCGTTTCAGCGTCGTGCATGCGTCGATCTCGATGCCCGACTGGACGGCCGGATCTCGGGAAAAATCGCGCCCAGCCGGTAGCCTGACGACGCCGTGCGGCAGGTTGGAATCGAGCGGCCCGAAGACACCATCCTTGCGCGGACGTGAGTAGCGGGCGATCGCGAAGCGATACTCGGTGCGGCCGCCATGGGACATCGGGCCGAAATGGATGACGTTGAAGCCGGCATCGTCGCCGGCCTGCCCGGTCGATGATGGACAGGACAGGACGTAGATCGTGCGCCAGAATGCTTCATCGCTCTCGCTCGACGTGGCGCGCGGATCCGGAATCGAATAGCGCGTTAAGCCTTCGACATGCCGGTGTCCGTGCACAACCAGATCGACGTTGAGAGATGTCGCCGCTTCGAGGAAGGTCGCGGGCGCGGCGAGATACATCAGCGGCTCGTCGGGCACGCCGAGAAACCGCTTTCCTTCTCCGGTCGCCTGCGGCAGTGGATGATGGTGCAGCGCCAGCACGCGCACCAGGTTTTCAACCGGCTCGGCATAATCGGCGCGGCCGCCCGACCCGAGGCTGCCCGCGAGCTCGACGCTCAGCCGCGCGGAATCCGAAACCATGGCGTGATAGGCGCTCTGGTCGACGTTGCCGCTCGCGAGCGTCGTGAGGCTCGCGCGGTTGGAATCCAGCAGCACCAGATCAAGGCCAGCTTGACGGTAGTAGACGCTCTTCGAGGTCCGCGGCAAATGCAGGTAATCATAGACGTCGTGGCGACCTGCACGCTGGCTCGGGCGCTTGACGTCGTGATTGCCGGCAATTGCCTGAATGTCGGTGAACAGCCCGGTCTGCCGGAAGGACGCAATGACGGCGAGCGCTTCGTCGAGCGCAGGCGGCGTCGGGTCGTCCACGATATCGCCGGTGATCAGCAGGATGCGATCGGGAACATCCGCGAAGTCCGCCATCCTCTCGCGAATTGCGGCATTGAGCGTCTCGATCGTCGCAAGCAGCCGACCAGACCCGTCCAGATGCAGGTCGGAAATCTGTACGATGACGAACGATCTATCCATTTTGCGTCGCTTATTTGCGAATGCCGCGCCGCGCAAACGATAAGAGAAATGCCTTCGACGATCAGGTTCAATCCGGTATCAGCCCGGGCCATGATGAGCCGGGGTAAGAAGCGACTGCATGCCCCGTTGTCGCGCTCGTTGCGTGCAGAACCGCACGACACAATCTAAAATATTGGCCAATAATGCCACAACCGCAGCGCTAGTAAAGCCCTGCGGCCGCTCGCGTGAACGGCGGTCCTCGGCATGAGATACGCGGCCCGCCCGACGTTGGTTTCGCTCATCAGATCAATATTCAATGGCGAGCCGCTTCCGGATTTCGTCAATGCGTTTGTCCAGTGCATCGAACCGCGCGTGAACGGAGCGGTCGTGGAGATAGAAGACGTAACCACCGGCGAGGAACGCGAATATCCAATGATGATGCTCGACATAGCCAAAAATCGCCTCGACCGCCTGGCCGATGAATGTGACCACGCTCCAAACAAATTCCATTGCATTTCCTCCCGGCCGGCTTTGTTGTCGGCCGCCGGAGATCTGCACCTGACGGCCGTTGCCGGAACCTAGCATGGCCCCCTTGCTGCGAGTAGCGGATCGCTGAACGGTGGCAGCAAAGCTGATTGCAGCGGCGGCAAAACTCTGCGAAATCTCGTCCGTTCGTATGACCCGCTCGATCTGACGATCCGGACCCGCCAATGCCTTCTGTCTTCGAGACGTCGCCTACCGCCATCCCGATCACCTTCGTCATCAAGTCGAGTTGGGATCAGGTCGCCGAGCGGCTGCCGGCGGCGCAACGCCAGTTCGCCACTGCGAGCGCCTTTACCGCAAAGCCGGGCGGCTATCTCGCGCTGCCCGCGCCCGATGGCGCGATCGCTCAAGTGCTGTTCGGGCTCGAGGACGAAAGTGCAAGATCGCGCGACCTGTTCCGACCGGGCGCCCTGCCCGGCCTGCTGCCGCCGGGCGTCTATCGCTTCGCCAATGCACCGCACGATGCACGGCTCGCCGCACTCGCCTTCGCGCTCGGCAGCTACCGTTTCGCCCGGTACCGCAAAGCCGATCGCCCCGAGGTCCGCCTCGTGCCCCCCGACGGCGTCGACGCGACCGAGATCAACCGCATGGCGGACGCCGCAATGCTGGCGCGCGACCTCATCAACACGCCCGCCAACGACATGGGGCCGGAGGAGCTTGCCGCAGCCGCGCAAGATCTCGCCGCCGAATTCGGCGCAAGCTTTGCCTGCACCATCGGTGATGAGCTGAAGACGAATTTTCCGCTGATCCACGCCGTCGGCATGGCATCTAGCCGCGCGCCGCGGTTGATCGACATCGGCTGGGGCGACCCGGCTCATCCCAAGGTGACGCTGGTCGGCAAGGGCGTCTGCTTCGACACCGGCGGGCTCGACCTGAAGCCGTCGAGCGGCATGCTGATCATGAAGAAGGACATGGGGGGCGCCGCCAACGTGCTGGCGCTGGCGCGCATGGTGATGGATGCGAAGCTGAAGGTGCGGCTACGCGTGCTGATTCCGGCGGTGGAGAACGCGGTGGCGGGCAATGCCTTCCGCCCGCTCGACATCTTCACCTCGCGCAAGGGCATCACGGTCGAGATCGGCAATACGGACGCGGAGGGACGGCTGGTGCTCGCCGACGCGCTGGCGCTCGCGGACGAGGAAAAGCCGGACCTGCTGATCGATCTCGGAACGCTGACGGGAGCGGCACGCGTCGCGCTGGGGCCGGATTTGCCGCCGTTTTACACCAATGATGAGACGCTTGCCGCCGACGTCGCGCGCTGCGCGGTGAAGGAGAACGATCCGTTGTGGCGCATGCCGCTGTGGCCGCCTTACGATGCGTGGCTGGACTCCAAGACGGCCACCATCACCAACGCGCCATCAGGCGGCTTTGCCGGCTCGATCATCTGCGCGCTGTTCCTGCAACGCTTCGTCGAACACGCCAGGAGCTGGCTGCATGTCGACATTTACGGCTGGACACCGTCGGCGAAGCCCGCACGCCCCGAGGGCGGCGAGTGCCAGGCCGCGCGCGCGATCTACACATTGCTGAGCGAGCGCTATGCGTGATCCTGGGCGAGATCCAAGCCACGATCCAAGGCTGACACCCGCACGCGGCGACCTCGCCGCAAAATACCTCGAAGGCAAGGTGCAGGCGGATCGTTTCGTCACGGGCGAGGAATTCGAGACAGTCGAGGCGATCGCGCCCGTGCGCGAACAACCGTCGTCGAACGCGATGCTGATGACACAAGCGTTGCGCGGCGAGCGCGTCACGGTCTACGACCGCAACGGCGAAGGCTGGGCGTGGGGTCAGCTCTCCAGTGACGGCTATGTCGGCTGGCTGCCGGATGCAGCGCTGATGAAGCCCTCGGCCGCCGCAACGCATATGGTCGGTGCGCTACGAACTTTTGCCTTCCCCGGTCCCTCGATCAAGCTGCCGCCGGCAGACACCCTGGTGATGGGATCAAAGATCGTGGTTGTGCGCGAGGACGGCAGCTTCGCCGTGACGCGCGACGGACACTATCTGCCCAAGGCCCATCTCGTCCCGCTTGGTCATCGCGAGCCGGATTTCGTCGCCGTCGCCGAGCGTTTCGTCGGCACGCCCTATCTCTGGGGTGGCAAGAGCAGCCTCGGCGTCGATTGCTCCGGCCTCGTCCAGGTCTCGTTGACATCGGCGGGCATCGGCTGCCCGCGCGACAGCGACATGCAGCAGGCCGGGCTCGGCCGCGCGCTGCAGCCGCATGAGCAGAGCAAGCTACAACGCGGCGATCTCATCTTCTGGAAGGGTCATGTCGCCATCGTCCGCGATGGCGGCACCATGGTTCACGCCAATGCGCATCAAATGGCAACGGTGATCGAGCCGATCGAGCCGGCCATCGCACGGATCAAGCAAGCCGGCAGCGAGGTCACCGCGATCAAGCGGCTCTGACGGACGCTACGTCGCCGCCGAACCGTTCTCGGCCGTCTCCAGCCGGAACGCCGCCGCAAACAGCGCGCGCGTGTAATCCGTCTTCGGATTCTTGAAGAGCTCGGCGGCCTGGCCTTCCTCGACCACCTTGCCGCCACGCATCACAATCAGATGGCTGGCGAGCGAGGCGACGACGCGCAGATCGTGCGAGATGAACATGTAGGTGAGATCGCGCCGGCGCTGCAATTCACGCAGCAGATCGACCATCTGCGCCTGAATCAGCATGTCGAGCGCACTGGTCGGCTCATCCAGCACGACGAAATCCGGCTCCAGCACCACCGCCCGCGCGATACTTATGCGCTGGCGCTGGCCGCCGGAGAATTCATGCGGATAACGGTTGCGGGTATCCGGCTTCAATCCGACGTCCTCGAGCGCCTTGACGACGCGCTCCTCACGCTCGCCGCGCGAGAGCTGCGGTTGATGCACGGTGAGACCCTCGGCGACGATGTCGGCGACCGACATGCGCGGGCTGAGCGAGCCGAACGGATCCTGGAACACGATCTGCATGTCGCGCCGGAACGGCCGCATCTCCTTGAAGCGGAGACCCTGGATATCCTTTCCCAGGAACACAATGCGTCCGTTCGAGGAGATTAGCCGCAGCAATGCGAGCCCCAGCGTGGTCTTGCCCGAGCCGGATTCGCCGACGACGCCAAGCGTCTCGCCCTTGCGCACGGCGATGCTGACACCGTCGACCGCCTTGATGTGACCGACCGTCTTGCGCATCAACCCGCGCTTGATCGGGAACCAGACTTTCAGATCGTCGGCCGACATCACCACCGGCGCATCCGGCTGCGGCGGCGCCGGATCCGGCTTCGGCTCCGCGGCAAGCAGGTCGCGCGTATAGGGATGCTTCGGGCTCTTGAAGACCTGCTCGACCGGCCCCTGCTCCACGATCTCGCCGCCCTTCATGACGCAGACCTGGTCGGCGATGCGGCGCACGATGCCGAGATCGTGGGTGATGAAGAGCAGGCTCATGCCGAGCCGGCCGCGGATCTCTGCGAGCAGCGTCAGGATTTGCGCCTGCACGGTGACGTCGAGCGCCGTGGTCGGCTCGTCCGCGATCAGCAGGTCCGGCTCGTTGGCGAGCGCCATCGCGATCATCACGCGCTGGCGCTGGCCGCCGGAGAGCTGGTGCGGATAGCTCTTCAGCCGCGTTTCAGGCTCGGGAATGCCGACCTGCGTCAGCAATTCCAGCGTCCGCCTGCGCGCCTCGGCATTGCTGGTCGGATTGTGCAGCTGGATGATCTCGCCGATCTGCGCCTCGATCGTATGCAGCGGGTTGAGCGAGGTCATCGGCTCCTGGAAGATGATCGAGATGTCGCTGCCGCGAATCTCCCGCATCTCCTGCTCCGACCGGTCGATCAGTTCCTGGCCCTTGAAGTGGATGCTGCCCGAAGGATGCGAGGCGTTCGGATAGGGCAAGAGCTTGAGGATCGAGAGCGCGCTGACCGACTTGCCGGAGCCGGACTCGCCGACCAGCGCCAGGCACTCGCCGCGCCTGATCTGGAACGAGACCTTGTCGACCGCGAGCGTGGTGGCGCCGCCCTGATGGAAGGCCACCGAGAGCTCGCGCACGCTGAGCAGGGGCTGGTTGATCGCGTCCATTGGCTTACCTGAACGTCTTGCGCGGATCGAAGGCATCGCGCACGGCTTCGCCGATGAAGATCAAGAGCGACAGCATGATTGCGACCGAGAAGAAGCCGGAGAAACCGAGCCAGGGCGCCTGCACGTTGGACTTGCCCTGCGACAGCAGCTCGCCGAGCGACGGCGAGCCGGGCGGCAGCCCGAACCCCAGGAAGTCGAGCGCCGTCAGCGTCATCACCGAACTCGACACGATGAACGGCAGGAACGTCATGGTCGCCACCATCGCGTTCGGCAACAGATGCCGGAACATGATGACCTTGTTCGACACGCCGAGCGCCCGCGCCGCCTGGATATACTCGAAATTGCGCCCGCGCAGGAATTCCGCGCGCACAAGCCCGACCAGCGACACCCAGGAAAACAACAGCAGGATGCCGAGGAGCACGAAGAAACCGGGCACGAGCACCGACGACAGGATCAGCAGCAGATAGAGCGAAGGGATCGCGGTCCATATCTCGATGAAGCGCTGGAACAACAGGTCGATCCAGCCGCCGAAATAGCCCTGCACCGCGCCGGCCGCGATGCCGACGACGGAGGAGACGATGGTCAGGCACAGGCCGAACAGCACCGAGATGCGGAAGCCGTAGATCAGCCGCGCCACCACGTCGCGGCCCTGATCGTCGGTGCCGAGCCAGTTGTATTCGAGATCGCGGCAGCTCTTGAGACCTTTCTTCTCGACCACAGGCTTGCACTGCGCTTCCGTCAACATCCAGGTCGGCCGCGACGGCGCCGGCGTCGGCAGATCGAGATTGTGGGTGTCGTAGGAATAGCGGATCAGCGGCCAGACGATGCTGCCGCCCTTCTCCCTGATCAGCTTCTGCAAATAGGGATCGCGATAGTCGGCCGCCGTTTCGAAGTCGCCGCCGAAAGTGGTTTCCGAATAGGTGACGACGGACGGCCAATAGAGGTGGCCCTCATACTTGATCAGGAACGGACGATCGTTGGCGATCAGCTCGGCGAACAGCGACACAACAAACAGGATCAGGAAGATCCAGAAGGACCAATAGCCGCGCCGGTTCGCCTTGAAATTCTGCCACCGGCGCCTGTTGAGCGGCGATGGCACGAACGGTTTGCGCGTGATCGGCACGGCACTGCCGAGCGGCGACTTCGCAGTGGTTTCGATCGGCGTGGTAGGGGCGGCCAGTGTCATCAGACCTCCCGCGCCTCGAAATCGATTCGCGGATCGATCCACATATAGGTCAGGTCAGAGATGAGGTTGATCACGAGGCCGACGAGCGAAAAGATGAAGAGCGTACCGAACACAACGGGGTAGTCGCGATTGAGAACGCTCTCGAAACTGAGTAGCCCCAGCCCATCCAGCGAGAAGATGGTCTCGATCAGAAGCGAGCCCGAGAAGAAGGCGTGAATGAAGGTCGAGGGAAAGCCGGCGATGACGATCAGCATCGCGTTGCGGAAGACATGACCATAGAGCACCCGGTTCTCGCTGCAGCCTTTCGCGCGCGCGGTCATCACGTATTGCTTGCGGATCTCGTCCAGAAACGAGTTCTTGGTCAGGAACGTCATGGTGGTGAACGCACCGAGCCCCATGGCGATCAGCGGCAGCGTCAAATGCCAGAAGTAATCGATGATCTTCCAGTACCAGGGAAATTGCGACCAGCCGTCCGACGTCAGTCCGCGCAGCGGGAACCAGTTGAAGAACGAGCCGCCGGCAAACAGGATAATCAGGAGGATCGCGAACAGGAAGCCGGGTATGGCGTAGCCGAGCACGAGCACGCTCGACGTCCAGGTGTCGAAACGCGTCCCGTCCCTGACCGCCTTGCGGATGCCGAGCGGAATCGAGATCAGGTAGGTCAGCAGCGTCAGCCAGATGCCGAGCGAGATCGAGACGGGCAACTTCTCCTTGACGAGCTGCAATACGCTGACATCGCGAAAATAGCTCTTGCCGAAATCGAAGCGGGCGAAGTTCCAGACCATCAGCGCGAAGCGCTCCGGGGCCGGCTTGTCGAAGCCGAACTGCACTTCCAGCTTTTTGATGAAATCGGGATCGAGGCCTTGCGCGCCGCGATACTTCGAATTGATGGCATCGCCGCCGGCCCCTAGCTGCCCCGGAGCGCGCTGCGCAAAGTCGCTGCCGCCCGAAATGCGCGAGGTCCCGCCGGTATCGGCGCCCGAGAGCTGCGCGATCACGCGCTCGACCGGCCCGCCCGGCGCGAACTGCACGACGATGAAGGAGACGAAGAGGATCCCGAGCAAGGTCGGGATCATCAGCAGGATGCGGCGGGCGATATAGGCGCTCATGGCTGTTTCGCCTGATCGAGCTTCGCGGCCTTGCCACCCTCGTACCACCAGATGTCGGGAGCGCCGACGCCGTTGGCATAACGCGGCGGCTTCTGCGGATGACCGAATTGGTCCCAATAAGCAAGCCGGTGCGTCTTGTTATACCATTGCGGCACCCAATAGCGGCCGGCGCGGAACAAACGATCGAAGGCGCGGCAGGCGATGGTCAATTCCTCGCGGCTGTCGGCCGCCATGATCTTCTCGATCATGGCATCGATGGCCGGACTGGCGACGCCCGCGAGATTGTACGAGCCCTTCGTTGCCGCGACCTGCGACGAGAAGAACGCGCGCATGGCGTCGCCCGGCGTGGCCGACATGCTGAAGCGTTGGATCGTCATATCGAAGTCGAAATCTTCCTGGCGCGCCTTGTGTTGCACGGCATCGACGAGGCGCACGCTCGCTTCGATGCCGAGCGTCGCGAGATTCTTGATGTAGGGCCCATGGTGCGGCTGGAACGAAGCCTCGTCCAACAGGAATTCGATCCTGAAGATCTCGCCGTTTGGCAGCACCCTCTTGCCGTCCTTGATTGGCAGGCCGGCGTCGCTGAGCAATTGCTGCGCCTTGCGCAACAGGCTGCGGTCCTGCCCGGATCCGTCGGAGATCGGCGGCGTGAACGGCGCGGCGAACACCTCCTCGGGAACCTGGCCGCGAAACGGCTCCAGCAGCTTCAGTTCTTCCGGCGGCGGAGGCCCGTCGCTCGCCATGAGGTCGGAGTTCTGAAATGGCGACACCGTGCGGGCATAAGCACCGTACATGATGGTCTTGTTGGTCCACTCGAAGTCGAAGGCGTCGATCAGTGCCTCACGCACGCGAGGATCCCTGAACTTGTCGCGCCGGGTATTGATGAACCATCCTTGCGCCCCGGAGGGCGTGTCGTCCGGCACGACCTCCATCTTGACGCGACCGTCCTTCACCGCAGGGAAGTCATAGCGGGTCGCCCAGATCCGAGAGGTGAACTCCTCGCGGTAGAGATAGTTCTTACCGGTGAAACCTTCGAAGGCGACATCGCGGTCGCGGTAGAATTCGTAGCGCACGACGTCAAAATTGTAGCTGCCGCGACAGGGGGGCAGATCGGCAGCCCACCAATCCTTGACGCGCTCGTATTCGATGTAGCGGTTGACCTCGAACTTGCCGACCTTGTACGGCCCCGAGCCCAACGGGATATCGAGCGATGTTTCGTCGAAAGCGCGAGAGGCATAATACGCTTTCGAGAAGATCGGCAGGCTCGCGACATAGAGTGGCACGTCGCGCGCGCGTCCCTTGGCGAAGGTCACGACAAGCGTCGCATCGTCAACGGCTTCCGCGCTGACCATATCGCGCATCTGCACGATGATCAGGGGATGGCCCTTCGTCTTCAGCGACGTCAGCGAAAATGCCGCGTCGTGCGCGGTCAGCTTGGTGCCGTCGTGGAATTTCGCCTCGGGCCGCATCGTGAAGCGATAGACCAGCTTGTCTGCCGATATATTTACAGACTTGGCGGCAAGCCCGTACATGCCGTCCGGCTCGTCATTGGCGCGCACCATCAGCGGCGCAAAGGTCATGTCCATGCCCTGCGCGCCATCGCCTTTGAGGATGAAGGCATTGAGCGAGTTGAAGGTCTGATAGGACTGGTTGTACGCGCGCACCGACGGGATCAGCGAGAACGTGCCACCCTTCGGCGCGTCGACATTGACGTAGTCGAAGTGATGGAAGTCGGCGGGATATTTGAGATCGCCGAAGGCCGACATGCCGTGGGCCTCTGCGGCCGCTTCCGATGCAAGAGCGCCGCGCGGCAGCGGTGCGCCGAGGGCCACACCGACCACCCCGCTGGCACCCAGGGTCAGCACGTTCCGGCGCGACATCTGCGTCATGCGGGGAGCGTCCTTCACGACTTCTTTGCGATCCGCGCCGCTTTGTCTGCGTCGTACCACCAGACGAACGGGAAGCCGGAGAGACCGTATTTGGGCAATTCCGCCGGCCGGCCGAAGCGGTCCCAGCGCGCGGTGCGTACCTTTGGATAATTCCACTGCGGCACGACGTAGTGATTCCACAGCAGCACGCGATCCAGCGCCTTGGTCGCCGCAACCAGATCGTCGCGACCCTTGGCGTAGATCACGCGCTCGATCAGCTTGTCGACCGCCGGGTTCTTGATACCAGCAAGATTACGCGAACCCGCGATGTCGGCCGTCTTCGACGACCAGAACTCGCGCTGCTCGTTACCCGGCGACTGCGACTCGGGCCAGGAGTTGGTGACGATGTCGAAATCCCACTCGCGTGTCCTGTTCTCGTATTGGGTCGGATCGACTGTCCGCACGCTGACAGCAATGCCGAGCCGTTCCAGCGACGGCTTGTAGAACAGCGTGATCCGCTCGAAGCTTGGATCTGAGTTCAGCAATTCCAGGGAGAACTGGGCGCCGGTCTTGACGTCGATCAGCTTGCGCTCGCGCACCTCGTAGCCGGCTTCCTTGAACAGGCGCAGCGCCTCGCGCAGATTGTCGCGCACGGCTTCCGGACTGCCGCCGACCGGGTTGGTGTAGGCCGTAGTGAAGACTTCGGGCGGGACTTCGGCGCGGACGGACTCGAGGATCTCGAGCTCCTTGCCCTGCGGCAGCCCGGTCGCCATCAGCTCATCAATGCCGTCGAAATAACTGCTGATGCGCTTGTACTGGCCGTAGAAGATCTGCTTGTTCATCTCCTCAAAGTCGAACGCGTAATTGAGCGCGCGTCGCACGCGCGCATCCTTAAACTTGGCGCGGCGCAGGTTCGGCACGAAGGCCTGCATGACGCCCGAGCTGCGATTGGCGAACTCCTCGAGGATCACGCGCTTTTCGGTGACGGCCGGGAAGTCGTAGGCTGTCGCCCAGTTCTTCGCGCTGTTCTCGGTGCGCCAATCGACCTGATCGGCCTTGAAAGCCTCGATCGCCACGGTGGCGTCGCGGAAATACTCGTAGCGCAGCTCGTCGAAGTTATTTCGGCCCACATTGGCGGCGAGATCGCGTCCCCAATAATCCTTGACGCGCTCCAGCGCGATCGACCGTCCGGCAACGAATTCCTTGACCCTGTAGGGGCCCGACCCCAACGGCACTTCGAGCGTGGTGGCGGAGACATCGCGCTTGCGGCCCTGTGCGTCGGTGCCCTCCCACCAATGCTTCGGCAGGACCGTGAGCTGCCCGACGATCTGCGGCAATTCGCGGTTGCCCGGCGCGTCGAACACGAACTTCACCTCGCGGTCGCCGACCTTCTCGGCTTTCACCACATGGCTGTAATAGGCCGAGTACTGCGGGTGGTGCTTCTTGAAGGAATCAAGCGAGAAGATCACGTCGTCAGCGGTAACCGGCTTGCCGTCATGCCATTTGGCTTGCGGCCGCAAGCGGTAAGTCACGAAGGAGAAATCATCCGGATGGCTGACGGCCTCGGCCAGCGCGCCGTATTCGGTCGAGACTTCGTCGAGCGAGGCCGTCGTGAGGGATTCGTAGATGAATTGCACGGCACCGGCGACTTGCCCCTTCACACCGGAGACGACGATGTTGAAATTGTCGAATGTGCCGACGGCGATCTGGCGCGCGACGCCGCCCTTAGGCGCCTCCGGATTGACGTAGTCGAAGCGCTTGAAGTCCGCGGGGTATTTGACCTGTCCGAATAGCGACAAAGCATGCCGCCAGGCGGGCTCGCTGGCGGATTGCGCGTGTGCCACGCCGACGACGGGAAGGCCCCCTACGGAACCAAGTGCGGGGAGCGTTGCGGCAGCAGTGCCAGTGAGCAGGAGATCGCGTCGGGTAAGGGCCAAATCAACATTCCTGTCTTGAAGGAGGCTACTCCTTTAAGTTCCCAATATAGGCGAGGTTTCGACGGAATATGTTGCTTTTTCCTCATCTTGGAAGGCCGGCTGGGCCGATCGCTGCGGCCAAACGCCCCGATAACAACGCCGCGAGGCCCGGATAAGCAAACGGCCAGGCTTTTCAGCCTGGCCGCGTACCAAGATCGAAGTCGATAGGCCTTACTTCGCCGCGGTGGGCAGCGGCTTCGGGCTGTCGGAGAGACTGTTCAGGTAAGCGATCACGTCGGCGCGCTCGCTATCCTTAGGGATACCGGCAAAGCCCATCGCGGTGCCCGGGACAGCCGCCTTGGGATTGGCGATGAACTTGTTGAGCGCATCGAAGTCCCAGGTGCCGCCCTTGGCCTTCATCGCGGCCGAGAAGTTGAAGCCGCCGCGACCTTCGCCAACATGGTCGCCGACGACGCCGTAGAGGTTCGGACCGACACGGTTCGGGCCGCCCTTCTCGAAGGTGTGGCAGGCGCCGCACTTCTTGGCGGCGGAGGCGCCCTTCTCGACCGAGGCGGTCTGGAGCAGCTTTTCGATCGGCTCGGCAGCCGCGGGGGCAGCGCCGCCTTCCTTGCCGTGACCGGCGTCTTCCTTCACCGCGATCTCGAAGCCCGGCTTTTCCGGCATCTTGGGCGAGAACAGCGCACTCGCGGTGAAGCTCGTCACCAGCAGAAGGAGACAGGTGCCGAGCACGGCACCGAGAATCTTGTTCAGTTCGAAAGAGTCCATTTCCGGCCAGGCCCCACACCGCAAGAAGGATCGAGCGGCCCAATGCGGCCGCCAGGACGAGCCTCGGAGAATCAACGTTCCTTACTGTTTCCCCGAGTTTTGCCATTGAGATATCGGTTTGCCCGGGGTCTGGCAACCCGTATAAGCGAGCGGGCTTCACGCCCGTCCCCACCCCATTTCCCGGCGCGGAAAACGCCCCGTTTCCAGGCCCTTGAACGATGATCGATCCCCGCATCCTGGTGCTGATTCCGGCCCGCATGGCCGCCACCCGCCTGCCCGGCAAGCCGCTCGCCGATATCGCGGGGCAGCCGATGATCGTGCACGTGATGCGCCGCGCCGAGGCCGCCGGGATAGGCCGGGTCGCGGTCGCAACCGACACCGCGGAGATCGCCTCCGTCGTGACCGCCCATGGCGGCGAGGCCGTGATGACCCGCCCGGAGCACCCGTCCGGCTCCGATCGCATCCACGAGGCCATGCAGAAGCTCGATCCGGACGGCAAAGCCGAGATCGTGGTCAATCTGCAGGGCGATTTCCCGACGATCACGATCGACAACATCCGCGAGGTGTTGCCGCCACTGCAAGACCCCGTCGTGGACATCGCAACGCTGGCTTCGCAGATCCACACCGAGGAGGAGGACCTCGCGCCGAGCGTCGTGAAGGCGATCGGGACCTCGCTCGGCGGCCGACGCATGCGCGCACTTTATTTCACCCGCGCAACCGCGCCGACCGGCGACGGGCCGCGTTACCACCATATCGGCCTCTACGCCTATCGCCGCGCCGCGCTGGAGCGCTACGTCTCACTGCCGCCTTCGCCGCTGGAATTGCAGGAGAAGCTCGAGCAACTCCGGGCGCTCGAGGCCGGAATGCGCATCGACTTCACCATTGTCGATACCGTGCCCCGCGGGGTCGACACGCCGGCGGACCTGGAAACCGCCCGCAGCATCCTTTCCAAATCCTGAGCCGCTGTTACAAGGCCGAGCATGAGCAAGCTGAAAATTGCATTCCAGGGCGAGCCTGGCGCCAATTCGCACATCGCCATCGTCGAGGCCTATCCCGACGCAGAGCCGATGCCCTGCGCCACCTTCGAGGACGCCTTGTCGGCGATCTCGTCCGGCGAAGCCGATCTCGGCATGATCCCGATCGAGAATTCGGTCGCAGGCCGCGTCGCCGACATCCATCATTTGCTGCCGGCCTCCGGCCTCTTCATCATCGGCGAATGGTTTCTGCCGGTCCGGCATCAGTTGATGGCGGTGAAGGGGACCAGGCTCGAGGACATCAAGAGCGTCGAGAGCCACGTGCACGCGCTCGGCCAATGCCGGCGCATCATTCGCAAGCTTGGCATCAAGCCAATCGTGCACGCCGATACCGCCGGCAGCGCCCGCGACATTTCCGAGCGCAACGACAAGACCGTCGCCGCGATCGCCTCGCGCCTGGCCGCAAAGATTTACGGCCTCGACATTTTGGCCGAGGACATCGAGGACGAGGCCCACAACACCACGCGCTTCGTGGTGCTCGCGCGCGAACCGAAATGGGCCGCCCAGGGCTCCGGTCCGCTGGTCACGACTTTTGTGTTCCGGGTGCGCAATCTGCCAGCCGCGCTCTACAAGGCGCTCGGTGGGTTTGCCACCAACGGCGTCAACATGACCAAGCTCGAGAGCTACATGGTCGACGGCAATTTCTTCGCCACCCAGTTTTACGCCGACGTCGACGGCCACCCTGATGACAAGGGCCTCGCTTTCGCGATCGAGGAGCTGAAATTCTTCTCGCGCGAATTCCGCATCGTCGGCGTGTATCCAGGCCACCCGTTCCGCGCGACGATGGAATAGTTTCGTGTCCCGGACGCGCGAAGCGCGAGCCGGGATCGAGACGCTGCTCAGCGCAGAGACGTGAGAGCCTTATCCGACCGCCTTAAGCCCGAACGCCTCCGCCAGCAGCGAATACGATTTCTTGCGCGCCTCGTGATCGTACACGGCGGTGATCACCATCAACTCGTCCGGCTTGCTTGCATCGATCAGTGGCTGAAGCGTCTTCTGCACCGTCGCCGGGTTACCGACGAACAGCCGCGAGCGGTTGCGCCGGATCGAGGTGCGCTCCGAGTCGGTATAGGGATAGGCCAGCGCCTCGTCGACGCTCGGCAACGGAAGATACTGACCGCGGTCGCGGCGCAGGCGGTTGAGGTCGAAAGACGCGGCGAGCTTTTCGGCTTCCTCATCCGTGTCGGCCGTGATGACGGCGACTGCGAGGATCGCGCGCGGGCGCGCACTCCAGGCCGAGGGCTGAAAACGATTGCGATAATGCACCATCGCATCGATCGCATCGTGGGACGCAAAATGATGGGCGAATGCGAAGCCCATGCCGACCTGCGCGGCGAGCTCCGACGAATAATCGCTGGAGCCGAGCAGCCAGATCGGCGGCAACGGCGTATCGTCCGGCATCGCGACGACGTTGTGGTAGGGATGGCCAGAGGGGAATTCCCGGGTCTGCCACAAGATCAATTCGTGCAGCCGCTCGAGGAAATCGTCGCCTTCGCGGCGGTCGAGCCGGCTGCGCAGCGCATAGGCCGTGGCGCCGTCAGTGCCGGGGGCGCGGCCGAGGCCGAGGTCGATCCGGCCGGGAAACAACGCCTCCAGCATCTTGAAGCGCTCGGCCACGACCAGCGGCGCGTGATTGGGCAACATCACGCCACCGGAGCCGACGCGGATGTGCTTCGTCACCGCCGCGATCTGCCCGATCATCACGTCGGGCGCCGGGCTCGCGACAGAGGCGAGGTTGTGATGCTCGGCAAGCCAATAGCGGACATAGCCGAGCCCGTCGACATGGCGGGCCAGGTCGATGCTGTTGCGCAGTGCCGCGGCGGGCTTTGTGCCTGTGGTGACGACGGAGAGGTCGAGGACTGAGAGCGGGATCATGGCGCGCTAACGTAGTGGAGAGCGGCGCAGCGGCAATGGGCAGGGCGCGCAGGTCTGACGTGCAGGCCGCGGGCTCGCGCGCCGGACCGCGCCGTGGCGTTGGGACAAACACTGGTCTGATAACATGTCCTTCACACTGCCCACTTCAGAAATTTGCGCGAAATGGCCGAAGATTCTGATTATGTGACTGATATAGCTATCATTATAGCTGAATACCTTCTTCCCACCTCGACTTCAAAAGGCATCGCACCTGCTACAGTATTAACAAAAGTGGGCCATTTCCCATCTGCGATGGGCTGTCGTGCGCGACCGCTTTGGCTTATCTTGACCTCTCCCAATGTAGACCTGACCGCCGGCCGCCAGCGACCCGGCGCGCCCTTGGAGTGAGTGGTGCCCATGACTGACGCGACGATGCCTGCCCGCACCGACGGGCAAGACGGGTACCTGAAGCGGCCTGCGATTTCCTTCGAGTTCTTTCCGCCCAAGACCGAAGATATGGAGCGAAATCTCTGGGACACCATCAACCGGCTGGCCCCGCTCGACCCGAAATTCGTCTCGGTCACCTATGGCGCCGGCGGCTCGACCCGTGAGCGCACCCACGCGACCATCTCGCGCATCCTGAAAGAAACCGCGCTGCTGCCGGCCGCGCATCTGACCTGCGTCGGCGCCTCGCGCGGGGAGATCGACGAGATCGTCGATCGCTATCACGAGGTCGGCGTCCGCCACATCGTGGCCTTGCGCGGCGATCCCGCGGGCGGCATCGGCACGGCCTATTCCAGCCATCCCGACGGCTATCAGAGCTCCGCCGACCTCGTCGCCGGCATCAAGAAGCGGCACGGCGACATCGAGGTGTCGGTCTCGGCCTACCCCGAAAAGCATCCCGAGGCGCGCGACTTCGACGATGACATCGACACGCTGCAGGCCAAGGTCGATGCGGGCGCGACCCGCGCGATCACGCAGGTGTTCTTCGATAACGACCTCTACTTCCGCTATCTCGACCGCGTGCGCGCGCGCGGGATCAACATCCCGATCGTGCCGGGCATCATGCCCATGCATAATTTCAAGCAGGCTCGCAATTTCGTCACCCGCAACGGCACCTCCGTGCCGGACTGGATCGCCGCGAAATTCGAGGGGCTCGATGAAGACGCCGAGACCCGCAAGCTGGTGGCGGCCACTGTCGCCGCCGGCCAGGTGCAGAAGCTCGCCAAGCACGGCGTCGACACCTTCCATTTCTACACCATGAACCGCGCCGATCTCGTGTTCGCGATCAGCCATTTGCTCGGCATCCGCGCCAAGAGCGCGCAGAAGGCGGCTTAAGACAGCATGACCGTATCCACCTCTCCCAAGCGAACCGCCCTTCTCAACGCCGCGCGCGAGCGCATTCTCGTGCTCGACGGCGCCATGGGCACGATGATCCAGAACCTCCAGTTCGACGAGGCCGCCTTTCGCGGCGAGCGCTTCAAGGACTTCCATCGCGATTTGCGCGGCAACAACGATCTCCTGATCCTGACCCAGCCGCAGGCGATCGAGGACATCCACGCCGCTTACTTGCGTGCCGGCGCCGACATCGTCGCCACCAACACCTTCTCCACAACCTCAATTGCCCAGGCCGATTACGATCTCGCCGACATCGTCTACGAGATGGCGCGCGAAGGCGCCCGCCTCGCCGGCAACGCCGCGCGCCGCGTCGAGGCCGAGGACGGCAAGCCGCGCTTCGTCGCCGGCGCCATCGGGCCGACCAACCGCACCGCCTCGATCTCGCCCGACGTGTCCAATCCCGGCTACCGCGCCGTCACGTTCGACGATCTGCGCAAATCCTATGGCGAGCAGATCAACGGCATGCTCGACGGCGGCGTCGATCTGCTGCTGGTCGAGACCATCTTCGACACGCTCAACGCCAAGGCGGCGCTCTACGCGATCGCCGAGATCACCGAGGAGCGCCGCATCGACATGCCCGTGATGGTGTCGGGCACCATCACCGACAAGTCCGGCCGCCTGCTGTCCGGCCAGTTGCCGGAAGCGTTCTGGCATTCGGTGCAGCACGCCAAGCCCGTCACCATCGGTTTCAACTGCGCGCTCGGCGCGGAAGATCTGCGCGCGCATATCGCCGATATCGGCCGCGTCGCCGACACGCTTGTTTGTGCCTATCCCAATGCCGGCCTGCCCAACGAGTTCGGCCAGTATGACGAGACCCCGGAATACATGGCGCGCCTGGTCGGCGAATTCGCGCGTGATGGCCTCGTCAACATCGTCGGCGGCTGCTGCGGCACCACGCCGGATCATATCGCGGCGATTGCGGCTGCGGTTGCTCCGCACAAGCCGCGCATCGTGCCGGAGATCGAACCTCGCTTGCGGCTCTCCGGCCTCGAGCCGTTCATCCTGACCGACGCCATTCCTTTCGTGAACGTCGGCGAGCGCACCAACGTCACCGGCTCCGCCCGTTTCCGCAAGCTGGTCACCGCCGGCGACTACACCGCCGCGCTGCAGGTCGCGCGCGACCAGGTCGAGAACGGCGCGCAGATCATCGACGTCAACATGGACGAGGGTCTTCTGGATTCGGAAGCCGCGATGGTGACCTTCCTCAACCTCGTCGCCGCCGAGCCCGACATCGCCCGCGTTCCCGTGATGGTCGACAGCTCGAAATTCTCGGTGATCGAGGCCGGCCTGAAATGCGTGCAGGGCAAGCCGGTCGTCAACTCGATCTCGATGAAGGAAGGCGAGGACAAGTTCATTCACGAGGCCAAGATCGCCCGCCGCCACGGCGCGGCCGTCGTGGTGATGGCGTTCGACGAGGTCGGCCAGGCCGACACGTTCGCCCGCAAGACCGAGATCTGCAAGCGCGCCTACGACATCCTCGTGAACCGCGTCGGCTTCCCGCCGGAAGACATCATCTTCGATCCGAATATTTTCGCGATCGCAACCGGCATCGAGGAACACAACAATTACGGCGTCGACTTCATCGAGGCGACGCGCTGGATTCGCAAGAATCTGCCGGGCGCGCATATCTCGGGCGGCGTGTCCAATTTGTCGTTCTCGTTCCGCGGCAACGAGCCGGTGCGCGAGGCCATGCATTCGGTGTTCCTGTATCACGCCATCAAGGCCGGCATGGACATGGGCATCGTCAATGCCGGGCAGATGATCGTCTATGACGACATCGATCCCGAATTGCGCCAGGTGTGCGAGGACGTCATCCTCAACCGCGACCCCGGTGCGTCCGAGCGTCTGCTGGCGCTCGCGGAAAGATTCCGCGGCAACAAGACCCAGACCAAGGAAGCCGATCTCGCCTGGCGCGAATGGCCGGTGGCGAAGCGGCTGTCGCACGCATTGGTGCACGGCATCACCGAGTTCATCGAGCAGGATACCGAGGAGGCACGCAAGGCCTCGAAGCGCCCGCTCGACGTGATCGAGGGTCCGCTGATGGCCGGCATGAACGTGGTCGGCGATCTCTTCGGCGACGGCAAGATGTTCCTGCCGCAGGTGGTGAAGTCGGCCCGCGTGATGAAGCAGGCTGTCGCCTGGCTGATGCCGTTCATGGAAGAGGAGAAGGCGCGCAATCTCGCCAACGGCATCGGCACGGAAGGCTCATCGTCCGCCGGCAAGATCGTGCTCGCGACCGTCAAGGGCGACGTCCACGATATCGGCAAGAACATCGTCGGCATCGTGCTCCAGTGCAACAATTACGAGGTCATCGATCTCGGCGTGATGGTACCGGCGGCCAAGATCGTCGAGACCGTAAAGGCGGAGAAGGCCGACATCGTCGGGCTGTCCGGCCTGATCACGCCCTCGCTCGACGAGATGGCGTTCTTCGCCGCAGAATTGCAGCGCGAAGGCCTCAAGCTGCCGCTACTGATCGGCGGCGCCACCACAAGCCGCGTGCATACCGCGGTGAAGATCGACCCGAGCTATCGCGCCGGCCCCGTGGTGCATGTCAACGACGCCAGCCGCGCGGTTGGTGTTGCGTCTGCTCTGCTGTCGCCCGAGAGGCGCGAGGCCTATGCCGCCGAAGTTCGGGCCGAATACGCCAAGATCTCGGATGCGCATATGCGCGCCCAGGCCGACAAGAAGCGGCTGAAGCTGGCGACCGCCCGCGCCAACCGCGTGCCGGTCGACTTCGCTGCGAACAAGCCGGTGAAGCCGACCTTCCTTGGCACCAGGAGCTTCGACGACTACGATCTCGCCGAGCTCGTGCCCTATATCGACTGGACGCCGTTCTTCCAGACCTGGGAGCTCGCCGGGCGCTTCCCCGCCATCCTTAGCGATGCCAAGGTCGGCGAAGTCGCGCGCTCGCTCTACGACGACGCGCGCAAGATGCTCGACCTGATCGTCAAGGAGAAATGGTTCCGCGCGCGGGCCACCGTCGGCTTCTGGCCGGCCCATGCGCAGGGCGACGACATCGTGCTCTATGCCGACGAGAGCCGGACCAGGACGATCGCGACGCTGCACACGCTGCGCCAGCAGCTCGATAAGCGCGAGGGCCGTTTCAACGCCGCGCTGTCCGACTTCGTCGCGCCCGCCACCACCGGCGTGCCCGATTATGTCGGCGGCTTCGTCGTCACCGCCGGCATCGGCGAGGATGTGGTCGCCGACCGTTTCAAGATGGCCAATGACGACTACTCCTCGATCCTGTGCAAAGCGCTGGCCGACCGCCTCGCCGAAGCCTTCGCCGAGCGCATGCATGCCCGCGTCCGCCGCGAGTTCTGGGCCTATGCGCCGGACGAGACGCTCTCGACCGACGAGTTGATCCTCGAAAAGTACCAGGGCATCCGTCCCGCTCCCGGCTATCCCGCGCAGCCCGATCACACGGAGAAGGCCACGCTGTTCGAGCTGCTCGACGCCGAAAACACCGCCGGCGTGAAGCTGACCGAGAGCTTTGCGATGTGGCCGGGCTCCTCCGTGTCGGGGCTCTATCTCGCTAGCCCCGAGAGCTATTATTTCGGCGTCGGCAAGATCGAGCGCGATCAGGTCGAGGATTATGCCGCGCGCAAGGGCATGAGCGTCGCCGAGACCGAGCGCTGGCTCGCGCCGATCCTGAACTACATTCCGGCGCGAGAGGGCGCGAGCGACAAGGCGGCGTTCGCGGCAACGCCGGCCAATGACGAGACATCGAAGGAGCTTGCCTCGCATCCGCCGGGCTGCACCTGCGCGGTGCATCTGGTCTGGCAGAAGAAGCGCGCGGGCGCAGGCTAAGCACCCTTCAAACAAAAAATGCGAAAACAACCCCATGCACAGTAGCGATGGGGTTGAAAAGCCTGCAGAATTTCTTCTTACCCGAAAAAGACTTGCTCCGTCGGGCAAAACACCTGTATTGTTTCATCATCGCAGACCTCGCCCGTTGAACGGTAGAGGCTCTCCACCCCGATCTCGTCATTGCGAGCGCAGCGAAGCAATCCAGTGTGTCTCCGCGGAGAGATTCTGGATTGCTTCGCTGCGCTCGCAATGACGGAGTGTGGGCAAGGGCATCGCCTCTCCAACTCACATATCCAAACGTTTCGCATTCTCGCGGAGCGTTGCGCCCCCCACGACCCACCATGCCGTGAACGCAACGCGCGTTCACCGCGACCAATGGCGGTCGCCGCCGAAGTGCAGGGGAATCGGATGCTGAACGCCCAACAATTGATGTGGACCCAGATTGCCGCCGGCATCGCCGTGCTGCTGTTTGGATTGACGCTGTTCAATCTGATCCGCATGCGAGGCCGGATGGTGGCGGCGCGGAGCTGGGACAAGGTGGAGGGCATCATCACGGTCTCCCAGGTCGACCAGCCGGCGACGCATTCCTCGGACGATCGGAACGACGCCAAGCCCATCATCCGCTACCGCTATCAGGCCGGCGGCCAGGAGCTGGAAGGCGACAAGGTCTTTGTTGGCGGCACCGTCATCACCACGAGGGTCCTGGCCGCAAAACTGACCGGACGCTATCCGGTCGGCGCCCATGTCGACGTCCACGTCGATCCGAAGCAACCGACCGAGGCGCTGCTGGAGCCCGCCGCCGCGCAGAACGTCGCAGCACTGGTGGCGTTCACAATGGTGTTCGGCATCATCGCCGCCACGCTGACCGCGCATTCGTTCGCAGGCCACGTGCTCTACGCCGACAAGGGCGTGCCGCTGTTCGCGTTCGCGGTGCCGATCATCGTGCTCGTGGGCGGGGTGTTCCTCGCCGCCGATTATGTCCGGACGCGCCGGCTGGCGAGCGCCAGCCTGCGCTGGCCGACCGCTGCCGGCAGGATCACCCATTGCGACGTGATCGAGGAAATCGTCGAGGAGAAGACCGAGCACGACAATCGACCGACGACGTCAAAGCTCGTCCACCGCTATCAGGTCGACTTGCGCTACGCCTACAGGGTCGGCAAGCGCGACTTCATCGGCACCGAAGTCGATTGGAACGGCACCATGATCTCCGGGCTGCGCGAGGTCGCCGAAGAGGGCGCGGCGAAATACCGGCCCGGGAAGAGCGTTAAGGTCTATTACGATCCGGACCAGCCGGGGCAGGCCGTGCTGGAGCCCGCAAGCCGGAAAGGCGCGCTGGGGCCGCTGATCGGCGCCGCGGTCTGCGCGGTCGTCGGCGGCCTTTTCCTGATGATCCTGATCAAGGTCGGGTTCGCGTAGCGGCGCCTGAGCGAGCGCCTCGTCCTTCGAGACGACCGCTTCGCGGCCTCCTCAGGATGAGGCTCAGCTGCATCCACCTGCGTTGAAAATGCTGCCGCATACGTACCCCCTCATCCTGAGGGCCCGCCGCAGGCGGGCGTCTCGAAGGATGGCCGCAGCCGAGCTTCCAGCCATATGCTTCTTCAACTGCGATTGCCCTGCCGCCCGCGGGAGAGATTGAAAAAGCCTCACCCCTTCGGCGGTGACAGTGGCTGCACGATCTCCTGGAACGGCGCCAGCGCCTCGCACGCGTCGGCATGCGCCGACAGCGCCGGATAGCGCGAGGGCTCGAACAGAAGCGGGTGCGCCTCGCGGGTGAAGCGCACGACGCAGGCCACCGCAATGTCGGCGTGGCCGATGCGCTCGCCCAGCCAGTATGGCGTGGTCACCTTGGCGCGCTCGGCCTCCAGCGCTGCCAGCACGTCCGCGATCTGCGCCTCGCACCGCTCGACCCACAGCGCAAGCTGCTCCTTCCGCAACACGCGCTCGTAGAGCAGGCTCACGGCCTTGTCGCCGAGACCGGAGGCGAGCGCGCAGATGCGCAAATGACGCCGGCGCTCGGCGCCGGAGCGCGGCAGCATCGCCTTCTCCGGCCCTACCAATTCGTCGAGATAATCGAGGATGACCGTACTCTCGATCAGCGCCTCACCGTCGTCGAGCACCAGCGTCGGCACCCTGCGCAGCGGATTATAGGGCGCGATCTTGTCGGCATCGCCGAAGGTCGACCACGGCCGATGCTCGAAGGCGAACCCGTAAAGCCGCAGCGCAATCGCGACGCGGCGGACGAAGGGGGAGTCGTATTGGCCGATCAGGAACATGGTTTTGCGCTCTTCTCTGGCTTTTGGACGAGGCAGGGTCGATCAGTTTCCACGGCAAGGCCGCAGTGGCGCAAGCAAAATCATGGAAGTGGAGCATTGCGCCGGATGCAACGGCACCGCGACAGCGCCTGCCGGATGCGCTATCAAGGACGGCATCATGGCAGCAACAATGGACATCAATCGGGAGCGGATCGCGGCGACCGAGGCCGTCATCCGTCCGCACATACGGCGCACGCCGCTCGTTGAGGCCGATCTCGCCGATTTTGGCCTGCCGGCTTCGCCCGTCATTTTCAAGCTCGAGATGCTGCAGCATTCCGGATCGTTCAAGGCGCGCGGCGCCTTCGCCAACCTGCTGTTGCGGCAGGTGCCGGAGGCCGGGGTCGTCGCCGCATCGGGCGGCAATCATGGTGCGGCGGTGGCTTACGCGGCGCAGCGGCTCGGCGTTCCCGCCACGATCTTCGTGCCCGACATCACCTCGCCGGCCAAGGCCGAGCGGATCAGAGGCTATGGCGCGAAACTCGTGGTCGCGGGCAGCCGCTATGCCGACGCGCTCGCCGCGAGCGAAACCCATGTCGCGCAGACCGGCGCCATGGCGGTGCATGCTTACGACCAGGTCGAGACCTTGCTCGGTCAGGGCAGCGTCGGCATGGAGCTGGAGCAGGATGCAGCGGGCATCGACACGGTGCTGGTTGCAGTCGGCGGCGGCGGCCTGATCGGTGGTATGGCAGCCTGGAGTGCCGGCAGGACGCGCATCGTCGCGGTCGAGCCGGAGCAATCGCCCACGCTTCACGCCGCCTTCGCGGCGGGCGCGCCGGTCGATGCGCCCGCGGGTGGCATTGCTGCCGACAGCCTCGCCCCGCGACGTGTCGGGCAATTGATGTTTCCGATTGCGCGGGCCCATGTCGAGCGCGTCGTCCTGGTTACCGACGATGCGATCAGGCAGGCGCAGTCGGCGTTGTGGTCGAGCCTGCGCCTGGTAGCCGAGCCTGGTGGCGCGGCCGCCTTTGCCGCCTTGCTCTCCGGTCGCTATCGTCCCTCACCCGGCGAGCGGGTCGCGGTGCTGGTTTGTGGTGCCAACACCACGGCAGTCAATTTCAACGGCTAGCGAGCTTCGCATAATCGGGTACCACGGACTCATCGCCGCACGGAGCAGAGCGATTTGACTGCTGACCAGCCTCCCTCACTCACTCTCCTGGGCGCCTACTCCTTCAGCGCTGACAATGCTGCCTATGCCCGTTTCGTCCGGGAATTGATCGACTCACACGATCCCCCCAATTTCAGCGAAGAGGTAAAGTCTCTGCTGCGGAAAGTCGGCAGGGGCGATGAAATAGTGCCTCTGACTGGTGAGGAGCGGCGGAAATTGGAAGACAATCTACGAGGTTACATGGATGACGCTGTAATTCTCGAGGTGTTCGTGGCGAATCCGGACGCGCGGTTCAATCCTCATGATTTTACCCAAATCGATCCGTCCAACCCCGAAGGGCACGCAGAGATGGCGTGGAACGAAACGTTCCTGACCGCAGATGGCGAGACGGTGATCGAGACCGACTACAAGCAAAGACTGCCCGCGGCGAAACAGTATCGCGTGGTGTTCGTCATCCATCGATGGGAGTCCAGCCTCCCGCTGCTCTCTAGCTACGGAGAGCTGCATGCTCCGCCCGTGCAGCCATTGACCGAGCGATTGTGGTGTCTCGCTGCCTATGATCTTCCGGAACCGAGTGTTGGCGTGATCCGGTGATCCCGCCACGCGTAGCCCCAATGCAACGCGACGACAGCGCCACACTCCGTCATTGCGAGCGCAGCGAAGCGATCCAGTATCTTTCCACGGAAACAGACTGGATTGCTTCGTCGCAAGGGCTCCTCGCAATGACGGTGGGGAGGCCGCTGCGCACTATTCGATGATCGGCACATGCTTCGCCGCCGTCCGTGCCGCCGTGCCATCGAGCCGCGGGTCGTCGGCGATCTCGATCTGGCGGCGGAACGGACGGAAGCCCGAGCGCTGATAGAATGCGACGGCGGACGGATGGTCGAAGGTGCAGGTGTGCACCCAGACGCGAGACAGGCCGCGTGACCACGCGAGCTCAAGCGCGCGGTTCATCATAAAACGGGCGGCACCACTGCCGATCAGTTTTGCGGTGACGCCGAAATACACGAGCTCGCATTGGCCGGCCTCGCGAAAGTCCAGCTCCAGCAGACCTTCATCGTGGCCGTCCACGACAAGCGCATAGACCTCGACGCCCGGTGCATGGATGATTGCGGCGAGCTCGGCGTCGTTCATGCGCGCCCGCGAAAACCACAACCACTCCTCCCCGACGCGGCGATGGAGGTCGCGATACCAATGAAGCGCGGGAGTATCGACCTTGCGCAGGGTCCATGCGCCAAGGGGATCGTCACGCAGCGGCGGCCGCGCGGTCATCTCGAGATGCGTGACGACGGCAGCGATCTTGCCGGCGGGGATGTCGGAATAGCCGTCGGGGAGGATCATGGGATGCGTCCCTTTGAAGCTGAACGCCGGCCACACATTCCGGGTCGTCCTGGCGAAAGCCAGGACCCATTACCACAGCTGGTCGCCGTTGCGGCAGGCTAGGGCGACCAGCGGTCCAAGACAACTTAGCTCGGTGGTTATGGGTCCTGGCTTTCGCCAGGACGACGGCGGAGTTTGTGGATACGCCTCATTCACCGCGGCGTCAGCGTGATCGCCTCCGCCGTCGCCGCCTCGACCGCAGCGCGGCTGTAGAGCAGCGGCACATACTGGCCGGTCGCCCAGAGCGGCGCGAGGTCGCGATAATGGCCGCTGAAGGGATCGCCCGACTGGCCCGGTGTGTTGATGGTGCGGCTCGCATCCCAATTGCCGACGTCGAGCACCATGCGGAACGAGGCGCCGGCGAACAGCTGATAATCGGTGCGGCGATAGGTGGCAGCGCGCGGCACATTGGCGGCGCCGCCATAGGCCAGCGGACCGACCGAGAGCTGAGCGGCCGTCGCCTTGTCGGCAAGCGGCATCAGAGCATGGTCGAATTTTGCGACGTGCAGGCGGCCCCAGCGCCAGGTTGAGGAATCGGCCCCGAGCTTGGCTGTCACATCGGCCACCGCGGCGCCAAGGCTGTCGCGCAGGATCTGGTCGCGGGCGGCGGCGGGATCGGAGCCAAACGACGCGTCTGGAGATTCCAGGAAGGCGACAAGCGCCGAAATGCTGGACGCCTCGGGCGCGATCAGGTCGGCGGCCTTGGGCGCCGTGGTCTTCAACAGTACCGGTCCAAGATGATTGGCGATCCAGACCTCGAACAATGCGGCAGCGGCGCTGTCAGCGGCATCACGCGCGTCCCACGGCTTGAGCAGTTCGAGGCCTTTCTTCACGTTGGCATCGTCCGAAGTGAGCGGCTGCAGCAGCTTGACCAGCCGCCGCCCCAGCATCGTGGTGTCGTCGTTCTGCAGATCCATGGCATCGGCCAGCGTCACCTTGCTGTTGGCCTGCAGCACCTCGGTGATGCGCTGCCAGCGCGCACTGTCCGCCCATTCGAAACCGACCTTGCGCTCGCTGACAGGATAATCCGCCGGCAGGTTCATCTGGTTGGCGGTGGCGAGAAAGCCCTGCTTGGGCTGATAGGCCTTGGGCAGTTCGTCGAGCGAGAGAAAACCCTGCCATTCGTAGCGGCCGTCGCCGGGCACCGGCATCAGGCCATCATAGTTGGCGCGCCGCGGCGTCTTGCCGGCGGCAACCCAGCCGATATTGCCCTTGGTGTCCGCATAGACCTGATTCTCGGACGGCGCGCCCCAGCGCCGCATGGCGCCGAGGAAACCGTTCCAATCCTTCGCGGTCATGTAGTCGGAGGAGCCGAAATAGGCCGAGGTGCCGGGCTCGAACCAGATCGAGCGCACGGCGAAGGCACGCTTGTTGGCGTCGTCGACATAGATCACCGGACCATGCCGGGTGAATTTCAGCTCGAGGTCGCGATCGGCTTCGCCTTTCACCTGCTCCTTCTCGTGCACGATGCGCATGTCCTCCCAGCCGCTGCCATAGCGGTACTGGTTGGGGTGCTGCGGATTGAGCTCGTAGACGTAGAGGTCTTCCTGGTCGACGTTGAAGATGGTGAGACCGAAGGCGATGGTGCCGTTGTGGCCGATCGAGATGCCGGGCAGCGCCGGCTCGCCCGCGCCGATCACGGAGAGGCCGGGCGCATTGAGGCCGACGATGTAGCGCAGCGACGGCACGCTGTGCTCGCGATGCGGATCGTTGGCGAGGATCGGCCGTCCCGTCGCGGTCCGCGAGGCCGCGATCACCCAATTGTTGGAGCCGATGGTATCGCGTTGCAGGTCGGCCTCGGTGAGGTACTTGTCCGGATCGTGCGCGAGTGCGGCCTGGCGATCTTTCGGCGCGGCAAAGGCGACCGGGCGCGTCGCCAGATCGTAAGGCGCCAGCACGGCCTTCGGTACGCTGCAGGGATCGAGACCATCCGGCACCTTCGTCGTCCACGCCGGCTCGAGCTTGACGCGAAAGCGATCGGCATCGAGGCCGGCCGCGCAGGCGACCAAGGAGCGCTTGACCTCGGAGGCGACATTGCGCGTCAAGCCGTGGCTGCGGATGCGGACGATGTCATCCGCCGTCCATGGATCCGGCCTGGTGCCGGCGATCCTGAACTCGATCGGCAGCGGGCGCTTGCCCGCGCGCACGTCGGCGACATAGGCGTTGACCCCGGCGACGAATGCCTCCGCGTAGGTCTTTCCCTTGGGGCCGTAAGCCGCCCATTCCGCATTCATATCGCCGCGATAGAGAAAGAGCCGCAGCGCCTTGTCCTGTTCGGCATAGGCCGGGCCGAAATCCTTGGCCAGCAGACCAAGCCCGCGCTTGCGCCAGAGATCGATCTGCCAGAGCCGGTCACGCGCGGCGTTGAAGCCTTGCAGGAAAAACAGGTCATGCTCATTGCCTGCATAGATGTGAGGGATGCCCCAGACATCGACCAGAATCTGCGCGGGAGCGTTGAGACCGGCGACGTCGGTCTTGACCTGACGCGCGCTTCCGAGCGGGTCCGGCTTCTCACGCGCAATGGCGGTCGAGGTGAGCAGCGCGGCGCAGATCGCTGCGCCATAAAGCTTCTGCATGACCCGGTTGAAATCCGTGTTCATTGTTGGTGCTCCCTTTGTTGCTGTTTCTTGTAGCCCGGATGGAGCGCAGCGCAATCCGGGAATCGTGCCATGGAGAACCCCGGATTTCGCTGCGCTCCATCCAGGCTACGAGATCCGCCTAGCCGTCGCCCTCGTCGCTCGCGAGCACGCCCTTCACCGCCCGCGCCCAGCCCGCCAGCTTCCGCTCCCTCGTCGCCTGGCTCATGTTGGGCTTGAAGCGATGCTCGAGGCGCCAGTTGTCGGCGAATTTGGTCGGCTCGGGATAGACGCCGGCCTGGAGGCCCGCGAGATAGGCGGCACCCAGCGCCGTGGTCTCCTGGATCACCGGGCGGTCGACCGGCGCGTCGAGCAGGTCGGCGAGGCGCTGCATGGTCCAGTCGGACGCGGTCATGCCGCCGTCGACGCGGAGCACGACGCTTGCCGTTTCCGAGCTCGGCCAGTCCGCGCGCATTGCGGCCCAAAGGTCAAAAGTCTGGTAGCAGACACTTTCCAGCGCGGCGTGGGCGAGCTCGGCCGGGCCGGTGTTGCGGGTGAGGCCGAACAGCGCGCCGCGGACGCGCGGATTCCAGTATGGCGCGCCCATGCCAACGAAGGCCGGCACCAGATAGACGCTCTGCATGGAGTCGGACTGATCGGCGAGCGGTCCGGTCTCGGCGGCGTGCTTGATGATGCCGAGGCCGTCGCGCAGCCATTGCACCGCCGAGCCCGCGACGAAGATCGAGCCTTCGAGCGCGTAGGTGCGTTTGCCGCCGAGCTGGTAGGCGATGGTGGTGAGCAGCTTGTTCTTCGAGGCCACCGGCGTGGTGCCGGTGTTGAGCAGGGCGAAGCAGCCGGTGCCGTAGGTGGATTTCATCATGCCCGGGCGGAAGCAGGCCTGGCCGATGGTCGCGGCCTGCTGGTCGCCGGCGATGCCGGAGATCGCAATCGCGCCGCCGAACAGGTCCGGCGTGCTCTCGCCGAAACGGGCGGAGGAATCCTTCACCTCGGGCAGCATCGAGCGCGGCACGCCGATGATCTCCAAGAGCTCGTCGTCCCACTCGCCGGTGTGGATGTTGAACAGCAGCGTGCGCGAGGCGTTGGTGGCGTCGGTGGCATGCACCTTGCCGCCGGTGAGGCGCCACAGCAGATAGCAATCGACGGTGCCGAACATCAATTCGCCGCGGGCGGCGCGCGCCCGTGCGCCGGGGACGTGGTCGAGAATCCAGGCGACCTTGGTGCCGGAGAAATAGGGATCGATGATCAGGCCGGTCTTCTGCGAGATCACGGGCTCGCGGCCGTCGGCTTTCAGTCTGGCGCAGATGTCGGCGGTACGGCGGTCCTGCCAGACGATGGCGCGGTGCACGGCCTGCCCGGTGGCGCGGTCCCACACCACGGTGGTCTCGCGCTGGTTGGTGATCCCGATCGCGGCGATGTCCTTTGCGCTGATGCCGGCCTGCGCGATCGCGTCGCGGCAGACCGATACGGTGGAGGTCCAGATGTCCTCGGGCTCGTGCTCGACCCAGCCCGAGGCCGGGAAATGCTGCGGAAACTCGGCCTGCGCCTTCGCCGCAATGGATATGTCGCCGCGAAACACGATCGCGCGCGAGGAGGTGGTGCCCTGGTCGATGGCAAGGACGAAAGACATGGAAGCAAACCTTGGGGTTTCTTTGGCGTTGTCCCGGCGTTGTCCGGTGTGGGGAGATTGTGTCGCGCCAAAGGGAGCGGATTAGGGCGGGAAGGTCAAGACGGGCTCAGCTGTCGTCCCGGCGAAGGCCGGGACCCATACCGCGTGATTCATCGATTGCGCACGATGCCGATCCAGCATGACCAGTCTTCGCCAAACCACTCCCTGTGGTTTTGGGTCCCGGCCCCCCGTGCGCAATTGCGCACTAGGCCGGGACGACGAGCTGAGAGACCTACGCCGCCGCCGTGGTCACGCCGCCATCGATGACGATGGTCTGTCCGGTCATGAAGCTCGACGCGTCGGAGGCGAGGTAGGCGACTGCGCCGGCGATTTCGTCGGGTTCGCCGATGCGGCGAAGAGGCGTGGTGGCGGTGCGGCGTTTTAGATTTGCTTCGTCTTCCCACAGCGCGCGGGCGAAATCGGTTTTCACGAGGCCGGGCGCGATGCAGTTGACGCGGACGCCTTTCGGGCCCCATTCGCCGGCGAGCGAACGACACAGCGCGAAGTCGGCGGCCTTGGAGATGCCGTAGGCGCCGATCACGGTCGAGCCGCGCAAGCCCCCGATCGAGGAGATGATGACGACGGAGCCGTTGCCGCGCTCGGCCATCTGCGGGATCGCCAGCGCCGAAAGCCAGATGTTGCTCTTGACGTTGCTGCCCATGATCTTGTCGAAGGCCTCGTCGGTGATGTCGAGCAGCGGGCCGTAATACGGGTTGACGGCGGCGTTGCAGACGAGGATGTCGATCTTGCCGTAGTGCTTGGTCGCACCCGCGATCAGCGCCTCGACCTCTTGCTTGCGCGCGATGTTGCAGGGGATGACGGTGGCGTCACCGCCAGCCGCCTTGATGCCGTCGGCGACTGCCTTGCAGGCATCGGCCTTGCGCGAGGAGACCACCACTTTGGCGCCGAGCTTTGCAAGCAGCTCGGCGGAGGAGCGACCGATGCCGCGGCTGGAGCCGGTGACCACGGCAACCTTGCCGGTGAGATCGAACGGGGTGTTTTTCATTGTTGTTGCTCCGTTGAGGCCACTTGTTCGGTCGTCATCGCCCGGCTCGACCGGGCGATCCAGTATTCCAGAGACGGCACGGCTAGAACCGAGAAGCCTCAGCGTACTGGATCCCCCGCCTGCGCGGGGGATGACAGCGACCTTGCGGCTTAGATCAACCCGCCGCCGTCCGCGACGCGGCGCTGGTGGTAGTCGGTGTCGCCGAACGAGTTCTCGATCATGGTCAGGCGCTTGAAGTAGTGGCCGATCTTCGCCTCCATGGTCATGCCGATGCCGCCGTGGAGCTGGATCGCCTGCTGTCCGACGAACTTCAGCGACTTGCCGATCTGCACCTTGGCCGCGGCAACGGCGTTGCTGCGCTCCTTGGCGTCCTCGAAATCAGCAGCCATGGTCGCGAACATCGACATCGATCGCGCCTGCTCGGCGGCGACGAACATGTCGGAGGCGCGGTGCTGGAGGCTCTGGAACGAGCCGATCGCGACACCGAACTGCTTGCGCGTCTTGATGTACTCGACGGTGGTCTTGAGCGACTCGTCCATCAGGCCGACCGCTTCGGCGCAGAGCGCGATGCGGGCTTCGTCGACCACACGCTCGATCAGCGCGAGCGAATCGTCGGGATTGCCGAGCACTGCATCGGCGCCGATTTCGACGCCGGTGAAGGTGATGTCGGCGGCGTGCAGGCCGTCCTGGGTCGGGTACGATTTCTTGGCGACGCCCTTGGCATCGGCCGGAACCAGGAACACGCCGATGCCGCTCTTGTCGCGGCGCTCGCCCTTGGTGCGCGCAGTCACGATCAGGGTATCCGCGTTCTCGCCGTTGAGCACGACGAATTTCTCGCCGTCGATGACCCAACCCTCGCCCTTCTTCTTCGCCGTCGTGGTGACGTCGAAGAGATCGTAGCGCGAGTTCTTCTCGAGCTGGGCAAACGCAAGCGTCTTGCTGCCGTCGACGATGCCGGGCACATGCGCGGCCTTCTGCGCATCGCTGCCCGCATGGCGCAGGAAGCCGCCGCCGATCACGACGGTCGCGAGATAAGGCTCGAGCACCAGTGCCTTGCCGAGCGCCTCCATCACGATCATGGTCTCGACGCCGCCGCCGCCGAAGCCGCCATCGGCCTCCGCGAAGGGCAGACCGAGCAGGCCCTGCTCAGCGAGCTTGCCCCAGACGGTCCGGCTCCAGCCGCCCTTCTCCTTCATGTACTTCTTGCGGCTCTCGAAATCGTAGGAATCGGTCAAGAGGCCGTCGATGCTTTCCTTGAGAAGGCGTTGCTCCTCGTTCAGATCAAAATCCATTTCTGTTTCCTCAAGTCACTGGTGTCAGCATTGCGTGGGGCTCTTCTTCACCTCGCCCCGCTTGCGGGGAGAGGTCGACACGCGAAGCGTGTCGGGTGAGGGGGTACCGCTCTCTCGACAGTCCCTGCTCGGAGAGAGGCCCCTCACCCCTCCCTCTCCCCGTAAGAACGGGGAGAGGGGGAAAGAAGAGAGCATCACAGCCCCAGCACCGCCTTGGCGATGATGTTGCGCTGGATCTCGTTGGAGCCGCCGTAGATCGAGACCTTGCGGTTGTTGAAGTAGCTCGGCGCGATCTGGGCGGTCCAGTCCATGGCTTCGTTCGAGCCGTCATCGCCGTGCACGTCGTAGGGTGCTGCGAACGGGCCGATCACTTCCATCAGCAACTCGGTGGTGGTCTGCTGGATCTCGGAGCCCTTGATCTTCAGCACGGAGGAAGCCGGATTGGGCTTGCCCTTGCCGTGCTTGCCTTCGTCGGCGACGACGCGGAGCTGCGTCAGTTCGAGCGCCTTGAGCTCGATCTCGCAGGCCGCGAGCTTGTCGCGGAAGGCCGCGTCCTGGATGATCGGCTTGCCGCCGGATTCAACCTTGCCGGCGAGATCGCGGATGCGGCGGAGCCGCTCCTTGGAGACGCCGACGCGCGCGATGCCGGTGCGCTCATTGCCGAGCAGGAATTTCGCGTAATCCCAGCCCTTGTTCTCCTCGCCGATCAGGTTCTCGATGGGCACTTCGACGTCGTCGAAGAAGACCTCGTTGACCCTCGACGCCGCCGTCGATGGTCTGGATCGGGCGCACCGTGACTCCCTTGGACTTCATCGAGAACACGATGAAGGAGATGCCCATCTGCTTCTTGGCGGAGGGATCGGTGCGACAGAGGCAGAAGATCATGTCGGCGTGCTGGGCGAGCGTGGTCCAGGTCTTCTGGCCGTTGATGATCCACTTGTCGCCCTTGCGCTCGGCCTTGGTCTTGAGCGAGGCGAGGTCGGAGCCGGAGCCGGGCTCGGAGAAACCCTGGCACCACCAATCGTCGACATTGGCGATGCGGGGCAGATACTGCTTCTTCTGCTCTTCATTGCCGAAGGTGTAGATGACAGGACCGACCATGCTGACGCCGAAGGCGAGCGGCTGCGGCGCCGGATAGGACTGCAGCTCCTCGTTGAAAATGTAGTGCTGCACGGAGGTCCACCCCGTGCCGCCATATTGCTTCGGCCAGTGGCTGACGCCCCAGCCCTTCTTGTTGAGGATGCGCCACCACGTCACCATCTCGTCCTTCGAGAGGTGGCGGCCCTCGACCAGCTTGCGCCGCGTATCCGGCGGCACGTTGTCGCGGAAGAATGACCGCACTTCCTCGCGAAACGCCTGCTCTTCCTTCGTGAATGCGAGATCCATCGGATCCTCCTACCCTTGTCGTCCCGGCGAAGGCCGGGACCCATAACCACAACTCTTTGTTGTCTTGCACAGGCCATTATTGTCTGTGCCCCAAACGCCTGCTGCGGCGTATGGGTCCCGGCTTTCGCCGGGACGACGGTTACTGCAACACCTCAAAAAGCCCTGCGGCGCCCATGCCGCCGCCGACGCACATGGTGACGACCGCATACTTCGCCTTGCGACGGCGGCCTTCGATCAGAGCGTGGCCGGTGAGACGCGCGCCCGACATGCCGTAGGGATGGCCCACCGCGATCGCGCCGCCGTCGACGTTGATCTTGTCGGGGTCGATGCCGAGCTTGTCGCGGCAATACAGCACCTGCACCGCGAAGGCTTCGTTGAGCTCCCACAGGCCGATGTCGTCGACGGTCAGGCCATGACGCTTGAGCAGGCGCGGCACCGCGAACACGGGGCCGATGCCCATCTCGTCCGGCTCGCAGCCGGCGGAGACGAAGCCGCGGAAGATGCCGAGCGGGTTCAGCCCGCGCTTCGCCGCTTCCTTGTCGCTCATGATCACGCTCGCGCTGGCGCCGTCCGAAAGCTGGCTGGCATTGCCGGCGGTGACCGAAAAGCCTTCACCGCGCACGGCCTTGAGGCCGGCGAGGCCTTCTGCGGTGGTCTCGGGGCGCGGGCCCTCGTCCTGCGACAGCGTGACGTCCTTGAACGAGACTGCACCGGTCGCCTTGTCGGTCACCGCCATTTTGGTGGTGATCGGCGCGAGCTCGTCCTTGAATTTGCCGCCCTGCTGGGCCGCGGCGGTGCGGCGCTGGCTCTCCAGCGAATATTCGTCCTGCTTCTCGCGCGAGATGCCGTAGCGCTTGGCGACGATTTCGGCGGTGTCGATCATGGGCATGTAGACCTCGCCCTTGATCTCGAGCAGCGCCGGGTCCTGCGCATGGAAGCCGTTCATCTTGTCATTCTGCACCAGCGAGATGGACTCGCCGCCGCCGCCGACCGCGATCTCCACACCATCAAAAATCACCGAACGTGCGGCGAGCGCGATCGCCTGCAGGCCCGAGGCGCATTGCCGGTCGATGGTGGTGCCGGCGACGGTGACGGGGAGACCGGCACGGAGCAGCGCCTTGCGCGCGATGTTGCCGCCGGTCGCGCCCTGCTGGAGCGCCGCCCCCATCACGACGTCCTCGACCTCCTTGGGATCGATCTTGGCGCGCGCGACGGCTTCGCCGATGGCGTGGCCGAGCAGGGTTGCGCCCTCGGTGGCGTTGAGCGCGCCGCGATAGGCCTTGCCGATCGGGGTACGGGCGGTGGAAACGATGACGGCGTCGGTCAAGAGCGATCTCCTGATGCAAGTCGGGTGGCAAGTTGGGCGGATTGTGATGGTTTCTGCTGCTGGCGCAACTCATGGCGCGACAGCTTTCCGACCGGCGTGCGCGGCAGATCGTCGACGAATTCGACCTCCGCCGGCATTTCGTGCTTGCCGAGCTTGCCGGCGAGCTGCGCGCGCAGTTCGTCGAGCGAGAACGGCTTTGCGCCGGGCCTGAGCTTGATGAAGGCTTTTGCGGCCTCGCCGCGATACGAGTCGGGAATGCCGAGCACGATCACCTCGTGCACGCCTGGTATGGTATAGATCGCCTGCTCGATCATTTGCGGATAAACGTTGAAGCCGCCGGAGATGATCATGTCCTTCTTGCGGTCGACCAGGAAGAAATAACCGTCGCTATCGACATAGCCGATGTCGCCCGTGACGAAGCGGCCGTCGACGAAGGCCTCGGCGGATCCCTCGGGCTTGTTCCAATAGCCCCTGATGACGTTCGGGCCCTTGATGCGGATCTCGCCGACTTCGCCCGGCGGCAATACGCGCGTCGGATCGTCCAGCGCGACGACGTCGAGCTCGATGCCGGGCAGCATCAGGCCGATCGAGCCCGGCTTGTCGGGACCAACCGGCGGGTGGCCGGTGCCCGGCGAGCAGGTCTCGGTCATGCCCCAGCCGCTCTTGAGCTTCTTGCCGACCTTGCGCTCGAAGAAACTCGCGATCTCCACCGGCAGCGGCGCGCCGCCGGAGCCAATGGTGCTGAGCGAGGAGAAGTCGCGCTTCTCGAGATCCGGGAGCGCTGCAATCGCGATCCACATCGTCGGCACGCCCGGGAAATAGGTTGCGCGCTTGACCTCGATGTCGCGCATCACGGCTTCGACATCGAAGCGCTGATGCAGCGAGATCAGATAGCCGCGGCGGAGCGAGCACAGCAGCACGAGGCTCAGCGCATAGATATGGAACAGCGGCAGCACGCCGATCACGCGCTCGACCACGTCGCCACGCGCAGCTCGGGACGGCTTGCCCCAGATGTCGAAGATCGACACCGCCGAGGTGAGGTTGCCGTGCGTCAGCATGGCGCCTTTGGGCAGGCCGGTGGTGCCGCCGGTATATTGCAGCAGCGCGACGTCGTCGGTCGTCACGGATGGCCACTGCGCCGGCGCAGTCGCGCCCTCGACGAAGGCCCTGAAGGTGACGATGCGGGGATCATCGGGGATCGGTGCCTGCGGCGTGCCGACCTTGCCCCAACTGTCCTCCTCGCAGACGACCAGGCGGTCGATCAGGCCCTTTTCCAGGAATTTCAGCGCGGTCGGCAGCAGCGCCGCGAGGTTGGTGGTGACGAGCAGGCGCGAACCGGAATCGGAGACCTTGTGCGTCAGCGCGATCTCGCCGTCGAGTGGTGAGAGATGCGCGACGCGGGCGCCGGCCTTCAGCGCGCCGAAAAAATTGACGGGATGGTCCGGCGTATTGCCGAGGAACAGCGCGACCGAACTGTTCTTGCCGTAGCCGGCGCGCAGGAAGGCGGCGGCTGCGCGCTCGGCCATCGCGGCGAGCTCGGTGTAGCTGATCGGACGATCCCGGAATTCCAGCGCGGTGCGCGGTCCGTACTCGGCCGCGGCTTTTGCCAGCAGGTCGGGGAGCGTGCCCTGGACGATGGTGTCGTCCCAGCGCACGCCCTCGGGATAAAACTGTTCGCCGGGATGGGTCATAGCTTCCTTAAACCACAGACAGTCATTCCGGGGCGATGCGAAGCATCGAACCCGGAAACTCGAGATTCCGGGTTCGCCCTGGGGCGCCCCGGAATGACTGAGAATTGAAGCGCAAGGCTCCATCAAGCCGCCTTTGATGTCGCGGCCAATGACGCAAACGTCTTGCCTTCGGCCGCGAGCTTCTTCAGCAGCGGCGCGGGCTCGAGGCTGGGGTCGTTGGTCTCCTTGGCGTAGAAAGAGAGACGATCGGCGATGTGCTTGAGCCCGACGGTGTCGGCCCAGAACATCGGGCCGCCGCGGTAGATCGGCCAGCCATAGCCATAGAGCCAGACCACGTCGATATCGGAGGGACGCGCGGCGATGCCTTCTTCCAGGATCTTCGCGCCCTCGTTGATCATCGGATACATCATGCGCTCGAGGATCTCGTCGTCGCTGACGACGCGCTTCTTGCGGCCCAAACGAAGCAGCGTCTCATCGATCAGCTTCTCGACTTCGGGATCCGGCAGCGCCGAACGGGAGCCGGCTTCGTACTTGTAATAGCCCTTGCCGGTCTTCTGGCCGAAGCGGCCGGCTTCGCAGAGCGCGTCCGCGATCTCCGACTTGATGCCGCGGTCCTTGCGCGAGCGCCAGCCGATGTCGAGGCCGGCGAGGTCACCCATCGCGAACGGCCCCATCGGCATGCCGAACTTCGTCACGACGGCGTCGACCTGCTGCGGAAGCGCGCCTTCGAACAGCAGCTTCTCCGACTGCTTGCCGCGCTGCGCCAGCATGCGGTTGCCGACAAAGCCGTCGCAGACGCCGACTACGGCCGGCACCTTTGCGATTTTGCGCGCGATCGAGACCGCGGTCACAAGGGCATCCGGTGCGGTCTTGTCGGCGCGCACGATCTCGCACAATTTCATCACGTTCGCGGGCGAGAAGAAGTGCATGCCAAGCACGTCCTGCGGACGCTTGGTCGACTTCGCGATCTCGTCGATGTTCAGGTACGAGGTGTTGGAGGCGAGCACGGCGCCCGGCTTGACGTATTGGTCGAGCTTGCCGAACACTTCCTTCTTCACCGCCATGGTCTCGAACACGGCTTCGATGACGAGGTCGGCGTCGCCGACGTTCTCGATGCCGACAACGCCGTTGATCAGCGCCATGCGCTTGGCGGGCGCATCCGCCGGGATGCCGCCGCGCGCCGCGGTCGCTTCCCAGTTCTTCTGCATGATGCCCATGCCGCGCTTGAGCTGCTCCTCGCCGGTCTCGATCAGGGTGACGGGAACGCCGGCATTGGCAAAGGACATCGCGATGCCGCCGCCCATCGTGCCGGCGCCGAGGATGGCGACGCGGTTCACGGGCCGCGGCTTGGTCCCTTCAGGAACGCCGGCGATCTTGCTGGCCTCGCGCTCGGCGAAGAAGGCATAACGCTGCGCCTTGGACTGATCGCTGGCGACGAGCTTCAGGAAGCCCTCGCGCTCCTTCTTGAGGCCATCGTCGAACGGCAGGTCGATGGCGTAGCCGACGGCGTCGGCCGCCGCGAACGGCGCTTCCAGGCCGCGCGCCTTCTTGGTCATGGCGGCGACCGCGTTGGTGAAGATCGAGCGATCGGCCTTGGCCGCCGCGATCTTGGAGTCGTCGTCACGCAGGCGGCGCAGCGGACGCTTTTCAGCCAGCAACTTTCGTACGAAGGCTTCTCCTCCGGCGGCCGGGCCCTCGACGATCTCCTCGATCAGGCCGTTCTTCAGCGCTTCCGCCGCACCGATCGGATCACCGCCGACGATCATCTTGACCGCGAGCTCCGGTCCGACCGCGCGCGGCAGGCGCTGGGTGCCGCCAGCGCCCGGCAGCAGGCCGAGCTTCACCTCGGGCAGGCCGAGCTTGGCTTCCTTCACCGCGACGCGGAAATGACAGGCGAGCGCGACCTCGAGGCCGCCGCCGAGCGCGGTGCCGTGGATCGCGGCCACGACCGGCTTTGGTGAATTCTCGATCTCGGAAAGCACGTCGTTAAGGGCGGGCGCCTTCGGCGGCTTGCCGAATTCAGTGATGTCGGCGCCTGCGATGAAGGTGCGACCGGCACAGGTCAGCACGATGCCCTTGATGGCGGGATCGGCGATTGCGGCCTTGATGCATTCCAGAATTCCGCCGCGAACCGCGGCGCTCAGCGCGTTGACCGGAGGGCTGTCGACCGTGACGATCCCGACTTCGTCATGACGCTCAAGCTTGACCACTTCGCTCACGGTGTCCCTCCTTGGTGGGGTAACTTTTGTTCAATTTCGCACTGCGGAATTTAATTCCGCATCTTGACGGCAGGGTTATTTTGAAGCACGTGGCTTGTCAACGACTCCGCGCAAGAAGCAGATCAGGGATGAAGCGTACAGGAAAGAAGACAGCGACCGATCGGAATTTCGTCGTCGCGCTTTCCCGCGGACTAGACGTATTGCGCGCATTCCAGCCCAGCGACGGACTTCTTGGCAATCAGGAAATCGCAGCCCGCACCAATCTGCCCAAGCCGACGGTTTCGCGGCTGACCTATACCTTGACCAAGCTCGGTTATCTGACGCCGGTTCCCCGCTTCGAGAAATATCAGCTTGCGCCGGCCGCGATGGCGCTCGGCTACGCCGCGTTATCCAATCTCGGCGTTCGGCATTTGTCCGAACCGTTCCGCGAGGAAATGATGCGCGCGACCGGCGGAGCCGTTGCCGTCGGCGGCCGCGACCGTCACAGCATGATCTATTTCGGGCAAAGCCGCGGCAGCGAGACGGTCGGCGTTCAACTTGACGTCGGCTCCCGCGTGCCGATTGCAACCAGCGCGATGGGCCGCGCCTATTTCTGGGCGCTCGAGGAGAACGATCGGGCGGAACTGTCTCGTGTCTTGCGCGAACATTACGGCAGCCGCTGGCCCAAGATGCGCGACGGGCTGGAACGCTCCGGCGAGACGGTCGCGAAATACGGATTTGCGATTTCGGTCGGCGATTGGCACGACGACATCGGCGCCGCCGGCGTCGCGCTCAGGCTCAACGACGGAACCGGTCCTTACGCATTCAATTGCGGCGCGCCGGCATTCCGCTTCACGGAAGAGCGTTTGATCAACGACATTGGACCGCGTCTGCTTGCGATGGTAAGGAACATCGAAGCGGCACTTGGGGGTCTGATGCCGCATTCCAAAAAAGACGTCAGCAAAAAGCTGAAATCAGGAGGGAAAGTTGCGCGTGTGGCCGAGGGGATCAGATAGCCTTTGTTGTCATCGAGAGCGGTTCACATCGCTCCTTCGCTCACCCAACAGAGTGGGCGAGACGAGATGACGCAGGCACAGCTCGCGCAGGGGACATCGCCCCTGCTCGCGGTTCGCGACGTCAGCGTCGTGTTCGGCGGCATCGTCGCGCTCAACGGCGTGTCCTTTGACATGCACAAGGGCCAGATCCTCGGCTTGATCGGCCCTAACGGCGCCGGCAAGACCACGCTCTTCAACTGCCTCTCGCGGCTGTACCAGCCGTCGTCCGGCGACATCCTGATGGAGGGCGCGAGCATCCTGACGCGCCCGCCGCACCGGATCGCGGAGATCGGCATCGGCCGCACCTTCCAGAACGTGGCGCTGTTTCCGAATTTGTCGGTAATGGACAATGTCCGCGTCGGCACCCATGCCCGCACCTCCAGCGACATCATCAGCGACTCGCTACGGCTGGCCTGGGTTCGCCGCAGCGAGAGCGACGTCAACAAGAAGGTGCATGAGATCCTCGCCTATCTCGATCTCGAGGACGTCGCCCACACCGTCGTGTCGGGCCTGCCGTTCGGCACGCAGAAGCGCGTCGAGCTGGCGCGCGCGCTCGCTGCCGATCCGAAGATCCTGCTGCTCGACGAGCCCGCCGGCGGCCTCAATCACGAGGAAGTCTACGTGCTCGGCGACCTCATCCGCCGCATCCGCGACGAACGCCACATGACCGTGCTGCTGGTCGAGCATCACATGGGCCTCGTGATGTCGATCGCCGACCACGTCGTCGCGCTGAATTTCGGCAAGAAGCTCGCGGAAGGCACGCCGGCCCAGGTGCAGGCGGATCCCGACGTCATCAAGGCCTATCTCGGGAGCAAGGACCAATGACGACGCTGCTCAACGTCAAGGACCTGCGCGCCTATTACGGCCAGGTCCAGGCGCTCCACGGCCTGTCCTTCTCGCTCAGCGAGGGATCGCTGACCACGCTGCTCGGGGCCAACGGCGCCGGCAAGACCACCACGCTGCGCGCGATCTGCAACATGGTGCGCTCGACCGGCGGCATCGAGTTCGACGGCAAGCCGTTGAACAACCGCTCCACCGAAAGCATCGTGCGGTTCGGCATCGCCCATGTGCCGCAGGGCCGCGGCACCTTCACCACCATGACGGTGGAGGAAAACCTCCAGCTCGGCGCCATCACCCGCAAGGACAGCGCCGGCATCGTCTCCGACATCGAGCGCATGTATGCGCATTTCCCGGTTCTCAAGCAGCGGCATACCCAGCAGGCCGGCACGCTCTCGGGCGGCGAGCAGCAGATGCTCGCGGTCGCCCGCGCCCTGATGCTGCGGCCGCGGCTGATGCTGCTGGACGAGCCTTCGTTCGGCCTGGCGCCGCTGGTGGTGCGCGACCTGTTCGGCATCCTCGGCAAGATCAATCGCGAGGACAAGGTGTCGATCCTGGTGGTCGAGCAGAACGCCCAGCTCGCGCTCGAGCTCGCCGACCAGGCCTATGTGATCGAGACCGGGCGCATCGTGATGTCGGGCAACGCCAAGGACATCGCGAACAACGAAGAAATCCGCAAATCCTACCTGGGTTACTGAGGAGCCGGCACGATGGAGCTGTTCACCAACCAAGTGCTGGCCGGCATCGCCACGGGCGCGATCTACGCCTGCATGGCGCTCGCCGTGGTCATGATCTACCAGGCGATCGACCATCTCAACTTCGCGCAGGGCGAGATGGCGATGTTCTCGACCTTCATCTCCTGGCAGCTGATGCAATGGGGCATTCCCTATTGGGCCGCCTTCGTGATCACGCTGGCATTATCCTTCGTCGGCGGCATCGCGATCGAGCGCATCCTGTTCAAGCCGCTCGCCAAGGCGCCGGTGCTGACCAACGTCGCCGGCTTCATCGCGCTGTTCGCGATCATCAACTCCTCCGCCGGCCTGATCTGGGACTTCACCATCAAGCAGTATCCGACTCCCTTCGGCTCCTCGCCGTTCCTCGGCAGCCAGCTGATTTCGACCCACCAGGCCGGCATGATCGGCGTGACGGTGCTGCTGCTGCTCGGCCTCTACTTCTTCTTCCAGTACACCAAGATCGGCCTCGCCATGCGCGCGGCCGCCTCGGTGCCTGAATCGGCCCGGCTGGTCGGCATCAACACCAGCTGGATGATCGCGCTCGGCTGGGGCATGGCGTCCGCGATCGGTGCGATCGCCGGCATGCTGATCGCACCGGTCGTGTTCCTCGAGCCCAACATGATGGGCGGCGTGCTGATCTACGGCTTCGCCGCGGCGGTGCTCGGCGGACTGACCAGCCCGTTCGGCGCCGTGGTCGGCGGCTTCCTGGTCGGTGTCTTCGAGAACCTCGCCGGCACCTACATCCCGGGCGTTGGCAACGAACTCAAACTTCCGATCGCGCTCGCGCTGATCATTTCCGTCCTGGTCGTCAAACCCGCTGGCCTGTTCGGCCGGCAAATCGTCAAGCGAGTTTGATCATGAGCGCTGCAGAAGACGTCGTCACGGAAGCCCCGGCCGTCGAGGCGGTTCCGAAGCGGGCGATGACGCTGGGCACGGGCACCTCCCTGTTGGTGCTGGCGGTGCTGTTGGTCGTGCCGGTGTTCGTCAAGAACTTCATCATCTTCCAGATGACAATGCTCCTGATCTACGGGCTCGCGGTGCTGGCCTTGAACATCCTGACGGGCGGCTCCGGCCAGTTTTCGCTCGGCCAGAGCGCCTTCTACGCCGTGGGCGCTTATACGTCGGCGGTGCTGATGGAGTACTTCAACGTCAACTATGCGCTGACCATTCCGATTTCCGCCACGGTCTGCTTCGGATTCGGCTACCTGTTCGGCAAGCCGGCGCTGCGGCTGTCGGGCGTCTATCTCGCGCTCGCGACCTTTGCGCTTGCCACCGCGATGCCGCAGCTCTTGAAGCTGAACTTCCTCGAGCACTGGACGGGCGGCGTGCAGGGCCTCGTCGTCACCAAGCCCGACGCGCCGTTCGGGCTGCCGATGTCGCAGGACACGTGGCTCTACTACTTCTCGCTCGCCGTCGTGCTCGCGATCTACATCTTCTCGGTCAACCTGCTGCGCTCCCGCTCGGGCCGCGCCTTCATGGCGATCCGCGACAACGAGATCGCGGCCTCCTCGATGGGCGTCAACGTCGCACTGTACAAGACGCTGGCCTTCGGCGTGTCCGCCGGCATCACCGGCGTTGCCGGCTCGCTTGGCGCCATCGCGGTGCAGTTCGTCGCGCCCGACAGCTACACGATCACGCTGGCGATCTCGCTGTTCCTCGGCATGGTCGTCGGTGGCGTCGGCTGGCTGCCCGGCTCGTTCGTCGGCGCAGCCTTCATCATCTTCGTGCCGAACATGGCGGAGGGCATTTCCAAGGGCCTCTCCGGCGCCGTATTCGGCGTACTCCTGTTCGCCGTCATCTACCTCGTGCCACACGGCGCGAGGCAGATCGCGATCATGGGCCAGCAACTCGTCGGCCGGCTCAGAAAGAACTGACAATCCGTTGATTAAGCCAAGGAGACCCGAATTGTTTTTTGAAAGAACACTGCGAACCGCTGCGCTGGTGACGGCAACGGCGGTCATCACTCTCACTTCCGGCGCCGCATTCGCCCAGAAAAAATACGACACCGGTGCGTCCGATACCGAGATCAAGATCGGCAACATCATGCCGTACAGCGGTCCGGCGTCGGCCTATGGCATCATCGGCAAGACCGAAGAAGCCTATTTCAAGATGATCAACGACAAGGGCGGCATCAACGGCCGCAAGATCAACTTCGTCACCTATGACGACGGCTATTCGCCGCCGAAGGCCGTCGAGCAGGTCCGCAAGCTGGTCGAGAGCGACGAAGTGATCGTCGTGTTCAACCCGCTCGGCACGCCCTCGAACAGCGCGATCCAGAAGTATTTGAACGCCAAGAAGATCCCGCAGCTGTTCGTCGCCACCGGCGCCACCAAGTGGAACGACCCGAAGAACTTCCCCTGGACCATGGGCTGGCAGCCCTCGTACCAGAGCGAAGCGCAGATCTACGCGAAATGGCTGTTGAAGGAGAAGCCGGACGCCAAGATCGCGATCCTCTATCAGAACGACGATTTCGGCAAAGACTACCTCAAGGGCACCAAGGACGGCCTGGGCGCCAAGGGCGCGTCCATGATCATCATGGAAGAGAGCTACGAGGTATCGGAGCCCTCGATCGACGGTCACATCGTCAAGATCAAGGCGGCCAATCCCGACGTCCTGCTGATCTACGCAACGCCGAAGTTCGCGGCCCAGACCATCAAGAAGACCGCCGAGCTGAGCTGGAAGCCGCTGCAGATCCTCACCAACGTGTCGATCTCGGTCGGTAGCGTGATGAAGCCGGCCGGCTTCGAGGCTGCGCAGGGCGTGCTGTCGGCGGCCTATGCCAAGGACTCCACGGACCCGCAGTGGGCCAACGACCCCGGCATGAAGAAGTGGAACGAGTTCGTCGACAAGTACATGCCGGGCGCCGACAAGTCCGACACCAGCATGGTCTATGGCTACGGCGCGGCGTCGACGCTGGCCAAGGTCCTGGAGATGTGCGGCGACGATTTGACCCGGGCCAACATCATGAAGCAGGCGGCCTCGTTGAAGGATTTTGCACCGGACACCCTGCTGCCCGGCGTCAAGATCAACACCGGCGCCACCGACTTCGCCCCGATCGCACAGCTCCAGATGCAGCGCTTCAAGGGCGAGAAGTGGGAACTCTTCGGCGAGATCATCAGCGGCGACATCGCCACGGAGTGACGCTCTGACGCAATAGTCCGATACATCGAGAAGCCCCCGCGAACGATCGCGGGGGCTTTTTGTTGACGTCCCGCATCAATCTTGTTCAATGCGGCGGCGATCCGTTCCGGGTGGAGAAAGATGACTGCCGTTCGATTTCAGGTTGCGGGCGTTCTGGCCGCATTCGCGTTGTGCACTGCGATGAGTGGCCCGGCCCTGGCGCAGAAGAAATACGACAGCGGCGCTTCCGATACCGAGATCAAGATCGGCAACATCATGCCCTATAGCGGCCCGGCCTCCGCCTATGCGGCGATCGGCAAGGCCGAGGAAGCCTATTTCAACAAGATCAATGCCGAGGGCGGCATCGGCGGCCGCAAGATCAAGTTCATCTCCTACGACGACGGCTATTCGCCGCCGAAGACGGTGGAGCAGGCCCGCAAGCTGGTCGAGAGCGACGGGGTGCTGCTGATCTTCGGTTCGCTCGGCACCTCCACCAACGGCGCCATCCGCAAATACATGAACGAGAAGAAGGTGCCGCAATTATTCGTGGCGAGCGGCGCTTCGAAGTGGAACGATCCGAAGCAATATCCCTGGACCATGGGCTGGCAGCCGAGCTACGCCAGCGAGGCGCGCATCTACGCCAAGTACATCATGAAGGAGAAGCCGGACGGCAAGATCGGCGTGCTCTATCAGAACGACGATTTCGGCAAGGACTATCTGAAAGGGCTGAAGGAAGGCCTCGGCCCCAAGGCCTCGATGATCGTGCTGGAAGACGGTTACGACACGTCGGAGCCGGCAATCGACGAGCACGTCGTGAAATTGAAGGCCTCCGGCGCCGACATCTTCGTCAGCATCACCACGCCGAAATTTGCAGCGCAAGCGATCAAGAAAGCGGCCGAGATCGGCTGGCATCCGGTCCACATCATCTCCAACGTCTCGGCCTCGGTCGGCGGCGTGCTCGAGCCGGCGGGGCTCGAGATCTCGCAAGGGATCCTGTCGGCGAGCTACACCAAGGACGGCTCCGACCCGCAATGGAATGCCGATGACGGCATGAAGAAGTTCTACAACTTCCTCGCCAAATACGATCCCAAGGCCAACAAGCTCGATGCCGGCGTGGTGTTCGGCTACGCCGCAGCCCAAACCATGGTGAAGGTGCTGCAAATGTGCGGCGACGATCTCACCCGCGAGAACGTCATGAAGCAGGCCGCTTCCTTGAAGGATTTCGAGCCCGACACCCTGTTGCCCGGCATCAAGATCAACACCGCAGCCGATAATTTCGCCCCGATCGAGCAGCTCCAGATGATGCGGTTCAAGGGCCGGAAATGGGAGCTGTTCGGCGACGTCATCTCGAGCGAGCTCGGCCACTGAAGCCGCGCAACTCAAACTCGCTCCAGATCGGTTCGTCAACTCAGACGGATACACCTTCTCGCAGTCGCACACGCGCGCACGCCCGTCCCTGACTACTAAAGAAGCAGCCCCAGCCCCCCCGCCGCGGGGGCTTTCTGTTGAAGGCATCAAGTAAATCGTATTGAATTGCGGCTGCGTCACCAAAAACAGGCAACACAAGAAAAGGGACGCGCACACACCAAGAAAATAGGGAGATAGGAATGCCCGCTGTCACCGGCAAACTTGCGGCCGCGTCACTCGCGCTCGCGCTCATTGCGGCCTCGGCCTCCACTGCATCGGCTCAGAAGAAATACGATACCGGCGCGACCGATACCGAGATCAAGATCGGCAACATCATGCCCTACAGCGGACCGGCCTCCGCCTACGGCATCATCGGACGGACGGAAGCGGCCTATTTCAAGAAGATCAACGACGAAGGCGGCATCAACGGCCGCAAGATCAACTTCATCTCGTACGATGACGCCTACTCGCCGCCGAAGACGGTGGAGCAGGCGCGCAAGCTGGTCGAGAGCGACGAAGTCCTCCTGATCTTCAACTCACTCGGCACACCGCCGAACTCGGCGATCCACAAATACATGAACTCGAAAAAGGTGCCGCAGCTCCTGGTCGCGACCGGCGCCACCAAGTGGAACGATCCGCAGAACTTCCCCTGGACCATGGGCTGGCAGCCAAATTACCAGAGCGAAACGCAGATCTACGCGAAGTGGCTGCTCAAGAACAAGCCGGATGCCAAGATCGCCGTGCTGTTCCAGAACGACGATTACGGCAAGGATTATCTCAAGGGCCTGAAGGACGGCCTCGGCGCCAAGGCCGCGTCGATGATCGTCATGGAAGAGAGCTATGAGACGTCCGAGCCGACCATCGACAACCACATCGTCAAGCTGAAGTCGACCGGCGCCGACGTCTTCATGAACATCACGACGCCCAAATTCGCAGCGCAGGCGATCAAGAAGGTGGCCGAGATCGGCTGGAAGCCGCTGCACTTCCTCAACAACGTCTCGGCGTCCGTCGGCAGCGTTCTCAAGCCCGCCGGCTTCGAGAACTCGCAGGACATCATCTCCGCCGACTACCTGAAGGACATCTCGGACTCGCAGTGGAACAGCGATCCCGGCATGAAGGACTTCGTCGCGTTCATGAACAAGTACTTTCCGGACGGCGACAAGCTCGACCACGGCACCATCGTCGGCTACGGCGTGGCGCAGACCCTGGTCCAGATCCTCAAGCAGTGCGGCGACGATCTCACGCGCGCGAACGTCATGAAGCAGGCCGCCAGCCTGAAGAACTTCCGCACCGAGGTGCTGCTGCCGGGCGTGCAGATCAACACGTCGCCGACCGACTTCGCGCCGATCAGCCAGCTCCAGCTCGAGAAGTTCAAGGGCGACAAGTGGGAGCTGTTCGGCGACGTGATCAGCGCCGACGTCGGCGGCTAACTGATACCAACGACGGTGAAAACCCCCTGCGAACCATCGCAGGGGGTTTTTGCTTGCGCGTCGATTATGATCACGCGATTGCACAATCGAATGATGGCAAAGCCGGCTTACGCTTTGGCCCATGATGAGGTAGGCAGGTGAGCGGCGCGCTTTGCCGCCAGTCTTTCCTGTCCGCTCAAGGCCTTTCGTCATGACCGATCGACGCCCCCTGCTCCGCGCGCTCTACGACGCCGCCGTTGCCGCCGCTCATCCGAGCACGATTCTGGCGCCGCACCTGCGGCCCGCGCCGAGGGGGCGCGTGATCTGCCTCGCCGCCGGCAAGGGCGCGGCCGCGATGGCTGCCGCCGCCGAGCGGCATTATCTCGACACGCTCGGGCTCGCACCGGAACGCCTGGTCGGCATCGCCACCACGCGTCACGGCTACGGCGTACCGACCCGCCGCATCCGCGTGGTCGAGGCCGGTCATCCCGTGCCTGACGAAGCCGGCCTGAAGGGCGCGGCCGATACGCTCGCGCTCGCAGCCGAGGCCGGGCCGGACGATCTGCTTCTGGTGCTGCTCACCGGCGGCGGCTCGGCGAACTGGATCGCGCCCGTCAACGGCATCAGCTTCGCGCAGAAGCAGGCGGTCAACAAGGCGCTGCTCCGCTCCGGCGCGCCGATCGGCGAGATGAATGTCGTGCGCAAGCATCTGTCGCGGATCAAGGGCGGCCGGCTGGCGCGCGCGGGCAAAAATGCCGCCGAGATCGTGACGCTTGCGATCTCCGACGTGCCGCATGACGATCCCTCCGCGATCGCCTCCGGTCCGACCGTGCCCGATCCGACCACGCTCAATGATGCGCGCGCCATCGTCGCCAGGTACAAGCTCGACATCGATGATGCCGTCCGCCGTGCGCTGGACGACCCCGCCAACGAGAGCTGCAAGCCCGGTGACGCCGCATTCGCGCGCGCGCATTTCGAATTGATCGCGCGTCCGAAGCAATCGCTCGACGCTGCGGTGAAACTCGCGCAGGAGGCCGGTTACGAGACGATCGATCTCGGCGCCGATCTCGAAGGCGAGGCCCGCGACGTTGCCGCCGATCACGCCAGGCTGGCACTTCAGGCCCGCGCGCAGGGCAAGCGCGTCGCGATCCTCTCCGGCGGCGAGCTCACGGTCACCGTGCGCGGCAATGGCCGCGGCGGCCCGAACCAGGAATACGCGCTGGCGCTCGCCGGCCTCTTGAAGGACACGCCTGACATCTCCGCGCTCGCCGGCGACACCGACGGCGCCGATGGCGGTGCCGGCCATCCCACCGACCCCGCCGGCGCGCTGATCGACGCGGCGACGTTCGCAAAGATGGCGGCGCAGGGGCTGCAGCCGCAGGCCTATCTCGACAACAACGACGCGACGACGTTCTTCGAGACGACGGGCGACCTGTTGCTGCCGGGGCCCACGCTGACCAATGTCAACGATATCAGGGTGATCCTGGTCGACTGACCCCGCGGCATCGCTATCCCGCCGGCTCCGCGTGTTCGGCGCGACGGCATGGTTAACGATCTCTTAATTCTAGTCGGCATCCTCTTTTCCAGGGGCCGGGCGTCGCCGCCCTTAACCTCGCGTTCGCCGCAGTTTCAGGAACATGTCCCGAAATTGGGCGAATTGTTGGGCTCATTCACCACCGCCTGCTCTAATCGCGTCGTCCCGGGGGAAGGCGCATGACGCAGAGTGATGAGGAGGTCGCAAGCATTGATCCGCTCGTGCTCGGCGAGCTGCTCAAGTGCGCCGCCAATAATCTGTGGCTCGGGATCATCCTGTTCGGCAGCGACCGCAGGGTCATTTTCTGCAATCCCCGCTACCGCGAGATGTACGCGCTCTCGCCCGAACAGGTGCACCCGGGCACGCCGATCAAGGACCTGATCCAGCATCGGCTCGAACTGGGCCTGAACATCGGCGGAGAAGCCGGCGCCTATGTCCTCGCCCGCACGGAGGGCTCGGTCGTCAGCGAGCAGACGGTCCAGCAGTTCGCCGACGGGCGAATCATCGCCTACACCATCCATCCCCTGCCCGACGGCGGCGGCATGGCGACGCACGAGGACATTACAGAGCGCGAAGAACTCAGTGCGCGGCTACAGGAACGCAATTTTCAGTTCGACATCGCGATCAACAACATGTCGCAGGGACTTTGCTTCTTCAGCGCCGACCATCGGCTGCTGGTCTGCAACACGCACTATATCGAAATGTACGGCCTGCCGCCCGACCGCGTTCGTCCGGGCACGCCACTCCAGGAGATCCTCGACCTGCGCTTCGAAGCCGGCAGCGTGCCGGCGATGACGCGGGAGGAATACGCCACATGGCGGACCGATGTCGCCGCGTCGGCCGAGGCCATGGACAGCATCGTCGAGATGCGGAACGGGCGAACCTTCAAGATCAGGCACCGACCGATGCCCGATCTCGGATGGGTCGCGACCCACGAAGACATCACCGAGCAGCGCAAGGCGGAATTGCAGATCGCGCATATGGCGCACCACGACGCGCTGACGGACCTCGCCAATCGCGCCGTGCTCGGTCAGCGCCTCAAGCAGGCGCTCGAACAGGGCGGGACGTTCGCGATCCACCACATCGATCTCGACAAGTTCAAGGCTGTCAACGACACCCTGGGCCACCAGGCCGGCGACATCCTGCTGCAGGATGTCAGCCGCCGCCTCAAGCAGCTCGCGCGCGACAGCGATACCGTCGCGCGCATGGGTGGCGATGAATTCGTCATCCTCCAGACGCCGATTTCCGATTCGAGCGAAGCGGACACGCTGGCGCGTGACGCTGTCAGCACGCTGAGTGCCCCGTTCGGGCTCGATGGACACCAGGCTATTGTGGGCGCGAGCATCGGGATCGCTATTGCGCCCGGCGACGGCTCGACGCCCGAGCGACTCCTGCACAATGCCGATCTGGCCCTGTATCGCGCAAAAAGCGACGGCCGCGGCATGCACTGCTTCTTCGAACCGGCCATGGGCGAAGAGGCACAAAGCCGTCGCGCGCTGGAGCAGGACCTGCACAACGGCCTTGCCGCCGGCGAGTTCGAACTGCACTACCAGCCGGTCGTGAAGACCGACGGCGGCGAGATCAGCGGCTTCGAAGCCTTGATCCGTTGGCGACATCCAGGGCGCGGACTGGTCGCGCCGAACAGCTTTATCCCGCTTGCGGAAGAGATCGGCCTGATCGTGCCGATCGGTGAGTGGGTGATCCGGCAGGCCTGTGCCACTGCAAGCCGGTGGCCGGACCATCTGCACGTCGCCGTCAATATCTCGGCGGTGCAATTCCGCCAACCGGGCCTGACGGAGGTGATCGTCGGCGCGCTGGCAGCCTCCGGCCTCGATCCGCGGCGGCTGGAGATCGAGATCACGGAGAGCGTTCTGCTGCAGGACAGGAACGGGACGCTGGCGACGCTGCACCAGCTCCGCGCGCTGGGCATCAAGGTCGCCATGGACGATTTCGGCACCGGCTATTCGTCACTGACCTATCTGCAATGCTTCCCCTTCGACAAGATCAAAATCGACCGGTCCTTCGTCAGCGGCGTGGAAAACAATGCGGCCTCCCTCAGCATCGTACGAGCGGTGGCGGCACTGGCGCGCGGGATGGGCATGACGACGACGGCGGAGGGCGTGGAGACCGAGGAGCAACGGGACCGGATCGCAGCGGAGGGCTGCACGGAAATGCAGGGCTATCTGTTCAGCCCGCCGTTGCCCGCCGCTGAAATCGAGCGGCGTTTCCTGTCCGCGGAAGCACCTGCCATGCCCGACCGGTTCGCTGCGGCATAACCGCCAGCCCGCCCGGGATTCCGGGTTTAATGCCCGGTCGCCGGGGCAATCAACCGTCAAAACTCGTTGGCGATCTTCGAGAGCATCCCGAGCAGGGCTTCGCGGTTGGACGGCCCGAGCACCTCGTTCAGCCGCGCCTCGTGCTTGGTGGCGACGAGCTTCTTGGCGCGGGCCAGCACGGCCTTGCCCTTGTCGGTCAGCACCAGGATGTGCGAGCGGCGGTCGTTGGTGGAGCGGATCCGCGCACAGAGATCGCGGCTCTCGAGATTGTCGAGCATCGCCACGAAATTCGGGCGCAGGATGCCGAGCGTGGAGGCGATCTCGGTCTGGTTACGGCAGGGGTTTTTCTCGACCAGCAGCAGCACGGAGAACTGCGCCGGCGTGAGCTGGAGCGAGGCCATGCAGCGCAGGAAGTTCTCGAACACCTTGAGCTGTGCCCGCTTCAGGACATAGCCGAGCTGCTCCGAGAGCTCGCCGAGCTGGAGGGCTTCGCCGGGCCCTTCGGCCGCGTCCTTGCGGCCCTTGGCTGTGTCGGCGGGTTTTTCAGAGGACTTTTCAGCGCTTTTGGAAACGGTCATCGCCTCATGCTCGCAATCCCGTTAAGTTCGGGAGGATCGTTCGCCACCCTTGATGTTATATTTGATAATTGTTATGGACCATATCAAATATCGTCAGCGCTGTTCAATGGCTGTGAGCGGACCGTCCACCACAATCAGGGGACCGGTCCTGAATCTTTGAGGGGGAGCGTCCGGTCTTGAATACCACCATCATGCTGTTCCTGCTGCAGGACGGCATCACCAATGGCGCGATTTATGCGCTGCTCGGCCTGGCGCTGGTGCTGGTGTTCGCCGTCACCCGCGTCATCCTCATTCCCCAAGGCGAATTCGTCACTTATGGCGCGCTGACCTATGCCTCGCTGGCTGCGGGCCAGATGCCGGGTACGGCGAAACTCGCGCTTGCCCTGGGCCTCGGCGCTTTCGCGTTCGACCTGTTCGCCGCGCGCAAGGCGTTGCACGGACGGCTGGTGCTGCGCAGCGTCCTCACCAATATCGTGCTACCGGCCATCGTGCTGGCGCTGACTGTCTACTACGCCGCCCAGAAACCGCCGGTTGCGGTGTGCATCGCGCTGTCGCTGGTGATCGTGGCGATGATCGGTCTGTTTCTCTACCGCATCGCATTCCAGCCGCTGGCGCACACGTCGGTGCTGGTGCTGCTGATCGCCTCGGTGGGCGTCCACCTCGCGCTTCAGGGCTTGGGCCTTTTGTTCTTCGGCGCCGAAGGCCAGCGCGGACCTGCCGTGCTGTCGGGATCTTTCACCGCCGGCGCGCTGCGCTTCACCGGCCAGAGCATCACGGTCTACGGCATTACCATCGCCTTCATCGTCGGGCTGTGGCTGTTCTTCGGGCTGACACTTTACGGCAAGGCGCTGCGCGCGACCGCCGTGAACCGGCTCGGTGCCCGGCTCGTCGGCATCCGCACCACGCTGTCCGGGCAGATCGCCTTCCTGCTGGCGTCCGTCATCGGTGCACTGTCGGGCATCATGATCGTGCCGATCACGACGCTCTATTACGACTCGGGCTTCCTGATCGGCCTGAAGGGCTTTGTGGCCGCGATCATCGGCGGGCTTGTCAGCTATCCCCTCACCGCGGTCGCGGCGCTGGTCGTCGGCATCGTCGAGGCGTTCTCGTCCTTCTATGCCTCCAACTACAAGGAGGTGATCGTTTTCATGCTCTTGATTCCCGTGCTGCTGCTGCGCTCGCTCGCGGCGCCTGCGGTCGAGGAAGAGAAGGACTGACGCCAAGATGCAGAGCCGGCTCCCCATCCTCATCTTCGCAGCTGTCATGGCGGCGATCCCGTTTGTTCCGGGCATGCCCCCGTTCTGGATCGTGCTGCTCGACAATGTCGGCCTCACCGCCCTGGTCGCGATGGGCCTCGTGCTGCTCACCGGCGTCGGCGGCCTGACCTCGTTCGGACAAGCGGCCTTCGTCGGCTTCGGCGCGTACACGACTGCGGTGCTGTCGACGACCTACGGCATGTCGCCCTGGCTGACGCTGCCGCTGTCGCTGCTGGTCAGCGGATTGCTGGCGGTGCTGCTCGGCCTCGTCACGGTCCGTCTCTCCGGCCATTATCTGCCGCTCGGCACGCTCGCCTGGGGACTCGGCTTGTTCTATCTCTTCAGCAAGCTGGAGTTTTTGGGACGGAACGACGGCATTTCGGCGATCCCGCCGCTGTCGATCGGCTCGTTCAAAATGCTTTCGCCCGGTTCGATCTACTACGCGATCTGGGTTGCCGTGATCCTCTCGGCGTTGCTCACGATGAACCTGCTGGACTCCCGCACCGGCCGCGCCATCCGCGCGCTCCGGCGCGGCCATGTCGCGGCCGAGGCGTTCGGCGTGCACACGCCGCGGGCCAAGATGCTGGTGTTCATCCATGCCGCCGTGCTCGCCGGCCTCTCCGGCTGGCTCTACGCCCATCTTCAACGCGCGGTGAATCCGACGCCGTTCGGCGCACAGGCGGGCATCGAGTATCTCTTCATCGCCGTGGTCGGCGGCGCCGGCTATGTCTGGGGCGGCGTCCTCGGTGCGGCGCTCGTCGTGGTCCTGAAGGAAGTGCTGCAGAGTTACCTGCCGCTGATCCTGCCCGGCTCCGGCCAGGTCGAGACCATCGTGTTCGGCATCATGCTGGTGGCGCTGCTCCAGCTCGCACCCGGCGGCGTCTGGCCCTGGCTGATGTCGTTCCTGCCCCAGCGTACCAGTGGCAAGAAGCCGGACACTTCGCTGAAACTGGAGCAGCGCACCCGCTCGCCTGGCCAATCCAGCGTCCTGCTTCAGGTCGAGAAGGCGCGGAAGCAATTCGGCGGCGTGGTCGCGGTGAACAATGTCTCCTTCGACGTTCAGGCTCGCGAGATCGTCGCGCTGATCGGCCCCAACGGCGCAGGCAAGAGCACCACCTTCAACCTGATCACCGGCGTGCTGTCGGCCAGCTCGGGCTCGATCTCCGTGCTCGGCAACAAGGTGGACAGGGCGCCGCCGCAGGAGATCGTCAAGCTCGGCATCTCCCGCACCTTCCAGCACGTCAAGCTGGTGCCTGATATGACCGTGCTGGAGAATGTCGCGATCGGCGCGCATCTGCGCGGCCATTCGGGACCGATCTCCTCGATGCTGCGGCTCGACCGCGCTGATGAGGCAAAGCTGCTCGCCGAAGCCGCCCGCCAGATCGAGCGCGTCGGACTGGGCGAGCAGATGCATCAGCTCGCAGGCTCGCTGTCGCTGGGACAGCAACGGATCGTCGAGATCGCCCGTGCGTTGTGCGTCGATCCGATGCTGCTGCTGCTCGACGAGCCGGCCGCCGGCCTGCGCCACATGGAGAAGCAGCAGCTCGCGAGCCTGCTGCGGGAGCTGCGCGACGGCGGCATGAGCGTCTTGCTCGTCGAGCACGACATGGGCTTCGTCATGAACCTCGCCGACCGCATCGTGGTGCTCGATTTCGGCACCAAGATCGCGGAAGGAACGCCGGCCACGATCAAGACCAATCCCGAAGTGATCAAGGCCTATCTCGGAGTGGCGGCATGAGCGCGCTGTTGTCCGTCACTGATGCCCATGTCGCCTATGGCAAGGTCGAGGCCGTGCGCTCGGTCTCGCTCGAAGTCGGCCAGAACCAGATCGTCACCATCGTCGGCGCCAACGGCGCCGGCAAGACCACGCTGCTCTCCGCCATCATGGGCATCTTGCCGCTGAAGGGGCGCGTTTCATTCGCAGGTCAGGATCTGTCGCGGCTCGACATCGAGGACCGCGTCGCCATGGGACTTGGCCTCGTTCCCGAGCACCGCGAATTGTTCGTGACCATGAATGTCGAGGACAATCTCGAGCTAGGGGCCTTCCGCATCGAGAGAAGCAAGGCGAAAGCCTCGATGGAGCGGGTCTACACGCTGTTTCCGCGGCTCAAGGAGCGGCGCAAGCAGCTCGCCGGCACGCTCTCCGGCGGCGAGCAGCAGATGCTCGCAATGGGCCGCGCGCTGATGGGCGAGCCCAAGCTCCTGATGCTGGACGAGCCGAGCCTTGGCCTCGCCCCGATCATCGTCGCCGACATTTTCCGCATCGTCACCGAACTGCGTGCCGCCGGCGTCTCCGTGCTGCTGGTTGAGCAGAACGCGCAGGCCGCGCTCAAGATCGCGGATCAGGCCTATGTCATGGAGCTCGGCGAGTTCGTGCTCAGCGGCAAGGCCAGCGACATCGCGGCAAACGAGCGCGTCGCCGCCAGCTATCTCGGCTTCCAGCACGAAGGCGCGACTGTGTTGTAAGCGCGCCGTGAACTCCTCTTCCCTTCTCCCCTTGCGGGAGAAGGTGGCGCGAAGCGCCGGATGAGGGGTATCCATCCAAACGGAAAGCGCTTCATTCGCGGAGAGAGACCCCTCACCCGTCTCGTCGCTCCGCGACGAGCCACCCTCTCCCGCAAGGGGAGAGGGGGCACCGCGCAAGCCGCTCTAGCTTTCGTTGGCAGGTAAGCTCAACTCGCCCCCTTCAGCGCCGCCACCTCTGCTTCCAGCTCCGCTATTTTCGCATCCCTTGCCGCCAGCGCCGCTGCCACATCGGTCGCGTCGAACTTCTGGGGGATGTGCTGCGGGCAGTTCGTGTCCCACGCTTCGATCTTGAACAGGATCACCTGCTCCGGCCGGGCGCGATAGCCTTTCGGCATCAGCGATGTCGTCAGCGCCTCGTCGTCCTCGACCACCCGTGCTTCGCCCCAGATCTTCACCCGGCGGCGATGGGCGTAGTCCATCACGAAGATGTAGGCCTTGGGATTTTCGGACAGGTTTCCCTGCGTGATGTATTGCCGATTGCCGGCGTAGTCAGTGAAAGCCAGCGTCTGCTTGTCCAGCACCTTCAAGAAGCCCTTCGGGCCGCCGCGATGCTGGATGTAGGGCTGGCCGTCGGCCGAGGCGGTCGCAAGATAAAAGCTGTTGGCGTCGGCCAGGAACGCCGCGAGGTTCTCATCAACCTCGGTGCGCCAGCCGCGCTGCTCGGCATGGGCATAGCCTTCGCGTGATCCCTTTCGAGTCTGGATCGACTTCACCGCCGGCGTGAATGCCACGTCGCTGGCGTAGGCGTGAATTGCCGTCATCGGACCATCTCCTGAAATCCCGGCGCGTCCTTGCGTCTTCGCCATGTAAGGTGGACCTTCCGCCGGCTAAAACAATCAGCCGGCTTGACACTTCATCATTGCGTTATATGCAATAATGCCATGGACCGCCTCGAAGCCATGCATGTTTTCGTCACCGTCGCCGATTTGCGCGGCTTCGCGCCGGCGGCACGAAAGCTGCGGCTGTCGCCCTCCGCGGTGACGCGGCTGATCGCGGCGCTGGAGGAGCATCTCGGCGCGCGGCTGTTGCAGCGGACCACCCGCCAAGTGACCCTGACCGACGTCGGCACGCGCTATCTCGAGCGCGCGCGTCGCATCCTCGCCGATGTCGAGGAAGCCGACGGCTCGGCACGGGAGGAGCGCAACCGGCCGAGCGGGCGGCTGGTGGTGTCGGCGCCGGTCGGCTTCGGCCGGCTCCATGTCGGGCCTGTCATGACCGCCTACCTCAAGCGCTATCCCGAGGTCGCCTGCGAATTGCGTCTGTCGGACAACCTCGTCAATCTCGTGGAAGATGCCGTCGACGTCGCGGTGCGGATCGGCCATCTCGCCGACTCCTCGCTCGTCGCGCGCCAGGTCGGCGAGATGCGGCGGATCGTGGTGGCGACGCCGGGCTATCTGAAGCGCCATGGCGAGCCGAAGACGCCGGAGGCACTGCTTACGCATGAGACCATCGCCTTCGGTCCATCCGCGAACTGGCGCTTCGTGCAGGACGGCCGCGACATCGAGGTGGCGCCGAATCCACGCTTCGCCAGCAACAGCGCCGACGCCGCCCTGCAATATGCCGAGGCCGGCGGCGGCGTGACCCGGGTGCTGGCCTATCAGGCCGCCGAAGGCTTGCGGCGCGGGCGGCTCAAGATCGTATTGGCGAACTACGAGCAGCCGGCGCTGCCGATCCACATCGTCTACCCGACCTCGCGCCTGCTCTCCGCCAAGGTGCGCGCCTTCGTCGATCTCGTGGTGGAGACCGCGGAGTGGAGATTCGGGTGACGTCTTCACCCCTTTTTCGGCACGACGCGAAAGGTGCCGCTGGCGCGCGCGATCACGGCGCCGTCGGCCTTGGCGAGGCACTGCGCGAAACAGATCGTGCTGCCGGTCTTGATCGCCTCGCCCTCGACCGCGAGCCATTGGCCGATCTCGCCGGCGCCGACATAGTCGACCGACAGCGAGATCGTGACCAACGAGGTGGTCCAGCCCGTCGCCTGCGCGCAGCTGTAGCCCATGGCGGCATCGGCCAGCGCTGCGATCAGGCCGCCATGGATCAGCCCGCGTGCGTTGGTGTGCGGTGTTGCCAGCCGCAATCCCACGGTGACGCCGTTGTCGGTCTTCCTGGAGTAAAGCGGCTCCCAGGGATCAGTGAGCGGGGCTTTGCGGAAGTGCGGCTCGAAGCCGGCCGGAATGTCGGTGCTGGTCATGTCTGTCTCGCGCTGGTGGCTGCCGCCATTAGAAGCGGCGGACGTGACGGATGCATCACCTACAAAGTTTTAAACGACATTTGCGCGGGCGTTTGAAAGGGGTGGCGCCGACGCGAGCACTCGTAGGGTGGGCAAAGGTGCGCAGCGCCGTGCCCACCATCTCGCGCGAGGACAACGCTGGTGGGCACGCTTCGCCGCGCGCCGGCGCCGATCTGGTCGAGCGGCGCGACGGTCCCCTCCTCCAGCAGCCCGGCACGGATGCGGCCGAGCACATGGTCCGGGCTCTGCCGCTCCAGAATGACATTGTCGATGCCGTAACCGTGCAGCAGTTGCCCAAGCAACAATCCAGCCGGCCCTGCCCCGATGATTGCGACTTTTGTCCGCAATACTTGCTCCTCCCGATCCTGTAGGCTTTCGGTTGGGCAAAAGGGAGTGCGCGGCGGCACGCCGCGCCAGTTCCGGCTTGAACGCGCCGGCCAATTAGATAACATGTTAATTAACGAGACCGGGCCATCGAAGCCCGCCGTCAAAAGAGGGAGAGACACGTGATGAGGAAAGCCTGTCTGGCGTTGCTGCTGGCAGCAAGCGTGAGCCCTGCGCTCGCGCAGGACAAGACCTTCGATTTGAAGATCTCGCACTGGGTGCCGGCCTCGCATCCGCTGCAGAAATCGCTGGAGGACTGGGCTGCCGCGGTCGAGAAGGATTCCGGCGGCACCATCAAGGGCAAGGTGTTTCCGGCCCAGCAGATGGGCAAGGCCTTCGACCATTACGACATGGCGCGCGACGGCATCGCCGACGTCACCTATGTCAACCCCGGCTACCAGCCCGGGCGCTTCCCGATCATCGGCGCCGGCGAATTGCCGTTCCTGATCTCGGATGCCAAGGGCGGCTCGATGGGGCTCGACGCCTGGTACCGCAAATACGCCGAGAAGGAGATGAAGGACGTCAAATACTGCCTCGCCTTCGTCCACTCGCCCTCCTCCTTCCACTCCAAGACCAAGAAGATCGTGATGCCGGAGGACGTGAAGGGCCTGAAGATCCGTCCCGCCCACGCCACCATGGCGAACTTCGTCACCTCGCTCGGCGGCACCAATGTGCAGTCCTCCGCGCCCGAAGTGCGCGACATCATCGAGCGCGGCGTCGCCGACGGCGTCACCTTCCCCTGGGGCTCCCTCGTGCTGTTCGGCATCGACAAGGTGACAAAGTACGACATGGAGGCGCCGCTCTACACCACGACCTTCGTGTTCGTCATGAACAAGGACAAGTACAATGCGATGTCCGACAAGCAGAAGGCCGCGATCGACAAGAATTGCACGGTCGAAATGGCAGGCGTGGTCGGCGAGCACTGGGGCAAGTTCGAGGATGCCGGCATCGACAAGGTCAAGGCGGAGTCCAGTCACGAGGTCTACAAGTTGACGCCCGAGCAGACCGCCGCCTGGAAGAAAGCCGCCGAGCCGCTGGTGAAGACCTGGTCCGACGGCGCAAAGAAGGCGGGCGCGGATCCGGATGCGGCGCTTAGCGAGCTGAAGGCCTCGCTGAAGAAGTACAACGCGCTGGCGGAGTGACGCGATGGCGGGCTCTTCTTCCCCCTCTCCCCGTTCTTACGGGGAGAGGGTTGGGGTGAGGGCCGGTTCCGCAAAAATAGTGACAAACGGACTCGCGGAGAGCCCCCCTCACCCGCCTCGCATCTTGCAATGCGACGCGGCCTCTCCCCGCGCGCGGGGAGAGGCGAAGGACCACCGCCGGAGTCGACAACGAGAATGACAATGCGCAGGACACTCCCATGAAGCGCAGCTGGATGGATCGCGTTATCGATTCGATCGAATGGATCGCAGCCGCTTTCGTCGGCATCGTCGCGCTCGACATCTTCCTGTCGGTGCTGCTGCGCAACACGCTGAATTATGCGATCCCCGATAGTTTCGACATCGGCCGCATGCTGCTCGGCATCCTCATCTTCTGGGGCATCGCCGCGACCTCCTATCGCGGCACCCACATCACGGTCGATTTGGTCTGGGGCAATGTCGGGCCGCGCTACCAGCGCTGGATCGACGTGTTCGCGACGCTGGTGCTGCTGTTCGTCGTGACGGTGCAGACCTGGACGCTGTTCGACAAGGTGCGCGGCACCTACAACGACAACGTCCAGACCTTCGACATGCACATGCCGACCTGGCCGTTCTTCGCGATCGCATGGATCGGCGACGTCTCGGCCGTGCTGCTGATCGCGATCCGCACCTACCGGTTGATCTTCCATCCCGAAGAAATGCACGACCCCAAGCTGAAGGCGACGGAGTAATCATGAGCACCGATGCCGTCGCCGTTATCGGCTTTGTTTCCCTGTTCGCCCTGATGCTACTGCGCGTGCCCGTCGGCATGGCCATGGGCCTTGTCGGCGTTTCCGGCTTCTCCTATCTCGTCGGCGCCACGCCGGCGCTGAAGCTGGTCGGCCAGACCTCGATGCGCACGGTGACCGACTACACCTTCGGCGTCATTCCGATGTTCTTGCTGATGGGCTCCTTCGTCAGCAATTCCGGCATGAGCCGCGAGCTGTTCCGCGCCGCCAACGGCTTTGTCGGCCATTTGCGCGGCGGGCTCGGCATCGCCACCGTCGGCGCCTGCGGCGGCTTTGCCGCGATCTGCGGCTCCTCGGTCGCGACCGCCGCGACCTTCTCCGCGGTCGCTTACCCCGAGATGCGCCGTTTCGGCTATCCGCAATCGTTTGCCACCGGCGTGATCGCGGCCGGCGGCACGCTGGGCGCGATGCTGCCGCCCTCCACCGTGCTCGCCGTCTACGGCATCATCACCGAGCAGGACATCGGCAAGCTGTTCATCGCCGGCATCATCCCGGGCATCCTGGCGATGACCATGTACATGATCACGATCTTCCTGATCGGCTATTTCCGGCCGGACTTTCTGCCCAAGGGCAAGGTGCTGCCGTGGCGCGAGCGCTTCGCCGGCCTGAAGGACATCTGGGCGCCGGTGCTGCTGTTCGTGTTCGTGATCGGCGGCCTCTACGGCCTGCCCTATTTGCCGCGCTTCACGCCGACGGAAGCCGGCGGCGTCGGCGCTGCCGGGGCCTTCATCATCGGCGTGGCGACCGGCCGGCTCGACCGCGAGAAGATTCTGGCCTCGCTGCTCCAGGCGACGCGCACGGCGGCCGCCGTGTTCACCGTGCTGATCGGCGCCTTGATCTTCGGCTATTTCCTCACGGTGACGCAGACCCCGCAGAAGGTGACGGAATTCCTCACAGGCCTCGGCCTCGGCCCCTACGGCGTGCTGGCGCTGATCATGGTGATGTATCTCGTGCTCGGCTGCCTGATGGACGCCATGGCGATGATCATCCTCACCGTGCCGATCATCTTCCCCGTGATCATGCATCTCGGTTTCGACCCGATCTGGTTCGGCGTCATCATCGTCATGACGGTCGAGCTCGGTCTGATCCATCCGCCGGTGGGCATGAACGTCTTCGTCATCAAGAGCGTGGTGAAGGACGTCTCCTTCTCCACGATCTTCAGGGGCGTGATCCCGTTCGTTGCAACAGACCTCGTGCGCCTGGTGATCCTGATCGCCTTCCCGCTGCTGGCGACATGGCTGCCGACGCGGATGATGGCGCATTGATGAGGTAAAGCGATGACCACGCCGGCACTGGAAACCAGATACGTCTTTACCGTCACCGCACGCATCGGCGACGTCGTCACCGCCGGCGAGACCGGCATCGGCATTCGCCGCATCATCCCGATCATCGGCGGCGAGGTGACCGGCGCGATCACCGGCAAGGTGCTGCCGTTCGGTGCCGACTTCCAGACCATCCGCCCGAATGAGCTGATCGATCTCGAAGCCAAATACGCCTTCGAGACCGACGACGGTGCAATTGTCTATGTCGAGAACAAGGGCATGCGCTTCGGCCCGGTCGAGCTGTTGCAAAAGCTCAAGCGCGGCGAGCCGGTCGACCCGAAGCAGATCTATTTCCGCACCGTGCCGAAGTTCGAGACCGGGCATGAGATATACCGCTGGCTGATGGAGCACATTTTTGTCGGTTCAGCAGCGCGGCATGCGGATCGCGTGGTGATCGACGTGCATCAGGTGATGTGAACGCGTCGCGCCGCACCACGCCCGCTAGTCCATTGACATCACGAGGCCTGTAGCGTATACGCTACAGATGCTGACGATCAAGAGAACCGACGAATTCTCTGACTGGCTTAGAAACCTGCGAGACCGGAGAGCGAAGGCAAAAATCCTCGCCCGGATCGATCGGCTGGCGCTCGGCAATCCCGGAGACGTTGCTCCGGTCGGAGGCGGCATCAGCGAAATGAGAGTTCACGAGGGCGCCGGATACCGGATCTACTACGTTGCCCGAGGCGAGGAGATCATCATTCTTCTTTGCGGTGGCGATAAAGGCTCTCAGCCAGGGGACATAGCGTTGGCAAAGAAGATCGCGAGCGAATTGGAGGTCTGAGCAATGGCAAAAGTGAAATCATTTGATGCTGCGGAGTACCTCGACAGCCCCGAGATGATTGCGGCCTATCTCACCGAAGCCTTTGAATCCGACGATCCGTCCGCAATAACGATGGCAATCGGCGCCGTAGCCCGCTCTCAGGGCATGGGCGCCATTGCCGAAAAGGCCGGTCTATCCCGTGAGAACTTGTATCGCTCGCTTGGCGGCGAGGCCAAACCCGAATTCGGCACTGTGATTAAAGTTCTCCACGCCATGGGTATCAATCTTGTGGCGCAACCCCAAAGCGGAACCAAGGCGGCGTAGCGGCCGGATAGCATCGGCGTCCGCGACATTTATCCCAAGCTTGCGCATCGGGCATTCGGGTACGGGCGCTGCACCCGGACTGTCGTCCCTTTTCCGGACTATGCATCGGCTTCCCGGCTGTCAGCCGTATTGACTCCCCCTGTATTCGTTATACAACATAACTATTCTGACAAGGACGCAAATGACACAGGGAAACGCCGAGACCGCTGACGCGGGCGCCTCCGGGCTTTTGAAGATCGAGCGGGCGGACCGGGTTTTGACCGTCGGCCTGAATCGGCCGGCCAAGCGCAATGCGCTCAACGACGGCATCATCCTGGAAATCGGCGAGTGTTTTGCGTCCCTGCCCGAGGATATCGGCGCGGTCGTCATCCATGGCATCGGCGACCATTTTTCCAGCGGTCTCGATCTCTCCGAACTGACCGACCATGATGCCACCGGCGGCCTTCTCCATTCCCAGATGTGGCACCGGGTGTTCGATCGCATCCAGTACAGCCGCGTGCCCGTGATCGCGGCACTGAGGGGCGCCGTGATCGGCGGCGGCCTGGAGCTCGCCTGCGCGGCGCATATCCGCGTCGCCGAACCCTCGACCTATTTCGCGCTGCCGGAGGGGCAACGCGGCATCTTCGTCGGTGGCGGTGGTTCGGTGCGCCTGCCGCGGCTGATCGGCGTCGCCAGGATGATGGACATGATGCTGACCGGCCGCGTCTATTCCGCGACCGAAGGCACCTCCTACGGCTTTGCGCAATATGTCACGGAAGCCGGCAACGGCCTCGGCAAGGCGATGGAGCTTGCGACCAAGGTCGCCTCCAACGCGCCGCTGACCAATTTCGCCGTGCTCCAGGCGCTGCCGATGATCGCGGAGGCCAATCCCCAGACCGGCCTGTTGATGGAATCGCTGATGGCGACGGTGGCGCAGAGCGACAAGGAAGCCAAGCGCAGGATCCGCGAGTTCCTCGAACACAAGACCGCAAAGGTGAAGCCGAAATCATGAGCGCGCAGCCGTCGTCCTCTTCCAGCATGGAGCGCGGCGCGAGCACTTCCCCGCTGCGGCCCATTTCGTTCGGCGATCCCGTCGTGAATATCGAGCGGCGCGACGACGGCACGATTTACCTGCGGCCCAAACAGCCGCTCGGCGATTATCCGGCCCGCATCACCGACCGCCTGCATCACTGGGCGAGCGCGACGCCCGATCGCGTGTTCATGGCCGAGCGCGAAGGTGGCCGCTCCTGGCGCAAGATCAGCTACGCCGAGCTGCTCGCCGCGAGCCGGCACATCGCCTCAGGACTCATTGCGCGCGGGTTGTCGGCCGAGCGGCCGGTTGTCATCCTCTCCGGCAATTCGATCGATCATGCATTGCTGGCGTTCGGCGCGTTCTATGCCGGCATTCCGTTCTGCCCGGTGTCGCCGGCCTATTCGCTGGTATCGAAAGATTACGGCAAGCTCTCCTACCTGATGAAGCTGCTGACGCCCGGCCTCGTCTTCGCCGAGGACGCCGACAAGTTCGCCGACGCGCTCGCGGCCAACGTCTCGCTCGGCACCGAGATCGCCGCGTCCTACGGCCACGTGCCGGGCCGCGACGTCACCTCGCTCGCCGACCTCATGGCAACCCCGATCCGCGCCGATCTGGAGGAGATCCACGGCAAGATCGGCCCCGACACCATCGCGAAATTCCTGCTGACCTCGGGCTCGACCGGCAACCCCAAGGCGGTCATCAACACCCAGCGCATGATCTGCGCCAACCAGGTGATGCTGCGCGAGACGCTCGCCTTCCTCAAGGACGAGCCGCCCGTCATCATCGACTGGCTGCCCTGGAATCACACTTTTGGCGGCAACCACAATATCGGGCTGACGCTCTACAATGGCGGCTCGATGTATCTCGATGCCGGCAAGCCGGTGCCTGGAGGCATTGAGGAGACCGTGCGCAATCTCCAGGAGATATCGCCGACGGTCTATTTCAACGTCCCCAAGGGCTACGAGTCGCTGCTGCCCTATCTGCGCGAGGACCAGGGCCTGCGCGCAAAATTCTTCGACCGGCTGCACGCGATGTTCTTCTCGGGCGCGGCCCTGTCGCCGTTCGTCTGGAACAGCCTCGACGAGCTCGCGGTGAAGGAAAAAGGTTACCGCGTGCCGATGCTGACCGGCCTCGGTGCAACCGAGACCGCGCCGTTCTTCATGTCGGTCAACCCGCGCACCAGCCGCTCCGGCCATGTCGGGCTTCCCGTATCCGGCAACGACGCCAAGCTGGTGCCGAACAACGGCAAGATGGAAGTTCGTTGCAAGGGGCCGAACGTGATGCCCGGCTACTGGCGCCAGCCCGACATCACCGCGAATTCGTTCGACGAAGAAGGCTTCTACAAGCTGGGCGACGCCCTCAAGCCCGTCGATCCCGATGATCTCAACGCCGGCTTCGATTTCGACGGCCGCATCGGTGAGGATTTCAAGCTCGGCAGCGGCACCTGGGTCAGCGTCGGCCCGTTGCGCGCGCGCTTCGTTGCGGCCTGCGCACCGCTGGTGCGCGACGTCGTCATCGCCGGCATCAACCGCGACGAGGTCTCCGCGCTCGTCGTGCTCGATCTCGACGGCTGCCGGCTGATCAACCCGACGCTGCCGACCGACGATCTCGTCGTCGCGACCCGCGACCGGCTGGTGCGCGAGGCATTTCGCGAACGGCTGACCCGCTTTCTCGGCGCGGCCACGGGATCCTCGACGCGGATCACGCGCGCGATCCTCATGGACACGCCACTCTCGATCGACAAGGGCGAGGTCACCGACAAGGGCTCGATCAACCAGCGCGCGGTGCTCGAGCATCGCAGCCTGCTGATCGAGGAGCTCTACGCTGCCAATCCATCGGACCGTGTGATATCGGTCGGCTAAGAAAACGTCGCACCAGGGAGAACGCCATGTTGTTGAAGGATCAGGCTGTCATCGTCACGGGCGGCGCGTCGGGACTGGGCGCGGCGACCGCGCGTAAGCTGGCGGCGCAGGGCGCCCGGGTCGCGGTGTGCGACCTCAATGCCAAGCTCGCCGAGACTGTCGCCGCCGAGATCAAGGGCGTGGCTGTGGCTTGCGACGTCTCCGATGCCGCCTCCGCGGAAGCTGCGATCGCGCAGGCGACCAAGGCCCATGGACCCGCGCGCGTGCTGGTCAATTGCGCCGGCATCGGCGTTGCCAAGCGCGTCGTCGGCCGCGACGGCCCGATGGCACTCGCCGATTTCGATAAGGTGATCAAGGTCAACCTGATCGGCACCTTCAACATGCTCCGCCTTGCCGCAAACGAGATGTCTAAGCTCGAGCCGCAGGCGACCGGCGAGCGCGGCGTCATCATCAACACGGCGTCAGTTGCCGCTTATGACGGCCAGATCGGGCAATCGGCCTATTCGGCCTCCAAGGGCGGCATCGTCGGCATGACGCTGCCGATCGCGCGCGAGCTGGCGCAGTTCGGCGTCCGCGTGCTGACGATCGCGCCCGGCCTGTTCCTCACGCCGCTGCTCGCCAACCTGCCGCAGGAAGCCCAGGACTCGCTCGCCGCCGCGATCCCGTTCCCGCGCCGGCTCGGCCACGCCGACGAGTTCGCGGCGCTCGCCCTGCACATGGTCGAGAATTCGTACCTGAACGGCGAGGTGGTGCGCCTCGACGGCTCGCTGCGCATGGCGCCGAAATAGGGCGCAGCATATGTTCGTGAACCGGCGCGACGTCCAGATCCAGTGGGGTGACTGCGACCCCGCCAACATCGTCTATTACCCGCGCTATTTCGCGATGTTCGACGATTCGACGTCGACCCTGTTCGAAGTCGCCGGCTTCTCCAAGCAGGACCTGGTCAAGAAATACGGCCTGGTGGGCATTCCCATGGTCGACACCCGCGCCAAGTTCTACATCCCCTCGACTTATGGCGACTGGATCACCATCGAAACCAAGATCGAGAGCATCAAGCGCTCGAGTTTCGAGGTGAAGCACAGCGTCTTCAAGGGCGAGGCGCTGGCGATCGAGGGTTTCGAGACCCGTGTCCTGGTCGGGCGCGACCCCGTTAACCCCGACAAACTGAAATCGGCACCGTTTCCTGCGGAAATGGTAGCCAAATTCACGGGGAGCGAGGCCCGGAGCTAAATCGCCACATCACCAAAAGAGGGGGCTGAATTACCCCCCGATTTCTGCTTTCAAAGAAACACATAAAGGGAGGAATAGATGAAACGCTTTTACCTGACCGCCGCCGTCACCGCGGCCGCGCTTGCGCTGCCGGCCGTGCCCACGCTGGCTCAGACCGCCGAGGTCACCATCGGCATCACCACCACCACGACCGGCCCGGGCGCAGCGCTGGGCATTCCCGAGCGCAATGCGCTTGAGTTCGTGCCGAAGGAGATCGGCGGCGTGCCGCTGAAGGTGATCGTGCTCGACGACGGTGGCGATCCCACCACCGCGACCACCAACGCCCGCCGCTTCGTGACCGAATCCAAGGCTGACATCATCATGGGCTCGGCGCTGACGCCGCCAACCATCGCGGTGTCGAACGTCGCCAACGAAGCCGGCATTCCGCATTTCGGCCTGGCGCCGTTCCCGATCACGCCGGAGCGCATGAAGTGGTCGGTGGCGATGCCGCAGCCGATTCCAATCGTAGGCAAGGTGCTGTACGACCACATGAAGGCCAAGGGCGTGAAGACCGTCGGCTATATCGGCTATTCCGACTCCTATGGCGACCTCTGGTTCAACGATTTGAAGGCGCAGGCCGTGCCGATGGGCATAACCATCGCCGACGAAGAGCGCTTCGCTCGCCCCGACACGTCGGTGACCGGACAGGTGCTGAAGCTCGTGGCGGCGAATCCCGACGCCATTCTGGTCGGCGCTTCCGGCACCGCGGCCGCGCTGCCGCAGACCGAGCTGCGCGAGCGTGGCTATCAGGGCCTGATCTACCAGACCCATGGTGCCGCCAGCATGGACTTCATCCGCATCGCCGGCAAAGCGGCGGAAGGCGTGCTGATGGCCTCTGGTCCCGTCATGGATCCCGAGGACCAGCCGGACGAAGCCGCCACCAAGAAGCCGGGCCTCGCGCTCAACTCGGCCTATGAAGCCAAGTACGGCCCGAACAGCCGCAGCCAATTCGCCGGTCACTCTTACGATGCGTTCGAGATTCTCAAGCGCATCATCCCGGCGGCACTCAAGACGGCGAAGCCCGGCACGCCGGAATTCCGCGAGGCGACCCGCCAGGCGCTGCTGTCGGAGAAGGAGCTCGCGGCGAGCCAGGGCGTCTACAATTTCACCGAGAAGGACCGCTACGGCCTCGACGAGCGCTCGCGCATCCTGCTCACGGTGAAGAACGGCAAGTACTCGCTGGTGAAGTAGACGCGGCGCCAGGATTGAGACGACGAGAGCCGGCCCGATGGGCCGGCTTTTTCTTTTGGCTGTATGAGCGAGCCGCACCTCCGGTGTCGCCCCCTCTCCCGCTTGCGGGAGAGGGTTGGGGTGAGGGTGCCTCCGCATTGGGATTGTCTGAGGTCTACGGGCAAAGCCCCCCAGAGGAGATAGCCCTCACCCGCCACGCTCTGCGAGCGTGTCGACCTCTCCCGCAAGCGGGAGAGGTGCACCGAGTCTGCGGTCGCGCTCTCGTCAAGCCGCCTGCCGCAGCGGGGTCCAGGCGAACTCCGGATAGTAAGTGTCCATCATCCGGTCGACATAAGCGGTGAGGTTCGGAAATCCTTCGGCGCGACGGCGCAGGGCGGATTCGAAGAACGGCGTCAGGATCCCGGCGAGTGCACCGAAGGCGGTGGCATCGACGCCGCAGGGCTTGTTGCCCATCAGATAGGACTTGTCGCCGAGCTGCACCGAGAGCGCAAACAGCGAGCGCACGGCGAGATCGACGTCGTCATCGGGCGCGTGACGGCCTAATCCGGAGAGCAAATAGTTCTCGGCGACACGGAATTGCGCGTCCTCGCGCAACTTCTCTCGATTGTGCTCCGGCGCGCCGTCGAAGAAATGCGCAGGCCCCTTGGCGAAGTTGACGGGGTCGACCCAGCGCGCCCCGACCAGCGCAAAATAAACGTGATGCTCGATCATGCGCTCGAACGCCCAAGCCTGCGCGCGCTCGACGAGCGACAGACCGGCGTCGAAATCGAAGCCGTAGCGGCGCTCGATATGGGCGCGGATGAAGGTGGAATCGGCCACCGCCTCGCCGCCATCGTCGATGAAAGGCAGCTGCCCCTTGGGAGAGGCGGGCGGCATCGCCCGCTCCTTCCGGTAGGGCAATCCCGCCATCTTGAGCTGCACCTCCGTCTTGGTGACGAAGGGGCTGATTTCCGGCAGGCCGAAGCCGGTGCCAAAGCCGTAAAGCGTGATCATGAAGGCTCTCCTGAAACCACCGAAAGAGTTGAGGGAACTTAACCGCGGGCTGCTGCCACCATGGTGGCAGCAGCCGTGATATCTTCTGCGAGACGGGCCCCCCGCCAGGCGCGGGCCATGACATGACGGACCAGCGCGTCCGCGGCCTGGACCAGGAAGCGAGCCACCATTGTCGCGAGCGCAAGGCGGAGGTCGAGAACCATGAGATCAAGGGATACGAGGCGGCCGAACGCCCATGCGCACCAAGCTCGGACCTGCAAAGCAGGGACTCGTAGCTGGACCTGTAAAGGCTGGGTCCGCCACAGCGCAGCGGCCGGGCCGAAATGAGTTGGAATGATCATGGACAAATCCTCTTCAGTCGACGTGTTGACCCGGTATAGAACTCCCCTGCTGCCAACATCCTGTCAGCAGCCGCGCGCCACCTTCTGAAAAACCACCGACAAGAGACCCGTCATGAGACGCGCCGACCGGCTGTTTCAAATCATCCAGGTGCTGAGGCGCACGCGTAAGCCGTTGACGGCGGACGCCATCGCGGCCGAGCTCGAGACCTCGAAGCGCACGATCTATCGCGACATCGCCACGCTGATCGGCCAGCGCGTGCCGATCCGCGGTGAAGCCGGCATGGGCTACATCCTGGAAAAGGGGTTTTGACCTGCCGCCTTTGATGCTGACACCCGACGAGATCGAGGCGGCGGTGCTGGGCGCGCAATGGGTCGCCGGCCATGCCGATCCCGCGCTGGCGCGTGCGGCTGAAGATCTGATGGCAAAGATCGCCGACACTGTCCCTGAGCGCCTGCGTCCCTTCGTGCTGGAGCCGGCAAGCCGGGCCCGGCCGAGCTGGAACAGGGAGCCGGACCGCCTGGACATGGCGCGCACACGCACCCAGATCCACGAAGGCAAGAAGATCATGCTGCGCTATCGCGACGAGCAGGGCCGCGCCAGCGAGCGCATGATCTGGCCGATTTCGATCGGCTATCTCGAAGCCGTGCGCCTGCTCGCGGCCTGGTGCGAGCTGCGCGGCGACTTCCGCAGCTTCCGCACCGACCGCGTGGTCGACGCGAGCTATCCCGACGAGAGATATCCGGAAAGGCGCGACGTGCTGCGCGCGAAATGGCGGCAGAGCCTGGTCTGGGGCCCGCCCAAGGATACGTGAAGGATGAAGGACACGTGACGATGGACGAGAACGCCCCCATCGACCTGTCGAGCTGCTGCCAGAGTTGCGGCGCCTGCTGCGGCTATTCAGCGAACTGGCCGCGCTTCTCGATCGAGAGCGACGAGGAGCTCGCCGCGATTCCCGAAGCGCTCGTCAACGACCGTCAATCCGGCATGCGCTGCGAAGGCGATCGCTGTTCGGCGTTGCAGGGAGAGATCGGACAAGCGACCGCGTGCGGCATCTACGCAGTGCGGCCGGAGGTGTGCCGCACGTGCATGCCGGGCGACGCCGAATGCGCAATGGCGCGACGGAAATTCGGGCTGCTAGTTATCGCGAGCGTTTAGGCCGGGACGGCTTCGCTGATCTCGTCGTCGATCTCGTCGTCCAGCGGCGCGAGCACCGAGAGCGGCTTGGTCGACAGCGTGATCGGTTTGCGCCCACCGGACAGCGACGGCGAGGATTTCGCCGCGCCTTCGCGCGCGAGCGCGTAGAGCGTCGAACCGACACGGCCGCCATTCTCGATCAGGTCGCGCTCGTTGCAGCTGCCTGCGATCGCGACCGCCAGCGAATGCAGATGGCTGCGGCGATAGCAGAACAGCGCCAGCCTGGCGCGCGCGTCAGGGGAAACACTTTCAACCAGCCTAGGCAGGCCACTCTCGCTGGCGCGGTACATCTCGCCAAGGAGTTCGTCGCGGACCGGGCACGAATCGCCTTCAAAGGTATCGCGGCTTGAAAACATTGCAGTTCTCCCTCGTCTCGGAAGATGCAGTGCAATTCTCTAATGAAAGGTTAACCACGCTGCCCGGTAGTCACCCGGGGTCCTTGCGCCCTCGCCGCGAATCAATGGGCTGGAAAGGGTTTTCTCTGCGGCAATCCTTCGAGACGCCCGCCTTCGGCGGGCCCTCAGGATGAGGTCTGCTTCTGCAGAAAGATTCTCAGCTCTCGTGGTGAGGAGGCGCGAAGCGCCGTCTCGAACCATGCAGGCCGACAGCCACTCCAGACGGCCGCCAGCGCTCAGTTCGCCGCCATGAAGATGGAGAGGCCGAAGCCGGTCAGATGGTGCAGGGCCTGGTCGATGCCGATCAGGGTCCAGAACCAGGGATGCGCAAGATCGACACCGAAATTGGCCGAGACGAGGCCCTTGGCGCGGTCGATCGTGATGTGGATCACGAAGTCGATCAGCGCCACAAACCAGAATCTCGGCGCCACGATCAGGATCAGCGGCAGCGCAACCGCAAGGTGAACCAGGCAGTGCACCAGGAGCGGCAGGGCCCAGCCGTGCTTCTGGTCCTTGCCATGCGCCATCCAGGCGGTCTGGAGAACGAAATCGGCGATGACGTGCTTGAACGTCAGCAGCAACATCCAACCAATGAGGGCTTCGACCGGGACCGCCGATGACAGGGGTGGAAACGACAAGGCGCCCTCGTTGACGTGACAAGAAGAATTGGAGCGTTCAGCGCAATCTCTTCCTGGACCGGTCAAATCGCCGGGACTTGCGATTTATGACACCTCCCGCGGCGGAATGCAGCCGGGGGGAACCGGAAAATCGCCAACTGTGGCTAACTGGTGATAGGATGACCAATCGCCGCGGCCGGGTTGAGTAAGGTTACCTTCGGCTCGGAATTTGCATTCCGCGGCCTGCGCGCTATCATTGCCGGCACAGAATATCGTTCTTTTTTCAGACGTTTACGAATTACAGGGCGACCGCAGCGATCGCATCCGCGAGCCGCCCGCCACCGGAAGCATAAGGCCAGAGTGCTGCCATGAGTACTGAGGGCCCGACCTCATCGCCGATCGAGCCACCGCCCCGGCGACCCAAGGTGATCAAGACCAATCAGCAGCAGGTCTTCCTCTACGTCGTGCTGACCCTGCTGTTGTCGCTTGCCACCGTCTGGGGCGGCCGCATGCTGGTGCACAATTCGGAGACGCTGACCTTTGCGGTCGGCGCCGCCAACAGCGACGAGGCGCAGTTCGCAGCCAAGCTCGCTAGCGTCCTGAAGAACAACGCCTCGCGCTTCCGGATCAAGATCGTCAACAACGCCGACAACGCCAAGGCGATCGCCCAGTTCGATCGCAAGCAGGCCGACCTCGCGGTGCTGCGCACCGACGCCAAGGTGCCGCTGCGGGCGCGCACGCTCGCGATCCTCGAGCACGATCTCGTGCTGCTGCTCGGGCCCGGAAACAAGAAGATCAAGTCGCTCGCCGAGCTGAAGAAGAAGAAGGTCGCCGTGCTCGCCGACAGCGAATCATCGCTCGCCTTCGTCCGCGGCATCCTCGACATTCCCGACGGCGCGGACGCGGCGAAAATCCAGATGGCGCCGCCGGGCGCAACGCTCGACAAGCTGTTCGCGCCGGCAAGCGGCTTTGGCGCGGTCGTCGCCATCGTCCACGCCTCGAGGGCGGTGCGGGACAAGGCGTATGAGCAGGTCGCCCGGCGCGGCGGCTTCACGCTGAACGCGATCGACGAGGCGAAAGCGCTGGCGCGCAAGATCCCCGGCATTTCCAGCGAGACGCTGACGGCGGGCACGCTGTCTGCATCACCGGAAATTCCCGACGACGATCTCGACACGATCGGGCTCGAATGGTTGCTGGTCGCCCAATCCAGGATGTCGCCGACGGCGGCCGGGGAGCTCGCGCGCACCGTGTACGAGAACAAGTCCGCGCTCGGGCTCGACAGTGGCTTTGCCAGCAGAATCGAACCCGCCTCCGTGGAGAAGGACGCCTTCGTGATGGCGCATCAAGGGGCGGCAGACTACATCAACGACGACACCAAGTCGTTCATGGATAAGTACAGCGACCTGATGTATCTGGGCGCTGCCGCGCTCAGCGTCATCGGCTCGATCTTCGCCGCGATCTACGCCAAGATCACCCGGATCGCGCCGGAGAAGGCCAGCGAGCTTTCCACCGCCATCCTCGACATCGGCGAGCGGATCGAACACGCGCATTCGCTCGACCAGCTCGAATGTCTCCAGGACGAGCTGGAAGGCATCTTGCGCGGCGCGGTCATCGGCTTGCGAGACGGCACGATCAGTACCGACGGGCTCGACACCTTCAAGCTCGGCTACGAATTCGTCCGCGACGAGATCGGCATGCGCCGCGACTATCTCAAGCGCCATGCGGGCGAGGGCGAGAAGGCCGCTCAGGATGCGGCCCCTCCCCACCACGACGAGAGCAATGTCGTGGTGGTGAAGACAGCTCAGAGTGCCTGACCTATCGATTTGAGGATCTGCGGCGACGCCTTGCCGGCACGTCCGCGAACGACCGGGGACCCTTAGTGCGGGAACCGTCCCCGTCCACAACCGTTTGTTCTCGGATCAACCGGAGACCGCGCCATGCGTGCACTCCTCATCATCTTCCTGCTGGGAATGTTGGCCGCGGTTGGCTATTTCGCTTACTCCGCGGTGGCGGTCGAGGGCGAGCCGATTCCGACGGAAGGCTATGTGGCGCTGGCGCTGGGGGCCGGGTTTTCCGTTCTCGTCGGCATCGGCTTGATGGTGCTGCTGTTCTTCAGCAGCCGTCGCGGCTACGACGAACCGCCGCATTTCAAGTAACGGCACGTGGCCCGCGGCCTCGCCCGTCGTTGACGGCCTCGACCGGGGCAGGCACTTTGGCACCGAGGTTCCAGCCGGGGACCGCAAAGACAAAACCGAGCCGCCGTCCCGCATGTCAAAGCCGCTGATCTCCGCTCTGGCCCAGTTCGCGGCCGCCACAGCCGGCCGCAACATGACCAGGGCGGCCTATGTGGCCGTCGCCGTCGGCGTGCTCGCCATGGTGCTCCTGACGGTCAACCCGGCCTATGAGGCGGCGCATCGCTGGGTCGATGCCCTGCTTTGGGCCTGCCTCGTCTACTTCGTGTTCGAATGGGTGGTCCGGCTGCGCCATATGGCGCGGCAGGGGCGCCTTGCACTCTACATGTCCTCCTCCGCCGGGCTGGTCGACGCGGTCGGTGCGTTGGCCGTGCCGGCCGCGCTGCTTCTCGGGATCGAGCCCAGGACGGCGTGGCTGCTCAGCGTGCTCTGGGTGCTGAAGGTGGTACCGGGCATTCCCGGCCTGCGGCAGCTCCGCCGCGTACTGGTGCTGGAATCGGGGCCGCTGCTCAGCGTGCTCGTGATCTTCCTGATGGTGGTCTTCCTGGCCTCGGTCGCCGAATATTTCCTGGAGCGGGACGTGCAGCCGCAGACGTTCGGCAGCGTGCCGGCCGCGCTGTGGTGGGCCGTCGCAACCCTGACGACGACGGGTTATGGCGACGTCGTACCGGTGACGCCGCTGGGCCGCATGGTGGCGGCGCTGGTGATGATCTCCGGTCTCGGTGTGTTCGGCCTCTGGACCGGTATTTTGGCGACCGGCTTTGCCGCGGAGACCCGGCGCGACAATTTCCTCAAGACCTGGGAATCCGTCAGCAAGGTGCCGTTCTTCGCGGCGCTTGGACCGGCCGCCATCGCCGACGTCACCCACATGCTGCGCACCATGGAGCTGCCGGCGCGCACCATGATCATCCGCAAGGGTGCGCAGGGCGATTGCATGTATTTCATCGCCGCCGGCGAGGTCGAGGTCGACCTGCCCGGCAAGAAGGTGCAGCTCGGCGACGGCGCCTTCTTCGGCGAGATGGCCTTGCTCGGCAACAATTTGCGCGGCGCCAATGTCTCGACCACCAAGGTGTCGCGGCTTCTTGTGCTCGACCTCGTCGACTTCCGCGTGCTGATGGCACGGCATCCCGATCTCGCCGAGACCATCGATGCAGAGGCGAAGCGGCGCACGCTCGAAAATAAATAAATGGCGACAAGCAAATAAATGGAGACAAGAATGTCGGACATCACCGACGCAGCCACCGGCCCGGTGCTCGAACTCGTTGGCGCACGCGCCACCATCCGCCTCAATCGTCCCAAACACCTCAACCGGCTCCAGGCCGAGGATCTCGGCGAGCTGGTCAAACTGTTCGACCGGGTCGAGGCTGATCCTGCTATCCGCGTGCTGGTGCTGACCGGCACCGGGCGCGCCTTCTCCGCGGGCTATGATCTCAATTCCGTTGCCGAGCGCGCGGTCAGTGCGAACGAGCAGCAGAGCGCGGGCTCCGCCTTTGAGGTGGTCGTCAACCGGCTGGAGGATCTCGGCGTCCCCACGATCTGCCGGCTCAACGGCGGCGTCTATGGCGGCTCGACCGACCTCGCGCTCGCCTGCGATTTCCGCATCGGCGTCGACACCGCCGAGATGTTCATGCCCGCGGCCCGGCTCGGGCTGCACTACTACAGCAGCGGCATCAAGCGTTACGTGACGCGGCTCGGCGTCGACAATGCAAAAAAACTGTTCCTGACCGCGCAAAAGATCAGCGCGCCGGAGATGCTGCGGATCGGCTATCTCACCAATATGGTGGCGGTCGAGTTTCTGGACGAGGAGGTCGACAAGCTCGCAGCGATCCTCGCCGGCAACGCGCCGCAGGCGATGCGCGGCATGAAGCGCGCGATCAACGAATTCGCCCGCGGCGAACTCGACCAGCAAGCCGCCGACCAGCGCCACCGCGACAGCATGCGCGGCGACGAGATCAAGGAAGGCATCAAGGCGTTCGCGGAGAAGCGGCCGCCAAAATTCTGATCACGCCCGCTTCGACCGCATCGCCCTCACCTGCGTAAGCTTGGGATCGCGGGCAAGCGCCTGGTAGCGTTTGCTCTCGATGGGATAGATCGCGATCCGGCCCTTGCTATCGGCATGAACGCCCCAGCCGAAGCGCTTGCCCAGGCTTGACGCCCTCATGCACGCCTGCCCTCGGGAGAAGAACGCTTCACGGGCCGCCTGCTTCTCCGTTTCCGTCGCCTTCACGGCGAGTTCGCGTCCTGGCGCAGACGTCGCGAAGATCACGTCGTCGGACGTGTATTTGTAAGGCGCCTTGGCAATCATCCCATATTGCAGGCACGCCACCGTCGGCTTTCCCGCGCGCAGCGGCGGCTCTTCGCCAGTGCGCGCAGGACAATCTTCAGCAACCCGGATGAAGGTGTTGAAGCAGTTGGTCGTGTGCATCGGCTTCGTCATCTTCAATCTTGGATCACTCAGCCCTGAAGCGCCGCAGCATGCTGCGCCGCCATCTCAGCATCCGCCGCAGTGATCCGCTGGAACGCCGGCCGCGCCGTCATTCGTTCGGCATAGCGGACGAACACGTCCTTTTTCGGCACTATACCGAACATCATGGTCCAGCTGAACGCGACGCCCCACAGCACATCCGCGGCCGTCATGCGCTCGCCGAGCAGATACGGTCCCTTCGACAGCTGCGCCTCGAGCGCGCCGAGCATGGTGTCATAGTCGGCATACGGCGATTGCGTGATCGGTGCCGGCTCGCGCTGCATGAACTTGTCGATCAGGGCCGGCTCGAACGAGGCGCCGTAATAGGCGATCCAGCGCAGATAGGGGCCGCGCAGCGGATCGTTCAGCGCGGGTGTGAGCCCGGCCTGCGGAAACAAATCGGCGAGGTAGATGGTGATCGCGACCTGCTCGGTCACAAGCTGCCCGCTGTGGCGGATCGCCGGCACCTTGCCGAGCGGGTTGATGGCGAGGTAGGCCGGCTGGCGCTGCTCGCCGGCCTTCATGTTGAGGACATGAAGATCATAGGGCGCGCCCAGTTCCTCCAGCAGCACCCGCGTGCCGGTGGCGCGGCTTTGCGGCGAATAATACAGCGTGATGCGGTTCGGATCGGTCATGGCGGGTCTCCATCTGGCCGGCTGGCGATGGCGTTATAGCGAACCATACCTGACATCCTGTGTCAGGTATGGTTTAAAGGATCATGCGCGCGAGCCGGATGCTGTCGATCCTCACCACCCTCCAGGCCAAGGGGCAGGTCACCGCGCCCGAGCTCGCGGAGGCCTGCGAAGTCTCGGTGCGCACGATCTACCGCGACATCGACGCGCTCGCGGCGTCCGGCGTCCCTGTCTATGCCGACCGCGGCGCCGAGGGCGGCTATCGCCTGCTCGACGGTTATCGCGTGCGGCTGAACGGTCTGTCGCAAAGCGAGGCGGAAGCGCTGTTTCTTGGGGGATTGCCGGGCCCGGCGGCGGCGTTCGGGCTGGATGCGGCGATGATCGCCGCACAGAACAAGCTGATGGCCGCGCTGCCCGCAAATTTGCGCGAAGACGCCGGACGGATGCAGGAGCGTTTTCACCTCGACGCGCCGGGCTGGTTCGGCGAGGCCGAAGAACCCAAGCATCTGCGCACCATCGCCGCCGCGACTCTGCGCGGGACACTGATCAAGATCCGCTACCAGAGCTGGCGCGCCGAGAAGCAGCGCCGCGTCGCGCCGCTCGGTCTCGTGCTGAAAGGTGGCAGCTGGTATCTCGCAGGTCTGGTCGACGGCAGCGTGCGGACCTATCGCGTCGCGCGCGTGCTCGACTGCACGGCGCTCGACGATCGCTGTGAGCGGCCCGCCGGCTTCGATCTCGCCGCCTATTGGCGGGACGCAACGCTGCGTCTCGAGGCCGAGATGCATCCCAATGTCGCGATCGTTCGGCTGTCGCCCTTCGGCGTGAAACTGCTCGATGCACTGAGCCAGCCTTACGTCAGGGCGCGTACGCAGCTCGAAGAGACCGCAGATGCAGACGGCTGGCGCATTGCCAGAGTGCCGACCGGCAAGACGTCATGGCATGCCGCCGCCGAATTGTTGCGGCTCGGGCCCGAGGCCGAAGTACTGGAGCCGGCCGATCTGCGCGAGAAGATGGCCGAGCTGACAGAGGCGATGGCGGTGCGCTATCGCGCGGCGCGGAAAGCAGGATGGCGGCGCAACGCGCCGCAACCGACGAAACACTCCTGAAACACGATTCTCCTCATCCAGCATGAACGCATCCGCGTTTCGGCCCGACCGAGATGCAGGGACACAACAACGGCCCCTGCGCCACACTGGAGAATGAAGATGTTTCGTAAGCTTGCACTTGGTCTGATCGCCGCCGGCTCGCTCGGCGTTGCCGCTCTCGCCCCCACCGCTGCGTCGGCCCACGGCTTCCACCATCACTGGGGTCCGAGCTGGGGCTTTGGCGGGGTCTACGTCAACAGCGGCGTCAACAATTGCTATCAGGAGCGCGTCGTCCAGACCCGCCACGGCCTGCGCGTCCGCGTCGTGAACGTCTGCGCGTACGGGATCTACTAATATCTCGCATTCACGGCAAAGCCCCGATCGCACCGCGATCGGGGCCTTTGCACGTCAAAATTTTTCCCACTAGCCGCCCTGACGCTGCCGCCGAAACCAGGCCCAGGTCTCGCGCGTCGTCCTGAGGTAGCCGCGGCCACGATGGACGATCTCGCCGTCGACGATTCCGTTCAGCTTTGGCAGGGCGTGGAACGGGATCGAGGGATAGGCGTGATGCTCGACGTGGTAGGGCATGTTCCACGCGATCCATTTGACGATTGCGCCGGTATAGGTCGTGCGGGTGTTCTGGAATGCGCTGCGGGTACGCTCGCAGCCGGTGTGCTCGGCGTAGAGATAGGGCCGCAGGAAGAATTGCCCAATGATCAGCGGCACGATCCAGACCCAGAGCAGCAGCGCCGACGAGAACCATAGCGAGAGCCCAAATAGCGCGACATAGAATCCGGCATAGACGCGCGCCTCGGTCACGATGACCGCACGCTTGTTTTCCGGGATCCAGGGCACGGTGACCTTGCCACTGATGGCATGGCCGAGCATCAGCCAGAGACGGCCGGCGACCTGAAGCACGCCGCTATAGGCGAGCGCGAGCTGCGTGTCGGATTTCGGCTTGACGCCGACGACCAGCTCTGGGTCCTTGTCCGGATCCTGGGTGTAGCGGTGATGGTCCCAGTGGAACAGGCAGTAATATTCGTAAGGCAATCCGATGATGAAGCCTGAGAGATAGCCGACTACGAGGTTGAGGCCGCGGCTTTTGAACGCAGTCTTGTGCGCGGTCTCGTGCACGGCCATGAACAGGAAGGCGACGAGATAGCCCTGCACCGCCATCAGCGGCAACGCCCAAAGGACACCCCAGGTGGAAGAGACCCTCCAGATCAGCGCGCCGACCAGTACGACCAGGCCGTAATGGCTGAGGCTTTGCGCGGCACCTCTGAGGTTCGACCGCACCGACAATTCGCGCAGCATCGCCGGTGCCAGCGGCTTCAGCCGATGGCCGGAGTCTGAAACGGTTGTGTCGCTCATGATCGGATGCCTGTCCTACTTGCCGAGAAGCTCCGCGATCTCGGCCTTGATGAAGGCCCGATCGCGCGGATTGTTGACGGGGTTGCCGGCGCGATGGCCGTGCAACGACGGGATCGGATGCAGCACCGCAGAGCGCGCGTTGACCAGCCGACCGAGCTCGTCCTCGTTGTCGCGGACGTCGAAATAGCGGTCGGTTGCACCGGGCATCAGCAGCATGTGGGCCGTGATCGCACCGAACGCGCGATCGAAATCGCCGTTGAATGTGGCGCAGCGACTGATATCGCCATTCTGCCAGATCCCGATCTGCGCCAGCAGATCGTTGGCATCGCGCCGGGCAAACGCCGCGTCCCAGGTGCGGACGAGATAGTCGTCCAGCGAGGTGAAGCCTGCTTCGCGCCAGATCTCGTCGCGATAGAAACCGTGCGACATCGCCCAACCCGCGTAGACGCGCCCCATGGCGCGATAGCCTGCGACGGGCTTCTCGACGAAGCGGCCGTCGCGGAAGGCGGGATCTGCGGTCAGCGCGGCCTTCACGCTTTCCAGGAAGACATAATTATAGGGCGCGCAGCGGGCACTGCCGCAGACGACGGCCGCCCGCTCGACCATATCGGGATGCAGCGCCGCCCAGTGATAGGCCTGCATGCCGCCCATCGACCAGCCATAGACCAGGGCAAGCTTCGAGATGCCGAACCGCTCGGCAAGCAGCCGATGCTGGACCGCGATGGCATCATGATAGGTCAGGATCGGGAACGGCGCGGCGGTATTCGACGGCGACGACGACAGGCCGTTACCGAATAAGTTCGGGATCACGATGAAGTAGCGCGTGGGATCGAGCACCCCGTCGGGGCCGATCAGCCACTCGGTGTCGGTGTGCTGCGCGCTGAACGAGGTCGGATAGAGAATGACATTGTCCTTGTCCGGACTGAGCGTGCCGTAGGTCTTGTAGGCGAGCTTGAGCGAAGCGCCGACGGCCCCGGACCGGAGCGCGACGTCGCCGGCCTCGAAGATCTCGTAGTCGCGCCCTGCCGTCATCGACCGAACTCCCGCTCACGCGGCAAGCGCGCCGCGGAAACAGCGATGCATCGATCATGCCGGTCCCGCAGACGCATCGTCGCGTCACGCTTAATAACTGTACTTATAGTCCATTTATTATGGACCAGCAAGATAAATCCGGTCGCGCGCCGGCTCAGGCGATGGCGGCCAGATAGCGCGCGACAGAGGCCGCGAATGCGGCCTTGGCGCCTGCGGCGATGTTGCGGCCCCACCAGGCGCCGTAGATGCGATCGAACGCCAGCGGTTCGACGGCCGCAGCAATCCGTCGCACCGCGGCGGCATTGAGCGGCATGTAGTTCGGATAGGAGTACATGAAGCTGACGAAACGGCGATCCATCGTCACCTGCGCGATATCGCCGGTGAGCAGCGCGCCCCTGCCGTTCGCACCGCTCGCATGGTGCAGCATGGTGGCGCCGGCGAAATGACCGCCGGTGCGCAGCAGCAGCACATCGTCGGAGATGCGATGGCTGTCGCCGGTCCAGTGCTCGATCGACGCATGCGGACGCGTCACCCATTGGCGATCATCGGCGTGCAAATAGACCGGCACCCCGCCAAACGCCTCGCTCCAATCGGCGAGCGCGCCATAGTAATGCGGATGCGAGATCGCGATCGCCTTCAGCCCGCCGAGTGACCGCACATGCGCGATCGCCTCCGGCGTCGCCAGCGGGACGCAGTCCCACATCAGCCAGCCGTCCGCGAGCGGCACCAGCAGCGCGCGCTGGCCGATGGCAAAGCTTGGCTCGAGCGCGAGGCCGGTCAGGCCAAGATCCTCGCGCCAGACCAGGCGGTGACGTTCCGAGAGCGCCTCGCGCGTGAGGAAAGTCTGGCCCTTCCACCCGACGTATTGCCGTTCGTCCTCGCAAATTTGACAGGACGTTGGCGGATTTTCGCCATCCGGAAATTGCGCGCCGCAGGTTTCGCAGGTCCAGAGAGGCATGCCGTACTCCCGACAGAGACGATCCAACGTCAATAAGGAATTGCTGGCCGTGACCGCAAGCCCCAGCGACCGGGCGAAACCTGGAACCAACCCGAGCAGCGCTCGTTAAACTCTCGTCCGCGCCAGAACGATTGGCTGAAAGGATCATGTCCCACCCGCCGTATCCCGGCTGAGACCAATTTTTGGTATCGATGACATCGCGGTCCCCCTCCTCGTCTCGTATCTGGCCCCTGTTCGCTCTCAACTTCTTCATGGCCGACATGCAGTCGGGCATCGGCCCTTTCGTCGGCGTTTTTCTTCAGGAGCGCGGCTGGGCGAGCGGGTTGATCGGCACCGCGATGACGATCGGCAATGTCGCGGGCATGCTGATCACGACGCCGATCGGCGGCTTCATCGACGCCAGCCGCAACAAGCGGATGTGGGTCGTGATTCCTGGCATCTGCGTGGTGCTCGCGTCCGCGATCATCCTGATCTCGCAGAATTTCTGGGCGGTGACATTCTCGCAGGTCGCACAATCGCTGGCGAGCGCCGCGATCGTGCCGGCGGTCACCGGCATCACGCTCGGCATCGCCAAGCAGAAGGGCTTCAACGCGCTCAACGGCCGCAACCAGGCATTCAACCACGCCGGCAACATGGTCGGCGCCGCGCTGTCGGGCTATCTCGGTTACAAGTTCGGCTATGTCTCGGTGTTCGTGCTGGCGGCGGTGTTCGGCGCCATCGCGATCGCCTGTGTGATGATGATCCCGGCCAAGGCGATCGACGATCGCGCCGCGCGCGGCAGCAAGGAGGACGATCCCGACAGCGCGCCGGACGCGTTCACGATGCTGCTCAAGCACCGCGCGCTGCTGGTGCTGGCAATGGCGCTCGCGCTATTCCATCTCGGCAATGCCGCCATCGTTCCGCTCTATGGCCTGGCGGCAGTCGCCGAAGGCCAAGCCAATGGCCCGAGCTTCGTCGCGACCACCGTGGTGATCGCGCAAGGCGTCATGATCATCACGTCGCTGATCGCAATGAAGGCGGCGAGCAAGCGCAACTACTGGCCCATCATCCTCGTCTCCTTCATGTTCCTGCCCATCCGCGGCGTGCTCGCCTTCTTCGTCACGGGATGGTGGGGCGTCGTACCGATGCAGGTGCTCGACGGCATCGGCACCGGGCTCCAGACGGTTGCTGTTCCCGGCATGGTCGCACGCTCGCTCAATGGCACCGGCCGCATCAATCTCGGTCAGGGTGCCGTGATCACCGTGCAGGGCATCGGCGCGAGCCTCAGTCCCGCGCTGGGCGGCTGGATCGCGCAATGGATCGGCTACGGCCCAACCTTCCTGCTGCTCGGCGGTTTTGGCCTCGCGTCCATGGCGCTGTGGTTCGCGTTCGGCGCCCACGTGAAGAAGTATTGAGGTGCAAGCTTCTCTCTCCTCCTGCGAGGCCGCGAGCTTCAGGTCCCAAAATTCTTCTGGATCGCCTTGTCGAGCGTTTCGCCGCCGACGAAGCGCTGGCGCAGCTCCCGCTTGAGCAGCTTGCCGCTCGGGTTCTTGGGCAGGGCATCGACGAAGATGACGCGCTTGGGCACCTTGAAATGCGCCATCTGGCCGGCGCAATGCTTGATGACCGTGTCCTCGTCGAGCTTCTCGCCGCTCTTGACCACGACGATCGCTGTCACTGCCTCGATCCAGCGCGGATCGGGCAGGCCTACCACCGCGACCTCGGAGACGGCGGGGATGCGGTAGACCATCTCCTCGACCTCGCGGCTCGCGACGTTTTCGCCACCGGTCTTGATCATGTCCTTGACGCGATCGACCACCGTGATGTGGCCCTCGTCATCGACGGTGGCGAGATCGCCGGAGTGAAACCAGCCGCCGGAGAACGCCGCTGCGGTCTTGACGGGATCGTTGTAATAGCCCGAGAGCAGATGCGGCGAGCGGTGCACGATCTCGCCCACTTCGCCGACCTTCACATCCTCCATCGAGCTGTTGACCACGCGGGTCTCGACATTGAGCACGGGCTTGCCGGCAGAGCCGGCCTTGCGCAACTGGTCCGCAGGACCCAGCACGGTCGCGAGGGGCGCGATCTCGGTCTGGCCGTAGAAATTCCAGAACTTCACGCTGGGCAGGCGGCGCTGGAGTTCGAGCAGCACCTCCACCGGCATGATGGAGGCGCCGTAATAACCCTTCTGCAAGGTCGACAAATCCGACTTGTCGAAATTGGGCGAGCGCAGCATCGCGATCCAGATCGTCGGCGGCGCAAAGAACGACGTGATCCTGTGCGTCTGGATCAATGACAGAATGTTGTCGGCCGCCGGCTTGCCCGTGATCACGCCGGAGGCGCCGAGATAGATTTGCGGCCCCAGGAACACGTCGAGCTGCGCGCAATGATAGAGCGGAAGCGCGTGCAGGAATTTGTCGTCCACGCTCATGCCGCCGTCGATGATGCAGCTGACATACTGCCACATCACCGCTTCATGGGTCAGCATCGCGCCCTTGGGCAGCGACTCCGTGCCGCTGGTGTAGACGATCTGCGCGAGATCGCGGCTGTCGACCGACGCCTCGAGGTACGAGCCGTCGGGGCTGAGGAGATCGCCGAAAGTGGTAAGGCCCGCGGGCGCGGTGGCGGGATCCTCACCCGGCAGCCAGATCATCTTCTCGACCGCGCAATCTCTCGCGCTGGCCGCGCGCGCGGGCTCGACGAAATCAGGGCCGGCCGCGAGCAGCTTTGCGCCGGAGCTCTTCAGGATGAAATTGATCTCGTCCGGATTGAGCATGAAGTTGATCGGCACCAGCACCGCGCCAATCCGGGCCAATGCGAACCGGAGCACCGCAAAGGCGTGCGAATTGCGCGAGAGCACGGCTACGCGGTCACCCTTTTTCACGCCGAGACCAAGCAAGCCCCGTCCGAGCCGATTGCAGATCGCGTCCATCTCGGCAAAGGTCCAGCTGACATTGCCGCAGCTCACCGCGAGCTTGCCAGGATCGCGGCCCGCTGCGCGGCGCAGGAGGTCGCCGATGGAATGCTCGCGGGCCTTCGATATGGTCGCTGCGATGTCGCCCGTCATTTCCGTTCCCCTGAATTTTCTCATTGCGTGAGTGCCGCCCTGAGCACACGTCGGACCATGGCATTCACGCGCTTCTTGTTCTTCAAAAGCGTAGTCGGGGCAACCGGCCGCGTCAAATCAGCCAGCGAGCGCGGCGCCGTTACGCAAGAGTTGAGCTCAGAGCTTGTGCCCCTTCTGGCGCAGCGCCTCGATGAGGCGCTGCTTCAACTCGTCGGCCGTCTTCTGGCCGACGTCCTGGCCGATCTGCGCGCTTGCCTGCGCCAGCGCATCCGACTTCTCCAGAAGCTTCTTCCCCGCCGGCTGGCCATAGAAGGCCTCGATCTGGCGCAACTCGTCGATGCTGAAGCTCTGGGCATAGAGGGCGGCGACCTGGTCGACCATCGAGGTGAGGGCCGGAGTGTAGATCTCGGAGCCGGGCGCCGTCACCGCGTCATAGTCGCGCTCGATCTCCGGCCTGTCCTGCGCGACCACGGGCCTCAACTTGAGCAGGAGCTGCGGCAACAGCGCGCGATACTGATCCGCGATCTTCAAGGTGACCACGAGCTTGCGCGCCGCGCTCATCGCCTCCGGCGACGGTGCTTGCGCCGACGCACTAGAGATCAGGAGCAGGAGGGTGCCGGCGATCGTCAACACAAGTCTGGACATAAACCTCTCCGTTGGATCTCTCCAGAAAATGCCGGCCGGCGAACCTCAACGACCCGCGGGCGCCACGGCAGACCTGGCCTCAGGCGCGCTTTCCAGGACGGTGTCGGCCTCCTCGATCTCCGTCACCTTCACGAACAGGTTCGGCACCCGCTCGGTCCGGTCGAGCAGCCAGGCGGCTGCGATCATGATGATGATGCCGACGGCGGAGACCGCGAGCTGCTCCCAGACGCCCTTGGTGTATTGCGTCAGGATCCAGTGCGCCGAGAACGACAGGAAGACGCCGAGGCAGAAGATCGGCAGCGAATGCTGCCCGCACAGGATCACGGGGCGCAGCCAGACCCCGTGCAGGGTCCGCCATTTGCGCGAGAGGAGGTGCGTGACCCAGATCGACAGCGCCAGGAAATGCGTGAAGCGCAGCATGTCGAGGTCGGTCTTGTCGATCGGGTAGATCGCCTTGATCATCCATTTCGGGATCAGGGCTTCGAGCACGGGGACGTGCCAGGTCATCACGATCAGCAGCGCGAAGGCGAGCCAGGCCGCGGCCAGCGCCATCGCCGCCTTCGACCACACCCATCTTCCGATCTTGTCGATCTGGCCGATGCCGCACCAGGCTGCGAACACGAACATCAGCTGCCAGCAGAACGGGTTGAAGTACCAGTGCGTGCCGGGCGGATAGGAGGCGACGTTCCAGTCGAACCAGCGCGCCAGCACGTAGAGCACCACGGAGCCGGCGAGCGTCAGGTTCGGCCGCCGCACCAGGCACCACACGATGAAAGGCGAGGCGAACACCAGCGTGATGTAGAGCGGCAGCACGTCGAGATTGACCGGCTTGTACTTCAGCAGGATCGCCTGCCCGATCAGCTCGTCCGGATGCGACAGGAAATTGAACACGTTGAACTCGTGCTCGTACATCGGATTGTCGAAGCGGCGCGCGGTGCGGGCGATCTGCGCCGTGAACAGCAGGAACAGCATGATGTGGGCGACATACATCTCGACCGCGCGCCGCCACAGCCGCTTCAGCGCGGCGACAAACCAGCCGCCGGCGACGATCGGCCCGTAGATCCAGCCGACCAGATAGCCGGAGATGAAGACGAAGAATTCGGCGGCGTCGCTGAAGCCGTAATTGCGCAGGGTCAACCAGGCCACGACGTCGTGCGGGATGTGGTCGAGGAAGATCATCCACAGACCGATGCCGCGGAAGAGATCGAGCCGCAAATCCCGCTCGACCGGCGCGAGCAGCGCTGACTGGTCCCGTGTGATCATGGCCCCGCCTCGTTCGGTGGGCGTCGCGCCGTCGCGGCGCCGGAAAATCGGATGCTAAAAAATTGAAATCAAAAGTCGCCTGGCCGTGTGGCCAGGGCCGACGGTAGCCGACCTTGCTGCGCGTGCAAGGGCCTAGTCATCGGAGCGGGCCGCACCAGCGTGCCGTTCTCCGCGCTGCACCATGGAGGGCCCTTCAAGATAAAGGGCGAAAACAACCCCATGCACAGTAGCTAAGTCCTTGCGGTGCCTGCTGAATTTATTTGACACGTCGGGCAGATTTCGGCCGCGACGGCGGCCCGGCCGCGGCTCCCGTCAACTGAGCTCGTCACCCGTCGCCTGCATCTCGTTGAGCATCGCTTCGGCCTTGTGCCGCAGCGGCAGCGCGCCGCTCTCGGCGGCGATCGCGATGGTCGCGCGCAGGGCGCCAAGGATGGCCGCCTTGGCCTCCGCATCCGACGGCGGCGTCACCACGGCCTCGCCGAACAGCGCCTCCGCCTCCAGGCCGGAGAACCCCTGTTGCCGCGCGGTGTTGCGCGCCTCGCGCAGCATGTTCTGCGCGGCCTGGACGTCGCCGAGGCGGTGGGTGGCGAGCGCCAGATAGATCGAGCTGCGCAGCACCGCCGAGGTATAGCCGACCGCCTTCGCCTCCTCGCGCGCCTCCGTCAGCATGCCGCGTGCCCGGTCGAACAGCCCCTGCTCCAGATAGGCCATGCCGAGGTGGCAGGCGAGCACCGGCACGAACAGCCGGATGCCGTGCTTCTGCGCCAGGACAAAACCGTCCTCGAGAATGGCCGCGGCCGCCGCCGGCTCGCCGCGGCCGAGCATCAGCCAGCCGCCGCTATAGGCAGCGGCGACGCGGTCGTAGGGGCGGCCGGTTTCCTCGGCGATCGCTGCGGCCTGCTGCTGGAGCTGGTCGGCGGCATCGAACTCGCCCATGACGGTGTGTGTGATGCTGTTCATCATGCAGCAGAGTAACAGGGCAGGCTTCGGTGTCGTGCCGAAAGGAGCACTCGGCTCCGGCCCCGCCAGTTGGGCACAGGCTCGCGCGAACAATCCGTCAGCTTCACGATAGCGTGCGGCAAGGAAGTACACTTGGCCCAGACCGTATTGCGCCGCATTGAGCCAACCCGGATTGCCCGCCCCCTCCGCGAGGCGCACGACTTCCTCACCAATCGTAACTGCTTCGAGCGGGGTGCCGTAGAAGTTCTGTGCGGCAGCCATTACGGTCATGGCGGCGACCTTCCGTCCGATGTCGTTGATCGCGTCGGCGCGGCGCTCAGCCTCCTTGCCAAGATTCAACCAGTCGGCGATCTGACCGGAGGCGATAAACGCCGCACGCGCCTCGATGCGAACATCCACGGCGTTCGCTTCTCTCGAAGGAGAGATCGGGGTCTGATCCAGCGATTTCATCGCGATCTCGAAATAGTCAGCCGCATCGACAAACGCCGACCGCGCAAGACATTTTCGCGCCGAGGCTCTGCCGTAGCTGAACGACTTGGTCCAATCCTTCGCTCGCGTGGCATGATAGCAGAGCTTGTCGGGATCGTCGGCTCCAATCTCGCCGTCTTCCAAGGCCGAAAGAATGCGCGCATGAATGTCTTCACGCGCCCTTTCGACCATGGAGTCGTAGGTCACCTGCCGGACCATTTCATGCCGGAATTCCAGCGCATCTTCCAATTCGCTGTCGATCCTGACCAGTAGCTCGGCGCGATCGAGTGCGACGAGGCATCCCTGCAAAACATCCTCGGGCAGGGCCGCGATCTTCCGCAGCATGACTTCGCTCGATCTCGGCCCCAGACTGGCGGCGATCTGCAAAACGGACCGTTCCTGCTTCGACACCCGATCGAGGCGTGCTGCAATCACGCCTTGGATACTTGTGGGAATGCCGAGTTCGTCGATCGGACGCACGAGTGCGAGGTCGCCCCATTGGCCACGTAGCGTGCCGCTGTCCTTCAATCCGCGGCAGACCTCCTCAATGAACAGAGGAACGTTGGCGGTATGAGAAATGATCCGGCTCTTCAAATCCGCGTTGGTTTCGGAGGAGCCGAGCATGTCTGCCAGCATGGCGAGCCCCGAATCGTCGTCGAGGGGCCGCATTGCGACAATCTCGGCCTGACAGCGCGCAATCCAGACCGGCATGCCATTTGGCCGGGAGGTGAAAAGCACGAGAAGGCCGGCCGCCTGCAACGACGCGATGGCAGCCACGACGCCGTCGCTCGCCCGGTCGATCCAGTGCAGATCCTCCAGCAGGAGCACCGTTCGCCCGCGATTTGCCAGGCTTCCGGCGATGGCACAGCTTGCATCGGAGATGGCTCGTCCCCGTGCATGAGGCTCCAGTTCATCCCAATGCGAATTCGATATAGGGCGATCGAGCACTGCATCGAGCGCACTTTGCTGAATCGATGGCAGCCCCTGTCGAATATCTCCCGGGCTGTCCGGCTCCCTTGCCGCGTCCATGGCCGACAGCAAAATCCGCTTGAGGGTGCTGAAGGGGGCACCCTGGAGATTCGGGCTGCACTCGGCATCGATCAACCGCCAGCCATCGGCCTTGAGCTGCTGGGCAAACTCGTGCGCCAGCCGCGACTTGCCGATACCAGCATCACCCAGCAGCAGCACTGTCTGCCGGCTTGTCGCGGCGCTTCCCGCACTGCGCTCCAGCAGCGCGCGCTCGGTCGTGCGATCGACGAAACGGGAGACACTGCGAGCCCTTCGCACCCGCCAGCTTGACAGGTCGCTCGCGCCCACGATCCGATAGACCGGCACGGGTTGGCTGAAGCCGCGCAGTGATTTTCCGCCCAGGGATTCAAAGCGGACATGCCCGTCGGCGAGCTTCTGGCAGGCCTCGGAGACGCAGATCTGGTTCGCCTCAGCCGTCGCCTCCAGCCGAGCGGCCAAATGCTGGGCCGCGCCGCCGATCTCGTAGACCTTGGAGAACTCGCTGGCGACCATGTAGGCAACGACATGGCCGGAGTGGAGACCAACCCGGACCTGAAGCCCGGGATCACCAAGGCTCGCGACGCGCCGAACCAATTCTATCGCAGCGTGGCAGGCCAAGGGCGCATGATTGTCGTCCGCAATGGGGGCACCGAACACGGCGGCAAGGCCGTCGCCCAATTCCTTGCTGACGATACCGCCGAACTGCCGAACCGCCCCCCTCATAGCGGCCAAAGCTGGCTCCAGGCGCGAGACCGCCTCCTCCGGATCGAGCTCTGCAACAAGCCCGGTGGAATCGACGACATCGGCCCGGAGAATTGTGACAAACCGTCGTTCACTGTCGGGATCGGAGCGGCGCACGCCTGCACCGCAATTGGGGCAGCGGCTGTCGCTTGGTTCGATCGTCGACTGACATGCCGTGCAAAGCATTCCGTGCTCTCAAGACCTTGCAGCGGGACGGTCGGTAGGCCACTGCGAACGATGGCGACAGGATCGCCTATGAAAACCCGCTTAGCAACGGGGCATGCGATGCATCCCAGACAAAGCGCCCCCAGAAACGGTTGCTGATCTGGACGATTCACAGTCCTGGGTGGTAGCTTGCCAAAAGCCGCGCGAAGAAGATGCTACGAGTAACGGGCACAGGCTCGTGTTCTAACCGTCAAGCTTCGCAGAGCTGCATATTTCCCAGGGAAGCCAAGCATTGATTGAGGGACAAAATACATGGGCATGAGAGTTTACACGGGTAAGCCATTTAAGGACTTGATGAATGGTAATTACTATCCATTGGAGAACATGAAGAAGAGCGTAAAGAAGCTCAAAGCCTCGGAAAATATCCATCTCCCGACATTGGAATACGGCCAGTATCACCTGATTTTGACGCCGAAGAGCAAGTGGCCGCAGGGCAGCGCGAAGCACTGGCACAAGGAGAAGGGCCGTGCGCGCGTCGACCTCACCTTCCAACCGAATACCACGCCGCTGTCGAAGGACGAGCCGGACGTGATTCCGCTGACGCGATGTGCCTTGCTCGATGCCTGTGTCCGGAAGTGCTTCAACTCGGAGCCTCCGATTCCGATGAAGACCAACATCATCACGCATGCGTCGACGGATCGTAACGCCGATCGGCACGAGATCCGGCTGGAGTGGGAGTACGAGGCCGACAGCAAGACGCCCAAACTGCTCAATTTGACGATGGTCTGTCCGCACAAGCCACCCAAGTCCTGACCTCTGGTCGGACCCGACAGTTCGACAACAAGGAAGGTCCGTTGTCGCCGCCCCCTCGCCCAGTCGCGAATACGCTGCTCGACGGACCGATCCTGCGGACGCTGCTCTCGCTCGCCTGGCCGAACGCGCTCGCGTTTTCGGCCGGCACCTTGGTTGCGATCGCGGAAACCTCCTATATTGGGAAACTCGGGATCGAAGCGCTGGCAGCAATGGCGCTGGTGTTTCCCTGCGTGATGCTGACCATGAGCATGTCGGGCGCGGCGATGGGCGGCGGTGTGGCGTCGGCCATTTCCCGCGCGCTCGGCGCGGGTGACCGCGACCGGGCGGAGAGCCTGGCCACGCACGCACTGCTGATCGCCGTCTTCTTCGGCCTGGTTTTCACGCTTGGCATGCTCATCGGTGGCCGGCAACTGCTGGAGTTGCTCGGCGGCAAGGGGGATGTGCTGGCGCTGGCAGTCGCCTACAGCCAAGTGTACTTCGGCGGAGCCGTGCTCACTTGGCTGGTCAATATTCTAGCCGGCGTCCTGCGCGGCACCGGCAACATGAAATTGCCGTCGCTGATGATCGTCAACTCTGCGATCTTGCAGATCATCCTTGGCGGAACGCTAGGTCTTGGTCTCGGACCCGTACCCCAATTCGGGATGCCGGGGGTCGCGACAGGGTCGTTGATCGCGTATTCGATCAATATTGCGATTATGAGCTGGTACCTGTTCTCCGGCCGGGGTCGCATCATTCCCCGGCTGAATGGGTTTCGTATGCGGTGGCCGTTGTTTGCCGACATCCTCAAGGTCGGCGTGGTCGGCTGCTTCTCCCCACTGCAAAATACGCTGACGAACCTCGTCTTGACTCACATGCTTGCCGTGTTCGGCACCGCGGTCCTCGCGGCTTATGGCATCGGCGCGCGCCTGGAATACGTGCTGGCGACCATCGCCTTCTCTGTTGGCATCGGCTCGGTGCCGATGATTGGCGTTGCAATCGGCGCGGGACGCATCGCGCGTGCCCGCCGGATCGCCTGGACGACCGGCCTCGTGGCACTGGTTGTTATCGGGACGCTAGCGTGCGCGGTTGCTCTCTTCCCCGGACCGTGGGTTAGTCTCTTCACGGACGACGCCGAGGCGGGCACCGCCAGCCGGCAATTTCTCCGCACCGTCGCTCCGTTCTATGCCTTCATCGGGCTTGCCTCGGCGATGTATTTCTCGTCGCAGGGTGCCGGGAATGTGCTCGGTCCAGTGCTCGCGCAGACCGCACGGCTGCTCTTCATCGTGCTTGGCGGCTGGTATCTGGTCTCGCAGACGGCAACGACCGAGAGCTTTTTCTCGCTCACGGCTGCTTCAATGATGTTGCTGGGCCTCCTTTCCTCCGCCGCAGTTGCGTTTACACGCTGGGGGCCTCGCAACGCCGATGCGAAAGGCCCGCTGACCTTGGCCGGTGCGGCCGACAAATAAGAGCGCAGACGCTCTCAGATTGCTTTCGTTGACGCCACATCTTCGCGAATGATAGCGTTCGCAGGTAAGCTTGGGGGCACAAGCGTGGCTCGTCGTTGAGCTCGCTGCCGTGGAATACTTGCCAGTATCTGTGCCAGTACGCGGCGAAAAATCGAGAGCGATCAATGGGCGCAATCTACGACGATCAAAAGTACAAAGACCTGATGAACGGCAACTACTATCCGCTCGAGAACATGAAGCGGAGCGTTGCCAGGCTTAAGGCCTCCAAGCAGATCGACATCGAGACGATGGAATACGGCCAGTATCAGCCGATCCTGTCGCCGCTGGAGACATGGCCGAACGGCAGCGGCAAGGTGTGGTTCAAGGCACTCGGCCATGCCCGCCTTCAGCTCACCGCCCAGCCCAACACAACGCCGCTGTCAAACGACGAGCGCGTCGTGGTCCCGCCGACGAAATGCGCATTGCTGGATGCGTCCATCCGCAAGTGCTTCAACTCGGAGCCGCCGATCCCGATGAAGGCCGACATCCGGCAACACCAGAAGGACGACGCCAATTCCGACCAACACGAGATTCGTCTGATCTGGGAGTACGGCAATGGCGAGGACCACGCGCCGACATTGCTCAATCTGACCATGGTCTGCCCCCATGCAGCCAAGCCGCGACAGGCGGATGCCTCAGCCGAGGCCCGGCAGGAGCTCTCCGAAAAGTAAGACGCACTCTGGCGGCAACGCCATCCGATCTGGCGCGGGCTGGCACTTTGCGGCCCGTGCTTTTTTTGTGCGTGCTTTCGAAGGACGCTGAATCACGAGACCACGCCTCCCCACCAGCAAATGCTCGGCGCGACGTCGAGCAAGGCGCGGCATGATTTCCTCGGCAGTGCCTGCGAAACGACGCTCGCCTGCCGGCGACTACGGGGACAGTGCACTCAATAGCGGTTGTCGAAATCGCAATGGCTGCCACGTCCGAGTTCGGCGCTGTCGGCGCAACGCTCAACCACCTGAGGCAGCCGCAAGGGATTCGCCGGAGCCCGTGACACTCACGCACGGCTCCCCCAAAACAAAAATGGCCCGCTTCAAGCGGGCCATTTTCGGATCGGGACCGGTAAGGTCCGAACTTGGTTGCGGGGATAGGATTTGAACCTATGACCTTCAGGTTATGAGCCTGACGAGCTACCGGGCTGCTCCACCCCGCGTTAACCGTTGCTTTGCCTTCGTGAAAGTGCCGGGGACGGTGAATGAAGGGCCGGCGCTGTTCGCGTGGCTTGCTTCGTCCGTCCCAAAGGCTTCCTTGGAAGGCAACCCCGGGCAAAGCCCGTTGGGTGCGGGCGGTATGTACCAACCCGACGTGCCTTTGGAAAGGGCTGCGGGGACGTTTTTTTCGACTTTGTGACAGCGCGGTGGACGAATTTGCGGCCTGTTTGGCCCGCCCTTGCCAGAAGTTCCACAAGGGGCCAGCTTGCGGCAACAAAACCAGGCGGAAACGCCACTAAAAAGGGGAGAACGCCATGGACCACGCCTTGGAACGTCCCTCGGATCGCCCCTTGGACCGCCCCCCGACGAGCGCCCCGCTACGGGCCCTCGAAGACGCCTGCCATGCCATGATCGCGCGGTCGCGGGCCGAGCCGGCGGCCGGCCTTGCCGAGCGGCTCGACCGGCTGGCGCGGCTGCGCGCCGTCGTCGCCGACAACGAGGTGCGCTTCCGGCAGGCGATCTCGGCCGATTTCGGCCACCGCTGCGCGGTCGAGACCAATATCGCCGAGACCATGATGGTGTTCTCCGAGATCCGTCATGCCACGAAACACCTCAAGAGCTGGATGGCGCCGCAGCGCGTTTCGACGGCGCTGCAATTCCTGCCCGCGCGCAATCGGCTGCTGCCGCAGCCGCTCGGCGTCATCGGCATCATCGCGCCGTGGAATTATCCGCTGCAGCTGACGCTCGCGCCCGCGATCGGCGCACTCGCCGCCGGCAACCGCGTCATCATCAAGCCGAGCGAACACGTGCCGCATTTCTCAGCGCTGCTGAAGGAGACGGTCGCGCAAAAATTCGATTCTGCGGAGCTGCTCGTCACCGGCATCGAGGATGAGGTCGCGAAGGCCTTCGCATCGCTGCCGTTCGACCATCTGGTGTTCACCGGCTCGACCCGGGTGGGGCGGCTGGTGGCGGAGGCGGCGGGGCGCAATCTGACGCCGGTCACGCTCGAACTCGGCGGCAAGTCGCCTGTTATCATCGACGCCTCGGCCGACCTCGAAGAGGCCGCCGAACGCATCGCCTACGGCAAGCTGCTCAATGCCGGGCAGACCTGCATCGCGCCGGACTATGTGCTGGTGCCCGAGCGCGCGTTGCAGGCCTTTGCCGAAAAAGTGCGCGCGCAGATGCGACGCATGTTCGGCACCGATCCCGCCAACAAGGACTACACCTCCGTGATCTCCGACCGGCATTATGCCCGGCTGGAGACTCTCGTCGCGGATGCGGCACGTCGCGGCGCCAAGATCCTGCAGCCGGCGAAGGCGGACGATCCGAACTGGAAGGCGCACCGCAAATTCCCGCCGACGCTGATCATGGGCGCGACCGCAGACATGGCGGTGATGCAGGAGGAGATTTTTGGCCCCGTGCTCCCCGTGCTTGGTTATCGCGACCCGGCGGACGCCATCGCCTTCGTCAACGCCCGCGACCGGCCGCTGGCGCTGTACTGGTTCGGCAAGGACCGCAATGCGCGCGACGAGGTGCTGGCGCGCACCGTCTCCGGCGGCGTCACCATCAACGACTGCTTGTTCCACTTCGCGCAAATCAACCAGCCGATGGGCGGCGTCGGCGCATCCGGCACCGGCGCCTATCACGGCGAATGGGGCTTTCGCACGTTCAGCAAGCTGAAGCCGGTGTTCTATCGCTCGAAATTCAACCGCCTCGCCGACCTCTACCCGCCCTATGGCGGCAAGATCGCGCGGCTGGAGAAGATGATGCGGTTCATGTCGTAATTGCCCGTCATTGCGAGCGCAGCGAAGCAATCCAGACTGTCTCCGCCGTGGGATTCTGGATCGCTTCGCTGCGCTCGCAATGACGAGAAGAAAAATGCAAGAGGGGGAAACGTCAGTGACGGACACATTCGATTTCGTCGTCGTGGGCGCGGGCTCCGGCGGCTGTGCGGTGGCGGGGCGGCTGTCGGAGGATGCGGGGACATCCGTGGCGCTGCTCGATGCCGGCGGACGGAACGACAATTGGCGCATCACCACGCCGTTCGGACTGGCTTTGCCATACAAGGTCGCGAACTGGGGCTTCGATACCGTGCCGCAGAAGGGATTGAACGGCCGGATCGGCTATCAACCGCGCGGCAAGGGGCTCGGCGGGTCCTCGGCGATCAATGCCATGGTCTACATCCGCGGCAACAAATGGGACTACGACCACTGGGCCTCGCTCGGCAATGCTGGCTGGTCGTACGCGGACGTGCTGCCCTATTTCAAGCGCTCGGAGAACAACGCCGATTTCGACTGCGCGTATCATGGCAAGGGCGGCCCGCTGCATGTCAACAGGCTGCGCGCGGACAATCCGATCCATGACGTCTTCCATCAGGCCGCCCGCGAGGCGCAGTTCCGCATCCGCGAGGACTTCAATGAAGACGACCACGAAGGGCTCGGCAGCTACCAGGTGACCCAGCACAATGGCGAGCGCTGGAGCGCGGCGCGCGCCTATCTGCATCCCCACATCGACAAGCGCGCCAATCTGCGTGTCGAGACGCAGGCGCATGCCACGCGCATCCTGTTCGAAGGCGGGCGCGCGGTCGGCATCGAATATGTCCAGGGCAAGCAGACGAAGCAGCTGCGCGCCCGGCGCGAGGTGATCCTCGCCTCCGGTGCCTTCCAGTCACCGCAATTGCTGATGCTGTCGGGCATCGGCGACGGCGATGCGCTCGCCGCGCACGGCATCGGCGTCGTGCGTCATTTGCCGGGCGTCGGACGCAATCTGCAGGATCATCCGGATTTCGTGTTCGTCTACGCCTCCGACTACCCGCACTTCGTCCACTCATCGCTCGGCCGGCTGCCATCCCTGCTCCGCGCCATCCAGCGATATCGCCGGGACCGGCGCGGCCTGATGACCACCAATTTCGCCGAGTGTGGCGGCTTCCTGAAGACCCGGGCCGACCTCGATGTGCCCGACATCCAGCTGCACTTCATCATCGCGATGCTCGACGATCACGGCCGCAAGAAGCACAAGGAGGCGGGCTTCTCGTGCCATGTCTGCCTGTTGCGGCCGAAGAGCCGTGGCAGCGTTTGGCTGAAAAGCGCCGATCCGCTGGCGGCGCCGATGATCGATCCGAATTTCTTGGGCGAGGCGGAGGATCTCGAGACGATGGCCGCGGGCTTCAAGACCACGCGACGGCTGATGGAGACACCCGCGATGCGCGCGTTGCAGAAGAAGGACATGTTCACGTCCGACGTGAGAACGGACGACGACATCCGCGCCATCCTGCGCGCGCGTGTCGACACCGTCTATCACCCCGTCGGCACCTGCAAGATGGGCACCGATGCGATGGCCGTGGTCGATCCGGCGCTGAAGGTGCACGGCGTCGAGGGCCTGCGCGTCGTCGATGCTTCGATCATGCCGACACTGATCGGCGGCAACACCAATGCGCCGACCATCATGATCGGGGAGAAGGCGGCGGATATGATCAGGGGCGAGATGCTGTAGCTCTTCTCCCTCTCCCCGCTTGCGGGGAGAGGGTTGGGGTGAGGGGGAGCCTCCGCGAGGACGGAAGCAGTCGAATATGCAGAGACTCCCCCTCACCCGCATCGCATCTTCGATGCGATGCGACCTCTCCCCGCAAGCGGGGCGAGGTGAAGAAAGTGCTCAATTCAACAAGAACCCGCCGTCCACCGTCACGACGCTGCCCGTCATGTACCGCGAGGCCTTCGAGGCCAGCAGCAAAATCGCGCCGTCGAGATCGGACTCGGCGCCGATGCGGCGCTGGGGAATGCGCTTGGTCAGGCGCTCGCCCGGCGGCGTCGACCAGAACGCGTGGTTCATCTCGGTGTCGATGTAGCCGGGCGCCAGCGCGTTGATGCGGATGTTCTGCCCCGCGAGCTCCAGCGCCATCGCCTTGGTTGCCTGGATGATGCCGGCCTTGGAGATCGCGTAAGGCGACAACGCCTTCAGCACGCCGGTGCCGAGCACGGAGGCGATGTTGACGATGTTGCCGTCCTGCTTGCGCGCGATCATGCGGCGCGCGATCTCGGTCGCGAGGAAATAGGCGCCCTTGAGATTGGCGCCAATCACCGCGTCCCAATCGGCCTCGGTCTGCTCGGTCGCGAGCTTTTCGATCGCGATGCCGGCATTGTTGATCAGCACTGTGACCGGGCCGAGCGCAGCTTCCGTGGCATCGACGGCCCTGGCGATTGATGCGGTGTCGGTGACGTCGAGTGCGACGGCGGCGGCGCGGCCGCCTTTGCCGCGGATCTCGTCTTCCAGGCTCTTCAGCTTGTCGGTCTGCCGCGCCGCGAGCGCGACGGCCGCGCCATGTGCCGCCAGCACCCGGGCAAATTGCCGCCCCAAGCCCTGACTCGCACCTGTGACGAGGATGGTTTCCTGACTGAGGTCGAATAGGTCTGACATGACGCTTTCCTTGACGCTTTCCTTGGAGCGATCCCTGAGCTTTGCAGCCATCAATACAGACGATTTTAACGATCTGAAACCGGAATGATCGTTCTGCGTTCACTCGTTCCATGGCAGGCTCCCGCGCATGAACAGTTTCGATCTCGCCGTCTATGCGGCGTTCGCCATCGCGATCGGCTTCGGTTTCAGGACCGGCCTGCTCGGCAGCGCCATGACGATCCTGGCCTATCTCCTCGCCGCTCCCATCGCCGTCGCGCTGATGCCGCTGATCGTCCCGCAAATCGCGGGCAATCCGAATGCGCCGCTGCTGCAGAACTGGATCTGGTTTTTCGGCATCTTCGTGGTGGTCGGCATGCTGTTTGGATATCTTGGCCGGCTGGCGCTGAGCGACACGATACGGCAGGCCGGCATCGGCGACCGGCTCGGGGGCGCAGCCCTCGGCGCCATCAGGGTCGGCCTCGTCGCCACCACCCTGGTGCTGGTGTTCGACCAGATCGTGCCGGCCAACCGCCAGCCGCCGTTTCTCGCCGGCTCGCACCTGCGGCCGCTGTTCTCGACGGTCGGCCGGATGGGCTTCAAGTCGCTGCCGCCGGAGGCGGCCTCCGCAATCGACCGTCTCAAGCAGGAGCGGCGCATCTGATCCGGCGCATTTGCATCGCCGCGCAAGCGTGCATGCATTTTGATGCGAGCCAATCCCTTATCAGCGGCGCCAAGGTTGGCTAGGATAGCGGCTGTAAAAACCTGCATGACATTACGGGAGTGAAACAGTGGATCTTGGGATCAAAGGTCGCCGCGCCATCGTCTGCGCATCCAGCAAAGGCCTCGGACGCGCCTGCGCCATCTCGCTGGCCGAGGCCGGCGTTCACGTCACGCTGACCGCGCGCGGCGCCGAGGCCCTGAAGAAGACGGCCGACGACATCCGCAAGGCCTATCCCGATGTGACCGTTACCGAGATCGTCGGCGACATCACGACGCCGGCGGGCCGCGAGGCGGTGTTGAAGGCCTGCCCCGAGCCGGACATCCTGATCAACAATGCCGGCGGACCGCCGCCCGGCGATTTCCGCAACTGGACCCGCGACGACTGGATCAAGGCGATCGACGCCAACATGCTGACCCCGATCGAGTTGATCAAGTCGACCGTCGACGGCATGATGGCGCGCAAGTTCGGCCGCATCGTCAACATCACCTCGGCCGCGGTGAAGGCGCCGATCGACATCCTCGGTCTCTCCAACGGCGCGCGCGCCGGCCTCACCGGCTTCATCGCCGGCCTGTCGCGCAAGACCGTGATCAACAACGTCACCATCAACGGCCTGCTGCCGGGCCCGTTCGAGACCGACCGTCTGCGCAGCACCGCGAAGGGGGAATCTGAGAAGCGCGGCATCACGCCGGACCAGGTTCTGGCCGAGCGCGCCAAGCTCAATCCCGCGGGCCGCTTCGGCGATCCCGACGAGTTCGGCTACGCCTGCGCCTTCCTGTGCGGCAGCAGGGCCGGCTTCATCACCGGGCAGAACCTTCTGCTCGACGGTGGCGCCTTCCCGGGAACGCTGTGAGGGCGGTCTGGTACGAGGAGACAGGACCGGCGGCGGACGTCCTCACCTATGGTGAGATGGCGACGCCGGTCGCAGGCCCAGGCGAAGTTCGTGTTCGCCTGGAAGCCTCCGGCGTCAATCCGGCCGATGTCGGCCGGCGCGGGGGCAGCTATCGCGCCAAGGAATTTTCGCGCGTCATTCCGAACAGCGATGGCGCGGGGTTTATCGACCAGACCGGCGATGGCGCGACGCGGTTCAAGATCGGCGACAGGGTCTGGCTGTTCAACGGCCAGCGCAACGGCCGTGCCTTTGGCACCGCGGCCGAACATATCGCGCTTGCCGAGCATCTGGTGACGCCGCTGCCGGACAATCTCTCTTTTGCGGAAGGCGCGACGCTGGGCATTCCCGCAATGACGGCGTGGTGCTCCCTGTTCGCGGACGGACCGGTCGTCGGCAAATCCGTGCTGGTCACCGGCGGCGCGGGTGCAGTCGGGCATTACGCCGTGCAACTCGCGAAATGGGGCGGCGCGCAGGTGATCGCGACCGTCAGCTCGGCGATGAAAGGCGAGCACGCGCGACAGGCCGGTGCCGATCTCGTGGTCAATTATAGGGACGAAGATGTCGTTGCCAAGGCGATGGCCTTCACCGACGGACGCGGGGTCGATCGATTGGTCGATGTCGATTTCGGCGGCAACATCGCGACGACCCTGCAGTTGATGGCAATGAATTCGACAATCTCGGTCTACGCCACGAACGGCAACCGCGCGCCGACCGTGCCGATGCGCGAGCTGATGGAGAAGTGCATCACGCTCCGCTCGCTCGTCCTGTTCGCGCTGCCGCCGGCGCTGCTTGCGGCGGCGCAGGCCGACATCTCGAAATGGCTGGCGGCGGGACCGCGAATCCACAATGTCGCGGCGCAGTTTGCGCTGTCGGAGACGTCGCAGGCCCATGTCGCCGTCGAGAAAGGCGACAAGCTCGGCACCGTGGTCGTTGACTGCGCGCGTTGATATCGGCCGGGATCACCGCTGTTGCTTGGTGGGCTCGTCTTCGTCCCGCTGGCTCGGACTGGATGAATCGGCGACTGGGTTTCCGTCGGTCCAGTCGACGCCGAATTCGTCGAGCCCGTCGGCGAGCAGGTCGCCCAGCATCGGCTCACCGAGCAGATAATGCGCCGTCTCGCGCCGGGGACTGCGATATTCGGCGCGCGCCTCCACGGCGCGTGCGCGCAGATCGTCCCAATCGTCGATCGTGCCGTCGCCGCGGCCGAGCCAGGTCAGCGCGACGAGATCGATCTGCTCGTCCTCGTTCATGGCCACGATGAAACTTCCGAGTTCGTTGACCACCGGATCGGAGCCGTCATCCTCGAGGACGTCGACCGCGTCGTCATCCGTCGCATTCGAGCCGGAATCCGGATCGGAATCCGCCTGCTTGACGTCGAATTCACGCGCCTTTTCGATGATGAAGGCGACCTTCTCCGCGGAAATCGCAAGCTCTGGCATGGCTGGCCCTTTGTCTTTCCCTGGGTTCCCGCGATAACGCCGCACCGCGTCAGATGATCCATTGCGCCTGATGGCGAAACTGCGCATGTTCCCCGCCAAAGCAAGAACATGAGGATGCGCCGGATGCAGTGGAAGGTCGGCAGGGTCAAAATCACCAAGATCGTGGAATTGGAGACGGTCGGCTCGACCCGCTTCATTCTACCCTTGGCGAGCAATGCAGAAATCCAGAAGCTGCCCTGGCTGATCCCGCATTTCGCCACGGAAGAAGGCCGGCTGAAGATGTCGATCCATTCGCTGGTGGTGGAGACGCCGGCGCGCCGCATCGTGGTCGATACCGGACTTGGCAACGACAAGCAGGGCCGCAACGTCCCGACCTGGAACAATCGCACCACGCCGTTCCTGGAGACGATGATTGCGGCGGGCTTTCCGCCCGACAGCATCGATACCGTGCTCTGCACGCATCTTCATGTCGATCATGTCGGCTGGAACACGAAATGGGTCGACGGCAAATGGGTGCCGACCTTCCCCAACGCGCGCTATGTCTTCGGCAAGACCGAGTATGAGCATTGGCGCGACCATTCCACCGAGCCGGACAAGCGGGCCGTGTTTGGCGATTCCGTGAAGCCGATCGTCGATGCCGAACGGGCCGAGTTGATCCCGAGCGACCACCGGCTCAGCGACGAGATCAGCATGATCCCGACCCCCGGCCACAGCCCCGGGCATATGAGCATTCTGATCCAGTCGGACGGCGAGCAGGGACTGCTGACGGGCGATGTCGCCCATCATCCCTGCCAGATGGCGCATCTCGGCTGGTCGTCGACTGCGGATTCCGACCAAAGCCAATCTGCCGCGACGCGGCGCGAATTGTTCGGCCGGTTTGCCGATACCCCGACGCTGGTGATCGGCGGGCATTTTTCGGCCGGGCACATCAAGCGGGACGGGGACGCATTCAGGTTCGAGGCGCTGGCCTAGTCTGGTGCCCCGGACGAACCTCCCGAATTGAGAGGGCTGCAATGCGCCCTCTTTGAGCGGTTGAATTTCCCGCCGCCCTGTTCCATGAAGCTGTTCAACCGATCGGTCCAGTCCAGGGAGAAACGAGAATGAAGCTTGTTCGTTATGGCGAGAAGGGTGCGGAAAAGCCCGGCCTGATCGACAGATCCGGCCAGTTGCGGGACCTGTCGGCGCATGTGAAGGACCTGACCGGCGAGGCCTATTCGCCCGAAAGCCTGAAGAAGCTGGCGGCGCTCGATCCGGCCTCGCTGCCCGCCGTCTCCGGCAAGCCGCGGTTCGGCGCCCCCGTCACCGGCATGTCGAAATTCGTGGCGATCGGCCTCAACTACAGCGACCACGCCAAGGAGACCGGCGCGGAGATCCCGAGCGAGCCGATCATCTTCATGAAGGCCAACACCTCGCTGTCCGGCCCGAACGACGCCGTCGAGAAGCCGCGCGGCTCGACCAAGCTCGACTGGGAAGTCGAGATCGCCGCGATCATCGGCACGCGCGCCAAATACGTCTCGGAAGCCGACGCGCTCAACCACGTCGCCGGTTACTGCGTCTGCAACGACGTCTCGGAGCGCGCCTTCCAGATCGAGCGCCTGGGTCAGTGGACCAAAGGCAAGTCGCACGACACGTTCGGCCCGCTCGGCCCCTGGCTCGCCACCAAGGACGAGATCAAGGACGTGCAGAACCTGCCGATGTGGCTCGACGTCAACGGTCAGCGCCGCCAGACCGGCTCGACCAAGACCATGATCTTCTCGATGGCCAAGTGCATCTCCTATGTCTCGCAGTTCATGACGCTGCTGCCCGGCGACATCATCACGACAGGCACCCCGCCCGGCGTCGGCCTCGGCATGAAGCCGCCGACCTTCCTCAATGTCGGCGACGTCATTACGCTCGGCATCGAGGGTCTCGGCGAGCAGCGCCAGGAGATCGTCGCGGCGTAAGCCGCGCCCTCATCCTGAGGAGCGCGCAATGCGCGCGTCTCGAAGGATGTGCCAAGACCACGGTCGCCCGACGTTCGCGCCGGGTGACGAGAGAGCGCCTCCCGTTGCCATCCTTCGAGACGCGCGCCAAGCGGCGCGCTCCTCAGGATGAGGACTGTGTGTCTGGACAAAGGTTATTTCCCATGAAGCTCACCTTCTCCCCCGCCTCGCCCTTCGCCCGCAAGGTGCGCATCGCCGCGATCGAGCTCGGGCTGATCGACAAGATCGAGTTCACGCCGGCAGCGGTGGCACCGGGGCAGGCCAACGAGGACTATTCGCGCATCACGCCGCTCAAGAAGCTGCCGGTGCTGATCACCAATGATGGCGATGTCATCCTGGACTCCTACGTCATCGTCGAATATCTCAACGAGATGGCCGGCGGCAGCCTGATCCCCGACTACGGTCCGCGGCGCTGGAAGGCCAAGACCAATCATGCCCTGATCAACGGCATGCTCGATTCCATGCTGCTGTGCCGCTACGAGAAGATGGTGCGGCCGCAGGGCCTGCAATGGCAGGCGTGGTCGGACGACCATTGGAACCGGGCCTGGACCGGCATGGCGCGCTTCGAGAACATGCCCGAAGTGCTGAACGGCCCGTTCGACATCTCGCAGATCGGCCTCGTCTGCGTGCTCGGCTATGCCGACTTCCGCTTCGCCGATTGCGGCTGGCGCAAGGCCTATCCGAAGCTCGACGCCTTCCACCAGAAGATGCTGGAGCGGCCCTCGGTGAAGATCTCGGTGCCGCCCGCGGCGTAGTATCGCGACGGCGGAGAGAAGGATGATGCACGATCGCTTCCCCCGCCTCCGCATTCTCGGCGCGAGCCTCGTGCTCGCGTTGACCGTCTCAGCCACTTCCGTGCGAGCCGACGGCATGCCGCCTGGACAGCAAAACCTCGCCTGTGAACCGCCATCGTCAGCCGACGACGGCTGGACGACTGCGTCGCCCGACAGCGTCGGCCTGGACGGCGCGCAACTCTGCGGCATCGCCGCCCGACTCGGGCAACGCGCGACTTCGGTCCATTCGGTTGTCGTCGCGCGCCACGGCAAGCTCGTCTTCGAGCAATACTTCGCCGGCTACGACCAGCCCTGGGGACAACCGGAAGGCCAGCGCGAATTCACCGCGACGACGAGGCACGACATGCGTTCGGCATCGAAGAGCGTCGTTTCGCTGCTCGTCGGCATCGCGCTCGATCGCAAGCTGATCGAAGGCGTCGACGAACCTGTGCTCAAATTCTTCCCCGACCATCAGGCGGTGAAGCAGGCGGGCTGGGAGGCTATTACGCTGCGCCATCTGCTAACGATGTCCTCGGGAATGAAATGGGACGAGGCGCGGGCCTGGACCGATCCGAACAACGACGAGCCGCATCTCGGCTTTGAGGTCGATCCGATCGGCTATGTGCTCGCAAGGCCCGTCGCCGCGCCGCCGAATGTGCTCTGGACCTATAATGGCGGCGGGACTGAACTGCTCGGCAATATCCTCGAACGCGTCTCGGGCAAGTCGCTGGAGGCGTTTGCGCGCGAGGTGCTGTTCCAACCGCCCGGAATCACCGATTTCGAGTGGAAGGCCTACCCGAAGAACGGCAAGATCGCGGCGGCCGCCGGCCTGCGCTTGCGTCCGCGAGATGCCGCCAAGCTCGGCCAGCTCGTGCTCGATCGCGGCCAGTGGAACGGCCAACAAATCGTCTCGGCCGATTGGATTGCACAATCGATCGCACCGCGCTTCCAGGCGATCGGCTATTTCGGCGGCACGCTGTTCTACGGCTATCAATGGTGGATGGGCCGCTCGCTGGCCAGCGGGAGGGAAATCAAATGGGTTGGCGCCTTCGGCTGGGGCGGACAACGCATTTTCATCGTGCCCGAGCTTGATCTCGTCATGATGACCACCGCTGCCCAATACGGCCAGCCGAAGGAAGGGCTGGCCGCGATCGACGTCCTCTCCAACATCGTCATTCCGTCCGTGCGTGACGCACGCTGAGTGCAAGGAAGCGAGCATGAGCCTGAAATACGCGGTCGGCGATCTCACCATCCATCGCATCGTCGAGCAAGAAACCTCATTTGTGCCGGCACTGGAGATGTTGCCGGGGCTGACGCCGGAGCTGCTGGCCGAGAACCGGGCGTGGATGAGGGAGGCGAAAGCCCTGGATGACAGCGACACATTGATGCTGTGCTTCCAGTCCTATGTGATCAAGACGCCGCACCACACCATTCTGGTCGACAGCTGCATCGGCAACGACAAGCCCCGGCCGCAGCGGCCGAAATGGAACATGAAGACCGACGACACCTATCTGCGCGGGTTCGCGACCGCAGGCTTCTCGGTCGACGACATCGACTTCGTGATGTGCACGCATCTGCACGTCGATCACGTCGGCTGGAACACGCGGCTGGAGAATGGCCGCTGGGTGCCGACCTTCCCGAAAGCGCGCTACGTGTTCGCCAAGCAGGAGTTCGATCACTGGAGCGAGCAGAACGCGAAGGCGGAGGTGCCGCCCTTCGCCGACAGCGTGCTGCCGGTGGTCGAGGCCAAACGCCACGAGCTTGTCGGCAACGATCACCAGATCGGCGATCACGTTCGTATTCTGCCGACGCCGGGCCACACGCCGGGCCATATCGCCATCACGATGGGCCACGGCAAGGACGACGCCGTGTTCTCCGGCGACCTCATGCACTCGCCGTTGCAGACGCTCTATCCGGAGCTGTCGGTCAAGTTCGACCTCGATCAAGCCAAGGCGGCAACAACGCGCCGCAGCTTCCTGGAACGCTATTGCGACACCGACACGCTGTGCTGCACCGCGCATTTCCCGTCGCCCTCGGTGGGGAAGATCCGGCGCAAGGGCAGCGGCTTCGTCTGCGCGGCGGTGTAGCGCGGCCTTCCTTTCCGTCATGCCCGGGCTTGTCCCGGGCATCCACGTTCTTACAATCAACCGTAACGAAGAACGTGGATGGCCGGGACAAGCCCGGCCATGACGAGGAAACACCAATGACAGCGCTCCCCGACGTCCCCCTCCCTGCCGGCATCCGCTCACGCTATGTCGACGACATCAACGGCCTGCGCATGCACGTGCTGGAGGCCGGCTTCGAGACCAAGGGGCGGCCCTGCATCCTGCTGCTGCACGGCTTTCCGGAGCTCGCCTTCTCCTGGCGCAAGGTGATGCCGGCGCTGAGCGCGGCCGGCTATCACGTGATCGCGCCGGACCAGCGCGGCTACGGCCGCACGACGGGATGGAGCGCGGAGTACGACGGCGATCTCGCGCCGTTTTCGCTGTTCAACCTGGTGCGGGATGCGCTCGGGCTGGTGTCGGCGTTCGGCTACAGGCAGGTCGATGTGGTGGGACATGATTTCGGCAGCCCGGTCGCGGCCTGGTGCGCGCTGATGCGGCCCGACGTGTTTCGTTCGGTGGCGATGATGAGCGCGCCGTTCGGCGGAGCGCCGCCGCTGCCGTTCAACACCGTCGACGCGCCGGCAAAGCCACCGGCCGCAGACCCCGTGCATCGCGAGCTCGCCGCCTTGCCGCGTCCGCGCAAGCATTATCAATGGTACTATGCGACACGCCCGGCCAACGCCGACATCCACCGTGCGCCGCAGGGCGTGCATGATTTCCTGCGCGCCTACTATCATCACAAGAGCGCGGACTGGACCGACAACAAGCCGTATCCGCTGAAGTCCTGGTCGGCGAACGAGCTTGCGAAGCTGCCGACCTATTATGTGATGGACCTGAACGAGACCATGGCCGAGACGGTCGCAAAGGAGATGCCCTCGCCGGCCGCGATCGCCGCCAATCAATGGCTGCCCGACCGCGAGCTCGCCTACTACAGCGCCGAATATGGCCGAACCGGATTCCAGGGCGGCCTGCAATGGTATCGCTGCGGCACATCGGGTGCCTTCAACAGCCAGCTCCAATTGCTGGCCGGCCGCACCATCGACGTGCCCTCCTGCTTCATCTCAGGCAAGCAGGATTGGGGCACCTACCAGCGTCCCGGCGTGCTCGAGGCCATGCAGGCGCGGACCTGCACGCAGCTGCTCGGCTGCCACCTCGTCGACGGCGCCGGTCACTGGGTGCAGCAGGAACAGCCGGCCGAGGTGAGCCGCCTGTTGCTCGATTTCCTGGCGAAGAGCCGCGGCGTGGTTTGACCCGGGAACCCAAGCGCCCTATATAGTTTAGAATTATTCTAAACTAACGAAACAGGGCCGCCGTGAAGAATTTTGCCGATCTGACCGAACGCGAGGTGCTTGCGGTCGCGATCTCCTCCGAGGAGGAGGACAGCCGCATCTACATGAGCTTCGCCGAAGACCTGAAGGAGCGCTATCCGGACTCCGCCAAGATCTTCGAGCAGATGGCCGAGGAAGAGCGCGGCCATCGCCACATGCTGCTGGAAATGTACGAGCAGCGCTTCGGGCCGCATTTGCCCCCGATCCGCCGCGAGGACGTCAAAGGCTTCCTGCGCCGCCGTCCGGTCTGGCTCACCAAAAACCTGCCGCTCGACATCGTCCGCAGGGAAGTCGAGACAATGGAATTGCAGGCCGAGCGCTTTTACGTGAAGGCCGCCGAACAGGCGCAGGATGTCGGCGTGCGCCGCCTGCTCGGCGATCTCGCCGAAGCCGAGAAAGGCCACGAAGAGGTGGCGGCCAAGCTGACGGACCAGATCCTGAGTTCAGACGTGCGCGCCGAGGAAGACCGCACCAACCGGCGCATGTTCGTGCTGCAATATGTGCAGCCAGGTCTCGCCGGCCTGATGGACGGCTCGGTTTCGACGCTGGCGCCGCTGTTTGCGGCTGCGTTCGCCACGCATCAGAACTGGCAAACGTTTCTGGTCGGCCTCGCCGCCTCGATCGGCGCCGGCATCAGCATGGGTTTTGCGGAAGCGCTGTCCGACGACGGCTCGCTGACCGGGCGTGGTTCACCCTGGCTGCGCGGTCTCACCTGCGGCTTGATGACGACGCTCGGCGGGCTTGGGCACACCCTGCCCTATCTCGTGCCCGATAGCTGGGCCAACGCATTCTGGATCGCCACGGGAATCGCCGGAATCGTCGTGTTCTTCGAGTTGTGGGCGATTGCCTTCATCCGCGCGCGCTACATGGACACACCGTTCCTCCAGGCCGTGTTCCAGATCGTGCTCGGCGGCGCGATCGTGCTGGCGGTGGGGATATTGATCGGAGCGGCGTAGAACGCTGTCGTGCCCCGCGAAGGCGGGGCATCCAGTACGCCGCGACCTCTCGGTGTCCGATCGGCGCCGGTGGAATACTGGATCGCCCGGTCAAGCCGGGCGATGACTGCGAGTGGTTGCTTGGCTCATCGCGTTCCGTCTTGCCCACATGTCAATCGCGATCAAACGGCGGTTGCGGTGCTGGGCCAAACTGCGCATCATCGTTCGACAATAAGAACAGGAGATGCGCCATGGCCAAATCCGAATGGAGCTTCAAGAGCGCGGTCGCGCTGTCGGCCGCGTTGACCGCGAAGAAGGTCTCGTCGGTCGAGCTCACCCGGGATGCGATCGACCGCATCGAACGGCACGACGGCAAGGTCAACGCGATCTGCGTGCGGGATTTCGACCGTGCGCTGGACGCCGCACGCGAGGCGGACGCCGCATTGGCGCGCGGCGAGCGCAAGCCGCTGCTCGGCCTGCCGATGACGATCAAGGAATCCTTCAACATCGCCGGCCTGCCGACGACCTGGGGCTGGACGCCGCAGAAAGATTTCAAGCCGGCGGAGGACGCGCTGTCGATCGCCCGGGTGAAGGAGGCCGGCGGCGTCATCCTCGGCAAGACCAACGTGCCCGTGGGGTTGGCGGATTGGCAGAGCTACAACGAGATCTACGGCACGACCAACAATCCATTCGATCTCGGCCGCACGCCGGGTGGCTCGTCGGGCGGCTCGTCTGCGGCGCTCGCGACGGGCTATGGACCACTCTCGCTCGGGTCCGACATCGGCGGCTCGCTGCGCGTGCCCGCTTTCCATTGCGGGGTCTATGCGCACAAGCCGACCTACAATCTCTGTCCAACACGTGGCCACACGCCGCCGCCATTTCCAGCCATTCCGATGGAGCGCGATATGGCGGTGATCGGTCCGATGGCGCGGAGCGCGGTCGACCTGCCCCTGCTCCTGGATGTGATGGCAGGCCCCGATCCTCTGGACCTCGGCATCGGATACAAGCTCGCGCTGCCGGAGGCGCGACACGGCGCGCTGAAGGACTTCCGCGTGCTGGTGATCGACAGCCATCCGCTGCTGCCTGCCAATGCAGATATTCGCGGCGCGATCGAGAAGCTGGCGGACCAATTGACGGGCACGGGCGCGCGCGTCGCGCGCGAAAGTCCGCTGTTTCCGGACTTCACGGAAGCCTCTCGCCTCTACATGCGCATGCTGATGGGTTTTCTCGGCGCCTTCTCTCCGCCGGACATTCTCGCCGGAGCGCGTGCCGGAGCGGCGCAGCTCTCGCCTGAGGACAAGAGCCTTGCTGCCGAGCGGCTGCGCGGCATGACCAGCACACATCAGGCCTGGGTGTTCGACGAAGGCGCTCGCGCCGGCCTGCGCGCGCAGTGGCGGCAATTGTTCAGGACATTCGATGCGGTGATCTGCCCGATCATGCCGACCCCGGCCTATCCGCATGATCATTCGCCGGAGCAGGAAGCGCGCCGGATCAACATCGACGGCAAGGACTTTGCCTATCCGGACCAGCTTGCCTGGCCCGGCATTGCCACGCTGACGGGCCTGCCGGCAACGGCCGTTCCGCTCGGTCTGTCGAAGGATGGCCTGCCGGTCGGCGTGCAAATCATCGGGCCCTTCCTCGAGGACCGCACGCCGCTGAAGCTCGCCGAGCTGATCGAACGCGAGTTCGGCGGGTTCGTGCCGCCGAAGATGTTCGACGATTGATTCGTTGGCAATGACGGCGCCGCGAGGTCAGCGCTCCAGATTCTTCAATAGCAATTTCAGCGCTGTCGCCGCAAAGGTCTGCATATTGGCGAAGCGGTCGTTGCTGCCCGTCTCCAGCGTCATCACCCCGACTGCGGGACCGGCGACCGCCATACAGCTGTGGCCCGCCGCATCGCCGTACCGATTGCCGGTGGGACCGGCTGCGCCGGTCTCGGACAGGCCCCAATCGCAGTTGAAGCGGCTGCGCATCCGCTCGGCCAGCAGCTGCGCGTAGGGCTCCGACGAGGAACGAAATCCCTTCATTCCTTCGTCCGAAATATCCATCAGCACGCGCCTGGCATCGCGGGTGTAGACCACGGCGCCGCCGAGGAAATAGGCGGACGCGCCGGGGACCGCGAGCAGGCTGGCCGAGATCAGGCCGCCGGTCGAGGATTCCGCCACGGCAATGGTCTGTTTGCGCGCGATCAGTTTCGCCGCGACCTGTTCCGCAATGCCGACGAGCTCTTTCATTCCTTGACCCCTTATGCCTTCGCAACCGAGCCCGGCCTTTCTAGCATATGACAGCGCCGTTGGCCGAGTTGCAGCCAACGGGCAGGCCTGCTTGAATGGCGGCCAAAAGGCGGAGTGCCAAGCGCTGCCCGAGAAGGCGCGACGAGGAAACGTGAAGGACACGTCATGGCGTCCCTGATCGCCGGCGGAGTGGATTGCGATGTGCATCCGGCCGTGCCGCATCTGACCAGTCTGCTGCCCTACCTGAACGACTATTGGCGCGATCAGGTGACGACGCGCGGCATGGTCGATCTCATCTCGCAATCCTACCCGCAAAACTCGCCGATCACGGCGCGGCCCGACTGGCGCCCCGAAAGCGGCAAGCCGGGTGAAAGCCTGGCGGACATGCAGCGCCACGTGCTCGATCCCTTCCAGCTCTCGCATGCCATCTGCAATCCGCTCTATGGCGTGCAGATGGTGTTTTCAGAGGATCTGCAGGCCGCCTTCTGCCGCGCACTGAACGACTGGCTCGCGAAAGAATGGCTGGATCGCGATACGCGGTTGCGCGGCTCCATCGTGATTCCCACCCAAAGCGTCGAGAAGGCCGTCGCCGAGATCGAGCGCTGTGCGACGGATCGCCGCTTCGTGCAGGTGCTGATGCTAGTGATGGGCGATACGCCGCTCGGCAAGCGCGCGCTCTGGCCGATCTACGAGGCGGCAGAACGGCTGGACCTGCCGATCGGCATTCATGCCGGTTCCGCCTATCACAATCCGCCGACCGCCGTGGGCTGGGGTTCCTACCACATCGAGGATTATGCCGGTCAGGCCCAGGCGTTCCAGACCCAGCTCACCAGCCTGATCGTCGAGGGCGTGTTCGCCAAATATCCGCGACTGAAGATGGTGATGCTGGAATCCGGGGTGTCCTGGATCTCGCCATTTCTCTGGCGCCTGCACAAGTTCTGGCGTGGGGTGCGGATGGAGACGCCATGGGTCGATCGCGCGCCGCTGGACATTGTGCGCAGCAACATCCGCTTCTCGTTGCAGCCATTCGATGCGCCGCCGGATGAGGCGACATTAATTCGCCTGTTTGATCATATGCAGTCGGACGAATTAGTCCTATTCTCCACCGACTATCCGCACTGGCAGTTCGACGGCCAGGAGGCGCTGCCCGCAGGTCTCACCCCCGATCTCGTGCGCAAGATCATGATCGATAATCCGCATGCGACCTATCCCCGCCTGACTTAGCCGCTGCCAAAGGAGGCAAGGCGATGAATATTCAGTTCCGCGAAAGCTCCGAAGCCGCTTCCCCACTGACCGTCAAAACCGCGATCGCGGACTGCGACATCCATCCGGCACGCGCGACCCGCGCCGAGCTCTATCCCTATCTAGCCAAACGCTGGCAGCATCATCTCGAAGTCTACGGCGTCCATGCCTATCAAGGCATGATGGAAGGTCCGCCCTATCCGAAGGCCCAGCCCAACGCCTCGCGCCGCGACGCCTATCCGCCGGAAGGCGGGCCGCAGGGCTCCTCGCTGTCCTTCATGCAGAAGCAGCTGCTCGACCCCCACAACGTGCAACTCGGCGTGCTCAATCCACTCAACACCGGCCAGGGCATCCGCAATCACGAGCTCTCGGCCGCTTTGTGCTCGGCGATCAACGACTGGCAGATCGACAAATGGACCAGCAAGGACAAGCGGCTGAAAGCCTCCATCGTCGTCGGCAATGAGGACGGGCTGTCGGCCGCCGCCGAAATCCGCGAGCGCGCCGGCGACAAGAATTTCGTGCAGGTGCTGCTGCTCAGCCGCAATGTCGAGCCGCTCGGCCAGCGCCGCTACTGGCCGATCTATCAGGCCGCGGAAGAGGCCGGCCTTCCCGTCGGCGTCCACGCCTTCGGCTTCGGCGGCAACCCGATCACGCCGTCGGGCTGGCCTTCCTATTACATCGAGGAGATGGTCGGCCACTCGCAGTGCCAGCAATCGGCGCTCGCGAGCCTCGTGCTGGAGGGCGTGTTCGAGCGCTTCCCGAAATTGAAGATGGTGATGATCGAGGCCGGCTTCGGCTGGGCGCCGTCGCTGGCGTGGCGGCTCGACAAGGTCTGGCAGCGGCTGCGCAGCGAGGTGCCGCATGTCAAACGGCCGCCGTCTGAATATATCCGCGAGCAGGTGTGGTGGACGACGCAGCCGATGGAGGACCCGGAGCGGCGCGAGGATCTGTTCGACGTCATCAAGTGGATCGGCTGGGATCGGCTGCTGTTCGCCACCGACTATCCGCACTGGGATTACGACGAGCCGTCGCGCGTGCTGCCCGCGGGCGTCAGCGACGATGACCGCGAGGCCTTCTATCTCGGCAATGCGAAGAAGCTGTACGGGATCGCTTGATGGCGCGGCATGTGATTGCCGCGGTCGACGAGCTGCCGCCCGGCACGCGAAAATTTCTGGAGATCGACGGACGGCCGATCGCGGTCTTCAACATCAAGGGTGAATATTTCGGCCTGATGAACCGCTGCCCGCATCAGGGCGCGGCGCTGTGCGAGGGACCGCTGATCGGGCTCGCGCAATCGACGGATCCGGGCGAGATCGAATACACCAAGCTCGGCGAGATCATTCGCTGCCCCTGGCACGGCTGGGAGTTCGACATCCGCACCGGCCAGTCCTATTGCGACCCCCGCCGCTTCCGGGTGAAGGCTTATCCCGCGCGTGTCGAGCCGGGTGCGAGCGTGGTGAAGGGGCCGTACGTTGCCGAGACGATTCCGGTGAAAGTCGAGAGCGACTACGTCGTGGTGGACCTGTAGCGAAGCAGATGGCGCGGACTGCGCCGGCACGATCTCAGGCTTTATTCTGCGTTGCAGCGATCATCCAGTCGCGGAAAGCGGCGAGCTTCGGCGCCTCGCGGCGGCCCTCCGGCGCGACCAGGTAGAAGCCGGCATCGGCCGGCAGCGCGATCTTGAAGGGGACGACGAGCCGGCCCTTGGCGATGTCGTCCTGGACGTAGGAGGTCCGCCCCATCGCGACGCCGATGCCGTCGATCGCGGCCTGGATGGTCATGAAGATCATGTCGAAGGTGATGCCGGGCTGCCTGGCGATGTCGGCCGGCTGACCCGCCGCCGTCAGCCACAGCCGCCAGTCGTCGCTGTTGGCATTGGAGGTGTGCAGCAGCATGTGGCTCTTGAGGTCCTCGGGACAGCGCAACGGCTTGTCACCGCGCAGCAGAGACGGGCTGCACACCGGAAACAGCTCGTCCGCCATCAGCCAGTCGGCGCGCAAGCCCGGCCACTGGCCGCGCCCGTAACGGATCGCGGCATCGACATTGTCGCGCTGGAAGTCGACGAGGCTGGTGGATGTGGTGATGCGGACGTCGATGCCCGGATGGTGCTCCTGGAAATCGGTCAGCCGCGGCAACAGCCATTTTGCAGCAAGCGAGGCCAGCGTCGAGACCGTCAGCACCTTGTCGTCGTCCTTGCGCAGCAGCCGGTCGGTGGCAAGGCGGAGGTCGTTGAAGGCGGCGCGGACGCCCGGCAGATAGTCGCGCGCCTCCGGCGTCAGCGTCAGCGCGCGGTTCTGCCGGACGAACAGGCGGATGCCGAGCTCCTCCTCGAGCCTGCGGATCTGATGGCTGATCGCGGTCTGGGTCACATTCAGCTCGGACGCCGCCAGCGTGAAGCTGAGATGGCGCGCGGCGGCCTCAAAGGCCCGCAATCCGTTCAGGGAGGGCAATCTGGCAGTCATCTGGCAGCAGAATACATGAGTTTATTTCATACGAAAGAGTACAAATTGTCGTTTGTCGCAGTGCACCAGCAAGCAGATATTAGCGGTCAACTTAGCTCCAGGAGCTGACAATGTCTACTTTGACCCAGAATTCGATGACAAATCATCATGCGCCGGGCCTGATCCATCAGATCGGCGAGACTCTCCATGTCTGGCACGAGCGCTACCGGACCCGGCGGGAGCTCACCAACTGGTCCGCGCGCGACCTTCAGGATGTCGGGCTGTCCTGGAGCGATGTGGCCTACGAGGCCGACAAACCCTTCTGGCGGGCCTGATTGGCCGCCAGGCCGGCGCCGCCTGACTATGGGGGCGCCGGCGGTCCCTTTTTCCTTTGGTCCCCTTGGGGGCGTGTCATGAGCACCGTTCGCCTGGAAGATTTGAAGCAGTATTCGGACACGCTGCGCACGCGAGACGGCGAGGCGCTGCGCGTTCGCTTCGTCGAGCCGCGCGACACCGAGGAGCTCCAGCACTATTTTCGCTCGCTCTCGACGCGGTCCCGTTACAACCGCTTCTTCGGCGCGATCAGCGAACTGCCGCAGGGCCTGCTGCACGAATTCCTCCAGATCGGCGAGCGTGAGCGTTTTACCGTGGTCGCAACCATGATGGTCGACGGCTTCGAGACCATCGTCGCCGAAGCGCGCTATGCGCTGCATGCCGAAACCGCGACGCTTGAATTCGGCCTGTCAGTTGCCGACCGCTGGCAGGGCCACGGCATCGCCACCGTGCTGATGAAGAATCTTGAATGCCGCGCGGCCGCGCTTGGCGCCGACCACATCTTCGGCGACACGTTGCGCTCCAACGCGACCATGATCTCGCTCGCGCGCAAATCGGACTTCGCCTTCGTCAAACATCCTGACGACTGGAAGCTGGTGCGCTTCGACAAGGAGCTCTCCGTCGCACCGAAAGACATTCCCTGTGCGAGCTGGCGTCTCGTCGCTCTTTCCCGTCAGGCCGATAGCCCCTCAGCCTCGGCCTGACACCACTCGAGCCCGGCCTGGCGAAAACCAGAGCCGGGCATTTTTTTCGCCCCTACTTCCCCGCGAACACCGCCTTGCGCTTCTCGATGAAGGCCTGCACCGCTTCCTTGTGATCGGCGGTCGTGGTCAGGCGGACCAGACGTTCGGCCTCGTGGTCGCGCGCGGTCTCGAAGTCGAACAGCAGGGCCTCGTCGAGATTGTCCTTCATGTAGCGCAGCGCGAGGCGCGGACCTCCGGCCAGGGATTTTGCCAATGCAAAGGCCTCCGCCTGTAATTTGTCGTCGGGCACCACGCGATTGACGAGACCGATGGCCTCGCACCTAACGGCATCGACCCGATCGCCGGTGAACAGCAGCTCGCGCGCTCGCGCAGTGCCGACGAGGCGCGTCAACAGCCATGCGATGCCATAATCGCCGCTGAGCGCAATGCGCGCATAGCCGGTGGCCACGAAGGCCGATTGCGCAGCAATGCGGATGTCGCAGGCCATGGCGATGGCGAGCCCCGCGCCGACCGCCGGCCCCGGCAGCGCCGCGATGGTCGGCTTGCGCACCGACACCAGCGCGCCGGTGAGCAGGCGCTGCCGCTCCTGGAGATCGGCGACCTTGTCGTCAAAGGACATCTCCAGCTTCTTCGGGTCGCGATGCGCGCCCATGCCCTTGACGTTACCGCCCGCGCAGAACGCTTCGCCCGCGCCGGTGATCAGCAGCGCGCCGACATCGGGGTTCTCGCCGCAGGAGCGGATCATCGTGCGCAGCGCCGGGGTCAGCGCGTCCGACAGCGAGTTGCGCGCCTCGGGCCGGTTCAGCGTGATGACGGCGACGCGATCGCGGATCACACAGAGGAGTTCATTGGTGCCGGTGTCGATGGTGGTTTCCGTGGTCATGCTGCTCCCTCTGTTTCGTCATTGCGAGGAGCGAAGCGACGAAGCAATCCAGCCTTTTTTTGTGGAGGCATTTCTGGATTGCTTCGCTTCGCTCGCAATGACGGTCGTTGTGAATCTATCGTCTCAAAACTTCTCGACCCAGGGCCGCAGCTCCAGCTCCCAGCTCCAGGCGCTGCGCGGCTGCTGCAACAAATTCCAGTAGCTCTCCGCGATGGCATCGGGATCGAGCATCGAATCCGGCTTCTCCGGCGCTTCGGTGCGCGCTGCGCTCCTGATGCCGCCATCGATCACGAAATGCGCGACATGGATGCCTTGCGGCGACAATTCGCGCGCCATGCTCTGCGCGAGCCCGCGCAGCGCGAACTTGCCCATCGCGAACGGTGCGGACTGCGCATAGCCCTTGACGCTGGCCGAGGCGCCGGTGAACAGGATCGCGCCGTGCTGGTTCGGCAGCATGCGCCTGGCCGCCTGCTGCGCCACCAGGAAACCGCCATAGGCACTGACCGCAATGGCGTTCGCCACGTCGGCCGGAACGAGATCGACGAACGGCCCGCGCGCCCGGCCGCTGGCGTTGTAGACGACCAAATCGGGCGTGCCGATCTCGCGTTCGACGAGGCCGAACAGGCGTTCGACCTCATCAGGCTCGGTGGCGTTGCAGGCATAGGCCTTGGCGCCGGTCTCGCTGCAGAGCGCGCCGAGCTTCTCGATTTTTCGCGCGGCCAGTGCGACGCGGATGCCCTGGGCGGACAACAGTCGCGCCAGCGAGGCGCTCAGGCCTTCGCCGGCGCCGACGATGAGGGCGATCTTGTATTTGGGGTGTTCCATGACGTGATCTCTCGAAGACGGGAAGCCGCTGATCTATGCACGGCCCGCGCGGACAACCAGCCAGAGCTTTGGGCAAGCCGATCACAATTCCGCAGGGCGAATTGCTCCCACACGGCGATCATGCCTCCCTGACAATTTGCGGCTTTATCCGCTTTCGCGACTGGAGCATGATCGACATCATCCCAAGCGGCAAGCGCCAAATCAGCGCAAAATGGCCGCAAGGCGGAAACGAAGAGGACGATCATGCACAAGCCGGCCCCCGCGCAGGCAAAACAGGTCGCGGCCGCACCATCCGGACTGCTGGCTCCCGACACCACCGGCATGAATTTCTACCGCACCGATCAGGCACTCACCGATCTCCTGCGCATTCATCTGCCGGACACGCTATTCCGTCACATCGAGCCGCATCTCGATCACCTGGGTGAACTCGCCGGCGGACATCTCGACGATTGCGCGCGGCTCGCCGACCGGCACACGCCGGTGTTGCACCAGCGCGACAAGTTCGGTCGCGACGTGCAGTGGATTGAATACCATCCGGCCTATCGCGAGTTGGAGAAGGCAGCCTTCGGCGAGTTCGGCATCCACGCGCTCTCGATCCGCAAGGGCATCATGGGCTGGCCGGACAAATATCCCGTCGTCGCCAAGCACGCCTTCACTTTCCTGTTCAACCAGACCGAATTCGGCATGGGCTGCCCGATCAACGTCACCGACGGCTGCGCCAAGCTGCTCGCGAATTTCGGCAGCGAGGCGCTGAAGGCGAAATATCTCGACGGCCTGACCCAGACCGACATGAGCAAGCTGACCCAGGGCGGCCAGTTCATGACCGAGAAGGAAGGCGGCTCCGACGTCGGCACGCTGACCACGACGGCCGTGCAAGAAGGCGACCATTGGCGCCTCACCGGCGAAAAATGGTTCTGCTCGAATGCCGACGCAAAGGTCGTGATGCTGCTGGCGCGCCCCGAAGGGGCCGGCCCCGGCACGCGCGGTGTCGGCCTGTTCCTGATGCCGCGGTTCCTCGACGATGGTTCGCAGAACCACTACCGGATCGTGCGCCTGAAGGACAAGCTCGGCACGCGCTCGATGGCCTCCGGTGAGATCAAGCTCGAAGGCGCGATCGCCTACGCGGTCGGCAAGCTCGACCGCGGCTTCGTGCAGATGGCCGAGATGGTGAACTCGTCGCGGCTGTCAAACGGCGTCAAATCCACCGCGCTGATGCGGCGGGCCTACCATGACGCGATGACGGTCGCGAAAAATCGCGTCGTGTTCGGCAACCGCATCATCGACCTGCCGCTGGGCCGGCGCCAGATGCTGAAGATCATGCTGCCGGTCGAGCAGGCGTTGTCGATGAGCTTTCTCACTGCGGACGCGCTCGACCGCGCCGAGGCCGGCAGCCAGGATGCAGCCGCACTGCTGCGCATCCTGACGCCCACCTTGAAATTCCGCGCCACCCGCGATGCGCGAAAGGTCTGTGGCGACGCGCTCGAGATGCGCGGCGGCATCGGCTATATCGAGGAATTCGCAACCGCCCGCCTGCTGCGCGACGCGCATCTCGGCTCGGTCTGGGAAGGCACCGGCAACATCGTCGCGATCGATGCGCTCCGGCGCGCGGTCGGCCGCCACGGTGCCGAATCCGCGCTCGCCGCCGATCTGCACGCCCGCCTCGATGACAGCCCCTCGGTGCCGCAGGCCTGGCGCGACCGGCTCCGCGGCCTCACCGATCGCGCGGTCGGCTTTGCGCGTGAGGTCGCGGCGAAATCCGAAAACGAAGCCGATGCGCGCCGCGCCACCAGCCTGCTCTATCATGTCGCCAGCGCCGTCGCGCTCGCCTGGGAGGCGCATCGTATTCACGACATGCGCGGCGATGCGCGAAGGCTGTTGTTGTCGCGGCTGGTGGTCGATCACCGGGTGTCGCCGAGCGATCCCTTCCGGCTGACGGAAAATGCCGTACAGCAGAAGATCGCCGCGCTGCTGCTTGGCGATCGCGCAGGCAGCATGAGCGAGGTTGGCGAACTGGTCTTGGCGGCGTAGGCTGCACCCACGTTCAAAGCAAAAAAAGCGATAGGGAGTGCTCGATGAAGGCCGCCGTCCTCCATGAAGTCAACAAGCCTCTGGTCATCGAGGATGTCAGCCTGCCGAAGCCCGGCCCGCGCGAGGTCCTGATCCGGACCTCGGTCGCAGGTCTCTGCCACTCCGATCTGCACTTCATGGAAGGCCTTTATCCGCATCCGCTGCCCGCGGTGCTCGGGCACGAGTCCGCCGGTATCGTCGAGCAGGTCGGCTCCGACGTCACCTATGTGAAACCGGGCGACCATGTCGTCACTTGCCTGTCCGTGTTCTGCGGCACTTGCGACAATTGCACCACGGGCCGCACGGTGCTCTGCACCGACACCACCGTAAAACTGCTGCCGGGCGCTTCCAATCGGATGCAATGGGCCCGCTCCGAGAAGCTGCATCAGTTCCTCAACCTATCGTCCTTCGCCGAGCAGATGCTGGTGCACGAGAACGCGATCGTAAAAATCCGCAAGGAGATGCCGCTCGATCTTGCCGCGCTGATCGGCTGCGGCGTCATTACCGGCTACGGCGCGGTCGTGAACACGGCGAAGGTGACGGCCGGCGAGACCGTGGCCGTGATCGGCTGCGGCGGTGTCGGCATGGCTGCGATCAACGGCGCGCAGATCGCGGGCGCCGGCCGCATCATCGCCATCGACACCAATCCGGCCAAGCTCCAGCTTGCGACCAAGCTTGGCGCCACCGACATCATCAACCCGGCAGACGGCGACGTCGTGAAGCAGGTGCGCGATCTCACCAATGGCGGCGTGCATCATTCCTTCGAGGTGCTCGGCCGCAAGGAGACCGCCGAGCAGGCCTTCGGCATGCTCGCTTCGGGCGGCACGGCCACCATCGTCGGCATGATTCCGTTCGGCCAGAAGATCGAGCTGCATGGCTTCGACTTCCTGCGCGAGCGCAGGATCCAGGGCTCATCGATGGGTTCGAACCATTTTCGCGTCGACATGCCGCGGCTGGTGGATTTCTACCTGCGCGGCCGGCTGCACCTGGAGGACTGGATCTCGGCCAAGCTGAAGCTCTCCGAGATCAATGAAGGCTTTGCCAACATGAAAGCCGGCAAGACGCTGCGCAGCGTGATCATGTTTGACAGCTGAAGGCCGGATGAGGCGGAACGCTCAGGATTGAGGCAACTGGTCCGGACCGGCCAAGTCGCAACGCGACTGCTTCAGGAGCTGCCGCGCCGCAGCTCAGACGAGGCCCGTGGCGAACAGGTAGCCGGGTCCGCGCCAAAGATTGAGCACGAGGTCTGCCATTAAGCCGATGCTGCCGATAAGTCGCGCGGCGTGCCACGGGTGAATGACCGTCGTGTCCTCAATGGCATCTTCTGGGTCTTGCGATCCGGAGCTTCTCATTCCGGCTTAAGCGGCCGCCCGTCGGTTCCATATTTGGAAGGCCGTCGTCAACATTAGGAACAAATTCTTCACCAACACACAAACGATAGTACTCATTGTAAATACAACCGAACGACGCGCGTGCTAGAACTCCAAGAAGCAGCGCGAAGTTGCACGTCTGCCGTCGCAATTGGGAATCTGGAATGTTTAGCGGGTTGACTTACTCCGCATGGGGGCGCGCCCCCGCCTGGGGACGTCGAAAAGCGTGCGGATCGTGGGTTCAAGTGCGCTGGGAGCACGCCACGCGTCGGCGGATCGAGAAGTGCTGGTTGATCGCCGCTCCGGCGTGCGGTTTTGTGGCGTTCCGCTAAGAGCACAAGCATGTTCAGTCTGGCTGATCAGCGGCTCTTTCGCGTAATCGGCCTGCAGGTTTCGATTACATGCGAATTGCGCTGGCGGCCGCGATCATCTGCCTGCACAGCGCGAACGTCACACTTGGGCTTGATCGGGCAATGGAGGTAGCAGGCCATTTTCGCATGGTGAACGCAACGGTTCTTGCGCTGTTCTTCGCCTTGAGCGGATTCTTGGTGACGGGCAGCTTGTTGAGGTGCAAGAGCCTGATTTCGTTTATCGGCCTGCGCGTGCTTCGCATCGCGCCCGCTCTCGCGGTTGAGACGACGCTTTCAGCCATCATCATCGGCCCGATCTTCACCGCGATGCCTTTGACCGAGTACTTCGCGGACCCGAGATTCCATGTCTATTTTCTCAACATGCTCGGCGACGTCCACTTCGAACTCCCGGGTGTATTTCTTTACAATCCGGTGCCTGACCTGGTGAATGCTCAGCTCTGGACGGTGCCGTATGAGCTGTGGTGTTACGCTATCCTGGCGCTTCTTGCCGCGACCACGATTTGCTTCAACAGGGCACTATACCTTGGGTTCCTGGTGTTCGCCCAGATCGGCCTCGTCTGGTACGATATCTACCATTCGGACGAACTTTTCATTCACCTTCGCCCGCACATTCTGGTGTTCTGCTTCCTCTTAGGCGTTGGCTTCTACCTCTGGCGCGACAAGGTACCGTTCAACCGGGCCACGGGCCTGTTCGCGCTTGTACTTTGCATGATCGGCATGGCTGGCGGACGCAGCGATGCGATTTTTGCGGTGCCGGCCGCCTATATCGCGTGTTATCTGGGCCTCACGAACCCGCGGCGAATCTGGATCGTGTCGTCCGGCGACTATTCCTACGGGATGTACCTCTATGGATTCGTCATCCAGCAGTGCATTGCAGCGCTTGGCCCGTCGCTTCAGTACTGGTATCTGAACGTCCTGATCAGCCTGCCGATTGCCTTTGGCGTCGCTGTCGCCTCCTGGCACCTCCTCGAGAAACACGCTCTTCGGCTGAAAGGCCAGCTCGAACGATTTGAGACAGCGGTTCTTTCGGCGTTTCGATCGTGGATTGCCCATAGGAGGAGGCGCCGCGTGCAATCGCATAGCCGAGCGATTGCTGAAAACTGAACAACTCCTCTCCGTGAGCAACCGAGTTTTAACCAGTCGTTGCTTTGCTCATTCCATCTCTATCAAAGGCGCGATTTGGCCCTCGCACGGTCTAAGTTTTTCGAGACTTGAGGGATACAATTGAAGTCATCAGCCGGTTTGCACTTCATCGGGCTTGACCACGTTCGGGCAGTCGCGGTGCTCATGGTTTTCGCTTGGCACTTCACGCATGCCGTTGGTGCTTATCCCGAGACCTTCGAGGGCGCCCCGGCTGTGTTTCCGCTGGCCCTGTTTGACGAAGGTCACACCGGCGTGGCGCTTTTCATGGTGCTCAGCGGATATCTGTTCGCGAAGCTGCTTGACGGCAAAACGATAAACTACCTTGCATTTTTCTGGAACCGTTTGATCCGGCTCGCCCCGCTCCTGGTCCTCGTCCTCATCCTGGTCGGGATCATCAGGCATGCGGAGGGCGAGGGGCTCGGTGGATACGTCGCAAATCTAGCGCAGGGATTCGTGGTCCCAGCTTGGCCGAATGGCGCGTGGTCCATCACCATCGAAATGCATTTCTATATCGCGCTGCCCTTTCTGATCTACGCGAGCCGGCGCCATAAGTGGACACCACTCATCTTCGTGGGAGCAGCAATTGCCCTGCGCTCCATCATCTTCGCAATGGTCGGCGAAGTAGAATATTACGCGTACTACACGATCATTGGCCGCATAGATCAGTTCGCTTTTGGCATCATCGCGTTCAGCTATCGACACATTTTCACCGGAAGACACCTTTCGGCCATCGGAATACTCACAGCGTTCAGTGTGGGGTTCTGGATGTTCGACATTGCCGGCGGCTACTACGGAACAGAGCGCAATCCGCTATGGATAATCCTCCCGACCGCCGAAGCCGTCGCTTACTCGTCGCTTGTCGCCTACTATGACACCAGTTTCAGGCTGAGGAACGCGGGCATTTCATGGGCGTTCTCGAAGATTGGCGAATATAGCTATTCAATCTACCTGCTGCATACGTTCTTCGTGGTCGAGCTAGCGGAGTTCGTTCAACGCCACGTCATGGACATTTCGAACTTCTACGTCGCATTGGCGTGGTCATTCGCCTGCTTCACCCTGATGATTCCGATCGGGATCATCAGTTTCGTTTACGTGGAAGCGCCTTTTCTCCGGCTTCGTCGCGTCTATACAAAGCCAATTGCACGTGTCTCCCAGTACGGCAGCAGCGTCGCCGCACAGGGATTAGGCCCCGTTTGATTCGCCGGGCTATGGCTTCGGCGTCGATCGCTCAAAGCAAGTGTCGCGTAAAGATCCGCACCACGTGACCCCTGACCCGCGGCGCCTCGTCGTAGAGGTCTGAGGCGAGCCGCTCGATGGTTTCGCGCAGCGACAGGAACTGGGCCTGCCGCGCGCTGCTTTCGGTACCCTGCATGCCCGCAAGCTCGTCCATCGCGGCGTCGCTGATCTGGCACTGCACGACCTCGCCGTCGTTCAGCATGGTGAAGCGAAAGGCGAGGCGTTCGAGATCATGGCCAATGATCCTGTCGCGCATGAGTGGCATCAATTCGTCCCGGTCGACCCCCGCGCCGAAAATGCAGAAAATCCCGCTGCTTGTCAGCAGCAAAGGCAATCCATCGCCTACTGGAACGCAACTTCGGCGAAACTGCGGAGCTTTCGCGAATGCAGCCGCTCGGATTCCTGCTGCTTGAGCCGTTCCAGCGCCTTCAAGCCGATCTCGAGATGCTGGCCGACGCGGCGGCGGTAGAATTCGCTGGCCATGCCTGCGAGCTTGATCTCGCCGTGCAGAGGCTTGTCGGAGACGCACAGCAGGGTGCCGTAGGGGACGCGAAAGCGGTAGCCGTTGGCGGCAATCGCCGCCGATTCCATGTCGAGCGCAACCGCGCGCGACTGCGACAAGCGGCGAATGACATCGGGCCCGCTGATCTCCCAATTGCGGTTGTCGACGCTGGCGACGGTGCCGGTCCGCATCAGGCGCTTGAGCCCGAAACCTTCGAGCCCGGTGACGTCCTCGACCGCCTCCTCGAGCGCCACCTGCATCTCCGCGAGCGCCGGGATCGGCACCCACAGCGGCAACTCACGATCCAGCACATGGTCCTCGCGCACATAGCCATGGGCGAGCACGTAGTCGCCGAGCCGCTGCGTGTTGCGCAGGCCCGCGCAATGGCCGAGCATCAGCCAGGCATGGGGCCGCAGCACGGCAACATGGTCGGTGACGTTGCGCGCGTTGGACGGACCGGTGCCGATGTTGATCAGGGTGATGCCGCGATAGCCGGGCGCGACCAGATGGAAGGCCGGCATCTGCGGCGCACGCGGAGGCGCAACGCCCGTCGTCGCGCCGCCGCTGCGCGTGATCACATTGCCTGGAGCGACGAAGGCATCGAGGCCGGCCTCGCCAGCCTGAAGCCGCTGCTGGCAGAGCTGCGCGAAGGCGTCGACGTAGAACTGGTAGTTGGTGAAGATCACGAAGTTCTGGAAATGCTCTGGATCCGTGCCCGTGTAGTGGTAGAGCCGGCGCAGCGAGTAGTCGACACGAGCTGCCCGAAACAGCGACAGCGGCTCGGGCGCGCCGGGCTGAAGCTCGAAAGTGCCGTCGGCGATGGCATCATCCATGGTGGCAAGATCAGGCACGTCGAACGCATCGCGCAGCGACCGCGTTACGGGCGAGTTCTCGCTGGTGGTGATGGCGGCTTCGATGTTGATGTCGCGGCGGTAGGCGAAGTGAACGGGGATCGGTTCGCTGGACTCGCCGATTTCGACCGGGACGCCGTGGTTCTGGATCAACAGCCCGATCTGCTCGGTCAGATAAGTCCGGAACAGGTCCGGACGCGTGACGCTGGTCTCGTGCACACCGGGCCGGGCGACGAAGCCGTAGGCGAGACGCGAATCCAGCCGCGCATGCGTCGCGGTGGTGACACGGACGAAGGGATAGAAGGCCCGCACCCGCGTCGTGATTGCCTCGCCGTTGACGTAAGCTTCGAACCGGTCGCGCAGGAACTTCGTGTTGCGCTCGTAGATCTCTTCGAGGCGGGCGACGGCGAGGCCAGCATCGGAGAAGGACTCGGTGGCGACGGAGGGTGGAGATTGGATGGATTGCATTGTTCGACGCCGGGTTGCTGGGGCTGAATCGAACTATAGCAAGAAAACCAAAGCAAGAAAGAAGCCGCCCGTCATTGCGAGCGTAGCGAAGCAATCCAAAAAATCTCGCCGCGGAGGCGACCTGGATTGCTTCGCTACGCTCGCAATGACGAAAGGAGGCGATGACGCACTTCCGCGCGTCACTTCTCCCGGAACGCGCGCATGAACTGGTCGTGCAGCGGCTTCATCAGATAGGACAGCATGGTGCGGTCGCCGGTCTGGACGAAGGCTTCCGCCGGCATGCCGGGGATCAGCCTGGAGTCACCGAGCTTGGCGACCTCTTCTGCGGACAGCGAGACGCGGATGGTGTAGTAGCTCTGGCCGGTGCGCTGGTCGGTGGTGACGTCGGGCGAGACGCGGCTGACGACGCCGTTGAGCTCGGGTGTGGTGCGCTGGTTGAAGGCGGAGAGGCGCAGCAGCGTCTTCTGGCCGATCTGGAGCTTGTCGATATCGACCGGATTGACCTTGGCTTCGACCTGGAGATCGTCGGCCTGCGGCACGATCAGCATGAGGGCGTCGCCGGCGGTGATGACGCCACCAACCGTGTGCACGGTCGATTGCAGCACCATGCCGTCCTGCGGCGCGCGGATGTCGACGCGGCGAAGCTGGTCCTCCGCGGCGACCTTACGCTCGATCATTTCGCCGATCTTGTCGTTGGTCTCGCGCAGATCCTTGGAGACCTCGCTGACCATGTCCTTGTCGACCTGGATGATCTGGAGTTCGGTCTCGGTGATCTTGCCCTTGGCCTGCGCGCGCGAGGCGATGTATTGCGCGCGCTCGCCGTTGAGGCGGGCGCTGTCGCGTTCGAGCGTGGTCAGGCGCGAGATCTGCACCAGATGCTTGTCATAGAGATCGCGGACACCGACGAGCTCCTGCTGCACCAGCGAGATTTCCTTGTCCTTGGCCCGCTCCTGCGCGGAGAGGCCCTCGATCTCCTCGTTGAGCTGCTGGATGCGCTCGCGCAGCTGCGCCTTCTGGCCGGCGCGTCCGTTGACACGGACGTCGAACAGCTTGGTTTCGGCGGAGAGCAGCGCCTTGACGTCGGGATCGTTGCCGCGATCGAGCAGCGCTTGCGGGTAGTCGATCCTGTCGATCCCGCGCTGCTCGGCCTGGAGCCGCGCCGCACGCGCCTGCGCCGCGTCGAGATTCTTGGTGACGATGGCGAGGTTGGCCTTGGTGACGGTGTCGTCGAGCCGCACCACGATGTCGCCAGCCTTGACCACGTCGCCATCGTGAGCGCGCAGCTCGCCGACGACGCCGCCGGTCGGATGCTGCACCTTCTTGACGTTGGATTCGACCACGATCTGCCCCGGCGCGATCAGCGCGCCTGAGATCTGCACGGTCGATCCCCAGCCGCCGAGCCCGACCAGGAGGACCAGCACGATCCCAAGCCCGAGCATCAGGTGAAACCGGATCGACTGCCGTACGGTCCGCTTCGCGGCGGGCTTCGCCCCGCCGAGCGCCATCGTGCTCATGCCTTGGCTCCGCCTTCGCTGACGATCTTGATCGGCGCCGGCGGCGTCACACGCGGCTGGAGCACCTGGGCAAGCACCTGTTCCTTCGGCCCGAAGGCCTGCATGCGGCCGTCGCGCAGCACCAGGATCTGGTCGACCGCTTCCACGCCGATCGGACGGTGCGCCACCACGATGACGATGGCGCCGCGCTCGCGCGCCGCGCGGATGGCGCGGGTCAGCGCTTCGTCGCCTTCGGTGTCGAGATTGGAATTGGGTTCGTCGAGCACGATCAGGAACGGATTGCCATAGAGGGCGCGCGCCAGCGCCACGCGCTGTGCCTGGCCCGCGGAGAGCGCCGTGCCCTGCTCGCCGACCTGGGTGTTGTAGCCCTCGCGCATCTTGATGATCATCTCGTGCACGCCGGCTTCCTTGGCGGCGGCGATGATGCCGTCAGACGTGGCCTCGGGGTCGAAGCGGCTGATGTTCTGCGCGATGGTGCCGCCGAACAATTCGACGTCCTGCGGCAGATAGCCGATGTGGCGGCCAAGCATGTCCGACGACCATTGGTCGAGCGCCGCGCCGTCGAGCCGCACCTTGCCGCGGACCGGTTGCCAGACGCCGACCAGCGCGCGGATCAGCGACGACTTGCCGGAGCCGCTCGGTCCGATCACGCCGAGGCCATTGCCGGCTTCGAGCGCGAAGGTGACGTCCTGCACGATGAGGCGCTGGTCGCCCGGCGGCACCATGGCGATGCCTTCGACCGAGAGGCGGCTGGTCGGCGCCTGCAGCTGGGTCGGCATCGTCTGCGCCGGCATCTGCTCCAGTAGGCGGGTCAGGCGGTGCCAGCTCTGACGTGCCGCGACAAAGGATTTCCAGTGCGCGATCGCGAGGTCGACCGGCGCGAGCGCACGGGCCGAGAGGATCGAACCGGCGATGATGATGCCGGCGGTCGCCTCCTGGTGGATGACGAGATAGGCGCCGACCGCGAGCACGGCCGATTGCAGCATCATGCGCAGCACTTTTGCGACCGCGCCGAGACCGCCGGCGACGTCGCTCGCACGCTGGTTGCCGTCGAGATATTTTTCGTTGGCCTCGCTCCAGCGCGCGTTCATCCGGCCGGCCATGCCCATCGACACCATGACTTCGGCATTGCGGCGGCTGGCCTGGGCGAGATCGTTGCGCTGGGCGGCAAGCCCCATCGCCTCGCGCGCCGGCTGGCGGGACATGAACTCGGTGACCAGCGTCAGCCCGACCAGGATGACGGCGCCGACCAGCGCGGTGACGCCGATCATGACGTGGAAGGCGAAGCAGATGGCGAGATAGAGCGGCAGCCAGGGCAGGTCGAAGAACGCGCTCGGTCCCATGCCGCCGAGGAAGGAGCGGACATTGTCGAGATCGCGCAGCGGCTGAAGCCCCTCGTTGCGGCTACCGACCAGCAAGGGCAGGCGCACGATGGTGTCGAACACCCGCTTGTTCAGGGCTTCGTCCAGCGCGGTGCCGACCCGGCCCAGGATCCGGTTACGGATCATGTCCAGCACGCCCTGCGCCATGTAGAGGAAACTGGCGAGGACGATCAGGCCGACCAGGGTCGGAATGCTGCGGCTCGGCAGCACCCGGTCGTAGACCTCCAGCATGAAGATCGACCCGGTCAGATAGAGCAGGTTGATCATGCAGCTCATCAAGCCGACGCCGACAAACGCCGTGCGACAGGCGCGCAGCGCATCACCGAGCTCTGAGCGGCGGACGCCGGGAACGGCTGCCATCAGTCTGATCTCTTTCGGGTAGGGGCCAAAGTCCCTGATTTCAAAGGCAAATTCAGGAGTAATTGACCCGGATTAACATCGCGTTTGCGCTCATCGCCCAACGCAGTCGAACACCCGGGACCCCTATGGCCCACATCACCCCCGACCGACCTTGCACGCAAGTCCGGAATCTCACGATCTTGCGGCTTTTTCTTGCAGACATGTCACCTCTCCCCGGGCGGGGAGAGGTCAAAAGTTCGATCAATTGAACTCGGGGGCCGTTAGAACCGGCCGCCGCCGCGGACCAGCCGCACCACCAGCAGCAGGATGACTGCGCCGATCGCGGAATAGATGATCTCCGATATCAGCCCGGTCCCGATGTGGATGCCGAGCTTCGGAAACAGGAAGCTTGCCACCAGCGCGCCGGCGATGCCGACCACGATATCGCCGATGATGCCGAATCCGGTTCCGCGCACCACCTTGCCGGCCAACCAGCCAGCCACCAGGCCGACGAACAGGATGACAAGCAGGCCTTCATTGGAAATGTACATAAGTGAGGTCCCTCTCCGTGAACGGTTCCATGGAAGCGGAACCGGGATGAACGAGGTCTGAATGCTGTTCCCCGTTCCCCGCTGGCGGTCCAAATATCAAGACAACGCGGTGACCGGCTCCGCCAGCACGCACCGTGCCGCCCGGCCCGGGCCGACCTCCACATTCCCTGGCAGTTGTTCCAGGCAGCGCGGCTGGGCTACGGCGCAGCGGGGCGCAAAGGAGCAGTTGTGCGGCCTCTCGCCGAGCGACGGCGGGGTGCCGGGGATGGTCTCGAGCCGCTGTCCCCGCTTGGCCCCGTGGACGGTCGAGGCGAGCAGGCCCTTGGCATAGGGATGCACCGGCGAGCGGACGATGTCGCGAAGCGTGCCCTGCTCCACGATCTGGCCGGCATACATCACTGCGACCCGGTCGCAGATCTCGATGGCGACGCCGATGTCATGGGTGACGAAGATGACGGACATGCCGAACTCGCGCTGCAGCTCGCGCAACAGCAGCAGGATCTGGATCTGCACGGTGGCATCGAGCGCCGTGGTCGGCTCATCCGCGAGCAATATCTTGGGACGACAGGCGAGCGCCAGCGCGATCATGGCGCGCTGACGCATGCCGCCGGACATCTCGTGCGGATAGGCATCGAGCCGCCGCTTGGCCGAGGGAATGCGCACGACCTCGAGCATTTCGAGCGCCCTCGCCCTGCCTTCCGCATAAGACTTGCCTTCGTGACGCACCACGCTTTCGGCGATCTGCGCGCCGATGGTGTAGACCGGGTCGAGCGCGAGCGCCGGCTCCTGAAAGATCATCGACACGGTCTGGCCGCGGAACGACGACAGCTGCTCGTCGTTCATGGCGAGCACGTCGCGGCCCATCACGTTGACCTTGCCCGTGATCTGCGTGCGCTTCTTCGGCAACAGCCGCATCAGTGCACGCAAGGTCACGCTCTTGCCCGAACCGGACTCTCCGAGCAGGCCCAGCACCTCGCCGTCGCCGAGCGAGAGGCTGAGATCGTTCACGGCATAGACCGTACGCTCGCCGGTGAAGCGGATGTTGAGGCCTGAGATCTCGACGAGCTTTGTCATGACGGAAGTTTCGGCAGCCTGTCGTGGTAGTCGGTGGCGCGCTGGAACGCGGCGCCGATGGTGAGCAGGGTCGCTTCATCGAAGGAGCGGCCGATCAGCTGCATGCCGATCGGAAGACCGCTCTTGGTGAAGCCAGAGGGCACCGTGAGCGACGGCAGGCCGAGATAATTCACCGGGCGGGTGAACAGCGTCAGCCGCTGCAACAGCGCCGGCGCGTTCGGCCCGCCGCCGACGTCGCTCTCCTCGATCGTCGGGGCCGGCACCGGGGACGCCGGCGCGATGATCGCGTCGACACCCGATGTCGCAGCGTTGTGCGCGGCGAGCGCAGCTCCGCGCCAGCGCATCGCCTCGAGATAGGTGATGGCGGGGACCGCGAGCCCGTTCTGGAGCCGCATCAACACCTGCGGACCATAATCCTGCGGCCGCTCGATCATCCAGCGCTTATGGAAGGCGGCGGCTTCGGCTGCAAGCACGAGCTGGCTTGCCGAGGACAATTGCCGCTGATCGGGCAGCTCGACCGTGACGATGTCGGCGCCCTCGCGCTTGAGCACCGCAATGGTCTCGTCCAGCACGCGCGCGACCTCGCCGTCGAGATCGTCGACATAGAAGGACGAGGGGACGCCGACCTTGAGTCCCTTCAGCGAGCCCTTGGTCGCGCCGACATAGTCAGACAGCGGCTCACGGCTCGCGGTCGAATCCTCGGGATCGGGGCCGGCCATCAGCGCCAGCAGCAGCGCGCAATCCTCGGCGGTGCGGGCGAGCGGGCCGACCGTGTCGAGCGATTGCGACAGCGGCATCGCGCCGGCGCGGCTGACCCGGCCGACGGTGGTCTTCAATCCAGTGACCCCGCAGAAATGCGCGGGCATGCGGATCGAGCCGCCGGTGTCGGAGCCGAGCGCGGCATAGGTCAATCGCGCCGCGACCGCCGAGCCCGAGCCCGACGACGAGCCGCCGGTGATGTGCGCGACATTCCAGGGATTGCGAACCGGGCCGTAATGGGCGTTGTGGCCGGTCGGGCCATAGGCGAATTCGGCCAGATGCAACGTGCCGAGCCGAACCTGGCCGGCGTCCTTCAGCCGCTGCAAGGCAGTCGAGGTGACGGTCGGAACGAAATCGCGGCGGATCAACGAGCCGCAGGTCGCGACGTGGCCCGCGTCGTAGTACATGTCCTTGTGCGCGAGCGGCACGCCATGCAACGGCCCGCGGACTTCGCCCTTGGCGAATTCGGCGTCGGCGGCATCGGCAGCCTTCAGCGCGGCCTCCGATTCGATCGACATGAAGGCGTTGAGATGCGGCTGCCATTGCGCGATGCGATGCAGCAGCGCCCGCGTCACCTCATGCGAGGACACCTGCTTCATCGCAATCGCGCGCGCGACCTCGGTGAGCGTCATCAATGCGGGCTCGGTGCTCATTTCGAGACCTTCGCAGTCTGCGCGATCGGATAGAGCGCGGGCTCGAGATCGAACGGCAGCGTGCCGGCAATGGCCGCAAAGCCCTCGAAGGCCGGTCCGATGGAATTGGAGATGCGCGTCGCGATCTCGTCGTCGACGGGAACGCCGGCGACCTGTGCCGTCGCCTTGATCTCTTTTGTCGTCGGTCTCGTCATACAGTTTCCTCCTTCGGCGCGCGGCTATGGCCTGAACCCGGGATCGCCATGTAGCACGCGGCCTCGTGGCCCATTCTATCGAGCGCGGTGAGTTTTGGTGTCGCATTTGCGCAGAGCGGCTCCGCAAACGGGCAACGGGTGTGGAAGCGGCAGCCCGAAGGTGGATCAATCGGATTGGGCGGATCGCCCGTGATCGGCGGCGTCTCGGTGCGGCGGTCCGGATCCGAGGACGGCATCGCAGCAAGAAGTGCGCGTGTATAGGGATGTGCCGGCTGGTCCCAGACCTGGTCGACCGGGCCGAGCTCGACGACCTCGCCGAGATACATCACCAGCACGCGATCGCTGATGTAGCGCACGACGTTGAGATCGTGGCTGATGAAGAGATAGGTCAGGCCGAACTCGCTCTTGAGATCCGCAAGCAAATTGAGCACCTGCGCCTCGACCGATTTGTCGAGCGCGGAAACCGCTTCATCTAGGATCACCAGCCGCGGCGACAGCGCCAGCGCACGCGCGATGTTGACGCGCTGGCGCTGGCCGCCGGAGATCTCATGCGGATAGCGATTGGCGAAATTGGCAGGGACAAGGCCTACCTTGCCGAGCAGCTCGCGCGCCAGCGCGCGCGCGGCGCCGTCCGCCATGCCATGCACCTTTGGGCCGAAGGCGATCGATTCCTCGATGGTCAGGCGCGGATTGAGCGAGGCGTAGGAATCCTGGAACACCATCTGCATGCCGCGCCGCAGCTCTCGCAGGGAGAGCGACTGCCCGACGCTCATGCCGTCATAAATGATATCGCCGGTGTCGCGCGGCATCAGATGCATCAGCAGCCGCGCGGTGGTCGACTTGCCGCAACCGGACTCGCCGACGATGCCGACGGTCTCGCCCTTGGCGACAGAGAAGGAGACATTGTCGACGGCACGCACGGTGCGCTTTGCGGCGAACAAGCCGCCACGCACCGGAAAATGCTTGGTCAGGCCGTTGACCTGAAGCAGCGGCTGGGCGACGCCGCCGAGGTCTTCGATCGGCTCCAGCATCGTGACGGAGGCGTTGGTTTCGCTCATGGCTAGTTCCTGATGTCCATGGCGCTGCGCAGGCCGTCCGAAAGCAGGTTGAAGCAGATCGAGACCGCGAAGATCATCGCACCGGGGAGTGCGGCGACCCAGGGGTTGACATAGATCGCGGTGCGCAAGGTATTCAACATCAGGCCCCATTCCGGCTCCGGCGGTTTGGTGCCGAGGCCGAGGAAGGACAGGCCTGCTGCAAGGATCATCGAGACCGAAATCAGACTGGTGGCATAGACGAAGATCGAACCGAGCACGTTGCCGAGAATGTGCACGCGCATGATGGTGAACGGTCCCGCGCCCGAGGCACGCGCGGCATCGACGAAGTCCATGTTGCGCACGCCCGTCGTGACGCTTTCGGCGACGCGGGTGATCTGCGGCACGAACACGACGGTCAACGACACGATGGAATTGAGGATGCCCGCGCCCAGCGCGCCCGAGATCGCGATCGCCAGCAGCACGGACGGAAATGCATAGAACACGTCGATCGTGCGCATGATCGCGGTGTTGAGCTTGCCGCCGACATAGCCGGCAACGAGGCCGAGCGACGTGCCGATGCAGAAGGCGAGGATCACCGGCAAAATGCCGATGAGAAGCGACAGCCGGCCGCCATAGATCAGTCGCGCCAGCATGTCGCGACCGAGCTCGTCGGTGCCGAGCGGGTAGCCTGATGTGCCGATGTGCCGAAGGCGCCGGATCATCGAGCCCTTGTAGGGGTCTTCCAGACCGAGCCACGGCGCAACGATCGCGGACAGGAAGATCAGCAGCAGCACCAGCGCGCAAACCATGCTGACCTTGTCGCGCCGGATACGACGGCCCACGGTCGCCCAATAGCCGCGCGCCTTGGTCGCGGGCGCGGACTGAAGCGCGGCGTCGGAGGTGACGGAGAGCGGAAGCTCGGTCATAGCCGCACTTTCCGATGTCGTCCCGGCCTAGTGCGCAATTGCGCACGGAGGGGCCGGGACCCATAACCACGACCGGCCGTTTGGCGAAGACTCGTCGTTGCCGTCTCGTTCCACAACCACCTTTCGGGGTTATGGGTCCCGGCCTGCGCCGGGACGACACTGAATGTGTGGCACCTCATCCCGCTAGCCCCGCTTGATGCGCGGGTCGATCGCGGCTTGCGCGATGTCGACCAGCAGATTGAGGAAGACGAAGAACAGCGCCAGGATCAGGATCGTGCCCTGGAGTAGCGGCAGGTCGCGCTGGAAGATCGCGGAGTTGAGCAGGAACCCCGAGCCCGGCCAGGAGAACACGGTCTCGATCAGGATCGAGCCGCCGAGCATGTAACCGAGCTGAAGTCCCATCACCGCGAGCGCGGTGGGCGCGGCGTTCTTGATGACGTGGCGGAACACGCCGCGCTCATGCAGGCCTTTCGCACGCAGCGCCTCGACGAAATCCTGGCTGAGAATGTCGCCGGTCAGCGCCCGCACCGTGCGGGTGACGATGCCCATCGGGATCACCGAGGTCGTGATCGCCGGCAGCACGAGATATTGCAAATGCGCCCAGTCCCAGGCCCAGGCGGCCGAGCCTCCGGGTCCGGCGCCGACGGCGGGCAGCCAGTTCAGCTGAACCGAGAAAATGATGACGAGCACCATGCCAAGCCAGTAATGCGGCACCGAAACGCCGGCGATGGCAAACGACGTCGCCAACTTGTCGATCCAGGTTTCGCGGAAATAGCCGGCGATCAGGCCGAGCAGGATGCCCATGGTGAAGCCGATGATGGCCGCCGCAATCGCCAACGTGACGGTGTTGCTGACCGCGCGCATGACTTCGGCGAGCACCGGGCGGCCCGTGGCGATGGAATTGCCGAGATCGCCGTGAAGCGCGCGGAGCAGCCAAAGCCCGAACTGCACCGGCAGCGGGCGGTCGAAACCGTAGGCGGTACGGAGCTGCGCGGCGAGCTCCTGCGAGGCGTCGGCCGGCAGCACGGCGACGAGCGGATCGCCCGGCGTGATGTGCACGAGCAGAAAACACACCAGCGCGACGCTGATGACGATGGGGACGACGTAGACGATGCGTCTGGCGATATAGGCGAGCACGTTGTTTCTTTTCTTCCCTTCTCCCCTTGCGGGAGAAGGTGGCGCGAAGCGCCGGATGAGGGGTTGTATCCCCGGATGCAGTGTTAACGAATAAGAGAGCGTCTCTCGCGGAGAGAAACCCCTCACCCGGCTTCGCTATCCGCGAAGCCACCCTCTCCCGCAAGGGAGAGGGTGCACTGAGCAAGCCGAGCGAACTACTGCATCGACACCAGCGAGAAGTCGATGAACCAGCTCTTCGGCTGCACGACGCCTGTCACCTTCGGGCTGATGGCGCGGGGGCCGACGTCGTGGGCGACATAGAGGAAGGCTGCGTCGTCGACGGAGGCGGCGTGCAGCTCGGCGAGCGCGGCGTCACGCGCGGCCGGATCGAAGGTCTGCCGCGCCTTCTTCACCAGCTCGTCGAACTTGGGATTGTTGATGAAACCCCAATTATTCGAGACCGGCGGCGCCATGCCTGATTGCAGGAAGCGCACCAGCGCGAAGAACGGATCCATCGCCGCGTAGGTGACGTTGGTCGCGTTCGAGCCGTTGGCGCTGGGGTCCTTGGCGCCGCGGCGCCAATTGGTGAACAGCGTATTCCACTCGATGACATCGAGCTGCACGTCGAAATAGCATTCGGCCAGCGCCTGCTGGAGATATTCGTTCATCGGCAGCGGCTGCATCTGGCCCGAACCGGAGGCCGAGGTCTGGGTCTTCACCGTCAGCTTCTTGTTCGGGCCGAAGCCGGCCTCCTGCATCAGCTTCTGCGCAGCCGCCTTGTCGTACTTGATCTCGAAGGTCGGCTTTCCGCGCCAGGGATGGCCAGGCTCGAAGGTGCCGGTCGCGGGCACCATCAGCCCCGCGAGCAGGCCGTCCTTGAGGCCTTCGCGATCGACGCAGAGGTTCGCGGCCTTGCGGACGCGGATGTCGTTCCAGGGCGAGCCCTCGACGCGCGAGAACTGCCATGGCCAGACGTGCGGCTGCTCGTTGGCGTAGAGCTTGAAGCCGCGCTGCTTGAGCTCGGGCAACGCGTCCGGCGCCGGCGCCTCGACCCAATCGACCTGCCCGGAGAGCAGCGCCGCGGTGCGCGCATTCGCTTCCGGCATCGGCAAGAGCACCATCTTGTCGACTTTTGGCACGCGGTCCTTGTTCCAGTAGCTCGCGTTCTTGACCAGCTCGAGCCGCTCGCGCGGGGTGAAGCCCGCCATCTTCCACGGGCCGGTGCCCGAAGCGTCCTTGGCGAACGCGGTCCATGCGGCCTGCGACTTCGCCTTGGCGTCGGCGCCCTCTGCCTTGTCGTAGAAATGCTGCCACTTCGCCGGGCTCGCCATGAAGAGGTTGGTGAGGTTGATCGGCAGGAAGCTGTCCGGCTCCTTGGTGGTGAGTTCGACCGTCATGTCGTCGATCTTCTTCGCGGACGCCAACGTCGGCATGCGCGAGGCCGTGACGCCGACCTGGCTGGCGTCGAATTGCGGCGCGTCCTGCTTCAGCACCTTCTCGACGTTCCACACCACGGCGTCCGCATTGAACGGCGAGCCGTCATGGAAGGTGACGCCTGGCCGCAGCTTGAAAGTCCATTTGGTCTTGTCGGCATCGTCGACCTTCCACTCGGTGGCAAGGCCGGGGATCACCACGCTCGCCTTGTCAGCCGAGGACAGGTCCCAGCCGGTGAGCGCGTCATACATGGTGAGGCCGGTGAAGCGGTTGCCTTCAAAACCCTGATCGGGCTGGCCCAGCGTGCGCGGAATATCGGCAGCCGTCATGGCGATGCGCAGCACGGTTTCGGCACTGGCGGCGCGCGGCCACGAAGCCGCGCTACTGAGCGCCAGCAACGCGATCAGCGCCGCGCGGGTCTTGTTCTTATTGATAAGCATTGACTCAATCCTTTTCCGGCTTCGATGACTAATTTTGATGCAATCGTATGCAATGCCTATGCCAATGGGGAAACTTATTCTGCAAATTGCCCCTGCGACGACAAGTCCTTGTGATGACGCCTCGGTGAAAGCACCTCGCTGCCTATTCTGGCATCAAGATTGCAGGTTTGGCTCCGATTGTCCTTGAAGCCTTCCCTGGAGCTTTGGCCCATGCGTATCCGACTATCGACCTGTTTCGCCGTGCTTGCACTGGCGTTGTCCGCGATTCCCGCGGGCGCCGAGACGGTGCTGCGCTACGGCATCTCGATGGCGGACATCCCGCTGACGACCGGCCAGCCCGATCGAGGCGCCGGCGCCTATCAGTTCACGGCCTACACCATCTACGATCCGCTCGTGGCGTGGGAGATGGACGTCGCCGACCGCCCGGGAAAGCTGGTGCCGGGACTGGCCACCGAGTGGAAAGTCGATGACGAGAACAAGACCAAATGGCGCTTCACCTTGCGCAAGGGCGTGAGGTTTCACGACGGCAGCGAGTTCAACGCCGATGCCGTGATCTGGAATCTGGACAAGGTGCTCAACGACAAGGCGCCACAATTCGACAAGCGCCAGAGTGCGCAGGTCAAAACCCGCCTGCCTTCGGTCGCGAGCTACGCCAAGATCGACGACTCCACGGTGGAGATCACCACCAAGACGGTCGATTCCTTCTTTCCCTATCAGATGCTGTGGTTCCTGGTCTCGAGCCCGACGCAATACGAAAAGCTCGGCAAGGATTGGGACAAGTTCGCGAGCCAGCCTTCGGGGACCGGCCCGTTCAAATTGACCAAACTGGTGCCGCGCGAGCTCGCCGAGCTGACCAAGAATCCGGATTACTGGAACAAGAAACGCATTCCCAAGGTGGACAAGCTCGTGCTGGTGCCGATGCCGGAAGCGCTGACGCGCACCAATGCGCTGCTCGCCGGACAGGTCGATCTGATCGAGACGCCGGCGCCGGATGCCGTGCCGCAGCTCAAGGCCGCCGGCATGAAGCTCGTCGACAACGTCACGCCGCATGTCTGGAATTATCATCTGAGCGTGCTGCCGGGTTCGCCCTGGACCGACATCCGCCTGCGCAAGGCGCTGAACCTCGCGATCGATCGTGAGGCCGTGGTGGGCCTGATGAATGGCCTTGCGAAACCCGCCAAGGGACAGGTCGATCCGTCGAGTCCCTGGTTCGGCAAGCCGAGCTTCGAGCTGAAATACGATGTCGCCGCGGCGAAGAAGCTGGTCGAGGAAGCCGGCTACTCCAAGGCGAAGCCGCTGAAGGCGACCTTCATCATCGCGCAGGGCGGCACCGGCCAGATGCTGTCGCTGCCGATGAACGAATTCTTGCAGCAGAGCTTCAAGGAGATCGGCATCGACATCGATTTCAAGGTCGTCGAGCTCGAGACGTTATACACGCACTGGCGCAAGGGCGCGGCCGACGAGATGAACGCCGGCATCACCGCCAACAACATCGCCTACGTCACTTCCGACCCGCTCTACGCCATCGTCCGCTTCTTCCATTCGAGCCAGATCGCGCCGGTCGGCGTCAACTGGGGTGGCTACAAGAATCCGAAGGTTGACGCGCTGATCGACGAGGCCAAGCAGACCTTCGACAGCACCAAGCAGGACGAGCTGCTGGCGCAGGCGCACGCGCTGATCGTCGACGACGCCACGCTGGTGTGGGTGGTGCACGACACCAACCCGCATGCGCTGTCGTCCAAGGTCAAGCAGTTCGTGCAGGCGCAGCACTGGTTCCAGGACCTCACGACGATCGGGGCGGAGTGAGGGTTGCGGCTCAACGCTCGGCGTCCGCAAACACCACTGTCGTCCTGGCGAAAGCCAGGACCCATAGCCACCGAATTTCGTTTGGCGAAGATTGGTGGTTGGCCGCTCGCCGTAACAACTTCTCCCTGGGGTAATGGGTCCTGGCCTTCGCCAGGACGACAGTGAATGTGTGGTTAGCTTCAAACCGCGCATCTGCTCCGCTACTTCGTCAGCAGCGCATAGGCCCCGGTCCAGCCTTCCGCCGGCGGATTGACCTGGAATTCCTTGATGCGCACTTCATAGAGCTTGAACAGCTTTTCCAGCGTGTCGGCATCCTCGCTCCTGCGGCCGCGTTCGATCGCGTCCAGCGCGCCCTGCCAGTCGCGGCTGCGGTAGCAGCCGAGCATCTCGATGGTGACGTTGCGCAGGCGTTGGAAGGCGCCCGAATGCATCACGTCCGCGCGGCCGGCGATCGCGTAGATCACTTCCGGCTCGGTCTTGCCCTTGACCATGATGAAGTCGAGCTCGAGAATCGCGAACTTGTCCTTGGCCGCGAGCGCGGTCCTCGAGCCGACGATGATGGGAAAGCCGTACTCCTTCGACTGGCCTTCGAGGCGCGACGCCAGGTTGACGCTGTCGCCGAGCACCGAATAGTTCTTCTTCAGGTCGGAGCCCATGTTGCCGACCACGCCGATGCCGGTGTTGAGTCCGATACCGACATTGAGCGGGATGTAGACGTGACCGCCATCAATGGCCTCCTGCTCGCGGTCCTTGTTCACCGCGTCGATCTTCTCCAGCATCTGGATCGCGGCCTCACAGGCGTTGACCTCGTGCTCGGCATCGTCGAGCGGCGCGTTCCAGAACGCCATGATGGCGTCGCCCATATATTTGTCGATATAGCCCTTCTGATCGATGATCACGTCGGTCAGCGGGGTCAGGAAACGGTTCATCAGCGCGATCAGGCCCTGCGGATCGTGCTTGTAGGTTTCCGATATGGTGGTGAAGCCGCGCACGTCGGAGAACATGATCGTCATCTCGCGCTCCTCGCCGCCGAGGACGAGCTTTTCCGGTGACTGCGCGAGCTGCTCGACCAGCACCGGCGACATGTATTGCGCGAACATGCCGCGAATCTGCACACGCTGCCGCTGCTCACGCACGAAACTCGCAAAGATCAGCGTCAGATAGATCGCGGTGGTCGAGAGCAGCGGATAAGTGAAGTCGATGAGATAGCGGTGCTGCGCATAGAAGAACCAGGACACTCCGATCAGGATCGCGGCGAAGGTCGCGCCGGCAAGCACGAGACGGACCGGTCCGAGGTTCGGCGTGAAGATGATGACGAGCAAGCCGATGACGAGCGCTGCGAGCAGCTCGACGCCGAGCGCGTAGTTCGGCTGGGAGATCACCGCGCCGCTCAGCACGCTCTCCAGCACCTGGGCGTGGATCTCGACGCCGGGCATGGTCGAGGACACCGGCGTGGTCTTGATGTCATTGAGCCCAACAGCGGAGGTGCCGATCAGCACCAGCTTGCCGGCGATCTTGTTCGGCGGCACGGTGTTGTCGAGCACGTCGGCGGCCGAGACGTAGATCGAGGGATCCTGGCGCGCATAATGCACCCAGAGCTGACCGTTCCTGTCGGTTGGAATCTCCACGCCCTTGAGACGCACGGCCCGCACGCCGGTCTTGTCGGTCCGGACCAGCAAGGTCGGCGTGCCCGTGACGACGCGCAAAATCTCGAGGCTCAGCGAGGGCATGACCATGCCCTGGGCCCGCATGATCATCGGCACGCGCCGGATCAGGCCGTCGCGCTCGGTCTTGATCGAGAACAGGCCGCGGCCGGCCGCGACCTTCTCGATCTCGGGCACGTTGCGCAACAGCCCGGGAAATTCGAACAGGAAGCGCTCAGCACCCTCCTCGCCGACCGTCGCGACGCCGGTAAAGGGCAGCGACTTGTCGACCTCGGACGAAATCGCCCGCTGCCCGGTCTCGCCCAGGATCACGCGCGAGCGCTTGATCGCTTCGGAGAGGATCTGGTCGTTGCTCGGCAGCTCGCGCAGCTTGGCGCGGGTGGCATCGTCGAGGTAACGCATCTGGCTCGCGACCAGATCCGGATTGAGCCGATCAGCCTCCGAGAACACCACGTCGAAGCCGATTGCGACCGCGCCGTGACTGGTGAGGTTCTGGATCAGGTCGGCGATCCGCGTCCGCGGCCACGGCCATTGGCCGAGCTTGGCGAGGCTCTTGTCGTCGATGTCGACGATCGTAACCGGCCGCGCCGCCTTGTGGCGCGGATCGATCAACTGAAACATGTCGAAGGTGCGCAGCCGCAGTTCCTGGATCGGCGGCGGATCCCAGAGGCGAGCGCCGGCAAACACGACCAGCAGCGCAAGGCACATCAGCCGCGCAAACCCCAACTTCCGCGCAAACCACCGCCGCAGGATCTTGAGACGTTTCATTTCAGTAGGACTTCCTGCCTTGCATCACGCCATGCGCGCCGATCATGGCGCGCCGGCCTGCAATTGGCCATTCCTGAATGCGGAGGATTTTGGATTTTTTGCCGTGGTCATGCCGCGAGGCAGCCGCAGGCAAGCCCGGCCGCGATCAGGTGATATGGAAGATGAAATCGCTGCCCTTGAGACTGGCCGCGATCACGTTCTTGAGCAGCAGCACCTCGTGCTCGGTGATCGGCGCGCCCTCCAGGGGATGTAGCTGCTGCTGCCAGGTGACCAGCGTGTCGTCGGAGTCCTGCTGCTGGATGATGGTGAGATTGTTGATGGAGCCGACACTCGAAAACTGCCGCAGGTCGATCTTGTCGAGGCCCTCGGTGAAGTCCGTGATGGTGTGCGAGAAGTCGGTGACGGGTTGCCCGTTCTCGCCGTACAGCACGCCCGGCGCGAACACGAACTGATCCTTGGCGTCGCCGCCGGTCAGCGTGTCGTTCGTATCGGTGCCGAAGATGACGTCCTTGCCGCCGGTGCCTTGCAGGCTGACGCCGTGGCTGGTGTCGCCAGCCTCGTTGAAGATGAAGTGGACGGTGTCGAACAGGCCCGTGGTCTTGTCCGTCACCGTCAGTGTGATCTGGTCGGTCGCGGGCGGGGTGGCTCCTGGAATGTAGGTCACGCCATCGGCGAGGGCCGAGTTGACATCGTCGAGGTTGCCGCAAGCCGTCCCCGGATCGACGCTGCTGACCAGATCGTGTCCGGTTACGGCCGTGATCCTGAAGTCGTCCGTCGCGGCACCGGAATCGGTGTCGACGACCGAGAGACCGGTGATGGTATCGGTATTGCCTTCGTTGTTGTGCCAGACCTGGAAGCTCTCGGTGTTGATGACCGGGCCGCCGTCGTGGTGGACGTTGAAGGACACCGTCGCGGTCGAAGTCTCGACGCCGGCAGCGATCGTATAGGTGAAGCTGTCTGCGCCGAAATAGTCCGTGGCCGGCGTATAGGTGATGATGTTGCCGTTGAGCGTGACCGTGCCGCCATGGAGGCTTTGACCGGAGAGATCGCCGACCGACGTGACGGTGATGGGATTGCCCGCGGAATCGGTATCGTTCGCCAACAGTTGCGCCGTGGTCAGCGTGGTCCCAACATTCTCCTTGAATGCGACCTGACCGCCTTGGCCACCCCATTCCTCTATGAAGTACCGGCCGCCCGCGTCGCCCGGCGCATCATTCCAGCCACCGTTCGCGGCATCGTCGACGCCTTCAATATGGACGTACTGCGTGCTCGACCCAAAGCCGCCGTTCGGCTCGTTGCTATCAAGACGCCAATGCGTGTAGCCGAATGCCGAGCCCGACTCGGGACCGGTCAGCCAGGAGAAATGGGCGCCGGCCCCGTCGGTATCGTCGGTGCTCCCGCCGCCGATCCAGGCGCGGTAACCCACGGAGAGCCCCTGTACAATATCCTGCTCGCCCTGGCCGGTGATGGTCGCCAGATAGGCTCCATCGGATTCAGCCTGCGTCTTCGCGTCGCCCCAACTCAGCTCGGTGGTCACGAGCCGGTAGTAGTGACCGTTATCGGTGTCGAGCACCCAGCCGGCATCGGTCGAAGGCGGCGTCGCGTTGTCCAGCGCATCGTCGTTCGCAACCAGCACATCCGGCGGAACTGTCACTTCGATGCTGACCGAAGCGGCGTGGTCCGACACCGGCGTGGTGCCGCCGTGGCCGATGCCGGCGCTCGTGACATCGATCGAGACCGGGGAGCCGGCGCTGATCCCGCCGGTGTAGGTGTCGTCGAGCGCATGAACGTCGAGCGAGCCGGGCGTGCCGCTGAAGCCGTTAGCCGGGACAAAGCGGACCAGCGTATCGGTGCTGAGCACGAGCGCATTCGTATCGCTGACGCCGGCAATATTGACCCACTGGTCGGAGCCGGCGATTTCGTACTGCCAGACTCCCTGATCCGAAGTGGCGTTGTCGGCGCTGACCGCGACGGCCTGGAAGCTGGCGCCGTCATCGGCGTCGTGGAAATTGCCGGAAAGGAGATCGCTGACTGTGGTCCCATCCGGATCAGTGTTATCTCCACTGACCGAGGCCAGCGTCGCGTCACCCAGAGTCGGTGCATCGTTGCTGCCGGCGATGTTGATGGCGATCACGCCGTTACCGGCTCCGGTCGGCGTGTGGCCGTCGTTGGGCACGATCGTGTACTGCAGCGACAGCGTGTGGCCGGCGGCAAGGAAGTCGAAGGCCCTCGCTGCCTGAGTTGAAATCCCACGTAAACGTGGCGTGGGTGGCGGAGCCATTGAGAATGTCCCCGGGCTGCACGGCCAGATAGTTGAGCAGCGTCGCGCTCGAGGGCTCGCCGACATAGCCGGTCTGGAGCACATCGTCGAAATAGATATCGAGATGACCGACCGCGACCGTCACGTGATCGGTAGTATCGGCATCCGAAACCGTTAGCGTACCATGCTTCACCAGTTGCGTATTCGTCTCGAGCAGGTCCGCGCCGGAATGGTCGTTCGTTTCCGCCGTGATCGCAGGCGCATCGTTCTTGCCGGTGATCGTGATTGTGACGTCGGTTGTATCGGTCTTGCCCTGGTGGTCATCAAGGGTGACGGTGGAGACTACCTTGGCGCTCTGGTTCTCGCCGAGGAAGTCCAGCGCGCCGTCGGCGATCGAATAGCTCCAGGTGGCCGTGCCGTTGTTCTTGCCGGTCTGCGGCAGAAGGGTCAGGGCGTGTTCGAGCGCAGCTTCCTGGCCCGTCAGCGTCAACGGAGTCGTGCCGTCGGTGTCGAGCCAGGTTACGGATTGGCTCGTGATCTCCGCGGTCGGCCGATCGGTGAGATCGACGTCCTTGAAATCGATCGAGCCGGTCGCGGCAGTGGGCGTGGGGTCGAGTGCCGAAGAGCCGGTGGTGCTCTCGCGTTCGGAGACCGTCGCGGTCAGCGTTGCCGTTGCCGTATCGAACAGCGGCTTGTCGTCATTCGGACTGATCGTGATCAGCGTGCCGCCATGGCCGTCGTCGCTGCCGGCGAAATGATAATTGCTGTAGTCGACGCCGGGGGCGAGTTTCAGCGTAATCGTATGATTGTGGGCGTCGCTCACGACGAGCTCGCCGGTCGCGGCGTTATAGGTCGCCGACGTGCCGTCGTCATAAACAATGCTCGACAGATCGATCGTATCGTGCGCGGACAACGCCGCGATCGATCCGCCGAAGGTCGACGCATCGATCTGAAGATGGGCGCCGTCGCCGTCGAGCGTGATCGTTTGCGTGGCCGTCACCGTGCCCTCGAGCTTCAGCAACGCGCCGGCGTCGACGGTGACCGAGCCGGTCCCGGACAGTGTGCCGAACAGCGTCAGCGCCCCGTCATGGACCTCGATGCTGCCGGTATTGGCGATGGTGCCCGTGATCGACGCCGTGCCCCAGCTATCGATGGTCGCGTAATTCGCGATGCTCAGCCCGGTCCCGGAAATCGAAGCCCCGTGCAGATCGATGTCGCCGTGGTTCACGATCGACGACGCATTGCCGAAGACGCCCGTTCCGGCCACCGTCCAGGTGCCGCCCAGCTCGTTATTGAACGTCGCGGTAGCAACCGAGATATTGCCGTTGATGTGGCCGGCATTGTTGATTGTGATGGCGCCGCCGGTCTCGACGATGGCGTAGGTCGCGGCGGTCACGGTCGAGGCGACGGCAGGTCCGATCGTTCCGGTGGTGGAATTATCGATTTGCGCGGTGCCGGTCGCGTTCTCCTGGATGAAGATCGCCGCATGGGCGCTCGGGGCCACGATCGATCCGGTATTGGTGATATGGGTCGAGCCTGTCGCGCCCACTTCGTTCTGCGTCACACTGATGCCGGCGAGGCTCGTGCTGGTGATACCGCCGTGATTGACGATGGTGACGTCGCCGCTGCCGTTGGCGATGGCAGACACGCCGACCGCACCGATGGCGGAGCCATTATTGGTGACGCTGACGTCGCCGCCACCGTGATCGAAGGCGCCGATAGCGGTACCGGCGGCCGTAATCGAGGAGGTCGCGCCGGTCGTGACTGTGAGGTTGCCGACACCCCAGGTGAACGCCTCGATGCCGTAGCCCGCATCGGCGATAATCGTTGCATCGCTCGTGACGGTGACGTCGCCCTTGACTGCATTCGAGAACGTTCCGGCCCCGCCGGGCTTGTAGCCGGCGATGATCCCGCCGGGAGTGGTGCCGTCGTTATTCGAGGTCGAGCCGGAGTGGATCGTGCCATGGGCCTCGACCGAGATCGTGCTGCCGACGCCATCAGCGATCGCAGTGGCGTAGTTGACCGCCACGATGCCGGTGCTGCCAGACGTGATGCTGTCGCCGTTCGCCATGGTAACGCTGACGTCGCCCGCATCGATGCTGTAAGCCCTGATGCCGTAGCTCGTCGCACCCGAGATCGTAACATTTGCGCCAAGCGTGACCGTCACGTCGCCAGTGCCGCCGCTCAATGCCGAGGCGTTGATACCGACGCTTTGGGTCCCGGAGACCGAAATCGTGGTCCCGGCGAAGCTGGTCACCCTGACGTCGCCATTGCCGTAATTGTACGCGTCGATACCATAGCCCGCCGCGGCGTTGATGTTGGCGTGATTGCTGATGGTGACGGTGCCGTTAACGTTGGTATTGGCGGTCGATCCGGTCGTGGCACCGGTGTAACCGGCCTGGATGCCCGCCGGCGTGTTACCGCTCTGGTTTAGGCTGCTGCCGGAATTGATCGTGCCGTAGGTCGTGACGGTGATGGTGCTGCCGTCCGACGCGTCGATCGAATCTGCTCGATTGACCGCGATGATGGCCGAACTGCCCGACGTGACGACGCTGCCGGCCTCGGTCGTGACGGTCTCGCTGCCACTGCCGTAGCTGCGCGCACGGATACCGTAGACGGAGCTGCCGGTGATGGTACCGCCGGCGTCAATGGCAATGTCGCCGTCGCCCTGCGTGGTCGCGTCGATTCCGTATGCGCCACCAACAGCGCCGCCGAGCTGGGTGATCGAGATGCCGCCGGCGCTGGCGCTGTTCAAATTCTCGACAAGAACGCCGACCGAATTCGCGCCGGTGCCGGTCGCCTTGCCGGTGAGATTGTTGACAGTGATATCGCCAGCGCCGGTCGCGCTGTCGCGCAGCCAGATGCCGTGGCCAGCGAGGCCCTTGATGTCGCCGGTCGCCGTGAACGAGATATCGCCGGTACCGTTCTGGGTGACCGCGACGCCATTGGCCGCGCCCGTCAGCGCACCGGTGGGCGTGAGAACGATGTTGGCGGGCGCTGCAGATGTGCCGCCCGATGCGGTGAAGTCGAGCGCATCGCCGCTCGATGTCGTGATATCGGCCGCGCCCTTGATCGTGAACGTGCCGGCTTTCGTCGACTGACCGGCAATGGTGCCAGTGAAGCTCTGGCCCGCCACCTTGTCGAGCTGGAGCGTATCGGCGCCGCCGGCAAAGGCAATGGTCTGCGCCGTCGCCCCGGCGAGTTCGAGCGTCGCGCCGCTATCGATGATGACCGAGCCGACACCGCTGAGGCCGCCGGCGAGGTTGAGCGTGCCGGCCTGCACCTCGATGGTGCCGGTGTTCGTGACCATCGCCGAAACGGTGTTGGAGCCGGATACGCCGTAGAGATTGCCGGCATTGCTCAGGCTGCCGCCGTTGATCGAGACGTCGGTCAGATAGAGTTTCGAGGTGCCGTCGACCGTAATCGTCCCGCCGGAATTGGTGACGATGACGCTCGCAAGCTTCAGCGTGCCGCCATGGACCGCCATGATATCGGCGAAGTTGACGATCAGGTCACCGGAAATATCGAGTTCACCACCGTTCGCCTGAATCAGATTGTGATTGGTGATGGTGTGGAGGATGGCGGGATCAATCGTCAGCGTGCCGCTGGTCACCGTGATCGTGCCGGTGTTGGTGATGTCTGCGTCGTTGATGGCACTGGTGCCGGTCGATTCCAGCGTACCGGCAATCGTCACCGTACCACCAACGATGGTCGCGCCCTGGAGATCGAGTGTCGAGCCGGACTCGACCGAGACATGACCGCTGCCGGTGTCGGTCACCGTCATGCCGATCAGCTTCAGTGTCCCGTGATTGATCGCCGCCAACGTGCCGGTGTTTGCGATGGCTTCGCCGTTGATGTCGAGCTCGGCGCCATTGGCCCGGAGGATGCCGTCATTCGCGATCGAGGTTGCGGAGCTCGTCGCCAGCAGCGTCAACGCGCCCAGGGTGGCCTCGATCAGATAGTTGTTCGAGATGTTGGCGTCGGTAATCGCAGTTGTGCCAGTCGAATTCAGCGTGCCCGAAACATTGAGCGCGCCGCCGGTCAGGCTTGCACCGTTCAATGTCAGCTTGCTGCTTGCATCGACCTTGACCGTGCCATGATTGGCTATTGCGGTGCCCGCAACAGTCACGTCATCCAGCGTCAGGATGACGCCGCTCTCAACCGTCACGGCAGAGCTGCTCAGCGTGGCGCCGCCATCGATCTTGCTGGCGCCGGTGACGTCGATCGTGCCGGGACCGTCGATCGTACCCCCGCTGATCGTCGCGCCGTTCACTGTCAGCTTGCCGTTGGCATCGATCGTGACGTTGCCGGCATTCGCAACCGTCGAGCCCTGGTCGATCGTCAGCGCGCCGTTCGCCAACACTTCGATCGTGCCGGTGCTCGCATTCGTGATCGTCTCGTGGTCCAGCGCGTTGCCGGCGCCGCTGACCTTGAAGGCCGCATTGTTGTTCAGGATGCCGCCGCTCAGCACCGCAGCGCCGGTCAGATCGATCTCGCCGTTGCCGGTGACAGTCCCGGCACCGTTGATTGTGGCGCCATTGACCGTCAGCTTGCCGTTAGCATCGACCGTGACGTTGCCGGTGTTGGTAACGGTCGAACCCTGGTCGATCGTCAGCGCGCCGTTGGCCAGCACTTCGATCGTGCCGGTGCTCGCATTCGTGATCGTCTCGTGGTCCAGCGCATTGCCGGTGCCGCTGACCTTGAAGGCCGCATTGTTGTCCAGGATGCCGCCGCTCAGCACCGCAGCGCCGGTCAGGTCGATCTCGCCATTGCCGGTGACCGTGCCGGCCCCGCTGATCGTCGCCCCGTTCACCGTCAGCTTGCCGGTGGCATCGACCGTGACGTTGCCGGTGTTGGCGACCGTCGAGCCCTGGTCGATCGTCAGCGCGCCGTTCGCCAGCACTTCGATCGTGCCGGTGCTCGCATTCGTGATCGTCTCGTGGTCGAGCGCGTTACCCGTGCCGCTGACCTTGAAGGCCGCGTTGTTGTTCAGGATGCCGCCGCTCAGCACCGCAGCGCCGGTCAGATCGATCTCGCCGTTGCCGGTGACCGTGCCGGCACCGTTGATTGTGGCGCCGTTGATCGTCAGCTTGCCAGCGGCATCGATCGTGACATTGCCGGTATTGGCAACCGTCGAGCCCTGGTCGATCGTCAGCGCGCCGTTCGCCAGCACTTCGATCGTTCCGATGCTCGCATTCGTGACCGTCTCATGGTCCAGCGCGTTACCGGTGCCGCTGACCTTGAAGGCCGCATTGTTGTTCAGGATGCCGCCGCTCAGCACCGCAGCGCCGGTCAGGTCGATCTCGCCGCTGCCCGTAACCGTACCGGTGCCGCTGATCGTAGCCCCGTTCACCGTCAGCTTGCCGGTGGCGTCCACCGTGACGTTGCCGGCATTCGCAACCGTCGAGCCCTGGTCGATCGTCAGCGCGCCGTTCGCCAACACTTCGATCGTGCCGGTGCTCGCATTCGTGACCGTCTCGTGGTCCAGCGCGTTGCCGGTGCCGCTGACCTTGAAAGCCGCATTGTTGTTCAGGATGCCGCCGCTCAGAACGGCGCCGCCGGTCAGGTCGATCTCGCCATTGCCGGTGACCGTGCCGGCACCCTCGATTGTGGCGCCATTGATCGTCAGCTTGCCGGTGGCGTCCACCGTGACGTTGCCGGTATTCGCAACCGTCGAGCCCTGGTCGATCGTCAGCGCGCCGTTCGCCAGCACTTCGATCGTGCCGGTGCTCGCATTCGTGACCGTCTCGTGGTCGAGCGCATTGCCGGTGCCGCTGACCTTGAAGGCCGCATTGTTGTTCAGGATGCCGCCGCTCAGCACCGCAGCGCCGGTCAGATCGATCTCGCCGTTGCCGGTGACCGTGCCGGTGCCGCTGATCGTGGCCCCGTTCACCGTCAGCTTGCCGGTGGCGTCCACCGTGACGTTGCCGGCATTCGCAACCGTCGAGCCCTGGTCGATCGTCAGCGCGCCGTTCGCCAGCACTTCGATCGTGCCGGTGCTCGCGTTCGTGACCGTCTCGTGGTCGAGCGCATTGCCGGTGCCGCTGACCTTGAAGGCCGCGTTGTTGTTCAGGATGCCGCCGCTCAGCACCGCAGCGCCGGTCAGATCAATCTCGCCGTTACCCGTGACCGTGCCGGTGCCGCTGATCGTGGCCCCGTTCACCGTCAGCTTGCCGTTGGCATCGACCGTGACGTTGCCGGCATTCGCAACCGTGGAGCCCTGGTCGATCGTCAGCGCGCCGTTCGCCAGCACTTCGATCGTGCCAGTGGTCGCATTCGTGACCGTCTCATGGTCCAGCGCGTTGCCGGTGCCGCTGACCTTGAAGGCCGCATTGTTGTTCAGGATGCCGCCGCTCAGCACCGCAGCGCCGGTCAGGTCGATCTCGCCGTTGCCCGTAACCGTACCGGTGCCGCTGATCGTGGCCCCGTTCACCGTCAGCTTGCCGGAGGCGTCCACCGTGACGTTGCCATTGTTGGTGACGCCGGAGCCCTGGTCGATGGTCAGCCAGCCATTCGCCAGCACCTTGATCGTGCCGCTGGAGGTGTTGGAGGCGGCCTCGTGGGCGAACTCCGCCGTGCCCTTGACGTTGACCGCTCCTGAATTGTTCAGCGTGCCGTCCTTGAGGACGCTGGTGCCGTCGAGTTCCAGCGTGCCGGCGATGGTGACCGTGCCGCCGCTGATGGTGGCGGTGTCGACGATCAGCGTCGTGCCGGCATCGGCCTTCAGCGTGCCACCGGCATTGTCAATTCCGGCCAACGTCGTCAGCGTGCCGCCGAACAGCTCGATCGTGCCGGAATTGGTGATCGTGGTGCTCTTGGCGAAATCGCCGCCGCCCTTGAGCGTCAGGTAGCCGGCGTTGGTGAGGACGCTACTGTCCAGGAACTCAGCCTTGCCACCAACCGAGATCGTGCTGGCCGTGAAATTGGTGAGCTTCGAATCGGCCTTGAGGCTGACCTCGCCCGCAATCGTCAACGCACTCTTGTTGATGACTTCCGGTGCCGTGTGGCCGACCGTGGTGTCGTAGTCGTTCATCGTGATCGACTTGGCATAAGCAGCCGCGTCGATCGTCACCGGATAGGACGGCGTCAGCCCGTGCAATTGATCCGTGATGACGATGACGTCGTCATTGATGGTGGGGACCGTGCCGGTTTCCCAGTTGGCCGCGTCCTTCCAGAAGCCGCCGGAGGGCGCGCCGGCATGGTCGGTTGCGATCCACACCACGGCGGGAGCGTCGGTGCCGGTGATCGTGACGGTGATGGTCTGCTGCGAGGTGGCGCCTTGCGCGTCCCTGAGCGTCACGGTGTAGACCAGCGTCAGCACCTCACCCTTGGGGATGAAGTCGGCGAGATAGACCGGCAGGTCGGCCAGCGACCAGTTGATGGTGCCGGTGCCGTCCCCGGTGCTGTCGGCGCCCGCCGCGATCGCGACCGACATCGCGCTCTGGAACGCAGCTAGCGGGCCCGGCGGAACGGTACCATCAGGCAGGGTCGCGCTGGTCAGCTTGACAGCGACCGTGTGGGTGTCGGTGAGGTCGACATCATTGAAGGTCAGCGTGCCCGAAGTCGGCACCTCGCTGGTGAGCGGGCCACCCGGCACGCTGGTGCCGCCTTCGAAGACGATGACCGGAACGCTGGTGGTGATCACCGGCTTGTCGTTGGTGCCGGTGATCGTGATGGTGATGTCGATGGTCGACGCTTCGGCATTGACCGAGAAATTATTGTTGACGCGGACCTTGTAGGTCAGCGTCAGCGTCTCACCCGCCGCGAGAAAGTCGAAGACGTGGTCGGGAATCGTGTAGGTCCAGACCGCCGAGCCGTGGTTGGTGTTGCCGCCATTGGCGACCACGTCGATGTTGATCAGCGTCGCAGCAATATCCTGCTTCTGGAGCGCGGTGAGCGATCCGGTGACATCGTGCAGCCCGGCGTCCTTGTAGACGTAGTTGGGCGCGTCGGCGACGCTCATGCTCACAGTCGGCCGGTCGCCCAGGTTCTGGTCGTCGAAGGTGATCAGGCCGGAGATGGTATCGTAATGCGTCGTGTCGCCGGTCGTATCCGCGCGCTCGGTCAGCGCGAATGCCGTCTGCACATTGCCGTTGAGATCAAGACTGCGCGCAAGGGGCGGGCCGGGAATGCGGGTGCTGGTCGCCGGATCATGGCCGGACCCCGGCGATGTCGGCTCAGTGAGATGCGTGAAGGTCGCGGTCGCGGTGGCACCGGTATCCGTCTTGATGAAGACAATGTTGCCGGTCTGCGTGATCGAGTCGGTGAAGTTCTGGGTCAGCTTGGTGTTGCTGTTGTTGTCCGTGAACTTCAGCGTGAACACGTCCGTGATCAGCTTCTGGATGTCCGGCGACATCAGGGCATTGGAGATCGAGACGTTGCCGCCGCTGATCTGGATCATCTGGCCGGCCTGGTTGACCGTCGCGATCGGCAGCAGCGTGACCTTGTCGAACAGGATGTAGGAGCCCGTCGTGCCGTTCGGCTCGACGAGCACCTGGAAGCTCGCCTGCGGCTGCGGATCGCCGCCGCCGGCGGGAACGACGAAGTTGATCTGGCTCAGCACCGCCGTGCCGCGGATACCCATGGTGGCAACCGGCGTGTCGACCTTCATGTCGCCGTGCTTGGCGGTCTCGCCGGCGACGAAGGTGATGGTGCCCGCGACCAGACTGAGCAGCGAGGAATTGTTCGACCCGTTGGGGTCGTAGACCATCTCGTTCAGCACCATCCGCGCATTGGAGGACAGGCCGAACACCGTGCCGTCGATGAACGTGATGCCGAGCGTCGAGTCGCCGCCGGTCGAGACCACGTCGCCCTTCTCGACATTGTCGCCGTTGTTCAGGATGACGGAGACGCCGTTACGGACCGCGGTCGCGCTGCCGGAGAGCTTGGTGACGTGGCCGATGACCTGGGCGGCGGCAATGCCGGAGGCGGCCTGCGCGTATTGCACATGGCCGGTGAGTGCGTTGACGACGTCGCCGGTGAGGTGCGCGCCGTCGGGCGAGGCGATCGCCGCGCGCTTGTCGCCCCTGAAATAATCGTGAACGACGAAATCGTGCCCATCATGGGACAGCACGAGGTCGAGACCGGCGCGCTTGAAATCGCCGTTGAAGATCAGATTCGGGTCGGGAACGACGAACGCGCCATCAGGCACGTGACCGTGCGCCTTGGCGGTAAAGGAATCGACATGGCCATCGGCGGGCGATCGGGAACCCAAGCCGTCCAAGGAAATCGCGGCGTCAAATTTGCCAGCGTAATTCAATCCGGGCACCAAAAAAGGGAGTTAAAATCTAAGTAAGTATCGCTCGCCTAAACTTGCATATCATTACCAAGTCCTTAGCGAAACCACCTATTGCTTGTGTGATTTGGCATCACCAAGCGGTCGATGCTCTCAGGCGGCTGGGCGTCCGCAGAGAAGCCAAAGTAATTTTTGAAATACTCATAAGTAAAGTAGCGCTTATTTTCGCTCATTTCCAGTAACCCCATGTATTCTATTGTAGAAATCCTACAATAGATACTTATGTCGTCTTTTGTTCGTGGATCCCCGCACCACCCTGCGGCAAATACGGGGCCAAATCTGTGATCCAACTAACAGAAGCCGTGAAATAGCGAGCCGTTAGCCATAAGGCGCAGAATCAGTTCCACGACAACTTGTGCCTGCAATTGGTCCTTCTTCGCGGCAACTGCCGCCCTCCTAACTGGCGAATCGTAAAATTTTACGCAATTTGAGCAGGCCCGTTTCAGCCTGTTGCCCGGTTTTGGGACCCCAGCCGGGCGCGTTAAGCAGAACAAAACCGGCCGCCTCGCACTATCTCCCCGAAAGCAACAAAGCCCGGCACGTGCAGGTCGAGGGGGACCTGGCGAAGCCGGAAGGGGATGTCAGATGGAGACCGCTGCTCGCTCGCGCGCTTGGCGTGCAATCGTTGTGCTGTGCGGATTGATCCTGCTCGGATCGGCCGCCGAGCTTCGCGCTGGAACGCTACTGTCGCCGGGGGCCGGCGTCCTCGTGCGCAAATCCGCCGAGCCGTTCGGCGTGTTCGCCTTCGCTATCTCCGCCGGCAGCCTGCAACAGAAATGGCTCGCGTTGAGGTCCAGGCTCGACGATGACATGGTGCAGCTCGCGCTGTGCGACGGCGACCGGGACAATTGCGCTTCGCCTGCTGCGCTGAAACTGCTCGCCATCGTCGACCAGGCCCGCAGCCGTGACGGCCGCGCTCTGCTGGGCGAAACCAATCGCGCCATCAACCTCGCCATCCGTGCCGCCGATGACGGTTCTGAGGACGTCTGGAGCTCGCCGCTCGCGACTTTCGCGCGTGGCGCCGGGGATTGCGAGGACTATGCCATTGCCAAGCTCGCCGCCCTTAAGCTCGCGGGCGTCGCCGCCGAAGATCTCCGCATCGTCGTCGTGCGCGACATCCGCGCCGGCGAAGAGCATGCGGTTGCCGCTGCACGGCTCGACGGTCACTGGCTGATGCTCGACAACCGCCGCATGGCAATGGTCGAGGACGACGCTGCGCGGAGCTACCAGCCGTTGTTCGTCCTCTACCGGTCGGCCGTGCTGAAATATGTCGACGAACCCGCGCGGTTCTCGATGGTCGCCGCCGAGGCGCGTTGATTTTCTTGTAGCCCGGATGGAGCCACCGGGTCGGCGCACAGCGCCGCCCGATGACGGGCTCCGCGAAATCCGGGGCCGCTGCCGCCTGTCGCACGAATCCCGGATTGCGCTGCGCTCCACCGGGCTACCAGCACAATGCGCGCTTACCCACAAACCCATTCCACAGTGCGATCCCGGACGCTAGCATGGCCGCGGCTATGCGGGGGCGACTGGAATGCGGTTCATCGTGCTGACTTTGCTTGCGCTGCTGGCCTTGCCGGCGGCTCCAGGCTTCGCGCAATCCAGCCCGACTGTCCGCTCCGTCGCCGACAGGCTGCCGCTGTTCGCCAGGAACAACTGCCAGCAGATCCGCGATCCCGGCAATCAATTGTTCTGCGGTGATGCCGAGCTTGCCGCCGCCGCCGAGAAGCTGAGCACGGGAATCGAAGCGCGGCTTGCCCGCCTGCCCGATCGCCTGCCCGGGATCGAGGAGAACGCGATCTGGATTCGCCAGCGCAATCTCGGCTGCGGCATCGTCGGCCAGACCGCGATCCGCACCGACGATTTTGACCGGGTGAAGGCATGTCTTCTCAAGGTGACCGATGAGCGCGCCGCGATCGTGCGCGATCCGGATTTCGACTGTCTCGCAGCCAACACCGCCGCGGGCGCGCTGATCTGCGCAGACCCGTCGCTGGCGCTTGCCGAGACCGAGTTGAACAGCCAGGTTCTCGGCCTGATCGGCAAGCTCGATCCGACCGCGGCCCGCTTTGCCTTCGCCGAATATGGCCGGTGGACGCGGGAGCGCGATCGCAAATGCAATCTGGTCGGCAAGGAGAATGTGCCGCTCGGGGAGCTCGAGTCCGCGGAGGACTGTCTCGCCGGCTATCTGAAGCACAAGGCCGACGAGATTGGCGCGGCGAAAGGCGATCCGAAGAAGGTGTTCGGCCGGCAGGTCGCAGCCCGGGCGCCCGACACCGATGCCGTCGACTTCTGCGCCGCGCGAATCCACGCGGCCAATTCCTGCGGCAACTTCCTCCGCATCAACCGCGTCTACGCACTCGACAGCCAGGTGGGCGAGCAGGAGGCGCAGGTCACGGGCGAGATCGAGATGGCCGTGCTGGCGCCCTTCGCCACCTGCAGCAAGATCGCCACGACGTGCACGGGCACCTGCTGGGACGCCAGAACGGGTCGTCCGCAGCCTGGCGTCGGCAACAAGGAGCGCTCCGCAGACGCCTTCAACGTCACACGCCGCCTCAGGATCCAGCGCACTTTTGCGTTTGTGAAAGCCGCCGACGGCTGGCGCTGCCGGGAAGACGAGTTGGCCCCGGTGAATTCAGGCACCGCGGGCGGGGGATCGTAGGGCTGTGTGCTCTCCCTCGCCCCGTTCTTACGGGTCGCGACGAGCTTCGCTCGCGCTGAGAGGGTTGGGGTGAGGGGCTGCTTAAGCGAATCCGGCGACAGTTCGACTCGCGGAGAGCCCCCTCACCCGGGATTTGCTGCGCAAACTCCGGCCTCTCCCCGCATGCGGGGAGAGGCGAACAAATCAAAACATCAGATTGTCCTTCACCAGAACCCAGCGGCCGCCCTTGACCTGCTGCACCTGGGTGACGGTGTTGGCGAGGTGGTCGGTCTTGGAGAATTTGGTCGGCGGCGAGTTGAAGATGTCGAGGAACTTGTCGCCCGATTCCAGCGCGTCCAGCATCTTCTGGCCGGTCAGATCCTTGCCCGCCTTGTTTGCGTAGAACGCAAACGTCGTCACCGCATTGTAGCCGATGATCGCCTGGGTGTTGGCATCGGTGTTGAACATCTTCTTGTAGTTGATGAGCCAGTCGTGGACCTTGCCCTTGGCGGTGTCCTCGTAGGGGATCTCGAAGCCGCTCGCCGCATAGAGGCCCTCGACGGCGTCCTTGCCGAGCGCCGGCACTTCCAGCACGTTGGTCGGCGTCGCCCCCAGGAAAGTAACGTCCCAGCCGAGCTTCTTCGCCTCCGTCATCGCGCCGATGGTCTCGCGGATCACGGTGCCGAGCACGACGAGATCGCAGCCGTCGGACTTCATCTTGGCGATCTGCGCGCTGAAATCGGAGGCGCCGCGCTTGTAGCTCGTCACCGACGCCGGCTGCAGCTTCATGGCCGTCAATTGCTGGGTGAAGCCGTCGAGCACGTTCTTTCCATACTCGTCATCCTGATGCATGATGCAGGGCTTCTGGAAGTTCTTCCACTCCACCATGTATTTCAGCGCGGCGCGTGTGCTCTCGACATAGGGCAAGAGGTTGTTGAACTTCAGCCGCTCCTGCGGCTTGGCCGGGTCGAATTTGAAGGTGAACTCGGCGGCGGTCAGCGGGAAGAGCTGGAGCACGCCGGCATCAAACAGGATGTCCTGCGCGGCGAGCGTCGGCGCCGATCCCATCGAGCCGATCATTGCAAATATCTTGTCGCGCTCGACCATCTTCTGGGACGCCAACACGCCCTTCTTCGGATCGTAGCCGTTATCCTCGAGGATCATCCTGATCTTGCGGCCATTGATGCCGCCGGCCGCGTTGATTTCCTCGACCGCCATCTTCATGCCGTTCGAGACCGGCACGCCCCAGACCTTGATCGGCCCCGACAGATCCTGATGGGTGCCGATGACGATCTCGGAGGCCGAGATGCCTTCATTGGTGACCTTGGTCTGCGCGACGGCGGGCAGACAGGTGAGCACCACCGCGCCTGCCGCAAAGCCGAACGTTCTCAACGATCTCGACATTGACGTCTCCTCTCCTTGGGGCCCTTATGATGCGAAGGGTGGGGCCATCACTCCTTCGCTGTTATGCAAACAGGATTGTTCAAGCCACCGCCCGCGTCGGATACATTGCGTCGATCTCGGCGGCATAGCGCTTGTTCACGAAGCCGCGCTTCAGCTTCATGGTCGGCGTCAGCTCCTCGTCCTCCGGAGTGAGTTGCCGTTCGATCAGATAGAATCTCTTGATGGTCTCGACGCGGGCGAAATTGGCATTGACCGCTTCGATCTCGCGCCAGATCAGGTCCTGGATCTCCGCCGCGCGGCACAGGCTGGCATAATTGGTGAAGGGGATGTCGTGGTCCTGCGCGAACTTCTCGACATTCTCCTGGTCGATCATCACGAGGCAGGTGAGGTATGGCCGCTTGTCGCCGATCACCACGGAATCCGAGATGTAGGGCGAGAATTTCAGCTGATTCTCGATCTCGGACGGCGTGATGTTCTTGCCGCCCGAGGTGATGATGATGTCCTTCATCCGGTCGGTGATGCGGACGAAGCCCTCATTGTCGATGGTGCCGACGTCGCCGGTATGCAGCCAGCCGCGATGGTCGATGGTCTCAGCTGTCCTCTCCGGCTGGTTCAGATAGCCCATGAACAGGAAGTCGCCCCTGATCAGGATCTCCCCGTCGGGCGACAGCGCCACTTCACCCCACGACACCGCCTTGCCGACCGAGCCGAGCTTGATCCGCTCCGCCGGCATCATGGTGGCGACCCCGCAATTCTCGGTCTGGCCGTAGAGTTCGTGGATATCGATGCCGAGCGCGAGATACCAGCGGATCAGCTCCGGTGCGATCGGCGCCGCGCCGGTGAAGGCGACGCGGCAACGGTCGAGCCCGATCATGCGCCGGATGTTGCGGAATGCGAGCCGGTAAGCGATGCCGTTGGCGATGCGCAACGACAGCGGCGGCGGCTTCCCTTCGATCCTGCAATCGACCATGCGATAGCCGATATCGATGGCGCGGCGGTAGACCCATTGCTGCAACGGCGTCGCATCCTTCAGCGCAATGGTGATGGCGGAATAGAATTTCTCCCAGATGCGCGGCACCGCGAGGAAGATGGTCGGCTGCACCTCGCGCAGATTGTCCGGCACAGTCTCCGGACTCTCGGCAAAATTCATCACCGAGCCGAGCGCGACCGAGATGTAATAGCCGCCGATCCGTTCGGCGACGTGGCAGAGCGGCAGGAAGATCAGCCGGTCCTCGTTCTCGCGCGCCGGAATGAAATCGTTCGCGTGCCGCATCTGGTGCGTGACGCTGCGGTTGGCGTGCATGGCGCCCTTGGGCGGGCCCGTGGTGCCGGATGTATAGACGAGGACCGCGAGATCGCTCGCGCTGCGACTGTCGATCATCTCCTGCCACAGCGCGTCACGGCCGGCCATATAGTTGCGCCCGAGCACACGGAACTCGTCGAGGGACATCACCGTCTCATCGGAGAAGCCGCTGAGGCCCTCCATGTCGAACACGATGATCTTTCGCAGAGACGGACAGCGTGCGCGACAGGCCAGGATCTTGTCGAGCTGCTCCTCGTCCTCGGCGAAGATCACTCTCGTCCGGGAATCGTTGACGAGATATTCGACCTGGGATGAGGCATCGGTTGGATAGATCCCGGAAGAGACGCCGCCGGCGCACAGAATGCCCATGTCGACATGGACCCATTCCGGCACGGCGTTGGCGATGATGGAAGCAACGTCGCCGGGCCTAAAGTCGATGGCGTGCAGCGCGTAGGCGATCTCCTTCGAGATCTCCAGCCATTCGCGCCAGCTGGTCGGCTGCCAGATCCCGAATTTCTTCTCGCGTATAGCCGGCCTGTCGCCCCGCGTTTCCGCGGCGCGCAAAAAGCTCTTCGCGATCGTGTCAGCGACCGTCAGCACCGCCGGTCGGGCCATGCACGTCTCCTCCTTGTCGCGTTCCCCTCCGCTGCCTGCCTTGCCGGCGGTCTATTGTTGCGGACGGGTCTCCCGATCTAACGTCAAGTCTTCCTTCAACCCAAGTCTTCCTGCAACCCAAGTATTCCTTAGCGCCAAGTCTTCTTCTTTTTCCAGCGCCGCTCGCCTCGTGCGCCCGCTTCCTTGGCGCCAAGATAGAATTCCTGGATGTCCTTCGAATGCATCAAACGGTCGCAGCTGTCGTTCATCACGATCCGGCCGATCTCCAGCACATAGCCATAATGCGCCGTCTCCAGCGCCACCTTGGCGTTCTGCTCGACCAGCAGGATCGACATGCCCTGCTCCTCGTTGACCCGACGGATGATGGCGAAGATCTCCTTCACCAGGATCGGCGACAGCCCGAGCGAGGGCTCGTCGAGCAGCAACAGCGTCGGCCGGTTCATCAGCGCGCGGCCGATTGCGAGCATCTGCTGCTCGCCGCCGGAGAGCTGTCCGGCCGGCTGGTTGATGCGCTCCTTCAGCCGCGGGAAATAGCCATAGACGCGCTCCAGATCGTCCGCGACGCCATTACGATCCTTGCGCGGATAGGCCCCCATCATCAAATTCTCGCGCACGGAGAGGAACGGGAACACCTCGCGTCCCTCCGGCACGTGGCTGAGGCCCAGCCGCACGATCCTGTCCGCCTCCATGCGCTGGATCGACTTGCCCATGAACTCGATGGCGCCCTTCTGCGGATCGAGAATGCCCGAGATCGTCTTGAGCACCGTGGTCTTGCCGGCGCCGTTGGCGCCCAGCAGCGTGACGATGCGGCCGCGTGGCACTTCGAGCGAGATGCCGCGGATCGCCATGATCGGCCCGTAATAGCTCTCGATGTTGGAGAGTTTCAGGATGATGTCTGGTGTCACCACGGCATCCATCGCGTCAGGCTCCCAGATAGGCGGCGACGACATCGGGGTGCTGTTGCACTTCGGCGGGCGAGCCCATCGCCAGCACCCGGCCGTAGTTCAGCGCGATGACGCGGTCGGAGACGCGGTTGACCAGCGACATGTCGTGCTCGACCATGAGCACGGTGACGCCGAGCTCGCTCTTGAGGTCGCGGATCCAGAACGACATGTCGTCGGTCTCCTCCACGTTGAGGCCGGAGGACGGCTCGTCGAGCAGGATCAGCTTCGGCTCCGAGCATAGTGCGCGCGCCAGCTCGATCACCTTGCGCACGCCGTAAGGCAGACCCGAGATCAGCTTGTCGCGGTAGGGTTCGAGATCGAGGAATTCGATGACCTGCTCGACCCTGCGGCGATGCACCTTCTCGTCGGCCCGTACGCCCGGCAGGAACAACAGTTCCTGCCAAAGCTGCGTGGTCGAATGCCGGTGGCGTCCGACCAGCAGGTTCGACAACACCGTCGCGTTCTCGAACAGCTCGATGTTCTGGAACGTGCGGGCGATGCCGAGCCTTGCGATGTCGTGGGGCGGCTGCTCCGTGATGTCCTGATCCTCGAAGAAGATGCGGCCGGAGGTCGGCCGGTAGATCCGCGAAATCAGGTTGAAAATCGAGCTCTTGCCGGCGCCGTTCGGCCCGATGATCGAGAGGATCTCGCCCTTTTCGACCGCGAACGACACCGCATCGACGGCCTTCAGCCCGCCGAAATGCAGCGACAAGCTCTCGGCGCGAAAATAGCTCATCGGTTGCGCTCCGACTTCACGTAGATCTTCTGCCGTTTGAAGGTGGCGCGCTTGTAGAGTGGGAACAGCTGGAAGAAGAGTTTGATCTTGAGCCAGCGGCCGTAAAGCCCGAGCGGCTCGAACAGCACGAACAATACGATGATGATGCCGTAGATCGCACCTTTCAGACCGTTGAGCGAAGCAAAGGCCGCAATCTTGGACTGGACATTGGCGGCCGCTTGCGTGCCCGCTCCGAAGGTCGCGGCAATGCCGGCGATGATGCCGGGCATGTCGTCCTTGAGGTAGGTCAGGAATGGATCGATCATCACGATGAAGATCGCTCCCAGCACTGCGCCGTGCAGGCTGAAGGTACCACCAATCAGGATGACGATGATGAACTCGATCGAGAGCTGGAGCGTGAACATCTCCGGCGAGATGAAGGAGAGCTTGTGCGCGAACAACACGCCGGCGAAGCCGGTGATTGCCGCGGAGATCGCAAAGGACTTCACCTTGTACAGCGCGACATTGACGCCCATGCTGCGCGCCGCCGTCTCGCTGTCGCGGATCGCGACGAAGGCGCGCCCGGTGGGTGAGCGCAACAGGTTGAGCGTGCCGACGATGGTCAGCACCAGCACGGCGAGGCAAAGGAAATAGAAAGTGTGGCTGTCGCGCGAGACTGCGACCCCAAACAGCGACACCGCCTTGATCCGCATGCCCTCGTTGCCGTTGGTGACGCTCTCCCAACGTGCCAGAATCTCCTCGACGATGAAGGCGAAGGAGATGGTGGCGATGACGAGATAAATGCCTTGCAGCCGCAGCGCGGGGAAGCCGACCAAGGCACCGATCAGCCCGGTCAGGAGCCCGGCGGCGAGAAAGTAGACCGGGAACGGCACACCATATTTCTGCAAATAGGCCGCCGTATACGCACCGATCGCGAGAAATGCCGCATGCCCGAGCGAGGCCTGCCCGGTGAAACCCGTCAAAATCAGCAGCGCCACGCCGACCGTCGCATAGATGCAGACGAAGACGAGCTGGCTCATCAGATAGCTGGAGAGCACATAGGGCGCGATCAGCAGCACGGCCAGCAGGAGACCGTATGAGACGTAATAGCCCGAATGCGGAAACAGCCTGATGTCGTCCTCGTAGTCGGTCTTGAACAGGAAGCGCATGCGTTCAGACCTTCTTGCGGACGTGAAGGCCGAACAGGCCTTCGGGCTTGAGCAAGAGCACGGCGAGCAGCACGATGTAGGGCGCGACGTCCTTCCAGCCCTCGGCCAGATAGAAGCCGGCCATGCTCTCGATGACGCCGATCAGGACGCCGCCGACGACGGCGCCGGGGATCGAGCCGAAGCCGCCGAGCACGGCGGCCGGAAACGCTTTCAGGCCCAGCACCAGACCGACATTGGAATGGATGAAGGTGATCGGCGCCAGCAGCACGCCGGCGCAGGTCGCAACCGCCGCGCTGATCGCCCAGACGATCGACACCACGCGCTTGACCGGGATGCCCATGTAATAGGCCGCCAGCATATTCTCGGAACTGGCGCGCATCGCGGTGCCGAGCGTGGTCTTGTTGAAGAACAGCCAGAGCAGCGCGCAGAGGATGACCGTCGCCGCGATCACCGAGAGCTTGTCATGGGCGAGCACCAGCGAACCGATCCGCAGCACGCCCTGGCTGAACGGCGTGTCGATCTTGAAATCGTCGGTGCCCCAGATCATGCCGGAGACCGAGCGCAGGAAATAGCCGAGCCCGATGGTGGCCATGATGATGGAGAATTGCGGATAGCCGAGGATCGGCCGCACCACCACGCGCTCGGCCAGCATGCCGAACAGCGCCATTGCCGCCACCGCGCCGGCAAAGCCGATCCAGTAGTTCAGCCCCATCATGCCGATGAAGGTGAAGGCAAAGAAGCCGCCCAGCATCATCAGATCGCCCTGGGCGAAATTGACGACCTCGGTGGCCTTGTAGACAAGCACGAAGCCGAGCGCGATCAGGCCGTAGACGCAGCCGAGCGCAACACCGCTGACCAGCTGCTGAACGAAATCCAGCATCGTCGCGCATCCTCCCGATACAACCGGCGGTTCTTCCTGACCGCCTTGCCGCATCTTGTGTTCAGTCGCTACGCAGTCGTTTCGCTGCGTTCGCGCCATTCGTCCCTTCGCCAATTCAGCCTGAACCGCCAAGCGCTGTCAACAAACGGTGACTTGCCTTTAGTCCTATCCGGATGACGGAATTTGCGGCAGCGCGATTCACGGTGCCGAAACATCTTCGGGGCATGGTCGCGAGCGATGCAAAACCGCAAGGTGTGGCCGTGATGAAGCGGGACGACTCGGCGCTCGAAGTCATGGGGTTAACGAAGCGTTTTGACCGTCTGGCGGTCGATAACCTCGATCTCACCATCCATGCCGGCGAATTCTATGCGCTGGTCGGTCCCAACGGCGCCGGCAAGACCACCACTTTACGCATGGTTGCAGGCCTTTTGCGGCCCGATGCCGGCGCAGTCTCCATCTTCGGCATCGATGCGCTCCAAAACCCCGTCGCCGCCAAGCAGGTGATGGCGTGGGTCTCCGACGAGCCCATGATCTACGACAAGCTCACGCCGCTCGAATATCTCGAATTCGTGGCCGGTCTGTGGGGCATCGCACCATCGGCCTCGGAACCGGTCGCCACTGAGCTCCTGAACTCGCTCGGGCTCGAGCCGCACCGGCACGAACGCTGCGAGGGTTTTTCCAAGGGCATGCGCCAGAAGGTCGCTCTCGCCGGCGCACTGGTGCACGATCCCCGCCTCATCATCCTCGACGAGCCGCTGACGGGACTGGACGCCGTCTCCGCCCGCCATGTCAAGGGACTCCTGAGCGAGCGCGTCCGCGCCGGCTGCACCGTCATCATGACCACGCACATCCTTGAGGTCGCCGAACGCATGGCCGACCGCATCGGCGTGATCGCAGCCGGCCGCCTGGTTGCCGAGGGCACGCTGACCGAGCTGCGCCAGCAAAACGGGCACGCCGATACCAGCCTGGAAGATCTCTTCATCGCACTGGTGACGCTGCAGGAAGCCGCATGAGCTCGGCCACCGCGCTGTCCTGGTTCGCCCGCCACGAGCTCCGGCTCGCCTGGCGCGAATGGCTCGCCATGATGACCGGCGGGCGGCGCAAACGAACGCGTGCCGCGGTGATCGGCCTGCTGTTCTTCGCGGCGCTGCTGCACGTGCCGGCTTGGGCGGTGATCGGCCGCTTCGCCGACCTGCAATTGCCGCTCGACAAATCCTCGGTGATCGTGATTTCGGCGACGATTTTTCTCGCCTGGACGCTGATGCTGTCACAGGCAATCGAATCGGTGACGCGGGTGTTCTACGCACGCGCCGATCTCGACCTCATCATGTCCTCGCCCGCGACGCTGGCCAATCTGTTCTCGGTGCGCATCGCCGCGATCGCGCTCACCCTCACGGTGATGGCGCTGCTGTTCTCGACGCCCTTCATCGACGTACTGGTGTTCGGGGGCGGCGCGCGCTGGCTTGCAGCGTTCGGGGTTGTCGTCGCGATGGGCCTGTCGGCCGCAGCGGTCGCGATCGCCGTCACTATCCTGCTGTTCCGCCTGATCGGTCCGGCACGGACACGGTTCGTCGCCCAGATCCTCGCCGCGATCATTGGCGCCGGCTTCGTGATCGCGCTCCAGGTCGCGGCGATCATGTCCTACGGCACGCTGTCGCGCTTCACCATCCTGACTTCAGGTAGCCTGGCCGCTTACGCGCCCGATGCCGACAGCATCTGGTGGTGGCCGGCGCGGGCGGCGATGGGGGACGCCGAAGCGCTGCTGCTGCTCCTGGCACTCGGGCTCGTGCTGCTCGGAAGCGTCATGGCGATCTTCTCGGGCCGCTTCGCAGACACGGCGATCGATGCCGCCGCCTATGGCGCGTCCGGCCGTCGCAGCGCGAAGGTACGCCCGTTCCGCGGCGGATCGCGGCAGCATGCCCTGCGGCGCAAGGAATTTTCGCTGCTCTGGCGCGATCCCTGGCTGATCTCGCAGACGCTGATGCAGCTGCTCTATCTGGTGCCGCCGGCGCTGCTGCTCTGGCGCAACTTTGCCGACAGCTCCGCGGCGCTGACGCTGATCACGCCCGTCATCGTCATGGCGGCGGGACAACTCGCCGGCGGGCTTGCCTGGCTGACGATCTCGGGCGAGGACGCGCCCGACCTGGTTGCAACCGCGCCATTGACGCCGTCGAGCGTCATCCGCGCCAAGATCGAGGTGGTGCTGATCGCGATCGCCGTCATCTTCTGCCCGTTGGTCGCGGCGCTCGCTTTCGCCTCGCCGTTCCAGGCCGCGGTCAGTGCCGGTGCGGTCATCGTCAGCGCGGCCTCCGCCACCGCAATCCAGCTCTGGTTCCGGGTCCAGGCCCGGCGCAGCCAATTCCGCCGACGCCAGACCTCGTCGCGGCTTGCGACCTTCGCCGAGGCGTTCTCCTCGATCGGCTGGGCTGCCAGCGCCGCGTTGGTGCTCACGCTGCCCATCGTCGGTCTCGTCAGCGGCCTGATCACCGCGAGCCTCGTCGCCATCACCTGGAAGTTCAGCCCGCGGCGGGAGTGACAATGGGCCGGCGTGAGGGTGCGACACTGACGCGCTGTTGATCGCGCGCTGTTGGCCACGCGTTGCATTGCACGCTAGACTTTCCCCTGAAGTCATCGGGGATGGATTCATGCGGCGACTAGTTTCGGCGGCTCTGGCGCTGTTCGGCGCATTCCTCTCACCTGCCCTCGCACAGCAATCACCTCAGCGCAGCGAATGCCTGGCGATGGCGAATGCGGCACCCCGCGTGACGCCGGTCGCGTTCCGGCAGGCCGCAGCCTCGGCTGAAGTCCAGATCACCTATGCCGGCCATTCCACCTATTTCATCGACACGCCCGGCGGCTTGCGCATCGCCACCGACTATAGCGGGGCCTACCAGGTGGGCCGGCTGCCCGATGTCGTCACCATGAACCGGGCCCACAGCACGCACTACTCTCTATATCCCGACAAGCGCATTCCTCGTGTGCTCCATGGCTGGGGCGAGGACGGCAAGCCGGCCATCGTGTCGGAGCGCATCGCCGACACCTTCATCCGCAACGTCACGACCGACATCCGCCGCTATTTCGGCGACGATTCCGGCGCCGACATGATCCGTGACGGCAACTCCATCTTCATCTTCGAGGTCGCGGGCCTCTGCATTGGCCATCTCGGCCATCTTCACCACAAGCTCGACGACAGCCACTTTGCCCAGATCGGGCGGCTCGACATCGTGATGGTGCCGATCGACGGCACCTACACCATGTCGCTCGACGGCGTCTCCGAGATCACCAAGCGGCTGCGCGCCTCGGTGGTGCTGCCGATGCACCGCTTCGCCACCCCGCTCGACGATTTCATGCAACGCGTCGGCCAGCAGTTCGAGATCGACCGGCGCATGGAACGAAGTTTCCGGATCTCCCGGGATGCGTTGCCGTCGAAGCCGACAGTGATCATCCTCGACGGCGTCTGACGCGCAATTTTCTCCAAGTCGGCTGCCGGCCGGTCGTGCTGATCTCCTCGCAACAGGAGATCGACATGACCGACTTTGCGAGATTATTGCACGCGGACGGACCGAACCCCGAGCACGCGGCGGCGCTGCGGCTTTACGGCCGTTTCGTCGGCGATTGGGACGCCGAGATCACCGCCCATGGACCTGATGGAACGAAACACACCGCGCCCGGCGAAATCCATTTCGGCTGGGTGCTGGAGGGCCGCGCCGTGCAGGACGTCTGGATCATTCCGCGCCCGGCCGGCAGCCCGGCCTTGCCGATCGCAGGCAATTGGTACGGCACGACGCTGCGGGTCTACGATCCGACCATCGATGCCTGGCGGATTTCCTGGTTCGATCCCGGCCGCTGCATATTCCGCCAGCAGATTGGCCGTCCACGCGATGCCGACATCGTGCAGGAAGGCACGACCGAAGCCGGCGACCTGACGCGGTGGAGTTTTACGGAGATCACCGAGGATTTCTTCCATTGGCTCGGCGAGGTCAAGCCGGCCACCGCAACCGATTGGCGGCTTGTGGTCGATGTGAGGGCGAAGCGGCGCAACGGTTGACGACGGCGCCGCTGTGCCCGCGATGCCGGGTGCGGTTGCGCAACGCGCGGTGCTGCGTGCGATGACGAGGTGCTAGGCTCCCCGAACAAGAAGCATTCATAAGGGGAGCGAACACCGATGGCCGCAAGCGGTCTGCCCGCCAGCACGAGCGGGCTATTCGTCGAGCCGCGCGAGGACTGGCTCGCGCTGCATCAGGAGGAGATCATCGATCCCTTACGGCCGATCGTCGATCCCCATCACCATCTCTGGAATCGCGGGCACCGCTATCTGATCGAGGAGATGGCGGCCGATATCGCCTCCGGCCACAACGTCATCGCCACCGTCTATGTCGATTGCCGCTCGATGTATCGTGCGCACGGGCCCGAGGCGTTCCGGCCGGTCGGCGAAGTCGAGTTCGCCAATGGCGTCGCCGCGATGAGCGCCAGCGGCGGTTACGGCAAGGCCGCGATTTGCGCCGGCATCGTCAGCCACGTCAATCTGCTGCTCGGCGATGCCGCACAACCGGTGTTGGAGGCCGAGATCGCGGCGGGCAACGGTCGCTTCCGCGGCATCCGGCATTCCTCAGCCTGGGACCCGGATCCTGCTGTCGCCGGCATGTATGCGAACCGGCCGCAGGGATTGCTGCAGGACCCGACCTTCCGCAGGGGCTTCGCCTGTCTCGCGCCGCTGAACCTGAGCTTCGACGCCTGGCTGTTCCATCCGCAGATCGGCGAGCTGACCGAGCTCGCCCGCGCATTTCCCGACACCAGGATCGTGCTCGACCATTGCGGTGGCCCGGCCGGAATCGGCCGCTTTGCCGGGCGACGCGAGGAGGTTTTTGCGCAATGGCGCGCGTCGATCCAGAAGATCGCCAAATGCGAGAACGTGGCGGTGAAGCTCGGCGGGCTCGCGATGTGCCTGCTCGGCTACGACTTCCATTTGCGCGGGAGACCGCCGTCATCCGAGGAGCTTGCCGCGGCGTGGCGGCCTTACATTGAGGCCTGCATCGAGGCGTTTGGACCCAAGCGCGCAATGTTCGAGAGCAATTTCCCACCGGACAAGGGCCAGTGCAGCTACCAGGTGATCTTCAACGCGTTCAAGCGTATCGCCGCACCCTTGAGCGAGACAGAGAAGACGGCGTTATTCTCGCAGACCGCGAGCAATTTCTACCGGCTCGATTTGCCTTGAAAGGGATTGGCGCCATGACGAGAACAGGGGCCGGGATGTTGATCCCGGCCCCTGTTCCGTCGTGACCGCTGGGAAGCGTCCTTGAAACTGGTTGAACTCTAACCGGCGCCCATCAGCGAGGCCGGGCGGCGCTCGCCGGTGGAGACGAGCATCTTCTTGAGCTTGTTGACGACGCGGATCAGGAAGCCGATCATCACGGGATTGGTCTTGCGGCAGAAGGCGATCTTCTTGACGTGGCCTTCGACATGCCATTTGGCGTGCGCGCCGTTACGGAAGAAAACGACGTCGCCCGGGCCGTAGCGCTTCGGCGGCATGCCGTCGCTTTCGAGCACGATCGATCCTTCCATGATCATGATCGTCTCATCGATATCGTAGTACCAGTTGAAGCGCCCTTCGGTGCAGGCCCAGATGATGGTCGAAGCGGTGCCGTCGGCGCTGGTGGAGAGGATGTGCGAGCGCGACACCGGATTGCCTTCGATGATCCAGGAAGGCTCGATCGGCCGCAGCTCAAGCTCTACATTGCAACTACTGATTTCAATCAATGTGCGCGACATCTGTTCCCCCAGGGGATAAAATATGATCCGCCGGGTCTCGGCCCGGATTGTTCAAAGATGGCGGGAACGCTAGTAGCCGGTTTTTAATTCTTTCTTACGCAGGGCCCGACAATCAGCCGCAAGTGCAGACGCGAAACGGTTAACGTCCCAATTTCCCTGCAATTTCGCGCACATGAACCCCTCTTTCCCGGGGTGCGACAAAGTGCGCGGAGCTATCTGAAAGGAGCCATACCGATGCCCCTCACCCCGGAGGTTCTCGCAGCTCAAGGCGAGGTCGTCGCCTGGCTCGGCAGCCTTGATGTCTCCTTCGCAACCGACGAGGAGCCCTGGTTCACCGTCGACGGCATCGAAAGCCCCTGGCAGATCGGCAGTGACGGCTCCGGCGGCGCGTTCGTGCTGCTGCCGTCTCAGAACGTGCTCTACGCCTCGTCGGAAGGCCGCGCGGGAATCATCGCGGAGAGTTTCGAGGCTTTCGTCCAGCTCGTTGTGGCGCGCCCCTATTGGCTCGACATCCTCAAATTTTCCGCCGGCGGTGACCTCCATGAGATGCGGCGGGCGGCGGACGCGCTGGAGGCGACACTCGACGACGAGGACGACGTCAACGAGGCCCGCGAGCAAATCCGCGGGGGTCTCGACCTGCCCGAGGCGAATGATCCGGTCGGTGCGCTCTACGACGCGGTGGCGGCCTCCGACGCCGTCGTGCGGGCCACCGACGGCAGCCCGTTCACGACGCTGTTCAACCGCTTCAGCATCGACAACAGCCCGATGCTGCGCAACGCGGCGGCGTAGTTACTTCGCCCATTCGCCGTTGCGAAACACCGGCACTTTGCTGCCGTCGGCGAGAATGCCGTCGATGTCGGTCTCGGCCGAGCCGATCATCCAGTCGATATGGATCAGGCTCTGGTTGCCGCCTTGCGCCGCGATCTGCTGCGGCGTGAGCTGGGCGCCGTTGACGAAGCACTTCGAATAGCACTGGCCGAGCGCGATGTGCGAGGCCGCGTTCTCGTCGAACAGCGTGTTGTAGAACAACAGCCCGCTCTGCGAGATCGGCGAGGAATGCGGCACCAGGGCCACTTCGCCGAGACGGCGCGCGCCCTCGTCGGTGTCGAGCACCTTGTTCAGTATCTCCTCGCCGCGCGAGGCTTTCGCCTCAACGATCCTGCCGTCCTCGAAACGCACTGCGATGTTGTCGATCAGCGTGCCCTGATAGGACAGCGGCTTCGAGCTGACGACATGGCCGTAAACCCGCCGGCAATGCGGCGTGGTGAAGACCTCTTCGGTAGGAATGTTGGCATTGCAGCTGATGCCGTTCTTGGAGAGCGAGGCGCCGCCCTCCCATTCATGGCCGTCGGCGAGCCCGATGGTGAGGTCGGTGCCCGGTCCCGAGTACTGGAGCGCGCGGAAACGCTGGCCGTTGAGCCAGTTGGTGCGCTCGCGCAGCACCGCGTTGTGGCTCGCCCAATTGGCCGGCGCGTCCTCGCGATCGACGCGGGATGCCGCGAAGATCGCGTCTGCGAGCTTGCCGATGGCAATTTCCTCGGGTTCATTGGGGAACACCTGCCGGGCCCAGGACGGGCTCGGATAGGCAATGATGTTCCAGTTGGTGTCGAAATTGACAATCTTCTCCAGCGCCGGCTGATAGGCCATGGAATTGGCCTTGCTGGCGCGCGCGACCTTGGATGCATCTTCGCCCGACAGCAGCATCGGATTGTCGCCGACGATGGCGAGACGCGCGGTGTTGTTCGAGAACGCCTTGGCCATGCCCTCGTACAGCCAGTTGGCGGCGCGATCGAAGCTGTCGTCGTGGCCGTGGCGGTAGCGCGCCAGCGTCATCTCTTCGTCCGAGAGGATAGGCGTCACGATGCCGGCGCCGGCCTTGTAGGCATGCACGGCGATCCGCCGCACCAGCGGCAACGCGATCGCAGGCGCCGTCAAGAGCAGATCCTGGCCGGGCCGCAAGCCCAGGCCCACCTTCACCGCCACCTCGGCCAGCCGGTCGAGCTTCACGGGATCAATGGGAGTGGAGGTGATGCGTTGATCAGTCATGCCGAATCCTCTGCCGAACGTCTCTCGCTCAATCTAAGTCTAGCATCGCGAGACACAAGTGCGCGAGTGCCTTGCGACACCCCAAAGATACGCAGTTTCGCGCATTTTGGTTTTCAACGCGTTGCCGATTTCAGCACCCGGTCGACCATGGCGGGAGCAAGGCCGAGGTAATTTTTCGGTGATGTCAGCGCCTCGATCGTGGCACGATCGATTCTGACGGAGACGCGGGAATCGGACGACAGTGCGTCCGCCAGTGTAAGACCTTTCTCATTGGCGAGCCGACAGGCGTCATAGACCACGTCATGGGCCTCCTGCCGCCCGATCTGCGGCGCGAGCCCCATCATGACGGCTTCGGCCACGATCAGACCGCGGCTGACGGCCAGATTCTCGTTCATCTTGCTTTCGTCCACAATGAGGCCGGCGAGCGCGAACTTCGCCTGATGCAACGCGCCGGCGGTCAGCACGAAGCTCTCGGGGATCGCCATCCATTCGGCGTGCCAGGGCCCGGTGGCGCGCTCGAAATCCTGCACCATGGCATCCAGCATGAGGCCGGCGTGCTGGCGCACCGCCTTGGACGCCGCGAGCATCAGTTCCGAGGAGATCGGGTTGCGCTTCTGAGGCATGGTCGAGGAAGCTCCACGTCCCTTGACGAAGGGCTCGTAGACCTCGGCGAATTCGGTCGAGGCCATGATCATGACGTCGAGCGCGATCTTGCCGAGCGAGCCGGTGACGAGCGCCAGGAAATTCACCGCCTCGGCAAAACCGTCGCGTGCGACGTGCCAGGTCGAGGCGGGGACGCCGAGCCTCAGTTCGGCGCAGAGCGCTTCCTGCACCTCGAACCCCTTGTCGCCGAGCGAGGCCAGCGTGCCGGCGGCGCCGGCGAACTGGCCGACCAGAACGCGCGGCTTCAATTCACTGAGGCGCTCGGCGTGGCGGTCGAACATCGCGAGCCAGATCGCGGTCTTGTAACCGAAGGTGACCGGCAGCGCCTGCTGGAGATGGGTGCGGCCCGCCATCGGCGTGTCGCGGTAGCGCTTCGAGAGGTCGGCGAGGATTGTGCGCAGTGCGGCGATGTCCTGCTCCACGATCTCGAGCCCGGCGCGCAGTTGCAGCACCACGGCGGTGTCCATGATGTCCTGCGTGGTCGCACCCCAATGCACATAGCGGCCGGCATCGCCGCATTGCTTCACCATCTGATGCACCAGCGGCAGGATCGGATAGCCGACGACATCGGTCTCCTGCCGCAACAGATCGAAATCCAGCGCGGCAACGTCGGTCCGCGCCGCGATCTGGTCGGCGGCATCCTGCGGAATCACCCCGCATCTCGCTTCCGCCTTCGCCAGTGCCACCTCGACCTCGGCATAGCGCGCGACCGTCGCGATATCGGAAAACACCTCCCGCATCTGCGGTGTGCCGAATGCATCGCGGAACAGCATGGAATCGAGCACGGTGGTCGAGGGATGAAAAGCGGGCATGGGCGTTTCTTCGTTGTTGGTGTTGTGTGAGGGCAGCTTACGCACACGGAACTGTTCGGCAATGGACATTCACCGTTCGTCAAGTTTTCAGACGTCTAAACTGTCGCCTCCGTCATCCTGACGTGCGAGGCTTCGCTACGGCGCCTCAGGGTGACGGTGATAAACTGTGCGCTCAGCAAGATCAGGTCCAGCGAGGAGACCGGGACAATCCGGCCGAACCGGCCACTTTCTAATCCAGGTTGCATTCCTCCCCGTAAATCGCATGGCTGCCATCACGCGATCGTGGTGAACCGGGTAGGCTCCTCGGTGGACTCACAGACATCAGCCGAAATCCGTTTTGCTTTCATCATTGCCCGATGTTGCCTTGAGGTCTGAGTTTTCGACGTGCAGTTTCTGTTCCGGGATCACCTGCTCGATACCGACTTGCGCGAGCTGAGCCGCGAGCAGGTTCCCGTTGCCGTGGAGCCGCAGGTCTTCGATCTCGTTGTCCACCTCATGGAGAACCGCGATCGGGTAGTCAGCAAGGACGAGCTGATCGACAAGATCTGGCACGGGCGCAGCGTCTCCGAATCCACGCTGACCAGCCGGATCAATGCGGCACGCAAGGCGGTCGGCGACACCGGCGCGAGCCAGGCGGTGATCCGTACCATCTCGCGCAAGGGTTTTCGTTTCGTCGGCGACGTCGAGACCAAGCGTGGAGCAACCGCGCCGGACTCCGATTTCGGAGCGAAGCTTCTGCAGGCCCCGCTGCCGCTGCCGGACCGGCCGGCGATCGCGGTGCTGCCCTTCACCAACATGAGCGGCGACCTCGATCAGGATTATTTCTCCGACGGGATCAGCGAGGACATCATCACCGCGCTGTCGAAGCTGCGCTGGTTCTTCGTCATCGCGCGCAACTCCTCCTTCGTCTACAAGGGCCGCGCGGTGCACATGAACGAGGTCGCGCGCGAGCTCGGCGTGCGCTACGTGCTCGAAGGCAGCGTGCGGCGGAGCGGCGATCGCGTGCGTATCTCAGCCCAGCTCAACGACGTCTCGACCGGCAGCCATCTCTGGGCCGAACGCTACGACCGCGAGCTTGCCGACATCTTCGCGGTGCAGGACGAGATCACCGAGGCGATCGTCGCCGCGATCGAGCCGCAGCTCTATACCGCCGAGAGTTTTCGCGCCCAGCAGAAGCCGCCGGGAAGCCTGGATGCCTGGGACCTCGTGATGCGCGCATTGTCGCATTACTGGCGCATCACCCGCGAGGACAATGCCGCCGCGCAGGGACTGCTCGAAAAGGCCGTCGCGCTCGATCCCGCCTATGGCAAGGCGCTCGGCCTGCTCGCGACCAGCCACATCTTCGGCGCGCATATGGGCTGGTCCGACATGGCCTCGACCGTGCCGGTCGCCGAGCACGCCGCGCTCGCGGCGGTGGAGGCCGATCGTGAGGATGCCTGGGCCCATCACGGCCTGGCATACACTTATTTATTCCGCCGCCGCTTCGACGACGCACTGGCGGAATTCGAGCTGGCGCTGAACCTCAATCCGAACTTTGCGATGGCGCACGCCTTCTATGGCGTGACGCTGTGCTACGCCGGACGATGGCAGAACGGCGATGTCGCCGCGCGCCGCGCGCTGCGGCTGAGCCCGCGCGACCCGCTCGCGGCGATCTATTGCGGCGTCGCGGCCTATGCCCGGTTCATCGGCCGCGATTACGAAGGCGCCGCACAGATGGCGCGCGAGTCGATGCGGCAGCGCGCCGATTTCGTCGGCGCGCATCGCGTGCTGACGGCCGCCGCCGGAATGTCGGGCGATTCCGCGCGCGCGGCTTCCGCCCTGGAAGGCTTGCGCCGCGCCCAACCGGGCATCTCGCTCGCCTGGATCACGCGCGAGCTACCGATGCTGCGGGACGAGGATCGCGAGCATTACCTCGAGGGATTGCGGCGCGCGGGGATGACATAGCGAATCTCTCCTCTCCCCGCTTGCGGGGAGAGGAGAGAAGAAAGCGCATCACTCCTGCATCATCTCGCCGCTGCCGCCGAATTCGGCCGGGAAATCCTTGAGCTTGGGCAGGCCGTCGCGCATTGGCAGCACCGTCTCGGCGTAATTGACGTGGACGCCGGGCGCGAAGGCGAGCGTGGGGATGGTGGCGGTGAAGACGTCGACCAGGCCGAGCGGCGGATGGTTGGTCATGAGATGGCCGCCGCACTTCTTGCAATATTTGCGCTGGCTGAGCGGCGTCTTCGCAAAGGTCTCGACATTCTCTGCACCTTCTGTGATGCGCACGGCTTCGGGCTTCCACAGGCTGAAGGCGTTCACCGGACCGCCCGACCACGAGCGGCACGAGCTGCAATGGCAATAGCCCATCGCCTCCGGCGCGCCTGTAACCTCGATCGTGACCGCGCCACAGAAGCAGTTTCCAACATGTTTCATTAGGTCGTCTCCGTTGATGATTGTTCAGATTCCTCTCCCCGCTCCTGTTTGCCGATAACTCGGCAAAAACGAACGCGGGGGTCGCGACGAGCTTCGCTCGCGCAGGTAACGTCGGGGTGAGGGAGATCACCCCGAGAAGCGTTAAAGGTTGCGTCCGGCAAGCTCCGATACGCGCCTCGGCGCCGCCGCGCGTCCTCCTTTCGGGGGACGCGACGGAAAGACGCGCAAGCTATACCGACTTGCGCCAGGGAATAAGCATCGACACCCGTTGTTTGTACTGCCGGTACTCGTCGCCGAAGAGATCGATGAGGTCGTGCTCCTCCAGCGCGATGCCGACGAAGATGTAGAGCGTGGTCACGGCGGCGAACAGCAGATGGCCCGCGGTCATGACCGGCGCTGCCCAGAACGCGATGATGAAGCCGAGATAGATCGGATGACGGACGAACTTGTAGAGCAGCGGCGTCTTGAAGCGCGGCGGCGACGCCTCCTTGCCGACGAGATGATTGGTCACCTGATGCAATCCGAACAACTCGAAATGATTGATGATGAAGGTCGAGGTGAACACCAGCACCCAGCCCACCAGCGACAGCGTGACGATCGTCACAGCAAGATCCGGGTTCGCGACGTCCCATACGACCGTGGGCAGCGGACGCCACTGCCAGAACAGGAGCAGCAATGACAGGCTCGCAAACAGCACATAGGTGCTGCGCTCGACCGGCTTGGGGACGTACTGCGTCCACCACGCCTTGAATTGCCGGCGCGCCATCACGCTGTGCTGGACCGCAAACAGGGCCATCAGGAGCAGATTGATGACGACGGCTTCGGCCACGGGCGTGTCGGTCCCGGTGTCGATGGTCTTCGGCACCACCAGCCCCATGACGAAGCCGATGGCGTAGAGAATGGTGACGAAAAACACGAGATACGCCGCAATTCCGTACAGAAATGCGATGAACTTGAAAATGCGTGAGCCCGCAACCGGGCCGATAGGATGAACCTGATGATCAATTTGGGTCATAAACAGCTCCGTTGTGCCAAAACGCCGGCACTTCATTGGTCGCTGCACCATGCCGCACCGGAGGTCGCAAGACTTTGGCGGACGGTTGATTTTCGCCTGAGACGGCTTTGATTTTTGCTTGAGACGACAGAAACGTGCGATTTCGCTTTGAAAACAACGTGCTCGACGGCGACCTGCGGGAACTCACCTGCAGCGGCGCCGCCGTGCCGTTGCAGCCGCAGGTGTTCGATCTCCTGCTCTATCTGGTGGCGCAGCGCACCCGTGTGGTCAGCAAGGATGACCTGATCAGCCAGATCTGGAGCGATCGGATCATCTCTGATTCCGCCCTGAACAGCCGGATCAACGCCGCGCGCAAGGCGCTCGGCGACGACGGTGCGAGCCAGCGGCTGATCAAGACCATTCCGCGCAAGGGCTTTCGTTTCGTCGGCGAAGTCCGGGAAGAAGTGGCAGCCGCAACGGCGCCTGCGCAACCCGTCGCTGTCCTGCCGCGCGCCCTGGCGGACCGTCCGGCGGTCGCAGTGCTCGCTTTCGAGAACATGAGCGGCGATCCCGCACAGGACTATTTCGGCGACGGCATCAGCGAGGACATCCTCACCGCGCTGTCGAAGCAGCGCTGGTTCATGGTGATCGCCCGCAACTCGTCCTTCACCTACAAGGGCCGCGCGGTCCACATCCGGCAGATCGCCGAGGAACTCGGCGTCCGCTACGTCGTCGAAGGCAGCGTGCGCAAGTCGGACAACCGGGTGCGCATCACCGCTCAGCTCAACGACGCCACAACCGGCAGCCATCTCTGGGCCGAGCGCTACGACCGCGAGCTGGTCGACGTGTTCGCCGTGCAGGACGAGATCACCAATGCGATCGCCGCGGCGATCGAGCCGCAAATTCATGCGGCGGAAAGTTTTCGCGCCCATCGCAAGCCCCCCGCGAGCCTGGATGCCTGGGATCTCCTGATGCGGGCGTTGTCGCATTACTGGCGCGTGACGCGGCGGGATCACGAGACCGCACGGGTGCTGCTGGAACGCGCGATCGGAATCGATCCGAACTACGGCCAGGCGCTGTCGGTGCTCGCGGCGAACCACATGTTCGGCGTGCATCTCGGCTGGGCCGAGCTTGCGCTGGTGGCGCCGGTGGCGGAAGCCGCCGCGCTCGCCGCGGTGCGCTGCGATCACGAGGACGCCTGGGCGCACGCCGCGCTCGGCAGCGTCTGCTTCTCGACGCGAAGGCTTGCAGACGCACTGTCCGAGTTCGAGCAGGCGCTCGCGCTCAATCCGAACTTCTCGCTGGCGCAGGGCTATTACGCACTGGCGCTGTCCTATGCCGGACGACCGAAGGATTCATTCGAGGCAGCGCAGAGGGCAATGCGGCTCTCCCCGCGCGATCCATCCCTGGCGATCTATCACGGCATCGCCGGCTATGCCCGCTTCACCGAGCGGCGCTATGGCGAGGCCATCGCGCTCGCGCGCGAGGCGATCCGCCACCGCGGCGACCTCACCGGCGCCTACCGCGTGCTGGCGGTTTCTGCCGGTATGACCGGCGACGGCATGCTTGCGGAGATGGCGCTGGGCGAGCTCCGCCGTACCCAGCCCAACATCTCGTTGCACTGGATCGCGACGCAATTGCCATGGGCCAACGAGGCCGACCGCGAGCACTATCTGGAAGGATTCCGGCGGGCGGGCTTGCGCTAGACGATCCTCATGCCGGGTCTGCGTCGCGCTTCCGGCGCAGATGGACGACGACGTCGAGCCGCGCGATCTCGTGGCCCGGAAGCGCCTCGGGTATCCTGGTGAAGGTCAGGCCGTCGGTGACGTCGACCAGCACATCCTCGCCTTCGAGGTAGAAATGCGGATGCACGGACGTATCGGTGTCGAAGAACGACTTAATGCCGTCGGCCGCGATCCGGCGCAACAGGCCGGCTTCGGTGAACTGGTTCAGCGTGTTGTAGACGGTCGCAAGCGACAGCCGCAGATTGGCGGCGGTGGCTTCTTCATAAAGCCCCTCCGCTGTCACATGACGATGGGGGCCGAGGAACAGCATTTGACCGAGCGCCAGACGGTGGCGCGTCAGCCTGAGGCCGGCATCGCCGAGCAATTGCGCGCAACGTGCCGACGCCTCGTCCGCGAAGGAGGTGGCGATATCGTCTGAATCCGCTTCGGGTGGGGTGGAATGGACGTTCATCGCCGATGCACTCGCAGTTGACCGGGCACGCGGGGCTTCACGCGTCTTGCCATCAGATCGCAGAAGCGGAAGCCCGGCTTTGATCCCGATCAAATCCGGAACGAGCCCGCCTCTGACCTATCGCAAGGCGGACCAGTTTATTCCCGGCCAGAATAGCCTGACATCAATGAGGCTCACATGTCCAAGCCGGTTCCCGACAAGGCAGAGATCGCGCTCGAATATCCCGACAAGTTCTATGTCGGCACCTTCGGGCATTCATCGCGGTTCGAGGCACATCGACGGCAGCGGCGTTGCGCTGGTGCTGCAGCATCCGGGCACGGCTGAGGAACGCAAATCGGTGCACCTGCACCTCAATTTCGGCCTGCTCGCCGCGATCCTGCGCGAGCTCGCGGGCAGTGTCACGGCCATCCCCAAGGACGACATCGCGCACCGGGAGCAACTCGCGGATGCGCTTGCCGAGTTGCAACGGGTGCTGCGGCCCTCCTGAGCCGTGCGGCGCGGCGGCGCCGGTTTGGCCGTCAAACGCCATAACAGGACGCGCTGTACATTTTTTGTGCGAACACTGTCGAGACTTTCATCTTGCGGCGCCGAACGAGACTGTGTGAGCCTCGATCCCGGATGGGGACTGGGATGGGCCGGCCTAGCTTTGCGCGCCATGACGTGCGAAGCGTTTGCGGCTGGTCTCGCTTGAGAAAGATACGACATGTCAAAACGAGTGTTGCTTGGTGTCCTCCTGGCTTGCGGTCTCGCGGCCCCGGCGCTGGCGCAAGAGCCGAAAGCGGGTGGAGCGATCAATGCCGTGATTCAGCCCGAGCCGCCCGGCCTGATGCTGGCGATGGTCCAGAACGGCCCGGTGCAGATGGTGTCGGGCAACATTTTCGAAGGCCTGCTTCGCTACAGCCCCAAGCTCGAGCCGCAGCCGGAGCTGGCCGAGAGCTGGAGCGTCAGCGAGGACGCAAAAACCTACACATTCAAGCTCAGGAAGGGCGTGACCTGGCATGACGGCAAGCCCTTCACCGCCGCCGACGTGCTGTTCTCGCTCGATATGTTGAAGCAGACGCATGCGCGCGCCCGCAACAATCTCGCGCAGGTCGACAAGGTCGAGGCTCCCGACGACTACACGGTGGTGTTCACGCTGAAGCAGCCGTTCGGCCCGTTCCTCGGCATCTTCGAGGTCGGCTCGATGCCGATGGTGCCGAAGCATCTCTATGAGGGCACCGACTGGAAGACCAATCCCTACAACAACGCCCCTGTCGGCACCGGCCCCTTCATGTTCAAGGAATGGCAGAAGGGCTCATTCATCCGCCTGGTCAAGAACCCGAACTATTACGAGAAGGGCAAACCCTATCTCGACGAGATCTACTGGCAGATCATTCCCGATGCCGCGGCGCGCTCGGTGGCGTATGAGACCGGCAAGGTCGACGTGCTGCCCGGCGGCTCGGTCGAGAATTTCGACGTGCCGCGGCTGTCCAAGCTGAAGGACACCTGCGTCACCGGCGCCGGCTGGGAGTTCTTCTCGCCGCTGGCCTGGCTGTGGCTCAACAATCGCCAGGGTCCGCTCGCCGACAAGCGAGTGCGCCAGGCGGTCATGTTTGCGATCGACCGCGAGTTCGCCAAGGACGTGATCTGGAACGGGCTCGGCAAGGTCGCGACCGGCCCGTCGGCCTCGACCATCAAATACTACACCGGCGACGTGCCGAAATACCCTTACGATCCCGCCAAGGCCAAGGCGCTGCTGAAGGAAGCCGGCTACAAGGGCGAGAAGATCCGTCTTCTGCCGCTCGCCTATGGCGAGACCTGGCAGCGCTGGGGTGAAGCCGTGAAGCAGAACCTCCAGGACGTCGGCATGAACATCGAGACCATCGCCACCGACGTTGCCGGCGGCAACCAAAAGATCGGCGACTGGGACTACGACATCGCTTTCACCTATCTCTACCAATACGGCGACCCCGCACTCGGCGTCGGCCGCAACTACGTCTCCAGCGCCATCGCCAAGGGCCAGGTGTTCAACAACGTCGAGGGTTACTCCAACCCTGAGATCGACAAGCTGTTCGCAGACGGCGCAGTGGCAACGCCCGACTCCAAGCGCAAGGAGATCTACGAGAAGGCGCAGAAGATCCTGGTCGAGGACGTGCCGGTGGCCTGGATGCTCGAGCTGCAATTTCCGACCATCATGCGCTGCAAGGTCAAGAACCTGATCACCACCGGGATCGGGGTCAATGACGGCTTCAAGGACGCATGGCTCGACAAGTGAGGGTGCGGCTTCCTTCACCTCTCCCCGCCTGCGGGGAGAGGTCGACGCGCTCGCAGGGCGCGGCGGGTGAGGGGGTACAGATCCATCGACATTCTCGTACGTCGAGAGAGGCCCCTCACCCCAACCCTCTCCCCGCAAGAGCGGGGCGAGGGAGCGCACTGCCCCGACGGCTTCAGGTCACGCTCCAAGATATGATCCTCTAGATGCTCTCCTTTGTCGCTCAGCGTGTCGCGAAGGGCGTGATCGTCGTGCTCGCGATCGTCGTCCTCAATTTCTTCCTGATCCGGCTTGCGCCCGGCGATCCCGCCGTGGTGATGGCGGGCGAGGCCGGCGCCAGCGACCAGATCTTCGTCCAGCAGCTCAGGGAGAAGTTCGGCCTCGACAAGCCGCTGCCTGAGCAGCTCTTCATCTACGTCAAGGGCATTGCCACCCTCGACCTCGGCTTCTCCTTCCGCCAGCAGGCGCCGGTCGCGAAGCTGATCGGCGAGCGGCTGCCGGCGACATTGCTGCTGACGCTGACGGCGTTTGCGATCTCGCTCGTGCTTGGCGTTCTCTTCGGCACCTTCGCCGCGCGCTTTGCCGGAACCTTTCTCGACACCGCGATCACCGTCTTCGCCCTAATATTCTACGCCATGCCCATCTTCTGGGTGGCGCTGATGGGCATCCTGCTGTTTTCGGTCACCATGGATTGGCTGCCGAGCTTCGGCTACGAGACGGTCGGCGCCAACCTCACCGGCCCTGCCCATGCCGTCGATGTGGCAAAGCACCTGATCATGCCGGCGATGACGCTCGGCCTGTTCTTCATGGCGACCTACACCCGCATGACGCGCGCCTCGATGCTGGAGGTGAAGCGTCTCGACTTCGTCAAGACCGCGCGCGCCAAAGGCCTGTCCGATGCCGTGATCCAGCGTCGCCACGTCCTGCGCAACGCGCTGCTGCCCGTCGTGACGCTCGCCGGCGTCCACTCCGGCACCCTGATCGGCGGCGCCGTCATCACCGAGACCGTGTTCGCCTGGCCCGGCATCGGACGCCTGATGTACGACGCCCTGCTCCAGCGCGACTACAATCTGTTGCTCGGCGTCTTCGTGATCTGCTCCGCCATGGTCCTGATCTTCAACCTCATCACCGACCTGGTCTATCGCCTGGTCGACCCGCGCATCGAATTCACCACATGAAACAGTTCTGGAAATCGATGTTGAGGAGCCCGAGCGGCGTCATCGGGCTCATCATCCTGCTCCTTGCGATCTCGGTCGCCTTGTTCGGTCCGATGCTGTTCCCGAACTCGCCCTGGCGCATGGTGCAACGGCCGTTCCTGCCGCCGTTCACGCTCGCGACCGTGCCGCTCGGCACCGACGCACTCGGTCGCGACGTGTTCGCGGGAATGATCTTTGGCGCACGCGTCTCGCTGCTCGTCGGCATGGTCTCCACCCTGGTGGCGCTGGTCGTCGGCGTTCCCATTGGCGCCATGGCCGGCTATTTCGGCGGCAAGGTCGACGACGCCCTGATGCGCTTCACGGAGTTCTTCCAAACCATTCCGAGCTTTGCGCTCGCGATCGTGCTGGTCGCGATCCTGCAGCCCTCGATCTATTCGATCGTCGCCTCGATCGCGCTGGTAAGCTGGCCGCCGGTCGCGCGCCTCGTCCGCGGCGAGGTGCTGTCGCTGCGCACGCGGGAGTACGTCCAGGCCGCGGTGGTCACGGGCCAGAGCAACACCTGGATCATCCTGCGCGAAATCCTGCCGAACACGTTGTCGCCGGTGATCGTGCTGGCCTCGCTGATGGTGGCGACCGCGATCCTGCTGGAATCCTCGCTGGCGTTCCTCGGCCTCGGCGATCCCAATCTGATCTCCTGGGGCTACATGGTCGGTGCCGGCCGCACCGTGATCCGCCAGGCCTGGTGGATCACCGTGTTTCCCGGCGTCGCGATCCTGATCTCGGTGCTCGGCCTCAATTTGATCGGCGAAGGCCTCAACGACGCGCTCAATCCGCGGCTGTCGCGGGAGGGCCGCTGATCATGACCGCACCGCCCGCCGTCTCCATCAAGAACTTGCGGATCGCGCTGCCCAAGGGGGCGGAACGGCCGTTCGCGGTCGATGGCGTCTCGCTCGATTTGCGGCCCGGCAAGATCGTCTGCGTCGTCGGCGAATCCGGCTCGGGCAAATCGATGTGCGCGCATGCGCTGATGGGCCTGTTGCCTGACACGGTCGCCGTCACCTCCGGCGAGATCCAATTCGAAGGCCGCGACCTGCTCAAGCTCGACGACGACGGCTGGCGCGATCTGCGCGGCCGCCGGCTCGCGATGATATTTCAGGAGCCGATGACCGCGCTCAATCCGTTGATGCGGATCGGCGACCAGATGGCGGAGATGTTCGAGGCGCACGGGCTGCTCACGCCGAGGGAGCGGCGCGCCAAGGCGCTGTCGCTGGCGCGCGAGGTCGGCCTCCCCGACCCCGAGCGCATCGTGCGCGCCTATCCGCACCAGCTCTCCGGCGGCCAGCGCCAGCGCGCGATGATCGCGATGGCGCTCGCGCTCGAACCGGCGGTGCTGGTCGCGGACGAGCCGACAACCGCGCTCGACGTCACCACGCAAGCACAGATCCTGAAACTGATCCGCAACCTCCAGCGCAATCGCAACATGGCGGTGATGTTCATCACCCATGATTTCGGCGTGGTCGCCGACATCGCCGACCAGGTCGTCGTGTTGCGCCATGGCAAGGTGGTCGAGGAAGGCCCCGCCTCGGCGGTCTTCAACGCGCCGCAGCACGACTACACCAAGGCGCTGCTCGCCGCCGTGCCCTCGATGGACCCGCCCGCCCGCAGCCCCCTCGACGACCAGGCCAAGGCGGTCGAGGTGATCGGACTGGACAAGACCTACGTCACCTCGGGCGGCTGGTTTCGCGAGGACCGCCGCGTCGATGCCGCGCGCGAAGTCAACTTCACGATTCTCAAGGGCGAGACGCTCGGCCTGGTCGGCGAATCCGGTTCCGGCAAATCGTCGGTGGCGCGTCTGGTGATGCGGCTGATCGAGGCTGACCGGGGCACCGTGCGGATCGGCGAGACCGATCTCACAAAGCTCGCGGGTAAGGCGCTACGCGCCGAGCGTCATCGCATCCAGATGATCTTCCAGGATCCGTTCGCTTCGCTCAATCCGCGCCGCAAGGTCGGTCATATCATTGCCGACGGCCCGATCGCGGCCGGCACCGATCCGAAAGTCGCGTTCGACCGCGCCCGCGATCTCCTCAAGATGGTCGGGCTCGATGCCGGCGCGCTCGAGCGCTATCCGCATGAATTCTCCGGCGGCCAACGCCAGCGCATCGGCATTGCGCGTGCGCTCGCGCTCGAGCCCGAGATCATCGTCGCGGACGAGGCCGTCTCCGCGCTCGACGTCTCCGTGCAGGCGCAAGTCCTGCGGCTGCTCGAAGACCTGAAGGCCCGCCTCGGCCTCTCGATGCTGTTCATCACCCATGATCTACGCGTTGCGGCGCAAATCTGCGACCGCATCGCCGTGATGCAGCGCGGCGTCATCGTCGAGCTGAAGCCGACCGCGCAGCTGTTCGCTGCGCCCGAACATCCCTATACGCGCGAGCTGCTCGGGGCAGTGCCCGGGCAGAGAGCGCGCGCGCCGACGGCTTAAGTCAGCCGATCGCGGTTCCTACTTCGGTCGAGGATTCGTGTTGTTCCAGGTGGGGACTGAGTTTGTTACGCCGACGGAGGGCTGGTTGGACGTTCCGACCGACGGCGCTGTCACGGTCCCGACAGTCTGCCCGGAACTTCCGATAGTCCCTTGCTGTACCGGCGCTCCGGTGCGTCCGCTCGTGCTGCCTGGTGTACCTGTCGCCGACGTCTGTGCGTTGACAGCGAGTGGCGCTGCGGCCAATCCGAGAGCAATGAGTGCAGCAATCGAGTGTTTCGTTGTCATGGGTGATCCTTTCGGGCGGTCTCTCAATCGCAATGCCGTTCGTCAGGCGCCCGTGCATTGAGTGATCTTACAACTCCGCGCGCGAGGAAATGTGCCGCAATGCGCTCACACCGCAGGGCTCAACTCGTCATCACGATGCTGCGAAGCGGTCACGGCCCGAACAGATGCGCCGTGAGACCGGCGCATCGCTGAAGGTATCCCGCTCCACTTCAGGAACGGAATACTCACGGGCTTTTTATCCCTCGTGACCGCCCGCACGGCTGCAAAGCCGAAGCCGGCACCCCACATCTGCATGAAATGATTTCCATCATGTGATGATGGATTGAGGATCTATTGGAGCCGACATGGGCCAGGTTATTGAGTTTGTCTCGAAATCCGAGCGTGAGCGCATTCGCCTCATCCAGGAAGCGCGCGCGATCTACGACAGCATCTTCCCGCCGGCTGATCCGGTGAGCGAACGATCGAGCGGGGCCTCCGCGCATCGCAGCGACGGAGGCAACCTCGCGTGATCAAGATCATCGCCGTGCTCTGCAACCTCGCCTCTCCAGCGAACTGTCATGAGCAAACCGTCACCACATCCGACTTCGCCGACGTCTCGATGCAATCGTGCCTGATGGGTGCGCCACAGCTCGCCGAATGGATGAACCAGCATCCGGCCGAGCGCCTCGCCGGATGGCGCTGCGTGATCGGCCAACAGGTCGGACGGGGAATTTAGGATCGGGACCACGCTGTCCCTGAACGATCCGAAATGCCTGGTCCACTGCCATGATCATTGCTGGTCGCACTTGATCTTCTCTGGCCTTGCGACCGGCGCAGGGTGACCGGGATTGGCTCGCCGAACAGGCGCGCCTACCGGACGGGCGGGTTTGTGTTACTCCAGGTCGGGACTGCGTTGGTCACGCCGACCGACGGCCAATTATACGTGCCGATCGACGGCGCCGTGACCGTCCCGACCGACTGTCCGCTCGACCCGTAAGCTCTGGGCGGTGCTGCCAACGATCCGGCGCTCCCATAGCCCGGAGCCACCACGCCGGTGCTGTAAGATCGGCTTGACCGGTGCTTCTTGGCTTCAGCCGCGAACGGCGCGGCAAGCAGCCCGACGGTGACGAGGGCGGCAATGGCGGATTTGATGCTTGTCATGGCTGATCACTTCATTCTGCGGCCCCCTTGGCATCTGTTCATTCAGCGGCGGATTTCCATGGGCACCCCATTCATAACTTCGTGCGCGGGCGAAGGTGCCGCGGGCCGGTCGCACGGCATGATCAGCGCCGCCGCGGACGACAGGCCTTGCGGTTGTGGCGCTCCTTGACGGTCGCAACCGAGTGCATCAGCTCCTTGAAAGCCGCGACTGCCTTGTCGTCGCCGAGTGCACTGTCACCGAGCGCTTCCAGATGCTCAATGACCACGAGCAGCGCATCCGCGACCTGACCGATCTGCTTGCCGTAACTGCCGACATCCGACAGCAGGTCCTTCTCGACGTCGGGCGCCGAAGATTGGCCCACCGTGATGTTCACGAGACCGAACTGGCCGCCGGCCGGGCTGAAGAACGACGTGATCGGGTTGATGGATTGAACAACGTCCCCCGACAGAGGCAGCTTGAACACCGGCATGCGGTTTTCCTTTCCTGACTGAGCCCGGCGGGCGGGAGACTAGCACGCCTGCCCGCTCGCATGCCTCGCCTTCGGATGGACCCGAATCAGCGCTAGTGCATTCACCTCATCGACTTCGCGTATTGAGGCGATATGACCGGTCCCGAACTGAAGCAACTCCGCAACGATCTCTCGGACGTCCTCGAGCGCAAGCTCACCGCGGCCGACATGGCTCGGCTTTGCGGATTGCCCGAGAAGGGCGGCGCCGACACCATCCGGCGCTGGGAAGTGAGCGGCCCGACACCGTCGGCGACCAAGGTGCTGCGCGTGCTCGCGATGGCGAGCGAGCGCTATCCGATCCTGGAGAAGTTCGACGTCTTCGATCGTCATGACGTGCGCGAGGAAGACCGGCCCGCAAAGCGCGCTGCATTCCGCGAACAGATGCGCGATGAGGCGCGGCGCCGTCTTGGTTAACGAGATGCGCGCGCAAGTTACCTTGATAGCGCCGAGTTAAGCCTTCCTTCACCACTTCTTAAGCCGACATTAAGCACGAAAATCATTTACAGCCCAATAAGTTAGCTTGGCTGCCGCTGTGCCACGGATGTGACAGCATTTTCGTCAAAAGCGAGCTATCTGCAGAACCAACGACGGCGCGGAAAGCGCGCCTGCCGGGGACCTAAGTGTTGGAGTTTGGACGATGAAGAAGATTCTGTTTGCGACCGTTGCGCTGCTCGTTGTGGGCGCTGCCGCGCCGGCGGTCGGTGCCGATCTCGGTAACCGCAACTACTATAAGGCGCCCGCGCCCGCCTATGCCTCACCGATCTACAATTGGACCGGCTTCTATATCGGCGGCCATGTCGGCGGCGCGTTCTCCAGCGACAACAATTTCAGCGGCCTCTCCACCGGCAACAACGGCAACGGCCGTTTCCTCGGCGGTCTGCAGGCCGGCGCGGACTGGCAGTTCAACCCGAACTTCGTTGTCGGCGTCGAAGGCCAGTATTCCTGGCTCTCCGGCAGCGTCGGCGCGGTGTTCCCGGGCGGCGTCGCCTACACCAACGACCAGCGTGGTCTCGGCTCGATCACCGGCCGCGTCGGCTACACCTGGGGCCCGGGCCTGCTCTATGTGAAGGGCGGCTACGCTTATTCGGACAACAACGAGAAGGTCACTGTCGGCGGCGTGCCGGCGGCCTTCGTCATCACGGGCGATCACCGCAACGGCTACACCGTCGGCGCCGGCCTCGAATATATGTTCGCCCTGAACTGGTCGGCCAAGGCCGAGTACCAGTACTACAATTTCGGCGACGCGCACTTCACCGGCGGTCCGCTGGCGGGCACCGGCAACTTCACCACCGACGACCACACCATCAAGGCGGGCGTCAACTACCGCTTCAACTGGGCCAACTCGGCGGTCGCGCGCTACTGAACGGTTATCAAAACCTTATCATGATGAAGGGCCGGCATCATTGCCGGCCCTTCTTTTTTCGCTGTGCGGAACGTACGCAACCGATTGAGCAACTTGCGATTTTTTAACCTGACGCGCGGATACTCCGCGGCGAAAACATAAAGATCACGCGTGGGGGAATTTCGATGGCGATCCGTCTGGGCCTTGGCCGTTTGCTTGGTCGTATCCGGCCTCGTTTCAAAATGCCGACATGGGGCGTGCGCGGCAGCCTGTTCACGGCCTTCGCGGTGATCGCGGGCATGGGCCTCGTGATTGCAGCCGGCGCCGGCTTCGTCTTCAACCATCTCGGCAGCACCATGATGGACCTGAGCGGCCGCGACATCCCGCGCCTTTCCGCCAGCCTTCAACTCGCATCGCAAAGCGCAACGCTCGCGGCACAGGGGCCGGGCCTCCTGGCGTCGCCGTCCGACGAGGCGCTGAACGAACGCACCAAGAAGGTGCAGGAGATCCAGCAGCTCGCCATGGCCAAGCTTGGCGAGATTATTGAGCTCGGCGCCGACAAGCAGATCGCAACCGCGTTGCGCGAGACCGCCAAGAGCATCGACGAGGCGACCCAGAGCCTGGTATCGGCCGCGCGCGAGCGGCTCGATGCCGGCGCGGTGCATGACAAGCAGTATGAAGCGCTCCGCAAGGCGCAGCTCACCTTCGTCGGTGCGGCCGGTCCTGCCATGCTGGATGCGCAAACGCGCCTGAACGCGATCCTCGGCGCGGCGGAAGTTTCCGCCGACGATGCCACCGAAGCCGCCCGCACCGTCTCCCAGGTCGCGACCATCTCCGCCAACGGCAATCTGATGGCCGCCGACATGATGGCGGCGCTGTCGGCCAACAACAGCGATACGCTGGAGGCGATCGAGAAGGAGTTCAAGGCGACGCGCGACCGCGTCAAGTCGAATCTCGAGGACCTTCCGAACATGGCCTCGATGCAAGCGGTGCGCGACACCGTGCAAAAGCTGTTCGCCTTCGGCGAAGGCAAGTCCGGCGTGTTCAAGATCCGCCAGAAGGAGCTCGACGCCATCGACTACGGCCAGACCATTCTGGACGAGACCCGCAAGCTCAATGTCGGCCTCGGCATCAGCGTGCAGCAGCTGGTCGAGGGCGTGCAGAAGGAGACCAACGCGTCGACCTTCCAGGCGCGGCAGGAGATCTCGCTTGCGACCACCGCGATGCTGGCACTCGGCGCACTGACGCTGGTCGGCTCGGCGCTGTTCGTCTGGCTCTATGTCGGCCGCAACATCCTGCGCCGCATTCGCGAGCTTCAACGCGCCATGCAGTTGCTCTCGGCCGGCGACCTCGACACCGAGATCGTCCGCTCCCGGCAGAACGACGAGATCGGCGCGATGAAGGAAACGCTGACGGTATTCCGCGACAGCATGATCGAAGCCCGGGCGCTTGCCAGCGAGCAGGACAGGGATCGCGTCGCCAAGGCCGAGCGTGCGGCGCAGATGGAGGCGAAGATTGCAGAATTCGAGAGCACGGTCCGCTCCGCACTCGACAATCTCGCGCAATCAGCCAATTCGATGCAATCGACCGCGCAGAGCATGTCGAACACGGCAGATCAGTCCAATGCGCTGGTGAACGCGGTTGCCTCGGCAGCCGAAGAGACATCGGTCAACGTGCAGACCGTGTCGTCAGGCACCGAGCAGCTCTCATCCTCGATCGAGGAGATCAGCAAGCAGGTCGTGACCTCGGCCGCGATCGCCAGGAAGGCGGTCGACGAAGCCGGCGCGACCGATGCCACAGTGCAGAGCCTCGCCGACAGCGCGAGCCGCATCAGCGTGGTGGTCGACCTGATCCAGACCATTGCCTCGCAGACCAATCTGCTGGCGCTCAACGCCACCATCGAGGCGGCGCGCGCGGGCGAAGCCGGTCGTGGCTTCGCGGTGGTCGCCTCCGAGGTGAAGAGCCTCGCGAGCCAGACTGCCAAGGCGACGGAGGAGATCCGCAGCCAGATCGCCAGCATGCAGTCAGTGACGACTTCGGCCGTCGGCGCCATCCAGGGCATCGGCCGGATCATCGGCGAGATCAACGACGTCACCACGACGATCGCCGCCGCGGTCGAGGAACAGGGCGCGGCGACACGCGAGATCGCCCGCAACATCCAGCATGCGGCCGGCGGCACCAGCGAGGTCTCCAGCAACATCGTCGGCGTCTCCACGGCCTCGGCGGAAGCCGGCGCAGCGGCGAACGAAGTGCTCGGCGCCTCCGACGCGCTCCGCCGCGAGGCGGACATGCTGCGCGGAGAGATCGACGCGTTCCTCAACAACATGCGGGCGGCGTAGGCGCTGTTCCGTAACCCGGAATGACCGCTATGCGGGCCGCGCCAGCGTCCTTTTTCGGCTGGCGCGCCGCGACGAGCGGGTTTAAGTCGGTAGCATGAACGCAAAGACCGACACCGTGCAGTCCTCCGCCGACGCCCTGCGCTATCCCTGGGAACAGCATCCCGGCCCCGAACAGGTCGTCGAGGTGAAGCCCGGTGTGTTGTGGGCGCGGCTGAAGCTGCCGTTCCGCCTCAACCATGTGAACATCTACCTGCTCGCCGACGGCGACGGCTACGCCATGATCGATGCCGGCTTCGGCAATGAGGAGACGATCGAAGCCTGGACGAAGCTGTTCGACGGGCCGCTGAAGGGCGTCAACATCACGCGCCTGATCGTGACCCATTCCCATCCCGATCATGTCGGCCTGGCCGGGTGGATCGTCGAGCGGTTCAACTGCCCGCTGGTGATGTCGCAGGTCGAATATCTGCAATCGGTCTATCACCAGAACCGCGGCACGGAGGAGCGGCAGGAGGCGCAACGGCTGTTCTTCCGCCGCCACGGCATGGACGAGTCGCTCACCGAAAAACTTCTCGGTCGCGGCCAGGACTATCTCAAGCGCGTCTCGGTGCTGCCGCCGTCCTACCGCCGCATCTCGCATGGCGAGGACGTCGTGATCGGCACGCGGCGCTTCAAGGTGATCACCGGCGGCGGTCACGCGCTCGACCAGGTGATGCTGTATTGCGCCGACGACAAGCTGTTCCTCTCGGCCGACCAGGTGCTGAGCAAGATCTCGCCGAACGTCAGCGTGTGGGCGGTCGAACCCGACCAGAATTCGCTCGGCGAATATCTGGCCTCACTCGCCAGCCTCACCACGACTCTCCCCTATGACGTGCTGGTGCTGCCCGGCCACGGCGTGCCGTTCTACGGGCTGAAGACCCGCATCAAGCAGCTCGCCGATCACCACGAGGAGCGCTGCCGCCTGATCGCGGAAGCCTGCCACGAGGTGCCGCAGACCTCGCGCGCCTTGGTGCCCGTGGTGTTCAACAAGCACGTGCTGGACGAACACCAGATGGGTTTTGCCGCCGGCGAACTGGTCGCCCACGTCAACTACATGATCGTGGAAGGCCGGCTGACGGCGGAGATGAAAGACGGCGTGTTGCAGTTCAGGACGACCTGAGGGCTGCGCTCAATGCACCGGATGGTGCAGAGCAACATCGCATCTCGCGCGAACTTGATCCGGATCAAGTTTCAAATCGCACGATAGGGCATTTTGCCCAAATGCCCCGCAGGTCCAAATGTGGGATAGCGCATAGACATTGGAGCTGGAAAAGCTCTAAGGATATGCGGGTCTTTGGTCGGTTCCGCTGCAGGTTTGACGATGGATTACGCCCAGTTCTTCAATTCCGCCCTTGATCGTCTCCACACCGAGCGGCGCTACCGCGTGTTCGCCGATCTCGAGCGCATCGCCGGCCGGTTCCCGCATGCGCTCTGGCACTCGCCGAAGGGCAAGCGCGACGTCGTGATCTGGTGCTCCAACGATTATCTCGGCATGGGCCAGCACCCGAAGGTGGTGGGCGCGATGGTCGAGACCGCGACCCGCGTCGGCACCGGCGCCGGCGGCACCCGCAACATCGCCGGCACGCATCATCCGCTGGTACAGCTAGAGGCCGAGCTCGCCGATCTCCACGGCAAAGAAGCCTCGCTGCTCTTCACGTCCGGCTACGTCTCGAACCAGACCGGCATCGCTACCATCGCGAAGCTGATCCCGAACTGCCTGATCCTGTCCGACGAGCTCAACCACAATTCGATGATCGAGGGCATCCGCCAGTCCGGCTGCGAACGAGTCGTGTTCCGCCACAACGACCTCGCCGATCTCGAAGCGCTGTTGCAGGCTGCGGGCCCGAGCCGACCCAAGCTGATCGCCTGCGAGAGCCTTTATTCGATGGACGGCGACATCGCCCCGCTCGCGAAGATCTGCGACCTCGCCGAGAAGTACGGCGCGATGACCTATGTCGACGAGGTCCACGCCGTCGGCATGTACGGCCCGCGCGGCGGCGGCATCGCCGAGCGCGACGGCGTGATGCATCGCATCGACATTCTCGAGGGCACGCTCGCCAAGGCGTTCGGCTGCCTCGGCGGCTACATCGCCGCCAACGGTCAGATCATCGACGCGGTGCGCTCCTATGCACCGGGCTTCATCTTCACCACCGCGCTGCCGCCGGCGATCTGCTCGGCCGCGACCGCCGCGATCAAGCATCTGAAGACGTCAAGCTGGGAGCGCGAGCGTCACCAGGATCGCGCCGCCCGGGTCAAGGCGATCCTCAACGCCGCCGGCCTGCCGGTGATGTCGAGCGACACCCACATCGTCCCGCTGTTCATCGGCGATGCCGAGAAGTGCAAGCAGGCTTCCGACCTCCTGCTCGAACAGCACGGCATCTACATCCAGCCGATCAACTATCCGACGGTCGCCAAGGGCTCCGAACGCCTGCGCATCACGCCCTCGCCCTATCACGACGACGGCCTGATCGACCAGCTCGCCGAAGCCCTGCTGCAGGTGTGGGACCGCCTGGGTCTGCCGCTGCGCCAGAAGTCGCTGGCGGCGGAGTAGGTCCGGGTCGTCCTGGCGAAAGCCAGGACCCATTACCCCGACTGTGAATTGTTGCGGCTTGCTGGGGCCATTGGGGTGCCCATAACCGTGTCCTGTGGTTATGGGTCCTGGCTTTCGCCAGGACGACGCTGGGGGTTTGCACCTTAACGACACCCCCAGTTCCCGCGCCCCCACGACATTTCGCTGTCGCCTCCACCGGCCCAACGCGCTAGATTTACAGGGAAAATGAGATCGGGCGCGGCCAGTGCGCGCGCGCCCCGGGAGAAGCACGCTCGCCATGCTGCACGATTGGGGCGTGATCGCCGCCGCCTTCGGCTATATCGGCTTTCTGTTCCTGGTGGCGAGCCATGGCGACCGCCGCTCGCCGGCCGGGCGCGGCCGCGCCTCGGGGCTGATCTATCCGCTGTCGCTGGCGATCTACTGCACCTCCTGGACTTTCTTCGGCTCGGTCGGCTTCGCCACCCGCACCTCCACCGACTTCCTCGCGATCTATGTCGGCCCGATCCTGATGATCGGGTTAGGGGCCGGCGTCCTCCGCCGCGTGATCCAGCTCGCGAAGGCCCACAACATCACCTCGATCGCCGACTTCATCGGCGCGCGCTACGGCAAGAGCCAGGCGGTTGCGGCAACCGTCGCGCTGATCGCGATCATCGGCTCGGTGCCGTACATCGCGCTGCAGCTCAAGGCGGTCGCCTCCTCGCTCGAAACCATCCTGAGCGAGGACCAGGCCTTCTCCCACATCCCGATCGTCGGCGACGTGGCGCTGATGGTCACGCTGGCAATGGCGGCCTTCGCAGTGCTGTTCGGCACGCGGCAGACGGATGCCACCGAACACCAGCACGGCCTGATGCTGGCGGTCGCGACCGAATCCATCATCAAGCTGGTCGCCTTCCTCGCCGCGGGCATCTTCGTCACGTTCTGGATGTTCTCGCCGCACGAACTGATCGAGCGCGCGATGAAGACGCCGGAGGCGGTGCGCGTCATCAACTATTCGCCGTCGATCGGCAACTTCCTGACCATGACGCTGCTGTCGCTGTGCGCGATCATGCTGCTGCCGCGCCAGTTCCACGTCAGCGTCGTCGAGAATTCCTCGGACGCCGAGGTCGGCCGCGCGCGCTGGCTGTTCCCGCTCTATCTCGTCGCCATCAATCTGTTCGTGATCCCGATCGCGTTCGCCGGCCTCGTCAGCTTCCCGTTCGGCGCCGCCGATCCTGACATGTACGTGCTGGCGCTGCCGATGGAAGGCGGCGCGGATCTGCTCAGCGTCGCCGTCTTCGTCGGCGGGCTGTCGGCGGCGACCGCGATGGTGATCGTCGAATGCGTCGCGCTCTCCATCATGGTTTCGAACGACCTCGTGGTGCCCCTGGTGCTGCAACGACGGCCCGAGGGGCGCACCGGCGGCGCCGATTTCAGCGACTTCCTGTTGCGCTCGCGCCGGCTCGCGATCTTCGCCATCATGGTGATGGCCTATTTCTACTACCGCGCGCTCGGCAACACCCAGCTCGCGGCGATCGGGCTGCTGTCTTTTGCCGCCATCGCCCAGCTTGCACCAAGCTTCTTCGGCGGATTGCTGTGGCGGCGCGCGACCGCGCGCGGCGCGATCGGCGGCATGCTGGTCGGCTTCGCGGTGTGGCTCTACACGCTGTTCATCCCGAGCTTCATGGATACGTCGACGGCGGGCATCCTGCTGCTCCAGCACGGCCCGTTCGGGATCGAGGCGTTGCGGCCGCAGGCGCTGTTCGGCGCCGATTTGCCGCCGCTGATGCACGGCGTGGTCTGGTCGCTGTCGCTCAACATCCTCACCTACGTGCTGTTGTCGCTGGCGCGCCGGCCGTCTTCGATCGAGCTGGTGCAGGCCGATCTGTTCGTCCCCAACACCCTCGCGCCGATCTCCCCGAACTTCCGGCGCTGGCGCACCACCGTCACGGTGCAGGACATCCAGACCACGGTGGCGCAATATCTCGGGCCCGACCGGGCGCGGCATTCGTTCGAGGCCTTCTCCGCGCGGCGCAATGTGCGGCTGGAGTCCGGGGCACCGGCCGATTTCGAGCTGCTGCAGCACGCCGAGCACCTGATTGCCTCCTCGATCGGCGCGGCCTCCTCGCGTCTCGTGATGTCGCTGCTGCTGCGCAAACGGACGGTGTCAGCGAAGGCTGCGCTCAAGCTGCTCGACGATTCCCATGCGGCGCTGCATTTCAACCGCGAGATCCTCCAGACTGCGCTCAACCATGTGCGCCAGGGCATCGCGGTGTTCGATGCCGATCTGCAACTGATCTGCTCGAACCGGCAGTTCGGCGATCTCCTCAACGTTCCCCCGCATTTCATCCAGTTCGGCACGCCTTTGCGTGAAATCCTGGAATTCATGGGCGTGAGCGAGCCGGCCGATCCGATCGAGCGCGAGGCCATGCTGGAGCGCCGGCTGGTGGCTTACACCACCGACGGCGAGCCTTATCTCGAGCGCCTGCCCGACCGCCACATGGTGATCGAGATCTTGACCAACCGCATGCCCGGCGGCGGCTTCGTTATCACCTTCACCGACGTCACGCCCACGTTCGAGGCGGCCGAAGCGCTGGAGCGGGCCAATGCGACGCTGGAAAAGCGGGTGCGCGACCGCACCGAGGAGCTGACCCGGCTGAATTCCGAGCTGGCTCTGGCCAAGAGCGCGGCCGAAGACGCCAGCATCTCCAAGACGCGCTTTCTCGCCGCCGCCAGCCACGACATTCTCCAGCCGCTGAACGCGGCGCGGCTCTATGTCACGAGCCTGGTCGAGCGCCAGCACAGCGGCGAGGAGACGCGGCTGGTCGAGAACATCGACGAATCGCTCCAGGCGATCGAGGAGATCCTCGGCGCGCTGCTCGACATCTCCAGGCTCGACGCCGGCGCGATGACGACCTCGATCTCGAGCTTCAAGATGGCCGATCTGATGCGCTCGCTGGAGATCGAGTTCGCGCCGATCGCACGCGCCAAGAATCTGGCGCTCGTCTTCGTGCCATGCTCGCTGCCGGTCGAGTCGGATCGTCTGCTGCTGCGGCGGCTGCTCCAGAACCTGATCTCCAACGCGATCAAATATACCCCGCGCGGACGCGTGCTGGTCGGCTGCCGCCGCCGCGGCGCCTCGCTCAAGATCTGCGTCTACGACACCGGTGTCGGCATTCCGACGGTCAAGCGTAGCGAGATCTTCAAGGAATTCCACCGCCTCGAGCAGGGCGCGCGGATCGCCCGCGGCCTCGGCCTTGGCCTGTCGATCGTCGAGCGGTTGGCGCGCGTGCTCAAGCACGACATCGCCATCGATTCCAATGTCGGCGGCGGCTCGGTTTTTTCCGTGACGGTGCCGACGGCGAAGGCGATCACCCACACCGCGGCTGTGACCAGTGCGACGCCGCTCGCACGCACCTCGATCTCGGGGACCCTGATCGTCTGCATCGAGAACGACGCCGCGATCCTCGACGGCATGCGCACGCTGCTGAAGGCGTGGGACGCCGAGGTGATCGCGGTCGCCGATCCCGAGGGCGCGATCGCCGCGATCGAAGCCGCCGGCCGTCGCGTGACCGGCCTGCTGGTCGACTACCATCTCGACCGCGGCAACGGCATCGCCGCGATCCGCGACATCCGCCGCCGCTTCGGTGACGGCATTCCCGCGATCCTGATCACCGCCGACCGCAGCCCCGCCGTACAAATGGCGGCGCGCGACGAAAAGGTCGCGGTGCTCAACAAGCCGGTCAAGCCGGCTTCGCTCCGCGCCCTGCTCGGCCAATGGCGCACGCAGCAGATGGTGGCGGCGGAGTGAAACTCCGCGCTCAAGGCGCAAGCCTCGTAAACACGTAGTCGCGACTCTTCACACGAGCTTCGTGGCACGCGAAGCAGGTGCGATGCTGGGCCTCGTCGACCGGCTTGCCGTTCACAAAGCGACCAAATCCCCAGCCGCCGGTCGAGGCATATTTTTTGGAATCCTTAACCATCACCTGGACGGTGGTGGCCTCACCAGGAATCGTCGCCGACGAAAATTCGGGCGACTGTTTCCGCTTCCAGGCACGCTTCACCAGAATTGTGCCATCCGGGAACGGAAGCTTGCCGCCTTGATAGGCATCAATCGCGGTCCTGTTGCCGATGACGGCACGCAGCTCGTCCAAGGGAGCCGCCTCCTCGGCCGGCGCGATCAGCTCCCACCGCTTGTAGCCTTCCGGGACAGTGACGCCGAAGATCGGCGAGGCCTCCGCCGGGCCCTGCGCGAATGCGATCGTGACCAGATACGGCACGCAGGTCAGGACAACGACGAGGAGGAGCACGGCCAGCACGATCATCGCCGTAGAGGATGGAAATTTTGACTTCTCGGATTTCATTTTCGCTGATGCTTCATTGAACTGCGATCGCATGTCAGGCCTCGGTCCAGCCTTTCCGGCCCCTTGCCGGACCGAGGTGCTGCCAAAATCCTCAGGCGCCGCCGTCGGCGTCGATGACGGCCTTGGCAAAGGCTTGCGGTGCTTCCTGCGGCAGATTGTGGCCGATGCCGCCGGTAATCAGGCGATAGTCGTAGCGGCCCGAGAACTTCTTGGCGTAGGCGCTTGGATCGGGATGCGGCGCGCCGTTGGCGTCGCCTTCCATCGTGATGGTTGGGACGCTGATCACCGGAGCTGCCGCAAGCTTCCTTTCGAGCTCCTCGTATTTGACTTCGCCCTGGGCGAGCCCGAGCCGCCAGCGGTAATTGTGGATGGTGATCGCGACGTGATCCTTGTTGTCCAGCGCCGCCGCGCTGCGGTCGAAGGTGGCGTCGTCGAACTTCCACTGCGGCGAAGCCAGCTTCCAGATCAGTTTTGCGAAATCATGCGTATACTTCTCGTATCCGGCGCGGCCGCGCTCGGTCGAGAAGTAGAACTGGTACCACCATAGCAGCTCGGCCGACGGCGGCAGCGGCGCATTGCCTGCAGCCTGGCTGGAGATCAGATAGCCGCTGACCGAGACCAGCGCGCGGCAGCGCTCCGGCCACAGCGCGGCGACGATGTCGGCGGTGCGCGCGCCCCAATCGAAACCGGCGACCACCGCCTTCTTGATGTCGAGCTTGTCCATCAGCGCGATGATGTCGGCGGCCATTGCTGCCGGCTCGCCATTGCGCGGCGTCTCGGCGGAGAGAAAATGCGTCGAACCGTAGCCGCGCAGGTAAGGGATGATGACGCGATAACCGGCCTTTGCCAGGATCGGCGCGACGTCGACGAACGCGTGAATGTCGTAGGGCCAGCCGTGCAGCAGGATCGCGACGGGGCCGTTCGCAGGACCCGCCTCCGCGTAGCCGACGCTGAGGACGCCGGCATCGATCTGCTTGATCGCGCCGAACGACGCATTCGTTGCGACGGAGCGCGGCGCTTCCGATTCGGCGCGGGCGAGGCCGATCACGCCAAGGCCGGCGGCGACGGTTCCCGCGGCGATACCGAAAAACTGGCGGCGGTGCTGATCGATGATCTGTTTCATGTTGTTGCTACCTTGTTGATGGTTTGAGGTGGTGACGTCAGATCAGCGCGAGAGTGACGTCGATGTTGCCGCGGACGGCCTTGGAATAGGGACAGTTCTGATGCGCCTCATCGACGATCCCGCGCGCGATCTCGCGATCGAGCCCAGGCAGGCTGACATCGAGGCGAGCCCTGAGCGAATAGGCGCCCTCGTCGAGCACGAGGTCGATCTCCGCATCGATCGCGCATTTCCTGGGGAGCTCGATCTTCCGCTTGCGGGCTGCGATCTCCATCGCGCCCTCGAAGCAGGCCGACCAGCCGGCCGCGAACAATTGCTCGGGATTGGTGCCGATGCCGGTGCCGCCCGGCGGCGACAGCTTGACATCCAGGCGCCCGTCGGAACTGCGCGATATCCCGTCCTGTCGCCCGCCGCTGGTGCGGGTCCGGGCTGTGTAAAGCAACTTTGCCGCTTGGGTCATGAAGGTCTCCTTGCCGTCGCACAACTGACTAGCAGCGGCTGCCGCGACACACCCGTTGGGAGTTGTGAGAAGTTGTGAGGTCTCGGCGCGCGGGCCTCACGGGGGGCCTGCATTCGCGGTCTGATCGCGGAGGGACGGCCTTGCCGGATTGCGATCATCTGGCTATCCGGTGCGCTCGAAAGGATCAGGATTCCGCCATGACCGAGCCGGCCGTTACCGCAACGGGAACCCTCTCGTTTGGGCCATTCACTGTGACGCCGCATGAAAGACTCGTGACGCGCGACGGCGTCGCGCTGCCGCTCGGTGCAAAGGCCTTCGACACGCTGCTCGCACTGATGTCGCGGCCGAACCAGGTCGTCAGCAAGTATGATCTGATGGCGCTGGTGTGGCCCGGCATGACGGTTGAGGACGCCAATCTGCGCTTTCACGTGGCGGCGCTTCGTAAGGTCCTTGGCGACGGCAAGGACGGTGCTCGCTACATCACCACACTCTCCGGCCGCGGCTATTGCTTCGTGGCGCCGATCTCGCAGGCGAGTATCCCGGCAGAGCGGCGCACCGCATCGCGAACGGAATTGCCGCCCGTCAAACTGCCGAACCGGCTGCAACGGATGGTCGGGCGCGACGATGCGGTCGCCGCTGTCTCCGACAGGCTCATCGGCTCGCGCTTCGTCACGATCGCCGGCCCGGGCGGCGTCGGCAAGACCGCCATTGCGGTTGCGATTGCTCACGATCTGCTCGCGACATTTTCCGACGCCGCACATTTCGTCGATCTTGCCGCGCTGAGCGATCCCGATCTCGTGATCACCTCGATCCTGCTGATGCTGGGCTTGCCGGCGCAAACCGACGACCCCCTGCCTGCGCTGCTCGCGCATCTCCGGGACAAGCGGATGCTGCTGATCCTCGACAATTGCGAACACGTCATCGCAGCCGCAGCCCCGCTGGCCGCCGAGATCTTCCACGCCGCACCGAATATCTACGTTCTGGCGACGAGCCGCGAAGCCCTGCGGGTCGAGGGCGAGCAGGTCTATCGGCTGGCGCCGCTTGCCGTTCCGCCCGACAATCCCGGGCTGACGGCGGCCGCAGCGCAGACTTATCCCGCGCTTCAACTCTTCCTTGAACGTGCCACGGCCGGCGGCGCGCAGATCGCGCTCGATGATGCCAATGCAGCGATCGTCGCCGGGATCTGCCGCAAGCTCGACGGCATGGCGCTGGCAATCGAACTCGCCGCCGGCCGGGTGGAAGCCTACGGCCTGGAGCAGACCGCGGCCATGCTCGACGAGCGCCTCAATCTGCTCTGGCAGGGCCAGCGCACGGCGCCGCCGCGACAGAAGACATTGCAGGCGACGCTGGCCTGGAGCTACGGTCTCTTGTCCGACATCGAGCGCCTGGTGCTGCGCCGGCTCGCGGTTTTCGCCGGTCACTTCACTATCGACGCCGCACTCGAGATCGTGCCGGACGAACGCGTCGACCGCTCCCGCCTGTTCGACGCCATCGACGGCCTGGTGGCCAAATCGATGGTCGCGGCGCGGCCGATTGGCGCCATGATGCGTTACCGTCTGCTCGACACGACGCGCGCCTATCTGCTCGAGATCGAACCTGATGACGCGGCGCTCGCCGCCCGCCACGCGACCTATTACCGGCAATGGCTGGAGCAGGCCGGCACGACATGGGCCACGGTGCCGAGCGCCGACGAGCGCGCGATCCACTTCTCCGCGCTTCACAACGTGCGCGCGGCGCTGGACTGGTGTTTTGGCACGGACGGCGATGCCAGCATCGGCATTGCACTTGCCGCAGCTGCGGCGCCAATTTTTCTCGCGATGTCGTTGCTGGTCGAGTGCCGGCGCTGGTCTGAACGGGCGCTGCTTGCGATCGATCCTTCCTCGCGCGGCGGCGCCGAGGAAATGCACATCCAGGCCGCGCTCGGACTGACTTTGATGTTCACGCGCGGCGGCAGCGAAGCGGCGCGTGCCGCGTTGAGCCGAAGCCTTGCGATCGCCGAGGCGCGCGGCGACGCACCGAACCAGCTCCAGCTGCTCGGGCGCATGCATATCTTCCACGAGCGGATGGGACAGTTCGACGCCGCGCTCGGCTATGCGCAGCAAAGCCTCACGGTCGCCGGGACGCTCGGCGATGCCGCCTCGCTCGCTCTCGCCCACTCGCTCCTCGGTGTCTCCTTGCATCTTGCCGGCGAGCATCGCGACGCGCTGACGATGCTGGAGACCGCCTGGCATGGGCCGGGCACGGAGCGAATCAGCACCGTCTATGGTTTCGATCACCGCAACCGGGCCGGCATCTCGCTCGCGCGCGAGTTCTGGTTGCAGGGCCGCCCCGCGGATGCGCTGCAACTGGCCCGGCAGACGGTCGTCGAGGCCGCGCAGATGGACCATCCGATCACGCTCTGCATTGCGTTGATCTGGGCGGTCTCGATCGATCTCTGGAACGGAGACCTCAATGCCGCGGAAGAGAACATCGACCGCTTCATCGCCCATGCCGAATGGCGCTCCATGGGCCCCTATCTTGCGGTCGGCCGCGGCGTCAAAGGCGAACTGGCGATCCGGCGCGGCGATGCCGCGGATGGCGTCGAGACGATCGGGGCGTGTCTGCGTGAGCTCCACGATGCCGGTTACGAGCTGCTCACCACGACGTTCAACATCGCGCTTGTTCAGGGCTTGATGGCGCTTGGGCAGATCGAGCGGAGTGCGGGGCTGATTGACGACGCGATCCGCACCGTCGAGCAAAGCGGCGATCATCTGTACATGCCCGAGCTGCTGCGCATGAAGGGAAGGGTTCTCCTGGCCGGGCCCCAGCCCGACGCTGATCAGGCAGAAGCCCACTTCGTCCAATCACTGGAATTGAGTCGTCACAAAGGCGCCAAGGCCTGGGAGCTGCGGGCCGCGATCGATCTCGCCGGTCTCCTTGCCGAACGCGGCCGGCGCGAGGAAGCGAAGCGGCGGCTTCAATTGGCGTATGAAGGCTTCGCCCAGGGTTCGGAGACAGCCGATATCAGGGCCGCCGACATGTTGTTGCAGACATTATAGGGCGGACTCCGTGCCTCTCGTGTCCCGGGCGCGCAGCAACGCTCTTGCGTTGCTGCGCAGAACCGGGACCCAGCCGCGACATGGCACAGTGCGGCGGAGATGGGCCCCAGCTCTGCAGCGCACCGTCGAAGGGATGCTGCGCTGCGTCCGGGGCATGAGAGTGGAGTCGGGCGTCCGTTCTCTCCACATCGTCATTGCGAGCGTAGCGAAGCAATCCAGAATCCCTCCGCGGCGGCAGACTGGATTGCTTCGCTGCGCTCGCAATGACGGAGTATGAGGCGGCAGCGGCACTCTTCCAGCTCGCATTCGATGCAGACACAGCTTCGCATCCTCGCGGCGCGTTTCGCCCGAGCTTTGCTTCGTCATTCCACCCTCAAAGCCAAGAGGGCGCAGGGAAGGCCGGGTGCCGGCTGGCACCCGCGGTCCGCTGCGCGAAAAGCACACGCAGGAAAACCGCACAGCAGCATACAGGTGTAGCCAATCACTCGGCCTTCCCTGCGCGATGGTTGGACGGCTTATGCCGTGCTCTCCCGGGAGCCGAGTTCCTGCTGGCCTCCCTCACTCTCACAGAAGTCGCCGACACTGCGCCGGTTGGCGCAGATGCCGCATCCGCAAGAGCTTGACCGTAGCAACGACGGCCAGGACCACACGGTTTTGCCGTACGCACGGCCCGCCATTTCGCCGCAGTATTCCCAGCCCTGTCGACGGAGCCGGAAACTTACAGACGAGACGAAGCCTAGCAGCGCCGCTCGTCGGAACGAAGTTTTGGGCTCACGGAGAGCAATCCGCCCTGCCCGACTCCTCGCACCCGAACGCTGCCGCGTCCACCGCAAGCCCGGCTCGCGAACGTGACGACCACAAGATCGCCCCTCAAGGATGAGCCGGGATGGGCGAGACATACGCCAAAACCGAATTTCGGTAAAGTGGAATATTTTTGCGGCGGCGGATTGACAGGGGGCGACACAGGCGCGGTCCCGTAGCCCGGATGAGCGAAGCGATATCCGGGGTTTTTGCTAGCTAGCCGCACTCGCGGTCCCGGATGTCGCTTCGCTCATCCGGGCTACAGGCTGCAGGAGGCCCTCGCTCCATGCTCACCCCGTCGGGGTGCCCTGCTTCCATTGGCCGCCGGCGATCTTTGCGGCGGCGATCACGGCTTGGGTCCGGCTTTCGACGCCGAGCTTTTGCAGGATGGCCGAGACATGCGCCTTGATGGTGGCCTCGGAGACGCCGAGCTCATAGGCGATCTGCTTGTTGAGCAACCCCTCCGACAGCATCATCAGGACCCGGACCTGCTGCGGCGTCAGCGTCACCAGCCGGTCGCGCAGGCGCGTCATGTCGGGATCGGCGACGGCCGACAGATCGGTGTCGGCGGGAACCCAGACGTCGCCCTCCATCACCTTGAGGATGGCGTCGCGCAGGGTCTCGACGCCGAACCGCTTCGGAATGAAACCGGAAGCGCCGAAATCAAGCGAGCGGCGGATCGTGGCGCTGTCGTCGGAAGCGGAGACGATCACCACCGGGATCGCCGGATATTGCGCGCGCAGATAGATCAGGCCTGAAAAGCCGGAGATCCCGGGCATCGAGAGGTCGAGCAGGATCAGGTCGACGTCGGAGGTCTGTTCCAAAAGCTTGGTCAAATCCTCGAACGATCCAGCCTCGTCGATCTTGGCCGAGCTCAGGACGCCCGCCACCGCCTGCCGCAGCGCGGCGCGGAACAATGGATGGTCATCGGCAATGACGAGATGGGTCGAGGGAGCGTTCATCGTTCTCTTGCTGGCGGTCGCACCGGGCCAGTAAGCCGGCGCCGGGCCTCGGTCAATTGTTTCCCGACCAGCCGTGGCATGCAAGCGGACATTATCCCTTTGCGGCAACGGGGTTAATCCACAGGCCGGCACTATGTTGCCGAATGGACCGCCCGCGACGTCAGGTGCGCGTCAGTGCGAAAGGCCGAAAGTCGTATTGGGGCGGGTTTCACGCCAATGTTACCTTGGGGGCAAGGCTTGGGTTGATCCGGCATGACCGAACATCCAAGGCGCGAGGAAACGATTTTTCGGGGAGCGACTCAACATGTCGACAATGGCTGTGTCTCAAGCAGGCGCGGGAGGGATGACGAAGGACGAACGGTTCGTCATTCTCGCCTCCTCGCTCGGTACCGTCTTCGAGTGGTACGACTTCTATCTCTACGGTTCGCTGGCCGGCATCATCGGCGCGCAGTTCTTCTCGGCCTATCCGCCGGCAACCCGCGACATCTTCGCGCTGCTGGCCTTCGCGGCGGGCTTCCTGGTGCGCCCGTTCGGCGCGATCGTGTTCGGCCGTGTCGGCGACATCGTCGGCCGCAAATATACCTTCCTCGTCACCATCCTGATCATGGGTCTGTCGACCTTCATCGTCGGCCTGCTGCCCAATGCGGCGACCATCGGCATCGCGGCCCCGATCATCCTGATCGCGCTGCGTCTCGCCCAGGGCCTGGCGCTCGGCGGTGAGTATGGCGGTGCGGCGACCTACGTCGCGGAGCATGCTCCGAACGGCAAGCGCGGCTACTACACCTCCTTCATCCAGACCACGGCGACGCTCGGCCTGTTTCTGTCGCTGCTGGTGATCCTGTTCACGCGCTCCGCGCTCGGCGAACCCGACTTCGCGGCCTGGGGCTGGCGCATTCCGTTCCTGGTCTCCGTGCTGCTGCTCGGCGTCTCGGTCTGGATCCGGCTTCGCCTCAACGAATCCCCGATCTTCCAGAAGATGAAGGACGAGGGGAAGAGCTCGAAGGCCCCGCTGACGGAAGCCTTCGGCAACTGGCAGAACGGCAAGCTCGTGCTGCTGGCGCTGCTTGGCGGCGTGATGGGCCAGGGCGTGGTCTGGTACACCGGCCAGTTCTACGCGCTGTTCTTCCTGCAATCGATCCTCAAGGTCGACGGCTACACTGCCAACCTGCTGATCGCCTGGTCGCTCCTGCTCGGGACCGGCTTCTTCATCGTGTTCGGCATGCTCTCCGACAGGATCGGCCGCAAGCCGATCATCCTCGGCGGCTGCCTGATCGCGGCGCTGACCTTCTTCCCGATCTTCAAGATGATCACCACCAACGCCAACCCGGCGCTGGAAAAAGCGATCGAGACGGTCAAGGTCGACGTGGTGGCGGATCCCACGGGTTGCGGCGACCTGTTCAACCCGGTCGGCACCCGCGTCTTCACCTCGCCTTGCGACACCGCACGTGCCTATCTGTCGCAGTCGTCGGTCAAGTACTCGACCACGCCGGGTGCGGCAGGCTCCGGCGTGAAGGTGATGGTCAACGGCAAGGAAGTTGCCTACGCCAACGCCAAGGACGGCAACCCGGCAGTCCTCGCCGCCGTGCAGGGAGCCGGCTATCCGAAGCCCGGCGATGCGGGCATCGTGAAGATGGCGCACCCGTTCGACATCTTCCGTCCGCAGGTGGCCGCGGTCGTCGGACTGCTGTTCGTCCTGGTGCTCTTCGTCACCATGGTGTACGGCCCGATCGCCGCGATGCTGGTCGAACTGTTCCCGACCCGCATCCGCTACACCTCGATGTCGCTGCCCTACCACATCGGTAACGGCTGGTTCGGCGGCCTGCTGCCGGCGACCGCCTTCGCCATCGTGGCCTCGACGGGCGATATCTATGCGGGCCTCTGGTATCCGGTCATCTTCGCGTCGATTACCGTCGTGATCGGCTTGTTCTTCCTGCCGGAGACCAAGGACGTCGATATCAAGTCGACCTGATCGACGCACCGATCGACAACACCAACCGGCCGCGGTCTCCGCGGCCGGTTTTGTTTTGGCCCTACTGATTGCTGCCGATGAATTGCAGCACGATTTCGCGCCGATGCGGGCGGGTGCGATGCTCGATCAGATAGATCGCCTGCCAGGTGCCCAGCGCAAGCGCGCCACCCAGGACCGGTATCTGCAACGAGGTCCCTGTCAGCATGGTTTTGATGTGCGCCGGCATATCGTCCGGCCCTTCGGTGTCGTGAGTCCAGCCTGCATCTTCATCGTCCGGCGCGAGCCGCGCCAGCACCGTCGTGAGATCGACGAGCACGGAAGGATCGGCATTCTCCTGGATGGTCAGCGATGCCGAGGTATGACGGACGAACAACGTCAGCGCGCCGTCCCGCGCATGAACGTCGGCGATGAACCGCGCCGCCTCGGCGGTGAGGTCGATGAAGCCGCGCCCCGGCGTCTGCACCGTCAGCAGCGACGACGCGATGGTGGTGGCCAGCCCTGACGACGGCTCCGAGCGCGAGATGGATTTGGCTGATGTCATGAGGGTCTCGCCTGATCGAAAGCTGCCGTAGGGTGGGCAAAGCGAAGCGTGCCCACCCTTCGCTCTGCGTGTTGGATAGATGGTGGGCACGGCGTCGCGCCTTTGCCCACCCTACCGGATCTCGCCATGCGCTAAATCTTCCCCGACACGTCCTTCTGCACGCGGTTGGCCATGTCGATCAGCCGGCGCCAGGCCTTTTCCAGGAACGACATCACGCGATCGACGTCCTGGTCGCTCGGCAGCGGGATCTCGATCCTGCGCTCGCCCTCGGCGGCCTTTGGGTCTCGTGCTTGCGGCTCCGCCTTCTTGAGCGGATCGGTTTTCGGCAGCGCCTCGTCGATCTTGCCTGACACGGTCGGCCCCGCCGCAAGCCGTCCCTTCAGCGTCTCGACTTCGGCCTGGAGCCTGCCGATCTCGGCATCGAGCGCGGTACGTTCATCGGGCACCGCGTAGCAGGCCCAGCCGCCGCCGCTGCGGGTGCAGGTCGACACGGTGCCGGTGCGGCTGTCGAGCCGCAGCACGCCCTCGGGGATCGGGGTCATGCTGTAACGGCCGTTTTCGCTGTCGGGCGCGGATTGCGCGGCAAGGCCGCCGGCGCTGACCGCCATCACCGCCGCGAACGCCGCCGCCGCGAGCCACGATGCTGTGCATGATGCTGTAGATGAATTCGCTGGTCTCATCGCGTTCTCCGCCACGACGGGCCGGTAGCACGTCCAAAGATGGCGCTCATCAAGATGGCACTCATAAGAGTGGCACTCATAAGAGTGGCACTTCTTGCAAATTCTACACCCCGGCGAGGCGATCCGCCGCTCAAAACGCGCCTCTGACATGAACGATCACGGCGCCCCCTTTGATCCCAGCAGCCGGGCGAAATGGCGACTGCGTCCGCCGATCCAGCGGAGACCTGCTGCGGTGCGGCGTCACGCTGTGTGCAGCGCTGCCGCTCGCGCCGATATTGTCAAACAAATCAAATACATAAATGGAATGGACACAATCGTGACTTGGCTTGACTTGATTATGGGCCATCAGTATGGTCCGCGCGGCTTTTGAGGGTGGCGGGCGTAATTTCCATTCAGCCGCGGCGTTTCGGGTCTTCGTTGCATGACACAGGGCACGGGACACGGCGAGAATGGAGATCGCGATAGATCGCCCGAGGAAGCTGCGCTTTCCGATCGGCTCGGAAATCTTGATCAGCGGTTGTCCGAATTTCGCGGCCGCCACGTCAAGACCGAGCAACCCGCAGGTGACGGTGAGGACAGAGCGGCCAGAGCCTCGGCGATGGCGCTTGGTTTCCGGTTATCCTCCGAGTTGGTCGCCGGGGTCGTTGTCGGAGCGGGGATTGGCTGGGGTTTCGACCGCTTGCTGTCGACGTCGCCTTTCGGATTTATCGTGTTCCTGCTGCTGGGCTTCGTCGCCGGCGTGGTGAATGTGGTGAGAACGGCAGGCGCGGGTCAAAACAGGCGCGGTGGTTCTTAAGCGATCCACACCAGGAGAGGAATGATCGTGCCGGCTCGCGCCGGTACGGGCCGGGCCCGACCGGCAGACCGAGACCCGCCGGCATCGCCCGGCAGACCAAGAGATGCCGCGCTGATGAAAATCGATCCGATCCACCAGTTCAACATCGAGCCTCTCTTCACCCTGGGCCATATCGGCAACCACACGATCGCCTTCACCAATTCGTCGCTCTACATGCTGGTGGCGGTCGCGATCATCTCGATCCTGATGCTCGCCAGCGGCACGCAGCTGGTTCCCGGGCGCCTGCAATCGGTCGCCGAAATCTCCTACGAGTTCGTGGCCTCGACCATCCGCTCGACGGCCGGCGCGGAAGGCATGAAGTTCTTCCCGCTGATCTTCTCGCTGTTCATGTTCATCTGCGTTTCGAACCTGGTCGGCATCATCCCCTACACCTTCACGATCTCGAGCCATCTGATCGTCACCGCAGCACTCGCGCTGCTGGTCTTCTTCACGGTCCTGATCTACGGCATTGCCAAGAACGGCCTGAAATTCTTCTCGATCTTCGTGCCGCACGGCGTCCCCGGCTACATCCTGCCGCTGGTGATGTTCATCGAGATCCTGTCGTTCTTCCTGCGGCCGGTCTCCCACAGCGTCCGTCTGTTCGCCAACATGCTGGCCGGCCACATCGCGCTGAAGGTGTTCGCGGGCTTCGTCGCCATGCTCGGCTTCTCGCTCGGCGCCCTTGGCTGGGTCGGCGGCGTGCTGCCGCTGGCGCTCACGGTCGCGCTGTACGCTCTCGAAATTCTGGTCGCGTTCCTGCAAGCCTATGTGTTTGCGATCCTGACCTGCATCTACCTCAACGACGCCATTCATCCGGGACACTGAGCGGTCCGGGGAATTTCCACCCAAAACCCAATCTTTCTTCCAAGGAGTCTAAAATGGATCCGGCAGCAGCAAAACTTATCGGCGCGGGCATCGCATGCATCGGCATGGGCGGCGCGGGCGTCGGCGTCGGCGTGATCTTCGGCAACTACCTCGCCGCAGCCGTTCGCAACCCCTCGGCCGCTCAGGGCCAGTTCGGCAATCTGATCTTCGGCTTCGCCGTGACCGAAGCGCTCGGCATTTTCTCGCTGCTGATCGCGCTGCTGCTGCTGTTCGTTCCGCTCTGAGAACGATTTCTCGCGCCGCTTCGACCGAAGCGACGCGCATGGCTGCAACAGGAGTAATCCATGGCTGAAAGTCATGGCGGGGCGAAAAGTCCGGCGGCGGGCGCCCACACCGGGGCCGAAGGCGGTCACGGTGGCGGTTTTCCGCCGTTCGAGAGCGGCACCTATGCTTCGCAGCTGGTGTCGCTCGCGATCTTCTTCGTCGCGCTTTACGTGATCGTGTCCAAGCTCGCTCTGCCGCGCGTCGGCGGTGCGATCGAGGCGCGCCAGAACAAGATCGAGGGCGACCTCGCCGAAGCGCAGAAGCTGAAGGACCAGTCCGAAGCGGCGCTGAAGGCCTATGAAAGCGAGCTTGCTTCGGCACGCTCGCGCGCGCAGGCCATCGGCAACGAGTCCCGCGACAAGGCGAATGCGCAGGCGGACGCCGAGCGCAAGGCGCTGGAAGAGCAACTGGCGGCCAAGCTCGCCGAGGCGGAGAAGACCATCGCCTCGACCCGTGCGACCGCCATGAGCAACGTCCGCGGCATCGCGGCCGATGCGGCAGGCACCATCGTGCAGCAGCTCACCGGCGTGGTTCCGGACGCGGCGTTGGTGAATGCCGCCGTTGATGCGTCCTTGAAGGGTTAATCGGTATGTTCTTCGATCCTGAAACCTGGGTCGCCATCGCCTTCGTGATCCTGATGGTCGTGTTCGGCTATCTCGGGGTCTTCAAGAAGGCCATGACTGCGCTCGACCATCGCGCCGATCGCATCAAGGCCGAGCTCGACGACGCGACGCGCCTCAAGCAGGAAGCCGCCAAGGTGCTCGCCGACTACAAGGCGCGCACCGCCTCGGCCGAACGCGAGGCCGCCGACATCATCGCGAACGCGAAGAGCGAAGCCGAGCGCATCGCAATCGAGGCCAAGGCCAAGGTGGAAGATTTCGTCGCTCGCCGTACCAAGACCGCGGAGGGCAAGATCGCGCTCGCCGAGGCCCAGGCGGTCGCCGATGTGCGCGCCGCAGCCGCAGAGGCCGCCGTCCAGGCCGCCTCCACGATCCTGTCGCAGTCGGTCAGGGGCCAGGTCGCCGACGATCTGCTCGCCAAGGGCATCACCGAAGTCAGGCAGAAGCTGAACTGAGGGGCTTCGCCTTCACCAATCAAAAAAGCCGGCGCGATGAGCGCCGGCTTTTTTGATTGGTAGTTTGCGTTCTCGTCGTCATGGCCGGGTTTGTCCCGGCCATGACGGTCACTTGCAAAATCATTGGTTACTTCTTCTTCGCCCGCGCCTTCGGCTCGGGTGACAGCGCCTGCGGATCGAAGCCGACATAGAAGATGTAGCTATCGGCGTCCTTGGCCGAAGGCATCGGATAGACCAGATCCTCGGCCACGAAGGTGAAGGGGACGCTGCCGCCCTCCGACATTCCGACCGTGGTCCGGTAGGCCTTGGAAGCGATCACCTTCTCGCCGACGCCGCCCTGCACCACGGCGACGCGCAGCGGCACCTCGACGGTCGCAGGCGCGCCGGCGGGACCGGCAATGACGCGGCCCTGGATACCAATCCGGGCCGTGATATCGCCGCCATTGCGGGCGCATTCGCGCGCCATCTTGGTGATGGTGGCCTGGAAGCGGATCTCATTGCCGACGGCCGGCTTGCCGGTGGCACCGACCGCATACGTGGAGGCTCCGGCACGCACCGTGACCTGCGGGCAATCAAGATCGTCATCAGCCGCCGGCTGGCCCGGCGCAGGCGCCGGCTTGGGTTGGGCCGGCTCGTCCGACTTGCCGCCGAACAGGCCCTTGAATCGATCGGTCAGCGACTGCGCCGCAACCGGCGAGACGGAGACGAGCGCAACCGACAACGCCAGCGCGACCGCTGCCCCCCGCCGCAACGCATTCCGCGATGACCGAAGCTCCTGCACCCTCAACGCCCCATACTCCATGGCAACATCCCCGGCCGATCACCGGCCGGCTTGCGCCGTTATATCGTCAAAACCGGCGAACCCAAGGCAAGCATGATAAGGCAGCAAACAAGGAGACTTTGGCCGCTCAGCCGCGAAAATCCTCGTGCAGCAGGCCGAACAGCAAATGGTCCTGCCAGATCCCGTTGATGCAGAGATAGCGGCGCGCCAGCCCCTCGCGGGAGAAACCGCATTTCTCCAGCACCCGGATCGACGGCGCATTGGTCGGGATGCAGGCGGCCTCGACCCGGTGCAGATTGAGCTCGCCGAACAGCGTCGGCAGCAGCACCCGCAGCGCGGCCGTCATGTAGCCGCGCTGGGCGTGGGGCTTGCCGACCCAATAGCCAATGGTGCCGGCCTGGACGATGCCGCGGCGGACATTGGCGAGCGTGATGCCGCCGACCATGGCGCCGTCGAGCTCCCGGAAGATCAGAAAGGGATAGGACCGGTCTGCGACGATGTCCTCGGAATAGCGGCGCAGGCGACGGCGGAAACCGGAGCGCGTGAGATCGTCCGACGGCCAGATCGGCTCCCAGGGCGTCAGGTAATCGCGGCTGGACTCGCGCAGATGGGCCCACTGCAGGAAGTCCGACATCTGCGGCGCGCGGAGCAACAGGCCGTTGCCGCGCGGCGCGAGAGCGGCGGGTCCACTGGATGGCAGGCGAAAGAGGGCCATGGTGATGCTTCCCGGGGCGGATCAACCCGTGCGCGGCTCCTAATGCAGCCGCGCCTTGGCGCGTGCCCGGGTCAATCCTTCCGCAAAAGACACCGCCGTGTCCAGACCCCTGCCGCTGCCCAATGCGACAACCGCAGGGCGGCTGCGCGAAAGCAGCGCACGCGCCGCGTCTCGGGTGGATTCGACGCTGACGGCGTCGATCCGGGCCACCAGCTCCTCGGCGGTCTGGGGCCGGCCATAGGCCAGCACATGCCGGGCGAGCTGCTCGGCACGCGAGGAGCAGCTCTCCAGCGCCATCAGCAGCCCCGCCTTCATCTGCGCCTTGGCCCGCGCGATCTCGACCTCGGTCAGGGTCTCGACCGAATCATTCATGATGTCGACCACGACTTCCATCATCTCGGGCGCATCGGCCGGATCGGTGCCGGTGTAGAGGCCGAAGAAGCCGGTGTCGGTATAGGGGGCGTGGAACGAGTAGATCGAGTAACAGAGGCCGCGCTTCTCACGCACCTCCTGGAACAGCCGCGACGACATCCCGCCGCCGAGGATGTTGGTGAAGACCTGGAGCGAGAACAGCGACAGATCGGTCTGCGGCACGCCCTCCAGCGCCAGCGTCAGGTGCGCCTGCTCGAGCTCGCGATGCACCACCTTGGTGCCGCCCTTGCCGAACTGCGCGGGTTGCGGCTTGGGACCCGCCGTTCCCTCAAAACTGGCAAAGCGCTGCTCGACCTCGGCGACCACCTGCTTGTGATCGACCGCCCCGGCTGCCGCCACCACCATGTCCGGCCCGCGATAATGCGTCGACAGATAGTCGCGCAGCGAGTCGCGGCTGAAGGCACGCAAGGTCTTGGCGGTGCCGAGCAGCGAGCGGCCCATCGGCTGGTCGGGATAGCAGAGCTCGTTGAGGTGCTCGAACACGACGTCGTCAGGCGTGTCCTGCGCCGCGCCGATCTCCTGCACGATGACGTTCTTCTCGCGCTCGAGCTCGTCGGGCTCGAAGGCGGGATTGGCCAAGATGTCGGCGAGCACGTCGAGCGCGAGCGGCACGTCGGCCTTCAGCACCCGCGCATAATAGGACGTCGTCTCGGTCGAGGTGCCGGCGTTGAGGTCGCCGCCGACCGCCTCGATCTCCTCGACGATCTCGCGCGAGGAGCGCTTCGTCGTGCCCTTGAACGCCATATGTTCCAGGAGGTGCGAGATGCCGTGCTCGTTGGGCTTCTCGTCGCGCCCGCCGACGCCGACCCAGACGCCGAGCGCCGCGGTCTCGAGATGGGGCATCTTGTCGGTGACGACAGTCAGGCCGGACGCAAGCTTGGAAATCTCGACGCTCATCCGGCTACTCCCTGTTTCGCGGCGCGGCTGACCGACAGCACGAACCGCTCGACCTCGGCCTGGTCGTTCTTCATCACCTTCATGTGTTCGGATTTGGTCATCAGACCATCGAGCCAGGCCGGCAGTTGCGGCCGCTGGCCGCAGGCCGCTTCGACCGCATCGGGGAATTTGGCCGGATGGGCGGTGGACAGCACGATGCTGGGAACCGTCCTGTCCGTGGTGTCGCGGTCGGCGACCGCAAGCGCGACCGCGGTGTGGGGATCGACCAGCTCGCCCGCCTCGCGCCAGGCGGCGCGGATCGCGGCCGCGGTCTCGGTCTCGTCGGCCCGGCCTGCGTCGAACCCCTCGCGGATCGCGGCCAGCGTCGCATCGGGCAGGACGAAGCGGCCGGACTGCTTCAGCGAATCCATCAGACGGCGCACGCCGGCGGCATCGCGCCCGCCAGCCTCGAACAGCAGCCGCTCGAAATTCGAGGAGATCTGGATGTCCATCGACGGCGACGCCGTCGCGTGGACCTCGCGCACCTCATAGATCCCGGTCTTCAGCGTCCGCGCCAGGATATCGTTGACGTTGGCGGCGATGCCCAGGGTCCGCACCGGAAGACCCATGCGCTTGGCGACATAGCCGGCGAAGATGTCGCCGAAATTGCCGGTCGGCACGACGAAGTCCACCGCGCGCGCGGGTGCACCGGCGGCAACGGCGGAGGTGAAATAGTAGACCACTTGGGCGACGATCCGCGCCCAATTGATGGAATTGACGCCGGACAGCGACGTCGCATCGCGGAAGCGATGGTTGTTGAACATTGCCTTCACGAGGGCCTGGCAATCGTCGAAATTGCCCTCGACGGCGAGCGCATGGACGTTGGCCGCGCCCGTCGTCGTCATCATCCGCCGCTGCACCTCGGAGATGCGGCCATGCGGAAACAGCACGATGAGATCGACATTTTCGAGCCCTGCGAACGCGTCGACCGCAGCACCGCCGGTGTCGCCCGAGGTCGCGACCACGATGGTGGTGCGCTGGCCGCGCTTGGCGAGCACGTGGTCCATCAGCCGCGAGATCAGCTGCATCGCCACGTCCTTGAAAGCGAGCGTCGGACCGTGGAACAGCTCCAGCACGAACTGGTGCGGCGCCATCTGGCGCAGCGGCACCACCGCCGGATGGCGGAAAGTGGCGTAGGCCTCGTTCGCCATGCGGCCGAGCTCGGCGTCCGAGATCTCGCCGGCGACGAAGGGGCGGATCACCTCGACCGCGACCTCCCAATAGGGACGACCGAAGAAGCCGGCGATGGCGTCAGTCGAGAGTTGCGGCCAGGTGGCCGGCACATACAGGCCGCCGTCGCGGGCGAGCCCGGTCAGCATCACATCGCAGAAGCCGAGTTCGGGGGCCTCGCCCCGGGTCGAGATATAACGAGTCAAACTGCCCTCCAAAGGCCGGCCGAGCCTGGGCTCGATCCGCAAGCCTTTGATTTTACGAAATTACTTGTTAACAGCCAGAGGCTTTGGGCCACCATAAAGTGTTTTGCGGCATCAGGAAACCGCTTCGCGGCTGGGGCCATCCAAGGAAAAAAGGCTGCCAACGAAAAGGGCTGCGGCAATGCCGCAGCCCTCTCTTGGAAGGTCTGTCGTTGTGTGCAGACCGGTTTGGCCTCTTGGGGTCACCGACCCGCAAAAACTGTTCGCGCAAGCTTTCGTCGGCTGTCACGACATCGTCAAGGGACAAAACGGGATTGTGCGAGAAAATGTTCCTGTTTTTCCCGACCGGTTTCGGCTCGGACAAGCGTTCGCCAGCGGCCATGCGCCACGCATTGCCATTATATCCCAAGCGACCGGACGGTTCAGGAACGAACGACGGCTGCGCTCATTGTGTCGGCGGATGGTGTCGGCGCTATCCATGCATTGCCCGGCCGAGCGCCGAGACCGGTCCGCCCGCCGAACCGGCAGCATCCTGGAGCAGCCGGTTCGGCGCCCCGGGCGTCAGTTCATCCCGATTTCCACCGCGATCCGGATCAGGTCGGAATGGTTCTTGGCACCGAGCTTCTGCTTGAGCAGGGAGGTGGTGTTGGCGACGGTCTTGTAGGAGATACCGAGCGCCTCGGCGACCTCGACGATCTTGTCGCCTCGCCCCAGCAGGCGGAGAATCTCGAGCTCCCGCGGCGTCATCTGCGAGGCAGGATTGGCCTTGATCGCCGCGCCGGAAAACGTCACGGCTTCCGCGAGTTGCGGTGAGATGAAATTGTCGCCCGCAACCACCTTGCGCACCGCCTTGAGTAGGATCCGGGGATCGTCGCCCTTGGAGACGTAGCCCTGCGCGCCCAGCTCGACCGCCCGCACCACGAAGGCCGGATCGTCGTTCATGCTGAACATGATGATCTTGGCGTCGGGATCGTCCTTGCGAATGCGCCGCATCAGTTCAAAGCCGGAGACATCGGGCAGGCTGATGTCGATCACAGTGACGTCGGGCCGCTTGCTGACATAGGCGCGATGCCCGGATTTGGCGTCGGTTGCCTCGTCGATCCGGATCGAATGGTCGGAGGCGAACAGGGTGCGGCAACCGGACAGCACCACGGGATGGTCGTCGACAATCAGGACGCGGGTCGCCGGCTTGGCAGTATCTTGCATTGTAACTCTCTAGTTTTTCGACTCATAAACCGACGGGAACAAATGGAAAGAGCAAAATCCCCTGATGCGCGTTAGAATTGACCTAATGTGGCACCGGCTGTCCTTCAGTACACAATTGTTTCTGCCGCTCGGCCTGCTGTTCATGGCGGCGCTGATCATGGGTGGCGTCCTGCTGCACGTCTTCACGACCGGTCAGCTCGCCGAGGAGAACCTGCCGGCCCAACGATCGACCAAAGCCGTGGCCGAGGCCCTCAACAACGCTCTGCGTTCATCCGACCATCCGCGAAGAACGCTCGATGACTTCGTCCGGATGCTGGACGGGTCCTCGGATATTCAATTCCTTCCTGCAGGAGCGGTTGCTCCTCCCTTTGCGTCGAGAGGCCTGCAAGGTTCGCATGGCCCGCCAAAATGGTTTGTCGATCTCCTGTCCATTCCGGACTTGCACATTGCATTTCCCGTATCCGTCAATGGCGATCATTTCGGCGACATCGTGTTTGTCCCCGACCTGTCCGCAGCGCTGTTCGAGACCTGGGTAGGCTTCCTCGCCTTGGCCGGCTTCGTCGTCGGGCTCACGGGACTGACAGGGGTCGTCGCCTATGTGTTTGCGGGATCAGCCCTGCGCCCCCTCCAGGACCTTGGCGCAGGGCTCACGCGGCTACGGCGCGGCGACTACGCAACGCCGATCCCGGTTGGGGGACCGCCGGAAATCCGGCAAAGCTGTGAGGAGGCTAATGCGCTGGCCGAAACGCTGGTGCAATTGAGCCAGGACAATCGCGACCTGCTGCACCGCCTGGTGTCGCTTCAGGACGACGAGCGGCGCGATCTCGCGCGCGAACTGCACGACGAACTGGGTCCGCTGCTGTTCGGCATCCGCGTCGGCACGATCGCATTGGTCGATGCCTCGCCGCCGGCGGGAAATCTCGGCAGTTCGGCGCAGGAGGTACTGCAATCGGTGGAAGCGCTCCAGCAGACCAACCGCCGCATCCTCGACCGGTTGCGACCCCTCTACATCGAGGAATTGGGTCTGGAGACCAGCGTGCAGACACTGCTCCGGAATTTTCGCAAGCAGGCGCCATCTATTGACCTGACGGACACGATCGATCCGGATCTCAACGCGATCGACGGGCCGCTGGCTCAAACCGTCTATCGCGTGATCCAGGAGGCGCTGACCAACGTGCTGCGTCATGCCGGCGCCAGCAATGCCCATGTGCAGGCGACCTTCGCCGGCGAGACGCTCGTCATCGAGATTTCCGACGACGGCGGCGGCTTTCCCGAAGGGAATGTGTTCGGCCGCGGCCTGACCGGCATGCATGAGCGCGTGCGCGCACTCAGCGGATCGCTGTCACTGCTGCGCTTGGACGACAGAACCTATGTGCGCTGCCGCCTTCCCGCCGAACCGGCACGCGAGGCGCCGGTCACTGGCTAGCGTTTTCGGGAGGTGGATACCGGTTCGCGTGAAGAAAACGCGTCAAAGCAAGAATCTAGAGTCTCTAGCAAGCACAGCCAAGCTGCGCGTTCTGTCGCGCCGGTTCGCACAGCGTGGTGCGGATCTTGCCGTCCGGGCTGAAGCAAAACGAGGCGCGGATGCGCAGCGCGCCGGCGACGGAATATTCGAGATCGATACCGTGGGGCGCAGGATGGATTTCCTCCAGCCCGAAACCGGCCGACGAGAAAGCACTGAGCCGGGGCTGCCAATAGGCTTCGAGCTCGCTCCGGCCGCGATAGTGCTGCGTGCCGTTGCACGTGCATTCGACCTGGGCATCGTCCGCATAGAGGTCGAGAAGCGTCGCGAGGTCGCCCTTCCTGCAGGCATCCACCCAGTCCACGACAATTCCCATCTGGTCGAAATCGCTCACGCTGCAATCCTGTCTGCCGCGAAAAAACGATGGCGGCTTAGGACCACACTCGTGAATGTGCGCTGAATGGTAAACCCCGGGCGATACCGGGTTCCCTAGGTGGATCTACGGAGCTCAGCCCCGCCGCCGCCCTCTTGCCCACACGGCGAAGGCGATGAGCACGGCGCCTGCAAGCGTGAACCAGGTGATGGCGTATTGCAGGTGATCGTCCTTGAGATGCACGTCGAGCGGTCCCGGACGCGGAATGCCGTTCTCGGGCGCGGGCTGCTCGAGGTCGACATAGAACGGCGCAACCGCGCCCCAGCCCAGCGCGCTCGCGATCGCCACGTGATCGCGTACGAACCACAGCCGCTTGTCGCGGTTCTCCGCTGGAGTCAGCCAACCGGGCGCCTCGGGGAAGCGCAGATAACCGGTGAACGAGACCTCCTGCCCCGTGACGAGCTTCTTGACCGCGCGATCCTCGACGCTGCGATCCTGCATGGTGTTTTCGACGAAGCCCGCATCGATCACCACCGTCTCGCCGCTCGGCAGCCGCGCCGCCAGGAACGCCCAGGTGCCGGGGCTCGATGCGTCCTTGCGCACGGCGGAGCCGGGGGAATAGACCATCGCGTCGGGCAAGGGCGCATAGGTCGCGGTAAAGCTGACACGGCGGAATTCATCGCGCGCGGGACTTAACGCGGCCCATCGTGCCGGCGGCGGCAGAGGAATCGGTGCCTCCGCAAGGCGCTCGGTGAGTGCGGCGATCAGCTCGTGCTTGGCGATGCGTCGCTGCAATTGCCAGATACCGAGCACGATACAGACCGCGGTCAGGAATAGCGTGAACAGCGCGAAGCCGGCCACGCGGGGCTTGCGCGCGGTCTCGTTCATTTCGCGCGGTCGACCAGCCGGCCCGGCGCCGCCTTATGATGGAATTGCAGCGCGATCAGCAGCGACTTCATCGCGCGCAACGGCAGCAGGGTCGTCGCGAGGATCAGCGGCAGCCACAACACCGCGTGCAGCCAGTACGGCGGCTGGTACTTGACCTCGACGACGAGCGCGCAGCCGACCACGATCGCGCCGGCCAGCATGATGATGAAGATCGCCGGACCGTCACCGGAATCGATGAAGGCGTAGTCGAGGCCGCAACGCTCGCAGGACGGCGCTAACGTCAGGAAGCCCGCATAGAGCTTGCCCTGGCCACAGCGCGGGCATTTGCAGGCAAGCCCGCGCAGCGCGCTCTGCAGGACGGTGACTTGCGGCTCGGACGTATCGGTGGCTTCGTTCATGATGACAGGGTCTATCACAGTTTCTGCCGAAACCCTGCGCGCAGAAAGCAAAAGGGCGGCCCCGGGGCCGCCCTTTCTCGATCCGATGTCGGCCCGCTTAATGCGCGCCGTGGGCCATGGTCTCGGCGCCGTGTCCCCAGACATAGATGCAGAGGAACAGGAACAGCCAGACCACGTCGACGAAGTGCCAGTACCAGGCGGCGAACTCGAAGCCGAGATGCTGGGTCGGCGTGAAGTGGCCGGCATAGGCGCGGAACAGGCACACCAGCAGGAAGATGGTGCCGACCAGCACATGGAAACCGTGGAAGCCGGTCGCCATGAAGAAGGTCGCGCCGTAGACGTTGCCGCCGAAGGAGAAGGCCGCGTGGCCGTACTCATAGGCCTGCACGCAGGTGAAGAGCGCGCCGAGCACGACGGTGAGGATCAGGCCATATTTCAGGCCCTGGCGATCGTTCTCGAGCAGCGCATGGTGGGCCCAGGTCACCGTGGTGCCTGACGTGAGCAGGATCAGCGTGTTCAGGAGCGGAAGATGCCAGGGATCGAAGGTCTCGATGCCGTGCGGCGGCCAGGTGCCCGGCACGGCGCAGGCGCCGGCCGCGGTCCCGAGACCACAGCCGAACACCGCATCGCGAGTGGCGTGGACAGCGTCGGCCGGGAATAGCGCCGCGTTGAAATAGGCCCAGAACCAGGCGACGAAGAACATCACCTCCGAGGCGATGAACAGGATCATGCCGTAGCGGTGATGCAGCTGCACCACGCGGGTGTGATCACCCTTGTACTGGGCTTCCCTGATCACATCGCCCCACCAGCTCGCCATGGTGTAGAGCACACCGACGGTGCCGACACCGAAGATGATCGGCGCAGCCGAGAACATGTGGTGCATCCAGGTGATCGCGCCGACCGCCATGATGAAGGCGGAGATGGAGCCGACGACGGGCCATGGCGAGGGATCGACCAGATGGTAGTCGTGATGCTTGGTGTGCGCCGTTGCCATTTGCGGTCTCGCTCCTCAATCCCGTGCCTGTCAGGCACTTATCCCCTTATTTCCAACCCCGGCGCGTGAGCCCGGAGATCAGAGATTTCCCTTGCGTCTGTCGTCTTCGCTGGCCGCGAGCGGCTTCACCACCGGATCCTTCACCGGATAGAACGTGTAGGACAGCGTGATCGTGTTGAGACCGTCGTTCTCGTGGTCGTCGGCAATCGACGGATCGACGTAGAACACGACCGGCATCTCGCGCTTCTCGCCGGGCGCCATGGTCTGCTCGGTGAAGCAGAAGCAGTTGATCTTCTGGAAATAGGATCCGACCGTCAGCGGCGCGACATTGTAGGCGGCCTGGCCTGCGGTGGTCCGCGCGGCCTGGTTGGTCACAGTGTAAAAGACGGTCACGACCTGGCCGATATTGACCTCGATCTCGCTCTGCTCCGGTACGAACTTCCAGGGCAGGCCGGGCGCAACGTTGGAATCGAAACGCACCGCGATCTTGCGTGCGATCGGACCGCTGGCCGGCGCCGAGGTCGCGACCTGGGTCGTGCCGTTGAAGCCGGTGGCGCGGCAGAACCAGTTGTAGAACGGCACCGCCGCGTAGGAGGCGCCGACCATCAGCGCGACCACGCCGCCGCAGATCGAGGCGACCACCACGTCGCGGCCAAGCCCCTTAGCAGGCCTGCGGCCTTTGGTGGCCGTCCGGCTCTGATCCTGCGATATGGTCGACTTCTGATCCATGTTTCCTACATCGGCCGGACGAGCACGGCCGGCCCCTTGACCATGGTCACGGCGAAGAACAGCACCACGAGCACGCCGAGCGCGAGCGCGATCGCAATCGAGCGCTGACGACGGCTCTTCTTCTGCGCCTCGGTGAGGACGATTCCATCTCTCTCGGGTTTGTCGGCCATTCCTGCGATCATGCGCCCCCTACCATCGGCGCAAGCGCCCGGAACACGACCTCGGCCAGCAAGGTCGCAAACAGCGCAAACAGATAAAGGATGGAGAACGCGAACAGCTTGCGGGTCGCCCGCAGCGATTGGCTGCGCTCGCGACGGACATAGACGTTGATGGCGAACGCCAGCATGCCGGCGCCGAGGATCAGCGAGACGATGCCGTAGATGGCGTCGAAATAGCCGAGCGCCCAGGGCGCAGCCGCGACCGCGATCAGCACGATGGTGTAGAGCAGGATCTGAAGCCGCGTCGCGTCGGGACCGGCGACATTGGGCAGCATCGGAATGCCGGCGCGGGCGTAGTCGTCGGAGCGGAACAGCGCCAGTGCCCAGAAGTGCGGCGGGGTCCAGAAGAAGATGATGGCGAACAGCAGCAGCGGCTCGACGTCGACCGTGCCTGTGACCGCGGCCCAGGCCACCACCGGCGGCAGCGCGCCGGCGGCACCGCCGATCACGATGTTCTGCGCGGTCCAGCGCTTCAGGCCGATCGTGTAGATCACGACGTAGAAGAAGATCGTGAAGGCGAGCAGCGCGCCCGCGATCCAATTGACCAGGATGCCGAGCGTCATCACCGAGAAGAAGGCGAGCGTCATGCCGAAGGTCATCGCCTCGGGACGGGTGATGCGGCCGCGCGGAATCGGCCGGTTCGCCGTGCGCGACATCTTGGCGTCGATGTCGCCTTCGAGCGCCATGTTGAGCGCCCCGGACGCGCCGGCGCCGACGGCGATGCAAAGCAGCGAGGTGAAGGCCAGCACCGGGTGGAAATGCCCGGGCGCCATCGCCATTCCGACCAGCGCGGTGAAGATCACCAGCGACATCACCCGCGGCTTCAGGAGCGCGATGTAATCGCCAACCTCCGCTTCGGAGATGCGGGGATTGATGTCGATGGCGTTGTGGTCGAGGACGGACACTGGATTGACTCGCTTCGTTGTCGAGCCGCGGCGCCCGTCACGGGCGCCGCGAGCATTGGCTTACTGCACGCGGGGCAGCACTTCGAACTGGTGGAAGGGCGGCGGCGAGGGCAGCGTCCATTCCAGCGTGGTCGCACCTGCACCCCACGGATTGTCGCCAGCCGGCACCTTCTTCGCGAAGGCGTCGATCACGCAATAGAGGAAGATCAGCACGCCGAAGCCGGAGATGTAGGAGCCGACCGACGAGACCAGGTTCCAGCCCGCGAACGCGTCGGGATAATCGACATAGCGGCGCGGCATACCCGACAGACCGAGGAAGTGCTGCGGGAAGAACACCAGGTTCACGCCGATGAAGGTGACCCAGAAGTGCGCCTTGGCGAGCCCTTCATTGTACATGTAGCCCGACATCTTCGGGAACCAGTAGTACCAGCCGGCGAAGATCCCGAACACCGCGCCGAGCGACAGCACGTAGTGGAAGTGCGCGACGACGTAATAGGTCTCCTGCAGCACGCGGTCGACGCCGGCATTCGCCAGCACCACGCCGGTGACGCCGCCGACGGTGAACAGGAAGATGAATCCCACCGCCCAGATCATCGGCGCGCGGAACTCGATCGAGCCGCCCCACATCGTGGCGATCCACGAGAAGATCTTCACGCCGGTCGGGACCGCGATGACCATCGTGGCGGCGACGAAATAGGCCTGCGTCGCCGAGGACATGCCGACCGTGTACATGTGGTGCGCCCACACCACGAAGCCGATGCCGCCGATCGCGACCATGGCGTAGGCCATGCCGAGATAGCCGAACACGGGCTTGCGCGAGAAGGTCGAGACGATCTGGCTGACCATGCCGAAGGCGGGCAGGATCAGGATGTACACTTCGGGGTGACCGAAGAACCAGAACAGATGCTGGAACAGCACCGGATCGCCGCCGCCTTCGGGATTGAAGAACGTCGTGCCGAAATTGCGGTCGGTGAGCAGCATCGTGATCGCACCGGCGAGCACCGGCAGCGACAACAACAGCAAGAACACCGTCACCAGGATCGACCACACGAACAGCGGCATCTTGTGCAGGGTCATGCCCGGTGCGCGCATGTTGAAGATGGTGGTGATGAAGTTGATGGCGCCGAGGATCGACGAGGCGCCCGCCAGATGCAGCGACAGGATCGCGAAGTCGACGGCCGGGCCCGGATGGCCGGAGCTCGACAGCGGCGCGTACATGGTCCAGCCGGCGCCGACACCGTTGGCGCCCGGCTCGCCCTCGACGAAGGTCGACATCAGCAACAGCGCGAACGAGGCCGGCAGCAGCCAGAACGAGATATTGTTCATGCGCGGGAACGCCATGTCGGGCGCACCGATCATCAGCGGCACGAACCAGTTGCCGAAGCCGCCGATCATCGCGGGCATGACCATGAAGAAGATCATGATCAGGCCATGGGAGGTCACGAACACATTGTAGGTGTGCGTCTCGTGGAAGATCTGCACGCCCGGATACATCAGCTCGGCACGGATCGCGATCGACATCGCGGCGCCGATGACGCCGGCGATGACCGCGAAGATCAGGTACATCGTGCCGATGTCCTTGTGGTTGGTCGAATAGACGTAGCGCCGCCATCCGGTCGGATGGGCGTGCTCGTCATGTCCGTGGTCTTGCGCGTGATCGCCGTGTGCCGCTGCGCTCGTTGCCATTTTCTAATCCTGCCTTGCGTCCCGATCGGACCTCTGGAGGTCCCGCCTTATGTCGCTTTCAGTTTCCTCGACCCCGTCACCTGGCGCTTACTGCGTCGGGCCGGCCGTGGAGGCGTAGGTACTGGTGCCGCCGCTCGCGTATTTCTTCTTCGCCGTCTCGACCCAGGAAGCGAACTCCTGGTCGCTCACCACGCGGATGGCGATCGGCATGAAGGCGTGGTCCTTGCCGCACAATTCCGAGCACTGGCCGTAGAACATGCCGGTCTTGGTGGCCTTGAACCAGGTCTCGTTGAGCCGGCCCGGAATGGCGTCGATCTTGACGCCGAAGGCCGGCAACGCAAAGGCATGAATCACGTCGGCGCCGGTGACCTGAACCCGGACCACCTTGTTGACGGGCACCACCATCTCGTTGTCGACGCCGAGCAGACGAGGCTGCTTGTCCTGCGCCATCAGCGAGTCGAACTCGAACTTGCCGTTATCAGGATAGGCGTAGGACCAGTACCACTGCTTGCCGGTCGCCTTGATGGTCAGATCCGCCTTCGGCACATCGAGCTCGAGGAACAGGAGGCGGAAGGACGGCACCGAGATACCGACCAGAATCAGCACCGGAACGAGCGTCCACGCCACCTCGATCAGCGTGTTGTGCGTGGTCCGCGACGGCACCGGATTGGCTCGCGCGTTGAACTTCACGACCACGATCACGAGCAGCGCCAGAACGAACAGCGTGATCAGCGTGATCAGCACGAAAAGGAAATTGTGGAACCAGACGATGTTGTCCATCACCGGGGAAGCGGACTGCTGAAGCGTCCACTCCCACGCAGCCGGTTGCCCGAGCTCGGCAAATGCCGCACCGCCCGTCGCCAGCGTCAGACCCGCTACGGCCAATCCCAGCAAGTGCCGGCCCACCGGGCCCATCGACATCTTCATGCCGTTCGCGCTCCCCTAACGAAATCACCCCAAGTGCATTCCCCTATTTTCGGGAAACGCTTTATTCGATCCCCCCGTCTGACAAACCGCCGCGCAAGAATACCTCTAAGAGGAATTGGGGCCAGATCGCTAGAACGCCGAAATCAAGCCTCTCAAACCATAATTCTTGATCTATCGCAATGCAGTCTTGAGGCTCGTCTGTCAGCCATCACCCGCAAGATATTTCCCAGTAACATCAGACAAAAATACCGTTTCCCGGGATGCTGCCGCTTGACAGCGGAATTGCCCGCGGTAGGCACTGGCGGACAGCCGCACAGGAACCTGATTCGTGCGGGCGACGGCGGCCGTGGCGGCGTGGAATTTGCTTGCGAATCGCCTTCAAGACGCCGTCATTCCCGTATCAGTCCGCCTGACGCGAGCGACCCAGGCGAGCAGAGGGCCGACCCGATGGGGTTTTCGAGATCCATGGCAAGGCGGGCTAAAAGCCAGGCTGGCGGCCTCACGATGCTGGCCGCCCTGCTGGCGGCAGTCGTCGTCCTGGCGCTTCCGGGCCTCGCCCATGCGCAGGGCGCGGTGCGCTCCGTCCATGGCGACTGGCAGATCCGCTGCGACACCCCGCCGGGCGCCCAGTCCGAGCAATGTGCCCTGATCCAGAGCGTGGTGGCCGAAGACCGCTCCAACGCCGGCCTGACCGTGATCGTCCTCAAGACCGCCGACCAGAAGAGCCGCCTGATGCGGGTCGTCGCCCCCCTCGGCGTTCTCCTGCCCTCCGGCCTCGGCCTCAAGCTCGACAACCAGGATGTCGGCCGGGCCGGCTTTGTCCGCTGCCTGCCCAATGGCTGCGTCGCCGAAGTCGTCATGGACGACAAGCTGCTCGGCCAGCTCCGCACCGCCAAGACCGCGACCTTCATCATCTTCGAGACCCCGGAAGAAGGCATCGGCTTCCCGCTCAGCCTGAACGGGCTCGGCGAGGGATATGACAAGCTGCCGTAGGGCGAAGGCGGTTAGACCCGCGAATCTATTGTTTCCGTAATGTGAGACTTGGCGCCCTCGCGGAACTGCCGGGAAACCATTATCTTGCCTCACATCCCCCGATAATGGACGGACGCATGACCAACCCTGCCACAACCTCCCTGCTCGACCGCGCCAATCTCGACCGCGACCAGGTTCGCCACGAGCTCGCGCGCGGGCTTGCCGGTGCCGACGACGGCGAATTGTTCCTGGAATACAGCCAGACCGAAGCGCTGATGTTCGACAATGGGCGGCTGAAGCAGGCGACCTACGACACCTCGCAAGGTTTTGGCCTGCGCGCCGTCAAGGACGACGCGGTCGGCTACGCGCATTCCTCCGACGTGTCGCTGCCGGCGCTGATTCGCGCCGCGGACGCGGTCGCGGCCGTGCGCGGTGGCTATTCCGGCAGCTTCGCCGCGCCTCCAGCGCATACCAACGTGCGGCTTTACAGTGACGACAATCCGCTCGATGCCCCCGGCTTCGAGACCAAGGTCAAGCTGCTCGCCGAGATCGACGCCTATCTGCGCGACAAGGATCCGCGGGTGCGGCAGGTCAGCGTCAGCCTCGGCGCGACCTGGCAGGTGGTCGAGATCCTGCGGCCGGACGGCGAGAGCTATCGCGACATCCGCCCGCTCGTGCGCGTCAACGTCTCCGTCGTCGCCGGTCAGGGCGACCGGCAGGAGAGCGGCAGCAAGGGCTATGGCGGCCGCGCCGGCTACGCCGAATTCATCGAAAGCAAGAATTGGCGCGACGCCGCCGACGGCGCGCTGCGCGAAGCTCTCGTCAATCTGGAATCGATTCCTGCCCCCGCCGGCGAGATGGACGTCGTGCTCGGGGCCGGCTGGCCCGGCGTGATGCTGCACGAGGCGGTCGGCCATGGCCTCGAAGGTGACTTCAATCGCAAGAAGACGTCTGCGTTTGCCGGCCTGATGGGCCAGCAGGTCGCGGCCAAGGGCGTGACCGTGGTCGACGACGGCACCATTGCCTCGCGCCGCGGCTCGCTGTCGATCGACGACGAGGGCACGCCGACCAACCGCACCGTGCTGATCGAGGACGGCGTCCTGGTCGGCTACATGCAGGACCGCCAGAACGCGCGGCTGATGAACATGAAGCCGACCGGCAACGGCCGCCGCCAGGGCTATGCCCATGTGCCGATGCCGCGCATGACCAACACCTACATGCTAGCGGGCGACCGCGATCCGGCCGAGATCCTGGCGTCGGTGAAGAACGGCGTCTTCGCCGCGAATTTCGGCGGTGGCCAGGTCGATATCACCTCGGGCAAATACGTGTTTCAGTGCACCGAGGCTTACAAGATCGAGAACGGCAAGATCGGTGCGCCCTTGAAGGGCGCCATGCTGATCGGCAACGGGCCGACCGACCTGCATCGCATCCGCATGATCGGCAACGACCTCGCGCTCGATACCGGCATCGGCACCTGCGGCAAGAACGGTCAGGGCGTGCCGGTCGGCGTCGGCCAGCCGTCGCTGTTGATGGAACGCATTACGGTGGGTGGAACAGGCGGATGAGTGTCGAGAAGATAACTGTCACCACCAAACGGAAGAGCAGCGGCTGGGCCGGCCAGCTCGTGCAGCTCGCCGGCATCGTCGCGGCGGTGTTCATCGCCAAGGGTGCGCTGGCCGAGCCGTTCTACGTGCCGTCGGGCTCGATGGAGCCGACGCTGTTGATCGGCGACGCATTGATTGCCTCGAAATTCCCCTACGGCTACGGCACCTCGTCGCTGCCGATCCAGATCAACCTGCCCGAGAGCGGCCGCGTGTTCGCGGAGACGCCGAAGCAGGGCGACGTTGTCGTCTTCCGCTGGCCCGGCGACCGCTCGCAGGCCTGGGTCAAGCGCGTCGTGGGCCTGCCCGGCGACCGCATCCAGCTGCGCCAGGGCCAGCTCTTCGTCAACGACCGCCCCGCCGAGTTGAAGCCGGACGGCGTTGGCGCCGCCGAGGACGACAATGGCGGCAGCGAACCCGCCTATCGCTATGTCGAGACGCTGCCGAACGGCGTCTCGCATCTGATCTTCAAGATGCGCGACAATGGTCCGCTCGACAATACGCAGGAAGTGACGGTGCCGGCGGGCCATCTCTTCGTGCTCGGCGACAACCGCGACAACTCCGCCGACAGCCGGGTGCCCCTGCGCTCCGGCGGCGTCGGCATGCTGCCGATCGACAATCTGGTCGGCCGCGCGGATGCCGTGCTCGGATCCTGGGATCTCGGCATCCGGGGCCAGCCGGTGTGGACTTGGCTGTCCGGATTTCGCATGGCGCGGTTTTTCACCGCCGTGCATTGAAGGCTGGAATGTCCTCACCTCTCTCCTGCACGCGGGAGAGGGAGCGCAAGAGTAATGATCCGCGACGAATTTCTGGCTCTCGCCCTGCGAAATCCGTTCAATGCGGCGATCCTCGATAAAATCCATCGCCGCGCGCTGCCGGATGCGTGGCTCGTCGCGGGCTGCCTGGTGCAGACGGTGTGGAACGCGCTCACGGGCCGCCCGATCGATCACGGCATCGCCGATTACGACGTGTTCTATTTCGATTCCGACACCTCATGGGAGGCGGAAGACGCGGTGATCCGCAAGCTGCACGCGCAGCTCGCGCATCTCGGTCCCAGGGTCGAAATCCGCAACCAGGCGCGCGTGCACCTTTGGTATCCCGGCAAGCACGGTCTGCCCTATCCGCGCTTGATGCGCGCGACCGACGGTATCGACCGCTTCCTCACGGAGAATACGCAATTGGGCATTCGCCCTGCCGGTCGGGATTTCGACGTCTACGCGCCGCACGGGTTCGACGACATCGCGAAGCTGATCGTGCGCCCCAATCGGGCGCCGAATTTTTCAGCCGCCAGTTACGCGGCGAAGGCGGCACGCTGGAAGACGCTATGGCCCGAGATCACGGTGATCGCGGCCGAGTGAGATGCCCGCTTTACCCTCCCCGTCATTGCGAGGAGCGAAGCGACGCAGCAATCCAGACTGCCACCGCGGAAGCGATTCTGGATTACTTCGCTACGCTCGCAATGACAGCGGTGAGAGCTGCATGCTACCGCACCACGCCCGACGTGAAGCCCGCCTTCCGCCGCGGCGGCTTGATTTCCTTTTTCAGGAAGCAGCGCGCTTCGCGTCCGGTGTAGCCCGGGCGGGCATAGGTGAAGGCGCGGCATTTGTTGTCGGCGGTGCAGACGGCTTTGCAGGCTTCTTCGCCTTCGCCGTCCTTCATCTCGAAATTGCGCAAATCGCCGCCGGGGCGGTCGATCGAGGTCTCCACGCCTTCGACACGCGGCTCGATCACGCCGGCGCCGCGCACACCGGAGATGCAGCAGCTTCCCGGCACACGCGCAGGCACCGTGTTCTTCAGCCAGCACACCGCCGAGCCGCCTTCGACGTCGGGATAGCTGAAGCTCCACGAGCGGCAACGGCGGTCGCGCTCGCACAGCAGCGCGCAATCCTCCGGATCGCCCGACGTGACCGGGGTGCTGAAATAGTCTCCGCCGGGCCGGTCGAACGCCGTCTGGGCGCGCGCTGGCCAGCTCGCAAACGCGAGCGAAAGCAGCGCGGCGCAGGCCACGACGCTTGCCATTGCGGCCAGGCGGCCCTTCCCCATCGGAACAGCTTTCGAGTTATTGACGACGCTCGGGTTTTTCAGCCGGCCATTTGATCGCCGCAAACCTGTACGGGCGATGAACGGCTCGGCTCCTGACCGCTGGCCTTGTGTCCTAGAACGCGTATTCCGCGTAGGCCGGTTCCACCGAGCCGTTCCAGGGACCGTTGAATTTGTCGAGCATCTCCTCAGCCGGCGTGCGGCCGGAATCGATGATGCGATCGAGCGGCTCCAGATGCCTGGTCTCGTCGCGGCCGAGCTGGTCGATCCGGCCGCGCCGGCGCAAGCCGGCATGTGCCAGAACGAGGCACTCCTTGGCGATCTCGAACAGATAGCGGTCCTTGATCCGCGACTTGAAGCCGAAGCGCGGCACGTCGTCGCGCAGGGCCTGGCGCTCATGCGCGCTCCAGTGCTTCACCAGGTCCCAGGCGGCATCCAGTGACACATCGTCGTAGAGCAGCCCGGCCCAGAACGCCGATAGCGCCGGCAGACGGCCCCACGGGCCACCATCGGAGCCGCGCATCTCGAGATAGCGCTTGAGCCGCACCTCCGGGAAAATCGTCGAAAGATGGTTGGCCCAATCCGACAACGTCGGACGTTCCCCGGGTAAATTGTTGTTGCGGCCATCGAAGAAGGCGCGGAACGAGGAGCCCGAGACATCGATGTAGTCCTCGTCACGCTTGACGAAATACATGGGCACGTCGAGCGCGTAGTCGACATAGCGCTCGAAGCCCATGCCGTCCTCGAATGCCCACGGCATCATGCCGGCGCGCGCGTTGTCGGTGTCGCGCCAGATCTCGGACCGGAAGGAGAGAAAGCCGTTCGGCTTGCCCTCGGTAAACGGGGAGTTGGCGAACAAGGCGGTTGCGACCGGCTGGAGCGCGAGCGAAACACGCAGCTTCTTGACCATGTCGGCTTCGGAGGAGAAGTCGAGATTGGTCTGGACCGTGCAGGTCCGGTACATCATGTCGAGGCCGTACTGGCCGACCTTCGGCATGTAATTGGTCATGATCTTGTAGCGGCCCTTGGGCATCACCGGGATGTCGGCGCGCGACCAGGACGGCGTCATGCCGAGCCCGAGAAAGCCGATGCCGAGCGGCGTTGCGATCTCGCGCACCTGCGCCAGATGCGCCATCAGCTCGCTCTGGGTCTGGTGCACGTTCTCGACCGGGGCGCCCGAAAGCTCGAACTGCCCGCCGGGCTCCAGCGAGATCGCGCCGCCGCCGGTGACGTCGTAGAGGCCGATGATGTTGCCCTTCTCCATGATCGGCTCCCAGCCGAGCAGGAGTTTCATGCCTTCGAGCAGCGCGCCGATACCGCGCGGGCCTTCGTAGGGCACCGGGCGGTGGCCTTCGAGCGTGAACGGTGTCTTCTCATGCTCGGTGCCCATGCGGAATTCGGACGGGTCCTTGCAGCCTTCCTCGAACCACTTGACGAGCTCGTCACGCGATTGCAGCGGCGTCATATCGATCTGGTCTCGCGCCATATCAGACTCTAATCAAAAGCGCTTCGATCGAACGCGCGTGGGTGACAGGGATGGTCCGCGCAGCCACCGGCTGCACGGACGAGCTGGTTTGCCGCGCGATCATCGCAACGGCGTGGTTTCGTTGACGTGGGCCGGCGGCAGTTTCATCTCGCCGCACGAGCAGCCGAGACGGTCGAGCAGACCGCTGAGCTTGACGGCATCAGCATCGGACAGTTTCGAACCGACATATTTCTCGATCGCGGCCGAATAGGCGCCCCACATCCGCTTCTGCAATTCGCGGCCGGCTTCCGTGATCTCCACGAACTGGCCACGCTTGTCGATCTTGCATTCACGCCGCGAGGCGAGGCCTTCGTCGACCAGGCGGTCGATCAGCCGCGATGTCGAATATTGCGGGATCAGCATCTGGCGTTCGAGTTCGACCGGCCGGAGCTCGCCCGAGGGCGCCCGTGACAGTTCGAGCAGCGCGTCATACCATGCCAGCGGCGGGAAGCCGGCCTTCTTCAGGTCCTGCTCGACGCAATTGAGCACGCGGCTCTGCACCCGCATCAAGCGGATCCAGGCGGAAGTTGCCTCGGTCGATGGTTTGCGTTTCATGGTCCCGCTCAAGCTCGTCGCCCGTCTCTTACCCTATTCGATGCACCTGCATCAATCTTGACTATTTCAAGCAGATGCATGTAGTCGTTCTTTCGCCTGAGCCAAGCAACAAGAGGAGGAAATTCCATGAAATTGTACTATTCGCCCGGTGCCTGCTCGCTATCCCCCCATATCGCGCTCCTGGAAGCCGGCCTGCCCTATGAACTGGTCAAGGTCGATATCCGGGCCAAGAAGCTCGAAAACGGTGAGGATTATCTGAAGCTGAACCCCAAGGGCCAGGTCCCTGCGCTGGGCCTCGATAGCGGAGAGATCGTGACCGAAGGCCCGGTGATTGTCCAGATGATCGCCGATCAGGCCTCAGCCAAGGCGCTGGCGCCGGCCCACGGCAGCGCCGAGCGCTACAAGCTGCTCGAATGGCTGAACTTCCTCACCTCGGAGGTCCACAAGAGCTTCGGCCCGATGTTCGCGCCGGCCCTGAACGACGAGGCCAAGGCCTTCTTCAAGGACCGCGTCATGGGCAAGCTGAAATACATCGACAGCCAGCTCGCCGGCCGCGACTACCTCATGGGCAAGCAGTTCACGGTGGCCGACGGTTATCTCTTCACGATGCTGACCTGGGGCGACCGGATGAAGTTCGACCTCTCGGCGATGCCGAACCTTGCCGCGTACAAGACCCGCGTCGCGGCGCGGCCGCAGGTGCAGGAAGCGATGAAGAAGGAAGGGCTGATTCAGGCGGCCTGAGGCGCAGATGCGAAAGGCCGGATCGAGATCCGGCCTTTCGTATTTTTCATCCCGGCTAGGGGTTCAGAGAATCACGCCGCCGCCTTCTTCGGAGCGAAGCGGCCGTAGAAGGTCTCGCCCTTCGCCGCCATCTCTTCGAGCAATTTCGGCGGGGTGAAGCGCGAACCGTATTTCGCTTCCAGCTTGTGGCAGAGTTCGACGAACTTCTTCGTGCCCATGAAGTCGATATAGGACAGCGTGCCACCGGTGAACGGCGCGAAGCCGAAGCCGAGGATCGAGCCGACATCCGCCTCGCGCGGATCGGTGATGACGTGATCCTCCACGGTGCGCGCGGCTTCCACCGCCTGCACCACCAGGAAGCGCTGCTTCAGCTCCTCGACGTCGAGGGTATCGGGGTCGAGCTGCTTCGGCTGCAGTGCGGAGAGACCCGGCCACAGGCTCTTCTGGCCCTTGCCCTTCTCGGGGTAGTCGTAAAAACCCTTGCTGTTCTTGCGGCCCAGACGGCCCTGCTTCTCGACCAGCTCCACCATCAGCTTCTTCTGATCGGGATTGATGGCGTTGGGGCCGAGGTCGGCTTCCGTTGCCTTCATGATCTTGAGCCCGAGGTCGAGCGCGACCTCGTCCGACAGCGAGAGCGGGCCGACCGGCATGCCGGCCATCTTGGCGCAGTTCTCGATCATCGCGGGCGGCACGCCTTCGAGGAACATCTCGTTGCCTTCGGCGACGTAGCGGCCGACGCAGCGATTGGCGAAGAAGCCTCTGGAGTCGTTGACGACGATCGGCGTCTTGCCGATCTGCCGGACGTAATCGAGCGCGGTCGCGATCGCGAGATCACCGGTGTTCTTGCCCTGGATGATCTCGACCAGCATCATCTTCTCGACCGGCGAGAAGAAATGGATGCCGACGAACCTGCCCTGGTCCTTGAAGGATTCGGCCAGCGAGGTGATCGGAAGCGTCGATGTGTTGGACGCGAAGATCACGTCCGGCTTCATATGCTCCTGCGCCTTGGCAAAGGTGTCAGCCTTGACCTTGCGGTCCTCGAACACGGCTTCGATGACGAGATCGACGTCCTTCAATGCGGAATAGTCCGCGGTCGGCGTGATGCGCGCGAGCAGGGCTTCTGCGTCGCCCGGCTTGGCGCGGCCCTTCTTGATCTGCTCCTCGATCACCTTTTGCGCATGCGCCTTGCCCTTGTCGGCGCTCTCCTGGTCGCGATCGATCAGGACGACGTCGAGGCCGGCACGGGCCGAGACATAGCCGACGCTCGCGCCCATGAAGCCGGCGCCGATCACGGCGATCTTCTTCACCTTGGTCGGCGGCACATCCTTCGGACGGCGCGCGCCCTTGTTGAGCTCCTGCATCGACAGGAACAGGCTGCGGATCATCGCGGCCGCTTCCTTCGAGCGCAGCACCGAGGTGAAGTAGCGCGACTCCACCCGCAATGCGGCGTCGATCGGCAGCTGCAGGCCCTCATAGACGCAGCTCATGATCGCGCGCGCGGCCGGATAATTGTCGTAGGTCTCACGGCGATAGATCGCATTGCCAGCCGGGAACATCATCATGCCGGCCTTGGAGAACACCGGGCCGCCCGGCAGCTTGAAACCCTTCTCGTCCCAGGGCGCGACGGCCTTGCCGCCGCCCTTGATCCAGTCCTTTGCCGCCTTGACGAGATCGGCGGCGGGAACGATGGCGTGGATCAGATTCAGCGCCTTGGCTTTCTCGATCGTGACCGGATCGCCCTTGAGCAGGATCGTCATCGCGTCCTGCGGCGGCACCAGGCGCGGCACGCGCTGCGTGCCGCCGGCGCCCGGGAACAGTCCGACCTTGACCTCGGGCAGGCCAAGCCGCGTCTTGGGATTCTCCGCCGCCACGCGATAATGGCAGCACAGCGTGATCTCGAAACCGCCGCCGAGCGCGAGGCCGTTGATCGCCGCCGCCCACGGTTTGCCGGAGGTCTCGATCGAGCGCAGCACCTGCGAGAAGCGCCGGCTCTGCTCGAACAGCATCTGGTTCGCGGCGGTCTCGCCCTGCTCCTTGAAGACCTTTGCGTAGGCCTGGTTCATGCCTTCGAGCATGGAAAGATCGGCACCCGCGCAGAACGCTTCCTTGGCGGAGGTGATGACGACGCCCTTCACCGTAGCATCCGCCGTGGTCGCCTTGACGATCGCGTCGAGCTCGTTGGTCGAGGTCTCGTCGAGCACGTTCATCGAACGGCCCGGGATGTCCCAGGTCACGAGCGCGATGCCGTCGGAATCGGTCTCAACCTTGAAATTCTTGTAAGCCATGCTGGTTGCTCCCTACCCTTAGACGCGTTCGATGATGGTCGCGGTGCCCATGCCGCCGCCGATGCACAGCGTCACCAGTGCTGTCGCCTTGTTGGTGCGCTCGAGCTCGTCGAGCACGGTCCCGAGGATCATGGCGCCGGTCGCGCCCAGCGGATGGCCAAGCGCGATCGCACCGCCATTGACGTTGATCTTGGCGTTGTCGATGTCGAAGGCCTGGATGTAGCGCAGCACGACGGAGGCGAAGGCCTCGTTGAGCTCGAACAGGTCGATGTCCGACTTCTTCATGCCGGAGCGCGCAAACAGCTTTTCGGTGACGTCGACCGGACCGGTCAGCATCATCGCCGGCTCGGACCCGATATTGGCGAAGGCGCGGATTCTCGCGCGCGGCTTCAGCCCGTACTTGCCGCCGGCTTCCTTGCTGCCGAGCAGAACGGCGCCGGCACCATCGACGATGCCCGACGAATTGCCGGCGTGGTGCACGTAATTGACGCGTTCGATTTCCGGATGCGACTGCACCGCGACGCCGTCGAAGCCGCCCATCTGTGCCATCATCGTGAACGCCGGCTGCAACTGAGCCAGCGACTGCATCGTCGTCGAAGGACGCATATGCTCGTCCTTGGCGAGGATGGTGAGGCCGTTGATGTCCTTCACCGGGACGACCGATTTGTCGAAGCGGCCTTCATCCCAGGACTTCGCCGCCCGCTGCTGGCTCTGCACCGCATAGGCGTCGACATCGTCACGCGAGAAGCCGTATTTGGTCGCGATCAGATCGGCCGAGACACCCTGCGGCATGAAATAGGCCGGCACGGCCATCGACGGATCCATCGGCCAGGCGCCGCCGGAGGCGCCGATGCCGACGCGGCTCATCGATTCGGCGCCGCCGCCGATCACCAGCTCGTGCTGGCCGCTCATCACCTGGGCTGCGGCAAAATTCACGGCATCGAGGCCGGAGGCGCAGAAGCGGCTGATCTGCACGCCCGGCACCGCTTCGCCGAGGCCTGCCTTCAGCGCGGCAAAGCGCGCAATGTCGGAGCCGGCTTCGCCGACCGGATCGACCACGCCGAGAATGACGTCATCGACGGAATCTTCCGGCAGGTTGTTGCGGTCCTTGAGCGCCTTGAGCGGCACAGTCGCGAGCGCGAGCGCGGTGACTTCGTGCAGCGCGCCGTCCGCCTTGCCGCGGCCGCGCGGGGTGCGGACGTGGTCGTAGATGAATGCCTCAGGCATGACGCCCTCCTGATGTGATGATCTTCTGGTCTTGATCTGGTTTTGGACGGGTCGCAGCGAAAGCGGCTTCAGAACGCTTCCGCCGGCAGTTCCATGATGGTGGCGCAGCCGGCCTGGATGCGCGCGAGATTGGCGGCGGTCTCCGGCAGCATCCGCTCCATGAAGAAGCGGCCGGTGACGAGCTTGGTCGAGAGATAGGGGGTCGTCCCGCTCTCGGCAATCTTGATCTGCGTCACCTTCGCCATCTTCGCCCACATGTAGCCGAGCGCGACGAAGCCGAAGAGATTCAGGTAATCGGTCGCGGCGGCACCGGCATTGTCGGGCTTGGCCATCGCGTTCTGCATCAGCCACGTCGTGGCCTGCTGGAGGTGGCCGAGGGAAGCCGACAGCGGAGTAACGTAGGGCTTCATCGCCTCGTCGCCGCCGTTCTCCTTGGCGAAGGCCATGACCTCGCCGAAGAACGCCATGATGGCGCGGCCGCCGTCGCGCGGCAGCTTGCGGCCGACGAGGTCGAGCGCCTGGATGCCGTTCGCGCCTTCGTAGATCATGGCGATGCGGGCATCGCGCACGAACTGCTCCATGCCCTGCTCGGCGATGTAGCCGTGGCCGCCATACATCTGCTGCGCCTGCACCGCGTTGGCGAAGCCATAGTCAGTAAGGAAGCCTTTCAGCACCGGCGTCATCAGGCCCATGTGATCGTCGGCGGCCTGGCGATCCCTAGGATCCTCGGAGCGATGGGCGACGTCGCTCTTCAGCGCGGTCCACATCACGAAGGCGCGCGCGGCCTCGTTGAAGGCGCGGATCGACAGCAGCGTGCGGCGCACGTCAGGATGCACGATGATCGGATCGGCCGGCTTGTCCGGCGCCTTGGCACCTGTGAGCGAACGGCCCTGGATGCGATCCCGGGCATAGGCGACCGCGTTCTGATAGGCCACTTCCGACTGCGCGAGACCCTGCACGGCGACGCCGAGGCGGGCCTCGTTCATCATCACGAACATGCCCTGCATGCCCTTGTTCTCTTCGCCGATCAGCCAACCGACGGCGTTGTCGTAGTTCATCACGCAGGTGGAATTACCGTGGATGCCCATCTTGTGCTCGATCGAGCCGCAGACCACGCCGTTCCGTGCGCCGACCGACCCATCGGCATTGACCATGAATTTCGGCACCACGAACAGCGACACGCCCTTGATGCCGGCGGGCGCGCCCTCGACGCGGGCCAGCACGAGGTGGATGATGTTGGGCGCGAGGTCGTGTTCGCCGGCCGAAATGAAGATCTTGGTGCCCGTGATCTTGAAGCTGCCATCGGCCTGCCGGACCGCCTTGGTGCGGAGCATGCCGAGGTCGGTGCCGCAATGCGGCTCGGTCAGGTTCATGGTGCCGGTCCATTCGCCCGCCACCATCTTCGGCACGTAGGTCTGCTTCTGCTCCGGCGTGCCGTGGACGATCAGCGCTGCGGTCGCGCCCATGGTGAGGCCGCCATACATCGAGAATGCCATGTTGGCGGAGATCTGGAATTCGTTGACAGCCTGGGAGAGCGTCACCGGCAGACCCTGACCGCCGAACTCGGTCGGTGCCGACAGGCCGAGCCAGCCGCCCTCGGCGACCTGCTTGAACGCCTCCTTGAAGCCCTTGGGCGTGGTGACGCTGCCGTCATCGGCGCGCTTGCAGCCTTCGAGATCGCCGACGCGGTTGAGCGGCTGCAGCACCTCTTCGGCGAGCTTGGCAGCTTCGCCGAGAATGGCTTCGCGCACGTCGCTCGAGGCATCGGAGAAGCCGGCCAGATTGTCGTAGCGATCGATCTGAAAGACGTCGTTGAGCAGGAAGTTCACGTCTTCGACGGGGGCTTTGTAGATCGGCATGGTGGTCTCCCGGCAGGCCTTGAAGTGATGATGCTGGATTAGGATTGGGCGGCGGCCAACTGCTCCGCCATCAGGCGGTGCAGCATGTTGATCGCCTTGAGCGGCCGCACCATCACCTTGAAATGCGTGATGCGTCCGTCGCCGTCGAAGCTGATGATGTCGACGCCGTTGATCTCGATGCCGTCGATCATGGTCTTGAATTCGAGCACCGCGCCGCTCTCACTCTTCCATTCGCCGACATAGGTGAAGCCGGGACCGCCAAGCACCTTCTCGGCGCTGGCCAGATATTTGAAGGTGATGTCGCGGCCGCGCTGCGGCGCGTGCACGACGGGGCTTTCGAAGATTGCGTCGGGATGGAGCAGGTCCCAGAGCGCTGCCTGGTCATGCGACTTCATGTAGCCGTACCAGGACTCGAGGCCGGTCATTCAGCTGCCTCCCTAAAGGCTTGCGTAAAAAAACGCGAAAACAACCCCATGCACAGTAGCGCGAAGGTTGATTCCATTGGGGTTTTCGGGGCGGTGTTTGCCCTCGTTGTTGGGTCGCCTCATATGCACATTGACGCATATGCGCCGATGCGCATAAAGTCAAGCCAATTGGTTAAGGTCGAGAACAGGAGGACCGGGTCATGGCTTTGGGCGACGCAATCCTCGCATGCCTGACGGAACGTCCGATGACGGGCTACGAGCTCGCCAAGACATTCGATTCCTCGATCGGCTTCTTCTGGAAGGCCGACCACCAGCAGATCTACCGCGAGCTCTCCAAGCTGCGTGACCGCGGCTACATCCAGGGCCGCGAGGTCGTGCAGACCGGCAAACCCAACAAACTGATCTATACGCTGACTCCGGAGGGCCGAACAGCGCTGCGGCACTGGGCCGCGCGGCCAAGCACGCCCCCCTCCATCAAGGACGACCTCCTGGTGCGGCTGCATGCGCTCGACAGCATCGGCCTCGAGCCCATGCGCACCGACCTGATGGCCCGGCTCGAGCACCACCGCGATCGCCACGAGAACTACGAGCGCATCCTGAAGAAGCGCTTTCCGGAAGGGGCCGCGTCCGGCGTGCTCGACCTCGGTAACCTGCTGCTGCTTCAGCTCGGAGCCCGGCATGAGCAGATGGTCGCCGATTTCTGCGAAGAGGCGCTCGAGGCGCTGTCGGCGATGAGCGCAAACGGCACCGTGGTGCCGCTGGAGGAAGGCAAGCGGGAAGGCAAGGGCTGAGACCGCTGTCGGCTAAAGATTCCCGACTTCGCGGCCGAGGTTCAGCTCAAAGTCGCCGGCGGATCCAATGCCTCGCGCGCGCAGCTTCGCCATGCGCTCTGCTGCGCCTGGCCAGCCGAACGTCGTGAAGAAGGTGTCCTGCGTCGCCTGCAGCTGAGCGGGGTCCGGCAGCCCGTGCTGGTTGATCGTCGCTTTACAGGTGCTCAGCGCCTGCTTGTCGAACGACAGGATGCGCCGCACGAAATTCGCGACGAACTCATCAAGCTGGGCCTCGGGGATGGCGCGGTTGATCCAGCCGTATCGTTCGGCGGTCTCCGCATCGAAATCGTCGCTGCCGAGGATGATCTCCATGGCGCGAGAGCGGCCCACCAGGATCGGCAGGCGTTGAAGCGCCCCGCCGCCTGGGATGAGGCCGCATCCGACCTCTGGCTGGCCGAAGATCGCCTTTTCCCTGCTGGCGAAGCGAATGTCGCAGGCCAGGGTAAACTCGCTTCCACCGCCGCGCGCCCGGCCGCGGATCACTGCAATGCTGAGGACGTTACTCTGAGCCAGCTTGGTGGCCGGTTCGATCCAGCGTGGCGCGCCGAACCGGCTGTGGGGCTCGGCTGTGCTGTAGTGAGCGATGAAGAAGTCCGGGTTGGCGCTCTCGAAGGTCACGACCTTCAACGCATCGTCCGCTTCGATCTCCTCCACCAGGTCGTAGAACTCGTCGTAGGTGCGATCGTCGATCGCGTTGATCGGCGGGTTGTTGAAGGTCACGCGCCAATACCCCGGCGTGGACTTGTCGATGCTGATCCTAGCGGGGATGTCGCTCATGGTTGCCTCCGTTCCGCGGACTTGTTGAAGGAGCCTTGCCTCAGGGGACGATGACGAGCTTCCCGCGCGTATGTCGGCCGGCCAGAAGCTCGTAGGCGGCGGCGAGCTGGTCGAAGCCATAGGCCGCGCTCACGGAAGCGCGGATGGCGCCGGTGTCGATCAGGGCCGCGATCTCCGCCAGTTGAGCGCCGTCCGGCCGGGTGAGAGGGCCGTGGAACTCCGCCTTTCGGGCAGCGGCGCGCGCGATGAACGGTCGAACGGCCGCCGAAGCTTGCTCGGCCACGGGAGGCGGGAAGCCGATTTCGCGATAGCTCTGGGCGTCGGCGGTGCGCACGAGACCGACATAGCGGCCGCCTTCGCGCAGGGTGTCGATGCCACGCTCGGTCAGTGGACCGCACACACCGTCATAGACCACATCGAACGGGCCGGCAGCCTCGAAGCTTTCGGCTGTGTAGTCGATCGTGCGGTCCGCTCCGAGCCCGGCCATGAACGTCTGGCTGTTCGGTCCGCCCGTCGCAACGACGTAGGCCCCGAGGTGCTTGGCGAGCTGGATGGCGAAGGCGCCGACGCCACCCGCCCCTGCCTGGATCAAGATGCTTTCGCCGGCCTTGAGCCGGGCGCGCTCCACAAATGCCTGCCAGGTGGTCAAGGCGACGGTCGGCAGGCTCGCCGCCTCCTCGAACGAAAGGGTGCGCGGCTTGTGGGCCAGGAGATTCAGTGGAACGGCTGCGCGCTCGGCATAGGCGCCGGGACGCCGGTTAGGCAGGCGGGCGTAAACCTCGTCACCTGCCTTGAACGCCGCGCCCGAGGGCGCGGAGACAACAACGCCCGCGACGTCGTAGCCCATCACCTGCGGAAAGGTGAATGGAAAGGCGGCATGGAACAGACCCTGGCGCATGGCGACCTCGACGGGATTCGCACCGGCGGCCCGAACCTCGATCATTGCCTCGTCGGCGCCCGCAACGGGGTCGCTGACCTCCCCGTAGGTGACCACCGAATTGTCGCCGTAGCCGTTGATGTACGCTGCCCGCATTTCATACTCCTCGCGCTAGGTCGCCTGACCTGTTAGTCTCATTATTGAACTTTTACTGACATGAATGATCGTTGGCAAGCCCTCGTCGCGGCGCCGGCGTGAACCAGAGCGTTTTCGAGCGAAATGGAGGCCGGTTTGCGTGAAGAAAACGCGTCAAACGAGACTCTAGAACCGATAAAGCTCTAGAGGTTGCCGGCCCGAGCCTTCGGCTTGCCCGCGGCGCGCCGGCGCAAGCGAATATCGGCAAGCGTGATCTCGCGCCCAAGGGAGGAGCGGACCTTTATCGGCTCCAGTTCGCTGCCGTCGATGCCGTCAAGCATTCGAATGGGGGGCGGATCGGGCCGGAATAGCCATCGGTCGCCCCATTGGCGAAGTGCGATGATGGTCGCAAAGAGATCCTCGCCCATCTCGGTCAGAACGTACTCGTGCCGCCGCGCTTCCTCGGTGATGGGCCGGCGTTCGAGAATGCCAGAGGCGACGAGTTTCTTCAGGCGGGCGGTCAGTAGATTCCGCGACATCTCCAGCTCCTTCTGGAAATCGTCGAATCGGGTCGTGCCCCCGAAGGCCTGGCGCAGGATCATCAAACTGCCCCAGTCGCCGATGACGTCAACGGAGCGGGCCATGGGGCACTCGTACGAGGCCCAACTTTTCCGCTGCATGGACTGATCTCCTTCGCCGGTGTCGTCTGGGCAGGAATTAAGGCCCGATGCGAGAACCGACAAGGGTGCCACAAACTCCTGCCGCGTGTCCTTGGACGCGATCGGGATCTAAGTCCAATGCCATTGACGGTTTGGGTACAGCACCTAGCTCGGCAAATTGTCAGTCATTCCGGGCGGCACCTCGCCTTGCTCCGAGCGTTCGGCCAGAAGTTGCTTTCGGCCTCGTACCAGAAGGTGTCCATTTTCCCGCTGGACTCGCCGGCACCCTCCAGATCTCACAAGCGCGTTTGCGAACTTCTTCTTCGGTCAGACCAGCCATTCTGAGCCATCCTTTGGTCGCTGAAGTTCCGAGCTGCTAGCACCCGGAGAGTTCCTGGCAATGCGAGATTCCGATCGCATCCGACGGGCTGGGGAGCACAGCGCCCCCGCCCAACTTTAAGACACCGTCAACGGGTTCCTTAACCCGTTATTTACCGTAACAGACAAAAGTCGGTTTTCGAGGCAGACGACCCGCGCCAAATCCGATTGTCTTTCAACCGGCACGCGAGGGGAGACTGGAGGCGCCGGGTGGGGCGCCGGAGTCGGAACCGGACAGAGTCATGAATTCGCGCGTATCGTGGAGTGTTGACGGCATCGATCCATCCGTCCGGGAGCGGGCCGAAGCTGCTGCGCGTCGCGCCGGCATGTCACTCAACGATTGGCTGAATTCCACGCTCGGCGAGACCGCCCCGCCGAACTTTCGCGGACTTTACGACCAGCGTCCGCAAGCCCAGCACGTTCCGAGTCAAGCACCGAGTCACGCGCCGAGCCAGGAAAGCCGCGAAGTCGCCGACATCCACCAGCGGCTCGATGCCATCACCCAGCAGATCGAACGGATTTCAAAACCCGCGCCGCGCCAAGATCCTTCGCGGCAAGACACTTCGCGACAGGACGTCTCGCGTGAGCAGGGCGTTGCGCGCCAGCTCAACGATGCGATCTCGCGGCTCGATGCAAGGCTGTCGCAAATTTCGAAGCCGCAGCAGGCTCCGGCACCGCGACAGGCCCCCGTTGAAATGCGCCAGCGCCAGGCCGATGCAGTCGAGCGCGCGGCAGCGCAGGTCTATCGCAGCTCACCGCCCCTGAGCCCCGCTTCGTTCGACGTCGCCGTCGCCGAGATCACGGCACGGCAGAGCGAGCTCGACGGCTTTACGCCCAGGCAGATGCCGCCGCGCGCCGCACCGCCGATCGCGCCTGCGGCAGCTCCTTACGCACCCGCGATGGCGCCGCCCGCGCCTGCCTACGCTCCGCCGCCACCGCAGCCGGGGCCGGATTTCTCTGCGCTCGAGCGCCATCTGCTCAAGATCACGAGCCAGATCGAATCGCTGCAGCGCCCTGACAATACCGAGCAGGCGATCAACACGTTCCGCAGCGAGCTTGCGGAGATCCGCAACGCCATCACCGAGGCGATGCCGCGCCGCGCGATCGAATCGATCGAGAACGAGATCCGCTCGCTGCATCGGCGCATCGACGAGACCCGCTCCAACGGCACCGACGGTCAGGTCCTGTCCGGCATCGAGCACGCGCTGTCCGAGATCAAGCAGGTGCTGCGCACGCTGACGCCGGCCGAGCAGCTCACCGGTTATGACGAGGCGATCCGCAATCTCGGCGCCAAGCTCGATCTGATCCTGCGCGCCAATGACGATCCGTCCACGGTCCGCCAGCTCGAAGGCGCGATCTCGGCGCTGCGCGGCATCGTCTCCAACGTCGCTTCCAACGAAGCGCTGGCCCGGCTCTCGGACGACGTGCAGCTGCTGTCGTCCAAGGTCGACCAGGTCACCCGCGCCTCGGGCAACGGCGACAGTTTTGCGGTGCTGGAGCAGCGCATCGCGGCGCTCACCGCCGCTCTGGAAACACGCGAGCGCCCTCAGCCCTCCGAGAGCAGCGAGCATCTCGAAAGCGCGATCCGCGCCCTGTCCGACCGTTTCGATCGCATGCAGGTCGGCAACGACTCGGCTTCGACCTTTGCTCATCTTGAACAGCGGGTGTCGTATCTGCTGGAGCGGCTCGAGGCCGCCGCCGATCCGCGCAACGGCAATTTCAGCCGCGTCGAGGACGGGTTGCACGACATCCTGCGCCACCTGGAGCGGCAGCAGGCGACCTATTCCGCGCTCGCCGAGAGCCGCAACTCCGCGCCGCCTGCCGATTCCGGCATGGTCGATCTCGTCAAGCGCGAGCTCTCCGACATCCGCTTCAGCCAGGCCGAAACCAACCGGACCACCCAGGATTCGCTGGAGGCCGTCCACAACGCGCTTGGCCACGTCGTCGATCGTCTCTCGATGATCGAGGGTGATCTTCGCAATGTGCGCACCGCGCCGCCCGCCGCCTCTGCGCCGCAGCCGATGCCGATGCCGATGGCCGCTCCCATGGCGCCCGCGCCGATGGCGCGCGAGCAGCGGCCGCAGCAACAGCAGCACCCGAAATACGATCCGAAGCCCGAGCTGCCCAATCCGGCCGCCGCGCAGGCGGCGCAAGCCGCCTTCGCCGCCGCGCCGCGCGAATTCCATGCCGCCGCGCCGGCAGCGCCGCCGCCGATGCCGATGCCAATGGCGCCGCCGCTTCCGCCACGCGCGATCAGCGAAATCCTGGAGCCGCATACGGCGCCCCCGCGCGCCGCGCTTGCGCCCGAACTGCCGCCGGATCACCCGCTCGAGCCCGGCACCCGGCCGGGTGCACGCATCGCCACGCCGTCGGAGCGCATTGCCGCGTCCGAAAGCGCAATCAGCGAAATCCCGGCCGCGCCGAAGGAGCCGGTATCGTCGTCGAGCTTCATCGCCGCCGCGCGCCGCGCAGCCCAGGCCGCGGCCGCGCAGCCGCCCGAAAAGCCGGCCCGTGGCGCCAAGGCCGCAATCGCCCGCGCCAAGGACAAGGGCCAGGAAGGTGGCTCGACCATCACCTCGAAAATCCGCTCGCTGCTGGTCGGCGCGAGCGTGGTCGTGATCGTGCTCGGCACCTTCAAGATGGCGATGAACCTGCTCGATGGCAGCAGCCCGTCGTCGTCGCCGCAGGCGATGGAGAATACGTCGAGCGAGCCCGCCCCGCGAGCCCCGCCGCCCGTTGAGAGCAAGCCCGCCGCGCCAGAGCAGGTCACGCCCTCGATGACCTCGCCGACGCCGATCGGAAAGCAGTCGCAGAACAATGCCGCGCCGGGGTCCGTGACGAGCCCGAGCGGCACCGCTTCGGTCGAAATCCCGCAAACCGCGGCGCCAACCCCGCCTGCGGCCTCCAACGACGTCACCGGCGCGCTGTCGGGCACGAGCCGCGCGAAACTCGCGATGATCCAGGTGCCGCCGGGCGAAAAGCTGCCTGACGGCATCGGTGGCCCCGCCTTGCGCACCGCCGCGATCAAGGGCGATGCGACCGCGGCCTACGAGATCGGCGTGCGCTTTGCCGAGGGCAAGGGCGTGGCCGCGAATTACGACGAAGCCGCCAAATGGTACGACCGTGCGGCGCAGGCCGGCGTGGTGCCCGCGACCTTCCGCCTCGGGACGCTCTACGAAAAGGGTCTCGGCGTGAAGAAGGACGCCGACATCGCCCGCCGCTACTACACGCAAGCCGCCGAGCGCGGCAACGCCAAGGCGATGCACAATCTCGCGGTGCTCGATGCCGACGGCGGCGGACGCGGCGCCAATTACAAGAGCGCGGCACTGTGGTTCCGGAAGGCCGCCGATCGCGGCGTCGCCGACAGCCAGTTCAACCTCGGCATCCTCTATGCCCGCGGCATCGGGGTGGAGCAGAACCTCGCCGAGTCCTACAAATGGTTCACCCTCGCCGCCGCCCAGGGCGACGCGGACGCAGCAACCAAGCGCGATGACGTCGCCAAGCGTCTCGACCCGCAGTCGCTCGCGGCCGCCAAGCTCGCGATCCAGACCTTCAGCGCCGAGCCGCAGCCCGACGACGCCGTCAATGTTGCGGCCCCGAACGGCGGCTGGGACAGCGCCCCGCAGGCCAACGCGAAGCCTGCGCCGAAGCCGGTTGCCGCCAAGCGCGCGGCCTCGGCGGTGCGCTGAGAGCGGTCGCTCAATCGTCTCTGACGAAAAATCTCGCCTCGTCGTCCTGGCGAAAGCCAGGACCCATTACCACAAGCGATCGTTGTTGGAGGACGGTGTGGCCACAGCCTGCCGCGATAACGACCAGTCGGGATAATGGGTCCTGGCTTTCGCCAGGACGACTTTGGAGGAGCCACGGCGTCCTCGATCACCCTCCTCACCGCAGCCATTCACCACGCCCGAAATTCCTGGTCCCGCCCGCCGCCGAATTCCGCTATTGAGAGGCGCGGCAATCGTTCTGCCCTCCTGCGAGCATTCCGCGCAATCGATCCGTCTCGCGGGAAGCGTGGTCTCTCGATGCAGCTCTATCTCCCGATCGCCGATCTTCCGGTCAACGTCTTCCTCGTGCTGGCGATGGGCGCGGCGGTCGGCTTCGTCTCCGGCATGTTCGGGATCGGCGGCGGCTTCCTGATGACGCCGCTTTTGATCTTCATCGGCATCACGCCGGCGGTCGCGGTCGCTTCCGTCGCGAGCCACATCGCGGCCTCGTCCTTTTCCGGCGCGCTCGCCTATTGGCGTCGGCGCGCGATCGACCCCGCGCTGGCGAGCGTGCTGTTGTGCGGCGGCGTGACCGGGACGGCGCTCGGCGTGTGGACCTTCACGCAGCTGCGCGCGCTCGGCCAGCTCGATCTGATGATCGCACTGTCCTATGTCGTGCTGCTCACCACCGTCGGCAGCCTGATGTTCTCCGAAGGCCTGCGCGCTTTGATGCGGACCCGGCGCGGCGCGCTGCCGCCGCGCCGGACCCATAACTGGATTCATGGCCTGCCGCTGAAGATGCGGTTCAAGCGCTCCAAGATCTACCTCTCGGTCATTCCGGTGGTGATCGTCGGCATCCTGATCGGCTTCATCGGCGCCATCATGGGCATCGGCGGCGGCTTCATCCTGGTGCCGATCATGATCTACCTGCTGCGGGTGCCGACCTCGACGGTGATCGGCACCTCGATGGTCCTGACGCTGGTCACGATGCTGTTCGCGACCCTGCTCCATGCGGTGACCAATCATTTGGTCGACGCCGTGCTGGCGCTGATCCTGATGGTCGGCGGCGTCACCGGTGCGCAGTTCGGCGCACGCGCCGGCCAGAAGATCCGCGGTGAGCAGTTGCGGCTGCTGCTCGGCCTGCTGATCCTCTCGGTCGGTGTTCGCTTCGCGATCGAGCTGGTGATCCGGCCCGAAGACCTCTTCACCATCCGCGAGCTGGGGGTGAATGGATGATGCGTATAGCTCTCGCGGTCCTGCTCGTTGTGCTGCTCGGCTCCGCTGCGCGCGCCGAGCGGCTGATCGTGTCGGTCTCCAACCATCGCGTCACGGTGACGCCGAACTATTCCGGCGAGGAGCTCGTGCTGTTCGGCTCGGTCGAGAAGGATGCCTCGACGCCCGTCGACCGCAGGACCTACGATCTCGTGGTCACGGTGATGGGCCCGCGCGCCGACATGGTGACGCGGCGCAAGGAGCGCACTTTCGGGATCTGGATCAACACCGACTATCGCCAGTTCCTGGCGGTGCCGAGCTATCTCGCACTGTTCGCCAACCGCCCGTTCGACGTCATCACGTCGCCCGAGATCGCGCGGCGCCAGCAGATCGGGCTCAACAACGTGCTGCTGACCCAACGCGTCAGCGGCGACTATGCCGACGTGGTGCCGAACGACGCGTTCCGCTCCGCCTTCATCCGCCTGCGAACCCAGCGCGGTCTTTACCGCGAGGATCCGAGCGCGGTGACGTTCCTGACGCCGACGTTGTTCCGTACCGGCATTCCCCTGCCGGCGGAGGTGCCGATCGGCACCTATGAGGTGGAGATCAAGCTGTTTGCCGACGGCGCGTTCATCGGCAAGACCGAGACCGCGTTCGAGATCGTCAAGGTCGGCTTCGAGCAGTTCGTCGCAACGACGGCGCGGCAGAACGGGCTGATCTACGGCCTCGTCACTGCCGCGATGGCGCTGATGACGGGCTGGATGGCGTCGATCGTGTTTCGGAAGGATTGACCTTCGTCATTGCGAGCGCAGGCGCTCTCCCCGAGTCGTCCTGGCGAAAGCCAGGACCCATAACCACAGGCAGTCGTGATTACGGGAATTCGGAGTTACCACTCAGCGTCAAACTGCTCCCTGGGGTAATGGGTCCTGGCTTTCGCCAGGACGACACTGGGGGGCTACGGCGCCTGCACCACGGTCGGCACGCCCGGCTCCAGCAACCGCAACCTTGTCCCGAAGCCGAGCACGTCGAAGGTCTTGCGCAGATCCTCGCTGTTCTGGCGGAAATGCGCCCAACCCTCCGTATGAACCGGCACGATCATCGCCTCGGGGAAGGCGCGTGCGGTCTCGATGGTGTCGTTGGTGTCCATGGTGAGATGGAACGGCCCGCGCGTTTGCGCGGCGCCGGCGAAAGGCATCACCACGCCGCATTTGAAGCGGCGCGCGACCTCGGCGACGCCGTCGAACCAGGTGGTGTCGCCGCTGATATAGATGGAGGTTGTGTCGGTCCGGCTCGACGACACCACGAAGCCGATGACGTCGCCTGACAACGGCTCGATGCCCGCCGGGCCGTGACGCGCCGGGGTCGCGGTGATCGTCAGCGAATTGCCGTCGCGATCTTTCAGATGTGTCGTGCCCCACGGCACCAGGCCTTCAACATGGCCACCGAGGCGCTTGGCGCCGGCTTCTGTCGTCAGGACGCGCTTTGCGTGCTTGAGATATTCGCGGCCGGAATTGTCGAGATTGTCCGAATGCTGGTCGTGGCTGAGCAGGACCGCGTCGACCGGGCCGATTGCGTCGGCCTTCAGCGCGGGTCCAATCGTCTTCTCCAGCTTCACGTGCGGCAGTTGATAGGCGCCTGGCGCATCGAAGGTCGGATCAGTGAGCAGGCGAAAGCCATCGATCTCGATCAGCGCAGTGGGACCGCCGATCAGGGTGATGGAAATGGGCATGATGGACTCCTGTTACGAGACGGATTTGGCGGGCCGCGTCACCAGGTAGATGCCAAGTGCGACCGGGATGATTCCGAGCAGATCGCGCGCCTCGACGTGCTCGCCAAGAACGATGAAGGCAAACAGCATTCCGAGCGGCGGCATCAGGAAATGATAGGCACTCGCAGCCGTCGCGCCACACACTTTCAGGAGATGAAACCAGAGCCAGTAGGCCAGGATCGAGCCGCCGAGCACGAGGAAGGCGAAGGCGCCGATCAGGCCCGGCGTGGAGTCGATGGCATGAACATCGGCGAAGGTCAGCGCCACCGGCGTCAGCACGATGCCGGCGGCGAGATTCTGCACGCCATTGCCGATCCACAACGAGCCCTTCGGCGCGAGCAGCTTGAACAAAATGGTGCCGGCGACGAGGGAGGCGAGCGAGGCCAGCGTGAACACGATCCCGTGCAGCGAGTCGGTGCCGACCGACAGGCGGTGCCAGACGATCAGGGTCACGCCGATGATGCCGAGCAGGAGACCGCTCGCCTTGCGCCAGGTCATGCCTTCGCCGAGCAGCAGCGCGGCGAGGCCCGCCGTGAACACCGGATTGGCCGACACGATCAGCCCGCCGAGGCCGGCGGAAACCGATTGCAGCCCGGTGTAGCCGAGGCCGAGATAGAGCGCGTTATTGGCGACGCCGAGCACCGCGAAGATCGCGGCGTCGCGCCAGGACAGCGACCAGTCGTCGCCGCGGACCAGCGTGGCACCGAGAATCAGGATGCCGGCGAGCGAGAACCGCGCGGCGAGCAGGATCAGCGGCGGGCAATGGGTCACGCCGATCTTGCCGGCGACGAAGGCGTAGCTCCAGAGCAGGCAGAACAGCCCGATCGCAAGCGGCAGTGTGTTGAAGCGGCTGCGGGGAACGGCGAGCGAGGGGGTGAGCGACATGAGCGACATTCTCCTGAGCCCTCGATCTAGGGAGCCGGCTTGTCATTTGGAAATTAAATGATTAACTTCTAGCTAGTGGATTTTCGAATGGAGGCGCCCATGCTCGATCTGGAGCTCCTGCGCAGCTTCGTCTCGGTGGTCGATGCCGGCGGCTTCACCCGCGCCGGCGAGCGCGTCCATCGCACCCAATCGACCGTCAGCCAGCAGATCAAGCGGCTGGAGGAGGATGTCGGCCAGGTGCTGCTGCATCGCGACGGCAAGGATGTTCGCCCGACCGAAGCCGGCGAGCGGCTGCTGTCCTATGCGCGGCGGCTGTTGTCGCTCGCGGAGGAGGCGCGCGACGTGCTGCGCCAGCCCGACGGCGAAGGCGCGATCCGGCTCGGCATTCCCGAGGATTTTGCCGCGTACCGGCTGGCGAAGCTGCTGGGGACGTTCTCGCGTTCGCATCCGGGCCTGCGGCTCGATGTGCGCGCCGACCAGAGCAAGAATCTGGCCCGCGATCTCGAACGCGGCGAGCTCGACCTCGCACTGTTCAAGCGCGAGGCCGGGGCGAAGGGCGCGATCGCGGTGTGGCCGGAGCAGGTGCACTGGGTGACCAGCAAGAGCCATCCGATCCACGCCGATGTCGCCTCGGTGCCGCTGATCGGGTTTCCGCTCGGCTGCCTCTACCGCGCCGGCGCCATCCACGCGCTGGAAAGCGCGGGCCGGCCCTGGCACATGTCCTATACGTCATCGAGCCTCGCCGGCATCCAGGCTGCGGTCGCCGCCGGCATGGGCTTGAGCATCCTGTCGGAGATGGCGATCCAGTCCGACCACCGCGTGCTGACCGCGAAGGACGGATTTGCGCCAATCAACCGGACGGAAGTCGCATTGATGGCTGCGCCGGGCGCAAGTCCAGCGACGCTGCGGCTGGCCGATCGGCTGGCGGAGTTCTGCGACGATGTGCAGGCGAAGGCGGCTTAGCTGCACCGCGACGCGGCGATCGCGTGGACGCGGCGGTCGCCGAGCAAATGCGCGACAAACCCGTTCTTCGGAAAGATCTTTGCAAACGCCACGTCGCGGATGCTGAGGCCGCCGGCATAGGCGCCGAAGGCGGGCATCACGGCGCGCATCCCGTCGCAGGCGAAGCAGCGGCGCTCCATCGAACGGCCGCGCGCGGAGACGCGAGCCTTGGGATGGAGATGGCCGGCGATCTCGCCGCTCGCGCCGGTCGGCTCGTGGCGGAAGGTGATCGGACCAATCGCGACTTCGTCGGCGACGGTGCCGCCGAGATCACGCGGCAGCGCCGGGTCGTGATTGCCGGAAATCCAGATCCAGTCGCGGCCGGCCTGCAAGGCGGCGACCGCGTCGCGATCCTCCGCCGACAGCCGTCCATGCGCGGTGCGATCATGAAAACTGTCGCCGAGCGCGATGACGATTCGCGGATCATGGCGGGAGATGACAGCAGCGAGCCGGCCAAGCGTCGCGATGGTGTCGTAAGGCGGCAGCAGCACGCCGCGCATGGCGAAGCTGGAACCTTTTTCCAGATGCAGGTCGGAGACGACGAGCAGGCGCTGCTCTTCCCAGAACAGGGCGCCGGAAAGATCGGCCGCGAAGGTCACGCTGCTGATGCTGACATTCGAAACGCGCATGTCCTCGACATCCCCTGAAACTAGCGCGCCTGCCGTCACGTCAAAACCTGCTGTTATCCCATCGCCTCTTTGACCAGCTCGTCGGCGGCTTCCGCCAACAGCTCGTCTCCCGCTTCGCCATAGACTGACTCGCGGCCGATTTCCAGCATCACGGGGACCGCGAGAGGCGAGACGCGATCGAGTTCCCGATGTGTGATGCGGCCCTGGATGCGCGTGAGCATGTCGCTGAGCCGGCGCAGATCGAGCAGGCCGGTGGCGGCATCGGCGCGCGCGGCGCGCAGCAGCACGTGATCGGCCTGGTGCTTGCGCAAGACGTCGTAGACGAGATCGGTCGAGAACAGCACCTGGCGGCGGCTCTTCTCCTCGCCGGTGTGACGGCGCGCGATCAGGCCGGAGATAATCGCGCAATTGCGGAAGGTGCGCTTCATCAGCGCGGATTCGGCAAGCCAGGCTTCGAGATCGTCGCCGAGCATATCGGGGTCGAACAGCGCGTCGAGATCGATCCTGCCGTCCCGGATCATGGAGGACATGTCGCCGAGCGCCCAGACCGCGATCGCATATTCGTTGGCGACGAAGCCGAGCGGCCGGGCGCGGGCGCGCTCCAGCCGGCGTGTCAGCAGCATGCCGAGCGTCTGGTGCGCGAGACGGCCTTCGAAGGGATAGCAGACGATGTAATGCTTGTTGGCGCGGGGAAAACTCTCGACCAGGAGCTCGCGCACTTCAGGCACGCGCGAGACGTCCTTTTGCAACGACAGCCAGTCGCGCACCTGCTCCGGCAAGGCACCCCACGCGCGCCCGTCATCGAGGAGGCGGCGAACCCGTTCGGCAAGATAGGTCGAGAGCGGAAACTTGCCGCCCATGTAGGACGGCACTTTCGGGTCCTTGTCGTTGGCACGCGAGACGTAGACCTGGTCCTCGACCAGGGTTTCGTAACGCACCACCTCGCCTGAGAACACGAAGGTGTCGCCGGGGCTGAGGCCCTCGATGAAGGCTTCCTCGATCTCGCCGAGCAACCTGCCGCCGCGCGCGATCACGCCCGTTGACCCCGCGCCTCCCCCGCGCGATCGCACCAGCCGCACCTTCAGCATGTCGTCCTCGACGATGGTGCCGACATTCATGCGGTAGCTCTGCCGCACCTTGGGATTGGCGACGCGCCAGCGCCCCTCCTTGTCCTGCTTGATGCGGGCGAAGCGCTCATAGGTCTTCAGCGCGTAGCCGCCGGAGGCGACGAAATCGACCACGTCGTCGAAATCCTGCCGCGTGAGATCGGCGTAGGGCGCGGCGGTGCGCACTTCGTCGTAGAGCTCGTCGGAGAAAAACGGCTCGCCGCAGGCGCAGCCGAGCACGTGCTGGGCCAGCACGTCGAGTGCACCGATGCGTAGTGGCGGCGTGTCCTGCGCATTTTCCGCGATGGCGTCGATCGCGACGCGGCACTCCAGCACCTCGAAGCGGTTCGCGGGCACCAGCACCGCGCGCGAGGCTTCGTCGAGCCGGTGGTTGGCGCGGCCGATGCGCTGCATCAGGCGCGAGGAGCCCTTGGGCGCGCCGATATTGACGACGAGATCGACGTCGCCCCAGTCGACGCCGAGATCGAGCGAGGAGGTACAGACCACGCCACGCAAGCGTCCCGCCGACATCGCGTCCTCGACCTTGCGCCGTTGCGCGACGTCGAGCGAGCCGTGATGCAGGGCAATGGCGAGATTGTCGTCGTTCATGCTCCAGAGATTCTGGAACAGCATCTCGGCCTGGCTGCGGGTGTTGACGAAAACCAGCGTGGTCTTGTTGGCCTTGATCAGCTCGTAGATCTCGGGAAGCGCATGGCGCGCGCTGTGCCCGGCCCAGGGCAGGCGCTCGCGCGTGTCCATCATCTCGACCAGCGGCGGCGCCGCGCCGCCGGCGACGACAATGTCGGCGGCCGCTTCCTTGCCGCCGGGCTGCGGCACCAGGAAGCGCGCCAGCGATTCCGGCTCGGCCACGGTCGCCGACAGGCCGATGGCGCGCATCTGCGGCGCCAATCGCCACAGCCGCGCGAGCCCAAGCGACAGCAGATCACCGCGCTTGGACGTCACCAGCGCATGCAGCTCGTCGAGCACGATGCGCTTCAAGGAGGAGAACAGGAATGGCGCGTCGTCGGAGGACAGCAGCAGCGCGAGCTGTTCGGGCGTCGTCAGCAGGATATCAGGCGGATAGCGCCGCTGCCGCTGCCGCCGCGACGTCGGCGTGTCGCCGGTGCGGGTCTCGATCTTGATCGGCAGCGCCATCTCGGCGACGGGACGCTCGAGGTTGCGCGCGATATCGACGGCGAGCGCCTTGAGCGGCGAGATGTAGAGCGTGTGCAGGCCGCCGGTGCGTTGCAGACTGCGGCCGGTGGAGATCACCGATTTCGCCGAAGCTTTGGGCGCAGAGCTCAGCTCCACCAGTGTCGGCAGAAATCCCGCCAGCGTCTTGCCGGCGCCGGTCGGCGCGATCAGCAGTGCGGACCGGTCCTCGCGCGCTTTCTCCAGCAGCGCCAATTGATGCGCGCGCGGCGACCAGCCGCGGGCTGCGAACCACGCCTGGAAGCGGTCGGGCAGCAGCGCGGCGGGCTCGGCCGGAGATTTGCGGATGCGGGGCGGCACGGCATCACAGGTAAGCCGTGGGGGTGGGTTCGTCGAGGGGGTGGCGCGAACGACGAGCGCGATACCGACGTTCCCTCTCCCCTTGTGGGAGAGGGTGGATCGCCGCGAAGCGGCGAGACGGGTGAGGGGTATCTCTCCGCGAAAGAGCTCCGTTCGAGTACGCGGAGAAAGACCCCTCATCCGGCGCTTCGCGCCACCTTCTCCCACAAGGGGAGAAGGAAAAAAGCGCCTACTCCGACATCGGCTTGTCGGAGATGTCCCAGTCCTTGCCGGTAAAGGTGGAGATGAAGAGCGTCTTCATCGGCGTGTAGTCCTCCGGCGTGTAGTCGTAGGTGACGCCGTCGAGGAAATAAGGCGAGTGGAAGCCTTTGAGGTTGGAGGCCTGCTTCAGCACGTTGGCGCGGGTGAGCTCGTCGCCGCAGCGGCGCAGGATCTCGCCCATGGTGACGGCCTGGCCGTAGCCGGCGAAGGCGATGGTGTTGTCCTGATCGATCGCCGGCGTGTACTTCTTGCGCAGCTCCTCGAACGCCATCACGTCGGGGTCCTTCTCCCATTTGGGCAGGCCGACTTCCTTGTTGTAGCGGATGGCGACGATGCCGGCGGCGTTCTCGAGGCCCGCGGCATTGAGGATCGAGCGGCCGGTCGAGCCGGCCGACAGCAGCTGCAGCGGCTTCCAGCCGAGCTCGGCCACTTTCCGGATCGACTGCGACGACGCCTTGCCGGTGGAGATGTTGTAGAAGACGTCCGCACCCGATTTCGAGAGGTTGATGAGCTGAGAATCGACGGTCGGATCGGTCAGATCGTAGGTCTGCTCCATGATCACCTTGGCGGTGCCGCCGGCGTCTTCCAGAACTTTCTTGAAGGGGCCGAGGAAATCGCGGCCGAAATCGTCGTTCTGGTAGAGGATGCCGACCTTCGCGTTCGGCTTCACGCTGACGACGTGCCGCGCCAGGATGCGCGCCTCGGTCGGATAGAGCGGCAGGCCCGCCATCGTCCATTTGAACTCTTTCGGATTATTCCACTTCGACGCGCCGGTGTTGAGCAGAAGCTGCGGCACGCCCTTCGAGTTGAGGTATTTGTGCACGGCGGTCTGCGGCGCGGTGCCGAGCGAGCCGTAGAGCGCGAGCACCTCCTCCTGCTCGACCAGGCGACGCGTGGCCTCGACGCATTTCGGCGCGCTGTAGGCATCGTCCATGGTGAGGAATTTGACCTTGCGTCCGTTGATGCCGCCCTTCTCGTTCAGCATCTGGAAATAGGCTTCGCCGATGCGCCCGAGCACGCCGTAGAGCGAGCCGGGGCCGGAATGCGGCACGGTCTGCCCGATCTTGATCTCGGTGTCGCTGGCCCCCGCATCGTATTTCTTCTCGGCAGCCCAGACGTAGGGCGCGGGCAAGGTGGATGCCGCGATGGTGGCGAGCGCGGCGGCGCTGAAATCGCGCCGCGATGGATTCTTCGTCATTATTCATTTCTCCCTGGTGCGCGCATTGTGCTGGCATCGCCGCACGGCTCGCAAGTGGGAAGTCACGGCTTTGCGACGCAATGACGCTTAAAGCCCCGCTTATAGCGCCTAGACTCAAGTTTTCTCGGCGACCACGACGAGGCCGCGCACCGGCTCGTTGTTCTCGGTGCGTGGCGAGGCCTGCTCCAATGTGAGGAGCTTGAAGCCGGCCTGCGCTATCGCATCGCGCACATATTCCGCCGAATGGGCATAGCGCAGGCCTTCGCCGAGAACGATGCCGCTGCCGTCATGCGTCTCCAGCGTGAAGGCGAGCACGCCATTGGGCGCGAGCACGCGCCTGGCTTCGCTGAGCACCGGCGCGAGCTCGGGGAGATAGACGAATGCATCGGCAGCGACGACGAGGTTGGCACGCGCGTCACTCTTGGTGCGCAGGCCTTCGATCATGTCGGCGACTTCGAGCTCGGCATAGAGGCCGGTGGCGCGCGCCTCCTTGACCATGCCGGGCGACAAATCGATGCCGATGAACTGGTCGACCTGTTTTGCGAAGGCGGCGGCCGCGAGCCCCGTCCCGCAGCCGAGATCGATGGCGCGCTTGAACAGGGCGGGCTTCTTCGCGGCGACGCGGGCAGCCACCACCGCCTTGAAGATCAGCGACGGCGCGCGATAGCCGAGATCGTTGATCAGCACGTGTTCGAAGCGCGGCGCGTATTGATCGAACAAGGCCTGCACATAGGCCTTGGGCATCTCGGACAATTGCGCGTCGCCGAGGCGCATCAGATGCAGATGAGCGCCGTGCTGATCGCTCGGGTCGGACTCGCGCGATTTGCGAAAGGCCGCAATGGCCTTGTCGCGCTCGCCGAGTTGCGCGCGGATTTCGCCCAGCGTGAACCAGGCCGAGGTGAAATTCGGCGCAAGCTCGATGGTCTGCTCCAGCAGGTCGGCGGCGGCCGCCAGATCGCCCTTGAGCTGGAGGTCGCGCGCGAACTCGAAGCGGCGGTCGGCCATGAGATCGCCGGAGGTCAGGAACAGGCGCAGGGGCATTGGGGGGAACCAGGGAACGAAGCGGTGATGACTCGAAGATGCGGGGTCGCAACCTATATAACAGGCATGCGTCCGCAAGACATCCTGCTGCCAGTTGCCGCCGGCCTATGCTGCAAGCCGGGCGGCTTCCATATCGACCCCGTCCGCCCGGTCGAGCGGGCCGTGATCACCCACGGCCATTCCGACCATGCCCGCGCCGGCCACGGCGCGGTGCTGGCGACGCAGGAAACGCTGGACATGATGCGGCTGCGCTATGGCGAGAATTTTGCTGGCTCCACCCAAGCAATCCACTATGGCGAGGAGATCCGGCTCGGCGATGTCAGCGTGAAGTTTCACCCGGCCGGCCATGTGCTCGGTTCGGCGCAGGTCGCGGTCACCTGCAAAAACACCTGCATCGTCGCCTCCGGCGACTACAAGGATGCGCCCGACCCGACCTGCACGCCGTTCGAGCTGGTCTCCTGCGACGTCTTCATCACCGAGGCGACGTTCGGACTGCCGGTGTTTCGCCATGGTGATGCGGCCGATGAGGTCAAGAAGCTGCTGGCTTCGGTCGCGCTATTTCCGGAGCGCGCGCATCTCGTCGGCGCCTATTCGCTCGGCAAGGCGCAGCGCGTGATCGCACTGCTGCGCCAAGCCGGTTACGACGCGCCGATCTATCTGCATGGCGCGATGGAGAAGATCACGCATTACTATCAGAGCCGCGGAATCGAGCTCGGCGAGTTGCGGCCGGTGAAGGGCGTCAAGAAGGCGGCGCTCGCCGGTACCATCACGCTGGCGCCGCCCTCTGCGACATCCGATCTCTGGACCCGGCGGTTTCCCGATCCCGTCACGGCATTCGCCTCCGGCTGGATGCGGGTGCGCGCTCGCGCGCGGCAACGCGGCATCGAGCTGCCCCTGGTGATCTCGGATCACGCCGATTGGGACGGCCTCACCGCCACGATCGCCGCAACCGGCGCCGGCGAGATCTGGGTCACCCACGGCCAGGAAGACGCGCTGGTGCACTGGTGCCAAAGCAAGGGTTTGCGGGCACGGCCGCTCGATCTCGTCGGCTATGGCGACGAGGAGGAGACCGAGACGCCGCTCGCTGACGAGGCCGAAGCATGAACCGCTTCGCCGAACTTTTGGACCGCCTCGCCTACGAGCCCGGCCGCAACAACAAGCTGCGGCTGATCACCAGCTATTTTCGCGAGGTCGCCGATCCCGATCGCGGCTACGCGCTGGCCGCGCTGACCGGCGCGCTGAGCTTCAAGCACGCCAAGCCTTCTCTGCTGCGCGATCTTATCGCCCAACGAACTGACCCGGTCTTGTTCGGTCTATCCTGGGACTATGTGGGCGATCTCTCCGAGACGATCGCGCTGATGTGGCCGAAGGCCGTGGGTGTCCACAACAACCCACCGCCGCCGACGCTGACCGAGGTCGTCACCACGCTGCGCACACTCGGCAAGACCGAGCTGCCGAAGCAGCTCGAGCGCTGGCTCGACGAGCTGGATGAGACCGGCCGCTGGGCGCTGCTGAAGCTCGTCACCGGCGCGTTGCGCATCGGCATCTCCGCGCGCCTGGCCAAGACCGCGGCCGCGGCGCTCGGTGACAAGGACCCGCATGAGGTCGAGCTGATCTGGCCCGGTCTCGCCCCACCCTATCTCGACCTGTTCGCTTGGCTGGAAGGCCGCGGCGACAAGCCGGTCAATCGCGATCCCGCGCCGTTCCGTCCCGTGATGCTGGCGCACGCGATCGAAGACACCGATTTCGCCGCGCTCGATCCCGCCGACTACATCGCCGAATGGAAATGGGACGGCATCCGCGTGCAGGCGGTGGCCGGCCGCGACGAGCGCGGCCACATCACCGCGCGGCTCTATTCGCGCACCGGCGAGGACATCAGCGGCAGCTTTCCGGACCTGGTCCCGTCATTGCGGCTACCAGGCGCCATCGACGGCGAGCTTCTGATCCTGCGCGAAGGGCGCGTGCAGAGTTTCAATGTTCTGCAACAGCGGCTCAACCGCAAGGTCGTGTCTCCGAAGCTGATCAAGGAGTTTCCGATTCATCTGCGCGCCTACGATCTGCTCGGCGACGACGAGAACGATTTGCGCGAGCTACCGTTCGCGGAGCGCCGCGAACGGCTGGAGACCTTCATCGGCAAGCTCGACGATCCCCGCATCGATCTCTCGCCCACCGTGCCCTTCGCAAGCTGGGACGCGCTGACCGCCGCACGCGCCGATCCCGCCAGCGCCGGCGCGGGGGAAGACGCGGACGCCGTCGAAGGCGTGATGCTGAAGCGGCGCGACGCACCCTACCTGCCGGGACGGCCGAAGGGACAGTGGTGGAAGTGGAAGCGCGATCCGCACATCATCGACGCCGTGCTGATGTATGCGCAGCGCGGCCACGGCAAGCGCTCGTCCTACTATTCCGACTACACCTTCGGCGTCTGGACCGCAGGCGCGGGCAGTGACGAGCTGGTGCCGGTCGGAAAAGCCTATTTCGGCTTCACCGATGAGGAGCTGCTCCAGATCGACCGCTTCGTGCGTCGCAATACCACCGAAAAATTCGGCCCCGTTCGCCACGTGGTGCACGAGCCGGACAAGGGGCTGGTGCTGGAGGTCGCCTTCGAGGGGCTGCAGCGCTCGCCGCGGCACAAATCCGGCGTCGCGATGCGCTTTCCCCGCATCAGCCGCTTACGCTGGGACAAGCCGCCGCGGGAGGCCGACCGGCTGGAAACGCTGGAAAAGATGCTGAAAGCGGAGGCGGCCGAGGTTGAGGCTTAAAAGCCCCGGGCGTGTGCTTGCCCGCATTAAAATCCCGTAAACCGATTGACGCGCCGTTGCGGGTTCCCCATGTCCCCCGCCTTGCCCTATGATAGGGTCGAATCCCCTGAGGAGTTTGAGATGGCCCACGACGTCAGAGATTTGCCGGCCGGCCGCAGTGACGGCCTGAACCGCTTTCTCGGCGGCTCGCCGCTGGCGGTCGCGTTTCGCCTGGTGCTGCTCTCGATCCTCGTCGGCGTCGTGCTGGCCGCGATCGGCTTCGATCCCTGGAATATCCTCACCAGCATTCGTCTCCTGTTCCAGCGGCTGTGGGATCTCGGCTTCGACACCGTGAACTGGCTGTGGCGCTACTTCCTGCTCGGCGCTGTCATCGTGATCCCGATCTGGCTGCTGATGCGCGTTTTCGGCACGCCGCGCAGGTAAGTCGTTAGTTTTGAGCATGATCTTGTCGGAAAACCGCTTCACACTTTTCCGGATCATGCTCTAGGGAGCTCGCGGCCGATGCAATTGCGCTTTGTCGGCTGTGGCGACGCCTTCGGATCCGGCGGCAGGTTCAACACCTGTTTCCACGTCTCGGGGCGCGAGGCCAACTTCCTGATCGATTGCGGCGCGTCGGCTTTGCCGGCGCTGAAGCGGCTCGATATCGACTGCAATGAGATCGATCTCATCCTGATCACGCATTTCCACGGCGACCATTTTGCCGGGCTGCCGTTTGTTCTGCTCGACGCGCAGTTCTCGCGGCGGACGCGGCCGCTCACGATCGCCGGCCCCAAAGGCATCGAGATGCGGCTGCGTGCGGTGATGGAGGCTCTGTTCGAGCATTCCTCGACGACGAAACAGCGCTTCGAGCTGACGGTCATCGAGCTCGCGCCCGGGCAGAGCCGAAGCTTCGGCCCGGTGACGGTGACGCCCTATCCCGTCGTGCACGGCGAATCCGGCGGACCGTTCCTCGCCTATCGCATCGAAGCCGAGGGTCGCACGCTGGCCTACAGCGCCGATACCGAATGGACGGAGGCGCTCATTCCGCTGGCGCATGGCGCGGACCTTTTCATCGCCGAAGCCTATATGTACGAGAAGGTGGTCAAGAATCACCTCAGCCTGAAGACCTTGGAACAGCATCTTCCCAAAATCGACGCAAAACGCCTCGTGCTCACCCATATGAGCGAAGACGTGCTGTCGCGCCTCGACGACATCGCCCACCTCGCCGCCGAAGACAGCATGCTGCTCGTGTTCTGACATGCACGCACCCGTTCACTTGAAGATCGGCTCCCGCCAGGTGTTCGCCATCGCAGGCCCCGCGATGGTCGCGAACCTCACCACGCCGCTGATCGGCGTGGTCTCGACCACCGCGATCGGACGGCTGGACGACGCCGCGCTGCTCGGCGGCGTCGCCATCGCGTCCGTCATCTTCGATTGCCTGTTCTGGCTGTTCGGCTTCCTGCGCATGAGCACGCTCGCCTTCACGGCGCAGGCGCTCGGCGCTGGCGAGACGCGCGAGCTGACCGCGATCCTGGTGCGCGGCTTCATCGTCGCGGGCCTGATCGGCATAGCCCTGATCGCGCTGCAACTGCCATTGGCCGCCGTGCTGTTCGACCTGATGGGCGGCAGCGAAGGCGTCACGCGCGCGGCGAAGACCTACTTCGTGATCCGGATCTGGTCGGCGCCACTCGCGCTCGCCAACTACGTCATCCTCGGCTGGCTGGTCGGCCAGGCCCGCGCTAATCCGGCGCTCGCGCTCCAGGTTGTTATCAATGTCGTGAACGCCGCGGCGACGATCCTGCTGGTGTTGGTCTACGACACCGGCATCGCGGGTGCTGCGATCGCCGCGCTGCTGTCTGAAGCGGCCGGATTCGGACTCGGCGTGATGGTCTGCCGCCGCTATGCGGTCGGCGGGTTCGCGGTGCCGTACGCAGAGCTGTTCGACCGGGCCAAGCTGATGCGGCTGCTGGCGGTGAACTCCGACATCCTGATCCGCACCGCGGCGCTGATCGCCGTATTTCTGTTTTTCACCGCCAAGGGCGCGCGGGCCGGCGACGTCACGCTGGCCGCCAATTCCGTGCTCAACAATTTTCTGCTGGTCAGCGCCTTCTTCCTCGATGGTCTTGCCAACGCAGCCCAGCAGCTTTGCGGCCGAACGCTCGGCGCACGCGATGCCAGGGGATTTGCCGATTCGACCCGGCTGGTGCTGCTATGGGGGCTCGGCTTCGCGCTGATCGTGTCCGCGCTGTTCGCGCTGTTTGGGCCGAACTTGATCGATGTCATGACGGCGAGCGAAGCCGTCCGTCGCGGCGCGCGGGAATTCCTGCCGTTCGTCGTGCTTGCTCCCATTCCCGGCGTGTTCGCCTTCGGCTTCGACGGCATCTATATCGGCGCGACCTGGGCGCGCGAGATGCGCAATCTGATGCTGGCCTCGCTCGCGATCTTCCTCGCCACATGGTGGGCGCTGCAATCGTTCGGCAATGCCGGGCTGTGGAGCGCGCTGATCGCCTCCTACGTCTCGCGCGGCGGGTTGCAGGCCGCGCGCTATCCGGCACTGTACAGGAAGACGTTTCTTTCTTCTCCTTCTCCCCGCTTGCGGGGAGAAGGTCGGGATGAGGGGGAGTCTCGGCAGGGACGGTGAGAGCGGGACTCGCGGAGAGTCCCCCTCACCCGGATTGCATCTTCGATGCAATCCGACCTCTCCCCGCAAGCGGGGCGAGGTAAAGAAAACCCCTACATCCCCGGCCAGGCTTCCGCCGTCAGCGTGGCGGCGTCGGAGCCGACGATCTCGGAGAGAGAATCCCGTCCCGTGCGCAATAGGGTCGAGGTGAGGTCGCGCTTGATTTCGTCGACGAGGCCGAGGCCCTTGTAGACCAGCGACGAATAGAGCTGGATCAGGCTCGCGCCGGCGCGGATTTTCGTCAGCGCGGCGCCGCCCGAGTCCACGCCGCCGACGCCGATCAGGGGGAATGCGCCCTCGACGCGCACATAGGTCTCGGCGACCATCCGCGTCGACAGCCGGAACAGCGGCCGGCCGGACAGGCCGCCCTGTTCCTTGGCGCGCATCTCCTCGCGCAGCGTGCTCGGCCGCGCGATCGTGGTGTTCGACACGATCATGCCGTCGACCCGGCGCGAGCGCGCGACCTGCACGACGTCGTCGAGCTGGGCGAGGCTCAAGTCGGGCGCGATCTTGAGCAGCACCGGCGTGTCGCCGGCGCTCTCGCGCACCCGCTGGCGCGCGTCGATCACCCTGGCGAGGAGATCGTCGAGCAGCGCGCCTTCCTGCAAATTGCGCAGGCCCGGCGTGTTCGGCGAGGAGACGTTGACGGTGAAATAGCTCGCGACCGGCGCAAAGGTCTCGATCAGCCTGACGTAATCGTTGACGCGATCGGGCGAATCCTTGTTGGCGCCGACATTGACGCCGACGATGCCGCCGTGCTGCGCGCGCGCCGCGAGCCGGCGCAGGGCTGTCTCCGCGCCGTCATTGTTGAAACCCATGCGGTTGATCACGGCCTCGTCGCGCTCCAGACGAAACAGCCGCGGCCGCGGATTGCCGCTTTGCGGCTTCGGCGTCACCGAGCCGATCTCGACGAAGCCGAAGCCGAGCCGCAGCAGCGCATCCGGCACTTCGGCGCTCTTGTCGAAGCCCGCCGCCATGCCGATCGGATTGGGGAAGTTGAGCCCGAACGCACGCACCGCGAGCTTGGGATCGTCAGCGTGCGGCTTGCCCGGCGGCAGGAAGCGCAGGCCCTGGATCGCGAGGCGATGCGCATCCTCCGGATCGAGCCAACGCAACACCGGCAGCGAGAGAGCGTCGAAAGCGCGGATCACGGGGCAAGCTCCGGAACGTCGTGACCGCCGTCGGAGCGCGTGTTGAGGTTGATCACGGCAATCACCGCGCCGAGATCGAGCTCGCCATAGAGATGCGGAAACAGCTCCTCATTGCGCGAACGCTCCCACCGCAATGCGCTGCCGAGCGCATCGCCGTCGACCTCGACCAGGAACAGCGCGCGCTGCCCGACATAATGCTTCTGCAGGGTCTCGGGAACCTGGGATGCGGTCGAGAAATGGATGAATCCGTCGCGCGAATCGTCCGCGCTGCCGCGGTAGACACCCTGCCGTTCCGCCTCACGCCAGGCCGAAGCCGGACAGATTTTGTAGATCTTGACCACCGCTTGCGCAGCCCTGTTTGCCCGGGGAGACAGCTCTTTGAGTCTCCTGGGGATTTTCGTCTCTCGTGGGTCGTTAAATCCCGGGCGGGACCGTAAAGGCCACCCCTGCCGAACTCAAGACTTAGACGCCGCCTCTTGCACCGAAAACGGAAAACCGATTGATTTGAGGATAGTTTTCCTGAGTTGCGACGGGCTGGACCTTCCATGGTCAGGCAGGCCAAAGCGCAGAGGATGCTCACCCACGACCAGATCTGGGGCGCGCTGGATCGGCTGGCGGCGCATGCCGGCCTGTCGCCGTCCGGCCTCGCCAAGCGCGCCGGGCTCGATCCCACCACCTTCAACAAGTCCAAGCGCGTCACCTCCGACGGCCGCGAGCGCTGGCCCTCGACCGAATCGATCGCGAAAGCGCTGGCGGCGGCAGATTCGTCGATCGACACCTTTGCAAGGTTGGTCGCCGACGAGGCAGGCGGCGGCCGCTCGGTGCCGCTGCTCGGCTTCGCGCTGGCCGGCGCGAGCGGTGCCTTCGACGAGTCCGGCCTTCCCATCGGCAAGGGCTGGACCGAATTTGCCCTTCCCGCCGCCGAGGGCAACCACAGCTTCGCGCTGCAGATTTCCGGCGAAGCGCTTGCGCCCGCCTATCGCGACGGCGACATCATCCTGGTCGCCCCCGGCGCGCCGATCCGCAAAGGGGATCGCGTGGTGGTGAAGAGCAAGGCGGGCGAGGTGACGGTGGCGACGCTGAAGCGCCGCACGGCAAAGGCTCTGGAGTTGCAGCCGCTCGATACCTCTCAGGCCGAACGCAGGATGGCGGCGAGCGAGGTCGGCTGGATCGCGCGGATCGTGTGGGCGAGCCAGTGATCGCGTCTCGCCTGGCGTCGTGACCGGGCGATGACGTCAGCCGCGCCGCATTCGCCGCGGGCAGCCTTGCGACTCATCATCTCTCTCGCATAGGTTGCCGCCACTCATTGCCGAGCAAATTCATGTTAGGGGGAATATGATGAATCGCCGTCACGCATTGAAGGCCCTCGCGGGTCTTGCGCTTTGTCCGCTGTGCAAGCCGGCCTTCGCCGCCGAAGGTGCGCATTGGAGCTACGAAGGCGCCGGCGCCAAATGGGGCGATCTCGACGCGGCCAACAAGGCCTGCGCGGTCGGCCTGCAACAATCGCCGATCGACATCGAGGCGACGGTCAAATCGCAATTGCCCGCGCTGAAGCCGAACTGGGGCAAGAGCGCCGACACCATCGTCAACAACGGGCACACGATCCAGCTCAACTTCACCGAGGGCAGCACGCTCACGCTCGGCGATGTCAAATACAAGCTGCTCCAGGTGCATTTCCACCGGCCGAGCGAGCACATGATCGGCGGCAAGAATTTTCCGATGGAGGCACATTTCGTCCATCGCAACGAGGCCGGCGGGCTCGCCGTGGTCGGCGTGCTGATGGCCGAGGGCAGGCCGAACCCGGCCTTCGGCAAGATCGTCAAGACCATGCCGGCCGCGGAAGGCCCCGCCGTGAAGGCAGATACGACCATCGATCCCCACGCCATGCTGCCCACGAAGCTCAGCTACTTCCGCTATCCCGGCTCACTGACGACGCCACCCTGCTCAGAAGTGGTCGAATGGCTGCTGCTGACCAACCCGATCCAGGTGTCGGCCACCGATGTCGCCGCGTTCGCAAAGCTCTATCCGATGAACGCGCGCCCGGTGCAGAAGGACAACCGGCGCTACGTGCTGCGGTCGATCTGAGCTGGGCCGAAGGTTGTAGCCCGGATGAGCGAAGCGACATCCGGGGTTTTTGCTAGCTAGCCGCACCGGCGGTCCCGGATGTCGCTTCGCTCATCCGGGCTACGAGTTCGCTAGAACGGAAGCTGTCGCGTCACGCACTCCGCGCCAGCGCGCCGTCGATCATGTTCACCGCATTCTGCACGCCATACACCGCGACAAAGGAGCCGAAGCGCGGGCCCTTTTCCTGGCCGAGCAGCACCTGGTAGAGCATGTTGAACCAGTCGAGTGTTACGCCGGGACGGCCGTCCTTGCCCTTCTTGACCTGGTCGAGGAACGGCTCGCGGCGGCCGATCTCGTAGACGACGTTCTGGATGTCCTCGGCCGTGGCATCCTGCGGAAGCTGCGATAATGCATCCCGCAAATCCTGCAGCGCCGCGCGCTCGGTCTCGGTCGGTTCGCGGAACGTCTTTGTCGGCGCGACGAAGTCGCGATAATAGTTGATGGCATAGCCGACCATCGCATCGAGCTTGGGATGCGTTTGCGGGCTCACGCCGGGCCGATAGCGGCCAATGAAACCCCACAGCGTCTCGGCATTCTCCGCGTTCGACGACGACACCAGCGTCAGCAAGAGCTGGAACGTGACGGGCATGTCGAACTTCGGCGGATGGCCGCTGTGGACATGCCAGACCGGATTGCCGAGCTGCTGCTTGGCGTCCTGCTTGGCGAAGCCGTCGATGAACTGCTGGTAGTCGTCGACGTTGCGCGGGATGACGTCGAAATACAGCCGCTTGGCCGCCTTCGGCTCGCGATACATGAACAGCGACAGCGATTCCGGCGAGGCGTAGCGCAGCCATTCGTCGATGGTGAGGCCGTTGCCCTTCGACTTCGAGATCTTCTGGCCCTTGTCATCGAGGAAGAGCTCGTAGTTGAAGCCCTCCGGCGGCGTGGCGCCGAGCGCCCTCGCGATCGCGCCGGAGAGTTTGACCGAGTCGATCAAATCCTTGCCGGCCATCTCGTAATCGACGCCGAGCGCGACCCAGCGCATCGCCCAGTCGGCCTTCCATTGGCACTTGACGTTGCCGCCGGTGACCGGCGTCTCGACTTCCTGATTGGTATCGGGATCGAGATAGGTCACCGTGCCGGCCGCTACGTCGCGGCGGATCATCGGCACCTGCAGCACGACACCCGTGGTCTTGCTGATGGGGAGGAACGGCGAATAGGTCGCGCGGCGATCGGGTCCGAGCGTCGGCAGGATGATCGCCATCACCTTGTCGTAGGCAGCCAGCATCTTGAGCAGCGTCGCGTCGAAACGGCCGGACGTGTAATAGTCGGTCGAGCTGGCGAATTCGTAGTCGAAGCCGAAATGATCGAGGAAGGCGCGCAGCCGCGCATTGTTGTGGTGCCCGAACGACGGGTACTCGTTGGAGAACGGGTCCGGCACGCGCGTCAGCGGCTTGCCGAGATGCGCGGCCAGCATCTCCTTGTTGGGGACGTTGTCGGGGACTTTCCGAAACCCGTCCATGTCATCGGAGAACGCGAGCAGGCGGGTCTTGATCTTGTTCTCGGTCAGCACATGAAAGGCGTGCCGCACCATCGAGGTGCGCGCGACTTCGCCGAAGGTGCCGATATGCGGCAGGCCTGATGGCCCGTAGCCGGTCTCGAACAGCAACTCGTCCTTCGGGCTTTTCTTCAGCCGCGCGACAATGGCCTTCGCCTGCTCGAACGGCCAGGCGTTGGATTGTTCGGCGAGCGCACGCAGATCGCTCGGGTTCGCGGCAAGATCGATAACGGACATCTAAGGGGCCTCCGGGCCGCGGAAAATAGCGATTTCCAGGCAGAATGCAATTTTGCGGAGTACTGCCACCGCGCCGTCATTGCGAGCGAAGCGAAGCAATCCAGACTGCCACTGCGGAAACAGCCTGGATTGCTTCGTCGCAAGGGCTCCTCGCAATGACGGCAGAGCAGGCAGCGAAACTAGAACGGGCTCACCGAGAAATACCGCAGCCACAAATCCGTGTAGCGACCCTTTTCCCAGACGCGGAACATCGCCCAGTTCAGGGCCTGGCGCAGCACGTCGTTGCCCTTGCGCACGGCGATGCCGATGCCTTCGCCAAAGAAGCGGCTTTCGACAAAGGGACCGCCGGAAAAGGCGCAGCAATCGCCGGAATCGGTGCCGTTGATCCAGAACGCGAGCGCGATGGCGTCGCCGAAGATGAAGTCGACCTCGCCCTTGCGCAAGGCGCTGCGCATGGCGTCGTCGTTCGGATAGGGGTGCAGCTCGGCGTCGGTGAACATCGCCTTGAGATAGGCTTCATGCGCGGAGCCCGCGATGACGCCGACCTTCTTGCCCTCGAGATATTCGGGACGGATCTCCGGCATCACCGCGTCCTTGCGCGAGGCGAAGCGCGCCGGCACGCGGTAATAGGGGTCGGTGAAGTCGACCCGGGCGCGCAGCTGCGGGCTCACCGCCATCGAGGCGATGATGGCGTCGCCCCGGTTGGAGGCGAGTGCGTCCACCAGCGTCTCGAAGCGGCGCATCTGCACCGTGCAGGTGACCTTGATCTCCTCGCACAGGCTGCGGGCGAAATCGACGTTGAAGCCGGCCGGATTGCCGTCGGCGCCGGTATAGTTGAACGGCGGATAGTCGGTCTCGGTCAGGAAACGGATCACGGTCAGGCGCGACAAGTCCGGCCGCTCCGGCCGCCGCCGCGGGTCCCAGAAGCCCGGCACGGCCTGCGGGGCGGCTTGCGGCGCGACCTGGGGTGAGGCTTGCGGCGCCGCTGGGGGCTGCTTGGCCGGGGCCTGCGCCTGCGCGCACGGCGCAGCAGCGAGCAGGCAGACGCCGACGACCAGCCCGGTCAGCAAGCCACGGGCGGATTTGGACGATTTCGCCTGTTGCGATGGAGCCATCGGCTGAAAATGAACGAATTTCGTTGGGATCGGAGGGCCTTATAGCCCATCCGGCCGGGAACGCGAGCGCGGATTGCGGCCAATAGGGAAGCCTATAGATACCGCTTCAAGTCCACCGCGGCCTCTTCAGGCGTGCGCTTCAGGTTGAATGGCGAGACGAAGCGGCCGTCGCGGTCCATCAGGTAGATCAACGCGGTGTGGTCCATGGTGTAGTCACCGTCCTTGGTCGGGACCTTCTTGGCGTAGACCCGGTAGGAGGTGATCACCTTGGCGGTCTCGGCAGGATCGCCGCTCAGCCCTTCGAGGTGCGGGTCGAAGCTCGACAGATAATCCTTCATCGCGGCCGGCGTATCGCGCTCGGGATCGACCGAGATGAAGACGGCATTGACCTTGTCGGCGTCCTTACCCATCGCGCGCAGCACTTCCGAAATCTCGAACAGCGAGGTCGGGCAGACGTCGGGGCAATGGGTATAGCCGAAGAAGATCAGGGTCGGCTTGCCCTTGAGGTTCTTGTCGGTGACGGCCTTGCCGTTCTGGTCGGTGAGCTGGAACGGGCCACCGATCGCGGCCGGCTGCGCCACCTTGCTGACCCCGCCCATGGCCCAGAATACGATCAGCAGCCCGAGGATGAGGCTTGCGGCGAAGGCTGTCGCGATCACCAGCGGACGGGCGGTGGAGCTCATGAGCTGAAAACTTCCTGTCGCGGGTCAGAAGCAGGCGGCGAAACCGGTCCTGATCATTTCGAAGAACACCTGGCTGCCGTAGTGGAACCAGAGCGCGAGCACGCCGAGCACGACCAGGCCGCCGACGCCAGCACCCGCCAACAGCAGCACGAACGGCATCCGGCCGGCAGTGGGCGAATTGTCCGATACAGGATGGGCGGGGTGCAGTGGTTGAGCCATGACAACGATCGGGGTGAAGGGTTCCCTTGGCTCTCAAATAGGCGTTGGGGCGGGGCCGGGCAAGCGCGGTAGGCGGCCGGAGATCAATTGGTGCGGAGGATCTCCGTCATGCCCGGGCTTGTCCCGCCTGCGCGGCCGAAGCCGCTCCGGCGAGGCGAAGACCCGGGCATCCACGTACTTCTCGCTCGGGCCAAAAACGTGGATGGCCGGGACAAGCCCGGCCATGACGAAGGATAGAGATCAGCTCTGAAAACGACCGACTGCGGCCTACCGCGGCGACGGCTTATTGGCCGAGGCCTGCGCGTCGAGGTAGCAGGGCTTGTACATGGCCTGGAGCTGCCTGCCCTTCAGGAAGAGCATGTGCGGGGTGAGGCCGCCGCGCTGATTGATCCAGCGTTTCACCTGCGAGGGATACATCGCATAGAGCATCTGGGTCGCTTCGGTATTGGTGACCGCGCGACCGTTGCTGCCGAAATCCCACGCGGCGTGGAAGCCCAGTGTCGCGTGCGACGTCACGCAGATGCGGTCAGGCGGGATGGCGCCGAGGACGATGGTGCAGGCAGAGGCGCAGAGACCGTCGATGATGACGGTGTCGCCCGACTGTCGCAGGTCCTGGTATTTGTCGACGTAGGTTCCGATCCGGCCACCGCGGTCATCCGCGATCCGAACCACCGCGTGAGAAGCGCCCATGCTCGCGATCAGGAGAACCGCCGCAAGCAACCCCGTCAGAAACTTCATTGGCCCCCGCCCCAGTCGAATTCGAATCTGTGTGTCAGGTGGTGATGCCCTGCTAGGGTCCGTCGTAACCGCGGTTTTGTCTAGGCATGCCGGCTCGCTCAAAACAAATTCAAATCCAGTGTTGCGCCGGCGCTGCACTCAGGCGGTCTTTTTCCCGAAGTGGAACAAGTTAACGATGTCTTGCGCGCCGTCCTCTTGATCTCAGTTGCAACCGCCGGCTTCAATCCGGGCAACTACAGGGGGGAACCTGTGGAGGAGGAAACACATGGAGGGGGAAACACATGAAGGGGGAAACATATGGCCGAACAGATGACTGAAGAGACTGACGTCATCGTTGTCGGCGCAGGACTGTCCGGCCTCGTGGCCGCAACCGAGATCGCGGACGCCGGCAAGCGCGTGATCGTAGTCGACCAGGAGGGCGAACAGTCGCTCGGCGGTCAGGCGTTCTGGTCGTTCGGCGGATTGTTCCTGGTCGATTCGCCGGAGCAGCGCCGGCTCGGCATCAAGGACTCCTTCGACCTCGCGATGCAGGACTGGCTCGGCACCGCCGGCTTCGACCGTGACGAGGATTTCTGGCCGCGGCAATGGGCCGAGGCCTATGTGGCGTTCGCTGCCGGCGAGAAGCGTGCGTGGCTGCGCGCGATGGGCCATCGCATCTTCCCCGTGGTCGGATGGGCCGAGCGCGGCGGCTATGACGCAATGGGCCACGGCAATTCGGTGCCGCGCTTTCATGTCACCTGGGGCACCGGGCCCGGCATCGTCGAGCCGTTCGAGCGCCGTGCGCGCGAGGCCGTCAGGAGCGGCCGGCTGAGCTTTCGGTTCCGCCATCGCGTCGACGCGCTCTCGATCACCAACGGCACGGTGGATGGCGTCGGCGGTGCCATTCTCGCCCCGGATAATGTCGAGCGCGGCAAGAGCTCATCGCGCAAAATCGTCGGCGAGTTTGCGTTGAAGGCCCAAGCCGTGATCGTCGCGTCCGGCGGCATTGGCGGCAATCACGAGCTGGTGCGGCAGAACTGGCCGAAGCGGCTCGGCGCGCCGCCGAAATTCATGATCTCCGGCGTGCCCGAGCATGTCGACGGCCGCATGATCGGCATCACCGAGAAAACAGGCGCGCGGCTGATCAACCGCGACCGCATGTGGCATTATGTCGAAGGCATCCAGAACTGGTCACCGATCTGGCCGCGCCACGGCATCCGCATCCTGCCCGGCCCCTCCTCGATGTGGTTCGACGCCACCGGCACGCGCTTGCCGGCGCCATTATTTCCCGGCTCCGACACGCTCGGCCAGCTCCAATACATCATGTCCACCGGGTACGATTATTCCTGGTTCATCCTGACCCAGAGCATCATCAAGAAGGAGTTTGCGCTGTCGGGTTCGGAGCAGAACCCCGACCTCACCGGCAAGAGCTGGCGCATGACGATCAAGCGCGCCACCAACAAGGGCGCGCCGGCGCCGGTGGAAGCGTTCAAAAGCCATGGTGTCGACTTCATCGTGCGCGACAAGATCGAGGATCTCGTTGCGGCCATGAACAAGCTGGCCGGCAGCGACCTCCTCAAGCTCGAGCACATCAGGATGCAGATCGAGGCGCGCGACCGTGAGATCGCCAATCCTTACGTCAAGGATGCGCAGGTGATGAACATCCACAATGCGCGGCGCTATATCGGCGACAGGCTGATCCGCACCGCCTCCCCGCACCGCATCCTCGATCCCGCGCAAGGGCCGCTGATCGCGGTCAAGCTCAACATCCTCACGCGCAAGACGCTGGGCGGTTTCGAGACCGACCTCTCTTCGCGCGTGTTCGGTGAGGAGGGCAGCGTCATCCCTGGTCTCTATGCAGTGGGCGAAGCCGCCGGCTTCGGCGGCGGCGGCGTGCACGGCTATCGCTCGCTGGAAGGCACGTTCCTCGGCGGCTGCCTGTTCTCGGGCCGCAATGCGGGCCGGGCCGCGGCGAAGGCCGTGGGCTAGATCATGCGGTGGCGGCTGCGCATCGCGGCGTTTGTTGCGGCATTGGCCGCCGCCTCGGCTGCGTCCGCCGATACGATCGACGTCGACGGCGTGAAGCGGTCCTACACTGTGCAATTGCCGGCGAAGCGGCTCGTGCCGCTCGTCGTCGTGCTGCATGGCAAGACCCAGCGCGGCGCCGACATGATGACGCGGACGGCGTGGCCGCAGGTCGCAAAGCGCGAAGGGTTTGCGGTGGTCTTTCCCGATGGCCTCAACCACGCCTGGGCCGATGCGAGGACCAAGGCGGGACCGGCGCTCCGTGGCCCGCCCGCGGGCACCGACGACGTCGCCTTCATCGCAAAGCTCGTCGAGAAGCTGGTGGCGAACGGCACCGCCGACCCTCGCCGCGTCTATGTCACCGGCATCTCCAATGGCGGCGCCATGGCAATGACGCTGGTCTGCGCCCGCGCCGATCTGTTTGCTGCCGCCGCGAGCGTGAGCATGAACCTCACCGATGAGGCCGCAGTCACGTGCCATCCGTCGCGGCCGCTACCGATGCTGCTGATGAACGGCACGGCCGATCCGCTGGTCCCCTACGAGGGCGGCCGCGGATCGAGCTATTATGCCGCAGACGGATTCTGGTCCACCGACGAGACGCTTGCGTTCTGGCGCAAGCTCAACGGCTGCGAGACCGACAATCCCGACATAACCGATTTGCCCGACAGGGCGCCCGCAGACCAGTCCACGGTGACACGGATCTCCTCGCGCTGTCCTGGAGGGCACGACGTCGTGCTTTATCGCATCAATCAAGGCGGTCACCGCATGCCCGGATTTTCTCCGGATGCGCGTTTCCCGAAGGTCGCCGCCAGCTTGCTGGGATCGCAGAACGGCGACATCGACGCCGCCGAGACGATCTGGACGTTCTTCGGCCAGTTTCCTTGAAGCGCGACGCATGCGTCCCCGGCAACGCATGCTTGCCTGGGGTGGCACAGGGCAGGCCGCTGCGCTAGACAGGGCCGCCATTCAAAGGAGACTCCCAATGAGCATTCAGCGTCTTGAAACCGGCCCGCGCATGAGCCAGGTCGTCGTGCACGGCAACACCGTCTATCTCGCCGGTGTCGTCGCCAACAACGCCGCCGGCGAAAGCGTGACGAAGCAGACCCAGGACATCCTGGCGACCATCGACAGCCATCTCGCCAAAGCGGGCACCGACAAGTCGAAGCTGCTCTCGGCCACGATCTACATCACCGACATGAAGACGTTTGGCGAGATGAACGCGGTGTGGGACGCCTGGGTCTCGCCCGGCAACACGCCGGCGCGCGCCACCGTCGAAGCCAAGCTCGCGGCAGCACAATACACCGTCGAGATCATGGTCACTGCGGCGAAGTAACCGCGGAAAATTTACGCGCGCTGATGACCTCAGCGGTAATCGATCAGCGCGCGTGAACCTTCGATAGTCAGGTCAGCCGAACGACACGGCGCCATCGAAGGAGACTACAATGACCGACCCCATCACCATCGCCCGCCGCTACATCGATCTCTGGAACGAACGTGCAGCCGGCCGCCGGCGCGAACTGCTGAGCCAGAACTGGACGGCGGATGCGAGCTATGTCGATCCCCTGATGAAGGGCGACGGCCATGACGGCGTCGATGCGCTGATCGCAGGCGTGCAGCAGCGCTTTCCCGATTTCAAGTTCAAGCTGATCGGCGAGCCCAACGGCTACGGCGACCATGTCCGCTTCAGTTGGGGCCTTGGTCCCGAGGGCATCGACAGCCCGATCAAGGGGACGGATTTCGCCGTGCTGAAGGACGGCCGTATCAGGAGCATCACGGGATTTCTGGACCAGGTGCCCGCAGGCGCGTGAGCACGCGCTGATCGTTGCCAGGCCCTCTCCCTTGTAAAGGGAAAGGGCGCAGCGGCGCTCGTCGCACAGGCACTAGTTATTCGCGCTCGCAGAATCGTCCATCGCCTTGAAGGCTTCCTCCAGCTGCAGCGAGATCGGCACGTTCAGCCGTTCGCCGGTCGGAAGTCGTGCGGTGAACCATTTGTTGTAGAGCGGGACGAGGTCGTGGTTGGAGCCGAGCTTGCGGAAGGTGCGATCGACCACGGCCGTCAGTTGCGGCTCGCCCTTGCGGAACATGATGCCGTAGGGGTCGTAGGACAGGTAATCGCCGGTGACGCGGAACTTGTCCTGTGCCTTGTGGCGCACGATCAGGCTGGACAGCAGGATGTCGTCGGTCGCAAACGCATCGGCCTTGCCGTCGACGAGCATCTGGTATGACTGTTCGTGATCGGCACCGACAACGATGGTCAGTCCCAACGAGGACTTCTTGTCGGCCGCCTGGATCGCCTGCTCGTTGGTGGTGCCCTTCGTCACCACGATGGTCTTGCCCTTCAGATCAGCCAGTGACTGGGCGCTGGACGCCTTCGGCACCATCAGTTTGGTGCCGGCGACGAACATCAGCGGCGAGAAGGCGACGCGCTTGCCGCGCTCGGCATTGGCCGTGGTCGAGCCGCATTCCAGGTCGATCTTGTTCTGGAGCACGGCGTCGATTCGGTCATCCGAGGTGACCTTGACGTAGGCGATCTTGAGATTGGGATCGTCGACCTCGACGCCGATCTCCTCGACGATGGCCTCGCAAAGCTCGAGGCTGTAGCCGATCGGCCGGTTGGCCTGATCGAGGAAGGAGAACGGCGGCGAGCTCTCGCGATAGCCGAGCCGCACGGTGTGCGCGGTCTTGATCGCTGACAGCGTCGGGCTAAGCCCTTCGCTGCCACCGGTCTGGGCGAAGGCACCCGTGGCCAGCTGGCACGCTGCCAAAAACAAGCCGCCCGATATCGCCATTGAAAGGCGCATGATGCACTCCGATCAATGGCCGGCCATCGCAGGCACTTCGCCGGGGATCATGTCCCCCGGCACGGCATCGCCCGGTTCAAGCTCGTGCTCGGGCCCGAGCTCGCCTTCCCACTTGGCCACGACCGAGGTCGCGAGCGTGTTGCCGATCACGTTGGTGGCGCTGCGGCCCATGTCGAGGAAGGTGTCGATGCCCATGATCATCAACAGCCCGGCCTCGGGGATGCCGAACTGCGACAGCGTCGAGGCGATGACCACGAGGGAGGCGCGCGGCACGCCGGCGACGCCCTTCGAGGTGATCATCAGCGTTGCCAGCATGGCGAGCTGGGTGCCGAGCGGCATGTCGATGTGGTAGCTCTGCGCGATGAAGACGCTCGCGAAGGTGCAGTACATCATCGTGCCGTCGAGATTGAAGGAATAGCCGAGCGGCAGCACGAAGCTCGAGATCCGCGACGAGGCGCCGAACTTGTTCAGCCCCTCCAGGGTTTTCGGATAGGCCGCTTCGGAACTCGCGGTGGAGAACGCGATCATCAGCGGCTCGCGGATCAGCTTCAGCAGATGGGCGTAGCGCGGCCCGATCACGATGAAGCCCACGACCACCAGGATGCCCCACAGCAGCGCGAGCGAGAGATAGAAGCCGCCCATGAAGACGATGAGCTTCCAGAGCACCAGCAGGCCGTTCTTGGCAACCGTCGCGGTGATGGCGGCCCAGACCGCGAACGGCGCGAACAGCATCACATAGCCCGTCACCTTGAGCATGATGTGGCCGATGTCGTCGATCAGCGCCAGGATCGGCTTGGAGCGCTCGGGCATCGAGCCCATCGCCACCGAGAAGAACACGGCGAAGATCACGATCTGCAGGATCTCGTTCTGCGCCATCGCATCCGCGATCGAGGTCGGGATCAGATGGGTCAGGAATTTTTCGATCGAGAAGGCGGAAACCGGCAGGCCGGTCGACTGCGCCTTGTCAGGCAGCGTACCGGGGAAGTTCGCGCCGGGCTGGAGCAGATTGACCATCACGAGGCCGAGCATCAGCGAGACGAAAGAGGCGCTGACGAACCAGCCCATGGTCTTGGCGAAGATGCGGCCGAGCTTGGAGCCCGAGCCCATGTGAGCAATGCCGCCGACCAGGGTCGCAAACACCAGCGGCGCGATGATCATCTTGATCAGGCGCAGGAAAATCACGGCGATCAGGTTGATGGACGAGGCCCAGTCGCCCCGCGTGTCGGGCAGGAAATTATAGATCGCCGCGCCCATGATGATGCCCAGCACCATCGCCACCAGAATGAATTGCGTAAACCTGTTCGACATTGAACACCCCCGCTACACCGACCGCTTCATGATGTCGCAGATATGATGATGACGCAACACGCTTGGCGTGCGATCGCCGGGGCGGATGTTCCCGTTGCGCAACTGGCGCTCGCGATCTAGCCTTCATGCAGCGCACAACGAAAGCGGCTTGCACGTTTTTCTTGCGGCAGCTGCATCAATAATCGTCAAACGACCGAGGGGAAACATCATGAGCGCCAGCGTCAATCGTCAGATTCTTTTGGTGGAAAAGCCCAGCGGCAAGCTCGGCCCCGAGCACTTCAAGCTGGTCGAAGGTGCGGTGCCTGAGCCGAAGGACGGCGAGGCCTTGCTGCGCGTGCGATACATCTCGCTCGACGCCGCCAACCGCGCCTGGATGCACGGCGCGACCTATCGTTCAGCAGTCGAAGCCAACAGCGTGATGGCCGGCGGCGCCATCGCCGAGGTCGTCAGCTCAAAGGCGCCGGGGCTTGCGCCGGGCGACATCGTGTTCGGCGACACCGGCTGGCAGGAGTTGGCGGCAGTGCCCGCCAAGCATCTCACCAAGATGCCGAAGCTCGAGCCGATGACGCATCTGCTCAGCGTGTTCGGTATCGCCGGCCTCACGGCTTATTTCGGCCTGCTGGAGATCGGCAAACCGAAGGAAGGCGAGACGGTCGTGGTCTCCGCGGCCGCGGGCTCGGTCGGCTCGATCGTCGGGCAGATCGCGAAGATCAAGGGATGCCGCGTGGTCGGCATCGCCGGCGGCGCCGACAAGTGCAACTGGCTGACCTCCGAGCTCGGCTTCGATGCAGCCGTGGACTACAAGGACGGCGCGGTGTTCAAGGCGTTACGCGCGGCGGCTCCGAAGGGCATCGACGTCTATTTCGACAATGTCGGCGGCGACATTCTCGAAGCCTGCCTGCCGCAGATGAACAATTGCGGCCGCATCGCGTGCTGCGGCGCGATCTCGCAATATGACGGCGCGCCCTCGGCACACGGCCCGCGCGGCGTGCCTGGCCTGATCGTGGTGAAACGGCTCGTCATGCAGGGCTTCATCGTGATGGACTACATGAAGGAAAGCCAGCGCGCGCTCGCCGACCTCCAGGTCTGGGTCACATCCGGCAAGCTGAAGGTGCAGGAGGACATCATCGACGGCCTCGAGAACACGCCGAAGGCACTGATCGGATTGCTGGCGGGCGACAACCGCGGCAAGCGCATGGTCAAGCTCTGACGACGTAGTTACGTCGCAATTGCAAAGCCAATATCTACTTGCGGTAGAGGTCGCGACGGCCAATGATGCCGCGCGCGGCATCACCCGCGACGATTATTTGCATCACATTTGAAAAATTGTCGGCGTTACCGACAGGGCAGGAATTCACTCAAATGTTCAACATGTTGAAACATGCGTCGGCACGCGGGGCGTTGCTGGCGGCGGCTCTCTTCGCAACTGCAGCAGGCGCATTCGCACAAGCACCGACCGAGGCGCAGAAGAGCGCGATCCGCTCCGCATGCCGCTCGGATTTCATGGCGCACTGTTCGAGCGTCACGCCCGGCGGCGTGGAGGCCTATCAATGCCTGCAGAAGAACATGTCCGGCCTGTCATCGGGATGCCAAACCGCGGTTCGCGCCGTCGAGCCAGCTGCGGCGCCGAAAACCGAAGCTGCACCCAAGGAGGCTGCACCCAAGGCGGAGGCCGCGCCTGCCGCTCCGAAGGCTGAATCCGCTCCCACCGCGAAGCCGGCGGCCGCGCCCAAGGCCGCCGCAGCCGCCGCTGCGGCCAAACCGCCGAGCAGCGCGCAGGTCGCCGCCGTCAAGAGCGCGTGCCGCGCCGATTATCCCAAGGTGTGCGCCAGCGTGCCGCCGGGCGGCGCGCCTGCGCTCGAATGCCTGGAGAAGAACAAGGCAAAGGTTTCGCCGGCCTGCGAGAAGGCCGTCACCGCCGCGGCCGGCGGCGGTGGCGCGGCAGCACCTGCGGGCGCGGCTCCTGCGGCGGCAGCAGCACCGGCGGCCGCGCCTGCCGTGATCGTGCTGCGCCCGCTGCGGCCACGCGAAGAGCTGTTCATCGTCCAGTCCGCATGTCGCGAGGATGTCCGCACGCTGTGCGGCAGCGTGGCGCCAGGTGGCGGTCGGATCATCCAATGCGTTGCCAGCAACGCCGCGTCGTTGTCGCCCGCCTGCAAGGACGTGCTGGCGCCGTTCGCTGCACGCTAGAGAGGCGTGCGATCCGGTGGTCCGCTGTACTAGGCTGCTGGTGGACGGGGTTTACGTGAAGCGCTGCGTCTGACGGGGCGGATGGCCAAGCCGGCGCGGTTTGGCTATGCTTCGCGAGGTCACTGCTTCGGACACGCGCCAAACGCGCGTCCGGACATGAGCTTCGGCGTGCCGCGCGCTTCGCCGATAATTCCGCTGGCGCGGAAAGCCGGAGCACATTAGTCTACCCCTAGATAGTAAGTATACTGTCAATCAGGGAGGACAGACGTTGCGGATCGCCGTGATTGGCGGGGGGCCCGGTGGGCTCTACTTCGCCTATCTCTGGAAGAAGCGTCACCCCGAGGATCAGGTCGACCTGTTCGAACAGAACCCGGCCGACGCGACCTGGGGCTTTGGCGTCGTGTTCTCGGACCAGGCGCTGGAATTCCTGCGTGCCGACGACCCCGAGACGGTCGACGCGATCGCGCCGCACATGGAGAGCTGGGAGAACATCACGCTGAACCTGAGCGGCGACAGCGTGGCCATCGACGGTGTCGGCTTCTCCTCGATCGGCCGGCTTGAGCTCTTGCGATTCCTGCAGCAGCGCGCGCTCGATGCCGGCGTCACACCGCGCTTCGACACGCCGATTCATGCGATCGACCAGCTCAACGGCCACGATCTGATCGTCGCCGCCGACGGGCTGAACTCGCTGGTGCGCCGCGCCTTCGAGGGCGATTTCGGCACCTCGCTGTCCTACTCCTCCAACAAGTTCGTCTGGTACGGCACCTCCAAGCGCTTCGACACGCTGTCGCAGACCTTTGTGAAGACCGACCGCGGCGCCTTCAACGCCCATCACTACCGCTATTCGCCGACCATGAGCACGTTCCTGGTCGAATGCGATCATGCGACCTGGCAGGCCTACGGTTTCGCCTACAAGGACGTGGAGCAGTCCAAGGGTGTCTGCGAGGAGGTGTTCGCCGACACGCTCGGCGGCCGCTCGCTGGTTTCCAATAAATCGGTCTGGCGCAACTTCCCCTGGGTCTGGAACGAGCACTGGTCGTTCAAGAACATGGTGCTGCTCGGCGACGCCCTGCACTCGGCGCATTTCTCGATCGGCTCGGGCACGCGGCTCGCGATCGAGGATGCCATTGCGCTGGTCAAGGCGCTGGAATCGGACGCCCATCTTTCGACCGCTCTGCATCGCTACCAGGCCGCGCGAAAGCCGGTGGTGCAGAAGCTCGTCAACGCCGCGCGGACCAGCGCGTTCTGGTACGAGCACTTTGCTCAGCACATGCAGCAGGGCCTGATGGACTTTGCCTACAGCTACATCACCCGCTCAGGCCGCATCGACGACTCCCGCCTGCGCGCGATGTCGCCGGCTTTCATGGCGCGCTACGAAGCCGCCAAGAACGGTGGGGACGAGGCATGAGCGGGCAGATTAAAGACCAGGTGCCCGCGGACTGCGCGGGCGCGCGCGAGATCGGCTTTTCCGTTCCGCAGGTCTACAATGCCAGCCGCGTGCTGTTCGACAATGTCGGCAAAGGCCGCGGCGACAAGCTCGCGCTCATTGGCCCCGCGGGGACGCGCACCTACGCCGAGCTCTGCGCGGAAGCCGGGCGCTGGGGCAACGGCTTTGTCTCGCTTGGCCTCGAGCGCGGCGACCGCGTGCTGCTGTTCCTCGACGATACCCCGGCCTACCCGGCCGCGTTCTTCGGCGCGGTGCGCGCCGGCTTCGTGCCATTGCTGATCAACACGCTGACACCGCCAGATCTGCTGCAATTCTATCTCGCCGATTCCGGCGCTTATGTTGCGGTGGCGGATGCCGAGTTCTGTGCACGGTTCAACGCCGAGGCTTGCAAGGACACGGCCCTGCATACGCTAGTCATCGTCAATGGCGCGGTGGGCGATCACGCAGCACCGAACGCCGTCTCTGCCGCCGGCTGGCTCCCGCAATTCTCGGCCGAACTCGCGGAAGCCGATACGCATCGCAACGAGATGGCGTTCTGGATGTACTCGTCCGGATCGACTGGCCGGCCCAAAGGCATCGTGCATCTCCAGCACGACATGGCCTATAGCGAAGTCGCCTTTGCGCAGAACGTCTTGAAGCTGACGCCGGACGACATCTGCTTCTCGGTGCCAAAAATCTTCTTCGCCTATGGCTTTGGCAACGCGATCACCTTCCCGTTCTCGGCGGGCGCGACGACGCTGCTGTTGCCGGGCCAGCCGAAGCCCGCGGCGATCTTCGCGGCGATCGAGCAGTACAAGCCGACGGTCTTCTTCGGCCTGCCGACACTTTATACATCGCTGACCAAGGCCGAGAGTGCCGACAGGACCGACTTCTCGTCACTGCGCATGGCGCTCTCGGCCGCGGAGGTGCTCTCGGCCGACGTCTTCAACGGCTGGAAGACGCTCACCGGTCTCGAGATCGTCGAAGGCCTCGGCTCGACCGAGGTGCTGCACATCTATCTCTCCAACCGCCCCGAGCGGAAGAAGCTCGGCGCCGCCGGCCTGCGCGTGCCCGGCTACGAGGTCGCGCTGCGCGACAAGGACGGACGCGACGTCGGCGACGACGAGGAAGGCATCTTGTGGGTGCGCGGCGATTCCAACACGCCGCTGTACTGGAACCGGCCGGACAAATCCACCGAGACCATCCGCGAAGGCGGCTGGATCTACACCGGCGACCGCTTCGTCCGCGATGCCGACGGCTTTCACTTCTTCCGCGGCCGCGCTGACGACCTCATCAAAATCTCCGGCCAGTGGGTCTACCCGCTCGAGGTCGAGCTGTGCCTCGCCGACCACCCCGACATCCGCGAATGCGCAGTGTTCGCGGCCGAGCTGCCGGACCGGCGCATGACGCTGAAGGCGGTCGTGGTGATGAACAGCCGCGCGGCGGACCAGAGCGAGACGACCCGGCGGCTGCAGGATTACGTGAAAGGCAAGCTGCTTCCCTACAAATATCCGCGTGAGGTGATCTTCATCGACGAGCTGCCGAAGACGGGCACGGGGAAGATCGACCGGCAGGCGCTGTTGCGGATGTGAGCCACGCCGTCATCGCCCGCGAAGGCGGGCGATCCAGTACTCCGAGAAGGCGAGCAATGCGGAGAGGTCACGGCGTACTGGATTCCCCGCCTTCGCGGGGAATGACAACCAAGATTAAGGCGTCTTCCCCAGATGCTCCAGCGCGTCCTCCGCCCGGAGCGGTACCCGCGATGCCTCGTTGTTGAGATCGACGAGCTGCACCAGGAGCCCCATCAAAGCCTTGCGGTCCGCAGGCTTGAGCGGCTCGAGCATCCGCATCTGGGCGCGTTCGACGGCGGGAATGATGTCGCGCAGGATCGCCGCGCCTGATTTGGTCAAATAGAGCAGCTTGATCCGCTTGTCTTCCGGCGCCGGCCTGCGCTCGACGAAATCCTTGGCCTGAAGCCGCTCGATCACGCTGCCGAGCGTGGAGCGGTCGAAGGCGATCACCGCGGACAGTCGCGTCGCGTCGATCCCGGAGTGGGTGTGGATCGCGATCAGCGCCGCGTATTGTACCGGCGTGAGGTCGAACGCCTTGCACTCCTCCATGAAGATCGAGACCGCGATCTGCTGCATGCGCCGGAACAGATAGCCCGGCGCGGCATAGACTGCGTCTATCGTGATCGGAAGGGCAGGCTTACTCGGCATCGGGCTGCTTCTCCGGCGCGGCGTTGACGAACGCCGGCAGCGCCTTGGCCGCAGCTTCCGCTTTATGCAGGCGCGGATAGGCGGAGACGTCGACGCCGAACCGGCGCGCATTGGCGAGCTGCGGCACCAGACAGAGATCGGCGAGCGTCGGCGCATCCCCGAAGCAGAACGGGCCCGGCTCGTTTCTGATCAGCGTCTCGCAGGCCGCGAGCCCCTCGCGGTTGACCCAGGCCGCCCAATCCTGAACCTTCTCCTCGGCAAGGCCGAGCTCGCGTAGCCGCGCCAGCACTTTCAGATTCTGCACGGGGTGAGTGTCGCAGGCGATCGCCAACGCGAACGCCCTCGCCTTGGCGCGCTGCAACGCATCCCTCGGCAGCAACGGCGGGTTGGGATGGGTCTCGTCGAGCCATTCGATGATGGCGAGCGATTGGGTCAGCACTGCGCCCGCATCGTTCTCCAGCGCGGGCACCAGGCCCTGCGGATTGATGGCGAGATAGGCGGGCGCGCATTGCTCGCCCTTGCGAAGGTGATGCGGCAGGTGCTCGGCACCGAGACCCTTGAGGTTTAGCGCGATCCGCACCCGGTAGGCGGCGCTGGAGCGGAAATAGCCGTGCAGCTTCATCGGAACCCTCCCGTTTCGTTCTTGTTCGCACGTTGACGCTACCTAGATCGTAAGTATACTGTCAATCAACAAAACGACGGGAGCCGCACCATGGAAGCCGTGACTAAGACGCCGGAACGCGAGGCGTTCTACAAGAAGATCGACGGCGAGAATCTCACTGCGCTCTGGACCGTCATGAGCGATTTGATCACGCCGGAGCCGAAGAGCGCTTGCCGGCCGCATCTGTGGAAGTTCGAGGTCATCCGCGACTACATGACCGAAGCCGGCAGACTGATCACGGCGAAAGAAGCCGAGCGACGCGTACTTGTGCTAGAAAATCCCGGCCTGCGCGGGCAGTCGAAAATCACCACGTCGCTCTATGCCGGCGTGCAGATGGTGGTGCCCGGCGACGTCGCGCCAGCTCACCGACACAGCCAATCGGCACTGCGCTTCGTGCTCGAAGGCAAGGGCGCCCACACCGCGGTCGACGGCGAGCGCACCGCGATGGAGCAAGGCGACTTCATCATCACGCCGTCGATGACCTGGCACGATCATTCCAACGAAACCGACCAGCCGATGTTCTGGCTCGACGGTCTCGACATTCCGCTGGTGCAATTCTTCGACTGCTCTTTCGCGGAAGGCTCCAACGAGGATCAGCAGAAGATTACAAGGCCCGCCGGCGACAGCTTCGCACGCTACGGCCACAATCTGCTGCCGGTCGACGTGAAGCGGAGCTCGAAGACGTCGCCGATCTTCAGCTATCCCTATGCCTACACGCGCGAGGCACTGGAGAAAGCCCGCACGAGCCAGGAGTGGGACGCCTGTCACGGGCTGAAGCTGAAATTCAGCAACCCCGAGACCGGCGACTTCGCGATGCCGACCATCGGCACTTTCATCCAGTTGCTGCCGAAGGGCTTCAAGACCGCGCGCTATCGCGCGACGGACGCAACGGTGTTCTGTCCGATCGAAGGCCACGGCCGCACCCGCATCGGGGAATCGACCTTCGAATGGGGCCCGCGCGATTTGTTCGTGGTGCCGAGCTGGCAATGGGTGACGCACGAGGCTGACATGGACGCGGTGCTGTTCAGCTTCTCGGATCGCCCCGTGCAGCAGAAGCTGGACTTGTTCCGGGAAGATCGCGGGAATGCGTGAATGTCGTAGGGTGGATTAGCCGAAGGCGTAATCCACCATCGGTTTCTCCACGTCGACACAAGGTGGTGGGTTACGCTTCGCTAACCCACCCTACGGCAGCAGCGACTATGGCTAACGCCAGTGCAACAGCCGCATCTCCAGCCAGTTGATCACCCGCCCCACGATCAACCCAAACACCGATAAAATCACCACGCCCGCGAGCAGCTGATCCGTCTGCATCAAATTGCCGGCCTGCAGCACGAACGCGCCGATGCCGTATTGCGCGCCGATCATCTCGGCGCTGACGACGAGCAGCAGCGCCACCGACGACGTGATGCGGAAGCCGGCGAGGATCGCGGGCAGCGCGCCCGGCCACACCACCTTGCGCACGATGGTGGCGAACGGCACGTTGAAGCTCTGCGCCATGCGGATGAGATTGCGCGGCACCGCGTCGACGCCGCTATAGACCGAGATCGCGGTCGAGAAGAACACCCCGAGCGCAATGGTCGCGATCTTGGGCTCTTCACCGATGCCGAGCCAGAGGATCAACAGCGGCAACAGCGCGATCTTCGGGATCGGGAACAGCGCCGAGATGAAGGTGATGCCGACGCTGCGCGCCAGCCGCGACAGGCCGATGGCAAAGCCAACCGCGACACCGGCCGCCGTGCCGAGCAGCCAGCCGACACCGATGCGCAGGAGCGACGCGGAAAGGTGCTGCCACAGCGCACCCGAGATCGCGAGCTGGTAGATCGCACGCGCGATCGCCGATGGTGGTGGCAGGAACAGCGGATTGACGAGGCCGGTGCTGCCCGCCGCCTGCCAGATCGCAATGACCAACGCGAGCGCGATCCAGCCGCCGAAACGGCTGCTCGCCGGCACGAAGCCGGCGCCGCGAAAGCGGACGGGTCGGACCGCGTCATCCTTCGCAGATGGTCCCACTGGCGCGCGATCAAGCATGCTGAACCTCGCGTTCAGCATCGATCGCCTCGTTGCGGATCAGCGACCAGATCTGGTTCTGAAGCGCGAGCAGCTTCTCACGGGCTGCAATGTCACCGCGCTCCGTGCGCGTCATCGGCACGCTCACGACTTCGCGAATGCGGCCAGGACGCCGCGACAGCACCACGATGCGATCGGCAAGCCGCGCCGCCTCTTCGAGATTATGCGTGACATAGACCGCGCCCATGCCGCCATCGGCGAGCAGCCGGACGAAATCCTCCATCAGCAGTTCGCGGGTCTGCGAATCCAGCGCCGAGAGCGGCTCGTCCATCAGGAGGATGGCCGGCCTGACCGCAAGCGCGCGCGAAATGCCGACGCGCTGGCGCATGCCGCCGGACAGCTGCTTTGGATAGGTTTTGCGAAAATCGGTCAGGCCGGTGCGGCGCAAGGCGTCGTCGACCAGCGCGCGGCGCTGCACGGCCGAGAGCTGGGTGTGCAGCAGCGGGAGTTCGACGTTCTCCTCCACATTGGCCCAGGGCAGCAGCGCGAAATCCTGGAACACGAAGGTCAACGGATTGAGACTGTCCGCCGGCGGCGATCCACGCAGCTCGGGCGCGCCGGAGGTCGGCAACAACAGCCCACCGAGGATCGACAGCAGCGTGCTCTTGCCGCAGCCGGAGGGCCCCACGATCGCCACCACCTCGCCCGCGCTGACGGTGAACGAGACGTCGTCGAGCACGGCGAGTTCGCCGAAGCGATGGGTGATGTGGTTGGCGATCAGGTCCATGCGTTGCGTTCTACTCTCAATCCGCCTTCACAAATTCCTTTGCGATGATCGCATTCGCGTCAAAACCCTTGTCGGCAAAACCCTGCTCCTGGAGCCATTTGATCTGGTTGTCGACGTTCTTCACATCCAGCTTGCCGTCGGGATCGATATAGGCGCAGTTGCCGACCACCTGCTCGACCGGCAGGTTCGTATATTTGGCGATGATCTCCAGCAGCGGCTTTGTCTTGTCATTGATCGGCGCGACACCGTCCTTCATCGCGGCAAGGATGACGTTGTGATATTCGCGGTCGGCCTTTGCCAAAGCGCCGAGCAGCTTCGTCACCAGCACCTTGTTGGTCAGCGTCTTCGGCGAGGCGAACACCGCGCCCAATTGCCAGGGTGTCTCGTCGCCGACCCAGCCGAGAAACTTCGCACCGCCGTCGTCCATCAGCTTTCGCGCGGTGGAGATCGGCAGCAGCGCCGCATCCACGGTTTCGCCCTTCAGCGCGGCCGCCGCATTCGACAGCGATTGCAACGGCACGATCTTCACGTCGGCGAGCTTGAAGCCGTATTTGTCGGCAAGCAGGCCGAGCGAATAGTGAAAGGAGGAGCCGACCTGCGTCATCGCCACGCGCTTGCCGGCGAGATCCTTCGGCGTCTTCAGGCCGCTCGCATAGGCGTTGTTGCTGGCGAAATAGCCGATCAGGGGATAGCCGGCCTTCTCGCGGCTCATGCCGCCGATCACCTTGAGCACGCCCTTGCCGGCGAGATTGTAGAGACCGGCGGTGAAGGCGGTGACGCCGAAATCGATGTCGCCGGATGTGGTGGCCACCGCGATCGGCTGCGCCGCATCGAAGAATTTCAGCTCGACGTCGAGGCCGGCCTCGCGGAAATAGCCCTTGTCCTGCGCGATGAAGACCGGCGCGGAGGAGGATAGCCTGAGCACGCCGATCCTGGCCTTCAGCCCGTCTTCGGCTCGGGCCGTGCCCATCGCTGTGATCGCCATCAGGCCAGCTAGCGCGAGCCGCACAATCCCGGTCATTTCGTTTCCTCGCCGTCGTTATCTTGCAGTCGGTTACAGGCCTTCGGGCACGGGCTGGTCCCGTCCGATGAAGGCGCCCTGTTGTTTCAACCTTTCCTGCAGCTTTTCAACGGGGATGTCACGCGGGATCCGGTTTCCGGAGAGCGCCAGCGCTGCGGCGGAACCGGCGGCCTCCCCCATCACGAAACAGGCACCGGAGACCCGGGCCGCCGATTGGCCCTCATGGGTCATCGAGGCGCAGCGGCCGGCGACCAGCAGGTTGTCGACGCCTTCGGGCACCAGCATGCGGTAAGGCAGCTCGTTATAGCCGCGCGATTCCGGGATCGGCGGGAAGGTGAACACGACGTCGCCGGGGACATGGGCCTCGATCGGCCAGCCATTGACCCCGATGGAATCCTCGAACGAGGCGCAGCCGAGCACGTCCGCGCCGCTAAGCTGATAGCCGCCATTGATGCGGCGGGTTTCGCGGATGCCGAGCTGCGGCGGCAGGTCGACGATGTAGGATTTTTCAAAGCCCGGCACGGTGCGCAGGAATTCGAATGCGGCGAGCGCTTGCTTGCGGCCCTCGATCTCGCCGCGGGTGAGATCGTCAGGCTCGATGCCGTTGATGGCATGGCCGTCCTCGCGCGCCACTTGCGTGAAGTTCACCCGCCATTCGATGCCGGACTTTTGCGGCCGCACGATCGCGCTCTTGCGCGGGAATGTGTGGGTACCGGCGGCGGCGGCCTGCTCCATCAATTGCGGGATGGTGCGCCAGGCATCGCCCGCCTTCGCGGGATCGATGCCGTTGAGACGCAGCATCATCGAGGGATACATCGGATGGCCGTGCTCGTCGCCGAATTCGAACGGCGCGCCGGCCCAAACCGCGAGATCGCCGTCGCCGGAGCAATCGATGAAGATCTCCGACCGCACCGCCTGCCGGCCGGCCTTGGTCTCGACCATCAGCGCATGGATGCGGCTGTTATCGCCCATCACGATGCCGGCACCGAGCGCGTGGAAAAGGATGTGCACCTTGTGACTGGCGAGCAGTTGGTCGGCCGCGATCTTGTAGGCGGCGGTGTCGTAGGCCTGGGCGAAGACCTTGCCGAGAATCAGATGCGGCGCGTTGAGGCCGTTCAAATGGTTGATCCGCGCCAGCAGCTCGGACGCCATGCCTTGCACCAGCCGATGGGCCTCGCCGTAGACATTGCCATGCAGGCCGCAGAAATTGGTGACGCCGGCCGCGGTGCCCATGCCGCCAAGAAAGCCGTAACGCTCGATCAGCAGCGTCTTCCGTCCCGCGCGTGCGCTTGAGGCCGCCGCCACGATGCCGGCCGGACCGCCGCCGAGCACGACCACTTCATATTCGCCATAGATCGGCACATGGCGTGCCGGTTCTTCGATCGTCATGGCCCGCATGGCGCGTCCTGCTCCCGAAATCTCTTGCTTGGGCCGACTATGAATTAACGCGTGCCGGGCTACAATCCACCAAAATACACGATCAGCTTTCACGAATCGAGAAAGGTGGAAAATGGACGTCCTCGTGAACCTCCAAGCCTTCCTCGCCACCGCGGACGCCGCCGGATTTTCCGCCGCGGCGAGAAAACTCAATGTCGCAACTTCGGTGGTCGCAAAGCGGGTCACCCAATTGGAGACGCGGATCGGCACGCCGCTGTTTCATCGCTCGACGCGGCAATTGCGGCTGACCGCGGCCGGCCAGGAATATGTCCAGAGAGGCGCGGAGCGTGGTCGCCGATGTCGGCGATCTCCTGTCGCGCATGGGCGAGAAAGGCCATGATCTTATCGATCATTTGCGTATCAAGGCCCCGACCTCGCTGACCATCGCTCGGCTTGCCGATGTGTTCAGCGCGTTCCAGACCCAAAACCCGAAGCTGAAACTCGAAATCGTCTTGATCGATCGTCCCGTCGATCCGGTGACGGAAGGCTTCGATATCGCCATCGGCGCGTTCCCGCATTCGTTTGGCGGCGTGGTCGACGAACCCCTATGCCGATTGAAGCGCTTGTTATGCGCGTCGCCGGCCTATCTCGGCGCGCACGGCATGCCGCGACACCCGCGCGATCTGGTCGATCATCGTTGCCTGAGTTTTCTTCCCACCGGCCCGGACTGGGTATTCGACGGGCCGCGCGACCGTATCACCGTTCAGGTCCGCCCGCTGTTGAGTTCGAACGAGGGCCACGTGCTCGTCAAGAGCGCGATCGCCGGCAACGGCATCGCCTTCATCTCGCACTATCTTGCGGAAGAGGCTCTACGCCAAGGCACGTTGCAGGTCGTGTTGCCGGATTTTCCAATCCCCGATTTATGGGTCAAGGCCACCATTCCCGAGCGACGGGTCCAGGCTGCAGCGGTTCAGGCGCTATTGCGCGAATTGAAGAGCTCGCTGTTGCCGGTGCTGTAAGCCCGTTTCGTTGCACCCGCGGCGTCGCCGATTTCTCCGGGAATTCAGGCCGCCGAGCGGATGGTGTGGAGGAAATCGTCGACGTTCGACTTCATCGAATCCGCCTGCTGCTTCAGGGCCGCCGCGACCGTAAGAGCGGCTTCGGCACCGGCGTCGGTCTCTCCCGCGACCGCGCGCACCTGACCGATTTCCTGCGTCACCGCCGTGGTGCCGTTGGCCGCCTCTTCGACGTTGCGCGCGATTTCGCCCGTTGCCGCGCCCTGCTCTTCGACCGCCGCGGCGATCGCGGTGGCGATGTCGGCCATTTCCTTGACCGTGGTGCCGAACTGCTTGATCGCCTGGACCGATTGGCCGGTCGCACTCTGGATCGTCGCGATCTGGCTGGCGATCTGCTCGGTCGCCTGCGCTGTCTGGGTGGCGAGACTCTTGACCTCGCTGGCGACGATCGCGAAGCCCCGGCCGGCGTCACCGGCGCGCGCCGCTTCGATGGTCGCGTTCAGCGCCAGCAGATTGGTCTGACTGGCGATGGCCTGAATCAATTGAATGATGGTGCCGATCTTTTCAGCCGCATCCGACAGCCCATGGATCAAATCGGAGGTGCGGTTGGTCTCGTCGGTCGCCCGGTTCGAGACCGCGACGGAGCGGTGCACCTGGCTCGAGATTTCGCGGATCGAGGCCGCGAGCTGCTGCGTGGCGGAGGCGACGGTCTGCACGTTCATCGATGCCTGCTCGGCGCGGGTCGCGACCGCCTCGGCGAGCCCGCGACCACGCTCGGCGACCTTTGCCAACTCCTCGGCGCTGCGCCCCATGTCGTCGGCGCGGCCGCCGACACCGGCAATCACCCCCTGCATGCCCTGCTCGAAGCGGCCGGCAAGATCAGACATCATGCGGGCACGGTCGGCCTCGGTGGCTTCGCGCTGCGCCGTGGCCTCGCCTTCCATGCGACGAACCGCCAGTGCATTTTCGCGAAACACCTCGACGGCACGCGCCATGCGGCCGATTTCGTCGCGCGATTCGCCGCCTGGAATGGGCTCATCGAGCTCGCCCGCCGCCAGCGACTGCATCCGGTCCGTCATGCCGCGAATCGGGCCGGATACGCTGGCTCCGATCAGCCATGCGAGCGCCGCTCCCAGCAGCAGCGCGCCGGCCGCGGTCGCGATGACGGTCTGTTTGGTTTGATCGACCGCCGCCGAGGTCTTGTCGCCCTGCTCGGCGCGCACGGTGCCGAGCTTCGCATTGATCTTGTTGACCTGATCGTCGATCGCCGCACTCGCCTTCTTCAGTTCAGCCTGCCTGGCGCGCAGATCGGCGGCGACCTTGATAACCTCTTCGAGCGCCGTCGTGTCGGCGGCGATCGCGGTCTTGAGTGCTGCGACCAGCGTCTTCAATTTGGGGGCGTCCGCAGTCGCCAGCTCAGCCTCGGTGTCTGCGATCGCCAACTGGGCGTAGGACAACGCCTGCCTGGCGTCGTCGGCATCGCCCGTCGACAAAGTGGACCCATAGCGCATCACGGTGACGCGCAGCGCGTCGACGACGCCGGCCAGGCGCATCGGGTTGACAAGCCGTTCCGCATCATCCGAGCGATTGGCGAGCGCAACCTGAATGCCGCTGACATTGAGGCCGGCGGCCGCGCCGTGGGCGTCGGTCCTCGTGGTGGCGGCGCGCAGCCGATCCGCGGCATCCGCCGCCGCGGTGAACGACGAACGATAGGTTTCCAGCGCCGTCTTGACCGGGCCGATGCCTTCCGCGATCGCTTGCAGCTTGCCGAATTGCCGATCGGCCTGATCGGCCAGTTTGCCCACGCTGTCGATCGCCTTGGCTGCGGCATCCTTGTCGCCGACATTCCAGGTTCGGATGAATTTCTCGACCGCCGAGTTCGCTTCCAGAAGCGCGGCACGCGCCTGTGACATGCCGGCGTCGCCAGCAGCGCTGGTCACGAGGTCATTGACCGTTCCGCCGATCCGCTCGACCTGGACCACGGCGAAGCCCGCCAGCACGACCAGGAAGCTCAGAACCAGCGCGAAACCGCCAAACACGCGCGGACGAACACCGACCCGGGACATCATGTGCGATAATTTCATTGGAATCCCGAAATCCTTACTGGGTGGACCGGATGGTGGCGAGCAGATCCTTGCCGAACCGCTTCTCGAATTCCTGATCGAGCGGCTTGACCGCGTCGACGAAGGGTTGGCGATCGAATTTCTCGATCACGTCCATGCCGCCACTGCGCACCTGCTCGAGCGACGCGGCATCGAGCTTCGCCTGCCATGTCGCCTCCGCTCCCGCCTTTGCCTGCGCGATCAGCGTGGCCTGGTCGGCCGGAGTGAGCTGCTCGAACATGGCCCGGTTGGCGATGAACACGACCGGCGCGAAGAAGTGGCCGGTCAATGTGAGGTATTTCTGGACTTCATAGAGACGGGATCCGGCAATGGTCGGCACCGGATTTTCCTGCCCATCGAGCCGGCCGTCCTTGAGCGCGGTATAGACCAGCGGAAATTCCATCGGGACCACTTCGGCACCGAGCGCCTTGAACGTCATCTGATAGATCGGGTTCGGGATGACACGAATCTTCAGACCCTTGATATCCTCGGGGCTGCGAACGGGCCGTTTGGAATTCGTGATGTTGCGGAAGCCCTGTCGGCCAATCGCCAGCAAGGTCAGCCCCTTGTCGCCGAATTTGGCGGCGATTGCCGCGCCGGCCGGACCTTGCGCCACGGCCTTGGCGTGAGCCGTATCGCGAAACAGGAAGGGAATGTCGAACACGCCGAGTTCGGGGACAACCGCACTGACCACCGAACCCGACAGCACCGCCATATCCACGGCGCCGGACTGCGTCGCTGCGAGAATGGCGTTCTCGCTACCGACTGCATTGGTGGCGCGCTGGTCGATCACGATGGGCTTGCCGGGCAATGCCACCAGCTTCTGGCGAAATTCATCCGCCCCGATCTGCTGCGGGCTCCCAAGCTGGGAATTGAACGCCAGAGAGACCAGCCGAGGTGAAGCGGCAACCGGATGCAGGACCAGCAGCGTTGCCGCCGCGACGATCGATCCGGCCTTCCAAAATCCCAGAACTTCTCTGTGCATCCGACACCATGGCGTGACAATTGTCGTAACCATAATGGTCGGGAATGATTGAACTCTTAAGGATGGCCCCGCGGAATTACGGGGATTCGAATCGATCCCGCGTGCACGATTGGGGATGGTGCACGATGCAGATCGTATCGGCTTGCTGCTGAGCGGCGCGCTCAGGCCTTGCCGCCACTCCAATTCGCCGCGCGCTTCTCCGCGAACGACGCCAGCCCCTCCGCGGCTTCCGCACTCTGTCGCTTCAGCGAATGCAGCTGCACGAGCCGCTCGTAGGCGGCATCGTCCACCGCCATTCCGCCGAACGAGCTCTCCAGTGCCAGCCGCTTGGTCTCGGCCATCGCTTCAGGTCCGTTGGCAAGCAACTGCTCGATCACCTTCGCGCCGGCGGCGTCGAGATCGGCGAGCGGCACGACCTCGTGGACGAGGCCGATGCGGCAGGCATCCTCGGCGCCGAAACGTTCACCTGTCAGCGCGTAGCGGCGGACTTGCCGTACACCGACGGCATCGCAGAGCTGCGGGATGATGATGGCCGCGGTCAAGCCCCAACGCACTTCGGTGATCGAGAACAGGGCGTTGTCGGCCGCGATCACGACGTCGCAGGCTGCGATCACGCCGGTGCCGCCGCCGAAGCAGCCGCCCTGCACCAGCGCGACCGTCGGGATCGGCAGCGTGTTGAGCCGCTGCACGGCCTCGAATGTCGCCCGCGACGCAGCCTCGTTCGCATCAGCCGATTGCGGCCGCACGCCGTTGATCCATTTGAGGTCGGCGCCGGCCTGGAAATGCTTGCCATTGCCCTTGAGCACGACCACGCGAAGGTTGGGCTTGCTGCCGAGATCGTCCATGGCCGCGAGCACGCCCGCGATCAACGCGCCGTCATAGGCGTTGTTGACCTCCGGCCGGTTCAACGTGACGGTCGCAACCCCACGCGCATCCAGGGTCCACAGGACGGGGCTGTCGGTCATCTTTGTTCCTCCGCTCGTTTTGTTTGGCGCGCACTATGACCGAGGCTCCGCACCTTGATCCATATCTTTCGAGCGTAGGGCAGCCGCGTCCATCGCATGGCGGCTTGTGTCATGCTGCCGCGGGGCGGCATTAAGGGATCAGGGACGGACATCACATGCGCATCTGCATTTTCGGCGCGGGCGCCGTCGGCAGCCATCTCGCGGTCAGGCTGGCCCGCGCCGGCCACGAGGTCTCGTGCGTAATGCGCGGCGCGCACCTGGAGGCGGTCCGGGCCAACGGCCTCAAGCTGCGCGTCGGCGATTCCGAGGTCTCCGCCAAGGTGAACGCCTCCGGCGATCCGGTCCAGCTCGGCCCCCAGGACGTCGTGATCAGCACCTTGAAGGCAACCGCGTTGACCGGGCTGGTCTCCAGCCTCAAGCCGCTGCTGCAGGACGACACCGCCATCGTGTTCGCGCAGAACGGCATTCCCTGGTGGTACGGGATCGGCCTGCCGCCGCGACACCCGACCCCGCCCGACATTTCCTTCCTCGACCCGGGCGGGCGCCTGCGCGCCTGCATCCCGAAGGAGCGGATTGTCGGCGGCGTGGTCTTCTCCTCCAACGAGGTGATCGCGCCCGGCGTGGTGCAAAACCTGACGCCGGACCGCAACCGGCTGCTGATCGGCGAATGCGACGACCGCAATTGCGAGCGCATCACCACGCTGCGCGGTGTCTTCACCGACGCGCGGCTGGAATCGCCGCCGGTCGCCGAGATCCGCGAGGCGATCTGGTCAAAGCTGCTGACCAACATGTCGCTGTCGGTGCTGTGCCTGCTCACCGGCCAGACCGCGCGCGGCGTGCGCGACGATCCTGCGTTCGCCGAGGTCATCCCGCGGATGCTGAACGAGGCCAACGAGATCGCCCAGCACTTCATCCCCGAGGTCAAGCGCGTGTCACGCAGCGGCCCCGCCCCCAATCACAAGCCGTCGCTGCTGCAGGACTACGAGCTCGGCCGCGCCATGGAGATCGACGTCCTGGTGAAGGCGCCCCAAGCCTTCGCGCGCACCGCCGGCCTGTCGACGCCGACCCTCGATCTCATTGCCGCGCTGGCGATCCAGAAGGCGCGCGACAAGGGGCTATATTCGGCGTGAGATTTCAGGCGAGCTTGTCGATCCAGACCACCAGCGCATCAAGCACCTCGGTCAGCGCCTCGTCATTGGTGCGGCCGGACTTTTTCAGCACCGCAAAGGAATGATCGCCGCCTTCGACCTCATGCAGTGTCGCCTTCGGGGCAAGAGCGGCGATGACCGGCTTGAGGAGGCCGAGATCGGCGAGCCCGTCGCGGGTGCCTTGCAGGAACAGCATCGGGATCTCGACACGGGCCAGATGCTCGGCGCGCTCCGCCGACGGCTTCTTGTCGGCGTGCAGGGGAAAGCCGAGGAAGGCGAGCCCTTTGACATCAGGCAGCGGAGCCTTGGACTGTGCCTGCGAGGTCATGCGTCCACCGAAGGATTTTCCGCCCGCAACGAGCTTCACACCGGGGCAGAGCCGCGCGGCTTCCTCGACTGCCGCGCGGATCGTGGCATGGGCGACCGCCGGCTGGTCGGGACGGCCCAGCTTGTTCTCCATGTAAGGAAAATTGAAGCGGAAGGTCGCGATGCCGCGAGCAGCGAGCCCCTCCGCAATCCTGTCCATCGATGCGTGCCGCATCCCTGCACCGGCACCATGCGCCAGAACGTAGCAGGCGCGCGCCTTGTCCGGCTGCATCAGGATCGCCGAGACCGTGCCGATGCGCGCGATGTCGAGCTTGAGCTCTTGAGTTTTGACAGCCACAATCAACCATTCCGACAGACGCTAGTCCGGCCGCCTTGGTAGCGTCACCGGCGCAGCCTGAAAACACAATAATTGCCGCTGCCGACTGGCCTACCAAGCCGGAACACTGCATCAACCGAGGTTTCCATGTCCTACCGCTCCTCCTGGATGACCGAAGAGCTCGAAATCTTTCGCGACCAGTTCCGGAAATACCTTGCCAAGGATCTGGCCCCGCATGCCGAAAAATGGCGCGAGCAGAAAATGGTCGACCGCTTTGCCTGGCGCGGGCTCGGCGAGATGGGCGCGCTGCTGGCAAGCGTGCCCGAGCAATATGGCGGCCTGGGCGCGACCTTCGCCTATGACGCCGCCGTGCTCGACGACCTCGAAAGCACGGTGCCGGAGCTGACGACCGGCGTCTCCGTGCACAGCGCGATCGTCGCGCACTACATCCTCAATTACGGCTCCGAGGAGCAGAAGAAGCGCTGGCTGCCGAAGATGGCCTCGGGCGAGATGGTCGGCGCCATCGCCATGACCGAGCCCGGCACCGGCTCGGATTTGCAGGCCGTCAAGACCACCGCCAGGAAGCAGGGCAATTCCTACGTCATCAACGGACAGAAGACTTTCATCACCAACGGCCAAGCCGCCGATCTCGTCATCGTGGTCGCGCGCACCGGCGATGTCGGCGCCAAGGGCATTTCGCTGATCGTGGTCGAAACCTCAGGCGCGGATGGATACAAGCGAGGGCGCAACCTCGACAAGATCGGCCTGCATGCCTCCGACACGTCCGAGCTATTCTTCGACAACGTCGCGGTCCCGCCAGACAATTTGCTCGGCGGCGAGGAAGGCCAGGGCTTCGTGCAGCTGATGCAGCAGTTGCCGCAGGAGCGCCTCGCGCTCGCCGTCGGCGCGGTCGCCGCGATGGAGCGCGCGATAAAGCTCACCGTCGACTACACCAAGGAACGAAAGGCGTTCGGCAAGCCGCTGATGGATTTCCAGAACACCGCCTTCAAGCTCGCCGAGCGCAAGACCGAAGCGATGATCGCGCGCGTCTTCGTCGACTGGTGCATCGAGCGGCTGGTCGCCAAGGACCTCGACACCGTCACGGCGTCGATGGCGAAATACTGGTGCTCGGAGAAGCAGGTCGAGACCGCCGACGAATGCCTCCAGCTGTTCGGCGGCTACGGCTACATGCAGGAATATCCGATCTCGCGCATCTTCATCGATTCCCGCATCCAGAAGATCTATGGCGGGACGAACGAGATCATGAAGCTGTTGATCGCGAGGTCGCTGTAATCAGGTCGCTATAGCCGGCTATCTCATCCGCTTGTCGGCCGCGACGAAGTCGATGAACGTCCGGACCTTGGCGGAAAGGTATTTGCGGCTGGGATAGACCGCGAACAGCTTGCCCTCGAAGAGCACCTGCCCGGGCATGACGTGCTCGAGGCGGCCGGCGGCGATATCCTCAGCGACCAGCCATTTCGGCAGGAAGGCGAGGCCCATGCCTTCGAGCGCTGCCATGTGCAGCAGCGTTTCATTGCCACTGCGCAGCACCGGATTGAGCTTGACGGTCTCGGTGCCGTGCTCGCCCTCGAAGGAGAGGCTTTCACCCGGGTACAGCGCGTAGTGCAGCATCGCCTGGCCGGCGAGATCGGCAAGTTTGGTCGGGCGCCCCGCGCGATCGAGATAAGCGGGCGCGCCGACCATAAGGAACGCAACCTTGGTGATGGGCCGCGCGATCAGCGCCTCGTCGGGCGCGCCGGTCGCGCGAAGGGCGAGATCGAATCCCTCCTCGACCAGATTGACCATCCGTCCGCTGAGATCGACATCGAGGCGCACCTCCGGATAGCGCGCCTGGTAGTCCGCCAGCACGCCCGCGAAGATCGTGTTCGCCATCCACACCGGCGCGGTCAGCCGCAGCGTGCCGCGTGGAACGACCGTCGCATTGCTGACGGCGGCTTCGACCTCGTCGAGCGAATCCAGCATCTGCCGCGCCTGCTCGAAATAGAGCGCTCCGCTTTCGCTCAGGCTGACGCGCCGACTGGTGCGGTTGAGCAGTCGCGTGCCCAGCCGCTTCTCGAGCTGCATCACGTGTTTGCTCGCCATCGCAGGCGAGATGCGCAGGCGTTGCGCCGCGGTCGCGAAGCTCTTCAGCTCGGCGACCAGGCAGAACACCCTCATGCTGACCAAAGAATCCATGAAATCATCAACACCCAGGAAATGAACTAATCCTGGGACGCATAATGATCAAATATGAGGAAACTATCAAATGGTGGCGACCGTCATCTTTTGGAGAACCACCGTGTCCACCACCGCCTTCGAGACTGCCTCCCCCGGCCGCGCCATTCGTATCGGCCTTTGGATCGCACAGGGCCTGCTCTTTTTCGTTTTCACCGCGGCCGGGCTGGTCAAGCTGCTGACGCCGATTCCCGAGCTTGCCGCGATGATGCCCTGGGCCGGCCAGTATTCCGCAACGTTCGTCCGGTTCATCGGGCTGGTCGATCTCGCCGGCGGAATCGGCATCCTGCTGCCGGCACTGACGCGGGTCCTGCCCCGGCTGACGGTGCTGGCCGCGCTGGGCTGCTCCATGTTGCAGGTGTTGGCGCTCGTCTTCCACATCTCGCGCGGCGAGGCGCCGGTCACACCGCTCAACGTCGTTCTGCTCGCGCTCAGCGTGTTCGTGCTGTGGGGGCGCGACCGCAAGGCGCCGATCGCGCCGCGCCGGTTCTGATCGGCGAGCGCCGCGGCCATGATCTCCGCCAACGGATGGTCCCGCAGGGGCCTGCTCGCCGGCACCGCGATCCTCACGGCCGGCGGCACCGCCGCGGCCAAGGAGGATCGTCTCGCCGACGGCGTCGTGATCCTGATCGACAGCAACGAGCCCTATGTCATGGGTCACGCGATCAGCTACTCGGCTAACCTCTCGAAGCACTTTGCGGACAGGGGCGCGCGATTGCTGATCGAGGTCGTCGCCAACGGCAAGGGCATCGACGTCTTCCGGGCGGACAAGACCCCGCTGGTCGAGCCGCTCGCGACGCTGCGGCAGTCGGTGCCCAACCTCGCCTACAGCATGTGCGCGTCGTCAAAAGCGATCGCCGAAGCCAAGGAGCAGGTCTCGATTCCGCTGATAGCAGGTGCCAGCCTCGTGCCGTTCGGGATCGGACGCGTGGTCGATCTGCAGCTCAAGGGCTGGGCCTATATCCATGCGTAAGACCGCGTGCAAAAGCGGTCCATTGCCGTCGCGGCGATCGATCTTGATGGCCATGCCGGCGCTTCTTGCCTCCTTGCGCGCGGCCCATGCGCAGGAAGGCTGGCCGCCGGTGTTCGAGGCCGGCCGCAGTCAGTTCACGCTGGTGCGGCCGCGCGCGTCGATGCCAACGCTTAGGCTTCAAGACACTGGCGGGAAGGACGTCGCGTTGAGCGCGAAGCCGGGCCGCATCACCCTCGTCAATTTCTGGGCGACCTGGTGCGCGGCCTGCCGGCTCGATCTGCCTGTGCTCGCAAGTCTCGCGGGATCGCGGCCTGACCGGCTCGATGTTGTCGCGATCTGCACGGATACGAAAGACCTGCGCAAGATCCGCACCTTCCTCGGCGGCCTCGCCGTGCAGAACCTCGCTTGCTATGTCGACGCCTATGGCGCGGCGGCCGAAGCGTCGACCGCGATATTCTCCCTCGTCGGCATGCCCATCACCTATCTCGTCGGAGCGAGCGGTCACGTCGAGGGCTACATCGCCGGTGCGCCCGACTGGCTTTCTCCGGCAGGCGCGCGGCTGCTGAAATTCTATCGCGAGCGGGGCTAGCGCCGCTCAATTCGGATGCCACCAGCGGCCGCCGATCACGACGCCTTCGGAGACGATCTTGCGCTCACCGATCAGGTGCTCGCCGACCACATCCTCATAGTCGAACTGGCCTTCCCTCACCGAGATCAGCGTGGCGTCGCCGACGCTGCCAGGCTTGAGGCTGCCGAGCTCGGGGCGCCGCAGCGCCATCGCGGCGTTGACAGTGGAGGTTGCGATGACGTCGGACAGCGGCATGCCCATGCACAGGAATTTCGACAGGGTCGTGACCTGGTCGAAGGCCGGGCCGTCGATGCAGAGCTGATGGATGTCGGACGAGATCGTGTCCGGATAGAAGCCGTTGGCGAGCATGGCGCGTGCGGTCTTGAACGCGAACGAGCCCTTGCCGTGGCCGATGTCGAACAGCACCCCGCGCTCGCGCGCGTCGAGCACCGCCCGCTTCACCGTGCCCTGCGCGGTCGCGGGCGTGTTGGGGAAGGGCCGGAACGCATGGGTGAGCACGTCGCCGGGGCGCAGGCGCGCCAGCACCTCCTCGTAGCTCGGCGGCGGATGATCAATATGCGCCATCAGGGGCATGCCGACTTCGTTCGCGACCTCGAGCGCGATGTCGAGCGGCACGACGCCCGACGTGCCCGAGGAGTGCAGCCCCACGCGCACCTTGATGCCGACGATGAGATCGCGGTTGTATGGCGTCGGCCACCTTAGCCGCCTCGATCGGATTCATCAGCCGCAATTCCTCGCTCTCGCCGACCATGATCCGGTGCGAGAAGCCGAAAATGCCGGCATGCGAGACGTGCAGATAAGCGAGGATGCGGACCTGACTCGGCTCGATCACATGCTTGCGGAAGCCCGCGAAATTGCCAGGCCCCGCGCTGCCGGTATCGACCGCGGTGGTGACGCCGGAGAGACGGCAGAATTCCTCGGCGTCGATGCCAAGCGACGTGCCGCCCCAATAGACGTGGGTGTGGAGATCGATCAGCCCCGGGGTCACGATGTAGCGTGACACGTCGCGCACGTCGGTGCCCGGATCGGCCTTGAGCCCGGTGCCGACCGCCGCGACCTTGCCGCCGGCAAAGGCGACATCGGTCACGGCGTCGAGCTTCTGGGACGGGTCGACCACACGGCCGCCGCGCAGGATCAAGTCGAAGGGCATTGTCGTCTCCGGATGGGATAGTGGGGCGTGGCTGGCGGGCACATCAGCCGGGCCAGCAAGGAAGGAAGCCGTTCGCTTCTAGCAATTTTTGCGCCGATCGGCGTGGCAAACCATGACGGCGGCTGATGAAAAACTGGCGATCCCGGGAAGACTCGAACTTCCGACCTACGGTTTAGGAAACCGTTTTAGTGCTTGGGAAATCAATGCCTTAAGGGCCGCGTGTTGCAGATCTGTTACGGGCCGCCCCCAAAGACTTCTCAACAACTGTGCTCAAGGGCAATCTGCATTGCCCTTGAGCTTGACTTGGTGGCTTCGGTCTAGATGAAACGCCCCGAACCGGGCTTTACGATACGGCTGGCATCCCTGTAGTTCGGGTCGACTTGGCAAAGATCAGACGAATTGTATGCGTTTGTCGCTGCCTGCTTTGCGTCATCGAGCGACTTGCCGGACGTGAAGATGCTGGTGGAGTCGCCCCTGTCGCGCCCGTTGTCACGGTCGATGCAATCGACGCGAAACGTTGCTGAATAGAGGGGCGGCACCGCCTGCCCTGGTTTGGATGCGGTTTTCTCAGCCTCCCCGCGGCAATCTTGCGGGCTCCCCCAGCAGATGGGAAACACCACCTCTTGCCAGGTTTGCGGCTTTACGTCGGGAAGGCCGCGAACCCATTCTCCCTTGCGCCACCCATCGCCGATCTTCTCGAAAAAGCCCTCTCCCGCGCGAGCTGTGGACGTGAAGGGTGCCTGGGTGATGGTGATCACGGCCACGAGAGCGGCTGCGATCATGTGAAAGACCATTTTCGTCATCGCCGTCTCCTTTGCGTATTATCGATTAGCCGCTCTGATACCGATATTTCCGGTCGTAGCTGATGTACGCGACGTTAAGCTGGCAGACGATCGATGCGCCGTAGTAGATCGTGCTGTGCTTCGTGAGGTCGTACGTGCGCTCTTGCGGCTGACAATCCGCAAATCGGAAGTTGAGATCGACCACCGGCACCACGTCGACCGATTTTGCTTGTCATTCGGCCTGCAATATTGCCCCCCTAAGCCGGGGGATCGGCGTCCAAAATTGACCCCCTACAGGTTGGTCTGTTGCGCTGCCTGCTTCGTCATGAAGCAGGTGGTTGGGGATGCTGATCGTGGAGACGATTGCCCGGATAAGGCGCGAGCACTTCATCAAGGGCAAGACGATCAAGGAGATCGCCCGTGACCTGAAGGTGTCGCGGAACACGGTCCGTAAAGTGCTGAGGTCGGGAGAGACCTCGTTCGAGTACGAGCGTGTCATCCAGCCGCGACCGAAGCTGGGACGGTGGGCTGCAGAACTCGACGGATTGTTGGCAGGGAACGCAGGCAAGTCGGCTCGCGAGCAGCTGACGTTGATCCGGATCTTCGAGGAGCTCCGCGGCCGCGGCTATGACGGCGGTTACGACGCCGTGCGACGTTACGCCAGGCGATGGGGCAAGGAACGCGGACAATCGACGGCTGCGGCCTACGTCCCGCTGAGCTTTGCGCCGGGAGAAGCCTATCAGTTCGACTGGAGCCATGAGGTCGTTTTGCTCAATGGCGTGACGGTGATGGTAAAGGCCGCCCACGTCCGGCTCTGCCACAGCCGGATGCTGTTCGTGCGGTGCTATCCGCGCGAGACGCAGGAGATGGTGTTCGACGCCCACGATCGGGCGTTCGCCCTGTTCAAAGGCACCTGCGTGCGCGGCATCTACGACAACATGAAGACCGCCGTGGAGACGATCTTCGTCGGCAAAGGGCGTCTCTACAATCGCCGCTTCATGCAGATGTGCAGTCACTACCTGGTCGATCCGGTGGCCTGCACGCCAGCGTCGGGCTGGGAGAAAGGCCAGATCGAGAACCAGGTTGGGCTTGTCCGGGAACGCTTCTTCACGCCACGGCTGCGGTTCAAGAACCTCGACGAGTTGAACGCCTGGCTGCTGGACAAGTGCATCGCCTACACCAAAGCGCACCGGCATCCGGAACTGACCGAGCAAACGGTCTGGCAGGTGTTCGAAGCCGAGCGACCAATGCTCGTTCCCTATGCCGGCCGGTTCGACGGATTCCACGCGGTGCTGGCATCGGTCTCGAAGACCTGCCTGGTGCGCTTCGATAACAACAAATACTCGGTCACGGCCAGTGCCGTTGGGCGGCCTGTCGAGGTTCACGCCTACGCCGATCGCATTGTGATCCGCCAGGACGGACGCATCGTTGCCGAGCATGCTCGCTCGTTCGGCCGCGGTGATACCGTCTACGATCCCTGGCATTACGTGCCGGTGCTGGCTCGCAAACCCGGTGCCTTGCGCAACGGCGCTCCCTTCAAGGACTGGGTGCTGCCGGCTGCGATCGAACGTGTGCGGCGCAAGCTCGCCGGTGCCGACGACGGCAACCGGCAGATGGTCGACATCCTCAACGCGGTTCTGACCGACGGCTTGCCGGCCGTCGAAGCAGCCTGCGCCGAGGCGACCGCTCACGGCGTTCATTCCGCCGATGTCGTGCTCAACATCCTGGCCCGCCAGCGTGATCCTGCCCCGCCGGCCAACATCCTCACCCCGGCTGCGCTGACATTGCGCCATGCCCCGATCGCCGACTGTGCCCGCTACGACAACCTCAGGAGAACCATCTGATGGAGCGTACTCAACTGTTCGACCTCATGGGTGAGCTCAAGCTCTACGGCATGAAGGCCGCCTTCGACGAGATCATGGCGACCGCCATCAAGCGCCAGCACGAACCCCAACGCATTGTCGGCGACCTGCTCAATGCCGAGATCAACGAGAAGCAGGCCCGCTCGATCAAGTACCAGCTCACCATCGCCAAGCTGCCGCTTGCCAAGGACCTTGAGGACTTCCAGTTCGAAGGCACCCCCATCAACCAGAGCCTGGTCAATGATCTCGCCGGCGGCGGCTTTATCGCCCAGCAACGTAACGCCGTTCTGGTCGGCGGTACCGGCACCGGCAAAACACATATGGCCATCGCCATCGCCAGAAGCTGCATCCGATCTGGTGCCCGCGGTCGCTTCTACAACGTGGTCGACCTCGTCAACCGCCTGGAGATCGAGACCCGCAACGGACGGCAGGGCCGCATCGCCGAGCATCTGACCCGGCTCGACTTCATCGTCCTCGACGAACTTGGCTACCTGCCGTTCGCCCAGTCCGGCGGCCAGCTGCTGTTCCATCTCGTCAGCCGGCTCTACGAGCGCACCTCGATTGTCGTCACCACCAACCTTGCCTTCGGTGAATGGCCCAGCGTGTTCGGCGACGCCAAAATGACTACCGCGCTGCTCGACCGCCTGACCCACCATTGCGACATCGTCGAGAGTGGCAACGACAGTTGGCGCTTCAAAAGCCGCGACGACGATCACACAACCCGCGCTCGCCTCGTCTCCGCAACCCCGGCCAGCTCCGACGAGGCGAGCGCTACCGTCAAGACTCGTCGCTCAAAGGGGTCAAAATTGGACGCCGATACGGGGTCAAATTTGAACGCCGATTGACACAGTAACGCCCGCTTAGCGCTCGTCTGCTTCCGATAGTCCGCGATCTGCTGCCTGTAGTGGACAATGCTCGAGGCGTCCGGATCCACGTCGCTCTTCCAGTCGACGACGGCGTCGATGGCGCCGGCGTCGTCGAACGCGATGGCGTCAACCTGTCCGGAGAGCAGGACCTCGCTGCCTTCGTTGATCTGGCTTCCGAACAGCGGCAGCTCGGGGGCGAGGCGCGATCGCAACGTCACGGCGTCCGGAAGAGCGAGCGTACGCAGCACCGTAGCGGCGAGTTCAGCGGCGTTGATGCCGATCTTGGGATCCGCCGCCGGTTCGAGTCCCATCTGCCTGATCAATTCCGCAGCCCGCGTTTCAAGGTCCGTCCTCGCGTCGGAGGCTTCTCCGGTCAGCACCTCCTCCATCAGCTTGTGGAGGATGGTGCCGCGCGTCGAACTGCCGAGAACGGCAGCCGGCTCCATAGCGCCGGTTTCTGGAATATCGCCACTTTTGATCTTCGCTTCCGGGACATCCACCTGATCGAGCTCGCTCCGGCTTGGGCGACGCCAGACCGCGGTCTTCCGCGCGCCGAAGATAGCGGTCGCCTCGGCGGCGAAGGTCTCGCGGGTCTGTCCGTTCTCTCGCGACGTGACGTTCCTGTCCTTCGCTGTGCCGACATCCTTCGGGTTGACCGCCGGAAGACCAGCGAGGCCCAGATCGACGAGCTTCGCCCAGCACTTGTCCGACAGGTCGGCGGAGTGCCTGGGCAGGATCAGCAGGTCGCGGGCCCGGGTCGCGGCCACGTACCACAGGCTTAGATCTCCGACCACAGAAAAGCGAGTTCGGCATAGAGCGAGGCCTCGCAGACGTCCACGTACCAGGACTTGGGCCGCCCGTCCGTGCCGCCGCTCCACCGGTAGCCGAGGCGCTTGAGCCAATCTTTGAATGGCGACTGTTCGGCCCAGATCCGGACGGTCGTCTTTCGTGCGCTCTCGAGCAGGACGGCGAGCGCGGGCGCGCCGGTCGTTTTAAGATCTCGCGCAGCGAGGCAGTGAGCATGAGATTACTGGTAGACAACAAAAAGCCCCCGCTTTCGCGAGGGCTCTTGAGTTTAAGACTACTCGCCGTTCAATACTTCGCGGGCTTTGTCTTTCACTCCGCCGACGGCGTTCTGGGCCTTGCCCTTCACCTGGTCCGCTTGACCTTCGGTTTCCGTCTTAGCATCGCCGGTCATCTTGCCGACGCCTTCCTTGATCTTGCCCTTGATGTTTGTTGCGGCGCCTTCTACGCGATCTTTATCCATGTTCCACTCTCCTCGTGCTGTGTGAGAATAACCTGCGTTAAGCGGAGAGGTTCGCGTGGAACTGCGTTCCCTCTCTCACGTTTGCGGGAATGGCAAAGAAGCAGGTCGGGATAGAAGTCATTGAAGAGGGGATCGAGCGCTTTCTCGTGAAGACGTTCGACGATGGTTCCGAGGAGCGTCAGCCGATCGTCAAGGAGGCACGCAAGAAGCAACCGCGACGCATTGACTGGAGTCGGAAGCTGAAGTCGGGCCTGAAAAGAGGAGTCTAGGAAGACATAGCGCCGCGCTCGTTATTCAAGGGAGCGCACTCATTCAGAACAAGCCCTTGGTCTGGCATTTGTAGACGATACGGCTGTGGCCGTCTGATTCAGGCACTCCAGTTTGCACTTTCCTCACCTCATCGAAGCGATCACCGCGGCGGGCTCGACTGCGGGTGGATTTGGTTTGGCGCTAGTTGGGCAGCGGCATGGCGCGGAAACAGCGCTCAAACTCGTCAAGGGACTGGTCGCATCGCAGCAATCAGCGACGAGTTGGCAAGTCTTTTTAGCAATGCGCCGGCGATTCTATTTGGACCGCTTCGGGTACGACATGTCGGCCTACGACCTCGACGAGCCGATCCTGACATCGCACCATCGGACTGCTATCGCAGCTTCGCCAGCATGACGCTGGCCAAGGGCGCCCGGGAGAACATGACGCTGCGCGATCTATACAATCTCACCGCGCGTGGCACTGAATCCTTTGCGACTCGGCCCAACGCATCGCGGACACGCTCCAGCTCTGGTTCGAGGAGCACGCCGCCGGCGGCTTCAACATCATGCCGCCCTATTTCCACGAGGGCTTCGAGAATTTCGTCGAGCTTGTGCTGCCTATCTTGCAGGAGCGCGCGCTATTCCGTGCGGAGTACGAGGGTACGACACTGGACGATCATTTCAGCCTGGCACCGCCGCCAATCCACTCCTTGAGACGCGTCCTGGGTAACGTGAGAGCCCTACCTCATGCGGTTACTCACGTTGTCCTAACACTCTGTGCGAAGCGCAGCACGGCTCCTTTGCCTTGACGTCCTGCGTACCTCAGCTGCTTGACCCTCCTTGGCGCCGGAACCCTTCCATCGGAGGTCCGTTCAGCCGGTGCACCGGAGAGGTAACCAGATGTCACACGATCTCACCACCTATCTGGGCGGACTTGCTGCCTTCTTTGCTTCGGTCTCCTACGTCCCACAGGTCCGAAAGGCGTGGCCCCGCGGATCTACCGCCGATCTCTCCATGGGAATGTTGGTAGCGCTGACCACAGGGTTGGCCTTGTGGGTCGTCTATGGGGCGATGCGCGGCGATTGGGTCATCATCGCTGCAAATGCGGTTGGCGCTTCGTTGGCCGGGATCGTCCTCGGTTGCAAAATCCGCGACTGGCGTGCGCGGAGAGGCGAAGCGGTACAGGAACGATCGCGACTGGAGCAAAGTTGTCCCGGCTCGCAAGGCAAGGACGACAGAAGTATGACGGAACACCCGGACGTTTCAGAGCGGCAGTCGATCGGTTGGTCACTGGCGTCCACATTGGCGCTTCTCGGCCTTGCGCTCATCTCGGATCGCTTGTTGCCGACGCAACAGGATCGGGAGGAGAGCCCATCTATTGTTCCCTCCTCGCGCACGCGAGCAGAAGGCGCTGACCAAGACCGAGGCCGCCAGGCCACAACCCCCTCGGAAATCCCGCCGCGCGGCTGGAAAGACATCCTTCTGCGAGTCTACGCGAACATCTCCAAGCACCGCATTCTGGCGCTGGCGGCTGGCATGACCTACTACAGCATCCTGGCCATTTTTCCCGCCATCGCCGCGCTTGTCGCCGTGTACGGCCTTTTCTCGGATCCCACTACCATAACGCGGCACCTCGATCAGTTGGGCGGATTTCTCCCCGGCGGAGCGATCGATATCGCACGCGACCAACTCACCAGAGTTGCGTCCAAGGGCTCACAGACGCTCGGCATTACCTTCGCCATCGGCCTTGGTACTTCACTTTGGAGTGCGAACGCGGCCATGAAGTCTTTGTTCGACACTATGAACATCGTCCACGGCGAGGAAGAGAAACGTGGGTTCTTCAAGCTCAATGCCGTCTCACTAGGTTTTACGCTGGGCGGCATCGCCTTCGTCGTCGTGGCTCTCGGATCCATTGTCGCAGTACCCGTTATCCTGGACTATGTCGGCCTGTCCGGCGCAGGCGACCTTCTGCTCCGGATCGGGCGGTGGCCGGCGATGTTTCTCATCCTGACCCTCGCGCTCGCAGTGATCTATCGCTATGGGCCGAGCCGGCAGACGGCCCGCTGGCGTTGGGTCACTTGGGGCAGTGCCATCGCGGCTCTGCTGTGGATCGCGGTTTCCGGGGCCTTCTCCTGGTACGCCGCAAATTTCGGTAAGTTTAACGAAACTTACGGCTCACTTGGGGCGATCATCGGGTTCATGACCTGGCTATGGATCTCCGCCATCGTCATCCTGCTCGGTGCGGAGGTCGACGCGGAGATGGAACATCAGACCGAGCGCGACACCACCACCGGCAGATCCAAGCCGATGGGGTCGAGGGGAGCGAAGGTCGCCGACACCGTAGGCGGCAACCGCTGACGGCATTCCTCGGGTCTCGCAGCCTCCATTCGCCAGCATAGGTAAGAACTGCCGCAATCTGCCGGCGTGTTCTGATCCTGGGTATACGCGCTTGTGCGGGTAGCCAATGCGATCTGATGCTCGAGTTTTTTCCTTTCTCCATCGCACTCCTTCTTCCCTAAGTCGACTCCAGACGCGCGCAATTGTCCGCGCGACCTGACATGTTGATGTCGCTCGTCAATGCAAATCGATCTCGACGGCAATCCGGACAAGGTCCGAGTGGCTTTTCGCGCCGAGCTTGGTCTTGAGCGCAGAGGTAGCGTTGGCCACGGTCTTGTAGGAGATGCCCAGTTCTGACGCCACTTCCAAGAGGCGGTCGCCCCGGCCCAGAAGCGGTAAGATCTCGAGTTCACGCGCGCTCATCTGCGTCAATGGACTCGCCTTGATGGCCGCGCCGCCGCGGGTAGTCGCTCCAGCCAAGCGAGGCGAGACGAAGCGCTCGCCCGCTGCGATTTTGCGGATCGCCTTGGCCAGCACCCGGAGATCGTCGGTCTTCGAAACATAGCCCTGGATGCCCATTTCGACTGCACGCACCACGAATGCGGGATCCTCGTTCACGCTAAGCATGAGGATTCTTGCAGCCGGATCGTCTTTTCGGATCCGGCGCGTCAACTCGAACCCCGTGAGGTCGGGAAGTCTTACATCCACCACCGTGACGTCGGGATGGTTCTGCAGAAAGGCGCGGTGCCCCGCCTTCGCATCGGAAGCTTCCAGTATCTCTACGGAAGCATCCGAAGTGAACAAGGCCCGGTATCCGGCAACGACGATGGGATGGTCGTCGACGATCAATACCCGCATGACGATCTGGTCCTCATTCGCACGGCCGTTGCCCTCCTCCAGCGGCGTGTTTTGAAGTGTGTTGACGCGCCTCGTCCGGATGCGCGCGGGACTGCGAGGCGTCATCCCGCTTGATCGTACCATCATGCTGTAGCGTTCCAACTCACCGCGAGCCAGACGTCACTCTGGTCCAGACTTAAACGGGAGCAGAACAGGCAGTTCATGCGTCGTTCAAGTCGCGCCGCCCAATGTGACGCTGCCACCGGGGACAACTGCGAGGTGGAGCATGTCAAACTTGGGAACTGGGTTCGATCCCATCGGGATCGTGATCGATTGGTTGGACGCGTGTCGCGAGCGCCGTTTGGAGAATTTGCTGGCGCTTTATGCAGATCACGCGACGATGGATTGCTGTAGCGGAGAACGGTTCGTCGGAGGTTCCGGCTTGCTTCAGTATTGGTCGGCCAAGCTCCGGGGCGCAACGGCGGCCGCGTTCGAACTTGACGAAATCCTTATCGAGCAGGATTGCATTCGCCTCGACTACCGTGATTACGACGGAAGCGCGGTAAGTACGAAATTCTGGTTCGATGCTGAAGGCAGCATCACCAGAACGCTCTGCGTACCTCTCGGGCGCAAGAGCGCGAGGTTCAAGGCCGCCTAAGCCAAGCCACATCGAAGGCTCACGGCCAAGCCCCGGCGTCGCCTTCGGCAGGTAAATGTTCGCCCCATACCGACCACGAGCACACGTGCAACGGGCCGGGCCGCGCCGTCCGGATCGCGGCCCGGTCGCCTCGGTCTTCACCAGCGATGATGCCACCGATGTCTCACGACCGGATATGATCCGCGGTAATAGGCGTAAGCGGGCCGCACGGCTCGACGGTACCGGTAGCCGTAGGACACGGGCGCCGTGTAGTAGGTCGTCGTGGCGTAACCACCACCCCAGCGATACGGCTCGTCGTAGCCGTAGTCGTAGGCATAGGGGCCGCCGTAATAGCCTGCGCCGTAGTAGCCCGAGCCACCGTAGTAGCCGTAGCCAGGTCCCCATCCATAAGCCGACGAGGCAAGCCCGCCGATTACGGCGCCGGCCAACAGACCGCCGGCGATGCCCGGTCCCCAGCCACCTCGCCAGTGGGCTTCGGCAGGAGAGGTGGTGGCCACCGTGGACAGACCAAGAGCGCCGACCATCAGCGCCGACATCGCGATCTTCTTCATCGAGATTCCTTTCACATTGCTCCGCGCCCTACCGATAACGGGAAAAAGAGGCAATGGTTGCAGCTGCCCGGGCGGCGCGGGCAATGGAATCCTCGCCGCCGGAGACGGCGCGCGATGCGCCAGTACGGAGCCCGCCGCCGTGACCGCGACGGCCGCCCCGCTTGCATCCAGAAGGTCCGGCCGAAGCCAACGCCTGCAGCTCGGTCGGACCGCGCGCGAAAGAGCCGAGCAAAGGCTCCTTCTCGAGCGGCTAAGCCAGCGGGAAAAACCGGAAACTTTCCGGAGTGCCTTGAGTTGGCAGCGACTGGGTTCGGTCTCCGGAGGGAGTGAGTATGGTCGACGAAGTCGTCTTGAAGAACGCCATGGAGACCGCCTGGACGGTGTACCGGGCGCAGCACCCCGAGGTCGATCCGCACGACAGCCGGCGCTGCCTGCTGGAGCGCCACCTCCACAGCAGGTCGGAAGCGCGAGAGAGCGATACCGAAGAACTCGCTGGCTTCGGGATAGCCTACCTGCAGCGGCTTCCTCCAGACGAATGTTGACCGCCGTGAAGGCGCTCGCAGCGCGCGTGGCCCGGGGAAGCACGAGGCCCAATTGGACGCTGCTCGCGATTTCATCCCTCATTTCCGCGACGATCGTGACGGTCCTGCGGTTCGTGTTCGGGGCCTAGCCGATGCGGATTGCCCAGCTTGCTCCGTTGGCCGAGAGCGTACCCCCCAAGCTCTACGGCGGCACTGAGCGTGTGATCGCCTGGCTCGTGGACGAACTGGTCGAGTCCGGACACGACGTGACCCTGTTTGCAAGCGGGGACTCCAAGACAAAGGGAAAGCTTCACGCCGTGTGGCCGCGCGCGCTGCGCCTGGGGCGGAAAGGGGCGGATCCGAGCGCCGCCTGCGCGCTTCTGATCGAAGCCGTCGCCGAGCGAGCGCGCGAGTTCGACGTGATCCACTCCCACGTCGACTGGTTGCCCCTTCCGGTGCTGAGCCGGACCGGCGTACCTTTCCTGACGACGATGCACGGTCGGCTGGATCTTCCCGGTCTGCCCCAGGTCATCGGTGCCTTTGCAGACGCTCCGTTCGTCTCGATTTCCGCCGACCAGCGCCGGCCGCTTCCAGAGGCGAACTGGATCGCGACGATCCAGCACGGACTGCCCAAAGATATGTTTCGGCCCTCCTACGAACCGGGTTCGTACCTGAGCTTTCTGGGGCGGCTGACGGCGGACAAGGGACCGGAGGACGCCATACGAATCGCGCGCGCGGCCCGGATGCCGCTGCGGATCGCGGCCAAGATCCCTCGGGCGGAGACGGCCTACTTCAAGAACAAGCTCGAGCCGAACATCGATGGCCAGGCGGTTCAGCTCGTCGGCGAGGTCGACGACGCGAAGAAGCAGCCCTTCCTCGCGAACGCAGCGGGCCTGCTGTTTCCGATCGATTGGCCCGAGCCGTTCGGTCTGGTGATGATCGAGGCGATGGCTTGCGGGACACCCGTGATCGCCTATCGATCAGGCTCGGTACCGGAAGTCGTGGAGGATGGCGTCACCGGCTTCATCGTCCACGGTCAGGAGCAGGCGATCAGCGCGGTGAAAGAACTGGGCCGACTGGACAGACGAGTGGTCCGCGCCCGGTTCGAAGAGCGCTTCGCCGCAAGCCGGATGGCGAATGAATACGAGACCCGATATCGCAACCTGATCGCTCGTGGAGGACGCTGCGGGTGAGAGATCCGCGGCTGGCTTGTGGCACTGGCGTGAATGGAATCCTTGGCCATGCCGTTTTCGAATCAGGAGCAAGTTGAATTCTAGAGTTGAGGTCGGCATCCGAACGGGCGTGGCTTGGACGTACTCTGCGATCGCTCTCAATACGTGCTCTCGGGAGCTCCCGCGCAAAGCCTGCCTCGGTTTGCTGCCAATGTATGTCGGTTCCTGACGCGGAACTTTCGCCCCGAAACAACATTATGGTTGGTGGCAAAGGCTGAGTCATGAAAAACGAACCATCCCGGATCTCAAAATTCTTCGGTGATTTGGCGAACAAGACCTCGCTTGCGGCTGGGCGCGCCTCGACCTTCCTGTTAGCTGCGGGTGTGGTGGTCGTGTGGGGCATAAGCGGCCCGCTCTTCCAGTTCTCGGACACTTGGCAGTTGGTCATTAATACTGGGACCACAATCGTAACTTTCCTTATGGTATTTCTGATTCAGAACTCGCAAAACCGTGACAGCGCGGCCATTCAGGTAAAGCTGGACGAACTCATTCGCGTGAGTGCGGCGCGCAATAGTCTCGTGGGAATTGAGCACCTCACAGACGATGAGATTGAGGAGCTTCGCTCAAAATGTGAAGCGCGTGCCAAGGCCGAAAAAGCCGGAGATGAGACACTCGACCGGACCCGACAGTCAGCGCGGCGAGCCGCCGAGCAGATCGCCAGCTGACGATGTCAACGCCGACATCATCGAAAAGACCGGTAGAAAATATCGACGCCATCCTGCGGCTTGAAAAGCAGGATGAGGAAAAGATCGCTCTTCATCATCGTGTTTTTCATGCAATCGGATCGTTTGCGGGCACTCCGCAGTTCGTTGTGCTGCAGTGCGGGGCGGTGGTGTGTTGGATTGCCTTCGGCGGGGTATTCCCCGATCGCGCGCTTGATCCATTCCCGTTCCCGCTGCTCGGGACATTCCTCGCGCTGGAGGCGGTACTTCTCACCTCCTGTGTCCTCATTCGCCAAAATGCGACCGACCGCATTTTGGAGAAGCGAGATCGTCTAGAACTTCAGATTAATCTGCTCTCTGAACGGGAGGCGACGCGGTCTTTGAGAATATTGCAGAAGCTTGCCAGGCGGCTGAATGTCGATGACGAGGATTGCCAACAAGACGAATTGGCGCAGGAGACGTCTGTTGATCAACTTGCCCGAGGCTTGCGCGAGCGCGAGCAGGCTGAAAAGGCTCAATGAGATGTCCGCCCGGAGGACGACATGGGGGGCGCTCTGATGCCACCTGCGCCATCGTGTTCATCTGCACGAGCTCTTCCTGAGCAGAGTCCGTGCGATGCGCACGGTGCTAGAATTTGAGCGTCGTCCTGAGGCCGAATACCGACGCATTTTTGAGGGCCTTGCCGGCGAATGGCGTCGCCTGCCCGGTGGCGCCGCCGCCCGGGTGGATGATGTATTGGAAGTTTGGCTGCAACGACCAGCCCTCCTTTATCTGGTATTGGTAGACCGTCGTCAGCAACCCCTCGAAGTTTCGCGAGGGCCAGTTGGGATTCACCAGCATGCGGTAGTCGGCGTCGAGCGCCTGCGCCCGTTTGGACAGATGGGCATAGCCCGCGGCGATCCCGAACTTGTCATCGGGCCGGCCGTCACGAAGCCCAATGAACTCGACGCCGGCATCAGCGTAGAGATCGATCAGGTTGCGATCGGCGGGCGCGCCGGCGGCCCTTGCGAACACACCGATCCCGCGATTGTCGCTGTGAGGCACGCGGTAGATCTGTTGCTCGAAGACCGCCCAACCACCGATGTCTCCTGCGAGCAATAGCGGCTCGCCGCTGCTACCGGGAGCGGCGAGCGAGCTGCCGTTCGACGCGAGCTGTTGATCCGCGAAAGAGCCAAAGTGCCGCCAGCCGCCGAACTTGATCTGGCCAATCAGGTTGGGATCGCCCTTCTTGTTGTTCCAGGCGTACTGGATCTGACCCAGTAACAACGGCGGATCGTTGACGCGGAAATTCACGCCGTAGCGATTGCGCTCCTGCGGGTCGCCCGATCCGGGGCCGGCTTGGTCGCCGTCGAAGATCCCGCCCAGAACGGAAAGCTGGTCGGTCACGTTGACCAGTAGCCTTGCGCCCATAGCCGCCAAAGGTGGCGAAGGTCCGCCGCTGGGAAGATCAAGCGACGTGATCGCGGGCCAACCCATTGAGGCGTTGGTGAACACGTCTGTATATTTGGTGTTGAAGAATTCGCTGTCGGCGGCGAGCTGACCCACTTTCAGCGAGATCCTCTTTGCGCCCCACCGCTTCTCGAAATACGCTTCGTAAAGACGCGTTGAGGGAAGAGCCTCGATTCCGCTGACGACAAAGAAGTTCTGAAGATTGCTCCGGGACAGGCCATCGCCATGGATCTGGAACATGTTGGCGTGAAAAGTGAGCTTGTCGATGCCGACGAGCTTCTGCAGATCGACATCCACCGCGAGGTTGAGACGGCCTTCGTAGATAGCGCCCTGTTTCAGGCCGCCGGAAGCGTTACCAAACGCCTCGCCTATGTAAGTGGCCGCGAACTTCACGCCGTACTTCTGCAGCGGATTGGGCAGAATGCCGAGCGTCTTTTCCTCCACGGTGCTCTCACCCGTGTCCGGATCGGCCGGCTTGTCGTCGTCGGTCTTCTTATCCTCCTGGGCCGCGGCGCCGGCTGCCAGGAGCATGACTACCGACATCGAAAGAACGACCTGCCTATAGGCTCGGTGGGGTCTCGACACGCGACTTCCTGATCTCGAAGATAGCCTTACGAATTGCCTGATCTTGCAAGGCAAGTCCACCGTGGAGGCAATTTCCAAAAGGTCGGTCAGACCAGCTGGCCTATCGCAATCATTTTTGAATCGCGGCACGCGAAATGTTGGCTATGATAGGTTTTCCCTTCTGGGGGCATTCATGTTCGATCCGTCAACTACTGCGCTATTGCGCGCGGTCTTAAACGAAGTTTCCGAGAGCGTTTCGCACCGCGAGATCGGAGCGCGTACCCATGTCGCCTCAAAGATACTGGAGGCTGCTACCAAAGGTGAGGTATCACTAGACGAACTCAGGCAGGTAGGCCGTGATGCCCTTTCGCGTGCACCCACGATGTGGCGCTGATCGGTCGAGGCGGGCGTGAATTTCCAGGTCACGGTGCTGAAGATCCTGGTGAGCTATCCGGACGGCTTCGCCGTCATGGAAGACCTCAAGCGCGACATGGCCATCCTGGCGACCAGTGGCCGCGAATGGGCGAATCGGACCAAGCGCCTCGCCGCGCGGGTACCCGATCTCGATATCTTTTCTCAAGGCTTAGTCGAGCGCATCAGCGGCGGCTGGAAGATCACGGCAAAGGGTCGGGCAGTGCTTGAATTCATGGAACCCCGCCCGGAGGCATCCGAGCCGGCCCAACAGGCCGCAGCCGATGAGGCTCCCAAATCGGTATCCGAGACAGCGCCGGTTCCTCCGCTGCGGCAACCTGCCGACCGTGCCAAGCGGCGGCGCGAACGCCGCCAACGTCGTCGTGAGGCGCGCGAAGGCGCGAGAGCGAACGCCTCTTGAGGTAGATCGAAGCCAAAGAAGAAGCCGCCGGGTGGGCGCTGCGGTTGAATAGTCCCAGACTGTCGATTACCTCCTTGTCATTCGGCCTGCAATATTGCCCCCCTAAGCCGGGGGATCGGCGTCCAAAATTGACCCCCTACAGGTTGGTCTGTTGCGCTGCCTGCTTCGTCATGAAGCAGGTGGTTGGGGATGCTGATCGTGGAGACGATTGCCCGGATAAGGCGCGAGCACTTCATCAAGGGCAAGACGATCAAGGAGATCGCCCGTGACCTGAAGGTGTCGCGGAACACGGTCCGTAAAGTGCTGAGGTCGGGAGAGACCTCGTTCGAGTACGAGCGTGTCATCCAGCCGCGACCGAAGCTGGGACGGTGGGCTGCAGAACTCGACGGATTGTTGGCAGGGAACGCAGGCAAGTCGGCTCGCGAGCAGCTGACGTTGATCCGGATCTTCGAGGAGCTCCGCGGCCGCGGCTATGACGGCGGTTACGACGCCGTGCGACGTTACGCCAGGCGATGGGGCAAGGAACGCGGACAATCGACGGCTGCGGCCTACGTCCCGCTGAGCTTTGCGCCGGGAGAAGCCTATCAGTTCGACTGGAGCCATGAGGTCGTTTTGCTCAATGGCGTGACGGTGATGGTAAAGGCCGCCCACGTCCGGCTCTGCCACAGCCGGATGCTGTTCGTGCGGTGCTATCCGCGCGAGACGCAGGAGATGGTGTTCGACGCCCACGATCGGGCGTTCGCCCTGTTCAAAGGCACCTGCGTGCGCGGCATCTACGACAACATGAAGACCGCCGTGGAGACGATCTTCGTCGGCAAAGGGCGTCTCTACAATCGCCGCTTCATGCAGATGTGCAGTCACTACCTGGTCGATCCGGTGGCCTGCACGCCAGCGTCGGGCTGGGAGAAAGGCCAGGTCGAGAACCAGGTTGGGCTTGTCCGGGAACGCTTCTTCACGCCACGGCTGCGGTTCAAGAACCTCGACGAGTTGAACGCCTGGCTGCTGGACAAGTGCATCGCCTACACCAAAGCGCACCGGCATCCGGAACTGACCGAGCAAACGGTCTGGCAGGTGTTCGAAGCCGAGCGACCAATGCTCGTTCCCTATGCCGGCCGGTTCGACGGATTCCACGCGGTGCTGGCATCGGTCTCGAAGACCTGCCTGGTGCGCTTCGATAACAACAAATACTCGGTCACGGCCAGTGCCGTTGGGCGGCCTGTCGAGGTTCACGCCTACGCCGATCGCATTGTGATCCGCCAGGACGGACGCATCGTTGCCGAGCATGCTCGCTCGTTCGGCCGCGGTGATACCGTCTACGATCCCTGGCATTACGTGCCGGTGCTGGCTCGCAAACCCGGTGCCTTGCGCAACGGCGCTCCCTTCAAGGACTGGGTGCTGCCGGCTGCGATCGAACGTGTGCGGCGCAAGCTCGCCGGTGCCGACGACGGCAACCGGCAGATGGTCGACATCCTCAACGCGGTTCTGACCGACGGCTTGCCGGCCGTCGAAGCAGCCTGCGCCGAGGCGACCGCTCACGGCGTTCATTCCGCCGATGTCGTGCTCAACATCCTGGCCCGCCAGCGTGATCCTGCCCCGCCGGCCAACATCCTCACCCCGGCTGCGCTGACATTGCGCCATGCCCCGATCGCCGACTGTGCCCGCTACGACAACCTCAGGAGAACCATCTGATGGAGCGTACTCAACTGTTCGACCTCATGGGTGAGCTCAAGCTCTACGGCATGAAGGCCGCCTTCGACGAGATCATGGCGACCGCCATCAAGCGCCAGCACGAACCCCAACGCATTGTCGGCGACCTGCTCAATGCCGAGATCAACGAGAAGCAGGCCCGCTCGATCAAGTACCAGCTCACCATCGCCAAGCTGCCGCTTGCCAAGGACCTTGAGGACTTCCAGTTCGAAGGCACCCCCATCAACCAGAGCCTGGTCAATGATCTCGCCGGCGGCGGCTTTATCGCCCAGCAACGTAACGCCGTTCTGGTCGGCGGTACCGGCACCGGCAAAACACATATGGCCATCGCCATCGCCAGAAGCTGCATCCGATCTGGTGCCCGCGGTCGCTTCTACAACGTGGTCGACCTCGTCAACCGCCTGGAGATCGAGACCCGCAACGGACGGCAGGGCCGCATCGCCGAGCATCTGACCCGGCTCGACTTCATCGTCCTCGACGAACTTGGCTACCTGCCGTTCGCCCAGTCCGGCGGCCAGCTGCTGTTCCATCTCGTCAGCCGGCTCTACGAGCGCACCTCGATTGTCGTCACCACCAACCTTGCCTTCGGTGAATGGCCCAGCGTGTTCGGCGACGCCAAAATGACTACCGCGCTGCTCGACCGCCTGACCCACCATTGCGACATCGTCGAGAGTGGCAACGACAGTTGGCGCTTCAAAAGCCGCGACGACGATCACACAACCCGCGCTCGCCTCGTCTCCGCAACCCCGGCCAGCTCCGACGAGGCGAGCGCTACCGTCAAGACTCGTCGCTCAAAGGGGTCAAAATTGGACGCCGATACGGGGTCAAATTTGAACGCCGATTGACACCCGAGCAACTCGAACGCCCAGGCGCCGTCCGGGCAGAAGTAGCTGTGCAGGGCGCTGCGGCGGCGCGCCCTACTCGTCGCGAGCGAGCAAATCGACACAGATGCTCGGACCTGCCTTAGGCCAATCTGGACGGATTATTGCCCGTTCGATTGATCGGTATGACCGAGCGAGTTCTTTACGAAGGCAGCAATGGTGACGTGTGGGCGCTGCGCGTAGCGGCGGGCGGCCCTGAGCGCCAGCAATTGCTGAAGCTGATCGACACGTTGCTGGAGGACTGAGAGAAGCCGCTCAGGCCGACCATTTGTCTTCCTCACGGCGCGCTTCGTCGTCGTTGATGCGCTCGGCCAGGTCGGCAGCGGTTTCATGATCCTCCGTAGTGGCGATGGGCTCGCCATCTTGTTTCTTGATCTTTTGTCCTTCGGCGGTCACCGGAAAATCATCGGGTGCTAATCGCTTCTTGGAAGTGGACATGTGTCTTCCTCCTGTAGCAACGATGATAGCACGCCGCCCAACGAGCCCTCAGTTGGTTTCAGACGGTTAGACCTGACGACCGGACGAAGGGTTCCGTCATACCTTGGGAAATCGCGAAACGGCAGCGGCTCCGGTCCGAAAGCAAGGCGGGGGGAGACGTTTGCCTGCCGCCTTGAAATTCCCCCGTGAATGTCCATTTACCATCCATGCGCCATCCAATTGGATGGACAAATGGATGTACCGATGACCGACAATGTTCGCGAACTGCGACCCCGGACCCCGGATACGGAGAAGATCACAATCAACCTAGGCTATGTGGACCTCGGCCAGGTCGATCTCATGGTGCAGGAAGGGTTTTATTCGAACCGTACCGATTTCATCCGGACCGCGATCCGCAACCAGCTCGAGCGGCACGCGGATGTGGTCAAGCAATCCACCGCCCGTAAAAGTCTCGACCTGGGGCTGCGTAATTATGCTCGCGTCGATCTCGAGAGGGCGCGGTGCGACGGCGAGATGCTGCACATCAACGTTCTCGGCTTGGCGACCATCGACCAGGACGTCACGCCCGAGCTGGCGCGCGCCACAATTGCCTCGGTCTCGGTGCTCGGAGCCCTTCATGCCAGCCCCGCGGTCAAGGCCGCTCTCGCCGACCGAACGAGGTGAAACGATGCTGAATCCAGACATGGTTCGCGAAGCGACTCGCCTCACACGCGCCGGCCAACTGGTCGAAGCCACTGCACTGCTGCAGCGAATGCTGCGCGGCGACGGCGGCCCCGCAGCGACAAGGGGAACTACTGTGCCTGTCGAGCGTGCGAGGCTCGAGCCGCCGACACTCGAGCTGAAGGCCAATGTCGTCGAGGAGACGGAGAGCGGGCCGTCCTCACAAGCCACGCCTGCCAAACGACACAATCGCCTCTCGCCCTTCGGCGGCGTTAAAGATCTTTCCGGGTTCGGCATGCCAGGCCCGGTCGGGCGTACTCCGATGTCCAAAGCGGATATTGCACCGGACGGCACAAGGTTCGTCTCTGCCACCTTCACCAACGCGGCGGGAAGTCGGACCTACAAGCTGTTCATCCCCAGCCGCGCTGATGGAGGACCGCGTCCCCTCATCGTCATGCTTCACGGCTGCACCCAGTCGCCGGACGATTTCGCCGCCGGCACCCGGATGAATTTTCTGGCGGACGAGCGGAATTGCTTCGTTGTCTATCCGGAGCAGCCACGCGGAGCCAACCATGCGAAATGCTGGAACTGGTTTCGCACAGGGGACCAGCGGCGGGATGGCGGTGAGCCTTCGCTGATCGCGGGCATCACCCGCCAGATCATGCGGGAGCATCCTATCGACCCCAAGCGCGTCTACGTCGCAGGCCTGTCGGCTGGCGGGGCCGCCGCGGCCATCATGGGTGCGACGTACCCCGACCTATATGCCGCCGTCGGCGTCCACTCCGGCCTGGCCTGCGGGGCTGCCAGCGACCTTCCGTCCGCATTGGCCGCTATGCGGCAGGGCAGCGCTGGACCGATCGGGACGGCTGGCGCATCGGTGCCGACCATCGTCTTCCATGGCGATCGCGACACCACGGTGCATCCGAGCAATGCTGACCGGATTCTCCGTGGCCCGAGCGAAGATGCGAGCCTGAGGACGGAAATTCTTCGCGGGCGAGTACCTGAGGGGCACGCATATACCCGCACCATCCTCACCGATGAAGGTGGCTTGGGCACGTCCGAGCACTGGAGCGTCCACGGGGCCGCCCACGCCTGGTCAGGAGGCAGTCCTGCCGGGTCCTACACGGATCCGCGCGGGCCGGACGCGACCAGGGAGATGCTGCGTTTCTTCCTCGAGCATTAGCTGGCAAGCTTCACGCGGAGATAGGGTTGCGACGAAGCGGCCCGCTGTCGAAGGCCTGGTCAGGCCCCGCTCGGTCCGGAGAAGATGGAAGCGGGCGGGGTGCCCGGGACCGGCAGCCGCCGTCAATTGCTCCAGATCGCCCAAGGGCCTCCCTTGGCGTCGTACCGCTTGGCGAGACCCAGCAGACGACGTCGGGTGAACGGATTGGCCTTTCCGGCGATGACACGGACCCGCTGCGCGAGGCTTTCATAAAACTCCTGCCCCATCACGCCCCCGACGCAATCACTGCCTGGAGTTGAGTAACCCGCGGTCTTGGAGTCAAGAAGCGTCGGCAAGCCCATGCAACTCTCCGCAACCGTCTTGAGATCGCGGTGGGCGGCGGACGTAGACTGCCATAGCGGGGGAAAACCAGATGCCAGTGTCCGATCCGGTCCGGAAGGCGTGCCCGGCTTGCGGCAGGCCGATGAAGGCTGTGCGCGATGAAATCGGCGACCGGAAGCTGCGGTACGTCTGCACCAGTTGCGCCGATGACCCGCTGCAGGACCCGACGGCCCGCAAGTGGGCGGATAGCCCGCTGCGCCCGCCGGTAAAATAGGAATTTCCCCGCGACCCCGGTGCTCTGGTTACGATACATCGATCGCACCACAGCCGGGATTTGCTCCCCATGCGAATACTGACCGCTGCTGTTTTCGTCGCCTGCCTGTTCCCTCGCCGGCCTCCGCAGCGACGTGCTCAGAAGCGATCGCGCATTGCAAACAGGACGAATCCAGGCGTCCAGACGCGGTCTCGCAGTGTGCGCAGACATCCGTTCGCCGAAGCGCTCCTTTAGCGGAAGAAGCTCAGTGTCACAGCTTGATAGGTGCCTCTCACACCTTTTGAAATCGCCTCAGCGCCTCGGGCCTTTTTCGATAGAAAAGCCTATCGATTGCCGTTGGCCGTGAACGAATCCGCACTGATGATAGTTTAGCCGATGGCGCTTGCCTGCCTCGACTCATAGTAGGGAGTGGACGACGGATGACCTACGTGACAGACCGATCGAGCCCCCTGGACGAGACGATCACAATCGCGGACCTCGTTCGCGATCCCTATCCAATCTACAAGCGCTTGAGGCGCCAAGCGCCCGTGTTGCGGGTCAAATCAGTGGGGCGCACGTTTCTCACCAAGGCCGCTGACACTAAGTACGTCAAAGACAATCCAACCTTGTTCAGCTCCAATGATCCGAACACGCCCATGAAGCGCGCCTTTCTTGCGCATACGCTGATGCGGAAGGACCACGAGGAGCACCGGAGCGAACGCATGGCTATGATGCCCGCCTTGATGCCGAAGACAATCGAATCTGTCTGGGCAGCGCTATATGCGGACCTCGCGGAAGCGTATCTCGACCGTTTGCCGCGCGGCGAGGTTGTCGATCTGTTTCCGGCGCTCGCGGGGCCCCTTGCTGCACGGATTCTGGCGCATGCGATGGGCGTTCCGGATGCGAGCGATGAGGACATGCAGCGGTGGTCGCAGATGCTGATCGACGGTGCCGGCAATTTCGGCTGGACGCCCGGGCCTTTCCAAGCAACCGACATCGCCAACGCGGAGATGGATAGATGCATCCGGGCCAACGCTGAACGGGTGCGAGCCGAGCCGGACTCCTCTGCCCTCTCCTTCATGGTGAATGCAAAGAATCCGATTCCGGAAAGCCAGATGATTGCCAACGTGAAAATCGCGATCGGCGGCGGCATCAACGAGCCGCGTGACGCCCTGCTGACGGTCCTCTACGGCCTTTTGACCAACCCCGATCAGCTCGAGGCGGTCCGCGCCGGGGGCAAATGGCGCGCAGCCTTCGAGGAAGGAATCAGATGGGTGGCGCCGATCCAGGCCAGTTCACGGCTTGTAATGGAGGACACTGAGATTCGGGGCTGCTTCATCCCGAAGGGCGACACCGTTATGACAATCCAGGCCTCTGCAAACCGGGACGAGGACGTCTTCCGGGACGGTGAGAACTATAACGCCCTTCGCGAACCCAACCCTCACCAGGCATTTGGGAATGGCCCGCATCATTGCGCGGGCGCGCACCTCTCGCGGCGAACTGTGGGGGACATCCTCCTACCGCTGCTGTTCGAGCGCTTTCCAAAAATGACCTTGCCTGATCCAGTGAGCGTGCGTTGGCACGGATTCGGTTTCCGCGGGCCGCTCAATCTGCCGATTCTGCTGCAGTAGCCTCCTACCGCCAGCCGCATTCGACACAGATAAAGCCGACGAAGCTCTTGTTGGACACTTCGCCGGTTTTGTCCGAGAGAGATAGAAGGCTCCCGGGCAAGCTCCCGAACTAACTCACGGGACCGCTAGGGGCATGAAGTCCAGGACGGGCAAGGTCGGTAGCTCCGGTTCTTTCTGTTGAGGAGCCAGCGCCGGGAGCGCACTGCGCTCGCCAATCCTCACAACCACAAGTAACATCGCCGCCATTACTCACCAGAAGGATTGAGAATGACCGGCGAATTGGCAAGCGAACAGCCTAAGAAGCGGATAGCACTCTTCGTCGATGGCACCTGGAATACGACCAAGACAACACGAACGTCTGGCGGCTCCGCACACTTGCCGCTCCCGTTGGGGCGGATCAGGTCGACAGTCGATCTACTACAACGCCGGCCTTGGAACACAGGTCGGCAGCAAAGTGCGCGGCGGGATGTTCGGCGTTGGGATCGACGACATATTCCTCGAACCTATCAATGGCTGGTCGAGATTTACAACGACGGCGACGACATATTCATCTTCGGTTTTTCCCGGGCTAAGCGGATCGGCGTCAATGCGCTTCGCGAGGCGCCAATCGTGCGGCATTGAACCTGCTCTCCAAGCAGTGCGGCGGCGCCGCCCGGCGTGTAACTGAGGCGTATACGCATTCAGCACCTTGCCGTCTGACGTCCGATTTGCCGTCAACATCTGCCCAACAGCGGATCGCCTCCGAGGTCGCAGATGGGGCACGAGCGGACGTATGCTTTCGAACCAAGAGAGGGCGACCCTACTCGTTGTCCTCCAGGGCTCGGAGTTGTTCGCGAAGATCTGCTTCAAGGTCGTGTATCATCTAAGCCGTTGGTCCTGTGGCGAACTCTCGCGCAAGCTGCCAGCGCGCCAATTTCTCTTTGACTGCTTCTTTTTCGCGTTCGCGATTCATATCCCTAATACGTCAGGTGAGACCCGACAGATCAGGTTTGAAACCTCAGACCCGACTGTGCGCTAGGAATAGCGGGAGGTCGTGATGTCGCCGGAAGAATACCTTGAGCTTGGCTGAGCAGTACCGGAAGGTTCTTTCGACAAAGACCCATTTACCCGCTATCATTAGAAGCAAGGGAACGGACCTATCGGGCTCTAGCGGACAGCGAACGTGCAGTTCAAAGATCCGCAGGATCGTTGATGCCTTGGACGAAGCGGGCTGCCCTCACAGACAGCTCCGGACCAGCGGCGACCTTTCGGATCCATGGGACTACTCGGTCCATGGCTGCGAAGCCCAATCGACCGAATGCCGCCCTGGCCGCTGCGGCAGGATAGCGACGAGCAAGACAATTGCAGCGAGAATGACCACGGAAGCTAGAGGACGACTAAGGGCGAGCCCGCCATGGCCAACTGGCTTGTCTAGAAAATCTCCAACAGTTGCCCCCAGAGGACGCGTGAGGATGAAGGCCGCCCAGAACAGAAACACCCGCGATACCTTGGTCCAGTAGTACAGCGCCGCAAGCACCACAAGTCCCGCACCAAACAGTAGAGCGCCTCCATCGTATCCCAGTCCGGTGTCGTCAGCGATCCAGTCTCCGAGAGCGGTACCCAAGGTTTGTGAAAAGGTAATCGTGATCCAATAGAATAGTTCGGTCCTTGGGGATGTTACCGTGTCCACATTCACTGAGCCCAAAGTCACGTACCACGCACCAAGGGAGCAAAGCACACTTGCAAGCAAGATGGATGAGCCTCCCACATAGCCAATCCCCAATGAGCGATCAAAGAAATCGGCGAGCGCGGTACCCACGGTGGTGGAAGCAACAATGGCGAGCCAGTAGACCCAAGGATTGAACTTCGTCGTCGAAATCTGAGCAATCACTGCGGCAACGAAAATCGCCAGAAAGATTGCAGTTCCGATCAGATATCCGCCGTTCTGGGCATTCTGATCTGCGTGAAGCCAGCTCATAGTTACCGCGTCGCCACCAGTCTCTCCGAGGGTGGTGGCAAGGATTTTGATGACCCAGAAGCCGAGCGTGACGGCAGGTACTTTGCTGAGAATGTCATCGGCGCTCTGAAGGTCGTTTGCGCTCTGAAACCTCATTTAACGTACTCCTGCATACCCACTTCGCCGGCCTGGACGGCCAGCAAACGAAACGCTGCAAGTACCTGAAAAGTTGCCGCGCAAAAGCCAAGCCCGGTGGACCGCTGGAGCGGGCCGGTTTGGGTCAGTTGCGCCGCTTTGGCCGTGAGCCGATGACATCCGGGTCTAACCCGATAAGCGGACGCGGTCAGACCGGACGGGCACGTCTCGAACGGGCCAGGAGCGGCCCTCGTGAGGGGCAAGCGGAGGAGGCATAGGATGTGAAGGTTGAACGTGCGCTTTTACAGACAGCCGCCCTTGCCGCGCTCGGAGCAGAGCCGCAACGCGCTTGACAGGGTAAACAGAAAGCGCGGGCTGCGGCGCTCGTTGTCGGGCGCACGGTAGCTCAGGGGGACGGCCAAGCCGAGATCGGCCTGGAAATCGTCAGGCAGGAAGAACCGCACGCCAGCTCCGGCCGAGGTCAAGGAGAGGCCGTCGCTCAGGCGGTAACCGTCGTTCCAGACTGCGCCCGCGTCACCGAAGGCATAGAGCTGGTAGCCGGTCCAGTAGCGGTAGTTGAGTTTCTGGTCGAAGCGCAGTTCGAGAGAGCCGGCAAGACCGTTGTCCCCGCTGATCTCTGCTGCGCCATAGCCGCGCCCGAAGGCAGCGCCACCGAGATAGAATTGCTGCGAGGTGAACAGCGGCCGTGACGCCGTCTGGCTTGCAGCGGAGAGCTTGAGCGACCAGACGTCATTGAGCGCCTGGTAGCGCGTGAACCAGAGGTTCAGCACCGAGAAGTTCGATGAGGCGCCATCGCGCGACAACAGGTCGTCGTCTAAATGCGAGGCACCGAAGATGTCGAGACCCTGGCGGTAGGTCAGCGTCGCGAAATTGGTGCCGCCGAAATGATCCTGAAGCCGGTAGTCGGCGGTCAGGCTCGCGGTCCTGATGTGGTCGTTGTACCAAGGGCCGTAACGGTCATGCTCGGACACGTTGCTGAAGGTCGTCGCCGCGGTCAGGGTCAGCGAGGAGGATTGCGACTGCAATGGGACGATGCTCCCACGCAGCTCGAACGCCTCGGTCGTGGTGATGTCGCTGTCAAGGCGGCGGGCATCGCCCGGTCTGACCGCGCTGTACAGTACCGACCCGCCGAGACGCACGCCGTCGACACCGACTGGTGCGTCGTAGGACAGCCGTGCGAAGCCGAGCTGGCGGGGGTCGTTGGCGATGGTCGACAGGTTGACCGCCAGCGTGTCGCCGGGCGTGAGATAGGAGTTGAACGCGCCGGTCGCGTAGGTCTGCCACGGACCAACTGATGATGAGCCGAGATTGTCCAGACCGAACGACGAGAAGACGTGCCAGGTCTTCAAATAGACGACGAGGCGGAAGCGGCCGGTTGCGTCGCCGATCTCCTCCAGTGCGGTATCGGTGACCCGGACGCCAGGTCTGCCGTTGACGAGAAAAAGCTGGCGTTCCAGCGTTGCCAGGCGCGACGGTTGCTCGGCCAGAACCGGCCCAAGCATCGGTCTCACGCCGAAATGCTCGGCGCCGTCGCCTTTCAGCTCGGCCTGGACGATGGCGCCTTCGATCACCTGGATCTGAAGCAGGCCGTCGGCAATGTCCTGCGGCGGCACGATCGCACGGCTCAAGTGAAAACCATCGGCGCGGTAGAGATCGCTGATCGCGCCGGCGATCGCACCGAGATCCGCCTGCGAAACCTTCTTGCCAACATAAGGCTGGTAGACCGCGGCGATACGATCGGGGGAAACGGCCCGGGCTCCGCTGACGTTGATGCCGCGCAGCACGAACTGAGGCTTGGTATCGCCGCCGGTGTTGGGCGCGCCGACCTTGGGGGCGGCCAGTGTTGGACGGTGCAGCGATTCCTGCTCCGCTTGGTTTTCGAAGTATTTCTCGGGTTGGCGCGGATCGAAACCTGGCTGGTTCGCCTGCTGCGCGAGCGCCTGCGAGACTCCGGTGAAAATTGGGGTCATCAACATCAGCGCGGCAAATAGATGCCATTGGCACGCAATGAGCCCTTTCCCGTAGTTTGACGGAGAACTGCCCATGAGCTGGTGAGAGTGCGTTATTGGCATGATTTTTCGTAACTTTTTATGGTCAATGGATCGTTAACGCGATGTTGCTGCTCTGCTTCTCGCTAAGTCTATGTTGAGTAATTTTGGATACCCCTCAGGACTGACTATCGTGGACTGAGGACCGCCATGCTGAGCAAAATTGGAATGCGGTGCGCCTTCGCGGCTGCGCTGATCCTGGGAAGGGCTTCCGGCGCATCCGCCGCGGACGATGGTGTCTGGTCTGTCGGCAAGGCCACCGGCGAGGTCTGGGTCGCCACCAGCGGTGCGGAGCAGGTGTCGTTGAACCAGCAGGAGGCACTCAAGCCCGGCGACACCATTCGCACGGGACGTAATGGCCGTGTGCTGCTCGTGCGCGGCGAGGAAACGATCCTGATCTCTCCCAACTCGGTGGTCGGCTTGCCGACGGAAAAAAGGGACGGTCTCTCGACCACCATCATCCAGCAGGCGGGCTCGATTCTGCTTGAGGTCGAGAAGCGCAACGTCAAACATTTCGAGGTCGAGACGCCCTATCTCGCGGCCGTGGTCAAGGGCACCCAGTTCAGCGTCACCGTGAATGCGGGCAGCACCAAGGTGGGCGTGCTTCGCGGGCAGGTCGAGGTCTCCGACTTCAAGACCGGGCAGATCGCCCAGATCCTGCCGGGGCAGGCCGCCACCGTCTTCGAGCATGGCAAGCCCGGCGTCTCTCTGAGCGGCTCCGGAACGTTCAATCCGATCGAGCACGGCAAGCCGCGCGCCGCGACGATCGAGCGGATCCCGGTGCCGAAATCAGGCCTGTCGGCCCCGCGCGACGCCGCGAATGGCCATGCGGTCCACGCGCTCGGTCCGACCGACAAGGGCACCAAGGCCGCCGGCGCACTCAAGCAATCGCAACAGGCGGCCAGCGGTCACGTGCCCAAGGCTGGCGTCGTGCGCATCTCGAATCCGCTCGGCGAGGTCAAGTTGAACGTCCACAAGGCCACGCACGGGCTGGCGCGAGGAGGGGAAGCGCTCGGCACGGTGAGAGGTGCGCCTCAATCCCGGATCGAAACGGTCTGGAATGAGGGCAAAACCAGCTCGACTACATCCAATAGCGCTGGGCAGGCCGCAGGCACGACAAGCAGCGGGGCTGTCGCAAGCACGAGCACGTCAGCTGCGAGCACGCCGGCAGCCGTTACGACCGCAGGCGCGTCCAGTGATGGTTCTACCAGAGGAAACTCTGAGGACAATAAGGGGAATGGGAAAGGCAATGATGGGAAGGACGGCAAGGACCGCAAGGACGGCAAGAGCGCAACCGGGAACGGCAAGGGCAACAACGGCAACGGCAACGGCAACAGTGGAGGAAATGACAGCAACGGTCACGGCAATGGTCACGGCCATGGCAAACACTGAGGCCGGGGATGACCTCGAAGAACCCGCCCGTCATCCTCTCTGCGAGAGCGAGTTTGTTGCGGCCCAGGTTTTTTAGCGGCCTCACTGCGGCGGAGTCAGCTGCAGTCATTCGGCTACCCACTATATGCGACGAGTACCGCTCCAGTCGCTATCAGGATAATCCCCAGCCAATTGAGGACCGATAGCTTTTCACCAAGGAAGAGTACTGCAAAGACCGCAACGAACACGACACTAAGCTTGTCGATAGGCGCGACACGGGCGGCGTCCCCAATCTTCAGCGCGCGAAAATAGCAAATCCAGGACGCCCCGGTTGCTAGTCCGGACAGCACCAAGAAAATCCAGGTCTTGGCTGATACAGTAGTAGGTTGCTGCCAGTTGCCAGTAGCGACGACGATCAGTGCTGCAGTCATCAAGATGACGATTGTCCGAATGAACGTCGCGAAATCAGAATTTACATTCTCGATACCGATCTTGGCAAAAACTGCTGTGAGGGCGGCGAATGCTGCAGAAAGCAGAGCCCAAAATGTCCAAGACAGCACAACGTTCTTCATGATCCTGATCCTGTGGTTAGCTTCTGATCCCTGCAGCGCCTCATCCAAGCCACCACGTCCGTTCCCTCGCCGCGAAGAACTCGGAGTGATTTCGTATCTCGTGGTTCCGCATTGGCTCCTTCAAAGCGCCAAAGTTCCCTGACAATCAGAGATGCCAGCGGATCCGCGAGCTCCCGGCGAGTCGCAAGTGTAGCTTTCATTGGGAGACGTGGCCGTATTTGGTCCCCACATCGAACCAGAGCGTTGCATTGTAAAGGTCGGCTGTCGATTGATCCGACGCAGCCGATGGGGCCGCGCGATGATCTAGCACCAGCAGATGGGGGCCGGACTTGGCAATGAGAATTGCCGCTACCCCATCGGCGTCAGTCTTGAATTTGGGTATGTCTTTCTCCGCGACGGGGGTTTTGCCGTCGCTTCGTTCGACTTCCGCATCTGACAACGGCTTGCCGCGAAACAGTACCTTGATCCTGAGTGGCTCACCCGGCTTCGCTTTGGCCGGGTCGGATAGCGGCACAAGCTCGAGGTCATGTCCAAGCAACGCCTGCCAAGGTGCGTCGGCACCCGTGATCGCCTTGGCGAACTTACCGGACCAGAAGCTTTCGGCCGCGTCCGGCACTAAGCGCCGCGTGGCATTCCGGTAGACGCCTCCGGTCGTCTTGACCCAGAAGCCGTTGTCGTAGCGGGCTGCAAGCAGCGTATGGCCGTCATCGAGGAACGGCTTTGTTCTTGCGATCTGGACGCCGTTTTCCGATGCGGCCGCGAGACCGTCCAGAAGCGAGCTGCGCCCTTTCTGCGTGATCGCAAAGATGTCCACGACCTTGTCTGCGAACGCGGGAGGACGGTCGTCGGGATGACCGTAATTGACGACGGCACGGCGAGCGCTCGCCGGTCCGGACAGCGTGAGCCAGACATCGTGCGCCGGCGACGGACCGAGGGAGCCGAGCAGCAGGGCCGTCGCGAGCGGCAGGGATCTAACGAGACGGGAATCGATCATTTAGTCACCAGCTTTGGGGCGGCCGCCATGGCGGTCGGGAAGCGATATGTCACACCCGCCAGCACGGCCAGTGTCGGCTGCGCGCTCACGAAGATATCGGAAGTTTTTGCCCCCACCGGATCGCCGAAGTTGATTGCGATTTCGCTCACACGCTCGCCCGGATACCAGGTAGCCTGCGTGAACGCTGTCCAGCCTTCGGGCCATGAATAAGCAAGCTTCCCGGTTACGCGCGAGTACGGCGAGGTCGTGATGAGCCCATCCTGCGTCAGGTTCTTCTTGCCCACGAAGATGACGTAGGCCGAGCCGGATAGCGTTTGCGCATTGCCCGTCGCCAAGTTGAAGTCGACGCCGATATTGGCAACGTAGTCCGGCACGTTCGGGACGAAGTACGAGGGAGCTGCATCGACGAGCCGCGCCGATATCCCGACGAAGTTGGCGAACAGGGACACCTCGTTGACCGGGTCTCTGACCACGAGCCAGCGGGCGTCGACGTCGTATCCGCTACGCTGGGCCTTGCCGAGAAACGTAACCGGCAAGCCGGGAGCCGGCTGAAATGCCTCGTTGGCCGAATCTGTCGTCCAGTAGCTGGCGAATAGCTTGAAGCGGTCGATGGTGAATTGAACGCCGCCTTCGCGGCTGACCACCTTGAACGGCTGAATGCCGGGGTTGCCGATGAGCTCGGCTGGCGCGTCGATGCTGCGGAAGCCCTCGCCGTAATTGGCGAACAATTCGAACCATCTCATCGGCGTGATGGCGACGCCAACCTTGGGGCTGGCTATGCCGTTCGAAATGTTGGGCGTGCCACCGGATGCGATCCGGTCATCGATATCGTAGTAGAATTGGTCGTAGCGTCCGCCCGCGGTGAACTTCAGCCAGGGGAGCGGCTTGATCTGGACCTGACCGAACCCCGCGACATTCGTCTCGGTCAATCCGACGTTGACGGCGACGGGACCCGACACAGCACGTGCGATGGTCGGCGCCTGGAAGGCCTCGACGAAGTCGGTGCGCCAATTACTGCCCAGCAATATTTGAACCGGGATGTCGTCTGCTATGGCGCCGCTCCAGACCTTGCTGACACGGCCACCGACCATGGTGCGGTCCTCGTGCTGCACCCGCTGTCCGCCGCCGAAATCGGCGAAGCGGTTCGAGAACTGGTGACTGACGAACAGCGCGCCTTTCAGCTCCTGATCCTGAGCGCCGGAAACGTAGTTCGTGACGAAGTTCTCAAGCTGCTTATTGCCGCCGTCGGTGGGATTTGTTGCCGAGCGCTCGGAAACGATCCCTGCAGAAATGGCCTCTCGGCTGGCATATCCGGGTGAACCGTATTCGGTACCATAGGCCTGCGCGCGGAACGAGATAATCGCGCCGTCAGGCAAAGTCGTCGTGACCTTGTTGAACGAATTGTAGCGATCGATGAAGCTGTTATCGCGATAACCGTCGGTGTGATAACCCTCCAGCGCGACATAAGGCAGCCACGCACCCTGTGTCGTACTGTAGGTGGCTAGGCCACGGGCGGTGCCCTGAGTGCCGCCGGAAACTCCCACCGTCGCAAATGGCTCCGTCTGCTTGGTGGTGATGTTGACCGAGCCGCCCATGTTGGAGTCGCCGTATTCGACCGAGAACGGCCCACGCACGATCTCGATGCTCTTGATCGTCTCGGGGAATAAAACATTGAGGTCGGCATAGTTCGGCGTATGCAGCGAGGAGACCTCGTTGAGCGGAACACCGTCGATGTGATAGGCGATGTCGCGGCCATGCTCGGCATCGGTGTAGCCGCGTAGCGACAGGCCGTAGCCGATGCCGCCCTGGCCGTAGTTGGAGACGTTGAAGCCGGGAAGAGGGCGGAACAGGTCGCCGTAGGTGGCTACTGCAAGCCGACTGATCGCGGGCCCGTCCACCACGGTCGTGGCCGCCGGCAGCGCAGTCACCGCGCTCGACAAGTCGCCCCGCCCTGGCGTGCCGCCGTCGCCCGCCGACAGGAGCGGTCCTGATGGCTGCGAAGATGGCTGAGAGACTAAAGATTGCAGGAAAGGACGCGCACTGCTCGGTGCCGAAGTCTGGGCTCGCCGCGTACGCTTGGGTACCGCTTTCGGTGCGGAGACGGTGACCGGCGGCAGTGAGCCCGCCGCTGGCCCCGTCTGCGCGCAGACTGGACCTTCAGCCAAAAGGCCCGTCAACGCGATGCCGGCTAAGGTGATGCGCCAAGCAGCTTTACGCAAACTGATCCGCCTGCACTGATAACGTTCAGGGCTGAAGCCGAACCTCATAGTATGACCTTGTCTAGGAACTAGCATATCAAAGTATGAGGAAGAAGGTCGATCGTCATACTCTGGACTCTTTTCCGCAGGGATCAAAGCGGCCAAGAACTCCAAAGCGGATCGCCGTCCGGTTTGACTCTGACAAGGGTGTTTCGAGAGATCCAGGTGACCAAGGACATGCTGGGTCTCGCCAGGCACGTCGCGCTGAAACATACTCAACGAACCCAACACAACTACTCTCGGAATCTGCCGAGGGCCGGAATTCGTTTCCGGAACCGGCGAATCCTTGCGACGTTGCCCTTGACCAAAAGTGAGGAGCCGAACATGGCGAAGGCAGCGAAGAAGACCGCGCGTGGACGCAAGCAGGACCGGGCGCGCGTCGCCGGCGGACAGAAGTACGAAGTCGGTTATGAGGCGAAGAAGACCGGACGGTCGGCGCCCGCCGTCAAGAAGGCGGTCAAGAAAGTCGGCAATTCCCGTAAGCGGGTCGAGAAGCGTCTCGGGCGCTGATGTGCAGCCGGCGGCTTCTTCTGGTGCTGCCGTCTCAGATCCGGCAGGAGAAGCGGGTGAAGGCGGTCATCGTCTGCTTTCGCGGCTCGACGTCCCGCAGGTAGATTTCGGTCCGCAGGAACGTGAGCTCGTCATCGAGCGCGGTCTCGCAGACATCGATGTGCCAGGACTTCGGCCGACCGTCGCTGCCGTCGTTCCATCGGTACCCGCGCTTCTTCAGCGAATCCTTTAGCTCGAACGGCGACTGCTCGGCCCAGATACGGACCGTCTTCCGGCGTGCCCTATCGAGCAGGACCGCGAGCGCCGGCGCGCCGGTCGTCGGGAGCGTGAAGTCCAGGATCTCCAGCAAAGCGTGGCAGTCGTCTACGGCCCTGTGGGCCTGGTGGAAATATCCGGCTCCGTGCAGCAGGTAGCCGAGTTGCGCGCCGGCGAAGCCGTGGTGGCGCCAGTCGATCTGACTCATGCTGCAGCCCCAAGCCTTGTGCTCAAGCACGGGCCAGTAGCGTTCGGCGAATTTTCTGTCGAAGCCGCTGTTGTGGGCGATAACGATGGCGGCACCTTCCACGAAGGCGGTCACGGCGGCATCATCGAATCTGTGACCAGCGACCATATCGTTGGTGATGCAGGTCAGCCCGGTGATCTCGGCCGAGATGGGCTCCGACGGCTCGTTGAAGGCGGAGAACGTGTCGCGGACGCCGACGATGCGACCATCCGGGGTGTATTCGAACTTGACCATGCCGAGCTCAATGATCTCGTCCATGGCGTGATCGAGGCCGGTCGTCTCGGTGTCGAGCAGGATGCCGGTCCGGGTTTCCCGCCCTGACGCCGGCATCGACGTCGGCCGCGGCACCAGGCGGCGCAGCACGCGGTAGTCCGGTGACCTGGCCAAAGTATCGGCCATCGCGGCCAGATCGGTAGTGTCCTGAAGCATCGATTCCCCAATGCAGCGCTGTGTTCGCGGACCGGTGTGACACAGGATGGCTTCACGAGGTACCGGGAAACAGGGAATTCACGGCGTTTTCAGGCGTGCCGACTTCAATTGAGCCGCGTTGAGGTTGTCACGTCCCAGGTGCGTGTGGCGTGCGGGGGCGACCGGCTTTATTCTGCCTGCGCCGCGGCGTTCGGCGGCTTGTGACCCGCACGGAGTGCAGCCCAGCGAGCTCTTCCAAAGGGGACGGACGAGAGATTAGGAACTCGCGTCAGCCGGCGAAGTTTTGCGGGCCAAGGACAAGGATTCCGCCAATGGCCATTCTGCTTCTCTGCGGCGGTTCGGCTCTACTCTTGGGCGTTGCGGGTGCCATGATCTATTTCACGCGGGGGTCACTCCGATAGTGGCCTGAGGGGCCGACGGCGCCGTTTTTTTAAACTAGCTAAATGCGGGAACCAGCCAGCTTGCCCCCAATGCCGGAATGGAAGATTCGCTACTTGCCAAATTGCAGATCGCGCGGGAGGACAGTAGCAGGTTGCGCGATGAGGCCCGCGCGCTTCTCTCCGCTTTGAGAGAACAACGCGCACTTCTCCGGCTTGCACGGGCCGACTCGGCATCGGCCCGGGCGGAGTTGATCGCGAAGCGAGCAGATAGGCCCCTGTCATAGGCCCTAGCTGACCTGCCGCGCGCAGCGGACCGCTTCAGACGCTTAGCCGTCTTGCCCAATCTCATTCAGCGTACCGCTCTCGCCTTCATCAACACGGAGAGATGGGAGCCTGCGGCGATTACGGAGAAAATTACTATTCACGCTCGAACGGACCGGTCCCGGACGGGAGCGCTCATCCGCACCAACTGCGAGGACACGATCCCCGCAGGTGGGCGGACAGCCCGCTGAGGCCCGCCGGCAAAGTGAGCGGCGCGTCCCTAGAATAGATCAGCTGCGATGTTGAGGCCGTAGTCATAGCGGCCGCAAGCAAAAGCAAAAGCCCGAGTCCGCAAAAGATCAGGATGATTTTCAGATCCTCGGCCTCGACCTGTATGCCCGTCGAGCGCGAGAGCACCTTCACCAGTGCGGCCATCATCGGTCTCCTCCGAGAAGGCGGCAGCATAGCCCCAGCGGTCTCGCCAAGTGTGAGCCAGCTCTCAGGTCAGGTAGCCCTCCACTCGTCTAGCGGCTATATCGGCTCGACGTGACCATTCGCGGACTTTGCCCTCGCACGATCAAAAAGATGAGGCTGTGGACCGGGCGTGCCGTGTCGGAACCAAGCACCCGCAGTCGTCTTGAATCGGAGCCACCTCAACGGAGTTCCGCGTATCATGGCCCCCCGCGCCAATTGGAAAGGCTTTCTGAGGCTCTCGCTCGTCACCTGCCCGGTGGCGCTGTACCCTGCCACCTCAGAGTCCGAGAAGATCAGCTTCAACCAGCTGAACCGGGCGACCGGTCATCGCATCAAGTACCTCAAGGTCGACGCCGACACCGGCGACGAGGTCCCCAACGAGGACATCGTGAAGGGCTACAAGGTCGATACCGACACCTTCATCGAGGTGACGAAGGAGGAGCTCGAGAACGTCGCCCTGGAATCCACCCGGACCATCGAGATCGACGAGTTCGTCGACAAGACCGACATCGATCCGCGCTACCTGATCCGCCCCTATTACCTGCGTCCCGACGGCAAGGTCGGGCACGATGCCTTCGCGGTGATCCGGGAGACGATCCGCGAGATGGACAAGGTCGCGATCGGGCGCCTGGTGCTGACGAGCCGCGAGCACATCATCGCGCTCGAGCCGCTGGACAAGGGGCTGATGGGTACGCTGCTGCGCTACCCTTACGAAGTGCGCGATCCCAAGGAATATTTCGACGAAATCCAGGACGTCAAAGTCACCAAAGACATGCTGGACCTGGCCCGGCACATCGTCGAGCAGAAGGCCGGCAATTTCGACCCCGACAAGTTCGAGGACCAGTACGAAACGGCGCTGGTCGAGCTCATCAACCAGAAGCGCGCCGGCAAACCGATCGTGCCGAAGGATCGGCCGAAAGGCGAGAACGTCGTCGATCTGATGGACGCGTTGCGCAAAAGCGTCGGCGGCGCGGCGACGGAGAGCAAGTCTTCGAAGAAGCCGGCCAAGAAGGCGAAGAAGGCTGCGGCCGGCCAGAAGGAAATGCTAATGCCGATCGCGGGCAAGAAGCCGGCGAAGGAAGCAGCGGCAAAGAAGCCCGCGGGCAAGCCGCAGCGAAGGTCCGCCTGACCCAAGATTAGGAGAGCGGCATGGATATCAAGGAAGCCTCGGCGATGACGGAAGCCTCCGGGCTGGTGAACGAGCAGGAGCCGGCCGCAGAAGCGCGCCGGCCGCGATCGATTCAAGACGCCGCCGCCGGTTGGGCGGATCAACTCCGCAAGGCCACCGTTGAGGCGCCGCTTCAATCGCTGGCCGTCGCCTTCGTGCTCGGAATGTGGTTTAGCCGCCGTCGGTGAACGAGAGCGATGCCGGCCGGCTGGTAGTGTCTTCTCGCGATCTTGCGGGCGTCTGCACCCCCGAAGGAGGCGGGAACCCCCGCCGATCCGCCGCGGTTTCGAGCAGATCTCAGGCGGGCTCTAGCGGCATCGAGAACAGGAATCGGGTCTCCTCGGGCGACGAGGTCACGGTCAGAGTTCCTGCATGCGCCTTGGCGATTTGGGATGCGATGTAGAGACCCAAACCCAGTCCTTGGCGGCTCGCCCGCGCCTTCCCGCGAAAAAACGGCTCGAACAGCTTATCCATCGTGTCAGGCGGGATAGGCTCTCCGGCATTGGAGACCCAAAGCTCGAAGGTGGCCCCGGCCGTAGCGGCACGAACGACGACGGGCTTGTTTGCCGCTCCGTGTGTCAGAGCATTGCCCAGAAGGTTGGACAGGAGCTGGCCGATTCGGGTGCGATCGCATGGTATCGGCCGATCTATCTTGAAGTCGGTTTGGATTTCCCGCCCCGCCGAAGCCAGTCGGAGCTCATCGACGACCTGCGTCAGGACAGGTTCGAGCGGCTTGTCGGCATCCGTTTCCAGAGCAATGCCGCCGCCCAGCCGGCCGCGCGCGAAGTCGAGCACGTTGTCGATCATCGCAGCCATCCGCATGATCGTGGTCTGCATCATTGCGATGATCTGGTGCTCTTTTTCGCTCTGCGCGGTCCGGTCGAGGATGCGCGCGCCGGCGCTGATGGATGCGAGCGGATTGCGAAGGTCGTGGCCGAGCACGGCGATGAACTGCTCGCGCAACTCGGAACTCTGATGCTCGAGGCGCAGCACTTCCTTGGTCGCCCTCTCGGCGGTGACCGCCAGCTCGCGGGCGGCCAGAAGCTCCTGTTCGTAGCGCCGCCGATCCGTCGCCTTGATCAGCGCAAGACGTATCAGCAGCAGCTTCCCGTCCGGATCGCGGCGCTCGTTCGCGTTCGCGATCATCTCCAGCGGGGTATCGTCCGCAGCGAGCATGTCGATGGCGAATTCGTGGAAGGAGCCCTGCATCCGCAGGAGGGGCATGATGTGCGTCTCATAGTAGATGCGGCCCGGGATCGTGAGGAAATCGCTGAAGCGCTTCCCGATCATCTGCTCCGCGGAATGCCCGCTCCACTCCAGGAAGGTCCGGTTCACCTGATCGACGCGGCCGTTCGCCTGCACGGTGATGTAGCCGCAGGGTGCATTCTCGATCAGATCCTGGAAGTCGGGAGCGGAGTCGTCCACTAGACAAAGGTCCGCATCGCATCGACGACTTCGTCCGGCGCGCTGAGGTTGGGACAATGGCCGGTCGCCTTCAGAACGATCATCCGGCTTTTTGGAATGCTGCGGTTCACGTAATCGCCTACCTCCTGCGATGCGATGATGTCCTCGCTACACTGCAGGACCAGGGTCGGAACGCTGACGAACGGAAGATCCTTGCGGTTGTCGGAAGTGAAGGTCACGCGGGCGAATGCCTTTGCGATCTCGGGATCCGTTCGGCAGAAGCTGTTGGTGAGCTCGGCTCCAAGCTCTGGGCGATCCGGATTGCCCATGATCGCCGGCGCCATCTGCGCGGACCAGCCCATATGGTTGGATTCCAGAAACTGGAGGAGCTCCTCGATCTGCTTTGCGCTGAACCCGCCCACATAGCCTTCGTCGTCGATGTAACGAGCGGAGGGGCCGATGAGCACCAGCTTGCCGAACATGCCGGGCGCCTTCTGAGCGGCGAGCACCCCGATCATGCCGCTGACCGAATGACCGACGAAGACGGCGTCCTGGAGATCTAGCTCGCGGCCGATTTCCACCACGTCGTCCGCATACCCACCCAGGCTGGAATACTTGCTCCGGTCGTACGCCGACAGATCGGAGCCGCCGGCGCCCACGTGGTCGAACACGACCGTTCTGAAGTCCTTCTCGAAGGCTGGCGCCACGAACCGCCACATGTTCTGGTCGCAGCCGAAACCGTGAGCGAACATCATCGCCCTGCTTCCGGCTCCCCGGACGTGGACATTGTTTCGTTCGATCACGCCCGCCATCCGTAGCCTCTTCTTTTTTCCGCGAGGTTCTTGTGATCGTAGTCGCGGCCGCGTGGCTCGCCAACCGATCTCTTCCTAGACCGGCCGGAGAATCCGGGGTCGAAGCGGATGTCTCCGCTTTCAACCGAAGCTCGGCCTTTCCTTGCCCATCGTCCTGATGGCCTCGACGATCCGGTCCGGATGGTACGGTTTGTGGAGGGTCAAACTATCCGGGACCGGCCTGGCCTCGACCGGGGAAAAGCCGGTCACGTAGATCACGGGGAGCCCTGGATCGCGCTCTCGGCACCGCTCCGCGATCTGCCAACCGTCGATATGTCCGGGCAGCTTGATGTCGGTGACGAGAACGTCCGGATGTTTCGTTCGGCACAGTGACAGTGCCTCCTCGCCTTCTCCGGCCTCGATCACGTTCCAGCCTTCGTCCCGCAGCGCCTCGACTACGAATTCCCGAACGAGCGGATCGTCCTCGACTACAAGTATACGCACCGGACGACCCTCAAGAATATGATTCGCAATCAGTTTCGAACGTCTGAGGTACCGGGAGGTTCCGCTGCTGCCGTTCTTGGTCGAACGGCTACTCCCCGGGCTGGCACTCCGGGCAGGTATCGCCGATCGAATCCAGCACTTCGCGGACCTCCGAGACCGCCTGCGACGGAGACATGCCAGTCGGTGGCTCTTGCCTGGCCATATCCAACGCGTGCTCGCGCGCATGCGGGTCGGCGCGGTCCTTCGCCCAGCCGTGCTCTTCGCATTCGTGGATGGCGCCCGCCTCCTGCAGCACGTGGATAGCCCAGCCGCGTAGCGTGCGGACCGCTTGGGGTTTTTCCTTGGTCATCAGCATCGAGATAACTCCTGCCGAGACGAATCCTTGGGCCCCCCGGCTCGTTCCTGCGGGTAGTACGGGACAGGGATTCCGAAACGCGGTGGCTCCGCTTTGTCCACGTGTTCGCCGCCCTTTCCTTAAACTAGCTAAATGCGGGAACCGGCCAGCTTTCCCCCAATGTCGGAATGGACGATTCACTACTGGCCAAATTGGAGATCGCGCAGGAGGACAGTCGCAGGTTGCGCGATGAGGCCCGCGCGTTTCTCTCCGCTTTGAGAGAACAACGCGCACTTCTCCGGCTTGCACGGGCCGACGCGGCATCGACCCTGGCGGAGTTGATCGCGAAGCGAGCAGACCAGCTCCCCTGACGGGAGAATTTCGTCTGCACCAACTGCGAGGGCGATCCGCTGCACGACCCCACCGCCTGCAGGTGGGCGGACAGCCCGCTGAGGCCGCCGGGAAAGTGACGGCGCGTCGCCTAGAACAGATCAGCTGCGGTGTTGAGGCCGCAGGTCATCGCGGCCGCAAGCGACAGCAAAAGCCCGAGGCGGCAAAAGATCAGGATGGTTTTCAGATCCTCGGCCTCGACATGCATACCCGTCGAGCGTGAGAGCGCGTTCACCAGTGCGGCCATCATCGGTCTCCTCCGAGAAAGCGGCAGCATAGCCCGCAAAGGCGTCGGCGAATGTGACCATCTCTCAGGTCCCACAGCCCCCGACGTGCCGGCGGCGAAGTGGACACGGTCGCGATCTGCCTCCTAGCACAATCAAAAATGAAAGGTGGAGAGGCCTTGCGTGTCGGAACCAAGCTCCGCCGCTCATCTTGAGCCCGCGAAATGAACTCGCGACAGACAAGGCTGCCGAGCCTGCGTCAGCTTTTCGAATTCAACAGCAAGTATTCGTCGGAACGGACAGGTCCTCCAAGATGACGCAGCCGCTCGCGGGGCCTCCGGCACATCTGGACGAACAGCTTTCCGCGAACTCGGCCAGGCTTTTTTCGAGTGCACGCAGTTCGACCAGCTTTTTTCTCACGCCGACGAGATGATCCTCGGCAAGGTCCTTAGCCGCAGTGCAGTCTCGTTCCGGATTTCCTATCAGCTCGACGAGCTCACGGACCTGCTCGATGGGAAATTGGAAATCGCGACATCGTCGAATGAAGATGAGACGCCGCAGGTCGGAATTCCGATAGACCCGATGCCCGCCGGGGCCTCGGGAGGGCTTCGGCAACAGTCCGACTTCCTCATAGTAGCGGATGGTGGCGACGTTGCAGCCGGTTTGGGCCGCCAGGGTACCAATGGTGAGCGGCGACGCGTCGAGGGGCATGATCTCTCCGAAACGTGACTTGAACCTCAAGTTACTTGAGGTCCCAGGGTCCCGGCAAGAACAACCCAGACAGGCTCACGTGATGATGAATGCGATCAAGCTCGCGGCCGCCGGCGGTCTATGAATGCTGTGCTGCGCGCTGCCGATTTCCGCTGTCCTCGCGGGCGGCATCTTCCAAGTCGGCGCGGCGAGTTGGGGCGTTGCCGGCGGCCTAGGGCTGCTGGCGGCGGCTGCGGTCGGCGCCCTGTTTGCCGGCCGGAGAAGGCTTGCGAAGCCCGATGTGCCAACTTGTCAATGTTCGTCCCCGGGACTTCGGCTCGACGAGGTCGCCCCGCCGATCGCGTGCACGTTGTCGGCCTCCAGCTACCACGAACGTGTGAAGTCAATCCGAGCGCTGGCCTCGCACTCGCTGATTTCGGCGCGCAGGGGACCGCTGTCACTGCATCTGGTCTACGCAGCCGACGCCCTCGGCGAGGTCCGCGCTCTCGTCCGCGCCGAGCAGTCCTGTTGTGCTTTCCTCGACATCCTGACCATCGAGAAAAATGATGGCGTGCACGTCACGATCACGGCGCCTCCCGACGCAGCCCTGGCTGCCGAGGACCTGTTCAACCATTTCGCACCCGAACTCGCTCATCAACAAGTCTCATAAGGAATCGACCATGAACATCGACCGCCGCACCCTCTTACTCGCCCTCGCCGTCACGGCGCTGATTGCTCCCCAAGCTCATGCGTCGAATGGGCTGCCGTTCGACACCGCCGCGTTCAAAGCTGCCCAAGCGGCCGGGAAGACGATCGTCATCGAGATCACGGCAAAGTGGTGCGGCCCGTGCCAGCGGCAGCGACCAGTCGTCGCGAAAATGCTGGAAAAGCCGGAATTCGCGCACCTGACGATGTTCGATGCCGACTACGACGCGCACAAGAAGGAGCTTCTCGAAATCAATGCGCTGCAGCTTACGACGCTGATTCTCTATCGCGGCGGCAAGGAGGTCGCACGCTCCTCCGGAGCGACCAGTCCCGAGGCGGTCGAGGCGTTCTTCCGGAAAGCGCTGTAGGGCGGTCATAATGGAGCTTTTCAGCATTCCGCTGGCACTGATTGCCGGCCTGTTCTCGATCCTCTCGCCGTGCGTGCTTCCCTTGCTGCCGATCGTGCTCGGCGCAGCGGTCTCGGAACACAGATACGGACCTGCCGCTCTCGCCGGCGGGCTCGCGCTGTCGTTCACCGCTATCGGAATGTTCGTCGCGACAGTCGGTTATGCCATCGGTCTGGACGGGGAGGTTTTCCGCAAAGTCGCGGCTGTTTTGCTGGTTGCGGTGGGGGCCGTGTTGGTCGTGCCGAATTGGCAGGCGCAGGTGGCGCTCGCTGCGGGGCCGATCGCCAATTGGACCGAGCAAAAATTTGCCAGCGGCCGGTCCGGAGGCCTGGGAGGACAGTTCGGCGTCGGGGTCCTACTCGGTGCCGTCTGGAGCCCCTGTGTGGGTCCGACGCTGGGCGCGGCATCCGTACTTGCGGCACAAGGTCGAGAACTTGGGCACGTCGCGATGACCATGTTCGCCTTCGGAATCGGTAGCGCGCTGCCGCTCCTCCTAGTTGGTGTGCTGTCTCGCGAATCCTTGATGCGCTGGCGTGGCCGCATGCTTTCGTTCGGCAATGGCGGCAAGGCCATTCTCGGCGGCGTGCTCATCGCCAGCGGGTTGCTGATCCTGTTCGGTCTTGATAGGGCTCTCGAAACGGAGCTGGTCCAGGTTCTTCCGTCGTTCATGGCGGATTGGGCGGGACGCTTCTGAAGGAGCAGCGCGAGTGGATTTGGCGTGATCACGGTTCTGTCTTATGCAGGCGCCGCTGTCGCGGAGATCGCAGGATGTTTCGCGTTCTGGGCCTGGCTTCGGCTGGGCAAGTCAGCACTGTGGCTCGTTCCAGGCATGGCATCGCTGGCTCTCTTCGCCTACCTGTTGACGCTCGTCGACAGCGACGCCGCCGGCCGGACCTACGCTGCGTACGGTGGCGTGTACATCGTCGCGTCTATCTTGTGGCTGTGGATCGTCGAGGGGCACCGTCCGGACCGCTGGGACGTTACCGGCGGTTCCATCTGCATCGTCGGCGCCGTCGTGATCCTCCTGGCGCCCCGGCCTTGAGATTGACGTCATTCACGGAGGTACTTGGGCGGTCCGGGGCCATTGTCGAGCTTAGGCCTCGCTAAGGCGTTAAGTGGTCAGCGCCGGGTCTTCCTTTACGCCGCGGGCTACGATCCGAAGCGCCCCATCCGGGAGCGGCCGCTGCAGCTTCAGCGCCTCGTCCGGAGGCGCGGTCATCCAGGTCTCGACCTCTTCCGGCGTCGTCAGGATCACCGGCATCGCCTTCGGGTGGATGGCGCCCACCTCGGCGTTAGGTTCTGTCGTCAGGAAGGCGTAGAGGTCGTTGGTGGTCTCGCCTTCCTTGACCTTCCGGACCGACGTCCAGTTGGTCCAGATTCCGGCGAAGCACGCGAGCGGACGGGTCTCATCAAGCGCAAACCAGATGTCGCCGCCTTCGGCTTTGTTGAACTCGCTGAACGAGTTGAACGGCACCACGCAGCGGTGCTCTGGACCCAGCCATCGCGTCCAGTGTTTGCTCTTCACGTTGCGGATGTTGGTCGTGCCGCCATCCGGCTCCATCCGGAGCAATTCCTTGAAGTCGATGGTCTTGCCCTTCGCTTGGAGCTTCTCCGCCCGCTTCTTCGTCGCGTCCATCAAAGCTTTCGACGACGACGGCATTCCCCAGCGCGCTGTCGCGAGCTCGCGGCCGTCGGCGCCGGTCCGGACGATCGGCGCCCTATAGTCCGGAAACACGCCGGGCATCGGGGCCAAGTTGCCGACGTACCGGTTGACGACGCGGAACAGCGCGCTGATGGCGGCCTGGTTGGTGGTGATTGAGTACAGATTGCACAAGGTCGTCAGTTCTCCGGATCCGGATGGCGGGCCCGTGGCGCCAGCTGCAGTAGCTTGGCCGGCGGCCGGCGGCCCGCCTTAGCACACTTGCTGCAGCGAAGACGGCTCGCCAGGTCGTGGACGAAGGTGGTGGGCGGATGGCGTAGCGCGGCCATGTCGACGTCGCGCTTCGTCCTGCAGCGCTGGCACTCGATCTCGATCCATGGGTATCCCCCATTCAGGGCCTGGTCGATCGTGGGCGACGGGTCGAGCGGCTCGCCGGTGGCCCACATGCGCTCGTTCCAGGATTCACACAGCAGCTTGTCGGCCGTCCGGATCAAGGCCTCGCCCTTCGCGCGGGCTTCGGCCGACTGCGCAGCGAGGATCGAGGTCATCGCCCGGGCCCGGCCGAGTTCCTTGGCAAGAGCCTTGCGGTCGCCTCCGGACAACGGGGTTGGGTGGTGCTTGGGGGCCATGGCCGCCCCGCCGCCGGGCTAGGCGCCGTCGAGCGACGGCCAGCAGCCGTCTTCCTCAAGGCGCCCGGTACGCTGCGTGCAGGTGTTGTCCAGCAGCCTCTGCCCGACGTCCTTCCAGAGTGCCTGCGGGCCGTACAAGCGTGTCGCGTCGGCCTTCTGGATCTCGACGATCCGCGCGCAGCGGCGGCAGGAAACCCTAAGCACGTGCTGTGGGATGTCGGTGAGCCGCCGCATCCGTATGCCGGGGCTGGAGCCTCTGTCGTCGGCGGGAGCCTCCCGTAGGAGGGCCTCCCAGTATTCGGCCGTTAGCTCGTCGGCTGGGCCGATCGACCGCCCTGGTGCGACGTTTTTGCCGACGGCCGTGGCCAGCTTGTCCATCTGCTTCGGGGTCGGCATGCGCCAGCTCGCGGGTCGGTCTGTCATGTCTCCATTAGAACATAGCAAGAACACGCGAGTCCAGCCCCGCCGAATGCGCAGCAGCATTTGGGATTAGGCTCACGGATCGATTCTGATTTGCTGGCAGCGATGGTACACCGCTCTGCGGAGCCGCCGAAGGCTGGCCCCGCAGGATAAGCGAGTGGGCGATGGCCACATTGTCGGGCGAGAAACGACGTCATTTCAGGCACTACCTGGAGCTACGGCTGCGGCGGTCGCATGGGAATGCCTTCCAGGACCTGACTGCCGCGCGGATGGCTCGAATCCATGGCGAGAATTTCGTTCCACAATGCCCGTGGGCAACAAGGGCGACCTGTCCTGCGATGGATACTTAAAGTCGCCTCCCACGGTCTTCGCTTGCTATGGACCCGAGAACGGCGGTTCGTCGCGCCAGCCGTCTGATATCGTTTCGAAGGCGACGTCAGACTATTCGGGGGCAGTGGATAAATGGCCGGCAATAAAGGAGTGGACGTTCGTTTCGAATTATATGGGCGTTGTCCCTGCACCCGTGACGAGTGCGCTCGAAGACCTGTCAGCGGACGGCAAGGTCGTCGTCAGGTATTTCGGATGGAACCGCTTCGAGCATCATCTTCTGGAGATGGACGCAGAGGTTGTTGAGGATCTAATTGGCGAGATACCAGTGACGGAGGACTACATCCGCCTGCAGCCCGCCGCGGTCCGGCAAGTCGTGAACTCGGTCGCGGCTGCGTTTTCGCTGAAGTATCTCGGCGAAATGACGAAGCCGGTCCCAGTGAGCAAGCTGGAGATCAACGAGATTCCAGCGTGCCACGCGGCAGCCATCAAGAACGGCCTGCTGGCGCGTGACGTCGTGGAATCCTGCGTGCTCGAGGACGCGGACGCGTCGCTTGCCACCCGACTGTCCGTGGCGTTCAAGGACAAATACAAGGAGCTTCGCGCCCAAGGCTTTGATCCGGGCCAGATCGTGGACAAGTTGGCCGATTTCGCGCTGGCGGGGCGCTTGGGATCGACGGAGGAAATGACCGCCTCATGGGCAGTTATCGCTTACTTATTCGAGAAGTGCTCGATTTTCGAGGATAAGGTTTCCAGGGGTGCGTCGTGATATTGCCAGGCAAGCACATCAGTGCCGACCGTAGCCTAGTCGTTGTCGGCGGCGACATTCTCGCTGTGCTGGGTCGGCCTTCTACCGTGTCGGAGATATGGGACGCGGTCCGCGCCGCACGTGCAGCCCGAGAGCGCGCAACGCCGCTCGCCTACGACTGGTTCGTGTTGGCACTGACGTTTCTCTTTGCCATCGCCGCGATCCGGGTCGAGGGCGATAAGATCATCGCGGACAAGCCGTCATGATCCTGTCGATCAGCAGCAGCATCGAGACGTTCAAGACTGTGCGGCTCCGCCGCGGTCTTAACGTGCTGCTGGCCGACATCGCTGGCGAATCCACAGAAGGGCACACGCGCAACAGCGCGGGAAAGTCGAGCCTTGTGGAGATCGTTCATTTCCTGCTCGGCGGACAAGAAGACCTCGCTTTTCAAGGTTCCGGGGATTGCCGAACACTCTTTCGCCGCCGTATTGCGCATCAACGGGAAAATCGTGGCTGTCACCCGTCGCTGCGACGACGTCCGCCGAATCTACATCGACGAGAAACGCGCGCGGCGGCTCGGCCTCGAGTTGCGTCGGGAGGAAGGAAATGGGCAACCGTTCGTCGCCCTCGACGACTGGAAAGAATATCTGGGCTGGGCTTGGTTCGGTCTGCCACGCCATCCCATGGGAACGCCGTTTGCCTCCAAGCATGCGCCTTCGTTTCGAAAGCTGATCGGCTATTTCGCTCGTCGAAGCCGCGACATCGGCTTTGCCCATATCGATCGTTATTTTGCCGCTCAGCCTGCGAGCGACGCACAGATAGCGCTGTCCTACTTACTGGGATTGGATTGGCAGATACCTGCGGAAATGAAAGAGGGAAAGGAGCGACGCGAGACGCTCGGCAAGCTGCGCAAGGCGATCAAGGAAGGCGAGCTCGGTAGCATGTTCGGCACGTCGGCATCGATCCGGCCCGAATTGGTACGGGTAGAGGAGAAGGTCGAACGCCTCAAGCGCCAGAGCGAGAACTTTCAAGTGCTCGACAGCTACAAGGAGCTCGCTGCCGAGGCCGCCACTTTGCGAAACGAACTGTCGCGGCTCTCACTCGACCTCTCCCGCGCTCAGGGGACGATCGCCTATCTCGACGGGTTGCTCGTCGAAGAAAAACCGCCTGCTTACACCGCTGTCCAAACGCTCTACCAGGCGGCAGGTATCGAGCTGCCCGAAGTGGCGCTACGGCGTTTTGACGAGGTCGAACGCTTCCAGGCATCGGTGATCGAGAACCGTCGTACATATCTCCGCGAACAGATGGAAGAGGTCCGCATGGAGATCGCCGAACTCGATCGTCGTTCCGCCGAAGCCGGTCAACGTCGGTCGGACATCCTGAATTTCCTGCACGGCAAAGGCGCGTTCGAAGACCCTGTCGTTGGGCGTGTAGTCCTTCCTCGCGTTCTGCAGCAATTCCTGCCCGGCGAGCTCCTTGGCCTCGACATAGGAGCGGAGGAAGGAATGAAGCCGGTCGCCGACGAGGTGGACTCCCTTCCGTTGCAGGAAGGCCTTTGCTTCGGGACCGAACGTCACAAATAGATGCGGATCGAGCGGCCCGATGGGGGGCCGTTTGCGCCTGGCATGTTCCCTCAGCGACCGTTCGACTTCGGCCGGCGTGCCCGGCTCGTCGCGGCGGGCCGCCACCGTTTCCTTGTAGAATTCGCCGGCGAGCGCGGTGATCTGGAGATGCGTCAGCTGCGTCGGTTGCTGGCCCACCAAGCTGGCGCGCCATTGCCGCTCCAGCTTCAGGTTCTCTTCCTGGCAAAGGATCTTGGCCTCTTCCAGATCGCCCGTGCCCAAACTGAACTTGATCTCGGCAGGCATTCCGAACATGCGGTACTTCGCCGGAATGCGGCGTCTGAACCAATAGACGTTCGAGCGCGGATTCTTCCAAGGGCCGATCACGACGAGTCTCACGGTGACCACTCCTGTGTACCACCGGGACTTTTCGGAAAGCCTTATTTTATAGGTAAATGCGGAGTTTCAGGCACTTCCGCGAGCCCGTGGCGGAGAGAGTGGGATTCTCTGCCTGGGTGTAAATCGGGGTAGGGGCCGACACCGATGGGCGAGCTAGAATATTGTTCCAGCAAGCGGCGATGGGTCAACCTTGGACGCCTCTTCACACTCGGACAACATGCGTAGCTTGGCACGCCGTCGTACTGGTCGCGGCGCGAACGATTGTAGCGATGCGGGGTGAGGCCTACTCCCTAGCGACCACGGCATCTAGCCATGCGCAATTCAGGGGCGGCACGATCGGATCGGGCGCACGTACGCCGCGTGCCGCCGCGTCAATCCGCATGTCGCGTAGGCGCTTCCGCTGCTCATCGGGCATGTAGAGGCGCTCATGCCCCCAGAGCGACGGTCCATCGAACGTCTCGTGCGGTTGCCAGGTATCCGGATCGATGACGCGAGCGCCCCATCCGTACTCAACGAAGAAGCCAGACGGCGTGTTGACGTAGAACGAGGTCATATGGTCGTTGGTGTGCCGCCCCAGGGTGTAGGCGACCCGCCCGTCATCCAGCTGCGCAAGATCATAGCCTTGCCCAACGTCGTCAAGGCTACCGAGCTCGACCATGAAGTGGTGCAGCGCCCTCCGGCCCGACCCTACCATTGCGAAGCTGTGGTGGCGGCCGTTGACATGGAAGAAATATAGGCCGTAGGGCTTGAGCCCGAAATCGGAGACGTGGAAGCCGAGCACGTCGCGATAGAATGGCAGCAGCGGCTCGACGTCTTCGACGTTCAGAACCACGTGTCCCATCCCGAGGGCGCCGGTACGAAAGCCGGAGATCGGCCGCCCTGGCCGGAACGGCTCCGTCGCGAGCGCCGGCTGGCAGAACGCCTCAAGCCGGTTGCCCGCGGGATCCGCGAACTGGATCAACTCGCGCACATGGCGTTCATCGGCCAGCGCGCGCGATCCGCGCGTGACTTCGACGGCATGGCTTTCCAGCCTGGCGGCGAGACGATCGAGCTCCGCGGCTGTCGGAACTTCCCAGCCCATCACTGTGAGACCGGCGTCGTTGCCGCCGTCGACAATCAGACGCTGCTTTCGGTCATCCATCCGGAACGCTCGCGTCTTTCCGCCGCGATCGACCTGCTGCATGCCGAGCAACTTCGTCGCCATGTGACTCCACTGATCCAATTGCGACGAGCCGATGCTGATATAGCCGAGTGCGGAGATCTCCATCCAGGCTCCTCCATTGTGTTCATCGCGTCTGTTGGCCGCGCGGCGGCTCCGCCGGAGGTTGATGCCGACGCACCGCGATCGTACACTAAGTTTTGCGGACGCCTCGCGTTTGCAACACGTTAGGCTCCGTACCGTCCGGCACAAGGAAGGAAATTGAATTGTCCAAGGAGCGGACGCGCGACGAGCAACCGAAAGCCTCGGCGGGTGTACGCGCTTTCAAGCGCGGTCTCGACGTCCTCACCGAGGTAAATAAGTCCGGCGGCATGAGGGCCGCCGACGTTGCACGTGCACTTAGCCTCCCCCGGCCGACCGTCTACCGGCTGCTCGAGACCCTCGAAGAGCTCGGTTATGTGGCTCGCTCAGCGAGCGACGACCGCTTTCGCGTGACACGGCTGGCCTCCAGTCTTGGCGACGGTTACGATCCGAGCGTCGTGATCTGCCAGGCGGCGGCGCCATATCTCGGCGAGTTGAGCAAGGCCCTGGTCTGGCCCGTCGACCTTTCCACCTACGAGAACGCCGCAATGGTGGTCCAGGAGACCACCCATTCCCGTAGCCCCATGTCGATCGACCGCGGCATGATTGGCAAACGCCTGCCCATCCTGCGGACATCGGCCGGTCGGGCGTACCTGGCAGCCTCAGCGGCGCGCGAGCGAGACTTGATCGTCAATCATTTGCGGCGGATCGACGAGGTGGAAGATCGCCCATTTCTTGGGGGGAACTGGCTCGAACGCATGATCGCCGAGACCCGTGAGCGTGGCTACGCAGTCCGCAATGAGGGCGAATACAACCCCAAGACCGCCTCGATCGCCGTGCCGATCGTTCGAGAGGAGGCTGTCTTCGGCTGTATTTCGATCATCTGGATCCGTTCCGCCCTGTCCTTGGAGGAGGCCGTTTCGCAGTTCTTGATTCCCATGCGCAAGGCGGCGGCCGAAATTCCGATCAACGGCTAGTTCACCCGTACGGGCAGAGAAGCCAGACCGCGTAGCACGTTGTTCAAGGCGAGCACCGGCTCGCCGATATCGAAGCTGCGCACCTTCTCGACCAGCACTTCCAAGAGAGCCGTCATTTCGAGACGAGCCAGATGCACGCCGGCACACATGTGCGTCCCGTTTCCGAAACCGAGGTGGTCATTGGCGCGCCGGCGCACATCGAACCGCTCCGGATCTTGCCATTTCCGCTCGTCACGATTGGCCGACGCGTACAGCAGCAGCGCCCGGCTTCCGCCCGGAATGAGCACATCCGTGACGGTTGCGTTCGAGCTGACACAACGCGTGAAGCCGCGAATTGGAGATTCCAGGCGCAGCGCTTCGTTGATGGCGCTTGGGATCAGCTTCGGATCTTCACGGACCAGCTGCCATTGATCCGGATGTCTGCCGAACAGCAGGATCAGGTTAGCCGTCGCAAAGATCGTCGTGTCCAGGCTGGGGCCGAGATAATCCCGCATCAGGACAGGACAACGCTCCGGCTCGACTTCGCCACGATCGGCTGCCTCGAAAATCCGTCTGCCCCAGCTCCCAGGCCGCAATCGTTCGCGAATATCGGGGACGCCGAGGTAGGAGCGCATCTCATGTATATCCCCCATGGCGGCGCAGCCTCGCTCGTTCATCGTGCCGAGCACGTTGAACGTTGCCGACGCCCACCTGAGCATGCTGCCGCGCCCGTAATCTTCGAGACCGACCAGCTTCGACACGATCGTAAGGGGCAAGTACTGCGCCAGATCTGTCACAGCATCGAATTGCTTCCGTTCCACGAGGTCATCGACGAGCCGCCTTGCTTCTGCCCGGATCTGAGGACCGATCTCCTCGAGGGATCGCGGCGACAGGGGAGCGCCGATGATCGCCCGGAGCCGATCGTGCAAAGGCGCATCACTCGCGAGAGTCGTACCTCGCGACATTTCGTTGACATTGCCGTTGGCTGCGACGCCATCCGCTGACGAGAAGACGGTTGGGTTCCGCAAGGCCGCTCGGACCTCGTCGAAGCGGCCGATGGCGTAGAGATCGTGTCGCGGAAGCCAGACGGCGGCGCCGAGCTCCCTGAGCCTTCGGTAGTGAGGATAAGGATCACGAAGAACCTCGTCACTGTAGAGATCGACGTCGTAGGTAGGCACATCCAAGTGGGCTATGTTCATGACCTTCTGTCCGCTTGCATGCGCGTATCAGCGGACCGCGGTCCACTCGCCCTTTTCGAGCTTGCCTAGAACCAGTGCGCTTTGATCCAGTCCGGTGTGATCATCGGGTCCGTAATTGTAGACACCCCGCGACCCCGCGACGCCTTTCAAGGATTCGATCGCGGAACGCAGAGCCTCTCTGAATTCCGGCGTGCCTGGCTCGGCGGTCTTCAGAGCCATGGGAGCGGCCTTCTCGAGCAGAAGCAAGGCGTCGTAGGACGACCCCGCGAAGATGTTCCGACTTCCCGCCCCGAACTTCGCCTCGTATTGCCGGATGAATTCCAGCGCGGACTTCTTCGCGGGATAGTCGTCGGGGAAGGACGCGGCCCCGACGGCGGGGCTCAGCGGGACGAAGATCCCATCGCCCTGCGCACCGGTGAGCTTCCGGAAGTCGCCGAACGTCGCGCCTAGCGTGCCGTAGATCTGGCCCTCATATCCTTTCTCGCGCAATTGCAACAGCGGAAGGGCGGCTGGCGCGCCTGACGCCGCGATCAGTACTGCATCCGGACCGGCTGCGACGATTTTCAGCACCTGTCCCACAACCGTGGTGTCGGTTCGTGCATACTTCTCGTTGGCGACGAGCTCGATGCCGGCGGCCTTGGCCATTTCGGCGCTGACCTTGCTCCAGGCATCGCCGTAGGAATCGCCGAAACCGATCAGAGCCAGCTTTTTCACCCCGGACCTCTTCATGTTGGCGAACAATGGCGTCGCTTCATGATCGTCGTTGGTCGTGGTCTTGAACACCCAACGCCGCCTGGCGTCGACTGGCGCAACCAGCGCGTTGACGGGCGCCAAGGTGATCATGGGCAGCTTATACTCGACCGCTGGCTCGATCACCGCGAAGGAGGCGGGTGTCGTAGTCGGCCCAATCAGGAGGTCAATTTTGCTTTCCTCGTGCAGCTTGCGCAGCGCAGAAACGGCGGCCGTAGCATCCGAAGCCTCATCAAGGAACAAGTAATTGACTTTTTTACCCCCGATTTCGGTGGGACCGAAGGCTGTTCCGCTGCGCTCGGCGTTGCCTATGGCTGCAGCGGGACCCGTCGCCGACAGAATGATTCCAACGTTGATGTCGGCGGCAAAGCTCGGCGCAGCAAACAATTGCATCACAAGGCATGCACGCAGCACGGATCGCAGCATCGTCGTTTCCTCCGCTTTGGACTGCCTCGGCCGATCAGCCTTATTGGCTTTGCTTTCTCCCTAGCGAAACCGGAATGCTTGCGCGTAGCATTATCGCTAACTTGTCCGGCTGGCGGACAAACGGCCGCTGGATGGGCTCGTCCGCTGTGCGGACACTTGGCAACACGACCTTGAAGGTGGCGGGCGGCTGGGAAACAGATGGAGTCATGCAGGATGGGTATGCCTTCCAGAGCTATGATGTCGTGATCATCGGTCGTGGCCCCGTCGGGGCCACGCTCGCTAATCTGCTCGGCCTATGCGGAGTCAGGACGCTGGTGCTGGAGCGCGAGGCTCGTGCCTATCATCTTCCGCGCGCGGTGCACTTCGACGACGAATGCATGCGCGTGTTCCAAGCCATCGGCCTGGCTGAGGCGATCCTGCCCCACGTAATCGTCAGTCCTGGCATGCTCTTTCTCGACGCCGACGGCCGCATGCTGCTGGATTGGTCGCGGCCCCTGACGCTAACTCCGCTGGGCTGGAACCTTAGCTACCGCTTTCACCAGCCGGATCTGGAGGAAGTGCTGATCGGCGGCCTGCAACGTTGGCCTCACGTGGCAACACGCAACCGTTGCGACGTGTTCGCGCTCGACCAGGATGAGACCGGCGTGCGGGTGCGCTACGAAGATCTCTCGAACGGGCAGCTCACCGAGGTCCGCGCCCGCTATGTGATCGGTTGTGACGGCGCCCGTTCGTTGGTGCGCCGCTTCATCGGATCCGGCATGGACGATCTCGGGTTTCACGAGCGATGGCTCGTGGTCGACGTGCTGCTCAAGCGAAACCGCGACGATCTCGGCGACTACAGCCTGCAGCATTGCGACCCCCGGCGGCCCGCCACCTATGTGCGCGGCACCGGCACGCGCCGCCGTTGGGAGATCACGGTTCTACCCGACGAGGATACGCAGGGCGTCACCCAGCCGACAAAGGTCTGGGAGCTGCTGTCGCGCTGGATCACGCCCGAGGACGCTGAGCTTGAGCGCGCCGCGGTCTACACTTTCCACTCCACCATCGCGCAGCAATGGCGCGACCGCCGCCTGATCCTCGCCGGCGATTCAGCCCACCAGACCCCGCCCTTCCTGGGGCAGGGCATGTGCGCCGGTATCCGCGATGCCGCAAACCTTGCCTGGAAGCTCAGCGCCATCCTAAGCGGCCATGCCGACGCGCGCCTGCTCGACACCTATCAGAGCGAGCGCCAGCCGCACGTCCGCGAGTTCGTCGAGTTGGCCATTCGGCTCGGCGGCTTGATCAACACCAAGGCGGTCGAAGCCGGCCTCGCCGCCGGCCAAGCACGCGAGAACGCGCCGGTCAAACTCGAGGTGAAGAAGCCCCTGCTCGGCCCCGGGCTTGCGCTGTCGGATCTACCAATGGCCGGACATCTCGCGCCACAATTCACGCTGCACGATGGCCGACGCAGCGACGACGCCATCGGTTACGCTTACGTCCTTCTCACCGAGTCCGCCGGCGCCATCCCCCGGCCGTTGCAACGCGCGTTCGGCGATAACGGCGTGTCGATGCTCACCGGCGACGCAGCCGCCGGCGTCGGCACCTGGTTGCGCGACAACGGCCTCAGGGCCGCCCTCGTCCGACCCGACCGCTACGTGGTCGGCGCCGCCAGTAACGACGGGGATCTCGACCGGCTCGCCGCCGCCGTCATCCTTCCAATCCACGTGCCTTCGCGGCCTGAACACATTCCCGAGGATATCCCATGAAGCTGCTTTCTTTCATCGCCGACGGCCGCGCCTCCTTTGGCGCCATCAAAGACAACGGCATCGTCGATCTTGCCACGCGCATGTCCGGTTGCACCTCGCTGCGGCAGTTACTCGAAACCAACCGCGTCGCCGAGGCGGCCAAGCTGGTCGTGGCATCGGCGCCGGATCATGGGCTCGAAACGATCGCCTTCGCGCCTGTCATCCCAGACCCCGGCAAGATCATCTGTGTCGGTCTCAACTACCACGATCACGTCGCCGAGACTGGCCGCACCGTCACCGAGAAGCCGGCGTTGTTCGCGCGCTTCGCCTGCAGTCAGGTCGGCCACATGCAACCGATCGTCAGGCCGAAGGTCAGCGACAATTTCGACTACGAAGGCGAACTCGCGCTGGTCATCGGCAAGGAGGGCCGACATATCCCGGCAGACCGGGCGCTCGATCATGTCGCCGGTTATGCCTGCTACAACGAAGGAAGCATACGTGATTGGCAGCGTCACACCAGCCAGTTTCTGTCGGGTAAGACTTTTGCCAACAGCGGCAGTTTCGGCCCCTGGTTGGTGACAGATGACGAAATCCCCGATCCATCGAAGCTCACGCTCCAGACCCGCCTAAACGGCACCGTGGTGCAGAACACCACGACCGATCTGTTGATCACCGCGATCCCCGAGCTGATCGCCTACATCTCCGCCATCTGCCCCCTCGTCCCGGGCGACGTCATCGTCACGGGCACGCCGGGCGGCGTTGGTTTAAAACGCACGCCGCCGCTGTGGATGAAGCCCGGTGACACCGTCGAGGTCGAGATATCTGGGATTGGCGTCCTCCAGAATTCAGTGATAGCCGAGTAGGCATCCGCCGAGTTGAGGAAGCGAAGGGCTGGCACCATCGCAGCGATCGGGTGGGAGCACGCTACTGAACCAAGCGGCCATACTTCATCCGATTTTCGCAAACGTGTCTCTAATGCTTCGAGGCAGCGCGCCTACTTTCTCGCCGCGAGCGCTCTCGACGATATGCCGGGCGAGATCGAACATGTCCTGGGTTTTTCCAGCATTCAGCAGCATCTTACCGCTATCACAACCGCCCAGACCGATTTCGCGAAGTCGTCGTTCGAGGCCAGCAAGGCCTATTTCGAAAAGCTTGCAGCCGAGAAGTCGCCCGACAGGTTCACGGAATTGACAGCCGAATACGCCAAATCCGCACAAGAAATGTTCTTCGCCGAAGCGACCAAGATCGGCGAGCTTTACAGGACCTTTGCGCAGGAAGCCTTCAGGCCGATCAATTCAAGCTTTCTGCCCATCGTCAACTTGGACCTGCACGACTACTCTGTAGAGCGCAACGTGTCGGCGGGCGCCTTGTGCTTTGATCGAATTCAGGCTGGCTTCTTTTCGTCCTCGAAGAAAAACTGCTGCAAGGCATGAGTTTGCATGCGCAGCCGGTGGGCAGACTTCCGGCACCGCCTCACTTCCCGAACCGGGTCGCCGCAAGCGGTGAGTACAGGTTCGAATTCGCGTTCATCCGCTCGCACTCGCGCGACGCGTTCCAGAACGTTTCCACGCACGGCTTCGTAGTGCCGGCGGCCGGCCTCCAAGTGATCGCGAGGGTACTCGGATCAGTGAAAACCCACCTGCCGGTGTTGTGTGGCTTGGCCGGGGGGCCGGGCGAGGACGGTGCCGTCTTACTCGACATCGCGATACTGTCGTTGGCGAGGTAATAGTACCATGTGCTGCCGTCCCACACACGCCACCAGCCCGTCGGCCATCCATCTTTTTTTGTCACTCCGTCTGATGCGAGAACGAGTTCTTTCTGGTATCGAGCCCACTGGTTGAGCTGCGGGTCGCGCACCAGCATTCCACCCTTGAAGGCGCCTCCACCGGTGCGATAAATATTGAACCTGTTCACCGGCATCGTTTGATTGGGTCCAACGGCGGGATCATGGTGGTACAAGTCCACCCCGAGGACGGCAACGACCAGCGATACGTGTAGACCTCCGTCCCAGCTAACCATGATTGGCCCGAGCGCGGTCAGCGCTAGGTCGATATCTTTCGCTGTGGAAGTCGGAACGTCCTTGTGAAGAAAGCTTAAACCCTCGTTTCTCATAAATTTGTTATACGCGTCCCCTCCCAGTCGTTGATGAGTGCCGTCTTCGTTCTCGAGTTCCGGCAACTGCAGCGGACTGGCATAGCCGCCCCCGTAGTATAAGCGCAGCATGCGTGCACATGCCCACCAGCAACCTGTGGGATCATTGGCTTGGCTTACAAAAGGCACGGGCCGCGGCAAGGGCATGATCGACCTCTCACTTTTTCAATGCGCACCCTACGCAGTTAGAACAGGCGCGCCAATGGCTCGCCACCGCCATTGCTGCGGCGCGGTATCGCCACCAACCACCCCACCGCGCGCGAGTTCCCACTTTCGGCAATCGCGCCCGTTGACCGTGAGAATCGTCCAGAGGACGCGCTTAATACTGGCGCCTCGGGAGATGCTGGAGAAAACCTTGAGCGAGGACGGCTTCGGCGTCCTCAGCGCCGCATCGGGCGAGGAGGGGATCAGGCTGCTCGGCGCGACACTCCTGACGCGCGCTTTGGTGACCGACATCAATCTCGGGCCAGGATGGACGGATGGGAGCTCGCCCGCCTGGCGCGGCAGCACGATCCCCGCTGCGCAATCCTCTACGTGACTGGAGATAGCGCTCACAGGTGGGCGGCGAACGGAGTGCCGCGCAGCGCGATGCGGTCCAAGCCATTCGCGCCGGCCCAACTGGTCGAGGCGGTAACCTCCTCAATAATTCAGGGCCCCCTAGCTGACAGGGTCGAGCCGTCAGTCCGCCCATCCGGGCTGCGGCCCAGCGAGCGCGTCTCGATACTAGTTGAACCGGTCCGAGGCTCGCAGAGGTTCGAGAAGGATTGCCGCGCGCGTCTGTCTAGTTCGGCGGCGGCGGTGCGGCGTTGATCGTCTGGGGTCCGCGAGTGCCGCCCATGCACTCCACGAGGTAGTCCACGAATGCCCCGACGCGAGCAGGCATGTTCGCTCCCCCGACGAACTACGATGACAGTTCGCGCATCAGCGCGTCAGCTGTTCACGATATGAAGCTCGACCCGCCGGTTCTTGGCTCGGCCCGGCTCATCCGTGTTCGGCGAAAGGGGCTGGGTCTTCCCGAAACCCTGCGTCCGGATCTTGGCGCGCTCGAGATATTTGCGCGTGACGAACCAATCGGCGGCCGCCTTGGCGCGCGCCGCTTCCGACAGGCGCTGGTTGTAGTCTGCCGAGCCTGTCGCGTCGGTGTGCCCGTTGATGAGGACATATCGCAGGCGCGGGCCGATTCTCGCCTTGATGTCCGCTGCGGCCTTCTCCAGCGCCGCGTTGGCCTCCGGCTTGATGTTCGATTTGTCGGTATCGAACAAGACGTCTCCGCTGATCCTGATCAGCGAGTCATCATTGGCGGTGACTCGCACGGGACCGGGATCCGACGTGATGATGTCCAAGCCGTTATCGATCCAGCGGCCCGGCCCTGGATCTGTCATGACCACCCGCCACTTGGCCTTTTCTGTGATCGGCTCGGGCTTGTCGAGCAGCTTGTCCAGCAGCGTGTACAGGGCCCACAGCCAGGGCCTCGCGTTCTCGCTGGAGAATGCCTGGCCGGCGCCCATGATGTTGCTCGCGAGTGCCGCGTTCGTTGAGCCATAGCAGACCAGCGCGTTCGTGCCGCCCGCGAGCGGGCTTCCCGCGGGCAGATACCGGTCGACATTTGCCGTGTTGAGATTCGCGGCGAGCTGGCAGATCGGCGCCTTCGTCAGCACACCGATGTGGTCGAGCCCGATGGCGTGGCCGATCTCGTGAGCAATCACGGGGTGGCTTGCCGGCATGCCGGGGGCGTGGCCGAGAGGGAACGCCCATGGGGTCGCGTCGAACGAGTCGTAAAGAAACGCGTGGGAGCGAAATACCCCGGGATCGGGCACCCTGCCGGTTGCGGTGATAAAGGCGGCGTTGAGGTTGGTGACCTCGATGGTCCTGTGGGCACCGCTTGCGGGCGAGAAGTCGACCTCTAGTGCACACAGCAGGTTCGGCCGAAAGATCTTGTTCGGAAACTTGTTGAAGAACGGATCCTTTTGGTAGACCTCGTCGAGCCCCGAAAAGGCGGGCGGCGGAACGAGCCAGAACCTGTTATTCCATAGGTTGACCTGCGCCGACGCGCTGTTGACGAACGCAGACCACTGGGCGTCGGTCCACGGCGTCGTGAGGAACGGCTTTTTGTCGGCGTCCAGCTGGACCGGCAGAAATCCCCTGGCCTGTTTGAGGCTGATCTTGAGCTTAATCGTGAGCTTGACGTGTTTGAAGCCGCCAGTCGGCTGGTAGAGGAAGGTGTCGAAAGCGGCCGGAACGCTGCCGCCGGTCCTGGAATTTGAGCTGAATGCCGCGCCGACGAGCGGGACAGGTTTGTAGGACGGTGCCATGGGCTCCTCCAACAGAGGTTTCGACCGCAGGATGCGCCTCTTGGTCGCGGCGAAGCGCGACGGCGTTCAATGGACCCGGCGCGGATCTGCAGGCTCGCGGCTGCGGTCGCGATGCGATTCGGCGCTCCGGCGAATGCGCAATCCGCGGCCGAACGACAAAGGTCGAAAACAACCCCATGCATAGTAGATGGCGGCTGCGGGTGCGAGGTGCGCTGCAGCCGGAGAACTATCTGAGCCTCGGGTGAAATTTCGAGAGCGGGTTACGCTGGGTAGGGGTGGCTCAGACTCGGAGCGCGTTGAGCGGCGAGCCGCCCGGTTCCGGTCACAATTTCGGAGGTCGGCAGAGATAGGTGCTCACCGCAACGTCGGTGATCCGGGTGGCCTTTGTCGCGCTCTCGATCATGTGTTTGAACAGAAACCAAGCCCGTTTTCCGAATGCGGCTGCCCGCTTATCTAATTTAGACAGCGATGACGCTGCGCGGATCAATCGCATGGTGGAGCTTCGGACGCGGGTTAGCCGCCAAATCTCTTGACAAGCTTTGACCCCTTGGCCGTGCCGATCTGCTGGCTGGTCAAATCGCTGCCTGCACTCAACCCAGGCACCATGAGGTTCTTGACGCGCTGCGCCGCCTGCTTCTCGTTGGAATAATCGATCTCGACATGATCGAGCTCCATCAGATGCCCAAGCTCGTGTGCCCAGGCGCGTCCATTGGCGTGGTCATTGCCATACCACTGGACGAAGCTCGTCGGCTCGGGAGCGCCGTTCGGAAACGAGCCCCCGCCGGCGTTCAGATTTGGAATAGAATTGACGAGGAAGATGTGGACCGCATTGTCGGGGTCATGCCGGGAGGCCAGAACACCCAGCAGGACCTCGTCGCTGCTGCGCCGGCTCTTTGCCATGTCCAGCGGCCTTTCCATCACGGAATCACTGATCACGAATGCGATCTTGGCCTTCGACCAGATCGTATTGACGACATCAACCGCCTTCTTGGCCGTGTCGCAATCCCATTGCGCAGGCTCGAGAACGCCTCTATCGGCAAACGGCGTGATATAAACTCTCAGCGGAACGGACATGCGCAAGGCTGCCAAATATTTCAGGGGCAGGAAGAACGGCATAAAGGGGGCCGCCACCTCCGCCGCTACGACGCGATAGCCTCCGCCTTCGCTTGCCGTGCTCGTCGACATCATGGTCGTGACGAGTCAATGCCGACGGATGATCAACGAAAAGCGAAGCCTGAGGCAGGCACTTCCGTAATATGCCGCCTATGCCGCTGCAACTCCTTTTCTGATCCCTGCAAGACCTCGACGATCGGCCAAAGCTGGCCAAGAGCTTTCGCTAAAGCTATCGATCCGCAGGTCTAACACCGGATTTCACTTCCGCTTGATGTGCCGCCAGCGGAACGCCGATTCTAGGCAAGCCTAGCCCCTTGTACGCTTCAACGAAGCCATCGCATAAGACCAAAAAGTCGTTAAATATCAGCACGTTAAATTACAGCACTCCCCCTATACGCGCCAACCGTGCCCAACGTGCCCGGCACGACAATCGTCTCAGGCCTTTGAACGCATTCACTGAAATGCGCGACAAATTTAGGAATGGATCGGGCTCGAGACTACTCCTAAACGGAGACAAGCGGCCGCCGAGAGCTCATTTTTTAGCATTCTGCGCGGCCACCTCCGTTGACGCTCCCCGCTCGGCTGATACTGGACGTTTCGCCATGAGCTTCTATACGCAAATCAGATTATTCGCCCTTGTCCTCGGCGCCTTGCTGGTCCTGACTGCTGAGCCGGCTTCCGCGATGAAGCGTGTGGCCTTGGTGGTCGGCAATTCCACCTATCAAAACGCACCCCTGCTTCCCAACCCGGCCAACGACGCCGCCGCCATCGCAGCGACGTTGAAAGGCGCAGGGTTTGACGTAGTCGACTCGAGGCTCAATCTCACCGCGACGGACATGAAGCGAGCCCTGAGGGATTTTGCTGATCAAGCACGCGACGCCGACATTGCTCTCGTCTACTACGCAGGCCATGGGATCGAGATCGATGGCACAAACTATCTGATCCCGACCGATGCAAGGCTTGAACGCGATACGGACATTTATGACGAGGCTTTCTCGCTGGACCGTGTGCTGCTGGCGATCGAGCCTGCGAAGCAGCTACGGGTCGTGATCGTCGATGCTTGCCGCAACAATCCTTTTGCCGACACCATGAAGCGAACTGTCGCCTCACGATCGATCAGTCGCGGGCTTGCGAGGGTCGAGCCCACCGTGTCCAATACGCTGATCGCCTTCGCCGCAAAGGCCGGATTGACGGCGCTCGACGGCAATAGCAAGAACAGCCCGTACGCGGCGGCTCTGGTCAAATACATCGCAAAGCCCGGCCTCGACCTGCGCAGGGTCTTCGGCTTTGTCCGCGACGACGTCCTGCAAGCCACAGGAAACCGGCAGGAGCCCTACGTCTACGGCTCGTTGGGAGGCGAGGACGTTGCTCTCGTGCCTAGCGCCAAGAAAGAGGAACCGAAGCCCGCGGCGCAGAATCCCCAGTCCGAGGTCCGCCGTGACTACGAACTGGCGTTGCAACTCAACAACAAGGCCGCCTTGGGCGTATTCCTGAGCCAGCATCCCGAAGGATATTACGCCAGTCTGGCAAAGCTTCAGCTCAACCAGATCGAGGCGGAGGACGCACGGATTGAGGCAACCGAGAAAGCGCAGGCCGAACAGCAGCGCGTTCGGCTGGCTTCCGAAGGCGCCCAGAGCACCGACCAGGAAAGGGCGGCCGCAGACTTGAAGGCCGCGGAGAACGCCCGCATTGCCGCCGAAACGACAAAGCAGGTGGCCCAGCAGCAAGCGACTGATGCCGAGCGGAAGCGGGCCGCCTCCGAGGCATCGATCATCGCTGCACTCAGCCCGAGGTCCGCGACCAAGAATTCCGCCGCAGTTGGTTCGCCTCCGGCAGCTAAGTCCGTCCAGAGCGACGCGATCGCTGCCTTGAGCGACGGGCCGCACCAAGTCGATCTCGCTAGGACCGATGTCCCTCAAGCCGAACTGGCCAAGTCGTTACAGAGCGAATTGAGCCGCGTCGGGTGCTTCACGGGTGCCGTCGATGGCGAATGGAATGCGGCTTCCCAGCGATCGCTGAAGCTCTTCAATCGCCAAGCGGGGACCAAATTCGACACCAAGCTCGCCAGCGTCGATGCGCTCGATGCGATCAAGCTCCGGTCGTCGCGGATCTGTCCGATGATCTGCGACCACGGCTACCGAGCCGACGGCGACCAGTGCAGCAAGATCACTTGCGCCGAGGGCTCGTTCCTCAACGACGACAACGAGTGCGAGAAGCAGCGCGCCGCCAAGCCCGCCAAGCCAGCGACCGCCAAGCCTGCGACCGCAAAGCGTGACGACGGCGACGAGCGTCCCGCACGGCAGCGTCGTCAAGCCGGCGGAGAGGCTGCCGGAGCGGCCGGCGGCTTTGGTGGCGCTGCGGGCATTGCTGCTGCGGCTGGCGCCAGCCGCCGCTCGAGTGGCGGACAGCTATTCTGCAACAACAGCGGCTGTCGCGCGGTCAACCGCGGCTGCCATCTCGAATATCGCGGCGGCGGCGGCCCCGGCAACGATGCCAATGCCGAGGTCTGCAACTAGCGCGCCGCAGAAGAGGTGCCCGAAGCGGAGCGATCTGAGTGACAACGTGTGAACTGGAGCAGAAGGATATCGGCACCTTTCCAGGTGTGACCCTCTTCACCAAACGGCAGGCGCCCGGCATGAGGCCGACGGCGGTCTATCTCCCGCCGAAGCACCTCACGAGCGCCACCAAATTCGACGTCGTGCTCTGGCTGCATGGATTCTATGTCAGGGATCATGAATACCTGTTCCGCAATGATCCCGCGCGCTTGCGCGAACAGGTCCGGGATTCCGGCAGGGACGTTGTGCTTATCGCGCCATTTCTGGGCTACGAATATGCCGTCGGCGACAGCTTTGCCGGCAACTACAGCGTCAAGGATCTGGCCTCCGCCAAATGGGGCGAACGCTACCTCGACGAAATACTGGGGGCTCTTGCCAAGTGGCTGGCTCCTGCTCTCGGAACCGGTCCCGGCTTCGGGACCAAGCTTGGCTCGGAGAGCGTACCCCAACTCCGGATCGGTAAGCTCATCATCGCTTGCCATTCTGGCGGGGGGAACGGCATGCGCAATCTGGTCGGAAGCCTCGGAAAATATCAGCCCAACCTGTCGGCTTGCTGGGGATTTGACTGCCTCTATGGCGCGATGGCACATCCCGATGATGCGATTTTCTGGTACCAATGGTTGTCCGCGCAGAGCACCTGCGCACTCGAGGTCGTCTACGGTCCGTCGACGCTTTCGCAATCGGTGAAGCTGGACTTGCTCGGACGCGGACTAGCAACGCCCGATGGCGATCGTGCTCCATCGCCGCGCCCTGCCCTCAAGAACCTCAATGTGAGCGTAGGTCACTATGACGCATTTCCAGCCTTCGGGCAGATGGTCAGGGTCAATGATCTGGATCCAGCTTACGTGGACCGCTTCATGATTCCGCAGGTCGCCGACCAAGTTCCCCTCGGCCACAAGCCCGCGTCGCATCACGGTGAATTCCTCAAAACGGCGATTTCAAACGTTCGCGACGCTTTTCCTTTTCCGAAAGACATTCATTACATGATCGCCAGGAGCGGTTTCTACGGCCGGTTGAGCAAGCTGTAGACTTTGCGGGAACGGCTGCGGCATCGCGGACTAGCCGGCCAACCGGCCACCTGTTAGCTTCCGCCGTAGCCACGCGAGGAGACCTTCGCAGATGACGGGCAGCCCCTTCGACCCGAACACCGCACCGATGGCCGGCAACATGGGGCAGGACCGCGCCGCGATGCGGGCGGACATGAACAAGGTCGCGCTGAAGCTGCACGAAGCCGGGATTCAGCTCTACGGCTTCTATAAAATCCACGACCTTGTGCCGTACTGGAATCCGCTTGGCTTTGACTTCATGTGCGACAACTGGCGGCAATTGCTCGCTGCCGCCGGCAAGGCGCCGCGGCTCGGTTCTGACCAGATCGACATGCCGGGTTATGACCCGTGGCTGAAGGCAGGCGTCAAGAGCGTCGGCTTCACGCAGACCGGAAAAGCTCCTCACGTGCATCTCGACATTGCGATCGACCGGCCCGGGCTGTGCCGGATCTACATTCTGGAGAAAGATGATGAGCGGCGTCTCGACGCGCTGCGACGGGCCCGGGTCGTTACGGCGAGAGACACCGAAGTGTTCAGGAATATCTACCGGCGGGTGGAGGGTCTTGGTGTCGATCTCGACGAGCACATCGGTTCGCACCTGGAGGCAGGACGGCTCGTGCTCGACGGCATCAATTTCGTCGCCAAGGATCACAACCGGCTTCTCGACGTGCTGACGAATCTGAAATATCCCGCCGGCAACAGTGTTTTTTTTCGTGGAGAACGATCCGGCCGCGGTCATTTCGCCGGCAACGCCTCGTTCCTGGCAACCGAGGGCATCGGCTTTCGGCAAATCTGGCAGACATTTCCGGAAGAAAGACCGGTTGCGACGACCGACCCGCGAACCGGGCCGGCGATTGATCCCAAGGCTTCGGCTCGGTTCGGCGATTCGAAGATCCTGCCCGATCTCACCTCGGTGCACTGTGCCGTCGCGAAGCGGATCTGCAACTTTCACATCGACGAGATGGGCTTTGTGGTCAGGGACAGCAAAGGTACCATCATCGTCGACCCGGACGCGTTGCGGCATATTTTTGTCGAACTGCTCTGGAAAACCGACTTGCAGGGCAAGCTGCCCTTCTGGGCGCTCGACAACGTGAATTTCATGATCCCGAGTTCGCCAACAGATTTCTCCCGCGTCGGAGTCAACGTCGACATCGCGAAGTTCGGGCGCGTCAACATCGCGCTCAACGGCAGCTGCTCGGTTGACGGCAAGATGGAAACATCCGGCACTCTCACGCTTGGTTTCAAGTTCTGAGCCAGTCGAAGGCCCGGGCTTACTTGATGGAATAAGACTTGACGTCCAGCGACCAATTGTTCGACAGCAGTCTTCCGTTGGCGCTGTCCGGCACACGCAACTCGCTGGTCCAGGCCGCCAGGTAGCTCAACGCGTCGGCCTGGCTCTGCAGCTTGCGCGGGAGATCCGGCAAATCGAGCAATTGCACACGCCGCTCGCTGAGGATCGCAACGATGATTGCCGCGCCGGTCGGGGGGGCAACGACATACTCGAAGCCCCGTTGCCGCGCTGTCGGCGTCGGCACGATGAACTGGACGCCGGGCTTGACAAGATTGATGTCGCGTTCGTCCGACTGCTCCACCAACTCGGGAGTCGGAAAGATCTGGGACATGCGTCCTTCCGCATCCACATCGACCAGAATGAGGTAGCCCTTTTTCCTGGAAGTTACGCCGAACGATACCTTGCCGCCGACCTCGACCGTCGGACCCGGCAGGATCTCGAGGGACACGTTCGCGGAATTGCTCTGCACCGCACTGGTCTGTCCGCGCGTGACCTGGATGCGCCAAAGCGATGAAGAGATCGGCGGGCTTGCATGCGGGGATTCCGGGGGCAATGGCGCTGAGTGCGCGGGCTCGCTCGTCAACAGGAGCAGCAACGCGAGGTATATTCGCTCGCGGCGGATCGGCTCCGATGGCAACATGGCTCCCCCGGTCAAACTGTCAGGGAGCACTGAAGAAGCCGACCGAGGCGATCCGCGCGTCCGCTGGCAGGTAACGCTCGAGGCTCTTGATCAGTTGCCCCGATGCACGACGCCGATTCAGCTGGATCAGGACGGTCTCAAGGTCGGACATGCGCTGCTGCGAGGTCACCGCGACAATCTGCTCGGCGCCAAAAGGCTCGCCCACCCTGAGCGGCAGCCGCAAGCTCGGCGATTTGGCCAACGGCGCATCCGTACCCACGGGATACAACATCTGGATGGTTCCATCGCCGGACACATTGAACAGCAATAGCGCCCTCGCCGCGACGTCGGACAGTTCAACTTCGATGGTCTGGCCGGCGCGCTGCTGTCGATCGTCCGGCCAAATACGCATCGTCTGGGGTGAACGAGTCGCCATTCGCTTGAGCTCGCGGATGGCCGCGGTGCGATCCACGACCGTCGGCAAATTGGCCACCTCCATCCCGTAGGCGACCACATCGCCCCAGGCGATCACGTCATGAGACACGGGGTCCCAGATCAAGTCGGGATTGTCCGTCGGCTGAACCGCCTGCACGGTGACATCCTTGGTGCTCACGCCCGAGAAATAGCTCATCTTGCCGTCGAGCGCCGCCAGGCGGATTGGCGTTGAAAGACGGATGGGCGCCGGTGCGGTGCCGGCGAGCGCGGTGCCGGTCGGAACTGGATTGCCGGGAGCTGAATTGGGCGCGGCGGCAAGGGCTGGCACCGTCGGAGTCTTCGTCGTAGCAACCGGTGCGGGGGGCGCCTTCCCATCGGCGGGAACCGTTGCCTGAGCAGTGGCGGTTCTCGGAGCGGGCCCTTGAATGAGCACCACCCCGCGCGTCAGTTCGAACGCGACGTCCGTCTCCGGCGTCTGGGCGGGTGACGATATCGTCACGATGTTCTGGCGCTGGTCTGAAAGCTGATAGACGACCTGGCGAACGTTGGCGAAGAGCTCCTTGAGTGTCACCTTGCCATCGTGATTGATGTCCGCGCTGCCCTCTACGGCCCGCGCCACCGCGTAGCTGAGAGCCCCGCGCAGGCCATCGATCCCGGGGATTCGCACTTCCGGGGCCTTGGTATTGCGATCAACGGCGGCCAGGAACGCGGTGTGATCGAGATCGAGCTCGGACTTCGGATCGTTGCTGTCCGACACCGGTTTTAATTCATCGACCAGCAGCGTGTAGCGAGGCACCTGGCGAAAGCTCATCTCCTCAGCCCGTGGATCGATATCGCGCACCATTCCGCCGCCGTGGCAGGTGTCCGCGACGAAAATCACCTTCGCACCGCGAAGTTCGAACTGCCGGATGAAGTGGTTGAACTCGCTCCCCAGAATACGTTCGACCGATCCAGTCGGCGTGGTTTCGAAGCCTGGCAGCAGGAACACGTTCTCCATGCCGTCCGGCTCCGAGCCCTTGATGCGCTCCGGCTCCTGCGTGCCGTGACCAGCGATCGACAGAAAGACGAGATCGTTGTTCCTTGTCCGCTCCACCATCGCGCTGATTTCGCGCAGCACGCTCGCCCTGTCCGCTTGAGCATTGGTCAGCTCGACGACGTCGCCAACCCCCATCGTCTTCAGGCTGGAGACGATATCGGCGGCGTCGGCGACCGCCCCCTTCAGCTTGCGGACGTGTTGATAATCATCAATGCCGATCACGAGCCCACGCACGGCACCGCCATCCGGATTGCCGATCGAAAGCGCTTCCGCCGCCCGAGCATGCTGCAGCGGCAGGCCGATCGTCGCGGCGAGCGCGATGGCGACGCACAAGCGGCCGAACCTGTGGTCAAATCCTCTGGAGCTTCGCATCCCTGATCCACCTCGACGTCATGCAGGCCGCCCCGGAACCGGACTGTCGGATCGAGGCGGTAGTTCATAGTCATCTGTAGCGCCGAGGACACCGGGGGTTCAGCGCTTCTTGGTCGCCGGCTTGTTGGTCGCGGCTTTGGCAGCCGTCGATTTGCCCCCCGTCGGGGCATCGTCCTCTGGATAGGCGTCCACCGAGACCGTCGCCTGGTCATCCGCGAAGGCACGGAAACGGACCGGATTGTAGCCACGTGCCAGCAGGCTCGCCAACGGATAGACGTTGCGGCAGACGCGTCCATTGCATCCACCGGTCGAGGATTCCATCACCTCCGCCTTGCGATCGGGCGTGAACCGCAGGAATAACATCACATGGGAGCCCGGTTTGTTGAGCGCATCGCCGGGCTTGAGGTCCCAGGGATTCGACACGGGCGTCGCGATCGCCGGGATGGCGGCGGTCGTGTAGTGGACCGAGAGTCCCCAGGCGGCGCTGACGAAGGCCGAACAGTCAACGCCCGCCGCGTCCGGCCGCGGCGCGTTCCGGGTGCAGACGTTGCCTGCCAGCGTCCCGCTCTCGATCCGCTGCCGGAAGTTTGCGAGCGAACCGTGGCAGCCCCAGCAATAGGGTACGCCGCGCACCTCCTGGTTCACCTTGCCCTGTAGATACCACGGCCGGCGAATGCGGTTGAAGCCGCTGCACTGGCTATCCGGATCGTTGCCATAGTTCGCCTGCGTCAGCCTCCACTGCACGCCTTCGAATGCGAACGCGGTCTCGATCGCCTGCTGACGATTTGACGGCCGGACCGCGGCAGGCGCGCTGAACTTGACGTCGTGGCCGGGCCGGCCCTCGGGGCCCGGGGCCGGCTTCGCTGAGGTCCGCGACGGCCGCACGTCGATGAGCGACACGTTGCCCAGCGGTTTGAAGCCAACGCCAACCACTTCGACACCGTCTGGCTTGGTTCGCAGGAAATAGACATCGCCATCACCCGAGACGGTGACGAACCGCCTTGTCAGCGGGGTGTTCTCGAGTGGCAGTTCGTAGATTCCTTCGAGACGACCGTTCGCGGCATAGCGTGCGACGAAGGTCGAGGCGTTCTTCCCCGACGGCGGGATGTCCTCGGCCAGCACATAGAAGCGGTCGCTGTTGTCAATCTCGAGAAATTCGACCGTGCCGAGCTGGTCGCGCACGCGCAGACCGAGCGCGCCAATGCTCTCGTTCGTGACCATGGTCTGGATCTCGATCCGTACGCTGGAATTGCCCTTGTCCGGGAGGATGTCGGCGATGACCGAGCCCTTGCTGCGGGACGCGATGTATTGCCGATCGGGCTGCCGCCCCTGCCCGATGACGGCCGCGCGCGTGTTCTGGTCGAGTAGGTCGGTTGCGCTGCCTGGCGGCTGCGATCCCATCTGGGCGAAGGCGGAGGCGGCGACCTGATCGTCCACGCCGCGGCTTGAGACCTCCTCGAGCTGGATCTCGTCGCCGAGCCCACGCGTGGACTGCTGGGCCGCTGCCTTCAACGTGCGCACGCCGCCGTCCCAAACCATGATGTCGTCGTTGTGAACGACAAGGTCGGTCGGCTGGACATCCTTCGGCATCTTCAGGACGTCCGGGGCGGAGTTCGGTTGTTTGGGATCAAACTCGAGAATGCGGCCGTTGATCTGGTCGAGTACGTACAGGTTGCCCTGCCCGTCGGCGCTGAGCGCTTGGGGCCCCCCCAGTTCCACGTCCTCGCTGGCGGGAACGATGCCTACCATCGAGGGCGCCGAACCGCCGGCGAAGCTGCGCACGACCGTATCCTCGGCGTGCGCCAGGGCGGCGAAAATGCCGGCACCGGCGATGAAGACCCAAGTCCAGCAAAATCGACGAAACATATTCGCCTCAGTGTACCCCGAACCGATCGTCGCGCCGGACCGACTAATCCGAGATGCCGTGAATGCGGCGCGTCAATTAGTGGTGACCAATCTCGATCCCGTTCAATTCTATCACTGGACGGTGATAGTCCGAATTCTTCAGCTTGCGGTGCAAATCCATGACAAGGAATAGATTTGAACAGGTCAAGGAAGTCCAGCCCGACGCCATCACGCTGGTCCTGAAACGCGACAATGACAGCGCCACTGGATCGGTCGTGATGCCGGCCGCTGCAAGCGGCGGGCGGCTGTCAAATGACCAGGTCAGCGCCCCGTTGCCTGCCCAGGATGCCTTTCGCGGCGCGATCCGGCTTGCCAATGACGTCAAGCTCGCGATCGTGGTGTGGGATCCGGACGGCGTCTGGAAGTCCGAATGGGGCGAGCTTTACCAAGCCCTCGACTAATCCATTGCCGGGCGGAACCGGCAGACGTTGCCACGCCATATGGAGACTAGCATGGTGAATGAACTGCCGCCCCGGCCTTCGTTCCGGCCGCTGGCCCTGATCGCCGCGTTGATGGTTGCAACCGCTTGGCCGGCACGGGCCAACGACTCGGCTGCCGAATTGTCGATTGGCGGGCTGCAGTTCGTTCGCACCAACGATGTGGCCATGGAGAGCGAGGATCTGCGTATCGCTCTCGACAAGGTCAGCGTTCGGTATCAGTTCGCCAACATCACCAATAAGCCGGTTACGCTGACTGTGGCCTTTCCGCTGCCCGACATCGACCTCTCGGAAGCCGACAATATTGCTCTGCCGTCGAACGACCCGGTGAACTTCGTCGACTTCGAGACCAAGGTCGACGGCAGCCCGGCGCCGCTGACAATCGATCAGCGCGCCATGATCGGCGACAAGGATGTCAGCGCGCAGCTCCGCCAGTTCAAGCTGCCGCTGCTGCCCATCGGCAGCCGGGAGATCCGGGTAGCCGACCTGCCCGCAACAATCCGGACGCGGCTGGTGGACGATGGGCTCTTGATGCCTGCCGGCGTGAGCGACAACGGTCGGCAGCAATATGCACCGGGCTGGGTCACCAGGACCTCCGCCGTGCGTCAGCAGGTGTTCCCGCCCGCGCGCACCGTCGTCGTTGAACATCAGTACCGGCCGAGCGTCGGCTCTAGCGCAGACACTATCCTGCGCGCGAGCCTGCGCCGCAACAGCGCGCTTAGCCCGGAGGTCGCGCGTTATCGGAAGGAATATTGCGTCACGGATGCATTCCTCGCCGAGCTTGATAAGCGCGCAGGCGACGGCCAGGCCAATAGCGCGAAGCTGCAGGAGCGGCGCATATCATACGTGCTGAAGACCGGCGCTAACTGGGCAGGTCCGATCCGATCGTTCAAGCTGACCATCGAAGCCGGCGGCAGCGACCGCCTGGTCAGCTTCTGTCAAGGTCGGCTCAAGGCATCGTCGGCGGGTGGCACGCCCGAATATACGGCAGGGGACTTCAAACCGGATACCGACCTGAAGATCCTGGTGATCGGAAAATTCTAATCCGCGATCATATTGGGACGAACTGCCATCCCGCTTTAGCTTGTCGATTGAGCATGATCCCAGCGGAAAACTGCTTCAAACTTTTCCCGGATCATGCTCTGGGCGCGCTGATCAGTTCGTGAGCAACACGTAGCGTGCCGCCGCGGTGATCGCCACATGGTTGCGTTGGGAATCGCTCAACGCCTGCAGGAAGAATGTATCAGCGGCTGTCGGTCGCGGCTGGCGCAACGAGTCAAGAACCTGCGGCGTGGCCACAGCCAACAGCAGTTGCGGACCGTTCGCGCGCGGTGTCGGGAGTGTGAACGAAAGCGAGTCGATCCCCGGCCTCAAAAGGTAGGACAAGCTCTGCACCTCCCCGCGGTCCGAAACCATGAGCAGCTCCACTACGCGGTTCGCGAAGTTCTCGATGGTGCCATTGAGGGTTTCGCCTCCCTTTAGCTCCGTCGCCGACAAGGTGATGCGCGGCACCCGCGTCTGATCGCTCCCGAGCTGGCTCAGGAACTTCACGGCAGGGCACTGTGCCTCGGTCACCTGCCTGACACCGACCGACGCCTCAAATCCCTGCTCCCGCCTGAACGCCTTGTCGAACGTATCAAACGGAGCCGTCGAAGCACCGAAGCCTTCGATCACCGCGGCGGTTTGACTAACCGCAACCGGCAAGATGAAGAAGCAGTCGCCGCCGGAGTATTGGGCCACGTATTTGCGGATGCGGTCGGCTCGAGCCGGCCCTTCGCTGGGCTGAGTGGGTGTCCCCGTCGGCGGTGGCGACAGCTTCGCCGTCTCCTGACGTTCGGGCTTTGGCGGGGGTTCAGCCTTCGTCGGCGACATCGTTCCCGCAAGCTTCGGAGGCGGCGGCAAAGTCGGCACGCCGGGCGCCGACCGGACCAGCTCGAATAAAGCATACCCGCCCCCGCCGAGCACAAGCAACACCGCTGCCACGCTCACACCGAGCCAGGGGGCGCGCCGCCTTGCAGCGGTCGATGGCGCCATGTCCTGTCGCACCTGCGCGGCACTTTCGGGCCGCGCCAGCGGATCGAAGCCGGACAACGGTGCGGTGGATGTGCGAGCCAAACCGGTCGGCGTCCAGCTGGCGACTTCCGCCATGGTTGGACGCAACGCCGGATCGGGCTGCAGCATCTGCTCCAGCAAAGGCCTGATGCGCATGTCTACCGCACCGAGATCGGGTACGCGCCGGCGCTTCTCAACCAGCTGAAACTGGCTCCCGCCCATGTCGAGCTTCTGTCCCGTCAGCGCATGAAACAGCACGAGGCCAAAGCTGTAGACGTCGGATTTGGCGGTCACCTCATTGCCGTACAGCCCGACCTGTTCCGGCGACGCGTAATTGTCCTTGCCGGCAAAGCCTGAGCCGATAATGGTCTTTTCACCCATCTGGGTCGATCGCGCGATACCGAAATCGATGATCTTGGCGCGCCTCACATCATCGAGCGGGACGATGATGTTGTCCGGAGAGACGTCGCGATGGATGATGCCATGCTCGTGGGCGGCATCCAGCCCGGACGCGACACGTTGCATCAGCTTCACCAGCGCCTCGAAGGTCAACGGGCCTTCGTCGAGCATATTCGACAGCGAGCGGCCGTTCACGAACTCCATCGCGAGATATGGCCGCTGCAGCACAGGCTCTACCGTGAACAGGAAATAGCGAACGATCGCATCGTGCGGAAGATTGTGGAGTGCCGCCGCCTCACGCCGGAACAGCGCAAGCGCCGCCTCGTTTTCGACCATGTCGGGCAACAGCATCTTCACGGCAACCGGCGATCCGGTCTGGATCTCACGGCACTTGTAGACCTCGCCCATCCCGCCCGCACCGATCACCGCTTCGATCTCGTAGATGCCGTTGAGCCGGGTGCCGGGCGGCACACTGCGATAGTTCGACCGGAACGGATCGTTGGAGTTCATGCTTGCGGCTCCCGATCCAGCGGCGTTCTCGTCGGCTCCGAGGATCGAGGCGTCAGCAGCCGCACCACTACGATCGTCACGTTGTCGAGCCCTCCTCGGTCCAGAGCCAAAGCAAGCATATCATCGCAAGCCGCCTGCGCGCGCTGCATGGCTGCATACTGCAGGATCTCGTCGTCCTGCACATGCCTGGTCAGGCCGTCGCTGCAGATCACAAAGACATCTTCCGGCTCGGCCGGACCTGTCACGACCTCGAACTCCGGATCGTCGGCGACGCCGACTGCCCGGGTGATCGCATTGCTCGGCCAGTCCTTGACGTCCTCGCGCGACACCGCACCGCCGGCAATCAGTTCCTCCAGCTCGCTGTGATCATGAGACACCTGGTTGATGCCGCTGCGGTTGATCAGGTACACCCGGCTGTCGCCTGCCCATATACAGGCATAATAGCCGTCGCGCACGAGCAGAACCGCAGCCGTGGTGCCGACGGTTGCGCCCTGCCGTTCCCGGCTGAGCGTCAGTATCTGCTGGTTCGCGCGGAACAGCCGCTCCTCGCACTCCGCCAGAAAGTCGGCGGCGGAATCCGTCATGCCTATTGCATCAAGCGACTCCACCACGATGCGGCTCGCGAGATCTCCGGCCTCGTGGCCCCCCATGCCGTCTGCGACCGCCCACATGCCGACATCGGTCCGGACCAGGCAGGAATCTTCGTTACGCGTCCGCACCCGTCCTGCATGGGTGACGCTGCCAACATCGAACGAGGATGCGACTTGTACCATCGCGCGTCACCCGGTCCCGGATTCTGTACGGCCGAGATCGCCGCTCAGCAGTGTGGAATAGTGAAACGGATCTGGCAATCCGCGACAGGCCAGCGCCATTGACGGAAAGCCTTCCCCACCGGCGGTCCACCAGAAACTGGCAGCGGCATGAATCTGCGGATTTGCGGCAGCAAGCGTGGTGAACGACTGGGCGAACGCGCCGACGTCTGAAAGCGCTGCCACCCCCGTTGCGCCCAATGCGGTCACGTCCGATCCATTGGAGAGCGAAGGCTGTAGTCGCGGCAGCGCAAGACGATCCAGCGAATCCGAGATCTGCTCGAACGTTGCGGCGCGGTCCAGGGTCGAGAGCAGAAAGGCCTCCGCCTTGGCGAACCATTCATCCTGCGGGTCGATGCCCGGCGGCGGCAACAAGGCGATCTCGTCGCTCACCGCATGCAGCGTCAACGGATAGTATCGTCCCACCCCATCGAGCGAAGGCATGATCGCCCCTGTCACCGTGGTGCCGCAGATCGCAGCGCCGAGCCAGAAGCGCCACACCGGCGCAGTGAGGAAGGCCTGCTGCCAGCCCGAGCCAAGCTGATGGCGACTTGCAGACAGCCCAGCCTGCACCCACGGCTCCCAGGCTTCCAGGAAGCTGCGCGGCGTTGCGATCGCGATGAAATCGCGTTTGGCGCCGATCTTGCCGAATAGCCCGCAACGCATGGTCATATTCCGGTCGGGCAACGAAACTCGCGGAGCACGGACAGGTTGAGGGGATTACGCAACGATCCGGTCGAAATCTGATAGTTGAGCTCCCGCCCGGCAACGATGAAAGTCGCACTGGCGCTTTCCGCCTTCACAGCCAAAGAGCCCGCCTCCAGCATCCGGAACAACGACCAGGGGCCGTTGCGCTCGAGAATGGATGGCGCTCCGGTATCGTTGCTCACCGAAATCGCGGTTCGCGGCGATGGGCCCGGCCAGAGCACGGTGGTCGGTGGGTTGCTTTGCGGTTGCGGTGGCGGAGGTTGCGCGCCGCCGAACATCGGCGAGGCGGTCGGCGCGCCCGGCGTGATCGGGCTCGCGATTGTAGTACCGCCGATCTCCGTCTTCACCGTCACGCCGGGTCCGGATGCGCCGGGCGGCCGGATCGAGAACGATACTGCAGGCACGCTGCCGCCGGTCTGGAAGAAAGCATCACGGATATAGGCCGCATTCTGGAACTGCTTCAGTGTGTCGGGGGAGAACGATCGTCCGACGGGACTTTCCTTTCGCCAAACCCAGTCCGATTTCGAGGTGTCGGCGTAAGGCGCGAGGTACTGGGTGAAAAACTTGTCCATGACGCCGTTCGGACTGAACACCTTGGCAAAGTCGGCGAGCGGAACCTCTTGATTGCTACCGCGGACGAACGGGTAGCGATTGCTCACCGTCTGCTGGCAGACCGGCGTGACCTGATCGCGCAAGGTCTGCAGAATCTGTCCGGCCGTCGAGGCCGCGATGTTGCCTTCAAACTCCGCAGCCGCCGCGCGCAACATGTCGGAGAACGGCGGCGGCATGCGGGAGGCATTATTGCGCAGGGCTGCGACCTGGGTCTGAAGCGAAGCGGTCGCCTGCGCGGTCAATTGTGGATTCTCGATCATCAGCGTCAGGTTCTGCGCGATATCGTTCAGGTTGGCGATGGTCGAGTCGATCGGGCGGTGCGTGCTGTCGCCTTCCAACACCGCATGATAGGGTTTGAACTGCGCTTCGATTGTCGCCCCGGGGCGGTCCATCCTGGGCGTTGGTGAAAAGAGCCGGTGCCGGCGCGGCCGCGGCAGGCGCCGCTGCGTTCGCCGGCTTCGGCCGCTCCTTGGTCAGCACCGTTTCGTCGCGCACCGATTCCAGGATTTGCCGCATCGGTGAGGTTGGCGCGGAAAGAGCCCTCAGCACCTCGTATTTCGGCTTGTCGGCAAGCAGTTTTTTCAGACGCAAGCCGCCCAGTGCGGTTCGCCACGTCGTGACAAATTCGTTGGAATAAATATTCAAGATGTCGCCGGCAAGCTTGTCGTACTGCTGGTCGATGGCCGATTGCTGGCCGGCATCGCCCAGCACCCAGCGCTCCTTCTTCATGCGCTCCGACAATCCCGGCAGTTTCGCGACGAAGTTTTGCTCGAAGCCGCTATACGTAAAGAACTGGGGCACCCGCACAGCGTCCAGAGGCTGCCCCGTCGTAGTTTCGAACACGATGGCCATATCAGGACCACCGCGCCGTGCGGCGATCCAGTCGCCTGCGGTTGATGACCGCGCCTCGGATTTCAGGAACTCGTACGCGCGCTGCGACACGCTGAGGCGCGCGAGCGAGTTCTGCGCCTGCTTGATCAGCCGGCCATCGAGCTGGACAAGCGGCGGCTGCTCCGTCTCGAGGTCGAACATCGCGGTGAGATTCTCATCGAGCAGGCGTCGTCCCTCCGCGTTGGTTGCGCCGGGATAGAGGTTGTCCTGCCAGTCGCGCTGCATCCAGGAGCGGATCAGCTCGCGGTCCGACGACTGCAGGCCGCCGAGCATCAGGTAGACCTTGAGCGCCTCGTAAACGAACGCGGGCTCGTTGATGCGCGCGTTGAGCTGCTCCTCCAGGCGATACAGCAGGCGAGGCCGGAACATGCGTTCAAGCGCGGCGTGATAGGCGGCCTTGGAGGGCGACAGCAGGCGTTGATGCTGGCTGAGGCCGTAGCGGGCCGACAGGGGCACCGCCTCGTTGCGCAATCCGTAGCCTGCGGGCGCGTTGCGCAGCCGATAGAGCAGCGGCAACACCTTGTCGAGATCGTGGTCGTCGATCAGCGTCTGCTTGATGAGCGGCGCCCCGGCGGCTGCATATTCGCTGTCCGCCTGCAGGCTCTGCTCGATCAGGTCGGAATTGCGCTTGTAGCTCGTCAGCCACGCCGCGATCAGCCCGATCGAGACAAGGCCGATCAAGGACAGCGCCGCGGTCTTGATGATCAGCGCGCGGCGGACCGCAGCACGATCAGTCGAGACCCAGTCAGCCTCGCCGATGATGACTTTGGAAATGAGATCGGCAAGGAAGTAGCTCTTGCCCGTTCCTGAATAGGATCCGGAACCGACCTCCTCGGCGCCGAACGTGCGCGCAAGCGACCCGATCAACTGGTCGATCGGCGTCCCCTGCTGGGTACCCGAGGTGAAGTAGAACCCGCGCAGGTTCGCATTGACGTGATAGCGCGTCGGCTCGAATATCTGGTTGAGGAAGTCGTGGATCTGGGGCTTGAGGCGCGCCATCTGCGCGGGGAAACCAAACAATTGGACGCGGTGTTGCGGCGTCGGTTCGTCCTGCAGACGATCAAGCGTCTCCTCGCTCAGGCGCTCCAGCAGACGGTCAAACTCGATAGGAATCTGCCCCACCAGATTCTGGGTCTTGTCGGCCGTCTGGAACGTGGCGCCCCAGACCTGACGACGACCGGCCTCGCCGAGATAGGCGAAATATTCGGTGAAGCCGGCGACCAGATCGGTCTTGGTGAAGAGGGCATAGACCGGGAAGCTGACCTTGAGCCTCTGATGCAGTTCCAGCAGGCGCATCCTGACGGCGTCGGCGTGAAGCGCGAGTTCCTGCTTCGGCAGCATCAGCACATCCTCGACACTGATGGCGACGAGAACACCGTTGATCGGCTGGCGCGACCTGCTCTTTTTCAGGATGTCGAGAAAAGCCAGCCAGCTTTCCTTGTCAGCCTTGCTGTTGGAGTCCTGGGTCGTGTAGCGGCCGGCGGTGTCGATCAGCACAGCCTCTTCGGTAAACCACCAATCGCAGTAGCGTGTACCGCCGACCCCCGCGATTGCCGCCGGCGTTGCCCCGCGTGCAAGCGGAAATTTGAGCCCGGAATTCACCAGCGCTGTGGTCTTGCCGGCGCCGGGGGGCCCGATGATGACATACCAGGGCAGATCGTAGAGGTAGCCCGACTTGTTTCCGCTTGCGGTCTTCAGCGTCGCGAGCGCATCCTTCATGCGCTCTTGGAGCACCGGTTCGTCGCTGACAGGCTGATCGGACGCGCTGATCCCGTCGGCGATCTTCTCGGCGTTCTTGCGTCGCTTGAAGTAGCTGAAGCCGCCGATGCCAGCCGCCGCCGTGGTGAGCAGCAGAATTGCGATCTGGCGGATAATGTGGTTCTCGAGTGGGTGCCAGTCGCCAAATGCGATGAAGGGACCGGCGAAATAGATCACGCAGCCGAGCGAGCTGAGCCCAACTCCGTAAAGAATGATGCGGATAATATCCTTGGCGAGCATTGACCGGTACCTGTCGCAAACAGCGTGAGCTGTGGTGGCAGCTATTCGCTGCGTTCAATAAAGATTTCGACACGCCGGTTCTTGGCGCGTCCCTCAGGTGTCGTGTTGGGAGCGATCGGCGCGTCCGCGCCCTTGCCCTCGACGTCGACACGCGAACCATCGGTCAGGCCGGCCTTCAGCGCCGCGGCGACCGCCTTGGAGCGCTCGACCGACAATTCGAAGTTCGACGGGAAGCGCACGGTGCGGATCGGCGAACTATCGGTATGGCCGACAACCCGGATTCGCCCCGGCTCCTTGTCGAGGGTTGCAGCGACCCGGACCGCAATCGGCTTGAAGCCGTCGAGGATGGTTGCCTGGCCCGACGAGAACAGTGCGAGGTCACAGACCCTGATCACGATGAAGCTCGCGGTCTGGTCCGCGGTCATGGCGCAGGCGGTATTCTCCTTGGCGAGCGCGTTGCGGATGCGCTGCAACTGGGTGATGCGGTCCGGCTGTGGTGGCGGAGGCGGTGGTGGTGGCGGCGGCGGCGCGATCACCTTGCGTTTGAGCTCGATCGGATCGGTTGGATGCAGGGCCAGCGCCACCTCGGCGGCATTCTCTGACCGGCCGGCCAGCAGTGTGCGCAAGACGAAATAAGAGCCCATCAGCAGCGCGGCGGCCACGGCCGCTACCAGCCAAACCGGAACACGGAGGCGCTGCCGGCGAGCCGCCAGCGCCTGCCCCCGCCAGTTCGGCGACAGGTCGCTCATCGTCTTGGGCCGGACCCGGCGCAGCGTTTCATACAGGTTGCGCTGGATCACCTGGAGGTTGGCGAGCCCACCCGTCGATGTGCGGTGAATGCCCTGGAAGCCGAGCGCGAGGCAGGCATGCTGCAATTCGAGCACCGGATAATTGACCAGCGGATCAACCTTCAAATGGTCAAGGATCTCGAAGAAGCGGACACCGCCCACCCGCTCGCCGAAGAACCGGCTCAACATCGAGTATTGCGTCCAGACGTGGCGCTCCTCGGTCGGGATATGCTGCACGATATCATCGGCGGTGGCGCACAGGATATATTTTGCCGTATTGGCCTGGTGCTCGGAGATGCCCGCCGAACGGATGTCCTTCTCGAAGAATTTTATGGCATCGGCTACTTGTTCCATCAGACTTGCGAATGATGCGCGCATGAGCGCCACCCGCAAGCGGCCCAGCAGTTGCAGCAAGGGCCCTGCGGCGCGCATCACCGGATTGGCGTTCGGCGCGACCAGATCATCGACGCGCAGAGGCGGTCCGGGCGGCAGCATCGCTTGCTGCGCGGAGGGTTGCGTCGGGGTCGATATCCATTCCTCCGACGGATGGCTGGTTGGTGCGGCGGCGTAGCTCGGGCCCTGAGGAACCGGGGAAAACGATGACGACGGCGCGGCGCCGGGAGACGGCACGGGCGACGGCGAATAGGCAGGGCGTGCCGCAGGCCCTTCTCCCGCCGGCGGCTGGGCGGCAGGCGCCAGCGGCAATTTCCCGCCGGGATTGGGACGGATGATCGTCCGCTCGCCCCGACCGAAAGGATTGACCGGCTTGTCCCTGTCGCTCATGGCCTATCTTCCAGGATCGCCCAAAGGTACAGTTCAAGCTCCGGCCAGTCGCCGGAGAAGTGCATCCCGATCGAGGCCGCCGTGCTGAACTCGGGCCACAGCGGCGACTTTCGATCGAGATAGAAATAGACGTGATCGGTGATGGCCCGGATGTGCGGCGGCGGGGTCGGCAAGTGCACCAACGTCAACCCCGGCAAGTTGGCGTGCACGATCTCGTTCATCTTGGTGTTCGGGCCGACCTTGAACAGATGCGGGAAATCGTTCTGGATTTCCACGAGCGGCCGCCGTGCCGCAACTTCGAGCACCAAGGTCGCATTCCGGAATAGCGCCCGATCGCGGATCGGCGACACGAATGCATTCTGTGCACGCTCGATGATCTCAAGGCGGATCGCCCGCCGGCCGAGCCGCGCGCTCAGGAAGTCCTGGATGTCGCTTACCAGGGGGGTGAAAATGTTTTCGAGGTCATCATGATCGTATGCCCGATAGTTGCGTGCGCGGCGTTCCGGCGTGGCAAACGTCGCAAGCTCACCGGCGAACCTCAGCAACTCCTCGTACAGCCGTTCGGGATGAATACTTCCGGAGCGCTGAAAATGGGTCAGCACGGGAATGGTGCGGTTGAGCACTTGCAGCACCAGATAGTCCACGCTCTGCAATCCGCCACCGGACGATGGATCGACCGCGTAGCGTGCGAGCTCATCGAGCTTCGTCTCGACCCAGCCGATGATGCGATTGAGCCAGCCGTCGATGATCGGATGTGCGGCGCAGACCAGCATCGGCGGCACGAACTTGTCATCGAACAGCACGTTCTTGTCACGCACCTCCAGAATGCGCGCGATGCCGAGGCCCATGTATCCTGGCTTGCTGGTCTTGCGCAACTCGAATGACAACCGCGGATAGGCGATGTCGATCTCTTCCTCGATGCGCAGCGTGGAGGTCGAGTCGATGAAAGTCTCCGAAGTGCGAACATAGCGGCTGGCGCTGTCGGTCCGATCTTCGTCCACTTCGCGCGTGTTCGGTGCGGCGACGGGCATCATCAGCCAAACGATCTGGCCGGCAGCCGAATCCGGCACCTCTATCGCGTCCGGGATCGGGCTGTCCGCTGGGATGTCGAATGGCGTGCCATCTGGCATGACGCCGGAGGCGTTGCGCACCGCAAATTTACTCTGTTCAGTGAGGTCCGTGTTGATCTCGAGCTGGGCAAATCCCCAAGGGTATGGCGTCGTGTAACGAACGCGCTTTTCCAGCAAGTGCTCGACATAGCGATCATTCTGCTGCAAATGGTGCGGCCGCAGAAACAGACCTTCCGACCAGAAAACCTTGCTGTACCAAGACATTCCTACATCCACATTAGCAATGTCGGCGACCGGACGGCCGCCGCTAGTTCACTTTGCACCGCTTTTGTCGGAGCGGTCGTAATAGTCGGAGAAATACAGCATAAAGGTATCGATCGGCGCGCTGTTGTCGCGGCCGAGATGCGCCTTCCAGCGCGTCATGAACTCATCCCACAATTTGCTCTTGTTCGAACCGAGCCAGGATTTGGCCCCGCGCTGAAGCTCGAGCTCGCGCGCGATGAGGGTCGGATCGATGCCGGTGATGAGCTCGTGAACGGCGTGCTGCATCGCCATGTACGTCTTCAACTGATGTGATTTGAGGTCGCTGAAACCCTGTGCAAAGGCGCGTTGCGCGTCGAGATAGCTCCGCGTCTTCGGCCCGAACAAAATCCGCATTGCATCTTCCGAGGTCGGCGAGAATTTCAGCGGGTTGTTCTCAATCGCCTGAACGGTGGTCTGGCTGGTGCTGCGCGTCAGCTGCTTGGCCTGAGTTCGCGCTTGCAGCAGCGCCATCAGATTGTCCACGGTCATGCGCAAGATGCTACCAAGCTGTCCGGCGAGCTCGGCATCGGTCGTGTTGGCAAAGAAAGTGTCGGGCAATCCGGCGGCGCGTGCCACCAGCCGCGCGAAGTCGGCACCGCCGGCCGTCATGGCGGGCGCCGGCGTTTCGTCCATCGCCTGCGCCGGTCGCGACGGCTCGACATATGGCGGTGGCGGCGATTGGACGGGCGCCGCTTCAGCATCGGCCCACACCGAGGGCCGGCGCGGGGTCGGCATCGCGGGCGGCGGTTCGATGGGGGCTTTCGGTGCGGCGACCGGGCCGTCGGCCCAGCTCATGTCGTCCTGCGCGGAAGACAGGTACGGCGACGTCGGCGGGGGTCGTCGAAAGGGATCCACGCCCGGCGACGGGACGCTCGCCGCCCAATCCAGAAACTCCGGATTGACGGGCCGCGCCGCCTCGCGCGGCTTCTTCAATTGCTGCGGATCGATGGGCGGCGGTACGTCGCGATCGGCCGCCCACAATTCCTGATAATCGGCATGTTGCTGGACGAGAGGAACGTGCTGCTGTGCCTCGCGGTCCTGCGGATGCCCGCCCGCCTCATCCTCCAGTGAAACCCCGATGATGTAGTGGCCAATGGTGAGCCGGTCTCCGTCACGCAGCCGGTGCGGTGCCCGCATTCGCTGGTCGGCGCCATTGAGAAAGGTGCCATTCGTCGAGACGTCATGCAGCCAATAGCCGCCATCGCGAAAATGCACCTCGCAATGCTTTCCGGAGATCGTCCTAGCCGGATCAGGCAACGTCCAGTCAAGATGACGGTCGCGGCCAATATCGACCGAGCGCCTGCCGGTGACCGTAAATGATACAGGGCCACCGTCCGGAAGGTTCGATTCGTTCTCGATATTGAAGCGAAGCACCATCTCTTCGTCTCGTTAGCGCGGCGGGCGCGGTTCGCCGCGTGCCAACTGAATACCATCCTCTAGGCATGCCGTCATTATCCGGTCCCGGGACTCGCGGGGGAGCCGGCAAAGGGCGATCAGCAGGGCCGCGCGTACCGCGCGTGCAGCTTGATCGGGCTTGGCCTCGACCGGCGCAAATTCCGCCGGGACCACGCTTCCGCCAGACCATCCGGCCGCCAGCGCAAGCCATGTCGCCGGCTGTTCCGGATCGTTGGCGTTGCCGACGGCCAACGCCTTGTTCCGGGACTGCTCGTCGGGCTGCCTGACCCAGGCCTCGACGTAGTTCAGCGACCTGGCGTCGTTGGCATCGAAATGGTCGAACATCCGCCGTAACGAGCGGCATCCCCAGGCAACGGCGACGCGCCGGGGCAGCAGATAAGCGCAGAAGGAGACGGCCCCGTTCCAATTGCACGCATCGGTGGCGTCCTGCAGGAAATCGAGTGAAGGCTTGTCGGGCTCGGCCCTGCCGACGTCATGGCGCGCCATTGGGTAGGCCTGAAAAAGATCCCGCACCGCACCGAACCTAACTTGGCTCATAGCACTCAACCGACAAGGGTTGGCAGGCCGTGGGCACCCAGCGGGCCCCCGGCTGTTAGCGCCATGGCTCCCTGCGCCGTCATCGCGATGGTCGGCGCATTGATGACGATGCCCCCAGGCGTCAGGATGATCTGGCTGGGGCCGACCTGCAGCGTGATGTTGACGTTGGCCATGAGCGTGATGGTTAGGCCTGCGGTGACCGACTGATCCATCGCCATAGTGATATGCTGACCGCCTAACTGGATATCGAGCTTGTCGTTGCCGTTGACGAGGGTCGTCTTGCGGGTGTCGCCGCCGAGCGCGGCTTCGCCGATGGTCCGCGTCTCGGTGTCGCGGACCGTCACGTCATGGTCTTTCTCGGCATGCACCGTGATCTTCTCGGAGCCCTTCTTGTCCTCGAAATTCCACTCATTGTAGCCGCCGCCGCCCTTGGTCGAATCGGACTTCAATCCCGCGATCGTCTTCTTGGACGGCAGGTCATAGGGCAGCTTGTACTCGTCGTTATAGACGGTGCCGATGATCAGAGGCCGGTCCGGATCGCCTTCCAGAAATTCGACGACCACTTCCTGTCCGACGCGCGGAATGATCTGACCGCCCCACTTCTTGCCGGACCAGACCTGAGCAACGCGCAACCGGCAAGACCGCTTTTTCTTCCGGTCCCAGAAAAACCGTACATAGATTTCGCCGAGGTTTTCGACGTCGATCTCCTCGCTCGAATTGTCGTCCTTGGTCACCACCTTGGCGGTCTGGACACCATTAATCCTTGGCTTCGGCGTCAACATCGGCGCCCGGAACGGACGGTCGCTCGGCAAGAACTCGTAGCTCCCGAAATAGACGTGCTGACCGGCGTCGCTGGGACCACCCGTGCGGTAAGATTCGATCGAGAACGAATGGGTGGCTCGTACCACCAGATATTCGACGTTCTGCGAGTCCTTGTGATGCTTCTCGAGTTTAGTCAATCCACCGGGGAACAGGTTGACTGCATCACCGTTGCCGCGGCGCCGCCGGTCCATGGCTTGCTCGGACTGAAGCTGGATCTTCGCGTAACGCTCGCCGTCGGATTTTTCCTTGAACTTCCCCGGATAGTCGTAAAATTCCATTTCTGATCGGGAGTAATGCTCGTTGCCCTTGGCGTCGCTGATCATCTGCGCGTTGGGCTTCTGGTAATTGTAATCGTTGAGCTCGACCTTGCCGGTCCGAAACCTGCGCTCCGAGACCCATTCGTAGATGTGTTGCTCGCCTCGCCGGTCGGCACCCGTCAGCGGTATGTATGGGATCGAGGCGAGTCCGTTGATCGGACTGTGCGACGATTTTGAGTCCGCCAGTACCAGCGTGTGCTTGCCGCCCTCGTGCTTGAAGAAGTAGTAGATGCCGTGCTGCTCCATCAATCGGCAAACGAAATTCAGATCGGTCTCGCGGTACTGAACGCAATATTCGAGCTTCGGACAGGAACCTTCCTCGGTCAGCTTCGATTCGTAGTCGTTGAAGCCGCGATCGTTGAAGACCTCCTTGATGATGTCGGGCGCCTTCTTGTCCTGGAATATCCGGCAATCGGTGGTTCGCGACAGCAGCCATAACCAGGGCCGAAGCACGATTCTATAGCTGAAATAGTCGTTCTTCACCCCAAGCCATTGCGCTTCGGTGAGAATGCCGCTGAACTCGCGCTCCTTCTCATGAAGCTTTATCTTCAGCGTGCACTGCTGACCGATTGCGCGGTCGAAGTCGAGATCGGCGTCCTCACTGAGACATTCGATACGATACTCAAAGAGTTCGCTGAGACCTTCCGAAGCCTCGTATCCGACGAAAACCAGAACGTCCTTGCCGAGTGGCGTCTTGAGCTCGCAGAGGCGGGTATCTTGGGTAAGCTGGCCCATGTGGGCGTTAAACTCCCTCGTCGGCCGCATGATCGGCTCCAAAGAGCAGATCAGGCGGTCATGCAAGAACCACGGACATCCTGGCCGCTGCTGGCAGGCCGGTAGGTCCGTCCGGGGTTGGCATCCTGACGCGCCACAGCAGCCGTACACAGAACCACCCAGGCCTTCAAGTAGTCGCCTCCAAGAGCTTGCTGGTTCACGCGAAACTGTCATGATCACCGGTGAATGAACCGGGACCCGCAAGCATCTGACCCATAAGACAATCGGATCATAGTCTCTCCCGCGCTCCTGGGTACGTCACGGGGTTCGGCGGGGGCCCAGCAGATGGACGATCATGCTCGACGTCGCCTCCTTGACCCAGCCCGTAGCCGCGGACGATCCCTGCGGGCCCGATCTCGACGCAAGTGGGGACGTTCAGTACCTCAACTTCTTCGCAGGTGCGGAATCGCTGCTTCCGATGTCGTACTTCGAGGTGGTCAACGCCAATGGAGATCGCGGGCGCTTCGATCCGAAGGCCATCGACATCGTCGGCCAGTTTGCGGCCGCACGACCTCTTCTGGCGCGCACCCGCGATCTGCGTTTGAACATGCTGCTGGCCAAGTTCTCCATCCTTAACCGGGATCTTGACGGCTTTCTCAATTGCCTGAAGGCGACGACCACGTTGCTTAGGGAGCAGTGGGAAGCTGTACATCCGAGGGCCGAAGACGGCGACTACGCTCTTCGCGCAGTCACGATCGAAGCGATCGACGTGTTTCCAACCGTGATCAATCCCCTCCAATTCCTGCCGCTGATCGAAAATCGCAGACAGGGGACCCTCAACTACCGTGCCTATCAGGTTGCCAAGGGAGAAATTCCCGCTGGTGACGCCGACACTGACGGTCCCGATCTTGCAATGATCGAGCGCATCATTGGCGACACAGATCTCGAGACCCTGAGGGCAGTGAGTGCACGTTGTTCGGCAGTCGCTGCCGAAATTGCAGGCATCACGACGATCTGGCACGAAAAGTTGAACTCGGGGCAACCCATCAGCCTCGACAGGCTCTCCGGCGTCGTCAATGGCATGGCCGCCTGGCTTGCGGGTCTCGTCGCGGAGCGTGACCCGAGCGCCGTGGTGGCTGCGCCGTCAGACGACGCTGAACTAGCCGACACGCAACACCCGATTGAAGCAACCGGTGCGCTGACGTCGTCGGGGCAGGCCACTGCGGCACTTGCCGCCGCCGCGGACTATTTCGCCCGAATGGAACCGTCCAATCCCGCCCTGTTGCTGGTGCGTCAGGCGCAGGAGATGGTTGGTAAATCTTTTATCGAAGTGATGCGAATGCTGGTGCCCGCCCACGTAGAGAGCGCCGCGATCAATATCGGGCGAGACAAGTTCTTCGACCTGCCCATCGAACGGATGGCGGAGCTTGCCACCCCATCCTCGTCCGGGATCGAGAGCGAAGTTCAAGATACTGTTTTCTCTGCAGAAAATAGAGCACAGGCCTTGGGCATGCTGGCCAAAGTGGCCGCATTTTTTCGGACCGCAGAACCGTCGAGCCCTATTCCCTTTTTGGTCGACCGCGCGCGCGAACTGGCACAGCGAGACTTTCTCAGCCTTTTGAACGACGTCCTGCCCGAGGGCGCGCTCAAGACAATCGACAAATCGTATTGAACCCGCATTTCGCTCGACGTCACTAACAGGACATATAGATTTTGCCGACCGCAAGTTGAGCTGCTCTTGTAACCTGCGTCGCGGCAAACCGGCTTCTCAATGATTTCGCAAAGAGGGGAACCATGGCTACCGACAGCGGTCAAAAATTCATCCGTCGTAACCGCGCACCGCGCGTTCACATCACTTACGAAGATCCCTACGACGCTGAGCGGCTGATCGAGTTGCCGTTCGTGATGGGCGTCCTTTCCGACCTTTCCGGCAACAACGCTGGCGTGGAGAAACCCAAGGTCGAGGAGCGCAAGTTCCTCGAATTCGACATGGACAATTTCGACAACCGCATGGCGGCCATCCAGCCCGGGGTGACAGCCCGCGTGGCCAACCGCCTAAGCGAAGCGGCCGACGAGAAGATTTCCATCAGCCTGCGCTTCAACAAGATGGCCGACTTCTCACCCGTAGCGGTCGCCCGACAGGTTCCAGCCACGGCCAAGCTGCTGGAGGCCCGCGAACAGCTCGCCAACCTGCTCCGCTACATGGACGGCAAGGTGGCTGCGGAGGATCAGCTGAAGAAGCTCCTTAGCGATCCGCAACTGATGGCCGCGCTGAAAGAACGCACAGCGAGCCAACCGACCGAACCCGACGCCGAGAAATAGAAATAAAGAGAAGGACTGGGGACCATGGCAAAAGAAGCTGGTCAAAAGGCGAACGTCACTCAGGTCGGGACCGCCGAGGCCGACGAGTTTGCGAACCTACTCAAGCAGAGCTTCAAGCCCCGCACCGAACGCGCTGCGACCGAAGTCGAGAATGCGGTATCCACGCTCGTTCAGGAGGCGTTGAAGGACACGAGCGTCATCAAGTCGGATGTCCTCGACACCATCGAGGAGATGATCGCGCGGATCGACCAGAAGCTCACCGCGCAGATGAACGAGATTCTTCATGCGCCCGAGTTCCAGGCGATCGAAAGCGCCTGGCGCGGCCTGCATTACCTCGTCTTCAATTCCGAGACGGATGCCAATCTCAAGATTCGCGTGATGAATGTCTCCAAGACCGAGCTCTATCGCAACCTGCGGCTATATCCAGACGCCCGCTGGGACCAGAGCCCGCTGTTCAAGCAGGTCTACGAGTACGAATTCGGCCAGTTAGGCGGCGAGCCGTTCGGCTGCTTGATCGGCGACTACTATTTCAGTCATCTGCCGACCGACGTGCAGTTGATGCGTGATCTCAGCAAGGTCGCCGGCGCCGCGCACGCTCCCTTCTTCGCCGGCGCCGAGCCCACGCTGATGGGCATGGATTCATGGACCGAGCTGTCCAATCCCCGCGACATCGGCAAGGTGTTCGACACGCCGGAATACGCGGCCTGGAAAGGTCTCCGCGACCAGGATGACTCGCGCTATCTCGGCCTTTGCATGCCGCGAGTGCTGGGTCGCCTTCCCTACGGCGCCAAGTCGGAGCCGGTGGAAGAATTCGCCTTCGAGGAAGAAACCGACGGGCATACCGGCGACAAGTACGGTTGGATCAACGCCTCCTACGCGATGGCTGTCAACATCAACCGCGCCTTCAAGGAGTTCGGCTGGTGCACCCGCATCCGCGGTGTTCAGTCCGGCGGCGAGGTCATCAACCTGCCCACGCACACGTTCCCGACCGACGACGGCGGCGTGGACCTGAAATGTCCAACCGAGATCGCGATCAGCGATCGTCGCGAGCATGAACTCGCCAAGGCGGGCCTGATCCCGCTGATCCATCGCAAGAACACCGACAAGGCGGCTTTCATCGGTGCGCAGTCGCTCTACAAGCCGAAGAAGTATTTCGGCGAGAAAGGCGTGGATGCAACCGCGTCTGACAACCTGTCGTCACGTCTGCCCTACATGTTCGCAGTGTCCCGCTTTGCGCACTATCTGAAGTGCATGGTTCGCGACAAGATCGGATCCATGAAGGAAAAGGATGAGCTGACGGTCTGGCTGCAAACCTGGATCAACGAGTACGTTGATGCCAACCCAGCCCTATCGTCAGAAGCTCAGAAAGCGCGCAAACCGCTGGCCGCAGCGAAGGTCGAGGTCATAGCAAACGAGGAGAACCCGGGATATTACAACGCACGCTTCTTTCTCCGTCCACACTTCCAACTCGAAGCGATGGACGTCGGCCTCAGTCTCGTCTCGCGCCTACCAGGCCCGAGTTCCTGACGCCACGTCATCGCAACTGTCAATTGCAGATTTTTGAGAGGACTAAGCTATGGCTGTCGATATTTTCTTGAAACTCGATCCCATCAAGGGCGAGTCGCTGGATGACAAGCACAAGGACGAGATTGATGTATTGAGCTGGTCGTTCGGCGAAAGCCAGGCCGGTACATTCCACAGCGGATCCGGAGGCGGCGCTGGCAAGGTCAACGTCCAGGATCTCCACTTCACGCACTTCGTGGACAAGTCCACCCCGGAATTGTTTAAGGTCTGCGCGAACGGAAAGCACATCGAAACGGCGATCCTGACTGTGCGCAAGGCTGGCGAGAACCCGCTGGAGTATCTCAAGATCGAGATGAAGCACGTCCTGGTCTCCAGCGTGTCGACCGGCGGATCGCATGGCGAAGAGCGCCTAACCGAAAACGTGAGTCTGAACTTCGCCAAGGTCAAGATGACCTACAAGACCCAGACGGACAAGGGTGCCGCCGGCGCCTCGCCGACCTTCGGCTGGGACGTTCCTGCCAACAAGGAATGGGCATGATCTTTGGCCCCTCGCCTGGCGCCGGTTGCCAATAGCGGACACCGGCGCCATGCGGCGCTATCCCAAATTGCATCCTTCGAATGGCCCCGGTTACGGCCGGATGCCTGGCCACGATACGTCAAGTGCGACGCCGATTGCCGCCTTTCGAAGCGGCATAGGCGCCGAACGTCATGGGGACCGGATTGACGCTTACGCCAAAAAAGGATCGGCTCTCTCCGCCGCTGATGCTCGCCTTTCGCGCGGCGCATGAAGCGCGTGATGCGCGCAAGAAGCTCGATCTGCGCGATCAGTCCGGTGAACGGATTATCGCAGGCCGACGCAGCACAGGACGCCATCCGATCTCGGAGGCACTCCTCCGGCGCGAGGTCTCCCATGACGTCGAAACGCTCCTCAATACGATCGCTCTCGAATCGACGCTAGACATGAGCGGCCGGGATTGCGTACGAACGTCGATCCTGAACTATGGCTTTCCCGACATCGCCAATCGGTCGATCGACGAGGTCACGGACGACGAGCTCAGCGGCTCGCTGCGCACCACACTGCTCAATTATGAACCAAGGCTCGATCGCAAGACAATCCGGGTCCGCCGCGACGCCTCGATCGGACCCGAGCAGCTCAAGCTGCGCTTCATCGTTCACGCCGATCTGAAAGCTGAACCGCTCAACGTTCCCGTGGAATTCGTCGCCGACGTCGAGCTCGACAGCGGCGATATCCAGATCAATCGACTTTAGCATGAATCGCGAATTCCTGGACTTCTACAATCGCGAATTGTCCCTGCTGTACGAGCAAGCAGGAGATTTTGCCGAGGAGTATCCCGGCATCGCTGAACGCCTGGGCGGCCTGATCAGGGACCGCTCGGATCCGATGATCACCGGGCTACTGGAAGGCGCGGCGTTTCTTGCCGCCCGTGTCCAGTTGAAGCTAAAGCACGAATTTCCGGAATTCACATCGAATCTGCTCGAACAGCTGGTTCCGAACTACCTTGCCCCTACCCCGTCGGCCATGCTGGTCGCAGCAGGACCGCCCTATGCCGACCCGGCCCTGCGCGACGGCAAAAAGATCGCGCGCGGCGCCTATTTCGACGCCACCTACCGAGAGAGAGAGCGAAGCCTCGCCTGCCGATTTCGACTATGCCGCGATATCACGCTCTGGCCGTTCGACATCACAGGCGCCGAATACTTCTCGACCGCGGGCGCGCTGCAGGCACTCGGAATCCCGGTCGGCGGCGACGTCATCGCCGGACTCAGGCTGTCGCTGACCCACCGCACCGCGGCCCAGGTTGACGAGGAACTGTCGGATGCAGAGGCTCGGACAAAGCCGGAAACGTGGTTTGCGGGCTGCCGCATGAGCGAGCTCCCGATCTATCTCGTCGGTGCGGAATCAGATGGCATAGCGCTCTACGAACAACTGATATCGAATTGCAAGGGCGTCTACTTCCGACATCTCGACGATTTCGGCGATCCGGTGGTGACGCGCGCACCGCACGACTGCGTGCAGCAGATCGGTTTCGACGAAACCGAGTCGCTATTCCCGCACGACAACCGCGTCTTTCGCGGCTCAGAGCTGCTCCGGGAATATTTCATGTTTCCGCGCAAGTTCCTTGGCGTTCACTTGACCGGACTCCGCAGCGTGATGCCGCGCCTGCGCAGCAAGTCGATCGATATCGTCTTCGCCTTCGATGAACACAATTCGCGGCTCGCGGCCGCGGTGCGTTCCGATAGCTTCAGGCTCTACACCGCACCGGCGATCAACCTGTTCGAGAAGACGAGTGATCGAATCCCCCTCAAGTCGAACACCCACGAATATCACGTGGTGCCGGATCGTAGTCGCTATCTCGAATACGAGCCGCATCAGGTCCTCGAAGTCTACGCGCATATGCCGGCGGAGAAGGACAAGCGGCTGGTACGCCCGCTGTATTCGGCAAGCGTCGACCAGACCGGCGCACAGGGGCTTTACTTCACGGTCCGCCGCCTGCCCCGGCGCCGCACGGTGGAAGAGAAGACGTACGGCTCATCTTCCGATTACACCGGGACGGACATGTTCCTATCGCTGCTCGAGCCCGGCGAATTGAACGGGCAGGACTCGGCCGCCGAGCTCAGCGTCCGAGCGCTGTGTTCCAATCGGCACCTCACTGAGCACCTGCCGGTCGGCGCGAGCGGCGCCGACTTCCACCTGCTGGACGACACGTCCCTCGACCTGGTGTGCGTTGCTGGTCCAACCCGGCCGCGCGAGCCGGTGGTCGCCCAGTTGCGCAGTCGCAGCGAAATCGCCAACAGCGGGATCGTCAGTTGGCGGCTGATCAACATGCTGAGCCTGAACTATCTCGGCCTTGTCGAGCGCAACGGCGGCAAGAACGCAGGAGCGCTGCGCGAGATGCTGTCCCTGTTTGCCGACCAGTACGACGACGCCACCGAACGCAAGATCCGGGGCGTGCGCAGCATCGAAAGCCGGCCCGTCGTGCGACGGGTGCGGGAGCGCACCGGAAGCGGTGCCGCGCGCGGCCTGGAGATCACTGTCACACTTGACGAGAAGGCGTTCGAGGGGAGCGGCGTGTTCCTGCTCGGAGCTGTGCTGGAGCGCTTCTTCGCCGACTATTCAGGCTTCAACACCTTCACCCAAACGGTCGTCTCGACGCCGGAGCGTGGCGAGATCATGCGGTGGCCACCGCGCATGGGCACGCGGAGACCGCTGTGACGCTGATCGACCAGATGAAGGCTGAACCTTGGCGGTTCGATTTCTTCAATACCCTGCGTCAGCTCGAGCGAGCCAATCCGGATCGACCTCGGATCGGTGACAGCGCCGCCCGCCGCGAGGAGTACGTCGATCTCGGCCAAGTGCCCTACCTCGAGTTCCCTGCCTCTAATCTTGCCGTAGTCGACGACCAGAATGGCCGGCTCAGAATCCTCGTCAAGTTTCTCGGCCTCCTGGGTCCGCAAGGTGCGCTGCCACTTGCCACGACCGATGAAAGTCTGAGCTGGTGGCTGATGCGGGACGAGGCCTTCCCCCGCTTTCTTGACCTGCTCAACGGCCGGTTCCTGCAGCTCTTCTTTCGTGCCTGGGCCGACGCCCGGCCGATCGCGCAGCACGACCGTCCCGCGGATGATCGCTTCATCGCCTATGTCGGCTCCTTCGCCGGCCTCGGCTCAAACGTTTTCGCCAATCGGGACACCGTACCCGACATGGCGAAGCTCAGCTTCGTCGGACTGGTCGCCCCGAGGGCGAAATGTGCGTCACGGCTGACGCGGTTCTTGCAGGGACTGTTCGACGTCAAGGTCGAGATCGACGAGTTTGTCGGCACTTGGCTTGCGTTCGATCCAAGTCACTGCAGCCGGCTTGGCGAGGCGCATGCCAGCCTCGGTCGGGACGCGCTTCTCGGCTCACGCGTGTTCAGCGTCGAAGACAAGATCAGGGTTCGGGTCTTCGTCAAGAATTTTGTCCAGTACGAGCAGTTCCTGCCGACCGAAGCGCGCAACTTGTCGGAGCCGCTGGCCGACGCCGTTTTCTTCTACGTTGGCGACGAACTAGAGTGGGAGGTCGAGCTCGCCATTCCAGCGGGAGAGGTCGTCCCCGTCAGACTAGGGCAGAGCGGACGGCTTGGATGGACCACCTGGGTCTCCCCGAACTGGACCTCCACTGAAGAATATCGCCGCGATGCCCGCTTTCAGCTCGGGGAGCGCCTGCGAGCCCGCCGGAACGCCGCAGCCGATGCCTCGGCAATTTGAACCTATCGACCGCGCCGATCGTCCCAATGTCATGGGATTCGCGCCAATTTCCGTTGGGTGTCAAACATCGGCGGAGCAATTGAGCAGGAGGGGCTGCCGTGACCGATATCAGTATTGAAGCCGTAACGGGCAAACTGAACCGCGCCGGTTACGACGCCTTCATACAGGCTCTTCGCCATGCCAAGAGCGCCGGGAACCGCAACGTCGAGCTTGCGCACTGGCTGTTTCATATCCTGCAGCAGGAGCGCACAGACGTAAGCCTCTCGGTGGACCATTATAAGCTCGACCGGGGGCGGTTGCTGTCGGAACTTGCCGGCGCGATCAACGGCTTTCGGAAGAATGAAACAGACATGCCGGGTATCGCCAATCCGGTCATCGATCTCCTCGATCGTGGCTGGCACTACGCCACGCTCTTTTTCGGCGAAACCCAGATCCGCACCGGCCACCTGCTCGTGGCTGGGCTGAAGTCGAACGACATCCGTCGCGCGCTGAACAACCTCTCCCAGGAATTCGCCAAGGTCAACGTCGAAGCATTGGCCGCCGAGCGTCGCGCCATCTGGGCCGGCTCCGACGAGGAGAGCATGCGGCCCATGGACGGCTCGGGTCTTGTAGGCGCTGGCACGGAGGGCGCGGATCAGACCAGCCCGAAAGGCACGACACCGCTCGACCGTTTCTCGCAGGATCTCACGGCGAAGGCCAAATCGGGCGAGATGGACCCGATCTTGGGTCGGGACGAAGAGATTCGCCAGTTGATAGACGTTCTGATGCGAAGGCGGCAAAATAATCCGATTCTTACCGGCGAAGCCGGCGTCGGCAAGACGGCGGTGGTGGAAGGATTCGCGCAACGCATCGCCGCCGGGGACGTGCCGCCGCCGCTGCGCAATGTCCGGCTCTGCGCCCTCGACATCGGCTTGATGCAGGCCGGCGCCTCGATGAAGGGCGAGTTCGAGCAGCGGCTGCGCTCGGTGATCGACGAGGTGCAGAGCTCTCCCACCCCGGTCGTCCTTTTCATCGACGAAGCCCATACCTTAATTGGCGCCGGCGGTGCAGCCGGCACCGGCGACGCGGCAAACCTCCTGAAACCTCCACTCGCCCGTGGCACGCTGCGCACGATCGCAGCTACCACCTGGGCAGAGTATCGCCAGTACATCGAGAAGGACCCGGCGCTCGCGCGACGCTTCCAGCCGATCCAGATCGACGAACCGGATGTCGAGACCTGTTGCGTGATGCTGCGCGGCCTTCTTGGTCCAATGGAAAAGCACCACGGTGTCCGCATTTCCGACGCCGCAATCATTGCAGCCGTCAACCTCTCGCACCGCTACATTCCCTCCCGACAGCTGCCGGACAAGGCCGTCAGCCTGCTCGATACCGCCTCGGCCCGCGTGGCGATCAGCCAGAGCGCCACGCCGGCCCTGATCGAGGACACGCGTGTCGCGATCACGGCTCGCGAAGCTGAGAAATCCGCGCTGGTCAGCGACCGCGATCTGGGCATCGAGGACGGCGAGCGCGTCGCTACGATCGACAGCGATATCGCCGCGTTGAAAGAAAAGCTAACCGCGCTCGAGGCCGACTGGGCCAAGGAGCAGGAGCTCGTCAAGGACATCCGCAGCATTCGTGACATCCTGTCCGAGCCCAAGGAAGATCAAGATTCAGATGCAAAGCGAGCGGAGCTGCGGGGCAAGTTCGAGACGCTGGAGGGGATCAATCCGGAAAAACGGATGGTCTATGCCCATGTGGACCAGCAGTCGGTAGCGTCCGTCGTGTCCGACTGGACCGGCATCCCGGTTGGTCGGATGATGCGGGACGAGATCGAAACCGTGCTGAAGCTGCCGGAGATCCTCAACCGCCGCGTTGTCGGCCAGTCCCACGGGCTGACGATGATCGCCAGACGTATCGAGACCAGCCGCGCCAAGCTGGACAACCCTTCGAAGCCGATCGGCGTTTTCATGCTGGCCGGACCATCCGGGGTCGGAAAGACCGAGACCGCGTTGGCGCTTGCCGAGACGCTCTACGGCGGCGAGCAGAACATGATCACGATCAACATGTCGGAGTTCCAGGAGGCGCATACCGTCTCGACCCTGAAGGGAGCACCTCCCGGTTACGTCGGCTACGGAGAAGGCGGCCGCCTCACCGAGGCGGTCCGGCGCAAGCCATACAGCGTCATCCTGCTCGACGAAGTGGAGAAGGCCCATCCCGACGTCCATGAGATCTTCTTCCAGGTGTTTGACAAGGGAGTCATGGAGGACGGCAACGGGCGACGGATCGACTTTAAGAACACCTTGATCATCCTGACGACCAATGTCGGTACCGATCTGATCATGGGGCTGTCCCGCGATCCAAAGTATCGCAATGAACCGGAAGAGCTCGCGAAAATGCTCAGGCCGGAACTGCTGAAGGTATTTCCGGCGGCTTTGCTCGGGCGTATCGTCTCGATCCCCTACTTCCCGCTCTCGGACGAGATGCTCGGCGGCATCGTCCGGCTGCAGCTCGACCGCATCGGCCGTCGGCTACGCGATAATCACAACGCGGCGTTCAGCTACGACGACACCGTCGTTGAGCACATCGTGTCAAGCTGCAACGATGCGGATTCCGGCGGGCGCATGATCGACAACATCATCACCAACACATTGCTGCCGGAGCTGTCGCGCGAGTTCCTGAGAAAATCGCTTGCCAAGGAAGAGATCAAGCAGACGCGCGTCTCAATCGCGAACGACAAGTTCGCATATTCGTGGAACTGAGCACGATGAATGTTCACACTGAGCATCGCCCTTCGACGACCGGCCCAACACGGTACGACGAGGTCTACTATCCCGGCCACGTCTACGGGCTCACCCACCCCAACCATCTTGCAACGATTGCCACCGTCTACGGCATGCAACCTGCGCCGGTCGAGTGCTGCCGAGTACTGGAGCTCGGCTGCGGCGTCGGCGGAAATCTTCTGCCAATGGCCTTTCAATATCCGGACAGCGAGTTCGTCGGTGTCGACCTGAGCGGCGTGACGATCGAGCGCGGCCAGAAAAATATCGCGACACTTGGCCTGAACAACATCAAGCTCCTCCATTGCGACATCATGAATGTCGATCCAAGCTTCGGACAGTTCGATTACATCATCGCGCACGGCGTGTACTCATGGGTGCCACTGCCCGTGCGTGAGAAGATGATGACGATTTTCAAGCAGAACCTGTCACCGCGCGGGATCTGCTACGTCAGTTACAATGCGCATCCGTTCTCGCACCTCCGCGACATGGCCCGCGACATGATGCGGTATCACACCCGCGGCCTCACCGGCATGAAGGAGAAGGTCGGACAGGCTCGCGCGATCCTGAAGTTCCTGAGCGACGGCTCGAAGGCCAACACGGTTCACGGCGCGATCATGCGGGATCAGTACAACCGCGTTCTCAAGTCTCCCGACGAATTGTTGTTTCACGACGATCTCGACGATGGCGCCACCGCCTTCCTGTTGCACGAAGTCGCAGAGGATGCCGCCCAGTGTGGCTTGCAGTATCTGGGCGATTCCGATTTTTCGCGCCGCTATCTCGCCGGCTACTCCGAGGAGGTCCGTGCCACGCTGCAGCGTTTCCCGGAAAGCGAGTTCATGGCACGCGACCAGTATCAGGATTTCATCGACGGCAACGGCTTCCGGCGCAGCTTGTTTTGCCACGACAATGTTTCCCTCGACCGGCAGATCGACACAGATTTCGTCAGGCGGTACCACCTCTTGAGCACGACCAGCGCCGTCGATCCCGAAGACCGTGTGACAGACGATTCTGCAATGGAATTCGAGATCCAGAACGGCAGCAGGATTACCGTGACCAATCCCCTCCTGAAGGCAGCGCATCTGTGCCTCGGCCGGGCGTGGCCGCGCGCCTTGTCATTCGGCGAGTTGCTACACGGCGCGCGCGCGCTGCTGGATGGCCGTCACGCCGACGATGACGAAGGGGTCCTGACGGATGCGATGTACATCCTGTGCTGCAGCGGCGAGGTCTCCTTCCTGGTATCGCCGCCATTCCTGCTGAAGGAAATTACCGACCGGCCGCAAGCGAGCTTACTGGCCCGTAAACAGTCGCAGACAAGTCCGCACGTCACCAACCTGCTCCACCAAACAGTGCAGTTGGAGGACGATCGAACCCGGCATTTCCTGCAATTGCTCGACGGCCTTCACACTATCGACCAGATCACGGCCGAGATCACCGAAGCATTTGGCTCCAGCATCCGGATCGAACAAAAGGACAAGGACGGAAAGCCAGTAGAGCCGCTGCTGCTTTCAACTCGAGAGAGCGTTGAACGCTCGCTTGCGATGGTCGGCAAGCTGGGCCTGTTGGTCGCCTGAGGCGATCGATCTCAACTCAAAGCGAGACGCGAGACCACTGCGTTGGGCTGCGCGCGTTCGCCTGCCTCCGTCTCGTGCCTAATGATAGTGCGATATTCGGTGATGTTTCCGCGTCGGCGACTTACGACCGCTGGCGGTCACCACAACATTGATAAGCTGCGAGAAAACCGGGGGATCGTGTGGTATGTGATTTTCGTCGGCCAGGATCAGCTGCAGCGTGTGACGACCCAGCGGCAGATTGATTTTGGCTTCGGTTTGACCCGCGCCAAAATGAAGATGGTTGAAATCATTGGGGATCGGCTGATCAAATGGCGGCAGGCTGGTATCGACCAGCAAATGGTGGTGCCCCGTATTCGCCTTTTCGAAGCCGGCGGGAGCAACGCCCATGCCGACCAGGCCGAAACGGACAACAGGCGTTGGCGTGACGTACGCCCCGTCCCCGGGATAGACAAAATAGACTTTCGCTCCGGAGGGCGACGGGTGACGTCCCGAATGCGGCGTGGCCTGGGCCGACGGGACTGCAGTCTGATCGACGACGTGAACATGGATACGATCAGAGAACAGCGGCGGTGACGTCGGCACATGATTCTTGTCGCCCAACAGCAGCTGTAGTGTGTGGTCTCCCGGCGTGAGCGTAACTTCGGCTTCGGTCTGACCTGCACCGAAATGCAGATGATTGAAGTCGCTCGGAATGGGACTGTCCATCGGCGGCAGCTCGGCATCAATCAACAGATGATGGTGACCGGAGTTTCCCTTGTCGGATCCGGCCGGCGCTACGCCCATTCCCTTCAAACCAAAATGAACGGTGAATTTCGTCGGGACGGTCTGCCCGTCCTTGATGTCCACGAAATAGACCGCAGCACCAGCAGGCGAGGTCGTAGGACCGCCGGCGGGCTTTGGCTGTGCATGCGCTGAGCCGAACGCTCCCGCTAAAATCAGGAGGGACGTCGTCATTGCGACCAAGGCTTTCGATACCATGAGAGACCCCCTAAGGCCGATAATTTTGAGCGCGATGCGCTCTGGATTGAAGGAAATGAACGTGGCCAGACAAGACAAAAGTAGAGAGTGCGCGGCAGCGTCGAGAGTTCAATGCGCATTCAGCATCGGTGTACGTTGAAATCGACGCGGCGGTCGATCGCATCGCTCGCGTCATCGCGGCCCGTCCCGACGATCGATTCTCGAGATCCGGCGCCGACCGCCTTCAGCCGGTCAGCCAGGCTGGGAGAAGCACTCTGCAGGAGATCCTTGATGAACTGCGCCCTCAGCACCGACAGGCGTTCATTGATTTGCGCCGGTCCGGTATTTGATGTGTGCCCAACGACATCGATGCAGGAATCGTTCTGCATCGCCTGCGACGCGATCTGACTTAGCCACATCGGGTATGGACCTGTGATATTCTGGTCATCGAGGAACTGCGTCGTGCCCGGCTTGAACAGAAGCCGTACGGACAACTTATTGGCCGTCAGGCCATACTTGACGAGACTGCCAAATGCCTCGGTGGCATCGGTCCGGCGATTAAGCTTCCAGCTGGACAGATAAATACCAGAATGAACACGAAGTTGGTCGCCGCCCGACATTTGCCGGGCCGTCCGGTAGAACGCCAGCGCCTCTCGATAGCGTCTGTCGTCGTATTCGAGGATTGCGTCGCTCACAAATGCCGACGTGGCGATCCTCTCGACATATAGGGGATCGATCGGGTCGCCCGGCTTCGTCCCCTGGCAGGTCTTGATGTAGACGGCGATCGCCGGATCATTGGTCCAGATCGGAGCCTCGGCGAATGCCGGCGTGGGTTCGGCTTTAACGCCGTCGGGTCTTGCCCTCGCAACGCCCTTGGATACGATGCTCTTGCTGCGAAGGTCTGCCAATGCAAGACAGATCCTATAGGCGTCCCGAGCACCGTCAGGTGCACCGGCATTGTTTATGGCCGTAAAGGTCCCGATCAGGACAACAGGAGCGCGGCTCAGGGCCTCGCTGGAAAATGGCAACACGGCGAAGCGGGGATATGACTTGGCTACGAGGTCCTTGATGCGCTCCTGCATCAGGCGGGTTGCAGCTGATTGCGCGCCGGTCGCAGCGTCAATCAACGGATCGATGACGAGTTCAACCTTGTCCGACCCTGCCGGCACCGTAGCCTTGGAAAAGAGATCGTTGGCAGCCCGCAACAGCGCGTCGTCGAAAGCGATCGGCGTGGGCAGTGGCGGCGGAGCCGAAGAGGCTTGTGGCGGCGAAGGCGTTGGCGAGGTCGCCTGCGCATAGCACGCCTGGATGGCCGTCATCAGGAAGCCGATCGCGAAGCAGGTGACGATTGGAGCGCGATCAATCATGTCTGTTCAACCTTGGCTAAAATGAACTAGCGACATTGGCGAAGGGCAGTGCGATCGGATTCCGATATGTCACCCAGTTGCGCACGTGCATTAATCTCCTGGCAACGGGGCGTCGATTTCTGCCGAGTCGGTGTAGGGGCTGCCCGCGAGTCAGCCGCGACCGACGGCAGCCGGGCAGTCTCGATCGCAAGGCGTTGCTCGGCGCGCTCACGATCGGATTGCGCCTTCGACAGTTTCTCCGCCATCGCGCGCTCCAGTGTGGCGCGTTGCTCGGCCAATCTGATCCTGTTTGCCTCGAGTGCCGCCACTTCATTCGCGAGCTGATCACGCCGATCTTTTTCCTCAGCGCCAGGTTCGGGAGGCGAAGGCCTGGACGGTTGCGCGGGGGCGCTCGAACTCAATCGCTTTTCGTCGTCGGCTTGCCTGACCTCGTCGCGCTTACGCAATTGGGCCAATTCTTCGCTGGCTTTTCGGAAGCCGGCTTCGGCCTGCTCCAGATCAACCCGAAGCTGCCGCTCCTTTTCGTTGTATTCGTTGACAAGTCGGTCACGCTCGTTGGCATTCTCGATAGTGTCGATCCGGGCGCGGGCCGCGTCGACAAGGCTGCTCGACGGAAACTTCGTGATGAATGCCTTCAACGTCGCAACGCTCGCGGAAGACAGCGGTCCTATCTTCTTCCATGCGTCCAGATCGCTCTCTTGGGGATTCAAATAGAAATCCCCCAGCAGGGAGACCGAGAGCTCCGGTATTTGTTGCCCGCGCGTCTCACGGTTGACACTGACGGCGACATGCCGGAACAGCGCGCCGACTTCGATCCCCGGTTCCTGCATCTCGCGAACCAGCGCGTTGGTAAACGGACTGTTGCGGCCGATACCATCAGCCGCCACCGCGTTGGCCTGGGTCGCATAGGCGATCAACATGCCCTGAGTCCGGTCGATCCGGGCAAGTCCTCGGGTGATTTCCCCGCCGCGATTGCCGCTGCGTTGGGCTATAGCCTTCGCAAACGGATTGGTCCGGCAGGCATCCAGAACCATAAGTCGCGTCCCCGAGCTATATCCGAGCGCTTCGACCACGTCGTCAAGCTTCACGAGGTCGAATGTCACGATTGAATCGGGATCGACTTGCGCATCGACAGGGACAAGGTAGTTCTGACCTTCAATCTGAAGCCCATGGCCCGAATAATAGAACAACGCAGCATCAGTGCCCCGCAGCTTCTGCGCAAAACGCGCCAATGCAGCGCGCATGCCACGGCCATCGAGATCGCGACCGTCGATGACCTCGAACCCGAGGCGACGCAATTGATCGGAGATGTCGTCAGCATCGTTGCGGCTGTTGCGGAGCAATGTTGCATTGGCATATGCCGCATTGCCTATGACTAGCGCGACACGCCCGTCAGCGCGCGCCTCTTGCGAAAGAAGCAGAGACAGGCACATGGAACAAGCAATCAAGCAAAGTGTGCAAACGAATTTCACGAACGGAGTTCCGCCAAATGGCTTGCCGAGCGGCACCGGTAGTCTGAGACTAGGAGCAATCGCTGAATCTCGCAACTTCTTGTTTCCATTCAGCCAGCGTGTTAGCCTCACCAACATATTTGCACACTGCGCCCGTTCGTTTGCTTCAGGCTGAGCAGACCGCATATGAACCGGAGTTTTGCGCTGATCCAAGTCTGGGGCATTTTGCGTTGATCCAGGTCCAGGGCTGATGAAGCGATGAAACTGTCAGGCATGGGCCGCGCTTTAAAGGTGCTCGTTGTTTTGTGCGCCTTTGCGGCTGGCGCGTTCATCCCACAGCTCTTTTTTCTTTCGGCCGCCCGGGGCCAGAACGCGAGTGCTGCGCAGGCCGACAAGAGGGTCGCTCTCGTTATCGGAAATGGATCTTATCCGCAGTCGCCTGTCCGTACGGCGGTTTCGGACGCGAAAGCGATCGCCGAGCTTTTGAAGGCTGGTGGTTTTGACGTGGTTTATGCGCAGGATGCGCGGCATGCCGATATGGATGCGGCAATCCAACAATTCAGCCAAAAACTGGAACGCGGCGCCACCGCCGTCGTCTACTTCGCCGGTCATGCCATCCAGTATGAAGGCCGCAATTTCCTCATCCCGATCGATGGTACCATTGCATCGGATCTCGACATCCACTCCAACGCGGTGGATGGCGATCTCATTCTCGATCCGTTGATCGTTGCCCGGCCCAGAGGTTCAGCCGTCATCCTTGATGCGGCGAGGAAAAATCCATGGCAGCAAAAAACATCGGTCAAGGCAATTGGGCTCGCCAACGTCAGTCCTATCCAGGGCATCACTCAAGCTTACCCCGCACTCCCCGGGCAGGTCGTGGAGGATCAAAAGGGAGCGCTCAGCCTGTTTGCTGACGAGTTCGTGAAAGCCGCCAAGTCCCCCGGTCGAACCTTCAAGGAAGCATTTGGCCAAACCCGGGCTGCGGTCGCGAAGGGAAGCCGCAACAAGCAACTCCCCTGGGAAGCGTCGCTCGAGGCCGCTGACTTTGTCGTTACAGGCCGCAACGAACCAACAGACACGGCGTCGCGTGCGGTCGCGAGATTGGGCACCCCGCCTGATACGGTGGAACAAGGTTTCTGGGATACGATCAAGAGCAGCAACAACGCGGCCGATTTTCAGGCCTATCTCGATGCCTATCCGAGCGGTCCGTATGCCTCCGAGGCGCGGTCAGGCCTGCAACGCCTTGGCGCGGTAGTCAGCCCGGCAAAGCCGCAAACACCGACTGTGACCAACATGCCCGCGCCGCCGGTCTCGCCGCCGCCGAGGTCTACAATTCGTGACTGTTCCCAATGCCCGGAAATGGTGCTGATACCTTCAGGCAATTTCAACATGGGTTCGACTGAGGTCTTCCCTTTTGAAGGCCCTGTGCATCAGGTGTCGATTCGCAAGCCGTTCTACATCGGTAAGTACGAAGTCACATACGATGAGTGGGACGCCTGTGTCATGGACAGGGGCTGCACCTATCGGCCGGCCGATGCCGGAGCGGGACGCGGCCGCCGTCCCGTCACTGATGTCGATTGGAACGACGCAAAAACCTATGCCGCATGGCTGTCGCAAAAGACTGGGAAGACCTACCGACTGCCAACGGAAAGTGAATGGGAGTACGCCGCCCGAGGCGGCACCAGTTCACCCTATTCTTGGGGCCGGTCAGTGGAGAAGGACCGCGCAAATTGTGCGGGCTGCACCAATGAACCGCACCACGCCACCATGCAGGTTGGATCATTCAAACCAAATGCGTTTGATATTTATGACATGGCCGGCAACGCCGCAGAGTGGGTCGAGGATTGCTGGACCGAGGGCTATCGAGGGACGCCCACTGATGGATCCGCTTCGGTCAAACCGGGTTGTCCCGAGCGGGTGCTTCGGGGCGGCTCGTTTAACAATGACCCGAAATATCTGCGCTCAGCCGCACGGTTTAGATATGATTTCAATGTTCGCTATCAGGCGAATGGATTTCGAGTCGTTCGCGAGAACGGACGGCGACTAGGACGGTGATCGGAGTTTCCCGTCGGCAGGTTCAAACCGCCTTAGCCCAGGCACCGTTGACGTGTGACTCTGACCAGAATTGAGCTGGACCGCCGGCAACTTCATTGAACATTCCGGCATTTGAACCCGTCCCAGTTCGTTAGCCGATTTTCGCACCTACTTCGTGCCGTAGCTCTTCCTGTCGGGCCTGACGACCCAGACGGACCCGACACCATACACTTTCGACTGAGCCGGCGCTTTGATTCAAACCGCCCGCGCGCAAAACTTCGCGTTGACGCGCCGAACCACAACAGGAGAACCGGACATGGCCGCTTTCCAGGAGGTTTTCCGCCGCTCCGGCATCGATGAGCGCCGTAGCCCGCCAGGCGTGGTGGTGCCGTTCGGCGGCTCCAACATCGTGGCCCTGATCGATCCCGGAAGAAAGCTCAAAGTCGATCCTAACGCCCATGCCCTCGCAATCAAGGAGATCGACGGCGCCGATACCCTTAGACGCGTCATGCAGGCCAGAGATGCATTCTCCGCACCCGATATCGATCCGCAGCTCAGGGCGGCGTCACTTCCCGCCACATTCAATGGCGATGCACGGTTTTTCGAAATCAATGGCCGGATCAAGCCGATTGGCTTTCCCGGTCTGGAGGTGGTGGCCCGGTCGGCCGACCGGAAGATCGAAGCCAAGCTCCATGTCGTCGTGCTGCCGGAAATCAAGATCAAGGTGGCGTTCCGCAATGTCATGGTTCCGGGCAGTGGCGGCGCTCCCATGTTTCACGCCAAGAAGCCTTGCAGCGACCAAGATGAATTGCTGACTATGAACAATATATGGAAGCCGCAGGCCAACATCCGCTTCGAGCGAGTGCCAAGCGACTGGCTCTTCATCGACGACGCGCAGACTGCCGTCAAACAGGAGCTCGCCAACGCGGTTGGCATGAAGGATGCGAGTCTGGCGACCTTTCCCGATATGATCGAAGTCGAAAAACTGAAGGGCTTCTTCGCCAAACACAAAGTCCGGGGCGCCCACTTAACCATTTTCTGTGTCGACAAGCTTCTGTCCAATGGCTCCTTCCCGAATGGCTCATTTGCTCGATCGTTAGACCTTGCCTTTATCAGCTCGCAACGCGGGCCTAACACGTCTGCCCATGAAGCCGGGCATTTTCTCGGCTACTACTCGAAGAGCGCGACCAAACCTTGGGACAGCAACGGCCACACACTGGAGACCGATCCAAAAACCGGAAAAGAAAACAGGACGGAGGACATCAAGATGCTGATGCGCGACGGAGGCGCCGGGTGGAAAATTCCGTTTAATCTCGTCAAGGAGTTCCGCGACTTCCCCGGTTAGCATCCGAAGAACGGACAGAAGCCGGACGTCACGCTAGACGTTGAATAGCACCTTTGGGTCAACAGCACCGATCCGGCAAAACGGTCAAAGAACAACGGCCTTGTTGGGATGAAAAGACACAAGCTTCCTTTGCAGAGCGGGACTGTTTCGACGTTTACATTCACCAGCGTAACGAAGGTGACCGGCTTCGGCAAAAGCACCACTCAAAACACCGCTGGTACCCGTGGATACGAGATCTCCGGCTTGCTGGTCTACCCACCATGGCAGGCGAGCTGAAGGTCGATGAGAGCGACGGCGACTTCGGGCTTTGGTTCTATCACTCCTACGGCCGCGCCAACGAAGCTCGGCAACCGCTTCTGGAAATCTGGGTCAGTGACCGCGACTACAGCATCCGCGCGGCCATCGCGAGTGCTCACCAGGCTGCCGTCATCAGTGGGCACAAGCGGCTCACTGGTCAGGTTCTGGAAGCGCAAAGGGACGGAATTTTCACGCTCGAGGAAGCCGCAGCTGGCTGCTCCTCCGATAGGCGCTATCCATTGAACGGCATGTATGTGTGGGAGCAGTTCGAATCCGTGCATTTGCCGAGATGGGCGCTTCCCACGCCGAATGAACGTTTTTTGTCAGATGGAATGCCGGACTGGTACGATCGTTTCACGCGCTCGAGACCCGCTGGATTCGCGTTCGAGAGTGCCTATCTATGATCTTCGGCTGTCCATCTTCGCTGGTAAGTATGGATGAGTAATATCCGCGAAACGCCCTGTCTCCCACCTTGGCCTGCCATTTTCCAGCATTAAAGACGAACGAGCCCTCGGCGCGAGAGAGGGTTCTTTGGACCGAATAATCATGCAGTCCGAGCTTGAGGGCGTCGCTGAAACTTTGGCGAATGGCGTTCCTGCCTTGAAAGATGCCGCTGGGCGTTACTCGCACGGCGTTCTCTGTGAATGTCGCGGCCATGGTGCTCAGATCGCCGCGATTGTACGCTTCTGAAAAATGCTTATGCATCTCGTCCATGGCGGCAGCATCGAGAGTTTCTCCCGCGATCAAGATGCGCGGAGTGGCGAGCAGCAGGCAAAGGACAAAAGTCGCTGATCTGAACGCCATGTTCCCTCCGTTGGCTGTTCCGTCCGACAACGAGCATTGCCTTAGCGTACACGATGCGTGGAGTGTCGGGCCTTCAAAGGTCTATTATAGGTCACAAGCCGTCCTCCGCCGGCTGCGCGCGGCAGGTCAGCTATGGGCCGATTTTGTTGCAAAAGTTGGCTGCAATGGATTTGGCCGCTGGGCCTTTTGTTGAGCCGCGCTTTGAAGCGCTGGCCCTGACGCATTTTACGCAACTTTGACGCTACGCTACGCGATGCGCAGAACCTGAGCCGGCGGCGGTCGTGCGACCAGCGATGCAAACCGCCTCAGATTCTGAGCGATGGCGGCTAGAACAAACTCATCCTGGGCACCTTGCGGGCCTCGCAATCGGAGCCGACCAAGCTTCAGGATGCGCTTCAAGTGTGCGAACCTCATCTCGATCTTCTTGCGCTGACGCCGAGAGAGCTCGAAGCCCTCGGTGCCAGCGAACGACCGGGCAACGTCTCGGGCATGCTCATGGATATCGCGCGGGATCTTGCGTGATGGTTCCTTTGGGCAGCACTGCGGTTTGAGCGGGCATACATCGCAGTCGAGCTTGCTGGCACGATACAGAAGGGTCTTGCCCTCGTGCACGGTACCGCTCGTCCCAAGCCGCTTACCACCCGGGCAGTGGTAAACGTCCCCGGTTGGGTCATATCGAAAGTCGCTCCGCGAGAAGGTGCCATCATCCCGCTTCGACTTATCGAACACAGGGATATGCGGCGCGATGCCCTTCTCCTCGACCAGCCAGTTCAGCATCGGAGCCGCTCCGTAAGCGGTATCCCCGACAAGTCGCTCTGGCTTGAGACCAAAGCGCTCCTCGGTTCGTTCGATCATGGTTTTTGCTGCACCGACCTCGGCCTGGCGAATGGCGCGGGAGGCCTCGACATCCACGATGACGCCGAACTTCACGTCGATGAGATAGTTGTCGGAGTACGCGAAGAATGCCGGCCCCTTGTGAGCGCCGGTCCACTGCGCTGCCGGATCGGATGGCGAGACAAACTTCGGGATGACATCGCTGGCGGCGCCCCACGCCGGATCGTCGAGGGTTGCCAAATACTCCTTCACCGCGCGGCTGGACCTGGCCGGATCGCGATCCCTGCGCCAGTCCTGACCTGCGATCGAGCGCTGCTTGTTCGCGTCGGCCGCAATCAGGCTCGCATCGACTGCAAATCCTTCGCCACCAACCAGACCGGCGGCAATGCATGTCTCGACAATCCGTTCGAACACGCGGCGGAGAACATCTCCATCACGGAAGCGCTCGTTGCGGGCGCGCGAAAATGCCGAATGATCCGGGACAGCGTCCTCGATACCAAGCTTGCAGAACCAGCGATAGGCGAGGTTCACCTGCACTTCACGGCAGATCAGCCGTTCCGAGCGGATCGCAAAGACATACCCCACGACCAGCATCCGGATCATCAGTTCCGGATCAATCGACGGGCGCCCCATCGACGAATAGTGAGATGCTAGTTCACCGCGAAGCCAGGACAGATCGAGAGCAGCATCGATCTTCCGCACCAGATGATCTTCGGGTATCGCGTCGCCAAGACGAAACTCGTAGAACAGTTGACCTTGGTCACTCTTCAGACGGCCCATCATGGATCGACCTCGCCGAGATTCGCGTCAACACAACGGAATCACGGTTCGTGACTTGTCTCAACCGACTTTTGCAACAAAATCGGCCAAGAACGGAAGTCACTGGTCCGGCGTAGCTGGTAGTGACGCTGGAGAACTCACCCTCAAAGCTGGCAGCGGCGGGATCAACCATCAGCCATTTCGTCTTGGCTGAGGCGGTGATCACTGCGTGTGCGCCTGCCCTGCGGCATTGACGACGACAATTCGCGAGGCTCGCGATGCCCCGATTGCAAGTAAGGCGAAACTGCCCGCGTGCTCATCTAAAGGAGAAATCAAGCTGTCCTCAATCTCGAATCAAGCTCAACCGGAGTCTTTCTGTCACGGTTGATGCTATGTCAGCATAGGAAAAAATTACGCGGGAAATACGATGTCGGTAGGCTTCACCGAGTTCAGAGGCAACATCCACAACTCGTTTGACGTGCTCCAGTGGATCAAACAAAACGTTCCGTGTTTCACAGGGATGGTTCCTAGAGAGTGGACACAGGCGGTCTACGCCGAAAGCCGCCCGCGCGGCATAAACTATGCGGTTGCTCGACAGGCTATGATCTGGGCGTCTCAGTCTGGCTACCGGTTCGACTTCTCGAGCCCCCCGGTCCCAACAGACCCGGTCGTACACATGTCGAAGGCCCAGAAACTATCAGCAGGAATCGCACATTCCCTGAAGTATCTGCCGGCGAATCTCAAGTCCGTCGGTGAGGCGTTGCTGGAGCCCAAGGCGCTGGCGATCATGGTGGGCACGCTCCTTGCCTGGGCCGCGTCGCATGCCTTCGGGATCGGAGAGGTCATCGATTTGGTCCTGCTGGGCATTGGCGTCCTGTCGGTGGGCTTTTCGATATTCTCGGGCGCGGGCGCGTTAGTTGACTTCGTCGAAACCGCGCTCGATGCGAGTACGAATGAAGATCTCGACGAGGCCGGCCAGCACTTCGCCCGCGCCCTCGTCGTTCTCGGAATAGCGACTATCCAGGCCCTGCTGCTTCGCGGGCCGATAAAAGCCGCCCGAGCCCGCTACGCCGCACCAGCGAGGGTCGGAGCTCCGCCACCGCCCGGAACGCCTCCATCCACCACGTACAAACCAACGCTGCCAAACAATGCGTTGGGGTCAACGGACGCGTATGGAAATATCAAGGTCTCACTGCAGCAGTCAGCCGCTTCTGCGAAAGAAACTCTGCTGCATGAACTGGTCCACCGCTTCTTCTCGCCTCGCCTCGCGCTGCTGCGACGATTTCGGGCACAGCTGAATATCGACGCATACGCGCGGTCGTGGCTGCTGAGATACCTCGAGGAGATGCTGGCAGAAGGCTTTGCGCAACTTAAAGCCAACGGAGTGCTGTCGACATTCAAGGCGCTCTACTTTCCAATCACCGCAGGCTACGTGACGTTGTCAGAGGTTATAACCGAGGGGACCGTGATCGGCACGATCACGCTTGCCGGCAGACGAATTTACGTACTCGTTTCGACAGGCAAGATTCCGGCGGATGCACAGTGATCAGCCTCGCTTTCGAGCCGCTGGCTCGACTGTACAACAGACCCGCGAGAAACTCCCGCCGCCTCATGCCAGTCCCCAAACTATCGCAACGGATGCTGCCAGCAGGGCCGCCCTCAATGGAAGGGGCCGAAAGTGTGACTATTGCTCTTCACGGTTCGATGACAGCCGATGTCTCAGTTGGGTCAAAAGCGGCCTTTCGGCATCCCGGCTGCTTACTTCCGGTTCAGCACCGAAAGCGGACATAACCGGTGCCGGTCGGGAGGTCCGAGGTGGGCCAGTTCCGGACAAGGTGTTGCAGGCATAAGCCGGCTGCCCACTAGCCGATATTACCCTGTGCTTTTCACTAAGTTACGAATTGAGGTCCCAAAAAAAGACTCTGTCGTTTGTCACTGCCGAATACCAACTGCCAAAGTACAAGTCAGCGTCGTGTATCTGCCCATTCACCCAGATGTCAGTATGGCCGATGGTACTCGTGTCCGTTGGCTCAAATATGATCACTCCGTTCCGGCTCCCTATTTTAGATGTGTTCGGAAACATCTGTCCGGCGCCATATCTATTATTGAGGTACTGCCGAAGATCGAGAGTCGAAAAAATATACTCCCAACCGTCGTCGTCTATAAGAAACCGAACTTTCTTGACGAGCACGCCACCTTTTCCGTAGTCCCCATCGCAATTGATATAGTGACCATCGACATGGTTGAACGCCCAACTGATTTTCGAGGCGCACGTATTCTTGTGCCCTGGTTCGTCGTGGAACTTCTTTATGGAGCCGTTGATCATCGTTTTGAATTCGTCCGTCATACTTGGATGGTTAGCCAGCAACGTGCTGTAGCCTATGTTGATAAAGCCCATGATTTGCCCTTACCGTTGAACCCTTAGCGTCGCGGTATCCGATGAGAGAGGTATGCGTGCGCACACTGTGGCATCTTGCCTTGGCCATTGAACGGGTCAACAGCTTTTGCCGAAGTAGGGTGTTCGTTTCGCGCGAAGTAGGGTGTTCGTTTCGCGCCAACTAACCGGCCGCTGTCGCGTTCGCAAGCATCTGGAACGCCGGGAAGCAGACATGGCCTGACTTCGCTTGTGGGTCACAAGCGGTCCTTGACCGGATGCGCGCGGCAGGTCGGCTTTGGGCCAACAACCGACATCATCTCGGATGGGAATCCCGTCAAAACGCGTTTGGCACTCACCTCTGATCCGTCGTACGGTATGCTGTAGGTCGGATTGCATGCCATGGTGGAAGAGCGGCCAGTCCGGGTTGAGCGCAGGTTGGCGGCAATATTGGCCGCTGACGTGGCTGGCTATTCCCGGCTGATGCACCACGACGAAGAGGGGACGCATTCGAAACTGACCGCCCTCCTAGCAGAAAATGTTGAGCCCGCGATTGCGGAACACGGCGGCCGCGTCGTGAAGAACACCGGCGACGGGTTCTTGGCCGAGTTTCCGAGCGCGGTCAAAGCGGTCCGAGCTGCTATTCAATTCCAGACCCGCATCAAGGAACTTACCATCGGTGAGGTTGAAGACAGGTGTATTGCCTTCCGCGTGGGCATCAATATCGGCGACGTAATCGTCGAGCCCCATGATGTCTTTGGAGACGGCGTTAACATTGCGGCGCGGCTTGAGAGCATCGCAGAGCCCGGCGGCATCTGCATCTCGTCTTCTGCCTACGATTACGTTCGAGGCAAGGTCGCGGTTGAGTTCTTCGATCTGGGCGAGCAGAATCTCAAGAACATTGCCCTTCCGGTCCGAGCTTATGCGGTGGTCCCGGACAGGCCCAGCCGAGCGGCACAAGCTGAGCGCACCAGGTCGGGCCCACTTTCGCCGCCTCGCCTTTCCATCGTTGTGCTGCCGTTCGCCAACCTTAGCGGTGACCCGGAGCAAGATTACTTTGTCGATGGTGTCACTGAGAGCCTGACCACTGACCTGTCGCGCATCAGCGGCTCGTTCGTCATCGCCCGCAACAGCGCCTTCTCATACAAGGGCAAATCAAACGACGTACGCGAGATCGGGCGGGAGTTGAATATCCGCTATGTGCTTGAAGGCTCAGTACAGCGTCGTGGCAAGCGGCTTCGGGTGAACGTGCAGCTAATTGACGCCGAGAGCGCAAGAACTCTTTGGGCGGAGCGCTTCGAGAAGCCCGTCGCCGATCTTTTCGATATGCAGGACGAAATCGTATCGAGGCTCGCCCGCACATTAGATGCCCAACTCATCGTAGCCGAGGCACGACGAGCGGAGCGTTCGTCCCATCCCGATGCGATGGATCTATATTTCCAGGGCATGGCTTCCATATTTATGGGGCCGACCCCCGAGTACCTGACTCAGGCGCGCGGTTTTTTCGAACAGGCCTTAGCCATCGATCAACGAAGTATCGAGGCAATGGTCGGCATGGCATTTGTCGATGTGACCATCGGGGCCGACCTGTTAACGGACAACCGAGCCCCGCTCTTTTCGGCAGCCGAAACGTATGCGATCAAAGCGCTTTCATTGGCCCCGGACCATGCACAAGCCCACCTGGTCTTGGGTTATGTCTACATTTTTACAAACCGCGCTGCCCGAGGGATCGCTGAATGCGAACATGCGTTAGTACTCAATGCCAATTTGGCCAACGCTCATAGCGCTATCGGATTGGCCAAAATGTTTACCGGTCGCGCTGCTGAGACCGAAGGCCATATACTCGAGGCCCTCCGTCTCTCCCCCCGGGATATCGCTGCCTATTGGTGGTTCTATTGTGTGGGCATGGCCAAGCTGCAGCTCTGTGCGGATGCCGAAGCTGCTGGTTGGCTAAGACGAAGCATTGAAGCCAACCGCAATTATCCTCTCGCCCATTTATATTTGGCCGCTGCCTTGGGCTTACTCGGCGCGCTGGATGAGGCGCGAACCGCCGCAAAGGTGGGACTTTCGCTCAACCCGGGCTTTACCGTCAATCGCTTGCGCGCCGCCAAATCAAGCGATGATCCGACTTACCTTGCCTGGCGCGAGCGGGTGTATGCAGGCTTGCGCCTCGTAGGGGTGCCGGAGGGGTGATGTCCGAATTGGGTCACAAGCGGTCCTGGACCAACTGCGGGTGGCAGGTCAGCTAGGGGCCAAAACCGGAAGTGCTTCACTGGGTCGTGAGACCTCATTGCCGATCGTTATTCCGGCAGTCCGGCCCGACGCAATCCTTCTTCGTATCGCGACACGTTCTCGGCCTTTTGATAAGGCCCCAAGCTGTCTGTCAAACTGGAAACAAGCAGCTTCGGATTTAGGCCCCGCAGCCTGGCCACCGAACGCCGTGCCTGCTCCAGACGACCGGCCACTGCATTGCTTGCGGCAGCGATACGTAAAGCGGGTTGAAAATCTGGACTGTCCAGCAATGCCATTGCAGCCCAGCCTGCCGCCTCGTCGTAATGGCCCGCGAAGAAATGTGCGTGGGCGACGCCGCTTCGTATCCCGCTCATCCGAGGATCGAGCGGGTCCAAGCGCATGGCGCGTGCGAAGCGCTCGATCGACGCTTCGGGCTGCCCGAGCCAGCTCTTCACCCATCCGCTGAAACGCCAAGCCTCTGCCAAATTGGAGTTGAGCACAAGCGCCCGATCCATCAAGTCAGCGGCTGCGGCGAGATCGCGAACGACAAACGCTAAAGCCCACCCGCTCGCGGCAAGCGCGATCGCATCGTCTCTCCCCAGTTCAATCGCTTTCCGAGCGAGTCGCTTCACCTCGGCAATCTCGTTTGGCGTGACCGCAATCCATCCGTCGGCCTTGGAACGGGCGTAACAAGAGGCGGCGCGACCGTAGGCAGATGCAAAGTCTGGATCGAGTTCGATCGCACGGTAGAACAGGCGCAAGGCTTCTTCGTTCGCTTGCCGGCTCGCAAACTGATACACCTTGGCCATCCCGCGCAAATATAGCGCATAGGCATCCAGACTCGGCTTTGGCTTGCGCCTCGCGCGCTCGATCTCCGCCTTTTCGACGGCCGATGCGATGGCGCTGACGACCCTCTCGGTGACTTGATCCTGCAGGCCAAATATATCGCGGTGGCTGCCATCGACCCGATTGGCCCACAGATGTGCTCCAGAGGTGGTATCGATCAGCTGTCCCGTGATCCGTACCCGGTCAGCGGCTTTGCGAACGCTTCCTTCCAGGACATAGCGCACACCAAGCTCGCGCCCGATCTGTTTCACGTCGACCGCGCGCCCCCTGTAGGTGAAGCTCGAGTTCCGCGCTATGACGAAGAGCGCTTTGAAGTGGGACAACGCCGTGATGATGTCGTCGACCATTCCATCAGCGAAGAAGTCCTGCGCGGGATCGGCGCTTAGGTTGACAAAGGGCAGAACGGCGATCGAAGGCCTGTCGGGTAGCGCGAGGTTGCCTGCCGACGGATCGATCTGGTCGTCGTCGCGTGACACGGGTCCTTCAAGCAAATAGCCTCGCTTGGGCAGCGTCTTGATGATCTCTTGGGCGGCGACGGCCGATCGCGAGGCGAATGTCGCTGATGCAGCGGGTCAGCGACTCCTCGCTGACCGTGACGTTCGGCCAGATGGCCGCGATCAATTCTTCCTTGGTAACCGTCCGTCCGGCGCGCTCGGCGAGATAGCGCAGCACTTCAAAGCTCTTGGGCCGCAGACCGCTCCTCATCGAGCAAGTTGAAGCCCGATCTGTCCGTTTCCACCAACCGTTCCCCGCGCAGAGCTTGAAGGGTACGGTTCGTATGGACCACTGAAAGTCCCAAACAATCGCCAAGGTCAATTTGAGTGATGGGCAAGCTAAACTCTCCCCCCCCCCGAGTGCGCCCGATTGCTTGAAGCCGCTCGTGCACTTCCATCAACAGGTGAGCCATTCGCTGCAGCGCGGGCCGCCGCCCGACATTCACGATCCATTCGCGGAAGATAGAACCATCGATCAGCGTCTCTCGCCACAAGGCAGCGGCCAGGTGCGGGTGTCGTGCCGTCACTTCCGTCAGCTCGGGTTTGCGAAATGAACCCCAGCGTGCAAGGCGAAAGGCTGACCAGATCGTGGTCCATGATCCCGAGGTGAAGGCTTCGAAGGTCAGGTATGTCACCGGGAATATGCAAGGACAGGACTTGTCGCTCTCCGTCGGCGGTGGTTTTCGAGCGGAAGGCAAACCCCTCAACGATCAAGCAGCACTCGCCCGGACGAACGCCATCCGCGACAATAATTTCACGGGCGCCGAGATGCCGCTCACGAATGCGCAGGCCCTGAATGGCGCGGATGTCCTCGCCATCCAGATGGTTCGACACAGCGAGTTTGGTAATGAGCGCTGACGCAAGATTTGCCGGCATCGGATCACCCTCGTGCGACCTGAATGACGACACGCCACTCCCGGCCTGATAGGCGGGAGCCCGCTTGAACTCTCAGCGCCGGCGCCCAACGGTATCTGCCGGCGATAGAAACTAACTTAGCCGGAAAGAAACAGGTCCTGTGCGCCTCAGACGGTACTTTTGGCCAGTTTAGCGCCAGCGCATTGATCCAAGTTAAGAAAGCGCCGCAACAACTGCGTGAACGACCATGGATCCGCAGCGCTAAGTCGGATGCCGGATCCTGCTTCATTCGCGTTCGGCAGCCCAGGTCTCGACCTCTTCCGACACCGTCGGGCACGGGGATCGCCTTCGGGTGGATGGCGCTCAGGCGCCTGGGCTCATGCGGTCTTTGCGCCGGGCCAAGGGATAACCTGACCTGCACACACAGCCGATCGCGACCGCTTTCCTTGGCCGCATAGAGCGCCCGGTCTGCTGTCGCGACAAGGGCATCTTCGGTCATACCTTGGATGGGGTGTTGGTGGTGCCTCCGAGGCTGACCGTGACGAGCTTGGAAGGAAGATTTAGAGCGTGCAGCATGCTGAGTTCGCGCAACGCCTTCCGAACTCGCTCACTCACCTCGCCGCATCCCTCCGCGCCGGTGTTGGGCAGCAAAAGCGCGAACTCCTCGCCGCCGTACCGAGCTGCCAACACAATCCCAGCGAAAGCAGACATCAGGGCGGCTGAGGCGCTCTTTGGCAACGGAGCAATAGGGAGGGTGACGTATCAGCTTCCACAGGTCAGTTCGTACGCCGGACGCGGAGCTTCCGAAAATGCCCATCAGTGCCGTTGTCGACATAGAGCCCAACGCTGCCGTGCGCGTCCGGTCCGTGCTTCAGATCGTTGACGATCAAAGCTGGTTGCGAAGCATCGCCCACAAACAGCCTTGCGGTGTTATCTTTTACCTCGATGCGCACCGGCGTCCATTCGCCCGGACTCAAGTCGACGTAGGACTCGTATTGGCCCGGCGCCTCGCGGCGGAGGCGAGCAAAGTCGTAACCTGGATAGGCGAAGTACTGCGTTGAGTGATTGCGCCGAACTTGGTCCTCCGCACGGCCGTTGGTCGGGCGCACGTAAATGCCCTCGGTGGCAAAGGACCCATCACTTGTCTGAACCCGAAACACCACCCCGACGAATCCGCGCGCTCCTGGAGGCGCGTCAGGAAGCGGGCTACCGGCAAGTTCGATCTCGATGGTGCCGTTATGAAAGTCAAAGCTGGGCACGAAAGCAAAGGTGTCTATGTCCGGAGCAGCGCCCGAGACAAGGCGGCGAACCTCGAGCGCCGGACTGCCCCGGTAATCGACCGCCTTCACCAAGACGTTTCGTGCCGCAACCTGTGCCGCGTCATCGAGGGGGAGAAAGAACTCGGGCCCTCCTAAAGAAGACGCGTCAATCGCGGTTAATGCGGCCGCAGTGCAAGCAATGACACTCACAATAGTCATTCTGGCAAACATAGTTGTCCCTCGACATTTTGGACGATTACGTCCGTAAGACACCTAAAGAGTTTTGCGTTCGGCCCCACTCAATTGTGTGGCAGCCAACAAGCCGCGCCAGGGACGCACCCAGATCCGTGATCGCCGGTGCGTCCCAGTGCGCTCATGCTGAGCTTACGCGACAGGACGGGGCCAACCAGTCAAAGGTCCGTTAGAGTTACAGGGCCCCTGTTGGTCTGCTTAGCTATGCTGCTATGCTGCAATATCCGTTAGAGGAGAAGCCGCTGATGATGAACCGCAACTTCGTCGCCGCGCTGGTCACGTTTGGCCTGGCCTTGCCCGCTGTCACCCGAGCGGAGGACGCGCCGGTCGAGGAGCAGATCGTCAACCAGATGAACAAGGTATTCGGCGTCCACGCTGGATTCCGTGCCAATCACGCCAAGGGGGTCGTGGCCGAGGGGAAGTTTAAGGCATCTCCGGAAGCTGCCGGCTTGAGCAAGGCCGTGCATTTCGGCGGCACCGACATCCCGGTGACGGTGCGGTTCTCGGACTCCACGGGAGTACCAAATCTGCCCGACGGATCGGATGACGCCAATCCGCATGGCATCTCGGTGAAATTTCACCTGCCCGACGGCAGCGACACGGACATCGTGATCAATTCGCTCAAATTCTTCCCCGTCGCTACCAGCGAGGAATTTCGCGACCTGCTCGTCGCAATCGCGCAGAGCCCACCGGACGCGGCCAAGCCGACGAAATTTGAGCAGTTCGTGGCAAGCCACCCCACTGTCCCAGCTGCCTTCGCCACGGTCGCCACGCCGAACAGCTTTGCTAACGAGGCCTACTTCGGCATCAATGCGTTTGTGTTAGTCAACAAAGGTGGTCAGCGACAGGCCGTCCGCTACCAGATGATTCCCGAGAAGCTCGTGCACCTGGACAAGGCGGAGGCTGCGAAGATGACGCCGGACTTCCTGATGGAGGAGCTGCCCTCACGATTGAAGCAGGGGCCGGTGACCTTCCGGTTCAAGGCGCAACTCGCTGCCGAGGGCGACTCCACCAAGGACCCATCGAAGCCTTGGCCTGATGATCGCAAGCTGGTCGATCTTGGCGTGCTGACGATCGACAAAGCCGTGGCGAACAGTGAGGAGGCGCAAAAGAAGCTCCTGTTCCTGCCGGGCCAACTCACCGACGGGATCGAGCAGTCCGACGATCCGATGGTCGATGTCCGCAACGGCGCCTACGCGATCTCGTTCTCGCGGCGCAATCCTTGACGGTCGGTTAGTCAGCAGTTCATCTCGGAATGCTAAGTGGTTGGCCGCGACCTACTCGGAATTTCCGCCGACGCTGACCAGCAGGGCGGCGGCCGAACTAGCGTGGTCTCCAGGGCGGTACCGACTGTGTTCCGCTCGCCGATCGGATCTATTGGAACGACCGGAGCAGAGGTCTGTTAGTGGCCGATGTTCGTACACGGGATCGAGATTGCGGCAGGCGTCGTCCTCGTCGTCTTCGCGCTTCGAGACGTATTCGATACTGTGGTGGTGCCGGGAGAGAGCCGCGGTGCACTACGCGTGGCGCGACGACTCCTCGCAGTCGCGCTTCCGGTTTGGAAGTGGGCTCGACGTGGCAAGAGCGGGGTCTCGACCAGCTTCGCTCCGGCGATCCTCATGGGCTCCTTCCTTATCTGGATGGTCCTTCTGTGGCTGGGCTTCGGCCTGATCGCACATGCGTTGGGGGACTGGTTTTCTCCACCAGCCGATTTCCAGGAGGCACTTTTCATCGTCGGAAGCGCGCTGTGCACCGTGGGACTGAGCGGCATCGAGGCCCATGGCCCGGCACGCTGGGCGCTCATCCTGGCCGGCCTTTCGGGCCTCTCGGTCCTGACAATGGCTGTTACTTACCTCCTTCAGGTACAAGAGGGTATTTCCCGCCGCGATGCCGGAATTCTCAAACTTACGACGGCTGCAGGTCAGCCACCCTCGGCTCTCGGATTGCTGGAGCGTTACGCCGACCTCGAGTCTCCGGAGGAAATCAGGCGCGTGCTTTACAAAGGACGGGACTGGTGCGCCACCGTCCTGCAGAGCCATGCTTCCCATCCATCCCTGATCTACTTTCGATCGGTTGGCGTCGGCTCGGCTTGGCCTGCAACGCTCGGGGCCATGCTGGACCTCGCACTGATGTTCGAACTGCTGATCGAGGACCGCGGGAGCCGAGCGCTGGCGATCCTGCTCCGAAGCGAAGGATTGCGCCTCATCGACGACCTGAATGGACTGATCGGCCTCAAGCCACAATCCGACGACACCAGTGCTGCGGAAGTGCCGCGGGTGTGCGCCCGCTTGACGGCGGCTGGCTACAAGGTGCGTTCGTCGGTAGACGCAGCGGAGTTCGCGGACAAGCGGCGAAAGCACGCTGGCAGAGTGCGTGCCGCTGCTGAGCATCTCGGCACTATGGAGGCACCCCTGATCCCTTGACCGTTGACGACGGGATCGGTCCGTGCGGTTCAGTCGGGCGGGCATTCAGGGCAGGAATCGCCGATCGAATCCAGCATTCCGCGCAGCTCGGCGACAGCCTGATCCGGAGACAAGCCGTCCGGCGGCTCCTGCCTCGCGATGTCCAACGCGCGCTCGCGCGCGTGAAGGTCGGCCCGGTCCTTTGCCCAGCCGTGCTCCTCGCATTCGTGGATGGCGCCCGCCTCCTGCCGAAGGCTGAGCGCCCATCCGCGCAGCATTCTGATCGCCGGCCGTCTTTCCTTCGTCATCAGCATCGAGCTTGCTCCTAACGGGACGAATCCATTCGCCTGTCTTCTCGTTCCGGGCGGTTAGCACGCAGCAGGGATTCGCAATCGGCAGGGCTGAGGTTTGTCCCCGTATTCCGCGGCGCTGTGCACAACGCCACCTTCCGGTGCCGGCATGAGGTGCGCCGCAGTGCCGCCGGCAGGCTGCTCGGCATTGCTATCCCGACCGTGAAAGGTGTAATTGCACTCGCAGGTACCTCCGACGTGGCAGGAGGGTGCATAGGTAACTGGCTCGTTGTTCCCAAAGGGACAAGCTTGGCGAGGCGATCCCGGGCGGCCCGTGCTGCGCAGTACGTTCGAATGTCGAGGGAGCTCCAGCGCTACTCGATCGCGAACCAGATCGCTGCCATCGCCGCCTATGCCGAGACGAAACGCGCTCACGATTGCGCGCACCTATCGCGACGAGGGCCGGAGCGGACTCCGGATCAAGGGGCGTCCTGGTCTCATCGAGTTGATCGAAGATGTTCAGTCGGGTCGAGCCGATTTCGACCACATCCTCGCTTACGACGTCGGTCGCTGGGGCCGGTTCCAAGATGTCGACGAGAGTGCCTACTACGAATTCCTGTGCAAGCGGAGTGGCGTCCAGGTCGAATACTGCGCGGAGATATTCAAGAACGACGGCACCTTTGTTTCCGGGATCGCGAAAAGCCTGAAGCGCGGCATGGCCGCCGAGTAGAGCCGGGAGCTCTCCGTCAAGGTGCACGCCGGACACTGCCGGGTCGCGAGCCTTGGATACCGCGTTGGCGCTCCCGTTGGCTACGGCCTCCGACGCTTGATGGTCGACGAAAGCGAGCATCCGAAGGCCCTTCTCGCAAGGGACAATTCAAGGCTCTGCAATCGGATCGCGTTCGCCTGCAGCACGGGTCGGCCGAAGAGGCCGCCGTGATCCGGGACATCTTCGACCAGTTCGTCAACTGCAGGAAGTCCTACAGCGACATCAGTCGCCAACTGAACGAGGCGGGCATCGCCAATCACAACGGTCGGCCCTGGACCGACGGCATGATACCCACCATTCTCGGGAACGAGAACTACATCGGTAAGACCGTCTACAATCGCACCTCAAGACGCTTGGGGCAGAAGCTGGTCAAGAATCCGGATAACGCTTGGGTCCGGGGCGCTGCGGCGATCGAGCCTATCGTGGACTAAGGCATCTTCGCTCGCGCCCAGAAGCTGCTGGCCGAGCGCCGCGTGGAGATTCCGGAAGAAGAGATGCTGTTGCGCCTTCGTCTCACGCTCCGCCGGCGCGGTAAACTCAACTCGCACATCATCAATACGACGCTGGGTCTCAATCACGTCTCCTCGTACGTGAAGCACTTCGGTTCGCTGCGGAAGGCCTATGCGCTGATCGGATACGTGTCGCCGCGCGACTGCGACTGGATCGATATGCAGGATTTTTGGGCCGCCGAACAATCGAGGCATGCCACCGAACTCGCGGAGGCGCTGCGAACCGGCCTTGGCCTTCAGGCTGATCTTGTTCCGAACGGCATAGGGCTTGACTGTCGGAGGCGCGCGCATGATTTCGTTTCTCGTCGCGCGACGACTGGCGCATCGTGGAAAGGACCACGCTGCGCAATGGAAAGCCTACCGTAGGCAGATCTCATCGGGCCTGCTTGCCGTGATGCGGTTGGATGCGGCGAATCGGGAGATCGAGGACTACGTGCTGTTACCTGCCCCGCTGAGTTCGGGACGCTACGTCTGGCTCTCATCTGATTCCCTTCGTCGGCGTCGGGGCGCGCTTTACAAGGAAAAGGGGGCATTGTTCGGTGCCATCAAGGCAAGGCTGGCAAATACCAACCGTGCCGCCCCAACCAGCTCAGCACGGTCGAAAGAGCGATCGAAATCAGGCCGGCCCAAAGCCAAGGGCTTCGGCGGGCGGCGCTCACGGTCCGGAGATACAAAATCGCTCCGATGAGCGTGCCGTAGTTCCTTCGGAAGTCGCCGTTCAGTTTCGCAATCTTGGACAATTCCGAAGATGTATCGACGTCATTTGCCATCGGGCTGGCTCCTTCGTCTTGCTAGGACCAGCGCCTTATGAACCACTGTTTTGCCCGACGGCGCAAGTGATATTTCGTGTTATCAGAAATTACCTTATCGCTGGAACTTGGCCTGACGCTCCCTGCATTGCACGGTGAAGGCGGCCTTCCATCCTGGGCAGCGCCAAACGATTTCGGTGGTTCTTTGGATCACTAGCTGCGCGATGTTTATTCGCCGGCTGATGCCGGATGTGGAGGAACCGGTGCAATCTTGGCAGGTTTGAGTGCGATGACAAAGCTCGGCATAGGCTCTCCGCATTCTTCCCTGACGCGCCGTGGTGCGCTCGGACTTTCGGCAGCGACGCTACTGGCTGCAAACGCATCGCGTGCCGGATTGGCTCAAGCCGCACCTGTAGACACCGGGATGACGCAAGGAGACAAGTTAACCTTCCCGTCCATCGTAAGATCAAGTGAAGCGGGCGAAGAGAATGCGGACGGCCCCCTCCCGTCGAGTGAACGCGTCGGCTTCGCCGTCGTCGCTTTGGGTCGTCTCTCTGTCGAGCAAATACTGCCTGCCTTCGGGCAAGCGAAGAAAAGCCGCGTGGCCGCGCTGGTTTCGGGATCGCCGGACAAGCTGACCGTGCTTGGCCGCCAGTATGGCGTCCAACGGGAAGCTCTGCTCGGTTATGAGGAACTCGAGCGGCTCCGCGAGATGGAAGACGTCAAGGTCGTCTACGTCGTTCTGCCGAACTCGATGCACAAGGAGTACGTTCTCCGATCGGCGGCCATCGGCAAGCATGTGCTGTGCGAGAAGCCGATGGCCACGAGTTCGGAGGATGCTCGGTCGATGGTCGAAGCGTGCTCATCGGCGCGCGTCAAGCTGATGATCGCCTATCGGTGTCGCTACCAGCCTCATCACTTGGAGGTCATTCGTCGTGCGCAAAGCGGAGACCTCGGGCCGATCAAGCTGATCGAATCGATCAACGGTCAGAATCAAGGAGATCCGGAGCAATGGCGGCTCCGCAAGGCATTGGCCGGCGGCGGATCCCTGCCAGACGTCGGCATCTATTGTCTCAACGCCGCGCGGGCGGTTACCGGCGAGGAGCCCGTCGATATCGAGGCTCGCATCCACTCGGCCGACGGCGATCCGCGTTTTCGCGAAGTGGAAGAGAGCGTCGCCTGGATCATGCGTTTCCCTTCCGGCGCTATGGCCAACCTTTCCACCAGCTACGGCATCCATAGGGCATCGCGCCTGGCGGTCCATTCGGACGGCGGCAATCTCCTGTTGGACAATGCCTATCCCTACAAAGGGCAGCGGTTGACAGTGCGTCGCGCAATAGATAGCCGCGAGACCGAGGCGTTGATCGAGATCCCCGCAAAAGACCAGTTCGCCCTGGAATTGGATCACATGGCGGAATGCGTTCTCACCGACACTCTGCCAAGAACGCCGGGCGAGGAAGGATTGCGCGACATGAAGCTCATGGAAGCGATCTACAAGTCAGCGGATCAACGAACCCTTGTCAGGATCGACTGAATTCTCAGATGCGGCCGCATAGCTTGGTCCTTCCAGGCACCTGCTGGATTATGATTGGCTACGCTGCTTCGCGGCACCCCTCTTCGTCCCGCTTCTTGTTGATGAGGTTCAACAACTGCGCCGTTGCCCGCGCGTCGCATAAGGCTCGATGATGATTGTGGAGCGAGATGCCATATATCTCGCAAAGTTTCCCAAGTCCGTAGGACTTGTGTCCCGGATAGCGCCGTCGCATTCCCGCGCACGTGCAGAGCTTCGGGAATCTGAAGCGCCGCGCGAGCCTTTCGAATTCGTAAGCCATGAAACCGTAGTCGAAGCTGACATTATGGGCCACGAAAATGCCGTCCCCCATGAAGTCCATGAACCGGTCCGCTACCTCCGCGAACACAGGTGCGTCCCGAACCATTTCGTTGGTGATGCCAGTCAGCTGAACGATCTTTGCGGGAATGGACCGCTGAGGATTGATGAGAGAATGCCACTCGTCGACGACACAGTGATTGCGAACCTTCACCGCGCCGATCTCGGTGATGCGATCGCCGTTCGACCAGGAGCCGGTCGTCTCGATGTCGACCACTACGTAATCCTGCTCGGGGTCGAAACGATAATCCACCCGACCGATCTCGGCGTTGATGCCGGCGGCGCCGAGCTGGCGGAGGCGGGTCAGCTGGTTGCGGCGGATCACGTCCCCCTCGGCCTTGACCTCCATGAAGGACGCTTTGCCGTCCTGTACCAGCATCAGATCGGGGAAACCGTCCCGCATGCCGCGGAAGTCGTCGCACATGCTGCGGATGATGCTGGCTATGGAGCTCGGATCGCATCCTTCGAGCAGCGCGCGGAGCGCCTCCACTTGCACGAGATCCCAGCTGAAGATCCCATTCGGGCGGCCCCATTTTGCTGCGACGGTGCGGAGGATCAACGGAAGAGAAGCTCCGGAGGCGATGGCGGCCAGCTTCTCGTCGATCGGCCCGGCGAAGAGCCGACGGAAGCTGCGGTCCTTCAGGCAATGCGGTAGCCAGTCGAACCCGCTGGGCATACGGGCGCTCTCGAAGAGCTCGTCCCAGAAGAGAAGGCCGAACAGGGTACGCCACAGCACATTCTCAGTGAAGAAAACCTTGGTGCCCTCGCGCCGCAGAACGCCGGCGACGCCTGCTTCTGGATTGCCCCGATGGGTATCGTCGACGGTGATCGTTCGCCCGGACCGCAGCAGTTCGGTGTAGACGCCTGTGCGCCTCCCTCCGAACTTGCGAGCGTAGAAGTCGGTTGCGAAAATGTGCTCCCCGTCGCTGGCGGGATCATCGATCATCCGCTGCAGCAGGTCTTCGGCTCCGGTGCGATCCCCGGTATTGCAAAGCAGGCGGACCAGGCGCTCGTTGCACTCCGGCGAGCATCCCGCGCGGTAGAGCTGACGGGCAAGATCGCTCTCGCCCGCTTTCTCGAAGAAAAGTCCGGTCTGATGAGCCGCTCGGCTGCGGAGGTCCTTGGCGTACTGTGTCTCGCAGGCAGGCCCGGACAGAACGTCGATGGCGGCCCGCCTGTGGACAGGTTCTGATCCGTGCTCAAGGCGGTCGAGAATTTGGCTGTAGTGGAAAGAGGCAAGCGCCTCCTCGGCATCGGTGAAGCGTGCGCTGAACGCGGTCTCGCGGTTGGTGCGGAGGATGCCCAAGTCCCGCAGCGCGAAGTTCTTGAGGTTCACCTCGGTCTTGCCGAAGTAGAGATAGAGCAGGAATTCGATTGGCCGCGTGCCGTCGAGAGCGATGAATTTCCGGGCGCCGCAGCGCTGCGCGGCCGTCGAGAACGGGATCTGTTCGAGATAGTAGTCGATGAACTTGGCTTTGGCCCAAGACTTGCGGACGTCTTTGCACCCAGCCGCCTGTGCACCGGTGAAGAGGACATCTTTGGGAAGACACGCGACAAACCCTGCGTAGTCGATTTCACCGAGCACCCGGGCATGACCGACCATCATCAGATCCGACGTCGCCTGCTCGATATCGTCGATCTCGGTGTAGTCGAAAAGGGACCGATTGAATATCGCACCACGCCGGTTGATCATGCGGATCAACAGGCATCGGGCATCTCTCGAAAGGCCCTCGAAGCGCGCTATGAACGCGTGATGATCCGGGCCAAGAACGGGTTCGTACGTTCGCTGCACGAACCCGAGCATTTCGGCGAAATGGTCGAGATAATAGTAGACGGGCAGTTGCGGCAGTTTAGTCACGCGGACCTTCGCGGCAGGAATCGTTTGTTCTATTTTTGTTCGAATGGCGAGCGTGAAGTCAAGCGCCTCAATGGGCTCCAGCTCCCTAGTCGCCGACCGGTGGGTGTTCCCGGAGTTACGAAGGCGAAGCCGGGGTATCTTCCTTGACGCCCCGGGCGACGATCCGGAGCGCTCCATCCGGAAGCGGCCACTGCAGCTTCAGGGCTTCCCTCCACAGGCGCCGTCATCCAGGTCTCGACTTCGTCCGGCGTCGTCAGGATCACGGGCATCGCCTTCGGGTGGATGGCACCGACCTCGGCGTTCGGCTCCGTCGTGAGGAATGCGTAGAGGTCGTTGGTGGTCTCGCCTTCCTTGACTTTCCTTACCGACGTCCAGTTGGCCCAGATGCCGGCGAAGCAGGCGAGCGGGCGGGACTCGTCGAGTGCGAACCAGATGTCGCCGCCCTCGGCCGTGTTGAATTCGCTGAAACTGTTGAGCGGCACGACGCAGCGGTGCTCCGGACCCAACCATCTCGTCCAGTGCTTGCTCTTCACGTTGCGGATGTTGGTGGTTCCAGAATCCGGCTCCATCCGGAGCAATTCCTTGAAGTGGACGGGCTTGCCCTTTGCCTCCAGCTTGGCCGCGCGCTTCTTGGTCGCCTCCATGAGCGCGTGCGCAGACGAAGGCATACCCCATCGGGCCGTGACGAGCTCGCGACCCTCGGCGCCGGTCCGGACGATCGGCGCCTTGTAGTCCGGAAAGACGCCGGCCAGCGGCGCCAGGTTGCCGACGTACCGGTTGACGACACGGAACAGCGAGCTGATGGCGGCTTGGTTGGTGGTGATCGAGTACAGATTGCAGATGTGGACGGCCCCCCACTTGTCAGGATTGTAGCAGACTTTTGGCCAGATCGCTTGCTATCAGATGTCCGGCCTGTTTGCGCGGACAAAGCCCGCTGGCCGAGATGGTGTTCGCTACGCACGCTCCAAGCACATGGGCGACACTCTTAGTGCCAGTGTAATCTTCGGGGGCTCGCGCGTATCGACCGATCGGTCCTTCCATCTACTGCGTCCTGCAAGTTCGTGGGCAATCCGCCGAGCAACCTCGCTCGCAGGACGCCCAGGGCGGCGGACGGATCACGAACAAAGGGCTACCTCCGTGTTGCATCCGCGTTGCACGGAGCTGACGGCACTGGGCGTAACCCATTGTAATCCATGGTACTGGGCGTAATGGACGGTAATGACGTTTTAGCACCCATCCTCATGGAGAACGGACAGCGCACGGTTCAAAAAGCCTACGTTTTAAGGGGTTTACCGCGGTAGGAAGCTGGCGATCCCGGGAAGACTCGAACTTCCGACCTACGGTTTAGGAAACCGTCGCTCTATCCGGCTGAGCTACGGGACCGCGGAACCCGCAGAACGGGTTACCGGGGCTTCATATCAAAGCGGAGGGGAGATCGGAAGCCCTCCGCGTTGCTCAATGCGGCGGGCTGCCGGTCATCTCACGCCCTGATATTGTTGTCCTTCACCACCTTGCCCCAAATGGCGACCTGCTTGTCGAAGAAGGTCTTGAAAGCGGGACCGTCCTCGAGCAGCAGCGTCATCTGCTGCGTCTCCTTGAGCTGGGCGGCGGTGGCGGGCTCGCTCAGGATCTCCTTGGACGCCGTTGCGAGGCTGGCGACGATGTCCGGCGGCGTCCCCGTCGGCGCGAAGATGCCCCACCAGGCCAGCGTCTCGAAATCCGGGAAGCCCGCCTCGATCGCGGTCGGCGTATCCGGCAGGCCGGGCAGCCGCTCGCGGCCGAGCTGCAGGATCGGACGCAGCATGTTGGTGCCGAGCTGGGCTGCGACCAGCGCCGCCGATCCGGCGATCAAATCGACATGGCCGCCGAGCACGTCGTTCATGGCGGGGCCACCGCCGCGATAGGGCACGTGCATGATCTCGACGCCGGCCTTGTTGCCGAGCACGGTCATGGCGAGATGGCCAAGCGTGCCGATGCCGACGGAGGCATATTTCACCGCGCCGGGCGTCGCCTTGCAGGCCGCCACCACGTCGGCAAAGCTTTTGTAGGGACGGCCCGCACCGGCGGCGATCACGTAAGGCGCGGTGCCGACCAGCAACACCGGCATCAGCTCGCGCTCGACATCGACGGGCGGCTTGTCGAGGATGGAGGGGATCACCGCGTGGGAATCGAAGGTGACCAGGAACGTCGAGCCATCAGGCGGGCTCTTGGCGACCTGCGCCGCACCGAGCGCGCCGGCGGCGCCCGACTTGTTCTCGACGATGACGATGCGGTTGAGCTTGGTTTGCAGATGGCTCTGGAGCAGCCGCGCCATCGCGTCGGTCGATCCGCCCGGCGGAAACGGCACCACCAGCGTGATTTTTGAAGCCTGCGCCAACGCCGGCGTCATCGCGAGAATAGCCGGCGCTGCGAGCAGCGTCCGTCGTGTGATCGTCATGGTCCCCTCCCTCTTGTGTCTCGCGCCCGGCTTTTGCTCTTGGCGCTTTAAGTGGTCCCGAAACCGGATCCCGCTTTTCTGTATTCTGGCCGCGGCGGACTGAAAATGTCCAGCACGCGGGCGCCGTCGGGGCCGGCGCGCATGGTGTGCGGCACGTTGCCCGGCGTGCGCCAGAAGTCGCCTTTCTTCACGGCAATCTCCTCGTCGCCCTGGACACGGATGGCGGAGCCGTCGAGCAGCACGCCCCATTGCTCCTCGGGATGATGGTGCAGCGTGCCTTGCGCATGCGGCGCCAGGGTCACCACCGACAGCATCGCCTGCTCGCCGGAGAAGATGCGCGTGGTCACGCCTGCCGCGAGCTCGCGAAACAATCCGTCGGCTGTGTCGTCGAGATTGTGGAATTCGTCCTTCTGGCTCACGCCATCCTCCCTTTTACGTTTTATTTTGCAGCAGACTGGCTCACGGCGGCCAGAAGGCGGTCCTTGAACTCACCCTTCACGGTAACATACACGCTCGACCAATGCCGGCTCTTGAACTCGCAGCTGCCTCGTGGGCAATATTCTTTGTCGTGATAGTCTCCATTAAGGACGCCGAACAGAGTCATTCGACCGTCCAACAGACGAAACAAAGCGCTACCTGATGCCCCTACTGTGAACTCGCAGCTCGTTTCGAATATCGACCAGTCCCTTACGTCACGTATCTGGCACTCCTGAATCGTCTTGTTGAAGGGGCCGTACCTGTCCCTCTTTCCCGTGGCTTCGATGTCGTAACCGACAACCGCCAGGACACGCTCCAACTCGACCACACTTTCAGTCCGTTCATTGATCTCGTAAGGCGTCACTTCCGCGGCCGACTCGAGCTTTGCGACTGCCCAATCGCTGACAATCGCCTTGGGCGCACTCTCAACGCATGTGCCCATCCATAGGGTCGCTGACAGAGGAATGGTACGCCTCTCGGCTCCGAGATAGTACTCGAAGATACATTTGTCAGGTGACGTATGCGGTTTGCAAAGGTCCCGAAACGCGTGAGCCGCCGTGGTAATCACGTCGCGCGCACCAGTCACTTGAGCGCTGCTATCTCCACCAGGACATCGCAGGACTCCACTTGCCGCAAAGCGCTTTTCCACCTCACCTGGGGGGAGACCGTTGGCTTTTGCGTAAACCCCTTCAGTCAGTCGTCGCTCTGCCTCGGTCGAAGCGGCCTCGACTGCCAGATGACTATCAGTGACGCGATCGCGATTGAAAATGGGCGCTGCCCCGCGGCCGGAGCCAAAAGGCGGCATCTTCCACGAACCAACCTCGTTGCTTCCAGAGACCAACAGAACGAAGAAGCTAGGCAGGACGATCGCGTAATTCCTCGTCACGTGAAGTATCCCCAGCAGCAAAAAGCATGAAGCAAGTCTGACCGAAACAAAGTCGTGAAATCACTTTCGAAAGAGGCAATGGCCAACGTCGACGTGCGATCGAGCCGACCATTGCTTTGACTTAAGCCTCGCGTTGATCAGGATTTGCCATACGAGCCTTGATAACGGCCCTCGCGGATCGCCTTCAGCGTCTCCTCCTCGCGCGCGACCTGGGCGCGCACGGCGTCCAGCAGCGCGGCGGCACCGGCGGCGGCAAACGACACCACGCCGTCCTCGTCGCCGACCACGATGTCGCCGGGCGAGATCACGCTGCCGCCGATCGTGACAGGCACGTTGATCTCGCCGGGGCCGTTCTTGTAGGGCCCACGGTGGATCACCGCGCGGGCGTAGCAGGGAAAGTCATCGGCCGCGAACGCCGCGACGTCGCGGATCGCGCCGTCGATGACATAGCCTTCGGCTTTGCGCCATTGCGCGATGTTCTTCATGATCTCGCCGACCAGCGCGCGGGTCTCATCGCCGCCGCCATCGACCACGATGACGTCGCCGGGGCCCACCAGCTCGAGCGCGCGGTGGATGGCGAGATTGTCGCCGGGACGGGTGCGGACCGTGAAGGCCGTGCCCACCAGCTTGGCGCCGCGGTGATAGGGCTTGAGCCCCACCGCGCCCGGCAGCCGGGCGAGATTGTCCGAAATGACCGAGGTCGGCGCACCGCGAAAACCTTCGATGATCTCGGCCGGCGGCTTCGGCACAGCGTTCGCAGCGATGGTGATGGTCATATCCCAAAATCCTTCCGTAATTGTCTTGCTTGGCGTGCGCCCTTACTCTGCGTCCGCCCGCGCCTTCGCCGGCCAAATCCGGAAGGCGCGCCCCTCCTTCATCCACGCCGCGCGCTCGTCGCGCAACAGCGTGCGGCGAACTTTTCCGGAATCGTCGCGCGGCGGGGCGGTGACGATCTCGAAGCTCTCGGGGTGCTTGTAGCGACTGAGCCGGTCCCTCAAAAAATCCGCCATGCCGTCGGCGATGGCCTGACCGTCCGCATCGCCCTCCGGCTCGATGATGGCGTGTACGCGCTGGCCCAATTCCGGATCAGGCAATCCCACCACCACGCAGGAGCGCACGCCCGGGCTCTCGGAGACGGCAGCTTCGATCTCGGCGGGATAGATGTTGGCGCCGCCGCGCAGCACCATGTCGGCGAGGCGGTCACCGAGATACAGATAGCCTTCCGCGTCCAGCCTGCCGATGTCGCCGAGCGATTCCCAGCCGTCCGCGCGGCGCTTCGGCTCGGCACCGAGATAGTGATAGGTGGCATCCTTGCCGTCATTGTTGAGGAAATAGATCTCGCCGCTCTCACCAGGCGCGACGTCGTTGCCGTCTTCGCCGATGATGCGCAAGCGCGCCATCTCGCTGATCTTGCCGACGGAGCCCTTATGCGTCAGCCATTCCGTGCCGGAGATGATGCAGGAGCCTTGTCGCTCGGTGCCGCCATAGAGCTCCCAGATTCGCTCGGGCCCGAGCCAGGCGATCCAGTTCTCCTTCAGCCAGGGTGGCATCGGAGCGGCCATGTGGAAGACGGTCTGCAGGCTCGACACATCGTAGGCGTTGCGCACGTGCTCCGGCAGCGCCCAGATCCGGTGCATCATGGTCGGAACGAAATTGACCCATTGCACGCGCTCGCGCGCAATTTGCCGCAGCGCCTCCTCGGCATCGAATTTGACGAGGCCAGTGAGCTGACCGCCGGTGAACAGCGCATAGTGCGACACGATGAACGGCGCGTTGTGATAGAGCGGACCGGGATTGAGCAGCGAGACCCCGAAGGGGATGTTGAGCGGCGGCGTGGCGACGGTGTCGATCACTGCCGGCTGGTGATCGAGGATCACCTTCGGGCGGCCGGTCGAACCGCCGCTGGTCATCGCCTTCCAATAGCGCGCCACCGGTGCGGCGAGCGGCTCGTCCGAAAAGCCATCCGGCACGAAATCCGCGGGCAGACGGTTGGGCGCGTTCCAGTCGGTTTCGCCGCCGACCACCAGCGCCGGCTTCAGGATATCGAGCACCGCGGCGGCTTCGCCGCGCGGCAGCCGCCATGACAGCGAGGTCGGGGTCGCTCCGCATTTCCACACCGCAAAGGAAGTCTCGAAGAACGCATTGCCGTTGGGCAAACCGATCGCGACGAAGTCGCCGGGCTTGACGCCCTTCGCCATGAACGCCCGCGCGCGCCGATTGGCGCCGCGTTCGAGCGCGTCCCATGTCAGCGTATCCTGCCCGTGACGGACGGCGATCGTGCCTTGCGGTTTGCGCTCGGCGTACCAGCGCGGTACGTCGGACAGGGGCAGCAGCATCAGGCGTTTCCACTTCGTTTTCTTGGCGTCGCCAATGAGGCGACCGCAGGACGAAGTGACGCTGTGACTCCTGCGCCACGTCAAGCAAAAAATGTCAGCATCGCAGCCATGAAATTCCCCGGTTCCATGGGTGACAAGCCGGCCATAAAGGGGCAAAAATCAGTCCGACTCAGTTCGGGTTGAGTTTTGCAAGGAATGCTCTCGTAGAATGTCGGACGTAGTTGCATCGCGTCGTGCGGCGCTTGTGGTTGCCGCAGCAGGATTTTTCCTGCTGGCGCCGTCGCATGCCCAGGCACAATGGTGGAAGCGCGCGCCTGTCGACTTCGAGGCCTGCGCCGACGCCGCCGAGAAAGCCACGACCAAATCCGAGAAGACGGCTGCGCTTGCCGACTGCAACGCCAAATTCGCCGGCCGGCGCAAGGCAGGTGGCGGCTATTCCTATTACGACTTCCTCCAGGACCGCACCTTCGACATCGCCGGCCCCAATCCGACGCCGGAGGAGCAGAAGAAGATCGACGAATCCTACACCGCCTATCTCGCCAATCAGCGCCGCAGCAATGAAGCCGCGCAGGCCACCGCGCGCCAGCAGCGCGAGCAGCAGGAACAACAGCTGCAGCAGCTCCAGCGGGTCGCGTTGCGAACCGAGGTCGAGCGCGTGCCGGTGCCGGTCGAGCGGCCGAAAGTCCAGCAGGCCGCCATCGGCGACGCACGGCCGCGGCCGAAGGGCGCCCCCTGCACCAAGGGCTCGTTCTCCTGCGAATGGCCGCGGCTGTCGGATGGATTGAACGACATCAAGAAGCTGTTCAGCCCGACGCCGAGCAAGCCCGCGAAGAAGGGCTGAGCTGCGCCCACAAGCCCCGCCGTCGTCCTGGCGAAAGCCAGGACCCATTACCCCAGGAAGCAGTTGGGCGGCAGACTTGTAGTTCGGTACTCCGACCGTTCACTATCGATAGATTCCGCGGTATGGGTCCTGGCTTTCGCCAGGACGACGGCTAAGGATGCGGCCTCAGTTCGGAGGCTTCTTCTTGCTGCGCTTGGGAGCTGCAACCGGCGCATTCGCAGGCGCCGTTGTCGTCGGAGAACTCCCCAACTGCGACCTGCTCTCCTGCAATCGCCTGTCATAGCCGGGAGAGTTCATGACCGTCGGCGGCCGGGCCTCCGCGACCGAGGACGCGGCGCAGAGCACGGCCAACGCGAATCCGATCATCAGACGACGCTTCATCGTTGCTCCTCCCGTCGCGCAGCCTGCACTCACGCGTTACCCGCGAACCTGCTGCGGCGTCAGCCGCGGTGGACCTTTGCCCGCGGCCTCAGCCTCTTTGATCAGCGCAATAATGCGGCGCGACAGCGGCACGTCGACATTGTTCTGCTCGGCGAGGGCGATGATCGCGCCCTGGAGATAGTCGATCTCGGTCTTGCGGCCCTGCTTCAAATCCTGCCACATCGAGGAACGCGCCTCGGGATCGATCTTCATGGTCCGTCCCAGGATCAGCTTGAAAATCGGATCAGGCAGCCTCAACAAGCTGGGCGTCCAGGACGACGGGATCGGCGTCGCCGAGACCGGTGTGATGCCGGCGGCCCTCATCGCAGCCAGCCCCTCCGTCATCTGGTCGGCGAAAAGCCTTCGCCAGTCGCGGTTCGCCAATTGCACGGCGAGCGGCATATCGGACAAGGCGCTGAGCGCGTTGTTCAAATTGATGATCAGCTTGCCCCATTGCACGCCGGTGATGTCGCGGCTCGCGCGCATGGCGAGCCCCGGCACCGACAGCGCTGCGGCCGTGTTCGTATCATCCTCGCCGACATGAATGTCGCCGGAGGTCGAGCGGTGGAAGCGGCCCTCGCCCATCCCGACCACGTTGAAAGGCACCATGCCGGCGAGCACACGGCGGTCGCCGAGGCGCTCGCGCAGTACCGCGACATTGCCGACGCCGTTCTGCAGCGAGACGATGACGGCGTCCTGCGGCGCATGCTGCGCGATCTGGTCGGCGACACCTGCCGTGTCGGCGCTCTTCACCGTGACCAGCACGATGCCGGCGCTGTGGAAGATCGCGGGATCTTCCGACAGCGCGAGGCGACCCGGGTCGAGCTTCGTCTCGGAGCCGTCGAAATCGGTCAGAAGCAGGCCGAACCGCTCGATCTCGGTCTTCACCCGCGGCCGCACCAGGAACGCGACGCGGCGGCCGGCAGCCGCCAGGGTGCCGCCGACGAAACATCCGATGGCGCCTGCGCCGGCCACCACGATCGGTCGATCCGTCATCACCTCGGCTTGCCCCCTTTAACGATCTGCCCTCGATAGCAGAGGCTGTGCCTGCTGCCCATTCCCGCAGTTGCGGCGCAATCGCCTTGTAACCGTCATGACAGGCTCATATGTTTTCGATCGGGGCTTGTTACCGCAAGAAAGCGCCAAAGGAGAACGCCATGGGTTTGCTCGACGTCCTCAACGGCATGCAGAACGGCCCGCGCGGGCCAAGCACGCCGAGTTCACAATCCTCTTCCAGCGGCGGCATGTCGCCCATGACCATGGCGCTGCTTGGCCTGCTCGCCTGGAAGGCCTTCAAACATTTGAGCGGCAACCAGAGCGGCAGCGCGCCGCAGCCGTCCCCGGCGCCGACGCCGACGCATCTCCCCCCGTCGGTGAATGCAGGCGCTGGCGGCGGCCTCGGCGACCTGTTGAAGGGCGGCCTGGGCGGCCTGCTTGCGGGCGGCGCGGCCGGCAGCGTGCTCAGCGGCGGGCTCGGCGATCTCCTCAACCAGCTCCAGCAGAGCGGACATGGCGACGCTGCCAATACCTGGGTCGGCAAGGGCGAGAACAAGGCGATCGCACCAGGCGATCTCGCCAATGCGCTCGGCGCCGACCAGATCGAGAGCCTGTCCGCCCAGAGCGGCCTGTCGCGTGACGATCTGCTCTCCGGCCTCAGCCAATATCTGCCGCAGGTGGTCGATCATCTGACGCCAGACGGACGGCTGCCGACCGAGCAAGAAATCGCGGGCAGAGTCTGATTTGGTTTAGTCAAACGAGGGGAGCACGGACATGAGCATGGGTGGCTTGTTGTGGATCATCGTCGTCGGCTTCGTCGCCGGCCTCATCGCGCGTTGGCTGGCGCCGGGACCGAACAATCCGAGCGGCTTCATCCTCACCACCATCCTTGGCATCGCCGGCGCGTTTCTCGCGACCTTCATCGGCCAGGCCATCGGGCATTACAGTCCCGACCAGGGCGCGGGATTCATCATGGCCACCATCGGCGCCGTGGTGGTGCTGTTCATCTGGCACCGGCTGGTGGCGAGCGGTGTGATCAAGGGGTGACGAGCTAAGGCGTCTGGGGAAAGGCACACGGCCCCCACATCGTCATTGCGAGGAGCTCTTGCGACGAAGCAATCCAGAGTGTTGCCTTGGAGGCAGTCTGGATTGCTTCGCTTCGCTCGCAATGACGACTTCACGTCACCAAATGCATCCCCGCATCCATGCGCACGACCTCGCCGGTCATGTTGCTGGAGGCCGGCATCGCCAGGAAGCAGACGAGCTGCGCGATGTCTTCCGCCGATGATGCGACCTTCAGCGGCACCTTGGCCACGACGCTGTCGCGCACCTGCTTGGCGCCAGCCTCGCCGCGGCCCTTGGTGAACCAGGGCGTGTCGATATAGCCCGGGCATACCGTGTTGACACGGATCAGCGGCGCCAACGCGCGCGACAGCGACAGCGTCATGGTGTTGAGCGCGCCCTTGCTCGCGGCATAGGCAATCGACGATCCGACGCCGCTGATGCCGGCGACCGAGGAGATGTTGACCACGGCGGACGGCCGCCCCGAGGCCTTGGCGCCGGCCTCCAGCAGGCTGCGCGCCGCGCGCACCATCTGGAACGGGCCGATGGTGTTGACACCGTACAGACGCTGGAAATCTTCTGCCGACAACCCGTCGAGATCGGCATGAGCGACATGCTTGGTGGTGCCGGCATTGTTGACGAGCACGTCGAGCCGGCCCCAGCCGCTGGCTGCCGCAACAATCTTGCGGCAATCGTCATCCTTCGAGACGTCGCCCTGCGCGACCAGAACTTCCGGTGAGCCCGCTTTGCGGCACAGCTCAGCGGTCGCCTCCGCTTCCCTCTCGCTCGAGGAATAGTTGATGAGTAGCCGCGTCCCGCTCCGTGCGAGAATTTCCGCGGTCGCAGCACCCAGGCCGGAGGCGGACCCCGTCACGATTGCGCACAAACTGTCCTTTGCCATCCGGATTTCCTTCCCCTTGATTGAACATCGGCGTTCTGTTTAGCGAGTTTGCGGCGCCCTGCAAATCGAGCAAACTCCGCTAAGCGGAATTAGCCTTCTTGCGCCCATGCCCGCGCCGCAGGTTGACCTGCGATCAGCGCTTGTCAGGGCCATGGCTTTTTTGGATCATCGGGCGCAAGAAGAACCTGCGCGTCCGCCCACGGGGCCGGAAGCGCCAATGGCAAAACACGGGGAACGCTGTGGCGGAGAGTGACAATATCGTCGTCGAGACTGCGGAGAAAATCTTCGCCGATCTCGCCGATCCGCAGACCGTCAACAACGACAAGAAGGATTCGTGGCAAGCGCCGCTGTGGCAGGCGCTGAGCGAGGCCGGCTTGCCGTTGTCCTGGGTGCCGGATGATCTCGGCGGCTCCGGCGCGAGCCTTGCCGACGGCTTTGCGCTGCTAAACGCCGCCGGCCGTTTCGCCGTCGCGGTTCCCCTGGCCGAAACCATGCTGGCGGGCTGGCTGCTGGCGCAGGCGAAGATCGCATCCCCCGAAGGGGAGATGACGGTGCTGCCGGCGTCGCCTAAGGATCGCATCACCCGCGACGCCGACGGCGCGCTCTCCGGCCGCGCCCGCGGCGTGCCCTTCGCAAAGGCGGCAAAGCACTTCGCGGTGTTGGCACACGGCAAGGACGGTGCCTCGATCGCTCTGGTCGACGCGAGCAAGGGTCGGATCGAGACCGGGCTCAATGTCGGCTACGACCACAGCGACACCGTCACGCTCGACAAGGCGCAGCCCATTACCGTTAAGCCCGCCCCGAGCGGTTTCGACCAGACCACAATGATGCTGATGGGCGGCGTCGCGCGCAGCCTTCAGATCGCGGGCGCGCTGGAATCGATGCTCGACATCTCGGTGCGCTATTCCAACGAGCGCGTCGCCTTCGAGAAGAAGATCTCCAAATTCCAGGCGGTGCAGCACAACCTCGCCCGCCTCGCCGGCGAGTCGGCTGCTGCCCTTGCCGCGGCGACCTCCGCGGCCGACGCCATCGCCAACGCAAGATCGTTCGATGACGCGGTCTACCTCGAAGCCGCCTCGGCAAAGATCCGATGCGCGGAAGCCGCGGAAAAGGGCGGCGCCATCGCGCATCAGGTCCATGGCGCGATCGGCTTCACCCTGGAGCACATTCTGCACCGCTACTCGCTGCGGGCATTGGCCTGGCGCGACGATTTCGGTTCGGAAAGCCACTGGGCCGTCGAGCTCGGCAAGCTCATCGCCGTCAGCGGCGCCGACGAATTGTGGCCGCTCGTGGCTTCGCGCTGATCAGGGACGAGACAATAATGACCGCTGCCCTTCGTTTCGATCCGATCCGCCTGCCCGAGAAATGCGAGCAATTGCGCAAGGAAGTGCGCGCCTTCCTCGCGGAGGAAATCGCCGCCGGCACCTTCGATCCGCACAAACCCAATCGCGAAGACACCGACGCGCCGGAATTTTCCCGCCGGGTCGGCGCCAAGGGTTGGCTCGGCATGACATGGCCGAAAAAATATGGCGGCCAGGAGCGCTCGTTCCTCGAACGTTACGTGGTGACGGAGGAGATGCGCGTCGCCAACGCGCCGACGCGACGGTTCTTCGTCGCCGACCGCCAGAGCGGGCCGGTTCTGATCAAATACGCGCCTGAGCATATCAAGATGGACATCCTGCCGCGCATTTGCCGCGGCGAGATCTGCTTCGCGATCGGCATGAGCGAGCCGAACTCCGGCTCGGACCTGTTCGCCGCGAAGACCCGCGCGACCAAGACCGACGGCGGCTATCTCATCAACGGCACCAAGATCTGGACCTCGTCGGCGCATATCGCCGACTACATGATCGCGATCTTCCGGACGTCGCAGCCGACCGAGGAAAACCGGCGTCACGGCCTGACCCAGTTCCTGGTCAAGATGAAGCAGCCCGGCATCAAGGTGAACCCGATCGGCCAGATCACCGGCCAGTACGAGTTCAACGAGGTCGTGTTCACCGATTTCTTCGTGCCTGACGATCACGTGCTCGGCGAAGTCGACGGCGCCTGGAAGCAGGCGACGAGCGAGCTCGCTTATGAGCGTTCGGGCCCCGAGCGCTTCCTGGAGACCTATTACGTGCTGACCGAGCTGGTTCGCGCGGTTGGTCCCAATCCTGATACCCGCAGTGCCGAAGGCATCGGCCGGCTGGTGGCGCAGCTCCACACCATGCGGCGCATGTCGGTCTCGGTCGCGGGCATGCTGCAAGCCGGCAAGGAGCCGGTCGTCGAAGCCTCCATCGTCAAGGACATCGGCACGGTGTGGGAACAGCAGCTGCCGCACCGCGTGCGCGATCTCGCCGCCTTCGTCGAGGAGACCGCGACCAACCGCGAGACGCTGGAGCGGCAGCTCGACTTCGCCATCAAGACCGCGCCGAAACTCACCATCCAGGGCGGCACCACCGAGGTGCTGCGCGGCATCATCGCCCGCGGGCTTGGTTTGCGCTAATCATTCGAGGACATCATGAGCACTTACAAAGATATCGGCGTCGAGAAAGTTGGTCACGTCGGCACCATCGAGATCCGCCGCCCGCCGCTCAACTTCTTCGACATTTCGCTGATCAACCAGATCGCGGACGCGCTCGACGCGTTCGATCGCGACATCGAGATTCGCGCCTCGGTACTGTCGGCGCAGGGCAAGGCGTTTTGCGCCGGCGCGAATTTCCAGGACCCGGCACGGCAGGCTCAGGAGGCGCGCGAAGCCGACAAGACGGCCAAGGGCGATCCGGCCGACAGCCTCGGGGCGATCAACCATCTCTACATCCAGGCCGTGCGCATCTTCCGCGCCAAGAAGCCGATCGTCGCGGCCGTGCAGGGCGCCGCCATCGGTGGCGGATTGGGCCTCGCGGTCTCGGCGGACTTCCGGGTCACCTGCCCCGAAGCGCGCTTCTCCGCGAACTTTACCAAGCTCGGCTTCCATCCCGGCTTCGGCCTGACCGTGACGCTGCCCGAGCTGATCGGCAAGAACAACGCCGAGCTGATGTTCTACACCAGTCGCCGCGTCACCGGCGAAGAGGCCTTCAAATGGGGCCTCGCCAACGAACTGGTGCCGCAGGACCAGGTCAAGGCGGCCGCACTGAAGCTCGCCGGCGAAATCGCCGAATGCTCCCCGCTCGGCCTCGTCTCCACCCGCGCCACGATGCGCGCGGGGCTGGCCGATCGCGTGATGGCCGCGACCAATCACGAACTCGAGGAGCAGACCCGGCTGCGCGCGACGGAGGATTTCAAGGAAGGCGTGAAAGCCACGGAAGAACGGCGGACGGCGAATTTCAGGGGGCGGTGATTGCGGCAGGGTCGCGCCGCACGCCCTCTCTCGATCCGTCATCCTGAGGTGCGAGTAGCGCGATGCCGAGCATCGCGCTGAGAGCCTCGAAGGATGAGCGGCCCCGCCGGTGGCCGTCGCACTTCGAGGCTCGCCGAAGGGGCGAGCACCTCAGGGTGACGGATCACGACCAAGCACTCAACTGACGCGGAACGTCACCCCACCGAGCAAAAACTCGTTGCCTGCCACGGCATGTCCCTTCGCCCTGGCAGCATGCAGCACGCCGGCCACATCGGCGACCCGAAACTCCAGCGCGCTCATGATTTCGCTGGCGCCTTTGACGAAGCGAAAGCTCGCATTGGGCAGCTTCAGCTCGGCCCCACCGTCGGCACCGCCACTCGGCGCAACACCAATGATCTTGCCCCAATGCTCGGCCAGCCCTTGCGGATCCGGGCTCTGCATTTCCACGCTCGTCAACGCCTGCGTCACGTCCTTGCGGATGAATTTTTGCCACTCGGGCCCCGCCGGCGGATAAGGCCCCAAAATGTCGTCGCTGCCTTCGGTGTGGTTGAACTCGATGAAGGCGGCGCGGCAGTCGCGGGGATGGAGCTGCACGCCGTGATAGGGCGCATGGTCGATGACATTGGCGGTGCGCACGCCCATCGCGTTAGCGTTACGACCGCGCTCGTCGGGATCGTTGCAGCAGAAGATCGCCATGTAGCCGCCCCGCCCGCCGCTCTTCTCGATGAAGCGGCCGGCAGTGGTGCCGTCCTTGAACGGCGCGACCACCTCCAGCAGGATCGCGTCGACTGGCAGCAGCGCGTTCTCCAGGCCGTACTTCGCGACGTTGCCGTCGCGATAGCAGACGGCGAGGCCCATGATATCAGCGATATCGGTGATCACAGGCGCGAGCTGCGGCGCGACCAGGCAGATCTGCCGCAACCGCATATAGGCGCCCATCGTCATGCGCCCTTGAAGGCCGGCTTGCGCTTCTCGACGAACGCCTTTGCAGCTTCCTTGTGATCCTCGGTATCGCTGCAGCGGGTGTGGTGGATTGCCTCGCCATCGAAGCAATCCTCCAGCGCCAGATGCTCGGCATTATTGATGTTGCGCTTGATGAAGCCGAGCGCGATCGAGGGCCCTTGCGCCAGCGACAGTGCGAGCTCGTGCGCGGCCGCGTCGATCTCCGCGTCGGGCACGACCTTGGTCACCATCCCGATCGCATGAGCCTCCTTCGCGGTCAGCACCGGCGAGGTCAGATAGAGCTCGCGCGCCCGCGCGCTGCCGAGGAGCTGAGTGAGGAAATAGGTGCCGCCGTAATCGCCGGAGAAGCCGACCTTTGCGAAGGCGGTCGTGATCTTGCAGGATTCGGAGGCGACGCGGAGGTCGCACGACAGCGCCATCGACAGACCCGCGCCGGCCGCAGCACCATCGAGCTGTGCCACCACGGGCTTTGGCATCTGGTGCAGGATGCGCGACACTTCCATGCCGCGGCGCAGGTTCGCCATCTTCACTTCGAACGGCAGCGGCGCACGGCCCTCGGCCATCGACTTGACGTCGCCGCCGACGCAGAAGCTGCCGCCCGCGCCCTTGAACAAGACCGCGCGCACCTCCGGATCATCCGCCGCGCGCCGTGCCGCCACGACCAGCCCGGCGACCATGTCCGGGTTGAGCGCGTTCTTCCGCTCGGGCCGGTTCATGGTGATGGTGAGCAGCCCGCCTTCAAGCTTCTGCAGGACCATGTCGTTCATGGGACGTCTCCCTTGTCGTTGTTTTGCTTAGTCTATCACCACACTCGTCATTGCGAGCGAAGCGAAGCAATCCAGAAATGTTTCCGCGGAGACAGCCTGGATCGCTTCGTCGCTTCGCTCCTCGCAATGACGAGGTTTATTTCTTCACCAGCGGACAGCGCGACTGCTCGAGCGACTGGAACGCCTCGCTGCCGGGTACGGTGGCGAGCAGCTTGTAGTCGTCCCAGCGGCCCTTGGATTCCGACGGCTTCTTGACCTCGAACAGGTACATGTCGTGCAACATGCGGCCGTCCTCGCGGATTTTGCCGTTCTTGGCGAAGAAGTCGTTGATCGGCGTCTCCTTCATCACTTTCATCACCGTCGCGGCGTCGGTCGTGCCGGCCGCCTTCACGGCCTTGAGGTAGTGCGTCACCGAAGAATAGACGCCGGCCTGCGCCGAGGTCGGCGGCCGCTTCATGCGCTCCTGGAAGCGCTTCGAGAACGCGCGGGTGTCATCGTTGAGATCCCAGTAGAAGGCTTCCGCCAGCAACAGGCCCTGCGCGGTCTCGAGCCCGATCGAGTCGATGTCGGTCACGAAGGCGAGCAGCGGCGAGACCTTCTGGCCGCCCTTGGTGATGCCGAACTCGGCCGCCTGCTTGATGGCGTTGACGGTGTCGCCGCCGGCGTTCGCGAGCCCGATCACCTTTGCCTTCGAGGCTTGGGCCTGGAGCAGGAACGACGAGAAATCCGACGTGTTGAGCGGATGGCGCACGCTGCCGAGCACCTTGCCGCCGGTCTTGGTCACGACCGCGCTGGTGTCCTTCTCCAGATCCTGACCGAAGGCGTAGTCGGCGGTGAGGAAGTACCAGGTGTCGAGGCCCGACTTCACGGCCGCAAGGCCGGTCACATTGGCCTGGCCGTAGGTGTCGAACACGTAGTGAATGGTATAGGGACCGCAGGCCTCGTTGGTGAGGCGGATCGAGCCCGGGCCGTTGAACATGATGATCTTGTTGCGCGCTTTGGCGATCTCGCCGGCGGCAAGCGCGGTCGCGGAGGCCGCGACGTCGTAGATCATCTCGACGCCCTGATTGTCGAGCATGTCGCGGGCGATGTTGGCGGAGAGATCGGCCTTGTTCTGGTGGTCGGCGGCCAGCACCTGAATCTTGCGGCCGAGCACCTCGCCGCCAAAGTCCTCCACGGCCATCTTGGCCGCGGTCTCGCTGCCGGGGCCGGTGATGTCGGCATACAGGCTCGACATGTCGAGAATGCCGCCGATCTTCAGTGGCGGCTTGTCCTGCGCCTGCACGGCGCTTGCACTCAGCGCCAGCGCAGCAGCGAAAATGCCCGACAAAACATGCTTCATCGAAAAAGACCTCCCTTGATCGCCTGTCTCTAATGGCGGCTTGGTTATTGGTGTTGTCGCAATCATGCCGCATGCGCGACAGCGCAGCAAGCGCGCGGGACGATGCAGATGAACGATCGACACGCGCTTTCCGCAAAGCGGAATGACGAGATGCGGAAGAGTGCCTCCGCCGTCATTGCGAGCGCAGCGAAGCAATGACGGAGTATGAACAAACAGTCTTCGCGCCCCACCGCGCTTGGGTTATGGTTGGAGCGCAACGCAACCTTTCCGGGCAACGTGACGCGACTGCTTCATCTCATCGTCGCATGTCTTCTGGTCGCGGCTTGCGGTGCGTCCGCCACGCCGTGCCAGTTCGAGTCCCAGGGCGAAGGCCGCGTCACCGCGATCGATGCGCGCAGTCTGCGTCTCGATGACGGCCGGGAAATCCGCTTGACCGGCATCGAGCCGACCGCGACCACGAAGCAGGCGCTGACTTCGTTGCTGGTCGGTCGCGACGTGATCCTCCGCAGCGCCGACGACACGCCCGACCGCTATGGTCGCCAGGGCGCGCTGGTCTTTGTCGGCGAGAGCGACATCTCCGTGCAGGCGACGCTCCTCGCCCAGGGCGACGCCATCGTCTCCGCCGAGATCGCCGATAAGGACTGCGCGGCCGCCCTGATGGCGGCGGAGGCCGAGGCGAGGCGCCAAAAAAAGGGCAGCTGGGCTGACCCGTCGGCCATAAAAAACGCGGAAAGTCCGGACGATATTTTGGCGGGGATCGGGCGTTTTGTGGTGGTCGAGGGCAAAGTCCTGTCGGTCCGGCAAGCTGGGGCAATGACCTACCTCAACTTCGGACGAATCTGGACACGCGGCTTCGCCGTGACTATTTCAAAGCGCATGGTACCCGCGTTCGAAAGCGCCGGGATCGCCCTTAAGTCTCTGGAAAATAAACGTATTCGTGTCCGGGGCTGGGCTGAGGGGAATACGGGGCCGCGTATCGATGTACGCCTCGTGGGACAAATCGAGTTGCTGGGCGCAAACGAGCCGACAGGGGTAAGGCCCTAAAAGGGGCCAGGCACGGGTTAAGCGACGTGAATGGGGTGCTAGGACGGCACGGACGAGGTGAACGCCGCCTGCGGGCAGCGCCGGCTGTGCTATGCCTCGTGCTGGGTTCAGCCCTTGCCGGTTGCGGCGATATGGGCCGATTCCAGACCGCGGCGGCCCCGCCGACCGTCGCGATGCCCAAGCCGAAGCCGGCCGTCGCGCAGACCCCCGCCACCGAGAAGGAGCACGAGCGCATCCTGGCGAGCTATGGCGGCACCTATGACGACCCCAGGCTCGAATCGCTGGTCACCAAGACCGTCGACCGGCTGGTCGCGGCGTCCGACCGCCCCGACCAGGGTTACAGGGTCACGATCCTCAATTCCGGCGCGGTGAACGCCTTCGCGCTGCCGAACGGCCAGCTCTATGTCACGCGCGGTCTTCTTGCGCTGGCGAGCGACACCTCGGAATTGTCCTCCGTGCTCAGCCACGAGATGGCGCATGTGCTGTCGAAGCACGCCGCGATGCGCGAGGACCAGGCCCGCCAGGCCGCGATCGTCACCCGCGTCGTCACCGACATGAGCAACGATCCCGATCTCACGGCGCTCGCGCTCGCCAAGACCAAGCTGACCATGGCGAGCTTTTCGCGCAATCAGGAGTTCGAGGCCGACGGCGTCGGCGTCGGCATCTCCGCCAAGGCCCACTTCGACCCTTATGGTGCCGCACGCTTTCTCTCGGCGATGGAGCGCAATGCCGAGCTGAAGGTCGGCAAGACCTCGCTCGATCCGCGCGCACAGGATTTCACCTCGTCGCATCCGGCAACGCCCGAGCGCGTGCAGAACGCGCAGACCATCGCGCGGCAATACGCTGCGCCAGAGGGCGGCGAGCGCGACCGCGAGACCTATCTCGCCGCGATCGACAATCTCGTCTACGGCGAAGACCCCAGCGAAGGCTTTGTCCGCGGCCGGCGCTTCCTGCATCCGAAGCTCGGCTTCACCTTCCAGGCACCGGATAATTTTACGCTCGACAATACCGCGCAGGCCGTGATCGGCGTGCGCGACGGCGGCTCGCAGGCGATGCGTTTCGACGTCGTGCGGGTGCCGGCCGAACAGTCGCTCGGCGATTACCTGAATTCCGGCTGGATGGAGGGCGTCGAGAAGGCCTCCACCGAGGACATCACCATCAACGGTTTTCCGGCTGCGTCCGCCACCGCCAAGGGCGACCAGTGGCAGTTCAAGGTCTATGCGTTGCGCTTCGGCAGCGACGTCTACCGCTTCATCTTCGCGGCCCGGCAGAAATCGACCGAGAGCGAGCGCAATGCGCGCGAGACCGTCGGTTCATTCCGCCGCCTGACGCTCGACGAGATCCAGGCCGCGCGCCCGCTGCGCATCAAGGTCATCACCGTGCAGCCCGGCGACACCGTGGAATCGCTCTCCCACCGCATGGCCGGCGTCGATCACCCGGCCGAGCGTTTTCGCGTCCTCAACGGCCTCGATCGCAACGCGCAGGTGAAGGTGCGTGATCGTGTGAAGGTCGTGGCGGATTGAGGCTTGAGCCTAACCGCCCGCGTCCATGTCGCCGGCCTCGCGCTGGCCGCTGAGCCAGAGCGCGAGCAAGGTCCAGAACGCGCCTGACAGTAGGTACGCACCCGAAGCGATGACGCCGAGATTGGTCGCAAGCAACAGGGCGACCAGCGGTGCGAAACCTGCGCCGAACAGCCAGGCCATGTCGGAGGTCAGCGCCGAGGCCGTGTAGCGATAGGCCTGCTTGAAGTTCGACGCGATCGCGCCCGACGACTGGCCGAACGACAGGCCGAGCAGGATGAAGCCGATCACCATGTAGATGGTCTCGCCGAACGCGCCAGCATCGAGCAGTTGCGGGGCGAAGCCGCTGTAGATCGCGATCGCGATCGCCGATCCCATCAACAGCGACTTGCGGCCGACGCGGTCGGCGATGACGCCGGAGAGCACGATCGCGCCGACGCCGAACACGGCGGCGACGATCTCGATGATCAGGAAGCGCACCGGGCTTTCGCGGGTGAACAGGAACACCCAGGACAGCGGAAACACCGTGACCATGTGGAACAGCGCGAAGCTTGCCAGCGGCGCAAACGCACCGAGCATGATGTTCTGGCCTTCGCGCGCGACGGTCTCGGAGATGCGCGAGGGCTGCAATTCGCGGGTCTCGAACAGCGAGGCATATTCTTCCGTCGTCACCATGCGTAGGCGCGCGAACAGCGCCACGACGTTGATGGCAAAGGCGACGAAGAACGGATAGCGCCAGCCCCAGTCGAAGAAATCGTCGGCCGAGAGATTTCCGGCGAAATAGGCGAACAGCCCGCTCGCCACGATCAGACCGAGCGGCGCGCCAAGCTGCGGCACCATCGCGTACCAGCCACGCTTCGAAGGCGGCGCGTTCAGCGCCAGCAGCGAGGCCATGCCGTCCCAGGCGCCGCCCCAGGCCAGACCCTGTGCGATGCGCGCCAGCGCCAGCAGCCAGATCGCGGCAGCGCCGATCTCGTGATAGCCGGGCAGGAACGCGATCGCGACGGTGGCGGTGCCGAGCAGGAACAGTGCCGAGATCAGCTTGGCCGTCTTGCCGTATTCGCGGTCGACCGTCATGAAAATGACGGTGCCGATCGGCCGGGCCATGAAGGCCAGCGCGAAGATCATGAAGGAATAGAGGGTGCCGGTCAGTTCGCTCGTGAACGGAAACACCAGGCGCGGGAAGACGATCACCGAGGCGATCGCAAAGACGAAGAAGTCGAAGAATTCCGAGGTGCGGCCGATGATGACGCCGATAGCGATCTCGCCTGGACTGGCCTGGTCGTGGCCGTGCTCGCCCGAGTGGTCTGCCATTGCGGGGGTCTGTGCCATCGCCATTCGTGCGCCCTTAACGTCCTGAAAACCAAAGCCGACCGCCCGGCAAGGCGCCAGGCAACCTAGCCCTGTCTGGCGCAACATCCCGCACTGCAACATTGGACAAATTGTCCAATGTCCGGATTGCTGCGCCGCAGCTACCCCTTGGTCCCGCAAAAGAAACTCATTCTCATAAGGCTCGGCCCGTGTCCCGTTTCAAGATCCTGGCGCTGCTACCCCTGGCGGTTGCGCTCAGCGGCTGCAACTACGTCGTGCTGGCGCCGGCCGGCGATATCGCCGCGCAGCAGCGCGACCTCGTCATCATCTCCACCGTCCTGATGCTCCTGATCGTCGTCCCGGTGATGGCGTTGACGGTGCTATTCGCCTGGCGCTACCGCCAGTCCAACACCGACGCCCGCTACGAGCCGGAATGGGACCACTCGACCAGCCTCGAGCTGGTGATCTGGTCGGCGCCGCTCTTGATCATCGTTTGCCTGGGCGCGCTGACCTGGATGGGCACGCATCTGCTCGACCCCTATCGCACGCTCGGCCGCATCCATGCCGACCGCGCCGTGGACCAGTCCAAGGCCCCGCTCGAGGTCGACGTCGTCGCGCTCGACTGGAAGTGGCTCTTTATCTATCCGGACTACGGCATCGCCACCGTCAACGATCTGGCAGCTCCGGTCGATCGCCCCATCAACTTCCGCATCACCGCGTCCTCGGTGATGAACTCGTTCTACATCCCCGCGCTGGCCGGCCAGATCTACGCGATGCCGGGCATGGAGACCAAGCTCCACGCCGTCGTAAACCACGCCGGCACCTACCGGGGCTTTTCGGCGAACTATAGCGGCGCCGGCTTCTCCGGCATGCACTTCAACTTCCAGGGTCTCGACGACAAGGGCTTTGACGCCTGGATCGCCAGCGCCAAGTCCGGCGGCGGCTCGCTCGGCCGCGCCGAATATCTCCAGCTCGAAAAGCCCAGCCAGAACGAGCCGGTGCGGCGCTTCGGCACCGTCGATTCCGATCTCTACCGCCTGATCCTCAACATGTGCGTCGAGACCGGCAAGATGTGCCAGAGCGAGATGATGGCGATCGACGCCAAGGGCGGCCTCGGCCATGAGGGCCTGAACAACACCCTGCCGCTGGCCTACGACAAATACGCCCGCCGCGGCACGGCGCTTGGGCCGGAGCCGAGCTTCGTCGCCGGCACCTGCACGCCCGAGGCGCCGCAGGGCAGGACCACCGCCTCCATCGCGGCGCCTGTCGACACCGCGCCGCTGCTCGGCGCCGGCCTGAAGCGGCCGACGTTCACACCGCTGAAGTCCTCGTCCTTCTTCCTCGGACAACGTCCGAAGTCAGATTCGTAAAGAGATCCCGCATGTCTCCTGATCTTCTCAAGCTCATCTTCGGCCGGCTCACCTTCGAATCGCTGCCGCTGCACGAGCCGATCGTCGTCGGCACCTTTGCGGTGGTGGCGACCGGCGGCCTCATCATGCTTGCCGGCCTGACCTATTTCCGCGTCTGGGGTTATCTCTGGAGCGAGTGGTTCACCAGCGTCGACCACAAGCGCATCGGCATCATGTACATGATCCTCGGCATCGTGATGCTGCTGCGCGGCTTCGCCGACGCGTTGATGATGCGGCTGCAGCAGGCGCTCGCCTTCGGCGGCTCCGAGGGTTATCTCAACTCGCATCACTATGACCAGGTCTTCACCGCCCACGGCGTGATCATGATCTTCTTCGTGGCGATGCCGCTGGTCACCGGCCTGATGAACTTCGTCGTGCCGCTCCAGATCGGTGCGCGCGACGTGTCGTTCCCGTTCCTGAACAATTTCAGCTTCTGGATGACGGTCGGCGGCGCGGTGCTGGTGATGGCTTCGCTGTTCATCGGCGAATTCGCCCGCACCGGCTGGCTCGCTTATCCGCCGCTGTCGAACATCGGCTACAGTCCGGATGTCGGCGTCGACTATTACATATGGGGACTACAGGTCGCGGGCGTCGGAACGACATTGTCCGGCATCAACCTGATCTGCACCATCGTCAAGCTGCGGTGCCCCGGCATGACCATGATGCGGATGCCGGTGTTCACCTGGACCGCGCTCTGCACCAACGTGCTGATCGTCGCTTCCTTCCCGGTTTTGACCGTCGTGCTCGCGCTGCTTTCGCTCGACCGCTACGTCGGCACCAACTTCTTCACCAACGATTTCGGCGGCAGCCCGATGATGTATGTGAACCTGATCTGGATCTGGGGTCATCCCGAGGTCTACATCCTGGTTCTCCCCGCCTTCGGCATCTTCTCGGAAGTGACATCGACCTTCTCGGGCAAGCGGCTGTTCGGCTACACCTCGATGGTCTACGCCACGGTGGTCATTACCATCCTGTCCTACCTGGTCTGGCTGCACCACTTCTTCACGATGGGGTCTGGCGCCAGCGTCAACTCCTTCTTCGGCATCACCACGATGATCATCTCGATCCCGACGGGCGCGAAGATGTTCAACTGGCTGTTCACGATGTATCGCGGCCGCATCCGCTTCGAGCTGCCGATGATGTGGACGATCGCGTTCATGCTGACCTTCGTGCTCGGCGGTATGACCGGCGTTCTGCTCGCAGTGCCGCCGGCCGACTTCGTCCTGCACAACAGCCTGTTCCTGATCGCGCACTTCCACAACGTGATCATCGGCGGCGTGGTGTTCGGCGCGTTCGCCGGTATCGGCTACTGGTTCCCGAAGGCGTTCGGCTTCAAGCTCGACCCGTTCTGGGGCAAGCTGTCGTTCTGGTTCTGGGTCACGGGCTTCTATCTCGCCTTCATGCCGCTGTATGTGCTCGGCCTGATGGGCGTGACCCGCCGGCTCCGCGTGTTCGACGACCCGAGCCTGCAGATCTGGTTCATCGTCGCCGGCATTGGCGCCTTCCTGGTCTTCCTCGGCATCCTCTCAATGCTGATGCAGTTCGCCGTCAGCTTTCTCAGGCGCGAGCAGCTCAAGGACGTCACCGGCGATCCCTGGGATGCGCGTACGCTAGAATGGGCGACCTCCTCGCCGCCGCCGGCCTACAACTTCGCCTTCACTCCCGTCGTTCACGACAATGACGCGTGGTGGGACATGAAGAGGCGCGGTTATCAGCGCCCGCTCACCGGGTTCAAGCCGATCCACATGCCCAGCAGCACCGGCACCGGCATCATCCTCGCCGGCTTTGCCACCGCGATGGGATTCGGTTTGATCTGGTACATCTGGTGGCTGGCGGCCGCGAGCTTCATCGCGATGCTCGCCGTCGGCATCGGTCACACCTTCAACTATCACCGCGATTTCGACATTCCGGCCGAGGACGTCATCCGGGCCGAGGACGCGCGCACCAAACTGCTCGCCGGAGCCAAGTAAATGACTGTCGCTGTCAATCCCACGCAAACCGGCGAGCCGGTGTTCTACCTCGCCGACGAACACCCGCATCCGGAAGGCTACAGCACCTCGCTCGGCTTCTGGATCTATCTGATGAGCGACTGTCTCATCTTCGCAATCCTGTTCGCCACCTTCGGCGTGCTCGGCGGCAATTACGCCGCCGGTCCGGCGCCGAAGGATCTGTTCGAGCTGCCGCTGGTCGCGGTCAACACCTCGATGCTGCTGCTGTCGTCGATCACCTACGGCTTCGCCATGCTGACGATGCAGCAGAACAAGATCGCGCAGACCCAGATTTGGCTGGCGATCACCGGCCTGTTCGGCGCCGCGTTCATCGGCATCGAGCTGTCCGAGTTCGCCCACATGATCCATGAAGGCGCGACGCCCCAGCGCAGCGCCTTCCTGTCCGCCTTCTTCACCCTGGTCGGCACTCACGGCCTGCACGTCAGTTGCGGCCTGATCTGGCTGGTGACCCTGATGGTGCAGGTCTGGAAGTTCGGCCTGATCGAGGCCAACCGCCGCCGCCTGATGTGCCTGTCGATGTTCTGGCACTTCCTGGACGTGGTCTGGATCGGCGTCTTCACCTTCGTCTATCTTCTGGGAGTTCTGCGATGAACACCGATATCAACGCCGCCCACGCGGACGATCATCACCACGGTGACAGCCACGCCCACGGCTCGTTCTCGACCTATATGCTCGGCTTCGTGCTCTCGGTCGTGCTCACCGCGATCCCGTTCTGGCTGGTGATGAGCGGCGCGCTTCCGAGCAAGCAGATCACCGCGCTCGTGATCATGGCCTTCGCGGTCGTGCAGATCGTCGTGCACATGATCTACTTCCTGCACATGAACACGACGTCCGAGAACGGCTGGAGCATGATGGCGCTGATCTTCACCATCGTCATGGTGGTGATCGCGCTGTCCGGTTCGCTGTGGGTGATGAACCACCTCAACAGCAACATGATGCCGATCCACCAGATGACCGGTATGAAATGAGCGAGGCTCTGAAGTGAGCAAGACCCGGACCGTGACAAGCAAGGCAAACGGGGCTCGCGGAAAGGTCGCGCGCCCGTCCTTGTGGCTCGCGGTCCTCTCGCTCACGGCCATTGCAGTTCTGATCGCGCTCGGCGTCTGGCAAGTCGAGCGCCGCGCCTGGAAGCTGGCGCTGATCGATCGCGTCGAGCAGCGCGTTCATGCTCCGGCCCAGCCGATCCCCTCGCCGGCGGCATGGCCGACCGTCTCCGCCGCAAACGACGAATACAGGCACGTCAGCGTCTCCGGCCGTTTCCTGCATGATCGCGAGACCCTGGTTCAGGCCGTCACCGACGAAGGTCCGGGCTATTGGGTGCTGACGCCGCTTCAGCGTAGCGACGGCACGCTGGTCCTGGTCAACCGTGGCTTCGTGCCGTCCGAGCGGCGCGACGCCTCGACGCGCCGGGACGGCAATCCGGACGGCCAGGTCGAGATCACCGGCCTCTTGCGCATCACGGAGCCAAAAGGCGGATTCCTCAGGACCAACGTGCCGGAGCACAATCGCTGGTATTCGCGGGATGTCGCTGCGATTGCGGCGGCACGCGGCCTCGACCATGTCGCGCCCTTCTTCGTCGATGCCGACGCTGGATCACAATCCGGCAGCGGCCCAATCGGCGGATTGACCGTGATCAGCTTTCCCAATAACCACCTGATCTACGCGCTGACGTGGTTTGCCCTGGCTTTCATGCTAGCCGGCAGACTTATCGTCACATTCGGCGGCGGACTGTTCCGCCGCAGGAAGCCCTGGAGCGGCTTCGTCCACGAAGCGGTCGGCGGCTCCGATGCCGGCGCCCGCAGGACGGGATCAGATGCTGGAACGATCGTCGAGCCCACCTGACGACGGAAGAACGCATGACGCCGTCACGCTGCAATCGCAGGCGGACGCGCGCAGCGAGCTGATCGGCGCTGCGCCGACCGACGACGAGACCAACCGCAAGAACATGGCGCTGCTGATCCAGCTGCGCTGGACCGCAGTGGTCGGCCAGATCGTGACCATCGGCGGCGTGCATGTCTGGCTCGGCATTCCCCTGCCCCTCACCCGGATGGGCGCGGTGATCGGAGCCCTGATATTTCTCAACATCTCCAGCCTGGTCTGGGTGCGCCATCGCGCCGCGATCACCAACAACGAGCTGCTGGTCGCCCTGATGCTGGACGTCGCCGCGCTGACCGCGCAGCTTTACCTCAGCGGCGGCGCCACCAATCCCTTCACCTCGCTGTTCCTGCTCCAGGTGACGCTGGGCGCGGTGCTGCTCGATGGCCGCTCGACCTGGTCGCTGGTCGCGCTGACCTGCGCGAGCTTCGTCTGGCTGACCGTCGCCTATCGGCCGCTCGATCTGCCGCCGAACCCGCTGAGCGAGACCTACACGCTCACGGTTGCCGGCATGCTGCTGGGCTTCGTGCTCAACGCCGTGCTGCTGGTGGTGTTCGTCACCCGCATCAACAGGAATTTGCGCGAGCGCGACGCGCATCTGGCGGCGCTGCGCCAGCATGCCGCCGAGCAGGATCATATCGTGCGCATGGGCCTGCTCGCCTCCGGCGCGGCTCACGAGCTCGGCACGCCGCTCGCCTCGCTCTCGGTCATCCTCGGCGACTGGCGCCGCATGCCCGACCTCGCGGCCGATCAGGAGCTGGCCGAGGACCTGGCGGAGATGGAGACCTCGCTGCAACGCTGCAAGTCGATCGTGACGGGCATCCTGGTGTCGGCGGGCGAAGCCCGCGGCGAAGGATCGTCGCCGACGACGGTGGCGGCTTTCGTCACCGCGCTGGTGGAAGAGTGGCGCGACGCGCGCTCGGCACGCACGCTGTATTTCGTCAACACCTTCGGCGAGGACGTCGCGATCGTCTCGGACGTCGCGCTGAAGCAGGTGATCTTCAACGTGCTCGACAACGCCTACGAGGTCTCGCGCGACTGGGTCGAGCTCGTTGCCGGGCGCGAGGGCGATCATCTCGTGCTGTCGATCAGCGATCGCGGCCCCGGCTTTGCGCCGGAGATGCTGGCCCAGCTCGGAAAGCCCTATCAGTCGAGCAAGGGCCGCGCCGGCGGCGGGCTCGGCCTGTTCCTGGTGGTGAACGTGGTGCGCAAGTTAGGGGGCAGCGTGACCGCCGAGAACCACAGGAAGCGCGGCGCGACGGTCCGCCTCACGCTGCCGCTCGCAACGCTCGCGATCGGAGGCAGCTTTGACGCCTGACCGTTCGCTGATCGTCGTCGAGGACGATGCCGGCTTTGCGCGCACCCTGAAGCGTTCGTTCGAGCGCCGCGACTACGAGGTCGTGCTCGCCGCCTCGATCGAGGAGGTGCGGAAGGTCCTGGAAGAGCGATCGTTCGGCTATGCCGTCGTCGACCTCAAGCTCGGGGGCGCCTCTGGGCTGGCCTGCGTCGAGCTCTTGCACACGCACGATCCGGAGATGCTGATCGTGGTGCTGACGGGCTTTGCCAGCATCTCCACCGCCGTCGAGGCCATCAAGCTCGGCGCCTGCCACTATCTGGCCAAGCCGTCGAACACCGACGACATCGAGGCCGCCTTCAACAAGGCCGCAGGTAATGCCGAGGTCGCGCTCGACGCCCGGCCGACATCGATCAAGACGCTGGAATGGGAACGCATCCACCAGACCCTGATCGAGACCGATTTCAACATCTCGGAAGCCGCAAGACGGCTCGGGATGCACCGCCGGACCCTGGCGCGGAAGCTCGAGAAGCGGCCGGTGAAGTAGGGAGGAGCGGATCGAAGCCGCTCCTCCTCCCCACTGGCTAGGCTTGCCTGCCATATCGGGCGATGATGTCGGCCAGCGCGATATGGCCTGCGCAGGGACCTGCTCCCGAATCATTGCTCCCGCTCTCCACAGCGGTGGCGTAGATGACCCCGGGATCGGCCTCGAGTTGTTGGCGCAGCGCCGCCAGCTTTGGCCAGCGGCTCCTCTCCGCGACGGCGTGGAAGTCGAGCCAGCGCGCCACACCTGCCAGCAAGGCGTCCGCGAGGGTCGGCCGGTCGCAGAGCAGGAACCTTGTCGGTTCGATCATGGCTTCGAGCTTGTCGTGGCGTTCGATCACCTTTCTCCTTCCGAAGTCCCGCAAAGCCGAGCGCATGGTGTCGTCCATCGCCACGCCTTCCATTGCGACCCAAAGCGGCGCGAAGGCGCCGGTAAAGCCGGTGTTCACGAACGCCATCAGCTGGTGCATGCGATCGGCTTGCGGCGACAACGGATCAAAGCTGATGCGCCGTTCGGTGTCCCGGGCTTCGAGCCAAGCCGCGATCGCCATGGTTTCCGTCAGCACATTGCCCTCGTCCGTGATGAGTGCAGGCGTCTCGTGTCGGGGATTGATCCTGGCATATGACGGGCTCAGCATCTCGCCCAGCATGTCGACGCGACACAGGCGATATGGCCTGCCCAGCCATTCAAGAGCTGCAACGAGTCCCATGGAGCTTCCCATCGGGAAGCCGTAAAGTAGGATTGGGTCCATCGATCTATTCTCCGTGATTTCTTATGATCACGCTGCGCAGCGGTCCCGAACCCTAGTCGCTCGCTCCATCATGTAAATTGCGAACATTTTTGTAACCTGGAGTCCGCCGATGAAAGATCTCGTTTCGAGATGTCCCATCGAGGAAGTGATGCAGATCCTGAGCGGCCGGTGGCCCACGCTTCTGATCTACTATTTGAAGCAGGGCACCAAACGGTTCAGCGATTTGCGTCGGGACAATCCGACCATCTCGCACAGGATGCTCGCCCTCGAGCTTCGCAAACTGGAGGACGCCGGGATCGTGACCCGCACGGAATTCGACGGATACCCCTTGAGGGTCGAGTACGATCTGACCGCCGCCGGCCACACCTTGGTGCCGTTGATCGATGCGTTGGGCGCCTGGTGGTCAACGGTTGCGACTGACGCGGGCGGAGACCACCGCGAGACCGGGCGCGGCGCTTCGGGAAGCGCGTCGCGGATTTGATCCCGTTCAGGACCGCATAGGCTCAAAGCAATTCCGCCCGCTGACCGCCCCTCCGAAACAAAAAGCCCGGCCAAATGGCCGGGCTTTTGATCTGTTGCGATGAACGCGCGAGAGGCCTACGCGGCCTCGTCGGCGACCGTGGCGCCGCCATCGGTCTCGTCGCTCTCGCCCTCGGCGTCCGCATCGCCTTCGCCTTCGGCGGCTTCGGACTTGGCGCCGGTGCGGCGCGGGCTCTTGGCGAGCTGGGCCTCGATCTCCTTGACCGCTTCGGTCTCGGTCGAGTGCTGCACCACCGCGATCTCGCGGGAGAGACGGTCGAGCGCGGCTTCATAGAGCTGGCGTTCGCTGTAGGACTGCTCCGGCTGCGACTCGGAGCGATAGAGGTCGCGCACGACTTCCGCGATCGCGACGATGTCGCCCGAATTGATCTTCGCTTCGTATTCCTGGGCGCGGCGCGACCACATGGTGCGCTTGACGCGGGCACGGCCCTTGAGGGTCTCGAGCGCACGCTTCACCAGCGCGGGCTCCGACAGCTTGCGCATGCCCACATTGGCGACCTTGGCGGTCGGCACGCGCAGCGTCATCTTGTCCTTGATGAAGTTGATGACGAACAGCTCGAGCTTTGCGCCGGCGATCTCCTGCTCCTCGATGGCCAGGATTTGGCCGACACCGTGAGCGGGATAGACGACGAATTCGTTGGCCTTGAAGCCCTGACGCTGGGTCACGACCTTCTTTTCCTCGACCTTCGGCGCAACAGCCGCGGGCTTCACGGCCGGCTTGGCGGCAGCGACAGGGGCCTTGGCGGGAGCAGCAGCAACAGGAGCCTTCGGCGCGGCGGGCTTGGCAGCGGGAGCCTTGGCAGCGGGCGTCTTTGCAACAGCGGGCTTTGCGGCAGGCTTGGCGGCAACAGGCTTGGCAACGGTCGCTTTCGCGGCCGGCTTGGCAGTCTTGTTAGGCATTGCGCTTCTTTTGTTCTTCGAGGACTTTGCAGCCGGCGCCTTCGTCGCGGTCCGACCCTTGGATGCGCTACGGCTGGCCGCGGCGACTTTCTTGGCGTCCTTATGGGAAGCCTTCGCTGAAGTACTCTTTTTACGCGTTTTCTGTGACACAGCCTGCGCGCGGAAACTGCCACGCCCCTGTTCGACATTTGGTTTCACGGGAACCCAACGGGGCCGACGGGGCTAACCAGGGTTCGGCTCAATGTGCCCAATATAGCACATTTCCCGCAAAAATCAATGATTTAGGGGTCTTAAGGGCTGGTTTTCGGCGATAACGCCGCTAATAGGGTTAAGTTTGACCCGAATTAGTCGCCGGAACCGGGGTTCGAGGAGAAATACTTGTCGAACTTGCCCTCCATGCCGTCGAAATCCTTGGCGTCGGCAGGTGATTCTTTCTTCTGGGTGATGTTCGGCCAGCTCTTGGCGTAGTCGGCATTGACCGTGAGCCACTTTTCCAGGCCCGGTTCCGTGTCCGGCTTGATGGCATCGGCGGGGCATTCCGGCTCGCACACGCCGCAATCGATGCACTCGTCAGGATGGATGACGAGCATGTTCTCGCCCTCGTAGAAACAGTCGACCGGGCAGACCTCGACGCAGTCGGTGTACTTGCACTTGATGCAGGCTTCAGTGACGACGTAAGTCATCCAACGCTCCGAAAAGCTCTTTTAAAAGTCGCGGCTTGCGTAGCGCGGATGGCCCGGCGCCGCAAGCTCAGGAACGGCCGATCATGACGGCTTTATGCGCTTGATCGACCAAGAAATGAATTCAAAGCGCAATTAATTGCGCTGAGAATTCGGATGGCCTTCACTGAGCTCTTCGTAGAGCACACGGGCCGAGGCGGCGTCGCCGCGGCGCTCGTTGAAGGCGATGACTCTCAACACGCGCACGGTGCGATCGAGCGCGATGGTGAGCACGTCGCCGACCTTGATCGCATGCCCCGGCGACTTCTCGCGTGCGCCGTTGACGCGAACATGGCCGGACTCGACAAGCTCGGCAGCGGAGGTGCGCGCCTTCACCACCCGCGCGTGCCATAGCCATTTGTCGATGCGCTGCCGCTCGGTCGTGGGCTCACTCCTTACGCCCGGACAGCTGCTCCTTCAGCGCAGCGAGCTTTGCAAACGGCGAGTTCGGATCGACCGGACGATCGCGCTCGCGCGGGGTGGCGCTCGATGCGTAGGGGCGCAACGACGGCCCGCCCTGGCGGTCGCGGCCCTTGTCGCGGTCGCGGCCACGGTTGTCACGGCCCTTGTCGCGATCGCCGCCACCGAACTTGCCCTTGTTGCGATCCTTGTTGTCGCGGTCCTTGTTGCCGCCATTCTTGCCCTCGAAGCGGCGGTTCTTGTCGTCGCGCCCCTCCGGACGCGGCGCGGCTGCGGTGCCGCCTTCGCGCGGCTTGCGGAAATCCCTGCCGCCATCGCGACCAGAATCGCGGCGATGACCGCCGCCATGGCGATGACGTTCACCGCGTTTCTCGCCGTCTGCGGCAGGCGCGGCTTCGCCTTCGGCAGGCGCAGCGCCGGCTTCAGCAGCCGCCTGCGGACGCGGCTGGTGACGCTGGTTGCGATGTCGCTCGTGGCGCGGCTTGCGATCATCGTGACGGCCGGCGGGACGCCAGACCTCGATGAGCTCGGGCTCGGCGGGCGTCGCCGCGGTCTCCACGGGTGCTGCCGCATCGGCCGACGCAGCGGCTTCGGTAGCAGCGGTTTCTGCAGGCGCGGTTTCGGCGGGGACAGCTTCAGCGGGAGCGGTTTCAGCAGCTTCAACGGCTGCCGCAGCTTCTTCCGCAGGTGGCGCGATGCCGGGAGCGTCTTCCGGCGTGACGGATGCCTCAAGCGCCGGCTCTTCGGGCGCGGGCTCGTCGTGCTGCTCCATGCCGGGCGCGTCTTCGACGGTCACAGGCTCGGCGGCGGCTTCGATCGCGGTGTCCGCGGGCGTTGCGGCGTCCTCGACCGGCGTTTCGGTCGCGGGCGTCTCTTCGGTGGAGGCTTCAGCAACGGGTGCCTCAGCAACAACCGGCTTCGCCGGCAGCGGCGGGCGCTTGTCCATGCGGTAGCCGAGCGCACGCAGCACCGACGCAAAATCCTCGCCGGCAGAACCGGTGAGCGAGGTCATCGCCTGCGTCACGACAAAGCTGCGGCCGTCGAACGCACCGGCAGGCTTTTCGCCGGACGCATTCTCGCGCCAGGCCAGCGCCGGACGGATCAGATCGGCCAGGCGCTCCAGGATGTCGACGCGCACGGCTCGCTCGCCGGCCTGCTTGTAGCCGAGCACGCGATAGGCATCGCGCGGCAGCTGCTTGTCGACCGGGAACGAGGTGCGGCCGGAGCTCGCCAGATGCTGCGCGCCCGACAGCGCCGAGGGATCGACGTTGTCCTGCTTCAGCGCCCAGAGCAGCGCGGCCAGCGCACGCCCGGCCGGCTTGAGCATGCCGGGGAAATAGAGGTGATAGGCGCCGAAGCGGACGCCGTATTTGCGCAAGGTCGCGCGCGAGGGCTGATCGAGGTCCTTCAGCTCGTTGGCGATCTTCGGGCGCTCCAGCACGCCGAGCGCCTCGACGAGCTGATAGGCGATGCCGCGGGCGATGCCGGTGACGTCCTCGGCCTTGCTGAGCTCGAACAGCGGCCCGAGCAGCTTTTCGATGTGCGTCTTGAGCCAGAGCTCGAGCCGGGCCTGCACCTTGTCGCGGGGGGCGCCCGTGAGGCGTTCGTCGGAGATGATGCGGATGCGCGGATGCAGCGCGTCCTCTGCGGCAGACAGCCGCGCCACGGCGTCGCCGGTCCAGCGGATCATGCCTTCCGAGGTCAGCACGAACTGCTCGTCCGGCGCATTGCCCAGTTTTTCGGCGCGCGCGTTGATCTCGCCGGCGAGCACGGCCTGCGCTGCAGCCTGCAACGCTTTCGCATCGGAGCCGGCTTCCGCCGCATCCGGTGCAAAGGTGAAGCCATCGAGGCGGCCGATGACATGGCCTTCGACGATGACTTCGCCGGTCTTGCCGATTTCCGTATTCAAGCTCGTGTTCTCCCGCAGGCGGCGCATCAATACACTGGTCCGGCGATCAACGAAACGCTCAGTCAAGCGTTCATGGAGCGCATCCGATAATTTATTTTCGACCTCGCGGGCGATCCCCTGCCAGCGTTCCGGGTCTTTCAGCCAGTCGGGACGGTTGGCGACGAAGGTCCAGGTGCGAATCTGCGCGATCCGGGCCGACAGCGTGTCGATATCGCCATCGACGCGGTCGGCCTGGTCGATCTGGGTCCTGAACCAGGCGTCGGGGATGCATCCCTTCCGCATCAGGAAGCCGTAGAGCGTGGTCACCAGCTCGGCATGGGCGGCCGGCGACAGCTTTCGATAATCCGGGATCTGGCAGGCCTCCCACAGCCGTTCCACCGCGTCCTTGCCATGCGCGACATCGCGCACTTCGGCGTCGCGGGCGGCGTGGTCGAGCACGCGCATGTCTTCGGCGATCGGCGCGCGGGTCAGCGCCTCATGGCCGGGCGCCAGGTTCAGCGAGACCTGGAGCGCGCCGAGGGAGGCGAAATCCAGCTTCGAATTGCGCCATTGCAAAACCTTCACGGGGTCGAAGGTGTGGTTCTGCAGCGCATTGACCAGCTCGGGCTCGAACGGCGCGCAGCGGCCGGTGGTGCCGAAGGTGCCGTTGCGGGTGGCGCGGCCGGCGCGGCCGGCGATCTGGGCGAATTCGGACGGCGTCAGGCGGCGGAACTGGTAGCCGTCGAACTTACGGTCGGAGGCAAAGGCGACGTGGTCGACGTCGAGATTGAGGCCCATGCCGACGGCGTCGGTGGCGACGAGGTAATCGACCTCGCCGTTCTGGAACATCGCGACCTGCGCATTGCGGGTGCGCGGCGAGAGCGAGCCCAGCACCACGGCGGCGCCGCCATGCTGGCGCCGGATCAGCTCGGCGATGGCGTAGACCTCGTCGGCAGAGAAGGCGACGATGGCGGTGCGGCGCGGCTGCCGCGTGATCTTGCGGTCGCCCGCGAATTCCAGCTGCGACAGGCGCGGCCGCGTGATCATGGAGACGCCCGGCAATAGCCGCTCGATGATCGGCCGCATGGTCGCAGCGCCGAGCAGCAGCGTCTCGTCGCGGCCGCGGCGGTTGAGGATGCGGTCGGTGAAGACGTGGCCGCGTTCCAGATCGGATGCGATCTGCACCTCATCGACGGCGAGGAACGAGACGTCGAGATCCCGCGGCATCGCCTCGACGGTCGAGACCCAGTAGCGCGGCGATTTGGGCTTGATCTTCTCCTCGCCGGTCACCAGCGCGACGGCATCGGGGCCGACCCGGGCTGCGATCTTGTTGTAGACCTCGCGCGCCAGCAGGCGCAGCGGCAGCCCGATCATGCCGGAGGGATGCGCGAGCATCCGCTCGATGGCGAGATGGGTCTTGCCGGTGTTGGTGGGCCCGAGCACCGCAGTGACGCCGGCGCCGGGAAGCCGCTCGGAAGCGAAGGGGGAGGAGGAAAAAGGCATCTGGGGGATTAGGTAATGGCGATTGGGGCGAATGTCAGTGCTGTTTTGGGGCGGTGGCGCGAAGGGCTCGGAAGTCACCTCGCCCCGCTTGCGGGGAGAGGTCGGCGCGAAGCGCCGGGTGAGGGGGCTCTCCGCGAGTCCGTCTGTCACCGCTTCCGTGGCAGCAGCCCCGCACCCCAACCCTCTCCCCGTAAGAACGGGGCGAGGGGAACGAGAGAGCTCCCCAGATCTCGCGCAACTGTCTCACTTTGCGACGCTTTTCCCGTTGGCTTTAAGCTTCGGAACGAGTTGAGAACGAATCGCGGCCGAATCGCTGACTCCCCCTTGAGTCCTGTTCCGTTCTCGCAAGATGTCGCGGGAGGCTTATTGGGTTCGCACTAGATGGAGTTTTGCCCCGCCGCACAAGCGACGTTTCGATGGCGGATTCGTTAAAGCTGGGGACGGCGCGGAGTCGAATCAGAATCGGGGAGGAGTCAAATGGATTCCCGGCTCTCGACCCCTCCAAAACAAAAGGTGCGAAAACAACCCCATGCACAGTAGGCATGCCGTTGAAATCATTCGCGTTTATTTTGCCAAAAGAGAGGTCCGTAGCCCGCATGGAGCGGAGCGCAATGCGGGGCCAAGCAAAGAACCCGGATTACGCTTGCGCTCCATCCGGGCTACGGCAGCAGCCCCTACTGCGTCTTCGCGACCTTGGGCGGCTGGGCGCTGGTGATGAAGGAGGTCGCTTCCAGCATGGCCGGGCCGAGCGGGGTCGGTACTTTCAGCCAGAACGGGACCAGGATGCGCGTTCCCGCGATCGGCGCGAACGCGACCTCGATGTTGCGCTGGGCGGCGAGATATTTGATCACGGGACGGTCGGGGATGTAGCCGGCAATGGGCACGAAATAGAGCGAGCAAACCACGACCTGGCCGTGATAGCCCTTCTCCGCCTTCACGTTCTCCATGCGCTTGAAATCGAGCTTGAGCTCGTAGCGCATGCGGCCGTCGAACACGGCGGCGCTGCCGTGGCAGGCGTCCGCCGACAGCACGTCGCCGGTGCCGGATACGCGCACCAGCGAGGCCGTCATCGGGTCCCAGACGCCGCGGCGATGCGCGTCGGTGACGACGATGCGGTCGGGATCGACCGGCGGCTCCGGCAGAATCGCAAAATCCTTCACATTGCCCTTGTCGAGCGTGATGCGGATCTCTTCGGTCTTCTTCGAGGTGGTGGTGGAGGCCTGGTACCCGGTCGCAACCAGCGCGCCGTTGACCACGCGGCCCTGCGAGGCGCCGGTACCGGACCCGCCCGCGAAGGATTTTAGAAGCCCCGAGGTGCCGCCGGAGGCCGCGGCCGCGAACACGTCGTCCTGGATGTCGATGTTCCAGGCGCCCTTGCCGACAGGAATCCCCGACAGCGTCGCCTCGTATTGCGCCTCGAGCTTGCCTTGCGCCGCCGCGGGCTCCGCCGCCCACGCCAAGACCAGCCCGCCAAGGGCCGCCATGACCCAGCTTCCGGCAGAGCGCGGATGACTTGCGCGCGGATTCCTTGCGCGCCGCTCCGCTGAGCGCAGCTCATTTGGGCGCAGCTCATTTGGACGCAGGCTTGGCGCAAGATGAGGCGTTGTGAGCACGAAACAATCCAATCGGGGCGCGAACGGTTGTTACTTAAGCCAAAAACCGCGCCAAGCAATGCGTCCGGGCCACTCCGCGTCCGGAACTCCACCGGACTCTTCGGGCGCGAATACGCCCTTTATGTGATGGTAAGGCGCGATAATCATTGCCGTTTTGGTGATCGGGCCGGGTCAGAAGCGCGCACCTCACCCCGCCACCTCCCCCCCTCGCCCCGCTTGCGGGGAGAGGGTCGGGGTGAGGGGGTCTCTCCCCGGAGGAGGTGAGACTTGAGTATACTCAACCCGCAGCGCCCTCGCGGAGGCTCCCCCTCACCCGAAATCCGCGCGGATCGCGTGCATTCCGGCCTCTCCCTGCAGGCGGGGAGAGGCGAAAGCAGCAGCCAAAACCTTGACGTCCCGCCGCTTCCCCCCTATACGTCCGCCCGCTCCCTGCAAGGACAGAGAATTTGCCCGTGGCGCCCCGAATGGCGGCCGCACATCGTTGGGAAAGATTGAGGATTTTGCCATGTCTCGCCGCTGCGAATTGACGGCCAAGGGCCCCCAGGTCGGCCACACGGTCAGCCACTCCAACATCAAGACCAAGCGCCGCTTCCTGCCGAACCTGGTCAACGTGACCTTCATCAGCGAAGCGCTGGGCCGCAACGTGCGCCTGCGCGTCTCCACCAACGCCATCAAGAGCGTCGACCACAATGGCGGCCTCGATCCCTTCCTGCTCAAGGCCAAGGCCGCCGTGCTGTCGCCGCGCGCCCTCGAGCTGAAGCGCGCCATCCAGAAGAAGGTCGGCCCGACCCCCGCGCCGGAGAAGAAGGCGAGCTAAGAATTTTGGGATTGGGCGGAGGCTTGCGTCGAGAGGCGTAGGCTTAGCCGGATAGAGTTTTGCATTGCGGCCGGATCGGAAGATCCGGCCGTTTTTGTTTTTGGGGCTACGTCCCTGTGGAAAAACAGCTCCATCGCAAGTTAACAATAGAACTAAAGGTTGTATCGCAGGAATTTAAGCCCGGAGACGAACAGGAGGGAATGCAGTGGAGGGCTTCGAGCTTGCGCGACTAAGTCCGATTGCGTTTGAGAGGCTGATTAGAGCCCTGTGCTTTGCCAATATGGGGCCAGCTGGGATCGTGTATTCGCCTGGTGCAGATGGAGGGCGAGACTTCACCTATGAAGGCAAGATCAAAGGTTACGAGGCAAGGGACTGGAATGGGCACCTCATAATACAATGCAAATTTAAGGACCAAACCTCATCTAAGATTGACGACCTTACTTGGCTAAAAACTCAGCTAGACGAGGAGCTCACTAAATTTCTTCAATCCGGACTGAGGCCGCGGAAGCCGGACTATTATATCTTAGCGACCAACATACAGCTGTCCGGCGCAGACGGGGTAAGCAACAAGCGAACAGGTAAATCGCGAAAAGGAGGCTTAACGAAGATCGCAGATCTTTTCACCAGTTGGAAGGACAAACTGCAGATCAAGGACTTCGATGTTTGGCCCCACGACAAAATTGCAGATCTGCTAATCGCACAACCTGCAATCCGACAAACGTACGCGCAATGGATAACGTCTGGAGACGTACTGGCTAAAACACTCCAGCACTTTGCGTCGACCCGGCCTGATTTTGGAGACGTGGCTGTAAGGTATATCAAGAATTCACTACAGAGGGATCAGTACGTCAGATTAAGGGACGCGGGCAGTGTAAGCGACCTGCAAATCCGTACCAGCCAGGTAATCGTGGACCTTCCGCTAGCGACCGGCGATAGGCTACACACCGCGTATTTGCTGGAAGAGGATGATATACCATTTGACGAAGAAGAGGCCGCTTCTGAAAACGCTATTGCGCAACTCGTCGAACGGGCGAGGGAAAAGCTGGACGCGGAAACTTTGGTTGCTGATGAAGAGCCCAACGATACTGGACGGCTCACCAGAAATAAGGTCGTCCTGATAGGAGGACCTGGCCAAGGAAAGTCGACAGTCAGTTTATTTTTAACGCAACTCTTTCGTGCCGGAATACTCAGTCAGCAACACAACTTGCGGCGCGACCCTGCCACCAAGCGCTTGGTCGCGGAAATACTTGGGCGCGCTGAGAGCGAGCATATCTCCACGTCATTTCCGCCCCGCTTTCCGTGCCATATCTCGTTGCCGCGATACGCCGATGCAATTAGCACCGCGCGACAGTCTAAGAACCGACTTCCGTCTATCCTCACACATCTTGCGATAGAGATTGGGAATAGCGCGGACTTGGAAGTTGACCGTTCTGATCTACGGAATTGGTTGCGTAGTTATCCTTGGATGCTCGTTCTGGACGGCCTCGACGAAGTTCCGCCGAGTGGAGAGCGGCCGGCAATTCTGGAAGCAGTCAAGGTGTTCTTGACCGAAGTCAGTGAAGTAAATGAGGACATACTGATTGTCGTCACAACACGACCTCAGGGCTACAATAAGGATTTAGGCGAAGAGTTGTGGGAGCATTGGCAACTAGCCGACCTGAAGCCAGCTCAAGCGTTGCGGTATGCGCAAGCATTTGGCCGAGCCCGATACCCGAACGATTCTCTTCGACGGGAAGAGGTGCACCGATCGTTGGAGAAGGCAGCAAGTCAGGCAGCTACGGCCCGACTGATGGTCACGCCGCTACAGATAACGATCTTGCATTTCATTGTCGATACGGGAGGCGGAGTACCAACTGCTCGTTGGACGCTCTTCAATGAGTATTTTGAGGTCCTGAAGAAGCGCGAAAAATCGAAAGGTGGTGAGCTACAGCGGATACTTGAACGTCATTCCCTTCATCTCGGGCCGATTCACTATCGCGCGGGGCTCATTCTGCAAACCGATAGCGAGCACTCTGGAGGCGCGGGCAGCACGTTTACCCAGGATCGGTTACGGCACCTAATCCGGAACTATCTGGGCTCGGAAGGCTTCGTTGACCCCGAACTGCATAATCGCGTCGAAGAATTGATGAAGCTGGCAACTGAGCGGCTGGTTCTTTTGTCACAACAGATTGAAGGCACCGTCAGTTTTGAGGTCCGATCGCTTCAAGAATTTATGGCCGCTGCCGCGCTCACTTCGGGCGATCAGGAAATAATGGAACTCCGTCTTTCGCAAATTGCAGGAAACTCTCACTGGCGTCATGTATTTCAAATTGCCTCCAGCCGCTGCTTTGCCGACGATAGCTTCCACTACCGCAGAGCCACCATCACACAAATTGCTCGGCAGATGGATTCCATCGAGCCCGACATGACCGCCGGAAATGGAGCTCGTCTCGCTGTAGACCTACTCTTCGATGGAATTGCGCTGGATCAGCCGAATTTTCGTCGACCGCTAATCCGACATGCCTTGGAGCAGCTAGACCTAGGCAGTACGGCGGTTGACGATCGTCTGGCCACCGTTTGCGATGCCACAGCATCCGATATCGTTAGGGAGGTAACCAGTCGAAAGATACTGGAAGGCAAGCCGACGTCGACTCTGTCTGCATGGAAGCTTCTTTTTCAGATTAGTCAGCAAGGGCAATCATGGGCAGACGACATAATTGTGCAGTTTTGGCCGCGAGTTGATCGGCTCGACAGTGAACTAATCGAAAAAATTGCCTTTCCCCTTGGAAGTCAGATAATCGCGGACCTTTTGGCCAACGCATTTTCAAAAGATGGACCAACGAATGGCCTCCAGGCGCAGCAATTGGGAGATCGATTGTTAGTCCGCAATAAGCGGGATGAGCGCATCGACTATTCGCGCTTGCGAGCAATGAATTTCACCAGCTTGTATTACGCCGATGTACTGAACCGACAAGATTGTGTCGTTCTGCGCGACCTCTTTCCAAGCGCTTATTATACAGTCAGATTCGTCTCGATCAGCAACGCGAATGCCTTCAAGCAATTCGACGGACGAGATTTCAATGGCGAGCCATGGAACTTCGTTCGTGGAGTGAGGCGTTTCACTGAAAAGCCAAACAGACAGACCCTGGCTTCGTGCATACGCGATTTTCGATTCGATAAAAGGGCGCCGTCAATTTGGAATTTTCTTCCTTGGCCAATTTCTATGGCCCTAAGCGAAGCAAACAACCAGGACGATCTCGAACGGATTTCGAACGAAATCGAAGACGGGGAGCGGGGGGATGTGGGCGAATGGATTGCCGCGGAAAGGCGATGGCAAAAAACTGGCATAACTCAAGATGACCTCTCTCCAGATAGTCGAGGGCGCTGGTTCAGTTCTGAAATCGCGCGGCGAGGTATGCCTTCATGGGTAGTAGCGTATGACCGCGTACGCCAAACCGATTTGTCTGTCGCCAAGCTCCTCTTGAGCAAAGCTAAAACAATAGAACAGCCCAAGATCGCCGCACTTCTCACAATGACCGCCGATCTTGAGATTTTCTTCAACTCCCGGAAGGATAGTTGGACGCCGTCGGATTTGGAATTTGCGTTAAACCGAATGTCAGATCCGTCCTATCATTTTCAACAAGGCTTTTCGCAGGTTCTCGAAGCTATACCATCGGCGCTATACACTGATCCAGACACGGTAACTAAGATGGCGGGGCTGATGTTGCGCCTCCCCAAATTCGAATTTCACGATTATAATGTTAATCGAGTAATTTTGGACGTCTTCAAATTGAATTCCACGGACGTGAGATTATTTTATCCTGTAGTTAGATCCAGCGGGGCAGACGACACGAACACAGCTGCTGCATATCTGAAGCAGATTTCAGCAACTGATATTGAAGGGGTTTCGGATATCCACGCGCGATATGCAATACTCGCCGCGCGGCTTTTATACGGGCACAATAAATCTGAAGATCTAGACGTTCTGCTCGATATGAGGGTGCCTGAGGATTTACTGCTTGCCGTTCTATCGAGCGAACATGCTCAATTAGATGATCGTCTGCGATTGCTAACCCTCCTCGTGAACAAGCTGAGAGATAAAGGATCTGCCGATTGGAAGGCGTATGTTGCACCGATGCGTCGAGCTCTCGACAGTAGAAAATCCGGGCTAACAAATCTGGAGGTCTGGACGCGTCTTAAGCTTCCTGGGGAGAGTTTTGATCTCTTGCTCCCTCTAGCAGGACAGAGCTGAAACTCTCGACGAACATCAAGGCCCTGCTATACTCACCCCCGAGAGGACGCAGCCGCCGCAGATGGCGTCCTGGGATGACGGGGGTCGCACGTGACGGAGCCGACAACCTAGCACCGCTAGAAGGCCAATATCCGACCTGGTGCTGGGCTCACCGCTGGCTCTGGACACGCTCATGAAACGTTTGCGACACCATAATACCGCCTCCCCCTACCCCCGAAAATCAATGCTCCGCAGCACGATCCCCGGCGGCGTGCCTTCGAACTCCGTCGCCTGATATTTGCGTCCGGTGCAGGCTTCGATGCGCTCGCGCAGGCGCGTGAACTGCTCTTCGCGCTCGCTTGGCCTGGCGCGCGGGCCGCGCTCGAGGTCGTCCATGGCGGAGGTCGAGATCGCGCAGGCGATCTCTTTGCTGCCGTCCTGCATCGAGAACTGGACGATGCCGCGGTCCTGGTCGTGGGCGATGAAGCGGCTGCTGGTGAGCGTCATGGGGTTCTCCTTTTGCGGCCGCGCGTCGTGCCGGGCTTGTGCGCGATGGCGCACGGGGACGGCGGTCAGCGTTGTCGAAGCGGGCTGTGGCACAAGGGTGCACAACAATGCACTTCGGTGGTTATGGGTCCTGGCTTTCGCCAGGACGACGCTTGTGTTTGCGAGCAGTGCGCGATCGCGCCACGAGTTGGCCCGCGTCAGCCGTCGCCGTTGAGCCTTGCGAAATCGTCGAACAGCGCGGCCACCAGCGCGCGGTGGCGGGTGTCCTCGGCGGGCAGGCTGGCGGCATAGAGGTTGAGCAGATGGCGGGCCTTCACGGCGGCCTCCGGCCAGGACGCGGCCGGCACCGACATCATGCGGTTTTCGAGATCGGCCTCGCGCTCGCGCAGCTCCCTAACCTGGGCCTCGACGTCGGCCAGCGCGCGGCGCAGATCGGTTGCCTTCTGGGCGGCCATGCCGCGGTGGCTGTCGAGGTCGACCGGGATGTCAGTCATTTGCCGCACTCGCATCGATACGTTGGGCATCCGCCAGGTCGACCGAGCCGATCGACAGCATCTCCGTCGCACCGCGCACGCCTTCGGAGGGCACCGTGATCATGGTGGCGACGCGGCGATAGGACGCGAACGACAGGCCCTCGATCATCTCCTCGTCGGTGACGACCTCATAGGCGCCGGCCGGCAATTCGCGTTCGAGGCCGCGGATGTGGAATGGATGCTTGAAGGTGATGGTTTCTCGCCGCGAACGGATGGTCATGCGCGCCTGCCTTTCGCAAAGAAGGGGCCCCAACCGACGCCAGCTGGTCGCGACCATGCGCTCCTTGCGCGGCAATAGCCAGCTTTATGTCAGCGCGGGCCGGGACTTAAGGCGCGAGCGCGGTGCTCGCGCGCGGCGTTTTAGTCCTCGCCATCGGCAGGGCGCGGGCGTACGCTCGACCACGTCAGCGCAGCTCACGCAATTGCCGCGCGTCGATGTTGCGCTGCATCTTTCGCGCCTCGTGTGCGCAGCGGCGATCTTCAATGGCTCGGGCGGGTGCATCGCGTAGCCCTGCCAGCGACCATTGCAGCGCCGATCTCGCACGCGGACGAACTCGAAACCCAGGAGGAGACGACGTCATGGCCAAGGGACAGCAACGCAGCAACCGCGAGACCAAGAAGCCGAAGAAAGACAAGATCAAGACCAGCGCCGCGGCGCCCAGCCGCAAGGATGCGGCGTGGCAGCCGGAGATCGGCCAGAAGAAGAAGTAGCGGCGGGGCCTCTTTCACAACGGCGGGGCTCTCGCATAGGACGCCTCAGCGGCGCCTGAGCGAGCGCCTCGTCCTTCGAGACGACCGCTTCGCGCTCTCCTCAGGATGAGGCTTGGCTGCACCTATCTGCGTTGAAAGCCGCCGCATACTCATCCCTCATCCTGAGGGCCCGCCGCAGGCGGGCGTCTCGAAGGATGGCCGCAGTCGAGCTTCCAGCCATACATCTCCCTCTCCCCGCCGTTTTCCGCTATACTCGCCCGGGTAGCATCAGCGGGAGGGGTATCCTGTGGAGCACGAGCGCAACGCCGAGCATACATCCGAGCCGAAGAACCTCGTCATCTGCTGTGACGGCACCGGCAACGAGATCTCCGAAAACATCTCCAACGTCCTGAAGCTCTATCGCTGCCTGCGCAAGACCGACAAGACGCGGCCGCGGCAGATGGTGTTCTACGATCCCGGCGTCGGCACGGTGACGGAGCCATCGACGTGGCACCGCTGGAAAGCCAACGTCAACCTGGTGCTGGGGCTCGCCACCGGCTACGGGCTCGATGACAACACGCTGTCGGCCTATTGCTTCCTGGTCCAGCATTACGCGCCGGGCGACAGGATCTATCTGTTCGGTTTTTCGCGCGGCGCCTATACGGTCCGCGTGCTGGCGGGGCTGATCCACAAGATCGGCCTGATCTCGCCGGAGCAGGCCAACCTCGCGGGCAGTGGCCTCGTCGCCTACAAGCAATATTCCGGCACCGGACGCGGCAACGATGTCAGCGACCTCATCGATGAGGGTTTTGACGACAGCGGGCCGCTGCCAAAAAACAAGTTCGATCTCGCCGCCCAGTTCGCGCGCATTACTTCGTCGCGCTGGCCGACCATCCACTTCATCGGCGTCTGGGACACGGTGGCGAGCGTGATCGTGCCGCGCGCCGACCGGGGCTATTTGCCGAGCTTCGAGGAGCTCGCCTTCACGCTGCGCAATCCCAGCGTCAACATCTTCCGCCAGGCGATCGCGATCGACGAGCAGCGCTGCATGTTCCGCCTCAAGCAGTATGAGGAGCCGCAGGAGTACTGGCGCAACCGCTTCGTGCCCGATCACAAGAAGGAGCCGCAGGACATCCTGCAGGTGTGGTTCGCCGGCGTGCATTGCGACGTCGGCGGCGGCTATCCGGAAGCCGAGAGCGGCGAGTCCAAATATCCGCTGCTCTGGATGATCGAGGAGGCGATCAAGGCCGGGCTGAACTTCAACCCGCGCACGGTGAACCAGCTCGCCTGGGGCATCCAGCGCAAGAACTCGCCCTTCCAATACGTGCCGCCTGAATACACCGGCAAGACGGGCGAGCTGCACAATTCGATGACGGCGGTGTGGCGCGTGCTGGAGTATTTGCCGAAGCGTGCGATCTACAAGGAATGGCCGGAGCGCAAGGTGTTTATGGGGCTCTACATCCCCGATTGCGAACCGCGCCTGATCCCCGAAGGCGCGCATGTGCACGAGAGCGTGGTGAAGCGGATGGCGGTGGAGCCGGACTATCGGCCGGTGAATCTGCCGAAGGATTATGTGACGGTGCCGATGCCGGTGCCGCCGCACATGGGCATGGCGGCGGAGGCGGGGGAGATCGTGGTGGGGTGAGGGCCTTCCCTTCTCCCCCTGTGGGAGAAGGTGGCATAGGCGGCCTTCGGCCGCCGTTCTTGAAAACGCCGATGCTTCGCATCGGCTATGGCGCCGGATGAGGGGTTGTCGCCGCGAACGCGAAAGCTTCGTATTCCGTGCGAGACCCCTCACCCGTCTCAATCGCGCTTCGCGCGATTGATCCACCCTCTCCCACAAGGGGAGAGGGGAAAGCCGCCCCACCCCGCTACCGCCGCTTTCTCCATTCGCCGATACTTTTCATTAAAATTCTCAACCCCGCCTTAGCCGGATCGAATCATCTCCTGGGCATCATCTCCCAGACCACCCGCGCCATCCGCGGAAATTGGAGGAGAGTGCCAATGCATCCGCGACGACATGCCCGCGTCAAACCTGCGGGCCTGGTGTCCCGCCAGGCCAAGATCATCACCGACCCGCGCGCGCCGGTGATCCCCTGCACGCTGATCGACTATTCGCCGGGAGGGGCCTGCGTCGATCTCGGCGGGCAGGTGAAGATTCCCGATCGCTTCGAGCTGCTGCATGTGAACACCAAGAAACGCTGCCGCGTGGCGTGGAAGCGCGGCACGAAGGTGGGCGTGGTGTTTTAGAGGAAGCGAGACGTCAGCTTGATCACCCTCTCCCCTTGTGGGAGAGGGTGGCTCGCCGCAGAGCGGCGAGACGGGTGAGGGGTCTCTCTCCGCGGGTACATCTCTCACAGTCGGATCTGCGGAGAGAGACCCCTCATCCGGCGCTTCGCGCCACCTTCTCCCACAAGGGGAGAAGGAAGAAACCTACTTCCGCATCCGCGCCTTCGCGCCCGCGACGATCTGCATCGCGACGCCGGCGATCCAGCCGAACAGAGCGAACCAGCTCCACGCGATATGCGGTTCGAGGCGGAGCACGATGATGGCGACGGAGGCGAGCGCGGTGAGCGTGGCGCAGAGCGTGCCGGCGGCGCTCAACAGTTCCGCGGCGTCGATGTCGCCATGGGCCTCGTCGAACGGCAGCTGCGGCGTGTCGATGCCGAGATAGAAGCCGACGAAGCCCAGCACCATCATCAGCAGCAGGAAGCCCTCGGTGGTGAGCGCGGGTATGGCGGATCCCACATAAGCGCCGACGAACAGCCCGCACGCCGCGCCCGCCATCGCAAGCCCCACGCGCTCGATGACGTGGGCAGCCTTTCGAATACGAAACCGCATGGCGGGCCTCCGTGAGGCGTTGAACGCACGCGAGGTTAGGCCAGATTTGGCGGAGGTGGAAGCTGAGAGGCGTTACGGATGCGTGAGGCGGAGCGTTGCTCCCTCTCCCCGTTCTTACGGGGAGAGGGTTGGGGTGAGGGGCCTCTCTCCGCATGTGAGATCATCGCCGCACCTGTACCCCCTCACCCGCATCCCATCGTCGATGGGATGCGACCTCTCCCCGCAAGCGGGGCGAGGTAAAGAACTCACCGCGCCCCGAACGTCGTCTTGCCGAACAGCGCCTTCTGGGTCGAGGGCTGCGAGCGCCAATATTGCGGCGGGGCTTCGACCTCGCCGCCGACGTCCGCTGCGGCGTGCCAGGCCCAGCGCGGGTCATAGAGCAAGCCGCGGGCGAGCGCGACCATGTCGGCCTTGCCGGATGCGACGATGTCTTCGGCCTGCTTCGGCTCCGTGATCAGGCCGACGGCGATGGTGGGCAAACCCGTCTCGCGCTTGATGGCCTCGGCAAACTGCACCTGGTAGCCGGGGCCGAGCGCGATCTTCTGCAATGGCGAGACGCCGCCCGAGGAGGCATCGATCCAGTCGACGCCGCGCGCCTTCAGCGCCTTGGCGAATTCAATCGTCTGCGCCAGATCCCAGCCGCCCTCGACCCAGTCGGTCGACGACACCCGCATGCCGACCGGCTTGTCGTGCGGGAACACCGCGCGGACCGCGTCGTACACTTCCAGCGGGAAGCGCATGCGGTTCTCGAGCGAGCCGCCATATTCGTCGGTGCGCCTGTTCGAGATCGGCGACAGGAACTGATGCAGCAGATAGCCGTGCGCGCCGTGCAGCTCGATGGCGTCGATGCCGATGCGATCGGCGCGTTTCGCCGCATCGACGAAGGCGTCGCGGATGCGCTTGAGGCCGGCGGCGTCGAGCGCCAGCGGCGCGGCTTCGCCCTCCTTGTGCGGCAGCGCGGACGGCGCCACGGTCTGCCAGCCGCCCTGGTCCTGCGGGATCAGCTGGCCGCCGTCCCAGGGCCGCGCGCTCGAGGCCTTCCGGCCCGCATGCGCGAGCTGCATCGCGACTGCTGTGGAGGAATGTTTCCGCACCGAGGTGAGGATCTGCTTCAGCGCGGCCTCGGCGGCATCGCTGTAGAGCCCGAGGCAACCCGGCGTGATGCGGCCGATCGCCTCGACATGGGTCGCCTCGATGCAGAACATCGCCGCGCCCGACAGGCTGAGATTGTTGATGTGGGTGAAGTGCCAGTCGGTGGGAACGCCGTCCTCGGCCGAATATTGGCACATCGGCGACACCACGATGCGGTTCTTCAAGGTCAGGCCGCGCAGCTTGATCGGGGAAAACAGGGCGCTCATGCGGGGGAGTTCCGGGATGGGAGGGATGGAAGCGATTGCATGAAGTTTAGTGGGCGGATGGCGGATTGCCACCTGCGCGGCGGGAATGGCCGCCCCAAGGGCCATGCATTGCGGTCGCGACGCCCCTACTCCACCAGCGCGAACTGCAGCAGCAGCGTGCGCTGGAGCATCGAGAAATTGTCGTCCGACACCAGCGTCAGCACGGTCTCGCCGTCGGTGCCGACATGGGCGTCGATGCCTTCCATGTTGTCGATCTCGTGGCCGAGATCGGCCTTGAACAGCACGGGGCCGTCGACCACCGCACCGGGCGCGATCGATCTCAGGGGGATGGCGCGGATGCGGATGTCGACGCCGGTGAACCAGGAAAATTTGCGTTCGAGGATCAGGAGATCGCCCGAGGGCAGCAGCACGGCGTCGCTGATGAGCTGCTGGTCGGTGCGGCGAACGCTGAACTGGCCCGGCGTCGGACCGCCGATCAAGAAGCCGATCAGATTGCCGTCGGCATCGAAGCCGCCTTCCGACAGCGCGATCAAGGTGCCCGCGAGCGGCTGCCCCTTTGATATGTCCTTGGGGACGAACACCAGCGCCTCGAGCCCTTTGTTATAAGGCAGTTTTCGCACTGCCGGCGGCGTCGGCAGCACCTCGCCGCGGGCGCGCGTGCCGCCCTTCGCAAAATCGAACCGCATGATGTGGTTGACGCGCTCGAGCCCGACATAGACGAGGTCGCCGTCTCGCGCGAGCGCCTCGGTGTCGTACCACAGCCGCTTCTCCGTGATCGGCCGCCCCTCCGCATTGAGCACCGGCGCGGCCTCGACATCGTCGAGACCGGTCATGCTCCGCCCGGAATAGCGGATGCGACCGGTGAACCAGGTGCCCTGGTCGGAGATCGCGAGGAAGCGTTCGCCTTTGCTGTCGAGAAAGCGGAAGCCGGACAGGCCGCCAAAGCCGCGATGCGGCGAGGTCAGCACCAGGCCGCCGCGATAATCCAGCGAACCGAACCGCGTGCGCGCGCGGTCGCGCGGCTCGAAATTGGGGATCGGCCGCGCGTTGACCTCGATGCCGACGGGCGCGGCGACGGCGTGCTCGACGAGCGCCGGCTTCGGCGCGGGCTGTGCCTGCGCCAGGCGAGACAGTGCGAGAGTGGAAAATCCCGCCGCCGCGTGGCCGATAAAGCTGCGGCGGGATCGATGGTTGCTCACGAATGCAGTTTGCGTCGCGGGCGACCGGCCGGTTGCGTGGGCGCGGTGTTGGTCTCGCTGAACAGTTCGGCGAGTTTTTCAGTGATGGCGCCGCCGAGCTCTTCGGCGTCCACGATCGTCACCGCGCGGCGATAATAGCGCGTCACGTCATGGCCGATGCCGATCGCGATCAGCTCGACCGGCGAGCGGGTCTCGATCTCCTCGATGATGTGGCGCAGGTGCCGCTCGAGGTAGTTGCCGGGATTGACCGACAGCGTGGAATCGTCGACCGGCGCGCCGTCCGAGATCATCATCAGGATCTTGCGCTGCTCGAGCCGGCCGAGCAGGCGCTTGTGCGCCCAGTCGAGCGCCTCGCCGTCGATGTTCTCCTTCAGCAACCCCTCGCGCATCATCAGGCCGAGATTCTTCCGCGCACGGCGCCACGGGGCGTCGGCGGATTTGTAGATGATGTGGCGGAGATCGTTGAGGCGGCCGGGACTGGCCGGCTTGCCGGCGGCAAGCCACGCCTCGCGCGATTGCCCGCCCTTCCAGGCGCGCGTGGTGAAGCCGAGAATCTCGACCTTGACGCCGCAGCGCTCCAGCGTGCGGGCGAGGATGTCGGCGCAGGTCGCCGCGACCGTGATCGGGCGCCCGCGCATCGAGCCGGAATTGTCGAGCAGCAGCGTCACCACGGTGTCGCGGAACGTCGCCTCCTTCTCGTGCATGAAGGACAGCGGGTGATAGGGATCGGTCACCACGCGCGACAGCCGCGCGGGGTCCAGAATGCCCTCTTCGAGATCGAACTCCCAGGCGCGGTTCTGCTGCGCCATCAAGCGCCTCTGGAGGCGGTTGGCGAGACGGGCGACGATGCCCTGCAGATGCGCGAGCTGCTTGTCGAGATAGGCGCGCAGCCGCTCCAGCTCGTCATGGTCGCAGAGGTCCTCGGCGGCGATGACCTCGTCGAACTTCGGCGCGAACGCGTGATATTCCGGCCCGCGCGGCTCGTTCTTGCCGTGCGAATTCGGCCGCGTCGCCTCGCCCGGCGTCTCGTCGTCGCCGAGCTCGCCGTCATCGAAGGTGTCGGAGGTCGAAGCCTGCGCGCTTTCCATCGCGCTCTCGCTCATCTCCTCGCTCGATGCCTGGGCCTGGTCGGCGCTCATCTCCTGCGCGGCGTCGGAATCGGGCGAGCCCTCGGCACCGGACTGATCGTTGTCGCCGTCCTGGTTCTCGTCGTTCTCGTCATTGTCTTCGCTGTCGGCGCTGCGCTCGTCGCCGATTTCGAGCGCCGTGAGCAGATCATGCACGGCATCGCCGAACCTGGTCTGGTCCTCGACCACGGTATCGAGCCGGTCGAGCCGCCTGCCGATCTTGTCTTCGAGGATGGGACGCCAGAGATCGACCATCTTCTTCGCGGCCGTCGGCGGCGCCATGCCGGTCAGGCGCTCGCGCACCAGCATCGCCAGCGCGTCGGCGAGCGGCGCGTCGGCGCGATCGGTGATCTCGTCGAACTTGCCGCGATGGAAATGGTCGTCGAGCATTGCGGTGAGGTTTTTCGCAACGCCCGCCATGCGCCGCGCGCCGATCGCCTCGACACGGGCCTGCTCCACCGCCTCGAACACGCCGCGCGCCTGCGGATTGCCCGGCATCAGCTTGCGATGCACTTTTGGATCGTGACAGGCGAGCTTGAGCGCGATGGAGTCGGCATGGCCGCGCACGATCGCGGCATCCCGCCTGGTCATTTTTCGCGCGGGCTCGGGAAGCCGCGCCTTGCCCGGCGCGAGCCCGGGACGCTCGGCGGCGAAGCTGACGTCGAGCTCGGGGGCCTTGGCGATCGCCTTCAGGCAGGAGGCCACCGAGCGCTTGAACGGCTCGGTCGGAGCTTCCTTGGTGTTGCGGAACTTGGAGTTGGAGGTGGTGCTCATCTCGCCCTTACCCGTCGTCCCGGCGAAGGCCGGGACCCATAACCACCGGCGATCATTGCGTCAGGAAAATCAGCAGCGTCGCTTCACTCGAGACATCTCGCGGTATGGGTTCCGGCCCCGTGCGCAATTGCGCACTCGGCCGGGACGACACACCGAGAGAGATCAGCTGAGCGCCACGTTCACCGCCGATTCCGGCAGCTCCGCGTTGAAGCAGCGCTGGTAGAACTCAGCGACGAGGGGACGTTCGAGTTCGTCGCATTTGTTGAGGAAGGTGACCCGGAACGCAAATCCGATGTCGCTGAAGATGTCGGCGTTCTCCGCCCAGGTGATCACCGTTCGCGGGCTCATCACCGTCGACAGGTCGCCATTGGCGAAGGCGTTGCGGGTGAGATCGGCGAGGCGAACCATCTTGTTGACGATGTCGCGGCCCTCCGTGGTGCGATAGTGCTTGGCCTTGGCCAGCACGATCTCCACTTCCTCGTCATGGCTGAGGTAGTTCAGCGTGGTGACGATCGACCAGCGGTCCATCTGGCCCTGGTTGATCTGCTGGGTGCCGTGATAGAGGCCCGAGGTGTCACCGAGGCCGACGGTGTTTGCGGTCGAGAACATGCGGAATGCCGGGTGCGGCTTGATCACCTTGTTCTGGTCGAGCAGCGTCAGCCGGCCGGAGACTTCCAGCACGCGCTGGATCACGAACATCACGTCCGGGCGGCCGGCGTCGTATTCGTCGAACACCAGCGCGATGTTGTGCTGGAGCGCCCAGGGCAGGATGCCGTCGCGGAATTCGGTGACCTGCTTGCCGTCGCGGACCACGATCGAGTCCTTGCCGACGAGGTCGATACGGCTGATGTGGCTGTCGAGGTTGACGCGCACGCAGGGCCAGTTCAGCCGTGCGGCGACCTGCTCGATATGGGTGGATTTGCCGGTGCCGTGATAGCCCGTGACCATGACGCGGCGGTTGTGGGCGAAGCCGGCGAGAATGGCGAGTGTGGTGGCGCGATCGAAGCGGTAATCGGAATCGACTTCGGGCACGTGAGGATCGACTTCGGAATAGGCTGGGACTTCGAGATCGCTGTCGATCCCGAACACCTGGCGCACCGACACCTTCATGTCGGGCAAACCGGAAACTTCCTCAACTTTGGACATCGCGGCGGTCGTCATCAATCCTCCGAGGTCCCGGGCGATCCCGAGACCAGTTATTGCACGTTGGCTGCGGCTGGGTGCGATCGCGAACCTATCAGAGACAACGTGCGGGCAGAAGCCCGCCCCCCAATCAAAGTTCCGTTGTCTTTTCATTTAGATAGGCAAGGAACGCGATTTTTGGAAGGCTGCCCTGCGAATCACGCCTGAATTTCGTGCGGGGGCGCGGTCCTGCCCACGCGGGTGGCACTTTTACCGCCGCTCGTTACTTATGTAGGGTCCGAACCCTGAGGCCAATCCCCCTAGGCCCAATCCCACCACAGAGACGATGTGACGTCCTTTCTCGATCCCCTCATTTCATTCGTCTCGGCCCATGCGTGGCTGGCCTATCTGACCCTGTTCCTGGCGGCCCTGCTGGAGGCGGTTCCGGTGGTGGGGTCGGTCATCCCCGGCTCGACCATCATCCTGGCGCTAAGCGCCCTGGTCCCGGGCGGCGAGCTTAGGCTGCAATGGGTGTTGCTGGCGGCGGCGCTCGGCGCAGTGCTCGGCGACGGTTCGGCCTACTGGATCGGCCACCGGCAGCAACGGGAGATCCTCAACACCTGGCCGCTGACCAAATATCCGCGCGTGGTCGAGCAGAGCGAGACTTTCTTCCACCGCTTCGGCACCTGGGCGGTGTTCTTCGCCCGCTTCGTGCCGCCGATCCGTGCCTTCGTCCCGGTCACCGCGGGCGCGCTAGGCATGACCCCGGCCCGCTTCTACGCCATCAACGTCCCGGCGATCCTGGTCTGGGCGCCGGCGCATGTACTGCCGGGTGTTTTGGCGGTCTCAGTGCTGCACGAATATGCCGGGCTGCACCACCATGGACACGTCGGCAAGCACATCTGGATCCTGACCGTGATCGGCGTCGCGATCGTTCTGGGCCTGGCGGTCTGGATCTATCGCCGCCGGAATGGCGGCGGTGTGGCGGTGGCGAAGCCGCGCGGATAGACCTCTCCCTGCGTCGTCCTGGCGAAAGCCAGGACCGATTGCCACAAGGGGCGGTTTGGCGAAGAATCGTCGTTCGGTACTCCCGGCGCCCCCATCGATAGATTCCGCGGTATGGGTCCTGGCTTTCGCCAGGACGACGGCGGAGAATGCGGCCCGCGCGGAATTTCTAATCCGCAACCCCCGCCCTCCGCCCCGGCGCAGGCCCGACATACCTTGCCCGCGGCCTGATCAGCTTGCCGTGCTGTAGCTGCTCGCTGGCATGTGCGATCCAGCCGACGCTGCGGGCCATCGCAAACAAAGCGAGCTCGCTTCCGGCCGGCAGGCGCAGCGCGTGCACGAGCACCGCGAGCGCGTAGTCGATATTGACGAGTTCGCCGGTCGCCTCCGCGATCCGCTCCGGCACCTCCTTGGTGAATTTGCGCGGTGCGCCGGCGCGGCCCAGGGCATTCAGCAGCGACTGCGCGCGCCGATCGCCCCGCTTGTAGACGCCGTGACCGAAGCCGGCAAAGCGTTCGCCGAGCGCGACGCGTTCGCGGACCATTGGCTCGACGTCACGATCCACCAGCGCCTTGACGAGCTGCGAGGCGAGCACGCCGGCGCCGCCGTGCTTCGGCCCCTTCAGGGCGGCGAGGCCGGCGATGACGGAGTCATAAAGATTGAGGCCGGTCGAGGCTGCGCAGCGCGCGGTGAAGGTGGACGCGTTCAATTCATGCTCGGCGAGCAGAACCAGCGCGCGGCGGATGAGATCGGCCGCGTGCTTGTTGTCGGGCGCCCAGGCCCTCGCGATCTGCTGGTGCAGCGGCTCGGCGGACGGCTCCGTATTGAGCATGGTCGCGACCAGGAGCCGGACGATGCGCGCACCGACCATCGCGCGTCCATCATGCGCGCGGGTGAAGGCGCGCGGATCTGCGCTCGACGCGAGCGCCAGCACGGCAATGGCGCGATCGATCGGCGCGGCGCGACGCGCGGCCTGCGCGATCAGGCGCATCTCATCGGACATCGCAGGCTGATTATCCGGCGCGAACGGGTCGACGCCGGAGACGTCCCACAGAAGCGTCGCCGTGTGCTCCAGCGTGTCGTTTTCGGCGAGATCGACGCAATTGACGCCGCGATAGATCGCGCCGTCCTCCGTGATGGTGGAGATCTCGGTGTCCATGACCGGCAGATCGGCATCGAAACTGCGCAGGCCGCGCGGCTCCGGCGACGGCACCCGGCGCTCCTTCAGCGCCCGGACGTCCTCGGCGCGATAGCGGTTCTTGCGCGAGTCCGGCGTCGGCTCCGAGCGGACCAGGCCGCGGCTGACATAGGCGTAGAGCGTGGCCGGCGAGATCGCGAGCTCGGCGGCGGCTTCCCGGGCGGAGAGGTAGAGACCTTCCGAATTTTTCATATTGATTTATGTAATCAAGATTGATCAATCTGTCGAGAGGCCTGACCTTTGCCTGGTGCAAAGGAGATTTGGGCCATGAACATCCACCTCACCAAAAGCCAGATCGGGCTGGACGGCGTTCCCGCGGCCGAAACCGTGCTGAGCCATGTCGACGGCGAGCGCGGCGAGTTGATCATCGCTGGCGAGCATGTCGGCCGACTGGCGAGCCAGTCGAGCTTTGAGGGCGTCACCGCCCGGCTCTGGAACGGCGCCAGCACGACCACGCTGAACGAAGCCAATGTGCGCGCGAGCCTGGGCGCGGCACGCGAGCGCGCCTTCGCGCGGCTGGATGAGTTGCTGCCGGCGACACGCGGCATGGGCGTCGTCGACGGGTTTCGCGCGGCGGTCGCGGGACTTCGCGCCGAGCACGGCCTCGCCCATGAGGCGACCATCGTCGGCGCATTCCCGGTGATTGCGGGCGCGCTCGTCCGCCGCGCCAGGGGTCTCGATCCCGTGGCGCCCGATCCCAACGTGAGCCAGGCCGCCGATACGCTTCGCATGCTGCACGGGCGCGCGCCTGAACCACGCGAGGTCACGGCGCTGGACGCCTATCTCGTCACCGCCAGCGACCACGGCATGAACGCCTCGACCTTCACCGCGCGCGTGGTGGCCTCGACGCAGGCTGACCTGTTTGCCGCCGTCACCGCCGGTTACTGCGCGCTGACGGGTCCGTTGCATGGCGGCGCGCCTGAGCCGGTGCTGGAAATGCTCGACGCGATCGGCTCGCGCGAGCGCATCCAGCCTTGGGTGGACGCGGCACTCGCCCGCGGCGAGCGGATGATGGGTTTTGGTCACCGCGTCTATCGCGTGCGCGACCCCCGCGCCGACGTGCTCAAGACCGCGATCGAGGCGCTGGCCTCAGACGGCGCCGACCTGCCGTTTGCCGGCGAGGTCGAGGCCTATATCCGCGCAGCCTTGCGCAAGAAGAATCCGGAGCGGCCGCTGGAGACCAATGTGGAGTTCTTCACCGCGATCCTGCTCGATGCGCTGGCGATCCCGAGGCAAGCCTTCACGCCGATCTTCGCGGTGGCGCGCGCAGCCGGGTGGACGGCGCATGCGCGCGAGCAACAGCGGACCGGGCGGCTGATCCGGCCGAGCTCTTCGTATGTGGGGGCGATGCCGGAGGCGTGATGAAAGCGTAACCTGGATGGAGCGGCGTTCTTTCCCTCTCCCCTTGTGGGAGAGGGTGGCTCGCCGCGCAGCGGCGAGACGGGTGAGGGGTTCTCTCCCCGCACAATCCCTTGCATTGGAATTTGAGGACGCAACCCCTCATCCGGCGCTTCGCGCCACCTTCTCCCACAAGGGGAGAAGGGAAGACAGTGGCGCGGCCTCAGGCCTCGCGCACCACGGTCTTCAGATAATTATACGCCTTGATGATTTCGATCAGGCGGTCCTCGGTGGAGCGGTCGCCGCCGTTGGCGTCGGGGTGGTGCTGCTTCACCAGCGCCTTGTACTTCGACTTGACGTCGGCGAGCGTGGACTCGGGGCCGAGGCCCATCACCTGGAGCGCCTTGCGCTCGGCGTTCATGATCTTGCGCGTCTCGGCCTTGGGCGCGGCCTGCGGACCGGCGCGCCAGCCGGTGCGGCCGTTGAGCTCCTGGAACATGCTGAACGGATCGAAGGCGCTGTCGATCTCGGCTTCCGCGCCTTTCTTGACGCCGCCATTGGCGCCCATCTTCCAGGTCGGACGATGACCGGTCAGCGCATCTTTCTGATAGCGCGCGACGGCGTCGGCATTCATGCCGGAGAAGAAATTGTAGTTCTGGTTGTACTCGCGCACATGATTCAGGCAGAAGTGCCAGTACTCACGCTGATTGTCGCGACCCTTGGGCGCACGATGCGCGCCCTTGTTCTGACACCCGGTCCATTCGCAATTGACCACGGCATCGCGCGGCTTCACTTCCGGCTGCTTGCCTTTCGGCTTGATCCGGATGGAGTCGAAGAACTTTGATGAATCGATCGGCATGGCTGACTTTGACTACGCAATGCAAAAACCTTCAAGTCTTGACATTGCAATTAGCTGAAAAGCATAGCCGAAACTATGCTGAGGCGTCCTTGAACGACCGCCAGAGGCGGCCTATGCAATACGGAGAGCGATCTCGCACCGTAATGACCCAGATGGCTATGAGAGACACTATCAGCAACAAGTTGCAGGAAGCTTTCACGCCGGAAAGCCTGCAAGTCGTCGACGAGTCACATTTGCATGAGGGCCACGCCGGCCACAGGCCGAGCGGCGAGACGCACTTCCGCGTTTATATTGTATCTTCCGCCTTCAAAGGGAAGAGCCGGGTCGATCGCCACCGCATGATAAATTCGGCGCTGGCCGCGGAACTCTCCGGCAGAGTGCACGCGCTGGCGATCCACGCGCAAGCGCCGGGAGAAGGCGGGAGCTAGCTCGCCAATTCGAGCGTCAGACGGCGCCATTTCTCCTCATCCTGAGGAGCGCGCACTTGCGCGCGTCTCGAAGGATGCAGGCCCCCGCTGCGGCATCCTGGCCTGCATGGTTCGAGACGCGCCTTGCGGCGCTCCTCACCATGAGGGGCAACAGGGTCATGCGAATCCTAAAACGACGTCCCGGCCCGCCGCCGCTTGGCTTCCTCCATTTCCGTCTCGCGCGGCACCGGGGAAATACGGAGTGCGGTGATGCGGTTGCGTTCGCGGCGGAGGACGCGGAAGCGGAAGCCGTGAAAGGTGAAACTCTGGCCGCGGTCGGGGATCGAGCGCGCCTCGTGAATGACGAGGCCGGCGACCGTCGTTGCCTCTTCGTCGGGCAGGTGCCAATCCATGGCGCGGTTGAGGTCGCGGATCGGCACCGAGCCGTCGACGACGACCGAGCCGTCCGGCTGGGCGCGCACGCCCGCGACCACGACGTCGTGCTCGTCGGAGATGTCGCCGACGATCTCTTCCAGAATGTCTTCCAGCGTCACGAGCCCTTCAACTTCGCCGTACTCGTCGACGACCAGGGCGAAATGGGTCTTGCGGCGGCGGAACGCCTTGAGCTGCTCGGAGACGGGCCGCATCTCCGGCACGAACCACGGCGGCAGCGCGATGGTGGAGACGTCGATGCGCGAGGTTTCGCCGTCGGCCGCCCGGATCGCGCGCAGCAAATCCTTGGCGTGGAGCACGCCGATGATGTTTTCCGGCTTCTCGCGCCACAGCGGGATGCGGGTGTATTCGGCCGCCAGCACCTCGCGCACCAGATCCTCCGGCGGCAGGTCGGCGTTGATCATCGTCATCTCGGTGCGATGGATCATGACGTCGGAGACCTGGAGCTCGCGCAGATCGAGCAGCCCGCCGAGCATGTCGCGGTCGTGCTTCTCGAACTTGCCTTCATGGTGCAGCAGGTCGACCGCTCCGCGCAGGCGCTCGGTCGGCGACAGAATCGCCTGGTGCTCGCCGGCAAGGCCAAACAGGCGCATCAACAAGCGCACGATGACTTCCACGATCCGCAGCAGCGGCCCCAGCACGTACATCGTCAGCCGCATCGGGCGCGCCACCGCCAGCGCCATGCGGTCGGGCGCGTTGATCGCGATGGTCTTGGGCAGCACCTCGGCGAAGATCACGACCAGTGCCGTCATCAAACCGGTGGCATAGAGCACGCCGACGTCGCCGAACCAGGCCGTGAAGATGCTGGTGGCCAGGGCGGATGCACTGATATTGGCGATGTTGTTGCCGAGGAGCAGGGCACCGATCAGGCGCTCGCGCATGTCGAGCAGTTGCGAGACCACGTCGGCGTCGCGATTACCCTGCTTGGAGAGCCGCAGCATGCTGGCGCGCGAGGCGCCGGTCAGCGCGGTCTCGCTCGCGGCGAAAAAGCCGGAGACGAGCAGGCAGAGAATGACGATGGTGAATCCGAGCCAATCCATGAACCACTCTGGTTTCTTGTTCTGACGGGTTTTCTTGACGCGAACCGGTACCCACTTCGCTCGAAAACGCTTTAGCGTCGTTCAACCGCGTGTCACGCCTTGTGGGCGAGCTTGTCCTTGAGGAAGTCGCGCACCGGAGCCGGCTCGACGTTCTTCACGACGACGGCGCGTCCCACGGCCTCCAGCAGGATGAAGGTGAGCCTGCCGCGGTCGACCTTCTTGTCCTGCGCCATCAGCGCCATCAGCGCGTCGGCATCGGCAAGCCCCTCCTGCGCGAAGCCCGCGATGTCCTGCAAGCGCGTCGGCAGGCCGGCCTCAACGAGGTGACGCTCGACGCGCGCGGCGTCCGCGTCGCCGATCATGCCGAGCTTCGCGGAAAACTGCGCCGCCAGCGTCATGCCGATCGAAACGCCCTCGCCGTGAAACAGGCGGTCGGAGAAGCCGGTCGCGGCTTCCAGCGCATGGCCGAACGTGTGGCCGAGATTGAGCAGCGCGCGCTCCCCGGTCTCGCGCTCGTCGCGCGAGACGACGCCGGCCTTGGCGCGGCAGGAGGTCGCGATCGCATGCTCGCGCGCCGAGCCGCCTTTGGAGATGTCGGAATGGTTCTTCTCGAGCCAGGCGAAGAAGGCCTCGTCGCCGAGCACGCCGTATTTGGCGACCTCGGCATAGCCGGCGCGGAATTGCCGCGGCGACAGCGTGTCGAGCACGGCGGTGTCGGCGATCACCAGCACCGGCTGGTGGAAGGCGCCGAGCAGATTCTTGCCCTGCGGCGAGTTGATGCCGGTCTTGCCGCCGACGGAGGAATCGACCTGCGCCAGCAGCGAGGTCGGCACCTGCACGAAATCGACACCGCGGCGCAGGATCGCCGCCGCAAAGCCGGCGAGATCGCCGACCACGCCGCCGCCGAGCGCGATGACGAGATCGTTGCGTTCGATCTTCGCGGCGATCAGGGCCTCGCTGACCTTTTCGAGACCGGCATAGGTCTTGGAGATCTCGCCTTCATCGACGACGATGCGCGATGTCGGAATGCCGCTGGCTGCGAGCGAAGCCTCGGCGGGCTCGAGCCAGTATTTCGCGACGGTGCGATCCGTCACGATCGCGGTGCGCACGCCGGGGCGCAGGCGCGCGACGCGTTCGCCGAGCGAAGCCAGCACGCCGCGGCCGATGACGATGTCATAGGCGCGATTCTCCAGCGCGACCTCGACGTTGACAGGATCGGAATGTTTCAAGGGCGCGGTCATCGTGCGGCACTCGCGACGTCGGCTGGTGGCGGGGACGCCCGTTCGCCGCAAAGATGCGCGCGTAGCGTCTCGATGGTCTCATCGACGATTCTGTCGTGCGGCACGTCGCGCGAGGCGATGGTGAGGTCGGCATGGCCGTAGACCGGCTCGCGCTCGGTGAGCAGGCGCGTCACGGTTCCTTCGGGATCGGCGGTCTGCAGCAGCGGACGGTCGGCGCGCCGGCGCACGCGGCGCATGATGACGTCATGATCGGCCTTGAGCCAGATCGAGATCGCCTTCGCCGCAATACGGCCCCGCGTCTCCTCGCGCATGAAGGCGCCGCCGCCGGTCGCCAGCACGATGGGGCCGCCGTCGAGCAGACGCGCGATCACGCGGGCCTCGCCGTCACGGAAATGCGGCTCGCCGTGGCGCTCGAAGATTTCCGGTATGGTCATGCCGGCTGCCGCCTCGATCTCGGTGTCGGCATCGACGAAGGGCAGCTTGAGCCGGAGAGCCATGCGGCGGCCGATGGTGGATTTGCCCACCCCCATCATGCCGACGAGCACGATCGAGCGCGTCCCCAGCGCCGACAGGATGTCGGCCTCGGGCGAGGCTTGGATCGGCAACGCGGCGTCGGGCATTTGTCTCGCTCGAATGGGTCTCGCTCGATCTGCCGCCAAAGGCGGCATCCTTTGGCCACCTATACGACCCCGCAGGGGCCCTCGCCAGAGGACTCTTGCCACGAAACGGCGAACGTGTTGGATGATTTCATTGGTTAATTTGCCCGCCAAGCCCCTGACCGAGACCCTCTCCGAGATCCTGCCGATGCCCAGCCTGTTCCGCTTCCTGACGGTCGTCGCCGTGATCGCCGGCATCGTCTATGGCGTGGTCTTCGCGCTGGCGAACTTCGTCAATCCCAAGTCGCGGGAAATGACGGTGACGATCCCGCCGGATAAGTTTCTCAAGAAATAGCAGCTAGGCTGCCGGGCATGCGTGCCAGATCTTCCGATAACAAGCCCTCAGACACAAAACTCACCGGCCTGTTCCTCGACATGCTTGCGGCGGAACAGGGCGCCGGCCCCAATACGCTCGACGCATATCGCCGCGACCTCACCGATTTCTCCGAGTTTCTCGGCCGCGTCGGCCATGCATTCGCGGACGCGGAAACGCAGACGCTGCGCGACTATCTCGCCGATCTCGACACGCGCGGCTTCAAATCCACCAGCGTCGCGCGACGGCTATCGGCGATGCGGCATCTCTATCGCTTCCTCCTGAACGAACGCATCAGAACCGACGATCCCGCGGCGATCCTGTCCGGCCCCAAGCGCGGCCGCGGCCTGCCGAAGGTGCTGTCGATCCCGGATGTCGACCGCATGCTCCGCCGCGCCAAGGAATTGAGCGAGGCGGAGGCTGCCTCGCCCTCGAAACGGCTGCGCGCCCTCAGACTCTATTGCCTGCTCGAGGTGCTCTACGCCACTGGCCTGCGCGTCTCCGAGCTGGTGGCGCTGCCGCGCACGGCCGCGAAGCGCGACGCCCGCATGATCGTGGTGCGCGGCAAGGGCAACAAGGAACGGCTGGTGCCGCTCAACGAGGCCTCGCGCCAGGCGATGGCCGATTATCTCGCGGCGACGGAGGCCGCCAAGGACAACAACAAGTCCGACAAGAAGAACAGCGTGGCGGCCTCGAAATGGTTGTTCCCCTCGTTCGGCGAGAGCGGGCATCTGACGCGGCAGCATTTTGCCCGCGACTTGAAGGAGCTCGCGGTCGCCTCAGGGCTGCAGGCCCGGCTGGTTTCCCCCCACGTGCTGCGCCACGCCTTCGCCAGCCACCTGCTGCACAACGGGGCCGATTTGCGCATCGTGCAGACGCTGCTCGGCCATACCGACATCTCGACGACCCAGATCTACACCCACGTGGTCGAGGAGCGGCTGAAGAGCCTGGTCCGCGACCTGCACCCGCTGGCGGAGAAGTAGGTCTGGCGCGTCGCCCCGCTACAGGCCAAGGCCGAAACCGCCTTGACTTCGGCCACATCTCCGCAGAAAGAGCCGGGGCCTCACGATGATTGGCCTGCGCTGGTTGCGAACACACAAGCCAACTCATTGACGAACCTACATTTCTTTCCACGACATCGAATCCGCTTCGCCGCCTCGCCCCGTTCTCCCTATATTGAGTTGATGCCAGACCAGATGCGCAGCTATCTCGATTTCGAAAAGCCCGTCGCCGAGCTCGATTCCAAGCTCGACGAATTGCGGACGCTTGCGGCCTCCGGCAGCGACATCGCCGAGGAGATCGGGCGGATCGAGGACAAGGCGGCGCAGGCGATGGCCGACCTCTATCTGAACCTGACGCCGTGGCAGAAGACGCTGGTCGCGCGGCATCCGCAGCGGCCGCATTTCAACGACTTCATCAAGGGCCTGATCACCGAGTTCACCCCGCTCGCCGGCGACCGCAAGTTCGGCGAGGACGAGGCGCTGGTGGCCGGCTTCGGCCGCTTCCGCGGCGAGGCCATCTGCGTGATGGGCCAGGAAAAGGGCGATTCCACCGAGAGCCGCATCAAGCATAATTTCGGCATGGCGCGGCCCGAGGGCTATCGCAAATGCGTGCGGCTGATGGAGATGGCCGAGCGGTTCGGCCTGCCGGTGCTGTCGCTCGCCGATTCCGCCGGCGCCTATCCCGGCATCGGCGCGGAAGAGCGCGGCCAGGCCGAGGCGATCGCGCGTTCCACCGATGCCTGCATGGCGCTGACCGTGCCGAACGTCGCCATCATCACCGGCGAGGGCATGTCGGGCGGCGCCATCGCCATCACCACCGCCAACAAGGTCCTGATGCTGGAGCACGCGATCTACAGCGTGATCTCGCCTGAGGCCGCGTCCTCGATCCTCTGGCGCGACGGCTCCAAGGCGCAGGAAGCCGCCAACAACATGAAGATCACGGCCCAGGACATGCTCCGCTTCGGCGTGATCGACAGCATCCTGAAGGAGCCGGTCGGCGGCGCCCATCGCGACCCCGCCGCCATGATCGCCACCACGGGCGACGCCATCGCCAAGGCCTTTGACGAGCTCCGGGGTCTCGACGGAGACGCTATCCGCAAGCATCGGCGGCAGAAATTCCTCGATATCGGCCGGAAACTGGGCTGATTCGGCCGGGTTTGGGGCCCGCAGCGGCGGTGCGCTCCCTCACCCGCTTGCGGGGGAGGTGAAGAGCCCCCGGTAACCCCGCGTTAACCCTTTTTTTGCCCAAATCAGCGATCTCAGTACTGGTTTGTTCGGAAGGCCCAAGTTTCAGCCCAGTTTAAGTCTTCGTTGACCACGCCTTTGGGCCAACGGGCTCGTGATCCCCGTTCGGGTTGCGACCACATGACCCAGAGGTTAGAATTTTAATCAATGGCTTCAGGGCATAAGCGCTGGAGCGTGATTGCGAAAAAGCCCGTCGCGACGGGTCCGGGCCTCCGGTCGGATCATGCTTCAAGATTGGGGTTTGCGCGCGATGCCTTGGACGGTGTGGGGTCCATCTTGATTTCTCGTTCGCTTGCTCGCGCGTTTCTGGTTTCGGTGGCGCTTGCCGCCAGCTTCGTGCTGGCCGGCTGCGATACCGACCAGGTTTCGCTTGCGACCAATGCCAAGGCCAACCAGCCGGTGCCGCCAAAACTTCTCGCCGCGATGGTCGAGAAGGACATGGACCTGCAATCACCGATCCTGGTGCGCCTGTTCAAGCAGGAGGCCGAGCTCGAGGTCTGGAAGCAGACCCGCAACGGCCAGTTCGCGCTGCTCAAGACCTATCCGATCTGTCGCTGGTCGGGCGACCTCGGCCCGAAGGTGCGCGAAGGCGACCGCCAGGCGCCGGAAGGATTCTACTCGATCAATCCGGGCCAGATGAATCCGCAGTCGGCGTATTATCTGTCGTTCAACACGGGCTATCCGAACGCGTTCGACAAGGCTTTGGGCCGCAGCGGCTCGCAGCTGATGGTGCATGGCGATTGTTCGTCGCGCGGCTGCTACGCGATGACGGACGAGCAGATCGCCGAGATCTATTCGCTCGGGCGCGAGTCATTCTTCGGCGGTCAGAAGGCGTTCCAGCTGCAGGCCTATCCGTTCAAGATGACGCCGGTGAACATGGCCAAGCACCGGAACAATCCGAACATGCCGTTCTGGAAGATGATCAAGGAAGGCTACGATCATTTCGAGGTGACGCGGCAGGAGCCGAAGGTCGATTTCTGCGAGAAGAAATACGTGTTCGACGCGGCGAAGGCGCCCGACGCCAAGCGTGATCCGGTGTTCGACGCGTCCGCAAAGTGCCCGGCCTATGTGATCCCCGAGGAGATCGCCAGCGCCGTGCGCGAGAAGGATGCGCGCGACCAGGCCGAGTACAGCAAGCTGGTTTCGCGCGGCACGCCCGTTGCGCGCATGAACACCGGCATCGACGGCGGCATGAACAAGATCTTCGCCGCGAAAATTCCGGAAGGCTCGACCGGTCTGTCGGAGGGCGCCGAAGGCACGACCTTGCAGATGCTGGCGATGGCGAAGGCGCCGGGCACGATCCCGGGACACGTCAATCCGCCGAAGCCGAATCTCGATGCAGCCGCGCCCTCGCCGCAGGAAGAGCCGGTCGTCGCCGTCAGCGCGCCCGCCGCCAACGCCCGCGTCGCCACCGCAGCCCCGCCCGAGAAATCCGGCTTCTTCTCGAATCTCGGCCGCAAGATGGGCGTGGGCAACGCCGACGCCACGGCGACCACGCCGCCGCAGGCCACGGCATCCGTCGCCCCGGCCGCGACGACCACGACACCGCCGACCGCAGCGTCGAGACTGAAGGCCGCGGTGACCCGGTTCGTGCCGGGTCGCGACACGTCCAAGGATGCGCCGAAGCCGGCTGTCGCCGTCGCCAAACCCGCCGAGCCGGCGAAACCCGACACCCGCCTCGCGGCGACGCGCCCGACGCTGAAGCCGTCAGTGTCGGATGGCGCCGGTGAAGCGACGCAGATCATGGGAGCCGCGCCGGTGGTCCAGTCGAACTCGTTCGACAGCCGGTTTGGGGCGGTGAAGTAAGAGCGGGCAAGCCCCTCGCCCTTCATGTATTCCGTCCGAGCGAAACCGCCGACCCCACCTGGGAGCATCGGTGACGGCCCGCGGGCGCCTTGAATTCCACTGATATATATCCCATGATATACAATAAGTTATTGTATATCATGGAGCGTACGATGCAGGTCTCCAGATGGGGTAATAGCCTTGCGGTTCGCCTGCCCAAGGCCTTGGTCGAGGAACTGAGCCTCAAGGAAGGCGACGAGCTCGATGTCGTCGCCGCCCGCAAGGGGAAGATCGAGGTCGAGACCAAGGAAGAGCGTCGTCGGCGGGCAATCGAAAATATGCGCGCTCGCAACTGGCCTCCCTTCCCTGCCGACTACAAGTTCGATCGCGATGAGGCGAACGAGCGGTGAGGGCATTTCTGGATACCAACATTCTCGTTTACGCGCAGCAGACTGGCACCAAGGCAACCATCTCTCGAGACCTGATCAGCCAGGGCGGCACCGTCAGCGTGCAAGTCCTGAACGAACTGGCAAACGTCTTGCGCAAGAAGCAGGGAATCAGCTGGCACGACATCGAGCTTGTGTTCGATGATATCGACAATGCGCTCGATCCGGCGTACCCGCTGACGGCAAAGATCAGCCGTGCGGCTCTTGCGCTCGCACGAGATGATGGCTTCGCTTTCTACGATGCGCTGATCGTCGCCGCCGCGATCGAAGCCGGCTGCGACACGCTCTACAGCGAAGATATGCAGCATGGCCGCAGCGTCGGCGGGCTCACCATTGTCAATCCGTTCCTCGGAAACGTGCCGTAAGCGCCCGACCGCAAGCGAGAGTTGGCTTCGGAGCCGGCATCAACGCATCCCTACGGCGCCAGATACCGCAGCAGTTCCGGATTGCCCCTCACCTCGCCTGCCTCGCCTTGCAGCGCGACGCGGCCGCGGTCCAGCACGTAGGCGTAATCGGCGACGCGCAGTGCGAGGTCGAGGTGCTGCTCGACGATGATGACGGCGATGGTTTTCGCGAGCTCGATCAGGCGCTCGGTGATCTCCTCGATCACGCCGATCCAGACGCCCTCCGTCGGCTCGTCGAGCAGAAGCAGCTTGGGATCGCCCAGCATCGCGCGGCCGATGGCGAGCATCTTGCGCTCGCCGCCGGAGAGCGTGCCGGCGGGCTGGTCGAGGCGCTGACCGAGCTTTGGGAAGATGGTCAGCACGTGGTCGACCGCGTCGGCCTTCCTGCTCGCGAGCGAGCCGACCGCGAGATTGTCGCGCACCGACAGCCGCGCGAACACCGAATGCTCCTGCGGCACGTAGCCGATGCCGGCGCGCACGCGCTCCTGGGTCGCGCGACGGCTGATGTCGCGGCCATCGAAGGCGACCTCGCCCTTCCACGCCGGCAGCTCGCCGACGATGGTCTTCATCAGCGTGGTCTTGCCGGCGCCGTTGCGGCCCAGCACGGCGACACCGCCGCGCCAGGGAATGCCGAGGTTGACGTCGAACAGGACCTGGCTGCGGCCATAGCCGGCGTCGAGATGCTTGATGTCCAAAAATTCAGGCACGGCGCAAATAGATCTCCTGGACGGCCTTGTTGGCCTGGATCTCCGACACCGTGCCGGACGCCAGTACCTTGCCCTGGTCGAGCACGGTGAGGCGATCGCAGATGTCGCGGATGAAATCGAGGTCGTGCTCGACGATGACCAGCGAGCAATGCTTTTTGATCGGCTGCAGCAATTCGCCGGTAACGCGGCGCTCCTCCAGGCTCATGCCGCCGGTCGGCTCGTCCAGCAGCAGGAGTTTCGGCTTGCCGGCCAGCGCCATCGCGATCTCCAGCCATTGCTGCTGGCCGTGCGACAGCGCCGCCGCCGCATCGAAGGCGCGATCAGCGAGGCGGAACTGCGTCAGCATGGTCATGACCTGATCGTGCAGGAGCCCGCGCGTGCGCGAGAACACGAGGTCGAACAGCGAGGATTGCGCCTGCAGCGCGAGCAGGATGTTGTCGTAGAGCGTCAGCGTCGGCAGTACGGATGTGATCTGGAATTTCAGGCTCATGCCGGCGCGGGCACGCTCCGTCGGCGTGAACGCGGTGATGTCGGTATTGATGAAACTCACCTTGCCCTGCGTCGGCACCTCGGCGCCCGCAATGCACTTCATCAGCGTGCTCTTGCCGGAGCCGTTCGGGCCGATCAGGCCGTGAAACTCGTTCTCGCCGACAGTGAGCGCTGCGCCATCGAGCGCGGTGAGCTTCCCGAAGATCTTCTTGACGCCGGTGGCTTCAAGGAGCGGCATCGCGCTTCTCCTTCCCGGTCTTCCTGGATTTACCACCAAAGCTGCCGACCCGCTCGCGCTCGCCGAGCACGAAACTGATCAGGCCGAGCGGCCGGAACAGGATCACGAGCAACAGCAGCACGCCGAGGATGATCGGCCAGACCTCGCGGTAATTGTCCGAGAGCCAGAAGCTGACGCCCTCGACGATGACGGCACCGATGACGGCGCCGATCAGCGTGCCGGAACCGCCGAACAGGACGTAGAGCACGACCTGCGTCGAGACCACGACGCCGACCATGTTGGGCCAGACGAAACCTTCGTGGAAGGCGTAAAGGCTGCCGGCAAGACCCGCCACCGCGCCGCCAATCGCGAAGATGATCGCCTTGAGGTGCTGCGCCTTGTAGCCGAAGAAGGCGATGCGCTGCTCGTTCTCGCGCAATCCCGCCAGCGCCAACCCGAATTGCGAGCGGACCAGAAAACGGCAAAGCAGATAGACCACGACAAGAAGGCCAAGCACGAGATAATAGAACGGCGGCCCTTCCGAGAATTCGTAACTGCCGAGCGTCATCGACGATATCGAGGGGATACCGTTCTGACCACCGAGATAGTACCAGCCGCGCGCCAGCCGGTCGGCGGCGTAGGATCCGGTCAGCGTGCCCAGCGAGACGAAGATCACGCTGGAGGGATGCCGCCCCAGCAGCAGGAAGCCGCCCAGCAGAAGCGCGAAGGTGAGGCCGATCAGCGTACCCGCAGGCAGCACCAGGAAGATGTTGGTGATGTCGAGGTCGCGCGCGAGCAGCGCTACCCCATAGCCGGCCGACCCGAAAAACAGCGCCTGGCCAAAGCTCATGATGCCGGCATAGCCCCACACCAGGTCGAACGAGAGCGCGAACAGCGCGAGGATGATCACCCGCGTCGCGAACACCGTAAGGTAGTCCTGCAGCACCAGCGGGGCGAGCAGCGCCGCGGCGAGCACGACGCCCTCCACGATCGGCAGGATTTTTCGCTGCGAACCAGTTACTCCTTCTGATCCGTGTTCAAGCATGGCGACATTCTGTTCCCCGCCGATCTCGGCGGGGACTGCCTGCTTCACTGCGCCCATCGCTTTCGGCATTCGACTCTAGCATTCCTTGGGATCGACGAGCCCGTCGCTGCGTCCGACGATCTCGTAATTCCCGCCCTTGGCGACCGCGGTGTACATCTTCATCTTGCAATGCCGCTTGCCCGGAACCATCTCGGCCGGTCCGCCCGGGCCCTCGGCGATCTTGGCGTGGTCGAGCGTAGCTGCGACCGACTCGCGGTCGATCTTGCCGGCTTCCTTGACGGCGGCTTCCCACAGCTTCAGGCCGCGATAGGTTCCGGTGGCGGCGCTGCCGGCGGCGAACAGGAAGTTGCCCGGGAAATCCTTCTCGTAGGCCGCCTGGATTTTTGCGTCGAACGGGTTCTCCTTGGTCAGCACCTTGAAATAGTCGAGACAGCTGGCGAGACCCTCGATCTCGGCGGCCTGATTGATGTTGAGTGTGTTCTCGTCATAGTAGACGCAAGCCAGCCGTCCGCCGTTCTTGAGGAAGCCGGCTTCATAGAGCTGCTTGAAGAACGGGCCGACGCCCGGCGGGATGACGGTGTTGAAGACGACGTCGACCTTGTTGGAGATGATGCGGTTGACGGTCGAGGAGAAGTCGACCTGGTCGAGCGGATAATATTCCTCGAACACGACCTCGCCGCCGTTGGCCTCGATCACCTTGCGGGCGTAGACGTTGAGCGTGTGCGGCCAGACATAGTTGGCGCTCGGCAGCGCGAACTTCTTGCCGCCGTTCTTGATCAGCCAGGGAATGAACTCGTCGCACTGCTGCGCGGGCGTCGGCCCGGTGCAGAACAGATAGGGCGTGCACTCCTTGCCTTCGTAGAGCTGCGGATAGATGTAGAGCGTCTTGCCGCGCGCGACGATCGGGTCCTTGATGGCGTTGCGCATCGACGAGGTGATGCCGCCCAGCACCATGTCGACCTTGTCGCGCTGGATCAGCTTGCGGACGTTGCCGACAGCGACGGATTCGTTCGAGGCGGTGTCCTCGATGTAGAGCTCGAGCGGGCGGCCGAGCAGACCGCCGCCGGCGTTGATCTCCTTGATCACCATCTTCGCAACATTGGCGTCGGCATTGCCGGCGTAGGCGATCGGCCCGGTGAGGTCGGTGGCGATGCCGACCTTGATCGGGGCTTCGGCCGCATTGGCCCAGGGCGCCGGGATCACCCAGCTGCCGACGCCGGTTGCGACCGCGCCGGAGGCAAAGGCGAAATTCGAGAGGAAGCGGCGGCGGGAGAGCTGAGTGCGATCGGACATGTGACTAAACCCCTTTTCCAGCGATGAGGCCTTGCGGCCGGAATTTGATGAAAACGATGGCGAGAACGAAGACGAGGACATCGGCGACGACCGGCGCCATCACCCAGGGGAGCGCGGCACTCAGCGTGCCGATGACGCCGGCGCCCGCGACCGGCCCGATGAAGGAGCCGACGCCGCCGACCATCACCGCGACAAAGCCCTGGATCAGGAAGCGCAGGCCGAGATCGGCGAACAGGCTGAACACGGGGACGATCAGCGCGCCGGCAAGGCCGGCAAGCGCCGCGCCGAACGCAAAGGTGGCGCCGTAGATCAGCGGCGTGGAGATTCCGGAGGCGCGGGCCAGCGACGGATTTTCCAGGGTAGCGCGCACGCGCAGGCCGAAGCTGGTGCGCGCCAGCAGCAGATAGCAGCCGCCCATCACCAGCGCCGTGATGACGATGATGGTGAAGCGCCAGGCCGAGATGTGCATGGCGCCGATGTCGATCGAGCCGCCGATCGGCTCGGGCACAGTGAGATAGAAGCCGCCGATCAGGCCGCGCACGGATTCGCGGATGATCAAGCCAAGCGCATAGGTGCCGAGCATGGCGACGATGGGGGCTGCGTAGAAGCGTCGGATGATCAGCGCCTCCAGTACGAAGCCGAGCGCGCCGACGACGAAGGGCGCGGCGACCATGCCGGCCCAGATCGGCAGGCCCTTGGCGTAGGCGAGATAGGTAATGTAGGCCCCGAGCAGGACGAACTCGCCCTGCGCGAAGTTGAAGATGCCCATCATGCTGGCGATGATCCCAAGCCCCAGCACGATCAGGACAATGATCGCGCCAAAGCTCAGGATCTCGAACGCCGCGACGAACGCGTTAGCCATGCGCCGGAGCCTTTCCCGTTCCGAAGGAATCGGAACGGGGCTCCGGCTTGATGTCTTGACTCGTCCGAAAACGCTTCCCTGTTCCGTTGCCCCGCATCAATGCCTCGCTCACATCTTCTTCCAGTCGCCGATCTGCTCGAAGGCATGCGCGGCACGGTAGATGGTGGATTCCTCGAACATGCGGCCGACCAGCATCAGGCCGACGGGCAGGCCGTCGACCATGCCGCAGGGCAGCGACATCGCGGGATGATGGGTGATGTCGAACGGCGCGGTGTTGGAGATCATCTCCAGCGCACGCGCGACATAGTCCTCGCGGCTGGCGTTGGGCTCCGGCAGCTTCGTCGCCTTCATGGGCGTGGTCGGCAGCAGCAGCAAATCGTAGTCTTTGAAGGCCTTGTCATAGGCCGCGGTCAGGCGTCGGGAGATGTTGAGCGCCTTGCCGTAATAGCGCGGACCAAAAGTATTGTTGATATAGGTGCCGAGCAGCAGGAACAGCTTTGTGGTCTCGGACAGGGAATCCGCCTGCCGCCGCCAGCCGCGATGGAAGTCCATCAGCGTGGTCGAATAGAGGTCGGACCGGCTCAGCCCATAGCCGTCGCCATACATCATGGTCTGGGTCATGCCCTCGGTGCCGATCGGCGTCCAGATCGCGGGGCCCATGAGATGCATCGGAATCGAAACGGTCTCGACCGTGGCGCCGAGATCCCTGAAACGCTTTGCGGCCTCCCGCACGCTCTCGTTCACGGCGGCTTCGGCATTCGCCTGCTCAAAGCCTTCCTTGAGGATGCCGATCTTCATACCCTTGACGCCCTGGCCGAGCGCCTTGGTGTACTCCTCGACCTTGGGCGCCTTGATTCGGGGATCGTAGCCGTCGTCGCCGGCCAGCACTTCGAGCAGCAGTGCGTTGTCGGCGACGGTCGCCGTCATCGGGCCGGTGTGATCGACGAACACCTCGATCGGCATGATGCCCGTGTAGGGCACGAGGCCCCAGGTCGGCTTCATGCCATAGGTGCCGCAGAACGAGGACGGCATGCGGATCGAACCGCCCTGGTCGCCGCCGATCGCCATGTCGACCTCGCCGAGCGCGACGACGACGCCTGAGCCTGACGAGGAGCCGCCGGCCGAATAGCCCATCTTGTGCGGATTGTGGACGGCGCCGACGGCATTGGTGTGGCTGCCGCCGGACATGCAGAAGGATTCGCAATGGACTTTTCCGGCGATCTCGGCGCCGGCATCGAGCATGCGGGTGACGATGGTGGCGTCGAAATCGGGGACGTAACCCTCGAGCGTCGCAGAGCCGTTCATCATGGGAACGCCGGCGAGCATGATGTTGTCTTTCAGTGCGACCGTCTTGCCCTTGAGCTTGCCGCTCGCCGCACCCTTCACGGTCGACTTGCGATACCAGGCGTTGCGCGGGTTCTCTTCCGGCGAGGGCCGATAGCCCCGGCGTGCGCGGATATTTGACCTCCGGCACCTCATCCGGCATGGCGCCGACGAGATTATAGGCTTCGATCGAGCCCTGCATCAGGCCGCGGAACGAGGCGACATCGTCATCAGACAGCGAAAGGCCGCACTGGTCGGCGACACTGCGCAATTGGGCTGGAGTGGGAAGGACAACTGTCACGGCGCTCTCCTGAAGTTTCTTGATCCCTGGCATTGGACGGAAGCCGTCCTGCGCCTGCATGGCACCGGTCGGGCGGCTTCGCTTCGATACTACAGACGGAAATATTTTCCTTTTCAAGTATTATTTTGGATTCGGGCGTTTGCAGATGCGCCGAGCCCGCATCAGATCGGTTTGATCAGCTTGAAATCGAGGCCATCCGCCCCGGCGAGATACATTTGCATCCGGGTGTGACCGTTCCTGACCGTGACGGGGCCGCGGGCGCCGCCATAGACGATGTTGCGGCCGGCCGCGAGCATCGGCCCCATCGCCAACGTGCCCGCCTTGTTCGCCACGGCTTCGAGGAAGCGCAGTCCCTCATAGCTGGATTGACCGAGCGAGCCGATCGGGGGGCCGTTCGGTCCGAACATCGCGCGATAGCGGCTCTGGAAGTCGTCATTGGCCCGCGATCCGATGCCGGGGAAATAGCCTGAGGCGCAGAACAGGTTCTCGCTGTTGTCCGCGCCGATTCCGAGCAGCACGGTCTCGTCCATCGCCCCGGCCAGCCGCAGCGTCGTGGCGCCGAGGCCGCATTCGCCGAACGCGCGATTGAACGTGATGCTGTCGGTGCCGATCAACGAGATCAGGACGACGTCCGGCCTCGCGGCTCGGATGCGCTCCAGATGCGGCTCGTGGTTGTCTTCGCCAAGGGGAACGAACTCTTCGCCGACGACATGGCCGCCGGCCTCCTTGATGTAGCGCTTCACCGCGCGGTGCGACTGCCAGGGCCAGACATAGTCGCTGCCGATCAGGTACCAGCGCGCCGCCTTCTTGACGTCGGCGAGCCAGTGGATCGACGGGCGGCTCTGCCAGCGCGGCGTCTCGCCGATCGCCATGACGCCCGGCGTCTGCTCGCCGCCCTCGTAGACGGGCGTGTAGATGTAGGGGATGCGGTGGCGGGTGGTGACCTTGCGCAGCGCCACGCGCACCGCACTGGTATGCAGTCCGACGATGAGATCGATCTCATCGGACGCGATCGCCTGCTCGGCGCGGCTCAGAATCTCGTCGAGCGGGCCGCCGGCGTCGTAGATCGAAAGCTCGATCTCGCGCCCGAGAATGCCGCCGCGCTTGTTGATCTCGGCGACCGCGAGCTGCGCGCTGCTTGTCGCGCACGGGCCCCAAACGCCGGGCGAGCCGGTGCAGCACATGAAGCCCCCGATCCGGAGCTTGTTGTGTGCGCCGCGGCGCTTCATGAAATACGCGTCAGCCGGCGACAGGTCGAAATCCGCTGCCGCGGACGACAGATTCCTGAACAGCAAGGACGGCGGTAACGCCGGACCGCCGTGAGCCGGGAAGTTTACCGTCGCGCGCACGCCAACTCCTGTCTGACACCAGGCTTGAAAGCTCATTCGAGAGGCGGCCGCGGCACCCGCCCTATTGTTGGGCAATATCCTATTTTGAAAATATTGAATATTCAAGAATTGAAGTGCATATAGATGCAGCATCGATTGCAAGACATTCACTCATTTGGGTCAAGACAAAGTCTTAGCCGTGGCAAAACCGAACACCCCGATCACCGAACACCTCGTCTACCTGCTCGCGCAAGCCAACCGGGAGATCAACCGGCAGCTCGAACTGCGGTTGAGCAAGGAAGGCGTACCCGTCGAGCAGTGGCGCATCCTGAAAGTGCTGTCGGATGGCAACGGCCATTCGATGGGCGAGCTCGCGGATGCCGTGCTGCTCAACCATCCGACGCTGACCAAGATGATCGACCGCATGGTCTCGGACACGCTGGTCTACCGCGTGCAGGACCCGAACGATCGCCGCAAGGTCCTGATGTTCATCTCCGATCGCGGCAAGGTGCTGAGCAAGAAGCTCAACTCGCTCGCGGTCGACCAGGAGGAGCACATCCTGGAGAGCTACGGCGACAAATCGACGAGCGAATTGAAGCGGCTGCTGGAGAGCTTGATCGACAGCTCGAATTGAGTGGCGCGCGATTTACGCGCCTCGCCGCACGGCCGTAGCCCGGATGGAGCGCAAGCGTAATCCGGGTTTTTCCCGCACAGCGACAGGATTCCCGGATTGCGCTTCGCTCCATCCGGGCTACGAGTTCGTGCGAGCCGCGGCTTTCGCGGAACAGTGAGGCGCCGGCGTCGGCGACTCACATTCGAACCTTAGGCATACCGCCCGTGGCAATGCTTGTACTTCTTGCCTGAGCCGCACGGGCAATCCTCGTTGCGGCCGATCTTGCCCCAGCTTGCCGGGTTCTTGGGATCACGCAACGCGGCGTCGGTGGCCTGCGCTCCGAGCGTGACGCTGGCGAGTGCCATTTCGTCCTCGCCGGTGTTCGGATCGAACTTGTGCGCTTCCATCGGCGGCAGCACCGGGGCTTCCTGCTCCGGCGGCACGATCTCGACCCGCATCAGCTGCGCCGTGACGGCCTCGCGCAGATGCGCGCTCATCTCCTGGAAGAGGTTGAACGCCTCGGTCTTGTACTCCTGCAACGGATCGCGCTGGCCGTAGCCGCGCAGGCCGATGACCTGGCGCAGATGGTCGAGCATGATCAGATGCTCGCGCCAGAGATGGTCGAGCGTCTGCAGCAGAATGGTCTTCTCGACGTAACGCATCACGTCGGGACCCCATTGCCCGACCTTGGCCGCCATGTGCTCGTCGGCGCGGGTCTCGATGCGCGTGAGCAGCTCCTCGTCGGCGATGCCCTCTTCCTTGGCCCAGTCATCGACCGGCAGGTCGAGATCGAGCACGCGCTTGAGCTCTTCCTTCAGGCCCGCGACGTCCCACTGCTCGGCATAGGCATGCTCGGGCACGTGCTTGGCGACGAGGTCGTCGATGAAGGCGTGGCGCATGTCGGCGACGGTCTCGGCGACGCTGTCATCCTTCATCAGGTCGACGCGCTGGTCGAAGATCACCTTGCGCTGGTCGTTCTGGACGTTGTCGAACTTGAGCAGGTTCTTGCGGATGTCGAAGTTGCGGGCCTCGACCTTCTGCTGCGCCTTCTCGAGCGCCTTGTTGATCCAGGGATGGATGATGGCCTCGCCCTCCTGCAGGCCGAGACGCTGCAGCATGCTGTCGAGGCGATCCGAGCCGAAGATGCGCATCAGATCGTCTTCCAGCGACAGGAAGAATTTCGAGCGGCCGGGGTCGCCCTGACGGCCGGAACGGCCGCGGAGCTGGTTGTCGATGCGGCGGGATTCGTGGCGTTCGGAGCCCATGATGTAGAGGCCGCCGGGCTTCTTCACGGTCTTGGCGGGCTTCGAACCCTTCGCCGGCTCGATCTCGACCTCTTCCTCGGCCTTCAGGACGATATCGCGGAAGTGCTCGATGTCGGCCTTGATCTGCTCGATCTTCAAGGCCTTCTCGGCCTCGTCCTCGATCGAAGCAGCCTCCTGCTGGATCCGCATTTCCAGCGAGCCGCCGAGCTTGATGTCGGTGCCGCGGCCGGCCATGTTGGTCGCGATCGTGATCGCGCCGGGGACGCCGGCTTCCGCGACGATGTAGGCTTCCTGCTCGTGGAAGCGCGCGTTCAGCACCGCGAACAGCTTTGCCGGTTTGCCGGCGCGGGCCGCGGCGTACAGCTTCTGCATCGAATTTTCGTTGCCGAAATCGATCTGCCGATAGCCGTGCTTCTTCAGATATTCGGCGATCACTTCCGATTTTTCGATCGAGGCGGTGCCGACCAGCACCGGCTGCAGCCGCGCATTGGCGCGCTCGATCTCGGCCAGGATCGCGGCGTATTTCTCGTTCTGGGTGCGATAGACCTCATCGTCCTCGTCGAGACGGGCGACCGGCAAATTGGTCGGGATTTCCACGACCTCGAGCTTGTAGATGTCGAACAGTTCGTCGGCTTCGGTCAGCGCCGTGCCGGTCATGCCGGCGAGCTTTTCGTACATCCGGAAATAATTCTGGAAGGTGATCGAGGCCAGCGTCTGGTTTTCCGGCTGGACCTGCACGTGCTCCTTGGCTTCCAGCGCCTGATGCAGGCCTTCGGAATAGCGGCGGCCCTGCATCATGCGACCGGTGAACTCGTCGATGATGACGACCTCGTCGTCGCGGACGATGTAGTCCTTGTCGCGCGTGAACAGCGTGTGGGCGCGCAGCGCCTGGTTGATGTGGTGCACGACGGAGACGTTCTCGACGTCGTAGAGCGACTCGCCCTTCAGCTGGCCGGCATCCCGCAGCAGCGTCTCGATCTTCTCCATGCCGGCTTCGGTCAGCGTCACCGTGCGCTGCTTCTCGTCGACATCGTAGTCGGACTTGTCGAGCTTGGGCAGGAAGCCGTCGATGGTGTTGTAGAAGTCGGAGCGGTCGTCGAGCGGGCCGGAGATGATCAGCGGCGTGCGCGCTTCGTCGATCAGGATAGAGTCGACTTCGTCGACGATGGCGTAGAAGTGCGGCCGCTGGACCATGTCCTCGAGCCGGTACTTCATGTTGTCGCGCAGATAGTCGAAGCCGTATTCGTTGTTGGTGCCGTAGGTGATGTCGCAAGCATAGGCGGTCTTGCGCTCGGAATCGTCGAGGCCGTGCACGATCACGCCGGTGGTCAGGCCGAGGAAGCCGTAGATCTGGCCCATCCATGCGGAGTCGCGGCGGGCGAGGTAATCGTTAACGGTGACGACGTGGACGCCCTTGCCGGCGAGCGCATTGAGATAGACCGCGAGCGTTGCGACCAGCGTCTTGCCTTCGCCGGTCTTCATCTCGGCGATGTCGCCCTCGTGCAGAACCATGCCGCCGATCAGCTGGACATCGAAATGGCGCTGGCCGAGCGTGCGCTTGGCGGCTTCACGGACCGTGGCGAAAGCGGGGACCAGGAGGTCGTCCAGCGTCTTGCCCTCGGCGAGCTGCTGCCTGAACTCGACGGTGCGGGCCTTGAGGGCCTCGTCGGAGAGTTTCGAGACCTCGGGCTCCAGCGCGTTGATCGCGTTGACGCGGGACTGATATCCCTTCACCCGCCGGTCGTTGGCGGAGCCGAAAAACTTGCGGGCGAGCGCGCCGATCATGCTTAGTTCCTGTGTTCGCGATTCAACCGCGTTCGCGTTGCAGCCAAGAGGTTGTCACCCGCCTGCCAATCAACTCACCGTGACGCCTGCTGGGCGCCGGAGCCCGGACTGCGGGGGGTCCATCCGCCATATGGGTGGGAGTTGGGCAAGTCTGGGTTCAACGGCCAAAAACGCAGCAAAATAAACGCCATCGCATGGACGCGACCGGGCAGAGATATGGCCCGGTCAGGGCCTTGTCAACGGCGGGTGCATTGCGGCTAATTCATCATTTTGACAGACTTTTCGCGTTGCCAAGGCCCCCTGAATTGGGCGAGTGTCCGCCCCGCTCGAGCAGCCCCCTGCTTCAACAAAAGGATTTTCCATGACCACCTCGTTCCCGGTAACCAAAACCGGCCTGCGCTTCGGCCTCGCCACCGCCCTCCTGGGCTGCCTTGCGCTGGCGCTGATCGCGGGTCCCGGCCGGGCTGCCGACGATCCGGTGCTGGCGAAGGTCAATGGCGCTGAAATCAAGAAGAGCGACGTCGCCATGGCCGAAGAGGAACTCGGGCCGAGCCTCGCCCAGATGGACCCGGCGACCAAGGACGAGAACGTCCTGTCCTTCCTGATCGACATGAAGATCGTCGGCAAGGCCGCCGAGGACAAGAAGCTCGCCGACGGCGAGGAGTTCAAGAAGCGGCTCGCGTTTGCCCGCAACCGCCTGCTGATGGACAGCCTGCTCGCCGGCGAGGGCAAGGCCGCCACCACCCCGGATGCCATGAAGAAGGTCTATGAGGAGGCCTCCAAGCAGATCACCGGCGAGCAGGAAGTGCACGCCCGCCACATCCTGGTCGAGACCGAGGACGAGGCCAAGGCGGTGAAGGCCGAGCTCGACAAGGGCGCCGATTTCGCCGAACTCGCCAAGAAGAAGTCCAAGGATCCGGGCTCGGCCGACGGCGGCGACCTCGGCTTCTTCACCAAGGAGCAGATGGTGCCGGAATTCTCGGCAATCGCCTTCGCGCTCGAGCCGGGCAAGATCTCCGACCCCGTGAAGTCGCAGTTCGGCTGGCACGTCATCAAGGTCGAGGAAAAGCGCAGCCGCAAGGCGCCTGATTTCGAGCAGGTCAAGGCGCAGATCGAGCAGTATGTCACCCGCAAGGCCCAGGCCGACTACGTCGCCAAGCTGCGCGCGGAAGCCAAGGTCGAGCGGCTGGACCAGCCGGCGGATGCGGCCAAGGACGCCAAGCCGGCTGATGCGGCCAAGCCTGCCGATGCCAAGTCTACCGATGCCAAGCCTGCCGATGCGAAGCCGTCCGACAGCAAGATGGCGCCGCCCGCGAAGAAGTAAGAATTCGCTGTCACTTCGGTGACGCCGAGGGTATCTAACGTCGCAATGGCCGGGCATCGCCCGGCCATCTGCATATCCAGACCCCATCAAGGCGCCCGCGATGTCCTCCTCCGTCTCTCCCCTCGCCCCGAAGAACGTTCCGAACATGCCCGTGATCGCGGGGGTCCGTCTCGCGACGGCCGAGGCCGGCATCCGCTACAAGAACCGCACCGACGTTCTACTCGCGGTGATGGACAAGGGCACCGCGGTCGCAGGCGTCTTCACCAAGTCGAAATGCCCCTCCGCGCCGGTGGAATGGTGCCGCGCCAAGCTCAAGGGCGGCAAGGCGCGCGCGCTGGTGGTCAATTCCGGCAACGCCAATGCATTCACCGGCAAGACCGGCCGCAGCTCCACCGCACTGACCGCCAAGATCGCCGCCAAGGCCGTCGGCTGCCCCGAGGGAGAAATCTTCCTGGCCTCGACCGGCGTGATCGGCGAGCCGCTGGATGCGACCAAGTTCGACGGCGTGCTTGGTCGGCTCGCGGAAACCGCCGAGGCCGGCGATTATCTCGCCGCCGCCAAGGCGATCATGACCACCGACACCTTCCCGAAGGTCGCGACCGCGACCGTGAAGCTCGGCAAGGCCAAGGTCACGATCAACGGCATGGCCAAGGGCGCCGGCATGATCGCGCCCGATATGGCGACGATGCTGTCTTTCATCTTCACCGACGCACCGATCGCGCCTGCCGCACTGCAGGCTTTGCTCAAGAGCGGCGTCGAGGATACGTTCAACGCGGTCACGATCGACGGCGACACCTCGACCTCGGACACGCTGCTGGCCTTTGCCACCGGTGCTGCTGCAGAACACGGCGCGCCGAAGATCAGCCGGGCCAGCGACCCGCGCCTGAAAGCCTTCGTCAAGGCCTTCAACCAGGTGCTCGCCAATCTTTCCGAGCAGGTGGCCCGCGACGGCGAAGGCGCGCGCAAGCTGGTGGAGATCACCGTCGAGGGCGCCAAGACCAAGGCCTCAGCGCGTAAGATCGCGATGTCGATCGCGAACTCGCCGCTGGTGAAGACCGCTATCGCCGGTGAGGACGCCAATTGGGGCCGGGTGGTGATGGCGGTCGGCAAGGCAGGAGAGCCGGCGGACCGCGACAAGCTCTCGATCTCCTTCAACGGCATCCGCGTCGCCAAGAGCGGCGCGCGCGATCCGTCCTATGACGAGGCGCAGGTGTCGGAAGCGATGAAGGCGCCGGAGATCGCGATCAAGGTCTCGCTCGGCCTCGGCAAGGGCCGCGACCGCGTGCTGACCTGCGACCTCACCAAGGAGTATGTCGCGATCAACGGGGATTACAGGTCGTAGAGTTTACGGCTGCCTCACCCTGCAATCCGCGCGTCGGCGACCGCCTTCTTGAACAGCGCGTTCATCGCGGCCGAAATGCCCTGGGTGGGGCTTACCTCGAAATAGAATCCCGGCGACGCGCAGCTCTGCATGTTCTGCGCGATCTCGCTGTTCGGCGATGGGCCCCACGGCCCCGGGTTGAAGGGCGCGATCCAGTCGCTGTACCAGTTGTCGGTAGGCGGCTGATACGTCGTATACAGGACCGCGATCTTGATATTGCGGTTCTTCAACGTCGTACACAGCGCGGGATTGATAGGAGACTGACAGCGCGGCGCTATGTTTCCCCAATGACTATTGTACATCGTCTTCAGGCAAGAGGCATTGCTTTCATCTGCAACGCCGTCCGATACGAAAAACAAATATTTCAGCGGGGCGGAAGATGTGCCGGCTCCCGGCGAGGCGATTGCACTATTGATTGCCGGAAAAATAGTGGTGAACGGAGTATCCTTGTCGGCAGTATACGCATCATTCTGACCGGCCACCGACATCAGGTCGATATTTCCCGCCGCCGTCTTGGCGGAGGTCAGGCTCGACGAGAGCGAGAACAGATTTCTCAATCCGATCGTCGCCGACGAAGCGCCGAAATCGTAGATCGCCATTCTGAACTGGTTCGAGTAGGTCTGCGTGCTCTGGGCCGTGTCCATCAAGTTGGCGCTCGCCTGGCGCACCACGTCAATTCGGGTCGTGATGCCATTTGCTTTGGCGATGGCGTAGTTGCTTGTGCCGGCCGCTTTGGTGGTGTCGTGACAGGCAAATGCACATCCGCCCGTCTTCGCCTGCAAATTCGTGATGTCGGCCGGTGTCGCTGCGACGCCCATCGACGGAGAATTGTCCAGCAGGAGATAGAAGTCGACATAGAGCGGCATATTGACCGTCGACGCCGACGTGCCGCTCATGGTCAGCGTGGTCTTGCCGATCAAGCCGAGAAACATGGTGTTGATGGAGGCGGTGAACGAGACGGTCGAGTTGATGGTCGAGCCGGTCTTGACGACGGTCTGGGTGACGCTGTTGAGCGTATAGCCGGTCAGGTTGGCGCGATTGGCATCGAAGATTTTCTGGGCGTCGGTGACGCCGACCGCGATCGAGCCGTCCGCGGTCATCGAGCCCGCGGCGGCAAACCCCGGGCGAGGCTTTGGCGATGGCACCGACGCTGGCCGCGTCGGCCGCGCCCTGAAGTTTCGCCCGGACCTGCGTGGCGCGGGAGTAGTCGATCGCACTGCCGACGAACGTGATCAGAGGCACGCAGCAGATTGCGAAGATCACCGCCACATTGCCGCGCCGGTCGCGGAGGAACCGGCGGAAGATGGTACGACACTCAGCGCGCATGGATCTGGCCCGGATTGGTTTCGGCGCTTCCACTCTAGGAACCGTGGATTAAATATGACTTATGGAGACCTCGGAAACACGGGCCTTAACAGGGTTAACGAACCGTTGCGAATGACCTTCAGCGAGCGACATTCCAGGCATGGCTGATCTCAAACTGACGCTGGTGGTGGCCTGCGCGCTGGTCGACGCCGACAACCGCGTCCTGATCGCGCAGCGCCCCGAGGGCAAGACGTTGGCCGGCCTCTGGGAATTTCCCGGCGGCAAGTGTGAGCCCGGCGAGCGGCCGGAACAGAGCCTGATCCGCGAACTCCACGAGGAGCTCGGCATCACCGTCGCCGAGCCCTGCCTGGCGCCGCTGACATTCGCGAGCTACGGCTACGAGACCTTTCACCTCCTGATGCCGCTCTACATCTGCCGGCGCTGGGAGGGACAGGTCGCGCCACGCGAAGGCCAGACCCTGGCCTGGGTCCGCGCCAACAAGCTGCGCGACTATCCCATGCCGCCCGCGGACATTCCGCTGATCCCGCATTTGATTGATCTGCTGCTGTGAATGGAAGATCGCCGTCACCCTGAGGTGCCGGAGCGAAGCGGAGGCCTCGAAGGGCGACGACGCCAAAGTACCCGCGAGCATCCTTCGAGGCTCGCCGAAGAGGCTCGCACCTCAGGATGACGCCGCGTTTTGCGGCTAGACGCCGCTACTCTTTCCCCGCCTTCTTCACCGCCTCCGCCAGGCTCGCCTTCGCTGATCCGGGCTTGAGCGGCTGCTGCTGGCTCGCATGCGGGGCCCAGCCGGAGAGCCAGATGATATCGAATGTCGCACGGATGCGGCCGTCGGCATGGGCAAAGCGTTCCGCGTAGATTTCGGCCATCCGCAGCAGCGTCGATCGCCGGCTCGGCGTACGCCGCCGCTCGATCAGCACATTGGCGGCGCCCATGTGCCTGATATCCTGCATCAGCGCGAACGCGTTGGCGTAGCGCACCACGACGCGGTCGACATCGGTGACCGGCAGCGCAAACCCCGCCCGCTGCAACAGCGCGCCAACGTCGCGCAGATCGGCAAACGGTGCCACGCGCGGCGACACGCCACCCTCGCATTCGGCCTCGGCGGCGGCAAAAGCCTGGCGCAGCTCGGTCAGGCTGTCGCCGCCGATCATCGCCGCCAGCAGCAGCCCGTCCGGCCTCAGCGCGCGACGGATTTGCGCGAGCACACCCGGCAGATCGTTGACGAATTGCAGCGCCAGCGCCGAGACCACGAGATCGAGGCTTTCCGGCGCAAAGGGCAGCTTCTCCGCACCGGACGCATCGAGCTCAATGCGCTCGATCGAGGGCAGCCGCGCGCGCAGCACGGCGAGACCCTCGCCGGGCGTCCAGAGATCGGCCGCCGTGTGAAACTCCCGCATCACCGCGGCCAACCGGTCGGACATGTCCTCGGCGACCCGATCCAGCAGGAAGCTCACGGCACCTTGCGCCTGCGCGCGGCGCTGTCGCGCGTGCAGCAAAGCACGATCGAACAAAGCGGGCGGGGTTTGCGGGTCTTGAGCCATGCCGCTGGTTACGCCGATCATGCTGGTTCTGGCAATCCGGTGCGTGCGGCGCTAGCTTTCGGCCATGGCATCCGACGCCGCCCCCTTCAGCTCCATCGCCGCCCCCCTGCGTGCCGCATGGATGGCTGGCCGCCACGTGCTGTCACGTGCGGCACGGCTTGCGCTCGACATCGCGCTGCCGACGCTGTGCGTGTCCTGCCGCGAGCCGGTCGACGGCGAGGGCGTGTGCGCGGCGTGCTGGGCGCGGCTGTCGTTCATCGAACGGCCCTACTGCCCGCGGCTCGGCATTCCTTTTGTGTACGATCCCGGCCCCGACATGCTGTCGATGGAGGCGATCGCGAGCCCGCCGGCCTACCAGCGGGCGCGCGCCGCGGTGCGTTATGACGACGTCGCGCGCACCCTGGTGCACGCGCTGAAATACCAGGACCGCACGGATCTGGCGCCTGCCATGGGCCGCTGGATGGCGCGCGCGGGCGGCGAGCTGCTCGCCGAGGCCGACATGCTGGTGCCCGTTCCCCTGCATTGGCGAAGGGCCTGGCGCCGCCGCTACAACCAATCCGGGGCGCTGGCGCGGATCATCGAGCGGCAAAGCGGGGTGAAAGCGAAGGCTGAGGTGCTGCGCCGGGTCCGCGCCACCGAGCAGCAGATCGGCCTGTCGCGAGCCCAGCGCGCCACCAATGTGCAGGGCGCATTCCAGGTATCCCCGGACCGTCAGGCGGACGTCCAGGGTCGGCGCATTGTCCTCATCGACGACGTCCTGACGTCCGGTGCGACGCTGGATGCCTGTGCGCGGGCCCTGCTCCGGGCCAAGGCGGCGCAAGTGGACGTGCTGGTGTTCGCCCGGGTTGTCGAGAGCCGGTGAAGTCCCATATAATTCAATGAATTCATGACATGAAAGCGCCAGGCAAGATGACCGCTGCTGTCGAGATCTACACCAGGCCGGGCTGCGGCTATTGTTCCGCCGCCAAGTCGCTGCTGACCCGCAAGAAGGCGACCTTCACGGAGTTCGATATCGCCAAGAATCCGTCCTGGCGTCAGGAGATGTACGATCGCGCCGGCGAGGGTTCGACCTTCCCGCAGATCTGGATCGGCGGAACCCATATCGGCGGCTGCGACGAGCTCTACGCGCTCGATCGCGAAGGCAAGCTCGACGGCATGCTCGAAAGCGTCAAGGCGGAGTCATGAGCGACAACAGGACCTTCACGGCGGCGATGGTGCAGATGCGCACCGGCCTGATGCCCGAGCCGAGCCTCGCGCAGGCGACCAGGCTGATCCGCCAGGCTGCGGCCAATGGCGCCGACTACGTGCAGACGCCCGAAGTCAGCAACATGATGCAGCTCAACCGCAAGGCCCTGTTCGAGCACCTCCAGAGCCAAGACGACGACAATTCGCTGAGGGCATACCGGGCGCTCGCGGCCGAACTGAAGATCCACATCCATGTCGGCTCGCTGGCGCTGCGCTTTTCGGACGAGAAAGCGGTCAACCGCTCGTTCCTGATCGGGCCCGAGGGCAATGTGCTCGCGAGCTACGACAAGATCCACATGTTCGACATCGAGCTGCCTGATGGCGAGAGCTATCGCGAATCCGCCAATTACCAGCCGGGCGAGACGGCGGTGATCTCCGACCTGCCCTGGGGCCGCGTCGGCCTGACGATTTGTTATGATGTGCGCTTCCCCGCGCTCTACCGCGCGCTGGCCGAAAGCGGCGCATACTTCATCACGGTACCCTCGGCCTTCACCCGCAAGACCGGCGAGGCGCATTGGCATGTGCTGTTGCGTGCCCGCGCGATCGAGACGGGGTGCTTCATCTTCGCCGCGGCGCAGGCAGGCCTGCACGAGAACAAGCGGGAGACCTATGGCCATTCCCTGATCATCGATCCCTGGGGCGAGATTCTCGCCGAGGGCGATGTCGAGCCCGGCATCATCATGGCAAAAATCGACCCGGCCAAGGTCGAGACCGCGCGCCGCGCGATCCCCTCGCTCCAGCACGGCCGCCGCTTCGGCGTCGCCGACCCTAAGGCGGGGCCGGACCACCTGCATCTGGTGCGGGGATCGGCATGATCCGCTACGCGCTCCGCTGCGACCGGAGCCACGACTTCGAGAGTTGGTTCCAGAGCTCGGCCGCGTACGATTCTCAGGTGAAGCGCAAGCTCGTGACCTGTCCGATCTGCGGCTCGGCCAAGGTCGACAAGGCGATCATGGCGCCGCGCATCGTCGGCAAGAAGGGCCGCGGACGCGCCACGCCGCCGCCCGAGCCCACCGCCACGACGCCCGCGCCCGAGGCTGCGCAATCCGCACCGACCTCGCTGTTGATGGCGCAGGAGCGCGAGCTGCGCGCCAAGCTCAAGGAGCTGCGCGACCACATCGTGAAGAACGCCGACAATGTCGGTGAGCGATTCGCCACCGAAGCCCGCGCGATGCATTACGGCGACAAGGAGCACCGTCCGATCTACGGCGAGGCCTCGCCCGACGAGGCCAAGTCGCTGATCGACGAAGGCATCGAGGTGTCTCCGCTGCCGACGCTGCCGGAAGATCGGAATTAAACTCCCACCAGCACCGCCACGCCGATCACGATCAGCGCGATGCCGATGATCTCGCGCGGCGCGATCGGCTGCTTGAACGAATAATACGCCACGCCTTGCGCGAACAGCACCTCGATCAAAGCGAGGGTGCGGACATTGGCGGCGGCCGTCAGCGCGAACGCCAGGAACCAGAACTGCGAGGCGAACGCGCCCATGAAGCCGGCGAGCAGCGATGGCTTCCAAAGCCCCAGGATCGCCTGAAGCACGTTCGGCGCGCGCCAGAGCAGATAGATCGTCAGGATCAGCGTCTGCACGAACAGGCCAAGCACCAGGGTGAAGGATGCCGCCGTCACGAACGAGACATCAGGCACGTTGATGATGGCACCGCGGAAGCCGACCGCCGACAACGCGAACGCAGCCGCCGCGACGAGACCGGTGATGGTCGGCTTCAATTCGGCAAAGCTCTTCTCGCCGCCGGGCCGCAGCGCGGTGATGACGACGCCGATTGTCGCGATCACGATCGCAAGCACCTTGAGCCATGTCAGATGATCGCCGAGGAAGACGAAGCCGAAGATGGCGGTCTGGATCGCCTCGGTTTTCAAATAGGCCGTCGTCACCACGAAGGAGCGGTCGTTCATGGCGAGCAGCATCAGGCCGGTCGCGACGATCTGGCTGAGGGCGCCGAGCAGCAGCCACGGCCAGAACACGCCGGGCGGCATGCCGAGATCATCGGCCGGTGGCGACCAGCACCACCGCCAGGAAAAGCAGCGAGAACGGAAAGCCGAACAGGAAGCGGATATTGGTTGCGCCCCAGGTCCCCAGCGGCTTCGTCAGCGACCGCTGCATCGCATTGCGCGCGACCTGGCCGAGCGCGGCAATGACGGTAAAGGGAATCCAGAGGCTGGCGATGGTGAACATGGGTGGGATGGCGGTGGGAGGAAGAGGACGTTGAGGTCAACGTGCCGCTCGCGCTCAAGCAGGTCAATCACGCCGATGTCATGGGTGCGATGCTTGCCTGACAAACTCAGTGTCGTCCTGGACAAGCGAAGCGCAGATCCAGGACCCATTACCCCAGGGAGTGATTTGGCGAAGATTCGTGGTTATCAGCCTTCGCCTAACCAGACCCTGGGGTAATGGGTCCTGGCTTTCGCCAGGACGACGAATGTTTGGATGCAGCCCGGCCTCACACCATGCCTTCCGCCACCACCATGTAGTTCACGTCCATGTCTGACGAGAGGGTCCATTTGTCGGCGAAGGGTGAGTAGACGACGCCGGTCTGCTCGGTGATGACCAGGCGGTTATCGAGCAGGTATTTCGTCAGCTCGTCGGGGGTGACGAACTTGTTCCACTCGTGGGTGCCGCGCGGCAGCCAGCGCAGGACGTATTCGGCGCCGACGATGGCGAGCGCAAAGCTCTTCCAGTTCCTGTTCAGCGTCGAGACCACCATCAGGCCGTTCGGCTTCAGCATCGCCGCGCAGCGCTTCAGGAAAACGCCGACGTCGACGACGTGCTCGACCACCTCCATCGCCAGCACGATGTCGAAGCGCTCGCGCGGGTCGATCTCCTCAACCGTGGTGCAGCGATAGTCGATCGCGAGATGCGCCTTGTCGGCATGCAGCTTCGCGGCCGCGATGTTGCTGACCGACGGATCGACGCCGATGACCTGCGCACCCAGGCGCGACAGCGGCTCGCAGAGCAGGCCGGCGCCGCAGCCGATGTCGAGCACGCGCAGACCGCCGAGGCAGTTGAGGCTGCGCACATTACGCTCGAACTTGCGGCAGGCGGCGTCGCGGATATAGCCGAGCCGCAGCGGGTTGATCCGGTGCAGCGGCGCCATCTTGCCGTTGGGGTCCCACCACTCGGCCGAAAGTTTTGAGAATTTCGCGATCTCGGCGGCGTCGACGGTCGAGCCCGGCTGCGGGCTTGCGGTTGCGGAAGTATTTTGCTGCATGCTCATGGGTTGCGCGCGGTCCTACCGCGTGGTGATCGAACTGCGGAAGGCGAGCGGCGAGGCGATGGTCCGGATGGTTTCGCGACCTTCCCCCACGCCATTGATGGTCACGTCGCCATAGTTGAGAATGCGTCCAAGAATGGTCTGATTCACATCGACGCTCTCGACCTTGTCCAGCGCCATTTCGAAGGTGCGGCGCTTGATGAAGCCGGTCTTGTGCACGATCCGCAAATTGGTCACGTCGGTCTCGGTGGTAAAGCGATGGAACCAGCCCTTCACGGTCCAGTACAGCGCCGCCAGAGCCACCAGGCCGGCCGCGACGAGGCAGAGCAGCACGAGCCCCTCGACGATGGTTTGCCGGGACAGGACGAACAGGGCCAGCGCCACGATCCAGGCCAGGATCGCCGGCAAATAGAAGATCCAGTGCGCATTGGTCGAATACAGCACCCGCTCGCCCGGTTGCAGGATCTCGTCGATATAACGCGCCATGACCTCGATTAACCCATTGCCCGGATTGGTCCACGCAGGAACCCGCTTGCCCCCGGCCCCGCCCCTCTGTATACGCGCGGTCGGTATCGCAGGCACCCGTCCAGCGCGGGTCACCATACTTATCCTTATGAGGGAATGCACGCGTCGTCATGAGCCGCCTCGTGATGAAATTCGGCGGCACATCCGTCGCCAACATCGAACGTATCCGCAACGTCGCACGCCATGTGAAGCGTGAGGTCGACGCCGGCCATGAAGTGGCCGTGGTCGTCTCGGCGATGTCCGGTAAAACCAACGAGCTGGTGGCCTGGTGCACCGAGGCCTCGCCGATGCACGATGCGCGCGAATACGACGCCGTGGTCGCCTCGGGCGAACAGGTGACGTCCGGCCTGCTTGCCATCGTGCTTCAGGGCATGGGTATCCAGGCCCGTTCCTGGCAGGGCTGGCAAATCCCGATCACGACCAGCGACGCCCATGCTTCGGCCCGGATCGAGGGCATCGACGGCAGCGAGATCATCAAGCGCTTCAGGGAGCGCAAGGAAGTCGCCGTGATCGCCGGCTTCCAGGGCATCAACCCCGAGACCAACCGCATCACGACGCTTGGCCGCGGCGGCTCCGACACCTCGGCCGTGGCAATCGCCGCAGCCGTCAAGGCGGACCGCTGCGACATCTACACCGACGTCGACGGTGTCTACACAACAGATCCGCGGATCGTGCCGAAGGCCAAGAGGCTCGACAAGATCGCGTTCGAAGACATGCTGGAGCTAGCCTCCCAGGGCGCCAAGGTGCTCCAGGTCCGCTCGGTGGAACTCGGCATGGTCCACAACATGCCGATTTTCGTCCGCTCGAGCTTCGACAAGCCCGAGGATATCGACCCGCATGCCAACCAGCCGCCCGGCACGCTGATCTGCAGCGAGGAGGAGATCATGGAAAGCCACGTCGTCACCGGCATCGCCTTTTCGAAGGACGAGGCCCAGATCTCGGTCCGCCAGATCGAGGACAAGCCCGGCGTGGCGGCGTCGATCTTCGGACCGCTCGCGGAGGCCAACATCAACGTCGACATGATCGTGCAGAACGTCTCCGAGGACGGCAAGACCACCGACCTTACCTTCACGGTTCCGGCCGCCGACTACACCAGGGCCAAGGAGACGATCACCGCGGCCAAGGGCCAGATCAATTATGCCCGGCTCGACACCGCGACCGACGTCGCCAAGATCTCGGTGATCGGCAGCGGCATGCGCAGCCATGCCGGCGTTGCCGCCCAGGCGTTCTCGGCCCTCGCAGGACGGAATATCAACATCCGGGCCATTACAACCTCCGAGATCAAATTCTCGGTCCTGATCGACACCGCCTATACCGAGCTTGCGGTCCGCACCCTGCACACGCTCTACGGTCTCGATCAGGCTTAGGCTAATTTTCTCTTAGCGGTCGCAGCAAACGCTGAGGTCTCCACACTTTCGCGTTTGGCAGGCGTTTTGCTTGGCAAAACAAGCCCCAATTCGCTATACGGCGAACAGGGTGGGCTGCCGGAAACTGTGCCCCAGTTGAGGCGGTGCTGATTCGGCCCAGGCAACCGCCGGGGCTGGCGCCGGACGAGCAAATTTGTTGTTTTTCTGGATTTCTGGGCGAGCCGCCGCGGGTCCTTTCGGCCCCGGCAGACGGAGGAGATTGACGGTTCATGCGGAGCGCGTCGGGAGGTCCCCGCGTCTTGTTGAGACGGCTCCGCGAAACCATGGCGGAGCAGGTCTCGGCCCAGGAGCGGCTCGACAAGATCGTGGTGCTGATCGCGGCCAACATGGTGGCCGAGGTGTGCTCGGTCTATGTGCTGCGCGTCGACAACACGCTCGAGCTCTATGCCACCGAAGGTCTCAACCGCGAGGCGGTGCATCACACCGTGCTGACCGCCCATGAGGGCTTGGTTGGCCTTGTCGCTAGCGAGGCGACCCCACTCAATCTGAACGACGCACAGAGCCACCCGGCGTTCTCGTTCCGCCCTGAGACCGGCGAAGAAATCTACCACTCCTTCCTTGGCGTGCCGGTCCTGCGCGCCGGCAACACGCTCGGCGTGCTGGTGGTGCAGAACCGCGCCAAGCGCAACTATGTCGAGGAGGAGCTTGAGGCGCTTCAGACCACCGCGATGGTGCTAGCGGAACTGATCGCCTCCGGCGAGCTGTCCGCGCTGGCCCAGCCGGGCCATGAGCCCGCGGCACGTCATTCGGCGCAGAAGGTCGGCGCCATCCTGTCGGAAGGCATCGCGCTCGGCCATGTCGTGCTGCACGAGCCGCGCGTCGTCATCAAGGACTACATTGCCGAGGACCTGCCGAAGGAGATCAAGCGGCTCGACACCGCGCTGGCCAAGCTGCGCGCCGATCTCGACCGCATGCTGGAGCGCGGCGACGTCGCCGAGGGCGGCGAGCATCGCGAGGTGCTGGAAGCCTACCGCATGTTCGCCAACGACCAGGGCTGGTCGCACAAGCTGCACGAGGCGGTCGCCACCGGCCTCACGGCGGAAGCCGCCGTCGAGCGTGTGCAATCCGACACCCGCGCGCGCATGCTGCGCTCGACCGATCCCTATTTGCGTGACCGGCTGCATGATCTCGAGGATCTCGGCTATCGCCTGATGCGGCAGCTGGTCGGCCAGGATCACGCGCCGTCACGCGAACAATTGCCCGACAACGCCATCGTCATCGCGCGCGCGATGGGCCCGGCGGCGCTGCTCGACTACGACCGCAAGCGCCTGCGCGGCATCATATTGGAGGAAGGCACCGCCAATTCCCACGTCTCGATCGTGGCGCGCGCGCTCGGCATTCCCGCGGTCGGCGAAGTGCCGAACGCGCCCGGTATCGCCGATCCCGGCGACGCCGTCATCGTCGACGGCACCTCCGGCATGATCTATGTGCGCCCATCGCAGGAGGTCGAAGCAGCCTTCGCAGAGCGCGTGCGCTTCCGCGCCCGCCGCCAGGCGCAGTATCTGGCGTTGCGCGACCTGCCCTGCGTCACCAAAGACGGCCAGAAGGTCGAGCTGATGATCAATGCGGGTCTCGCGATCGACCTGCCGCATATCGAAGACACCGGCAGCGCCGGCATCGGCCTGTTCCGCACCGAGCTGCAATTCATGGTCGGCCAGAGCCTGCCGCGCACCAGCGACCAGCTCGCGCTCTATCGCACCGTTCTGGATGCCGCCGGCACCAAGCCCGTCACCTTCCGCACCCTCGACATCGGCGGCGACAAGGCGCTGCCTTATATGGAAGCGGTGATCGAGGAGAATCCCGCGCTCGGATGGCGCGCGATACGGCTCGGGCTCGACCGTCCCGGCCTGTTGCGCGGCCAGATCCGCGCACTGCTGCGCGCCGGCGGCGGCCGCGCGCTGCGCATCATGTTCCCGATGATCTCGGAGGTCGCCGAATTCGATTCGGCGAAGGCGCTGGTCGAACGCGAGCTGACCTATCTGCGCCAGCACGGCCACACGCTGCCTGAAAGAATCGACATCGGCACCATGGTCGAGGTGCCGGCGCTACTCTATCAGCTCGACGAGCTCCTCAAGAAGGTCGACTTCATCTCGGTCGGCTCCAACGATCTGTTCCAGTTCCTGTTCGCGGTCGACCGCGGCAACGCAAAAGTCTCCGAGCGCTTCGACACCATGTCGGCGCCGATCCTGCGCGCGCTTCGCGACATCGCACGCAAGACGCAAGCCGCGAAGAAATCACTGTCGCTCTGCGGCGAGATGGCCTCGAAGCCGATCGGCGCCCTGGCGCTGATCGCGATGGGCTATCGCTCGCTGTCGCTCTCCGCCACCGCGCTCGGTCCGGTCAAGGCGATGGTGATCGATCTCGATGCCAAGAAGGCCGAAGCGATGCTCGGGCCGTTGCTGGACGCGCCCGCCGGCAGCGTCTCGATCCGGCAGAAGCTGACGGAATTTGCCGAGGCTGAAGGCCTGGCCTTGTAGCGGGCCTGTCGCCCCTTCCTGTCGCCTCGCCTTTCCCGCATTTTGAGACTGAACCGATGTCGTCACTCCCCGAAGCCAAACTGGACGTGCTCCTTGCTCATCATGCCTCTCTCGAGGCGGAATCGCTGGGGCAACTCGCTTCCGAACGCTATGTGCAGATCACGCGTGAACTCGCCGAGCTCACGCCATTGATCGAAGCGGTCAAGACCTATCGATCGGTCGTCAAGGAGCTCGCCGACACCGAGGCGCTGATCGCCGACCCCGCGACCGATGCCGAGATGCGCGCCATGGCGGAGGCCGAGCGCGGCGAGCTGACGCCAAAGATCGAGGAACTGGTCCAGAAGATCCGCGTCGCGCTGCTGCCGAAGGACGCGATGGACGACCGCAACGTGGTGCTGGAAATCCGCGCCGGCACCGGCGGCGACGAGGCGTCGCTGTTCGCCGGCGATTTGTTCCGGATGTACGAGCGCTTCGCGGCCCTGCAGGGCTGGAAGGTCGAGGTGATCTCGGCCAGCGAGGGCAGCGTCGGCGGTTATAAAGAAATCATCGCGGAGGTGCAGGGCCGCGGCGCGTTCTCGAAGCTGAAGTTCGAATCCGGCGTGCACCGCGTGCAGCGCGTGCCGGACACCGAGACGCAGGGGCGCATCCACACATCCGCCGCCACCGTCGCCGTGATGCCCGAGGTCGAGGAGGTCGATGTCGAGATCCGGAACGATGATTTGCGTATCGAGACGATGCGCGCCGGAGGCGCCGGCGGCCAGCACGTCAACAAGACCGAATCGGCGATCCGCATCACCCACATCCCGACCGGCATCGTGGTGATGATGCAGGACAGCCGCTCGCAGCACAAGAATCGCGCCTCCGCCATGAACATCCTGCGTTCGCGCATCTACGACGCCGAGCAGCAACGCCTCGACGCGGCGCGCTCGGCCGAGCGCAAGGAGAAGGTCGGCTCTGGCGACCGCAGCGAGCGCATCCGCACCTATAATTTCCCGCAAGGACGCGTCACCGATCACCGCATCAATTTGACGCTCTACAAGCTGCCGCAGGTGATCGCGGGCGAAGCGCTGAGCGAACTGACCGACGCGCTGACCACCGAGCACCAGGCCGCACAGCTCGCCGCCCAGGGCGCGGCGGCGTGACCGGCGCGTGAGCAATCCCTTCACCGGATTATCCGTTGAGAGCGCGCGGCGCGCGCTGGCCGCGCAACTGAGATCGGCGCAGCTCGAAGAAGCCGAGCTCGACGCGCGTATCCTGCTCGGCGCGGCACTCGGGCTTGATCTCACAGGCCTCGTTGCGCAGGCCGCCCGCCTGCTCGCGGAAGCCGAGACGTCGCGGCTCGCGCAATATGCCGGGCGCCGCATCGCCGGCGAGCCGGTCGCCCGCATTCTCGGCACACGTGAATTCTGGGGCCTGCCGTTTCGTCTGTCGGAAGCAACGCTGGTGCCGCGCCCCGATACCGAGACCGTGGTCGAACGCGCGCTCGAACTCTTTCGCGAGCGGCAACACTCCCACCACATACGCATCGCCGATATCGGCACCGGCTCCGGCGCCATCCTGCTCGCGCTGCTGCACGAAATTCCCGGCGCCGTCGGCGTCGGCACCGATCTCAGTCTGACCGCGCTCAAGACCGCAAAAGACAATGCCGCAGCTCTCGGCCTCGCCGACCGCGCCAGCTTCGTCGCCTGCTCCTACGCGACGGCGCTCCGCGGCCCGTTCGACCTCGTCGTGTCGAACCCGCCCTACATCCCGTCGGCCGAAATTCCGAAACTGAGCATCGAGGTGCGCGAGCATGATCCGCATCTGGCACTCGACGGCGGCAATGACGGTTACGACGCCTATCGTGCCCTGATCCCGCAGGCGGCTGAACGTCTCGCCCCCGGCGGAGCACTGATCGTCGAGGCCGGACAGGGCCAGGCCCGAAATATTGAAACCTTGATGATTGCTGCCGCGTTGGTGGTGGACAGGCCGCCCAGGGCCGATCTGGCGGGCATCCCGCGGGCGGTTTCGGCCCGGAAAATGCCCCCATAAAAGCCGGATTGGGCTGCAAAAAACCTCTTGGAATATCCCTTGGGAACGACTACCTTCCGATCAACACATCGGTGCCGGCCCCGTAGACTTACGGGCGAAAGCCGGGCTCTCGGGCGAGAGCTTACTGATAAAGGTTCCAAGCCGCAGGTCCTGTTGAGCGCGATGGCCATTTGAGCTGCGCTGCTTACCGACCGCAACGTGAACGAAAGCCTGATATTGCGCTTGAAGACTTACGCAACAAAGCAGGGCTTGTTTCGGCAGGCGATATGAATGGGTTCGCTGGCGATGGATGCTGGCGGTGGGGAACGCGTCTTTTGTTGAACGCGACGGTCGACGAACATCGGCAGGGATCAATCCGCTCTTGCGTGCGGTTGCGCGCAAGCGATGTGAACCGCTGTCATCAGGTCACTCTCGGCAATCAGTAATGCGTGCAACCTTTAGGGCTGGAATTAAAGGCAGGACATGAGAAACGGTCAGAACAAGCAGCGGATGCGCAACCGCAACAATAATAATAATAACAATAACAACAATAATAACCGGCGCGGCCAGAACCCGATGACCCGGGTCTACGAGTCCAACGGACCCGACATCAAGATCCGCGGCACGGCTTCGCATATTGCTGAAAAATATCTCCAGCTCGCGCGCGACGCGCGCTCCTCCGGAGACCCCGTTGCGGCCGAGAATTACTACCAGCATGCCGAGCATTATTTTCGCCTGATCGCGACGGCTCAGGAACAGTTCCGGCAGAACCAGCAGCCACGCGGCGACGAGCCCATCAGCAATAGCAGCGGCGACGACGGCGAGGACGACGGCGAAAATTTCTCGAATTTCGGCCAGGAGCCGGGTTTTGTCCCACAGCCGCCACCGCAGCCGTTCACGCGCGACCGCGACGGCCCGCGCGATCACCAGCCGCGTGATCATCAGCCCCGCGACAACCACTATCAGCGCGACAACCAGCAGCCGCGCGAACATCGCGAACGCGACCATCGTCCGCAGCCGCAATATCAACCCCAGCCGCAACCGCTGCCGCTGAACCAGCCCCAGCCCGTCGTCGCCGACGCCGTCAGCGTCGATCGTCTGCCCTCCTTCATCACCGGCCCGCAGCCGCAGGTGAGCAGTGGCGCGCCGGGCCAGGCCGGCTTCGAAGGTGCTGGTGGTGGCGAGCGCTTTCCACGGCGCCGCCGCCGGCCGAATGGCCCGCGCCCCGAGCGCGAAGCCGCTCCGGCCGCCTCGAGCGACGAAGTGGCCCCCGGCGAGTAAGCCTTTCGCCGGACATCGTGCCCCAGATACCCTGACCTGAATCGTCCCGGCCTGTCCGGGACGATTTGTTTTTAGCTACGCGTCGCCGTCGTCGAGGATGGTACCAGCACCGGCTTCGCCAGTGAGGGAATCAGCCGCGCCCGCTCGCGCTTGGCGGGGATCGCGCGGTAGACCTGCTTGGTCGCCTCGACGATGTGCACGCCGGCAAAGGGCAGCGACAGCGCCGCGCCGGCGCGCTCCCACATCTGTGCGGATTTCAGCACCCAACCGCCGGCATAGGGCGGCATGAACAGCGCCTCGCCCCAAGCGGTCGGCGTGAACCAGGTCTGGCGCAACAGGTCAGTGATCTGCGAGCGCGAATAGGGCCGGCCGTGACCGAACGGCGTGCTGTCGGTGCGGGTCCACACCCCGCGCCGGTTCGGGATCACCGCAATCACGCGACCGGACGGCGACAGCACCCGCCATGCCTCGCGCAGCAGCGCGGCCGGATCGTCCGACATTTCCAGTGCGTGGACCAGCAGGATGCGATCGACCGCGGCGTCGGGAAGCGGCAGCGAGAACTCGTCCACCAGCGAGGCGAGCGCCGGCCGTCCCGTCGGCCATTTCAGGACGCCCTGGGCCGACGGCATGAAGGCCAGGCAGCGCTCCGCGTCCTCGCGGAACAACCCGAGATAGGGCGTGGGATAGCCGAAGCCGAGCACCCGCTGGCCATCGACGCGCGGCCAGCGCTCCCGAATACCACGATTGATCATTTGCCGCGCCACAATCCCGAGGCGACGGGAGTAGAACTCGCGGAGGTCGACGACATCAATGGTCATGATCGCAATGTAACATGCACGAGGCGGCCGCCGCGCGCGGAATATTGCATTGCCTGCGCAACGTTAACGCCATATTTGTCTGACGGAGCTGAGCGCGATCGGAGATGACATGGCCGCCGAAATTCGTACTTTCACCTGTTTAAACGACAATTTCGGTTACCTGATCCACGATGTGGAAACCAAGGCGACGGCGTCGATCGACGCGCCGGAGGCCGGCCCCATCCTGAAGGCGCTCGAGCGCGAGGGCTGGCAGCTCACCGACATCCTGATCACCCATCATCATGGCGATCATGTCGGCGGGGTCGCCGAACTCAAGCAGAAATACAATTGCCGCGTCGTCGCGCCGCACGACAAGACCACTAAGATCGCTGACGTCGACCTGCGCGTCGCCAATGCCGAAATCGTCAAGGTCGGCAGCTTGCTGGGGCGCGTACTGGAGACGCCCGGCCACACGCTCGACCACATCTCCTACGTGTTCGACACCGAGAAAGCGCTGTTCGCCGCCGACACGCTGTTCTCGATCGGCTGCGGCCGCGTGTTCGAGGGCACCTATCCGATGATGTGGGATTCGCTTCTGAAGCTGCGTGCCCTGCCCGACGACTTCAAGCTCTATTGCGGCCATGAATACACGGCGTCCAACGTCAAGTTCGCGCTGACCGTCGACCCCGACAACGTGGCGCTGCAGGCGCGCGCGGCCGAGGTGGCGAGGCTGCGGGCCGAGAACAAGCCGACCATTCCTTCGCTGCTTGGTGACGAAAAGCGGACAAACGTGTTCCTGCGCGCCGATGAACCGTCGATCGCAGCCAGGCTGCACATGAAGGGCGCGGATGCCACCGCGGTGTTCGGCGAGCTGCGCGAGCGCAAGAATAAATCTTGAAGAACGAGTCCTGAAGACCAATTCCTGACGGGAATCGATGCCAACCGCAGCCGAGATCATCGCGCGCCTCGAACTCCGACCGCATCCCGAAGGCGGGCACTATCGCGAGACGTTTCGCGATCAGACCACCGACGCCAACGGCCGCGCGCGCTCGACCCTGATCTACTTCCTGCTGGCGCGCGGCGAGCGCTCGCACTGGCACCGCATCGATGCGGTCGAGAGCTGGCACTATTACGCCGGCAGCCCGCTGACGCTGCGTATCGCCCATGACGGCTGCTCCCAGCACGAGGTGCGGCTCGGTACGGACCTGTTGAACGGCGAGCGGCCACAGGCGATCGTGCCGGCTGATGCGTGGCAGACGGCAGAGACCACCGGCGAGTGGACCCTGGTCGGCTGCACCGTGGCGCCAGCATTCGAGTTCGCCAAGTTCGAGCTCGCGCCGAAAGGTTGGGAGCCCTGAATCTCAATCTGGAATCGGGTGGGTTTGGTCCGCGTCACGCCTTAGGACAGCGCTTCAAGCGAACAGGAGCGCACGATGCACGGAACACTCGGCCCCGCCGCCGTCCAGATCGACCCGGCCATTTTGTATTTCGGCACGCCCGTCGTCCTCATCGGCTCAACCAATGAAGACGGCACTTCCAATCTCGCGCCGATGTCGTCGGCATGGTGGGTCGGGTGGCGCTGCATGCTGGGACTGGCCCGGAATTCCAAGACCACCGAGAACATGATTCGCACGGGCGAATGCGTGCTCAATCTGCCGTCCGCCGATCTGGTCGCCGCGGTCGATCGCCTCGCACGGACCACGGGATCGGATCCGGTGCCGCCCGGCAAACTCTATCGCGGCTATCGGCACGAGAAGGACAAGTTCGGTCGTGGCGGACTAACTGTGCTGCCGGGCGAAACAGTCGCCGCACCGCGTGCGGCCGAGTGTCCCGTGCAGATGGAAGCCAAGGTCGCCCATGTCCATGAGATGGCGCAGGACGACGCGGTCTGGCGCGGCAATCTCGCCGCGATCGAGGTCCGCATTACCCGCGTGCATGCGCATCCCAACATCATGATGGATGGCGCCACCAATCGCATCGACCCGGACAAATGGCGGCCGCTGATCCTCAGTTTTCAGGAATTTTACGGCCTGACGCCGCAACGCTTGCACCGTTCCGAACTCGGGCAGATTCCGGAGGCGATGTACCGGCCACCGGGTTGGCAGCCAGCGCTTTAGCGGCGCCTCATCGCTTCCGCAGCACCATGTCCTTCGCCGCGATCAGGCCGCCGCCGGCGATCAGGATCGCGGCGATGGCGATGTTGGCGCTGGCATTGGCGAACCCGGCGGCGATGAGGAAGCCGGTCGAGAGCAGCGGCGTCGCGTAGGACGCGGCGCCGAGCACGCGGATGTCGCCGCGCTTCATGCCGATGTCCCAGGCGTAGAACGCAGCACCGACGGGACCGAAGCCGAGCGCGATCACGGAGAGCCACTGCAAGGTCGTGTCCGGCCACACCGTAGTTTCAAGCAGTCCATGCATCAGCGCGGCGAGCACCGCGGTGGCAAGGCAGAATCCCGCGACCGCATCGGTCGGCACCGCCTTCAATCGCCGCGACAACACCGAATAGGTCGCCCACACGAACGCTGCGATGAAGGCCGCGGCCAGTCCCGGCAATTGCCCCTGCGTGAAGCCGGAGGTGTTCCCGGCGAACAGCAGCACGGTGCCGACGAGGCCGAGGACGGCGCCGACGACGTGGTGCACGGCAAGCCGCTCGCCCGGCAGAAACGACGAGAACAGCACGATCAGAAGCGGCCACAGATAATTCAGCAGGCCGGCTTCAGCCGGCGGCGCGAAGCGCAGCGCGAGGAAATACAGCGCGTGATAGCCGAACAGTCCGCCGACACCGACGGTCCACACGGCCAGTGGCTGACGCAGGCTTTTGGCCGCCGCGCCGCGGCCGATCCAGGTGAGCAGGCCGACCAGACCGCCGATCGCGAACGTCATCGCGGCCAGCTGGAAGGCCGGGATCTTTCCGGTCGCCACCGTCATCACCGACAGCAGCGACCACATCAGGATCGCCGTCAATCCGATCAGCGTCGCGGTGCGGGGGGTCATCGATCAAAGGCTCTGAGGACGCTTATGCCCGGCACGAGGCCGGGCATTTCGTCTTCACTATCGCCTTGTCGCGCCTGAAGCTACAGGCATTTGGCTCAGCGACGTCCAGCGGAGAGAATTGGCGTCATCAGGCCTGGTATTGGCCGCCATTGATGGTCAGCGTCGAGCCGGTGATGAAGCCGGCCTCGTCGGCCGCCAGGAACACGACCGCGCGCGCGATCTCTTCCGGTTCGCCGAGCCGGTTGACCGGGATCTGCGGGATCACGTTCTTTTCCAGGACGTCCTTCGGCACGGCCTGCACCATTTCGGTGTTGATGTAGCCGGGGCAGATCGCGTTGACGGTGATGCCGCCCTTGGCGTTCTCGAGCGCGAGTGCCTTGGTGAAGCCGATGTCACCGGCCTTCGCGGCGGAATAGTTGACCTGTCCGAATTGTCCCTTCTGGCCGTTGATCGACGAGATCGAGATGATGCGGCCGAACTTGCGCGCACGCATGCCTTCAATGACTGGACGCGTCATGTTGAACAGCGAACCGAGGTTGGTATTGATGACGGCGTTCCACTGCTCGAGCGTCATCTTGTGGAAGGCGGTGTCGCGGGTGATGCCGGCATTGTTGACGAGCACGTCGATCGGGCCGATCTCGGCCTCGACCTTCTTCACGCCCTCGGCGCAGGCATCGAAACTGCTGACGTCCCATTTGTAGACGGCGATGCCGGTCTCGGCCTTGAACTTCTCCGCCGCCGAATCGTTGCCGGCATAGCTCGCCGCAACCTTGTAGCCGGCTGCCTTCAGCGCCTTGCTGATCGCAGCTCCGATGCCCCGCGTACCACCCGTCACCAATGCAACACGTGCCATATCGTATTTCCTTCCCTTGGACTCTTCGGCCGTTTCTGAGTGATCGTTTTTAAGTGCGGATTATGGGGGACGTTTGACGGACATCAAGAACAAAACGCCCGGCGTTGAGCCGGGCGTTTCTCTTTAGTCGAGGCTTGTACGGTTGCGAAGAATATTTGATTTGCAACCGCCGCCTTTTTAATCGCGTGCAACGCACTCAGTCACGTGTGCAGCGCACGCGCAAATGACGCGGCAACTATCTTCAGTCGCGCGCCACACACATCGCGATACCCATGCCGCCGCCGATGCACAGCGTGGCGAGGCCCTTCTTCGAATCCCGCTTCTGCATCTCGTGCAGCAGCGTCACCAGCACGCGCGCGCCGGAGGCACCGACCGGATGACCGATCGCGATCGCGCCGCCGTTGACGTTGACCTTCGAAGTATCCCAGCCGAGATCCTTGTTGACGGCACAGGCCTGCGCCGCGAAGGCTTCGTTGGCCTCGATCAGGTCGAGGTCGCCGACATTCCAGCCGGCCTTCTTCAGCGCGGCACGCGAGGCCGGGATCGGGCCCGAGCCCATGATCTTCGGATCGACGCCCGCCTGCGCCCAGGACACGATGCGCGCGAGCGGCTTCTTGCCTTCCTTGGCGGCCTGCTTGGCGGTCATCAGCACCACGACGGCGGCGCCGTCATTGATACCCGACGCAGAGCCCGCGGTGACCGTGCCGTCCTTCTCGAAGGCGGGACGGAGCTTCGCCATCGCGTCGACCGTTGCGCCATGGCGTGGATATTCGTCGGCGCTGACGACGACATCGCCCTTGCGTCCCTTGATGGTGACGGGAACGATTTCGTCGTTGAATCTACCGGCCTTCTGCGCGGCCTCGGCCTTCTGCTGCGAGGCGACCGCGAACTCGTCCTGCTGGGCGCGGGTGATCTGCCACTGCCGCGCGACGTTCTCGGCGGTGTTGCCCATGTGATAGCCGTTGAAGGCATCCCACAGGCCGTCCTTGATCATGGTGTCGATGAATTCGACTGCACCCATCTTGACGCCGCCACGCAGGTACTGGGCGTGCGGAGCCATGCTCATGGATTCCTGGCCGCCGGCGACCACGATCTCGGAATCGCCGTTGAGCAGTGCCTGATAGCCGAGCGCAACGGTGCGCAGGCCCGAACCGCAGAGCTGGTTGACGCCCCAGGCCGGGCTCTCGACCGGAATGCCGGCATTGATCGAGGCCTGGCGAGCCGGGTTCTGGCCTTGGGCGGCGGTCAGGATCTGACCCATGATGACTTCGGAGACCCGGCCGGGCTCGATGCCGCCGCGCTCCAGCGCGGCCTTGATGGCGATGGCGCCGAGATCATGGGCGGGAAGGGTTGCGAACGCTCCGTTGAAGCTTCCGACCGGGGTGCGGGCGGCGCTGACGATGACGACATCGTCTGACATGGGCATCTCCTGGGTTGTATGGGGGCAGACGGGGCTGGGGAAACGGCTCGCCAGTCTCGGACGGCATCCTGTTAACGTCGTTGAGGCATGTCAATCGGCCGGCGGCCGAATTCATCCCGCAGCGCATTCAAAATAGCGTTCTTGGCGCTTTCGCAAGCACGTTTTTGCTGCCCGATTAACCGTGGCGCACAAAACGGTAGCGTGACCCCTTTGAAAATGTTGCGTTGCGTACTCTTCCCGCCCTGCGGCATAGCCCGTCAGGTTCCCGTTCTCCGCGTCTTGCAAGTGAGAGCCCATGGCGAAATCAGACCAACCCACCACCATCAAGAAATACGCGAACCGTCGGCTCTATAACACCGGGACGAGCACTTACGTGACGCTGGAAGACCTCGCCTCCATGGTCAAGGACGGCGAAGATTTCCTGGTCTACGACGCCAAGACCGGCGACGACATCACCCGCTCCGTGCTTGCCCAGATCATCTTCGAGCAGGAGAACAAGGCCGGCCAGAACCTGCTCCCGACCACCTTCCTGCGCCAGCTGATCCGCTTCTACGGCGACAGCATGCAGATGGTGGTGCCGAAATATCTGGAGCAGGCCATCGCCTCGCTCACGCAGGAGCAGGAGAAGTTCCGCAAACAGATCGCCACCTCGCTGTCCGGGACCCCGTTTGCGCCGCTGGAGGAACAGGTCCGCCGCAATATGGAGCTGTTCCAGCAGACCTTCTCGATGTTCAAGCCTTTCGCGCCCGGCGCAGCCCGCCCCGCAGGCTCCGCGGAGCCGGCCCCCGAGGCGACCGCCGAAGCGCCGAAGGACAGCAACATCGACGATCTGCGCCAGCAGATGAAGGACATGCAGGAACGCCTCGAGCGGATGTCGAAGAAGGACGAGTAAGTCCTCTCGTTCGCGCTCGCGTCGCGAGCGCCGCGGCCCGCTGATTTCCTCAGCAGTCCCCCCAACTCGTCATTGCGAGCGCAGCGAAGCAATCCAGAATCCCTCCGCGGAGGCGGCCTGGATTGCTTCGCTGCGCTCGCAATGACGGGGAAACTGGGGAAACTACGCCGCCAGCTTCACAGCGTGGGCAAAGTCCCAATAGAGCTTGCGCGCGCGGGTGTAGAGCGGGCCCGGTTTCAGCTCACGATCGTCGATGCGGATCACCGGCGCGACTTTTGCGAAATTGCCCGTGGAAAAGATCTCGTCGGCGGCGAGGAAGTCGGCATAGCGCAGCGTCTTCTCGACCACGGTGACGCCGTCGGCGCGAAGCAGGCTGATGACGCGCTGGCGGGTGATGCCGTTGAGGAAGGTGCCGTTCGGCACCGGCGTGTAGACCACGCCGTCCTTGGCCATGAACACGTTGGAATTGCCGAACTCCGCGACGTTGCCGAGCATGTCGAGCATCAGCGCGTTCTGGAAGCCGCGCGAGGCGGCTTCGGCAAGCGCGCGCGAATTGTTCGGATAGAGACAGGCGGCCTTGGCGTCGACCGGGGCGCATTCGGCGGTGGGCCTGCGGAACGGCGACAGCGTGATCGCGTTGCCGACCGGCTTTGGCATCGGCGCCTCGTAGATGCACAGGCACCAATCGGTGGTCTCGGGATCGAACAGCACGCCGCCGCCCGAGCCGTTCCGCGCCCAGTACATCGGGCGGACGTAGAGCTCGGCATTCGGCGCGAAGCGTGCGATGCCCTCGTTTGCGAGTGTCAGCCAGGTGCCGGTGTCGACCAGCGGCTTCAGGCCAAAGCTGATCGCGGATTGATTGGCGCGGGCGACGTGACGGTCGAGATCGGGCGCGACGCCTTCGAACGCCCGCGCACCGTCGAACACGACAGAGCCAAGCCAGGCCGCATGCGTGCGCGGCCCCATGATCGGCACATTGCCGTCATGCCATTTGCCCTCGAAGAAGGTCCAGCTCGGCGAATATGCGATGGGCTTTTTGATCTCGGCCATGACCGGCCTCTCCCTTGGCGTGGTGCCGCATTATAGCGCCACTATTGGGCGCAATTTCTAAATGATTCCCTGCGGGAAAATGGTGAGTTACCCTCCCGGGAGGGGAAAGGAAGCACCATGCCGCTCGATCCGCTCGCAAAGCGTTTGTTGACCATGATGGCTGCGGCTGCGCCGCAGGCGCGGAGCCGGCCCAACGTGGAGGCACGGCGGCAATCATTGGCAAAGCTGATGCAGTTTGCGCGCGCCGATGCGCCTGACGTGACGACCTCCGACGGCGTGCTGCCTGGTCCCGGCGGCGCGCTGCCCTATCGCCTCTATTCACCCGCAGGCGCCGATGATCGTGCGCCCGGCTTCGTGTTCTTTCACGGCGGCGGGCTCGTTGCCGGCAGCATCGCCACGCATGATCGCATCGCGGCGGCGCTGGCGCACGCGACCGGCTGCCGTCTCGTCTCGGTCGACTACCGGCTGGCGCCCGAGCACAAATTTCCCGCCGCCGTGGATGATGCGATCGCTGCCACCGAATGGGTCGCGCGCGAGGCCGCATCGCTCGGCATCGACGCCGGGCGTCTGGTGCTCGGCGGCGATTCCGCCGGTGCAACGCTCGCTGCGATCGTGTGCCAGGAGGCGGCCCAGACAGCTGGCCTTTCCATCGTCGCGCAATGCCTGATCTGCCCGGTGCTGGATTTCGAGGAGGCCTCGCCTTCGCGCGAGGCGTTCGCCGAGGGCCACCTGATCGACCGCATCACGATCGAAGCCGATCTCGCGGATTATCTGCCCGAGGACCTGGATGCCGCCGATCCGCGCATCTCGCCCTTGCGCGCGACGCGGCTTGCGGGCCTGCCGACAGCCATCATCCACACCGCCGAGTTCGACCCGATGCGCGACGAGGGCAATGCCTATGCGCGCAAGCTGCTCGCCGCGGGCGTCACGGTCGAGCACGTCTGCCACGAGGGCATGGTCCACAATTTCCACGCCATGGGCGCAATTCTGCCGCAGGCGCAGCTCGTGCTGTCGCAGGTCGGTGAACAGGTCAGGCGGGCCGTGGGGACGTGAAGCACTTCGTGTTGCCGTCTCCCGCGACGGGAGAGGAAAGAGAATGCCTCAAGCTCTCGCCTCGATGACGGAACGCGCCGCCGCGACGTAGTTCGGCCAATGCGAATCCGCATAGCGCTCGGCCTGTCGCACGCAGGTGACGTCGGGCGCATGCGCAGCCGCGATCATGCGCGCAAAGCGCTCTTCGGCGACCGTCACGTCATAGGCTGCGGTCGAGGGCGCGGCTCCTGCGACGGTCGGCACAACGGCGAGTCCCGCCAGTCCGGCGAGCAGGATGCGGCGTGACGTGTCCATGGCTATCGTTCTCCCTTGTCCGGCCTGCACTCTGGCGGGGATGTGTCAGTGCGGTCACGGCAACCTACCCGCGTGCATTCGCACCGTCCACCGATTGCGGACAGCGCTTGACCACATGGGCGATCACAATCCAGCAGGCAGTTCCGCCATCAGACCCGTCGGATTGTCACGACAGCGGCCGCTCCCCTCATCGTTGAGGTAGACGACGGCCGGATGCGTGAACCAATTATTAGCCCTCTCGCAAAATCGCGCACCAGCTTACCCTTCTGCAAGTAAGCTTCGGGCAAACTGAGCCAATTCCGCTTGGGAGGTTGGGAATGCCCCGCTTGGTATCGGAACGAACGTTCCTCGCCGGCCAGATCTTCTTCAACTTCGGTCAGTCGACGATCGATTGCATCGTGCGCCGGATGTCCGAAGACGGCGCGACGCTGGAGGTGCAGACCAGCCTCGGCGTACCCGACCAATTCCAGCTCCGGCTCGCGGGCCAGGAGATCCTCTCCTGCCGTGTGCTCTGGCGGTCGGACCGTCAGGTCGGGGTTGCGCTCGGAGCGGAAGACCATGTCGAGCCGAAGGCCGTGGACGAGCAGGAGCGGCCGACCGATTCGCTGATACGCGGACAGATGCTGGCGCTCCGCGCAGCGCTTGATTTCGTCCCGCTGGGCATCGTGCTGCTGGACGCCAATCTCCGCGCGCAGTTGATCAATCGGGCGTTCCGGCAGATGTGGCTGTTGCCGGACGAAGTCGCCAACAGCAACCCGTCATTCGTGACGCTGATGCATCATGGCCGCGATACGCTCGCCTACGAGATTCCGCCGGCCGAGCTGGAGGCCTATGTCGCCGAGCGCGTCCGTCAAATACAGATAGGCGATGCGTCGCCGCGCGACCTGCGCCGTACCAGCGGCGACGTCGTTCGGATGCAATGCACGCCTCTGCCCAACGGCGGGCGGATGCTGACCTACACGCCGGTCACCGACATCGTGCGCTACTCCGACGAGCTGAAATTGCTGCGCGACGCCCTCGAGAACGTCGAGGACGGCGTGCTGCTGCTCGACCGCGATCTCAACGCCAGCTTCATGAACCGGCGCATGCGGCGGTTCTGGGAGGTGAGCGAACATGAAGCCGCCGCCCGCCCGACCTATGCATCGTTGGTGAGCCGGGTGCACCGTGCGAGCGCGCCCGATCTGCCGGCGAACGAACTGGCGAAATTTCCCGTCAAGCGCGTCGCCGAAGTCAAGGCGGGCGATCATGTGCGCGACCTCCAGACGCCAGATGCGCGGCGGATCAGGGCCCACTGCACCACGATGTCGAACGGCGGCCGCATGCTGACCTATGTCGATATTACCGATCTCACCAACAAGGCCAACATGCTGGAGCGTCTGGCCACCACCGATCCGCTCACGGGCCTCTATAATCGCCGCCATTTGCTGGGCTCGCTCGACGCAGAATGGAGCCGCTTCCAGCGCTACTACCGCTCCGTTTCGGTCTTGATGCTCGACATCGACCATTTCAAGTCGGTCAACGACCGCTATGGCCACGCGGTCGGAGACGAGGCGATCAAGGCCGTGGCCGCCGCATGCCTCGATGGCAAGCGCAAATCGGACGTCGTCGGCCGCTTCGGTGGCGAGGAGTTCGCGATTCTGCTGCCCGAAACCAGCCTGTCGCGTGCAAGAATCGTCGCCGAGAGAATCCGCAAACGCGTGATGAGCGCACAGATCGCCGCCGACCAAATTCAGTTCGGCGTCACCGTGAGCATCGGCATTGCGGAAGCAAGTGTCAGCATGTCCGGCATCGACGCCTTGATGAGCGCGGCCGATCACGCGCTCTACCAGGCAAAGGCCGAAGGCCGCAACCGCTGCGTCGCCTGGTCGCCCCCGCCGCCCATGAACAAGGCGGCGGAGTGATCGCACCGCAGATCTAGTCCGGCACCGGCACGTCGAACGTGTTCAGCGTGACCGACACCATGCAGTAAACGCCGACGAGATAGGACAGCTCGGCCGCACCGTGCTCGCCGAATTCCTTGACCGCGGCCCGATAAGTCAGTTCCGGCAGCACGCCGCCGCTGACCAATGCGGACGCCACGTCGTAGGCGACGGCTTCCTGCTTGGTGAGATCGACCGGCCGCTGTCCGGCGACGATGGTCGCGAGCTTCTCGTCGGAGAGGCCGCGCTGCTCGGCGACCAGCACATGCGCATAGAGTTCGTAGCCGGAGCGGAAATGCGAGCCGGTAACGAGGATCGCGACCTCACGCACCGGCGCCGGCAGCAGCGGGTTCGCGGCGATCGCCTTGACCAGCTCCCACACCGGCTTGCCGAAGCGCGGCTCGCGGATCCATGGATTCCAGGGCCCGAGCAGCGCGCCATCGTCGCGCATGTTCACAAAGCCCTTGAAGTGGTCCTTGATGCCCGCTCGCATGTCGTCATAGAGCGGCTTCTGTTCGGCACTCAGGTCTTTCGGATCGAGAATGGGAAGGCGCACGGCAGGTCTCCTCGTTGAGAGGCGCGAGGCTCGCCCGCGCGACGGCGCAAGGCAAGTGAAGTTGCCGTGACGGCCGTGCAATTTTGCAAATGGCAGGGAAGCGCCAGCTATCAGGCGCCAGGATGTCGCAAGTTCTGCGGATTCGTTACGTCTTCGAACTCGAGCGCCAGTGGCTGCGCCGTATCGAGGAACGACGACAAGGCCGCCTCGAACGGCGCTGGATCGAGACCGCGCGCTTTCAGCCAGGCGGGCTCATAATAGGTCTGCCGGTAGCGCTCGCCGGAATCGCAGATCAGCGTCACCAGCGATCCCGTCTGATTCGCCTTTCGCATGTCCGAGGCGAGCCGGCACAGCGCCAGGAAATTGGTGCCTGTAGAGCCCCCCACCGCGCGGCGCAGCCGGCGCGATAGCACGTTCATCGCCGCGATCGTCGCCGCATCCGGGATCTTCATCATGCGGTCGACCACGCCCGGCACGAAGGAGGGCTCGCAGCGCGGCCGCCCGACACCTTCGATCAGCGAGGGGCGGTCGCAAACATGGGAGCGGTCCTGCGAGCTGAAGCAGTCGAAGAAAGCGGAATGCTCGACATCGGCGACGCACAGCCGCGTCGGATATTGGCGATAGCGCAAATAGCGTCCGATGGTGGCCGAGGTGCCGCCGGTGCCCGCGCCCATCACGATCCAGTCCGGCAGTGGGCGCGGCTCGCCCTGCAATTGCGTGAAGATGGATTCAGCGATGTTGTTGTTGCCGCGCCAGTCGGTGGCGCGTTCCGCGAAGGTGAACTGGTCCATGTAGTGGCCGCCCAGCCGTGCGGCCAGCGCGCCGGCCTCCGCATACAGCGCGCGGCCGTCGTCGATCAGATGGCAGTTACCGCCGTAGTGCTCGATCGCGGCGATCTTCTCCGCCGAGGTCGTGCGCGGCATCACGGCATAGAAGGACACGCCGATCATCTGCGCGAAATAGGCTTCCGACACTGCGGTCGATCCCGACGAGGCCTCGACGACAGGCGTGCCTTCGCGGATGTGGCCATTGCAGAGCGCGTAAAGGAAGAGCGAGCGCGCGAGCCGGTGCTTCAGGCTGCCGGTCGGGTGCGTCGACTCGTCTTTCAGATAGATGTCGATGCCAGCGAGCGCCGGCACGATCAGCCGGATCAAATGCGTGTCGGCCGTGCGGCACTGGTCGGCCTCGATCGCAGCGACCGCCTCGTCGACCCAACCGCGCCGATAGGCCGGTCCGGCCGGATTGAGGTGGCGGAAGGGATATGGCTGCATCACCTGAATCTCTCATGATGTGGATCGCGCATCAAGTGCGCCCGCTAAAACTCCAGCGGCGCATTATCGACGACTTCTCTCACGACCAAGAACGTGCCGGTCTGGCGCACTCCAGGCAACGCGATCTGATCCGGGCACGTCCTGATTGCGCTCGTCTCGGCAGTTTTCGATTGCCGGACTGGCCACAATTCTTCTTGCGATCGCAATGTCTTAAGCTTGACACTGATTTATGACCTCCGCTCCTCGCCGGCATTCCAGAAGATTGTATCATTGAGCAGATGCCGCCTGCGGTATATGCCTGTGCGCAATGACAACACTCAAGATAGGAGCATGCAGGTGGCTGATTGCGTCGTCAGGCTTTCATCGCGAACCACTGCCCTGCTTGGCGCGCTTGTCCTGCTCACGTCAGTCTATTCCGGCACCGCAAGCGCACAGGCTACCGAGGTGGTCTGGCCGACCGCTCAATGGCAGACCTCCACGCCGGAAGAGCAGGGCATGGATTCGGCTGCGTTAGCCAAACTGGTTGCGTTCGGCACAACGCGCAGCTTCGACAGCCTGCTGGTGACACGCCACGGCCGCATCGTGCTCGATGCATACTACGCGCCGTTTACCGCCGACATGCCGCACGCAATCAACTCCTCTACCAAGGCGGTGGTCGCGACGCTGATGGCAATGGCCTACAAGCAGGGCCTGCTGGATCGTCTCGACCATCCGGTGCTAGATTTCTTTACCGATCGCAGCGTTGCCGACGTCGATGAGCGCAAGAAAGCCATCACCATCCAGCACCTACTCAACATGACAAGTGGCCTCGACTGGGACGAGGGGTTCGAAGGCGGCCGCGAGCAGTCGTTGCGGGACATGGGCGCAAGTTCCGATTGGGTCAAGTTCATTCTCGACCGCCCGATGGCACATGCACCGGGCGAGAACTTCTATTACAACAGCGGAGGCTCGCATCTGCTGTCGGCGATCGTCAGCAAGCTCACCGGCAAGAACATCGCGGACTACGCCAACGAGCGGCTGTTCGGCCCGCTCGGGATCGCTTCTCCGTTCTGGCGCCGGGATCCGCAACGGCTTCCGATTGGCGGCTTCGGCCTCGCGATGCGGCCGCGCGACATGGCGAAGATCGGCTATCTCTATCTGCGCAACGGCGAGTGGGTGGACAAGCAACTGCTGCCAGCAGACTTTCTCCATTCCGTCAGCCATGCCAACATCAACATGAACGCGCGATCTGAACCCGCGCTACGCTACGCCAACCAGTTCTGGTCGATTCCCGGCAAGCACGTCTACATGGCGGTCGGATATCACTGCCAGACGATCATGGTATTGCCGGAACAGGACATAGTCGCGGTGATGACGGCGCGGGATTTTTGTCCATTCGGCAGACTGGCCGACGACATAACCGGAGCGGTCAAATCCGATTCTGCGTTGCCAGCCAACCCCAGCGCTGCCGATCAACTCGCCGAGGCGATCGCCGACGTTTCGACCGAGAAGCCGACCGGGGTCGGCGCCACGCCGGCGATCGCCGCCGCGATCTCGGGCAAGACTTACAAGTTCTCCGACAATTCGCTCGGCATTAAATCAGTCGCACTGTTCCTGACCGACGAGAACCCGCGCTACATTGTGAAGACGGCCGCGGGCGATCCTGCGCAGCGCCAGCTTGACGGGCCGATCGGGCTCGACGGCTTGTACCGCAAGAGCATGCCCGGCTTTCTGGGCGTTCGCGCCGCCAAGGGCGCGTGGCAGAACGAGCACACCTTCGTAGTCGATTTCCAATACGTCGGGCTCGGCGAAGCCTCAACCTGGGCTTTCACCTTCGACGGCGACAAGGCGACACTGCGCAGCAGTGCGCGAAACGGACGCGAGGCGGTGGCGGAAGGGGCGACAGGCGGTTGAGAATTCGTTTCGCGCGCCGCTGGCATCAAAACTCCAGCGGCGCGTTGTCGACGACTTCCTTCATCACGAAGAAGGTGCGGGTCTGGCGCACGCCGGGCAGCGCGATCAGCTGCTCGCCATGGATCCGGTTGAAATCCTCCATGTCGCCGACGCGGATCTTGAGGAAATAGTCGAAGTCGCCGGCGACGAGGTGACAGTCGAGCACGAATTTCAGCCTGGTGATCGCCTGCTCGAAGATCGCAAAGCTCTCCGGCGTCGAACGGTCGAGCACGACCCCGACCATCACCAGCGTGCCCTTTGCCACCTTCTTCGGCGCGACCATGGCGCGGACGGCGGCGATGAAGCCGTGCTCGAACAGGCGCTGGGTGCGGCGATGACAGGTGGCGGGACTGATGGCGACGGTTTCGGCCAGCTCGGCGTTGCTGAGCCGGCCGTTATTTTGCAGCAATCGCAACATCTTAAGGTCGATACGGTCAAGGCGCGCGGACATGGAAGGAACTTCCGTAATTGGCATCTATTCCGAAAGAAATAGCACGCATTGGCCTCAATACCGCAAGATTGGCCGCAATAGAGGCGCAATATTTGAAAGCACCTTTTTGCAGAGAGATGCTAGCGTTTTCGCAGACATTAATGCCAATCGGGATGACCTGACGATGCTCGAAAAATTTGCGCGCTATCCGCTGACCTTTGGTCCGACGCCCATCGAGAAGCTGGAGCGGCTGTCAAAGCATCTCGGCGGCAACGTCGAGGTCTACGCCAAGCGCGAGGACTGCAATTCCGGACTCGCCTATGGCGGCAACAAGCTGCGCAAACTCGAATACATCATCCCCGACGCGATCGCCTCGAACGCCGACACGCTGGTATCGATCGGCGGCGTGCAGTCCAACCACACCCGCATGATCGCGGCGGTCGCGGCCAAGATCGGCATGAAGTGCCGCCTGGTGCAGGAGGCCTGGGTGCCGCACGAGGACGCCGTCTATGACCGCGTCGGCAACATCATGCTGTCGCGCATCATGGGCGCCGACGTGCGCCTGGTGGACGACGGCTTCGACATCGGCATCCGCAAGAGCTGGGAGGAGGCGATCGAGGAGGTGAAGGCGGCAGGCGGCAAGCCCTATGCGATTCCCGCCGGCGCCTCCGTGCACAAATTCGGCGGCCTTGGCTATGTCGGCTTCGCCGAAGAAGTGCGCAAGCAGGAAGCCGAGCTCGGCTTCAAGTTCGACTACATCGTGGTCTGCACCGTCACCGGCTCCACCCATGCCGGCATGCTGGTCGGCTTCGCCGCCGATGGCCGTGCGCGAAAGGTGATCGGCATCGACGCGTCCTTCACCCCGGCGCAGACCAAGGCGCAGGTGCTCTCGATCGCGCAGAACACGGCCAAGCTCGTCGAGCTCGGCCAGGATCTCGTCGCCGACGACGTCGTGCTGATCGAGGATTACGCTTATCCCGCTTATGGCGTGCCGTCGGAAGAGACCAAGGAGGCGATCCGCCTCACCGCGCGCCTCGAAGCCATGATCACCGACCCCGTCTACGAGGGCAAGTCGATGCAGGGCCTGATCGACCTCACGCAGAAGGGCTATTTCGAGAAGGGCGCAAAGATCCTCTACGCCCATCTCGGCGGCGCGCCGGCACTGAACGGCTACGGGTATGCGTTCAGGAACGGCTGAGGTCGGTAGCCCGGATGGAGCGCAGCGTAATCCGGGAAGCGTACAATATCGCGAAACTGTCCCGGATTGCGCTGCGCTCCATCCGGGCTACGAACCGAGCCCCTACCGCGTCCTGACAATCTGCAGCAGCTCGTCGCCGTAATGCTCGAGCTTCTTGTCGCCGATGCCGGGCACATTGCGCAGCTCGTCCAGCGTGGTCGGCCATGCGCGAACGATGCCGTCGATGGTGGCGTCGTGCAGCACGACGTAGGCCGGAACGCCACGTTCGCGGGCAATCTCCGAGCGCCACGCGCGTAGCCGCGTGCGCAATTCAGGATCGACGTCTCCCTGCGGCGCGTCGGCCGCGGGCGCCAGATCACCGCGGCGGGACTTGGCGCGGCTCGAACGGATCCGGGCGCCGGGCGCTTCCTCGCGCAGCCACACTTCAGTTTCGCCCCGCAGCACGCCGCGCGACGAATCCGTCAGCTTCAACGCGCCGAAAGCTTCGCTGTCACTCAGCAAATGTCCCATCGCCACGAGCTGTCGCAACACCGTGCGCCACTGCTTCTCGTTGAGCTCGCGTCCGATGCCGAACACCGTGAGCTTGTCGTGGCCGAACTGCGTCACCTTCTCGGTGAGGCGTCCGATCAGCACGTCGATGAGGTGCATCGCGCCGAAGCGCTGCCCGGTGCGATAGGCACAGGATAGCAGTTTTTGCGCCAGCACCTTGCCGTCGCGCATTTTCGGCGGCGTCAGGCAATTGTCGCAATTGCCGCAGCCCTCGCCCATCACGATCTCGCCGAAATAGGCGAGCAGCCGCCGGCGCCGGCAGTGCGGCGTTTCGGCAAGGCCAACGAGCGCATCGAGCTTGCCGACCGAGACCCGCTTGAATTCCTCGGAGCCGCTCGACTCGTCGATCATGCGGCGCTGCTGCACGATGTCCGAGAGACCGTAGGCCATCCACGCCGCCGACGGCTTGCCGTCACGGCCGGCGCGTCCTGTCTCCTGGTAATAGGCCTCGATGCTCTTGGGCAGATCGAGATGCGCGACGAATCGAACGTCCGGCTTATCAATGCCCATGCCGAAGGCAATGGTCGCGACGATGACGATGCCGTCCTCGTTGAGGAAGCGGTCCTGGTTGCGCGATCGCACGCTGCTGTCGAGCCCGGCGTGATAGGGCAACGCCGCAATGCCGGCGTCGTCGAGCGCGGCGGCGACCTCCTCGACCCGTTTGCGGGACAGGCAATAGACGACGCCCGCATCGCCTGCGTGACGCTCCCGGATGAAATCCTTGAGCTGCGACACCGCATTGCGCTTGTCGACGATCTCGTAACGGATGTTGGGACGATCGAAGCTGGAGACAAAGTGCGGACTGTCTGCAAGCGCAAGCCGTTCGACGATTTCCTTGCGGGTCAACTCGTCGGCAGTCGCGGTCAGCGCGATGCGCGGCACGTCGGGAAAGCGCTCGGCGATGATGGACAGGCCGACATATTCGGGGCGGAAATCATGGCCCCATTGCGAGACGCAATGCGCCTCGTCGATCGCGAACAGCGCCACCTTCGCCCGCGCCAGCAGCGCCAGGCAGCGCGGCGTCACCAGCCGTTCCGGCGCGACATAGAGCAGGTCGAGATCACCCGCGATCAGGCGCCGCTCGATGTCGGAGGCTTCCTGCGGGGTCAGCGACGAGTTCAGCGCCGCGGCGTTGACGCCTGCTTCGAGCATGGCGGCGACCTGGTCGCGCATCAGCGCAATCAAGGGCGACACCACGACACCGCAGCCTTCGCGCAGCAGCGCCGGCAATTGATAACACAGCGACTTGCCGCCGCCGGTCGGCATCAGCACCAGGCAATTGCCGCCCTCGGTGACGTGCCGGATGATCTCGCCCTGCGCGCCGCGGAACCCGGGTAGGCCGAACACCGAACGCAGCACCGACAGCGCATCGCGGCCCTGGGCCGGCGCAGGCAGCGGAGCAGTGGAAGGAGAGGACATGGGCATGTCGGGGTGAGGCCGTGAGATTCGTCACAAGGCCAGTCGCATGACCGCGCAGGCGTGGCAAGACTGTTTGCGCGGGCTTCTTCTCCCTCTCCCCGTTCTTACGGGGAGGGGGTTGGGGTGAGGGGCCTGTCTCCACAGATGAGACTGTTGCTAGGCCTGTACCCCCTCACCCGGATCGCAAAAGCGATCCGACCTCTCCCCGCAAGCGGGGCGAGGTAAAAAAGCTACGCCCCGATCCTGCGCAGCGCTTCCGCGACCGTCACGATCGGCATGTCGCGTTTCCCGGCGGCCTGCAGCGCATGGCGCATCAGGTGCGGCGTGCAGCCATATGGGCTCGGCGCGTCGGCGACGTCATGACCGTAGAAGATCAGCCATCCGCCGCTCTCGACCGCCTCGTCGAAATAGCGATCGACACCCGTCGTATTGATCTCGCGATCGACCAGGGGCGAGGCACGCAGGAACTGGAGATCGATGACGTCGCGATTGACACCGGGAAGGATGCCGCGCGCCGAGCGAAAGGTCCTGGCGAGCTGCGGCTTGCGCCACACCGACGCGATGCCATAGGGGTAAGCGAAATTTTCCAGGGTGATCGAGGAATCGATGCCGCGAAAATGGCTGCGGTTTCGTTCGATCTCCCGGGCCATGGCGGCCTCGTCGAGATTGACCGCACTCAGGTGCGAGAAAGTATGGCAGGCAATCTCGTGGCCGGCCCGGTGAAGCCGCACGATGGCGTCGTTTGACAGGCCGTGCCAATGGTCCGAGGGACGATCGACCAGGCTGCCGGCGAGATAGAACGTGCCGCGGCCGCCATGTTGCTCCAGAAGCCCGGCGCCCTCGCCTGCGGCGCTATCGGGGGCATCGTCGAAGGTGAAGCTCACCATGGGCGCATACGCGGGCAGCCGGTGCGGCGCGGCGCGGAAATGCCGGGCCAGCCGATTGCTCACGCGTCCCTGGAGTGCCGACCACACGACTCGCATTTCCTGTCTGCCTCGCCCTCACTGAAGCATTCGTGCGCCACTCGAGGCAAGCTTCACACTTCGTTAGTCCTAACGTCGATCCCGTCGTCCCGACCTAACGCGCAAGCACCGAGGCGTCGGTCCCCGCGCCGAGATATTGCAGCCAGTTCCGAAACAATGCCGCCGCGGCGCTGCCCGCGGCGATATCGGTGCGCAAAGTCAGCGCGGGCAGTTCGTTGCTGAGCGCGGGGTGGCGCTGGTGCCTTGCCTGCTTCTCGAAGCGGACCAGCTTCTCTTCCGTCGAAGCGTCAAAATAGTTCACGGGCAAATGCGGATAATGGTCGCGCTCACGCGCGAGATAACGGCCGATGTCGCGCAGATATTCGCGCTGAAGCGACAGCGCGTCATATTCCGGATGGCCCTGGAAGAACACGAAGCGGCTGGCATATTGCCGGACGAAGATGTCGACGCCGGCCTTTGCCGAACGCGTCAGCACCTGATAGCCCGCCTGCGCGAGGTCGTTCTCGGCGATCTCGTTGAGGCGCGAATGCGAGACCTTGAGGGGCGCAGGTGCGGCCCGCGTCAGCGGATCGCTGGTCACGGCTTCGCAGTCGAAAATACCATGGCATTTGGCCGGCAGCGGCCGCCGTTCGATGCGGTCGAGATGCAGCACCGCGGCATGCGCGGCGAGGCACGACCAGATCGTCGAGCGCGTATTGACCTTGGCCCAGTCGATCAGCTCGGTGAGATCGCGCCAGTACGGTTCCTGGTCGAGTTCGGGCGCAACAGGCTCGGCGCCAGTCACGATCAAGCCGTCGAACTTGTGGCGCCGGAGCTCGGTGAGCTCCGAATATTCGCTCTCGACATGCCATCTCGCTTCAGGCGAGCGCTTGACCGAGGGTAGCGAGAAGCAGTGAAAGCGGATGCGGCGCGGACCGGCGGCGGCTTGCAGCAGCTTCATGAACTGCCGCTCGGTCGCCTTCAGCGCCGGATCCGGCATGTTGTTGATCAACCCGATGGTGAGCTCGGTGCCGCCGTGATCGCGCGCCAGATCGCCCGCTCCCGGCACCAGCGCCGGACTCGATATGGCTTGATCCCTGTCGATCAGGATCGTCATCGGCGCGGCCGCCTACTCCGCGGCCTGGAGGCGCGCGGACGGGCAGGCCTTTTCCAGGGCCTGGTCGAGGTCCTCGATGATGTCCTGGCAATGTTCGATACCGATCGACAAGCGGATCGTTTCCGGCAAAACGCCGGCGACCCGCTGCTGCTCCGCCGACATCTGCCGGTGCGTGGTCGAGGCCGGATGGCAGGCCAGCGACTTGGCATCTCCGATATTGACGAGGCGCGTGATCAGCTTCAGCGCATCGTAGAAGGACTTGCCGGCTTCCATCCCGCCCTTGATGCCGAAGGTGAACAGCGACGAGGCGTTGCCGTCGAGATATTTCTGGACCAGCGGATAATAGGGACTGTCCGGGAAACCGGTGTAATTGACCCAGGCCACGCGCGGATCCTTGCGCAGGAATTCGGCGACCTTGCGGGCATTCTCGCAGTGGCGCTCCATGCGCAGCGCGACGGTTTCGATGCCCTGGAGCAGCAGGAAGGCGTTGAACGGCGACAGCACCGAACCCATGGTGCGCTGATAGATGCTGCGCGCGCGCTCGATATAGGCCGTCTTGCCGAAGCGCTCGGCATAGACGAGGCCGTGATAGGAGGCGTCAGGCTTGTTGTAGCCGGGGAAGCGATCGGCGTGCTTGGCCCAGGGGAAATTTCCGGAGTCGACGATGGCGCCGCCGAGCGTGGTGCCGTGGCCGCCCAGAAACTTCGTCAGCGAATGCACGGCGATGTCGGCGCCGTAATCGAACGGCTTGAGCAGGATGGGCGTTGCCACGGTATTGTCGACGATCAGCGGCACGCCGTGCGCGTGGGCAATCTTCGCCAGCGCTTCGATGTCGCAGACATTGCCGGCGGGATTGCCGATGGTTTCGGCGAACACGGCACGGGTGTTCTCGTCGATCAGCTTTTCGATCGCGTCGGGCCTGTCGCTCTCGGCGAAGCGGCCGGTGATGCCCTGCCGCGGCAGGATGTGCGAGAGCAGCGTATGCGTCGTGCCGTAGAGCTGCGGCACGGAAACGATGTTGCCGCCGTGATCGGCGACGTTGACGAAGGCGAAATGCAGCGCGGCCTGTCCGGTCGCCACCGCAAGCGCGCCGACGCCGCCCTCGAGCTCGGCGATACGCTTCTCCAGCACCGCGCTGGTTGGATTGGCGATGCGGCTGTAGCGATAGCCTTCGGTCTCGAGATTGAAGAGCGCCGCGCCGTGATCGGCGCTGTCGAAGGCGTAGGCCGCGGTCTGGTAGATCGGCACGGCAACCGCGTGCGTGGTGGCTTCGGGCTCGTAGCCGGCGTGAATAGCGATCGTCTCGTTGCGCATCGTGCCACCTCCGCGTGGAGCGGGCCGCACTTATTGGCCTGTATGAGGCATGTGCGTTGTCCGCCGTCCCTCTGTTAGAGGCGGGTGGTAAAGCGGACAATAATTCGTCTAGAGATCGAGGAAGTAACCCTAACGGTTATTGGGGAATTGGCTAAAATTCGAGTCAAATTGGATGAATGAAGTTTTGCGGTTGGCGGCAGCGACCACGCTGCACTCCCTTCTCCCCTTGTGGGCGAAGGTGGCGCGAAGCGCCGGATGAGGGGTCTCTATCCATACGGCCAAGCTTGCGTTAGCGGAGAGAGACCCCTCACCCGTCTCGCCGCTGCGCGGCGAGCCACCCTCTCCCACAAGGGGAGAGGGAAACACCCTCCGCGCCCTCTCAGTCCATCTGTTCCCACAGCCGATGGGCGAGCACGCCGGCCCGCTTCTCGATCGCGGCCGCCGCATCGAGCGCGAGGTCCTCGCGATAGCGCCCGGCGATGAGCTGCACGCCGATCGGCTTGCCATCGTGCACCGTCACCGGCACCACGGCGCCAGGCAGGCCCAGCACGTTGATCGCGGAGATGAAGCGGATCTCGCCCCAGAAGATCTCGCGCACGCGCTCGGGGCTGACAGTATCCTCGCGCGGGCCTGGAATCGGCTTCACCGTGGTCGGAGCCAGCACCACCGGATACTCCTCGAAGAACAATTGCCAGGCGCGGATATGGCCGTTGCGCGCGGCGGTCGCCTGCATCCAGGCCTTGAGGTCGAGCAAATTGGCCTTGGCCTTCATGCCGCCCCACGCCTTGTGGAAGTCTTCGGACGTCACCTTCAGCATGCCGGCTTCCTGCAACACCATCGTCTCGTTGGTGATGATGTCGCACCAGGTCTGCCAGACGCCGTCGATGTCGGGCACGTCGACCTCGCTGACGCGATAGCCCGAACGCTCCAGATGATCGGCGGCCTGACGCAACGCCGCCGCGACGGACGGATCGACCTCCATGTCTTCAGGAATCCTGGCCAGCGCGACCTTGATCGGCCCCTTCGGCTTCGGCCCCACCAGCGGCGCCGGCACCCACCAGGGATCGCGCGGATCGCGCTGGCTCATCACCTCCAGCGCGAGCCTGACGTCGGCGACGTGGCGGGCGAGCGGCCCCTGCGCCGACATCAAATGCGCGAGCATCGGCCGCTCGGCCGTTGCGCTTGCGTTGAACGCGGGAATACGTCCCTGCGTCGGCTTGATAGTCACAACGCCGTTGCAATGCGCCGGCCAGCGCAGCGAGCCGCCGATGTCGTTGCCGTGCGCGATGGTGCCGATGCCCGCGGCGACCGCCGAACCCGCACCGCCCGAGGAGCCGCCGCAAGTGATATCCGGATCCCAGGGATTGAGCGTCAGCCCGTGCAGGGGATTGTCGGTGAAGCCGCGGAATGAGAATTCCGGCGTGTTGGTGAGGCCGATGACGATCGCGCCGGCCTTCTTCAGGTTGCGCACCACGGGCGAATCCGATGGCGCGATGAGATCCTTGTTGGCGGGAACGCCGTTGAAATTCGGACGGCCTTCGTAGTCGACATTCTCTTTGATCGTGATCGGGACGCCGTGCAGAAGGCCGAGTTCGCCGCCCTTCGCGCGCCGCTTGTCGGCCGCCTGCGCCGCAGCCAGCGCCTCCTCCGAGAGATCGACGACGACGGCGTTCAGCCTCGGATTGACGGCCCGCATCCGCTCCAGATGCGCCTCGACGGTCTCGACCGCGGAGATGGCGCCGGAGCGGATTGCGGCCGCGGTCTCGACCGCCGACCACTGCCAGGCCGGACCCTTTGGGCGGCGCGGTGCCGACGATTTGCGCGGCGCGGCCTTCTTCAGCGGCTTCGTTGCAGCCTTCGCAACCTTGCCCTTCCGCACGGCGCTTTTCTTGCTGGAGGTCTTCGCCGCTTTCTTCGCAGCACTTCTCTTCCTGGTCGCCGTCTTCTTCGCCACGTCGCATCTCCTCACATTGCGCCGCGGAAGTTATGGAGGTCACGCGACCGTGTACAGGCGCGTTTCTGCATGGCGCGGCCTCAGGACGCGTTGTGGCGGCCGAAGGCGCGCGAGACGCTCATGAGGTCGTCTCCCGTGACGCATGTATCGGTTGAATGATGGAATGAACTGCCGCCCGATTGCGGCATCGCGAACGGGTTTTTGACGCGGCCGTTTGGACAGTGACAAATTGGGACGTTTGCCTACAGCCACACAGCATCCCATGTCGGTGGCGATCGCCGATGGAAGGGCGTCGCGGGCGTGCGCGAGGGACGGGAGGTATGGGTTGGCCGGGCGGGCTGATGGCGGAGAGAGTGTCAGTCAATCCCCATTGAAAGATTTGGCATTTTCGACTCTTGTAGACCAAAACCTCCCAATTCAGCTACGCGCGAATATGAAAATTCGTGCAGTGATCCTCGACGGACGTAGAGCTTCAGTCGAAGCTCTCAATCGCAAAGCCGGGCAATCTGAGCTCCACACGCGCGCATAGGCTCCTGCGATTGCGCCACGCGCGCCTGAATGAGAGCACCTTCAAAGGCCGCCAAGATTACTGGCGCGAGCGTCTCCGCATTCTTCGGGGCCATTCCGCATCGGATCAAGCCATCAGCAATCGTTTGCTGCCAGAGACCGAAAGCGTTCTTGCATGCCTGGGTGAGCGCCTGAGATTGGGGTGCAGTTTCCAGTGCAACGGTGCACACGGGACAGCCAGCGGTGAACCCGGACTTTGCCAACTGTGCCGCGCTCCCCGCAAACAACTTGCGGACACCCTCCGCAGCGCGGCCGCCTTCGGGGAAGCATTGCGCGATGCCCCCAGCGACATTTTGTGCCGCCCATTCGAGAGCGGCGACTCCAACCTGCTCCTTACCGTCCGGAAAATAGTGATAGGCGGAACCCCAGGGCGCTCCCGACTCCTGGACCAGCCGCCGCCATGAGGCCGCGGCATAGCCCTCTCTCTGAAAGAGAGACATGGCGGCCAAAATCATCTGTTCGCGCGGTGAATGGGCTGTCATGGCCGGTTGACTAGGACGATCGTCTTATCTATAGACGTAGAGAGGTTAGGACAAGCGTCATAGTGGAGGGTGGGGATCTATGAAGGCGGTATTGTTGCATGCCTACGGCGACGCTGAGGCGCTTCGGGTGGAAGAGGTTTTGAAACCGCAGCCCGGGGCTGACGAAGTGCTCATCCGGATCGAAGCGGCGAGCGTCAACTACGCCGACATCGTGCGTCGGCGCGGTGATCCCTATCCACTGCCGACACCTTTGCCGGCGATCCTCGGCAGCGAAGCCGCCGGTGTCGTCGACGCCGTTGGCGAGGGTGTCACAACGCTGCATCCCGGTGATCGGGTGTTCGCGTTTTTCGGCGGAGACGGTCTTGGCGGCTACGCTGAGTACGCCCTCGCCGGCGTCGACAATGTCATCAAACTGGACCCAAGACTCGATTTTGACGTCGCTTCCACGCTTGTCGTTGCCGGCGTGACTGCTTTTCAAATGCTCAAGGACGCTGGACGGCTCAAGCCCGGCGAATCTATCTTCATTCCCGGCGGCGCCGGAGGCGTTGGCAACTACGCAATTCAGCTCGCCAAGATTTTGGGTGCCGGCTGCGTCATTGCCGGCGCCAGCACACCCGAACGCCGGCAGCAAGCTTTGGCGCGGGGCGCCGACCACGCCATCGACTCTACCGCCGATGATTGGCCGCGCGAGGTGAAGCGGCTCACCGGCGGACGCGGGGCCGATGTGGTTCTCGATATGGTCGGAGGCGCATTTTTCGACCAGGCTCTGGCCGCGCTCGCACCATTCGGGCGCCTCGTCGTCTATGGGACCGCCAGCAGGAAGCCCTCTTCTTTCATCGCCCAACGCCTGATGCCGATGAACCAAGCCGTGATTGGCTACTACGTCAGCCACTGGTTCAAGACTCGGCCGGATGAAGCGCAGAAGGCCTTCGATACCGTTGCAGGATTCGTGATCGAACAGCGCCTTCATGTGGAGGTTGCCGGGCGGCTGCCACTCGAAGGAGCCACCGAAGCTCACCGCATCATGGAAGCGCGGCAGGCGACGGGAAAATACGTGCTCAAGCCATCGCTGACCGCCCCTTGAGCTAAGCAGCGCCACCTATGAACGGCCGCACGCAGCACGCCGCCGATATTTCGGAACCGAAGATGGCAGGCCGGCTGATCTTGAAAAGGGAGGAAACCATGACGATGAGCGACGAGCGTCCCGCATCGCGAGAGAATGGAGGGCTAGCGTTCTTCCGCGAGCTATTGCGCACAGGCGCGCCAGCCGCTCCCATCTGCACGCCACTGAATTTCCAGTTGTCCGCGGCAGAGCACGGTAGCACAGAGTTTACTGGTTGGCCCGGACCACAGTTCGCAAACCCAGGAGGGGTTGTGCACGGTGGTTACCTCGCCGTGATTTTGAGCTCGGCGATGTCCTGTGCCGTCCATACGACACTTGATGAAGACGAGCGTTATACGACAACGAACTTCAATGTGAATCTCACCCGTCCACTGAAGCCGGGACCGGGCCCTGTTATCGCCTCGGGCGTCGTAGTTCATCGCGGCAGACAAGGCGCTACTGCCGAGGGTCGCATCGTCGATGACACGGGCAAGCTTCTTGCGCACGGCACAACGACTTGCGTGATTTTCGCTCCGCGAAAACAAGACTAGCAGTCGCGTATTTACCAAATTGCTGCCTTCAAAGGACCTTACGAGGTTTCGCATCACCGGGACGACCGATCGTCCACTCGCGGGTGTCAAGGTGATCGATATTGGCCACTACGTCGCAGCACCGCTGGCAGCGATGATACTGGCGGATCAAGGGGCGGACGTCATACGCGTCAAGCGATCAGGACATCGAGCGGTAACGCCGCTCGCGGCGGCGCTCGATCGCGGCAAATCCGTCATCAGCCTCGATTTGAAGGATCCAGCAGACAACGCCAAGGCGACGCTTTTGTCGTCTACGAAAGACGGCGAGAAATTACTTAGCCGTTGTTGTCATCACCGCAAATCTGCGCCGGCTGATGTAATTGTCAGCTACTCTGGGCGCCGACCTGGGCAACAGCGCACGATGGTGCGCAGAAAAGTCCAATATCGAAGATTGGCGATTGGCGTACAAAATCGTGCAATGGCGGAGAGAGTGGGATTCGAACCCACGGTACGGTTTCCCGCACACACGCTTTCCAAGCGTGCGCCTTAAGCCACTCGGCCATCTCTCCGGAGCGCACTCTCTTGAAGGGGCGCCGATGATTTTGCAAGGGATCGCGGGAAAATCGGGTGATTTTTCCGTAAGATGTTGTATTTCATCGACAATATCGAACGCCACGGCTGCGCTCGGAACCGCCCGCCGGCTGAACCGGCGGCCGGTTTAACGCGACGATTCACTCAAGACCGTCAAACACGTCCGGGGGCCCCATGACCATCCGCAACATCACCGCCGCGCTGAGCCTGATTTCGGCCCTTGCCGCCGCCTTCGCCGGACCGGCCGCCGCACAGGTCTGCACCCGGCAAGGGGTCGACGTCAGCTGTGACGACGGACGGCGCGGGATGCTTTCGGGCGATACCATCCTCTGGCCGGACGGCACGCGCTCGAGCGCGACGCCACATCAAAGCGTCATCATCGGCAACAAGAGCTCGGTGCATGTCGGGCCCGGCGTGTTCGTCGGCCAAGGCAAAGGCATGGTGCCGCTCGACGATCCGAACGCGCCGAACAAACGGCAGTGCGCGATTCTGGAAGGCGTGTCGTATTGCTATTGAGGCTCTCTCGTCTTCGCCCTGCCCTCCCCGTCAAGAACGGGGAGAAGGAGACTAAATCAACCGCACGCCTGATATCGCCGACTTGAGCCAGCGCAGCGCCTGCGGCGGCTGGTTGGCAAGCGGAGCGACCGCGGCCTTCTCCGTCCGGCACTTCTCCAGCTCAGCGACGAAATCCGCCGACCATTGCTGGATGGTGTGGCCGCGCAGCTTCTTCATCATTGCATCCCAACGCATCTTGCGCTCGGTGAGCGGCATCGCGGCCGCGACCGCGATCGCGCGCGCCATGCCATCGATGTCGTGCGGATTGACCAGCAGCGCGGCGTCGAGCTCGTTGGCCGCGCCGGCGAATTTCGACAGCACCAGCACGCCGGGATCGGCCGGGTTTTGCGCGGCGACGTATTCCTTGGCGACAAGATTCATGCCGTCGTGCAGCGGCGTCACCACGCCGATCTGCGCGGTGCGGTAGAGGCCCGCGAGCACGGCCTGGCTAAAGCCCTTGTTGAGATAGCGGATCGGGGTCCAGTCGGCCTCGCCGTGGCGGCCGTTGACGTCGGACACGAGCCGCGCGACCTCGTTCTGCAAATTGCCATAGGCTTCGATCGCACCGCGTGAGGGATTTGCGATCTGCAACAGCGAAATGCTGCGCGCAAAGTGCGGATGATCGGTCCAGAGCCGGTCGAACGCGCTGATGCGGTTGACGAGGCCCTTGGAATAGTCGAGCCGGTCGACGCCGATCGCGAGCCGCTCGCCATTGAGGCTGCGGCGCAGCCGCGACACGTCCGGATGCGACGCCGATTTCGCCGCGTATTGCGCGAACTTCTCGGCGTCGATGCCGATCGGAAACACCTCGCAGCGCGTTCGGCCATGCTGCGAGATCGCAACGCCGTCTTCGACGGCGAGGCCGAGTTCGCTCGCGACATAGCCGAGAAAATTCTGGCAATCGTCATTGGTCTGGAAGCCGATCAGATCGTAGGCCAGCATCGCCGTGATCAGCTCGCGATGATTGGGCACACCTTGCATCACCGCCGCGACCGGCCACGGCGTATGGAGGAAGAAGCCGATCGGATCGTCGACGCCCAGATCCCGCAGCTCCGCGCCGAGCGCGAGGAAATGGTAATCCTGCACCCAGAACGCGGTTTGTGCTTTCCGGAAACGCATCAAGGCCCGCGCCATGAAGGCGTTGACCTCGCGATAGCTGACATAGTCGTCACGCGAGACGCGGATCAGATCGCTGCGCGAGTGCAGCGCCGGCCACAGCGCTGAGTTGGCAAAACCTTCGTAATAGCCGCCATAGTGCGCCGCCGGCAGATCCAGCGTCGCAATCGCGCCCGAACCCAGTGCTTCGATCTCCGCAAACGGCTCCTTCTGATGACCGTCACGCACACGGCCCGAGGAACCCACCCAGATCGCGCCCGAATGTTCCACGACAGGTAATAACGCCGCCGCGAGACCGCCCGTCATGGGCTCGTTGGGCTTGCCGCGCGCGACGCGATTCGAAACGACGACTAAATTCACAGGTCGTCCCCTCCTGTTTCATTCCACCCCATTTAACTGCCGTTCATCAATATGGTTCCTGATCATCCTTTGCACCAATTGAAACCAAAATCGGGCGCGCGCGTTGGAACCGGTTTACCTCAAGGCAACCCGACGATTTCGCTACACAAAGTGGGTTTTGGAACCGTGGCACGCGCAGCATGAAGCGGACGCGCGGGGGAATTACGCGCGTAATATGTGGCTCCGAGATGTCGGCGCCTTATTCCAACCTTGAGTCGTCGAGCAGCCGCGCAAGGAACGTGCGCACATCATTCGGGGCATCGAAGTGCCCGTTGACACCCATGGCGCGGCGGCCGACCGAGAAGGCAAGCCCGTTCATGTCGGGCATGATCGCGAACACGGTTTCGTCGGTCACGTCATCGCCGATGAAGATCGGACGGCGTCCCTTGAAAGGCTCGTGCTTCATCAACTCGCGCACGCCGGTCGCTTTGGTGAAACCGGAATGCTTGATCTCGCAAACGAACTTGCCGGGCAGCACCTCGATCGGCGCGTTGGGCAGGTCGGCGCGGATCAGCGAAACGGATTCATAGATCGCTTTCTCCGCATGCGGCGCAAGGCGATAATGCAGCGCCAACGAATAGCCCTTGTCTTCGAGCAGAATGCCTGGACTGAGCTTGGCGACCGCCGCGAGCCGCCGCTTCAGCTCCTTGTCCAGTGGCGGCGCACTGACGGCATCGGCTTCGTTGTCCACCGAAAGCCGCATCTCCGCGCCGTGGCCGGCGACGGCGCGAAAGACATCGGGCGCGAAGATCAGGTCGATGTCGTTGAGAGAACGGCCGCTGACCATCGCCAGCGCGCCCGAGGTGCGCTCCGTCAGCCGGTTCAGCGTTTCCGACAGGCCTGGCGGCACCCACACCTCACGCGGCGTCGGCATCAGGTCGAGCAGCGTCCCGTCGATGTCGAGCAGGATCGCTGTTTCATTGAGATGCGGCACGAGTGCGTGAGGCACCGGCACCGCATCGGGCGCTTCATCGTCGACCATGGTGCGCTTTTGATCCAATTCAGCCAGTTCCGATTTCATAGTCTACTCCATGGAAGCAAGCGGCCGCGCGATTTCTTCGAGCGATCTGCGTTCCGCCGAGATGGCATAGCGCCACGCCACGATCGCGGCCGCGATCATCAGGAATGCCCCCAGTAAATAGCCTGCGAATACGCTCGTGCGTGATCCCGTGTCGATCAGCGCACCGAACAACGCGGGGCCGATCACGCCGCCGATGCCGGTGCCGACCGCATAGAATACGGCGATCGCCAGCGCGCGGACCTCCAAGGGAAAAGTCTCGCTGACGGTGAGGTAGGCTGCGCTCGCGGCGGGCGAGGCAAAGAAGAAGATCACCATCCAGGCGATGGTCTGCCCCTGCGCGCTCAAGGCGCCGATCGAGAACAGATAACCCGACAGCGCCAGCAACAGGCCCGACGTCCCATAGGTAAACATGATCATGGTGCGGCGGCCGAGCGTATCGAACAGGCGACCGAGCAGCAGCGGACCGAGAAAATTGCCGGCGGCGAAGGGGAGCAGATACCAGCCGACATGATCGGCGCTAATGCCGTAAAAATCGGTCAACACCAGCGCAAAGGTGAAGAAGATGGCGTTGTAGAAGAAAGCCTGCGCGATCATCAGCACGAGGCCGACCATCGCCCGCTGGCGGTAGACCGAGAACAGCGTGTGCACGACCTCGCGGATCGGCGTGTGACTCCGCATTTTCAGGCGGATCTTGGCGAAGCGCCCGTCGCTCATGTCCTGGTCGTGTCCGAGCACCGAGCGCTCGATCTCGTCGACGATGGCGTGGGCCTGGTCGGGACGGCCGTGGATCATCAGCCAGCGCGGACTCTCCGGAATCCACATCCGCATCAAGAGCACGACGAGGCCGATGGCCGCGCCGATGAGATAAGCGAGGCGCCAGCCAAGATCGGGGCCGATCACCGCGGGATCGAGCAGCACGATGGCAGCCACGGCGCCCATCGCGGCACCGATCCAGAAGCTGCCGTTGATGATGAGATCGGTCCAGCCGCGATAGCGCGCCGGCACCAATTCCTGGATGGTCGAATTGATCGCGGTATATTCGCCGCCGATGCCGGCGCCGGTGAGGAAGCGAAACAGCGCGTAGCTCGCGACATTCCATGACAGAGCGGTCGCGGCCGTTGCCGAGAGATAAAGCGCGAGCGTGATGAAGAACAGCTTCTTGCGGCCGATGCGGTCGGTGAGCCAGCCGAAACCGAGCGCGCCGAGCACAGCACCCGCGAGATAGGCGGAATTGGCAACGCCGAGATCGAGATTGGAGAAATGCAGCGAGGGGCTTTGCTTCAACGCGCCGGAGAGCGCGCCGGCCAACGTCACCTCGAGACCATCCAGAATCCAGGTGATGCCGAGCGCGAGCACGACGCGGGTGTGAAACCCGCTCCACGGCAGCGCGTCAAGCCGTGCGGGAATGCTGGTTTCGATAATGCGATCGGCCGCGTGCGCCGTGGAGACCACAGGTCCATCGTTCGGCGCTGGGCTTCGCTGCAATTCCATCGCGTTGTTGCATCTGACCAATGGACATGGCCCCGGTTCACATGGCGTGGACGGGGGCGATCCGATCAAGGGGGTGCGGCATTCCGCCTGCCACCTGCGACAACGTCTGCGGCGAGGGCAGGTTCCCGCAGGAACGACCGCTCGCGGCGCTGGTTTTCGGTGGAGCCGCAAGGAGTTGACGCATGGCTCATGCCAGAAAGACGACACATTTGAGAAAGACGACACATGCTCGCAAAACAGCGGCGCGCAAGAGCACCAAACGCGCCGCACCGAAGCGCTGGTCACAGCGCGTGACGAAGGAGAGCGACGCGCTCGACCTCAAACAAGGCGTGTTCAAGCTGACCAGCGCGAAGAAAATCGCGGCTTCGTTGAAGCGCTCGGCCGAGCACAGCGCGCGTCGCAAGACCGGCGCCTACCGCTCGGCGCTGTCGATGCTGACGTTCTACATCAACCGCGCCGGCAAGACGCTGCCGCAGACGCAGCGCACGCAGCTGGAGCGGGCAAAGGTGGAGCTGAAGCGGGCATTCGGGAGGGAGTGAGTGCCACGTCGTCCTGGACAAGCGCAGCGGAGCGGAGCGCCGATCCAGGACCCATCACCCCAGGGAGCAATTTGGCGATGACTCGGAGTTAGCAGTCGCCCGATAACTGCTACTTCGGATAATGGGTCCTGGCTTTCGCCAGGACGACGGCAGAGTGCGTGGCGCGAAGGTCGAGCGCTTACGCCGCCCGGATATTGCCCATGAAGCGGTCGAGCTCGGCGCGCAGACGGGTGCTTTCGGACGACAGTGTCTTGGCCGAATGCAGCACCTCTTCCGAAGCCGAGCCGGTCTCGGCGGCGCCGCGGTTGACCTGGCCGATGTCGGTGGCGGCGGTCTGAGTGCCCTGTGCGACGGTCTGGACGCTGCGCGCGATTTCCTGTGTCGCTGCGCCTTGCTGCTCCACTGCGCTTGCGATCGATGTCGAGATCGACGAGATCTGGCCGATGGTCGCGCCGATCTCCTTGATCGCCGCAACCGACTCGGCGGTGGCCCCTTGCATGCCCGTGATGTGCGAGGAGATCTCGTCGGTGGCCTTTGCGGTCTGGCTCGCGAGCGACTTCACTTCGCTGGCGACAACTGCAAAGCCGCGGCCGGCTTCGCCGGCGCGCGCCGCCTCGATGGTCGCGTTGAGCGCCAGAAGATTGGTCTGCTCGGCGATCGCCGTGATGAGCTTGACCACTTCGCCGATCTGCTGGGCGGCATGCGAGAGCTTGCCGATGCGGTTATCGGTCTCCTTTGCCTGCACCACGGCAGCTTCGGCAATGCGGCTGGAATCGCGGACCTGGCGGCCGATCTCCTCGACCGAGGCCGAGAGCTCTTCCGTCGCAGTCGCGACCGACTGCATGTTGCTGGAGGCCTGCTCGGAGACATCGGCGACCTGGCTCGACAGGCTCTGCGTGGTCTCGGCGGTACGGGTCAGCGTCGAGGCCGCCGATTCCAGCTGCACGGCGGAAGCCGAGACGTTGGAGACGATGGCACCGACCGCGCTCTCGAAATCGTCGGCGAAACGAATCAGCTCAGAGCGGCGGCTTGCGGCCTGCTCCCTGTTCTGGAGTTCGTTGGCGGCGGCGTCGCGCTCGGCCTTGGCCACGGCCTGCACCTTGAATTCTTCTACCGCGCCGGCCATCTCGCCGATCTCGTCCTTGCGGCCCAGGCCCGGCAGCACCACGTCGAAATTGCCCGAGGCAAGCTCGCGCATCGCCTTGCACATCGCGATCATCGGACGCGAAATGCCATTGCCCAGCATCCAGGCCAACGCGGCGCCAATGGCGAGGCCGCCGAGCGCCATCATCAGCATCGTCCGCTCGGTCTCGCTGATGGTGGCATTGGCGCTCACCTCGATGCGCTGCTGATCCGCCGTCAGCTCCGACCGCAGCTCACCCGAGAGCTTGAGAATGGACGCAGCCGTTTTGGTCATCTCGCCGTTCAGCTTGACGATGACCTTCACGTTCTCGGTCAGCTTCGAAAAGGAGGTGCGGTACTGCTTCAAGAGATTGCTGATCTCGGTGACGCGGTCGGTGATCTTCTGGTCGTTGGCATAGATCGAGACCAGCAACGTCTCCAGGAACTTGATGCGGGCGGTCACGCCGTCGGCGGTCTTCGGCTCCGGCTTGGCGACGAAGGCGCTGACCGAAGTGGAAACCGCAAGGTATTGCGATGTGATGTCCTTGGCCGTGCCCTGAACCGAGTTCAGGCCCGCCAATGCCGCGGTATCGGCAAGATCGTCGAACTTGAAGCGGATCTTGTTGCCGACGCTGTTGAGCTCGTCCGTCGCGATCTTGCCGTTCTCGCGCGTCAACGTGATGATCTCGCCGAACACCTTGGTGAAGCTCTTGAAGTCGACCTCAAGCCGGCCGACCTGCTCCCGGCGCGTGGCGCCCGTGGTGGCCGCCGCAGACTTGGCGATCGCAGCCCTCAAATTCTCTTCGGCCGCTTTCGCGGCGGTCTCGTCATCCGCCGCGCCGGTCAGCGTGTAGGCCCGCGCCAACCCCTGGTAGGCGATCAGCTCGCGATCGACCGTCCGCGCAAGGTCCGCTTCGGCGACGCTGGAGCGGTAGGAGGCCACGGCGGCCTGGATCCGCTCGAAGCCGTAATAGGCGAAAGCCATGCTGACGGCGAGGATGGCGAGCACCGCCACGAAGCCGAGGATAATTTTTGCGCGAAAACGCAAGGTGAGCAGCTTCGATGTGGTCGGCTTCGACTTGACGGGCATTCCCCACCCCATTCCATTCGCGGAAAACCAGGCGCAGCCCGGAAGCAGCCCGCTTCCTGACGCGTGAGCACGGTAAATGGCAAAGGATAAGCGGCGGTAAATTTGTGGCGCCGCAACCGGCGGTTAGGTGACGCAGGTCTCGTCGTCCTGGACAAGCGCTACCCCAGCGAGCAGTTGAGGACGACTCGGAGTTAGCGGTTCGCCCGGCAACTCCGCCTTGGGGAATGGGTCCTGGCTTTCGCCAGGACGACATTGGCGGGAATGCCCCTACGCCGCCCGGATATTGCCCATGAAGCGGTCGAGCTCGGCACGCAGGCGGGTGCTTTCGGACGACAGTGTCTTGGCCGAGTGCAGCACCTCTTCCGAGGCCGAGCCGGTCTCGGCGGCGCCGCGGTTGACCTGGCCGATGTCGGTGGCGGCGGTCTGAGTGCCCTGTGCGACGGTCTGGACGCTGCGCGCGATTTCCTGGGTCGCTGCGCCTTGCTGCTCCACCGCGCTCGCAATCGATGTCGAGATCGACGAGATCTGGCCGATGGTCGCGCCGATCTCCTTGATCGCCGCAACCGACTCGGCGGTGGCGCCTTGCATGCCCGTGATGTGCGAGGAGATCTCGTCGGTGGCCTTCGCGGTCTGGCTCGCGAGCGACTTCACTTCGCTGGCGACAACTGCAAAGCCGCGGCCGGCTTCGCCGGCGCGCGCCGCCTCGATGGTCGCGTTGAGCGCCAGAAGATTGGTCTGCTCGGCGATCGCCGTGATGAGCTTGACCACTTCGCCGATTTGCTGGGCGGCATGCGAGAGCTTGCCGATGCGGTTATCGGTCTCCTTGGCCTGCACCACGGCAGCTTCGGCAATGCGGTTGGAATCGCGGACCTGGCGGCCGATCTCCTCGACCGAGGCCGAAAGCTCTTCGGTCGCGGTCGCGACCGATTGCATGTTGCTGGAGGCCTGCTCGGAGACGTCGGCGACCTGGCTCGACAGGCTCTGCGTGGTCTCGGCGGTGCGGGTCAGCGTCGAAGCCGCCGATTCCAGCTGCACGGCGGAGGCCGAGACGTTGGAGACGATGGCACCGACCGCGCTCTCGAAATCGTCGGCGAACCGAATCAGCTCGGAACGGCGAGCAGCGCTCGCTTCCTTGTTCTGAGCTTCGTTGGCGGCGGCATCGCGCTCGGCCTTGGCCACGGCCTGCACCTTGAATTCCTCGACCGCGCCGGCCATCTCGCCGATCTCATCCTTGCGGCCCAGGCCTGGCAGCACGACCTCGAAATTGCCCGAGGCAAGCTCGCGCATCGCCTTGCACATCGCGATCATCGGACGCGAAATGCCGGTGCCGAGCAGGAAAGCGAGGACCGCGCCGAGCAGCGTGCCGCCGACGGCCAGCATCAGCACCAGTTGCTCGGTCTTCCCGATGGTCGCTTCCGATTCGGACTCCAGCCGCTGCTGTTCGGCAACGAGGTCCGCCTTCATGGCGGTGGCGCCCTGAAGGATCGCGCCGGCCGAGCCGCTCATCTCGGTGACGAGATCGTCGATCATTTTGGCATTGGCGATAAGCTTCTCCAGCGATTCCCGATAGGCACCGAGCAATCCCCTGGCGTCCTTCAGGCCGGCGACGATCTTGTCGTCCATGGAATAGACCGCGTTGAGCGAGTTCTCGACGAATTTCAGCCGCGCCAGCGCGCTGGTCGCGATCGCCTGGTCGGACGTCAGCACGAAATTGGTCGCCGCCGCGCTCGCGGTCTGGAATTGGGCATTGACCTGCTTGGTCCCGAACTCGATCGCCTGCGCCTCGGAGTCGGAAGCGTTATTGCCGATGTCGTCGAGCTTGTATTTCAGGAGGTTGGCATTGCGCAGGAGCTGGTTCTGCACCAGCAGCGCGCTGTCGCGCTTGGCCTGGAGGACTTTTGCGAAGGTCGCGGAGAAGTTGGAGAACTCCTTGGCGAGCTTGCCCAGGCTCTCCTGGCGCGCCGGCTTCTTGGCGCTCTTGACCGCCTGGTCGATGGCGCCCTTCAGGCCGGTCTCCGCGTCCAGCGCTGTCTTGGCGTCGTCCTCCTTGCCGGTGACGACGAAATATTTGACGGCCGAGCGATAGGCGAGCAGCTCCCGGTCGATATTACGGGCGAGATCGGCCTCGGTGACGCTGCTGCGGTAGGATCCGACCCCGGACGAGACCCGCTCGAAACCAAAATAGGAGAAAGCCATGCTGCCGGCGGAGATCACCAGTACGGCGGCAAAGCCCAGAATGATCTTGGCGCGGAACCTGAGGGTCGGCATTATTGTGCGCTTCGACGACGACGCGATACGCCCGGACATTCCCACCCCCATTTTCATTCAGCCGAGATCCGGTGGCGCCCCGCCCCCTGACCTGGCTGCGCAAAACTAAGGCAGAATCGATAAGGGGCGGTAAATTCGGTGCGCCCGCAGATTTTCAGGCTCTTTCGGCCAAGGCGGACCCCTTAGACACATAGAGGCTGGCATCCCAGCCGCGGCCCGGCGCCGCGCCCGATCCGGTCGACTCGGCCTCCTCAATCAGTGCTGGCCATTCTGAATCAATGACTTTTCCATGACGCGGGCGACCAAAATCGTAGTTGCAAAGTTCCGGGTCGCTGTCTCTAATTAGAAACAATCAAAATCGACCCCGGGAGGACTTCAACCGTGTCTACAGTCAAACTGACGGTGAACGGCAAAGCCGTTGCCGTTGACGTCGAGGATCGCACGCTGCTGGTTCAGCTGCTGCGCGACCACCTCAACCTCACCGGAACCCATGTCGGCTGCGACACCAGCCAGTGTGGCGCCTGCGTCGTCCACATGGACGGCAAGGCGATCAAATCCTGCACCATGCTGGCGGGACAGGCCGACGGCGCCAGCATCACCACGATCGAAGGCATCGCCAAGGGCGACGAGCTGCACCCGATGCAGGCGGCTTTCCGCGACAATCACGGTCTGCAGTGCGGCTATTGTACGCCGGGCATGATCATGTCGGCGATCGATATCGTGCACCGCCATGGTGGCCAGCTCGACGAGGCCACCGTCCGCCACGAGCTCGAAGGCAATATCTGCCGCTGCACCGGCTACCACAACATCGTCAAAGCCGTGCTGGATGCGGCAGGCCGCATGAAGGTCTCGCAGGCGGCCGAGTAAGCGGCCCGCCTCGAACAAGAACGATGGCCGCTGCTTTCGAGGGAAAGCGCGGTCAAGACAAATTCCGGTCGGGAGGACCAGACATGGGTGTTGAAGGCATTGGCGCGAGCGTCGTGCGCAAGGAAGACAAGCGTTTCATTACCGGCAAGGGCCGCTACGTCGACGACATCAAATTGCAGGGCATGACCCATGCCCATTTCATCCGCAGCCCGCACGCGCACGCCAAGGTGAAGGGAATCGATTCCTCCGCCGCGCTGAAGATGCCGGGCGTGGTCGCGGTGCTGACGGGACAGGAGATCGTCGACGACAAGGTCGGCAATCTCATCTGCGGCTGGGCCATCACCTCCAAGGACGGCAGCCCGATGAAGATGGGCGCATGGCCGGCGATGGCGCCGGAGACGGTGCGCTTCGTCGGTCAGGCCGTCGCAGTCGTGATCGCCGAGACCAAAAATCTCGCACGCGACGCGGCCGAAGCCGTGGTCGTGAACTACGAAGAGCTGCCCGCGGTCGCCGACGTCCACGCCGCGATCAAGTCCGGCGCGCCGCAGCTGCATCCCGAAGCTCCCGGCAACCAGGTCTATGACTGGGTGATCGGCGACGAGGGCGCCACCGATGCCGCCTTCGCCAAGGCCGCCAACGTGGTGAAGCTCGACGTCACCAACAACCGCCTCGCGCCGAACGCAATGGAGCCCCGCGCCGCGATCGCCGATTACGATTCCGCGGAAGAGCACTTCACGCTCTACACGACGTCGCAGAATCCGCACGTCGCCCGCTTGGTGCTGTCGGCGTTCTACAACATCGCACCCGAGCATAAACTGCGCGTGATCGCGCCCGACGTCGGCGGCGGCTTCGGCTCCAAGATCTTCATCTACCCCGAAGAAATGGTGGCGCTGTGGGCCTCGAAGAAAGTCGGACGTCCCGTCAAATGGACCGGCGACCGCACCGAAGCCTTCCTCACCGATGCGCATGGCCGCGACCACGTCACCCATGCCGAGATGGCATTCGACGCCAACAACAAGATCACCGGGTTGAAGGTGAAGACCTACGCCAATTTCGGCGCTTACATGTCGCTGTTCTCGTCCTCGGTGCCGACCTATCTCTACGCGACGCTGCTGTCGGGCCAGTACAACATCCCGGCGATTCATGCCGAGGTGGTCGGGGTCTACACCAACACCACGCCGGTCGACGCCTATCGCGGCGCCGGCCGCCCCGAGGCGAGCTATCTGATCGAACGTCTGATGGAGACGGCGGCGCGGCAGTTGAAGGTCGATCCGGCCGCGCTGCGCCGGACCAACTTCATCACCCAGTTCCCGCACCAGACGCCAGTGATCATGGCTTATGACACCGGCGACTTTAACGCCTCGCTCGACGCCGCGATGAAGGCGATCGACTATGCCGGCTTTGCCGGACGCAAAGCCAAGGCGAAGGCCGACGGCAAGCTGCGCGGCATTGGCGTGTCCTGCTACATCGAGGCCTGCGGCATCGCGCCGTCGAAGGCCGTCGGCAGCCTGGGCGCCGGCGTCGGTCTTTGGGAATCCGCCGAAGTCCGCGTCAACCCGGTCGGCACCATCGAGGTCCTAACGGGATCACACAGCCACGGCCAGGGTCACGAGACCACGTTCTGCCAGCTCGTTGCGGAGCGCTTAGGGGTTCCCATCAGCCAGGTCTCGATCGTCCATGGCGACACCGACAAGGTGCAGTTCGGCATGGGCACCTACGGCTCGCGCTCGGCGGCCGTCGGCCTCACCGCGATCCTGAAGGCGATGGAGAAGATGGAATCCAAGGCCAAGAAGATCGCCGCGCACGCGCTGGAAGCCTCGGAAGGCGACATCGTCATCGAGAACGGCGAGTTCAAGGTGGCCGGGACCGACAAGGCGATCGCCTTCCCGATGGTCGCGCTCGCAGCCTACACCGCGCACAATCTGCCTGACGGGATGGAGCCGGGCCTGAAGGAGAGCGCCTTCTATGACCCGACCAACTTCACCTTCCCGGCCGGCACCTATATCTGCGAGCTCGAGGTCGATCCCGGCACCGGCAAGACGTCTTTCGTCAACTTCGTCGCGGCCGACGATTTCGGCCGGCTGATCAACCCGATGATCGTCGAAGGCCAGGTCCATGGCGGTCTGGTGCAAGGCATCGGACAAGCGTTGCTCGAGCACGCGATCTACGATGCCAGCGGGCAGCCGGTCACGGCCTCGTTCATGGACTACGCCATGCCGCGCGCCGACGACGTTCCCTCGTTCAAGCTCTCCCACACCACGACGCTGTGCCCGGGCAATCCGCTCGGCATCAAGGGTTGCGGCGAGGCCGGCGCGATCGGGGCGTCAGCGGCTGTGATCAATGCGATCACGGATGCGATCGGCAAGAACAATCTGGAAATGCCCGCAACCCCTGACAGGGTGTGGCGCACGATCCACGCGGCTTAAGGGAGGAACGAAGATGTACCAGACCGTTTATCATCGCGCGTCCTCGGTTGACGAAGCCGTCGCCCTGTTCTCCAAGAGCAGCGAAGCAAAGTTCCTCGCCGGCGGCCAGACGCTGCTGCCGGTGATGAAGCAGCGCCTCGCCAGCCCGACCGACGTCATCGACCTCGGCAAGATCAAGGAGCTGCAGGGCGTCGAGCTCTCGGGCGACGTACTGACCATCAAGGCCGGCACGACCTATTTCGACATCATGCAGAATCCCGACGTGAAGAAGGCGATTCCCGCAATCGCCTATCTCACCTCGGTGCTCGGCGACCCCGCCGTGCGCTATCGCGGCACGATCGGCGGCTCGATCGCCAACAACGATCCTGCCGCGGATTTTCCCGCCGCGCTGCTCGCGCTCGGCGCCACCGTGAAGACCAACAAGCGGTCGATCACGGCGGATGACTTCTTCCAGGGCATGTTCACGACAGCGCTGGAGGACGGCGAGCTTATCACCGCCGTGTCGTTCCCGGTTCCGGCGAAGGCAGGCTACGAAAAGATGCGCCACCCCGCGTCTCGCTTCGCGCTAACCGGCGTGTTCGTCGCGCAGACGAAGTCCGGCGAGATTCGGGTGGCCGCCACCGGCGCCTCGCAAAGCGGCGTGATGCGGGTCCCCGCCATCGAAACAGCGCTGAAGGCGAATTGGTCGCCGTCGGCGATCGACGGCGTGAGCATTTCGGCGAGCAATCTGCTGGCCGACATCCACGGCACGGCGGAGTACCGCGCCAACCTCGTCAAGGTGATGGCGCAGCGCGCGGTGGCTGCCGCACGCTGATCATCGCGCCTTAGCGCCTCGACGCAAATTTTCCGCGGCGCGCACTTCGGTGCGCGCCGTTTTATTTTAGCCACGCGACATGAAAACCGCTTGCCTCACTAGCGTGAAGGCGAGAAAAGTTAATCAGTCAATTAACTCGCCCTGCAGAGGAACGCCCTGGCGCTTGCCGACCATCGGCAATATGCGCCTGGATCCGAGGAAACAAACACGTGCTCGATCAATCAGCCCAAAACTCCTCCGTCCGCACCTCCGGCCCACTGTCGGGCTTCCGCATCGTCGAGTTCGCCGGCATCGGACCCGGTCCGTTCGCCTGCATGATGCTGGCCGACATGGGCGCCGAAATCGTCACGCTCGATCGGGTCGGCGCCAGGAAGAACATGAAGTCGGTCGCAGGCCGCGGCCGCAAGGTGGTCGAGCTCGACCTCAAGGACAAGGCAGCGATCGCAGAGGTGCTCGATCTGCTTGCGAATGCCGACGCGCTGGTCGAGGGTTTTCGTCCCGGCGTGATGGAGCGGCTCGGCCTCGGGCCTGACGTGGTGCTCGCGCGCAATCCAAAGCTGGTCTACGGCCGCATGACCGGCTGGGGCCAGCAAGGCCCGCTCGCCAATGCCGCCGGCCACGACATCAACTACATCTCCATCACCGGCGCGCTCGCCGCGATCGGCACGAAGGAAGCGCCGGTGCCACCGCTCAACCTCGTCGGCGATTTCGGCGGCGGCGCGCTCTACCTCGTCGTCGGCGTGCTTGCGGCGTTGCTGGAGGCCTCGCGGTCAGGCAAGGGGCAGGTCGTCGACGCCGCGATGTGCGACGGCGCGGCATCGCTGATGTCGTTCTTCTTCGACATGACCACGCTCGGCCGCTGGACCGAAGGCCGCAACGAGAACTTCCTCGACGGCGGCGCGCATTTCTACGGCGTCTACGAATGCGCCTGCGGCCATTTCGTCTCGATCGGCTCGATCGAGCCGCAATTCTACGCGCTGCTGCGCGAGCACGCCGGTCTGACCGACGCCGATTTCGACGCGCAGATGGACCGCAAGGCCTGGCCCGCGCTGAAGGAAAAACTGAAGACGGTGTTCAAGAGCAAGACGCGCGAGGACTGGTGCAAGATCATGGAAGGCACCGACATCTGCTTTGCGCCGGTGCTGACCATGTCGGAAGCGACCGAGCATCCGCACATGGTCGCCCGCAACGTCTTCCTCGAGCGCCACGGCGTGAAGCAGCCGGCGCCGGCGCCGCGCTTTTCGCGGACGCCATCGGCTGTGCGCGAGCCGGAAGTGGCGGAGATCGGCGCGGTGACGAAGGCGTGGAAGGCGGAGCGTTAAGAGCTGCAAGATATCCGCTGCCGCACCACACTCCGCCGTCGTCCTGGCGAAAGCCAGGACCCATAGCCACCAAACGTGGTTTGACGAAGACCCGGAGCTACCAGCTCGCCCAACAACCGCTCCCTGGGGTAATGGGTCCTGGCTTTCGCCAGGACGACGGCTGCTTTTGACGTCGCGGCGTGCCTTAAGGTAGCACGCCTACGCCGCGTCCACCTTCAACACCCCACGCCGGATCTGGTCCTCCTCGATCGATTCGAACAGCGCCTTGAAATTGCCCTCGCCGAAACCGTCGTCGCCCTTGCGCTGGATGAACTCGAAGAAGATCGGGCCGATCGCGTTGGCCGAGAAGATCTGCAGCAGCACTTTGGTCTGGCCGCCCTCGACGACACCCTCGCCGTCGATCAGGATGCCGTTCTTCTGCAGGCGCGCGAGGTCCTCGCCATGCTTCGGCAACCGCGCGTCGATCCGCTCAAAATAGGTGTTTGGCGGCGCCGGCATGAAGGGCAGGCCCGCTTCGCGCAAGTCCTCGATGGTGCGATAGATATCTCGGCAGCCGCAGGCGATGTGCTGGATGCCCTCGCCGCGATAGATATTGAGATATTCCTCGATCTGGCCGGAATCGCCGGCGTCCTCGTTGATCGGAATCCGGATCTTGCCGTCGGGGCTTGTCAGCGCGCGCGAGAACAGGCCCGAGGCGCGGCCCTCGATGTCGAAGAAGCGGATCTGGCGGAAATTGAAGAGTTTTTCGTAGAAGCCGGTCCACACGTCCATGCGGCCGCGATGGACGTTGTGGGTGAGGTGATCGAGATAGAACAGGCCGGCGCCGGCGGGACGCGGATCGCGCGCGCCGAGCCATTCGAACTCGCCGTCATAGGCCGAACCCTTGGCACCGTAGCGATCGACGAAATAGAGCAGGCTGCCGCCGATGCCCTTGATCGCGGGGACGTCGAGCGTCTTCTGAGCGGACGACACATCCGCAGATTCGGCGCCGAGCGAAATCGCGCGGTCATAGGCCTTCTTGGCATCGACGACGCGAAACCCCATCGACGGCGCACAGGGGCCGTGCGCGGCGACGAAATCGTGACCCTGGGTGCCGGGCTCCTCGTTGACGAGATAATTGATGTCGCCCTGGCGATAGACGGTGATCTTCTTCGTTTTGTGGCGCGCGACAGGCGCATAGCCCATCAGCTTGAACAGGGCGTGCAGCTGTTCCGGATCGGGATGCGCATATTCGACGAATTCGAACCCGTCGGTGCCCATCGGATTGTCGGCACTGATCGTGGCCGGCGGTGCATCGTGCGGAAACGGACCCATGGCGCTCTCCCAAATTGCTGCTGGGAGGAACTATCCTTCATGGCGCCTGCAATGAGCGTGCAAATGGGATGTCATTTGGTTATCTTGCGCACGATCTGTGCATAAAACCGGACAATTGCGCATGACTTTAGTGGATGCCTTCGACCTCAAGATCCTGGGCGCGCTTCAGGACGACGGCCGCCTCACCAACCAGGAACTGGCCGATCTCGCGGGGCTGTCGGCCTCGCAATGCTCGCGCCGGCGGATGCGGCTGGAAGAGGAGAAGGTGATATCCGGCTATCACGCCGATCTCTCCAGCGAGGCGCTGGGCTTCGGCGTGGTCGCCTTCATCCAGGTGACGCTGGCAACCCACTCACCGGACAATGCAAAGCGCTTCCGAACGCTGGTCAATCGAATCGACGAGATCCAGGAGGCCTATTCGCTCACGGGCGACGCTGACTATGTGCTGAAAGCCGTGCTGCGCGACCTGAAGGGTCTCTCCAATCTCGTCAACGACGTGCTGATGCCGCACCAGAGCGTGGCGCATGTGCGCTCATCGATCGTGCTCGACCGGCTGAAGGAAAGCACGCGTCTGCCGCTGAAAGAAATCAAACCCGGCTGAAATCGAGGGAAATCCGGCATTCGCGCTGCGCGTGCGATCTGCGATGATCCCGGCCAATCTGCGGAGACTGAGCCATGGCCCTCCAGCTTCGACCGAATTGCGAATATTGCGACCGCGACCTGCCGCCGAACGCAACCGATGCGCGGATCTGCTCCTATGAATGCACGTTCTGTGCGGATTGCGTGGAGACGAAACTATCCAACGTCTGCCCGAACTGCGGCGGCGGTTTTGCCCCGCGACCGATACGACCAACGCAGGAATGGCGACCAGGCGTATGCACGACCAAGCAGGCGCCGTCGGACAAGCGGGTGCATCTGAAGTACAGCCTGGAGGACGTCGCGGCGCATTGCGCGCGGGTCAAGGATGTACCGCATGAAAGGCGCTGACTTCGTAGGGTGGGCAAAGCGAAGCGTGCCCACCACGCTACCGCGATCGCGGAGAGGAATGGTGGGCACGGCGCTGATGCGCCTTTGCCCACCCTACAAGACCGAGTGTGGAGCGCACTACTCCGCCGCCAGAATCGTCCCTTCGACCTCACCAAAACCGACGCGATAGCCCTCGCCCTGACACCAGCCGCGCATGACGAGGCTGTCGCCGTCTTGCAGGAATGTCCGCTTGATGCCGCCGGGCAATTCGACCGGCTCGGTGCCGTTCCAGCTGATCTCCAACAGGCTGCCGCGCTGGTTCTTCTCCGGGCCGGAAATGGTGCCGCTGCCGAGGAGGTCGCCGACATTCATGGCGCAGCCGGAGGAGGCGTGGTGCATCAGCTGCTGCACCGAGGACCAGTACATGTACTTGAAATTGGTGCGGCTGATGCCGACAGGCGCGTTGGCGCCGGCAGCGCGCAAGGAGACGTCGAGCTCAAGCTCGTAGTTCTGCGGCTTGCCCTGCTTGAGGTAATCGAGCGGCACCGGCTCCTGCTCCGGCCCGCTCAGGCGAAACGGCTCCAGCGCCTCGCGCGTCACCACCCACGGGCTGATCGAGGTCGCGAATGCCTTGGCGAGGAACGGGCCGAGCGGCACATATTCCCATTGCTGGATATCGCGCGCGCTCCAGTCGTTGAGTAGCACGAAGCCGAAGATCATCTCCTCGGCCTGCTGCTCCGTGAGCATCCCGCCCATGGCTGAGGGCTGCCCGACCACGACGCCCATCTCCAGCTCGAAATCGAGCCGCTTGCACGGTCCGAAGCTCGGCGCCTCCACATTGGGCGGCTTGAGCTGCCCGCGCGGCCGCTTCACCTTGGTGCCGGAGACCACGACGGTCGAGGCACGGCCGTTGTAGGCGATCGGCATATGCAGCCAGTTCGGCTGCAGCGCGTTGTCCTTGCCGCGGAACATCACGCCGACATTGGTGGCGTGTTCCTTGGACGAATAGAAATCGGTGTAGCCGGAGACTGCGAATGGCAGATGCAATTTCGCATCGCGCATCGGCACCAGAGCCTGCTTGCGCAGCTCCTCGTTGTCGCGCAGTTCTGGATGATCGTGGCGCAGCAGCTCGCTGATCCGCGCCCGCGTCTTCGTCCAGACCTTCGGCCCCAGCGCCATGAAAGCATTGAGCGACGGCGCCGAGAACACACCAAGCGGCCCGACATCCAGCCGCGAATCCTGCTCGAGCTCCCAGAGATCGAGCACATAATTGCCGATCGCCACGCCGACGCGCGGTGTCGGATTGGCCGCGGTCGAGAACACGCCGTAAGGCAGGTTCTGGATCGGAAAGTCGGAGGCGGGATCGACGTCGATGAAGGAGCGGAGGCTGGGGTCGTTGGGATGGGTTGTCACTTTTTCGCTCGGTTCTTTTTTCCTTCTCCCCTTGCGGGAGAAGGTGGCGCGAAGCGCCGGATGAGGGGTGTTCGCGAGTCCAAAGGAGAGAGGTTCACGCGCGGATAGAACCCCTCACCCGTCTCGCCGCTGCGCGGCGAGCCACCCTCTCCCACAAGGGGAGAGGGGAGGAACGTCACGGCTTGCTCGGATCGAACCTCTTTTCCAGGCCCTTCCAGCAATCCGCGTAGTCGTCCTGCAACGTCGCAGAATTCGCGGCGTGCGCGGTGACGCGTTGCGCGTAGCGGGTCTCGAACATGAAAGCCATGGTGCCGGTCAGCTTCACCGGCTTCAGCTCGCCGTTGCTGGCGTGCTCGAAGGCATCGCGATCGGGGCCGTGCGGCAGCATGCAATTGTGCAGGCTCATGCCGCCCGGCACGAAGCCCTGCGGCTTGGCGTCGTAGACGCCGTAGATCAGGCCCATGAACTCGCTCATGATGTTCATGTGATACCACGGCGGGCGGAAGGTGTTGTCGGCGACCATCCAGCGCTCGGGGAAGATCACGAAATCGATGTTCGCCGTGCCTGCGGTCTCCGACGGCGAGGTCAGCACCGTGAAGATCGAGGGATCGGGATGATCGAAGCCGATCGCACCGACCGGCGAGAAGCTGCGCAGATCATATTTGTACGGCGCGTAATTGCCGTGCCAGGCGACGACGTCGATCGGCGAGTGCGGCAGTGTGGTCTTGAACAACGATCCGCCCCATTTCACGAACAGCTCGGTCGGCGTGTCCTTGTCCTCGTAATGCGCGACCGGCGTCAGGAAGTCGCGGGCGTTGGCGAGGCAGTTGGCGCCGATCGGTCCGCGCTCCGGCAGCGTGAAGGCGCCGCCGTAGTTTTCGCAGAGATAGCCGCGCGCCGGTCCGTTCGGAATCTCGACCCGGAACTTGACGCCGCGTGGGATCACCACGATCTCGCCGGGCTCGGCATCGATGCGGCCGAACTCGGTGACGATGCGAAGATTGCCCTGCTGCAGCACGAACATCAGCTCGCCGTCGGCATTGTAGAAGTGCTGGTCCACCATCGACTTGGTAATGAGATAAACATGCGCGGCCATGCCGGACTGGGTGTTGACGTCACCCGCGGTCGTCATGGTCTGCACGCCCTGAAGGAACGTCATGTCCTCCTTCGGGATCGGCGCCGGGTCCCAGCGCAATTGCGCGATCGGCAGATCGTTTTCATGGCACGGTGCCGAGCGCCACAGGCCGCCGTCGGCCTTCTCGAAGCGACCCGAATGTTTCACTGACGGGCGAATACGATAGAGCCAGGAGCGCTCGTTGCTGCCGCGCGGCGCAGTGAAGGGCGAGCCGGAAAGCTGCTCGGCATAGAGGCCGTAGGCACAGCGCTGCGGCGAGTTGCGCCCGATCGGCAGCGCGCCCGGCAGCGCTTCGGTTTCAAAACTGTTGCCGAAGCCGGACATGTAGCCCGGCGTGACCTGGGCCGTGCTGCGAATGATCTGATCGGGCGAGGTATTGATGTTCATGATGATCCTCCTCCTTGCAGGGCCGCCCACATCTCCTGGTCGCGCTTGTCGGTCCAGATCACGGGATCGTCGATTCCCGACGCCTCGTCATAGGCACGCGACACGTTGAACGGCAGACAGTGCTCGTAGATGGCGAAGCTCGAAAATTTCGGATCCATGACCTCGCGCGTCGCTGCCATCGATTGCTTCAGCGTGCGGCCCTTGGCGACCGAGATTTCAGCGGCGCCATAGAGCGAGGTGACGAAGTCGCGCGTCATCGCAATGGCTTCGCGCACGGTGGCGACACCTTTGAGCGCATCGCCGCGGCCCGGCGCGATCGCCTTGGGATTGAAGTTGCGGATTTCGTTCAGCGTCAGCGGCCATTCGCGCAAATGCGCGTCGCCGCAATAGCAGGCCGAATGGTATTCGATCAGGTCGCCGGAAAACATGACTTCGGCATCCGGCACCCAGGCGACGATGTCGCCGGAGGTGTGGCCAGCGCCAAGCTGCATCAGGCGCACCTCGCGCTTGCCGAGATAGATCGACATCTCGCCTTCGAAGGTCAGAGTCGGCCAGGTCAGGCCGGGAATGCTCGATGCGTCCTGAAACAGGCGCGGGAAGCGGCCGTACTCAGAATCCCAATCCTGCTGGCCACGCTCCTCGATCAGCCGATGGGTCTCCTGCGAGGCGACGATGCCCTGCGCCTTGTAGGCGGAGGCACCGAGCACGCGCACGGCGTGATAATGCGACAGCACGACATATTTGATCGGCTTGTCGGTGACGGTACGCACGCGCTCGATCACCTTGTTGGCCATCGCCGGCGTCGATTGCGCGTCGAACACCAGGCAGCCGTCGTCGCCGACGATGATCGCGGTGTTCGGATCGCCCTCCGCGGTGAAGGCGTAGAGATCGGTGCCAATCTCGGAGAAGGTAATATTCTTCTCGGAGAGGTCGCCGGTGGATGCGAAATTCTTCGCCATCAGTTCGTTCCTTTGGACATTATTGCTGTTGTTGCTGCTGCTGCTGCTGGCCGTCGATCATGCGCCGCTTGGCGAGCAGGATCGCCTCTCGCAGCACGTCGATATCGCCGATATGGTTGGCAAGGATCAGCACCAGCGCCGCATCGAAATCGGCGCTTTGCTCGTCGGTGAAGCCCCGATGCGCCTCCACGATGGCGCGAAAGGCGTCGTCGGGCCGCACGAAATTGGAGCTGGTCGAGAGCGGCATGCGAATCCTCAATTCAAGCCAATCCTGAATTCACGCCTTGGGCCCGCGACAGCGCCGCCGCGACGCCCGCGCGCGTGGGGTGGCGGAAGCGCGCCGCGACATAGCCGTCCGGCCTGAGTAAGTAGGCTGAGCCGGGCTCCGCGTCATAGCGCTTTGCGGTGAGCCCCGCCGGATCTGCGAGCCCGCCCTCACCGCCGATGCGGATATCCTTCACGCCTTCGGGCGCCTCGATCACCGCGCCATTGCTGAACGACAGCAAGGTGAAGTCCGTTCCGCCCTTGCGGAACGCATCGGTCAAATAGGCTTGTTCGCCCGCGGGCGTCGTAACGGGAGCATCGAGCATCGAACAACCCGGGAGCGGGCCAGCGCTCCACGCCTCCGCATCGGGCGATGACAGCGGCGAGTCATAGCTGCACGGCACCGAGAGCCGCCCGCCATTGACCATGCGCTTGCCGAACTCCGTTTCCTTGGCCAGCGACAGCACCGCCTTGCGCAGCCGCGCTTCCTGATGCGAGTTCGGTGCCATGAAATCGGTCGAGCGGGTGGATTCGCGGATGTTCTCGTCGGCAGCCAGGCTGCGTTCGACGTGATAGCTCTCGAGCAGGCTCGCGGGTGAGGCGCCGCGCAGCACGCGGTCGAGCTTCCAGGAGAGGTTTTCGGCGTCCTCGAGTCCCGAATTGGCGCCGCGCGCGCCGAAGGGCGAGACCTGGTGCGCGGAATCGCCTGCAAAGATCACGCGGCCATGGACGAAGCGATCCATCCGCCGGCACTGGAATTTGTAGAGTGATATCCACTCGAACTCGAACTTGTCATGGCCGAGCATGCGCGCAATCCGCGGCCGCACGTTCTCGGGCTTCTTCTCGACGACGGGGTCGGCATAGCGATTGAGCTGAAGGTCGATGCGCCAGACATCGTCCGGTTGCCGGTGCAACAGGGCCGAACGCCCCGCATGAAACGGCGGGTCGAACCAGAACCAGCGTTCGGTCGGGAATTCCGCGGTCATCTTGACGTCGGCGATCAGGAATTGATCCTCGAATACCTGTCCCGCGAAGTCGGCACCCACCATCTGCCGCAGCGAGGAGCGCGCGCCGTCGCAGGCGACGACATATTGCGCGTGCAGGCGATAGGCGCCCTCCGGCGTCTCGATCGTCAGCGCGACGGAACCGTTGCGGCGCTCCAGCGCCGTCACCTTGTTGCGCCAGCGCAAATTGATCTCGGGCAGCTCGCTGATGCGGTCGACCAGATAGGCTTCGGCGTAATATTGCTGGAGATTGATGAAGGCCGGCCGCTTGTGACCGTCGTCCGGCAGCAGATTGAACTGGTAGAGCTGCTGCTCGCCGTGGAAGATGCGGCCGACGCTCCAGACTACGCCCTTGTCGACCATACGGTCGCCGACGCCGAGCCGGTCCCAATATTCCAGCGACCGTTTCGAGAAGCAGATCGCGCGAGAGCCCTCTCCGATGCGATCGGCATCATCGAGAAGGACGACGCGCTGGCCGCGCTGGGCAAGGTCGATCGCCAGCGACAGCCCGACCGGGCCCGCGCCGACGACCACCACGGGATGCTCGGCCGCGCTCGGGCCGGGACGATCCTGATCGGGGTGGCGGCGATAGCCGAACTGGGTTTTGGCCTGATGCGGATTGGCCTTCGCCATGCGCTAACCTCGGCTCTGGTCAGGAGAGGCCTGATCTGCTAGATAGTCTCACGTGCAACTATTTTGGACCGGAGCCGGCCGGCCGTCAACTGGAATTCGGAGCGCTCTCCTTGGCGAGGACAACCAGCGACATCGCGCTGAAGACACGCGAGGCCGATGAGGCTTCACCGCGGCCAAAAACACGGCTCGACCTGTTCAGGTTCGTGCCGTTCCGCCTCAACCGGCTCGCCGCGGAGGTGAGTTCCGCACTCGCGGTCGAGTATCAGGAACGTCACGGCCTCGACATCCCGGCCTGGCGCGTGATCGCGACGCTCGGCTTCCGCAACGATGCCTGCAGCGCGCAGTACGTCGCGCAATGCACCCGCACGCACAAATCCACCATCAGCCGCGCGGTGACCATGTTGCTGCAACAAGGTTTGATCGAGCGCGTCGAGAACGAAGCCGACCGCCGCGAATTCCGCCTGCGACTGACGAGGAAAGGCCGCACGCTCTACGAGGAGCTGTTTCCGCAATTGCTGCGGCGGGAAGACGAGATCCTCGCCTGCCTCTCCGCGCAGGAGCGCAAACAGCTGTCGACGCTGCTCGGCAAGATCGAACAGAGCCTCGATTTGATCCAGACCAGTGAAGAGGCCGACGCCAAGCAGGCGTATTGATCATTTTGCAAACGATCGCGACGGCGGCAAATGCAGGGCCCAGACATCGCCCTCGCCGCTGGCGCGCGGATAGATCTCGGTCACGATCGGGTCGTGGCCGGGAATGAACCGGTCAGGATGGCCGGCGAGGCGCTCGATCGTCTCCCACCCAACCGCCATGTCGCCGACATTGTAGACGATCGGGAATGGGCTCCGGCGCTGGAGATTGGCGTAATAATGCGCGGCATCGGACGCCAGCACCACGGGGCCGCGCGCGGTCTCGACCCTCACCACCTGCAAGCCGTCGGAATGGCCGCCGACACGGTGCACGGTGACGCCGGGCGCGACCTCGCCGTCGCCGGAATAGAAATTGACGCGCTCGCCATAGACATGGCGGACCATCTGGGTGACGTGCTCGACCGAGAACGGATGTCGCAGCAGTCCGTTGCACATGCAGCGCCCCGTCGCGTAGGCCATCTCGCGCTCCTGGATATGGAAGCGCGCGTTCGGGAAGCGGTCCAGATTGCCGGCGTGGTCGTAATGCAGATGCGTCACGATGATGTCGCGAATGCCCGCTGCCGCGACACCAAAGCGCTCCAGCGCGTCGACCGGGTTGAGTGTCAGCTTGCGGGCCCGCGTGGACGCTTCCTCGGCATTGAAGCCGGTATCGACCAGGATGTCGCGACCGTTGCCGCGGATCAGCCAGACGAAATAGTCGAGATCCTGCGCCGCGCTGTCATGCGGGTCGGGCGCGAGGAAGTTCATGTGGGGCGTGCGGGGCGACATCGTCGCGTAGCGCAGGGCGTAGATTTCGTAGGCGTTTCCCATGGTTTTGATCTTGCTCTTTTTGTGGACGCACCTTCAGGGGCGATCGACCGCAACAAGCCATCGTCCACCGCAAAGGTCAAACACCTGAGGTTGCGAAGGAGGCCCGTCCGCAATGTGAGACCAATCACATTGTTGTCGCCATGGCTGCCCTAATGTGCAGCCGCAATGACAACCAGAATGCATCGTGTGCAATCGTGACCGCCCGTTTATTCCCCCTGCAATATGCCCATGCGTCGCGGTCAATTGTCGCGATAGCGCCGAATCCGCAAGCGGTTGACGCCCTCCTTCCCCGGTTTGATAATGCACATTGCGTAAGTTAAGGTCGCCGCGGCGCAAGCTGGAAACGGCGCCTTTTTGGCTGGATCGCGCTAATTATGAAAATTCGCTTGTTTTTCGTTCTGTCCTTGCTCGTGTCGCTCATCCCGACCGCTCCGTCACTTGCGGCCGGCGATCGCTTTGCGCTGGTCATCGGCAACGCCAAATACCCGGACGCCGACGCTCCCCTGAAGGAACCGCTCAACGACGCGCGCGACGTCGCCGACGAGCTCAAGCGCGACGGCTTTTCCGTCGAGACCGGTGAGAACCTGACCGGTGACGGCATGCGCCGTGCTTTCGACAAGCTCTACGGCAAGATCAAGCCGGGGTCGGTGGCACTGGTGTTCTTCAGCGGCTTCGGCATCCAGTCCGCGCGGCAGAGCTATTTGCTGCCGATCGATGCGCAGATCTGGACCGAATCCGACGTGCGGCGCGACGGCATCAGCCTCGAAACCGTGCTCGGCGAGCTCAACACCCGCGGCGCCGGCGTCAAGATCGCGCTGGTCGACGCCTCCAGGCGCAATCCGTTCGAGCGCCGGTTCCGCAGCTTCTCGGCCGGCCTGACCCCCGTCATCGCGCCGAACGGCACGCTGGTGATGTATTCGGCGGCGCTGGCCTCGGTGGTCTCGGACGCCGGCGGCGAGCACAGCCTGTTCGTCCAGGAACTCCTCAAGGAAATCCGCGTCCCTGACCTGATGGCCGAGGAGACGCTGAACCGCACCAAGATGGGCGTCACCCGTGCCTCCCGGGGCGAGCAGGTGCCGTGGATCTCCTCTTCACTGGCCGAGGATTTCTCGTTCATTCCAGGGGCCGGCGGGTCGCGCCCGACAACGACCCCGCCACCCGCGCCGCCGCCGGTCGTCGCCAACAACCCGCCGCCGGCCCCGCCCGCGCCTCCGCCGCCGAAACCGGCCGACACAGTGGCAGCACCGGCTCCGTCACCGAAGCCGCAGGTCGAGGCTGCCTTGCCGCCGGCACCGCCGCCGCCACCACCGCCTGTGCTACCGGCTGATCCCGTCACCGCTCCGAGCATGGAAAGCGGGCCGAGTGCGGCCGTCCTAGCCGAGGATCCCACCATCAAGGGGCTAACCGCCAAGATCGCGGCTAATCCGGATGACGTGAACGCGCTTTACCGGCGCGGTCAGGTCTATGCCAGCAAGGGCGCCTACAGCCTGGCCATCAAGGATTTTGACGAGACGCTCCGGATCAACCCGAAGGACGTCGAGGCGCTGAACAACCGCTGCTGGACCCGCACTGTGGTCGGCGACCTCCAGGGCGCGCTGAAGGATTGCAACGAGGCCCTGCGGCTGCGGCCGAACTTCGTCGACGCGCTGGACAGCCGGGGGCTCGTCAATCTGAAATCGGGGGCGGTGAAGAACGCCATCGCCGATTTCGAGGCCGCCCTGAGGATCAATCCGCGCCTGACCTCCTCGCTGTTCGGACGCGGGATCGCCAAGCAGCGCAACGGCTCGGCGCAGGAAGGTGCGCTCGACATCGCCAATGCCAAGGCGATGGACCCGAACATTGTTCAGGAATTCGCAAGCTACGGAGTGCGTTGATATTTTTTAAATCGGGGCCGATGTGCCTCGAACCCGCGACGGCCCGGCGAAGACTAATTGAACGGATGCCGCCGCCCGCCTTTTCGGGGCGGCTTACTGCAGGATTTTCGAACCGCGCCAGCTGGCTGCGCAGGGAGGGACTGGCTATGAGATTGGCTTCAAAGGGACTTACCGCAATCCTGTCCATCATCACCGTCGGCGCCGCGCTCTCGCTGACGATCCCGCTGGCCTTCGCCGGCGACGACGGCAACAGCAAGAACGTCACCGAGGACGAGATCGTCCGCGCGCTGGCGCCGCCGCCGAAGAAGCCGCTGACCCGCGGCCTCTCGATCGCTCCGCAGGCCGATCCCGCACCGAGTGCGACGGAGACCAAGCTGATCCAGTCCGTGCGCGGCCGCTCGACACGCTCGCTGTCGTCGACCGAGCGTGAAGAAATCGCGTCGGCGGCCAAGGACAAGCCGAACATCGATCTGGAAATCACGTTCGACTACAACTCGGCCAATATCAGCGCAAAATCGCTTGCCTCGGTCCAGGCGCTCGGCCGCGCGCTGACCAGCCCCGACCTGAAGGGCTCGACCTTCGTGGTCGCCGGCCACACTGACGCCGCCGGCGGCGAGAGCTACAACCAGGATCTGTCGGAGCGCCGCGCGGATTCGATCAAGCGCTATTTGGTCGACAAGTACAGCATCTCCGCGACCGACCTCGTCACCGTCGGCTACGGCAAGAGCAAGCTGAAGGACCCGGCCCAGCCGATGGCGGAGGTCAATCGTCGCGTGCAGGTCGTCAACATGGAAAACAAGACCACCGCATCGAAGTGAGCACGACGTAATCCTTTGAAGTGACAAGTCGTGATGTGGTGTAAAGTCTCGCTTCCAGCGCGCGTCCCGCAGCCTTGCGGGACGCTGCTTCATTTCAGGGAAACGCTCTCCATGGGCCGCGCGCGGATGGCCGTGAGCCAGGCCAGGACGATCCGGCAATGAACCTCTCCCAATATCTCAAGCCGGCCGGAACAGTGGTCTTCGTCGTCGCACTCGGCGTCGGCTATTATCTGTTCGAGCACCGGCATCGCGCCGAGCCCAAGGAAACGCCGAGCGAGGCGCTGGTCATCGTGACCAAGTCGACCAATGCCTGCTTCTCCGACCTGGTTCGGGTGACCGGGTTCTTCGTGCCGCGCCGCGAAGCCGTAGTCGTCGCCGACCAGGAGGGATCCAGGGTCACCGACCTCTTCGTCACCGAGGGCACCCTCGTCACCGACAATCAGGAGCTGGCGCGTCTGACCGCACCGCCCCAGATCCCAGGCCAGCCGCCGCGGCCCGGCCCGCAAGGACCGGTTTCGCTGAAGGCCTCTGCGCCCGGCCTCGTCACCGAGGTCCGCACCATCGTCGGCGCGCCGGCCTCGCCGCAGGCCGGCCCGATGTTCCGTATCGCCGTCAACAACGAGATCGAGCTGGACGCGCAGGTGCCCGCGGTGCACATGGCCAAGCTCAGCTCCGGCGCGACCGTTCGCATCAGCCGCGACGACGCGCCCGATCTGATCGGCCGGGTCAGGCTGGTCGCGCCCGAAATCGATCGCGCCACCCAGCTCGGCCGCGTGCGCATCAGCGTCACCAACAATCCCTCGCTGAAAGTCGGCGTGTTCGCCCGCGCCTCGATCGACGCCAAGCGAAGCTGCGGCGTCGCGGTTCCCAAGACCGCGATCGACCATCTCACCGTGCAGGTCGTCAAGGGCAACATTGTCGAGACGCGCAAGGTACGGGTCGGGCTGTCGTCGGACAGCGCGACGGAAATCCTGGAGGGCCTCAACGTCGGCGAGATCGTCGTCGCCGACGCCGGCTCTTCGCTGCATGACGGCGACCAGATCAAGACCATGTTCGCTGATGAACTCGATCGCACGCGGGTACGCTGATGGCTCTCAATATCTCGGCATGGTCGATCCGCAATCCGCTGCCGTCGGTGGTTTTTTCCATCATCCTCCTGATCCTCGGCTGGGTGTCCTTCACCAAGCTCGCGGTGACGCGGCTACCCTCGGCCGACATTCCCGTGATCTCGGTCGCGGTATCGCAGTTCGGCGCGGCACCCGCCGAGCTCGAATCCCAGGTCACCAAGACGGTTGAAGACGCCGTCTCCGGTGTCGAAGGCGTCAGGCACATCACCTCGCAGATCACCGACGGCCTGTCGGTGACTACGATCCAGTTCGCGCTGGAAACCAACACCGACCGCGCGCTCAACGACGTCAAGGACGCGGTGACGCGGGTGCGCTCCAACCTGCCGCAGAACGTCACCGAGCCGCTGATCCAGCGCGTCGACGTCATCGGCCTGCCGATCGTCACCTACGCCGCGATCTCGCCCGGCAAGACGCCGGAGCAGCTCTCCTATTTCGTCGACGACGTGGTCAAGCGCGCGCTGCAGGGCGTGCGCGGCGTTGCCCAGGTCGAGCGCATCGGCGGTGTCGAGCGCGAGATCCTGGTCTCGCTCGATCCCGACCGCCTGCAGTCGATGGGGCTGACGGCCGTCAATGTCAGCCAGAGCCTGCGCGGCACCAATGTCGACGTCGCCGGCGGCCGCGCCGAGATCGGCAAGAACGACCAGGCGATCCGCACCCTCGCCGGCGCCAAGACGTTGAGCGACCTTGCCGGCACCATGATTCCGCTGTTCGGCGGCGGCGAGGTCCGGCTCGACGATCTCGGCACCGTGACCGACACCATCGCCGACCGCCGCACCTTCGCCCGCTTCAACGGCGAGCCGATCGTCGCGCTCGGCATCAAGCGCTCCAAGGGTGCCAGCGACGTGAAGGTCGCCGAGGCCGTGCAGAAGCGCATCGACACGCTCAAGGCCACCTATCCCGACGTCGACCTGAAGGTGATCGACACCTCGGTCGAATATACCAACGGCAATTACCACGCGGCGATCTCGACCCTGTTCGAAGGCGCCATCCTCGCCGTCGTGATCGTGTTGTTGTTCCTGCGCGACCTGCGCGCCACCATCATCGCCGCGATCTCGCTGCCGCTGTCGATCTTCCCGGCGTTCTGGGCGATGGACCTGCTCGGCTTCTCGCTCAACCTCGTCAGCTTCCTCGCCATCACGCTGTCGACGGGTATTCTGGTCGACGACGCCATCGTCGAGATCGAGAACATCGTCAGGCACATGAACATGGGCAAATCGCCCTATCGTGCCGCGCTCGAAGCCGCCGACGAGATCGGCCTCGCGGTGATCGCGATCTCGCTGACGATCATCGCGATCTTCGCACCCGCGAGCTTCATGTCGGGCATCGCCGGACAGTTCTTCAAGCAGTTCGGCATCACCGTCTCGGTACAGGTGTTCTTCTCGCTGCTCGCGGCGCGCTTCGTCACGCCGGTGCTCGCCGCCTACTTCCTCAAACACGGCAATCACCAAGAGCCGCCGCCCGGCCGCGTGCTGCGGTCCTATCACAGGCTCGTGGCCTGGTCGGTGAAGCACTATTTCATCACGGTGCTGGCCGGCTTCGGCGTCTTCGCCGCCTCGATCTGGAGCATCACACTGCTGCCGCAGGGTTTCCTGCCGGCGCAGGACAGCTCGCGCTCGCTGGTGGCCCTCGAGCTGCCGCCGGGCACCCAGCTCGCCTACACCGAAAAAGTCACCGAGGACATCGTGGCGCGCCTGCGCAAGCGGCCCGAGGTGAAGAGCATCTTCGTCGACGGCGGCCGCGTTCCACCAGGGACCCAGGAAGTCCGGCGCGCCGCCTTGATCATCAACTACACGCCGAAGGACAGCCGCGACATCACCCAGCGCGAGCTCGAATTCTCGATCAGCCAGGAGCTGGAGAACATTCCAGACATCCGCTTCTGGTTCCTCGACGAGAACGGCCTGCGCGCAATCTCGCTGGTCGTGACCGGCGCGGACGCCAACATCGTCAACAACGTCGCCAGCGAGCTCGCGACGCAGATGAAGCGGATTCTCACCATCTCCAACGTGATCTCGGAAACCACGCTGGAGCGGCCTGAGCTGCGCGTCGAACCGCGCGCCGATCTCGCCGCACGGCTCGGCGTGTCGACCGAAAGCCTGTCGCAGACCATCCGCGTGGCCACCATCGGCGACGTCGGCCCCGCGCTCGCCAAGTTCGACGTCGGCGACCGTCTGGTGCCGATCCGCGTGCAGCTCGAGGATGCCGCGCGCGGCAATCTGAAGACGCTCGAACAGTTGCGCGTGCCGCTCGGCGAGCACGGCGAGAAGGGCGGCGTGCCGCTCTCCGTCATCGCCGACGTCAAGCTCGACCAGGGTCCGACCAGCATCAACCGTTACGATCGCGAGCGACAGGCGACCGTCGCGGCCGATCTCGTCGGCTCCGCCGCGCTCGGCGACGCCACCAAGAAGATCTACGACCTGCCGGTCATGAAGAGCCGGCCGAAGGGCGTGAAGGTCTCACCCTCCGGCGACGCCGAAAGCCTGAACGAACTGTCCGAAGGTTTTGCCACCGCGATCACGGCGGGCCTGATGATGGTCTACGCCGTGCTGGTGCTGCTGTTCGGCACCTTCCTGCAGCCGATCACCATCCTGTTCTCGCTGCCGCTCTCGATCGGCGGCGCGATCGCGGCCCTGCTGATCACCGGCAAGCAGCTCACGACGCCAGTGTGGATCGGCATCCTGATGCTGATGGGCATTGTCACCAAGAACGCGATCATGCTGGTGGAATTCGCCATCGAGTCCATTCACGCCGGCACGCCGCGCGAAGAAGCCATGATCGACGCAGGCATGAAACGCGCTCGTCCGATCGTGATGACCACGATCGCGATGGCCGCGGGCATGATGCCAAGCGCGCTCGCCGTCGGCGCCGGCGGCGAGTTCCGCTCGCCGATGGCGCTCGCGGTGATCGGCGGCCTGATCTTCTCGACCATCCTGTCGCTGGTGTTCGTGCCCGCGATGTTCATGGTGATGGACGATCTCGGCGCCCTGATCTGGCGCTTCGCCAAGCGGCTGGTCGTGCACAGCGAAGATGCGGAGGGCGCCGGTCATCACGGAGCTGCGCCGGCCGACGCCATGCCGGGGCCGAAGAACATCGTGCACCCTGCAGCGGAGTAGGTTCCGGGCGAGCCGACTGAGGGCGCACTGGCGAAGGTCGTCGGCAGGCGCTATGTTGCTCTGATGGCTTTGGCACGTATCACGATCGACCCAACGGTTTGCACCGGCAAGCCCTGCATTCGCGGGTTGCGGTTTCCGGTCGCACGGTTACTCGGCCTGCTGGCAGCCGGTGAAACTCGCGAATCCGTTTTGAACGACTACCCCTATCTCGAACGCGAAGATATCGATGAGGCATTGCGCTACGCGGCCTTCCTCGCAGAGGACGAAGCCGTCGAGCTGCACCCCGCCGTCGCGGCGAAGTGAAATTCCTCGTCGATATGCCGCTCTCGCCATTGTTGTCGCACTGGCTGACAGAGAGGGGGCATGATGCCGTCCACGCCTCTGAGATAGGCCTTCATGCCGCGAGCGATGTCGAGATCATCGATCGCGCCAGGAGGGAGGTGCGCACGGTCGTCACGGCAGACCTCGACTATCCTCGCCTCATTGCAACCGCGGGCAACGATAGCCCCAGCCTCATTCTGTTCCGAGGCGGCGACTGGACAGAGGCGGGCGTCCGAACACGACTGGCAGAGGTTTTATCCGCCCTGACCGAGGATGAGATACAGGGCAGCATCATTACCATCGACCGGGATCGCGTCCGCCGGCGCAGACTCCCGATCACTTAACTCCTACTCGTTCCGCGCGATCGCCGTCAGCTTGGTCATGTTCCGCAGCAGGATGCGGCCGCGCTGGAGATCGAGGATCGCTTCCTTGCGCCAGGCCTGAAGCTGGCGGTTGACGCTCTCGCGGGCGGCGCCGACGAAGACGCCGAGTTGCTCCTGCGAGATGTGCACCTCCGAGCCGAAATCGGCGGCGAGCGCGCAGAGGCGCCGCGCGAGACGAACCGGCAGCGGCTGGAGCATGGACTCTTCCATGCGCTCGCTCTGCCAGCGGATGCGCTGGCACAGCAGCGCGATGATCTTGATCCCGACCTTCGGCTCGCGTTCGAGGAAAGCGAGAAAGTCTTCGCGCCGCAGCACGAACAGCTCGCTGGCTTCGCCCGCGGTCGCGTCCGCAGTGCGGCTCTGGCCGTCCAGCACCGCAACCTCGCCGAACAGGTCGCCCGGCCCCATGAAGTTCAGCGTGAGGCGGCTGCCGTCGGAGGCGCCGGTCTCGATACGGACCTGCCCTCGCCGCACGCCGAACAGCGCATCGCCCGCGTCGCCCTTCTGGAACAGCACCTCGCCATTCCCCAGATGCTGGGTGTGGCAGAGATTCGCCAGCCGCTGGAGCTCGTCTGCGCCGAGATCGGCGAACATCGCATTCATCTTGAGGATGACCGCAAATTCGGCCTGCTTGCTCATTTCAATGTCCTTGTGAATTTCGTTGGCAAATCGCTTGGAACCATCAACATCAGGATCGCGTAAAACCGCGCCGGGGAAGTGTGCCATAAGTCACATAACTTTGCAGCACCCCCAGACTATTTTTACGTGCTTGGAGCCGCTTCCCGTCCCGGGATAAACTCAGGCGCAAAGGACGGGTGGAAATGACGGTCATGTGCCGGATTCGACGCCGATCGTCCGCCGCTGGAAAGTCGACATGAGAGCCGTGAAATTCGCCGGCGCGGCGGTGGCCGCAATCGTCATCGTGATCGCACTCCTGCTGGTGGTCGGGATCCCCTCGGGCTTCCTGACGTCGACGATTGCCTCGCGGGTCGAGAGCGCGACCGGCTATCGCTTGTCGATCGACGGCACCATCAGAATCAGCCTGTGGCCGACGCTGAACGTGACGCTGAACGACCTTACGCTTGCAGACCCCAAGGACCGCAGCGGCATCACCCGCCTGACCATCGACAGCGTGCAGGCCGACATGTCGCTCTCGAGCGTCTGGTCGGGCCGCCCGAAGATCAGCGAGCTCGTCGTCACCCATCCCGTGCTCTATCAGCCGCTGCTGCGTGAGCGCCTGCCGAATGCCGGCGGCACGTCGAAGCCGGTCGCGCTCGATACCGACGGCGCCGCCATCGACCGCATCAAGGTCACCGATGGCGAGATCGCATTCGCGCGGGTGCGCGATCGCGTCGAGAGCCGCATCAGCGCGGTCAATACCGATGCGATCGTCGGTCGCGACCGCAAGATCAGCATCACCGGCACCGCACGGGTCGGCGAGCATCCGACCAAGTTCGACATCAAGGCGACCACGCCGGCGCCGCCGGCCGACCGACCGACCATTCCGGTGGATTTCGCCATCGACATGCCGGACGTGCTGAAGTCCCGGCTCGCGGGTCATGCCGAGATGCGGCTGAGCGGCGATGTCGTGATGATCAATGGCGTAAGCGGCACGCTCGGCGATGGCGCGTTCAACGGCTGGGCCTCGGTCGATATCGCGAGCAAGCCTCTGGTCAAGGTCGATCTCGACTTCCAGCGGCTCGCGATCCCGCTGGCGAAATCGCCGGAAGGCGCGTCCGAGCAACCCTGGAGCGATGCGCCGATCGACGTGTCCGGGCTCAACTATGTCGATGCGCAAATCAGGATCTCCGCGCATGAGGCGGTGATCGGCGAGGCGCGCCTCGCGCCGCTGGCGGTCGATGCAAAACTCGCCGGCGGCGTGCTGAAGGCCGGCACCGCCAATCTCGGCGCCTATGGCGGCCAGGTCTCGGGCGAATTGATCCTGGATGCGACCAGCGGCGCGCCGAGCTTTGCCATGCATTCCGACCTCGCCGGCGTGCGCGCGCTGCCGCTGCTGCAGGGCCTCGCCGAATTCGACCGGATCGACGGCAAGCTGCAGGCCAAGCTCGCGCTGCGCAGCGCCGGCACCAGCCAGCGCGCGCTGATGGCGAACATGCAAGGCACGGCCTTCGTCAATTTCCAGGACGGCGCCATTCGCGGCATCAACGTCGCACAGATGATCCGCTCGCTGACCTCGGGCACGTTGTCCGGCTGGCAAGCAAACCAGGACAACGGTCGGGAGCAGAGCACCGATTTGTCGCAGCTCTCGGCGTCGTTCCGGATCGACAAGGGCCAGGCGGTGACCACCGATCTCAACCTGACCGGACCGCTGGTCCGCGTGACCGGTGCCGGCACGATCGCACTCGACACCAAGATGATGGGCTTTCGCGTCGAGCCGAAGCTGGTGATGACGACCGAAGGCCAGGGCCGCGCCGCCGAGCCGGTCGGCTTCGGCATCCCCGTGATGATCCAGGGCACCTGGTCGCAGCCGCGAATCTATCCCGACATGGCCGGCATGCTGGACAATCCGGACGCCGCCTATGCCAAGCTGCGTGAGATGGGCAAGGGGTTGTTCGGCGCTGATGGGGCTGGGCTCGGCAATATTCTGGGAAGCCTTGGCCTCGGGGGAGCCAGCGCGCCGGGTGGCGGCAATGCGACCGGCAATGCCAATCCGCAAACCCAGCAGCCCGGACAGAACAATTTGCTCGGCGGCCCCCTGGGCGAGGCGCTCGGCAATCTGATCCAGCAGGGACTTTCCGGTGGCGCGGGAAACGGCACTGGGACTGCCACCGGCACTGCCACCGGCCGCAGCCGCAGCCTGCCTGCAGCGCCATCCACACTGATGCCGCAAGCTTCGCCGGCGTCCCCCGGCCTGGAGGACCCGCCGGCGGCGCAGCAGGACAGCCAGCCGATGAACGACGTGCTGCGGCAGCTCTTTAATCGATGATTGCAGGACCAAAGCGCTGGACTCCCAGCCCTCCCTTGCCAAGGCCACCCCCTTACATCGGCTGGCCCGGCGGCGGCTTCCCCCAAACGGATGAGACTGCGACAATTCACCATGCTTCCGCCTGCCCCGACGCCCACAGCGGGTAACCACACCGGCCGGTCAGGCGGCCCCGACCAGTCCCTTCACAGTCCGTTGGACCAAATTGTGCTAGAAGGCTCGCAGGGTCCGTGCGGCCCGTAGCGCCGGCGCCGATGGCGGCGCGAGAGGATCGGGATGGCAGGAGCGAACGACAAGACACGGTTTCTGCGCGAGGGTCTGTTCGCCAAATACGTCGTCTCTCTCGTCGGCCTCGTCGTGTTCGTGCTCGCCGTCAACGGCGCGATGGAGAGCTGGATCTCCTACCGCGCCACCAAGACACAGCTGACCGACGGTCTCGAGGACAAGGCGCAGGCTGCCGCCCGGCGGATCGAGCAGTCGATCTCCGAGCTCGAGCGCCAGATCAGCTGGGTGACGACGGCCAGCCGGGACACGCTCGAGAAGCGTCGCGCCGACTATGCCCAGCTCTTGCAGCAGGTCTCGGTTGTCACTCAGCTGTTCCAGCTCAACGGCGACGGCCGCGAGGTGCTGCGCGTCTCGCGCCAGTCGACCACGACCGGCAGCAACGCCGACCTCTCCCGCGACATGCGCTTCACCGACACCGTCGCCCGCGGCGTCAGCTACGCGCCGGCCTGGTTCTCCGACCGAACGCCGTTCATGTCGATCTCGGTGGCGCATTCCGGTTTCAACGCCGGCGTCACCGTGGCCGAGCTCGATCTCAGCTTTCTCTCCGAGTACCTGTCCGACGCCCAGGTCGGCAAGGCGGCCTTCGCCTATGTGGTCGATCCGCGCGGCCGCGTGCTGGCGACGTCCTCGAAAGGGCCCGAAGTCGGCAAGGATTTGTCGAAGCTGCCGCAGGTCGCGGCTGCGGTCGCACCGGGCCACGCGCCCGACAGTTCGGGCACCGACTTCAACGGCCATGCGGTGATGAGCGCGGCGAGCACTGTGCCGAAGCTCGGCTGGAGCGTGATGTTCGAGCAGCCGACCACGCAGGCCTTGATGCCGATCCGCGACCAGCTGGTGCGCATTGCGCTTTTGATCGGCATGGGCCTGCTGGTCGCGATCCTCGCCGGCACGCTTCTGGCGCGCCGCATGATCATCCCGATCACGGCGCTACGCGACGGCGCGCACAAGCTCGGCGAGGGTGATTTCAGCCATCGCATCGAGGTGCACACCGCGGACGAGCTGGAAGATCTCGCCGGGCAGTTCAACCGCATGGCCAGCCAGATCCAGGAGACCTATTCGGATCTGGAGACCAAGGTCGAGGAGCGCACCCGCGATCTCGCGCAGTCGATCAACGAGCTCAAGGTGCTGGAAGAGGTCGGCCGCGCGGTCGCGGCCTCGCTCGATCTCAACGCCGTGCTGCCGACGATCGCCGCGCGCGCGATCGAGATCACCCATGCCGACGCGGTGCTGATCTACGGCTACGATGCCGAGGCGCGCCGCTTCAATCTGGTCGAGGCCAACGGCATCGCCAAATCCGCCGACGGCGCCCATGTCACGATCGACGAGGGCCAGGATATCCTGAGCGACGCGGCCGGGACCGGCGAACCGATCGCCATTGCCGATCTCGACCAGGCCTCCGAGCAGCCGCTGCGCGACGTCGCGATCGCGGCCGGCTTCCATTCGGTGCTGGTGGTGCCGCTGGTGGACCAGCAGGGCACGCTCGGCTCGCTGGTGGTGCTGCGCCGCGCCAGCGGCGAGTTCGCCGCCAGCATCATCGGCCTGATGCGTACCTTTGCGAACCAGGCCGTGCTGGCGATGCGCAATGCGCGGCTGTTCACCGAGGTCGACCACAAGGGCCGCGAGCTCGCGGCGGCCCACGAAACCGTGCAGCAGCAGGCCGCCAAGCTCCAGGAGCAGACCGAGCAGCTGCGCAACTGGAATCGCTCGCTGGAAGAGCGGGTCGAGAAACAACTCGGCGAGATCGGCCGCATCAAGCGGCTCGAGCGTTTCCTCGCCCCGCAAGTGGCGCAACTGATCGCCTCGTCCGACGGCCACGATGCGCTGCTCGACAGCCACCGCCGTGAGGTCACCGTCGTGTTCTGCGATTTGCGCGGCTTCACCTCGTTCACGGAGGCGACCGAGCCGGAAGAGGCGATGAACGTGCTGCGCGAATATCACGCCGCGCTCGGCGAGCTGATCCACCGCTATGAAGGCACGCTCGACCGCTTTGCCGGGGACGGCGTGATGATCCTGTTCAACGCGCCGATTCAATTTGCGGACCACACCAAGCGCGCGGTGAAGATGGCGGTCGAGATGCGCGATGTGATTGGCCAATTGACCGAGAAATGGAAGAACCGCGGCCACTCGCTCGGCTTCGGCGTCGGCGTCGCGATGGGCTACGCCACGCTCGGCCAGATCGGCTTCGAGCAGCGGCTCGAATATGCCGCGATCGGCAGCGTCACCAATCTCTCCTCCCGCCTCTGCGACGAAGCCAAGGCCGGCCAGGTCGTCGTCAGCCGCCGCGTCTACGGCATGGTCGAGCCCTGGGTCGAAGCCCGCGCGCTCGACGATCTCGTGCTCAAGGGCTTCAACCACCCCGTGCTTGCGATGGAGATCTTGTCGTGGCGCGAGGAGGTCGAGAACGTGGTGGATGCCGCCGCGGCAAGGCGGCGCGGGTAGTCCAAACAAAAAAGTGCGAAAACAACCCCATGCACAGTAGCCGGGGCCTGCAAGATCAATAACTTACGCGGGTACGGAATTGGCTGGAGGCGGTTTGACTCGTCGGGCAAAACACCGGCAGGATGGTATCCTCCCCACGAACCACATCTCTCCTCGTTGCGACTAACGATCGCCTCCGCGTCGAGGCGAAAGTTCGGATGGAGTCGACCTGTGGCGCTTGCCTTGCCTTCGCGTGCGTATGATTTGCAGATGCTGGATCGGCCCGCTGATCGCGCGCGTGATCATGGCTGGGTCTACGGCCTGCCGCCGGGCATCAGCAGCGAACAATGGCCGCTTGATCCCGTCACCGGGTTTCCGCTGATGCACGGCTTCACCTTGAAGCTGCCGGAGGATTATCGCGTGCATGGCGAGGACATCATCGCGGTGTCGTTCTTTGCCACGGCGCCCGATCACAATGACGGCGGGGCGCCGGACGATCCCGAGATGCGCGATGCGGTGCTGGCACGACCAGCGCATCCGCGGCTTTCGCGCATGACCGACATCCTTGATTACGAATATGCCGCGCTGCTGTTGACGAAGAGCGAGTACGAGGGCCCGTTCGCTATGCCGCCGGCACCGCTTGCGCTTGCGACGGCGGAGCGGCCGCGCTGGCTCGATGTCGGAGGCGCCAGCGCTTTCTTCGAATCCGCCCCGCCCTTCGCGCAGAAGATGTTCGCCGGCCCTCCGCGGGGTGACCTGGCGGAGAACCTCGCGATCGCCTTGATGCCGCGCGCGACCGATCCCAATGCCGGCAAGGCCCCGCAGGACCCGCACTTTCCGCGCAACCCGCCGAGCGACTATCAGTCCTACTACTACTTTGTCGACGGCGTCCCGAGCACCGAGAATTTCCGCTCGCATGACTGGGGCAAGGACCACGCCCACAACCACCTCGGTGGCACCATGCGGCCCTGCCAGGCCGTGCCGGAGATGAGCCCGTTCTACATCGAGTTCGAGGAATATTTCGGCGGCTACAATTTCGGCAGCGGCAACGCGCAGCTCGACTTCAAGGACATGAAGTTCGAGTGGGCGTGCGGGTGATCACACCCCGCGCTTCGGCCCGATCGCCTCGAACCCCGCCTTCTGCTCGTCGCTTAAGTCTGCCTCGAAATCGTCAAGCGCGTCGCTGACGCCGTTCACCGCCTGCAGCATCGTCTCCAGCCGCACCTTCGCGGCGGTGAGGCGGGCCTGTGGTGTCGATGCGGCCTGTGACGGACAGGCGCTCAGCGTCTCCATGGTGCGCAGCGTGGTGTCCTGGAGCACGTCGAGGCGGGCGCGGGCGGTGTCGTCGAGCTTGAGCGTGGAGGCGATCTCAGCCGCGGGCCATTGCTGCTGCACGAGCTGCTCGTATTGGCGCTGCAGCTTCTCGTCGTAGCGGGGATCGCTGTCCGCCTGGCAGGCCGATGCCGCTTGCGGATTCTTTTGCTGGATCGCCGCAAGCGCGGCGCGGCGGTCCTTGGCCAGGCTATCGAGCTTGGCCCTCTGGTCGTCGTCGAGGAGGTCGACGAATTTTGCCAGCGAAGGTGCGACGGCGTCCGTCGCTTTGATCATGGCCTCGATGCGCTCGCGCATCAGGCCGAGGCGCTCGATGGCCGTCGCGGGGACCTGGGTTGGACAGGCGGCGCGGATGGTGTCGCGCGCGGATGCCCACGCGGTCGCGAGCTCGTCGAGCGCTGTGCGCTGCAATTCATTCGGCTGCACGATAGCGGCGATGCGATCGACCGGCAGGCCGCCGGTGTCGCTGGCATCGCAGACCGTCTCCGCGGTCGGGACTCGCCGTCCGCGCCGGCCCTGCGGCGCGGTGTAGGCGGCAAGCTCCGTGGCCGCATAGGGCGCGAAGATCGCGGCATAGATGTCGCCATAGCCGTAGAGCGAGAGGCTGGTCGTATCGCCGAGGATGATTGCGGTGGTGAGATCGTCATGCGCGAACGGCCAGAACACCGGGCCGACCCAGCCGTAGCTGCCGTCGGGGTGACGCCACCAGCCCTGCGGACGGCGGCCGCCGTGCCAGCCCGACAGCGCGGCCTGCGCCGTCATCGCCGCACGGAGGACGTAAGGATTGGCAGGCTGGCCTCGCTCTGCGCCGCGAGGATCTTGCGACCTCAACGCTGCGGAGCGGTATCGGCCGCCCCGCACCGCCATGCGGGCATGGCGCAAGCGCGACATGCCGATCATGTGGCCGACGGCGAAGCGCGCGACACCGAGCGGGCCGCCGCGGAAGCCGAATTGCGCCTCGGCGCGACCTGGCAACAGCACCGCCAGAATCACGAGGGTTGCGCCTGATAGCGCCAGCCCCAGCCTTGGCCTCAGCCCCAAGCGCGATCTCGACATGACCACTGACCTGTCCACCTTGGCCCTCCTCCGGCGCCAAGCGCGCATCGCGTCGCATCACAACGACGCGCGAGGGAACCAAATGTTCCGGAAGCGTACAGGGCAAAGCGTTGCGGTATTTGCTCAGGACGTCTCGGCGGCGCCTGAGCGAGCGCCTCGTCCTTCGAGACGGCCGCCTCGCGGCCTCCTCAGGATGAGGCTTGGCAGCACATCCGCCTGCGTTGAAATGCCGCCGCAGACTCATCCCTCATCCTGAGGGCCCGCCGCAGGCGGGCGTCTCGAAGGATGGCCGCAGGCGCGCGGCGAAGCGCTGTCCTCACTCCGCCTTTTGCGGCAGCACGAAGGTCTGGCCGGGATAGATCAGATTGGGATTGTGGATCTTGGCGCGGTTGGCGTTGTAGATCACCGCAAAGCGGGCGCCGTCGCCGTAAGCGAGCCGGCTGAGCGCCCACAGGCTGTCGCCGCGGGAGATCACCCGGCTGCCGCCTGTTTCCGCCGGTGCACCGCTGATGGCGTCCGCCGGCGAGGCCGATGCGACGGTCGTGGCCGCGGGCGCCCGCGCCATGACCCCCGACCCGCTCTTTGGTTTCGGTGCGCCCATCACTCGGGGCCGGGCCGCAGGCCTGTCCGATACCGATGCCACGACATCCGACTTGTCGTCGGGCTTCTCGGCCTTCGCTTCCTGCTTCGTCTCTTGCCGCGCGACCGGTGCAGGGCGCGCGGGCGGCGGCGCGGCTTCGGCGATCACCACCGGCATGCTGCGGCCGGATTGCGTGATGGTGCCGTCAGGCGATTTCGCCCGCAGGGTCAGCTCATAGGAACCGGCGGGAAGCTGCGGCGGCGTCATCACGAATTGGCCCGAGGCATTCGCCACCACAGTGTCGAGCGGCTTGCCGTCGCGCAGCAGCTCGACCTTGGCGCCCGGCGTCGCCTGGCCCGCGATCACCGCCGCCTCGCCGTGATCGTCGACGCGCGCGACGTCGAAACGGGGGCCGCTATCGGCAACCGCCGGCGGCGGCTTGACCGGTGCAAGATCGGCAAGCGCGGCCGTGACCTGCTTCTGGGTTTCAGCCAGTGCACCCGCCTTCGGCTCGGGGGCCGGAGATGCAGCTGGTGCCGGCGGCGCGACCGCGGCGAGCTTGGGCTCTTCCGGCTTGAGTTCCGGCTTGGGTTCGACTTTGGCCTCGACCTTCTGCTCGACCTTGGGTTCCGGCCTGGCGGCGATGTCGGTCTTCGCCCCCATCGGCAGCAGGCGACGCAGCTCGGTGGGGCCGATCACCAGCACGGTGCCGCCCACCGCGAGCAGACAGAATGCAATGAAGGCCTTGGATGCGGTCACCATCGGAACGAACCTTGATCAGGGAAGAACCTTGCAAATCAATCGGCCCGGCAAGGTGCGCCGTTTTGCCCACGGCAGCAAGACGGTCGATAGGATGATGAGCCGGCACGCCGGGGATGAACCGGCGTACCCCCGCCGGCGTCAAATGATGGAGGCCGCATCGCGGCATTTTTCTTGAGGAATTCTTTCCGTGAACGCATTTTGCCGTCCCGCACAATGGCTGGTGCCTGGGCTGTTGCTTGGGCTCGTGCTTGCCCTGACGCTGGCCGCAACTGCAGGGCTCGCCGCGTCCGGCCCGCCGCCGGATTACATCCTCACCGACAATGCCGATCTCGCCTTCACCTCGCCCGACGGCGCCACGGGGATCGAGCAGTACATGAAGGACAGCGGGGATTTCGACGTCAAATGGCAGGCTTGGGCGAGGCGTGGCGAACAGATGACGGAGCTCAAGCCCGAGCAGGGTTACGGCGCCGGCTTCCGCTTCACGCCCGACTCGCAATGGCTGGTGCGGATGCAGAAGACCGGCTCCGGCGAGCAGGACCTCTATCTCTACCATGTCGAGAAGGGCGTCTTCGTCAGTGCGACGAAGGCCTCGTTCAGCGACTTGGCTTGGGCCTATTTCCACAGCCGCCCGGACACCGGGAAGATGAAGCTCGACTACCACATCTCGGCCAATCTCGTGAAAGGCACCGAAGAGGCCTATCGCGGCCTCGGCGTGCACTGGCCGGACAACCGTTACCTCGTGATCTCCTTGTCGGGCGAAATGGACAAGCACCCGAAGAACGTCGCCGTGAAGGGATTGGCCGACTGGCGCTGCCGCTATGATCTCAAGACCGGGACCTTCGACGTGCCGGCGATGTTCGCCAGGACCAATGCGGAAGCGTTGAGATGGGAGATCCGACGCTGAGGGAACCATGGGCTCACCGCGCCTTCAGACAGGCGATGGAACCAACCCTCTGATTACGCTCCGATTCATGTTTTCCTAACCCTTACTGGTAACGCGGTCTTGTCGGTTTTGCCGCATCTTGCATCCCACGGGAGGGCTGGATGGGCACATCGATCCGATGGAGCGCGCGCATGCGCGCGTTGCTGCGCCGTTGGCGCGGCGCGCCGCTGACATGGCTGATCGCAGGCGGCTTCGTGCTGATGGCCGCAATGGCGATCGGCACCGCGCTCACCGTCGACCGCTTCCGGCAGAATGCAATCGAAAGCGGCCGCGACAGCCTGGAGAGCGCGGTCCGGTTGCTCGCCCGCCATTTCGACCGCGAGTTCGAGGACTTCGCGGTGCTGCAGAAGAGCATCATCGCCGAGCTCGAAAGCCACGGCATCGAGTCCGCCGATGTCTTCCGCAGCGAGATGGGCACGCTCGCCGTGCACGAAGTGCTGCGCGCCAAAGCCAGCGGCTGGTCGGACGTCGCCGGCGCCAACGTGTTCGATGCCAGGGGCGTGCTGATCAACTCGTCGCGGCGCTGGCCGGTCGCCGATGTTTCGGTCGCCGACCGCGGCTATTTCGATCGCCTCAAGAACAATCCGGCTTCGCAGGAAGAGGTCGAGGTGGTGCCCGGACGGTTGGGCGGCGGACCGGCGATCGTGTTCGCGCGCCGCGTCTCCGGCCCTCACGGCGAATTCCTTGGGCTGGTCTCACGTGCGATCGCGCCGGACCAGCTCGAATCCTTCTTCGCCTCGAGCGGGCTCGGCGAGGACTCCTCGATCGCGATGCACCACCAGAACGGCCAGTTGCTCGCGCGCGTTCCGCATGTGGACGCGATGATCGGTCAGAATTTCCGCAACGGCACGCCCGAGCAGATGGCCGTGTTCGAGCGCACCTTCGTCACGACCCAGCTCGCAAGCCCGATCGACGGCAAGGATCGTATCGTCGCCGCACGCCTCCTGACCGGCGAGCCGCTGGTGGTGGTTGCCACCAAGTCGCTGGATGCGACGCTCGCGACATGGCACACGCAAACGAAATTCTTCGTGGCCGTCGCCGTGCTGTCGATCGGCCTGCTCGTGCTCACACTGTATTTGATCTTCCGCCAGATGACCCGCCGTCTCGCCGTGGAGAAGCACCAGCTCGATACCGCGATGAACACGATGACGCAGGGTCTCCTGATGTTCGATCAGGACGAGCGGCTGATCGTCTGCAACCGGCGCTACATCGAGATGTATGGCCTATCGGCCGACGTGGTGAAGCCCGGCGCGTATTTCCGCGACGTGATCCAGCATCGCCACGACACCGGTTCGTTCCACGGCGACGTCGATTCCTATTGCGATGGCATTTTGGGCAATGCCGGGCAGACGCAGAGCACGATCGTCGAGACCTCCGATGGCCGCCTGATCGAGATCAAGAACCAGCCCGGCACCGCCGGCGGCTGGCTCGCGACCCATGACGACGTCACCGAACGCATTCGCGCCGACGAGCGCATCGCGCATATGGCGCATTACGACGCGCTGACCGACTTGCCCAACCGCGTGCTGATGCGCGGCCATCTGGAGCGGCGCGTCGCGGAGCTTGCCCAGGGCAAGCCGTTCGCGATCCTCTATATCGACGTCGACGAGTTCAAGGGCGTCAACGATTCGCTCGGACACGAGGTCGGGGACGAGCTGCTGCGCCAGGTCGCGAACCGCCTGCGCGCCTGCATCAGCGGCAACGACATGGTCGCACGGTTGGGCGGCGACGAATTCGCCATCGTCAAGGCCGGCACCCGCGATGTGGCCGAGCTGACGGCCCTCGCCGAGCAGATCCTGACGGCGCTGCGCGCGCCCGTGGACTGCGACGGCCAGGAAATCCCGACCGATGCCAGCATCGGCATCGCGATCGCACCCGACCACGGCGACAATCTCGACGATCTGCTCAAGCGCGCGGATCTCGCGATGTATGCGGCGAAATCCGAGGGCCGCCGCACCTTCCGTGTCTTCGCGCCCGAATACGACGCCAAGGCGCGGCTGCGCCGCCAGCTCGAGTTCGATCTGCGCCAGGCGCTGGCCCGCGGCGAATTCGAGGTGCACTACCAGCCACTGGTCGATCTCGCGGCCAACGTCGTCACCGGCTGCGAAGCGCTGCTGCGCTGGCACCATCCGGAGCGCGGCATGGTCTCGCCCGCCGACTTCATCCCGGTTGCGGAAGAGACCGGATTGATCGGCGAGATCGGCGAATGGGTGCTGAGGCAGGCCTGCACCGAGGCCGCCTCCTGGCCCGGCGACATCCACATCGCGGTCAACGTTTCACCGGTGCAGTTCCGCGCGCGGACATTGGCGCTGAAGGTCGCCGCCGCGCTCGCCGAGTCGGGTCTCGCGCCCGGACGGCTCGAGCTCGAGATCACCGAGACCGTCCTGATCCGCGACGACCAGGAGGCGCTGACGATCCTGCAGCAGCTGCGCGAACTCGGCGTGCGCATCGCGCTCGACGATTTCGGCACCGGCTATTCGTCGCTGAGCTATTTGCATCGCTTCCCGTTCGACAAGATCAAGATCGACCGCAGCTTCATCTGCGACATCGGCGAACCCGAGGATTCCTCGCCGATCGTGCAGGCGGTGGTGCACATGGCCGCCGCCCGCCACATGGCGACGACCGCGGAAGGCGTCGAGACCGAAGCCCAGCGCAAAGTGCTGCTCCAGCTCGGATGCAGCCAGATGCAGGGCTGGCTGTTCAGCCCTGCGGTGCCGGCGGCGAAGTTGAAGCAGCTGTTGTCGGCACAAGCGGCCGCAGCCTAGCGCCCCCGGTCGCCCCGTCCCTCCGTTTGGAGGATTTCCGGACGAGGCTTGTCCGCCTTGAAATCCAACCGTTCCACGCCACAAGCGTGCCCAATCGCGACATCGATGTGGCGGCGGTGTGGCGGCCAGCGCCCTTTTCTCACAAGCACTTCTCCTCCCCGCCCGCTCACCGTGCGTTCGCGAAAGCGCGGGCCGGCTTGGAGCAGGATCGGACAAAGCATGCCGAGTTCAGGAAATACGCACCGCAATCGCGGCGCATAGAACACGCGCCGTTCCGTACAAATGCGGACGACTGATCGAAAGCCCGAGTTGATCAGCAGGAGCCACATCATGACCGGGAACACTGCACTCATGCGCAATCCCTCGCACAAGGGCTTGCTGCCCGCACCCGACGCACAGCCTGACGACCGCTCGAACTCCGAGCGGCGCGCCGCAGACGGAGAGATGGCGCGCGTGCTCAGGACCCAGCCGTTTCGCGTGGCGCTGGACGCCTCCGGTGCCGGTATCGCGCACTGGAAGCATGATCCGCTGCACGACGTCGTCGAACCCATGCGCCATCACGTGATCATGGCGCACAAAGGCGTGATGCAGCGCATGGAGCGGCGCTCGGGAAAATCGATCGCGATCGGCACGTTTCGTCCGGGGGTCGTGAACATCGTTCCAGAAGGGTCGAGCTCCCGATGGGACATTCCGAAGCCCGTCGACGTCGTGCAGCTTTACCTTCCCGATGCAACGCTGCAGCGCATCGCCGGCGAGGCCGGGACCGCCGGGCCCGCCGAATTGATCGAGCGAACGGCGCATCCCGACACGATCACGTCCCGACTGCTCCTGAGCGCGGCGGATTCGCTGGTAAGCCATGGCATCCTTGATACGCTGTTCCGGCATCAGCTCACCGATCTTCTGGCCACGCGCCTTTTGGCTGCGCATGCGGGATCGCCGACCACGTTCCAGCCGACCATGGGCGGGCTGGCGCCGAAGGTCCTGCTCCGTGCGATCGAACGATTGCGCTCCGACAGCGAAGCGGACGTCTCGCTCGATGCGCTGGCATCCGATGCAGGTCTGTCGCGCTTTCATTTCTGCCGGTCCTTCAAGGAGAGCACCGGGCTGTCGCCGCATGCCTGGCTGCGCCAGCACCGGCTCGAGCAGGCCATGAACATGCTGCGGGAGAGCGACGAATCGATCGTGTCGGTCGCCGCGGCGCTTGGTTATTCCTCGCAGACCGCCTTCGCCGCGGCATTCAAGAAGCTGACGGGCGAGACGCCGAGCGATTGGCGCAGGCGCATGCGTTAGCAGCAATCTCTCGACAGCGACGGCAATCGCGCTGGGGCAACGGCAAATCGGGTCAGCTACATCATCTCCATGTCCAGACCAATCGAGGGAGACCAAAGATGACCTGGAAAGATTTCGTCAGCCGACGGTTGATCTCATCACGCCGCCGGAGCCTCGCAACCGCGACCTTGTACGGACTCTCGCTGGCCGTTCGCTTCACGTCGGCGACGGGCGAGGAAGTGGAAATTCCGGCTTACAACATGCACCCGGCACACCCGCCCGTTTCCATCATGATCCGAAATGGCGCCGGCCTTCCCTATCAGGACTGGGGTCGAAATGAGCCTCAGCCCGTCGTCATGGGCTACGGCCAGCCGCCGAGATCGGTGATGGCACGCTGCATCGGGCCCTAAGCCAGCGACCCAACCCACCCACGCGCCGACGCCGGACGCTGCCCTCAACGCAGCAGCGCGGTCGTGCGCGATCTTTCGAACAGCAACCAAGGAGAAAATCCATGCGACTCGTCATCATCGGCGCCGGCTTCGCCGGCATGTACGCCGCCCTTTCCGCAGCGCGACTGCGCGACATCCGGGGCGTCTCGCCGCAAGATCTGCAGATCGCGCTCGTCTCACCGGAGCCGACGCTGGTGGTCCGTCCGCGGCTCTACGAGCCGAAGCCGGAAACCCTGACGGCCCCGCTGCTCGAGGTCCTCGAGGCGATCGACGTCGACTACATCCAGGGCAGCGCCGAGACGATCAACACTGAGGCCCGAACGGTGCAGATCACGCCCGCGAAGGGCGCGCGAAAGACGCTGTCCTACGACCGCCTGGTCGTGACCACCGGCAGCCGGCTCTTCCGTCCGAACATTCCGGGCCTCGCCGAGCATGGCTTCAGCGTCGATTCGCTCGACGACGCCGTTGCGCTCGACAAGCATCTGCATGGCCTCGCGGAGCGGCCTGCCGTGAACGGACGCGACACGGTCGTCGTCGCCGGCGGCGGCTTCACCGGGATCGAGGCGGCCACCGAAATACCGGCGCGGCTGCGCGAAATCCTGGGCCCCAATGCCAGGACGCGCGTCGTCATCGTCGATCGCAACACTGCGATCGCACCCGACATGGGTGCAGGCGCCCGCCCCGTCATCGAGGAAGCCTTGCGCAAGATTGGCGTCGAGACACGGCTCGGTGCCGGCGTCGCCGCGCTCGACGAGACCGGCGTCACCTTGTCCAGCGGTGAGCACATCGAAACCGAGACGGTGATCTGGGCGGCGGGCATGCGTGCAGCGCCGCTGACCGGGCAGATTCCCGCCGAGCGCGACAATTTCGGACGGTTGCTGGTCGATCGCTTCTTGCAGGTGCCAGGCGTTCAGGGTGTCTTCGCGGCCGGCGACGCAGCACGCGCCGCCTGCGACGCCGAGGGCAATTACGCACTGATGTCGTGCCAGCACGCCACGCGAATGGGCGCCTTTGCCGGCAATAATGCCGCGGCCGAATTGCTCGGCGTTCCGACCAGGCCCTACCACCAGAAGGCCTACGTCACCTGCCTGGACCTCGGCGAAGCCGGCGCGCTGTTCACACGCGGATGGGAGCGCAAGGTCGAGCTGGTCGGCGACGTCGCCAAGAAGACCAAGCGTGAGATCAACACCGTCTGGATCTATCCGCCGAAGGCGGAGCGCGCCCTGGCGCTCGCGTCGGCCGATCCGGAACGGGTGACCGAAGTCTAGCGCACCAAGCGATCACGGGCTGCGCTCTCCCCCGGCGGCGCGGCCTGCTCAACCACCAGCCGGAAGCCTCTATCTTTGAACCAGGAGACCAACATGAATCTGCACAACACCTCATATCCCGTGTCATCGGGACCCGAAGAGCTCGTTCCGTCGCGCTACGCGCTGAAGATCGGCGAGATCGACGTGCTGGTGGTCAGCGACGGCGTGCTGCCGCTGCCGACCAAGATGCTCGCGCACAACGCCGACCCGGCCGTGCGGGCGACCTGGCTGCACGACATGTTCCTGCCGCAGGATGCTTTCGACTGGGCGCTGAACGCCGTCATGGCCCGCAGCGGCGGCAAGACCATCCTCATCGACGCCGGACTGGGCTCGGACCCGAACCTGAACTTGCCGCGCGCCGGGCAGTTGATCAGGCGACTGGCGGCCGCCGGCATCGATCTTTCGGCGGTAACCGATCTGGTGCTCACCCATCTGCACATGGACCACATTGGCGGGCTGCTGGTCGACGGGGTGAAGCAGCAGCTGCGCAAGGACCTGCGGATCCACGTCGCGGCCGCCGAGGTCAAGTTCTGGGAAAAGCCTGACTTCTCCCGCACCGCCATGCCGGAAGGGTTTCCGGACGCGCTGCGATCGACCGCCAAGCAGTTCCTGAAGGAGTACGGCCCTCAGCTGCGGCTGTTCGATGACGAGCAAGAGATTGCGCCTGGCGTCATCGCCCGTCGCACCGGCGGCCACACGCCCGGACACAGCGTGGTTCGCATGGCGTCCGGCGATGACGCGCTGACATTCGCCGGCGATGCCGTGTTTGCCGTCGGGTTCGAGCAACCCGACTGGTTTAACGGTTTCGAACACGACCCCGAGGAGGCCGCGCGCGTTCGCGTTCATCTGTTGCGACAGCTTGCCGAGACCGGCGAAATGCTGGTGGCGACGCACCTGCCGTTCCCGTCCGTGGGCCGGGTGGCTGCCGACGGCGACGCCTTCCGTTGGGTGCCGGTGTTCTGGGACTACTGACCGCTTGCCGGGTTAGAAACGAAGCAGGGCGCGGACTCGATAGGTCCGCGCCCTTGAAAATAGGATCAAACATCGACCCTCGCGGTTATCGCCCCGCTGAGACGGCTGGAACCGGTCGGCGGCGCCAGCCAGCATTGCGTCACGTGCCGCGCAGGCGGCTCCTCGTCTGCGCTCGTACGCGCGCGAGATCGAGCGAGGCGATATGGCGATCGCGGCATTCAGGATGGTCACTCTCGTAGCGGTTGCTGCCATGATCGGCCCATCCGTGCAGGCCCGCGACGACGGTCGCTACGCGAACTCTCCCCTCAAGGGCTGGTTCGAGAGCCTGCACAGCAAGGGCGGCGGTCCCTGCTGCGCCGACGCCGACGGCACCGCGCTCGACGATGTCGACTGGGACACGAGCAACGGACATTATCGCGTGCGACTCCTGGGCGACTGGATCGAGGTGCCCGACGACACCGTGATCACCGAGCCGAACCGCGCCGGCCGCACCATGGTCTGGCCGTATTACGTCAACGGCCGCGCCAAGATCCGCTGCTTCATGCCGGGCAGCATGATTTGAGATTTTGAATTCTGATGTCCCGGCTCGGCCCAGCATACGATGACGCGCCGCTGAACCGGCCGGCGCGGGCTCACTTGACCTGCTTGGCCGCGTGGATCTCGACGAACTCGGCATCGGGATGCGCGACGATGGTCGCGAACATGATGCCGCTGATGATGAGCGACCAGGCGGTGTCCCAATAAATCCAAAACACGTGCCAGCCTCCGTTTCGATCTGCTCCGCCCGCGGGATCAGGGTAACGGCAAGGCGAGGCTGCCGTTCCCAGTGCGCGGGCGGCGCGGGCGAGGTGCTATTTTGGTTTGGTCGGCGCGGAGTCGGGATCGGTTTGGCCGGTGTGGCGCTTTGCCACGACGTCCTCGTCGCGCTCGCCCTGACGCGGGCGCGGCGGCAGCTTGGGCTGGCCGGCCTGACCGCCATGCTTGCCGCCCATGTCGGGCTTACCTTCGAGATCGTTTTCACGGGGCATGCCGGTTCAATGCGCTCGCGCGGTATTGGTTCGGTTCGGCTGTGAACGAGTTCACAGGATCGCCGCGATTTGCAGCGCACGATCGCCAGGCCCGCCCCCGGGAGCATTCTCATTCATGTGACTGACGGATTCGGCCTGATGCGGAAACGACTCGTCGCCTGGACGATCCTGACCTGCGCTCTGCTCGCGGTCACCGTGTGGACCGTGCTCGGGCCGCCCCACACCCCGCCCGGGCCTCATCTGCCCTCCCGCACAGCGGCGATACGGTAGGTTTCCCACCGATACCATTTCGGCATCGATCGATCCCAATTGGAGTTTGGCGCGGCGGGGCGGCTGCCGCTATCCTCGCCGGCAAAACGACAAATGCCGCACCGGCATCCAGGAGGACCCCATGCTGAGACCGACCCGACGCATCAGATCCGGCGTACCCCGCGCCGCGATCGCCACCACGCTTGCTTTCCTCACTCTCATTTCTGGAGTCCGCGCCGGCATGGCCGAGACCTTCGCCTATGTCGGCAACGCCGACAGCAACGACATCAGCGTGTTCAAGATGGCCGAGAACGGCGAGATGACGCCCGTGCAGACGGCCGCCTTCACCGGCGTCGAAAAGCCCGGCTCCTCGACGCCGCTCGCGATCACGCCCGATCATCGCGTGCTGATCGCCGGTGTCCGCTCGCAGCCGTTTCTCGCGGTGAGCTTTGCGATCGATCCCAAGACGGGCCAGCTCAGCCATCTCGGCAACGGCCCGCTCGCCGACAGCATGGCCAATATCGCCATCGACCGTAGCGGCAAATTCCTGTTCAGCGCCTCCTATGGCGGCAACAAGGTCGCGCTGAATCCGCTGCTCGCCAACGGCGTCGCAGGCGAGCCGAAGCAGGTGATCCCGACCGGGCTGAACGCGCACGCCTTCCTGCCCTCGCCCGACAACCGCTTCGCGTTCGCGACCAATCTCGGCTCCGACCAGATCCTGGCCTTCGCGTTCGATGCCACGACCGGCACGCTCACGCCGAGCGATCCGCCGGCCCACAAGGTGCCGGAGAAATCGGGGCCGCGGCATTTCGCATTCCACCCCAACGGCAAGTTCGTCTATCTCCTCCACGAGCTGAACGGCGACGTCGCGGCGTTCGCCTATGAGGCCAAGGGCGGCGCATGGGACGAGATCCAGCGCACCAGCGCGCTGCCCGAAGGATTTACCGGAAAGCCCTGGGCCGCCGACATCCAAATCACCCCCGACGGCCGTTTCCTCTACGCCTCCGAGCGTACCACCAGCACGCTCACCGCCTACAAGGTCGATGCGACAAATGGCAAGCTGACCACGATCGGCAGCGTGCCGACCGAGAAGCAGCCACGCGGCTTTCACATCGATCCCAGCGGGCGCTACCTTGCCGCAGTGGGCGAGCTCGCCGACAGCATGACGGTCTATGCCATCGACCAGAGCAGCGGGGCACTCGCCAAGCTGAAATCCTACGCCACCGGCAAGAAGCCGAACTGGGTGGAGTTCTTGAGCCTGCCGTGAGATTGCTCCGCTGCGGGACGAGTTCGGCCTGCATGGTTCGAGACGCCCGCTTTGGCGGGCTCCTCACCATGAGGGTCTGACATCCCGCCGCGAGGCATGACCTCATCCTGAGGGCCCGCCGCAGGCGGGCGCCTCGAAGGATGGCCGCAGGGACGGTGGAAGACAGCGAACCTTGGCGCCGGCCCCGAAGACTAATTCAACGGGCGGCATCGCGCCGCCCGTGCTGCGGCGGCATTCTCATCCGGCCGGCCCTGATGTGCCCTTGGCTCGCAGCGATCGCTTCTGCTAACGATGAGGCCGTCAAGGCCCCAACCGGAATGACCCATGCGTTCATTGCCTGCGCGTCCTGTTTCCAGACATCTCGTTGCGCTCGCCGGACTGCTGGTGCTGTCGGCCCAGCCCGCTGCCGCCGCCGATGACGACGCGCCCAAGGGGCCGGCGGTCACGGTGCTGAAGGTCGCAAAATCCTGTTTCTCCGACATCGTCGAGGGCACCGGCACGATCATCGCGCGCGAGGCAAGCTCGGTGCGGCCGGAGCGGCCCGGCCTGAAGGTGACGGAGGTGCTGGCGGAAGCCGGCGACACCACCACCGCCGGCCAGGTGCTGGCGCGGCTGGCACTGCCCGAGGGCGGCACGCTTCAGGTCACCGCCCCCGTCGCAGGCGTGATCGCGACGTCGACCGCGCAGATCGGCAACCTCGCCTCCGCCAAGGGCGAGGCGCTGTTCACGATCGTGGCGCGCAGCGAGTACGATCTCGTCGCCCTGGTCGCGACCAGCGATATGCGCAAGCTCGCAGTCAATCAGGTGGCGACGGTGCGCATCGCCGGCGCCGGCGACATCGACGGCAAGGTGCGCCGCATCGGCCCGACGGTCGAGCCGAACATCCAGCAGGGCATGGTCTATATCGGCATTTCCTCGCAGAAGCGGCTGTTGCTGAATGCGAGCGGCCGTGCGCTGATCAAGTCGGGCCAGAGCTGCAATGTCGCGGTGCCGCTAACCTCGGTGCAGTATTCCTCCGCCGGCACCGTCGTGCAGGTGATCCGCCGCAACCGCGTCGAGACCAAGCGCGTCGAGGTCGGACTGATGTCGGGCGGCAATATCGAGATCCGCGACGGCCTCAACGAAGGCGATATCGTCGTCGCCCGCGCCGGCGCGCTGCTGCGCGAAGGCGATCCGGTGCGCACGGTGATGGCCGCGGAAGCGGCGAAGTAGTCCCCGCGATCGTCATTGCGAGGAGCAAAGCGACGAAGCAATGACGGTGGAGAGGCAGATGTGCGCTGAGCACGTCAATCGTAGGGTGGATTAGCCGAAGGCGTAATCCACCTCTTTGCTTTCCATGCTGACGAGAGAAGTGGTGGATTACGCTTCGCTAATCCACCCTACCAGCGCTAAGAAAAACTAGCCGCCGGCTTCGCCGAAATGGACGTCCTCGAGCAGGGAGGAGGAGACGGTCGGGACCTGGTCGCCTTCGCTGGCGCGGGAGATGGCAAGGCGGGTCTTGTTGAAGACGCTCTCGGCGCTGCCCTGCGCATTGAGGTTGTTGAGGAACTCGCTGACCAGCACGCTGTGCTCGCCCTTGCCGTCGTCGACGACCTTGCCGGGCGAAGCCGAGGAGAGGATCAGCGCATTGTCGGTCGCGCTGATCGGCGCGAGGCCGTGGCTGTAGGAGCGGAAGCGACGCTCATAGGGATTGCGGCGGGAGGCGTCGACCACGACGAGCTTGGCCTTGGCGCCCTGCTCCTTCATCATGTCAAGCACGCCCTCGATGGAGACGCCGTGACGGCGGACATCGCTTTCTTTCCAGATCACGGCATCGACCGGCAGCATGTAGCTCTCGCGGCCGGCCTGTACGCCGTAGCCGCCGAAGAACAGCATGACGACGGTGTCGCGCTTGATCCGGGACTTCAGGCGATTGACGGCGCGAACCATGTCGTCCTTGGTCGCGTCTTCCACCATGTCGACGTCAAAACCGTTCTTGCGCAGCGACGAGGACAGCGCGCGGGCGTCGTTGATCGACTGCGTCAGGGGCGCGCTGGCGTCGGGGTAGTGTCCATTGCCGATGACGAGGGCGAGACGCGAGGCCTGGCCGATCGAACCGGTGACCTGGTCGGTCGAAACGGCCTTGGCGGCATCGAGCGCCCGCATGTTGAGGGCAGCATGGGCGCCGATCACGAGCGAGACCGTGCCGATGAGGGCTGCGGCCACCGCGATCGTGCGTCGGGAAATGTCGAGCTGCGTTACATTCATCTCGCGTCATTCCTGTCAGTGCCAAAGACCAGCCAAGCACGCGCACACTGTTTGAGTAGCGCGATAGCGTCTTTGGGTTTGAGGGATTGGCCGGGGGTGTGCCCCCGAATTGCGCGCAATTTGCGGCGCCGCACCAAACAAAGCCTTAACCGGATATCGCCTCCCCCGCAATAGATCGCCGAAAATTTGAGCTAAGTCACTGGAAGTACGAGCTAATTGTCACCGCCAAAAGTGTGATTTTTTTGCGTCCCCGTAGCCTTCCGGAGCCTGATTATGCAGGCTTCGTGCCGGCTTTTTCTGTGACTGTCATCACATTTGTATTTCCTGCGAATCCGGGTAGCTTTTTCAACGACTTGCAGGGGGTGGCACGCGGCTGGGAGCGTGCCGGCCGGCCCCCCAGCCAATTCCCGCGACCAGGTTATTTCATGAGCTTTCAATATTTTGCCGGCGCCGCCTGCCGGGCGCTGACGGCGCGGAAGGACGGCCCCTCGCTTTACGACGTCTGCGATCCCGTACTGTCTGTTGCGGCCAGCGGCGATCCGCATCTGGCCAAGTTCTACAAGACCGCGCTCGGCAATCCCGCATTGCGGGTATTGCTCCGCCGGGCCGGACTGCCCGAGCTGCGCGACGAAGGCAAACTGGCCCGGCTGCGCCAGGCGCTGGTGCGCGCCCGCGACGAGGCCGAGCCCGATTGGGCGGCGGTCGGCCAGCCCGTTGCCGATCTCGTCGACAGCATCGCGCTGGATCATCCCAAGCCGCCGCCGGCCATGTTCACCGGCGCCATGCCGCAGCCATCGCAGATCGACGGCGTGATCCGCGACTGCGCGCAGCATCTGCTGGGCTCGTACCGCAAAAATGGCTTTCTGCCGACCTACGCCGCGTTCAACCTGATCGGCGATCCCGATTTCCGCGGGCGCGAGCTGACCATGGCGCTCACGGGCCTCAACGCGCGTGGCTACAAGAACTCCTCGCTGCTGTTCAACCTCGCCCGTGTCTTCATCGCGCGATCGCCGGCGCGCGCAGTCGTCAATCCGCCCTGGCGAGGGGTTGCCGAACCGATGTGGGAGCCGGTGCAGATCCGGCACCGCTCGGCCTATTACGACGCGTTCTTCATCGAGGCGCTGTTGAGTTACGTCGAGACCGGGCTGGCCTCGCTCGCCGACAAGATTGCGGCGGAGCGCGCGGTTGCCGACATGGTCGATTTCTGCGTCAACATCAGCCGCGAAGAGGTCGAGGGCGTCGACGGCGCGCGGTTCAACGTCATCACCGCGCTCGCGCCCGCACCGCATCCGCGCTTCTCGCGCTACTTCGCCCAGATCAAGCAGGACCTCGGTTTCGGCGTCTACGTGCCGGATTGCGACACCACGGCGTGCTCGATCTCCGCGGCGACGCAGGCCGGCTGCATCGATCCGATCCTCGACCAGCCGCTGCTGGATTTCTACGCGGGCTATCAGGTACAGGCGGGCGTCAACGAGCCGCGCGTGACCGTGCCGATCAACGACAATATCGATTATGAGGGCGGGGTTGCGACCTGGATCGACAATCTCAAGGGCGAGCGGCCCTACGGCAACGATCTCGATCCGACGCTCAATCTCGACATTCTCGAGGTCAGCTTCCGCAACCTCGCGCGCTGGAAAGTATTGGAGACGCCGGCGCGGCTTGCCACCGTGCATCGCATCATCGGCTTCCAGAAGCGGCTGGCAGCAAGCGGCGCCTTCGCCAATCCGCGCTCGCACATCTATTATCTGCCGGAGCTCTACAGCGCCTATTTCGGCCGCTGCTACGCCGCCTTCCTGGCGCTGCCGCTGGCGGCGCAGGCGATCATCGATCCCGACGGCGATTTCGATTTCATCCGCCACCGCGTGCTCTCCTACGTCAAGGGCGAGCTGATGGCCGCCGAGATGAACGTGTTCGACGCAGCGCTCGCGCTGATCGCGCTCGGCCATCTCGGCGCGGACCCACGCGCCTTTGCGCCGGCGCTGAACGTGATCGTCGCGAGCCTCGGCGAAGGCGGTCGCCGCGGCCCGTTCCGTGCCTATGAATGGAACAAGATGAAGACGCCGACGCGGATTCTGGTCGGCGGTCCGGAGGTCACGTCGGCGTTCGTGCTGATGGGGCTCGCGGTGGCCAAGCGGGCGATGGCGCGGGGATAGGTTTCGTAGGGTGGGTAAGCGAAGCGTAACCCACCACTTCTGCGCCGTGGAGACGAAAGATGACAGTAAGTTGAAAGCCCAACTGCCAGGCATATGCTGGCCGGGCGGACAAAAGCCGACCACAATTGCGAGGTCTATCGCAGTTTTCATCACACGCGGACCGGCATGTTGCGGAAATTCCTGATTGCGCTGTCATTGCTCGCCTTATCCGTCCCCGGCTTGCCGTCGCAGGCTGAGGCCGCCGACATCACCGGCACCGCAAAGGTTCGCGCCGGCGACGCCGTGATGATCGGCAACACGCGGATCAGGCTCGGCGGCATCGACGCGCCCGCGGTCGACCAGCTCTGCCTCAACAACAAGGGCGAGCGCTGGACCTGCGGCATCGCGGCCCGCGACGAGTTCGCCAAATACGCCGACGGCAAGAGCTGGATCTGCCATGCGAGGTCGATCGACCGGCGCGGCCGCACCGTGGCGCGCTGCGATGTCGGCGGCGAGGATATCCAGAAATGGCTGGTGCGCGCAGGTTGGGCGCTGGCCTACACCCGCATGTCGCACGACTATGAGGCGGACGAGAAGGCCGCGCGCGAGGCCAAGGCCGGCATGTGGCAGGGCGCCTTCATCGCGCCCTGGGATTGGCGCGAGCGCAACAAGAAGACCACTATCCTCGGCGCCACCAAGCCGCCCGACGGCGCGCATGCGATCCTGCTCGCTTCGGCCTCGGGCCCGGTCGCTCCCTCGCCGGACTGCACCATCAAGGGCAACGTCAACTCCGCCGGCGAATGCATCTATCACCGGCCGACCAGCCGCTGGTATGCGCAGATCAAGATGAAGATCAGCAAGGGCACGCGCTGGTTCTGCTCGGTGGAGGAAGCCGAAGATGCGGGCTGCCGCGAGACTAAGAGATAACCCAATTCAGACCTGCGTTTTCCGGCCTTTTCTTGCACCGCAGCGCCGCGTAAAAGTGTGAATCAGCGACCCACCATCCTGTTCTCAGGCAACAAGGACCAACAGCAATGACCGTTCGCGCGGGCCGGGAATTTCTGGCCATCCCCGGGCCCACCAATATGCCCGACGAGGTGCTGCGGGGCGATGCATCGTCCGGCGATCGACATCTACTCCAAACAGATGACCGATCTGACCGAGAGCCTGCTCAGCGACATCTCGAAACTGTTTGCCACCAAGGGCAAGTCCTACATCTACATCGCCAACGGTCACGGCGCCTGGGAAGCAGCATTGAGCAACGTGCTGTCGCGCGGCGACAAGGTGCTGGTGCTCGAAAGCGGACGGTTCGCAATCGGCTGGGGCCATGCCGCAGCGCTGATGGGTGCCGAGGTCGAGGTGCTCAAGGGCGACTGGCGCCGCGCGGTGCGGCCGCACGAGGTCGAGGAGCGCCTGCGCCGCGACAAGGAGCATACGATCAAGGCCGTCGTCGTCGTCCAGGTCGACACGGCGTCTGGCGTGCAGAACGACATCGAGGCGATCGGCAAGGCGATCAAGGCGAGCGGCCATCCGGCGCTGTACATGGTCGACACTGTCGCCTCGCTCGGCTGCATGCCGTTCGAGATGGACAAATGGGGCATCGACGTCGCGATGTCGGGCTCGCAAAAGGGCCTGATGACGCCGCCCGGCCTCGGCTTCGTCGCGGCCAATGCGCGCGCGCTCGAGGTCCAGAAGACCGCCAACATGAGCACGCCCTATTGGAGCTGGAGCGAGCGCGAGGGCAGCGAGCATTATCGCAAATATGCCGGCACCGCGCCGGTCCATCTGCTGTTCGCGCTGCGCCAGGCGATCGACCTGCTGCACGAGGAAGGGCTGGAGAACGCCTTCCGCCGCCACAGCCTGCTCGGCGAGGCCGCACGACGCGCGGTTGGCGCGTGGTCCGAAGGCCAGGTGCTCGGCTTCAACGTCGCGGAAGCCAGCGAACGCTCCAACACCGTGACCACGGTGACCATGAGCAACGGCCACGATCCGGCAATCCTGCAACGCTATTGCAAGGAGAAGTGCGGCGTGGTGCTCGGCACCGGCATCGGCGATCTCTCGGGACAAGCCTTCCGCATCGCCCATATGGGCCACGTCAACGCCCCGATGCTGCTCGGCACGTTGGGGGTGATCGAGGTCGGGCTGAACGCGCTGAAGATCCCGCACGGCAAAGGCGGGCTCGAGGCAGCGGTCGCGTATCTCGGCGAAGAGGTGGCGGTGTAGACGCCTTTTTTTCGTTCTCCCCTGTGGGAGCAATCTTGTAGCCCGGGTGAGCGAAGCGACACCCGGGATTCTTGCATGAGGCCCCGCATGTCGCTTCGCTCATGCGGGCTACGGCAGCGGCGGGATCCGATACGCCTCGACCTGCGCTCTCAATTCATTCAGCGACGCAAGCGGCGCCTTCGGATCGACCCGATATTCCCCGTGCGCCAGCCACGACAGCACCTTCGCATCGACGACCGGCGAATGGTGGATGACGTCACCGTAATTGTCGAGGTTGTGCGTCACGTCCTTGATCGCCCGAAAATCGTGCAGGCGCACATTGGGAAGCTGCGTCAGGCGCTGCGCCATGACGGCGGTGAGGTCGGTGACGATCTTCAGCGTCGCAGGCGACGCATCGCGCATCGCTATGAATTGCAGGATCGAATAAGGCGGGAAGTAGATGTCGAAGGTCACGTCCGGATGGCGCGCGATCAGGCCGACGGTGTCACGCTCGAAATGCCGGACCATGGCGTCGTAACGATAGCCTTCGCCGAGAAAGCGGCTGCGTACGGGATCGGTGATATAGGCGAAGGCCGCGAGCGTCCTTTTCGCATTATAGGCGCGCGCGACGTCGGTATCGCGCGGCAATGCATAGATATCGTCGACGTCTTCAAGCGCAAACTTGACGGGCAGATAAGGCGCGGCCCGGGTCAGCGGCTGCCGCAGCGGCGGAACCGTCCGCAGCAGCGCAAACAGGGATTCCTTCGCCATCGCCGCGCTGAACAGATAGGACGCGATGCCTTTTGCCGTCCCGCGATAGAGATCGGCAGAAAGATAAGGATCGGTCTCAATGTCGGCCGCATCGACAAAGATGAAATCGTCCATCGCCCAGATCACGCGCTTTGCGCCGCGGTCGATTGCCTGCTCCAGCACAAACCCCTGCTGGCGCGAATTGGAGCCGGTCATCGCCAGCTTGAGCGAGTGCACGCCGAGCGCATGGTCGATGTCGCTCTGGCGGAAATGGATCGCGAGCGAGGTGCCCATGAAGACGGTGTCGAACGACTGGCTGCGGATCAACCCGGCATTCTGCACGCGCGTGTCGTCGGAATAAAAGGGCGCGACCAGACGCGAGGGCCGAAACAGCTGCAGGGGATCGATGACATAGGTGAGCGCAGCCGCGCCCAGCACGCACGCGATGCTCGCGAGGAGAAGACGCCCTGGATGTGTGAACGCGCCTCGCATCAGAACCGGAAATAGATGAATTCGCTGTGGCTCTGGATACCCAGAATCCCGAACGCAAGCACCAGCGACGCAGCATAGAGGACCAGCGGCCGCATCCGTCCGGCCATCAGGCCGTCGCCGACCCTGCGATTGGCGTGATCGTACCCCACGATGCCTTGCGTGTTCGGCGCCAGCCACACCAGCGCGGCATAAATTGCGACCATCACCGAGGCCGCAATCTCTTCGCGGCCGAACACGATGTTCCCAGGATCGGCCATCGCATTCAGGATCCGCATGGCCCAATCGACCCGTTCGGCGCGGAAGAAGACCCAGGCGACAACGACGGCGAGGAATGTCAGCACCGCCCCCGCGACGCGGGTTGGGCGCGCGAGCAACTTCGGAACATTCGGCACCAGCGCATTGAAAGCGTGATTGATACAGAGATAGGCGCCATGCAGCGCGCCCCAAATGACAAATGTCCAGGCCGCGCCATGCCAGAGCCCGCCGAGCAACATCGTGAGCAGCAAATTGACGTAGCGCAGCACGCGGCCGCGACGGTTACCCCCGAGCGGAATGTAGAGATAGTCGCGCAGGAAGTGCGACAGCGTCATGTGCCAGCGCCGCCAGAACTCGACGATGCTGGTGGCCTTGTAGGGCGAGTTGAAATTGACCGGCAGGAAGATGCCGAACATCAGCGATATCCCGATCGCCATGTCGGAATAGCCGGAGAAGTCGAAATAGAGCTGGAACGTGTAGGCGAGCGCGCCAAGCCAGGCCTGGTCGAAGCTCGGCGCGCGCGCATCGAAGGCGAGCGCGACCAGCGGCTGGATGCCGTCGGCGAGGCACGTTTTCTTGAACAGCCCGATTGCGAAGATGATGATTCCGCACAGGATCAGATGCGCGTGCGGCTGCTTGGTTTCCTCCCGTTCGAATTGCGGGATCATGTCCTTGTGGTGGAGGATTGGCCCCGCGATCAGATGCGGAAAATATGTCACGAACAGCGCGTAGTGCGGCAGCGCGTAGGCCGCGACCTGCCCGCGCCAAGCGTCGACCAGGAACGCGATCTGGGTGAAGGTGTAGAAGGAGATGCCGACCGGCAGCAGGATATGGACCGCAAAGTGCGTGCCGGCCAGTGCATTGACGTTCTCGGCGACGAAGCCGGCATATTTGAAGACGCCAAGCACCAGGAGATCGCCGGCGACGCCGAGGGCAAGGGCCGCCTTGCGTTGCGACGAAGTGAGCTTCGCCACGATGAGAAGGTGGCCTATGCCGTAGTTGAAGGCGATCGATATCAGCAACAGGGCCACGAACTGCCAATTGCCGATGGCATAGAAGGTGAGCGAGGCCACCGCCAGCCAGATCACCGGCGCCAGATTGCTGCGCCGCCCGAGCCAGAAATAGCCCGCCAGCGCGGCGGGCAGGAACAGCAGGATGAACGGGTAGGAATTGAACAGCATCAGGCTGGACCGGCGGCGGGGATTAGGAAGCCTAAAGCATAGAAGGGACCGATCAACAACCCGGCGACTTGGCGCTATTCTGGCGCGGTCCTTGGCGCAGTGGCGCTGGCAATTCGTGGAATCGGGACGATATAAGGCAGGACGCATCTTCTCCCTCTCCCCGCCTGCGGGGAGAGGGTTGGGGTGAGGGGGAGTCTCCACGAGGACGGTGACAGCGAGACTCGCGGAGAGCCCCCCTCACCCGGATTGCATCTTCGATGCAATCCGACCTCTCCCCGCAAGCGGGGCGAGGTGAAGAAGAAGCCGCGCGCGAACGTGACATGATGAGGATCGAGTGACACAAGCCAAAACACCATCCCAGCCCCCCGTCGCCCCGCGCCGGCCGCATTCCTTCACGCGGCATGGGATCACCGTGACCGACGACTATGCCTGGCTGAAGGACGAGAAATGGCAGGAGGTGCTGCGCGACCCCGCAGTGCTCGATCCCGACATCCGCAAATATCTCGACGCAGAAAATGACTACACCGAGAGCCTGCTCGGCCATACCGCAGCCCTGCAGAAGACGCTGGTGCGCGAGATGCGGGGGCGGATCAAGGAGGACGATTCCAGCGTGCCGTCGCCCGATGGTCCCTTCGCCTATTTCCGCAAGTTCCGCGAAGGCGGCCAGCACGAGCTGTTCGGCCGCATGCCGCGCGATGGCGGCGAGGGCCACATCGTGCTCGACGGCGATGCGCTGGCCAAAGGCCATGAATACTTCAAATTCGGCGGCAGCCGGCACTCGAACGACCACAGGCTGCAGGCCTGGAGCGCCGACACCAAGGGCTCGGAATATTTCTCCATCCGCGTGCGCGACTGGTCGACCGGCAAGGACCTTGACGACGTCGTCGAGGAGACTGACGGCGGCGTGGTCTGGAGCAAGGACGCCACGTCTTTCTTCTACGTGAAGCTCGACGACAATCATCGCCCGATGCAGGTGTGGCGGCACAAGCTTGGTACCGGGCAGGCCGACGACACGCTGGTCTACGAAGAGCAGGATTCCGGCTGGTTCACCCATCTGCAGGAGAGCACCAGCGGCCGCTTCTGCGTCATCGCGGGCGGCGACCACGAGACCTCCGAGCAGCGGCTGATCGATCTCGCCACCCCCGACGCACCGCCGCGCCTGGTCGCGGCACGCGAGGAAGGCGTGCAATACTCGCTCGCGGACCGTGGCGACGAACTCTTCATCCTCACCAACGCCGACGACGCGATCGACTTCAAGATCGTCACCGCGCCGCTCGCTTCACCCGAGCGCAAGAACTGGCGCGATCTGATCCCGTATCGTCCGGGCATCTACATCATCGACCTCGATCTCTATGCCGGCCACATGGTGCGGCTGGAGCGCGCCAATGCGTTGCCGTCGATCGTGATCCGCGACCTCGCCTCGAATGAGGAGCACGCCATCGCGTTCGACGAAGCGGCCTATTCGCTCGACACGATGGGCTCCTACGAATTCGAGACGACGAATTTGCGCTTTTCCTATTCGTCGATGACGACGCCGTCGGAAGTCTACGACTACGACATGGTCAAGCGTACGCGCACCCTGCGCAAGCGGCAGGAGATTCCGTCCGGCCACAATGCAGCCGACTACGTCACGACGCGCATCATGGCGAAGGCGCAGGACGGCGCCGAGGTGCCGGTCTCGATCCTCCATCGCCGCGGGCTCACGCTCGACGGCGCGGCGCCGCTGCTGCTCTACGGCTACGGCTCCTACGGCATGGCGATGCCGGCCTCGTTCAGCGCCAACCGGCTGTCGCTGGTCGACCGCGGCTTCGTCTACGCCATCGCCCATATCCGCGGCGGCGCCGACAAGGGCTGGGGCTGGTACCTCGACGGCAAGCGCGAGAAGAAGACCAACTCGTTCGACGATTTCTCGGCCAGCGCACGCGCGCTGATCGATGCGAAGTACACCGGTGCAAAGCGCATCGTCGGCCACGGCGGCTCGGCCGGCGGCATGCTGATGGGCGCGGTGGCGAACCGCTCCGGCGAATTGTTCGCCGGCATCGTCGCCGAAGTGCCGTTCGTCGACGTGCTCAACACCATGCTCGACGACACGCTGCCGCTGACGCCGCCGGAATGGCCGGAATGGGGCAACCCGATCGAGAGCGAAAAGGATTTCCGCACCATCCTGTCGTATTCGCCCTACGACAATGTCGCGGCGAAAGACTATCCCGCGATCCTGGCGATGGGCGGCTTGACCGATCCGCGCGTCACTTACTGGGAGCCCGCCAAATGGATCGCCCGCCTGCGCGCGACCATGAGCGGCGGTGGCCCGGTCCTGCTCCGCACCAACATGGGCGCCGGCCATGGCGGCGCCTCGGGACGCTTCAACCGGCTCGATGAAGTCGCGATCGTGTATGCATTCGCGCTGTGGGCGGCGGGAATGGCGGAGGCCGGGGTGTAGGCGCTCATATGCCTCCCCATCGTCGTCCTGGCGAAAGCCAGGACCCATACCGCGTGATCTATCCGATAAAGATCGGTGTCAGTACCGGGCGAAAGCACGACGACTGCGGGTCTTCGCCAAACTCCTCCCTGGGGTAATGGGTCCTGGCATTCGCCAGGACGACGGCGGAAATTGTGGGACGGGTTACCGTCCTTAGCGGCCGTTCGCCTTCCGCCATGCGGCGAAGTCGGTGAGCGTCTGCGGGTCCGTCGCCGGATAGAGACCGAAGATGCCGCGGCCCTTGTTGACTTCCTCGGTGACGAAGTCCTCGAACGCGGTCATCTCGAAGGTCTCGTTGGCGATCTCGTCGGCGAGATGCGCGGGGATCACGATCGCGCCGTCGCTGTCGCCGAGAATGACGTCGCCTGGAAACACCGGCGCGTCACCGCAGCCAATGGGAACGTTGATCTCGATGGCGTGATGCAGCGTCAGATTGGTCGGTGCGCTCGGGCGGTGGTGGTAGGCGGGGATACCCAGCTTGGCGATCTCGGCCGAATCGCGAAAACCGCCGTCAGTGACGACGCCGGCGACGCCGCGCTTCATCAAGCGCGTGACCAGGATCGCGCCGGCGGAAGCCGCGCGAGCGTCCTTGCGGCTGTCCATCACCAGCACCGAACCCGGCGGGCAATCCTCGACCGCCTTGCGCTGCGGATGGGAACGGTCCTTGAAGACCTCAATGGTGTTGAGATCCTCGCGCGCCGGCATGTAGCGCAGCGTGAAGGCTTCACCGACCATGGTCGGCTGACCGGCACTGAGCGGGTGCACATCCTGGATCATCTGGATGCGGAGGCCGCGCTTGAACAACGCGGTTGCGACGGTGGCGGTGGAGACGGATTTGAGCTTGTTGCGGGTGGCTTCGGTAAGTTTGGTCATGTCACGCTCTCTAGTAAATCGACGGCTCGCCGATCGGTGCGCCGAAATCTGTCTCGAGGAAGTCGAAGTCGCAGCCGTCATTGGCTTGCTTGATGTGCTTGGTGAACATCCAGCCATAGCCGCGCTCGAAGCGGCGCTCGGGCTGCTTCCAGGCGGCGCGGCGCTTGTCGAGCTCGGCCTCCGACACGTCAAGATTGATGGTGCGCGCGGCGACGTCGAGCGTGATGCGGTCGCCGTTCCGCACCAGCGCCAGCGGTCCGCCGACATAAGACTCAGGAGCGACGTGCAGAATGCAGGCGCCGTAGCTGGTGCCGCTCATGCGCGCATCGGAGATCCGCACCATGTCGCGCACGCCCTGCTTCACGAGCTTGGTCGGGATCGGCAGCATGCCCCATTCCGGCATGCCCGGTCCGCCCTGCGGCCCCGCATTGCGCAAGATGAGAATGTGGTCTTCGGTGACGTCGAGATCGGGATCGTCGACCGCCTTCTTCATCGACGGATAGTCATCGAACACCAGCGCAGGCCCGGTATGCTTGAGGAAGCGCGGCGCACAGGCGGAGGGTTTTATGACGCAGCCGTCGGGCGCGAGATTGCCCTTGAGCACGGCGAGCGCGCCTTCCTTGTAGATGGGATTGTCGATCGAGCGGATCACGTCGTCGTTGTGAACCTCGGCGCCATCGATGTTCTCGCCCACGGTCTTGCCGGTGACGGTGATGCAGTCGAGATGCAGATGCGGCTTGATCTGGCCCATCAATGCCGGCAAGCCGCCGGCATAGAAGAAGTCCTCCATCAGATAGGCATCGCCGCTCGGCCGCACATTGGCGATGACGGGCACCTTGCGGCTCGCAATCTCGAAATCGTCGAGGCCGATGTCGAGACCGGCGCGTCGAGCCTGCGCGATCAGATGGATGATCGCATTGGTCGAACAGCCCATCGCCATCGCCACTGCGATCGCGTTCTCGAACGCCTTGCGGGTCTGGATCGTCTTCGGCGTCAGATCTTCCCAGACCATCTCGACGATGCGGCGGCCGCATTCGGAGGCCATGCGGATATGGTTGGCATCAGCGGCGGGAATCGAGGAGGCGCCCGGCAGCGTCATGCCGATCGCCTCGGCAATCGCGGTCATGGTGGAAGCCGTGCCCATGGTCATGCAGGTGCCGTAGCTGCGGGCAATGCCGGCTTCGATGTCGAGCCAGTCCTTGTCGGAGATCTTGCCGGCGCGGCGCTCGTCCCAGTATTTCCAGCCGTCCGAGCCAGAGCCGAGCGTCTTGCCCTTCCAATTGCCGCGCAGCATCGGACCTGCGGGCAGATAGATCGCCGGAATGTTCATCGAAGTGGCGCCCAGCAGCAGCGCCGGCGTGGTCTTGTCGCAGCCGCCCATCAGCACCACGCCGTCGACCGGATGGCTGCGCAGCAGCTCCTCGGCGTCCATCGCCAGCAGATTGCGATAGAGCATCGTGGTCGGCTTGAGCAGCGATTCCGACAGCGACAACGCCGGCAGCTCCAGCGGCAGGCCGCCGGCCATCAGGATGCCGCGCTTGACGTCGTCAACGCGCGACTTGAAGTGCATGTGGCAGGGCTGCGCGTCCGACCAGGTGTTGAGGATCGCGATCATTGGGCGGTCCTTCCACTCCTCCGGCGCGTAGCCCATCTGCATGGTGCGGGAGCGGTGGCCGAACGAGCGGAGATCGTCGGGTGCGAACCAGCGCGCGCTGCGGAGCTGGTCGGGCGTTAGTTTCTTCTTGGTCATGATTGGGTGCCCCATTTCTGCACGGTGTTCCGCTCGATGGCGCGGAAGATCAGGTTCTCGACAAAAAGCCCGATGATGATCACCGTCAAGAGGCCGGCGAAGACCGCAGGTATGTCGAGCAGGTTGCGGTTTTCGAAGATGAACCAGCCGAGCCCGCCCTGCCCCGACGACACGCCGAACACCAGCTCGGCCGCGATCAGCGTACGCCAGGCGAAGGCCCAGCCGATCTTGAGGCCGGTCAGGATCGAGCCGAACGCCGCGGGGATGAGGATTTTCGCTACGTAAGGCAATCCGCGCAGGCCGTAATTGCGACCGACCATGCGCAGCGTGTTGGATACGCTCTTGAAGCCGGAATGGGTGTTGAGCGCGACCGGCCACAGCACCGAATGGATCAGCACAAACACCAGGCTGCCGTTGCCGAGACCGAACCAGATCAAAGCGAGCGGCAACAGCGCGATCGCCGGCAGCGGATTGAACATCGCCGTGACAGTCTCGAGGAAATCGGTGCCGATGCGGGTCGAGATCGCGAGCACGGTGAAGATCGCGGCGAGCGCGATGCCGGCCGAATAGCCCATGAACAGCACTTTCAGCGAAGCCCAGGCCCGCATGGGAATCGTGCCGTCCTTGACGCGATCGTAGAGCGTGAGGATCGTGTCGTGCAGCGTCGGAAACAGCAGGGGATTGTCGAGGGTGAGGCCGTAGGCCTCCCAGACCGCCGCAAGGAACAGGATGATGACGGTCTTGCGGACAAACCCATCGTTCCACAACAGCTCGAGCACGCTCAGCTTGCGCTCGACTTCGGCTGCGCTGCCGGCGACCGGCGCCTCACGCAGCAGGATTTTGGCTTCGCCCATGAGAGGCTCCTTCAATGCGCCGTGGCTTCGGAGGCGAACAGGAGATCGTGAATCTCCTTCTCGAGCCGGCCGGCACTGCCATCGTCATTGGAGACCTTGTCGACGTCGACCACTTCGGCCTTGACGCGGCCGGGATGCGGCGACAGCAGCAGGATGCGGTTGCCGATGCGGATCGCTTCCGCAATCGAGTGGGTCACGAACAGCACGGTGAATTTGGTCTCGCTCCAGAGCTGGAGCAGCTCGTCCTGGCAGGTCCGGCGCGTCAGCGCGTCGAGCGCGGCGAACGGCTCGTCCATCAGCAGGATGTCGGGCTCCATCGCCATGCCGCGCGCGATCGCGACGCGCTGCTTCATGCCGCCGGAGAGCGTGTGCGGATAGGCATCGACGACGCGGGTCAGGCCGACCTTCTCGATATAGGCCCGCGCGCGCACTTCGGCGTCCTTGCGCGACAATTTTCGCGCGGTCAGCAGCGGAAACATCACGTTGGCCAGGACGCTCTTCCAGGGCAGCAGCTGGTCGAACTCCTGGAAGATCATCATGCGATCGGCGCCGGGACCGTGGATCTCGCGGTCGTTGATGGTCATGCGGCCTTCGCTCGGCGCCATGTAGCCGCCGACGGCCTTGAGCAGGGTCGACTTGCCGCAGCCGGACGGCCCGAGCAGCACGAAGCGATCGGACCTGTCGACGGTGAAGCTGACCCTTTCCGTGGCGGTGACGACGGCGCTGGAGGTCTTGTAACGCAGCGTCACGGAGCTGACGTCGAGCAGCGCCATCAGTTGCCCTTCAGATCGTGGGCGATGGGGAGATAGTAATCGGTCCAGGCCTTGGGTTGAGTCTTTAGCGTACCGGTCTTGAACAGATGCGCGGCGAATTTCATCGTGCCCTGCGGCTCGAGATTCCACTCCATCATGCCGGGCTCCTTCAGGAGATCGAGCAGCTCTTCCACCGAGGTCTTGTCGCCGGTGATCTCCTTGTAGATCTCGACCGCCTGTCTGGTGTCGCTGCGGATCAGATCCTGCGCTTCCTTGGTCGCATCGCGCACGGCCTGGATGATTTTCGGGTTGGCATCGGCGAACTTCGTGGTGGTGAAGAACTGCGCCTGGCTGAGCGGGCCGCCCATCACGTCAGGCGACGACAACACGACATGCGCGCCCGGCACGTTCTTCAGCTCGAGGAAAGTGAACGGCGGGATCGAGAAATGGGTGTGCACCTCGTGCTTGGCGTTGGACAACGCCGCATAGGCATCGGGATGGCCGAGCTGCACCGTGTTGACGTCCAGCTTCGACCATTGATCGGCACCAAAGGCCTCGGCGGCGGCGATCTGGAGCACGATCGCCTGGGTCGAGACTCTCACCGTCGGCACGGCGATCTTGTCGCTGGGGCCGAAATCCCTGATCGACTTGATGTTGGCGTCGCGGCTGATCAGCGTCATCGGCTGCGCCGAGGTCGCGACGATGCCCTTGACGCCGCCGCGGGTGCGATCCCACAGCAGCAGCAGATTGCCGGTGCCGGTGTTGAGGATGTCGACGCCGCCCGCGAGCAGCGCATCGGTCTGCGCACCGCCGCCGGAGAAGGTGACCCATTTGGTGGTGACACCGGCCACCCCGAGCTGAGCTGCGTGCTTCTCGATCAGCTTCTGCTTTTCCATGATGTGGCTCGGCATGTAGAAAATGCCGGGCTGGCGCGACAGCGAGATCTCGGATTTTTGCTGCGCGTTAGCGAACGAAACCGTCAGCGCCGTGGCGGCGATCAGGGCGACGGCCGTGAGGCCACACTGCAATTGCTTGATCATTGTTGTTCGTTTCCTCCGGTCGCCATTGACGAGCGATCTTACTGATGCACTAATGCATTAGTGCATCAAAGGCAAGGCCGGCCGGAGCCCTTCGCATGGAAACAGCCCAACCCGCGTCCCGCGGCGCTGCCCGCCCGCGGCTCGACCGGGCTCGGCAGGCCGCACCGCAAGTGTTCGAGCGGCTGCGCAACGCCATTCTCGCGCTCGAGCTGCCGCCTGGCTCGCCGCTGTCGCGCACGGATCTCGCCGCGCAATTCGGCGTCAGCTCGACGCCGATCCGCGACGCCTTGATGCGGCTGGAGGAAGAAGGTCTGGTCGACGTGTTTCCGCAGCACGCGACCGTCGTCAGCCGGGTCGACGTCGGTCGGGCCGAGCAGGCTCATTTCCTGCGCCAGGCACTGGAACTCGAAATCGTCCGGCTGCTCGCGGAGCAACATGACGACGCTCTGGTCATCCGCCTCGACCATACGATCGCGCTCCAGCAGCAATTCGCCAAGGCCGGTGACTTCGAGAGCTTCATCGCCGGCGACAATGATTTTCACGCGCAGCTTTATGCCGCGGCCGGCAAGCAGGAACTCTGGACGCTGGTGCGCAGCCGCAGCGGACATATCGACCGGCTGCGCCGGCTGCATCTGCCCTCACCGGGCAAGGCCCAGAACATCGTCCGCCACCACAAGCTGATCACACGCGCGATCGAGGCCGGAGACGCCGATGCTGCGCAACAGCATTTGCGCAAGCACCTGTCGGGCACGCTGAGCGAGCTCGATACGATCCGGAGCCACTATCCGGAATATTTGACCGACTAAGCCTATGGCGCGCGGTCGTCGCGAGCACTTGTGCACGTCACCGTGCATAAGTTGACACAGCCGATTCGCCTTTCGCGAGCAATCGTCGGATCGATGGCGAAGTGCTTGCAGCCCGGATGCAATCCGCGCAACAATTTCAGAGTTGATGGTTTGATTTGCGGTCGCTGGGAAACCCCATCCGGCCCGGAGGATACCAGACGTGGCCAACATCCTGATCGTGGATGACGACCCGGCCGTGCAGATGACGATTCGGCTGCTCCTGGAGAGGGCCGGTCATCACATCACCGTCGCCGGAGACGGCCGCAAGGGACTTGCGCTGTTCGAGGCCAGCCAGTTCGACCTGCTGTTTCTCGACATTTTCATGCCCGGCATGGACGGCCTGGAGACGATGCGCCACATCCGGGCGCTGCGGCCGGCGATCCCGATCGTCGTCATTTCCGGCCGCTCGTTCACGCCGGACGCCCATGCGGAGCCGGACTTCCTCAAGATGGCGACCAAGCTCGGCGCGGTGGCGAGCCTGCAGAAGCCGTTCCGGGCCGACGCGCTGCTCGCCGCGGTCGCCGGCTGCCTGGACGCGGCTCGGACGGCATCGGTGAGGAATCCGGATGTCAGCACCGGCCGCCGATGACAAGAACCTTCATTCTGTTCCAACCGAACACGGGCGCCATTCAGGACGCGGTGCAAATTTCGCCATGACGCTCGCTACGCGGCTCGCTATCGCGATGATCCTGCTGGTGGCGGTCACCGTGGCCGCAGTCGGCTGGCTCGGCTATCGCAATATCACCCAGGCCGTCATTCCGCGGGTCCTGGAACGGATTGAAGCCCAGTCGAGCCTGCTGGCCACCCATCTCGAATCCTACGTTGCCGGCGCTCGTGGCGATCTGCTCGGTTATCGCTCCGCCGCTGCCATCAATGGGCTGATCCGCGCCCACATCGGTGGAGGCATCGATGCCGTCGACGGCGTTTCGGAGCAAACCTGGCGCGAGCGTATCGCAACGCGGTTCGCAGCCGAGATCGACGCGAAACCGAGCTACGGGCAATTTCGAATCATCGGCCTTGACGACGACCAGCGCGAACTGGTCCGCGTCGATCGCGCCGGCCCGAACGGAGCAGCACGGATTGTTCCCAACGGCGAACTCGAACGCAAGAGCGAACGAACCTACTTCCAGGAGACGATTCGACTGGCGCCGGGCGACATCTATGTTTCGCCCATCGATCTCGCCACCCGGCAGGGAGGAACCACGGACCCTCACATTCCGACGTTGCGCGTCGCGACGCCGCTGTTCACGCCTGATAGCAAGCCGTTCGGCATCATCATCGCCAATATCGACATGCGTCCCGCGCTCGACCGCGTTCGTTCGACCGCGAGTGCAGGAGGAGACATCTATGTCGTGAATTCGCGTGGCGACTATCTCGTCCATCCCGATCTCGCGCGGGAATTCGGTACATTGCACGGCAACGGCAACGATTGGCGCCGTGACTTTCCTTTCTTTGCAGCCCGGGCCGGCCAGCCGCAAGGATCCACGCAGCTTACGAGCGACCGGTCTGGCCGGCCGAGCGGAGCGGCGATCGCACCGGCGCTGCTGGCCGGCAAAGAGTGGTTGGCTATAATCGAGACAGCCCCCGCATCCGTGTTCAGCCGCGTTCCGGCGGCTATTCAAAAAACCTCCTCGCTGGTCGGGCTGCTTGCCGTCCTTGCCGCAGCCTTGCTCGCGGTGCTGCTGGCGCGCTCATTGACGCGGCCGATCGGGCGTTTGACCGCAGCGGTGGAGGCGATCGGCAGCGGACGGCGCGCCGATATTCCCGTCGATGCGAGCGGAGAGACAGGCGTGCTGGCGCGGGCATTTGCCCAGATGGTCGAAGAAACGAGAGCGAAGACAGCCGCTCTTGAACGCGAGATCGAGGAGCATCGCCGCACCGAGGCCGCGCGAAGCCATCATGAAGCGCGCGAGCGCTTGTTCAGCGCCGCCGTCGAATCCTCCGACGACGCGATCGTGATGCAATCGCTCGACGCAGTCATCACCGGCTGGAATGCCGCCGCCGAACGCCTCTACGGCTATTCGGCGGATGAGGCGATCGGGAAATCCACCTCGATCATCGTCCCGCCCGACCGACGCGAGCAAGGCAAGGACTATTTGCAGCGGCTCGCCCGAGGTGAAGCGATCGAACGCTTCGAGACGGTCCGCCTGCGCAAGGATGGCACGCCGGTCGAAATCTCACTCAGCCTGTCGCCGATCAAGGGCCCGTCGGGCGAGATCATCGGCGCCTCCGGCACCGCGCGCAGCCTGACCGAGGCGCGGCGGGCCGAGCGGGCGCTACAGCAGCAGCTCGAGGAACGGCGGCAACTTTTCGACACCTCGCAGGATCTGATCATGGTGATGGACGCGCGCGGCCACATCGCGCAGATCAGTCCGAGCAGCGAGGCCATTATCGGCTACCGGCCGGAGCAGATGATCGGCCGCAGCGGCGCCGATTTCATTCATCCCGGCCATCTCGACCAGTCGCGCGACGAGATGCGCGCGCTCAGGCGCGGCGAGCGGCTGAAGCTTGCCGACACCCGCTGCTTCCACAAGGACGGTCGCGAGGTCTGGCTCTCCTGGCTCGGCAGCTGGTCCGACCATGCCCAGCGCTACTTCTTTGTCGGCCGCGACATGACGGAGGCGAGGCTTGCACAGGAGTCCTTGCGGGAGAGCGAACAGCTTGCGCGCAACATCGTCGAGACCTCGCTGGACGCTTTCACCCAGACCGACCAGGCCGGTGCCATCCTGAGTTGGAACTCGCAAGCCGAGAAGCTCTTCGGATGGACGCGTGAGGAAGCAATCGGCAAGAATGCGATCGAGCTTTTCGTCGCCCCCAGTGAGCGCGAAAGCGTCAGGGCCAGACTGAAGCTCTTTCTCGAGTCCGAGCAGCAATCGCTGGCCAATCCACGGCGCGAACTTTTGGTACGGCGGCGCGACGGCAAGGAATTCAGGGCCGAGCTCAGCGTCACGGCGCTCCGGCGACGCGAAGGTGTCCTCTTCAATTCGTTCTACCGCGACCTGACCGACAAGATCGCGGCCGACGAGCGCATCCGCCAGGCCGAGAAGATGGAGGCGGTCGGCCAGCTCACCGGCGGCGTGGCGCACGACTTCAACAACATCCTCACCGTCATCACCGGGACGATCGAGATCCTGGCCGACGCGGTGGCCAAGGAGCCGGAGCTCGCCGCGATCACGAAGATGATCGACGAGGCCGCCGGGCGTGGCGCCGAGCTGACGCAGCACCTGCTAGCGTTTGCGCGCAAGCAGCCGCTCCAGCCGCGCGAAATCGACGTCAACGCGCTGATCATCGACACCGCGAAACTGTTGCGGCCGACGCTGGGCGAGCAGATCCACATCGAATCGGTGTTCGAGGACGAGAACTGCGTCGCGATCGTCGATCCCAGCCAGCTCACCACCGCGATCCTCAACCTCGCGCTCAATGCCCGCGATGCCATGCCCGGTGGCGGCAAGCTGATCGTGGAGACGGGTGCGGCCTATCTCGACGAGGTCTATGCCAGCGTCAACGACGTCCCGCCGGGTCACTACGTGATGATTGCCGTGAGCGACACCGGCAGCGGAATTCCCGCCAACATGCTGGCCAGGGTGTTCGACCCCTTCTTCACGTCGAAGGGACCGGGCAAGGGCACCGGACTCGGGCTTTCGATGGTCTACGGCTTCATCAAGCAGTCCGCGGGCCATATCAAGATCTACAGCGAAGAAGACCACGGCACCACGATCAAGATGTATCTGCCGCCCGGCAAGACGCCGACGTTGGTCGGCGACAGCGTGACGCCGGCGAGCATCGAGGGCGGACACGAGACGATCCTTGTGGTCGAGGACGACCGGCTGGTGCGCGACTACGTGTTGGCGCAGCTGCATTCGCTCGGTTACGTCACCTTGCAGGCTGCGAACGCCGCGGAGGCGCTCGCAATCGTCGCCGCCGGAAAGCCGTTCGACCTCCTGTTCACCGACGTCATCATGCCCGGCAAGATGAACGGACGTCAGCTCGCCGACGAACTGCAGAGAACGCGTCCCGATCTCCGGGTGCTCTACACGTCCGGCTATACCGAGAACGCGATCATCCATCACGGCCGGCTGGATTCGGGCGTTCTGCTGCTGGCGAAGCCCTATCGCAAATCGGATCTGGCCCGGACCATCCGCAAGGCGTTGAGCAGTTGATAGCGCGTCGGGCCGGGTGAGAGCCCGTAGCCCGGGTGAGCGAAGCGATACCCCGGAACGCTACGAGCCAAGTCCCGGATGTCGCTTCGCTCATCCGGGCTACGAAATGTCACCCACGTAATTTACGACGCGCGCTGGGCCGCGGTCATCACGATCCGGATCAGATCGGCGGCGTTGCGCGCACCAAGCTTCTTCATGATGTTGGCGCGATGGTCCTCGATGGTGCGCGGGCTGATGCCGAGCGTGCGGCCGGCCTCCTTGTTGGAGGCGCCGGCGGCAAACTGCTCGAGCACCTCCCGCTCCCTGCGCGTCAACGGCTCGCGCCCGGGGAAGTGCAGCGAGCCGAACTTCGGCGCCGCGTTCTCCGACTGCCTGCGTGCATAGGCACCGATCGCCTCGTCGAGCCGGCCGACGATCTCGCTGCCGCGGAACGGCTTCTCGATGAAGTCGAGCGCGCCGCTCTTGATGGCTCCCACCGCCATCGCGATATCGCCCTGTCCGGAGATCATGAAGATCGGTGCCGGATAGTCCTCGCCGTGCAGCTCATTGAGAATATCGAGGCCCGATTTTCCGGGAATGTGCACGTCGAGCAGGACCGCTGCAGGTGTGCGGCTTCGCGCGACGGAGAGCAATGCTGCACCGTCCGCAAAACAGATCACCTCATAGCCCGCCGCCTTCAACACCATCGACAAGGTGTCGCGAACGGCAGCGTCGTCGTCGACCACGAAGATTTCACCGCGAGAGCTTTGTTCGGCCATGTGCCACACATCCGGTTGGCATGAAGGACTCGCGTCCGCCCCAACCGTTATGGCGTTCGGCGCGGATTCGGCCCACCGTATTTGTACGGGACATGGACTTAACGCACAAGTAGCGGCGAGGCGCCTAATTGCAGGGGACGGAGAATATCCATGCTAATTTGGCCGCTATGCCGCCTCTCGTGGCAATGCCCGAGGTCGAGAGCCGTGAGCTGATTGCGGCTGACCTTCGCATGCTGATCTCGCAGATCGAGACCGGCATGCGCCGGACCGCCACAGCCATGGATCAAGAACACGGGAGCGATCCGGAAGGTTCCGCCGACGTCTTCGTGCTCGAGATGTCACACCGCGCTATCCACGGTGATCGCCGCGCTCGACGCCTGCCGGGCCGGCCTTGGCCACGCCCTGGAACGCCTGTCGGAGGCCGGCAGCGCGGTGTAGATCGCGATCGCTGCGACGCGGCGACCGCATTCTTTCATCGCATGGCGGCTCAGGCGCGGTGCCGCTCCACGATCGCGTCGGTGGCGACACCACCCCAGGTGTGGATCGCCGGCAGGCCCATCGCGGTCTTGCCAAGATTGGCGAGGCTGATGCGCAACGCGGCGAGATCCAGCGGCTTGGGCAGGCTCTGGAGCTCGATCCCGACGGAACGGGCGAAGCTGCGGGCGGCGCTGCGGCGCTTGCCGTCCATGCCGCTGATGACGATCACGGCGCCGCCAAATTTCGCCTTCGCCATCTCGCCCAGCACGTCGATACCGTCGCCATCCTCCAGCACGAGATCGAGTGTCACGCAGTCGAAGCGCGCGGTGCGGAGCTTTTCGATCGCTTCGGCCACGGACGGCGCCACGGTGACTTCGTGGCCGGCCTGCTTGGCCGCGACCGTGATCAGGCTGCGCTGCGTGGCGTCGTCATCGACCACCAGAAGCTGAAGTGCACGCCGCTCGGCGCCGTCGGGCAGGTTTGACGGGAGAGGTGAGAAAGAGCTTCTGGGCATTGCGGTATCCTGAGATTGAGACCGGCAATGGATACACGGTTCGCGCTGAGGCGACGTAAAGCCGCGACGGCAAATTCAGTCGGTTGTTTCAGCAAATGTGAACCAACCTCGCGGAACACGGCGACGAGACCAGGTGAAGATCACGCCGCCTCGTCACGGCCACCGGCGGCCCGCTTCTTCCGGTTCTTGCCACGCAGGAATTGGATGTCCATTTCGACGCCGTTGACGCGCACCAGTTCGCAGCGGCGGTAGGCAAGGCCGGTGGACGACAGCAGCAGGAAGAACTCTTTGAGGTTCAGGCCCTGAATCGAGCCTTCCACCGTCAGGATGGCGTCGGTGTCGGAGATCGCGTTGAGCTTGCAGTCACGGCGCCAAGTGCCGTCGATGGCCATGATGCAGACATCATAGCCGCGACTGAACGTCACGCGTTCCACGCCCTTGCCATCCTCGGCCATGTCTATCGTCCTGCCATGACCGCTACGCGCGGCGCGGCGCCGGCAAGAGCCGGCTTGGCGGCCGCGGCACGCGGGTCGTTCGGCTTGTAGAGACCGCGCTTCTCCGGAATCGGCTTGAACGTGTCGGTCAGTCCGACCACCGTTTCGGCGGCGCCCAGCACCAGGAAGCCATCTCCCTCGATCTGGCGAGCCAGGCGGTTGAAGATGTTGATCTTGGTGTCCTGGTCGAAATAGATCAGCACGTTGCGGCAGAAGATGACGTCGAAGGTGCCGAGCTGAGCGAAATCGTGCAGCAGATTGAGCTGCCGGTGCTGGATCATCGCCCGCAGTTCGGGATTGATCTGCCAGGTCTCGCCGGTCTGCTTGAAATATTTCATCAGCATCTGAATCGGCAAGCCACGCTGCACTTCGAACTGGCTGTAGATGCCGGCCTTGGCCTTCTCGAGCACCTCCTGCGACAGGTCGGTCGCGATGATCTCGACGCGCCAGCCGGTCAGGGCCGCCCCCATCTCCTTCAGGCTCATCGCCAGCGAATAGGGCTCCTGCCCGGTCGAGCCGGCGGCGCACCAGATGCGCACGCTGCGGCGGCCGGCGCGCGCCTTGATGATCTCCGGCATGATGGTCTCACGGAAATGATCGAACGGGACCTTGTCGCGAAAGAAGAAGGTCTCGTTGGTGGTCATCGCCTCGACCACGTTGGTGACGAGCGCGCCCGAGCCAGCGCCTTGCAGCTTCTGCACGAGCTCGCCGATGCCGGAGATCCCGGCCTTGCGCGCCAGCGGCAACAGCCGGCTTTCAATCAGATATTGCTTGTCTGCGGACAGATCGAGCCCGGAATGATCCCTCAGGAACTTACGCAGATACTCATACTCGGTCGGGGTCACTGATAGGCCTCTCGGAAGCTGTACTGGGAACACTCTGGCCGGAACACTCCGCCAGATAACTCAGACCATGGCTTGTCCGACCGGGATCAAGCCGACTTCAGCGAATTTGTCGGCGATGATGTCTTTATCGAAGGGCTTCATGATGTACTCGTTGGCGCCGCCGCTGAGCGCCTGAGCGATATGAGCCACGTTGTTTTCGGTGGTGCAGAACACGACCTTGGGCTGGTCGCCGCCGGGCAGTCGGCGCATGTGGCCCATGAACTCGAAGCCGTCCATCACCGGCATGTTCCAGTCCAGCAGCACAGCGTCGGGCAGCTTGTGCCGACAGACCTCGAGCGCCTTGGAGCCGTCCTCGGCCTCCGTGACTTCGAATTCCAGGCCTTCCAGGATCCGGCGTGCGATCTTGCGCACGACGCTGGAATCATCGACCACCAAACACGTCTTCATTTTGGATCTCCGGCTTCGATGTTTTCGGGGCTCACGCAGCCATTTGCACTTCGGTCTTGAGCTCGAGGACGCGATCGACGTCGAGGACGACCATGAGCTGGCCGTCGAGACGGTGGACACCGCCGGCGAGCTTGGCCATGCGGGGGTCGAGATTGACGGGGTTTTCTTCCATGCCGTCCTCGGCGAGCCGCAGCACTTCGCCGATCTGGTCGATCAACAGGCCGTAGGATTCACCGCGCAGGTCGACGCCGACCGCCATCGGGATCTTGCCGTCCTCGGGCTTGGGCAGGCCGAGCCGGGCGCGCATGTCGACCACGGTGACGATGCGGCCGCGCAGGTTCAGCACGCCCGCGATCTCGCGCGAGGACAGCGGCACGCGGGTGACGCGCTCGGGCATGAACACGTCCTGGACGCGGGAGATCGGCAGGCCGAACAGCTGGCCGCCGATCATCGCGGTGACGTATTCGACCATGGCGCCTTCGCCGGACTGGGTCTTCTTGGTCATGTTGCGTATCTCCTGATCCCGCTGGTTACGCTGCTGCGCGGCTCAGCTCGGAGGCACCGGCGGCGCCCGCGGTCTGTTCCTTCAGCGCCGCGATCAGACCGGGACGGTCGAACTTGGCGACATAGTCGTGGAAGCCGGCCTGACGGCCGCGCTCGATCGCCGCCGGCGACACCAGCGCGGAGAGCCCGATGATCGGCATCGCACCCAGATTGCTGTCGGAGCGGATGGTCTCGGCAAACTCGAACCCGTTCATGTCGGGCATCTCGATGTCGGTCAGGACCACGTCGAAGGTCTGCGCGCGCAACGCGGCGAGGCCCTCCTGCGCGGTCGGCGCGGTGCGGACGCGGTAGCCGGCCGCCTTGAGCACCGGGGCCAGCATGTTGCGGAAGAACGCCGAGTCGTCGACCAGCAGCACCGATTGCGAGTGCAGCGACGGCTTCATCTCCTTGCGGGTGAACCAGTCGGAGAACGCCATCGGCAGGAAATGGCCGACGTCGATCACTTCGGTGGCCTGGCCCTTGATCACGGCCGAGCCGAGAATGCCGGAGGAGGATCCGCCGACCTCGATGTTGAGCCGTTCCTCGACAATGTCGATGATCTCGTCGACGACGAGGCCCATGGAGCGGCCGTCGTCGGAGAACACCAGGATCGGCTGGGCGCCCTGGCTCGCGATGGTGACGCTCTCCATGGCGACGAGCGGCATCAGCTGCTCGCGGTACTGCACCATGTAGCGGCCGTTCGAGAACTCGATCTTGTCGGCCGGCAGCTCTTCCAGGCGCGTGACGAGCCCGAGCGGGACCGCCTTGGGTTGGGATGAGCCGGCGCGGAACACCAGCAGCGAGGTGGTCTGCTCGCCCGATCCGATGCTGTGCGTCCCGTTCTCGTTGTTCATGTCATGGGCCGAGGAGCCGGCGGCGCCGAGCGCCTTGGCAATGCCGTTGGGGTCGATGATCATGATGACCGCGCCGTCGCCCAGGATGGTATTGCCCGAGAACATGTCGATGTGACGCAGTTTCGTCGACATCGGCTTGACCACGATTTCTTCGGTGTGGAACACGCCGTCGACGACGATGCCGAAGGTCTGGCTGCCGACCTGCGTCACCACAATGAAGCCGTTCTCGGGATCGGAGAGCGCGCCATCGTCGATCTTGAGCAGCTTCTTGAGGTGGATCAGCGGCAGCAGCTTGTTGCGCAGCCGGAGAACCGCGGTGTCCTTGATGCGCTCGATGCGGTGCTCCGAGTTGGCGCGGGCGCGCACCAGCTCGACCACGGAGAGCTGCGGGATCGCAAAGCGGTCGCCGGCGGCTTCCACGATCAGCGCGGAGACGATGGCGAGCGTCAGCGGGATCTTGATGGTGACGGAGGAGCCTTCACCGGCCACCGACTTGATGTCGATGGTGCCGCCGATCTGGTCGATATTGGTGCGCACCACGTCCATGCCGACGCCGCGCCCCGACACCGAGGTGATGGCGGCAGCAGTGGAGAAGCCCGGCGCGAAGATGAACTTGTGGATCTGGGCTTCGCTCATCTTCTCGAGCTCGGCCTCGGTGACCAGACCTGAGGAGATCGCCTTGGCCTTGATCCTGTCGGTGTTCAGGCCGCGGCCGTTGTCGGCGATGCAGATGATGATGTGACCGCCTTCGTGATAGGCCGACAGGCGGATGGTGCCCTGCTCGCCCTTGCCGCCGGCGAGACGCTCGGCGGGGGTCTCCAGGCCATGGTCGGCGGAGTTGCGCACCATGTGGGTGAGCGGGTCCTTGATCAGGTCGAGCACTTGGCGGTCGAGCTCGGTGTCGGCGCCGTGCATCTCCAGCTCGATCTGCTTGCCGAGTTCGCTCGAGAGGTCGCGAACGATGCGGGGCAGCTTCTGCCAGGCATTGCCGATCGGCTGCATGCGCGTCTTCATGACGCCTTCCTGCAGCTCGGCGGTGACGTTGGACAGCCGCTGCAACGGCACCTTGAACTCGGTGTCCTCGTTGCGGCGGGAGATCTCCAATAGCTGGTTGCGGGTCAGCACCAGCTCGGAGACCATGGTCATCAGATGCTCCAGCGTATCCACGTTGACGCGGATCGACTGGTTGGCGATGCTGGCGCCCTCGGCGGCGCCCTCGTCGGCGATCGACTTCTTCGGCGCGGCCTTTTCCTTGGGCGCCTTGGCTTCCTTGGCAGCGTCCTTGGCAACAGCCGCCGGCGCTTCAGCGGCGGGCGCGGGCTCGGCCTTGACTTCGGCTTTGGCAACCGGGGCCGGGACTTCGATCGCGGTCTCGCGGAAGGCGCGCTCGAGCTCGTCGAGCGAGACTTCGCCCGGACGCAGTGGACGCTCCAGGCTCTGGTCGGCGAGCACGCCGGAGGTCGGCGCGGCTTCAGCGGCGACAGGTGCTTCCGGCACCAGCGGCGGCGCTTCAGCCACAGGAGCAGCGCTTACAGCCGCCATAGCGGCCATGCCCTGCTCGACCATCGCTTCCAGCTTGTCGATGAGGTCGCGGTCGGTACCCTCGGGCTCGGCTTCGGTCGCCTCCAGCCCGGCCAGAATTTCCTTGATGCGGTCGATCGACGACAGGATCACCGTCACCGCCTGCCCCGTCACCGGCATGCCGTCACGGAATTTGCCCATCAGCGTCTCGCCGGCATGCGCCAGCGCTTCCAGGCGCGGCAATCCGAGGAAGCCGCACGTCCCCTTGATGGTGTGGACCAGGCGGAAGATGTTATCCAGGATCTTGGCGTTGTTCGGCTCCTGCTCGAACTTCACCAGCTGATTGTCCACGGTGTCCAGGCTCTCGCTGGTTTCCGTCAAAAACTCCCGCAACAGATCATCCATGAGCTACGCCTTACTGACCTGGATCTGGACTCGACGCCCGAGCCGCGCTTGGCATGAACGCAAGTCCCCGCCTTGGATCGTTAGACATCCCCTTTCACGGTCCCGTTAATTTCATCCTCCGTGCTAATACGGATATTGAAGACAAGTTTGCCGTTCGACCGCATACGACAGCGTTTTTCGGCAAACCGGCACCACGCCGCAACGGCGAGACGCGTGAGGTGAACGTGCCGATAACAGCGGGACCAGGCGCGCGGGAAAGCCCTGCTTGTGAAGGACGATATGCGCGATCTTCGCGGAATTGTATCGAGCCGCCTGCAATCCGGGGCGGTCCCGCCACTTTCGCCTGGTGCTTTGCCGGGATACGCAAGACCCGCATTTGCGGTAAACGAACCGTTACCGGCGTCCACTGCGGCCGGTCCCGCGCTAACCCAGGCGCGCGGCCGAGGCGAGGTCGCCGTGGGGACGGTGCTCCGCCAGGCAATCGGTGATGGCGGCGAGTAGCGCGTGCGGCGTGAACGGCTTGCGCAGACACCGCGCCGCACCGAGCTCCAGCGCCATCCGGAGGAAATCGGGAGCTGGCGAATTCAGATTTGCGAACGCGTAGCCGGACATCGCAATCAGCGGAACGGCCGGCGCCCGCTCGTGAAAGATCCTGACCGATTCGAACCCGCGCATGTGCGGCATGAAGATATCGATGATCATCAGATCGAACTGCTCGTGTTCGAGCGCGCGAAGTCCGGCTTCTCCTCCTTGGGCGATCGTCACCCGAAAATCGTTGCGCTGGAGATAGACCTCGATGGCCATGCAGACCATTGGGTCGTCGTCGACGACGAGAATATGGCGCAGACCTTCTGTCCCCGTTTGAGCTTCCCGATTTGGCGATTCAATAATTGAACCGTGGCGCACGCCATGCTCCTTTGCTCGAGAAATGGACTATTGAAAACGTGCTTGGCGGAGCGGGGAAGACGATGGACGCGAAATCTGCGGCCACGCGGCGCCAAGATTCGAAGCAATGTTTGAGGACGGCAGCCACTCGTCCGACCAAAGAGGGTGCACGGATCGACCGGCGTCCGATGGCAGTGCGGATGCAATGCTTCCGCCTCATGAAGGGCCTCTTGCCGCTTTTACCTGCGCAACCCTTGCAGGCTGGCGCGCAGGCTTATGAGCGAATCAGCGTGCCGTTCTCATTTCCGCCGCAAATGCACCAGCCGTCTGCCCCCCAACGGGTATACGCTGAGCGACACAACCAGTATAATACACTTTGTTGCCGCGCAACTGAATGACGAAGCGGACGCGGCGCAGATCACTTCGAAAATGCGCCGTATCCAACCATGACCGCGACCATCCTCCAAACCGATGCGCCAGCCGACAATCTGGATCTGCTGGGTTCCCGGATCGGTACCGGGGAAATGGTCAGGGAATCTGTCTTGGCGAGGGCCGCGTCGCAGCGGCGATCGCCGCTCGGACATCTTGTCCCAATTGCCAAGATATCCCGGCGAGAACATGATGGAACTTGGCCGGGCGGCAAGCAGTTTCGCGTGCTGCGGCCCGCTGGTCCGGAAGACGGGAGGCTACTTTGGAAACGATGGTGCGTTCCTCCAACGGTTTCCTGTCCGCGCTGTCGGCAGACGATTACGAATTGATCCGTCCGCACCTGCGTACGGGCGACCTGCCGCATGATGCGGTGCTGGTGGAGACCGGCGAAACGCTCAAGCGCGCCTACTTTCCACATCGTGGCGTCATCTCGCTGGTGGTGGAACTCGCCAGGGGCGAGCACGTGCAAGTCGCCATGATCGGCCGCGACAGCCTGCTCGGAACGCTCTCGACCATGGGTGATGCCTGCGCGCTGAACACCGCCATCGTGCTGGTTCCCGGCTCCGCCTCGATGATGGACCTCGACCGGCTGCGCGTCGCGGCCGACCAGAGCGGCACCCTGCGAACACTGCTTACGCGTCACGGGCTGGCGGTCTACGCGCAGGTGCAGCAGACCGCCGGGTGCAACGCCGCCCATCCGGTGGAGGCGCGGCTGTCGCGCTGCCTGCTGCACACCCATGACCTCTCCGGCGACTACCGGCTGCTGCTGACCCAGGAGGCGATGGCGCAGATGATCGGCGCTCGGCGGAACAGCGTGTCGCTGGTCGCCAATACCTTGCAGCAGGCGAATTTCATTCACTACAGCCGCGGACACATCCAGATCCTCAACCTGGACGGCCTGCGCCAGACGGCGTGCGAATGCTACGCCACCGTGAAGGCGCAGTATGACCGGCTGCTCGGCCCGCGCTGACTGGTGCTGCGCCGTGGTAAACCGTTCGCTAATTCCGGCCCGCAAACACGGATTGTCCTGCTACCGGAACTGAAATCCGGATGCCGTAGACACGCAACGTGCCGCGCGCGCCTCTCCGGGCCGGCGGCAAACGAACCGTGATCAAGGCAGGCCAAACCATGTTCGAAGTCACCGTCGCGCCGGCGCAGACAGCGCTTGATGCCGAGCCCGCGCGCGAGCCGGGCGCGTATCAGGCGCTGGTGCGCGAGATCGGCGAGGACGGTGCTTGCGAAGTGCGCGACGTGTTCTGGAGCGACACCTGCGCGCGCCTGCAATTGTTCCGCACGCTCGCGCTCGCGCAGCATCACGGCAGGATCGCGCGCGAAGCGCATTCGCAGAAGAGCGCGGCCGGGACGTTCGGCTATGTCCGGCTCGCGGCGCTGGCGCTGCGGCTTGAGAAGACCGCGGAGAGCCTTGGCGACGCCGGATTTCGCGACCTCCTGGACCTGATGGATGCGGCCTATGCCGCCGGGCGCGCGCAGGAGCCGGAGCGCTGACGCGCTCGCTCGAAAACGCCGTAACCACTCACGCGTGCATGCCCGCCGTACTTCTACGGCTTGGGATTTTCACAGATGGCTAATCATAGGCGGCGATAGTCGCCGGAAACCAGGAGGGTTTCCATGTTCACCTACGAGACCGCGGACCAGAAAGAAGTTCGTCGCTTCCGCATCGCACAGTTCAACGGCCGGATGGCGACGGTGGCCGCTGGCGAGGAGACGGTGACCGGCTTCGTGCGCTCGGTGCTGGAGCAGGAATCGAGCATGCCGCCCCGCTGGACCATCACGATCATTCCCAACGCGCCGAAGGAAGAGCTCAAGCCGCTGCGGCCCTCGTCGCGCACGCGTCCCTTCGCCGAAGATTATTTCTGAGCACGACGGAGCCGCGGGTCGTTCTCGAGAAATCTCTCACGCGTCGCCCTCACCGCTGGCGAGCGGTCCGAGGCAAGAGCCTTCAGTCGATCGAATGCAGCAGCGCCGCACGGACGAGGTCCGCCGTGTTGCGCGCGCCGAGCTTCCGCATCGCCTCGGCGCGATGGCTCTCGAAGGTGCGCGGGCTGATTTGCATCCGAAGCGCACCCTGCTTGTTCGAATATCCCTCGCTGATCAGCCTCAGCACCTCGCGCTCGCGCTTGGTCAGCCGCTTCTGGCCTGACAGGCCGAGCATTTCGGCGCTCGGCAGGCGCTGCGGCTGTGGTGCGCGCGCGAGCTTCGATTCGGCGTCCTCGGCCCTGGACGCGCCCGGCAGGCCACCCGTGGGAGAACCGGCAAGCTGTTTGACGAGGCCACAAACCCGCTCGGTCTGCACCAGCGCATTCTCCACGACCCGCTGCAAATAGGCACGGTCGCCCGTCACCGGCGCGAGCTGATCGCTGTGATGCTTGATCTCGCCCATGTAGAGCAGGAGCGCCGTGAGGGGACCGTTGAGCTCGCGAGCGATCGCGGCGGCCATTTCGTCGGCGGCTTTGGCGCGGGCGGCGTTCAGGCGGACGACATCGAGCTCTTCAATTGGAGCGGCGTTGCTTTCGTACCATCCCGACGGCCGCGAATCAGTGGCCGTATCATTCTGTGACCCCATGTCACTCGTTTAGCGGAACCCCACGCGATCTGTAGTTAACTTTTTGCTCCGTAAGACTACGGTGAATTTGGCAGTTTTGTGCTGAAACCCCGGCGCAGGCACACTTTATGCTTGAGTAAAAGTGCCCCTCGACATTCTCAGGTTGCCGAATCTGCCCAAATGATGGCGGACGACCCGAAGCCTTCTTAACGATCCGATCGGCGCCGATTACCTGCGGACCCCGATTTTACGAATATATTAACGGCGGCTTGCTTCTCTATGTCGCAATTGAGAGCGCGCAAATGCCTCCATGCATGGGGCCGGTCGGCCTGCTGGAATCGTTGCGGAAGATTGCGTGCCATGAACGAGATCGACCAGCTATCGAACTTCCTGCAGAAGCTGACGCCGCTGTCGCGCAGCTGTCTGCTCAGCGAGCTCGAACGGCTTGAGCTGTGCGGCATCGACATGCCGGGCTCATCCGACCTCCAATCGCGGCTGCGCGCCGAATTTCGCAAGGACGGATCGAGCCAGGCGCGCGCCACCAGTCCCTCGCGCCATTTCTTTGCGCCGCTCGAGCTGCTTCTGATCGACGGCGCGCCCGAGCATGCCAATGTGGGGCGGATCTCGCGCAACACCCTCACCCCGATCTGGGAGTGGATCTGCCGCGACCTGCTGCCGACCATGGCGCGCGACTACATCAAGGCGATCAACGACCAGGTCGCCGCCAACAATCACAAGGAAGTGCTGAAGATCGCATCGACCTTCCAGACCAAGGTCGTCAAGGTTCTCGAGAGCACCCTCGCATCGGCGGAGAGCACCGAGTTCGCGCGCGGCAAGCTCGCGCAATATACCGCATCGCGCACCGCCTTCGACGACGTGAAGAAGATGCAGCATGTGCTGCGCGCCGGCGCCGCGCTGCCGAAGTTCAGCGAAAAGCTGCCCGAGAAGATCGCGAAATTCGACGACGGCACGGTCGATCAGATCACCGCACGATTGGACGCCTTCAAGAAGGCCCATCCCGAGGCGCTGCCGTTCGCGCTCACGCTGGTGGCCAAGCGGCTGAAGACGTTCTGGCAATTGGTGCGCCTTGCCACCAAGGCCGCCGCGAGCAAGAGCGCCGCCGATGTCGCCGCCACGCCCTATGCCTGCGTCGTTCACATGGTGCTCGACCAGCTCGACGACAGGCGCCTCGCCTTGCGCATCGCGCTCCGGCACAACCGGGTGCTGATCGCGCGCGACCTGCTCGCCGAGATCTACGACACCGAATATGCGCTCAAGGTGCGGATCGACGGCATCGAGCAGTGTGAGTGGGGCATTCGGCTCCAGCAATTGATGGACGCGATCGCGGCGCTGGTGTCCGCCGAGGTGAGCCGCTTCCCCTCCAATGTCGGCCACATTCTCGGCTCGCGCCGGCTGCGCAGCCACGACACGCTCGGTGGAAAGCTGTCCTATCTGGCCTGGAAGGGACGCGATGTGATCGAGGACGGCGCGGCCGCGTTGCGCAAGCTGATCGGCCAAACCTGATCCCGCGCTAATGCGCGCGCGGCAGGCACAGGAAGCGATCGAGAAATCGTCCTGACAGCACGAACCTGAACCACCAATACATTATTCGCCGCGACGTCATTGCTGCGATCCTCGACAGCCCACCACCGGCTGCCCAGAGCAATAGCGCACGTGCAGCAATCCGCTTGTGATGTGCTTCACATTGGCGCCGGCGCGCACCGACGCATTGTCGCAGAACCGTCACGAGCGAACCGGGAAAATGCGCGCATGGCGCGCAATTGAGGCGCTCCATTATTCAATTGGGCGAGGCGCGCGCGGCTTGGTCCAATTGCAGGACAGTGCGCGCGCATGCAGTCTTACTGCACGTCGCGAAATCTCCCGTGATTGCCGCAACCCTGCGCCCGATGCGCGGGCAGACGTAAAAACTTCTCGAACGAGACCCAGACAATTTTAGACATGATGGGTGCTTTAACGTTACCCAGATAATTCGACAATCGACTGAAGCCTTCCATATTTGAAACTGCTCACGTCGCTACACACCGGCACGGAACGGGAGTGCTTGCGATGAACGACGAAATTGTAGAACTCGCCGAACGAAGGCCGAAGACCTTCGGACGGCGAAAGATGAAGCCGCGCGCCTGCGTGGCCGACGGCAAGCGCCATCTGCGCGCGTTTCTCGCGGAAGTTCTGGAGGATCTCGGCTTCGTCACCACCGAATGCGCCAGCGCCGAGGAGCTGCAGAGCGTGCTGACGAGCGGATTGCCCGACCTGATCCTGCTCGGCATCGCCGCCGACGGCATCGAGCCCGGCAAATTTCTGGAGACGCTGGTGCGCGAGGCCTTCGACGGCAAGATTCTGACGGTGGGCGCCCGCGAGTCGATCATCGTCAGGGCGGTGCAGCAGGTCGGCGAGGAATACGGCCTCAAGATGCTGCCGCCGCTGACCACGCCGTTTGCCGCGGAGACGCTGCGCGACCGCGTCGCGATGCTGTTGCCGGAGGAGCCGGCGCCGAGCCCCGCCGTGCATGTCGGCGAGGCCCTGCACGCCGGCTGGCTCGAGCTCTGGTACCAGCCCAAGATCGACGCGCGCACGCTGATCCGCAATAGCGCAGAGGCGCTGGTGCGGATGCGGCATCCGACCTGGGGCGTGGTGCCGCCCGCCTATTTCATCCCCGAAGAGCACGACCCGAATCTGCGCGACCTCTCCGAATTCGTGATCGAGCGCGCCATGCAGGACTGGCACTATCTGCTGGAGCAGCAGAGCCCGGTCGATCTCGCGATCAACCTGCCGGCGTCATATCTGAAGGAGCCGCAGGCCGTGCGCGATCTCTGCCGCCGCATGCCGACGCATCCGGCGTTCGGCGGGCTGACGATCGAGATCGACAGCGAGGAGGCGATCCGCGACCTCGATCTCCTGGTCGAGGTCGCCCGCGAACTGCGTCTGCACAATATCGGCCTGTCGGTCGACAATCTCGGCGCCAACTGGCCGTCGCTGATGGACCTCGGCAAAATTCCCTTCATCAAGCTGAAGGCCGACCGGCACTTCGTCACCGGCAGCGGCACTGATCGTCTCAAGCGCACCGTGTGCCGCCACATCGTCGAGCTTTCGCATGGCTATGGCGTGCGCGCCGTCGCCGAGGGCGTCGAGAGCCGCGCCGATCTGGTCGCCGCCAACGAGCTCGGCTTCGACCTCGTGCAGGGTTTTCTGTTCGGCAAGCCGATGCCGCTGAAGAAGTTCGCGCGGAGCACGCTGACGCGGACGGTGATGGGGTGAGAGTGAGGCGGCCTCAGGCAAACCGCCGCGCGAAGAACACGCAGGCGACCACCAGCGCGGTCGCGACGATCATGCTCCAGGCGACCGGTTCGTGCAGCAGCAGGCCGGCAAGCGCGAGGCCGAAGAACGGCTGGAGCTGCTGCAACTGGCCGACGCGGGCGATGCCGCCGATCGCGAGCCCGCGGTACCAGAAGATGAAACCGACGAACATGCTGAAGATCGAGACATAGGCGAGCCCGATCCAGGCGGGCACACCGACGCCGCTCCACGTCGACGGCCAGGTGAGAATCGCGACCGGCAGCATCAGCGGCAGCGACAGCAGCAGCGCCCAGGAGATCACCTGCCAGCCGCCGAGCCGGCGCGACAGCGCGGCGCCTTCGGCATAGCCGAGCCCGCACAGCACGATCGCCGCGACCATCAGCAGATCGCCGGTGAGCGATGCGGTGCCGTCGTTGGACAGCGCAAAGCCCGCGACCGTGGCGCTGCCGAGAATCGCGAACAGCCAGAACATCGGCTGCGGCCGCTCGCCGCCGCGCAGCACGCCGAAGATCGCGGTCGACAGCGGCAAGAGCCCGATGAAGACGATCGAATGCGCCGAGGTGATGTGCTGGAGCGCAAGCGCCGTCAGCAAGGGAAAACCGACCACGACGCCGATGGCGACGATGACGAGCGAGACGAGATCCTTGCGCTGAGGCCACGCCTGACGGAGCAGGCCGAGCACGGCCACACCGATCAGCGCCGCGATGACCGCGCGCACCGAGGTCAGGAACAGCGCGGAGAACCCGCCGACCGCCACGCGCGTCGCCGGCAGCGAGCCGCTGAAGATGATGACGCCAAGAAGCCCGTTGCCCCAGCCGCTGCCGGAAGATTGCATGCCCGTCTCGCCTTGTCGGTGGTGATCCCAACTGGAGAGGCCAGCCGGGTGGCGTGACGATTACCTGTAAGCTTTCCAACGCCCAACAACAAAAAGCGTGAAAACAACCCCATGCACAGTAGACGGGGGTAAGAAGATCAATGACTTACAGGGGGCCGGAATCGTCCGACTGGGCGACACTTAATTCGCCTTGATGCCCGCTTCACTGATCAGCTTTCCCCATTTCGAGCTTTCGCTTTGGATGAAGCGGCTGAACTGCTCGGGCGAGGTCGGTGCAGGCTCTGCGCCAAGCGTCCGGATCTTCTCGACCACCGACGGGTCCTTCAGGGCTTTTCCGAAGGCTTCGTTCAGCCGGCCGACGATATCGGCTGGCGTGCCGGCCGGAGCAACCAGCCCGAACCAGCCAACGGATTCGAAACCCGCAATCCCGCTCTCGGCGAGTGTCGGCACATCGGGCAAGGACGAAAGACGCTGGGCAGACGACACACCGATGGCGTTGAGCTTGCCTTCGAGGATCAGTTGCCTCGATGCGGGGATATCCAGCACCGCGAAGGGGACATGGCCTGCGAGAACGTCGACCGTCGCCGGCGCGGTCCCGCGATAGGGGACCAGCTCCATGGCGATCCCGGTCTTCTGCGTGAACAGTGCTGCGGTCAAGTGCATGGCTGTCGAATTGCCGCCATGTCCGATCGACAACGCGCCCGGCTTGGCCTTGGCGAGCGCGATCGTTTCCGCGACCGTATGCGCCGGCACGTTCGCGGACGCAACCAGCACGAAGGGAATTTCCGCGAGCAGGGTGATCGGCGCAAGATCCTTCGGATCGAACGGCATCGACGAATTGAGATGCGGATTCACCGTCAGGCTGCCTGCCGGCGCGACGCCGAGGGTATAGCCATCAGCCTTGGCCTGTGCGACCGCGGCCATGCCGATGTTGCCTCCAGCACCCGCGCGGTTCTCGATCACGAGACCCTGTTTGAGCTCGGCAGTGACCAGCGGTTCGAGCGCGCGGATGACGGTATCGGCGCTGCCGCCAGGCGGAAAGGTCACGATGATCTTGATCAATTGCTCTGGATAGGCCGCTCGGCCCGCCTCCATCGGCAGCACGGCGAAACTCGCGGCCGTCAGCACGGCCAATATGCGGCGGCTTACAACGTGAAACACGTTTCCCTCCCCGGTGCGTTCTTGTTTGTGAACCACGACTTTGTAGACCACGTCCTGACGGACTTCGCCGCGAGACCGTCCGCTTCAAATCGCCTCACGCCGAAGCGCCAGTGATGCGCGTCAGCAAGCCTTGTGGGTCCGCGGGCGCGGCCTGCCCGCGCCAGGCGATGTGCTGATCGGGCCGCGCCAGCACCAGCTTCTCGGCATACGCGCCGTTCGCTTCGTCCGGCGCGATGTCGAGCAGCGCGAGCGGAATGCCGCGCTGCTTTGCGGCAGCCTCAAGCGGCGCCACATCGATCGCCGGATCGAACCGCAGCAAAGTGTAGCCGACGCCGAAGGCATCGTAGAGCGAGCGCCCGTCCCGCAGAAATAGGTGCGGCGCGCGAGCGCCCGGCACGGTGGAGGGTGTGAAGCTGCCCATCGCGTAAGCCGGCGGCGTCTCGCCGTCATAGGCGATGATCGGCGAGGCATCGTAATAGTAGCCGAAGTTCAATCCGGCACAGCAATATTGCTGCACGTTGAGATCGTAGGCCGCCCTGGCCAGCGCTGCGCGCGCGGCGTGGCCGCGCGGCGTGTCGTCCTCGATCTCCGCGGAGACTCCGCCACGCTGCGCCATCATCTTCATCGCGTGGTCCATGGCAAAGCGCGACACCTGTTCGGTGATGGGCTGGCGCTCCGCCTCGTAGGCATCGAGGATCGACGCCGGCGCCCACCCGTTCAGATGCGCCGCCACCTGCCAGCATAGGTCGACGGCGTCCGCAATGCCCGCATTCATGCCGTAGCCCGCATACGGCATCCACAGATGCGCGGCGTCGCCGCAGATGAAGACCCTGCGGTCGCGGAAGCGATCGGCGACAAGCCGGCGGCCGACCCAGTCCTCCTTGCTGAGGACGCGGTATTCGAAGCGCTCGTCGACACCGAGAATGGCGCGGATGGCCCAGTCCCGATCGACCGAATCAAATTCGGGCTCGTCTGGCTTCAGGTGATTGTGGATCAGCCAGCGGTCACGACCGTCGATCGCCACCGTGGTGCCTGAGCGTCGCGGGTTGAGCGAGAGCACCATCCAGGCCGGCTTGTGCGCGCCCATCAGCTCCTTGAGCTGCGGCGCTTCGATGAAGGTCGATTGCACGCGCTGGATCACCGGCGTGCCGGACAGGTTGGCACCGATCGATTTGCGAACCAGGGAACGGCTGCCATCGCAACCGATCACAAAGGAAGCCTCGATGCGGAGCGAGCTTCCGCTGTCGAGGTCGCGCGCCAGTGCGACCACATGGTCGTCATTCTGCTCGATGTCCGTGATTTCCGTGCGCGCCAGAATGGTGATGCGCGACTGAGCGGCGGCATGGCTGAACAGGATCGGCTCGAGATAGACTTGGTTGATCCGGTGCGGCGGCTCCGGCGTCGGCCACCAGGTATCGGGACCACCGGTGGCGCTGTAGCGACGTGCGCGCGAGGGAATGTCGATGCGGCACAGCTCGATGCCGGTCGCCGTGGTCCGGTAGGAGCAGTCGTTCGGGAAATCTGCGGGCAGGCCTGCGTCGCGCAGCTTTGCGGCGACGCCGAGCCGGCGGAAGATCTCCATCGAACGCGCCGAGACGTGATTGCATTTGACGCTGGGCGGATCGCCGGCATGGCGGATCTCCGCGACCACGACGTCGATCCCACGGGAAGCCAGATCCATCGCCGCGGTCAATCCGACGGGCCCGGCGCCCACCACCAGCACCTGTGTTCTCATGTTCGTTTCCGATCCGTTGGCGATCGCGGCTTCACCGTCCACGGCATGCATTTTATTGCATGCTCGCTTATGTGATAAGCCGGAAAGAACTCATCAATTCATGAGCTTTGCCTATGAACGTCACCTTGCGGCAATTGCAGGCCTTCACCGGCGTGTACCGGACGCGCAGCATCACGCGGGCCGCCCGTGAGCTGGGAATCACGCAATCGGCGGCGAGCCTGTTGATCCAGCAGCTCGAAGCGCAGCTCGGCGTCAAACTGTTTGATCGCTCCACGCGTTCGGTGCAGCCGACGCGGGCCGCCGACGAGGCAGTTCATGCCGCAGAACGCATGCTGGGCGATGCGCTGGGCCTGTCGCGGCGCATGCGCGACCTGGCGCAGGCGCGCGCCGGCCGGGTCGCGTTTCTCGCCTCAGCCGGTACCGCATCGGCGCTGCTGCCCTCGGTGCTCGCTAAATTCCGGGCAGGCTATCCCGACATCGAAATCGACATGCGCGACGTCGCCGCCGACGATCTCGTTCCGCGCCTGATCGCGACGGATGCGGAGTTCGCGATCGGCAGCGTCGAGGGAGAATTCGCGGAGCTGACGGTCGAGACGCTGACCCGCGGCCGCCTGAGCGCGATCGGCCGGCGCACCGCCGACTTCGCGGCACGGCGCTCGCTGACATGGGACGAGTTGGCTCAGATGCCGACGATCGCGATGCGGGGCGAGACGCGGATTCGCATGCAGATCGATCAGGCGCTGGGCACCCAGGGCAAGCACCTCAACCCAACCTATGAAGTGACGCTGATCAACACCGCGCTTGCCATGACGGCGCAGGGTCTCGGCCTCGCGATCCTTCCTGCGACGATGCTGCCGGCGGATCAATTTCCAACTCTGATCGCAAAGCCGCTGATACGGCCTGCGATCACCCGCCCGGTGTCGCTGCTGCAGCGCCAGGGGCGGACGTTGTCGCCAGCCGCGCAGGCGTTTGTGGCGACGGCACGGACGGTGCTGGCGGAGCGAGAGCCGGCAAGATCAGACTGATCTACCGAGCTTTCTAAAAAGCCATTTTGTTGTGGCGGATGATGTTGGCGGAGAGGGAGGGATTCGAACCCCCGATAGGCTTGCACCTATGCCGCATTTCGAGTGCGGTGCATTCGACCACTCTGCCACCTCTCCTGAAGGCGCCAAGTAAGGAGCATGGCCCCTGTGGTTCGGGCGTTAATAGGCGAGGATGGCGGGCCAGACAAGGCTTGCGAGGGCGAAAATCGGGCCGGTTTTCCGACTGGAGCCACGATGTCACGGTGATGATCGGGGGCGATCACGGATTTCGGCGGCGGTTTGCGCGGGAATGGGCCTGAGCCGTTCGCCGCTGACCCGGTGCGAGCCCGATGCGGCACGTCGGTGCCCGAATCACTGGTACCCGCAAAAGGCGGGGTGGGACCGCCAGACGCGGTAAACACTGGCGGTCCCGTGCCGCTCATTGAAATACTGGCTGGGAAGGGCGGCTTCGCCGGCCAGGTGAGGCGACGGTTCCGACCGTAGCGTGCGGCCCGTGCACCGCAACGCAATCCGGTCCTTAACCTAACCAGTCAAGGTTACTCTGGAGCCGTGTCCGTTCCGATCGGATCGGAACGGGGCTCCAGAATCATGTTTTTGGCGCGTTTTCTTCACGCGAACCGGTGTCCACTTCGCTCGAAAACGCTTCAGTCGGACTTGGCCTTTTTCTTACCGTTGCCCGTGGAATCCCCGTCTTTTCCGTTATCCTTGTCCTTAGCGTTGTCCTTGCGACGGTTGGTGAAGCGGGCATTGCCCAGCCCAGTGCCGATGGTGAGCACGCCCCAGCGATCGACGTCCTGCATGAACGGCACCTCGGAGAGGCCCTGAACCACACCGTCATTGTGCATCAGGATCGCGGTGTCGTGCTCGCCGATGGAAGGGATGCCGTCGAGCAGGCTCGCCGGCAGATTGAACTTGCTGCTCTCCCAATTGCCCGGCAGGTTCTGCGCGCCTTTCTCGATCGAGCCGTCCGCGTTGATCACGCCGGGACAGGCGATGCCGATGAACGGCGCCAGCTTGTAGCCTTCCTTCTCGGCCTCGCTGATCAGCCCCTTCAGCATCTTGGTGAGCCGCTTCACCGCGCCTTCGCGCGTCGGCTCGTCGTCGGCATGACGCCACAGCTCGGACTTCACGACCTTGGCTTTCGACAGGTCTTTTGCCTTTTTCCAGCTGGTCTCCACCAGGCCGCAGCGGATATTGGTGCCGCCGATATCGACGGCGAGGATGCTGTCATGGGCCTCGAAGATCCATGACGGCGCCAGATGCAGCGCGCCGATCAGGCCGGCCTCGTCGGGATGATGGCGGATCGGCAGCATGTCGATCTTGAAATCCTCGGCCATGAGGATGATCTCGGTGCGCGCGATCGCGAGCTCGCCGAGCCTGGAATCGCGAAAACCGCCGCCGACCACGATGCGCTCGGTCTTGGCCCAGGCCTTGGACTTGAGGAAGCGGCGGGTGACGTAAGCGAGCTCCTGGGCGAAGTCCTCGATGGCGCTATGCACCACCGCCCAGGCCTCGGTGTCATCGCCGACCAGGATGGCGTCCAGCGTCTTCTTGCTGATCTCCTCCGACGGCTCCTTGCCGAACGGGTCCTCGCCGGACTTGCGCAGCGGCTTGCGCCAGCGCTCGAGGATCTCGCGGAACGCGCCCTTGCTGGCGCGGTCGCCGATGAAGCCATCCTCGTCCTTCATCTCGATGTTGAAGCTGTCGATATCCACCGACGGCAGCCGCTCCGCGCCGTGATGGGCGATGCCCGTCGTCGTCTTGACCAGCTCGTCTGTTGCCATGGTAAGCCCCTTGCCCGTGTGACTGAATTCGCCGGGACAACGGCGGGGGAACCCGTTGGTTGCGGCGCGGGCCGAAATTCGCCTGCGGGCCGGATCGGGCCTAAATGCTTCAAATCCGGGGCGTTTTCACCGGCTTTTCCTTGACTCCGTGCTGTCAGCGGCTATAAATCCCGCAACCGGCGCGGGGCGTTTCTCGCGCCGCCTGTTTTTGCGTGGGTTTTCAAAGGGATAACTCCCGCCCGCACAAAACTCGCATAAACCCATAACGACTGACAAAAAGCCGGCCCCGACACTATGTCGCGAGGCCGGGAATGAACACGAAGGAAAACAACGATGTTCGCAGTCATCAAAACCGGCGGCCGGCAGTACCGCGTCGTTCCGGATGATGTCCTGGAAGTAGGCAAGATCGAAGGCGAAGTCGGCTCGATCGTGCAGCTTAATGAAGTTCTCCTGGTCGGCGGCGACACGCCGATCCTGGGTCTGCCCACGGTCGCAGGCGCCTCCGTCGCGGTCGAGGTGCTCGACCATAAGCGCGGTCCCAAGGTCATCGCTTTCAAGAAGCGCCGCCGCAAGAACTCGCGCCGCAAGCGCGGCTATCGCGACGAGATCACCGTGCTGCGCATCTCGGAGATCCTGACGGACGGCGCCAAGCCCACCAAGGGGCCGCGTCCGAAGCGGGAAAAGGTCGCCAAGCCGGAGACCACGAGCGAAGAGGCCGCCGCATAATTTGATCACGCATCATCACGAAGTGATGCGTGAGAAATTGTGAAATGATTCCGTCAAGGAATTGATCTAGAAATACGTAGAATTTCGGAGACGAGCCATGGCTCACAAAAAAGCAGGCGGTTCATCGCGTAACGGTCGCGATTCCAAGGGCAAGCGCCTCGGTATCAAGGCGTTCGGCGGGGAAGTTGTGATTCCCGGCAACATCATTGCGCGTCAGCGCGGCACCACCTGGCATCCCGGCCTTAATGTCGGCATGGGCACGGACCACACCTTGTTCGCCAAGATCGAGGGCCGCGTAACGTTCCAGGCCAAAGCCAACGGCCGCACCTTCATCTCGGTGCTCCCGCTCGCAGAGGCGGCTGAATAGACGGTGGATCAAATTTGGAGTCCGCCGGGTCCCAGACCGAACCGGCGGAGTCCTTGAGATCAAAAGAGATCGAAGGCTCCAGGGGAGGCGGGAAACCGGCCTCCCCTTTCGTTTGCGTGCTCACTTTTCACTTTAGTGACTTCGACGGAGCCGGACATGTTGCAGGATTTTTCGAGCGTGACCTTGCGGGAGGCGAGACCTGATGTCGTCGCCACCGAGCGGCTGACCTTGCGGCGGCCGACCCTCGCCGACGTCAGGACCATCGCCCTCCTCGCCAACGATCCTCGCGTTGCCGAAAACACAAGGCGCCTCCCGCATCCCTATTCGCAAGACGACGCCGTCGCCTTCATCCGCGCCACCGCCGTGCCCGGCGGCGAGACCGTGTTCCTGATCGAGCATGACAGCGGCCCCATCGGGATGGTCGGCATCGACTGCTCGACGCCCGGCAATGCCGAGCTCGGCTATTGGCTCGGCGTCGAACATTGGGGCCGGGGCTTTGCCACCGAGGCCGCGCGCGGCGCGATCGACTTCTTCTTCGAGGAGTTCGAGGACGATCATCTCTATGCGGGCGCGCGCGTCACCAACCCGGCCTCCCGCAACGTGCTGGAGAAGTGCGGCTTCCAGTGGAGCGGCGTCCAGCTGCATCGCTTCCTGGCGCTGGGCTCGTCCACGCCCGTCGATTGCTTCCGTCTCTCGCGCAGTGTGTGGGCGTCGCTGAAGAGCTGGAGCAGTGCGAGGCGGGTGAGGTAGGGCGGACACTGTCGTCCCGGCGAAGGCCGGGACCCATAACCACAGGGAGTAGTTGGGCGAAGACTCGGAGTGAGAGTCTTAGCATCAGCAACAGTCGGGGTTATGGGTCCCGGCCTTCGCCGGGACGACACGGTGGTTGGAATTACGCCGGCGGGTTCACATCCGCGTCGCCCCGCCCGAGATCGCGCTCACGCAAGTAAATATAGAACCCGGCGCCGATGATGATCGCGGCGCCGACGATGGTGGCGATTTCGGGCACGTCGCCGAACACGACGAAGCCGAAGATCACCGCCCAGACGATCATCGAATATTGATAGGGCACGACGACGCTGGCCGGCGCCAGCTTGAGCGAGCGGTTGACGCAGAACAGCGCCGTGACCGAGACGCATCCCGCCAGCGCGAAGATCACGAGGCTGCCCGGTGTCGGCGGCACCCAGTGGAACGCCGACAGCACCGCACCCAGCAGGAACGTGCCGACGAATTGCGACGACGCCATCACGATGTCGGGCGTCTTGCGCAGGCTGCGCGTGATCAGCATCAGCGTTGCAAAGGAAAGACTGCCGCCAAGCGCGATCAGCGCCGGCAGGCTCACCGTCTGTGCCGATGGCCGCAGCGCGATCAGCACGCCGCAGAAGCCGATCAGGATCGCCGTCCAGCGCCGCCAGCCGACCTTCTCGCCGAGAAAGATCGCCGACATCGCGGTGACGAAAATGGGCCCGGCGAGATAATAGGTGATGACGTCGGCGAGCGGCAGGTAGACCGTCGCGAGGAAGAAGGCCGCCACTTCCAGCGTCGACAGCACGACGCGAAACAGCTGGAGGCCCGGCCGCTCCAGCTGCAGGAACTGGTGACGCTGCCGCCAGACCAGCGGCGACAGCAGCAGCAGCGCCGCGCAGGCGCGCAGAAACAGCAGCTGCCCTACCGAATAAGTCCCGACCAGGAACTTGCCCATGGCATCGCCGAACGAGAACATGAAGATCGACAGCACCATGAGCGCAATCCCGGCGAGGCGCGCCGAGCGTTCGTCATAGGCCGAGAGATTTTTGAAGAGGGGCATTGCTGTCGTTCGTGGAAACTCGTCATTGCGAGGAGCTCTTGTGACGAAGCAATCCAGACTGTTGCCGCGGAGACAGTCTGGATTGCTTCGCTTCGCTCGCAATGACGAGCGGAGAGAGCGTCGAAACGGCGACCAGAGTCGCTTGCGGTCGTTTTACTGACGTGAGCGCCCGCGACAAGCCCACGCCAGCCGAATTGAACGGATTGCCGCACTCTTCGCGTCGCGGTAGCGATGGGCGCCACCAACGAAACAGCCAGGAAAGAGCTTAGCCATGACCGACTTCGACCCGGCCCGGCATCGCATGATCCCCGCGCAACGCTGGTTTGAGGATTTCGTGGTCGGCGAGCGTTTCGTGCTGCCGAGCCGCACGCAGACGACGGCCGTGTTCGCGGCGTTCCAGACCGCGAGCGGCGACACCCATCCGGTACATTACGACGTGGAGTATTGCCGCAGCCGCGGCATGCCGCATCTGCTCGCCCACGGTTTCCAGACGCTGATCCACACCGCACCCGGCGCGGGCCTGTTTCCGTTCATGGTCGAGGACTCCCTGGTCGGCTTCCTCGAGCAATCCAGCCGGTTCCTCAAACCGGTGTTCGCCGACGACACAATCTATCCCGCGCTCGAGGTCACCGAGCTGGTGCCGGGACGCTCGACCGGCGCCGTGACGCTCAAAAGCACCGTGTTCAACCAGCGCAAGGAGCTGGTGCTGGAGGGCACGCAGAAATTCCTGATCCGGCGCCGGCCCCTCTGACGTCGTCCCGGGGTTAAGCACGCCCCAAAATCGCGGAAATTCGGCCGATTTGCGGGTCTATCCGGGTTGCCGCGCGGGACCGGCTGGCCTACCTATGGCCCATGAAATTCCTAGACGAAGCAAAGGTCTATATCCGCTCCGGCGACGGCGGAAACGGCTGCGTGGCGTTCCGCCGCGAAAAATTCATTGAATTCGGCGGCCCCTCCGGCGGCAATGGCGGCCGCGGCGGCAATGTCATCATCGAGGTCGCCGACGGGCTGAACACGCTGATCGACTATCGCTACCAGCAGCACTTCAAGGCCCAGAAGGGCGAGAACGGCTCGGGCTCGGACCGCCACGGCGCCAATGGCAAGTCGATCGTGCTGAAGGTCCCGATCGGCACGCAGATCTTCGACGAAGATCGCGAGACCATGATCCACGATTTCACCACGGTGGGCGAAAAATTCGTGCTGGCCGAAGGCGGTAATGGCGGCTTCGGCAACGCGCATTTCAAGACCTCGACCAACCGCGCGCCGCGCAATGCCAATCCCGGCCAGCCCGGCGAGGAGCGCTGGATCTGGCTGCGGTTGAAGCTGATCGCGGATGCCGGCCTAGTCGGCCTGCCCAATGCCGGCAAGTCCACCTTCCTCGCCAAGGTCAGCGCGGCCAAGCCGAAGATCGCCGACTATCCCTTCACCACGCTGCATCCGCAGCTCGGCGTCGTGAATGCCGACGGCCGCGAATTCGTGCTGGCTGATATCCCCGGCCTGATCGAAGGCGCGCATGAAGGCGTCGGTCTCGGCGACCGCTTCCTCGCCCATGTCGAGCGTTGCCGCGTGCTGCTGCATCTCATCGATGCGACCTGCGAGCACGCCGGCAAGGCCTACAAGACGGTGCGAACGGAGCTGGACGCCTATGCCGGGCAGCTCACCGACAAGATCGAGATCGTCGCGCTGAACAAGATCGACGCGGTCGAGCCGGACGAGTTGAAGAAGCAGAAGGAGCGGCTGAAGCGCGCCGCCAAGAAGGCTCCGCTGCTGCTCTCCGCCGTCACCGGCGACGGCGTGCAGGAAGCGTTGCGCGCCCTGGCGGATGTGATCGGCGAGAGCCCGGTCTCTGCGAAAGCGAAGAGCGCGGCCGAAGCGGAGCCTTGGTCGGTTTGACTTTTCGTCGTCCCGGCGAAGGCCGGCACGACACTGGAATGTACGGCCGCAGACGCGTGCATCGCTGATAGCTTGTTGTCTTCGCGCCCTCGATAGCGCAGCATCCCGCAATCAAGACACGGCAGGGATGATTCATGGCGCGCGCGAAGAACGTTCTCTGGATCATGTGCGACCAGCTTCGCTACGACTATCTCGGCTGCACCGGGCATCCCCGGCTTAAGACACCGAACATCGACGCCATGGCGAAGCGCGGCGTGCTGTTCAGCAAGGCCTATGTGCAGTCGCCGATCTGCGGTCCTTCGCGGATGTCGTTCTACACCGGGCGCTACATGCGCTCGCACGGCTCGCACTGGAACGGCTGGCCCTTGCGCGTCGGCGAGCCCACCCTCGGCGATCACCTCAAGAAGCTCGGCGTGCGCAACGTGCTGGTGGGCAAGACCCACATGGCGCCCGATCTCGAAGGCATGAAGGCGCTCGGCATCCCGCCGGAATCGGTGATCGGCGTGCACGTCGCCGAATGCGGGTTCGAGCCCTATGAGCGCGACGACGGCCTGCATCCCACCGGGCGGCCGCGTCCGAAATACGACGAATATCTGCGCCAGCAGGGTTTCGATGCGCCCAATCCCTGGGAGCATTGGGCCAATTCAGGTGCAGCCGAGGACGGCTCGCTCCAGAACGGCTGGCTGCTCGTGCATGCCGACAAGGCCGCGCGCGTGCCGGACGAGCATTCCGAGACGCCCTACATGACGCGACGCGCCATGGACTTCATCGGCGAGGCCGAGACCGACGGCAGGCCATGGTGCCTGCATCTGTCCTACATCAAGCCGCACTGGCCCTACATCGCGCCCGAACCTTACGCCAGCATGTATTCGACATCCGACATGATCCCGGTGATCCGCTCCGAGCGCGAGCGGCAGAACCCGCATCCAGTGTTCGGCGCCTATATGGATATGCGCTACTCCCGCAACATGGCGCGCGACGATGCCCGCGAGAAGGTGATCCCGACCTATATGGGCCTGATCACCCAGATCGACGACCAGATGGGCGTGCTGATGAAGTTTCTGGAGGAGCGCGATCTGCTGGATACCACCATGATCGTGTTCACCTCCGATCACGGCGATTATCTCGGCGATCACTGGATGGGCGAGAAGGATCTGTTCCACGAGCAGTCGGCAAAGATCCCCCTGATTATCATCGATCCCTCGAAGGAGGCGGATGCGACGCGCGGCACGCGCAACGATGCGCTGGTCGAAGCCATCGATCTCGCGCCGACCTTTGTCGACTATTTCGGCGGCAAGGTGCCGGGCCACATCCTCGAAGGGCGCTCGTTACTGCCGTTGCTGCGCGGCGAGAGCCCGCCGGATTGGCGCAAGGTGGCGTTTTCCGAATACGATTATGTCATGCAGGACGTGCGGCTGAAGCTGAACCAGCCGATCGAACGCTGCCGCCTGTTCATGGTGTTCGACGGCCGCTGGAAATACATCCACGCCTCGGGCTTCCGCCCGATGCTGTATGACCTCGAAACCGATCCGGAAGAGTTTCTGGATCGCGGCGACGACCCTGAGTGCGCCGGCATCATCGCGCGACTGCAGGCCGAATTGTTCGACTGGGCGCTGCATCCCAACGACCACATCACCACGTCCCGCGAGAAGATCGCCGCCTATGCCGACAACCAGCTCCAGGTGAAGGGCGGCATCCTGATCGGCATCTGGGACGAAGCGGAGCTGGCGTCGATCAAGGACGGCATCGCGCAGCGCGCGAAGCTGTAAGTTGCTCTCCGCAAGTCTGCAACAGCGATACAATCGAACATTCGTCCACGCCGTCATTGCGAGCGCAGCGAAGCAATCCACATTTTTTCGCGGAGAGATTCTGGATTGCTTCGTCGCAAGAGCTCCTCGCAATGACGGAGGAGAGACTCAATTCTCGATCTTGTATCCCGTTGCCTTGACGATCGGTTGCCAAAACGCCGTGTTGGCGGCGAGCTCCTTGGTCAGACCTTCCGCGCTGCTGCCGACCGGGATCAGCCCGATCGCGGTGAGCTTTTCCTTCACCTCGGGCTTGGCGAGCGCGGCGCTTGCGGCCGCGCCGAGCTTGCTTGCGAATTCCGGCGAGCTGCCGGCGGGAAGCCACATGCCGTACCAGGCGTCGGCAACGAGATCGATGCCGCTCTCCTTCAAGGTCGGCACCTCCAAAGCAAAGGGTGAACGTTCGGCGCTCGCGACCGCGACGATCTTCACGCCCTTGGCACGATGCTGCGGCAGCGCATCGGCCAACGTGACGATGCCGCACGAGACATGACCGCCGATGATGTCGTTGAGGATGGGCGCGCTGCCCCGATAGGGCACGCGTGTCATGGCAATGCCGAGGTCCTTCTCGAGCTTGGAGCCCATGAAATGCGGGATGGTGCCGTTGCTCGGCACGCCGAACGACGCCTTGTCCGGATGCGCCTTCAGCCAGGCGACGAACCCCTTGAAATCCGCGGCATCGATCGTCGGATTGATGACGACGGCGAACTCAAACCGCGCCAGCAGCGAGACCGGGACGAAATCCTTTGCGGTGTCGAAGCTCGGGGTCGTCTCCACCATCGGCAGCAGGTACATTGTGGGCCCGGTCGTCACCAGCACCATGCTTCCGTCCGGGCTTCCCCCCTTCACCGCCTTGATGCCGATCAGGCCGTCACCGCCGGTGCGGTTCTCGACCACCATGGTCCGCTGCAGCGCCGGCGCCATCTCCTGCGCGATCAGCCGGCACAGCGTGTCGCCGCCCGCTCCCGCCGCGAACGGGAAGATCATTTTCGTCAGCCCGGCCTGAGCTTGCGCCTCGGCCGCCTGCGCCAGCAACGGCAACCCGAGGCATCCGGCGATGAAGTTGCGGCGATCCATTGGTTTCCTCTTTGAGCCTATTATGGTTGGCGACAGTTAGAGCCAGACGGGCGCTCCGGACAAGCGCCGTTTACCGGGCCTGCCGCCTTGCGCCGGCCATCGTCCTGCTGCAAAAGCGGGCCTTACCGGCCCCGCTCTCCAGCACATACACGCACCACATACACACATGGCCAGTCCCGAACTCAGTCAATTCCGCCGCATCGTCGTCAAGGTCGGCTCCGCGTTGCTGGTCGATTCCGACAAGGGCGAGGTGCGGGCGTCCTGGCTTGCCGCGCTCGCCGACGACATGGCCAAGTTGCATCGCGAGGGACGTGACGTGCTCGTCGTCTCCTCAGGCTCGATCGCGCTCGGCCGCAGCCGCCTGAAACTGCCGCGCGGCCCGCTGAAGCTGGAGGAGAGCCAGGCGGCCGCAGCCGTCGGTCAGATCGCGCTCGCCCGCATCTGGTCGGAGGTCCTTGGCGCCCACGGCATCGGCGCCGGCCAGATCCTGGTGACGCTGCAGGACACCGAGGAGCGCCGCCGCTATCTCAACGCGCGCTCCACCATCGGCAAGCTGCTGGAGTGGCGCGCGATCCCCGTGATCAACGAGAACGACACGGTCGCGACCAACGAGATCCGCTACGGCGACAATGACCGCCTCGCCGCGCGCGTCGCCACCATGGCGAGCGCCGACCTGCTGGTGCTGCTATCGGACATCGACGGGCTCTACGACGCCCCGCCGAAGAACAACCCGGACGCCAAGCTCATTCCGGTCGTCGACAGCATCTCCTCGGAGATCGAGGCTGTCGCGGGCGACGCCGAGTCCGAGTTGTCGCGCGGCGGCATGCGCACCAAGGTCGAAGCCGCAAAAATCGCGACCACCGGCGGCACGCATATGCTGATCGCCTCGGGCAAGATCGAGCATCCGTTGCAGGCGATCGCCGATGGCGGCCGCTGCACCTGGTTCCTGACGCCGGCCAATCCCATCACGTCGCGAAAACGCTGGATCGCGGGCTCGTTGGAGCCGAAGGGCACGCTGACGATCGACGCGGGCGCGGTCGCGGCGCTGCGCGCGGGCGCCAGCCTGCTGCCGGCCGGAGTCGTCAAGGTCGAGGGCCAGTTCGCCCGCGGCGACGCCGTGATCGTGCGCGGCCCCGACACCAGCGAGGTCGGCCGCGGCCTGATCGCCTACGACGCCGACGATGCCGAGCGGATCAAGGGCCGCTCTTCCCCGGATGTGATGGCCATCCTCGGCATCAGCGGGAGGTCCGAGATGATCCACCGCGATGATCTGGTGATGGGTGGATAGGCACCAGCAAGTCCGCCAACTATTGCATCTCGTCAGGACCGATATCCTGGCGGCCGTGCATCACGCGGATGATCTCGACTCCATCGAGCAGCGGGACATAGAAGATCACGTAATTGCCAACGGGAAAGCTGCGCAGGCTGGCGCGCAGTTCTCGTCGTTCGCGGCCAGCCAAGGGATTTTCCAACAGCATCTCGAAAATCTCGCCGATGCGCGCAATCTGCTTGTCGGCAGCCCGAACGCTGTTGGATGCGATGAAATCCCAGATCGAATCGAGATCTTGGTCGGCCTGTGGAGCTTTGCGGAATCTATTCGCCACGTTTGCGCGCGGCCAGTCGCTGCCGTCCCCGCGCCTTGATGTCGTTCATCCATTCCTGGACATCGACCTCTTCCATTGGTCCGCTGTCAAACCCCTTCTGGATTTCCTCCCGCAGCGCCTCCAGCTTGACCTTGCGACGCTCTTCGCGCTCCTCGACCAAGCGGAGCCCTTCGCGCATGACCTCGCTCGCGGTGGCGTAGCGGCCGCTCTCGAGCAGATTGTCGATCAGGTCCTCGAAATGCTTGCCAATGCTGTAGCTGCTCGCCATGGCGGGGGCTCCGTTATCAAGTAATAATATTTATTGATATTTTGACAGCCCGCAAGGATTTGTCCGACGCCCGGCGCAATCAGGCCATTGGCCGACCAGGCGGCGCGAACCGGACCCCTGCCATACCCGCCCCGCCCTTCGCAAAAGCGGGATTTCCGTGCTAGGACACTGCCTTAGCAGAAGGTTGAAACTCCTATGGCTGCCCCCCTCAAAGCCGTCGACGGCAATGCCGATCTTCAGGCGCTGATGACCGATCTCGGTACCCGTGCCCGCGCTGCCGCGCGCGTGCTGGCGCTGGCGCCGCCGGAGCAGAAGAACCGGGCGCTCGAGGCCATGGAGCGGGCGATCCGCAACAATTCAGCTGCGATCCTCGCCGCCAATGCCGAGGACGTCACCGAGGCCCGCGCCTCAGGCAATGCCACCTCGTCCTTCATCGACCGCCTAACGCTGACGCCGGCGCGGGTCGAGGGCATGGCCGAGGGCATCGGTATCGTGCGCGGCATTGCCGATCCGGTCGGCATCGTCACCGAGAGCTGGCAACGGCCGAACGGCATGACCATCGAGCGCGTGCGCGTGCCGCTCGGCGTCGTCGGCGTGATCTTCGAGAGCCGGCCGAACGTTGCGGCGGACGCCGGCGTGCTGTGCCTGAAGTCGGGCAATGCCGTGATCCTGCGCGGCGGCTCCGACAGTTTCCGCTCCTGCCGCGCGATCCATGACTGCCTCGTGCAGGGCCTGCGCGAAGCGGGCCTCCCCGAGGCTGCAATCACGCTGGTGCCGACGCGCGACCGCGCGGCGGTAGGCATGATGTTGTCGGGATTGAACGGCGCCGTCGACGTGATCGTGCCGCGCGGAGGCAAGAGCCTCGTCGCGCGCGTCGAGCAGGAAGCGCGCGTGCCGGTGTTCGCGCATCTCGAAGGCGTCAATCACGTCTATATCGACGGCAGCGCCGACCTCGCCATGGCGAAGTCGATCGTGCTCAACGCCAAGATGCGCCGCACCGGCGTCTGCGGCGCCGCCGAGACGCTGCTGGTCGATCGCGCCGCTGCCGGTAAGAACCTGAAGCCGCTGGTCGAGATGCTGATCGAGGCCGGCTGCGAAGTGCGCGGCGACGACGCCGTGCAAAAGACCGATCCGCGAGTCAAACCCGCGAGCGCGGACGATTGGGACACCGAATATCTCGACGCGATCATCGCAGCGAAGGTGGTGGACGGCGTCGACGGCGCGATCGCGCATATCCAGAACCACGGCTCGCACCATACCGACGCGATCGTGAGCGCCGACGAAAGCGCTGCGAAGAAATTCCTGAGCGAGGTCGATTCCGCGATCGTGCTGCACAACGCCTCGACGCAGTTCGCCGACGGCGGCGAGTTCGGCTTCGGCGCCGAGATCGGCATCGCCACCGGCAGATTCCATGCCCGCGGCCCGGTTGGCGCCGAGCAGCTGACGAGCTTCAAATATCGCGTTCACGGCACCGGGCAGACGCGGCCGTAGACGACGCAGGGCGCGGGGCATTGAGCAACAATTTCGTCGCGCCACGTTTCTTCGCGCAGGCCATACCGACCCATACCTCGGGCATGCGCATCGGCCTGCTCGGCGGCTCGTTCAATCCGCCGCACCAGGCCCATCGCGCAATCAGCCAGTTCGCGCTGAAACGCCTCCAGCTCGATCGCGTGTGGTGGTTGGTGACGCCGGGCAATCCGCTGAAGGAGAACGGCGCGCTGCACGAGCTCGGCGAGCGCATGCAGGCCGCGCGCGACGTCGCCGACGATCCCAGGATCGAGGTGAGCTGTCTCGAATCCGTCATTCGCACGCGCTATACCATCGACACGATCAACACCTTGCGCCGCCGCCTCTCGGGCTTGCGCTTTGTCTGGATCATGGGCGCCGACAACCTCGCTCAATTCCATCGTTGGCAGCACTGGCGGCGGATCGCCGATCAGGTGCCGATCGCGGTCATCGACCGCCCGCCACAGAGTTTTCGCGCCCTCGCCTCTCCCGCCGCCCAGGCGCTCAGGCGCTACCGTTTGCCGGAGAATGAGGCGCCATTGCTTGCGGATCGGGCCGCCCCGGCCTGGGTATTCCTGACCGGCATGAAGCTGAATCTCTCCTCGACGGGCTTACGGAACCCGGACGGAAGCTGGAAAGGTACGAAGTGAGTCAGATTGTGCGAACGCGTTCGGACTTCGGGCTCTCTGGCATATTGAAACCCTTAACCCCACATGATGTAGTGTAACCAGTGAGCGCCGGATTCGGCGTTCGCGATACAGTGAAAGGAATGGTCCCTGACCACATCTGTATTGTCCAAGACAGCCTCACCCAAGACGGCTTCACCGAAGTCTGTTTTACCCAAGGTTGCCAAGCCGACGCGTAAAACATCGACCAAAGCTGCGGCCTTGAAGGCGCAACCCGACGCCGACAAGACGCTGAGCCTGATCCTCTCCCGCCTCGACGACATGAAGGCGGAAGAGACGGTCACCATCGACCTTCGCGGCAAATCGGCCTACTCCGACTACATGATCGTCACCACCGGCCGGGCCAACCGGCACGTCGGCGCGATCGCGGAGAACGTCGCCAAAGGCCTCAAGGAAAACGGCATCAAGAACATCCACGTCGAGGGCTTGCCCAATTGCGACTGGGTGCTGATCGATTCCGGCGATGTGATCGTGCACGTGTTCAGACCCGAGGTCCGCGAGTTCTACAGTCTCGAGAGATTGTACACGCAGGGCCCAGGGGCGGCGAAGGCGATCTGAGAGGCTGCTGGCCGATTTCGAATCGGCCGACGCGCATGCTAGCGTCGTGCGCGCGCATATCGCGCGCGGTCCAGAAAACGCGACCCTGAACATATCATGCGCATAGCTGTCATTGCGGTGGGCCGGCTGAAGCAGGGCCCCGAACGGGAGCTTGCCGAGCGCTATTTCGAGCGGTTCGACGAGGCCGGCCGCAAGCTCGGATTCCGCGAGCTCGCCATCCACGAATTGCCCGAAAGCCGCGCGCGCGATACCGCGACGCGGATGGCCGAAGAGGCGGCGGCGATCTCCGCCCATGTTCCCGAAAAATCGGTCCTGGTGGCGCTGGACGAGCGCGGCCAGAATCTGGATTCGACCGTATTCGCACGGCATCTCGGGCGCTGGCGCGACGAGGGTGCCGGTCATACTATCTTCATGATCGGAGGGGCGGACGGACTTTCGCCCGAATTGCGCCGTAAGGCCAAGCTCGCGATCGCGTTCGGCTCTGCGACCTGGCCGCATCAAATGGTCCGCGTCATGCTTCTGGAACAGCTTTATCGGGCCGCCACCATTCTGGCCGGCCACCCCTATCACCGCGCGTGATCCGCGCCACAACGAGCACCTTTGCCTAAAGCGATGCGAGCGCCAATTCTCAACCAGCTGCTGATCGCCGGCGTTATGGGCTCAAGTATTTTGGGCGCAAGCCTCGCGCAAGCTCAGACGCCTGCACCGCAGACTGCGGCCGTCGCGCCCGATGCGATCAAGCAGCGCGAGCAGGAGCTCGAAGCCGCGCGCGCCAGCAAGAAGAGCGCGGAGGAAGCGCAGGCCAAGCTCAAGGCCGAGATCACCTCGCTCGGCCAGGACCGCACCCAGCTCAATCAACAATTGATCGACACCGCCGCCAATGTGCGCACCGTCGAGACCAAGATCGACGAGGCCGAAGCGCGGTTGCGATCGCTGAACGGCCGCGAGCAGGCGATGCGCAGCTCGCTCGATTTACGCCGCGCCGACATCGTCGAGGTGCTGGCGGCCTTGCAGCGCGCCGGAAGGCGGACGCCGCCGGCGCTGCTGGTGCGGCCCGAGGACGCACTGCAATCGCTGCGCACGGCGATGCTGCTCGGTGCCGTGGTGCCGGAATTGCGCGGCCGCGCCGAGAAGATCGCAAGCGAGCTCGGCGAGCTCGTGGCCTTGCGCAAGACCATCGCGACCGAGCGCGACCAGCTTGCCTCCGACCGCGACAAGGTGCGCAACGACCAGACGCGGCTCGCGGCTCTGGTCGACGAGCGGCAGCGCCAGCAGGCGTCGCGCGAAAAGGACCTCGACGCCGAGAACGCGCGCGCCGTCGCGCTCTCACGACAGGTCGGCGATCTCCAGGGGCTGATCGCCAAGATGGAGCAGGATCTGCAAAGCGCCGCCAAGGCCGCCGAGAAGGCGGCCGAGGCCGCCAGGCAGGCCGAGGCCAAGGCGGCTGCAAACGCGGCCGCCAGCGCCAAGACCGGTCCCGGCGCGTTCAAGGATCGTTCCCGGACCACCCCGGCGATGGCCTTCGCCGCAGCCAAGGGCCTCCTGCCTCTTCCGGTTAACGGTAACAAGATCAGGGATTTCGGCGGTTCGGACGGGCTCGGCGGGGTCCAGAAGGGCATTTCGCTGGCGACCAGGCCCGGCTCCCAGGTCACGACGCCGTGTGATGGCTGGGTAGTCTATGCCGGCCCGTTCCGCAGCTATGGACAACTCTTGATCCTCAATGCCGGGGGCGGGTATCATGTGCTGATCGCCGGGATGGAGCGCATTTCGGTCAACATCGGTCAGTTTGTGCTCACGGGGGAGCCTGTCGCGACCATGGGGTCGACTTCTCAAGTCGCCTCCATTCTCGCCACGAACGCGAGTCAACCTGTGCTCTATGTCGAGTTCCGCAAAGACGGCACTCCAATCGATCCAGGCCCATGGTGGGCCGCAAATGAAGGCGAGAAGGTTCGCGGATGATGCGCAAGACTTCAGTTATCCTCCTCAGCGCGGCCACCGGTGCGGCGCTGACGCTGTTCGTGACGCAACCGCGCGCAGTCTTCATGGGCTCCAGCGCGCGAGCCGCCACCGCGGACACCTATCGCCAGCTCAATTTGTTCGGCGACGTCTTCGAGCGCGTGCGCTCGGACTATGTCGAGAAGCCCGACGACACCAAGCTGATCGAATCCGCGATCAGTGGCATGCTCACCGGTCTCGATCCGCATTCGAGCTACATGGACGCCAAGAGCTTCCGCGACATGCAGGTGCAGACCCGCGGTGAGTTCGGCGGCCTCGGCATCGAAGTCACGATGGAAGACGGCCTGATCAAGGTGGTCTCGCCGATCGACGACACCCCGGCTTCGCGCGCCGGCGTCATGGCCAACGACATCATCACCAATCTCGACGACGAAGCGGTGCAGGGCCTGACCCTGAACCAGGCGGTCGAGAAGATGCGCGGCCCCGTCAACACCAAGATCAAGCTCAAGATCATCCGCAAGGGCCAGGACAATCCGATCGACGTCACGCTGGTGCGCGACAACATCCGCGTTCGTTCGGTGCGCGCCCGCGTCGAGGCCGACGACATCGCCTATATCCGCATCACCACCTTCAACGAGCAGACCACCGAAGGCCTGAAGCGCGAGGTCGCCAACCTCTCGAATCAGATCGGCGACAAGCTGAAGGGCTACGTCATCGACCTCCGCAACAACCCGGGCGGGCTGCTCGAGGAAGCGGTCACCGTCTCCGACTCCTTCCTGGAGAAGGGCGAGATCGTCTCGACCCGCGGCCGCAATGCCGAGGAGACCCAGCGCCGTACCGCGCATACGGGCGACCTCACCAAGGGCAAGCCGGTCATCGTGCTGGTCAATGGCGGCTCGGCTTCGGCGTCGGAGATCGTCGCCGGTGCGCTGCAGGACCACAAGCGCGCGACCATCGTCGGCACGCGCTCGTTCGGCAAGGGCTCGGTGCAGACCATCATTCCGCTCGGAAGCGGCAACGGCGCGCTGCGCCTGACCACGGCGCGCTACTACACGCCGTCGGGCAAGTCGATCCAGGCCAAGGGCATCGTGCCCGACATCGAAGTGCTGCAGGACGTGCCGGACGAGCTGAAGTCGCGCACCGACACCAAGGGCGAAGCTTCGCTGCGCGGCCATCTCAAGAACGACGGCGACGAGAAGACCGGCTCGCAATCCTACGTCCCGCCGGACGCCAAGGACGACAAGGCGCTCAAGCTCGCCGACGATTTGCTCCACGGCATCAAGAACAGCGCGTCCGCGGCGCCCACACCGGGCGGCGACAAGGCCACGACCGACAAGCCCAAAGCGGCGAACTAAGTCGGCGCATCGCGATCTGACGAAAAGGGCGGCTCCCGGAGCCGCCCTTTTTGCTTGGAACTCCTGATATCCCCGGCCTATCCCGGCCTGCCGCCGCTTGACCCCGGCGTGGTATCGTCGTCTCGAGTGATTCGGGATCGCGCATGACTGAAACGGCCGATGATCTGAGCGCCCCGCTCGGACGGGACAAGCCGCGCCGGAAACGCCGGCTGCGGCTGCCGTTCACGGCCATGCAGCTGCTCGCTGTCCTGCTCGGCCTGTTCCTGGTCACCTTTGCCGGCTTCGCCATCTTCAACAAGGATCCGCTCGGCGGCGAGCCGATGACGCGGCTCGCGATCCGCGAGCCCAGTGCCGCAGACAAGGCCGGCGATGACAAGCCGGCCGCTTCCGGCCACGGCCAGGACAGCAAGCAGGAAAGCAAGCACGAGACCAAGGAGACACCGAAGCAGGCGGGCGAGCAGAAGACCGTCACCATGATCGACGGTTCCACCGGCACGCGCCACGACGTGGTGATCGGCGGCGATCCTGCCGGCAAGAGCGAGGCGGCCGCGGCCTCCGCACCGCCGCCCGTCATGGCCGGGATCGACCCAAAACTCCTCGAGAAATCGCGCTACGGCATGATCCCCGCGATGTCCGGGGACCTCAAGCCGTTCAACGTCTATGCGGCGGATGCCGATCGCGCCAAGGCCGCCAAGATGCCGGTGGTCGCGATCCTGATCGGCGGCCTCGGCGTCGGCGCCGCCAAGACCACCGATGCCATCATGCGGCTGCCAGCGGCGGTGACGCTGGCCTTCACGCCTTATGGGTCCGATCCAGGAAAACTCGCCGAGCGCGCCCGCGCCCAGCGCCACGAGATCTTCCTCCAGATCCCGATGGAGCCCTATGACTTCCCCGACAACGATCCGGGGCCGCAGACGCTGCTGACGTCGCTAAGTGCCGACCAGAACATGGACCGGCTGTACTGGCATCTGAGCCGGATGCAGGGCTATGCCGGCCTCACCAATTTCATGGGCGCCCGCTTCATCGCAACGGAGCCGGCGATGCAGCCGATCATCCGCGAGGCGGCCAAGCGCGGCCTCGGCTTCTTCGACGACGGCTCCTCGCCGCGCAGCATCGCGCCCCAGGCCGCCGGCAGCCTGGCGATGCCGTTCGGCAAGGGCGATATCGCGATCGACGCGGTGCCGACCCCGGCCGAGATCGACCGCGCCCTGACCAAGCTCGAGGCGGCGGCGCGCGAGCGCGGCGTGGCCGTGGGCACCGCCTCCGCCCTCCCGGTCTCGATCGAGCGCATCGGCGCCTGGACCAAGACATTGGGCGACCGAGGTATCCTTTTGGTGCCATTGACAACCGCGATGCTGAAATCAAAATCCAGCTAAATCAACGGATTGGTACGGCACAGGCCGGCGGGGCCTGCTTCAGCCTTACCGACAGCATGCGAGAGGTCTGGCGGAATGGCGCGTTACGAGGATCTGCCCTACCGGACCTGCGTCGGCGTGATGTTGCTCAACAAGGACGGACTGGTGTTCATCGGCCGCCGCGCCGGTGGCATCGAGCATGTCGACGACACTCATGTCTGGCAGATGCCGCAGGGCGGCGTCGATCCCGGCGAGGACAATTGGGAGGCCGCCAAGCGCGAGCTCTATGAGGAGACCAGCGTGCGTTCCGTCGAGCGGCTCGGTGAGGTTCCGGACTGGCTCACTTACGACATTCCGCGCACGGTCGCCGGGCGTACCTGGAAGGGCCGCTACCGCGGTCAGCGCCAGAAATGGTTCGCGGTCCGCTTCACCGGCAAGGACAGCGAGATCAACGTCGAAAAGCCCGGCGGCGGCCACAAGGCCGAGTTCGTGAGCTGGCGCTGGGAGCCGATGAAGAACCTGACCGGGCTGATCGTCCCGTTCAAGCGCCCGGTCTACGAGCGCGTGGTGAAGGAATTTTCCCCGCTGGCGCAGGATTAAGTTCAAGTCGCCGTTCCAGCTTGATGCTAATGCACAGCCTGGAATGACGACGAGAGATCCACGCGTGAGCACTGAAAAACCCTACCGTCCCAATGTCGGAATCGCGCTGTTCAACGCCGATGGCCGCGTGCTGATCGGGCACCGCTTCAAGGGCGACGGACCCGAGATCATCCTGCCGGGCCTGGACTGGCAGATGCCGCAGGGCGGCGTCGATGAGGGCGAGGATCTGCGCGACGCTGCGCTGCGCGAGCTCTGGGAAGAGACCAGCGTCAAGAGCGCAACCTATCTCGGCGAGACCGACTGGCTGACTTACGAATTCCCGCCCTATGACGGGCCGCAGACGCACCGGCTGGCGAAATTCCGCGGCCAGCGCCAGAAGTGGTTCGCGCTGCGCTTCACCGGCAAGGATGACGAGATCGATCCGCTGACGCCGCGCAACGGACAGCCCGCCGAGTTCGACGCCTGGCGCTGGGAGCGGCTCGACCGCGTCCCCGATGTCGTGGTGCCGTTCCGCCGCCATGTCTACAGCGCCGTGGCGCAGCAGTTCGCGCCGTTCGCGAACTAAAAACGCGAAAACAACCCCATGCACAGTAGGACGGGGTTGAAATCAACAGAGAACTTTCGCCCGAAATTTGCGCGAGCCTAATTGATCGGTCCCACCGTGAACGGGCCGATCGCGATGACGTGGCAGTCGCTGTCGCGCTTGGCGCAGTCGGCGAGCGCGGAATTGACGGCGGACTGCTCGTCGGCGGCCCTCACACCGAGGCCCGGCCGGCCCGCGGTGCCGACCGCGACGGCGTTCCAGCCCATGCCATCTCCGAGCTTGCGCACCACCTCGTCGCGCGCGTCGGCGACAATCGAGGCGTTGGATGCCGCGTGGAAGAAGCCGGTGATCCGGAGCAGGGTCGGGATCGGCACGATGAAATTCTCGTCGACCGCAACGACCAGGCAGGCGACGCCGGCGATCGCGCCGCACGATTCCAGCGAACGCCGCGCGGCATCGTCGGCGGATCCTGCGCCCATCACCATGAAATATTGACCGCCCGGGCCGAGCGCGACCGCGCGGGATTTTGCCGCGGGCACGAACATGTTCTCGAGCCGGACCTTGGCGGGATCGCGCACCATCGGAAACTCTTTCGAGGCGAAGGCGCGTTCGGTCATGGCATCATGCCGGACGAACGGTTGCGGCGGCATCGGCGGCTTGCCGTGTGTGTAGACGACGTTGTTGCCGACCGCATAGAGCTCGCAGCGCCGCGGCGACTGCGCGGCATCGGCGCGCTTCTGGCACTGATCGAGTGCGGCGTTGCGCGCGGCTTCCTCGTTCGGCTGATTCAACGACGCGCCGGTGAAACCGCCGACATTGAGCGCGAACGCCTTGTAGTCGCCCGCAGCGGAATAGTCGCTCGCCAGGTAGTTGCGGATGCGCTCGTTGATGAAGGGGACGCTGTCGGCGGGAAACTTGCCGGCCATCGGCGAAGCCGATGCTGCCGGCATGGGCATCGGCGCTTTCGCCGCCATGGTGGATGACGGGCTTGGTGCAGTTGGTGCGGGGCTTGATACAGGGCTTGATGCAGCGCTTGGCACGGTCGCTGCGATCGCCGGCGCCCTCGTGGTCTCGAGCTTGGTGAAATAGAGGAAGCCGCCGACGCCGATGGCGACGACGGAGACGACACCGACCACCAGCGGCCACATCCAGTTCGGCGCGGGCGCGGCCTTCGCCACCTTCTTGATCTGCGGCGTTGCGTAGCTGCCGTCCCCGCGCCGCATCGCCACCATGTAGGCGTGCACTGGCGTCGGGATGTTCTTGACCTCCTGCGCGCCGATATCGGCGAACTGCACCGACAGCTTGTTGGCGACCTGCTCGTGCACCGCGCGGGAGACGCAGATGCCGCCGACCTCGGCGAGGCCCTCGAGCCGGGCGGCGATATTGACGCCGTCACCGAGCAGATCACCGTCGCGCTCGACCACGTCGCCGATGGTGATGCCGATGCGGAACGACATCTGCCGGCTTGGCGGATAGGCCATGTTGCGGGTTCGCAGGGATTCCTGGATATCGATCGCGCAGCGCACCGCATCGACTGCGCTTGGAAATTCCGCGAGCACGGCGTCGCCCGCGGTGTTGAAGATGCGCCCGCCCGCCCTGGCGATGAAATCGTCGACGACCTCGCGATAGGAGGCGAGACGCCGCAGCGTCTCCTCTTCGTCTTCCGCGACCAGTCGCGAGTAGCCGGCAATATCGGCCGCGAAAATCGCTGCGATCTTGCGTTTCATCTGCGGCCGGCCCCCGGAACAAAGTTCGCGGGCGCAGAATGGCGCTATCGGCGGCGCCGTGCAACAAAGTTTCAGCGCCCGCCACTTCCGTGACAAGCGCTGGATTCATTCAGGAATTTGTAGCTTGAGCCCCGGCGCGGTGCACCGAGGCTTAGTGCATAGCCGTGGTGTTGAGCTCGTGCTGGATGCTCTTGAAGTGGTCGAGCCGCGCAATGGCTTGATCGAGCTCGTCGCCTTCGTGCTCCTTCAAGCCCTCTTCCATCTCCGAGACGGTCGCGGCGAACTGGGCGCGGTCGAGCTCGGCCAGCGAGGTCGCGACGTCGGCGAGCACGGTGAGGCCCTTGTCGGAAACTTCGGCGATACCGCCGAGCACGATGATCTTCTCGTGCTTGCCGCCGGTGGTCACGGTGAGAATGCCGGGCCGGATCGCGGCCACGACCGGCGCATGTCCCGCCAGCACGCCGAAGTCACCCTCGACGCCGGGGATATCGACCTGGTCGACCTCGCCCGAGAAGGCGAGCTTTTCCGGCGAGACGAGATCGAAGTGGAAGGTGGCCATTGGAAACCTGCGAATGGTGAGTAGCGAATTACAAATGGAGCGGGAGCAGCGCGACTATTCGCTACTCCCCGCTCGCCCTTCGCAGCTTAGGCCGCCTCGGCCGCCAGCTTCTTGCCCTTCTCGATCGCCTCTTCGATGGTGCCGACCATGTAGAAGGCGGCTTCCGGCAGGTGGTCATACTTGCCTTCGCAGAGGCCGCGGAAACCCTTGATGGTGTCCGCGAGGTCGACGAACTTGCCGGGCGAGCCGGTGAAGATTTCGGCGACGTGGAACGGCTGCGACAGGAAGCGCTCAATCTTGCGGGCGCGAGCCACCGTCAGCTTGTCCTCTTCCGAAAGCTCGTCCATGCCGAGAATGGCGATGATGTCCTGCAGCGACTTGTAGCGCTGCAGCACCTGCTGGACCTGACGCGCGGTGTCGTAATGCTCCTGGCCGACGACGAGCGGCGAGAGCATGCGCGAGGTCGAGTCGAGCGGATCCACCGCCGGATAGATGCCCTTTTCCGAGATCGCGCGGTTCAACACCGTGGTGGCGTCCAAATGCGCGAACGAGGTCGCGGGCGCCGGGTCGGTCAAGTCGTCGGCCGGAACGTAAATGGCCTGCACCGAGGTGATCGAACCCTTCTGGGTGGTGGTGATGCGCTCCTGCAGCGCGCCCATGTCGGTGGCGAGCGTCGGCTGATAACCCACGGCGCTCGGGATACGACCGAGCAGCGCCGACACTTCAGAACCGGCCTGGGTGAAGCGGAAGATGTTGTCGACGAAGAACAGCACGTCCTGGCCCTGGTCACGGAAGTGCTCGGCGACGGTCAGACCGGTGAGGCCGACGCGGGCGCGGGCGCCGGGCGGCTCGTTCATCTGGCCGAACACCAGCGCGCACTTCGACTTGACGCTCGGATCCGGATTGTGCGGATCGGCGTTGACCTTGGACTCGATGAACTCGTGATAGAGGTCGTTGCCCTCGCGGGTACGCTCGCCGACGCCGGCGAACACGGAGTAACCACCGTGCGCCTTCGCGACGTTGTTGATCAGCTCCTGGATCAGCACGGTCTTGCCGACGCCGGCGCCGCCGAACAGGCCGATCTTGCCGCCCTTGGCGTAGGGCGCGAGCAAGTCGACGACCTTGATGCCGGTGACGAGAATTTCAGCTTCGGTCGACTGGTCGGTGTAGCTCGGCGCTTCCTGATGGATGGCGCGCTTGCCTTCGGACTGGATCGGGCCGGCTTCGTCGATCGGCTCGCCGATCACGTTCATGATGCGCCCGAGCGTGCCCGCACCGACCGGAACCGAGATCGGCTGACCGGTGTCGGTCACTTCCTGGCCGCGGACCAGACCTTCGGTCACGTCCATCGCGATCGTGCGCACGGTGGACTCACCGAGATGCTGCGCAACTTCCAGCACGAGGCGGATGTTGCCGTTCTTGGTTTCCAACGAATTCAGAATGGCCGGCAGATGGCCTTCGAACTGAACGTCGACGACGGCGCCCATGACCTGGGTGACACGACCGACCTGGGTAGCTGCTGTAGCCATGAAGCTCTCCTTCGAAATTCTTTACTTGAACGACCGTCGTTTGGTTCGTGCGTCAGACCGCCTCGGCGCCGGAGATGATCTCGATCAGCTCCTTGGTGATCTGGGCTTGACGGGTTCGGTTGTAGATCTGGGTTTGCTTGCGGATCATTTCGCCGGCATTGCGGGTGGCGTTGTCCATCGAGCTCATCTGGGCGCCGTAGAACGAGGCGTTGTTTTCCAGCAGCGCGCGGAAGATCTGCACCGCGATATTCCGCGGCAACAGGCCGGAGAGGAGTTCGTCTTCCTCCGGCTCGTAGTCGTAGGACGTCGACGGCGCGTTCGCCGCCTTTTCTTCCACGGTCAGCGGAATGATCTGCTGTGCGGTCGGGACCTGGGCAATCACCGACTTGAACTGCGCGTAGAACAGCGTGCAGACGTCGAATTCGCCGTTGTCGAAGCGGGCCAGAACCTTCTTTGCGATGTCCTCGGCGCTGACGAAGCCGAGCTGACGAACGCCGCGCAGGTCGAGATGCTCGACGATCTGCTTGTCGTACAGGCGGCGGAGCTGCTCGTAGCCCTTGCGGCCGACGCAGAAGAATTTGACTTCCTTGCCCTGCGCCATCAGCGCCTGGGCGCGCTCGCGCGCGAGGCGCACGATCGAGGAGTTGAACGCGCCGGAGAGGCCGCGCTCGCCGGTGCAGACCAGCAGCAGGTGAACCTGGTCCTTGCCGGTGCCGGCCAGCAGCACCGGAGCGCCGGGCGAACCGGCGGCAGCGCTGGCGATGTTGGAGATCACCGCGCTCATCTTGTCGGCATAGGGCCGCGCCGCCTCGGCCGCCTGCTGGGCGCGGCGCAATCGGGACGCTGCGACCATCTGCATGGCCTTGGTGATCTTCTGCGTCGCCTTGGTGGAGGCGATGCGGACGCGCATGTCTTTAAGTGACGCCATTCTTCGTTCACCCCGGCGGTTCGATCCCCTGGATCAAGCCGCTAGCCTATCCCAGTCGTCATGCCCGGGCGTGTCCCGGGCATCCACGTCTTCGTTTCCATGCAGTGAGGCACGGACGGCCGGGACAACAAGCCCGGCCTTGCGACCGTTCTCTTATGCGAAGCTCTTGGCGAAACCTTCGACCACCGACTTCAGCTTGGCGGCACTGTCGTCGGAGAGATCGCGGCTGTCGCGGATCGCGTTGAGGATCTCGACGTTCTTGCCGCGTAGCAGCGACAACAGACCATCCTCGAACGCGCGCACCTTGCTGACCGGAAGCGGATCGAGATAGCCGTTGGTGCCGGCCCAGATCACGCAGACCTGCTCTTCCATCTTCAGCGGCGCGAACTGCGGCTGCTTCAGGAGCTCGGTGAGACGCGAGCCGCGGTTGAGCAGGCGCTGGGTCGAGGCGTCGAGGTCGGAGCCGAACTGCGCGAACGCCGCCATTTCGCGGTACTGCGCCAGCTCGCCCTTGATCTTGCCGGCGACCTTCTTGGTGGCCTTGGTCTGCGCCGAGGAGCCGACGCGCGACACCGACAGACCGACGTTCACCGCGGGGCGGATGCCCTGGAAGAACAGGTCGGTTTCGAGGAAGATCTGGCCGTCGGTGATCGAGATGACGTTGGTCGGAATGTAGGCCGACACGTCGTTGGCCTGGGTTTCGATGACCGGCAGCGCCGTCAGCGAGCCCGAGCCCTGGTCCTTGTTCAGCTTCGCCGCGCGCTCGAGCAGGCGGGAATGCAGATAGAACACGTCGCCCGGATAGGCTTCGCGGCCCGGCGGGCGGCGCAGCAGCAGCGACATCTGGCGGTAGGCGACGGCCTGCTTGGACAAATCGTCATAGATGATGACGGCGTGCATGCCGTTGTCGCGGAAGTACTCGCCCATGGTGCAGCCGGTGAACGGCGCGATGTACTGCATCGGTGCCGGATCGGATGCGGTGGCGGCGACGATGATCGAGTATTCCAGCGCACCCTGCTCTTCCAGTACCTTCACGAACTGGGCAACGGTCGAGCGCTTCTGGCCGATCGCGACGTAGACGCAATACAGCTTGATGTTCTCGTCCGGCTGCGCGTTGAGCGGCTTCTGGTTGAGGATGGTGTCGAGCGCGATCGCGGTCTTGCCGGTCTGACGGTCGCCGATGATCAGCTCGCGCTGGCCGCGGCCGATCGGGATCAGGGCGTCGATCGCCTTGAGGCCGGTCGCCATCGGCTCGTTCACGGACTTGCGCGGAATGATGCCGGGCGCCTTGACGTCGACGCGCATGCGCTTGTCAGCCTGGATCGGGCCCTTGCCGTCGATCGGGTTGCCGAGCGCGTCGACGACGCGGCCGAGCAGGCCCTTGCCGACCGGCGCGTCCACGATGGCGCGGGTGCGCTTGACGGTCTGACCTTCCTTGATCTCGCGGTCGGCGCCGAAAATGACGATACCGACGTTGTCGGTTTCGAGGTTCAGCGCCATGCCGCGGGTGCCGTTCTCGAACTCGACCATTTCACCGGCCTGGACGTTATCCAGACCGTAAACGCGGGCGATACCGTCGCCGACGGACAGCACCTGTCCGACTTCGGAGACTTCAGCTTCCTGGCCGAAATTCTTGATCTGGTCCTTGAGGATCGCGGAAATTTCCGCGGCGCGGATGTCCATCAGCCTGCCTCTTTCATCGCGTGCTTGATCGAATTGAGTTTGGTGCGAAGCGAGCTATCGATCATCCGGCTGCCAAGCTTGACCACGAGGCCACCGATGATCGAGGGATCGACCTTCACGTTGAGCGCGACGTCCTTGCCGGTCACCGACTTCAGGGCAACCTTGAGAGCGTCGAGATTCTTGTCCGAGAGCGCCTCCGCCACGGTGACGTCGGCCGTGGCCTCGCCCTTGAACCTGGCGACCAGGGCGCGATAGGCGCGGATCACGTCAGCCACCGCGAACAGGCGACGGTTGGCGGTCAGCACTTTCAGGAAATTGGCGGAGATGCCGGCGATGCCCGCCTTGTCCAACACGGCCGAGAGGGCCCTGGACTGGGCGTCGGCCGCGAAAACCGGGCTGCGAACGAGGCGCTTCAGATCGGCGCTTTCGTTCAGCATGCCCTCGAATTTCTCGAGATCGGCTTTGACCTCGTCGACCACTTTCTGGTCGCGGGCCAGTTCAAACAAGGCCGTTGCATAACGGCCCGACACACCGGAAACGGACGTATCTTCTGCAGCCACAGACGTGCTCTTTTTGCTGTCAAACTCGCAAGGGAAAAACCGTCGCCACAAAGCGGCGCCTAGCGATCCAAGCCCTTGGAATTCAAGCGGGACTTCGATTTTCGACCCCGCACGGAAGTGCCGGGCTCGTTAAAATCGCGGCTTTGCTAACATAGCAGGCGCGCACGTGCAACATGACGCCAAATTAAAGGCATGACGTTCTGTCGCCAGTTCGTCGCAGTCCACGACGACGCGGCGACGACCTGCCATGCCGCGGAATTGCCACAGCGGTTAAGGTCACCTGCGAGCCGATGTCGGCCATTGGTTCCTGCCCTCAGCGCATAGCGGCCATGAACACGGATCGCTGAGGCGTGATTCCGGCGCTCCTAGCTTCACTCGCCGAATACTTTCCGAATTCTAAATGCGGAAAGCGATGACTTCGTTTTACAGTATTCGCGAGTAATCTATAGGTTAATGAATCGTAAATTTCAATATTACGGAATGTTGGCTGAATATCCCTGCCGGTAACAAGATATTACACGGCGACACAGAACGGATTTACTGCCCAATTCACGCCTCATTAGGAATCGAAACGCGGTCCCGCTCGCAAACTTACGGGGGCTCCACTTGCCACATATGTGGCAATACTAGCTTAGGGACCAATATATGCTTTGTTTGAAGACGCTGGGCTCTGTGACCCGGCCGCGTACGGCGATCGCCTTTGTTGCCGCAACTCTTCTCATCGGTGGAACTGCCACCGAAGCTTCCGCCAAATCCCGCCATCACCATCGGTATTCCCACCATCATCACCGCCATCAGGCCCAGAACGATGCCAACACGACCTCTGATTGGCGTAACGCCAATGCGTCGATGACGCCGTCGCAGGGCACCGGACGTTCCTTCTCCGGCATGGCTTCCTTTTACGGCAACGAGTCCGGCAGCAGGACCGCCTCGGGCCAGCGCTTCAACCAGAACGCCATGACCGCGGCGCACCGTTCGCTGCCGTTCGGCACCAAGCTGCGGGTCACCCATGGCGGCTCGAGCGTCATCGTCACCATCAACGACCGTGGCCCGTTCATTCGCGGCCGTGTCCTCGACCTCTCCACGGGCGCTGCCCGCGCCATCGGCCTCACCGGCGCCGGCGTCGGCCGCGTCACCGCGGAAGTCGTCTCCTAAGACGCGCGACGCCCGAAAATAAGCCCGCCGTCTTGGGGGACGGCGGGCTTTTTGTTTGTTCCGTCATGACGAGTGTGTCCCGGCTCTGCTGCGCACCGTCAAAGAGACGCTGCGCTGCGTCCGGGGCACGAGAGCAGCCCCTTACAAAAAGCTCTGCGGATCGACGTCGACTTCGAGCTTTTGATTGCCCTTCGGCTTCGGGCACACGGCAAGCCAGTTGCGCAAATAATCCGACAGGTCGAAGCCGCGCGCCGATTTCACCAGGATTCGGAAGCGGTAGCGGCCCTTGATGACCGCGAGCGGGGCTTCCGCCGGGCCGAGCACCACCACGCGCTCGTCGCGCGGCGCGAGCGCAACGAGGTGGCGGCCAAAGCCTTCGGCGCTCGGCCGGTCGCCGGCGGAAATGATCAGGCTCGCGAGCCGCCCGAACGGCGGATAGAGCGTGCGTTCGCGCAAATCGATCTCGCTGTCGTAGAACGCTTCGCGGTCGCAGGCGATCAGCGCCTTCATCACGGGATGATCGGGCTGGTGGGTCTGGAGATAACCGACGCCGCGGCCCTGCTCGCGCCCGGCGCGGCCGATCACCTGGTTGAGCAATTGCCAGGTGCGCTCGGAGGCGCGCGGATCGCCATTGGACAGGCCGAGATCCGCATCGACCACGCCGACGAGGTTGAGCCGCGGGAAATTGTGGCCCTTGGCGACGAGCTGGGTACCGATGATGACGTCGACGCGGCCCTCCGCGATGTCATTCAGCTCGGAGCGCATCGTCTCGATCGAGGTGATGAGATCGCTCGACAGCACCATGGTGCGCGCCTCCGGGAACAGCGCCGCCGCTTCCTCCTGCAGGCGCTCGACACCTGGCCCGACCGCGACCAGCGATTCCTCCGCCGCGCAATGCGGACAGGTTTGCGGTCGCGGCATCGAGAAGCCGCAATGGTGACAGACGAGGCGCTGGCGGAAGCGGTGATCGACCAGCCAGGCATCGCAGATGGTGCAGGCGAAGCGATGGCCGCAGGCGCGGCACAGCGTCAACGGCGCATAGCCGCGGCGATTGAGGAACAATAGCGCCTGCTCGCGCCGCTCGATCGCGGTCCTGATCTCGGACGCCAGCCGCGGCGAGATGAAGCGGCCGCGCGCCGGCGGCTCGCGGCGCATGTCGATGGCCTCGATATGCGGCATGTGCTGGCCGCCGAAGCGCGACGGCAGCGCGATGCGCTGATAGCGGTTCTTGCGCGCATTGACCTCGGATTCGACCGACGGCGTCGCCGACGCCAGCACGATCGGGACCTTTGCGATATGGGCGCGCACCACCGCCATGTCGCGGGCGTGATAATGCACGCCCTCGTCCTGCTTGTAGGCCTGGTCGTGCTCCTCATCGACCACGATGAGACCGAGATTGGCGTAAGGCAGAAACAGCGCCGAGCGCGCGCCGACCACGACCGGCGCGCTGCCTTCGGAGATCGCCGCCCAATTGCGCGCGCGGGTGCGCGGCGTCAGCTCGGAATGCCATTCCAGAGGCCGCACGCCAAAACGTTGCGCAAAGCGATCGAGGAACTGGCCGGTGAGCGCGATCTCCGGCATCAGGATCAGCGACTGTTTTCCGCGGCGGATCGCCTCGGCCACGGCTTCGAAGTAAACCTCGGTCTTGCCCGAGCCGGTGACACCGTCGAGCAGCGCGACGTGAAAGCTGCCGTTGGCCGCGAGCGCGCGCATCGCATCGACCCCGGCGCGCTGGAGCGGCGAAAAATCCGGCCGGCTGAAATCCGGATCTGGGGCCGGCGGCGGCGGAGGCGGCGGCATCGGCTCGACCGCGAGCGTGCCTTCGTCGACGAGGCCGTCGATCACGCCGGCCGAAACGCCGGCCTCCTTGGCGGCTTCCGACTTGCCGTGCAGCAGCCGGTCCGACAGCACCTCGATCAGGCGCTGCCGCGCCGGCGTCAGCCGTTTTGGCGGATCGCCGACCAGGCGCACGCCGGCGCGCACCCGCTCGGGGCCGAGGTTTTCGCCCATCCGCAGGCACATGCGCAGCACCATGCCGCGCGGGCTCAGCGTGTAATTGGCGATCCAGTCCACGACCGCACGCAGCTCGGGCTTCAACGGCGGGATGTCGAGCTTTTCGCTGACCTCCTTGAGGCGGTTGTGCAGGCGCGGATCCGGATTGGCGTTTTCGGCCCAGACCACGGCGAGCACCTCGCGCGGGCCGAGCGGCACGCCGATAATATCGCCCGCCTTCAGCTCCATCCCGCGCGGCACCTTGTAGGAATAGGTCTGGTCGAGCGCGACCGGCACCAGCACGTCGACCATGCGGGTCGCGTTGGCGGAGACGGCGTTGCTGCGCGACGTGTGGTCCATGGAGGGGAATCGGAACCCGGGGCTTCAAGGCTAGCGCCCTGAGGCGGCCTTAGCGAACGATAAACGAGTGTGATGCGATATACTGAGTGGAATCACCACGTCCAGAGCGCATGAGCAAAGCCGCCGCCCCACAGATCGAGCTCGCCAGCGCCGATCCTGACATCGCGCAGGAGATGACGCGCTGGCTGTCGCATCTCGGCGCGGAGCGGCGGCTGTCGCCGAAGACGCTGGAAGCCTATGCCCGCGATTTGCGGCAGTGCCTGAATTTCCTCTGCGGCCATTGGGGCGAGCGGGTGACGCTGAAGCGGTTCGCCGCGCTGGAGGCCACCGATATCAGGGCCTTCATGGCGATGCGCCGCGCCGACGATATTGCCGGACGCTCGCTGATGCGCGCACTCGCGGGCCTGCGTTCGTTCGGCCGCTTCCTCGAACGCGAAGGCAAGGGCAAGGTCGGGGCGCTCTCGGCGATCCGCGCGCCGAAAGTCGCCAAGAGCCTGCCAAAGCCGCTGCCGATGGCGTCGGCCAAACGTCTCGCGGACGCCGACGAACGCGCCGGCGAGGATCGCGAGACCTGGATTCTGGCGCGCGATGCCGCGGTGATGGCTCTCCTCTACGGCTCGGGCCTGCGCATCTCCGAAGCGCTTGGCCTGACGCGCCGCGAGGTGCCGCGTCCCGGTGAAGGCGACGTGCTGATCGTAACGGGCAAAGGCAACAAGACCCGCATGGTGCCGGTGCTCCAGAACGTGCTCGAACTGGTGCAGGACTACGTTTCGATGTGCCCGTATCCGCTGCCGGCCGAGGGCCCGATCTTCGTCGGCGCACGCGGCGGGCCCTTGAGCCCGCGCATCATCCAGCTCGCGATGGAGCGGCTGCGCGGCGCGCTTGGCCTGCCCGACAGCGCCACGCCGCACGCGCTCCGGCATTCCTTCGCCACGCATTTGTTGTCACGCGGCGGCGATTTGCGCGCGATCCAGGAATTGCTCGGCCATGCCTCGCTCTCGACCACGCAGATCTATACCGGCATCGATGCCGAGCGGCTGCTGGAAGTCTATGCCAGCGCGCATCCGCGGCGCTGACGCTGACATGAAGCTGTCATAGCAAGCCTCTCGGCACGCATGCCTCTTGCGCGGCGCGCGCGGTTCGGTCAATCGTGGGGGAACCGAGCCAGGAGGGATTTATGAGTGCACATGAAAGCATGGAGCATGCCGAGCACGCCGAACACGCGTCCGGCTCGAACAAGAAGATCGCGCTCCTGATCGCCGTTTTGGCGCTGTTCCTGGCGATCTCCGAGACGCTCGGCAAGGGCGCCCAGACCGAATCGATCAGCAAGAACGTCGAGGCCTCCAACCTCTGGGCGTTCTTCCAGGCCAAGAGCATCCGCCGCACCGTGGTGCAGACCATGGCCGACCAGGGCAAGCTCATCCTCGGCGCGGCGAGCGACGACGCCAACAAGGTGGCCGTGCAGAAGCAGATCGAGGACTGGCAGAAGACCGCGCAGCGCTACCGCTCCGAGCCGGAGACCGGCGAAGGCACCGAGCAGCTGGCCGAAAAGGCCAAGCACGCCGAGCATGAGCGTGATGAGGCGACCGCGAAGTATCATCACTTCGAGCTCGCGTCCGCCGCCTTCCAGATCGGCATCGTGCTGGCCTCAGCCACCATCATCACCGGCATGCTGCCGCTCGCCTGGATCGCGGGCCTGCTGTCGCTTGCCGGACTTGGGATGACCGTGCTCGGCGCATGGTCGCCGCATCTGCTGCATCTGCATTGAGGCTTGTAGCCCGCATGGAGCGAAGCGGAATGCGGGGACACTTTCCCGGATTGCGCTGCGCTCCATCCGGGCTACGGACCGCGTCTATTGTTACCGCGCTTCGTGCACGCTCTTGCGAAAGCGCTGGATCAGGCGGAGCGTGCGGGGGGACCAGCCTTCGCCGTTGCCGGCGATCAGCTCCCTGATGCGCCGCTTGATCGGATCGACCAGCTCGGCGGCCTTGGCACGCAGCTTCAGCACCAGATCATAAAGCCGCTCGAACCAGGCCATCTCCATCAGCTTGTCGCGCGTCACGTCGAACACGAAGGCGGTGACGCCGACGCCGAGCAGCTTTGCGAACACGATGGTGAAGACCGCGCTGGTCCAGTATTCGTGCGTGAGCAGCCACAGGCCGACCAGCTTGAGCGGAAACAGCGGAACGATCGGCACAGCGAACACGATCAGCGTCATCGCCGGCGACAGCGCATCGACGCGGTCCGACAGCCATTGCTTGAACCGGGCGAGCGGGACGATTGCGACAACCCGCGCGACGATCGGCTCGAGATGGTCCCACAGCCAAGCTTCGATCAAGAAGATGATCGCAAGCAGGACCCAGAGCGGCTGAAGCAGGCGGCGTAGCATGTGTTTCCCGCCCGATTCGGCGCTGGGCGCGACCTACATATGGATGGCCCGCTTGCCGACTGCAAGCGCGGCTTCCTTGACGGCCTCCGAGCGGGTCGGGTGGGCGTGGCAGGTGCGCGCGAGATCCTCCGCACTGCCGCCGAATTCCATGAGAACGGCCGCCTCATGGATCATTTCGCCGGCTTCGCGGCCGATAATGTGCACGCCGAGCACGCGATCGGTCTTCGCATCTGCGAGAATCTTCACAAAGCCGTCGGTGGTCTGGTTGACCTTGGAGCGGCCGTTGGCGGTAAAGGGAAACTTTCCGACCGTATAAGCCACGCCCGCCTGCTTCAGCTCCTCCTCGGTCTTGCCGACGGAGGACACTTCCGGCGTGGTATACACGACGCCTGGGATAACATCGTAGTTCACGTGGCCGGCCTGCCCCGCGATGATCTCGGCAACAGCGACGCCTTCATCCTCGGCCTTGTGCGCGAGCATCGGGCCCGCGACGACGTCGCCGATGGCATAGACGCCCTTCACGCTGGTGGCGAAGTGCGGATCGATCTGCACGCGGCCGCGATTGTCGAGCGCAACGCCGGCTTCCTTCAGGCCCAGCCCATCCGTGTACGGCACACGACCGATACAGACGAGAACGACGTCGGCTTCCAGCGTCTCGGCAGCGCCGCCGGCGGCGGGCTCGACCGTCGCCTTCAGCGTCTTGCCGGAGGTGTCCACGCCCGTGACCTTGGCACCCAGCTTGAAGGCAAAGCCCTGCTTCTCCAGGATGCGCTGGAATTGCTTGGCAATCTCGCCGTCCATGCCGGGCAGGATGCGGTCGAGGAATTCGACGACGACCACTTCGGCGCCGAGACGGTGCCAGACTGAGCCGAGCTCGAGGCCGATCACGCCGGCGCCGACGATCAGCAGCTTGCCGGGGACCTTGTCCAGCGAGAGCGCGCCGGTCGAGGACACGATGCGGGTCTCGTCGATCTCGATGCCCTTGAGACGTGCGATGTCCGAGCCCGTGGCGATCACGATGCTCTTGGTCTCGATAATTTGCGACTTGCCGTCGGCGGAGACTTCGACCTTGCCGGTGCCGAGAATCTTGCCGGCGCCCTTGAGCACGTCGATCTTGTTCTTCTTCATCAGGAACTCGACGCCCTTGACGTTGCCGTCGATGCCCTGCTGCTTGAAGTTCATCATCGCAGGCAAATCGAGCTTCGGAGCGGAGACGCTGACGCCCATCTTGGCGAAGGAATGCCCGGCCTCCTCGAACATTTCGGAGGCGTGCAGCAGCGCCTTCGACGGCATGCAGCCGACATTGAGGCAGGTGCCGCCGAGCGTGGCGTTCTTTTCCACCACGGCGACTTTCATGCCGAGCTGCGCTGCACGCACCGCGCAGACATAACCGCCCGGTCCGGTGCCGATGACGACGAGATCGTATGCCATGAGAGAAGTCCCGTAAGTTTAGCGTTGAGGGATGTGTCGGCGTCCGCGCGGCGCGTCAGCGTCCGCCGGACACATCGAGAATGGCTGAGGTGACGTAGGAGGCCTCGTCCGACATCAGCCAGACGATGGCATTGGCGACTTCATCGGCAGTACCGACGCGCTTCATCGGCACCATATGGGCCAGACGATGGGCGCGGTCGGGCTCACCGCCGGCAGCGTGGATTTCGGTATCGATCAGGCCGGGGCGGATGCCCGCGACGCGAATGCCCTCGCCGGCGACCTCATAGCCGAGGCCGATGGTGAAGGAATCAATCGCGCCCTTGGACGCTGCATAGTCGACATAGGTGTTCGGCGCGCCGAGCTTGGCAGCAACCGATGACAGATTGACGATGACGCCGCCCTGGCCGCCGTGCCTGGTCGACATCCGTTTCACCGCTTCGCGCGCGCAGAGGATGGAGCCGGTGACGTTGACCGCCATGACGCGCTGGATGCGCTCGGCCGACATCTCGTCGACGCGCACGCCGCTGGTCCCGACAATACCGCCATTGTTGACGAGTGCGCCGAGCGTGCCGAACGCGTCCGCGACCTTGAACAGCGCCAGGATATCGCTTTCCTCGGCGACGTCGCATTTCACCGCGATGGCCTTGCCGTTGCTGGCCGCGATCTCTGCGACCACCTCGTCGGCAGCCGTCTTGTTGCTGGCATAGCCGACGACGATTCGGAAGCCGCGAGCGGCCGCCGCGATCGCAGTCGCGCGGCCAATGCCGCGGCTGCCGCCGGTGATGACAACGACTTTATCGGTCACGCGCGCCTCCATGGTTCGACACGCGCCGTCGCGAAAGGCGACGGCGCTCGCAGAGCATCAGGGATCAGAGATCGAGCACCAGGCGCGCCGGATCTTCCAGGCTCTCCTTGACGCGAACCAGGAAGGTCACCGCTTCCTTGCCGTCGATGACACGGTGATCGTAGGACAGCGCCAGATACATCATCGGGCGGACCTCGATCTTGCCGCCGACGACCATCGGCCGCTCCTGGATCTTGTGCATGCCGAGGATGCCGGACTGCGGCGCGTTCAGGATCGGGGTCGACATCAGCGAGCCGTAGATGCCGCCATTGGTGATGGTGAAGGTGCCGCCCTGCATCTCGTCGATCTTGAGCTGACCATCACGGGCGCGGCGACCGAAATCGGCAATGCCTTTCTCGATGTCGGCGATCGACTTGTTGTCGCAGTCGCGCACCACGGGCACGACGAGGCCCTTGTCGGTGCCGACGGCAACGCCGATGTGGTAGTAGTTCTTGTAGATAAGATCGGTGCCGTCGATCTCGGCGTTGACGGCCGGGATGTCCTTCAGCCCCTGCACGACGGCCTTGGTGAAGAAGCCCATGAAGCCGAGCTTTGAGCCGTGCTTCTTCTCGAACGCATCCTTGTAGTGCGCACGCAGCGCCATGACGTTGGTCATGTCGACCTCGTTGAAGGTCGTGAGCATCGCGGCGGTGTTCTGCACGTCCTTGAGCCGGCGTGCGATGGTCTGGCGCAGCCGGGTCATCTTGACGCGCTCTTCGCGCGCGGCGTCATCGGCCGGCGACGGCGCGCGAACCTGAACTGCTGCGGCCGGCTGGTTGACCGGGGTCGGCGCCGAGGCCGCACGCTCGATCGCGGCGAGCATGTCGCCCTTAGTGACACGGCCGTCCTTGCCGGAGCCGGGGACGGTCGAGGCGTCGATGCCGGTCTCGGCCGAGAGCTTTCGCACGGAGGGAGCGAGCGGCGCATCGGCCGGCGGTGCCTTCGCCGCAGCGGGAGCAGCCGCAGCGGCGGCAGCAGGAGCGGCAGCCGCGGGCTTTGCGGGCGCAGCGGCAGCCGGCTTGGCAGCGCCGGCGGCACCTTCGGTAATCTGGCCGAGCAGCGCACCGACCGCAACGGTCGTGCCATCTGCGGCGATGATCTCGCTTAGCGTGCCCGCGGACGGCGCCGGGACCTCAATGGTGACCTTGTCGGTCTCGAGCTCCACCAAGGGCTCGTCAACGGCGACAGCATCGCCGGCCTTCTTGAACCAGCGGCCGATGGTGGCCTCGGTGACGGATTCGCCGAGGGTCGGCACACGAATTTCAGTCATGGTCTTTTCCTTAAGAGATCGCCAATGCGGTCGGGAATTTTCAGGTGTCATCGGCCGGCGAAAAGCAGGCCATCCAGCAAGCCGAAACGTTCGCATTCACCACGGACGCCACGGTTTGCCGGACGCCCCGCTCCAGTGCGCCATTGCACACAAGGCGGGGCATGACGCAGCTCGAAAAAGTTCAGCTCAATGCTTCGTCCAGGAACGCCTTCAACTGCGCCTGATGCTTCGACATCAGACCCGTCGCGGTCGCGGCGGAGGCGGCGCGGCCGACATAACGCGGACGCCGGCTCACACCGTTCACCTGGTTCAGCACCCATTCCAGATAGGGCTCGATGAAGTGCCAGGCACCCATATTGCGGGGCTCTTCCTGGCACCACACCACTTCGGCCTTCTTGAAGCGCGACAGCTCGGCCACCAGCGCCTTCAGCGGTACCGGATAGAGCTGCTCGATGCGCATCAGATAGATGTCGTCCATGCCGCGCTTCTCGCGCTCCTCGTAGAGGTCGTAATAGACCTTGCCCGAGCAGAGCACGATGCGGCGGATCTTCTCGTCGGGGACGAGCTTGATCGCTTCGCTCGGCAGCATCTGGGCGTCGTCATAGAGGATGCGGTGGAAGGTCGTTCCCTTCGCGAGCTCCTCGAGACGCGACACCGCCCGCTTGTGACGCAGCAGCGACTTCGGCGTCATCACGATCAGCGGCTTGCGGATCTCGCGGTGGAGCTGCCGGCGCAGCACGTGGAAGTAGTTCGCCGGCGTGGTCGGATAGACCACCTGCATGTTGTCTTCCGCGCACATCTGGAGATAACGCTCCAGACGCGCCGAGGAGTGCTCCGGTCCCTGGCCTTCATAGCCATGCGGCAGGAGGCAGACGAGGCCGGACATGCGCAGCCATTTGCGCTCACCCGAGGAGATGAACTGGTCGAACACGACCTGCGCGCCGTTGGCGAAGTCGCCGAACTGCGCTTCCCACAGGGTCAACGTGTTCGGCTCGGCGAGCGAGTAACCGTATTCGAAGCCGAGCACGGCTTCTTCAGACAGCAGCGAGTTGATGACCTCGTAATGGCCCTGCTCGTGACCGAGATGGTTGAACGGCGTGTAGCGGCTCTCGTCTTCCTGGTCGATCAGGACCGAGTGGCGCTGCGAGAAGGTGCCGCGCTCCGAATCCTGTCCGGACAGGCGGACATGGTGGTTCTCGTTGAGCAGCGTGCAGAACGCCAGCGCCTCGCCGGTCGCCCAGTCGATGCCCGTGCCGCCGTCGATCGCCTTGGCGCGGTTTTCGAGGAAGCGCTGGATGGTGCGGTGGACGCGGAAACCATCCGGCACCTTGGTGATCTTGCGACCGATGTCCTTCAATGCGGTGATGTCGACGCCGGTGACGCCACGCCGCGCGTCTTCTTCCTGATCGGCGATCTTGAAGCCGGCCCATTTGCCGTCGAGCCAATCAGCCTTGTTGGGCTTGTAGCCGGAGCCGGCTTCGAGCTCGGCATCGAGCCGCGCGCGCCAATCGGCCTTGGCCTTCTCGACCTCGCCCTCGGTCAGCACGCCTTCGCTGATGAGGCGGCGGGCGTAGAGCTCGAGCGTCGAGGGATGGGCCGCGATCTTCTTGTACATCACCGGCTGGGTGAAAGCCGGCTCGTCGCCCTCGTTGTGGCCATGCCTGCGGTAGCAGAACATGTCGATGACGACGGGCTTGTGGAATTTCTGCCTAAACTCGGTCGCGACCTTGGCCGCGAACACGACGGCTTCCGGATCGTCGCCGTTGACGTGGAAGATCGGCGCGTCGATCATCTTCGCCACGTCGGACGGGTACGGCGACGAACGCGAATAACGCGGATAGGTGGTGAAGCCGATCTGGTTGTTGACGATGAAGTGCACGGAGCCGCCGGTGCGGTAGCCCTTCAGGTCCGACAGGCCGAAACATTCGGCGACCACGCCCTGGCCGGCGAACGCAGCGTCGCCATGCATCAGCAGCGGCATCACCGAGATGCGCATATCCGGCGGATCGCCGTGCTGGTCCTGCTTGGCGCGGACTTTTCCAAGCACCACGGGATCGACGATCTCGAGATGCGAGGGGTTGGCGGTCAGCGACAGATGGATGCGGTTGCCGTCGAACTCGCGGTCTGAGGACGCGCCGAGGTGATATTTGACGTCGCCCGAGCCTTCGACCGCATCAGGATTGGCCGAACCACCCTTGAACTCGTGGAACAGCGCGCGATGCGGCTTGCCCATCACCTGGGTCAGCACGTTGAGCCGGCCGCGATGCGGCATGCCCAGCACGACCTCCTTCACGCCGAGATTGCCACCGCGCTTGATGATCTGCTCGAGCGCGGGGATCAGCGATTCAGCACCGTCCAGGCCGAAGCGCTTGGTGCCGGTGAACTTGGTGTCGCAGAATTTCTCGAAGCCTTCGGCTTCGACCAGCTTCATCAGGATCGCGCGGCGGCCTTCGCGGGTGAACGAGATTTCCTTGTCCGGCCCCTCGATCCGCTCCTGGATCCACGCCTTCTGCGCCGCGTTGGTGATGTGCATGAACTCGACGCCGAGCGTCTGGCAGTAGGTACGCTCGCAGATCGCGGTGATTTCGCGCAAGCTGGCGTATTCGAGACCGAGCACATGGTCGAGGAAGATCTTGCGGTCGAAATCGGCTTCGCTGAAGCCGTAGGTCCGCGGGTCGAGCTCTTCGCGATTGCGCTGGGCTTCGATGCCGAGCGGATCGAGCTTGGCGTGGAAGTGGCCGCGCATGCGGTAGGACCGGATCAGCATCAGGGCCCGGACCGAGTCGCGGGTGGCCTGGAGCAGGTCGGCGGAGGAAAGGCCGCCGGCCTTGTCGCCACCCTTGGCCTGCGCCTTGGCCGCGATCTTGGCGCCGACCGTCTTCTCGACTTCCGCCCAATTGCCGTCGAGCGCGGAGGTCAGATCGTCCTGCGGGGTCAGCGGCCAGTTGGCGCGCTCCCAGGACGGCCCTTGGGCGTTCTTGCTGATGTCACCCGGCTGGTCGTTGAGGCTCTTGAAGAATTCCTGCCACTCGGCATCGACCGAGGACGGGTCCCTCTCGTAGCGGGCGTAGATTTCGTCGATGTAGGTGGCGTTGGTGCCCTGCAAAAAGGAGGAGAGGGCAAAGGCTGCGTTCGCGTCTTGGCGAGACATGCTTGAGTTCCTGGCGATTTCGGTTCGCGCATAACAAACGGCGCTGGCGCTGGGCTCCCCGGCAGAGGACCAGCGCGACAGGCACCATTTACCCTATTTGCTGCGAAACTTCGCCCGGAAAATTACGAAGGAGTGAATCAGCCCTTCAATTTTTCGGCAAGCGTGTGGCCAAGGCGAGCGGGAGACGGAGACACTGTAATTCCTGCCGATTTCATCGCGTCGGTCTTGGAGCCGGCGTCGCCCTTGCCGCCCGAAATGATCGCGCCGGCGTGGCCCATGCGGCGGCCGGGAGGGGCCGTGACACCGGCGATGAAACCGACCATCGGCTTCTTGCGGCCGCGCTTGGCCTCGTCCTTGAGGAACTGGGCGGCGTCCTCCTCGGCGGAACCGCCGATCTCGCCGATCATGATGATCGACTCGGTCTTGGGGTCGCCGAGCAGCATTTCCAGCACGTCGATGAACTCGGTTCCCTTGACCGGGTCGCCGCCGATGCCGACCGCGGTGGTCTGGCCGAGGCCTTCCTGGGTGGTCTGGAACACGGCTTCGTAGGTCAGGGTGCCCGAGCGCGAGACGATGCCGACGCTGCCGGTCTTGAAGATGTTGGCCGGCATGATGCCGATCTTGCACTCGCCGGCGGTCATGACGCCCGGGCAGTTCGGCCCGATCAGGCGCGACTTGGAGCCGGCCAGCGAACGCTTCACCCTGACCATGTCGATGACCGGGATACCTTCCGTGATGCAGACGATCAGCGGGATCTCGGCGTCGATGGCTTCGCAGATCGCGTCGGCCGCGCCCGGCGGCGGCACATAGATCACCGACGCGTCGGCACCAGTCTTCTCACGCGCCTCGCGCACGGTGTCGAACACCGGCAGGCCCAGATGCGTCGCGCCGCCTTTGCCGGGCGAAGTGCCGCCGACCATCTTGGTGCCATAGGCAATCGCGGCCTCCGAATGGAAGGTGCCGTTCTTGCCGGTAAAGCCCTGGCAGATGACCTTGGTGTTCTTGTCGATCAGGATGGACATGAGGTCTGCTTTCGCGAAACTAACGAGTGAGAGGTCAGTGGATGCGGCGGTAGACGCCGGTGAGCACGTCGGCCCAGCCTTCCGCGTCCGGCGAGAACTGGATCTTCAACGAATAGGAATCGTCGTTGATGATTTCATAGACGTGGCGCGCATTGCCGCGGAGCGAGCCGCGCACCAGCGTCAGGGTCTTGCCGACCCAGCCGCCGGAGGCGGGCGAGGGCGGCGTGTAGCCGAGCGAATCGTACCAGAACAATTTGTAGGTCCGGTCTTCGCGGTCGAAGGTGAAGATGCCGTGGGTGGCGAAGCTCTGCTTGCCGTCGCGGGTCTGGACCGAGTCCTGGATCAGATAGAAGCCGTTGAGATCCATGTGGGCCACGACGCGAGAAGTCGCCGTTCCGCCCTCCGTCCAGCGCGACGGAAAGACCACCTCTTCGCCATTCCATTCACCGGCGAACGCGGCAAGTCGCGCGTGCTCCGGCAGCGGGGATGATGCAGCGAGATGGTCCTGGGTCATGGCCTCAGCCTCCCTTGACGGCCTTCACGATCTTCTGCGCGGCGTCGTCGAGATTGTCGGCCGGCACCACGTTCAGTCCGGATTCACGGATGATCTTCTTGCCCAGCTCGACATTGGTGCCTTCGAGGCGAACCACCAGCGGCACGCTGAGGCCGACTTCACGAACGGCGGCCGTGACGCCCTCGGCGATCACGTCGCACTTCATGATGCCACCGAAGATGTTGACCAGGATGCCCTTCACGTTGGGGTCCGCGGTGATGATCTTGAAGGCGGCCGCGACCTTTTCCTTGCTGGCGCTGCCGCCGACGTCGAGGAAGTTCGCCGGCGCCATGCCGTAGAGCTTGATGATGTCCATCGTCGCCATCGCGAGGCCGGCGCCGTTGACCATGCAGCCGATATTGCCGTCGAGGGTGACGTAGTTGAGGTCGTATTTCGACGCCTCGATTTCCTTGGCGTCCTCCTCGGTCTCGTCGCGCAGCGCGAGCACCTCGGGGTGACGGAACAGGGCGTTGTCGTCGAACGACACCTTGGCGTCGAGCACGCGGAGCTGGCCCTGCTTGGTCACGACCAGCGGGTTGATCTCCAGCATCGACATGTCCTTGGCGACGAACGCCGCGTAGAGCTGCGCGGTGAGCTTCTCGGCCTGCTTGGCGAGATCGCCGGACAGTTTCAGCGCGTTCGCGACGGTGCGGCCGTGATGGCCCATGATGCCGGTCGCGGGATCGATCGAGAAGGTCACGATCTTCTCAGGGCTGTTGTGCGCGACGTCCTCGATATTGACGCCGCCCTCGGTCGACACCACGAAGGAGACGCGCGAGGTCTCGCGGTCGACCAGGATCGAGAGGTAGAATTCCTTGTCGATGTCGGAGCCGTCCTCGATGTAGAGGCGGTTGACCTGCTTGCCGGCGGGGCCGGTCTGGATGGTGACGAGCGTTGCGCCGAGCATCTGCTTGGCGAATTCGGAGACTTCCGCGGCCGACTTGGCGATGCGCACGCCGCCCTTGTCGCCGGCCGATGCTTCCTTGAACTTGCCCTTGCCGCGGCCGCCGGCGTGGATCTGGCTCTTCACGACCCAGACCGGGCCCGGGAGGGCCTTTGCCGCCGCGTCCGCATCGGCCGCCTTCAGGACCGGAACGCCCTTGGAGATGGCGACGCCGAACTCGTTCAGCAGCGCTTTGGCCTGATATTCATGGATATTCATATGGTCGCTCCCTGAACCCGCGGGCGGTGACCTCGTAGGCCCACCTCAGTCTTGTGGCTGGCATACCATATACCACAGGAACTGCAACCCGGATTCTCTGACATCGATCTCTGGACTTGCGGACCAGGACCCGCCCGAACCTTGAACAAGGTTTGGCGGACCCCGGAAATGAAACCGCCGAAGACCGGGTTTCGGTCTTCGGCGGAATGTTTTGACCTTAGCGGCCCAGAAGATCGGGTGCGATCTTCTTGCAGGCGTCAACCAGACCCTGCACCGCGCCGACGGACTTGTCGAAGGCTTCGCGGTCCTTGCCGACGAGCTCGATCTCGACGACGCGCTCGACGCCCTTGGAGCCGATCACGACGGGCACGCCGACATACATGTCCTTCACGCCGTATTCGCCGTTCAAATAGGCGGCCGAGGCCAGCACGCGCTTCTTGTCACGCAGATAGCTCTCGGCCATCGCGATCGCGGAAGCCGCCGGCGCGTAGAAGGCCGAGCCGGTCTTGAGCAGGTTGACGATCTCGGCGCCGCCGTTGCGGGTGCGGTCGACGATCTCGTCGAGGCGCGCCTGCGAGGTCCAGCCCATCTTGACGAGATCGGGCAGCGGGATGCCGGCGACGGTGGAGTATTTTACCAGCGGCACCATGGTGTCGCCATGGCCGCCCAGCACGAAGGCGGTGACGTCTTCGACCGAAACGTTGAACTCGTCGGCCAGGAAGTAGCGGAAGCGTGACGAATCCAGCACGCCGGCCATGCCGACGACCTTCTTGTGCGGCAGGCCGCTAGCCTTCTGCAGCGCCCAGACCATCGCGTCGAGCGGGTTGGTGATGCAGATGACGAAGGCGTCGGGGGCGTACTTCTTGATGCCGGCGCCGACCTGTTCCATGACCTTGAGGTTGATGGAGAGGAGGTCGTCGCGGCTCATGCCGGGCTTGCGCGGCACGCCGGCGGTGACGATGCAGACCTTTGCGTTGTCGAGCGCCTCGTAGGAGTTGGCGCCGGTGTAGTGCGCGTCAAAGCCGTCGACCGGCGAGGACTGCGCGATGTCGAGCGCCTTGCCCTGCGGCACGCCCTCGGCGATGTCGAACATCACCACGTCGCCCAGCTCCTTCAGGCCGATGAGATGAGCCAGCGTTCCGCCGATCTGACCGGAGCCAATCAAAGCAATCTTGTCGCGCGCCATGTGAGCCTGTCCTTTAGACACGTAAGGAGGGGAAAACTGAGACGGGTGGTTATCCCTTTCGCCTCCCCCGTTCAAGTCACGGGTTGCCCAATTGTCGGGCTTGCCGCGTATTCAAGCGCAACCCCGTCATTCCGGGGCTTGGGAAGCGCCGAGCCCGGAATGACAGCGCTGGCAAATAGGACTTAAGTCTCCGCCAGACCCTTTAAGTCTCAACCAAGCCTTTGGTCGAGCCGCTGGCGGTGGAATCCTTGCGCCCGTGGGGCAGCGCCAGATAGGATTCCGAGCTCATTTCGATCAGGCGCGAGGCGGTGCGCTTGAACTCGTTGGCTTCGTTGCCCTCGTTGGCAAGATAGAGCGAGATCGGGTTGGCATCGGCCGAGGCCATCAGCTTCACGGCATTGTCATAGAGCGTGTCGATCAGCGTGATGAAACGCTTGGCGGCGTTGCGCTGGGAGATGTCCATCACTGGAATATGGTCGACCAGGATGGTGTGATAATCGTGCGCCAGCCTGAGATAGTCCGATGCGCCGAGCGGCTTCTCGCAGAGATCGGCGAACGCGAAGCGCGCCACGCCGTGGGCCGAGCACGGCACGTGCAGGATGCGGCCCTTGATCGAAATATCGCGCGACTTGCATTTGGCGCCGCCTGACATCTTCGACCAGGCGCGGTCGAGCGCGGTGTCCGCCTCAGCGTCTGCCGGCGTCAGCCACATCGGCACGCCCTGAAGCTTTTCCAGCCGGAAGTCGGTGCGCGCGTCGAGCCGCAGCACGTCCATGTGGTCGGTGATCTGCCTGATGAAGGGCAGAAACAGCGAACGGTTCAGGCCGCCCTTGTAGAGGTCGTCAGGCGCGACGTTGGAGGTCGCGACCACCACGGTGCCGAGCTCCAGCAGCTTTGCGAACAGGCGGCCGAGGATCATCGCGTCCGCAATGTCGGTGACGTGGAATTCGTCGAAACAAAGCAGCCAGCTCTCCTCGAAGATCGCATGCGCGGTCAGCGCGATGACGTCGCCGTCGCCAATCTCGCCGCGCGCGATGCCCTGGCGATAATCGTAGATGCGCTCGTGCACCTCGGCCATGAATTCGTGGAAATGCGCGCGCCGCTTGTGCTCGACGGTCGAGTGCTGGAAGAACAGATCCATCAGCATGGTCTTGCCGCGGCCGACCTCGCCATGGACGTAGAGCCCGTGCGGCGCCTCGTCCTTGTCGCTGCTGAACAGGCGGCTGAGCAGGCCCTGCTTGCGCTGCGGCTTGTAATCGGCGAGCCGCTGGTCGAGCGCCCCATAGGCGTCGGCGATTTCGGCCTGCGCAGCGTCGGGTTCGATCGCACCGGACGCGATCTGGGCCTGATAGGCCTCGCGAAATGAGGAACTGGGGGTCGAGAGCATGCTCTTTACCGCCAGAGATGAGCGGAAATTGCAACTCCGTATTGGCGCAAAGGCTTATGCGCTCGGCCCTTCGCAGACAGGGTCGCCTGCATGCGTCGAAGCGCGAAGTATGGGCGCTAGGTCGCCACCAGTATCTATTGTTGCGCTCGGCGGGCTAGAATATACCTATTAAGGCACCAAGGAACCTCGGCATGGCCCTTAGCATCAAAGACCCCGAAACGGAGCAATTGGCGCGGAGTCTGGCGCAATTGACCGGCGAGAACATCACGACGGCAACCAAGCGCGCCATCGAGGAGCGATTGCGCCGGCTCGGCGGTCAAGCTCACAAAGACGCGCTCCTTCAAGACATGGCCGAGATCAGGCGGCGCTGGAGCGAAATGCGCGTCCTGGATAACCACACGCCTGAGGAAATTCTCGGATACGACGAGCATGGATTGCCGCGCTGATGGTGATCGACACATCGGCGATCGTGGCAATCGCGCTCAACGAAAACGATGCAGCGGACATCGAGCGACTGATTGCGGACGATTCAATCCGCCTGATCTCTGCGGCAACGGTGCTTGAAGCAACGATGGTGATCGAGACACGGCTAGGTGACACGGGCGGGCGCGAGTTCGATCTCTGGCTCGTCAAGATCGGCGCCGAGATCGTGCCGGTCGATGCACGACAAGCCGATGCGGCACGGCGCGCCTGGCGTCGCTACGGCAAGGGACGTCACGCCGCGTCGCTGAACTATGGCGACTGCTTTTCCTACGCGCTAGCGACAACTCGCAGTGAGCCGCTGCTGTTCAAGGGCGCGGACTTCGCGAAGACCGACGTCGCCCGACCTGGCGTGGCCCCGCCGCGATAGCGCGACGCAACGAGCCCGACGAAGACTCACTCACACAGCTCGTAGGCATCCTCGACCACATAGGGGCCGCCGCCGGTGGAGGCGCGGGACGAGAACAGCACGAAGCGTTCGGCCGTGAACGCCTTGCTGGGAAAATAGCCGCGCAGCGAGAGATAGTCGGCGACGTCACGGTCGGTGGCGTCGTGCAGCCGGGCCAGCGTGACATGCGGGATGAACTTGCGGCCTTCAGGGTCGAGGCCGATCCGCTGCATCAGGCGCTCGAGCTCGGCCTGCAATTCCATCAGCGGCTTGCTCGGCACGATGGTGGCGACGACCGCGCGCGGCTTGCGTCCGCCGAAACTCTGCAAACCCTGCACCTTCACCTCGAACGGCTTGCGGTCGACGCGAAACAGCATCGAGGCGATCTCGTTGGCGGACATGCCGTCGATATTGCCGATGAAGCGCAGGGTGACGTGGTAATTTTCGGGATCGATCCAGCGGGCGCCGGGAAGGCCGCCCCGCAAATTGGAAAGCGACTGGCCAATCTCGGCCGGAATTTCCAGACCAGTGAACAAACGCGGCATCGTTTCGCACTCCCGATGCTTAGGCATGATCCGAGGGCAAGACCCCAAGGCAAGATCATATCCAAATTTTAGAGCCGGCGACGAATCACCGGTACCTTAATTCCTATCGCAGTTGTGTGACTCTGCGAAGCATCGCGCGCCTCACCCCGGTAAAACCCTGGGAATTGCGGGCGGCGCTGCCTGCTTTTCAACGCCGCTGCTCAGCTATCGTGCCAATGAATGCCTCAACCGTGGGCAAGATATTCCTGACGATGATGTCGACGCCGGCCGCGGTCGGATGAATGCCGTCGGCCTGGTTGAGCTTGGCATCGGCCGCGACACCGTCGAGAAAAAACGGATAGAGCGGCACGCCGAATGTTTTCGCCAGATCCGGATAAATCGAATTGAAGCGAGCGGCGTAATCCGCGCCGTAATTCGGCGGCGCCAGCATGCCGCACAGCATCACCGCGATCTTGCGCGCCTTGAGGCGCTGGACGATCTCGCTCAGCGCGGCGCGCGTCAAATCGGGATCGATGCCGCGCAGCGCATCGTTGGCGCCGAGCTCGATGATCACACCGTCGGTTCCGTCGGGGACCGACCAGTCGAGCCGGTCACGGCCCCCCGAGGAGGTGTCGCCGGAGACCCCGGCATTGGTCATAGCGACCTCCATGCCTTTGTCTTGCAAGGCTTTTTGAAGCTTAGTGGGGAATGCTTCCTGAGCCGGGAGGCCGAGGCCGGCGCTCAAGGAATCGCCGAGAACCACCAGCTTGATCGGCTTCGCCGCCTCGGCCCATGCCGGAGCCCATGCCGGATTTGCGACCGTCATCAAAGCGAGCATCAACACGGCTATGTGCATAAACAATCCGTAACGCCTCTCGACCGCGCGTGCGGAGTTGCCATATGACCGGACCATGGATACTCGCATCTCTTCCTCTTCGCTCGCCGACAGCTCGGCGGACACCATCGCCATCTCCAACGTCAATCTGTCATTGGGTACGGGCGCGGCACGCGTTCACATTCTCAAGGATATCAGCTTGCGCGTGGGCCGGAGCGAGACGATCGGCCTGATCGGCCCGTCAGGCTCGGGCAAATCCACGCTGCTGATGGTGATGGCGGGGCTGGAGCGTCCTGATAGCGGAGAGGTGGTGGTCAGCGGCACGCCTTTCAATGCCCTCGACGAGGACGCGCTGGCCCGCTTCCGCGGCCGCCAGGTCGGCATCGTCTTCCAGTCCTTCCATCTGATCCCGACCATGACCGCGCTGGAGAACGTCGCGGTGCCGCTCGAGCTTGCGGGCAATCCCGACGCCGCCAAGCGCGCGGCGCAGGAGCTGCAATCGGTCGGGCTCGGCGACCGATTGCATCATTATCCGACGCAGCTCTCCGGCGGCGAGCAGCAGCGCGTCGCGCTGGCCCGCGCGCTGGCACCCGATCCCGCGATCCTCGTTGCCGACGAGCCGACCGGCAATCTCGACGAAGCCACGGGACAACAGATCGTCGACCTCCTGTTCAGCAAGCATGCCGAGCGCGGCATGACGCTGGTGCTGGTCACGCACGATTCCTCGCTCGCGCATCGCTGCGATCGCGTGATCCGCCTGCGCTCCGGACGCATCGACACGCAATCGGCGCCGGCATGAGCATCGCTGCCGAACCGTTCGCGAAGCCCAACGGCGTCGCGCTGTCGCTACGCTACGCGCTGCGCGAATTGCGCGGCGGCTTGCGCGGCTTCTACGTCTTCATTGCCTGCATCGCGCTCGGCGTGATGGCGATCGCCGGCGTCGGCTCGGTCTCGGCGAGCCTGAGCGACGGCCTCGCCCGCGAGGGCCGTACGCTGCTCGGCGGCGACGTGTCGTTCGTCTTGTTTCAGCGCGAGGCGAAGCCGGAGGAAGTCGCCTTCCTGCGTTCGCGCGGCACCGTCTCGAGCGCCGCCACACTGCGCGGCATGGCGCGCTCGGCCGAGGGCAAGCTGGCGCTGGTCGAGATGAAGGCCGTCGACGACACCTATCCGATGCTGGGCCAGTTGACGCTGGCGCCACCGCTGCCGATGTCCGACCTGCTCGCGGAGCGCGACGGCGCGTTCGGAGCGGCCGCCGATCCGACACTGCTGGCGCGGCTGTCGCTCAAGACCGGCGATCGCGTCACCGTCGGGGCTGCGACGTTCCAGATCCGCAGCGCCGTCGAGGGCGAGCCCGACAAGCTCGCCGGCGGCATCGGCTTCGGCCCGCGCTTCCTGATCAGCGAAGCGGGCCTGCGCGCCACCGGGCTGGTCCAGCCCGGCAGCCTGGTGCGCTGGGTCTACCGGGTGAAGCTGCCGGAGATCGCCAATAGCGAGCGCGCCACCGACGCCTTCATCGCGGACGCCCGCAACGCTGCGCCGCAGGCCGGCTGGGAGGTCCGCAGCCGCTCCAATGCCTCGCCGCAGCTCGAGCGCAACATCAACCGCTTCACGCAGTTTTTGACGCTGGTCGGCCTCGCCGCGCTGCTGGTCGGCGGCGTCGGCGTCGCCAATGCCGTCAAGGCCCATATCGACCACAAGCTCGAGGTGATCGCGGCCTTCAAGGCCGTCGGTGCCACCGGGCGCGACGTGTTCGGCATCTATCTGGCTCAGGTTCTCCTGCTCGCCGCGATCGGCTCGGCGATCGGCCTCGCGCTCGGCGCCGCCATGCCCTTCGCGATCGTCGGCCTGTTCGGCAAGCTGCTGCCGCTGCCGGTGGTGCCGGCGGTGCATGCCGACGAGCTCGCGCTGTCGTTCGTCTACGGGCTGCTCACGGCGCTTGCCTTCGGCCTGTGGCCGCTCGGCCGCGTGCACGACGTGCCTGTGGCCGCGCTGTTCCGCGACACCATCAGCTCCGAGTGGCACCGGCCACGCTGGAGTTATCTCGTCTTCATGGCCGTCGTGATCGCGCTGCTGATCGCGGTGGTGATCGGGCTGTCCTTCGACAAGCGCATCGCTGCGGTGTTCGTGGCCTCCTCCGTGGTCGTGTTCGCGCTGCTGCGCGGCATTGCCGCGCTGTTGATGACGATCGCGCGGCGGCTGCCGCGCACGCGATGGCCGATGCTGCGACTTGCGATCGCCAACATCCACCGGCCGGGCGCGCTGACACCCTCGGTCGTGCTGTCGCTGGGCCTCGGGCTCGCCGTGCTCGTCACCATCACCCAGATCGACGGCAATCTGCGCCGGCAGTTCCTGGCGGCACTGCCCGAGCACGCGCCATCGTTCTTCTTCATCGACATTCCGAGCACGCAGGCCGAGCGGTTCGACTCATATCTGCGCCAGATCGCCCCCGGCGCGACGGTCGACGACGTGCCGATGCTGCGCGGGCGGATCGTCGGAGCCCGTGGCGTCCGCGCCGAGGAGCTCAAACCCAGCACCGATTCCGAGTGGGTGCTGCAGAGCGATCGTGGCCTGACCTATACCGCCGAGCTGCCGAAAGGCTCCAAGGTGGTCGAGGGCGAGTGGTGGAGCGCCGATTATTCCGGGCCGCCGCTGGTCTCGATGGAGAAGAAGATCGCGGACGGACTCGGCCTCAAGCTCGGCGACGAGGTCGTGGTCAATATCCTCGGCCGCGACATCCCCGCGAAGATCAGCAATCTGCGCACCATCGACTGGCAGGGCCTTGGCATCAATTTCGTCCTCGTGTTTTCGCCGAACGCATTCAAGGGCGCGCCGCACACCCACATCGCGACGCTGACGGAAGCCGGCGGCGATGCGGCCGGCGACGGCAAGATCATCAAGGAGGTCGCTGACGCCTATCCGATGGTGACGAGCGTGCGCGTGCGCGAGGTGATGGAGACGGTCGGCTCGGTCGTGACCAACCTGGCGCTGGCAATCCGCGGCGCCAGCGCGGTGACCCTGATCTCGGCGATCCTGGTGTTGGGCGGCGCACTCGCCGCCGGCCATCGCCACCGGGTCTACGATGCGGTGATCCTCAAGACCCTGGGCGCGACGCGGCTGCGGCTGCTCGGCGCCTATGCCCTCGAATACCTCCTGATCGGACTTGCCACCGCAATGTTCGGCGTTTTCGCCGGCAGCGTCGCGGCCTGGATGATCGTGACCCGGCTGATGACCCTCACCTTCGTCTGGCAGGGCGGCAGCGCCGCCGGCGTGGTCGCGGCTGCCTTGGTCGTCACGGTCGGCCTGGGACTCGCCGGCACGCTGCTGGCGTTGAACAAAAAGCCCGCCACGGTGTTGCGGAATTTGTGACAAATGGTAGCGGGCGGCTGCGCGGGAGCGGAATCGCACGATTCCAGCGATTAACCACGTCCGCTCGCCAGGATTGCAGGGAAGGGCGACATTCAGCCGCGCGTGGACGGTTGCAGCGGATGTGTTAGTTTCCCACATATCGAATGGGTTCGGAGTCCCGATTGTTAGCCAAAATTTAGTCGGCAGACATCGGTATCCGAGATAGAATTTGACGAACCGGCGGCATGGCGACCCTCATGCCGGACCGGACCAACCAACGGGAATTCGACCATGTCGGACCTAGACCGCAATTACGCTTCTCCTTTCGGCAGGGCCGCCGGGCGTGTTGACGCCGCGACGGTCGATGCCGGCCTGCGCGCCTACATGCTGCGCATCTACAACTACATGAGCATCGGCCTGGCCATCACCGGCTTGGCCGCGCTCGGCGTCTACATGGCCGCCGTGACGGATGTTCCGACCCCGGAAGCCGTCCGCGTCGGCAAGCTGTTCCTGACGCCGTTCGGCTACGCGATGTTCGTCAGCCCGCTGAAGTGGCTGTTCATGCTCGCGCCGCTCGCCATGGTGTTCGTGATCTCGGCGGGCATCAACCGTCTCGCTCCCTCGACCGCCCAGATCCTGTTCTGGGTGTTCGCGGCGCTGATGGGCGTCTCGCTGTCCTCGATCTTCCTGGTGTTCACCCACACCTCGATCGTGCGGGTGTTCTTCATCACCGCGGCGACCTTCGGCGCGCTCAGCCTCTACGGCTACACCACCAAGCGTGACATGAGCGGAATGGGTTCGTTCCTGTTCATGGGCCTGATCGGCATCGTCATCGCGAGTCTGGTGAACCTGTTCCTGGCGAGCTCGGTGCTGCAGTTCGTGGTGTCGGTGGTCGGCGTGCTGGTGTTCGCGGGCCTCACCGCGTGGGATACCCAGCGGCTGAAGAACGACTACATCTACGGCTACGCCTCGGCCGGCGGTGACATCGCAGAGCGTGCGGCCATCACCGGCGCGCTGTCGCTGTACCTGAACTTCATCAACCTGTTCACGCTGCTCCTGCAGCTCCTCGGCCAGCGCGACTAAGCGCCAGACCAGAGCGAACGACACCAGCCCCGGCCGAAAGGCCGGGGTTTTTGTTTGGGCGTGATGTTCCCTGAACCACCGTCATTGCGAGGAGCTCTTGCGACGAAGCAATCCAGAGCCCCTCCAGGGATGCATTTCTGGATTGCTTCGCTTCGTTCGCAATGACGACGTGCGGAGGCCGTTCGCCTCTTCCAGCCGTCCCGGGAAGGCTCTAATCTTGCGGCATGTCCGCACCCGATATCAGGCCCACCACTGAGGCCGACCTTCCCGCCATCACCGCCATCTACCAGCAGGCCGTCCGCGAGGGCACCGCGACGTTCGAGCTGGAGCCGCCCGACCTCGCCGAGATGACGCGCCGCTACCGCACGCTGATCGACGGCGGCTATCCCTATTTCGTCGCCATCCTCGACGGGCGCGTCGCCGGCTACGCCTATGCCGGCGCCTACCGGCCGCGGCCAGCCTACCGCTTCACGGTCGAGAACTCGATCTATCTCGATCCCTCTTTCCACCGCCGCGGCGTCGGAGCGCTCCTGCTGGAGCGGCTGATCGTCGAATGCGAGGCGCGCGGCTTCCGCCAGATGATCGCCGTGATCGGCGATTCCGCCAATGCCGGTTCGATCGGCGTGCACACCAAGGGCGGCTTCAAGATGATCGGCACGCATCCCAGCGTCGGGCTGAAATTCGGCCGCTGGCTGGACACGGTGATGATGCAGCGGGATCTCGGCGAGGGCGCGAAGAGCGTGCCGGCAAAATAGGTCTCGTAGGGTGGGCAAAGCGAAGCGTGCCCACCATAGCCAACGCGTTTGACGAAAGATGGTGGGCACGGCGCGATGCGCCTTTGCCCACCCTACAGCACCGAGCGCGCCGCTACACCACCGCCAGCTTGCGATCGATCACCAGGAGCACGCGCTCCAGCTCGTGGCCGCGGCGCAGGATGAGGCCCGTCGCCGAGATCACGCTGTACATGCCCTGCTTGCGCGCGAGCCGCGGATCCTTCTCGATACGATAGATCGGCACTTCCGAGGCGCGGCGAAAGACCGAGAACACGGCGCGATCCCTGAGGAAGTCGATGGCGTAGTCGCGCCACTCGCCGTCGGCGACCATCCGACCGTAGAGATTGAGAATACGGTGCAGCTCGAGCCGGTTGAACGTCACGCGGCTCAGCTGCGCATTCGAAGCGGCGGGGCGCGCCGCCGCGCGCTGTTCGCTCGGATCGGCATCCTCCGACAGACTCATAGGCCGCCTCCTGTCGCATCAGCATGACCGCGTCCGCGAAGACCGTCCCCGGAACCGCGGATCATGACAGTTGCATGATCGCGCCAACTGTTCCCCACTGCAAGGGGCCCCTGTAAGGACGCTGGACCGGAGCAAACCGCCCACACGCAGCGGTGGAACTCTGTCGCGGCAAACCGTCACGGGATCGTTAGCAGGAATCATAGTGTCGCCGCTTTTCCGCCAAGCGACTGCCGCCCTGCATTGCGAAAAGACCTATGTGCGTTGACCCGGTCCTTTCGGTTCCGGATTCCTCAGCCCCCAGCCCCCCGGGGCCGTCAGGATCGGGTCTGTTCGCACGACAAGGAGGGCCAACGCGAGTTGGTCCTTTTTTGTTTGGGGTCGGTTTTGTTTGGGTCGGGATGTTTCTGCTTCGACGGACTTCTTCCTCATCAGCGAGAACGCTCCCTCCCCTCATCCTGAGGAGCCGCGAAGCGGCGTCTCGAAGGATCGAGGCCGAATTGCATCAGCGGCGCCTGCATGGTTCTCGCGGCGATGCGCAGCATCGTCCGCCGCGCGCGCAAGAGCGCGCTCCTCACCATGAGGGTTGAGAGTGTGCTTGAATCGGAAGATTCGAAGTGTGCGCGTTAGTGCAGCGACGTGTAAGCCGCGCCCAGCATCGGCCCTGGCTTTTCCCGGCTGCCGTCCTGGACATAGACCACGGCACCGTCGACGCCGTCGCGCGTGAGGTTCTCGATCGGCACCGTCCAGCTTTCCGGACGGCCGGTCCAGTCGCCGACCTTGAGCAGGTTGCGCACCACGTTGTGATAGATGACCTGCTGTCCGCGATTTTCACCGCGGCTGATCGCGATCGGCACCGACTTCGCAATCGAGCAGATCCAGACCTCGCCGTGGGACGCTGTCGGCTCGTTGCTCGCGGCCACCGAGACGTTGATCTGCTTGCCCGCGAGCGACATCGTCACCGGCACGCTCATCACGCCCGTGCCCTTGTCGGTTTTGCCGATCGCGCTTTCGATGCCGGTGCGGTCGCTGCCGACGACATGCGTGGAGCCGTTGACCACGACCTGCGGCGTGTAGACCTCGCGGTCGCCGCGCATGCGCGAGTAGGCACGCTGCCGTGCAGAGAAGCGCGAATCGGCCAATGTGTCCTTCCAGCCGAGATAGTCCCAATAGTCGATCGGCATGCTCAGCGCGATGATCGAGGGATCGCGGGCGAGGTCGCCGATGATCTTGTCGGCCGGCGGGCAGGAGGAGCAGCCCTGCGAGGTAAACAATTCGACAACGGCGCGGGGGTCAGCCTCGGCAGGACGAATGACGGCGACGATCGCACAGAGACCAAGAGCACCCGACCAGAGGGCGCCGGACCACCTCGAGATCACGTTGCGTGAAACCAGATGAGAAGCCGTCATTGTTGTCATGTCGAACGCCGCACACCATTGCTCGTGAGAGGGAAATCTTACCGCCGGATGGTCACCGTAGTCTTACGGGCCTCACACATTCGTCCGACCAAGAACCGTGCAAGGCGAGGTTCTCTGCCGGCGGGCCCATCTGAAGCCTGCCGCAAACGCGTGAAGGCGGCCTTGTGATAGGCCGCCTTCGTGTAACCTACTACTCACTTCGCAGTGAGCCACCGTTCACAAATCCGCGCTTACGCCGCAAGCTTGCGCAGCACGTAGTGCAGGATGCCGCCGTTGCGGTAGTATTCCAGCTCGTCCAGCGTATCGATGCGGCAGAGCAGCGAAACGCGCTGCAGCGAACCGTCGCCGGAGACGATCTCGGCGGTCAGCTTCTGGCGCGGCTTCAGATCGCCGATGAGACCACGCAGCGTGACCTTCTCGTCGCCCTTCAGGCCAAGCGAGGACCAGGAGGTGCCGTCCTCGAAGGTCAGCGGCAGCACGCCCATGCCGACCAAATTGGAGCGGTGGATGCGCTCGAAGCTCTGGCAGATCACGGCGCGCACGCCGAGCAGACGCGTGCCCTTCGCGGCCCAGTCGCGCGAGGAGCCGTTGCCGTATTCGGCGCCGGCGAACACCACCAGCGGCACCTGCTCCTGCTGGTACTTCATCGCGGCGTCGTAGATCGACATCTGCTCGCCGTCTGGCCAGTGTTTTGTCAGACCGCCCTCAGGGATATTTCCATCCGCGCCCTTGAGCATAAAATTCTTGATGCGGATATTGGCGAAGGTGCCGCGCATCATGACTTCATGGTTGCCGCGCCGCGTGCCGTACTGGTTGAAGTCGGCTGGACGCACCTGGTGCTCGCTGAGATATTTGCCGGCGGGCGAGGTGAGCTTGATCGAACCGGCCGGCGAGATGTGGTCGGTGGTGATCTTGTCGCCGAACATGGCGAGGATGCGGGCCTCGACGATGTCGGTGACCGGCTCCGGCTCCTTCTTCATGCCTTCGAAATAGGGCGGGTTCTGCACATAGGTCGAGCTCATGTTCCAGCGATAGGTTTCGCTCTCGACCGTCTTGATCTTGCGCCCAATTGGTGTCGCCCTTGAACACGTCGGCATACTTCTTCTTGAAGATCGCCGCGGTCACGAACTTCTTCATGAAGGCGTTGATCTCCTTTGTCGTCGGCCAGATGTCCTTGAGGTACACCGGCTTGCCGTCCTTGCCTTCACCGAGCGGCTCGACCGCGAGGTTCTTGGTGACGGTGCCCGCGAGCGCGTGAGCGACCACGAGCGGCGGCGAGGCGAGATAGTTCGCCTGCACGTCCGGCGAGACACGGCCTTCGAAGTTGCGGTTACCGGAGAGCACGGCAGCCGCGACGATGCCGTTGTCGTTGATCGACTTCGAGATCTCCTCGGGCAGCGGACCGGAATTACCGATGCAGGTGGTGCAGCCGAAACCGACCAGGTTGAAGCCGACCTTGTCGAGATCGGCCTGGAGACCGGAATCGGCGAGATAGGCCGCCACCACCTGGCTGCCCGGGGCGAGCGAGGTCTTCACCCACGGCTTTGCCTTGAGGCCCTTCGCGGCGGCGTTGCGCGCCAGCAGACCGGCGCCGATCAGCACGCTCGGGTTCGAGGTGTTGGTGCAGGAGGTGATCGCGGCGATCACGACGTCGCCATGGCCGATGTCGAACTTCTTGCCGTCGACGGCGAAGCGCTTCTCCGGCTCCTCGGCCTTCTTGTATTCGCTGGCGAGGGCGAGCGAGAAGCCCTCGGCCACGGACGGCAGCGCAATGCGGCCTTCGGGGCGCTTCGGGCCGGCCATCGACGGCACGACGTCACCAAGGTCGAGCGTCAGCGTCTCCGTGAACACCGGATCGGGCGACTTGGCGGTGCGGAACAGCCCTTGCGCCTTCGCATAGGCCTGCACCAGCGCGACGCGCGCCGAGGCGCGGCCGGAGGTCTTGAGATAATCGAGCGCGGCGGCGTCGACCGGGAAGAAGCCGCAGGTCGCGCCATATTCGGGCGCCATGTTGGCGATGGTCGCCTTGTCGGCGACCGAGAGATGGTCGAGGCCGGGGCCGAAGAACTCGACGAACTTGCCGACGACGCCGAGCTTGCGCAGCATCTGCGTCACGGTCAGCACGAGATCGGTCGCGGTGACGCCTTCCTTCATCGCGCCCTTCAGCTTGAAGCCGACGACATTGGGCAACAGCATCGACAGCGGCTGGCCGAGCATGCAGGCTTCCGCCTCGATGCCGCCGACGCCCCAGCCGAGCACGGCGAGACCGTTGACCATGGTGGTGTGGGAATCGGTGCCGACCAGCGAGTCGGGATAGGCGACCTCGAAGGTGCCGGTCTTCTTGCCGACCGTCATCTTCTCCTTCTTGGTCCAGACCGTCTGGGAGAGATATTCGAGATTGACCTGGTGGCAGATGCCGGTGCCGGGCGGCACGACGGAGAAGTTCGAGAACGCCTTCTGGCCCCATTTCAGGAACTCGTAGCGCTCCTGGTTCTGCTTGTATTCCTCGGTGACGTTCTTGCCGAAGGCCTTGTTGTCACCGAAGAAGTTCACGATCACGGAGTGGTCGATGACGAGGTCGACCGGCACCAGCGGATTGATCTTCTCGGCATCGCCGCCGAGCTTCTGCATCGCGTTGCGCATCGCGGCGAGATCGACCACGGCGGGCACGCCGGTGAAGTCCTGCATCAGCACGCGCGCCGGGCGGAAGGCGATCTCATGCTCCAGCGACTTCTTGCGCAGCCACTTCGACACCGCGACGATGTCCGCCTTCTTGACCGAGCGGCCGTCCTCGTTGCGGAGCAGGTTCTCGAGCAGGACCTTCATCGAATAGGGGAGTTTCGAAATTCCCTTCAGACCATTCTTCTCGGCCGTGGGCAGGCTGTAATAGACATAGGTCTTGGCGCCGACCTTGAGGGTCTTTTTGCATTTGAAGCTGTCGAGCGAGGTCATGTAGGAAATCCCAATTGTCAGTTATACCCGGCAGGGTATTTTAACACCGTCAGCGTAGGCAGGCTGAGTCGCTTGCAGGGGCAGGTTGAGTTGCTGCATCAAGTAGTTCCGGGCTTATAGAAGCTTTCTAACCGCGCCGCCACAGCCACAAACGTGCCGCGGCAATCCGCGAGCCAAAAATTCCCATACGCTACCCCAAGTTTTCCTGAGGCCTGACGTTGAGCGGGTTGGTACGAGGCGAGATGCAGCTTTCCGGACATGGGGTCACATGCGTGCGGGGCGGCCGCGAGGTGTTTGCGGGGCTCGATTTCGGGGCCGGCTCCGGCGAAGCCGTGGCGGTCGTCGGCCGCAACGGATCGGGCAAGACCTCGCTGCTGCGGCTGATCGCGGGCCTGCTCATTCCGGCGGGCGGCACGATCGCGCTGGACGGAGGCGATTCCGAGCTGACATTGCCGGAGCAATGCCACTATCTCGGCCATCGCGACGCCTTGAAGCCTGCCCTGAGCGTGGCGGAAAATCTGACGTTCTGGGCCGATTTTCTGGGTGGCGAGCGTTTCGATGCCGGCGACAGCCTCGTCACGGTCGGGCTCGACCATGCCGCCGATCTGCCCGCCGCCTTCCTGTCCGCCGGCCAACGCCGCCGGCTCTCGCTGGCCCGCCTGCTGACCGTCCGCCGACCGGTCTGGCTATTGGACGAGCCGACCACGGCGCTGGACGTCGCGGGACAGGACATGTTTTCCGGATTGATGCGCGAGCATCTGGCGCGGGGCGGCCTGATCGTCGCCGCCACCCACGCCCCGCTCGGAATCGATTCGCGGGAGCTGCGGATCGGGGGGACGGCATGATTCCCGTGGACCCTCAGTTTTCCAAGCGGCTTGGCTCCGCCCTCTCCGTTCCCTCCCCCCTTGTGGGGGAGGGGCAGGGAGGGGGGCGCCACGCGGCGCGCTCTTTCGGTTCTGGCGTTCGGCAGGCGGGCGCTCTGTTGCTGGCGCCACGGATCCAACAACCATCTCTCCCGGGGCTACCCCCCTCCCCCGCCCTCCCCCACGAGGGGGGAGGGAGCGCAGTTTGCCCTGGGCACGTGCCGGGCTCTTATGGCTGGCTCGCCGTGGAAAGAGCCACCCCATGACCGCCCTGTCTGCCCTCATTCGCCGGGACATCCGGATCGCGCTCCGCGTCGGCGGCGGGGCGTTGATTGGCGTGCTGTTCTTTCTGACCGTGGTGGTGCTGATGCCGTTTGCGGTGGGGCCGGATCTGGCACTGCTGTCGCGGCTCGGGCCGGCGATCCTGTGGCTGGGGGCGCTGCTGGCGAGCCTGCTCACCCTGGACCGGCTGTTCATGGCCGACCATGAGGACGGCTCGCTCGACCTGATCACGATGAGCCGGACGCCGCTGGAACTCGCCTGCGCGGCGAAGGCGCTGGCGCATTGGCTGGCCGCCGGCCTGCCGCTGATCGTCGCAACCCCCGTGCTCGGCCTGCTGCTCAACCTCGACATGGTCGCAACCGGCGCGGTGGCGCTGACGCTGCTCGCCGGCACCCCGGCGCTGACGTTCACCGGCATGATCGGCGCAGCGCTGGCGGTGACGTTGCATCGTGGCGGCTTGCTGATGGCGGTCCTGGTACTGCCGCTATCGATACCCGTCCTAATTTTCGGCGTCGCGGCCTCGCAGGCGGTGATCGTCGGACCCATGACGTTCGGCGCGCCGTTCTCGATCCTGTGCGCGCTGTCGCTGGTCAGCCTCGTGATCGGCCCCTTCGCGGCTGCGGCGAGCCTGAAGCATGGACTGGATTGAGATGGACGGGACTGACCTTGACCCCGATCAACTTTCGCTGCGGACTTTCGTGCTGATTGCGTGAGCGCTTACCTGTGATTATCAGGATACCATGACGCTGATCGACCTCGCCAACCCCACACGGTTCCTCGCGCTGACGGCGCGGCTGTTGCCATGGCTTGCGGCCGCGACCATCGTCCTGCTCGCGATCGGGCTCTATCAGTCCGCCACCGCGCCCGACGACTATCAGCAGGGCGCGACGGTGAAGATCATGTTCATCCACGTGCCCAATGCCTGGCTATCGATGTTCGTGTGGGGCGTGATGAGCATTGCCTCGCTGGGCACGCTGGTGTGGCGGCATCCGCTCGCCGACGTCGCCGCCAAAGCGGCAGCGCCCATCGGCGCCAGCTTCACCTTCCTCGCGCTGCTGACGGGATCGCTGTGGGGCCGGCCGATGTGGGGCACCTATTGGGAATGGGACGCGCGGCTGACCTCGGTGCTGATCCTGTTCCTGATGTATCTCGGCCTGATGGCGCTGTGGCGCGCGGTCGACGATCCCTCCCGCGCGGCGCGCGCCGCCGCCGTGCTGACACTGGTCGGCGCGCTCAACCTGCCCATCATCAAGTTCTCGGTCGACTGGTGGAACACGCTGCACCAGCCGGCATCGGTGATGCGGATGGGCGGCTCGTCGCTCGATAAATCCTTTTTGATTCCGCTGCTGGTGATGGCGATCGCGTTCACCCTGCTGTTCGTCACGCTGCATCTGGCTGCGATGCGCAACGAGATTTTGCGTCGGCGCGTGCGGTCTCTGCAGATGATGCAGGCGAGCCGTGTGGCGTTTTCAGAAGTCGGCACCGGTTCGCGTGAAGCGAACGCGTCGAAAGAAGTTGGGGCTGCATGATCATGTCGCTCGGTCCCTATGCGTCGTTCATCGTGACATCCTATGCCGCGGCCGCCCTTGTGGTCGTGATCCTGATCGGCTGGATCGTGCTCGACTATCGTAGCCAGACACAGCGCCTGCGCGAGCTCGAGCGCAGCGGCGTGACCCGCCGCTCCGGCCGTAGCGCGACGGATCGGCCATGAGAGATCAAGCATGAGAGATCAATCATGAGCGAGCAATCGACGTCCGCTCCGCCGCAGCGCCGCACCTTCCTGATGGTGCTGCCGCTGATTGCGTTCATCGGCCTGGCGCTGTTGTTCTGGTTCCGGCTCGGCAGCGGCGATCCCTCGCGGATCCCGTCCGCGCTGATCGGACGGCCCGTGCCGCAAACCATGCTGCCGCCGCTCGAGGGATTGCAGGCTGACAACGCCCAGATCCCCGGCCTCGATCCCGCCGCGTTCAAGGGCAAGGTCAGCCTCGTCAATGTCTGGGCGTCCTGGTGCGTGCCGTGCCACGACGAGGCGCCCCTGCTGACCGAATTGGCAAAAGACAAGCGCTTCCAGCTCGTCGGCATCAACTACAAGGATGCTGCCGACAATGCGCGGCGCTTCCTGGGGCGCTACGGCAACCCGTTCGGCCACGTCGGCGTCGATGCCAACGGCCGCGCCTCGATCGAATGGGGCGTCTATGGCGTGCCCGAGACTTTCGTCGTCGGTCGCGAAGGCACCATCGTCTACAAGCTGGTCGGACCGATCACGCCCGAGAATTTGCGGACCGTGTTGTTGCCGCAGATGGAGAAGGCGTTGAGAGCGGGGTCGTAGCCAAGACCGTCATTGCGAGCGCAGCGAAGCAATCCAGACTGTCTCCTCGGAAAGACTCTGGATTGCTTCGCTGCGCTCGCAATGACGAGTTGAAAGAGCTCAGCCCTTCCTCACATCCCCCGCCTCGGCCTCGCTCGCTTCCAGCGACGCCGGCTCGAGGTGATAACGCTTGGTCAGCGGCATCTGGGCGATGGCGAAGATCATGGTGATCGGCGTGACGCCGAACACCTTGAAGTTGACCCAGAAGTCCGTGCTCTGGGTGCGCCAGACGATCTCGTTCAACACCGCCATGCCGGCGAAGAACAGCGCCCAGCGCAGCGTCAGGATGCGCCAGCCCTGCGGCGTCAAATTGAACATCTGGTCGAACATGACCGCGATGAAGGAGCGGCCGAACAACAGGCCGCCGCCGAGGATCGCGGCGAACAAAGCGTAGATGATGGTTGGCTTGAGCTTGATGAAGGTCTCGTCGTGCAGCACCAGCGTCAGCGTGCCGAATACCAGCACGATGACGCCTGTCACGATCGCCATGATCGGAATGTGCCGCGTCACCACATAGGAGGCGATCATCGCCGCGACGATCGCGACCATGAAGGCGCCGGTCGCGGCGAACAGATTGAACTTCGCATTCACGAAGAAGAACACGAGCAGCGGACCGAGCTCGGTCGCAAGCTTGAACAGCGGATGCGGCTGGGTCTTGTCCATTCTTCAGCTTTCGATTCCGGCTATCGCGCGGGCGAAATCACGCGCGGTGAACGGCGCGAGATCGTCGACGCCTTCGCCGACGCCGATGAAGTGCACCGGCAGTTTGAATTTTTCCGCGAGCGCCACCAGGATGCCGCCGCGGGCGGTGCCATCGAGCTTCGTCATCACGAGGCCGGTGACCCCTGCGGTGCGATGGAAGGCCTCGACCTGCGATAGCGCGTTCTGGCCGACGGTGGCGTCCAGCACGAGCAGCACCGCATGCGGCGCAGTCGCGTCCACCTTGCGGATGACGCGCACGACCTTTTCGAGCTCGTTCATCAGCTCGGCCTTGTTCTGAAGCCGCCCGGCGGTGTCGATCAGGAGCACGTCGGTGGCCTGCTCCTTCGCCGCCGTCAGCGCGTTGAAGGCGAGGCTCGCTGAATCCGAGCCCTGCGCACCCGATATGACGGGCGTCTTCGTGCGTTCGCCCCAGACCTTGAGCTGCTCGATCGCCGCGGCGCGAAACGTGTCGCCGGCGGCCAGCATCACCTTGCGGCCTTCGGACGCGAATTTTTGCGAGAGTTTCCCGATGGTCGTGGTCTTGCCGGAGCCGTTGACGCCGACCACGAGGATAACGAAAGGCTTCTTGCCGGCGTCGATCTCGAGCGGCTTGGCCACCGCCGCCAGCACCTTCTCGACCTCGCTCGCGACGACATCCTTGACCTCGTCCGCCGAGATCGCCTTGTCGTAGCGCCCGGTGCCAACCGCATCCGCGATCCGCACCGCGACCGAGGTGCCGAGGTCGGCGCGCAGCAGCACGTCCTCGATGTCGTCGAGCATGGCGCGGTCGAGCTTGCGCTTGGTGACGAGGTCGGCGACCGCGGTCCCGAGCGAGGACGAGGTGCGCTTCAGCCCGTCCGACAGGCGGCGCCACCAGCTCAGCTTGGGGGTCTCGGGGGTGGTATCGTTCATGGTGGCGGTGTGTTAGCCGTTCCGGCTCGCAAACGAAAGTCTTGACCGAAAGTCTCGCCGATAACGAAAGTCTTGCAATTGCTCGATGTTCCCGAATTGACCGCCGAGGAAATCTTAGCGCGCGTGCTCCATCGCGACGGATTGATGCTGGTCATCGACAAGCCGGCCGGCCTGCCGGTGCATCGCGGACCCAAGGGCGGTGCCAATCTGGAAACCTCGTTCGACGCGCTTCGTTTCGGCCTGCCGCGGCCGCCGGTGCTGGCCCACCGGCTGGACAAGGACACCTCCGGTTGCCTCGTGCTCGGCCGCCATCGCAAGGCGACGGCCTCGCTCGGCCTGCTGTTCAAGCATGGCAAGATCGGCAAGACCTACTGGACCATCGTCGAGGGCGGCCCCACCGAGGACGAAGGCACCATCGACATGCCGCTCGGACGGCTGAACGCCGAGCGCGGCTGGTGGCAGAAGCCCGATCCCGAGGGCCAGAAGGCCATCACCAACTGGAAGGTGATGGGCCGGGGCGACGGCCTGACCTGGCTCGCCATGGAACCGGTGACCGGACGGACCCATCAATTGCGGGTGCATTCGTCGGCGACCGGCTGGCCGATCTTCGGCGATAACATTTACGGCAACGGCCCGCGCTTCGGCGAGCCGAAGCTGCACCTGCATTCCCGCGAGATCGTGGTGCCGATCTCCCGCAACAAGGAGCCGGTTCGCGTGGTGGCGCCGGCCCCGCCCCACATGCACGAGCGGCTCCGCGCCTGCGGGTGGAACGGGGAGTAGCCCAACTGCTCGCTCCTCATGGTGAGGAGGCCGCGCAGCGCTCCCTATAGTTTACGAAACGTTCAGTGCTCGTCTCTAATGATAGCGGTTGCTTAGAACAAGCTTCCGTCAATCTGCTCAGGACGAGCTGCGCGTCATGTCCACGGCCGAGTTATCGATCATCGACGAGGTCGAGTCCGCGCTTCGGACTGGCTCCGCGGAAAAGGGCCTGGCGACCGCCCGCCGTGTCACCGACCTGTTCCTGTCCTCCGCCGGCAGTTTCGATGACGAGCAGATCGCGCTGTTTGACGATGTGCTGGATCGCCTGATCGGCACCATCGAGCTCCGGGCCATCGCCGACATGGGCGCGCGCGTAGCGCTCGCCGAGATCAGCGCGCAGCTCGCGCCGATCGCGCAGGCGCCGCCATCGGTCATTCGCCGCCTCGCTAACAATGATGAAATCCGCATCGCCGGTCCCGTGCTGCAGGAATCCGCGCGCCTCGATGACGGCGCGCTGGTGCAGATCGCATCCAGCAAGGGCGAGCCGCATCTGCTCGCGGTCGCCGGGCGCTGGTGGCTGAAGGAGATCGTCACCGATGCATTGCTGGCGCGGCGCTATCCCAGTGTCAGCCGCCGGCTCGCCGCCAATCCCGGCGCGCGCGTGTCCGGCAACGGATTTGCCGTCATCGTCGGACAGGCCGAGGCCGATCCCGACCTCGCGGTCAGCGTCGGCGTCCGCGTCGATCTGCCGTCAGACCTGCGCCGCCAATTGCTGCGCTCCGCTACGGATGCCGTGCGGACCCGCCTGTTGTCGCGCGCGCCGCCGCATCTGTTCGAGGAGATCCAGACCGCGATCGCTGCCGTCACCGTCGGTGTCGAGCGCGAGATGTCGGGGGTCCGCGATTTCGAAGGAGCCAAGCGCGCCGTCGCAGGCCTCAAGACGGCCGGCCAGCTCAGCGAAGCGACGCTGCTCGGTTTCGCCACGCAGCGGCGTTATGAAGAAGCAGTGGCCGCATTGGCCGCATTGTCGGGATCGACCGTCGAAGTGATACGCCCGCTGATGCAAAGCCTGCGCGAGGACGGCCTGCTGGTGCCGTGCAAGGCGGCGCAGCTCAGCTGGGAAACCACCGCCGCCGTGCTTCAGAGCCGCTTTGCGAGCGGCGCGATGAAGCCAGCCGATATCGCAAGGGCTCAAAGCCATTACGCCCGCATGACCCCGGAGAATGCGCGGCGGACGCTGCGGTTCTGGCAGGTGCGGGCGTTGTAGTTTTTCCCTCTCCCCTTGTGGGAGAGGGTGGCTCGCCGCGCAGCGGCGAGACGGGTGAGGGGTCTCTCTCCGCGAGTCCACATTGAGTTGAGTACGCGGAAGCAACCCCTCATCCGGCGCTTCGCGCCACCTTCTCCCACAAGGGGAGAAGGGAAGGAACCGTCACACCGTCAGCCGCGCGCCATCACAACCGGCGATCCGCATCGGCACGACGCTGCCGATACGCTCGCCCGCAATCGCCACCGGCAGATAATGCTCCGTCCGTCCCTGCTCCTCGCTCTCGATCAGCACCTCGCGCGTGGCGCCGATTTCGGCTTGCAGCCGCTGCAGAAGCGCGGCCTCACCGGCCGAGCGCAGCCGCTTCGCACGCTCCTTAATTGCGCCGCCCGCGACCTGCGGCATCCGCGCGGCCGGCGTGCCGGGACGCGGCGAATAGGGGAAGACGTGGAGGAATGTCAGGCCGCATTCCTCGACCAGATCGAGCGAACGCGAGAACATCTCCTCGGTCTCGGTCGGAAAGCCCGCAATGATGTCGGCACCCAGCGCGATATCCGGGCGCAGGCGACGGACCTGGTCACAGAACGCGATGGCATCGCCGCGCGTATGCCGCCGCTTCATGCGCTTCAAGATCATGTCGTCGCCGGACTGCAGCGACAGGTGCAAATGCGGCATCAGCCGCGAATCCTCGGCGATGGCATCCAACAGATCGCTGTCTGCCTCGATCGAATCGATCGAGGAGATGCGCAAGCGCCTGAGCTCCGGCACATGCCGCAAAATCTGCTTCGTCAGCAGGCCGAGTTTCGGCGCGCCCGGCAGGTCGGCGCCGTAACTGGTGAGGTCGACGCCGGTCAGCACGATCTCGGCATGGCCGCGCTCGACCAATGCCCGGACCTGATCGACCACCGCGCCCATCGGCACCGAGCGCGAATTGCCGCGCCCGAACGGAATGATGCAAAAAGTGCAGCGATGGTCGCAGCCGTTCTGCACCTGCACGAACACGCGCGGCAGGCCGCTTGCAAAGCCGTCGATGAGATGCGGCGCCATCTCCTTCACCGCCATGATGTCGCTGACGGCGATTTTTTCGCCCGCACCGAGATCGAACGCCGCACGCGCCTCGCGCCACGCAGACGATCGCATCTTGTCGTCATTGCCGACGACGCGGTCGACCTCGGCCATCTCGGCGAACATGCCGCTTTGCGTCTGCGCCGCGCAACCGGTGACGACGATACGCGCTCCGGGCCGTTCGCGCTTCAATTTGCGGATCGACTGGCGCGCCTGCGCCACCGCCTCATTGGTGACGGCGCAGCTGTTGATGACGATGGTGTCGGAGAGCCCCGCGCCTTCCGCCTCGCGGCGGATCACCTCGGCCTCGAAGGCATTGAGGCGGCAGCCGAAGGTGACGATGTCGACGCTCATCATCCGACCGGCGCGAACAGCGCCGGATCGAAACGGCCTTCATATTCGAAGGTCGCCGTGCCCGTCATCAGCACGTGATCGTCGCGCTCGCGCCATTCGATCCCGAGCTTGCCGCCGGGCAGCGTGATCTCGACATTGCGCTCGGCGCGCTTCAGCCGCGCCGCCGCGACCGCCGTGGCACATGCGGCCGACCCGCAAGCCCTGGTCAGGCCGGCGCCGCGCTCCCAGGTGCGGATCGTGATGTGCTGGGGATCGACGATATGGGCGAGCGTGATGTTGGCGCGCTCCGGGAAGATCGGGTGGTTTTCCAGCAGCGGACCGAAACGCTCGAGGTCGTAGGCATTGACGTCATCGACCCAGAAGATCGCATGCGGATTACCCATGCTGACCACCGAGGGCGAATGCAGGATCGGATTGTCGATCGGGCCGATCTGCAATTCGATGTAGCGGGTGTCGCGGAATTCCTGGTCGAGCGGAATGTCCTGCCAGCCGAATTTTGGCGCACCCATGTCCACCGTATAAAGCTCCGGCGCCGGACCCTGCCAGGCATTGAGCAGGCCCGCGGCCGTCTCGAACGTCGCATTGGTCTGGCCGGTCTTCTCGAAGATGCGGCGCACCACGCAGCGCATGCCGTTGCCGCAGGCACCTGCCTCGGAGCCGTCACTGTTGTAGATGCTGATGAAAGCTTCGGTGCCGTCGAAGCGCGGCTTCTGCAGCACCATGAGCTGGTCGTAGGCCACGCCGCCTCGCGCCGACGCCACCGCGCGGGCATCGTCCGGGGTGACCTTTGAGGTGGAATCGCGCATGTCGACAACGACGATCTCGTTGCCGATGCCGTTCATCTTGGCAAATGCGTGGTTGGCCAGCGCGCTCATGAAAATTCCCGAATTTCGCCTGCCTTATATGGCGATCCTTGGCCCTCTTGGCCAGTGATTTGCCGCCGAGAGCCAGGACGCTGCCATGACGCATCTGTCATGGGACGAATTCGGCGCTCGCGTGTTAGAACGGCGAAATTCGCGCGATCCGGGACATGCGGCCGGGTTAAGGCCTCGGGGACGTAAGGCCTTGGCGGATAAGCTATTGGGGAGAATAAAAATGTTCAGGTTTCGTCGTCTCGCTTTGGCCGCGCTGATTCCGGCAGCGGCCTTGTCGTTTGGTCTGTCGGCCACGCTGGCCCAGACGCCGAGCCCGGCGCCGGCCGCATCAGCGAGCCCCTCGCCGAGCCCGTCAGCTTCGCCCTCCCCGGCCGCGAGCGCTGCACCCGCGGCCACGCCCTCGCCGGCGGCAAGCGCCTCGCCAAGCCCCTCAATGTCGCCTGCAACGTCCCCTGCAACCTCGCCCTCGCCCGCCGCCAGTGCCTCACCGAGCCCCGCCGCCCCGCCGCCCGCTGCGGCCGCAACCCCGGCTCCCGTGCAGACGGCCGATCCTTTCGGCCAGGAGACCACGCTCGAGCCCAAGAAGGTCGTGATGGTCAAGGGCACTGCCAATTGGGACTCGGCCTTCGACACGCTGATCGACGCCTTCAAGGCGTTGAACACGCTGCTGGACAAGCAGGGCATCAAGCACGCCGGCAATTCGATGATCGTCTACACCTCGACCGACGATACCGGCTTCACCTTCCTTGCCGAGATCCCGGTCGAGCAGGACCCGAAGAACCTGCCCAAGGACATGAGCGTCGGCAAATCGCCGGAGGGCAAGGCGCTGAAATTCGTCCATCGCGGCTCCTACGACAACATGGACAACACCTACGAGGCGATCACCAATCACCTCGACGACAAGAAGCTGGAAGCCAAGGACACCTTCATCGAGGAGTACCTCACCGATCCCCTGAAGACGGCCGAGGACAAGCTCGTGATCAATGTATTCGTGCCGCTGAAGTGAGACCGATGAAAAAGCCTGCTATCCTTTTGACCTCCCTTGTTACGTCCTTTGCCGCCGCGCTGCTGGCAATGCCTGCGCTTGCCGACGATTTTCCGTCCGCGATTACGGTGAGCGGCGAAGCGACGATCTCCGCCGCGCCTGATCTGGCGCAGATCGACGCCGGCGTCGCCAACGACGCCAAGTCTGCGAAAGAAGCGTCCGACGCCAACAACGCCGCGATGGGCAAGGTGCTGCTGGCGCTGAAGGGCGCAGGCATTGACGAGAAGGATTACCAGACCTCGCGGCTGTCGCTGCAGCCGCAATACGGCCAGAACAAATCCACCGGCGCCTCGCCCGTGGTCGGCTTCCGCGCCTCAAACCGCGTCACCGTGAAGATCCGCGACGTGACCAAGGTCGCCGCCATCATCGACACGCTGGTCGGCGCCGGCGCCAACGATATCGGCAACATCTCCTTCGAGGTGACGCAGGCCTCGAAACTGCTCGACGATGCCCGCGAGAAGGCGGTCGCAGACGCCCGCCGCAAAGCGGAGATCTACGCCAAGGCCACCGGCGTCACGCTCGGCGCGCCGCTCAGCGTGTCCGAAGGCGGCGCCCCAATGCCGCTGTTCAAGGGACGCATGGCCGCAGCGCCGATGGCCGCAGGCGGCGCGGCCGTTGCGCCCGGCGAGGAAACGCTGGCGGTGACGGTGAATGTGAGCTGGGCGATCAAGCAGGGGCAGTAGCGCGTTCGCAAGAGGCACGCTGCGGCGCCAATTTCAGGCGTCGTCCTGGCGAAAGCCAGGACCCATTACCCCAAGGCGTGGTTATAGCGCGAAGCAGCTAACTCCGAGTGTTCGCCAAACTACTCCCTGTGGTAATGGGTCCTGGATCAGCGCTCGCTCCGCTCGCTTGTCCAGGACGACGAGTTGTTTGCTTGATGGAGTCAGATCTCCACCACCTGTCCCGGCTTCATCGCCACAAACCTTTCCTGCGGAACCTTGGCGGCGTCGAGCGCCTCGACCAGCGCCTTCGCCGGCGCATCGATCGCTTCATCGGTCAGCTGAAACGTGCCGTGGTGATGCCCGAGTGCTTCCTGCGCGCCGCAATCCGCGAGCGCCTTCACTGCGTCCTCCGGATTCATGTGCTGGTCGCGCATGAACCAGCGCGGCTCGTAGGCGCCGATCGGGAGGATCGCCAGGCGCAACGGGCCGTGCTTCTCGGCGACGCGGCGGAAATGCCGGCCATCGCCATAGCCGGAATCGCAGACGACGTAGATTTTCCCCGCCGGCGTCTCCAGCACGAAACTCGCCCATAGCGCCTTGTTGCGATCGAACATGCCGCGCGCCGACCAGTGCCGGGTCGGCACCAGCGTCACGGCGATGCCGCCGCCGAGCTCGACGCGATCGTGCCAGTCGAACGCTTCCACCTTGATCGTCGCATCGGTGCTGCGCATCGTGACGTCATTGCCGAGCGGGGTCACGACACGCGGGGCAAAATTCTTGGCGAGCCGCGACAGCGTCGCCATGTCGAGATGATCGTAATGGCCGTGCGAGACCAGCACGACATCGATCTTCGGCAGCTTGTCGAACGCAATGCCGGGATCGTTGTGCCGCTTCGGCCCGGCGAAGCTGACGGGCGAGACCCGCGTCGACCAGACGGGATCGACGAGGATGTTGAGGCCGCCGGCCTGGATCAGCCAGCTGGCGTGGCCGACGAAGGACAGCCGCACCTTGTCGCCGTCGACGCGGTCCGGCGGGGTGTCGGTATGGGGGCTCGGCGCCCAATCCGGCCAGCTCGCGCGCTGCCGCTTGCCGCCGAATTGCCAGCGCAGGACCTCACGAAGCGATTTCGGCGGCACGCCGTCCGGATCGAAGAAGTTCAGGCCGTCGAAATGGTCGGAGACCGGGCCGTCATAGGTTTTCATGCGGGACATCCAAAGGGAGGGCACGCCGACCAATGCGCCGGCACCGGCGAACAGTCCGAAAAGGCGGCGGCGGGTGATCGGCACGGATCTGGCTTCAGGGATGGTCGGAGGGGCAGGACATCATCTGTCATATGGGCCGGCCCAGATGAAAAGGAACCCGCCGCCGGAAAGTTCATCTTTTCAAGGCTTTGCCTCCCAAAGCGGCCCCGGCCACCCTAACTTTCCTTGACTTTCAGGCGGCAGCGGCGTTTAACCCGGCCACTTTCTCGGAAAGGCTTTCTTTTCGACCCGCCCACTGGCCCCGGAGGCCAGAGGCCAACGCCCGACAGCGCGATGCGCCCTCGGGCGTAAAGGTGTTTGGAAGATCGCTTGCCCAAGTGGGTGGTCATCCCCCGCGCCTTCGCGGGGCATGACAGCGGTGAGTAACGGGGTGCTCCTCCCATCGGGAGGACAGCAACAGGACAACGGCATTGTTCGACAATCTGTCGGAACGGCTTGGCGGCATTCTCGATCGTCTGACGGGGCGCGGTGCGCTGACCGAAAAGGACGTCGACGCGGCCATGCGCGAGGTGCGCCGCGCGCTGCTGGAAGCCGACGTCGCGCTCGAAGTGGTGCGCAGCTTCACCGAGCGGGTCCGCGAGCAGGCGATCGGCGCCACCGTCGTCAAGTCGGTGACGCCAGGCCAGATGGTGGTCAAGATCGTCCATGACGAGCTGATCAACACGCTCGGCGCCGAAAGCCAGACCATCGACATCAATTCCGTGCCGCCGGTGCCGATCATGATGGTCGGCCTGCAAGGCTCGGGAAAGACCACCACCACCGCAAAGCTCGCCCGTCGCATGGTCCAGCGCGACAAGCGCAAGGTGCTGATGGCCTCGCTCGACATTTACCGTCCCGCGGCGATGGAGCAGCTGGCCGTACTGGGCCGCGACCTCGACATTCCGACGCTGCCGATCGTCGCCGGCCAGCAGCCGGCCCAGATCGCGAAACGCGCGCTCGAGGCCGGCAAGCTCGGCGGCTACGACGTCGTGCTGCTCGACACCGCCGGCCGCACCACGCTCGACGAAGAGATGATGGCCGAAGCAGCGGCGATCAAAGCCGCCGCCAATCCGCATGAAGTGCTGCTGGTGGCGGACAGCCTCACCGGCCAGGACGCCGTCAACCTCGCCCGCGCCTTCGACGAGCGCGTCGGCCTCACTGGCATCGTGCTGACGCGTGTAGACGGCGACGGCCGCGGCGGCGCCGCGCTGTCGATGCGCGCGGTGACCGGCAAGCCGATCAAGCTGCTCGGCACCGGTGAAAAGACCGATGCGCTGGAGGACTTCCACCCTGATCGTATCGCCGGCCGCATCCTCGGCATGGGCGACGTGGTGTCGCTGGTCGAACGCGCTGCCGCCAACATCGATGCCGAAAAGGCCGCGCGCACCGCGGAGCGGATGCGCAAGGGTCAGTTCGACCTCAACGACATGCGCGAGCAGCTGTCGCAGATGGCCAATATGGGCGGTATCAGCGGGCTGATGGGCATGATGCCCGGCATCGCCAAGATGAAGAACCAGATCGCGGCCGCCGGCATCGACGACAAGATCTTGAAGCGCCAGGTCGCGGTGATCGATTCCATGACGCGCGACGAGCGCCGCCATCCCGATCTGCTCAAGGCCAGCCGCAAGAAGCGCATCGCCGCAGGTTCCGGCCAGAGTGTCGAGCAGGTCAACAAGCTGCTGAAGATGCACCGGAACATGGCCGACATGATGAAGGCCATGGGCTCCGGCAAGCGCGGTCCGCTCGCCGGCATCGCGCAGGCCATGGGCTTTGGCGGTGGCATGAAGCCGCCTTCGCCGGAAGAGGTGAAGGCGCTGCAGGAAAAAATGCAGGGTGGCGGCGGACAAGGTCTGCCCAGCCTGCCGAAGGATCTACCTGCCGGGCTGCGCCAGGGTCTGCCGAACGTTCCAGGCCTGACCGGGCTCAGCGGCAAACCGATGCTGCCGGGCCTCGGCGGTTTCCCGGGCAAGAAGAAATGAGGAATTCGTCGCGGGAGATCGCAACGGTCTCGCGCAACGCGGAATACCAATCAACCGAACAAAATGCACTTTAAAGGAGAACCTAGATGTCCGTCGTTATCCGTCTCGCCCGTGCAGGCACCAAGAAGCGCCCCGTCTATCACGTCGTCGTCGCCGATTCGCGCTTCCCCCGCGATGGCCGCTTCATCGAGCGTCTCGGCTATTTCAATCCGCTGCTGCCGAAGGACAACGAGACCCGGCTGAAGCTCGACATGGACAAGGTGAAGGCCTGGCTCGCCAAGGGCGCGCAGCCGTCGGACCGTGTGTCGCGCTTCCTCGACGCCGCCGGCGTCAAGAAGCGCGAAGCGCGCAGCAATCCGGAAAAGGCCGTGCCGCGCAAGGAGCGCAAGGCGCAGGCCGAAGCCGCCGCGAAGGGTTAAGGCGAGATCATGCCGGCGCTGGTCTGCGTCGCGCGGATCGGCGCCGCGCATGGTGTGCGCGGCGCGGTCAAACTGTGGACCTTCACGGAAGATCCCTTTGCCGTGCGGAGCTATGGTCTGCTCTCGTCCAAGGACGGCAAGCGCCAGTTCGAGGTCGCAACGGCGCGCGCGGCCAAGGATCATCTGGTTGCGACGTTCAAGGGCGTCACGACCCGCGATGACGCCGAGCGCCTCAACGGCATCGAGCTCTATGTCGCGCGCGAAAAGCTGCCCGCGACGGACGAGGGCGAATATTACCACACCGATCTGATCGGGCTCGCCGCCGTGACCACGGCGGGCGATGCGCTCGGCCGCGTGCTCGCGATCCACAATTTCGGTGCCGGCGACATCATCGAGATCGCGCCGCCCACGGGCACCACGCTGCTGCTGCCGTTCACGGACGCGGTGGTGCCGGAGGTCGATATCGCCGGCGGCCGCGTCGTGATCGCGCTGCCGCAGGAAATCGCGGGTGACGACGGCGATGACGAAGAGGAGGATTCCTCCCCGAGTCGTCCCGGCCTAGTGCGCAACTTGCGCACGGGGGGCCGGGACCCATAACCACCCATAACCACAGGCCGTGGTTTTTGGGTAAGCTGCTAGCGCCAATCATCGCAGAACGAGCTGCGGTGGCTATGGGTCCCGGCCTTCGCCGGGACGACGGATTTCTTTGAACCCGATGACCACCTCCTCACCCTGGCGCGCGACGGTGCTGACGCTGTTTCCGGAGATGTTTCCGGGACCGCTCGGTGTGAGCCTGGCCGGCCGGGCGCTGGCTGGCGGGCTTGTGGGAGCTGGAGGCGCGGGACATCAGGGCCTCGGCCACCGACCGCCACCGCAGCGTCGATGACACCCCGGCCGGCGGCGGACCGGGCATGGTGCTTCGGGCCGATGTTCTCGCGGCAGCGATTGATGCCGCCGGGATCGGCCCGGACCGGCCGAAACTGCTGATGAGCCCGAGGGGTCGGCCATTGACCCAGGTCCGGGTCACGGACTTGGCCACGGGCCCGGGTCCCCTGATCGTCTGCGGGCGGTTCGAGGGGGTGGACCAGCGCGTGATCGACGGGCGGGGTCTGGAGGAGGTCTCGATCGGGGATTACGTGCTCTCGGGTGGTGAAATCGCAGCCCTGGCCCTGATCGACGCCTGTGTTCGGCTGCTGCCGGGCGTGATGGGCAAGGAAGCCTCGGGAACCGAAGAAAGCTTTTCGGAGGGCCTGCTCGAATACCCCCAATACACCCGGCCGCAGCTGTTCGAGGGAACCCCGATTCCGGAGATCCTGACCTCCGGCGACCATGCCAAAGTCGCCAGCTGGCGGCGGGCGGAATCCGAGGTCCTGACGGCGGCCCGGCGACCGGATTTGTGGGCCCAAATCCGGAGCAAAGTCCCGAATCGGGCCGGACGCCAAAAAACGCCAAAAAACAAGACAGACGGGTGACAAACGCTCCGGCTTGCCTTATAGCAGCGGCCACATCCGCAATGGCTGGATAAACGAATTTCGCGCAGCCCCCGTTTTCCAAGGCTGGGCGCGCCGATGGAGATTTACCCATGAACCTGATCCAACAGCTCGAAAAAGAGCAATTCGACAAGCTCTCCGCCAACAAGGAGATTCCGGAATTCGGCCCCGGCGACACCGTGATCGTCAACGTGAAGGTCGTCGAAGGCGACCGCACCCGCGTGCAGGCCTATGAAGGCGTTTGCATCGGCCGTTCCGGCGGCGGTCTCAACGAGAGCTTCACGGTGCGCAAGATTTCGTACGGCGAAGGCGTGGAGCGCGTGTTCCCGGTGATGTCGCCGATGATCGACTCGATCAAGGTGGTGCGCCGCGGCAAGGTGCGTCGCGCCAAGCTCTATTACCTCCGCAACCTTCGCGGCAAGTCGGCCCGCATCGTCGAGAAGAAGCAGGACCGCCCGGCTGCTGCCGTCAACGAGTAAGCTCCGCTTACAGACGAGTTACCGAAAGCGCGGGGCCAAACCCCGCGCTTTTTTGTTGCGTCAGCCGTGCGCGTCAAAGCCCTCGCGATTCCGGTTCGGCCTGCTATATATTCTTGGAATGTTTCCAGATTTGACCAGCCTCTCGCCCGTCAAGCGCGTCGTCATCGACGATCGCTCGCGGCTGCCCGGCCGGTTCTTCGGACGCTTCGCGACCTCGGCAACGTCAGAGCTTACGCGCGCAGCCTAAAAGCTGCGCTGACGATTTTGTTGCCCCGCGCGCCAGCCGCGCAACCCGCTCGACACAACATTCCTGGAGCTGACGCTCATGTCCAAGCCGACCACATTGTACGACAAGATCTGGAACGACCATCTGGTGCACGAAGCCGAGGACGGCACCTGCCTGCTCTATATCGATCGCCATCTGGTGCACGAGGTCACCTCACCGCAGGCGTTCGAAGGCCTGCGCGCCACCGGGCGCAAGGTCCACGCGCCGGAGAAGACGCTGGCCGTCGTCGATCACAACGTGCCGACCACCGACCGCAGCAAGCCGAACCCCGACCCTGAAAGCATCGAGCAGATCAAGGCACTGGCCAACAACGCCAAGGAATTCGGCATCGAATATTACGACGAGTTCGACAAGCGCCAGGGCGTCGTCCACGTCATCGGCCCCGAGCAGGGCTTCACGCTGCCCGGCACCACCATCGTCTGCGGTGACAGCCACACCTCGACGCACGGTGCGTTCGGCGCGCTCGCGCACGGCATCGGCACGTCGGAAGTCGAGCATGTGCTGGCGACGCAGACGCTGATCCAGAAGAAGGCGAAGAACATGCGCGTCACCGTCGACGGCAAATTGCCTGACGGCGTGACGGGCAAGGACATCATCCTGGCCATCATCGGCGAGATCGGCACCGCGGGCGGCACCGGCTACGTGCTCGAATACGCCGGCGACGCGATCCGCGCGCTCAGCATGGAAGGCCGCATGACGGTCTGCAACATGTCGATCGAAGGTGGCGCGCGCGCCGGCCTGGTCGCGCCGGACCAGAAGGCGTTCGACTTCTTGCGCGGCCGCCCGAAGGCACCGAAGGGCGCGGATTGGGACGCGGCGATGCGTTACTGGGAGCGCTTGCGCTCCGACGAGGGTGCGCATTTCGACCACGAGCTGCGGCTCGATGCGGCAAAGCTGCCGCCGATCGTGACCTGGGGCACGAGCCCTGAAGACGTGATCTCGGTCACCGGCAGCGTACCCGATCCCGACAAGATCGCGGACGAGGCCAAGCGCCTGTCGAAGCACCGCGCGCTGAAATATATGGGCCTGACCGCGGGAACGAAGATCACCGACATCAAGCTCGACCGCATCTTCATCGGCTCCTGCACCAACGGCCGGATCGAGGATCTGCGCGCCGCCGCCAAGATCGCGGAAGGCAAGCAGGTCGCAGGCGGCGTCAACGCCATGGTCGTGCCGGGCTCCGGTCTCGTGAAGGAGCAGGCCGAGGCTGAAGGTCTGGACAAGATCTTCATCAAGGCCGGCTTCGAATGGCGCGAGCCCGGTTGCTCGATGTGCCTCGCGATGAACCCGGACAAGCTGGCTCCGGAAGAGCGCTGCGCCTCGACCTCGAATCGCAACTTCGAGGGCCGCCAGGGCTTCAAGGGCCGCACCCATCTGGTGTCGCCGGCGATGGCCGCAGCCGCGGCGATCGCGGGCCACTTCGTCGACATCAGGGAGTGGCGGTAAGCCGCTCCCTGCAATTTGAGCGATCGCGGCAAACCGCCGTTAATCGGTAGCGCCGACACTGCGTCCTCGCGAACATTTCGCGAGGACACGAGCTCATGGCCAGCAAGCCTGAATATGTCGATCTGATCAGCGCGGCGACGCCCCAGCACCGGCGGCGCGCGGCACCGCTGCGCATGATCGCCAAGCCCGAGGTCGAGGAGGCCTCGAAGCTCAGCCGCTGGCCGCCGGCGATGTTCAAGCAATGGAAGCTGGAGAACCTCACGCGCTGGACGTCGGCGACGTGGAAACTGAAGGATTGGATTTAACCGACGTTCTCCGTCATGGCCGGGCTCGTCCCGGCCATCCACGTTCTAGACTTGCACAGAAGGATCGTGGATGCCCGGGACAAGCCCGGGCATGACGACACAACTCACATCACCAATAGCGGTACGGATGGTGCCAGCGATGCCAGCGGCAGACGCGGCGCGGGCCGTAATAGGTCCAGATGACCCGGCAGCGGCGCGGATGGCTGTAATAGGGATAGTAGCCGCCATAGTAGCGTCGGTGGAAATGGCGATGGCCGTAATAGGCGGGGCGATAGCCGCCATAGCGGTGATAGCCGCCGTAATGGTGAATTCCGCCGTAGCGATAGCCGCCGCCGTGAAACGCCGGCGCGGCGCGGAAGCCACCCGCGTGGAAACCACCGCCGCGGAAGCCACCGATATGTCCTCCGCCACCGTGGAAGCCACCTCCACCGTGGAAGCCGCCGCCGCCATGGAAGCCGCCGCCATGACCGCCACCACCATGTCCACCGCCGCCACCACCACCGTGGCGAACCTGGATCATGTCGTCACTTGCGGCCTTCGCCGCAGGCAACGCCGTCGGATTGATCGGGGTCATCGCTTCGGCAGGACGCGTGGCTCCGGCCGACAGCATCAGCGTCGCGGCGGTCGCAATTCCGAGCAAGCGCATCGGGCTTGCCCTGAGACCCAATATCCTCAGCATCGACTTCTCCCTGAATCTGGACAGCGGAGTTGCGACGCTCGCTCCCGGCGCGCGTCATCCCTGTTCATTGGCAGTCGCTCCCAAGATTAAATTAGGGACAGCGACGTGAATGCCTCATGAATGAACGACGGGCACTGCGCCGCGCCGCGACGTCGTCACCACGGCCCGAAGCCGAGCACGAACGGTGCGGGCACGCCGTAGGGATAAGGACGGTAGTAGACCGGCCGCGCGTAGTAATGCGGATCAGGACGCGGGGCGTATCGCACGACGTCGGACCGCACATGTCGGCGCCCGTCGAACACCGCGCGCCCGGCCGACGCATCGGGCAGCTTCGTCACCCTGTGCGCAGCGGACGCGTGAGACAGGCCTGCGGCAAGCCCGACGCCAACCGCCAATGCGAACCATCTCGTCATGACGACCTCCGCCTCAGGCGCGCGACGGCATCGCGCTCGTATCAGCCCCGGCGCCAGTAGCAGCTCATATGCGGCACGATCACCGTGCCGCTGGGGCGATATTCCTGCACATAGGTGGCGTTGCACTCGCGGACTGCATCGGGACCGGGATTGTAGCGGGGATAGACGCCATCCGGACTGTAATAGGGCGTGACGCGCAGGCGCGCCGGGGCCCGCTTGCGCGGCGGCGGGAGATCGTCTCGCGAGGCCGCCTGGGCCAGCCTGATCCCGGGAGCCGCGGTCTGGGCCTCCGCGCCAACGCAAAACTGCGAAAACAACCCCATGCACAGTAGCGTCAGCGCTGTTTTCGCTCGCATTTTTCCGCCCATTTGACCGTCCATTTCGAGGCCCTAGGCTCCCCGTTTTGACGGCGCCCGTCAACCTCGCCGCGCTTATAAAGCCGGATGCATCGCCGCGAAACCCACGCTATGAGAAGCCCATGTGGACGGAATTGAAAGCGCCCTCGCTGGCCGAGATGGAAGCGATGGCGCATGAAGTGTTCGAACGCCTGCCGGCGGAGTTTCGCAGCCTCTGCGAGGGCGTGATCATCCGCGTCGACGACTTCCCCACGGAGGACGTCCTGGACGAGATGGCATGCGAGAGCGAGTTCGACCTGCTCGGCCTGTTCCAGGGCGTCGGCCTGCCGCAGCAGAGTTTTGGCGACGTGGCGCGGCTGCCCAACATGGTCTGGCTCTACCGCCGGCCGATCCTGGACTATTGGGCCGAGCACGACGAAAGCCTCGGCCACATCGTCCGCCACGTCCTGATCCACGAGATCGGCCATCATTTCGGCCTGTCGGACGACGATATGGCCGCGATCGAGGCTCAAGAGCCCGGTTAGGCAGACGAGATCTGCCGAATTCGGCCTAGGATTTCCGCCCCGATCGCGATAAATACCGGTTCCCTAGACCACCCCGGGAAAGCGCAACCATGGACAAGTTCACCACGCTGGAAGGCGTCGCGGCGCCGCTGAAGATCATCAATGTCGACACCGACATGATCATTCCGAAGCAGTACCTCAAGACCATCAAGCGCACCGGCCTTGGCAAGGGGCTCTTCTCCGAGCAGCGCTACAAGGACGACGGCAGCGAGAATCCGGATTTCGTCCTCAACCAGCCCGCCTATCGCAATGCGAAGGTGCTGGTTGCCGGCGACAATTTCGGCTGCGGCTCGAGCCGCGAGCATGCGCCCTGGGCGCTGCTCGACTTCGGCATCCGCTGCGTGATCTCGACCTCGTTCGGCGACATCTTCTACAACAACTGTTTCAAGAACGGCATTCTGCCGATCCGCGTGGCCCAGGAAGACCTCGACAAGCTGTTCGACGACGCCGAGCGCGGCGCCAACGCAACGCTGACGATCGACCTGCCGAACCAGGAGATCCGCGGTCCCGACGGCGGCAAGGTCAAGTTCGAGATCGACCCGTTCCGCAAGCACTGCCTGATCAACGGCCTCGACGACATCGGCCTGACGATGGAGAAGAAGGCCTCGATCGACACCTATGAGGAGAAGCTCAAGCACGAACGCGCCTGGGCCTGATCTCAAGTTTTGTTTGAGCCCCGGTGCTGACAGCGCCGGGGCTTTTTCTTTGCCAGCGTTGTCCTCTATAGCTTGCGCCCATGCTGCCTGACATCGTCACCTTCTGGCACGGCCCGATGGACGCCCTGCGCCAGACCTGTCTGCGCTCGCAGCTGGCTGCCGGCCACAACGTCACGGTCTACAGTTTTGACACCATTCCCGGCCTGCCCGCCGGCATCGGCAACGCGGATGCCGAGGCGATCCTGCCGCATGCGTTCTCCGAACGATTGCGACCGCCGCAGCCGGACGGCAGCTGGCGCGACTGGACCACGCTCCAGTTCAGCGACTTCTTCCGCATGAAGCTGATGGCGAAGGGCCTCGGCCTGTGGCTCGATGCCGACGTGCTGTTGCTCAGGCCCGTCGAGATCGATCCGGCAAAGCCCTATTTCGCGTGGGAGCGGCCGCGCCAGCTCGGCAATTCCGTGATCTACCTTCCGCCCCGGCACGGCATCGTCGCCGCCTTCGAAGAGCTGATGGAGCAGGAGGAACTGACGCCAAACTGGCTGTCGCTGCGCCATCGCGTCACCTTTGCGATGCGCCGCCTGCGCGGCGGCTCGAACCGGCTCTCCGACATCCGCGTCGCGATCTTCGGGCCGGCGGCACTCACCGCGCTCGCGCGCCGCACCGGCGAGCTGCACTGCGCCTTGCCGAAGCAGTCGTTCTACGCCGTGCATGCCGAGCCAAAACTGTTCTTCGATGCCTCGAACTATCTCGGCCTCGTCACCGACCGCGACATCATCGGCCTGCACATCTCGCCCAAGGGCCGCGGCGGCGAGAAACCGATCCCAGACAGCCTGTATGCGTGGGCGGCGGAGCGGTTCGGTTAACTGCCGCGCAAGAGGTGCGCTCCCTCTCCCGCTTGCGGGAGAGGGTCGGGGAGAGGGTGTCTCCACAACGGGACAATCCCCTAGAGGAGAGAGCCCTCACCCGGCGCGCGGAACGATGCTTCGCATCGCCCGGGCGCGCCGACCTCTCCCGCAAGCAGGAGAGGTGCAGCGGAGCCCGGGGCTCCCTCATCGCTATTTGATCCAGCGCAACGCGCACCTGCACCATTGTGCCTAATCTCGCTCCAATTCCACCGTTCGAATGGAGCTTCGCATGAGCACCGCAACCAGGCCTTATCCCATTGTCCAGGACCTCATCGAGTCCTTCGCAAGCTGGCTGAAGCACCGCCGCGAGCTGAACGAGATCCGGCAGCTCGACCGCGCCGATTTCGATCGGATCGCGCAAGATCTGCGGATCGCGCCTGACGATCTGGAGGAGCTGGTCCGCCACGGCAAGCACTCCGCCGACGAATTGCCGAAGATGCTGGAGCAGCTCGGCATCAACGCCGAAGGGCTCGGCCGCGCGCATCCGCTGCTGCTGCGCGACATGGAGCGGGTGTGCGCGCTTTGCAGCCACAAGGGCCAGTGCGATCGCGAGCTGGCCGACGGCACCGCCGCGGAGAACTATCACGGCTTCTGCGCCAATGCGTCAACGCTGGAGTCGCTCGATCGCGCGGACGTCGCGCCGCGGTAACGCGCGCTTACACGATCCAGTCTGGCGCGTGAGGCAGCTCATCGCTCTCAGCCGTATCGTGATTGATCCAGATTTCGGCATTCTCGGAGCGAAGCAGCTCGACCACTTTGGCCATGGACGCGACCGTTGCCTGCGGATCGGCGTTGAAGGACGGCACGCGCATGTGCCGCAGGTTCTCGCGATTGTGCGCGACGTCGCCGCTCAGCAGCACGGCGCCGCGCCGCGGTAGCCTCACCATGAGCGAGCAATGCCCGAGGGTATGGCCCGGCGTGAAGATCATGCGCACAGCGCCGTCGCCAAATACGTCGTGGTCACCATCGACGATCTCGTACGGCCGCTCCTTCAACGATTTGTAGTGCTGCAGCGAATAGCCGAATTCTTCAGGGTCTGGTCCGAACATGGCCTCGAATTCAGCCCGCTGGGCGATCCATCTTGCATTCTCGAACAGATCGACATTTCCGATATGATCGAAATGCGCGTGGGAAAGCAGGATCGTGCCGATGTCGCGGGGCCGCACCACCCCGATTTCGTCCAGTTGGTCCGCGATGGGACGACGCACGATGCCGCGTATGCCATGCGCGATAATGCGTCCTTCCGGATGCTTCGATAGCTTATCCTCGATTCCCGTATCCCAGATCAGCCATTCGCCGCGATGACTGACGAGGTAGGCATTGCAGCTCAACGTCATGGGTATCCCGACATTGATGCCCGGAGAATAGATCGAACCGTCCGAGACCTGCGCAATACCGCCATCGAGGATGTAGAGTCTGTCAACCGTCGCCATTGGGGAACTCATCAAGCCGCCGATTCCATCCGCCGCTTCGCCTCGCGCATGTCGCGCCCAGGCGGCATGCCGAACAGCCGGGAATATTCTCGCGTGAACTGCGTGATGCTTTCGTAGCCGACCTGATGAGCCGCGGTCGCGATCTGCGCACCGTCGGCCAGCATCGCGCGACGGGCTTCGATCAGGCGAAGCTGTTTCTGAAACTGTAGCGGAGTCAGCGAAGTGACGCTCCGGAAGTGCGCGTGAAATGCCGACGGGCTCATCGCCGCGGCCTTGGCCAATCGATCGACGCGCAACGGCTTGGCATAGCCGGCGCGAATGAGCGCAACCGCGCGGCCGATCCGCTGTGCATGGCTATCGGCAATTCCGAGCGCCCTGATGGCCCCGCCGTGGCGGCCGGCCAGCAGCCAATAATGCAGCTCTCGCATCAGCTGGCCGCGCAAGATCGGCAAGGCCGAGGGACGGTCGATCAGGCGCAACAGCCGGAGCGCTACGTCCGCGAGCTCCTGCTCCGTCGGCTCGACTCGCAGCGGGCGGGACGGAATGAACGGGAGCGAACCCATCTCGACCACCAGTCCCTCGATGATTGTGGGGTCGAGTTCGACGACGAGCGAAAGATAGGGCGTGGCCGCCGTCGCACGCGTGATCTGGCTGACCGTCGGCACATCACTCGCAATCAACAAGGAAGCGCCAGCGCCGAAGTCGAAGGACGTCCGGCCGGTCGCCACACGTTTGGCGCCTTGCAAGACGAGTGCGACCAGAGGCCTGGAGATCGCGTACAGGAGCGCACTCGGCGCGGTCTCGCGGAAGATCGAGACGCCGGCGAAGGGCGTGGAGGCGACGCCCCTGTCGTCGGCGTGAGCCGCGGAATAACGACTGGCGATCTGGAGAAGCGTTTCGGTCACGCGCCAATTTTAGGCCGAGCCCGGCGCACAGGCAATCGGCGCCGGCCGTTCAGGCAGAAAATCCGGAGTTTTGGGCAAGCCCGCCGGCGCCGCATCCCGGAGTGTTGGGCAAGACACTCCGAGGATCCGGCAACACCGGACGATCGATCGCGGGCAAACGGACATCACCGCAACGCTTCGAGGAATCTCTGATGCCCACCATTTCTCTCGTCACCGGGGCCAGTCGCGGCCTTGGCCGCAACACCGCCATCGCCATCGCACGTCACGGCGGCGATGTGATCGTGACCTATCGCAACGGGGCCGCCGCAGCACGCGAAGTCGTCGCCGAGATTGAATCGCTGGGGCGCAAGGCCATCGCGCTGGAGCTTGATGTCACCGCCGTGTCGAGCTTTCCCGCGTTCTTCACAAAAATTCGATCCGCGTTGGCGGAGCATTGGCGCGCCGAGAGATTCGATCACCTCGTCAACAATGCCGGTCAGGGCGAGATGGCCGCGATCGCAGAGACGACGGAGCAACAATTCGATGCCCTGTTCGCCACGCACGTCAAAGGACCATTCTTCCTGACGCAGGCCTTGCTGCCCTTGCTCGCCGACAAGGGCCGGATCATCAACTTCTCCAGCGGGCTGACGCGCGTGTCCTTCCCCGGCTTCTCGGCCTACGCGGCTGCGAAGGGCGCCATCGAGGTTCTGACCGTCTACATGGCCAAGGAATTTGGCGGACGCGGCATCACGGCCAACGTCGTCGCGCCGGGCGCGATCGAAACCGATTTTCTCGGCGGCGCGGTTCGGGACATGCCGGATTTGAACAGCCAATTTGCGCAGATGACCGCGCTGGGCCGCGTCGGTTTGCCCGACGATATCGGACCGATGGTCGCGAGCCTGCTCGGTCCCGACAATCGTTGGGTCACGGCGCAGCGGATCGAGGTGTCCGGCGGCCAGACGATCTGAGCGAGGCGCGATTGGGCTAAGAAGCGAGCGCGTCCCCGGCGCCGCTGCCGCCCGCAGCATCGCCTTTTGATTTCCCACGGCTACTGCGCCAATGCGTCGACATTGGACTCGCTCGATCGTGCCGACCATACCGGCCTTGCAAATCCCGTAGCAGACCGTCAACGCGGTCTGCGCGAAGATCATGCACCAGCGGCCATCGCGGCGGCTTCCGCTGCCGCGCGCTGCATGCTGGTCGACATCTCATTCGTCACCGTGCTTTGCTCTTCGATTGCCGCGGCCGTCGACGTCACATATTCGCTGACGTTATTGATAGCCGTTTTGATCGAAGCCAAGGCGGTGACGACGTCGCCGGAGATGCCGTTGAGGCTGCCGATCTCGGCACCGATCTTGTCGGTCGCCTGCTTGGCCTGGTTAGCGAGGCTCTTGACCTCCGAGGCGACCACGGCGAAGCCGCGACCGGCTTCACCGGCGCGGGCGGATTCGATGGTGGCGTTAAGTGCCAGGAGGTTGATCTGCCCGGTGATGTTGTTGATGAGCTCGACGATCCCGCTCATCGCCAGCGCCGCTTCAGTGAGGCGCTGGGCCTGGGCGTCGGCGGCGGCGACCTGATCGACCGCACTGCTGGCAGTCTGGCGGGACTTGGTCATGGCCTCGGAGATCTCCCGCACCGAGGCGTTCAATTCCTCCGAACCCGCGGCGACCGATTCCATCATGCCGCGGACCCGCTCGTTGCCCATGCGGACCAGCACCTGCTTCGTGACATCGGTCGCATATTTCACGACCTTGAACGGCTTGCCGTTGAGATCCATGATCGGGTTGTAGGAGGCCTGGATATAGACCTCCCTGCCGCCCTTGCCGATGCGCTTGTATTCGGCCGCCTGGTACTGACCGCGGTTGAGCGCCGCCCAGAACTCGCGATAGCCATTGCTATCGCGCTCCGACGGCTCGACAAACATGCCGTGATGCTTGCCCTTGATCTCGGCCAACGAGTACCCGAGCGCGCTCAGGAAGTTGGCATTCGCGGTGATGATCGAGCCGTCCATGTTAAACTCGATCACCGCCTGCGCCTTCTCGATCGCCGCGATCTGACCGGCGAGATCGGCGGTCTTCAGCTTCTCGGCAGTGACGTCGGTGGCGAACTTGACGACGCCGAACGGCTTGCCATTCTCGTCGAGCAATGGATTGTAGTAGGCGAGGATCCAGACCTCGCGGCCGCCCTTGCCGATGCGCTTGAACTCGCCAGCCTGGTATTCGCCCCGGTTGAGCTTGGCCCAGAACTCGCGATAGGCCGCGCCGTCGCGCTCGCTCTGGGGCACGAACAGGCTGTGATGCTTTCCCTGGATCTCTGCGAGCGAATAGCCAAGCGCGTTGCAGAAATTCTCGTTCGCGGTGACAATGGTGCCATCGAGCGTGAACTCGATCACGGCCTGCGCACGGCTGATGCCGGCGATCTTGGAAGCGTCCGCCATGCTGCGGATCTTCTTCCCGGTGATGTCGGTCGCAATCTTGGCGACCCTCACCGTCTTGCCGTTGCCGTCGAGCACCGGATTGTAGGACGCTTCGATCCAGACCTCGCGGCCGCCCTTCGCGATGCGCTTGACCTCGCGCGCCTGATACTCGCCATGGTTCAATGCGGCCCAGAACGCCTTGTACTCGGCGCTATCGCGTTGCTCGGCGGGAACGAACATGGAATGATGTTTGCCCTGGATTTCATCGAGCCGATAGCCGAGGGCGTCGAGAAAATTCTTGTTAGCCGTGATGATCGTCCCATCAAGATTGAATTCGATCATGGCTTGCGACCGGCCGATTGCCTCAATCTGAGCTTGTGCATCGACACGGGATTTACGACCGAACATTTCATCGCTCCGAAATTGATGGCCCGTTTGCAGCGCGTGGGCTTGCAAGCGATCGCAGAATTCATGATCTCGCTCGGAATCTCACGAGGACCGACCGTTCGTCGGCTCTGCGACCCAGCACATGAACGGGCTATACGAATCGAATTATCAGAGTATTTGTCCGATCGAAGACACAATGGCCGGATTCCGCCAACGCGATTAGCCGGACAGAAACTTCCCGACCTTTGCTGACTCGCCGAACAGGCCATCGGCTTTGAATTGCGAAGAAAGGCCTAAAGATCGTTATCGATAGTCGGCAATGCGGCCGGCAACGATCGATCACGAGTCCATGGTCCCGAGGATCAGGTATGCGTATGGGGATCGGACAATTGGTCGCAGCCGACATGAGCGCGTTCATGCCTCCTCGAGTGATCCAGTCACGTCCGACAGCCGTTTCATTCAGTCTCGCATTGGCAGCGCCGGGGAGGCGATACGCTAGTCTCTGCGGGGAGGAATCTGATTTGGGCGGCGTCTCTTATCTCGACCGGTATCCTTTGCTTCAGTCGCGCGACAGCGAGTTCGCGCGCGACCGCCTGTTCGCCGAATATGGCGCCGACCGCTTCGACAAGTACGGCGGCGAGTTCGGTATCCATGCCAATTTTGCTCGCTTGCAATCGATCGGCCTCGCGTTCTGCGGCTACGACGGTGCGGCGTCGCTCTCCTTTCCAGAATCGGAGATTCTCCGCCAGTTCTTCTCCATCCAGGGGGCTGCGAGCTTCAGGACCAATGGGAGCAGCGAGCTGATTGAGGCCTTCAGTCCGATCATCTCCGGAGACGCCAGGCTGGATCTCGAGTTTGCGCCGGGCTATCGCCAATTGGTGCTGAGGATCGATGCCGGCGCACTCGAGCGGTTGCTCAAGACAATCCTGGGCGATGATAGCGACACGGAGCTGCGTTTCGCCCCGGGCGAAGCTGATCCGTCGGTTATGACTCATGTTCGTCAGGACGTCTTTAGATTCGCGGAGGAGTTAGACAGGTTCGGCCAGGATTACTCCCCCATAGCCATCGGCGAGCTTGAACGGGCGCTGATGGTTCGAATCCTTCTGGCGCACCGGCACAATTTCACTGACCGGTTTCAGGGCCCGGCACCCGGCGCCAACCGATCCGTCATCGACATCGTCGAATCCTACATCGAGGCTCATTGGGACGAACCAATCGATCTGGAGAAGATTGCCGCAATCGCCAACGTCAGCGTGCGGACGATTTATCGGGAATTCTCCCTAGCGGGGCGGGGATCACCGGGTCAGTTCGCGCGGCGCTTCCGGCTGCAGCGGGCGACGGAGCTCTTACGCCATCCCGATGAGCAGACCAGCGTGGTTGCCGTCGCGTTCAAATGCGGCTTTCAAAATCTCGGCCGCTTTGCATCGGAATATCGGCGAGCGGTCGGTGAGCTGCCATCCGAAACCCTAAAGAATGCGAGACGAAGGCAGTGACGCGACGACGCAGTTCCTGAATTCGCAGCAAAGCGCTGTCGCAAGCGGCGAGCCCTCAACCCTTCGCCATCGCCGCAATCGCATCCGCGATCTCGATCGTGCGCCGTGCCATGTCGGCGTGCAGCCGCTCCACCATGGCGCCGTCGAGACGGATCGCGCCGCGCGAGACGTTCTCCGGCAATTCGAACGCGGCGATGATCTTTCGGGCGCGCGCGACGTCCTCTTCGGGCGGGGTGAAGATCGCATTGCAGGCTTCGATCTGCGAGGGGTGAATCAGCGTCTTGCCGTCGAAACCGAGATCGCGGCCCTGCGCGCATTCGGTGGCGAAACCATCGGGATTGTTGATGTCGCTATAGGGGCCATCGAGAATTTCGAGGCCATGGGCGCGCGTTGCCAGGATGCAATGGGTGATCATCGGGATCATCGCGGCGCGGCCCGGCAGCATCTTGATGCGCGTCTCGCGGGAGATGTCGTTGGGGCCGAACACGAAGCCTGACAGGCGCCTCTTGGGATCGCGCCCCGCGGCGGCCAGTTCCTCCGCATGCAGCACGGCGCGTGCGGTCTCGATCATGGCCCAGACTTTTACGGTCGGCGCCGCGCCGAGCTCGGCGAGACGACGGCCGATCGTGTCGAGGTCCTCCACGCTGGAGACTTTTGGAACCAGGATGCCGTCCGGCGAGGCCTTCGCCGCCATCGCGACATCATCGGCCCACCAGGGCGTGTCGAGGCCGTTGGTCCGGATCAGGATCTCGCGCTTGCCGAACCCTTTGGCTGCGATTGCGGCCGCGATGCCGTCGCGCGCCACCGCCTTGGCATCGGGCGCGACGGAATCTTCCAGATCGAGGATCAGGCCGTCGGCGCCGAGATTACGCGCCTTTTCCAGCGCGCGGGGGTTGGAGCCGGGCATGAACAAATGGCTGCGGCGCGGGCGGGTCATGCAAGCGTTCCTTCCGGTTTCCTCGTCTCACTTCCGACCGAAGCCGATAGCATCTGGCCTGCCTATTCGAAAGGCTTGTTCGTCCCAGCGGTATATGATTAGGCATAGGCCATGACCACATTCCCAGAGCATTTGCTGGAAGGCTACAAGGCCTTCGCCACCCAGCGGCTGCCGACCGAGCAGACCCGCTACCGCGAGCTGTCGGTGAAGGGGCAGTTCCCTGAAGTGATGGTGATCGGCTGTTGCGACAGCCGCGTCTCGCCCGAAGTGATCTTCGACGTCGGGCCGGGCGAACTCTTCGTGGTTCGCAACATCGCCAATCTGGTGCCGGTGTATCAACCCGACGGCAACGCGCATGGCGTCTCGGCGGCGCTGGAATATGCCGTGACGGTGCTGAAGGTGAAGCACATCGTGGTGCTCGGGCACGCCCAGTGCGGCGGCATCCGCGCTTTCGTCGACAAGATCGAGCCGCTCACGCCCGGCGACTTCATCGGCAAATGGATGCAGATGTTCATCAAGCCGGGCGAGGTGGTGGAGCAGCGCGACCACGAGACCATGGCGCAATTCGTCGAGCGCATCGAGAAGGCCGCGGTGTTCCGCAGCCTGGAAAACCTGATGACCTTCCCGTTCGTGCAGAAGGCGGTCGAGAGCGGCCAGATGCAGACCCACGGCGCCTATTTCGGCGTCGCGGAGGGATCGCTGTTCGTGCTGGACAAGGGCGCGAAGGAATTCAGGAACGCGCGCGAGGTGGCGTAAGTCCGCAGTTCTTGTAGGGTGGGCAAAGCGAAGCGTGCCCACCACTTCTATAGCCACTGCGGAGAGATGGTGGGCATGGCGCTTCGCGCCTTTGCCCACCCTACGGCAGCGGAGTTACGCCGCCTTCTTCTTCGCGCTGATCAGCTTGCGGTTGATCAGGACTTCCGCGATCTGGATCGCGTTGAGCGCGGCGCCCTTGCGCAGATTGTCGGACACGCACCACAGCACGAGACCATTCTCTACCGTCGCGTCCTCGCGGATGCGGCTGATATAGGTGGCGTCCTCGCCGGCGGCTTCATACGGCGTGGCGTAGCCGCCGGGTTCATGCTTGTCGATGACGAGACAACCCGGCGCCTTGCGCAGGATGTCGCGCGCTTCGTCCGCGCTGATCGGGTTCTCGAACTCGATGTTGACGGCCTCGGAATGGCCGACGAAAACAGGCACGCGCACGCAGGTCGCGGAGAGCTTGATCTTGGGATCAAGAATCTTCTTGGTCTCCGCCATCATCTTCCACTCTTCCTTGGTGTAGCCGTCCTCCATGAAGACGTCGATCTGGGGGATGACGTTGAAGGCGATGCGCGCGGGAAACTTGTTATTGACCAGCTCCTGGTTGGTGTAGACGGCCTTGGTCTGCGAGAACAATTCGTCCATCGCATCCTTGCCGGCGCCCGATACCGATTGATAGGTCGAGACCACGACGCGCTTGATCGTCGCCTTGTCGTGCAGTGGCTTGAGCGCGACCACGAGCTGCGCGGTCGAGCAGTTCGGATTGGCGATGATGTTCTTCTTCTTGAAGCCGGCGGTCGCGTCCGCATTCACTTCCGGCACGATCAACGGCACGTCCGGGTCCATGCGCCAGGCCGAGGAATTGTCGATCACGACCGTGCCGGCGGCGCCGATCTTGGGCGACCATTCCTTCGACACCTCGCCGCCGGCCGACATCAGGCAGATGTCGACGTCGGAGAAGTCGTAATGCTCGAGCGCTTTGACCTTCAGCGTGCGGTCGCCGTAGGAGACCTCGACGCCCATGCTGCGGCGTGAGGCCAGGGCCACCACCTCGTCCGCGGGGAATTTGCGCTCATCCAAAATGTTGAGCATTTCCCGTCCGACATTGCCGGTCGCGCCGACGACTGCGACTTTGTAACCCATCGTTCACTCTCCGACGAAAAAGCTCTTTCCTGAAGCTGAGGCTTAAACAGGAAGAGCAGCGCTTCTATGCGAGAACCGGCCTCAAGACAACGTTGGACCATGCCTTAGGGACGTGGATGCAGTCGCCCGAGGCCAGCACGGCCGCAAACCCCACCCAGATCCATCTTGCGCTTGCAGCCTTCGCCGACGAGGTCGTCGGCACGCTGGCGCGCCTGTTCGCCTATGTGGGGGCTTTGGTGCTGTTTGCCATCCTCGGGCTTGCGGCACTCGGCCAGCTGCCAACCTTGCGCGACGACGATCCGGCGCTGAAGCCGGGTTGGAGCGTGGCCGACCGCTCGCCTCCGGGTTTCGCCCTCAGTCGGCTCGATTCGACAGAAAAAACAGCCTCTTACACCATCTTGAGGCACCCCGAAGGCGGCCGCAGGGACGTGATGCGCTGGGCGGGCGAGGCGGACAAGCCCATGGCCGAGTTCATGGCCGAGCTCGAAATCTATCGCGAGGGCGGCGAATTCGACGTCACCCGTCCGGCGGCCGCCGATCTGGCCGCCCGGATGGGACTGGGCAGCACGACCCCGCTGGAGCAAGCCGGCCTGATCGACACGAAATTCGGCCCCGTCGCCCTGTTCCGGCCGACCGGCACCGCGGAGGGCGCGCGGGCCTGCCTCGGCTACCTCAAGCGCAGCGAGGAGCCGGCGCTCCAGATTTCCGGCTTCGTCTGTCAGGGCGACAGCCTGCCCGCCCGGCGCGCGGCGATCGCCTGCACGCTGAACCGGCTGACGCTGCTGACCTCGGGCAACGAGCCGAGGCTGGCCGAATTGTTCGCCCATGCGGAGCTGAAGCGCCGTCCCTGCGCGCCCCCGGTCTCGTCGGACTGGCTGCTCGGCGCCGCCAATGCGCAATTGCGCGGCGCGCTCTGACCGGCATCAAGCTCAAGTGGCTGTATCCATGCAACTTTTGCCGGCGCGCACGATTATTCAGCGCTGGTGTGACCCAATAGACCTAGTTGCAGCCGCCCCGGCCGGGTTAGTATGAGGGCGAAATTGATTGGCGGCTTGCCGCCTGAAGGGGACGTGATGAGCTCGAATTTCTCTGCCGCGAACAAACTGGCGATGTGGCTTGCGGCCGGCGCCGTGATTGCCATGTCCTCAGCCTTCGCGACACCCGCCTCGGCCGACACCAAGAAGCAGCGCTATGACAGCGGCCGTCACTATTACGGCCCGAGCGGCCCCAATGCGAGCTATCAGCAGGGCCGCACCCGCATCTATGTGAGCAAGCGCTCCTGGCTCGACGGCGGCACCGAGGTCAATCCGGGCGACCGCAAGTTCTCCGACTACGCCTTCCCGCCGGCGGTGGGCTATCCGACCTTCGCACGCGAAAATCTCAACCGCCCGATCGATCGCCAGCCGCTGAGCACGCCGCAGGATGTCGGCGGCTATCCGCAGAATTTCCCGCTGTACTGAGGCGGAATTATCGACCGAATCAAAATGGCCGGGCTCGCGCCCGGCCATTTTTGTTTGTCGTGTAGCCCGGATGGAGCGAAGCGCAATCCGGGATTTTCGACGCGCCGCAAGACCCCCGGATTTCGCTTCGCTCCATCCGGGCTACCACTCTAGGCGTGCAGCTTCTGCAATTCCTTCAGGATCGCTTCGCCCATCTGCGTGGTCGAGGCGGCAATGGTGCCTTCCGACTTGATGTCGGCGGTGCGCAGGCCGCTGGCCAGCACCGCGGCGATCGCGGCGTCGACCTTGTCGGCGAGCGCGCCCATGTCGAAGGAGTAACGTAGCGCCATGCCGAACGACGAGATCATCGCGATCGGATTGGCGAGGCCCTGGCCTGCGATATCAGGCGCCGAGCCGTGCACGGGCTCGTACAGCGCCTTGCGCTTCCTGCTCTTGACGTCGACCTCGCCAAGCGAGGCCGAGGGCAGCATGCCGAGCGATCCCGTCAGCATCGCCGCGATGTCGGACAGCATGTCACCAAACAGATTGTCGGTGACGATGACGTCGAACTGCTTCGGCCATTTCACCAGCATCATGCCGCCGGAATCGGCCAGCTGGTGCTCGAGCGTGACGTCGGGATATTCGCGCTTGTGGACCTGGGTCATGACCTCGTTCCAGAGCACGCCAGACTTCATGACGTTGCGCTTCTCCATCGACGTCACCTTGTTCTTGCGCTTCTTCGCAAGCTCGAAGGCGACGCGGCCGATGCGCTCGATCTCGTAGGTGTCGTAGACCTGGGTATCGATGGCGCGCTTCTGGCCGTTGCCGAGGTCGGTGATGGTCTTGGGCTCGCCGAAATAGACGCCGCCGGTGAGCTCGCGCACGATCATGATGTCGAGGCCCTCGACCGCCTCGCGCTTGAGGCTGGAGGCCTCCGCCAGCGCCGGGTAGCACACGGCGGGACGCAGGTTGGCGAACAGACCGAGATCCTTGCGCAGGCGCAGCAGGCCGGCTTCCGGACGCACCTCGTAGGGCACCGCGTCCCATTTGGGACCGCCGACCGCGCCGAAGATGATCGCGTCGGCATCCTTGGCCTTGGCCATGTCGCCTTCCGAGATCGACACCTTGTGCGCGTCATAGGCCGAACCGCCAACGAGGCCGGTGTCGGTCTCGAACTTGGCGATCCCCGCCGAATTGAGCCAGTCGATCAGCCGCTTCACCTCGCCCATCACCTCGGGGCCGATACCGTCGCCGGGAAGCAGCAGCAGTTTGTGGGTCGCCATGGTCGTTCTTCCTCCGTTTCGTCATGGCCGGGCTTGACCCGGCCATCCACGTCTTGCCTCGGGTGCAGAAGAACGTGGATGCCCGGCACAAGGCCGGGCATGACGGCATCTCGTGAATTTCGGCCGGAGTGCTAGAGCGGCGATGCGTGCTTGGCAAGACACCATTGCCGCTTCGGTTCTGTGCAAGGCGGGCAGGGCCTGCCACACTGCGCATGCCGGAGTACCCCTTGCACGCACCTGACCGCCCTCCACCCGATGCCCACCCCGCACGGTTGATCCTGACCCTGTCGCTGGCCGCGACAGTTGGGCTGGGTATCGGCCGCTTCGCCTATTCGCTGGTGCTGCCCGACATGCGGGAGGACCTCGGCTGGTCCTACTCGGCGGCCGGTTTCATGAACACCATCAACGCCGTCGGCTACCTCGTCGGCGCCCTGGTGGCATCCCGGTTGATCGAACGGGTCGGCTGGTCGGCCGCGATCCGCGGCGGAACCCTGGCCTGCGTCGCCGCGCTCGCGACTTGCGCGCTAACCGGGAATTTCGTTGCGCTGAGCCTGGCGCGTCTGGTGCTGGGCGTTGGCGCCGCGGCCGGCTTCGTCGCCGGCGGCGCGCTGGCCGCTTCCATCGCGCAGTCGCGCCCGGAGCGGGCCAATTTCCTTCTCAGCCTGTTCTATGCAGGGCCCGGCATCGGCATTCTCTCCTCGGGCCTGATCGCCCCGTTCACGCTGCAATATTTCGGGCCGGGTTCGTGGTGGATCGTGTGGTGGGCGATGACCCTGCTGTCCGTCGTCATGACCGTGCCGCTGTTCCTGGTCCGCATCGAGAGCGGCGTGCGTTTCTCGCAAGGCAGCCACGGCGCCTTCGCGATTCTTCCCGTGTTGATCTATCTCGCCGGCTACTTCCTGTTTGGCGCGGGCTACATCGCCTACATGACCTTCATGATCGCCTATGTGCGCGACGGCGGCGGCGGCGCCGCGGCGCAGGCCGGATTCTGGAGCCTGATTGGCCTAAGCGCGTTCGTCACACCGTGGGCCTGGCGCGGCGTGCTCGCGCTCGATCGCGGCGGATTGGCCACCGCCATCATCCTCGGCACCAACGCGCTCGGCGCCGCCCTGCCGATGCTCGGGCATTCGCCGGCATGGCTCGCGGTCTCGGCAATCGTGTTCGGCGTCGCCTTCTTCGCCGTAGTCGGCTCGACCACCGCCTTCGTGCGCTTCAACTATCCGCCCGAGGTGTGGCCGACCGCGATCGCCGCGATGACGATCTCGTTCGGCGTCGGCCAGACGCTCGGCCCGATCGTGGTCGGCGCCATCACGGACGCACTGGGGAGCTTGAGTTACGCGCTGAACGTGTCCGCAGCGCTGCTGGCGCTGGGAGCGGTTGCGGCGCTATGCCAGCGCAAAGTGGGGCCGGCCTAAAAAACGGTGCAGTAGGGTGGGTTAGCCGAAGGCGTAACCCACCACTTCTGTCGCCGCGGAAACCAAACAGGTGGGTTAGCCGGAGCGACGATCAGCTCCCGCTGAACGAATTATATCCCTGGTCTTCCCAATAGCCGCCCTTGTAGTCGTTGGTGACTTCCATCGACACCACGTATTTCGGATTCTTGAAGCCGAGCTTTGTCGGCACGCGGATTTTCATCGGGAAACCGTACGCGCGCGGCAGGATTTCGCCGGCGTATTTGAACGTCATCTGGGTCTGCGGATGCAGCGCGGTGCGCATGTCGAGCGGGGAATTGTAGCCGTCCTTGTCGGCGCACTGGAACCAGACGTACTTCGCACGCGTGTCGGCCCCGATCAGCTTGAGGAAGTCGCGCATCGGCGTGCCGGTCCAGCTGCCGATCGCGCTCCAGCCCTCGACGCAGATGTGACGGGTGATCTGCGTGACCTGCGGGAGCTTGTACAATTCCGGAAGCGTCCACGACTTCTTGTTGTCGACGAGGCCGCGGACTTCGAGCTTCCAGTCGGCGCCGTCGACCTCAGGTGCGTCGTCGAGATCGTAATAGGCGTTGAACGGAAACGGTTTTGTGATCGCGCTTTCCGCAAATGTCGGCGCCAGTGCATCGGGATTGAAGATGAAGGCCTGCACGGCATCGTTGAATTTCGAAACCGACTTCAGCATCTCCTCGGCGGAGGACGAATCGATCACGTCGCAGCCGGTGAGCAGCGTCAGCGCGCCGAGGCTGGCGCCGCCCGCGATGAAGCGGCGGCGGCTGACCTCTGGCATCGTCTTGATGGAGTCCTTGATCAGCAGCCGCTTGTCGACGCCGGGGATCAGGAATGAGCGCTTGGCCATGGTTCTCTCTCCGCTCTAGCGGCCGATGATCATCGCGCGCAGGCTCTTCGGCACCAGCAGCGCGAGTAAAACGTGAATGACGAGGAAGGCGCAGATCGCGGCCATGCAGAAGAAATGGATGTAGCGCGCGGTCGGATAGTCGCCGAACAGGCTCACGAGCCAGTGCAGCTGCACTGGCTTCCACATTCCCAGCCCCGACAGCACGATGATCACGCCGACCAGGATGATGCCGGCATACAGCACGCGCTGGACGTAATTGTAGACGGTGAGATCGGCATGGCCGAGCTTGAAGGTCAGCGCAGCCCTGACATCGTGGAGCACGCCGGACGGGGTGATCGGCAGCAGTTTTTTCCGGAAGCGGCCGGTGGCAAAACCGGTGACGAGATAGGCAAGGCCGTTGATCATCAACAGCCACATCGCCGCAAAATGCCAGAGCAGGCCGCCACCGAGCCAGCCGCCGAGCGTGTAGTCGCGCGGAAAGCTGAAACCGAACAGCGGCGAGGCGTTGTAGATCTGCCAACCCGACAGGATCATCAGGATCATGGCGAGGGCGTTGATCCAGTGCATGACCCGGACCCAGGCCGGCTGGATCACTTTGGCCGGGGTGGCGCTGACCTGCTCGTCGGTGACTGTGAGGCTCGACATGGCGGTTCCGTCCTGAACATCGTCTGACAGCAATTATACGCCGATGCTTCCGCTTTCGTTACGCCCTGCCCGGCATCGAATCGATACCGGCGGGCTATCATGGTCACAATAAAGCGAGCCGGGGACCCCCGGCTCGCCATTTCGTCGCATCCGATTCGGGGGATGAAGCCGGGTCGCGCGGTATTTACGTCGCCGGCATCAGCACTGTGTCGACCACATGGATCACGCCGTTTGACTGGTTGACGTTGGAGATGGTGACCATCGAGGTGCCGCCCTTGGCATCGACGATCCAGACCTTGCCGTCCATCTTCTTCACCGTCAGCTCCTCGCCTTCGGCGGTCTTCATCTTCTTGCCGTCGGTGAGATCGGACGCCTCGAGCTTGCCGGGCACGACATGATAGGTGAGGATCTTGGTCAGCGTCGCCTTGTTCTCGGGCTTGACCAGGGTGTCGACGGTGCCGGCCGGCAGCTTGCCGAAGGCAGCGTTGGTCGGCGCGAACACCGTGAACGGGCCCTTGCCTTCCAGCGTCGGCACCAGGCCGGCCGCCTTCACCGCCGCCACCAGCGTGGTGTGGTCCTTCGAGTTGACGGCGTTCTGGACGATGTTCTTGGACGGGAACATCGCGGCGCCGCCCGACCATGACGGTCTTTTCCTCGGCGCGGGCGGGCGCGACGACGGTCGCGGTGATGGCCAGCGCGCTGAAAGCTGCAGCGGTAAGATAGGCAATGCGCTTCGACATGGAGAGTCTCCCGATTGGATGATGACCGGCGATGGCCGGCGTTCGAGTTGGGCAACAACGGTGGCTGCGACCTGTGAGCGTGAAGCAGCAGCGACGTCGTTGGCTCGAATTACGGGAGGGTTCGCGAAGCGGTTTCGAATAAAACTTCTTTGTGATGCGTGAAACTAAGTGCGGGTGTGTTCGTGGGGAGGGGCGAGCGCGCCTCACGCTCTACTGTCGTCCCGGCGAAGGCCGGGACCCATACTCTCGAAAGGCAGTCGTAGCGCGAGACAGGTAACCACGAGTCTTCGCCAAACTACTTCCAGTGGTTATGGGTCCCGGCCTTCGCCGGGACGACGAATTGAGATTGTCGCGCGCGCCTCCCCTCAATCCCTGTTGTGCGGCGTCTGAATGAACCCGCGATTATGCGTCGGGCTGATCAGCAGTTCGTTGATGCACACTCGCGCCGGCATGCTCGCGATGAAGGCGATGGTGCGGCCGAGATCTTCGGATTGCAGCATCCTGGCCTGCTCCTCCTCGCTTGGCACCACCGGGCGCAGCTTCAGGATCGGGGTCGCCACCTCGCCCGGCATCAGGCAACAGGCGCGCAAGCCGTTGACGCATTCGTCCATATTGAAGGAATGGGTCAGCGCCAACACCGCATGCTTGGTCGTGGTGTAGGCCGGGCCCGGCATTTTCGAGACGTGGCGGCCGGCCCAGGACGAGACGTTGATGATGGAGCCGTCCTGCTGCTTGCGCATCGTCGGCAGCACCGCGCGCAAGCAATAGAGCACGCCGTTGAGGTTGACCTGAACCAGCTTGTCCCAGCCCTCCAGTTCCATGTCCTGCCAGCTGCGCTTGGGGACATTGATGCCGGCATTGTTCACCAGCAGGTGGATCCGGCCGTGCTTCGCGACGATTTGATCGGCGGCCTTCTGGGCCGCAGCGGCGACCGACACGTCCAGCGCGATGGCTTCAGCGGCTCCACCCGCCCCAGTGATCTTCGCGACCACGGTATCGAGGGCGTCCTTGCGCCGGCCCGAGACCACCACCGTCCAGCCGTCGGCCGCCAGCGCCTCGGCGCCGGCCTCCCCGATCCCGCTGCCCCCGCCTGTCACCCAGGCCACGCGTTTCCCGTTTTTGGTCATGCAAACTGTCTCCGTTGCTTCATCGGGGCGGTTTTTGCTAATCCAGCCCTCGGTTTTGACCGGCCTTGTCTGACGAGCCTTGTGGTCAAGCCTTGCAGTCAAGCCTTGCGGTCGAGGAAATCTTGCATGAACCAAGCTGCCAACGCCAATCTGTTTTCCCGCCTGTTCGACGGCCTGGACGATCCGAAGCGCCTCGCGATCGAGACGCACGACGGCGGCCGCATCAGCTATGGCGATCTGATCGCCCGGGCCGGACAGATGGCCAATGTGCTGGTCGCGCGCGGCGTGAAGCCCGGCGACCGCGTTGCGGTTCAGGTCGAAAAATCCGTGGCCAACATCGTGCTGTATCTGGCCACGGTGCGGGCCGGCGCGGTCTACCTGCCGCTCAACACCGCCTATACGCTGAACGAGCTCGACTATTTCATCGGCGATGCCGAGCCCTCGCTGGTGGTCTGCGATCCCGCCAAGGCGGAAGGCCTCGCCCCCATCGCCGCCAAGGTGACGGCGAAAATCGAGACGCTCGGGCCTGACGGCAAGGGCTCGCTGACGGATGCCGCCGACAAGGCAAGCAGCGAATTCACCACGGTGCCGCGCGCAAACGACGATCTCGCCGCGATCCTCTACACGTCCGGCACCACCGGCCGCTCCAAAGGCGCGATGCTGACCCACGACAATCTGGCGTCGAACTCGCTCTCGCTCGTCGGCTTCTGGCGCTTCACCGAAAAGGACGTGCTGATCCACGCGCTGCCGATCTACCACACCCACGGCCTGTTCGTGGCGACCAACGTGACGCTGTTTGCGCGCGCGTCGATGATCTTCCTGCCGAAGCTCGACCCGGATCTGATCATCAAGCTGATGGCGCGCGCCACGGTGCTGATGGGCGTGCCGACGTTCTACACCCGCCTGCTCCAGAACGCCGCGCTGTCGCGCGAAACCACACAACACATGCGGCTGTTCATCTCGGGCTCGGCGCCGCTGCTCGCCGAAACCCATCGCGAATGGTCGGCGCGCACGGGGCATGCCGTGCTCGAGCGCTACGGCATGACCGAGACCAACATGAACACGTCGAATCCCTACGACGGCGAACGCGTGCCCGGCGCAGTCGGCTTTCCGCTCCCCGGCGTCTCCGTGCGCGTCACGGAGCCCGAGACTGGCAAGGAACTGCCGCGTGACGAAATCGGCATGATCGAGGTCAAGGGCCCCAACGTGTTCAAGGGCTATTGGCGCATGCCGGAGAAGACCAAGGCGGAATTCCGCGACGACGGCTTCTTCATCACCGGCGACCTCGGCAAGATCGACGCCAAGGGTTACGTCCACATTCTCGGCCGCGGCAAGGATCTCGTCATCTCCGGCGGGTTCAACGTCTACCCGAAGGAAATCGAGAGCGAGATCGACGCCATGCCCGGCGTGATCGAATCCGCCGTGATCGGCGTGCCCCACGCCGATTTCGGCGAGGGCGTCACGGCCGTGCTGGTCTGCAACAAGGGCGCCGATGTGACCGAGGCCGCGGTGCTGAAGGCGCTCGACGGCCGGCTGGCGAAGTTCAAGATGCCCAAACGCGTCTTCGTGGTCGACGAGCTGCCGCGCAACACCATGGGCAAGGTGCAGAAGAACGTGCTGCGGGATATTTACAAGGATCTTTACGCGAAGAAGTAGGGGCGCAATCGCTCCGGGCTTGGGGGACATGAACCGAGAGCAAGCTAAGAAGATACACAAGCACCTGCTCGATGCTGCCGCAGCATTCCGGCGAGCGGAGGCCGCGATCGTCGATGTTGGCGATGACGGTCGAAAGCTGTTTGCAGACCCGCTCGTAACGGCGGTTTTCCATTTGCAATTCAAGCTTCTGCGACTGATCTACAAGCGATTTCCGGATCTTGAACCGCCGGGACGGCCTGCCACCATCGACAGCACACTCCGGTGGGAAGACGTTTCACTTCCGTCCTCTGTGCTGGAGACCGATTTGGATCGCGTCATTTTCTCTGTCATGAAGCCGCGATGGCAGAAGGTCGCAATGGTCCTGTACTGCGCGGTTGAGAGGGTCGAAAAGGAAGAAGCGTTAGCGGCTCCCGTCGATTTTGAGGTCTTTGCGGCCCGCATTCAGGCGTTGGTTGAGGCCGATCTTCTGGAGGCGCAAGGCAATCTTCAAATGTGGGGCCACAGCGAAGTGAGATTGAAGGACCGGTCGGTTAACTAGCGCCCACCAGACTCAGCACAAACCTGCTGCCGACGATGAACAGATAGCACCCGAACGCGACCTCCAGCCTCCGCTTGGACATCGCATGCGCGGCTCTCACGCCGAGCGGTGCTGTCACAAGGCTCATCGGCATCACCAGCACGGCGCCGATCAGGGAGACGTAGCCGAGCGCGAATGGGACTTGCAGGGCTGCAACGCCGGGATAGTGCGCCGCCGCAGGCCAGCCGGCATAGATGTAGCCGAGCGCACCGGGGATCGAGATCAGCACCGCGAGCGCCGACGATGTCGCCACGGCCTGATGGATCGGGCGGCCATAGAACGTCATCAGCAGGTTCGAAAACAATCCACCGCCGATGCCCATCAGCGTCGACAAAATGCCGACGCAGAAGCCGTAGAATCGCATCAGCGGCCCCTTCGGCAGATCATCGCCGAGCTTCCAGCTCTCGCGCGCGAAGATCAGCCGTACCGCGGCCGACCAGGCGACGGCGACGAACACGATCTTGAACAGCCGCTCCGGCGCGTAGCGCGCGACCACGCTGCCGGCGACGACGCCGATTAGGATCGGCAGCCACCAGACCCGAAGGATAGCAAGATCGACGGCGCCGCGCTTGTAATGGGCCTGGAACGAACGGATCGAAGTCGGAATGATGACAGCGAGCGAAGTGCCGATGCACAGCGGCATGCGCACCTCGAGCGGCACACCGGCGATGCGGAAGCACTCGTAGAACACCGGCACCAGAATCGCGCCGCCGCCAATGCCGAACACGCCGGCCAAAAATCCGGAGAGCGCGCCGGTTGCGATCAGCAACAGCGCGAGTTCGACGATCTCCTTGATATCGAGTCCTGCAATCACCCCTGACCTGCCCCGGCGGTGGTCGCAACTTCTCCGATGCATCGCTCGGACAGCTGCCCGCAATGCTCTAGGCGATCTGATTTGTCGGGTCGACCGCCGCATCGGCGCTCTGGGGTGGGATGCAGGCTGCGCATATCCGCCCGTCTCGCGAAAAATCGGTGCGCTTCGCGGAAATTGGAAATTGCTCGCTGATCAGCCCTGCCGGGTCGAACGTCATGGATGACTGGTTCGAACCCTGTTTGGCCTGCGGCGGCTTAGAGCCGTTCCAATAGTAATTTCAATGCGCCGCAGCTCGGCAACAAGTCATGAATTTAGATTCTGTCTTTAGTCGGTGCGCCATGGCCCTGGTATACCAAGCCGCCGATTGGCCTTGTTACATCAAGGGCCTAGAGCTGAACCCAAGTTCGATCTATGGCGATTTGGTGATTGCGCAGGTGAAATCGACTCCGTAAATAGAGCCGACCTTTCGCGATCCCCGCGCGCCCATGCTGGGCCGCAATAAAGCAAATCGAAGCCCATGACCGCACGGATCGAACGACCGCTTTCGCCACACATGCAAGTCTACCGCTGGACGTTGACGATGGCGCTGTCCATCGTTCATCGCGCCACCGGGATTGCCCTCTACGCCGGAACGCTGCTGCTGGCCTGGTGGCTGATTGCGGCGGCCTCGGGCCCCGCCGCCTATAGCCACGTCCAGGCCTTCACCGGCAGCATCATCGGCCGGCTGATCGTGTTCGGCTTCACCTGGGCGCTGATGCACCACATGCTCAGCGGCATCCGGCATTTCGTCTGGGACCTCGGCTACGGCTTCAAGGCCAATGAGCGCGAAGCGTTGACCTGGGGCGCGTTAATCGGTGGCATGGTGCTCACGGTCCTCGTCTGGATCATCGCCTACGCGATCGGAGGCGGACGATGAGTTTCGACGAATCCCACGGCTCTCCGAAGGGCTCCTCCATGCGCACCCCGCTCGGCCGCGTGCGCAATCTCGGCGCGGCGCATTCGGGCACGTCCGATTTCTGGCGCCAGCGCATCACCGGCGTCGCCATGACGCTGCTGATGATCCCTGTGATCGTGATCGTGATGATGCTCCTCGGCCGCAACCAGGCCGGTGCCGCACAGATCCTGGGCTCGCTGCCGGTCGCGGTGATCCTGCTGCTCTTCATCTTCGCCAGCGCCTGGCACATGAAGATCGGCATGCAGGTCGTGATCGAGGACTACATCCATAACGAGAAGCTGAAGCTCATCTCGATCATGCTCAACAACTTCTTCTCGTTCGCCGTGGCGCTCGCCTCGATCTACGCGATCCTGAAACTTTCCTCCGGAGTCTAACCCATGGCCACAGAGACCAATGGCAAGGGCAACGGTGCTCCCGCCACCAACGGCAAAGCCTATCCGATCGAAGACCACACCTATGATGTCGTCGTGGTCGGCGCCGGCGGCGCGGGCTTGCGCGCCGTGGTCGGCTGCAGCGAAGCCGGCCTCCGCACCGCCTGCATCACCAAAGTGTTTCCGACCCGCTCGCACACCGTCGCGGCGCAGGGCGGCATCTCGGCGTCGCTCGGAAACATGCACAAGGACGACTGGCGCTGGCACATGTACGACACCGTGAAGGGGTCGGATTGGCTGGGCGACCAGGACGCGATCGAATACATGGTGCGCAACGCGCCCGAGGCAGTCTACGAGCTCGAGCATTGGGGCGTGCCGTTCTCGCGCACCGAAGACGGCAAGATCTACCAGCGTCCGTTCGGCGGCATGACGATGGACTACGGCAAGGGCCAGGCGCAGCGCACCTGCGCCGCCGCCGACCGCACCGGCCACGCCATGCTGCACACGATGTACGGCCAGTCGCTGCGCCACGCGGCCGAGTTCTTCATCGAGTTCTTTGCCATCGACCTGATCATGGACGACCAGGGCACCTGCCGCGGCGTCATCGCGCTCAAGCTCGACGACGGCACGCTGCACCGCTTCCGCGCCCAGTCCGTGATTCTGGCGACCGGCGGCTATGGCCGCGCCTATGCGTCCTGCACCTCGGCGCACACCTGCACGGGCGACGGCGGCGGCATGGTGCTGCGCGCCGGCCTGCCGATGCAGGACATGGAGTTCGTGCAGTTCCACCCGACCGGAATCTACGGCTCCGGCTGCCTCGTCACCGAAGGGGCGCGCGGCGAAGGCGGCTATCTCGTCAACTCCGAGGGCGAGCGCTTCATGGAGCGCTATGCGCCCTCCGCCAAGGATCTGGCCTCGCGTGACGTCGTCTCGCGTGCGATGACCATCGAGATCCGGGAGGGGCGCGGCGTCGGCAAGAAGAAGGACCACATCTTCCTTCATCTCGATCATCTCGATCCCGCCGTGCTGGCCGAGCGCCTGCCGGGCATCTCGGAATCCGCAAAGATCTTCGCCAATGTCGACGTGACCCGCGAACCGATCCCGATCGTGCCGACCGTGCACTACAACATGGGTGGTATCCCGACGAACTATCACGGCGAAGTCCTGACCAAGAAGGACGGCGACGACAACGCCATCATTCCCGGCCTGATGGCGATCGGCGAAGCCGCTTGCGTCTCCGTGCACGGCGCCAACCGCCTCGGCTCCAACTCGCTGATCGATCTCGTCGTGTTCGGCCGCGCCGCTGCGCTGCGCCTCGCCGAGAAGCTCACGCCGAACGCCAGCCAGCCGGAATTGCCGGCGAACTCGTCCGACCTGGCGCTCGGCCGCCTCGACCACTATCGCTACGCCTCCGGCGGCACGCCGACCGCCAAGCTGCGCGAAGGCATGCAGCACGTGATGCAGAACAATTGCGCGGTGTTCCGCACCGGCGACATCCTGAGCGAAGGCCAGAACCTGATCGAAAAGGTCCATAGCGGCATCACCGACATCGCCGTGTCCGACCGCTCGCTGGTGTGGAATTCCGACCTGATCGAGACGCTCGAATTCGACAATCTGATCGCGCAGGCCGTGGTGACGATGAACTCGGCCGCCAACCGCACCGAGAGCCGCGGCGCGCATGCCCGCGAGGATTTCTCCGACCGCGACGACAAGAACTGGATGAAGCACACGCTGGCCTGGCTGGAAGATTCCGGCAAGGTCAAGATCGAGTACCGCCCGGTTCACGACTACACCATGACCAACGACGTCCAGTACATCCCGCCGAAAGCTCGCGTTTACTAAACGGCGCGCGTGTACTGAGCGAACAGCGAAAGCTTTATCGAAATGGTTGAATTCGCACTTCCGAAGAACTCCAAGATCAGCGGCGGCAAAACCTGGCCGAAGCCCGCGGGCGCGACTGAAACTCGCGAATTCCGCGTCTATCGCTGGAACCCGGACGACGGCAAGAATCCCAGCGTCGACACCTATTACGTCGACACCCATGATTGCGGGCCGATGGTGCTGGACGGCCTGATCTGGATCAAGAACCACATCGACCCGTCGCTGACCTTCCGCCGCTCCTGCCGCGAAGGCGTCTGCGGCTCCTGCGCGATGAACATCGACGGCCAGAACACGCTGGCCTGCACCCGCTCGATGCACGACGTGAAGGACGGCGCGGTGAAGATCAATCCGCTGCCGCACCAGCCTGTGGTGAAAGACCTCATTCCCGACCTCACCAATTTCTACGCGCAGTACGCTTCGGTCGAGCCGTGGCTGAAGACGACCTCGCCGACGCCGCAGAAGGAATGGAAGCAAAGCCACGAAGACCGCGAGAAGCTCGACGGCCTCTACGAGTGCATCCTCTGCGCCTGCTGCTCGACCTCGTGCCCGAGCTATTGGTGGAACAGCGAGCGCTATCTCGGTCCGGCCGCGCTGCTCCAGGCCAACCGCTGGGTGTCGGATTCGCGGGATGAAGCCACCGGCGAGCGGCTCGACAATCTCGAGGACCCGTTCCGCCTCTATCGCTGCCACACCATCATGAACTGCGCCAAAGCCTGCCCGAAGGGCCTCAACCCGGCGGAAGCCATCGCCGAGCTCAAGCTCAAGATGGTCGAGCGCCAGATCTAGGCGTCATTCATGCTGCGATCCCCGGCCGGAATGGCCGGGGCATTCTACGGCGGGCGCGTATTCGAGCAGATTTTGCCTCCGCCCCTGCGCGGGCAAGCCGACGGGTTGCAACCTCTGGTTCCCGCCACAAGCCGCTTCCTTCCCGGCGCGAAATTCAAGTAAGCTCTCCGGTGTGGGACCGGAGCGACCGTGCAGGGCGCACAACGCAATTCGCTGAGATTGCTGCAGTGGATGATGGCTGCGTCCCTGGCGCTGCCGATTGCGCTGTTCGCGATCGCCGCCTCGATCTCCTACACCTCGACCAAAGACATCGCCGACCGCGAGATCGAGCGCACCCTCGATGTCGCGCATGAGCATGCGCTCAAGGTGTTCGAGACCATCGACCGTAGCCTCGCCGAGATCAACGAAGTGGTGCGCGGCATGCCCGACGACATCATCCGCTCGCGCGAGCCGGCCCTGCACCGCCGCCTGAAGCAGCTGACCGATTCGCTGCCACAGCTGAAATCGGCATGGATCTTCGATGCGGACGGAAAGTCGCTGGTCAACAGCCTGGCCTCGCCGCCGCCGGCACAGAGCTTTGCGGATCGTGACTATTTTGCCGCCCATGTCGACCAGACCATCGGCAGCTACATCGGAGTCCCGCTGACGCCGCGCCAGCCTTATCAGGGCGCGCGCTTCTTCGGGGTGAGCCGCCGCCGCGGCTCCGACGACGGCAGCTTCATCGGCGTGATCCAGGCCTCTGTCCTGCCGGAATATTTCGAGAGCTTTTATGCCCGGATCGGCTCTGATCCCGGCAGCTTCCTCGCCATGGCACGCACCGACGGCGTGGTGCTGGCGCATCTTCCACGGCTGGACCGCGACCTCAGGCTCGATCCCAACGGGCCGGTCGGCCGCAGCATCGCCGCTCATCCTGAGCATGGCCTCATCACCATCGCCTGGCCATCGGACGAGGTCGAGCGCCGCATCGGCTACCGACGCATCGCCGAATACCCGATCTATGTCAGCGCGGGGCTGGAGACCTCGGCAATCCGCGCGCGCTGGCTCGCCACCATGGGCCAGCATCTGGTGTTTGGCATTCCCGCGACCGCGCTGCTGTTTCTGCTGCTGGCGTTCGCGTTCCGGCGCACCCAGCATCTCCAGGCCGAGGCCGCCGCGCGGCGCGAAGCCGAAGAGGCGCTCAAGCACAGCCAGCGCCTGGAGGCGCTCGGCCAGCTCACCGGCGGCGTCGCGCACGACTTCAACAACCTCCTGACCGTGATTCGCGCTTCGGTCGACCTGTTGAACCGGCCGCAGCTGAGCGAGGAGCGGCGCCAGCGCTACATCACCGCCATCGCGGACGCGGTCGGGCGCGCGGCCAAGCTGACCTCGCAGCTGCTTGCCTTCGCGCGGCGCCAGACCTTGAAGCCGGAGGTGTTCGACGTCGGCGCGCGGCTGCAGTCGCTGCACGACATGCTCGCGACGCTGCTCGGGCCCGCGATCGAAATCGCGATGCGGCTGCCGGCCGAGCCCTGCCTCGTCAATGCCGATGCGAGCCAGTTCGAGACGGCGTTGATCAACATGGCGACCAATGCGCGCGATGCCATGCACGGCAAGGGCAGGATCGTCTTCAACGTCCAGGCCGCGGCGACCATTGCGGACACGCGGGCTCCCGTCTCGGGCAACCCTGATCTTTCAGGCCAGCATGACCTTCCTGGCAAACACGGTTTCGTCGGCATTGCCGTCAGCGACACCGGGATCGGCATTCCGGCTGCGCGGCTGGAGCGCATCTTCGAGCCGTTCTTCACCACCAAGCAGGTCGGCCACGGCACCGGTCTCGGCCTGTCGCAGGTATTCGGCTTCGCCCGGCAGTCCGGCGGCGAGGTGACAGTCACCAGCGAGGTAGGCCACGGCAGCACCTTCTCGCTCTATCTGCCGCGCGTGGCGCCGCATTTGTTGCCGCAGCGGCAGGCACCGAACACGGCCCCCGCTGTGGCCGGCAGCGGCATGTCGGTGCTGCTGGTCGAGGACAATATCGAGCTCGCCAATTTCGCGGCCGACGGCCTCACCGAGCTCGGCTACAGCATCACGCTGGTCGACAATGCAACCGACGCACTCGCCGAGCTGGTCATGGATGCCGATCGCTTCGATGTCGTTTTCTCGGACATCGTGATGCCCGGCATGACCGGTCTCGATCTCGCGCAGGCGGTCCGCGACCGCGGCATCGGCGTGCCGGTGGTGCTGACCACCGGCTACAGCGAGGCGCTGTCCCAGGACGGCAAGATCGATTTCGAGCTCGTGCAAAAGCCCTACGCGATCGATCAGCTATCGCGCGTGCTGCACCGGCTCGCACGTCGCCGCCGGGTCCGCGACGGCGCGGCCGAGTGAACTGACGCTCGGAACCTGCGGGAACCTTTTGATTTAGCTTGCGTTATCCGGCCATGCAAAAGCCGGCCAGAAAACGCGAATCGGGCAAGAAGCCGCCCATCGTCGAAATCGTCGGCGAGACCGGCGGGGAAGTGGCTCCGCCGCCGCCCGAGCTGGTCGAGCCCGACCCGGAGCTGTCGCCGGAAGAGGCCGAGCAGGCCCGCAAGGACTATCTCCTCACCCGCTTCTGGATCAGCGCGCGCGGCTTCTGGGGCCGCAACGGCGACCGGCTGGCATGGCTCTACTCCATCGGCCTCGGCGTGCTGATTGTCCTGACCGTCGGCTTCCAATACGGCATCAATGTCTGGAATCGGGCGATCTTCGACGCGATCGAAAAACGCGAGGCGTCCACCGTCTTCCATCTCACCGCGGTGTTCTTCCCGCTCGCGATCGGCAGCATCGTGCTCGGCGTGGCGCAGGTGTTCGCGCGCATGGGCATCCAGCGGCGCTGGCGAGCCTGGCTGACGGCAAGCGTGCTGACGCGCTGGCTCGGCAACGGCCGCTATTACCAGCTCAATCTCGTCAGCGGCGACCACAAGAATCCGGAATACCGGATCGCGGAGGATCTGCGCGTCGCGACCGATTCGCCGGTGGATTTTCTCGCCGGCGTGACGTCCGCGCTGCTGTCGGCCGCGACCTTCATCGTCGTGCTCTGGACCATCGGCGGCGCGCTCACCGTCACGCTTGCGGGATCGTCGGTGACGATTCCCGGCTTCCTGGTGATCGCCGCGATGCTTTATGCGGGACTCGCATCGGGCTCGATCCTGGTGATCGGCCGCCAATTCGTGCAGGTCTCCGAGGACAAGAACCAGGCCGAGGCCGATTTTCGCTACACGCTGACGCGCGTGCGCGAGAACGGCGAGAGCATCGCGCTGCTCGGCGGCGAGGAAGAAGAGCGCGACGGCATCGACCGCAATTTCACCAACGTGCTGCGGCAATGGGCGCGGCTCGCGGGTCAGCACATGCGCACCACGCTGGTGTCGCAGGGATCGAGCCTCGTTGCGCCGGTCGTGCCGCTGCTGCTCTGCGCGCCAAAATTCCTCGACGGCAGCATGACGCTGGGGCAGGTGATGCAGGCGGCTTCCGCCTTCACCATCGTACAGAGCGCGTTCGGCTGGCTGGTCGACAATTATCCGCGGCTCGCCGACTGGAATGCCTGCGCTCGCCGCATCGCCTCGCTGATGATGTCGCTCGACGGCCTCGAGCGCGCCGAGCAGGGCGACGGCTTCGGCCGCATCAAGCGCGGCGAAACCAGCGACGACGCCATGCTGGAGCTGAACGATCTCTCCGTCACGCTCGACGACGGCACCGCCGTGGTCGGCGAGACCGAGGTGGTGGTCGAGGCTGGCGAGCGGCTGCTGGTGGCCGGCGAGTCCGGCACCGGCAAGAGCACGCTGGTGCGCGCCATCGCCGGGCTCTGGCCCTGGGGTGGCGGCAGCGTCAATTTCCATCCCGACCGGCGGCTGTTCATGCTGCCGCAGCGACCCTACGTTCCCTCGGGCTCCTTGCGCCGCGCGGTCGCCTATCCCGGCGCGGAAGACGACTGGACCATCGAGGAGATCGGCGAGGCCCTGCACAAGGTCGGCCTCGACCATCTCAAGGAGAAGATCGAAGAAGAAGCACCGTGGGACCAGACGCTGTCCGGTGGCGAGAAGCAGCGCCTCGCCTTCGCGCGGCTATTGCTGCACAGCCCTGACATCGTCGTGCTCGACGAGGCGACCTCGGCGCTCGACGAGAAGAGCCAGGACAAGATGATGAAGATGATCACCGACGAGCTGCCGAAGGCCACCATCGTCAGCGTCGCGCATCGCGTCGAGCTGGAGGCCTTCCACAGCCGCAAGATCGTGCTGGAGCGCCGCAAGGGCGGCGCAAAACTCGTCAGCGACATCGAGCTGATCCCGCGCAAGGGCAAGCGCAAGCTGCTCGGGCGATTCCTGAGGCAACGCAAGCCGGCGAAAAAGGCGGCGTGAGGGGCGTAGCCCGGATGGAGCGAAGCGCAATCCGGGAAGGTCTATCCGTAAGGCGAGAACCCCGGATTACGCTGCGCTCCATCCGGGCTACCGACCTCTCGTGAACGATTGGAGTCCTCTTCAAAACCGGCTATGCATGCGCCGCTTGCAATGAGGACTTTGACTTGGCGACTGACAATGCCCCTTCGTCCGCGCCGTTCGGCGCGTTTGCGCCGAACGCGGCGCAGGCCGCGATCATTCGCCTCGCGACACAATCGCGGCTGAAGCGCGGCGCATTCCGGCCGTGGCTGTCGCGGCTGGTGAACCTGCTGCGCGGCGGTCCGATCGACGTGCAGTACCAGGGCGCATCGTTCCGCTTCTATCACCAGGGCAGCGCGACCGAGCGCGGCGCGCTGTTCAATCCCGAGTACAATCTCGACGAGCTCGACTTCCTGCGCCAGCACACCCCGGACGGCGGCGTGTTCGTCGACGTCGGCGCCAATGTCGGCACCTTCGCGCTGGTGATGGCGCGACAGGTCGGGCCATCGGGAAAAGTGGTCGCGATCGAGCCGCATCCGATGACGTTTGGACGGCTGTCGTTCAACCAGGCCGCGTCGAAAGCGACGCAAGTGCGCTTGGTGCAGGCGGCCGCCGGCGACAGCGACGGCGAGCTGATGATCGAGAGCGGGGGCGGCAATCTCGGCGCTACGCATGTCGTCATCGGCACGGCCAGCGCGGAGGCGATCAAAGTGCCCTCGCTGCGGTTGACGCGCATTCTCGACGAAGCCGGCGTCACCAAGGTGGACGCGTTGAAGATCGACGTCGAGGGCTTCGAGGATCGCGTGCTGATCGGCTTCTTCCGCGACGCGCCGCAATCGCTATGGCCGCGCGCGGTGGTGATCGAGCATTTGTCACAAAAGGATTGGCGGGAAGATTGTATCGCTGACATGGTCGCGCGCGGCTTTGTGGTTGCGCGCAAGACGCGGAGCAATACGTTCCTGTCGCGCTGACGACGAACGACGGAGGTTACGATGATCGACCATATGGGCTTCCCGGTCTCCGACTATGAGCGCGCCAAGACGTTCTACGCCAAGGCATTGGCCCCGCTCGGCTACGGCCTGATCATGGAAGTTACGCAGGAGCAGACCGGACACGATCCGGCCGCCGGCTTCGGCGCCGACGGCAAGCCGGATTTCTGGATCGGCGGCGAGGGCGCGCTGAACAAGCCGGTGCATGTCGCGATCCTGGCAAAGGACCGCGCCGCGGTGGATGCGTTCTACAAGGCGGCGATTGCGGCAGGCGGGCGCGACAACGGGCCGCCGGGCATCCGGGCGCATTACCATCCGACCTATTACGGCGCCTTCGTGCTCGACCCTGATGGCCACAACATCGAGGCGGTTTGCCACGCGCCAGAATAGATAAGTTCCATTTTCCGGCCGGAACCTCGTTCCGCGCGCGCCGTTGTCGTCCCTTGCAAGAAGGAGCACGACATGGCCAACGACAATGCCCGCGATATCGATCGCGTATGGGATCTGATGAAGACGATCGGATTCGCGATGCTGGTGACGCGCGATGGCGACAAGCTCCGCGCGCGGCCGATGAGCGCATATCTCGATCGCAACGCGGACACGATATATTTCCTCACCGACGCGCGGCGTCACAAGGACGAGGAGATCGCGCGCAATCCGTCCATCAACCTGTCGTTCGCGGATGCGGGCAGCCAGAAATACGTGTCGCTGACGGGCACCGCTGTCGTTTCCAATGACCGCGCGAAGATCAAGGAGCTGTTCTCGACGCCGGCCAAGGCGTGGTGGGATTCTGCGGAGGATCCCAACATCCGCGTGCTCAAGGTCACGCCCGACGATGCCGAGTTCTGGGACTCGCCCGGCACCGTGATCTCCTATGTGAAGATGGCAGCCGCGGCGGTGACGAACACGCGGCCCGATCTCGGCGACAACCGCAAGGTCTCGATGTAATGCCGATCGAGCCGCCCGAGATTCCACCTTCGACACCGGGCACGCCCACCGAGCCGCCGCCGGGGATTCCGCCGGGCAATCCGCAGCCTGAAATCGCCCCGCCAGTGCGCGAGCCCGGCTCGCCTGCGCCGCCCGACGAATTGCCGGGCCGCATGCCCGAAGAGATTCCATCACGCGGACCGAACGGACCGCTCACGCCGAATCCCGCGACGGACGCAAGTCCGCCGCGGGATCTCGCATGAGGCGACGCATCACATCCAAGGCAATTGCAACCTGCGTCTGAATGCGCAATGAACGTCACCATAGTGAGGTGATTTGCGTGCAGAAATAAATCGGGCCGCGTGCGCTTCGTCCGCCACAATCCGGCCTAACGCGTAGCTGTTCATCCCAACACTTCGTCAAAGAACCTTCCGGGGAAGTTCACCATCATGACTAATCTTCGTTTCGTGCTGCTTGCCACCACGGCTCTGACCGCGATGCAATTCGCAAGCTCCGCATCGCATGCGCAAGGCGCGCCGCCGCTCGTCGTCGCGCAGGCGCAGCCACAAGAGACCGGCCCTGACGGAAAACCGAAGCAGCCGCCGAAGGGACCGCCAGCGGCCGCGCCGCCTGCGGCGCCCGCGCGCCCGGCCGCACCGCCGCCCGCAGCTGCACCGCCCCATCCGCCCGCGGCACCTCCGCCGGCTGCCGCACCGCCGCGCCCCGTAGCTCCGCCGCCGCCTCCGCCGCCACCTGCGGCCCGCCCGGCACCGCCACCGCCACCGCCACCGCCTGCGGCCCCGAAGCCGCCGTCGCCGCCCCCGGCTGCGGCTCCGCAACAGCATGCGCCGCCTCCTGCACCGCCCGCGGCACGCCCGGCTCCCACGCCCCCGGCACCGCCGCCCGCCGCGGCACCGCAGCAGCACGCACCCACACCTCCGCCTCCGACGCCGCCCGCGGCTCGTCCGGCTCCCGCACCTCCTGCTCCGCAGCAGCACGCACCGACACCTCCGCCGCCTCCTGCGGCCGGTCCTTCGGGACGGCCTGCGCCTGCGCCGACAGCAACGCCTCCGGCATCTGCTGCTCCCGCAGCGCGCCCGGCAACGCCTGCTGCCCCGACCGCCACGCCTGCTCCGACAGCAACACCTGCGCCGACCGCAACGCCGGCTCCGGGCAGCACACCAGGCACGCCGCCGACTGGACGCCCCGGTGCGCCGCCCCCCGGCGGACGTCCTGGCGCACCCCCGGCTGCAGGATCAGCGACACCTGCTCCGGGCGCCACGCCCGCGCCGACGGCCACCCCGACCCCCGGTGGCGCTCCGACGCCCCCGCCCGGACGTCCCGGTGCGGGACCCACGCCCGCTCCTGGCGCGACCCCGGCTCCAGCCGCGACGCCAACCCCAGGCCAGCAGGGAGGAACGCCTCCTGCTGGCGCGCCCGCTGCCGGAACTCCGCCGACCCAGCCGCAGGCAGGCGCCCCGCCCCGGCCGCCGGCTCCCCCCGCCGGCGCCGCGGCACCGAGCACCGTCTCGGGCTCCGCGGCCGCAACGCCTCCGCCCAACAGGGCGCAATACGCGCCGCCGACGGTTGCACCGGCTTTCCGAACCGCGCCGAGGATCGCAGCACCGCTGCCGCCAGCACCGCGTCCGCCGCAGCGTGACCTCACGCCGCTCGCGATCGGTGCAGGCGTGGTGGCCGGCGCCGTGATCGGAGCCACCATCGCCGACCTCCACAATCAGCGGCGCGAATCCGTCGAAGGCGGTCGCACCGTCTACACCGAGCCGGACCGCATCATCATCCGCGATCCGGGCGGGCAGGCCTACGTCCGCGGCAACGATCTCTATCGCTTCCGCTATGGCGCCCGCGACATCCGCACCGAGACTGTCGGCGCGGATACCCGCACCGTGGTGATCCGTCCCGACGGCAGCGAGATCATCACGACGGTCGGTCCGGACGGTCGATTGCTGCGACGCATCCGCAGGGATCCCCGCGGGCGCGAGCTCATCATCATCGACAACAGCTACCGCGATCCGCAGTCGGTCGGCGGCTTCTATGTCGACGCGCCGCCGCCGGTCGTGAACATTCCCTACGACCGCTATATCGTCGACGCCCAGGAGGCGTCGCCGGACGTGATCTACCAGACCATGCAGGCACCGCCGGTGCAGCGGATCGATCGACGTTATACGCTCGACGAAATCCGCTACAGCCCCAATGTTCGGATGCAGATGCCGAGCGTCGACGTCAACTCGATCACCTTCGAGACGGGTTCGTGGACGATCCCCCAGGATCAGGCGGCCAAGCTGCAAGTGATCGCCGACGGTCTCAATCAGGCGATCCAAGCCAACCCGCGCGCGGTGTTCCTGATCGAGGGACACACTGACGCGGTCGGCAACGACGTCGACAATTTGTCATTGTCGGACCGTCGTGCGCAGTCCGCAGCCGAATTGCTGACCCAGCAATTCGGCGTGCCGTCTGAGAACCTGACGTCGCAGGGCTACGGCGAGCAGTACCTGAAGGAGCAGACGCAAGGACCGAGCGCGATCAACCGGCGCGTGACCGTCCGCAACATCACGCCGCTGCTCAACGGCGGCCAGGCCTCGCTGCCGCCGCCCCCGCCCGGCACCGCGCCGCCGCGCTGAGGCGAAGCACAAATGCAAAATGGCCGGGAGCAATCCCGGCCATTTTTGTTTTGTTTCGTAGCCCGGATGGAGCGAAGCGCAATCCGGGTTCTATCGGCTTGGTCGAAAGTCCCGGATTTCGCTTCGCTCCATCCGGGCTACGAGCGCGTCAGCCCTTGTCGTTCTCCAGCCGGAAGATCTGCGAGCCTTCGCTGCCCGAGAGCAGGCCCGTGTCGCTGTAGAGCTTCAGCTTGGCGCGGGTATCGTTGATGTCGAGGTTGCGCATGGTGAGCTGACCGATGCGATCGGCCGGTGTGAACGCCGCGTCCTCGACCTTCTCCATGCTGAGCCGCTCCGGCGCATAGGTGAGGTTCGGGCTCTCGGTGTTGAGGATCGAATAATCGTTGCCCCGGCGCAGCTCGAGCGAGACCTCGCCAGTGACGGCGCGGGCGACCCAGCGCTGCGCGGTCTCGCGCAACATCAGGGCCTGCGAATCGAACCAGCGGCCCTGATAGAGCAGGCGACCGAGACGCATGCCGCTGATGCGGTATTGTTCGATGGTGTCCTCGTTGTGGATGCCGGTGACGAGGCGCTCATAGGCGATGTGCAGCAGCGCCATGCCGGGCGCTTCATAGATGCCGCGGCTCTTGGCTTCGATGATGCGGTTCTCGATCTGATCGCTCATGCCGAGGCCGTGGCGGCCGCCGATCGCGTTGGCTTCGAGGAACAGCGCGACGGGATCGGAGAAGGTCTGACCGTTCAGCGCGACCGGCTGGCCTTCCTCGAAACGCACCACGACCTTCTCGGCCTTGACGTTGCAGTCGTCACGCCAGAACGGCACGCCCATGATCGGGTTGACGATCTTGATGCCGCTGTCGAGACTTTCGAGATCCTTGGCCTCGTGCGTCGCGCCGAGCAGATTGCTGTCGGTCGAATAGGCCTTCTCGGCGCTCATCTTGTAGGCAAAACCCTGCGCGGTCATGAACGCCGACATCTCGGCGCGGCCGCCGAGCTCGTCGATGAACTGCTGATCGAGCCAGGGCTTGTAGATGCGCAGGCCCGGATTGGTCAGCAGGCCGTAACGATAGAAGCGCTCGATGTCGTTGCCCTTGAAGGTCGAGCCGTCGCCCCAGATGTTGACGCCGTCCTCCTTCATCGCCGCGACCAGCATCGTGCCGGTGACGGCGCGCCCCAATGGCGTGGTGTTGAAATAGGTGATGCCGCCGGTGGAGATATGGAAGGCGCCGGACTGGATCGCGGCGATACCTTCATGGACGAGCTGCGTGCGGCAATCGACCAGCAGCGCTTTCTCCGCGCCGAACTCCATCGCCTTGCGTGGGATCTCGTTGTAATCGGCTTCGTCGGGCTGGCCAAGATTGGCGGTATAGGCGTAGCAGCGCGCGCCCTTCTGCTTCATCCAGAGCAGCGCCGCCGACGTGTCGAGGCCGCCCGAAAACGCGATGCCGACTTTCTCGCCCTTGGGCAGGCTTTTCAGGATCGTGGTCATGGGGCTTCCAATCGGTCTCGAAGGGCGGGTGTCGTTTCACGGGTTGACCGCGCGAATATCAAATTTCGCGGGGCTCGGCACCCCTTTAATGGCTCAAACCGACGGCTCGGGGCCCGCCTTGCGGCTGAACAGGCGCTGGCGAAGCCGGTAGGCGGGCATGTTCAGCCGGGTCAGGGCGGCATCGACCGCCTCGTCCGAAAACCGGGTCCGCGGCCAGCGGTAGATCAGCGCGTAGGCAAACCAGATCACGACGAAGGTGACGAGGCCGGCGATCGACACGTCGGTGAAGAAGTGGCCGCCAAAGGCCATCCGCAGCCCGCTGGTCACGAGGCCGAACACCACGGCTCCGGCATAAGCGAGCGGCCGCCACGGCGGCGGTGCCAGTGCGGCCGGCGCCAGCGTCCAGAACGCGGTCGCGCCCTCGCCCGAGAAGAACGAGCAGTTGCGCGCGCAGCCGCCGCGCGGATCCCACCACGGCACGAATTGCTGGTCGCCGGCAAACTGCGTCACCACCACCGGGCGCGGTCGGCCCCAATAGGACTTGAAGGCGAGATTGGTAAGGATGCCGGCTGACAGAATGATCGTGACCAGAAGGAAGACGATCGCGCGCCCGGATACCATCAGTGGCCGGTCTGGCCTGACCATCTTGACCACGAGCGCGACCAGCGTAGGCAGCACGAACGCCCAGGCGACCCACATCGCGGCATCCCGCGCGAAGCCGGCCCAATCGTTCAGCTTGAGCGGAAACGACTTCGTCGCGGGGTCGAAGAACAGCGCGGCGAGCTTGAGATCAAGCTCGGGATAGAGGCCGAAAACGACGCCGATCACGAGCCAGAGCGCCAGGGCGATGAAGAGTCCAGTCCGGTTCATGGCGCGCGGTTTAGCCGAGTGGGAAGGGGATGAAAACCCCGTGGCAAGTCAGAAACTCACCGCACGTCCGGTCTTGAATTCGACGGCAGCGGCGGAGGCGGTTTGCGCGGCAGCGGCGGATTGCGCCAGGCGCCGGCGTTGCGGCCGGCGATCAGCCAGTAGACGACACCGGCGACGATGCCCGCGCCGGTCATGATCTCGAGATGGCGGCGCACGATGCCTTCGAATTGCAGCGTGTCGGAATGAAACGGGACTAAGCCGAGATAGCAGGCGAGCCCTACGACGCCGCCGCCCACGGCATAGGCGAGCGCGCTGCGGATGTAGAGCGCCTCGGTGATCGCGACGATCACCGCCGCCGGCACCAGCGCAAAGCCGGAGACGAAGATGAAGCCGAACCCGAGCACGATATCGATCGTGCCCTGATCGACGGGACCGGCGCCGAGATCGGCGAATTCCGGAAACAACAGCGCGACGACGACGATCATGCCGCCGATGAAGCAGGCGGCGAGAAAGCCGATGAAGATGACGATGAGGCGGCCGATCAGGGACATCACACCACCCTCGCCGTCATTGCGAGCGTAGCGAAGCAATCCAGTCTGCCTCTGCGGAAAGACTCTGGATTGCTTCGCTGCGCTCGCAATGACGAGGATGCGAGAGCATTTGCGCGCATCAACTCAATCCGTCATCGCCATGGCGCGCAGCGTCTGGCGTTCACGGGCCGAGAGCTTTTCCGTCTCCGACTTGAGCTGGCCACAGGCGGCGAGGATGTCGCGGCCGCGCGGGGTGCGCACCGGCGAGGAATAGCCGGCGTTGAAGACGTATTCGGAGAATTTTTCGATCTGGTCCCAGTCCGAGCACTCATAGGCGGTGCCGGGCCAGGGGTTGAACGGGATCAGGTTGATCTTGGCGTGAATGCCCTTGAGCATCTTCACCAGCAGCTTGGCGTCGTCGAGCGAGTCGTTGACGCCCTTGAGCATCACATATTCGAAGGTGATGCGGCGCGCGTTCGAGGCGCCGGGATAATCGCGGCAGGCCTGCAGCAATTCCTTGATCGGATATTTGCGGTTGAGCGGCACCAGCTCGTTACGCAGCTCGTCGCGCACCGCATGCAGCGAGATCGCGAGCATCACGCCGATCTCCTCGCCCGCGCGCACGATGTTCGGCACCACACCCGAGGTCGACAGCGTGATGCGGCGGCGGGAGATGCCGATGCCTTCGTTGTCGCCGACGACGAGCAGCGCGTCGCGCACCGCGTCGAAATTGTAGAGCGGCTCGCCCATGCCCATCATCACGATATTGGTGACGCGACGCGTACCGTCTTCGCGATCGGCCCAGTCGTTCAGACGATCCCGCGCGACCATCACCTGTCCGACGATCTCGCCGGCGGTGAGGTTGCGCACCAGGCGCTGCGTGCCGGTGTGACAGAACGAGCAGTTCAGCGTGCAGCCGACCTGCGAGGAGACACACAGCGTGCCGCGATCGGTTTCCGGGATGTAGACGCACTCGACTTCATGCGCCCGCTCGACATTGTCGCCGCTCGGCAGCCGCAGCAGCCATTTGCGTGTGCCGTCGTTGGAGATCTGCTCGGCCACGACTTCGGGCCGGTCGACGGTGAAATGTTGCGCGAGCTCGGCGCGAATGCCCTTCGAGACCGACGTCATCTCTTCGAAATTCTGGGCGCCACGGAAATACATCCAGTGCCACAGCTGCTGCACACGCATCTTGCGCTGCGCCGGTGCAACGCCGATCTCGCCGAGGCGATCGGCAAGCTCGGTGCGCGACAGGCCGATCAGCGAGGGCCTCGCCGGCGGCACATAGGTTTCGAGCGGAGTCTTCTCCACCAGCGTTGCGTTGTGCGGCTCGGTCATCGGTTGCCTGAGATTGCTGCTGTCTCGTCATGCCCGGGCTTGTCCCGGGCATCCACGTTCTTTTCCGTCCGTAGCCAGCGCGTGGATGGCCGGGATATCTGGACTAAGACGCGCTTCGCGCTCTAGCCCGGCCATGACGTCTGTACCTTTGGAACCGCCCCTATATAGCAACCGGAACCGCCGATTGCGACCTTATCGACCGCAGGCTTAACGCCTGCAATCCTGGGAGATCCGGTCAAGCGCCTGGGCAAGGCCCTTCAGCGAGAAGGTGTCGGTCGTCTCGGTCCCCTTGGACGAGATGCCCTTGACCACGAGATCGGCGGATTTGCGCATGGTCTCGACCATCCGCTCTTCCTCGGCCGCGTTCTTGATCCAGAGACCGTCGCCCTGCGAGTACATGGCGAACGCGGCGCCGCCGACCTCGACCGAGGATTCAGAGCCCGGCTTCAGCGCGTAGCCGATCATGACCGAGACTTCGTTGTTGACCTTCTCCGCCGGGCGGGTGGAGACGAAGGCATAGGCAGGATCGCGCGGCCGATTCGGCGGGTTGGTCTTCGACGACGACGGCTTGGCCAGCGCGAAGCAGACCTTTTTGCCATTGGGCGCAGCCGAATAGGCGCCCCAGGTGCCGAACTGACCGATCAGGGTCGGCTCGGCGCCGCCCGCAACCGCCGCGTGAGGGGCCGTCGGTTTGCTCTCGGGCTTGGCAACCGTCTTTCCAGTCGTATTGGCCACCGGCGCGGCCGGTTTCGGTGCAGCCTCTTTCGGTGCAGCCTTGGGCGCAGGTTGCGCCGTCTGCGCCCGCGCGGAATCGATGATCCCACAGGCCGCCACGCCCGTCATCAAAGCTAAAATCAGCACCCGCCACATGCTGGAGTGGTTCCCTCAATATTGTGACTGGAAGATGGCCCGGTCGCGCATTGTCCCCGCGGCAGGGATAGCCGGGAAAGTCCAATTTGGGAAGGCAGTTAGCGAAGCTCGCGGCGACTAGGCCCTGGATCGCGCCGCACGCTGCTCCGCCCATTGCGCGTCGGTCCAGCGCAACAAATCCTCGGCGCCGGAGCTGCGCAAATGCGCGCCACCGTCGATCACCACCATCTCGCCGTTGATGTAGCCGGCACGGTCGGAGACCAGGAAGCTGGCGAGGTCGGCAAGCTCGCCGTGCTCGCCGGCGCGTCCCATCGGGTTGCGCGCGGCCCATCCTTCGTCGCGACCCTCGGGGCGGAGCTGGCCCGAGGCGCCGGCGGTCGGGAATGGTCCGGGCGCGATCGCGACGGTGCGGATGCCCTTCGGGCCCCATTCCACGGCGAGACTTTTGGTCATCGCCAGCACCGCGGACTTCGCCATCGCCGAGGGAACGGTGAAGGCGCGACCGGTGATGGTCGAGGTCGAGAGAATTGAGAGAACGACACCGCCATGCTTACCGTCGATCCAGCGCTTGCCGGCGGCAAGCGTGCAATACATCGCACCGTGCAGCGTCGGTGCGAGGATCGCATCCGCGGCGCGGAATGAGAGATGCTCGCTCTGCGCAATGAAAGTCGCAGCCGCGTTGTTGACGAGAATATCGAGCGGCGCCTCGCGCCAGATGGCGTCCATCATGCTCTCGACGGCGGTGCCGTCGCGGATATCACAGGCGATCGTCGTGACCTTGCCGCCGGTCTCTTCGCGCATCTCGCTCGCCGCTGCCTCGAGCCGATCGAGCTTGCGGCCGCAGATCACGAGCTCGGCACCGAGCGTGAGGAAGCGGCGCCCCATCGCGGCGCCAAGGCCCGAACCGCCACCGGTGACGAGGATGCGCTTGTCCTTGAGCAGGCCTGTTTCAAACATGGTTTGAATCCTCCCTTTTCTTCTTCCGTCATTGCGAGCGAAGCGAAGCAATCCAGGCTATTTCCGCGGCACGGATTCTGGATTGCTTCGCTGCGCTCGCAATGACGAGGATAGGGCCGAATGCAATTTCAGACAAAGAAACCGGATTGTGGGACCGCGCCAAATCCGGCAGAACCAGCCCAACTATAATTCTGCCTCGAAACGCCAAGTGCTCTCAAGAAGGTGCCGCCATGAAAGCCATCCTCTGCTCGCAATATTGCCAGCCCGACGATCTCGTTCTGGCCGACGTGCCGGATCCGGTGGCGGGTCCCGGCGAAGCCGTGATCGCGATCAAGGCTGCGGCGTTGAATTTTTTCGACATCCTGATGATCCAGGGCAAGTACCAGATCAAGCCGCCGTTTCCGTTCTCGCCGGCCGCCGAAGTGGCTGGAGTGATCGAGAGCATCGGCCCCGGCGTGACCGATCTGAAGGTCGGCGATCGCGTCGTCGCCTCCTGCGGCCACAATGGCGCGCGCGAAAAGATCGCGCTGCCGGCGGCATCGATCGTGAAGATCCCCGACAATCTCGATTATGACCGCGCGGCCGGCATCATCATCATCTACGGCACCGCGCTGCATGCGCTGGAAGATCGCGCGAGCCCGAAGCCGGGCGAGACGCTCGCGGTGCTCGGCGCCGCCGGCGGCACCGGACTTGCCGCGTGCGAGCTCGGCAAGCTGATGGGCCTGAAGGTGATCGCCTGCGCCTCGTCGGACGAGAAGCTCGAATTCGCGAAGGCGCACGGCGCAGAACTCACGCTCAATTACGGCAAGGAAGATTTGAAGGAAGGCTTGCGAAAGCTCACCGGCGGCAAGGGCGTCGACATCATCTTCGATCCCGTGGGCGGCACCTATGCCGAGCAGGCACTGCGCTCGATTGCCTGGGAAGGCCGCTTCCTCGTGATCGGCTTTGCCGCCGGCGACATTCCGAAGATGCCGCTGAATCTCGCGCTGCTGAAGGGCTGCGATATCCGCGGCGTGTTCTGGGGCGCCTGGACCCGTCTCAACCCGGAAAAGAACCGCGCCAATCTCGAGAAGCTCGTGAAGTGGACAGCGGAAGGAAAGATCTCCTCGCATGTCGACCGCGTCTTCCCGCTGGCGCAGACGGCGGATGCGCTGAAGGTGCTGGCGGGACGTCAGGCCATGGGCAAGGTGATTTTGCGTCCGTGAGGGTGTCGGCGCGTAGAGTGTCGCGACATCGTCACCACACATTCAGCTGTCGTCGCCCGGCTTGACCGGGCGACCCAGTACTCCGTCACGAGTGTTGTTGAATCGATGTACTGGATTCCCCGCCTTCGCGGGGAATGACAGCGGAGGATGCAGCGACAGCTACTGCGCGGCTTCCGCCTCACCCTCATCCACCCCGCGCTTCAGCGCGGCGCGGGCGGCTTCGCGATGCTCGTTCGTGATGTGGCTGGCGACCATGCGGATCGCAGTGGCGAGCACGGCGGCGTCATCGGTGAAGCCGATGATCGGCATCACGTCGGGAACGAAGTCGAACGGCAGGATGAAATAGGCGATCGCCCCGAGCAGCGAGGCCTGGACATGGCGCGGCGTCTGCCGGTCGAAGGCGCAGTAATAGGCGGCGAGCAGGTCTTCGGCGAACGGCAGATGCGCGGCGACACGCTTCAGCTTGCGCCAGAAGCGGCGCCGAACGCTCTCACGATCTTCCGCGAGCCGGTCGGCCGGCTCGAAACCGACGCTGTGTTCGGCAGCCATGTTCGACAAACTCCCCGTTCCAGCCAAGGGCGGCATCGGGGGTGGCAGATCGCCGCATCCCGTGCTGATCCCAAGATGGGGACTCGGCCGGTCCCCGCAAGGCGTCAGCCTGGTGTCAGCTTGGCGATGGCGTTCATCGCCCTGGCGAGCTCGATGTCGAGCGCGGTGACGCCGCCGGCGTCATGGGTCGACAGCACCACCTCCACCGTCTTGTAGACATTGCGCCATTCGGGGTGGTGGTCCATCTTCTCAGCGACCAGCGCCGCGCGGGTCATGAAGCCGAACGCCTCGTTGAAATCCTTGAAGACAAAGGTTTTCCCGATCGCGTCGCGTCCTTGAACCTCGGTCCAGCCAGACAGTCCGCCCAGCGCCTGCCTGCGCGCCTCCGCCGAGAGCCGTTCTGCCATCGTCGCCTCCGTCCTTTCAGGGGAACTTTACCCTAACACCGCACTGACGCCCCGGGTTCATACGGGATTAGACCCCATCCGCTAACCATGACGGAGATGTAACCCTGCCGGACAAGAAATTTGCTACACTTGCGGGCGTAAATCGCCGGCCAAGATGAAACTGAGCCTCAAGCGACTGTTCGGGAGATCGATGACCGGGGGATTGGACCTGGCCGAAGCGCCCACCCCGCCCTCGCCGCGATCATCGGCGCGGAAGACGGCGCTCGTGACTCTCGCACTGGTGCTCGCGATCGTTGGCGCGCTCGCCGGCGGCTACTATTTTGCCATGCGGCCGGTGACGCTGAAGATCGCGGTCGGCCCCGCCAACAGCGATGACGTCAAGGTCGTGCAGGCACTGACCCAGGCCTTCGCGCAGCACAAGAGCTCCGTGCGGTTGCGGCCGATCCAGACCGACGGCGCCACCGCCAGCGCCAATCTGCTCGCGGAAGGCAAGGCCGACCTCGCCATCGTGCGCGGCGATCTCGACGTGCCGAAAAACGCGCAAGCCGTTGCGACCCTGCGCAAGAATGTCGTGGTGTTGTGGTCCATACCCGTCAAAGGCAAGAAGAAGGGCGCGAAGATCACCAAGATCGCGCAGCTCGCCGGACATCGGGTCGGCGTGGTTGGCCGCACCCAGGCCAACGTCAATTTGCTCAAGGTGATCCTGCAGCAATACGGTGTCGATCCCGCCAAGGTCGAGATCGTGCAATTCCCGGCCAATGAAGTTGCCGAGGCGATCAAGTCCCAGAAGGTCGATGCCTATCTCGCGGCCGGTCCCGTCAACAGCAAGATCACTGCGGACGCGATCGCCACTTCCGCCAAGGAGTTCGGCACGCCGACTTTCCTTGCGATCGATTCCGCCGATGCGATCGCGCAAAATCATCCGGTCTATGAAGCGGCCGAGATTCCCGCGGGCACTTACGGCGGCTCGCCGGATCGTCCCGATGACGAGGTCAAGACCATCAGCTTCTCGCACCACATCGTGGCGCGCAAGGCTGTGTCCGAAACCACCATCGCGGCGTTCACGCGCCAGCTGTTCGCCGTGCGCCAGCAATTGGTGACGGAATTCCCGCTGGCGGCGAAGATTGAAACGCCCGACACCGACAAGGATGCGGTAATTCCCGTGCATCCTGGCGCCGCCGCTTTCGTCGACGGCGAAGAAAAGACCTTCCTCGACAAATACAGCGATTACATCTGGTGGACCCTGATGGCGCTCTCCGCCATGGGGTCGATCGGCGCCTGGTTTGCAGGCTATTTGAAGAAGGACGAACGCGACAACAACAGCCATCTGCGCGAGCGGCTGCTCGACATGATTACCGCCGCTCGAAAGAGCGAAACGACCGAAGATCTCGACCAGATGCAGACCGAGGCCGACGAGATCCTGCGCGACACGCTGCGCTGCTACGACCACGGCGCGATCGAGGAAGGTGCGCTGACCGCCTTCAACATCGCGCTCGACCAGTTCCATGCGGCGGTTGCCGACCGCAAGGCGGTGCTGTTCAGCCTGCCGCAGAACCTGCAGCGCGCCGGTGCCCAATTCCGGGCCGCCGGCAACGCGTAAGCGCTTGCGCGCGTAATCGCTGCGTCACATTGTCTCAATATAGCGTCAAGCTTCACCGTGGCGGCCGCCCAGGGCGATCGCTTCACGCGATATCGAGACCGCCTTCATGAACATCAAATTCTCCCGCCGCCGTTTCCTCACGACCAGTGCCGGCGCGCTCGGCGCGGTCGCAATGCCCCATCTCTCCCGCGCGGCCGACCGGCCGGCGGTGACCCACGGCGTGCAGTCGGGCGACGTCACCGTCGACGGCGGCGTGGTCTGGGCGCGCACCGACCGGCCCGCGCAGATGCTGGTCGAGGTGGCGACGACGGAGTCGTTCAGGGATGCCCGTGCGCTGCCGCCAATCGCGGCGCTGCCCGAGAGCGACTTCACCGCGAAGATGCTGATCGAAAACCTGCCTAGCGGACAGGACATCTTTTATCGCGTCCGCTTCCGCGATCTTTCGCACACCGCGGTGGCGGGCGAGCCGGTAACCGGCCGCTTCCGCACCGCGCCCGCCGACCGCCGCGACGTCAGCTTCGTTTGGGGCGGCGATGTCGCAGGACAAGGCTGGGGCATCAATCCCGATGACGGCGGCATGTTCACCTTCTCGGCGATGCGCAAGCACCGTCCGGATTTCTTCCTGCACTCCGGCGACACCATCTATGCCGACGGCCCTATCCAGCCCGAGGTGAAGCTCGCGGACGGCAAGATTTGGAAGAACGTCACGATCCCCGAGAAGGCCAAGGTCGCCGAGACGCTGGACGAGTACCGCGCCGCGCACAAATACAATTTCACTGACGACAATCTTCGCGCCTTCAATGCCGAAGTGCCGATCTTCGTGCAGTGGGACGACCATGAGGTGACCAACAACTGGTCGCTTTCGAAGGAGCTGCCGGCGACCTACAAGGAGCGCGACATCGCGCTGCTTGCGGCCCGCGCAGGCCGTGCCTTCCACGAGATGTATCCGATGCGCGAAAGCATCGTCGAGCCCGGCCGCGTCTATCGCCAGATCTCCTATGGTCCCCATCTCGACGTGTTCGTGCTCGACGAGCGCAGCTATCGCGGCCCGAACGGCCCCAACCTCGAAACCGCTTACGGCCCGGCCAGCTATTTCCTCGGCCCGGACCAGATCGCCTGGCTCAAGCGCGGCCTGTTGAATTCGCGCGCGACCTGGAAGGTGATCGCCTCCGACATGCCGCTCAGCCTCGTCGTGTCAGATACGGCAAAGGGTGGATCGGAAGCCATTGCGCAGGGCGACGGCCCGGTGCGCGGCCGCGAGTTCGAGATCGCCGATATCCTGCGTTTCATCAACATGGCGCCGATCAGCAACACCGTGTGGCTGACGGCGGACGTGCATTACGCCGCCGCGCACTATTATGATCCGAACAAGGCCCAATTCCAGGATTTCGAGCCGTTCTGGGAGTTCGTGTCGGGCCCGCTTCACGCCGGCACATTCGGTCCGAACGCGCTCGACAATACGTTTGGGCCGGAGGTGCGTTTCGTCAAGGCGCCGGGGAAAGACAACCAGAACCTGCCGCCGTCCGCCGGCATGCAGTTTTTCGGTCACGTCAAGATCGACGGCGCTTCCGGCCAGATGACGGTGACCTTGCGCGACCGCGCCGACGTCGCGCTGTGGTCAACCACGCTCGATCCGAAACAGGCCTGACGCCGTATCGCTAGTCCGCCGCGCGTAGCTGGAGCGCCGCCTCCAGCGCGTCGCTCGAACACGGCTTCTGCAGTCGCGGCTGGCCGGCGAATTCCGGCGGGATGCGCGCGTCAGCGCCGTAGCCGGTGACGAAGACGAACGGAATTTTCAGGACCGCGAGCCGTTCGGCGACCGCAAAGCTGTTCTCGCGACTCAAGCCGACGTCGAGCAAGGCGAATTCGGGGGCGCGCGCCGCGATGACGGCCAGCGCCTGCGCCACTGAACCTACGGTGCGGACGCTCTTCACGCCAAATCCGAGCAGGCGATCCTCGAAGTCGATCGCGATGATCGGATCGTCCTCGACGATGAGGACATCGGCGGGACAGTTTGAACCATCGGAAACAGCGGGTGCCATCATCGTAACTTGCAGCATGGGGTTCTCTGACTGGGATACCGGTCACGACGCCTGCACCCGGCGCGGAGGGTTCCCGGAACGAAACCACCACATCACAGTTGTCAGGTCTGTCTACTTGTGCACACAGGACCTCGTCGGAACTCGCTAATGTGGAGGCGGATGGGAGTTTGAGATGGACGCACGGACCAGCAACGCCACCGAGATCGACAGCCGGCCGACCAACAATCTGCTGCGGCGCTTGAGCGCGGCCGACTTCGCCCTGCTTGCGCCACATGTCATGCTCGAAAGCGCCGCGGCGAATGAATTGCTCTACAACCCCGGCGACGACGTCCAGGTGGTCCACTTTCCCTGCGGACCATCGCTTGCAACCTTCCTCGTTCCAAATGAGGACGGCCGCGATGTCGAGACCATCCTGGTCGGCCGCGAAGGCGCGGTGGGCGGCATCGTCAGCGAGGGTTATCTGCCGGCCTATACCCGGATCTGCGTGAAATTCGGCGGGCCGTTTGCGCGAATTCACGTCGGCAAGCTGGAGGCTGCCAAGCAGCGCTCGTCCTCGTTGCGCCATGTCTTCGCTCGTTACGCCGACTGCATGCTGGCGCAGATCTTCCAGTCCACCGCCTGCAACGCCATTCACTCGATCGAGCAGCGCACCGCCAAATGGATGCTGGCGGCGATGGAGCGGACCGGCGACGAGAGCAGCGTGCCGCTGACGCACGAACAGCTCGCGACGCTGCTCGGCGTCGGCCGCAGCTATGCCAGCCGCGTGCTCCAGTCGTTCAAGGCGGAAGGCGTGCTCGACACGCGGCGCGGATCGATCCTGGTCCGCAACCGCGAGGGCCTGCGCCTGCGCGCCTGCCTGTGCAACGAGGCCGTGAAGTTGCACTTCGAGGAGGTGCTGCGCGGCGTCTATCCGACCGAAGAGCGGCAAGCCGGCTAGCCGCCTGCCTCGCTCCTCTTCGGGGATAAGAAGCGGCCGCACTATCCCGCCGGGCGGGAACCTGGGCTAATGTCCCCGCATGAGCGGGGCTTTCCTTCACACTCTCTTCGACATCGCAGCGTGGCTGGTGGCGGCAGTCGCCCTCTACTGGCTGTCGCGACAGGGATTGCGGTTTCCGGCGCAATCATTCGAGCGGTCCTACCTCGCCGCTTTGGTGTTCGGTGCGGGCCTCGGCGCCTATCTGTTCGGCTCCGCCAATCTGTGGCTGTCGGGCCAGAGCGGCATCGCGCGCTCCGTGGAAGGTGCACTTGCCGGCGGCATCGCGGCGATCGAGCTCTACAAATGGTCCGCAGGGATCGCGGTACGAACCGGCGCCCGTTTTGCGCTGCCGCTGGCGATCGGCATCGCGATCGGCCGGCTCGGCTGCTATTTCGCGGGCCTCGACGATTTCACCTACGGCACGCCGACGGCATGGCTCTGGGGCCATGATTTCGGCGACGGCATCCTTCGGCATCCCGTGCAGCTCTACGAAAGCGCCGCGATGGGCGTCTTCGCGCTGCTCTACGTGCTGGCGGTCTTGAACCGGAGCGCGTTTGTGATCACCAATGGTTTCTACCTCGTCCTCGTCTACTATGGCGCACAGCGCTTCCTGTGGGAATTCCTCAAGCCCTACGGCACGCTGATCGGCCCCTTCACGCTGTTTCACCTGCTGTCGCTGTCCATCCTGCTCTACGCCGTCGTCATGCTGGCGACGGCGCCCAAAGCGAGACCCATGCATGAACGCGCCGTTGCGTAAGTCACGCCCCTATATTTTCTGGGGCCAGACCCAATCTCTCTGCGAGACCTGCCTGAAGCTGGTGCCCGCCAAGATCCAGATCCTCGACAACGAGGTCTGGTACGAGAAGCGCTGCAAGGAGCATGGCGTCCAATCCACGCTTGTGTCGACGGACGCAGCCTATTGGCGCCTGTGCAAGGATTTCATCAAGCCCGGCGACCGGCCGCTGGCCTTTCAACGGCACACCGAATTCGGCTGCCCCTACGATTGCGGCCTGTGCCCCGACCACGAGCAACATTCCTGCCTGGCGCTGATCGAGATCACCGAGCATTGCAATCTGACCTGCCCGGTGTGCTTTGCCGATTCCTCGCCGGCGCGGACCAGCTTCACGCCGCTGGCCAAGATCGAGCGAATGCTGGACGCGCTGGTCGCGAGCGAGGGCGAGCCTGACCTGGTGCAGATCTCCGGCGGCGAGCCGACGCTGCATCCGGACTTCTTCGCGATCCTCGATGCGGTGCGCGCCCGCCCGATCCGCCATGTCATGATCAACACAAACGGCCTGCGTATCGCCCGCGAAAAGGATTTCGTGGCGCGGCTCGCCGAGAACAAGCGCGGGCTCGAGGTCTATCTCCAGTTCGACTCGCTCGAACGCGACGCGTTGATCAATCTGCGCGGCGCGGATTTGCGCAAGATTCGCCAGCAGGCGCTGGAAAATCTCGAGCATTACGGCGTGTCGACCACGCTGGTCGCGACCATCAAGCGCGGCGTCAACGATGCCGAGATCGGCGACATCGTTCGCCACGCTCTGACCTGGAAATGCGTGCGCGGCGTCACGCTGCAGCCGGTGCAGGATGCCGGCCGCAACGAGAATTTCGACAAGAACACCGACCGCATCATGCTGTCGGAGATCCGCAAGCGCGTGGTCGAAACCGGCGTGTTCGGCGACAAGGACATGATCCCGCTGCCCTGCAACCCCGAAAGCATCTCGATCGGTTACGGCCTGCGCAACGGCGAGAAAGTGCTGCCGCTGACCTCGCTGATCCCACAGGAGCAGCTCGTCGCATTGTTGCCCAATACGATAAGCCCGGAGAAGCATCCGGCGCTGAGGGAGAAATTCATCGATCTGTTTTCGCTGTCCTCGGGACCGCTGAACACCAGCGAGCGCGTCTGCGAATTGCTGTGCTGCCTGCCGAGCTTCGAGGTGCCGCAGGGAATCACGTACGAGAACGTATTCCGCGTCACCATCGTGCAGTTTCTCGACCGCTTCAATTTCTGCGTCGGCAACGTCAAGCGCAGCTGCATCCATTTCGTCACGGAGAACGGCGCGATCATCCCGTTCGACACCTACAATCTGTTCTACCGGAACGGAAAGATCGACGGCATCCGTGCCGAACTGGCGGCGCAGTCAACCGAAGGAGCCCTGCAGGCATGAGCATCAGCGACACGCCGCCGCCAGCCCCGCCGGGACCGCCTCCTGCTCCGCCGAACAAGCGCAGCGGCTGCTTGACCGCGCTCATGGCGATCTTCGGGATCATCCTTCTGCTGCCCGGCGCCTGTGCACTCCTGTTCGGCGGAATATCGATATCCGACAGAGGCCGGATCGATTCCGACGTCGCGCCCCTGGTGTTCCTGGGCCTGGTCGTGGGGCTGGGCGGGGTCGCCCTGATCTGGGCCGCCATCAAGGGCCGGCGCGGCTGAGCCGGGCTTTTCGCCTAACCCCCGGGAATCCCCGGACAAAATTCAGTCAACCAACGGCCAAAGAACACATTGTTTTTTGGCCGTTTTTGCCTATATTGCGCCGCAACGCGTAGGGTGCCCGGTCGATATGCCGGGCTTTCCCTTTTGGGCGGAAAGCGCCCCGTTTCCAGTCTTCAAGCGTTGTTTCGAGAAGAGGTCCCGGTCTGACCGGCGAGATCGCGCTTAACCCATTGTCCGACCGCAAAGAAGCCCACTCATGAACCTTCGCAACATCGCCATCATCGCCCACGTCGACCACGGCAAGACGACCCTGGTCGACCGCCTCCTCCAGCAATCCGGCACCTATCGCGAGAACCAGAAGGTGACGGAGCGCGCCATGGACTCCAACGATCTGGAGCGCGAGCGCGGCATCACCATTCTGGCCAAAGCGGCCTCGGTGCAGTGGAAGGACACTCGCATCAACATCGTCGACACCCCCGGCCACGCCGATTTCGGCGGTGAGGTCGAGCGCATCCTCAACATGGTGGACGGCGCGCTGGTGCTGGTCGACGCCGCCGAAGGCCCGCTGCCGCAGACCAAATTCGTGGTCTCCAAGGCGCTCAAGGTCGGTTTGAAGCCGATCGTCGTGATCAACAAGGTTGACCGTCCCGACGCGCGGGCGACCGAAGTCATCAACGAGGTGTTCGACCTGTTCGCGGCGCTCGATGCCAGCGAGGAGCAGCTCGACTTCCCGATCCTCTACGGCTCGGCCAAGCAGGGCTGGATGGCCGAGAGCCCGGACGGGTCGCACGAAGCCGGCATGCAGCCGCTGTTCGACCTGATCGTGCGCCATGTCGCGCCGCCGACCGTCGAGGAGGGCCCGTTCCGCATGATCGGCACCATTCTCGAAGCCAACCCCTATCTCGGCCGCATCATCACCGGCCGTATCTCTTCCGGTTCGATCAAGCCGAACCAGGCCGTGAAGGTGCTGGGCGCCGACGGCAAGACCATCGAGACCGGCCGCATCACCAAGATCCTCGCCTTCCGCGGCATCGAGCGCACCCCGCTTGACGAAGCCGAGGCAGGCGACATCGTCGCGATCGCCGGCCTGACCAAGGGCACCGTCGCCGACACCTTCTGCGATCCGTCGGTCGACACCCCGCTGGTGGCGCAGCCGATCGACCCGCCGACCGTGTCGATGTCCTTCATCGTCAACAACTCGCCGCTCGCCGGCACCGAAGGCGACAAGGTGACCAGCCGCATGATCCGCGACCGCCTGTTGCGCGAGTCCGAAGGAAACGTCGCGCTGCGCGTGGTCGAAGCCTCGGACAAGGACGCGATGGAAGTCTCGGGCCGCGGCGAATTGCAGCTCGCGATCCTGATCGAGACCATGCGCCGCGAAGGCTTCGAGCTTTCGGTGTCGCGTCCGCGCGTCGTGCTGCAGAAGGACGAGGCCACCGGCGCAACCCTGGAGCCGATCGAGGAAGTCGTCATCGACGTCGACGAGGAGCATTCCGGCGTCGTCGTGCAGAAGATGAGCGAGCGCAAATCCGAGCTGATCGAGATGAAGCCGTCCGGCGGCAACCGTTTGCGCCTGGTGTTCTACGCGCCGACACGCGGCCTGATCGGCTACCAGGGCGAGCTGCTCACCGACACGCGTGGCACCGCGATCATGAACCGTCTGTTCCACGGCTACGCGCCGTACAAGGGCGAGATCCAGGGCCGCCGCAACGGCGTGCTGATCTCCAACGACCAAGGCGAAGCGGTGGCTTACGCCATGTTCAAGCTGGAAGATCGCGGCCCGATGATGATCGAGCCGGGCTGGAAGGTCTACAAGGGCATGATCGTCGGCGAGCATACCCGCGACAACGACCTCGAGATCAACGTGCTCAAGGGCAAGCAGCTCACCAACATCCGAACCACGTCGAAGGACGAAGCGGTGCGCCTGACCCCGCCGATCCGCATGACCCTGGAAAAGGCGCTGGCCTATATCGAGGACGACGAGCTGGTCGAGATCACGCCGAAGTCGATCCGCCTGCGCAAGCGGCACCTCGACCCGAACGAGCGCAAGCGCGCGGAAAAGTCCAAGGAAGCGGTGGCTTAAGGCCACTCGGACACACGACGAATGCGTCATGGCCGGGCTTGTCCCGGCCATTGACGTCTTCGATACTGGTGTCAATGACGTGGATGCCCGGGACAAGCCCGGGCATGACGATGAAATTGACCGCTATGTCCCTGCCCTCCTCCGTCGACGTCGCGATCATCGGTGCGGGCGCCGCCGGCCTCGGCGCGGCGCATGCGCTGGCAGGATCCGGCCTCTCCGTGATCGTGCTCGAGGCGCGCGACCGGCTCGGGGGGCGGGCCTGGACGGTGCAGGCCTCGCCCGAAGTCACCTTCGACGTCGGCTGCGGCTGGCTGCATTCGGCGGACAACAACTCCTTTGTCGCGATTGCGAAACAGCTCGGTTTCGAGGTCAACAAGGACCTGCCGCCCTGGCGCGAGCGCGCCTATGGCAACGCGTTTCCGAAAGCCGAGCGCGACGATTTCATGCACGCGATGGACGCCTTCTATCAGCGGCTGTGGAAGACCGCCCAGAAGGGCCAGGATGTCCCCGCGAGCTTGAGCCTGGAGCCCGGCAATCGCTGGAACGCCATGATCGACGCGATCTCGACCTACATCAACGGTTGCGAACTGAAGGACATGTCGACGCTGGACTGGGACGCCTATGAGGACAGTGACCTCAACTGGCGCGTTCGCCGCGGCTACGGCGCTCTGATCGCGGCCTATGGCGCGCCCTGCCCGGTGGCGCTGAACTGCAGCGTCACGCTGATCGATCATTCGAACAAGCGCATCCGCATCGAGACATCGCAGGGTACGCTGATCGCGGACAAGGTGATCGTCACCGTGCCGACCAACCTCATCGCCAATGAGGCGATCCGGTTCTCGCCACCTCTCCCCGCCAAGGTCGATGCCGCAGCCGGCCTGCCGCTCGGGGTCGACGACAAGGTGACGCTGGCGCTCGACGGTGCCGAAGCCTTCCCCAAAGAAGGGAATTTGCGCGGCGCCACCATGCGCACCGACATGGGCACCTATCATATCCGCCCGTTCGGCCAGCCCTGCATCGAAGGCTTTTTCGGCGGCAGCTTTGCGCGCGAGCTGGAGGACGCCGGCGAAGGCGCTCTTGCCGCGCAAAGCATCGACGAGATCGCAGGCTTGCTCGGCAACGACATCAGGCGAAAGCTGAAGCCGCTCTGCGAGTCGCGCTGGGCGCATGACCCTTTCGCGAGAGGCTCCTATTCGCACGCGCTGCCGGGCCACGCCGGTGATCGCGCCGTGCTGGCGGCACCGGTCGATGGGCGGCTGTTCTTTGCGGGAGAGGCGACGTCGCCGAACTTTTTCTCCACGGCGCATGGCGCGAGGGACTCAGGGGAGCGGACGGCGAGGGAAGTGCTGGGAGTTCTGGGCAAACCGTAACCGCACGCTCGTCATTGCGAGCGCAGCGAAGCAATCCAGAATCCTTCCGCCGCGGCAGCCTGGATTGCTTCGCTGCGCTCGCAATGACGGATTACTCGATCACCCGTGCTCGCAAATCGGCATCAGGCACGAAGCACGCATCGTACTTGCCAAAAATGCGGTAGCGGTTGCGCGCAATGAGGCCGTACACCGGGTCGCGCAACGCTTTGGGCACGGCGAACAACGCGCGCACCCAGCTCCAACCAGGGAGCTGCGACAGCACCGTCAGCGCAGCGTCGGATTTCATGAACGCCGCGCCGCCATGAACCACGGCATTGGTGTCGGGATCATCCGGATCGATGCCGAACGCGCGCGCGAACTGGGCGCCATAGTTGGACTGGATCGGAGTGAAGCGAAACCTCTTCCCCGTGTCGCGCGCGGCGACGAAGCGGACCCAGCCCGAGCAAAAAATGCAGACCCCGTCGAACAGGATGACGTCATCGTCAGGCCATTTGGGCATCAGCGATTGTCCAACATCAAAAGCGCGACAAACATCAGCACGATCGCCGGTCCCGTCTTCACCAGTGCACCGAGCGGCTCGATCCAGAGATCCGGCGTCAGGATCGCGGCACCAAACATATAGCCGAGCGAAGCCATGATGCCCGCAACGAGTCCGATCGCGGCGGTGCGGCGGAAGGCGATCAGCACCCCAATGCTCATGTCCATCAGGCTGGTGCCGATTGTGATGGGATCGACCAGCGCCGAGGGAAAATTGTGCGCACTCAGGATGCCGGCCGCGGCACGATAGGACACGAACAACGCGATGAAGCCTGAGACGGACCAGAACGCAACCAGGCTGGCGAAGATCAGCGCCTTGACCAGGAACAGCCGCGCGAACCATTTGTCCTGGATCGTGGCGGGGTGGCGCCCGACGGTCTGAGCCAGTGATTTCGGCGCGATACCTGTGGCGGCGATCCACGCCGAGGGATCACCGCTCACGCCGCGGCGCAGCTCGGCGATGGCCGTGGAGCGCATCGGCGGCATCCAGCCAAGATAGTTGGCGACGTCGCCGCCTTTCGCGCCGAGATCGAGCAGTAAGGACGGCATCGCGACGCGCAGCCAGCCGGCCGTGCCGAATGCGATACGAAACTGCTCGATGACGCCAGCCATTGTGATCGGTTCGACCTGCATCAGGTCCCAGTTCACGGCCTTCACCGATGCGTCGTCGATATCGCGCGCGGCAAGCCAGGCAATGGTGGCGGAAATATCCTCGACAGCAACGGGCTGGAATGGCGTCGTCATCTCCTTCTCCGGCAGGTCGAGCGGGGAGGCCGCAAGCGCGCGGAGCATCGCGCTGCCGCCATAGGCCGACGGCGCGACCACGAAGCCAGGCCGCAGGATGGCGTGGGGAATGCCGGAAGCCGCGATCAAACGTTCGGCCTCGCGCTTTGTCGTTGCAAACGCGGTTCGATCCTTGCCCGCGGTCCCGGGAATCGACATGTGCACCAACCGGATCGCACGGTCGCTGCCGCCAATCGCCTGAAGCAATCGTACAACGAGATCCCGATGCACCGCGTTGGTGTCGCTGCCGGGTCCGTCCTGGAGCACGCCGAGGCAGTTCACGACGACATCGACCGCGTGCTCGCCGAAGAGGTGCGCCAGCGCGGCTACGTCGAGCGAGAGGATCGGCAGCTCGACGTCCAGCGCGCTCATCTTCTGGGCGGGCGACAGGCTGCGCGCCACCCCGATCACGCGAAATCCCTGCGCGCGAAGATCGTCGGTGACGTAGCGGCCGATCAGGCCTGAGGCACCGAGCACGAGAATGGTTCGCTGGCTCATGACCTCCCTCAAAACGGTTTTGCGATCATCAGCCAGAGAATCAGCATCGTGGCGCCGAAGCCGGGGAAACCGAATGCGAACCAGCGGCGAAACAGGACGAAATAGCGCTCCGGAAGCGCGCCACGCTGCTCGGCGGCCTTCCGCGCGAGATCGCGCATCTCGATCTGCATGAAGATCACGGGGATCCAGAACAAGCCAGCAATTGCGTAGAGCGCAAGCGATGCGAGCAGCCAGCGCTCGGCGGCCGACGTTGCCGAGAGCATCATCAGCAGGCCGCCCGTGACCGGCTGGAGGATCACGGCGGACAACGTGAAGATCGCATCCGCGACCACCACCACCGAAGCGGTGCGCGCGATGAACTCCGCGTTATCAGTGCGATGCGCCATCAGCATGAAGAAGGCGATACCGGTTCCGGTGCCGAGGATGACGATAGCGCCGAGCACATGCAGGTATTTGATGAGGAAATACAGCGTCATGGCCTCTTGGTCACCACAGGCTTGGGCAGGTTCAGCCCACGCGCGAGTTCGCCGCTCGCGGCTTTGACGCCGGCCTCGGTTTCGATCATCCAGTGGCCCTCGCTACCGACGGCCGGTGTCGTGCGGAAGTCGACCCTGCCACCCCCGCCGCGAAACGCATCGACCAACGCAAGCGAAAATGCCGGTGCAAAGTAGCTGTCATTGGCGGCAACGAGCCACGTGACGGGGATGCGCGCGGCCTTGCCGAACTCAGCCGCCGCCGCGAGAAGCGTATGCGGCGCGCAGATCCGGTTCGGCTCGTCATTGGCATGGCCGCCGCGGCCCGGCGCAATGGCGATGATGGCGGAGATCGCCTTCGGATCGGCATTCGCGAGCGCCAGCGCGCCCCAACCGCCGGCGGAATGTCCGATCACGATTGCGGCGTCCTTGCGGATAAAATCCTGCTTTCGCACATCGTCCAGCGCGAGCGCGATTTCGTCGGCCGTTGCGCGGCCCGAGCGCACGTAGTTCGCCTCGTCGCAGCCACCCTGGTCCTCGACATAGCGGCCGCCTGTTACGCCATGGCCGAGCCGTTGCGGCACCAGCACGGCGAAGCCGCGCGCGACGAGGAACGCAGCGAGTGCGCGGTATTCCGGCTGTGGCGTTTGCGCGCGCCGCAAGCCATTTTGCGTCGAGGCATGCGCGATCACCGCAAGCCGGAACGGGCCGGCACCCGGCGGGCGAAACAGCAGGGCATGAGCGGCGATGTCGGTATCCGGCGACGGCACGCGCCATTGCTGCCGGCGAAACGGATCGCCCTCCGCTCCGGACGAACCAAAAATGACCTGAGCGCACACGGGCGGCGCAGTCAGCAAGGCCAGCAGAGCCGGAAGCACGAGAATGTTGAGAAGCCGCATGAATGGCCGGAGGCGAGAAACTGCGACGGTCACACTAGTAGGAACGAATCAATATCGGCAGACTTTCTGCGTTGCCATTGCCGTTCATTCGTTGCCGCAAAGCAGTTTTGCACCGACGCAGAGCACCCCGATGCCATTCGAATCGGCGTCTTGTCTTTTTTCGGTACAACATGGTTCAAATACTGATGCAGAAAGTCCACAGGTTAACCGATAATTAAGGATAGGTCTTGCCGCCGGCGCGGCGACTTGGTTTGATCACGTCCATGAGCACAACCCTGATCGAGGTCCGGCCGGCCAAAGCCGCAGATGCAACTGCGGTGGCGTCCACCCATGACGAAGCCTGGCGCTCCGCCTATCAGGGCATCATTCCCGGCGCCGAACTGGAAAAGCTGATCAACCGCCGCGGTCCGCAATGGTGGGACAGCGCGATCCGCAAGGGCAGCCGCGTCAGCGTGCTGGTGTTCGGCGACAAGATCGCGGGCTACGCCAATTACGGCCGCAACCGCGCCCGCAGCCTGCATTTCGACGGCGAGGTCTACGAGCTCTATCTGCGTCCCGAATTCCAGGGTTTGGGCTTTGGCCGCCGTCTGTTCACTGCGGCCCGCCGCGACCTGATGCAGAGCGGCCTGAAAAGCATGGTGGTGTGGGCGCTCTCGGACAACGATCCGGCCACCGAGTTCTACCGCGCCCTGGGCGGCCGCATGGTGGCGCGCTCCTCGGAGCGTTTCGGGCCGAAATCGCTCGACAAGGTTGCCTTCGCTTGGACCAATTGAGCTGCTGAAGTCCGGCCGGCAGCATATCCCTTCCGTCGATACCGCTGCCTTTTGAGCCGGTGATCGCCGGATTCATTATTTCACAAAAACGCGATGGATCGGCGGGCCAAGCCCGCGTATGACAGCGCCAAAATCGCTGCCGGGTGCGATTTAACCTCGGCAACAACGGAGCCTTGAATGCGTATCGATGCGATCTCGATCGGGAAGAACGTACCCAACGACATCAACGTCATCATCGAAGTCCCCGTGGGCGGCGAACCGATCAAATACGAGATGGACAAGGAAGCCGGCACGCTGGTGGTCGACCGCTTCCTCTACACTCCGATGCGTTACCCCGGAAACTACGGCTTCATCCCGCACACGCTGTCCGATGACGGCGATCCCTGCGACGTCCTCATCATCAACACCCGCGCCATCATCCCCGGCGCCGTCATGAGCGTGCGCCCGGTCGGCGTGCTGTTCATGGAAGACGAAGCCGGCGGTGACGAGAAGATTCTGGCGGTGCCTTCGTCCAAGCTCACCCAGCGCTACGACAAGGTGAAGTCGTATTCCGACCTGCCGGACATCACGCTCCAGCAGATCCAGCACTTCTTCGAGCACTACAAGGATCTCGAACCCGGCAAGTGGGTGAAGATCCTGCGCTGGGGCGGCCCCGAGGATGCGCACAAGCTGATCCTCGAAGGCATAGATCGCGAGAAGAAGAAGAAGGCGTAAAGCTACCGCGTCGAGCGATGGTGCGCTCCCTCGCCCCGTTCTTACGGGGAGAGGGTTGGGGTGAGGGGCTGCTGCCGCATAAACGGCAACAGTCGGACTCGCGGAGAGCCCCCTCACCCGATCGCTTCGCGATCGACCTCTCCCCGCAAGCGGGCGAGGTGAAGAAAACCTACACCGCCGGTTTCGGCAGCCCTGCAATCGCGCAGGCCGCGCGCAACGTGTTCACCAGCAGGCAGGCGACTGTCATCTGACCGACGCCGCCCGGCACCGGCGTGATGGCGCCGGCTACGGTGAGCGCTTCCTGATAGGCAACATCGCCGACGAGACGCGTCTTTCCGTCGTCCTTCGGGATCCGGTTGATGCCGACGTCGATCACGGTCGCCCCCGGCTTCAGCCAGTCGCCGCGCACCATCTCGGACTTTCCGACCGCGGCGTAGACGAGGTCTGCGCGCTTCACGAGCCCGGGCAGGTCGCGCGAGCGGGAATGCGCGATGGTCACCGTGGCGTTCTCGTTCAGCAACAGCTGCACCAGCGGGCGGCCGACGAGGTTGGAGCGGCCGATGACGATGGCGTTCATGCCTTCGAGCGAAGCATGCACGCTCTTGGTCAAAATGATGCAGCCGAGCGGCGTGCAGGGCGACAGCGCCTCGAAACCGCCGGCGAGGCGGCCGGCATTGTTCGGATGCAGCCCATCGACATCCTTGGCGGGATCGATGGCATTGACGACGGCCTCGGTATTGAGGCCCTTGGGCAGCGGCAATTGCACCAGAATACCGTGCACGGCGGGATCGCGGTTGAGTTTTGCGACCAGCGCCAGGAGATCTGCCTGCGAGACGTCGGCCGGCAGTTTGTGCTCGAACGAGGCCATGCCGGCGGCCTGGGTCTGGGTGTGTTTCGAGCGGACATAGACCTCGCTCGCGGGGTCGCTGCCGACCAAGGCCACCGCAAGGCCCGGTACCAGATTGTGCTCGCGTTTGACGCGTGCGACCTCGTCCGCGACCCGGGCGCGAAGTTCCGCAGCGATGACTTTTCCGTCGATGATCCTGGCGGTCATGTCAGTTCCCTCAATCAGTCGATTTGGCTGATGCGAGCTGGCGCAGGGCTTCGCCAAGCCGCGCCGGATCGCCGTCGACCGCGATCTGCTTCAGCCGCGAGGTCGCTCCCGACAGGAGTTTGACGCTGGCCTTGGGCACGCCCAGCGATTTCGCCAGCAGCACCAGAACTGCCTTGTTGGCCTCGCCGCCATCGGCAATGGCGCGCACACGCACCTTGAGCACGCTACGGCCATCGGCTAGCTGCTCGATCCCGTCGATGTCGTCGCGGCCGCCGCGCGGCGTTACCCGCAGCGCGATGCTGATTCCTGCGGACCCGTAACGCCAAGGTTCCTTGATGACAAGGTTCTTTGGCAATCCAGGACGCTCCAGCCTGCTAGATCACGTTCGGGTAGATGTAATACAGGATCACCCGCTCGATGAACATGATGAGCAGGATCAGGATGATCGGCGAGATGTCGAGGCCGCCGAGGCTGGGCAGGAAATTGCGAATCGGCGCCAGGACCGGCTCCGTGATTCGGTACAGGAACTCCGCCACCGCCGACACGAACTGGTTGCGGGTGTTTACGACGTTGAAGGCGATCAGCCAGGACAGGATCGCGGACGCGATCAGCAGCCAGACGTAGAGGTCGAGCACGATGATGACGATGTCGAGAACGGCACGCATGGCTTTTAAAGACTCTGGCTTCGGTCGGGATTGACGTCTTTTGCTAGATATCGGTTCCCCCCGGTCCAAACAAGGGAAGTCGGTGCCGGGATGGCTAAAACCGGGTTACAGCCGTCCTTGACTTGACCTTGGCGGGGACTTAAATGGCGCCCGGTTGTCGGCCGCATTGACCAGAGCGGCCTACAAAAGGGGCCATAGCTCAGCTGGGAGAGCGCGTCGTTCGCAATGACGAGGTCGGCGGTTCGATCCCGCCTGGCTCCACCAGCCTTCGCTCGCTTCGCGAGCTACGGCTAGGCAAGCCCGGAAGGTCTCTCGCAGCGAAGTGAGCGAAGGCTGCCGCGCCATAGCCCGAAGGGCGACGGCGGGCTCCATCCGAATCCCTCCCCCTACTTCCCCGTAAACCTCGGCGGCCGCTTCTCCATGAAGCTTGCGACTCCCTCCCGGAAATCGCTGCCGTTCAGCGCCACCATCATGTCCCGGTTGGCCGCGATCGTCGCCTCCGCCAGCGTCTGGAACGGCACCTCGTAGAGCTGCCGCTTGATCACGGCCATCGCGCTCGGCGAGACGAAATCGGCGAGGTCGCGCGCATAGGCATAGGTCTCCTCGCGGAGTCTTTCCGGCGAACAGAGCCGGTTGACCAGCCCGATCCGCAACGCCTCGTCACTCGAAACGCGCCGCGCCGAGAGCAACAGATCCATCGCGTTGGCGTGGCCGACGATTCGCGGCAGCATCCAGCTGATGCCGTGCTCGGCAATCAGGCCGCGCCGCGCAAAGGCGGTGGTGAACACGGTGTTGTCGGCGGCAAAGCGCAGGTCGCAATAGAGCGCGTGGACGAGGCCGATGCCGGCGGTCGCGCCGTTGAGCATGGCGATGACGGGCTTTCCGATCGAGGGATAGAAGCCATAGCGCGTCTGCCAATCGGGCCGCCGGTTCATGTCGAAGGGCGGAAGGTTCGACGCGCGCCTGACATCATCGGGGTCGAGCCCCTTCAATGCGTCCATGTCGGCACCGGCGCAGAAAGCGCGGCCCGCGCCGGTGATGACGATGACGCGGACATTGTCATCGGCGCTCGATGCTTCCATTGCATGGCGCACGTCGCGCTCCATGATGGGCGTCCACGCATTCATGCGGTCGGGACGGTTGAGCGTGATGGTCGCGACCTTGTCGCTGACATCATACAGAATGTGTTCGTAGGCCATGGCGCTCTCCCTTTGTTTGCCGGCACGCGTTCGCGCGCGCTCGTTGACAATGAGCCTAGCATACAAACGGATGAGAAGAGCTTGCGCCAAGGACCTGCGTTAAGGACCTGCTAAGGCGCGATCACTCGGCGGCTTGCGCCAGAACCGGCCGGCGGGTCAGCCAGCCGTCGATGAAGTGATCGAGCCAGGCGCGTTCGGCGGCATCGTAGACGGCACGATCTGCGAAATGATGATGCCGCTGCCGCGCGCCGGGCGCGCTGAGGCCGTCATAGCCGCGCGTGGTCCAGCGATGCATCATTGCGTAGGTCACATCAGGATGAAACTGCACGCCGAAAGCGTTGCCGGTGCGGAACGCCTGCACCGGAAAATCATCGCCTTCCGCAAGCAGTTCGGTGCCGACCGGCAGTTCGAAGCCTTCGCGATGCCAGTGATAGACCCGCGCCGGCCAATTCGGGCAGAGCCCGTGTCCCGCGGGTGTCGGGCGGATCGGGTAGTAGCCGATCTGGGTCAGCGCATCCGCATGCGGCGCGACGCGGGCCCCTAACTGCTTCGCCAGCATCTGCGCGCCGAGGCAGATGCCGAGAAAGGGCCGCTGTTCGCGGAGCGGAATTTCGATCCAGTCGATCTCGCGACGGATGTAGTCGTCGGGGTCGTTTGCGCTCATGGGACCGCCGAAGACCACTGCGCCCGCATGCTGGTCGAGGGTCTCGGGCAGCGGATCGCCGAAACGGGGACGGCGGACGTCGAGGCGATGGCCGAGCGCGCGCAGCGCATTGCCGACGCGGCCGGGCGTCGAGGATTCCTGATGCAGGATGATCAGAACCGGCAACCGGGTTTCGGAGGCGGCGACGTTCGGCGTCCTTCTGGGGAAGGGCACCACTTCTGCGCCACCAAACCTGTTCGTCCGGAACGACATGGTCTCTGCGAGTGCTATCGGTTCAGACCGCCAGCATAACTAAGCGATCGTTAATTTCGTGTGAGTTTGCGCACACACACGCCCGATAGAAAGCAAGCTCCGGGCCACGACGGACCGAGAGCTCTCTTTACTGTCTTTGCCTCTGAAACCGGCTGGTAGCCGACAGGATGAAGCCGCGCGGGAAGAAGCGCAGCGCAAATGGCACGACCTTGATGCCCAGACCAGGGAGCACTGCCCGCTTATTGGCCATCAGCCCGCAATAGGCCTGCCGTGCGACATCGGCGGCAGGAACATTGAGAAGGGCCGTATCATGGCCGGACCCGACGCCGGCGCGCGCCTGGAATTCGGTGGGCACCGGGCCCGGGCAAAGGACGGTGACGCGAACGCCGTGCGGTGCAAGCTCCGCCCGCAAGGCCTCGGTGAAGGAAATGACATAGGCCTTGGACGCGTAATAGACCGCCATGCCGGGGCCGGGCAGATAGCCCGCGACCGATCCGACGTTGAGAAGACCGCCCTTGTTCCTGATGAGCTGATCGGCAAAGCGCAGCGACAGATCCGTCAGGGCCCGGACATTGACATCGACGATGCCGAGCTGCTCGACGCGGTCGCGCTCGATTGCGTCACCGAATACGCCGAAGCCGGCATTGTTGACGAGATTGTCGAGCTCGACGCCTTCAGCGGCGAGTGCGGCCGCGATCTTCTCGCCGGCATCCGCGTCCTCAAGATCGCAGGCGATCACGATCGGCTTCTTGCCGCCCTTGGCGGCGAGCTCGTTCGCGAGCGCCTCGAGCCGGTCCGCGCGTCGCGCCGTCAGCGCAAGACGATGTCCGTTCGCGGCGAACACACGCGCCAGCTCCATGCCGATGCCCGCCGAGGCACCGGTGATCAACGTTACCCGCTCAGTCACGATCGAAGTCTCTTGAATTGAAGTTTTTTGGCCCCGCAATGCTGGAACCAGAGCATAGGCCGAGCGCGACAGGCAAGCGGCGCTGACAGCATGGCCACTTGAGCGGGTGACAGGGGGCGAAAAAAACCGGGATTTTACGGACGAATCCGGAGTCGAGACGGCCGGGGGCTACATTAAAGTTTCGTCATGTGTCGCCACAACCGTCAATTGGCGGTGCTGGCAGAGATCACCCACCGAGCGCGCTGTCCTTGACCTGACCACCGGCACGATCTGCGACCGCGTGCTTCAGGTCGATCCGGTCGCGCTGGGCGATCCCGAGCAGGTCCGAGGCGCGCCAGACCACATTGTCCTCGAACTCCGTGACCTGGCCGTCGGCGTAGACCAGCTCCCACATCATCTGGACGATCCGCTTGCGGCCCTCTTCGTCGAGCGAGCGCATCATGACGCTGGTGAAGTGATAGAGGTCGACCGCCTCACCCTCGACCTCCGTCGCATCCGCGATCAGACGATCGGCAGTGCCGCGATCGAGCCCAAAGTGGCTTTCGATCAGGCTGTGCAATTTGCGCTGCTCGGCAGCCGTCGGCTGGCCGTCCAGCGAGATCACGTGAACCAGCAGCGCGGTCGCCGCCAGCCGGTAATCACTGTCACCGAATGCGCGGTCCTGGGCATGGGGAGCAACAATGTCGGCGATGAATTGGCGCAGGCCGTCGAGCATAAGGTCCTACCGAAATCGATGAAGCCGCAGAGCGCGGCCGCTACCAGCATTATATGAGCAGGAAACTCAACCGGCGCAACGTGCGTCAGTTCCGCGCGCTGCATTACGTTTCGGCAATCTGGAGCGCTGTGATTTTGGAGTAGGGCAAGGCAAGTGCGCACATGTCGTCCCGGCGAAGGCCGGGACCCATAACCACAGGCTGCGGTTTGGCGAAGGCTTTGGCAACGACCATCCAGCCCGTTTCGGAAATCACGCGGTATGGGTCCCGGCCTTCGCCGGGACGACACCCAGTCACGGTATCTCGTACACCACCATCTTGTCGGCGATGCCGCGCAGTGCGGCCTGCTTCTGGATCGGCCTGATCTCGCGCTGCTTGAGGACTTCGGCGACCGCCGGTGCATCCAGCACCGGGCCGGTGATGTGGATCTCCTGCGCGGTCGAGAGGCTCTGCACGCGGGCGGCGATGTTGACGGTCTGGCCGAAATAATCCTGCCGCTCGTTCAGCATCACCGCGAGACACGGACCCTCGTGGATGCCGATCTTGACGATGAGATCGGCAGTGCCGCGCTTTTTGTTGAGCTCGTCCATCGCCGCGCGCATCCGCAAACCCGCTGCGATCGCATGCTCGGGACGGACGAAGGTCGCCATCACGGCGTCGCCGATGGTCTTCACTACCGCGCCTTTCTCGGAGGAGATGATCTCGAGCAGCGCGTGGAAATGCGCGCGCACGAGGTCGAAGGCGGCGAGATCGCCGACGCGCTCATAGAGCGCGGTCGAGCCCTTCAGATCGGTGAACAGGAAGGTCAGCGAGGTGATCTGGAGCCGCTGGTCGAGACTGAGATTGTCCGCCTTGAACACATCACGAAACGTCTGGTTCGACAGCATCCGCTTGGCGGTAAGAAACGGCTTACGCTTGCCGATGAGGTGGTGGAGCGCCTCGGCCGCGATGAACACCGACGGCAGCACGCGCACGCCAGCCTGGTTCTCCAGCGACAGCCGCAGCGGGCCCGGCCGCATGGTCGTGGTTCCCGTCGGCGCCTGCACCCTGTTGTACATGATGGCGAGCTGCTGACGGTCCTTGGTCGGCTCGCCCTGCACGTCGATGAAATGGGCGGCGTGCGTCACCGGTTCGAAGATGATGATGAAGTCGTTCGGCAGCTGCAGCGACATGGTCGCCTTCTCGCCGGCCGGCAGCTCCATCGTATCCAGCGTCACCTCATTGGCGAGCGTCGCAAACGATTCCTTGTTGAAGTCGACGCCGGAGCTCCAGAACACCTGCTTGAAGTACTCCCACACCGGAAGCGTATCGGGATCATGCGCCGCAATGCGCCGGACACGTGAATTGACGGTGAAGGAGACTTCGACCTGGTCATCGACGGAGGCCTTATAGCCGCAGGCGCACAGCGCGCAGTGATAATCGTCGGGCTTGAGCGCCTTCAGGGTCGAGTGCGCCCCCAACACGCCGCCGCAGCCCGGGCACAGCACATTCCAGCCCAGATCGAATAGACCGAGCCGCGCCGAATGCAGGAATGCCGAGATCGCGTGCTCTTCATCGAGACCGTGCTGCTTCGCGAAATCGAGGACATTGACGCGGTTGAGCTCGTGATCTTCGCCATCGTCGATAAGGCGCGCGATCGCGTCGACCACTTTCGCATCCGCGGTCTGCTTCAGAACGGAAAACTGGGCCTGAATGTCGCTCATGGCGTAACTCTATCTGGTGTGGATCACGCCGTCGGCCAAGCGAACGCCTGTCACCGACGCGTGATGCGGAACAGCGGCGAACGGTCCGGCTGGGTCGTGACGACGCCGAGCGGAATGACAGGGCTGGTATCGGCAAGCTCGACACGGAACGCGCCGATCAGCCGGCCCAGCGCCAGCACGGATTCGGCTTGCGCGAATGGCGCGCCGATGCAGACCCGCGGACCCGCGCCAAAGGGCAGATAGGCAAACCGATCGGGCGCTTCCGTCGACATGAAGCGTTTTGGAATGAACGCGTTCGGCTGATCCCACAGCTTCTCGTGCCGGTGCAGCAGCCACGGCGCGATCATGATGATGTCGCCCTTGCCGATCGCGACGCCGGCCGCGTTGTCCTTCTCGCGCGCGGCCCGGGCGATCAGGAAGGCCGGCGGATAAAGCCGCATGGTCTCCTCGATCGCGGCGCGGGTGAACTTCTGGCGATCGATATCGGCCATGCTGTCGAGATGTTCGCCACGGGTCTCGGAGGCGATCTCCTCCTGCGTATCCGGATCGAGCGCGAGCAGATAGAGCGCCCAGAATAGCGCGGTGGCCGTGGTCTCGTGGCCCGCGAGGATCATGGTCGCGACTTCGTCGACGAGTTGCTCGTCCGAAAAGCCCTTGCCGGTTTCGGGGTCGCGCGCCTCGTCCATGAGGTCGAACAGATCGCGCGGCGGCGCGCCCTCCTTCTTGCCCATCTCACGCCGCTCGGCGATCAGCATCGCGACGAATTCGGTCCAGCGCTTGCGGAAACGGGCGCGGGCAAAATCCATCGGGCTCGGCCAGGACAGCGGCAGCACCATGTCAAGCAAGTACGGCCGCCCAAGCCGGGCTCCATACTCCATGACAAAGTTGCGCAAGGTCGGGCCATGGCGATCCATGCCGAACGAGAACATGGTGCGTCCGGCGATCTCCAGGGTCATGCGCTGCATGATCTCGCGCAGATCGACCGGCTCGCTCGTGCGAGCGTCGAGCTTCGCGATGGTCTCGTCGAGCACCGCCGTCATGTGCGGAACGAGATTTGCCGTCGCACGCGGCGTGAACGCCGGTGCGAGAGTGCGGCGCTGAAACGTCCACGAATGGCCCTCCGCAATCAGAAGACCGTCGCCGAGCACGGGACGAAGCATGCGGATGCCCGCGGGGGTGCGCGAATAATTCTCGTAATTGCTGAGCAGGACGTGCCGGATCGCATCCGGCCGGTTCAGGATGAAACTGTTGCGGAAGAAGAAGCGGCCCTCGATGACGTCTTCCTCGTAGGCGCGCTGCCCCCAGGTCGCGATCATGTTCCGCTTGATCACGGCAAGCCGGCCGAGGAACGACATGTCGTCGGGCGCACGGGGCGGCGTCGGAGGGACGATGGGCCGACGCACGCTGGCGATGTTCATGGCTCGCTCCCGCAGAGGTGACGCAGGCAATTAGCTAGTAAGTCAGCTCGGCAATCGCAATCCTGTTCTCGGAGGCAGGCCAGGCGCGTGCCACAATTCGTTCTTCGCCAAATTGGGCCACGATGTTACGCCCGACCTCGCCGGCCTGAAGGCGCAGCGTTGCTGTCGAATCCGTGGGCACCCCCGATTTGACGTCCGCCGGCTCCTTGCCGTCGAGCAGCACCACGTCCCGCGGCAGGCCGAAATAACCGCGCGGACGCGACATGATCACGACAGCCCCGGCGTCCTTGTCCGCGGGCCCGAGCGGACGCGCAGCGCGCAGATGCACCAGGTCGGACGAGCGCGGGAAGGGCGAGCGGTAGATGTGCGTGGTCGGCACATCCGGCGCTGCGAGGGCGAATTCGAGCGACCAGGAAGGCTCGACCTGCGCCGGTCCCCAGCGGCCGTCGGCGCCGGTCTTCGCGCTGTGCACGGCGCTACCCTTGCGCTCCCCGGTATCAGGGTCGACGCGGAATATCTCGACGGTTGCACCCGCCACCGGGCGATTGGTCGACACGCCGCCGGGCGTGCCGGTAACAAGGCCGCTCAACTTCACGCCCTGCTCCGGCACAATCGCGATGCGCGCGGGCTCGCGGCCGGCGATGAACTTGTAGATCTCGCGGAAGGCCCGGGGGTGAAACGCCACCTCGCGATGATCGAGTGCGCCGAGCACGAGGTTGGTGGCCCCCTGCAACTCCGGACCTTCGACGCTGACGCCGGTCGGCGTACCGGGCTTGCCGATGAAACGGCCATCGGCCTGCGCGTATTTGTCCATGCCGTCGCTGCGCAAGGTGAGGAAGGCGACACCCGGCGTGACCTCGCTCTCGCCCTCGTTCAGGCTGCGCAGGAACGCGCCGCGGCCGTTGAACTCGCTGTTGGGCTGGTCGTCGGTCGCGAACACACCATGATTGGGCGTGCCGCACAGCACGGCGTGGCTGACATCGCCGGCGCCGCCGTTCTTGATGACGTTGCGGATGGCATAGCCGCCGCGCGAGCTGCCGACCAGCGCCACGCGGGCGGCGCCGGTGCGGCGCTTCAGTTCGGCTATGGCGGCGGCGAGCTCGCGGCGCTGGTCCTCAGTCGAGGAGCGGCCCGCCTGCTCGACCTTGTCGTCACTTCGTGCATTGGGATCGGTGAAATTGATCGCCACCATGCGGTCGCGCGCGATACCGTTGGATTCCATCCGCCACAAGGTCGTCATCCAGAGCGCGTCGTAATCGCCATTGCCGTGGACGAACAGGATCGGAGGCACCTCGCTCGGCCCGGCAGGTGAAGGTTGAGCCAATGCGCCCGTCCGCAGGCTCGCAACTGCGAAGGGCAAGCTGCCGGCCCCTTGCAAGATCATCCGTCGTGACAGCTTCATCTGTTCCTCCCCCGCAAAACCATCTCTGTGCACCGCTTATACCGGCCTAACCACTGGACAGCGAAGGACTTTCACAGGCATCACTGAACTTGCCGGAATCGCCCAAAGACAACTTCAAGACCACTTCTGCCACCCATTTGGAAGGGGATATGACCGAGCAGACGAATCGCCAGAAAATTGCGGCCGACGGCATCATGGCGCCGCTGCGGTACACCGTGTTCCGGCGCATCTGGCTCGCCAGCCTGCTCTCCAATCTCGGCCTGCTGATCCAGGGCGTGGGCGCCGCCTGGGCGATGACGCAGATGGCGGCCTCGGCGGACAAGGTGGCGCTGGTGCAGACCGCCCTGATGCTGCCGATCATGCTGATCTCGATGCCGGCAGGCGCCATCGCGGACATGTATGACCGCCGTATCGTCACCCTGATCGCGCTCATGATCGCGCTGACTGGCGCGACCGCGCTCACGGTCCTGGCCTGGTTCAACTACATCTCCCCGGAAACGCTGCTCGCGTTCTGCTTCGTGGTCGGCAGCGGCAACGCGCTGTTCGGTCCGGCCTGGCAATCCTCGGTGAGCGAGCAGGTGCCGCCCGATGCTCTGCCGTCGGCCGTCGCGCTGAACGGCATCAGCTACAACATCGCGCGCAGCTTCGGTCCGGCCGTCGGCGGTGTGATCGTCGCCGCGCTCGGCGCGGTGGCGGCGTTTGCGTGTAACGCGATCCTCTATTTGCCCTTGCTGGTGGTGCTGCTGCTCTGGCGGCGCAACACCGAGCCCTCGCGGCTGCCGCGGGAGAAGCTCAACCGCGCCATGGTGTCCGGCTTCCGCTACATCACCAATTCGCCGCCGATCAAGATCGTGCTGTTGCGCACGCTGGTGATGGGCCTGATCGGCGGTGCCATCATGGCGCTGATGCCGCTGGTCGCGCGCGATCTGCTGCATGGCGGCGCGCAGACTTACGGCATCATGCTCGGCGCCTTCGGGATGGGCGCCGTAGTCGGTGCACTCAACATCCACGAATTGCGCAAGCGCATGAGCGGCGAAGCCGCGATCCGTGCCTGCACCATCTCGATGGCGTTTGCGATGGCCGCTCTCGCCGTGAGCACAGAGCCGGTGCTGACCGCGGCTGCGCTGGTGCTCGCAGGCGCGGTCTGGATGGCTGCCGTCGCACTGTTCAATATCGGCGTGCAACTCTCGGCGCCGCGCTGGGTCGCCGGCCGCTCGCTTGCGGCGTTCCAGGCCTCGATTTCCGGCGGCATCGCGGTCGGCGCCTGGGGCTGGGGCCATCTCACCGACTATGCCGGCGTCGAGGTCGCCTTGCTGACGGCGGCCAGCCTGATGCTGATCTCGCCGGTGCTGGGGATCTGGCTCACGATGCCGCGCGTCGGCGCCCGTAACGAAGACGCCGATTTGCTGGCCGATCCGGAAGTCAAGCTGTCGCTCACGGCACGCAGCGGGCCGCTGGTGGTCGAGATCGAATACCGCGTCGCCCAAGAGAACGCGCGCGCCTTTCACAACGTGATGCAGGACGTGCAGCTCTCTCGTCAGCGCAACGGTGCTTATGGCTGGTCGATCGCGCGCGACATCGCCGATCCCGAATTGTGGACCGAGCGCTACCACTGTCCGACCTGGCTCGACTATCTGCGCCAGCGCAACCGCTCGACCCAGTCCGAACGCGCTCTGCATCAGGAGGCGATCGATTTCCACATCGGTCCCGACCCGGTGCGGATCCGCCGCATGCTGGAGCGTCCGTTCGGCTCGGTGCGCTGGAAAGAGGAGACACCGGACCAGGCCGCAAGTGAGGTGCTGCCCGTGGTCGCCACTGCGGCGGGAAGCAGCACGTAGGTTTTTGCGAGTCCGTAGCGACGTCTTACTGCCCGTGATCCGTCAGCACTTTGTCGCAGCCTTTGGTGAGCCGCGTACGGTTCTGCTTGAGGCAGGCGAGCACAGCCTGATCGCCATTGTTCATCACCGGGCGGCAGAAGCGCGTCACATCGCGCGCACAGGCGTCGTGACCGGGCTGCTGCGCTGACGCGGCCGATGCAAACAGGATCAATGGAATAATGAAAAGAAATCTGGTCATCGCGTAATGCCTCTTACCCGGAAGATGTGCGGGGAAGCTAGAGCGACGATACCGAAGCCGCAACGCTTTATTGGCAGGCGGGCTTGCGCCGCCGCGTGGCTCCGGCATTCACGCCGGGGCACATCGCGAGGGGAGCTAACCAACGCAACGACGCTATCGTTGCTGTTATTGACCGTCCTGGGCGTCAGCGACCTTGCGTGACGCGCCGCCCTTGGCGAGGTCCTTGTCCATCACCGCACGGCAACCGGCGCTCAGATCCGAACGATGCTTCATCATGCACGCCGTGATCTTCGGGATGTTCGGGATTTCCGATGAGCACAGACGGAAGGCGTCGCCGGTGCACTGCTGCTGCGCTTCGGACGAGAAGGCGAAGCTGGAGCCGGTCGAGGCGATCGAGAGGATGGCGGCAAAGCCCAGAGCCAGGCTGGTGTCGCGGATCTTGCTACTCAAGGACTTGATGTTCAGCGAGTTGGTCATTTGAAGCTCCCATTGGCACCGCTGGAAGCGGGCCCGTTGTTGATGGGACTGACCATGCTCCAGCAAAACAGTTTCCACTGTGATGACGGTCACGGGAGGCCCACCCTCTGTGACTTCGGTCACGTTGGCGCACCTCGCTGAAATTCCTTCATATCCGCTGTCGTGTTGGTGTCACGTTAACTGTTCCTTCGCATTAATGGCTCGGCGAGCGGGAAATTCCGCCGGTTTGGTTGCGTAATTGGAAAGAATGGCGATGCGTAATGCGTTGGGCCTGATGCTGGCCAGTGTAGTTGCGGCGGTCGTGATCGCCGCCGGCGGTTGGTTTTATTATTCCTCGCGCGCCGACCAGGCCGCTCCCAAGACAATTGCCGCCCGTGCCGCAGATCAATTGCCGGCACAGGCGAAGCTCGCCGCCAAGGACGACGTCGCGACCACGGCGGCGATTGCGGCCAAGCCGGCGGCAGCCGCCCCGGCGCCCGCACCCGCGCCGATGCCGGTGCAGCAGAAATCGACCTGCGCCAATCCGAACGCGCTCGGCGTCTCCCGCGTGGTCGAGATCGACACCACCGGCGGTCCGGGCTTCGGCTTCGATCATTTCAAGCAGTTCGACTTCCTCACCGACAAGGAGGTCGTGCTGACCTTCGACGACGGCCCCTGGCCGGTCAACACGCCCGCCGTGCTGAAGGCGCTCGCGGATGAATGCACCAAGGGGCTGTTCTTCTCGGTCGGCAAGCATGCGACCTACCATCCGGAAATCCTGCGTCAGGTGCTGGCCCAGGGCCACACGGTCGGCGCGCACACCTGGTCGCACGTCAATCTGAACGGCAAGAAGATGACGGAGCAGATGGCCAAGGACGAGGTCGAGAAGGGCTTCAGCGCAGTGAGGTTTGCGCTCGGCACCAATCCCGCACCGTTCTTCCGCTTCCCGCAGCTTCAGCACAATCCGGCGATCGTGAGCTATTTCGGTACTCGCAACGTCGCGATGTTCTCGACCGACATCGACTCCTTCGACTTCAGGAAGGGCGCGACGCCGGAGAAGATCATCGAGACCGTGATGACCAGGCTCGACAAGCTCGGCAAGGGCATCATCCTGATGCACGACTTCCAGAAGCACACCGGGGAAGCCATGCCGGCGCTGCTCGCGCGGTTGAAGGCCGGCGGCTACAAGATCGTGCAGATGAAGGCCAAGACGACTTTCCAGACGCTGCCGGAATATGACGAGGCGCTGCTGAAGGACCTGAAGGTGCCGACCTCGAGCGCACGCCCGATCGGAAGCGTGGTGCAGACGGTTTCGCAGTAAGCGCCGATCAAATCCAAAACTCTCGCGTCATGGCCGGGCTTGTCCCGGCCATATGCTTTTTGAGAGCAGGCATCTTACCAGTAGATGCCGTGACGATGCAGCTCACCGATGATGCGGCCTTCGGTCCAGCTGCGCTTGTGCTTCGGCTTGTCTGCCTTGGCCGTCGTCTTCGCGGCGGGTTGGGTCGTCGTCGCGGGCGCTGAGGTCGTCGTGGTCGTGGGTGCGGGTGTGGCCGCCGCAGGCGCAGCAAGCGAAACCGCCGGCGGGCGATCGAGATATTTCGGAGCTTCGGCGGCTGGCGCTGCTTCGCTCACCTGCGTCGGCGCGGCAGCAAGCGCCGGCGCCGTTTGCTGAACCGAAGCCGGCTCGCTCACCGCGGACAGCGACAGGCTGCGCGGGCCTCCGGCCTGGGCAGATGCAGAGACCAGCACCATGGCGGCCACCAGAATGATCTTGCGCATATGAAATCTCCCCGTGTTTGGTGTGAGCTGGACACTAGGAGAGCCGATCGCGAGTTTATGTGATCACGATCACCCAGACTGGCGTGCGATATCCGACGTGATGTCACGGTGATGCAATGGCTGCGCTCGACCGGACTCATCTGCGCAGTGCGCACATGATGACCGAATGCTCAGAACGTCTGGCTCGCGGAGATCAAATGAGCTGGGGCGCTGGTGCCGCAAGAGGGATTCGAACCCCCGACCCCGTCATTACGAATGACGTGCTCTACCAACTGAGCTATTGCGGCGAACCTTGCCGGGGCCCGCGCGAGGCCGGTCCCGTTACGCGCTCCTGATATCGGGCATGGCCCGAATTGGCAAGGTGGCGCCGGCTCCCAAATGCCGCTCACCCGCCCCAGCGAGACCAGAATCCGCGCCAGCCGCCGGCCTGGGCCTTTGCATGGTCCCTGGGCGTACCGATTTGTTCCGTAAATTCATCGCTCGGACCCTCGTCGTCGATCCCGGGATCATCAGGTGCACGGACGATCGGGATGACGGCGGGAATGGGGGCTGGTGCGGGCTTGCCAAGGTCGGCGCGGGTCCGGAACACGGGCGTTGCCGCAGCCGGCGATGATTCGACGATCTCAGGGGCCGGTTGGACCGGCTCAGCGGGCGCGACGACCGGCTCTTCCTTGGCGGCTTCCTGGACGACCTCCTGGACGGCCTCCTTTGAGATTTCCTGGGCCTCAAGAGGCGGCGAATTGTCCTGCGCGGCAGGCACCGGATCCGGCGCCGTGACAACCGGTTCCGCCGGGCCTTCGCTTGGGGCCGCCGTCACCCGCTTCGGCGGCGGAGCCGCCAGCATGGCTTCCTCGAAGGCTGAGGATTCGATCATCGCGCCCCTGTCGGAAGGAAGACTAGCGACCGGCGTCTGCCACTGGAACGCGTCAAGCCGGCCGGTGACCGGGGACACCGGACGCCAGCGGTCGCTGACATAACCGTCCGCGGTCCAGGCCGGATCATGCCGGGCGCGCACCGCGCGCAAGGTCCAGGCGCGGGCCCGGCCGCCGTCACCATGCTCGGTACGCTCGATCTCGGCCATCAGCAGCGCAACGCGCTGGGTGGGATCGTTGACGTAAGGCGACAGCACTTCGCGCGCACGGGCGAACTCGGACGCATCGATCGCGGCGCGCGCGATCGCCAGCTGGCCCTCGACATAACCGGCCTTGTCGGCAGAAATCTTGGCCGCAAGCGTCTCGACCCGCTGCAAACGCTGCCGCGCGGAATCGCCGAGCTTCACATGCGCATAGGCATCCGCGAGATCAGGATGCGGATTGGCGAGCCAAGCGGTTTCCACCAGCTTCATGGCGCGGCGCACCTGATGCGCCTCGCTCTCGAATTTTGCAGCAAGCACTGCGGCAGGAACCAGGGTCGGCGCGAGCTTGACCGCCTGCATCACGCTCTCACGCGCGACGTCGCGGTCCATCGTTTCCAATTCCAGCGCGCGTGCGGCGAGCAGCACGCCGCGCTGGCGGCGATAGGCCTGCTTGTCGATCAGGCCCGCGGACAGATTCGAATCGAGGATCGCGAGCGCGCCGCTCCAGTCACCGCGCGCGCAGCGGAAGCCGAGCACCGCATGCGAGGCCCAGGTCGAGGACGGCGACAGCTTGATCGCTTCCTCGGCGATCATCACCGCGCCGACCGCATCGTCGGCGCGCTGCGCCTCGATGAACAGACCGCGCAGGCCGAGCAGGCGCGTGTCGTCGCGCTCGGCCATGGCACGGAAGACGCGCTGGGCCTCGTCGCGATTGCCCTCGAGCTGCGCCGATTGCGCCTGCAAGAGAAGCGCGAGCGGATCGTTTGCAGCCAGCCGCCCCGCGGTATCGGCGTGGCGACGGGCAAGCGCGGTGTCGCCATGGCCGATCGCAAGCAGGCCGTGGGTAATAGCGTGGCGGCCGCGCGCATGACGCTTTTCGTGACGACGGCGGCGCAGACGCCCCGGAGCGCGCCAGACCATCGTCAGCAGGCTCCAGACCAGCACGACTGCCGCGGCAAAGAGGCCAAGCAAGAACACGAATCGGGGAAGCGTCGTTGTGGCGCGGAAGGCGCCCGCGGTCAGGACGAGGTCGCCGGGCTGGTCGGCGACCCAGGCCGCGCCGGCCGCCGCCAGCGCGATCAGGACGAGGAAGAGGACGATGCGAAGCATGACGATCCCTATACGCGCTGATGGTTGCGCGAACCTTTATTGACCAGGCTTGACGAGATCCGCCATGGCGGCGTCGGCGAATTTGCGTGAGGCGGCGAGCGCGGCGTCACGGGCATCGGCCTTGTCGAGCCAGGCTTGCGCCGGTGCGCGATCGGCCTCGGGCAACGTCTTCAACTCGCGCCGTGCCTCGACGAAATCGTTGCGCAACGCAGCCGCCGTCACCCGCGCAACGATCGCGCCGCGATCGTTGCCGACCCCGTCGGTCCGCTCGATGCGGACGAGTTTCGACGCCCCCGCCTGAAGGCGCTCGACGATGCCGGTGCCGCTGGCCGGGGCTTCCGCAGGCGGCGACAATTTCGGCACGATGTTGAGGAGCTCGCGACTGAGCGCGACCGGCGTCGGAATGCCTGACGATGCAAAAGTGTCGAGCGGCTTCAGCATATCCGGCTTTGCCGCCAGCGACCGCGCGGCGGCGAGCTGCGATGCGTAAGCATCGCCGTGGCGAACGGCGACGTCGAGCAAGGCGGCCGCCACCACATGGCGCAACGGCTTGTCGTCCATCATCTTCGCGTCGGCGATCTTCTCGCTTTGCTGCGCGAGTTCCGCACGTTCGGTCTTGCTGGCACGCTCGAGCTGCGCGAGGCGGTCGTTGAGAGCGGCAAGATCGGGCGCGGCAGCAGACGGCGCCGGTTTCGCGTCGTTCAGGGCGCTCGCGGTCTTGTCGGATTGTGCGCGCAGATTGGCGATTTCGCTGCGCAGGCTCGTTGCGGATTTCTCCAGCGCATCGATCCGCGCCATTACGGCCGGATCGGCGGCAGGCTTGCCCGCCTTGGCTTCGACCGCAGCAACGCGCCCGCTCAGCGCGTCGACGGATGCGCCCGTCACTTGCGGAGCAGCGGGCGGCGCCTGCACCGCAGGCCAGCCCAGCATCCAGCCGACGGCGATCACAATGGCGGCTGCGACAGCGCCGGAGAACGGAGCGATAACCCAGGGTGAAATCGACGGCGATACCGACGCGGACGCAACGGAAGACTCTTCCTCTGCAGGTTCGGGCTGCGGCTCGGCATGAGATTCTTCGGACTTTGCCTCTTGAGACATTTCCTCCTGAGACTTGCCCTCTTCAGAATTGGCCTGCTCATGCGCGGCCTGTTCGGTCGCTGCCTCAGGCTCGCCCGCCACCTCCTGCGGCTGGGTCGAGACCTCGGTTGCCTGGAGGTCGATGGTGGGCGGGATGCGCTTGGCGCGGCCGGACTCGGGAGCCAATCCTGCGTCTTCAGGCTTGTCGTCGGCCATCGTGACGGTTCCTCACACTTACATGCCCTGAACGAACGGATCCGATTGCGTCGGATTCGGCCCGACCTCTTACGCCAAACGGGTGCGCAAAGCACGCTCCAAGGTGTCAAATAAGGCATTTTCGTCCGGCGTCGCCGCCACCAGAACCTGCGAGGCACCGGCCTCGCGCAGCACGCCCGCGACCGTCTCGGACAGGCAGCATTGCGGGATCGCCAGAGCCGAGATTTCGACGCCTTCGCCCCGCGCGGCCTCCAGGAAAGCCCGCGCGCTGCGCCGGGAGTAATGCAGCACCGCCTCGATCCCATGGGCGGCAAAGCCCTCACAGACATCGCGCGGCAACAGCTTGACCGGCGCCATGCGATAGGTCGTCTGCGTGACGACGTTGAAGCCTTCGGCGCTCAGCTCGCCACCGAGGTCGCGCGACAGATCCGCGCCCGCGAGATAGAGCAACGTGCCCTTTTTCTTCAGCCGCTTGTCGCGCGCGCTCTGCATCACCTTGTCGCGCAGGGCAGCACCGTCGCCACCAGCGACGATCACCTCGGCAAAGCCGGCATCGCGCCCGGCGGCGGCCGTGTGCTCGCCGACGGCAAACAGCGGCAGCTCCAGGAGACCAAGTTCCTGCAATTGCGGCGCGACGGCACGAATTGCATTGGCCGAAGTGACAATGACGGCGCTGTAGCTTGTTTCACTCTCGGCATGGAAGGCGACCGGCTCGAACTTGAGCACCGGCGCCAGCAGCACCACATGCCCCCGCGCCCGTAGATTTTCCGACGTCGCCTCATTGTCGGGATGCGGCCGTGTGACAAGAATGGACATCGCTTGTGTTCCCGAACCACGTGGCGGTGGCGCTTTCACGAGGGACGGCCGCGCGTGACGATTGCGTTGGCCGACCCCGGAATGCTACCGGACGTACCAGAACTCTGCTTTGCGGATGAGCGCAAGGGGCGTGAGAAGGGCGCAAATTGGATAACAATTCGCCAATGCTGGTACTGGGCATTGAAACCACCTGCGACGAGACCGCCGCGGCGGTAATTGAGCGTGCGCCTGACGGCAGCGGCAAGATCCTGTCCAATATCGTGTGGTCGCAGGTCGAGGAGCATGCCCGTTTCGGCGGCGTGGTACCGGAGATCGCGGCCCGCGCCCATGTCGACCTGCTCGACGGCATCATCGACCGCGCCATGACTGAGGCCGGCATCGACTTCGCCCAGCTCAACGGTGTCGCGGCCGCCGCGGGCCCGGGACTGATCGGCGGCGTCATCGTCGGGCTCACCACCGCGAAGGCGATCGCGATGGTGCACGACACGCCGCTGGTCGCGGTGAACCATCTGGAAGCGCATGCGCTGACACCGCGCCTGACCGACGCACTCGAATTTCCCTATTGCCTTTTTCTCGCCTCTGGCGGCCACACCCAGATCGTCGCCGTCACCGGCGTTGGCCAGTATGTGCGGCTCGGCACCACCGTCGACGATGCGATCGGCGAGGCCTTCGACAAGGTCGCGAAGATGCTGGGGCTGCCCTATCCGGGCGGGCCGCAGGTCGAGCGCGCGGCAGCCAACGGCGATCCGGCGCGATTTGCGTTTCCGCGGCCGCTGCAGGGACGCCCCGACGCCAACTTCTCGCTATCGGGATTGAAGACGGCGGTGCGCAACGAAGCGAGCCGGTTGGCCGAGATCACACCGCAGGACGTCAGCGATCTCTGCGCGAGCTTTCAGGCTGCCGTGCTCGACTCCACAGCCGACCGGTTGAGCGTCGGTCTCAAACTCTTCCGCGAGCAGTTCGGTGCGCCACGTGCGCTGGTGGCGGCCGGCGGCGTTGCCGCCAATCAGGCGATCCGCGGCGCCCTGCATGAGGTTGCGAGGAAAGCCGGTACACAATTGATCATGCCGCCGCCGGCGCTCTGCACCGACAATGGCGCGATGATCGCCTGGGCCGGCGCCGAACGTCTCGCACTCGGCATGACCGACACGATGGAAGCACAGCCCCGCGCGCGTTGGCTGCTCGATGCGAACGCGACGGCACCGGCCGGATACGGCAAGACACGCGCGGGATATTGAATGCCGTGCTGTCGCCACGCGCTCCGCTTCACCTCGCCCCGCTTGCGGGGAGAGGTCGGATTGCATCGGAGATGCAATCCGGGTGAGGGGGATTCTCCGCGAGTCTCTCTGTCACCGTCCTCTCGGAGACTCCCCCTCACCCCGACCCTCTCCCCGCAAGCGGGGCGAGGGAGTGGAGAGATCTGGCAATGACAGCGTTGCAATCGGTTTCGGTGATCAGCGCGGGTGCCTGGGGCACGGCGCTGGCGATGGTAGCGGCGCGGGCCGGACGGAACGTGACGCTGTGGGCGCGCAATCCCGAGCACGCGACGCGGATCGCATCGACCCGAGACAATCCGCGGCTGCCCGGCGTGCGGCTTGCCCCGGAGATCATCGTCACGAGCGACCTGGCGCTCGCCGCGCGCGCGGATATGCTGCTGATCGCAGTGCCCGCGCAGCATCTGCGCGGTGCTGTCAACATGCTCGCCTCGCACCTGGCGAGACCGGTGCCGATCATTGCCTGCGCCAAGGGCATCGAGCACGGCACCCATAAATTCATGACCGACGTGATCGTCGAGGCCGCGCCTCACGCGCAGCCGGCGATCCTGTCGGGTCCGAGCTTTGCCGACGATGTCGCGCGTGGCCTGCCGACTGCGGTCACGCTGGCGGCGAGGGAAGAAACGCTGGCCAACCACCTGGTGCAGGCGCTGGGCTCGCCGACGTTTCGGCCCTATCACTCCACCGATGTCCGCGGCGTCGAGATCGGCGGCGCCGCCAAGAACGTGCTAGCGATCGCGGTCGGCATCGCGGTCGGGCGCAAGCTCGGCGCTTCCGCCCAGGCCGCACTCACCACCCGCGCCTTTGCCGAGCTGACACGCCTCGGCCGCGCGCTCGGCGCACGCAGCGAAACACTCACGGGCTTGTCTGGCCTCGGCGATCTGATCCTGACCTGCTCGAGCCCACAATCGCGCAATTTCGCGCTCGGCCTGGCGCTTGGCCGCAGCGAGCAGCCGCCCGCCGGCAAGCTTGCCGAAGGCGAATTCACCGCGCCGGTACTGATCGAGCTCGCGGCTTCGCAAAGCATCGAAATGCCGGTATCGGAAGCCGTCGCGTCGATTTTGACCGGCAGAAGCACGATCGACGCCGCGATCTCGGGGCTGATGGCGCGACCTTTCAAGGCAGAGGAATGAACATGGCGTACTGGCTGGTGAAATCCGAACCATCGGTGTGGTCCTGGGACCAGCAGGTGGCGAAAGGCGCCAAGGGCGAAGCCTGGACCGGCGTGCGCAATTACACCGCGCGCCAGAATCTCGTCGCCATGAAGAAGGGCGACAAGGCGTTCTTCTATCATTCCAACGAGGGCAAGGAGATCGTTGGCATCGCGGAAGTTATCAAGGAAGCCTACCTCGATCCGACCGACAAGACGGAAAAATTCGTCTGCGTCGACATCAAGGCCGACAAGCCGTTGAACATTCCGGTGACAATGGCCGCGATCAAGGCCGAGAAGAAGCTCGCCGACATGGCGCTGGTGAAATATTCGCGCCTCTCGGTGCAGCCGGTGACGGCCGAGGAATGGAAGCTCGTCTGCAAGATGGGCGGGATGTAGGCTTAGGCGCTGTAGCCCGGATGAGCGAAGCGATATCCGGGACTACTGCTGCGATCCCGCATGTCGCTACGCTCATGCGGGCTACGATAGCGGAGCTTGCTTCTCCGGCAGTGCAAACACCTCACACGGCGCGGCAATGCCGCGCAGCGAGTGCGATCCGAGCGCGATCAGAGGCATGTCGGTTTCGGCGGCGAGCGCGCCCGACACCAGCACGGTTCTGCCGAGCGGCTTGCATAATCCTTCGAGCCGGCTGGCGAGATTGACGGCGGGACCGATCGCCGTGAAATCGAGCCGGTTGGCGGCGCCGATATTGCCCCACAGCATCTCGCCAAGATGCAGCGCCGCGCCGAACGCGAGCGGCGGCAGACCTTGGGCACGACGCTCCGCGTTGAGATACGCCATCCCGGCTTCGGCTGCGCGCGCGGCACGCAGCGCCGCATCGCACGCTTGGCGCGGTGACGCCCCGACGACCGGAAAGATCGCGAGCACGCCGTCGCCGATGAATTTCAGCACCTCGCCGCCGAAGGCGTGGACCGCGCCGGCGATGCGATCGAACCAGGCATCGAGCGCCGCGATGACGTCGGCAGGCGGATTGGTTTCCGACAGGAGCGTGAAATTGCGTAGATCGGCATAGAGCAGCGCGGCCTGAATGGTCTCGCCGAGATCGCGCCGCAGGGGTGCCGCCAGCACCCGCTCCGCGCTACGCTTGCCGAGATAAGCATCCAACGTCGCGCGCAAGGTTGCACGCGCGGCAAGCACCGCAAGGGGCGTCGCGGCGAAGCGCGCGGCCTGGCGCAATTGCTCGGTCTCGGCCGCGGTGAACGGACGCGGCCCGATCCAGCCGAGCAACGGCCCGTCGGGCCGTCCGACCACATCTTCGTGCACTTCACCCTCCGCGATGTCGCGCAGCCAGCGGCGGCCGGCATCGTTAGGCGGGTCGGGCGCAAGGCCGCCTGGTGCGAAGCCGAGCGCTTCGATCACCCGGCCGTTCTCCGCGCGCCACAACCATGTCCGCTTCGCGATCAGCGGATGTGGCACCTCGAGCGTCAGGCTGCCTGCCGCAAGCGGCACGCCGTCGGCGACCAGATGTGCGCCGAGATCCGCGAGCAGGCGGTCGGCCCCGGTGCTATCGGCGGCGGCATCGACAAGCCAGGCGAGCGTCGGCGAGAGGTGCATGGGCCGATCATGACGAACGCAGGCGGTCTTTGTCACGGGCAATCCTTGACGGGCCGCCCGAGCGCCGCCATGTCCAACGGTCAGCCCAGGGATGATCGCCGATGACCGAACCGTTCATAGTGCGACGCGAGACCCAGATCGCCGCCCCACGCGCCACCGTTTTCGCTTACCTGACCGACCCCGAGAAGATTTTGAGCTGGATGGGTTCCGATGCGACCACGGAGCCACATCCCGGCGGGCTGTATCTGCTCAAAGGCATCGGCCCCCGCGGCGGCGTTGCCCGCGGCGCGTTCCGCGAAGTCGTGCCGGTGCATCGTCTCGCCTACACGTTTGGATGGGAGGGCGGCCAGGAAGTGCCGCCCGGCTCGAGCCTGATCGAGATCGACCTGATCGAACGCGACGGCGGCACATTGCTGCGCATGACCCATAGCGGGCTGCCGACCGAGGAACAGGCTGCCGCACACGCGACGGGATGGGCGCATTATCTGGGACGGCTCACGGCGGCAGCCGCGGGCAGCGATCCCGGTCCCGACAACGGCGTTTCCAACAAGACGTAGCGACGGGAGCGGATCAGACCGCCGCGGTCGCCACCACCTGCTGCAAAAGCTGCTCCCGCCTGGCCTGCGAGCGCTGGCCCTTCATGGTCGCGGCGAAGCGTTCGAGGATGCCGTCCTCGAACGCGGTGACGATGGTGTCGTGAACATAGCTCTTGCGGCAGATCGCCGGCGTGTTGGAGAGCTGGTCGGCCGCGCCGCGGATCGCCTCCAGCACCTGCTTCTTGCGGCCGCGCTGGCTGGTCGCCGGCGTGATCCGCGACAGCGATTCCACGACCACGGCTGAGGCCATCAGCGTGCGGAAATCCTTCAGCGAGATCTTGATGCCGGCGATCTCGCGCAGAAACGCATTCACCTGCGTGGTGCTGACGGCGCGCACGATGCCGTAGGCATCGCGATACTGGAACATGCGCTTGCCCGGAACGCCCTGCAAAATCCCGATGGCGCGCACGAGCTTGGCCGCGTCGCACTCTTTGCGCACCGCCTTGCCGCCCTTCGCCTTGAAGGTCAGCACGAAGCTGTCGTCTTCCAGCGAGACGTTGGACTTCAGCAGCGTGGTGGCCCCGCGGGTGCCGTTGAGACGGGCATAGGATTCGTTGCCGGGGCGGATCGCGGTGCGCGCGATCAATTCGATCACGGCCGAGAGCGCGAACTCGCGGGTCGGCTCGTCGCCCGACAAGAACGCCGAAACCTTGCGCCGGATCTTGGGCAGCGCGCCGACGAGCTTCTCCAGACGATGCGCCTTGCGTTGCTCGCGGACCTTCTCCCAATCGGCGTGATAGCGATATTGCAGCCGGCCCGCGGCATCGCGTCCCACCGCCTGGAGATGCGTGCTCGGATCGGCAGAGTAGCGCACCTCGCGATAGGCCGGCGGCACCGCCATCGAATGCAGCCGCCGAATAGTGCGGGCATCGCGGATGTGGACCCCGTTGGGCCGCACGAAGGAATAGCCCTTGCCGCGCCTGATGCGGCGAATGGTCAGCTCGTTCTGGTCGCCGAGCCGCAGGCCCAGTTCCTTGGCGAGGGCCTCGACCGTCGCTGCAGGGGCCGTGTCGAACGCTTTTTTCGGGCTGGGACGGCCGGAACCGGCCGGTTTCGGCCATTGTCCGAGGGCTTTGGCCAGTGCAATGGCAGCAGGATCGGCTGAAGCGGGCCGCAAAGTCCCGAGATTCTGCTGATCCATCATAGTCTTATGCCTTAGCCCTGTTTGTTATCGGTCAATGCCGCTGTTCTGATTTTTGTTCCAAGGGGTCTCGTTGGACCCGGGTTAGCCACTTAGGGTGTTCCGAACCGCATTGCGAGTCCCGAATCAGTGAGGGCGGTTTCTAAATACCGCTGCCGGGAGCATGGCGCTCTGCGCCGGCCCATTCCGAGGATCTCGGTAAAGACCCGAAAGCCCCGTCGCCCTGTTTCAAAACTGCGACAGTCGCACGAAGCGGCTTGATCCTCCGCATGGCCGGCTGCTCGCCGAAGGTCCAGCTTGTGCACCTTGTCGGGTCCGGTTAGCCCGACGCATAATCGGTTCAACGATCAAGTCGGCTGGCCTGTGCTCGGCTTGCCGTATGTGGAGGGAAACATGTCCGAGAAGATCTACGACGTCCCCGCAGAATGGGCGAAGCGCGCCTGGGTCGACCAGGCCAAGTACAAGGACATGTACGCCCGCTCGATCTCGGACCCGAACGCCTTCTGGGCGGAGCAGGCCAAGCGCATCGACTGGATGCACGCCCCAACGAAGATCGAGAACGTCTCCTTCGCGCCTGGCAACATCTCGATCAAATGGTTCGAGGACGGCGTTCTCAATGTCGCCCATAATTGCATCGACCGGCATCTCCACAGCCGCGCCAACCAGACCGCGATCATCTGGGAAGGCGACGATCCCTCACAATCCCGGCACATCACCTACAAGGAGCTGCACGACGAGGTCTGCCGGATGGCCAACATCCTGCGCACCCGGAACGTCAAGAAGGGCGACCGTGTCACCATCTACCTGCCGATGATTCCGGAGGCGGCCTACGCGATGCTGGCCTGCGCGCGGATCGGCGCGATTCACTCCGTGGTGTTCGCCGGCTTCTCGCCCGACAGCCTCGCCCAGCGCATCAACGACTGCCAGTCCAAGGTGATCATCACCGCGGATGAGGGCCTGCGCGGCGGCAAGAAGGTGCCGCTGAAGGCCAATGTCGACGCGGCACTCGCCAAGGCAGACGGCGTCGACTGGGTCGTCGTGGTCAAGCGCACCGGCGGCGCGGTCGAAATGAATCCCTCGCGCGACCTCTGGTACCACGACGCCGCCAAAATGGTGACGACGGAATGCCCGGTCGAGCACATGCACGCCGAGGATCCGCTGTTCATCCTCTACACCTCGGGCTCGACAGGGCAGCCCAAGGGCGTGCTGCACACCTCCGCGGGCTATCTCGTGTTCGCCGCGATGACGCATCAATACGTCTTCGACTATCACGACGGCGACATCTACTGGTGCACCGCCGACGTCGGCTGGGTCACCGGCCACAGCTACATTCTGTACGGACCGCTCGCCAACGGCGCGACCACGCTGATGTTCGAAGGCGTGCCGAATTACCCGGATAATTCGCGATTCTGGAACGTCATCGACAAGCACAAGGTCAACATCTTCTACACCGCGCCGACCGCGATCCGCGCGCTGATGCAGAGCGGCGACGCGCCGGTGAAGAAGACCTCGCGCGCCAGCCTGCGCCTGCTCGGCTCGGTCGGCGAGCCGATCAATCCGGAAGCCTGGGAATGGTATCACCGCGTCGTCGGTGACGACCGCTGCCCGATCGTCGATACCTGGTGGCAGACCGAGACCGGCGGCATTTTGATCACGCCGCTGCCCGGCGCCACCAAGCTCAAGCCGGGCTCGGCGACGCAGCCGTTCTTCGGCGTGGTGCCCGAGATCGTCGACGCCGACGGCAACGTGCTGGACGGCGAGACATCAGGCAATCTGTGCCTGACGCGGTCATGGCCGGGCCAGATGCGCACGGTCTATGGCGACCACGCCCGCTTCGAGCAGACTTATTTCTCGACCTACAAGGGCAAGTATTTCACCGGCGACGGCTGCCGGCGCGATGCCGACGGTTATTACTGGATCACCGGCCGCGTCGACGACGTCATCAACGTCTCCGGCCACCGCATGGGTACCGCCGAAGTCGAAAGCGCGCTGGTGGCGCATGAGAAGGTTTCGGAGGCCGCCGTGGTTGGCTTCCCGCACGACATCAAGGGCCAGGGCATCTACGCCTATGTGACCCTGATGGCCGGCATCGAGCCAACCGAGGATCTGCGCAAGGAGCTCGTCACCTGGGTGCGCAAGGAGATCGGCCCGATCGCTTCGCCCGACCAGATTCAGTTCGCACCGGGTCTGCCAAAAACGCGCTCCGGCAAGATCATGCGCCGCATCCTGCGCAAGATCGCCGAGGACGAGCCGGGCAGCCTGGGCGACACCTCGACCTTGGCCGATCCCGGCGTGGTCGACGACCTCGTCAAGAACCGGCAGAACAAGAAGTCGGTCTGACCCATGTCTCGTGCCCCGGACGCAGCGCAGCGCTTTTTAGCGGTGCGCTGCAGAGCCGGGGCCCATGCAACAGCCAGACTCTGAGGCTTTTTGGGTCCCGCTCTGCGTCGCACCGCTTCGCGCTGCGCCGCGTCCGGGACACCAGACCCATCCCCGCGTTCGCGCTCCCCCGAACAACAGCCGTTCATACCCTCACGCACTTGTCAGGGCGCGCCCCGGCGGCCGGGCATCTTTCCGGGCGAGTGTTGTTTTCAGGTCATTTACTTTGTTTCGAACATTTCCTTTGTTCCCCCTGCTGGCTGGCCCTTGGCGGCCGTGCGTGGAAACCATCCGGTTAACAAGCGCGGTTAAGAATGTCCCCTGACAAGGACTTGCAACAAGGACTTGCGAGCCAGCGATTGCCGGTTTTGCGTAATTTTGGACGGTCCGTTCGGGGCAAGGGGAAAATCGATGTCGATGAGGATTGCTGTGGCGCTGGCCGCCACCGTCGGGGCTGGGGTGATGATCTCGACGGCGGCGCAGGCGCGGCCGGAAATGGTGGGGACCCACCTGGCCGACTATTCGCCGGGCACTATCGTTGTCAAAACCAACGAGCGTCGGCTCTATCTCGTCCTCGATAACGGCCACGCCGTGCGCTACCCGGTCGGCGTCGGCAAGTCCGGCAAGCAGTGGGCCGGCACCACCCGTATCGATGGCAAGTACCGCAATCCGGCCTGGTCGCCGCCTGCCGAGGTGAAGCGCGACAAGCCGAGCATCCCGGACGTCATCCCGGGCGGGTCGCCGCGCAACCCGATGGGCGTCGCGGCGATGACGCTGTCCGGCGGTGAATATGCCATCCACGGCACCAACGTGCCGGGCTCGATCGGCGGCTTCGTCTCCTATGGCTGCATCCGCATGCTCAACGACGACATCACCGATCTCTACAGCCGCGTCTCGGTCGGCACGACGGTGGTCGTGACGCGCTGATCGCCGGCATCAAGGCGAGACGGCAGGAGCCGCGTCTTTCGACGCGGCTTTTTTGTTACCAGAAGCGCCAGCTCCGCGCGCACCAGCCGTCGCGATGGCCGCCATTGTAGCTCCGCGCGTAGCCGCCGGCGAGCAACGCCGCCGAGACATTGGCCGTGCGTTTGGTCGCGACGTCGGCGAGAACGCGTCCGTATTTGTCGGGTCCGAGATTGGTGATCGTCACGCCACCCTGCCCGAGCAGATCGCGCAATGCGCGGGCCGCGGCTTCGGCCTTGTCCAGTTCCTCCTGGCAGGAGGCTTTCATCTCAGGTGCATCGATGCCGCGCAGGCGAACGCGCGCGACGAGATCGCGGCCGCTCTGCTGATGCACGCGCGCGAGAAAGGTGTCGCCGTCGATGGTGCGGATGACGTCGACGGGCTGGCGAGCATCGGGATGGCGGCCTTGCTGGAGCACAATTTCGGCGTCCCGCGATTGACCGTCAGTCGCACGAGGGAAGGGCCAGTTCATCCCGTGCCGAAACGTGAACACCACGGCCACCACGATTCCGACCACGAACATCCACGGCAACAGGCCTGAGAACCGGCGACCAAACGGCGAGCCGCTGTACGAAGGCCGAGACGGATGGCTTGGATCGAAGCGCGACATCCGCGCACGCTAGGGCTGAGTCGGGCAGTCCGGCAAGCGAGCCTCGCAAGGCAAGCTTCAGAAGTCGGAAGCGATGCCCTTGCGCTCCCAATCGCCATAGCGGGTCGGCTCGGGTCCTTTTGGCCCCTGCAACTCCTTTGGCGCTGCCTGGCCGTCGTTTTTGGCTCGGACTGCCGCAGCCTGCCGGCGCGCTTCGGCCTCGGCCAGCGCACGCTGGGCGGCCGGCGTGAGCTGCTTGCGGTCGGGAACGGAAGGCTGGTCACTCATCGTCGGCTTTCTAGCGCGTGATGGCCCGCGGCGCGACGCCCAATAACGCATTCCTGAAATGGCTCCGAAAGGGCTGAAAAACCCGGAAGCGATTCTTACATTTGGCATATTCGCGTGCCAGAGATCGTCTCCTCAAGGCATGCGCCCATTACGGCGAACTGCCGCTCGCTCAGAACCTTGTTTCCGCATGCCTTCTCAACGTTTCGCTCCTCCATCCGAAGTGCCCGGTCTCGCGGCGCGGCGGATTGCCGCCGACATCGTCGACGGCGTGCTGCAAAAGCACCGCACGCTTGACGAGCAGCTCGACGGCAGCGGCGCCCATCCCGGACTGAAGACGCTCCCCGACCGCGACCGCGCGCTGATGCGCCGCCTGGTCGCCACCGTGCTGCGCCGGCTCGGCACGCTTGGCCATGTGCTGTCCCGCCTGCTCGACAAGGGCATTCCCTCCGACGCGCCGCGCGCGCAGAGCGCGCTGTTGATCGGCGCCGCCCAGATCCTCTGGATGGACGTGCCCGATCACGCAGCCGTCGATCTCTCCGTTCGCCTCGTGCAATCCGACCGGCGCGCCGCACGCTATGCCGGCCTCGTCAACGCCGTGCTGCGCCGCTGCGCCCGCGAGGGCAAGGCGCTGGTGGACGAGGTTGCCGCGCAATCGCTGGACCTGCCGCCCTGGATGGTCGCGCGCTGGAGCGCGCATTACGGCGAAACAGTCGCAAGAGACATGGCGCTCGCACTCAGCCACGATCCTTCGCTGGATCTGACCGTGAAGTCGGACGCCGCGCAATGGGCGAGCCGGCTCCATGGCGAAGTCCTGCCGACCGGATCGGTGCGTACGGTGCTGCACGGCGCAGTGACCATGCTTCCCGGCTTCGCCGAAGGACAATGGTGGGTGCAGGACGCCGCCGCTGCGCTGCCGGCCCGGCTGTTCGGCGACATCACGGGCAAATCCATCGCCGATCTCTGCGCCGCTCCCGGCGGCAAGACCGCGCAGCTGGCGCAGGCTGGCGCCCATGTCACCGCCATCGACCGTTCGCCCGCCCGGGTGGCACGGCTGCGCGAGAATCTGACGCGGTTGTCGCTCCAGGCCGAGACCGTCGTCGCCGACGCCGCGGAATGGGCCGGCCCTGCCGATGGCTTCGACGGCATCCTCATCGATGCGCCTTGCACATCGACCGGGACGATCCGCCGCCATCCCGACGTATCCTGGCTTCGGCAGGAATCCGACATCGCCGCAATGACCGCGCTCCAGCGGCGGCTGCTGCAAAAATCGGTCTCGCTGCTCAAGCCCGGCGGAACGCTGGTCTACTGTACCTGCTCGCTGGAACCCGAAGAGGGCGAGCATGCGGTCGCCGCGCTGCTGGCCGCAGAGCCTGGGCTTCGCCGGGTTCCGATCGATGCGTCCGAGGTGTCGGGACTCAGCGAGATCATCACCGCCGAGGGCGATTTGCGCACCCTGCCCAGCCATCTGCCGAACGCTGATCCCAAGCTCGGCGGGCTCGACGGATTTTTCGCGGCCCGGCTCGTTAAATCCTGATTTTGCACTGGATTTTGCAACCACGGCGCTGATTCGCGTCGTTCAAGGTGGTGTCGGCCGTCCGATTTTGGGATTAATAAGGATTCGTCGGAATCCTCTCCCCCATCAAGGCAAGGCGTGTCGGTCGCTCAACGCAGACGTATCTCGACGCTGGTGATGAACCGCTTCGCGCGGAACATGCTCGCGCGCGCGAGCGGCGGTTCCGTCGCCCTGTCGCGGGTCTGGCCCGGCCGCGCCGACCGGCTGATCATCGCGCCGCATGATCTGCGCACCGCGGATGCGACCCGCGCCGCCGAGATCTATGCCGGCCGCTTCGTCTTCGCCGGCAAGATCGTCAATTGCCACGGCCGCTCGATCTTCGATCTCGAGCCGCCGTCGGAGGATTGGGAGGTTGCGCTGCTCGGCTTCGGCTGGCTGCGCCATTTGCGCGCCGCCGACACCGCGCTGACGCGCGCCAATGCGCGCTCGCTGATCGAGGACTGGATCGGCAACCCTGCCAGCAAGCGCCGTCCCGTCGCGCGACGCGCCGACGTGCTGGCGCGACGCGTGATCTCCCTGCTGTCGCAGGCGCCGCTGGTGCTCAACGATACCGACAACAAATTCTACCGCCGCTATCTGCGCGCGCTGGCGCGCGAGATCCGCTTGCTGCGCTACACCATGGTCAACATTCCCGACGGAGTGCCGAAGCTCCAGGTGCTGATCGCGCTGTGCTATGCGGCGCTGTGCCTCGCCAACCAGGCAAGTCACATCCGCAGCACCTCGAAAAAGCTCTCGGATGAATTGCAGCGGCAGATCCTGCCCGACGGCGGGCATGTCTCGCGCAACCCGGGCGCGCTGATCGAGCTCTTGATCGACCTGTTGCCGCTGCGGCAGACCTTTGCCGCCCGCAACATCGCGCCGCCGCCCGCGCTGCTCAACGCGATCGACCGCATGATGCCGATGCTCCGCTTCTTCCGCCACGGCGACGGCAATTTCGCGCTGTTCAACGGCATGAGCGCGACGCCCTCTGACCTGCTCGCGACGCTGCTTGCCTATGACGACACCCACGGCGCGCCGATGTCGAACATGCCGCATACCGGTTTCCAGCGCCTCGATGCCGGCCAGACCACGCTGATCATCGACACCGGCCCGCCGCCGGCGGCCGGCGTCAGCCACGACGCCCATGCCGGCTGCCTGTCGTTCGAACTATCCTCCGGCATCAGCCGCATCGTCACCAATTGCGGCATGCCGACCACGGGCCGCGACAATTGGCGGCCGTTCGCACGCGGCACGGCGGCGCATTCGACGCTGACCTATCACGACACCTCGTCATGCCAGTTCGTGGAGATGTCGGCGATGAAGCGGCTCTTGCACGGTGCTCCGGTCACCAGCGGCCCCGTCGAGGTCGAGAGCTATCGCGAAATCGTGCAGAACGGCACGCTGCTCACGACGTCGCATGACGGTTACCTGACAAAATTCGGCGCGATCCACCGCCGCGTGCTGATGATCGCCAATGACGGCGCACGCATCGACGGCGAGGACACGCTGTCGCCGCCGCAAGGCGGACGCTTCAAGGGTCCGGATGCCGACTTCGCGCTCCGATTCCATCTGCACCCGGCGGTGAAGGCGAGCCGGCTGTCCGATGCCCGCGGGGTCATGCTGGTGCTGCCGAACCGCGACGTCTGGACCTTCGAGGCGCTCGACGACAAGGTCGAGCTCGAGGACAGCGTATCCCTGGCCGGCAATGACGGCCCGCGCCGCACCGCGCAGATCGTGATCCGTCAGGATGCGCGGCAGGCGCCCTCGATCCGCTGGAGTTTTGTCCGCTCCACCGCCTCGCCGGCGATCACGAATGCCCGCAGAAATGCGCGGCGGGAGCCGGAACTTCCGCTGTAGACGCATGTGATTCGGCCCGATCTGAACGTTGTGAAAGCGATCGAAAACTGCTATCGAGCCCTCGCTCGCGCGACTGGCGACCTTGGATGGAGCACCATCGGGAAGCGCGAGACTGAGAAGCCGCGCGCCTGGGCATAGACACTCCTTCAGACAGAGGATCTTGCTCATGACTGACCATCCCCGCCGCGTCACTCGCGCCCTTCTCTCCGTTTCCGACAAGACCGGCCTGATCGACTTCGCAAAGGCGCTTGCCGCGCACGATGTCGAGCTGGTCTCGACCGGCGGCACTGCGAAGGCGATCGCCGCGGCCGGCCTCGAGGTGAAGGACGTCTCCGAACTGACCGGCTTCCCGGAAATGATGGATGGCCGCGTCAAGACGTTGCATCCGAAGGTGCATGGCGGCCTGCTCGCGATCCGCGACAACAATGACCATGCGGACGCGATGACGGCGCATGGCATCGCGCCGATCGATCTGCTCGTCGTCAATCTCTATCCGTTCGAGGCGACCGTCGACAAAGGCGCGGGCTTCGAGGATTGCATCGAGAACATCGATATCGGCGGCCCCGCGATGATCCGCGCCGCCGCGAAGAACCATGACGACGTCGCCGTCGTGGTCGAGGCGCAGGACTATCAGGCCGTGCTCGACGAGCTCACCGCCAACAAAGGTGCGACCACGCTGAAGTTGCGCCGGCGCCTTGCCGCCAAGGCTTACGCGCGCACTGCCGCCTATGACGCCGCGATCTCGAACTGGTTCAACCGCCAGCTCGAGATCGACGCGCCCGATTTCCGCGCCTTCGGCGGCCGGCTGATCCAGTCGCTGCGCTATGGCGAGAATCCGCACCAGACCGCGGCGTTCTATGCGACGCCCGACAAGCGGCCGGGCGTCTCGACCGCGCGGCAGCTCCAGGGTAAGGAGCTCTCCTACAACAACATCAACGACACCGATGCCGCCTATGAATGCATCGGCGAGTTCGACGCCAAGCGCACCGCGGCCTGCGTCATCGTCAAGCATGCCAATCCCTGCGGCGTCGCGGAGGGCTCCGACCTGGTCAGTGCCTATCGCAAGGCGCTGGCCTGCGATTCCACCTCGGCCTTCGGCGGCATCATCGCGATGAACCGGGCACTCGATGCCGACACCGCGCGCGAGATCACGAAGATCTTTACCGAGGTGATCATCGCGCCGGACGCAAGCGAGGAAGCGATCGCCATCATCGGCGCGCGCAAGAACCTTCGGCTTCTGCTCGCCGGCAGCCTGCCCGATCCGCGCGCGCCCGGCCTCACCGCCAAGACGGTGGCGGGCGGTCTCCTCGTGCAGAGCCGCGACAACGCCGTGGTCGACGACATGACGTTCAAGGTCGTGACCAAGCGTGCGCCCACTGACGCCGAGATGCACGACCTGAAGTTTGCTTTCCGTGTCGCAAAACACGTCAAGTCCAACACCATCATCTACGCCAAGGATCTCGCCACCGTCGGCATCGGCGCCGGCCAGATGAGCCGGGTCGATTCAGCGCGGATTGCGGCACGCAAGGCTCAGGATGCGGCCACCGAGCTGAAGCTCGCCGAACCGCTCACCAAGGGCTCGGTGGTGGCGTCGGATGCGTTCTTCCCGTTTGCCGACGGCATGCTCGCCTGCATCGAGGCCGGCGCCACCGCCGTGGTGCAGCCCGGCGGCTCCATGCGCGACGACGAGGTCATCAAGGCCGCCGACGAGCACGGCATCGCCATGGTGTTCACGGGCACGCGGCACTTCAGGCATTGATTGATTGGCGGTAGCCCGGATGGAGCGGAAGCGAAATCCGGGTTCTCGCCTCTCGGAGAGACTTTCCCGGATTGCGCTTCGCTCCATCCGGGCTACGAAATTACTCCCGCACCCGCATCAACAGCGCCAGCCCCGCGACGAAGAACACCACCAGCACGGCCATGCCGGCCTTCTGGCTCGCCGTCACCGCGGTGATCACGCCGATCAGCAGCGGGCCGATGAAGGACGTCACTTTCCCCGTCAGTGCGAACAGACCGAAATACTGCGCGATGCGGTCCTTCGGTGCGAGACGGATCAGGAGCGTGCGTGAGGCAGCTTGCAGCGGACCGCCGGCTGCACCGATCAGGCAGCCCAGCACCAGATAAGCGCGCTCTGACGCAGCGGCGAACAATCCGCCACCGGGCGCGGGCGGCGCGACCTTGATGAAGAAGATCGAATCCTTGTCGACCAGCAGGATCGCCGCCAGCGCCAGCAGCAGGATCAGCATGCTGCCGGCGATCACGCGCTTCGGCCCGAAGCGATCGTCCAGCTTGCCGCCAAACCACGCGCCAAACGCGCCGGCGATCGCGAGCATGATGCCAAACGTGCCGATCTGGATCGTGTGCCAGCCGAACGTGCCAGCAGCATAGATGCCGCCGAAGGCAAACAGCGACACCAGACCGTCGGTGTAGATCATGTTGGCAAGCAGAAACGCCGCAAGCGATTTCTGCTGCGGCAGCCTCTTGATCGATTGCTTCAGCTCCGACAGGCCTTCGTGCAGCGCCTCGCGCACCGGACGCTTCGCCGGATAGTCCGGCGTGAACAGGAACATCGGCGTCACGAAAATGATGAACCAAAGCCCGGTCAACGGTCCGGCGGCGCGATCGCCCTGATGGCTGACCGGATCGAGCCCGAACAGAGGCGTGAGACCGAGCAACGTGCGGCCGGTCTCGGGATTGGCTGCGAGCAAGCCGAGCACGATGATCAGGCTGACGATGCCGCCGACATACCCCGTCGCCCAGCCGGTGCCGGAGAGCCGGCCGATACGCTCCGGCGGCACCAGCGTCGGCATCATCGCATTGTTGAAGAGGGTGGCGAATTCCGCGCCGACGCTGGCGAGCGCGACCGCGGTGAGCAACGGCGGGATGATCGAGGGATCGCCGGGCTTGCCGATCCACAGCGTGCAGGATGCCAGCACCAGCACGGCACCGAATCCGGCGATCCATGGCTTCCTGCGGCCGGAAGCATCGGCGATAGCCCCCAGCACCGGCGACATCAGCGCGATCGCGAGGCCCGCGGCAGCCATCGCAAAGCCCCACAGCGATTGCCCGGCGGCGGGATTCGGCGCAATGCCGGTGGCGAAATAGGGCGCGAACACGAAGGTCGTGATCAGCGTGAAGTAAGGCTGCGCGGCCCAGTCGAAGAAGATCCAGCTGACGACGGCGCTGCGCGGCGGATAGGTCCGCTGCGCGCCGGCGATGCGCGCATCCGGGGCGATCGTCGTCACTGCACAATCCTCATCACGAACAGTTTTGCCTCTGTCGGGGCAAACCGTATAGCATTGCAGCGCTGCATGTGAACTGCCCATGGCCATTGCGGAAGTTTGATGATGTCGTCTTTCTCGACACGGCGGACATTTTTCGCCTTCCTTGCCACTCTGGCGTTCGGACTTCCGGCCGCGACCGCGCAGGATGCGCGGCGGGCCTATGTGCCGCCCGCGCTCGACACGGTGCATGCCGTTCCCGCCGAGCACGGCATGGTGGTGGCGCAGGAGAAAATCTCTGCGCAGGTCGGCGCCGACATCCTGCGGCGCGGCGGCAATGCCGTCGACGCCGCGGTCGCGACCGGCTTTGCGATGGCCGTGACCTATCCGCGCGCCGGCAATATCGGCGGTGGCGGCTTCATGGTGATTCATTCCACGGAGCGCAACGAAGACATCACGATCGACTATCGCGAGACCGCGCCGGCTGCGACCACGCCGCAGATTTTCCTCGGCGCCGACGGCAAGCCCGACGCGGCGAAGTCGCGGGATTCCGCGCTCGGCGTCGGCGTCCCCGGCACCGTCGCGGGACTTGCGCTGGCGCTGGAAAAATATGGCTCGGGCCGGTTCACGCTGGCGCAACTGCTCGAGCCCGCGATCGCGCTCGCCCATGATGGCTTCCTCGTCGGCGACGACATCGCCGACACGCTGCCGGGCTGGCACAAGCGGCTGGTGCGTTGGCCCTCCTCGGCCAGGATCTTCTCGCGGCCCGATGGCACGCCGCTCGGCGAAGGCGACAGGCTGGTGCAGAGCGATCTCGCCGAAACGTTGTCGGCTGTCGCCGCACAGGGCCCGCGCGGTTTCTATGAGGGGTCGGTCGCTGAGAAACTCGCCAAGGCCGTGGCTGACGCGGGCGGCATCATGACGCCGGCCGATTTGAAATCCTATCAGGCGGTGATCCGCGCGCCGGTGCGCGGCACTTATCGCGGCTTTGACATCGTGTCGATGCCGTTGCCGTCGTCGGGCGGCGTGGTGCTGGTGGAGACACTCAATATTCTCGAAGGTTTTCAGCTCGCTGATCTGAAGCAGGGATCGCCGGCCTCGCTGCATCTGCTGATCGAGGCCATGAAGCGCGCTTATGCGGACCGGGCGCGCTATCTCGGCGATCCCGCCTTCGTCAACGCGCCGATCGGGACGCTCACCGCCAAAGACTACGCCGCGAAGCTGCGGGCAACCATCTCCGCCGATCGCGCCACGCCGTCGAAACAGCTCGTTTCCACCGCGACCTCGCCGCATGAGGGCAGCAACACCACGCATTTTTCCGTCGTCGACGGCAGCGGCAACGCGGTCAGCAACACCTATACGCTGAACTTCAGCTACGGCCTCGGCCTCGTCGCCGACGGCACCGGCGTGCTGCTCAACAACGAGCTCGACGATTTCACCGCGGCGGTCGGCGCTTCCAATGCCTACGGCCTTGTCGGCTACGAGGCCAATTTGCCCGGGCCGGGCAAGCGGCCGCTGTCCTCGATGTCGCCGACCATCGTCCTGAAGGACGGCAAGCCGGTGCTGGTGACGGGCTCGCCCGGCGGCAGCCGGATCATCTCGACCGTGCTCCAGGTGATCGTCAACGTCCTCGATTACAAGATGGACGTCGCGGCCGCCGTGGCCGCACCGCGGCTGCATCACCAATGGTTGCCCGACGAGGTCCGGGTCGAGAGCGGCTTCCCGGATCATGTGCTGCTCGAGCTGAAGGCGATGGATCATCTCATCGTCGCGCCGATGGGACAGACCTCGGCGAATTCGATCGCGGTGACCGCCAACGGGCCGCTCGGCGCGCCCGATCCGCGTAGCCGAGGTGCGGAAGCAGCGGGGCAGTAACTCTGTCCTTGCATGGCGCGAAGGCCGGCGGCCCGCTTGCGCGCGCCGCCGCGCGTGCTACCACCGCGAGGCCAGAAGAAACTGCCAAAGAAAATACTGTCGGGAAACGCACATGACCACAGTTGATCCGAACCAGCGCATCGAACGCGCCGAGATCGAGGACACCAGCCTTCTTGCCTTCTATCGCGACATGAACGCGCCGGAGCGGCGGACGTTCTGGGCCTGCGCCGCAGGTTGGGCGCTCGACGGCATGGACTTCATGATCTATCCGCTGGTGATCGGCACCATCATCGCGCTGTGGAAGGTCGATGCAGGATCAGCCGGACTCGCCGGCACCGTGACGCTGCTGGCTTCCGCGATCGGCGGCTGGCTCGGCGGCTATCTCTCCGACCATATCGGCCGGGTCAGAACGCTCCAGATCACCATCATCTGGTTCTCGTTGTTCTCGCTGGTCTGCGCGGTCGTGCAGAATTTCGAACAGCTCCTGATCGCACGCGCGGTGCTGGGCCTCGGCTTCGGCGGAGAGTGGGCGGCGGGCGCCGTGCTGATGGGTGAAGCGATCCGGCCGCAATATCGCGGGCGTGCGGTCGGCTCGGTGCAGTCGGGCTGGGCCGTCGGCTGGGGCCTTGCAGTGCTGTCGCAGGCGATCCTGTTCTCGGCTTTGCCAGCGGAGACGGCGTGGCGCTGGATGTTCGTGATCGGCGCGCTGCCGGCGCTGCTGGTGTTCTACATCCGCCGCTCCGTGACCGAGCCCGAGATCGCTGCCGAGGCCCGCGCCAAGCAGGCCGCGAGCGGCAATCGTCCGGCGCTCTGGGAAATCTTCTCCGGTCCAATCCTGAAGACCACGATCCTGGCGTCGCTGATGGCGACGGGCTGCCAGGGCGGCTACTACGCCGTCACCTTCTGGGTGCCGCAGTTTTTGACCAAGGAGCGGCATCTGTCGATCGTCGGCTCGACCGGCTATCTCTCGACGCTGATCATCGGCTCCTTCATCGGCTATCTCACCGGCGCCTGGCTCGCCGACCGGATCGGACGGCGCAATCTCTTTCTGACCTTCTCGATCGGCGCGATGGCGGTTGTACTGCTTTACACGCAGCTGCCACTCACCAACGAAATCCTGTGGGTGCTCGGCTTCCCGCTCGGCTTTTTCGCCTCGGGCTATTTCTCCGGCGTCGGCGCATTCCTGACCGAGCTTTATCCAACGCGGCTGCGCGGCTCGGGCCAGGGCTTTTGCTACAATTTCGGCCGCGGCATCGGCGCGCTGTTTCCGTTCCTGGTCGGAGCGCTGTCGGCGACGACGTCGCTTGCGAATGCGATCGCGATCTTCGCGGTGGCGGCTTACGTGCTGTTCTTCATCGCCGCCTTCGCGCTGCCGGAGACGCGCGGGCGCGTGCTGCACGCGGACTGATACAGGCTAGCTATCGTCCGACCTGATACGGCCCGCCCTTTTCGAGGGCGCGGCTGTATGCTGGCCGCGCGTGAATGCGCTCCAGGAACGCCATCGCCTTGGGATGGCCGAGCTCGAGGCCGCCGCGCGCCTGGGCTGCTTCGAGCGGAAAGCTCATCTGGATGTCGGCGGCAGTGAACTCGTTGCCGGCGAACCACTCGGTCTTCGCAAGCTCGCCTTCCCAATAGTCCATGTGCTGCTTGAGCTGCGGATTGACCAATGCGGTGAGCGCCTGGTTCGAAACCTTGCGCACCAGCGGGCGCAGCAACGCCGGCGCGCGCTTCGGCATCAGCGTGAACAGCAGCTTGAGCAGCAGCGGCTGCATCGCCGAGCCCTCCGCATAGTGCAGCCAATAGGTGAAGCGCAGCCGCTCCGACGTGTTCGGCGGCGGAACCAGCCGGCCGTTGCCGTGGGTCGCGATGAGATATTCGATGATCGCGCCTGACTCGGCGATGGTGTTGCCGTTGTCGGTGATGACGGGCGACTTGCCGAGCGGATGGATGGCGCGGAGCTCCTTCGGCGCGCGCATGTCCGGCTGGCGCTGATAGCGCACGATCTCGTAGGGCACGCCCAACTCCTCGAGCAGCCACAGCACGCGCTGGGAGCGGGAATTGTTGAGGTGATGAACGGTCAGCATCGCGTGGTCCCCGGGGCTAGGCATGGTCGATCGGCCGCGCGTTCGTGCCAGCCCGGGAACGCAATGTCGAGCCATCCGGTCAGATATTTTCACCCGGGTATATTGACCTTTGTAATTCACCCGGGTATTAAAGTCGTCACCGTGACCAATATGGCAATGATTCCAATGCAGAAGACTTTCACCGCTTTCCAAGGGCATCGCCGTCTGGTCTCCGGGCCGGCAGGAGAGGTCGCGCTGGTCATCAAGCGGATGGCGGAGCGGCCGGACCAGCCCATCGTCATCTTCGAGGACGCCACGGGCCGAACGATCGACTTCGATTTGCGCGGCGGAGACCGCGAGGTGCTGGCGCGGCTGGCGAAGCTTGTGCCGCCCCCGGTTGAGGAGACCGCATCGCCGAGCGAGCCGCGCGGCCGCGGCCGGCCGAAGCTCGGCGTGGTCGCGCGCGAGGTGACGCTGCTGCCACGGCACTGGGAGTGGCTCAGCGCGCAGCCAGGCGGCGCCTCGGTCGCGCTGCGGAAACTTGTCGAAGAGGCGCGGCGCGCCAGCGGCGACAAGGACCGCGAGCGGCAGGCGCGCGATGCGGCCTATCACTTCATGTCGACCATGGCCGGCAATCTGCCGCAGTTCGAGGAAGCATCGCGCGCGTTGTTTGCGGATGACCGGCGGCGTTTCACCGGACTGATCGCAGACTGGCCCGCCGACATCCGCGACCACATCGTCAAGCTCGCCTACAGCGACCGCGCTTAGGCGCACGCCTTCTCACAACCTATCGACGGCCGGGCCGCGCGCGCTTCGCGTGGCGACGGTTTCGCACGCCCTGATGAAAGGCCGATCCATGTCCGCCGCCAAGCCGCTCTGGAAGACTTTTCTGCGCTTCCTCGCACCGTTGATGCTGAGCAACGCGCTGCAATCGTTGTTCGGCACCGTCAGCAACGTCTATCTCGGCCAGATGATCGGAATCGACGCGCTCGCATCGGTCTCGGTGTTCTTTCCGGTGATGTTCTTCCTGTTCGCCTTCGTCATGGGCCTGAGCACCGGCGCCACGGTGCTGATCGGCCAGGCCTATGGTGCTGGCGAGCAGGGCCGGATCAAGCTCATTGTGGGCACGACGCTCGCGATCGGCCTGCTGCTCTCGATTCCAATTGCACTGACCGGCGGCATCTTTAGCCGGCAATTGATGATGATGCTCGCAACGCCCGCGGACATTCTTGACCAAGCCAGCGCCTATGCCCGCATCATGCTGCTCACCATGCCCCTCGGCTTCGTCTTCCTGCTGATGACGGCGATGATCCGCGGCGTCGGCGACGCGCTGACGCCGCTGCTGGCGCTGGCCTTGTCGACCGCGATCGGCTTGATCCTGACGCCGATGCTGATCCGCGGGTCGTTCGGATTTCCGGCGGCCGGCATCACCAGCCCGGCCTGGGCGGCGGCGATCGCTAACGCGCTGACGCTGGTCGCGCTGACCGCCTATCTGCTGCGAAGAAAACATGCATTGGCACCGGACGCTGCACTGCTGCGTCATCTGCAGCTCAATCGTGTGGTACTGGGGCAAATTCTCGGCATTGGACTGCCGAGCGCAATCGGCATGGTGGTGATGGCGATCGCCGAGCTGGTGCTGCTCGGCCTCGTCAACAGCTTCGGCTCGAGCGCAACCGCAGCCTATGGCGCGGTCAACCAGGTGATGGGCTACACGCAGTTCACGGCGATGTCGATTTCAATCGCGGTCTCGATCCTCGGCGCGCAGGCGGTTGGCCGCGGCGACAGAACGGGGCTCGACGGCATCGTGCGCACCGGACTTGCGTTCAACATCGTCCTGACGGGCGGGCTGGTGGCGCTGATCTATCTCGCGCCGCGCGCCGTGCTCGGTATCTTCATCACTGATGACGCCGTGCTCGATCTGGCGAAGGGCTTGATCAACATCGCACTGTGGAGCTCGGTGCCGTTCGGCCTGGCGACGGTGTTTTCCGGCGCAATGCGCGCCGCCGGCGTGGCACTGACGCCAATGCTGCTCGCGATCTTCGCCATTGGAGCAATCGAACTGCCGTCCGCGGTGATCCTGAGCCGCACGATCGGCCTTGAGGGTGTGTGGGCCGCCTATCCGATCGTGTTCTGCTCCATGTTCCTTTTGCAGATGGGCTATTACCTTCTGGTGTGGCGCAAGCGAACGATCCGGCGTCTGACCTGACGACATCAAAGAGATTATGACCGTCATTAAAAGGTGGACCCGCGGCGCGCGCTGCGCCACAATGCGAAAAAGCGACGTCAGGGAGGATGATTTTGACCCGCACAGCCCCGCAATTCCTGTTCGATTTCGGCAGTCCGAATGCCTATCTCAGTCATCTCGCGATTCCCGCGATCGAGCAGCGCATCGGCGTCAAGTTCGAGTACGTGCCGATCCTGCTCGGCGGCATCTTCAAGTCGACCAACAACAAGTCGCCGGCCGAGACGCTCGCCGGCGTCAAGAACAAGCGGGAATTCCAGGCGGTCGAGACCGAGCGCTTCGTCAGGCGCTTCAAGGTGCAGCCCTATGTCTGGAATCCCTTCTTCCCTGTCAACACGCTGAACCTGATGCGCGCGGCGATCGCGGCGCAGCTCGAAGGCGTGTTCGAAACATACGTCGAGGCCGCCTTCCATCACATGTGGCGCGAGCCGAAGAAAATGGACGATCCGGAAATCGCGGCGAAGGCGCTGGCGTCCTCCGGCCTCGACGCGCAAAAGCTGTTCACCCGCGCCGGGGAACCCGAGGTGAAGGGCAGACTGATCAAGAACACCGAGGAGGCTGTCGCGCGCGGCGCGTTCGGCTCGCCGACCTTCTTTGTCGGCGACGAGATGTTCTTCGGCAAGGAGCAGTTGCGCGAGGTCGAAGAGATGGTATCGGGGAAGTGATTTTCGTATGATGGACGGATCGAGCCATCATCTCCGACGTCGTCCTGGCGAAAGCCAGGACGCATAACCATCGAATCGCGTTTGGCGATAGACTGGGGCTCCGACGTGTCCGACAAGAGGCAGTCGGGGTAATGGGTCCTGGCTTTCGCCAGGACGACGAAAAAGAACGAACAACAAGGACGATCCCATGCGTATCCTCGTGGTCGGCGCTGGCGCCATCGGCGGCTATTTTGGTGGCAGGCTGTTGCAGGCCGGTCGCGACGTCACCTTCCTGGTCCGGCCACGGCGCGCCAGCGAGCTCGCGAGCGCCGGCCTCGTCATCAAGAGCCCGAACGGCGACGTCACGCTGAAAAATCCGCCGACCGTCCAGGCCGACGCGCTCAAGGACAAGTTCGACGTCGTGCTGCTCAGCTGCAAGGCCTTCGACCTCGACGACGCAATCAAGTCGTTCGCGGCAGCAGTCGGGCCGAATACCGCGATCATCCCGATGCTCAACGGCATGAAGCATCTCGACATCCTCGACGACAAGTTCGGCAAGGAGCGCGTGCTCGGTGGCCTCTGCGCCATCGCCGCAACGCTCAACGAGAAGCGCGAGGTGGTGCAGCTCCAGCCGATGCAGTCGATCAATTACGGCGAGCGCGATGGCAAGCTGTCGGATCGGGTCAAGGCGATCGACGAGGCCTTCAAGAGCGGCATCGCTGGTGCCACCGCCAGCCAGAACATCATGCAGGACATGTGGGAGAAGTGGGTGTTCCTGTCCTCGCTGGCGGCGTCCACCAGCCTGATGCGCACCTCTGTCGGCAACATCCTCGCCGCTCCCGGCGGCAGGGATTTCCTGCTCGGCATGCTGGATGAGACCAGCGCGATCGCCGCCGCCTCAGGCTACACGCCGGGCGGGCCGTTCTTCGAGCGCGTGAAAGGCAACCTCACCACCGAGGGTTCGCCGATGACGGCTTCGATGTTCCGCGACGTCAAGGCCGGCCTGCCGGTCGAGGCCGATCACGTCATCGGCGACCTCATCGCGCGCGCCGACGCCGCCAAGGTGCCGGTCCCGAAGCTGCGCATCGCCTACACGCATTTGAAGGCGTATGAGAAGCAGCGGGCGGGGTAGGCCCTCGCTCGATCGTCATCCCCGGGCGCGCCTAGCGCGAGCCCGGGACAACAGTGGAGTTCGCAGCTACATCACTCGCTATTTGAAATACGCGAGATAGTGCGAGACGGCGGTGATTTCCTCATCACTCATGTGATAGGCGACATCGGCCATCGCGGCGCCGCCACCGCCGACGCGCTGGCTGCTCTTGTAGTCGTGCAGCGCCTTGACCAGGTATTCCTCGCGCTGGCCCGCGAGCCGCGCGACCGCCTTGGTGCCAGGCAAAGCTATCCGTATGACATGAGGCGCAGCGGCGGCCGACGGCAACCTGCGCGCCTTTTTTCGACAGGTCCGGATCCTTGTCTTCCGCCGCAGTCGGCGGCGTCAGCGCGGCGAAATAGGCGCCGAGATTGCGGACGTCCTCGTTGGTGATCTCCTCGGCGATCGACTGCATCTGGTCGTTCTTGCGCGAGCCGGCGCGGAAAAACACCAGCTGCCATTGCAGGAATTGATCGGGCTGGCCGGCGAGCGAAGGGATATTCTCGGTCTGCGAGATGCCGTTCTCGCCGTGACAGCCGGCGCAAACGGCGGCCTTCTCCTTGATCGCGGCATTGTCCGCGGCGCTTGTGGGGAGAGAACCGAGCGCGAGAAGCGCAACCGCGCTGATTGCGTGCGAGATGAACTGCCGGCGCATGATTGGAATTTCCGATCTGTCGAACGTTCATTCCGGGGCGGCGAAGCGCGAGCCCGGAGTTCGATAACCCCCGTTCGTCACTATGGGTTCCGAACTTGCGTGCCAGCGGCGCGCGATCAGGAACGACAGCGTGCGAAATTGAAAAGAAAAGGCTGCGGTGCCCCTCGGCACCGCAGCCTCGCGTCGTCTTACGCTACTTCTTGCTGTAGCTGATGCGGTAGATCGCGCCGGCCCAATCGTCGGCGACGAGGATCGAGCCGTCCTTGGCAAGGATGATGTCGTCGGGACGGCCGAGATAGCCCTGGTCGCCCTCGATCCAGCCGGAGGCGAACACCTCCTGCTTGGCGTTCTTGCCGTCGGGACCGACGATCACGCGCATGATGCGGCCGCCCTGGTACTTGTGACGATTCCAGGAGCCGTGCTCGGCGATCAGGATGTTGTTCTTGTACTCGGCCGGGAATTGATCGCCAGTATAGAACTTCATGCCGAGCGGAGCGACGTGAGCGCCGAGGTTCAGCACGGGCGGCGTGAACTCGGAGCATTTATGGCCCATCGCGAACTTGGTATCCGGCAGGTCACCCTGGTGGCAGTAGGGATAGCCGAAGTGCTCGCCGATCTTGCTGATCATGTTCAGCTTGTCTGAGGGCAGATCGTCGCTGATCCAGTCGCGGGCGTTCTCCGTGAACCAGAACTTGCCGGTGCGCGGATCGACGTCGCCGCCGACCGAGTTGCGAACGCCGAGCGCGTAGATTTCCGCATTGCCGGTCTTGGGATCGACGCGGCGGATCTGCGACACGCTGGTCGGGGGCACGCCGATGTTGAAGGGCGGTCCGAACGGAATGTAGAACCAGCCTTCCTTGTCCACCGCGATGTACTTCCAGCCATGCGCGGCATAGGACGGCATGTCGTCATAGACGACCTTGCCCTCGCCGGGACTGTCGAGCTTGTTCTCGATGTCGTCGTAGCGGATCAGCTTGTCGACCGCGATGACGTAGAGCGCACCGTCCTTGACGGCCAGCCCCGTGGGCATGTTCAGCCCCTTGAGGATGGTCTTGACCTCTTTCTTTCCGTTGTTGTCCTTGATGGCGTAGACGTTGCCGAGGCCGAACGAGCCGACGAACAGCGTGCCCTTGTCGCCCCAGGCCATCTGCCGCGCGGCCAGCACGCCGGAGGCGTAGACCTCCATCTTGAAGCCCGCCGGCAACTTGACCTTCTTGACGATGTTGGCGAGCTCGGAATCGGACGCGCCGGTCGGCGGACCCGAGGGCGGTGCGAGGCCCTTTTGCGCCTCGGTCTCGTCGCCGAGGAACCAATCGTCCGGCGGATGGGTCCAGAACTCCTTGGTGCCGGATTCGTATTTCTTCAGCGGCTTGTTCTTGTCCTGCTGCTGCGCGTGACCGACGCTTGTCCCCGCGAGAAGGGCAACCGCTGCAAGCGCCAGAACGGATTGAAAGACGGATCGATGGAATTTCATCGCGTCACTCCCCTAAGGCAGCCGTCAGGGCTGCACATTTATTTTATTTTGCTATCGAGAGGCGAAGTTCGGACTCTGTCGAGAAGACAGACGCGGAAGGTTAGCACATCTGCGAGCGGTGAGAAGCGCGCCGCGTGCGCCGCGATAGCGCTAAGTAAAAATTGAGACGGAAAGTCAATGATGGCGAACGCGGCGACGACAACGCTCTCGCTGCAGCGCGGAATCAAGATCGCGCGCGGCTAATTTACAGGCAGCAGGAGGTCCGGAAAAAAAGCGAAAACAACCCCATGCACAGTAGAAATGCTCTGGCCATCTTGCTGCCGGTGACGCCGGGTAGGCATCTGGCGCGTCGAGCGAATTAGCAAAGGTGGCGACTACGGGGCGACGGGGTAGGGACCGTCGTCGAAAACCGTCTCATGATAGCCTTTCGAGCCGACATCGCGCGCCAGCGTGCTGCGAAAATCGCGCTCATCGCGAAGACACTTCAGGACATGCGCGAAGTCGAATTCGGGCTGCCAGCCCAGTTCGCGCCGCGCACGCTCATTGACGTAGACGCGGTCGATCGCGGGGAATAGCCGCCAGCCGCGCGCCGCATAGAGCTCCGCACAATCTGGATAGAGCTCGCGCACCACACTGGCCGCATCGCGCGCCAGCGCAGTAAGGTGGCGCTGCTCGAACGGGCTCGTGGCCGACACGATGTAGCGGGCAAACCCGATGTCCGGCGCGCGCTCGGCGGCGAGCAGATGGGCGCTCACCGCGTCCGCGATATCCAGCCGGCGATAGAGCAGCTCATTGGCCTGCGCATTCTCCGGCGCGTAAGCCGACCGCATCGCCGGATCGTCATCGTCTTCCGGGAAGAAGCGCGAGGTCCTCAAGACCACGACAGGCAGGCCGCGCTCGCGATGGAACAACTCGCAGAGGGTCTCGGCCATCAGCTTGGTCGTGCCGTAGATGTTCTTCGGAATCGGTGGCAGGTCCTCCGTGACCCACACCGCGGCTTGGCCCGCGTCGGAGCGGAGCTGCGAGCCGAACGCGCTGGTGGTGCTGGTGAAAACAAAACTGCGCACGCCGGCGGCTACGGCCGCTTCAAGCAGGTTGAGCGTGCCGGTGACGTTGGTGTCGATGAAGGATTGCTTGCTGTGGGTCGCCACATGCGGCTTGTGCAGCGTCGCGGTGTGGACCACGGCGGTGACACCGTCCATCTGGCCCCGCACGAAATCGGGATCGACGATCGAGCCGACGGCATCGGTGAAGGGCGATGGCTTCAGGTCGACCCCACGCGCAGGCGAACCGCGCCCGCGGAGCGTGCGGAGAAGCGCTTCCCCGAGATGGCCCGCGCTGCCTGTGACCAGAATTGTCATTCGCGACCCAAGACAGCCGCCAGCCGCGTGGAAGACACGTGCCCGTTCGGTCCAGCTGGATGCTTTGGGAGAAAATTGGAGCGGGCGAAGGGGCTCGAACCCTCGACCCCGACCTTGGCAAGGTCGTGCTCTACCACTGAGCTACACCCGCATCCTGTGTCGGTCGCATGACTGCGCCGGCAACGGCTGTCCTATGCCAAAAGCGGGAGGGGAATGCAACAGCTACCGGCGGCATAGATGCGCAATCGGAGGTCCGATATCGACCCGAACGCGGCCAAATGACCCAAAAAGGCCCCGGAACCGGCGAATCGGCCCGCACGGATTGAAATTCGGCCGTCCCGGCCCAATTTAGGGCCAACAGCGAAGCATATGAATTGGCGACGTGCTAAAGACCCGCCAATTCCAGACATCAGACGAGGGGATGCCGTGACGATCATCGACCAGGGTAACGGAGCAGCGGGCCCGGCTGCCGCCGATCTGATCAAGGACACGACCACCCAGACCTTCGTGAAGGACGTGATCGAGGAATCGAAGCGCCAGCCGGTGCTGATCGACTTCTGGGCGGAGTGGTGCGGCCCCTGCAAGCAGCTCACGCCCTTGCTGGAAAAAGCGGTCAAGGCCGCCAAGGGCAGGGTCAAGCTGGTCAAGATGAACATCGACCAGCACCCGGCGATCCCGGGGCAGATGGGCATCCAGTCGATTCCGGCGGTGATCGCCTTCGTCAACGGCCAGCCGGCCGACGGCTTCATGGGTGCGGTCCCGGAGAGCCAGCTCAACGCCTTCATCGAAAAACTGACCAAGGGCGTGACCGCGCCGGGTGAGCCGAATATCGCGGAAATCCTCCAGGAAGCCGAGGCCGTGCTCGCCGAGGGCGATGCCGCCGCGGCCGCCCAGATCTACGCGGAGGTGCTGCAGCTCGAATCGACCAACATCGCAGCCCTTGCCGGGCTCGCGAAATGCTACGCCGTCTCCGGCGCGATGGAGCAGGCCAAGCAGACGCTCGCCATGGTGCCGGAATCCAAGCGCAACGACCCGGCTGTGAAAGCCGTGCAGACCGCGATCGATCTGGCCGAGCAAGCGGAGCAGCTTGGACCCGTCGCCGAGCTGGAACAGAAAGTCGCCGCAAACCCGCTCGATCATCAGGCCCGATTCGACCTCGCGATCGCGCTCAACGCCCAAGGCAACCGGGCAGCGGCCACCGAGCAGCTGCTCGCGATCATCAAGCGCGACCGCAAATGGAACGACGACGGCGCCCGCAAGCAGCTGGTGCAGTTCTTCGAGGCCTGGGGCGGCACGGACGATGCAACGGTCGAGGGACGCAAGCGCTTGTCGATCATCCTGTTTTCCTGACGCACGCTGGCAAGGCCAGGGGACCCGGCAGATGCCGATCAACATCGAATATCGCGGGCCCGCCGACCTTCCGGAGATCCTTCCGGTGTTTCCGTTGCCGGGCGCGCTGCTGCTGCCGCGCGGGCAGATGCCGCTCAACATCTTCGAGCCGCGCTACCTCGCGATGATCGACGATGCCTTCCGCGACGGTCATCGCCTGATCGGCATGATCCAGCCCGACATCGCGCATTCGGCCAAGAACTCCGACAAGCCCTCGCTGTTCAGCGTCGGCTGTGTCGGCCGCATCACCCAGCTCGCCGAATCCGGCGACGGCCGCTACATCCTCGAGCTCACCGGTGTCTCGCGCTTCAAAGTGCTCGAGGAGCTCGAAGTGCTCACCGCCTACCGCCAGTGCAAGGTGGATTTTTTCGCCTTCGTCGACGACTTCACGCCGCGTATGGGCGAGGACGAGGTCGATCGCGAAGCACTGCTGACGGTGCTGGCGGATTTTTTGAAAGCCAACAACCTCAAGGTCGACTGGGAGGGCGTCGAGACCGCCCCCAACGAAGCGCTGGTCAACGCACTGGCGATGATGTCGCCCTACGGCGTGGCCGAGAAGCAGGCGATGCTGGAAGCGCCCGACCTGAAGACCCGCGCCGAAATTTTGATCGCGGTCACCGAGATGGATCTCGCGAAGAAGCGCACCAGCGGCGATCCGCCGCTGCAGTGACAGGCGCCTGCGCGCCTGCTCAGGAATGACCGCGGATGCGCTTACGTCCGGTGATCATCGCGCTGATCAGGTTCTCGCGCTGAAGACGTCCCATCATCAGCACGCCCAAGACGTGCAGCACGACCAGGACGATGACCGCGTCGGATGAATAGTGGTGGGTGTCCTCGACCCACCAGACGCCGAAAAAGGTCACCGTCACCGACATCGCGCCTGATATCGTCGAGACCGCGAGCGAGACCAGCAGCGCCACCAGCATCAACGTGCCGGCGGGATTGAGCCCGATATAGCGGCCGGTGATGCCGCGGCGCAGATTCCAGAGATAATTCGGCGCGGCCCGAAGCCTGACGCCGACCATGCGGAAGCGCGAATAGCGGCTTCCCCAAAGACCCCAGACCAGACGGAACGCAACGAGCCCGAGTACGGTGTAACCGACGATGCGGTGAAGTCCGTCATAGACGGTCGGCGTGAGCCATGCGGCCAGGACGCAAGCCGCGAGCGCCCAGTGCCAGAGCCGCAGCGGAAGGTCCCAGACTGCGACTGTCCGCGAAGCGGTTCGATCCGCGGGGGTCCGGTTGGACTCCCCGCGTGCGTGCGGTACCGTTTCTTCGATCAAGCGAGGGCCACCCTCAGGCATGACTTTGCGCAGACCATTTGCGCGCAGACCATCTGGCGCGGTCTACTTCGCAATCGTGTGCTTCAGGCTGAGATCTTCAGGGCTGTAGAACAGCTCATAAAGCTTGCCTTCCTTGACGCCGTAGACCTCGTAGCACGAGCCTTCGATCTTGGAGCGCCGGACCTCGTAGCCGAGCGCCTTGGCCTTGGCTTCGGCGTCGCTCGCCGGCTTCCACGACGCCTTGTCGAGCTTGGTGCAGTCCTTGTAACCATCGGCCAAGGCTGCCGATCCCATGCCAATTCCGATCGTCAATGCAACGGCAACAACACGAATAACCTTCACGAACGTCTCCTCTTCTGTCGTGGGCGCTACGCCCTAGGGCGAAGCGGGACCGAAGGAAGCAAAGCACATGATGAAGTCAATGCGGTTCGCGGCCGGCGCGCTTTAGAGTTATTCTAACGATCCGAAAAAGATCAGCGCTCTCCGTATGCAGCGCGCATTTGAGACGACGCTGCGGCCTTACGTCTCACGGTTTGATGGCAGGCTGATCGGGCGCGTCGCTCAGTAGCCGGCAACCGCCATCGCGACGACGGCGCTGAGCGCCATCCAGCCAAAATGCCGGCCGCGCGTGGCCCATGCGTTGGCGAGAGCGGAGAAGCCGAACACACCGGCCATGGTGACGACGATCCAGTGACGCGCCGGCTCCGATTGCATCCAGGGCGCCGCGATCAGGAGCACACCGCCGCCGATCCAGGCGACGGTCGAGGCCTGCCAGACCAGGCGGATCAGGGTGCGGAGCCGTTCCGGCTCGATGCGGGCGCGCGCAAAGACCTTGGTCTCGCCGAGAATGCCATGGATGAGGGCCACGGCGATGGTCACGACCCCGGCGCACTGGAGCAAGAGATCACGCATCGTCAAAGCTCCCTGCAAATCTGGTCCATACATCACTGTATGGTGAGATAGGCGCTGGCCTGCCGGCTGTCAATACACTAATGTATGGTTTGCATCCGGAACCCGACATGGCCGAACAGCTGACTGCCGACGACTGGATCAAACAGGGCCTGAAGGCGCTCGCGCGAGACGGCTTCACCGCGCTGAAGGCAGATCCGCTGGCGAAAGCCATGGGGGTCTCGCGCGGCAGCTTCTACTGGCATTTCGCCGATCTCGGCGCGTTCCATGCTGCTCTCTTGAAGCGCTGGCGCGAGATCGCGGCCGAGCAGATCATCGCCGATGTCGAGGCGGACAGCGACGAGCCGCTGAAAGCGCTGCTGCGCAGGACCTTTGGCGCGCGGCTCGACCTCGAGCGCGCGGTGCGGAACTGGGCGGCCTTCGATGCGGCGGCACAATCGGCGGTGCGTGCCATCGACCGGCGCAGGCTCGACTATATCGAGGAGCTGCTGAGGAAGCGCGGGTTCGAGGCGGCGACGGCGCGAGCCCGCGCGCAAATCCTGTACTGGACGTTTCTCGGCTTCGCCCTGTCGGGCCCGCCATCGCCGGCCGCGCGGCTCGAGGGCCTGCTCGACGAGATCCTGCGGATGGTTTCCGCTTGAGGCGACGCGATGGGCTGCTACGATTTTTTATGCTAGAGGCAACCGACCGCCGGAGACCCCCATGAACGCGCCCACCGAACGCCCCGAAGCCAGCGTCGATCCCAAATTGCTGGAAATTCTGGTCTGCCCGCTGACCAAGGGTCCGCTGGAGTTCGATTCTGCAAAGCAGGAGCTGATCTCGCGCAGTGCCAGGCTCGCCTATCCGATCCGCGACGGCATCCCGATCATGCTGCCGGAAGAGGCCCGCAAGATCGATTGAGAGACTTGTGGCCGGTTGAGAGACTTGTAGCCCGGATGGAGCGCAGCGAAATCCGGGGTTCTTCGTGTGACGCAGCGGCCCCGGATTACGCTGCGCTCCATCCGGGCTACCGAAAATTCTACAACGCTTCGCCCTTCAACAACCGCGGTATCTCACCGGTCAGACCCGCGGCTTGGCGGATGAACAGGTTCTTCAGCGGCGGGGCGCGATCGACGAGGCCGAGGCCGATGTCGCGCACGGTGCGCAGCAAGGTCGACTGGTTGGAGAACAGGAAGTTCAGCGAGTTGGTGGCAACGCCCATTGCCATGGTGTCGAAGCGGCGCCAGCGCTGGTAACGTTCGAGCACGTCGGCGGCGCCGAGATCCATGCCGAGCCGCGCCGCATCGACCACGACCTCGGCCAGCGCGGCGACGTCCTTCAGCCCCATGTTGAGACCCTGGCCCGCAATGGGATGGATGACGTGGGCGGAATCGCCGACCAGCGCGAGGCGCTGGGCAATGAAAGAGCGTGCGACGAAATAGGACAGCGGAAACGCGCGCGGCTTGTCGAGCGCTTTCACCTCGCCGAGATGCAGGCCGAAGCGCTGCTCGAGCTCGCCGTGAAATTCCTCGTCGCTCAACGCAACGATACGCGCGGCTTCGCTGCGGCGCTCGGTCCATACCAGCGAGGAGCGCTTGCCTGAAAGCGGCAGGATCGCGAACGGACCCGCCGGCAGAAAATGCTCTTCGGCGCGTCCCTCGTGATCGCGCTCATGCCCGACGGTGACGACGATGCCGGATTGATCATATTCCCAGCCATGGGTGGCGATGCCGGCGCGCTCGCGCAGTTTCGACTTCGCACCGTCAGCCGCAACCAGGAGGCTCGCCGCAATCACGCTGCCATCACCGAGCGTCACGTCGATACCCTCGGCCTGCGCGTCGTAAGACGACACTGTGGTCGCGCGGAGATCGATGCCCTCGGCCTCGGCGCGCACCACCAGCGCATCGATCAGGCGGCGGTTCTCGACCATATGCGCGAAGGGCTCGCCCGGCGCGACATCGCCGCCAAAGTTGAGGAACGCCGGACGGGTGGCGTCTTCCAGCTTGGAATCGGTGACGATCATGTCGAGGATCGGCTGCGCCTCGCCCCTGACGTCGTCCCAGGCGCCGATCGCCTCGAACAGGCGGCGGCAGGCGGCCACGATCGCGGTCGCGCGCGGGTCGCGGCTGGGCCGTGTCCCGAGCGCGGGGTCGGCGACGATGACGGGAATCTCGGGGCCGAGCCCCTGGCGCAGCGCCAGGGCCAGCGCCAGGCCCGCAAACGCGCCGCCACCGATGACAATGCTACCCTGTACCGACATACCCAATTCCCGGCTAAGTCTTCGCGTTTTCTTGGTCTTGCTACCAGACTTGAGGTGGGCGAAACAGTGCGGTGAAACAAGGGCGGAGAGCCCCCATTGTGTCATTCCGGAGCAGCGAAGCCGGGGCGGCAAGGCGAAAGCTGAATTCCATGTCCAAGAGCCTGATCGACCTCATCTCGATCCTCGACCTCGAACAGCTCGAGGTGAATCTGTTCCGCGGCAACAGTCCGAAGACCAGCTGGCAGCGGGTGTTCGGCGGCCAGGTGATCGGGCAGGCGATGGTTGCGGCGTGCCGCACGGTCGAGGGCCGGCTGCCGCATTCGCTGCATTGCTATTTCATCCTGCCGGGCGATCCGCAGATCCCGATCATCTACCAGGTCGAGCGTCTGCGCGATGGCAAGAGCTACTCGACGCGGCGCGTCACCGCGATTCAGCACGGCAACGCGATCTTCTCGATCATGGTGTCGTTCCACGCGGAGGAAGAGAGCGCGTTCGATCATCAGGACAAGATGCCCGACGTGCCGCCGCCGGAAAAGCTGACGGCGGAGGAGGTCGCGAAGCAGCCGATGTTCAAGGAGATGCCGGAGTTCATCCGCCGCTACTATGAATCCGATCGTCCGATCGAGCTGCGCCCGGTCGAGCTCGGGCGCTATTTCGGTGAGAGGATCGAGGACGGCCGCATCCATGTCTGGATCAAGACCGCGGCAACGCTGCCGGACGATCCGGCGCTGCACATGTGCGCGCTGGCCTATGCGTCGGACTTTTCACTGCTCGATGCGATCATGGCGCGTTACGGCCGCACCCTGTTCGACAAGCGCATGATGCCCGCGAGCCTCGACCACGCGATGTGGTTTCACCGCCCGTTCCGCGCCGACGAATGGCTGCTCTACGCACAGGATTCGCCGAGCGCCCGAAGCGGCCGCGGCTTGACCCGTGGTTCGATCTTCAAGCCCGACGGCACGCTGGTGGCTTCCGTCGCGCAGGAAGGCTCCGTGCGCGAGCGGAGAGCCTAGGAGGCATAAGCACGATCGATCGCGCCTATGCCTCTCGAGGTCAGGCCCGGAGCGATCCTCGCGGAGCCAGGACCGTCTCCGACGCGAACCAGTTCATGATCCAGCGATACACCCACGGGATCGGGATGATGAAGCCGCACAGGAATGCGGCCACGATGCCCCGCCAGAGAATCCCGAGCCCGCTGCCGTTGAAGACGATCTCGCGCCGCGTGCCTTCGATGCTGCGGCAGAACCAGCGCATCTGAGCCGCGGCGACCCAGGCCCAGCCGATGATGGTGATGATGGAGATCGCGAACAGCAGGCTCCAGCCGACATAGGCCCAGACCGTGCCGGTGAAGCTCAGGCCGAGCGGCTGCCCGTTGGAGGCGAGGTTCGCGACCATCCATTTGATCAGGAGCCAGTAGAGAACGATCTGGGCGATGAACAGCAAATTGCTCAGCAAGGGGACGCCGATCAACCCGATCACGATCGCCAGAACGATGAAGCCGAAATACCAGGGCACCAGCGCCATCGCAGTGCCGGTGAAGCTGAGATTGGGACGTCCGGGGACCTTCACGCAGGACACGATCCATTTCGTGTACCAGACGAACACCCACGGCACTGGGATGATGAAGCACATACCGATCAGCATCACGATGCTGCGCCACGTGAACTCGAGGATGCCGAAATCGACCGCCAGCGATCCTCCGGCGCCACCGCCGCCGTAGCCTCCGGAGCCCATCATCGGCGGGCCGCCAGCGGGCATCATCGGGGGCGCACCGCCGCCGCTGAGCAGGCCGGGGATTTCGGCCGCCTTCTGCCAGCCGGCCATGCCCTCCGACCACACCAGCGTATCCGGACGCACGACACCCTGGGCAACGAGATCGCGGAATTGCCCTTCCTGATAGGGTCCCTGCTGCTTACCCTCGGATGCGTAGAACCAACTCGCCATGAAACGTCCCCCTCGAACATAGTTTTGTACCGGCCGCGACGCTTGGGTTCATCGCATCCATTCCAAAAACGCATTGTGGAGGATGAACGGCTGCCCTGTACAGAGGCGGTCGTTCACATCGAACAACGATTTTCCGCTTCAATCTGCAACATTTTTATGCCATTTGCCCGGAAAGATGCCAGATTGACGCTGCGCCGGGGACATACGGCGCAGCGCATCCCCGGGGAATAGGCCTGACCATGAAACTCGTCGTCGCGATCATCAAACCCTTCAAGCTCGATGAAGTCCGCCAGGCGCTGACGGCGATCGGCGTCCACGGCATGACCGTGACCGAAGTGAAGGGCTATGGCCGCCAGAAGGGCCACACCGAGATTTATCGCGGCGCCGAATATGTCGTGAATTTCCTGCCGAAGCTGCGGATCGAGATCGCGGTTGCCTCCGATATCGCCGAGAAGGCCGTCGCCGTGATCACCGCGACCGCGCGCACCGGCCAGATCGGCGACGGCAAGATCTTCGTCACGCCGATCGACCACGCGACCCGCATTCGCACCGGCGAGACCGACAGCGACGCGCTCTAGATTTTTGCTTTGACGCGTTTTCTTTTCGCGAACCGGTATCCGCTTCGCTCGAAAACGCTCTTCTTCGATCGCACCGGGCAACGACGCCACAGCGTGCGACGCAATCAATAGCTGGGGGAAACGACATGGCGGGATTGTTGCGCCGCGCGGCTGCTATCGCCGCGCCGATCGGGCTTGTGTCGATCATGGCTTCGCCGGCGCGTGCCGCGGGCTCCGAGATCAACACTGCCGACACCGCCTGGATGATCGTCGCCACCGCGCTGGTGCTGATGATGACGATCCCGGGGCTCGCGCTGTTCTATTCCGGCATGGTGCGCAAGAAGAACGTGCTCGCTACCATGGCGCAGAGCCTCGCCGCGGTGACGATCATCTCCATTCTCTGGGTCGCGTTCGGCTATTCGCTGTGCTTCGTCGGCGACGGCCCGTGGATCGGCACGCTCGACCGCTGGTTTCTCGCCGGCATGACCATGGACAGCGTCAACCCGGCGGCGAAGACGATCCCGGAAGCGCTGTTCATGCTGTACCAGATGACGTTTGCGATTATCACGGTGGCGCTGGTCGCGGGCGCGGTCGCCGACCGGATGCGGTTCTCGGCCTATCTGCTGTTCTCCGTGGCCTGGTTCATCTTCGTCTACATTCCGCTGGCGCATTGGGTGTGGGGCGGCGGCTTCCTCGCCAGCATGGGCGTGCTGGATTTCGCCGGCGGCCTCGTGGTGCATCTGTCGGCCGGCACCGCCGGCCTCGTCGCGGCGAAGGTGATGGGACGCCGTCATGGCTACGGCACCGAAAATCTCTCGCCGTTCGATCTGTCGCTCGCGGTGATGGGCACCGGCCTGTTGTGGGTCGGCTGGTTCGGCTTCAACGGCGGCTCGGCCGGCGCAGCCAATTCGCGCGCGGTGCTGGCGATCATCGCGACCCATCTCGCAGCCTGCTCCGGCGCGCTGACCTGGGGTGCGATCGAATGGTCGACGCGGCGCAAGCCATCCGTGCTCGGCATGATCTCCGGCGCGGTCGCCGGCCTCGGCACCATCACGCCGGCCTCGGGATTCGTGGCGCCCTGGCACGGTATCGTCATCGGCGTGATCGCGGGCCTCGTCTGCTACTGGGCCTGCACCTGGCTGAAGCACCGCTTCGACTATGACGATTCGCTCGACGTGTTCGGCGTCCACGGCATCGGCGGGCTGACCGGCACCCTGCTGGCCGGCGTGTTCGCGACCAGCGCGATCGGCGGCACCGCCGGCCTGCTCGAAGGCCATCCGCAGCAGCTTCTGATCCAGCTGTATGGGGTCGCCGTCACCTTCGCCTGGTCGGCGGGCGTGAGCTTCGTCCTGCTCAAGCTGGTCGGCCTGTTCGTGCCGTTGCGCGTCTCACGCGAGCACGAGCTCGAAGGACTGGATATTTCGCAGCACGGCGAGGCGCTGCAGTAATCGGGGGCTTGCGCGACACATAAGCGTATGCTTATGTGTCGCCATGATCGAAGCCGACATCTTCAAGGCGCTGGCCGACCCGACCCGCCGCAAGGTCTTTGAAAAGCTCGCTGGCGGAAGCCTGAATGCCAGCGCCTTGCGCGACGGATTGGAGATCAGCCAACCGGCGATGTCGCAGCATCTTGCGGTGCTGCGCGGGGCGGGCCTGGTGCGCGAACAGCGGCAGGGCCGCTTTGTGAATTACGAGGTCGATCCCGAAGGAATCTCCGCCATCGGGACCTGGCTTGCGCGCTACCGCGCCTATTGGCCGAAACGCATGGATGCCCTCGCCGATCTCTTGAAGGAGATGGATCAATGAGTGACGCCGTGAAGCCTGATCCCTCCGACGCAGCGCTCGTGCTCGAATATGAATTCGATGCGCCGCCGGCCAAGGTCTGGCGCGCGGTGACCATTCCGGCTTTGCGCGAGCGCTGGCTGCCGGATTGCGATCTTGCGGGCGCCGAGCCGGAGACGTCGATCCCAGGCCAAGAGGTGCGCTACCGGCTTCGCGATTCCGAACCGCCGTTTCGCGAAAGCCATGTCATCTTCCGGATCGAGCCGAACGAAGACGGCGGCACCCGCTTCCGCATCATCCAGCAAGCCTGCGAGATCGGCATGAAGCTGCCGCAGCCGGCCAACAGCAATGGCTGCCTGATGCGCGCGGCCGCCTGACACCGACTCCACTTCATCACCCCGCAGAAACGGAGGTCGCCGATGCGCGACATGCTTCAGCTCGTCCCCATGGTCGTCGAACAATCCGCCCGCGGCGAACGATCGTTCGACATCTATTCGCGCCTGCTGCGCGAGCGCATCATCTTCCTCAACGGCGAGGTCAATGATGCGATGTCCGGACTGGTCTGCGCGCAGCTCTTGTTCCTGGAGGCGGAGAATCCGAACAAGCCGATCAATCTCTACATCAATTCCTATGGCGGCGTGGTCACCGCTGGCCTCGCGATGTACGACACCATGCAATTCATCAAGGCGCCGGTGCATACGCTGTGCATGGGCACCGCGCGCTCCATGGGCTCGTTCCTGCTGATGGCGGGCGAGCCCGGTCACCGCGCCGCCCTGCCCAATGCGAGCCTTCACGTGCATCAGCCGCTCGGCGGCTTTCAGGGCCAGGCGTCCGACATCCTGATCCATGCCACCGAGATGCAGGAAACCAAGCGGCGCATCATCCGGCTCTATGCCCAACATTGCGGGCGGCCCGAGCCGGACGTGGAACGGACCCTGGACCGCGACCACTTCATGACCGCGCAGCAGGCGGTCGACTGGGGGCTGATCGACCGGGTGTTCGCGGAACGCAGCGCCGCCTGACGGTCTCTGCCTGCAACCGTCGGGCGAGCCTCGCCCCGCTTAGGCTGTTTGGCCGGTTGCGCGCATTCCGTGAGCACAAGTGCGAAGGGTCCGATATTTCGCAGCACGACAAGCCCTGCAATAGGCGTCCGCCTTACGGAAATACCTTTCTGCTGCCCGACGCATGAGCACCAATGTGTCGGCAGCTTGACGTGCCTTTATTTTAATCAGCCATGGTCAGGTATTGAGCGCGGCGTAATGGCGCACTGCACCGCAATACGCGTCAAACGCGAAAACACCCGTTTTCATAGTCCGTTAGGCAACACGCCCGATCTGGCACGGCATTTGATTCTATGGGTCCTGGCTGTGCCCGCGTAGTGAACTTTCTCCCTCGTGGCGAACCAGTCGAGAAACGCCCGGCCACGTCCGGACCGGGCCCAAGCGGGGATAGGACCCATGAAAATTGTTATGGCGATTATTAAGCCATTCAAGCTGGAAGAAGTCCGTGACGCCCTGACCGCCATCGGCGTTCACGGTCTCACGGTGACGGAAGTCAAGGGATATGGCCGCCAGAAGGGCCATACGGAAATCTATCGCGGCGCCGAATATGCCGTGAGCTTCCTGCCCAAGATCAAGATCGAGGTCGCAGTCGCCTCCGACCAGGTCGACAAGACCATCGACGCCATCACGACCGCCGCGAAAACCGGGCAGATCGGCGACGGCAAGATCTTCGTCATCAATCTCGACCATGCGGTTCGTATCCGCACCGGCGAGGCCGATGCTGCGGCCCTTTGATTTCGCGCTCAATCAAAATTCAATCAGGAGTAAATGAAATGACGTTTAAGCGTCCCTATGGCGCGGGATTGGCGGCTCTCGCAGTCGGCCTGTTCGCTGCGACCGCAGCCTACGCCGAGCCAACGGTCAACAAGGGAGACAACGCCTGGATGCTGACATCGACAGTGCTCGTGCTGTTGATGACGATCCCCGGCCTCGCGCTGTTCTACGGCGGCCTCGTCCGCTCCAAGAACATGCTCTCGGTCCTGATGCAGGTGTTCTACACCGTCTGCGTCGTCACCGTGATCTGGGCCGTGTACGGCTACAGCCTCACCTTCACCGGCGGCTCGGACTTCATCGGCGGCTTCTCCAAGGCCTTCATGATGGGCGTCACCACCGACTCGAAGGCCGCGACCTTCTCGGTCGACGCCAACATCTCGGAGCTCATCTATATGTGCTTCCAGATGACCTTCGCGGCGATCACGCCCGCCCTCATCGTCGGCGCCTTCGCCGAGCGCATGAAGTTCGCGGCGCTCGCGCTGTTCGTCCCGCTCTGGGTCACCCTGATCTACTTCCCGATCGCGCACATGGTCTGGTACTGGCCCGGCCCGGACATGATCCAGGACGCAGCCAAGGCTCTGGCTGCTGCGGCTGATGGCGCAGCGAAGACCGCGGCGCAGGCCAAGCTCGACGAGATCAACGCCGACGCAGGCTGGATCTTCAAGAAGGGCGCGATCGACTTCGCCGGCGGCACCGTGGTGCACATCAACGCCGGCATCGCAGGCCTCGTCGGCGCCCTGCTGATCGGCAAGCGCGTCGGCTACGGCAAGGAGCTGATGGCTCCGCACTCGCTGACGATGTCGATGATCGGCGCCTCGCTGCTCTGGGTCGGCTGGTTCGGCTTCAACGCCGGCTCCAACCTCGAAGCCAACGGCGGCGCGGCCCTCGCCATGACCAACTCCTTCGTCGCCACCGCAGCCGCCGCGCTGTCGTGGATGTTCGCGGAGTGGATCATCAAGGGTCACCCGTCGGTGCTCGGCGTCATCTCCGGCGCTGTCGCGGGCCTCGTGGCCGTCACGCCTGCCGCCGGCTTCTCCGGCGTGATGGGTGCGATCGTCCTCGGCCTCGTGGTCGGCGTGGTCTGCCTGTTCTTCTGCACCGTCGTGAAGAACGCGCTCGGCTACGATGACAGCCTCGATGTGTTCGGCGTGCACTGCGTCGGCGGCATCGTCGGCGCCCTCGGCACCGGCATCCTCGTCAATCCGGCGCTGGGTGGTGCGGGCATCATCGACTACACCGCGATCCCGCCGAAGGTTGCCGATTACGACTTCGCGGCGCAGATGATCTCCCAGGTCTGGGGCGTCGGCACCACGCTGGTGTGGTCGGGTATCGGTTCGGCGATTCTCTACAAGGTCGTCGATGTGATCGTTGGCCTCCGCGCCAATGTCGAGAGCGAGCGTGAAGGCCTCGACATCACCGAGCACACCGAGCGCGCCTACAACATGTAAGTCTCCTCCCGGGCGCGGCCTCCTCGGAGGTCGCGCTCACAACTACGGTTTGGGGCACATACCCGGCAATGTCCCGACCGTTGAGGGGCTCCAGCGCAAGTTGGAGCCCCTTTCTTTTTGTCCGGCCGGAGCTGAAGAAAAAGATTGCCATTCCAGGCGGCCCGCGCAGAAATATCGACCACAACAAATAACAAACCGGGAGGTCGTCATGCGTTTGGAAGGCGGATGCTATTGCGGCGAGGTGCGGTATGTCGCCGAGGGCGACCCGATGATGCAGGCGCAGTGTCATTGCCGCGAGTGCCAGTACATCTCGGGCGGCGCGCCCAACACTTTCATCGCGATGCCGGCGGCCGGCTTCAGCTACATCACCGGGCAACCCAAGCAATTCACGCGCAAGGACCTCGAACGCGCGGTCACGCGCGAGTTCTGCGGCGAATGCGGCACCCATCTGGTGACCAGGGTTCCCGGATTGCCGGCCGCGATCCTGAAGGTCGGCACGCTGGACGATCCCAAACAGTTCCATCCGCAGATGGCGATCTACACCTGCGACAAGCAGGACTTCCACGCGATCCCCGCGGGCATGGCGACCTTCGAGAAGCTGCCGGCGCACTAGTCGCGCCTCGTCACAGAGCCCGTCATACCCGGGCTTGTCCCCCGGGCATCCACGTTCTTGGGCACGGCAGGAAAGGCCGTGGATGGCCGGGACAAGCCCGGCCATGACGAGCCTCAGGTGCGCCGCGCATCCCGTCGTGATCCGGCCTGATTATTCCTGCTCTGGACGAGCCCGCCTGCCGATGGTTAATCGCGTCTTAACCTCGCCCTATCTATGGTGAACTGAACCGCTTCCCGCCGGCGCCTTGGTCGCGACCGGCTGTTCCAAGAGTGCTGGCGTCCAGAATGGCTATGACCGCTTCATCCCGTGCGCCGCAGGACAGTGGAAGCTCCGATAGCGAACGCTCTCCCTTCGTCCGGCTCAACGAGCTGCTGGCGCCGCATCAGCCCGGCAAGCCTTTGATTTCGCTTGCCGTCGGCGAGCCGCAGCATCCCGTGCCCGACTTCGTCGGCCCTGTGCTGGCCAAGCACATCGCCGATTTCGGCCGTTACCCCGCGAACAAGGGCACCGACCCGTTCCGCAAGGCTGCGGGCGCTTGGCTGTCGTCGCGCTTCAAGCTGCCGCGCACCCTCGATCCCGAGAGCGAGATACTCGTCCTCAATGGCAGCCGCGAAGGCCTGTTCCTCGCCGCGATCGCGGCCGCGCGCTATGTCGGCCCACGTCCTGGCAAGCCCGCGATCCTGATGCCGAACCCGTTCTATCCGGTCTATGGCGCCGGCGCCCGCGCCGCCGCTTGCGAGCCGGTCTACCTGCCGACCACGGCCGAGAACGGCTTCCTGCCCGATCTCGACGCCATCGACGAGGCGACGCTCGCGCGCACGGTGGCGTTCTATCTGGCTTCGCCCGCCAACCCGCAGGGCTCGGTCGCCTCGCGCGATTATTTCACGCGCCTGAAGCAGCTCGCCGACCGCTACGGCTTCGTGATCCTCAGCGACGAGTGCTATTCGGAGATCTACACCCGCGAAGCGCCCGGCAGCGCGCTCGAATGCGCCGGCCCTGATTTCACCCGCGTGGTGGCGTTCCAGTCGCTGTCGAAGCGCTCAAACCTGCCGGGCCTGCGTGTCGGCTTCGCCGCCGGCGACAAAAAACTCATCGGCATGTTCCTCGAGCTGCGCAACATCGCGGCGCCGCAGGTGCCGGTGCCGCTCCAGCATGTCGCGACCGTCGCTTACGGCGACGAAGCGCATGTCGAGGAGAACCGCAGGCTGTACCGGATCAAGTTCGATCTCGCCGACCAGATCATCGGCGGTCGTTACGGCTATCGCCGGCCCGACGCCGGCTTCTGCGTCTGGCTCAACACGTCCGAAATCGGCGATGACGTGTCTGTGTGCCTGAAACTCTTCAAGGAAGCAGGCGTGCGCGTGGTGCCCGGCAGCTATCTGGCGCGGCTCCAGCCCGACGGCTTCAATCCCGGCGCAGGCTACATTCGCCTTGCGCTGGTGCAGGATGGCGAGACCACGGCGCAGGCGCTGCACCGCCTGGTCGAGACTCTGGGTTAGGCGGGGCCCGTGAGCATGTCGACAATCGAACGTGTCATTCCCCTGGTCGGCCATCTGCCGCCCTCGATCCGCGAGGGGCTGGCGCGGCGCGTGCGCGAGCTCAGCGGTCTCGGCCTGATCGCATTGTCGGGCGTCGCCTCTGCGGCTCTGATGACCTGGTCGGTCCAGGATCCCAGCCTCAGCCACGCAACGTCGCGGCCGATCCGCAACATTCTCGGCTATGCCGGCGCGATCGGCGCCGACCTTGCGATGCAGATCCTCGGGCTCGGCGCGATCATGCTGGTCCTGACGGTCGCGGTCTGGGGCTGGCGCATGCTGACCCATCGCCCGTTCGACCGCGAGGCGCTGCGGCTCGGCTCCTGGGTTCTCTGCACGGTGATCGCGGCGGGCTTCGTCAGCTGCTGGCCACATGGCGGCGCCTGGCCGCTGCCGACCGGCCTCGGCGGCGTGGTCGGCGATGCCTTGGTTCGCGCGCCCGCGGTGATCTTCGGACCGCCGGGCATGATCTATCGCATCGTGCTCGGCACGATCCTGTTCGCCGCGATGGCGGCGACCTTCCTGATCGCCTGCGGCCTTGGCGCACGCGAGCATGACGACGAACTCGCGGAGATCGAGGACGACGACAAGCCGCTCGACCAGGACGATGAGGGCGATCGCGGTTCGGTATCGCTGGGCTGGCTGTTCCACGCCTTGATGAGCACGAAGGCGCGGCTGATCTGGTTGCTTGGCGCGGCCTACCGCTCGCTGGTCTCGAGCGGACCGAAGACCAAGGCCGTTGCATTCAGCCGCCAGGAGCCGAAGCTCGGTGGCGGCCGCGCCGCGCCGTCGATCTCGCCGCAGGCCCAGGACGAGGACTACGACGACGAGCACGAAGAGGTCGAGGAAGACGAGGAAGAGGAGGAGGAGCCCGCCGCTCGCGCGCCGCGCAAGAAGGCTGCGCCCAAGGCCGCTTCCAAGAAATCCTCCGACAAGTTCGAGCTTCCGTCCGTGTCGGTGCTGGCCGCGCCGAAGGCCGGCGATCGCCAGCCGCTCAGCAAGGCCGAGCTGGAAACCAATTCGCGCGCGCTCGAAGGCGTGCTGCAGGATTTCGGCGTTCGCGGCGAGATCGTGAAGGCCCATCCGGGTCCCGTGGTCACGCTGTACGAGCTGGAGCCGGCGCCGGGGATCAAATCGTCGCGCGTGATCGGACTGTCCGACGACATTGCGCGTTCGATGAGCGCGCTGTCGGCGCGCGTCGCCGTCGTGCCCGGACGCAATGCGATCGGCATCGAGCTGCCGAACGCCCATCGCGAAAAGGTCTATCTGCGCGAGTTGCTGGTCGCCAAGGAGACCGTCGATTCGGTTGCGAAACTGCCGCTCTGCCTCGGCAAGACCATCGGCGGTGATCCCGTCATCATCGACCTCGCACGCACGCCGCACATGCTGATCGCCGGTACCACCGGCTCCGGCAAGTCGGTCGCCATCAACACCATGATCCTCAGCCTGGTCTACCGGCTGCGCCCGGACCAGTGCCGCCTGATCATGGTCGATCCGAAGATGCTCGAACTCTCCGTCTATGACGGCATTCCCCATCTGCTCACGCCCGTCGTGACCGACCCGAAGAAAGCGGTGGTCGCGCTGAAATGGGCGGTGCGCGAGATGGAAGAGCGCTACAAGAACATGGCCAAGCTCGGTGTGCGCAACATCGACGGTTACAACACGCGCTTGCTCGAATTGAAGGCCAAGGGCGAAGAGCCGACCCGCACGGTGCACACCGGCTTCGACAAGGAAACCGGCAAGGCGATCTACGAGGAAGAGAAGCTCTCGCTCGACCCGCTGCCCTACATCGTCATCATCGTCGACGAAATGGCCGACCTGATGATGGTCGCCGGCAAGGACATCGAAGGCGCAGTGCAGCGCCTGGCGCAGATGGCGCGCGCCGCCGGCCTGCACGTGATCCTCGCAACGCAGCGTCCGTCGGTCGACGTCATCACCGGCACCATCAAGGCGAACTTCCCGACCCGCATCGCCTTCCAGGTGACGTCCAAGATCGACAGCCGCACGATTTTGGGCGAGATGGGTGCCGAGCAACTCCTCGGCCAGGGCGACATGCTCTACATGGCCGGCGGCGGTCGCATCAGCCGCGTGCATGGACCTTTCGCGTCGGACGAGGAAGTCGAGAAGGTGGTGCGCCATCTCAAGACGCAGGGACAGCCGGAATATCTCGAAGCCGTCACGGCCGAAGAACCCAGCGAGGACGAGGACGGCGCGGTGTTCGACGCCTCCGCCATGGGCGCGGATGGCGGCGGCGATTTGTTCTCGCAGGCTGTTGCGATCGTCAAACGCGACCGCAAGGCCTCGACCAGCTACATCCAGCGCCGCCTGCAGATCGGCTATAACCGCGCCGCATCGCTGATGGAGCGCATGGAACTGGAGGGCATCGTCGGACCCGCCAACCACGCCGGCAAGCGCGAGATTCTGGTCGAGGAAGAAGACAGCCATATGTGAGGCGAGCCGCCTCAGACCACCATTTCACGCAAAAACGTTATCTGCTTTTGGCCGAAATCACGCTAAAAGGGCGCCCAGCCACACAGGACGACGCGTTGATCAGACATAAGGACATTCGATTCGCTGCCATCGTCGCTGCGCGAAGCGCGCGCATGGCCGGCGTGATTCTCGTCACCGCCGCAATGGTGAGTGCGGCCTCGTTCGCGCAGACCGTTCCCGTGCCGAAGCCCGCGCCGAAGGGCCGCGATGGCGGTCCGGCCGGTGGAGGACCCGCTGTCACCGGCGCGACCCAGACGCCGCCGAATCCGGTGATCCCGGATCCGCGCCGCAACGTGCCGAGCAGCATCTTCCAGACCTTCGATGCGAACCAGAAGGCCCAGGCCGCCAAGGTCAGCGCCTATTTGTCGTCATTGTCGACGCTGGTCGGAAATTTCGTCCAGGTCGGCCCCGACGGCAGCAAGACGCAAGGTGACTTCTACATCCAGAAGCCAGGCAAGGTGCGCTTCGAATATGACGCGCCGAGCCCGATCGACATCGTCGCCGACGGCTCGTCGCTGGTGGTGCGCGACCGCAAGCTCGCGACGCAGGACGTCTATCCGCTGTCGCAGACACCGCTGCGTTTCCTGCTGTCCGACCGCATCGACCTGATGAAGGACACCAACGTCGTCAACGTCTCGGCCGACGACGTCTTCGTCAGCGTCACCATCGAGGAGAAGCAGGCGCTGGTCGGCACCAGCCGCCTCCTGCTGATGTTCGGCGCCAAGGACGGCCAGTTGAAGCAGTGGACCGTCACCGACCCGCAAGGCTACGACACCACGATCGCGGTCTATAATCTGGACACGAGCAAGAAGCTCGATCCCGGCATGTTCAAGATCGATTTTACCAATTACGGCCCGTCGCCGGGCTAGCTGCCGTAGGGTGGGTTAGCCGAAGGCGTAACCCACCATCTCGGTCCGCAAATGTGGAAGCATGGTGGGTTACGCTGCGCTAACCCACCCTACGATTCCGCCCCTGTGGACAAGCATTTTCCTCGCGCCAATCCATGCTAAGACGCATCCCTCATGCGTTTTTCCCTGACAACCTGGAACATCAATTCGGTGCGGCTGCGCATCGATCTGGTCGCAAAATTTCTCAAGAGCGCGCGGCCGGACGTGCTGTGTCTCCAGGAGACCAAGTGCATCGACGACGCCTTTCCGCTGAAGCGCTTCAAGCGGCTCGGTTACGAGCATGTCGCGCTGAACGGGCAGAAGGGCTATCACGGCGTCGCCATCGTCTCGAAGATTCCGTTCGAGTCGAAGGACATTCGCACCTTCTGCGACAAGGTGGATTCACGCCACATCTCAGTGTCGTTCGGTGAGAAGGCCGGGATCGCAAAGCCGTTGGTGGTGCATAATTTCTACGTGCCGGCCGGCGGCGACATTCCCGATCCCGCGCTGAACGAGAAATTCGACCACAAGCTCCGCTTCCTCGACGAGATGAAGGCGTGCGAGCCGTTGCATCCGCGCGGCGAGGATCGCCACATCCTGGTCGGCGATCTCAACGTCGCCCCGCATGAGAACGACGTCTGGTCGCACAAGCAGCTTCTGAAGGTGGTGTCGCACACGCCCATCGAAACCGAGAAGCTGCAAGCCGCGCTCGCCGCCGGCGAGTGGGTCGACGTCGCGCGCGAGCGCATTCCGATGTCGGAAAAGGTCTACACGTGGTGGAGCTACCGCTCCGCCGATTGGACCGTCGGCGACCGCGGCCGCAGGCTCGACCACATCTGGGTCTCGCGCGCGCTGAAAGATGCGGTCAGTGATTTCAGGATTTTGCGCGAGGCGCGGAGCTGGGAGCGTCCGTCGGACCATGTGCCGGTGACGGTGACGCTCGATGTATGATCTTGTAGCCCGGATGGAGCGCAGCGAAATCCGGGGCAGTTTTTCCGGAGGCACGAATCCCGGATTGCGCTTCGCTCCATCCGGGCTACGACAGTCACGACGTCAGCTTCGCGCCCGCCATCAATATATCGCTGGCGATCTGGCTGGAGCGCACCGCGAATTCATCGCGCAGACGAACGGCGGCGGGGGGGTCGCTTTCGAGCACGCGCTGAAACAGGCTGCGCGCGACGCGGATGACGGAGGCGTGCTCGATCGCAATCGCGCTCGACGGCCGCTTCATCGGCACGATCAGCGCGAGCTCGCCGATCAGCGCACCGGGACTTGCGATCATCTCCGCGCCGGCGCCGTCGTCGACCCGGAAGGCGCCGCGCTGGACCACGAAGCCCGCATCGGCATCGTCGCCAAGATTGAACAAGACGTCGCCGCGGACGAAGTCACGCTGCTCGGAACCGATCGCCAGCATGCGCAACGAAGCGTCTCCCAACAGGCGCAGTGTCGGGACACGCTCGAGAAGCGCTACATCGTCGTCGATTGACATTCAGGTCCGGGGCTCAAGGGCATGCAATCTAAAACGATTCGCACGCCCCAGAAGCGTATCACGGCACCAGCTTGTAGCCACCGGCTTCCGTGACCAGGATTTCCGGGTTGGCGGCGTCCTTCTCGATCTTCTGGCGAAGGCGGTAGATGTGGGTTTCCAGCGTGTGGGTGGTAACGCCGGAATTGTAGCCCCAGACCTCCTGGAGCAGGGTCTCGCGCGAGACCGGCATCTGGCCGGCCCGGTAGAGGAAGCGGAGGATCGCGGTTTCCTTCTCCGTCAGCCGGACCTTGCGCGCGTTGGCGGCGGTCAGCATCTTGGAGCCGGGCCGGAAAGAGTAGGGGCCGACCGAGAACACCGCGTCCTCGCTGGCTTCGTGCTGCCGGAGCTGGGCGCGGATGCGCGCCAGCAGCACGGCGAAGCGGAAGGGTTTTGCGACATAGTCGTTGGCGCCGGATTCCAGCCCCAAAATCGTGTCGGAATCGGTGTCATGCCCGGTGAGCATGATGATCGGAGCCTTGAACCCGCCCTTGCGCAAAGAACGGACCACTTCGCGGCCATCCGTGTCGGGCAGGCCAACATCCATCAGGACGAGATCGGGGGCATTGGCCTTCGCGGCGCTCGCGCCCTTGGCGCCGGTATCGACCGCGGAGGCTTCAAATTCTTCGTGCAGCGACAATTGCTCCACCAACGTATCGCGCAGATCGGTATCGTCATCCACGATCAGGATCTTGCGGGCATTGGCCATAGGGGGTCATCCTTTTGGGGTCCGGCGCGGCGCGCATCCATGCTGCACCCAGCCGAGAGGGAAGTTTAGGGGTCGAAATTATTATTGTTGTTCGTCTTGAAGTAGTGGGCTGTTACCGATTCACAAGCCAGAACCACTCTAACCCAGAATAGCAGGCCGTTTTGATGAATGTCCTGTAATGAATTCGACATCGCACGTTCGCATGAAAAATAAAGCTGCTTCAGCTAGTTACACCATGAACCGAAGCGCCGGGCCGCTCTCGGCGATCCGCGTTAAGGCTGCCGCCGGGAATCCGCGCCGGGGCTGGCTGACCGCCGGAGCGCTGACGATTCCGGTGGCGCTCGGACGCGGCGGCATTCTGGCGAACAAGCGCGAGGGCGATGGCGGCACCCCGAGGGGCAGCTTCCGTCCCAGGCGATTGTGGTGGCGGGGCGACCGGCACAGCCGCCCGCAGACCTTCCTGCCGGCCCGGATCATCACCGGCGAGGACGCCTGGTGCGAGGATCCCAAAGACCGTCACTACAATCAGGGAATCCGCCTCGGCGAGGGGCAGGGCGGTGACCGGCTCAAGCGGGCCGACCATCTCTATGACTTCATCATCGAAATCGACCACAACACCAGGCCGCGGATCGCCGGCCGGGGCAGCGCGGTGTTCTTGCATCTCGCGCGCGACAATTTCGGCCCGACCGCAGGCTGCGTCTCGATGACCCAAGCGGCGATGCGACAATTGCTGCGGCGGCTGGGACCAAAAACAAAAATCATCATCGGGTGAGGACACATGCTCGACAGGGATCAGATCGCCGCCGCTTCGCAGGTCCTGGTCAAACATTGGCGTGACGGCACCAAGCTTGATGCGCTGGAGCCACGGTTGCGGCCACAGAGCCGCGCCGAGGGATATGCCGTGCAGGCTGCGCTCAACGGGACATTGTTCGGCTGGAAGATCGCGGCAACGAGCGAGTCCGGACAGAAGCACATCAATGTCGCGGGACCGCTGGCCGGCCGGATCATGAGCGACACCGTGATCGCCGATGGCGGCACCGCCTCGATGAAGGGCAACGCGATGCGCGTCGGCGAACCCGAGTTCGCTTTCCGTATGGGACGCGATCTGCCGCCGCGCACGGCGCCGTATACTGTCGACGAGGTGCTCGCCGCCGTGGACAGCTTGCATCCCGCGATCGAGATTCCCGATTCGCGCTTTGCCGACTTTGTCAGCGCCGGCGAGGCGCAGCTGATCGCCGACAACGCCTGTGCGCATCTGTTCGTGCTGGGCGCAGCGACGCATGCGGACTGGCGCGCCATGGATCTCGTCGAGGAGCGGCCGCAGATCACGTTGCGCAGCCAGCGTTATCTCGGCCACGGCAAGAACGTGCTCGGCGATCCCCGAACTGCCCTGGCCTGGCTGGCCAACGAGCTGCGTGGCCTCGGCATCACCTTGCGGGCAGGGGAGGTGGTGACCACGGGCACGTGCCATCCGCCGCTGCCGATCCAGGCGGGTGATCAGTTCGTGGCGGATTTCGGCGTGCTGGGAACGGTGTCGGTGGGGTTTGAGTGATCTCTGTCGTCCCGGCGAAGGCCGGGACCCATAACCACAGGGAGAGGTTTGGCGAAGACTAGGAGTTAGCGAATGTCGCCGATACCAACACCGCGCGCCAACAAGAGATCACGCGGTATGGGTCCTGGCCCCCGTGCGCAATTGCGCACTAGGCCGGGACGACCCAAAACAACTTCGCTACTTCACCGGCTCTCACCGGTGCCCGAAGATCGCACTTCCCACGCGCACATGGGTGGCGCCGAGCATGATCGCGGTCGCATAATCCGCGCTCATGCCCATAGAGAGCTTTTTCAATCCATTGCGCGCGGCGATCTTGGCGGTCAGCGCGAAATGCGCGGCCGGCGGCTCGTCCACCGGCGGGATGCACATCAACCCGGAGATCGTCAGTCCATAGGTGGCGCGGCAGCTCGCGATGAAGGCATCGGCCTCGCCGGGGGCGATGCCCGCCTTCTGCGGCTCCTCACCGATATTGATCTGGACGAACAATTCCGGGTGCTTGTCCTGGGATTCGATTTCCTTGGCTAACGCCTGGCAAATACTCGGGCGGTCGACAGAATGGATGGCATCGAACAGCGCGACCGCCTCTTTCGCCTTGTTGGATTGCAGCGGCCCGATCAGATGCAGCGCGATACCGGGGTAAACAGAAGTTAACGCGGGCCACTTGCCTTTGGCCTCCTGCACGCGATTTTCGCCGAATACGCGCTGTCCGGCGTCGATGACCGGGGTAATTGCATCCGCGGCGAAAGTTTTCGACACCGCGATCAGCGTCACGGAGCCACGTTCGCGCCGCGCATCCTTGCAGGCGCGCGCGATTTCGGCTTCGACCGCGGCGAGCGCGTTTGGTGAATGGCCGGTTAGCGGCGCGGCGTTGGCTTCGGTCATGATGTCGCATCGGAGCTGATTGTTGCGGAGCTAGTTCTAATTTTACCGAGTTCAAGAAAGAGTTTTTGAACCCTTTGCTTTACCTTAGCCGCGGGGTGGGCAGCGAAGATGGCAAACGTCAGTTTCAACCGCAAACGAGCGAAACTCAAGCAGGTTCTCGGAATCCGGGCGCGGCTTGCGTTGCTCGCGGTAATTCTGGTGACGCCTTTGATGTTCGAGCGCATCCGCTCGCTCGAAGACACGCGCACGCGGCAGATCGCGCAGGCCACGACCGAATTCACCACCGTTGCAAGGCACAGCGCCGATGCGCAGCGCGAGGTGATCTCGTCGGTCGAGACCATCCTGAAATCGGAAGCTTTCATCCGCGCCTCCGCCGGCGGCATCAGCAAGAGCTGCGACGTCCTGCGCGCGAGCCTGCCGTCGAATCTCCCCTGGATCCGCACGCTTCTGATCGCCGGCCAGGACGGACGCATCCAGTGCGCCACCAACAACATGTATGTCGGCCTCGACCTCAGTGACCGGCCTTACTTCCAGCAGGCGCAGGAAACCGGCCGCTTCGTGCTGAGTGACTTCATCCTGTCGCGCCCCGTGCCGACACCGACCGTCATGGCGGTTTACCCGGTGTCCGCCTTCAGCGGCGTAGCGGATGCCGTCGTGCTCGCCACCGTCAACCTCGACTGGATGTCGAAGGTCATGAGCAATCTGGGTGGTCGCGCCGGCATCACGGCCGTGCTGGTCGACAGCGCGGGTACCGTGCTGGCCGCACCGGCCGACCAGCACAGCGCGATCGGACGTCCGCTCGATAACATGCCGCTGATGTCCGCGATCGCCGACAAGGCGCTGAGGTCTGACCAGGACGAAGGTTCACTCTCTTTCCTCGCAGCCGACGGCTCCCGCCGCGCGGTCAGCTTTATCCGCATCGCCGGGACCAATGCCCGCCTGATCGCCAGCATCGACGAGGACAAGGTGTCCGCCGCTGTGAGCCGCGACATCCGCACCGCCTATCTTCAGCTGGCCTTTGTCGTGCTATTCGTGCTGCTCGGCGCACTGATCGCAGCCGAGAAACTGGTGATCAAGCCGATCAGGATGCTCGCCGACATGGCCAAGCGTCTGGGCGAGGGTGATCTGTCGGCGCGCGCCGCACGCAATCGCCTGCCATCCGAGTTTGTGCCGCTGGCCCGTGCGTTCAACGCGATGGCCGCGCAGCTCAGCCAGCGCGAACGCGAGCTGATGGCCAGCAATGACCGACTCACGGTGATGGCCTCGATCGACATGTTGTCGGGGCTCGCCAACCGCCGCGGCTTCCAGAGTCGCCTAGATTTCGAATGGATGCGCGCGCAGCAATATGGCAGCGACCTCGCGCTTCTGATGATCGACGTCGACCATTTCAAGCTGTTCAACGACACCTATGGCCATCTCGAAGGCGATTCCTGCCTGACCAGGCTCGGCGAATCGCTGTCCGGCATCGCCGCCGACACGATGGGCTTCGCGGCCCGCTACGGCGGCGAGGAATTCTGCCTGTTGCTGCCGAACACCGACGTCGCGCGCGCCGTTGAAATCGGCGAACAGGCGCGCGCGGCCGTGCTGAAGCTGTGCCTGCCGCACATCACCTCCGACCACATGATCGTCACCGTCTCGATCGGTGTTGCCGCGACAAAGCCCAACGAGAGCCTGCGTCCGGGCGATTTGATCGAAGCCGCCGATGCCGCGCTCTACGCCGCCAAGCACCGCGGTCGCAACAACGTCGTCGAACACGGCATCACGGTGATCGACAACGGCGCGGCGGAAATGATGATGGCGGGTTGAGGGCTAACCCGCAGCCCCGGCGGCATCGAGTTCGCTCTCGGTGACCACGCGATTGCGGCCGCTGTTCTTGGCGAGATAGAGCGCGCGATCGCAGCGCTCGATGAAATCGGTGATCGCTTCGCCGCTCCGGTACTGCGCAACGCCGATCGATACGCTGATATGGGGCAGGACCTCGCCGGTGGACCGGCGCGTGATCCTGCATTCCGCGATCGCGTGTCTGATGCGCTCGGCGATCTCGGCGCAGGCGGCGAGATCGGCATCCGGCAACACCGCGATCAGCTCCTCGCCGCCATAGCGGGCCGACAGGTCCTGCTCGCGGACCTTTTCGCGCAGCACCTTGGCCATCAGGCGCAGCACCTGGTCGCCGACGCCATGGCCGAAACTGTCGTTGAAGGTCTTGAAGTGATCGATGTCGAGCATCAGCATGCTGAGCGGCTCGCCCCAGTCCGCAGTCGCCTGCGCCTTGCGCAGGAATTCGTCGAGCGCCCGGCGGTTGGCGAGGCCTGTGAGCGTATCGGTCCGGGCACGCTCCTCGGATTTGGAAAGGGAGGCGCGGATCACGTCGAGTTCGCGGGTCTTTTCCGCAAAGCCAGCCTCGAGCCGCGTCGCGCGGGTCGCCGCGCGTCCCAGCTCGTTCATGAGCTGGGCGACCAGCGCTTTGGGATCGACACCGGCCTTGCCCTGGTCCGCGACCTCGTTGATCGCCTGCATCTGGGAGTGATTCTCGGCAATCGCAGTTGCAAGAAAATCCTTCGCCGCGCCCATAAGGGTGTGGAGCCGCTCGGACGTGTCGACGACGATAGCACCCACCTGGGGCGCGACGTAGGTCTCGAACAGATCCTGATTGGTCCTGACGTCAAAGGGCCGATTGTGATCGATCAGGAGATCGATCGCGTTGCGCAGATCGTCATGGCTTCCCGCGAAATACTGGAACCAGACGGCGAAATTGGCCGGCGTGGCAGGGATCCGCTGTTCGGCCATGCTCCGCATCGCCCGTTCGGCAACGGACGCGGCATAGTCGTAATCGGGATCGTCGAAGCTGGCGTCCATCACAAGTCTTGAGAATTCTGGTTGGTCGCAAACTCGCATCGCCCCCTTAATCCCACCCCAACGCGGCCTCAGTAGTTATGCGGTGCAGCACCGATGGTTCCCAAATTGCGGCAACCCATTGACCCCTTGAGGACTTCTATGGCCTAGTCCGCCGTCTTTAGACGGCCAAATCCACGAAAACCCAACGATTCCATGACCTCCGAACGCTACAACGCCCGCGACGCCGAACCGCGCTGGCAAGCCGCCTGGGACCAACAGGCGATCTTCGTCTCCAGGAACGACGATCCGCGGCCGAAATACTATGTGCTGGAGATGTTCCCCTACCCGTCGGGGCGCATCCATATCGGCCATGTCCGCAATTACACGCTTGGCGACGTACTGGCCCGCTTCATGCGGGCCAAGGGTTTCAACGTGCTGCACCCGATGGGCTGGGACGCTTTCGGCCTGCCGGCCGAGAACGCCGCGATCGAGCGCAAGGTGGCGCCGAAGGCCTGGACCTACGACAACATCGCCGCGATGAAGAAGCAGCTCCGCTCGATCGGGCTGTCGCTAGACTGGAGCCGCGAGATCGCGACCTGCGATCCCAGCTACTACAAGCACCAGCAGAAGCTGTTTCTGGATTTCCTGCGCGAAGGCCTCGCCGAGCGCGAAAAGCGCAAGGTGAACTGGGACCCCGTCGACATGACCGTGCTCGCCAACGAGCAGGTGATCGACGGCAAAGGCTGGCGTTCCGGTGCCGTTGTCGAGCAACGGGAAATGAACCAGTGGGTCTTCAAGATCACGAAGTACTCGCAGGAGCTGCTGTCGGCGCTGGATACGCTGGATCGCTGGCCTGACAAGGTGCGGCTGATGCAGCGCAACTGGATCGGCCGGTCCGAGGGGCTGTTGATCCGCTTCGCGCTCGACGCGGCGACGACGCCGGCCGGCGAGAGCGAGCTGAAGATTTTCACGACGCGCCCCGACACGCTGTTCGGCGCGAAATTCATGGCGATCTCGGCCGATCATCCGCTGGCACAGGCGGCCGCCGCCAAAAACCCTGCGCTCGCCGCGTTCATCGGCGAGATCAAGCGGATGGGCACGGCGCAGGAGATCATCGACACGGCTGAGAAGCAGGGTTTTGACACCGGCATCCGCGCGGTCCACCCATTCGATCCCTCCTGGAAGCTGCCGGTCTATGTCGCCAACTTCGTGCTGATGGAATACGGCACCGGCGCCATTTTCGGCTGCCCCGCCCACGACCAACGCGACCTCGATTTCGTCAACAAGTACGCTCTCGGCAACACGCCGGTGGTGTGCCCCGAGGGCCAGGATCCCAAGAGCTTTGTCATCACCGATACCGCCTATGACGGTGACGGCCGCATGATCAATTCGCGTTTCCTCGACGGCATGACCATCGATCAGGCCAAGGACGACGTGGCGAAGCGTCTCGAGACCGAGCTGCGCGGCAACGCGCCGGTCGGCGAGCGTCAGGTCAATTTCCGCCTGCGCGACTGGGGCATTTCACGCCAGCGTTATTGGGGCTGTCCGATCCCCGTCATCCACTGTCCGAAGTGCGATGTGGTGCCTGTGCCGGATGCCGACCTCCCCGTGGTGCTGCCGGAGGATGTGAGCTTCGACAAGCCAGGCAACGCGCTCGATCATCACCCGACCTGGAAGCACGTCACCTGTCCGCAATGCGGTGGCAAGGCGCAGCGCGAAACCGACACCATGGACACTTTCGTGGATTCGTCCTGGTACTTTGCGCGCTTCACCGATCCCTGGAACGAGAACGCGCCGACGACGCCAGAGGTCGCCAACCGGATGCTGCCGGTCGACCAGTATATCGGCGGCGTCGAGCACGCGATCCTGCATCTGCTCTACAGCCGCTTCTTCACGCGCGCGATGAAGGCGACCGGGCACATCGCACTGGACGAGCCGTTCGCCGGCATGTTCACGCAGGGCATGGTGGTGCACGAGACCTACCAGAAGGCCGACGGCACCTACGTCCAGCCGGTCGAGGTGAAGGTCGAGACCGGCGCCAATGGCCGCCGCGCGACGCTGCTGACGTCAGGCGAAGACATCCAGATCGGCCCGATCGAGAAGATGTCGAAGTCGAAGAAGAACACGGTCGACCCCGACGACATCATCGAGACCTACGGCGCCGACGTCGCGCGCTGGTTCATGCTGTCGGATTCCCCGCCCGAGCGGGACGTGATCTGGAGCGATGAGCGCGTTCAGGGCGCCTCGCGCTTCGTGCAGCGGCTGTGGCGGCTGGTGAACGATTCCGTGGAACCCGGCAAGAGTGCGCCGGCGGCCCGGCCGGCCAGCTTCGGCCCGGACGCCATCGCCTTGCGCAAGGCCGCCCATGGCGCGCTGGACAAGGTCACCACCGGAATCGAGCGGCTGCACTTCAACGTCTGCCTCGCCCATATCCGCGAATTCAGCAATGCGTTCGCAGAGATATTGCAGCGTCCCGGCCAGCCGGCCCCAGATTTGGCCTGGACGATCCGGGAGGCCAGCCAGATCCTGGTCCAGCTGTTCTCCCCGATGATGCCGCATCTGGCCGAGGAGTGTTGGCAGGTTCTCGGCCACAGCGGGCTGGTTTCCGAGGCCGATTGGCCCCAAATCGAACGCGATTTGCTGGTTGAAGACAGTGTGACCCTGGTGGTTCAGGTCAACGGCAAGAAGCGGGGTGAGGTCACAGTTGCAACAGCGGCCGAGAATCCGGAAATCGAGGCTGCCGTTTTGGCCCTCGATGCGGTAAAACTGGCCCTGGACGGCAAGCCCGTCCGCAAGGTGATTATCGTCCCCAAGAGGATCGTGAATGTTGTCGGCTAGGATCCGCATCGCAGCCCGCTTGCTGGCGGTCGCCGCACTGGCGGCCATGACGGCTGGCTGCTTCCACCCGATGTATGCCGAGCACACCGACGGCACGCCCGGCCTGCGCGAGAAGCTGATGGGGGTCGATCTGCCCCCGATCGCCAAGTCCAATGCCTCGCGCGAAGCCCGCGTCGGCGTCGAGGTCCGCAACGCTCTCGCCTTCAAGCTCTATGGCACCGCCACCGGCATGCCGCCGACCCACCGCCTGGAGATCCGCTTCTCGAGCGGCAAGTCGTCGCTGATCGTCGATCCCAACACCGGCCTGCCGAGCAGTGAAAACTACGGCCTCGACGCCCAGTACAATCTGATCGAGGTCGTCAGCGGCAAATCGGTGATGACCGGCACCACCTTCTCCCGCGTGACCTACGACATGCCCGGCTCCTATCAGCGTTTCAGCCGCAACCGCGCGGTACGTGATGCCGAGGATCGTGCCGCCAACGAGATCGCCGAGAACATCACGACTCGCCTCGCCTCGTTCTTCACCGCGGGCACTTAATTCATCCCGTCATCCCGGTTCGCCCGGACTGACGAATCCCAGGCACCATGGTCGCGCTGCGCGGAAAAGAGATCGACGCCTATCTCGCCCGCCCCGATGCGGGCCGTCCGATCATCCTGCTCTACGGTCCTGACGCCGGACTGGTCCGCGAACGCGCCGATGCGCTGATCGCCTCGGCTGTTGACGATCCCAACGATCCGTTCTCGCTGGTCAAGGTCGATGGCGACGAGCTCTCCGCCGAGCCGTCGCGCCTCGTCGACGAGGCCATGACGGTGCCGCTGTTCGGCGGCCGCCGCGCCATCCGCGTGCGCGCCGGCTCGCGCAGCTTCGCCAGTGCTATCGACACGCTGGCGGAGATGGGCGTCAGGGATTGCCGCATCGTGATCGAGGCCGGTGAGCTGCGTCCGGAATCGCCACTGCGCAAGGCCTGCGAACGCGCCAAGGCGGCCGTCGCGATCGCTTGCTATCCCGATACCGAGCGCGACCTCGCCAAGCTGATGGAAGACGAGCTCCGCATCGCCAATTTGCGCATCGCGCAGGACGCCCGCGCGGCGCTGATGTCGTTCCTCGGCGGGGACCGCCAGGCCTCGCGCAACGAGCTGCGCAAGCTCACGCTCTATGCCCACGGCAAGGGCGAGATCACGCTGGATGACGTGATGGCCGTGGTCGCCGATGCGTCGGAGCTGAAACTCGATCCGATCGTCGATGGCGCCTTCGCCGGGCGGCCCGAGATCGTCGAGAACGAGTTTGCCAAAGCCATGATCGCCGGCACCTATCCTGGCATGATCATCTCCGCGGCGCAGCGCCAGGCGGCGTGGCTGCACAAATCGGCGCTCGCGATCGCCGACGGCACGCCGGCTTCCGCCGTGCTCGACAGCGGTTATCCGCGCCTGCATTTTTCACGAAAGCCCGCGGTCGAAACTGCACTGCGTAATTTCAGCGTGGCGCGGCTCGCCGTCATCATCGAGCAGCTCGCGACCGCCGCGCTCGACACCCGCAAGCAATCCACTCTCGCCGCCGCCATCGCCCAGCGCACGCTGATGGCGATCGCCGCGAACGCGAAGCGGCGGGGCTGAGCACCGCGCTCCCTCGTCATTGCGAGGAGCCCTTGCGACGAAGCAATCCAGAATCTCTCCGTGGAAAGATTCTGGATTGCTTCGCTGCGCTCGCAATGACGTGTGGATCGGCATGAGGTCCTGGCTTTCGCCAGGACGACACCAAGGGCCTACAGCGCGCCCTTCGCCAGCCGCCGCATCACCTCGTCGAGCTGATCGAGGTTGCGGTAGTTGATCTGGACCGAGCCGCCGGGGTCGCGGTGGCTCACCGTGACCTTGAGCCCGAGCGCGTCGCTGACGCGCTTCTCGAGGTCGACCGTGTCGGGGTCCTTTTCCTTCCCCCCCGTGCGTGCCTTCTGCGGCCTGCGCTCCGGCACGCCCTCTTCATGCGCCAGTGCCTCGGTCTGGCGGACGTTGAGGCCTTCGTCGACGATGCGCTTGGCAGCGGCGACCGGATCAGGCACGCCGATCAGCGCGCGGGCATGACCAGCAGTCAGCTCGCCGCTCGTGATCAAGGCTTGCACCTCGGCGGGAAGCTTCGTCAGCCGCATCATGTTGGCGATGTGGCTGCGGCTCTTGCCGACGACTTTGGCAATGTCGTCCTGGCTGCGTTTGAACTCATTGGCGAGCGCGTGATAGCCGAGCGCCTCTTCCATCGGGTTGAGATCTTCGCGCTGCACGTTCTCGACGATCGCGAACTCCAGCGCATCGCTGTCGCTGATGTCGACGGGAACGATCGGCACTTCGTGCAGCCCGGCCATTTGCGACGCGCGCCAGCGCCGTTCGCCGGCGATGATCTCGAAGCGGTCCTGCGCCCCCTTCACCGGGCGGACCACGATCGGCTGGATCACGCCGTGCTGCCTGATCGAATCGCTGAGCTCCCTGAGCTCGCCTTCCGAAAAGGTGCGGCGCGGGTTGCGCGGATTGGGCTTGATGAACTCGATCGGCACCTTGCGTTGCGCGCGCGGGCGATCGACATGCTGAGCCTCACCGCCGACGTCACCGATCAGACTCGCAAGACCCCGGCCCAGTCGCGAACGCGCTTCGTCGGCCATTGCCAGCTCCCTTGGATTCACGCTGCAGCACTCCAGAACTGAATTGTCGTAGGGTGGGCAAAGCGAAGCGTGCCCACCAGTTAGTCATGTGCGGAAGATGGTGGGCACGACGAAGACGCCTTTGCCCACCCTACAGCACCTCTAATGCGTCGTCCGCAGCTCGCGCTCGCGCTGGATCACTTCGGTGGCGAGCCGCAGATAAGCTTCGCTGCCGACGCATTTGAGATCGTAGACCAGCACCGGCTTGCCGTAGGACGGCGCCTCCGAGATGCGCACGTTGCGCGGGATCATGGTCTTGTAGACCTTCTCGCCCATGAACTGCCGGACGTCGGCAACGACCTGGTTCGAGAGATTGTTGCGCGAGTCGAACATGGTCAGCACGATGCCGTGGATCGACAGATTCGGATTGAGCGTCGAGCGCACCTGCTCCACCGTCTGGAGCAATTGCGACAGACCTTCGAGCGCGAAGAACTCGCACTGAAGCGGCACCAGGATTGCGTCGGAAGCCGCCATCGCGTTCACGGTGATCAGATTGAGCGAGGGCGGACAGTCGATCAGCACGTAAGTGTAATCGGCGTCGGGCGAGACGTTGTTGTTGAGCGCGCTGATCGCGTCACGCAGCTTGTACGCACGACCGGGCGTGGTGCCGAGCTCGAGCTCGAGGCCGGAGAGATCCATGGTCGAGGGCGCGATATGCAGCCGCGGCACTGCCGTCGACACCACCGCTTCCCGCAGGCTCGCCTCGCCCACCAGAACGTCATAGGTCGAGCAGGAGCGATTGCGGCGATCGATGCCGAGTCCGGTCGAGGCGTTGCCCTGCGGATCGAGATCGACGATCAGGACACGTTCGCCGATCGCAGCGAGCGCCGTGCCGAGATTGATCGCCGTGGTTGTTTTTCCCACGCCGCCCTTCTGATTCGCCAGCGCCAGGATGCGCGGATGACCCTGCGGGACGGCGGCGGTCTGTTCCTGCTGCGGTTCGTCAATCACGCTCATCGCAAATTCCCCACTCGGCCCCTGACGCCTCACCCGCGCCGTTCGACGGAAGCCAGCTCGACGATCCAACCGTCACCTGTACGGCTTTGGTGGAGCTGCGGCTGAATATTCCAATATTTAGTAGCTTCGGTCAATTCAGACTCTACATCTTGACCTTTGAGAAACAGCGCTTTTGCGCCCTGGCGCATCAGCGGCTCCGCAAAGCCGATGAGTTGATGTAGCGGAGCCAGTGCACGCGCGGTGACGCAATCGACCGGGCCGGTGATTCTATCCACATTATCCCCGATCTCAGCGAGATGTACGACTCCCGGAGATGTAGTTATGCGGATGGCTTCGCGCAGGAAGGCTGCCTTCTTGGCGATTCGCTCGACCAGATGGACGCTCGCCCCGGCCGTCCCCACCATGGCGCAGGCCAGGACGACGCCCGGAAAGCCGCCGCCGCTGCCGAGGTCGGCCCAGCGCTTGGCCGACGGGGCGAGGGCGACGAGCTGAAGCGAGTCGGCGATGTGCCGGGTCCAGAGATGCGGCAATGTCGAGGGCGCGACGAGATTGGTCTTGGCCTGCCACTCCCGCAGCAGCGCGATGTAGCGATCGAGCCGGGTTTCGGTTTCATGTGAAACGGGCGCGAGCTTGAGCGCCGCAATCTTGTCGGCCGCGATGACGGCGTCCAACGATCGATCGTTGGCGCTGGCCTTGTCGATCTTCGGCCTGGTCGGCGCCGGTTCGGAGCGACGACCGGCGCCCTCACCCGCCGAGGGTTTCTCTGATGACGATCTGGCGCCGCCCGGCCCGCGCTGTTTCACGTGAAACCTATGCGATTGCTTTGGAAGTCTTCCGCGCTTCGCGGCGGAGATAGGCCGCAAGGATGCCGAGCGCCGCCGGCGTCATGCCGTCGATTCGGCCGGCTTGGCCAACGGTGAACGGCCGCGCCTTCTCCAGCTTGGCCCGCACCTCGTTGGAGAGACCGGGGACCTGCTGGTAATCGACGTCCGACAACACCATCCCCTCGTCCCGCCTGAAGGCTTCAACGTCGGCGCTCTGGCGCTCCAGATAGACATCGTATTTCGCGTCGATCTCGAGATGGGTGGCAATGACGGGATCAATGGCAGCGAGCTCCGGCCAGATCGCACGGACCTGGCTCCAGCCGATGTCGGGATAGGCCATCAGCTCGAAGGCCGAGCGACGCTGGCCGTCCCGGTTCAGCGTGAGACCCTGCTTGATGGCCTCGTTCGGGGTGATCGTCAGGGACTTCGAGAGCGCTCGAGCCGCATTCAGCGCGTCCATCTTGGCGCGATGATGCGCGGTCCGGGCGCTCCCAACGCAACCCAACGCGATGCCCTTCTCGGTTAGACGCTGGTCGGCGTTGTCCGCCCGCAGCGTCAGCCGGTACTCGGCCCTGGAGGTGAACATCCGATAGGGTTCGCTGATGCCGCGGGTGACGAGGTCGTCGATCATCACGCCGAGATAGCCGTCGGCCCGGTCGAACACCGTCAGCGCGGCGCCGCTCGCAGCCAATGCTGCGTTCAACCCAGCCACGATGCCCTGACCGGCGGCTTCCTCATATCCGGTCGTGCCGTTGATCTGCCCGGCCAGGAACAGGCCGCGCAGACGCTTGGTCTGGAGGGTTGGATCGAGCTCACGCGGATCGACGTGGTCATATTCGATGGCGTAGCCCGGCCGGACCATCTTCACCCGCTCCAGGCCCGGAATGGTCGCGAGGATGGCGAGCTGAACTTCCTCCGGCAACGACGTCGAGATGCCGTTGGGATAGACGGTGCTGTCGTCGAGCCCTTCCGGCTCCAGGAATATCTGGTGACCGTCGCGATCGCCGAAGCGAACGATCTTGTCCTCGATCGAGGGGCAATAGCGCGGTCCGGAGCTCTTGATCTGGCCCGAGTACATCGGAGAGCGATGGACATTGGCCCGGATCACGTCGTGGGTGGCGGAATTGGTCCGGGTGATCCCGCACTGGATCTGTGGCGTCGTGATCCGCTCGGTCATCACGGAAAACGGCTCCGGAGGCTCGTCTCCCGGCTGCATTTCGACCGCCGACCAGTCGATCGTCGAGCCATCCAGCCGCGGCGGAGTGCCCGTCTTGAGCCGCCCAAGGGTGAACCCGGCGCGCTCGAATGAGGTCGAAAGGCCCATCGCAGGCGCCTCGCCGACCCTGCCGGCCGCCCAGTTCTTCTCGCCAAGATGGATCAGTCCGCGGAGGAAGGTGCCGGTGGTGACGACGACAGCCCCTGCCCGAAGTTCACGGCCATCCGCCAGGCGCAGGCCGATTACCCGTCCCTCGACCACGATCAGCTCGTCCGCCTCGCCTTCGACGACGGAAAGACCCTCGGTCTCCCGGATCGCCGCCTGCATCGCGGCCGCATAGAGCTTCCGGTCGGCCTGCGCACGCGGACCACGCACCGCCGGGCCCTTACGGCGATTGAGGACGCGAAACTGGATGCCGCCGGCGTCGCCGACCCGGCCCATCAGACCATCGAGCGCGTCGACCTCGCGAACCAGATGGCCCTTGCCGAGACCGCCAATGGCGGGATTGCAGGACATCGCGCCGACGGTGGAGAAACGGTGCGTGACAAGAGCGGTCGCCGCGCCCATCCGGGCAGAGGCAGAAGCGGCCTCACAGCCGGCGTGGCCGCCGCCAATCACGATGACGTCGAAGCTCTCTCGCTCTGTTCGCATGGCGGACTTCTAACTCACAGGCGGGGAAGCCGGAAGCGGAAACTGGAGAGGCGTTGTTTCACGTGAAACGGAGCAAAGCGGAGCCCAAACGTTTTCCGCGAAAACAACCCCATGCACAGTAGAGTGGCCCTTGGAAACATTGTCGTTTTTTTGTGAGAGAAAAACGGGTCACGAGGGAAAGCGTAGTCCCAAGGCCAAAACGGCTCAGTGATCGGACCGCGACGGCAGGACCGTACCCCAAGGCATTGCGAGCGGACCGACGCAATCCAAGATCTTTCCGCGCACGCGCTCCTAAGGTGTTACCGCTCGCAGCGCGCCCCCGCGCACAAACCGGCGACTTAGTCGGCGAGGTTTCACGTGAAACATCTGGCACCGCGCCGCCTTGTTTCACGTGAAACTGAAGAAGTGGAACAAAGGCTAGTTCTACAATGAAGAACTAGCGCTACTTTCCAACACAGAATTTCTGGAAAATGGCCCCTAGGACGTCCTCGACATCCACCCGACCCAGCAGCCGGCCCAAGGCATAGGCGGCAGCCCGCAGCTCTTCGGCGGCAAGCTCCTCGCCCTCTTCTACTAGCTCCAGACTCCGGCGCAAGCTGTCCGACGCCCGGCGCAGCAGATCCCGCTGCCGGGCCCGGGTCACCAACGCGCCCTCCGTCGTTCCGAAGAAGTCGGCGGCGAATTTCACGAGGGCATCGACCAGCTCGGGAATGCCGTCCCCCCGGCTCGCCGCAATTCCGAACTCACCGCTCGGTCGGACGTCCCCGACGCCGCCGAGATCGATCTTGTTGCGCACGATCCAGACCGAGCCGCCGGAGCAACTGCCTGCGTTGCCGGACTTCCCCAGCGACGGTATCGCGGCCGGATCGACAGCGCGCCCAGCCTCCACCAGCCACAACACGAGGTCGGCATCTTCGGCTCGGGCTCGCGCCCGGCGAACACCCTCCTGCTCCACCGGATCGTCGGTCTCGCGAATGCCGGCGGTGTCGATCACCGTGACGGGATAACCATCGAGATCGAGCTGCACCTCGATCACATCACGTGTCGTGCCGGCATGCGGCGAGACGATCGCGACGTCGCGGCGCGCGAGCTGGTTGATCAGCGTCGACTTGCCGACATTCGGCTCGCCCGCAATCGCAACCACCAGGCCGTCGCGCAAACGTTCAGCTTGTCCCTGTGCCGCAAGGACTTCTGCAATTTCGGCATGCAGCGCGCCGATCGCCTTGACCGCAGGCGCCATCAACTCGGCGGGCACATCGCCCTCGTCGGAGAAATCGATGCCGGCCTCGATCAAGGCCGAGGCGTCGATGATGCGCTCGCGCCAGTCGCGCGCGCGATTGCCGAGGAGACCCTGCAACTGCCGTAACGCCTGGCGGCGCTGGCGGTCGGTGTCCGCATGAATGAGATCGTCGAGGCCCTCCGCCTCGGTCAGGTCGAGCTTGCCGTTCTCGAAGGCGCGCCGGGTGAATTCGCCGGGCTCGGCGGCGCGCGTTTTCGGAATTACGGAAATGGCGGCAAAGAGTGCGGCCAGCACCGCGCGCCCGCCATGGACGTGAAATTCGGCGACGTCCTCGCCGGTCGCGCTGCCCGGCCCCGGAAACCACAGCACCACCGAATCGTCGATCGGCCGGCCCGCGCCGTCATGAAGGAGCCGGCGGCTGGCCTGTCTCGGCGCCGGCAGCTTGCCCGCCAGCGTCGTCAGCACCAGGCTGGCGCTTGGCCCGGAGACGCGCACCACCGCGAGCGCGCTCGGCGGACGGCCGGACGACAGCGCAAAGATGGTCTGGTCTCGCGGATGCATGGCCTATTTGTCCGGCTGAAAGAGAAAAGGCAAATATCCGTTTTGGCAGACAAATCGCGCGATTATGCTGCACCAATTCCCGCAGCAAAGCCGATGTTGCGACGCAATAAATTCGCGAGCGTCTGCTGCAAGAACCACTTCCAACGGAATGGGATATGTCCCTCGATTTCGCTATTTTCAAATCATATCAATATGTTAGGCGAGATCCGCTCCAAGCGGCAAACACCCCACCATGCTGCACCTTCGCTGCAGCAAAGCCGCACAACGAAAAAGGGCGCCCGAAGGCGCCCTTTGATCATGCTGCACCGCAATCAGGTGTTCATCGAGTCGAAGAACTCCGAATTGCTCTTGGTCGAACGCAGCTTGTCGAGCAGGAAGTCGATTCCGTCCATCGTCCCCATCGGGTTCAGGATGCGGCGGAGCACGTACATCTTCTTCAGGACCACCGGATCGGTGATCAGCTCTTCCTTGCGGGTGCCGGAGCGCGAAATGTCGATCGCCGGGAAGGTCCGCTTGTCCGAAACCTTGCGGTCGAGGATCAGCTCGGAGTTGCCGGTGCCCTTGAACTCTTCGAAGATGACTTCGTCCATGCGGCTGCCGGTATCGACCAGCGCGGTCGCGATGATCGTCAGCGAGCCGCCCTCTTCGATGTTGCGGGCGGCGCCGAAGAAGCGCTTCGGCCGCTGCAGCGCGTTGGCGTCGACACCGCCGGTCAGCACCTTGCCGGATGACGGCACCACGGTGTTGTAGGCGCGGCCGAGGCGGGTGATGGAGTCCAGCAGGATCACGACGTCGCGGCCATGCTCGACCAGACGCTTGGCCTTCTCGATCACCATCTCGGCGACCTGGACGTGGCGCACCGCCGGTTCGTCGAAGGTCGAGGAGACGACCTCGCCCTTCACCGAGCGCTGCATGTCCGTGACTTCTTCCGGACGTTCGTCGATCAGGAGCACGATCAGATAGCACTCGGGATGATTATGCGCGATCGAGTGCGCGATGTTCTGCATCAGCACGGTTTTACCCGTGCGCGGCGGCGCGACGATCAGGGCGCGCTGGCCCTTGCCGATCGGCGCGACGATGTCGATCACCCTTGCAGACAGGTCTTTCCGCGTCGGATCGTCGATTTCCATGCGGAAGCGCTGATTCGGAAACAGCGGCGTGAGGTTGTCGAAATTGACCTTGTGCTTGGCCTTTTCCGGGTCCTCGAAATTAAGCGTGTTGACCTTCAGCAGCGCGAAATAGCGCTCGCCCTCTTTCGGGCTGCGGATGTGGCCCTCGATGGTGTCGCCGGTGCGCAGGCCAAAACGGCGGATCTGCGAGGGCGAAACGTAGATGTCATCCGGGCCCGGCAGGTAATTCGCATCGGGCGAGCGGAGGAAGCCGAAGCCGTCGGAGAGAACCTCGACGACGCCTTCGCCGACGATGTCGGTCTCGGCGAGCGCAAGCTGCTTGAGGATGGCGAACAGCAGCTCCTGCTTGCGCATGGTGCTGGCATTCTCGACCCCATTCTCTTCCGCGAACGAGACGAGCTCGGCCGGCGTCTTCGACTTGAGGTCCTGGAGTTTGATTTCCCGCATTGGGGTGGTCCTGTGGGGTAACCTGGGAGGGGGGTGCGAGGAGGCTCTGAAATGCGGACGCGAAAAGGTAAGGTCCGCAGGTCTGGCAAGGAGAGCGCCGGTGAGGCTTCAAACCTGATGGGGTGTCCGGCCTCTGGAAAGCTCAGACACGACCACATCCGCCTGCGTTGGGTGGGATATCGCTAATATAGAAAATCGCCTCACACTCCGCAAGCAGAAGCACTGAGCGATTGTTCGCGGCTCCTGCCTAGAACGGCTTCACGATCACCATGATGACGATCAGAATCATCAAGGCAGTCGGTACCTCGTTGATAATGCGATAAAATTTCTGGCTTCGGGGACGCCGGTCCGCCGCGAAATCCTTCAACCAGCGCGAAAAAAAGCCGTGGACCGCCGACATTGCCAGGACCAGTGCCAGTTTTACGTGCAGCCAGCCGAAGCTGAACCAATGTCCAGCCCAGGCCAGGTAGAGCCCGGCGAGCCAGGTCACGATCATGGCGGGATTGATGATCGCCTTGAACAGCCGCCGTTCCATGGTCTTGAACGTTTCCGACTGCTTCGAGCCGATCTCGGCCTCGCAATGATAAACGAACAGCCGCGGCAAATAGAGCATGCCCGCCATCCAGGAGATGACGGCGATCACATGCAGCGCCTTGATCCAGAGGTAGACGTCTTCAAACATGTCTGGGGTCCGGATTCCTGCCCAGCCGAGGGGGAACGCTGGGGATAGTAAGGAGTCGTTAAGGTCTTGCCTGCACACATATCCGTCCGTAGCGCCCTTCTCCAATAAGAATCTTAGATTCTTAAGGTTTGAGTCTATGTGACGGTGAATTGGACTCACACATTTCCGTCCGCCCGTTCACACGCGCTTGTTCACATCCATCAACATATCCCTGATCGCTCTGTCCGCTTTCGATAAGTCGGTCAGCTTCAAAGGCTTGCGCGTTTCTGTCGGCAGCTTATCAAGAGGGTTATCGACGCAATCCCGTTTCCCTTTCGGCAGGGCGCCGAAGTTGTTCTCAGGGGCAGTGGTGTGAAGAAAATTGGCACTTGTCCCGCCCCCGGTGTCGCACATCCCTTTCCAAGGGGTTAAGCTCCACAGAAATCCACAAACCACACCGGTTTCATACAAAGGGCTTTTGTGCCGACCTCGAGCAATTATTTCCATCTGCACCTCGTCTCCGACTCCACCGGTGAGACGCTGATCACGGTGGCGCGCGCCGTTGCCGCCCAGTACGCCAACGTGACCCCGGTCGAGCACGTCTATCCGTTGGTGCGCAGCCAGAAACAGCTTGATCGCGTGCTCGACGAGATCGAGGAAGCACCGGGAATCGTGCTGTTCACGCTGCTCGAGAAGGATCTGGTCGCCAGGCTCGAGGACAAGTGCAAGGGGATCAATGTTCCGAGCCTGTCGATCATCGGCCCGGTGATGCAGTTGTTCGAGGCGTATCTCGGAGCTGCCACGACCGGCCGGGTCGGTGCCCAGCACGTGCTCAATGCCGAATACTTCAAGCGCATCGACGCGTTGAACTACACGATGATCCACGATGACGGCCAGCATGTCGAAGGGCTCGATGATGCGGACGTGGTGCTGGTCGGTGTCTCCCGCACCTCCAAGACCCCGACCTCGATCTATCTTGCCAACCGTGGCATCCGCACCGCCAACGTGCCGCTGGTTCCAGGCATTCCGGTGCCGTCTCAACTGGAAACGTTGACGCGACCGCTGGTGGTGAGCTTGCATGCGACGCCGGAACGCTTGATTCAGGTGCGCACGAACCGTCTGCTCTCCATGGGCGCGGATTCCAGCAGCGACACCTATACCGACAAGCAGTCGGTCGCCGAAGAGGTCGCATTTGCCCGCAAGCTGAGCGCCAAGCACGATTGGCCGCTGCTCGACGTCACGCGGCGCTCGATCGAGGAAACCGCCGCGGCGATCATGAAACTCTATAGTGATCGTCAGCGTAACCGGCCTTCTGAATAAACTTGAGAACAGTCTTGGGAATGGTTTCGCGATGGGTCTGTGGCTCGGCAAATCTTCGTTGATCCTGGCCTCGCAGAGCAGCGCGCGAAAGATGCTGCTGGCTAACGCCGGGCTTGAGTTCAAGGCGATTACGGCTGATATCGACGAGCGCGGCATCCAGGCCGCCTCCGGGCTTTCTGGTCCGCGCGAGATTGCGCTGCTGCTGGCGCGCGAAAAAGCCAAGGCAGTCTCGGCCCATCACGCCGGAAGCACCGTCATCGGTGCCGATCAAACGCTGGCGCTTGGCGATCGTCTCTTCAACAAGCCTGCGGGCCGCGCCCAAGCGCTGGCGCAACTGCGCGATCTCTCCGGCCATAGTCATGAGCTGAATTCCGCGGTGGCGATCGCACGTGACGGTGAGATCATCTTCGAGGACGTCTCGGTCGCGCGCCTCGCCATGCGGCAGATGACCGAGGCCGAGCTTTCGGCCTATCTCGACATCGCCGGCGATGCCGTCACCACCAGCGTCGGCGGCTATCAGCTCGAAAGCCTGGGCATCCATTTGTTCAAGCGGATCGAGGGCGACCATTTCACCATTCTCGGTCTGCCGCTGCTGCCGCTGCTTGCGTTCCTGCGGCGCGAGCGGCTAGTTGCGGTGTGAATGGCAGAGATGGCTGGGCGCTGATGCGGATCCTGGGACTGACCGGCTCGATCGGGATGGGCAAATCCACCACCGCGAAATTGTTCGCGGAGGCTGGTGTCCCTGTCTACGATGCTGATGCGGCCGTCCATCAGCTCTATGAGGGTGAGGCTGCGCCGGCCATCGAGGCCGCTTTCCCCGGCACCACCGCGAACGGCAAGGTCGATCGGCCAAAACTGTCGGCGCGTGTGGTGCACGATGCTGCCGCCATCAAGCAGCTGGAGCAGATCGTCCATCCGATGCTCGGCGCTTCCCGGAAAAAATTCTTCGCCGACGCCGAAGCCACCAACGCGCCGGTCGTGGTGCTGGACATTCCGCTGCTGTTCGAGACGGGCGGCGAGACGCGGGTCGATGCCGTGGTCGTGGTGACGACGTCTCCGGAACTGCAGCGCGAGCGGGTGCTGGCGCGCGGCACGATGGACGCGGCCAAGCTCGACGCCATCATCGCCAAGCAGACGCCTGACGCGGAAAAGCGCAAGCGTGCCGATTTCGTGGTGGATACGTCACATGGACTCGATCCCGTGCGCGCCCAAATCGCGCACATCCTCGCCGAGGTCGTTAAGATGCCGCAGCGGCGCACCTGATTCGCCGCCTGACACGGCTTCTCAGATCATGCGCGAAATCGTTCTCGACACCGAAACCACCGGCCTCGACCCGCTGCGGGGAGATCGCCTGGTCGAAATCGGCTGCGTCGAGATGCTCAATCGCATGCCGACGGGGCAAAGCTTCCACGTCTACATCAATCCCGAAAGGGACATGCCGGCAGAAGCCTTTGCGGTGCACGGGCTGTCGGCCGAGTTTCTGGCGACCAAGCAGCTGTTCCACGAGGTCGTCGACGATTTTCTGGAGTTCATCGGCGACGCGCCGCTGGTGATCCACAATGCCTCGTTCGACATCAGCTTCATCAATGCCGAGCTCGACCGGATCAAGCGCCCGGCGATCCCGCGCGAGCGGCTGGTCGATACGCTGCTGCTGGCACGGCGCAAGCATCCCGGCGTGTCGAACCGGCTCGACGATCTCTGTTCGCGCTATGCGATCGACAATTCACGCCGCACCAAGCACGGCGCGTTGCTCGACGCCGAGCTGCTCGCGGAAGTCTATGTCGACCTGGTCGGGGCGCGGCAATCGCAGCTGCTGCTGGCGTCGGAATCCGAGGAAACCCGCGCCAATGGGGCTGCCGATGCGCCTCGGCGGCAACGGCCGGCGCCGCTCACCCCGCGGATTTCAGACGCCGAGCGCGAGGCCCACCGGGCCTTCATCGCAACGCTCGGCGACAAGGCGATCTGGAACGAGTTTCTGCCCGCTCCAGCTGCCCCTTTGGCTGGTTAGGCCTGGCCGCTCGGCTGAGCGGCCATTTGCCGCTCCATGTTCTGACGATAGAGGCCGACGAAATCGACCGGGTCCAGCATCAAAGGCGGGAACCCGCCGTCGCGCACGGCAGTGGCGATGATCTCACGGGCGAACGGGAACAGCAGGCGCGGGCATTCGATCATGACCAGCGGATGCAAATTGTCCTTCGGCACGTTGGAGATGCGGAACACGCCGGCATAAGCGAGCTCGAACGAGAACATGATCTTGCCGGCGGTCTCGGCCTTGCCCTCGACCGACAACGTCACCTCGAACTCCTGTTCGCTGAGATTGTTGGCGCTGACATTGATCTGGATGTTGATCTGGGGCGGCTGGCTCTGCTGCTGGAGCGAGCTGGGCGCGTTCGGATTTTCGAACGAGAGGTCCTTGGTATATTGCGCCAGGACGTTGAGCTGGGGAGCCTGGGCCGCCTCGGGAGGGGTGCCGTTACCGTTGGTCATAAGAGTGTCTCCTTACCCGATTGGGCTGAATTTCGCGGCGGTTGGCTAACATAGGGCTACCTCGTTCCACAAGGACGAACGGTCCCGGATGGGGAATTCCGGCCACGCTCACAACTATGGCGTTCACCCCGTCGATCCTGCGTAACCGCGGCTTAAACGATTGAAGATGCGCGATTTCCGGGCAGGATCGGGTTTCCCCTTAAGCATAAAACGCGCTACACTCGGTGCTGTGCCAAAAGGCGCCATTGGCCGGGCAAGATTTCGTGCCTACATCCCACGGACCTGACGCGCGGACCCGAAATGGTGATGTAGACTTGCCGTTCCGGTATGGAACGGTCTACTGGCCGGATCGATTTTCCCGGCACGACCCCTTCGAACGGCCCCTTCTACAGACGACCAGAAAGCGAATACGACGTGGACATCTACACCATCATCTTCCTGGCGCTGGCGGTCTTCATCTTTCTGAGGCTGCGCAGTGTGCTGGGGCAGCGCACCGGTAACGAGCGGCCGCCGTTCGACCGCAACGCGCTCCAGGGTGCCCAGGACAAGAACGTCGTCACCATGCCGGGCAAGGTCATCGACCAGGCTCCCTTGGCGCCGACGGCCGAGCCGACCCCGCCCTCCGACCGCTGGAAGGGCCTGACCGAGCCGGGCACCGTGCTCGCCCAGGGTCTCGACTCCATTGTCGAAAAGGATTCCACCTTCGATCCGCGCCATTTCATCTCCGGCGCCCGCGGAGCCTATGAGATGATCGTGCTGGCCTTTGCCAATGGCGACCGCCGTTCGCTGAAAGACCTGTTGTCGTCGGAGGTCTATGACAGCTTCGATGCCGCGATCAAGGAGCGCGAGAAGAACGAGCAGAAGACCGAGACGCGCTTTGTCTCGATCGACAAGGCCGAGCTCGTCGGCGCCGAGCTGCGCGACCGCACCGCCCAGCTCACGATCCGCTTCGTCTCGCAGATGATCTCGGCCACCCGAGACAAGTCCGGCAACATCGTCGACGGCAGCGCCGACACGGTCGCCGACATCACCGACATCTGGACTTTCGCCCGCGACATCACCTCTCGCGATCCGAACTGGAAGCTGGTTGGCACCGGAAGCGCGAATTAAGGCTTTCCTGAAGACCAGCGCGACGGCGCTTTGCGCAGGTGCCGTCGCGCTGTCGTCGTTTTCACTCGGCGCCGAGGCGGCGCGGCGCCACTATCGCAGCCATCACCATCATCTCCCGGAATTGCCTGCCGTGCCGGCGCGCGCCTTGCCGTATCCGCAGCTTCCGCTGCCGTTCGAGATTCCCGGCGCGCAATATCTGCCGCTGGCCTGGGCCGACGTGAAGGGCTGGGGCGACGACAATCATCTCGCCGCCTACAAGACCTTTCGCGCCAGCTGCCGTCCGATCAGCGCGCAGACCGGCGCTCCCGAACCCAAGGCTTTGGGCGCCTCGCTGGCCGAACCCTGCCGGGTCGCCAAATCGCTCGAGCTAACCGACGACGCTCGGGCAAAAACCTTCTTCGAAGAGAATTTCGCGCCACTACGGATCTCGCGCCTCGGCGAGCCCGACGGTTTCGTCACCGGCTATTACGAGCCGGTGCTCGAGGGATCGCGCACGCAGACCGACGTCTACAACGTCCCGGTCTATCGCCGCCCCTCCAACCTGTTCGTGCGCGGCTACAAGCAGGATTCGGTCAGCCTGCCCAACAAGGGCCCGGTCTATCGCAAGATCGGTCGCCGCAAGCTCGTGCCCTATTACGATCGCGCCGAGATCGAGGACGGCAAGATCGCCGGCCGCGGACTCGAGATTGCCTGGCTGAAGGACCCGACCGATCTGCTGTTCGCCCAGATCCAGGGCTCGGCGCGGATCAAGTTCGACGACGGCGGCACGGTCCGGCTCAATTACGATGCCTATAACGGCTATCCCTACACGGCGGTCGGTCGCATCCTGATCGAGCGCGGCATCATTCCAAAGGAAGAGATGTCGATGCAGAAGATCAGGGAGTGGATGGCCCAGACTCCCGACGGCGCCAAGGAGCTGCGGCGCCAGAACCGCTCCTACATCTTCTTCCGCGAGGTCAATTTGTCGGACAAGGAGGAGGCGGTCGGCGCGCAGGGCATTCCGTTGACGGCCGGCCGCTCGATCGCGGTGGACAAATCGCTGCACGTCTACGGCACGCCGTTCTTCATCGAAGGCGAGCTGCCGATCGATTCTGAACGCGCGAAGACGCCGTTCCATCGGTTGATGATCGCGCAGGACACCGGCTCGGCCATCATCGGGCCCGCGCGCGCCGATCTCTATTTCGGCGCGGGTCAGGAGGCCGGCCGCGTCTCCGGGCGGCTGCGCCATGCCATGCATTTCGTGATGCTGGTGCCGAAGGGCCTTGATCCCACAGCGCGCGGCGCGCGGCTCCCGGTGCCGGACCCCAGGCCTTCGGAGAAGATCGCAAAGCTGTTTCCGCAAACGGAGACCGCGAAGGAGAAGCCGGCGGCAGCCGTGGCGCAGAGCACGAGCGAGACCGTCGCTGTCGCCGATCCAGTCCCGCTACCGGTGCCGCGTCCCGTGATCGAGCCAGTTCAGGAGCCGCGGCGGCCGGTGAAAAATCGTTCCCATCGGCAGCAATGAAGCGATCGTCCCGTCCGCCCGTGCTGGAGCCTCGTCCCTCGCCGCGCCGTCGCGCGCTGAGCGAGGAAGAGCGCGCGCTGTGGGATGCGATCGCCAAGCAGGTCAAGCCGCTGAGGAAGCATCGTGCCGCCAAGGTGCAGGCCGCACCGCGCACTGAGCCTTCCCCCGCAGCGCCCGCCACGCGGCTTGCGTCATCGCCACGTCCGATGGCCGTTGCCCCGGCACCGCGTGCAGCGAAACCGGCGGTGCCGCCGCTGGCGCCGCTCGGCAAACGCGAGCGCACAAAGCTGTCGCGTGGGCGTAGCGAGATCGAGGCGCGGCTCGATCTGCACGGCATGACCCAGATGCGCGCCCATCGCGCACTGACCGGCTTCCTGCACCGCGCGCATCATGACGGCCTGACCTTCGTGCTCGTCATCACCGGCAAGGGCCGAAGCGGCGGCGAAAGCGGCGTGCTGCGCCGTCAGGTGCCGGAATGGCTGAGCCTGCCGGAATTCCGCGCCTTCGTCGTGGGGTTCGAGGAAGCCGGCATCGGCCACGGCGGCGAGGGCGCGCTTTACGTGCGGATCAGGCGGGCGAGATATTAGAACGGCCGCACGATTCCGACGCGGGGAATCAGGGTGAGGATCAGGCCAAAGATATTTGTCTTCCGATCCTCGGCCGGAATTAGTGGCGTCTCGCGCGCGGCGGGCAGCATCTTCACCGCGTGCAGGATCAGGAACATGCAGACCGCCCAGTTCGAGATCCAGCGCGAATAGTCGAACACCATCGCGAACATCACGAGGCAGGCGAGGCTGACGCCGGCAAGCGCCGCGACCACGAGACGGCGATGCGTGTCGTTGGCGAGCGCGCCGATCAAATTCGCAAAATAGCGCGACAGCGGTGTGTGCAGCCAGATCAGCAGCGCGAACACGGGCACGCCGAGAATGTTGTGGGGCAGGCGGCCCCAGGTGTCGGAAATCTCCCGCGCCAGCGGCTGATACCAGATGTAGGCGAACTGCAGCAGGTCGGCCCGCGACGGATCGGCCATCCGGCTCTTCAGGTAGGCAACGAAATCCGCCTCCGGGATCGGCATCGTTCCCCAGAATTGCGCGGCGAAGAACAGCGCGGAGACGGCAACCAAGGCAATGATGCCGAACGCGACATTGGTGCGATCGCAGCCGTGCGTCAGATAGTGCCTGATCACGACGATGGTGACGATGGTCGGCACATACATCAGGAGATGGATGTGGTGGATCAGGACGAGAACGATCGAGAACAGCGCAGCGAGCGCCACGAACAGCAGCGAGCCAGCCGGCACCAGCAGCAGGATGATTGCCAGCGCGCAGCCATAGATGTCGAAATGGCCGAGCGTGTGCATGAAGTTCTTGAGGAAGAACGGCGAGCCCGCGATGAAGACGAACAGCGGCAATGTCTTCGCGGTGAAGCCGAACGTCGTCTGGAAGAGCCTTGCGTACAGCCCGAGCGTCGCCAGCCATGTCGCGCCGCCGAGCGCGAACACCAGCCATACCGGCACCTTGTCGGTGAACAGCGCGACGATGGCCCCGATCAGCGCGCGCTTGATGAAGCCGAAATGATAGTCGACGAGGAGGTGGATGTAGGGGACGTAAGGCGGCAGCTGGATCTTGTGAACGAACACGCCGACGATGACCGCGGCGTTGACCGCGAGCAGGATGCGCCAGGGGTTTTGCAGGATGCGTGCGGTCACGCCGCATCCATAGCGCGACCGCCCGGAATTACAAAATGAACCGGCTCAAATCCGCGTTCTTGGCGAGGTCGCCGACGTGCTTCTGCACGAAATCGGCGTCGACCCTGACGGTCTCGCCGCTGCGGTCGGGGGCGGTGAAGGAGATCTCGTCCAGCACCCGCTCCATCACCGTCTGCAGCCGCCGCGCGCCGATGTTCTCGACGGTGGAATTGACGGCGACCGCGACGTCCGCAAGCGCGTCGATGGCATTGTCGGTGATGTCGAGCGTGACGCCCTCGGTCTGCATCAGCGCGACATATTGCTTGATCAGCGAAGCCTCGGGCTCGGTCAGGATGCGGCGCATGTCGTCGCGGGTCAGTGCCTGCAGCTCGACGCGGATCGGCAGGCGGCCCTGCAATTCCGGCAACAAATCGGACGGTTTTGCGACGTGGAAGGCGCCGGAGGCAATGAACAGGATGTGGTCGGTCTTTACCGCGCCGTGCTTGGTCGAGACCGTGGTGCCCTCGATCAGCGGCAGCAGGTCGCGCTGCACGCCCTCGCGCGAGACGTCGCCGCCGGCGCGGCCTTCACGGGCGCAGATCTTGTCGATCTCGTCCAGGAACACGATGCCGTTGTTCTCGACGGCGCTGATCGCCTCCATCGTCAACTGATCGCTGTCGAGCAGCTTGTCGGATTCCTCGTTGACCAGGATCTCGTGCGAGCTCTCCACCGTCAACCGCCGCATCTTGCTGCGTCCGCCGAGCTTGCCGAAGATGTCGCCGATCGAGACCGCGCCCATCTGCGCGCCGGGCATGCCCGGGATCTCGAACATCGGAAAGCCGCTGCCGCCGCCTTGTGTCTCGATCTCGATCTCCTTGTCGTTGAGCTCGCCCGCGCGCAGCTTCTTGCGGAAGGAGTCCCGCGTCGCGGCGCTGGAATTGGCACCGACCAGGGCGTCGAGCACGCGCTCCTCGGCGGCGAGCTGCGCGCGTGCCTGCACGTCCTTGCGCTTGCGCTCGCGGACCTGGGCGATTGCGACCTCGACGAGATCGCGCACGATCTGCTCGACGTCGCGGCCGACATAGCCGACCTCGGTGAATTTCGTCGCCTCGACCTTCAGGAACGGCGCGTTGGCAAGCTTGGCGAGCCGCCGCGCGATCTCGGTCTTGCCGACGCCGGTCGGGCCGATCATCAAAATGTTCTTCGGCAGCACCTCTTCGCGCAAGGAGCCTTCGAGCTGCTGTCGCCGCCAGCGGTTGCGCAGCGCGATCGAGACGGCGCGCTTGGCATCGGCCTGGCCGACAATGAAACGGTCGAGTTCGGAAACGATTTCGCGGGGAGAAAAGTCTGTCATGGGACCTTAGCTAGGATCAGATGCGTGGCGGGACAAGCCGCTTTTTTGCGTCAGATGATCGGCGGGCCCGATTGCCATTGTTTCACGGCCTCGACCGGATGGATCAGCATCAGGATATTGAGCGTCAGATTGTCGCGAATATGGAGCGCCAGCATGATTTCGAAGGCGAGCCCGAGCAGGACGGTCACCGACACGGGCAGCAGGCGCGCGGCGAGGAAGCCCAGCATCATGGACAGATTGTCAGAGACCGAATTGACGATGCTGTCGCCGAAATAATCCAGCGAGATCGTTCCGGCGCGGTAGCGTTCGATGATGAAAGGCGAGTTCTCGACGATCTCCCAGGCACCTTCGATCAGCATGGCGATGATCAGCCGCGCGGGCCAGGACAGCGACACGAATGGCAGCCGCGCGAACAGCAGCCAGGTCAGTCCGTAGAACAGGAACCCGTGCAGGACGTGCGAAAAACTGTACCAGTCGGCGATGTGCTGCGAATTTTCCGAGCTGTTCACCACGCCATGCCACAGCTTGACATAGCCGCAAGTGCAGATCGGCACCCGGCCCATCGCGAGCAGGATCGAGGCCTGCATCGCCAGCAGCAGCAGCGCGATGCCGACCCAGGCGAGCGGTGGAAACCCGGCCCTGCTCTCATGCGTGGTTGCCAGGGTCATGGCTCGCGCACCATCAGGAGCGCCGGCCCGTCGGGCGTCTCGACCATGCGGTCGCGGACAAAGCCGGCCTTCTCATAGGCACGCACGGCGCGCGCGTTGAGCGGATCAGGATCAGTGACGATGCGGGGCAGGCCCTGCTGCAACTGCGCGTCGGCGAATTGGCGGATGAATGCCGAACCGTGCCCGCGCCCGATCATGTCGCTTTCGCCGATGAATTGATCGATGCCACGCGTGCCCTCCGGTTGCGGCCCAAGACCCGTATTCCAGGCGGTCAGGCGGTAGCATTGAAGATAGCCGAACGGCTTGCCATCGGCCAACACGATGAACTGGTCCATGTCGGGGTCATCGAGGTCGCCGCTCACAAGCGCGAACTGCTCGTCCGGATCGCCCCACCATTCCCGCACATGTGCCTCGCCCAGCCATCGCCGGATTAGCGGCAGGTCGGCCGCGGTCATCTGGCGGAAGGTGTAGGCGAGGGCCATGGCCTAGCCGGCCGACAGCGCTTCGACGGTAACATTACGGTTGGTGTAGACGCAGATGTCGGCAGCGATGTCGAGGGAGCGGCGGACGATGGTCTCGGCGTCCTTGTCGGTGTCGAGCAGAGCGCGGGCGGCCGCCAGCGCGTAATTACCGCCGGAGCCGATGGCCATCACGCCGGCTTCGGGCTCCAGCACGTCGCCGGTGCCTGTCAGCACCAGGGAGACGTCCTTGTCGGCCACGATCATCATGGCCTCCAGCCGTCGCAAATAACGGTCGGTCCGCCAGTCCTTGGCGAGTTCGACGGCGGCCCGGGTCAATTGCCCCGGATATTGCTCGAGCTTGGCTTCCAAACGCTCGAACAGCGTGAAGGCGTCGGCCGTGGCGCCGGCAAAGCCGCCGATGACGTCGCCCTTGCCGAGTTTCCGGACCTTCCTGGCGTTGGACTTGATCACGGTCTGGCCGATCGAGACCTGGCCGTCGCCGCCGACCACCACCGTGCCGCCCTTGCGGACCGTCAAAATCGTGGTGCCGTGCCAGCCCGGCGAGCTGTTTGGGGAGTCCTGCATGAATGATCCTCGTTGTCCGGCCTGATTTAGGCGGTCGGGGCCAAGGGGACAACTGGCGCACAACGGGCCGCTCCGGGCCCAATTTCGCTCACCATAGGCAGAAGTAGAGGCCCGGCCAGCCGTTCCCGCAGTAGCGAAGGCGTCATTTGGCTGTTAAAAGACCGGCGTTTTCGGCCCCGAACGAGGATGAAAGCCAGTTTTGATGCGCACCGCGACGATCAAGCGCAAGACCAAGGAAACCGACATCGAGGTCACCGTGAACCTCGATGGCACCGGCGTGTCCAATATCGCGACCGGCATCGGCTTTTTCGACCATATGCTCGATCTCCTCGCCCGCCATTCCCGCATCGACCTCACGGTCAAGGCGGTCGGCGATCTGCACATCGATCATCACCATACCACCGAAGACACCGGCATCGCGCTCGGCCAGGCCGTCAAGCAGGCGCTCGGCAACATGGCGGGCATCACCCGCTATGCCGGCGTGCACATGCCCATGGACGAGACGCTGTCGCGCGTGGTCATCGACATCTCGGGCCGCCCGGTCCTGGTGTTCAAGGTCGACTTCCCCCGCGATAAGATCGGCGAGTTCGATACCGAGCTGGTGCGCGAGTGGTTCCAGGCCTTCGCCATGAACGCGGGCGTGACTCTTCACGTCGAGACCCTATATGGCGATAACAGCCACCATATCGCCGAGTCCTGCTTCAAGGGTCTGGCACGGGCGCTGCGCACCGCCGTCGCGATCGATCCGAAGGCTGTGGGCGAAATCCCGTCCACCAAGGGCTCGCTCGGCGGCTGAAATCTTTCGGCCCGCGGCCCGTGCCGTTTGCGGTATCACTGAATTCCTAGGGAACGGGGCATCGCCATGTCCGTCTACACAGTTCATGCTCCCTCACCTGCCGGAGCCGACCTGCGCGCGACCGACAAATTCGTCTTCGTGCGCGACGGCTTCCATTTCTGGGCGATGATCTTCGGACCGTTCTGGCTGCTGTGGAATCGGCTGTGGCTGGCGCTGATCGGCTGGGTGATCTTCGTTGCCGCGTTCAATGTCGGGCTGTCCAGCCTCGGCGTCGGCCGTTCGTCGATCTTCTTCGCCGACATCATCGTCGCGCTGCTGATGGGATTCGAGGCCTCCAGCCTGCGCCGCTGGACGCTGTCGCGCGGAAAATGGCGGCAGCTAGACGTGGTGATTTCCGACGACGAGGACACCGCCGAGCGCCGCTTCTTCGAGCGCTGGAGCCAGAAGCAGCGCGGCATCGTCAACGATCAATGGGCCGTCGATCGCGGCGGCCCGCCGCCGACCCGCAACGTGCCGGGTCAGCAATTCTCCAACCCGCCGCCGATGCCGGCGGGTGGCATCATTGGTTTGTTTCCAGAACCGGGAGGGTCAAGATGAGCGTCGCCATCATCGATTACGGTTCCGGCAATCTGCATTCGGCCGCCAAGGCATTCGAGCGCGCCGCGCGCAGCATGGACAATCCGCAAAAGGTGTTCGTCACCAGCGATCCGGACCAGGCCTACAGCGCCGACCGTCTGGTGCTGCCGGGCGTCGGCGCCTTCGCCGATTGCCGGCGCGGGCTGGATGCCGTCAACGGCATGGTCGAGGCGATCACCGAAGCGGTGCGGGTCAAGGCGCGGCCGATGTTCGGCATCTGTGTCGGCATGCAGCTGTTCGCTACCCGCGGCAAGGAGCATGTCATCACGCAAGGCCTGAACTGGATCGGCGGCGATGTCGAGAAGATCACGCCGCGCGACGAGAGCCTCAAGATCCCGCACATGGGCTGGAATACGCTCGATGTGCTGCGCGAGCATCCGGTGCTGGACAGGCTGCCGCTCGGCCCCAAGGGCCAGCACGCTTATTTCGTGCACTCCTACCACCTCAACGCCGCCAACGAGGCGGACGTGCTCGCGCGCGCCGATTACGGCGGGCCTGTCACCGCGATCGTCGGCAAGGATACGGCGATCGGGACGCAGTTTCACCCCGAGAAGAGCCAGCGCTTTGGTTTGGCCCTGATCTCGAACTTTTTGCGATGGAAACCGTGATTCTCTTTCCGGCGATCGACCTCAAGAACGGCCAATGCGTGCGCCTCGAACAGGGCGACATGGCGCGCGCGACCGTGTTCAATCTCAATCCAGCCGCGCAGGCCGAGAGCTTCGTCGCGCAGGGCTTTGAGTATCTCCATGTCGTCGATCTCGACGGTGCGTTTGCCGGCAAGCCGGTGAACGCGCAGGCCGTCGAGGCGATGCTGAAGACGATCACGATTCCGGTGCAGCTCGGTGGCGGCATTCGCGATCTCGCGACTGTCGAGGCCTGGCTCGACAAGGGCATCACCCGTGTCATCATCGGCACCGCCGCGGTGCGCGACCCCGAATTGGTGAAGGCTGCTGCCAGGAAATTTCCCGGCCGCGTCGCGGTGGGGCTCGACGCCCGCGACGGCAAGGTCGCGGTCGAAGGCTGGGCCGAGACCTCGCAGGTGACCGTGCTGGAAATCGCGCAGCGCTTCGAGGACGCCGGCGTCGCCGCCATCATCTTCACCGACATCGCGCGCGACGGCCTGCTCAAGGGCCTGAATCTCGATGCAACCATTGCGCTGGCGGATGCGATCTCGATTCCCGTGATCGCCTCCGGCGGCCTCGCCTCGATCGAGGACGTCAAGGCGATGCTGACGCCGCGCGCGAAAAAGCTCGCCGGCGCGATCGCCGGCCGCGCGCTCTATGACGGGCGGCTCGATCCCGCGTCCGCCCTCACCCTGATCCGCGCCGCGGCCTAGGAGACCTCCGATGTTCAAGGTGCGCGTGATCCCCTGCCTCGACGTCAAGGACGGCCGGGTCGTCAAGGGCGTCAACTTCGTCGATTTGCGCGATGCCGGTGACCCTGTCGAAGCGGCGATCGCCTATGACGCAGCCGGCGCCGACGAGCTCACCTTCCTCGACATCACCGCGACTCATGAGAATCGCGGCATCATGCTGGACGTGGTCCGGCGCACCGCTGAAGCCTGCTTCATGCCTGTGACCGTCGGCGGCGGCGTGCGTGAGGTCAACGACATCAAGACGCTGCTGCGCGCGGGCGCCGACAAGGTCTCGATCAACAGCGCCGCGGTGTCACGGCGTGAGTTCGTCAAGGAAGCCGCCGAAAAATTCGGCGGGCAGTGCGTGGTGGTTGCGATCGACGCCAAGCGGGTCAAGCGCGCCGGTGGCGGAGAGCGCTGGGAGATCTTCACCCATGGCGGCCGCAACTCGACCGGCATCGACGCCATCGAATACGCCCAGGAGGTGGTCTCGCTCGGCGCCGGCGAAATCCTGCTCACCTCGATGGACCGCGACGGCACGCGGCAGGGTTTTGACATCCCGCTGACCCGGGCGATCGCCGACAGCATTCCCGTTCCCGTGATCGCCTCGGGCGGCGTCGGCAATCTCGATCACCTCGTCGACGGTATTCGCGACGGCCACGCCACCGCCGTGCTGGCCGCCTCGATCTTCCATTTCGGGGAATTCACCATCCGGGAAGCCAAGGAGCACATGTCCCGGCGCGGGCTGCCCATGCGCCTCGATGCCTGACGACTCCCGTCCCTAAAAATGCTACATCATCGGTGGGGACGGCTTATCCCGCCGGATAGACGGCCAATACCGGCCGAGGCGCGTTTTCCGAGTATTTGTATGCCGCGTTTCACGATCCACGATCTGGCCGAGACCATCGACGCCCGCGCGGCGGCGGGTGGCGAGGCGTCCTATACCCGCAAGCTCCTCGACAAGGGCGCCGAACATTGCGCCAAGAAGTTCGGTGAGGAGGCAGTCGAAACCGTAATCGCTGCAGTCGAAAACGATCGCGCGCATCTGATCGCCGAAGGCGCCGACCTGCTCTATCATTTCCTTGTGCTGCTCAAGGCCCGCGGCGTAAAGCTGGAAGAGGTCGAGGCCGCATTGGACAAGCGGACCAATATGTCAGGGTTGGAAGAAAAGGCGTCGCGCAAGGGCGGCAGCTAGCCGAGGTGGAGAGTCGCGTCATGGATATCCGCGCACCCGAGCAGCAGTATAATCCGTACCGCGTCTATACGCGCGAGGAGTGGTCGCGACTGCGCGACGACACGCCGATGACGCTGGAGCCGGGCGAGTTCGACCGGCTGCGCTCGCTGCACGACCGCCTCGACTTGCAGGAGGTCGAGGACATCTACCTGCCGCTGTCGCGCCTGCTGTCGATCTATGTCGATGCGATGCAGCGGCTCTATTACGCGGAGCGCCAATTTCTCAATATCCGCGACCGCAAGATGCCCTACATCATCGGCGTCGCCGGTTCGGTCGCGGTTGGAAAATCCACCACGGCCCGCGTGCTTCAGGCGCTGCTGGCGCGCTGGTCGCCGCGTCCCAAGGTCGAGCTGATCACCACTGACGGATTTCTGTATCCCAACGCCGTGCTGGAGCGGCAGGGCATCATGCAGAAGAAGGGTTTTCCGGAGAGCTACGATCTGCCGCTGCTGCTCAGCTTCCTCTCCGACATCAAGGCCGGCCGCCGCCATGTGCGCGCGCCGGTCTATTCGCATTTGACCTACGACATCGTGCCGAACCAATGGGCCGAGATCGACCAGCCCGACATCCTGATCGTCGAGGGCGTCAACGTGCTGCAGACCGGCAAGCTGCCGCGCGACGGCAAGGCCGTGCCCGTGGTCTCCGACTTCTTCGATTTCTCCGTCTATATCGACGCCGACGAGGCCGCGCTGCGGCAGTGGTACATCAGGCGCTTCCTGTCGCTGCGCGACACCGCGTTCACCAATCCAAAATCCTACTTCAACCGCTACGCGCTGTTGTCGGACGAGGAAGCCACCGCCACCGCGATCGCGATCTGGGAACGCACCAACCTCGCCAATCTCGAGGACAACATCCTGCCGACCCGCCCCCGCGCGACCCTGATCCTGAAGAAGGGCGCCGACCACACGGTGGCGAGCGTGGCGCTCAGGCGGCTGTAACTGCCTTGATGAACGCAGCCCTTGTTAAATTTCGGGCTGAGTATCTTTTGTTGCAGACCGGCGAGGGGTATTTGATTATGGCTTTCGGAAACGCACACGGGCCCCATGGTTGATCGTCTCAGAAGCGCTGCCGAGCAGCTGGAAGCACCGACCTGCCCGGATTGCCATATCGAGATGAAGTGGTTCCGTTCCGAGCTGCTGGCGGACGAGCCGGCCCCGATCATCGCGCATCTGTTCGTGTGCCCACATTGCAAGCGCGCGGCCCAGGCAGACACCAAATTCAAGGGCACGCCAACGCCGCCGGCCAAGCTGTCCGCGCCGCGGTTTGCTGCTCACGCCGCGTAGCATTCGGGGGTAGCCGGATTCGGCGCTCGGCTGGCCGCCGGATAGTAACTCGACATGACGATCATTTCCGGGCCTCCTGTCGCGCTTTCGAGCCGATGAAGATGTGCCACGCCGTGAGAAACATCGCGGCGACGAGCGGGCCGATGACGAACCCGTTCGCTCCGAAAGCCGCAAGGCCGCCTACGGTAGCGAGCAGCACGACATAGCTCGGCATTTGGATCGACTGGCCGACCAGGATCGGACGGAGAAAATTGTCCGCAAGACCGATCACGAAGATCCCGAAGACGAGCAGGATGATCCCTTTCGTGACTGAGCCTGCCAGAAGCAGGTAGAGCGCGACCGGAACCCAAACTAGCGCAGAGCCGAGCACGGGCAGAAGCGAGAGCAGCGCCATCAGGGCGCCCGCCAGCAGCGGGGCAGTCAAGCCGAGCACCCAGAAAATCAGCCCGCCAAGCGCTCCCTGAATCAGCGCAACGAGAACGATCCCCTTGATCGTCCCGCGAACCGCGAGGGTGAATGCATTCAGAATCTCGGTGGTGTGGCTCGGCCGCAGCGGAAGCGCGTCGCGAATCCGCGCGTTGAGCTCGTCACCATCGCGGAGCAGGAAGAACAGCAGGTACAACATCACGAGCAAGCTTGCGACGAACTCCAGCGTCAACTGACCGATGTTGATGGCGTGCCCCGCCAGCTGTTGGCCGGCAGGGACGACCAGACTCGACAGACGTTCCTTCAGGGCCGAAAAATCGATGCCGGCCAGGCGATCCGACAGGGAAGCAGCCCAGGCGGGCAGCGCGGATTTCAGCTGCTGCAGGGGATGAGCGAAACTGATCTCTCCACTCTGAGCGCGCTGATACAGCTCCCCACCTTGGTCGATGAGCGAGGTGATGACGACCGCCACCGGGATGAGGACCATGACGATCACGACGACGACAGTGAACGATGCGACCAAGTTGCGCCTTCCCGGAAGCGTTTCCAGGGCCCGTCGATAGAGTGGCGCGAACATGATCGCCAGAAGCGTGGCCCACAACAACGCGCCGGAGAACGGCCAAAGCACCCACCCGAAGGCAAGGGAGATCGCGGCAAGCAAGATGAGGAATGAGCGGTCTTCCGATGTTCTCACGTGTTCGCCAACCCTTCTGTGGCCAGAGCATGTTCACCCGAATTCCGGGCCGTCACTTGTCTGCTTTCGCGGTCCAGTCGGCGAACTTGATGCGTCCTGCAAAGGTTGCAGGACCCGAGCCGCCGGCCTTGTAGACGAAAGCTTCGCCTTCCTGCACGTCCCCGGCTTCCTTGCCGAAGGCATCGGCGATGTTGGTCTTGTGGGTGACCAGGACGGTGTTGGTGCCGGCCTTGGGCGGCGCATCGACGAGCTGCCGCACGGCCTGGCCCGCCTTTGCATTGGCACCGGTGGGATTTGCCATGCCAGACGCGCTCGCGTTGCTGCTGTCCGTCAATGCATCGACCGGCTTGACCTCGCGACCGGAGATCAGTCTGCCCGCCTCGATCGCGCGGTTCAGCTTGCTCGTGTAGACGTCGCCGATCGGAATCGCGAGTTCCTTGATGGCTGCCCCGATCTGGCGCGCCATGTCGCGGCCCTTTTCACTGAGCTGACGCTGGGCACTCATGTCGTCGAACTTGAAAGGGTAGACATCCTTTTGGCTGTCGTCGGTGGCGGTGTGGCGAAACACCAGCACGAAGCCGCCCTGCTTGAGCGAGGCGATCAGTTCCGAGCTATCGGCCGCGGTGGCTTGAGTTGAACCACAGAGAAGGATCACGAAGGCGAGGCGGCACAGCAGGTTCATGCGAAATCCTCTGTTCAAAATGCCCCAGAGGATGGTGACGCGTGACGCGGTCGATTTCAATTGTCGATCGCCGTCCGAGATCGGGTTCCCAAGAAATCCGGATCAAACCGCCAGCTGCCGCGCCGCCGCTAATCCGGCCAGCGCCTCTTCCAGCTTCTCGCGATCGAGCGGCTTGATCAAAAACCCGTTCATCCCCGCTTCAAAGCAGGCGTAGCGGTCTTCCACCAGCGTATTGGCGGTGAGCGCGAGGATCGGCGTGTGGTGGCCGCCTCTGGCTGCCTCATGCGCACGGATTTGTTTGGTCGTCTCGATGCCGTCGAGCTGCGGCATCTGGATGTCCATCAGCACGAGATCATAGGGCGTGCCGGCCGATGTCGCGCCGAGCCAGGATTCCAGCGCGGCCTCGCCATGGACGGCGATGACGACGCGGTGGCCGAGTTTCGTCAGCAGCGAGCGCATCAACAGCGCGTTGATCTCGTTGTCCTCGGCGACGAGAATTGACAGGCCTTTCGCCGGTACCGCGCCGGCGGATGGGGCCGATGGCTCCGGCGCGAGATCGGGCGAGGCGACCTCCGGAGGCAGCGCGAGGCGTGCGGCGAGTGAAGCTGCGCGCAGCGGCTTCACCAGGAAGCCGGTGAAGGCCGGCGAGAGTTTCTCGTGGCGCGAGCCCGACGTCAGCAGCACGAGGCGTTGCGTCGCATGGCTGCGTGCGGCTTCGCCGAGGCGGTCGGCGATGGCAGCGCCGAGCGCGCGATCGATCAGCACCGAATGCCATGAGCGTTCCGGCAGCAGCGCTTCCGCCACCGCCGCGTCGGTCACCATGCAGGTCTGGCCACCCCAGCGCTCCAGCCGCCGCGCGATCAGCGAGGCTTCGATACCGTCGGCGATCAGCAGGATCGGCTTTCCTGCAAGGTCGGGACTCGGGAATGCCGTCTGTTCCGCGCCGACGAGGGATGACGCCAACGGTACCGCGACCTCGAAGGTCGCGCCCTTGCCCGGCTCGCTCGTGAGCGTGATGCGGCCGCCCATGCGCTTGACGATGCGCTCGCTGATGGCGAGACCGAGACCGGTGCCGCCATAGGTGCGGGCGACGCGTTCGTCGGCCTGCTCGAATTCGCGGAAGATGCGCTGTTGCGCGTCGGCTGCGATGCCGATGCCGGTGTCGCGTACCAGAAAACTGATCTCGTTCGGCCAGATGCCGGGCTCGACAATCAGCGCGACGCCGCCGCTCGCGGTGAACTTGATGGCGTTGCCGGCGAGGTTGAGCAGCACCTGGCGCAGCCGCGCGGCGTCGCCGACCACTTCGAGCGGCAGCCGCTCGTCGACATAGGCGGCGATCTCGAGCTTCTTTGCCTGCGCGCGCGGCGCGAGCAGCTCGGTGATGTCCTCGATCAGGGCCGAGAGCGCGAAGGGACGCTGCTCGAGATCGAGCTTGCCGGCTTCGATCTTGGAATAGTCGAGCAACTCCTCGATCAGGGCCATCAGCGCTTCGCCGGAGGTCTTCACGGCCCTGGCGTAGGTCGACTGCTCAGGTGTCAGCGTGGTGTCGAGCAGCAGCCCGCCCATGCCGATGATGCCGTTGAGCGGCGTGCGGATCTCGTGCGACGCCATCGCCAGGAAGCGCGATTTGGCCCGGTTGGCGGCGTCGGCCTGATCGCGGGCCTCGGACAGCGCACGCTCGGTCTCGGTGCGGTCGGTGACGTCGCGTCCGACGCTCTGCAATTCGGCGGGTTGGCCGGCGTCGAGGCGGACATAGCCTTCGCGCCAGGCGATCCAGCGCGCGCCGAGCGGGGTTGCGATCTTCTGGTCGTGAATGCGCGTGCCGTTGCTCTCGCGGGCGCTGTCGCCCTGCTCCAGTACGTCGAGATCAAAGCGCGTGCCGACCAGCGCGCCGCGCGCCTGTCCGGCAAGCGCGCAATAGGCGTCGTTGGCGAAGGTGATGCGGCCGCTCGTGTCGCGCAGCACGATCAGATCGCCCTGCTGTTCGAACAGGCTGCGAGCGCGTTCTTCCGCTTCCTTCAGCTCCCAATTGCGGTCGATCAGCGTTTCGTTGTGGGCAGCCAGCGCACGCATCCGCTTGTTGACGAAGCGCAGGCGCATGCTGAGCGTGGCGAGGCCGAGGCAGGCGAGCGCGAACAGGAAGCTGACGCCGATCGCAAACGCATTGGGATCGTAGCCGGAATTCTCTGACCGGCTGCCGGAGACGAAACCATAGGCGCCGCCGAAGGTCGCCGAAAAGATCATGGTGGAGCGGATCGCGAAGGCGACTCGGGGGTACTGTCGCCTGAAGCGGCGCATGCGCACCTTGATCCGGAACGTCCGATCCATCGCCACCGACCCGACTCTTTTCTTAAAACGCTGTGCTCGCTGTCGACGACGATGTGCCGCCGACCTTGCGAACAGTTTGAGGCCCTGCGACCGCCTCCAAACAGGGTTGACGAGGTGTTAACGGTGCAGAGCGAGGCGGTTCAAAGCGAAGCGGCCTGGAGGTGGCGGTGGCCGCCGCGGGCGCCGACGATCAGCGCCGCCGCCTCGCGCTGGGAGAAGGTCTTCGAGCGCACATAGACGCGGTAATCCGCCGGCCCCTCGCTGGAGAGATAGATCACCTGACCGCCGTCGACGGGGTGCGCGGCAATCGAGATCAGGCGAGTCGAGGGGTTGGCCTGGCAGGACTCCGATTCCGAACCGGGGCCGTCGTCGACGACGGCGAAGTCGGCAGCGTCGGCGTCCTCGGTGATCTGAACCCGCACCGTGGCGCGCGCGGGATCATCGGTGAAGGCGACATGCACGCCAGCGGTCCAGAACAGCGACGTCAGCTCGACCGAGGTGTCGCCGAGGGCGATGCAGGGATGCGAGACCGATCCGATCTCGCTGCGGGCAAACACCGCGGCCGCCAACAGGGGAACAACCGAGGCCAGGATCTTGAAACGCAACATGACACGCTACTCGCCAGGCCCTGTGCGGGAACTGATGGGCCTTATGGTTTGCAGAGCGTAAAGGAAACTCGTTACCGCCGGGTTGATGCCGGTATCGGGGGATGAGAGTCTCGGTCGGTTAGGCGCTTTTGTTGGTTTTTCGCTCGACCTCAGTGAGAACCAAATAGCTGTTCCTGCCGAAGCTGATCGCCCACAGCGCCGCCCAGGCACCCCACCTGTTCCTGACCTCGATCTCGACGGTTTGGCCGGGACTGGTGCGAACGACGAGCGGCTGGCTCCTGCCCCAATCAATGCTCGCATCGATCGTGCAGGTGCCGGCCGGCAGCGTGATCTCCAACAAATCGTTGCGTGCAAGCTTCCCAACGCTGGTCCCGTTGACCCACAGCTCGTACGACCTCAGCCAATCGGCATATTGGGATGCGCGAACAAATCTGATGGTGCAGGCATTGGCATCGGTCATGATTCAATCTCGGGCATGGTGATGTTGTTGAGAAAGCTGCGGCGGCGCATCGCTCACGCCAGCTGGCGCACATCCTCCGCGAGCGCGCGGTAGGACAGCGCCTCGGCGAGATGGAGCCGGCCGATCTTGTCGGCACGATCGAGATCGGCCAGCGTGCGCGCCACCCGCAGCACCCGGTGATAGCCGCGCGCCGACAGCCGCATGGTCTCGGCGGCGTCGCGCAGCAGCTTCTGGCCTTGCGCATCCGGCTTGGCGATCTCCTCCAGCACCGAGGCCGGGGCTTCGGCGTTGGTGCGAACCTTCGGCAGGCCGGCGTCCGCGTAGCGGGCGAGCTGGATGTCCCGGGCGGCGGCCACGCGCGCGGCGACTTCGGCCGAGCCCTCTGCCGGCGGCGGCAGGATCAGATCGGCCGCGGTCACCGCGGGAACCTCGATGCGCAAATCGATGCGGTCCATCAGCGGTCCCGAGATGCGGGCCTGGTAGTCGCCGGTGCAGCGGTCGATGCGGCCGCGCTTGCAGGCATAGCCGGGCTCGAACGCATTGCCGCAGCGGCAAGGGTTCATTGCTGCGACCAGCATGAAGCGTGCGGGATAGGTGACGCGGTGATTGGCGCGGGACACCGAGACCTCGCCGTTCTCCAGCGGCTGGCGCAGCGAATCCAGCACGCGCGGATCGAATTCGGGGAGCTCGTCGAGGAACAGCACGCCCTGATGCGCGAGTGAGATCTCGCCGGGCCGTGCGCGCATGCCGCCGCCAGTGAGCGCGGCCATGCTGGCGGAATGATGCGGCGATCGGAACGGCCGCCGCGCCGTCAGCGCGCCGCCCTCGATCTCGCCGGCAACAGAGGCGATCATCGAGACCTCGAGCAATTCGCCCGGTGACAGCGGTGGCAGGATCGAGGGCAGCCGTGCCGCCAGCATCGATTTGCCGGCGCCGGGCGCGCCGATCATGAGCAGGTGATGGCCGCCGGCGGCCGCGATCTCCAGCGCCCGCTTGGCACTCTCCTGGCCCTTGATGTCGCGCAGGTCGAGCGGCGAGCTTGCTGCTTCATGCACCTTCGGCACGGGCCGCGACAGCACCTGCGTTCCCTTGAAATGGTTGGCGATCTGGATCAGCGAACTTGCGGCGATGATCTGGATGTCCGGGCTCGCCCACGCCGCTTCCGAGCCGCAAGCCGCCGGACAGATCAGCCCCTCCTCGCGTACATTGGCGCCAATCGCGGCGGGAAGAACACCGGCCACCGGCGCGATCGAGCCGTCGAGGCCAAGTTCGCCCAGAACGGTGAAGCCGGTCAGCGCATCCGGGGGGATCGCGCCGATCGCCCCCATCAGCCCAAGCGCGATCGGCAGGTCATAATGGCTGCCCTCCTTGGGCAGATCGGCAGGCGCGAGATTGACGGTGATCCGCCGCGCCGGCAGCGCCAGCCCCGAGGCGATCAGCGCCGAGCGGACCCGCTCGCGCGCCTCCGACACCGCCTTGTCCGGGAGACCGACGATGGCGAAGGCCGGCAGACCGGGCGCGACCTGCACCTGCACGTCGACCGCGCGGGCCTCGATCCCCTCAAAGGCGACGGTAGAAACCCGCTGAACCATGCCCGAACCAGCCTGCCCTTTTGCACAATTAGGGGTAGCAGAGCGGGCCGGTTCTTGCAAGAACAATACAGGAACATGCTCAGGGGCCGCAAGGCCCTAACCGATCGTAAACGCGACGAAGACACTACGCCTCGAATGCAAGCTGCTCTGCTCAGCACATCCCAACGAATGTCCGCTACTCCTAGGGGTGCGGGATGGGCCGTGGTCTAACGGGTGAACAATTCAAATGCTTGCAAATCGCCGGAGAAGCGAACGACGGATGTGCACGCGGCTCGCCAAGATTCACTTTGGCGCGGGTTCGCTGCCGCGGGATTGCACGATCACGGATATTTCGGATGGCGGCGTGAAAGTGGTGGCGGAGTTCCTGGAAGTGCCGCCGCAATTCACCATCATCTTCGCGCCCGACTATTCCCGGCAGTGCCGCCTGCGCTGGCGCATCGGCTGCGAGTTCGGCGCTGAATTCACCGACTGAGCCGCGCAAGCGCCCCGCCTTAACGGGACTTTAGCGTTAATCGGTAAGCATCTCTGATCAGTCGCCGAGTGATCAGAGTATGTCCAAGCGTTTGTCCGTCGCCTCTCCTCCGGCGAGATATCTGTTTTCCGCGCTTCTGATCCTGGCCCTCGGCGGCTGTCAGACCACCGGCATTGAGGACATCACCGGCGCGCTCGGCGGAAAGTCGGACACGGCTGGCAGGGCCGACGCCAAGCCGGAAGCAAGGCCGGACATGGACGCGCTGCGCGAGCGCTATCGCGCCAAGCCTGGCGATCCCAACGTCGCGCTCGAATACGGCAAGGCGTTGCGCCAGACAGGTCAGCGCGCGCAGGCGCTCGCGGTGCTGGAGCAGGCCGTGCTCGCCCATTCCAGCAACAAGGCGCTGCTGGCAGGCTACGGCCGCGCGCTCGCCGACAGCGGCAGTTTCCAGCAGGCGTTCGACGTCCTCGGCCGCGCGCATTCGCCCGAGGATCCCGACTGGCATATCCTGTCGGCGCAGGGCGCCGCGCTCGATCAGCTCGGCCGCAACGAGGAAGCGCAGCAATATTACGCCGCCGCGCTCAAGATCGTGCCGGACGAGCCGTCGGTGCTGTCCAATCTCGGACTGTCCTACATGCTGCAGAACAATCTGCCGCGGGCAGAGGAAACGATGCGCCGGGCGCACGCGCGCAATCCCGCCGATCTCCGCGTGCGCGCCAATCTCGCGCTCGTGCTGGGACTGGAAGGAAAGCAGGCCGAGGCCGAGACCATCGTCAAGGCGGACCTGCCGCCGGATCAGGCGGCGGCAAAGGTCACGGCGCTGCGGCAATTGCTGGTGAAGAAGCAGCAGCGGGCGGAGAAGTAACCGCGCGCGTCAGGATGCCTTGGTTACGACGCCTTGCGATGCGGGGCTGATCCGCGCCCCGAACGGCCCTTCAGCTTCTTCAGCAGCGGTCCGAACAGCGAGCGCTTCGGCTTCTTCACCTCGCCGCGCCCGGCGAGGCGGTTCGCCATGTTCTGGAACAGCTCGGTGGTGCGGTGGCTCTTGGAGACCTCCGCGATCATCTGGCCGTTGTTGGCCGCGGTCGAGAACAGCTTCGAATCGAACGGGATCACCGCGATCGGCTGGCTCTCCATGGTCTTGGCGAAGGCCTTGACCTCGATCTCCGCACGCTTGGGCATGCCGACCTGGTTGATGCAGTAGAGCGGTGGCCGGTCGTTCGGCCGCGCCGCCTTCAACACGTTCAGCATGTTCTTGGTGTTGCGGAGGTTCGCAAGATCGGGCTCGGCCACGATCACGATGTCGTCCGCGTTGACCAGCGCACGCCGCGTCCAGCCCGACCATTGGTGGGGAACGTCGAGCACGATGCAGGGCGTGGTCATGCGCAGCGTGTCGAAAACCGCGTCGAAGGCCTCCGCGCCGAAATCGTAGACGCGGTCAAGGGTGGCAGGCGCGGCAAGGAGGCTGAGACGCTCGGTGCATTTGGAGAGCAGACGCTCCATCAGGGCCGTGTCCGGCCGATCCTGCGACAGCACCGCATTGGCGATGCCCTGCACCGGGTCCTGATTGTAGTCGAGACCGGCGGTGCCGAAGGCGAGGTCGAGATCGATCACGACGGAATCGAGCGCGAGGTCGCGGGCGATGGTCCAGGCCACATTGTGCGCGACGGTGGAGGCACCGACACCGCCCTTGGCGCCGACCACCGCGATGACGCGGCCGGTGATGATGGTTTCAGACGCCGAGAACAGGCTGCAGATCGAGCGGACGACGTCGAGCGTTTCGACCGGTCCCACCACATAGTCGTTGACGCCGCGGCGGACCAGCTCGCGATAGGGCGCGGTGTCGTTGGGATTGCCGATCACGACCACGCGGGTGCCGGGGTCGCAGACGCCGGCGAGGTCGTCGAGGCCCTCGAGAATGTCGCGCGTGCCGTCGGATTCGATCACGATGACGTTCGGCGTCGGCATCGTTTCATAGACTTCGATTGCCGCAGCTAAGCCACCATCCTTGGCGGTGAGGTGCGCCTTGGCGAGACGGCGATCCTGCCCGGCCGCGGTCACCGCGGCGAGCGTCTGCTCGGTCTCGCAAAACGCCTGCACGGAGATACGAGGAACCGGCGCAATGTGTTCCTCGGGGTGCTGCGGATCGTCCGCTTCTTCGTCGTGGACGCGTGTCATCTGCCTGTGTCGCTGAGTTTTGCCTTGTCGGCGTCTGGATTGGTGGTCCCGACCGGCGTGCCCTTGCGATAGCGCTCGAAGGCCATGTCGCGCCGTGCGTTATAGGCCGGCGTCTCGGACCGCGGCTGCTCGAGGTCGGCCGGATTGTCGATCATGGCCGCGAGGTTGCGCTGGCTGGCGCAGCCCAGATTGAAATAGGGCCGCGTTCTCGTTGTAGCCGGGGTCGAGGATGGAGGGGCCGAGATCTTCCGGCCACAGCCCGCAGGGGCCCGCGACCGCGGCGATCCGGGAATAGCTCAGACGGATGGTGGGCAGCAGTCCGGGATCCTCAGGCCGATAGGGATGCTGGACGATGGCACGCGCAGGTACGCCGCCGGAGGCGAGCACGGACCGGATCTCGTGATAGGTCGCTGCGGCCGCGCGCGAATTCGCGGCGTTGACGGGGACGTCGACGACGACCGAGCCGGTGCCTTCGCGCACCCAGTCCCGGGCAATGCCGGCGACGTCCGCGTGCTGCGCGGCCGAGAGGCCGCCGCGAGCCTTGCCGACGAAGATCACGATCGACTTCTTGGCTTCCTGCACCGCGATCGGGTGACGCTGGCGATAGTCGGTCGGCACCGTCTGGGTGACGATCTCGCCGGTGGTGTTGCAGGCGCCCAGCATGACGGAGAGCCCCGTCAGTGCCAGCGCCACGCTCAACTTGCGACGTCGATCGGCCATGGTCTTCGTCATCGCTTCATCCCCTCGTGCCCCGTCTCTTGTCCCGTTCCCCAAGCCGTCCGTTCGTCATCAGTCGATGATGAAACCGAAATCACCGGGCGTGCCCGCGATCGGATCGACGCGGCGCGCGATGCCGTAGAGGCGGTTCATGCGGCCGAGCAGCGCCGTCTGGGCGTCAGAGGCCGGCGCAAAGCCGTCGTCGGGCCGGGACAGCTCCTTCTGAGCCACCGCGCGCACCACATAGGGCGTCACGATCACCATCAGCTCGGTCTCGTTGTTGACGAAGTCCTGGCTGCGGAACAGCGCGCCGATGATCGGCACCTGGTCGACGCCGGGCAGGCCGTTGATCGCCTGTTTGGTCTGCTGCTGGATCAGGCCGGCCATCGCCATCGAGCCGCCCGAGGGAATTTCCAGTGTCGTTTCGGCGCGGCGGGTCTGGATCGAGGGAATGGTAATCGAGTTGGTCGAGCTCGACGACAGCGCCTGGGTCACCGTGATGGCGCTCTGGTTCGACAACTCGGACACCTCGGTCATCACCCGCAGGCTGATCCGGCCCTCGCTCAGTACGACCGGGGTGAAGTTCAGGGAGATGCCGAACTTCTTGTAGGTGATCTGGGTGGTGCAAACGTGCGTGACGGGATCGCAGGCATAGCCCGACGGAATGGGGAATTCGCCGCCGGCGATGAAGGTGGCGGATTCGCCGGAGATCGCGGTCAGGCTCGGCTCGGCGAGCGTGCGCATGACACCGGCACTTTCCATCGCGCGCATCGTGGCGCTGACGGTCGCGAAGCCCTTGGTGAGCCCGGCGACACCTAATCCGTTGTTGCTGACGATCGGTCCGCCGCTGACCGAGAACGGGTTGGAATTGTTGAAGTTCACCACCGCGGTGCCGGCGTTCAGGCTGGCGCTGAGATCGACGCCCAACTGTTTGACGATATCGCGGCGCACTTCGCCGACGACGACCTTGAGCATCACCTGGTCGCGGCCGCGCACGACGATGTTGTTGACCACCTTCTCGGAGCCGCCGACCAGTTTGGCGGCGACGTCGCCGGCCTGCTGGGCCTCGACCGGGCTCGACACCGAGCCGGTGAGCATCACGCTGTCGCCGACGCCCTCGATCTGCACGCCCGGCAGCGACTGACGCAGCGCCGTGCGCATGCCGTTGAGATCGCGCTTCACCGCGATGTCGTAGGCGGCCACCTGCTGGCCGTCGGCGGCGAAGAACACGACGTTGGTCTGGCCGACCTGTCCACCGATGATATAGGCGCGTTGGGCCGAGCGGATCACCGCATTGGCAATCTTGGGATCGGCGACCAGCACGTCCTTGACGTCGCGCGGCAGGTCGATGACGGCGGACTTGCCGACGCCGAGCGACAGGAAGCGCGTCTTCGCCGGTGCGATCGTCCCGACCGGCGACACATCGAGATCCGCTGCCTGCATGGGCGCCTGGTCGCCGACCGGCGCATCTGCGGCGCTGACGACATCGGGGGCTGCGAGCAGCCCCAGGATCAGCATCGTCCCCGTCCAGACCGAGCGCGCGCGATTCCCCCGAATGCGCATGCCCGTCCGATCATCCCCAAAGTTCATCATATCCCCATCACTTCTGTGACGTCAGTTGCCGCGCCTGTACGCCGTAGCGGATCACGTTGACCCCGCCGGTCCGCTTGCTCGCCTGGTCCTCGGGCGTGCTGTCGAGCGAGTTGGCATCGACGATGCTGCGCAGCGCGAGTGTCAGCGTGCCGCCCTGGCGCGCTGCCGATAGAGTGGCGACCTGGTCGGGCTTGAGCTCGAGCGTGACGGTCCTGCCGACGACGGCGTTCTGGCCGTCCTTTTCCTTTGGCGCCTGGTCGATCGCGAGCACGCGGATATTGGTCAGGATCGCCTCGGACAGGATGAGGTCGTTACCGGCGGCCCCGTCGGGATTCTTCAGGCGACGGGTCAACACGATGTCGACGCGGTCGTTCGGCAGGATGAAGCCGCCGGCGGCAGTCTCGGCTGAAATCTCGGTGGAGACGGCGCGCATGCCCGACGGCAGGATCGCGGCCATGAAGCCGGAGCCGTCGGCCTTGACCAGCTTCTGCTCGCGGATCGGCTCGCCCTGCATCAGCGGCACGCGTGCGATCGAGCCCGCGATCTGGATCTGCGCCTCGGGCCTGTTGTCGCGGCGGATGAAGGCGCTGCTCGCGGTCGCCGCCGGCCAGACCTGCCATTGCAAGTCCTCGGGCTTTACGGCTTGACCGAGCTGGATGTCGTTCTTGGCGACCAGGACCTCGACCGTCGGCAGCTTCTCGGCGACGGGGAGAACGGGCGCGGGCTTGTTGTCATAGCCGCTCGCCAGATACGCAGCGACGCCGCCGGCGCCCAGTGCGATGACGAGAACGACAATGCGTGCGGTGTTCATACGCTTCTACTCTTACGCGGGGCACTCGAACCGCACCTGGCGGGTTCCCCAACGTCGATGAGTAGGCAGTAAAAGTATAAGCGGTGTTGCGAGGCCGAATGCGATCGACGGCCGCGCTGTGGTCTTTCGGCAGATGGTGAACGTCGCGTTAGCCGGTCGGCCACTGGCCCCGTAGTTTCACGCAGTCGCGGCCCGTGCGTTCGAATGATGCGCGCCGCGTCATGGTGAATGCGTGGTTAGTGATGGGTGAGGTGATGCCGCGCATACACTACGTAGCCCGGATGGAGCGGAGCGCAATCCGGGGCCGCTGAACATGGTGTGGCATCCCGGATTTCGCTGCGCTCCATCCGGGCTACGAGCTACGGGCCGCTCCCTACTTCGCCCGCTTCTGCTCGATCACGTCCCAGAGCTTTGCGGCAACGTCCGGTCCGCCGAGCCGCGCGATGGCGCGGATGCCGGTCGGCGAGGTCACGTTGATCTCGGTGAGGTTGCCGTTGATGACGTCGATGCCGACGAACAACAGCCCGCGCTCGCGCAGCGCCGGGCCGACGGTGGCGCAGATCTCGCGCTCGCGCGGCGTGAGCTCGGTCTCCTGCGCTGCGCCGCCGCGCACCATGTTGGAGCGGAGGTCGTCGGCGGCCGGCACGCGATTCACCGCGCCGGCGAACTCGCCGTTGATCAGGATGATGCGCTTGTCGCCGTGCTTTACCTCGGGGATGAACTGCTGGATCACCCAGGCTTCCTTGAATGTCACCGAGAACATGTCGAACAGCGAGCCGAAATTCATGTCCTGCGGCATCACGCGGAACACCGCCGCGCCGCCATGGCCGTGCAGCGGCTTCATGACGACGGCGCCGTGCCTGTCGCGAAACGCGTTGATCTCGTCGAGATCGCGCGAGATCAGCGTCGGCGGCATCAGCTGCGGAAAGTTCATCACGAACAGCTTTTCCGGGGCGTTGCGCACCGAGGCGGGGTCGTTGACGACGAGTGTCTTCGGATGGATGCGTTCGAGCAGGTGCGTCGAGGTGATGTAGGCGAGGTCGAACGGCGGATCCTGGCGCAGCAGCACCACGTCGAAGCCGTTGAGCGCCTCGCGCCTGGGCTCGCCCAGGGTGAAATGATCGCCGGGCTCGTCGCGCACGGTGAGCAGCTGAACCGGAGCGACGATCTCCTCGCCGACCATCGAGAGCTTGTCGGGTGTGTAATAGGACAGGCCGTGGCCGCGCTTCTGCGCCTCCAGGAGCAGCGCAAAGGTGGAATCGCCCTTGATGTTGATGCGGGCGATGGGGTCCATCTGGACGGCGACGTTCAGTTTCATGGTCTGCCTTTCAGGTCGAGGCGTCGAATGCCGCCAACACATGGCGTGGAAGTGACCGCGGCGCAATCAGCATGGCATCGAATCGCATTTCGAATTCCGCATGCTCGGGATGCGCGACGAGCCAGCCTTGCGCGGCGTCGATGATGCGCTGCTGCTGGCGCGGCGTCACGGCGAAGGCGGCATCGTCCAGCGTTGCGCGCGCCTTGACCTCGACGAAGGCAATCAGATTGCGGCGGCGCGCCACGATGTCGATCTCGCCATGCGGCGTGCGGAAGCGCTTGGCGAGGATGCGGTAGCCCTTGGCCATGAGATAGGCCGCGGCGCGGCTTTCCGCGGAGATGCCGGTGCGGAACGCGGCGACGCGCTCGGGCGAGGCGATTTTCGGTTCCGCGGGGGCCTCAGTCTTCGCCATCGCCGCCCCGCAGATCTTTGGCAAGCTCGAGCGCGCGGGCATAGACCTCGCGGCGCGGCCGGCCCGAGAGCGCGACCGCATGCGCCACCGCATCCTTGACGCTGTTCGCGGCGAGCTGCTCGCGCAGGACGTGGTCGAGCGCATTCGATGTCAGCATCTCGGCATCCGCCGCAGGCGGAGCGATCACCAGCACGAATTCGCCGCGCGTCTCCAGCGTGTCGGCATCGCGCGCGAGCTCACGCAGCGTCGCGCGCGAAATCTGCTCGTGCAGTTTGGTCAGCTCGCGGCAGATCGCGGCTTCACGGGCCCCCATGATCTCGGCGAGCTCGGCGAGCGTGTCCTGCACGCGGTTACCGGAATCGAACATCACCAGCGTCGCATCGATGCGCGCAAGCTCGGCCAGGCGCGACTTCCGCGCGGCTGATTTGGAAGGCAGAAAGCCTTCGAAGAAGAAGCGGTCGGTTGGCAGCGCTGCGACCGACAGCGCCGCCAGCACCGAGGACGGGCCGGGCAGCGCGTAGACGGCGTGGCCGGCGGCGCAGACTTCGCGCACCAGCTTGTAGCCGGGGTCCGAGATCAGCGGCGTGCCGGCGTCCGACACCAGCGCGATCGAGCCGCCCTGCGAAAGCCGCTCCAGGATCTTCGGACGGGCCGCTTCAGCGTTGTGCTCGTGATACTGCTTGAGCTGCGCGGAGATGTCGTAGCGCTCGGTCAGACGCCGCGTGATGCGGGTGTCCTCGCAGGCGATGACATCGACCCCGGCGAGGGTCTGCAGCGCCCGCAGCGTGATGTCGCCGAGATTGCCGATGGGGGTCGCGACCAAATGCAGGCCATGCGCGGCCTTCGGCGCGACAAGCCGATGGGCGTCGATGGAGAAACCGCGCGAGGCGGGCTCCGTCGTCTCGGGTGTATTTATCGGGGACGGCTTTACGCGCATAATCAGACGAACTTAGGCATGATCCCCGGGACTGGGAACCGGTCCCCGGAAAAAGATCGTGCCTGGGCGAGGCAAGGGGCGAGGAAGGACTGGAATGTGATCCATTCGGCATCACATTCCCCAGGGAATGAAGCGTCAGCGCCATATTCGCGGCGGAAACGCCGCCTTGATGCTGGGTGACGGACGGCGGGCAGCTAGCCAGAACTTGAGAGGAAGCCGCGTTAAGCGGGCATTATCCTTTTGTTTGAGTTAACTATTTGCCGACAATATGCCTGAATCCATGGCCGGTGTCGTGGAAAGAATGTCGTGACCGGCTGGCGACGGTCGGTCAGAAGAGAAAACTGTCATGACGGGCCCACGTGATCCCAGATCCTCCTTTTCGGAGGAGTCTCCCGTTCAGGGATCCCTGATGTCAGGGGCAACCCGGCGAAGCGCGCTCGGCCTGTTGCTCGGCACGCCGCTGCTGTCGGCCTGCGCCGGCGTGCAGCAGAGCCTGAGCCAGTTCTCCAATCCGTTCAGCAGTTCCTCTCCGCCTCCGGCCCAGCCGGCCGGCCCGCCGCAGCAGGCGACGACTGCCGGCACCGGCGGGGTGAAGGTCGCCGTGATCCTGCCGCTTTCGGCATCCGGCAATGCCGGCCTCGCCGCGCAGTCGATGCGCAATGCCGCCGAGATGGCGCTGGCCGAGTTCCAGAATCCCAACATCCAGCTCCTGATCAAGGACGACAATGGCAGCCCGCAGGGCGCGCAGGCGAGTGCGCAGCAGGCGGTCGACGAGGGCGCCGAGATCATCCTGGGGCCGCTGTTCGCGCAGTCGGTGCCTGCGGTGGCGCAAATCGCGCGCACGCGTGGCATCCCGGTGATGGCGTTCTCGACCGATTCCAGCATCGCCGGCCGCGGTGTCTATCTGCTGAGCTTCCTGCCGGAGTCCGACGTCAACCGCATCGTCGAATATTCCGGCAGCATCGGAAAGCGCTCCGTCGCCGTTCTGGTGCCGGACAATGCTTATGGCAACGTGGTCGAGGCCGCGGTGAAGGCGGCGGTGCCGCGCCGCGGCGGGCGCATCGTCGCGTTCGAGAAATACGGCGCCGACCGCGCCACGCCGGCCCGGACCGTGGCGCAGCAGCTTGGCAGCGCCGATGCGCTGTTCATCGCCGATGATGGCGATGCCGTCGTCTCGGTCGCCGATGCGATGAGCGCGGCGGGGGCGAATCTACGCAATATCCAGCTGCTCGGCACCGGCCTGTGGGACAGTCCGCGCGTCTATGCCAGCCCAAGCTTGCAAGGTGGCCTCTACGCCGCGCCCGATCCGGCCGGCTTCCGCGCCTTCTCCGGCCGCTATCGCACCAAATATGGCGCGGAGCCAGTGCGCACCGCAACGCTCGCCTATGACGCGGTTGCCCTCGTCGCCGCGCTGGCGCGAACGCAAGGCACCACCCGCTTCTCGCCGGACGTGCTCACCAATCCTTCCGGATTCGCCGGCATCGACGGCCTGTTCCGCTTCCGCGCCGACGGCACCAACGAGCGGGGCCTCGCGGTGATGAAGGTGACGACGGGCGGCGGTGTTGCGGTGGCGGGCTCGCCGAAGAGTTTTGGGGCGTAGCTGTTTCCTCGACGTCGTCCTGGCGAAAGCCAGGACCCATAACCACAGGACGCGGTTTTGCGAAGACTCGTGGTTGTCAGCTTTACGCTGCAACTGCTCTTTGGGGTAATGGGTCCTGGCTTTCGCCAGGACGACGATGGAGAGACCTTACGCCGCCAGATCCGCGACCACCGCATCGAGCACCGGAAAACCGCTGCTGGTCACGCGCAGCCGCCCCGTTGCATCCACCGTGATCGCGCCTTCTTCGCGCAGCAGCGTGATGCGCTTGGGATCGAGCGAGCGGCCGGAGAGCGCTTTGTAACGCTCGGGGTCGATGCCTTCGGCCAAACGTAGTCCCATCAGCAAAAATTCGTCGGCGCGTTCTTCGCTGTTGAGGAGATCGTCGGTGACGACGCCGTGGCCGTTGGTCTCGACCCGCATCAGCCAGGCTTCGGGGCGCTTCTCGGTGGCGGTCGCGTGCCTGATACCGTCGATGTCGAGCCGGCCATGGGCACCGGGGCCGATGCCGGCATATTCCTCGCCGCGCCAGTAGACCAGATTGTGCCGGCACTCGGCGCCGCGCCGCGCGTGATTGGAAATCTCGTAGGCGGGCAGGCCGAGCCTGTCGCAGGTCTCCTGCGTGACGTCGTAAAGCGCGCGTGCGACCGCTTCATCCGGCGTTTTCAGCTTGCCGGCCTGATACAGGCCGAAGAACGGCGTGCCTTCTTCGATCGTCAATTGATAAAGCGACAGATGCTCGGCCGCCTCGCCGATCGCGAGACGCAATTCATCAGCCCACATCGCCGGCGTCTGGTCGGGACGGGCGTAGATCAGGTCGAACGAATAACGGTCGAACGAGCGGCGCGCGATGGCGACCGCGTCGAGGGCCTCGCGCGCGCTGTGCATGCGGCCGAGCGCTTTCAGCGAGGCATCGTCGAGCGCTTGCACGCCGAGCGAGACGCGATTGACGCCGGCGGCGCGATAGCCCGCGAAGCGCGTAGCCTCGACGCTGGTCGGGTTTGCCTCCAGCGTGACTTCAACGTCTTTCGCCACAATCCAGTGCTTGCCGATGGCATCGAGCACAGCGCCGACGGTTGCAGGCTGCATGAGCGAGGGTGTGCCGCCGCCGAGAAAGATCGAGGTGACTTCGCGGCCGGGTGCGCGCTCGGCGGTCGCAGCGATCTCGCGCGCGAAAGCCGACGCAAAGCGCGCCTCGTCGATCGCGGCGTGGCGGACATGGCTGTTGAAGTCGCAATAGGGGCACTTCGACAGGCAGAACGGCCAGTGCACGTAGACGCCGAAGGCTTCGGATTCTTGTGTTGACGCGTTTTCCTGGCGCGAACCGGTATCCACTTCGCTCGAAAACGCTCTAGCGCGGCTCAAGGCAGATCTCCGCCAGTTTCACGAAGGCGCGGGCACGGTGCGACAGGCCGAGACCGAGCGGCGGCAGCCCGTGCTTCTCGATGCTCTCCATCTCGCCGAAGGTGCGGCTGTGGCCGTCGGGCAAAAACATCGGGTCGTAGCCGAAGCCGGCGGTGCCGCGCGGCGGCCACACCAGCGTGCCGTCCACGCGCGCCTCGACCTCTTCGCGATGGTCGTCGGGCCATGCAACGCAGAGCGCGGAAACGAAATGCGCCTTGCGCTTGGCGGGCGTGGTCGCGCCACGCTCCTGCAACAGCCGTTCGATCTGCGCCATTGCCGCGGCAAAATCCTTGTTCGGGCCGGCCCAGCGCGCCGAGTAGATGCCGGGCGCGCCGTCGAGCGCGTCGACCACGATGCCGGAATCATCGGCGAAAGACGGCAGCTTCGTCGCCTGCGCTGCCGCGATCGCCTTGATCGCGCGGCGTTGCTGCGGAAATCGTTTCCGGTCTCTTCCGGCTCCGGAAGGCCTAATTCGCCGGCCGACACCGCCTCGATGCCGTAAGGCGCGAGCAGCTCCTTCATCTCGGCGAGCTTGCCGGGATTATGGGTCGCGATGACCAGCTTTCCGGTGATTCGGCGATGCATCGGCCTATTGACTACGCTACCGCCAGTTTCTGCAAGTCCACGAGACGCGCGACGCCCTTGCGCGCCAGCGCCATCAACGCCAGGAACTCGGCTTCCGTGAACGGTTCGCGTTCCGCGGTGCCCTGGACTTCGATGATGCGGCCATCGCCCGTCATGACGAAATTGGCGTCGGTATCGGCTTCGGAGTCCTCGGCATAGTCGAGGTCGAGCACGGGCGTGCCCTTGTAGATGCCGCAGGAGATCGCGGCGACGTTGTCGCGCAACACGTTGGCTTTGACCATGTTGCGCGCCTTCATCCAGGTGATGCAATCGGCGAGGGCGACCCAGGCACCGGTGATCGAGGCCGTGCGGGTGCCGCCGTCGGCCTGGAGCACGTCGCAATCGACCGTGATCTGGCGCTCACCGAGCGCTTCGAGATTGATGATGGTGCGAAGCGAGCGGCCGATCAGGCGCTGGATTTCGACGGTGCGGCCGCTCTGCTTTCCGGCGGAGGCCTCGCGGCGGGTGCGTTCCGACGTCGCGCGCGGCAGCATGCCGTATTCGGCGGTGACCCAGCCGCGGCCCTGGCCCTTGAGCCATGGCGGCAGGCGGTCTTCCAGCGTGGCGGTGACCAGCACGTGGGTGTCGCCGAATTTCACCAGGCACGAGCCTTCCGCATATTTGACCACGCCGCGCTCCAGCGTCACGGGGCGCAATTCGTCGGGCGCACGGCGGCTTGGCCGCATGGGAATCCTCCAAAACTCTCGGAAAAGGGCTGTTGGCGGTGCTTGTAGGGGGGGTAAGGGTGGGCGGCAAGGGGGAAGATCGAGGCCTTATTCACCCCCGATTTTCAATCCGCGAACGCCACGCTTGTCAGAAGCCCCAGGGATAGACAAATTACCTGTATCTGAGAGGAGTTACGGTCTGTGGCCCATCACGATCCGATCCATCTGATCGCGCCGCGCGCGGGCCTTGCCCAGCTCAACGAGCGTTCCCGCGACATCTTTCGTCAAATCGTCGAAAGCTATCTCGCGACCGGGGAGCCGGTGGGCTCGCGCAATATTTCGCGCCTGATCGCCATGCCGCTGTCGCCCGCTTCAGTCCGCAACGTCATGGCCGACCTGGAACAGCTCGGCCTGATCTACGCCCCGCACACCTCCGCCGGCCGGCTGCCGACGGAACTCGGCCTGCGCTTCTTCGTGGATGCCCTGATGCAGGTCGGCGACCTCAATGACAGTGAACGGCAGGCGATCCAGAGCCAGTTGACCTCCGTGGGCCACGCGCAATCGGTCGAGGCTGCGCTCGAGGAAGCATTGACGCGGCTTTCCGGCCTGACCCGTGCGGCCGCCGTCGTGCTGACGCCGAAATCCAATGCGCGGCTGAAACATATCGAATTCGTCCGCTTGGAACCGGAAAAGGCGTTGGTGATCCTGGTCGGCGAGGACGGGCAGGTCGAAAACCGCGTCTTGACGCTGCCGCCGGGAGTTCCATCCTCGGCGTTGACCGAAGCCGGCAACTTCCTCAATGCCCGGATCCGGGGCCGGACCCTGGCCGAGGCGCGGCTGGAGCTCGAGACCGCACTCGGAGAGGCGCGCACCGAGCTCGATCAGCTGACGCACAAGGTGATCTCGGCCGGTATCGCCAGCTGGTCCGGCGGTGAGAACGAGGACCGGCAGCTCATCGTCCGCGGCCACGCCAATCTGCTCGAGGATTTGCATGCGCTGGAGGATCTCGAGCGCGTTCGCCTGCTGTTCGACGACCTCGAGACCAAGCGCGGCGTGATCGACCTGCTCGGGCGGGCCGAGACCGCGGAAGGCGTGCGGATCTTCATCGGCAGTGAGAACAAGCTGTTCTCGCTGTCGGGCTCGTCCACCATCATCTCGCCCTATCGGGACGCTGCCGGCCATATCGTCGGCGTTTTGGGCGTGATCGGGCCGACGCGACTGAATTATGCCCGCGTGATCCCGACCGTGGACTACGCTGCCCGCATCGTCAGCCGGCTCCTGGGGGGCTGACCGGCGTCTCCCCCGATCACGGGCGCTTGATTTTCGGTGCCCGAAGCACGATATCCGGGCCAGAAACCCCTGAGATGAATGCGAAAAGAGAGCCGATGACCGATCGAGACCGGCAACCCGAAGACACGAGTGCTGCGGCCGGCGAGCCCGTGGTGTCAAAACCCTACATCATGCCCGACGATCCCGAGCCCGGCTCGGTCGAGCTCCTGCAGAAGGAAGTCGCCGAGGCGCGCGACCGCATGCTGCGGACGCTGGCCGAGATGGAGAATTTGCGCAAGCGCACCGCCAAGGAGGTCGCTGACGCCAAGCTCTACGGCGTCACGGGCTTTGCCCGCGACGTGCTCGACATCGCCGACAACCTCCAGCGCGCGCTCGATGCCGTTCCGGCCGAGGCCCGTGCGGCGGCCGATGCAGGCCTCGCTTCGCTGATCGAGGGCGTCGAGCTGACCGAGCGCTCGCTGCTCAGCGCGCTGGAAAAACACGGCGTGAAGAAGTTCGATCCCCTGGGCCAGAAGTTCGACCCGAACTTCCAGCAGGCGATGTTCGAGGTGCCTGATGCATCGGTGCCCGCGGGCACCGTCGTGCAGGTCATGCAGGCCGGTTACACCATCGGCGAGCGCGTGCTGCGTCCCGCCTTGGTCGGTGTCGCCAAGGGCGGCGCCAAGGCCGCGCCCGCCAACAGCAACGAGCCGAACGGCGCGGCGAACTAGTTGATCCTCATGGTGAGGAGGCGCGTCAGCGCCGTCTCGAACCATGCGGGCCGAACTGCTGCAGCGGGGCCTTCATCCTTCGAGACGCGCGCGAAAATGCGCGCTCCTCAGGATGAGGGTCTTGCAGTTTTTTGACCGGGCCTACGCGCTCGCCGCGATATCCGCGGACTGGATCCGCTTCACGCCGGCCTTGGCCATATCGGCCCAGGCTTTTGCGAGCGAACCCTGATTGTCGATGCCGCGGCAGGCGTCTTCCACCACATAGACCTCGAAGCCCGCCTTGCGCGCGTCGAGCGCGGTCCATGCGACGCAAAAATCCGTCGCCAGCCCGACTACGAAGACGCGCTTGATCTTGCGCCCCTTCAGATAGCCGGCAAGGCCGGTCGAGGTCTTGCCATCGGCTTCGAGGAAGGCCGAATAGCTGTCGACGTCCTTGTGAAACCCCTTGCGGATGATGAGCTCGGCGTGCGGGATCGCAAGGTCTTTCGACAGCGCGGCGCCGTCGGTGCCCTGCACGCAATGGTCGGGCCACAGCACCTGCTTGCCGTAGGGAAGATCGACGGTCTCGAACGGCTTCTTGCCGGCGTGGACCGATGCGAAGGAAACATGGCCTTGCGTGTGCCAGTCTTGCGTCATCACCACGTTCGAAAACGCTTTCGAGATCTTGTTGATGACGGGCACCACTCGCTCGCCTTCCTTCACGGCAAGGCTGCCGCCGGGAAGGAAGCAATTCTGCACGTCGATCACGAGCAGCGCGGATGCATCGTCCGGCTTGATCGATGTGGCCGCCAGAATCGCGGTTGGCGCGAGCGCCACGAGCGCGCTCGTCCCGAGCGCCGCCAAGACTTGTCGCCGATCCAGCATCATTCGCCTCCCTCCAGGATGAACTCAACGGAAGGGGAGCCTAGTTCCGTTCGTATACGAACAGAAGCCCGAAAATGCAGCCGGCTTTGGTGAGTGGTTGGGCTGCTGACCGGATACCTTCGTCGGGACGACGATGAGTGTCGGGTTAGCCTTTCGGCTGGATGCCGTCGCGGACTGCGCGGAAGCGGGTGAAGGCGGCCGGCCATTGCTCGCGCGGGGCGCTGGCGATGATGCGCAGCGAGGCGCCGCCGCTGCTGAAGCGGATCCACTGCACCACGGTCACCGGCGTCTTGTCCTTGCCGCTGACGCCGTCGATCCGGGTCTCGAAACCCTGCTGGCCGCTGATGCGGATCGGCTCGGACATGGTGACGCGGGACTCGCGCACGCCGGGAATCTGGAGCGCCGCCTCCTGGGCGAAGCGGGCGCGGTCGTCGGCGGCTTGCGGGGTGGCGCCAATCACGCCGAGGATGATGAACGGCTTCGATTCATAGCCGGAGCTCTCGTCGCCGTCGGCCAAGATGATGCTCGAGCCCGGCGCCAGCGTGCGAACGTCCTTGAAGTCTGCGAGATCGGTGATCTTGAACGGCATCAGCGCGATCTGCTCTTCGGCCGAGACCTGCTTGCGGGTGACGACGCTCGCGAACATCTGCCGCACCGCCTCGTCGGTGTAGATCTTGACCGCATTCTCCGGAATCTGCACCGCGACATAGCCGGAGAAGCCGGCCCCCGGCACGATCATCGAATAGCGCCGAACCGGGGTCTCGCCGGCCTTGCCGCTCTCGGTCGTGAAATAGGCAAGACCCGCGGGCGTCTCGATCTTGTCCTGCTTGACGCCGTTGGCTCCGGCCGTATTGGAGTTGAAGGCGCTCACCACCTCGCCATAGGCCGCCGGCGGCAGCTCTGTGATCAGCACCTTGACGCTGCCGTCCTCGCTCTCGAAGCCGGGAAAGGTCTTGGCCGTGTTGAGACCGACCAATGGCACCATGCCGAGGCGCAAGCCGGGTGGGAAAACGGCGTCGGCAGCCAGAGCCGGAAGCGCAGAGGCAACGAGGAGGGCGAGCGCAGCAAGGGGGCGGATCAGCTTCATGGGCACTCTGATTGGTTCACATTGAGGCCGTTCGATGGTGGCCAGCCGGCCCCTTTTGTCGCGCGAGGCAGCCCGATGACGAGCCCGGCCGGCTGCCCGCCTTTTAGCGGGTTTGGACTTGCCGCAACAGGGCGGGGCGGAATGCGGTAGCCGATGTCGGCCGATCGCGGCACCTGTTAATAATTCCTCACCCGCAAGGGCGGTGCAGCCCGGATATGTTCTTCCAAAACCCAATGTTTTCACGGCCGAAACTTGCGTTCGGTCCTTGCGGGCACCTCCCCCCCTCCTATATGACCCCCAACCATCGCAATATCGCGAATGTTTGATCTTAGGGGGTTTCGGTTCGGGTGCCTTCTGGGCCCAGCCAGCCTGCCGCAAAAACAAGGATACAGGACCATGGGAAAGGTCATCGGGATCGACCTCGGCACCACGAATTCGTGCGTCGCCGTAATGGATGGCAAGAACGCCAAAGTCATCGAGAATTCCGAAGGCATGCGCACGACGCCTTCGATCGTCGCCGTGACGGACGACGGTGAGCGCCTCGTCGGCCAGCCGGCCAAGCGTCAGGCCGTCACCAATCCCGAGCGCACGTTCTTCGCAGTGAAGCGCCTGATCGGCCGCCGCTACGACGACCCGATGGTCGAGAAGGACAAGAAGCTCGTTCCGTACAAGATCGTGAAGGCTTCCAACGGCGACGCCTGGGTCGAGGCCGACGGCCAGACCTACTCGCCCTCGCAGGTCTCGGCGTTCATCTTGCAGAAGATGAAGGAGACCGCGGAAGCCCATCTGGGCCAGAAGGTCGACCAGGCCGTCATCACCGTGCCCGCCTACTTCAACGACGCCCAGCGCCAGGCGACCAAGGACGCCGGCAAGATCGCGGGCCTTGAAGTGCTGCGCATCATCAACGAGCCGACCGCGGCCGCGCTCGCCTATGGCCTCGACAAGACCAAGACCGGCACGATCGCCGTGTACGATCTCGGCGGCGGCACGTTCGATATCTCGATTCTCGAAATCGGCGACGGCGTGTTCGAGGTGAAGTCGACCAACGGCGACACCTTCCTCGGCGGCGAAGACTTCGACATGCGCCTGGTCGGCTATCTGGCCGACGAATTCCAGAAGGAGCAGGGCATCAACCTGCGCAACGACAAGCTTGCGTTGCAGCGCCTGAAGGAAGCTGCTGAAAAGGCCAAGATCGAGCTGTCGTCGACGACGCAGACCGAGATCAACCTGCCCTTCATCACCGCGGACCAGACCGGCCCGAAGCATCTGACGATGAAGCTCACCCGCGCCAAGTTCGAGGCGCTGGTCGATGACCTCGTCCAGAAGACCGTCGAGCCCTGCCGCAAGGCGCTGAAGGATGCCGGCCTCACCGCCGCCGAGATTGGCGAAGTGGTGCTGGTCGGCGGCATGTCGCGCATGCCGAAGGTCCAGGAAGTCGTGAAGCAGCTGTTCGGCAAGGAGCCGCACAAGGGCGTCAACCCGGACGAAGTCGTGGCGATCGGCGCCGCGATCCAGGCCGGCGTGCTTCAGGGCGACGTCAAGGACGTGCTGCTGCTCGACGTGACCCCGCTGTCGCTGGGCATCGAGACGCTGGGCGGCGTGTTCACCCGCATCATCGACCGCAACACCACGATCCCGACCAAGAAGAGCCAGGTGTTCTCGACCGCCGAGGACAGCCAGAACGCGGTCACCATCCGCGTCTTCCAGGGCGAGCGTGAAATGGCGGCCGACAACAAGATGCTCGGTCAGTTCGACCTGATGGGCATTCCGCCGGCCCCGCGCGGCATGCCGCAGATCGAGGTGACCTTCGACATCGACGCCAACGGCATCGTCAACGTCTCGGCCAAGGATAAGGCCACGTCCAAGGAGCAGCAGATCCGCATCCAGGCCTCCGGCGGTTTGTCGGAAGCCGACATCGAGAAGATGGTCAAGGACGCCGAGGCCAATGCCGAGGCGGACAAGAAGCGCCGCGAGGCCGTGACTGCCAAGAACGACGCGGATGGTCTGGTGCATTCGACCGAGAAGGCACTGGCCGAGCACGGTTCGAAGGTCGCAGAGACCGAGCGCCGCGCGATCGAGGATGCGGTCAGCGACCTCAAGGAAGCGCTGAAGGGCGACGATGCCGAAGCCATCAAGGCCAAGACCCAAACGCTGGCCCAGGCGTCGATGAAGCTCGGCGAGGCCATGTACAAGCAGCAGGCCGAGGCCGACGCCAAGAAGGATGCGGCCAAGGACGACGTCGTCGACGCGGAGTTCACCGAAGTCGACGACGACAAGAACAACAAGAAGTCCGCCTGAACCCCGCGAGGGTGATGATGCGGACGGCTTGGACCCCACACGCGCCAACGGCCTCCTCCCTCGCGGGGGAGGCCATCGTGTCGGGCTCGACGGGGCAAGGCCTTGCTAAAATCGGCCCCGTTACGATCGATCAATTCCCAGCCGTTATTCTGAATGCTGCCGTGCAATCCTCTGCCGCGAGGCGGAAGGCTGCCTATATCGTTGCATGGCGACGTTGCTTCGCTCCGACTTGAATCGCGATCGGATAGACTGAGCTCATCATGTCCACGTCCACCAAGCGCTGCTACTACGAAACCCTCGAAGTCGAACGCGATGCCGACGATTCCGTCCTGAAATCGTCGTTCCGCAAGCTGGCGATGAAGTTTCACCCCGACCGCAATCCCGGGGACGACACCAGCGAAGTCAAATTCAAGGAAATCAACGAGGCCTACGAGGTCCTGAAAGACAAGGACAAGCGCGCCGCCTATGACCGTTACGGCCATGCCGCCTTCGAGCAGGGCGGCGGCGGTGGCGGCCCCGGTTTCGGCGCGGGCTTCGCCTCCTCTTTTTCCGACATTTTCGAAGATCTGTTCGGCATGGCCGGACAGCGCGGCGGCCGTGGCGGCCGCGAGCGCGGCGCCGATCTGCGCTACAACATGGAAATCACGCTCGAGGAAGCTTTTGGCGGCAAGACCGCGCAGATCGAGATCCCGGTCTCGGTCACCTGCGAAGCCTGCTCGGGCATCGGGGCCAAGGCCGGCACCAAGCCGAAGACCTGCTCGACCTGCGGCGGCGCCGGACGCGTACGGCAGTCGCAGGGCTTCTTCACGCTGGAGCGGACCTGTCCCGGCTGCCAGGGGCGCGGCCAGATGATCGAGGACGCCTGCCCGTCCTGCTCGGGTCAGGGGCGTGTCACCCGCGAGCGGAATCTGTCGGTCAACATTCCCCCTGGAGTCGAGGACGGCACCAGGATCAGGCTCGCCGGCGAGGGCGAGGCCGGGGTCCGCGGCGGCCCGCCCGGCGACCTCTACATCTTCCTGTCGCTGGCCCAGCACCAGTTCTTCCAGCGCGACGGCGCCGATCTGCATTGTCGTGTGCCGATCTCGATGGTGACGGCGGCGCTTGGCGGCGAATTCGAGGTGCCGACCATCGAGAAGGGCAAGACCAAGGTGAAGGTCCCCGCAGGGACGCAGTCCAGCCGCCGATTCCGCATCGCATCAAAAGGCATGCCGGTGCTGCGCTCGCGCCAGATGGGCGACATGTATGTTCAGGTCGTGGTCGAGACCCCGCAAAATCTCACCAAGAAACAGCAGGAATTGCTGGCCGAGTTCGAAAAACTCTCCTCCGGCAACACCCAGCCGGAATCCGAGGGTTTCTTCACCAAGGTCAAGGATTTCTTCGGTAATCGGGCAAGTTGACGCGTCTTGACCGTGCCGCCTTCGGCCTATACGTCTTTATGACCATTTTCTGACACGCCGCGGTCACGCGGTCCCGGCCGGTCCCGACATGCCATTGCCATCGTCCGCGCGTGCGTTGAAGAAGCCCCGTCTCGATGACGAGGTGCGTTTTCTCCGGTCATGGATCGAAAAGCCCCTCCACATGGGCGCGGTGATGCCGTCGGGCAAGCTGCTGGCCCGGACCATGGCCCATTACGTCGACGTCAATTCGGACGCACCGGTGGTCGAGCTCGGGCCCGGCACCGGCGCCATCACCTCGGCCTTGGTCGAGCGCGGCGTCGACCAGAAGCGTCTCGTCCTCGTCGAGTACAATCCTGGCTTCTGCGCCCTGCTGCGCGACCGCTATCCGCAGGCCAAGGTGGTGCAGGGCGATGCCTATCGCCTGCGCGACACGCTGTGGAACGTGCTGAGCGCGCCGGCCTCCGCGGTCGTCTCCGGCCTGCCGCTGGTCACAAAACCGATGCTGACGCGGCTGCGGCTCATCCGCGACGCCTTCACGGCCCTGGCGCCCGGTGCGCCCTTCGTCCAGTTCACCTATGCGGTGGTGCCGCCGATTCCGAAATCGCTGCCCGGCGTGTCCACAGAGGCCTCGGAACGGATCTGGATGAACCTTCCGCCGGCCCGCGTCTGGGTGTATCGCAAGGACTAAATCCGCCGGCATTCCTGTTTGCGTGGCGGGCTCGTTTCGCCGAACGCATGGAAGCGGATGTCCGCACCGAAAATCCTGATCATTCCCGGCTCACTGCGCACCGGCTCGCACAATGCGAAGCTGGCAGCGATCGCCGCCTATGCATTCGACCAGGCCGGCGTCGACGTCACCCGCATCTCGCTCGCCGATTTTCCGCTGCCGATCTATGACGGCGACCTGCAGGCCAAGTCGGGTGTGCCCAAGCACGCGATCAATCTCAAGCGCATGATCGGCGCGCATCATGGCGTGCTGATCGTCTCGCCCGAATACAATGCCTCGGTGCCGCCGCTGCTGAAGAACGCGATCGACTGGGTCAGTCGCGTGCATGAGCTGCACGAGCCGCGTGGCGAAGTGTTCCGCAACCGCGTCTTCGCGCTCGCCGGCGCCTCGCAGAGCCGGCTTGGCGCGGCTCGCGCGCTGCAGGCGTTGCGGCTGATCCTGACCTCCTGCCACGCCAATGTGATTGCCAACCAGCTGACGCTCGCCTTTGCCGACCAGGCCTATGACGATATGGACAGGCTGAAGCACGAGGGCGATATCGCCGCGTTGAAGGAACTGGTGCGGCAGTTGATCGATTTTTCCCAACGCATGATGTGAGGTGACATGACGCCAGCCGAGATTGCCCCGAAAGACCGCTTGATCGTCGCGCTCGATCTGCCCGGCGTTGATGCCGCGGAAGCGATGGTCAACCGGCTCGGCGACAGCGTCACCTTCTACAAGATCGGTTATCGGCTGGCTTATGCCGGCGGCTTGCCGCTGGTCGGCAAGCTCGCCGACAAGGGCAAGAAGGTCTTTCTCGATCTCAAGCTGCACGACATCGGCAACACCGTGGCGCAAGGCGTCGACAGCATCACCAGGCTCGGCGCGACCTTCCTCACGGTGCACGCTTATCCGCAGACCATGAAGGGTGCCGTCGAAGGTCGCGGCAGCTCGAACCTGAAGATCCTCGCCGTCACTGTTCTGACGTCCTACAACGAGGACGATCTGCACGCGGCAGGCTTCCGGCTCGGCGTCTCCGAGCTCGTCGAAGCGCGCGCGCAGCAGGCGCAGGTGCTCGGCATCGACGGGCTGGTATCGTCGCCGGAGGAAGTCGGAGCCTTGCGCAAGATCGTCGGCCACCAGATGAGCCTCGTCACCCCCGGCATCCGGCCGGCGGGCGCGGCGAGCGGCGACCAGAAGCGCATCATGACGCCGGGCCGCGCGATTGCGGCCGGCGCGGATTATCTCGTCGTGGGGCGGCCGGTGGTCGAAGCCACGGACCCCAAGGCGATCGCGGAGGCCATTCAGGCGGAGATCGCGCAAGCGCTTGGCTAATCAACAACACAGGGAGAAGAACAATGGCAAAAGGCTACTGGATCGGACGCGTCGACGTGAGCAGTGACGAGGGCTACAAGCCCTATGCCGTCGCCAATGGTCCGATCTTCAAGAAATGGGGCGGCCGCTTCGTCGTCCGCGCCGGCAAGTTCACCACCGTCGAAGGTGCCAGCCGCACCCGCAACGTCGTGATCGAATTCCCGGACTACGAGACCGCGATCGCCTGCTACAACTCGCCGGAATACCAGGCCAACATCAAGGTGCGCCAGCCGCACTCCGTCGCCGACCTCATTATCATCGAGGGCTATGACGGCCCGCAGCCGTCAGACGGCTGAGGCGCGCTCAGCTCCGTCATGGCCGGGCCTGACCCGGCCATCCACGTCTTCACGCTCATATGCGTGGCCGTTCGTGGATGCCCGAGACAAGCCCGGGCATGACGGTGGCGTTTGCCCCACGGTTGCCGGAACTGCCTCCCCCCGCTACAACGACCGTGAGAGGATCGCACCATGTCCGACATGCGCTTGATTGTTGCTGGAGCCGGCGGCCGGATGGGCCGGGCGCTGACGCGGGCGATTGCCGAAAGCAAAGGCGCGGTGCTGGCCGGCGCGCTGGAGGCGCCGGGCTCGGAGCTGCTCGGCAAGGACGCCGGCGTGCTCGCAGGCCTGCCGGCCAACGGCATCAAACTCTCCGGCGATCTCTGGGCGTTGTCGAAGGATGCCGACGGCATTCTGGATTTCACGGTGCCGGCGGCGACGCTCGCCAATGTCGCGATCGCCGCCGAACGCGGCCTCGTGCACGTGGTCGGCACGACCGGGCTGTCGGGCTCCGACAACGCCGTGATCAAGAGTGTCACCAACCGCGCGGTCGTGGTGCAGTCCGGCAATATGAGCCTGGGTGTCAATCTGCTCGCCGCCGTGGTCAAGCGCGTCGCCAAGGCGCTCGACGAGAGCTTCGACATCGAGATCGTCGAAACCCATCACCGCATGAAGATCGACGCGCCTTCGGGCACGGCACTGATGCTGGGCCAGGCGGCAGCGAGCGGCCGCGGCATCGCGCTCGACGAGCATGCGGATCGCGGCCGCGACGGCATCACCGGCGCGCGCAAGCCCGGCGACATCGGCTTTGCGTCGTTGCGCGGCGGCACCGCGGCCGGCGATCACAGCGTGAGCTTCCTCGGCGCGTTCGAGCGGCTGACGCTGTCGCATCACGCGGAGGATCGCATGCTGTTCGCCCACGGCGCACTGAAGGCGGCGCTCTGGGCGCATGGCAAGAAGCCGGGGCACTACTCCATGGCTGACGTGCTCGGCCTGTCTGACATCTGAACGAAGCATGATCCGGAAAGTGTGAAGCGGTTTTCCGACAAGATCATGCTTAGACAACGAACGAAACGGAAAGCAGTCAATGAGCGAACGTCTTCTCGTGCTGGTGCGGCACGGCCAGAGCGAATGGAATCTGAAGAACCTGTTCACTGGCTGGAAGGACCCTGACCTCACCGAGCTCGGCGTGAAGGAAGCCTCGGAAGCCGGCCGCAAGCTGAAGGCGCAGGGCCTCGTGTTCGACGTCGCCTACACCTCGGTGTTGACGCGCGCGCAGCACACGCTCGATCTCATTCTCGGCGAGCTCGACCAGAAGGGCCTGCCGACGACGAAGAACCTCGCGCTGAACGAGCGCGACTATGGCGATCTCTCCGGCCTCAACAAGGACGACGCCCGCAAGAAATGGGGTGAGGACCAGGTGCTGATCTGGCGCCGCTCCTACGACGTGCCGCCGCCCGGCGGCGAAAGCCTGAAGGACACGCTCGCGCGCGCACTGCCGTATTACGTGCAGGAGATCCTGCCCGGCGTGCTCAACGGCAAGCGCACATTGGTTGCGGCTCACGGCAACTCGCTGCGCGCGCTGATCATGGTGCTGGAAAAGCTCTCGCCCGAAGGCATTTTGAAGCGCGAGCTCGCCACCGGCGTGCCGATCATCTACCGCATCAATGCGGATTCGACGGTGGCCTCGAAGCTGGATCTGGCGGGGTAGCTACGTCCGCGCGCGACGGAGCCGGCCAAACACTCGGCGTCGTCCTGGCGAAAGCCAGGACCCATAACCACCGTCGTTGGTTTTGCGATGACTGGTGGTTGGCAGTCGGCGCCAAAACCCCTTCCTGGGGTAATGGGTCCTGGCTTTCGCCAGGACGACCATGTGGAGCAGTTTACTTTACTGCATCCCGAGCTGCCCGGCCTCCCAGCCCAGCATCGCCTGCTTGCGGGTGATGCCCCAGTGGTAGCCGGTGAGCGTGCCGCTCTTGCCGAGCGCGCGGTGACAGGGCACGACGAACGACACCGGGTTCTTGCCGACGGCAGCGCCGACGGCGCGTGAGGCTTTCGGGCTGTTGATGTTGCAGGCGATGTCCGAATAGGACACCGCACGGCCCATCGGGATCTTCAGCAGCGTCTCCCACACCCGCACCTCGAAATCGGTCCCAATCATCACCACGCGCAGCGGCTGGTCCGGCCGCCACAGTTTCGTGTCGAAGATGCGCTGCGCCAGCGGTGCGGTGCCTTCGTGATCCTCGACGTAAGTTGCGTTCCGCCACCGCCGCGTCATGTCGGCGAGCGCCACCTGTTCCTCACCGGGATCGGCGAAAGCGAGTCCCGACAATCCGCGATCGGTCGCGATCACGATCGCGGTACCGAACGGCGAGTGATGAAAGCCATAGCGCAGGATCAGCCCCGCGCCGCCGTTCTTCCATTCGCCCGGCGACATCGCCTCATGCGTGACGAAGAGATCATGCAGCCGGCCCGGACCCGACAGGCCGGAGTCGAGCGCCGCATCGAGGATGCTGGCGGAGTCCCTGAGCAAGCCCTTGGCGTGATCGAGCGTGAGCGCCTGCATGAAGGCCTTCGGCGTGATCGAGGCCCAGCGGCGGAACAGATGGTGCAGCTCGTCCGGGGTGACGCCGGCCGCATCCGCCATCGCCTCGATGGTCGGCTGGGCGCGCCAGTTTTCCGAAATGAAGGCGATCGCCCGGCGCACGGAATCATAGTCGCGCATCGCGGCGTTCTGGGAGCCCGGCCCGGCCAGGCGCTGGTCATGTATCGCGAGTGTCATCATGACCACAAATGTAGGAGAGGGCAGGGTGCGAAACCACCCGATTTCCGATCCGCAAATCAGGTGACCGGATTGTAGGTCGGGCCGCGCCGGGCAGCATTTAATGCCTCAACCAAGCCTTTGTAAAAACTTGCCTTTTCGTCCGGTCCCAGGAAGCGGGCGATTTGGATCTGGTGACCCCGCGAGATCAGATAGAGGTGCTCGATGCCAAAATCCTCGTCGATTTCCATGTCGAGCCGGACCCAGAGCGGGTTGAAGGTCCACTCGACCACCTGGCCGTGCTGGCTGACGCGCCGCACGCGCAATTCAGATGGCGTGACCACGATCTCCTCGCTGGCCCGCGCCGCGCGGAAATTGGCTTTGAAGGCCCACCAGATCACCAGCACGTCCAGCCCGAAGAAGCCGAACACCGGCCACGCCCCCATCATCAGGAAGACGAGGCCGGTGACGAAGCTGACGACGCTCAGGAACAGCATCACGGCGAGGAAGCCGGTGCGGTTCAGCGAGCGGTGCGGCGTCAGGCGCGCGGAAAAGATCTGAGGCTCAGCCTCGCTTCCGGATCGTTCGCGCTCAATTTCGTTGCCTGTGCTCATCGTCCCTCAGTATATCCCGATCATGGCGAAAATCACCCGCAAGCCGGTCCCGCGTAAAACGTCCGTGCCGAAGAAAAAGGCAAAGCCGGTCGCGGCCAAACCGAAGGGACCCGCGAAGAAATCGCTTAAGGCCATGAAGCCCTGGACGCCGCCCGAGGTCCACGAAGCCTTCAGCCGTTTCCGCAAGGCCAACCCGGAGCCGAAAGGCGAGCTCGAGCACGTCAATCCCTTTACGCTGCTGGTCGCCGTGGTGCTGTCGGCGCAGGCGACCGATGCTGGGGTCAATAAGGCGACGCGTGCGTTGTTTGCGATCGCCGACACGCCGCAGAAGATGCTCGACCTCGGCGAGGAACGCCTGCGCGAGTACATCAAGACCATCGGCCTCTACCGCACCAAAGCGAAGAACGTGATCGCGCTGTCGGCGAAGCTGCTCAGCGAGTTCGGCGGCGAGGTGCCGCGCACGCGCGCGGGGCTCGAGTCGCTGCCGGGCGCCGGGCGCAAGACCGCCAACGTCGTGCTCAACATGGCCTTCGGCGAGCACACCATGGCGGTCGATACGCATGTCTTTCGCGTCGGCAACCGGACCGGACTTGCGCCCGGCAAGACGCCGCTGGAGGTCGAGCTCGGTCTCGAAAAGGTGATCCCGGCCGAGTTCATGCTGCATGCCCATCATTGGCTGATCCTGCATGGCCGCTATACTTGCCTCGCGCGCAAGCCGCGCTGCGAGGTATGCCTGATCAACGATCTCTGTAGGTGGCCGGAAAAGACGATCTGAGGCTGGCGTTCGGAAAAGTGGTTTTGGAGTCTAGCGTGAGTCAGCAGGAACAAATCTCGTCGTCGCCACCTGCTGCCACGCCGGCGCCGCCACCGAAGCCCTCGCAGCGACCGCCGAGCTCCCTGTGGAGCCGGCTCGCGATTCCGCTGTTCGCGGTGATCGTCGCGCTCGGCTTCGTCGCGCTGGCAACGCAGCGCTTCGACGAATGGGTCGGCAATTCGGTGGTCCAGACCACCAACGACGCCTATGTGCGCGCCGAGCTGACGCGGCTTGCCAGTCGGGTCTCCGGCGAAGTGCTGACCGTCGGCGTCACCGACTTCCAGCGCGTCAAGGCCGGCGATCTCCTGATCCAGATCGATCCTGCCGACTATGAGGCGCAAGTCGCGCAGTCCGAAGCGGCGGTCGCCGCCGCGCAAGCCGTGCTCGACAATCTGGCCAATCAGATCGAGCTGCAATATGCGACGATCGCGCAGGCGCAAGCCGCGCGGCTCTCGGCTGAAGCCGTGGAGGTCGAGGCGCGGCAGGAGCAGGAGCGTCAGCAGTCGCTGTCGCAGACCGAATCCGGTACCCGGCAGCGCTTCGAACAGGCGGTCGCAGGCTATGCCAAGGCGCAGGCCGATGTGCGCGCGAGCCGCGCCGTGATCGCGGCCCAGCAGCACCAGCTCGAAGTCCTGCAAGGCACCAGGAAACAGCGCGCCGCCGATCTCGAAGCGACCAAGGCGACACTGGCGAGTGCGAAGCTCAAGCTCGGCTACACCAAGATCACGGCACCGTTCGACGGCGTCGTCGGCGAGCGACAGGTCCAGCCCGGCGACTACGTCAACATCGGCACCAACCTCATCAACGTCGTGCCGTTGCCGAAGGTCTATGTGATCGCGAACTACAAGGAGACCCAGCTTACGCACGTTGCGCCGGGCCAGCCGGTCGAGATCACCGTCGACAGCTTCCCGCGCGAGAAGCTGCGCGGCCGGGTCGAGCGCATTGCGCCTGCGACCGGCGCGCAGGTCGCGCTGTTGCCGCCGGACAACGCAACCGGCAACTTCACCAAGGTCGTGCAGCGCATTCCCGTGCGCATCCAGTTCGACGACAACCAGCCGCTGCTGACGCGGCTGGTGCCGGGCATGTCGGTCGTCACCAGCATCGACACCAAGGCCGGCAATGGCGGAAAATGATGATTCCAGTCGCGGACCGCTCTCGCGCGGCGGCGTCGCCCCGCAACCCTTGTTTGCGGTGGCGGCGGTGCTGCTCGGCTCGTTCCTCGCCAATTTCGACAGCCGCCTGACCACGATTGGCCTGCCGGACCTGCGCGGCGCGTTCTCGCTCTCGTTCGACGAAGGCGCATGGCTCTCCACGGCGGGCATCGGCTCGCAGATCTTCATCGCGCCCGCGGTGGCTTGGCTTGCCACCGTATTCGGCCTGCGCCGCGTGCTGGGTATCCCCAGCCTCGTCTATGCCGCGGTCTCGCTGATCATCCCGTTCGTGCACGATTATCCGACATTGCTCGCGCTCAGCGTGGTGCATGGCCTCTTGCTCGGCACCTTCGTGCCGGCGACGCTGATGATCGTGTTCCGCAATTTGCCGATCCGCTGGTGGCTCCCGGCGATCTCGATCTATTCGATCCGCGTCGGCTTCGCGCTTGATACTTCGAGCTCGCTGGTCGGCTTCTATGTCGACCATCTCGGCTGGCAATGGCTGTACTGGCAGAGCGTTCTGATCGCGCCCCTGATGGGCCTGATGGTCTATTGGGGCACGCCGAACGAGCCGGTGAATCGCGCGTTGCTGCGCGAGGCCGATTGGGGCGGCATGCTGCTGCTCGGCGCCGGCGTTTCGATGATCTATGCCGGGCTCGACCAGGGCAACCGGCTGGACTGGCTCGGGTCGGGAACGGTGATGGCGTTGATTATTGCCGGCGCGGTGCTGGTCGCGGGCTTCCTCGTCAACGAGGCCCTGGTGCGACAGCCATGGGCGCATATCAACGTGCTGTTCTCGCGCAATATCGGCCTGGGGCTGGTCCTGATCCTGCTCTACACGCTGACCAGCCTCTCCAACGCGTCGCTGGTGCCGAATTTCCTCGCCACCATCGCCCTGCTCAGGCCGGAGCAGAGTGGCTTGCTGCTGCTGACCTACGGCGCGTTGCCGATGTTCGTGCTGGTGCCGCTTTCGATCTGGCTGCTGCGGCATTTCGATACGCGAACGGTGGTGGTCGTGGGATTTGCCTGCTTCGCCGCCGCCAATCTCTGGGGCACGCAGCTCAGCCATGATTGGGCGCGCGAGGATTTCGCCGGCATCGTGCTGCTCCAGGCCATCGGGCAGTCGCTGACCTTGCTGCCGCTGATCATCACGCTGCTGTCCAATTCCGATCCGAGCCGCGCCACCTCATTTGCCGCCTATATCCAGATCATGCGGCTCGGTGGCGCCGAGATCGGCGTGGCGGTGATGGGGACGTGGCTGCGCGTCCGCGAGCAGATCCATTCCTTCTATCTCGGCCAGAATCTCGGCGTCGGCGACGTCGACGTGGTCCGCATGCTGAAACAGCTCGCCGACCATTTTGCGGCCCATGGCGCCGGCTCGGCCCAGGCCCGCGCGGTCGGTACGCTCGCGGGCTTGGTTCAGCGCGAGGCCAATGTGCTCGCTTATATCGACGGCTTCTGGCTGTGCTTCTGGGTCGCGATGGCCGCGCTCGGCGTCGTCGCCCTGGTCACCCGTGCTCCGCCCGGCCCGTTCACGCCGGCGCCGTTCGGCTTCGCCAGGATGCTCCTGCGCAAATGCGGGGTGTCGGTGAGGTAGACACCCTCACCGCATCTGCCGCGCCGGCTCGATCAGCTCGGGCCGTGGTCCTGAGAGCCGCTTATGCATGTGCACCATGAAGGCCATGGCGAAGATCGGCGTTGCCAGATTGACGATTGGGATCGAGACGAAGGCTGCGATGAAGAGGCCCGCGGTGAAGATGGTTGCGGCATTGTCGCGCCGCATCGCTTTGGCGTCCTCCGGCGAGCGAAACCGCATCGCCGCGAGCTCGAAATACTCGCGGCCCAGCAGCCATGCCGTGGCGAGGAAGAAGACCAGGAAACCGGCGCCGGCGAAAAGCACCAGCGGCAGCGCGACCAGATAGACCAGGATCGTCAGCAGCGCGGTCTTGACGCCCTCGTAGATTGCCTGGCTGAACGGCAGCGCGACGCCCGGCCGCTCGGCCGGATAGTGCTCGCGCTCGACAATGTCGGCCACGTCGTCCACGAACAGGCTCGCCACCAGCGAGGTGATGGCGGGCATCAGGAACACAGCTCCGAACACGACGCCGAGGCCCGCGGCGATCGAAATGATCCAGGACAATACCTCGAGCGATGAGTGCCAGCCCGGACCGAGCAGGCCTTCCAGCCAGGCCTCGCCATAGGTCGCAAACCAGCTCAGCAGCCGCTGCAAGCCGATCGCCAGCACGATGATCAGCACCAGTGCGACGCCGATCGACCGCCACAGGATCGATCGCATCGGCGGCGAGATCATTTGCGACAGCGCCTTGACGGCGGCATCCAGCATGGGAGTTCCTCTCACGAAATCACCCGCGAGAGGTAGACACCCCGGGCCACTTCGGCAAGGGAGATCGGCGGCACCGCTGATGGTCGGATTGACCGCTCGCATCAACGAAGCCACGATGAATGCGGCAAGACCGTTGCTTCACCAACCCGCTTGACAACACGCGGAACCAGCCGGGCAAAGGAACAGGCGCATATGGCAATGGAAGAATCGGCGGCCGGATTGCCACTTGCAGGCGTGCGCGTCGTCGAGATGACCCACATGGTCATGGGCCCGACCTGCGGCATGATCCTGGCGCAGCTCGGGGCCGACGTGATCAAGGTCGAGCCGCCCGCGGGCGACAAGACCCGGAGCCTGGGAGGCATGGGCACCGCCTTCTTCCCGTTGTTCAACCGCGGCAAGCGCAGCGTGGTGCTGGATTTCGAAAAGCCTGAGGATCGCGACACCATGCACCGGCTGCTGGCGACGGCCGACGTGTTCCTTGAGAATTTTCGCGACGGACAGCTCGAGAAGCAGGGGCTCGGCGCCGACGAACTGCGCCGCCGGCATCCGGAGCTGATCATCGCCGGCCACAAGGGTTTTCTCTCAGGTCCCTACGAGCACCGCCCCGCGCTCGACGAGGTCGTGCAGATGATGGCGGGCCTTGCCGCCATGACCGGCACCAGCGAAAAGCCGCAGCGCGTCGGCTCGTCCGCCAACGACATCATGGGCGGCATGTTCGGCGTGATCGCGATCCTCGCGGCGCTCTATCAGAAGCGCGGGGGGAAACGCGATGGCGCCGACATCCGCATCGGTCTGTTCGAGAACTGCCTGTTCCTGGTTGCCCAGCACATGGTCGAATACGAGATGACCGGCAACAAGCCGCGCTCGATGCCGGAGCGCGAGCATGCCTGGCCGATCTACGACATCTTCGAGACCGCCGGCGGCGAGCGTATCTTCATCGGCGTCGTCACCGAAGGCCATTGGCAGAGCTTTTGCCGCGAATTCGGCCTGGCTGAATTCCTCGATGATCCCGCCTTGCGCACCACGACCGATCGCATCCTGGCGCGCGGGCGGATCATTCCGCGCGCCGCCGATATCATCAGGCAGTGGGACGTGGCAAAACTGTCGCAGAGGCTCGATGCGCTCAACATCTGCTTCTCGCCGATCAACCGGCCCGAGGATCTCTTCACCGATCCGCATGTGCTGCGGCCTGGCGGGCTCGTCAACAATGTCACCGCCGACGGCAAGCCGTTCCGGGTGCCGGCGCTGCCGATCGAATGGAACGGTAGCCATATCGGCGAAGGCCTGAAGGTCGCGCCGCTCGGCGCCGACACGGCGGCCGTTCGCGCCGAGATCGACACCGAAAATGAGGACGTCACGTCAAAAACAACAGGGAGGCGCGGATGAGCCGGATTCAGGAGATTTACCCCGCAGAGCGCGTCAGCCTGCGCGAGGTCGGCCTGCGCGATGGGCTCCAGCTCGTGAAGAAAATTCCGTCGACCGACGCCAAGCAGCGCTGGGTGCGCGAGGAATATGCCGCCGGTGTGCGCCATTTCGAAGTCGGCTCATTCCTGCCGGCCAAGACGTTTCCGCAATTCGTCGATGTTCGAGACGTCGTCGCCACCGTCGCTTCATTGCCCGGCGCGCATGGCATCGCGCTTGCACTCAACGAACGCGGCGTGAACGAGGCGCTGGCGTCAGGCGTCGGCGAGATCGCATCGGTGGTCTCGGCAACGGAAGAGCACAGCCAGGCCAATGCGCACCGCTCGCGCGAGTCCGCCATCGCCAATCTGAAACGCCTGTGCGAGATGCGCGATGCCACCAGCCACAAGCCACTCGTCAACGCAGCGATCTCGATGGCGCTGGGCTGCTCGATCACCGGGGCGGTCGACCCTGCGGAGGTGCTGCGGCTGGTCGATAAATGCCTGGAGGCTGGCGTCGATTTCGTCGGCATCGCCGACACCGTCGGCTATGCCGGGCCGAAGCAAGTGGCGGAGCTGACGCGCGCCGCGGTGAAGCTCGCAGGCTCAAAGCCGATCTGCATCCATCTCCACGACACCCGCGGGATGGGCATCGCGAACGCGGCCGCCGCGCTCGACGAAGGCGCGCGCATCCTCGACGGCTCGCTCGGCGGCCTCGGCGGCTGCCCCTTCGCGCCCGGTGCGACCGGCAATGTCGTGTTCGAGGATCTCGTCTTCCTGTGCGAGAGCAAGGGTTTTCCGACCGGCATCGATTTGGAGAAACTGATCACGGTGCGCAGGATCCTGCGCGAGGAGATGCCGAACGAGCAGCTCTACGGCGGCCTCGCCCGGGCGGGGCTGCCGGGTGGGAGCGCGAAAGCGGCTTAAATCCGCAAGCGGAATGCTCTTCCCTTCTCCCCTTGTGGGAGAAGGTGGCGCGAAGCGCCGGATGAGGGGTCTCTCACCGCGAGCTCGAAGAGGAGTAGTCGCGGAGACATACCCCTCACCCGTCTCGCCGCTTCGCGGCGAGCCACCCTCTCCCACAAGGGGAGAGGGCAAAAGTGCCGCGGTGCTAGTCGAACCTACTCATGCCGGTGCGCCTGCTTCCGCGCCTTCGCCTGCTTGCCGTCCCCCGTCGGGATCATCACCACACGTCCATAGCGCACGCCGCGTTCGGCGATGATGTGGTCGGCGAAATGTCGGACCTCGGAGGCGTCGCCGCGCAGTGCCGTCATCTCCATGCAATTATTGTCGTCGAGATGGACGTGCAGCGTCGCCAGCGCGAGGTCGTGGTGACCATGGAATTCCTGCACCAGGCGTTTTGAGAGATCGCGGGCGGCGTGGTCGTAGACATAGACGAGACCGGCGACGCAAGAACCGGTCTGTGCGGTGTCCTCGCTGCTCTGTTGTAAGCCGGCGCGCGCGAGATCGCGGATGATCTCGGAGCGGTTCTGGTAGCCGCGCGCTTCCGCCGCAGCGTCGATCTCCGCCAGCAGATCGTCTTCGATCGTGATCGTAATTCGCTGCATCAGGTCCTCTCTGCAGGTACTGCTCTTTCTTACCTCGCCCCGCTTGCGGGGAGAGGTCGGAATTCGAGCGTAGCTTGAATTCCGGGTGAGGGGGAGCATCCGCGAGTCCAATTGCCACCGTCGCCATGGAGACTCCCCCTCACCCCAACCCTCTGCCCGCGAAGTGCGGGGCGAGGGAGTCCACTGTCACAGCCGCGTTGCCCGCAGCCGCAGCGCATTTCCAACGACGCTCACCGAAGAGAGCGCCATCGCGGCCGCGGCGATGATCGGCGACAGCAGCACGCCGAAGGTCGGATAGAGGATGCCGGCCGCGATCGGAATGCCGGCGGCGTTGTAGATGAAGGCAAAGAACAAATTTTGCCGGATGTTGCTCATGGTCGCCTGCGACAGTTTTCGCGCCCGCACGATGCCGGTGAGATCGCCCTTGAGCAGGGTAACGCCGGCGCTCTCCATCGCCACGTCCGTGCCGGTGCCCATGGCGATGCCGACTTCGGCCGCGGCCAGCGCCGGCGCGTCGTTGACGCCGTCCCCGGCCATGGCGACGCTGCGGCCGGCCTTCTGCAACTTTGTCACCACCGCGCTCTTCTGGTCCGGCAGCACCTCGGCCTCGACATCGGCGATGCCGAGCCTGCGCGCCACGGCCTGCGCCGTGGTGCGGTTGTCGCCGGTCAGCATGATGACCTTGATGCCCTCGGCCGCGAGCGCCTTCAGCGCCTCCGGCGTGGAAGCCTTGACCGGATCGGCGATCGCGAACAGGCCGGCAAGCCGGCCGTCGACCGCCATGTTGATCACAGTCGCGCCATCGCCGCGCAGCCGTTCGGCCTCGCCATCGAGCGCCTTGGTGTCGATGCCGATCGACGTCAGATATTTGGCATTGCCGAGCACGACGGTTTTGCCGTCGACCTTGCCGGTGGCGCCCTTGCCGGTCGGCGAATCGAATTGTTCGACCTGGCCGAGCGCGAGCTGCTTCTCCTTCGCCGCGCGCATGATCGCGTCGGCCAGAGGATGCTCGCTGGCGCGCTCGACGCTCGCGGCCATGCGGAGGATGTCCTCTTCCGCAAAGCCGGCCGCCGGCACGATCGCGACCACTTTCGGCTTGCCCTCGGTCAGCGTGCCGGTCTTGTCGACCACCAGGGTATCAATCTTCTCCATCCGCTCCAGCGCCTCGGCGTTCTTGATCAGGACGCCTGCTTGCGCGCCGCGGCCGACGCCGACCATGATCGACATCGGGGTCGCCAGGCCGAGCGCACAGGGGCAGGCGATGATCAGCACGCTGACGGCGGCGACGAGGCCGAAGGCCAGCCGCGGCTCCGGCCCGAACCAGGCCCAGGCCGCAAAGGCAGCGACCGCGACCGCGATCACCATCGGCACGAACCAGCCCGCGACCTGGTCGGCGAGGCGCTGGATCGGCGCGCGCGAGCGCTGCGCGTCCGCGACCATCTGCACGATCTGCGACAGCAGCGTCTCACGCCCGACCTTGTCGGCGCGCATGATGAAGCTGCCGGACTGGTTGAGCGTGCCCGCGATCACCTTCGCGCCCGTCTCCTTGGTGACCGGCATGGATTCGCCTGTGACGAGCGACTCGTCGAGCGAGGAGCGGCCTTCCAGAATGACGCCGTCGACCGGCACTTTCTCGCCGGGACGCACGCGCAAGCTGTCACCGGCATGGAGGGCGTCGATTTCGACCTCGTGCTCGCCGCCGTCAGCATCGACGCGGCGCGCGGTCTTCGGGGCGAGCTGCAGCAGCGCCTTGATCGCACCCGAGGTCTCGTCGCGGGCGCGCAACTCCAGCACCTGACCGAGCAGCACCAGCACGGTGATGACCGCCGCGGCCTCAAAATAGACCGCGACCGCGCCTTCATGGCCGCGGAAGGTGGCCGGAAAAATCTGCGGCGCGATGGTGCCGATCAGGCTGTAGACATAGGCAACGCCCGTGCCCATCGCGATCAGCGTGAACATGTTGAGGTTGCGCGTCAGCAGCGACTGCCAGCCGCGAACGAAGAACGGCCAGCCGGCCCACAGCACCACAGGTGTGGCGAAGACGAGCTGGATCCAGTTCGACAGCGTCGCATCGATCCAGTTGTGCGGGCCCGCGAGATGGCCGCCCATCTCCAGCACCACTGCCGGCAAAGCCAGCGCGCCGCCGATCCAGAACCGCCGCGTCATGTCGGCAAGCTCGGGATTAGGGCCGGTCTCCAGGCTCGCCACTTCCGGCTCCAGCGCCATGCCGCAGATCGGGCAGCTTCCGGGCCCGACCTGGCGGATCTGCGGATGCATCGGGCAGGTGTAGATCGTGCCCGCCGGCATCTCGGGCTCGGGCGTCTTGTCCTTGGCGAGGTACTTTGCGGGATCCTCGGCGAATTTGGTGCGGCAGCCCACTGAGCAGAAATGGAAGGTCTCGCCGTGATGGTCGAAGCGGTGCTTGGACGTCGCGGGATCGACCGTCATGCCGCAGACGGGATCGCGGACTTTTGCCGCGGCGCCGTGGTCATGCGCGTGATCGCCGTGCGCGCCGCAGCAGGCGGCAGCGGCGGGCTTGTCGACCGGGGCAACTTTGCTGGAACAGCCGCATCCGGAATGTGTTTCCGGCTTGTGATGGTGTTCGTGTTCGGCGCCGTTCATTGCCACGCTCCGGCCTTGCAAGTTATACCCTGGGGGGGTATATAGGCCGCATGCGCAAGGACATCAAGGCATCCGTCGGAAAACGTCTCGGCCGGATCGAGGGGCAGGTTCGCGGCCTCTCGAAAATGGTCGAGGAAGACCGCTATTGCATCGACATCGTCACGCAGATCTCGGCGGTGCGCGCCGCGCTGCGCCGGGTCGAGGAAGAGGTTTTGAAAGATCACGTCGCCCATTGCGTCGAGCATGCGATCGCGAGCGGCGACAAGGCCGATCAGCGCGAGAAGATCGCGGAGCTGATGGCGGTGATTGGGCGGGCGGAGCGGTAGGTTCTGCTCGTCGTCCCGGCGCAGGCCGGGACCCATAACCCCAGGGAGGGTTTGGCGAAGACTCGTTGTTCGGTACGGCTACTGAACGCAGTGGATAAATTACGCGGTATGGGTCCCGGCCTTCGCCGGGACGACCCCAGAGAGCCTACGCCGCCATCGCCCGCGTCTGTGCCCGCGCGCGGTACTTTGCGAGATCGTTCAGCAGCACAAAATGCTCGGAGAAGGCAACGCTCATCTCCGCAGCCGCCTCACGCATCACTTCTTCAGCCGGAATCGGCGCCTCTTCGTCAATCGCTTCAGGAACGAGCGGCGGCGCACTGAACGTTTCTGGAAACACACCGAAGGTGCCGGCTACCTCCTCGAGCGGCTTCTGCTTGTCGGCCCAATGCAAGGCGGTGTAGTCGAAGCCGTGCACGATGGTGGGTTTGACGACTTCGAAATAGGGCGAGATGTCGAAGTCGCGGGGCATGTAGAGCGAGGAATCGCGGATGTGCAGGATCTCGCGGCGGGCAGCACGGCTGCCGGCCTTGGTGATCTTCGGCAGGATCGGATAGCGCACGGCGTCGAAGGCCTGCGCGATCAGAGCCGAGCAGATGATCTTCGTGGGATCGCCTGAGCCGATCGAGATCATGCGGCGCCGCCAGCGCTGCGGGATCGGCAGCGGAAACAGAAAGCGCATCAGGTCGACGATGTTCTTGGTGTCGTAGCCGAAGCCGATGCGGTTGATCGCATAGCGGCAGACCGTGGTGCGGTCCTCATAGGACAGCCCGACCGGGCGGCAGACGCGGGTGTGATAGGGGAAATATTTCGACAGCGGTGCGGAGGTGACGCCCTCGCCGATATTGGCCTCGATCAGCACGTGCGGCTCGCCGTCGGGCTCTTCCGCGCCTTCGATGGGGCCGACATAGAGTGCGCCGTGGGACCAGGTCGACTGCGTCAGATATTTGATGATGCCCGAGATGCGATTGTTGCCCTCGACCAGCAGCACGTCGCCCGGCTCGATGACGCCGCGCAGATGCTCGGGGTCGCTCGGCGTGAACGGCTCATAGCCCGGCACCTCCTTCGAGAGGTACGCGGCAATCAGCTTGCCGACCGAATCCAGGACCGTCCCCATTTCAAAACTCCCCCACGGCCTTTTCCGGCCGTCTTTTTCTCTTCTCTACCATGGTCTGAACGTGTTGCAATTCGGTTCATCGCTCCGTGACATCAAGCACGATTGATTCACCATGATGGTTGCCGCGCAACATCAGATACGGCAAGGTTCGCTAGCTGTTCCCGTTTGCTGCAAGTCTCCGGAAACCATGCCATGACAATCACGCGCCGCAGCTTCCTATCGGCGTCGGCGGGCCTTGCCGCGATGCCGGTCCTGCGCGCAACCGCCGCGCCCCTGCCGCGCGAGGCTGACATTGTCGTGATCGGCGCGGGCGCGGCCGGAATTGCCGCGGCGCGGCGCATCATGGCGGCCAATCGCAAGGTCGTGGTGGTGGAAGCGGCGTCGCAGATCGGCGGCCGCTGCATGACGGATACGACCACCTTCGACACGCCGTTCGATCGCGGCGCGCGCTGGATGCACAATCCCGACACCAATCCAATGATCCGGCTGGCGCGCAGCGCCGGGCTCGACGTTCTGCCGGCGCCGTCAGGCCAGAAGATGCGCATAGGTCGCCGCAACGCACGCGCCGGCGAGACCGAGGAATTCCTGGCGGCGCTGGTGCGCGCCAACCGCGCCATCGACGAGGCCGCGCGCGGCAAGCTCGACACCGCCTGCGCCTCGGTGCTGCCGAAGGATCTGGGCGACTGGGCCGGCGCGGCCGAGTTCATGCTGGGTGCGAGCTTCGCCGGCAAGGACCTGAAGGAGTTGTCTGCGATCGACAAGGCGCGGGCACTGGATCGCAACGCCGCGATCACCTGCCGCCAGGGCCTGGGGACCCTGATCACCAAACTCGGTGAGCAGGCGCCGGTCGCGCTGTCGACGCCGGCGAGCCGGATCGTCTGGAGCAATCGCGACGTCAGCGTGGAGACACAGGCTGGCAGGATCGCCGCCCGCGCCGCCATCATCACGGTCTCGACCAATGTGCTGATTTCGGGCGCGATCAAGTTTGGGCCTGACATTCCGAAGCGCACGCTCGATGCCGCATCAAAGCTCACGCTCGGCAGCTACGATCACATCGTATTGCAGCTGCCGGGCAATCCGCTCGGCCTGTCGCGCGACGACATCCTGATCGAGCAGAGCAATTCGACGCGCACGGCGCTGATGTTCGCCAATATCGGCGGATCCTCGCTGTGCTCGATCGATGTCGGCGGCTCGTTCGGCCGCGATCTCACCCAGCAAGGCGAAAAGGCGATGACGGCCTTCGCCAGAGAATGGATCACAAAGCTGTTCGGCAGCGAAGTCGCCGCCGCCGTGCAGAAAGCCAGCGTGACGCGCTGGAACGCCTCGCCTTTCGTGATGGGTGCGATGTCGGCGGCCTCGCCCGGCGGTCAGCTCTCGCGAAGAATCCTGGCCGAGCCGATCGGCAACATGTTCCTCGCCGGCGAAGCCACGCACGAGACGCTGTGGGGCACCGTCGACGGCGCCTGGGAAAGCGGCGAGCGCGCCGCGGACGCAGCCTTGCGCAAGATCGGCGCGCTGAAGGATGAGCCGGCCGATGTCCCGACGCAGTCGACGAAGAAGCGCAGGGCGCCGCGGCAATAGGGTAACTAAGCCGCAACATACTCCGCTGTCGTCCCGGCGTAGGCCGGGACCTATAACCACAAAACGCGGTTTGGCGAAGACACGGCGTTCGGTACTCCTACCGGCTACACCGATACATCACGCGGTATTGGTCCCGGCCTTCGCCGGGACGACTTGGAGACCTACCGCAAAATCCCATCCAGCACCGGCAGTCCCGCGACCACCGCCAGCGCGATCAGCCCGTAGCAAATCGCGCGAAACACCTTTTCGCTGGCACGGCCGAACAGCGACGCGCCGAAGGCGACGCCGATCGCATAGACCGGCCCGACGATGAGCGAGAGCACGAGCGATTCGCGTGAGATCAGGCCGGTGGTCGCGTAGCTGACCATCGAGAAAAAATCCGACGCGCCAAAAAACAGCAGGATGTTGGCGCGCGCGACGATCGATGCAATCGGGCGGCCTAGCCAGTAGCCGACGATTGGGGGGCCGCCGGTCTGGGCGAGGCCGCTACAGAAGCCGGAGAGGCTGCCGATGCCGACCGAGAGCCAGGCGTGGTCTTTGCCGCGATAGCGCCAGCCCGACAGCAGCAGCAGCAACAGCGCGGCGACGAAGCAGGAGATGATCCATCGCGTCGTAACGGGTTCCAGCACGCTGAGGAAATAGGTGCCGACGGGCACGCCGACCAGCGCGCCCAGCACGATCACGGCGGTGGCCTTGCGGTCGGCCTTGCGCCAGGCGTCGGGCAGCAGCGGCGCGGCCGCGACGAAGTCGATCACAAGGAGCAGCGCGGCAACCAGACGCGGCGCCGCGATGCTGCTCGCCAGCGGCATGAAGATCAGCGCCGAGCCGAAGCCGGAGAAGCCGCGCGCCGTGCCCGAAACGAAAGCGACGGCGCAGAGCGCCATCGCAATGGTGAGGCTGACGTCCTTCGGAAGAAAGTCAGTGAGACTCATGCTCTATGATTTCTCGAGCATGATCATGCTCTCAAGGTGCCGCCGGTCTTCTTCGTCACCTCCGCCACGATCTTCGCGGCAACGGCCTCGATCTCCTGGTCGGTCAGGGTCTTTTCGCGCGGCTGGATCGTCACCGCGATGGCGATCGACTTCTTGCCGTCGTCGATGCCCTTGCCTTCGTAGACGTCGAACACGTTCACGGCGGTGATCAGCTTCTTGTCGACGCTCTGAGCCGCGCGCACGATGTCGCCACTCTTCACGGTGCGGTCGACGATGAAGGCGAAATCGCGTGAGACCGGCTGGAATGCCGACAGCTCGATCACGGGCTTGGCACGGGTCGGCTTTTTCTTCGCCTCGGGGATGCGGTCGAGGATCACCTCGAACACCATCAGCGGGCCGCCGGCGCCGAGCGCTTCGAGCGCGCGCGGATGCATCTCGCCGAAATAGCCGAGCACGTTTTGCGGCCCGATCTGGATCGTACCGGATCGCCCGGGATGCAGCCAGGATGGGCCGCCCGCGACGATCTGAAGCGCCTGCATCGGTGCGCCGGCGGCGGCCAGCACCGCGAGCGCATCGGCCTTGGCGTCGAACAGGTCAGCCTGCGCCGAACCCGACCAGTGCCGTCCGAGGCCTTGCGACGACGCAAAGCCGCGGCGGACGCCGCTTGCCGCCATGAACTGATCCTGCGGGCGATCGCCTTTGAACACCTGCCCGACCTCGAACAGCGCGACATCGCCAAAGCCGCGATCGGCATTGGCCTGCGCCGCTGCGATCAGGCCGGCCAGCAGGGTCGGGCGCATGTCGGAGAGATCCGACGCGATCGGGTTGGCGACCTCGAGTTCGCGCTGGCCGCCGCCGAACAGCTTTGCGGCGGACTTGGTGATGAAGGACCAGGTCACCGCTTCGATGATGCCGCGGCTCGCCAGCGCGCGCCTGGCGCGGCGGGTGCGGAGCTGGAGCGGGGTCAGCACGGGTTTGCGTGCGTCCTCGCCGCGCTCGAACGGCGTCATCGGCACCTTGTCGACGCCGTGGATGCGGATGACTTCCTCGACGATGTCGGCCTTGCCGTGCACGTCGGTGCGCCACGACGGCACCGCGACCTTTACGACGGGGCCCGAGCCCGCCATCATGAAACCGAGATGGGTCAGGATGCGTTTCATCTCCGGCATCGGCACCTCGATGCCCGAGAGCCGCTTGACCTCGGTGACCGGAAAATCGATCACGCGGTCGTCGCCGAAGGTCTTGCCGACCACGACGTTCTCCGACGGCGCGCCGCCGCACATCTCCATCACCAGTTTCGTCGCGAGCTCCAGCCCCGGCACCATGAAGGCCGGATCGACACCGCGCTCGAAACGATAGCGCGCGTCCGAATTGATACCGAGCTTGCGCCCGGTCTGGGCGATGTTGATCTCGTTCCACAGCGCCGATTCGATCAGCACGTCGGTGGTGGTTTCGTCGCAGCCCGAGGCCTCGCCGCCCATGATGCCGGCGAGCGATTCGACGCCGTGCTCGTCCGCGATCACGCAGATTGCGGGATCGAGATTGTAGCTGCGGCCGTCAAGCGCGAGCAGCGTCTCGCCGTCACGGGCGCGGCGCACCACGAGATTGCCCTTCACTTTCTTCGCGTCGAACACGTGCAGCGGCCGCGCGCGGTCGTAAGTCATGAAGTTGGTGATGTCGACCAGCGCGTTGATCGGGCGCAGGCCGATCGCGGTCAGCCGCTTCTGCAGCCATTCCGGCGACGGCCCGTTCTTCACGCCGCGCACGAGACGAAGCGCGAAGCCGGGGCACAGCGCGGCGTCTTCGACCGTGACCTTCACCGGGCACGGGAATTCGCCCTTGATCGGCTTGATGGTCGGATCCTTGAACTTGCCCATGTCGGCGGCGGCAAGGTCGCGCGCGATACCATGCACGCCGGTGCAGTCCTGCCGGTTCGGGGTCAGATTGATCTCGACCACGGGATCGCCGAGGCCGGCCCATGCGGCGTAAGCAGCGCCGATCGGCGCATCCGCGGGCAATTCCATGATGCCGTCATGGTCGTTGGAAATCTGCAATTCAGCCGCCGAGCACAGCATGCCGCGGCTCTCGACGCCGCGGATGGTGCCGACACCGAGCGTGATGTCCTTGCCGGGAATGTAGGTGCCGGGCGGCGAAAATACGCTGACGAGACCCGTCCGCGCATTCGGCGCGCCGCACACGACCTGCACCGGTGCGCCACCGTCGCCGGTGTCGACCATGCAGACGCGCAGCCGATCCGCATTCGGATGCTGCTCGGCGGATATCACCTTCGCGATGGTGAAAGGCTTCAGCGCCTTCGCCTTGTCCTCGATGTTCTCGACCTCGAGCCCGATCATGGTGAGCTTCTCGGCGAGCTTTTCCAGCGGCTCGTCGGTCTCGAGATGGTCTTTCAGCCAGGAGAGGGTGAATTTCATGGCTGCTTTTTCTCCACGGGAACGGTCTGCTCCCTCTCCCGCTTGCGGGGGAGGGTTGGGGTGGGGGCTCTCTCCGCAATGGTGGTGGCAATTGTTTCGAGAACGCCGGCACGATTGATCATGACGTCGAGATTGCTGAAGCGGAGCACCCTGAAGCCCTTCGCTTCGATCACGGCAGATCGCCGCGCGTCGGCGCGCTCGCCTTCATCCGAGAAGTGTTGGCCGCCATCGAGCTCGATGACGAGCTTAGCCGCGTGGCAGATGAAGTCGGTGACGTAATTCTCAATTGGTACCTGACGCCGGAAACTCGCACCTTTTAGCCGGCCTCCGCGTAGCTCCGACCAAAGAATGCGCTCCGCGTCGGTCGAATTGCGTCTGAGCGCGCGCGCATTGGCTCGTAGCTTGGCCGGTACTTTCCAGTCCGGATGCTTGGGATCGACCATCGGCAGCCCCATTGCGGAGAAACCCTCACCCCAACCCTCCCCCGCAAGCGGGGGAGGGAGTCCGACCTTTCGCGTGGAGAGAGAATACGTATCCATGTGAAATACGCCGCGCTCACGCTCCATCCATTCCCTCCCCCGCTTGCGGGGGAGGGGCAGGGAGAGGGTTCTCTCCGCGGAGGGAACGGAGAGAGTCTTCGCATGTCCGAGCAAGCCCATCACGAGCTCAGCCCTCCCGCGAGGGTCGGCACTTCGAGCGGCTTGAAGCCGTAATGGGAGAGCCAGCGGACGTCGCTGTCGAACAGCTGGCGCAAATCGGCGATGCCGTATTTCAGCATGGCGATGCGGTCGATGCCCATGCCCCAGGCGAAGCCCTGGTACTCGTCGGGATCGATGCCGCAGGCGCGCAGCACGTTTGGATGCACCATGCCGCAGCCGAGAATCTCGAGCCAGTCCTCGCCCTCGCCGAAGCGGATCTCGCCCTTGTCGCGGCGGCACTGGATGTCGACTTCCAGCGACGGTTCGGTGAACGGGAAGAACGAGGGCCGGAAGCGCATGTTGATGTGATCGACCTCGAAGAACGCCTTGCAGAACTCGTGCAAGATCCATTTGAGGTGGCCGAGATGGGAGTGCTTGTCGATGACGAGGCCTTCGACCTGGTGGAATTGCGGCGTGTGGGTCGCATCCGAATCGATGCGATAGGTGCGGCCCGGGCAGATCACGCGGATCGGCGGCTTCTGGCTCAGCATGGTGCGCACCTGCACCGGCGAGGTGTGGGTGCGCAACAGCATGCGGGAGCCGTCCTCCTTCGGATGGAAGAAGAAGGTGTCGTGCATCTCGCGCGCGGGATGGCCTTCCGGAAAATTCAGCTTGGTGAAATTGTAGTCGTCGGTCTCGATATCGGGGCCTTCGGCGACCGAGAATCCCATGTCGGCAAAGATCGTGGTCAGCTCGTCCCAGACCTGGCTCAGCGGATGGATGCGGCCGGCCTCGACCGGCGCATCGCGCAGCGGCAGGGTGACGTCGATGGTTTCCGACGCAAGCCGCGCGTCGAGCGCCGCCGATTTCAAGACGTCGCGCCGCGCGGCGAGCGCTTCGGTGACCTTGTCCTTGGCCTGGTTGATGGCAGCGCCCTGGGTCTTGCGCTCGTCCGGCGACATTTTTCCGAGCGTGGCAAGCAGCGCCGAGATCGAACCCTTCTTGCCGAGGGCTGCGACGCGTACCGCTTCGAGGGCGGCCTCGTCGCCGGCGGCGGCGATCTGGTCGAGGATGGATGTTTCGAGCATTGCGAGGTCGGACACGGTCAAATCCCTGCTGCCAAATTCGGCTGGGTTGTCGCCGCCCGAAGGCCGTAACGTCAAGCGAAAAGCCGGTCATTCGGGCTGACGAGCGGCTGGGTTGAACCTCGCGCGGGAGGCTGGCACCAAGGGGGATACGAGGAGGCTTTCGCGATGCTCTCAAGATCCGGTCTGGCTGCTGTCGCCGTCGTTCTCTCCGTCGCGAGCACCCCGGCGCGCGCCATGGTCTGCATGGAGAAATCCATGACGCTGGACGAGGTCGTCGACACCATCGCTGCCCAGAAGGGCTGCGAAAGCGCGATGAAAATGTTTCAGGATTGCCAATTGACCGCGAGCGGCGATGTCCAGCTCGGCACCGCCGTCGAGAAGAAATGCGAGGCGGACTTCATGCCCGGCCTCAACATTGCGCGGAAACAGGCTTACCAACGCGAGATGCGCGTGTGCGACCGGAAGTACCGGAATAAATCCGGCACCATGTATCTGTCGTTCACGGCATTCTGCCGGGCGGAGATCGCCCAGCGCTACTCGCAACGCGCGCTGAAGGCCGGCGGAGCCGGCCGTTAGCGCGGGCGTGCTCAGGCCGCCAGAGCGGCCTTGGCCTTCTCGGCGATCGCCTGGAACGACGCGGGCTCGTTGATCGCGAGATCCGACAGCACCTTGCGGTCCACGGTGATCCCGGACTTGGCCATGCCGTCGATAAAGCGGCTGTAGGTCAGGCCGAACGGACGCACGGCAGCGTTGATGCGCTGGATCCAGAGCGCGCGGAACGTCCGCTTCTTGCGCTTGCGATCACGGAAGGCATACACGAGAGCCTTCTCGACCGCCGGCTTGGCGGTGCGGATCGTGTTCTTGCGGCGGCCGCGGAAACCCTTGGCGGCCTTGTAGACTTTCTTGTGCTTGGCGTGGGCGGTCACACCGCGTTTGACGCGAGCCATGACAAATATCCTTCAGAAGTGACTTGATGTTCGGATCGCCGCGAAGCTGCGGCGCGGGTGGCAATGATCTTGAACGATCTTGGACGCGATCAGGCGTTCGGCAAGAAGTACTTCTTGACGTTGTCGCCGTCGGTCTTGAACAGCACGGCGGTGCCGCGCAGCTGCCGGATCTGCTTCTTCGTCCGCTTGATCATGCCGTGACGCTTGCTGCGATGAGCGAACATCACTTTGCCGGTGGCAGTCACCTTGAAGCGCTTTTTAGCGCCCGATTTGGTCTTCAGCTTGGGCATTTGGCTCTCCTAATGGCCATAGAAATCCGTCCGCGAAGGCGGCTGGCCGTCAAAATGCTCGTTAGAGCGTTGATTGTGCTCAGGTTTTACGAACAAGCGCGAAACCCGCACGGACACCGCCACGGCAGCCCTTAATCAGCCGGGCAATGAAGGCTGGGCTTATGACAGAGGACGGGCGAATTGGCAACGATGAACCGGTGGAACCTAGCCGCCGACTATCCGGAATTGCTAACCTCATGTCCGGGCCGTGTCGCCCGGAGCAGGATTAAAATGCCCTATTTTTCCCAATCGCTTCCGTCTTTGACGGATGTCGCTCGTCCGTGCCGCCTGGCGCTGTTGGCTGTGCTCGCCATCGCTGCGTGTCCCTCGACTGCCGATGCTCGCATCCGCGGCTATGACGGCGTCTGGAACGTCACCTTCGCCACCACCCGCGGCAATTGCAGCTCCGGCTACAGCGTTCCCTTCACCGTCGCGGGCAGCCGGGTGTCGTCCGCCGGCGGTGGCCGGGTCTCCGGCACGGTCAAGCGCAGCGGTACCGTCGCGGTCCAGGTCTCGGTCGGGGCATCCCATGCCAGCGGCGGCGGCCGGCTCGCTGGCGTGAACGGCGCCGGTTCGTGGAGGGGTATCATCTCCGGCGATCAATGCAGCGGCACCTGGCAGGCGACGAGGACGTAACTATCGCCAACAGGACGGGCGCCCAAGGAAAACAAAACGGCCCGCCGGACATCCGGACGGGCCGTTGAATTTGCGAATTCAAAGGATCGGCGTCAGCGCGGCGCCAGCACCATGACGACCTGACGGCCCTCGAACCGCGCGTCCTGCTCGACCTTAGCGAGTTCGGCGACGTCGGTCTTGATCTTGTCGAGCAGCTTGGTGCCGATCTCCTGGTGCGCCATTTCGCGGCCGCGATAGCGCAGGGTGATCTTGACCTTGTCGCCTTCTTCGAAGAACCGCTGCATGGCGCGCATCTTCACTTCGTAATCGTGGTCGTCGATCATCGGGCGGAGCTTGATCTCCTTGATCTCGACGATCTTCTGCCGCTTGCGCGCTTCGGCGGCTTTTTTCTGCGCGGAATACTTATACTTCCCGTAGTCCATGATCTTGCAGACGGGAGGGCTGACGTTCGGCGAGATCTCGACCAGATCCATGCCGGCTTCTTGGGCCAGGCGGATAGCCGCGACGGTCTCGATGGTGCCCTTGTTGTCACCGGTCTGATCGATCAGCTGGATCTGCGCATTGCGGATATCGTCATTGATGCGCGGCCCGTCTTTGGCGGCAGTGGGCGGGGCTTTATTTGGACGGCGAATGGGTGGTTCTCCAAAGTTATGAAAAGAGGCGGCTATTTTGCAGGAAGATACGGTTGCCGGCAAGCAATCGCTCGTGCGGCGGTCGAAAAAGCCGCAAATGCGAGGCATTTTGGCCACGGCGGGGCACGCAGAGGGACATAGACACCTTGCTTCTGTTCCGCAAGCGTCCGAAAGGGCAAATGCCGACGTCCAGCTGCGCTGCGGAGCACGTCCGGACAGCTCAAACCGCACAGCCAGAGTAAACGTTCCATGAATCACCCAATTCCCGATGCCGTGCTCGACTTCATCGATGTGGGCGAGGGCCCCTCCGCACGCCGGATCGCGGTGCGCCGCCGCTCGGCCCAAAAATCTGGGCAAGAATCTGGGCAAGGATCTGGGGAAGGACCTGGGCTCGTCTGGCTCGGCGGGTTCAAATCGGACATGCGGGGCAGCAAGGCCGTGGCGCTGGACGATTGGGCTCGTGATCACGGCCGTGCATTGGTCCGGTTCGATTATTCCGGTCACGGCGAATCCGGTGGCGATTTCGCCGACGGAACCATCGGGCGCTGGCTCGAGGAAAGCGTCGCGGTCTTCGAGCGGTTCTGCGACGGCCCGCAAGTCCTGATCGGCTCGTCCATGGGCGGCTGGATGGCGCTCCTGCTCGCGCGCGAAATCAAAAAGCGGCAAGAGAAACAGCAAGCCAAAGCCTCGCTGGCGGGCCTGGTGCTGATCGCGCCGGCGCCCGACTTCACCGAGGAGCTGATGTGGAAGAATTTTCCGGCAGCGGTGAAGAAAGAGATCGAGACCAAAGGCGTCTGGATGAGACCATCGGATTATGGCGACGGCTCGCCCTATCCGATCACGCGGAATCTGATCGAGGAGGGGCGCAACCATCTCGTGCTTGGCAGCGCCATCGATCTCGGCTGTCCCGTCCGCATCCTGCAAGGTGCGCAGGATCCTGACGTGCCCTGGCAGCACGCGTTCGCGCTGACCCATCGCCTGCCGGCCGACGACGTCGTGCTGACCATGATCCAGGACGGCGATCACCGCCTCTCGCGCCCGCAGGACATCGCCCGCATTCTTGCCGCGGTGGCCGAGATCGGGTGAAGTGCTTTCTTCCTTCCCCCCTTGTGGGGGAAGGTGGCGCGCAGCGCCGGATGAGGGGTTGCTTCCGCGAACGCGAGTGGCGCATTCGCGGAAACAGACCCCTCACCCAAGTGAATGCGTGTCAACGAGCAGAGCTGCCCTCTCCCGCAAGGGGCGAGGGCGCAACAAGAAACACCGTGAGGCACCATGACAACCACCACCGCCATGCTGCGCGCGTTCTGCGATGCCGTCGAACAACGCAACGGAAAAGCCTTTGCGGATCTCTTCACCGAGGACGGCGTCTATCACGACGTGTTCTATGGCGCCTTCGCCGGCCGCGAGAAGATCGCCGCGATGATCGACGACTGGTTCTATCGCACGGCGACCGATTTCCGCTGGGACATGCACGACCCGGTGTCGAACGACACCACGCTCTATGCGCGCTACACGTTCAGCTATCGCTCGACCTTGCCGGAGGCGAATGGCGCGCGGGCGATGTTCGAGGGTGTGGCAATCATGACGCTTCGCGACGGCAGGATCGTCAGCTATCACGAGGTCGCCAACACCGCGCCGGCGTTTGTCGATTTGAAGTTTGCGCCGGAAAGAATCGCGAAGATCGTCGCCAGGCAGGGCGCGGAGCTCAAGGCGCGGCCGGAGATGCAGCGGCATTTTGGCTAGCCGTCGTTCTTGCGCACCTACCGCTTCGACGGATTTACCATCGGCTTGCGCTGCGCCAGCGCCGCGACCGTGGCGGTGCCGATCGGGCCCGCTTCGTCGTACAGCCAGCATTCGCCGATCGCGACACCGTCGGTGGCCTGGTGGTTCACCACCTCGAAGCCGATCCAGTTCGTCACCGGCAGGCGGTGCAGATAGATCGTGACGTCGCTGTTGATGTAGCCGAGCCCCTTGTCGCCGGCGTTCGCGAACGGACTGGCGAAGTCGGCGCCGGTGGCGACATGGACGAACGGCGTCATCGGCACGCCCGCGACCAGCTCGCGCACCTCGCTCATCCAGAGCTTTCGTGGCCCGAGCGAGCCCATCTGGCCGACGATCGGTCGCGTGGTCCATTTGCCGTTCATGCCGAGCCTGGGATCGGTCGGCTTGGGAATGTCGGCCGGCTTCGGTACGTCCCAGTTCGGCGGCGACCAGACATTGCCGTCTGGATTCTGCGTTCGCCGCAACAGCTGGCACGAGGCGCGCGCCATGCCGACGCCGCCGGAGAAGAACTCCGCTTCCACGACGCGGATGCGCATCCCGTCGCGCACCAGCCGTGTCGTCACCTCGATCGGCTTGTCGATGGTCGGCAGCCGAAACATGTCGACGGTCAGCCGCGCCGGCACGAATTCAGGGCCGGAATGCCGCTCCTCGATGGCGAAGCCGAGCAGGCCGACGATGACGCGTCCGTGCAGCGATTTCGGATCCCACGGGCCGTTGGCGACTTCCGTCGGGTGGAATGTGTCGCCGTCGCGGGTGAAGAAAGGCATGTTTGTCATGATGCGCGAGATTGGAGGAACGTGCGGGGAAATCAAGGGTGACGGCGAGATGTCAGCGGCGCAGCACTGCGCACGACACAACTGCTGTCATCGTCCGCGAAGGCGGACGATCCAGTACTCCGATGCGGTTGTGATTGCATCGAGACGCCGCGGCGTACTGGATGCCCCGCCTTCGCGGGGCATGACAGCGCAATGTTAGGAGACTGATTGCCACTCCTCACGCACGCTCTCGTCGCGCTCGTTGCCCAATGCGCAAGCCTTCATCACCTCGAACTCATCCCGTGGCATCAACTGCCCCAGCGCCCACACCGCAGCCCCGCGCACCAGAGGATTCTCATCGCCCAGCAATCGCCGCGCCTCGTCCGCCAGTGCCGCATCGCCGGAGTTGCCGATCGCGATCAGCACGTTGCGCAAAAAGCGGTCGCGGCCGATGCGCTTCACCGGAGACTTCGTGAACAGCGCACGGAACGCCGCGTCGTCGAGCCGCGCGAGCTCGGCGAGACCCGGCGCGCGCAAAGCGTCACGTGCGGCGAGCTTGGCCTCGCGGCCCTCCTGCGCGAACTTGTTCCAGGGACAGGCGGCGAGGCAATCATCGCAGCCATAGATGCGGTTGCCGATGCTTTCACGAAATTCGCGCGGGATGGGTCCCTTGTTCTCGATGGTGAGATAGGAGATGCATCGCCTTGCATCGAGCTTGTAGGGCGCGGGGAAGGCCGCGGTCGGGCAGATGTCGAGACACGCCCGGCACGAGCCGCAATGATCGATCTCGGAATCGTCGCGCGGCAGCTCCAGCGTGGTGTAGATCGCGCCGAGAAACAGCCATGAGCCGAATTCGCGCGAGACCAGATTGGTATGCTTGCCCTGCCAGCCCAGATGCGCGGCTTGCGCCAGCGGTTTCTCCATCACGGCCGCGGTGTCGACGAACACTTTCACTTCGCAAGGCTTCACCTCGCAAGTTGCGGTCGCGACCAGCCATCGCGCCAGTGCCTTCAGGCGCTTCTTGATGAGGTCGTGATAGTCGTCGCCCTGCGCATAGACCGAGATCGCCGCGCGCGTGCGCTGTTGCAGGATCGCGAGCGGATCCTGGTCGGGGCCGTAATTGACGCCGAGCATGATGACGCTGCGCACGTCCTGCCACAGCCCGCGCGGATCGACCCGGCGCTCCGGCTGCGCGGCGAGCCAATCCATGTCGCCATGGCCGCCGGATGCGATGAATTCGAGAAAATGTTGTCCGGCGCTTTCGATCGTGCCGGGCTCCGTGATGCCGATGCAGTCGAAGCCGAGCGCGCGCGCCTCGTTTGCGAGCGCGGTCTTCAGTTCGGTCGGATCGGAGTTCAGAAGTCCAGGTCCACGTAGGTCCGCGACGCCGGCACGCCGGCCAGCCATTCGCTCAGAAGCGGACGGAACGACGGGCGGGATTTCACCCGCGCGTACCACGCCTTTGCCGCGTCGTCCTCGCTCCATGGCACGTCGCCCAGATAGTCGATCGCCGAGAGGTGCGCCGCGGCGGCGAGATCCGCGTAGCTGAGCCGGTCGCCGGCGAGGAAATTACGCGTCTGCGCCAGCCAGCCGATATAGGCCAGATGATAGCGCACATTTGCCTTGGCGGCGCGCATCACGTCGGCCGAGGGCGGGCCGCCGCCGTTGTCCTCGCTCATGAAGCGCTTGTAGATGCGCTCCGTGACGAGCGGATGGGAGACTTCCTCGAAGAACTTTTCGTTGAACCAGGCCATCAGCCGGCGGACCTCGACGCGCTCGCCGATCGTGTCCGGCATCAGGCGCTTCAGTCCCATCTCGGAGCCATAGGCCTCGTCGACATATTCGGCGACGATCGCCGCGCCAGGGATCGGCGACTGCTCGTCGTCGACCAGGACGGGCGTCGTGCCCGCCGCATTGAGCAGCAGAAACGCTTCGCGCCGCTCCCAGCTGCGCTCTTCGATCAGCTTCAGCTCAAGCCCGTATTCTCCCGCGATCAGGCGGATGAACCGCGAGTGCGGGCAGAACGGATGATGAAACAGCGTAAACATGAAGCCTTTGACTATGTGATGGTGCTTAAGAATCCATCAATGTTCGTGCGGCGCCACACTAGTCATTCAAAACCGCGAAGCAAGGGCGCGCCGCCACATTTTGCGATTGCAGCAAGGGAGCGGATGGGCGAGAAGAACCCCGCTTTTCCAGCCGAAATGGACCGTAAATATGTCAGATGCAATACGGGCAGTGATCCTCGGCATCATCGAGGGTGTGACCGAGTTCCTTCCCGTGTCCTCGACCGGCCATTTGCTGCTCGCGGAGCGCTTTTTTCATCTCGGCGAAGGCGCGTTCTGGGATTCGTTTACGGTCCTGATCCAGCTCGGTGCGATCCTCGCGATCGTCGTGTTGTACTTCAAGAAATTGTGGGACGTCGCGATCGGCATGTTCACGGGCGACGCCTATGCACGCCGCTTCGTGATCGGCGTGCTGGTGGCGTTCCTGCCCGCTGTCGTCGTCGGTCTCGTCGCCGGCAAATACATCAAGAGCATGCTGTTCAATCCGTGGGTGGTGTGCTTCTCGCTGATCGTCGGCGGCGCCATCCTGCTCTGGGTCGACAAGCTCGATCTCAAGGCGCGCGAGCACGACGCCACCCGGTTTCCGCTGCTGATGTATCTTTATATCGGCATCGCGCAGTGCATCGCGATGATCCCGGGCGTGTCGCGCTCCGGTGCCAGCATCGTCGCGGCGATGTTCCTGGGGGCCGACAAGCGCGCGGCGGCGGAGTTCTCGTTCTTCCTCGCCATCCCCACCATGATCGGCGCGTTCGCCTACGATTTCTACAAGAACCGCTCCGAGATGACGATGGACCACATGGGCATCGTCGCGATCGGCTTCGTGGTGTCGTTCGTCACCGCGATCATCGTGGTGAAGACGTTCCTGGAATACGTCACCCGCCACGGCTTCGTGGTGTTCGCCTGGTGGCGCGTGATCGTCGGCACGCTCGGCCTGATCGCGCTGGCGCTGGGGCGGTAAACTTCTGAAGCAAGGCTGCGGTGCACTCCCTCGCCCCGTTCTTACGGGGAGAGGGTTGGGGTGAGGGGCCTCTCTCCACGCGTGAGATCGCGGTGGGACCCGTACCCCCTCACCCGGATCGCAAGGGCGATCCGACCTCTCCCCGCAAGCGGGGAGAGGTGAAAAAAACTACGCGCTCTTGCGCTGGAATTGCCCGGCGGCGCGGAAACGCCAGAGATATTGCGGGGCGATCGCTTCAAGCGAGTCGGGCGTGATGCCGAGGCCTTCCAGCGTCAGGCCAGCGGCCTTCGCCGCGTCCGACACCACATTGTCGCGCGCGAGCAGCATGACCTGGTCCGGCGTCAACTTCAGCGCGCCCGGCGCGAATTGCAGGAAGTTGGCCTTGAAGCGGGCGAGGCCAAACGGCAGCGGCATCAGCATCGGCTTGCGATCGGCGATCTCGAGAATGGCCTCGATGATCTCGCGCATGGTCAGCACTTCCGGCCCGCCGAGCTCGTAGGTCGCGCCCGCCTTGGCCTTGCCGTCGACGGCATCCGCGACCGCGGTGGCGACGTCGCCGACATAGACCGGCTGCATCTTGGTGTCGGCGCCGATCAGCGGCAGCACCGGCGACATCCGCGCCAGCGCCGCGAAGCGATTGGTGAACTGGTCCTCGGGGCCGAACATCACGGAGGGGCGGAAGATCGTCGCCGACGGCACCGCGGTCATGACCGCGGCTTCGCCGGCCGCCTTGGCCCTGGCATAACGCGAGGGCGATTCCGCGTCGGCGCCGATCGCCGAGACATGGATCAGCTGTGCCCCCGCGGCCGCCGCCGCCTTGGCGATGGTCTCGGCGCCCTTGGCCTGGACGGCGTCAAAACTCTGCGCGCCGCCCTCGGCGAGGATGCCGACCAGATTGATCACGATATGCGAATCACGCAGTGCCGCCTCGATCGAGGCCGGATAGCGCACGTTGGCCTGCACGGTGTGGACCTGTCCGACCTTGCCGGAGGGTTGGAGGTACCCGGCCAGCTCCGGCCGCCGCACCGCGACCCGGACCCGGTAGTCGCGCCGGCACAGTGCGCGGACCACATTCCGGCCCAAAAACCCCGATCCGCCGAAAACCGTGACGAGCGTGTCCAGATTCGATGCCATGGGATCCATTCCTAGGGTCATTCCTGCGGGAAGAGTGCGTCTCGTCAGGCTTGTATCGGGCCGGTTTGCGATGCGCAATCCGCATCCCGAAGCGGGGTTCAAGCATGAATTGACAACCGCGTCACCGAACCGTAGTAACCGCCTCCGTGCCTAACCGGCATGCCCAGGTGGTGGAATTGGTAGACGCGCTGGCTTCAGGTGCCAGTGGCTTAACGGCCGTGAAGGTTCGAGTCCTTTCCTGGGCACCACCTCCTACTCAAGCGATTGAAATCGCTTTTGCAGGGAATTTGAGCTGCTGACCGGTATACAAAACCGAGGCACGGCGCTCATGGCGTACCGAATGGCCTAGATCGCTCGTCGGGTCGGCTGCGGATCGCAGGCGATCTGAAGGCGGCTGGCTTCAGTCGCTCAGGCATCTCAGTGCTCATTGACCGCGGCGCCGAGCTTGATCAGGCTCAGCGAGCGGTTCGCCGTCTCGCGCAGGCGGCAGTAGCTCGCGTCGCCCGGGTACATGCCGGGCTCGACCTTGTCGAAGACCGCGCAGAAGCGATCACGCGAGGCGGCGAAAGTTTTCTGCGAGTCATTGACCGCCTTGATCACGTCGGCGAACCCGCCGGCCTGAACTTTCTTTAGCGCCTCATTGGTTTTCTGCGTCCAAACGGCGAGTTCGCGCGCCGCGCAGGCTTTCCATTTGGCGACATCGTCATTCGCGCCCTCTGCCGCTTTGATGCAGGGGTCGGCGACGAGCCCGACGCACGCGCCGCCGAAACCGCCGGTTTTCTCCGCAGTCTTCAGGCAGCCATCGATCACCGCAAGGTCGGCTGGAGCGGTGCCCTGGGCGAAAGCCATCGATGCGAGCGGGAGGCTTGCGGCGAGCATCGCGGCGGCAAGTTTGAGCTTCATTGGAGATCTCCGTTCGGCGCATCGAAAATATGGAAAACAATACCACTGCGAGCGCATGAAGCTCAGCGAGACGGTAGACCGGCGGGTGTGGCGGAAGGGCCGGACGGCGCGTGGGAAGGGAAAACGAGGGGGTCTGCGGCTTCGGCTACGCCCTCTCCAATCGATGCCTTTGAATGCGCCTTGACCTGACTTACGAGATTTTCGACCAATAGGTGATACATGCAACTTTGGTCATCGAAGGCCCAGCGTTGGTTCACCTGAATGTGGAACAGGCGCTACGCTGACGAATAATGACGGCGGGACCGGTTAAGGCACGCACGGCCTCTGCCTCCTGGGCGTTAAAATTTTCAAGTCGGAACAGCCGCTTGGAGGCTTTCGAAGCCGGCCGTCGGGCCGATTTTCATTCCGCCAAACCCCATCGATTGCACCGTCCGAATTTACCCCACTTTAGACAAACTGGCCCTAAGTCAGCGGGCAGGCTCGCATCCGGCCATCCGCGAGCACGGAGCCATCGGGCTCGCTTTGTCGTGAGGGAAGCGGTGGATCAGCACCAGGTCTGGCACGAGCCGGCATTCGACAAGGTTGCGAACGCGATCAGCGCGCTTTTCCTGAGATCGGGAATTTATCTGTTCCTGATCTCGTTCATTTGCCTGTTCTACGTCTTGAACGCGCCGCTTCTGCTCGGTCATTACGATCTGGGCTGGCATCTGGCGGCCGGGGATCTCATCCGGGAACGCAACGCCATCCCGCTCCACGACCCCTGGTCGTTCACCCACGGCGACAAGCCGTGGCTCAATCTGTCCTGGCTCTGGGACGCGCTTGCCAGTGCGACGCTTCAATACGCGGGCTTCGGCGGCCTCGTCCTGTCGACGGTGGCCTGTGGCGCAGCGATCGCCGGCATCCTGATTGCGATCTCTCTCGGCTACGGCGCCTCGGCGATCGCGGTTTGCGTGGCGGTCTTCCTCGCCTGCCTGCTCTATCCCGCCTACGAAGTTGCGCCGAACATGTATCTCGCGGTCGCGCCGAATACATGCACGATGTTGTTCTGCGTCGTCTTCTATCGCGAATGCCTGCGACGCACGCGATGGTTCGTGCTTCCCGTGTTGATGGCGTTTTGGGCCAATCTGCACGGCGGTTTCCTGCTCGGCTTTTTCGTGATTGGCGTCTTCTGCGGCGCCGCCTTGCTCAGAGGCGCCTGGGCCGATCTCAGGGTCCTTGCTCTCGCCGGGATCGGGTGCCTCGCTGCGACATTCGTCAATCCGCTCGGCTGGAATATCTATGCCGGCGCCGCCGCGACGATGGGGCACTTCGTCCAGGGTAATATTACCGAATGGCGGTCCTACTACGACAACATTCAAATACCCGGCAGCATTCCCGGCATCCTGTACATGCTCACTTTCGTCGCGCTCGAGCTTCGCTACAGAAACTCCAGGCCCATCCCGCTCGAACCGAGATTGATGTCCTGGCTGTTCCTGATTCTGGGATTGTATCAGTTCAGGTACATCGCGTTCTTCTTCATCTTCTCCACCGCGCCGATGGCGCTTCACCTCAGCCGCTTGCTGCCTCGGCGTCTCACCGACGTTGACGTGCGTGGAGCGTTGCTGGCCGCCGGCATCGTCGGTCTCGGCACCCTGCCGCTGGCTTACTTGCGCGTCGCGCCGGCGCTCGCACTTCCGACGATGCTGTCGAGCGAAGATGCCGGCTATCTGCAAAAGCACCTCACCGATGCGCGGGTCCTGAATCATTGGAATATCGGCGGATACCTGATTTTCGCGACGCACGGCACCGTTCGCCCGTTCGTCGATGGCCGCGCCGCGACCGCCTATCCGGACGATTTGCTGCACGACTATTTCAAGCTGGTGAGCTGGGAGATCGACGAAGCCGCGTGGGACGCGGTGCTCGATAAATACCGGATCGATGCCGTGCTGTGGGTCAAGGCGCACGAACAGCTGCGGCAGTTTCTGGTGGAGCGGCGAGGCTGGCGCGAGCAATACACCGGCGCTTACGTGACCGTTTACGTCAGGCCTCAATCCGGTTTGGCTGGCGAAGCCAAAAGACAATGACGATCAGCGCCGCAGCTCTGCCCGCCGTCGCGCCCGCGGCCAAAGCCGAAAGCTTCGCGACGCGGTACGGCGCCTTGTGCGCATTGCTGCTGCTGGCTGCGGCAGTCCGGCTGCCGCTCGCCTTCTGGCCGAACATCGTTCACGTCGACGAGTTGTATCAATATCTGGAGCCGGCCTGGCGCCTGCTTGGCCACCAGGGGGTCGTCACCTGGGAATGGCGCGACGGCATCCGGAGCTGGTTTCTTCCGACCTTGTTCGCAGGGCCGGTCGCTCTCGGAGACTGGCTTGCGCCGGGCGGGTGGGGCGCCTTCGTCGTGCCTCGCCTGGTGGTCGGGCTTGCCTCGCTGTCGATCGTCGTGACGGCCTGGCATCTCGGCGAACGCATCTCCCGGTCGCATGCCGTCGTTGCGGCGTTTGCCGCCGCGGTCTGGTTCGAGCTGGTCTATTACGCGCCCCACACGCTGAGCGAACCGCTGGCGACGGCCGTGATCCTGCCGGCGGCCTATCTGCTGACTGGCGAACTGGCGCGAAACCGGCTCTTCACCGCGGGCGCATTGCTTGCTCTCGCCTGCGTCTGGCGCTTTCAATATGTGCCGGCTTGCGCGGTGTTTGCGTTGGCGGCGTGCTGGCGCGACCTGCGAAACGCGATCGCCCTGGTCGCGGGCGGATGCGTGGTCTTGGTGCTGTCCGGCGCCCTCGACCTGGCCCACGGTTCAGCGCCGTTTGCGTGGCTCGTTCAGAATATTCAGCAAAACCTCCTGCATGACCGCGCATCGGAATTCGGTGACGCGCCGGCGGCCGCCTACGTTCTGCAGGCTTCAATTCTGTGGTCGGGAGCGACACTGCTGATGCTGCTGGCGCTCTGGCGCGGCTGGCGACATGCCCCCCTGCTGATCGTCGCGGCCGTCGTCAACGTCGCGTTTCACAGCATGATCGTGCACAAGGAATACCGGTTCATTTTCCTGTCGATCGCCCTGCTGATCATCGCGGCGGCACTTGGCTCCGCCGATTGGGTCCAGATGATGCGCCGGCAAAGCGCGTGGCGCTCCCGGGCACTTGCCGTCGTTTGTGGCGGCTGGCTGCTGCTCTCGCTCGGTCTGTCGGGCGCAACGCTCATCATGCGTGACAACTGGATGCGCGGCATCGGCGTGGCCCAGCTGATGGCGGAGCTCGAGGCCGATCCTGAATTTTGCGGTCTGGCCCTGTACGCGATCAACTATCCCTTTGTGCCCGGACGCGGGCAGCTCGCGGCGCGCCGCCCGATCTATTCCTTTTATCGGGACGACCCGCTGGCCAAGGGACGCCTTCCGGCTGTGGTGCAGACGCACCAGGCCGGGTTCAACCGCATCATCGGCCCGGCGAGCCTGGCCAGCGAATTGCCGGCGGATTTCTCGCCACGAAGTTGCGCAATGATGAGCGATGACAAGCCGGCCTGCGTCTTCGCGCGGCGCGGGGCTTGCGATGCGTCCTTAAGCCCCTTCGGCACCAACGACGTGCTGGTGCGCCTGAACTACTAGCCGCGCCTGATGCTTGCGCCGGCGGCTGCCAGCGGATACATCGCGACCGGCCCTCGCCAGCGTCTGTCCCGGGGATTAGCCTGCCAAGAGCCTGCCAAGGCGCATCGATTCGATTGAGGTTTGAAACGCCATGACCGTACGCCTGCACCGCGGCGACCTGCCCGATCTGTCCCGCTACACCGGAGCGGTCGCGATCGACACCGAGACCATGGGCCTGAACCCGCACCGCGACCGGCTCTGCGTGGTGCAGCTCTCGCCCGGCGACGGCAGCGCGGACGTGGTGCAGATTCCCAAAGGTCATACCGACGCGCCGAACCTGAAGGCCCTGCTGGCCAATCCCGCGAACACGAAAATCTTCCACTTTGCGCGGTTCGACGTCGCAGTGCTGTATCAGACGTTTGGTGTCATGACCGGGCCGATCTACTGCACCAAGATCGCCTCCCGCCTGATCCGCACTTATACCGACCGCCATGGTCTCAAGGACCTCGTGCGCGAGGTGCTCAATGTCGATCTCTCCAAGCAGCAGCAATCGAGCGATTGGGGTTCCGACAGCCTGACCGAGCCGCAGCTCGCCTACGCCGCCTCCGACGTGCTGCATCTGCACGGCTTGCGCGAGCGGCTCGATGCCATGCTGGCGCGCGAAGGCCGCACCGCGCTGGCCAAAGCCTGTTTCGACTTCCTGCCGACCCGCGCCTTGCTCGACCTCCAGGGCTGGGCCGAACAGGACATTTTCGCGCATTCCTAGCGTTTCGCGGAGCGGCCAGGTTGGGCGGTCGCCCCGTTTCAGACACTTTCGTGACGGCCTGTCGCTGGCTGCATATTTTGGCGTTGCCGGCTACAATGGGGCGCCCGCCAGCCGGACAAGGCGGGCGACACCTCAGGAGCCCAGGTGAATTCGGCCCATAATGTCACCTACGACGCCGCGCTTGCGGCGAAGTTCGCCAGCGCGGCGCGCCACAGCCGCCTGGTGCGGATTCTGCGCGTCGCGGTGCCGGCGACAGTGGCTGCGGCAATGGGTCTGCTCGTCCTCATCTCGACCATCTTCAACCCGTTCCAGATCCCCGTGAAGCTCGACTCCGGAAATCTCGTTGTGACAGGCACCAAGATCACGATGGAATCGCCGCATATGTCCGGCTTCACCCCGGATCAGCGACCCTACGAGCTCTGGGCCAAGACCGCGACCCAGGACATCACTGATCCCGATCATGTCGATCTCCATGATCTGCGCGCGAAAGTGCTGATGGAAGACCAATCGACCCTGTTTCTCGATGCCCGCACCGGAAGGTTCGACAACAAGCAACAGCAGCTCGACCTGCACAAGGACATCTTCCTGCGCACCTCGACCGGCTACGAGGCGCGGCTGAACTCGGCCTTCGTTGACATGGGCAAGGGCACGGTCTCCTCGGATGAGCATGTCGACGTTAAGCTGACCAACGGAACGCTAACCGCCGATCGGCTGCGGATCACCGAAGGCGGCGACGTCATCCGCTTCGAAGGCAATGTGGTGATGCACCTCGACAAGCTGGACGATCCCGCCGCTGCTCAGCCTGCGCCGGCCGAACCCGCGCCGGCGGCGAAGACACGTACGCCCCAGAACAAGTCCGCCAATTCAAAGTGATTTTCATGATCAGGTTTTTCCCGCGCAACGACGACAAGCGGCGCGTCATCCCTGGCGCGGCCGCGCTCGCCGTCGGCATCGCACTGGTCGCAACGGGTGTGGCAAGCGCGCAGAGCACGATGCAAGGCGTGCCCAACGCGATGCAGGGTTTTTCGCAGAACCGCGATCAGCCGATCCAGATCGAAGCCGCCTCGCTCGAGATGCGCGACAAGAAGAAGGAGGCGACCTTCTCCGGCAATGTGAAGGTCATCCAGGGCGACACCACCATGACGTCGAAGACGCTGGTGGTGTTTTACGATTCGGGCGGCGACAAGCCGGCCGCGCCACAGCCTGCGGCGAAGGCGGCAAAGGGGGCGCCGATGCAGTCGGCGACGCCGGGGCCGGGGGGGAACTCCTCGATCAAGCGGCTGGAAGCGCGCGGCAATGTCGTCGTCACCCAGAAGGACCAGGTGGTAACGGGCGAGACCGCCGTGTTCGACACCCGCACCAACCTCATCACCATGCTTGGCGGCGTCGTCTTGACGCAGTGCAAGAACGTGCTGCGCGGCGACCGGCTGGCGGTCGACATGACCACGGGTGTGTCGCGTGTGGAATCCGACAGCGGCCGGGTGCAGGCCCTGCTGCCGCAGGGCGGCGGCAATGATTGCGGATCCGGCGGCGCGGGCAAGCCCGGCGCGGGACCTCTGCAATTGCCTGGCGCAACCAAGCCCAAATGAGCTGAAGTCAGACAAAGTAAATTTGAAGAATGATTTCAGATGCTTGGATCGAATACTGCCGATCCGAGGTTGAAGCTTGCCCGTCGAGACTGTATCTAGCGCGAAGGGCTTTCGAAGCGGGGTTCGCCGCTTTTCGGGCGTGTTTCACTGGGCATGAGACATCCCTTCATTCATGCTGCGTCGGCGAATCCTGAGGCCGGCGCGGCAGATCGCGCGAAAACCGCGCAGGATCGTCGCGAAAGGCTAGAAGGCGGGGATGGTCGATCTCTTCAGCATGTTCCGTCGGCGCCCCGCCAAACGCGGCCGGCCAGGATTTGCGCGCCAGGACATCACCGCGCTCGGTGACAGCGTCGGCGGCCTCGTGGCCAGCCCGGTCAGGGACGCGCCGCCGATCGCCCGTAACCAACCGATGCATGCGCCCGATCAGTTCCAAGGGGATTTCCAAGGCGACTATCAGGCCGAGCCGCCCCGGGCCCAGGCGGTTCACCCCGTGCGGGCTGCCGGCAGGCCCAACGGGTCCGGCGGGCCTCAGCTCTTGAAGCGGCCGGGCTTCCTGGCTGTGCATAGCGTGGAAAAGAGTTTTGGCAGCCGCCAGGTCGTGCGCGGCGTCAGCATCTATGTGCGCCGCGGTGAAGCGGTCGGCCTGCTCGGGCCCAACGGCGCCGGCAAGACCACCGTGTTCTACATGATTACCGGCCTGATCAAGGCCGATCGCGGCGCGATCGAGCTCGACGGCCACGACGTCACCAAGCTGCCGATGTATCAGCGTGCGCGGCTCGGCATCGGCTATCTGCCGCAGGAAGCCTCGATCTTCCGCGGCCTCACCGTCGAGCAGAACATCCGCGCCGTGCTCGAAGTAGTCGAGCCCTCGCGCAAGAAGCGCGAGCAGCAGCTCGACTCGCTGCTCGACGAATTCAACATCACGCGCCTGCGGAAATCGCCGTCGATCGCGCTGTCCGGCGGTGAGCGGCGCCGCGTCGAGATCGCGCGTGCGCTGGCGACGCGTCCGAACTACATGCTGCTCGACGAGCCCTTTGCCGGCATCGATCCGATCGCGGTCGGCGACATCCAGGACCTCGTCCGCCATCTCACCAACCGCGGCATCGGCGTGCTGATCACCGACCACAACGTGCGCGAGACGCTCGGCCTCACCGATCGCGCCTACATCGTCTATGCCGGTGAAATCCTGACCGAGGGGAGCCCGGATGAGATCGTGGCCGATCCGGACGTGCGCCGCCTTTACCTTGGCGAGGAATTCCGCCTCTAGCCCGTTTTTCCAATTCGTCAAGACGTGTACATCGGGCTTGGACTAGGATAAGCAAAAATCGGACCAACTTTTTGGGATCGGTTCTTGCTTCATGGCGCTTTCGCAGAGATTAGAGTTCCGGCAATCGCAGTCGCTGGTCATGACGCCGCAGTTGATGCAGGCGATCAAGCTGCTGCAATTGTCCAATCTCGATCTCACGACCTTCGTGGAAGAGGAACTCGAGCGTAATCCGCTGCTGGAGCGGGCCAATGACGAGCCGCCCGCGGGCGAGGGCCCGGCCGAGACCGGCCAGTTCAACGATAGCGACGGCGGCCACAACGACGAGCCCGGCGGCGGCCCGGGCGAAGCCTTCGAGCCCGGCCAGGAAGAGTGGATGAGCAAGGATCTCGGCACCCGCGCCGAGATCGAGCAGACCATGGACACCGGGCTGGACAACGTCTTCTCCGAGGAACCGGCCGAGGCGGCCGCGCGCAACGCCCAGGATGCGGCGCCGACCACCTATACCGAATGGGGCGGCGGCGCCTCCGGTGACGAGGACTACAATCTCGAAGCCTTCGTCGCCGCGGAGATTACGCTCGGCGACCATCTCGCCGAGCAGCTCTCGGTTGCCTTCACCGGCGCCGCGCAGCGCATGATCGGCCAGTATTTGATCGACCTCGTCGACGAGGCCGGCTATTTGCCGGGCGATCTCGGCCAGGCCGCCGAACGGCTCGGCGCATCGCAGCAGGACGTCGAGAACGTTCTTGCCGTGCTGCAAAAATTCGATCCGCCCGGCGTCTGCGCGCGCAATCTGAGCGAATGCCTGGCGATCCAGCTCCGCGAGCTCGACCGCTACGATCCCGCGATGCAGGCCCTGGTCGAGCATCTCGATCTCCTCGCCAAGCGCGACGTCGCGGCCTTGCGCAAGCTCTGCGGCGTCGACGACGAGGACATCGCCGACATGATCGGCGAGATCCGCCGTCTCAATCCCAAGCCCGGCATGAAGTTCGGTACGGCCCGGCTCCAGACCATGGTGCCCGATGTCTATGTCCGCCCGGGTCCCGACGGCGGCTGGCATGTCGAGCTCAACAGCGACACCTTGCCGCGCGTGCTGGTCAACCAGACCTACTATTCGCAGCTCTCGAAGAAGATCGGCAAGGACGGCGACAAATCCTATTTCACCGACGCGCTTCAGAACGCGACGTGGCTGGTGCGCGCGCTCGACCAGCGCGCCCGCACCATCCTGAAGGTCGCAACCGAGATCGTGCGCCAGCAGGACGGCTTCTTCACCCATGGCGTGGCGCATCTGCGGCCGCTGAATCTGAAGGCCGTCGCCGACGCCATCCAGATGCATGAATCCACGGTGTCGCGCGTCACCGCCAACAAATACATGGCGACCAATCGCGGCACGTTCGAGCTGAAATATTTCTTCACGGCCTCGATCGCCTCGGCCGATGGCGGCGAGGCGCATTCGGCGGAAGCCGTGCGTCACCACATCAAGCTGCTGATCGATGCGGAGGCGCCGTCCGCGATCCTGTCCGACGACACCATCGTGGAACGCTTGCGCGGCTCGGGCATTGATATCGCCCGCCGCACGGTCGCGAAGTACCGCGAAGCCATGCGCATTCCTTCCTCGGTGCAACGCCGTCGCGACAAGCAGAGCGCTCTTGGTAACGTCCTCTCCACCGCCATGGCCGATCGCTCCCGCAATCCCGAACCGGCCTGATTGCGCCGGCGCCAAATCGCGCTACTCTCGATCTGCTATCGGGCCCGAATCCAGGCCAGGCACGGACCAAGCGAGGTTCACATGACTCTCCGCATCTCGGGAAAGAGCGTCAATGTCGGCGAGGCCCTGCGCGGCCGCGTCACCGACCGGACTGAAGAGGTCTTGCGCAAATATTTCGACGGCAATTATTCCGGCCACATCACGCTGAGCAAGGACGGCTTCGGCTTCCGCACCGACTGCGCGCTGCATCTCGATTCGGGAATCACGCTCGAGGCCGATTCGAACGCACCGGATGCCTATGCCAGTGCCGACCAGGCCCTGGTGATGATCGAGAAGCGGCTCAAGCGCTACAAGAGCCGGCTCAAGGACCGCTCCGCCCGCAAGGCCCATGTCGCCTCCGCGGCGCTGGCCGCCATGGATGCCACCAGCTACGTGCTGGAGGCCCCGGGCGAAGGTGAGGACGAGGACGAGATCACCGGCTACAGCCCCGTCATCATCGCCGAGGCCACCACCTCGCTGAAGCCGCTGTCCGTCAGCGAAGCGGTCATGGAACTCGACCTCAGCGGGGCGCCCTGCCTGGTGTTTCAGCACGGCTCCTCGGGCCGGGTGAACATCATTTACCGCCGGGCGGACGGCAATGTCGGCTGGATCGACCCCCCGGGGGTCAAGACGGACGGCAAGGCCTGAGGCCGCTGGGCGACACCCTGCGGCCCCCGCGCCGGGTGCCCCTTTCCGCCTTAACAATGACCGGGGCAAAGCTGCACGCGGGAGTTGGCACCGGGATTGCGTTGGAGTAGAAGCCCCCCACATCAGGGGCGAGCTAAGTCCGCCTCCTGCTTCAACTTCTTGACGTCGGCCCGCCTAGGTTCTTTGTCCAGGCTGGCCAATTCGGAACCTGACGTTTTCATTCACCTCGGAAGACTTCCATGCCGATTACCGATCTGGTCGCGCCCGAGGCGATTCTCCCGGCATTGAAGGTCAACAGCAAGAAGCAGGCGCTTCAGGAACTCGCGGCCAAGGCCGCCGAGCTGACCGGGCAGAACGAGCGTTCCGTGTTCGAGGTGCTCCTGCAGCGTGAAAAGCTCGGCACCACCGCGGTCGGCTACGGCGTCGCCATTCCCCACGGCAAGCTGCCCAAGCTGGAAAAGATCTTCGGGCTGTTCGCCCGTCTCGATCGTCCGATCGATTTCGAATCGATGGACGGCCAGCCGGTCGATCTCGTCTTCCTGCTGCTCGCCCCCGAAGGCGCCGGCGCCGATCATTTGAAGGCACTGGCCCGCATCGCCCGTCTCCTCCGCGACCAGGACATCGCCAAGAAGCTCCGCGCCTCGCGCGACGCCCAGGCGATCTATTCGGTGCTCGCGCTGCCGCCGGCGACTGCGGCTTAACCCTTCTCCCTCGAACCGACGCAGCGCCGTCTGCGACATATTGTGCAGCCGGGCGCTGCGATAGATCGTCTCCGGCACGGTTTTCGGCGCGGGGATTTTGCAAGATGATGGGCGGTTCGATCGGGCGGGTCTTCAGTCTGCTTTGCTCCATCACCATTGTCGCCACCGCCGTGGCCCGCGCCGACGAGGCGTCCAACGACCGCGTCATCGCGGAGAAGACCGAGATCATCGCAGCCGACCCAACCAATGCGGTCGCTTACGAGCTGCGCGGCGAAGCCTACTACATCAAGCACGACTGGAATCGCGCCTTCGAGGATTGCAGCGCCGCGATCCGGATCGATCCGAATTTCGGGCGGGCCTATAATTGCCGCGGTCGCGCCTATTCGGCGAAGGGCGATGGCGATCACGCCATGCTCGACTACAACGAGGCCATTCGCCTCGACCCAAATTATGGGCCGTCCTACACCTCGCGCGCCGAGGAATATTTCAACAGGCGCGATTTCGATCGTGCGATCGCCGACTTCACCGCGGCCATCGAACGCAGCCCCAAGCAGGCTTACCGTGCGCTCGTCATGCGAGGGGAGGCGTATGCAGCGAAGGGCGACACCGATCACGCCGTCGCCGATTACAGCGAGGCGATGCAGCGCAATCCGGCCGCCGCCTGGCCCTACGAGTTGCGAAGCACCATTCGCTCCCACAAGGGCGAGATCGATGCAGCTCTGGACGATTGCGACAGCGCCGTCCGCCTGGAACCCGGAAATGCCGGCGGCCACTACTGCCGGGCCATGGTGTTCCTGAAGAAGGACGATGCCGACAGCACCATCCGGGAACTGGATGACGTGACGAGGATGAGACCATCTTTCGCAAAGGCCTATCTCGTTCGCGGCGTCGTCCTGCACGGAAAGGGCGACGACAAACGCGCCCTTGCCGATTTCGACGAAGTAATCCGATTACAGCCGGGGAATTGGGAGGCCTACAATAGTCGCGCCGGTCTGTTTCGGGACATCGGACAGCACGATCGCGCGCTCGCCGACTACAACGAGGCGATCCGGCTCGATCCGAACAGCCAGCTCGCCCTGGTCAATCGTGCCCTCCTCTACATGATGATGTCCGACCCAAAACATGCGCGCGCGGATTTCAACAGCGTGCTCGCGCTGCCACTGAGCGACAAATGGGCCGTGGACACGGCGCGCGAAGGACTCGGCTTTGTGAAGTGATCGCGGAGCCGGGGCCGCCATCTTCCGTGGGGCTTGGGACGATCTGCTTTGCTACAAACTCGATATCGCTTCGAGAGTCACGGGTGGCCGCATGAGCGTCTCGTCGCCGTCGCAGTAGAATTTGTGCGTCCACGGATCAAACACCGGCACGCGCGCTTCGACGAATTCGTCGATATCACGTGTAACAACAATCAGATCCTGTAGCGCGACGATAGCCGCGATGAACAAGTCAGGCTGCCCGAACGTATGGCGGCGCTTGCGGCCCTCGATGACCATCGTTTTCCACCGCACGATGACATCTTCGGTGATGGGAAGAACCCGCCCCGCAAACAGCGGTCGCAGCGTGTTGTCTAACCACGATCGAAGGTCTGCGCGTCTGGTGGGATCGGACAGTTGTTCGATGCCGTAGACGATTTCGGCGAAGGTGACCTCGGTGACATAGAGATCATCGCCGCTTTGGCTGGCAACAAAATCGGCAACGCCAGGATTGGGTTTGGGCCTGCGTAGTTCCGAAACCACGTTGGTATCGAGCAGCCATCCTCTCAAAGCTCAACGTCCCGAACTTTGGATTTGATCGTCAGGCGCTCAAACTCCACGTCGCCCAACGGCGATTTGGCGAGGACCGTAACGATGTCGCGTCCACTTACGGGACTTTTGAGGCGGTCGAATTCCTCCGCCGCGATAATAACCGCGGCGTCTTTCCCGTGCAGCGTAACGCGCTGCGGTCCGGTGCGTTGGGCCTCCCTGACGATCTGGCTGAGGTGAGTCTTCGCATCCTGAAGGCTCCATCGACCGGATTGGGAGCGCTTCTTCGGCGAGGGACGCTTTGTCGACATGCTGTGCCTTCTGGTCGGATCAACCAGAATTTAGAGTATCCGAATTCGGCCGCAAAAGCAAAACGGGCACGCCTTCCTGCGAAGGCATGCCCGCTTGAAACTCTATTCGTGCGACGCGCGCGTGCTCAGTGCACGCTCACCGCTTGCAGCTCGTTGCTCCAGGCGTTGGCGATCGCGGCTTCGCGGCTGTCGGTCAGCATGATCGGCGTGCCGTCGGCGGCGTGGAGCGCGAAGAGCTTGAGGCCCGGCGCGATCTTCGGCGCTTCGGGAAACAGGCCCGGCACATCTTCTGATCGGATTTGCTTCACATAGGCGATATGGCCTTCGCCGAGGGTTGCCAGCGTCTCCGGCGAGACGTTCTTGGCTTCGTATTCGAACGCAACGTGACCTTCACTCATGGTCTCGACTCCTCTGGAACACTAAGCGGTCGAGTCCGCTACTCGTTCCATTATTCGTGCTCATTGATAGCGATTGTCTTAACGATCCTCTCCGGTTCCGGCCGGGCAAGATCGATCGCCAGCAATCCGTTCTTCAGATCCGCACCCAGCACCAGCATCCCCTCCGCCAGCACGAAGGTGCGCTGGAAGTGGCGCGCGGCGATGCCGCGATGGATGTATTGCCGGGACTTGTCGTCCTGCTGCCGTCCGCGAATGACGAGCTGGTTTTCCTCAATGGTTACATCGAGTTGGTCGCGGGTGAATCCGGCGACCGCCAGCGTGATTCGCAACCGCTCGGGCTGGCCCTCCGACCGGTCGCACCTCTCGATATTGTAGGGAGGGTAACCGTCGGCACCTTTGACGACCCGATCGAGCACGCGCTCGATCTCGTCGAAGCCCAGAAGGAACGGACTGGAAAGCGTGGGAACACGAGACATAGTTTACAAAGTCCTCTCGAAGCGACTTTGGTGCATCAGGGCCCGTACAGGCACCCCTTGATCAGCAATATGGGCATATCCGCGTGTGGGTTCAAGGACGTAGCCGGGGGCTGTGGATTGGCCATTTCCGCTTACGTGCACCGTTGCTTCCGCATCGTCATGGCCGGGCTTGTCCCGGCCATCCACGACCTTTACTCGCGCGTGAAGAACGTGGATGCCCGGGACAAGCCCGGGCATGACGACGAGTTAGCCGGCCGAATTCTCTCAACGAAAACAAACCCCCTTCTACTGTGCATGGGGTTGTTTTCGCGGTTTTTAATCGACGGCCCTGTGGAACCAGGTCAGGCCTCGATCCGCGTCCGGCCGTCGCCGCTGAACAGATGCAGCTTTTGGCGCGTCGCTGCGACGCGGATCTTCGCGCCGATCGGCGGCGCCTCTGAGCCGGGAATGCGGACGATGACCTCGCCGGGCGGCAGTTCGCCGGGATTGGCGGCGATGCGCTGCTCGTCCTGAGCCCGCGTGCCGTAGACGAAGGTTTCGGCGCCGACGCGCTCGATCGCTTCCACGGTGAGCGGGAGCGCGACGCCGCCGGCCGGGGTCTGGTCGGTGATGACGAAATCCTCCGGGCGGATGCCGAGGATGCCGGCATCGGTGCTGCCGAGTTGCGACTTGATCTCCTCGGCGCGGATCGACATCAGATTCATCGGCGGCGCACCGATGAAGGAGGCGACGAAGGTCGTCGCCGGCTTCTCGTAGATTGCGAGCGGATTGCCGACCTGCTCGACCTGGCCGCCATTCATCACCACGAGAATGTCGGCGAGCGTCATCGCCTCGAGCTGGTCGTGGGTGACGTAGATCGACGTGGTGTTGAGCCGGCGCTGCAATTTGCGGATCTCGACCCGCATCGCGATGCGGAGCTTTGCGTCGAGGTTGGACAGCGGCTCGTCGAACAGAAACACCTTGGGCTGGCGCACGATGGCGCGGCCCATGGCGACGCGCTGGCGCTGACCGCCGGAGAGCTGGCGCGGCTTGCGCTCCAGCATGGACGTGAGCTCGAGCACGCGCGCGGCTTCGTCGACGCGGGTCTTGACCTCGGCCTCCTTCATGCCGCGGTTGCGCAGGCCGTAGGCCATGTTGTTGAAGACGCTCATATGCGGATAGAGCGCGTAGTTCTGGAACACCATCGCGATGTCGCGGTCGGCGGGCTCGATCTGGTTGACGATGCGGCCGCCGATGTCGATCTCGCCGCCGGTGACGGTTTCGAGGCCCGCGACCATGCGCAGCAATGTCGACTTGCCGCAGCCGGAGGGACCGACCAGCACGCAGAACTGTCCGTCGCCGACATCGACGTTGACGCCCTTGATGGCCTCGAAGCCGCCGGGGTAGGTTTTGCGGACGTTGCGCAGGGTGACGTTAGCCATGGGATTTACTTTTCCGTCTCCACGAGTCCGCGCACGAACAATTTCTGCATCACGACGACGACGAACACCGGCGGCAGCATCGCAAGCACGGCGGTCGCCATCACGATCGGCCATTCGGTCAGCGCGTCGGTGGTGGTGATCATCTTGCGGATGCCGACCTGGATGGTCTGCATGTCGTCACGGGTGGTGATCAGCAGCGGCCAGAGATATTGATTCCAGCCGAGGATGAAGAGGATCACGAACAGCGCCGCCATGTTGGTGCGCGACAGCGGCAGCAGCGTATCCCAGAAGAAGCGCAGGGGACCCGCGCCGTCGATGCGCGAGGCCTCCAGCAGCTCGTCCGGCACCGTCATGAAGAACTGGCGAAACAGCAGCGTCGCGGTGGCCGAGGCGATCAGCGGCAGCGACAGGCCCGCATAGCTGTCGAGCATGTGCAGATCGGCGACGATCTTGTAGGTCGGATAGATGCGGACCTCGACCGGCAGCATCAGGGTGATGAAGATGATCCAGAAGATCGGCATCCGGAACGGAAAGCGGAAATAGACGATCGCATAGGCCGAGATGATCGAGATCGCGATCTTGCCGACCGCGATCAGCAGCGCCATCACCAGCGAGTTCAGCATCATGTTGCCGACGGGCTCGCGGGTCGATCCGCTCGTGCCGACGAAAATGGTCTGGTAGTAGACTTCGAAGAAATGGCCGCCCGGCAACAGCGACATCTGCCCGTTGGCGATCAGCGCGTTGTCCTGGGTCGAGGCGACGAACGCGATGTAGACGGGGAAGGCGACGATCGCGATCCCGATCCACAAAATGGCGTGGGCGATGTAGCGCCGGAAGCCCTCTTCCTCGACCATCAGTAGGTCACCTTGCGTTCGACGAAGCGGAACTGGATTCCGGTGAGCACGATGACCATAACCATCAGGATCACCGACTGCGCCGCCGAGCTGCCGAGATTGCCGCCGAGCAAGCCGTCGGAATAGACCTTGTAGACCAGCGTGACCGTGGACGTTCCGGGACCGCCGCGGGTCATGGTGTCGATGATGCCGAACGTGTCGAAGAAGGCGTAGACGATGTTGACCACCAGCAGGAAGAAGATGGTCGGCGACAGCAGCGGGAAGGTCACGGTCCAGAACCGCCGCATCGGACGGGCGCCGTCGATCGCGGCGGCCTCGAACACGCTCTTCGGAATCGCTTGCAGGCCGGCGAGGAAGAACAGGAAATTATAGGAGATCTGCTTCCACGCGGCGGCGAGGATGATCAGAGCGGCGGCCTGGTCGCCGTCGAGCAGCGGATTCCAGTCGATGCCCATGTTGCGCAGATAGCGCGAGAGCACGCCGAGCGAGGGATGCAGCATGAAGATCCAGAGCACGCCGACCACGGGCGGCGCCACCGCATAGGGCCAGATCAGCAGCGTGCGGTAGAGCATCGAGCCACGCAGCGGCTTGTCCGCCATCACGGCGAGCAGCAGCGCGAAGGATAGCGACGAGACCGCGATGGCGAACGAGAACAAGAAGGTCCGGACGATCGCCTCGAAATAGGCCGCGTCCTTGAACAGCTCGACGTAATTCTCGAACCAGACAAAGGTGGTCGACAGCCCAAACGCATCCTGGAGCAGGAAGGACTGGATCACCGCCTGCAGCGCCGGCCAATAGAAGAAAATCAGGACGATCGCGAGCTGCGGCGCAACCAGCGCGTACGGTAACAGCCTTGACTGGAAAATCGCTTGCTTTTGCATGATGGGCGACGCCGGCAGGCCGTGCGGCCTGCCGGCGTCTTCGCCTTATTTTACGGCCGTCTTTTCGAACTGCCGCAGCATCGTGTTGCCGCGCTCGACGGCGGAATCGAGCGCCTGCTTGGCGGACTTCTTGCCGGCCAGCGCCTGCTCGATCTCTTCCGACCAGACGTCACGCAGCTGCACCATGTTGCCGAGGCGCAGTCCGCGCGAATTCTCGGTCGGCTCCTTGTTGGTCAGCTCGAGCAGCGGGGTCTCGAGATAGGGCTGGTCCTTGTAGAAGCCCTCTTCCTTCGCCTTGGCGTAGGCCGCCTTGGTGATCGGCAGATAGCCCGAGGCCTTGTGGATATAGACCTGGCGATCGGTGTCCGAGAGGAAGGTCAGGAACTTTGCGACGCCCTTGTATTCCTCGGCCGACTTGCCACCCATCACCCACAGCGAAGCGCCGCCGATGATCGAGTTCTGCGGTGCGCCCTTGACGTCGGGATAATACGGCATCGGCACGGCGGTGAAGGCGAACTTGGCCTGCGCCTTGACGTTGCCGAAGAACGCCGAGGAGGTCAGGTAGAGCGGGCATTCGCCCGAGGTGAAGCGACCTTCGCCGGTGTTGGTGCGGCCCGCATAGTCGTAGGTCTTGGTCTTCTGCAGCTCGACCAGGGTTTCGAGGTGCTTGACCTGAAGCGGTCCGTTGAACTCGAGCACGGTGTCGAAGCCGTCGAGGCCGTTGGCCTTGCTGGCGAGCGGCACGTTGTGCCAGGCCGAGAGCTGCTCGAGATTGACCCAGGTGACCCAGGAGCCGGAGAAACCGCAGGTGTCGTGACCGGCAGCCTTCAGCTTCTTGGCGGCCTCGAACGTTTCGGGCCAGGTCTTCGGGATCTCCACGTTCGCCTTCTTCAGCTCGTCGAGGTTCACCCACATCACGGTCGAGGACGAGTTGAAGGGGAACGACAGCATCTCGCCCTTCGACGTCGAATAATAGCCGGTGATGGCGGGCAGGTAGATCTTGGGATCGAACTTCTCGCCGGCGTCGGCCATCAGCTTGTAGACGGGCTTCACGGCGCCGGTCGCGGCCATCATGGTCGCGGTGCCGACTTCGAACACCTGCATGATGTGCGGGGCGTTGCCGGCGCGGAACGCCGCGATGCCGGCGTTCATCGTATCGGGATAGTTGCCCTTGTAGGTCGGGATCACCTTGTAGTCGCTCTGCGACGCGTTGAAGTCGGTGGCGAGCTTGACGATGACGTCGTTGTTGGCGCCGGTCATCGCGTGCCACCACTGGATTTCGGTCGCGGCCAAGGCCGGCGAGGCCGATAGTCCAACCGTGAGCGCAATGGCGGCAGCCGCTCCAAAGTGTCTAAGAGCCATCAAGTAAACCTCCCTTGGCCGTTCTCTTGGGCCGTCAAAAATGATCGCTTGCGCTAGCAGCGCCATATGACGTTCACATGACTGTGTAAGCGGCCGAAACGAAAGCGGCAAGCGCGGCAAAAGGGAAGTCGTCAAATAGGCGAATGCCGCGCGCGCAGCGTCCTCCGTTCGCGATGCACAGAGCGCCCGCGCCGCAGTGCGGCATTGCCGTCGGATGAGGAAGGCGAGGCGCTAGCGCTCGCGCTCGGGTCCGCAGACCGTGCCCTGCTCGACCATCGCGTCGATCTCGGACCTGGAGTAGCCGAATTCGCCCAGCACCTCGGCCGCGTGCTGGCTGAATTTCGGCGGCAGCCGACGCAGGCTCGGCTTGCTGCGATCGAGCCGGATCGGGGATGCCACGCCCTTGTACCAATCTTTCTCGATAATATCGCCGCGCGCGATCGTGTGCGGGTTGGTCAACGCCTGGTCGATCTTCTGCACGGGCCCTGCGGGCAGGCCCGCGGCGAGCAGGCGATTGCACAGCGGCTCGGCCTCGTGCTGGCTGAACACGGCGGCGAGCTCGGCGCGCAGTGCCTCGCGATTGGCGATGCGGTCCTTGTTGCGGGCAAAGCGCGGATCGGTGCCGAGCTCGGGCTTGCCGATCTCCTTGGCGAGCTTGCGGAAGGTGCCGTCATTGCCGACGCCGATGAAGATGTCGTCGGTCTTGGTCGGGAAGATCGCATAAGGCACGAGGTTGGGATGCTCGTTGCCGGTGAGCGCCGGCGGCTTGCCATGCATGAAATAATTCGCGGTGTGCGGATGCATGATGGCGAGACCGGTCTCGTACAGCGTGGTCTCCAGGAACTGGCCCTGGCCCGAGCGCTGCCGCTCCGAGAGCGCCATCAGGATGCCGATCGCCGCATAGAGGCCGGTGCCGATGTCGACCAGCGGCACGCCGATCCGCATCGGTCCGCTCTCGGGCGAGCCGGTCGCCGCGATCATACCGGTCATGGCCTGGATGATGGCGTCATAGCCGGGGTTGCCGCCGCGCGGGCCGTCGGCGCCGAAGCCGCAGATCCGGCAATGCACGAGGCGCGGAAATTTTTCGCGCAGGACCTCGTTGCCGATGCCCCATTTCTCCAGCGTGCCCGGCTTGAAGTTCTCGATCAGGACATCGGCGCTCTCCAGCATCTTGAGCAGCACGGTCCGGCCGCCCTCGGAGGCGAGGTCGAGGCCGATCGAGCGCTTGTTGCGGTTGATGCCGATGAAATAGGCCGCGTCTTCCTCGTGGAAGGGAGGGCCCCAGTCGCGTACCTCGTCGCCTGCGGGCGGCTCGACCTTGATCACGTCGGCGCCGTGGTCGGCGAGGATCTGGGTGCAATAGGGACCGCCGAGCACGCGCGTGAGATCGATGACGCGCAGGCCGCTCATTGCGCCCGTGGCAGCTCCAGAACTGGCGGCTTCAGTCATGCCTTCGCGTCCCCTGTGTCGATATGATCACAGGCCTAACGAGGTTCGTCCGAGCCGGCAATGGCTTCCCGCGTAGGGCGTCATGCAGGCCGCTCGCCGCAATCCCGCGGGATGGCAAATCAAACGGAAGCGGCCGGTCCGAGGGCATCCCGGGCCAGCGGCTTCAGCTAACCAATCAGACGACCGTCAGGCGAACATCGACATTGCCGCGCGTCGCGTTGGAATACGGGCACACCTGGTGTGCCTTCTCGACCAGCGCCTCGGCTTCCGCGCGGGCGAGGCCCGGCAGTGAGACGGCGAGGTCGATGTCGAGACCGAAGCCGCCGGCCGCGCGCGGGCCGATGCCGACGGTCGAGGTCACGGAGGCGTCGGCCGGAACCTTGGGGCCGCCCTGCGAGGAGACGAACTTCATCGCGCCGATGAAGCAGGCGGCATAGCCCGCCGCAAACAGCTGCTCGGGATTGTTGCCGGCACCGCCTCCACCGCCGAGTTCCTTCGGCGTGGTGAGCTTGACGTCGAGCGCGCCGTCGAGGGTCGCAGCATGGCCGTCGCGGCCGCCGGTGGCTTTTGCGCTGGTCTTGTAAAGGACGTTCACTGACATTTTCGTCTCCCTGTGTTTTCGGGTGGGGTGCGATCTTTATCGCAAACAATTAGATTGCGCGCAATTGAAATTATGAGGCCTCACATTTAATTGTTCGCAATTGAATATGCCGCCGGCCGGCCCCAGAATGGAGCAAGTCCTGTGAGATTCTCGATGCCCCGGAAACATTCGGCAGCGGACGCGCCGCTGCGCCTCGATAACCAGATCTGCTTCGCGGTCTATTCGGCCGCGCATGCCTTCAACCGCGTCTACAAGCCGCTGCTGGACCGGCTCGGCCTGACCTATCCGCAATATCTGGTGATGCTGGTGCTGTGGGAGCGCGACGACGTGCCGGTCAAGGACATCGGCGAAAAGCTGCACCTGGATTCGGGTACGCTGACGCCGCTGCTCAAGCGGCTCGAGGCGGCCCACCTCGTCAAGCGCACGCGCTCGAGCGAGGACGAGCGTCAGGTGCTGATCGCGTTGACCCCGCAGGGCCACGCCCTGAAGGACAAGGCCCGCGCCGTGCCGCAATCGATCCTGGCGGCATCGGATTGTTCAGTCTCGGAACTGGTCGCGATGAAGGACGAGATTGTGGCGTTGCGCGATCGGTTGAATGCGGTGATCGGGGAGTAGGGTTAGAGCCGTTTCTTGGCGAAGGCGCGACCGGACGCTGACTTCAGATACTTCTCGAATGCTACGGCTTGCTTCTCGTTGCTGAACGCAACGTAAGTCTTGAGACGCCAAGGCCCGTATTTCGAGGTGTGGGGCACCTCGCCAGCATTGTGCTTTGTCAGTCGGGCGCGCAGATCGTCGGTAATCCCGACGTAGAAGTGGAGCGAGTTGAGGCTTTCAAGGATGTAGACGTACTTCACAGCACACTCCCCAGTTGTCGAGGGAGAGCTTACATCCGCTTCTGATCTGCTGAAGCCCGGCTTCGCCCTTCGGGCTACGCCGCGGCAGCCTTCGCTAGCTTCGCTACGATGGAGCGGAGCTGGCTTGCCGAGCCGTAGCTGGCGAAGCCAGCGAAGGCTGGTGGAGCCAGGCGGGATCGAACCGCCGACCTCTTGCATGCCATGCAAGCGCTCTCCCAGCTGAGCTATGGCCCCTTAACCGTCCGACGCGCCTTGGGCGACGCGTCGGGAAAGACCCAGAACCACAGTTCTGGAATTATCTCAAGTCTCTTCGTCACCGCCGACATCACCAATGATGTCGGTCACGTCCTCGTCGCCTTCTTCGTCGTCGGCGATAAAGGTCGAATCGTCGTCGTCATCGTCCTCGATGGTCTCATCGACTTCGATGTCGTCCTCGGATTCGGGCACGACGGCCTTGACCTTGCCGGTGTTCTCCTCGGCATCGGCCTCCTCGAGCGAGACCTCCTCGACCTCCGCCGGCTCCGGCGTGGCGTCGGCGGCAGCGGCTGCGTGGCGGGCTTCGGCGCCGCGGGGTGCGCGAGCCGGCGCGATGGGCGCGATCGGCACGACTTCACCGGTATAGGGCGAGATCACCGGATTCTTGTTGAGGTCATAGAACTTTTTGCCCGTGGTCGGGCAAATACGTTTAGTTCCGAGTTCGGACTTGGCCACGGCAGAGGAATCCTGGAAATGTCTGAAAAGCGGTGCTTCACTTGGCTAGTTGGCGGCCCGCTGTCAATAGCGCATTGCGGGAGAACGACATGCTCGTGACGGCGGGGAGACCATGTGGTACCTGCCCCGCGAGTCCCGCAGGGACGTTTCGGGCCTATCCAAGGACACAAACTTGACCGATTCCGACAAGCCGACGCCGCTCCAGTCGCGCGCCAGCGGTCCCCTGACCGGGAAAGTACGGGTGCCCGGAGACAAGTCGATCTCCCACCGTGCCCTCATCCTCGGCGCGCTCGCGGTCGGAGAGACGCGGATTTCGGGCCTCCTGGAGGGCGAGGACGTCCTTAACACCGCCAAATCCATGCAGGCGCTCGGCGCCAGGGTCGAGCGCACCGGAGATTTCGCCTGGAAGGTGAACGGCGTGGGTGTCGCGGGCTTCGCGGAGCCCAAAGCGCCGCTGGATTTCGGCAACTCCGGCACCGGCTGCCGGCTCGTCATGGGCGCCGTCGCCGGCTGCCCGATCTCTGCGATTTTCGACGGCGATGCCTCGCTGCGCACCCGGCCCATGCGCCGGATTCTGGACCCGCTGGAAAAGATGGGTGCGAAGGTCGTCGCCGGCGGCGAGGGCGGCCGTCTGCCGCTGACCGTCCAGGGTGCGCGCGATCCGCTGCCGATCACCTACAAGACGCCGGTGGCCTCGGCTCAGATCAAATCCGCCGTGCTGCTCGCGGGCCTGGCCGCGCCGGGCACCACCACCGTCATCGAGACCGAGGCCAGTCGCGACCACACCGAGCTGATGCTCAAGCATTTCGGCGCCGAGATCAGCTCGGTGCGGGAAGGTCAGCACGGCCGCCGTATCACGCTCGTAGGGCAGCCTGAGCTGCATGGCGCCAATGTCGTCGTGCCCGCCGATCCCTCGTCGGCGGCGTTCCCCATCGTTGCTGCGCTGATCGTCGAAGGTTCCGACCTCGTCCTGTCCGATGTCATGACCAATCCGCTGCGGACCGGTCTTTTCACCACGCTGCGCGAAATGGGTGCCTCGATCGAGGAAAGCGAAGTTCGCGGCGACGCCGGCGAGCCGATGGCAAAGCTGCGCGTACGTGCCTCGAAATTGCGCGGTGTCGAGGTGCCGCCGGAGCGCGCACCGTCGATGATCGACGAATATCTGGTGCTGGCGGTGGCGGCCGCCTTTGCCGAGGGCACGACCATCATGCGCGGCCTCCAGGAGCTGCGCGTCAAGGAATCCGACCGTCTCGAAGCCACTGCCGCCATGCTCCGCGTCAACGGCGTCAAGGTCGAGGTCTCCGGCGACGATTTGATCGTCGAAGGCCGCGGCCACGTTCCCGGCGGCGGCGTTGTGGCCACCCACATGGACCATCGCATCGCGATGTCCGCGCTGGTGATGGGCTGCGCGTCGGACCAGCCGGTGACCGTCGACGACACCGCCTTCATCGCCACCAGTTTTCCGGATTTCATCCCGATGATGCGTTCGCTTGGGGCCGATTTTTCATGATCATCGCCATCGACGGGCCCGCGGCGTCGGGCAAGGGCACGCTCGGCAAGCGCCTTGCTCACCATTACGGCTACCGTCATCTTGATACCGGCGTGATCTATCGCGCGGTGGCCTATTCCCTGATGCAGTCCGGTCATGATCTCCGGGACGAGGCGGCGGCGATCGCTGCGGCGCTGGAACTCGATCCCGAAAAGTTCGGCAATCCCGCCCTGAAGACCCAGAAGGCCGGCGAGGGCGCCTCCATCGTCTCGGCAATCCCCAAAGTGCGCGAGGCCCTGATCAGCTTTCAGCGGCAGTTCGCCGCCGATCCGCCCGGCGCCGTGCTTGACGGTCGGGATATTGGAACCGTGATCTGCCCCCATGCCGACGTGAAGATCTTCGTCGTCGCCGACCCCAAGGTTCGCGCCCGCCGCCGGACCATGGAGGCCAAGGCGCGGGGCGAGGAGGCCGACGAGGCGGCCGTGCTCGCCGACATCATCCAGCGCGACGAACGCGACAAGAACCGGGCGATCGCGCCCCTGAAGCCGGCCGCGGATGCTTACTTGCTAGATAACTCCCAACTGGATATAGAAGGCGGCGTCCGGGCCGCCATCGACATTATCGAGGCCGTCCGAGCGGGCCGGTCGCGGGGTTAAGCCGCTGCCGTCATTGGAGGAAGCGCCCGCTCCCGCTCTTTGAGGTCGATACTCTCGGTCCCTGCTCGGGCCGACGCGATCCAGGTTCCGGACAAAAGATTTCCACGTATCGAATGCGCGGGCCTCAGCCGGCCCGCTTCCGCTGTTCCGCCTCCAGGTCGGAACAGCGAGCGGTCGCTCGAAGGTTCTGCGGACCTTCCGACACTGCGCGTACGATGCGCCCAAGAACCCAACGGCCGGCACGACATCCGCAACTGGAGAACAAATGGCTTCGACTTCTGCTGATACCTATAGCCCGTCGCGCGACGATTTCGCCGCGATGCTCGACGAGTCCTTCGCAGGTGGCAACCTGCAGGAAAGCTCAGTCATCAAGGGCAAGGTTGTTGCAATCGAAAAGGACATGGCCGTCATCGACGTCGGCCTGAAGACCGAGGGCCGCGTTGCCCTGCGCGAATTTTCCGGCCCCGGCCGCGACAGCGAGCTCAAGGTCGGCGACGAGGTGGAAGTGTTCCTCGATCGGATCGAGAACGCCCTCGGCGAGGCCGTGCTGTCGCGTGACAAGGCGCGCCGCGAAGAGAGCTGGGGCAAGCTCGAGAAGGCCTTCCAGAACAATGAGAAGGTCAACGGCGTCATCTTCAACCAGGTCAAGGGCGGCTTCACTGTCGACCTCGACGGTGCCGTGGCCTTCCTGCCGCGTTCGCAGGTCGACATCCGTCCGATCCGCGACGTTGCGCCGCTGATGAACAACTCGCAGCCGTTCCAGATCCTCAAGATGGACCGTCGCCGCGGCAACATCGTCGTGTCGCGCCGCACGGTTCTCGAAGAGACCCGCGCCGAGCAGCGTCAGGAGCTGGTGCAGAACCTCGAAGAGGGTCAGGTCATCGACGGCGTGGTCAAGAACATCACCGATTACGGTGCGTTCGTTGATCTCGGCGGCATCGACGGTCTGCTGCACGTCACCGATATCGCGTGGCGCCGCGTCAACCATCCGACCGAGGTGCTCTCGATCGGCCAGACCGTGAAGGTCAAGATCATCAAGATCAACCACGAGACGCACCGCATCTCGCTGGGCATGAAGCAGCTGTTGGATGATCCGTGGCAGGGCATCGAAGCCAAGTACCCGCTGGGTGCCCGCTTCACCGGTCGCGTCACCAACATCACCGACTACGGCGCGTTCGTCGAGCTTGAGCCGGGCATCGAAGGCCTGATCCACGTCTCCGAGATGTCGTGGACCAAGAAGAACATGCACCCCGGCAAGATCGTTTCGACCTCGCAGGAAGTCGAAGTGCAGGTGCTCGAAGTCGATTCCGTCAAGCGCCGCATCTCGCTCGGCCTCAAGCAGACCATGCGCAACCCGTGGGAGGTCTTCGTCGAAGGTCACCCGACCGGTTCGACGGTCGAGGGCGAAGTCAAGAACAAGACCGAGTTCGGTCTGTTCCTGGGCCTCGAGGGCGACGTCGACGGCATGGTCCATCTCTCCGACCTCGACTGGAAGCAGCCGGGCGAGCAGGTGATCGACAACTACAAGAAGGGCGACATGGTGAAAGCCGTGGTGCTCGATGTGGACGTCGAGAAGGAGCGCATCTCGCTTGGCATCAAGCAGCTCGAAGGCGACCCCTTCGCCGAGCCGGGCGATGTCAAGAAGGGCGCGGTCGTGACCTGCGAAGTGATCGAAGTGAAGGAGAGCGGCATCGAGGTGAAGATCACCGGGACCGACTTCACCACTTTCGTGAAGCGCTCGGAGCTCGCCCGTGACCGCAACGATCAGCGCGCCGAACGTTTCGCCGTCGGCGAGAAGGTCGATGCCCGCGTGATCCAGTTCGACAAGAAGGCCCGCAAGGTCCAGGTGTCGATCAAGGCGCTCGAAGTCGCCGAAGAGAAGGAAGCCATCGCGCAGTACGGCTCCTCCGATTCGGGGGCGACGCTCGGCGACATCCTCGGCACCGCGCTCAAGAACCGCGACACCAAGTAAGCGAAACGCAGGTTTCGCTGCATCAAAGCCCCGGCGCGAGCCGGGGCTTTTTTGTTGTTGAGGCCGTAGCCCCGGATGGAGCGAAAGCGAAATCCGGGATTCGTGCGGCCGGCGGGATTCTCCCGGATTGCGCTCCGCTCCATCCGGGCTACGGACTCCATCCGGGCTGTGCCAGGCCTTGTTTTCTTCTAATTGCGCCGCAATTGATGTATCCAGATAAGCCAATGCTGACGCTGCGACGGCACAACGCGCCTGGCCTTTCATTTGGAGATACTGAGATGTCGCTCGATTCGGACATCATCGTCGATCGCCGCAGGATCCGCCGCAAGCTGACGTTCTGGCGCGTATTGGCCGCGCTGATCGCGGTCGCGGCGATCGCAGGCTTCGCGCTGGTCGCGACGCCGGGTGCGCGCGGCACGTTCGCGTCCGCCGGCTCGATCGCGCGGGTCCAGATCGACGGCCTGATTCGCAGCGATTCCGATCGCACGCAGGCGCTCGAGCGGCTGGAGAATTCGCAGGCTGCCGCCGTCATCGTTCACGTCAATTCGCCGGGCGGCACCACCGCCGGCTCCGAGCAGCTCTATGATTCGCTTGTACGGCTGAAGGCAAAGAAGCCGCTCGTCGTGGTCGTCGAAGGCCTCGCCGCCTCCGGCGGCTACATCACCGCGATCGCGAGCGATCACATCATCGCCCAGCAGAGCTCGCTGGTCGGCTCGATCGGCGTGCTGTTCCAATTCCCGAACGTCTCGGAGCTGTTGAAGACCGTCGGCGTCAAGGTCGAGGAGGTAAAATCCACGCCGCTGAAGGCCGCGCCCAACGGTTTCGAGCCGACCAGCCCCGAGGCACGGGCGGCGCTCGATGCGCTGGTGAAGGATTCCTATGCCTGGTTCAAGGGATTGGTGAAGGAACGGCGTGGCATGGATGACACGCAGCTCGAGAAAGTGGTTGATGGCCGTGTCTTCACCGGACGCCAGGCCATCGATCTCAAGCTGATCGATCAGATCGGCGACGAGAAGACCGCGGTGACCTGGCTGGTCGAGCAGAAGGGCGTCAAGAAGGGGCTCTCCGTGCGCGATTACAAGCTGCAGCCGCGCTTCAGCGATCTGCCGTTCCTCAAGGCGGCGGCCGCAGTGACGCTGGAAGCACTGGGTTTAGGCTCGATTGCGCATCAAATCGCGCAAACCGGCGTCGTGCAGGCGGTCGATCGGCTCGGAATGGATGGGATGCTGGCTTTGTGGCAGCCGGCGGCGTCGAACTGACCGGAACCGGGCGAGCCCCAGAGGTTTTTCCCGTTCGGCGCGTGCAGGGCCAGCCCGCTTTTTCGGCATTTGTCACGTATTTTCACGACGCTCAACCTTCATTTAGCGTCTTGACAGATCACGGTATTTTCACGGAAATGGTCGTCCGCACGCTCCCGGGTCCTATCTCTCGATGATCAAATCCGAACTTGTTCAGCGTATCGCCGAGCACAACCCGCATCTGTACCAGCGGGATGTCGAGAACATTGTGAATGCGATTCTCGAAGAGATCGTAGCGGCTCTCGCGCGCGGTGATCGCGTCGAGTTGCGCGGCTTCGGTGCCTTCTCGGTCAAGCATCGCCCTGCACGCGCAGGGCGCAATCCGCGCACCGGCGCCCATGTGCCTGTCGATCAGAAGAGCGTTCCGTTCTTCAAGACCGGCAAGGAAATGCGCGAACGGCTGAATCGCGACCACCCGGATCCAGGCGCGCCAGACTGAGGTCCACCTCAGGGTTTCCCGCGGTCGCCATTGATGCGGCCGCAAGCTTGATTCAAGGCGAGCGAGCCGAGATGCGAAAATTCCTGACCGCGCTGGTCGTAATTCCGCTGGGCCTGATCCTGATGGTCTTTGCCGTCGCCAACCGGCATTTCGTCACGGTCTCGTTCGATCCCTTTGTTGCCAACGACCCGTCATTCTCGGTCACGCTGCCGCTGTTCCTGCTCCTGATCGTGGTGGCTGCGCTTGGGGTCCTCACGGGCGGTTGTGCCGTCTGGTTGGGCCAGCGGCACTGGCGGCGTGCGGCGCGCCGGCATGACGCGGATGCCCGGGCCGCGCGAGGCGAGCTGGCTGATCTGCGGGCCCAGGCGGCCGCAGCAAGGCCTGAGTCCCAGCGCCTCCCCGTTCCCTCCGGGGTGGGGCTTTACGGGCCCGTCGGGCGAGACAAGCAGCGCGCGACGTTGTAGAAGCGGCCGCAACCGAAAAGCCTGTTTTCCGGCCGCGGACCTGCGGCCTCCCTGTGCTTTGAGCCCATCCGTCGAGAACATGTCCTTGCTCGTCAAAATCTGCGGCCTGTCCACGCCCGAGACGCTCGAAACGGCGCTCGAGGCGGGTGCCGACATGGTGGGCTTCGTGTTCTTCCCGCCGTCGCCGCGGCATTTATCGCTGGAGGCCGGCCGGGAGCTCGGACGGCAGGTGAAGCGGCGCGCGCTCAAGGTCGCCCTCACCGTCGATGCCGACGCCGCCACGCTCGACAACATCATGGACGCGCTGTCGCCGGACATTTTCCAGCTTCATGGCACGGAGAGCGTAGCGCGGCTGCGCGACATCAGGCAGCGGTTCGGTCGCCCGGTGATGAAGGTCGTGCCGGTCGCGACCTCAGCCGATCTCGCCGTGCTGCCCGGTTACGCGGAGGTTGCCGAACGCATCCTGTTCGACGCGCGCGCACCGAAGGACGCAACGCGGCCGGGCGGCCTCGGTGCACCGTTCGATTGGCATCTGCTCGGAAACCTGGAGCTCGCGTTGCCGTATATGGTCTCGGGCGGCCTCAGCGCCGACAACGTTGCCGAGGCCGTTCGCGTCACCCGCGCCGGCGGTGTCGATGTCTCCTCCGGTGTCGAGAGCGCCCCGGGCGTGAAAGACCCCGAGATGATCAAGGCCTTCATTCGCGCCGCGCGCGCAAGCCAAGATGCAAGTCAAGAGTTGAGCGTCCGATGAATGTTGTAAAACCAAATTCCTATCGCAGCGGCCCCGACGAGCGCGGCCATTTCGGCATTTTCGGCGGACGCTTCGTTGCCGAAACCCTGATGCCGCTGATCCTCGATCTGGAGAAAGCCTACACCGAGGCCAAGGCCGACCCGGCCTTCCAGACCGAGATGAACGGCTATCTCAAGAATTATGTCGGCCGGCCCTCGCCGCTCTATTTCGCCGAGCGTCTGACCGAGCATCTCGGCGGCGCGAAAATCTACCTCAAGCGCGAAGAGCTCAACCACACCGGCTCGCACAAGGTGAACAACGTGCTCGGCCAGATCATGCTGGCGCGACGCATGGGCAAGAAGCGCATCATCGCCGAGACCGGCGCCGGCCAGCACGGTGTTGCCACCGCGACGCTGTGCGCGCGCTTCGGCCTGGAATGCATCGTCTATATGGGCGCCGTCGACGTCGAGCGGCAGCAGCCCAACGTCATCCGCATGGAGATGCTGGGCGCGACGGTGATTCCGGTGCAGTCGGGCACGCGCACGCTGAAGGACGCCATGAACGAGGCGCTGCGCGACTGGGTCACCAACGTGCACAAAACGTTCTACTGCATCGGCACGGTCGCGGGTCCGCATCCCTATCCGACGCTGGTGCGCGACTTCCAGTCGATCATCGGCAACGAGACCAAGGCGCAGATGCAGGAGATCGAAGGCCGCCTGCCGGACTCGCTGGTCGCCTGTATCGGCGGCGGCTCCAACGCGATGGGCCTGTTTCATCCGTTCCTCGACGATTCCACGGTCGAGATCTTCGGCGTCGAAGCTGCGGGCCATGGGCTGACACAACTGCATGCGGCGTCGATCGCCGGCGGCCGTCCCGGCGTGCTGCACGGCAACCGCACTTATCTGCTGATGGATGCGGACGGCCAGATCCAGGACGCGCATTCGATCTCCGCGGGGCTCGATTATCCCGGCATCGGCCCCGAGCACTCCTGGCTGCACGAGATCGGCCGCGTGAACTATCTCTCCGCGACCGACGACGAGGCCCTCGCAGCGTTCCAGTTGCTGTCAAAGCTGGAAGGTATCATCCCCGCGCTCGAGCCGGCACATGCCATCGCCAAGGTGATGGAGCTCGCGCCGAAGCGGACGAAGGATCACCTGATGGTCGTCAACCTCTCCGGCCGCGGCGACAAGGACGTCCCGCAGGTCGGCGACATCCTGAGGGGCAAGAGCAAGTGACCACGCGTATCGACAACCGTTTCGCCGAGCTGAAAAAACAGGGCCGCGCGGCCTTCGTTACCTATGTGATGGCCGGCGATCCCGATCCGGCGACGTCGCTCGAGATCGTCAAGGCGCTCTCGAAATCAGGCGCGGACGTCATCGAACTCGGCATTCCCTTCACCGATCCGATGGCGGACGGTCCGTCGATCCAGGCCGCCGGGCTCCGCGCGCTCAAGGTCGGCATGACACTGAAGAAGACGCTCGATCTGGTGCGCGGCTTCCGCAAGGACGACGACGTCACGCCGCTGGTGCTGATGGGCTATTACAATCCGATCTACATTTACGGCGTCGACAAGTTTTTGGCTGATGCCAAGACGGCCGGCGTTGACGGTCTGATTATCGTCGATTTGCCGCCAGAGGAAGACGAGGAGCTCTGCATTCCCGCGCTGAAGGCGGGCTTGAACTTCATTCGCCTCGCGACCCCGACCACGGACGACAAGCGCCTGCCCGCGGTGCTCGCGAACACATCAGGCTTTGTCTATTACGTCTCTATCGCCGGCATCACCGGTGCGGCAGCGGCGGATGCGAACGCCGTCGGTGAAGCTGTCGCGCGCATCAAGCGGCATACCAAGCTGCCGATCTGCGTTGGTTTTGGCATCCGCACACCGGAGGCGGCACGCGCCATTGCCGAGAAGGCCGATGGTTCGGTAGTCGGCACCGCGCTGGTCGACGCCCTCAAGAACAGCCTCGATGCGGACGGGCGCGCCACCGGCAAAACCGTCAACGCCGTCGCCGAGCTGACGGCGGCCCTGGCCCAGGGCGTCAAAGGCGCGCAACAGGCGGCGGAATAGGCCTTAATTCCGCTGCCAAGTCCGACGAGCAAGTCCGACGAGCAAGGCGGACGATACGGCGGCTTGCCGGGCCGGGTCCCGGCCGCCATATATCCCTTCAGGCGGTCCCCAGGCGGGATCGCACATCGGAGCAAACCATGAACTGGCTTACCAATGTGGTCCGGCCGAAGATCCGCAACATGCTGCGGCGGGAGACGCCGGAGAATCTGTGGATCAAGTGCCCGGATTCCGGACAGCTCGTGTTCTACAAGGACGTCGAGGCCAACCAGTTCGTCATCCCCGGCTCGAACTATCATATGCGCATGAATGCGGTGGCGCGTCTGAAGTCGATTTTCGACAACGAGACCTGGTACGACGTCGCGCTGCCCGACGTCACGCCCGATCCGCTCAAGTTCCGTGACGAGAAGAAGTACGTCGATCGCATTAAGGATGCGCGCGCACGAACCAACCTCAACGATGCGATCAAGGTCGGCTACGGCAAGCTCGAAGGTGCCGCCGTCGTTGTCGCCGTGCAGGATTTCGACTTCATGGGCGGCTCGCTCGGCATGGCCGCGGGCGAAGCCATCGTGCGCGGGCTCGAACTCGCGGTCGAGAAGAAGTCGCCCTTCATCGTGTTCGCCGCCAGTGGTGGCGCGCGGATGCAGGAAGGCATCCTGTCGCTGATGCAGATGCCGCGCACCACGGTCGCGGTGCAGATGCTGCGTGAAGCAAAACAGCCCTACATCGTCGTGCTGACCAACCCGACCACCGGCGGCGTCACCGCGTCCTATGCGATGCTCGGCGACGTGCAGATCGCCGAGCCGGGTGCGCTGATCGGCTTTGCCGGCGCGCGCGTGATCGAGCAGACCATTCGCGAAAAACTCCCCGAGGGGTTTCAGCGCGCCGAATACCTCAAGGAGCACGGCATGGTCGACATGGTCGTGCATCGCCACGAATTGCGCCCGACCCTGGCGCGGCTCTGCCGACTGTTGACCAGGGCGCCGGCGCTCGAGACCGCCTCGAAACCGGTGCAGCCGGTCGTGAGCCCGGCGCAGATCGTATCGGCTCCCGAAACGGCGCCGGCCGCGCCGCACGCGTGAACGCTTCCTCCGACAGCACAAAGCCGCCGCTCGGCGAATTGATCGGGCGGCTGTCGGCCCTGCATCAGAAACGCATCGATCTCGGGCTGGAGCGGATGCACCGCCTGCTCGAGCGGCTCGGTCATCCCGAGCGCAAGCTGCCGCCGGTGATCCACATCGCCGGTACGAACGGCAAGGGCTCGACGCTCGCTTATCTGCGCGCGACGCTGGAGGCCGCCGGCCTGCGCGTCCACGCCTACACATCGCCCTATCTCGTTCGCATCAACGAATGTTTCCGGCTCGGCCGCGTCGGGGGCGGCGTGCTCGTCAGCGACGACGAGTTGCGCGCGGCGCTGGAACAGGTCGAGCGTGTCAATGCCGGCGAGCCGGCCACCGTGTTCGAGCTCAAGACGGCGGCGGCGTTTCATCTGTTCGCGCAAAACCCGGCCGATGTGGTTCTGCTGGAGGTTGGCCTTGGCGGCCGGCTTGATTCAACCAACGTGGTCGATGCGCCAGCAGCCTGCGTGATCACGCCTGTCAGCATGGACCACATGGATTTCCTGGGCGACACCTTGACGTCGATCGCGGGCGAAAAGGCCGCGATCATCAAGCGTGGCGTGCCCGTGGTGTGCGCCGAGCAGCCGGGTGAGGCGATGGCCGTGATCGAGGCGCATGCCAAGCGCATGCGCGCACCGTTGTTTGCCGCTGGCGAGAGCTGGCACGTCAATGTCGAGCACGGGCGGCTGGTTTATTCCGACGAGCGCGGCTTGATGGATCTCACGGCGCCGCGCCTGTTCGGCCGCCACCAGTTCGACAATGCCGGCCTCGCCATCGCGACGCTGCGGGCCACCAACGCCTTCAAGATCAACCAGGCGGCATTCGAGGCCGGGATCGTCGGTGCGGAATGGCCGGCGCGGATGCAGCGCATTGCGTCTGGAGAGCTGCTCGCTTGGGGGCCGCAGGGCTCGGAGATCTGGCTCGACGGCGGCCACAATGCGGAAGGCGGCCGCGTTGCGGCGGCCGCGCTTGGCGATCTCGAAGAGCGGGTGTCGCGGCCGCTGGTCGTGATCGCGGGCATGATGGCCAACAAGGACGCGCGGGGTTTTCTCGCCAATTTCGCCGGTCTGACCCGCCATATCATCGCGGTGCCGATTCCCGACACCGACAACGCCATGCCGGTCGACCGCCTCACGGACGCCGCCCGCAGCCTCGGCATGCGCGTCGAGCCCGCGCCCGGCGTCGAGGCCGCACTGCGCGCCTTGGCGAAACTCGCCTACGAAGTGCCGCCGCGCATCCTGATCACCGGCTCGCTCTATCTCGCCGGCCACGTGCTCGCCATCAACGGCACGCCTCCTGCATAGAGGTTGCGTAGCCCGGATGGAGCGAAGCGCAATCCGGGCCCGAACCAAAAGCGACAAAGGCCCCGGATTACGCTTCGCTCCATCCGGGCTACAGGAATCTCCATGCGTTTTGCAGCGATTGCCGACGTCCACGGAAACTACCTCGCGCTGGAAGCTGTGTTCGCCGACATCCGCGCGCAGGGCGTCTCGGACATCGTCAATCTCGGCGATATGCTCAGCGGCCCGCTCGATGCGCGCCGGACCATCGAGATCCTGATGAAGCTCGACGCCGTACACGTGCTCGGCAATCACGACCGCTACCTGCTCGATCGTCCGCCGGAGAAGATGGGCTCGTGGGATCGCCCGGCCCATGCCGCGCTCGATGCCGCGCAACTCGACTGGCTGCGCGCGCAGCCGATGACGCGCGTCTTTCGCGAGCAGGTTTTCATGTGTCATGCGACGCCCGACAATGACGAAGTCTATTGGCTCGAAACCGTGCATCCGGACGGCGCGGTGGCGCTGTCGCCGCTCGATCGCATCGAGCAGTTTGCGCAAGGCATCGCGCAATCGCTGATCCTGTGCGCCCACACCCATCTCGCCCGTGCGGTGCGACTTCGCGATGGAAGGCTGATCGTCAATCCCGGCAGCGTCGGCGGCCCGGGCTTTCGTGACAAGCATCCATTCCCGCATGTCGTCGAGGCCGGCACGCCGCACGCGCGCTATGCGATTCTCGAGCTAACCGATGGTGCCTGGCAGGTCACGTTCCGCCATGTCGTCTACGATCACGAGACGATGGCTGCGCTCGCTCGCCGCAACGGCCAGCCGGAGTTGGCGAACGCGCTGGCGACGGGATGGATCGGATAGTGGTCGGTTCGTAGCCCGGATGGAGCGCAGCGTAATCCGGGAATCGCACCACAAATGACGACCGCCCCGGATTACGCTGCGCTCCATCCGGGCTACCGGCTACGGTTGTTTCAACAGCTTCATCGGATCGGCCACCTTCTGCTTCAACTGCTCGAAGCTGCATTGCCGCGGCGCCTTGTCGGGGCGCCAGCGCAGGATCGAGGTGCCGTGGCGAAAGCGCTCGCCGCTGAAATGGTCGTAGCAGACCTCGATCACGAGCTTCGGCTTGAGCGGACACCACCTCGCCGAGCGCTCGGTGGACCAGCGGCTCGGCCCGCCCGGCGCGTTGCCGGTGAAGCCCGGCTCGCCGATCAGCGCTTCCAGTCGATCGGTCAGATCAGGCTTCTCCGTCGCCTTGATCGCCGAAGTGAAGCCGACATGGTGCAGGAGACCTTCGTCATCATACAGTCCGAGCAGCAGCGACCCCACCACCTTCCGGCCGGCGATCTTGTTGGTGGCATAGCGGAAGCCGCCGACCACGCAATCGGCGCTGCGGAATTTCTTGATCTTCTGCATGCCGTCGCGATTTCCCGCCTGGTAGGGCAGGTCGATGCGCTTGGCGATGACGCCGTCCGAGCCGCCGCCGGATTGCGCCAGCCATTTTTTCGCGATGGCGTAGCTCGTGGTCGCCGGTGAGAGGCGGAAGAGGCTGCCTGTCAGATTGGCTTTGGCAAACGCTTCCAGCGCCGGCCGTCGTTCGCTCAGCGGCTGCTCGGCAAGCTGTTTCTCCCTGGTCGTCGCAAGCAGATCGAAGGCGAGATACAGCGCTGGCGTTTCCTGCGAGAGCTTCTTCACACGGCTCGCCGCCGGGTGAATCCGTTGCAGCAGCGCGTCGAAGGAAAAGCCTTTGCCGTGCGGTACGACGATCTCGCCGTCCAACGTGAAGCGATCCGCCTTCAGCTTTAGCGCCGCGGCGACGATCTCGGGGAAATAACGCGCGAGGTCCTCGCCGGATTTCGAGCGCAGATCAATGCTGCCGCCAGCGCGCGACAGCAGGCAGCGGAAGCCATCCCATTTCGGCTCGTATTGCCACTCCTTGCCGCGCGGGATCGCGTCGACCGAGCGCGCCTCCATCGCCACGAGGGGAGCCGACTTTCGCGCGCGTCTTGCAGGGGGAGGCACAGGCAGGGACTCGTCTTACGCTGGAACTGTCCCATCAACGCAAAACGGCCGGCTTTCGCCGGCCGCTTCCAAAAATATTCTTGTGCGAGGCGGATCAGACCGCGGAGGTGATCCACTGCTGCAGCTTCGCCTTCGGTGCCGCGCCGACCTGGCGGGAGGCCATCTCGCCGCCCTTGAAGATCATCAGGGTCGGGATCGACATCACGCCGTATTTCGACGCGGTCTTCGGGCTCTCGTCGACGTTGAGCTTCACGATCTTGACCTTGTCGCCCATCGCGCCGGCGATCTCGTCGAGCGCAGGTGCGATCATGCGGCAGGGGCCGCACCATTCGGCCCAGAAATCGACGACCACGGGGCCGTTTGCCTTGAGCACTTCGGCTTCGAAATCGGTGTCAGAAACCTTACCAACGGCCATGGGAGTACCTCGTACCTGAGAGAAGGGCGCGACGGGAATCGCGCCCGAGATCATGGCGTCAACCTATGAATGGCTCCTTGCCGGGTCAAGGACGCTCACACCGAGATGAAGAGATGCCAGCGCCGCGTCCAGCGCGGGAGCCGAAATCTCCATATATTCAAGGGCCTCAGTCCAGAGCAGGACGGCGCGGACCGGCTTTTGGGGATAAAGCTTCGAAAGCACCGCCCGGTACAGCGCCAGCTGCCGGACATAGGCGGCGGGCGCCGCGGCGGCGCTTTTGGGAGCCGCCTGATTGGTCTTGAAATCGACGATCAGGACCTCATCCCGCCGAACGACCAGCCGGTCGATCTGGCCTGACACCAGCGCTGGGGAGCGGCCCTGCCGCTCCAGCCGGCCGACGATCGCGACCTCCGCCCGGCTGCCGGCGGCAAACACCGGCGCAAACCGCGGCTCGGCGATCAAGGCGAGCACCTTGTCGGCCAGCGCGGCGCGGTCAGCCTCCGCCCAGTCCGCGGCATTGCGTGCCATGAAGCCGAGCGCGGCCTCGCGCCGGCGCTCAGTGGCGATGTCGGGGAGCGATTGCAGCAGCCGGTGCACCAGCGTGCCGCGTTGCAGCGCGAGCGCGCGGGACTGCACTGATTCGCCCGACAGCACGGCGCGGCCTTCCCCGGACGCTTGGCCGGAGGGGCGCACCGGATCGTCGTCGATGGTCTCGCGCGGTGCCGGCGTCCGCAGCCAGTCCGGGAGCGCGGTCGTCTGGTCCAACGAGGTCGCAGGCGTGCCCAGCGCCACGACATCCTCCGGTCGGGAGAAGCGCGTCACCTTTCCGAGCGGCGTCTCGATTGTCTCTTTCGCCAGGCCCGAGCCGGCGAGGCCGGTGTCGACCAGATCGTACCAGCTCAGCTTGCGGACCGTCTTCATGTTGCCGGGCATGCAGCCGCCGATGATGAGCCGGTCGGCGGCGCGCGTCATCGCGACGTAGAGCAGGCGGCGATATTCGTCCTCGGTCTCCTCGAGCATCGCCTTGCGGGCGTCGGCGACAGGCTTGGGATCGTCCGCCTTGCGTCCGGCCCAGACAACCACCTCGCCGCCATTGCCGCGCGGGACATGGATCAGCCGCAGCCGCTGCGAATCCGCGGGCGACGATGTGGTGTCGACCATGAACACGACCGAGGCCTCCAGGCCCTTGGCGCCGTGCACGGTCATCACCCGCACCTCGTCGCGCGAGATCTCCATGTCGCGCTTCACCTCGGTGTCGGCCGAGCGCAGCCAAGCCATGAAACCCTGCAGCGACGCAGGCGCCTTGCGCTCGTAATTCAGCGCCAGCTCCAGGAACTCGTCGAGCGCGTCATTGGCCTCATGACCGAGCCGGCGCAGCATGCGCGCGCGTCCGCCGTCGCCCCCGAGCAGCCAGGCATAGAAGGCGAACGGCGTCTCCTCGCGCGCGCGGATTTCGCAGGCTTCCAGGCGCCGCAACACCGCCGCGAACTTCTCAGCTGTAGCCGCATGCTCGCCAAGCGCGCGGCGCAGCGATCCCTTGCGGTCATGGGCCAGCTGGAACAGATCGTCGTCATCGAGCCCGAACAGCGGGCTCTTCAGCGCCACCGCGAGCGCGAGATCGTCCTGCGGCAGCAGCAGCGCGTCCGCAAGGTTCATCAGGTCGATGATTCCGATGTGCTCGGTGAGCTTGAGCCGATCGGCGCCGGCGACCGGAACATTGGCGTGCTTCAGCGCCTGGATCACCGCGTCGAACGCATTGCCGCGCCGGCGCACCAGGATCAGCATATCGCCATAGCGCAGGGGACGGCGTTCGCCTTCGTGCCCGGTCAGCGTGCCGCTCTCGACCAGCCGCTTGATCTCGGTCTGGATCCGGCGCGCGAGCTTCACCTCGGGGCTGGTGGCGGCGACGCCGTCGAACGGCGCGCGCCACCCCTCGATCTCCTGCCTGTCGTCGGCTTCCGCAAGGTCCCACAGCTCGATCACGCTGGGACCTGCATCGCCGAGTGCATTGTGCAGGGGATGGCCGGTCTCGATCGAATGGATGCTCTTGTAGATCGCGGGCTCGCGGAAGACGTGGTCCACGGAATGGAGGATCGCGGCGCCGGAGCGGAACGAATAGGTGAAGGCGACCGGATCGAATTTCAGCCCGGCAGCGGTGAACTTGCGGTGCAGCTCGCGCCGGCGCGCGTCGAATTCTCGGGGCTGAGCACCTTGAAAGGAGAAAATCGACTGCTTCTCGTCGCCGACAGCGAAGACGGTGCGGTTCAGCCCCTCGCGCGCGCCTTCGCCGGCGGTGAATTCCGAGATGATATGCGCGACGATGTCCCATTGCCGCGGGCTGGTGTCCTGGGCTTCGTCGATCAGCACGTGATCGACGCCGCGGTCGAGCTTGTAATGCACCCAACCTGAAGAGACGCGATCGAGCATCGCCAGCGTCCTGTCGATGAGGTCGTCATAGTCGAGAAGCCCGCGCTCCTGCTTCTCGCGGCGGTAGTTTGCGGCAGCCGCGGTCGCGATATGCAGCAGGGCTGCGGTGCGATCGCGCATGGTCACCGCACGGCGCTTCTCGACCAACCCACTGACGCGCTGCGCCTCGTTCTCGAACAGGCGGGCGACGGACGGGTTGTGATCGCAAAACTTCTTGGTCAGTACCGCCTTGCGCGGCAGCTTTTCGTCGGTCAGGAAAACGCTGAGATAGGCATCGACCTGCGCGGCGCCGGAAAAGACCTTTGCCTCGCGGAGCCGGCAGGCCTGGTCGTTGTCGGACTTGCTGCCGTCCTCCAGTGCAAAAGCGATGTCGTCCCAGCGCGATCGCGGCAGGAACGGACCGTCGACAATCTCCGTCTCGACGTCCTCGATCCGGTCGCTCGCGTCCACGCCCAGCGCGGCTGCCATCTGCGCGGTAGCCAGCTCCGCGCTGCCGGCTTCGTCGGTCCAGGCCATGAAATGATCGCGGCTCAGGCAGGCCTCGCGCACCACTTCCTTGAAGGTCACGTCGGCCGCGCTCGCCATCGCGGTCAGCAGCGCGCGGCCGGTGATGCTTTCGGGGTCGCGCGCGGCCTCCAGCAGCACCTTCAGATTGGCGCGTTCCATCATGTCGGTCTGGTCGCGCTCGTCGATCACGGCGAAGCGCGCGGGAACGTTGGCCTCGAACGGGAACTGTTGGAGAAGGCGGGTGCACAGCGCGTGGATGGTCTGCACCTTGAGCCCGCCGGGCGTCTCCAGCGCACAGGCGAACAGCTTTCGTGCGTCGCGCCGCAATTTTGCAGTGGGGTGCGGGATGCCGACCGCGCGGATCGCCGCATCGAGTGCGGTGTTGTCGAGGGTCACCCAATGCCCGAGCGTGGTGAACACGCGCTCGGCCATATTGGCGGCAGCCGCTTTGGTGAAGGTGATGCAGAGAATCTTTTCCGGCGGCACGCCCGAGAGCAGCAGGCGGATCACGCGCTGCACCAGCACATGCGTCTTGCCAGAGCCGGCATTGGCCGACACGAAAGCCGACGCGGTCGGATCCGATGCCCGCGCCTGTCGCGCGCGCACCTCATCCGGGATGGGGCGCGGTGCCTTCACCATTCCTCGATCCCCAATCCACCGGCCGCGGACCATTCCTTGATCCGGGCAAGATCGTCATAGGCGCCGTAGCGGTTGGTCCACATCGGCAGGTTTAACGAGGTGTAGGGCTGGTTCTCGTCCTCGAAGGCGCGGATCAGCGCCTCGAGCTTGGCCCGTGCTTCGGCAGCCGCGGTGTCCGGCGGCTGCGGCTCGTCGCCTTGCCTATACTTAAGCTCGAGAACGCGCTCCTCGCCCGGCGGATTGTTCCCGCTCAGGCGAACATAGACGAGCTGGCTCACGGACGCGCCGGCATCGATGTCGCGAAAACCGCCCTCGCGCAGGATTGCGGCTTCCAGTGTGAGCTGCGGCGACAGGCCCATGCGGACCTGCTTGCCGGTCGGCGGCTGGCCGGTCTTGTAGTCGAGGATGACGTAGCCGCCGCCCTGGCGCCGTTCGATGCGGTCGGCGCGGGCGGAGAGACGGAAGCTGCGCCCATGGTCGAGCGGGATCGAAATCTCGCCGCGAGTTTCCGCGGCGATCGCCTCGATCGCGTCGCGCCGCGCCGTCTCCCATTCGCCGAACCAGCGCGCGATGCGCTGGAAGCGCGGCCACCACAGCGCCCGCGCCTCGGGTCGCTCCATCAGCGGCGCGAAGTATTTTTCGCCGATCGCGCGCAGCACGCGCGCGGGATCATCGGGCAGATTCGTGGCGTAGCGCTCCGTGAACTCCCCGAGCGCATCATGGATCGCCGAGCCGCGGTCGGCGGCCGACAGCGGCATGTCGACGGGATCGAGCGCGTCGAGCCGCAAAATGTGTTTTGCGTAGATCGTATAGGGATCGCGCAGCCAGTCCTCGATCCCAGTCACAGACATCCTGAGCGGCCGGGTCGCGCGTGGCGGTCGCGGCTCGGGCTGCTTGATCGGCCTCACCTCGTCGGGCTGGTCCAGCGCGGCTGCGAACTGCGCGTATGTCTCGCCCGCGCGAATCGCGGCCTTCCAGTGCGCATCGCCCGCGACGGCCTCCAACCGGTGCAGGAAGCGCGAGGCGACCGCAGGGGCACCGCCTGCCTTGGCGGAGTGGGTGAGGATGACCTCGTCGCCGCCGAGCAATTGCGCAAAATCGTGCGCGGAGAGGCCGATACGGCGTTCCGGCAGATCGAGGCCCAGCTGGTGCCGCATCGGCCGGCTCAGCCACGGATCGACGCGCGGCGCCGGCGGCCAGACCCCCTCGATCAGCCCGCCGACGATGATTCGGTCGGCCTGCATAAGGCGTGATTCCAGCGGGCCGTAAATCTGCAGCCGCGCGCCCGGCCTGTCCCGCCGCCGCACCGCGCGATCGCTGAACGCGGTCTGGAACACATCTGCGTAGTCGGGCAGCGTGACCATCAATCCGCTGGTGGTGCCGCCGCGCAGGAGATCGTCGAAGGCGCTCGCGAGCGCAAGGCCTTCGCGCTCCTCGAACGCCAGCGGGATGCCCTGCTCGTCGCGCGACAGCTCGATCATGATCTCGCGATGCCGATGCGCGAGCTCGGCGAAGTCATACGGCTTTGATGAAGCAAGACTCTCGATCGGCGCCAAGGCTTGTCGCAAGCCATCGATCAGCACCTGAATGCGATCGAGATCTTCCGCTTTGAGACGTGCGCGCGGCTCGGCCTTGTGCAGCGCGGAGACCTCGCTGCGCCACAGCTTTGCCAGCTCCTCGCGAAAGCGATTGAATTCGCGCAGCAGGCCGGCGGTGCCCGCGGGCGGGCGCGTGCCGCGCAACAAAGCGAGCTCCAGGCCTTCGATCGCCACTTTCCATGCGCCGGGCGCCCGGCCGAGCCGACACAGCGGATGCTTCAGCATCGCCAGCAGCGTCGGCGGCTCCAATCCCTTGGTCGCGGCCTCCGCTGTCAGCCGCGCAAAGACGCCGGCGGACGTTTCCATCAGGACGTCGCCGCCGGAATCATCGAATGCGAGATCCCATCGGCTCAGCGCGGCCATCACCCGCCGCGCCAGCGCGCGATCGGGCGTGACAAGCGCCGCGGATTTGTCGAGATGCCGCGCCTCGCGCATCGCGATCGCGATCGCGAGCGCTTCCATTTCAGGGTTGGGGGCTTCGACAACCGCGAGGTTCTTCATGCCGCCGGTGATCTTTAAGGCCACATCCGGCTGCTTCAGCCGGTCGTGCCAGATCTCGGTTTTGGCCGACGGCCGCATCGATTCGGACGCCAGCAGATCGCGGCCGCCTTCCGCCGGTGGCTGGAGAATCTCGACGTCGCTGCGCTTGATGCCAAACCGATCCAGCAGCGCGTGCATGGCATATTGCGGATGGTTCGAGACCGGATGCTCCGCGAACTTGCCGAGCGAGTCGCGGACGCCGCCGATGCTGCGCCAGGCATCGTCGTCGAGATCGGTGTCGAGGCCGGGCAGCACCACGGCGCCATGCGGTAGCGAGGCGACTGCGTGGAGAAATCTTGCCGTGGCCGGCATCGAACCGGTCGAGCCGGCCGCGATCACGGGGCCATGGGGATGCGCGGTCAGCCGCCTGGCTTCGGCATCGATCAGAAGGTCGCGGCGGGCAGCGGGCTCGATGCGTTTGATCTCGGCGAGATGACCGGGCCAGGCGATGCGCGCGATGCGCAAGAATTCAAGCGAGTGCTGCCAATAGCGATCGAGCATATCGGGCACGAGGCCGTCGAGCGCGCTCCAGTCGACGCCGCGCGTGACCATGTCGTCGATCAGCCGCGCGAGATCGGACGCCAGTGCCAGTGTCGAGGCGGGGCCGCCGACGACCAGCGGAGACAGCACCGGGCCCTTGGCCCAGGCGGCGACGAGCTGCGCCAGCGTCAGCCGCCGTTCGAGCTCGCCGAGCCGCGGCGGAATGTCGAGCGGCGTTGCGCCCGAAAACTGTTCGCCCTCATCGGCGAAAGCGAGCTCATCCTCGTCGATGTCGCCGAGCGCGACGATGCGCGGCAGCACGACAGCGTCTGCCTTCATCTCATCGAGGAAGATCTCGCGGACGACGCGCATGGCGCGTCGTGTCGGCAGGTACAGCGTGGCGTCCGCCAGCCGCGCCGGCTCCTTGCGCGCCTCAAAGCCGTCGACCAGCCGACCGTCGAGCAGGCTTGCGACGACGGTGCGCAGGAACGGAACTGAGACGGGAACGCTGAAAACGCGCATGAGCTGCCTGATTCGGGAATCAGGCGCCAATATAGGGAGGCGGACTCAAATGGATATGGGTGGAGGGGAGATAGTCCCCGCTGTTCGCGCCACCTGGACCGGTGTCATCATCCGCGAAGGCGGATGATCCAGTATTCCAGAGACGGTGGAGATTCAGCCGAGAAGCCGCGGCGTACTGGATGCCCCGCCCCCCGTGCGCAATTGCGCACTAGGCGGGGCACGACGCTGCGGCCCTACGCCACGCTCTCCAGAAACGCCTCTTCCGCCGCATGCACGGCATCAGGCGTGCCGACATGCATCCAGACGCCGTCGAGGCGAAGGCCGAACAGCCGCTCCTGCTCGTTGGCACGGTCGAACATCTTGGTCAGCGAGAACTCGCCCGTCGGGGCATCGGCGAAGATCGACGGCGACAGGATCGCAGCGCCGGCATACACGAACGGAACGACCTCTTTTTCCTTGCGCTTGCGCAGGGCGCCGTCAGCCAGCATGCCGTAATCGCCGCGGCCGCTATAGCCGATGCTGGTCGCCGTCGGCGCCATCAGCAGCAAAATGTCCATGCGCTCAGGATCGAAGTTTTCGGCGAGCCGCGTCAGGTTGGAGCGCACGCCGTCGATCCACAGCGTGTCGGAATTGACGTGAAAAAACGGTGCGTCCCCGAGCAGCGGCAGTGCCTTGACCACGCCGCCGCCGGTGCCGAGCACCTGATCGCGCTCGTCCGAGATGGTCACGCGCGGATGCTGGCGCGATGCGGTGTGATCGATGATCTGGTCCGGCAGGTAGTGCACGTTGACCACCGCCTCGCTTACGCCGGCTTGGCTGAGCTTGTCGAGCACGTGGTCGAGCAGCGGCTGGCCCGCCACCGGAACCATCGGCTTCGGCATCTTGTCCGTCAACGGACGCATGCGCAGGCCGAACCCTGCGGCGAGCACCATGGCTTTGGTCGGTTTGACGGACATCCTTCGCTTTCTCAGACCTACTGATTTCGCGTTCGCAGCAATCCTAACACGAGGTTCGACTGGCCGCACCGCGTCTTAACCGCCTTAACCACCTGCCGTGACGCTTGTACGACGGGTGTTGCCGTTACGCCCCGATGGATGTGGAACGCGCTTTTTTCTTCTTGTCGCCGAGCTTGAGAAAGTTGACGCCGATCTGGTCGCCATTGACCCAGGCGAGCTCGCAGCGCCGATACGCCAGTCCGGTGGACGACAGCAGCAGAAAAAACTCCTTCAGATGCAAGCCTTCGACCGAGCCGTCGATGGTCAGCTTGGCGCCGCTGTCGGAGACGTCCTCCATGGTGCACTCGCGCCGCCAGGTACCGTCGATACCCATCATCTGGGCCGCGATCCCGCGCTCGAAAACAACCCGGCTGTTGCCGCGCTGGTCCGTCTTCACCGCCATCTGCCCTGCTCCAGCCCCGTAATCATCCCGGCTGCTCGCCGCCAGATTACCGGTGTCTTGGCTAACAGCCGGTAAATCGGGCCCCGAATCAGCCTTTTCAGCCCGTAATAGCCTTTCAGCCTTGGGCCGGCCTTTGGGGTGGCGGGACGTTGGCGAGATACCAGTCGCGCAGAGAGCTAAGCGCGGGATGCGCCAGGGAGCGCTGGAGATAGGTCCAGATCCGCGGCTGGTGACGCAGATAATGCGGCTTGCCGTCGCGGCGGTTGAGGCGGGCGAAGGTGCCGAGCAGACGCGTGTTCCGCTGCGCCGACATGATGGCGTAGAGCTCGGCGAAGCCGGCCGCGTCGAAGCTCGCGGCGCTGGCGCGGCGTGCCTTGATGTAGCGCGACAGCAGCGTCAGTTCGATCGCCTCGGGCACGTCGATGCGGGCGTCCTGGAGCAGCGACACCACGTCGTAGGATTGCGGCCCCAGCACGGTGTCCTGGAAATCGATCACGCCGACGCGCTCGATGCCGGTGCGATTCTCGAGCCAGATCAGGTTTGGCGAGTGATAGTCGCGGATGATCCAGGTCTTCGGTGAGGCCTGCGGTTTCTTCAGCAGCTCGCGCCACATCGCGAAAAATTCGGCGCGCTTCTCGTCGTCCAGCGGGGCATTGCGATCGGGCAGGTACCATTCCGGCATCAAGCCGATTTCAATCAGCAGCGCTTCGGCATCGAAGACGGGAATAGTGTAGGTCTGGCCCCCGAGCGGCAACGTTTCCGGCAGCGTCTTGCCGTGCAGCACGGCCAGCAAATCGACCGCGGCTTCGTAGCGTTCGGCGATCGGGCGCGGCGGATCGCCCTCGATCACGCCTTCGCTGCCGAAGTCTTCGCTGATCAGGAATCCATGCTCGAGGTCGCAATGATGGATCGCGGGCGCGGAGATTCCTTGCGCGCGCAGGCCCTCGTCGATGGCGACGAAGGGTTTGATGTTTTCGGCGAGATGCACCGCGGCGCTGTAGGATTTTCCGTTGTACATGGCAGCACCATCCGGGCGCTGCGGAGAATTCATGAGGATGACGATCTGGTCGTCGCGCAGCAGCCGCGCATAGGAGCGGGTGGAGGCGTCGCCCGCCATGCGTTTGCGCGTTGCCTCCATGTAGCCGGATGCATCGAGGAATTCGCGCAGCGCCTGCAGCCGCGCGACGATGGCGACGGCCTTGCCATGGCCGGTGATGTCGGCGGCGCGTGCATTCGAGCCCAGTGCCGGCCGGTGCGTCAGCGCGATGTCGATGCGATCTTGAGGCATCGCCGACGGTGCGCGCTCCGGCCATTCGATCAGGACGAGGGTTGCTTCCGGCAACGGCGACAGCCCGATCTCTTCGAGCTCGCTCTCGTCCTCGACGCGGTAGAGGTCGGCATGCATCACCGGGAATGGCGGCAGCTCGTAGCCCTGCACCAGCGTGAAGGTCGGGCTCGGCACTTCCAGTGCATCGTCGCCGGCGAGGTAGCGGATCATGGCCCGCGCCGCCGCGGTCTTGCCGGCCCCGAGATCGCCGGTGAGCGTGATGACATCGCCGGGGCCGACCAGCAGCGCGAGGTCGGCCATCAGTTGCGCGGTGGCCGTCTCGTTGTGGAGCGCGACGGAGAATGTGGTTGACGCAGTCATTCGGCGGCGTCGCGATGCGCCGCCTGGTCGGTCGGGAAGTCACAGATCACGACCGTGCCCCTGCCCACGATCGAATCGACCCGGATATTGCCGCCATGCAGCTCGACGAAGGAGCGCACCAGCGACAGGCCGAGCCCGGCGCCGCGGTGACGCGAGCCTTGCGAGCGGCTTTCGAACCAGTTGAACACCTTGTCCTTCATGTCGGCAGGTATTCCAGGCCCGGAATCTGTCACGGTAAAGACCACACTGCGTTCGGTGCGGCGGGCGCTGATGCCGACGGTGGAATCCGGGGGAGAAAACCCGACGGCGTTGGCCAGGAGGTTATAGAGCACCTGCACCACGCGCTTCTCGTCGCCGGTGAAGCTGCCGACATCGGGCGCGATCTCGACCTTGAGGCGGATGCGGTCGGTGGCGAGCCGGTCCTGGAGACCTTCGGCGGCGAGCTCGATGGTCTTGCTGACGTCGACCGGGCCGAGTTCCAGCTTCATGGCGCCGGCGTCGATGGTGGCGAGATCCAGGATGTTATTGGTTAGCGCCAGCAGCGCATTGGTCGATTTGGTGACGTAGTCGAGATATTCGGCCTGTTTCGGCGTCAGCGGCCCGGTCGAGGGATCGCTGAGGAAATGCGCGAAGCCGATGATGGTGGTGAGCGGCGAGCGCAGCTCGTAGGAGACGTGGTGGACGAAATCCACCTTCATCTGGTCGGCCGCCTCCAGCGCCTCGTTGCGCTCGCGCAGCGCGCGCTCGACATTCTCGGTGTCGGTGATGTCCTGGAACGTCAGCATCGTGGCGCCGTCGTGCAGGGGCCGGATCATGCCGTCGAGAACGCTGCCGTCCTTGCGCTCCAGCTTCAGCGGAATGTCGGCGCGGCTCTCGATCGAGGTGACGGCCTCGCGGATCTGTCGCCAGACGATCGCGTCGTCGAACAGCTGATGGCACCAGCCCTCGACCGTCTGGATGTGCGGCTCGTCGCGCATGGCGTCAACGGACAGCTTCCACATCCGGACGAAGGCCGGGTTGAACAGCTGCGCCTTGCCGTTGCTGCCGAACACCGCGACGCCCTCGGCGAGGCTGTCCAGCGTCTCGCGCTGGACGCGGATCATGCCGTCGAAGCGGCGGGCAAGCTCGAGGCTCTCGGTGACGTCGTCGAACAGATAGGTGACGCCGCCTTCGGGGTTCGGCGTGGTGACGACGGAGAGCGCGCGGCCGTCGGGCAGGTACCAGGTGTCCTTGGCAGCCTCGACCGCGCGATAGGCCTCGTGCAGCTTGGCCTTCCAGGCGCGGAAGTCCGGCTGCTCCGGCAATTTGCGCGCGGCGCGGAGCTTGTCGAGCACGCTGGAATCATCGGGGTTGGCGTCGAGAAAGGTGCGGTCGAAGTCCCACAGCTGGCGGTAGGAATCATTGTAGAAGGCGAGCCGGCGCTGGCCGTCGAACACGGCAACGCCGGAGGAGAGCTGGTCGAGCGTGCGGCGATGCGCCTCCGCCATCCGCACCAGCGCCGAGCTCAACGCATCCGCCTCGCTGGCATCGATGGCAACGCCGACATTGCCGCCGCCGACATTGACGGCGCGCACGTCATAGATGCGCCGCTCACCGCCGATCACGATCGGCAGGCGCGAGGTGAAATTGGCCGCTTCCTTCAGCCCCCGCTCCATCGCGCTCCGGTCGGCGCTGTCGAGCAGCTCGAGCTTGCGCTCCTGGGCGTCGGTGATGCTGGCCGCCTCGGTCGCCCGGACATAGGCGGGGTTGGCGTAAGCCAGCGCGCCGTTCTCGCCCTTGGCCCAGATCGGCCAGGGTGCGGCGGTCGCGAAGCCGCGCAGCATCTCCGTCTCGTCGGAGAGGGCCTTGTAACGCAGATTGGTCTCGGCCAGATCGCGGCGGAGCCCTGAGAGTTCGCGAATCCTGACGATGGCCTGGCCGCCGATGGCGCGGCCGATCGCCTCGAGCGTGTGGCCATGCGCGGTGGTGAGCGTCAGCTGGAACCCGTCGCCGCGGTCGCGCAGCGCATCGACGGCGTGATCCATCCGGAGCGCCGGTTCCGGCGGCAACCAGGTTCCAAACGCCAGCACGCGCTGTGGAGAGGAGTCGCGCGGCAGCACCATGGAGGTGTCACCGGAGATCTGTGCGCGATTGTCGCCGGCCGGCCAGGAGATCAGGATCTGCGGCTCGGCGAACAGCAGTGCGCCGAACCGGTCGGCCTGGAGCTGGAGTTCCCCGATCCGTGCGCGCAGCCGCGCCTCGTTCTTCGCCGTGCGCACGCGCGTGCGCATCAGGAGGATCGCGGCCACCACCGAGAAGCCGAGCAAGGCCAGCGCGGTGGCCAGCACCGCGAGCTCCTGCCGGTTGAAATCCAGCAACGATGAGAGTGTGTCGACGAGGTCGGCGGCTTCAGCCGGCGCAGCCGGCAGCAGCGCTGCGAGAGCGCTTCCCAACAAGCCGTTGCGCACGAGCGATGTGCACGACAGCAGCGTCCGACGCATCGACACGATCACGCCTGACATAGTTGCCCCAAGATCGCACGAATTTGCGCGCGGCGACCCCCGTCGCGCGCGAATCAAACGACAATACCCTCACCGTGACTCCACCGGTAAGAGTCCAGATCGTGAACGCAAAGGCGGTCCCAAAAAAATGCGGGGCGCGGTGTTCCGATTCACGTAGTTCCTCGGTGATTCGGCCGGATGTGCCGCGCCTAGCGACCGGTCGAGCCGAATCCGCCGGCGCCGCGGTCGGTCGCGGACAGGGTCGCCACGGGAACCAGCGCGGCCTGCACCATTGGCGCGATCACCATCTGCGCGATGCGCTCGCCGCGCTTGACCACGAAGGCGGCCTGGCCGTGATTGATCAGGATCACCTTGATCTCGCCGCGATAGTCCGCGTCGATCGTGCCTGGCGAGTTCAGCACGGTGACGCCGTGCTTGGCCGCAAGCCCAGAACGCGGCCGCACTTGGGCCTCGTACCCGGGCGGCAACGCGATCGCGAGGCCCGTCGGCACCAGCGCGTATTGGCCGGGCGCGAGCGTCAACGGCTCGTTCTCGGCCACCGCCGCCATCAGGTCGAGACCGGCGGCATCATTGGTCTGATAGGCCGGCAGCGGCAGCCCCTCCGCATGGGGCAGGCGTTGCAGTTCGACCGTGACTTTGGTGCTCAAGATGCGGGCTCCGGGGCTTTGTCGTTCAAGGATTTGCCGGTCACGCTCCTTGCGATATGCGCGACCAATTCAATGGCGACCTGTTCCTTGGTCATCGCCGGCCAGGAATCAACGGCAATCTCGCCATCCTTCTCATCGTTCTTCTCACCGCTCTTGCGACTGATGAGGTGCACGGTGTTGCGGTCCCCGCCCATGACGCCGGTTGCGGGGGAGACGTCGTTGGCGACAATCCAGTCGCAGCCCTTGCGGGCAAGCTTCGACTTGGCGTTGTCGATGAGGTGCTCGGTCTCGGCGGCAAAGCCGATCACCAGCGGCGGACGCGTGTCGGTCAGTTTCGAGATCGTCGCCAGGATGTCGGGGTTCTCGACCAGCTGGAGCGGCGGCATGCCGGCCGAGGTCTTCTTCAGCTTCTGCTCGCCTTCATTGGCGACCCGCCAGTCGGCGACGGCGGCGGCAAAGATCGCGATGTCGGCGGGAAGCGCGGCCTGCACCTGCTCCAGCATCTGTCGTGCCGATTCCACATGCTTGACCGTTACGCCGGGGGGATCACGAAGCTCGACCGGGCCGCTGACCAGGATCACCTCGGCGCCTGCAGCCTGTGCGGCGGCGGCGATCGCAAAGCCCTGCTTGCCGGAGGACCGGTTGGCGATGTAGCGCACCGGATCGATCGGCTCGTGGGTCGGCCCCGCTGTGATCAGCACGCGCTTGCCGGCGAGGGGGCGCGGCACTGGCGGCCGCAGCAGGCGCTCGGCGGCGGTCGCAATTTCGATCGCCTCGGACATGCGGCCGATCCCGGCTTCACCTGCTTCCGCCATCTCGCCGGAATTCGGCCCGATCAGCATCACGCCGTCGCGTTGAAGCTGCGCGACGTTGCGCCGTGTCGCCGCGTTGTTCCACATCAGCGGATTCATCGCCGGCGCGAGCAGGACCTTGCGGTTGGTCGCGAGCAGGATGGCGCTGGCGAGATCGTCGGCATGGCCATTGGCGATCTTGGCCATCAAATCCGCGGTCGCGGGCGCCACCACGATCAGGTCGCACTCGCGCGCGAGGCGGATATGACCGGCGTCGAACTCGCTCTGGGGATCGAACAGGTCGGTGTAGACGCGCTCATGCGAGAGTGCGCTTACGGCCAGCGGCGTGACGAATTGCTGTGCCGCCTTGGTCAGCACGCAACGCACCTCGATCCGCCGCTCCTTGAGCCTTCGGATCAGGTCGAGCGATTTGTAGGCCGCAATCCCGCCGCCGATGATCAGGGTGACGCTGGCTTCTGGAACGGCGCCGGTGCGTTGGGGCAGCGGGGTGGCCGAGGCCGCAGGCGGCGCCGTGAATGGCGTCAGGGGCTCCTCACGGCCCTCGATCAGCTCCCCGAGGATGACCCGGACCTCTTCCTCGACCGACCTGCGGTTCTTGGCCGAGCGCAGGCGGAGGAAGGTTTTGACGTTCTCGTCGAGCTTGCGGATGGTCAGACTTGCCACGGCACTCTCCGGCGCGGAATGATAGCGATGCTATCATTCGCATGATTGCACTGCAATCAAAGATTCCGGACGGCGATCAGGATGCCGATGAAGGTCGCGGCGATGATCCAGAGCGCCACGGTGCGCCAACGGTTCTTGCGGCCCTCGCTGCGGCCCATCGCCGCGATGCTCTCCGGCGACAGCCGGATGCCCTCCCGGGTCATGGTCTCCAGCTGTTCGAGCACCGCAACCGAGCGCGCGGCGATATCAGGCAGACGCATCAGGATCCGCGCGAGATCACCTGTGCCGGAGATCGCGCCTTGGACCCGGCCGATCGGGCCGAGATTGCGCTCGATCCATTCCCGCACCACGGGGTCGGCGACCTTCCAGATGTCGAGCTTGGGATCGAAGCCGCGTGCCACGCCCTCGACCACCACCATGGTCTTCTGCAGCAGGATCAGCTCGGGCCGCGTGGTCATGTCGAACAGGCCGGTGACCTCGAGCAGCAGCGTCAGCAGCCGCGCCATCGAGATCTCTTCCGCCGTGCGGTTGTGAATGGGCTCGCCGATGGCACGGATCGCTTGCGCGAAGTTCTCGACCGAGTGATGCGCGGGCACATAGCCCGCCTCGAAATGCACTTCGGCGACACGACGATAGTCGCGGGTGATGAAGCCGAGCAGGATTTCGGCGAGGAAGCGCCGCTCCTTCATGCCGAGCCGGCCCATGATGCCGAAATCAACCGCGACGAGGCGACCCGCGTCATCCAGGAACAGATTGCCCGGGTGCATGTCGGCGTGGAAGAAGCCGTCGCGCAGCGCGTGGCGCAGGAAGCTCTGAATCACCTTGCGGCCGAGATCGGGCAGGTCGACCTGCGACTCGGCCAGGCGCTTGTGATCGTTCAGCGCGATGCCGTCGATCCACTCCATCGTCAGCACGTTGTGCGTGGTACGGTCCCAGTCCACGGTCGGTACGCGGAAATCAGGATCGTCGCGCGTGTTCTCCGCCATCTCCGACAACGCCGCGGCCTCGAGGCGCAGGTCCATCTCCATCGCGACCGAGCGCGACATGGTGTTGATGACTTCGATCAGGCGCAGGCGCCGCGCTTCGGACGAATAGGATTCGGCCTTGTAGGCGACGAAGAAGAAGTCGGAGAGGTCGCGGCGGAAGCGAGCGGCCACGTTGGGTCGCAGCACTTTCACGGCGACCGCCTTGCGGATGCCGTCGCGCAGGACTTCGCCGCGATGCACCTGTGCGATCGAGGCGGCTGCGACCGGCGCACTGAGGCTCACGAACACATCGGTCAGCGGCCGTTCCAGCGACGTCGCGATCGCAGCCTCCGCTTCGGCTTGCGAGAACGGCGGCAAGCGGTCCTGCAGGCTTTCGAGGTCGCGCGCCATGATGACGCCGACGACGTCGGGACGCGTCGCCAGAAATTGTCCGAGCTTGAGATAGGCCGGGCCCATCCGGGTCAGCGCGCGCGACAGCCGCGGGCCCTGCTTCGGACCGCGCCGCTCGATGATGCGCGCAAGTTTCAGCGCGAGTTGTCCGTGCGGCGGTACCAAACTCGGATCGACGGCGCCGAACACGCCCTCGCGCGCGAATACGAACGCGGCGCGCATCAGGCGCGCACTATGGGTTATGGCAGAGATCACAAACGCCAGCCCGAATGCAGTGCGACGATGCCGCCGGACAATATCTGCCAGTTCACGCGGGCGAAGCCGGCGTTGCGGATCATGTCGGCGAAGGCGTTGGGTCTTGGAAACTTGCGGATCGACTCGACCAGATATTGGTAGGACTCGGCGTCACCCGTGATCATGCGGCCGAGCGGCGGGATCACCTTGAACGAGAACAGGTCATAAAGGCGATCGAGCCCGGGCATCTCGACGGTGGAGAATTCCAGACAGAGGAAGCGGCTGCCTGGCTTGAGCACGCGATAGGCCTCGGCCAGAGCGCGATCGATCCGCGGCACGTTGCGAATGCCAAAGGCGATCGTATATGCGTCGAAGCTGCGGTCGGCGAAAGCGAGCGCTTCGGCATTGCCCTCGACGAAATCGACCTGGGTCTCGAGATGCCGCTTTGCGGCACGTTCGCGGCCGACCTCCAGCATCCCGGAATTGATGTCGCAGACGGTGGCATGGAAACCCGCGCCTGCGGCCTTGGCGGCACGGAACGAGATGTCGCCGGTGCCGCCGGCAACGTCGAGCAGCGCGAACGGCCGGTCGCCTCTGGGCGGGTCGAGCGCGGTGATCATGATGTCCTTCCAGACCCGGTGCAGGCCACCGGACATCAAATCGTTCATCAAATCATAGCGCGACGCCACGCTGTGAAACACATCGTTCACCAGCGTCTGCTTGTCGCCCAGGGGAACGTCCCTGAAGCCAAAATGCGTGGTTTCGCCCGGCCGATCCATTACTCTACTCCACGAGGCGGACCATAGCGCGCCCGCCGCAATGGCGCTATCACACCGCCCTCATAAGGTGAATGCCTGACCATGCCCGAATTGCCCGAAGTCGAGACCGTCCGCCGCGGCCTTCAGCCTGTCATGGAGGGTGCGAAAATCCTGGTCGCGGAGGCCCGCAGGCCGGATTTGCGCTTTCCCTTCCAGCCCGACTTCGTGGCCCGACTCAAGGGGCAGGTCGTCACGGGGCTCGGCCGCCGTGCAAAATATCTCATGGCCGATCTCGCCTCCGGCGACGTGCTGTTGATGCATCTGGGCATGTCGGGCTCGTTCCGCGTCATCAAGCCGGACAACGAGGTAGCGCCCGGCGAGTTTCACTATCCGAAGGCCAAGGACTCCACGCATGACCACGTGCTGTTTCGGATGTCCTCCGGCGCCGACATCATCTTCAACGATCCGCGCCGCTTCGGTTACATGAAAGTGATCGCGCGCAGTGCGCTCGACGACGAGCCGCTGTTGCGCGGGCTCGGCCCCGAGCCGCTCGGCAATGAATTCGACGCAGCGATGCTGGCGCGGTCCTGTGCTGGCAAGACCACGAGCCTGAAAGCCGCGCTGCTCGATCAGCGCGTGGTCGCCGGGCTCGGCAATATCTATGTCTGCGAAGCCCTGCATCGCTCGCATCTGTCGCCGCGCCGGATCGCCGCGACGCTGTCGACCAAGAAGGGCGAGACCACCGACCATGCGAAGCGACTGGTCGGCGCGATCCATACCGTGCTGAACGACGCCATCAAGGCCGGCGGCTCCAGCTTGCGCGATCATCGCCAGACCTCGGGCGAGCTCGGCTATTTCCAGCACTCGTTCAAGGTCTATGACCGCGAGGGCGAGAAATGCACCACGCCGCGCTGCGGCGGCACCGTGAAGCGCTTTACGCAGAACGGCCGGTCGACGTTCTGGTGTCCGAAATGTCAGAAGTGAGTCAGCAGCGTCGCGATGATGGAGTGCCGTAGCCCGGATGGAGCGCAGCGCAATCCGGGATCTTCATGCAATGGATGGAGGCGTCCCGGATTGCGCTTCGCTCCATCCAGGCTACGAAAGCGAATTCGCTGCGCTCGCAATGACGGCCGAGATAGAGTTTCCCCAAAAACGCGAAGCGAAGCAATCCGGCCGGGCTGGTGGCCGGATTGCTTCGTCGCTGAGGCCCCTTCCGGATGGCGAAGGGCCGGCTGGCGTCTGAGCGATTGCCCCGCTCAGGACGCCAGTATCGTGGTCTCGTCGGCTGCAAGCTCGGCGGCGACGTGCAACATTCCGTCCGCGGCCGCGATGACCTGGTCGATCAAGACCTTGGTGGTGGCGGCGAGCTCGAGCCGGGTCTCGATCCAATGCCAGAGGCCGCGGATCTCCTCGGTCGACTTGCCGTTCGGGGCGAATTCGCTCACCGCAAGGCCGCTTGCGAGCGAGTCCTGGTGGTCGTTGCGCATCACGATCAGGGGACGCGCGAGCACCTCGGCGAGATCGAGCGCGGCTTCCTCGGCGAGCGTGTTGGCGGCGTTGTCGATGCGCTGGCCGCGGATAGGAGTCTGGTTCAGCACGAAGCTGTAAGGCCGCTTCCAGGCACGCGCGACGCTGAGCGTCGAAACGGTGGCTTCGATGTCGGCGACGCTCGGGCGGGCCGGGATCAGGCAGAGGTCGGAATGGCGGATCGCGGCGGTGGTCGCGGCGCTGAGGCCGGCGGCGGTATCGACGATCGCGAGCTGGAGGCCGCTGTCGGCGAGCATCTTCAGGCGCGGCTCGATATCGGCGGCGTGATAGATCGGCTCGACGACGAGATCATCGGTGGTGCGGCGGCGCTGCCAGTTGGACAATGTGCCCTGCGGGTCGGTTTCGATCAGGCGAACGGTGAAGCCGGCCTGCTTGGCTGCCAGCGCGAGGCCGATGGCGAGCGTGCTCTTGCCGCTGCCACCCTTTTGGGTGGCCAGTACGATCGTGTGCATTGAAGATCAATCCTTTGGAGTGCTTGGGTCTCGGGAAACGCCACGCGAACGTGCATCGATCTCGATGCTGAGCTCTTCTCGCTCAGGACGTGCCGGCCCAATCCAAAGGGGATCGCGGAGGTCCGAATCAGCAGTCACGATGATGTCGGAATCCGGAATGCCAGCGAATCCGTACCATTACTGGACCCGTACTCGTACGTGTGCTGTGCTTGCTGCCGTGAATAAGAAGGACAAGAGGCATGGGCGGAAACTGGCGCGACCGGACGGCGACGAATTTTGAATGCCAGAAGATGCCCGCGGTATCGAGCCGCGGCATGGTGGTCAGCAACCATCCACTGGCCTCAAGCGCCGGCGCGGAGATGCTGGCCGCCGGCGGCAACGCCATCGACGCCGCGATAGCGACCCTGTTCACGCTGACCGTGGTCGAGCCGATGATGGTGGGCATCATCGGCGGTGGCATGGCGCACATCCGGCTCGCCGACGGCAGCCACCGTTTCATCGACGGGCAGAGCACCGTGCCCGGGGCGGTGCTTGACACCAGCTACACCCCCATGCCGGGCTCCGCGCATGACGTGTTCGACACCGTCGGCAATGAAAATCTCAACGGCCCAAAGGCGGTCGCCACACCGGGTTCGCTGAAAGCCTGGTGCGAGACGCTGCGCCGCTTCGGCACCATGAGCCTTGCCGATGTCATGCAGCCCGCGATCAAGCACGCCGCGCGCGGCTACGCGGCGACAGCCTATCTGCACGAATGCATCAGCGAGAGCGCCGCCGAAATGCGCAAGGACAAGCCGATCGCGGCGATCTATCTGCCAGACGGCGAGCCGCTCAAGGTCGGCGAGCGCGTGGTACAGGCCGAATATGCCGAGACGTTGCGGCATATCGCCGACCACGGCGAAAAGGCGCTCTATGAGGGGCCGCTTGGCGACATCCTCGTCGACTACATGGAAAAAGCCGGCGGCTTCATCCGGCGCAACGACCTCACCAGCTACAAGACCGTCGAGCGGCAACCGATCCGTGCCGATTACCGCGGCTGGACCATCTTTGGCCCGCCGCCGCCCGCGGCCTCCGGCGTGCATATCGCGCAGATGCTGAACATCCTGGAGGGTTACGACGTCGGCAGCCTCGGCTTCGGCACACCGGAAACGATCCACTATCTCGCGGAGGTCCTGAAGATCGCATTCGCCGATCGCGCCGCTGCCAGCGGCGATCCTGATTATGTCGGCGTCCCCGTGGAGCGGCTGACCTCGAAGGCCTATGCCGAGGAGCGCCGCGCTGCGATCGACCCGGCGCGGGCGCAGAGCTGGGGCGCCGGCGTGTCGCAGCTTGAAGGCGCGCACACCACGCACATGACGGCGGCCGATGCGTTCGGCAACGTGGTTGCGACCACGCAGACCATCAACAATCTGTTCGGCGCCAAGATCATGATCCCGGGCCTCGGCGCCATCGCCAACAATTACATGAACCTGTTCGATCCGCGTCCAGGCCACGCCCTGTCGCTGGCGCCGGGCAAGCGGGTGACGACCTCGATGTCGCCGATGATGGCACTCCGTGATGGAAAGCTGCGCTATGCGCTGGGTTTGCCCGGCGGAAAACGAATCTTCCCGAGCGCGATGCAGGCGCTGCTCAATCTGATCGACCACGGTATGAGCTTGCAGGAAGCAGTCGAGGCGCCGCGGGTCTGGACGGAGGGCAATGTGCTCGAAGTCGAGCAGAACGTACCGGCGAGCGTGCGCGCGAAGCTCGAGCGCCTCGGCCACAAGGTGCAGCCTGTTGCGACAGTCGCCGGCGGCATGAACGGTATCGCCTTCCACGACGACGGCACCATGATCGGCGCCGCCTGCTGGCGTGCGGACGGCACGCCGGTCGGAATTTCCGGCGGGCTCGCGAAGGCCGGGATCAGGTTCAGGCTGAGCTAATGGCGCGCTGATCGCGGGCTCGATCACCTCTTCGGCTTGCGGGAGAGGTTGCGCGCCTTCGGCGAGGTTACTTCCGCACGCAGATCACGCGCACGACGGCGGCTTTCGCATCCATCGAGGTGCCGTTCGCGGTGACACCGTTTGTCTTCAGGAAATCGCGCACCGTCTCCGCGGAGACCATCACCGCCTGCGACGCCGGTACCGACGTCGCGGCGCCCGCAACCATCGCCGGCTTCAACAACGCGATGCCGGCGAACTTGCCGTCGCCGTCGATGGCGGCGCTGCCGGAGAAGCCAACAGCCGGTGGCGGTGAGAGCGGGGAATCGCCGCCACCGACAGATGCCAGCGCAGCCTTGAGGCTCGACGCGACGGCCGCTCCGCCCTGGCTCTGCGGATCCGCGATACCGACGACATCGACAGTCGACTTCGCCGCGCCGCTGCCGAGGCTGAACGGCTTCAGGCCGCGGGCGCCATAGATATGCAGCAGCGCGAGATCGTGTTCCCGGTTCTCGGCGAGACGGTCGGCGTTGCCATAGCCGGCGACCGTGATCGCGAGACAGGAATCGGTGACGAGGCGGTCGGTGACGATCGCGCCATCCTCGCTGACGACAAGGCCGGTGCCATATTCGACGGTCTTGCGTGGCGGCGGCCCGGCCTGTGGCCCCGACGGGAATGCATTGAACGCGCTCGACATCGCGATCACGACCGGCTCGACCGTGTTCTCGGTCGCCTGGTCGTAGAGGATCGTCATGATGCGGACTTCATCACCCCGAGAAGTGCCGCGCATGTAAAATTTCTTCAGGCCCTGCAGACCCGACAGCACGAAGAAGTCCGGCTTCACCACGGTGTAGTCGACCTTGCGACCCGGCTCTTTCTTCTCCGCTTCGGCAAGCTTGGCCGTGGTCGGGTTCGCCTCCTTGCGGCGGCCGAGCAGCACCTGCACCGTACCCGTGGGCGAGGTCCATTTCGAGCCGTTGGCGTCGGTCGCCTGCTGCGGCACCAGCTTTGAGGGAATCCCAAGCCGCGCGCCGCTGGTCATCTCCGTCACGATCTTCCAGCCGACGCTCTCCTGTTTGCGGCGCGCGGTCTCGGCGAGCGCGGCGCGTTCCTGCGGATTGAGCACGCCGGTCGGCTTGCCGCCCTTCGCCTTCTGATACTCCTTGATCGCCTCGACCAGGCGCGCGCTGACGTCGCCGGTGATGGCGCCGTTATATTGGCCGACCCAGGCGAGGTCGGACTGCAGCGACAACCGCTCTGCCTGCGCCATGGCATCGGCCGTCGCGGCCGGCGTCTGCAAGGCAGGAGGCCGGATCGGAACGGTCTGGACCGGCTTCGGCTTGGTGCCGGGGATTTGCGGTGTCGTCATCTGGGCGTGTGCGCCTGTCGCAGCCGCAAACATCAGTGTTGCCGCAAGCATCGATCTCATGACAAATCCAGCCAGCCCATTGAACGCAATGCCATTGAAGCACATCTCGTTGGTCGCGAACAATCTCGGGGTGGTTCAGGCCGGGCAGGAGAGGTCTAGCTCCTCATCCTGAGGAGCCGCGTAAGCGGCGTCTCGAAGGATGAAGGCCGTTCAGCTGCAGCGGGGCCTTCATGGTTCGAGACGGCGCTTCGCGCCTCCTCACCATGAGGGGAGGATCTGGAAGGATAACGATGCTGAGCCCGGACGAACTCGAACGTTATGCCCGCCATATCGTGCTGCGCGATGTCGGTGGTCCCGGCCAGGCAGCGCTGAAGCGGGCCTCCGTGCTGGTGATCGGCGCTGGCGGGCTCGGTGCGCCCGCCTTGATGTACCTTGCGGCCGCCGGCGTCGGTACGCTCGGCGTGGTCGATGACGACGTGGTGTCGCTGTCGAACCTCCAGCGCCAGGTCATTCACACCACGCCCGATATCGGCCGGCACAAGGTCGAGAGCGCGGCCGAACGGATCACGGCGCTCAATCCGCATGTCCGCTTCGTCGGCCACGCCACCTGGCTCAATGCCGACAATGCGCTGGCGCTGATCGGCGACTATGACCTGGTGCTCGACGGCTCCGACAATTTCTCCACCCGCTATCTGGCCTCGGACGCCTGCTTCTTCGCCAAGAGGCCGCTGATCACAGCGGCGCTCGGCACCTTCGATGGCTCGCTGACCACCATCCGCGCCCATGAGAAGAACGAGCAGGGCGAATTCAATCCGACCTATCGCTGCCTGTTTCCGGAGGCGCCGCCGCCCGGGACCGTGCCGGCCTGCGCCGAAGCCGGCGTCATGGGCGCACTCGCGGGCGTGATGGGCTCGATGATGGCGCTGGAGGCGATCCGCGAGATCGTCGGCTTTGGCGACGGCCTGGTTGGCCGCCTCCTGATGATCGATGCGCGCGCGATGCGCTTCGAGACGCTGCGTTACGCGCGCGATCCGGCTAATCCGCTCAACGGCGATGGGCCTGTGATCACTGACCTCAGCGCCCATCGCACCTGACCGCAGCCGCTACGCCGTGGCCGGCTTCTCGCTGTCGAGATGCGCCATCTGCTCGGCGGCGTAACGCGTACCGGCGGCGACATCAGGCGGGAAGGCCTTTGCCAGCAGCGCGAGATGAGCCGGCGTCAGCGTGACCTTGGCCGCACCAAGTGCCTCGCTGAGGCGGTTGCGGGTGCGGGCGCCGACCAGCGGCACGATCTCCTTCCCTTGCGCCGCCACCCAGGCGATCGCGACTTGTGCCGGCGTCGCGCCAATCTCGGCGGCGATGGCGCGCAGCTGCTCCACCAGTGCGAGATTGGCATCGAGATTCGGTCCCTGGAAGCGCGGCGTCATCAGCCGGTAGTCCTTGCCCGTCTTGCCGGAGTCCTTCGACCAATGGCCGCTGATGAGGCCGCGCGCCAACACGCCGTAAGCCGTGATGCCGATGCCGAGCTCGCGGCAGGTCTTCAGGATGTCGCGTTCGATGCCGCGCTCGATCAGCGAATATTCGATCTGGAGATCGGCGATCGGGTGCACGGCATGCGCGCGGCGGATGGTGTCGGAGCCAACCTCGGACAGGCCGATATGTTTGATGTAGCCGGCCTTCACGAGATCGGCGATGCCGCCGATGGTTTCCTCGATCGGAATGTTGGGATCGAGCCGCGCCGGACGGTAGATGTCGATGTAGTCGGTGCCGAGCCGCTGCAGTGAATAGGCCAGGAAGTTCCTCGTTGCGGCCGGCCTCGTGTCCATGCCGGTGAATTCGCCGGCAGGACCGCGCAGCGCACCGAATTTGACGCTGATCTGCACCTTCTCGCGCGGCACGTCCTTGAGCGCTTCGCGCACTAGCATTTCATTGTGGCCCATGGCGTAGAAATCGCCGGTGTCGACCAGGGTGATGCCGGCATCCAGCGCGGCGTGGATCGTGGCGATGCTCTCGCCGCGATCGGCGGGGCCGTAGACCTCGGACATGCCCATGCACCCGAGACCGAGAGCGGAGACGGTGGGACCGGTTGAACCGAGTTTGCGCTGTTCCATGATGGCTCTCCTCGAAAAGGCGCTGACTGCGCCGCGTGACGAGGCCTGATATGCGCCTGATCGATTGCGCCGATAAGCTGGACAATCGAGAATGGCTTGTTCACATTAGCGAACAATGGCTGAGCCCGACCTGCGTGATCTCGACGTCTTCGTGGCAGTCGCCCGCACCCGCAATTTCCGGCGCGCGGCGATCGAGATTCGCGTGTCGGTGTCGAGCCTTAGCCAGCGGCTTCGGGATCTGGAGGAGCGCCTCGGCGTCCGCCTGATGAACCGCACCACCCGCAGCGTCGCCCTGACCGAGGCGGGCGATCTGCTGCTGTCGCGCTTGGCGCCGGCGCTGCGCGATGTCGGCGACGCCCTGGATCAGGTCCGCGGCCTGCGCGAAGTGGCTTCGGGCCGGCTGCGCATCAACGCGCCGCCGCCGGCGGTCGATCTCGTGCTGGCGCCGATGATCGGGCCGTTCCTTCAGGCCTATCCGCAGGTCGATCTCGACATCGTCTCCGAGAGCGGGTTCGTCGATATCGTCAGCGCGGGCTTCGATGCCGGCGTGCGCTATGGCGAGCATCTCGCGCAGGATATGGTCGCGATCTCGCTCAGCGGTCCGCAGAGCTATGTCGTGATCGCCTCGCCCGATTATCTCGCGCGCCGCGGCAAGCCTGAGCATCCGAAGGATCTGCTCGACCATGATTGCATCCGCGCCCGCTACTCCAGCGGCGTCATGCATGATCTGGAGTTCGAGAAGGCCGGTCAGCTGGTGAAAGTCGATCCGCCGGCAAAGCTGATCTCGACCAACATGGGCCTTTCCATGCGCGCTGCGCTCGACGGCGCCGGTGTCTGGGCGACGCTTGATGGTTATGTCGGCGAAGCCCTGAAGTCGGGCGCGCTGGTCAGGCTGCTCGAAGACTGGTGCGAGCCGTTTCCGGGCCCGTTCTTGTATTATCCAAGCCGGCGCCAGACGCCCCCGGCGCTGCGGGCCTTCATCGATTTCGTCGCCGACTGGCGCAAGCGCGAAACACGCAACAAATAGACGTCACAGCATGCTCGGCAGCACGCGATCCGGCGGCTTGTGGGCGTCGAGGAAGGTGCGGATGTTGATGATCACCTTCTCGCCCATCTCGACGCGGCCCTCGATCGTGGCCGAGCCCATATGCGGCAGCAACGTCACCTTGCCGGCCTTGGCGAGCCGCACCAGCTTCGGGTTCACCGCGGGCTCGTGCTCATAGACATCGAGGCCGGCGCCGCCGATCTCGCCGCCTTCGATCAGCTTGATCAGCGTGTCCTCGTCGGTGACCCCGCCGCGCGCGGTGTTGACGATGTAGGCGTCCTTGCGGATCAGCTTCAGCCGGCGCGCCGACAGCAGATGGTAGGTCGCCGGCGTGTGCGGACAATTCACCGAGATGATGTCCATCCGCGCCAGCATCTGGTCGAGGCTTTCCCAATAGGTCGCGCCCAGCTCTTCGGCGATCTTCGGCGCCACCGGCCGGCGGTTGTGGTAGTGGATCTGCAAGCCGAAGGCGCGTGCGCGGCGTGCGACCGCCTGGCCGATGCGGCCCATGCCGATGATGCCGAGGCGCTTTCCGCCGATGCGATGACCGAGCATCCAGGTCGGCGACCAGCCGGGCCAGGGTTTTCCTTCCGTCAGGATCGAAGCGCCTTCGATCATCCGCCTGGGCACGGCGAGGATCAGCGCCATGGTCATGTCAGCGGTGTCTTCGGTCAGAACTTTCGGCGTGTTGGTGACGGTGATGCCGCGGGCATGCGCGGCCTCGACATCGATGTTGTCGACGCCGTTGCCGAAATTGGCGATCAGTTTCAGTCTGCAGTCGGGCTGGTTGACGATATCGGCGGAGATGTGATCGGTCACGGTGGGGACCAGCACGTCGGCGGTGCGGGCGGCTTCCGCGATCTGCTCGGGCGACATCGGCGTGTCGTCGAGATTGATCCGCGCGTCGAACAGCTCGCGCATCCGGGTCTCGATCGAGTCCGGAAGCTTGCGCGTCACGACGACGAGGGGCTTTTTCTTCACCGACATGTCCTGCCCTCATGAGGCGTTGCGAGCCGCCTCTGTCGCCAAAGGCCGGCCGTTGAGGCCTCATTAACCCGGTTGTTCGACACTGCGCTTGCCGTGTCGTCCCCGGCGTTTCCTTCAAGCTCTCCCGACATTTCCGGCCGGAAAATCGGGACAAACCGGTTGTTCAGACGTCCGTCCTCTCTAGCAGAAGGCCGGGCCAAGACAAGAACCACGGGCAAAGGGCTCGGGAACACCCGCGTGGGGCGGGTCAGGGGCGACAGCGGCCTGGTTTTGGAATTTTGGGGTGAGGGCCCGGCTCGGCCGGACCTTCGACAGGAGACGGGTTGATGGCGTTGGGGCGTTTTTGTTCGGTGATGGCGCTCGTTTGCACCTGGTTGAGCGCTTCGGTCAGTCCCGGGCATTCGGCAAAGGACAGCACACCCCAGACGGCCTCGGGCCTCCCGGTGCCGCGCTACGTCAGCCTGAAATCGGATCACGTCAACGTCCGCGCCGGCCCGACCAAGGACAATGACGTCGCCTGGGTCTACACCCGCTCCGGCCTGCCGGTCGAAATCACCGCCGAGTTCGAGAACTGGCGCCGGGTGCGCGATTCCGAGGGCGCCGAGGGCTGGGTCTATCACTCGCTGCTGTCGGGCCGCCGCACCGCGGTCGTCACGATGAAGCACAAGGACGAGCTCGCGCCGATCTACGATCGCGCCGATCCCGACAGCGCGGTGGCCGCAAAGCTCCAGGCCGGCGTCGTCACCCAGGTGAAGAAGTGCAGCGCAAACTGGTGCCACGTTCTCGGCAACGGCTTTGACGGCTGGATCCAGCAGGAGCGCCTCTGGGGCGTCTACTCGGACGAGCAGGTGAACTGATCTCGTTGTCGTCCCGGCGAAGGCCGGGACCCATAACCACAGGCAGTAGTTTGAGGAAGACGGGTAGTTACCCGGTCGTCCTGCGATACAGATTGCTGTGATTATCGATAAATCACGCGGTATGGGTCCCGGCCTTCGCCGGGACGACGCGAGATTCGAAGCTCAGCGCTTCTTGCGCAGCCGTACGACCATGTCGATGCGGGCGATCTCGTAACCCGCGGGCACCTCCGGCATCTTGGACAGCGCCAGATGCGGATCCTCGATATCGACCAGCTCATGGCTGTTCTCGAGGTAGTAGTGATGGTGGGTCGTGACGTTGGTGTCGAAATAGGTCTTGGTGCCGTCGACGCTGACCTGACGCAGCAGACCGGCGTCGGTGAGCTGGTTCAGCGTGTTGTAGACGGTCGCCAGCGAGACCGGCACCTTGGCCAGCGTCGCTTCTTCGTAGAGCATTTCAGCCGTGAGGTGACGTGCACCCTTGCCGAACAGGAGCCAGCCGAGCGCCATGCGCTGGCGCGTCGGGCGAAGCCCGGCGGACTGGAGCATTTCGTTGACGTCGTGCCACGGGCAACCGGTCAAAGCCGGCTGACGGCCGGACATAAGAGCCGCCGCATGGGCCTCTTCGTCGCGATGGGGCGCGTTATTTTCGTTCATTTCCAGCTTCGGGCACGCGTGAACACTGTGATCCCCAAACATATATGGAGAGATAGATGCAGATGCAAGTTTCTCGCAACTAGAGTGGTTCTAATCAGGTAGGGAACCGGCTTGCTGGCCCGTCATTTTACCTTCATGAGAGCGCTTTGCTACCCGAAATGGCCTGTGTTAGAGAGCCCGCGGTTCCGCTTAACCGATTTTGGCGCGACCCGGCATTGAAGGCCGCTCGCTATCGATCCAGGGCCCTTCGGTATTCTCGTCCGACAATGGCAACAGCTGTTGCCTTTCGAACAGGAGAGGGCCCATTTTCGCCGGAAACGCCGCTCAATCGGGGTTTGAACACAAAGGCTTCCGCATGCTGAACAGGCGCAACGGTTACGAATATGAAGATCTGCTGGCATGTGCCCGCGGCGAGATGTTCGGCCCTGGCAATGCGCAATTGCCGCTGCCGCCGATGCTCATGTTCGACCGCATTGCGGACATCAGCGAGACCGGCGGTGAATTCGGCAAGGGCGTGGTGCGCGCCGAGCTCGACGTGAAGCCCGACCTCTGGTTCTTCGGCTGCCACTTCAAGAACGATCCGGTGATGCCCGGCTGCCTCGGGCTCGATGCGCTGTGGCAAATGGTCGGCTTTTATCTGGGCTGGAGCGGCGGTGAAGGTCGCGGTCGCGCGCTTGGCCTGAACGAGCTGAAGTTCAGCGGCCAGGTGCTGCCGGAGGCCCGCAAGGTTGTGTACAACATCGATATCAAGCGCGTGATGCGTTCAAAGCTGGTGCTTGGTATCGCCGACGGATGGCTTTCGGTCGATGACCAGATTATCTATCGCGCGAAGGATTTGAAGGTCGGCCTGTTCAAGCAGGGCACGAGCCTGGGCTGAGCGCATCACCACGAAGACAACGATTGAGGCGAGGCTGTCATGAGGCGGGTTGTGGTCACCGGGATGGGCATTGTCTCCTCCATCGGAAACAACACCCAGGAAGTGCTTGCGAGCCTTCACGAGGCGAAGTCGGGCATTTCGCGGGCTGAGAAATATGCCGAGCTCGGCTTCCGTTCGCAGGTGCAGGGTGCACCGACGCTCGATCCTTCGACGGTGGTCGATCGCCGCGCCATGCGTTTCCTCGGTCAGGGCGCGGCGTGGAATCACGTCGCGATGGAACAGGCAATCCAGGATTCCGGTCTCTCGCCTGACGAAATTTCCAATATTCGCACCGGCATCATCATGGGCTCCGGCGGCCCGTCCGCACGCACCATCGTCGAGGCCGCCGACATCACCCGCACCAAGGGTCCGAAGCGCGTCGGGCCGTTTGCAGTGCCGAAGGCGATGTCCTCCACGGCCTCCGCGACGCTCGCGACCTGGTTCAAGATCAAGGGCGTGAACTATTCGATCTCTTCGGCCTGCGCCACGTCGAACCATTGCGTCGGCAACGCCTATGAAACGATCCAGATCGGCAAGCAGGACGTCATTTTCGCCGGCGGCTGCGAGGAGCTGGACTGGTCGCTGTCGGTGCTGTTCGACGCCATGGGCGCGATGTCCTCGAAGTACAACGACACGCCCTCCACGGCCTCGCGTCCCTACGACGTCAACCGCGACGGCTTCGTGATTGCCGGCGGCGCCGGCGTGCTGGTGCTGGAAGAGCTCGAGCATGCCAAGGCGCGCGGCGCGCGCATTTACGGCGAGATCGTCGGCTACGGCGCGACGTCCGACGGCTACGACATGGTCGCACCGTCAGGCGAGGGCGCCGAGCGCTGCATGCGCATGGCGATGTCGACCGTGAAGACCAAGGTCGACTACATCAATCCGCACGCGACATCGACGCCGGCCGGCGATCCGCCGGAGATCGACGCGCTCCGCAGGGTGTTCGGAAGTGGCGAGAAGTGCCCGCCGATCTCGGCGACGAAGGCGCTGACCGGTCACTCCCTGGGCGCGACCGGCGTGCAGGAAGCGATCTATTCGCTGCTGATGATGAACAATGGTTTCATCTGCGAGAGCGCCCACATCCAGGAACTCGACCCCGCGTTCGCCGATATGCCGATCGTGCGCAAGCGCATCGACAACGTCAAGATCGGCACCGTGCTGTCGAACTCCTTCGGCTTCGGCGGCACCAATGCCACGCTGGTGTTCAGCCGGCTGGATGCGTGACGTCCTTGCGGACGCGCTGGTAATTTTCTCGTCATGGCCGGGCTTGTCCCGGCCATCCACGTCTTGGCCTCCGGCTTCGAAGGGCGTGGATGCCCGGGACAAGCCCGGGCATGACGAAAGCGGAAAGCGATCGAAACGATGCAGGAATTAATGAAAGGCAAGCGCGGTCTGATCATGGGCATCGCCAATGATCATTCGATCGCCTGGGGCATGGCGAAGACGCTGCATGCTCACGGCGCCGAGCTTGCCTTCACTTTCCAGGGGGAGGCCCTGGGCAAGCGCGTCAAGCCGCTGGCGGAGCAGCTTGGTGTCGACATGGTGCTGCCCTGCGACGTCGAGGACATCGCCAGCGTCGACGCCACATTCACGGCCTTGCGCGAAAAGTGGGGCCGGCTGGATTTCGTGATCCACGCGATCGGCTTCGCCGACAAGAACGAGCTCAAGGGCCGTTACGCCGACACCAGCCGCGAGAATTTTTCGCGCACCATGGTGATCTCCTGCTTCTCCTTCACGGAAGTGGCAAAACGCGCCGCCGAGCTGATGACGGAAGGCGGCAGCATGATCACGCTGACCTTCGGCGCCTCGGAACGCGCGATGCCGAACTACAACGTGATGGGCGTGGCCAAGGCGGCACTTGAAGCCTCGGTGCGCTATCTCGCCTCGGATTTCGGACCGCGCGGCATCCGCGTCAACGCGATCTCCGCCGGTCCCATCCGCACGCTCGCCGGCTCCGGCATCGGCGAGGCGCGCGCGATGTTTGCCTTCATGCAAAAACATTCGCCGCTCCGCCGCGGCGTCACGCTCGACGAGCTCGGCGGCTCGGCGCTGTACCTGCTGTCGGATCTCTCCGGCGGCGTGACCGGCGAAATCCATTATGTCGATAGCGGCTACAACACCGTCCTGATGCCGCGGCCGGACGATCTGAAGACGCCGGATTAGCTCTCGTAGAGTGGGCAAAGGCGCGCAAGCGACGTGCCCACGATTTCTTAAAATTGGGGCCACGAACTTTTGCCGCGAGCGACGTGTCGATCAGCGCGCGTCGCTGTTGCGTGTCGCTCGTTGAAACCCGAGCAAGAGCGGCAGCGTCTTGTCGAGGCTTTCCGCCAGCATGGCGCGCACGCCGTCGCGCAGTGCGGGATTGTCGGCGGCATCTTCAGGGCGGGTTGGAAACGATTCTGCGGGTAGTTCGCGATAGGGGCCGCCGATTTGCACGCCCAGAAGCCTCTGCACCATGAGGGAATGATGCGTGTTGATCAGCGCAGAGCTCTGTCTGACAACGGAAAAGTCGCGGCCGTCGAAGATGCGGACAAACGCCAGGGCGTAGAGATAGATGCGACGCCCGAGCACCACATCATGGTTGAGGATGCCGAAGCCGCGGACCGTATAGTTGGATGACCCGAAAGGGCTGATTGAATTGAGGATCTGGATGTAGTGCCGGCAATTCGTTCCTTTCACGACCTCGCGCATGTATTGGGCCAGCTCCGCATTGAGATCGCGGAACAACCTGTCCTTCAATGTGTCCTTGGACTCGTCGTGGGGAGGAAATTTCGCCGGGTTGTAGGGGATTCTCAGAACGGACACGCCGGCAGGGATCGCGGCGCGAGTCCGCGCGAAGATAAGATCATTGAGTCCCCAGCCCGGGATCGGGACGACCGTCTTCTTGTTCTGAAATACGGTCAGGCCGGTCGTCAGCACGGTGAACTCATCGCCGGTGGTGACGACGACCCCGAAGTCGCACAGGCCACCGACCACGGGAGCAGGCTTGGCCGTCCGCGTGGTTGTCTTGCCGTTGGCTTGCTTGACGGCTGATCCTGCTGTCTCCGTTCCTGGTGGTCCCGATTTGGTCTGCGCCCAAGCAGATGTCGAAAAGCACCACACGACAGCCGCCACCACGAGCAGCCGGGCCATGACCTCAAATGCAGCCCAGCCGCAGGAAGCGGACGAACGATAGCCTTTGTCGCGACCCGTCGGCAAAGGCGCTTACTCGCCCTTGATGTATGCGGGTAGATACTGGTCCGGCTGGGCCGTGAGCAGGCCGCGTGTGCTGTCACGCAGCAATGCACTGCTGGTCACCTGTTCAGGGGTCTTGGGAAATTCGAGATTGTTGAGGATTCGCATATTGTCGTTCTTGTGGGAGAAACTCGAAGCAATCACATCGCCGAAGCTGCGGGTAGGCGCCCGACGGATGTCGAAAGTCCGTCCGTCAAAAACGTTGATGCGGAAATAGGAAACAACGACGCCGCGCCCGGAAGGGCTCGCCCAATTCTTGTAGACCCCGAGGCCCTCGATTGATTGATTGGTGCCATCAACCGAAACGCGGGCTTTCGTGGCTACGACGTAACGTTCGCAATTTGAAGTTCCGGCGATCTGCCGCACCAGCGCCGTCAGGTCGTCGCGGTCCTTGCGGAACAGTTTCACTTCCGGATGATAGTACGGCTTGAAGGCTCCGCTTGCGTAAGCGATCTTTCGGACAGCGGTGCCGGGCGCCGCGGCGCGAACCCTCGCGACGAACAGATCATCGATACCCCACGTCTCGATCGGCGCCTCCATGTACTCGTTTCCGAGCATCGTGAGGCCGACATGTTGCACCGAGAACTGGTCTCCGATGGCGGAAATGACGCCGATCTGACAGGGGCCACTCTCCGCCGCGGCTGGCAGTTGTGCAGCCGGTTTGGCTTTCGGCGCCGCCTTCTTGACTGCCTTCTTGGCCGGCGCCGCCGTCCGAGCGGGAGGCGCGGCGGTTGCGGGAGGGGTCTGCGCGGCTGCCGTAGTGAGCAGGGACAGCACCGCGATCAGCGAGACAGCAATTCGAAACATCGATTCCGGGAGATCAGGGGCAGGAGGACGGCGGGTACGCCACACTAAATTGGAACCGTGACAACCGCAAGCTGCACCAGGCGACCACTGCCTTATCCGGCGGGCCGCTGCCGCCGCCACCGATAATACTTCATCATGAACCCGTTCGACGGCTCGACCTCTTCCTTCTCGAACACAAAGCCCTCGCGCTCGTACCAGCGCCAGGCTTTTTCGTTCTCGCGGACGCAGCGCAGAGACATCTCATCCGGCATTTGCATGCGCGTGAAGGCGAGCAATTGGCGGCCGAGCGATTGGCCCTGATAGGCGGGCGCGACGAACAGCATGTCGAGATAGAATTTTGGCAGATGCAGCGCCAGCATCGCGGCGATCGTGCCGTTGTCGTCGGCAACGAACAGGCTCCAGCCGTCCTCGATCTCGCGCCGGATGCGTGCACGCAGGTTTGCCAGCAGGAACTCGCTCGCCTCGCCGAGCTCGGTCGAGACCCAGCTCTCCATCCAGACACGGCCGATCTCGTCGTATTCGTCCGCGCGGGCCGGGCGGATGGTGGGATGCGACATCGAGGCCTCAGGTCGGCTTGCTGCGCACGGATGGACGCGCGCGAACCTTGCCCGCCGACAGGCACACCACCTCGGAGATCTGCAGCAGTTGCCGCGCCAGCGGGCTGGTCTTGCGCCAGACCATGCCGATGGTGCGCGACGGCTGCGGGTCGCGGAAGCGCGCCAGCGAGACCGAGGCCGATCGCGTCTCCACCGACACGGCCATCTCCGGGATCAAGGTGACGCCGATGCCGGCGCTGACCATCTGGACCAGCGTCGACAGCGAATTGGCGTCCAGCATCTCGCGCGGCGGCGCCGATTGCATGTTGCAGAATGACAGCGCCTGATCGCGGAAGCAGTGCCCCTCCTCGAGCAGCAGCAGCCGCATCTCGCGCATCATCTCCCGCGATGGTGCCGGCGTTCCCTCGTCCGCGCTCGGTCGCACCAGCAGGAATTTTTCCTCGAACAGGGCGACCTCGGTGAGCGCGGGCTCGGACACCGGCAACGCCACGATGGCGGTATCTAGCCGGCCTTCCACCAGTTCCTGGATCAGCCGCGGCGTCATCGTCTCGCGGACGCGGATGTCGAGCTCCGGATGCATGCGGGTCAGATTCTTGGTGATCGTCGGCAGCAGATAGGGCGCAATCGTCGGGATCATGCCGATGCGCAGCCGTCCGGAGAACCGGTCCTGCGAGGCGCGGGCGAAGTCGCCGAGTTCGTCGACCGAGCGCAAGATGTCGCGGACGCGCTGCGCGAGCTCCTCGCCAAACCGGGTCAGCGCCACCTGCCGGGCGCTGCGCTCCAGCAGCAGGCCGCCGAGCGCCTCCTCCAGCTCCTTGATCTGCATCGACAGGGCAGGCTGCGAGATCGAACAGGACTCAGCCGCGCGGCCGAAATGACTGTGACGCGCCAGGGCGTCGAAATACCGGAGCTGGCGCAGGGTGAGGTTTAGCATCAGAAAATCTTATCGCTGCGATCATTAAAGTCAACTTCCCCTGATCGAACGTGAAGCTTAGAGTGCTTCCACCTGGTCAAAGGCGCGAGTTCGACGCCACCAGAGGAGGTATTCATGGACGACTCTTCAAAGTGCCCGTTTTCGGGTGGAAAACGCGTGCCGGCGAACCGCGATTGGTGGCCGACCCAGCTCAGCATCGAGATGCTGCACAAGAATTCGGCCAAGTCCGACCCGATGGACAAGGACTTCGACTACGCCAAGGAATTCAAGTCGCTCGACCTGAACGCGGTCATCAAGGACCTGACCGCTCTGATGACCGAATCGCAGGAATGGTGGCCCGCTGACTTCGGTCACTACGGCGGCCTCATGATTCGCATGGCCTGGCATAGCGCGGGCACCTATCGCACCACCGACGGTCGCGGTGGCGCCGGCGCCGGGCAGCAGCGTTTCGCGCCGCTCAACAGCTGGCCCGACAACGCCAATCTCGACAAGGCCCGCCGTCTACTCTGGCCGATCAAGCAGAAGTACGGCCGCAAGATCTCCTGGGCCGATTTGATGGTGCTGGCCGGCAACGTCGCGCTGGAATCGATGGGGTTCAAGACGTTTGGCTTTGCCGGCGGCCGCGTCGACGTCTGGGAGCCGGAAGAACTGTATTGGGGTCCGGAAGGCACGTGGCTGGGCGATGAGCGCTACAGCGGCGAACGCCAGCTCGCCGAGCCGCTCGGCGCGGTGCAGATGGGCCTCATCTACGTCAATCCGGAAGGCCCGAACGGCAAGCCGGATCCGATCGCCGCGGCCAAGGACATTCGCGAAACCTTCTTCCGCATGGCGATGAACGACGAGGAAACCGTCGCGCTGATCGCCGGCGGCCACACCTTCGGCAAGACCCATGGCGCGGGCGATCCGTCGCTGGTCGGACCGGAGCCGGAAGCGGGCGCGCTCGAGGATCAGGGTCTCGGCTGGAAGAGCAAGCACTCTTCGGGCCACTCGGGCGACGCTATCACCAGCGGTCTCGAGGTGACTTGGTCGCAGACCCCGACCAAGTGGAGCAACTACTTCTTCGAGAACCTGTTCAACTTCGAATGGGAGCTGACCAAGAGCCCGGGCGGTGCGAACCAATGGACGGCAAAGGGCGCCGACCCCGTGATTCCCGACGCTTTCGACAAGTCGAAGAAGCATCGGCCGACGATGCTGACGACCGATCTCTCGCTGCGTATGGACCCGGCCTATGAGAAGATCTCGCGCCGCTTCCTGGAGAATCCCGATCAGTTCGCGGACGCCTTCGCCCGTGCCTGGTTCAAGCTCACCCATCGCGACATGGGTCCGGTCGTGCGCTATCTCGGCCCGCTGGTGCCGAAGGAAACGCTGATCTGGCAGGACCCGATCCCCGCCGTGAATCACGAGCTGGCCAGCGAGCAGGATATCGCCTCGCTGAAGACCAAGATCCTGGCCTCGGGTCTGTCGGTCTCGGAGCTGGTCTCGACCGCATGGGCGTCGGCCTCGACGTTCCGCGGCTCGGACAAGCGCGGCGGCGCCAACGGCGCGCGCATTCGCCTTGCCCCGCAGAAGGATTGGGAGGTGAACGAGCCGGCTCAGCTCTCGAAGGTTCTGGGCAAGCTCGAAGCGATCCAGAAGGACTTCAACGCGTCATCCGGTGCGAAGAAGGTCTCGCTGGCGGACCTCATCGTGCTCGGCGGCACCGCCGCGGTCGAGAAGGCCGCGAAGGATGCCGGCGTCGAGGTCAAGGTCGGCTTCACGCCGGGCCGCATGGATGCCTCGCAGGAGCAGACCGACGCCGCTTCGTTTGCTCCGCTGGAGCCGCGGGCCGATGGCTTCCGCAACTTCATCGGCAAGCGGCAGCAGTTCATGATGCCCGAGGAAGCTCTGGTCGATCGTGCGCAGCTGCTCCGGCTTACCGGCCCGGAGATGACGGCGCTCCTCGGCGGTCTGCGCGTGCTCGGCGCCAATGCGAACGGTTCGAAGAACGGCGTCCTCACCTCGAAGGTGGGAACGCTGAGCAACGACTTCTTCGTCAACCTGCTCGACATGAGCACGCAGTGGACGCCGGCCGGCACCGACGGCGTCTATGAGGCCCGCGACCGCAAGACCAACGCGGTCAAGTGGACCGGCACGCGTGTCGACCTGATCTTCGGAGCGCACTCGCAGCTTCGCGCCTACGCCGAGGTCTATGCCACGTCGGATTCCAAGGAGCAGTTCGTCAAGGACTTCGCCAAGGCCTGGACCAAGGTGATGAACCTGGACCGGTTCGACATCGCGGCCTGATTCCGAAGCTCAGCAAGCGACAAACAAAAAGGGCGGCCGCGAGGCCGCCCTTCGTGTTTCTGGCAGGTAGCGAGATTTACTCGCCAGCCGCTTCGCAATGTTGGCATTGCGGGTGTCCTTGGACTATGCAATCTTAAGGAGATTGTTTGGCTTATTAATTTTCAGATAGTTAATCGCCGGGTGTGCCATGTGGAAGAAAGCTTGGGCCGCGGTCACGGTTGTCCTCTGGTTCTTCGTTCGTACAATTCGCTACCTTATCAAGCCGTTCGTCTGGCTAATCTCCCTTGCTATTGCGGTGCTGGCGGTTTTGGTTTTGGTCGTGCCGACGACGTCCCGCGACGTGGCCTATCGAAACATAGATCCCGCTTCCGAAACCTGCGGCTTCGCTCCCGATCGAGCTTGGGCGATTCTTGCCGATCCAGCTGGAGCGGCCGATGGTCCGGTTGACAATGACGAGATCAAGGCGATCAGGAATTTCCCATCTGGCGGATGGGAGAAGAAATTCTCCTGTTCGCTTCAGCGGCACACCATCCCCGGTGTCAACGGTGGCGAGCCACTCTTCTACAACCTGGCATTCGTTGAGTTCAGGGAAGATGGCTCGCCCTACGAACTGATCAAGGACCTTGGGCAGCCCTATACCATTGAAGAGCTATCGAGCCGCATTCGCTTTGTCAGTAGCAACAAGCGCGAGCCGATCACGCAGCTGCGGGCTCTGACAAACCTGCTGCGACAAACGAGCGGCCGGAACTACGTGGTGGTGTTCGTCCACGGCTGGCGGCATGACGCTCGGATCGGAGACGACAACGTTGGCGCGCTTCGTAGATATGCGGCACACGCCGCACGTTACCTGAAGGAGCGATGCAGAGCCGGCGAACAAGAGCAGTGCGAACGTATTGTGACGGCGGTCTACATCGGATGGCGAGGGGCAAGGATCGACGAACCACGTATTGTCGACCCCCTTGTCGCAATCGGAGACTGGCTCGACGGCGGACCAGATAAATGCCGGGCAGACGATTCCGCCAAGCCTGCCGGCGGAGGCCCAAGTGCTCAAAGGTGCTGGCGGAGAATTATGAGCAGCTGGGGTAATGGTGCGGCGTCGCTCGTTACAGCCCTCACGTTGTTTGACCGGAAGCCGGTCAGTGAAACGATCGCGCCACATGTCCTCACCGCCATACGATCAATCGAGAGCACGTTCGACGTCGTCAAGAATGGGCAGCTGCTGCACTACTACGACAGGGAGCAGAATCCGAATCGTCTCTTGGTGGTCGGTCACAGCTTGGGTGGGAATCTATTAGCGACTGCACTCGAGCACGACGCGCTCAAGCGCGTTGAATGGCAGTCCGCCCGTAATGCCGATTCGCGCGGGAGCAGGCAGACTCCAAACAGGGGAGCGCACTTCATCGACGGCGAAGCAGCAGAATTATTTTGAGCCACCGCTCGGAAATCTTGTCGTCTTGATCAATCCGGCGGCGGAGGCCCGAAAATGGACGTCGATTCAGCGGGCGGTTTGGCGGCACATGGTCTTCCGGGAAGGCGAGGCAAGATCGGAGGAGGACTATGGTCATGAGTTCTTCCCGGACTACCAGCGTCCGGTTGTCGTCGCTGTTACGTCTGCGTTCGCCTGGCCGCCAGGCGGAATCCGTACGGAGGACTGCGCCGTCGCATTCAACTTCGACAAGGAGTTTAGGGACAATCCCCCTGTGACGGGGGGCGCGGATACCCTGCGCCGGAAGGAAGAGCGGCTACACACGGCAATCGATGACGTCGATCAGAAGTCAAAGAAGGGCGGCGTAGTCTACGATACCGCGACGCACGATCTGTTTCCCTTCTTCAAATTCGATTTCCGTCCGATGGCGGATCGACTCGATCGATACGCGCGGTACCTTGCCGAGCAGAAGGTGCCACGACTCTCCTGCGCAAGGGAACCGGAGATCAAGTCGTGGTGGCCATGGCTGTTGGCAAAGGTTGCGGCGCATCTGCGCGATGCGCCATTCCAGAACTCGGACATGGAGGAGACCAGAACCATTGGCAATTTGGACGTCCCCAGGCACGCGGCTGGAACCCTTGATGATTATCTGATCCCCTCCCAGCCTTTCGGAACGACACACGAGATGCGCGGCCTCGCGAATGCTGCCAAGTCGATGTCGTATTCGAGCCTCGCAACGAGCCAGTTGGCGGAATGTCCGATCAGTCATTTTTGGCTGAGCCGGGCACGCCGTCAGCAGTCGCCCCATGGCACGAATTGGAATAGCAACGAGCTGGCGGCGGTCGCTCCAGATGAAGATCCGGCAGCGAAGTCATTATCGACGCGAATCACTCACGGTTTCGACATGGCCGGCATCACGCCGGTCACGCGTGCGAATGATCCTTTCTGGAATATGCGGGCTTTCGACGACGTGATTGCCGAGCACAGCGGCTATCGTCTTTCGTCTTTCATCTGTGCGATCAATCAATTGGTCATGGACGAAGCGACCAAGCTTCCTGGCCCGCCGGCGCCAACGGTCGCCGCAGAGGCTCCGAGGAATCCGGCAGACAGTCTCACTGCCTCGTCTCCGCCGGTGATTCTGAAGAAGGATTAATTGGCTATTCGGCTGCTCGCATCCTGCGATGAGATGCCAGAAGACGTGTTCAACAAAAAGGGCGGCCGCGAGGCCGCCCTTCGTGTTTCTGGCAGGTAGCGAGATTTACTCGCCGGCCGCTTCGCGCGCGGGCTGCTGGCTCTCGCCCTTGCCCTCGAGGTCTTCGCCGGTCTCCTGGTCGACCACCTTCATCGACAGGCGGGTCTTGCCGCGGTCGTCGAAGCCGAGCAGCTTGACCTTGACCTTGTCGCCTTCCTTGACGACGTCGGAGGTCTTCTGCACGCGCGCCGAAGCGAGCTGGCTGATGTGGACGAGACCGTCCTTGGAGCCGAAGAAGTTCACGAAAGCGCCGAACTCCATCACCTTGACGACGGTGCCGTCATAGATCTGGCCGACTTCCGGATCGGAGGCGATCGACTTGATCCACTTGATCGCGGCCTTCATGGCCTCGCCGTCGTTGGAGGCGACCTTCACGGTGCCGTCGTCCTCGATGTTGACCTTGGCGCCGGTCTTCTCGACGATCTCGCGGATCACCTTGCCGCCGGTGCCGATCACTTCGCGGATCTTGTCGGTGGCGATCTTGAAGGTCTCGATGCGCGGCGCGTATTCGCCGAGCTCGGCACGGGCGTTGGTGAGCGCCTTCGACATCTCGCCGAGGATGTAGATACGTCCATCCTTGGCCTGGCCGAGCGCGACCTTCATGATCTCCTCGGTGATGCCCTCGATCTTGATGTCCATCTGGAGCGAGGTGATGCCCTGCTCGGTACCGGCGACCTTGAAGTCCATGTCGCCGAGATGGTCCTCGTCACCGAGGATGTCCGAGAGAACCGCGAAGCGCTTGTCTTCGAGGATCAGGCCCATCGCGATGCCCGCGGTCGGCCGCTTCAACGGCACGCCGGCGTCCATCAGCGCGAGCGAGGCGCCGCAGACCGATGCCATCGACGAGGAGCCGTTGGATTCGGTGATCTCCGACACCACGCGCGTGGTGTAGGGGAATTCGTGGTGCGGCGGCAGCACCGGGTGGATCGCGCGCCAGGCGAGCTTGCCGTGGCCGATCTCGCGGCGCTTGGTGCCGCCGAGGCGGCCGGTCTCACCGACCGAGTAGGGAGGGAAGTTGTAGTGCAGCAGGAACGTCTCTTTGTACGTTCCCGACAGCGCGTCGATGTACTGCTCGTCCTCGCCGGTGCCGAGCGTGGTCACGACCAGCGCCTGGGTCTCGCCGCGGGTGAACAGCGCCGAGCCGTGGGCGCGGGGCAGCACGCCGACTTCGGCGACGATGTTGCGCACGGTCTTGGAATCGCGGCCGTCGATGCGCTTGCCGGTGTCGAGAATGTTCCAGCGAACGATCTTGGCTTCGAGCTCCTTGAACACGCCGCCGATGCGCAGCTTGTCGTATTTCGGCTCCTGGCCTTCCGGGAAGTAGTGAGCGATCACCTTTTCCTTGACCTTGCCAACCGCGGCGTAGCGATCCTGCTTGACCGGAATGGCGTAGGCGGCGCGCAGTTCCTGCTCGACCATGCCGAGCATTTCCTTTTCGAGCGCCGAATTGTCGATCGTGGTGACCTCGCGCGGCTCCTTCGCAGCCTTTTCGGCGAGCTCGATGATCGCGTTGATCACGGGCTGGAAGTGGCGGTGACCGAACATCACGGCGCCGAGCATGATCTCTTCGTTCAGCTCCTTGGCTTCCGATTCCACCATCAGCACCGCGTCCGCGGTGCCGGCGACGACGAGGTCGAGCTGGGTGTCGACCATCTCGTCGAGCGTCGGGTTGAGGATGAACTCGTCATTGGCGAAGCCAACGCGCGCGGCGCCGATCGGGCCCTTGAAGGGAGCCCCCGACAGGGTCAGCGCAGCCGACGAGGCCACCAGCGCGACGATATCGGGATCGTTCTCCATGTCGTGCGAGAGCACGGTGACGATCACCTGGGTCTCGTTGCGCCAGCCGTCGACGAACAGCGGACGGATCGGACGGTCGATCAGGCGGGAAACCAGCGTTTCCTTCTCGGTCGGACGACCTTCGCGCTTGAAATAGCCGCCGGGAATGCGGCCGGCTGCGTAGGTCTTCTCCTGGTAGTCGACGGTCAGCGGCAGGAAGTCGACGCCTTCGCGCGGCGACTTCGCGGCAACGACGGTGGCGAGCACCACGGTCTCGCCGTAGGTCGCGACGACGGCGCCGTCGGCCTGGCGGGCGATCTTGCCGGTTTCGAGCTTGAGAGGGCGTCCACCCCAGTCGATCTCGACTGAATGCTTATTGAACATAGAGGTCTTCTTTCATGGGTTCTCGAAAGAAGGACGGGTCGAAAAACAAAAACCATGCGCAAGATTGCGGGACGTTGATCGAAGCGGGCGATCAGCGTCCTGCGATCCTGCCATGGTTTTTGGATTTCGGATGGCGTCCATCCCTTCGGGTCATACGGGCGCCTTGCCCGTTGTGCCCAGCCGCCGGATTGCTGCTGGACTGTCAGTCGGCACGAACGCGAACACCGAAGCGCGGTGTTCGCCCATCATGCCCCGGATGCTCGCCCTCAACGGCTCGCATCCGACGCGCACGCAGCCTCGACGAAAAACCTTTAAACAAACGCTTTCGTTCGAAATCACGCGCGAAAACGCGCGCCGTTTGGCGCGCGCAAGAACTCTTAACGACGAATGTTGTGCTTCTCGAGCAGCGCCTTGTACCGCGCCTCGTCCTTCTTCTTCACATAGTCGAGGAGCGAGCGGCGGGTCGAGACCAGCTTCAAGAGGCCGCGACGCGAATGGTTGTCCTTCACGTGGGTCTTGAAATGGTTCGTGAGGTTGGCGATGCGTTCCGACAGGATCGCGACCTGAACCTCTGGCGAGCCGGTATCGCCGGCCTTGTTGGCATTCGTCTTGATGACTTCCGCTTTGCGTTCTGCGGCAATCGACATCGGTCAATTTCTCTCGTTGCGATCGGCGCTGGCAGTCAGGCCGGTCAGGTTGAACACACGCTTGGGGATGATTTCGCCATTGCCGACTTCGGCAAGCGCGAGAAGCCGGCCTGCCACCGTGACATAGACTGTGCCGCTACAAGTGGGCGCATCCCGTCCGCGCAACAAAACGGCTTGGCCCCGATGGAGCCTTGCCGCATCAGCCCGAGTGACGGCCAGTGCCGGGATGTCGTCCAGCGCGGTCTCAACGGGCATAAGCGCGTCGGCGAGGCTACCCTCGCCGGACGCGGCTCTATCGCACAAAGCCTCCAGCTGATCCAGCGGAATCATGTCGTTCTCGCCAAATGGGCCGACCAGGGTCCGCCGCAGCGCGCAGATATGGCCGTAAGTGCCGAGAATCCGGCCCATATCGCGGGCGAGCGCGCGAACATAGGTCCCCTTGCCGCATTCGGCCTCGAACACGGCATGGTCGCTATCCGGTTGATCTACAAGGCTTAAACGGTGAATCTCGACCGGGCGAGGGGCCAGTTCCACGATCTCGCCGTCGCGGGCGAGGTCGTAGGCGCGCTCGCCCTGGACCTTGATCGCGGAATAGCGCGGCGGGATCTGCTGGATCACCCCGGTGAAACGGGGCAGCAGGGCCTCGATGGCCTGCCGGGTCGGGCGCTGGTCCGAGGTTGCGGTCGCCCGGCCCTCGATGTCGTCGGTGTCGCGCTCCTCGCCCCAGCATACCGTGAACCGGTAGCGCTTGCGGCCGTCCATAACGAAGGGAACGGTCTTGGTGGCCTCGCCGAGCGCGATCGGCAGGCCGCCGGAGGCGAGCGGATCGAGCGTGCCGGCATGGCCGGCGCGCTTGGCGTTGAACAGGCGCTTGAGCACGGCAACGGCCTGCGTCGAGGTCATGCCGATCGGCTTGTCGAGCACGACCCAGCCGTGGACGTCGCGGCGGTCGCGGCGCGGCTGGTTGCCCTTCTGCTTGTTGGCGCGCGGATCGTTGTTGACGCGGCGCGGCTCCTGAGGTGGCTGAGAATTGCCGCCCATGTCCGCAAAATTATTTTTCTGCACGTCGAGCTGATCGGCCTCTTCGCCGCCGATCGTGCCGTGAGCCGGGTCCATCGTCATCGTTCTTCTTCCCGATCCGTATCCGGATCCTGTTCCAAGTCCTGTTCGAGGTCCTTCTGCACCGCGGGTGTTCGCAAAAGCTTCTCGATCCGTTCTGCTTCGTCGAATCGTTCGTCGACGCGGAAGCGAAGGTCAGGTGCAAATTTCAGGTTAACGCGCCGCGCGACCTCGCCGCGCAGGAATTTCTTGTTGCGCTCGAGCGCAGTGAGAACGATCTCGGTGTCGCGGCCACCGAGCGGCATCACATAGACTGTCGCGAGCTTCAGGTCGGGCGACATCCGCACCTCCGGCACGGTGATGATGTGACCTTCGAGGTCTGCATCATGCACGCTGCCTTGCGCCAGAATCTCGGCTATCGCATGGCGAACCTGCTCGCCGACCCGCAACTGACGTTGCGAGCCGCCGAGCGCGGAACTCTTTTTCTGATGATGGCGGGACATGGTCTGAAAATCACCTCGTCGTGCCCGCTTTTGGGACACGGGCATTGTCATTTGTCTTGCTGAAACGAAGAGGGGTGGATGGCCGGAAAAAATCCGGCCATCGCACTCCCACAATTCAGTTCAAAAAAGATCCAGGCGCTTCGGTAAGATTTGGACTTACAGGGAGCGCTGGATCGTCTCCACGCGGTAACACTCGATGACGTCACCGGCGCGCATGTCGTGATAGTTCTCGAAGGCCATGCCACATTCCTGACCGGACTGGACTTCCTTCACTTCGTCCTTGAAACGCTTCAGCGTCGACAGCTTGCCTTCGTGCACGACGACGTTGTCGCGGATCAGGCGCACATTGGCGCCGCGTTCCACCGTGCCGTCGGTGACGCGGCAACCGGCGACCTTGCCGACCTTGGAAATGTTGAAGATCTCCAGGATCGCGGCATTGCCGAGCATGGTTTCCCGCAGGGTCGGCGCAAGCAGGCCGCTCATGGCCTTCTTCACGTCGTCCACGAGGTCGTAGATGATGTTGTAGTAACGGATCTCGATGCCGTTGCGCTTGGCGGCCGCAGCGGCCTCCTTGTTCGCACGAACCGAGAAGCCGATGATCGCGGCGTTGAAGCCTTCCGCGAGCGTCACGTCCGATTCCGAGATGCCGCCGACACCGGCATGCAGGATGCGCGCGGCGACTTCGTCGGTGCCGAGCTTCTCCAGCGAGCCGAGGATCGCTTCCAGCGAGCCCTGCACGTCGGCCTTGATGATCAGCGGGAATTCCTTGCGGCCCGCCGTCTTCAGCTGCGACATCATCTGCTCGAGCGAGCCGCGCATGCCGGAGATCGAGGCAGCCGCGTTCTCGCGCTTCTGGTGCGCGCGGTAGCTGGTGACCTGGCGGGCGCGGGCTTCGTTCTCGACCACGGCGAGACGATCGCCGGCTTCCGGCGGACCGTTGAAGCCGAGCACCTCGACCGGCACCGACGGACCCGCCTCCTGCACCGTCTCGCCCTGATCCGAGATCAGCGCGCGGACGCGGCCCATTTCGGCGCCGGCGACGATGATGTCACCGACACGGAGCGTGCCGCGCTGGACCAGAACGGTCGCGACCGGACCACGGCCACGATCGAGCTTGGCTTCGATCACGGTGCCTTCGGCCGGACGATCCGAATTGGTCTTGAGGTCGAGGATATCGGCCTGGAGCGCGATCATCTCGAGCAGCTTGTCGAGATTGGTCTTGTTCTTGGCCGACACTTCGACGTCGACGACTTCGCCGCCGAAGGATTCCACCTGCACCTCGTGCTGGAGCAGCTCGGTGCGCACGCGCTCGGGCTTGGCGTCGGGCTTGTCGATCTTGTTGATGGCAACAATGATCGGCACCCGCGCCGCCTTGGCGTGGTTGATGGCTTCGATCGTCTGCGGCATCACGCCGTCGTCGGCCGCAACCACCAGCACGACGATGTCGGTCACCTTGGCGCCGCGGGCGCGCATCGCGGTGAACGCGGCGTGGCCGGGCGTGTCGATGAAGGTGATCTTCTTGCCGCTTTCGGGCGACAGCACCTGATAGGCGCCGATATGCTGGGTGATGCCGCCGGCTTCGCCGGAGACGACGTTGGCATGACGGAGCGCGTCGAGCAGCGAGGTCTTGCCGTGGTCGACGTGACCCATCACGGTCACCACCGGCGAGCGCGGCTCGGTGTCGGTGGAATCGTCGATGGCGTCGAACAGGCCTTCTTCAACGTCGGAGGCGGCAACGCGCTTGACGGTGTGACCAAGCTCCTCGGCGATCAGCTGCGCAGTGTCGGCATCGATCACGTCGGTGATCTTGTGGATCGCGCCCTGCTTCATCAGCATGCGGATGATTTCCACCGCGCGCTCCGACATGCGGTTGGCGAGCTCCTGGATCGTGATCGCTTCCGGAATGACCACCTCGCGGATGAGCTTTTCCTTCGGCTCGTTCGCGGCATGGCCCTTCAGGCGCTGGGTGCGGCGGCGGAACGAGGCGATCGAGCGCTCGCGGACGTCGTCGGCATTGAAGGCGGTGACGACCGTCAGGCGGCCGCGCTCCTTCTGCGGGCCGGGCTTGTGCGTGGGCTTGGGAGCGACCACAGGCCGCGCAGCGCCGCCGGGGCCGCGACGGATCTGGCGCGGACCCTCGTCCTCGTCCGGTCCGGCCGCGACAGCGGGGGCGCGGCCCACCGGGCCTCCCGGCCGCTGCGTGGTCGTTCCGGGCCGCGCGGTCGTTGTTCCCGGGCGTGCCGTGGTGGTTGTGCCGGGGCGCGCCGTGAGCGCTCCGGGCCGCGCTGCAGGAGCGGCCGAGGTCGCGGTTGCAGGGCGCGCCGCGGATTGCGGCTGCTCGCCTTCGCCAAAACGCTTCTTGGCCTCGGTTTCGGCCTTCCGCTTGGCTTCCTCTTCGTGGCGGTGACGCTCCTCCTCGGCCTTGCGGCGGGCTTCGGCGGCCTCGCGATCGGCACGCTCGGCGCTTTCGCGGACCGCGCGGCGCTGCGCCTCTTCCTCGGCATGGCGGCGCTCTTCGACTTCGCGCACCTTGGCATCGGCCAGCGCGCTGGCGCGGGCGGAACGTTCGTCTTCGGTCAGCGTGCGCAGCACCACGCCGGAGCCGGCGTTGCGCGGCGGCGCGGGGCGGGCCGGAGCAGGCTTGGGCGCGGCGGCGGCCGGCGCGGGCTTCGCCACCTCGGCCACCTGCGGCTCGGGGCTGCCGTCGACACGGCGCTTGCCACGCTTCTCGACCACGACCTGCTTGCTACGGCCATGACTGAAGCTCTGGCGCACGGTGCCCGTTTCGACGCGCGGCTTGAGCGATAGCGTCTTGCTCGGAACGCTCAGCTTCTTGTCGCCAGGGGTCTTGGTATCAACCATTAAGCAGTCCTAATCCTGATCTTGTTGTCTTGTGCGTTGCCGCACCGTGCTATCGGGTGGTCGTTGTCTCTCAGAAATCCTGGCCGGGCTTTTCGGCAGTCCTGTCAGCGTCCGCCATCCGGTATCGGACCAGCATCTGGCTACGTGACAGGAATGACTTGCTCGCCGGGCCCGCGAGCAGGGCAGCATGTATCACATTTGACCGGGTAAGTGCCAAATCCAATTCTGTCGATTTTAGTGCGGTGACGACGGGAATCGGCGGCTTGGCGCCGCGATTTCCCTCATTTTGACGCGCCAGCATGTCCAATTTGCGGATTCCGTCCGCGGCCCCGTCGCTGGCATGGATCAGGACCTCGACCGTACCTTCCCGAAGCGCGCTTTCGACCTTGCCGAAACCGGCCACGATCTGGCGCGCCTTGGCAGCAATCCCAAGGGCTTCGACCACGCTCCGGACCAGGAGCGCCTCGAGGTCGGCGGGAAGCGTCTGAGGGATGCGCAGCTCGCGCTTGAAGGCTTTGGTAAAATGGTGACGCCGAACGGCTTCCGCAACCACCTCGCGCGAGGCGGTGACCCACATGCCGCGTCCGGGCAGCTTGCGCTTGAGATCGGGAACTATGTGCCCTTGCGGCGAGACAACGAAGCGGATCAGCTCGTCGATCGGCCGGACCTCGCGGCTGACCACACACATCCGCATGGTCGCGGACCTTTCGGTCCGCGGTCCATGGTCGAGTTCGGGGTCAGTATCGGCGAGCATCCGGGTGACATCCTCCTTCGCCTTAAGCCGGCTGATCTTCGGTCGCCTCGGCCTCTTCGGCAGGCTTGGCGAGATCGGCCTCGGTGATCCAACCGGCCTTGACGCGGGCCTGCATGATCATCGCTTCAGCATCGTCACGGGAAATTTCGAGGCCATCGAGCGCGCCCGGATATTTGGTCTGCTCGCCACCTTCCTTGCGCTCGGTCCAGCCCACCAGATCGTCCGTGGCGCAACCGGCGAGGTCGTCGACCGTCTTGATGTCGTTCTCGCCGAACTTCACCAGCATCTTCGAGGTGACGCCGGGCACGTCCTTGACGGCGTCCTCGACGCCGAGCTCCTTGCGCCGAGCCTCGAGCTCGGCTTCCAGCTGTTCGAGATATTCACGGGCGCGGTTCTGGAGTTCCTGCGCGGTCTCCTCGTCGAAACCTTCGATGCCGGCGAGTTCCTTGACGTCCACCATCGCGAGTTCCTCGACCGAGGTGAAGCCTTCCGACGCCAGCAATTGGCCGACCACTTCGTCGACATTGAGCGATTCCATGAAGACGCGGGTGGAGTTCTCGAAATCGGCCTGGCGGCGCTCCGATTCCTCCTGCTCGGTCAGGATGTCGATATCCCAGCCGGTGAGCTGCGAGGCCAGACGCACGTTCTGGCCGCGGCGACCGATCGCCAGCGAGAGCTGGTTGTTGGTGTCGGGCACGACGACCTCGATGCGCTCGCGGTCTTCGTCGATGACGACCTTGGAGACTTCGGCTGGCGCCAGCGCGTTGACCACGAAGGTCGCGATGTCGGGCGACCAAGGGATGATGTCGATCTTCTCGCCCTGCAGTTCGTTCACCACCGCCTGCACGCGCGAACCGCGCATACCGACGCAGGCGCCGACCGGATCGACCGAGGAATCACGAGAAATCACGCCGATTTTTGCGCGCGAGCCGGGATCGCGGGCGACTGCCTTGATCTCGACGATGCCGTCATAGATCTCGGGCACTTCCTGCGCGAACAGCTTGGCCATGAACTGCGGATGGGTGCGGGAGAGGAAGATCTGCGGCCCGCGGGTCTCGCGGCGGACGTCGAAGATGTAGGCCCGGACGCGGTCGCCGTTGCGGAACACTTCGCGCGGCAGCATCTCGTCGCGACGGATGATGGCCTCGCCGCGGCCGAGATCGACGATCACGCTGCCATATTCGACGCGCTTGACGACGCCGTTGACGATGTCGCCGATGCGGTCCTTGAATTCCATATATTGCCGGTCGCGCTCGGCCTCGCGCACCTTCTGCACGATCACCTGCTTGGCCGACTGCGCGGCGATGCGGCCATATTCCAGCGGCGGCAGGGTGTCGGCGATGGTGTCGCCGACCTGGGCACCGGGATTGGCGCGCTGCGCATCCACCAGCGAGATCTGGTTGGAATGGTTTTCGACCGTCTCGACCACCAGCATGTGGCGCGACAACCGGAGCTCGCCCTTCTTCGGGTCGATCTCGGCGTGAACGTCGGTCTCGCTGCCGTAACGGGCCCGCGCCGCCTTGGCGATGGCATCCTCCATCGCCGCGATGACGATGCCGCGGTCGATCGATTTCTCGCGCGCAACGGCGTCGGCGATCTGAAGCAATTCAAGTCGGTTGGCGCTGACTGCCATGGCTAGTCTCCTTCGTCAGGATCGATCTCGCCCCGTCGCGCACGTTCGGCGGCCAGGCGATGTTTCTTGGTATTGGTCGGAGCCGGCTTCTTCGTAGTTGCCGGCGCCGGCTTCTTAGCCGGCTTGGTGTTCTTGGTCGTCTTTTCGCTGATGCTGGCGTGCGGTGCCGCCGGCGGCTCCAGGCCGAGATTGCGGCGCATCTCGCGTGCCTGGGCTTTGCCGCGGCGCATGGATTCCGCGATCAGCTCGTCGGTCAGCACCAGTCGCGCCTCGGCGATATCTTCCATCGTCAGGAGAACGTCGGCAGCCTCGGTCGCCTTGACGTCGTCGCGACGCAGATGCACGCGGTCGCCTTCGACCGGGCCGATCGTGCCGCGGAACCGCTTCCGCCCCTCATGGGCGACCGCCATCTCGATCTTCACCAGATGGCCGGCATAACGCTCGAAATCGGAGCGGCGCACCAGCGGGCGGTCGATCCCCGGCGAGGAGATTTCCAGCCGATAGGCGCGATCGACGGGATCGGCGACGTCGAGCACGGGCGACAGCGCCCGCGAGATCGCCTCGCAATCCTCGATCTGCATTGAGCCGTCCGGCCGCTCGGCCATAACCTGCACGGTGCAGCCGGATTCGCCGGAAATGCGGATCCGCACCAGGCGGTAGCCCATGCCTTCGAGCACCGGCCCGGCGACCGCGGACACCCGTGCCGCCACGCCCGGCTCGACTACGAGCCTCGGCTCGGCCAGCAGTTCGGCATCCGTGGAACCAGGGTTCGGTTCGGTCATGTCAGAGGTCAAGGCGCTCGATATGGTTAAGGCTTGGTTTAAGATCTCAAAGCTCGCTTCGGAACTCTCCCGACAGATCGCCGGGCCGCACATCTTCCACCAAGCCGCGTTCAGGTAATAAAAAAGAGCGGGTCCTTTCGGGCCCACTCTCACTACGCGGATCGTATGAGAAGATGAATTGGCGCTGATATAGCCCTTTCCGTCTTCCCGGACAAGGCCCATGCAGGGCCGGCCGGGCTTTTTGCGCCCGGCCTGCGGCCCCGCGCAACGCTTCCTTCACCTCCGAGGCCTAAATTCCTGATTGTGGGGCGGCTTGGACTAAGGGCGCACCCGCGGCGTGCCCCGTACGAGTTTGCGTTTTCATGACCGTTGCCACGTCGCTCATTCCTGGACTGGACGATATCGTCAAACGCGGCGACCCGCGGCGTCGCGGCGAGATCGCGCACGCCATCTCCCAATTGTTCTTTCAGGACGCCGAGAACCTCCGTCCCGATGTCATCGATCTCTTCGACAACCTGCTGATCGATCTCGTCCCGCATGCCGAGCTCGCCTCGCGCGTCGATCTCGCCGAACGCTTCTCGCGCCTGAACAACGCGCCCCGGCATCTCGTGAGTCAGCTCGCGCGCGAAAACGAAATCGCGGTGGCGGGCCCCGTGCTGCGCCATTCGCCCGTGCTCGACGACGCCGCTCTGGTCGAGATCGCGCGACTGAAGGGCCAGGGCCATCTGCTCGCGATGAGCGAGCGACCCACGCTGTCGGCTGTCATCACCGACGTGCTGATCGAGCGCGGCGATCGCGACGTGGTGCGCCGCGCCGCGGGCAATTCCGGCGCGGTGTTCTCGCCTGGCAGCTATTCGGAGCTGATCAAGCGTGCCGCACAGGATGGCGTGCTGACGCTCAGGATCGGCCAGCGTAGCGATCTTTCGGGCGAGAACCTGAAACAGCTTCTCGACGGTACGCTCGACGTCATCCGCCGTCGCCTCTCGAGCGTGGTCAATCCCGTGCGCCAGGTCGAAATCAAGCGCGCCATGGCGGCCATCGAGGAAGCCACGCTGCCGCCCGGACCGCGTCGCGATTTCTCGGGAGCGCAACGTACGATTCTGGCCTTGCATCGCGGGGGCCATCTTGGCGAGAGCGCGCTGTTTGGCTTCGCGAAGGCCCACAAATACGAGGAGGCGATCGCGTCGCTCTCGGCGATGTCCGGCGTCCGCCTCTCTGTCCTCGACCGCCTGATCACAGGTGACCGCTACGATCCAATTCTGGTTCTGGCGCGTGTGCTGAATGTCAGCTGGCCGACGGTGCGTGCACTGATCCTGATGTGGTACGGCCCGAATCGCACGCCAGCCGATGCCGATCTTGAGCAGGCGCGCGCGAATTTCACGCGGCTGATGCCGACGACCGCCGAGCGCGTCGTGAATTTCTGGCGCAACCGGCAGACGATCTAAACCCGTCGAAACCGCAGATACGCCGCCTTGCGGCCTTCGCGCGTGGCCTTTCGGCCATAGCGCGTCATCGTGTATCCGTCCCACGGCAGGCGAAAATCATCGGCGCGCTCCGCGAGCCAGACAAAGTCCTGCGAGCGCGACAGATGCGACAGCGTCCAGGCGCAGTAATCGTCGATGTCGCAGACGAAACGAAATTCGCCGCCGGCTTTCAACACGCGCGCCATCGCGGCGATGGTCCGGTCCTGGACGAAGCGCCGCTTCCAGTGCCGCCGTTTGGGCCAGGGGTCGGGATGGATCAGGTCGATCCGCGACAGCGAAGCCTTCGGCAGCCAGGCCAGGAGCTCGGCGGCATCGCCTGCGAACAGGCGGATGTTGCCGATCTCGGCGGCCTCGATCTGCGCGAGGATCTTCGCCATGCCGTTGACGTAAGGCTCGCAGCCGATGAAGCCGGTTGTGGCGAAGCTTTGCGCTTCCGCCGCAAGATGCTCGCCGCCGCCGAAGCCGATCTCGAGTCGCAAATCGTCGGCTACGGGGGCGAAGATCTCGCGGGCATCCGCCGGTGCTTCGCCGTCGATGGCCAGCGCAAGACGCGGCAGCAGATGATCGATCAGCTCGGCCTGGTGTTGCCTGAGCTTGTGGCCCTTGCGGCGTCCGAAGAAGGCGCGCTCGCTGTCCTCGCGATCGGGATCTGATTTGCGCTCACTCATCGTAGCGTCTGGTACAGGCGATGGAGCAGCCGCGCGCGCGGTTCGAGCGACGAGACATAGAGCTGCTCATAATGAGTGTGCGCGCCCTTGCCGTCGACGCCGAGCCCGTCGAGCGTCGCGGTGTGGGCCGCGGTGAAATTACCATCCGAACCGCCGCCGGTGTGAACGTCGACCAGCTCGAAGCCGATCTCTGCGGCAACCGTCTTTGCATGTTCGTACAGCGAGGCGCCTGCATTGCTCTTCTCGTAAGGCGGACGATTGAGTCCGCCCGTGACCTTGACGGTGACGCCATCCGTCCTCGATGTCAGGGCGAGGATCTTGCCGACGAATTCATCCGCGTCCTTGAGGCTCAGCACGCGCAGATCGATTTCGGCGTGGGCTTCTTCCGGCGTCACATTGGGCCGCGTGCCGCCGCGCACCACGCCGACATTGACGGTGACGCCGCGCGCCAGATCGTTCATCGCTTCCAGCGCCAGGATGACGTTGGCGAGCTCGCGGATCGCGCTGCGGCCATCCTGGGGCCGCGTGCCGGCATGCGCGGGCACGCCCTTGATGAACACTTTGAATCGGCCGACGCCCTTGCGGCCGGTGACGATCTTGCCGCCATCGCGGGCCGGCTCCGTCACCAGGACGTACTTCGCCTTGCGCCCTTCGGTCTCGATGAGTGCGCGAGAGGTGGGGCTGCCGATCTCCTCGTCGGAGGTGAACAGATGGGTGATGCCGAGCGGCGAGCGATCGGCCGTGGCGCAAAGCGCGCGAAAGGCGTGATGGGCGATGTAGGCGCCGCCCTTCATGTCGTAGATGCCGGGACCGAACGCGCTGTCGCCTTCGACCTTGAACGGCAGGCGCTCGATGAATCCCATGGGATGAACGGTATCGAGGTGGCTCAGCACCAGGATGCCGGGCCGGTCCTGGCCCCAGCTCGAGCGCGCCACGAGATGATCGCCGCAGCCATCGACGCCGGCGATGCGCTCGAGCGTGATAGGGAGATCGCAGTATTGCTCCGCGACCATTGAGACCAGCTTGTTGACCTGTTCGGGTGCGTCCGTTGGCGTCTCGACCTCCACCCAGCGGCGGATGCCATCGAGAATAGTTTGGGAATCGAACCAATTGGAGCCGGTCATGAGCGCATCTGTGCCTTTGAATCGCATCATCGAGGAAGACGCGCATCAAGCGCGGCCGCAAATGACGACATAGGCCAGATTTGACGCGGTCTCAAATCGGATTGAGATGGTGCGTCAGCGCTTGTCGGGGCCTTCGCGGGCCGCGATCTGCTCGACGAGATCGACGATCGAGCGGCGCATCTTCGAATCGGTGATTCGGGTGAACGCCTTTGTCAGGGCGAGTCCTTCGGAAGTCGCGAGGAAATCCGAGACGTAAGACGGCGATGCGCCTTCTGCGAAGCCGTCCGGCCCCGCCACGCCGCTCGGACCGCCCTCGAACAGGAACGACACAGGCACCTGGAGAATTTCGGCAATTTGCTGGATGCGGCTCGCGCCGACCCGGTTTGTGCCCTTCTCGTATTTCTGAACTTGTTGGAAGGTCAGGCCCAAAGCTTCACCGAGCTTTTCCTGGCTCATGCCCAACATGATGCGGCGCATCCGCACGCGACTGCCGACATATTTGTCAACAGGGTTGGGCGCTTTCGACATTTCCTCAGCCCTCCAAACATCACCTTCGGCGCAATCAGGAATGCCTCAGGTGTAAGCAACGTCAAAATCAGACCCTGTTATTGGAAAACATTGCGGAGAAATTTAGCAATGCCCACTGTCTTTTGCAGCCGGTGCAGAATGAGGAGGCCGCGTGCAGTCTGTCAACCGTGGGACTACGGTTGTCAAAAGTTATCGGCCGCGGCTGCGTGATCAGGGATGCCGTTTGGCAACACGTCGGCGGACCGCCCAAAACACGGCGAGCGCGACAAGCATGGCCGCGGGTACATCGCCCACGCGCGCATAGATGGTCGGCGGGATCGCGGCGGGCAGATTTGCATCCAAAATGCCTTCGATCCCGAGACCGAGACTGGCGACGATGCGTCCCACCGGATCGATTACCGCGGAAACGCCGGTATTGGCGGAGCGAACCAGCGGTAATCCGAGTTCGATCGCGCGCATCCGCGCCTGTTCGAGGTGTTGGTAGGGGCCGGTCGAGATTCCGAACCAGCCGTCATTGGTGAGATTCACGATCCAGCCCGGACGCTCATTGGGTCCAGCCACTTCGCCGGGGAAGATTGCCTCGTAGCAGATCAGCGGCAGCGCGGACGGCGCGCCGGGGACCGCCAGCGCATGGCGCACGGTGCCGGCAATGAAGCCACCGCGCACACGCGTGAGTTGCTCGAAACCGAGCTTCTCCATCAGACCCTGGTAGGGAAGAAACTCGCCGAACGGCACCAAATGCAGCTTGTCGTACACGGAGAGCACGCTGCCGTCGTGGTCGATCACGTAGATCGAATTATAGGCGCGTGTGATCGGCGTGCCCCGCGGCAGGTCGGGCGCGCGAACCGAGCCCGTGATCAGCACCGTGCCCTTGGGCAGAAGCTCCGCGATTTGCGCCATCGCGTCGGCTTCGCGCGTGAGGAAGAACGGAAAGGCGGATTCCGGCCAGATCAGGATGGTGGCATCGCGCACGCCGGTCGATTGCGGCCCGGAGGCGCGGTCCGACAAGGCCAGATATTTCTTCATCACCTCCGCCTTGGCGGCGTAGTTGAATTTCGCGTCTTGCTGGAGATCCGGCTGCATCAGGCGCAATTTGGTGCCCGCGACCATCGTGGTCGGATGCAGCGACAGGCGGATCGCGCCGAAGATACCCATAACTAGCAGGAGCGCCAGGGCCGCGGCCGGTGCGCGCCACGCCAGGCGGCGATCGGGCGTGCGGTCGATCAGGGCCGCGGGGCTCGCGAAGATCGCAAGCGTCAGGAACGTCATGCCCCACAGGCCGATCAGCGACGCCGTTTGTGCCAGCGGCAGCGGCTCGGACAGCGCATAGCCGAACGCGTTCCAGGGAAAGCCGGTCAGCGCATGGCCGCGCAGCCATTCGGTGATGGTGAGACTTGCCGCGAGCGCAAGCACGCGCGTGGCGTTCTTGGTCCAGAGCAGGCGGGCGAGCGCAAAGCCCATTGCCGTGAAGATGGACAGATAGGCCGGCAGGCCCAGCACGGCGAACGGCGTCAGCCAGGCGAACACATCGGCATCGACGAAGAAGGCGTTGCCGATCCAGTAGAGGCCGGGCACGAAATAGCCGAGGCCGAACCAGTAGCCGGTCAGCGCCGCGGCGGGGACGCCGCGATATCGGCCGGCGCCGGCGCCGTCGATCAGCCAGACCAGCACCGGGAAGGTGATGAAAAGCACCGGGAAGGCGTTGAACGGCGCCAGTGCCAGCACCGAGAGCGCACCGGCAGCCATCGCGACGAGCGCGCGCTTCCATCCCCAGGTCAGGATGATGGCAAGCGCGATCTGGCGAAATCGCTGGAAAGGGCTCACTGCGGACCGGTCCCGTCGCTTGGCGGCGGGGTGGGCGTGTCGCTGGCCGTCGACTGGCTGCCATCCGGCGCAGCCTCGCGGCGCCGGCTCTCGCGCTGGGTGCGCGGCGCGGGGCGCTCCTTTCGCGTCGAGATCCGCAGCCGCTTGACCCGGCGCGGATCGGCATCGAGCACCTCGATCTCGTAATGGCCGGGGCCCGAGATCACCTCGCCGCGCACCGGCAGGCGCCCGACGAAGCTGACGAGATAGCCGCCCAGCGTCTCCACTTCCTCGCCGGCCTCTCCGGTGACGAAGTCCTCGCCGATCACGGTGCGGACGTCGTCGAGGCTGGCGCGGGCGTCGGCGATGAAGGCGTTGTCGGGCAGCCGCACGATCGAAGGCGGCTCGTCGCTGTCATGCTCGTCGTCGATCTCGCCGACGATCTGCTCGACGATGTCCTCGAGCGAGACCAGGCCGTCGCTGCCGCCATATTCGTCGACCACCAGCGCCAGATGGATGCGAGTGGCCTGCATCTGCGCGAGCAGATCGATCGCCCGCATCGACGGCGGCACGTAGAGCAGCTTGCGGATGATGCGCGCTTCTTCGAGCGGCAGCGCGAGATCGACCGTACGCAGATCGAGCCCGGCCGGCAGCGGTTTCTTGCGCTTGGTTTTCGTGACCCCCGACACGCGCGCACGCGCGGTCATGAAGGCGAGCAGATCGCGGATATGGACGATGCCGACGGGATCGTCGAGCGTCTCGTTGTAGACCACGAGGCGCGAATGGCCGGCGCTCTCGAAACGGTCCATCAACTCGCCGAGCGGGATGTCGCGCTTCACCGCGACGATGTCGGCGCGATGCACCATGACGTCGGCGATGCGACGCTCGTGCAGGCCGAGGATGTTGCGCAGCATGGTGCGCTCGACCGTCGAGAAGCCGGTGTCGTCGGGCGTCGTGGCGTCGAGCACGACCTGGAGGTCGTCGCGTACCGAACCCGCCTTCCAGCCGAACAGGCTGCGAATGGCGCGCAGCAGCCAGCCATCGGCGGTCGGGCGCATCACCTCGCCTGAGGTCACCACGACCGGTAAATTGGCCGTGTTGCGCGGATTGTCCTGAATCGGGTCGGAATCCGGCATCTCAATGCGTCCCTGGGCGGTCGGCATAGGGGTCGGGAATGCCGAGATGAGCCAGGATCTCTCGTTCGAGCGCTTCCATTTCCTCGGCGTCGTCTTCGTTTTCGTGGTCGTAGCCGACCAGATGCAGGAAACCGTGCACGGCGAGATGGCTCAAATGATGATCGAACGGCTTTTGTTCCTCGTCCGCCTCACGCCGCATGGTCTCGTAGGCGATCGCGATGTCGCCGAGCATGCGCGGCGCATCGCCCGGCTTCCAGTCGCCTTCCGGCTGCAGCGCGGGAAACGACAGCACGTTGGTCGGCTTGTCGATGCCCCGCCAGTTGCTGTTCAGGGTGCGGATGCCGGCATCATCGGTCAACATTACCGCCACTTCCGCCTCCGCAACGTCTTCGTCGACATTCTCGGCGGCGGCCGCCACGGCGCGCTGGATCACGGCTTCGGATTCGGGCTCCCGCTGCCAGCAATCGGCGACGACGAGGACCTCGGTGATGGGAAGGTTGGGGTGTGACATTGTCCTTGTTCCGAACGAAGGGGCGCCGTGTCCGCGCCCATATGGTCCGGTTGCTGCCTCGTCAGGATTTACCGGCGGCCGGCCGCTGCGGCGCCCCTTCGTAGGCGGAGACGATCCGCGCCACGAGCTCGTGGCGGATCACGTCTTCGGCCTTGAAATGAACTTGCGCAATACCTTCGACGCCGCTCAGCAGGCGCGTCGCCTCGGCGAGGCCCGAGGTCTGGCCGTTCGGCAAGTCGATCTGCGAGGGATCGCCAGTGACGATCATGCGGCTGTTCTCGCCGAGACGGGTCAAAAACATCTTCATCTGCATCGACGTGGTGTTCTGCGCCTCGTCCAGGATGATGGCCGCGTTGGTCAGCGTGCGACCGCGCATGAAGGCGAGTGGCGCGATCTCGATCTCGCCGGTCTGCAGCGCGCGCTCGACAATGCGGGCGTCCATCAGGTCATAGAGCGCGTCGTAGATCGGGCGAAGATAAGGATCGACCTTCTCGCGGAGATCGCCGGGCAAAAAGCCGAGCCGCTCGCCGGCTTCCACGGCTGGGCGGGACAGGATGATCTTGTCGACTTCCTTGCGCTCGAATAGCTGCGCGGCATGCGCGACCGCGAGCCAGGTCTTGCCGGTGCCGGCGGGGCCGATGCCGAACACCAGCTCGTGGCGCTTCAGCGCGCGGATGTAGGAATCCTGCGCCGCCGTGCGCGCACGCACCGGGCGCTTGCGCAAATTGATGCTGTCGAAGGTGGATTTGGCCGACTTGGCGTCGAACTCGAACAGCGAGCCCTGCGCGATCACGGCACGGATCGCGCCCTCGACCTCGCCCTGGTCGAGATCCTGTCCCTTCACGGCCTGGGCGTAGAGCGTCTCCAGCACGCGGCGCGCGGCATCGCAGCCGTCGCGCGAGCCGCCAATCGTGATGTGGTTGCCCTTGGAATCGACGACGACGCCGAGCCGCCGTTCGATCTGTGCCAGATGCTGGCCATAAGGGCCGACCAGCGCGGACGCGGCGCGGTTGTCATCGAAATCGATGACGACCTGGGTCTCGGGCGGAACCTGCATGTCGCGGTCAAATTTGCGGCTGGGAGCGATGGAAGAAGACGAATCCGATGCGCTTTTGGGCAAGGGTTCAGGCTCCAGTGGCGATGGGCGATAAAGCGGGCTCGTGCGCCATGGCGAGCTCACCGAGGAAGCTGTAGCGTTCAAGGCTGTCGATCCGGACCGGCAGGATCTGTCCGATGATGTCGGGCGAGGCCATCACATGCGCGGGCTGGAGGAAGGCGGTGCGGCCGACGATCTGGCCGTCCTTGCGGGCCGGACGCTCGAACAGCACATCGACCGTTGAGCCAATCGCAGCCTTGTTGAAGGCCGATTGCTGGCTGTCGATCAGTTCCTGGAGCCGCTCCAATCGCTGGTCCATCTCGGAGGGGGACACCGTCTCCTGCATATCCGCGGCCGGCGTTCCCGGCCGGGCGGAGTATTTGAACGAATATGCCGCAGCGTAGCCGATTTGCGTGACAAGCGCGAGGGTGGCGAGAAAATCTTGCTCGCTCTCGCCCGGGAAGCCGACGATAAAATCTGATGAGAAAGCAATGTCTTGGCGTGCGGACCGGAAACGGTCGACGACACGCCGATAATCATCGGCGGTATGTTTCCGGTTCATGGCGGCCAGAATCCGGTCCGAGCCCGACTGCACCGGCAGGTGCACGAACGGCATCAAGACATCGAGATCGCGATGGGCTGCAATCAGACTGTCATCGACATCGCGGGGATGGCTGGTCGAATAACGCAGCCGCGCGACGCCCGGGAGCGCCGCGAGGTGCTCCAGCAGCCTGCCGAGCGGCCAGCTTTTTCCGTCCGGTCCCTCGCCGTGATAGGCGTTGACGTTCTGTCCGATCAGCGTGAGCTCGCGGACGCCATTCTCGGTGAGCTGCTTCACGTCGTCGACGATCTTTGTCACCGGCCGCGAGACTTCCGAGCCACGCGTGTAAGGCACGACGCAGAAGGTGCAGAACTTATCGCAGCCTTCCTGCACCGTGACGAAAGCGGAGATGCCGCGGGCGCGAATCGCGCCGGGCTTGGGCTGGGCGAGAAAGCCGAACTTGTCCTGAGCCGGGAATGCGGTCTCGATGGCGCGGCCTTCATTGCCGGCGCGCTTCAATAGCTGCGGCAAATGATGGTAGCTCTGCGGACCGACGACGACATCGACCGCGGGTGCACGGCGCACGATCTCCTCGCCCTCGGCCTGTGCCACGCAGCCCGCGACCGCGATCTGCATCGTACGCCCGTCGCGCGCGGCGGCGTCCTTGGCGACGCGCAGGCGGCCGAGCTCCGAATAGACCTTTTCTGAGGCCTTCTCGCGGATATGACAGGTGTTGAGGATGACGAGATCGGCGTCATCAGCGCTGGCCGTCTCCACGAATCCTTCCGGGGCCAGCGTGTCCACCATGCGCTGGGCATCGTAGACGTTCATCTGGCAGCCATAAGATTTGATGTGCAGCTTGCGCGGCGGCGTCATGGAACCCGGAAATGAGATGGGAGGACTGCCCTCAGATATAGGCTGGGAAGGCGAAAATCCAGCGATTGGCGGTCTTTTCGGTCGTCATTCCGGGGCGCGACGCAGTCGCGAACCCGGAATCCAGAGGTTTTGGCACGAGATTCCGGGTTCGATGCTGGCGCATCGCCCCGGAATGACGCCGAGAGGAGAGATTCAGCCCGTCAGGGTGTCCGCCGCGACCTGCCGGACCAGCTCCGGCAATTGCCGCATATCGTCGAACGTCAATCCGGCGCCGGCGGCTCGTAGTCTTTCCGCGTGGCCTGGCGGGCAATGGCTACCACCGTGAAAGCCCAGCACGGTCATCCCGGCGGCATGCGCGCCGGTCACCCCGGGGACGCTGTCCTCGATCACGAGGCACCGCGCCGGCGCGACTTTCATCTGGGCGGCGGCGAACAGAAAAAGATCGGGCGCGGGCTTGCCGCGTGCGACCTGGCTCGCCGAAAAGATGTTCGGAGCGAGCAGATCGTAAAGGCCGGCGCAGGTCAGGCCGTGGTGGATCTTCTGCGGCGTGCCGCTCGACGCAACGCATTTGGGCAAATCGATTGCGCCAATCGCTGCGGCCACATGGGTAATCGGCTGCAAATCGCTGGCATAGAATTGCAGCGTCGCCGCATTCACTTGGCTTTCGAGATCATCGGGAAGATTGCGGCCGATCTCCTGTTCGACCATTCGCCGTGCGTCTTTCTCGGATACGCCGAGAAAGCGGACCAGCACCTGCTCCGATGTGATCGGATAGCCGTGCCTGGACAACACATCCGCATGCGCGCGACAGGAAATCACCTCGCTGTCCACGAGCACGCCGTCGCAATCGAAGATGACGAGATCGATCGCCACTTAACTTGTGGGTTTGTCGTCGTCGAGCGGGACGCAATAGAGCTCGAGCCGATGATCCACCAGCTTGTAACCGAGCTTGCGGGCGATCTCCGCCTGGAGCTTCTCGATCTCCTCGGAGGTGAACTCGATCACCTTGCCGTCGCGCAGGTTGATGAGGTGGTCGTGATGGCTGTCGCGCATCTGCTCGTAGCGCGCGCGGCCTTCGCGGAAATCATGGCGCTCGATGATGCCTGCATCCTCGAACAGTTTGACGGTCCGATACACGGTCGAGATCGAGATCTTGTCGTCGACGGCGACACAGCGGCGGTACAGTTCCTCGACATCTGGATGATCGACCGCCTCCGCGAGCACGCGGGCGATGACACGGCGCTGCTCGGTCATGCGCATGCCGGTGGCGGCACAGCGCGCCTCGATGCCGGACGCCTTGGAAGCGGGGGAAGGTTTAAGACCAGTCATGTGATGTCCGCCTGACGGGGCGCTTTCTGCCATCAATGTTACGACAAGTCACGTCGCATCAGAAGTGCGTTCAATTGTTCCCCGCTCGGCTGCTTATAGTAGCGTTCGCGCCGTCCGACCACCATGAATCCGGTTCGCTCGTAGAGCCGCCGCGCCGGCTGGTTATTTTCCTCCACCTCGAGAAATATTGTGCGCACGCCGCGTCCTGCCAGGTGGCCGAGATGGGTCATCAGCAGCGTGCGAGAGAGGCCGCGGCCGCGATAGGCGTGGTCGACCGCGATCGAGAGGATCTCCGCTTCGTCCGCGCCGATCCGCGACACCGCGAAGCCCACGGTGTTGCGGCCGAGGCGCAACCGGTGCACCAGCGTGTTGCGCTCGCTGAGCATGCTCTCGAACTCGCCTTCGCCCCAACCGCGCGCGAACGAGTCGCCGTGGAGCTGCGCGAGCCGCGCGACGTCGCGCGCGACAGCCGGCTCGACGACGGCCGCACCGCCGCGCCACCATTCCGAGAACCATTTCATCATGAGCTTGCGGCTTGTGCTGCAAGCGGCAGTTGTGCGGACGGCTTTGCGTCGGGCGCCCGCAGATAGAACGGCCGCGCCGGATTTGTCGCGGGATCGGCCGCGGCGCCAAGCCATGCGACCCAGCCGATGTCGGGCGCGGGCTGCGCGTCCACCGCGACCGGCTGCGGCATATCTTTCGGCCAGCGCTCGGCGAGGATCTTCGCGGCATTGCCGACCAGATGCGGCGCGCCGAATTGCGAAGCCGCGATCGCCTCGTCGATGGGAGCGACGCCCGGCCGCACTAGCTGGCTGCCGTCACCGGCCACGATCTGGAAATAGACGTGGTCATGCCGCGCGTCGATCGCCGAGATCACCGGCGCCGCTCCACTTTGGCCGACGACGGCGGCGGCATAGGCCGACAAGGTGGTCAGGCCGACGGCGGGCCGCTTCGCAGCAAGCGCAAGGCCGCGGGCCGCCGAAATGCCGACGCGCAGGCCGGTGAAACTTCCGGGGCCCATGGTGACCGCGATGCGGTCGAGCGCGGTGAAGGCAAGATTGGCTGAGTGCATCACGCGCGCGATCATCGGCATCAACGCTTCGGCGTGGCCGCGCTTCATCAGAAGCTGCTCCTGCGCGAGGAGCTGGCCGGAATCGGTGTCGAGAACGGCAACCGCGCACGCTTCCAACGCGGTATCGATGGCGAGGATCAGCATGGAACGATCATAGCATCATCCCGGTCGTCATGGCCGGGCTTGACCCGGCCATCCACGACTTTGCGGCCCCAGCCTACATCGGCCGGACTTCGACCACGTCGGGGACGAAGTGCTTGAGCAGGTTCTGGATGCCGTGCTGGAGCGTCGCGGTCGACGACGGGCAGCCGGCGCAGGAGCCCTTCATGTTGAGATAGACGATACCGTCCTTGAAGCCGCGGAAGGTGATGTCGCCGCCGTCATTGGCGACCGCCGGGCGCACGCGGGTCTCGATCAGATCCTTGATCATGTCGACCGTCTCGGCATCGGCCTCGTCGAAGAATTCGTCCTCGTCGTCGAGATCGACATCGCTCGCGGCAGCACCGTCGGCGAGCAGCGGCGCGCCGGACATGTAGTGCTCCATGATGGCGCCGAGGATCGCGGGCTTGAGCTGTTGCCATTCACCGTTCGCCTTGGTCACGGTGATGAAGTCCGATCCGTAGAACACGCCGGTGACACCGGGGACCTCGAACAGCTTTTCGGCAAGCGGCGAGCGTGCAGCCGATTCGCGGCTCGCAAATTCCATCGGACCGCCGTCGACCACGACGCGGCCGGGAATGAACTTCAGCGTGGCGGGATTGGGAGTGGCTTCGGTTTGAATGAACATGGTTTTCTCCAGACGTCGCCGGTTCAAGGCCGGCGCGTGCTCTATCCACTAGCAGATGGCGACGGCGAACGCACGGTCAAGGGGTAAGCTGGCCGTTCACCTGTTATATCAGCGGGTTAGTGTAGGGGTGCCAAACTCCCGCGGCGTCATGGCCGGGAGTCCGGGCATGACGAGCGCCTGAGTCTACGACAGCGAATCCACGCTCTGGTCGCTTAGCGCGCCGGAAATGACCGTTACCGGCACCGGGAACGTGCCCAGCGCGTGCGCGAGCAGCGAGACCAATGGCCCCGGGCCTTCCGCGCCCGGATTCGCGGCGAGCACCAGCATGGCGATGTCGGGGTCTTCGTCGATCACCGCCAGCAGCTGTTCCATTGCGGCGCCTTCGCGGATCACCCGTTCCGGCGTGATCGCGGCGATGCCGTTGGCGCGGCCGGCGGCACGGTCGAGCGCGGCTTCTGCCGCCTCCTGCGCCTCGGCGCGCATGATATCGGCGACCCCCAGCCATTCCTGGCTCTGCTGTTCGGGCTCGATGATGCGGAGCATCACCACGCCGCCACCGGCACGGATCGCCCAGCGGCTGGCGTAATAGACCGCGCGATCCCATTCGGCGGTGTCATCGACGATGACGAGGCATTTGGGCTTGTGACCCGGCTCGAAGCAAAGTCGCTTGCTGGTCATGCATGTCCCGGAATGTGCACGGCTGCATGCTGCCACACTCCGTCGTGCTTGGGGAGAGCAGAAGCGGCCGGCGCCGTGGCGTCGGTCGCGCTTTCGCGAACGCGCTCTACCGCCGGCGGATGAAGCCGACGATGTCCTTCGAGAGCTTCATGGTCTCGTCGGCGATCGCACGCGCCCGGTCGGCGCCGTCGTTCAGGATCGCGTCGATATGGCCGGGGTCGGCGACGAGGCGCTTCATCTCGCCGGCGATCGGCGCGAGTTTGGTGACGCACAAATCCACCAGCGCGTTCTTGAAGCTGGAGAACTGGCCGCCGCCGAAATCCCTGAGCACGTCAGCCTTGGAGCGGCCGGAGAGCGCGGCGAAGATGCCGACGAGATTGTCGGCCTCGGGGCGCGCTTCCAGACCCTTCTCCTCGGTCGGCAGCGGCTCCGGATCGGTCTTGGCCTTGCGCACCTTCTGCGCGATGGTGTCGGCGTCGTCGGTCAGATTGATGCGTGAATTATCGGACGCATCCGATTTCGACATCTTCTTGGTGCCGTCGCGCAAGCTCATCACGCGCGTCGCCGGGCCCGTGATCAAGGGTTCCGGCAACGGGAAGAACAGACCGTCGTTGGCGCCTTGGCTGCGGATCGAGTCAGCGAAGTCGTTGTTGAATTTCTGCGCGATATCCCGCGACAGCTCGAGATGCTGCTTCTGGTCCTCGCCGACCGGCACGTGGGTGGCGCGGTAGAGCAGAATGTCGGCCGCCATCAGCACGGGATAGTCGAACAGCCCGACGGATGCGTTCTCGCGGTCCTTGCCGGCCTTCTCCTTGAACTGGGTCATGCGGCCGAGCCAGCCCATGCGCGCGACGCAGTTGAAGATCCAGGCGAGCTCGGCGTGGCCCGAGACCTGGCTCTGGTTGAACACGATGTGCTTACTCGGGTCGATGCCGCTGGCAATGAACGCCGCGGTCACCTCGCGAGTGTTGCGCGCGAGCTCGACCGGTCCACCCCAGACGTCCACGCCCTGCGTGATCGCGTGCATGTCGACGACGCAATAGATGCAGTTGTGGGTTTCCTGCATCTTCACGAAGTTGACGATCGCGCCGAGATAATTGCCGAGGTGCAGATTGCCCGTCGGCTGGACGCCCGAAAAAACCCGTTCAACGAATGGCATGGCAGCTTTCCTGCAAGATACGGGGCGTCGTTTCCAACAGCGGCGCTGCCCCGTCAAGGGTATTTCGCTAACCTCAGGCGCCGGAATCGGGCCGGGCGGGGCGCTTCAAGGCACCGGCCGCCTCGCGCCAGGACGCCACGCGGAGGATTTGCAGGAGCAAGCCATAGACGACGATTCCGGCGGCGATCTGCGAGCCCAGCGCAATGAAGCGGATGAGCCCATGGGCCTCTGAAGGCAAAAGGCCCGCGGTCAGCCAGAGCAGGGCGCCCATGGCGAGCGCGGCGAGCACGATCCGCGGCAGCCGGTTGCGGGCGGCGGCATCGACCGAGAAACCGAATTCACGCGTGCCTTTCCGGAGCAGCGAGATCGCACTGCTCCAGGCGCCGGCGGCAATGCTGGCGGCGATCCCGCTCGCGCCGAAGAAATGACCGAGCAGGATCGCGAGCGCGACCGCGACCACGAACCCTTTGGCAGTCGCAAGCAGCGGCGTCATGGTGTCGCCGCGGGCAAAATAGGCCGGCGAGAGCGCCTTGATCAGCACATGAGCCGGCAGCCCCAGCGCCAGCCGCATCAGGGCGCGCGCCGTGGCCGCGCTGTCCTCCGCGCCAAAGGCGCCGTGTTCGAACAGCAGCCGCACGATCGGCTCGGCCAGTACGATCAGGCCGAGCGTCGCCGGCAATGCCAGCCCGGTGGCGAGTTCCAGCGCGCGCGATTCCGCATGCACAACCGCATCACGATCGCCGCTCCTCACCGCGCGCGTCAGCTCCGGCACCAGCACGGTACCCATGGCGACGCCGACAATGCCAAGCGGCAGCTCGATCAGACGGTTGGCGAAATAGAGCCAGGAGACCGCGGCGGGCGTGGCGGACGCGATGATCGCGCCGGCCACCATCAGCCATTGCGGGCCGGAGCTCGCGATCATGCCCGGGATCGCCTTGGCGAAGAAGCCGCGCATGGCCTTGTCGAAGCTCACGCGCAGCGGGGTCGCCAGACGCGCACTTCGCTGCGACAGCAGCATCAGGAGCTGTAACAGGCCGGCGATGCCGACAGTGGCCGCCAGCATCCACGCGGCGAATGTTGCATCGGCGTGCCCCAGCAGGAGTGCTGCGATCGCCGCGATCAAGGCGATGTTGAACAGCAGCGGCGAGAACGCGGTGAGTGCAAAACGCCCCTGCGCGTTGAGCAGGCCCATCAGCACCGTGACGGGTCCCGCGAAGGCGAGATAAGGCAGCATCAGCCGCGCATTCTGGACGGCGAGATCGAGCGATGCACTGCCGACGAAGCCCGGCGCGATGATCATGATGATCAGCGGCATCAAAAGTGCAATCACGACCGAGATTGCGATCAGGCCCGCGCTGACGGTGCCGAGCACGCGTCCCGCGAACGCCGCCGCAGCCGCCTCGCCATCGCGGTCACGAACGCGCAACCAGGCCGGGATCAAAGCCGCATTCAGGGCCCCCTCGCTGAGCAGGCGTCGCACCACATTGACGAGCTGAAATGCCGCCAGAAACGCGTCCGCCACCGCACCGGTGCCGAGCAGCGCCGCGATCAGGGAATCGCGTGCAAAGCCCAGCAGCCGTGAAGCCAGTGTCCCCGTCGAGACGGTCAGGAAGGAGCGGATCATCGGAACTGCATAATACCGTTGCTTGCCCGTGAAGGGCCGGTCGTGATAGGCCGCGAGCCAGATTTCAGACCGACAGGAAGCGGATTTCCGCGGGTATCGCAATCCGCCAAACAGGATCAAGGTGAATGGCTGACGTGAAATATGACGTTCTCGGCATCGGCAACGCGCTGTTCGACGTGCTGGTCAAGACCGATGAAGCCTTTCTGGGCAAGCACGGCATGACCAAGGGCAGCATGTCCCTGATCGACGAGGCGCGGGCCGCCGCCATCTACAAGGACATGGGCCCGGCGACGGAAGTTTCCGGCGGTTCGGCTGCCAATACCATCGTCGGCATCGGCAGCCTCGGGGCGCGTGCCGCCTATGTCGGCAAAGTCAAGGACGACCAGATCGGCAAGCTCTACGTCCACGACATCCGCGCGGCCGGCGTCGCCTTCAACACGCCCGCAGCGAAGGACGGCCCTGCGACCGGCTGCTCCTACATCCTGGTGACCGATGACGGCGAGCGCACCATGAACACCTATCTCGGCGCCGCGCAGGATTTGTCGCCGGCCGACATCGACCCGGCCGAGATTGCCGCGGCCGGCATCGTCTACCTCGAGGGCTATCTCTGGGACCCCAAGAACGCCAAGGACGCCTTCGTCAAGGCGGCCAAGATCGCCCATGATGCCAAGCGCAAGGTGGCGCTGACATTGTCGGATTCCTTCTGCGTCGATCGTTATCGCGACGAGTTCCTGGGGCTGATGCGCGACGGCACCGTCGATATCGTGTTCGCCAACGAGTCCGAGTTGCATTCGCTCTACCAGACCTCCGATTTCGACACCGCGCTCAAGCAGTTGCGCAACGACGTCAATCTCGGCGTGGTCACCCGCAGCGAGAAAGGTTGCGTGGTGGTGACGCCAACTGATGCCGTCGCAGCGCCGGCGTCTCCGATCGTGAAACTCGTGGACACCACCGGCGCCGGCGACCTCTTCGCTGCCGGCTTTCTGTATGGTCTGGCGCGTAACCTGTCCCACAAGCAGTGCGGCGAGCTCGGCGCGCTCGCAGCCGCCGAAGTGATCCAGCACATCGGCGCGCGTCCGCTTGTGTCGCTGAAGGAGCTCGCGGGGCAGCGCGGCCTGACGGTGTAACGCGGTCTCTCTCGCGTCATTGCGAGGAGCGCAGCGACGAAGCAATCCAGACTGCCTCTGCGGAAAGATTCTGGATTGCTTCGCTGCGCTCGCAATGACGATGGGGTTGGCAACCTACGCAGTCTTCGCGGCCTTCAGCCCAAGCCGTTGCTCGACCTCGTCGCGCATCAGGAATTTCTGGATCTTTCCGGTCACGGTCATCGGAAACTCGTCGACGAATTCCACGTAGCGCGGGATCTTGTTGTGGGCGATCTGGCCGTCGCAGAAGGCGCGCACCTCTTCCATCGTCAGCGTCTCGCCGGACCTGACCCGGATCCAGGCGCAGAGCTCCTCGCCGTAACGGGTATCGGCAACGCCAAAGATCTGCACGTCCTGAATCTTGGGATGGCGGTAGAGAAATTCCTCGATCTCGCGGGGATAGAGGTTCTCGCCGCCGCGGATCACCATGTCCTTGATGCGGCCGACGATGTTGCAATAACCCTGGTCGTCGATGACGGCGATGTCGCCGGTATGCATCCAGCCGTTGGCGTCGAGCACATCCGCGGTCTTCTCCGGCTCGTCCCAGTAGCCGAGCATCACGCTGTAGCCGCGGGTGCAGAGTTCGCCCCGTTCGCCGCGCTTGACGATCTTGCCATCGAGATCGACGATTTTGACCTCGACATGCGGATGGATTCGCCCGACCGTCGAGACGCGGCGGTCGAGCGGATCGTCGACGGCGCTCTGGAAGCTGACCGGGCTCGTCTCGGTCATGCCATAGGCGATCGTGACCTCGCCCATGTTCATCTCGCTATTGACGCGCTTCATCACCTCGATCGGGCAGGGTGCACCGGCCATGATGCCGGTGCGCAGCGATGTCAGATCGAAGTTCGAGAATTCGCCGTGGTCGAGTTCGGCGATGAACATCGTCGGCACACCGTACAGCGCGGTGCATTTTTCCTGCTCGATCGTCCGCAGCGTCGCCAGCGGATCGAACCCCTCGCCGGGAGAGACCATCGTCGCGCCGAGCGTGACGGAGGCGAGGTTGCCCATCACCATGCCGAAGCAATGATAGAGCGGCACCGGAATGCAGATGCGGTCCGCTTCGGTCAGGCGCATGGCGCGCCCGACGAAATAGCCGTTGTTGAGAATGTTGTGATGGGTCAGCGTCACTCCCTTGGGCGATCCCGTCGTTCCACTGGTGAACTGGATGTTGACGGCATCGTCGAACTGCAGAGAGGCACCGAGCGCGGCGAGCTGCTCGCGATGCAGGGGTCCGGCCATGCCGGGCGACTTCCTCGAACGGGATCGTGCCCGGGCAGGCGGGGCCGCCGATCTGGATCACGATGCGCAAGGCCGGCAGCCGCGCGGCGCGCAATTGCCCGGGCTTGGCGCTCGCAAGCTCCGGCAACAGCGTGTTGAGCATGTCCATGTAGTTGCTGGTCTTGAACGCCGTCGCGGTGACGATGGCGCTGCATCCGACCTTATGAAGCGCGAATTCCAGCTCGCTCAGCCGGTAAGCCGGATTGATCGTCACCAGGATGAGACCGGCCTTGGCGGCGGCGAACTGGGTCAGGGTCCATTCCGGTCGGTTCAGCGACCAGATGCCGATCCGTTCGCCGCGTTCGAGGCCGAGCGCGACAAAGCCGGCGGCGAGCGCATCGACCCGCGCGGCAAACTCCTTCCATGTCCATCTCACGCCGTGGCTGGGCGAGACCAGCGCCTCGCGATCGCTCCAGCGCCGCGCGGCGTGATCGAGGCTGCGCCCGATCGTGTCGCCGAGCAGCGGCGTGTCGGAGATGCCGCAAACGTAACTGTCGGCTTTGTCTGCCAAGATCGTGTCCTCCAGTCAGGTGCGTGGACGGCCGGGGCAATAAGCCCGGCCGTCGCGCGTCATGAGAGCTAGGCGCGCCTCAGGCCGCCTTTTGTCCGCTGCCGGCATCGAGCCCGGCATAGACGCCGCGCTCGAAGCCGGCAAAAGCCTCGAGACACTTTGCATCGGCGAACGGCAGCAGCTGCATCAGGATCACGCCGGTGACGTCGCGCGCCGGGTCGATCCAGTAATAGGTGTTGGCGAGGCCCGCCCAGGCCAGGCTGCCCGCGCTGCGCCCCTCGGCGGTCTTGGCGGTGTTGATCATGAAGCTGAGGCCCCACTTCTTCACCTGCTCGGGGTAGAGATCGACGTCATTGGTGTACATCGGCGCCGCCGTAGTCATCTTGCCCATGGCGAGGTCGCCGATGTGGTTCTGCCCCATCGTCGCGATGGTCTCGGCCTTCAGCACCTGATTGCCGTTGCCGCGGCCCTTGTTGAGGATCATTTGGGTAAACCTGATGTAGTCGGCCGCCGTCGAATAAAGGCCGCCGCCACCCATGTGGAATTCCGGGTCCTGCTCGAGCTCGAACGGGATCGCGGCGAGCTGGCCATCCTCGCCGCGCGCATGCATGCCGACCAGGCGCTTGCGCATGTCGGCGGTGATCTTGAAAGCGGTATCGCTCATGCCGAGCGGTGCGAACAGATTGTCGCGCAGATAGGCATCGAGGCGCTTGCCGCTGACGGCTTCCACGGCCTTGCCGACGAAATCGATATTGGTGCCGTATTCCCAGCGCGTGCCGGGGTCGGTCATGATGGGCGTCTTCAACGCCGCGTTCTGGCAGGTGGTGATGGCAGGGATGCCGTTCTTGTCCAGATAGACCGCGAGATCGCCGTTCCACATGTTGTAGCAGAAGCCTGCCGTGTGGGTCATGAGCTGGCGCAGCGTGATTGGCCCCTTGGCCGGCCGTAGCTTGGCCTCGCCCTTGGCATCGAAGCCTTCGAGCACATGCGGCTTGGCGAGATCGGGCAACACCTCGCCGATCGGCGCATCCAGCGACAGCTTGCCTTGCTCGACGAGCTGCATCGCGCCCGCCGATGTCACCGCCTTCGTCATCGATGCGATCCAGAACACACTGTCGGCGGTCATCGCATCCGGCTTGGACAGGTCGCGTTTGCCGAACGCGCCCTGATACAGCACGTCGGTACCGCTGGCGGCGATGGCGACGACGCCGGGAATCTCCCCGGCCTCGCTCTTCTGGCGCAGAATCTGGTCGATCTCAGCTTTGCCCTGCATACGCGTTTCCTCCGGTTTGATTATTGTTGGCAGCGATCGATTGTCCTCCCACGTGCGCCGCGCGGCAAGCACATCCACGTACCTGCCGCGGTCGCGATGTCGTGACTTGACGGTCGGCTCCCCGCGCACGACGACAATAGGCCGAACCGCAACACGCAGTCACAATCTTCGGTGGATGTCCGCAACCAGCCGTGACCTTGGATGGGCCTGGGCGAAATGTTTCGAAAGTTTTCGAGCACTTGAAACATTTTGTGAGTTGTGGCGTTCAGCACCGGGCCCAATCGCGGGCCAACGTTAAGACTTGATGCAAATTTGGCGGCCGCCCACCGGCCGCGAGAGGGACCTCAGATGATTTCGACCTGGAGCGAATGGAAGCGCTATCCCCGTCCCGGACGGGGCGAGAACCTGGAAGCGCCGATCGCGCCTGGGATCTATGAGGTCCGTATCGCTGGCACCGGCGCGCTCTATTCGTTCGGCGCGGTCGACAATCTGGCGCAGGCGCTGGCGCTGTTGCCGGTCGGTTCAAAGTCATGGTTCGGCCGCCGCAACGCGTCCGATGTCCCCGATCTCGAATACCGGACCTGCGCGACCTCCTCGAAGGCCGACGCCAAGGCCGCCGCCGAGCGCATGATCGGGCGGCGCGAGACCTATCTGAGCGGCGCGGCGTAAGTCCGCCGCTCCGAGCCTGGCTCCCAGCAGATGTGCGTGGCGGGACGGTGCATTGCGCGCCGCTTCTCCCTATATTCCGGCCGAACCGGAACAGCCCGCAAAAGCCCCTTGGGAGTAACGCCATGACCCCGACCGCCGCCGCACGTGCTCAGCACGCCACGTCCAATCTGCGCGACCGGTTGAAGGACCCGTCGCTTCTGAAGGAGGCCTGCTACATCGACGGCGCCTGGGTCGGCTCGCCGGTCTTCGCCGTCAACAATCCCGCGACCGGCGTCGAGCTCGCAAAGGTTCCGCAGCTTTCGGCCGATGACGCGACCAGGGCGGTCGAGGCCGCCGAGCGCGCCTTTCCGGGCTGGGCCAAGCACACGGCCAAGCAGCGCTCCAATATCTTGCGCAAATGGTTCGAGCTGATCATCGCCAACCGCGAGGACCTGGCGCTGATCCTCACCTCCGAGCAGGGCAAGCCGCTCGCCGAAGCCCTCGGCGAAGTCGACATCGGCGGCGCCTATGTCGAATTTTTCGCCGAGGAGGCCCGCCGCGTCTATGGCGAGACGATTCCGACGCAGCGGCCGGACGCGCGCCTGCTCGCGATCAAGCAGCCGATCGGTGTCTGCGGCGCGATCACGCCGTGGAATTTCCCGAACTCGATGATCACACGAAAGGTTTCGCCGGCGCTTGCGGCCGGGTGCACCGTGGTGCTGAAGCCCGCCAACGAAACGCCGCTGTCGGCGCTGGCGCTTGCCGCGCTCGCGGAGAAGGCCGGCGTGCCCAAGGGCGTGTTCAACATCATCACCGGCGATGCAGCGCCGATCGGCAAGGTGCTGTGCGAGCATCCGGCCGTGCGTTTCGTCGGCTTCACCGGCTCGACCGCGGTCGGCAAGATTCTCTACCGGCAGGCCTCCGTCGGCGTGAAGCGGCTCGGGCTCGAGCTCGGCGGCAACGCGCCGTTCGTGGTGTTCGACGACGCCGATATCGATGCGGCGGTCGAAGGCGCGATCGTCTCGAAATACCGCAACATGGGCCAGACCTGCGTCTGCGCCAACCGCATCTACGCCCAGGACAAGATCTACGACGAGTTTGTGCAGAAGCTGTCGAAGAAGGTCGCGGCGATGAAGATCGGCGACGGCACGGAAACCGGCGTCACGCAGGGCCCGCTGATCAATTTGAAAGCGGTCGACAAGGTCGAGCGCCACATCGCCGACGCCGTCAAGCGCGGCGCCAAGGTCGTCACCGGTGGCAAGCGCAGCGAGCTCGGGCGCTCGTTCTTCGAGCCGACGGTGCTCTCCGACGTCAAGCCGGACTCGCTGGTGGCGCAGGAGGAAACCTTCGGCCCGCTCGCACCGGTGATCCGCTTCAAGGACGAAGCCGACGTCATCGCGATGTGCAACGCCTCGCCGTTCGGATTGGCGTCGTACTTCTACTCCCGCGATCTCGGCCGCGTCTGGCGTGTCGCCGAGGCGCTGGAGTCGGGCATGGTCGGTGTCAACACCGGCCTGATCACCACCGAAGTCGCCCCCTTCGGCGGCGTCAAGGAGAGCGGCCTCGGCCGCGAAGGCTCGCATCACGGCATGGAAGAATATGTCGAGATCAAATACGTGATGATGGCGGGGGTGTAGGGCTCGCTATTTCCAGGGTCGTCCTGGCGAAAGCCAGGACCCATTACCCCAGCGAGGCGTTTGGCGAAGATTGGTGGTCCGGTACTTCCGCCGCCTGCGATCGATAGATTCCGCGGTATGGGTCCTGGCTTTCGCCAGGACGACATCCAATGTGTGGTGCGCTAGTTGCGCTACGGCCTCGCTAGCGCCTCAACACCGCGATCGTGCGGTTCGCGAAGGTCAGCCGCTCCGCCATGACCGACACGAAATAGGTCAGCAGCTTGTGGCTGAGCGCGGGATCCTCGGTCTTGATGGCGTCGAACTGGTGCGTGTTCAGCACGTAGAGCACGCTGTCGACCTCGGCCTGGATGGTCGCGCTGCGCGGTGTCTGTGACACCAGCCCCATCTCGCCGATCGTGGTGTAACGGCCGAGGCTGCGCACGCGCGTGGTGCGGTCATCATCGGCAGGAATCATGATGCCGACGCGGCCGTCGAGGATGAAATGCATGGAATCGGCGGGGTCGCCGGCTTGCACGATGACCTCGCCGGCTTCGACCTCGATGCGCTGACAGCGGCGGATCAGCTGGTCGGCGCCGTCCTCACTGCCGAGCATTCGCGTGAACCAGTCGCGCAGGCTGGCTTCTTCCTGCGCCAGCTCCTGATGCTGCGCGATGAGCTCGTTCTCGCACCATTCCAGCGCGCGATCGAGCTCGGGGACGATGGTGACGCCCTCGCCGACGAAGTCGCTGGAGCGCAGCACTTTCTCGGCCGTGGCCGACAGATGCACCAGGATCAGCTCGACGCCGAGTTCGCCGGCGCTGCGCTTGATCTGGGCAAAGCTATAGGCGGCCGATGAATCGACGCCAGTGACGAGCTTGAAGTCGAACAACAGATAGCGGCATTCGGGGCGTTCCTGCAGCAACTGCTTGACGTGCTGATAGAGCCGGTTGGCGGAGCCGAAGAACAGATAGCTCTGGAGATTGAGGCCCTGGATCTTGCCGCCATGGGCCAGCAGCACGTCCTGATCGTCGCGCGAGCGGTCGAGCGAGGAGCGGTACTCCGAGCCGTCGAAACTGTATTTTATCGACTCGACGCGCGCTGCGCTGAACGCAAACGTCGCGCAACCGATGATCACGCCGATCAGGATGCCCGGCACGAAACCCCAGGCCACGATGATCGCGATGATGGCGATCAGCGACAGATATTCCAGCTTCGACAGCCGCTTGCGCGACTCGATGATCCATTTGTGCAACTGGTCGGCGCCGAGATAGAGCAACAGGCCGCCGAGCACGAATTTGGGGATGAAGCCGAGCAGCTCGGGTGCGACGGCGAGCACCAGCAGCGACAGCGCGGCGGCGGTGAGGCCGGACAGGCGCCCGCGGCCGCCGCTGGAGAAATTAAGCATCGAGCGGCTGGTCGAGCTGCAGCCGGGGTAGCCGCCCAGCATGCCAGTCAGGATATTGGCGGCACCGGTGACGTTCAGCTCACACTCCAGATTGGCTTCGCGATGCGTGGCCACCTCGATGCCGGTGGTGTTGAACAGCGTACTGGAGGCCGTGACGAAGATGACCGCGACGACATTGCCGAGCAGGTCCGGTATGACAAACCAGGGATAGCGGGCGAGATCGTCGGTGTGCCAGGGCAGCACAAGGACCGCTTGCGGTGGGGACTGAAAGGTCCAGCCCAATGTGTGCGCCTCATCGAAGGAAACGCCGGTGATCCAGAACGCCAGATGCGCGGTGAGCACGCCGCCGACCAGGATGATCGGCAGTCCGAACGGGCTGCGCGAGCGGTGCCAGGTGAGATACAGCACCAGCGCCATCGCGCAGGCGGCAGCCAGCTCCAGCAAGATGGTGCGGTTGGCGAAGTGCGACAGTGTCGCCAGTTGCAGCGGGTGGTCGGTGATCACCCGGACCGCACCCATGACGATGAGAAGTCCGGTTGCGCCCAGGAAGCCGCCGACCACCGGATAAGGCACATAGCGGATGGCGCGGCCAAGCCGCGTCAGGCCCAGCCCACACAGCACCAAGCCTGTCAGCATCGTCGACAGGCCGAGCGTGATCAGGATCGGTGACAGCAACGGCGTCGACAGGTGCGCCGTCTCGATGCGTTCGACCACCGAGGCCGCCAGGATACCCGTCACCGCGGCGGTCGAGCTGTCAGGGGCTGCAATCGCGAAGGGCAGGGAGCTGCCGAGCCCGACGACGGCCGCAAGCACCGCGGAGCTGACGAAAGTGGCCGTGATGCCGTAGGACAGATAGGGCGACAACGGCCCCGCGAAGATCAGCAGCGAGTAGGACAGTCCGAATGTGACGGTCAGGACGCTGGCGGCGCTCCCGCCCAATATATCAGTCAGCGCACGCTTGAGGGCCGGATTGAGCCCGGCCGACGGAGTGAAGCCAATTGCTGGATCTGTCACGCCGTAACACTCGCTCGTGAATATTTCCCTCCGAGAGGTAGACGACTGCGAGCCTAGCGCAACAGGATTCTTGCAAGCCGGAAGTATCCGACGGTTTCGCGGCAATGTTGTTGCTTAAATCTCCGCGAATTCGGCGTCGTCCTGGCGAAAGCCAGGACCCATTACCCCAGGGAGGAGTTTGGCGAGGATTGGTCGTTCGGGATTGGCACCGCCTGCGATCGGAACACCTCGCGGTATGGGTCCTGGCTTTCGCCAGGACGACCATAAATAGCGGGGCTAGATCTTCAGCTCACTCCCCGTCACCCTGCGATATGCTTCCAGATACCGCTTGCTGGTCGCGTCCACCACGCTTGCGGGCAAGGGCGGCGGCGGGGCGTCGCCATTCCAGCGGCCGGCGCGGCGCTCGACGTCGAGATAGTCGCGCAAGGGCTGCTTGTCGAAGCTCGCCTGCGGCTGGCCGGGCTTGTAGGCGTCGACGGCCCAGAACCGCGAACTATCCGGCGTCATGACTTCGTCGATCAGGATGATGCGGCCGTCCTTGTCGCGGCCGAATTCGAACTTGGTGTCGGCGATGATGATGCCCTGCTCGCGGGCGAGCTCCTCGCCGAGCGTGTAGATCGCGCGGGTCATGCTCTCGAGCGTGTAGGCCGTCTCGTCGCCGACGACCTCGCGCATCTTCGCGATGGTGATGTTCTCGTCATGGCCGGTCTCGGCCTTGGTCGCCGGGCTGAAGATCGAAGGCTCCAGCTTCTCGCTCTCGACCAGGCCTGATTTCAGCTTCTCGCCGGCCAGTGTGCCGCTTGCTGCATATTCCTTCCAGGCCGAGCCCGAGAGATAACCGCGGATCACGCATTCGATAGGAAATACCGTGGTGCGGCGGCACAGCATGGCGCGGCCGAGAATTTCGGCGCGATGCGGCTTCAAGGCCGGCACGGCGGCGATGATCTCGTCAGTGTCGGCGCTGATCATGTGATGCGGCACCACGCCTTCGAGCTCGTCGAACCAGAACGCGCTGATTTGCGTCAGCACCGCGCCCTTCATCGGGATGGTCTCGCCCATCACGACGTCGAAGGCGCTGATGCGGTCGGTGGTGACGAGCAGCAGGCGGTCGTCGTCGACGGCATAGATATCGCGCACCTTGCCGCGCCCGATCTTGGGCAGCGGCAGGTCGCTGGAGAGCATGGTGGTCATCGGCAGAACTTTCGGAGCAAGGCCTTGCGACAGGACATCCGGCCGCACCTGATCGCGCGACCGGAAACCGGGATAGCCTATTCCGGCAGCGGAATGAACTCATGTTCCTGCGGAACTGCGGCGAAGCGGCCGGTTTTCCAGTCCTGCTTGGCCTGCTCGATCCGCTCCTTGCTGGAGGAGACGAAATTCCACCAGATGTGGCGCGGGCCCTCCAGGGCGTCGCCGCCCAGAAACATCATCCGCGTGGCCTTGAGCGCCTTCACCGTGATGCGGTCGCCCGGACGGAAGATCAGCAGTCGTGGCCCCTCGTAGCGCTCGTTCGCGATCTCGATCTCGCCATCGACGACGTAGATGGCGCGCTCCTCATGATCAGGATCGAGCGGCACGGTGGCGCCCGCGACCGCCGTGACCTCGGTGTAGAACCAGGGCGACACCATCGAGACAGGCGAGGTGACGCCGAAGGCCGAGCCCGCGATCACCTTCGCGGTGAAGTCGCGCTCGGAGACCATCGGCAGGTCACCTGCGCCGTAGTGCTGGAACGACGGCGCGATCTCCTCCGACCCCGCCGGTAGCGCGATCCAGCTTTGCAGGCCCAGCATCTTCTGCCCCGAGGCGCGCTGTACATCCGGCGTGCGCTCGGAATGCGCGATGCCGCGGCCGGCCGTCATCAAATTCATCGCGCCGGGCTGGATCTCCTGGATATTGCCCTCGCTGTCGCGATGCATGATCGCGCCGTCGAACAGATAGGTGACGGTGGCAAGCCCGATATGCGGATGCGGCCGCACGTCCATGCCCTTGCCGGAGACGAACTGCACCGGCCCGAAATGGTCGAAGAAGATGAAGGGCCCGACCATCTGCCGCTTGCCGTGCGGCAGCGCGCGCCGCACCGCGAAGCCGTCGCCGAGATCGCGCGTGCGCGGCACGATGACGAGATCGAGCGCATCGCAGGACATGGGATCGCCGAGCACGGGATCGTTCGAGGGTTGCCAGCTCATGGTAAAACTCCGTCTGAATTGCTTGGGTTCGATACTAGCAGGATTCCGCGCCAGCGTCGCGGCTAAGCCCGCTGTCATGCCCCGCGAAGGCGGGGCATCCAGTGCGCCGCGGCCTATCGGTCCAATCATGACCGTCTCGGAGTACTGGATCGTCCGGTCAAGCCGGACGATGACAGCTGTGGTGCGGATGGTGCTTGAAAAACTAAACCCGACGGACGATGTTCGGCTCGCCCATACCGATGGCCACAGCATCTGATGACGTCACCCGCCCTTGAACTCGCATTCCGCGCCGCTTCTGTGGCGTTGCTATTAGTGCTGGCGGCATCGCTTGTCAGCGATTTCCGCAATGTGCTGGCAGCCCGGCTCGGTGCGGCCTTTGCGCTCGGCTCGGCCGCGCATGCTGTGAGCTATTCCGTCGGAATATCGTCGCTGGTCCCGGCATGGCATGCGCCGCTGATCGCGCTCTCGACCGGCAATATCGTGGTGTTCTGGCTGTTCACGCGCGCGCTGTTCGATGATGAGTTTCGCCTGCGCCGGTGGCACGGATTGACCTGGGGGCTGGTGACCGCGTTCAGCTTCGTCAGCTGTCTCTGGATCGCACCCGGCGGACATGTCCGGTTCGCCGTCACCGCGGTGAACCTGATCGTGCTCGGCTTCATTGCGCTTGCGATCATGCAGACGATCGCCTCATGGTCGGCCGATCTGGTCGAGCGCCGCCGCCGTATTCGCGTCTTCATCGTCTGTGCTGCCGCGCTCTATGGCGGGTTGAACGCGCTGCTCCAGATCCTCGTCGCCGGCAGCGACGTCGACGACGTCGCCAACACCATCAATACCGGCGTGCTCGCCAGTATTGTCGCGGCCATCGCTTATGCGATGATGCGCGTCGATGGCACCGACCTGTTTCCGGCCGCCTCGGAGGCTGCGCCGGCGATAGCGGCGAGCCAGCCTGTGGGCGAGGATGCCGCCGACCAAAAGCTCATCGACGCCCTGATGCGGCTGATGGCGGACGAACGGATCTATCGCCAGGAGAACATCAGCATCGGCGTGCTGGCGGGCCGGCTGAAAATTCCCGAATACCGGCTGCGCCGGCTGATTAACCAGGGGCTCGGCTACCGCAATTTCAATGTGTTCCTGAACAATCACCGGATCGAGGAGGCCAAGGCCGCGCTGGCCGATCCTGCCCAGGCCGAGGTCCCCGTCATAACCATCGCGATGGATTCCGGCTTCCAGTCGCTCGGCCCCTTCAACCGCGCCTTCAAGGCCGTGACCGGCGTGACGCCGACAGAATACCGGCGGCGCAAGGTGAATGCTGTCTAATCTTTAGTGCACTGAAACATCTAGCTTATTTCAGAATCGGCGAGCGTCTCGCGGATTTAGCTATGCCGTTTTCCAAATCCGGCGAGCGGGCATCGCGTGAATGCCGCTTCGTCTCCGGCACATGCCTCAAAGCCGGAGCAAGCCCGTGACCCGCCGCCGCAAGATCGTCCTTCTCGCCACCACCATCGTCTTTGCCGGCCTCGCGCTCGGCGCGGTTCGCGCCCATGACGTGCCCAAGGTTGCCACCGGCTTCATCGCCGACGTGCTCTGCGCGGAGACGTTTGTCTCGGGCCTCGATGTCAGGCGTAATTTGACCGAGACCATTGATGCGATGCCGGGCGCCGGCCTGCTCACCTGGGCGATGGACTATCGGGTCGATCGCGCGCGCAAGGACGTTACGGTGACGCTGTTCGGCATCGGTCGCAGCCACGCCGTCTATCGCGAGGGACTCGGCTGCACGCTCGATCACGGCACTGATATCGCCGACGTCAGGCTCCCGCCTGATGACAGGCAGCCGGCGTTGCTGCCCGAGATTGCTGGCCCCGCGCTCGTGTCGCCGCAAAGCCCGGAGCTGTCAGCCGCGCTCGCTCGCGCCTTCGCCGAGCCGACATCGTTGCCATATCGCCGAACCCGCGCGATCGTCATCATGAAGTCGGGCCGCGTCATCGCCGAGCGCTATGCGGACGGCATCGGACCGGAGACGCCGCTGCTCGGCTTCTCCATGACCAAGTCCGTGATCTCGGCTCTCACCGGGATCCTCGTGCGTCAGGGCCGACTGAAGCTCGACGGGCCCGCACCGGTCGCCGCCTGGACAAATCCGGACGATCCCCGTCACGCCATCACCGTCGAGCAATTGCTGCGCCACACCGCGGGCCTTGCGCTCGGCAGCTCGCTCCAGGCCTCGCTCGGCTCCGCCTTCGAGCCCGTCAATCGGATGAAATTCATCGAAGACGACATGGCCGCTTATGTCGCGAGCATGCCGCTTGCGACTGCGCCGGGCACCGTGTGGAATTATCACGATGGCAACACCATCCTGCTCGCGCATCTGATCCGCAACGCCGCCGGCGGCAATCCCGAAGGAGCGCTTGCCTTCGCGCGCCGCGAATTGTTCGCGCCGCTAGGCATGCGACACGTCACGCTCCAGCTCGACGGCGCCGGCACGATCAAGGGGTCGAGCGAGATGCTCGCATCCGCGCGCGACTGGGCGCGCTTCGGTCAGCTCTATCTCAATGACGGCGTCGCCGGCGGCAAGCGCATCCTCCCCGAGGGATGGGTGAATTACTCGGCGTCGGCGACGCCCAACGCCTGGGTCGGTATCGGCGCCGGCTTCTGGACCAACCAGGGCGACAGCTTTGGCGCGACCTTCCGCATCGACCACGGCTGGCCGCGCGATGCCTTCTTCGCCAAGGGCACGATCGGGCAGTACACGATCGTGATTCCGTCGGACCGTCTGGTGATCGTGCGGTTAGGTCGTTCGCCGAACGCACCGCCGGAAGCGGACGGTGTGTTCGATCTGGTGCGGGATGTGATTGCAGCAACGCACGAGAAGGGAAAGGTGGCGGGGGTAAATTGAGGTGCTCTCTTCCCTTCTCCCCTTGTGGGAGAAGGTGGCGCGAAGCGCCGGATGAGGGGTATGCTTCTGCGAATGCAATTGTGAGAGGTGTGCTCGCGGAGAGAACCCCTCACCCGTCTCGCCGCTATGCGGCGAGCCACCCTCTCCCACAAGGGGCGAGGGTGCACCGCTCGTGTAGCGCAATTCTACTAACGTCCCAGCTCCGTCGCCTTCGCCACGCGATCGAACCGCTCCAGCGTCATGATCGCGTCCGCGAATTTCTCCGCGCGCGCGTTCAGCACCGGACGGGCCAGCGTCAAGAACTTCTGCTGCATCGCCTGCGCGTCGGGGAAGGATGTCGGCTCGCCGGAAGGGTCGGCGTAGAGCCGCTCATGCACGCCGTCGTCCGTTGTGATACTCACGCGCGCGCCGAACGGATGGGTGCGGCCGATCTCGAGGCGATCGTCCTGCACCACGTCGAACTTGTCGGCGAGCGCGTCGATGGCTGCGTCCCCGAGGCGGGTGTAGTCGTCCCAGCCAAATGAGCCCTGGTCGAGCGCGAGCGCGCCGGTGAAGAACATCGAGAACTGGCCGCCGACGATCGAGGTCGGGTGGCGCTTGGTCGCGGCGTCGCCGGTGAGCGTGATGCCGTTGCGATGCAGGCCGATCTCGACGCGCTTGACCTGATCGGGCGTCAGATTGTGCTCGCGCCGCATCGCGATCAGTGCGTCGATCGCGGCGTGGGTATAGCGGCAGCTCGGATACGGTTTGACGCCGATCTTCATGGTCTCGTAGGTCTTGCCGAGTTCGGCGACCGCCTTGTCCGGATGCGCATCGTCGGTGTAGCCGGCGAGCAGGCCGTGCTTGCCCTCGACCGATTCCGTCGCGCCGACGAAGTCGTTGCGCGCCAGCGTCGCGGCGATCACGCCATTCATGGCGGCGGCGCCGACCTGGTAGCGCTTGTTCCAGGCGCCGTTGACCAGGAATTGCAGCGAGCCCGCGGCCTGACTGCCGGCGACGCCGAAGGCAGCGATGAGCTGTTGCTCGGAGAGGCCGAACAATTTGCCGGCGGCCGCGGCTGCGCCATAGGTGCCGGCGGTGGCGGTCGGATGAAAGCCGCGGGCATAATGCGAGGTCGGGTCGAGTGCGTTGCCGAGCCGGCAGCAGACCTCATAGCCCGCAACGATCGCGGTCAGCACGTCGCGGCCCGACGCGCCGACCATCTCGCCGATGGCGAAGGCGGCTGGAACCACCGGCGCGCTCGGGTGCAGCGAGGAGTCCGCATGGGTGTCGTCGAAGTCGAGGGAATGGCCGAGCGCGCCGTTGAGCAGCGCCGCGACCGCTGGCGTCCAGGTCTTGCTGTCGCCGAACACGGTGGATTCGCCCTTGGTATCGAGCGCAAGGGCCTCCAGCATCTTCAGGATCGAGGGGGTCGATTCCGCTTCGCTGCGGGCCCGGATGGCGCTGCCGAGGAAGTCCAGCGTCAGCACTTTGGCCCGATCCAGCACTTCCGCCGGAATATCCTGGAATTTCAGGTTGGCGACATAGGCAGCGAGCGTTGCGGTTTCGTGAGCCATCGTGTTTCCTCGTTTTGGCGCGCAAGTTAGGCGGGCTGATTTGGCCTTTCAAGCGGCCTCGGGGCCGCGGGCATCAGCTATGCTTTTGGCTGGCTTTGCGAGGATCGGACCGGGATACGCGACCATGGCATTCGCAGGAGAGCTGTTCGACCGGGTCTGGTCGCGAAAGACCCAATTGGGGTTGGCGATCCGGGTCACCGTGGCGGCCACCGGCGCCTATGCGCTCGCCACCGCGCTGCATCTCTTGTTGCCGCTCTGGGCCGTCCTCACCTCCATCATCGTGACCCAGATGAGCGTCGGGCGCTCGCTGAAGGCGACACGCGACTACATGCTCGGCACCATCGGCGGCGCGGTCTATGGCGGTGCCATCGCGATCCTGATCCCCTATTCGGGCGAACTGGGCCTGCTGGGTCTGCTGGTGCTGGCCGTGGCGCCGCTTGCCTTTGTCGCATCGATCTATCCGAATCTGAGCTCTGCAACGGTGACGGCCGTGATCGTGCTCGTGCTTCCCTCGATGCATCATGCCGATCCCATGGCCTCGGCGATCGATCGCGTCAGCGAAGTCGCGGTCGGCGCGGTGACGGGGCTGCTGGTCTCGTTCCTGGTGCTGCCATCGCGCGCGGTGCGGCAAATCCGCGCCAGCGCGGCGAAGCTGCTCGAATTGATCGCAGAGGCCTTCACCGAATTGCTCGCGGGCCTGACGCGCGGCCGGGACAATGACGCGCTGCATCGGATTCAGGACGGTATCGGCACCGCAATGGTCGGCATGAATACCATCGGCGCCGAAGCCGAGCGCGAGCGCTCTGCGCGATTGTCGAGCGGGCCGGACACCGGGCCGTTGTTGCGCACGATCTTGCGGCTGCGCCATGACGTCGTGATGATCGGTCGCTCGACCGTGGTGCCGCTGCCGGCCGAGGTGCAGACACGGCTTGCCGCGCCGCTGACGGAAGTCTCGACCGTGATCGCGCGCTTCCTGCGTTCGGCGGCCGCGGCGTTGCGCGAAGGCGCCGGCGCCCCGCCGATCCACCCCGTCCACGTCGCGCTCCAGCATTATGCCGAGGCGGTCGCCGCTGTGCGCCAGGACGGCCTGATCCGCGGCCAGCCCAGCGACACCGCGGAGCGCTTCTTCGCGCTCGGCTTTTCGCTGGAGCAGATGCACCAGAATCTCTGCGATCTCGATCGCGTCGTCGGCGAATGGTCGGAGGCCGCGACCGACAAGCCCGCGCGCTTGGCGGAGTGAGCTAGCGCTTCGTCAGGCCCTTGCCTCGCATGCGCCAGACCAGCAAATCGATGCGGTCCTGGCCGAAGAACGGCTCGTTGTCGAACACGAAGGTCGGCACGCCCCAATGGCCGGAGGCGGCGTGGTCCTTCTCGTTCTCGGTGATCACCTGCTCGTAGCGATCCGGGTCAGCGATGACTGCGGCATCCATTGCGGCGAGATCGAAGCCGGCCTTGTCGGCGGCGCGCGCGAGATGATCGCCCTCGTTCCATCCCGCCACCGAGCCGTCCCACAGCACGCGGGCGATCGCATCGGTGAATGCGAGCGAGCGTCCCTCGAGCTGCGCCATGGCACCAAGCCGGGTCAGGCGGTGGATGTAGGGCTGCTCGGCCGCGACGTCGAACGTGGCCTTGTCCTGCACGATCGGATCGGGCCTCGGAAAGCGGAACGGAATGCCTTCGTGCTGCGCCACGCGCGTGCTGTCGAGCACCACATAGCGAATGAAGTTCGGGCTCGCCTTCTTGAAGAAGCCGGGCACACGGACGGCGAGCGGATAGACCGGCCGCAAATTCACCGCCAGATCGTAGATTTCGACGAGCTTCAGCGTTTTCGGCAGCGCCAGATAGCTGAATGGGCTGCGAAATGGAATAGAAGAGGTCGACGGAGAGCGTCATCGCGCCAGTTTGCGCGTCAGCATCCGGAAGCGCAAGATCAGAAGTCCGGCATAGACGAACGATCCGATCGACAATCCGATCCAGACACCGACCGCGCCGAGATCGGCGTGAAAAGCGAGCCACCACGCAATGGGAAAGCCCACGCACCAATAGCCGATCGCGGCGAATACCAATGTCATCCTGGTGTCGTTGATGCCGCGCAGCGCGCCGCCCATGATGGTCTGGATGGCATCGGCGATGAAGAAGGTCGCGCCGACCAGCAGCAGCTTCGCGGTCAGCTCGACGGTCGCCATGCTCGCCTCGCCGCTGCCGAAGAACAGCCGTCCGAGCTGATAGCGACCGAGAATGATCGCGACGGTCAGGGCCGAGACGAACGCAATCCCGATCACGGCTGCGACGAGACCCGCGCGCTTCACCGCGAGCGGCTCACCGCGGCCGAAGGCGTGGCCGACCCGCACGGTGGCCGCCATGCCGATGCCGAGCGGGACCATGAACAGCACCGCGGTGACCTGGAGCGCGATCTGATGCGCCGCGAGCGCCGTGGTCGAGATCAATCCCATCAGCAGCGCCGCCGAAGAGAACAGGCCATATTCCAGCAGCAGCGAGAACGAGATCGGGGCGCCGATCGCGATGAGCTTGCGCATCAGGGGCCAGTCGATCCGCCAGAGATGGGCAAGCGGATGATAGTCCGCGAACGGCTTGCGCAGCCCCGCAATGGCGAGCGTGGCGATAAACGTGCCGAGATTGACCAGCGTGGTCGCAAGCCCCGCGCCGAACAGGCCGAGCTCCGGCAGGCCGAACAGGCCGTGGATCAGGACGTAGACCAGCGCGGCATTGACGGGGATCGCCGCGAGCGTGATCCACAGCGGGGCCTGCGGACGGTTCACCGCACTCATCATGCTACGCAGCGCGATGAAGCCGAGCGCCGGCGCGATGCCCCAGGCCAGCCCATTCAGATAGTGCTGGGCGAGCGCGGCCGAATGCGGCGCCTGACCGAGTGCAACCAGGATGTGCTCGCCATAAAGCGGCGAGGCCATCATCGGCAGCGAGATCAGCAACGCGACCCACAAGCCGACGCGCAAGGAGCGGCGGATGCGCCTGATATCGCCGGCGCCAAAGGCCTGCGCGACCAGCGGCGACACCGCCGCCATCAATCCGAGCCCGAACGTGAAGCTGACGAAATAGACCGTATGCGCCAGCGCCGCCGCTGCGACCGCGCTCTCGCCGAGCCGCCCAATCAGCGCGAGATCGGTCGTGATCATCGCGATCTGCCCGAGCTGGGTCAGCATCATCGGCACGGCCAGCCGCAGCGTCTCGACGAATTCGTCGGCGAGAGGATTTGGCGGCACGCCGGCTTGCGGCTGCGAACGAGGCTGGACGGTGTCGAGCATGGCCGGGTCAATAGCACAGCCGGGCGACGAAAACATGGCCTCGGCTTCTTCCCCTCTCCCCTTGTGGGAGAGGGTGGCTCGCCGCGAAGCGGCGAGACGGCTGAGGGGTTCTCTCGGCGAATCCAGCTCTCATTTGGATTCGCGGAGAGAACCCCTCATCCGGCGCTTCGCGCCACCTTCTCCCACAAGGGGAGAAGGGAAGAAAACTCTCAGCCCTTTCGTTCAGGCACGCGCCTGATCTTCGCGCCGAGCGCATTCAGCCGTTCGTCGATGCGCTCGTAGCCGCGCTCGATCTGGTCGGCGTTGTTGATCGTGGAGGTGCCCTCGGCGCAGACGGCCGCGAGCAGCATGGCCATTCCGGCGCGAATGTCGGGTGAGGTCATCGTCGCGCCGTGCAGCCGGCTTGGACCGGCGATGATGGCGCGATGCGGGTCGCACAGCACGATGCGCGCGCCCATCGCGATCAGCTTGTCGACGAAGAACATCCGCGATTCGAACATCTTCTCGAACATCAGGATCACGCCCTCGCATTGCGTGGCGGTGACGATCGCGATCGACATCAGATCGGCCGGGAAGGCCGGCCAGGGCTGGTCCTCCAGCTTCGGCACGTGGCCGCCAAAATCGTCCTGGATCTTCAGCGTCTGGTTCGAGGGCACGATGAGATCGTCGCCCTCGATGCGGCAGACGATGCCGAGCCGTTCAAATCCCATGCGGATCGAGCGCAGATGCTCGACGCCCGCGCGCACGATGCGAAGCGGCGACCGCGTGACGGCAGCAAGTCCGATCAGCGAGCCGACCTCGATATGGTCGGGCTGGATCCGGTAGGTCGCACCGCCCAGCGTCGCCGGACCGTGCACGATCATGGTGTTGGTGCCGATGCCCTCGATCCCTGCGCCGAGCGCGACCAGGAAGTTCGCGAGGTCCTGCACATGCGGCTCGGACGCGGCGTTGCGCAAATAGGTGGTGCCTTCGGCGGCGACGGCTGCGACCAGCGCGTTCTCGGTCGCGGTCACGCTGGGCTCGTCCAGGAACACGTCGGCGCCGGTCAGTTTCGAAGCGCGGAATTCGAGCCGGTCGGTCGCGGTGACCTTGGCTCCCAATTGCTCGAGCGCGAGCACATGCGTGTCGAGCCTGCGGCGGCCGATGACGTCGCCGCCGGGCGGCGGCAGCATCACTTCGCCGCAGCGGGCGAGCAGGGGGCCCGCGAGCAGGATCGAGGCGCGGATGCGCACGCATAGCTCAGGATCGAGATCGGCGGCGCGGATGCTCTTGGCGTGAATATGAAGCGTGTTGCGGGCGGTCCATTCCGCGGCAGCGCCGACCGAGCGGATCAGCTCGACCAGCGTCTCGGTGTCGCGGATCCGCGGCACGTTTTCCAAGGTCACCGGATGCTCGGTGAGCAGGGCTGCCGCGATGATCGGCAGGGCCGCATTCTTGTTGCCGGACGGCTCGATCGAGCCCGAGAGCCGGTGACCGCCCTCGACAATGTACTGGATGGGCGCCACGGGGTCTCTCGCTGTCGTGTTGAGTGGGGGGCGGGTTTTCGAGGCGGAAACTACAGAGAATTGAGCGCGGTAGCAATTGCGCCGGCCGCGGCCGCCCGCGCCGATGTGGCTGCCAGACCCTCATGGTGAGGAGCGCGGAACGCGCGTCTCGAACCATAAGGCCCGTATGTCCCCTGCGGCCATCCTTCGAGACGCCCGCTTGTGCAGGCTCCTCAGGATGAGGTCGGCGTGTGTGGCGGGTGCTCAGAACAACCCGATGATATTCCCCACCACATAGAGGATGGCGATCAGGATCAGGGCTCCGATCATGACGAAGGAGATCTCGATCGCAATGGCGCCGGTGCCGAGGATGGCGGCGACGCCTGCGAGGAGCCGTTCCTCTCGGAAGATCAGCGAGAGGACCGACAGCAGGATCGCCAGCAGGCCGAGCGAGATCGCGGTGGCTGAAGCGGTTTCGCTCCAACTGCGTCCGGCCGATTTCTCGACCTTTGGCGCCTGATATTCGACGCCCTTCACGCGCGCGATCACGCGGTCCTTGATTCGATGCCCGGTGTCGACGATGACCTGGTCAGCCGGTGGCGGCGGAAACACGATCGGCACGACCCAGTGCGGCAAGACCGCCGCCATCAGCGCCAGCACGCCGACAATGCTGCCGATAATGCCGAGACGGCGGGATGGGACGGCGGAACTGCTTGCTGCGGAGCTGGTCATGGCGTGGCGCTTCCCGGCCGGAACAGGCCTTGCGGGTTTATGCCACTTCGTCGCGATGGCGGGTGGTGAGGTTCAGCGCTTGTGTTTCCACAAGGTCATGGCCGGCCTGTCCCGGCCATCCACGCCTTGCCTCGTCGCACGGAGAACGTAGATGCCCGGGCCTTCGCCTCGCCGAAGCGGCTTCGGCCGCGCAGGCGGGACAAGCCCGGGCATGACGACCGTCCAAGCATCCGATCTCAGATATCGATCGTCGCGCTCAGCGAATGTTCCTGGATGAAGTCGCGGCGCGGCTCGACCACGTCGCCCATCAGCTTGGTGAAGATGTCGTCGGCCTCGTCGACCTCCTTGACCTTCACCTGGAGCAGTGATCGCGCATTGACGTCCAGCGTCGTCTGCCAGAGCTGCTCCGGGTTCATCTCACCCAGCCCTTTGTAGCGCTGCAGCGAGACGCCCTTGCGGCCGGCGTCGGTGACGGCTTCGAACAGATCGACCGGGCCGTAGACCATGTGCTCGGTGTCTTTGCGCCGCAGCTTGCCGGGGCGGGCATAAACGTCCTGGAGCTTGACCGTGTACTCGTCGAGCTTGCGGGCTTCGACCGAGCCCAGGAACGCGTCATCGATGAGGGCGACGTCCTTGACGCCGCGCACAGTGCGCTCGAACTGGAAACCCTGGCCTTCCACGTATTGGCCGATCCAGCCGCGCTCGACCTCGTCGGCGAGCGTGTCGAGGCGGGCGGCGATGTATTGCGCGGCCGCGGCGGCCTTCTCCGGATCGCCGTAGATCGCCTTGTTGAGCACGCCGGTGATGGCGGCCTGCTCGATCACCTTGCGATTGTAGCGGGTGTGCAGGCTGCGCAGGACGCCGCGGACGGCGCGGGCGTCGTCGACCAGCGAGCGCAGGTCGCGGCCGGTACGATCGCCGCCGGTGCCGGGGATATAGACGCAATCGTCGAGCCCGGTATCGATCAGATAATCTTCCAGCGCCCGCTCGTCCTTCAGATATTGCTCGGACTTGCCGCGGTTAACCTTATAGAGCGGCGGCTGGGCGATGTAGAGATAGCCGCCGTCGATGATCTCGCGCATCTGCCGGTAGAAGAACGTGAGCAGCAGCGTGCGGATGTGGGCGCCGTCGACATCGGCGTCCGTCATCACGATGATCTTGTGATAGCGCAGCTTCTCGATCGAGAATTCGTCGCCGATGCTCGTTCCGAGCGCGGTGATCAGCGTGCCGATCTGCTCGCTGCCCAGCATCTTGTCGGGACGCACGCGTTCGACATTGAGGATCTTGCCGCGCAGCGGCAGCACGGCCTGGAATTCGCGGTTGCGGCCCTGCTTGGCGCTGCCGCCTGCCGAGTCACCCTCGACGATGAAGAGCTCGGACTTGGCCGGATCCTTCTCCTGGCAGTCGGCGAGCTTGCCGGGCAGCGAGGAGACCGAGAGCGGGCTCTTGCGCGTCAGCTCGCGCGCTTTTCGCGCGGCTTCGCGGGCTGCCGCCGCCTGGATCACCTTGCCGACGATCATCTTGGCTTCGGAAGGGTGCTCCTCGAACCAGGCCTGGAGCGCCTCGTTGAGCACGTTCTCGACCACGGGCCGCACTTCCGAGGACACCAGCTTGTCCTTGGTCTGCGAAGAAAACTTCGGATCGGGCACCTTCACCGACAGCACGGCGGTGAGGCCTTCGCGGCAGTCGTCGCCGGTGAGCGCGATTTTTTCCTTTTTCGCGTTGGCCTCGGCATAGCCGTTGACCTGGCGCGTCAGCGCGCCGCGGAAGCCGGCCAGATGAGTGCCGCCGTCGCGCTGCGGGATGTTGTTGGTGAAGCACAGCACGTTCTCGTGGTAGCTGTCGTTCCACCACAACGCGGCCTCGACGCCGATGCCGTTGGATTCCGCGCGCACCATGATCGGCGCAGGCACGATCGCCTTCTTGTTGCGGTCCAGATATTTGACGAATTCCTCGACGCCACCGGAATAGTGCATCTCCTCGCGCTTCTCGACCGCGTGACGCATGTCGGAGAGGGCGATGTTGACGCCGGAGTTGAGGAATGCGAGCTCGCGCAGCCGGTGCTCCAGCGTGGCGAAATCATACTCGATGTTCTTGAAGGTTTCCGTCGAAGCCTGGAACGTCACCTCGGTGCCGCGCCTGCCGGGCGCATCGCCAACGACCACCAACGGTGCGACGGCATCGCCATGGGCGAATTCGATGTAGTGTTCCTTGTTGTCGCGCCAGATGCGCAAGCCGAGCTTGCTCGACAGCGCGTTGACGACGGAGACGCCGACGCCGTGCAGGCCACCGGAAACCTTGTAGGAATTCTGGTCGAACTTACCGCCAGCATGGAGCTGGGTCATGATGACCTCGGCTGCCGAGATGCCCTCGCCCTTGTGGATGTCGACCGGAATGCCGCGGCCGTCGTCGCGCACGGTGACGGAATTGTCGGCATTGAGGATCACGTCGACGCGCGTGGCGTGGCCCGCGAGCGCCTCGTCGATCGCGTTGTCCACGACCTCGTACACCATGTGATGCAGGCCCGAGCCGTCATCGGTGTCGCCGATATACATGCCTGGGCGCTTGCGGACGGCGTCGAGACCCTTGAGCACGCGGATCGATTCCGCCCCGTAATCGCTCGGATTTGAGGGTTCGTTTTCGGCAGGCGTCTGCCGAGCAGGTTCTGTCATGAGAGGCCTTCGAGATGTCGCCCGAATCAGCGGCGCAAAAGGCGCTGATATGCGGGCTATTTGTGCCACGAAAGACGGATTGCGCCTAGCGCAAAGTATCTCCCGGCAAGTCTTTGATTAGATGGGATTTTTCGGCCGATTTTCAAGGCCTTCGAAGGCCGATTCGGCGGCTTGGAAAAAGCGCGATTCGAGACGCCGTTTCGGGCTCTGGAAGGCGTGGATTTTGCGGGGAGGAGGGGCGTTCCGAGGCGCCTGGAACGCCCCGGAACGGCCTTGCAGCTCAATACATTTGCAGCGGCAGCACATCTCCGCCCGGTCCCACCAGGAGGCCCCAGGCATCGCCGGCGGCCACGGTGAGGGTCTCGGTGCGAGCAGGGCGTCCCGGCAGACGCAGTGCGTACTGGTACTTGCCGGGTGGCAGATCGAGCATCGGACCTTTCGGCGATTGCGGACCTCCGGCGCCGGCCGCGATCTTCACGGTTTGATTGTTGATCGTCAGCGATGCTTCCTTCGGCCCCATATTGCCGAGCATCAGCCTCGCCTGTCCCGCCTTCGGCATGATGTCAGCCTTGGCCGCGGCCTGCGGATTCCGCTGCATCAGGCTGACCGTGGTCTCGTCCCTGGCGCGGCCGAGCTTCAGCACGGCCGGTCCCTGCGGCGAGGTGAACGCGAGCTCCGCCCGCTCGGCGGTCACAGTCGCGCCGTCGGTCTTCTCCTGCCAACCCCGCTTGGTCAGCTCCGCGCGATAGAAGGCGAGGACCTCGCCAAGCTCGGCAGGGATGCTGGCTTCGAGCTCGGTCCGGAACGACTGGTCGCTGCCGGGGAATTTCGTGGAGCTGATGCCGGTCGAGCTGCGCTGTGTCGGCACCGGCAGGGCGGAATCGGGATCGGGCGTGAGCGGCTCCTTCGATTTGGTCTGGACCGCCTTGGCTTGGGCCGATTTTGCCTCGACGGGCTTCGCCGCGGCGATAACAAGACCGGTGCCGTTGGCGCTAACGTTCACCTTCGGCCCCATCTGCATCACGGTCATCGAGATCGACTTGCCGCTCTTGGAGAATTCCATCACCGCCATGTTGGGCTGGTTGATGACGGAAGGTTGCTCCTTCCAGCCCGCCGGCTTAAGCGATGCGCGATAAAACGCGGCAAGCGCCTTCACGCTCGAGGCCGAGGAGAATTCGAGCTGGCCGTCGTCGCCCTCGAACTTCACACCTTCGGCGTTTTCAGGCAGCGGCACCGGCGTCTTGCTGTCGGCCAGCGCATTCAGCGGCGCGTCGGACAATGCGGCCGCCTGCACCTTGCGCCTTGCTTCGTCGGCGGTAATGAGCTGCTTGGCCGCACCTAAGGCATCCCCAAGGAACTTCTCGTCCGCCTCTTTCTTCGCCCTGGCACGGGCGGCGAGCGCGGAGTCCTTCACCTGCGCGGTCAGGCTGACCATGGTGAAATCGTATTTGCGGCCGAGCCGCAGCACGCCGGTTTCCTCCGCCGAAGAGATCTTGATCGCGACCTCGTCGCCGGGTGCGAGCGGCACGCTGCCGTCCTCCTGCCAGCCGCGCGCGGCGAGCTCGCGGTGATAGAAGGCGAGCACGGCCGGCAGCTCGGCCATCGCGGCGGCCGACATTTCGCGCTTGTTGTCGCTCGCGCCGCCGAGCCCCCTGGCCGTCTTGGTCGGGCTCGGCCGCGGCAGGCCGGCCAGATCGCTATCGGCCTTGAGCTCGCTGGGCAGCGCGAAGGGCGCGACCCGGATATCGATATTGGTGCGGCCGTCATCGCGGCGCGTCAGCGTCAGCATCACGGGCTTCTGCTGATAGAAGCCGGTCTCCTTGCTATCGGCATGCGCGTAGAACGCGCGCACGCCGTTGGGAACGGTTTCATCCAGGCTGGTGGTCCAGCGCGCAGCGGTTTCCGGCGTGAGCTTCTGCCAGCCGATCGCAGCCATCTGGCTGCTGTAGAAATCCGACGTCGCATCGAGCGGCGTCGGCGCGATGCAGCCGAGATAGGGCCGGGTCCCGTCAAACACGATCTCGCCTGCGCCTTCCGGAAACGGCACGTTCCCGTAAATCCGCTCGGTAGTGTAATAAACCACGGACTGGTCAGGCCGGCCGGGCGCCTGCGTGAAATGAACCGAAAGGCCGTGTCGTCCCTTCCTGAACTTCAGCAGGCTGCTTTTCTCCTCAAGCGGCATCACATAGGGCACCCAGCCGTTGTCGCTCAGGAGCTTTTGGACCGCGGGCAGTGTCACGGCCTGCCGCGTCGGTACGCGATATTCGACGCTATAGGGATCGGGGCGCGAAATGTCTTCCACCGCACCTTCGAGCTGGGGCAGCGCGTGGACGTCGACAATGCCCTCGTCGGCGCCGGCCGCGATCGAGCAGCTCGCCATCAGGAAGAGACCGCATGCAAGCAGCCGCCATCGTGCCGGGATTTGCATCCCGCGCGGGATCATCGCCATCGTTACGTCTCCAGGATGCCGCGCGGCGCTTCGGCGCGCGCGATTGCAACGGCTGCAACACCGTCGGCGGGGCCTCAGACCAGAAGTCGCGGCAGGAACCGGGCAGGTTCAAAGCTCCCGGACTGGTCAATACAGCTGGAGCGGCGACCATGCCTCGCCGTCGCGCCCGACGGTGAGCTCCCAGGCGTCGCCGGCCGCGAGATTGAGGATGTCAGTGTGGGCCGGACGGCCGGGCACGCCCAGTTCGTAGGCATATTTGCCGGGCGCCAGATCCAGCGAGACGGCGTTAGTGCCGGCGCCGCGCTTGATGATCCGCGCGTCGATCCCGAGCACGGCTTCCGTCTCGCCGATGTTGCTGAACACCAGCTTCGCCCGGCCCGGTTCGGGCATGACGTTCGCCCGGGTCGCAGTATCCGAGTTCTTCTGCACGAGATGGACCGAGGTGCTGCTGTCCTTGCGGCCGAGCTCCAGCATGGCCGGCCCGAGCGGAGATGCGAACGCGAGCCGGACGTGATCGGCGGAGAGGACGGCGCAATCATGCTGCTCCTGCCAGCCGAGCCTTGCGAGCTCCCTGCGGTAGAAGGAAAGAACGTCGCTGAGCTCGGCGGGCACGGTGGCTTCGAGCTTGACGCGAAGCGGCGCTTCGACGCCCCGCATCAGTGTGGTGTGGATTCTTCGAAAGCTGTAGCGGGTCGGTGCGGGTAACCTGGCATCGGGGTCCGGCGTGAGATCGGCCGAAAACAGCGGCTGCGGCATCCAGGCGCCGGCGCTTGCCGCGAGCATGCACGTCGCGAGCAAGACGAGGCCGCACGCAAACGCCCGCCATCGTGCCGGAGCTTGCGCCCCGGACCTTGCCGCCCGCATCTCACTCTCCAGGGGTTCGCGCGTGATGTCATTGCGCGATTGCAAAAACGGCTGCGACGCCGTCGGCGCCGCCTCCGGCAACTAGTCGCGGCGGAAATGGGGCCGGTTCAACGGCGGCGACTAGCGCCGGGCCGATACCTGTCCGCTTTCGACGTCAAAGATCTCGCCCCCGGCGCCGATCTCGACGAAGGCGGCGGGGTCTGCGCCGGTCAGCCACACCTGCGCGCCAAGTTTTCGCAGCTCGTCGAACAGCGCCGCGCGCCTGCTCGGATCGAGATGCGCGACCACCTCGTCGAGCAGCAGCAGCGGCACGATGCCGGTCATCTCGGCGACCAGGCTCGCATGCGCCAGCACCAGCCCGATTAGCAGCGCCTTCTGCTCGCCGGTCGAGGCATCGCGCGCCGGCATGCTTTTCGGCGCGTAGATCACCTGCAGATCGGTGAGATGCGGACCGTCCGTGGTGCGGCCGGCGATAGCGTCACGCGGACGGTTGTCGCGCAGGATCTGGCGGTAGCGGTCCTCGACCGACGTCGCGGTCTCCGTCAGCAGCGCGTTCTCCATCCAGCCGTCGAGCGCGATCTGCGCCGAGGGGAAGGCGGAGGCCTGCGCGCGCGCGTTGAGCATGCCGGTCAGCCGCGCCGCGGTCTGGCCCCGGGTCGCGGCGACCGCGACCGCAAGCTCCGCGGTCTCGCGCTCGATCGCGTCACACCAATGGTCGTCGTAATTGCGCGTCTCGAGCAGGCGGTTGCGCGAGCGCAGGGAACGTTCGAGCGCGGAAATGCGGCTGGAATGGTCGCTGTCGATGGCAAGCACCAGGCGGTCGAAGAAGCGCCGCCGCTCGGACGCCGCTCCCATGAACAGCCCGTCCATCGCCGGCGTCAGCCACACCATGCGGATGTGGTCGCCGAACGACGCCGCCGAATTGACCGGTTCGCGGTCGATGCGGCAGCGCCGGCTGACCGGGCTATCTGCGCGCGGCGGATCGATGCCGGTGCCGAGCGTGGCAAGGCCCAGCGCGCCCTCGACCTGTGCCGACACCGCCCAGGAGCCGTCGCCCTGGTTGTCGGCGACGTCGTCCAGCGTCGCGCGCCGCAGCCCGCGTCCCGGCGACAGGAACGAGATCGCCTCGATGCAATTGGTCTTGCCCGCTCCGTTCGGCCCGACCAGCGCCACCATGTCAGCCTTCACCTCGAGCCCCGCCGCCCGGTAATTACGAAAATGCGTCAGCGTCAGGCGATGAATGCGGGAGGGGGTCATTGTGCTCGTCGTGCCGGGCGGTGCGTCCCCTCTCCCCTTGTGGGAGAGGGTGGCGCCTCACGAAGTGAGGCGACGGGTGAGGGGTATGTTACCGCAGGGCGAGCTTTGCAAGGATGTCCTCCAATACAGAAGCGGGCTGCTGCAACACGTCATTGTTCCAGTAGCGCGCGATGACAAAGTCTTCAGCGGAGAGTGTTGCGTCACGAGCTGCGTCGCGTTGCGATTCCGCATGCTGAGCGCCGTCGATTTCGATCACGAGGCGCTTTTCGAAGCAGACGAAATCGAGAATGTAGCTTTTGAACGGGACTTGTCGGCGAAACTTGAAAGCGGAGAGTTGCCGATGCCTGAGCAGGCGCCACATTGCCGCTTCCGCATCCGTCGGGTCGTGCCGCATATTTTTCGCGAATTGGCGGAGACGTTTGGGGACTGGTCGGTGGGATGGTTCCTGCGGCACGAACCCCTCACCCGACTGAGTATGTATCCGCCCGCGGAGATGCCCTCTCCCACAAGGGGAGAGGGCGCAGCAACGGGAATCGCGCTTGTTTCGAGAAGATTTGCTGCCGCTTCACCCTCTCCCCTTGTGGGAGAGGGTGGCTTCGCGCAGCGAAGCCGGGTGAGGGGTTGTCTCCGCATAAAAGGTGTCGCGAGAGGAGGAGCACGTCCCTCACACCCGCATCGGCATCAGCACGTAGAGCGCGCTCTTGTCGTCGCGGTCTTGCACCAGGGTGGGTGAGCCCGGGTCGGCGAGCCGGAGGGTTGCGACGTCGCCTTCGATCTGGGCGGCGATGTCGAGCAGATAGCGGGAGTTGAAGCCGATATCGAGGGCGTCGGAGGCGTATTCGACTTCGAGCTCTTCGGTCGCGCTGCCGGAATCCGGATTGGTCACCGACAGCACCAGCTTGCCCGGTGACAGCGAGAGTTTCACGGCGCGCCCGCGCTCGCTGGAAATCGTCGAGACGCGGTCGACCGCGTTCTCGAAATCCTTCTTGTCGACGACGAGCTCCTTGTCGTTGCCCTGCGGGATCACGCGGCCGTAATCGGGGAAGGTGCCGTCGATCAGCTTCGAGGTCAGCACCACATTGCCGATGGTGAAGCGGATCTTGGCCTGCGACAGCTCGATCGTGACCTCGGCCTCGTTGTCCTCGATCAGGCGTTGCACCTCGCCGACGGTCTTGCGCGGCACGATCACGCCGGGCATGCCCTCGGCGCCCTTGGGCTGGACCAGGTCGAGCTGGGCGAGGCGGTGGCCGTCGGTGGCGACGCCGCGCAGGGTGGCGGCTTTGGCCGAGCCTGCGGCATGCAGATAGATGCCGTTGAGATAATAGCGGGTCTCCTCCGTGGAGATCGCGAACTGGGTGCGGTCGATCAGCCGCTTGACGTCCTTGGCGGCGAGATTGAACGAGTGCGACATGTCGCCGGCGGCGAGATCCGGGAAATCGTTCTCCGGCAGCGTCTGCAGCGTGAAGCGGGAGCGGCCGGCGCGGATCGCCAGCACGGCGCGGTCGCCGTCGGCCTCGAGCACGATCTGCGAACCGTCCGGCAGCTTGCGCACGATGTCGTAGAACATGTGCGCCGGCACGGTGGTGGAGCCCGCGGTTGCGGTTTCCGCCGCGAGCGTTTCCGTCACCTCGAGATCGAGGTCGGTCGCCTTCAGCGACAATTTCGCGTTCTCGGCCCTAACAAGCACGTTGCCGAGGATCGGAATCGTATTGCGGCGCTCGACCACGCGGTGGACGTGGCCCAGCGACTTCAGGAGTTGCGCGCGTTCGACCGTAACCTTCATTGCACTACTCGCCCGATCCCCAAGGAAACACAAATCTGGAAAAGCCGGGCGGCGGGACGCGCGCCACGGCACCGAAGACCCCGGAAGGCCGGATCATCCAGCCGATATGACCAAAGCCGTCAGGGTCGCGCAAGGTGGCGCGTAAAGTCATCCGTTTCAAGGGATTGCGCGACGGTTCCCCACGATTTACCGGCAAAGACGGGGCCGGCGCCCGGAAGCAGGTGCGCTCCCTCGCCCCGTTCTTACAGGGAGAGGGTTGGGGTGAGGGGCCTCTTTCCGCGGGCGAGCCTGCCGATGGACCTGTACCCCCTCACCCGGATCGCAAGAGCGATCCGACCTCTCCCCGCAAGCTGGGAGAGGTGAAGGAAATAGGCGTTTATTCCTGAAGCTGGCGCTTGAGCGATTCGACCTCGTCCGACAGCGCCGTGTCCTTGGAAACCAGGGCCTCGATCTTGCGAACGGCGTGCAGCACCGTGGTGTGGTCGCGCCCGCCGAAGCGGCGGCCGATCTCGGGGAGCGATCGCAGGGTCAGCGTCTTGGCGAGATACATCGCCACCTGGCGCGGACGGACCACGTTGGCGGTCCGGCGCGAGGACAGGAGGTCGGAGCGGCTGACATTATACTGCCGCGCCACCACGCGCTGGATGTCCTCGATCTTGATCCGCTTCGGTTCCTGCGGCCGGATCAGGTCGCGCACCTCGTGCTCCGCCATCTCCAGCGTCACCGGCCGGTTGTTGAGCTTCGAATGTGCGAGCAGGCGGTTGATCGCGCCTTCGAGATCGCGGCCGTTGTGGGTGATGGCGCGGGCCAGATAGGTCAGCACCTCCTCGGGCACCTCGAAGGTTGCATGATGAGCGCGGGCGGCTGCGACGCGCGACTTGAGAATACCGTGCCGCAGCTCCTCGCCGAGCGAGGCCATCTCGACCACGAGGCCGCCGGCCAGCCGCGAGCGCACGCGGTCGTCGAGGCTTTCGAGATCGGACGGCGGACGGTCGGCCGCGATCACGACCTGGCGGCCGGCATCGATCAGCGCGTTCAGCGTGTGACAGAACTCGGCCTGGGTTGACTTGCCCTGCAGGAACTGGAGATCGTCGATCACGAGCACGTCGATGCCGCGCAACGCTTCCTTGAAGGCGAGCGCCGTCTGCGTCTTCAGCGCGGCGACGAAGCCGTACATGAATTTCTCGGCGGTGAGATAAAGCACCTTGCGCTCGTTGCCGGAATTGCCAGCCCAGGTCACCGCCTGCAAGAGATGCGTCTTGCCGAGGCCGACGCCCGCATGGATGTAGAGCGGATTGAACATGACGGGATCGCCGCGACGACCCTCGGCGACCTGACGCGCAGCCGCATGCGCCAGCGTGTTGGAACGGCCGACGACGAAGCTTGCGAAGGTCAGGCGCGGATCGAGCGGCGAGCCGCCGAGCGCATCATGATTGGCCGAGACCGGCGCGGTCGCGGTCGAGCGCAGCTCCGGCGCAGGCGAGCGGCGCGTTTCGACCGGCGCGGGCGCTTCCTTCTGCTGCACAACGGGGCGCACGGCCGAGCGCACGGTGAGATCGATCCGATGTACTTCCGGCATCTCGGCCTGCCAGCACGACAGCACGCGCTCGGCATAATGGGCCTGGATCCAGCTCTTCAGGAAGCGGGTCGGCACCGACAGTCGCACGCTCTCGTCCTGGACGCCTTCCAGATCCATGCGCGCAAACCAGCTCGTATAGACGTCTTCGCCAACGTTCGAGCGCAGCCGACTCTTCACGCGTGACCAGCGATCCTGTTCCGGGGTTGTCATCATTTGAGAACTTTTCTTGAGAGATAAGGTTGCGTGGTGAGCGCCATGCAGAGTTCCTGCCAGCAATACCTGCCGAGGATTATTTGCAATGGCGGGACCTCAAGCGATTTCACCTGCAGGCATGGCTCGACCGTTCGGCGGAACGCCGCGTCCGATCAGCAATGTCTAGAGATGGAGGGGTCGCGAGGTCAGCGCGTACTCGGCGCTCCGTGACACGCGGGAGGCTTGGTGTCCGACGAATCTAAAACGGCATCGCTGGAAGTCGAAATGCTGGAAGTCGAAATGTGTTTCAATACCGCGTTGAGTTCGTAAGACATGATACCTCCCCGTCCTGCCGTGATTGCTCACGACAAGGTCCTGCGTGTCCAAACGACACCCGCGTCGTCATCGGATGCCTGCCCGTGTACTCGTCCGCTCGGCCTCGCCATCATGCCTGTCGGGGCAGCTTTCAAGATGTCTCTTAAGCGCGAGAGAAAGATCCCGCTTGGAGACATTCAGACAAAGAGCTACCGTTCCCACATTGCTGTGGGTTTTGATCCGACAATCGCTTGTTGAAGCGCCGCCTACGTGCACATCGCCGCCGATTTGCACGCTCGCCCCGTTTCCGATACCGCGCTGGTCTCAAGATCGTGGGCGCCGCTGACCTCTTAAGGAATACACTATGCGGGAAGACTCGCAACGGAATTGATTCACACTTGAGGCATCAAAAATCTTGATCTGCGTTAACGCCACGCGGACTTGTGCACAGGCTTCAGAGCAAGTTTTTGGATTCGTGCACAGAATCGAAGACACCACGTTTCATGTGACAATTCTCCGCCACCGCCAAAAATTTTTTACAAAAGCGTCACGCGCACGACGCGCTGGCGATTTTTCCAAATGCTTGGCCTCACTATGTCGATAAGTGATTAGCGAGACATCGTTTTTTGAGTCTCGTTTGACAGGGTAACTCCATCGCGTAACGCGATCCGGGGAAACTACGGTGTGCAGAACTCGCAGGTGCCGCGAATTCAACTTGAGCCCGCCTCGCAAGGACTTTTTGCACCGCGGTGGAAGTTTCCGCTGTTGCAAAACCATTCGCAGGTAAAACTACGGGACACGTCATGGTGCAAACGTCGCAATCCTCCGATCGAAGGTCGCTCGACGCGTGACTGCTTGCGTGAATATGACGGGCAACAAAAAAGCCCGGCGCTATGCCGGGCTGTTTGACGTATGCGATGTGCGACCGGATCGTCCGATCGAACGAATGCTGCTAGATCACTCGCGAGCTTACTTGGCGAGCTTGGCGATCTGCGCGGTGAGCCGCGAGACTTTGCGGCTGGCATTGTTCTTATGAATGATGTTTCGCTGCGCGGCGCGCATCAAGGCGGGCTCGGCATTCGCCAGCGCCGTCACGGCTGCGGCGCGGTCGCCGGTCTTGATCGCTTCTTCGACGTTACGCACGGCACCGCGCATCTGGGTGCGGCGCGACTTGTTGACGGCGGTGCGGCGGGCGATCTTGCGCGTCGCTTTCTTGGCGGAAGTGGTATTGGCCATGGTCTCAATGTCCTTTGCGGGTACCGGTCGCGTCTTGGTCGGGTAGCGCCGGCTTGCTTGACCGCGTAATCGACGCTCGGAATTAGGGTGTTCGGTTGCTAGGCTGTTCCCGGAACACGAGCGACGGCCTTGCGGGCCATCTCTGAGGCCCAGGGAGCCTCTCAGCCCAAGGAGCCTGCATCTGCTCAAAGAACAGCGGCGGCAGGATTGCGCCCGCCGCCAGTTGGCGCCCTTATAGAGAGGGTCTTTGGCACCGTCAACGCTTTCCGGGACTGCAAAAGCAACCCCTCAGGGCGCGGATGAATGCTGTAACGCCCTGAAGAGGTTGAATTTCTGCCGTCTCCCTTGTATTGGCTGGCGGCGTTCCGAGGGTCGTCCGATCGGACGACTATAGAGGGTGAGGCATGATCCGCGGCTTTTTCCGACTGATTGGGCTGCTGCTGCTCGCCGGCGGGTTCATCTTCATGGTCTATGACGGCGCCCGCTGGGTGGCCGACCAGACCCTGCGGTTCACCCGCTTCGGCCAGTTCTGGAACGACATCAATCAGGCCAGCCAGACGGCATTCCGGACCTGGGTCGAGGCCAAGGCGCCCTGGCTCTGGACCTCGGTGATCCGCCTGGTGCTGGATCAGCCGGTTTTCGCCGTCCTCGGCATTCTCGGCATCCTCCTGATGATCCTGTTCCGCCCGCGCAAGCCGCTGATCGGCTATTCCCGGGATTGAGCTTTCAATTCCCGGGATTGAGCTTTCAATTCGCGCGACTCGAACCGGCGCGCGAACGGCGTAACAGGGCTGCCCCTTTGCGCGTAAAGACCTATATTCCCAACTGATCGCGAGCACGCCGCCTGAGCGCTTGGCTCATCGCCTTGGCTCAGGCGAGGCACAGCTCGTTCCCGGAGATCCGTCCATGCTGTTCATGCGCAAGACCACCGCATTGCCGAGCGCCACGGAAGCGCTGCCCGGCCGTGCGCAAGCCATTCCGACCGCGACCACCCATTTCGTCAACGGCACGAAGTTGCAGCCGCCTTATCCCGCCGGCCTCGAGCAGGCGGTGTTCGGGCTCGGCTGCTTCTGGGGCGCCGAGCGCAAGTTCTGGAAGCTAGGCGAGGGCGTTTACACAACGGCTGTTGGCTATGCCGGCGGCCACACGCCGAACCCGACTTATGAAGAGACCTGCTCGGGCCGCACCGGTCACACCGAAGTGGTGCTGGTCGTGTTCGATCCGAACAAGGTGTCGTACGAGAAGCTGTTGAAGACGTTCTGGGAGAGCCACAACCCGACGCAGGGCATGCGTCAGGGCAACGACGTCGGCACGCAATATCGAAGCGCGATCTACACCACTTCAGACGCGCAGAAGACAGCGGCCGATCAATCGAAGGTGCTCTATCAGAAGGCGCTTGCTGCAAAAGGTCTCGGCACCATCACCACCGAGATCGCGCCCGCCGGCGAATTCTACTTTGCCGAGGACTATCATCAGCAATATCTGGCCAAGAATCCCGCCGGCTATTGCGGCCTGGGCGGCACCGGCGTGTCCTGCCCGATCGGCGTCGGTGTAAGCGCGTAAAGTTGGCTCCGGGCTCGCTGCACCTCTCCCGCTTGCGGGAGAGGTCGCATTGCATCGCAGATGCAATGCGGGTGAGGGTTCTCTCCTCTGGGCGACTGTCCCGCCGTGGAGACACCCTCTCCCCAGCCCTCTCCCGCAGGCGGGAGAGGGGGGGCGCACCGCGCTCCTAGCGCGCCGCACCGTTCCACCCATCCCCCCTCAACGCTTTATTAACCATAACCGGTGCATCACTGAAGCTGTCTCGTTTCGAGGGATAAGTCCGGTGCCGGTTGCACGCGCGTTTCGATGGTCGATCTCGGCAGCGTCCCTGGCAGCGTCCGCCGCGCTGACCCTTGGCGGCTGCATGCAAACCGCTGGTCCCGTCGCCTATGTGCAGCCGCGCGCCGATCTCGATTCGATGGCCTATGGCCAGCCCTACAACGCGCCGCAGCCGGTCGTCGTTGGCAGTGGCGGCGGTGCCATCGCAGCACTCAGCAATTCCTTTGCCTCTTCGCCCGCGCCCATGCCGGTCGGTTATGCCGCACCGATGGCGGCGCCGGTCCGCTACGATTCCTCCTACCATCTCGACGCCGGCGACAGGCTGCGCGTCGTGGTCTATGGCCAGGAAGGTCTCACCAACAGCTACGCGATCGACGCCGGCGGCTCCATCACCATGCCGCTGATCGGCGGCGTGCCGGCACGCGGCCGCACTCCGGCCGGCCTTGCCGGCGAGATCGCCGCGCGGCTGCGCAACGGCTACATCCGTGAGCCCTCGGTCGCCGTCGAGATCGAAGCCTATCGCCCGTTCTTCATTCTCGGCGAAGTCTCCGCGCCCGGCCAGTATCCTTACGTGCCGAACATGACGGTCGAAAGCGCCGTCGCGATCGCCGGCGGCTTCTCGCCCCGCGCCAAGCGCGACGTGGTCACCGTCACGCACACTGAAGCCGGCGGCGCCATGCGCGCCGTGGTGCCGCTTGGCACCCCCTTGAGCCCGGGCGACACCGTGTTCGTCGGCGAACGCTGGTTCTAGAGCGCTTTCGAGCGAAGCTCTAGCTCACCGCCTGAAATCCAGCCGCCCGTTCGGAAAACATCCGTCGATCCTGGTGGCATCGACCACGCGCCCGATCCATGGCCGCGTGATCGCGGGATTGGTTAGGTTGATGTATTTCCCGACCAGGCGCGCGCCCTCGCGCGCAGCATCGATCAGCCCGTGCCGTCGGCCGTGATCCCAATCAAAGCGCAGATAGATGCGTCCGCCTGCGACCCGCACCTCCGCGCGTCCCGCTTTCCAGGCTTGCGGCGTATCGCCGGCAATGGTCGGATCGGCGCCGCCATTCCAGCGGCTGGCCCAGATGCCGTCGAGCGGGTCTGACTGTGCCGCGATTTTTGCCCACGCCGCCGCGTTGAGGTCGGCGGCATCGCCGGCAAGCCCTGCGGTTGCGGCATAATCCATGACGTCGCGATCATCCGGCGCGGGCACGTCCATGGTGCCGAACGGATTGCGGATGACGATGTTCGTATTGGCCTGCTGCATCACGATCTCCCGGCGCGAATTGGCTTGATCAGCCAGCTCTATCGCCGCGCGGCAGGATGCAGCCACCCGATTCCTGCTCGTCATGCCCGGGCGCGCGAAGCGCGAGCCCGGAATGACAGCGGAGACAGCCGCGCGCGCCTATTTCAAATGCCTTGCGAAAAATTCCATGCTGCGCGGCCAGGCGATGTCGGCGCTGGCCTTATCGTAGCTCGCCCGCTCGTCGCAATGGAAGCCGTGCTGCGCGCCCGGATAGACGAAGACCTCGACGTCCGGCCGCTTCGTCTTGATGGTCTCGACGTCGGTCAGGGGAATGCCGGCATCCTTCTCGCCAAAATGCAGCTGTGTCGGCGCTTTGGCTGTCTCGTCGGCAAAGCGCACGACGGCGCCGCCGTAATAGCCGATCGCGGCCTTCAGGCCCGACAGCCGCGTCGCCGCGACGAAGGCGATGCTGCCGCCCAGGCAAAAGCCGATGATGCCGACCGGGCCGACGCTCTTCACCGCATCGATCGCCGCCTGCGTGTCGCGCAGCATCGCGTCCCAATCCGGACTGGCGACGAACTTGCGCGCTTCCGCGATCTCGTCAGGCGTGTAGCCGCACTGGAAGCCCGGTGAGGTCCGGTCGAAGATCGACGGGGCGATCGCGACATAGCCTTCCCCGGCGAGACGATCGCAGACCGAGCGGATGTGATGGTTGACCCCGAAAATTTCCTGGATCACCACCACCGCGCCCTTCGCCGTGCCCGCGGGATCGGCGCGATAGGCACTGAGCTGGAAATTGTCGGAGGCCGTCAGCTTGATGTCTTGTCCCACGCGGGTTGTCCTTGTTGGTTGTCACGAATTCACTCTTTCTCCTCATCCTGAGGAGCGCGCTCTTGCGCGCGTCTCGAAGGATGAAAGGCCGAGCAGCGAGAGGCGGGCCTGCATGGTTCGAGACGGCGCTTTGCGCCTCCTCACCATGAGGATCACTCCCACATCCAGTTCTCGCCATAGTCCTCCTTCCATCCCGCCAACCGGCCATGACGGAATTGCAGGAACAGGCGGTGACGGTACGGGATCAGTCCGCTGCCGCCGATGTTGCGAAGCGCGAGATAGATCTCGTTGCCGGGACGCCCGCGCACATATTGCAGCGGTTGCCCCAGCGCCCGCGCGCTCTGTCCGGCATCCATGCCGAAGGCGAGCGGCGTGTTGTTCGACAAGGTCGCGACAAAGGGCAGGCGGGGCGGTGTCCCGCCGAATTGCTCGGCCTGCGCGGATACTGACAGCAACACCGCGCCCGCAGCCAACATCGCTCGCTTCATTGTCTGTGTTCCCGTCCGATCGTCCTATTCCGGCAAGTTCTTCAGGAAAGGCAGCACCGCGTCAACAAAAGCCTGCGGCTGGTCGATGTTGACGGCGTGTCCGGCGGCGGGAATCACGGTTTTTTGTGCGCCGGGAATTTTCGCGGCCATGTAGTCCGACGCGGCGAGGAACGGCGTGTCGTCGGCACCGACCACGATCAGGCTGGGCACCTTGATCTCCGGCAGCAGCTCGATCACCTTCGCATCGCGCTGGGTCAGCATGCCGCGTGCGGCGAGCGCCAATCCCCTGGCATTGCGATGGCTCGCGGTGGCGCGCTCGCGCGTCGCCGCCTTCAGCACGTCGAGCCCTTCGCGGTCGAACTTGTCGGCGGTGGCGAGCGCCCGCGCGTTCCAGGCCTCGCGTGCGTCGTCCTTCTTGAAGCCCGGTCCGGTGTCGATGATCAGCAGTGCGCGGACGCGCTTTGGATGCGCGCGAGCAAAGGCGAGCGACATGTAGCCGCCGAGCGAGAGCCCGCCGATAATGGCGCGCTCAGTGCCGACCACATCGAGGATAGCGGCGATGTCGCCGACCGTGAGTGCTTCGCTGTAGGCGGCGGGATCGTCGGGATAATCGGACTGGCCGTGACCGCGCATGTCCCACAAGATCAGCTTGTGATCCCTGGCAAGCGCCTCGACCTGCCCATGCCACATCGCCGACGTCGATGAGTAGCCGTGGGTCAGCAGCAGCGGCGGACCTTCGCCGTGAACCTCGTAGTAGATTCTGACGCCGTCCCGATCGATCCCAGGCATTCTGCCCACCCTTGTTTTTGTTTTCCTCTCCCCTTGTGGGAGAGGGTGGCTCGCCGCGATAGCGGCGAGACGGGTGAGGGGTTCTATCCGCGTACGATCCAGTGGGTTCGCGGAGAGAACCCCTCATCCGGCGCCGTAGCCGAAGCTTCGCTTCGGCGTCCATTTTAGAACGGCGGCCGAAGGCCGCCTATGCCACCTTCTCCCACAAGGGGAGAAGGGACGACCAACGTGGCGCTCGTACTCTAGCCCGCCAAGTTACCTCGAAGAAACCGCCTCGACGCGATAGCACGCATGTCTGACACGCTTTCTGTTTGCGTTCAGTGGCTGCACCATCGCCGTTCTCGCAACGCACAAGATGCGCGCGCCGCGTTTGTTCGATCGATTCCAAATTGCATTTGCCTCCGCGCCTGAACGCGATCATTCTTGCGGCCAAGGCTGGCGCCGGCCCGGTGGGCGTCCGTCAACACAAGTTGCCGCCGTAAGCGGCTTCATGCACCGGCAGGGGAAGACGCCTATGCCAACTCTCACCATCAACGGGCGGAGTATGTCCGTGGATGCGGCGAATGATACGCCGCTCCTCTGGGCGATCCGCGAGCAAATGCAGATGACCGGCACCAAGTTCGGCTGCGGTGCCGGCCTGTGCGGGGCCTGCACCGTGCACGTCAACGGCGAAGCCGTGCGCTCGTGCCAGACCATGGTCGGCGATGTCGCCGGCAAGAAGATCACCACCATCGAAGGCCTCGCCGCCAAGGGCGACCATCCCTTGCAGAAGGCCTGGATCGCCGAGCAGGTGCCGCAATGCGGCTATTGCCAGTCCGGGCAGATCATGCAGGCGGCCTCGCTGCTGGCGAAGAATCCCAACCCGACCAAGGAAGAGGTCGTGGCACATATGGACGGCAATCTCTGCCGTTGCATGACCTATTCGCGGATCCAGAAGGCAATCATGCGCGCCGCAACCGAGATGCGCACCGCATCCGCCTCCGGCAACGAGCGGAGGCCCACATGAATAAGCACATCAAGAGCGTTACAGCCGAAACGACAGATCTCAGCCGCCGCTCCTTCCTGGTCGGCACCGCGGCAACCGGCCTCGTGCTCGGTTATGCCGGCGTGCCCGGCATCAGTGAGGCGCTCGCGGCGCCCCAGAACTTCGAGCCCAGCGTCTGGTACGCGATCGCGCCCGATGGTCTCGTCACCGTCACCTGCGGCAAGGCCGACATGGGCCAGCACATCGCCTCCACCATGGCGCAGATCGTGGCCGAAGAGCTGGGCGCGAAGTGGAGCGACATGCGGGTGCAGCTTGCCTCCAATGATCCGAAATTCAACGATCCCGTGCTGGGCGCACAGATCACCGGCGGCAGCTGGTCGACCATGATGAACTTCGACGCCATGAGCCGGGCCGGTGCCGCCGGACGGATGGCGTTGACGGAAGGCGCGGCCGCCGCGATGGGCGTGCCGGCGTCGGAACTGGTGGTGCGCGATTCCATGATCTCGCATCCGAAGTCAAAGAAGGCGATGTCGTTCGCCGATGTCGTCAAGAGCGGCAAGGCGACAAAAACCTTCACGCCGGACGAGCTCAAGGCGATCGTGCTGAAGAGGCCGGATCAATACACCATGATCGGCGTGTCGGTGCCGCAGCTCGACATCCCGTCCAAGACCAACGGCACAGCCAAATACGGCATCGACGTGATGCTGCCGGGCATGGCCTATGGCGCGGTGGTGACGCCTCCGGTGCGCTTCGGCGCCACCGTCAAGTCGGTCGACGACAGTGCGGCCAAGAAAGTGCCGGGCTTCATCAAGGCCGTCACCCTCGACGACAAGACCGGAACGACGTCGGGCTGGGTCGTCGCAGTCGCCGGCACCTATGCCAATGCCAAGAAGGCGGCGCAGGCGCTCAAGATTGCCTATGACGGCGGTCCGAACGCGAAAGTGTCGAGCCAGTCGCTGCTCGACGAGGCCAAGCGGCTTCAGAAGCAGGAGGATTCCGGCCAGTTCTTCGTCAAGGACGGCGATCCCGCGGCGGCGTTCGGCACGGCGGCCAAGGTGCTGGAGGCGGAGTACACCACCAGCATCAACATCCACGCGCCGTTGGAGCCGATGAACGCCACTGCGGAGTTCAAGGGCGACATCCTGCACATCTATTCCGGCAACCAGTTCGCCACGCGCTCCGGCGCGATCGCGGCGGGTGCGGCCGGGATCGATCCGAAATTCGTCGTCATGCATCAGATGTGGCTCGGCGGCGGCTTTGGCCGCAGGCTCGATGCCGACATGATGATTCCGGCGGTGCAGGCGGCGAAGGCGATCGGCAAGCCGGTGAAGGTGATCTACACGCGCGAGAACGACATGACGATGGATTTCTCGCGTCCGCTCACCTACCAGAAAGTGAAGGCGGGCGTAGACGGCGACGGCAAGCTCGTCGCGCTCAGTCACGACGTGGTTTCGGCCTGGCCGACCCAACGTTGGGGCATTCCCGATTTCCTGACGCCCTCGGTCGACAAGAAGGGTCCGCTCGACTCCTTCACGGTGAACGGGGCCGACTTCTTCTACACCGTGCCCAACCATCATGTGCGCGCGATCAAGAACGAGATGGCGCACAACGCCACGCCGTCCGGCCAGCTCCGCTCGGTCGCGCCGGGTTGGACCTTCTGGGCGGTCGAAAGCATGATCGACGAGATCGCGGCTGCGGCGGGCAAGGACCCCGCCCAGTTCCGCATCTCGCTGCTCGACGGCGCCGGCAAGAACGACGGAGGCGCGCAGCGGCTGCGCAATACGCTGCTCGCCGCGATGGGCCTTGCCGGCTACGGCACCAGGAAGCTGCCGAAAGGCGAGGGCATGGGCGTGGCCTGCGTCTCGTCGCAGGAACGCGCGACCGCAAGCTGGACGGCCTGCGTCGCCCACGTCGCCGTCGCGCCCTCGGGCGAGGTCACCGTGAAGAAGCTCACGGTCGCCACCGACGTCGGCACGCAGGTGCATCCCGACAACATCCGCGCCCAGGTCGAAGGCGCGGCGCTGTGGGGCCTGTCGCTGGCGATGTACGAAAAGGCGACGCTCAAGGATGGTGGCATCGAGCAGACCAACTTCGACAGCTACACGCCCTTGCGCATGAGCCAGGTGCCGGAGGTCGCGATCGCCGTGATCGCCAATGGCGAGAAGGCCACCGGCGTCGGCGAACCCGCGGTGACGGTGATCGCACCCGCGATCGGCAACGCCATCTTCAACGCCTCGGGCGCCCGCGTCCGGGCCCTGCCGATCACGGCGGAGGCCGTGAAGAGCGCGATGAAGGCGTAAGGCTGGTTGCGATTGTTGACCTGACGTGATCCGCCGGGGGCAGCCCCGGCGGATTCGTTTGAGCGTGATACACCGCATCCGCATATTCGCTGTCATGCTCCGCGAAAGCGGGGCATCCAGTACGCCGCGGCTTCTCGGTTCTAGCCGCGCCGTCTCGGAGTACTGGATCGCCCGGTCAAGCCGGGCGATGACGGCAGTGGGTGGGGCGGGCCGTGCCCAAAATTTCCCTTTGTTATCAATGACCATTCTACTGTGCATGGGGTTGTTTTCGAGGTTTCGATTGGAACCGCCCGGGGAGCCGAACTCCGTAAAATTGTTCCTGATTCCGCAGGGTTCCATTGAGCACGCCTCTTAAGGGCCGGAGAACCTGATCCGGCTTAGGCTTCTGCCCGAAACACGCCCGTGCTCTTGGGGAAGCCATGAACGCCTCAGCCAAACCCGCCGCCAAACGCCGGCTTCTGCTCGCCTCCGACCGGAGCGACGAGAGCAGCGAGCTCGCCAGCATCCTCAAGGCGGTCGGCGACGTCGCGACAGTGACGACGCAGGAGCTCCCCGAGCAGCCCTCGCGCGATCTCTCCGGCCTCGTGGTCGACATCAATCTGCGTTCGCCCGAGAGCGTGCAGCGGGTGCGCAACAAGCTGCGCGGCGATGCCTATTGCGCGATGCCTCGTCTGTTCGTGCTTGCCGATGCCCTGCATCACGGCACCATGCAGGCCTGGGCGCTGGGCGCCACCGACACCATCTCGCGGCCGCTCCAGCCCGAGGACATCCTGCAGCGCATCCGCGCCGCGTTCCCCGACACCGCCGTCTATGACGCGACCGATCGCGGCAAGACGCTCAATCGCGGCGTCGAGGCCGCGCATGCGGTGCTGAAGAAGATGTTCGAGAAGCTGCCGCTCGGCGTGCCCCTGACCTTCGACGACGTCATCGCCGCCGAGAGCAAGATCCTGAAGGCGATCAAGCACTCCTCGCTGCGCGAGTGGCTCACCACGGTGGGCTGCCACCATGTCGGCAGCTATCGGCACTGCTTGTTCGTGACCGGATTTGCGGTCTCCTTCGCCCAGCATCTCGGCATGCGCGAGGACGACCAGCGCCGGCTGACCCGTGCCGCGCTGCTGCACGACGTCGGCAAGGCGTTCGTTCCCTCCGCGCTGCTCGACAAGCCCGGCAAGCTCACCGACGAGGAGATGGCCGAAGTCCGCCAGCATCCGCGCCGCGGCTATGACGCGCTCGCAGCCCAAGGCGGCTTCCCGCCCGAGATGCTGGACGTCGTGCTGCATCACCACGAATTCCTCGACGGCTCCGGTTATCCTAACAATCTCTCGTCGAACCAGATCAGCGATATCGTGCGGGTCACGACGATCGTCGACATCTACGCGGCCCTCGTGGAGAAGCGTGCCTATCGCATGCCCTTCACCCACTCGCGCGCGTTTACGATGATGGAAGGCATGGGCGGCAAGCTGGACCAGCAGCTGTTGCAGGCCTTCCGCCCGGTGGCGCTGGGGTCGTTCTGATGGCTGCGTAGGGTGGGTTAGCGTAGCGTAACCCACCATGCTTCCGCATTTGCCGGACGAAGTTGGTGGGTTACGCCTTCGGCTAACCCACCCTACTTTACGCCTCACCCCACCATCTTTCTCAGCTCCGCCTTCGCCACCTTCTCCAGCGTCGAGCGCGGCATGTCGTCGACGAAGCGGATCTCGCGCGGCACCTTGAAGTCGGCGAGGCCGGCGCGGCAGGCGGCCATCACGGCCTCGTGCAGATCAGGCCGCGCACCGGCGACGCCACCCTGCGGGATGATGAAGACGACCGGCACCTCGTCCAGCATTGGATGCGTCTTCGCCACCACGGCGGCCTCGCGCACGCCGGGGACCAGTGCGACCACCTGCTCGATCTCGGACGCGGCGACGTTCTCGCCGCCGACCTTGAGCATGTCCTTGCTGCGGTCTGCGAAGCGGATGTAGCCGTTCTCCAGCCGCACCACGCGGTCACCGGTGAGAAAGAAGCCGTGCTCGTCGAAGCTCTCGCGCGTCGCCTTTTCGTTGTGCAGATATTCGGCGAACAGCGACAGGCCGACAATGCCCTTGATCGAGAGATTTCCGGTGCCGCCGATTTCGGTCGGCCCCCCGTCGTCGTCGGTGATGCGGATTTCATATTCCGGCGCGGCGCGGCCGATCGACATCGGGATGTTGGGCTGATCGATCTCGCCGACGATGCCGTGGGTGATGGTCTCGGTCATGCCCCACCAGCCGATGATCTTGACGCCGAAGGCGGCGAAGGCCGGCGGCTCGTTGATCGCGGTGCCCCACAGACGGAATTTGTGATCGCGCGGGATCTCCTGCTCGAGCAGCGCCTTCATGCAGAACGGGATCGTCGAAGTCCAGGTCGAGCCGTGCTCGCGCGCGGCGCCCCAGAACCGGCTGGCGGAAAAGCGCGGCTGGATCACGCAGGTGGCGCCGACCCATAGCGTCGCCAGCATCGAATAGGCCAGCGCGTTGGTGTGGAACAGCGGCAGATAGGCCTGATGCACGTCGCTTGCGTGCAGGTCCTCGTGCGCGGCGTTGATCTTGGCGCCCCACAGTGCGTTGGCGTGGGTCCACAGCACCGCCTTGGGGCGCGATGTCGTGCCCGAGGTGTATTGCACGCTGCACGGCGCGCGCGGATCGATCGCGCGCCTGGGACGGTCGGCGCTGTCGGCGAACAGCGATTCAAAACTATCGCCGCGCGAGATCGCTTGCGCGGGCGCCACGCCCGAATCGTGCGAGGTCACCGCCATCCAGCGGATGTTGCGGCAATTCTGCGCGACGATCTCGGCATAGGCCGGCTGCGTGATCGCGGCGACCGCGCCGCAATGATCGGCAAAATAGTCGAGCTCGGCCGGTGCCGAGCGCGTGTTGGTGGTCACCGCGATGGCGCCGAGTTCGACACAGGCGAACCAGGCCAGCAGCGCCTCGATGCAATTGTCGAGGTGAATGAGCACATATTCGCCCGGCTTCACGCCGCGCTTCGCCAGTCCCGCCGCGAGCGCGCCGACCCGCTCGTGAAACTCGCCATAGCTCCAGCGCCGCGCGGGCACGTCGAACGGCGCCCAGATCAGGAACGGATGTGAGCTGCGCACCTCGGCGCGCATCTTCAGCAGCCAGGGCACGTCGAGCCCGTCGAATGGGCCCACGATTCCGGCCGCGGCTTGTGAATTCGGCATATGTCCTCCCGTGCAGCCTGCATCTTGCTGGCGGCTGCGTTTTGATGATTGCGTCTTCCTGCTCTCTCCGCCGTCATTGCGAGCGGAGCGAAGCAATCCAGGATCCCTCTCCGGAGAGAGTCTAGATTGCTTCGTCGCAAGGGCTCCTCGCAATGACGATGCGTGGGGCAGGCGCCTCGGCCTTACCGGCTGCCGTCCTCATACGACGAAATCTCGATCAGGCTGCCATCCGGATCCCTGCAATAGACCGACCGCAGGGTGCCGCGGGCGCCCTGCTTGAGAACCGGGCCTTGTTCGATCGCGACGCCATGTGCCTTCAAATGCGCCACCACCTCGTCGGGGCTGGCGGATGTGAGGAAGCACAGATCCTCGCTGCCGGCGGTCTGGTGGTCCGCGGTGAACCACTCCACCTTGTCGGCATCGCGCGGCCGGACGTTGATCTTCTGGTTACCGAATTGCAACGAAGTCCGCGGCGCTTTGCCGCCGCCGGGGTCGAACACCTTGACTTCCATGCCGAGAATCTTGCCGTACCACTCGGCGGTCACTGCGACGTCCGCGACGTTGATCACGAGATGATCGAGGGCTTCGACCTTGACCGCCATGCCTTATCCTTTCGTCGTGATGCGCCCCGTGCACTTTCCGCCTGCGGCAAGCTTTGTTACAACCGCGCCGACGCCATTTTCAAGCTATCTGGCTTCAAGAACAACACGTTGGGAGAACCCTTGAAATGATCACTCGCCGTACCGCGCTGAGCCTGCTCGCCGCCAGTCCGCTTGCAGCCAGCCCGCTGTCGAAGGCCTTTGCCGCCGATTATCCGACCCACCCGGTGAAATGGGTGGTCGGCTATCCGCCGGGCGGGGCCACCGACATCTTGGCGCGGCTGATCGGTCAGCGGCTGTCGGAGAAGTTCGGCCAGCAATTCGTGATCGAGAACAAGCCGGGTGCCGGCAACAATATCGCCACCGAATCGGTCGTCAACGCCGAGCCCGACGGCTATACGCTGCAGCTGGTCAATCCGGCCAACTACATCAACGCCTCGCTCTACACCAACCTGAAGTTCAACTTCGTGCGCGACATCGCGCCGGTCGCCTCGTTCCAGCGCGTGCCGAACGTGATGACTGTCAACAAGGACGTGCCGGCCAAGACCGTCGCCGAGTTCATCGAATACGTGAAGGCCAATCCCGGCAAGGTCAACATGGCTTCCTCAGGCAACGGCACCTCGGTGCATCTGTCCGGCGAGATGTTCATGGCGCTGACGGGCTGCAAGATGCAGCACGTGCCCTATCGCGGCGCCGCACCCGCGATCACCGACATGCTCGGCGGCCAGGTGCAGGTGATCTTCGACAACATGCCCTCGATCATCCAGCATATCCGGTCCGGCTCGCTCCGCGCCATCGGCGTCACCACGGCGGAGCGCTCGCCGCAGCTGCCCGACGTGCCGGCGATCGGCGAGACCGTGAAGGGCTACGAGGCGAGCGCGTTGTTCGGCATGGGTGCGCCGAAGAACACGCCCAAGGACATCATCGCCAAGCTCAACAGCGAGATCAACACGCTGATCAAGGAGCCGGACATGGCCAAGCGCCTGGTCGAGCTCGGCGGCGAGCCGCGGGCGCAGACGCCAGAGGCGTTCGGCGAGGAGATCAAGGCCGAGACCGAGAAATGGAAGAAGGTCGTCGAGTTCGCCGGCCTCAAGGTCGAGTAGCGATCTCGTGATGTCCGTGATCGGAGCCCTGCCCGTTCGGCAGGGCTTTTTTCTTGCGCATCAAGGTTTCTTGCGTGTCAGCGCCCGTCGATCTGGAATAAAACGGCGTGGCGAAACCTGATGTTATATGGCGCGTATCTCGCGCCACGAGGATAGGAGTTGGAATCATGCGCAAGACGCAATTGGCTCTGCTGGGCCTCGGCGCGACACTCCTTGCCGGCTTCTCCGCCGTCACCCCCGTCGCGGCCCACGACTACCCCTGGTGTGCCCAGGGCGGCGGGTACGAGTATCCCGGCGATTGCACCTACAGCACCTATGGACAATGTCAGGCCAGTGTGTCGGGCCGGCTCATGGCCTGCGGGCCCAACCCGCTTGTCGCCTACGGCCAATCGTCCGTGCCGCAACCGCGGCAGCCGCGGCGCACGCGTCCCGTCGCGCCATATTGAGGAACTCGCGGTTTGACTGGCAGCCCGGATCGCGTTCGCGCCATCCGCGGCCGCGCAGACGCCGTTCCCGCTACCGCTTCGCCTCAGCTTGCTCGATGCCGTTGCACGAGATCAGCATCGTATACGGCCGCGCATTGCCGGCGATGTCGGTGGTCTTGATCTCGCCCTTCGGTTCGGCAGTCTGGTAGGGCACCACGGAGTTGTCGAGGAAGTCGCGCAGCGCGCCGGTCTTGATCGCGAAGTTGATGTTCTCGGGGATGTTGCCGGTCGCAGCGGCCATCCGTAGTCCGTCCAGCTTTCCCGTAACGACGCCAACGATCTGCCCGGTGGTGTCGAACAGCGGGCCGCCGCTATTGCCGGGCTGCACCGGCGCACTGATTTGCAGGAAACGCGAATCGTTGCGCATGCCGCTGAGCGAGCTGACGATGCCAGTCGTCACGGTGAAATCCGAAGTCAGCAATCCATGGAACGGAAAGCCGATCGCGACGACGGAATCGCCGGAGCGGATCGAGCGGTCGCGAATCCGGGCGAACTCCTTGAACGTGGTCGTCGACGGCGCCTGCAGCAACGCGAGGTCGTTGTTGGCGTCGCTCGACACCACGCGCAAAACCATTCCGGCTTCGCCCGTGAGATTGCCCTTGATGTCGCCGACGCAGCCATTGATCACATGATTATTGGTGACGACATGCCCGCTGGCACTCACGACAAAGCCGGTACCGCTTTTGGCTTTGGCGGACTTGCTGGCCGGCGGTGATGCTTGCTTGTCGGGCGCCTGCGGCTTTGCCGCGACCTTCGTAAAGTCTCCGGCCTTGTTCAGGCCCTCGGCTTTCACCTTGGTGACGCAATTGGCCAGTGCCGCAATCACGGGCCCGGCCGAGGTCAGGTCGAAATTCAGCGCGGTGCGGCCGCTCGTCGCGACCATCAGGCTCGCCTTCTGAAACGCGCGTACCACGTTGGCAGGCATGACGGAGCTGAGCATGTTCGTCTGGTTGGCCGTGGCGAACAGTCTGGCCTGCTCCTGTCCGTCAAAGATGACGTCGATCGCGGCGTTCTCGCCCTGCTTGAAGTGGTAGCTGGGACTCGCAAAGCTCAATATCCACGAGCCCCCAGTATTCTGGCCGACGACGAGAATGACGCCGTTGGCATAAGGCGCCGTCGCGGCACAGTGCGAGAAGGCTCCCGTTTCGTCATTGCTGAACGCGCCGCCAACCCAGTTGCCGATTTTGACGCTGCCGAATGGCCCGGCCGCGTGCGCAACGCTGCCAACGCTCAGCTGCAATAATGACGCAACGATAAATGACTTAAGCCACATGCTTTCCCCCCAGAACGCGCTCGCGCGCATCTTATCTGCGGGAGGAGGTGTCGCGCAACCGGCAGTTGTCCGGCGACGACCAGCGTCAAGAGGCGATGTTCGGGACTTGCCTTTACTTTGCGATCCGATATACTTTGCGGTACAAAGTAACGGGATCGATAGTCCCGGCAAACATGGGCGGAACGAGGTTTTGGCGTTGCCAATGCGCGATCTCGACAAGGCACTGGCCGACATCGTGGCGATCCGCAGCCAGATTGCGGCCGGCACGGCGTTCCGCGGTTACGGCCCGGCGACGATGGCGGCGACCGGTGCGGTCGCGCTTCTTACCGCAATCCTGCAATTCTGGTTGCTCGATGATCCCACCGACGAGCCGCTCGGTTTCTTCTTCGGCTGGTTCATTGCCGCCGCGCTCTCCGGCTTGACGATCGGTATCGAGATGCGCGCACGTTCGCGCCGCCATCATTCGGGTCTCGCCGATGCGATGATCCATCAGGCCGTCGAGCAGTTCCTGCCCGCAGGCGTTGCCGGTGTTCTGCTTGCGGTAGTGATGTGGAAGTTCGCGGGCGAAACGCTGTGGTTGCTGCCGGGCCTGTGGCAGATCCTGGTGTCGCTCGGCATTTTTGCATCCGTCCGCTCGCTGCCGCGCACAGTGGCGCTCGCAGGCGCCTGGTATTTCATGTCCGGTTTTGCGGTGGTGGTGCACGCGAGCCAAACCCACACGCTGTCGCCATGGACCATGGGCCTGCCCTTCGTGATCGGGCAGTCCGTGATGGCGGGCATTCTGTATTTCGCATCCGGAGACCATGATGTCGAAGATTGAGAGCGCACCCTTCTCTTATGAAGGACTGGACCGCGTGATCCACGAGAAGGCGAGACTCGGACTTCTGACCTCGCTGATGGCGCATCCGAAGGGTCTGGCGTTCGCCGATCTCAAGCAGCTCTGCGGCCTCACCGACGGCAATCTCAGCCGGCATCTCGCCGTGCTCCAGGAAGCCGGCCTCGTCGAGGTGACCAAGGGCTATGAGGGCAATCGCCCACACACGACCTGCCGCCTGACCAAGGCCGGCCGCCGCCGCTTCCTCGATTATCTCGCCGTGCTCGAACGGCTGGTGCGCGACGCCGCCAAGGCTGCCGGCCGCGATGCGGCGCCGCTCGGCCGCCTCGGTATCGTCTCGACCTGATCCTCCCCCTTTTTTGACCGGAGACTTTGCAATGCAAAGTGACCTTATGTCCCGTAACGAGAAGCTTCACGTCGGCATCATCATGGACGGCAACGGCAGATGGGCGACACGGCGCGGCCTGTCGCGCCTGCGCGGGCATGAGGCCGGCGTCGAGGCGATCCGCCGCATCGTCGAAGCCGCGCCCAAGCAGGGCATCGGCACGCTGACGCTCTACGCCTTCTCCACCGACAATTGGCGCAGGCCGAAGGCCGAGGTCGCCGCGCTGATGACGCTTCTGCGCTTCTACCTCGCCAACGAGGTGCAGAGCCTGGTCAAGAACGGCGTGCGCCTCACCGTGATCGGCCGCCGCGACCGCTTGCCCGACGGCATTGCCAATGCGATTGCGCGTGCGGAAGACGCCACCGCGCACGGCAGCACGCTTCATCTGCGCATCGCCGTCGACTATTCCGCCCGCGATGCCATCCTCAACGCGGCGGCGAAGGCGGCGGCGCTGACGAGCCTCACCCGCGAGGCGTTCTCGCAGCTCGTCACCGGCGAGGCCGGTTTGCGCGATGTCGACCTCATCATCCGCACCTCGGGTGAGAAGCGGCTGTCGGACTTCCTGCTCTGGGAAGGTGCCTATGCCGAGCTGCACTTCACCGAGCGGATGTGGCCCGAATTCGACGCGGGCGATCTCGCCGCGGCCCTGGCCTCCTTCCACGGTCGCGAGCGCCGCTTCGGCGGCCTCCAGGCGATCGTGCCGGAAGAGGTGCCTTCACTCTCTCGCGTGTGATGCCCGGCACTGAGCAACGAAACTGTTCGTTTTCGGCCGCAAGATTGGCAGCACTGTCCAAGCGCTAAGCGCGCGGTCTCGGCTAGGTCTGCATTCGATGCAACCTGCCGAAAGCCTCGCGCATGTCACACTTATTGCTGGATGCCGTTGTCGAGTCAGCCGAAGCCAGCGCCACGGTCTGTATCAGGCCGGCCAGCGCGTCCGATGTCGAGAGCCTCTCGATCTATTTCACGAGCCTCTCCGCGACATCGCGCAACAAGCGCTTCATGGGTGCGCGGGCGGACATTGCCGTGGTCGCGGCCGAGTGCGTCGCCAGGACCAGCCATCCCGGTCATTTCACCCTGCTCGCCGAGATCAAGCAGGAAGGGCAAGGCACCATCATCGGTGAAACCAGATACGCCTACGATGCGGCTGCACGGCATGGTGATTTCGCTATCTCCGTTGCCGATGGGTTTCAGCGCAAGGGCGTCGGCCTCCGCATGATGACGGCGATGGAGAGGCACGCGAGCGATCTCGGTCACGAGATGATTGCAGCCGAGACCGCGCGCGTGAACGCCGAGATGCGCGGCCTTGCGAAGAAGGCCGGGTTCGAGGACACCGGTCTCGGAGACTGGCAGTCGGTCCATCTCGCGAAGCGTCTGTCGCGGGTGTGCGGCTTGCCACAAATTTGAGCAAGCGCGCGACGCCGATCGTGCCCTAGTATCTCCCTGCGACGGGAGCTCGGTCGGATGCGCGCAGTTCTGGATTATTGCACCGGTGGGACGGAGCGGCAGGTTGCGGCCGGCACGCTGATCGTCGCTGAAGGCGGCACCACCGGTCATCTTTACGTGCTGATGCAGGGCAAGCTCGAAGTGCTCAAGGGCGAGATGGTGGTCGCCACCGTAACCGAGCCCGGTGCGGTGCTGGGTGAGATGTCTGTGCTGCTGGGGCAGCCGCACACTGCGACCGTACGAGCCTGTTCCGACTCCGTCGTCTACGAATTCGAGGACGCCGCCTCGTTCCTCAAGCAGGAGGCGGGCGTGGCGCTTCTGATCGCCAAGATGCTGGCGCAGCGGCTCAATGTCGCCAATACCTATCTCGCCGATCTCAAGCAGCAATATGCCGGCCACGGCACCCATCTGGCCATGGTCGGCGAGGTGCTCCAGAGCATGATCAACCTGCCGCCACTCGAGGTCTCGCCAGGCTCGGATCGGCAATCCGATCCAAGAATGTGAGCCAGTCGGGCGGCGCCTCGATTGGAGCGGCGGGCCGCTGCAGCGGCGCGCCAAGATCGATCGATTGCGCCTCGCCGGCCGCAAGCCAGAACGCCCTGTCCGCATCGAGGTCCAGCACGATATAGGTCGGCGGGCGGCCGGGTTGTAGTCCGGTGTTGAAGACCCAGGTCTGGCCGAGCCGGTCGAACCACGAGCCATCGGTAATGAACGGCGACTGATGCACATGGCCCGAGATCACCATCGAGGGCTGGTACTGCATGATCCATTGCACCAGCTCGACGTCGCCGAAGAAGCGCTTGCCGCCCCAGCTCGTCGGTGAATTCGCCGGCGGCGCGTGATGGATCCAGATCCAGCGCTGCGGCCGGCCGGCCGCGGCGGCGGCGAGCTGCGCGACGAGGCGTTGCTTGACCAGCGGCCCATCCCACCATGGGCACACCGTGAACAACGTGTCGCTGAGGGTGAGGCTGTCACCGTCGCAGGCGATGCCCAACTCGCGCACCTCCGAGATCCAGCGCGAGATCTTTTCGCCTTCCGCATTGCGCTCGTCGAGATCGTGATTGCCGGAGCAGAGGATCACGCTTGTCTTCGCTGCGAGCAGCGCGAGGTACTTCTTCACCACCACGATCTGCGCGCGAAAATCCACCATCGAGCCGATGTCGAGCGCATCGCCGGCGAAGATCACGAGGTCGAATTGCGGAGCGGCGCTGACGAGCCAGTCGAGCTGAGGCAGCGAATAGTGCAGGTCGGCCACGACCAGGCAGCGCATTGGAAATCCAGGGGTGAGACGTCAAAAATGCTCAGGGATTGCAAAATATCTGAACGCAAGAAGCAGACCAGCCGCATCTCTCGCCAATTCAATGCGGGCAGTATGCTGCGGCCCATCCGCGGGTGCAAGCATCGAAGCGTCGCCGGGCTGGACCGGATCATCGAATTCTGATGTCGTGGCGTACCCTCAACAGCTCCTGTGCCCAACAGCTCGTCTTCCCATGACCTCCTTCAAGACCATTCGTGCGCGCACCGAAAAACGCAAGGGCGGCCCCAAGGCGCTCGAAAAGCTGATGCCCGAAAAGCCCGACCTGAAGGGCCTCGCCAAACGCGGCGACGACCGCATCCTCGCAGAGATGACGAAGCGTGTGTTTTGCGCGGGCTTCGCCTGGAGCGTGATCGAGACGAAATGGGACGGGTTTGAAGACGCCTTCCTGCGTTTCCAGCCGGCCAAGCTCACCTTCCAGCCGGAGGATTATTGGGAGGGCCTGCTGCGCGACGCGCGCATCGTGCGCAACGGTGCCAAGATCATGTCGGTGCGCGACAACGCGGCCTTCGTCCAGGAGATCGCAAAGGAACACGGCAGCTTCGGCAGGTTTCTGGCGAAGTGGCCGCCGTCGGACCAGATCGGCCTGCTCGATCTCCTGAGCAAGCGTGGCAGCCGGTTGGGTGGCAACACCGGCCAGATGCTGCTGCGGTTCGTCGGCTGGGACGGCTTTGTGACGTCCAGGGACGTCGTGGCGTGCCTTCGCGATGCCGGTCTCGACATCGCCGAAGAGGTCAAGTCGAAGGGCGATCTGGCAAAGGTGCAGGCGCAGTTCAACGCCTGGGCCGAGGAGACCGGGCTGTCCTACACATATCTGTCACGCATCTGTGCGCTGTCCGTCGGCGAGAACAGAAGCGATCATTAGGTCACGAAAACCAGGAGAACAATCATGGCCAAAGCCTATTGGGTTGCCACTTATCGCGCGATCAAGAACCCCGACGCCATGGCGGCCTATGCCAAGGTGTCGCGCCAGGCCATCGAAGCGGCTGGGGGCCGCGTGATCGCGCGCGGGATGCCGGCTGCAACATTCGAGCTCGGCTTGATGGAACGCGTCGTGCTCATCGAGTTCGACAGCGTCGCGAGCGCCAAGGCGGCATATGAAAGCCCGGCCTACAAGGCCGCCCACGATCTGCTCGGCGACGGCGCCGATCGTGACATCCGGATCGTCGAAGCCGCCGAGTAGCGCTGCATCGGCGGGATCGTGGACATCGTGTGGCGATCCCGTGCCATGAGCGGGGCGGTCGCCACGCGCGATCACGAATTACATTTTTCCGGAACATTTGTGCGCAGCACCCGTTCGGGACATTGAGCCAGGCGAACATCGGCGCAGGGAACGCCCGCTATGGCTTACCTCAATGAAACCGACGTGACAGAAACGGAGCAGCTCATGAAGCTCACATCCGAACAGGTGAAGCAGACCGTCAACCAGCTCGGCGCTCAGGTGCTGCCCGACGAGCATCCCGCCCTGCCGCAGCTCAACAGCATGTTCGGCGAGCACACTTTCTTCGTCGATGAGACCGGGCTGAAGGTCGTCGAGCCTACGGCGCCCCCCGGCACCGAGCGCCAGAGCGGCGAAGTCGTCAGCCTCGCCGATTGGGGCGATTCCGAGCTGACACGCCTGATGGCGCACGAGCCCGAGCCGACCGGCGTGATCGTGGTGTTCGAGCACGTGAGGCATTGATCGGCCCCGGCGGATCGACCTTCGGTGGCGAGTCTGAAAACCCGCCACCGTAGATTCGCGTGGTGAGCGCGCTCTACGTGGCTGTCTGCGTCCGCCGAAAGCCCGTCAGTTGGTTCAGATGCCAAGAGTCAGCTGCGGCGGCTCCGCATCGTCCCCGGCCTGGAGCGAAGACAGCGAGACCCCCAGCAGCCTGACGCTCTTGGGCAGCGGTATCTCGGCTTCGAGCAGGCCGCAAGCCAGCCGCTCAAGATCGTCGCGGCCTGCAACCGGCGAAAGAGCGGACCTGCTGCGCGTGATGATCTCGAAGTCGGCAAACTTGATCTTCAAGGTGATGGTGCGGCCACGGCTGCCGGTCGCCTCGCAATGGCGCCACACCTTGTCGACGAGCGGCTTGAGCTCGGCGACCAGCGCGTCGAATTCGGTGAGGTCGCTCGAGAACGTGGTCTCCGCGCCGATGGACTTGCGGACCCGGTTGGCCCGGACCGGCCGTTCGTCGACGCCGCGCGAGATCCAGTAGTAATAGGCGCCCGACTTGCCGAAATTCGCATTCATGAACTCCAGCGTCTGACGACGAATATCGAGACCGGTGAACATGCCGAGCGCGTTCATCTTCGCGCCCGTGGCCGGGCCTATCCCATGGAATTTTCCGACGGGCAGGGTCTCGACGAAGGCGGGTCCCATCTCCGGTGAGATCACGAACTGACCGTTGGGCTTGCGATGATCGGAGGCGAGCTTGGCCAGAAATTTGTTGTAGGAGATGCCGGCCGAAGCGTTGAGGCCCGTTTCGGCCTTGATCCTCTCGCGGATCCTGAGTGCAATGTCGCGGGCCAGCGGGATGCCTTGCAGGTTTTCGGTCACGTCGAGATAGGCCTCGTCGAGCGACAACGGCTCGATGATCGGGGTATGCTCCGCGAAGATGTCGCGGATCTGCCTGGAGATTGCCTTGTAGACCTCGAAGCGCGGCTTGACGAAAACCAGATCGGGACATTGCCGCTTCGCCGTTACGGATGGCATGGCGGAGCGAACGCCGAACTCGCGGGCCTCATAGCTTGCGGCCGCGACGACCCCACGTTCCGCGGAGCCTCCGACTGCGACGGGCTTGCCGCGCAGCTCCGGATTGTCGCGCTGTTCCACGGACGCGTAGAAGGCATCCATGTCGATATGGATGATCTTGCGGACGGGCGAGGTCTCGCCGGCCACCGTGTCGGATTCGCTCATGGCAAGATGATACAATTGAGCGATGAGAAGTGCGAGGTGAGGTGTGATTCACAGAGCAATCTCAGGCTTGTGAGTGGCAAGCATGGGCATGCGATCTAATATGAGGTCGCGGAGGACAGCCCATGCAATACAGCTCCGAACTCATTCGAACGATGCGTCAGGCGCTGGAGGCCGTGATGGCAAGCGTGCCGCCCGACCAGTCGGTCTTCGGGCTGAAGGCGGCCGTCGCCGAATGCATCCTGAAGGCGGCCGCACACGGTCAGACGTCCTACGACGGACTGGTGACGTCGGCTTCCGACCAGGTCCAGGCGATCATCTCGATGCTGACATGAGCGCGGGCTTGCGCTGAGCAGGCGATGACTTGAGCGCGTGCGGCAACAAGGCAAATCGGGTGAGGGTGCCTCCAGCGCGGACTGGAAGAGACTGGCGCACCCGACACGATTCGAACGTGTGACCTTTGCCTTCGGAGGGCAACGCTCTATCCAGCTGAGCTACGGGTGCAACGAGGGTTCATTTAGCCGATTGGCGGGGGGCGGGCAACCGCTTCCACCGTCTCCTGCAGGCTGATTTGGGCTAGCCTGATTTACGGGCTGCGCGGCCAGGAACCGGCACGCCATCCCGCCCGAGCTTGGCGAACTCGGCGAGCAGCCGTTCGGAGCACAAGACGCGGTTGCGGCCGAGCCGTTTGGCCGCATAGAGCGCCTGGTCGGCCGCGCCCAGCAGCCGGTCGGGGCTGCCGTCGGTTTCGCTGGGAATGTGGCTGGCGACGCCGACGCTGAGGGTGACGCGGTCACCGGCCCCGACGGCGCCATGGGTGATCCGCAAGGCCATCACGGCGCAGCGGATCTCGTCGGCGATGACGCAGGCGGCATCGCAATCCATGTCCGGCAGGATCAGCGCGAATTCCTCGCCGCCATAGCGGCTGGCGAGATCGAGCGGGCGCACGGCATAGCGGCTGACGACGGACGCGACCGCGCGCAGGCATTCGTCGCCGCTCTGATGGCCGTGGCGGTCGTTGAACAGCTTGAAATGATCGACGTCGACGAACAGCAGCGCCATCGGCTTCTGCGTCCGCTGGGCGCGGGCCCATTCGCTCATCAGCATCTGGTCGAACGCGCGACGGTTCGACAGGCCGGTCAGCCCGTCCTTGGTGGCAAGCTCCTTCAGGGCCATCTCGGCGCGCTTCTGGTCGGTGAGGTCGCGCAGCGTCTCCACCACCGCGATCAGATGGCCGGCCTCGTCGTGGATCGGGCCGGCGTCGATGGCGAGATACAGCTGGCTGCCGAGCTTCGGCATCACGCACCAATTCTCGGCGCTGAAGCCGAGCCCGTTATGGCCGCGCGCGGCATATTCGGAATAGAACTCCGGCAGCTGCTCCGGGCGGTCGAGCGCGACGAGGTCGGCGAGGCAAGGGCGCCTGGTCTCGTAAAAGGCCTGCCAGTGCTTGTTGGTGCCGATCACCTCGGAGGCGGCAACGCCGGTCAGCCGCTCGCAGGCTCTGTTCCAGATCACGACGCGGCGCTTGGGGTCGATCACGAAGGTCGGCACCACCAGATGCTGCATCAGCCGCACGGCATAGGAATCCGCAACGTCGACCGTCTTGGCTGACGTTTTCCTCGGCTTCGCCATGTCAGGCCACCGCCGCCACCGGCAAGATATGGTTTGGGCCGAACAGCTGTCGCACTTCGCTGGCCGGCTTCGGTCTGCTGAAAAGATAGCCCTGCATCTCCGTGCAGCCGAGCGCGCGCAGCATCTCGCGCTGCGCCTCGGTCTCGACGCCCTCCGCGACCGTGGTCATGTTGCTGGCGGCGGCGATGTTCACCACCGCCTGCACGATCACGGGCGCGCCGCTCGCCTCGGCGATATCAGCGACGAAGCAGCGGTCGATCTTGATCTTGTCGAACGGGAAGCGCTTCAGATAGCTGAGCGAGGAGTAGCCGGTGCCGAAATCGTCGAGCGCGATGCGCACGCCGATGGCGCGGAGCTGGTGGAGGATCGAGAGCGCCGCCTCGTCGTCGCGGATCAGCACGGCCTCGGTGATCTCGAGCTCGAGCCGGCACGGGGCAAGTCCGGAATCCGCGAGCGCGCCGGCGATCCGCAGCGCCAGCGTCTCGCATTTGAGCTGCACCGGCGAGACGTTGACCGCGACGCGCACATGCGTGGGCCAGGTCGCGGCCTCGTTGCAGGCCATGCGCAGCACCCAGTCGCCGAGCTCGTTGATCAGACCGGTGTCTTCGGCAATCGGGATGAACTCGGCCGGCGACACCATGCCGCGCTGCGGATGCCGCCAGCGCAGCAGCGCCTCGCAGCCCGTGACCTCGTTGGTGCGCAGGTCGACCAACGGCTGATAGTGGATCTCGAAGCCGCCGTTCACCAAGGCCTGGCGCAAATCCTGCTCCAGGCTCAGGCGCGCCTTGGCGCTCGCATCCATCTCCGGCTCGAAGAAGCGGTGGGTGCGGCGGCCCTCGGCCTTGGCGCCGTACATCGCGAGATCGGCATTCTTGATGAGCTGGTCGAGATCGGTGCCGTCCTGCGGCGCCATCGCGATGCCGATGCTGGCGTCGGTGGAGAGCTGATGGCCGAAGCAATGATAGGGCCGGCGGATCGCCTCGAAGATCCGCGTCACGAATGACACCACGTCGGCGGATGATTTGATTCCGGTCTGGATCACCGCGAATTCGTCGCCGCCGAGCCGCGCGATCAGGTCGCCCTGGCCGAGGCAGCCGCGGATGCGGGCCGCGATTCCCTTCAAAAGCTCGTCGCCGACGTGATGACCGAGCGAATCGTTGATGCCCTTGAACTCGTCGACGTCGATATAGAGCAGCGCGAACTGATTTCCGCCGCCGATTTTCTCCAGTTCGCGCTCGATCTGCTCGCGGAACAGCGTCCGGTTGGGCAGGTCGGTGAGCGCATCGTAATGCGCGATATGCGCGATCTTCTCGTCGGCGCGCCGCCGTTCGGTGACATCCTCGACGACGTTGATGAGGTACCGCGGCTCGCCGGATTCGTCGCGGATTCCGATCCGGGTCGAGGTGATGTAGCGCATCCCCTTGGCCTGGCTTTGCCAGGCATGCTCGTCCTTGAACAATCCCCCGCCCGATTTTAGCGCCTTGCTGTCGTCGTCGGTGACGATCCTGGCGGAGACATCCGGGTAGATGTCGAAGGGGGTCTTACCGACGATGTATTCACTCAGTTGGCCGAATTGCTCTTCGGCCGTCCGATTGACCAGCAGATATCGCCGCGTTTGGGCATCCTTCACCGTGATCTGCGACGGGATGTGGTCGATGATCTCGCGCAAGAACATGTAGTTGCGGTCGCGTTCCTGCTCCAGCTTGCGGCGCTCGGTGATGTCTTCGATCGTGGCCACCCATCCGCCCTGCGCGAGCGGGGTGTTGATGACCTGGAAGGCGCGGCCACTTGGCAAATGATGGCTTCTCGTGGAGACCGTGCCCTCCGCGACGATCCTCATGACGTCAGCGCAAAATGCCTCGACATCGCCGTCGAACGCGCCGCGCTCCTTGCGGTGATACATCGCCTCACGGATGTGACAGCCGGGCTTGATGACGTCGTGAGAGAGGCCGAACATGTCGGCGTAGCGGCGGTTGCAGGTGACGATGTAGCCCGCGGCGTCGTACAGGATCAGCCCTTGCGACATGTTGTTCAAGGCGGTGTCGAGCCGCCCTCGCTCCGCTTCCAGCCGCTGCTGCGCCTCGCGGTTCTGCCGGTTGATCTGGCGAACGATCAGGAACAGGATCAGCGCAATCACGGTGGCCGAAAGCGCGGCGGTGGTGACCATGAAGCCGGTCTGCTGCCGCCAGTCGGCCAGCGCGGCTTTCGTGGTGTTGGTCGCGACGATGACCAGCGGGAAATGCGACAGCGAGGCCCCGGAGCCGAGGCGCTCGTCGCCGTCGATCGGGCCCTTGACGCGCAGGGTGTGCCGGCCACCTTCGGTCAGCATCTTGCGCATCAGCGGCGCGTCCTTGAAGTCCCTGCCGATCAGCTCTTCGACATGCGGGTAGCGCGACAGCATCTTGCCATTGCGGTCGAACAGCGAGATCGCCGTGCCCTCAGCAAGCGCGACGGACGCGAAATAGTTCTGGTAGCTGTCTGGATCAATCCGGCGGACCAGCGCGCCATAGAAGCTGCCGTCCGCGCCGTTCAGCCGGCGCGCGACGACCGTGGTCCATTTTCCGATGATGAAGCTGCGGACCGACTCTAGAATCACTGGTTCGGCCGTCGGATTGGACTTGAACGTCTGAAAGTATCCGCGCGAGGTGATGTTGATCTTGGGCAGCGGCTGGGCCCGCGACCAGTTGATCAGTTCGCCGTCGGCATCGTAGATCGCGATGTCGCCGAGGTAAGACACGGAGCTGATCTTGCTCCGCAGCATCTGGTTCGTCGCGGGTCCGGACATGCGCTCGCGGAACATCGCGGCCGAACTGATCTCCGGCAGATTCATCTGCCCGATCACGTCGGCGGCGACGACGTCGGAATCTTCGAATTGCTGATCGAAATGCCGCGCGATCAGCTGCACGGTGTTCTCGAGCTCGCGCTCGCGGTTGGCCAGGGTACGCTCGCGAAATTCGCCGACGGCCATCGCGGTCACCGCGAAGATCCCCGCGACCAGCAACACGCCGCACAAAGTGAGCCACAGCACCGGTCCGCGCGGAATCGCTGCCTCCCAGCCGTGCTTCGCGGCTAGGAACATTCCGGCTGCAATCCTTGCAAAAACCTGGCGCATTCCCCCTCCCTGGAGGGACAGGGATACACCACACAAATGGCGTAAAGCTTAGGAAAGCCAGTTACCTGAGCGTTAATCTCGTTGCGTGATCGCAGTCGTGTCCAGCGAGCCGCTGCGCTGCATCATGAATCGCGCGTTAATGCGAGCTGCCCGCGCTCTTGTCGCTGCCGAGATTGCGCAGCCGTCCGACCACGCCGGTCGGAAAGAAGTAGACGCTGGCGATGAAGAGCAGCCCGAGCCACAGCAGCCAGCGGTCCGGATGCAACAGCCCGGGCAGCAGCGGCAGACCGGCTTCCGACGCCGCCTTGGAGGCGACGCCCATCAGCGCCTGCAAATAGTTCTGGGCGAGGATGAAGATGGTGGCGCCGATGATCGCGCCGTAGATCGTGCCCATGCCGCCGATCACGACCATCAGGAGGATGTCCAGCATGATCGAGAAGCTGAGCGAGGTATCGGGGCCCGCATAACGCAGCCACAATGCATTGAGAATGCCGGCGCCGGCGGCGACCAGTGCGGCGATGCAGTTGGCGTAGCTCAGGTGGAAGACGGTGCGGAAGCCGAGCGCCTCGGCGCGGAAGCGGTTCTCGCGGATCGCCTGCAGCACGCGCCCGAACGGCGAATTCACCACCCGCAGCAAAGCGAGGATCATCAGGGCGGAGACGGCGAACACCAGATAGTAGGTCAGGATGCGGCCGTTGACCTCGAATCCCAGCACGTTCCTGGAGATCAGCACCGTGCCGGGCCTGAGCAGCTCGGGCAGCTGAAAGCTGCGGCCATCTTCGCCGCCGGTCAGCCAGGACAGCTGCGAGGCCAGCACCTGGAAGGCGGATGCGACCGCGAGCGTGATCATGGCAAAGAAGATCGCGGCAACCCGCAGCGAGAACAGTCCGATCGCAAGCGCAAGCAGCGCGGCAAGCGGCAGGCCGATCACGATGCCGGTTGCAACCGCACCCCAATTCGGGCCCATCCCGTACAGCGCGATCGCGATCGCGTAGCTGCCGATCCCGTAGAACATGGTGTGTGCGAACGACACTGAGCCGGTATAGCCGAGCAGCAAATCGTAGGAGGCGACCAGCGCGGCGAAGACGCAGATCTTGGCCGCGACGTTCAGCGCCTTCGCCCCAGGGAACAGGAACGGCGTCGCCACCAGCGCCAGGATGATGAGGACGAGAACGAGCGTGAGCACGCGGCTGCGCGGCGGATCGCCTGACAGGATCATCATCGGCTGGTCACCGCGTAAAGGCCGCGCGGCCGCCACATCAGAATGGCGACCATCAGCAGGATGTTGGAGACGAGGGCGAGCTTCGGCACCAGGAAGCCACCGTAATTGGCAATCATCGCCACCAGGATCGCGCCGATGAAGCAGCCGCCGATCGAGCCGAGGCCGCCGATGATGACGACGATGAAGATCAGGACGGTGAGGTCGTCGCTCATGGAGGCGTGAACCTGCTCGCGATACAGCGCCCACATCACGCCGCCGAGGCCGGCCAGTGCCGATCCCGTCATGAACACGCCGAGGAACAGGCGGCGAATGCGATAGCCGAGCGCTTCGACCATCTCGCGGTTCTCGACGCCGGCGCGGATCAGAAGCCCGAGCTTGGTTCGGTTGAGCACCAGCTGGATCGCGATGAAGACGGCGAGCCCGATCAGCGTCGCCAGCACGCGGTATTTCGCGATCGCGACGTCGCCGAGGATGAAGGAGCCGCGCAGCGACGTCGGCAGCGGCGTCGGGATGATCTGCGGCCCCCACACCGCATACAGCGTCTGTTCCGCAACAATGAGGCCGCCCGTCGTCATCAGGATCTGCTTCAGATGCTGGCCGTACACGGGCAGGATCAGCACCCGCTCGACGATCAGGCCGAGCGCGCCGGAGACCGCCATCGACAGCAATGCGGCCGGCGCCAGCACCGCGAGGTTGATCCACAGCGAATCCGCCTGGAGGGAAGCGGCGAACGGCGCCAGCACCAGGGTCGCGACATAGGCCCCGACCGCGATGAAGGCGCCATGGCCGAAATTGAGCACGTCCATCAGGCCGAACACGAGCGTGAGTCCGGAGGCCATGATGAAGATCATCATGCCCATCGCGAGGCTGGCGGCCGTCAGCGTCAGCCAGGTGCTGGGCGAGCCGATCAGCGGGATCATCACGAGGGCGACCGCGATCGGCAGCAGGATCGGCGCGATGTCGCGCTTCGGCTTCGGCAGCGGATCGGTTGCGGCGAGCTCGGTCATTGATGCGTCTCCAGGCTCAGGCCGAGCAGCCGCTCCTGCAGCGGCACGTCGGAGGCCAAGGCCGCCATCTCGCCGCGATGAACGATGGTGCCGTTGTCCATCACCAGCACGTTGTCGCCGAGCTCGCGGGCGGCAAAGAAATTCTGCTCGACCATCAGGATGGTGGCGCCCTTGCGCTTGATCTCCTTCAGGCACTCGATCAGCGCCATCACGATCGCCGGCGCCAACCCCTTGGTCGGCTCGTCGATCAGCAAGAGCTTGCGCGGTTCGATGATGGCGCGGGCAATCGACAACATCTGCTTCTGTCCGCCCGAGAGACTTCCCGCGCGCGACAGCCAGAACCGGCGCAGCGCCGGGAAGAAGCCAAAAATCCAGTCGAGCTGGACGTCGTCGAGCGGCCCGTCGCGCGCCGCCAGCACCAGGTTTTCCTTCACCGTGAGGTCCGAGAACACCGCCATGCTCTCCGGCACGTAGCCGACGCCGAGCCGCGCGATGTCGGGCGTCGCACGGCTCTCGATGCGCTCGCCGGCGAGGCTGATCTCGCCGGAGGAGGCCTGCCAGAGGCCCATGATGGTGCGCAACGTCGTGGTCTTGCCGGCGCCATTGCGGCCGAGCAGCATCGTGGTCTGCCCCTGCGCGACAGCGAGATCGATGCCCTGGAGGATGTGATAGCGGCCGATATGGGTGTGCACCCCGGAGAGCTTCAACAGATCGGTCATGCTGCGCTCCCTGCAACTTTATTCGGCGCGACGCCGAGATAGGCTTCCTGCACGATTGGTGACGCGATCACCTCGGCAGGCGGACCGTCCGCAACAAGCTGCCCGTTATGCAGCACGATGATGCGGTCGGCGAGCGATCGCACCACGTCCATCTTGTGCTCGACGAGCAGAATGATCCTGCTCTTGTCCTGCTTGAGCTGCGCGATCAGATTCAGCACGACCGGCACCTCGTCGATGCTCATGCCCGCGGTCGGCTCGTCGAACATGAAAACCTTCGGTTCGAGCGCCATCATCAGCGCGACCTCGAGCTTGCGCTGATCGCCGTGCGACAGTGCGGTCGCGGCGACGCCGCGGCGGCCGCCGAGCGCGACCTGATCCAGGATAGCATCGGCGCGGGCGATCAGATCGCGGCGGACCATCCAGGGCCGCAGCATGTCGTAGTGAGTGCCGTCGGCGGCCTGCACGGCAAGGCGGACGTTTTCCTCCACCGACAGATTCGGAAAGAGATTGGTGAGCTGGAACGCGCGTCCCAGGCCCGCGCGCGTCCGCATCGGCGCGGAATGCTGGGTGATGTCGGTGCCATCGAACAGAATGCTGCCGCTCGATGCGCGGAGCTGGCCGGAGATCAGGTTGAAATAAGTGGTCTTGCCGGCGCCGTTCGGGCCGACGATGGCGGTGAGTTCGCCGGGCCGGAAGCTGCAGGTGACGCTGTTGACCGCGACATGGCCGCCGAAGCGGATGGTGAGGTCGCGGGTTTCGAGGGTCAGCGTCATGGAGGATCTGGCAAATGATGAAATGAGATGTATCAGCGGCCGCGCTGCGCACCCTCTCCCGCTTGCGGGGGAGGCACAGGCGGCCTTCGGCCGCCGTTCTTGAAAGAACGCCGATGCGGAGCATCGGCTATGGGAGAGGGTGTCTCCTCAGGCGAGAACCCCCAAGAGGACAGAGCCCTCTCCCGGCCTCTCCCGCAAGCGGGAGAGGTGAAGGAAGAAAGATCAGCGCTTGTTCTTGATCGGAACGTCCATGTCCTCGATCTTCAGCTCGCGCACCGGCTCGAGCACGGCCCAAGCGACATTCGGATCGACCTTGACCTTGAAGTGATACATGCTCTGGAGCGCCTGATGGTCTTCCTTGCGGAACATCATCTTGCCCTTCGGCGTGTCGAACTCCAGGCCTTCCATGGCAGTGATCAGCTTCTCGGTGTCGGTCGACTTCGCCTTGGTGACGGCGGCGACGACGGACATCGCGGCGGCGAATCCGCCCGCGGTGAAGAAGTCCGGCGGCGCGTTGAAGCGCTTCTGGTGCTCGGCGACGAACCAATCATTCACCGGGTTCTTCGGGATCGCGTAGAAATAATAGGTCGCGCCTTCCATGCCGGGCAGGCCCTTATAGGCGGCGAGCGCCGGCAGGATGTTGCCGCCGGTGGACAGCTCGATGCCGTAGCGCTTCGGATCCATGTCCTGCAGTTTTGCCAGCGGATTGCCGGCGCCGGCCCAGATCACCCAGATCACCTTGCGGCCCGGCTTGTCCTTCAGCGCGTCGAACAGGCGCTGGCCGACCGCGGTGAAGTCGGTGGTGGAGGTCGGGGCATATTCTTCGGCGGCGAGCGTCGCGCCGGTCTTGCCGAGCGCCTCCTTGAAGGCGGCGACGCCGTCGCGGCCGAAGGCGTAGTCCTGCGCCAGCGTCGCGACGGTGACACCCTGCTTGCCGATCGCGACCGCGTTCGAGATCGCGTCCTGCGACGAGTTGCGCGCGGTGCGGAAGATGTAGCGATTCCACTTCTCGCCGGTAATCTGGTCCGCGACCGCGGGCTCGACGATCAGGATCTTCTTGTTCTCCTCGGCGACGGGCAGGATCGCGAGTGCCGCGGCCGACGAGGTCGTGCCGATCGCGATGTCGGCCTTATCGTCCTGATAGGCTTCCGCGAGCGCCGCCTTGGAGAGATCGGGCTTGCCCTGGTCGTCCTTGGTGATGACGACGATCTTGCGCCCGTCGAGCGTCATGGTGCCCTTGGTGGCGTATTCAAAACCCATTTGCAGGCCGGTCTCGGTCTGCTTGGCATAGGCCTCGAGTGGGCCGGTCTTGCCATAGATCAGCGCGACCTTGAGATCGTCGGCCTGTGCGGAGGTGCCCGCGGCGAGGGCGAGGATGGTGGTTGCCATGACGAGTGATCGACGCACGGTGGTCCCTCCTGATGAAATGCTTTGGCCATAGCGATTTGCACAACCGTGCGGACATTGCAATTCCACCTTCCGGCGGACCGCGCGACGGGCATGTGTGACATTGTCCCGGCCCGGCCGCGCCGGATCGCTTCTGCCGAGGAAATCGGCAGATGCAATTGTCGACCTCACCCGTGGAACGGGTTGCTCAGGCTTTGCAAAGTAATGAACGGCGAGGGGTTACCGCCGATATCCGTTCGCGCGGGAATAGCCCTGCCGGTTCTGTTGCGTCGAGCGGTTTGTGACGCTGGCGCGTGCTTCGCTGGAGATGGGCGTTGCGAGCTTCAGCTCCTCTAGGAAGATCGGCCGGGAAAAATAATAGCCCTGCGCGTAGCGGATCTTGGTCGCAGCCTGGAGGTAGGCGAGCTCCTCGTAGGATTCGATGCCTTCGGCAATCACGGTCATGCCGAGCGCTTCGCTCAGGGATTCGATCGCGCGCAGGATGCCCTGGTTGCGCGGACGTTTATGGATATCGGTGATGAAGGAGCGGTCGATCTTGATCTCGTCCGCGGTGATGTCGGCGAGCGCCGAGAGCGAGGAATAGCCGGTGCCGAAATCGTCGATCGAGATGGCGACGCCGAGCTTGCGGAACATCGGCAGGATCTCGCCCTGGAAATGATTCTTGGCGACGAAGGCGTCTTCCGTCACCTCGATCATGAAGCGCTGCGGAAAACCGGTGTCGTCGAGCGCCTGGGCAAAGCTGCGCATGAATTCGGGGTTGCCGGCCTGCTTGGCCGCGACGTTGATGCTGATGGTCGCTTCCGCACCGAACGTCTCGTTGATCAGGTCGATCGACTTGACGATCTCGGCGAGCACGAGATGGGTCAGCTCGTCGATCAACCCGAGTTCGGTGGCAAGATTGATGAAGGAGCCGGGCGCCTGGATCACGCCCTCGTCGTCGCGCAGCCGCACCAGGGCCTCGATGCCCTTCACCTCCTGCGTACGAATGTCGACCTTGGACTGAAAGGCGCAGCAGAAGCGTTTCTCGAGGATGGCCTGCCGCAGCGACTGCTCGATCTTCATCCGCGCCAGCGCCTCGCGCTCCATGCTGGAATCGAAGAAGGCCGCCGATCCCTTGCCGTCATTCTTGATGCGGTACATCGCGATGTCGGCGTTCTGACGCAGTGTCTCGAAGCTGCTTCCGTGATCGGGATAAAGGCTGATGCCGACGGAAGTTGAGGCGAAGACTTCCGAATTGTCGATGAAGAACGGCGCCGTCAGCCGCTCCAGCGTCGACTGCATGAACTCGGCGACTTCCTCCTGGCTCTGGATCGGTGACAGCAGCAGCAGGAATTCGTCGCCGGAGATACGCGACAGCATGTCCGACTCGCGCAAGCCGCGTCCAAGCCGCTTCGACAGCTCGACCAGCAGGGCATCGCCCACCGCGTGGCCGTAATAGTCGTTGATGTGCTTGAAATTGTCGACGTCGAGAAAGGCGAGCGCAAAGCGCTCGCCGGCGCGACCCTGCGCGAGCAGGCCGGTGGCGCGATGCTCGATCACGCGCCGCGAGGGCAGGCCGGTCAGCTCGTCGAAATAGGCCGAGCGGAACAGCTGGTCCTCGAAATTCTTCTGCTCGGTGATGTCGGACGAGGCCGAGATCAGCAGCTCGCGTCCGTCGAAGCGGACCGGCCGGTGGGTGGTCAGCAGCACCTGGCGTGCGGCTCCGTCGTGGAGCGCTTCCTCGGCGACGACCGCACGGCCGGAGATCAGAGCCTGTCGGCAGGCTTCCTGGCGGGGCGCGAGATCGCGCGAGGGGCGGCTGCCGTCCATCCCGAGCTGGGCGGCCGCGACATCGTTGACCAGGAGAAGTTCGCCTTGCGCGTCCTGCACGGTCAGGCCGGCAGGCAGCATTCTAACGATTTCCTTGAGAAATCCGAGTTCGGCTTCGCCCGCGCCGGAATATTTGTTGTCGTTCATAGAAGTCATGAATCTTGTTGTTTCAGCGCGCCTTTGCAATGGCCGCGATCTTGCGCGGTTCCCTCTTAAGTTTGGTTAAGGGGTCCGGAGAATTACGGTGGTGTTTTGCGGCGATGCGACGCGCGCAGCCCATCGTCATTAACAGGGCGTCAACGCGTCCGGCGAAACCGCGAACGAAGCGCGCGAACGGCTTTCGATTGCGCCGTGTCTAACCGTCCTTGGGGATACGGCATTGCATGGTGCAATGGAGTCCGGTCCTGAGATAGGAGACCTCCGTCTTGCCGTCGAAGGCCGACAGCGCGGACTTCAACAGCTTGGTGCCGAAACCAGGCTCGGAGACCTTGTCGACGCTCGGGCCCTCGGTTTCATCCCAGGTTACGGTCAGACGGTCGTCGCTGACGGTCCATGACACCTGCAACAACCCGCGTGGCGCGGAGAACGCGCCATATTTGCCTGCGTTGGTGGCGAGTTCGTGAAACATCAGGGACAGCGTGACCGCAAGCTTCGGCGGCAGGAACAGCCGGTCGCCGTTGAGCGTGAAGCGGACATGGCCATAAGGGCCGAGCTCGGAGATCAGGAGGTCGCGAATGTCGCAGCCGGCCTTGTCGATCCGCGAGATCAAATCGTCGGTCGCGGCAAGCGACCGCAGCCGCGGATCGATCCGGGCCCAGATTTGCGGCTGATCGTGCAACACCTGATGCAGCACCGCATGCACCGTCGACAGCTTGTTCTTCAACCGGTGCTGGAGCTCGTCGACCAGCAGCTTGCGATAGTCTTCCTCCTCGATCAGGCGTCTGGAAATCCGGCGCTGCTCGACGAGGAGCGAGCGATAGTGCTCGACGCCCCAGATGGTGAGGGCGCTGACCGCCCAATAGAGCGCCAGCAGGGCGAATCGCGCGTTATCGGCAAGAGCATCGCCAAAATTCACGACGACGCCGAGCACGCCGCCCACCAGCGCCGTGATGATGCCGATGCGGAAGCCGCCGAACGCGGCCGCAAAGAACACGGCCGGGAAATAAGGCGTGAAATAGACGTCGGGCCGCACATGGGCGAGAGCCCAGCGCGCCAGCGTCGCAACCAGCAGGCAGGCGACCGCAAACGCAAGGCTCAAGCCGAGCGATGGCGGTGCCACGCCCTGCCAGCCCTTGCGGAATTCGTCGATCAGCTTCCCCATGCGCGATCCGGTGGCGATACGCGTTCGACAATCGAGCGGTCGCCAGGAATGTTACGCATGTCGCCGGCCCCAAGCAAAGCTTGCCTTGTCGGAAGCCGGCAGGAATAGTGCCTGCTGCGGCGCCAACCGTCGCGGCGCCGTCGTCGATCGGTGTCCGCCATTTGGCGTCAAGGGGTTCGGAAACAGGGACATTCCATGGGCAGGTTGGATGGCAAGGTCGCGGTGATCACGGGCGCGACGAGCGGGATCGGGTTGCGGACTGCTGAAGTCTTCGTTGCCGAAGGTGCCAAAATTGTGATCGCGGGCCGGCGCATACCGGAAGGCGAGGCGCTGGCGAAGCAGCTCGGCGCGAATTGCGTCTTCCGCCAGACGGATGTGACGGCCGAAGCGCAGATGCAGGCGCTGATCGCGCTTGCGGTGGACAAATTCGGCCGCATCGACTGCCTGTTCAACAATGCCGGCGGCCCGGCGCAGACCGGCGGCATCGAAGGCCTCGAGGTCGAGCGCTTCGACGCGGCGATGGCCACCTTGGTGCGCAGCGTCATGCTCGGCATGAAGCACGCCGCGCCCCACATGAAGAAGCAGGGCTTTGGCAGCATCATCAACAATGGCAGCATCGCCGGCCGTCTCGCCGGCTTCTCGTCGTCGATGGTCTATGGTGCGGCCAAGGCGGCGGTGATCCACCTCACCAAATGCGTGGCGATGGAGCTCGGCGAATCCAACGTCCGCGTCAACTCGATCTCGCCCGGCGCGATCGCGACCGGCATTTTCGGCAAGGCGCTCGGGCTTTCGACCGACGCGGCGGAGAAGACGCCGGCGGTGATGCGCGAGGTCTACAAGACCGCGCAGCCGATCCCGCGAGCCGGCCTTCCTGACGACATCGCCCATGCCGCGGTGTTCCTGGCCAGCGACGAATCCAGCTTCATCAACGGCCATGACCTCGTCATCGACGGCGCGATGACCGGCGGCCGCAACTGGAGCCAGCAGCAGCAGGGCTACGTGGCCCTGCGCAAGGCGTTCGATCAGGGGGCGTAGGCGCCACGGGCGACGAAGCCGTAGGGTGGGTTAGCGAAGCGTAACCCACCACTTTTGTCACTGCTGACAGCAAAGAGGTGGGTTACGCCTTCGGCTAACCCACCCTACGAGAGCGATGCTCAAACCGCCTTCATCCGCACCCGCAATCCGTCGCGCGGTTTCGGGATCGGCCACATCTGCCAGTCCGGCTTGTAGCCGGGCTCGAGCGATACCTCGATGTTCTGCAAGAAGTGCCGCGCGAAGCATTTGGCCTGCATGTAGGCGAAGTGCAGGCCAAGGCACATATGCGCGCCGCCGCCGAACGGGACCCAGGCGAAGCGGTGTCGGTTGCGCTGGGCCTCCTCGGTGAAACGCAGTGGATCGAAGCGCTCCGGCTCCGGCCAGATGTCCTTCATGTGGTGGGTGTAGAGCGGATTGACGCCAATCGCGGTGCCGGCCGGAATCGAAAAACCCTTGAAAGTGAAATCGCGCATGGCGCGGCGCGGCATCGAGGGCACCGGCGGCTTGATCCGCAGCGCTTCCTTGAACGCCATCTCCGACAGCGGCATCTTTTCGAGGTCGTCGAAGCTGCTCGGCGCATCGGGGGCGAGCCCCAGCGCCATGACCTCCGCGCGAAGCTTGTCCTGCCAGTCGGGATTTGCCGCGAGCTCGCCGATGAACGACGTCAGCGACGAGGTCAGCGTGTCGTGCGCCGCCATCATCAGGAAGCTCATGTGGTCGATGATGTCCTGCTCCGACAGCAGCGCGCCGTCCTCGTGGGTTGCGCGGCAGAGCTGCGAGAACAGATCATCGCCGCCGTGATTGCCGCGTCGCAGCGGAATCTGCTCGCGGAAATAAGCGACGATGCGCTTGCGTCCCCTGACGCCGGCCGCCATCTGCGTGCCGGGCAGCGGTCGGCGGATCGGGGCGACGGCGGCGGCGACCATGTCGACGAAGGCGCGGTTGATCTCGTCGACCTCCGGCCCGATATCGGCGCCGAGAAAGGACGCGGCGGCGAGATCGAGCGTGAGCTGCTTCATCGCCGGATAAAGCTGCATCTCGCCCGGCTTTGCCTTCCACTGCGCGACGCGGGCGGCGATGCCGCGGTCGAGATCGCCCAGATACGATTTCATCGGTCCGGACTTGAATGCGACCGACAGCGCCTTGCGGTGCAGCCGGTGCTCCTCGAAATCCAGCAGCATCAATCCGCGCGGAAACAACAGGCCGAGCACCTTGTTCCAGCCATGGGTCGAGGAGAACAGCTTTTGCTGGTCGAACAGCACGAGCTCGTTGGCCTCGGGGCCAAGCAGCACGACATTGGTCTCGCCGAAGAAATGCGTGCGATAGACCAGGCCGTATTTGGCGCCGTTCGCCTCGATATGCCCCTTGGGGTCGGCGAGCACCTGGAAGGTCTTGCCGATGATCGGCCAGCCTTCGTCGCCCGGGATGTGAGTCAGCTCGTTGCGCTTGGGCGGAGTGAAGCCGAGCGCAGGTGCGGCCACATTCTGCATCGACATGACGATTGCTCCGGTTGGCTGAACCCAACATAACACAATCCGGGTGCGCTGATGCGCCGGTGCTTTGCTGCGGCATCCTTCGAGACGCCCGCCTTTGGCGGGCCCTCAGGATGAGGACAGAGTGTGCGGCAGCAGTTTCAACGGACTCCGGTGCCGCTTAGCCTCATCCTGAGGAGACCGCGGAGCGGTCGTCTCGAAGGACGAGGCGTTCGCCGAGGTCCGGGCGGGCCCCCAACCTACCGTTTCGCCGCTTCCTTCTGCAAATCCGGCGCGTTGACGGCCGGAATCGCAACGCGGCCGGCGCCGGTCACCTTCAGCGCCTCGGCGGCCTTCTCGTTTTCCATGATCTTGGCCATCACGGCCTGGCCCGCACGCTCGAAGATCGCGCGGTTCTCGATCACGAATTTTTGCGACTTGCGCAGGCCGTCGATGTAGCCGTTGATCTCCGGCACCACGTAGCGCGCGACCATGTCCCAGCTCCGGCGCGTGTTCTCCGGGTTGGCCCAGTCGTGCACGAAGCCGATGACGGCGCCGACACCGCCGGAGACCTGCATCACGTTCTTGATCATCTTGACGAGGTCGTCGGGCGTGCCGATCACGGAGGCCGCGCCGTCGACGAAAGCGGTCTTGTCCACGGCCTCGTCAGGTGAGGCGAACGCGGTCAGGCCCGGCCGCTGCAGCGTGCCGACATTATATTCGTTGTGCCAGCGCATCAGCCCAGCACCGGCCTCGCGGCGGGCCTGCTCGCGGGTCTCGGCGATGTGCCAGGTCAGCAGCACGCGCCAGTTCGCGCGATCGACTTTGGTGCCGTGCTTTTTCGCCGCGTCCTCGGCGAACTGCCATTGCTGCTGCAGCGACATCAGCCCCTGCGTCGTCATCGAGCCCAGCGAGATGATGCCGATGCCGTATTTGCCGGCGAGCGTCATGCCGGAAGGCGAGATCTGCGAGGCCACCACGAACGGCATCTCCTCCTGCAACGGCAGGAGCTGCAGCGCGGCGTCGTTCATGGTGAACCAGTCACTCTTCGCGGTGACGCGCTCCCCATTGAAGAGACGGCGGATCACCCCGATCGCCTCGTCCTGGCGGTCGCGCTGCGTCATCGGATCGATGCCGAGCGTATGCGCGTCGGAAGCGAGCGCGCCGGGACCGGAGCCGAAGATGGCGCGGCCGCCGGTCATGTGGTCGAGCTGCACCATGCGCTGCGCGACATTGTAGGGATGGTGGTAGGGCAGCGACACCACGCCGGTGCCGAGCTTGATCCGCTTGGTGCGCTCGCCGGCCGCCGCCAGGAACATCTCCGGGGAGGCGATCATCTCCCAGCCGGAGGAATGATGCTCGCCGCACCAGAACTCGTCATAGCCGAGGCTATCCAACTGCTCGACCAGGTCGAGATCGCGCCGGAACTGGAGCATCGGATGCTCCCCGATCGGATGATGCGGGGCGAGGAAGGCTCCGAACTTCAGGCGCGCCATGGCGTTCTCTCCAACTTACATTTTTTGTTTGTTTGTGGCGCGAAGCTACGTGCTGAAGACAGCGAACGCAATCGCGCGATGTCCCGCGCGGCGGAATGCAGCCATGCATGTGTCGTCTCCCTCTCCGTGGCACGCGGAGAGTGGCGGAACGCGCGGGGATCCTACCTTCGAGGTAATCGCGGCGCCGCATGAGGTCTGTGATGATCGGCAACGACATCCGAAGGGTCGCGCGCCGATGCATCAAACCGTCACAAAGCCTCTCGATACGTCGCGTCGCTGGTGGGTGCTGGCGATCGTCGTGGCCGCCCAGTTCATGTTCGGCGTCGATGCCTTCGTGGTCAACGTCGCCATTCCGACCATCGCGGTCGAGTTGAAGGCGTCGCCTGCGCAGATCGAATCCGTCATCGCGATCTATCTGATCGCCTATGCCACGCTGGTCGTCACCGGCGGCCGGCTTGGCGACATTCACGGCACCAGGAACGTGTTCCTGGCTGGCCTGCTCGGCTTCACCCTGACGTCGCTGTGGTGCGGACTGGCGCAATCCGGTGCGGAATTGATCGTCGCGCGGTTGACGCAGGGTGCTTCCGCCGCGCTGATGGTGCCGCAGGTGCTGGCGACGCTGCATCTCCTGTTCACCGACGAACAGCGCAACCGCGCCTTCGCCATCTACGGCATCGTGCTGGGACTCGCGGGTGCCGCGGGCTTTCTGCTCGGCGGTCTGCTGGTCACGATCGATCTCGCCGGCACCGGCTGGCGCGCGGTGTTCTTCGTCAATGTGCCGTGCGGTCTCGTCATCGCGGCTGCGGCCTGGCGCATCATGCCCTCGGTGCCGCACCGCGCCGGCACGCGGCTCGATATCGCGGGCAGCATCATCCTGTTCGCCGGATTGCTGTGCATGATCGGTCCGCTGCTGCTCGGTCACGATGTCGGCTGGGCGCCGTGGCTGTGGCCGGTGATGGCGATCGGCGCCGTGATTCTCCTGGCATTCCCGAAGCTGGAGCATGCGGTCGCCCGCGCCGGCGGCATGCCGCTGATCGATCTCTCGCTGCTGGCGGACGCCGCTTTCCTGCGCGGCCTTGGCGCGGCGTTCTTTTTCTTCTCCGCCAATCTCTCGTTCTATCTGGTCATGACGCTGTTCATGCAGCGAGGGCTGAAAATCCCGCCGCTCGCGGCCGGCATGGCCTTCATTCCGCTCGCGCTCGCTTTTGTCGTCGCCTCGCGCCATAGCGGCGCACGGGCGCGCCATCGCGGCACCAGGGTCTTGATCGAAGGCTGCGCGCTTCAGATCGCGGGCCTCGCGGCGCTTGCGCGGGTCGCGTTCTCTGTCGATGCGCCGTCCGCGCTCCTGCTCGCGCTCACCATGATCGTCTTCGGCTACGGTCAGGGGCTGGTGATGGCGCCGCTGTCCGGCGCGGTGCTCTCGACGGTGAAGCCTGTGGCCGCAGGTTCTGCCGCCGGCATTTACGGCACCACGGCGCAGATCGGAAATGCGGCCGGAGTGGCCGCAATCGGCGCGGTGTTCTTTGTCGTCGAAGCGGTGCAATCAGCGCGCGCAGGATTTCTCGTCTCGCTCGCGCTGTTCGTGACATTAATCATGATCTGCGCCGCATTCCTGGCGTGGATGCGCCGTTCATCTGCACGAAGTTGAGGCATTGCGGTTAATACGTGCGGATTTCTGCAGGTTTCCCTGCGATTTAGCGCATCATCGACAGCACACGGTCTTTTTATTTTGCGCTGCAGCAACTATTTGGTTTGGGTGGACGTTGAACGTCGCCTGCCAGGAGTTGCCGTGTCGTTAACCAGAAATGTCGACCTCTTGAGACGTCTGCCAAAGCTGGACGGATTGCGCTTCGCCGACTTTGGCCGCAGCGCCGATGCGTCCAGTCCGTTGCAAGAGGTCACGGGCTTCGGCGACAATCCCGGCAATCTGCGCCTGTTCGCGTTCGTGCCGCCGCAACTGCAGAAGCCGCGCGCGCTCGTCGTCGTGCTGCACGGCTGCGGCCAGACGGCGGCAAGCTACGACCTCGGTGCCGGATGGTCGACGCTCGCCGAGCACTACGGCTTCGCGCTGTTGATGCCCGAGCAGCAGCGCGTCAACAACAGCAACACCTGCTTCAACTGGTTCAATCCGGAAGACACGGCGCGGGACAGCGGTGAGGCGTGTTCGATTCGCGAGATGATCGCGCACATGATCGAGACGCATCGCGTCGATCCCAAGCGCATCTTCATCACGGGCCTGTCGGCCGGCGGCGGCATGACGTCGGTGATGCTCGCGACCTACCCTGAAGTCTTCGCGGCCGGCGCGGTCATCGCGGGACTTCCCTACGGCATCGCGACCAATCTGCGCGAGGCGCTCGACGGCATGTTTCATTCCCCGGAGCGGCCGGCGCGCGAACTTGGCGATCTGGTGCGGCGGGCCTCGGATCATCGCGGGCCCTGGCCCAGGATCTCGGTGTGGCACGGCAGCGCCGATCGCACCGTCAATCCCGGCAATGCCAACGAGATCGTCAAGCAATGGCTCGACCTGCACGATCTGCCCGAGGCGCCGATGGCCGAAACCAACATCGACGGCTATCCGCGCCAGGCCTGGTGGAACAAGGACGGCGAGACTCTCGTCGAGTCCTACGCCATCACCGACATGGCCCACGGCACGCCGCTCGGCCTTGCCGACAACGACCAACGCTATGGCGTGGAAGGCGCGTTCCTGATCGAGGCCGGCATCTCCTCGTCCTATCACATCGCCAAGTTCTTCGGCCTCACCGGCTGGATTCCCGACGCGGCGAAGAAGGCCGAGCCAAAGCCACCGCCGGCCCGCTCGTCCGCCCCGCATCTGGCCCGCTCGATCCGCGCCGCGGTCGCCGAACAGCCGGCCGAGCCGAAGCGCGAGGACGCCCGCGGCTTCGATCTCGGCCAGATCATCACGCGCGCGCTCACCGCCGCGGGATTGATGAAGTAACTCAGGCCGTCGCGCCGATAAGGCAAGAGTTTTGTGCCCGTCGTCGCTGCGATCCGCGAATGGGGTGACCGCAACCTGAGCCAGCCCGCAGCGTTCGCAGACGCCGCGGAATAGGCGCTCACATCTCGCCGGTGACGAACGGGTTGGTCATCCGCTCCTGGCCGATGCTCGAGCCGGCGCCGTGGCCGCAGATGAAGCCGACATCGTCGCCGAGCGGCAGCAGCTTGGTCTTGATCGAGTCGATCAGCGTCGCATGACTGCCGCCGGGCAGATCGGTGCGTCCGACCGAGCCCGCGAACAGGACGTCGCCGACATGGGCGAAACGCAAGTCCTTGTTGAAGAACACCACGCTGCCCGGCGAATGGCCGGGGCAATGATAGATCTCGAAGTGGAGATCGCCGATCGCCACGCTGTCGCCTTCGTCGAGCCAGCGGTCCGGCTCGAAATTGCGCACCCCCGTCATGCCGAACCGGGCGCCGCTCTCGACCACGTTGTCGAGCAGAAATTTGTCCGCGACGTGCGGGCCCTCGATCGGCACCTTCAGCGCCTCGCGCAGGTCAGCCGCGCCGCCGACATGGTCGATATGGCCGTGAGTGAGCCAGATCTTCTCCACGGTGACGCCAGTCTGCTTGATGGCCTCCAGGATTTTCGGCACGTCGCCGCCGGGATCGATCACCACGGCCTTCTTGGAAGGCTCGTCCCAGATGATGGTGCAATTCTGCTCGAACAGCGTCACGGGGACGATGATCGCGCCCGCCTTCGCGCCAGCCTCGGCTTGTGTCTCGTTTTGCTCGGTCATGGCGCCACAATGCCGATTTTTGCCATGCCGCCAAGCAAAAGATTTGTCCCGGGGCTCGGGAACAGCGGCGGACATCGTCACACGGCCGTCCCAATTCGCCTGCTGTTTTGAACCGGGGCGCTCCTTCCGCGTTCTCCCGCGCGACAAGCAGTTTTTGGATGGATTTCCCGCATGGCTCAGGGCGGCAGCAATTGGTGGCGCGACGGCATCTTCTATCAGGTCTATCCGCGCTCCTTTCAGGACTCCGATGGCGACGGTGTCGGCGATCTCGCCGGCATTTTGCAGCGGCTGCCTTATGTGAAATCGCTCGGCGTCGATGCGATCTGGCTGTCGCCGATCTTCCCCTCGCCAATGGCCGATTTCGGCTACGACATTTCCGATTACACCGGCATCGAGCCGCTATTCGGCACGATGGGGGATTTCGATGCGCTTCTTGCCGCCGCGCATGACCATGGCCTCAAGCTGATCCTCGACCTCGTGCCGAACCACACCTCGGACCAGCATCCCTGGTTCGTCGAGAGCCGTTCCTCGCGGGACAATCCCAAACGCGACTGGTACATCTGGCGCGACCCGGGCGAGGGTGGCGGCGTGCCGAACAATTGGCTGTCCGAGTTCGGCGGCAGCGCGTGGCAGTTCGACGAGACCACCGGTCAATACTACTATCACGCCTTCCTCGCCCAGCAGCCGGATCTCAACTGGCGCAATCCCGATGTCCGCGCCGCGATCTATGACGTGATGCGGTTCTGGCTGGAGAGGGGCGTCGACGGCTTTCGCGTCGACGTGATCTGGCATCTGATCAAGGACGCCGAGTTCCGCGACAACCCGCAAAATCCGCATTATGTCGAGGGCCGGCCGCCCAACGAAACGATCCTCACGCAATATTCCACCGACCAGCCGGAGGTGCACGACGTCATCGCCGAGATGCGCCGCGTCACGGATGCCTATGATGCCCGCGTCCTGATCGGCGAGATCTATCTGCCGCTGCATCGCCTGATGGCCTATTACGGCAACGATCTCACCGGCGCGCAGATGCCATTCAATTTCGCGCTGCTCTCGACCTTCTGGAGCGCGCGCTCGATCGAGAAGATCGTCGAGGATTACGAGAAGGCGCTGCCGAAGGGCGCCTGGCCGAATTGGGTGCTCGGCAATCATGACCGTCCACGCGTCGCAAGCCGCGTCGGGCCGGAGCAGGCCCGAATTGCCGCCATGCTGCTGCTGACGCTGCGCGGCACGCCGACGCTCTACTATGGCGACGAGATCGGCATGCATCAGCTCGCGATCGCGCCCGAGTTCGTGCGCGACCCCTTCGAGAAGAACGTGCCCGGCATCGGTGTCGGCCGCGACGGCTGCCGCACGCCGATGCAGTGGGATTCCTCCAACTTCGCCGGGTTCTCGGACGTCAGGCCATGGCTGCCGCTGCCGGAGGATCACATCCACAACAACGTCGTCGATCTCGACGCCGATTCACGTTCGATCCTCACGCTCTACAGGCGCCTGATCGCGTTGCGGAAGGGCTGTCCGCCGCTGGTAGCGGGCGACTATCATCCGGTCGCCGCGCAAGGCGATCTCCTGGTCTATCGCCGCGAGGCCGAGGGCAGGGCGGTGACCGTGGTGCTCAATCTCGGCCCTGAGCCGATCGCGGTCACCACCAGCGCGATCAAGTTTGGCAGCGAGATTCTGCTGTCGACGTTCCTGGATCGAGAGGGGGAGCGGCTCGAAGGCGTGCTGGATTTGCGCGGCAATGAGGGGGTGATCGTTACTCCGCCATCTTAGGTCGTCCTGGACAAGCGAAGCGCAGATCCAGGACCCATTACCCCAGGGAGTAGTTTGGCGAAGATCGTGGTTATCACTTCGTACGACAATGAACGATTGGGGTAATGGGTCCTGGCTTTCGCCAGGACGACAACGGAGTGTGTGGTCACATCACCCCGGATGCTTGTTGCCCCGCACCGTCTTGTCGATGTCACTCCGCTTCAACAGATAATCCAATCCGCCGACGCGGTACCAGCGATAACCGTAAGGCTCCAGCACGACCCGGTGCTGGCCGCGCTTGTCGGCGTGGCTGTGGTCCTCCGCGAGCAGATTGATCAGGTGCGCGCCGGCCTCATCAGGCAGCCCCACCGAGAACGCGATCTCGCGCGGCTTCTCGTCGAGATTGTGCACGAACAGCACGGAATTGTTGCGCCAGTCGTAGCGCATGATGAACACGGCGGGATCGCGCGTCGCGATGATCGAAAAATCGCCCCAGCCGATCTCCGGCACCTCCTTGCGCATGCGGACGATGCGCTCGGTCCAATTCAGCATCGAGTTGGGATCGCGCCGCTGCTTGGCGACATTGACGTGCGGATAGCCGTACGGTCCTTTGTCGATGACGGGCAAGGCCGGCTTGTCGCTGGTGGTGAAGCCGCCATGCGGCTCCGTCGACCATTGCATCGGCGTGCGCGCGCAATTGCGCTCGGGGAGCGAAAGATCATCGCCCATCGCGATCTCGTCGCCATAGCGGATGACAGGCGTCCCCGGCAGTGTGCACATCAGGCTGTAGGCGAGCTCGAGCCGCCGGCGGTCGCCACCCAGCATCGGTGCCAGCCGACGGCGAATGCCGCGGTCGTAGAGCTGCATGTCCTTGTCAGGACCGAAGCTTTTGAACACGGTGTCGCGCTGTGCCTTCGTCAATCGCCCGAGATCGAGCTCGTCGTGATTGCGCAGGAACAGGCCCCATTGCGCCGAGGCCGGCCGCGGCTTGGTCGCCTTCAGCGCTTTCCCCAGCGGGCGGGAATCGGACGAGGCCAGCGCATAGAACAGGTGCTGGTTGACCTGGAAATTGAACATCATATGCATGCGGTCGGCATCGCGGCCGAAATATTCCATGTCCGTCTTCGGCAGCACATTGGCCTCGGCGAGAATGATGGCATCGCCCTGCCGCCATTGCAGGAATTCACGAAACGTCCGCAGCATGTCGTACTGCTCGGCCGGCTTTTTCACCTTGGCGCCTTTGGTCGCGATGACGAAAGGCACGGCATCCATGCGAAAGCCCGAGACGCCGAGCTGGATCCAGAAGCCCATGATCTTGAGGATCTCGGCCTGCACGTTCGGGTTCGAGGTGTTGAGATCGGGCTGGAAATCGTAGAAGCGGTGGAAGTACCAGGCGCCGGCTTCCTTGTCGCGCGTCCAGGTCGATTTCTGAACGCCGGGAAACACCATGCCCTGATTGGCGTTGGCCGGCTTCTTGTCGGACCAGACATACCAGTCGCGGTAGGGCGAATTCCTGTCGCTTCGCGCCGCCTTGAACCAGGGATGCTGGTCGGAGGTGTGGTTGACGACGAGATCGATGATGACGCGAATGCCGCGCTGCTTGCAGCCATGGGTGAACTCGACGAAATCGCCGAGCGTGCCGTAGCGGGCATCGACACTGTAATAATCCGCGACATCGTAGCCGTCGTCGCGGCCGGGCGAGGTCTGAAACGGCATCAGCCAGATCGTGGTGATGCCGAGGCCGTGCAGATAATCGAGCCGGCGCAACAGGCCCTTGAAATCGCCGATGCCGTCGCCGTTGGCGTCCATATAGGTGCCGACGGACAGGCAATAGATGATGGCGTTCTTGTACCAGAGATCGTCGATCATGCGCGCGCAGCCTCGGTGGTTCCGCCGAGGTGCGGCGGCTGCGTGATAAGTGTTAGGAGCGAGAGCGGTTCCGTACGCAGCCGTCGTCCTGGACAAGCGAAGCGCAGATCCAGGACCCATTACCACAGGCCAAAATTTGACGAGGGCTGGTGGTTATCAGCTCGTGCACCAACGATCCCTTGGGGTAATGGGTCCTGGCTTTCGCCAGGACGACGACGGAGGAATCGGCTATCCTCCTCCCATGGACAACACCGCCCGCATTGCCCTCGTGCCGCCGCCAGACCGCCGTCAGTCGGAAACGGCGCTGGCGATCGCGCGCGGTACGGCGCGGTTGTTGCGCTCGCTCGGCTTCACCTGCATCAGCGAATTGCCGCTGCCCTCGGGGCGGCGCGCCGATCTCGTCGCGCTGAACGAGCGCGGCGAGATCTGGATCGTCGAGATCAAATCGTCGGTGGAGGATTTGCGCGCCGATCAGAAATGGCACGAATACCGCGCGCATTGCGATCGGCTGTTCTTTGCCTTCACGCAGGACCTGCCTTGCGAGATCTTTCCGCAAGATACCGGCCTGATCATCGCGGACGCCTATGGCGCGCACCTGCAGTGCGAGGCGCCCGAGCACAAGCTCGCTGCGGCCACGCGCAAGCAGATGACGGTGCGGTTCGCGATGGCGGCGGCATTGCGGATCAACCGGCTGGTCGATCCGCAGGGGCATGCGGAGTTTTGGGAGTGAGTCCGTAGCCCGGATGGAGCGCAAGCGTAAACCGGGATTCGCGCATACGGAACGGCTGTCCCGGATTACGCTTCGCTCCATCCGGGCTACGCAAAGATCCGCGACACCGTTATCGCGGCGCGCGCTTCGCCAAAATCCGCTGCAACGTGCGCCGGTGCATGTTCAGCCGCCGCGCCGTTTCCGAGACGTTGCGGTTGCACATCTCGTAGATGCGCTGGATGTGTTCCCAGCGCACGCGGTCGGCGGACATCGGGTTCGCCGGCAATTCGGACTTGTCCGACCCGGTGGACAGCAGCGCCGCGACGACGTCGTCGGCGTCCGCGGGCTTTGAGAGATAATCAACCGCGCCCATCTTCACCGCGGTGACGGCGGTGGCGATGTTGCCATAACCGGTCAGCACGATCGCGCGGGCGTCGGGGCGCTTCTTCTTCAGCGCCGAGACCACGTCGAGACCGTTGCCGTCACCGAGCCGGAGATCGACCACGGCGAATGCCGGTGCGGCCTTGCCGATCTGCGCCAGGCCGTCCGAGACGGTGTCGCATGACGTCACCGCAAAACCGCGCGTTTCCATGGCGCGCGACAGCCGCTCCAGAAACGGCTTGTCGTCCTCCACGATTAGCAACGAGCGGTCGGTCTGTTCGTTCAGTTCGGCGATGGCGTTCAAGGTTTGTCCTCTCTCCAGCGCTTCTACATATGGCGGTGCAATCGGGCGGTGCCAAGGGCGCCAATAGTCGATCGGGCCCGTTGTGCGACGCAAGGTCGCGGCCTATCCTATTGTTTCTTCGAAGGTCTCGATAGCCTCAAAACGCTCTCGCGGCCACGTGATCTGGACCACTGCGCCATGGTCCGGAAAGGTCCGGTTGGTAAACGAGACCTTGGCGCCGGTGCGCTCCAGCAAGGTGCGCGCGATGAACACGCCGAGCCCAAGGCCGCCGCCTTCGTCCTGGCTGCGCCGCCGCGACAAATAGGGCTCGCCGATCCGGTTCAGGATGTCAGGCGGAATACCGGGACCATCGTCGGAGATCACGAGCTCGATCGTGTCCTTGTTCCACCACGCATTCACCTCGACGGTGGTGCGGGCGAAATCGACCGCGTTCTCGACGATGTTGCCGACCCCGTAGAGGATCGCCGGATTGCGCGAGCCGACCGGCTCGGCCACGATGGCGACGGCGATGCGCACCTTGATATCCACGCCGAAATCGCGGTGCGGTGCCACCACCTCCTCGATCAGCTCCGACAGCTTCATGCGGTCGAACGGCGCCCCGGTGGAGGAGAGCTGGGTGATTTTGCTCAATATGTCGCGGCAACGCTGCGTCTGCTCGCGCAAGGTCTTCAGGTCGGCGGCAAAGTTCGGCTCCTTCACCGTCTTCTCCAGCTCGCGCGAGATCAGGAAGATCGTCGCGAGCGGCGTGCCGAGCTCGTGCGCTGCGGCCGCAGCCAGGCCGTCGAGCTGGGTCAGATGCTGCTCGCGCGTCAGCACCAGCTCGGTCGCGGCCAGCGCGTCGGCGAGCTTGCGCGCCTCTTCGGTGACCTGGAACGAGTAGAGGCTGGTGACGCCGATCGCGAGCGCGATCGAGAGCCAGACGCCGACGAGATAGATCGGCGGCAGCACCAGCGGATCATCGGAATCCCAGGGCAGCGGCAGATGGAAAAAGAACAGCACCGAGGCGCAGGCGACAGCCAGCACGCCGAGGCCGAATGTGAAGCGGGCCGGCAGCGCGGTCGCCGAGATCAGCACAGGCGCGAGGAACAGGAACGAGAACGGGTTCTGGAGTCCGCCGGTGAAGAACAGGAGACCCGCCAGCTCCACGATGTTGAGCGCGAGCAGTCCGGCCGCCTGCATCGGCTCCAGCCGCTGCAGCGGATTGGACACGGTCTGGAGCCCCAGATTGAGCGCCGCCGACAGCGCGATGATGCTGACGCAGGGGACGATCTCGACGTTGAATTCCAGCCCCTGCGCCACGATGAAGATCGCGGCGAGCTGGCCCAGCACCGCGAGCCAGCGCAGCCGCAGGATGGTATCCAGGCGGATATGCCGCTGCGCGGGGCGAAAGTCGGAAGCGGCAAGTTCGGTCATTTCGGCCAATGGGGCGGTGCCTTCTCGATCACAAGCGCGCGGCTCACGGAACCACCGGATTACAAGCCTTGCGCTCTCCGCTGCAATAGCAGAAGAACCCCCAGCATGACCGAGAATGACAAGGCTTCAAGCTGGCCGACTGTCGCGGATCGCAGCCTCTCCGCGGCCATCGCGGTCGATCACCTCGTCAAGGTGTACAAGCAGACCCGCGCCGTCGACGACATCTCCTTTTCGCTTCCGCGTGGCAGCATCACCGGGCTGCTGGGCGGCAATGGCGCCGGCAAGACCACGACCATCGCAACGATCATGGGCCTGGTGCTACCGACCTCCGGCCGCGTGCAGGTGCTCGGGCATCGGATGCCGGAGGACAGCGCGTCCGTGCTGGGTCGGATGAACTTCGAGAGCCCCTATGTCGACATGCCGATGCGGCTCACGGTGCGTCAGAACCTCACCGTGTTCGGCAAGCTCTATGCGGTGAAGAACCTCTCCGACCGCATCGCTGAGCTGGCCTGCGACCTCGATCTCACCGAGTTCATCGACCGCGCCAATGGCAAGCTCTCCGCAGGGCAAAAGACGCGCGTTGCGCTTGCCAAGGCGCTGATCAACCAGCCCGAGCTTCTGTTGCTGGACGAACCGACCGCCTCGCTCGATCCCGACACCGCCGACTGGGTCCGGGGTCATCTGGAGCGTTATCGCAAGGCGAACAACGCCACCATCCTGCTGGCCTCGCACAACATGCTCGAGGTCGAGCGGCTCTGCGACCGCGTCATCATCATGAAGCGCGGCCGTATCGAGGACGACGATACGCCCGAAGCCATCATGGCGCGCTACAACCGCAGCACGCTGGAAGAAGTGTTCCTGGACGTCGTGCGCGGCCGGGTGAACGGCGCGCAGGAGGCGGTGCGATGAGCAAGTCCCAACGTTGCAGCTGTAGCCCGGGTGAGCGAAGCGATACCCGGGAACGCCGCCAGCAAGGTCCCGGATGTCGCTTCGCTCATCCGGGCTACGCGGTGCAGCGATGAGTGAGGCCTCCCTCCATCGCGGCATCTCCATCCACCGCATCGGCGCGATGATCCTGCGCTATTGGTACCTCTTGCTGTCGTCCTGGCCGCGGCTGCTCGAGCTGCTCTACTGGCCGGCGCTGCAAGTCATCACCTGGGGCTTTCTTCAGCTCTATATCGCGCAGAATGCAAATTTCTTCGCGCGCGCCGGCGGCACCCTGATCGGCGCCGTCATCCTCTGGGACATCCTGTTTCGCGGGCAGCTCGGCTTTTCGATCTCGTTTCTGGAAGAGATGTGGGCGCGCAACCTCGGCAATCTCATGATGAGCCCGTTGAAGCCGATCGAATTCCTGCTGTCGCTGATGATCATGAGCCTGATCCGGCTCGCGATCGGCGTCATCCCGATGACGCTGCTCGCGCTGTTCCTGTTTCACTTCAACGTCTATGCGCTCGGCGTCCCGCTGATCGCGTTTTTCTGCAACCTGATCTTCACGAGCTGGTCGGTCGGCATCTTCGTCTCCGGCCTGGTGCTGCGAAACGGCCTCGGCGCCGAGAGCATCGTCTGGACCTTGATGTTCGGAATCATGCCGCTCGCCTGCGTCTACTATCCCGTCAGCGTGCTGCCGGTCTGGTTGCAGTATGTCGCCTGGACGCTGCCGCCGACCTACGTGTTCGAAGGGATGCGGGCGCTGCTGATCGAAAACACCTTCAGGACCGATCTGATGCTGAGCGCGTTGGCCATCAACGCGGTGCTGTTGGTTGCATCTTTTGGGGCATTCCTTGCTCTTTTGCGCAGCGCCCGGATGCAGGGCTCGCTGCTGTCAGGCGGCGAATAACGTCACTTTCTCGTGGATTCAGCCCGGTTTGGGCGCCTGGGCCACGTAGATGTACGGAACCATGCATTGACGCAATATTACGCATTCGGCAGTATGCTGCGATGCGAAGAGGAATATAGCGATGCCGATTGGTGAGTTTGGCGGCGCGCCGCCCCTGGTGGCCGAAGGCAGTCCGGTCCTGACGACGCCGATGTACTGGATGTACGAGATGGGGCAAGCCTCTCTCAATCCGGCGCGTGCGATCACGGACGCAACCAAGCTGCTGTTTCAGAATCCGCTGAACCCATGGGCGCGCACCGAAGTCGGCAAGTCGGTTGCCGCGGCCTGCGAGTTGTTCGAACGCACCACGCGCCGCTACGGCAAGCCGGAATGGGGTCTCAACGACACCGAGGTCAACGGCATCCGCGTCCCCGTCGAGGTCCGCTCGGTCTGGGAAAAGCCGTTCTGCCGCCTGCTTTACTTCGATCGCAAATTCACCCGTCCGCTGCGCAGCCCGCAGCCGCGCGTGCTGATCGTCGCGCCGATGTCCGGCCATTACGCGACGCTGCTGCGCGGCACCGTCGAGGCTTTCCTGCCGGCGCATGAGGTCTACATCACCGATTGGGCCGATGCCCGCATGGTGCCGCTCAGCGATGGCCGCTTCGATCTCGACGACTACATCGACTATGTCATCGAGATGCTGCACGTCCTCGGCGGCAACACGCATGTGCTGGCGGTGTGCCAGCCCTCGGTTCCCGTCGTCGCTGCCGTTTCGATCATGGAAGCGCGTCGTGATCCCTTCGTGCCGACCTCGATGACGCTGATGGGAGGCCCGATCGACACCCGTCGCAATCCGACCGGGGTGAACAACCTCGCTCAGGAGCGCGGCATCGACTGGTTCCGCAACCACGTCATTACCAAGGTGCCGTTTCCGCATCCGGGCATGATGCGCGACGTCTATCCGGGCTTCCTGCAGCTCAACGGCTTCATCAGCATGAATCTCGACCGGCACATGGATGCCCACAAGCAGCTGTTCGCCAATCTGGTGAAGGGCGACGGCGACCTGGTCGACAAGCATCGCGACTTCTACGACGAATATCTCGCGGTGATGGATCTCTCGGCCGAGTATTACCTGCAGACGGTCGATACCGTATTCGTGAAGCATTCGCTGCCCAAGGGCGAGATGACCCATCGTGGAACACGCGTCGATCCCTCCAAGGTCACGCGCGTCGCGTTGATGACGGTCGAAGGCGAGAACGACGACATCTCCGGCATCGGTCAGACCGAAGCAACGCACACATTGTGCAGCTCGATTCCCGATGACCGCCGCGTTCATTACGTTCAGAAGGGCGTCGGACATTACGGCGTGTTCAATGGCTCGCGCTTCAAATCGGAAATCGTGCCGCGCATCCACGACTTCATGGTCTCGGCGGCGAATCCGAGCTCATTGCAGGCGCTCGCGGCCGAATAATCGCGTTTTTCGGCTTTCCCGCTGAAAATCGACGCCCTGTCGGAGGCTCCGACAGGGGCAAGTTCCCGCCAGATTCGCGGTATTTAGGTAGCTTTGTAAGAGTGAGTCCAACCTCACCCCTTGGGGGTGTCGCATGCGTCTGATGGGGGCGAAAAAAGCCGGTTCCAACCCCAGTCTGTAGGGTCTCCCGGACGCCAGACCCCTGTATATTGGGCAAATGATTTGTTTTTGCGCCGAGCGCTTTCCCTGGCGGCGGTTATGGCAGAATCCGGGCGCTCTCCTGCCCCCCGGACTGACAGACATGGCCACTCGCGCACTCCTCTATCGCCGGCCCCACGAGCCGAAGACCCTCCTGATCACCCATGGATCGCAATATTTTGCGATTCGGCTGCGCCGGCATCGCCGCGCGCGCCGTTACACGCTCAGAATTCATCCGAGCGATCGCGAAGCCATCCTCACCATGCCGCCGCGCGGCACGCTCGCCGAAGCAAAAGACTTCGCGCAGCGCCACGGCGCATGGATCGCGGCACGTCTCGGCCGTTTGCCGAAGGCCGCGCCGTTCCAACCTGGCACAGTGATACCGCTTCGCGGCGTTTCTCATCGCATCGTTCATCGCGCCGGCACCCGCGGTACGGTGTGGACGGAAGTGCGCGATAGCGGTGAACGCATTCTCTGCGTCGCCGGCGGCGTCGAACATGCGGACCGTCGCGTCAGCGACTTCCTCAAGCGCGAGGCCCGTCGCGATCTCCAGCGCGCGGCGGAATCCTATGCCGTCGAGCTCGGCGTCAAGGTGAAGCGGCTCTCGATCCGCGATCAATCGAGCCGCTGGGGCTCCTGCACCTCGGCCGGCTCGCTGTCGTTCTCCTGGCGCCTGATCCTCGCGCCGCCCTACGTGCTCGACTACCTCGCCGCGCACGAGGTCGCCCATCTCGTCGAGATGAACCACTCGGCGCGATTTTGGCGCGTCTGCGGCAAGGTCTGCCCGTCGATGGAGCGCGCCAAGAAGTGGCTCGATACATACGGCAACGATTTGCACCGCTACGGGGTCGAGGATTAGGGCTCGTTGATGCCTCATGTGACGCTGTCATCGCCCGGCTCGACCGGGCGATCCAGTATTCCGAGGCGGTTGTTATTGAACCGAGAGGCCGCGGCGTACTGGATTCCCGCGTTCGCGGGAATGACAGTTGAGAATGCGGCGACGTCCGCGCGAACTCAATTCATCCCTCTGCTCAGGCGCTGACATCCGCGCTTGTCCCCGGCTGCGTGCGCGAGGCGAGATAGGATGACTGCAATTGCGCGGCCGCCTTCTGGCCCTCGGCCAGCATCGCCTGGAAGGCCGCGTCGAGTTGATCGCGGCTATAGGTTGCGGAGCCGCTTTCACGCGGGGTCCATTGTGATTGCGTGATCGCGGTGGAAGCTTTTTCAACGGTGCCTCCGAGCCGCTCGGCGTATCTGTCGGCCCGCCACTGCGCCAGATCCGGTCCATTAAGATCGGGTGGATCGTCCAGCTTGCCGATCTTTGCAGCCGCCTCGTTGGTCATCGTTGAGGACCCGCCATTGTACAGGGTGGCGACCATCTTGCCGTCGACCTTCACCTGAGCATAGGCATTCTCCGGTGCATCGTCCGAGAGGACCGATTGAGTCGCGCTCGTATCATGGGTCATCAGCCAGTTCGTTGCCATGAGGTCGCGCAGGTGAGGATTGTCGGCCGCCGATATCGACTTGGCGCCTGTCAGAGGCTTGACCTGCGAGACGTCGATCCGAAAGCGGTCGGTCGCAGCATCAGTTGCATCCGGCACCGCCGGCTGAAGACTCGATGTCCTATTTGAAGCGGACGTTGATGCGGGCCGCAGATGAGGCAACGCCGCGCTGGATACACCGGACATCATGGAACGCTCTCCGATACTTGCTCAACCTATGAGAGCAAATCCCGGGCCGCCGACCGGGGTTTGAAGAGACTGGTGTTTTTGCGTTCCGGGAGCTGCGGGGATCGGTCGATTTTGCCATGGTAGGCAGGACTTGCCGAAGACGAGACCGGTGGCGAACAGGGATAGCCGAGATAGCGGCCGCGTTCGGCAGAACGGTTCTGTTTTGCCCGACGTGTCAAATGGCCTTGCTGCCAGAATCAGCCGTCTTGCGACTCGCGTAAGCCGTTGATTCCGCTATCACTGGCTACTGTGCATGGGGTTGTTTTCGCGATTTTTGTTTTGAGGCCACAACGACCCCACGCAGAACCTAGCGATTTCCGCCGAACAGCCGGTCCATCAGCCAGCCATCGAGCCCTGCGGCTGCTTCCGGACGCGCATTGGCGCGCGTCGGCGGCGGGCGATAGCCGCCGTTGTTGGCCGGTGCCGGCGCCGGTGCGGGCGCTGCCGCGGTTGGCGGCGACACTTGCGACGTCGCCTGCGCCAGGTTCGACAGGCCCCAGCCACCTGGAGAGCTCGGCAGCGCTGCCACCGGCACGCCCTCATGCGCCGTCTTCATGAAGCGCGACCAGACTTCGACCGGCAAGCCGCCGCCGGTTGCCTTCTTGGTCGGCGAGTTGTCGTCATTGCCGAGCCACACGCCGGTGACGAGGTTGGCCGTGTAGCCGATGAACCAGGCGTCGCGGTAGTCCTGGCTGGTGCCGGTCTTGCCGGCCGCCGGCCAGCCCGGGATCTCCGCCTTCTTGGCGGTGCCGCTGATCAGCGTTTCCCGCATCATCGCGTTCATCATGCCGACATAGCGGGGGTCGACCACCTGGTTGTGCTCGTCCGCCTGGCGCATGTAGAGCAGCTTGCCACCGAGCGTCCTGATCCGCGTCACGACATGCGGCGTCGCCGTGAAGCCGCCGTTGGCGAAGGGTGCGTAGGCGCCGACCAGCTCGACCATCGAGACTTCAGAGGTGCCGAGCGCGATCGAGGCGTTGGGCTCGAGTTTCGAGGAGATGCCGAGCCGGTGCGCGGTGCGCACCACGTTCTTCGGGCCGACCTCGAGGCCGAGGCGGATGGCGACCGTGTTGAGCGACATCGCGAGCGCCTGGGTCAGCGTCACCGCGCCGAAATATTCGTGCGTGTAGTTCTCAGGCCTCCAGCCCTTGACCTCGATCGGCGCGTCCTGGCGGAGCGTGTCCGGCGTCAGTCCCTGCTCGAGCGCGGTCAGGTACACGAACGGCTTGAACGAGGAGCCAGGCTGGCGTCTGGCGGTGACCGCGCGGTTGTACTGGCTCTCGGAATAGTTCCGGCCGCCGACCATGGCGCGCACTGCGCCGTCAGGCGTCATCGCCACCAGCGCGCCCTGGCTGACATTGAACTTCACGCTCTTGGCCGCGAGCTCGTCGATGATGGCGGCTTCCGCCACGCTCTGGAGCTTCGGATCGATCGTGGTCTCGACCTTGATGCTCTCGTCGATCTGGCCGACCAGATCGTCCAGCACCTCGCCGATCCAGTCGGCGACGTAATTGACCGTGCCGGCGCCGACCGGCTTCACATTGTAGGAGGGTTGGCCGATCGAGGCCTGCGCCTGCGCTTCGGTGATGAATTTGGCATCCGCCATCGCCGTGAGCACGATTTTCGCGCGCGCTTCGGCGCCCTCGGGGTTACGGTTCGGCGCGAGCCGCGAGGGCGATTTGACGAGGCCGGCCAGCATCGCGGCCTCCGCGACGGTGACGTTCTTGGCCGACTTGCCGAAATAGCGCTGCGCGGCGGCCTCGACGCCATAGGCGCCCGAGCCGAAATAGACGCGGTTGAGATAGAGCTCCAAGATCTCGTTCTTGGAATGCTTGCGCTCCAGCCAGATCGCGAGCTCCGCTTCCTGCAGCTTGCGCGCCATGGTGCGCTCCTGAGTCAGGAACAGGTTTTTCGCCAATTGCTGCGTCAGCGTCGAGCCGCCCTGCGACACGCCGCGATGGAGCAAATTGGTGACGAGCGCGCGCAGGATGCCGACGGGATCAATGCCGAAATGCGAATAGAAGCGGCGATCCTCGATGGCGATGAACGCCTTGGGCAGATATTGCGGCAGATCCTTCAGCGAGACGTTGGCGCCGGCCATCTCGCCGCGCTGCGCCAGCATGCTGCCGTCGATGCCGACGATCTGGATCGTCGGCGGCCGCTTGGGGATCTCGAGCGACTGGATCGGCGGCAGATGAGCGCCGACATAGATCACGACGCCGATCACGGCGATCGCACCCCACAGGCCCAGCACCGCGCCCCAATAGACCAGGCGGCCAAGGCTCGCGCCGATGCGTGACTTCGATCGCCGCTTGGCACTGCCGCGGCCGGCTGGCGCCTTCCGCTCGCGCGGCGGCTCGTCGCCGACATCCTCGCTCTTGCGCTTGGCAGATGATTTCGTTGATTTCTTCGGCTTTTCATCGCCGCCGCGAATGCGGTCGGCTGCGGTCAGGCGCAGATCGGCGAGTGCTGCAGGCAAGCCGAACAACGGCTCCTTCCGCCCACCCTTTTTCTTTCCCAACCCCATACGCAAACGCCCGGTCAGCCCGCCCCGCCGCACGCTAGCGGTCGCTGTTTAAGGCCCGGTTACCCAGAGCTTAACGCGCGATTAGGAGGTGCGGCATTCGCTGGCCGCAGTTCCGCTGGGTGGACGGCAGAGCTAGGATCGCCGGCATAAAACAAGAGGGAACGCAGATGGGCCACATCGATCCAGCCAAGGAGATTTTCGCGCAGTTCCGGGACAACGACCGCCCCGGCCCGATCCACATGCTCAATTTGGTGCGTTTACGCAAGGAGGCGGCCTATCCGGATGGGCGCAAGGCGAGCGGCGCGGAAGCCTATGCGGCCTATGGCCGCGAGAGCGGCCCGGTGTTCGAACGCCTCGGCGGCCGCATCGTCTGGCAGGGCAAATTCGAGCTGATGCTGATCGGCCCGGAGACCGAGCGCTGGGACCATTGCTTCATCGCCGAATACCCAAGCGTCGCCGCCTTCGTCGAGATGATCCGCGATCCCGTCTATCGCGATGCGGTGAAGCACAGGCAGGCCGCGGTGGAGGATTCACGGCTCATTCGGCACGCCGTGCTGCCGGTGGGGAAGAACTTTGGCGAGATACCGACCTGAGTGGCGTAGGCGGACTCCCGCCTCAACGTGATGGCCGGGCTGGCCCGGCCATCACGCTTTCTTGCTTGCTCCTAACCCGCAGGACTCGCATCCTCAATGATCGGGCCGAACAGCTCCCAGCGTTCGCCGTTGAACTTCATCATCTGAAGCTGCTTGTTGACCCGGTAGTCGGTCGGTGAGGTGTTGGCCTTGATGCCGGGCAACGCGGTGTCGCTGGTCACGTCCTTCAGCGACGCGGCCTGCTTCATCACGTTCTCGCGCGTGAGGTCGTCGCCGCACTGCTTCAGCACATGGACCAGCAGCTGCGCCGTGCTGTAGCCGTAGGTGTTGAAGTTCGAATCCTTGTCGCCATCCGGATAATACTTGGCCATGAAGTCGAAATACCTCTTGAGGCCGGCATCGTCCTTCCAGGTCGGATCGAGCGGTTCCTTGCCGTAGTTGACGCTGATCAGGCCCTTGGCCGCGTCGAGGCCGGCCGGCTTCAGCACCGCGCCGACCGAGGTGGCGTTGATGTCGACGATCTGCACCGGATGCCAGCCCATCTCGGCGATTTTCTTGATCGCCTGGGCCGCCTGCTTCGGCGTGGTGGCGCTGAAAAACAAATCGGCGCCGGCGTCCTTGATCTTGAGGATCTGCGAGTCGACCGTCGGATCGGAGACTTCGTAAGAAGCTTCAGTCACGATCATCTTGGCAGCCTTGTCGCCGAGGCCGGCCTTGATGCCGTTCAGATAGTCCTTGCCGAGGTCGTCGTTCTGATAGAGCACGCCGATCTTGGCGTTCGGATGCTCCTTCAGGATGTACTGTCCGTAGATGCGGCCTTCGACGAAGTAGTTCGGGTTGAAGCCCATCGTCCACGGAAAGTTCTTCGGATCCGTGAACCTCGAGGCTCCGGTCGCCGCGAACAGTTGCGGCACCTTCTTCGAATTGAGATATTTCTGCACGGCTGCGTTCACCGGCGTGCCGATGATCTGGAAGGTCAGCAGAACCTCGTCGCTCTCGACGAGCTTGCGAATCTGCTCCACGGCTTTCGGCGGCGAGTAGGCGTCGTCATACTGGATCAGATTGATCTTGCGGCCGTTGACGCCGCCCTGGTCGTTGATCATCTTGAAATAGGCGGCCTGGGTCTTGCCGATCGACGAATAGGCCGACGCCGGTCCGGAAAACGGCATCGTCTGGCCGACCTTGATCTCGGTATCGCTGGCGCCCGGATCATATTTCTTCTGGGCATTGGCCGCCGAGACCGACAGCGCCAGGGTCAGCGCCGTTGCAGTGGCCAGATGCAGAATTCCATTCCTCATTCGCATTTCCTCATTGTTTATTGCCGGTGATCAATCGGGTGCGCTCATGCGCACGGGGCGTCACCGCTGAGGGCGAGTGTGAATGAGGCATTGTTGCAACGCAAGGTGGGCGTGCACCCGCAGTTCGTAGGGTGGGTTAGCCTTGCGGCTGCGCAAAGCGCAGTCCGCTGGGCGTAACCCACCGCTTCTTTTTCCGCGGAAGTCAAAGAGGTGGGTTACGCTGCGCTCACCCACCCTATCAGTAACTAACCCGCTGGACCCGCATCCTCCATGATCGGGCCGAACAGCTCCCAGCGTTCGCCGTTGAACTTCATCATCTGCATCTGCTTGTTGACGCGGTAGTCGTTCGGCCCGGTGTTGATCTTGATGCCGGGCAGCGCAAAGCTCGGGGTGAAGTCCTTGATGCTGGCGACCTGCTTCATCACGTTCTCACGCGACAGGTCGTCGCCACATTGCTTCAGCACCTGCGTCAGCAATTCGGCGACGGAATAAGCATAGGTGTTGACGGTGTTGAGCTTGTCGCCTTCGGGGAAATACTTGTCCATGAAGGCGAAGAACGCTTTCACGCCCGGATCGTCCTTCCACTGCGGATCGCCGGGCTCCTTGCCGTATTGGGTGGAGATGATGCCCTTGGAGATCTCGAGGCCGGCCGGCTTCAGCGTCGCCGAGATCGGGCTCGCGTTGATGTCGAGAATGTGCACCGGCGTCCAGCCGAGCTCGGCCACCTTCTTGATCGCCTGCGCCGCGAACTTGGGTGTCGAGGCATCATAGAAAAGATCGGCGCCCAACGATTTCAGCTTGACCACCTGCGAGTCCACCGTTGGATCGGTGACCTCGTAGGAGACTTCGCCGACGATCATGCTGGCGGCCTTGTCGCCGAGACCGCTCTTGAGGCCGGCGAGATAGTCGCGGCCCATGTCGTCGTTCTGATAGAGCACGCCGATCTTGGCGTTGGGATGCTCCTTGAGAATGTACTTGGCGTAGATGCGTCCCTCGGACACGTAGTTGGGATTATAGGCGATGGTCCAGGGATAGTTCTGCGGATCGTTGAAGCGCGCGGCGCCGGTCGAGGCCAGCAGCTGCGGGATCTTCTTGCCGTTGAGATATTTCTGCACGGCGGCGTTCGCGGCGGTGCCGATGATCTGGAAGGTGAACAGCACCTCGTCGCCTTCGACGAGCTTGCGCACCTGCTCGACCGTCTTTGGCGGCGAATAGGCATCGTCATACTGGATCAGATTGATCTTGCGGCCGTTGATGCCGCCCTGATCGTTGATCATCTTGAAATAGGCGGCCTGGGTCTTGCCGATGTTGGCGTAGACGGAATAGGCGCCGGAGAACGGCACGGTCTGGCCGATCTTGATCTCGGTGTCGCTCGCGCCGGTGTCGTATTTCTTCTGGGCGAGAGCTTGGTTGGCGGAGAACGCGAAGGCGAACGCCGCCGTGGCAGTGATGAAGGCTCTGCGATTGCTCATGTGGGGTTGTTCCTCCTGACGGAATTTCCGACCGACGGTCTTGTCCCGTTGATTGCCAACGGTCGCCATCGCTGTCGGAGATTGTGGAGGAACGGCAGGCGACGCGCAAGGATCGCGGCGCCGCGCTATGGCGTCTCAGGTCAGGAACAGCGCTAACAGAGCGAGCGCCGCCGGCAGTGCCTGCACCATCAGGATGCGCGTGCTGACGGTCGCCGCGCCATAAGCGCCGGCCACGATCACGCAGAGCAGGAAGAACGCCTTGATCTGGAACGCGAAGGCCGGATTGCCGTGCACCAGCCCCCAGACCAGGCCGGCGGCCAGGAAGCCGTTATAGAGCCCCTGGTTGGCGGCCATCACCTTTGTGATCGCCGCCTTCTCCGGCGTGTTGCGGAAAACCTTCAAGCCCTGCGGCTTGTCCCAGAGAAACATCTCCAGGATCAGGAAGTAAGCGTGCAGTGCGGCGACCAGTGCCACCAGGATATTCGCGATCCAGACCAAGTTGAGCTCCCCCAGCGTCAGCTTTCGGGTGGACGCTAGCACGGCCGGCGTGGCAATTGCGATGGCGTGTTTCGATGCCATGGTGCTGCAATGCCCGCGCGACCGACCAAATCACCTGTAAGCTTCGGCCTCGATCGGCTGGCGACGCCGATCGGGATTGCGCTGCTGGCCACCGACGACGCGGGCGCCTTGCGCGCGCTCGACTGGGAGGATTACGAGCACCGCATGCGCGAGCTCTTGCGCCTGCATTACGGTGCGGTGGAGCTGAGTGACCAGCCCGCGCCCGCAGCCGTGCGGACTGCGCTGTCGGATTATTTCGAGGGCGATCTCGGCCAGCTCTCCGGCATCGCCTGGCGCATCGCCGGCACGCCGTTCCAGCAGAAGGTCTGGAATGCGTTGGCGCAAATCCCTGCCGGCACCACGATGAGTTACGGCGCGCTCGCCGCCAGGATCGACATGCCCAAGGCCATTCGCGCCGTCGGCCATGCCAACGGCTCCAACCCGATCAGCGTGGTGCTGCCGTGCCACCGCCTGATCGGTGCCGATGGTTCTCTGGTGAAGTATGGCGGCGGCCTCGAGCGCAAGCGCTGGCTGCTGCGGCATGAAGGCGTGGCGGTTTAGGTCTCTCCGCTCACGCCGCCGGCTGAACCGCCTTGTCGCCGGCCATCACGTGGGTCAGCGCGCTCTTGATCGCGGCCTGGCGTGTCGGCGCGCTGATCTGCGCGCCCAGGAGATCGGTGACGTAGAACACGTCGCGGGCGCGCTCGCCGAAGGTCGCGACATGGGCCGAGGCGATGTTGAGGTTGAGCTTCGAGATCGCGGTGGTCAGCTCGTAGAGCAGGCCGGGCCGGTCGAGGCCGGACATTTCGATCACGGTGTAGCGATCGGACCATTGGTTGTTGATGGTCACTTCCGGCTCGATCACGAACGGCCGCGCCTTGCCGCGCACGGTGCGCCGCGCCACCACTTCGGGCAGACGCAGTTTGCCTTCCAGCACGTCCTCGATCATCTCGCCGATGCGCGTCGCGCGCCGTCCCTCGTCCTCGTCGCGGTCGTATTCCCTGGAGATCGAGATGGTGTCGAGCGCGCGACCGTCGGTCGTGGTGTAGATCTGGGCGTCGACGATGTTGGCGCCGGCCGAGGCACAGGCACCTGCGATGATCGACAGCAGCCAGGGATGGTCGGCGGCGAAGATGGTCAGCTCGGTGACGCCGCGCACCTCGTCGAAGCCGACATTGATCGCCAGCTTGTGGCCCGCCTGCTCGCTGGCACGGACGAAGCGCGCGTGCCGGATCTTGCGCGGCAGCTCGACCTTGAGCCAGTAGGCCGGATAGTGCCGGCCGATATAGGCGTCGAGCTCTTCCGCCGGCCATTCCGCGAAGGCGTTACGGAATTCGGCGTATGCGGCCGTGAGGCGCTTGCCGCGGTCAACCTCCGAGAAGCCGCCCGTCAGCACCGGTTCGGTCTCGTAGTAGAGGGAGCGCAAGAGCTGCGCCTTCCAGCCATTCCATACGCCTGGACCGACGCCGCGGATGTCCGCCGTGGTCAGGATCGTCAAGAGCTTCATCTGCTCGACCGACTGCACCACGGCGGCGAAATTCTCGATGGTCTTGCGGTCGGAGAGATCGCGCGATTGCGCGACCGTGGACATCGTCAGATGCTCCTCGATCAGCCAGGCCACGAGCTCGGTGTCGGCTGGACTGAAGCCGAGCCGTGGGCAAAGCCGTCGCGCCACCTTGGCGCCGGCGATCGAGTGGTCTTCGGGCCGGCCCTTGGCGACGTCGTGCAGCAGCGTCGCGATGTAGATCACGGAGCGATGCTCCGGCCGGATCTTGCGCATCAGGTCGCTCGCCACCACGAATTCCTCGATGCCGCCGCGCTCGATGTCCTGGAGGAAGCCGACGCAGCGGATCAAATGCTCGTCGACGGTGTAGTGATGATACATGTTGAACTGCATCATCGAGACGATCTTGCCGAAGGCGCGGATGAAATGGCCGAGCACGCCGGTCTCGTTCATCCGCCGCAGCACGATTTCCGCGTTGTCGGACGTCAGGATTTCCATGAACAGCCGGTTGGCCTCGGGATTCTCGCGCATCTGCGCGTTGATCAGGCCGAGCGAGCGCGTCACGTCGCGCATCGCGTCCGGGTGGAAGGCGAGATTGTTCTTCTGCGCCAGGCGGAAGATGCGGATCAGATTGACCGGATCGTGCTTGAACACGTCGGGCGCGGCGACGTTGATGCGGTTGTTGTCGACGATGAAGTCGTCGCTGTCGGGCACCCGCCGCTTCACCGCGGTGGGGCGCAGCCGCGCCATCATCCGGCTCAGCACCGGTGCGGGCTTGGCCTGCTGGTCCTCGAGCTTGGCGCAGAGAATGGCGGTGAGGTTGCCGACTTCCTTGGCGACCAGGAAGTAGTGCTTCATGAAGCGTTCGACGTCCTGCATGCCGGGATGCGAGGTGTAGCCGAGCCGGACCGCGATCTCGCGCTGGAGGTCGAAGGAAAGGCGCTCTTCAGGGCGACCGGAGTAAAAGTGAAGATTGCAGCGCACCGACCAGAGGAAGTCGGCGCAGCGGCGGAAGGTGCGGTATTCCTGCGCGTCGAACACGCCGCGGTCAACCAGCTCGTCGGTGTCGCTCACGCGGTAGACGTATTTCGCGATCCAGAACAGCGTGTGCAGGTCGCGCAGGGCACCCTTGCCGTCCTTGACGTTGGGTTCGACCAGATATCGCGATTGGCCGCCGCGGCGATGCCGCTCCTCACGCTCGGCGAGCTTTGCGGTGACGAACTCGGACGCGGTGCCTTGTACGACTTCCTTGTCGAAACGGGCGACCAGCTCGTCATAAAGCGGCCGGTCGCCGGTAAGGAAGCGCGTCTCCAGGATCGCGGTGCGGATGGTCATGTCGCCGCGCGCCTGCCGGATCGACTCGTCGACCGAGCGCGTGGCGTGACCGACCTTCAGCCCCATGTCCCAGAGGCAATAGAGAATCGCCTCGGCCACCTGCTCGCCCCAGGCGGTCTGCTTGTAGGGCAGGATGAAGAGCAGATCGATGTCGGACTCGGGAGCCATCAGGCCGCGGCCATAGCCGCCGGTCGCCACCACCGCCATGCGCTCGGCACCGCTCGGGATCGGCGAGCGGTAGAGATGGCGGGTCGCGGCCGAATACAGGATGCGGATGATCTCGTCCTGCACGTGGCACAGCCGCTCGGCGCAGCGCCGGCCGTGACGGTCCTTCAGCAGGATCGTTTGTGCCGCGGCGCGCGACGCAATCAGCTCGGCCTTGAGCAGTTGCGCCATCGCCGTGCGGAACGCGTCCTCGCGTCCCTGGTGCTTCTCGGCAAGCGCATCGACCGCGGCGGTGATCCGCGCGGTGTCGAAGCGATCGTCCACCTCGGCCTTCTGCTCAGTCGCAACGCTGTCCATGTCTCACCGGATATAAGAGGCGGCCGGCGCTGTCACCCGCCATTCTCTCGCAATAGTCGTTCCATGCTGGAAAGGTGCGGCTTTGGGCAAAGCTGTTCTCAGCCGGCGCGCTTTCGAGGGATGGATTTTCTCGTTGATTTCTAGATATAACTCTTTGAAAAACAATGAAGTTTTGAGGAGGCCGGGCATGATCAGGATTACACGACGCATACTGCTGGCGGGAGCGGTCGCTCTTGCCGTGTCCCCCGCGGCGCGGGCGGCGGATCCGCTCAAGGAAATCCGGATCGACTGGGCGACCTATAATCCGGTGTCGATGGTCCTGAAGCAGAAGGGGCTCCTGGAAAAGGAGTTCGCCAAGGACGGCATCACCGTCATTTGGGTGCAGTCGGCCGGCTCCAACAAGGCGCTCGAATTCCTCAATGCGGGCTCGATCGATTTCGGCTCGACCGCGGGCTCGGCGGCGCTGGTCGCGCGTATCAACGGCAACCCGATCAAGTCGATCTACGTCTATTCGCGTCCCGAATGGACGGCGTTGGTGACATCGAAGGATTCCAAGATCGCTGATGTCGCTGACCTCAAGGGCAAGCGCGTCGCGGTGACGCGCGGCACCGATCCGCACATCTTCCTGGTGCGCGCGCTGCTTGGCGCCGGTCTCACCGAAAAGGACATCACGCCGGTGCTGCTCCAGCACGCCGACGGCAAGACCGCGCTGATCCGCGGCGACGTCGATGCGTGGGCCGGGCTCGATCCGATGATGGCGCAGGCCGAGGTCGAGGACGGCGCGAAACTGTTCTACCGCAAGGCCGACGCCAACACTTGGGGCATCCTCAATGTGCGCGAGCAGTTTTTGAAAGACTATCCGGATGTCGCCCGCCGCGTCCTTGCCGTTTACGAAGAAGCGCGAAAGTATTCGCTGGCGAATTACGATGAGCTCAAGAAGACCTTCATCGCCGTGACCAAGCTGCCGGAGCCTGTCGTCGACAAGCAGCTCAAGGAGCGTACCGAGCTGACCCACAGCCGCATCGGCGCGCCCCAGCGCGAGTCGATCCTCGCCGCGGGCCTCGCTTTGCAACAGGCCGGCGTGGTCGATGCCAAGGTCGATGTGAAGGCAACGCTCGATGCTCTGATCGACGATCAGGTGCCGCTGCCGACGAATTAAGGTTGGCCTTGTAGCCCGGATGGAGCGCAGCGAAATCCGGGGCGGTCCATCCTGGGGCACGATTCCCGGATTGCGCTTCGCTCCATCCGGGCTACTCAGGTAGAGGAGGGCGCGGCAAGAGTAGTGTTGCATTCCCTGACGAGACGCGCTTCCTACCGACCATGATCTCCGACGCGCCAGCCGCGCAACAAACCTCGGAACCGGCCGAGAGCGCCGCGCCCTCGCGGCTGTCGCGCTATGCGGGACCGGCGCTGGGATTGCTGTTGCCGCTCACCCTCGCGCTTGGCTGGGAACTCCTGGTCTGGCGCGGCTGGTCCAACGGCCGGCTGGTGCCGCCGCCCTCGCGCGTGTTCGCCACCATCGTTGATCTTGCCCGCTCCGGCGAGTTGGTCCGTCACATCGCCGCGACACTGTGGCGCGTCGGTCTTGGCTTTGGGTTCGGCGTGGTCGCGGGCACGTTGCTCGGCGCCATATCCGGCTATTGGTCGCTGGCGCGGCGGCTGCTCGATCCGACCGTGCAGGCGCTGCGCGCAATCCCATCGCTGGCCTGGGTGCCGCTGTTCATTCTCTGGCTCGGCATCTTCGAGACCTCGAAGATCGCGCTGATCGCGGTCGGCGTGTTCTTCCCGGTCTATCTCGGCGTGATGGGCGCGATCCTCATCGTCGATCGCAAGATCGTCGAGGTCGGTCGCACCTTCCGTCTCTCCGGACCTGCCATGATCCGGCGGATCCTGCTGCCCGCGGTGCTGCCGGCCTATGTCGTGTCCTTGCGCGTCGGTCTTGGTCTGGGCTGGATGTTCGTGGTGGCGGCCGAGCTGATCGGCGCGTCCGAAGGCCTCGGCTATCTCCTGCTCGACGGCCAGCAACTCGGCAAGCCCGCGCAGATCCTCGCCGCCATCGTGATCTTCGCGATCCTCGGCAAGCTCACGGATTGGTTGATCGAGATCGCGGCTGCGCCCTTCCTGCGCTGGCAGGACGCCTTCGGGCGTACGGTGGGAGCATAAGGCGATGCTGGCGCTCGACCGGGTCAGCAAGACCTATCCCAACGGCGTGCAGGCGCTGGCGCGCTTCTCCGCCGAGATCAGGCAAGGCGAGATCGTCGCCATCATCGGCGGCTCGGGCTGTGGCAAGTCCACGCTGCTGCGCGCCATCGCGGGCCTCGACCGCGCAAGCTCGGGCACGGTGACGCTCGACAACGAGGCGATCGCCGCGCCGCATGCCAAGATCGGGATCATCTTCCAGGAGCCGCGGCTGCTGCCCTGGCTCAGCGTCGCCGACAATATCGGCTTTGGGCTTGCCGATGGGCCCGCGACTGAGCGACGTGAAAAGGTGGCGCGTGCGCTCGATCGTGTCGGGCTCGCCGAGAAAGCCCAGGCCTGGCCGCGCGAGCTCTCGGGCGGGCAGGCACAGCGCGTCGCGATCGCCCGCGCGCTGGTGCCGCAGCCCGAGGTGCTCTTGCTCGACGAGCCGTTCTCGGCGCTCGATGCCTTCACCCGCAGGGATCTCCAGGATCATCTGCTCGATCTCTGGGCCGACACGCGGCCGACGCTCATCCTCGTCACGCATGACGTCGACGAGGCCGTGGTGCTGGCTGACCGCGTGCTGGTGATGCGGCCGCGGCCGGGCCGGCTGTTCGACCAGATCGAGATCAATCTCGGCCGGCCACGCGACCGCAATTCACCGCTGTTCGAGAATTTCAAGCGAAGTGTGCTGACGTCACTCGACCGCTCGCTCGACCGCAACGTGCCCGACCGTGACGCAACCCAGGGTCCCGGTCAGGCCATGTGGTGGTGACAATTTCTCTCCAAGCCGGTACATCGAGAAGCAATTTTACCGGGAGAGACAAAATGGACGCCGCAGCACTGCGCCAGATGCAGGCCCCGATCAAGGAGCGCTACAAGACCGACCCCAAGACCGCGATGATCACGTTGAAGGCCAAGGGCTCGACCGACAGCGAGGGCATCGCCTGCAAGGTCGAGACCGGCCGCGCCATCGCAATGGCCGGATTGCACCCGGCGACCGGCGGCTCCGGCCTGGAGCTTTGCTCCGGCGACATGCTGCTGGAGGCGCTGGTCGCTTGCGCCGGCGTCACGCTGAAATCGGTCGCGACCGCGATCGAGGTGCCCTTGAAGACCGGCAACGTCTACGCCGAGGGCGATCTCGATTTCCGCGGCACGCTCGGCGTCGACAAGGAGACGCCGGTCGGCTTCGCCGAGATACGTCTGCGCTTCGACGTCGACACTGATGCGCCGCAAGACAAGCTCGACCTGCTGCTCAAGCTCACCGAGCGCTATTGCGTGGTCTATCAGACCATCAAGAACGGCCCGAAGGTCTCGGTGTCGATGCAGCGGATGTAAGGCGCGGACCGCAGTCCAACAATCGGTGTCGTCCTGGCGAAAGCCAGGACCCATTACCCCGACGCCGATTGTGTTGCGATACTGGCGACTACGACCGTCTAACACAGCGAAGCCCGTGGTCATGGGTCCTGGATCGGCGCTCACTCCGTTCGCTTGTCCAGGACGACAAAAGAAAAAAATGTCCCCCGAGCTCCACTTCATCCTCATCCTCGTTCTGCGCATGATGGTCGCGGCGGCGTTCGTCGTGACGGCGTCGATCATCACCGAGCGCTCAGGGCCGGTGATCGGCGCGCTGGTCGCGACCTTGCCGGTTTCGGCCGGACCATCCTACGTCTTCCTCGCGCTCGACCACGATGCCGCCTTCATCGCGCAGGGCGCATTGTCGAGCTTGCCGGTCAATGCAGCGACGATCTTCATGTGCGTCACCTATGTGGTGCTGGCACAGCGGCGCAGTCTTCTGGTGAGTTGCGGAAGCGCGGTCGCGGTCTGGATCGTGTTCGCATCGATCATCAAGCAGTTCGACTGGCCGCTCACAGCCGGGCTCGCCGCCAATCTGATCGCGTTCGGCATCTGCATTCCGCTGCTCGCGGGCTGTCGCCACGTGAAGATGCCATTGGTGACGCGGCGCTGGTACGACGTGCCGATGCGGGCTGCGCTGGTCGCGACGCTCGTCGCCATCGTCGTCTCGACCTCGGGCTGGGTCGGTCCCCGGATCAGCGGCATCATTGCGCTGTATCCCGTGGTGTTCTCCAGCATCATGGTGATCCTGCATCCGCGCATCGGCGGTCCGCCGACCGCCGCGGTGCTGGCCAATTCGGCCTGGGGCCTGCTCGGATTCGGAATGGCGATCGCCGTGTTGCACGTGGCGGTCGTGTGGTTCGGCTCCGCCGTCGGACTCTCTGTTGCGCTTGGCACTTGCGTGACCTGGAATCTGACGCTGTGGTGGATGGGCCGGCGGAAGCTTCGAGGCCAGGCTGCCTGACAACATCGTCGCGCAGACTTTTCAAGGCGAGCCGCAGGTCACCCGGAGTACTACGGTGGTGGGCTGACGTGTGGCGGCAACTGCAGCCTGCAGTGCACCTTTCATCCTTGCCAGGCATCGTTGCCCCGCTAAGTCATTGAATGATCATTCATCTGCCGATGCGTCGGCGCTCCGGTGCAGGTTTTTTTCGAGCGTTCTTCAATCACTCGCGCGTGCCATTTATCGATAGCTTAGTTAGCGGTTTGTTTCAGCTTGCGTCCTATACTTGGACTCGTTGGCGTCCAGTTTAGCATTCAACGCCATTTTTTTTCGGCCATCGGTCCATGGCACCGAGCACAACCAGATCAATTTGGAGACACCATGTTCAAGCGCAAGTCGAATAGCGGTGCATTGGTTATGATGGCTGCCAAGGCTGTGAGCGCCAACCTGATGGTGGCCGACAACGACCTGAACATCGTCTACATGAATGATGCGGTGACAGACCTGCTGCGCGCGGCTGAGCCCGATCTCAAGAAAGAGCTGCCCCACTTCAACGTGGCGACGCTCGTTGGAACCAACATCGATGTGTTTCATAAGAATCCCCAGCATCAGCGCAAGATGCTAGCGAGCCTCACCGCGGTGCATCGTGCGATGATCCAGGTTGGTGGCCACAAGTTCGACCTCGTCGCGACACCGCTGAAGAACGAAGACGGCAGCCGGGCCGGAACTGTCGTGGAATGGTCCGATGCTTCGATCCGCCTTCAGAACCTCGACTTCGGGGGACAGGTTGCGGCCGCGAACCGCTCACAGGCGGTCATCGAGTTCGCGATGGATGGCACGGTCCTCACCGCCAACGAGAATTTCCTGCGTACGCTCGGATACACGATGAACGAGATCCAGGGCAAACATCACAGCATGTTCGTTCCGTCTGTCGAACGCGAAAGCCCGGCCTATCGCGAGTTCTGGGCTGCGCTCAACCGCGGCGAATATCAGGCCGCCGAATACAAGCGGATCGGCAAGGGCGCCAAGGAAGTCTGGATCCAAGCCTCATACAATCCCGTTTTCGACGAGAAGGGCAGGCCCACCAAGGTGGTGAAGTTCGCGACCGATGTCACTGAACAGAAGCTCAAGAGTGCCGACCTTGCGGGCCAGATCGCGGCGATCGACAAGGCGCAAGCCGTGATCGAGTTCAACATGGACGGCACGATCATCACCGCCAACCCCAATTTCCTCGGCGCCCTCGGCTATTCGCTGGCGGAGATCAAGGGCAAGCACCACAGCATGTTCGTCGAGCCCTCGGAGCGCGATGGCAATGACTATCGCGAGTTCTGGGCGGCGCTCAACCGCGGCCAGTACCAGGCGGCCGAATACAAGCGCATCGGAAAGGGTGGCAAGGAGGTCTACATCCAGGCCTCCTACAACCCGATCATGGATCTCAACGGCAAGCCGTTCAAGGTCGTGAAATATGCGACCGACGTCACGAAGCAGGTGCTGGTCCGCATGGGCAACGAGCGCGTCCGCAGCATGATGGAATCGGTCGCCGCGGGTTCGGAGGAGCTGAACGCCTCGGTGCGGGAGATTTCCGAGGCCATGACCAAATCGCGCGAGACCGCGATGAGCGCGGTGGAGCAGGTCGCGTCCGCTGATGCCCAGGCCCAGCGCCTCACTGAAGCGGCGCTGGCGATGAGCGGGATCGTCGAGCTCATCAACAACATCACCGGGCAGATCAACCTCCTGGCACTTAACGCCACCATCGAATCCGCCCGCGCCGGCGAAGCCGGTCGGGGCTTTGCGGTGGTGGCTTCGGAGGTCAAGAGCCTCGCCAACCAAGCCAAGCAGGCCACTGACAAGATCGGCGCGGAGATCGGCAGCCTCTCAACGGCATCTCCGGAGACGTCGTCACCGCCCTGGCTTCGATCAAGACGGCCATCAGCAACGTCAGCGAATATGTGACGTCGACGGCCGCGGCAATCGAAGAGCAGAGCACCGTGACCAACGAGATGTCGACCAGCATGCAGCGCGCCGCAGCGGAAGCCGCGGCGATCTCGGCGAGGGCATAGCCAGCGCTCGGAATAGGGTGGGTTAGCGGAGCGTAACCCACCTCTTTGGTTTCTGCGGTGACAGAAGTGGTGGGTTACGCCTTCGGCTAACCCACCCCACGGCACCGTCACTGTTTCGGCAGCTTGGCCTTCAACGCATAGAGCGCATCGAGCGCCTCGCGCGGGGACATCTCGTCCGGGTGCAGCGCCTTCACGGCATCCATCAGCAGTTCGGCTTCGCTCGGCGGCACGGCTTCCGCGGCGGCGCGCGAGGGCACGGCGAACAGCGGCAGATCGTCGGCGAGCGCGCGCGCGGTCTGACCGCGGTCCTGGGCTTCCAGCTTGGCCAGCACCGATTTCGCGCGCGTGATCACGGCCGGCGGCAGGCCCGCGAGCTTGGCGACCTGGATGCCGTAAGAGCGGTCGGCCGAACCCGGCAACACCTCGTGCAGGAACACGACGTTGCCCTGCCATTCCTTCACCCGCACGGTCGCGTTGAACATCCGCGGCAGCTTTGCGGAGAGCGCCGTCAGCTCGTGATAATGCGTCGCGAACAGCGTGCGGCAACGATTGCTCTCGTGCAGATGCTCGATCGCGGCCCAGGCGATCGAGAGGCCGTCGAAGGTCGCGGTGCCGCGGCCGATTTCATCGAGGATCACGAGCGCGCGCTCGCCGGCCTGGTTGAGGATCGCAGCCGTCTCGACCATCTCGACCATGAAGGTGGAACGGCCGCGGGCGAGATCGTCGGCGGCGCCGACACGCGAGAACAGGCGGTCGATGATGCCGATCCGCGCGCGTGTCGCCGGCACGAAGCTGCCGATCTGGGCAAGCAACGCAATCAGCGCGTTCTGGCGCAGAAAGGTCGATTTACCGGCCATGTTCGGGCCGGTCAGCAGCCAGAGCTGGCCGGATTTTTGCGCAGGGCCCGGCGAGAGGTCGCAGGCATTGGCGATGAACGGCTCGCCATTGCGCTTCAAGGCCTGCTCGACCACCGGATGACGGCCGGCCTCGATGGCAAAGCCAAGAGAGCCGTCCACCTCGGGCCGCACATAGTTCTCGTCGATCGCCAGCTTGGCCAGCGACGTCGCGACGTCGAGCAGTGCAAAGGCATGGGCGGCTGCGCGCAGCTCCTCGCTGATCGCCAACGCCTCGGCGCAGAGCCGCTCGAAAATCTCGAGCTCGAGCCCGAGTGCGCGGTCGCCGGCATTGGCGATCTTGGCTTCGATCTCCCCCAGTTCCGAGGTGGTGAAGCGGACCTGGCCGGCGAGCGTCTGGCGGTGGATGAAGGTTGCGTTCAGCGGCGCCGACATCAGCTTGTCGCCGTGCTGCGCGGTAACTTCGACGAAATAGCCGAGCACGTTGTTGTGCCGGATCTTGAGACCCTTCACACCCGTGTTGTCGGCGTAGCGCGCCTGCATCGAGGCCACCACCAGGCGCGAGGCGTCGCGCAGGTTTCGCGTTTCGTCCAGCGCAGGCTCATAGCCCTGGCGAACGAACCCGCCGTCCCGCTTGATCAGCGGCAGTTGATCGTCGAGCGCCCGGGCGAATTCCGCCGCGAGCTCGCGCGATGGCCTTTGGAGCGCCGCCGTCACCGCGGCGATCTCCTGCGGCGGCTGGTCGAGTTCGTCAAGCCGCGTCAGCACCTGGTCGGCGGCGATGATGCCGTCGCGCAGGCCGGCGAGGTCGCGCGGCCCGCCGCGGCCGACGGATATACGGGCCAGCGCCCGCGACATGTCCGGGGCGCCGCGCAGGATGCTGCGGATGTCCTCGCGCGCGGCCGAGTCGGCAACGAAGCTGCCGACGGCATCGAGCCGCCGCGCAATCGCCGCCGCATCGGTCAGCGGCGCCGCAAGCCGCTGCGCCAGCAGGCGCGAACCGGCCGAGGTCACCGTGCAGTCGATCGCATCGAGCAGCGAGCCGCGGCGTTCTCCGGCCAGCGTCCGCGTCAGTTCGAGATTGGCGCGGGTGGCGGGATCGATCGCCATGGTCGCGCCCGAGGCTTCGCGCGCGGGCGGCGACAGCGGCGGATGCTTGCCGACCTGGGTGCGGTCAACATAGGTGACGGCAGCGGCGGCAGCAGTGGCTTCCAGCCGCGCGAGCTGCGACAGTCCGTCCATGGTCGCGACGGCAAAATAGTCGCACAGCCGCTTCTCGGCGGTGGCGCCGTCGAAGACGTCGCGGGTCAGCGGCGTCACCGCCGGCAGCTCGCGCAGGGTCTGTCCAAGCTCGCTATCGTTATAGAGCGCGTCGGTGACGATCACCTCGTTCGGATTGATGCGCGCGAGCGTCGCAGCGAGTTCGCCGCCCGAACATTCCGTCACCATGAATTCGGCGGTCGAGATGTCGATCCAGGCGAGGCCAAAGCGGTCGCCGCCCGCCGATGAGCGCGCGCGCGCGAGCGCCAGCAGGTAATTGTTGGCGCGCGCGTCGAGCAGCGTGTCCTCGGTCAGCGTGCCCGGCGTGACCAGGCGCACCACGCCGCGGCGCACGACACTCTTGTTGCCGCGCGCCCTGGCGGCGGCGGGATCCTCGGTCTGCTCGCACACCGCGACGCGGTGGCCGCCGGCGATCAGCCGGTGCAGATAATCCTCGGAGCGCTCGACCGGAACGCCGCACATCGGGATATCGGCGCCCTGATGTTTGCCGCGCTTGGTCAGGACGATGCCGAGTGTCCTGGAGGCGATCTCTGCGTCCTCGAAGAACAGCTCGTAAAAGTCGCCCATCCGGTAGAACAGCAGGAGGCCCTGATGCGCCGCCTTGATTTCAAGGTACTGTTCCATCATCGGCGTGACGCGCGCGGCGGCTTCCGCCTGCTGGGCGGGCGTATCGTCAGGGGGCGGCACTGGGATCGGCTGTTGCATCGTCATGGGCGGCGCAACCTACAAAATTTCACCTCGCGCTCCTATCGCTTTGGCCGCGGAGGGGAGGTTTTCCACGTTGTCCGCACCGCGGCATGCGCAACTCGCGTGCGCACCCCTCGGAACACGGGCGTATCGGTCAATTGACCTGCCGCGGGCGCCCTCCTAAAACTCCGTCGACATTGAAGAATTCAGGCCGGATCGCGGCATTCAGGGAGAACAACGATGCGTGACGTCTTTATCTGCGATGCCGTGCGGACCCCGATCGGCCGTTTTGGCGGCTCGCTCGCCAAGGTGCGTGCCGACGACTTGGCTGCGGCCCCGATCAAGGCTCTGATGGCCAAGCACCCCAATCTCGATTGGGCACAGGTTGACGAGGTCTTCTTCGGCTGTGCCAACCAGGCCGGCGAGGACAACCGCAACGTGGCACGCATGGCGCTCCTGCTTGCGGGTCTGCCGGATTCGGTTCCGGGCCAGACCCTGAACCGGCTCTGTGCCTCCGGCCTCGATGCGGTCGGTGCCGCCGGCCGCGCCATCCGTTCCGGCGAGATCGAGCTTGCGATTGCCGGCGGCGTCGAATCCATGACGCGCGCGCCCTTCGTGATGGGCAAGGCGCAGGAAGCGTTCTCGCGCTCGGCTGAGATCTTCGACACCACGATCGGCTGGCGCTTCATCAATCCGCTGCTGAAGGCGCAGTATGGTGTCGACGCGATGCCCGAGACCGGCGAAAACGTCGCCGAGGAATTCCAGGTCTCGCGCGCCGATCAGGACGCCTTCGCGATCCGCTCGCAGCAGCGCGCGGGCGTCGCGATCGCGGCCGGCTATTTCGCCGAGGAGATCATCCCGATCACCATTCCCGGCGGCAAGGCCGGCCCTGTGACCGTCGACAAGGACGAGCATCCGCGCCCCGAGACCACGCTCGAAGCCTTGACGAAGCTCAGGCCGATCGTGCGCAATCCCGGCACGGTGACCGCCGGCAACGCCTCCGGCGTCAATGACGGCGCCGCCGCGATGATCCTGGCGTCCGAGGCTGCCGTGAAGAAGCACGGCCTGACGCCGCGTGCGCGCATCCTCGGCCTCGCTTCGGCCGGCGTGCCGCCGCGCATCATGGGCATTGGACCTGTGCCGGCCACCCGCAAGCTGATGGAGCGTCTCGGCAAGAAGATCAGCGATTTCGACCTGATCGAACTCAACGAAGCCTTCGCCTCGCAGGGTATCGCCTGCATGCGCCAGCTCGGCGTTGCCGACGATGCCGATTTCGTCAATCCGCATGGCGGCGCGATCGCACTCGGTCATCCCCTCGGCATGAGCGGCGCGCGCCTTGCGCTCACCGCCGTGCACGGCATGGAAAAGCGCGGCGGCAAGCTGGCGCTCGCCACCATGTGCGTCGGCGTCGGTCAGGGCGTTGCCGTCGCGATCGAGAAGCTGAACTGACGGGACGCGAAGCGTGCCGTCATCCCGGGGCGGTGCATTTGCACCGAACCCGGGATCTCGAGATTCCGGGTTCAGCCCTCGGGCTGCCCCGGAACGACAGGGAGAACCGTGCCATGATCATCGCGAGCGAGCAGGACGTCACGGCTGCGGCATTGGCGGTGATGGAGCAGACGTCCAATCCCCGGCTGCGCCAGATCATGGTCTCCCTGGTCAAGCATTTGCACCGCTTTGTCCGCGACGTTCGCCTGACCGAGAAGGAATTCCGCGACGCCACGGCTGTGATCGCCGAGCTCGGCAAGCTCTCGACCGACACGCATAACGAGGTCGTGCTGATGGCAGGCTCGCTCGGCGTCTCGCCGCTGGTGTGCCTGCTGAACAACGGCGATGAGGGCAACACGGAAACCGACCAGTCGCTGCTCGGACCGTTCTGGCGGCTGAACTCGCCGCGGGTGGAAAATGGCGGATCGATCGTCCGCTCCGAGACACCGGGCGCGCCGCTGTTCGTCAACGGCCGCGTCGTGGACAGGGACGGCCGTCCCGTCGCCGGTGCCGAGGTCGATGTCTGGCACGCGTCGCCGGTTGGTCTCTATGAAAACCAAGACCCCGAGCAGGCCGACATGAACCTGCGCGGCAAGTTTACGACCGACCAGGACGGAGGCTTCTCTTTCCGCTCCGTGATGATGGTCGGCTATCCCATTCCGACCGACGGCGTGGTCGGCCGCCTCCTAGAGGCGCAGAGCCGACATCCCTATCGTCCCGCGCACCTGCACGCGTTGGTCTTCAAGCCCGGATTCAAGGTGCTGATCTCGCAGGTCTACGACCCCGCCGATCCGCATATCGATAGCGATGTGCAGTTCGGCGTGACCAAGGCACTGGTCGGCAAGTTCCTGCGCCATGACACGCCACACCCGACCGAGCGCGACGTCGCGACGCCCTGGTATTCGCTCGACCATGTCTACCGGCTCGAAGCCGGGGAGGCCGTCCTGCCGCGTCCGCCCATCAAATAGGGCGCAAAGCCGCTTCCCCCAATTAGTTATATCCTATAATGATTGGCGGAAGCGTAGACCGGTCGGAAAAGGGCCGGGGGAGGAGTTCGCCCATGACATTCATCTATCCCGTCGACAGCAACACGGCGCATCCGTTGCCGCTGTCGCCCGAGTACAAGAGCTCGATCAAGCGCGCGCCGAACAAGCCCTTGATCCCGATGCGCCATACGCTGTCGGAGCTGACCGGCCCGGTCTACGGCCACGAGACCGTGCGCGAGGGCGACAACGACCTCACCACCCAACACACTGGCGAGCCGCTCGGCGAACGCATCATTGTGCATGGCCATGTGCGCGACGAGGACGGCCGCGGCGTGCCAAATTCGCTGGTCGAAATCTGGCAGGCCAATTCCTGCGGCCGTTACGTTCACGTCCGCGACCAGCATCCGGCGCCGCTCGATCCGAACTTTACGGGCGCCGGTCGCACCGTGAGCGACGCCTCCGGTTACTATCGTTTCGTCACGATCAAGCCTGGCGCCTATCCCTGGGGCAATCATCACAACGCCTGGCGTCCCGCACACATCCATCTCTCGGTGTTCGGCCATTCCTTCGTCACGCGTCTCGTGACGCAGATGTACTTCCCGGCCGATCCGCTATTCCCGTTCGATCCGATCTTCAATTCGGTGCCGGACGAAAAGGCGCGGGCGCGGATGGTGTCGTCGTTCGATCTCGAGAACACCCAGCCCGAATGGGCGCTGTGTTACCGCTTTGACATCGTGCTGCGGGGCAAGAACGCCACCCCTATGGAGAACCATTAAGTGCAGGACAATGGGATCACGCCGTCGCAGACCGTCGGCCCGTTCTTCAAATATGGCCTGACGCCGACCGGCGAGTACGCCTGGAACGATGCGTTCACCAACTCGACCCTGACGCCCGACGTCACCGGCGATCGCGTCCGGATCGAGGGGCGCGTGTTCGACGGCGACGGCGTCGTCGTGCCCGATGTCATGCTGGAGATCTGGCAGGCCGACGCGCAGGGGCGCTTTGCCGATCCGCAGGACAAGCGCGCGCTGCCGAATGCGAGCTTCCGTGGCTTTGCCCGCTGCGGCACCGACAAGGACGGCAATTATTCCTTTGAAACCATCAAGCCGGGCGCGGTGCCCGATCCCGACGGCAAGCCGCAGGCACCGCATATCCTGCTTGCGGTGTTTGGCCGCGGCATGCTGCGGCATCTCTATACCCGCATCTATTTCAGCGACGAGGCCGGCAATGCCGCCGATCCCGTGCTGGCGGTGGTGCCGGCCGACCGCCGCGCCACGCTGACCGCCGTGCGCGAGGCCGGCAAGCCGGTGTACCGGCTCGACCTGCGGCTTCAGGGCGACAACGAAACGGTGTTTTTCGACGTGTGAGTCCAGCGTCGTCCCGGACAGGCGGAGCGCCGACCCGGGACGACAGCGGAGGACGGGCCTGATTTCGCTGCCCGAAACCGTTCACCTGACGCCGTTTCCCGTATTTTTCCGGAGTTCGCGCGATGCAATTTCCGCGCGAAGCAATCCCGTGTTTACCGTAATCCTTTAAGGTCCGTGGGATTCGGCGCGGCCCCATTGGATTGTTCCATGAAAATTCGCCTTTCGCTTTCTTCCGCAATCATTGCTTTCGGCGTCGTTCTGGCGATCGGTTTCACCGCCGTGGTCTCCACCAGCCTTTACGCCTTGAAAGAGCTCAAGGTCGGCGGCCCGCTCTATTCCGATATCAAGCTGGGCAACGATCTCATCGCCGACATCCTGCCGCCGCCGGAATATGTCATCGAGGCCTACCTCGAGGCCACGCTCGCCATGCGCGAGCCCGACCAGCTGGCGGCTCATGGCGAACGCCTGGTCCAGCTCCGCAAGGATTACGACGAGCGCAAGGCATTCTGGGTCACCTCCAGCCTCTCGGCCGACCTGAAGACGGCCCTGGTGTCGAAATCCGACGCCGAGGTGCAGAAGTTCTGGAAGCTGCTGTCCGACCAGCTCCTCCCCGCGCTCAAGGCCAAGGACACGGCCGCTTCCGAGCGCGCCTACGCGCAGCTCAAGGACGCCTACACCGCGCACCGCGCCGTCATCGACAGCATCGTCGAGAGCGCCAACAAGCAGAATGCCGACATGGAGAAGCTGGCCGCGGACCGCGACAGCTCCATGCTTTATATCCTCCTCGGCGTCTCCGCCGCCGTCCTCGCCTTCATTGCGGCGGGCCTGCTCGGCGTCGCCCTCGGCGTGATGCGCCCGATCGTGCGCATGACCAGCACGATGCAAAAGCTCGCGACCGGCGATCTCGCCGCCGACATTCCTTTCGCGCACCGGCAGGACGAGGTCGGCTCGATGGCGGGCGCGCTCCTGGTGTTCAAGCAGGCGGCGGTCGAGAATTCCCGCCTGCGCGAGGAGCAGTTGCAGAAGGCGCAGGAGGCGGCGCTCGCCAAGCGCGGCGCCCTGCACCAGATGGCCGAAACCGTCGAGCGCGAGACCGGCCGCTCGGTCGACACCGCGAGCGCCGCGACGCAAGGCGTGGAGCGTGCCGCCTCCAGTCTGTCCGAGATCGCAAGGTCGCTCTCGACACAATCGCAGGCGGTCGCAGCCGCCTCCAACCAGGCTCTCGGCAGCTCGCAGACCGTCTCGGCCGCAGCTGAAGAACTCAGTGCTTCGATCCGCGAGATCGCAACCCAGGTCGCGCGGACCAGCACGGTGACGAAATCGGCGGTCGCTGGTCGGGAACAGGCGCGCTCGACCATCCAGACGCTGGCCGGATCGGTCAAGAAGATCGCCGAGGTCTCCGACCTCATCGGCGGCATCGCCGGCCAGACCAATCTGCTGGCACTCAACGCCACCATCGAGGCGGCGCGCGCCGGGGAGGCCGGCCGTGGCTTCGCGGTGGTCGCCGCCGAAGTGAAATCCCTCTCCGACCAGACCGCCAAATCCACCGAGGAGATCGCGCGGCTGATTGCCGAGATCCAGGCCTCGACGCAGGCCGCAGTCGACGCCGTCGAAACCATGGGAGGCCACATCGTCGAGATCGACGGCGTTGCCACCTCGGTTGCCGCCGCGATGGAAGAGCAGGACGCGGCGACGCGAGAGATCACGCGGTCGATCTCCGAATCGGCGTCCGCGGCCAAGGAGGTCTCGGCCAAGATCGGTGATGTCAGCCGCGACGCCGCCTCCGTGAACGAGCGCGCCGCGGAGGTCAGACAGGCGATCGCCGGCATGGCGGCCAATCTCGAACAGCTCCGGTCGGTCGTGGTCCGGACGGTGCGCGACTCGACAGCGGCGGCCTGAGCCGGGCGCGACGTCGTTCGCTGGCGCCTGCGGCCGTGATCGTGCAGTATGACGCGGGGCAGGGGCATCGTGGTTATGACAACTCCACAATTGCCGGCGGTCGTTGAGCCCGCCCAACTGACAGCTGCGCTGCGCAGGAGTGGCGTACTGGACGCTGGTGCAGTGCGCGAAGTGAAGGTGCTGCATCAGCGCGACACCGTCGTCTCACACATCGTTCGCCTCGGCCTGCGCTATGTCGGGGAATCCGCCGGTGCGCCGCAATCGCTGATCCTGAAGACTGCCAATTCCGACTTCACCAAGACGCTTGCAGATGCTGGTCGACAGGAAGTGGCTTTCTACACGCAGCTTGGGCCAAGCATGCCGCAGGGGCTCGCGCCGCGCTGCTTCGACGGGAGTTTCGACGAGGAAAGCCTCAATTGGCACCTGCTGCTCGAGGATCTCACCGACAGCCACGAGATCGCGACCCAATGGCCGCTGCCGCCGTCACGTGAGCAGGCGGTGGCGATCGTCACGACGCTGGCACGCTGGCATGCGGCATGGTGGGACCATCCTGGTCTTGGTGATACCGTCGGCACCTGGGCGAGCCCCGAGGACCGCATGCAGCACATGGAGACCTTCGCCGGCCATTATGACCGTTTTGCCGATCTGCTCGGCGATCGCCTTAGCGAAGAGCGCCGCACCTTCTACCGCCGCCTGATCGAGCAGTCGGCCCGGCTATCTCAGCGCTATCATTCGCGACGTCACATCAGCATTGCTCATGGTGATGCCCATGTCTGGAATTTCCTGCTGCCGCGGCCCGGCGTCGCGGATACCGCGCGCATCTTCGATTTCGATCAGTGGCGCATCAACGTGCCTACGAGTGACCTCGCCTACATGATGGCGATGCAGTGGTATCCGGACCGCAGGCAGATGCTCGAGCGGCCGCTGCTCAACCTTTATCACGAGACGCTGATCGCCAGCGGCGTCAGCGGCTACACGCGCGGCGCGCTCGACCGGGACTATCGTCTGTCGGTGCTCTGGCACATCACGAGGCCGGTCTGGCAATGGAGCATCAACCTCCCGCCGGTGATCTGGTGGAATAATCTGGAGCGCGTGATGATGGCGGTCGAGGATCTGGGCTGCGAGGAATTGTTGTAACTGCTCACGCCACAAAACCGCTGTCGTCCTGGCCTTCGCCGGGACGACGTATCACTCCATCACCGCATGTTCCGGCCCGGCCGCCTGCTTGCGCAGGGTGGCCTTGGTCGAGCCGATCAGCAGGGCCAGCGGGATGGTGCAGAGGATGAAGAACATCACCAGCTCGTAGTCGTGCGCGAAGGCGATGATCTGCGCCTGCACGCTGACCATGCGATCAGCCATGGCACGGCCGGCGTCGGTGGAGAGATTGATCATGCCGCTGACGCTGGGCATCTGGAGCGCATGGTTGAATGGGTTGATGTGCTCGGACAGGATCGCGTAAGTCCGCCGTGTACCCTGCGTCAGCTGGGCGATGACGACGGAAATGCCCACCGAGCTCGCGACGTTGCGCATCAGGGTCAGCATCGCGGTGCCGTCGGTGCGCAGCTCGTTCGACAAGGTCAGGAACGCCACCGTCGAAAGCGGCACGAAGACCAGGCCGAAGCCGAAGCCCTGGATGACGCTGACGGTCACGATCTCCGGCACCTGGGTCAAATCGGTCCAGCCGGTCATCTGGAACAGCGAGCCCGCGGTCAGCGTCAGGCCGGTGATGATCAGCGTGCGGGCCTCGATGTAACGCATCATGCGGCCGACCAGCATCATGGCGAAGAAGGTGCCGAAGCCGCGGCTCGCCAGCAGCAGGCCCGCGGTGATGATGGGATAGCCGATCACGTTCTGCATGTAGGGCGAGGCCAGCGCCATGGTCGAGAACAGCACGAGGCCCATCACGACCATGAACATGCAGCCGGTGACGAAGTTGCGATCCCTGAACAGCGCGAAGCGGATGAACGGCGTCGAGGTCGTGAAGGAGTGCGCGATGAAGAAGTAGAAGGCGACCGCCGAGACGATGAACTCCGCAAGGATCTCGGCCGATTCGAGCCAGCCCAATTGCTCGCCGCGGTCGAGCGCGAGCTGAAGCGAGCCGATTGCGACCGCCAGTGCCGCGAAGCCGAACCAGTCGAATCTGAGACTGAGATCCTTCCGGGTCTCGTCCATGAAGATGATGAGCCCGATCACGGTGATGGCGCCGAACGGCAAATTGACGAAGAACACCCAGTGCCAGGAATAAGTCTCGGTCAGCCAGGCGCCGAGCGAGGGACCCATGATCGGCCCCATCATCACGCCCATGCCCCAGATCGACATCGCCTTGGCGCGTTCCTGGAGCGTGTAATAGTCGAGCATCACCGATTGCGACAACGGCACCAGGGCGGCGCCGAACACGCCCTGCAGCAGGCGGAACAGCACCATCTGGTTGATGTCCTGCGCGAGCCCGCACAGCACCGATGCCATGGTGAAGCCGGCCGAGCAGATGATGAAGATGCGCTTGCGGCCGAAGCGGTTGGCGATCCAGCCCACCGGCGCCGTCATGATCGCGGCGGCGACGATGTAGGAGGTCAGCACCCAGTTGATCTGGTCCTGCGAAGCCGACAGCGTGCCCTGCATGTAGGGCAGGGCGACGTTGGCGATGGTGGTGTCCAGCGCCTGCATGATGGTTGCCGTCATGGCGCAGATCGTCACCATGTTCCGGCGCAAGCCGGGAACCATCAAATGGGCATTGGGGCCGGACATCGGATCAGTCCCTGTCTCAGTCTTTGTCCGAATCTTTGTCTTGGCTCGCGGTCGCCGACAGGCCGAGCAGGCCGGCGAGCGAGCGCCGGTGGCCGGTGTCGATGGTGGCGTAGACGCTCATGCCGGCCTTCAGCTTGCGCACGTATTTGTCGGTCTCGTCGAAATAGATGCGGATCGGCACGCGCTGCACCACCTTGACGAAATTGCCGCTGGCGTTCTGCGGCGGCAGGATCGCGAATTGCGCGCCGGTGCCGGGCGAGAGCGAGCCGATCTTGCCCTTGAAGGTATGGTTCGGGAACGCGTCGACCTCGAGCGTGACCGGCTGTCCTTCGGTGACGTAGGTGAGGTCGCTCTCCTTCGGATTGGCGTCGACCCAGGGATGGGCCACGTCGATGATGGAGAACACCGGCGTGCCGGCAGCGACGTAGCGGCCGAGCTGGATCTGCTCGACCTGGGTTGCCACGCCATCCATCGGCGCCCGCAGCACGGTGTGGTCGAGGTTGCGCTGGGCATCGTCCAGCTTGGCTTTCGCTTGCGCATAGGCCGGGAACTGCTCCAGCGGCAACTCGGGGTTGCCGAGCAATTGCGTCCTGGCATTCGAGAGTTGCTGCTTGATGTATTGCGCCTGCGCGCCGGCGGTCACCAATGCATTCGACGCGTTGTCGAGATCGAGCTGCGAGCCGTAATTGTTCTTCACCAGCGACTGTTTGCGCTCGACGTCGCGCTGCTTCAGGTCCATGCCCTGCTGGGCGAGATTGAGCATGTCGCCGTAGATCCTGATGTTGGCAACGAGATTGTCATAGGTGATGCGGGCTTGGGCGAGTTGCGCTTTGGCTTCTTCCAGCGCGTGACGGAACGGAGCGGGGTCGATCTCGAACAGCTCGTCGCCGTGCTTGACGATCTGGCCCTCCTTGACGACGACCTTCTGGATTTTGCCGGAGATATCGGGCGTCACCAGCACCTTCTGGGCGCCGACATAGGCGTCGTCGGTGCCGACGTAACGGCCGCCATTGAGATAGAAAGTGAAGCCGGCAGTCGCGACGACGATCGGCAGCACGACCAGGAGCAGCACGCGGCGATAGCGGCGCAGGCCCGCCACCAGGCGGCGGCGCGGATTGGTGCCGGCTTTCTTGGTGGGTTTGCCGCCGTCGATTTTCTGCTCGGGCTGGAACTTGAGAACCTGATCAGCCATAGCGCTGCTCCTTACGCGCTTGTTCCGCTCCGCTGGTCTGGATCGCGGACCGCACGTTTTCCTTGATTGTTTCGAGTTGGGTGAGGAGGCGGTGGGCGTCCGCCGGAGTGATGCCGTCGAGCGCGTTGGCCGTGAGCTCGGACTTCAGCCCGCTCATCCGCCCGAGCAATTGCCGCCCGGCCTTCTTCAGGTACAGCCGCTTGACGCGGCGGTCCGAAGGATCGTTGCGTCGCTCGATCCAGTCGCTGTCGCAGAGTTTGTCGATCAGGCGTGTCAGCGTGATCGGCTGCACCTCGAGAAGCTCGGCGAGCTCCGACTGCTTCATGCCCTCGCTGCGCTCGACCTTGGCCAGCACCGCCCATTGCGCGCGGGTGATGCCGAAGCGCGAGGCTTCCTTGTCGGCATAGACCCGGAGCAGGCGATAGAGCTCGGCGAGCGTAAACAGGAAATTCTGGTCCACGGGCCCTGGGCTCATGAGCTTGGTCTCCAATAAGCTTGGAATATAATAAGCAAGCTTATGATTATTTCATGGCGGGTTTGCGGGACACTGTCCCGCAGGCCGAGCATGGCTGATGGCCGCATCGCCGGTCCCGCTTTGGGTTCCCCTTTCGAAATGCTAGAACGCCGGTCGCATGACCCTCGCAAAACCGGCATTTCCCGCGCCCGACCACGATCACGGCCGCTGCACCGCGGATGCGCTGGCGCATGCCGAGGCTGTTTGCGGAGAGCGCGCGCAGAAATTCACGCCGATACGCCGCCATGTGCTGGGGGCGCTGCTCTCGAGCCACCGGCCGCTCGGCGCCTATGAGGTGATCGACGAGCTGGCGAAGTCGATGCCGCGGCCGGCGCCGATCACGGTCTATCGTGCTCTCGATTTCCTGATGGCCAACGGCCTCGTGCACCGCATCGAAAGCCGCAACGCCTATCTCGCCTGCGCCGCTCACGACCACGACGCGACCTCGGCGGTAACGTTCCTGATCTGCGAGCGCTGCGGCCTGGTCGGTGAGATTCCGTCGGCTTCCTTCGCCAGGGATCTCAACGCCGCCGCGCGCAGCTCAGGCTTCGCTCCCAAATTGTCAGTGGTGGAAATCACGGGCGTTTGTGCGCATTGTCAGAAAGCTGCATAGAGCAACAACGGCGCAAAGCCGGTTTTTCAGGAAGAAATGTCCTCACCTCAAGCCATACCGTCCGCCGGTCGTCCCCTCAGTGCCGGCGCCATCGCCCTGATGCTCATGCTGTGCCTGACCTGGGGCTTCAACCAGATCGCGGTGAAGCTGGTGCTGCCGGACATCCCGCCGATGCTTCAGGCCACGTTCCGCTCGATGGGCGCGCTGCCGGTGCTGTTCATCATCGGCAGCTTGCGCGGCGTTAAATTCTTCGAGCGCGACGGCACCTGGAAGCCGGGCGTCATCGCCGGACTGATGTTCGGCATCGAGTTCGTGCTGATCTTTCAGGGCCTGCGCTTCACACCGGCATCGCGGGCGGTCGTGTTCCTCTACACCGCGCCGTTCTTCGTCGCGCTCGGCTCCTATCAGGTGCTCGGCGAGCGACTTGGCGGGACGCAATGGCTGGGGCTCGCCATCAGCTTTGCCGGCGTCGCACTCGCGATCGGCGTGCCGCAGCCCAATGTCGATTCGCATGTTCTGCTCGGCGACCTCATGATCGTCGGCGGCGCCGCGCTGTGGGCGGCGACCACGCTGGTTGCCAAGGGCACGCGGCTGCGCTTCGCCGCGCCCGAGAAGGCGCTGGGCTACCAGGTCGCGACCTCGATCCCGATCCTGGGGCTGGCCGCTTGGCTGTTCGGGGAGACCATCCCGCATACCCCGTCGCCGCTGTCGCTGGGCCTGATGGCCTTCCAGGCGATCTGGGTCGTGGGAACCACGTTCACGCTTTGGTTCGCGCTGGTGAAGACCTATTCGGCCAGCAAATTGTCGGCTTTTACCTTCATCACCCCTTTGTTTGGCGTGGTGGGTAGCTATTTCATCATGCACGACACGCTGAACCTGACATTCGGGGCTGCCGCCGTCCTTGTCATTGCTGGGCTTTTTCTGGTTAACCGTCCCAGCCAATCCGCTGCGGCACCGCGCGATGCATTGCTGAACGTCACCAAAACCTGATATTTGGACGCCATGAACAAGCTCGAAAAGACCATCGATTCCGACGTTGCGGGCCCCGCGCCCCGGCACAAGACCACCCAGGTCAAGGTCGGCGACGTCGCCGTCGGCGGCGGTGCGCCGATCGTCGTGCAGTCGATGACCAACACCGACACCGCCGATATCGACGGCACCATTGCCCAGGTCGCAGCGCTCGCCCGCGCCGGCTCCGAAATGGTCCGCATCACCGTGGACCGTGAGGAGGCCGCGGCCGCCGTCCCGCACATCCGCGACGGCCTGCTCAAGCGCGGCATCACCACGCCGTTGATCGGCGACTTTCATTATATCGGCCACAAGCTGCTCGCGGCCTATCCGGCCTGCGCCGAGGCGCTCGCCAAATATCGTATCAATCCCGGCAATGTCGGCTTCAAGGACAAGCGCGACACTCAGTTTGCCGACATCATCGAGATCGCCAACAAGAACAACAAGCCGGTGCGCATCGGCGCCAATTGGGGTTCGCTCGACCAGGAGCTGCTGACCAAGCTGATGGACGAGAACGCCGCGTCCGCCGATCCGCGCGACGTGCGCGCGGTGACGCGCGAGGCCATGGTGCAGTCCGCGCTGCTCTCGGCCGCGCGCGCCGAAGAGCTCGGCATGCCGAAGGATCGCATCATCCTCTCGGCCAAAGTCTCGGCCGTGCAGGATCTGATCGCGGTCTATCAGGATCTCGCCAGCCGTTCCGATTACGCGATCCATCTCGGCCTGACCGAGGCCGGCATGGGCACCAAGGGCATCGTGGCGTCCTCGGCCGCGCTCGGCATCCTGTTGCAGCAGGGCATCGGCGACACCATCCGCATCTCACTGACGCCGGAGCCCGGCGGCGACCGTACCCGCGAGGTGCAGGTCGGCCAGGAGCTCTTGCAGACCATGGGCTTCCGCACCTTCGTGCCCCTGGTTGCGGCGTGCCCCGGCTGCGGCCGCACCACCTCGACCACCTTCCAGGAGCTGGCCAGCTCGATCCAGGGGTTCATCCGCGACGAGATGCCGACCTGGAAGACGAAGTATCCCGGCGTGGAAGAGCTCAACGTCGCGGTGATGGGCTGCATCGTCAACGGCCCCGGCGAATCCAAGCACGCCAATATCGGCATCTCGCTGCCGGGCACGGGCGAGGCGCCGGCTGCCCCGGTGTTCGTCGACGGCAAGAAGTTCCGCACCCTGCGCGGCCCGACCATCTCCGCCGACTTCAAGGCGCTCGTGATCGACTACATCGAGCAGCGCTACGGCCAGGGCGCCAAGGTGCCCGTGACCGCGGCGGAGTAGTATTGCCCCGCTTTTGCGGCGTGTAGCCCGGATGGAGCGCAGCGAAATCCGGGTTCTCGCAAGCTGACGAACTCAACCCGGATTGCGCTTCGCTCCATCCGGGCTACGATGTCCCCAATCAAGAGCGATCGGGAGACACGCCATGAGCTCACTCGCCGGCAAGCAGGGCCCGCGCTATCGCCATGCGGCGGACGACGGCGCGCCTTACGAGACCATCGCGGTCGAAAAGCTCACCCCCATCATCGGCGCGGAAATCTCCGGCGTCGACATCGGCAAGCTCGTTTCCGATGATGCGCGCTCCAACCGGCAGATGGACGAGGTCCACCGCGCGCTTGCCGAAAACCTCGTCATCTTCTTCCGCGACCAGCACATCACTCCGCAACAGCATCTCGCCTTCGGCCGCAAGTTCGGCGAGCTGCATTTCCATCCTGCCGCGCCGCATGAGGATGAAGACCCGGCGCTGATGAAGATCTATGCGGATGCGAACTCGCCGCGCGCCAACGGCGAGGGCTGGCATTCCGACGTGTCCTGCGATCTCGAGCCGCCGATGGGCTCGATCCTCTACATCAAGCAGTGCCCGCCGCGCGGCGGCGACACTCTGTTCGCCAACATGTACGCGGCCTACGAGGCGCTGTCGGACCGGATGAAGGCCTATCTCGACGGGCTCACCGCGCTGCATGACGGCGAGCCGATCTATCGCGGGCTCTACGCCAATTACGGCGTCGCCGACCGCCCGTCCTATCCGAGTGCCGAGCATCCCGTGGTGCGCACGCATCCGGTCACGGGCAGGAAGGCGCTCTACGTCAACCGCGGCTTCACCCGCCACATCAACGGCATCCCGCGCGACGAGAGCGATGCGATGCTGGCCTATCTCTACCAGCACGCCGAGAACCCGCTGTTCCAGTGCCGCTTTCGCTGGACCGAGAATGCCATCGCCTTCTGGGACAACCGCTGCACCCAGCACCGCGCGATGTGGGACTACTGGCCCCACACGCGCTCCGGCACGCGCGTGACGGTGAAGGGGGAGCGGCCGGTTTAACCGGCCTGCCCACCGCGTTCCGCGTTGACGTCTTCCCGCGGCCGCGCCAATCTTGCCGAAAACAAAGACCGTCGGGAGGATTTTCCATGCTCCGCGCCGAGGACAACAAATTCCTGACCGAGTCCGGTCCCGGAACGGGGATGGGTGAATTGTTGCGCCGGTTCTGGATTCCCGTGCTGCTGTCCGAAGAACTGCCTGAACCCGACGGTGAGCCGAAGAAGATCGTCGTGCTCGGCGAGGAGCTGCTTGCCTTCCGCGACTCCCGCGGCGTCGTCGGAATCATCGACCAGTATTGCCCGCATCGCGGCGCCAATCTCTGGCTTGGGCGCAATGAGGAATGCGGCATCCGCTGCGTCTATCACGGCTGGAAGTTCGACACCGACGGAAGGTGCGTCGACATGCCGACCTCCTATCCCGATCTCAACGCCAAGGATCTCATCCGCATCAAATCCTATCCGGCGCGCGAATGGGGCGAGATGATCTGGGCCTATATGGGCCCGGCTGACACCATGCCTGATCTGCCCGATCTCGAAATGGCGCTGCTGCCAGCTTCGCACCGCTATGTCAGCAAGAAATGGCAGGACTGCAACTGGGTGCAGGCGCTCGAAGGCTCGATCGACACCGCGCATTTCACCTTCGCCCATCTCTCCTTCGACAAGGAGGAGAACGAGATCCTGGACATCAAGAAGCACTTTGTGAATCCGATCGCGCGGATGTCGAGCGATCACATGCGCTGGATCGCCGAAGACCCACGGCCTGTGATCAAGATCCAGGCGCACCCGGCTGGCCTCACCATCGCCGGCGGGCGGCTCACCGGCGGCGACAACATCTACTGGCGCATCGCGCAGTTTCTGATGCCGTTCCACGCCTATGCCCCGAGCGCGATGCCGGGCGAGAACATCTTTGGCCAGACCTTCGTGCCCGTCACCGACACCAATTGCTGGATCTACACCTATGCCTGGAATCCGGAGCGGCCGCTGACGCAAGCCGAGCGTGACGCCTTTGACCGCGGCAATGGCGTGATCGCGGAGGTCGGCGACAATTACGTGCCGCTGCGCCACAAGGGCAACGACTATCTGATCGACCGCAAGCTGCAGAAGACCAGGAGCTACACCGGCATCAAGGGCGTCTCCGAACAGGACGCGGCCGTGCAGGACAGCCAGGGCCCGATCGCCGACCGCACCCGCGAGCATCTCGGTCCGACCGATCTCGGTATCATGCATTTCCGGAAAGTCGTGATGGAGCTGGCGCGAGCGCTTCAGCAGGGCGAGCCGCCGCCGCAGGCCGCGCATCAGGATCGCTACGCCGTGCGCTCGGGCGCCTGCGTCACCAGCAAGGCCAAGGACCTGTCCGCGGTGATGCTGGAGCGTTTCGGTGACGCCACGGGCTTTGTCGGCCGACCGCGAACAGCGGCAGCGGAGTAGCGCTTGGGGCAGCCGCGCAGCATCCTTGCAAGTCTCGTCTCGACGCTCATCGCGTCGATCTTGCTATGGTCGCTGGCGCCTGCAGGTGAGGGCCATGCTGCTATCGCGCGGAAAATCGCGAAACCCAAGCCGCCGCACGCGCCGGTCAAATGTGAGATGTCGAAATTCCGGATCGTCGTGGATGTCGGGCACACCCCGGACTCCTACGGCGCGTTGAGCGCACGCAACGACACTGAGTTCGGCTTCAACTTCCGGCTTGCGAGTCTGATCACGGCGAGGCTCAAGGCCGAAGGCTTTGCCGCGACGCGGCTGCTCGTCACGGCCGGCAAGGCGCGGCCGAGCCTGCTCAAACGCGTCAGCACCGCGAATGACGCCCGGGCCGATCTCTTCCTGTCGATCCATCACGATTCGGTGCCGGACAAGCTGATCGAGACCTGGGAGTTCGACGGTGCGAACAGCTATTTCAGCGATCGCTTTTCGGGCCACTCTCTTTTCGTGTCGCAGCGGAATCCGCACTACGCTGCGAGCCTGATGCTGGCCCGGATGATCGGCCGGCAGCTAAAGGATCAGGACCTGCATTATGCCGGCCAATACACCCTGCCGGTGATGGGCCGCTACCGGCGCCAATTGCTCGACAAGGATGTCGGCGTCTACCGCTATGACGGGCTCGTCGTGCTCTCGCAAACCCGCAGCGCCGCAGTGCTGCTCGAAGCGGGCTCCATCATCAACCGCGACGAGGAGATGGCGATGAACTCCCCGGAGCGGCAGGAGATCATTGCGGGCGCCGTGGCGGTGGCGATGAAGGAATTTTGCGAGAGGCGGTAGCTTGCGCCGCTAGCAATGACGGGAATCTATAGCGGCCCCCCGCGATACTCGCGATTCGCTAAACTCGCCTCCTCCAGGTCCAGATCCCGCTCGATCCGCCGCCGCGTCTCGTCGGTGATCTGGCCGTCGCGCAGCAGCTCGTGAATGAATTTGCGCTCGGCGGCGATCAGATCGCGGGTCAAGGCGGTGCCGGCGGCGGAGACGTCGTGGTGGGTGGGATCGAGCGAATCGGGCAGCTGGTTGACCCGGATCTCGTGCCGGGCGCGCAGGAGCCGCATCACCTCGTCCGACACGTCTTTCTCCTCGGTCAGCGCGTCGAGCGACTTCAGGGCGGCATCGAGGGCCTGGCGCCGTGCCGCGATCTCTGACTCGTGCTCGGCGGCATGCTCGCTGCGACCGGCTTCCGCGACACCGAGCCAACGCACCACCGGGGGCAGCGTGAGGCCAACGCCGATCAGCGTGATGAAGATGACGCCGAAGGCAACGAACAGGATCAGGTCGCGAAACGGAAAGGCCTCGCCGCCCGGCAGCGTGAACGGCAGCGCCAGCGCCGCCGCGAGCGACACCGCGCCGCGCACGCCGGTGAACGCAAGCACGAACGGCCATTGCCATGGTGGTGACGGATCGCGCGCGCGCAACGACTTGCTGAGCATCCGTGGCAGATAGGTCGCGGGATAGAGCCAGGCGAAGCGTGCGATCACGACGACCGCCAGCACCACGGCGGTCGCGATCATGATGTCGTCGAGCGGGAACGCCTTCGATTTCTCGTAGAGCGCGCGCATCTGGAACCCCGTGAGAAGGAACAACAAGCCCTCGATCAGATAGATCACGAGGTCCCAGAAGAAGATGCCCTGCAGCCGCGTCGATGCCGAGATCAGCAGCGGGCCGTTCCAGCTGACATAGAGGCCACAGGCGACGGTGGCGATCACGCCGGAGCCGCCGAGATGCTCGGGTAGCCAGTAGGACACGTAGGGCGTGATCAGCGACAGTGTCAGCTCGACCTGCGGGTCCCCCGACCATTTGCGGAACCGCAGGGAGAGCCAACCGACACCGATGCCGAAGGCGATCTCGCCGGCGACGATGAGCAAGAACTCGCCGCCCGCCAGAGGTAGCGAGAAATGCCCGACCATGATTGCGGCGAGCGCGAAGCGGTAGAGAATCAGCGCGGTGGCGTCATTCGCGAGCCCTTCGCCTTCGAGGATGACCATCAGCCTGCGCGGCAAATGCAGCCGGCGCGCAATCGCGAGCGGCGCCACCACGTCGGGCGGGGCGACGATGGCGCCGAGCAGGAAGCCGATGGTCCAGGGCAGGCCGATCAAATAGTGGGTGGCGGTTGCGACCAGCGCTGTGGTGAAGATCACCGCGCCGACCGCCAGCAGCACAATGGGGCGAAGATTCTTTTTGAACTCGCGCCAGCTCATCGCGACGCTTGCCGAGTAGATCAACGGCGGCAGCACCATCAGGAGCACCAGTTCCGGCGGCAGCTCGACCGGCGGCATGCCCGGCACGAAGGCAAGGCCGACACCGGAGAGCATCAGCAGAATGGCGGGCGCGATGTTGAAGCGGCGGGCGACAAGCGCGGTGCCCGCCAGTACGGCGAGCAGGATGAGAAAGGTTTGAAATTTCGCTTCCATGATGATCCCTCTTCACCCGGAAGCGGCCGCAAGGTCAATGCATGCGGCTCACGCGAGCCGCTCGGCCACCATGCGGCCGATGCCTGCGAATACGGCTTCGATCTGCGCCGCACTCGGCGTGCCGCCCTGGGTATAGGCCGCGATCAGGATCGGTGCATCGCGCTTCGCATCGGGTTTGGGCCAGGCCACTGCGATATCACCCGAGGCGTCCTTGCCGTTGTTGCCGGTCTTGTCGCCGATCTTCCAGCTAGCGGGGAGCCCGCCACGCAGCCGGTTCGCGCCGGTCTTGCAGCCCACCATCCATTCCGTGAGCTGTGCGCGCGAGGTGGCCGACAGCGCCTCGCCCGTCATCAGCCGGCGCAGATTGCCTGCCATCGCCGCCGGCGTCGTGGTGTCCCGGGGATCGCCGGGCGGTGAGCGGTTGAGCTCGGGCTCGTTGTGGTCGAGCCGCGAGGTGGTGTCGCCGAGCGACCGCCAGAACGCGGTGAGTGCGGCGGGACCGCCGATCCGCGCCAGCAACAAATTGGCGCAGGCGTTGTCGCTGAGCTCGACGATCGCCTTGCACATCTCGGTGACCGACATTGCTCCGGCGGCAACGTTCTGCTTGGCGACCGGTGCGTACTCCAGCAGGTCGGCCTTGCCGTACGGGATCATGGCCAAAAGCCGATCCTCGCCGCGGTCGACCCGCGCCAGGACGCAAGCCGCCAGCGAAGCCTTGAATGTCGAGCACATGACGAACCGTTCGTCGGCGCGCCAGGCGAACCTTGCGCCGGTCGCGAGGTTCTCGGCATAGACCCCGATCCGGCCGCCGCTCTCGCGCTCATAGGTTTCGAGCTCAGGCTGCGCGTCCGCGGCGAGCGCAGGGGAGGCGGCAATCCAGCACAGCGAGGCGAGCAGCGAACGGCGGTCGAGAAGCATGGGGGACTCTTGGGCGGGACGGGGGCGAGGTGGAGATGCGGCATGCACTCCATCCGCATCTCCATTGCGAGCGCAGCGAAGCAATCCAGCCAGCCTCCGCGGAAAGACTCTGGATTGCTTCGCTTCGCTCGCAATGACGCAGGATGTGGGACGAGTGCGCCCGATTTCGGGCAGCGGAAGATTAGGCCCCCCTCACTCCCGCAGATCATACCGATAAGACTTCGACACGATCTGCCAGCCATCGGCGAGCTTCATCGCCACCAGATAGTCGGTGAAAAAACGCGGCGGCAGTTGGCACCGGACCTTGATGAAGGCGGTCTTGTCGTCGGAACGGTCGATGGTGACAATGAAATCCTCGCGCGGCTTGCCTTCGGCCTTGCCGGAGGGGCGCTTGCGCACCCGGTCGAGCCAGTCCGGCACGGTCAGCACCTGCAGCTCACCCTTCTCGACCCAGCGCAAATCGGCCGAGGGATGGAAGATCGCGCCGAGTTTTTCGGCATCGCCCTCGTAAAGTCCGTCGAAATAGGATTGCACGACGGCTTCGACGCTCGAACGGTTCTGGCTCATGGGTCATCCCTTTGACTGATGGCTCGGGGTGAACTTAGTCGTACAGATCAAATTGCGCTATGGGTGCGTACCATTTGCGCGAGGACACTGTGATGACCGGATCAGAGAATTCGAACGCTCGTATCCTGGTCGGCGAATGCTATTGCCGCGCCGTGCGCTACGAGGTGATTGACGCGTTCTCTTATGCGTTGAACTGTCATTGCTCGGATTGCCGCCGCACCACCGGCGCCGCCTTCAAGCCGTTCGCCGGCATCGAGCAGAGCAAGCTCCGCATCGTCAGGGGCGAGAACCAGCGCACCATCTACGGTGACGACACCACCCATGACGCCCACTGCGCCCGTTGCGGCTCGCTGCTTTATTCCCGGGTGCGCGAGGGAAAATGGGTCCATGTCGCCATGGGAACCCTGGTCGATGCCCCCTCGATCCGACCGAGCGCCCACATTTTCGTGGGCTCGAAGGCGCCCTGGCACGAGATTACGGATAATCTGCCGCAATATCGGGGCCACGTGGGAGATGCCTGAGGGAACCTGCTGCGCGCCTGTTTCTCGGCGAACCGCGCCCGGACTGGCGCGACAAACAAAAGGGGCCTTTCGGCCTGCCGCTGGCGCCACCTTCGTGACCTCCATCACAAGCGCTCGCGGCGGATCCTGCTAAAGCCATCCCAAAGGGGCTTGAAATGCCCTGAACCCGGAAGTCGTGCCATGCGCAAATTGCTCAGACTTTGCCCCCTTCTCCTTGCCGTCGCGCTGCTATTCGGCACCGGGCCGGCTTTCGCCGGAAAGCGCGTCGCGCTGGTGATCGCCAACTCCGCCTATCAGCATGCGCCGTCGCTGACGAACCCCGTCAATGACGGTTCGGTGATGACCAGGACGCTGAAGGAGGCCGGGTTCGACATCGTCGATTCCCGGCGCGATCTGACGGCGCAGGACACGCGGCGCGTGCTGCGCGAATTCGCCGACGGGACCCGCGATGCCGATATCGCTGTGGTCTATTATGCCGGCCACGGCATCGAGGTCGAAGGCTCGAACTATCTGATCCCTGTCGACGCCAAGCTGGAGCGTGACACCGACGTCTTTGACGAGGCGCTCTCCCTCGACCGCGTCCTGGTTGCGGTCGAACCGGCCAAGCAGCTTCGCCTGGTGATCCTGGATGCCTGCCGTGACAATCCGTTCGGCAAGACCATGAAGCGCACGGTCGCCTCGCGCGGCATCGGCCGCGGCCTCGCCCAGGTCGAGCCGACCAGCCCCAACACGCTGATCGCCTATTCGGCCAAGGCCGGCTTCACGGCGCAGGACGGCGACGGTGCGAACAGCCCCTTTACCGTGGCGCTGTCCAAGCATCTGACGACGCCGGGCCTCGACGTCCGCCGCGCCTTCGGCTTCGTGCGCGACGACGTGCTCAAGTCGACAGGTAACAAGCAGGAGCCGTTCGTCTATGGCTCGCTCGGCGGCGAGGACGTGCCGCTGGTGCCGGTCAAGGTGACCGCTGCGGCTGCCGCTGCGCCCGTGCCGAACCCGCAGGCCGACATCCGCCGCGATTACGAGCTCGCGCTCCAGGTTGGCAACAGGCCGGCGTGGGATGCGTTCCTCGCCCAGCATCCTGACGGCTTCTATGCGAGCCTCGCCAAGCTTCAGGTCGAAAAAATCGGCGCCGAGCAGGCTCATGCGGCGGCCACCGAGAAGGCGAAACAGGCCGAGGCCGAGCGCGATCGTCTTGCCGCACTTGGCGCGCAGAAGGATACGCAGGCCAAGGCAGCCGCCGATGCGAAGGCCGCCGAGCAGGTACAGCTTGCCGCGCAAAAGGCCAAGGAGCAGGCGCAGCAGCAGGCGGCCGCCGCCGAGCAGCAGCGCGTCAATCTCGCCGCCGCGGCGCCGGGTGCAGCGCCAGCCAGCACGGCGAGCCCGGCCGGCACCAACGTCGCGTCGCTGACGCCGGCCACCGCGCCGGCCGATCTCAGCCGCTCGGTGCAGACCGAGCTCGGTCGCGTCGGCTGCTTCTCCGGCGCCGCCGACGGCAACTGGACGACGTCTGCGCAGCGCTCGTTGTCGCAGTTCAACCGTTATGCCGGCACCAAGCTCGACGTGAAGGTGGCGAGCACCGATGCACTCGACACGGTCAAGTCAAAGCAGTCGCGCGTCTGTCCGCTGGTTTGCGAGCACGGCTTCAAGGCCGACGGGGATAAGTGCACCAGGATCGTCTGCCGTGAGGGCTATGCGCTCAACGACGACAACGAGTGCGAGAAGCAGCGTGCGGCCAAGCCCGCCAAGCCTTCAACTGCAAAGCGTGACGACGGTGAGGAACGTCCCGCACGGCAGCGTCGTCAAGCCGGCGGTGAAGCTGCCGGAGCAGCGGGCGGCTTTGGTGGCGCTGCCGGCATTGCTGCTGCCGCTGGCGCCAGCCGTCGCTCGAGTGGCGGACAGCTCTTCTGCAATAGCGGCGGCTGCCGTCCGGTCAACCGAGGGTGCCATCTCGAATATCGCGGCGGCGGCGGCCCCGGCAACGATGCCAATGCCGAGGTCTGTAATTAACTCCCAATGTTGTCCTGGCTTTCGCCAGGACAACGACTACGTCGAGATCGCGCTCGCCGCGATGTTGACCGTCAGCGCCAGCAAGGCCGTGTTATAGATGAATGAGATGATGCCGTGCGCGGTGGCGGTGCGGCGGATGGTCTTATCGGATATGCCGACGTCGGAGACCTGCGCGGTCATGCCGATCACGAACGAGAAATAGACGAAGTCCCAATAATCCGCGTGGTCTTCCTTGTCGCCGCTGGGAAACTGAAGGCCGCCCGGCGTGGCGTGCCGGTAATAATCATGCGCATAATGCAACGCGAAGATCGTGTGCACGGCGGCCCATGACAATACGATGGTGGTGATTGCGATGCTCAGCTCCAGGACGCCGCGATGTGGCGTTCCAAGCTCGGAGACGATCGCGGCGATGCTGGCGAAGGCGCCGATCGCCGTCACCAGCAGGATCACGAAGCGACCGTCGTCCTGCATCGCTGCGGCGCGGCGGATGTGCTGGTGGTCGTTGCACAGCATCATCGCGTAGACCAGCACCAGATAAACGGCGATCAACGCATCCCAGCCGAACAGAAGCCGGGTGACCAGCCGGTGCGAACCCGGGATGAGCAGGCAGACGAGAATACCAACGGCAAGCGACATGAACGTCCGCGGACGCGCATAAATCAGCCGCATCGGCCGCGACATCTTGCGAAAGCGGGCGAGGGCGGGGTCTTCCTTGCTGCCGCCCGCCATCGCGCTATCAGCTCTTCCGTTCGGCCACGAACCGCGCAGCCGCTTGCAGCACGGCGGCGCGATCGCCGAAAATCGAGACCGCGCCGTCGGCGCGTGCGAGCAGGTCGCGCACGCGCTGCTTGGCGCCTTCGATGCCGAGCTGGGTGACGAAGGTGGTCTTGCCCAGCGCAGCATCGGCGCCGGCAGGCTTGCCGAGCGCGGCGGCATCGCCTTCGACGTCCAGCAGATCGTCGGCGATCTGGAAGGCTTCGCCGAGCGCGCGGCCGTAATCATCGAGCGCCTGATATTCCTTTTGCGAGGCCTGGCCGAGGATCGCGCCGGCGATGCAGCCGTAGCGCAGCAGCGCGCCGGTCTTCATCTGCTGAATGCGGGCGACGTCGATCGGCTCGTTGCCGCCAAAGCGGCCTTCGCCGGCGAGATCGAGAATCTGGCCGCCGACCATGCCGCCGATGCCGGCGCAGCGCGCCAGCGCGCGGGTCAGCAAAAGCCTGACATTGGCGTCGCGATGGATCTCGTCGCGGGTGATGATGTCGAAGGCGAGTGTCAACAGGCCGTCACCGGCGAGGATCGCGGTCGCGTCGTCGGTCTTCTTGTGCAGGGTCGGGCGGCCGCGGCGCAGGTCCGAATTGTCCATCGCCGGCAGATCGTCATGGATCAGCGAGTAGCAGTGGATGCATTCGAGGGCGGCGCCCACGAGCAGCGCGGCTTCGCGGGGAACACCGAACACCGCCGCACTCTCGACCACCAGGAACGGCCGCAGGCGCTTGCCGCCATTCAGGCTCGAATAGCGCATTGCGTCCATCAGTCGCTTGGGCCGGGCGATCTCATCGGGCAGGATGTCGTCCGACAGCAGGCGCCCGAGCAGCGCCTCGGTGTCATCAGCGGTCTTGTCCAGACGTTTGGCGAAATCGGACGGGGACGTGCCGGTCATCAAGAAGGGCTCCAGAACTAAAATTCGGCGGGACAATCCTTTATGCGCCCGCCTCAGTCAATCGTTTGGAAGGCCTAAAAAGTGCTGGAAAAGGCCCGAATTATCACAGACTTAATGCCGGGCCCGTGGCCGCGTTTCGTTCTGCGCCGGAAAGGTTGATTTGCGCGTCGTCAAAACCCTTCTCCTGGTGCTCGCGGTCGCGGCTCTCGCGCCCTATGTCGTCGCGCCGTTCTACCGCACCGGTCGTCCCGTTTCGACGCTGATGATCTGGCGCTCGTTTCGGGGGGCGCCGATGCAGCGGGAATGGATCGATCTGGCGGCGATGTCGCCCTCGCTGCCACGCGCGGTGGTGGCGGCCGAGGACGCCCATTTCTGCAAGCATCACGGCATCGACTGGGGGGCGCTGCGTGAGGCGGTCGACGATGCCCGGGAGGACGGCACCCCGTTCCGGGGCGCTTCCACCATCACCCAGCAGGTGGCGAAAAACCTGTTCCTCTGGCAGGGGCGGGACTTCGTCCGCAAGGCGCTGGAATTCCCGCTGGCGCTGTGGATCGATCTCGTCTTGCCCAAGGCACGGATCCTGGAGATTTACCTCAACATCGCCGAGCTGGGACCACAGGGCCAGTTTGGGGTCGAGGCGGGCAGCGCCTATGCCTTCGGCAAATCGGCGGCGAACCTCTCCCCCCGGGAGGCGGCGCTTCTGGCCTCGATCCTGCCGAATCCGGTCAAACGCAGCGCCAGGACGCCGGGACCGGGTGTCCGGCGGCTGGCCGGGACCTATGTGGCGAGGGCGCAGGCCAGCTCGCTTTCGACCTGCTGGCGAGAGAATCGCTGATTTCCGGTCCTTTTCGGGCGCATTTTCCGGCCCAGAGCCCTAGATTTAAGGCAGGCCTTCCTCTATAAGCCCGGCCTTGACCGGCATTCAGCTCGCCTCGGTTTGCGGGTGCTGAGCCGTCCCTCCGCGGACGATGCCCTGATGACACCAATCCCTAGAGGATACTGAAATGGCCGTTCCGAGAAGAAAAACCTCGCCGTCGCGCCGCGGCATGCGCCGCTCGGCTGACGCCATCAAGAAGCCGACCTATGTGGAAGACAAGGATTCCGGCGAACTCCGTCGTCCGCACCATCTCGACCTCAAGACCGGCATGTACAAGGGCCGTCAGGTCCTGAAGAAGAAAGAGTCCTGAGTTCGGGACCTTTCTTTGGGCAGGACGATCGGGCCTGCCTGATTTCGGCCAACCCATGAGATATGACAGTGACGGCGGCGGAGCGAATGCTTCGCCGCCGCATTGTCCTGTCTGGATATCTTGATCGAGAAGGCATTTCGCCGATGGTCGGTTTCCCGCTGCTCCTGATCCCGCTCGCGGTCTACAACATTATCGCCTTCCTGATGCCGAGCGTGTCCTTTACGGACGTGCTGTTCAGGGTGCCGATGATCACGGGCGAGGCCTGGCCGGTCACGCTCGCCGACGTGATGCTCGCGCTAGGTGTCGTGCTGCTGCTGCTCGAGGTGGTCAAGGGCGCGCGGCCCGGCTCGAAATTCCTGATGGATCATTTGCTGTCGCTGATCGTGTTCGGCGCGGCTGCGGCCGAATTCGTGATGTGGCCCAAATTCGGCAACTCCACCTATTTCCTTCTGGTGCTGCTGGCGATGGCCGATTTCCTCGGCGGAATCGCCCAGCGCACCCGCCGCCGCGTCGCTTATGTCGCCGAAACGACGGTGCCGGCGCCGCGCAAGGCCAAGCGCCGGGCCGAGACGCCGGCGGATGAGTTCGAGCCCAAGTTCGAGCCAGTGTCCCCTCCGCAACCAGCTCCGGCAGAGCCGCCCGCGCCCACGGCGCAATCGGTCGCCGAATCCGTGCTGATGGATCACCCGGCGCCGAAGCCTGTGAGTACGCCCTCGCCGGAAATCCCCTCGCCGCATTTGCAGCCGGGCAACGGCACCCAGCCGTCTCCCGACGCGCCGCGCTGATCTACTTCAAGCCACCTGCCGCGTGCGCGCGGCGACGCTCGGAAGCGGGCGCTTGCTGCCATAGGCGACCTGCGCATCCTCGGAAGACACGCGGCGGAGCCGGCTCGCCTGGGGCAGATGCTCGGCATTGGCGATGAGCTGGGCGACGAAGCTCGGATCGGGGCGCGGCAGCGGGGCCTTGTGGACCCACTGCAAAACCGGCATCAGCGGCACCACAGCCGAGCCTGTGCCGTTGTTCGCCACGTCCACTTGATCAGTACTCAACATCGCAATCACCGTTGACCCGGCCTAGATTGTCGCGTTTCGAGACGCTGGCGCCGGTGCGTGTCATGTACTCGCAAGCCCTATGCCGGGTGGGCCGGTTTGGTTCCTGCGAGTGAGGAAACGTGGTTTCCAAATTGTTTATCAACTTTGCCTAGGGTCAATGGCGAATCTGGCTTTATCCTGTGCCGACTCAGGACTCCCCGCTGTCCCGAAACGAGGCGATTTTGACCCCCGCATTGCCGCAAGCCTCCGACATCCTGGCCGCCCTCGGCCAGGCCGTGTTCGCCTGGGATATCGCCAGCGATGCCATCGTCTGGGGTGAGCAGGTCGGCGCCATCTTCCCCGGGATTCCCACCGAACGGCTGGCCACCGGCGCCGAATTCGCCAGGTTGATCGAGCCCGCGCAATCGCTGCGGACCGCCGCGCTTGCGCAGACCTCAGCCGTGCATGGCGCCGACGGCACGCCCTATCGGGTCGAGTACGGCGTGCGCATGAGCGCCGCCGATCCCGTGGTCTGGATCGAGGAGACCGGCCGCTGGCTCGCCGGCCCCGACGGCCGCCCGGTGCGCGCGATCGGCTCCGTCCGCATCAACAATGAACGCCACGCCCGCGACGAGGAATTGACGAAGCTCGCCCGGCTTGATCCGCTGACCGGCGAGCTCAATCGCTCGCATCTGATCGCCGCGCTGGCCGAGGCCATTGAGGAGACGACCCGTTTCCGCTCGACCGCGGCCTTCATGCTGGTCGGCATCGATCATCTCGCGCGTGTCAACGAGGCCTTCGGCTTCGACGTTGCCGACGCCGTGATCCTCGACGTCGCCACGCGCATTCGCGCGCGCTTGCGCGGCGGCGACGTGCTCGGCCGCTTCTCCGGCAACAAGTTCGGCCTGATCCTGAAGAACTGCACCGTCGACGACATGAATGTCGCCGCCGAGCGCTTCCTCGCCGGCATCCGCGACGAGGTGGTGCCGACCAAATCCGGCCCGGTGTCGGTCACCGCCTCGATCGGCGCGGTCAGCGTGCCGCGCTATGCCCGCAACACCGATGAAGCCGTCAATCGCGCCCACGAGACCCTGGACACCGCGAAACAACGCCGCGTCGGCTCGTTCGCCGCCTGGCGCCCGGATGCCGCGCGAGACGCCCAGCGCCGCGTCAACATCCGCGTCACCGACGAGATCGTCACCGCACTGAACGAGCGCCGCATCAAGCTGGCCTATGAGCCGGTGGTTGCCGCCCTCTCGCGCGAGTGCGCTTTTCACGAATGCCTGGTGCGGATGGACCAGGGCGACGGCCAGGTGCTGCTCGCGCCCGACATCGTGCCGGTCGCGGAACGGCTCGGCCTGATCCGCCTGGTCGATCACCGCGTGCTCGAGCTCGTGGTCGCCGAGCTCGCCGCCGCGCCTGACATCTGCCTCAGCCTCAATATCTCGCCGGACACCACCATGGACCCGGATTGGTGGGCCGGAATCGAATCGCTCATGCGCGCGCATCCCGGCGTCGCCGAGCGGCTGATCGTCGAGATCACCGAAACCGTCGCGATCCAGGACATCGACGATGTGCGCGGCTTCGTCACCCGGCTGAAGAATTTCGGCAGTCGCATCGCCATCGACGATTTCGGTGCCGGCTACACCTCGTTCCGTAATCTGCGCAAGCTCGGCGTGGACATCGTGAAGATCGACGGCGCCTTCGTGCAGAACATCACTCGCTCCGCCGACGACCGCGCCTTCGTGCAGACGCTGATCGACCTCGCCCGCCGCCTCGACATCAAGACGGTGGCCGAATGGGTGCAGGACGAAGAAGCTGCGAACATGCTGCGCGACTGGGGCTGCGACTACATCCAGGGCCGCCTGATCGGGCTCGCCTCAGCCGACCGCCCCTGGGGCGCGCCGCCGGACAGCGCGCTGCCCGCGGCCGGGTAGGAGCCAATCTGAGCCGGATCCCTACGCCACGCGGCGGACTGCGCTCAGCGTCTCGATCATGTGTCCGACCTCCGCGGCAGGGCACGGCCTGCCAAAATAATATCCCTGCACGGCGGTGCAGCCGCATTCGCGGACGAAGTCGAGTTGTTCAATCGTCTCCACGCCTTCTGCCGTGGTCTCGACGTTGAGCACCGAGCCGAGGCTGGCGATGGTGCGGACGATCGCCATACTCTCAGGGCTTTCACTGAGCGTGCCGACAAAGGAGCGGTCGATCTTGATGCGGTCGAACGGAAACTTGCGCAAATAGCTCAGCGAAGAATAGCCGACGCCGAAATCGTCGAGGCTGACGCGCACCCCCAACGCGCGGAGCTGGTGCAGGATCTCGATCGTCGCTTCGCTGTCGTCGAGCAGCGCCGTCTCGGTGAGCTCGAGCTCGAGCCGATGCGGCGGCAGGCCGGCCTCCGCAAGCGCGCTCGTCACCATCGTCACCAGCCCGCGCGAGCGGAATTGCACCGGCGACAGGTTCACCGCGACGGTGAGATCGGGCCAGGTCGCTGCGGTCGCGCAGGCCGTGCGCAGCACCCATTCTCCGATCGGAACGATCAGGCCGTTCTCTTCCGCGATCGGAATGAATTCCGCCGGTGAGACGAGGCCGCGCGAAGGATGCTTCCAGCGCAGCAGCGCCTCGAAGCCGGTAAGTTCGGTGGTGTCGAGCCGCACCTGCGGCTGGAATGCCAGGTGGAATTCACGGGCCTCCAGCGCGCCGCGCAGATCGTGCTCGAGCGCGTGCCGGCTGCGAGCCTCTTTCTCCATTTCGGGCTCGAACAGCTGATAGGCGCCGCGCCCCTTGGCCTTGGCCTGGTACAGCGCGAGGTCGGCGCATTTCATCAGCTCGTCGGCATCGAGCCCGTGATCGGGCGCGATTGCGATGCCGACGGAGACGCCGACATGCATCGACTGGTGCTCCAGCGGCGGCGGGTGACCGATGATCTCGACCAGGCGGCGCGCGAGCCTTTCCGCCGATTGCGGCTGCGGTCCGCGCTGGAGAATCGCGAACTCGTCGCCACCGAGCCGCGCGACGGTGTCGTGCTCGCCGACATTCTCCTGCAGCCGCGCCGCGACCCAGCGCAACAGCCGGTCGCCGGCCGCGTGGCCGAGGCGGTCGTTGACGGTCTTGAAATTGTCGAGGTCGAAGCACAGCACGGCCATCGCGCCGCCGGCGATCGCGACCTGGTTCAGTCCCTCGCCCATCTTCTCGCGGAACAGAGTGCGATTGGGCAGGTCGGTGAGTGAATCGTGCCGCGCCATGTGCGCCACGCGGGCCTGGGCCTTGTGACGTTCGGTGACATCCTCATAGGTGACGACCCAGCCGCCATGCTCCATTCGCTTGTGATTGAGCTTGATGATGCGGCCGTCGCCCAAATAGCGGTGCAGTGTGTGCTCGCCCTCGCGCAGCCTCTCGACATAGTCGGCATAGAGCCGCGCGGCGGTGGTGTTTGGATGGATGCCGAGCTCGCAGCTGTGCTCCATGATCTCGCGCATCGACACACCCGGCTTCACCAATTCGGGAGATAGTCCGTACATCTCGATATAGCGCCGATTGCAGACGATGACGCGCAAGCTCGAATCGAGCATGCACAAGCCCTGGCTCATGTTGTTCAGGGCCGCGTCGAAGCGCCGATACTGCTCGCTCAGCTCCTCGACTGCGTGCTCGCGCTCGGTGATGTCCTCGTAGGTGGCCACAAAACCACCCTCGGCCAGGGCGCAATAGCGCACCGAGATCGTGGTGTCGTTCGACATCCGCCGGCGTATCGGCGAGGAGTTGCGGTCGGCAATCCTTGCGCTGGCGGCTTCCAGGAGTTGTTGCGGACTATACTCGGACGAGAACGCGCCGTTTGCCATCGAGCGTTCGATCAGTTCGCCGAGATGCGTGCCCGGCTTGGATTCCTCCGGCGACAGCCGATAGATCTTTTGGTAGGTGGTGTTGCAGACGCGCAGGCGCATGTCGCTGTCGTAGAAGGCGAGCCCGTGCGCCATGTTCTCCAGCGCCGCATCGAGCATGAAGTTCTGCTGCCTCAGCATCTCCTCGTATTGCAGCCGCTCGGTGACGTCTTCGTGCACGGTCACCCAGCCGCCGTCGGGCAGAAAGCGGGAAACCACCTGCACCATCCGTCCGTCATAGCGCATCACCAGCAGGGTTTTCGTCGTCCTGGTGCGCACGTCCTCCAGCCTGGTGTCGTGGAATTCGTCGCCCGGCATGCCCGGCAGGTTGCCGCGCGAAAGCCAATGATCGATGGTCGCGCCGTGCGTGACGCCCGGCTTCACGATGTCCGGGTCGAGATTATAGAGCTTCAGGAAGCGATCGTTGCAGACGACGACGCGGCTGTCGGCATCGTACATGATCAGTCCGTGCGACATGTTGGCGAGCGCGTGCTGGCTGCGCTCGGTCTGCACGCGCAGCTCCGCCTCGACCCGGGCGAGGCGGCTGACGTCGTCGCAGATCGTCATCCAGCCGCCGCCGGGAAGCGGCTTTAGCTCCAGCGCCATGACCAGGCCGCTTGCGAGCGTCTGTTGAGTCCGGAACGGCTGGCCGGCTGCGATCCGTGCCATGCGCGCGGCATAGAGTGCGTCGACTTCTCCCGCGGGGATGTTGCCGAGAGCCACGCTGTGGGCGAGCACGTCGCGGTAGCTCGTGCCGACCCGCACGATTTCGGCCGACATGTTGAACAGGCTGAGATAGCGCTGATTGACCAGCACGATCCGGTTGCCGGCATCGTAGACGCAGACGCCTTGCTCCATGTGGTCGAGCGCAAGCTGGCTCAGCCCGACCAGGGCCTTCGGGCCCTGATCGCGGCGTGCATCAAGCTCGTTGTCGCGGATCGATGTCATGGGCGACGGGGTCTCGGCGGGGGATAGACTTAACGCGATGTAATTCAGTCGCCGAGGCTAGCGAAGAGGCGGGAAAATTCCCTTAAGCGCCGTAGTTTACGGAGGGTGACCGGGGATGCAGGGATGCTGCCAATGTGAAGGGGGCAATGTACCGTCGCGCCGGTCGACCTGCGCAATTGCGCGTTAGACCCGGATCGAATCCGGCCCAAACGGGGCCTACGGCCCGTACAGCACGAGTTCCGTGTCCGTGAGATCGGCGAGCTGCGGCCGGTGCGGGCCCTTGAAATATTTGCGGCCGCGACGCTCGGTGTAGATGCCGACGAGGCCGGGAACCGGGCCGTTGGAATCGACGGCGACCGCGATCTTGCCGAGCCGCAGCAGCAGCCGGCCGATGCGGCCTGCGCATTCGGTGTATTCGGCCGCGTTGCGGCAGTAGATCAGCTTCATCGCGGGCGGCGCAATGATGCCACGGCGGATGCGCACCGGTTGCAGGATGAAGGGGAACGTTCCCTTCGGCGTGCGGCAGACGAGGCTGAGGCAATTGTAGCGCGCATGCCGCGTCAAGAGATCGGTCTCGGCATCGGAAAGCCCGTCGATCGTCTTGGTGTGCTGCGAGATGACCTCGATCTTGCTCCAGCGTGGGACGCGCGCCAGCGCAGGCACCGAGAAGAATATACCCCTGCAATAGGCGCGAAAGCCCTGCGTCTCGATGATCGGCCAGGTCCACGGCGCCGGGCTGATGTTGAGATAGGTGACGTCCTTGTGGCGCTGCGCGATCTTGGTCAGGAGCGGGGCGTAGTTGCGATAGGCCGGATCGACGTACCAGCTCGACAAATTGCACTGGATGGCGGTCTCATCGCCGTCCCTCCGCGCCGTGTAGATCAGCAGCAGCACGCCGACCGGCGTGCCGTCATTGTCGAGCATGTAGCCAAAGCGCGGGTAGCCTTCCGGTACGGGCCTGAAGGCCTGCCGGCGCAGGCCCTGGATCCAATAGCCGCGCGAGCGGCCGACGAAGCCGCGCGTCAGCAAGTCCGCGACGGCATCGACGTCGGACTCGGTGATCTCGCGACATCGGACCTTGGTATGGATCACGCTCGTCTTTCCCGTGGAAATGACCGGCCTCGTTCCGTTAGCGCCAGCCTTCGCCGTGGGCATCGGCCGCGATCTGCGGCTGCAGGCCCATGATCTCCCGCACCTTGGCGGGCCAGGCGGAAGGGTCGGTGCCGTGCGTATGGAACATGGCGACGGCCAGGCGGTCCATGCCGAAGGCGACGCAGCCGGTGTGGGCCGGCTCGCCATTGGCGTCCTTGATGTCCCAGGTCGTGCCGAAATGCTCGCGGTGATAATTGAAGCTCATGCAGGCCGTCGGCTGCTCTTCCGAGCGCAGCGGGATCAGCAGTTCGAACTTGAGCTGCTGCTGCTTCTGGCTCACCGCCTTCATCTGACCGACGCGGCCGAAGAACGGATCGCTGGCATAATCGACGCGGAAGGTGAGACCGAGATCGGTCGCAATCGCCTGCGCCCGCACCATCCAGCGCTCGCGGAAATCGGCGACGTCGTCGGGGCTGCCGATGCAGACATATTCCCGCATCCGAAACGATTGCAGCCGGTCGAGATGTTTTGACGGTTCACGGCGGAAGCAGTCGGCGGCGACGTCGAAGCGCAGGCCACCCTTCGGCAACTGGCCGCGGCTCGCCGCGATCGGATAGACGGGATAGCAGGCCGCCGGCGACAGCACGAGGTCTGCCGGCGAGAGCGAACTGGTCCAGTCGCCGCCGGCATCGAAGCGGCTGACCGCGGCGTTGATCTCGCGCTCGGTGCCGTGCAGGCCGCAGACGCAACCGAGCAGGTTCGGAAAGCTCTTCAGGTAGCCAGACTTTTCCAGCTGGGACCGGCTCATCACCGGCGGGAAGCGCATCACCTCAGTGCCGGCCTCGCGATGGCTCGTGATCAGCGCAGCGAGCTTTTCGACGATGCCCTCATAGAGCGCGGTGCGGGCATAGACGCCGTCCGAGCCCATGGGGTGGAACAGCTTGTCGGCGAGATGATCCAGCGGATCCGCGATTTGCGGGGCGGTCTCGGGTGAATTGGGGAGGACGGCAATGTTCATGGGTCGATGTCCTGCTATCTGAAAATTGTTCTTGTTGGTTTAGTCGTGAAGGCGCGTCAGTCGTGAAGGCTCAATGGCACGCCGCTCATCAGGGTCGAAGTGGCGGCATTGGCCAGAATGCGGTCGTTGTTGATCATGATCGGCGACGACAGTACGTCGCGCAGGTGGCGGCCCATGGTGAACTCACCGTCATTGCGGTAGCCGGAAAGGCCTGCGGTGCGCATCGCATGCATCACGGTCTCGACCGCGAGCTCCGAGGCCTGCACCTTCAGAAGCGTGATCGAAGACTGGAAGTCGAGCGAGCCGAGCGCGCGTTCGTCGTGCTCGGCGCGGGCAAAGGCGTCGATATTGGCTGATATCAGCGCCCGCAGCTTGGCCAGCGACATCTTGGCGGCGGTGAAATGCGCGGCTGCCGGGGGCATCTGGCCTCCTGAGCTGCGGGCCGCCTTGCGGACGAAGGCCTGCGCACGGGTGACGGCGGCTGCAGCGATCCCAGCCCAGGCCGACGACCAGCACAGATGCGCGAACGGCGTCATGGTCTGGGCGTGGATCTTGTCGTAGGATTCCGGGAAGACGCGGTCGGTCGGGCAGTCGACCTTCAACTCGAAACCGGTCGAGCAGGTGCCGCGCATGCCGAGCGTTTCCCAGCCCAGCGTCCGCTTCAGCGAATAATCGTCCCTGGCGAGCGCCAGCAGCACCTGGTCGGACGCAGAAGCGTCGGTGGCGCGGCGGGCGATGGTCACGAGGCCGTCGGCCTCGGCGCCGTAGGAGATCACGGTGGCGTCGCGCAGCAGCGAGACGGTGTCGCCGGCGACGTCGACGGCGGCGGCGCTAGCGCGGATGTTGCCGCCATTCTGGCCCTCGGTGGTGGAGGAGGCGAGCAGCCACTGGTCGCGCGCGACCCGGCGCATCATGGTTTCCATCCAGGGGATGCCGTGGCCGTGCCTGACGACGCAGGCGACCTTTGTCGTGTGCATCGCGTAGATCATCGCCGTGGAGGCGCAGGCGCGTCCGAGCGTGTAGCAGACGTCGGTGACGTCGTGGATCGAGGCACCGAAGCCGCCGAACTCGGCCGGGATCATGACGCCGAGCAGCTTCTGCTCACGCGCAACCTCGAAAGCCTTGTGAGGGAAGCGGGCATCGCGATCGACCCCGTCGGCGTCAGCTGCCGCCACGGTGGCGGTGCGGGCGGCGCGTTCGATGAGAGAGGGACCATGCTCGAGAAAGCTCGTCTGCGTCTCGTCGACAGTGAGGACTGCTTCACGCACGTTCATACTCGTCCGCCTCCGGTTTGCCGTTCAGGATCGCCGGCATCATTCGCGATGCCGCTTGAGCGATCCTTCGACCATCTTTGCTTATGAGATGAGGCTACGGATTTAATTCAAATTCGTCGATGAAATAGAGGGTAAACAAAGCCCAATTCCGAACGAACAGTTAAGTTCGGGTTGTTTGCATCGCCCGGATTCCCGCGATCGCGTTAGGGATCTGTAAGAAGCCGGAAATCCAGACAATCTGAGTCATCGTTTACTAAGAAACGCGAAGTAATGGTGGCATCCATTGCGGGATCGGCCCGCCGTGCCCATCGTAGCCGGCAACCGGTCCGACCTTTGTCGACAGATGGGAATTTACCGATGCAGGCTTTCGATACCGAGTTGCGCAATCGAATCATCAAGCTGGTGAAGGGCATCCTCGCCCAGAACGCGCTCTCCGCCGAGGTCACGCCACAGGCCAAGCTCGTCGACGTCGGCCTGACCTCGATGGACATGGTCAATCTGATGCTCGGCGTCGAAGCCGAGTTCGACTTCACGATTCCCCAATCCGAGATCACACCGGAGAACTTCCAGTCGGTCGAGACGCTGGAGCGTATGGTCGCGACCCAGCTGCAGTCGGCGGCTGCGTAATCGAGATTTCCGGCGTCGTCCCGGCGAAGGCCGGGACCCATACCGCGGAATCTATCGATTGCGAATAGTCGCAGTACCGAACGACCAGTCTTCACCAAACTACCGCCTGGGGTTATGGGTCCCGGCCCCCGTGCGCAATTGCGCACTAGGCCGGGACGACACCGAATGTGTGGCGAGCGCTTTCCGCTGGTCTCGGCATCGGCACCCATCACCCGTTCCAAAACCAACATAAAACTGGCATAGCTTCTCCACGGAATCGCGATGGCGCGAACGGGTGGAGCAGGCATGACGCAGGCGGTATTGGGCATCATCGGCGGCTCCGGCATCTACGATCTGCCGGGGCTGGAGGGCGCTCGCGAAGAGGTGATCAAGAGCCCCTGGGGTGAGCCGTCGGCACCGCTGCGGCGCGGCTCAATTGCCGGCCTGCCGATCGTGTTCCTGCCGCGCCACGACAAGGGCCACCGGCTGTCGCCCTCCGACATCAACTATCGCGCCAATATCGACGTCCTCAAGCGCGCCGGCGTCACCGACCTGATCTCGCTGTCGGCCTGCGGCTCGTTCAGGGAGGAACTGCCGCCGGGAACCTTCGTTCTCGTCGACCAGTTCGTCGATCGTACCCACAAGCGCGAGAGCTCGTTCTTCGGCCGGGGTTGCGTCGCGCACGTGTCGATGGCGCACCCGGTCTCGCCGCGGCTGCGCATCCATCTTGCCGCGGCGGCTGAAGCCGAGGGCATCGCGTTTGCGCGCGGCGGCACCTATGTCTGCATGGAGGGACCGCAATTCTCGACCTATGCGGAAAGCATGACCTACAAGACGCTTGGCTATTCCGTGATTGGCATGACCAACATGCCTGAAGCGAAGCTCGCGCGTGAGGCCGAGCTTTGCTACGCCACCGTCGCGATGGTGACGGATTTCGATTGCTGGCATCCCGATCACGACGCCGTCACCGTGCAGGACATCATTCGCGTTCTGAGCTCGAACGCCGAAAAGGCAAAGGCGCTGGTGGCCCGACTGGCGAAAGACTTCCCGCGCGAGCATGAGCCGTGCCCGATCGGCTCGGACCGCGCGCTCGATACCGCGCTGATCACCGCGCCCGAGGCGCGCGATCCCGAGCTCTTGAACAAGCTCGATGCGGTGGCCGGGCGCATCCTGCGAACGTGATACGAAAGGCAGAATGCCATGAAGGTCGACGGCAAGCATTTCCGCAGCATCTGGCGTGAGCGCGACGGCTGGTCGGTCGGCGCGATTGACCAGCGCCGGCTGCCGCATGAGTTCATCATTGCGAAGCTGACCTCATGCGAGGACGCGGCCCTCGCCATCCGCGACATGCTGGTGCGCGGTGCGCCGCTGATCGGCGCGACCGCAGCTTACGGCATGGCGCTGGCGATGCGCGAGGATGCCTCCGACGCCGGCCTGAAGCGTGCCTACGACACGCTCGTGGTGGCGCGGCCGACCGCGATCAATCTGAAATGGGCGCTGGACGAGATGCGCGCGAGCCTCGCGCCGATCGATCCGCTGGAGCGCGCCGAAGCCGCCTATGCGCGCGCCGACGAGATCGTCGAGCAGGACGTCGAGATCAACCGCGGCATCGCCGGCAACGGCCTGAAACTCATCGAGGCGATCGTCGCAAGGAAGAAGCCGGGCGAGACGGTCAATGTGCTGACCCATTGCAATGCAGGCTGGCTTGCGACCGTCGACTGGGGCACGGCGACGGCGCCGATCTATCTCGCGCACGAACGCGGCATCAAGGTCCATGTCTGGGTCGACGAGACGCGTCCGCGCAACCAGGGCGCCTCGCTTACGGCCTGGGAGCTCGGCCATCACGGCGTGGCGCATACGGTGATTCCGGACAACACCGGCGGGCATCTGATGCAGCACGGCATGGTCGATCTCGCCATCGTCGGCACGGATCGCGTTGCCGCCAATGGCGACGTCTGCAACAAAATCGGCACATATTTGAAGGCGCTCGCCGCTCACGACAATAACGTGCCGTTCTATGTCGCGCTGCCGTCGCCGACGATCGATTTCGCCGTTGATGACGGCGTCCGCGACATCCCGATCGAGCAGCGCAGCGGCACGGAGGTCACCGACATGACCGGCCGCACTGCGGACGGAAGGCTTGAGACGGTACGCATCGTGCCGGAGGGCTCGCCCGTTGCAAACTATGCCTTCGACGTCACCCCGGCGAGGCTCGTCACCGGCCTCATCACCGAGCGCGGCGTGTTGAAAGCCGATCGCGCGTCACTTGCCGCGGCGTTTCCGGAACGGATCGCCGCCGCGGCCGAGTAGGTCTGGTTCGGCGATAGCTCGCCACAGTCGTCATTGCGAGCGCGGCGAAGCAATCCAGAATCTTTCCGCGGCGGCAGTCTGGATTGCTTCGCTGCGCTCGCAATGACGGAGAATGATGTTCTAGCTCAGCTTCAATTCCGTCGCGGCCTCGAGCTCGGCGATCGCCTGGGCGCCGCTGGTCACCTTGATCGTGGTCATGCCCATCTCGCGCGCGGGCTTCAGATTGACGCCGAGATCGTCGAGATAGATGCAATTCTTCGGATCGACGTTCAGCGTCTCGGCCATCAGCTGGTAGATGCGCGGGTCGGGCTTGCGCAGGCCGATCTTGGCGGACTCGATCACATGGTCGAACAGCACCATCACCTCGGCGACATAAAGTGAGCGCCCGGTCATGCTGCCGATCGCATTGGCCGGCAGATTGTTGGTAATGCAGCCGGTCTTGAATTGCGCCTTGATGCGCTTCAGCGCTTCGACCATCTCGGGGCGCAGATCGCCCTGAAGCAGCGGCAGCACATCGCGGCCGCGCACCTCCGCGCCGAGCGCCAGCGACTCCGTCGCGAACAGCTTATCGAACGTGTCGATGTCGACCTCGGCGCGCTCGAACTTGGCCCAGGCATTTTCCAGATGATTGGCGGCATTGGTGCGCCGGATGATGTCGATGGGCAGGCCACGTTCTGTCTCGAACCGCGTGAACGCCTCAAATGGCGAACTCGTCAGCACGCCGCCAAAATCAAAAATCACAGCCTCGATCGTCAAGGTCCCGCCCTCGTCAATTCCTTTCCAAGAGCGCTAGCATGCGCTATCGGCAAGGGCCAGTCCGAAGCCACCTCACCGCCGTCACCGATGCCGAAGCGTGTTCCCATGAAAAAGCTTGCAACCATCATTACAGCCGCGCTGCTGCTGGCCACGCCCGCTTATGCCATCGTTGGCGGCGGCACGCCGCAGACCGATGGCGTCGCGCGCGCCGTCGTCACGATCGTCGGCTCGCGCGGCAATTTCTGTACCGGCACCCTGGTTGCGCCAAGGCTGGTGCTTACCGTCGCCCACTGCGTGCCGCCCGGCGCGGACTACAAGATCGTCGATCGCGGCACTGACGGGCAGCCGCAACTGCTGAATGTCCGCACCGTCGCGATCCATCCGAGTTTCAACATGCAGGCGATGCAAGGGCATCGCGCTACCGCCGACCTGGCACTGCTGCAACTGGAAATTCCATTGAAGGGAAAATCGACGGTGCCGGTCGGTGCGCCCAATATTCCGATCCAGGTCGGCAGCCGCTTCGTCATCGCTGGTATCGGCGTCACCGTGCGTGGCGACGGCAAGAGTGGCGGCGCGACGCGCGTTGCCGGCCTTGTTGCGACGGGGCAGCCCGGCACGCTCCAGATCCGGCTGGTCGACCCCGTAACCAACGGTGTTCGCGACGGAATTGGGGCCTGCACCGGTGATTCCGGCGGTCCCGTGTTCGAGGACAAGCCGACCAGATCCGTGCTCGTCGGCGTGATCAGCTGGTCCACGGGGCCGAACGGAGCCGCCGGCTGCGGCGGGCTGACCGGAGTCACGCCGCTCACGCTCTATCGCGACTGGATCTTGCAGACCGCGCGGAGCTGGGGTGCGGCGCTGTGATTTGACCGCGTCCCGATCTATGTCATCTTGAAGCGGAAGCGCGATGGGCAACCATGTCCGTCGCGGGGGAAACGCGTCGTCCAACCAAGGGCGGCCATAAAAACAAGCAAGGCATAGAAGCAACAATGAATGTCGCTGTTCGCAGTCACGCCACGGCCAAACAGGCTTCTGAACATTTCGACGTGCTGATCGTCGGCGCCGGCATCTCGGGCATCGGCAGCGCCTATCACATGACCAAGCAGCTTCCGGGTGCGAGCTTCGTCATCCTGGAAACGCAGGCGACGTTCGGCGGCACATGGACCACGCATCGCTATCCCGGAATTCGTTCGGACAGCGATCTTCACACCTTCGGGTATAGCTTCAAGCCCTGGGTCGGGCCGCCGATCGCGACCGCCGAGGAAATCCTCGCCTACATGAACGAGGTGATCGACGAAAACGATCTCGCGCGGCATATCCGCTACAAGCACAAGATCAACTCGGCGAGCTGGTCGAGCGAGCAAAACCTCTGGACCATCGAGGCGGTGACGACCGACACTGGCGAGCCGAAAACCTTCACGGCGAACTTTCTCTGGATGTGCCAGGGCTATTACCGCCATTCGGAAGGCCATACGCCGGAATGGAAGGGTACGGAGCGCTTCAAGGGCCGCATCGTTCATCCGCAAACCTGGCCTGACGATATCGATCTCGCGAACAAGAAAGTCGTCGTGATCGGCTCCGGCGCGACGGCGGCGACGCTGGTGCCGAACATCGCCGACAAATGCGCGCATGTCACGATGCTGCAGCGTTCGCCGACCTATTTCCGTCTCGGGCGCAACGCCATCGAGATCGCGGAGGAGCTACGCAGGCTTCAGGTTGACGAAGCCTGGATCCACGAGATTGTCCGGCGAAAGATCCTGTTCGAGCAGGACGCGTTCACGAAACTCTGCATCTCCAAGCCGGAGCAGGTGAAGAAAGAGCTGATCGGCCAGATCAGCGCGGTGCTCGGTCCGGAGTACGATGTCGACACACATTTCACGCCGAGCTACCGGCCGTGGCGGCAGCGCATCGCCTTCGTGCCCGATGCCGATCTGTTCAAGGGCATCGCCAGCGGCAAGGCGTCCGTCGTCACCGATGAGATCGAGTGCTTCGTCGAGAACGGCATCCAGCTCAAATCCGGCAAGCTGCTCGAAGCCGATATCATCGTCACCGCAACCGGCTTCAATCTCGCGGCGCTCGGCGACATCGCCTTCGAGGTCGACGGCAAGCCGCTCGCCTTCGGCGACACCGTCACCTATCGCGGCATGATGTTCACGGGCGTGCCGAACATGGTCTGGGTGTTCGGCTATTTCCGCGCCAGCTGGACGCTGCGCGTCGACCTCGTCGCCGACTTCGTCTGCCGTCTGCTCGGTCACATGAAGGCCAAAGGCAAGAAGAAGGTCGAGGTGAGCTTGCGCGCCGAAGACCACAACATGCCGATCCTGCCCTGGATCGATCCGGAGAACTTCAACCCCGGCTACATGATGCGCAACATGGACCTGCTTCCCAAGCGCGGCGACAAGCCGGAATGGCAGCACAGCCAGGACTACTGGACCGAAAAGGACGAGATCCCGAAGACGGATCTGGATGGCGGGGAGTTTGTGTACGGGTGAGGTGGGGTAGGCGCTAACCACGCATTGCAATGTCGTCCCGGCGAAGGCCGGGACCCATACCGCGTGATCTATCGACTGCGGTTGGTAGTAGTCCCACGATAACGAGTCATCGCCAAACTACGTCTTGTGGCTATGGGTCCCGGCCTGCGCCGGGACGACACTGGTTATTGGGTGGGCAGGTCTCAACTCACCCGCAGCATCGCTACGAATTCCTTCTTGTCGCATTCGTTGCAATCGCCGCCGCCGCGGTCCGGTTCTCGACCCCGAGCTTGGAATAGATCTGCTCGAGATGCTTGTCGACCGTGCGCGGGCTCAAGCCCAAAATCTGCGCGATGTCGCGGTTGGTCTTGCCCTTGCTGAGCCAGGCCAGCACCTCGCCTTCGCGGGTGGTGAGGCCGAGCTCGCTGGTGAATTCGGGTGGCGGCGCGGTGCCGGACTCCCTTGACAGCCGCAGCAGGAACTCGTTCGGCGCGGTCTCGCCCATATAATACAGCCGGAGCTGAGGATTGTCGGGCAGGGAAGCCGCTTGAGACTTCGAGCTGCCCTTGCCTTTCGCCTGCTCCAACCATTGCAGCAATGGTACTGGCAGGACGAAGTCGTCCTCGGCCTGTGCGCCGTGGTGATCCGCCAGCAGCTTCTGCGCCTGCGGGGTCGCCCACAACAATTTGCCTTGGCGATTGACCGCGAACAGGAATCGGCCGGAGACGTCGAGCGCGGCGCGTGCGCTCTGCGTCAGCCGCGCATTGCCGAGATGAACGCGGATGCGCGCCAGCATCTCCTCGATCACGATCGGCTTGGTCACGTAGTCGACCCCGCCGGCCTCCAGCCCGCGCACGATGTGCTCGGTCTCGGCGAGCCCCGTCATGAATATCACCGGAACATTGGCAAGGCCCGCATCGCGCTTGAGGCGGCGGCAGGTCTCGAACCCGTCCATGCCCGGCATCACCGCGTCGAGCAGCACGATGTCAGGCGTGATCTGGTCGACGATGCGCATCGCGGCTGCGCCGTCGAGCGCCACCATCACCGTCATCCCTGCGCTGTCGAGCGCGTCGGTAAGCAGCCGCAGCGTCTCCGGGGAGTCGTCGACAACGAGCGCGACGTCGCGCTTTTTCGACTCAGTGCTCATACGCATGCAACGTCTTCAATGTGGCCATGTACTGGTCGAGATCGAAGCGGTCGATCAGCGACCGCATTTCCGCGACGAAGTCGGCATGTTCAGGATGCTCACTGCCGATCTCGTCCAGCTTCAACTCGATAGCCTTGACGTAGCCGATCTGACCGAGCCCGATCAGCGCCTCGATGTGTCGTACAGGTGGCCGCGAGCCGCTCTCCGGCCGCCATAGCGGCACGGCGATCTCCTCCGAGCCGTATTGCCATTCGATCTTGAGAAGCTGGCGGATGCTTTCCAAAAGCCTGGGAATGTCGATCGGCTTCATCAGATAGCCATCGTGGAAAGGCTGCGCCAGCGGTGTGCCGTGCGCCTCGAGCGCGCTGGCCGACACCATCAGGATGCGCGCCTGATGGTGGCCGTTCGCGCGCAACGTCTCCGCGACCGTCCAGCCATCCATGCCCGGCATGGAGATATCGAGCAGGAACAGATCGGGCCGGCAGTGCTGGGCCAGCGCCAGGCAGCCGGGGCCGTCGGGCGCGCTGAGCAGGATGAAGCCGAGTGGTGTCAACACCTCGCGCAGGAGGTCGCGATGTACGGGATCGTCGTCGGTGATGAGGATGGTCTTGCGCGCGCCGTGATAGCCGGAGATCGGGGCCTCTACCGGCGCGATGCGCTGCGGATTGGTGACTTCCGAGAGCAGCATCTTGACCTTGAACGTGCTGCCGCTGCCGACCGTGCTCGAGACCTTGATGTCGCCGCCCATGACGCCGGCGAGCAGCCGGCTGATGGTCAGGCCCAGCCCGGTGCCGGTCTGCGGCTGCGAGACGCCGAGCGCGCCGCGCTCGAACGGTGCGAAGATGCGTTCGAGATCGTCGCCCTGGATGCCGGGGCCGGTGTCGATCACCTCGAACTCCGCGACCGGGCTGCGATAGTGCACCACGAACTGCACACTGCCGGTCTGGGTGAACTTGATTGCGTTGGACAGCAGATTGATCAGCACCTGGCGCAGCCGCTTCTCGTCGGCATAGACCACGACCGGCAAATGCGCCGGCCGCCTGAACACGAAGTCGATGCTCTTGGCAGCGGCCTGAAGGCGGAACATGCCGACGAGCTGGTCGAGGAATTCGCTCAAGCGCACTTCGTCGCGGGACAGGTACAGCCGCCCCGCCTCGATCTTGGAGATGTCCAGAATGCCGTCGATCAGGCCGGAGAGGTGATCGGCGCTGCGGCGGACGACGCGGACCTGGTCGCGCGGCTTGGTGTTGAGCGTCGTATCCTGCTCCAGGAGTTGGGCATAGCCGCTGATCGCATTCAGCGGCGAGCGCAGCTCGTGGCTCAGGCCCACCACGTAGCGGCTCTTGGCGAGGTTGGCGGATTCGGCGATTTCCTTGGCACGCTGGAGCTCGGCGTCGGTGCGCTTGTGCGCGTCGATCTCCTGGATCAGCAGCGTGGTCTGGCGCCGGGTCTCGGCCTCGGCGGCCCGTCGGCTCTGCTGCGCCAGCACGAACAGCCAGGCCACGACGCCGATGATGATGCTGAGCGAGAAGAACACCTTCCAGAGCACGTTGGAGACGAGCATGTTCTCGCCGGGCACGCTGACCGAGGTCTGGAGGTAGATCAGCCCCAGTACCAGCGCGACGAGGCCCGCGGAGACCACGAACACACCGATATAGTGGCCGAACTGCGAGTTGATCCGCTGATAGATCGCCTGCGGCAAGATCCTGGCGAGCGCGTCGGCGAACTGCACCTGCGCGCGCGCATGCGGTTTGCACAAATCGTGGCAGCGCGCATCGAGCGAGCAGCATAGCGAGCAGATCGGGCCCGCATAGGCGGGACAGGAGGTCATGTCCTCCGGCTCGAAATGGTGCTCGCAGATACAGCACTGGATCGATTCGATATTGGCCCAGCTCTTCTTCGGCTTGCGCGCGATGTAGTATTTACCGTCGGTGAGCCAGGCGATGATGGGTGCGGTGACGAAGGCGACCGTCAGCGCGACAAAGGCCGCGAGCGCTTTCATGGTCGAGCCGAACAGGCCGTAGAAGGCCGCGATCGAGACGATGGTCGCGATCGTCATCGCGCCGACGCCGACCGGGTTGATGTCGTAGAGATGGGCGCGCTTGAACTCCATCTGCGGTGGGCGCAGGCCGAGCGGCTTGTTGACCACGAGATCGGCCACCAGCGCGCCAACCCAGGCGATCGCGACATTGGAGTAGAGCGCGAGCGTCTGCTCCAGCGCCTTGTAGACGCCGATCTCCATCAGCAGCAAGGCTACCATCACGTTGAACACCAGCCAGACGACCCGACCGGGATGGCTATGCGTCAGACGCGAGAAGAAATTCGACCAGGCAATCGAGCCTGCATAGGCGTTGGTGACGTTGATCTTGAGCTGCGACAGGATCACGAACGCGCCGGTGAGTGCCAGGGCCATGTCCGGCTGCGACAGCACGTAGCGAAACGCTTCGAGATACATGTGCGCAGGCTCGGCCGCCAGCTCGCTGGAGAGACCGTGGCTCAGCGCGAAGAAGGCGAGAAACGAGCCCAGCAGCAGTTTCAGCGCGCCGAAGATGATCCAGCCGGGGCCCGCGATCAGCAGGGCGGCCCACCACGACGTTCGCGAGGTGCGGCGGTCGCGCGGCAGAAACCTGAGGAAATCGACCTGCTCGCCGATCTGGGCCACCAGCGAAAACACTACGGAGGATGCGACACCGAACAGCAGCAGATCGAAATGTCCGCTGGGGTCGCCGTGCTCGCCGGCGAATTTGCGCCACTCCGTGAACGAATAAGGGTTCGCCCAGGCGATCGCTGCGAAGGGCAGGATGTGCAGGATGATCCAGATCGGCTGCGTCCAGAGCTGGAAGCGGCTGATCAGCGTGATGCCGTAGGTGACAAGCGGGATGATTGCGACCGCGCTGATGAGGTAGCCGATCGGGCGCGGAATTCCGAAGCACATCTCGAGCGCCGTCGCCAGGATCACCGCCTCGATGGCGAAGAAGATGAAGGTGAAGGAGGCGTAGATCAGCGAGGTGACGGTCGAGCCGATATAACCGAAACCGGCGCCGCGGGTGAGCAGGTCAATGTCGATGCCGCATTTGGCGGCATAATAGGCAATCGGGACGCCGCAGCAGAAGATGATGGTGGAGACGACGAGGATCGCGGCGGTGGCGTTGGTAACCCCGTAGTTCAGGGTGATGGTGCCTCCGATCGCCTCCAGCGCGAGAAAGGAGATGGCGCCCAGTGCAGTGTTGGCGACGCGGGCGGCGGACCACCGGCGCGCGCTCTTGGCGGTGAAGCGCAGCGCGTAGTCTTCCAGCGTCTGGTTGGCGACCCATTGGTTGTACTGGCGCCTGACGCGATCTATTCGCTGCCGCCCTGCCACTTAACCCCCACTCCTACTCCCGAACGCGCCGGACCCCTCGCAAAACCCGTACCAAAAGCCTACGTCGTCATTTTGCGGTGCAGTATACGCGATCTTGCGTATGCTTGCAGTGCACAAATTCGAGCCATCCTCACGGCACCAATCGCGTGTTCTCGAACAACAGTGGGGTGCTCATGTCAGACGAAGCGAACAAGGGCCTGTTATCGCCGCTCCGGCGCAAATTATTGATGGGAATGGCGGCCGTGCCGGCCATCACCATGCTACCGCGAGCATCTTTTGCGCAGGCCCCGGCGACCTCGGCGGTCAATACCACGGGCCTCGCGGTTACCGACACCGAGGTGACGGTCGGCATTCTGCATTCGGCGACCGGCACCATGGCGATCTCCGAGACTGGCTCGATCGAAGCCGAAAAGCTCGCCATCGAGCAGATCAATGCCATGGGCGGCGTGCTCGGGCGCAAGATCAAGTTCATCCAGGAAGACGGCGCAAGCGACTGGCCGACCTTTGCCGAAAAGGCCAAGAAATTGCTGGTCAACGACAAGGTCGCGGCGATCATGGGCTGCTGGACCTCGGCGTCCCGCAAGGCCGTGCTGCCCGTCATGGAGCAGTACAACGGCATGCTCTACTACCCGACCTTCTACGAAGGTCTCGAGCAGTCCAAGAACGTGATCTATACCGGCCAGGAAGCCACTCAGCAGATCCTCGCCGGCCTGAACTGGATCGCCAAGGAGAAGGGCGCGAAGTCGTTCTTCTTCATCGGCTCCGACTACATCTGGCCGCGCACCTCGAACAAGATCGCGCGCAAGCATGTCGAGAACGTGCTGAAGGGCAAGGTCGTCGGCGAAGAATATTATCCGCTCGGCAACACCCAGTTCAATTCGGTCATCAACAAGATCAAGCTGACCAAGCCCGACGTGATCTTCACCGACGTCGTCGGCGGTTCGAACGTTGCGTTCTACAAGCAGCTCAAGGCCGCCGGCATCGACCTCTCCAAGCAGGCGCTGCTGACGATCTCGGTGACGGAAGACGAGATCGACGGCATCGGCGGCGAGAACATCGCGGGCGCCTATGCCTGCATGAAGTACTTCCAGTCGCTCGACAATCCGAACAACAAGACCTTCGTCCCGGCGTTCAAGAAAATGTGGGGCGAGAAGACCGTGATCGGAGACGTCACCCAGGCTGCCTATCTCGGCCCGTGGCTGTGGAAGTTGACGGTGGAGAAGGCGGGCTCCTTCGACATCGACAAGATCGCGGCGGCGTCGCCAGGCATCGAGTTCAAGGGCGCTCCGGAAGGCTATGTGCGCATCCACGAAAATCATCACCTCTGGTCGAAGACTCGGGTGGGACGCGCCAAGCTCGATGGCCAGTTCGAACTGATCTACGAGACCGCCGACCTGGTCGAGCCGGATCCGTTCCCCAAGGGCTACCAGTAAGACGAGAGCTACCAGTAAGACGCGGCGTTCGTCGCCGTTTCCCTCTCAGGCAAACCTCTCCCTGGCGTGGACCGCAAATCCACGCCCAAGACCCCCGCGTCGCGAACCTGCTCGCGACGCGGGACCCTTTCCCGACGGAGGACATCGATGTTCGGCGACTACTCGCTTGGTGACCTTGGCTCCATCTTCGTCATGCAGGGCTTTGCAGGATTGATCCTGTTCTCCGTCTACGTCCTGATGGCGCTGGGGCTCGCGATCATCTTCGGCCAGATGGGCGTCATCAACATGGCCCATGGCGAATTCATGATCCTCGGGGCCTACGTCACCTGGATGACCTCGAGCTTCTTCCAGTCCTATTTGCCGAGCCTGTTCAGCGGCTACTTCTTCCTCGCGATGATCCTGGCCTTTGTCGCATCCGGTGCGTTGGGGATGCTGGTGGAATGGGTGCTGATACGGCATCTCTACAAGCGCCCGCTCGACACGCTGCTTGCGACCTGGGGCCTCAGCCTGATCCTGCAACAGGCCTATCGCTCCGTGTTCGGCGCGCGCGAGGTCGGCGTCGAGCTGCCGCAATGGATGCTTGGCTCGCTGCACGTGACCGACAGCATCGAAGTGCCGATCAACGGCGTCTTCGTGATGTGCCTCACCGTCCTGATCACCGTGGGCGTCGCCTACGTGATGTACAAATCGCGCTGGGGTCGGCAGGTGCGCGCCGTCGTGCAGAACCGCATCATGGCCGGAGCCGTCGGCATCAACACCGAAAAAGTGGATCGCTACACTTTCGGCCTCGGCTGCGGCATTGCCGGTGTCGCCGGGAGCGCCTTCACGATGATCGGCTCGACCGGGCCGACCTCCGGACAGCTCTACATCGTCGATACGTTCCTCGTGGTCGTGTTCGGCGGCGCGGCAAGCCTGCTCGGCACCATCGCATCGGCCTTCTCGATCTCGCAGACCCAATCAACCCTCGAGTTCTTCCTGTCGGGCTCGATGGCCAAGGTGCTGACGCTGCTTGCCGTTGTCGGAATCCTGATGCTGCGGCCGCAGGGTCTCTTCGCCCTCAAGGTCCGCAAATAACAAGAAGCAGGCAAGTCATGGTCATCAACTCACGCTTCTTCAATCGATCCGAGCTCATGGGCTTCCTCGTGCTGGCCGCCGTGCTGTTCGTGATCCTGCCGCTCTCGCTGGATGTGTTCCGTCTCAATCTTGTCGCGAAATATCTGACCTACGCCTTCGTGGCGCTCGGTCTGGTGCTGTGCTGGGGTTACGGCGGCATTCTCAGTCTGGGGCAAGGCGTGTTCTTCGGCCTCGGCGGCTATTGCATGGCGATGTTCCTCAAGCTGGAGGCCTCCAGCGTCGAGAATACCAAGATCCAATCGACGCCAGGCATCCCGGACTTCATGGACTGGAATCAGATCACGTCATTGCCGCTGTTCTGGCAGCCGTTTCACAGTCTCGCCTTCACCATCCTCGCCATCATCCTGGTCCCCGGCATCTTCGCGCTGATCATCGGCACTGCGATGTTCAAGCGCCGCGTGGGCGGCACCTACTTTGCCATCATCACCCAGGCGGTGGCGGCCATCCTCACCATCCTGATCGTGGGCCAGCAGGGTTACACCGGCGGCATCAACGGCATGACCGACCTGCGCACTCTCAAGGGTTGGGACATCCGGCCCGACCACGCCAAGGTCATCCTGTACTTCGTCGAAGTGGTGCTGCTGTTCGCCTGCATCGGCATTGCGCAGTTCATCCGCCTGACCAAGCTCGGCCGCATCCTGGTGGCTATGCGCGAACAGGAGGACCGCGTCCGCTTCTCCGGCTACAGCGTCGCCAACTTCAAGATCTTTGCGTTCTGTATGGCCGCGGTTTTCGCCGCGATCGGCGGGGCCATGTTCGCGCTCAATGTCGGTTTCATGTCGCCGTCCTTTGTCGGCATCGTGCCGTCGATCGAGATGGTGATCTACACCGCGGTCGGCGGACGGATGTCGATCTTCGGCGCGATATGGGGGGCCATTCTGGTGAACTTCGCCAAGACCAGCCTGTCGGAATCCTTTCCGCAACTCTGGCTGTTTGGTCTCGGCGCGCTGTTCATCGCGGTCGTGCTCGCATTCCCGAACGGCCTGTCGGGGCTCTGGGCCGACTATGTGCAGCTGCGCATCGACCGCCTGTTCGCCTCGCGCAAGAAGCCGGGCTGGACCGACAATTCGGTTGCCGACGGCGCACCCGCAGAGTGAGGAGACCATCATGCTTGTTGGACATCAGCCGAAGGAATTCCTGCTCGCGGTCTCCGGACTGACGGTTTCCTTCGACGGCTTCAAGGCGGTCAACGATCTCTCGTTTTACATCGAGGAGAATGAGATCCGCGTCATCATCGGCCCCAATGGCGCCGGCAAGACCACGGTGCTCGACCTGATCTGCGGCAAGACCAAGGCGACCGAAGGCTCGATCCAGTTTCGCGGTACCGAGCTGACCAAGCTGAAGGAGAACGAGATCGTCAAGGCCGGCGTCGGTCGCAAGTTCCAGACGCCGTCGGTGTTCGAAGACCTCACCGTGTTCGAGAATCTCGAGATCTCGTTTCCGCGCGGTCGCACCGTGTTCGGCTCACTCACCTTCCAGCGTGACCAGCCGGTGAAGTCACGCGTCGAGGAGGTCGCCGAGATGATCTTCCTCAAGGACAAGCTCAACACCTATGCCTCCGAGCTCAGCCATGGCCAGAAGCAATGGCTTGAGATCGGCATGCTGCTGATCCAGGACCCCGACCTCTTGATGCTCGACGAGCCCGTCGCCGGGATGAGCGTGTCCGAACGCGTCAAGACCGCCGAGCTGCTCAACCGCATCATCAAGAACCGCTCGGTGCTGGTGATCGAGCACGACATGAAGTTCGTCGAGGACATCGCGCACAAGGTCACCGTGCTTCACCAGGGCCAGATCCTCTCGGAAGGGACCATGGAGAAGGTGAAGAACGACCCCAAGGTCGTCGAAGTCTATCTCGGTCACTAAGGAGCGCGACGATGCTGGCTATTTCTGGTCTTCACGTCGCCTACGGCCAGAGCGAGGTGCTGCACGGGCTCAACGTCAAGGTCGCGCCCAACGAGATCGTGGCGATCATGGGCCGCAACGGCATGGGCAAGACCACGCTGATGAAATCGCTGATGGGCATCCTGCCGGCCAAGAGCGGCTCGGTGACCATGGACGGCGCCGAGCTCGGTGCCTTGCCGAGCTACGCGCGCGTCGCCAAGGGCCTCGCCTATGTGCCGCAGGGCCGCATGATCTTCTCCACCATGACGGTGAAGGAGAACATCGAGACCGGCCTCGTGGTCTCCGGCGGAACCGAGGTGCCCGGCGACATCTACGAATTGTTTCCGGTGCTGCTGGAGATGAAAGACCGCCGTGGCGGCAATCTCTCCGGCGGCCAGCAGCAACAGCTCGCGATCGCTCGCGCGCTGGCGACCAAGCCAAAAGTGCTGCTGCTGGACGAGCCGACCGAAGGTATCCAGCCGTCGATCATCAAGGAGATGGCGCGCACGCTCAAGCGCATCCGCGACGAGAAGGGGCTTTCGATCGTCGTGTCCGAGCAGGTCCTGAGCTTCGCGCTCGATATCGCCGACCGTGTGCTGGTGATCGAGAACGGCGAGATTGTCCGCGACGATCCGCGCGACGCCGTCGATGCCGCGCAGGTCTCGAAATATCTGTCCGTCTAACCAACCGTGTAAAAGGGGAGCATCTCGATGCCAGAGACACTGATCAAGGTCGATCTCACCAAGTCGGCCTATGAAAATGACATGGTGCATAACCGCTGGCACCCCGACATTCCGATCGTAGCTTGGGTCAATCCCGGCGACGATTTCATCATCGAGACCTATGATTGGACCGGCGGTTTCATCAAGAACAACGATTCCGCCGACGACGTGCGCGATATCGATCTATCGATCGTGCACTTCCTCTCCGGCCCGATCGGCGTCAAGGGCGCAGAGCCCGGCGACCTGCTCGTCGTCGACCTGCTCGACGTCGGTCCGATGAAGGAGAGCATGTGGGGCTTCAATGGCTTCTTCTCCAAGCAGAATGGCGGCGGCTTCCTCACCGACCATTTCCCGCTAGCGCAGAAGTCGATCTGGGACATCAAGGGCCTCTACACCTCGTCGCGGCATATCCCCGGCGTCAACTTCGCCGGCCTGATCCATCCCGGCCTGATCGGCTGTCTGCCCGATCCGAAGATGCTGGACACCTGGAACAAGCGCGAGGCCGAGCTGATCGCGACCAACCCGACCCGTGTGCCCGGCCTTGCCAATCCGCCGTTCGCGCCGACCGCTCATGGCGGCCGCGCCAAGGGCGAGGTCAAAGACAAGATCGGCGCGGAAGGCGCGCGCACCGTGCCGCCGCGCGAGCATGGCGGCAATTGCGACATCAAGGATCTCTCGCGCGGCTCCAAGATCTACTTCCCGGTCTATGTGCCCGGTGCCGGTCTCTCGATGGGCGATCTGCACTTCAGCCAGGGCGACGGCGAGATCACCTTCTGCGGCGCGATCGAGATGGCTGGTTGGCTGCATCTGAAGGTGGAGGTGATCAAGGACGGCATGGCGAAGTACGGCGTCAAGAATCCGATCTTCAAGCCGTCGCCGATCACACCGAACTACAAGGACTATCTGATCTTCGAAGGCATCTCGGTCGACGAGCAAGGCAAGCAGCACTATCTCGACGTCACCATCGCCTATCGCCAGGCCTGCCTGAATGCGATCGAATATCTGAAGAAGTTCGGCTACTCCGGCGCCCAGGCCTATTCGATCCTCGGCACCGCACCGGTTCAGGGCCACATCTCCGGTGTGGTCGACGTGCCCAATGCCTGCGCCACGCTATGGCTGCCGACGGAGATCTTCGACTTCGACGTGATGCCGTCCTCGGCAGGACCGATCAAGCACATCAAGGGCGATGTCCAGATGCCGATCTCACCCGACAAATAATCCCTGCGCGACGGGATGCGGGACGGCGTATCTGCCGCCCCGCATCCGCCGCGGCAGTTCTCTCACAGACAACAGCGTAGGGATGATGCGATGCCGGTCTATGAATATCTCTGTGACGATTGCGGTCCGTTCAAGGATATGCGCCCGATGGCCGAATGCGACGATCCGCAGGTCTGTCCGCAATGTGAAATCATGGCCCCGCGCGTCATTCTGACCGCCCCGAACTTCTTCTGCATGCCGTCGGAGACGCGTAAGGCTCACGCCGTCAACGAGCGCAGCACGCACGCGCCGCAGACGCTGTCGCAATACAAGGCCTCGCATGGCCCCGGCTGCGGCTGTTGCTCGACGGGGAAAAGCTCGTCGGACAAGAGCTCATCGGACAAGAAAAAGCCGGCGCGCCTGGTGACCAAGACCAGAAGCGGCGCGAAGGGTTTTCCGACCGCGCGGCCCTGGATGATCAGTCACTGATTCACGCGGCAATCTCAAACAGAGTAGAGGAGCAATTCAAATGCTTCACGGTGACATCTCCAGCAGCAACGACACCGTCGGCGTCGCGGTGGTCAACTACAAGATGCCCCGCCTGCACACCAAGGCCGAGGTGCTCGACAACGCCCGCAAGATCGCCGACATGGTGGTGGGCATGAAGACCGGCCTTCCCGGCATGGATCTGGTGATTTTCCCGGAATACTCCACCCAGGGTATCATGTACGATTCCAAGGAGATGTATGAGACCGCTTGCGCGGTGCCGGGTGAGGAGACCGCGATCTTCGCCGAAGCCTGCCGCAAGGCCAAGGTGTGGGGCGTGTTCTCGCTGACCGGCGAGCGCCACGAGGAGCATCCGCACAAGGCGCCCTATAACACCCTGATCCTGATGAACGACAAGGGTGAGATCGTGCAGAAGTATCGCAAGATCATGCCGTGGGTGCCCATCGAGGGCTGGTATCCCGGCAACTGCACCTATGTTTCCGACGGCCCGAAGGGGATGAAAGTCAGCCTGATCATCTGCGACGACGGCAACTTCCCGGAGATCTGGCGCGACTGCGCCATGAAGGGGGCCGAGCTGATCGTGCGCTGCCAAGGCTACATGTATCCGGCCAAGGAGCAGCAGATCCTGATTTCAAAAGCGATGGCGTGGGCCAACAACGTCTATGTCGCGGTCGCCAATGCCGCCGGCTTCGACGGGGTCTATTCCTATTTCGGTCACTCCGCGATCATCGGTTTCGACGGCCGCACCCTCGGTGAGTGCGGCGAGGAGGACTACGGCATCCAATATGCTCAGCTGTCGAAGCATCTGATCCGCGATGCGCGCCGCAACGGCCAGTCGCAGAACCATCTCTACAAGCTGGTCCATCGCGGCTACACCGGCATGATCAATTCCGGCGAAAGCCCGCGCGGCGTCGCAGCCTGCCCCTATGATTTCTACAAGAACTGGATCGCCGATCCCGAGGGCACAAGGGACATGGTCGAGGCGATGACGCGCGCGACGCCCGGGACCGCCGAATGCCCAATCGACGGTATCCCGAATGAAGCGGCGCCGAGCAACTACTGAGCCGTGGCTGGCATCAGCCATCCGCTCCTGCACCGGCAAGGGCGTCGTGCACTAACGTGGTAGGTGCTACCGCTTCTGCTGCGCCGGCTTGCGCGGCGGGCGCGGAGCGGCGGCCGGGGTTGGTGTCCCGCTCATCTTGTTGGCGGCCTCGCTGACGTCGAGCAGCGAGCGACGGATGTCTTCGAGGAAGTTCGCCGATTTCTTTCTCATGGTATCGGCGAGCTCGTGCAATCCCTGGATCTTTTCGAACAGCTCATCCGCCTTGCCGTCGGCAAAGCCGGGCACTACGCCTTCGATCTTTGTGACCGCCTTGTCGAAGCCCGCGAAGGCGCTGTCGACCTTGGCCATGACGGAATCGATTTCGCCGCCCTTGCTCCGGAGATCGGCGGTGTAGTTCTCGAACGTGCGCAGGCCCTCCTTGATCGCCGGGGCGTTGCTGACGATCGTGCGGTCGACACTATGCAGGGTGTCGACGATGGATTCGGCGTCGCTGAGATCGGCGGTCAGCACGGGGACGCCGTCCGAGTCCAGCGGCACTGGCGGCGCGGAGGGCGCGCCCCCGATCAGCGAGACCGCGGCGACGCCGGTGAGACCCAGGAACTCGATGCCCGCGACGGTGTCCTTGCGGATTGGCGCGGAGTTGTCGAGCATCACGAGCGCCACGACCTTGCGCGGATTGTCCAGCTTGATCGACAAGATCTGGCCTGCGGGAACACCGTCGAAATTGACCGGCCCGCCGCGGCGCAGTCCGCTGGCAGAGCCGCCCTCGAATACCACGCGCAACGGGCTGCGGCTCTGGAGGGTGCGCCATTTCTGCACGCCGAGCACGCCGCCGAACGCCACGGCAATCACCGCCAGCGTCGCCGTTCCGATCACCAGATTGCTCGCGCGTGCCATGCCGGGTGATTTTACGGCCAAACGAGGGAAGTTGGAAGGAGCTGCAATGGTACGTAGGGCAGGTTAGCGAAGCGTAACCCGCCAACGCCTCGTGCGGCCATGGACCGATTTGGCGGATTACGCTGCGCTAATCCGCCCTCAGCGACATCAATGCCCGGCGGCGCGTTTTGCCGCAGCATTGTTCAGCACAATGAGGGCATCGACGGCGACGCCTGTTTTGGCATTGATCAGGAACGGATTGACGTCGATCGAGGCGATCCGGTCGCCGGCATCGGCGATCAGGTTGGACAGGCCGACCAGGGCCTTCACCGCGGAGGCCTCGTGCAAGGCCGGCTTGCCGCGATAGCCGCGCATCTTGATGCCGGCCTTGGTGCGGCCGATCAGAAGCCGCGCCTCCGCCTCGTCCAGCGGCGCACCGGCGAGCGCGACGTCCTTCATCAGCTCGATGTCGATGCCGCCGGTGCCGAACAGCACGACCGGGCCCATCTCGGCATCGAGGGAGGCGCCGACCACGAGCTCCAGATCGGCCTTGACCTGTTGCGCGATCAGGATGCCATCGAGCTTCGGCTTGCCCTTCAGCTTGCTCACCCGCGCGGTGATGTCGGCGAACGCCTTTTTCACTTCGGCTGCGCTGGTGAGATTCAGCACCACGCCGCCGATATCTGATTTGTGCAGGATCTCGGCGCTGACGACCTTGGCCACGACAGGGAAGCCGATCTGCTTGGCGATCTTCACGGCCTCGGCTGCCGTCTGGGCGATCGCCTCCTTCGAGGTCGGGATGCCATAGGCCTTCAGGAGCTTCTTGGAGGCGACCTCGTCGAGCGCGGCGCCGGTTGCCGATTTCAGCGCCTTCTCAAGCACGGCACGCGCGGCAGGCTTCGAGCTCGAGACGATATCGGGCACTTCCTTGCGCAGCTTGGCGTAGTCGAGCAGCGACTTGATCGCAGTCACCGCGCGATCCATGCCCTGCATGACCGCGAGATGCGGCAGCGACTTGCGCAAGGTTTTGGTGAATTCGGTGAAGCCGATCGACATCGCGCTGATATAGATCACCGGCTTGCCGGCCCGGCTCGCCATCTCGTCGACGATGCGCAGATTGCGCTCGCGCAGCTCGTGCGGCGCTTTCGGCAGTTCGGCATCGATGATGACGATGTCGATATCGGGGTCGTCGATCATCAGCCCGATCGTTTTCATGTAGACGGAGGGATCGACCACCGCGGCAAAGCCAGCGTCGAGCGGGTTGCCGACGATCGAGCCCGGCCCGAGCATCTTTGCCAGCTCCGAGCCGACATGCGAGCTGAGCGGTGCAAAATTCAGGCCCTCTGCATCGAAGGCGTCGATCAGCATGCCGCGCTTGCCGCCGGATAGCGTCACTGCGGCGAGCCGGTCGCCCTTGGGCACGGCGGCATGGACGAAGCATTCGGTGGTCTCGATCAGCTCGTCGAGCCCGCCGACCCGGATGACCCCTTCGCGCGTTGCAATGGCGTCGAATGTCTCGATCGAGCCCGCGAGCGCGCCGGTGTGTGCCATCGCCGCTGCGCGGCCACCCTCGGACGCCCCGAGCTTGAGCGCGATCACCGGTTTGCTCGCGGCGCGCGCGGCCTTGCAGGCGTCCCGGAATGCCTTGGTGTTGCGCACGCCTTCGAGGTACACCACGATCACCTTGATGCTCGGATCCTCGGCGAAATAGCGCATCAGGTCCGGCGTCTCGAGCCCGGCCTCGTTGCCGGTCGTCACCATGTAGCCGACCCCGACGCCGCGATCTTCCAAGGCCTGGCGGATCGCCATGACGATGGCACCGGATTGTCCGGCAATCGCCACCGCGCCCTGTTCCATGGTGACGATACGGTCGTCGATATTGGTGAAGAGCTTTTCGCCGGCGCTCAAATTGCCGAGGCAGTTCGGGCCGGTAACCGCCAATCCCGTCTCGCGGACGGCCGCTTGCAGTTCGGCGGCGAGCTTCTGGCTTTCCTCGTCCTGCAGCTCGCTGAAGCCCGAGGTGACGATGGTGGCCGAGCGCGCGCCGGCCGCGGCGGCATCGCGGATCACCTGCACGGCAAAGCGCGCCGGGACCAGCACCAGCACGTGGTCGGGTTTTTCCGGGAGGCTTGCAAAGTCTTTGTAGCAGGGGACACCCCAGACGGTGTCGCGTTTGGCATTGACCGGATAGAGCCCGCCTTCGTAGCCGTATTTGACCAGATTGTTCCAGATGCGCTCGGCATAGTTGCCGGGCTTGTCGGTCGCGCCCACCAGCACGATGTTGCGCGGATGCAGCATGGCGTGGATGCCCTTGACGACGTCGCTGGCATCGGGCGGCGGAGACCATGGGCGCGCTGAAGCGGAGGCGGCAGATACGCGAGCTTCCATGGTGTGACCTCACCTGTTGTTCTTGTTGGCGGTGCGTCGCTCTGTTCTATGGCGAGTTCTTCGGACTGGCAACCACGTGGGCGGGTATGCCGTGCGGTGGAATGAGCGCGCGTCAAGCCCCGGTGATCGACATGCTCAGATCACTGATCGCGCGGTCGTTCAATATCTCAGCATGCCGAGCTTGTAGGCGTAGTGATAGGCCAGCTGCTTCGCGAGATAAGGAGCGACGGCGCGCCGGATCTGCATCTGTGTCGGTTCGAAGCCGAGAATGCGTCGCCGCAGGACGCCCATCTCCCTGACGCCGACCGCATAGGTGGACGCCGTCTTTTGTGCGTCATGGATTCGAAAGCAGGCGAGAAATCGCGGCAAGCGTGCGAATTTGAATCCTGCGGCTTGCGCTCGCAGGATGAAGTCCCAGTCCATCGCGTAGTGCAAGCTCTCGTCGATCGGCCCGATCCTGTCCCACACGCGCTTGCGCCAGAACATCGTCTCTTGGGGAATGTAGTCGGCATATCGCAACGCCTTGCCGTCATGGGGCGGCAGCACGGCGCGGCCGACCTCGAGTCCCTCGCGATCGATGAAGACGCGATGGCCGTAGACGACGTCGACACGCGGATGTGCGATGAAGTAATTTGCGACATAGGCAAGCGTCCCGGGCAGCAGCATGTCGTCGCTGTTGAGATAGGCCATGATCTCGCTCTCGATGCCGGCGAAGCCGAGATTGATGGCGCTGGATTGCCCATTGTCCGGTCCGCTGCTCCAGCTGAGGCTATCGCCGAGCCTCTTCAAGAGATCGAGCGTGCCGTCGATCGAGCCGCCGTCCTGCACGTGATAATGCAGGTCCGGATAGTTCTGGCTGACGATGCTGTCGATCGTGGCGCCGAGATATTGCGCATGGTTGTAGCTCGGCGTGACCATCGCGATTCGGGGCGCGCCCGGATGGATCGCAGGTGCTGGCGGGAAAGCCGTCAGGTTGAGCAGGCGCGGCGGATATTGCTCGAAGGTCCACATCGGCGGTCGGCGCCAGAGGCTCCGAAGCGAGGAGCGTCTTTGCCCGGCGGCAATAAGATCCTGGTTCCTCTCCAGGAGCGCGACGCGGTTCTCGAGCTGTTCGAGACGCTGCCTGAACTCCTCATCCATCACCGTTATTCTCGCAAATTGCAGCGAAAATGCTCAATGGGCCGTTCTGATAGGTCTCCGGTCGACGGCGCCGGTTCAGCGGTTCCATCAAGCGGGATTGTCCCTACAGGTCGGGCGGATTCAAGTGGGGGGTGCGGATCGATTGCGAACCGCTATTCATCGGTTCCGATCAGGGTGGCATGCAGGATGTAGCGCTCGGGGCCGGACGCGAGCGCGTCGAACGGCCAGCAGGTCGCGAGCACGAGTTCGGCAGCCCGTGCCGCAGGATCGATGCCGGAGGCATCGAAGCGAACCACAGCGGAGGAATCCGCGCGAAAACGAAAGTGCTTGCCATCACTGCGTGTGACATCGATCAGGTCACCAATGGCGACATTCCGCAGGAAGCGGAAATGAGTGTCGCGGTGCGCTGCATATACGGCAACACCCCGCTCGCCCGCGTCAGCCGTTTGGCGGATATGGCCGGGCCCGAAGGCGAGCGCCTGGCCGCTCGCGCCTTCCAGCACGATCGCGCTGGCGCCGATCCGCTTCACCTCGATTCGCGCGACCGGCCAGGTATCGGCCCATGACCATGGCCTGACCACCTCGCCGGTCGCAACGCTCCGGTCGAACGCGCGCTCCAGCAGCACCTGCGCGAGCCACGCTTTGGCATGGATGTAGGCGCCGTCGCCGAACAGGATGATGCCGATCACGGCGAGAGCCAGGGGAGAGATGAAGCGGGGCATTGTTTCCACACCCGTCATTGCGAGCGAAGCGAAGCAATCCAGAATCTTTCCGCGGAGGCAGCCTGGATTGCTTCGCTGCGCTCGCAATGACGACAAAAAAGGCGCGCGCGGCCGTTGGTGTGGGACGGGCAGCCGCGCGCGCTAACAGAGGAGTTCGGGGGACTCCTCTCTCAAGCGGCGTCAGTGAGCAAGGTCTGACGCCGGTTGAACACGAACAGGATCAGGGCGAGCACGATCAGGATCAGGCCTGCGGTCATTTTCAGCTCCGCCGAGGTCGCGGTCTTGGGCAGGCGGATCGTATCCGGTGCAGCGGGTGTGGGCCGCCTCGTGGCCGGCTGGTTGCGTGCATCGGCGTGACGCTCGCGGAGCTGCGCCGGGACCTGCTGTCGTTCGCCAAAGACCTTCGCGAAATCCCAACCGGCCGGCAGGTTGATCGGCAACTCGCTGGGCTTGAGCGGCTCGCCTTCGGGACGGCTCGGCGTCTTGTCGACCGCGACGAGGCTGGTGAGCCGGGTGACGATCTGATGGTCGAGTGCCAGTGCCAGGATCGCCTTGTCGGAGTCTTCGGGCGTCATCTCGCGCAGGGTGCGCGCCACCTCGGCATCGTCGATCTTGCGCTTGGCCCAAAGCTTCGACAGGCCTTTGCCTTCGGCCGCATTTTGCAGCGGCAGCGTCACCGACCATGGGCGGTCGCCGACGCGGCCCTTGATCTCGACCGAGCCCGCAAGCGTGTCGAGCTTTGTCGCCAGCACCAGCGGCTCGTCGCGATAGACGTCGGGAATGATCGTCGGTGTGACGTCGGCCTTGGCTTCGGAGAACTTTGCGCTCAGGCCGGTCACGGCCGGGTTCTCGAGCTTGGCAAACAGGCCGCGCATGCGCTCCTCGACCTGCTCGACGGAGCCGATATGGGTGAAGGCGCCGCGGCCGAGCTCGGCGGCGCGCGTCATCAGATAGGTATTGGGCGCCGAGCCGATGCCGACCATGAACACGCGCGAGCGGCCGCGCATCGCCGTGATCGTTTCGAACAATTGCTGCTCGTTGCCGATCGCGCCATCGGTCAGGAATACGACCTGGCGAACCATGCTGGCGTCGCCGAGCTTGTCGGTCAGCGCGGCCCGCATCGCCGGCACCATCTCGGTGCCGCCACGCGCCTGCAGCGCGCTGACGAACGAGGTGGCTTCACCGACACGCTCGGCATCCGCCGCCACGGAGACCGGAAACAGCACGTCCATGGTGTCGTCGAAACGGATGACGTTGAAACGGTCGGTCGGCTGCAGACGGGAGAGCGCGTAGGTGAGGCTCGCCTTGGCCTGAACGATCGACGTGCCGCCCATCGAGCCGGAATTGTCGATCACGAATATCACCTCGCGCGGCCGTGGCTTCTGCGTCGCCTGCTCGGCGGCGGGCGGGGTCACGAAGGCGAGCAGATAATCGGCGTCGCCGACGCGCTCGCGGAACAAGCCGACCGACGGCGCCTTCACGGCAGCCGGCTTCCAGGTCAGTTCGAAATCGCGGTCGGCTGGCACGGCACTCTCGGCAAGCGTGACAATTCGCGTCGTATTGTCCGGGCTCTCGACCTTGAAATTATGGTGGGGGCTCTTGACCTCGCCGAGCACAAAGCCGGCGTTCAGGCGCACCGTGATGCTGGTCGGATTGACCGGCGCATTCCGGGCGGGATCCAGCACGGGCGGCGAGATGCGGTCGCGGTCCGGCACCGGGTCCGAATTCGTCGCGCCCCAGCCGGAACCGTCGTTGCGGAAATCGACGCTCTGGACGATCGGCGCCGGATTGTAGCGCGGCCCGACCACCAGCGGCAGGCGCAGCGAATATTCGTTGCCGGATTGATGCACCGGCTCCTGATATTCGATTTGCACCAGCACGGTTTCGCCGGGGCCGATATTGGCGATCGAGTTGGTGAAGATGTTCGGCCGCTCCTGTTCGGTGAGCGCGGCCTTCTGGCCGGCCCGGCGCGCCTCTTCGTAGATCACGCGCGCCTGCTGCCGCTCCTTGATGTCGCCGACGATGACGCGGTTGCCGACCACCATCTTCAGCGAATCGACGGCACCGCCGGCGGGGAGCGGATAGACATAGGTCGCCTCGACCCAGTCCTTGGTCGGATTGCGGAAGATCTGGGTGACGCGGGCGCGCAGCGTCGGGCCTGATACCGTGATGTCGACGTCGATGCCGAGGCGGATCGCTTCCGTGTAGGCGCCGTCCTCCTTGAGGAGAAGAGATCCGGATTTGGCATCGCCGGGCTGGAGCAGGCTGGCCTGCTCCGTCGTCGCCGACCAGCCCGGCTCCAAGCTCACCAGCAGGGCCACGAAGGCGACCAGCATCACCGCGATGCCCTGCGCCAGAAGGAAAAGTCCGACCACGATCAGTCTGCCCAGCCAAGGGTGTTCGTTGCTATCCGTCGTGTCGTAGGTATCCATTTGGCCTGCTCCCGAGGATGTTTGCTGGTTCTGAGCATCCGCCGGGACGGCCCGAGTTCGCGAGCAGAATGATCGGCAATGATCCGTCGCGGCCGGCCCGCGCGGGCCGCCGTGGGGGGACGAAGTGCGGTTTTGTGCTGGTTTGTCCGCCCTGCTAGGATGTCGTCCTGGAGCAGGGCCACGATGCAGACGCAGGACAAATTCACCGACAAGCAGCTTTCGGACGAGCAGAGTCGCGAGATCGCGGAGACCATTCGCGAGGAGCTCGCCAGACGCCGGATCTCCCGGCAGGCGCTGGCCGAGCAGGCCAAGCTCAGCCTGTCGACGCTGGAGAAGGTGCTCGGCGGCCGACGGCCGTTCACGCTGGCGACCACGGTGCGGCTGGAGCAGGCGCTGGGCGTCTCCCTGCGCAGAAGCGCCGCCGTGGTGACGCCTCCGGCCGCAAGCGATGTCGCGCCCGACAGCCTCGGCTCCTACGCACATCGCGCGGTGACCTGGCTCGAGGACGTCTACATCACGTTGCGACCGTCGTTCGGCGACAAGGACGCGATCTTCGCCTACCGCACCGAGATCGTCTGGGAGCCGAAGGTCTCTGCACTGGTGTTCCGCGAGGGGGAGCGGACCGATGCCGCCTACGAACACACCGGCGAGGTCGCCGTGCCGCATCAGTCCGGCTTCATCTATCTCGTCATCATCAAGCACGGCCAGCATCGCGTGATCACGGTGTCGCGGCCGACGGTCGCCGGCGAAATGTACGGGATCATCTCGACGCTCCGCGCCGGCCCCGGCTCGCAGCTGACGCCGATCGCAGCGCCGATCGCCTATGTGCCGCTCCGAAACTTCGCGAAGCCCTCGCTGGGCCGGGTCGCGCCCGGCGATGCCAACCACGAACTGTACCAAAAGCATCTGCGCCGAACGGTGGAAGAATCGTTCGCGCTGTTTCTGTCGGTATAGTCCGCAAGAAATAGTCTGGAATGACGCCGCATGCGTCTATAAGGGGACATGCAGGACGCGCCCGCACTCGACGACGGCGAATCTCCGCTGTTCTCAATCATTATCCCGCTCGAATCTCACCGCGGGCAGTGGGAGCTGTCCTGGCTCGGCTGGACGTCGCAGACTGCCGACAAATCGCTCTACGAGATCATTCTGGTCGTGCCGCTGGATTTCACGGCACGCGAGCAGTTGAAGGCGTTGGCCGGCAACAGGGCTCGCCTCGAGTTCAGCGATTCCGAACACGACATCGGGCTCTGCGCATTCGGCGCGACGAAGGCGCGCGGCAGCTATCTGTTCTTCACGGAATCGCACTGCCGGCCCGAACCCGACGTGATCGAACTCTGCATTCGCGCGATCGATGCTCATCCCGACTGGGCCGGCTTTTCCTGCCGTTCGATCCCGATCTGCCATAACCGACTATCCGTGGCAGAGGCAGCCATGTACCAGGCCGACATCGAGTTCGGTATGAAGCAGCATCCCTGGCGCAAGGTCCTGGATCAGTGTTTCGTGACGCGGCGCGACGTCTACCGGGAATGCGGTGGCCTACGCGAAGAGTTCGGTCATTTCGCCGAATGGGTGCTTGCCGCCGCCTATCACGCGAGAGGCTATTCCCTCGGCTATCTCGAGGAGGCGCGCTTCCATCACTACTATGTCGGCGAGCTCGACGAGCTGAAGCAATTCACGCTCGACTTCGTGCAAGGCGAGATTCGCTACCTGAGCGAGTCCCGCAACGATCCCGGCAGCGAGCTGCTCGACGTTCCGATCGAGTGGAGCTCGCGGAGCGAGGCCGGCACGTCGCTCGCCCGCAATGCACTGAACGCGCTCCTGCGCTACAGCCTCGCTGGCGCCGGCTGGGGACGGCCTGGCGAGAAATTGCTGGCGTTGTGGCGTTGGGCCGTGCCGGCGCTGCTCGGCGATCTCGGCGCGCGCGGCTTCGCGCGGCTGGGGGCATGGCACGCGCGGGCCGTGCTGGTCGTTCTGACGGCCGTCGGATCGAGCGAGGCGATCTCGCGATGGATGCGGCGATACATCGCCGCGCTGATCCGGCATCAGAGACTCGATTGCATTCATCGTCTCGGGCGAGATGCGCGGTCTGCCGGCGGGCTTCTTGGGGAGCAGATTATCGCGCAGACCGGATTCCATGCCGAGGAGTTCTCTGCCGGTCACACGTTCCGCTGGAGCGAACCGGAGGCCGCCGTGCGGATCAAGGGGATGCCCGGCCGCACCATCGTCCGCGTTCGAAGCCCGCCGCTTCGCGCGCCGCTGCATACGATCGGCACGCGATTCTATCTCGACGGCACGCCCGTCGCCCCCGAAGCGGTCGTGACCGGTTATGACAGCTACACACTGAGCCTCGATCTGCCGCCGTCAGGCATCGCCACCCTCGCCTGGGCATGCCCCGGGTTCAGGGGCGTCGGCGATTCGCGTCGTCTCGGTCTGTCCATCGCGGGCATCGACGTCGGCCACGAAATGATCGAGGTCGAAAGCGCGGGAATAGCGTCGTCGCTCCCTTGAAAAGAATAGCGGCCCTTCGGCCGCTATTCGGTAGTTTTCGGTCGAGCTAGCCGCCGGTTTCGGCGCTGATGATGTCGCCGAACAGCTCCCACTGGCCCTTCTTGAATCGCCACATCTTGAGCTGCTCGATCGGCGCGAAGTCCGTGGCCGAGGTGTTGATCTTGATGCCCGGGATCAGGGTGTCGGGGACGAAGTCCTTGAGGCTGGCGGCCTGCTTCATCACGTTCTCACGGGTCAGATTGTCGCCCGCCTGCTTCAGCACCTGCACCATCGTCTGGGCTGCGGCATAGGCGTAAACCAGATTGGCGTCCGAAATATTTGCGCCGGGTATGTATTTGTCGACGAAGACCATGAACTTCTTCATGCCCTCATCATCCTTCCACTGCGGATCCGACGCGTCCTTCAGATAACCGGCCGACAGCACCCCTTCCGATGCCTCGAGACCAGCCGGCTTCATCACCGCGCCGATTGAGACCGAGACATCGGTCATGAGATGCATCGGCTTCCACTCCAGCTCCGCGATCTTCTTGATCGCCTGCGCCGCAAACTTCGGGGTCGCGATGTTGACGAAGACGTCGGCGCCGGTCCCCTTGAGCTTGACGATATGGGCGTCGATCGAAGGCTCTGACGTCTCGTAGCTCTCTTCCGCCACGATCATTTTCGATGCCCTGTCGCCGAACACGTCCTTGATGCCGGCGAGGTAGTCCTTGCCGAAATCATCGTTGGCATAGAAGATCGCAACCTTCCCGTCCGGCTTCTCCTTCAAAATATACTTGGCGAAAATCTGTGCCTCGACGCGGTAGCTGGGCTGGAAGCCCATGGTCCAGGGAAAGTTCTTCGGGTCGTTCCACTTGCTGGCGCCTGTGGCGAGGAACAGCTGCGGCACCTTCTTGGAATTGTGATACTTCTGCACGGCGGTCTGGGTCGGCGTGCCCAGCGCGTTGAAGACCAGGAAGACCTCGTCACTCTCGATCAGCTTGCGGATCTGTTCAACGGTCTTTGGCGGCGAGTAGCCGTCATCGTAGGAGATCCAGTTGATCTTGCGGCCGTTGATGCCGCCCTGGTCGTTGATCATCTTGAAATAGGCTTCCTCGGTCTTGCCGATGACGCCGTAGGCCGAAGCCGGGCCGGAATAGGCCTCGACATTGCCGATCTTGATCTCGGTGTCGGTGACGCCGGTGTCGTACGCCTTTTGCGCATACGCGGAGTGGGTCGCAAACAGCGTCATCGCTGTTGCCGCGGCAAGCAGGGCGAGTTTCTTGTTCATGAAAATTCCTTGGGGCTTCTTTGGGGTTTCTTCTGACTTTGGCACTTCAAAAAAGAAAAGCGCCCGCGAGAGGGGCGCTTTGATCAGGCGTTGGCGGCTTTCTTGTCGACTTCGGAAGTGACCGAGAATTCCTTGCGCAAGGTCGGCTTTTGGATCTTGCCGGTGGCGTTGCGAGGTAACGCATCGACGAAGCGGACCTGGCGCGGACATTTGAAGCGCGCGAGATTCGCCGCGCAGTGCGCGAAGACATGGGCCTCGGTCAACCGCTGGCCCGGCTTGGCCGCGACGATGGCGAGGCCGACCTCGCCCCATTGCGGATCGGGAATGCCGATCACGGCGGCTTCCGCGATGGCGTTGAGTTGGTGCAGGACGTTCTCGACCTCAGCCGGATAGACGTTCTCGCCGCCGGAGATGTACATGTCCTTCCAGCGGTCGACGATGTAGTAAAAACCTTCCTCATCGACGCGTGTCGCGTCGCCCGTGTGCAGCCATCCGTCGGTGAACGACGTCTTGTTCGCCTCCGGCCTGTTCCAGTAGCCGGGCGTGATGTTCGGTCCCTTGACCCAGAGTTCGCCGAGCTCGCCGACATCGGCGTCGCTGCCATCAGGACGCACGATGCGCACTTCCGTGTGCAGCACCGGCTTGCCGGCGGAGCCGGCTTTCCGTGCAGCGTCCTCGCGGTCGAGCACCAGCACGGCCGGCGAGGTCTCGGTCATGCCGTAGCCCTGCTGGAGCGCGACGCCACGCGCCTCCCAGACCTTGAGCAGGGGCACTGGCATTGGTGCGCCGCCGACACCGCCGACGATCAGCCGACCGAGGTCGGTGGTCGCGAAGGCCGGATGCTGGGCCATGAACTGGTAGATCGCGGGCACGCCGAAGAACACGTTGATGCCCTGCGCGGGGTCGTTGATCAGGCCAAGCGCCGTGCCGGGATCGAAGGCGCGCATGATCATCACGGTGCCGCCGGCATGCAGCACCGGGTTGGTGTAGCAGTTCAGTCCGCCGGTGTGGAACAGCGGCAGGACGGTGAGCAGCACCGAGGACGGCCCGATGCAGGCGGGGCCGCCGAGATTGACGCAATTCCAGAAGGTCATGCCATGGGTGATGGTGGCGCCCTTGGGATGACCCGTCGTGCCGGAGGTGTACATGATGGTCGAGACATCATCGAGGGTGACCTCCTCGATTTTCTCGAGCGGCTTTGCGGCGGCGATGCCGGCCTCATAAGTCCCGCCCGGGCCAAGCAGCAGGCTCGTCTCAATGCTGCAGAGCCTTGCCACGGCGAGCGCCGTTTCGGCAAGCTCGGTATCGTGGATCATCACCTTCGGCGCGCAATCTGCGGTGATGAACTGGAGCTCGGGAACGGTGAGTCGGGTGTTCAGCGGCACGAAGATCGCACCTAACCGGCCGCAGGCGAATTGCACCTCCAGCGTATCGGTCGTGTTCAGCGCCAGCACCGCGACGCGCTCGCCGCGCGAGACTTTCAGCGTATGACGCAGAAATGAGGCGAGACGAGAGATGCGCGCGTCGAGCTGCGCATAGCTGAAGCGGCGCTCGCTCGCGAGGTCGATCACCGCGACCTTGTTCGGCGTGCGGCGGCCATAATGGGCGATCCAGTCGTAGTAACGAACGGCCAAAAATTCCTCCCTCGGCGGTCTGGTGCCACCCGCGTCCCTATTGCCATGCACCATGCCCGGCATGGCCCTGGGGCCAGCCGGAGTTTGTGCACCACGCCTTTTTTTGATCCGGAGTTGGCGCGCGAGCGATGAAAATCGTCTTGCGTTGAGTTGCTAGAGCGAGCCTGCTCGGAGGGGAGCCTTGGCCAGCCACTCCGCGCAAGTGAGCCGCCAAGGTTCCGGCCATGGTGGACGAGACGAATCCGCCAGCAAGGCGAGAGTGCGATGATGAGCCCGTTCTATACCGCCGAGCATGACGCCTTTCGCGACGTGATGCGCCGCTTCGTCGACAAAGAGATTGCGCCCTTCGCCCACGAATGGGACGAGGCCGGCGAATTCCCCCGCGCCCTCTATCGCAGGGCGGCCGATATCGGGCTGTTGGGGCTCGGTTTCCCCGAGGAATATGGCGGGATCGCCGCCGACCAGTTCATGAAGATCGTCGCCAGCCAGGAGTTAGCGCGTGCTGGCGCCGGCGGCGTCAGCGCCAGCTTGATGAGCCATACCATCGGTTCGCCGCCGGTCGCGCGGGCCGCGCGCCCCGAGGTCAGGGCGCGCGTGCTGCCTCAGGTGCTCGCGGGTGAGAAAATCTCCGCGCTCGCGATCACCGAGCCGGGCGGCGGTTCTGATGTTGCGAGCCTCCGGACCAAGGCGCGGCGCGATGGCGATCACTACGTCGTGAGCGGCGAGAAGACCTTCATCACCTCGGGGATGCGCGCCGACTATCTGACCGTTGCGGTGCGCACCGGGGGTGAGGGCGCCGGCGGCGTCAGCCTGCTCCTGATCGAGGGGGATACGCCGGGCCTGTCCCGGACAAAGCTGAAGAAGATGGGCTGGTGGGCCTCTGACACCGCGACCCTGCATTTCGACGAGTGCCGCGTGCCGGCGGAAAACCTGATCGGCGAGGAGGGCCAGGGCTTCAGGATCATCATGCGGAATTTCAACAGCGAGCGCATGGGCATGGCGGCGGGCTGCACCGCGTTCGCGCGCGTCTGCCTCGACGAAGCCACTGCCTACGCCAAGGAGCGCAAGACCTTCGGCAAGCCGCTCGCGCAGCACCAGGTGATCCGCCACAAGATCGTCGACATGGCGCAGAAGGTCGCCGCGTCGCAAGCGATGCTGGAGATGCTGGCCTGGCGGCTGGAGCAGGGCGAAAGCCCGGTCGCCGAAATCTGCATGATGAAGAACCAGGCGACCCAGACCATGGCATTCTGCGCCTCTGAAGCCGTGCAGATTTTTGGCGGCGCCGGCTTCATGCGCGGCATCAAGGCCGAGCGCATCTACCGCGAGGTCAAGGTCAACGCCATCGGCGGCGGCACGGAAGAGATCATGAAGGATCTGGCGTCGCGGCAGATGGGGTTGTGACGACGAGAGGAAGCAATGCTGTTTACCGCCGACCACGACGAGATCCGCCGTTCCCTACAGAAATTCATTGCCAACGAGATCAATCCGCATGTCGATGAATGGGAGAAGGCCGACATCTTCCCGGCGCACGAGCTGTTCAGGAAGATGGGCAGCCTCGGCTTTCTCGGGCTGAACAAGCCGGTCGAGTTCGGCGGCTCCGGCCTCGATTACTCCTACGCGCTGATGATGGCGGAGGAGCTTGGCGCCATCAATTGCGGCGGGGTGCCGATGGCGATCGGGGTGCAGACCGACATGGCGACGCCCGCACTGGCGCGGTTCGGCTCCGACGAGGTGCGGCGCGAATTTCTGGCGCCCTCGATCTCCGGCGACTATGTGGCCTGCATCGGCGTCTCCGAGCCCGGCGCAGGCTCCGACGTCGCCTCGATCAAGACCAATGCGCGCTCCGACGGCGACGATTACGTCATCGATGGCGGCAAAATGTGGATCACCAACGGCACTCAGGCCGACTGGATCTGCCTGCTTGCCAATACCGGCGACGGGCCCGTTCACCGCAACAAGTCGCTGATCTGCGTCCCCATGAAGACCAAGGGCGTCACTGTCGCGCGAAAGCTCGACAAGATGGGGATGCGCTCCTCGGACACCGCGCAAATCTTCTTCGACAATGTCCGCGTGCCCAGGCGCAACCGGATTGGCGAGGAGGGCAAGGGCTTTACCTATCAGATGATCCAGTTCCAGGAGGAGCGGCTCTGGGGCGCGGCCGCCTGCCTGAAGGCGCATGAATACATCATCAACGAGACCATCGAATACACCCGCAACCGCAAGGCCTTCGGCAAGTCGATTCTCGACAACCAGGTCGTTCACTTCAAGCTTGCCGAGATGCAGACAGAGGTCGAGCTGTTGCGCGCGCTGATCTACCGCGCCGGTGAGGCGCTGGTGGCGGGCGAGGATGTCACGAAACTGGCGACCATGGCCAAGCTGAAGGCCGGGCGGCTCGGCCGCGAGCTTACCGACGCCTGCTTGCAATATTGGGGCGGAATGGGCTTTACCAACGAGACGCCGGTCAGCCGAGCCTATCGCGACAGCCGCCTGACATCGATTGGCGGCGGCGCCGACGAGGTCATGCTGATGGTCCTGTGCAAGATGATGGGCACGCTGCCCGGCAGCAAAGGAAGTTCCTGATGATCACGCTCTATCACTGCGACGGCGCGCGCTCGTTCCGTCCGCTCTGGATGCTGGAGGAAATGGGGCTTCCCTACGAGCTCAAGATGCTGCCGTTCCCGCCCCGGGTCTTCGCCAAGGAATACCTCGCGCTCAATCCGCTCGGCACGATTCCCTTCATGGTTGATGGCGAGACCAAGATGACGGAATCGTCCGGCATCTGCCACTATCTCGGCGTCAGGCATGGACCGACGCCACTGATGGTGGGGCCGGAAGATCCCGCCTACGGCGCGTTCCTGAACTGGATGTATTTCAGCGACGCCACGTTAACCTTCCCGCAGACGCTGGTGCTCCGATACACCCAGCTCGAGCCGGAAGAGCGCCGCAATCCGCAGGTCGCCGGCGACTATGCCAAATGGTTCTTAGGGAGGCTGCGCGCCGTCGAGGCAGCCACCGCAAATACCGAGGCCTTGTGTGCCGGCCGCTTCACTGCCGCCGACATCGTGATCGGCTACGCGCTCCGCCTCGCCGATACTATCGGGCTTGCCAAGGATTTTGGGCCAAATGTCGCAGCCTATTGGGCGCGCTTGCAGCAGCGCGATGGTTTCAAGCGCGCGGTTGCTGCGGAGCAACAGGCCGGCGTCGAGCAGAACGTGGCGCCGAGGGTGAGGGCGTAAGACTGGTCGTCCCGGCGAAGGCCGGGACCCATACCCCCAGGGAGATCTTTTGCGAAGACTAGTCGTTCGGGATCAGCACCGTCCCTTTCGATAGACCTCGCGGTATGGGTCCCGGCCTTCGCCGGGACGACGGTTGTTGAAGAGTTCCGTCTCGTCCCCATCCGTCGCCGGCCTGCCGCCGTTTTGCGCTTCATGATAGCGCTACCCCGCCGTGACAGCGCCCAGATTTCCGCTAAGGTGACCTCCGTCCGCAGCGGCCAAAGAGCCGCGCGAGGAGGATCCCAATGGAAGATAACGGTCGCGAATCCGACCATTTGATGCTGATCACGCCGGAGCGGGTATTCTATGCCGGCCTGCTCGGCCGCCCCCGCAAGCGGACTCCCGGCTGCTGTCACGTCTATGTCGCGGTCAAGGGCAGCCTGCATCTGACGATCGATGATGCCCTCGCCACCGGCGAGCTGTTCGTCACCCTGCCGAACCAGCGGCATTCCATTGCCAGCGACTATCGCACCGCGATCAGCGTCACGCTGGAGCCGGAGAGCATGCCTGATGGCGTGATCGAGGTCCTGGCCGAGCGGCTCACCGGACCCGACAGGGCCGTCTATGCCCGCAAGATCCTCGCCGCCTACACGCTGCTGCGTCAGCGTCGCTACGGCGACATCACCACCGCCGAATTCGACGAGATGTGTTTTGGCGAAGCGCTGCCGCGCCGGGTGCTCGACCCCCGCGTGACGCGTGCGGTCGCCCGTATCGGCCGCTTCACAGGTGAGCCCGTGACGGCGGACACATGCGCGGCGGACGCCGGACTTTCCGCTTCGCGTTTCCTGCATCTGTTCAAGGAAGAGACCGGCATCTCGTTCCGCTCCTTCCGCGCCTGGAAGCGCGCGCGGCATCTGCTGCACTTCGCCAACCAGGACCTCAATCTGGCCCATCTCGCGCAGGACATCGGCTATCCCGATTCCACCCATTTCAGCCACTCGATCCGCCGCTTCTACGGCTTGAAGCCGCGCGCGATCTTCGTCGGCTCGCGTGATCTTGCGATCTATCGCAGCAGCGAGACGGTGAGGCTGGCGGAGGCGAGTTAGCGCCGCTCTTGTAGGGTGGGTTAGCTCGGGGCTGCGCGAAGCGCAGTCCGCTAGCGTAACCCACCACTTCTGTCTACGCGGAAACCAAAGAGGTGGGTTACGCCTTCGGCTAACCCACCCTACGACTTCCGTTTTCCAGCTTCTCCGCGCAAGAAGCCGCATGCCGCCCATCACATGATCGCAAGCGTTGAATTATCAACGTGCGAGACATTCAAGGCATGAGCGACAAGGCCGTCATCACCTGCGCGCTGAACGGCGTGCTCACCGACCCGAAGCAGCACAACGTGCCTGTCACGCCCGAGCAGATGGCGCGCGAGGCCAAGGCTGCGTTCGATGCCGGCGCGTCCATCATGCACATCCATTTGCGTCAGCAGGCGCCGGACAAGGGGCACCTGCCGTCCTGGGAGGTCAGCGTCAGCAAGGAAATCCAGCAGGCGATCCGCGAAGCCTGCCCCGGCGTGATCATCAACCACACCTCCGGCGTCTCCGGGCCGAACTACAGTGGAGCGCTGGATTGCATCCGTGAGACCAGGCCGGAGATCGCCGCCTGCAATGCCGGCTCGCTGAACTATCTGAAGGTGAAGGCCGACAACAGCTGGGCCTGGCCGCCGATGATGTTCGACAATGCGGTCGAGAAGGTGAAGGACTATCTCGACGTCATGAACGCGGTCGGTACCATCCCCGAATTCGAATGTTTTGACGTCGGCATCGTCCGCTGCGTCGGCATGTACCGCCAGGTCGGGATGTACAAGGGCCCGCTGGAATATAACTTTGTGATGGGCGTCGCCTCCGGCATGCCGTCGGATCCCGATCTGTTGCCGATCCTGATCAAGCTGAAGCGTCCCGAGGCGCAATTTCAGGTCACCGCGATCGGCCGCGAAGAAATCTGGCCGCTGCACCAGCGCTGTGCGGAGCTCGGCGGTCATCTGCGCACCGGTCTCGAAGATGCCTTCTATCTCGCGGACGGCAAGAAGGTGACGTCGAACGGCCAGCTGATCGAGGCCATCGCCGCCTGCGCCCGCCGTGCGGGCCGCGAGATCGCGAGCCCGGCGGAAGCGCGAAAGATTTTTGGGACGAATAGGTAAATTATCGCCTCAACCGTCATTGCGAGCGAAGCGAAGCAATCCAGAATCTCTCCATGGATGCAGCCTGGTGCGTCGTCGCTTCGCTCCTCGCAATGACGAGCAGGATTGAGTTATGTCTATTCTCGAAAACACGATTTCCCCCGGCAGCGCCGCCTACCGCGCCAACCGCGACGGCATGCTTGGCCTGATCGACCGCATGCGCGCGCTGGAAGAGCGCACGCGCGCGGCGTCGGCGGCGGCGAAAGACCGCTTCCACAAGCGCGGGCAGCTATTGCCGCGCGAACGCGTCGCGCTGGTGCTCGATCCCGGTGCGCCCTTCATCGAGCTGTCCACGCTCGCCGGCTTTATGTTCGACGTGCCGGATTCGAGCAAGAGCGTGCCCGGCGGTGGCGTCATCGCCGGCATCGGCTTCGTCTCGGGCATCCGCTGCATGATCAGCGCCAATGATTCCGGCATCGATGCCGGCGCTCTTCAGCCCTACGGTCTCGACAAGACGCTGCGGGTGCAGGAGCTCGCGCTGGAGAACAAGCTGCCCTATGTCCAGCTGGTCGAAAGCGCCGGTGCCAATCTGTTGCGCTATCGCGTCGAGGATTTTGTTCGCGGCGGCAACATCTTCCGCAATCTCGCGCGGCTCTCGGCGGCGGGCCTACCCGTCGTGACCGTAACCCATGGCTCGTCGACCGCTGGCGGCGCCTATCAGACCGGCCTCTCCGACTACATCGTCATGGTCCGTGGCCGCACTCGCGCCTTCCTCGCCGGCCCGCCGCTGCTGAAGGCCGCCACCGGCGAGATCGCGACCGAGGAGGAGCTTGGCGGGGCCGAGATGCACACGCAGGTGTCGGGACTTGGCGACTATCTCGCCGAGGATGACCGCGACGCCCTGCGCATCGCGCGCGAGATCATGGCGGCGCTGGAATGGGAGCGGCCGGACAAGGGAGCTGCGCAATACAAGCCGCCACGCTACGACCAGGACGAGCTGCTCGGCATCATGCCGATGGACCACAAGCGCTCGGTCGACATAAAGCAGGTCATCGCGCGCATCGTCGATGATTCCGATTTCACCGAGATGGCGCCGAACTACGGCCCGGCCACCGTCTGCGGCCATGCCCGTATCGAGGGCCAGGCCATCGGCATCGTCACCAATAACGGTCCGCTCGATCCCGCCGGTGCCAACAAGGCGACGCATTTCATCCAGGCGTGCTGCCAGACCCGCACGCCATTGCTGTATCTGAACAACACCACCGGTTATATGGTCGGCAAAGCTTACGAAGAAGCCGGCATGATCAAGCACGGCTCCAAGATGATCCAGGCGGTGACGTCGGCGACGGTGCCGCAGATCACCATCTATTGCGGCGCCTCGTTCGGCGCCGGCAATTACGGCATGTGCGGGCGCGGCTTCCATCCGCGCTTCTGCTTCTCCTGGCCCAACGCCAAGACTGCCGTGATGGGCGGTGAGCAGGCCGCCGAGACCATGGCGATCGTCACCGAATCCGCAGCAGCTCGCCGCGGCAAGCCGGTGGAGAAAGAAAAGCTCGAGGTCATGAAGGCGCAGATCATCGGCGTGTTCGACGGCCAGATGGACGTGTTCTCGACCAGCGCGCGAGTGCTCGACGACGGCGTGATCGATCCGCGCGACACCCGCGCGTTGTTGTCGGAAGTGCTCGCGATCTGCCGCGAGGGCGACGCTCGGACACCCCAGCGCATGCAATTCTCGGTGGCCCGACCATGAGGAACGGTTCAACGCAGCACCGGCCGTTCTTCAAGGTCCTGATCGCCAATCGCGGCGAGATCGCGTTGCGCGTGATGCGCAGTGCGCGGAAGCTCGGCCTCGGCGTCGTCGCGGTCTATTCGGATGCGGATCGCGACGCGCTTCATGTGCAACACGCCGACCAGGCCGTGCGCATCGGCGAGCCGCTGCCGGCGCAATCCTATCTGAACATCGCCGCGATCGTTGCGGCCGCAAAGGCCAGCGGCGCGGATGCCGTTCATCCCGGCTATGGCTTCCTCGCCGAGAACGAGGAGTTTGCGCAGGCCTGCAAGGATGCCGGCCTCGTCTTCATCGGCCCGTCGCCCCAGGCGATCGAGTCGATGGGCAACAAGGCCGGCGCCAAGGAAATCATGAAAAAGGCCGGCGTGCCCGTCGTGCCCGGCTATCAGGGCGCCGATCAGGGCGATGAGGTCATGCTCGCGGAGGCGCGAGAGATCGGCTTTCCCGTGATGATCAAGGCGGTTGCCGGCGGCGGTGGGCGCGGCATGCGGCTCGTGACGGACGCGGCGTCGTTTCCTGATGCACTGCGTAGCGCGCGGTCCGAGGCGAAGGCGGCGTTTGGCGATCCGACGGTGATCCTCGAACGCGCCATCCAGAATCCCCGTCACATTGAAATTCAGGTGTTCGGCGACAGCCATGGCAACGCCATCCATCTCGGCGAACGCGACTGCTCGGTGCAGCGGCGACACCAGAAGCTGATCGAGGAGGCGCCGTCGCCCGCGGTGACACCGGAACTGCGCGCGAAGATGTGCGAGGTCGCGGTCGCCGCGGTGAAGGCGCTGCGCTACGAGGGCGCCGGCACGCTCGAATTCCTGCTCGACGCGAGCGGCGCGTTCTACTTCATGGAGATGAACACGCGCCTCCAGGTCGAGCATCCCGTGACCGAGGCCATCACCGGACTCGATCTCGTCGAATTGCAGCTGCGGGTCGCGCGCGGCGAGCCGCTGCCGGTGAAGCAGCAGGACATTCGCTTCACAGGCCACGCCATCGAGGTGCGGCTGTGCTCCGAGGATGCCGCGCAGGATTTCATGCCGCAGTCCGGACGCATGGCGCGCTGGCAGGTGCCGGATGGCATCCGCGTCGAACATGCGCTGCAATCCGGCTCCGAGATTCCGCCGTTCTACGATTCCATGATCGCGAAGGTGATCGGCCATGGCGTGACGCGCCAGGAGGCGAGGGGGCGGCTGATCGTCGGCCTTGAACAGCTCACCGCTTTCGGCGTGACCACCAATCAGGCGTTCTTGATGTCGTGCCTGCGTCATCCCGGCTTTGCCAAGGGTGAAGCGACGACGGCGTTCATTGGTGCGCATCGCGACGAATTGCTGGCGCCGCGCGCGGACGCTGCATTCGATATCGCTTTGGCCGGCCTGCTGCTCTATGTCACGAACCCGCAGGCACCGTCGTGGCGCCGCGGACGGAGCCTCGCGGCAACGTTCCCGCTACCGGCGAAGATCGAGATCGCAGGCCAGGCGTATGAGCATGAAGTCTGGCGCGAACGCGATGGCAGCTACATTGTTGCCAGCGACGGCCGGCACGGCAGGTTCGAGATCGATCAGCTCGATCTCGACATGATACGCTTCCGCCATGACGGCGTGATGGACAGTGCAAAATTCCTGCGCGACGGCGACCGGCTCCACCTCCAGCGCCGCGGCATCCCGCTCGCGGCGACCGATCTCACGCTCGCCGCGCCGAAGGCCGCCGCAAGCAACGGCGGCGACGGCAAGGTTCGCGCCGCCATGAACGGCCGCGTCGTTGCCGTCCTGGTCAAGCCGGGCGACCGCGTCAGTGCCGGCCAGCCGGTGATGACCCTGGAAGCGATGAAGATGGAGCACGTCCACAAGGCCGGCATCGACGGCGTCGTCGCCGCGATCGACGTCGCCGAGGGCGAGCAGGTGACGACCGGCCGGATCGTGGCCGAGATTGGGGCTGGGTAGGGGACGACAGCGGAGCTACTGGCTCCGCCCCGTCCCGTCGTTGAGCAAACACGCCACCTGGTGCCCGTCGTTCGCCTCCATCAACGCCGGCCGTTCCGTCCGGCATCGCTCCATCGCAAACCGGCAGCGGGTGTGAAACGCGCACCCCGGCGGCGGATTGACCGGGCTTGGCACGTCGCCGTCGACCAGCGGCACGAGCTTTTTGGCAAGCGGATTGGCGACCGGCACCGAGGCGAGCAGAGCCTGCGTGTAGGGATGGCGCGGATTTGCAAACAGCTCGTCCTTGTCGGCAATCTCGACGATTCGGCCGAGATACATCACGGCGACGCGGTGACTGATATGGGCGACTACGGCGAGGTCATGCGCGATGAAGAGATAGGAGAAGCCGTGGTCGCGCTGCAGGTCGATCAGAAGATTGATCACCTGGGCCTGGATCGAGACGTCGAGCGCGGAGACCGGCTCGTCGCAGACGATCAGCCGCGGCCCGAGCGCCAGCGCGCGGGCGATGCAGATGCGTTGGCGCTGGCCGCCGGAGAATTGGTGCGGGAAGTTGCGCATCTGGTCGGGCCGCAAGCCGACTTGCTCGAACAAGTTTGCGGTACGCGCCTCCAGCGCTTTGCCGGTCGCGAGCCCGTGCACAAACAGCGGCTCGCCCACGATGTCTCCGGCAGTCATCCGCGGATTTAGAGAGGCGAACGGATCCTGGAACACGATCTGCATCGAACGACGATGTGGGCGCAGCGCGAACTTGGACAAATGCGTGATGTCTTCGCCTTCGAGGCGGATCTGACCCGAGGTCGGCTCGACCAGCCGCAGCACGCTGCGCGCCACCGTCGACTTGCCGCAGCCGGATTCGCCAACGAGGCCCAGCGTCTCGCCGACCGCAACCGAAAACGAGACGCCGTCGACTGCATGCACTGTGCCGATTTGTCGGCGCAACACACCGGCGCGCACCGGATAGTGCTTCTTGAGATCGGTGACTTCGAGCAGCGCCTCGGTCATGCCACCTCCGCCACTTCGGCCGCACGCCAGCAGGCGGCGAGATGGCCGCCGCCCCAATCGATGAGCGGCGGATATTCGGCCTCGCAGCGCTTGATCGCGAGCTTGCAGCGCGGCGCGAACGCACAGCCCTTCGGCAGCCGCACCAGCGACGGGACCATGCCGGGAATTTCGTTCAGCCGTGCCGGCGCGGCGACGCCCGGCGCCGGCACCGCCGGGATCGAGGCCATCAATCCGCGCGTGTAGGGATGTTTCGGCGCGGCGAACAGCGCCTCGACGCTCGCTTCCTCGACCTTCCGTCCCGCATACATCACGATGACCCGTTGCGCGGTCTGCGCGACGACGCCGAGGTCATGTGTGATCAGCACGAGCCCGGTGCCGAGCTCTTTCTGAAGGTCCAGGATCAGCGCCAGGATCTGCGCCTGGATGGTGACGTCGAGCGCGGTCGTGGGCTCGTCCGCGATCAGCAGCGCCGGCCGGCACGCCAGCGCCATGGCAATCATGGCGCGCTGGCGCATACCGCCGGACAGTTGATGCGGATATTCCCGCGCGCGCCGAGCCGGTTCGGGGATGCGCACCAGGCGCAGCATCTCGATCGCGATGTCCCGGGCCTCTTTACTCGACATGTTCCGGTGCAGCCGCACGGCCTCCACGATCTGGTCGCCGATCCGCATCACCGGATTGAGCGAGGTCATCGGCTCCTGGAAGATCATCGAGATCCGGTTGCCCCTGACGGCGCGCATCTCTGCTTCGTCCAGCGTCAGAAGATCAGTGCCTTCAAGCGTGACGGAGCCGCCGACGATGCGGCCGGGGGGATCCGGCACCAGCCGCATCAGCGACAGCGCGGTGACGCTCTTGCCGCAGCCGGATTCGCCGACGATCGCCAGCGTCTCGCCGCGCTTCACCGTGAAGGACACATCATCGACCGCCTTGAACAGACCGGAGTTGGTGAAGAACACCGTCTTCAGGTTCTTCACTTCGAGCACGAGATCGGATTTGTCAGCCATCAGCCGCGCTGCCGGGGATCGAGGATGTCGCGCAGGGCGTCGCCGAACAGATTGGCGCCGAACACCGCGAGGCTGATGGCGATGCCCGGGAAGATCACCAGCCAGGGTGCCGTGCGGACATATTCGGCGGCCGATTCAGAGAGCATGCGGCCCCACGACGGGTAAGGCTCGGGAATGCCGAGACCGAGGAAGGAGAGCGAGGCTTCAGTGAGGATGGTCGAGCCGAGCTGGGCCGTCGCAAGCACGATCAGCGGCGCCAGCGTGTTCGGCAGCACGTGGCGGAGCGCAATGCGTACCTCGCTCATGCCGATCGACTTGGCCGCCTCGATGAATGGCAGCTCGCGCAGCGCCAGCGTGTTGGCGCGGATGACGCGCGACACGGTCGGGATCAGCGGAATGGCGATCGCAATAATGACGTTCGGCAAGGACGGCCCAAGCGCCGCGGTCATGATCAGGGCGAGCACCAGCAGCGGCAGCGCCTGCAGGACATCGGAGACGCGCTGGAACACGAGATCGACCCAACCGGAGAGATAACCGGAGGTGAGGCCCACGATCACTCCGATCGAGCCGCCGAGCGCCGTCGAGCCGATGCCGACCGCGAGCGAGATCCGCGCGCCATGAATGATGCGGCTGAAGACGTCGCGGCCAAAGGAATCCGTCCCCATCCAGTGGGCCAGGCTTGGGCGCGCCAGCGCCCGGCCGGCGTCGATCGTCAGCGGATCGTAACGCGCGATGAAGTCGGCGAAGATCGCGGTGAACACGAACAGGGTCATGATGACGAGCCCGGCCGCGCCCAGCACATGCCGCTGGGCCAAAAACAGCACGCGCCGCCAGCCGACGGTCGCGTGCGCCCCGGCGCGCCTCAGTTCAACATCATAGTCGATCGCGGCCATGGGTCTACCTTCCCCCTCTCCCCGCGCGCGGGGAGAGGGTCGGGGTGAGGGGGGCTCTCCGCGGGGAAGGTGGCAGTTGGACTCGCGGAAGCTCCCCCTCACCCGGATTGCTGCGCAATCCGACCTCTCCCCGCAAGCGGGGAGAGGTGAAGGAACGCGTGAGCGTAGTGTGAGCGATGGTCATCGGGCTAATCCGTGTACCTGATGCGCGGGTCGAACACGGCGTACAGCATGTCGACGATGAAATTCGCGCTCACCACGACGATGGCAATCAGCATCACCAGGTTCTGCACGATCGGATAATCGCGCCAGCGGATCGCCTCGACCAGGAAGCGCGCGACGCCGGGGATGTTGAACACCGTCTCCGTGACGATGAGGCCGCCGATCAGGAACGCCGCCTCGATGCCGATCACGGTGATGACGGGCAAAATCGCGTTCTTCAGCGCATGCTGATAGTTCACGGCGGCGTCCGATGCGCCCTTGGCACGCGCGGTGCGGATATAGTCCTGCCGCAGCACCTCCAGCATCGAGGAACGGGTGATGCGCATGGTCAGCGCTGCGCTACGGAAGCCGACGGCGGCGGCGGGCACGGCATAGGTCGCGAAGGCTTCCAGCCAGGTCGCCGGATTCGGATTGAAGATCGGCATCTGGTTGAACATCGCGACCGAGGCGGTGAGGATGAGCAGGCCGAGCCAGAACGAAGGCAGCGACAATCCGCTGAGGCTCACCACACGCAACGCGTAATCGAGCCTCGTTCCCTGCTTCACCGCGCTGATGACGCCCCAGGGGAATGCCGATCGACGCCGAGAACAACAGCGCCAGCCCGGCGAGCCGTGCGGTGATCGGAATCCGTGGCAGGATCTCCTGGAGCGCCGGCTTCTCCGAGACGTAGGAGTAGCCGAAATCGCCGCGCAGAAAGCCGCTGATCCAGTGCCAATATTGCACCACCAAGGGCTGGTCGATGCCGAGCTCTTTTTCCAGATTGGCCTTGTCCGCGGGATCGACATAGCCGGCCGCGGCAAACAGGATGTCGACGATGTTGCCGGGGACGATACGCAGCAGGAAGAAGATGACGACCGAGATCCCGAACAGGGTCACGAGCATCAGCAACAGGCGCCGCACCAGATAGGCAAACATGCATCGCCTCCCGTCGAACCCGTCAGCCGCCCGCGCTACTTGTCCATCCAGACATCCTCGTACCGATATCCATTATACGAGCTGTTCGACATCACCGTCACGCCCTTGACGTAAGGCTGCCAGCAGCTGCCGGTCCGTGCGTGGAAGATGATCGGGCGGGCGACGTCCTCCTGCAACTTCTTGTCGATGTCCCACACCAGCTTCTTGCGCTTGCTGACGTCGGTCTCCTGGGACTGCACGTCGAACAGCTTCTCGATCTCCTTGTTGCAGTAATTGGTGTAGTTGCGCTCGGAGCCGCAGGAATAGTTCTCGTAGAAGGACTGGTCAGGATCGTCGACGGCATTGCCGGTCAAATTGAGCCCGAGCATGTAGTCCTTGCGCGCGATCTTCGGGAACCAGTTCGCGGTCTCGACCACGTCGAGCTCGCCGTCGATATAGATACTCTTGAGCTGGTCGATCAGGATCACCGCGGGATCGCGATAGACCGGGATGTTGCGGGTCGAGACCTTGACCGCGAGATGCTTGTCCGGTCCATAACCGGCCTTCTGCATCAACTTTTTTGCTTCCTCGCGGTTGGCGTTGATGTCGGGGCCGTAGCCCGGAATGGTCTCGAGCATCTCTTTCGGCATGCCCCACAGCCCGTTCGGCGGCGGCAGCAGGGTGCCGCCGATGTCACCCTGGCCCTCGAACAAGATCGAGATGAAGGCCTTGCGGTCGAGCGACAGCGCCATGGCGCGGCGGATGTCGATATTGTCGAACGGCGGCGCGGACGAATTGACGATGATGTTGGTCGCGACATTGTTGGGCTCGACCACGCAGACCGCGTTCGGCGCCTGCGATTTGACGTCCTTGAGAAGCGGGATGCTCACCTCGGTCGGGAAGGCCATGTCGAACTTGCCGGCGACGAAGGCGAGAATGGCGGTCGAGCGGTTCGGGATGATGGTGAACTCGATGCCGTCGAGATAGGGCCGCCCCTTGCGCCAATAATCGGGATTGCGAGTCAGCTTGATCGATTCATTTGCCTTGAACTCGACGAACTTGAACGGGCCCGTGCCGATCGGGTGCGTGCGCATGTCGCCGGGTGAGACGTGGCAGGGATAGACCGGCGTGTAGCCCGAGGCGAGCAGTGCAATTAGCGAAGGCTGCGGCCGCTTCAGGTTGAAGGAGACCTCGAGATCGCCGTTGGTGGAGACATCGTTGACCTGTTCGTACCAGCTCTTGCGCGGGTTCTGCCGGAACTTCTGCTGCGACTTGCCCATCAGCATGTCGAAGGTGCATTTGACGTCCGCCGAGGTGAACGGCTTGCCGTCGTGCCACTTCACGCCCTGGCGCAGCTTGAAGGTCAGTGTCTTGTTGTCGTTGACCCAGGCCCAGCTCTCGGCGAGCTCGGGCACGATCGTGTCCATGCTGTTCTGCGCCACGTCCTGCTTGTAGATGACGAGGTTGTTGAACACCGGCATGAAGGGAACATTGAGCGAGTAGGTCGCGCCTTCGTGGATCGAGGCGTTGCCGGGACTGTCGCGGTGGTACATCCGCAAAATGCCGCCCTGCTTGGGCTCGCCGGCGAGTGCAATGGTCGAAAACGCAAGCAAAGATAGCGCCGCCGTCGCGGCGAGCGCTCGTACGCTCCGCATCCTCGTCCTCCCTGGACATTAGCCTTTTGCGGCCTGCTTGAGTGGACGATAGCGACGCGTGTGCGGGGAGGCAACCGGCAAGGACGGGCGGCCTCTCGGCAATTCGGATGACGCAAGGCCGCAGGGGATTTCTCTCATAAATTGTGAGACGACCCTCCGGCGTCGTCCTGGCGAACGCCAGGACCCATTACCACAGGGAGGTGTTTGGCGAAGATTGGTCGCTCGGTATTGCTACCTTCTCTACTCGTGAGATCACGCGGTATGGTCCTGGCTTTCGCCAGGACGACAGCGGTCCTCACACGATCCTGGACGCCTTGTTCCCCCAATAGCGGTCCCGCAGCAGCCGCTTGTACAGCTTCCCCGTCGGCAGCCGCGGCAACTCCTTCTCGAAATCGACCGAGCGCGGCACCTTTTGCCGCGACAGCGACGCCCCGCAGAACGCGATCAGCTCTTCGGCGAGCGCCTCGCCCGGCACGATGCCGGGCATCGGCTGCACCACCGCCTTCACCTCTTCGCCGAGGTCGGGATTGGGCACGCCGAACACCGCGGCGTCCGCAACCTTTGGATGGGTGATCAACAGATTCTCGCACTCCTGCGGATAGATGTTCACGCCGCCCGAGATGATCATGAAGGTCGCGCGGTCTGTGAGATAAAGGAAGCGGTCCTCGTCGACATAGCCGACGTCGCCGACCGTGCTCATGCTGCCGTCGGCCGAGCGCGCCTCCTTGGTCTTCTCCGGGTCGTTGAAATATTCAAAAGGCGAGGCCGTCTTGAACCAGACCTGTCCTGGCGTGCCGGTAGGGCATGGTTTCATGGTCTCGTCGAGAATATGGAGCTCGCCGAGCAGCACCTTGCCGACGGTGCCGCGATGGGCGAGCCATTCCGCGCTGTCGCAGGCGGTGAAGCCAAGGCCTTCGGTCGCGCCGTAATATTCGTGGATGATCGGTCCCCACCATTTGATCATGTCGTCCTTCACCAGGGCCGGGCAGGGCGCGGCGGCATGGATTGCGATTTCGAGCGACGACAGGTCATAGCGCGTGCGCACCGCCTCCGGCAGCTTGAGCACGCGTGAGAACATCGTCGGCACCAGCTGGGTGTGAGTAATGCCCCATTGCTGCACGAGCTGGAGGTAACGCTCGGGATCGAAATTTTCCATGATGATGACGGTGCCGCCCATCCGGATCGTGAGGTTCACGGCGGCCTGCGGCGCCGAATGATAGAGCGGCGCCGGCGAGAGGTAGATCATGCCCTCGCGGTATTGCCAAAGCTTGGTCAGGAAATCGAACAACGGCAGATTGTGCTTTGGCGGCTCCTCCGGAAGGGGTCGCAGAATCCCTTTTGGCCGTCCCGTCGTGCCCGATGAATACAGCATAGCGGTGCCGAGCCATTCGTCCGGGATCGGCGTCTTCGGCAGGTTGGCGGTCACCTCGGTGAGGCCGACGATGCGCTCACTCTCGCCGGGGCCATCGGCGACGATGCACAGTTTGATGTCGGGACAGACCTTGATGGCTTCGCGCGCGATCTCAAGCTTCGCAACCGACGTGATCAGGATTTTCGACTGGCTGTTGACCAGGAGATAAGCGAGCTCGCCCGGCGTCAGGAACGAGTTAATGCAGGTGTAGTAGAGGCCGGAGCGCTCGCCCGCGCCGCAGGCTTCGAGGTAGCGGGAATTGTTCTCCATGAAGATCGAATAATGGTCGAGCCGCTTCAAGCCGTGCTTGCGGAACAAATGCGCCAGCCGGTTGCTCCGCGCATCGAGCTCCCGATAGGTGACGGCCTCGCCGGTTACCGCCATAATGAAGGCGGGTTGGAGCGGGCGCAGGCGGGCATGCTGACCTGGGTACATCGGTCCTCCGGCTTTAGATCATGCGGCAAGAAGCAGGATTTCGCGCACCTGCGCGGGGCCGTCGATCTTGCGCGGGTTGCGCGGGATCCAGTTCGTGCGCATCGCAGCGTCCGCGATGGCGTCGAAATGCTCCGGCGAGACCTGCACATCGGCGAGGCTGCGCGGCATGCCGAGCGAGCGGATGAAGGCATCGAGCACGTCGGCCGCCTTGTGGCCGGGAAAGCCCATTGCGGCCGCGACGATCATCTGGCGTTCGGCATTGTCGGGTGCATTCCAGCGCATCACGGCCGGCAGCATGACGCAGGAGGTGTAGCCATGCGGCACGTCGAAGGCTGCGCCCAGCACGTAGCCGATGCCGTGGCTCGCGCCCATCGGCACGCCGGCGGCGAGCGCGCCCATCGATAGCCAGGTGCCGATCTGCGCATCCATGCGTGCGTCGAGGTCAGCAGGGTCAGCCTTCACCCGCGGCAGCGCGTCGGCGAGCATCGCGAGGCCCTTCACCGACTGCGCGTCGGCATAGGGATGCGTCTCGCGCGAGCAGATCGCCTCGACGCAATGATCGATGGCGCGGATGCCGGTCGAGAGGAACAGCCATTCCGGCGTGTGCACGGTGATGGCGGGATCGAGGATGGTCGCGCGCGGCACTGCGAGCGGATGCCGTAGCATCTGTTTCACACGGGCGGTGCGGTCGGTGACGCCTGCGATCGAGCTGAACTCGCCACCGGCGATCGTGGTCGGGACGCTGATCTGACGCACGGTCGGCGCCTTCATCTCGGGCGCGACGCCCTTGTGCACGCGGATACGCTCGATGCCGTCGACATCGTCGATGCCGTTGGCGAGGCAGAGCTGCACCGCCTTGGCGGCGTCGGTGATCGAGCCGCCGCCCACGGTGACGATCAGGTCGGCGCCCGCGTCGCGCGCCGCATTGGTGGCGGCGATCACCGCCTCGCGCGGTGTGTGCGCCGGCATGGCATCGAAGACGCCCGCGCAATTTGTGCCTAGGGCCTGTTTGATCTTGGCAATTTCGTCGGTCTGGCGGTTGAGCGTCCCCGAGACCATCAGGAAGGCACGGCGCGTCCCCAGCCGCTCCATCTGCGCGACCACGGCCTCGGCCGCGGGGTGGCCGAACACGATTTCCTCGATCGCGCCGTAAACGACACGTCCCTGGTGCACGCCTGTCCTCCCCGGACAATTCGACTTATTTTTGTGGGGGGTAGTCTAACCGCGCTGGCGGCATTCGTCATGCGCGAAGACGCTGGGCTTTTTCTCCCCCTCTCCCCGTTCTTACGGGGAGAGGGTTGGGGTGAGGGGCTGTCTCAACAATCACGGTGGCAGTCGGACTCGCGGAGGCTCCCCTCACCCGGATCGCGTCCGCGATCCGGCCTCTCCCCGCAGGCGGGGAGAGGCGAAGAAGGACCTGTCAACCCGTCATCCGGCCAGGGCATGCCCCCGAGCATTGCGCGTGCGGTGGTCTTGAAGAGTTCATGATCGAAACCCATCTTGTGGCGCCCGCGGGTACAGGCGTACCCTGCTATTTCCGCGGTTTTTATGCGAGGACCTGGGATGAACGGACCGGACGGAAGCGAGCAGTTTGCCAAAAGGCACGATTTCGTTTCGCCTCGACCTCGTGTGATCGCGGGGCTTCTCGCCGCGGCATTCGGTCTTGCGGGCTGTGGCCAGCCGACCCCGCAAGCGGCCGCGCCGCCGCCCGCGCCGGTGACCGTCGCCCAGCCGGTCAAGCGCACCGTCACCGATTGGGACGAGTTCACCGGCCGCTTCGAGGCCATGGAGGAGGTGCAGGTCCGCCCGCGCGTCGGCGGGTTCGTCAACTCTGTCGAATTCCAGGATGGCGCCATCGTGCGTCAGGGCGATCTGCTCTATGTCATCGACCCACGTCCGTTCGAGGCGGTGGCTACGCAGGCGGAGGGGCAGCTTTCCGATGCGCGTGCCAAGGTGGAGCTTGCAAAGCGGGAGCTCGATCGCGGTTTGAGCCTGGTGCAGACCAGTGCCGTCTCCGAGCAGGTTGTCGATCAGCGCCGTCAGGCCTTGCAGGCCGCGCACGCTGCCGAAACACAGGCCGAGGGTGCGCTCAAAGTCGCCAAGCTCAATATCGAATTCACGCATGTGACGGCGCCGCTGACCGGCCGCGTCAGCCGCCATCTCGTCAGCCCTGGCAATCTCGTGCAGGGCAGCGATACCGGAACGTCGACGCTGCTCACCTCGATCGTGACGCTCGACCCGATCTATATCTATTTCGACATGGATGAGGCGACCTTCATCAAATACAGCAAGCTGTGGTTCGAAGGCCGCCGCCCGAGCTCGCGCGATACGGCGAACCCGGTGCAGGTGACGCTCGCCGGCGAGACGAAACCATCCCGTGAAGGCAGCATCAATTTCCTCGACAACCGCCTCGATGTCTCCACCGGCACGCTGCGCAGCCGCGCCGTGATCAAGAACACCGATCTGTCGATCCTGCCGGGTCAGTTCGGTCGCGTCCGCCTGATCGGCAGCGCGCCCTATGAGGCGCTGCTGATTCCCGACGTCGCGGTTGCGACCGACCAGTCCCGTAAGATCGTGTTCGTGGTGAAGCCGGACGACACTGTCGAGGCGCGTCCCGTGACGCTCGGGCCGCTCGACGACGGCTTGCGCGTGATCCGCGAGGGGCTGAAGGCCGAGGACCGCGTCATCGTCAACGGCATCCAGCGCGCCCGTGTCGGCGCCAAGGTTGCCCCGCAGACTGCGCCAGCGCCGGCCGGTGGCAAGCCCGGTGACAAGTCATGAACCTTGGCCGCCTCTCCATCAACCAGCCCATTCTCGCGATGGTGCTGTCGATCGTGCTGCTGATCGTCGGCGCGCTGGCGTACACCACGCTGCCGGTCTCCGAATATCCGCAAGTGGTGCCGCCGACCGTCGTCGTCACCACGCAATATCCCGGCGCCTCCGCGCAGACAGTGTCCGACACGGTTGCAGCTCCCATCGAGCAGGAGATCAACGGCGTCGAAGACATGCTATATCTCTACAGCCAGGCGACCTCGAACGGCCAGCTCACCATCACCGTCACTTTCAAGCTCGGCACCGATCTCGACAAGGCCCAGGTGCTGGTGCAGAACCGCGTCGCGATCGCGCAGCCGCGTTTGCCTGAAGAGGTTCAGCGCAACGGCGTCACCACACGCAAGAACTCGCCCGACATCCTGATGGTCGTGTTCATGCTGTCGCCGGACGACACTTTCGACCAGCTCTACATCTCCAACTACGCGCTGCTGCAGGTCCGCGACCAGCTGCTGCGGATCGACGGCGTGGGCGACATCCAGATCTTTGGCGCACGCGACTATTCGATGCGGCTATGGCTCGATCCTGACCGGATCGCCAATCTCGGCCTGACGTCGGCCGAAGTGCTCGCCGCGATCCGTGCGCAGAACGTGCAGATCGCGGGCGGCCAGATCGCCGAACCGCCGATCGCCGACCGCGCCTTCCAGCCGAACCTCACTTTCACCGGGCGATTGAAAGACCAGAAGCAGTTCGAGGACATCCTGATCAAGGCCGGCTCCGACGGCCGCACGGTGCGCCTGCGCGACGTCGCCCGTATCGAGCTCGGTGCTCTCGCGTACTCCACCAACAGCTTCCTGCTGCGCAAATCGGCGGTCGCCATGCTGGTGACGCAGCGGCCGGGATCGAACGCGCTCGCGACCGCGAAGCACATTTCGGACACGATGACGAAGCTGAAGGAGACCTTTCCGAAAGGCCTCGACTTCAATATCGGCTACAACCCGACCGAGTTCATCGCGCAGTCGGTCCACGAGCTGATCAAGACCATCTACGAAGCCATGTTGCTCGTGGTCGTCGTCGTGCTGGTGTTCCTGCAGGGATGGCGGCCCGCGATCATTCCGATCATCGCGATCCCGGTGTCGCTGGTCGGCACCTTCGCGGTGATGGCGGCGCTCGGCTTCTCCATCAACAATCTCACGCTGTTCGGTCTCGTTCTCGCCGTCGGTATCGTCGTCGACGACGCCATCGTGGTGGTCGAGAATGTCGAGCGGCATCTCGAGCATGGCATGAGCCGGCGCGATGCCGCGCTGAAGACCATGGAGGAAGTCGGCGGAGCACTGGTGTCGATCGCGCTGGTGCTCTGCGCGGTGTTCGTCCCGACCGCGTTTCTGGGCGGCATCTCCGGGCAATTCTTCCAGCAATTCGCCGTCACCATTGCGGTCGCGACCGCAATCTCCTGCTTCTGCTCGTTGACGCTGTCGCCGGCGCTGGCCTCGCTTCTTCTCGTTCCGCACGAGGAGAAGCGGCCGCCGGCGCGCTGGAATATCCTCGCACGCGGCTGGAACGCTTTCACCGGCGTCTTCAACCGCGTGTTCGACCGTCTCGCGCATGGCTATGCGGGCCTGGCCAATTTCGTGATCCGGCATTCGGCGGTGATGATCCTGATCTACGTCGTGCTGATCGGCAGCGCCGGCTGGCTGATCGGGACCACGTCGCAAGGCTTTATTCCGGCGCAGGACCGCGGCTACGTCATCATCTCCGTGCAATTGCCGGGCGCGGCCTCGCTGGCGCGGACCACCGAGGTCGTGCGCGAGATCGAGCGGATCGCGCTGGATACGCCGGGTATCATCCGCGTCGCCGCTTTCGCCGGCTTCTCCGGCGCGACGCGGACGCAGGCCGGCAATGCGGCGGCGCTCTTCCCGGTGTTCGACGAGCCCGAGGCGCGGATCAAGAAGGGATTGTCCGCGAACGCCATCACGGTCGAGCTGCGCAAACGCCTGGCCGCGATTCAGGGTGCCTTCATCATCGTGATTCCGCCGCCGGCCGTGCCCGGCATCGGCACCGGCGGCGGCTTCACCATCCGCATCCAGGACCGCCAGGGCCGTGGGCCGGAGATGCTCGCCGCGGCTACTGACGAGCTTGTCGCCGCGGCGCGCAAATCGCCCTTGCTGCTCGCTCCCTCCGTGTTCTCGCCGTTCTCGGCCAACACGCCGCAGCTCTTCGTCGACATCGACCGCACCAAGGCGCAGAAGCTCGGCGTTCCCATCGCCAACATCAACGACACGATCCAGACCTATTTCGGATCGACCTATGTCAACGACTTCAACCTGTTCGGCCGCACCTACCACGTCACCGCGCAGGCGGACTTTCCGTTCCGCAAAGAGCCCAGCGATCTCTCGCGGTTGCGCACGCGCAACGCCTCTGGCGACATGGTGATGCTCGGCAGCGTGGTCGAGTTCAGGGACGTCTCCGGCCCCGACCGCGTCGCGCGCTACAATCTCTACGCGGCATCCGAACTCCAGGGCGAGCCGGCGCCGGGCACCAGCTCGACCACCGCGCTCAACGCCATCAAGAAGCTCGCCGACGACACTCTGCCGAGCGGCTTCACCTTCGAATGGACCGATCTGTCGTACCAGCAGATCACGGGCGGCAATGCGGGTCTCTATGTGTTCCCGATCTGCGTGCTGTTCGTCTATCTCGTGCTCGCCGCCCAATATGGCAGCTGGACCTTGCCGTTCGCGGTGATCCTGATCGTGCCGATGTGCCTGTTGGCCGCCACCATCGGCGTGCGCATCATGGGGCAGGACGTCAACATCCTCACCCAGATCGGCTTTGTCGTGCTGGTGGGATTGGCGGCGAAGAACGCGATCCTGATCGTCGAGTTCGCCCGCGACATCGAGAAGGAAGGCAAGCCGCGGCTGGAGGCCGTGATCGACGCCTGCCGCCTTCGCCTGCGGCCGATCCTGATGACCTCCTTCGCCTTCATCCTTGGCGTGCTGCCGCTGGTGATCTCGTCCGGCTCGGGCTCGGAGATGCGGCAAGCGGTCGGCGTCGCCGTGTTCTTCGGCATGATTGGCGTCACCCTGTTCGGGCTGTTGTTCACGCCGATCTTCTACGTCGTGGTGCGGAACCTGGCCGAGGGGAAGAACGAGGGCAAGCCGACGGCGGTGGCCTGATTCCTCTCCAATGTCGTCCTGGCGAAAGCCAGGACCCATTACCCCAGGGAGTGGTTGCTGTGCGAGCTGCTAACTCCGAGACTTCGCCAAACTGCTCCCTGGGGTAATGGGTCCTGGATCAGCGCTCGCTCCGCTCGCTTGTCCAAGGACGACGGCAATTCATCAAAAATGGCCGCGCCCATACTAACGGCCTAGGCCGAAATGGATGGGCACCGCCGGGGTTCTTCACTAGTATCCGCGCGATTTCAAAACAGAAAACTGCTGGGAGCTAACACATGAAATCAGCACTTTTGGCCGCTGTCGCAATTTCGGCCTTGCTGGCGGCCGCGCCGGCCTCTGCGCAAGGCGTCAAGATCGGCATCCTCAACGACCAGTCCGGCGTCTACGCCGATTACGGCGGCAAATGGTCGGTCGAGGCCGCCAGGATGGCTATCGAGGATTTCGGCGGCGAGGTGCTGGGCCAGAAGGTGGAGCTCGTCACCGCCGACCACCAGAACAAGCCGGATCTCGCGACCTCGATCGCGCGGCGCTGGTACGATGTCGAGAACGTCGACATGATCACGGAGCTGACGACCTCATCGGTCGCGCTCGCGATCCACGAGCTTTCCAAGGAAAAGAAGAAAATCGACATCGTGGTTGGCGCTGCGACCTCGCGCCTCACCGGCGATGCCTGCCAGCCCTATGGTTTTCACTGGGCCTATGACACCCGCGCGCTCGGCGTCGGCACCGGCGGCTCGCTGACCAAGGCCGGCGGCGACAGCTGGTTCTTCCTCACCGCGGACTACGCCTTCGGCTATGCGCTCGAGAAGGACACCAGCGAGATCGTCACCGCCAATGGCGGCAAGGTGCTTGGTTCGGTGCGCGTGCCGCTCAACTCTTCGGACTTCTCCTCCTTCCTGCTCCAGGCGCAGAGCTCGAAGGCGAAGATCGTCGGCCTTGCCAATGCCGGCCTCGACACCACCAACTCGATCAAGCAGGCCTCAGAGTTCGGCATCGTCTCCGGTGGCCAGAAGCTCGCGGGCCTCTTGATGACGCTCGCCGAAGTGAACGGTCTCGGACTCCAGGCCGCGCAAGGCCTGGTGCTGACCGAGGGCTATTACTGGGATGTCAACGACCGCACCCGCAATCTCGGCGAACGCTTTCTCAAGCGCACCGGCCGGATGCCGAACATGATCCAGGCCGGCACCTATTCGGCGACGCTGAGCTATCTCAAGGCGGTCAAAGCCGCCGGCACTAAGGATCCGGATGCGGTCGCCAAGAAGCTGAAGGAACTGCCGGTCGACGACGACTTCGCGCAAGGCGGCAAGGTGCTCGAGAACGGCCGCATGGTCCACGACATGTATCTGTTCGAGGTCAAGAAGCCCTCGGAATCGAAAAAGCCCTGGGACTATTACAAGCAGCTCGCGGTCGTTCCCGGCGAGAAGGCGTTCTTCACTGCCAAGGAGAGCGGCTGTCCGCTGACGAAGTAGGGGTCTCCATGTCGTCCTGGCGAAAGCCAGGACGACGGCGGGGAAGTCTTCGCAACCCGCCCCTCACACCAGCCGCAGCACCGCCGCTCCCAGCGCCCCCGCCCACAGCGCGATGGCCGCGATGCCCTGAATAAAGAATCCCGGGCCGCGTTTTGCCGCAGCCTTCGAATAGCCGATGAAGTAGACGATGCGGCCGACGATCCAGACCGCGCCGATCGCCGCCGCGCCGGCATCGCTGATGTAGATCGCAAACAGCCAGAGCGACGGCAGGAAGATCGGCATCCATTCCAGCGTGTTCATCTGGATCCGGAACGCGCGCTCGAAATCCGGATGGCCAGACATTGCCGGCACCTTGACGCCGGTCTTGGTGCGCGAGCGCGACACGTTGATGGTGGTGAAGAAGTAGAACAGGATTGCCAGCAGCGTGACGAGGGCGGTGAGGTGATGCATCGCTCGGTTCCTTGAAGAGTCCCGGTTCAATAGCCGGTCAGCTCGAGATAGCCAACGCCGTCATGCGTGCCGGCAAAGCTGATCGGTCCTTCCCAATAGGAAAAGCCGGTCCCCATCCACGCCTTTGGATTGAGCGGCTTGCACTGAATGGAGAACGACCGCGAGGGGATCGCGATCTGCCATTCCACCGGCAGCTTGTGTCCCGCGACCTCGGCGGTCGCCTTCGGACTCATCTGGATGTCGTCGCCCGCAATCATGTGCGTGTCGCCTGTGGCGCTGATCCAGTTGCCGAACGGATAATCTTTGCCGTCCTTCTGGCGCAGCCGGTACAGCATCAGCTTGTCGCCGGACGCGAGATGCAGCGACAGCCAGTCCCAGCCGGTCTGGTCGGCGTCGAGCGGCTGGCTGCTCCATTCGCGGTCCATCCAGGCCTGGCCAGACACATCGACCGTCCTGTCGTCGATGGTGAGCGTGCCGCGGGCGCGGTAGAACGGCTGGCTGTAATAATAGGAGGCCTGTCCGCGCTCCGACTTGCGGCTGTAGCCGCCGTCGCCCTGCAGCACCACCCGACGATCGGCCTCAAGTGTCAGCGCGTAACTGAAGCCGGTGCCAGCGGCCTTCAGCGTCAGCGGCGCCAGGGTGCGATCCTCGGTACGCTCGGATCCGTTCATCGCCCAATCGTCGATCCAGGCTGAGAACGGTTTCGCGGTGACGCCAGCCTGGCCCACACCACCGCGGGAAAACAGCTCGTTGAAGCGGTGAGTGTCGGCGCGCGTCACCGCCGCATGCGCCATCCACACCTGCTGATTGGCCCAGCCTTCGCCCTGCGGCCCCGGCTGTGTCGCCTGGCGGAACAGCGTCCATTGCAGGCCGCAAGCCGCGCCGCTGCTATCGACGAGATTCGCCGTGAGATACCACCACTCGATGCGAAACTCCGGATGCGGCCCGTGATCGTCCGGAAAGGCGAACGTCTTTCCCGGTGTGACCTTGGCAAAGCCATCGGCCGTCTCGCCGAGCCCGGCATAGCCTTGCGCGCCCGCGCGGCGGACTGCCGCGAGTGCGGCGATGCCGCCGGCGAAGGTGCGCCGCGATATCCTGTCAGCGCTCATTGGCAAACACCTTGACGAGGCTCGCCGGCTGCATTCGGGCCAGTCGGATCATCGGCAGCAGCGCGGCAAGCAACGAGGCGAACAGCGCGACTGCGACCAGCTCGACCAGTTGCAACGGAAACACATGGAACGGCAGCCGCCAGCCGAACGCCTTCACGTTGACGATCGCGATCAGGCACCATGCCACCAGCAGGCCGAGCGGAACGGCCAGGAGCGAGGTGAACAGCGCGACCGACAGCGTCTTGGTTAATTCGATCGCCGCAAGGCGCGGCCGCGTGATGCCGATCGCCCAGAGCGGCGCAAGCTGCGGCAGGCGCGAGTTCGCCAGCGTGAGAAGGCTGGTCAGAAGCGCGATCCCGGCGACGCCGAGCGTGAACGCGTTCAGCGCCGACGTCACCGCAAAAGTGCGGTTAAAGATCCGAATCGATTCCGCCTTCACCGTCGCCTGGTCGGCGACGCTGCGGTCGTCGAGCGCAAACTGCTTCTGCAGCGCCGTGATCAGGCCGGGGATATTCTGCTTCGCGACGATCAGACCGATGCGTGTCTGCGGCGTCTGCGGAAATTGCCGGATCAGCGCCGCGACATTCACGGCAAGCTGGCCCTTGGGGTTGCCATAGTCGGCATAAATGCCGACGATGTCGAGCTCCCAGGTCCCGCCCGGCGCCGGCACCTCGATGACGTCACCGACGCGGACGTTGAGGCGGCGGCTCAGTTGCTCGCTGATGAACGCGGCATTGCCGGGTATGAGTTGTGTCCAGGCACGGGGCGCGGCTTCGAGCAGCGGCCAGCGCTCGCGATAGAGCGCGTGATCGGGCAGGCCGAGCAGCTCCACAGGCTCGCCCTGCACCTGGGTCTCGGCGCGTCCGCCCGACAGGATCGCCTCGACATCGCGGCGCTCCTTCAGCCAGTTGCGGATCGCGACGCCTTTCGCATTGTCGGAGGCACTGATGTAGACGTCGGCGGCGAGCCGCCCGTTGAGCCAGCCGATGAAGGTGCGACTGAACGTTTCCACCATGGTGGACACCCCGACATTGACGGCGAGCGCGAGCAGCAGCGCCATCAGCGCCAGCGACAAACCCGAGAGCTGCTGCCGACTGTCCGCCCAGAACCACAGCGCAAGCGGTTTTCGCGCGAAACGCTGCCCGGTACGCAGGATGATGTCGAGGAAGGCCGGCAGGATCAACGCGGCGCCGAGCATCAGCGCTGCCAGCACGCCAAAGCCCGCGATCAGCGATTGCCCGTACTGGAGCAGCAACAGCGCGACCGCGAACACGGCGCAGGCAGCTCCGCTTTGCAGGATCAGCCAACGGCGCTGCCGCTGTTGCCAGGCGCGCGGCTGCGCGGTCGCCAGCACCGGCATCCTGACAGCCTTGATCAGGCTGGTCGCCGCGGCCACCAGCGCGCCCACAACGCTGATGCCGATCCCGGCGAGCCACCATTCAGGTCGCAAGCTGAGCTGCCCCGGGATCTGCGCGCCATAGAGTCCACGCAGGGATGCTGCGACGTCGGGCAAGAGCGCGGCCGCAATGAAATAGCCGCAGGCAAGCCCGATCAGGCCTGCGATCAGCGACAGCGCCACGAGCTCGACCACCAGCACAGTGTTGACCAGTCGCGCCGAGGCACCGCAGGCCCGCAGCGTGCGCAGCATCGGCAGCCGCTGCTCGAAGGCGAGACCGACGGCTGAATTGACGATGAAAAGACCGACGAAGAACGACAGCAGGCCGAACGCCGTGAGGTTGAGGTGAAAGCTGTCGGTGAGGCGCTCCAGCTCGGTCTCCGCATCCGGCTCAACCCGCTGCAAGCGGTCGCCGACGACGCTCGCCAAGGGTGCTGGCTTGCCCTTCGGCTTGCCGATCAGCAGTCGCGAGATCTGGTCAGGCTTGTTGAGCAGTCGCTGCGCCACGCCGATGTCGACCACGAGCACGTCGGGCACAAGCTGCGGCAGCACGCGCAGCGGCGGCAGTTTTGCCCCGTTGCTGATCGCTGGTGCCGCGCCCTCCCGCTCCTGCAAATCGGTCAGCGTTTCCTTCGCCACCAGCGTCTGGCCCGGCGGCGCGACGAAACTGCTGAGATCGGCGGCGCCGAGGCGCGGTGCGTTGCCGACATCGACCGGCAGCGTCACCGGCTCGATGCCGAGCAGCCGGACTGAGCGCCCGTTGACCTGGACCCGTCCCTCCAACATCGGCGAGACCGGCCAGCCGGCGCGGCGGAGCTTGACGAACAATTCCTGCGAAAAGGTCGCGGCATCAGGTGCGACCAGCATCGGCGTGCGCGCGCCGCCGAAGGTTGCCGCGGCGCGGTCATAGGCATTGCGGGCCTGCTGGTTGATCGCCTGCACGCCGCTCCACAGCGCGGTCGCCGCAATCAACCCGATCAGGAGCGTCGCGAACTGCATCTTGTGGCGCCGCCAATGACTGAGCAGCACGGCGAGGACCCAGAGCGCGCGCCTCATGCGATCCGCCCGGCATGCAGGTTGACGTGGCGATCGAGCGTCGCGGCCAGATGCAGACTGTGCGTCACCATCAGAAAGCCGCAGCCGGTGCGCGTGACGAGGTCGCGCGTCAGGGCCAACACGTCCTCGGCGGTGGCCTCGTCGAGATTGCCGGTAGGCTCGTCCGCCAGCAGCAACGACGGCTTTGTCGCCAGGGCCCGGCCAATCGCGACCCGTTGCTGCTGTCCGCCCGATAATTGTTCTGGATAACGCTTGAGCAGGCCGCCAAGCCCGAGACGCTCGATCAGCTCTTCGTACCAAGCTGCGTCGTACCGGCCCGCGATCCGCGCCTGAAACACCAGATTGTCACCGACCGACAGACTCGGGATCAAATTGTACTGTTGAAACACCAGGCCGATCCGGTCGCGCCGCAGGCCCGCGCGTCCCGCATCGGACAGCTTGGTGACCTCGGTATCTTCCAGGTGGATCGTGCCGCCATCGGCGGCATCGAGCCCTGCGATCAGGTGCAACAGCGTGCTCTTGCCGCTGCCGGATTCGCCGGTCAGTGCGACGCGTTCACCGGCCTTGAGGTCGAGATCGACGCCGCGCAGGACATGGACCGGTTCACCGGCCGAAGAGAACGTCTTGGAGAGGTTTCGGATGCTCAGCACGATGAATGGCGCCGGACGGAATTAGCGGAATTGCTGCGTAGCACACTTGCTGCGGAAATGCCGGGTTGCGTTGGTATGGAAGCCGTTGTTAGCTCCTGAGAGGACCACATCAAAAAAGTGCCAAAAAGGGACGACGGGGAGAACGATGAGCGCTCAGGCAACGCAGCCCGCGGCGGGCAAGATGACAGGGATGTCCAAGGAAACGCCTAAGGGGGCCTGGACCGTTACATTTCTCCTGTTTCTTTTCATGCTGGTGAACTTCGCCGACAAGATCGTCGTCGGTCTCGCGGGCGTTCCGATCATGACCGAGCTGAAGCTCGAGCCCGAGCAGTTCGGTCTGCTCGGCTCGTCGTTCTTCTTCCTGTTCTCGATCTCGGCGATCGTGGTCGGCTTCATCGTCAATAAGGTCCCGACCCGTTGGGTGCTGTTGACGCTCGCGGTGATCTGGGCGCTGACGCAGTTTCCGATGGTCGGCACCGTCTCTTTCACCACGCTCCTGATCTGCCGCATCGTGCTCGGCGCCGGCGAAGGCCCGGCGGCCTCGGTGGCGATGCACGCGGTCTACAAATGGTTCCCCGACGAGAAGCGCACGATGCCGACCGCGATCCTGTCGCAGGGTTCGGCCTTTGGCGTGATCCTGGCGGTCCCGGCGCTGAACTGGATCATCGTCAATCATTCCTGGCACTATGCGTTCGGTGCGCTTGGAATCGTCGGCCTGATCTGGGTCGCTGCCTGGCTCGCACTCGGCAAGGAAGGCCCGCTGGACACCCACGCATCGGCCGTCATCGAACCTAAAATACCCTACCTCCAGCTTCTGACATCGCGCACCTTCATCGGCTGTGTGACCGCGACCTTCGGCGCCTATTGGGCGCTGTCGCTCGGGCTCACCTGGTTCACGCCCTTCATCGTCAAGGGCCTCGGCTTCTCGCAATCTCAGGCGGGCTTCGTCTCGATCCTTCCCTGGGTGTTCGGGGCGACGATCGTCATTCTCACGGGCTGGATCTCGCAGGTGATGTTGGCACGCGGCTACACGTCGCGAATCTCCCGCGGCGTGCTCGGCTCGGTGCCGCTGATCGTCGGCGGCCTGATCCTCGCGATGATGCCGCACGTCCAGGGTGCCGGCCTCCAGATCGCCCTGCTCGTGGTCGGCTCGGGCCTGTGCGGCGCGATCTACGTCGTCTGCCCGCCCATGCTCGGCGAGTTCACGCCGACCTCGCAGCGCGGCGCGGTTCTCGCGATCTACGGTGCGCTCTATACGCTTTCGGGCATCGTGGCGCCGCTGGTGATGGGCAGCGTGATCCAGCGCGCCGGCAGCATGCTCGACGGCTACATGACCGGCTTCACCATCAACGCCGCGATCATGGTCGGCTCCGGCCTGCTCGGGCTGCTCCTGCTCTGGCCGAACACGGAAAAGGCGAGGCTCACCGGTGGAGCTACGCCGCAGGCCGCGCCGTTGAAGAGCGCGGTGTCGCCGACGTAAAGGACGGGCTCCGCCAAACCCGATTACAATCGTCGTTCTGGCCTGGCGCGCAATTGCGCTCCAGGCCGGGACCACGACTAGGTTTGCGGCCGCCGCTTCCGCTCCGTGAACGGCGACAGCACCACCGTCGCGACCATGAAAATCACGGACGCCCCGAACACCCAATGCGGCGCGCTCTGGTCCATGATCCAGCCGAACAGCAGCGGGCTGACGATGCCGCCGAGATTGAAGCCGGTGGAGACGATGCCGAAGGCGCGGCCGGCCGCGCCGGGAGGTGCTGCATTGCGCACCAGCATGTCGCGCGAGGGCGCGATCACGCCGGAGAGGAATCCCGCGGCCGCCATCGTGGCGGTCAGCGCCCAGCCCGGCAGCGTGACCAGCGCGATCAGCAGCACGATCGCCGCGTTCGCGGCAAAGCAGGCGGCGGCGACATAGCCGTGGCGCTCGGTGTGGTCGGCAAGGAAGCCGCCCGCGAGCACGCCGGCGGCGCTTGCACCGAGGAAGGCGGTGAGCGCGACGTTGGCCGCGGAATAGGTGACGCCATAGCCACTCATCAGCGCCACCACGCCGAAATTGTTGATGCCGGCGACCGACAGGCTGAGCAGCATGAACAGCGCTGTCAGCGTGATCAGCGCCGGCGTGATCACGGCTTGTTTAGGTGCGTTCTCGGTGCCCGGCTTGGCCTTGTGCGCGCCGGCATCGGGGATGTTCATGGTCACCAGCAACAGCGCGACCAGAACGCCGATCACGCCCGATGCGATCAGCGCACCGGCACCGCCTGATACGGTGACCATTGCGGCGACGATCGCCGGTGCCACCGCGCCGCCGAAATATCCGGCAAAGGTATGGATCGAGAAGGCGCGTCCCATCCGCGCTTCGTCCATGTGCTCGGCGAGGATGGCGTAATCGGCCGGATGATAGACGCTGTTGGCGAGCCCGAGCAGTACGGCGCAGGCGATCAGCGAGGTGTAGCTGAGATGCAGACCAAGCAGGATCAGCGCGAGGCCGCCGAGGGTGAGACCGCCCAGCAAAATCCTTCGCGCGCCAAAATGGTCAACGAGATAGCCGGTCGGCGCCTGCGTCAGCCCCGACACCACGGCCGACACCGTCAGCGCGAAGCCGAGCTCGACATAGCCGACGCCGAGTTGATTCTTGAGGAAGGGAAACAGCATCGGCAGGACCAGCAGATGGAAATGGCTGACCCAATGCGCGATCGAGATTCCCGTCAGCGTGCGTAGCGCGCTGTCCGCCTTGCCTTGTTGCGGTGCGGCGAGAACGTCGACCATTGCAGTTCCGTTTCACGTCCTTTGGAGACGCGCAAACTATCGGCCAGAGCGGTTATTTGTCCATGAACGCAGGCGCATGGCTGGTAGTGTGGGCGAGTTGAATGCCCATCGTCGTCCTGGCGAAAGCCAGGACCCATTACCCCAGGAAGCAGTTTGGCGAAAACTCGTGGTCCGGTACTGCCACCGTCCACGATCGAGGGATCACGCGGTATGGGTCCTGGCTTTCGCCAGGACGACAGTTGAGAGCGAGGCAAGAGCCGAGCCCTCAAAACGGCTCGTCATCCGGCCCGTAGCGGTCGCGCTTTGGTGTCGCGATGTCGCCGTCCTCGTAATCATCGTCGTCGGTGTCGGGCGGAGGCGGAGGCTTCTTCGCCTTGTCTTTGGCTGGCGTGTCGTCCGCAATTTTGGGCGGCGCGCTCGGCTTGCCGATCTTGGCCATGGCTGGTCCCGGATGGTGATGCTGCGCCCGATCCTATCCGGAAGATATGTGCGGTCCCTGACTTATCTCAAGTCGTCAGTGCACCACCGGCCCGCCGGCCTTCTTCCAGGCATCGATGCCGCCGGCGATGTGGGCGGTGTTGGTGAGCCCGGCCTCCTTGGCGGCGGCGACCGCCATCGCAGAGCGTTCGCCGAAGGCGCAGAAGAACACGACGCGGCGGCCGGTGGCGGCCGCGACCTCGCGCAGCATGCCGCCGGGCTTGAGGCTGTCCTCGACGGACGGATAGGGCGTATGCAGCGCGCCTTCGAGCATGCCGTGCTTCATCCGCTCGTTGGTCTCGCGCAAATCGACCAGCAGGATATCGGGACGGCCGAGGCTGCGGATCGCCTCGACGGCGCGCAGCGCGCGGCCCTCTTTCTCCAGCTCCTCCTGATGCAGGCCGACATGCATGTTGGCGGGCACCGCGACGTCCATCATCTTCGGATTGGGCAGCTTCAGATTGGCCATCAGCTCGATATAGTCGTCGACCGAGCGCACCTGGAGCCGCGGATTGTAGCGCTTCTCCTCGCCGATGGTGGAGACGGTGTCGCCCTTGTAGTCATGCGCCGGGAACACCATGGTCTCGTCCGGCAGCTTGAGCAGGCGGTTGAAGATCGAATCGTATTGCGCGCGCGACGAGCCGTTCTGGAAATCGGTGCGGCCGGTGCCGCGGATCAGCAGCGTGTCGCCGGTGAAGACGCGGTCGCCCATCAAATAGGAATAGGAATCGTCGGTGTGGCCGGGCGTGTACATCACGTCGAGTGCCAGGCCCTCGATCGTCACCTTGTCGCCGTCGGCAACCCGCATCGCCACCACGTCGGCCTTGGTCTGGTCGCCCATCACGGTCATGCAATGGGTGCGGTCGCGCAGCTCGCCGAGGCCGGTGACGTGGTCGGCGTGGAGATGGGTGTCCACGGCCTTGACCAGCTTGAGATCGAGCTCGCGCAGCAACTGGCAGTAGCGGTCGACCTTCTCCAGCACGGGATCGAGGATCAGCGCCTCGCCGCCGGGGCGGCTCGCCAGGAGATAGCTGTAGGTACCCGAAACACTGTCGAAGAGCTGGCGGAAGATCATGGCAAGACCCGGCGTGGATTACCCGGAGATTCTACTACATTTCGGGCTCACAAGAGAAGCAATTCACTGTGTAAGCAACAAAATTTGGAAGATTTTTATTTCTGTGACGGGCGAGTGGGCGTCACCTGGCCACCGCTGTCATTCCCCGCGAAGGCGGGGAATCCAGTACGCCGCGCCCTTTCCGTACCCCTCGCCGTCTCGGAGTACTGGATCGCCCGCCTTCGCGAGCGATGACACCGGCTGTGCCGCGACGCTTTGCCCCGACAAAAGGCTCAGGGCCGCACCACCGTGTACCCATTCTCGCTGAGAAACAGGATCTGCCCGACCCCGACCTGCACCGGCTTGGCGGCAGGGATGAACTCCGGCCGCTTGCCGGTCTCCCGCTCGATCGTGTCAACGGTGTTGAGGCAGATGTCGAAGCGTACGCCTTGCGCGATCAGGCTTTCGACCTGCTTGCGGCGCTCGCTGCCTGACAACAGGAGATCGATGCCGGGACCGAAAGCCACCACCTCGATTGCGACCTTGTCGGGGTCGTAGGCTTTCAGCAAATTGTTAGCGACGCTGAGCACCAGAGCTTGCTTCCTGGCATCGCCATCGGAGAGCTGCAGCACGATCTTGTGCTCGGCGAACGGCTTGTCCTGGAGCGGCACCTGTTGCGCGAACGCCGGCGGCACCGCCGTCCAGGCGAACAGCGCCAGCAGCATCGCGGATAGGGTTTGCGACCGCATCATCCCTGTCCTGCAATGCCCGGATTACCCTCGACGCCCTTTAGCGTGACGCCGGAGCCGAGCCGCTCCTGAAACATCCGGCCCGAGCGCAGATATTTTGCCACCACATCCCACACCGGCGCGCCTTGCTGGCCGTTGACCGAGGCCCAGCCCGCGACCTTGTAGCGGTGGCTGGCACTGAGCGCCTTGCCACCATTGAGCTTCAGCTCCGAGATGCGGCTGCCGATCGCCGCCGTCGGCATGCAGGTGTAGCTGAGCCCGCCGGCGCGCACCATGTCGCCGCCCTGCTGGTAATAGGGATCGGTATTGAAGAGGTTGTCGCAAACGTCTTCCAGCACGTCCTTGATCTGGGCTCCCGTCATCTCCTGCACATAGGTCTCGGGATAGCTGATCGCGGTTTCCGCGAGCAAATCCTCCATCGTCAGCGCCTGGCCGGACAGCCCGGTGACGCCCCAGCGGAAGCCCGGCGATAGCGCGATCTCGGCGTTGAGCTCGGTGCGCAGCGCGCTGCAGATCAGCTCGTCGACCGGGCCGGCGAAATTGTCGCGTCGATACAGCAGGCGATCGGGCGTCGCGATCTTCTCCAACCAGTCGGTGACAAAGGGCGCCCGCAACCGGCCGATCAGTTCGGCCATCGCGGGATCAGGTTTCAACAGCTCGGAATAGACCGGCAGCAGATGATACTTGACGTCGCCGACCTTGCCCTTGTCGAGCGCGAGATCGAGCACGGCAAGGAATTTGCCGTTGGAGCCGGCATTGGTGACGAGCGTCGTGCCGCTCGCATTTTTTACTGCGATTGGCTGCGGGATCGCATCGTGGGTATGGCCGCCGAGGATGACGTCGATGCCGGTGACGCGGCTTGCGAGCTTGAGATCGACGTCCATGCCATTGTGCGACAGCAGGATCACCGCATCGACCTTGTCGGTGCCGCGCAAGCCGTCGATATGCTTCTGGAGTTCTTCCTCCCTGATGCCGAAGGTCCAGTCCGGCGTGAACCGTTTGGGATGCGCGATCGGCACGTAAGGGAAGGCCTGGCCGACGATCGCGACGCGATGGCCGCCGAGCTCCTTGATCACGGAGGGCTTGAACACGCGCCCCGTCGCCTTGTCGAAGGCGGGGGCGTCGTTGAATGCGGCTTCCTCGGTCAGGAAAACGTTCTGCGCCAGAAACTCGCCCTTGAAGCGCGCGAGATTGTCGCGCAGCGCCTGCTCGCCGTAGGTGAATTCCCAATGCCCGGTCATCGCCTCGATACCGAGCAGGTTTGCGGCCTCGACCATGTCGCGGCCCTGCATGATGTTGGCGAGTCCCGTTCCTTGCCAGAGATCGCCGCCGTCAACGAGCATGGAGTGTTTTTCGCCGGCATCGCCGCGCAAGCGGTCGATCAGCGTCTTCAGATGGGCGAAGCCGCCGAGCTTGCCGAAGCGGCCTGCGGACTTCTCGAACTCGAAGCAGCTGAAGGCATAGGCGTCCGCGCTGTCGGGCCTGATGCCGAAACGGTCGAGGAAGGCGCGGCCGACCAGATGCGGCGGCCGTCCCGCCATCTCGCCGATCCCGATATTGACGCTGGGCTCGCGAAAATAGACCGGATTGAGTTGCGCATGCGTGTCGGTGAGGTGAAGGATCCGCGCATTGCCGAACCGTTCGAGGTCGTAAATGCTCGCGGCCTCAGCACCGCGCGCAAGCCGTGGCAGGCTGAGCGATGCGGCAGCTAGGCCTGCATTCTTCAGGAAATCGCGGCGGCGGATCGCCATCCAGAAATTCTCCGCGCCCTCTTATGGTCGCAAGGCTGTTGCAGGAGCGAACAGTCTAGCGGATTTCCATCGCCTTCCAGGCTTCTTTTTCGGAAATCGCCTGGAAGATCGAGGCCTTCGCCAGCGCCTCGGCCTCCCTGGCTGCGGCCACGGCGCGGTCGAAATCGCCGCCATCGGCCGCCTTCTTTGCGGCGGCCATCGTCGAGACGGTCACGGTCCATTGGTGGCGCAAGCTGGCGGCCTCCTTCGCGGCAGCTTCGGCTGCGGAATAGGCCGTCTTGTAGTCTGCCTCGTTTGCCGCGTGCGCCGCCGGCGCGAGGCCCAAGGCGAGCAGCATGGCGGGGACAAGTGACCGCTTCATGGCCGCGCTCCCGGTCCCGATATCGGCAGGCCGTTGGCGACGTAGGACAGGAAATATTCGACGTCGCGATATTCATCCGCCTGCGGCTCCAGCGGAACCGCACGGGTCTGGCTGTTGCAGGTGACGAAGCGGCGGCTGGTCGTGCCCATGCCGCTCCATTCGGAGCGGTAGATCGGCATCGCGTTCAGAATGCCGAGTGCTGGCGCCAGGATCTCGGCGCGGATGCGCTCGCCCGGGCTCTGCACATGGCAGCTCGCGCAGGAGAAATTCAATTGGCCGCGGCGGGTGTAGAAATAGCGCTTGCCGTTCTCGAAGGCTTCGAGCGCGCGCGGATCGTCGGGAATCTTGATGTCCATCGGCTTGCCGCGCGAGGTGAAGGCCATGTACGCCGTGAGCGAGGCCATCTCGTCCTTGACGTAGGAATAGGGCGCCTCCCCATTGGCCTCGCGGCAGCGGTTGAGCGCCAGCTCCAGCGTGACGACCTTGCCTTCCTTCTCGTCGAAATAAGGATAGTTCTGGCGGATGCCGATGCCGCCGTTCGGGAAACAGTCGGCATAGGTCTTGCCGTTCTTGAACGGGGTGGCGAACATCTCCTTGCCGGCGTCGAGCGCGAACTCGTAAGGCGGGAATTCCTCCTTCTCCTGCCACTGCCGCTTCATGTCCTCGTTCATGGAATAAGGACCGTTGACGAAGTCCTCGTGCTTCACTGTCGGGAACTTCTGGAAGAAGAAGTTCTGGAACGCTTTCGCATCTGCAACGGGATCGACCTTGTCGGCAGCCACCACGCGCGGAGAGGTGAGGGCGAACGCGACGAGCGCGGCGCTCAACGAACCAAGCAGGATAGAGGTGCGGGCCTTCATCACGAGATCTTCGCGGTGATCGCGTCCGACGCACCCTTGTTATCGGTCCAGGAGACCTTGAGATCGTCGCCCTTCTTGGCCCCCTTGAAGCTGAACTTGACGTAGGGGTCCTTCGAGACCGCGGTGCCCCAATCGGCAACGAAGACGTCCTTGCCGTTACATTCGAATTTCAGCTGCTGGATGTAATGCGCCGGGATCAGCTCGCCTTTGGCGTCCTTGACGAAGCCGGTATCCATGGGGTGCTGGATCAGCGCCTGCACTTCGGTGATGTCGCCGTTGGCGGTGGCGCGGACGCGAATGCTGGATGCCATCTCGATCTTCCTCGCTTAGCCGCCGCAGCCGCCGACGGTGACCTTGACCTCTTTGGTCGCGCTGTAGAGCTTGCCGTCGGCCTCCACGATCGCAACGACGTTGGTGGTTTTGGCCATCTTCAGCCGGTTGGCGACAGCAGGGATCGTGCCTTCGGGAATCCTGTAGCTCGCGGCCAACGCGCTGGGATTCTCGGCCACGAAGAACGAGATCGAGGTGACCTTGTCGAGCGTCGTCGTCACCGAGATCGGCACCACGCCGCCGTTCTCGGCGATCTCGGGGGCGTCCAGCTTGACCTTGTCGGACGCCTCGGCGGCTTTGCCGTAGAGCGCCTTGATGGCGTCCGCCTCACTCTTCTGCTTGAACGCCTCTTCCGGATATTTGTCGTTGGCCGCGGCGCGCGCGGGAGCGGCGCCGAACGGCAGATTGCCGAGGCCGAGCAGCGCGACCGAGGCTGCGCCCTGAAGGATCAGGCGCCGCGTCGCGGTAGGGCCGGTGAGTGTGGTCATCTCGGGTCTCCCAACCAAATCTCGTGGCGTGCCTGAAGTCACAGGGTCTGCAGGAAATCAACGATCGCGCTGATCTCCTGCTCGGTCAAAATCCGGTTCCGGCCGAACGGCGGCATCATGGTCTGCGGATTACGCTTGGTCTCGTCGAAGATGATTGCGGTGAGCTCGTTGCGATCGGGGTACTTGGCCTTGAGGTCCTTCAGTTCCGGCCCGATCGTTCCCGGCAGGTCGCCACCCCGGATGACATGGCAGGTCAGGCAATTGCCCTTGCCGCGGTCGAAAGCGAGCTTCTGCCCGTCGGCCACAGCGGACTGCGCCCACGCCGGGCTGGCGAGGCCGGCGGCAATGGCCAGCAAGATGAACAGAACGGGCGTCCGGGAAAAGGCGGTCAAGGCGTCATTCCGAGGCGTTATATCGATGGTGTCGATCGCGAAATAGAAGCGTTCCAAAGCACAAAGGGCACCGCCTGACAATCAAGACTATGCACGCGACAAAATGAAGTTAATATCTTCCCCATTGCAACTAATGAGATTATTTGTTCAGCCGATTTGGCCCGAGAGTTTAGGGCTGTGGCGCGGGCCGGCTGTTTCCTGAGCGTTTGGGCGCTCAACCTGTTTTCATCGCGTTCTCGTTTTTTCAAGGGGACCTCACTTGGCTGAATATGTCGTCGAATTCGGCAGGGATGGCGGTCGGGTCGAGTCCGACGGGCGGCTCGACGCACCGGCATTTCATCGCAATCACGAGCCGCTCTGGGCGGCACTGGAAAAGCATCTCGCCGGCTGCACCGGCAACGTGGTCGAGCTCGGCAGCGGAACCGGCCAGCACGTGGTCTACTTCGCCCGTCACACGCCCGGCCTGATCTGGTGGCCCAGCGATCTCAACCAGCGCCACCTCAAGAGCATCGAGGCCTGGCGCGTTCATTCAGGCCTGAAAAACATCCGCTCGCCGCTGCGGATCGATCTCACCGATCCCGACTGGTGCCCGGAGATTAAGAGCGGGCAGGCGCCGTCGAGTCTTGCCGCATTGTTCTGCGCCAATGTCATCCACATCGCGCCATGGAGCGTCGCCGAGGGCCTGTTCGCCGGCGCCGGCCGCTATTTGCGGGCGGACGGCAAGCTGTTCCTCTACGGCCCGTTCAAGCGCGGCGGCAAGCACATCGCGCTCAGCAACGCCGTGTTCGACACCTCTTTGCGTGAAGGCAATCCCGACTGGGGCGTGCGTGACATCGCCGATGTCGAGGCGCTCGCCCGCGGCGCAGGTCTTCGCCTCGTCGATACCATCGACATGCCGGCGAACAATCTGACGCTGGTGTTTGGGCGGGGTTGAGGCGTTGCTGCGAAGCCGCTCGGCCTCTATGGTTCGAGACGCGCCGTAAGGCGGCGCTCCTCACCATGAGGATCTAAGATTTGCCGCGAAACGCGTCCTCATCCTGAGGAGCCGCGCAGCGGCGTCTCGAAGGATGGCTGCGAAGCTCCTGCATCTCAGAACACCAGCCGGTCAACTCTCGCCGTCCTTCCACCTGATCTTGTCCTTCAAAAACCGAAAACCGATCACCTCGAACCCGGCGCGTTCCTTGTTGTCCTTGCCGTAGCCGTGGCCGCCCGCTTCAGGCTCGTAGAACCAGGCCTCGTAGCCCATGGCCTGGAGCTTTGCGGCCATCTTGCGCGCATGCCCGGGATGGACACGGTCGTCGCGCCGCGTGGTGGCGATCAGGATCGGCGGATAGAGCTGGCCAGCTTTGACGTTGTGATAGGCGGAGTAGGTCTTCAGCCAGTCCCACTCCTCCGGCTTGTCGGGATCGCCATACTCCGCGATCCAGCTCGCGCCGGCGAGCAGCTTCGTGTAGCGGCGCATGTCGATCAGCGGGATGGTGCAGAACAGCGCGCCGAAGCGTTCGGGGTAGCGCACCAGCATGTTGGTGATGAGGATGCCGCCGTTCGATCCACCCTGCGCGGCGATGCGCTTTGCTGTCGTCACGCCGCGGCGGACGAGATCGGCGGCAACGGCTGCGAAATCGTCATGCGACAGTTTCTTGCCGGCGAGCCGGCCGGCATCGTGCCAGCGCGTGCCGAACTCGCCGCCGCCGCGCAAATTCGCCTGCACCGTCGTGCCGCCGCGCTCCAGCCACAGCTTGCCGAGCGATGCGTTGTAATACGGCTTCACCGAATGGGCGAAGCCGCCGTAAGCGCTCATATAGACCGGAGCATCGCCGGTCTCGCCGCTGGGGCCGGTCTGCACATAGGGAATGCGCTCGCCGTCGATCGAGATCGCCTCGTGCTGGGTCACCACGAGGCCATCGGCATTGAATGTTTTCGGCGCCTGCTTCAGCACGGTCGGGCTCGCGACGCCGCGCTCCATCAGCAGCAGCGACGGCGGCGTGAGCGGATCCTGCACATTGGCAAGCAAGTCGCCATTGCTCTCGGAAGGATGGCGATCCAGCGGCCAGATGTCGACGACGCCGATCTGCGGCAGACCGCCGAGTGACTCGCGGCTCCAGCTTGTGCCAGACGGCGTGCAGATCTCGAACTGCGGCTGGAGCTCGTCGAGGATCGACAGCACCAGTCTGCCGCCGGCCCAGAACAGACCCTGCAGGGCGCGGCGAGGCTCCGGCTCGAACAGCATCGCGAACTCGCGGCTGCCGGCGAGGAAGGCCGGGAGCGATATGCCGAGCACGGTGTCGGCGGCATAGGTTCTGCCCTTGATGGACCAGGCTTCGCGCAGCTTCATCGCGAACCAGTCGCCATGCGCCTGCAACCAGATGCCGGTCGGCAGATCGAGCTTCGTCGTCGTGCCGTCTGCATCGCGCAGCCAGAGCGCATAATTGAAGAAGTCGATCTGGTCGACGATCCAGCTGCGCGGGGCCGCAGCGGTGTCGTCGACGATGCCGGAGATCGCCATATGATCCGCCGTGGTCTCGATGATTATTTGCGCCTGATCGACAGGCTTGCCCCGTCGCCACAGGCGAACCGTCCGCGAATATCCGGAAGCAGTCGCCATGCCTTCACCATGGGCACTCGACAGCAGCAGCGTGTCGGCATCGAGCCAATCGGCGCCGCCCTTGGCTTCCGACAGCGCAAACCCGTCGGCAACGAAACTCTTGGTGTCGAGGTCGAATTCCCGCAAGGTGACGGCGTCGCTGCCACCGCGCGACAGGCCCAGAATGGCGCGCGAGCTTCCCTTCTGTGTGGTGATGCCGCTCAGCAGCCAGTCCTCGCCTTCGCGCGCGGCGAGCTGGTCGACATCCAGCATGATCTCCCACGTGGGATGCGGTTTGCGAAACTCGGCCAGCGAAGTCTTCCGCCACAGGCCACGCGGGTTGGTGGCGTCCTTCCAGAGGTTGTGCAGTTCGTCGCCGCGCCGGCTGACATAGGGAATGTTGTCCGGACGATCGTAGATCGCCGCGAGAAGGTCGCGGTCGCGCGCGAAGGCCGCTCCGCCGAACGCGTCGAGCGTCAGGCTGTTCTGCCGCGTGACGAAATCGAGCGCCTGCTTGCCTTCGATCTCCTCCAGCCAGAGCCAGGGATCGTCGTCGGGAGCGCTGAGCGTAGGCCTGTCGTCGACGGACATGAACGAAACTCCGGAAGATTGCGGCGGATAGGATTTGATCGAGCGCAAGCCGTCAAGTGCGCGGCCCATTATCATCGGCCCGATTGCGTCAGAGACATGGCCTGCGCCCGTTTGCGCCGGTTGCCCGCCCTCCCGCGCCCCGCCATAGTGCCGGGAATCAAGCGAGCTCCTTGAAAGCCTTTGAAAGCCCCTCGAAAGCCCGTTGGGGCGGAAATGCCGATGCTGGATGTGACTGCAGCCAATGAGATCGCCGCCGACGCCCGCGTGCGCGCCAATGTGGTGCGCCTTGCCGCCGCGCAGGCGCTGACCGGCGCCAACTCGGCGGTGATCTTCGCCACCGGCGCGATCGTCGGCGCGACGCTCGCGCCCGACGTCTCGTTCGCGACCGTGCCGATCTCGATGTATGTGCTCGGCCTCGCCGCCGGCACGCTGCCGACCGGCGCGATCTCACGCCGCTTCGGCCGCCGAATGGCTTTCATCGTCGGCACAGGTCTGGGCGCGTTGACCGGTCTGCTCGGCTCGTTCGCGATCCTGCACGCTTCGTTTCCATTGTTCTGTCTGGCGACTTTTCTCGGCGGCCTCTACGGCGCGGTGGCGCAGTCCTATCGCTTCGCTGCCGCCGACGGCGCCAGTGCTGCGTATCGGCCCAAGGCGGTGTCCTGGGTGATGGCGGGCGGGGTGTTCGCCGGCGTGCTCGGTCCGCAGCTCGTGCAATGGACCATGGATGTCTGGCAGCCCTATCTGTTCGCCTTCAGCTTCCTGGTCCAGGCTGCCGTCGCGCTCATCGCGATGGGCATCGTCGCAGGTGTCGACATGCCGAAGCCGGCACCGGCCGATCTCCACGGCGGGCGGCCGCTGCTCGAGATCGTAACCCAGCCGCGCTTCGTGGCGGCGGCGCTGTGCGGCGTCATCTCCTACCCCATGATGAATCTGGTGATGACCTCGGCGCCGCTCGCCATGAAGCTGTGCGGCTTGAGCGTTTCCGATTCCAATTTCGGCATTCAATGGCACATCGTCGCCATGTACGGGCCGAGCTTCTTCACGGGCGCGCTGATCGCCCGCTTCGGCGCGCGCAAGGTCGTTGCCGCCGGCCTGCTGCTGGAGGCCGGCGCGGCCGGCATCGGGCTATCAGGCATCACCGCGATGCATTTCTGGGCCACGCTGATCGTGCTCGGTGTGGGGTGGAATTTCTCCTTCATCGGCGCCTCCGCGCTGGTGCTGGAGACGCATCGGCCGCAGGAGCGCAACAAGGTGCAGGCCTTCAACGATTTTCTGGTGTTCGGCATGATGGCGATCGGCTCGTTCTCATCCGGCCAATTGCTCGCCAGTTACGGCTGGTCCGCGGTGAACATGGTCGTGTTCCCGCCGGTGCTGCTCGGGCTCGCCGTGCTCTCGCTGGCCTCCTTCGCCCGCCGCCGCAAGGCGCGGCTGGACGCGGCCATGGGCGAGTTCCCGGATGCGATCTGAGATGGCGGGAGGCTGTCAGCAGCGTTGATAGTTCGATCCAGGTCGAAGTGATTTCCGCGGCTTGGGTTGTTACATGATGCTCGTCATGAACAGGCGAGCGTGAAGCACGGCGCTCGCGGGGGAAACGAAGGACAAGCGCAAATGCTCGACAACCCCCGACACGATGGATCCATCGACGAATCCTCTCTCCGCTACGAAGGCTGGCGCATCGTTGCGGTCTGCTTCCTGCTCGCGACCTTCGGCTGGGGGCTCGGCTTCTACGGCCAGAGCGTCTATGTCGCCGAGCTCCAGCGCGCGCACGGCTGGTCGGCCTCGCTGATCTCGTCCGGCACGACGTTCTTCTATCTGTTCGGCGCGCTGCTCGTCGTCTTCGTCGGCGAGGCCGTCAACAAATACGGCCCGCGCCTTGGCCTGATCGCGGGTACGCTGGCGATGTCGGCTGCCGCGGTCGCGATCGGCGCGGTGCGCGAGCCGTGGCAGCTTTATCTCGCCAACGCCGTGCTCGCCTTCGGCTGGGCCGGCACCAGCCTCGCCATGATCACCAACACGATCAGCCTGTGGTTCGACCACAAGCGCGGCATGGCGATCAGCCTCGCGCTGAACGGCGCAAGCTTCGGCGGCATTGTCGGTGTGCCGCTGCTGGTGACCCTGATCGGCCATGTCGGCTTCGCCAGCGCGATGTTTATCGTCGCCGGCGCCATGCTGGCGCTGCTCGTGCCGGTGATCCTGGTTGTCGTCGGCCGCCCGCCCGATCTCCATGGCCGGCGCGCCGCGACGAAAACGAAGCCGCAATCGTCGGCGCAAATTCGCAGTCAGGCGTTGCGCGACGTCGGCTTCCTCACCGTGACCATTGCCTTTGCTTTGGTGTTGTTCGCGCAGGTCGGCTTCATCGTCCACCTGATCTCGTTCCTCGATCCCGTGATCGGGCGCGAGCGCGCGGCCGTCGCGGTTGCGGTGCTGACCGCGATGGCGGTGATCGGCCGGGTGCTGTTCTCGCTGGTGATCGACCGCCTCAACCAGCGGCTCGCCTCGGCGCTGTCGTTCCTGAGCCAGGCCGTGGCGCTTCTCGTGGTCATCAATTTGCACAATGATTACGTGCTGATCGCGGCCTGCGCATTGTTCGGCTTCTCGGTCGGCAATCTCATCACGCTGCCGTCGCTGATCGTGCAGCAGGAATTCGATTCCGCCTCGTTCGGCGTGCTGATCAGCCTCAACACCGCGATCAACCAGGTGACCTATGCGTTCGGCCCTGGCGTGGTCGGTTTTCTGCGCGATTTCTCCGGTGGCTATGAGCTGCCGTTCTATCTGTGCATTGCGCTGGAAGTGGCGGCGGCGGCGTTGATCATGGTGCGGGGGAAGCCGCACGCGACGACTGCGTAGAGGCGCGGCGTCGCTTCAACATCCTCCGTCATTGCGAGCGCAGCGAAGCAATCCAGACTGCTACTGCGGAAAGATTCTGGATTGCTTCGTCGCTTCGCTCCTCGCAATGACGAGGAGAGGGTTGAGTTTAACCCTCGCGCTGCTTCAGCAGGGCTTCCACATCCAGCCGCTTCGTGAACATCGAAAGCTTGCCGTCCGGCCCGAACGGCCATTGCTCCCGCGGCTTGTCCCAATACAGCTCTACGCCGTTCTGGTCCGGATCGCGCAAATAGAGCGCTTCGGACACGCCATGGTCGCTGGCGCCGTCGAGCGCAATGCCGGCCGAGAGCACGCGGTGCAGCGCATCCGCCAGCGCGGGCCGCGTCGGATAGAGGATCGCGGTGTGATAGAGGCCCGTCGTGCCTGGCGGTGGCGGCGAGCCGCCCTTGCTCTCCCAGGTGTTGAGCCCGATGTGGTGGTGATAGCCGCCGGCCGAGATGAAGGCCGCGCCGGAGCCCATGCGCTGCATCAGCTCGAAACCGAGCACGCCGCAATAGAAGCCCAGCGCGCGATCGAGATCGGCGACCTTGAGGTGAACGTGGCCGATCCTGGTGCCGGCGGCGACTGCTTGGTTCTGCGACATGCGGCTGCTCCGTTGATGAACTCCAAATAAGCCCGGGCCCGGGACAGTGCTACCGGCCGATCCCGAAACCCAGCGTTTCCGGATAGGCAACTTACGACAACTCCCGCACCTCGCCCTCCGGCAGCTCGAACTCAAACGTGTTCAGCGTCATCGACACCAGCGTGTAATAGCCGCAGAGACCAATCACCTCGACCACGCCGCGCTCGCCGAGCAGCTTCACCGCTTCGTCATAGAGGCCCTTCTCGACGCCGTGGCCCTCATGCAGCGATTTCGCGACGTCGTAGATCATCTTAGCCCTGGGATCGTCGAAGACGGGCGTGCGGCGGTCGCGGATGGCGTCGATGATGTCAGGATCCATGCCGCCCGCAAGCGCGAGGCGCTTGTGCGCATACCATTCGTAATGCGCGGTCCAGTGCCGCGCCGTCACCAGGATCGCGATCTCCGAGAGCTTTGCGGGAAATATCGTGTCGTAGCGCAGGACCTCGCCGAGCCGCGTGGCGTGACGGGCCATGTCGGGGCTGTTGAGCCAGGCCATCATCGGCGCCGGCGGCTTGCCGCGCTTGCCGGCAATCGACTCGTCATAGGTCTGCCGCTGGCTCTCGTTCATTTCGCCAGGCGAAAGAAGTTTCAGGCGCATTGTTGTTTCCTCTTTGTTTTCAAGCTTCGCCGTCGCGGCGACTATAGCGGATGCGTGACACGGAAGTGGTTGAATTCCGCGGGAGCTTGGCCCAGAGTCGCGGCCAACAAGCCGATTTAGATTGATGGAAACGACCAATGACTGACTCCAGGGCCAGCGAGACTGAGACCGCCGATCTCGAAACCTTCCGCAGCGAAACGCGCGCCTGGTTGGAAGCCAACTGCCCGCCGGAGATGCGCAAGCCAGCGACGTCCGACGCCGACGTGTTCTGGGGCGGACGTAACGCAAAATTTTCGTCGGAGCCGCAGCGCATCTGGTTCGAGCGCATGCGCGACAAGGGCTGGACCGTACCTGATTGGCCGAAGGAGTACGGCGGCGGTGGCCTCAGCGCTGCCGAGCACAAGGTGCTGCGCGCGGAAATGGCCAGGATGGGCGCGCGTCCGCCGCTGTCGAGCTTCGGCATCTGGATGCTCGGGCCGGCGCTGCTGAAATACGGCAACGACGCCCAGAAGAAAGAGCATCTGCCGAAGATCGCGGCGGGCCTGATCCGCTGGTGCCAGGGCTATTCCGAGCCGAACGCCGGCTCCGATCTCGCCTCGCTGCAGACCCGCGCTGAAAGCGGCGGCGATGATTTCGTCATTACGGGGTCGAAGATCTGGACCTCCTATGCCAACTACGCCGACTGGATCTTCTGCCTCGTCCGCACCGATCCCGCCGCGAAGAAGCATGATGGCATCAGCTTCATCCTGTTCGACATGGCCTCGAAGGGCGTGACGACCAAGCCAATCCTGCTGATCTCCGGCTACTCGCCGTTCTGCGAGACCTTCTTCGACAATGTCCGCGTGCCGAAATCGCACGTGGTCGGCATAGTCAACCGCGGCTGGGACGTCGCAAAATATCTGCTCCAGCACGAACGCGCGATGATATCAGGCATGGGCGAGCGCGGCGTCGGCCGTCCGCTCGGCCAGATCGCGGCCGATTCCGTCGGCACCGATGCGCTGGGACGGCTCGACGATTCCATGCTGCGCGGCCGGATCGCCAGCTTCGACGTCGATGAAGCCGCCCTTGCAGCTTGCGCCGAGCGCGCGGTCGATCTCGCCAAGGCGGGGCAGGCGCATCCGGCGTTCTCGTCGGCGATGAAATATTACGGCACCGAGCTCAACAAGCGCCGTTACGAGATCCTGATGTCGGCCGGCGGCGTCGATGCACTGGAATGGGAGAGCGAACGTTCGAAGCAAGGAGCGCGTCCGCGCGCCTGGCTGCGCACCAAGGCCAACTCGATCGAGGGCGGCACGACCGAGGTCATGCTTGGCATCGTCGCCAAGCGCATTTTGGATTTGCCGGGGGCGTGAGCCTTTCCGTCATTCCGGGGCGCGACGAAGTCGCGAGCCCGGAATCTATTCCTCGACCAGCGCTGCCGCACAATGGATTCCGGGCCTGCGCCTCACGGCGCATCCCGGAATGACAAGAAAATATAGAATCGGAAACACGCACATGGCCCTCGTCCTCACCGAAGAACAATCGATGCTCCGCGACAGCGCGCGCGGGTTGATCAGCGACAAGGCGCCGGTGTCGCATTTGCGGCATCTGCGCGACAGCAAAGACCCCACCGGCTTTTCCAAGGAGTTTTGGCATTCCTTCGCCGAGATGGGCTTTGCCGGCTTGCTGGTGCCGGAAGAGTTCGGCGGCAGCGGCCTCGGCTATGTCGAGGCCGGCGTGGTGATGGAGGAGATCGGCCGCACGCTGATGCCGTCGCCCTTCCTCGCCACCAGCGTGGTCGCGGCCTCGGCGCTGAACCGTGGCGGCAATGCCGCGCAGAAGTCGGAGTATCTGCCGAAGATTTCCAACGGCTCCCTGCTCGCGACGCTCGCGATCGACGAGGGCGCAAAACATCGCCCGCTTCAGACCAACCTTCAGGCCGTACGCGCCGGCAACGGCTTCAGGCTCTCCGGCGCCAAGGCGCTGGTGGTCGACGGTCACGTCGCCGATCTTCTCATTGTCGCGGCACGCACCGCCGGCTCGGCCGGTGAGCGCGAGGGGCTGACGCTGTTCCTGGTCAACCCGAAGGCCAAGGGCGTTGCGATCGAGCGCACCATCATGGTCGACGCGCACAATGCGGCGCGGATCGAGCTTGCCAATGTCGAAGTCGATGCCGACAGCGTGCTCGGCGAAGTCGACCAGGGCGCCGGCTTGCTCGACGGCGTGCTCGATATCGGGCGCGGCGCGGTGGCCTCCGAAATGGTCGGCCTGAGCGAAGAAGTGTTCAACCGCACCGTCGAGTACCTGAAGAGCCGCAAGCAGTTCGGCAAGCTGATCGGCGAATTCCAGGCGCTGCAGCACCGCGCCGCCGAGCTCTATGTCGACATCGAGATCACCCGCGCCGCCGTGATGAAGGCGCTGCAAGCGCTGGATACGGATGTCGCCAAGGCCGCATCAAGCGTCGCAGTGGCAAAAGCCCGCGCCGGCACCACCGCCACCCGCGCGGTGCAGGAAGGCGTGCAAATGCATGGCGGCATGGGCATGACCGACCAGTTCGACATCGGCTTCTTCATGAAGCGCGCGCGCGTGTGCGAGGAATTGTTCGGCGACGCCAATTACCACACCGAGCAGCTGGCCAGGGCGCGGGGGTATTGAGGCTCGTAGCCCGGATGGAGCGCAGCGAAATCCGGGTTCTGTCCACGCGGCGAGATCGCCCCGGATTGCGCTGCGCTCCATCCGGGCTACGGTCCTCGCGAGGATGAAAGCTCTCGTCCCGTCATTGCGAGGAGCACTTGCGACGAAGCAATCCAGCCTGTCATCGCGGAAAGATTCTGGATTGCTTCGCTACGCTCGCAATGACGGCGGCTAGACCGCTCCTTATCTCACCGGCGGTGCGTACTGCACGCCGCCCGCATTCCACAGCTGGTTCATGCCGCGCGGGATCTTCAGCTTCGACTTCTCGCCGATGTTGCGCTCGTACATCTCGCCGTAATTGCCGACGTGGCGGATGATGCGGACCACCCAATCCTTGGTGAGGCCGAGCTGCTCGCCGTAATTGCCCTCGGTACCGACCAGCCGCATCACTTCCGGCTTCTTCGACTTCAGGGCTTCGTCGATGTTCTCCGAGGAGACGCCGAGCTCCTCGGCGTTGATCATCGCGTACAGCGTCCACTTCACGATCATCATCCAGTCGTCGTCGCGCTGGCGCACGACGGGCGCGAGCGGCTCCTTGGAGATCATGTCCGGAAGGATCATGTGGTCGCCGGGCTTCGACAGGTTGATCCGCAGCGCGTAGAGCTGGGAGACGTCGGCGGAGAGCGTGTCGCATTTGCCGGTGTCGTAGGCTTTCACGACGTCGTCCAGCTTGTCGAACTTCACCTCTTCATACTTCATGTTGTTGGCACGGAAGTAATCCGCGACGTTGAGCGCCGTGGTGGTCCCGGTCTGGACGCAAACCTTGCTGCCGGTCAGATCCAGCGCGGTTTCCTTGTTGCGCGCGCGCGGCAGCATGAAGCCTGCACCGTCGTAATAGGCGACCGCGGGGAAATAGAGATCGTAGTCGAGCTCGCGCGCCATGCTCCAGGTCGAGTTGCGCGAGAGGATGTCCACTTTCCGGCTCTGCAATTCCTTGAAGCGCTCGCTGGCATCGAGCGCGACGAATTTCGCCTTGCTCGGGTCGTTGAAGATCGCGGAGGCCACCGCACGGCAGAAATCGACGTCGAAGCCGGTCCAGTTGCCCTTGTCGTCGGGGATCGAGAAGCCCGGCAGGCCCTTGTTGACGCCGCACAGCACTTCGCCGCGGCGCACGGTGCGCTTCAGCGTGCGGGTGTCGTAGAATTCATAGATGATGGCCAGAACAGCGACCAGCACGGCGACTGCGAGCCCGATCAGCAGGCCGCCACGAAAAGTGCGCATCATGTTGCTCTCTCGAAATAATCGGGAAAAGGAATATTCGCCAGGGCGAGGAGATCAGAGCTCGGGCTTCTGCCGGATGACAACCTTGGTGCCGACAGGGACGCGATCGTAGAGATCGGCGACGTCGCGGTTGACGAGCCGGAAGCAGCCGGAGGAGACCTTGGTGCCGATCGTGTCGGGCCGGTTGGTGCCGTGGATGCGGTAGACCGTGGTGCCGAGATACATCGCGCGGGCGCCGAGCGGATTACCGGGGCCGCCGGCCATGAAGCGCGGCAGATAGGGCTGGCGCTGGATCATCTCCGGCGGCGGCGTCCAGTCCGGCCATTCCTTCTTGTTGGTGATGTTCACCAGCCCCTGCCACTGAAAACCATCGCGGCCGACGCCGATGCCGTAGCGGATCGCACGACCGCCGGGCTGCACCAGATAGAGGTGCCGTTCGGCCGTCGAGATGATGAGCGTGCCGGGCGCTTCGGTGGTGCGGAAGTAGACGACCTGCTTCTGCCATTCCGGATCGAGCTCGAAAGCATCGTCGGCGACCAGGCCCGGCTCGTCGCCGCGGTCGGGCTGCTGGGCGTAGGCATGGGGCGCGGACAGGATCAGGCCGATCGCAGCCACAAATATCCCGGTCAGGCGACGAAAATCCGTCATTTCAAGCTCTCCCCCACTACCACAGCGAATATCGTTCGGAACCATCTGAACCCAGCGGCAGCTTCATGGCAAGTTGATGGCGCGCCCGGCTGGTATGTCACGAGAATGCTTTGGTTTTTTGACGGACCGCGCGCAATGCCACAAACAGGGGATGGCGCGAAAAGCAGTGAGCCGGGCGCGATGTGCTCCCTCTCCCGCTTGCGGGAGAGGGGCGGACCGAACTAGCGGCGAGATCAAACTTCGCCAATTCGCACGAGATGCCAGCTAGATCTGGTTGTTCTCCGGCGCGATCCCGAGCCGCCGGACGATTTCGGCGCCTACGGCCCGGGCTTCAGGCCGAGAGCCAATGCGAGGACTGCGAAACCGTTGCCCGGACTGCAACCGGATCACGACGATGCAGTGCTCGTCCTCGGAGCGGCCGCGGCGCTCGACCGTGATCGTCTTCACGTCGCGCCCTTCGATGTGGTCGGCGCGCAACGTGCCGTCGCCCCACAGGCGTTCGACGCGGATATCGCCTTGCCGGATGATCCAGAAAGCGCCGGTCACAAGGTTGGCATAACGGGAAACGCCGAAAGCGGCGATCGCGCCGACCGGCAGCAGCATGATGTCGATCGGCCCGGGCGACAGGCCACGCCACAGCCTGTAGGCGTAGGGAACGGCGCACAATGCGACGACGATCAGTGCGACGATCCTGATGTCCCTCGTGGAAAACGGCTCGAGGGGGTCGCCGAGACGCATCTCGGGATTGCTGGCATCGAGCGGATTGACCGGAGACTCGACGTCGGGAACGTCGAATTGCGCGGCGATCCGCGCCACCGTGTCGTGCACGTGGGTGACATCGGCGATCGGCGGCGATGTCAGGCGCTCACCGGAGGCCAACGTGAAGGCCAGCTGGAAGCGCGCTTTCGCCCTCTTGCTGCCGGGAACCTGCAATCCCCTGATGTCATCTTTGGCAACGATCCGCGTCCGAAGTTTTCCGAACGGACGCTGCTCCCCGATCAAGATCTCGTCCGGCGTGATGATCCACACCACCGCCGGCGCCAGCATGATGATGCCGACGAACGCTGCTCCCACCAGCAGCGCGACCACGGAGATGGTCACCTCCAGGATGTCATGGGTGAACAGGCCCGGCGTGAAGCACAGCGCAACGGCGGCCGCAAAGCCGGACATGACCAGCCGCTGCGCGATCGAGGCGCCTTCACGAAGGCGAATGTCAGTGCTGCTGGTGGCGTCGTCCATCGCGGGCGGCTGATTACGTGGCCCGCGAAACTCCACGGACGGGTCCGTGGAGTCAAGCAACAACGGCGCGACCCGCGCCGGGTGTTAGCTATTGGCGTTCAACAGCTTTGCCACGGTGCGGTCGATCTCATCATAGCGGCCCTCGCCCGCGTGCTGGAACACGATCTTGCCGTTCTGGTCGATAATGTACTGCGCCGGCCAGTACTGGTTGCTGTAGGCGTTCCAGGTCCTGGAATCATTGTCCTGCGCCACCGGATAGGTGATGCCGTGCCGCTTCAGCGCCGCCTGCACATTGGAGGCCGAGCGCTCGAACGGGAATTCCGGCGTGTGCACGCCGACCACGACGAGACCCCGGTCCTTGTACTTGGCATAGAGCTCGGTGACGTGCGGCAGCGTGTTGACGCAGTTGACACAGCCATAAGTCCAGAAGTCGACCAGCACGACCTTGCCGCGGAGGTCGGCGAGGCTGAGCGGCTTCGAGTTGAACCAGTTGTTGATGCCGGTGAAGTCGGGCGCGGTCTGCTGGCTTGCAGCAGCGGTGACGATAGGGACGGCGCGCGCAGCCTCGTCGCAGATGCCGGGGATGACGGCGCCTGTCACGGCGATGCCGACCAGTGCGGCGGAGACGGCGAGCAGTTTGAAAGTCATGGACGAGTCCTCCGGTTGAGATGCGCGATGATCACAGGCCGATCTGGCCGGTGGGATAGAAGCCGGTGAGCCACGCCACGATCAGCGTGTCGTATTGGAAATAGGCGGCGACGGCGAAGCCGATCACGACAACGCCAAAGCCCTGCTGCAGCCGTGGCGAGATGCGCGCGAGACTGCGCACCCGCGTGGTCGCGGCCTGCCCGCCATAGGCGATCGCCAGCATCGGGATCGCCGCGCCGATCGCGTAGGCGATCAGCAGCGTGCCGGCCCAGCCAAAATTCTTCGTCGTCGCGACCAGCGTCAGGATCGAGCCGAGCACCGGGCCGGCGCAGGGCGTCCAGACCAGGCCAAGCGTGGTGCCGAGCACGAGCCCGCCGAGCGCGCCCTCGCGCTGCGTGGCGCCGGAGTTGCCGAGATCGAGCCAGCCGTTGAGCCGGATCGACAGCCATTCGAACGGCGCCGGCCACAGCATCAACAGGCCGAACCCGAGCAGCAGGATCGATGCCACCTCGCGCAGCACATTCGGATCGAAATCGAGCAGTCGCGTGATGGCGCCGAGCAACAGCGCGGTCGCGGAGAAAGACATGACGAAGCCGAGCGCGATCATCGCCGGGCGTAAGTGTCCCGCGCGCCCGATCGAGGCGCCAAGCAGGATCGGCAGCATCGGCAGCGTGCACGGCGCGGCGATGGTGAGGATTCCGGCGAGGAGAGCGAAGAGAAGTTCGAGCATCGGGCACTCGTGAAGAGGGTCACGAGGGCTGTTCGGGGGGAGAGAGGTTGTCGTTACGCCGTGTCACGCCTTCGTGACGGGTGGCCGCAGCGGGCGTCTCGAACCATAAGGCCGGCACCTGAACCACCCCCAAACACAAAACGACCCGGAGGGGGGCATCCCGTCCGGGTCGTTGGAGGTCTTGGGAGGTTTAACGAAACCGTATGTGAGCTTTATAGGAGGGAAGTTTTTCCGCCTGATGTTGTGCTTTGTTTCAATTGTTTCGTCGGCGGTAACACTTCCGTGTCCGGGGCAGGGCCAAAACAATGTCCTACCCCATTGAAATATCTGAACTTCAGGCGGCGAAGCGCTCGACGCCGCAGCCCTTAAGCAATTCGGCGAGTTGCTTGCGGGCGTAGAACATCCGGGTCTTCACAGTGCTCTGCGGGATGCCGATGATCTGCCCGACCTCCTCCACCGACTTCTCATGGTAGTAGACGAGGGTGATGATTTCCCGATGCGCGGGTGACAGCTTCTGAACGCAGGCGCGCAGGATGGCGCTGGTGTCGCTGCGGTCGAGCGACGTCTCCGGCGTGTCGCAACCGTCGGCGATCTGACGCACGTCTTCCTGGTCGATGTCCTCGAAGCGGCGCTGGCGCATCGCGGTCAGCGCCTTGAAGCGGGCGATCGAGAGCAGCCAGGTCGAAACCTGCGAGCGGCCCTGGAATTGGCCGGCGGTCCGCCAGACGTCCAGAAACACCTGGCTGACGAGGTCTTCCGCCGTGGTGGCGTCGCGCACGATCCGCAGGATGAAGCGGTAGACGCGCACATTGTGCCGGCAATAAAGGATGTGCATGGACGTCCGGTTGCCGTCGGCAATGCTTTCGAGAAGCATGTCGTCCGAGGTCGCCTGAGCGGCAATGATGCTCTGGCTGGCTTGGGCGTTGATGGCGATGACGTTCGGCATTGACTTGGCTCCCCGTAGCGCCGCAACCGAGCGGCGTTTCCTTCGACCAAAGTGTTAATGAGCCAACGTTTCGGGACGTCTGCACGAAAAGGGGAAAATGGTTTCGTGCGCCATCAAATTGTTTCGTCGGATTAGCCGCGATGAAACATTCGGGGCAAAAAAGCGTGCAATTTCAATGTACGGAAAATACGGGGGTGGGGATTAGGCGACGAGCGGAGGCGCCGGGAACGTATTTCGGGCCTTCGCGTTCGCACTCCCCGTGTCGTCCTGGACAAGCGAGCAAAGCGAGCGCCGATCCAGGACCCATTACCCCAGGGAGACGTTTTGCGGAGACGCGTGGTTGCCAGCTCGCGCCACAACTTCTGCCTGGGGTAATGGGTCCTGGCTTTCGCCAGGACGACGATGGGTGATCTACGCCTTCTCGCCCGCCGGCGAGAACAGATAGCCGCCGCCGCGGATGGTGCGGATCACGGCGGGTTTGGCCGGATCGGGCTCGATCTTGCGGCGGATGCGCATGATGCGCAGGTCGACGGCGCGGTCGAAGGCTTCGGCGTCGCGCGCATTGGCCAATTCCAGCAGGCGCTCGCGCGACAGCACGCGCTTTGGATTGGCCGCGAACACCTTCAAGAGCCCGAACTCGGATGCGGTCAGCGGGTGCTCGTTGCCCTCGTCGTCGCGCAAGGCCTGCGCTTCGAGATCGAGCCACTTCGTCCCGAACCGTACCAATTGCTCCTTGTCCGACTTCGCAGCCGCCGTTTCCGCCACGGCTTTCGCCGGCGCGCTCCGGCGCAGCACCGAGCGGATGCGCGCCATCAGCTCACGCAGCTCGCACGGCTTGGCCACGTAATCGTCGGCGCCGAGCTCGAGGCCGACGACGCGGTCGATCGGGCTCGCCGTCGCCGTCAGCATGATCACCGGCACGTTGATGCGGCTCTTGAGGTCGCGGATGATCGAGAGCCCGTCTTCCTCCGGCATGTTGAGGTCGAGCACGACGAGGTCGGGCATGCTGCCGTCGATCGCCGTGCGCAACGACTTGCCGCCGTCGCACAGCGTCACGGTGAAGCCGTGCATCTTGAGGTAATCGCCGACCATCTCCCGGGCCGGGGCCTCGTCGTCGACGATCATGATGTGCTGGCTTTGGGTCATGGTCCTGAGATCACGGTATTTCGGTCGCGGGGAGGGTGATGGTGAAGGTCGAGCCCTTGCCGGGGCCCTCGCTCTCGGCGGTCACCTCGCCGCCGTGCATATCGATAATACGCTTGACGATGGACAACCCAAGCCCGGTCGAGCTCTCGCCGGCGGTCGGTTTTGCCGACAGCCGCTGGAACCGGCCGAACAAGCGGCCGAGATCCTCCGGCGACAGGCCGGCGCCCTCGTCGCTGACGCGGACGATGGTGTCGCCGCCCTCATGGCTGACGATGACGCCGATCTTGCCGCCGATCGGCGAGTATTTGATGGCGTTGCTGATGAGGTTGTCGATCGCCTCGCGGATGCGGTCGGTGTCGCACATGGTGACGATGTTGACGGGCGCGGTGACGCTGATTGCCTGCTGCTTGTTGACGGCGAGCGGCTGGTTGGCCTCGGCGACTTCCTTGACCAGGGCCGCGACGTCGACCGGCTCGCGGCGGATGGTGATGTCGAAGGCATCGGCCATCGCGTCCGAGATCAGATGGTCGACCATCGAGGTCAGGCGCTTGGTCGCATCGCGGATGTGATCGACCTGGGCGACCACGCCACTTGACGACGCGCCGGTCGAGATCAGCTCCTTCAGCATCTCGGTGCGGCCGAGGATGACGCCGAGCGGATTCTTCAGATCGTGGGCGACGGTGCCGAGGATCTCGTTCTTGAAGCCGTTGGCACGCTGCAGCCGCAGCCATTGCGCCGAGAGCCGGCGGTTGGCCTGCATCAGCGCGCGGGTGCGCTGGGCGACGCGGTCTTCCAGCTGGGTGTTGGCGGCCTGGAGCTGCTGGTAGAGGATGACGTTGTCGAAGGCGATCGAGAGCCGGCTGGAGAAGATCTCGACCAGCGAGCGGTCGGTCTCGGACAGCTCGCGCTCGGCCTGCAGCAGCACCACGACCTCGCGCCCGCTTCCGGTGCGCAAATAGATCACGCTACGGTGGTCGGCGAATTCGTTCTTGCGGCCCTGGAAAGCGGCTTCCACCATCGCGCGCAGATCGGGGTCGAGCGCCTTCGACGAGGTCGTGCCGATGAACCGGCTGTAGCAGCCGCTGCCGGCGAGCACCGAGAGCTCGGGGTCGATGCCGCCATTGTCGCGCAGGACCAATATGCCGGCGCAATCGACGTTGAGCAGCGAGGCGAGCTGGGTCAGCACGCCCTCGGCGAGCCGCTGCATCGACTTGAAGTCGTACAGCGTGGAAGCCGCGTCGATGATGATCTCGAGCCCGCGCCTCGTCTGCAGCATGCGCTCGAGCTGCTGATAGGAGCGCAGCGCCGCGGTCAGCGATGTGAACAGCTTGTCGGCGGTGAGCTCGGTCTTGGCCTTGTAGTCGTTGATGTCGTACTGCACGATCACGCGCCGCTCGGGCGCCTGGCCGGGCTGTCCGGTGCGCAGGATGATGCGCACGGTCTCGTTCTTGAGCTCGTTGCGGATGTACTCGACCAGCTCGAGGCCGGCGACATCAGTCTCCATGATCACGTCGAGCAGCACGGCGGCGATGTCGTTATGCGCGGACATCAGCTTGCGGCCTTCCGCCGCGGAATGGGCGGAGAGGATCTCCAGGCCCTGGCCGTTGAGGTTGTAGTCGGACAGCGCGAAGCGCGTGCCGTCATGCACGGCCGGATCGTCGTCGATGACGGCGATCTTCCATTTCCGGGCGTCAACATCCTCCGATGCGGTACCGGTGTCGTCGATCAGGTGGAGGACATCGTCCTGTTCGGCCATTGAGAAGTCCCGTCAGTCTCTGTGCTTTGCCCGCCGCCTTTGGCGACCCGGGGCATGATAATGCGAAAAGTGGTGCCTTGTCCCAGCTTGGATTCCAGCATCATGCGACCGCCGAGCTGCTGGGTGACGAGGTTATAGACGATATGGAGGCCGAGTCCCGTGCCACCTTCATTGCGCCTGGTGGTAAAGAATGGGTCAAAGGCCTGGCGCTGCACGTCGGAGGTCATGCCGGCCCCGTCATCGGTGAAGATGATCTCGACGTCGTCGGCCCCGCGGGGCCGCGCCGAGATCGTGATCGTGCCGGCGCGGCCGTCGGCAAAGGCGTGGTTGGCTGCATTGAGGAACAAATTGGTCAGGATCTGGCCGTATGAGCCGGGATAGCCGTCGAGCAGCAGCCCCTCGGGCATGTCGACATTGAGCGTGATCGGCGAGCGCTTCAGCACCGGGCGCAGGCTCGCGATGATCTGGTCGGTGGCTTCGCTCAGGGAGAACTGCCGCCGCTCGGCATGGGAGCGGTCGACCGCGACCTGCTTGAAAGACTGGATCAGTTCGCCGGCGCGCTGGAGATTGGCGACGAGCTGCTGCGAGGCGTCGCGCGAGGACTGCACGAATTCTTCCAGCTGCGAGCGGCGCAGGCCGCCGTCGCCTTTGAGCTGGGCCTCGAAGATCTCCGTGCGCCGGGCAAAGCTCGACGCAACGGTGAGGCTGATGCCGATCGGATTGTTGACCTCGTGCGCGACGCCGGCGACGAGGCCGCCGAGAGCTGCGAGCCTCTCGGCATCGATCAGATTCTGCTGCGCGGCGTTGAGCTCGAGCAGCGCGCTCTCGGCCTTCTCCTTGGACGCGCGCAGCTCGTCCTCGGTCTGGCGCTTCGCGATGGCGTTTTCGCGGAACACTTCCACCGCGCGCGCCATGGCGCCGACTTCGTCGCGCGCGCGCGTGCCCTGCACCTCGCGGCCGAGGTCGCCGAGCGTGATCGCGCGCATCGCTGCCATGATCTGCTGCAGCGGCAGCCGGATCGACAGCGCGATCAGCACGCCGGCGGTGAGGATGATGCCGAGGAAGATCACGGCGATGGAGAGAACGCGACGGGAAATGTCCGCCAGCGTGCGGTCGAACGTTTCCTGCGCCTTCTGCTCGCGCTGGCGCATCTTGGTGGAGAGATCGTCGATGGCGCCGATCGCCTCGGCCTGGTTGGCGTCGATGGTGTTGCGCAGCAGCTCGGTTCGGTTCGTGAGCTGCTCGGAGAGCTTTGCAAAGCCCTCGCGCAGCGCGGCGGTCCGGGCCGCCAGCCGTCGCAGCGCCATGCGCTGGAGGTCGTTGTCGGCGAGATCGATCATCACGGGAATGGTCTTCTCGATCGTCTCGGTGTTGCGGCGGGCGTCGTCGGCCGCACCCGGTGACAGCGACAGATAGTAGGAATTGGCCGCGACCAGCATCGCGGTGAAGGCCTCGCGCGACTTGCCCAGCGACGGCCAGATCAGCGCGTCGCGATGGCCGGTGGCGCCTTCGATGATGGAGTAAAGCCCGGCCATGTCCCTGGCCGGTCCCTGCACCTGATCCTCATAGGTCTTCGCGATGGTGGCCTGCACGCCGCGCAGCTCGCCGAAGCCGTTGAGGAAGCGGTCGGTGGTGCGCTCCAGCTCCTCGACCGAGCCCGACAGCATCGGGTCCTTGGCGGCGCGATTGGCCAGCGTCCCCAGCACCGCCTCGCGCAGCAGCAGGATCTCGGCGAACAAATCGGGGCTCGGCTGGTTGATGTAGCGGTGGATCAGATTGTGCAGCCGCCCGGTCTCGCTTTCGAGCAGCGCCAGGATCCGGTCGGACTCGCGCACCTGGCGCACGTCGTCCCAGGCCGAGCCGAGCACCTGCGAGCCGTTCCAGATCAGCCCGACCAGCACGATGACCACGGCGGAGTTCAGCGCCGCGATCGACAGGATGCGCCAGCGGATCGGCACCGCCCGGAGCACGCCGACCAGCCGCGCGCGCAGCCGCCCCATCGGGCCGGGCGACCTGTCTGCATGCTCGCTGTGTCCAAGCCCGGGCAAGAGGCTTCACTCCACCTTGCGAATGCGTTCGATCAGCGCGGCCGCGACCGGATCTTGCCCGGCCTTGGCGTAGATCGCGACCATCGCGTCCTCGAACGGCTTGCGGTCGATATCCCTGACGATGGTGACGCCCGCTTCTTCCGCCTTGCGCTGCGACTGCTCCTCGAGGTCGCGCCATTTCTCGCGCATGAACCGGCTGGAGCGCTGCGCGGCTTCCCTGAAGATGGTCTGGTCGTCGACCGAGAGGCTTTTCCAGGCCTTCAGCGAGATCACCAGCACTTCGGGGCTCATCGTGTGCTCGGTGAGGGCGAGATAGCCGGCATGCTTGTAATGGTCCGTCGTCACGTAGGAGGGCCAGTTGTTCTCGGCGCCGTCGATCAGATGGTTGGCAAGCCCGGCAAGCACCTGCCCATAGGGCATCTCGACCGGCTCCGCGCCGAGCGCGCGGATCATCTGGCTCATCAACTCCGACTGCTGCACCCGGATCCGCAATCCCTTGAGGTCCGCGACACTCCGCACAGGCCGGGCGCCGTTGTAGATCGACCGCGCGCCGGAATCGTAGAAGGCGAGGCCAACGAAGCCATAGGGCTCGAAGCTCCCGAGAATCTCGACGCCGATCGGCCCGTCCAGCACCTTCTGCATGTGCTCGATGGACCGGAACAGGAACGGCATCGCCAGCACGTTCATCGCCGGGACGAAGTTGCCGATCAGCGCCACATTGGTCCGGTTGAGATCGATCGCGCCGACCCGGGTCTGCTCGATGGTCTCCTTCTCCTCGCCGAGCTGGCGGGAGTGGAACACCTTGACCTCGTGCCGGCCGCCGCTGCGCTCGGCGATCAGGGCGCCCATGTAGCGCAGCTCCTGCACGGTCGGATAATCCTCGGTCTGGGTGTCGGCGGCGCGGAATTCCCGCGCAGCGGCTCCCGTCGCGCAGATGGCGATCAGAAGCGCGACGAAAACCACCCCGGTCCGCGAGCGTTCGGCACGGTTCAATACTGGCACACTCAACCCCTCAGTGGTGGAGTCTATGGCGGGAGCAAAAGGTTCAATGCAATCTAGCAGATGGTCGGGGGAAGGCCATCCCGCCCGGGGCTTCGGCGTGATTGTGCGGCGCGGCCGGGGCTCATTCCCGGTTGAAACCGCAAATGCCGCGCCTTAAGCAGGGACCATCGCCGTCGTCGCGCGATACGGAAAGAGCCATCGTGATTTCAGCATTGCGCTTCTTGCAGCTCGTTGCCGCCCTTGCGGCCCTCTCCTTGGCCGCGCCGGTGCGGGCCGCGACCGACATCGCCTGGTGGCACGCCATGTCCGGCGAGCTCGGCCGACAGCTCGAGAAGCTCGCCTCCGACTTCAACGCCTCGCAGCCGGATTATCGCGTCGTGCCGACTTACAAGGGCAGTTACACCGAGACGGTGACGGCCGCGATCTTCGCCTTCCGCTCGCGCAGCCAGCCCGCGATCGTCCAGGTCAACGAGGTCGCCACCGCCACCATGACCGCGGCCAAGGGCGCGATCTATCCCGTGTTCAGCCTGATGCGGGACATGAACGAGCCGTTCTCGCTCAATGATTACCTTCCGGCGGTCTCCGGCTACTACACCGATGCGGCCGGCAATCTCTTGTCCTTCCCGTTCAATTCGTCGACGCCGATCCTCTATTACAACAAGACCATGTTCCGCGACGCAGGGCTCGATCCGGAGGCGCCGCCGAAGACCTGGCCGGAGCTCGGTGCTGCCGCAAAGCGCCTGCGCGATCGCGGCGCGGCGTGCGGCTTCACCACGTCCTGGCCGTCCTGGATCCATGTCGAGAATTTCTCCGCCTTTCATAATCTGCCGCTGGCGACGCGCACCAACGGCTTTGCCGCGCTCGATGCGGAGTTGACCATCAACAATCCGTCTCTCGTGCGTCACGTCGCCGAGCTCAGCGAGTGGCAGAAGACCAAACTGTTCGACTATAGCGGCCGCGGCCAGTCGGCCGAGCCGCGCTTTCAGAACGGCGAATGCGGCATCTTCATCGGCTCCTCGGCGACGCGCGCCGACATCAAGGCGAATTCGAAGTTCGAGATCGGCTACGGCATGATGCCGTATTGGCCCGACGTGAAGGGTGCGCCGCAGAACTCGATCATCGGCGGCGCCACGCTGTGGGTGCTGCGCGACCGGCCGCGCGAGGAATACAAGGGTGTGGCGCGATTCTTCGCCTATCTGTCGCAGCCCGGCGTGCAGGCTGCCTGGCACCAGAACACCGGCTATCTGCCTGTGACCCGCGCTGCTTTCGAGCTGACCCGCGCGCAAGGTTTTTACGAGCGCAATCCGGGCTCGGCGATGTCGTTCGAAGAGATCACGCTGCATCCGCCGACGGAGAATTCCAAGGGCATCCGGCTCGGCTCCTTCGTGCTGATCCGCGGCGCGATCGAGGACGAGCTGGAGCAGGCCTTTGCCGGCCGCAAGAGCGCGCAAGCCGCGCTCGATGCCGCGGTCGAGCGCGGCAACAAGATCCTGCGCCAGTTCGAACGCGCCAGCCCGGATAGGTAGAGCGCGCCGAGCGCACGCCTCGTCCTTCGAGACGACCGCTGGCGCGGTCTCCTCAGGAAGAGGCTAAGCGGCATCGGTGCCCGCCAAAATTGTTGTCGCGCACTCCGTCCTCATCCTGAGGAGCCCGCCAAAGCGGGCGTCTCGAAGGATGGGCCGCGGGGAAACTACTCTTGAAATGCATTAGGTTACGATGTCGATGTCACTCCCCCACTTTATCGACGCGGAAAGCTTTCGCGCCTTTCGCGCCGACCCATCGCGCTGGCTGCCGATCGCCATCGACATCGCCCGCAGCCACGATCTCGACGTCAGCGCGCCGCACGTGTTTGCCACCGGCACCAATCTTGTGGTCGGGCTTGGCGATAGGCTGATCCTGAAAATCTTCCCTCCGCTGCTCCGCGCGCAATTCGTCTCCGAGCGCGGTTCGCTGACCCAGCTTGCCGGCCGCCTCCATTTGCCGATCCCCGAGATCGTCGCGGAAGGCGAGCGCGACGGCTGGCCGTATCTCGTCATCACACGCCTTGCCGGCACGCTCGGCTCGGAGGTCTGGCCGCACTTGGCGGAAGCGCAGAAGGAACGCGTGCTGCGCCAGATCGGCGAGACCATCGCCGCCGTGCAGCGCGCCCCGCTCGGCCCGCTCGCGCAGATCGAGCCGCGCTGGGGAGACTTCATGCGCGCCCAGATGCAGGCGTGCCGCGCGCGGCACACGCGGCTCGGCCTTGCGCCGAAATTCCTCGCCGGCCTCGACGACATCCTGCGTGATGCGGCCGCGCTCATTCCGATGGATGCGCCGGTGATCCTGATCGGCGAATACATTCCGGAGAACTTCCTGCTCGCCTGCCATGGCGATCAATGGTCGCTCGCCGGCCTGTTCGACTTCGGCGACGTGCTGGCGGGATGGCGCGACTACGATCTGCTCGGCCCCAGCGCCTTCATGGCAGCGGGCCGGCCCGGTCGCGTGCGCAACCTGCTCGAAGGTTTTGGCTATGCGAAGCCGGACTACGCGCTCAAGCGCCGCCTGATGGCACTGATGCTGCTGCATCGCGCCAGCGACCTCAACAGCCACATCTGCATCGAGGGTTGGCAGGACAAGGCCGGCGATCTGGTCGAACTTCAGGACCTGATCTGGCCGGGGTGATCGCCGGCGATCCCCCGCCGTCGTCCTGGACAAGCGCAGCGCGATTCAGGACCCATTACCCGAGGGAGGTGTTTTGCGAAGACTCGTGGTTGCCAGCTTCGCGCCGCAACTTTTCCCTGGGGTAATGGGTCCTGGCTTTCGCCAGGACGACGGCGGTTCAATAAGCCGCCTGCCAACAAGCGAGACTTCATTCAGCTCATTTTATGAGCAAATGCGCATCTTTGTATGCAATGCCCCAAGACTTGGCGTTTGATCGACGGCGCGACCGATGGCTGTTTCCCTTAAGCATTTCAGAGGCTTATTCCGGTTTAAACTCTCATTAAGCCTTGGCACGAACCTTGCGAATCCAGTTCCAACCAGAAAACTTTGTGTTGGAGCCATTTCATGAAGCGCCGCGATTTCCTCAAGTCCGTTTCCGGATTGGCCGCAGGCGCGGCGCTTCCGGCCATGCCGTCCGTGGTCTCGTCCGCCTATGCCGATGCGCGCTCGGAGACGCTGCTGATCGTCTCGGAAGGCGGCCCCAATAATCTCGACATCCACGGCGTCGGCACCAACGTGCCCGGCTACGAGGTGTCCTGGAATTGCTACGACCGCCTGCTCAGCCACGAGATGAAGACCGGCCCCGGCGGCGTGCCCTATTACGACCGCGACAAGTTCAAGGGCGAGCTCGCCGAGGAGTTCAAGATCGACGACATGTCGGTCACCTTCAAGCTGAAGAAGAACGCCAAATTCCACGACGGCGCGCCTGTCACCGCCAAGGACGTGAAGTGGTCGCTCGACCGCGCCGTCAGCGTCGGCGGCTTCCCCACTTTCCAGATGAGCGCGGGCTCGCTGACGAAGCCTGAGCAGTTCGTCGTGATCGACGACTACACGGTGCGTGTCGACTTCCTGAAAAAGGACAAGCTGACGATCCCCGATCTCGCGGTGATCGTGCCCTGCATCATCAATTCCGAGCTGGTGAAGAAGAACGCCAGCGAGAAGGATCCCTGGGGTCTTGAGTACACCAAGCAGCAGACCGCGGGATCCGGCGCCTACAAGGTGACGAAGTGGACTGCCGGCACCGAAGTCGTGATGGAGCGCAACGACGATTGGGTCGGCGGCCCCTTGCCGAAGATCAAGCGCGTGATCTGGCGCATGGTGCCGCAGGCCGGCAATCGCCGCGCGCTGCTGGAGCGCGGCGACGCCGACATCTCCTACGAGCTGCCGTTCAAGGATTTCCAGGAGATGAAGGCGAGCGGCAAGCTCAACGTGGTGTCGCTGCCGTTCTCCAACGGCATCCAGTACATCGGCATGAACGTGACCAAGCCGCCGTTCGACAATCCCAAGGTGCGTCAGGCGGTCGCCTACGCGATTCCCTACCAGAAGATCATGGACGCCGTGATGTTCGGGCTGGCAAACCCGATGTTCGGCGCGGCAAAGGACAAGCCGACCGAAGTCGCCTGGCCGCAGCCGCACAAATACAACACCGACATGGACAAGGCGAAGGCGCTGCTCGCTGAAGCTGGTTATCCCAACGGCTTCGAGACCACGATCTCGTTCGACCTGAATTTCGCGGGCGTCAACGAGCCGCTCTGCGTGCTGGTGCAGGAGAGCCTCGCCCAGATCGGCATCAAGACCACCATCAACAAGGTGCCTGGCGCCAACTGGCGCACCGAGTTGAACAAGAAGGAAATGCCGCTGTTCACCAACGTGTTCTCGGGCTGGCTCGATTACCCTGAATACTTCTTCTACTGGTGCTATCACGGCAACAATTCCGTCTTCAACACCATGAGCTACAAGTCGGCGGAGATGGACAAGCTGATCGACGGCGCACGCGCAGCCGCCGCGACTGGCGACACCGCGACCTACGACGCCGACGTGAAGGGCTTCGTCGACCTCGCCTACAGCGACATCCCGCGCATCCCGCTGTACCAGCCCTTCGTCAACGTCGCGATGCAGAAGAACATCAGCGGCTACCAATACTGGTTCCATCGGAGGCTGGATTATCGCGCGATGGCGAAGGGGTGAGGGGGCATGGCGGGCGAGATGGTCGCGTCGTCGACTCTCTTTCTGAGTGAGGCGGCCACCGCTCTCTCATTCCCTCTCCCCTTGTGGGAGAGGGGCAGGGTGAGGGGTAGCCACGAACTCCGACCTCGCTTGGGGCTACCCCTCACCCCAACCCTCTCCCACAAGGGGAGAGGGGGCGCAGCGGAGCAGGTGGCGCGAACCCGCCCACAAACGCAGAGCAGCAGGAGAGCGCTCTAATGCTGACCATGATCGGCAAGCGCCTGATGTTCGCGATTCCCTCGCTGATCGGGGTCGTCATCGTCACCTTCCTGCTGACCCGCGCGCTGCCGGGTGATCCCGCGGCGTATTTCGCCGGACCCGCCGCAACGAAGGAGGCCGTCGAGCAGATCCGGAAAAAACTTGGCCTCGACAAGCCGCTGATCGAGCAGTTCTTCCGCTACACCAACGATCTCGCCCATGGCGATTTCGGCAATTCGCTCACGACGGGCCAGCCGGTCGCAGCCGAGATCCGCAACCGCCTGCCGGCCTCCGCCGAGTTGACGCTGCTCGGTCTCATCGTCTCGGTCGTGATCGCCATCCCTCTCGGCGTGCTGGCGGCGACGCGGCCGGGCTCGTGGGTCGATCATCTCTGTCGTGTGACGACGACCGCCGGCGTCTCGTTGCCGGTGTTCTTCACCGGCCTGGTGCTGGTCTATGTGTTCTATTTCCGGCTCGGCTGGTCGCCCGCGCCGCTCGGCCGGCTCGACGTGTTCTACAGCGCGCCGCCGACGGTCACAGGCTTCTATCTGATCGACACCCTGATCGCGCGCGACTTCGAGGCGTTCCGTTCGGCATGCAGCCAGCTGATCCTGCCGGCGACGACGCTTGCGATCTTCTCGCTGGCGCCGATCGCGCGCATGACGCGTGCCTCGATGCTGGCGGTGCTGTCGTCGGAATTCGTTCGCACCGCGCGCGCCAGCGGCCTGTCCCCGGCAACCGTCATCGTCACCTACGCCTTCCGCAACGCGATGCTCCCCGTCATCACCACGTTGAGCATGGTGTTCTCCTTCCTGCTCGGCGCCAACGTGCTGGTGGAAAAAGTGTTCGCCTGGCCCGGCATCGGCTCCTATGCGGTCGAAGCGCTGATCTCGTCGGACTTCGCGCCGGTGCAGGGTTTCGTGCTGACCATGGCGGTGATGTACGTGCTGCTCAATCTCGTGATCGACATTTTGTACGGCGTGATCGATCCGCGCGTCAGGCTGGAGGGCTAATCATGAGCACCGTTGCGCCTGCTGTTGAACCTGTCGGTCCCGCGCGGACCTCAGGGTTCGTCGCGCTGCTCGACCAGACCCGCTACGTGCTCGGCGAGAACAAGGTCACCGGCTTTGCCTTCGCGCTGCTGATCGTGATCCTCCTTGCCGCGATCTTCGGCCCCTATGTGGTGCCGTATGACCCCCTGGCGTCCGACACCGCGGCGTCGCTGAAGCCACCCTCGGCCGCGCACTGGTTCGGTACCGATCAGTTGGGCCGCGACATCTTTAGCCGGGTCGTGGTGGCGACGCGGCTCGATACGTTCATCGCGGTCGCCTCCGTCGTGCTGGTGTTTTTGATGGGCGGGCTCGCCGGCATCGCGGCCGGCTATTTCGGCGGCTGGACCGATCGCATCGTCGGCCGCATCGCCGACACCATCATGGCGTTCCCGCTGTTCGTGCTCGCCATGGGCATCGTCGCCGCGTTGGGGAACACCGTGCAGAACATCATCCTGGCCACGGCAATCGTGAACTTCCCGCTCTATGCCCGCGTCGCGCGCGCCGAAGCCAACGTGCGCCGCAACGCCGGCTTCGTGCAGGCCGCGCGTCTGTCGGGCAACGGCGAATTCCGCATTCTTCTCGTGCATATCCTGCCGAACATCATGCCGATCATGATCGTGCAGATGTCGCTGACCATGGGCTACGCCATCCTCAACGCCGCCGGTCTCTCGTTCATCGGCCTCGGCGTGCGTCCGCCGACGGCGGAATGGGGCATCATGGTCGCCGAAGGCGCCGGCTTCATGGTGTCAGGCGAATGGTGGATCGCGCTATTCCCGGGCCTTGCTTTGATGATCGCCGTGTTCTGCTTCAATCTCCTCGGCGACGGCCTGCGCGACATCGTCGACCCCCAGCGGAGGACGTGATGGCGGGTTTAGGCGCAAATTTTCGCTCAAAATTCTCTAATGAAATCAATGCCGTTCTACTGTGCATGGGGTTGTTTTCGATGTTTTTGTTTGGGAGGCATTCATGACCGCCCAGCCCCTGCTCGACGTCCAGGACCTCACGGTCGAATTTACCACCCGCCGCGGCATCGTCAAAGCCGTCCAGCACGTCAACATCTCCGTCGCCAAGGGCGAGACGCTCGCCATCGTCGGCGAGTCCGGCTCCGGCAAATCGGTGACGTCGTATGCGGTGATGCGCATCCTCGATCGTGCGGGGCGGATCGCCGAAGGCTCGGTGATGTTCTCGGGCATCGACGTCAAGGCCGCGACCGAAGACCAGATGCGCGATTTGCGCGGTCGCGAAGTCTCGATGATCTTCCAGAACCCGCGCGCCGCGCTCAACCCGATCCGGAAGGTCGGCGACCAGATCGAGGACGTGCTGCGCACCCATGTCCAGCAGGCCATGGTTTCGGACCGCGGCGAAAAGGCGATCGAGGCGCTGGAGCAGGTCAAGATCGCCCGCCCGCGCGAGCGCTATCACGCATATCCGTTCGAATTGTCCGGCGGCATGTGCCAGCGCGTCGTCATCGCGCTCGCGCTCGCCTGCAATCCGCAGCTGCTGATCGCGGACGAGCCGACGACAGGATTGGACGTCACCACGCAGAAGGCGATGATGGATCTGATCGTCGAGCTGACCAAGCGCAAGGCGATGTCCACCATCCTGATCACGCATGACCTCGGCCTCGCGGCCGCCTATTGCGACCGCGTCGTCGTGATGGAGAAGGGCCGGGTGGTCGAGACCGCAAAGGCCGCCGACATCTTCGCCAACCCGCAGCACCCCTACACGAAGAAGCTGATGCGCGCGACGCCGCGGCTCGGTGTGAGCCTGCGGGATCTGTTGCCGGAGGAGGAGAGCGCAGCACTCGCCGCCACGAGCGCAGCATCCGCGGAATTGGCTCCGACCGCCGCGGCGGGCAAGACGCCCCTTCTCCTCATCGACAAGCTGGTCAAGGAATATCCCCGTCAGGGCGCCACGGCCACGCTCGGCAAATTGTTCGGCCGCAAGCCGCCGGTCGAGCCCGACGTGTTCCGCGCGGTCGACGGCATCAGCTTCTCGATCGGCCATGGCGAGAGCGTCGGCCTGGTCGGCGAGTCCGGCTGCGGCAAATCGACCACGTCTATGATGGTGATGCGGCTGCTGGACCAGACCTCGGGCCTGATCCAGTTCGACGGCGAGGACATCGGCGCCATCGCGCCCGCTGGCTTTGCCCGGCTGCCGCAGCGCAGCCGCATCCAGATGGTGTTCCAGGATCCGACCGACAGCCTCAACCCGCGCTTCACCGCCGTCCGCGCCATCGCCGATCCCATTATGCAGCTCGGTGACATCAGGGGGCGCGACGCGCTCCGCGCCCGCTGTGAGGAGCTCGCCACCATGGTGGGCCTGCCGCACAATCTGCTGGATCGCTTCCCGCACCAATTGTCGGGCGGCCAGAAGGCCCGCGTCGGCATCGCCCGCGCCATCGCCCTGCACCCGAAGCTCGTCATCCTGGACGAGCCCACCGCCGCGCTCGACGTTTCGGTCCAGGCCGTGGTCCTCAATCTGCTCCAGGACCTCAAGGCGCGGCTAGGTATGAGTTATCTGTTCGTCTCGCATGATTTGAACGTAGTGCGCTTGCTGTGTGATCGTGTCATTGTCATGCGGTCGGGTCGAATCGTCGAGGAAGGGTCTTCCGAGCGGGTCTTGAGCGATCCACAGGACGATTACACCAAGGAGCTGCTGACGGCGATCCCGCATCCGCCGCTGCAGACACTGGGCGCACACTGAGAGCTTGTTTGGGAGCGTGATGGCCGAACCGCTGGACGATTATATCGACGCTGTCACGAAAGCGTTGGCGTTGCCCGTCGAGGAAGCATGGAGGTCGTCCATTCGCGCCAATCTCGAGGTCTCGCTGTGGCTCGGCCGTCTCGTCGACGAATTCGCGCTGCCGGACGAGACCGAGCCGGCGCCCGTGTTCACGGTCTGACGCCGCCATGACGACCAAGCCAGAGATGACGGCCTCCGAGATCGCGAGCGCGGTTGCCGGCCGCAAGATGTCGGCGCTCGATGTGACCGAAGCAGCGCTTGCGCGCATCAAGCAGCACGACACCATCCTCAATGCGTTCACCGACATCACCGCCGATCGCGCCCGCGCCAAGGCGCGCGCGATCGATGCCGATATCGCTGCCGGCAAAACCGTCGGCCCATTGGCCGGCGTGCCCTTCGCGGTGAAGAATTTGTTCGACGTCGCAGGCCTCGCGACGCGGGCAGGCTCGAAGATCAACCGCGATCGCGCACCCGCCACGCGCGACGCCACGCTGATCGAGCGCATGGAAGCGGCCGGCGCCGTGCTGGTCGGTGCGCTCAACATGGGCGAATACGCCTATGATTTCACCGGGGAGAACGTCCATGACGGTCCCTCGCGCAATCCGCACGACACCACGCGGATGAGCGGCGGCTCCTCCGGCGGATCCGGCAGCGCCGTCGGCGGCGCGCTGGTGCCGATCGCGCTCGGCTCCGACACCAATGGTTCGATCCGCGTGCCGTCCTCGTTCTGCGGCATCTTCGGCCTGAAGCCGACCTATGGCCGGCTCTCGCGTGCGCGCTCTTTCCCGTTCGTCGCGAGCCTCGATCATCTCGGTCCGTTCGCGCGCTCCGTCACCGATCTCGCGCTCGCCTACGACGCGATGCAGGGACCGGATGCCGACGATGCCGCCTGCACCACCACACGTGGTCTGGAGCCGACGACGCCGCTGCTCGCCAATCCGGTTTCGGACCTGCGCATCGCGATCGCCGGCGGCTACTTCCAGCAGAATCTGTTTCCGGAAGCCGTCGAAGCCGTCGGCCGCGTCGCCAAGGCGCTGGGCGCAACGCGCGTGGTGGACGTGCCCGAAGCCGCACGCGCCCGCGCGGCGGCCTACGTCATTACCACCACCGAGGGCGCCTCGCTGCATCTCGATCGGCTGCGCAAACGCCCGAACGATTTCGATCCTGCCGTGCGTGACCGGCTGATCGCGGGCGCCATGGTGCCGGCGCCGCTGGTCGACCGCGCGCAAAAATTCCGCCGCTGGTATCGCGCGCAATTCGCGGAGATTTTCAAATCCGTCGACGTGCTGATTGCGCCCGCGACGCCATGCACCGCGCCGAAGCTCGGCCAGGTCAATTTCAACCTGGGCGGCGTCGAGCTGCCGGTGCGCGCCAATATCGGCATCCACACCCAGCCGATCTCATTCATCGGCCTGCCGGTCGTCGCCGTGCCGGTGCCGCTCGAGCCGCTGCCGATCGGCGTGCAGATCATCGCCGCACCCTGGCGCGAGGACATCGCGCTGCGCGTCGCTTACGCGTTGGAGAAGATGGGCGTCGCCGCCGCGCCCAGCCCAAAAGGATTTTGAGATGGAGATCGATCTCCCCGACGTGATCGCGGACGTCAAAGCCGCGTTCGAGCGCTATGAGCAGGCCCTGATCACCAACGACGTCGCAGTGCTCGGCGAGCTCTTCCGTAACGATCCCCGCACGCTGCGCTATGGCATCGGCGAGAATCTGTACGGCTATGAGGCGATCTCCGGCTTTCGCGCCGGGCGCTCGCCGGTCGGCCTCAACCGCCGCACCGCGAAAACCGTGATCACCAGCTATGGCCGCGACACCGCGGTCGCCTCCACCCTGTTCTATCGCGACACGATGCCGGGCAAGGTCGGCCGGCAGATGCAGACCTGGGTAAAATTCCCGGAGGGCTGGCGCGTCGTCGCCGCCCATGTCAGCATCATCGACGAGTCGAAAGAGACCTGACCGTATGACGCTTGACGATCTTCCGCCCGGAACGCTGCCGGCCGAACCGGCGGTGCCGCGTGTCGACCGGGCGTCGCCATCAGCGCACAAGGTCACGCGCGCCGAGGAGCTGCGCCTGCAGCTCGCCGACGAGATCGTGCGCGGAGCTCTGCCCCCCGGCGCACCGCTTGACGAGACCGACATCGCGCGCCGCTTCAGCGTTTCGCGCACGCCGGTGCGGGAAGCACTGCGTCAGCTCGTGGCAAGCGGCCTCGTCGAAGCGCGCGCCCATCGCGGCGCGGTGGTGGCGCAGCCCTCGTTCGAACGGCTGACGGGCATGTTCGAGGCCATGGCGGAACTCGAGGCGCTGTGCGCGGGTCTTGCCGCCGAGCGCATGTCCGCCACTGAGCGTCACGGCCTCGAAGCCATCCACGAAGAGCTGCGGGTGTTGAGCTACGCCGGCAATCCCGATCGCTTCCACGAGGTCAACGAGCGCTTCCACAATGCGATCTATGCGGGATCGCAGAACGGCTACATCGCCGAGATCACGCTGGCGACGCGCGTGCGCGTGCAGCCGTTTCGCCGCGCCCAGTTCCGCAATCTCGGTCGCCTCGCAAAATCGCAAGCCGAGCATGACCGCGTCGTCGTCGCCATCATGCGCGGCGACAAGCAGGGCGCCGCCGCCGCGATGCGCGCGCATATCGAGCTGGTGCGCGGGGAGTACGAGATCTACGCGGTGTCGGTTTAAGTAGGGTGGGTTAGCGCAGCGTAACCCACCACTGTTCGCGTCCGCACAGACAGAAGAGGTGGGTTACGCTGCGCTAACCCACCCTACGAAAGCTACGCTGTCGCGGCTTCCGCCATATACTTCCGCCACCCACCATACGCGGTGATGTCGCGAGCCTCGCTCAGCACTTCCGGCTCGACCAGAAATCCCTTCACGTTGCGGCCATCCGCCAGCCGCACGGTGCCGATCGCCATCGGCGCAGGAATCGCGTTGACGAACTTGCCGAAGGCGGACGACGACAGCGACCAGATCTCCAGCTCGATCGACGCGCCCTTGCCGGCTTCGACGCGCAGCATGCCCGGCTTCGGCGGCGTGGTCTTCAATGCGTAGAGCTTGTAGTCCGCCGCGGTCCTGGTCGCCTCGATCAGCTGACCGTTCAGCGCTTTCAGTTCGCCGTTCAGCGCCATGCCGGAGAGGTGCGCACCGACCACCGCGATCGGAATCTCATCGCTGCTATCGGCGGCAAGCGGCGCCAGCGCAGCTTGCGCCACGCCCTTTGCGCCAAGCGTCAATTTGGTATCCGCATGAAACACGCGCCCGATGCTAGCGAGCAGCGCGTCGTGACCCGTGGGCGCAAGCAGCGTGATGCCGAACGGGATGCCGTCGGCGCGCATCGCCGCCGGCAGCGCGAGACCGCAGAGGTCGAGCAGATTGACAAAATTGGTGTAGGTGCCGAGCCGGCTGTTGAGCTCGACCGGATTGGCCAGCACCTGCGCGGTCGTATAGGCCGTCGGCGCCGTCGGCAGCACCAGCGCGTCGATATTTGTGAAGGTGCGTTCGGCGATCTTGCGCAGGCCCTGCAGACGATAGAGCGCGGAGAAGGTGTCCGCCGCCGTCAGCCGCGCGCCGGCCGCGGTGATCTCGCGCGTCACCGGATGGATCGCATCCGGCGCGGACGCCAGCAGGTCGCGGATCACGAGATAGCGCTCGGTGACCCACGGTCCCTCGTAGAGCAGTCGGGCCGTCTCATAGAACGGCTCGAGGTCGAACTCGACGAGCGTTGCGCCAAGCGCGGTCCAGCGCTTCAACGCGTCGGCGTAAGCCGTTTCCGCCTTCTTGTCGCCGAAGAAGATCAGCTGTCCGCTGCGCGGCACGCCCAGGCGCAGGTTTGCCGGGAGCGGGGTGATCGCGCCAAGCGGCCGGTCGCGCGAGAACGGATCGGCCTGATCGGGACCTGCCATCACGGAGAGCGCCAGCGCAGCGTCGTCCACGGTCAGCGCGAACAGGGAGATACAGTCGAGCGTCCGGCAGGCCGGCACCAGGCCGGCGGTCGAGATCATGCCGAGGCTCGGCTTGAGACCAACGATGTTGTTGAGCATCGCCGGCACACGCCCGCTGCCGGCGGTGTCGGTGCCGAGCGACAGCGGCACGAGGCCAGCGCCAACGGCGGTGGCCGATCCCGAGCTCGATCCGCCGGGAATGAGGTCGTCGCGGATCGCGTTTCTGGGGATGCCGTAGGGCGAGCGCACGCCGACAAGGCCGGTCGCGAACTGGTCGAGATTGGTCTTGCCGATGATGATGGCGCCGGCGGCGCGCAGCCGCGCAACCGCGGTCGAATCGTGCGTCGGGATGTACGAGAAGGCCGGGCACGCCGCGGTGGTCGGAAATCCCAGCGCGTCGATATTGTCCTTCACCACCACCGGCACGCCATAGAGCGGCAGGCTGGCGGCCTCCTTGGTGGCGAGCTTCTCGGCCTCGGCGATCGCGTCCTTTTCGTCGCGCAGGCTGATGAAGACGGCGGGATCATTGTGGTCGCGGATGCGCTGATAGGTGCGCGCGACCGTCTGCGCCGGGGTGAGCGTGCCCGCGCGATGCGCGGCCACGATCGCGGCGATCGTTTCAGGCTGCTCAGCCCCCATTTCAGCCTTCATGGCGACAAATCTCCGGCTACGTCTCTTCAGCCCGATCGAAGCAAGCGATGTGCCATTGTGTACAGAATCCGGGCAGGACAAGTGCTGCGGATGTTATCGAGAGATCAGTGGCTTGGGGGATATTTCGAGCGCCGGCGGGCCTGCGCGTCAGCGCCCTGTTACGAGCATTTGCGCAAATAATAGGCAGCTCACCGGGCCCGAGCTTGCGCCCCAACAATTGTCATGGCCAACATGCCCGCCAACGCGGTCCGTGACGAGGCTGCGGCCGATCCCGGCTTCCGGGCGAGGAGGAAACCATGACAGCCGCCCGACGCGGTGATGCTTCAATCTTGTTTGCGACACCCCAAACCGTTGCCGAGCATCGCGCCGACGGCAGCATCGTGCTGCGCTCGCCCGACCCCTTGCGCGATGGCGCGCGCTGTGTCGGCGACTGGCTGGAGCAATGGGCCCGGCAAAAGCCCGACACGGTCTTCCTCGCTGAGCGTGACAGCGCCGATACGCCCTGGGCTACCATGACCTACGCGGGGGCCTTGCGGAGAGTCCGCGCGGCGGCGTCGTGGATTTTGGCGCAAGGACTCGGCGCCGAACGCCCGCTCGTGATCCTATCCGATAACAGTATCGACCATGCGCTGCTTGCACTCGCGGCCCAGCATGTCGGCGTGCCCTCGGCCGCGATCTCGCCAGCCTATTCGCTGATGTCGAAGGATTTTGACAAGCTCAGGAGCATGATCTCGTTGCTGGAGCCCGGCGCGATCTATGTCTCCGCGACCAAGCCGTTTGCGGCGGCGCTGGCCGCGATCAAGCCGCTGCATCGTGCGCAGGTCATCAGCGGCAACGCGAGCGACGCCGATGCGCTCGCCTTTCGCACCGTTGCGGCGACGCCTGAAACTGCGGACGTCGCAAGAGCCTTCGCCGCTGTCACACCGGACACCATCGCAAAATTCCTGTTCACCTCGGGCTCGACCGGCACGCCGAAAGCCGTGATCAACACCCAGCGCATGTTGACCTCCAGCCAGCAAGCGAAGGCGCAGACCTGGACCTTTCTCGAACAGGGGCGCGACGATCTCGTCATTCTCGACTGGCTGCCCTGGAGCCACACGTTCGGCGCCAACCACAATTTCAATCTCGTGCTGCGCAATGGCGGCTCGCTCTATATCGACGGCGGCAAGCCGGCGCCCGGCCTGTTTGCGACGTCGCTTGCCAATCTCAGAAGCGTGATGCCGACGGTCTACTTCAACGTGCCGCGCGGCTTCGACATGTTGATTGCGGCGCTGCGCGACGACGAGCGGCTGTGTCGCCGCTTCTTCAGCGAGGTGAAATTCGCGTTCTACGCTGGGGCTGCGCTGCCGCAGAATCTTTGGGACGCGCTGGAAGAACTTTCCGTCAAGACTGTAGGCCGCGCGATGCCGATGGTCTCGGCTTGGGGCTCGACCGAGACGTCGCCGCTGGCCACCGACTGCCATTTTCTCGCGGAACGCTCGGGCAATATCGGCGTGCCTATCCCCGGCACCGAATTGAAGCTCGTCACCTCCGGCGACAAGCTGGAGGTGCGCGTGCGCGGCCCCAACGTCACGCCGGGCTATTGGAAGGCGCCGGAGCTGACCAGGCAGGCTTTTGACGAGGAGGGCTTTTATCTCATTGGTGATGCCGTGAAGTTCGCCGATGCGAACCGGCCTGAGCGCGGCCTGTTCTTCGACGGCCGCGTTGCGGAGGACTTCAAGCTCAATTCCGGCACTTGGGTCAATGTCGGCACGCTGCGCGTCGCCGGCATCGCCGCGCTGACGCCGCTCGCGCAGGACATCGTCGTCACCGGCCATGGCGGCGACGAGGTGCGCTTCCTGGTGTTCCCGAACATCGCCGCATGCCGCGCGCATGCCGGCTTGCCCGAGACCGCGGACGTGAACGAATTGCTCGCGCATGACAAGGTCAGAGCCGCGATCGCGCAGGGTCTGGCGAAGCTCAAGCAACACGGCGCCAACTCCTCCGGCCACGCGACGCGTGCGCTGCTGCTCGCCGAGCCGCCGTCGGTGGACGGCGGCGAGATCACCGACAAGGGCTACATCAACCAGCGCGCGGTGCTGACGCGGCGTGCCGATGCACTGGCGCGGTTGGATGACGATGCGTCGGGCGAGTGGATCGGTTGCTACTGATTGCGCGCCGCTGCTCCTAACCTCTCCCCGCTTGCGGGGAGAGGTCGGAACGCCCCGGGGATGCGGAGCATCGTCCGGCGCGATCCGGGTGAGGGGGTACAGGTCTCGCGATCATCTCATCTGCGGAAACAGCCCCTCACCCCACCCTCTCCCCGTGAAGACGGGGAGAGGGAGAGAGACAGCTCGCGATACGCCAGCCGCCCTGCCGTATTATCCTGCACAATTCCTTTGTTGCCTAAGCAACTAATTTGTGCGAACCGTTCCAGACAAGGATGACGGCGGGAGGAACCGCCGCGTCGGATCGGAGGAAGCAATGCTCGGCAGAGAGGGTGCCGCGGGCGAATGCCGGCGTATGCCTGGAGATGACAGAGGTCCGCCTACCGCGCGTGCCCCGTCAGGTCTCGGTGCTGCCGGTCACCACGCCGAGATTCTCGTGCAGGCGGCGCAACAGGTCGATCAGCACCTCGCGCTCGTCCTTGTCCAGGCACGACAACAGGCGCCGTTCGCGCTCAAATGCGGCGACGATCACCTTGTCATGGATGGCGCGGCCCTTGGCGGTCAGCGAGATCGAATGGGTGCGCCCGTCGTTGGGATCGGTGCGGATCGAGATCAGCCCCCGCTTTTCCAAACCAGCCAGCGTCCGGCTCACCGGGCCCTTGTCGAAACCGATGACGTGGCAGATGCGCGAGGCGGGAATGCCGGGCTCGATCGCCAGCAGCGACATGATCCGCCATTCGGTGACGTTGACGCCGAACTGCCGCTGATAGAACGCAGTGGCGCTGTTCGAGAGCTTGTTGGCGATGAAGGTGATGAACGCCGGAACGTAGCGGTCGAGATCGAGCGTCGGTCCCGTCTCGGCGGGCGCAGGTTTTTGACGGGGTTTGGTCGAAGACGGCGGCATGTCGGGATTCTGTCTCACGGCGTGTCCGAAGACCTAAGGGTAAGCGCGGCCCTTTCACAAGATCAAAATGAGGGAGGACTTCCATGAGCACTTCCAGCTCCCCGGAAATTAGCGGTTCGTCGGCCGTCCCGCATCTCGACGTCGATCCCTTCGCGATGGATTTTTTCACCGATCCCTATCCCACGCATGAGCTGCTGCGGGAGGCGGGGCCTGTCGTCTATCTCGACAAGTGGAACGTCTATGGCGTGGCGCGCTATGCCGAGGTTCATGCCGTGCTGAATGATCCCGCGACGTTCTGCTCCAGCCGCGGCGTCGGCCTTTCCGACTTCAAGAAGGAGACGCCGTGGCGGCCGCCGAGCCTGATCCTCGAAGCCGATCCGCCCGCGCATTCGCGGACCCGCGCCGTGCTCTCAAAGGTGCTGTCGCCGACGGTGATGAAGGGGCTCCGCGACCGCTTTGCCGCGGTAGCGGAACAGCGTGTGGACGCGCTGCTGGAGAAGCGCAGCTTCGATGCCATCACGGACCTCGCTGAGGCCTATCCGCTGTCGATCTTCCCGGATGCGCTCGGGCTGAAGCCGGAGGGCCGCGAACATCTGATTCCTTATGCCAGTGTCGTGTTCAATGCTTTCGGCCCGCCGAACGAGCTGCGCCAGGAAGCGATCGCGCGTTCGGCGCCCGCACCAGGCTTACGTCACCGATCAGTGCCAGCGCGACAACCTCACGCCCGGCGGCATCGGCGCCTGTATCCACGCCCATGTCGACGAGGGCGCCATCACCGCCAGCGAAGCACCGCTGTTGGTGCGTTCGCTGCTGTCGGCGGGCCTCGACACCACCGTCAATGGCATCGGGGCGGCGGTCTACTGTCTCGCGCGCTTCCCTGAGCAGTGGCAGCGCCTGCGCAACGATGTCACGCTGGCGCGCAACGCTTTCGAGGAGGCTGTTCGTTTTGAAAGCCCGGTGCAGACCTTCTTCCGCACGACAACGCGCGAGGTCGAACTATCAGGTGCGACCATCGGTGAGGGCGAGAAGGTGTTGATGTTTCTGGCCGCTGCCAATCGCGATCCGCGGCGCTGGGACAAGCCGAACAGCTACGACATCAGCCGCCGCACCTCCGGCCATGTTGGCTATGGCTCGGGTATTCACATGTGCGTCGGCCAGCTGGTCGCGCGGCTCGAAGGCGAGACAATGCTCGCGGCGTTGGCCCGCCGGATCGCGAAAATCGAGATCACGGGCAAGCCACAGCGCCGCTTCAACAACACGCTGCGCGGGCTCGACAGCCTGCCTGTGAGCATCACGCCGGCCTGACGCTACCGGCATCGAAAACAACAAATGCGACAGGGGAGGGAACAATGAAGAACTTGAAATGGACGCTTGCGCTGGCCGCGAGCCTGATTGGCGGCGCGGCAAATGCCGAGATATCGGACAATGTCGTGCGCGTCGGCGTGCTCAACGACATCTCCGGCATTTTCCAGGACACCAACGGCATGGGCTCGGTCGAGGCCGCGCGTATGGCCGCTGAGGATTTCAACGGCGGCGGCAAAGGCATCAAGGTCGACATCGTCTATGCCGATCACCAGAACAAGGCCGACGTCGGCAACGCCATCGCGCGCAAATGGCTAGATGTCGAGGGCGTCGACGCCATCGTCGACGTGCCGAACTCGGCCGTTGGCCTCTCCATCAACACGCTGCTGCGCGACAGCCGTATGACCTTCCTGGCGTCGTCGACGGCGAGCTCCGACCTCACCGGCAAGGCTTGCTCGCCCAACACCATCCAATGGGTCAACGACGTCTGGGCGACCGGCAACACCACGGCAGCCGCGATGATGTCGCGTGGCGGTAAGGAGTGGTACTTCCTCACGGTCGATTTCGCGCTCGGCAAGGGCATCGAGGCCGAGGCCCAGAAATACATCGAGGCCCATGGCGGCAAGGTGATCGGTTCATCCAAACATCCGCTCGGTACCTCCGACTTCGCCTCGTTCCTGTTGCAGGCGCAAGGCTCGAAGGCGCAGGTGATCGGACTTGCCAATGCCGGTGGCGACACCATCAATGCCGTGAAGCAGGCCGCCGAGTTCGGCATCCAGCAGGGCGGGCAGAGGCTCGTCGCCTTCCTGCTCTTCATCAACGACGTCCATGGCATGGGCATCAAGGTCGCTCAGGGCCTCCAGCTCATGGAAGCCTTCTATTGGGACATGAACGACGACACCCGCGCCTTCGCCAAGCGCTTCGCCGCGCGGCCCGGCATGAACGGCAAGATGCCGAGCGGCAACCAGGCCGGCGTCTATGCGTCCACGCTCGCTTATCTCAACGCGGTCGCCGCGACCGGCAGCGACAATGCCAAGGACGCGGTGCCCGAGATGAAGAAGTTCAAAGGCAAGGACAAGCTGTTCGGCGACACCGCGATCCGCCAGGACGGCCGCGTCGTGCATCCGATGTATCTGTTCGAGGTGAAGAAGCCGGAGGAATCGAAATATCCGTATGACTATTACAAGCTGATTTCGACGATCTCTGCGGAGCAGGCGTTCCGCCCGCTGGCGGAAGGTGGGTGTGAGTTGGTTAAGTAGTGATGTAGCCGCGAGCGCCGCTGCACCCTCTCCCCCTGTGGGAGAGGGTGGCTTCGCAAAGCGAAGCCGGGTGAGGGGTCTCTCTCCTCACGAATGGTATTGCGAGCGGAGAGAAACCCCTCATCCGGCGCCATAGCCGATGCGAAGCATCGGCGTCCTTTTAAGGACGGCGGCTGAAGGCCGCCTACGCCACCTTCTCCCACAAGACAAGGGGAGAAGGCAAGGAGAGCTACACCACCTTACTACTCCCCTGCGTGATCAGCCGCGCCGCCCGCTGGTCGCGGGCATAGATCCAGAGCCAGCTCAGCGCGACGCTGAGGCGGTGGCGCAAGCCGATCAGGAAGTAGATGTGGGCGACGCCCCAGATCCACCACGCGATGGTGCCGCGCAGCTTGATGCGGCCGAAGTCGATCACCGCGAGCCGCTTGCCGATCTGCGCGAGGCTGCCGGAGTGCTTGTAGCGGAACGGGCTGGTCGGCTCCTGGCGCAGCCGGGCCTTGATGGTCTCGGCCACGTGGCGGCCCTGCTGCTTGGCGGCCGGCGCGATGCCGGGCACGGGCTTGCCCTCCCAGGCGTTGATCAGAACGGTATCCCCGATCGCAAAGATTTCGGGATGACCGGGGATCGTAAGATCGTCTTTGACCTGCACGCGCCCGGCACGATCGGCCGGTGCGCCCAGCCACTCGGCTGCGGGCGAGGCGCGCACGCCGGCGGCCCAGATTCTCGTCTTGGCTTCGAGCAGCTTGCCGCCGAACACCACGCCCTCGCGATTGATCTCGGTGACGGCCTGTCCGAGCACGACCTCGACGCCGATTTTCTCCAGCGAGGCCTGCGCGTAAGCCGAGAGATCATCGGGAAAGCCCGCGAGCACGCGCGGACCTGCCTCGATCAGCACCACGCGCGCCTTGTTGGTGTCGATGTTGCGGAAGTCGGCTGGCAAGGTGTGATGCGCCATTTCGGCGATGGTGCCGGCGAGCTCCACGCCGGTGGGGCCGGCGCCGACGATGACGAAAGTCAGCCGTGCCGCGCGTTTGGCCGGATCGGTCTCGCGCTCGGCGCGCTCGAACGCCACCAGGATGTGACGGCGCAGCGTCGTCGCGTCCTCCAGCGTCTTCAGGCCCGGCGCGAACTGCTCCCATTCGTCGTGGCCGAAATAGGCATGCCGCGCGCCGGTGGCGAGCACCAGCGTGTCGTAAGGCACCTCGCTGCCGTCGTCGATCAGCACGCAGCGCCTGTCGGCATCGACGCCGCTGACGGTCGCAAACAGCGTCGTCACATCGCGCCGGTCGCGCATCAGGTGGCGGACCGGCCATGCGATCTCGCTGGTGGCGAGCGAGGCGGTCGCGACCTGGTAGAGCAGCGGTTGGAACAAATGATGGTTGCGGCGGTCGATCAGCGTGATCTCGACCGGGCTGCCGGCGAGCCGGTAGGTCGTCTCCAGCCCGCCGAAGCCGGCTCCGACGATGACGACGCGGTGCGGTGTCGTGGTCATGATGCGCCCCTCCGAATCTCGCGGCTCTATCCTCATCTAAACGCTGATCAGGCGCCGCGGTCCAATAGCCGTCATCAATCGCTGAATAGGCCTGGCGTATCGATCTCCCGCGAACAAGCGCCGCAGCCTCAGTCGAAGTAAGTAGAATTATATTTCTTGCTATCGCCATTCGGGGCGAAATATGGTGCAGAGGTGGGCGCTGAGCCATTGGCGGCGCGACAGATTTTGCGTTCAATAGAGATGACCCGGGGCGGCAATCACCCCGCTTCCGGGCATAATAATATGGAGGGGAGTGGTTATGAGGACGGCATTCTGGCTGGCGGGCGCAGCGGCGCTGGTGCTGGCAGGCCCGGCATCCGCCGGCGACACCATCAAGATCGGGTTCGTTTCGACCTTCAGCGGCCCGACCGCCGTGATCGGCAACGACATGCGCAACTCGTTCGAGCTCGCGCTGGATCACATCGGCCGCAAGATGGACGGCAAGCCGGTCGAGGTGATTTACGAGGACGACGGACAGAAGCCCGACGTCGGCAAGCAGAAGACCGAGAAGCTGGTGCAGTCCGACAAGGTCGATTTCATCGTCGGCTACATCTGGTCGAACGTGCTGCTGGCCTCGCTCAAGACCGCCGTGGATTCGCAGACCATCCTGATCTCGGCCAATGCCGGTCCGTCGCAGCTCGCCGGCGAGCTCTGCTCGCCCTACGTGTTCTCGACCTCCTGGCAGAACGACCAGACGCCGGCCGCCATGGGCCTCTACATGAACCAGAAGGGCGTCAAGAGCGTGTTCCTGATCGGCCCGAACTACGCTGCCGGCAAGGACATGCTCGCGGGCGTGAAGAGCACGTTCAAGGGCGAGGTCAAGGGCGAGGAATACACGGTCTGGCCGAGCCAGCTCGACTTCTCCGCCGAGCTCTCCAAGGCGCGGGCCTCGGGCGCCGAGTCGATCTTCGTGTTCTATCCCGGTGCAGCCGGCGTGCAGTTCCTCAACCAATATGCGCAGGCCGGGCTGAAGAGCACGATGCCGCTCTACACGGCGTTCACCGTCGACGAGCTGTCGCTGCCGCTGCAAAAGGAGAACGCGCTCGGCGTTCCCGGCGCGCAGGAATGGGTGAATGATCTGCCCAACGAGCAGAACAAGCGCTTCGTCACCGACTATCGCAAGAAGTACCCCGGCCTGCGCCCGACCTATTACGGCGCGCAAGCCTATGACGCGGCCCAGCTCATCAACAGCGCCGTGGTCGCGGTGAAGGGCGACACCAGCAAGAAGGACGCGATGAAGGCCGAGATGGAGAAGGCCAACTTCAAGTCGCTGCGCGGTCCCTTCAAGTACGGCAAGAACCACATCCCGGTGCAGAACTTCTATCTCCAGGACGTGGTCAAGGACGGCGAAGGCCAGCTCTCGCTGAAGACGGTCGCGACCATCGTCGAAAACGACCAGGATCGCTTCCACGACAAATGCGCGATGAAGTAGCCACAAGCACGATGCCCCTTCTCCCCTTGTGGGAGAAGGTGGCGCGAAGCGCCGGATGAGGGGTTGTTTCCGCAAAGCGAAGTCTATCGAATTCGCGGAGAGAACCCCTCACCCGTCTCGCCGCTTTCGCGGCGATCCACCCTCTCCCACAAGGGGAGAGGGGAAAAGACCTACACCCGCGGCATGCTAACAGGCCGCACCTCGCGCGCTTGCGCGGCAAGCCTGATCCCGGCATTGGCCGCGCCGAAGCCCTGATAATCGCGTCGCTCCACGATCTCGAAGAAGAAGCGCTCGTCGAAGATGTGGGTGTAGACCTGGAAGAACTCCCCGTCGCCTTCGCGGTCGTAGAGAATGTGGTTGGCGCGCAGCTGCGCCATCAGGTCGGGCGCGAGGTCGTATTTGGCTTCGATGTCGTCGTAGTAATTGTCAGGGATATCCAAAAAATCCGCGCCGCGCTTGCGCATCTCCGCGACCGCCGCAAAAATGTCCCGGCACGTGAACGCGACGTGCTGCACGCCCGAGCCAAAGAATTCCGAGATGAAACGGGCCGGCAGCGTGCGGTTGGCGGATGAGCCGTTGAGCACGAAGCGCTGGCTTTGGTCGCCGTTGACGACGGCCTGGCTTTGCACGAGGCCCCTGGGATCGGCGATCTCCATCTGCGGCAGCCGCTTGAGGTCGAGGATGCCGGTGTAGAACAGCAGCCAGGACAGCATCTCGTCATAGGGCATCGACTGCGCGATGTGATCGACGGCCAGCAGGGCGTCCGCGCGAGCGTCGCTCGGGACTTGTTCGAAATCGGTGTCCCAGTTCTTGCCGGCTTGGTCGAGGAAGTAAAGCAGGCTGCCGCCGACGCCGTGGATTGCGGGAATCTCCAGCTCGCCCGGTCCGACCGGCTGGTAGAAGGTGCGCGCTTTCAGTGTTTCGGCGCGCTGCATGACGAGGCCGGCATTGTCGACGTCGAGCGCGATGGCGCAGACGCCGGGGCCATGCGTCGCGTAGTGCGAATGCGCAAAGCCGTCGGTCTCGGAGTTGACGACGAGCTCGACCTTGCCTTGCGACCAGCGCTCCACCGCCTTGCTGCGATGCTTGCCGGTTTTGCGGAAACCGAGCTGCGCGAGCAGGCGGGCGAGTTCGCCGGCCTTGGTCTCGTTGACGGCAAACTCGATGAATCCCGTGCCGCGACTTCTGGGCTTGGGCGCCAGGGGCTCGCTGATGAGCTTTGGCCAATCCCGTGCAAGCTGGTCCTCCAGCAGGATCAGCGAACGCAGGCCGTCGACCGCGGTCTGTATGGCCGAGCCGGCGCGGAATTGGTCGTTGAAGATCTCCAGCGACAGCGGCCCGGCATAGCCGGTCGCCGCGATCGCCGCCATGAACTCGCCGACCGGCAGGTCGCCCTGACCGGGGAAGGAGCGGAAGTGCCGGCTCCAGGAGAGGATGTCGAGCTCTAGCTTCGGCGCGTCCGCAAGCTGGACCAGGAAGATCTTGTCGCCGGGGATCGAGGCCATCGCGCGGACCGGAAAGCCGGGGGCCAGTGCGTGAAAGCTGTCGAGGATGATTCCGATCGCGGGGTGATCGGCGCGCCGCACGATTTCCCAGGCATCGCGGTAGTCGTTGACGTGGCGTCCCCAGGCCAATGCCTCGTAGCCGACGCGCAAAGATCGTTTGGCCGCGCGCTCGCCAAGCTCGCGAAAATCATCCGCGGCGCGGTCGATGCCGCCGAGCGCGGCCGGCGACACGTTCGAGCAGATCAGCAGCAGGTCGGTGCCGAGCTCCTGCATCAGGTCGAACTTGCGTTCGGCGCGGGCAAAGTTGCGCGCACGCTGCGGCTCCGGCATGCCCTCGAAATCGCGGAACGGCTGAAACGCGCAGATCTCGAGATTGAGGTCCCCGCAGAGCTTTGCGATGTCGCGCGGGCCGGCGCCGAACGACAGCAGATCGTTCTCGAAAATCTCGACCGCGTCGAATCCGGCGGATGCGATGGCGCGGAGCTTTTCGTCGAGAGCGCCGGAGAGTGAGACGGTTGCGATCGAGCGTTTGGTCATGCTGCGTTGTCCTCCATCGCGCCGCCGAGGAACAATTGTCCGATGCGGGGATCATTCAAAATGCGCTTCGCGTCGTCGATCATCCGAGTCTGGCCGAGTTCGAGCACGATGCCGATGTCGGAAATCTCCAGTGCCGAGCGTGCGTTCTGCTCGATCATCAGAATGGTGACGCCGCGGTCGCGCAGGGATTTCAGGATATCGAAAGTCTGCTGCACCATCAGCGGCGACAAGCCGATCGAGGGCTCGTCGATCAGAACGAGCTTCGGTTCGAGCAGCAGCGAGCGGGCGATTTCGAGCTGTTTCTGCTCGCCGCCTGATAGCGTGGAGGCCTGCTGCGTCGATTTCCGGCGCAGCGCCGGGAACAGGTCGAGCGCGGCCTCGATCCGGCTCTGCAGGTCGATGCCCTTGCCGGCGGAGACGCCGCCGAGCTCGATGTTGTGGCGCACCGACAGTTCGGGAAAGATGTTGCGGCCCTGCGGCACGTAGCAGATGCCGGCATTGAGCAGCGCGCGCTGGCTCAAATTGGTGATGTCGCGTCCGGCGAAGTTGATCTTGCCCTCGCGCAGCTTGAGCAGGCCGAAGATCGCCTTGAACACGGTGGACTTGCCGGCGCCGTTCGGGCCGATGATGGTGGTGATGGTGGCCTGCGGCACGGCGAAGGTGGTGCCGTTCAGGATCGTCATCTTGCCGTAACCGCCGACGAGATTGTGGACCGAGAGGATCGGATCGCTCATGATGGCTCTCCCTAGTGTCCGAGATAGGCTTCGATCACGGCGGGGTTTTTTCGCACCTCGTCCGGTCGTCCCATCGCCAGCACCTTGCCTTCCGCCATCACCATCACGCGCGAGCACAGCGACATCACGAATTCCATGTTGTGCTCGATCACGACGAAGGTGGCGTTCTTCTCGCGGTTGATCGCGACCAGCCGCTCCTTCAAATCCGTCAGCATCGATGGGTTGACGCCGCCGGCGGGCTCGTCGAGCAGCACCAGCCGCGGTCCGCCCATGAAGGCCATGGCGGCGTCGAGCAGTTTTTGCTGGCCATAGGACAGCCCGCCGGCAGGTTCATCCGCGAGATGGTCGAGCTTGAAGAAACCGATCATCTGGTTGGCGGCCTGCGTCAGTCCGGCATCGGAGCGGCCGACCAGGCGCGAGGCCATGCTGCCCTGGTGCTCCTGTCCTGCGAGGATCAGGTTCTCGCGCACCGAGAGTTTTGGGAACACTTGCAGGAGCTGGAAGGTGCGGCTGACCCCGAGCTTGTTGAGCTCGGCGGGTCGCAAGCCCGTGACGACCTTGCCGTCGAGCTTGACCTCGCCGCCGCTCGGCGTGAGCTGGCCGAGGATGCAGTTGAACAGGGTCGACTTGCCGCAGCCGTTCGGTCCGATCAGGCCGAGGATCTCGCCCTCGCGGACGTCGAAAGAGACGCCGCCGACGGCGCTGATGCCGCCAAAGTTCTTCTTGATGTCGGTGACTTCGAGAACCGCGCTCATTGCACCGTCTCCAGCCGGGACTTTGCGACGGCGCGCTGGGCCGAGGCCACCTTGGTACGGCGTTCGGCGAGATAGCGGTCGAGGATTCCCAAGATTCCGGTCGGCGACCAGATCAGCAGCCCCATCACCGCGATCGCGTACAGCATCAGATAATAGCCCTCGGTGAAGCGCAGCCATTCCGGCAGCAGCACCGCGATCATCGCGCCGAGGAACGGTCCGAGGAAGAATCCGGCGCCGCCGACGATCACCATCATCAGGAGGTCGAGCGAGAGCGACAGGTTGAACGGCACGGGATCGATATATTGCGTCAGCGGCGCATAAAGCGCGCCAGCGACGCCGCCGAGCGCCGAGCCGATCGCGAACGCCATCAGCGTATAGCGTCGCGTGTCGACGCCGAGCGACTGCGCCCGCAGCGGGTTTTCGCGCAGCGCCATGAAGGCGCGGCCCCAGGGCGAGCGGATCAGCCACCACACCGCGAGCGACACGATCGCGAGCGAGCCGAGACAGACATAATAGAACGGCAGCGGCTTGTTGGTCGCGATGCCGAAGATGTGCGGACGCGGAATGTTGGAGATGCCGTAGATGCCGCCGGTGAGCCAGCTCTCGTTGCGAAATACCAGGAAGGCCAGCGTGGAGAAGGCGAGCGTGACGAAGGCCAGGTAGTGGTGCTGCACCCGTAGCGCGGGATAGCCGAGCACCCAGCCGACCGCGAAGCTCAAGGTGATCGCGACGACGATCGCCGCCGGGAGCGGCCAGCCATGCGTGGTCATGATTGCCGCGGCGTAGGCGCCGATGCCGACGAAGGCGCCCTGTGCCAGCGAGACCTGGCCGGCATAACCGAGCGTAAGATTGAGGCCCATTGCGGCGATGGCCATCACCGCCCATTGGCTCAGGATGAACAGGCCATAACGGTTAAAGTTCATGGGGACGACGATCAGCGCAGCGAGGACGATGAGGCCGAACGCGATCTTGAGAGGTTTGGCGAAGCCGCTCATACGGTGCGCTCCTCGGCGCGACCGAGCAGGCCCTGCGGCCGGAACAGGATGACGGCGATCAGGAAGATCATAGGCACGGCGGCGCGGTACTGCGTCGAGACATAGGCGGCCGCGAGATTGTCGAGCACGCCGATCAGGAGGCCGCCTGCGATCGCGCCGCGCACCTGATTGAACCCGCCGACGATCGCGGCGATGAAGGCAGCCTGGCCCAGCACCTCGCCGGACGTGAATTTCGCGAGATATATCGGCGTGATCAACAGCGAGGCGAGAGCGACCAGGAACGCGTTGATCAGGAAGGTCAGGAGAATCATGCGCTCGACCGGAACGCCGATGATGCGCGCCACCGTCGGGTTCTGCGCCGCCGCCTGCATCTGGTGGCCGAGCGAGGTGCGGTTGAGAAGCGCGGTCAAGCCGAAGACGGCAACGATAGCGAGGACGAGGACGCCGATGCTTTGCAGCGAGACGGCATGGCCGAGGATGGAGACGTCGCCGGTCGGCACGATCGAGGGGAAGGGTGAGGCTTCGGCGCTGAAGAACTGTTTTACGGCCTCCTTGAGGCCGATCGCGAGCGCCATGGTCGCAATCGCAAGCGGCAGCACGCCATGGCGCATCATCGGATCCACCAGCAGCATCTTGAAGGCGAGGCCGAGCAGGAGCATCGAAAGCAGGATACCGAGGATGATCGCGAGCCAGAACGGCGCGCCGGCATGCATCGCCGCCAGCATCAGGAACGCCGGCAGCATCACGAACTCGCCTTGCGCGAAATTAATGGTCTGCGAGGTCTGCCACAGCAGCGTGAAGCCGACCGCGACCAGCGCATAGATCGCCCCGGTGGCAAGTCCCGCGACCAGAAGATCGAACAGACTGGACATTTTCCCCTCTCGGCGCTCTGTCTTCCCTCGCCCCGCTCTTCCTTTTCTCCCTCTCCCCGTTCTTACGGGGAGAGGGTCAGGGTGAGGGGCTGTCTCCGCGAACTCGATTGTCACCGTATCCGCGGAAGCAGCCCCTCACCCCGCCCTCTCCCCGCGAAGGGGCGGGGAGAGGGAGACGAAAGATCTCTCCCCGCAAGAAGCCGGCGAAGGGCAAAGACCTCACTTCACCTTCGGCAGCACCTGCTTCACGACTTGCTTGCCTTCGACCACTTCGACCAGGAAGCTCTGGCGGTCGATGTCACCGGTGTCGCTGAAGGTGACGTCCATCAGGATGCCCGGCTCGTCCGCGGCCTTGATGGTCAGGCCGTGCAGCGTGTCGGCGAACGCCTTGGAATCGACCTTGCCCATCTTGTCGGTCGTGGCCTTCACCATGTAGACCGCGAGATAGCCTTTCAGGCCGTTATGGTCGGGCACGTAATTGTACTTCTTCGCGAACTTGTCGCGAAACGCCTTGATCAGGTCGACCGGCGCATCGGTGGTGAGACCGACATGGCCGCGCGCGCCGTTGGCGGCATCGCCGGCGAGCTCGATCACCTTCTGCCCGATCAGCGTGGTCTCGCCCATCAGCGGCGCGGTGACGCCCTGGCGCTTGAGCTCCTTCAGGATGCGCGCGCTCTCTTCCTCGTTCAAATAGACGAACACGGCGTCGGGATTGGCGGCCTTGATCTTGCCGACGTCGGCGGCGAAATCGGCCTGACCCGCCTCGGTGGAGAGATCGGCGACCACCTTGGAGCCGAGCCGGTCGAGCTCCTTGACGACGACATCGCGACCGCCGCGGCCAAAGTCATTGTTGACCCAGACCACCGCGACCGACTTCGCCTTCATGTCGTCATGAATGTATTTGGCGACCTTCGGCATCGACGATTGCTGGCCGAACGAGGTGCGGAACAGGAATTTGTTTCCGCCCTGCGTCAGCTCGGCGGCTTCGCCGCCCATGATCTGCGCGATGCCGGCCTCGGCCGCCAGCGGCGCCGTCACCTTCACCGAGCCGGAATAGCCGGGTCCGAGCAGCACATAGGGCTCGGCGTCGAGCGCCTTTTGCACCTGCGCGCGCGCGACGCCCGGATTGGATTGCGAATCCGCATGGGTGACTTCGAGCTTGCGGCCGAGTACGCCGCCCTTGGCGTTGATCTCCTCGATCGCGAGGTCGATGCCGTTCTTCCAATTGGTGCCGACGGTGGCGCCGCCGCCGGACAACTCGGCGACGTCGGCGAGCTTGATCGCCTGGGCATGGACACTGGTTGCGGTCGCGAATGCAAGCAGGGCGCCTGCCAGAATGGTCGATTTCATGGTCTCTCCTCCGATTTCTTTTGATGTTACGTGCGGCCTTGTGTCCGGCCGCTTCGGTTACGCTGCGTGATAGGCCGGGCTTCGTGCCGCCATCACCTCGTCGAATGCCTCTCCCATGATCTCGGTGGATGGGGCAAGGCCAGTGAACAGTTCGAAAGCGTCGGCGGCCTGGTAGATCGCAAGCTCCCGGCCGGTCATGATCCGCGCGCCCTTGGCTTGGGCGGCCGCCAGCAGCGGCGTGATCAGCGGTGAGTAGACGGCATCGGCGACCCACAGGTTTTGACGCAGCAGCGTCGGCGCGACCGGCGTTTCCCGGTTCGGCAGCATGCCGACCGGCGTGCCGTTGACGAGGCCGGTTGCGCCGTCGAGCGCGTCCTCGACGCTTGCGGCGACCCTGGCGCCCCCCTGCTTGACGAGCAGCGCGGCGAGTTTTTCGGCGCGTGCCGGCTCGCTGTCGAAGATGCGGATGTCGGTCACGTCAAGGCTCGCCAGCGCAAAGGCGATCGCCTTGCCGACGCCGCCGGTGCCGATCACGGCGACCGCGTTTCCAGAGGCCGCCAGCAGCGGCGCGACGGCGCGCGCAAAGCCCGTCGTGTCGGTGTTGTGGCCGATCAGCCGGCCGTTGCTAACGACGACAGTGTTGACCGCTCCCATGGCGGCCGCACCCGGTGCCAGTTCATCGAGCAGCGGGACCACTGCCTCCTTGTAGGGAAAGGTGACGTTGACGCCGGCAAAGCCGAGCCGCCGCACGCCTTCCAACATCAGCCGGAGCCCGGCCGCATCGGCGCCGGCCACTTCGATGAGCTGATAATGTCCGCGCAGGCCAAGCCCCTCCGCGGCGCGCTCATGCATGGCAGGGGAGGCGGAATGCGCGATGGGTGCGCCGATCAGGCCGGTCAGGAGCTTTTTGGATGCGGCAGGTCCGCGCTTTGACATGGTTCGCTATCGTCTCGTTGGGAGCGTTTGGTCCCGGCCATTAGCGGGGAGATCCGCCCAATTCCAAGGGGCTTCCACCAGGGACGATAGCCTTTCCTCGGCCTAACACAATTACCCTTTTGTCCTGCAAACCTAACGTAATGTTATCTCTTTCGCCGTGGCGGCGCGGCCCTGCCTTTGCCCCGCGACGGCTCGACCGCGCGCATCTCCGCGCGCAGGGCCTCGATGAAATACTCGACATGAAGCGACAGCGGCGCGCCGCGCTTCACCGCGATATAGGTGTCGAATCGCGTCGGCTCGGTGATCTTGATCAGCTCGATGCCGGGATAGCCCCCATGGGCCACCGTGAACTGGTCGATGATGGCGATGCCGAGCCCCGCCTTCACCAGCGCGCAGACCGTGGTGCCGAAGCGGGCGCGGATGGTGATGTTGTACTCGAGGCGGTGGCGCGCGAAGATCTCGGCCATGATCCGCCCGTAGGGATCGTTGGGATCGATGCCGATCAGCGGATAGCGGGTGATCTCGGCGGCGGAGACCTGCTTGCGGCCGGCGAGCTCGTGGCCCGGCGGCACGATGCAGTAGAGCTCGCCCGAGGCGAGCGGCATGAAGTCGAGCCCGGAATGCTCCAGCCGGTAGCTCATCGCCACGCACTCGCCGCGGCCGAGCATGAGATAGTCGATGGCTTCCTCGAGCTTGAGGATGTTGATGTCGATGCCCAAATCCGGATAGCGCCGCCGGACCCGCTCGATTGCGCGCGGCACCATGACTTGCGAAATGCTCGGCACCGAGCCGATGCGCAATTCCGACAATCCGCCGCGTCCGATCTTGGAGATGATCTCGGAGAGGTCGTCGACCTTCTTGTAGACGCCGTTGATCTGCTCGAAGATGTTCTCGGCTTCCGGCGTCGGGAAATAGCGGCCGTTCTGGCGCTGAAAGAAGCGGATGCCGAGCGAGCGCTCGGTGTATTTGACGAGGCGGCTGATGCCCGGCGCCGAAACGTTCAGCAGCTTCGCCGCGCCGCCGATCGTGCCCGTCACCATCACGGCACGGATCACTTCAACCTGGCGCAGCGTCATCATGTCCTGGGCATCCGAAAGATAATCGTGGTCGGCGCTGCCTTTCCCTCTCCCCTTGTGGGGAGGAGGGTGGACCGCCGCGATAGCGCGAGACGGGTGAGGGGTTCTCTCCCCGCGCGAGCCTCGCGCATTTGAACGCGTGGAAACAACCCCTCATCCGGCGCCATAGCCGATGCGAAGCATCGGCGTTTTGTTTTAAGAACGGCGGCCGAAAGCCCCCTATGCCACTTCTCCCACAAGGGGGGAAGGAAGGAAACATTCGCGTTCGGTTGTTCGGTTCAGATCAGAGCAAGGCATGGCACCGAACGGACCGTTCGTGCGCTCACAGCAATTGCGTGCTAGCTCGCCGGTCCGTCCGGCGTGGCGCTCTCTGCCGGCTTGCTGCGCTCGCTTTGCAGCACCCCGCGCGCGAACTCGATGATCTTCTGCTTGTTTGCCGTTTCGCGGACGGCGAAAAATACGCGGTTGAGTTCCAGGCCGAGCACGCTGTTGAGGGCGATGTTCTCGTCTTCCATCGTGGTTTCCCCGCTTCAGACATTATAGGTGTATCTTGACGTCACTTCTTCCACAAGTAGATTAAACCTTCAGGGTCAATGGGATACCGGAAACTACGGAAGCGGCGAATTGAGGCAGTCGCCAGGACGTGCTATAGCGACAGCGAGGGTCAGGAAACGCACCGATGTCCGCCGTGGATTATGGCCGGGAAGCGCTCGACTTCATTGAAGGGCTTGGAGCCTGTACCAAGGTTCCGGACGCCATGGATGCGCTTGCGACCGCGTTCGGGCGCTACGGTTTCGAGCACATCATCGTAACCGGCTTGCCAAATCCCGATCAGCACTTTTCTCAGATGGTGCTCGCTAAAAAGTGGCCGGCGGAGTGGTTCAGCCTCTATACCCAAAAAGGCTACGACCGTGTCGATCCCGTGATCCGCAAATGCCGGCAGACGGTGAACCCTTTCGAGTGGTCCGAGGCGCCGTACGATCCAGAGCTGGAGCCGGGCGCGGTGGAGGTGATGCGGCGCGCTGCCGATTTCCGTATGTCGCGCGGCTTCGTCGTGCCGATCCACGGATTGACCGGCTACGAGGCCGGCGTCTCGCTCGGTGGCGTTCACCTCGATCTCAATGCGCGCAGCAAGCCGGCGCTGCACCTGATCGGCATGTACGGCTTCGATCACATTCGCCGCTTGCTCGATCCGGCGCCGCATCGATCGATGCGCCTTACCCCGCGCGAGCGCGAGGTGCTCGCCTGGGCCTCGCAGGGCAAGTCGGCTTGGGAAATCGGCGAGATCCTGCACATCACGCAGCGCACCGCCGAAGAGCATCTTGCAACTGCCGCGCGCAAACTTGGTGCAGTCAACCGGACGCATGCGGTTGCGATCGCAATCCGCCATAGAATCATCACCCCCTGAAATCCGCGCCTACTGGGAAATTTCCCAATAGTCGCTTTGGCCGTTTTCCGTGAGTGTTCCCCTTATTTCGAACAATGGGGGAATAAATGATTCATGTGATTTCTGCCGCCAACCGGCACCTCTACGAGGACGTTCTCGAGCAGCATTTCAGGGTGCGTCACGAGATTTTTGTCGAGGAGCGGAAATGGGAGGCGCTGCGCAAACCCGATGGCCGCGAGGCCGATACCTACGACAATGAGGACGCGGTCTACCTGCTGGCGCTCGAAAATCGCCGGGTGCTCGGCGGCTCCCGCCTCTATCCTACCACCAAGCCGACGATGATGAGCGAGGTCTTCCCGCATCTCGCCGCGGTGCGCGGTTGCCCCTCGAACCCGCTGGTATGGGAGTGGTCACGTTTCTTCGTTTCGCGCGAGCGCCGCGACGGCGCATTCAATTGGCAATTGATGGCAGCGGCGCAGGAGTTCTGTCTCGATCAGGGCATCGAGCGTCTCTGTCTTGTCATGGAGACCTGGTGGCTGCCGCGCTTCCACGAGATCGGATTCATCGTCACGCCGCTGGGATTGCCGGCGCTGGTCGAGAATTCCTGGACGATGGCGGCCACGATAGAGATCCGTCAGGAGTCGCTGGATGCCGTGTGTGACCGTATCGGGATGACAAACGTCGTGCATCAGGACGGTCCGCGTATCGATTGCATCGCCCTTGCCAACCTCTGCGGCCTCGCTGCCGCGCAACGAAAGAGCGCCTGAGATGTCGAACATGATGCGGGACAGCCAGATCATGGCGCAGATCAAGGACGAAAATCTCGGCTACATGTCCGACATGGCGCTCGAACTCGCGCAGATGGCGGAAGACACCGGATTGGCGACGCTCGCCTATCTGTTCCGGATGGCGGCGCTGGAGGCCTCGACGGCCAATAGCGTGCTTGCCGAGCCGGATGACCTTCCCCGGCAGATGACGTCGCACTAGGCGTCTCCATCCATACGTTGCGACGAATTTCACACCCTCTCTCCGGCAACGGAGGGAGGGGTGATCCGCTTTGGGTGCGGCAGGTTGACCCATCCTGCGCGGCAGCCTTCTTGCAGGGCCGATTGCACGGGCAGGATCGATCGGATGCATCGGCATGCAACAAAGTGCATGTTGGGTGTCGAATCGCTCTTGCCTCGGAACGATACTGCCATTACCCATTTTTCCGCCTTGTACAGGCAGGGGGAGCTCTTTCACTGATGGCGACCGTGTTCGAACATCGGCGCGAACCTGCGTGCGCCTGAAAGAGTTTTGATGCTGCTCGTCGTCGAACAGTTCTTGAACGGTTTGCAGTTCGGCCTGCTGCTGTTCCTGCTCGCCGCCGGCCTGACGCTGGTGTTCGGGATCATGGATCTCGTCAACCTCGCGCACGGCTCGCTCTACATGATGGGCGCCTATTTCGCCGCGACCTTCGCAGCCTGGACCGGCAGCTTCCTGCTCGGCGCGCTGCTGGCGCTCGGTGCAACCCTCGTGCTCGGCATCGTGCTCGAGATGACCGCACTGCGGCACCTCTACGGCCGCGACCATCTCGACCACGTGCTCGCGACCTTCGGTCTGATCCTGTTCTTCAATGAAGCGGTGCGGCTGATCTGGGGCCCGGCCGGGCTTGCGCTGCCGCTGCCGGCCTGGCTCACCGTGCCGGTGCCGATCCTGCCCGGCATTCACTATCCCGCCTATCGCCTCGCCATCATCGTCGTGGCGCTGCTGGTTGCGCTGCTGCTCTATCTCGGCGTGATGCGCACCCGCATCGGCATGCTGATCCGGGCCGGCGCCTCCAATCGCGAGATGATCGGCGCGCTCGGCATCAACATCAAGCTGCTCTACACCTTGGTGTTCGGCCTCGGTGCCGCGCTCGCCGGTCTTGCCGGGTTGATGCAGGCGCCGATCCTCACCGTGCAGATCGGCATGGGCGAGAACATCCTGATCCTCGCCTTCGTCATCATCGTGATCGGCGGCATCGGTTCGATCCGCGGCGCGTTCCTGGCCGCGATCTTCGTCGGCATGATCGACACGCTCGGCCGCGCCTTCCTGCCCAATCTGCTGCGGCAGGTGCTGAGCGGCGCCGCGGCCTCCACCGCCGCGCCCGCGCTGTCGTCCATGCTGATCTATCTGCTGATGGCGATCGTGCTGGTGGTGCGGCCGGAGGGGCTGTTTCCGGCCAACCGTCGATGAAGACTTTCACTGTAGCTAAGGCCGTCACGGCCCTGATGCTGGCGGGCCTCGTGCTGCTGCCGCTCTATTCGCAACTCTCCGGCAACATCTTCATCCTGACGCTGTTCACGCGCATCGTCATCCTGGCGCTGGCGGCCGCGAGCCTCAACCTCATCATGGGTTTTGGCGGCATGATGAGTTTTGGCCACGCCGCCTATCTCGGCATCGGCGGTTACGCGGTCGGCATGCTGGCGCAGGAAGGTGTGGGAAGCGGCTTCATCCAGTTTCCGGTCGCGCTTGCGGCCTCCGCGACTTACGCCGTCGTGATCGGCGCGCTCTCGCTTCGTACGCGTGGCGTTTACTTCATCATGATCACGCTGGCGTTTGCGCAGATGGCCTATTACGTCGCCTCGGGGCTGGCGCGTTATGGCGGCGATGACGGCCTCACCGTCTACAAGCGCAGCGACTTCTCCGGATTGATCAATCTGTCGAACCGCACGCAGTTTTATTATCTCTGCCTCGCCTGCCTGTTCGGCGTGGTCTTCCTGATCTGGCGCATCGCCAATTCGCGCTTTGGCCTCGTCCTGCAGGGCCTGCGCTCCAACGAGCAACGCATGCAGGCGATCGGCTTTCCCTCGAAGCGCTACCAGCTGGTCTGCTTCGTCATCTCGGGCATGATGTGCGGCCTTGCCGGCGCGCTGCTCGCCAACAACACCGATTTCGTCAGCCCGGCCGCGATGTACTGGACGCGTTCCGGCGACCTCATGGTGATGGTGATCCTCGGGGGCATGGGCACGCTGTTCGGTCCGGTCATCGGCGCGGTGGTGTATTTGCTGCTGGAAGAGTTCTTGTCGCAGCTCACCGAATACTGGGCGCTGATCATGGGGCCGATGCTGCTGCTGATCGTGCTGTTCGGCCGCGGCGGCATCATGGGCCTGCTCGGGAGGCTCAACCGTGGCTGAACCGCTGCTCCGTGTCGACAAGCTGGTGCGCCGCTTCGGCGGCATCGTTGCGACGGACAACGTCTCGCTCGACGTCGCGGCAGGCGAGCTGCACGCTATCATCGGCCCGAACGGCGCCGGCAAAACCACGCTGATCAGCCAGCTCACCGGGCATCTGGAGCCGCATTCCGGCAGTGTCTCGCTGGCGGGGCGCGACATCACCTATCTGCCGGCCTATCGCCGCTGCGCGCTGGGCCTGGCACGTTCGTTCCAGATCACCTCGCTGTTGCTCGATTTCACCGCCGCCGACAATGTCGCGCTCGCGGCGCAAGCGCATGCCGGCACTTCGTTCCGCTTCTTCGCCGATGCACGCAAGGAGAAGGGCCTGCGCGATGCCGCGCATGCCGCGCTCGACCGCGTCGGTCTCGCCCATCGTGCCGATGTGCTGGTGTCCAGGCTCAGCCATGGCGAGCGTCGCCAGATCGAGCTGGCGGTTGCGCTGGCAAGCAAGCCGAAGCTTTTGCTGCTCGACGAGCCGATGGCGGGCCTCGGCGTCACCGAGTCCCAGCGCATGGTGCAGCTGCTCCAGGAGCTGCGCAAAGAGGTCTCGATCGTGTTGGTCGAGCACGACATGCCGGCGGTGTTTGCGCTCGCCGACCGCATCTCGGTGCTGGTCTATGGCCGCGTCATCGCCTCCGGCGATCCGGCCGCGATCCGCGCGAACGAGGATGTCAAGCGCGCCTATCTCGGCGAGGCGCATGTGGTGACGCACCATGTCTGAAAAAGGGATGGGTGACACGCTGCTCGAGGTCGACGGCATCGAGACCTGCTACGGCCTGTCCCAGGTGCTGTTCGGCCTGTCGCTGTCTGTCAAATCAGGCGAGATGGTCTCGCTGATGGGCCGCAACGGCATGGGCAAGACCACGACCATCCGCTCCATCATGGGCCTGACGCCGGCGCGCGCAGGCAGCATCCGCTTTGCGGGCTCCGAAGTGCGGACGCAACCGTCCTACCGGATCGCGCAACTCGGTGTCGGCCTCGTCCCCGAGGGGCGGCAGATCTTCCCGAACCTCACCGTGCGCGAAAACCTGGTCGCGGCCGCCGCCGATCGTTTCGACAGCAGCAATCCCTGGACGCTGGCGGCGATCTACGTGATGTTTCCGCGCCTCGCCGAGCGCGCGTCCAATATGGGCAACCAGCTCTCCGGCGGCGAGCAGCAGATGCTCGCCATCGGCCGTGCGCTGATGACCAACCCGAAGCTTCTCATCCTGGATGAAGCGACCGAAGGCCTGGCACCCCTGATCCGCGAAGAGATCTGGAGCTGCCTGTCGCTGCTCAAGAGCCGGGGACAGTCGATCCTGGTCGTCGACAAGAACGTCGACCACCTCGCCCGCATCTGCGACCGCCACACCATCATCGAGCGCGGCAAGACGGTGTGGAGCGGCACCTCGGACGAGTTGATGGCCGAGCCGGATCTGCAGCACAAATATCTGGGGATTTGAGGCTGGGCGATGAGGTGAGGTACGCCGTGGCCGCTTCCCTCGATGTCGTCCTGGCCTAGTGCGCAATTGCGCACTAGGCCAGGACGACGTTGGCAATCACCAGTAAATCCCGTGCCGATGCAGTTCGCGGATCACGCGCGCCTCGGTGGATGGCTGGCGACGTTTGGGCTTGGTCGTCTGGGTTGTGCTGGCAGCCGGCGCGGCGCTGGATTGAGTTGCGGCCGGAGCGGTCGCGGCTGTTGCGGTAGTCGCTGCCGGAGGCGTTGAAGTTGGGGCGGTCGTCGCCGTCACGATATTCGTGGGCGCTGCCGCCGGAGCTTGTGGCGGCGTTGCTGCTGTCGTTGCCGGGTCGGCGGTCTGCTGGCTCGCATTTGTCGCTGCAAGGCTAAGGCTCCGCGGTCCGCCGGCAACGGCCTGGTTTGCCAGCAGCGACATTGCCGCGATCAGAATCAGCTTTCGCATGACACCCTCCGTTATCTGGACAATCCGTCTTACCTAACTCGCTTCCTCTATCGCGCCGAACGGCCCATCCCGATTTCGATCAAGGTGGCACGGCAGGACAGACGATAGATCAAGCTGAACAGATGGCCCCACATGATCGAACTCCGTTGTTGATCAGTCGGGGCAATGTGACCCTCTACCGTTTCCGGCCATCTTCGCGCGGATGGAAAATGGCTTCGTCGGCAAGGTCAAAGGTTTCGTCGCAAGCACCGGCGCGAAACCAGCTCACGGCGCCGTGAGGGGTCGGCATAACGGTCGTTGGCTCGGCGCCCCGGCGATCCTAATCGTGGACCAACATCAGCCGGCCATCCTCGAGGCCGAACACGAGTGCGGGACGATCGCGGTATTTCATGCCGCCGATATTCGTCGCGATCCTTGCCGGAAGCCTGATGCGCGCGATGTCATGCGGGCCAGCGACGAACCCGATGAGCCGCAGCGTTCGCCGTTCGAGGTCCGGTACCGCGAGATCTGGATGGCCGTCGCCATCAAAATCGGCCGTAAAGCTCATGTGCAGCGATCGCGAGCCGATGAAATGGTTCGATACGTCGGAAATTTCCGCCGATTTTTCCAAACGATCATGCCGCCACGACCACATTTCGAGAATTCCGACCACATGAGGCTGGCGGACAAGCACAATATCCGTGGTGCCATCGCCGTCGAAATCGGCGATACCGGCCGGATTGAGCCAAGCATGGGCGTGGCCGATCGGAGGCGTCTCCGCAACGATGGCCGCCGAGGCGGGATCGATGACAGCCAGCGCGGAGCCGCGCTTCAGATAGGATTTGACCAGCACAATCCTTTCGCGGCCGCCGATCGCAGCGACGCGCGGCTCGAGGTCTTCGAACACGGCGTCACCATCCAGGCGCAGCGTGCGTTGTCCGCCCCCGCGCGGCTCGATCACCAGGCTGCCGGCCTCGATGGCATCGCCGAGGACGCCGTGGTGATATCGTTCGGTCGGCTCAGCGAGCCAGGCACGCGCGACGGTATCGCGGCCTGTCGCGACGCGCCCATCCGCAAGGGCCCCCGGCGGCGGCGCCGGACGTTCGAGCGCCGGGGTCGGCACCATGCGCATCCCTTTCGCGTCGAACTGATACCAATTCGTGCCGATTGCAATTCGGACGTCGCTATCCGCTAAATCAATTTCGCTGACGCGGCCGGGGGCGCGCACAGTGCTCGCCTGCCAGTCGGCCAGGGCTGGCGCGGACAGGGCTGGCGCGGACAGGGTCAGGGAAAATAGCAGGACCGCCGGGCGCAACCGCATCATGGTACTCCTGGAAAATCCGGCCGTGTTGCGGGGATCAGCGGCCCGTTGGCGGCGGCTCAAAACACCTCGAAATATTCGCGGTGCTCCCAATCGGTCACCTCGGACAGGAAGCGGTCGATCTCGGCGTTCTTGATGTGAGTGTAATAATCAACGAACTCGGGCCCGAGCTTTTCCCGGAAGAACGGATCGTCCTTCAGCGCGCTGACCGCATCGCGCAGCGACTTCGGTAACAGCGGCGCCTTGGTTTCGTAGGGCGTATCGGCCGACGGGCCGGGATCGAGCTTGCGGTCGACGCCGTCGAGGCCGGAGAGAATCTGCGAGGCCATGTAGAGATAAGGATTGGCGGCGGGCTCGCCGATGCGGTTTTCCAGGCGCGTGGCGGCGTCGCCGGCCGCGCCGAGCACGCGGATCATCACGCCGCGATTGTCGCGGCCCCAGATCGCGCGGTCCGGCGCCAGCGAATAGGAGCGGTAGCGCTTGTAGCCATTGATGGTCGGGGTGGTGAACACGGTCGATGCGCGGGCGTGGTCGAGCAGGCCGGCAAGCCAGGCGTGGCCGAACGCGCTAAGCGGCTCGCCGCCGTCTTTCGCCATGAACTGGTTCTCGCCGCTCGCGCGTGAGACCACCGATTGGTGCAGATGCCAGCCGCTCGCAAACAAATTCGGCAGCTTCGGCCGGCACATGAAGGTGGCATGATAGCCGTGGCGGTGCGCGATCTGCTTCACAGCGGAGCGAAACAACACCATGTTGTCCGCGGGCTCGAGGCCCTTCTTCGGGGCGAACGTGAACTCGCACTGGCTCGGCCCGAATTCGACCTCGACCGAGCGCAAGGGCAAGCCGAGCGCGACGATGTCACGCCGCAAAATCTCCAGCACCGGCTCCATCTGATCGAAGCGCTGCTCGGTGAGATATTGATAGCCGTGGCTGAGCAGGCTCACCGAAGGCGGCGTGCCGGGCTGGCCGGCATCTTCCGGGCGCATATGCGGATCGTCGAGCTTGAAGATGTGGAATTCGACCTCGAGGCCCGCGACGAAATCATGGCCGCGACTCGCGAGCTCGCCGAGCACCTTGCGATAGAGCCCGCGCGTCGCGAACGGCACGGGACGGCCGTCGTTGAAATAGAGGTCGCAGAGAACCCAGCCCGTGGTCGGCGCCCAGGGCAAAACGCGAAACGTCGTGGGATCAGCGACCATCAGCACGTCGGCCGCGCCCTCCATCTCCTTCATGCCGAAGCCGCCGCCCGACGTGAACACCGGAAACACCGTCCGATGCGAGGTGTCCTTGGCGAGCATGGTGGTGGTGATGGAGCAGCCGCTCTCCAGCGACGCAAGCGCCTCCGATGCAATGATGGTCTTGCCGCGCAGAATGCCGTGCTGGTCGGGGAAGGCGAGGCGGATGACCTCGAGGTTCTTCTCCTCGACGATGCGGCGCATGCGCAATGCAGCGTCCTTCTGCTCATCCGACCACAGCGCATGACGCGCGACGAAAGTCACTTTTTCATTCCTCTATCCGTGAAAGGCGAAGCATGCGCCACATTCTCCGTCATTGCGAGCGCAGCGAAGCAATCCAGGATCCCTCCGCAGAGACAGTCTGGATTGCTTCGCTTCGCTCGCAATGACGAAGGAGGGACCTGCATTCTGCGCTACTCTGCCGCCGTCAGCCGATGCACGTTGTCCGCAATCTCCTTCGGCACCGGCGCCGTCCACGGCGCGCTGCGGCGGCGCTTGACGTCGACTTCCATCCAGTAGATCTCCCAGCCTCGCGTCGGCCCGATGCCGTCCATGGTCGCCGGGCCCTGGATCGAACGTGCGGTGGCCTCGTCGAGATGCAGCATCGGCTTTTCGCCGCCTGCGACCTTCTCGATCTCCTGCCGCAGCAGGCGGCGGTATTGCACGATCGCCTTGTCGCTCGTGCCGAGGTGCTCCCGGGTGCGGTCCTGGATCGCGCCCATCGATTCCACAGCCCACTGGTCGTGGACGTTGATGTCGGTGCCCATGCCGGTATAGGTCGCCGTCTGCTGCTCGTGCGGGTCGAAACCGTAATCGTTGGTCCTGTTCTTGCGCGATTTGTAATCCGGCAGCTCGTAGAGCTCGAGCCGCTGGTCGCGCATCTTCTGCTTGTTGACCGGGTTCGAATAGCTGGTGAAGATCGCGTACCAGTAGCAGTTCTCGTCGTCGACCGGCACGTGCCACTGCGTGATCGTCATCTCCGTGCTCATGGGGATGACGAAGCCGTGTGGGAAGAGCTGGTTGGTGACGCGCACATGGGTGCGCTCCTCGTCGATCTCGCGTAGCGCGATCAGCCGCAATCCATATTCGGTGTGCTCGACATTGATGATCGGGCGGTCGTATTCGCGCAAAATCTTCGTCATCGGCAAGTCGGAGCCTGCCGATGCGCCGCGGAACTGCTTGCCGTAGGCCGTCGAGGTGTTCTCGTCCTCGAAGAAGCGATGCAGATAGGAGGCGTGCGCGGGGTCGATGCCGACTTCGAGCGCCTGCAGCCAGTTGCAGGCCATATGGCCTTTGAACGCGAAAGTGTGGGTGCCGGGGGCGACGAAGCAGTCGAGCTCGGGAAATGCCGGCGGCTCGCCCTCGCCGAGATAAGCCCAGAGGATGCCGCTCTTCTCCACCACGGGATAAGAGCGCTGGCGGATGTTCTGGCAGAGTTTTGAATCCTTTGGCTCGGCCGGAGTCTCGATGCATTGCCCGGTGGCGTCGAACAGCCAGCCGTGGAAGGCGCAGCGCAGGCCGCCATGCTCGAGCCGTCCGAAGGCGAGATCGGCGCCGCGATGCGCACAGTGGCGATCGATCAGGCCGTAACGTCCGCTCTCGTCGCGGAACAGCACCAGGTTTTCGCCGAGCAATCTGACGGGGCGGATCGGTCGATCGCCGTCGAGCTCGTCCACCAGGGCCGCCGGCTGCCAGTAGCTTCGCATCAGCTTTCCGCAGGGATCCTTTGGACCGGTGCGGGTGATGAGGTCGTTCTGCTCCTGGCTCATCATGGCAGTCGCATCCTTTGTGGAGTGGCGATTGTTCGCCTATTGAACGAATGGGCGAATTATGCCATGCCTTAGACACGCGGCAAGCACTATTTTGCAAGATCGTCCCGAGACCATGCCCAAGCTGAAGCGGAACGAGAACGACGAGCGCGCGACCGATTTCGTCGAAAGCCTCGATCGCGGCCTGCGCCTGCTGCAATGCTTCGGCGCCATTGCCGGCCCGATGACACTCAGCGATCTCGCCCGTGCCGCGGAGCTGCCACGCGCCACCGCGCGGCGTATGCTGTTCACGCTCCAGCGCGGCGGCTTCGTCAGCGGCGACGGCAAGTTGTTCTCGCTGACGCCACATGTGCTGACACTGGCTGCGTCGTATCTGCGGTCGAGCCAGCTCGTCACCGTCCTGCAACCGGTGCTCGACCGTGTTGCGATAGCGGCCAACGAAATCTCCTCGCTCGCGGTCCTCGACGGCGATGAGGTTGTGTTCATCGCGCGCAGTAGTCCGGCGCGCATGTTTTCAGGTGGGCTGGACATCGGCTACCGCCTGCCGGCCTTCTGCACCTCGGTCGGCCGCGCCATGCTCGGCCAGCTCGATGATGCCGAGCTTGCCGCGCGCCTGACGGCGACGAAGCGCGAGGCGATGACGCCGCAGACAGAGACCGATCCCAAGGTCTTGCTCGCGCGCATCGTTGCCGACCGCGCGCAGGGTTATTCGCTGGTCGATCGCGAGGCCGAGCCGCATTTCCGCTCGATCTCGGTCCCCGTCCGCCGTTACGATGGCGTGATCGTCGCCGCCATCAACATGGGCGCCCATGTCGACCGCGTGCCGGCGCAGGAATTGATCGAGCGATTTTTGCCGCTGTTGCGTGAGGGCGCTGAAGCGGTGCGGTCGCAACTGTTGTAGCCCGGGTGAGCGAAGCGATACCCGGGAAAGTCATCGTGAAGACCCGGATGTCGCTTCGCTCATCCGGGCTACGCGCCTGTGCAAAAATCACTGCCGGTTGCGCATCCAGTCGGCGAGGCCGGACAACGCCTTGTCGAGGTCCTGCCGCGCGGCGGCGTCCATAACCGTCTCCTCGAGCGCGCCGCGCATGCAGAGCATCCACGCGTCGCGCTCGGCATCGCCGATGGCAAAGCCGATGTGGCGCTGGCGCAGCCGTGGGTGGCCCTTCTCGACCGAATAGAGTTTCGGGCCGCCGGTCCACTCGGTGAGATAGCGTTTCAGCACGTCCCTGATAAGGCCGAGGTCGTCCGCATGCATCGCGCGGATGATCTTCGCCTCCGGCAGCGTATCCATCCGCTCATAGAAGCGATCGACTAACAGGTCGATCGTGGCGCTGCCGCCGATCCGCTCGAACATGGAGATTGCAACGTCGCCGTCGCTCATGGGAGTTCGGACCTACAGCGCCACGCTGCGCAGCCCGAAGCTGCGCGCTTCGTTCTGCAGCACCGGCCGCACCGCATCAACCAGGCGCGCCGCGGCGGCATCGACGGACAGTCCCGCCGTGTCCACCACCGCCGTCGCGCGCGCATACAGCGGCTCGCGGCTCAAGAGGATGTTGCGTAGCTCCGCCATGGCGGAGCGGTCGTCGGCCATCGGGCGCAAATCGCCCTGGCGGCGGACGCGGGCCATGTGCTCCTCGGGCTCGGCCTTCAGCCAGATCGTGTAGAACGACGACAGGATCTGGTCGAAGGTCCAGGGCTCCGAGACGATGCCGCCGCCGGTCGCCAGCACCATCAGCTCGTTGCGCGCGAGCAGCTGTTGCAGCGCCGCCTGCTCCATGCGGCGAAAGCCTTCCTGGCCGTAGAGCGCGATGATCTCGGCGACCGACAGGCCGTTCTGCTGCTCGACCTCCTTGTTGAGCTCGACAAAACTCCAGCCGACCTTCTTCGCCAGCATCCGCCCAAGCGTCGATTTGCCGGCGCCGCGCAGGCCGATCAGCGCGATGCCGCAGAACGGCGCGCGCCGTGGCGCGGAGGCGCTGCCGCCCGCGAGCAGATCCTTGGCCTGCGCAATCTGGCTCGGCGTCGCCTTGCGCAGGAGATCGCGAAACATCTGCCAGTCCGGGGTCGGATCGGCCGAGGGAAGCAGGTCTTCGAGATGCGCGCCCATCGCGTCGGAGACGCGGCGCAGCAGCACGATCGAGACATTGCCCTTGCCGCTTTCGAGCTGCGCGATGTAGCGCTCCGATATTCCTGACACCTTGGCGAGCACCTTGCGCGACATGCCGCGCAGCGCGCGCATGGTGCGCACGCGCTGGCCGAGCTGTTCGAGAAATCGGGATTCGGCGTCGGGACTGTCGGTCATGGACTACGGATCATGGGCCTGCTTGAGCGGATGTCTTCTTTTAAAGAGGTCCTGCGGCGCGTATTAATGAAACATAGTGCCTGCTGGCATTGACAGCAAGCCAATGCGATGTCTTTCTATGAATTATAATTCTAAATTCAGGGGAGAAGTCCGTGAGCGAGGGATCCTATAACGCGGTGACCTGGCTGCTCGACCGGAACGTCGAGGAGGGACGCGGCAACAAGCTCGCCTTCGACGACACCGTCTCACGGCTCACCTATGGCGAGCTCCAGCGCGAAACGCGGCGCGCCGCCAACATGCTGCGCCGGCTCGGTGTCCGCCGCGAAGAGCGCGTGGCGATGATCATGCTGGATACGATCGACTTTCCGCTTCTGTTTCTGGGCGCGATCCGCGCCGGCATCGTGCCGGTGCCGCTCAATACGCTGCTGACGTCGGATCAATACGCCTACATCCTCGCCGATTGCCGCGCGCGCGTGCTGTTCGTCTCGGAAGCGCTCTATCCCGTCATCAAGGACGTCGTCGGCCGCATGCCGGATCTCGAGCATGTCGTGGTCTCCGGCGCCAAGCAGAATGGCCACAAGCAGCTTGCCGAGGAGATTGCGGACGAGAGCGACCGGTTCACCACCGCCGCGACGCATCCGGACGAGCCGGCGTTCTGGCTGTATTCGTCAGGGTCGACCGGCATGCCCAAGGGCGTGCGCCACATCCATTCGAACATGCAGGCGACCGCGGACACTTATGCAAAGCAGGTGCTCGGCATTCGCGAGAACGACGTTTGTCTTTCCGCGGCAAAGCTGTTCTTTGCCTACGGCCTCGGCAATGCGTTGACCTTTCCGATGTCGGTCGGCGCCACCGTGGTGCTCAACAGCGAACGGCCGACGCCGGCGCGCATGTTCGACCTGATGAACCGCTATAATCCCTCGATCTTCTACGGCGTGCCGACCCTGTTCGCGGCGATGCTCAACGACGAGACCATGAAGGGCGAGCGTGGCGGCCAGAATTTGCGCATCTGCACCTCGGCCGGCGAGGCGTTGCCGGAGTCCGTCGGCAACAGCTGGAAGGCGCGCTTCAACGTCGACATCCTCGACGGCGTCGGCTCGACCGAGCTGTTGCACATCTTCCTGTCGAACGCGCCCGGGGATATCAAATACGGCTGCTCCGGCAAGCCGGTGCCGGGCTATGCGGTGCGGCTGGTCAACGAGGCCGGACAGGATGTCGCCGACGGCGAGGTCGGCGAGCTGCTGGTCGATGCGCCCTCCGCCGGCGAGGGCTACTGGAACCAGCGCCACAAGAGCCGCCGCACGTTCGAGGGGCCGTGGACCCGCACCGGCGACAAATATGTCAGGGATGCCGAGGGCCGCTACACCTTCTGCGGCCGCGCCGACGACATGTTCAAGGTCTCGGGCATCTGGGTCTCGCCGTTCGAGGTCGAGAGCGCGCTGATCACGCATCCTGCGGTGCTGGAAGCCGCGGTCGTGCCCGAGGCCGATCCGCAAGGTCTGCTGAAGCCGAAGGCCTTCGTCGTGCTGCGCCCGAGCGCGACGACGACGGGCCTGCAGGAGATGCTCAAGGACCACGTCAAGCAGAAGATCGGCCCATGGAAATATCCGCGCTGGATCGAGGTGGTGGACTCGCTGCCGAAGACGGCGACGGGAAAGATCCAGCGGTTCAAGCTGCGGGACGGGGCGAACTAGAACAAGCCGTCATGGCCGGGCAAAACTGCGAAGCGCGTCTTGAGCAAAGTGTCCCGGCCATCCACGCGCGACTGCGATTGAGGAACGACGTGGATGCCCGGGTCAAGCCCGGGCATGACGACGGAGAGAAGAGTGACAGCATGACCAATCTCGCCCCCACCGGCTTTCTCAGCATCGATGGCGCCAGTCTCGAGTACAAATGGCTGGCGCCGCAGAGTGCCGATGCACCCACCATCGTCATGCTGCATGAAGGCCTCGGCTCGGTCGGGCTCTGGGGTGACTTCCCGGAAAAGCTGCAGCAGGGGACCTCCGCCGGCATCTTTGCCTATTCGCGCGCGGGCTACGGCCAGTCGAGCAAGGTCGCGCTGCCGCGGCCGCTCGACTACATGCAGCGCGAGGCACTGGACGTGCTGCCGAAGATTCTCGATGCGATCGGCTTCAGGCGCGGCCTGCTGCTCGGCCATTCCGACGGAGCCTCGATCGCGACGATCTATGCGGGCGCGCATCAGGATCATCGCCTCAACGGCCTCATGCTGATCGCGCCGCATTTCATCGTCGAGGACATCTCGGTGAAGTCGATTGCGGACATCAAGACCACCTTCGAGACCACCGACCTGAAGTCAAAGCTCGCGCGCTGGCACACGGACGTCGACAACGCCTTCTACGGCTGGAACGCCGCCTGGCTCGATCCGAAATTCCGCGACTGGGATATCTCGGAATATCTCGCCTATATCCGCGTTCCTGTCCTGATCCTTCAAGGCGTGGACGACCAATACGGGACACTGCATCAGGCCGAGATCGCGCAGCAAGAATGCTATTGCCCGGTCGATTTGAAAGTCATGTCTGGCGCCGCGCATTCTCCGCACCGCGAAGCTCCGGCAGCGACGCTTGATGCGATTGAGCAATTTGCAGCAGCGGCCCTGCGCGAAGACATGCAACAAAATGCATGTGGTAGCCGTTAAGGACTAGACGCACGCAATAATATGCATTATTGTGCATCTAACGGTAAAACAAGACGAACTCAAGGGTGGCCCATGGCCGGGGAAGATCGGCGCCTCGCAGGCGGCGCGACATTCATCGATTTCCAGACCGAGCCGTCCCGCTACCGGCACTGGAAGCTCGCGGTCGACGGTGACGTCGCCACCCTGACCATGGACGTCGACGAGAATGGCGGCCTGTTCGAGGGCTATCTGCTCAAGCTCAATTCCTACGATCTCGGCGTCGACATCGAGCTTGCCGACGCGGTCCAGCGCCTGCGCTTCGAGCACCCCGAGGTGAAGGTCGTGGTGATGCGCTCGGCCAAGAACCGCGTGTTCTGCGCCGGCGCTAACATTCGCATGCTCGCGGGCTCGACGCATGCCCACAAGGTCAATTTCTGCAAGTTCACCAACGAGACCCGCAACGGCATGGAAGATTCGTCGGAGAATTCCGGCCAGCGCTTCATCACCGTCGTGAACGGCTCGGCCGCCGGCGGCGGCTATGAGCTCGCGCTCGCCACCGACTACATCATGCTCGCCGATGACGGCGCGTCCGCCGTCGCCTTGCCCGAAGTGCCGCTGCTCGCGGTGCTGCCGGGCACTGGCGGCCTCACGCGTGTGGTCGACAAGCGCAAAGTGCGCCGCGATCACGCCGATTTCTTCTGCACCATCGAAGAAGGCGTGAAGGGCAAGCGCGCCGTGCAATGGCGCCTGGTCGACGAGATCGCGCCGAACAGCAAGCTCGAAGGCGTGGTTGCCGAGCGCGCGAGAGAATTCGCCGACGCCTCCAAGCGCAAGGGCAGCGGCAAGGGCATCGCGCTGACGCCGCTCAAGCGCATCATCGATGAGACCAGCATCCGCTACGGCTTTGTCACCGTCGACATCGACCGCGCCGCCCGCATCGCCACGATCTCGATCAAGGCGCCTGAGGCCGCGCCGCCCGGCGACATCGACGGCATGATGGCGCAGGGTGTCGCGTTCTGGCCGCTCCAGGTTGCGCGCGAACTCGACGACGCCATCCTGCATCTGCGCATCAACGAGCTCGAGATCGCCATGCTGGTGTTCAAGAGCCATGGCGACCGCGCCCATGTGCTCGCCTGCGATGCCTTCCTCGAGGCCAACAAGGCGCACTGGCTGGTCAACGAGATCAGGCATTACTGGAAGCGCGTCTTGAAGCGCATCGACGTCACCTCGCGCACGCTGGTGACGCTGGTCGAGCCCGGCTCCTGCTTCGCAGGCACGCTCGCCGAGCTCGTCTTCGCCGCCGACCGCTCCTACATGCTGATCGGCACGCGCCAGGGTGACAACCGCCCGCCGCCGTCGATCGAACTGTCAGCGCTGAATTTCGGTCCGTATCCGATGAGCCACGGCCTGACGCGGCTTCAGTCGCGCTTCCAGGCCGATCCGGCCGATGTGGAACGCGCGGAAGCCACGATGGGCACGGCGCTGGACGCCGAGCAGGCCGAAGAGCTCGGTCTCGTCACCTTCGCGCTCGACGACATCGACTGGGACGACGAGGTCCGCGTGTTCCTGGAGGAACGCGCCAGCTTCTCGCCGGACAGCCTCACCGGCATGGAAGCCAACCTGCGCTTCGTCGGCCCCGAGACGATGGAATCGAAAATCTTCTCGCGCCTCACCGCGTGGCAGAACTGGATCTTCCAGCGCCCGAACGCGGTCGGCGAGGAAGGCGCGCTGCGCCGCTACGGCAGCGGCCAGAAGCCGAAATTCGATATGACGCGGGTGTAGAGGGCGAATGGGGAGTGGCGAATAGCGAATAGAGACGCCATTCGCCACTCGCTATTCGCGAGCCCACAATTCGATGCCCGCGATCTAATGAACTAGTCCCACACGGGAGGTCCTCCATGAACATCATGAACGTCGACTACTCGACCAAGATTCCGAACAACGTCAATCTGGCCGAAGACCGCCAAGTGCTCAAGGCGCTGGAAGGCTGGCATCCCGGCTACATGGACTGGTGGAAAGACATGGGGCCGGAAGGCTTCCAGGAATCGCTGGTGTACTTGCGCACCGCTTATTCGGTCGATCCGCGCGGCTGGGCCAAGTTCGACTATGTGCGGATGCCCGAGTATCGCTGGGGCATTCTCCTTGCTCCCCAGGAAGAGAACCGCGTCGTGCCGTTCGGCGAGCATTTTGGCGAGCCGGCCTGGCAGGAAGTCCCGGGTGAATATCGCGCGATGCTGCGCCGTCTGATCGTGATCCAGGGCGACACCGAGCCTGCCTCCGTCGAGCAGCAGCGCCACCTCGGCAAGACCGCGCCCTCGCTGTACGACATGCGCAATCTGTTCCAGGTCAATGTCGAGGAAGGCCGTCACCTCTGGGCGATGGTGTACCTGCTGCAAAAGTACTTTGGGCGCGACGGACGTGAAGAGGCTGACGATTTGTTGCGCCGCCGCTCGGGTGACGCCGACTCGCCACGCATGCTGGGCGCCTTCAACGAGGCGACGCCGGACTGGCTGTCCTTCTTCATGTTCACCTATTTCACCGACCGCGACGGCAAGATGCAGCTGCACTCGCTGGCGCAGTCCGGCTTCGATCCCTTGTCGCGCACCTGCCGCTTCATGCTGACGGAAGAAGCGCACCACATGTTCGTCGGCGAGACCGGCATCACGCGTGTCGTGCAGCGCACCTGCGATGCGATGCGGGAAGCCGGCATCACCGATCCCACCGACATCGCGAAGGTCCGCGCGCTCGGTGTGATCGACCTGCCGACCATCCAGAAGAAGCTGAACCTGCACTATACGCTGTCGCTCGATCTGTTTGGCTCGGAAGTCTCGACCAACGCGGCGAACGCCTTCAACACCGGCATCAAGGGGCGCTATCACGAGACCCAGATCGACGACGATCATCAGCTCAAGAACGCGACCTATCCGGTGCTGAAGTTCATCGATGGCGAGATCAAGCTGGTGGACGAGCCGGCGCTGACCGCGCTCAACATGCGCCTGCGCGACGATTACAGCCAGGATTGCGTCAAGGGCATGCTGCGCTGGAACAAGGTGATCTCGACCGCGGGCTACCTGTTTCAGCTCAAGCTGCCCAACGTCGCCTTCCACCGCCATATCGGCGAGTTCAAGAGCATCCACGCGACGCCGGATGGTCTGTTGATCGACGACGCAACCTGGGCGAAGCGCAAGGACGAATGGCTGCCCTCGACCGCCGACGGCGACTTCATCACCTCGCTGATGCAGCCCGTCACCGAGACCGGCCAGTTCGCCTCCTGGATCTCGCCGCCGAAAGTCGGCATCGACAACAAGCCCGGCGATTTCGAGTATGTGAGGATCGAATCGTAACTTCTTTACCTCTCCCCGCTTGCGGGGAGAGGTTGGATCGCCCTTGCGATCCGGGTGAGGGGGTACAGGTGCGGCGACAATCTCACGTGTGGAGAGAAGTCCCTCACCCCAACCCTCTCCCCGCAAGAGCGGGGCGAGGGAGCGCTCCGCTGACGCCGCGAGCAGCGCGATGCCTCAACTATCCCAGCCGCTCCCCTTGATTCCCGGGTTCGCATAGACAATGCCGCCGTCCACCGCGATGGTGGCGCCCACCACATAATCTCCCGCGCGCGAGGCGAGATAGATCGCAGCGCCCGCCATGTCCTCGTCGGTGCCGACGCGGCCCGCGGGCACGCGGGTCGAGACCTCGTCGGCATGATCGCGTGCGGCCCGGTTCATGTCGGATTTGAACGGGCCCGGTGCGATCGCGGTGACCACGACGTGGTCTCCGATCAGCTTCACGGCCATGCGCCGCGTCAAATGGATCAGCCCCGCCTTGCTCGCCGCGTAGGAATAGGTCTCGCCCGGATTGACGAAGATGCCGTCGATCGAGGCGATGTTGATCACTTTCGCCGGCCGCTCTGCTGATGCCGCCGCGCGCAACGTGGGCGCCAGCGCCTTGGTCAGGAAGAACGGTGCCTTGACGTTGAGATTCATCACCTTGTCCCAGCCGCTCTCCGGAAACTCGTCGAACTCCGCGCCCCAGGCCGCGCCCGCATTGTTGACGAGGATGTCGAGTTTGGGCTCGCGCTTGGCGAATTCGCTCGCGAGCAGCTCGGCGCCGGCCAGCGTCGAGAGGTCGATCGGCAGCGCGATGCATTCGCCGTCATATTGCGCGGAGAGCTCGTTCGCGGTGGCTTCGCAAGGACCAGCCTTGCGCGCGGTGATGTAGACCTTCGCGGCCCCTGCGCTGAGAAATCCCGCCGCGATCATCTTGCCGATGCCGCGCGAACCGCCGGTCACCAGCGCGACGCGGCCTTTGAGCGAGAACAGATCGTTGAACATGGTGCCTCCCTTGGTGTTTGGCGACGTTTTGAGCGCGGGTGGGGAGGGGAGTCAAGAAAGGCGCCGCATCGTCGTCTGGCTTTCGCCAGGACGACGTCTGAGTTCGGGCAGCGAAGACGGAGAGATTTAAGCCGCCGCGATCCTGCGGAAGCCGTTCCACATCGCGGTCGCGGCGCCCGAGGTCAGCACCGGCAGAATCCGCGTGTCCTGGTAATTGCCGTTGAGCGAGACCCGTGGCAGCGCGGTCATGTGGCCGGCGTTTTCGGCGAACAGCATGCCGGGTCGCGTCGTCACCGCGGTCTTGAAACCGGCGGATGCAGCGAGCGCGAATTCACGCTCGCCCGCCGCCTCCCGATCACCATAGGGATAGGCCAGATGCTGGACATTGCGGCCGAGCGCCTGCTCGATCCGCGCGCGGCTCACGGCCATCTCCTGCGTGGCGATCGCTTCGCTTTGCTTGGCGAGATTGCAATGGCTGACGGAATGCGCGCCGATGGTGACCAGGGGATCGGCAGCAAATGTCTTCACCTCGTCCCAGGACAGGCAGAGGCTGCGGCACAGCGCGGCCATGTCGACACCGTACTTCGTGCAGAGCGCCTCGATCTCGCGCTTGAGATCGTGCTCGCCGGGCAATGCGCGCAACCAGTCGTGCAGGCGGTCGAACGCCGCCTGCTTGGCGGCTGGCGTCGTCGCATCGAGCCGCAGCGCGGCATTGCCGATCGTCACCTCGATCTGCTCGGCCTTGGCGATCACGGCCTCCAGCGCCTCCCACCACAGCCGACCCGTGCCCTCCGCGAAGTCGCTGGCGACATAGACCGCCAAGGCCGCGTCAAATTCGCGCAGAACCGGCAGCGCAAAATCGAGATTGTCGCGATAGCCATCGTCGAGCGTGAAGGCGGCGAAGCGCCGGTCGAACCGGCGCTGCACCAGCCGCTCATGCAGCTCGTCCATGCTGACGATGTCGATCTCGCGCGAGCGCAGATGGCACAGTGTCGCGCGCAGGAATTCGGGTGTGACTTCGAGGTGCCGGTTCGGCTGAAACGCCGCGGCGCGGGCCGGCCGCACGTGATGCAGCATGAAAATGGCGCCGACGCCCGACAAAAGCGGGCGCAACAGGTGGTGGGCGCCGCTGAAATAGAGTGCTTCCAGCCCGGCGCGGATGACGTTGTTACGAAGTTGTTTCATGACCCGCTGGCGGACTTTGGCATTCCGCCTTCAACTTACGGAAGAACCCTTGAAGAAAAAGTTATTCCAATTGTCACGCCCGGCCTTCGGAAGGGCGTCATTTCCGGTTTGACAGCCCGCCAAGGGTTTGTTTTGTCTCCGGTTCCAGAGTTCGGGTCGTCGAATGCAGAAGCTTTTCAGGTGGGCCAGCAAATGGTGGCCGGGGCTCATCCCCCTGGCCGTCATGTGGGGATTTGCGGCCTGGAATAACACTTTGCCGGTCGAGGCGGACCTTTCCGCCCGCAGCTCGGCGGCGCTAAAGGATACCGTTCTGGACAAGACCCGGATCGCGGTGGACGGCCGCGACGTCAGCCTGGCTGCGGAGGCCTTTTCCGAGGAGGGGCGCCGCGACGCTGTTGTGGCGGTCGAGACCGTGCCCGGCGTGCGCCTGGTCGACGACCGGACCCGCCTCGTTCCCGAGGCAAAGCCCTTCGTCTGGAACGCCGAACGCGACGTGGTGCGGGTGACGCTGTCAGGCTCCGCGCCCCTGCCGTCGATGAAGGGCCGCCTGACCGAGGCGGCCCGCAAGGAGGTCGCCGGTACAGAGGTGGCCGATCAGATGGGTTTGGCGCGCGGCGCACCGCCGCGGTTCGAGGCGGCTGCGATGCTGCTGCTCGACCAGATCGGCAAGCTCAAGGACGGCAAGATCACGATCACGGACACCAAAGTCACGCTGTCGGGGATGGCGCGCGATCTCGGCGGCCGCGAAGCCGTCGCAGCGGCGCTCAAAAATCTGCCCGAGGGCTTTTCGATCGCCGCCAACGACGTCAAGGCGCCGCCTTACGTCTTCCAGGCCTACAAGGATCCGGTGGCCGCGACGGTGACGCTGACCGGCTATGTTCCCGACAACAATGTCCACGCCGCCATCGCCACCAGCGCGTCGCGGAAATTCTTCAACGAAAAGGTCGTCGACAATCTCAAGGCCAGCGTCGGCGCGCCCGGTGCCTTCAGCCCCGCCGTGGTCGCAGCGCTCGGCGCGCTGTCGCGACTGTCGACCGGCACACTCGTCGTGTCCGACCGCGAGGTGAAGCTGTCGGGCGATGCGCTCTATGAAGGTGCCGCCAACGACATCCGCGCAGGCCTTGGCAAGGACTTTCCGAAAAACTGGCAATACAAGCCGGAAATCACGGTGAAACCCGCAGCCGGCCCGGTCGACGGCACCGTGTGCCAGCAATTGTTCTCCGAGCTCTTGGCCAAAGCCAAGATTCGCTTCGCGGCGAAGCGCGCCGACATCGACCCGGATTCCGCCGGTATTCTCGATCATCTGATCGAGACGGCATTGCGATGTCCCACCACCAATATCGAGGTCGCCGGGCATACCGATGCCGACGGCGAGGATTCCTTCAACCAGGCACTCTCGGAGAAGCGCGCGCAGGCGGTGGTCGACTATCTGGTCAAGGCCGGCCTGCCTGCCAGCCGCTTCACCGCGGTCGGCTACGGCAGCACGCAGCCCGTCGCCGGCAACGACAGCGAAGACGCCAAGGCGCAGAACCGCCGCATCGAATTTCTGGTGAGGTGACGATGCCCTATCTCGTCTCGTTCCATCTGGGCTGGCTGATCGGCTCGCTGCTGCTCGGCTTCTGCATGGGCTGGATCTCGGTGGTCCAACGCGGCAACGGCACCTCGAAGGTGACGGCGCGCTGGCTCGCCGTGCTTGTTGCCGGCCTGGTCGCGGCCTCGCTCGCGCATGTGGTCCCCGGTCGCTTCGGCTACTGGCTCGACCTCGGCCTGATCATGTTCGCCTGCTACCTCGTCGGCGGCGCCATCGGCGCCTGGCTGCGCGACCGGGTGGTCTCGCGCAGCATGCCGCCTGCCGCTCTGTGATGTTGCCCTGCACCCTGACTGCGGACGTCAGGAGCGTGGCTGCGCGGCCTTCCCGGCCCATCGAAAACCGCGAACAAACGCGCCGGCCACCCCTCTTTCAACAGGCGGGGGCGACCCATAGATTGATTTCGGCTTAAGTCGTGACGGAACATTGTGCGGTGGAAATCATCAAAACTTCATGGCCTCTGCGCAGGATTGCCATGGAGATTCGCGTCAGTCTTGCCGCCGAAAGCGCCAAACCGTGCATCAGGAGCCCGCAACCCTGCCTAAAATATTGAAGGCACGAGTTTTTGTTCGAATTGCCGAATTCCACTCCGCCCTGAAACGCGCTAGTGGAGGGATAGCGGGTATGCGCGATGCCGGGACCGGCAGCGAGGGTTCGTCGGGTGCCTGCGTGTCGTCCGCCTGTTCGTCGGCCACCCTGGCCGCTGAAGCGTTGTTCGAGGTTTAGATGCTGGAAGCCATACGCAGGGCGATGTCGTTTCTGCGCCAGAAGCAAATCCTGCATAAGCTTGGAGTTGTGATCAGCGTCGCGGTCATCGGCATCGCTTGCTATGTGCTTTACCACATGCTGCGCGGCATCGATGTCAACGAGGTCCTCGAAGCGATCAAGAGCACCGAGCCGAGCCAGATTGCGCTGGCGGCTTTGTTCGTCGCCGCGGGCTATTTCACGCTGACCTTCTACGACCTGTTCGCCGTGCGCGCGATCGGCCATCCCCACGTGCCCTATCGGATCAACGCGCTCGCCGCCTTCACCAGCTATTCGATCGGCCACAATGTCGGCGCCAGCGTCTTCACTGGCGGCGCGGTGCGCTACCGCATCTATTCGGCCTATGGGCTGAACGCGATCGACGTCGCAAAAATCTGCTTCCTCGCCGGCCTGACCTTCTGGCTCGGCAACGCCGCGGTGCTGGGCCTCGGCATCTCCTATCATCCGGAGGCTGCGGCCTCGATCGACATGCTTCCGCCGTGGCTGAACCGGACGCTGGCGATGATGATCATCGTCGGGCTGGTTGCTTACGTGGTCTGGGTCTGGACCCAGCCGCGGATGGTTGGCCGCGGGCCTTGGACCGTGATGCTGCCGGGCGGCCCGCTGACCCTCCTCCAGATCGCGATCGGCATCATCGATCTCGGCTTCTGCGCGCTGGCGATGTACGTGCTGGTCCCGGACGAGCCCAATCTCGGCTTCGTGGTGGTCGCGGTGATCTTCGTCTCGGCCACGCTGCTTGGCTTTGCCAGCCATTCGCCCGGAGGCCTTGGCGTGTTCGACGCGGCCATGCTGGTCGGGCTCTGGCAGATGGACCGCGAGGAGCTGCTGGGTGGGATGCTGCTGTTCCGCGTCCTCTATTATCTGTCCCCATTCGTCATTTCTGTAATCTTGCTGACGTTTCGCGAAGTTATCATCGGCGCACGATCGAAACGCCTGCAGCAGGCGGCGCTCAAGCTCGACCCCGGCCCCGCACCTGAAGCCGCTTACGTGAGAAAGCGCAGCGACAGCGGCGCCTGACCGGCGCAAGGTCCTTTGGAGAAGCCCGCCCCGATGGCGATCGACGCCCCATCTTCTCCCTCCTCCCAGCCGTGGTCCGACCGGCTGCGGCACTCGACCGTCATCCTGATCGCCGCGGCGCTGGCACTGTCGGTGGTGGTCTCGCTGGGCGAATTGTCGGCACTGCATGCGATCGCGGTGTTGCTCTGCATCGCGGCCGCAGCGCTGATCCCGTGGCGCCTGCACGATACCGCCGCCTCGCGCGAAGAGACCCGCCGCGTCAACCCGGTCGAGAGCGCGGCGGTCGCCGCTGTTGTCGCCGGCATGCCAGATCCCGCGGTGCTGCTCGACCGCGCCGGCCGCGTCATCCATCTCAACGCCGCGGCCGCCCAGCTCGCGCCGGCGCTGCGCCGGAATGAGCTCGCCCAGTTCGCGCTGCGCTCGCCCGAGATCATCACGGCGTTGCGCGAGTCGATCGCGACCACCGAGCCGCGGCGCGCGACCTATCTCGACCATGTCCCGGTCGATCGCTGGATGGAGCTGACCATCACGCCGGTGCCGGTGCCGACCACCTTCGGCGGCGCCGACAAATGTATGCTGATGACCTTCCACGACCAGACGCCGCTGCGCCGGGTCGAGGAGATGCGGGCCGATTTCGTCGCCAATGCCAGTCACGAGCTGCGCACGCCGCTGGCCGCGCTGTCCGGCTTCATCGACACGCTCCAGGGCCAGGCCAAGGACGATCCCAAGGCGCGCGAGCGCTTCCTCGGCATCATGCACAACCAGGCCACCCGGATGGCCCCGCCTGATCGACGATCTGCTCTCGCTGTCGCGGGTGGAGCTGTCGGCCCATGTGCGGCCCGACACCCTGGTCGACCTGCTGCCGATCATCTTGCAGGTCGCCGACGGGCTCGAGCCGCTGGCCCGGGAACGCCAGGTCGAGGTCGAGACCCAGCTGCCCGAGACCCCGGTGCTGATCGCGGGCGACCGTGAGGAGCTGCTCCGCCTGTTCGAGAATTTGATCGAGAACGCGCTCAAATACGGCGCCTCGGGCGGTCGCGTCATCGTGTCGCTGACGTCCAGTTCCGCCCCTGATGGAACTCAGGAAATCCGGGTCCTGGTCCGGGATTTCGGCCCCGGCATCGCGCCGGAGCATTTGCCGCGGCTGACCGAGCGCTTCTACCGGGTCGATGTCGGCGACAGCCGCTCGCAGGGCGGCACCGGCCTCGGATTATCGCTGGTGAAACATATTGTTAACCGGCACCGCGGCCGGCTTCTGATCGAAAGCGTGCCCAAACAGGGCGCCACTTTCACCGCTTGTTTTCCCCAGGGCAAGCCTGCGGCTTTGAGCTAAACACCAGCATTTTCAAATGCTTAAGACTGTCATCCGACTGTCACCAAACCTTCGTAAAAGCTCAGCTGTCCACTCCTAAAGGAGCGGCACGGGGAGCGCGATCGGGCGCTGATGGCGCTTCGCTCCCCTGTATGGAGACCAGCATGAATTTCCTCAAAACACTCGTCGCTGCTGGCATCGTCGCCGCATCGACGACGGCGGCCTTTGCTGCCGACATCACGGGTGCCGGTGCCACGTTCCCGTTCCCGATCTATTCCAAATGGGCTGACGCCTACAAGAAGGAGACCGGCAACGGTCTGAACTACCAGTCGATCGGCTCCGGCGGCGGCATCAAGCAGATCCAGGCCAAGACCGTGACCTTCGGCGCCAGCGACGCGCCGCTCAAGGCCGAGCAGCTCGAGAAGGACGGCCTCGTCCAGTGGCCGATGGTGATGGGCGCCATCGTTCCCGTCGTCAACATCGAGGGCGTGAAGCCCGGTGAGATGGTGTTCGACGGCGAGACGCTGGCCAGCATCTATCTCGGCAAGATCACCAAATGGGACGACGCCGCGATCAAGAAGCTGAACCCGAACGTGAAGCTGCCCTCGGAGGCCATCACCGTGGTCCGCCGTTCGGACGGTTCGGGCACCACCTTCAACTTCACCAACTACCTCGCCAAGGCCAGCGCGGACTGGAAGAGCAAGGTCGGTGAAGGTACCGCCGTCGAGTGGCCGGTCGGTGTCGGCGCCAAGGGCAACGAAGGCGTGTCCGGCAATATCAGCCAGACCAAGAACTCGATCGGCTATGTCGAGTACGCCTATGCCAAGCAGAACAAGCTGACCTACACCGGTCTCGTCAACAAGGCCGGCAAGCCGGTGCAGCCCACCGTCGAAGCCTTCCAGGCGGCCGCCGCCAACGCCGACTGGGCCAAGGCTCCCGGCTACTACGTCATCCTGACCGACCAGCCCGGCGAGAAGTCCTGGCCGATCACGGCGGCGACCTTCATCCTCATGCACAAGGACGCCACCGACAAGGCGGCCTCGCAGGAAGCCATCAAGTTCTTCCGCTGGGCCTTCAAGAGCGGCGGCAAGGCGGCTGAAGAGCTCGACTACATCCCGATGCCGGACCCGGTCGTTCAGCTGATCGAGAAGACCTGGGCTGCCGAAATCAAGAGCTAGGCTCGCGACGCTCGTGCCCCGGATGCGTTGCGCCGCATCCGGGGCGCGGGACCAACAAAAAACGTATACTATTTGGTACAGGGGATCGGCGTGGCAGAGATGGCCGTTCAGAGCGATGTAATCGACGACGCCGGACCGTATGATCGCGCCAAGGCTTTGAGCGCGTTCAAGCTCGGGGACGTCACCTTCTACTGGATCACGCGGCTTTCCGCGATCTCGGTGCTTCTGATCCTCGGCGGCATCATCATTTCGCTGATCGTCGGCGCCTTCCCGGCGATGAAGGAATTCGGGATCTCGTTCCTGTGGACGCAGCGCTGGGCGCCGTCCGCCGATCCGCCGGTGCTCGGCGCGCTCGGGCCGATGTACGGCACGCTCGTCACCTCCTTCATCGCGATGCTGATCGCCATTCCCGTGGGTCTCGGCATTGCGATCTTCCTCACCGAGCTCTGCCCGCAATGGCTGCGCCGTCCGATCGGCATGGCGATCGAGCTGCTCGCCGGCATTCCCTCGATCATCTACGGCATGTGGGGCTTCTTCGTGTTGGGTCCGTTCCTCGCCAACACGTTCCAGCCCTTCATGATCAAGATCTTCGACGGTGTGCCCGTGCTGGGCGCGATCTTCGCAGGTCCGCCGTCCTATCTCAGCCTGTTCAATGCCGCGCTGATCCTCGCCATCATGGTGCTGCCCTTCATCACCTCGATCTCGGTCGACGTGTTCAAGACGGTGCCTCCGGTGCTGAAGGAAGCCGCCTACGGCGTCGGCTGCACCACCTGGGAAGTCGTCCGCAGCGTGGTGATCCCCTACACCCGCGTCGGCGTCATCGGCGGCGTCATGCTGGCGCTGGGCCGCGCGCTCGGCGAGACCATGGCGGTGACGTTCATCATCGGCAACTCGTTCCGGATCTCGTCGTCGATCTTCGCGCCGGGTACCACGATCTCGGCGGCGATCGCATCTGAGTTCGCCGAGAGCGACGGCCTGCACCAGTCCGGCCTGATCCTGCTCGGCCTCCTGCTGTTCGTGCTGACCTTCTTCGTGCTCGCGGCGGCGCGGCTGATGCTGATGCGGCTGGAAAAGAAGGCGGGGAACTAGCGCCATGAATCCGATCTACTCACGCCGCCGCCGCAAGGACATCGTCGTCCGCGGGCTCTGCATCGCCGCAACCGCCTTCGGCGTCACCTGGCTCGCGCTGATCCTGATTACGCTGCTCTACAATGGCGTAGCGGGACTCAATGTCCAGCTGTTCACCGAGAACACGCCGCCACCGGGATCGAACGAGGGCGGCCTGCTCAACGCCATCGTCGGCTCGCTGATCATGACCGTGATCGGCGTCGGCATCGGCGCGCCGCTCGGCATGTTCGCCGGCACCTATCTCGCCGAATACGGCCGCAATGACCGGTTGACCTCGGTGATCCGCTTCATCAACGACATCCTGCTCTCGGCGCCCTCGATCATCATCGGCCTGTTCATCTACGGCGCGGTGGTGGTGCCGATGCGCGGCTTCTCGGCGATCGCAGGCTCGCTCGCGCTCGCGGTCATCGTGATCCCGGTGGTGCTGCGCACGACCGAGGACATGCTGCTGCTGGTGCCGAACGCGTTGCGCGAGGCGGCCTCGGCGCTCGGCCTGCCGCGCTCGCTGGTGATCAAGCGGATCGCTTATCGGGCTGCCCGATCGGGTCTCATCACCGGCGTGCTGCTCGCGACCGCTCGCGTCGCCGGTGAAACCGCGCCGCTGCTGTTCACCGCGCTGTCGAACCAGTTCTTCAGCCTCGGCCTGAACAAGACGATGGCGAACCTGCCTGTCACCATCAACAACTTCGTGCAGAGCCCCTATGCCTACTGGAAGCAGTTGGCCTGGAGCGGAGCGCTGCTCATCACCCTGACCGTTCTTGCCCTGAATATTGGCGCGCGCATCCTTGGCGCCGAGAGGACCGCAAAATGAGTGATCTTTCCGTATCGATGAGCGCGTCCGGTGGCCTGCCGCACGCGCCGGTGCTGCCGGAGGCGCCGCCCAAGGTGACCGTACGCAACCTGAATTTCTATTACGGCGAGCACCACGCGCTGAAGAACATCAACCTGACGCTCGGCGCCAACCGTGTCACCGCGTTCATCGGCCCGTCGGGCTGCGGCAAGTCGACCCTGCTGCGCATCTTCAACCGGATGTACGACCTCTATCCCGGCCAGCGCGCCACCGGTCAGCTCATGCTCGATCAGACCAACATCCTCGACGGCAAGCTGGACCTCAATTTGCTGCGCGCCCGCGTCGGCATGGTGTTCCAGAAGCCGACGCCGTTCCCGATGACGATCTACGAGAACATCGCGTTCGGCATCCGTCTCTATGAGAAGATCTCGAAGTCCGAGATGGACGGCCGCGTCGAGAAGGCGCTGCGCGGCGGCGCGCTGTGGAACGAGGTCAAGGACAAGCTCAACGCCTCCGGCCTGTCGCTCTCCGGCGGCCAGCAGCAACGCCTCTGCATCGCCCGCACCGTCGCGGTGCGGCCCGAGGTGATCCTGTTCGACGAACCCTGTTCGGCGCTCGACCCGATCTCGACCGCCAAGGTCGAGGAGCTGATCCAGGAGCTGTCCGAGGATTACACGATCGCGATCGTCACCCACAACATGCAGCAGGCGGCGCGCGTCTCCGACAAGACCGCCTTCATGTATCTCGGCGAGCTGATCGAGTTCGACGACACCAGCAAGATCTTCACGTCGCCGACCGACCGGCGCACGCAGGATTACATCACCGGCCGGTTCGGCTAGGAGACGCGACATGGGTTCTGAACATACCGCAAAGGCCTTCGACACCGACCTCCAGGAACTCACGCGCCTGGTTGCCGAGATGGGCGGCATCGCCGAGCGCATGATCGTCGAGTCCGTCGACGCATTGATCCGCCGCGACGTCCCGCTCGGCCAGCGCGTCGTCGCCATCGACACCGAGCTCGACGCGCTGCAGAAGCGCATCGAGGAGCGCGCGGTGCTCACCATCGCACGTCGCCAGCCGATGGCGGTCGATCTGCGCGAGATCGTCGGCGCCATGCGCGTCGCGACCGATCTCGAGCGCATCGGCGACCTCGCCAAGAACATGGGCAAGCGCGTCGCGGCGCTGGAGACGGACTTCCATCCGCTCAAGCTGTTCCGCGGCCTCGAGCACATGACCGACCTCGTGCAGCAGCAGGTCAAGTCGGTGCTGGACGCTTATGCCGCGCATGATTTGCCGGCGGCGATGGCGGTGTGGAAGGGCGACGAGGAGGTCGACGCCATCTGCACCTCGCTGTTCCGCGAGCTCCTCACCTACATGATGGAGGATCCGCGCAACATCTCGTTCTGCATCCATCTGATGTTCTGCGCCAAGAACATCGAGCGGATCGGCGATCACGCCACCAACATCGCCGAGACCGTGTTCTACATGATCGAGGGCCAGGCGATCACCGACAAGCGGCCGAAGGGCGACATGACGACCTTTGCCAACACGGTACCGAACACCTGAAGACTTAAGGAGCGACGACCCGATGGGCGCACGCATTATGGTGGTTGAGGACGAGGAAGCCCTGACCGAGCTTCTCCGCTACAACCTCGAAGGCGACGGCTATGACGTCGAGACGGTGATGCGCGGCGACGACGCCGACACCCGCCTCAAGGAGCACATCCCCGACCTGATCGTGCTCGACTGGATGCTGCCGGGCCTGTCAGGCATTGAATTGTGCCGGCGGCTTCGCACCCGTCCCGAGACCAAGCAGCTCCCGATCATCATGCTCACCGCGCGCGGCGAGGAGAGCGAGCGGGTGCGGGGTCTTGCGACCGGCGCCGACGATTACATCGTCAAGCCGTTCTCGGTGCCGGAGCTGCTGGCGCGCGTGAAAGGCCTGCTGCGGCGCGCAAGCCCCGAGCGGCTCGCCACCGTCCTTGCTTTCGGCGACATCGAGCTCGACCGCGACAAGCGCCGCGTGGCACGCTCGGGCCGGCCGATCGATCTCGGTCCGACCGAATATCGCCTGCTGGAGTTCTTCCTGGAGCACCCGGGGCGGGTGTTCTCGCGCGAGCAGCTGCTCGACAGCGTCTGGGGCCGCGACATCTATATCGACGAGCGCACTGTCGACGTGCATATCGGCCGCCTGCGCAAGCTGCTCAATCTCGGGCGCGAGCAGGATCCGATCCGCACCGTCCGCGGCGCCGGTTACGCGCTGGATGATCGGTTTGCCAAGGCGGAGCAGGTGTAGGTTTCTGCGGTTAGGTTACTAACTGCCGTGACATGTCCGATGTCGTCCCGGCGAAGGCCGGGACCCATAACCACAGGGCGCGGTTTGGCGAAGACTCGGAGTTACCCTTTCGCACAACAACTAAGTGCTCGGAGTATGGGTCCCGGCCTTCGCCGGGACGACACTGCATTTATTGAGGCGCCGCGCGTGATGACTGATCGTGCGCTAGCTTACCGCGGACCCGGCTTCACCGGTGCGCGGCGCCGATCCGACGCCGGCTGGTACGCAACCCGCGAGTGCTGGGCGCAATAGGGCAGGCCGGACAGCGCCCGTCCACCGCAGAAGAAGAAGTCCGGGCTCGAGGGATCGCCGACCGGCCAGTGGCAGGTCGCCTCGTTCAATTCCAGCAGCGACAGCCGCTGGCTCATCGGCACCACGTTGTCGTAGGTGACCGGATCCGGCTCAGCCTCGACCTCGAAGGCCTGCGCCAGCGCGGTGTTGCCGCGCGAGATCGGGCGGCTCACCCGCATCATGTGCTGCGCGGGACGCGCCTTGCGCGGCCGCGGCGCTGCCGATGACGGGCTCTTGGCGCGGCCCGAAAGGCCGAGCCTGTGCACTTTGCCGATCACGGCATTGCGGGTCACATTGCCGAGCTCCGCCGCGATCTGGCTGGCCGAAAGTCCGGCCTCCCAGAGCTTTTTCAGCTGCTCGACGCGATCATCGGACCAGGTCAAAACCGTCATTGCACCCTTTCCCTCGCTGCGCGCCAGCCATCCTGGGGCCTCGCAGCGAATGCCTAAGCCTTCAAAAACCCGTGCCGTCAGAATCCCTTAAGGCTCGCCGGGCGCGTCTTGAACGCCCGAACGTTTACGCCGGTACATAAGGACTTAAAGATCAGAACCACTGCACGAGATGTCGTATCTGACAATCCAAACGCTACAATATGGCGTGACTCCCGCGCAAGAGTCCGCCGACTCGCTTCCACATGTTCCGTGGCTAAATCCCGCAAAATCGGCACCGCAAGACTACGGATTCAGCGTTTCGCGAGGCTTTCCGGGCGGCATTGACACCCGTTTCACCAGGCCTAAGATAGTCGCACGTGCCGCCCTCAAGAGGCGGCACGTTTCGTTTTCCGGGCCGGTCGATGGTGCGTTGCGCAATGCACGCTCACACCGTCCGCAACATTCAAGTGACCGTCATGACTAACAGCGCAGCGCCGCATTTGCTCCCCGTTTTCGCCAGGTCCGACCTCGGTTTCGAGCGTGGCGAAGGCTGCTGGCTGATCGCGACCAATGGCGAGCGCTATCTCGATTTCACCTCCGGGGTGGCGGTGAATGCGCTCGGCCATGCCCATCCGGCGCTGGTCGCGGCGTTGCAGGAGCAGGCCACGAAGCTCTGGCACATGTCGAACCTGTTCCAGAGCCCGGACGGCGAAAAGCTCGCCGCGCGCCTGTGCAATGAAAGTTTCGCGGACTTCGTGTTCTTCTGCAATTCCGGCGCCGAAGCGCTGGAATGCGTGATCAAGGTCGTGCGCCGTTATCACGCCGCGAAGGGCCATCCCGACCGCTATCGCATGATCACCTTCGAAGGCGCCTTCCATGGCCGCACCCTGGCGACGCTGGCCGCGACGGGTTCGGCAAAATATCTCGAAGGTTTCGGCCCCCCGATGGAGGGCTTCGACCAGGTTGCGCATGGCGATCTCGATGCGGTGAAAAAGGCGATCGGTCCGCAGACCGCCGGCATCCTGATCGAGCCGATCCAGGGCGAGGGCGGTGTGCGTTCGGCAACGCCCGCCTTCCTCAGGGCGTTGCGCCAGCTCTGCGACGAGAAGGGTCTGTTGCTCGCCTTCGACGAGGTGCAGACCGGCATGGGCCGCACCGGCGATCTGTTCGCATACCGCCGCCTTGGCGTCGAACCCGACGTGATGTCGCTGGCCAAGGCGCTCGGCGGCGGCTTCCCGATCGGCGCCTGCCTTGCGACCGCGGAAGCGGCGTCCGGCATGACGCCGGGCTCGCACGGTTCGACCTTCGGCGGCAATCCGCTCGCGATCTCGGCGGCGAACGCCGTGCTCGACGTCATGCTCAAGCCCGGCTTCTTCGACCACGTGCAGAGGATGTCGCTGCTGCTGAAGCAGAAGCTCGCCTCCGTGATCGACCGTCATAGCGATGTCGTCAGCGAAGTGCGCGGCGAGGGCCTCCTGATCGGCATCAAGGCCGTGGTGCCTTCGGGCGATCTCGTTGCCGCCTTGCGCGCAGAGAAGCTGCTCACGGTCGGCGCCGGCGACAATGTCGTGCGTTTCCTGCCGCCTTTGATCGTCACCGAAGCCGAGATCGAGGACAGCGTCGGGCGGCTCGAGCGCGCCTGCACGGCCTTGTCCGGCAACAAGCGGGCGGCAAGCTGATGAGCAAGTCGCCCGATAAAGCACCGAAGAAAACACCGAAGCACTTCCTCGACATCAACGAGCTGCCGCTGTCGGAGCTCAAGCGCATGCTGGCCGCGTCCACCGCGATGAAGGCGAAGCAGAAGGCGCATCAGCCGGTCAGGCCGCTCGAAGGCAAGACGCTGGCGATGATCTTCGAGCGCCCCTCGACGCGGACGCGGGTGTCGTTCGATGTCGCCATGCGCCAGCTCGGCGGCGAGCCCATCATGCTCACCGGCGCCGAGATGCAGCTCGGCCGCGGCGAGACCATCGCCGACACCGCGCGCGTGCTGTCGCGCTATGTCGACGCCATCATGATCCGCATCCTCAATCACGATGCCCTGCTGGAGCTCGCGGCGAACGCCACCGTGCCCGTCATCAACGGCCTGACGCGGCGCTCGCATCCCTGCCAGGTGATGGCCGACCTCATGACTTATGAGGAACATCGCGGCCCGATCGAGGGCAAGACCGTGGCCTGGACCGGTGACGACAACAACGTGCTGGCGTCCTGGGCGCACGCCGCCGAGCGCTTCAAGTTCCAGCTCAATGTCGCGACGCCTCCGGAGCTCGCGCCGAAAAAGGCGATGCGCGACTTCATCAAGGCGACCGGCGCGCCGATCATGCTCGGCACCGACGCCGAAGCCGCCGTGCGTGGGGCCGATTGTGTCGTGACCGACACCTGGGTGTCGATGGGCGACAAGGAAGGCGAGCACCGCCATAACGTGCTGAAGCCCTATCAGGTCAATGCCCAGCTGATGTCGCTGGCCAAGCCCGATGCGCTGTTCATGCACTGCCTGCCCGCCCATCGCGGCGAGGAGGTCACCGACGAGGTGATCGACGGTCCGCAATCCGTCGTGTTCGACGAGGCCGAAAACCGCCTGCACGCGCAGAAGGGCATTCTGGCCTGGTGCTTCGACGCGGTGAAGTAACGCGGGCCGGTGAAGTAGTTTTGGATCGTCGTCCTGGCGAAAGCCAGGACCCATTACCACCGGCAGTGGTTTGGCGAAGATCGGCAATTGCCATCCCATGCCGCGACTTCTCCCTGGGGTAATGGGTCCTGGCTTTCGCCAGGACGACACTGAATTTGCTGTATCGTGATCAAACCAGTGTCCAGATGGGCTGCTCCGAACCCCTTCCAATTCCGCCTTCCGACCCCAGATAAAGCGCCATGGTTTCCCAATCCCCTGACATGAAAACCGGACCCGAGGGCCCGGTTCGCGCGCCATCCGCGGTTCCCATCGATGACGCCGTGCTGCCCTACGAGGTCGACGCGCTCGACGTGCGCGGTCGGCTGGTGCGGCTTGGTCCGGCGCTCGACGAGATCCTGACCAAGCACGATTATCCGGCGCCGGTCGGCAAGCTGCTCGGCGAGGCCATCGTGCTGACCACGCTGCTCGGCTCGGCGCTGAAGTTCGAGGGCCGCTTCATCCTCCAGGCCCAGACCGACGGTCCGGTGTCGTTCCTGGTCGTGGACTATCAGGCGCCGGATCGCCTGCGCGCCTATGCGCGCTACGACGCTGCACGCCTCGGCGATGCAAAAGATTCCGGCGCGCTGCTGGGCCACGGCCATCTCGCCATGACCATCGACCAGGGTCCCGACATGAGCCGCTACCAGGGCCTGGTCGCGCTCGACGGCGGCAGCCTCGAAGACGCCGCTCACGAATATTTCCTGCGCTCCGAGCAGATCCCGACCCGTGTGCGTCTTGCCGTCGGCGAGGAATGGCGTTCGAATGACGGAGGCAAGCATCGCTGGCGTGCCGGCGGCATGCTGATGCAATTCCTGCCGAAGGCGCCCGAGCGCGCGCGGCAGGCCGATCTGCATCCCGGCGATGCGCCCGAAGGCGTTGAGGTGCATGCCGTCGCTGAAGACGATGCCTGGGTCGAGGCGCGCTCGCTGATCGAGACCGTCGAAGACGTCGAGCTGATCGATCCGGAGCTGTCCGGCGAGCGGCTGCTCTACCGCCTATTCCACGAACGCGGCGTGCGCGTGTTCAATCCGCTGCCCTTGAAGGCGCAGTGCTCCTGCTCGCGCGATGCGGTGGCATCGATGCTGAAGAGCTTTTCGTCCGACGACCGTGCCGCGATGGTCAAGGACGACAAGGTCGTCGTGACCTGCGAGTTCTGCAGCTCGGTGTACGAGTTCACACCGGATGAGGCGGGCGTGGAAGACGCGTAGCGCGGTGCTGTAGTGCCGGAGGGCGGGTAAAGCGAAGCGTGCCCACCATCTCAGACCCTAATTCAACACCCGCTTGTTGTCCGGGCTGTCCAGCGAGAACGTGGGCACGTCGATCTCGAAGCGTTCGCCGGTTGCGCTGACCATCTGATAGCGGCCGGTCATGAAGCCCGAGGCGGTCGTGAGCGGTACGCCGGAGGTGTATTCGAAGCGTTCGCCGGGGGCGAGCGTCGGCTGCTCGCCGACCACGCCCTCGCCCTTCACCTCCTGCTGCCGGCCGGTGGCGTCGGTGATGATCCAGTGCCGCGTCTTGAGCTGCACGGTCTCGTCGCCGGAATTGGTGATGACGATGGTGTAGGCCCAGAAATAACGGGAGCGGTCGGCCGACGACTGCTCCGGAACAAAGTTCGGCTCGACGGTCACTTCGATCTGGCGGGTCACGGCGCGGTACATGATTGCCATCATACCGAAAACCGCCCGGGAACCAAACGCCGGAGGCGGCCTTGGCGACATCGTCCCGCCTGAATTCGCAGGGAAGTACACGTCCAAGTGTAGGTCCAAACGTACTTGCATGTGATCCGGTGGCTTTGCGAGATGACGGCCGGACCGGTACACTCCTTGCCACGTCGCGATTTGCGGAAGGGTTTTTAGGCCCCCGATGACCATTGCCGACCAAGTGACGGGATCGACGATCGCGGGAACCGCCAAGCCTGTGGAGGTCAAATCCGCGGGGACGAAGCGGCGCGCGGCCGCGCCGGCCATTTCGCTGCCCGCCATCGGCGAGCGAGAGCTCCGGCTCGACCTGTTCCGCGGCCTCGCGCTGTGGCTGATCTTCATCGACCATTTGCCGCCGAGCCTTCTGACCTGGTTCACGATCCGCAATTACGGCTTCAGCGACGCCACCGAGATCTTCATCTTCATCTCCGGCTATACCGCCGCCTTCGTCTACGGTCGGGCGATGCTGGAGTCCGGCATCGTCGTCGCCACCGCGCGCATCCTGCGGCGCGTCTGGCAGATCTATGTCGCCCACGTCTTCCTGTTCACGATCTTCCTTGCCGAGATCTCCTACGTCGCGACCAGGTTCGAGAACCCGCTCTACACCGAAGAGATGGGTATCATGGATTTCCTCAAGCAGCCCGACGTCACGATCGTGCAGGCGCTGTTGCTGCGCTTCCGCCCCGTCAACATGGACGTGCTGCCGCTCTACATCGTGCTGATGCTGGCGCTGCCCTTGATCCTGTGGCTGATGAAATGGCGCCCCGACGTGACGCTCGGCCTCTCGGTCGGGCTCTACGCGGTGACCTGGGAATACGACCTCTATCTGTCGGCCTATCCGAACGGCTTCTGGGCCTTCAATCCCTTTGCCTGGCAATTGCTGTTCGTGTTCGGGGCATGGTGCGCGCTCGGGGGTGCGCGACGCATGTCGCACATTCTGGCATCGCGGGTGACAATGTGGATCGCGATCGCCTATCTGGTCGCGGCATTCTACGTGACGCTGACCTGGTATGTGCCGCAGCTCTCCCACTTCATGCCGAAGCGGCTCGAGCAGTGGATGTATCCGATCGACAAGGCCGACCTTGACGTGCTGCGCTTCACGCATTTCCTGGCGCTGGCCGCGCTCACCGTGCGCGTCCTGCCCCGGGACTGGCCGGGCCTGAAATCGCCCTGGCTGCGGCCGCTGATCCTGTGCGGCTCGCATTCCCTGGAGATATTCTGTCTCGGCGTCTTCCTCGCCTTTGCCGGCCATTTCATCCTGGCCGAAGTCTCGGGCGGCCCGGTCATGCATGCGCTAATTAGTCTCTCCGGAATCCTGATCATGTGGGCCATGGCCTGGCTGATTTCGTGGTACAAGCGGGTGGCTGACAAGAGCGGTTCGAAAACCAAAAGCGCCGTCGGCAGCGCCGATATGGCGGGAGGGGGCTGATGAAGGCGAAGGTTTTCCTGAGCCTGATCCTGCTGTGCGGTGGTCTCGCCGCGCCTCCGGCGCGTGCGGACGATGCTGCGCCTGCTGCTTCGGCGGCACCTGCTGCTTCAGCCGCGCCCGCAGCCTGCGAAGTGCCGTCCTATCTGCTCACCAGCGAAAGCCAGCTTCCCAAGGTCGCCGATGCCATCAAGGCCGGCAAACCGCTCGAAATCTTGGTCATCGGCAGCCGCTCGAGCACGATTCCGGCCTCCGAGGACGCCTCTTATCCGGCGCGGATGCAGGCTATTCTGAAGGACAAGCTGCCGCCGTCCGAGACTGTGCACGTCTCCGTAGAAATACAGAGCAAGAAGACGGCCGAGGAGGCGGCCGCCAGCTTCGTTAAGCTCATGGAAGCAAAAGCGCCTACTTTGGTCATCTGGCAGACCGGGACTGTCGATGCTATTCGAGCCATCGATCCCGATGATTTTCGCGGTGCGGTGACCGAAGGGGTTGTTGCGTTGCAAAAGGCAGGGGCTGACGTCGTCTTGATGAATTTGCAGTACAGTCCGCGTACCGAAACCATGATCTCGGTGCCGCCATACCTCGACAATATGCGGGTGGTGGCGCAGGAGCACGATATTCCGCTGTTCGATCGTTTCGCGATCATGCGGCAGTGGAATGACCAGGGGCAGTTCGACCTGTTCAGCCCGTCGCGCGGGCCTGAGTTGGCGAAACAGGTCCATGATTGCCTTGGCCGGGCGTTGGCACAGTTTGTGATCGACGCTGCCCATCTGGAGCCGGCCCAGCAGCAAAATTGAGGTCTAGCGTTAATGAGTTCTCTCCGCCCTTTTTGCCTGACGGCATGGCTGGCTGTGCCCGCAGCAGCGCTGCTGCTGTTGCTGAGTCCGGCCTCGCAGTCGCACGCGCAGACGCAGGCCGCGCAGGCAACGCCGGCCCCGCAGCAGTCGGCTAATCCGGCTCCCGCTTCACCGTCCCAAACCGCTGTCGCAGCGACGTCCCCCGAGCAGCGCGGCATCACTGCGCGCGCGATCGACAAGGTGAAGCAGGTCGCGAAGTCCGCCGGCGACGTCTTCAGCCGCGTGCCTTGCCTGTCGCCGAAGGGCGGCGCGAAGGCAATGGGCTCGCTCCCGCATGTCGCGGGCAAGCTCGTCGCCGGCCAGCCCGTCGTCATCGTCGCGTTCGGCTCGTCGTCGACCGCGGGATTCGGCGCGAGCTCGCCGGAGTTCAACTATCCCAATCGCCTTGCCGCGCAGCTGCACCGGCACTATCCGACCGCCGACATCACCGTCGTCAATGCCGGCGTCGGTGGCGAGGACGCGCCCGAGATGATGAAGCGCCTCCAGAAAGAGGTGATCGACGTGCATCCGGATCTGGTGATCTGGCAGGTCGGCACCAATGCCGTGCTGCGCAATCTCGATCCCGGCGATACCGCCAAGCTGGTCGAGGACGGCATCAGCCGCATCCAGGCTGCCGGCGGCACCGACGTCGTGCTGGTCGATCCGCAATATTCGCCCGCCGTCAACCAGCGCGCCGAGAGCGCCGGCAAGATGGTGAAGCTGCTCGGCAAGGTCGCCGAGCTCCGTCACGTCGGCATCTTCCCGCGCTTCGAGGTGATGCGCGACTGGCACGAGAAGCAATCGCTTCCGGTCGAGAGTTTCGTGATCGCCGACGGACTGCACATGAACGATTGGGGCTATGCCTGCTTCGCCCAGCTCCTCGGCGACGACATCATCCGCTCCGTCGGCCAGATCAAGCTCGGCGTGAACGTGCCCGCGGACGTGCGGACGTACCGGCCGATGTGAGCATCGGTGCGTAGGGTGGGCAAAGGCGCGCTCTTCGCGCGCCGTGACCACCATCTATCGGCACCGCCATCGTGAATGGTGGGCACGCTTCGCTTTGCCCACCCTACGATGTCGAATGCGTGGCTACGCCTTCTCCAGCGCCGCGGTCAGATCCTCGATCAGATCGTCCGCGTGCTCCAGCCCCGCCGAGAAGCGGATGAAGCCCTCGCTGATGCCGAGCGCGGCGCGGTCCTCCGGCTTGAGGCGCTGATGCGTCGTGGTTGCCGGATGCGTGACGAGGCTCTTGGCGTCGCCGAGATTGTTCGAGATCTTGGCAAGCTTGAGCTCGTTGAGCACGCGGAACGCCGCCTGCTTGCCGCCCTTGACCTCGAGGCCGACCAGCGTCGAGCCGCCGCGCATCTGCTTCTTCACCAATGCAGCCTGCGGATGATCGGCGCGGCCGGGAAACACCAGCCGCGAAATCTTCGGATGGCTCGCCAGCACGTCCGCAATGCGCGCCGCCGTCTCGGTCTGCGCGCGCACGCGCACGGCGAGCGTCTCCAGCCCCTTGAGCAGGACCCAGGCGTTGAACGGCGAGATCGACGGGCCGGTCTGGCGCATGAAATTGTGGATGTGCTCGGCGATGAACGCTTCCGAGGACAGGATGATGCCGCCGAGACAGCGGCCCTGGCCGTCGATATGCTTGGTCGCGGAATAGACCACGACGTCGGCGCCGAGCGCGAGCGGGCTCTGCCAGATCGGAGTGGCGAACACGTTGTCGACGACGAGCCGCGCCCCGCCGCTGTGCGCGATCTCGGCGATGCCGGGAATGTCGAGCACGTCGAGCGTCGGGTTGGTCGGGCTCTCCAGGAAGAACGTCTTGGTGTTCGGCTTCATGGCGCGCTGCCACTGGTCGAGATCGAGGCCGTCGACCAGCGTGGTCTCGATGCCGTAGCGCGGCAGCAAATCCTGCACGACGTAGAGACACGAGCCGAACAGCGCGCGCGAAGCCACGACGTGATCGCCGGTCTTCAGCGGCGCCAGGATCGCGGTCGTCACTGCGGCCATGCCGGTCGCCGCCGAACGTGCCGCTTCGGCGCCCTCGAGCTCGATCATGCGCCGCTCGAACATCGCGATGGTCGGATTGGAGTAGCGTGAATAGATGAAGCCGGGGTCCTCGCCCTTGAACCGCGCCTCGCACTCCTCGGCGCTGTTGTAGACGTAGCCCTGGGTCAGGAACAGCGACTCCGAGGTCTCGCCATATTGCGAGCGTAAGGTTCCGGAATGAACCAGGCGAGTTTCGGGACGGTAGTGGGCGGTTGGCGCCGGGGACTTCGACATAGGACCTCCTGAAGTGACCATCGAAAATGGTCACAAAAAAACCGGCCTGGAATATCTCCACGGGCCGGGATCACAGAGGTCCCCGGCCTGTTTAGCGACTTATTTAACGTGGCTGCAAGCCGGCCGGCTCAAATCACCACGGGATAAGTCATGCTCATATTCCGCAATGCCCTTTCCGTCAAGACGTCCATCGGATAGCCGTAAAACGCTCATATTTCCCGCATGTCGGGATGTGTTTGATCCCTGATGAGGACCCCGGGTTGACGTTCACGGTCGCCGCCGACGCCAATGGTATCCTGCCCGACCGCATGATCGCGGCGATGGCGGAGGGCGGTCTCATCCTGCCCGCTTACGACTTCGTCGAAAGCCAGATCCAGCCGGCGAGCCTCGACCTTCGCCTCGGCGACATCGCCTATCGCGTTCGCGCCAGCTTCCTGCCCGGTCCCGGCGCCACCGTCCGCCGAGCGCATCGACGAGTTGAAGCTGCACGAGTTCAGTCTCGCCGACGGCGCGGTGCTGGAGACCAACTGCGTCTATATCGTGCCGCTGCTCGAAAGCCTCGCGCTGCCGCCGGAGATCGTCGCGGCCGCCAACCCGAAAAGCTCGACCGGCCGGCTCGACGTTTTCACCCGCGTGATCGCCGACGGCACCCGCCGGTTCGACATGATCGGTGCCGGCTATCACGGTCCGCTCTATGCCGAGATCAGCCCGAAGACGTTCCCGGTGCTGGTCAGCGAGGGCTCGCGCCTGAGCCAGGTGCGCTTCCGCACCGGCGATGCCATCCTCAACATCGACGACCTCGAGGCGCTGCATGCGACCGAACGTCTCGTCGATATCGACGATGCCGATCTCACCGGCGGCGTCGCCGTCTCTGTTGATCTTTCCGGCGAAAAGAGCGGCGGCTTCGTCGGCTACCGCGCCAAGCGCCACACCGGCGTGATCGACGTCGATCGCCGCGCTGGCTATTCCGTCGAGGAGTTCTGGGAGCCGATCTCGGCCCGTCCCGACGGCAGCCTGATCCTCGATCCCGGCGAGTTCTATATCCTCGCGTCGAAAGAGGCGGTGCAGGTGCCGCCGGATTACGCCGCAGAGATGGTGCCGTTCGACCCGCTGGTCGGCGAGTTCCGCGTGCATTATGCCGGATTCTTCGATCCCGGCTTCGGCTATGCCGGCGCCGGCGGGCTGGGGTCGCGCGCCGTGCTCGAAGTGCGCTCGCGCGAGGTGCCGTTCATCCTCGAGCACGGCCAGATCGTCGGCCGCCTCGTCTACGAGAAGATGCTGGCCCGCCCCGACGCCATGTACGGCCAGCGCATCGGCTCAAACTACCAGGCCCAGGGCCTGAAGCTGAGCAAGCATTTCCGGGTGTAGCGATCATCCGTCGCACGGATGGAGCGCAAGCGTCATCCGGGAAAGTCTCACTTGTGGCACGATCCCGGCTTACGCTGTGCTCCATCCGGACCGCCAGGTGCTGACATGACCAATTCATCCCAACTCGACGCAAACATCCTCGACGACGTCGCGGACGCGCTGATCTATTCGGATCGCTCCGGCACCATCATGCGCTGGAATCGCGCATCGTCCGCACTGTTCGGCTTCTCCGTGGACGAAGCGCTGGGCCAGAATCTCGACCTGATCATTCCCGAACATCTGCGCGCCGCGCACTGGAAAGGCTTCGAGGCCGCGCTTGCCAGCGGAGCGATGAAGCTTGCGGGCAAGCCGACACTGACCCGCGCGCTGCACAAGGACGGACGCAAGCTCTACATCGAGATGACCTTCGCGCTGGTGCGGGACGCCGCTGGAGTGGTGCAGGGATCGGTGGCGATGGCGCGCGACGTGACCGAGCGCGTCGAGCGCGAGCGTGCCGCCAAAGCTGCGCAAAACTAAGCCTGCGCAAAATTCGTGATGCGGAATTGGCGAGCCGGCGTGCAGGGCGCCCTGCATGCGGCTCAGCTTGTCCGTCGCCGGCTGCAGTGACACACTCGATCAAAATAACGATCGGGAGCGAACATGACCGCCGCATCAGACCCCGCGCAGGAAGCTCAATGGAAACGCTGGCGCGCCGTTGCCGATCTCTATCACGCCTATTTCACCGGTCTGATCCTCACCGTGGTCACGCGTCGCGGTACGGCGGATGCTGCGGAGTTCGTCTTTCGCGTGTTCCGCCGCCAGCAGCAGGAGCGCTTCCTGCCGGGGCTGGAGAAGCTCGGTCTGACCCATCTGCCGCCAGCAGTCGCAGCCGCGCAATATCACTACCTCTCGAACTGGATCGGCGGCGTGCACGTCGAATACATGCATGAGAGCGACCGCAAAGCCTGGATCCGCTATCCGCCGCCGCGCTGGATCTGGAAGGGCACTGCCATCTGCGGCGTGCCGGGCGAAGTCTCGCGCGCGATGCTGCGCGGCTGGCACGCCAACAACGGCGTGGCGCTCGGCGATACCAGATTGGGGTTCGTCTGCACCAAGCAGAGCGTCGACGGCCAGGATGGGCTCGAAGGCTACTATCATCAATATGACCAACCGCTCGAACTCGACCAGCGCCTCGTGTTCGCGCGGCATCTCGAAGCGCCGCTGTTCGATGCAGCCGCGGCTCCGGCGTTGCCGGTCGCAAGCTGGCCAAGACCGCGACTGGAAAAAGCCTATCGCAATTACGCCATGGAATATGTCCGCACCGCCGCGCCCGTGATGGTGCAGCTGTTCGGACCGGAGGACGCCGGCTATCTCCTGCACCTCACGGGCAAGCTGATCGGGATGCAATATTTTGATGAGATCGCTGCGGCGCTGTCGATGGGTCGCGGCGGTGCGAGTGAATTCGCGACGTTCCTCAACGCGCTGTTGGTCGCGCAGGACGATGTGGCTGAGACGACGCAATCCGAAGGCACGTTCGAAATCCGTCAGCAGAGCTGGAAGTTGATGGACGGCGTCGCCGATCACCACCCTGCCTGCGCCAAGGTGCTGGCGGGGTTGTTCGAAGGACTCGCGGCCGGATGCGGGCGGCACATCGGCGTGCAGCTGTCCCCGACACCGCCCGGCCGTCCGCCATTGCTCTGGCGCATCGGTTAATTCCTCCACGAAATGCGCTGCCGCAGGGCACGCCTGCACCTGGCGCAGGAGGAATCGCTGCGCATCGTGCTAACAAGCCTCTCGTTGCGCCCTGCGCGCGAACCAATTCATTGGCACACCTAAGCATTGCTGCGCCGCAAATGGCGCTTTCGCCCGGAGAGGACATGTCAGACATCGCCGAAATCCCGGTCGATGAACAGGAGCGTCCGCTGCCGCCGCCTCCGCGGCCCGTGAGGAGCGCGCTGATGGACGGGCCGATCCTGCGCACACTGCTCGGGCTGGCCTGGCCCAACGTGGTCGCGCTCTCCGCCGGCACCTGCACCGTGATTGCGGAGACCTCCTATATCGGACGTCTTGGTGTGGAAGCGCTGGCCGCGATGGCGCTGGTGTTTCCGACAGTGATCCTGACCATGACCATGTCGGGCGGTGCGATGGGCGGCGCGGTGGCCTCCGCCATCGCGCGCGCGCTTGGCGCCGGCGATCGCGAGCGTGCCGGGACGCTTGCTGCGCACGCGTTGCTGATCGGCATCAGCTTCGGCCTCGTCTTCATGCTGGGCATGCTGATCTTCGGGCCGCGCGTTCTGGAAATGCTCGGCGGCCGCGGCGACGTGCTGACGCATGCGATCGCCTACACCCAGGTGTTTTTCGGCGGCGCGGTGCTGCCCTGGCTGCTCAACACCATGGCCGGCGTCCTGCGCGGCACCGGCAACATGAAGCTGCCGTCGCTGTTAATCCTCAATTCCGCGGCCTGGCAGATCGTGCTCGGCGGCACGCTTGGCCTCGGCCTCGGTCCGGTGCCGCAATTCGGCATGCGCGGCGTGGCCGCCGGCGCGCTGATTGCGTATTGCATGAACATCGGCGTGATGGGCTGGTACCTGTTCTCCGGCCGCGCCCGCGTGACGCCGAAGCTGCGCGGACTTCGCATCCAATGGGCGATGTTTTTCGACATCCTCAAGGTCGGCGCCATCGCCTGCTTCTCGCCGCTGCAATCGGTGCTGACGATCTCGATCTTCACCCACCTGCTTGCGAAATTCGGCACCGCGATCCTCGCCGGCTACGGCATCGGTGCGCGGCTGGAATTCCTGCTGACCTCGATCGCGTTCTCGTTCGGCATCGCCTCGGTGCCGATGATCGGCATGGCGGTCGGCGCCGGCCGCATCGCCCGCGCCCGGCGCATCGCCTGGATCGCGGCCGCGAGCGCCTTCGTCGCCGTCGGTGCACCGGCGTGCCTGGTCGCGGCCTTCCCCGATCTCTGGGTCAACATTTTCACCGACAGCGCGACCGTGCGCGCCACCAGCCATCAATATTTGTCGACGGTGGCGCCGTTCTACGCCTTCATCGGCCTCGCCTCGACGATGTATTTCTCGTCGCAGGGCGCTGCGAAGGTGATCGGACCGGTGCTGGCGCAGACTGCGCGGCTGATCTACATCTCGGCGGTCGGCTGGTGGCTGTCGACGCATGATGCCACCGCGCAAAACTTCTTCTGGCTGGCGGCGAGCTCGATGGTCGTGCTCGGCCTGCTCTCGTGCTCCAGCGTGGTGCTGACGCGCTGGGGACCGCGCCAAACCAAACCTGCGATCAGGCCGGCTCTGTCGGCCGCTGCGGACTAGCGATGCCTGTGGCGGCGATGGCCGCCACTGCCGCCGACATTGGCGAGCCTCATCAGTTGCGGAATCATCGCCATCATGTCGCCGCCGCCGGCGCCACCGAGCATGCCCATGATATCGCCGCCGCCGATGCCGGCTACTGCGGTCGGCATGTAGCCGCCTCCGGCCATCGGCGCGTAACCGCCGTAATTGGGCGCACCGAAACCGCCGCCGAGATTGCCGCCGCCCATCATGCCGCCAATACCACCGCCGCCATTCTCCATCATGCGGCTCATCATCGGGCCCATGGTCTGCATCATCATGCCGAAGCGGCGCTTGCCCATCTTGGCCTTCATCATCTCCAGCATCGGCGCCATCTGGGTCATCATGTCCTCGCCGCCGGCACCGCCGCCGCCGAGGAACTGCGCCTTTGCCGGTCCGCTCGAAATCGAAAACATCAGCAGCACGGCGGCCGCCTGGCAGATCACCTTGTCCGCACCTCTCATGGCCTGCTCCTCGCGTGCGGGGCGCCGCCGGGAGAGCGGAGCCAACCGGACGCACGCCGCCATGGTTAGTGCGGACGAGGGTTGAACTCCGTGAGAAAGATCACGCAGCCGCGGCCGGAAACGCTCGGTGTATGGCGGCGACGGCGTCCTTGGTCTGTCCCTGCACATAGGACGCGAGCTCGTTCGGCAGCATGTCGATGATCCAGACCAGACGACATCTTCCCTCGCCCTCGGCGATCACCTGCACCGAGGCGCTGTAATGCTTCAGACGCTCGTTGTTGATCGCGTAGACCAGCCGCTGCCGCCCGTCGTCGCAATCGACCAGCACCTCGCGCGCCACCGATCCGTTGGCAAAGGTGACGATGCGCGCGTCGTCGTCGAGCGTGCAGGCCGTGACGAAGCCCGGCGCCAGCCGCCGATGCAGCGCGCCGAAATCGCGCACCGCATCCCACACCTCGTGAGCCGGGGCGGGGAGGGGAATGTCGTTGTGGATGGAGGCCATTGGTAAGTATCCTTGATTTGCGACGGTGGTTGCCAAGCACGCCGTCATTGCGAGCGCAGCGAAGCAATCCAGAAACGATTCCGCGGAGGCAGTCTGGATTGCTTCGTCGCAAGGGCTCCTCGCAATGACGGAGCCTGTGGTTCACACACAGACCGCCTCCACATTGTTGCCATCGGGATCGATCAAAAACGCCGCGTAGTAAGTCGGGCTGTAGTCCTTGCGCGGGCCGGCGCCGCCATTGTCGCGGCCGCCGCTCTTCAAGCCCTCGCTATGGAATGCCTTGACCGAATCATGATCCCCAGCGCGAAACGCGATATGCGCGCCATCGGCCTTGCGCCCTTTGTTCAGGTGCAGCCACAGCGCCGGCGCGCCCTTCGGCCCGAAGCCGGCATAACCATCGCCACTCGAGCACAGGACGTAACCGAGCGGCGCCAGCACCGCGGTGTAGAAGCGTGTGGCGGCGTCGAGGTCGGTAACGCGCAATCCGATATGGTCGTACATGGTCGTCTCCATTGCCAAAGCGCGCCGCAATCGGCGCGCGCCGGAGACGAACCTAGTCAGTTGAGGGCGAGTTGCTCTTGGAGAATCTTGCGCTCCCCCTTCGAGGCCTGACGGAATTTGGTCGGCGAGACGCCGGCGGCGCGGTGGAAGGTGCGGACGAAGTTGGAGAGGTCGCCGAAGCCGACGTCATAGGCGATGTCGGTGACGGCGATGTCGTCGTCGGTGAGCAGCCGCGCCGCATGCCGCAGCCGCGAGCGCACCAGATATTGATGCGGGGTGACGCCGAGCACGGCGGAGAACAGCCGCAGGAAGTGGAAGGGGCTGAGACCAGCCTGCCGCGCGGCCTGTTCGAGGTCGACCTCGGCGTGCGAATTGGCGTCGATCCACAGCGCGGCTTCCACGGCGCGGCGGCGGTCGCGTGCGGTCGGTGTCGTCGGCTTGCGCGCCTTGCCCGAGACGACATCGACGAAGCGGCCGGCGAGGATCTGACCGACCTCGTCGAGACCGAGATCGCTGTTGCCATCTGCCGCCGTCTGGGCGAGTTCGCCCAGCACCATCAGCTCGGGCAGCGGCGGCGTCGCGCCGACCTGCCAGACGTCTTGCCGGCCGCCGAGCGCCTCGACCAGATCCTCGCTGAGGAAAAAGGACAGGCAGACGTCGCCGGCGACATGCTCATGCGTGCAGGTGTACTCCTCGCCCGGCGCGCCGACCAGCATCGAGCCCGCGACCAGCTCGAAGAAGCCGGCGCGGCAATGACAGCCAAAGCTGCCCGCGCGGACATAGGCGATGGAATGGCCGGTGCGACACTCCGCAAACGGGCTGTCGTCCGGTCCCGCGTCGCAGCGAAACTCGGAGACGGTCATCGAGGGCGTGGTCAGCAGCGTGGTTGCATCCATCCCGCCTATCTAGGTGGGCGCTCGGGGCGGGGCAACGGGCAGCAGGACGTCGAACAGCGTCTTGCTGGCGATCGGATGGGCGCCCTCCAGCGACAGCAGCCGCCGCTTGGAGATCACCCCGCCATAGGGCGAAAGCCGGTCGGTGTAATTGCCGGCCTCCAGCACCCGGTGGCAGGGCACGATCAGCATGTAGGGATTTCTCGCGATCGCCTGCGCCACCGAATGCGCGGCGCCGGAGGCGCCCAGCGTCTTGGCGATCTCGTGATAAGTGCGCGTCTCCCCGCGCGGGATGGCGCAGGCGGCTTCATAGACCCGCCGGTTGAAACCGGGCACCCCGCTCGCGTCCAGGCTGACCTCGGAAAAATCAGCATCGCTGCCTTGCAGCAAGCCCACGATGCCCTCGATCGCGAACGCGGCGTTCGCGGACGGCCGCTGCTCGCGCGCCTCGGGATGGACCTGAAAAATCCGGCGGCGGGTGTCAATCTCCCGCGCCTCCGGCAATTGGACGGCAACGATACCGGTGCTGCTCCAGATGATGCCGCAGCGCCCTATGGTCGTGTCGAATATCGCGTAGCCACGCCCCACCATGCACACGCCCCACTCAGTGCACGTCTCCCCAGACAGGCGATCATAACACCGCCACAATCCGGCGCACCTGGAATCTTAGCGGAAACTCAAGAAGGGTCAGGCGGGCTGCGCCAAAGCGCTTGGCGAGATGCGCCGTCTCGGCTAATCAGAGCGGGCGCAGGCTGCGCATCCGCGGGCGTAGTTCAATGGTAGAACGGCAGCTTCCCAAGCTGCATACGAGGGTTCGATTCCCTTCGCCCGCTCCAATCGCTTCATGGTCGAGCCGCACTTATCGCTACCATCGGTAGCGTGCTTTTGATATAGCTCCTCAGATTGTGATCACTGCTTGTTTTGAAAAGCAGAATTTTGCCTGCGCGTTTTTATTGATTTCAGGGGCTGAGAGGCTTCAAAATGATCTTATTTGGACACCTCATACCTTCACATGATGTCGTAGTTCCGCTTCTTATCGACATCTTGTTGACGGCGCTTCTTCTTCAACCCCTCAATCATTTCGTCGTTCACGAGTGGAGGCGTAAGCAGGAGGAGGTAAACAATAGCTTGGACACTCAAGCTAAGCGCACATATCTCGCCGTCTTTTGGAATCGAGCGCCTGAGGCCGCCACTGTTGATCCGGTCATAGAGACCAAGTCAGATGTAGATGCCGAGTTCGATGAACTCTATCAGCGTTGGTACGGGCGAAGACGATTTATTGCTCCGATCATAATACTTGTTGTCATCGCTGCACTGCAGAATTTCTATCTAGGTGTGAAACTCGTAGCTTTAGTGTGGGATGGCGAAGAGCTCGGTGGCGCCACCGCTGCAATTGCAGGGGCCTATACCTTCGTGACGTGGGATCTGTTCAGCCGCGTGCAGCAGCGAAACCTTGCAAGAGCGGATATCCTTCGAAATGCGCTCAGATTGGCGGTGGCTGTCCCGGTAGGCTATGCTTTCGGCTCGTTGCTGCAAAAGGGGCTTGTTCCGTTTATAGCCTTTGCGATGGGTGTTTTTCCAATCAGCACAATCGGGACAATCTTACGGCGGCTTGCCAACGACAAGCTTGGGCTCGGGCTAGGCGCCGATACCGCGCCTGATCAAGTTACAGCTCTATCGGGAGTCGATCGATCGATTGCAGATCGAATTGAAGACGCGGACATTACTACGATTCCGCAATTGGCATGGTGCGATCCTATACAGCTTTCGGTACGGGCGAATTTGGGTTTTGACTTCGTGGTTGACATCGTTAGCCAGGCGTTGGCGTGGGTTTATCTCACAGATAAGCTGCCCGCGCTGAGACCACTCGGGCTGCGTGGGGCGTTTGAGATGAAGGTCTTGGCCGACGACCTAGCTAGTAATGTTGCAGGCATAAAGGCCAAGGCTGAGGCTGTGTTGCCTCTAGCTGCAACCGCCGCAAATATTCCCCTTCACGGCTTCGAGTACGCGCTGAGCCAGATTGCAGGGGACCCGGCCACTCGCTTCCTCTACGACGCCTCAACGTCTAGTGCGCCAGTCTCTCGATCTGACAGCTAGAGATCACCTTCCCAACCTCATGACCACTTACCCGCTGGATACGAGCCTTGGCTGCTGGCGTGCGCGAGTGCATTGTTGAGGAAAATTCTAATATATTATCCTTTCGATTCCGGCATTCGCCGTTTCCCCAGCTAAGCTGCTCTCGCCCTGCGGAAACGGTCCGGTTGCCGGACAACGCTCGGATGAAGACCATGGACCAGCAAAAGCTCGATCGCGCGATCGGTCGTCGCTTGAAGACGCTTCGGACGCAGGCCGGCATGACGCTGAATGAGCTCGCAGGCCGCTCCGGCGTCAGCCGGGCCATGATCGGGCGGGTCGAGCGGGCGCAGAGCAGCGCAACGGCTGCGCTGCTGGGTAAACTTTGCGCCGCGCTCGACGTGTCGCTCAGCGACGTCGTCGCGTTGGCCGAAAAGCCGCCGGAGCGGCTGGTGCGGCTCGCCGACCAGCCGCACTGGCGCGATCCCGACAGCGGCTATCGCCGCCGCCACGCTTCGCCGACGGACGCGGCGAGCGGCATCGAGATCATCGTCGTCGATTTGCCGGCGGGTGCGCGGGTGCCATACAGCCCTTGGGGGCGCAATGCCTTCACGCAGCAACTGCTGATGCTGGAGGGCGCGATCGCCGTGCACATCGACGCCAAGGCGGTTCGCCTGCGCGAAGGCGACTGTCTCGATTTCGACGTGATGCGCGCGGTGATCTTCGAGAACGAGACCAGACAGGACGCGCGCTACGTCATCATCACGCGCCGCGGCGCGTCCTATGGCAAGATGTGAGACGCTGACGATGCAGATCCGCACCGGCGACACCTTTGATCCACGCGTCATCGCGCTGCTCGACCATCACGTTGCGGCGGCGCGAGCACAGACCGCGCCGGGCAGTGCGCATGCGCTTGATCTCGCCGGGCTTCGTGCCCCGGGAGTCGCGTTCTGGACCGGCTGGGACGGCGAGACACTGGTCGCGACCGGTGCGCTGAAGATGCTGTCAGCCGAGCATAGCGAGGTGAAGTCGATGCACACGCTCCAGACCACGCGGCGGCGCGGCTTTGGCGGTGAGATGCTCCGCCACATCATCACGGCAGCCCGCGCGCGCGGCATGGCGCGGCTCAGCCTCGAAACCGGCTCGTGGGACTATTTCAAGCCGGCGCACGCGCTCTACCGGTCGCATGGCTTTGTCCTCTGCGGCCCGTTCCAAGGCTATGTCGACGATCCCAACAGCCTGTTCCTGACCCTGGATCTGTCGGCGAGCCGATAGCTCAGGAACGCGTCTGCTCGATCCTGTCGAGCACGCGTTCGGGGGCGATGTCGCGGCTTGCCTCCTCCAGATCGCGCTTCGAATCGGGCTGGACGTCGAGCCGCTCGGCGATCTGCGTGAGGAGGCGGGCAACCTTGGTCAATTCGTGCTCGGCGAGCAGGCTGATCTGGAGATCGAGATCGGCGCGCTTGTCCGCTGCTGCGCTCATGCGGTTCTGCGAGATCAGCACGAATGTCGACAGGAAGATCGCCTCGACCGAAGCAATCATCGCCAGCACCACGAAGCTCTCGTCCCAGGCCGGGATTCCCGGCAGCCAGTGCAGATTGGCGATGATCCAGAAGCCGAACACCGCGACGTGGAGATAGACGAAAGCCATGCTGCCGGTGAACGCCGTGATCGCATCGGCAACCCTTTCCTGACCCTTGGCCGCGCGCTGCTCGCGGCGGCGGCGCTCAACCAACGCCTGGATGTTGCGCTCGAGGGTCGGGCTCAATCCCTCGCCGGGATCATGGGTGATATCGTTACGCACGGGGCAGCAACGGCGGACGGGAAAGGCTGTTCCTGGGCTCAGCCGAGGGAAAATGCTCGCTGCCCCTCAAAATGAGTTGCGTACCTCAAAACACCTCTGCTAGCCTTCAGCCATGGCCGAGACGCTCACCACGACCGCGCTGACGCTGAAGGACATCGCCCGCCAGGCCGGCGTCAGCCTCGCGACGGTGGACCGCGTCCTGCACAATCGTCCGGGCGTGCGGCCGGATACGGTCCGGCGCGTCAAAGAGGCGATCGAGCGCAATTCGTTCCAGCCGCATGTGGCCGCCGCCGAGCTCGCCCGCGGCCGCGCCCGCCGTTTCGCCTTCGTGATGCCGTCGGGGCCGAACCCGTTCATGCAGCAGATCCAGGATTATCTCGGCGAGATGTCGGGCTGGTTGTCGTCCCGCCGCCTCGGCGTCGAGACGGTCGCAACCGACGTGTTCGATCCGTCCGTGCTCGCTGCTTCCCTGGAAGGGCTCTCGGACGACTTCGACGGCATCGCCGTGGTGGCCCTGGACCATCCGAGCGTCCGCGCCGCGATCGACGATCTCGTCGATGCCGGCACCAGTGTCGTGACGCTGGTCTCGGACGTGCCCTCGTCGCGCCGGCACCATTATGTCGGCATCGACAACATTGCCGCGGGGCGCACCGCCGGCGCGCTGGTCGGGCGGCTGGTCGGACAAAAGTCAGGCAAGATCGCGATCGTCGCGGGCTCGCAGGGCCTGCGCGATCATGCCGAGCGCATTTTTGGCTTCAACCAGGTGATGGCGTCGGAATTCCCCGGCCTCAGCGTGCTGCCGGTGCTCGAAGGACGCGACGAGGACGCGCGTTCGGAACAATTGTTGGCGCGGCTGCTGGGCAGGCATGCTGACATTGTCGGCCTTTATAATGTCGGCGCCGGTACGCAAGGCGTAGCCAACGCGTTGAACGAGAAGGCGTTGAGCGATGCCAGTCGCGACAAGCAGGTGGTGTTCGTCGGACACGACCTCACCGCGCTGACGCGTCGGCTGCTGCTGCAGGGCGTGATGCATGCCGCGATCTCGCAGAACCCGGGACACGAAGCGCGCGCCGCCGTGCGCGTGCTGCTCGCGCTCGCCCGTGGTGAGCCGATCTTGCGCGAACAGGAGAAGATCAGGATCGACATCGTGATGCGGGACAATCTGCCTTAGCGGCAGGTGGAATTCAAAACGACCCGTTGCGGATAAGGCGACTTTTAGCTCGCGCACCGCAACAGGCGAAAGGGAGGACGGCGTGTATCTCGGAATCGACATCGGCACATCAGGTGTGAAAGCGGTGCTCGTCAGCGAAGCCGGCGCGGTTGTCGCGACGGCGGCGCGCGAGCTTGCGCTGTCGCATCCCGCGCCGCTGTGGTCCGAGCAGGATCCCGATGGCTGGGTTGATGCGGCGGTCGGCGCGGTCGACGATCTTGCCGCCCGCCATCCGCGCGAGGTCGCGCGGGTGCGCGGCATCGGGCTATCCGGCCAGATGCATGGCGCGACGCTGCTGGACGAGGACGGAGCGCCGCTGCGTCCCGCCATCCTCTGGAACGACGGCCGCTCGCACGCCGAATGCGTCGCGCTGGAGCGGCGCTGCCCGTCGCTGCACACGATCGCCGGCAATCTGGCCATGCCCGGCTTCACTGCGCCGAAGCTGCTCTGGGTCGCCAGGCACGAGCCAAAAATCTTCGCGCGCGTCGCAAAGGTGCTGCTGCCGAAGGCCTATGTCCGCTATCGCCTGACCGGCGAGATGGTCGAGGACATGTCGGATGCGGCCGGCACGCTGTGGCTCGACGTCGGTCTGCGCCGCTGGTCGCCCCTGCTGCTGCATGCCACCGGGCTCGATCTCCATCACATGCCGCGCCTTGTCGAGGGCAGCGAGGTCAGCGCGACGCTCGCGCCGGACTACGCGCAACGCTGGGGCATGGCCAGGAATGTCGTGGTCGCCGGCGGCGCCGGCGACAATGCCGCGAGCGCGATCGGGCTCGGCGCCATCGCGCCGGGCGATGCGTTTCTGTCTCTGGGAACCTCAGGTGTGGTGTTCCGCGTCACGGATCGGTTCGCCCCGGCGCCGGCCTCGGCCGTGCATGCGTTCTGTCACGCACTGCCCGGCCGCTGGCATCAGATGGGCGTGATGCTGTCGGCTGCGGCTTCACTGGCCTGGCTCGCGGGCGTGATGGAGGTTCCGGCCGCAGCGCTGCTGGCGCCGCTCGGCGAGCGCGTCGATGGACCGAGCCCAGTCAAATTCCTGCCTTATCTCGACGGCGAGCGCACGCCGCACAACGATGCCGCCGCCAGCGGCGCCTTTGTCGGCCTGCGCGGTGCGACCGGGCGCTCCCAGATCGTTCAGGCCGTGCTCGAAGGCGTCGCCTTCGCCGCGCGCGACAATCTGGCGGCGCTGAGCACGGCCAGCGGGCCGCTTCCCGATGTCGATCTCGTCGGCGGCGGCTCGCGCTCGCCGCTGTGGGCGCAGATCTGCGCCGATGTGCTCGGCATTCCCGTCCACCGGGTCGAAGAGGGCGAGGTCGGAGCGGCGCTCGGCGCCGCCAGGCTCGGACGGCTCGCCGCCACCGGCGAAGACGCGGCTGCGGTTTGCACCCGTCCGCGCCGGCTCGCGAGTTTTACGCCTCGCGCATCTGTCAGCGCGGCCTATGACGAGGCCTATCGCCGCTGGCGCGAGCTTTATCCTGCGTTGAAGGAGTGTGCCTAAGTGAATGCGTCAGCGAAATTCTTCGATACAAGCGTACCTGTCGCCTTCGCCGACAAGGATGCGGGCAACACGCCCGCCTTCCGCTGGTACGACAAGGACCGCCTCGTCCATGGTCGCAGGATGGAAGACCATCTGCGCTTTGCAGTCTGCTATTGGCACTCGTTGTGCTGGCCCGGCGGCGATCCCTTTGGCGGCGAGACGTTCCTAAGGCCCTGGCACCACGGCGCCGATGCGATGGCGCAGGCGCGCGCCAAGGCCGACGTCGCCTTCGAGCTGTTTCGCCTGCTCGACGTGCCCTTCTTCACCTTTCACGACGTCGATGCGGCGCCGGAAGGGAACTCACTCGCGGAATCCGTCGCCAACCTCAATGTTATCGCCGATCTGTTCGAAGCGAAGATGGCCTCAAGCAAAGTGCGCCTGCTCTGGGGCACCGCCAATCTGTTCACGCATCGCCGCTACATGGCGGGCGCGGCCACCAATCCGGACCCCGAGATATTCACCTATGCCGCCGGCCAGGTCCGCGCCGCGCTGGAGGTGACGCACCGTCTCGGCGGCCAGAACTACGTGCTGTGGGGCGGGCGCGAGGGCTACGAGACGCTGCTCAACACCGACCTCAAGCGCGAGCTCGACCAGCTCGGCCGCTTCGTCTCGCTCGTCGTCGAGCACAAGCACAAGATCGGCTTCAAGGGACCGATCCTGATCGAGCCGAAGCCGAAGGAGCCGACCAAGCATCAATATGATTTCGACGTCGCCACCTGCTACGGCTTCCTCGCGCGTTACGACCTGCTGAAGGACGTCAAGCTCAACATCGAGCAGAACCACGCCATCCTCGCCGGCCACTCCTTCCATCACGAGGTCGCGCTCGCGGAGGCGCTGGGTGTGTTCGGCTCGCTCGACATCAACCGCGGCGACGATCTGCTCGGCTGGGACACTGACCAATTCGCGATGAACGTGCCCGAGCTTGCCCTGGTGTTCCACGAGCTCCTGGGCCGCGGCGGCTTCAGCTCCGGCGGGCTGAATTTCGATGCCAAGATCCGCCGCCAGTCGATCGATCCCGACGATCTGATCCATGCCCATGTCGGCTCGATGGATGCCTGCGCGCGTGCGTTGCTCGCCGCCGCGGACATGCTCGATTCCGGTGTGCTCACTGCACCGCTTGCGAAACGTTACGAGGGATGGGCCGGGCCCGAGGGCTGCGCCATTCTCGACGGCCAGCGCTCGCTCGCCGACCTTGCCGACCGCGCGCACGGCCCGGGCTTCGACCCGCAGCCGCGCTCGGGCCGGCAGGAATATCTTGAATCCCTCGTCAACCGCTACGTCTGAGGAAGGCCGCTGATGACAAATGCACAAGCGACACCGGTCCTCGAGTTGACCGGCATCGGCAAGGAGTTCGGCGCGATCCGCGCGCTGCATGATGTCGACATGCAGGTCCTCCCCGGCGAGGTCGTCGGCCTGATGGGCGACAACGGCGCGGGCAAGTCGACGCTGGTCAAGATCATCGCCGGCAATTTCCGCCCCAGCCACGGCGAGATCAAGTTCGCGGGCAGCGCGGTTCATTTCAACCGGCCCATCGATGCCCGCGGCGTCGGCATCGAGGTGGTCTATCAGGACCTTGCGCTCGCCGACAATCTCACCGCAGCGGCCAACGTCTTTCTCGGCCGCGAGCTGAAGCGCAGGATCGGGCCGTTCGCGTTGCTCGACCACAAGGCAATGGCGGCGCGTGCGCTGGAGCTGTTCAGCGAGCTGCGCTCGGAAACGCGGCCCGACGATCTCGTCAAGCAGATGTCGGGCGGCCAGCGCCAGGCGGTTGCGATCGCGCGGACGCGGCTCTCCAACGCGAAGCTGGTCATGATGGACGAGCCCACGGCCGCGATCTCGGTCCGCCAGGTCGAGCAGGTGCTCGGCCTGATCCACCGGCTGAAGGAGCAGGGCGTTGCCGTGATGCTGATCTCGCACCGCATGCCCGACGTGTTCGCGGTCTGCGATCGCGTCATCGTCATGCGCCGCGGCGAAAAGCGGGCCGACAAGCCCATCCACCAGACCTCCCCCGAGGAAGTCACCGCCCTGATCACCGGCGCGAAGGAGGCGGCGTGATGGCCATGCCCATGGAATCCCCGATCACCTTCTCGAATGTCGGCAAGATCAGATGGTGGCAGCGCGGCATCTTCGCGTCCCAGACCGGCTATGTCCTGCTCGCGCTGGCAGTGCTGCTGGTGGTCATGCATTTCGCCAGCCCGTATTTCTTCACCGAAGGCAACATGCAGAACGTGGCGAAGAATTTCTCCTTCATCGCCATTGCCACCCTCGGCGTCACCTTCGTGATCATCACCGGCGGCATCGATCTGTCGGTCGGCTCGATGATGTGCTTCTCCGCCATGATCACCTCGATGGTGATGACCGAGCTGTCCGCGCCCTGCTCGCCGGCGGGCTCCCTGTTCGTGCACATGGCGGCCGACGGCAAGACCGTGCTCGCCAATGTCCCCGGCCTGATCTTGGTGGTCTCGCTCCTCGCCGGCCTCGGCGTCGCGCTGCTCGCCGGCCTCGTCAACGGCTTCTGTATCGCGGTGCTCGGCCTGTCGCCGTTCGTCACCACGCTCGGCATGCTCTCGATCGTGCGCGGGCTCGGCTATGTCGTCTCCAACGGACGCGGCAGCTTTCCGGGCGGGCCGGATGCCAATTATTTCTACGCGCTCACCTCGGGCGACGTGCTCGGCGTGCCCGTGCCGTTCATCTATCTGATCGTCCTCGCGCTGGCGATGGCCGTGGTGCTGCACCACAGCGCGTTCGGCCGTCACGTGTTCGCGCTCGGCGGCAACGAGAAGGCGGCTGAACTCACCGGCATCCCGGTCGTGCGGGTGAAGATCGAGGTCTATGTGATCTGCGCGCTCGCCGCAGGCCTCCAGGGCATCATCATCTCGGGCTGGCTCGGGTCGGCGCCGGCCAACATGGCGACGTCCTACGAGCTCAACGTGATCGCTGCGGCCGTCATCGGCGGTGCCAATCTCGCCGGCGGCATCGGCGGTCCGCTCGGCGCCATCGTCGGCTGCGTGCTGCTCGAAGTGATCCGCAACGGCCTCGTGCTCGCCCAGGTCAGCTCCTACTGGCAGCAGACGCTGGTGGGCGTGATCATCATCCTGGCCGTATTGGTCGACCGCATCCGCTCGCGGATGATCTGAAACGAAATCGTTCCGGGACGGCAACGAAAATGCCGCCTGTCCGCTTCCCGGACGATCTCAAGAGGACAGGCGCCAAAGAAGGGTGGAGGAGACGATGAGGAAATTTCTACTTGCCGGCATCGCGGTCGCGATGATGGCTACGCCGGCGTTTGCCGCAAACTACCGGTTCGTGATCGTGCCCAAGGCGATGAACAATCCGTTCTTCGACTTCGCGCGCGACGGCTGCCTGAAGCGTGCGAAGGAGCTCGGCAATATCGAGTGCATCTACAAGGGGCCGGTCGAGCACGAGCCGGCGACGCAGGCCCAGATCATCCAGGACTTCGTCACCCAGAAGGTCGATGGCCTCGCCATATCGGTTGCCGACGTCGCGGCGATGACCAAGTCGATCGACGCGGCGACTGCGGCCGGCATCCCCGTCATCACCTTCGACGCCGATGCGCCCGGCGCCAAGCGCATCGCCTATATCGGCACCAACAACAAGGAGTTCGGCGTGGCCCTCGGCAAGCAGCTCCTGAAGCTGCGGCCCGACGGCGGCAAATACGCCATGGTCTCGGGTGGTCCCGGCGCCAAGAATCTCGCCGAACGGGTCGACGGCGTCCGCGAGGCGCTGAAGGGCTCGAAATGGACCGAGGTCGCGGGCTCTCCGACGTTCTGCAACGACGATCCCGCGCTGGCGGTTCAGCAGATGACTGACATGCGTACCGCGACGCCCGACCTCGCCGCGATCGTTCCCATCGGCGGCTGGCCGATGTTCGCCCCCGAAGGCTTCAAGGCCTTCGCGTCCAGATACAAGAAGGATATCGATTCCGGCAAGTTCACGCTTGTCGTCGCCGATACGCTGAAGATGCAGCTCGAGCTGTTGCGCGATGGCTATGCCAATGCGCTGGTTGGTCAGCGTCCGTTCGAGATGGGCGAGAAGGCGATGGACACGCTGCTCGCCATCAAGAAGGGCGAGAAGGTGCCGGAGATCGTCTATACCGGCCTCGATCTCGTCACCAAGGACAACGTTGCGCAAATGTTGAAGTAGGAGCGTCGCCAGCCCCGCGCTCCTGCGTGCCTCTCCCGCTTGCGCCTTTCGCAAGCGGGAGAGATGAATTGGCTATTGGGGAAGACTGTTGAGGCAATGGGAATGAAAAGGTCGCGGCTCGGCTCTCTCGACGTCACCTCACTCGGCCTCGGTTCCGCGCCGCTCGGCGGATTGTTCACCCCCGTCAGCGATGCCGATGCGGAGGCGACCATCGCCCGCGCCTGGTCGCTCGGAATCCGCTTCTTCGATACCGCGCCGCTCTACGGCTTTGGCCTCGCGGAGCGACGCCTCGGCGCATTTCTGCGGCAACAGCCCCGTGACTCCTACACGATCTCGACCAAGGTCGGCCGTCTGCTGCGTGCGCCCAATGGCGCTGCTGCTGAGGACGAGCATTACAAGGGCACGTCGCGCGAGCGGCCGGTGTTCGATTTCAGTTATGACGGCGTGATGCGGTCGCTTGAGGAAAGCCTGGCACGGCTTGGGCTCGACCGCGTCGATGTCCTGCTCGTGCATGATCCCGACGACCATTACGACGACGCCGTCGCCGGCGCCTTCCGCGCGCTCCAGCGCCTGCGCGCGGACGGTACCGTCAAGGCGATCGGTGCCGGCATGAACCAGTCGGACATGCTGGTCCGGTTTGCAGAGGCCGTTCCGGTCGACTGCTTCCTGCTCGCCGGCCGCTACACGCTGCTCGATCAGGGCGCACTGGATGCACTGTTCCCGCTCTGCGCGTCGAAGCACATCGGCATCCTGCTCGGCGGCATCTACAACAGCGGCATCCTGGCCAATCCGCACACGGGCGCGAAGTTCAACTATCAGGACGCCGATGCGGCACTCGTCGCCCGCGCGCTCGCGCTCGACGAGCTCTGCCGAAAGCATGGCACCGAACTGAAAGCCGCCGCGCTGCAGTTCTGCATGGCCCATCCGGCGGTCACGGTCGCCGTGATGGGTGCGCGCAACGCCGCGGAAATTGCCGACAACATCGCGATGTCGGAGATGGCGGTGCCGGCGGCGTTCTGGCAGGAGCTGCGTGCGCGAAAACTCGTCGATGCCCGCGCGCCATTGCCGGGCGGAGCGTAAGGCATGATCATCGACGCTCACCAGCATTTCTGGGATCCCTCGCGCGCAGACTATCCCTGGATGGGCGCGCCCGAGCTCACGCCGATCCGGCGTGCCTTCGGTCCGGCCGATCTCGCGCCGCTTCTGAAAGCCGACGGCATCGACGCGAGCATCCTGGTGCAGTGCCGTTCCGCGCTGGCGGAGACCGAGGAATTCCTACGGATCGCGCATGCGACGCCCTCGGTGATCGGCGTCGTCGGCTGGGCCGATCTGACCGACGCTGCACTTGGCGAGACGCTGGACCGGCTGCGCGCTTTACCCGGCGGCGACAAGCTGGTCGGCATCCGCCACCAGGTCCATGACGAGGCCGACCCGGATTGGTTGTTGCGCGAGGACGTCCAGCGCGGCCTCACGGCCGTGTTCGCGCACGATCTCGCCTACGATTTCCTGGTCCGCACCCGCGAGCTGCCGGCCGCGATCGCAACCGCACAGGCCTTCCCGCAGGCGCGCTTCGTGCTTGACCACGCCGCCAAGCCGCCGATCGCCGATGGCGGAAGCACTGAATGGTCCAATGGCATCGCGGCACTCGCGGCCTGCGGCAATGTCTGGTGCAAGGTCTCGGGGCTGGCGACGGAAGCGGTGTGGAGCGATTGGGATGCGGAACGGCTATTTCCGTTCGTCGCGCACGCCGCGACATGCTTTGGCGAAGATCGCCTGATCTTCGGCTCGGACTGGCCGGTATGTTTGCTCGCGGGAAGCTATGGTGAGATCAAGGGCGCGCTGGAGAGCTGCCTGATGAAGCTCGGGCCGCAGGTGCGGGAGAAGGCGTTCGGCGTGAATGCGAAGGCCGCGTATCGGTTGGCGGTGAGTTGAAGCCGACAGCGTGCGTGTTGCTCAGCGTTCGTCCCCGAACACCCGATCCAGCGCTGCATCGTACGTCCTCTGCACCAGCTCCGGATGCAGCTTCGCCAGCGTCTCCATCATCACGCCGGAATTGATCTCAAGCACGCGCCAGACGCCGTCGACGTAGACGAGGTCGATCGAGGCGAAGGCGATGCCGATGGCATTGGCGGCGTCGATGGCGAGCTTTGCGCAGGCTGCGCGTAGATCGCCGTCCTGCATCAGCACGGGCTTTGCACCCACATCGAGATTGTGCCGCCAATCCGAGCCGCGCTGCTTGCTGTAGACGACGAGTGGCACATCATCGAGCAGGACCACGCGAACTTCATCCTCGATCACGACATAGGGCGAGATCACGAGTCCGGCGCTCATCGAAAAGGCTTCGCCAACCGCATGATCGAGTTCTGTTTCCGTCGTGACCCTGAAGACGGATCGTCCCGACGTCCCCTCGTTCGGCTTCACCACCACCCCTTGCGGATTGTCGCGAAGCAGCGCCAGCATTGGCTCTCGCCAGGCGACGCCGACAACCTTCTCGCCCAACTTCGGATTGAGGAAGAGGCGATGGGGAATGCAGGGCACGCCCTCGAGCGCCAGCACCTCGGCGGTGGCCGATTTGTCGTTGGCGAGGCGGTGCGCGATGGCGCTGTTGAGGCCGATGTCGTAGCCGAACGCGAAGCGGCGCTGCCCGCCCCGGCGCATCGCCAGCAGCCAGCCATCGGCGCGGACATCGAGCGCGATGCCATGGGTGGCGCAATAGCGCTTGATCGCCTGGACGAAAATCCGCTCGCCGTTCGCCATGTGTCTCAGTCGCCCGGCCCAGTCGCCAGTTCCAGTTGGCGCCAAAAGCCGCAAAAATCCGCGAAACGGCGCCAAATGGGAGTGAAATCAGAGCTATTCTTAATGAAATTCTCGCGAGCGCCACGGAAATTAAGTGCTGTATTCGAGCCCCGGGGGGAAAAGAAATTGCCCTCCACATGCGCCGGACAGCAGATCCATTAATGATGTGACCATTTCCGCCGCAAATGCCGGTTTGACCGGCATCAATTGCATCCGGAACGAGGTTGATTATTGGTCTCAATGGCGTAGATCACACACGCGAAATCCTCCGCCATGGCAATGGTGTCCGCTCCGCTTTCAGGGGCCGGGCAACGCTTTTGCCCTAAAACCGCAATTATTCGGAATATCGAAAATCATGAGCGCGTTTTACCGAGAGAAGGTTCTTTCCGTCCAGCACTGGACCGACACCCTGTTCAGCTTTCGCGCGACCCGCGATTCCGGCTTCCGCTTCCAGAACGGCCAGTTCGCGATGATCGGCCTCGAGGTTGAGGGACGCCCGCTGCTCCGCGCCTACAGCATGGCGAGCGCCAATCACGAGGAAGAGCTCGAGTTCTTCTCGATCAAGGTTCAGGACGGCCCGCTGACGTCGCGTCTCCAGAAGATCAAGGAAGGCGACACCATCCTGGTCGGCCGCAAGGCGACCGGCACGCTGATCACCGACAATCTCATTCCCGGCAAGCGGCTGATGCTGCTCTCGACCGGCACGGGCCTGGCGCCCTTCGCCAGCCTGATCAAGGACCCCGAGGTTTACGACCAGTTCGACAGCATCGTGCTGGTGCATGGCTGCCGTCAGGTCTCCGAGCTCGCCTATGGCGAGAAGCTCGTCGCCGGTCTTCGCGAGGACGAATTGTTCGGGGAGTTGCTCGCGGACAAGCTCATCTACTACCCGACCGTGACCCGCGAGCCGTTCAAGAACCGCGGCCGCATCACCGACCTCATCAGCTCCGAGCAGATCTTCAACGACATCGGCCAAGGCCCGCTCGACATCGCGACCGACCGCATCATGATGTGCGGCAGCCCGGCGATGCTCGAAGAGCTGAAACTGATGTTCGAGGGCCGCGACTTCGTCGAGGGCTCCGGCAACAAGCCCGGCCATTTCGTGATCGAAAAGGCGTTCGTCGAGCGGTAGGCCCTCTCGACGTTGTCCTGGCGAAAGCCAGGACGAATGCCTGGGTAAAGCGCCTTGACCGGTTAAGGCCCGTCCCTCCCGAGCCCTGCTGCACCGCAGCAGCCCGCCCATCGGGCTGATTGATTTGTCCCCGCCGAATTCGCTAGCCTGAAACAACCGCCGCGTCATATCCGTATGACAGGCGCGGGCGTATCGTACCGCCTCATGCTGGCGAGAGGGTGGGAATCGTGGCCGACGAGAATAAGACGCAGGAATCGCCCAACTTATCGCCCAAACGGCTGCCGCTGGCGGAGGAGGGGATCATGGAAACCCTGCTGCTGCCATTCTCCCCACGGTTCATCGTCCTGACGATCTGCGCGGTGGTCACCGCGCTGCTGATCGGCATCGGCATCGCCGACCGCAAGATTTTCGACATTCTGCTGATCCCGATCCTGATCTTCGGCGCGCTGACGGCTCTTGGCGTCCGCGACCTCATGCAGAAGGGCCACGCCGTTCTGCGCAACTACCCGATCTCGGCGCATATCCGTTTTTTGCTCGAAGAGATACGCCCGGAGATGCGGCAGTATTTCTTCGAGAGCGAGAAGGACGGCATGCCGTTCTCGCGCGACATCCGTGCGGTGGTCTATCAGCGCGCCAAGATGCAGCTCGACAAGCGTCCGTTCGGTACGCAAGAGGACGTCTACCGCGAGGGTTATGAGTGGATGCATCACTCGGTCTCGCCGAAGACGCATGCCGAGGAGAAATTCCGCGTCACCATCGGGGGCCCGGATTGCGCCAAGCCGTATTCGGCTTCGGTGTTCAACATTTCCGCGATGAGTTTTGGCGCGCTCAGCCCGAACGCCGTGCGCGCGCTGAACGCCGGCGCCAGGAAGGGCGGCTTCGCGCACGACACCGGCGAGGGCGGCTTCAGTCCCTATCACGCGGAGATGGGCGGCGACATCATCTGGGAGATCGGCTCGGGCTATTTCGGCTGCCGTCATCTCGACGGCGCCTTCGATCCCGAAGCCTTCGCGCGCGTCGCGAGCCAGGACCAGATCAAGATGATCGAGCTCAAGATCAGCCAGGGCGCCAAGCCCGGTCATGGCGGCGTGCTGCCGGCGGCGAAAGTCTCGGAGGAAATTTCCAAGATCCGCGGGGTCGCGATGGGCGAGGATTGCATCTCGCCGGCCTCGCATCGCGCCTTCTCGACGCCTGTTGGCATGATGCAGTTCATCGGCGAGATGCGAAAGCTCTCCGGCGGCAAGCCGACCGGCTTCAAGTTGTGCATCGGCCACCCCTGGGAATTCTTGGCGATCTGCAAGGCGATGATCGAGACCGGCATCTATCCCGACTTCATCGTCGTCGACGGCAACGAGGGTGGCACCGGCGCCGCGCCGTTGGAGTTCATGGACCATCTGGGCATGCCGATGCGGGAGGGCGTCAGTTTCGTCCACAACGCGCTGATCGGCATCAACGCGCGCGACCGCATCAAGATCGGCGCCTCCGGCAAGATCGCCACCGCCTTCGACATGGCACGCGCCATGGCGATCGGTGCGGACTACTGCAATTCGGCGCGCGGCTTCATGTTCTCGCTCGGCTGCATCCAGTCGCTGAGCTGCCACACCGACCGATGCCCGACCGGCGTCGCGACCCAGGACCCGACGCGGGCGCGCGCGCTCTATGTGCCGCTCAAGATCGACCGCGTGCACAATTATCACCTTGCGACGCTGCACTCGCTGACCGAGCTGATCGCCGCGGCCGGTCTCGAACATCCGCAGCAGCTGCGCCCGATCCACTTCTCCCAGCGCACCTCGACGACGGACGTGAGATCCTTCGCGCAGCTTTATCCGTCGCTGCGTCCGGGCGAGCTGCTCGAAGGCACCGAAGACCCGCGCTTCCGCGATGCCTGGCGGATGGCGCGGACGGAGACGTTCCAGCCTGCGCTGTAGGCGCCGGTCCACTTGCAAGGCCGCAGGCCCCCGCGCGCAAAGGCATCACAACATGGGCTGCGTTCAACGTTTGGTTCAACTTTGGGTGTAGATTGTCCCCATGGACGAGCGGCGCGACAAGGCAAGGCATCGCGTGCTGAAGGCCGGAACGATCGAGTTCGGCGGCGGCGGCGCGATCGACTGCACTATCCGCAACCTGTCCGATACCGGCGCCGCGCTCGACGTCAGCAGTCCCGTCGGCATCCCCGACCATTTCAGCCTGTTCGTCCAAGGCCGACGGAACACATCTCGCCTGCACCGTGATCTGGCGCAAGGAGAAGCGGATCGGGGTGAGGTTTGGGGTGAGGGTCTAGCGCAACAAATTCCACTGTCGTCCCGGCGAAGGCCGGGACCCATACCGCGTGATTTATCGACAATGCGCAGGTAGGAGTACCACGCAACTACCAGTCTTCGCAAAATTCAATCTTGTGGCTATGGGTCCCGGCCTTCGCCGGGACGACGAGTGGAGCTTGGTGCGGCGATCTGCATCCAACACGTCTTCGCGCGCTCATCCCGTCTCTACTTCGCTCCGTCGGCTCGCGAGAATCTTGTCGATCCTCCGTCCGTCGAGATCGACCACCTCGATGTGCCAGTCGCCGAAGTCGAAGGCGTCGCCGACATCAGGCAGCACGTTGAATTGTTGCAGCACGAGACCGGCGACCGTGTTGTAGCGGTGCGGCGGCAGTTCGATGCCGAGCAGCTCGCCGAATTCGTCGACCGGCATCCAGCCTGAGACCAGCAGCGAATCATCCGCGCGCTTGACATAGGCCGGTTCCGGCGGGCCCTCCTCGGAATGGAATGCGCCGACGATCGATTCCAGAATGTCAGCCGTCGTCACGATACCTTCGAAGGCGCCGTATTCGTCGTAGACGAGGCCGACATGCACCGGCGCAGCCTTGAGGATCGCCAGCACGTCGCGGGCATCGGCCGACGCGGGAATGCCGGGCGCCTCGCGAACCAGCACGCGCAAATCCGGCGTGCGCTCGTTCATGAAGGCGACCAGCAGGTCCTTGGCCTGGAGCACGCCGATCGGCTTGTCACGGTCGCCGTCGGAGACGGGAAAGCGCGAATGCGGACTCTTGGCGATGATCGCTTGAATACTTTCCGGCGTATCGTTGAGGTCGATCTCGTTGACCTCGGTGCGCGGCGTCATGATCGCGCCGACCGGCCGGTCGCCGAGCCGCATCACGCCCGCGATCATCTCCTTTTCACCTGACTCGAGCACGCCCGCGCTTTCGGCCTCGCTGACGAGATGATGGATCTCGTCTTCCGACACCTTCTCTTCGGACTTGCCGCCATGGCCGAGCAGCGTGAGGATCAGCTTGCCGGAGAGATCGAGCAGGAAGACCAGCGGCAGCGAGACCTTCGCAAGCACGTGCATCGCGGGTGCGACCCTGACCGCGATGCTCTCGGGGTCACGCAGGGCCACCTGCTTCGGCACCAGCTCGCCAACGATCAGGGTGGCGTAGGTGATGAGCGTGACAACCAGGCCCATTCCGACGATGTCGGCAATTCCTGCGGACAGGCCGAGCTCGAGCAGCCATTGCGTCAGCCGCTGTCCGAGCGTCGCGCCCGAGAACGCGCCGGAGAGGACGCCGACCAGGGTGATGCCGATCTGCACCGTCGAGAGAAACTTGCCGGGATCGGCCGCGAGCGTCAGCGCCCGCTCGGCGCCGCGGACGCCCTTTGCGGCGAGCATCGACAGCCGGGCCGGGCGCGACGAGACCACGGCCAGCTCGGACATGGACAGCAAGCCGTTGATGACGATCAGGACGACGACGATGGCGAGTTCGGCCGAGAGCATTGATGTTCCGAGGTAAGGGAGTGTGGCCCGGATGGCGGCACAGGCATTGATATAGGTATTCGAGGAAGAAATGCCGACGATTCTGTCGCATTGGGCATCGCGAAGGAACTTCGGCGACCCCGTCCCGGAAGGCAATCCCCGATACCCCGCGGAACTACGGGCATGCCGTTGCTTAACGGGCTCTTAGCGGCAACCGGCTAAGTTTTCGGCATTTGCAGGAATGTATTCGGGGGATCAGATGCGGATCGGGAAGCTCTTTGCGCTGTCGATGCTGACGGTGACGGTGTTTGCAGTCATCCTTGGCGCCGAGGTGCTCATACCCCAGGCGCGCATCTTCACGAACCGCTCCGACGCGATCAAGACGGTCGACGCCTTTGGCGCGACCCTGATGGTCAGTCAGCACGTTGCCGGCCTTCGTGCTCCCTACATTTCCCCGATCTTCCAGGAGAATTCTGCGACGCAGGTCCAGATCGAAGCCGCCGCGAAGGCCGCGAAAGCGGTCGATGCCGCATTCGAGGGGGCCAGGCGTGCCATCATGGTGCTGGATGATTCCGGACCGATGATCGAAAACCTGGACCGTACCGCGCGGCGGCTCAAGGACATCACCACGGCGGCAGACCGCGCGATGAGCCTTCCCCTGGCGGCACGCGACAGCGCTGTGGTCAAGGGCTTCCTTCCGGGCGTTGCCGAGGTCATCGGCAATATCGAGCCGATCATGAACCGGCTCGAAGCGAAGGTCATCAATGCTGATTCCTCGCTTGCGGCGCTGCTGAGCCTGGCGCGAACGGCGCAGGATCTGCGCGTCTCGGCCGGCAGCCGCGCCGCCACGCTGTCCCCTGCGCTGAGCGCACGCCGACCGCTCACGGCTCCCGAATTCTCGCTGATGGATCGTATGCAGGGGCGTGTCGAGGCCGACCGCGAGCGCATCGAGGCCGGCATCGACGAACTCGGAAGCCCGCCCCGCATCGCCACGGCGCTGAGGGCGGCGACCGACTCTTACTTCGGGATAGCAGCCGCTGCCGTGGACAAGGAGATGTCCACGGCCCGTGGTGACGGCAAGTACGGCATCAACGCCGAAGAGCTGGCCAACGTCATCGTACCCGCCATCCAGATGTTCTACGGCGTGCGCGATGCCGCCCTGGCCGAAGCGGCCGAGCGCGCCTCGGCCGCGCGCGACGGCGCGTTGGCGATGTTCGCGCTCGCGGGCGTGGCGGTGCTGGCGTTGCTGGGGACTCTCGGTGGCGTGACCATGATGCTGCGCCGGCGCGTGGTGACGCCGCTGAGCCGGCTCGCGGACGTGATCGCAACGCTTGCCGCCGGACAGCACGAGGTCGAGATTCCCGTGACGGGCCGCAATGACGAGATCAGCCAGGTGGCGGGCTCGCTCCAGCACTTCAAGGACTCGCTCTCCGCCAAGAAGGCCGCCGACGAGGCCGCTGCGGTCGAAGCCGAGGCAAAACTCCGGCGCAGCCAGCGCATGGACCAGATCGCGCGCGATTTCGAAGCGTTGATCGGCGACGTCATCAACACGGTGTCGTCGGCATCGTCGGAGTTGGAAGTGTCGGCGGGAACGCTGACGAGCACCGCCGATCAATCGGAAAAGGTCACCGCAACCGTCGCGGCCGCCTCCGAGCAGGCTTCCAGCAACGTGCAGACCGTTGCCGCGGCCGCGGAAGAGATGGCGTCCTCGGTCGACGAGATCGGCCGGCAGGTTCAGGACTCCGCGCGCGTGGCCAGCGAAGCGGTGCAGCAGGCAGCGCGGACCAACGACTATGTCGGCGAGCTCGCCAAGGCTGCCGGCCGGATCGGCGACGTGGTCGAGCTCATCAGTCAGATCGCGGGCCAGACCAATCTTCTGGCGCTCAATGCCACGATCGAGGCGGCGCGCGCCGGCGAGGCCGGGCGCGGCTTCGCCGTGGTCGCCTCAGAGGTCAAGGCGCTGGCCGAGCAGACCGCCAAGGCCACCGGCGAGATCAGCCAGCAGATCACGGGAATCCAGAGCGCGACGGAGGATTCGGTCGGCGCCATCAAGTCGATCGGCGACACCATCACCCGCATGTCCGAGATCGCATCGGCGATCGCCTCCGCGGTCGAGGAGCAGGGCGCGGCGACGCGGGAGATTTCCCGCAACGTGCAGCAGGCGGCCCGCGGCACCCAGCAGGTCTCCGCCAGCATCGTCGACGTGCAGCGCGGCGCGAGCCAGACCGGATCGGCCTCCTCCACCGTGCTCGCGTCAGCGAAGTCGCTCTCCGGCGAGAGCAGCCGCCTCAAGGTCGAGGTCGGGAAATTCCTGGACGCGATCCGGGCGGCTTAAGAAGATCATTGTGGAGGGAAGTGGCTTCACCTAGGCTTGCACCACCGGGGATATCGCAGCCTCCCCGTGAAGTGGTGATCCCACGCAAGCGCTGCTCGCTGATGTTTGGAGCGAGCAATGGACGGGATCACAATCGAACTACCGCTTTTCCTGTTGGCAACCTTCGCCGGTGCGTTCGTCGCCGGCCTCTCCGGTTTTGCCTTCGGCCTCGTCGCGGCATCGCTGTGGCTTTATGTGCTGACGCCGCTTCAGAGCGCCAGCCTGATCGTCGGCTTCGGCCTCCTGGTGCAAGGCTACTCGGTCTGGAAGCTGCGCAGCGCGCTCGACTGGCGCCGGCTATGGCCCTTCATGATCGGTGCCGTCGTGGGCGTGCCGGTCGGCGTGTCACTCCTGACCTCGGCCGATCCCAAGAGCGTCCGCATCGCGGTTGGGGCGATCCTGATCGTCTACAGCCTCTATGCGTTCTTCAGGCCGCAGCTCAAGGTCGCGACAATCGTGCCGCCGGCCGCAGACATGACGATCGGTTTCGTCAACGGTGTGCTTGGTGGGCTGACCGGCCTCGCTGGCATCATCGTCACCATCTGGTGCAATCTGCGCGGCCTGCCCAAGGAGGTCCAGCGCGCCACGTTCCAGCCCGTCGCAGTCGTGGTGTTCGCCACGGCGGCGCTCTTTCTGGGGGCCAAGGGAGCGCTGACGTTCGAGACCGCAAAGCTGTTCGCGCTCGGCCTGCCGTTTCTCTTTGCGGGAACGTGGCTCGGGCTGAAACTGTTCGGCCGCATCGACGAGGCCACGTTCCGCAAGATCGTGCTTGCGCTGCTGTTCGTCTCGGGCGTCGCGCTGTTGTTCTGAGCCGCGCTCAGAACTCGCCGTGCAGCCGTCCCGAGAATACCGACACTGGGCCGCGATCAGCGTTGTATGCGGGGTTGACGATCAGCTGGTAGTCGGCGGTGAGGGTGAGACTCTTGTTCAGCGCGTAGGCGTAATAGGTTTCGAGGATGCGCTCGCGGCGGTAGTTGAGCGCGCCGTCGCCGATGAGAACACCGAGGCCGCCGGCGGCCAGGAAGTCGCGGTAATCCTGCGAGATGGCATTGATGGCGCCACCGACGCCGATCACGTCATCGGGCCGGCCCCATTTCGTGCCCTTGATCGACAATCCCGCGGACAGGCTGCGGTGAATGTCGGTGAAGGCCAGCGTCTCGGTCTTGCCGTCGTTCCAGCTCCAACGCCCGAACAGACCGACATCCTCGGTGATCGCCTGCTCGAGGTTGAGCACGTAGCCATACTTCAGACGGCCGCGCCGAGTCTGCGCGATGTCGAGGTTGAGCGCGGGATTGTTCAGCGTCTCGCGGAAGCTGCCCATATTGGCGCTGTCGAGCCAGCCTATGGTCCTGAGCTTGCCGGGCTGGCCGAGCAGCGAGAAGCGCGTTTCGAGCTCGAGCACGTACTGGCCGCGCTCGCCGACCCTGGTGTCGAAATGATTCGAATTGGACTCGGCGACCATCAGGAAGTAGCCGCCGCGCAACGCCCACTGCTTTTGGTTCAGCTCGGCGGTGACGCCGTAGGTGAGGCCAACCTTGTCGGCGGAATAGTCGAAGGCGCCTGGCGCCCACAGCGACCAGTTCATGAAGTCCTTGCGGGTGTCCTTGGCGTAGGCGTTGCCGTCGAACACGTCGACCACCGGGAATTTGCCGGCCTGCACCGTGAGCCTGGATACGTCGGCCTTCTTTCCGAGCTGCAACTGGCCGCTGGCGAGCTCTTCCTGCTCGCCGCCAAAGCCAAACGTCTGGCGCACGAACAGGCGCGAGGTGTTGTAGTGCGGATAGGGAAAGTTCGACTTCTGCGCTTCGCCGTTGGGGAAACCGGCCGCGCCGACCGTGTCGTTCAATCCAAATCCCTGCAGCAGTTCGGGATTGTAATAGACCTCGCCGCCGTCCCACAGCTTTGCATTCAGGAACAGGCTGTTGCTCCAGGTCGCCTTGGCCTGCCTTGATGGCGAGAGCGAATTCGGCCCGGTGTAGAGGGCGGGGAACGACGGGTAGCCTTGCGGCAGATAGGTGCTCTGGCCGTGGATCTCCCAGCGATCCGATTCCGTGTCGATCAGCGAGCCGATCCCCGAGCTCTTGGGATTGTAGCTCGGCATGCCCGGCCAATCGACCTTGCGGTTGAGGCCGAGCCGGACCGACTGGAAGTCGAGCGACGACGAGGTGTACTGGGCGCCGGTGGAGAAGGCGACATTGGCGCCGTCGAAGCGGCTGTAGAGATATTCGATCCGCGCGCTCCAATGCGGCGCGAAGCCGTACTCGATGCCGCCACCCGCGATCCAGCCGGGCCGCGTGTTCAGGATTTTCGGGACTGCTTCCCCTGCGGCAGGCGTGTCGAAATAACGCTCACCCATCCAAGCAAAGCCGCCGGTGGCGTAGACGAGCCAGGGACCGCTGGTGTAGCCGACGCGGCCGCGCAGGCTCGCGGTGTAATCCCATTGCTGCGTGACGGTGTTGGCGGGTGTCGCCAGAAAGGACACGATCGAGTTGGAGGTGATGTAGTTCGGAAACGAGAAATCGCCTTCAACGCCGACAAGCCAACCGGAGTTGAGCCGGTAATTGTAGCCGGCCTGCACGCCGCCGATCATGCCGCTGAAGACGCCGCTGTCGTTGATCCCGGTGCCGTCGTTCAGCGCGAAGCGCGACGAGCCGAGGCTGTAGCCGGCATGCGCACCGATGTAGAGGCCGGTCCAGTCATAGAGGGCTTTCAGCGCCGGTGCCTTCAGCGGCAGATCGGCCGCGCGGCTGCTGGCGGGCAAAGCCAAGACGCCCGTGGCAATCGCCGCGGCCGTCCGCAAATACCTGTAACGGTGACCCCTCAACGTCAAAACGCACGCCCCCAAAGCGAGTGTGTCCACTCGCCGCACTATCCCTGCCGATTCGCGGCGACCCTGTCATCAGGCTTAGGTGCTCCGCGAGCGAACGAGATGATCTCGATCCGGCGCGACTTCTTCCCAAGCCCCTGAACCTGTTGCCAACGTTATTGCGATTAATTCGCAATAGCAACTAGTTCAGATTGCCGCAGGGGGTGGTTCGCACCGCTGTGTGACGGGACTGCAACAAATTCCCGAGGCGCTAAAACAGTTGACCCCGCCCGGGGGGACATCCGGGCGGGGTCGGGGGCACGACACGGGGTGGATGAGGCGCCCGTGTCGGACGCAGGATCCACGTGAGATCGGCCTCAGGGCCTCAAATCAGAAGCAGGTGCGAACGCGGCCGACGTACTGGCCAAAGGCGTTGTACTGGGCGGCCCAGCCGCAGCGGTGATAGCCGTTGTAATAGGGGTCGTTGCTAGCGGCGATCGCGGAGCCGACGACGGCGGCGGTGGCGATGCCCAGGCCGACGCCGACGCCCCAGCCGAGCGGCTTGGCTTGCGCCTGCGAGGTGGTGGCGACGACGCTGCCAGTCAGGGTGAGCGCGGTGAGGGCAACTGCAAAAATCTTGGTCTTGATCGACATGTGAAACTCCATCCGGGTTGAGGCGGTCCGTTGTGGCCCGCGTACCGAGTTGGACGGAGGCTCCGCGCGTCCGGTTCGAAACCGGCAAAAGCGGAGGTCGAGTCTGGCTCTTTCCCGAATGCTTCCAGTGGGATAGGCGCTAACCGAGAGGGCCTTTGGCGAGCCTGTTCACGTCGAAGTTATCAACCTCGGCAAGCAGCTCGCAAAAAGCGCGAGCGCCCTGGTCGATCAGCCGCTCGCCTTTCGCGGCCACGGCCAACGTCGCATTGCCGACGGCGCCGCTTGGGTTGAGATCCTGCGCCTGCCAGGCGAACGGTGCGGGTCGCTGCGTCGACAGCCAGCGATATTGCTGCTCCATCGCGATGCTGCTCGCGGGAAAATCCGCGATCGCATCAACGCGCACTTGATCGCGATAGCGGGCCAGCATGATTGAGGTCTCGACTGCACCGCCGTGGATGCCGTGCCGTACTTCGTCGGCCGGGAACAGCTGGTCCGCGCCCGACAGCCGCGACCACGACGTCGTCACCACGAGCAGCTTCTGATGCGCGCGAAGATCTTGCGCGATCAGCATCATGGCCGCGCTGTTGCCGCCATGGCTGGTGATGATGACGAGCTTCTTCAATCCGCGGCGCGCGATGTCTTCGCCGATCGCGGTCCATTTTTTCAACGCGATGTCGGTCGGCAGCGTCTGCGTGCCCGGATAGTCGATATGCTCGGTGGAAATCCCGATCGGTTCAACGGGCAGGAAACTGGCCGGAGCGCTCTCGGGCAGGAGCTCGCGCACCCGCGCCAGATAGGCGTCGGCGATCAGCACGTCAGTCTCGAGCGGCAGATGCGGGCCGTGCTGCTCGGTCGCCGCCAGCGGCAGCACTGCGATCCAGCGCGACACCTCGGCGGGGCTGGCATCGGCCCAGCGGATCTCGGTCCAGTCGCGGGAAGGCGTCATCAAGGTTTCTTTGCCCGAATTTGTCACGTAGTTTGGGTTATCAGGGGACGCGGGCCAGGCCGGCTCGCGTCCCTGAATGTCTTGCGGTTTTATCGCGTTGCTTGGACATCGGCTAGAAGCGATCGACGGAGTCCCATCATGAGCCCTTCTCATCTGCGGCGAGCCTTAACGGCGGGCTTGATGGCCGCTTTCGTCTCGGTCGTCCCGGCGCGCGCCGAAACCCTGGACAAGGTCATGTTCGGCACCAATTGGGTGGCCGAGGCCGAGCATGGCGGCTTTTTCCAGGCCGTCGCCGACGGCACTTACAAGAAATATGGGCTGGACGTCACCATCGTCCCCGGCGGGCCCAACGAGAACAACCGGATGCTGCTGATCGCCGGCAAGATCGATTTCTTCATGGCAGCGAACACGCTGATGTCGTTCGACGCGGTCGCCAATAACGTCCCGGTCGTCACGATCGCAGCGGTGTTCCAGAAGGATCCGCAGGTGATGCTGACGCAGCCCGATGCCAAGGTCGCCAAGATCGAGGACCTCAAGCCGCTGACGCTGTTCGTCTCCAAGGAGGGCATGACCAGCTATTTCCAGTGGCTGAAATCCGAATACGGTTTCAGCGAGAAGAACGTTCGCCCCTACAATTTCAATCCGCAGCCCTTCATCGCCAATCCCAAGAGCGCGATGCAGGGTTACGTCACCTCCGAGCCCTTCGCGGTCGAGAAGGCCGCCGGCTTCAAGCCCAACGTCTTGCTGCTCGCCGATTACGGCTTCAACACCTATTCGACCCTGATCGAGAGCCGCCGCGACGTGGTCGAGAAGAAGCCCGACCTGGTGCAGCGCTTCGTCGATGCCTCCATGGTCGGTTGGTACAATTACATCTACCGCGACAATTCCGCGGGCAACGCCATGATCAAGAAGCTCAATCCGGAGATGACCGACGAGCTGCTCGCCTATTCCGTCGCCAAGATGAAGGAGTACGGCATCGTCGATTCCGGCGATTCGCTGAGGAACGGCATCGGCGCGATGAGCGACGAGCGCTACACCTCCTTCTTCAACAAGATGGTGAAGGCGGGCGTGGTGAAGGCGGACCTCGATTTCCGCAAATCCTATACGCTGCGCTTCGTCAACAAGGGCGTCGGCGCCGAGCTGCGCCCGAGCAAACCGTAACGCAAGGCCGATGTCATCAGTCCAAACGTCGGCGGGGGTCGAGACCGGCCTGACGGCCCTGGCTGTGAGCCTGCGCGGCGTGACGAAGACCTATGACAACGGCGTGCTGGCGCTCGGCCCGCTCGATCTTGCGGTGCGCAAGGGCGAGTTCATTTCGCTGCTGGGACCGTCAGGTTGCGGCAAATCCACCGCGCTGCGGCTGATTGCCGAGCTCAGCGCGCCGTCATCAGGAATCGTGAGGCTGGCGCGTCGGGAGGGCGGACCCCAGCCAGGTCTTGTTCAGCCAGGTCATATTCAACCAGGTCATGGCATCGGCTTCGTGTTTCAGGAGCCGACCCTGATGCCCTGGACCAGCGCGCGCGAGAACGTGCGGCTGCCGCTGAAGCTCGCAGGCGTTCCGAAGGCGGAAGCGCGCGCGCGTGCCGATGAGGCGCTGGCGAGCGTCGGGCTTGGCGATTTCGCCGACGCCTTTCCGCGCGAGCTCTCTGGCGGCATGAAGATGCGGGTGTCGCTGGCGCGCGCGCTCGTCACCGACCCTGATATCCTCCTGATGGATGAGCCGTTCGCGGCGCTCGACGAAATCACGCGCTTCCGCCTCAACGACGATTTGCTCGCGCTGTGGCGCAGGCTCGGCAAGACCGTCATCTTCGTCACGCATTCGGTGTTCGAATCCGTCTATCTGTCGCAGCGCGTGGTGGTGATGACGGCGCGGCCGGGCCGCATCCAGGCCGACTTCCGCATCGAGACGGTCGAGCCGCGCGGCGAGGAGTTTCGCACTTCAGTCGCCTATTCCGATTATTGCCGGAAAGTGTCGGCGGCGCTGGCGCCGTCCTATGCAGGGCAGTCCACGCTATGAACGCGCAAGCTTCCGTCACTGCGAAGCCGTCCGGCGCAAGACGCGCGGTGCGCTTCGTGCTGCCGGTCATCGTGTTCGCGGCGGGATTGCTCGCCTGGGAGCTCGTGGTCCGCATCAAGGACATCCCGCCTTACGTGCTGCCGGCGCCCTCCGTCATTTTCCTGACCCTGATCAAGGATTGGGCGGTGCTGTCGCAATCGCTTGCGGCGACGCTGCTGACCACGCTCGAAGGTTTTGTCGCGGCCAGCGTCGGCGGCATCGCGCTGGCGCTGCTGTTCAACCAGTCCAAATGGGTCGAAGCATCGCTATTCCCCTATGCCGTGGTGCTTCAGGTCACGCCCGTCATCGCCATTGCGCCGCTGCTGCTGATCTATCTGGAGCAGCAGACCGCGGTCGTGGTCTGCGCCTTCATCGTCGCCTTTTTCCCGGTGCTGTCGAACACCACGCTCGGGCTCAATTCGGTCGATCGCAACCTCGCTGGCCTGTTCCAGCTCTATGGCGCCTCGCCGCAGCAGATCCTGCGCTTTCTCAAGCTGCCGGCGGCGCTGCCTTACATTCTCGGCGGCCTGCGCATTGCCGGCGGCCTGTCGCTGATCGGCGCGGTCGTGGCCGAGATCGCGGCGGGAACGGCCGGCGCTGGATCCGGGCTCGCCTACAGGATCGCGGAATCCGGCTACCGATTGAACATACCCCGCATGTTCGCAGCGCTGCTGCTGTTGTCGCTGGCCGGGATTGTCATCTATGGGGTGCTGGCGCTAGTTTCCCACCTCGTTTTACGGCGCTGGCACGAGAGCGCGCTTGGAAAGGACAACTGATGACCACCGGTTCGATTTCGTCCGAAAAGATCGACCTTCTGATTTATGGGCCGGTCCGGCCGATCCTCGAGAACGGGTTTTCCGATCATTTCGTCGTGCACAAGGCGGAGACGCGAGGTGACCTCGAGCGGCTGACGCCGGCGGTTCGCGAACAGATCCGGGGCGTGGCCGTGACCTATCACACCGTGCGTGCCGACCGGGATTCGCTGTCGCAATTGCCCAAGATCGAGATGGTGGCGAGCTTCGGCGTCGGCTACGACCACGTCGATGCCAAATACGCTGCCGAGCACAACATCATCGTCACCAACACGCCCGACGTGCTGACCGAGGAGGTCGCCGACGTCGCGATGGGCCTTCTGATCTCCACGGTGCGCGAATTCATCAAGGCCGATCGTTATGTGCGCTCCGGTCTCTGGCAGACCCAGAACTATCCGCTCAGCGTCGGCTCGCTGCGCGACCGCAAGGTCGGCATCGTCGGCATGGGCCGGATCGGACAGGCGATCGCGCGCCGGCTCGATGCCTCGCTGGTGCCGGTGGTCTATCACACCCGCAATCCGTCCAAGGACGTCGCCTACAAGCACTACCCCGACCTGATCGAGATGGCGAAGGCGGTGGACACGCTGGTGGTGATCGTGCCCGGTGGCGCCAGCACGAACAAGATGATCAACGCCGAGGTGCTGAAGGCGCTCGGCCCGCGCGGTGTGCTGGTCAACGTCGCGCGCGGCTCGGTGATCGACGAACCGGCGCTGGTCCAGGCGCTCAAGTCTGGCACCATCCTCGCCGCCGGCCTCGACGTGTTCGCGGCCGAGCCGAACGTGCCCGACGAGCTCAAGACCATGCAGAACGTCGTGCTGCTGCCGCATATCGGCTCGGCCTCGGTGGTGACGCGCAACGCGATGGACCAGCTCGTGGTCGACAATCTCAAGTCCTGGTTCTCAGGCAAGGCGCCGTTGACGCCGGTTGCGGAAACGCCTTTCAAGGGGCGCTGATGAGAGTTCTTCGGGTCGTTGCATTCGCCGTCGCGGCCTCCTTGGCCGCGATCGGCATCGCGCAGGCGCAGGATACGACGACCCTGAAGAAGGAGATGCCCGGGCAGTGGGAGCTCTCGACCACCGAGCGCAGCAAGACCTGCGTCGTCACGCTCAAGGCCGACACTGCTGCTCAAGGCTTCAAGCTCGAGCTGGAGCCGGCCTGCAAGGCCGCGCTGCCCTTCACCAAGGACATCGTCGCCTGGAGCGTCAGGGGTCTCGACATCGTCCGCTTGCAGGATGCGAGCGGTGAAGCGGTGATCGACTTCACCGAGGTCGAGGCCGGCATCTTCGAAGGTCTGCGGCAGGGCGAGGGCGTCTACATCCTGCAGGACCTCGCCGCCGCCCGCTCGATGGCGAAGTCGATGGACCAGATGATCGGCGACTGGTCGATCGTGCGGGGCAACGGCCAGCCGGTCTGCGGGCTGACGCTGACCAACACCGAAGCCGGGCCGGACAATTTCCAGGTCTTCCTCAAGCCGAAATGCGACGCGGCCATCGCGCAGTTCAACCCGACGCAATGGCGGCTCGAGCGCGGCCAGATCATCCTGCTGTCGAAGGCCGGTGAGGCCTGGCAGTTCGAGGCCGACGACAATGCGCAATGGCGGCGCGTCCCTGATACCGCTGATCCCCTGATCATGCTGCGTCAGTAGGCGCCGCGAAACGCGACCTCATCCTGAGCGCCCGTCATAGGCGCGCGTCTCGTAGGGATGGCCGCAGGCTAGGTCGTCGGCTTGGGCGGCGGCGCGGTGCCCTGGGCCCACTTCTCCATCTTGCCGAGCACGCCCCAGGCCGTGAGCGCCAGCGAGATCGGCATCGCGAATTGGCCGAGGCCCGGCACCGCCGACACGAGCGTCCCGAGCAACCCGGCAAGACCGCCAGCGTTGGGGCTCGCCGTCACCGACGACAGCAGCGCCGTGATCAGCGATCCGCCGATGCCGAGCGCAGTCTTCTTGCCGTCGAGCATCTTGCCGATGGTATCGCCGAGCGCGCCATTGACCTGGCCGAGGACGGGCTTGTCGTCTCGGTTGAGCAAGGTGCCGAGCAGGTCGACGACCTGCTTCAACTGATCGACGGGGGCGGGGCTGGTCGGGGTGAGGGGTCCTGGCATGGGAGCTGTCTTGTTGACGAGGGAGAAGAGCCGTTCGAACAGGCTGATCGGATCATTGGTGGCGGGCAGCGTATTGCCCGATGTCGTCGTTGCCGGGATCACGGCGCCGACCGGCGGCCGCAGCAATTGCGCGAGATCCTCCAGCCGCTTCATGATCCTGGACACATCGCCGCTCGATCCGGTGGCGCGCGACTGCACAGCGCGGGTGAGGGCGGCGACGGTGGCGCCGTCGAGAAGTCCGGTATCCCTCAGGCCGTTCTGCTGCTGAAACTGCGAGACCGCGGTTCTGGTCTTCGGTCCGCTGATGCCGTCCTCGGCGAGCGGCGGATTGGCGCCGAGCTTGTTGAGCGCCTGCTGCATGAGAACGATCGTCGACGCGGCGTCGTCCTCCGGTTCGGCGCGGCTCGCAAATTGCGGGCTGCCGTCGAGGCTGATCGAGGAATCCAGCGACATCATCGCATGCAGGATCACAGCCGCGCCGAGCTGGGAATCGACATGGTTCGAATCAAACTCATGATCGCGAACGAATTTGCCGGCCCTTGCCTCGGGCGGGCCATACAGCGTCGAACCGCCATAGAGATAGGGCGAATTGCAGCCCTTGGCGTGATAGCCGAAGCCGTTGAACGCTTCGAGCCGGAACAGAATCCGCGCGATCCCCCAGTCGTGCGCGCCGACGAAATTCTCAATCCTGAAGGCGTCCACGGCGCCGTCCACGAACGTGGCAAACGGGCCGCGCCCCTTCGGAACGAGCGTCGTCACGCGATGAAGCGTTTCGCCGTTGCCGAGATAAGTGTCGAAATCGAAATTGGACTCGCGGTAATGGCAGAGGGCAGCGAAATACCAGGGGACGCCGGTCAATCGCTCGATCTGTTGATAGGTCGCCTTGCCGTTAATGGCCTTGCGCGCGACTGCGTTCGCGTCGGAGAGGCGTGAAGGCCGGATCTCGAGATTGGCCCAATTTCGCTCGTATTCGCTTTTCAGACTCTCGAATGAAATCATTTTCCGCTCCCGCAATAAATGGATTATCGCAACTCCGCGTCAGATGAGGTGAACCAGGTGCCGTGACAGGGCGTGAGCCCAGCGTGATCTCCCGCAAGTCTGGCAGGCCGCCGGCGCGGTGCGTGTGAAGTGGGTTACAGCCTCGCTGGGAAAAATGAGCGGCACGACCGGGATCAGGGCGGCCGCCCGCGAGGGAACCGGCAGGGCCGCTGCTCCGTTAGCGAGACGAGGCAGTCCGGCTAAGGAGTCCTGCATGACCACGCGCGTCCTCGCGATCGGCATCGAGCCCGGCAACGCGGACTACAGCGCATTCCCGCAGCTCACGCCGGAGCTCGTGCGCAACTATATCGATGCGCAGCTGCTGCGCCTGCGCGATCTCGGTTACGAGGTCACGAGTTGCCTGATCGATCTCGATGCCGCGGCGGAAGCCGCCGTCACGGCGACGTTGCGCGAGGAGAATTTCGACTGCATCGTGATCGGCGCGGGCCTGCGCGAGCCCAGGGAGCGCCTGCTGCTGTTCGAGAAGGTGCTCAACCTCGTCCACCGCCTGGCGCCCGACGCTGCGATCTGCTTCAACACCACGCCGGCCGACACCGCCGAGGCGGTGCAGCGCTGGATCGATGCTTGAGATGAATCGGCTGGCCCGCGGCGCGCGCGGCATGGCCTGAGCCGCCTTCCAGCCGAGCCTCCGACGCCACCGCGAGAAGTGCCGGGTCCCGGCGTGGTGATTCTTCTGGTCCGAATCCGGCTGCGGCGCTATGACTTGTCTGACCACAGGGGAGGGCGAGCATGCTTCGAGGTCTTCGCATTGGAAGTTTCGCTATCGCGGCATGTCTGACGGTTGTGATGGCGATGCCGGCTCATGAGGCGGCAGCGCAGGACGCCATTGGCGGTGCCATCCTCGGCGGCGTCGGTGGAGCGATCGTGGGGGGCGCCATCGGCGGAGGCCGTGGCGCCGCCATCGGCGCCGTCGTCGGTGCCGGCACGGGCGCTGCAATCGCCTCCGAGGGCGAACGCCGCCGCTCCGGCTATTACGCCTATCAGCGCGGCTGCTACATGCAGCGCCGGGACGGCTCCTACGTTCCGGTCGATCCGCGATACTGCTACTAAATCAGCCGCATCCCGCGCAAACTCGCATGCCCGCTCTTGCCGACGATGATGTGGTCGTGCACCGCAATCCCGAGCGGCTTTGCGATGTCGATGATCGCCTTGGTCATCTGGATGTCGGCCTGTGAAGGGGAGGGATCGCCAGAGGGGTGGTTGTGCACCAGGATCAGCGCGGTCGCGGACAATTCCAGTGCGCGCTTGATCACCTCGCGCGGATAGACCGGGGTGTGATCGACAGTGCCGGTCTGCTGCACCTCGTCGGCGATCAGCTGGTTGCGCTTGTCGAGGAACAGCAGGCGAAACTGCTCCTTGTCGGCGAACGCCATGCTGGTGCGGCAATAGTCGATCACCTCGTTCCAGGACGACAGCGCGTTGCGGCTGTTGACCCCGCCCTTGGCGACGCGATGCGCCGCCGCCGCGAGCAGCTTGAGCTGGTGGATCGCGGATTCGCCGACGCCGTCCACCTCGCGCAGGCGCGCCACCGGCGCATGCACGACCTCGGCAAACGAGCCGAAAATCTTGATCAGCGATTTCGCCAGCGGCTTGGTGTCACGCCGCGGTAGCGCCGGAAACAGCGCCATCTCCAAAAGCTCGTAGTCGCTGAGCGCGTCCGCACCCGCGCTGTAGAAGCGCTCGCGCAGCCGTTCGCGATGGCCGAGATAGTGCGGCGCTTCTTCGGGCTTGCTCTTGTCGTGGTCGGGCTTGGCGGGCATTGCGCACAAGCATGCCGTACCGTGCGCGTTTTGCAACCGAGAAGTGTCATTTCGCCGCCGCGGGCGCGGCACTGCAGTGCGCGAGTTCGCCCGGCGGAGGTGACCTTACTCAAGCCGTCGTGGGCTTCTGCGTCGCGATCGACTTGGTAGCCTCGATGCCCGGCTCGAAATCCAGATATTCGGGCGGCCTGCGGGCCAGGCGGGCCCGCTTGATGCCGGCCTTCACGAACTCCTCAATATGCGCGGGTACGAGGTGAAGGCGGCCGAAATCACGGATCAGGGTCTGTTGCAGTCGGCGCCGCGTCAATTCGTCGTTGACACCAAAGCGGTCGAGATAGAGCTCGAGAATACGCAGCTTGTCGTCGTCGCTCGGATAACCCATCCGGATATGCGCATCGAAGCGCCCGGCGCGCTTTGCGAGCGCTTCGTCGATGGCTTCAGGGTGGTTCGTCGTTGCGATCGTGATGATGTCGTCATAGGCGGAACCGCCGGACAGGACCTGAAGCAGCTCACCGGTGACGTCGTCCTTGTTCACGCCCGCATAGGGGTTCTGCCGGTTCTTGGTCATGAGATCGAGGTCTTCCAAGATGACGACAGTCGGGGCCAGGGTCTGCGCCAGATGATAGACTGCGCGGATGTGTTCGACCGCCTCGACGATCAGGATCGTGGCCTCACCAGCGATGTCGTTGACGAAGCATTCGATCGCCGTCGACTTGCCGTCGCCGGGAGGGCCCGACAGCAGCAGTCCGCGCCGGATGCTGAGGCCTTCAGCCTTCAGCATGTCGCGGTTGCGGATCGAGGCAGCAATGAAATCGAGCTCGCGGCGGGCGTGTTCGTGCGGAACGATGTCATTCCAGGAGCGATCCGACATGCGCGAGCGGACGGTGCGCAGATCACGGTTGATCAGCACCACCCTGCCTTTGAAAGGCGTCGATTCGCGCAGCAACTGGCGGACCAGCGCGACGACGGCCGCCTCGTCCTGCTCGCTATAGATCAGTCCAACGCTGTCGAGCGGGCTCTGGCCGTAGGACCGACGCTCGGCCATTTGAACGACGAGCATGAACTGCGCGCCTGTGTCAGGAACCGTGCCGCGGAACACACTGCCCGGACGGATCACCTGCAATTCTCCGTCGATGGTGAGCGTGACTTTGTTCGCGCGCCAGGCCGGAATGACGGCGCTGCGCTCGGCCGAGCCGCACCCGGGGAGCTCGCTCAACCACATCCAGCCTGCAAGGTCGGCCAGCTTCCTGGTCAGGATCGCGATCGTGGCATCGTCAGTGGGAAGCGACAGCGTACTTGGGTCCTTGCCGCCGCAAAAGATGCGGAACAAGGTCGAATAGCCGATCTGAGGCGTTGCCGAGCGTTTGATCTGCTTGTGCTGGGCAACGATGTAGCCAAGGGCAGCCGACATCGTCGCAAAGCCCTTGATGGTGTCTTCGGGTATCTCGGCGAGCAATTGGTTTTGGAGCGTGAGCGATGCCGCGGCCGATTCGGCGTAGAGCTTCTTGATCAGCGGGTCGGTGGCGACGGCGGCCCCTTCACTGACCTCGTAGACGCCGTAGACGAATTCCCCGGCGGTATCGGTGCCATAGACGGTCGCCGTGACGTTGAGCGACGATGCCAGGATTTCGGCGGTCTTGCGGGCCTCCGTCACGCCCTTGACCAGCCGCTCCTCCATCACCGGCTTGCCGGCGATCTCTGAGTTGCAGCGTACGGCATATTTCTGGCCTGCTGACGAGCGTTCCTGCTCAACCCTGAACCACATGTCCAACGAACCCCCGTTGCGCCGGTTACGCCCGGCGCCGCGATGTCCTATCAGACAACTTTTGCGTGTTCCAGAGTCTGCGGGCGGATCGGCCGCGCCCTCACCCGATCTGCTTCTCGCCGTGCCGCTCCGACAGCGTGAAGATCTCGACGCCGGTGGCGGTGACGCCGACGGAATGCTCGAACTGCGCCGACAGCGAGCGGTCGCGGGTCACGGCGGTCCAGCCGTCGGACAGGATCTTCACATGCGGCTTGCCGAGATTGATCATGGGCTCGATGGTGAAGAACATGCCGGGCTTGAGCTGCACGCCTTCGCCGGGCCGGCCGATATGGATGATGTTCGGTTCGTCGTGGAACATGCGCCCGAGGCCATGGCCGCAGAAATCGCGCACCACGCTCATGGCCTGCGGCTCGACGAAACTCTGGATGGCGTGGCCGATGTCGCCGGTGGTGGCGCCGGGCTTCACCGCCGCGATGCCGCGCATCATCGCCTCATAGGTCACCTCGATCAGCCGCTCGGCCTTGCGCGCGATCGGGCCGACCGCATACATCCGGCTGGAATCGCCGTACCAGCCATCGACGATGAAGGTGACGTCGATGTTGACGATGTCGCCCTCTTTCAGCGGACGGTCGCCGGGCATGCCGTGGCAGACCACGTGGTTGAGCGAGGTGCAGGTCGAATAGCGGTAGCCGCGATACATCAGCGTCGCCGGATAGGCATTGTTGCTGAAGGCGAAGTCGCGGACGAACTGGTCGATGCGGTCGGTCGGAACGCCGGGCCCGACGATGTCGGTGAGCTCGTCGAGGCACTTCGCCACCAGCGCGCCCGCCTTGCGCATGCCGGCAAAGGCGCTTGGTCCATGCAGCTTGATCTGTCCGGTCTTGCGGAGCGAGGTATCGGTAGCTTCGACGTAGCTCATGCGGATGCGGTCTTCTCGGCACGGGGCCGGTATCGAGGTGGGCGCAAGGGTCTGATTTAAGGCCCTAATTTAATGATTGCGGGCCTGCATGCAAGCCGAGCCTCCCTGCCTTGCGCCTGAAAGCGGGCCTAATTCGGGACTTCCATGATGGTTTCCACCGGCAGGGCGCCGCCGCGGACGCGGATTTCGCGGACGGGGTAGGGAACCCGGATGCCCTCGCGCTTGAAGGCGTCCCACAGCGCCAGCATTACGTCGCTCTTGACGTTGTCCATGCCGTCGGGGTCGGCGATCCAGAAGGTCAGCGAGAACTTCATCCCGGCTTCGGCGAACTCGGTCAGGATGCAATTCGGCGGCTTGCCCTTCTGTGCGCGCGGATGAGCTGCCGCGGTCTCGGCGGCGAGCCTGCAGACCAGCCGCGGGTCGGCCTCGTAATTGGTGCCGAAGGCGATCTTCACGAGCGTGTTCTTGTCGGTGTAGGTCCAGTTGACGACCTTTTGCGTCACCAGATCCTCGTTCGGCACCAGGAATTCGCGGCCATCGCCGGCCGCGACGGAAATATAGCGCGTCTTCATCGCGCTGATCCGCCCGGTGTTGTCGCCGATGGTGACGAGATCGCCGGGCTTCACCGATTTGTCGGCGAGCAGGATGATGCCCGAGATGAAATTGGCGACGATCTTCTGCAGGCCGATACCGATGCCGACGCCGACCGCGCCGGAGAACACCGCGAGCGCCGAGAGATCGATGCCGACCGTGCCGAGCGCGATCACGATCGCGACCGCAAGCAGGCCGATGCGGATGATCTTGACCAGCAGCACCTGCACCGATGGCGTCAGATCGGTGGTCGAGTTGATCCGGCTCTCGGCGAAATTGCTGGCGATGTTGGTGAGCCAGAGCGCGATGAGCAGCAGCGCGCCGGCCTTGATCACCAGCAGCGGCGTCAGCCGCAGGCCGCCGAGCACGATGGCGAAGGAGTCGAGCAGGTCGACCGTCGCATCGAGCTGGCCCACGATCGAGAGCGCCGCGACGAACCAGGCCGTGATCGACACCAGCTTGACGATGAAGGCGTTGCGCAGCACCGAGGTCAAGAGCCGGACCGCGAGCCAGGCCAGGCCCAGCTTGGCGGCGACCATCAGGAGATAGCTGCGGCTCGGCCAGGTCGCGTGGTACATCACCACGCGGGAGACGATCACGAGCAGGGTGAACACGGCCGTCGAGGCGCTGGAGACCATCACTCGGGCGAAGTGCCGGAGCGGCAGCGGCCAGCGCATCGCCAGCGAGGTCATGTCGACGCGGCTGCGAACGGCGGCTTCCGCGGCATAGGCGATGCCCGCCGCGGCCAGAATGAGCCCGAATTGCAGGTAGAACCAGGGCGAGGAGATTTCCGCCCCGACGCTGCGCGCGGTGGTCTGCACGAACTCCATGAAGTCTTTGAGGTCCATGTCTATCGGTCTCGTCGGGGAGCGGGCGGGAGATGTTGATTCGAGCGCGCCGGAGAATCCCACAAACGGCCCGGCCGGACCACCGATACACCGCCAAGTGAAGTGCGTTAAGGCCGCAAAATGCGGGCAGATTGCCGCGAGCGGGAGAAAATGGGTTGGCGTGCAGGGGCGGCGACGATAAGGATGCTGAAGCGCATGTTTTCGAGACGGGCAAATCTGTTGGTCGCGGCACACTTCACCTCGCCCCGCTTGCGGGGAGAGGTCGAAATTCAAGCGCAGCTTGAATTTCGGGTGAGGGGGACTCTCCGCGAGTCCCACTGTCACCACCCCCGCGGAGGCTCCCCCTCACCCCACCCTCTCCCCGCAAGCGGGGCGAGGGAGTACCCGGCCGGTGGCCCCCTGACTGAAATCGTCGATCTCCCGGAGTAACCGCAGCACCGCATGGCTTCCCTCGACACTGTCAGCCTCGCCATCTTGCTCGGCGCCGTCCTGGTGTTGGCCGGGATCCTGTCAAGCCTGCTTGCGCTGCGCTTCGGCGCGCCTCTTCTGCTCGTCTTCCTCGCGATCGGCATGCTTGCGGGCGATTCCGGTCCCGGGCAGCTGCAGTTCGACGACGTCCGATCCACCTATCTGGTCGGCTCGGTTGCGCTCGCACTGATCCTGTTCGACGGCGGCCTGCGGACCCGCTTTGCCAGCATCCGCACCGTGCTCGCGCCTTCCATGGTGCTGGCGACCGTCGGCGTGCTGCTGACCGCGCTGATCACGGCGCCGTTCGCGAAATATGCGCTCGACCTCAACTGGACGGAGTCGCTGCTGGTCGGCGCCGTGGTGGCCTCGACTGACGCGGCCGCAGTGTTCCTGCTGGTGCATACCCAGGGCCTGCGCCTGCGCCCGCGCGTCGGCGCGACGCTGGAGGTGGAATCCGGCACCAACGATCCCTTCGCGATCTTCCTGACCCTGATGCTGGTCGAATATATCTCGCTGGGAACGGGCACGGCCGCGCATGTGCTGATGGAGTTTGCCCGGGAGGCCGTGCTGGGCGCCGTCGTCGGGGTGATCGGCGGGCGTCTGGTCGTCATCGCGCTCAACAAGGTCGCGCTGCCGCAGGGCCTCCATGCGCCGTTCGTCACCACCGCCGCGCTCGTCATCTTCGGCGGCTCGCAGATCATGCACGCCTCAGGCTTCCTCGCGGTCTATCTCGCCGGCATCATCATCGGCAACCGCCCGACGCGCGCGCACAATTCGGTGGTGGCCTTCCTGGACGCCGCGACCTGGCTGGCGCAGATCGTGATGTTCGTGCTGCTGGGCCTGCTGGTCTCGCCGAGCCGGCTCGGCGGCAGCGTGCTGCCGGCGGTGGGGATCGCATTCGTCCTGATGCTGGTGGCGCGGCCGATCGCGGTGTTCGTCTGCCTGGCGCCGTTCCGCTTCAACTGGCGCGAAAAGATCTTCATCGCCTGGACCGGCCTGCGCGGCGCGGTCGCGATCTTCCTGGCCTCGATCCCGATGCTGGTCGGGCTGTCGAAGGCCTATCTCTATTTCGACGTCGCCTTCGTCGTCGTCATCATCTCGCTCCTGCTGCAGGGCTGGACCCTGGGGCCGGCCGCGCGCAAGCTGCATGTGGCGCTGCCGCGCGCCGAACGCGGCCCTCGCCGTGTCGAACTGGATCTGCCTGGGCAGCTCGAGCAGCAGCTCGTCGGCTATCCGGTGCGGTCCAAGAGCCTGTATTTTCGCCGCGGCCTGATCCCGTCCTGGTCGAAGCCGACGCTCGTGATCCGCAAGGAGAACATTTTGACGCCGGCGGAAGCCGAGCCGATCGCGCCCGGCGATTACATCTATCTGCTGGCGCCGCCGGAAAAGGCCGAATCGCTCGACCGCTTCTTCGTCGACATGCAGCCGAGCTCGGCGCCGGACCCGCATCTGCTGGGCGACTTCATGGTCTCCGGCGAACACACCCTCGCCGAGCTCGCAGAGATCTACGGCGTGAAGGCCGGCGAAGACGAGAGCAAGCTCACTTTGGCCGACTATTTCGACGTCCATCTCGACCGCGCGCCGAAAGAGGGCGCGGAGCTTGCGCTGGATCCGATCGTGCTCGTGGCGCGCTCGATCTCCGGTGGCAGAGTCAACGTCGTCGGCCTGCGCCTGCCGGAAGACGAGGAAACGCCCGCGCCACTGACGCGGACACAGGTCCTGCGGCGCAAGCTGGCGGATTTGTGGAGCTCGGTGGCTGGGGTTTAACGCTCGCGCCGTTTTGCGAGCCGCTCCCACACCCTCGCTCTCATCGCCCGCCTTTGTGCGCGATTGCGCACTGGGGCGGGCAATCCAGTATTCCAGAGGCAGTCGTGATAGAGCCGAGGCGCCGCGGCGTACTGGATGTCCCGCGTGCGCGGAGCATGACATCTTCTGTGTGGTGACGGCCGGAGATCACGCCCCCGCCGGCACCTCCTGCATCCAATGCCGCGCGATCGCCGCTCGCGGCGCGATCCACGCCGCGCCGCTTCCGGTGATGTGTGCCAGGATCCGCTCCAGCGCGCTGATGCGGCCGGGGCGGCCGATCATGCGCAGATGCAGCCCCACCGACATCATCTTCGGTGATGTCTCACCCTCGCGCCTGAGCCATTCGAAGGCGCCAATGACGTAGTCGGCGAAGTCGTTTCCGCTGAAACGCGCGGCGTTGTAATACTGCATGTCGTTGGTGTCGAAAGCGTAGGGCAGCACCAGATGCTGCTTGCCGGCGACCTCCTTGTAGTAGGGCAAGTCGTCGTTATAGGCGTCACTGTCGTAGAGGAAGCCGCCGTCCTCGACCAGGAGCCGCCGCGTGTTCGGTGAGGTCGCCGAGCGCGTGTGCCAGCCAACCGGGCGCTGCCCGGTGGCGCGCTCGATCGCCGCCACGGTCCTGGCAATGATTTCGCGCTCGCTCGCTTCATCCATGTCGGCGTGGCTCTGCCAGCGCCAGCCATGGGCCGAGACCTCGTGGCCGCGGGCAATGGCATCGCGCGCCAGCTCCGGCGAGCGTTCGACCGCACGGCCGCAGGAGCTCACTGTCGCCTTGACGCCGTAGGCGTCGAACAGGGCCATGATGCGCCACCATGCAGCGCGCGTGCCGTATTCGAAATGACTGTCGATGCAGGAATCCGGGCCGTCGAGCTTGTGGACCACTTCGTAGATCGCCTCGTTGGCCGCATCGCCGTCGTTGACGGAAAACTCCGAGCCCTCCTCGAAATTTACCACCAGCGACACCGCGACGCGCGCGCCCTTCGGCCAGTGCGGGTTCGGCGGCTTGCCGCGATAGCCGACGAAGTCGCGATGTGAGACGGGTTGCTTTGCTTCGCTCATGGAATCAGTCCGTGGTTCCGGCCATGCGATGCAGGCCGACGACACGGTCGCTGACGAACAGCAGGATCACCGTGCCCGCGAGGATGAGGGTGGAGAGCGCCGCGAGCGTCGGGTCGGGCGCCTCCTCGATATATTGCAGCATGCGGATCGGCAGCGTCTTGGTGCGGACGTCGGCGAGGAAGATCGATACCGGATAATTGTCGAACGAGGCCAGGAACGAGAAGATTCCCGCGATCAGGAATGACGGCGCCAGCGCCGGCACCATCACCCGCAATACGCTGCCGGGATAGGTGCAGCCGAGCGTTCGCGCCGCCTCGATCAACGTGAAGTCGAACCGCGCGAGACCCGCGATCATCGTGCGCGCGACATAGGGTAGCGTGATGACGAGATGTGCGACCAGCAGCGTCGCCCAGGGCGCGGTGAAACCGACGGCGCGAAAGCCCTGCAGCAGCGCGATGCCGAGCACGAGGCCCGGCATCATCAGCGGCGAAACCAGCGCGGTCGCAAAGATGCCGGCGCCCGGCAGCTTTCCGCGCGCGATCGCGATCGCCGCGAGCGTGCCTGATATCAGCGAGATCGCCGTCGACAGCAGCGCGATCTGAAGCGACAGCAGCAGCGACGGCCAGAAGCCGTCGAGCCGGCCGATCTTGCCGTACCAGCGCGTCGATGCGCCGGTCAGCGGCAGGTCGAACACCGGTGTCGGCGAGAAGCTCGCGGCGGCGATCACCAGCAGCGGCGCGATCAGGAACAGGGCCAGCCCGATCGCCATCACCCAGCAGACGATGATTGCGGCGCGCGTCATCATTTCGGCTCCCGCGACAGGCGCGCACTGAGCGCAACGATCGCGATCGCGATCGCCAGCAGCACGACGCCGGCGGCGGCACCGAAGCCGGGTTCGCGCGCCAGCAGATAGGCTTTTGCAATGGCAGTCGCGAGCGTCGGGTATTTTTCGCCAATCAGGAGCGTTGGCACCACATAGGCGGAGACCGAGAGCGAGAACACCAGCGCCACGCCGGCGACGATGCCGGGCAAGGTCAACGGCAGGATCACGCGAAAGAACGTCACGACCGGCGAGGCGCCGAGCGTGGCGGCGGCTTCGGCATAGCGCGGATCGAGCTGCGCCACGATCGCATAGATCGGCAGGATCATGAACGGTAGGAAGATGTTGACAGCGCCGACGATCAGCGCCGTCTCGGTGAAAATCATCCGGATCGGGTCTTCGATGATGCCGAGCGCGATCAGCGTCTCGTTGACGATGCCGTCGCTGCGCAACAGGATCGTCCAGGCAAACGCCTTGACGATGACGCTGGCCGCCAGCGGCAGAAACAGCGTCGCCAGTAGCACGGAGCGCAAGGCACCGCGGGCGCGCGCCAGCGCGAAGGCGGCGGGATAGCTGATCAGAAAAGCGATCAGCGTCGTCAGCAGCCCGAGCCGCAGGGAATTCCAGACCACGCCGAGATAATAGGGCGTGCCGAGTAGGCGCCTGTAGTTGGCGAAGGTCAGTCCGTTGGCATCGACGACGCTGACGCCGAGCAGCAGCACCAGCGGCAGCGCGAACACGCCGGCGATGATGACGAAGGACGGCAGCACGAATCCGATCGCGGCGAGCCGCTCGCGATCGACCGATGGCGCGGCCATGGGTGCCGGAAGGGCCGCCTCGGTCATGCCTGCGCCTCGATCGGAAATGCAAAGGTCTCCGCCACCGGCCAGCTCAGGCGAATCTCGTCATGCACAATAGGAATCGTGCCGTCGCGCCCGGAGAGCTCTGCGAGCAGGCTTTCACCGGCCCCGGCATCGACCTCGACCAGCGTGCGCGAGCCCTGGAACACCACGGAGCGGACCCGGCCCGCGGCCGTATTCGCTTCGCCTTGCGCGCCGATCCGAAGCTGTTCGGGGCGCGCTGCGACGATGACAGGCGAACCCGCCCGGAAGTTGCCGACCGCCGACAAGCGGCCGACCTTGGTCTCGACCTCCACCTGGCCGTTGCCAGCCGCCAGCACCGTGCCGGCAATCCGTGTCGAGAGCCCGACGAAGTTGAGTGCGAACAGGCTTGCGGGACGCAGATACAGCTCCCGCGGCTCGGCGAGCTGCTCGATGCGCCCCTTGTTCATGACCGCGACACGGTCGGACATGGTCAGCGCCTCGTCCTGATCATGCGTCACGAAGATCGCGGTGGCCTTCACGTCCTGGAGCAGGCGGCGCAGCTCGACCTGCATCTCCTCGCGCAACTTCCGATCGAGCGCCGACAGCGCTTCGTCGAACAGCAGCACATCGGGCTCGACAGCGATGGCGCGCGCCAGGGCCACGCGCTGCTGCTGGCCGCCCGACAGCGCCGTGATGCGCCTGCTGGCGAGATGGCCCAGCTTGACCAGCGACAGCGCGCGTTCCACTGCGGCGTCGATCTCGCGCCTCGCCGCGCCGCGCACCTTCAGCCCGAATGCGATGTTGCCGGCGACGGTGAGATGCGGAAACAGCGCGTAGCTCTGGAACACCACGCCGACATTGCGCTTGTGTGGCGGCACGTGGGTGACGTCGCGCCCGGCGAGCTCGACCTTGCCGGTGTCTGGTTGCGCCAGGCCGGCGATGGCACGGAGCAGCGTGGTCTTGCCGCAACCGGACGGGCCGAGCAGCGTGACCAGCTCGCCGCGCCGGATGGTCAGGTCGATGTGGTCGAGGACTGTCGTGGGTCCGTATGTCTTGGAGACGCCGCGAACGACGAGATGCGGGGCGGCCTCGCTCATGTCATCTCCTTGCTCCAGCGGTCGACCCAGGAGGCGCGGTTCTTGGCCACGAATGCCCAGTCCGGCGCGAACAGCGAAGCCGGGTCCGGGAAGCCCGCCGGCGTCGGCGTGCCCTTGTTGGTGGGCGCGACGAAAGCCTTGTCGGCGAGGATGATCTGCGCTTCCGGGCTCAGGAAGAAGTCGATCACGGCATCGGCGAGATCGCCGGCCGGTGCGCCGTTCACCTTCGCGATGCCCGACGGCATCGCAAAGCCGCCGTCCTGCGGAACGGCGAGATCGACCGGTGATCCTTCCGCCTTGCGGATCAGCGTGTAGGCCGAGAATTGGCCGCCGATCATCCACGCCTCGCCCTGCTCCATCAGATTGATGGCCTGCGGCGCGTTGGTGTAGACATTCAAGAGGTTGGCCCTCAGCTCCTTCACCTTCTTGAAGGCGGCGTCGATCTCGTACTGCGCCTCCTTGTAGGGCTTGCCGGTCTCGAGATGGGCGGCCGCGAGCAGCGTCCAGAATCCTTCGGTGTTCGACAGCGACGGCACGATCACCTTGGAGGCATATTTCGCGTCCCACAGGTCGGACCACTTTGCGGGCGCCGTCTTCATGCGCTTGGTCGAATAGGCGATGCCGGCCCAGGGCCGCTGATAGTTCGCCCACATTCCGTCCTGATGCACCGAGCCGTCGACCAGCTTGCCGAGGTTGGCGATCGCCGCTGCCGACATCTTGGTGATCAGGCCGTCGCTGGCTGCCGGCAGCATCACCGGATCGTCCATGATGACGACGGAGATTTTCGGCGCGGCCTTGTCAGCCTGCATCTTCTGGAGATTGGTCAGCGAGTTGGTGCCCTCATAGAGCACCTTGCAGTCGAGCTTCTTCTCCAGCACGGGAAACAAATCGGCACTGAAATATTTCGCGGCGCCCGCGGGGCCGCCGATGACGATCTCCCTGGGCGCGGCGCGCAGCCGCGCCGGGGCGGCAATGATCGCGGCCAGGGCCGCGCCGGATGTCAAAACGCTGCGTCGGGAGGGGGTGTGCATGGGCATGTCCCGTTTGTTGTGCGTAAAGCTTGCAGCGAGGACGCAGCAAGCGGCGTGCCAAATGTGCACATTTTATTATTATGAGTTGTATCAATGGGCTGAGCGGATGGTGATCCTGCCCCCTGCGCGGCGCCTGCATGCCGACAAGGCAAATGTGCACATTTTTTGGAGGTGACGCTGCGCAGTGTTTGGGCCTAGCTACCACCATGGCGACGCAGCGTAGGCGAGACGACAAGGGAAGCGGCAAGAGGAACGGCAAGGCCAATCCGGCGGAGGACGAGGCGGTCTATCAGGCCATCCTGCACGCGCTGCTGGAAGGCAAGCTGAAGGCCGGCGCCAAGCTCGCCGAGCCGCCGCTGGCCGAGATCTTCGGCGTCTCGCGCGAGCGCATCCGCAAGGTGCTGCATCGGCTCGGCGCCGAGCGGCGGCTGGAGATGATCCCCAACCGCGGCGCTCGCGTGCCGCGTCCGACGCTCGACGACGTCCGCAGCGTCTACGAGGCGCATCGCGTGCTCGAGGCCGGCGTGCTGACGCAGCTCGTGCGTCGTGTCGACGATGCCCTGATCGAGCGGCTGACGGCGCATCTCGCCGAGGAGCGCGCCGCCGCCACGCGCGGCGACCGCGCCGCCTCGGTGCGGCTGTCGGGCGCCTTTCACGTTCATCTGGTGGAGGCGCTCGGCAATGCGGAGCTGACGCACTTCCTCGCCGATCTGCTCAGCCGGTCCTCGGTGATGGTCTCGGTCTACGAACCCGCCAGTGATTCGATCTGCGCCGTGGATGAGCACGGCGCCATCATCGAAGCGCTGCGCGCCCGCGATGTGGCAAGAGCGATTGCGGTCTCGCGCGAGCATTTTTTGCATGTGGAGAGCCGGCTGCATCTGGACGACGATGCGGTGCCGGCGAGCGAGGATTTGACCGCGGTGTTCGCGGCGGTGAAGCCGAAGCGGCGGAAGTCGCGTTAGCCCCCGCTGTCTCCTCAATGTCGTCCCGGCGAAGGCCGGGACCCATAACCACAGGAAGTCATTTGGCGAAGACTGTCTGTTATTCTTCGCCGGTACTCCCACTGCCGCCTACCGATAAAGCACGCGGTATGGGTCCCGGCCTTCGCCGGGACGACGGCGGTGGGTGTGACGGCCGGTATGGCTACGTCAGCACCTTCACCCCGCCGAACGACGTCACGCGGCCCTGTTTCAGCATCACGATCTGCGTCGCGAGCTGGCGCAGCTCGGCGACATCGTGGCTGACATAGACCATGGGGACGTTGGCTTCGTCGCGCAGCCGGACCAGATAGGGCAGGATCTCCAGCTTGCGGCCTTCGTCGAGCGCGCCGAGCGGCTCGTCGAGCAGCAGCAGGCGCGGCCGCGACAGCAGCGCGCGACCGAGCGCGACGCGCTGGCGCTCGCCGCCGGAGAGCTTTCCGGGGCGGCGCCCCTGCAGCGCGCCGATGTCGAGCAGCTCGATGACGCGCTTGTGCTGCGCCGGGTCGGGCGCGAGGCCGTTCATCCGTCTGCCATAGTCGAGATTTTGCGCGACGTTGAGATGCGGAAACAGCCGCGCATCCTGGAACACATAGCCGATGCGGCGGCGCCAGGTCGGCACATGAATGCCGGCCGCGCTGTCGTCGACGGTCTCGCCGTCGATCACGATGGTGCCGCGGTCGGGCCGCAGCAGCCCCGCGATCATGTTGACCAGTGAGGTCTTGCCGGCGCCCGACGCTCCGAACAGTCCGATGACGCGGCCTTCGCTCGCGAAGGACGCGGACAGCGAGAACTCGCCGAGCTGCTTTTCGATGTCGACGCGCAGCATGGTCAATTCCCGTGCAGGCGCGCGGTGGCGCGGCGGGCGAACCATTCGGCGGCGATCAGCGCACCGAGCGCCAGCACGATCGAGACGACCACGAGCCGTCCCGCGGCGGCGTCGCCGTCCGGGGTCTGGATCAGCGAATAGATCGCGGACGAAATCGTCTGGGTCTCGCCGGGAATGTTGGACACGAAGGTGATGGTGGCGCCGAATTCGCCGATCGCCTTGGCAAAGCCGAGCACCATGCCGGCGAGCACGCCGGGCAGCGCCAAGGGCAGCGTCACCGTGAAGAACACTTTGAAAGGAGTGGCGCCGAGCGTCTCGGCGGCCTGCTCGAGCCGGCGGTCGATCGCCTCGATCGACAACCGCATCGGGCGCACCAGCAGCGGAAACGCCATCAGGCCGCAGGCAAGCGCAGCACCGGTCCAGCGGAAGGCGAAGACGATGCCGAGAGTATCGGCCAGAAAACCGCCGACGAGGCCGCGGCGGCCAAAGGTCAGCAGCAGCAGATAGCCGGTGACGACAGGCGGCAGCACCAGCGGCAGATGCACCAGCGCATCGAGTACCGACTTGCCCCAGAAATCACGCCGCGCGAGCAGCCACGCCAGCGCAATGCCGAACGGCGTTGCCACCAGTGTCGCGATCACGGCAACCCTGAGCGAGAGCAGGATCGCCGTCCATTCGGCGGGAGAGATGTCGAGCATCAAATCGCAAAATTAAGTGGAGGGGCTGATCAGGAACTTGAAACCGTATTTTTCCAGAATGGTCTTGGCGGCGGTCGAGCGCAGGAAGGTGAGATAGTCGCTGGTCTCGCCCTTTGCTGTCGTGGTTGCAGCGACGGGATAGATGATCGCGGGATGCGAATCCGCCGGGAAGGTGCCGACGATCTTCACGCCGGGCTCGACCTTGGCATCGGTGGAATAGACGATGCCGAGATTGGCCTCGCCACGCGCGACCAGCGTCAGCGCGGCACGCACGCTCTCGGCCATGGCGAATTTCGGCTCCGCGGCCTGCCAGGCACCCAGGCTCGTCAGCGCCGCCTTGGCATATTTACCAACCGGCACCGATTTGACGTCGCCGGTCGCGATCCTGCCGTCGCCGACGAGTTTTGCGAGGTCAAAGCCTTGCGCGATCGCGACGTTGTCGAGCTTGGACTCCTTCGGCGCGATCAGCACGATGCTGTTGCCGAGCAGATTGACCCGGGTCGCCTCGTTGATGGTCTTCTTGGAGATCGCGTAGTCCATCCAGTCGGTGTCGGCGGAGACGAACACATCGGCCGGCGCGCCCTGCTCGATCTGCCTGGCGAGCACGGAGCTTGCGGCATAGCTGACGCTGAACTTGACGCCGGTCCTGGCGGTGTAGGCCGCGTCGACCTCGTCGAGCGCGTTCTTCATCGAGGCTGCCGCGAACACGGTGATGGTCTTGTCCTCGGCTCTAGCAGGCGGAAGGCCCGCGGCCGCGAGGATCACGAAGGCGGTGAAAAGTCCGGCAATACGAATCATGGATGCGCTCCGTGCGAGATCGCGCGCGCAACAAGCACGCGCAAATCCGGCGTTGGTGGGTCTGGGCGACGGGCGGAAGCGCTGTTCCACGGGGTCCCGGCGGCGGCTTACGGCCGGCAGGGATATCGCTGCTCTCGAAGATAGCAGGCCAGGGCCTCAGGTCAAAGGCGACCGTTTGGCTTATTGCGCCGGCAGGATGGCGATCGACAGCGAATTGTCCTTCGCGCCGCTGACCTGGAGCACGACCGGCTGGCCCGACAGCTCGTATTTCATCGTCTTGCGGATGCCATCGCAATCGGTCGCGCCGCTGAAGGCCACGGGCTTGAGGGCATGCCCGTCCTGGACCAAATCGATCCACGCGCCCGAGGACAGGCTGACCGTGTAGAGCCCGGCCTTCGGGGCCTTGATGCCAGTGAAGCCGGCAAATGTGCCGTCCTTTGGCGCGCGCTCCGGAGGCGTCGGCAGTTTGGCCTCCTGAGGCGCGACCAGCCCAAGTTTAATGGCCGATGACGGGACCGCAGCCTGCTCACTTCCCGATGCCAGCTTGGCAAGGTCCGGCGCAGTCAGTGCGGCGCGTTCGTTGTGGATCGGCCATTTGAACTTGTCGCAGCCGCTGGGTTCTTCGGCGGCGAAGGCCGAGCTTGCGCCGAGCGACAGCGCGGTGAGAAAGGCGAGGATGCGCATGTGAAATCTCGTCATTGACCACGCGTAGATGCGGGCTGGCGGTCAGGCTTGTTGAAAGGGATGCGCATCCCGGGAGGGCCGCGGGCTTACGGCACGGCGGCAGCGCATTCTATCGCATTTGGGTCGTGCGAACTAGCCGTCGGCTCAAACTCCATGCGTCATCCCGGACAAGCGCAGCGAAGCGGAGCGCAGATCCGGGATCCATAGCCACAGCGAGTAGTTTGGCGAAGACTCGTGGTTATGACTTCGCCCCACGACTCCTCCTTGGGGTAATGGGTCCTGGCTTTCGCCAGGACGATAGCAGTGGTGCCTACGGCTTCGCATTGCCCGCGTGCAGCACGGCCTTGCACGCCGCCGGCATCTGCGCCAGCGTCATCGGCGGTTTCGGCTTCGGTGGCTCCGGCGGGGGTTTGGGGTGCAGCACGCCGTCGCTGAACCAGTAGGCGAGATCGGAGGGCTTGCAGCCTTCGTCCTCGGATTGCGACGGCTGGCCCTCGCAGTCGCTCGCGCCCGCCGGGCAGTGCATGCGGATGTGGAAGTGATAGTCGTGGCCCCACCACGGCCGGATCTTCGATAGCCAGGAGCGGTCGCCCTTGGCCTCGCGGCACAGCGCCTTCTTGATCGCGGCATTGACGAAGATGCGCTGCACCGCCGGCTCCTGCGCCGCGTCGCGCAGCACCAGCACATGGCCCGGCGTGAACACCTTCGGATCGATGTCGAGCCGATCCGGGCGCACCATCATCACCGCCGACATGTCCTCGCGCTCCTCGCGCGACAAGCGATGGTCAGGCATCGGCGTCAGCCAGATGTCGGCATCGAGGCCGATCTGGTGGCTGGCATGGCCGGACAGCGCCGGCCCGCCGCGCGGCTGGGCGATGTCGCCGACCAGGATACCCGGCCATCCCGCGTCCTTGTGCGCCCTGGCGGCAAGCCTCTTGATCAGCGCGATCATCGCGGGGTGACCGTAGCTGCGATTGCGCGACAACCGCATCACCTGCCAATTGTCGCCGTTGAGCGGCATCTGCTCGGCGCCGCCGATGCAGCCCTTCACATAGGAGCCGATGACGTGCGCCGGTCCGGTCGACGGCAGCAGCTTGCGCGCGAACAGCTCCTTGGCGCCGATATTGGGATCGTTCGGATTGGCGAGCGGCGGCAGCGGTTTTGGGTTGATGCTGCCCTTGTCCTGGGCCAGCGCGTCGCCGGCGGCCAGGAGCGTCATGACGAGCAGGAGAGGGGCGAAGCGGCGGGGACTCATGTTGACATCCTTATAGCCCAACACCGCGCCAGGGTTAAGAAACAGTCCCTCGGCTGAAATTCGTTCAAAAGTCGCAGTTCCGCGGCGTCGGCCGGCCGTTTTTTAACGACGCGATAACCCTCTCATGCATTGACCAAAATTCGTGCGCGGGACGCGTGCTCACGCCCTTCTGCATGCAATCGCGTGCGATCCCGGAAATGATTCAAGGCGGCGCGCAATTTTGCGTCATCTCGTTCTCCGATGACGACAATGCGATGCGCCTGGAGCGCCCATCGGCACTGCCGCGCCTTGCAAACGGGCAATGAGGGCTTTTTTTTCGAGACTGCCAGACCGTGCGTCCCATCGCCATGCCACCCAAAATTACCTTTTTTTCAGACACTTGCCCCAAGAGTTGCGATCGCTGGGCGCGACTGGGACGAGTGAAGTTGAGTTTGGGGTTTCGAAAGCCGAAAAAGCGAAAGGGCAGCGTGCTTGGCAGGTCCGGCCTGCACCCGCGCAAGCCGCGCTTTGCGCGCGCCCCTCATCCTCCGTCCGAACGCGGCGAAGTTCTGCGCAGCCGTGCCGAGGCTGAGGCCGCCATCGCGGAAGCGCGCAAATCCCATGAGCGCCTGCGCCAGGCCATCGAGATCCTGCCGCAAGGCATCGTGTTTCTCGATGCCGAGGGCCGCTATGTGCTCTGGAACAAGCAATACGCGGAGATCTACAGCAAGACCGCCGATCTGTTCGAGGAGGGCGCGCGCCTCGAGGACACGCTGCGCATCGGCGTCGCCCGCGGCGACTATCCCGAGGCTGCCGGCCACGAGGACGAATGGATCGCCGAGCGGCTGCAAAAGCTCTATCAGCCCGGCTCGCGCCACGAGCAGAAGCTGGCGGACGGCCGCGTCATCCTGATCGACGAGCGGCTGACCGAGGACGGCGGCGTCGTCGGCCTGCGCGTCGACATCACCGAGTTGAAGCAGCGCGAGGCCTCGTTCCGCCTGCTGTTCGACGGCAATCCCGTCCCCATGATCGTTTGCGCACTGGACGACGAGCGCATCCTCGGCGTCAACGATGCCGCGGTCGCCCATTACGGCTACAGCCGCGCCGAGTTCGAGCGGCTGACGATCCGTTCCCTTCAGGCCTTCGACAGCGAGCCGCCCTGGACCGCCGATTCGGCCGGCGAGGAGCAGGCCGGGCGCACCTGGAAGCATGTCAAGGCCGACGGCGCCCTGATCGACCTTGCGATCTATTCCCGCGAATTGACCTATGACGAGCGGCCCGCGGTGCTGCTCGCGCTGATGGACATCACCGAGCGCAAGCGCGCCGAGGCGCGGCTCGCCTTCATGGCCCAGCATGACGGGCTGACCGGTCTGCCAAACCGCAATCTGCTGCGCCAGCAGGTCGACGAGATGTTGCTGCATACGAGGCGCAGTACCGACAAGGTCGCCCTGCTGATGCTGGGGCTCGACAATTTCAAGGCGGTCAACGACACGCTGGGACACGCGGTCGGCGACAAGCTGCTGCGCGGCGTCGCCAAGCGGCTGCGTTCGACCTTGCGCGAGGACGACGCGCTGGCGCGTTTGAACTCGGACGAGTTCGCAATCGTGCAGAGCGGCCTGACGCGTCCCGAGGATGCGGTGCTGCTGGCCAAGCGCCTGCTCGAAGCCATCGCCGATCCCTATCTGCTCGACGGCCATTCCGTGGTGATCGGCGCCTCCATCGGCATCGCGATGGCGCCGGGCGACGGCGACGATTCCGAAAAGCTGCTCAAGAGCGCCGACATGGCGCTGTCGCGCGCCAAGCTGGATGCGCGCGGCTCGTTCGCATTCTTCGAGGCGGCGCTCGATGCGAGAGCGCAGACCCGCCGCAAGATCGAGGTCGAGCTGCGCGACGCGATCCAGAACGACGTGCTGCGGCCGTACTATCAGCCGCTGATCGACCTCCAGAGCGGCCGCATCACCGGCTTCGAGGCGCTGGTGCGCTGGCCGCATGCCGAGCGCGGCATGGTCTCGCCGGCCGAGTTCATTCCGGTCGCGGAAGAAACCGGGCTGATCAATCCGCTCGGCGGCCTGATGCTGCGCCGGGCCTGTCACGATGCCGCGACCTGGCCGGACGACGTCCGCGTCGCCGTCAATCTGTCGCCGCTCCAGTTCCGCAGCGGCAATCTGCTTTCGGTGGTGACGGATGCGCTGAAGCATTCCGGCCTGCCGCCGCGGCGGCTCGAGCTCGAGATCACGGAAACGCTGCTGCTGGAGAAAAGCGCCCAGGTGCTGGCGACGCTGCACGCGCTGCGCGCGCTCGGCGTGCGCATCTCGATGGACGATTTCGGCACCGGCTATTCCAGCCTGAGCTATCTGCGCAGCTTCCCCTTCGACAAGATCAAGATCGACCAGTCCTTCGTGCGCGATCTCGGCGCCAATCGCGAGGCCCAGGCGATCATTCGCTCCATCGTCAGCCTCGGCAAAGGCCTCGGCGTCACCATCACCGCCGAAGGCGTCGAGACCGAAGCCGAGCTGAGCTGTCTGCGCACTGAGGGCTGCGACGAAGGCCAGGGCTTTCTGTTCAGCAAGGCCCGGCCGAATGCGGAGATCGTTAGCCTGCTCGCGGCACAGCGCGGGATCGACGGTGCAGGCGAGGACGCCGCGCTGGTGGCCTAGGCTGCGGGATGCCGGCTTGCGTCTTGAGTTGGGCACAGTTGAAATTCAGTGGCCGACAAGTGTTACTGCCTCGGCAGGAGCGGTTTCATGGGACCGCACGAATACGAAGCGGGATGCCGCGGGGATCTGTGCGTCGGCGCTGCCATCCTGGCCGATGAGGACGAGTCCCGCGCCGCCATTGGCGACATTCAAGATGACGGGCGCGCCTTGCCAGGTCCTGATTGGCTCCATTCCGATGATGAGAAACTCGCCGATCGGCTGGTCAAAATATTGAAGCCTCAGTTGTGGTCCGACTTCTGCAGCCGCGAGGCCGAAACCTAACTGTTTGGCACGCGCATAGATGTCCGCCAGCAACGCCGTGTCGGTTCGAAAGCCTAGTTCGGCAGCCGACACCGTGAAAAGCTCTACGCTCGTTTTCGTGCCGCTAACGGTAAACGTCGGCCGCGCGAGGATTTCGCCAGCCGAGTTTCCGATGCCACAACCTGCCGCATCCAATGCGTTACTGAGGGCGAAGAAAGTTGCAAACGTCCCGATCCGGATCGTCTTCCACGCGGGGTGATCGACGGCGGATTTGATTGGGACTTGCGGCCGATCAGACGGCGCCTGCTTGAGCTTCAGCTGATTCCGCAGCACGTCTCGCGCCGAGCATTGAGCCACGGCTTCGCTCGCGAACAGGACAGTGCATGCGACGCAGAGGATGGCAATTACGAGAATGCCACCTTGGTGCCATCCCGGCGAATGACGCCGTATGGCATGGCAACTGACGTTCCTGCCAGCTGTTCGGCCCATAACGGACCTCTCTTGCGCAAATGCAGCGCGCTAGAAACAATTCGAATTATCACTTCCAAATGGTCGGCGCGGTCACGGCGGAAAAGCCGTCGTTTTTGTAGCTATAGAAATTGGTCCGGGAAAATCCGCAAAGGTTCAGCGACGAAGACGCCGGATGGTGAGCTCAATATAGGTCAGCGTGCGTGCACTGTCGCAACTGGTCGACATCAGCGGTCTCCGGAAAGGATCATCTTACCGACGTCCTCGTAATGCGTGTCACGCGCCTGGATCTGCTGGGCGATGGCGTGCATGTCGCGAAACCGGCGCTCGAACGGATTGCTGCGGAAGACGGCGGTGGCGCCGGCCATGTGATAGGCGGTGTCGACCACCTTGGCCGACTGGTGGATGGTCCAGGTCGCGGCGAGGCGAACCGAGCTCCGATGCGCCGCGCTGAACGTGCCGGTCGCGCAGAGATCGCGCCACATCGCACTTGCCGTCGCATAGAGATAGGCGCGCGCAGCGCGAAGATCGCCCTCGGTGCGGCCGATCAGGCCCTGGACCGCCCCGTTGTCGCGCATGGCGCTGGCCGCCAGCGACTGATGCTTGCCGCGCGCCAGCTCGATCGCGGCATCCAGCGTGGCGCGCGCCACGCCGAGCGACACCGCCGCAAAGCCGAGGCTGAACATCGAGCCGGTGCCGATCCTGTAAAGTGGGCCCTGCTCGCGCAGCGCGGACGGCACGTCACGAAACGCGGTGAAGCGCTCGGGGACGAACAGGTCGGCGACCTCGTAGGAATCGGTGCCGGTGCCCGCGAGCCCGATCGCCTGCCAGACGTCGTGCAGCACGGCGCTCGCGACCGGAAACAGGATGGTGCGCAGCTCCGCCGAGCCGTCGGCATTTCTGCGCGGAGTGCCGTCGGCTCCGACGATGCGGACATGCGCCCCGAGCCAGCTCGCCTGCCGCGAGCCCGAGGCAAAATCCCAGCGGGCGGTGACGCGATAGCCACCCCTCGACTGCCCGCGCCTCATGCGCGATTGCACCCCAGGCGAGGATGCCCGGCGCCGTGTTGAAGATCTCCTGCGCGGTGTCGTGGTCGAGCGAGGCCGCGATCATCGCGCAGACGCTGCATTGGCCGAGACACCAGGCGGTCGAGGCATCCGCTTTCGCGATCTCCTCCAGCATCTGCATGAAGGCTTCCGGTGCAGCTTCAGTGCCGCCGAGGCTTTGCGGCAGCAGCGCGCGATAGAGCCCGTTCTCGATCAGCGCGGAGACGACGGCCGGCGTCAGCCGCCGCGTCCGCTCGATCTTGTCGGCTTCGCGCGCGATCAGCGGTGCGATCGCCAGTGCCCGCTCGACGAGGCCAAATCCGGGAGTTGCGTTCATTCGCGTTTCCTCGCCCATTCTTGCTGTGAGCGGTAAGGAGGCAATGGTGGTCTATCTGGCGGGGAGGATCAAGCTGGTCCCACCGTCATTCCGCGCCCGCGCCATTTGGCGCGCCGTGGAATGACGGTTCGATCTCTCGAGCTCGCGCTGACGCGGGCGATATCACAGCTCGGACAAACCCGGCGGCGGCTTGCGTGCGTTGGTTGCTTGCTCGAAGGCATACGCCAGACGCAGCAGCTTGTGCTCGCTCCAAGGGCGCCCTGCGAAAGTGACGCCGAGCGGATAGTCGGGCGTGTCTTTGCCGTCGTCTGTGCCCGAGACGAAGCCGCCAGGCACCATGACGCCGGGGTAACCTGCTTTGGCGGCAATTGCGGCGCCATAGGCGCCGGGGAATAGCACCGCATCGAGCTCGTGCTGGTTCATATAGGCGTCCATTCCGTGCGTCCTTGCGGAGAGCAGGTCCATGGCACGTGCGGACTTGTACTCGGGCTCGCTCAGATCGCCCCTGGTTAAGTCAGCGGCGAGAAAGTGGTCCTGTCCGAAACGGAGCGCTTTGTCGGCGTTCGCTGCGTTGAAGGCCACGATGTCGGCCATGGTCTTGATGTCAGTGTTGGTCGCCCAATCCCTCAGGTAGAGATTGAGACCGTGCTTCATCTCATACAGAAAGACGACCGGCGGTCTTGCGACCGTACCTTTGCGGGCGCTCAGCGGATTGCGGTTGAGCACGGCCATGGTCGTGCCCGGCCCACCGATCCAGCCAAGTGTCGGCATGCTGGCGCGCACGATGACGGCGCCGAGATCCTCCAGCACCTTGATCACCTCGGCCATCAGCTTGGCCGACTTCGGCGGCAGCTTGCCGTAATAGCAATCGTTCAGCGGGTCAGCGGGGTCGCTCGGCACGCCGATGCGCGCGCCCTTCATCGCGTCGGTGACGAGGCCGGCGGTGTAGTCGGTCGGCCGCCGCTGCTCTCGCGTCGCTGGGTCGAGCGGGTCCTTGGCAGCCAGCACATTCAGCAGCATCGCGGCATCGCGCACCGTGCGCGTCATCGGACCGGCGGTGTCCTGGCTGTGCGCAATCGGCAGGATGCCGGCGCGGCTGATCAGCCCGACGGTCGGTTTCACGGTGACGAGGCCGTTCAGGCTGGCGGGGTGCAGCAGCGAGCCTGAGGTCTCGGTGCCAATTGAGGCTGCGCAGAGGCCGGCTGTCACGGCGACCGCCGAACCCGAGCTCGATCCCCCTGGAGACACCACCGGAATCCCGCGATCGTCCATCAGCGCCGGCGCATAGGGGTTCTTCACCTGGCCGCCCAGCGATGAATAGCCCGCGGGCATGTCGATCGCGAGCATGTTGGCGAACTCCATCAGGTTCGCCTTGCCCAGGATCACCGCGCCGGCGCCCCGCAGCAGCTTGACAATGGTGGCGTCATCCCTGGCGCGCGCGCCCTCCAGCGCCAGCGAGCCCGCCGTGGTCGGCTGTTCGTCGCCGGTCGCGATATTGTCCTTCAGCAGGATCGGCACGCCCGCCAGCGGCCGCTGGGCCGACGGCCTCGTGCCGTCGAGCGTGCCCGCGAGCGCATCGGGATTGAGTGCGCGAACCGAGTTGAGTTTAGGCCCGTCGCGGTCATAGACCGCGATGCGGGCAAGATAGAATTCGGCCAGCGCCCTCGCGGTGATCCGTCCGCCGGCCAAGGCATCGATGATGTCGCTCATCGGCGCGTGCGCGAGCATCTGCATGGTCGGCGCCGGCGGCTCAGTCAGGCCAGCTCCGGGAAGCTCGTTCATTTCGCGTTTCCTCGCCCATTCTGCCGTGAGCGGTCAATCGCGCGATGGTGATCTATTTGGCGAAGACGATCAAGGTGGTGTGGCGTCAATCCGGCAATCGCTAGTGCGGAGTCAGAGATGATGCCGCAAGCTCGAAGAGCTCACGCTGGCCCCAAGAAACTATTGGTGCTGCTCGGACATTATCGTTTTCCAGAACAGCATGATACTGTTCCGAAACAGGCAGCGATTTTGGCCTCCAACCGGCAGCGGCAAATGTCCTCGTCTGATGCTCCGATGAAACGCAGTGACGCGGCTCGCCGAGGGCGGAGACAGACGAAGACCCTGCTGCTGATTTTGGCCATCGGATTTCTCGTTTTCGGAGCCGCTGCGGGTACATTGTATTACGCGCTGCGTCCGATAACGCTTCGGATTGCCGTCGGACCGCCGGGAAGCAACGATCACAAGGTGATCGAGGCGATGACCGAGGCCTTTGCCAACGAGAGCAGGACCGTGAGGCTGTCTCCGATCACGACCGCCGGAGCGGCCGAAGCTCTCGCTCTGCTCGGTGCCGGCAAGGCTGACCTTGCGGTGGGGCGCGGCGATCTGGAAATGCCGGCCGACGCGCAAACGGTCGTCATCTTGCGCAAGAATTTCGTCGTGCTGTGGTCTTCTTCGGGAGTTGCGGGCAAGGGCTCCAAGCGAAAGCCGGCGCCGAAAATCAAGGAGGTCGCCGATCTCGCAGGGCACAAGGTGGGGGTGATCGGCGCGACGGCGGCGAACGCCGCGTTGCTGAGAGTCATCCTGAGCGCCGCCGGTGTGGCGCCGGACAAGGTCACGGTCACTCAATTCGGCACGGGCCAGCTCGAGGAGCTGGCGCGCGACCCGAGCCTCGACGCCTTCATGGCTGTCGGTCCGCTCGACAGCAAGATAACCGCCGACGCGGTCGCCGCGACCGCCCGGGCGCGTGGCGAGCCGAAATTTCTCGCGATCGACGCATCGGAAGCCATCGCCTTGAAGCATCCGCGTTATGAATCGGAGGAAATTCCGCCAAGCATTTTCAATGCGAATCCAGCCTGGCCCGATGACAAGGTGGAGACCGTCAGCGTCAGCCATTTGATTGTCGCACGGAATGCCTTGTCCGAAACGACAGTGGCGGCGTTTTACCGCCAGCAATTCGCCCTCCGCCAGGCGATTGCGAGGCAAGTGCCTGGCGCTGCGCAAATCACCAAGCCGGACACCGAGAAAGAAGCCGAGCTGCCGGTACACCGGGGAGCGGCGGCCGTGATCGACGGCACTGAGCGCACCTTCCTCGACAGATACGGCGACTATTTCTGGTTTGCGCTCCTGCTTCTCTCCGGCATTGGTTCGGCCGGCGCCTGGCTGCGTCAATACCTAAATCGGGATGAAAGGGACGAGAACACCAGCCATCGCAACAGGATTCTGGCGCTGGTTTCCAAGGTGCGCACTGCGGAGTTCGACCACGAACTATTGGCCATGCAGCAGGAGGTCGATGCTATCATCGAGGAAACGCTTGGCTGCTACGATGACGGCGCCATCGAGGAGGAGGAGCTGGCAGCCTTCGCCCTGGTGCTCGAACTGTTTAATCATGCCGTCGTCGAGAGGCGCGCGGCGTTGCAGCCGGCTCCGTTGAACGTGCTCGCCGCGCGGCGCTAGGCGATACGATAAGCCCTCAGGCTGCTGAATCCCAGAGAACAGCCCCAGCCGGATCTAGATCGGATCCTTTAGCAGGCGCTCCATGATGGTCGTGCGTTCGTCGCCATGATAGCTGTCGTGCACCGCCTTGAACCCGAGCCGCGCGTAGAAAGTCTCGGCGGTGACGGAAGAAGGGACGGTCAACGAAGCAATGTTTCGTGCGCGCGCCGTGCGCTCGATCTCGGCCATCAGCAGCTTGCCGATGCCGCGTGCTTGAACGTGTGGAGCGACGAACACCGTGCGGACTACGCACCCGTCGAGGCTCGCAGTTCCAACGACGCGGCCGCGGACGGTGGCGACGAACACGGTGCGTTGTCCGATTAACTGCCGCACGGCCTCCGGGCTGAAGCTGCGCACGATCCTTTCGATGATCTCGTTCGTATAATCCTTCGCGTTCGTTTCCCGCAGTGCACGCGCGATGACAGCACTGATATGGGCGGCGTCATCTCGAAGTGCGGGTCGGATTGCGCATTCCATGGGTCGCTCCAGCTGCGCGCGCTTTCTGAATTATCCATTCTACACCAAACCGCGACAGCATTGGTTCCATGAAAAGGAACGGTCAGGAGCTCCAGGCGTTTGAGGTAGCGAAAGGACACCTGCATGACTGAGAAATTCGATCCGGCACCGCCGGACAAGAACGCGGAGGATCTCAAGCGTGGCATCCGACGCGACAAGGCCAGGGACGACGAGCTGGACAAGGGCTTGAAGAACAGTTTCCCGGCGTCGGACCCGGTGAGCAGCACCCAAGCGTCCAAGGCAACACCGGACGCGTGAAGGAGGGTTAGTCTATGGGCCTCGCAGCCTATGATATTGTTGGCAGGGACGGTGCCTGGCACGTCGACCACGATGGTGAAATCCGGAACACGTACCAGACCAAGGAAGCCGCTTTCGAGGCGGCTGTGGCCGCGGCATCGCTCGCCATGCGGCAGGGTCACTCCGTCCGGCTGACGGTGCCGGAGAGCGACAACGCCGTTGGCGCGGAAAATTCGGGCGGATGACCTTCGAGAGCATCCTGGTTCTACACGGCCGCCAGCAAATGTGCGGGCGCAAACGGCTTGCGCAAAAAAATCGTGTTGGGCGGCAGCGGCGCCATCACCGTCCCGGACATCAGCACGATGTTGAGCCCGGGATGAGCGCTGCGCGCGTACTCTGCGAGCTCGAGCCCGGTCATTCTCCCCGCGAGGTTGTGATCGGTGATGAGCGCCCGTAGCTCCGTGCCCGTCGACGCCACGATGAGCTCCGCCGCTTCTGCGGTGGCACATTCGACGACTTCGAACCCTTCGTCCTTGAGAAGGTCAGATAGAACTTCGCGCTGGAGCGAGTCGTCCTCGACCAGCAGCATGACGTAATTCGACATGCGGTCATTCCCAACTTATCGAATGTTAATGCGCATCCTGGAAGATTGTTCGGTTGTGATGTCTTCGTTCGGCGCTCCTTGCGCCACGGCATGATCAGTCGAACATGTTGCATTCTCCTTGAGGTTTCGAGGCAGGCGCCGAAGCGGGGATCGAACAGGAGTGGCCATGGCAATCGTCTTCATCACGGGCAGCACGGACGGTCTGGGCCGCGCAGCTGCCCAGTCTCTCCTCGAACAGGGCCACCAAGTCGTCCTGCACGCACGATCGGCGGAACGTGCGGCGGCAATCGCCGGGCTTGAATCGCATTCCGCACGGGTCGTGATCGGCGACCTCAAGAGCGCCGCCCAGACGAGGCACGTGGCAGACCAGGTTAACGCAATCGGACGAATGGACGCGGTCATCCACAACGCCGGGGTCTATACCGAGCGCAACCGCGGCCCGACGCCCGAAGGCCACGCCACCACCCTGGCGGTCAACACGCTCGCGCCCTATTTGCTCACCGCCCTGATGAAACGCCCCGATCGGCTGGTGTATCTCAGCAGCGGACTCCATCGCGGCGGAGAGGGATCGCTAGGCGATCTCGACTGGACCAGGCGAACCTGGGATCCGGCCAAGGCGTATGCGGAGAGCAAGCTGCACGTGGTTGCACTGGCCTTTGCCTTGGCGCGGCGTTGGCCGCAGGTGCTGAGCAACGCCGTCGATCCCGGCTGGGCGCGCACCAAAATGGGCGGTGCCGGCGCGCCGGTCGGCGTGGCCACCGGACAACGGACGCAGACCTGGCTGGCCGCGAGCGATGATCCCGCCGCCCTGGTCAGCGGTCGCTACTGGCATGACCTCCGGCAACAAGAGCCGGCCCACGAAGCGACCGATCCCGACTTTCAGGACAGGCTTCTCGACAGGCTGGGCGAGTTGACGGGGGTGACGCTGCCTCCGGCGTAGAAGCAATTCGCCTGAAGGCCTACGAGCTACGAGCTGATCGTGCGTTGGTCCAAATGACCGGAATGTGCATAGATGCCTTGTCGAGCCGGTGTTTCCTCCAATCGCACCGAAGACCTCGCGTGAGGTCCCTCAGACGTCCGCCATGGGAAACACTTCCAGCTTGGCTGCTGATTTTTCCAGCAACGAGGCTTGACCTGTCCGCCGAGGGTCATTCCGATAGTTTTGAAAGTCCTGATCGGATGCGAAGCTGACGATGTGCATCTCGATGGTGCCATCCGGAGTTCGAAGCCGACGGTCCAGACGTCCGTTGAACTCGGGCAATAGCGGCAGAACCGCGCGCTCGTAGGCTCGAAAGTCCGCGATACCCTCTGCCGGTATTCGGGCCATGAGTACGAGCGTGATTGGGCTGGTTTGATGGGACATCGCGGCCTGTCGATCGCATCGCTGCCATGACGCCATCATGCCCCTGTTTTGCCCGACGAGTCAAACAGGTTTCGTAAAATCGGAAGCTCGAAAAAACCCAATGCCGACAAAGGGCCGGCTACTGTGCATGGGGTTGTTTTCGCGCTTTTTTATTGTCCGGCCCTAAAGGTCCCGAACCGGACCTGTGTCGTCTCGCTCGAGCCGGGCGAGGCGTTCGCCTCAGCTATCCACCTTCAGCGCGGCAATAAAAGCTTCCTGCGGGATGTCGACCTTGCCGAACTGCCGCATCTTTTTCTTGCCTTCCTTCTGCTTCTCCAGAAGTTTGCGCTTACGCGTAATGTCGCCGCCGTAGCACTTTGCGGTGACGTCCTTGCGCAGTGCGCGCACCGTCTCGCGCGCGATCACCTTGCCGCCGATCGCTGCCTGGATCGGGATCTGGAACATGTGCGGCGGGATCAAATCCTTCATCTTCTCGACCATGGCGCGGCCGCGCCCCTCCGCGCGGGTGCGATGCACCAGCATCGAGAGCGCGTCGACCGGCTCGTTGTTGACGAGGATCTGCATCTTGACCAGATCGGCCGGCTTGTAGTCGGTGAGATGATAGTCGAACGAGGCGTAGCCCTTGGAGACCGACTTCAGGCGGTCGTAGAAGTCGAACACGACCTCGTTGAGCGGCAGATCGTATTTCACCATGGCGCGGGAGCCGACATAGGTCAGCTCCTTCTGCACGCCGCGGCGGTCCTGGCACAGCTTCAGCACGCTGCCGAGATATTCGTCGGGGGTGAGGATCGTGGCCTCGATCCAGGGCTCCTGGATCTCCGCGATCTTGACCACGTCAGGCATGTCGACAGGATTGTGAATCGAGATTTCCTGCCCGTCGGTGAGGCTCATCTTGTAGATCACGCTCGGCGCGGTCGCGATCAGGTTGAGATCGAATTCCCGCGACAGACGCTCCTGGATGATTTCCAGATGCAACAGCCCGAGGAAGCCGCAGCGGAAGCCGAAGCCGAGTGCGGCCGAGGTCTCCATCTCGTAGGAGAAGCTGGCATCGTTGAGGCGCAGCTTGCCCATCGCCGCGCGCAAGGTCTCGAAGTCATCGGCATCGGCGGGGAACAGGCCGCAGAACACCACGGGAATGGCCGGCTTGAAGCCCGCCAGCATCTCGGTGACCGGCTTCTTGTCGTCGGTGATGGTGTCGCCGACGCGGGTGTCGGCCACTTCCTTGATCGCGGCGGTGATGAAGCCGATCTCGCCCGGGCCGAGCTCGTCGACCTGCGTCATCTTCGGGGTGAAGAAGCCGACGCGCTCGATGTCATAGGCAGCACCCGTGCCCATCATGCGGACCCGGCTGCCCTTCTTCATGACGCCGTCGACGACGCGGATCAGCACCACGACGCCGAGATAGACGTCGTACCAGCTGTCGACCAGCAACGCCTTCAGCGTCGCGTCGCGGTCGCCCTTCGGCGGCGGCAGGCGGGTGACGATCGCCTCCAGCACATCGGGCACGCCGAGGCCGGTCTTGGCAGAGATCATCACGGACTCGGAGGCGTCGATGCCGATGACGTCCTCGATCTGCTGCTTGACCTTCTCCGGCTCTGCGGCGGGAAGGTCGACCTTGTTCAGGACCGGAACGATCTCATGCCCCGCATCGAGCGCGTGGTAGACGTTGGCGAGCGTCTGCGCTTCGACGCCCTGGCTGGCGTCGACCACCAGCAGGGAACCCTCGCAGGCCGCCAGCGACCGCGAGACTTCGTAGGCGAAGTCGACATGGCCGGGCGTGTCCATCAGGTTGAAGATGTAATCCTTGCCATCCTTGGCGCGGTAGGCGAGGCGCACCGTCTGCGCCTTGATGGTGATGCCGCGCTCGCGCTCTATGTCCATGGAATCGAGCACCTGCTCCTTGCCCGCCATTTCCCGGTCGGTGAGGCCGCCGGTCATCTGGATCAGGCGGTCGGCCAGCGTCGATTTGCCATGGTCGATATGGGCGACGATGGAGAAATTGCGGATGTTGGAAATGGGGACGGTCGTCATGGGCGCGGGATACCACTCACACCCCCGTGCGGCAACCATATTGCTGTATTTTCAGGGCCTTTGTTCACGCCAAGCTGATTCCACGAAGGCCCGAAACGCGCTACGCAACGCCTGATGTCCAGGCCCATGTCCACGACCTCGATCCCGTCCGCCCGAGCCAGCGCGAAGACCCGGGTGAGCTATGCCCGCTTTCGGGCCTGGCTGGTTGCCAGCGCGACCCGCCCCGAGGCGCGCCTGTGGCTGGTGATCCAGCTCGCGATCCTGCATGCGGTGCTCTGGACCTTCATCCTGATCAATCTCAAGGCCGCGCAGGACGTTCACATGGACGTCGCGGAAGCCTGGGGCTGGGGGCAGAAATTCCTCTGGGGTTATGGCAAGCACCCGCCGCTGTCGGGTTGGGTCGCCGGCCTCTGGTTCACGATGTTCCCGCCGACGGACTGGGCGACCTATGCGCTGGCGATGGCGACCGTCGGCACCGGCATGGTGATCTGCTGGCTCATTGCGCTGCGCGTGGTGGATGCGCGGCGCGCGTTCCTGGTCGTGGTGATGGTCGCGCTCTACCCGATCTTCAATTTCAAGGGCTTCAAGTACAATCCCGACCTGCTCCAGCTCGTCACCTTGCCGCTCCTCGTGCTCGCTTATCTCAATGCGTTCGAGAAGCGGAGCTGGCAATCCGGAGTCCTGCTCGGCCTCGCCGGCGCGCTGGCGCTGATGACCAAATATTGGGTGCTGACCATGATCGGCGCCATCGGGCTTGCCGCGCTGATCCATCCGGAGCGAATGAGGTTCATGGCGTCGCCGGCGCCATGGGTTGCGATCGCGACGCTAGTGGTGGCGATGATCCCGCACATCGTCTGGCTGGCGGACGCGCATTTCTTGCCGCTGACCTATGCCGGCGACACCTACAGCCTCGAGGACAGCGGCCAGGTGCATCAGCTCGTGGCCGGCTATGCCTTGCACAATGTCGCGCTGCTGGCATTGCCGGTGGCGCTGGCCGCGCTGGCGATGGCGCTGGTGCCGCCTTGGTTCAGGCTGCTCCTGCGTTCGCCCTGGCGCATCGTCACGCGGGCCTGGGCGCGCGGCGCGAATGCGAGCGTGAACCTTTCGCAGGCGCGCAACGTCTGGATTATCCAGATCATCGTCGCGGTCGGCCCCGCGCTCGGCGCGCTCGCCTTCAGCATCTACATGAAGACCGATTGGGGCATCTCGCTGTTCTTCCTGGTGCCGCTCGCTCTGGTCGCGATCCCCGCGTTGCGGGTGCAGAGTGCTGCGCTGTTCAACATTGTCGCGATCTGGCTCGTGCTCAGCGTCGCCACGCTCGCTGCCTCGCCCTGGATCGCCGCGCGCGAGATGGCGGCCAATGCCGGCAACACGGCGACTTACGGCGCGCGCTCGGATCTCGCGCGCGAGCTGACGCAGGCCTGGCACGCGCGCTTCGCCTCGCGCTGGGCGGTCGTCGCCGGCACCATGGAGTCGATCCAGCCGATGGTGTTCTACAGCCCGGATCATCCGGCCGCGTTCACGCCGCTCGAAGCCTGGGGGTCCGGATTGATTTCGCCCGATGACGTCAGGCGATACGGCTTCATCGGCGTGTTCGACCCGGCCGACGGTCGCCTGCCGGCGTTCGAGAAATGGGTGTCCGAAGTTGCGCCGAACGCCGAGCGCATCGTGATGACGACGCGCCGTTTCACCCACGGCAAGGCCGGTCCGTCGATGAGCTGGAACATCTACATCGCGCCGCCGGGGAATTGATCGAGGCGAAGCCGCCTAAATCCCTTCCTCGTTGAATTTGCTTTCAACGAGTTCGGTGATCGCCGCCAGCGCGGCTTCGGCATCATCGCCGGCAGCGGCGACCGTGATGGTGGTGCCGGGACCGGCGGCGAGCATCATCAGGCCCATGATCGAGGTGCCGCCGACGGTTTCGCCGCCGCGCGTCACCCAGACCTGCGCGCTGAAGCGCTCGACGGCCTGGACGAACTTTGCGGAGGCCCGCGCGTGCAGACCGCGCTTGTTGATGATCAGGAGGTCCTTGGAGATCGCGCCCGCGGGCACGCCCGTCCCGGCTTGCGGCGCCTCGTCGCTCATTTGCCGGCGAGGACGCGGCTGGCGATGGTGACGTATTTGCGGCCGGCTTCCTGGGCCATCGCGATCGCGTCGGGGAGCGGACGCTCCTCGCGCACCTTGGCGAGCTTCACCAGCATGGGAAGGTTGATGCCCGCGAGCACCTCGACCTTCGGCCGGCTCATGCAGGATATTGCCAGGTTGGACGGCGTGCCGCCGAACATGTCGGTGAGGATCGCGACGCCGTCGCCGGAATCGACGCGGTTAACCGCCTCGATGATGTCGCTTCGACAGAGATCGGAATCATCTTCGGCGCCGATCGTGATCGCTTCGATTTGCTTTTGTGGGCCCATGACATGTTCAAGCGCTGCCTTGAATTCGTCGGCAAGGCGCCCGTGGGTCACAAGTACTAGACCAATCATCGGAAAACTCCTCGCGGGCGCTTTTGGTGCACCGCACGAACGCGCCACTTTGACCATCCAGAGCCCCCGCGCAAGAGGGGATGTTGCGTATCTCCCTGAATCTAGACGGATGGATAAGGGGAGCTGCGCCGGTCTATTCGGTCGCGAGTGTGGGGTTCATATGGTTACCATTTCCCTTCAAACAATCGCCTGAAGGGTTAACGGAAGATGAACTCTTGGTAGTGGTCAAGGCCGCAACAACCAGAGGGAGGGGCGAATAGTCGCGGCCGATGGGAATTCGCGGTATTTCGACACCTAAAATGACTGTTTTCAGGGATTCGGCCGGCGGCAGCCGCTCCGCATCCGCGGCGTCCAGATCGACCACGAGGCCGACGGTCGCATGCTCCACAAAGTCGCAGCGGCGGATTCCGAGCCCCCGGATCTCGATCAGGCCGGCCAGGACCGGGGCGGGGCGGACCTCAATTTCGCGGCCGAGTGTCGCCAGATGGACACGGTCATCACCGACCAGAACGGCCCTTTCGAGCACGCCGCTACGCCCCGCCATGATCAAATCGAAGGCAAGGCGCGACTTGCCGGAGCCCGAGGGCCCGCGGATCAGTACCGCCAGATCTCCAACCTTGACCGCCGAGGCGTGAATGCTGGGGCCGCCTTCGTCCAAGCTGCCTTGGCTCATAGCGCCGGCAGCCTCACCACGAAGCGCGCGCCGACAACAACAGGCGCTCCGTCCTCGTCGGCCGGGCCGGGACGGTTCTCCGCCCAGATGCGTCCGCCATGCGCGTCGACGATCTGCTTGGAGATCGACAGGCCGAGGCCGGAGTTCTGGCCAAAGCCCTGATGAGGGCGGTCGGTGTAGAAGCGCTCGAAGATGCGCTCCAGCGCGTCGTCGCGGATTCCGGGGCCGTCGTCGTCGACCACGATCTCGATCTCGCCGCGCACGCGGCGGCAGGTGAGGCGCACCTTGTTGCCGGGCTCGGAGAAGGACTGTGCGTTCGAGAGCAGGTTGGAGACGATCTGTCCGAGCCGCGAATCGTGACCGGTCACGGCGAAATTGTCGGTCGGGCCGCGGCCCTCGAAACGCATTTCGACCGCGACGTCATGGCCGAGCTTGGTTTCATTGGCGACGGAGACGAGCGTCGTCAGCAGGCGGCGCAGGTCGACCGGGATCGCATCCTGGCGCTGCAGTTCGGCATCGAGACGGCTGGCGTCGGAGATGTCCGAGATCAGCCGGTCGAGCCGCTTGACGTCATGCTCGATCACCTCGAGCAGGCGCGCGCGGCTGTTCTCGTTGCGCGCCAGCGGCAACGTCTCGACCGCGGAGCGCAAAGAGGTCAACGGGTTCTTCAATTCGTGCGCGACGTCGGCGGCGAACATCTCGATCGCTTCGATGCGGCTGTAGAGTGCACTGGTCATGTCGCGCAGCGCACCGGAGAGATGGCCGATCTCGTCGCGACGACGGGTGAAGTCGGGGATCTCGACCCGGGTTCTGATCCGGCGGCGGATCAGCTCGGCGCTGTCGGCGAGCCGGCGGACCGGCCCTGCGATCGTGCTGGCGAGCAGCAGCGACAGCATGATCATAACCGCGGCGGCGACGCCGCCCACCTTGAGGATGGCGAGGCGCTCGGCGGTGACCATCTGGTCGATGTCGTCGCCCTGCGTCGACAGCATCAGCGCGCCGTGGATGGCGCGCGAGCGCAACACGGGGACCGCGACCGAGACGATCACCTCGCCGCGCGCATTGACCCGCACCATCGAGCGCTTCTGGCCCTGGAGCGCGTCGCCCACCTCCGCATAGCCATTGCCGTTCTCGGGGCCGAGCTCGCGATAGAGCGGCAGGTCGCCGCGATTGAGCCAGGTGCGGACCGCGACCATGCCGCGTTCGACCATGCCTGGCTTCTCGGCGGCGACCGAGGGCAGGGGGAAGCGCACCACGGTATCGAGGCTGCGGCTGTCGACCAGCAGGCTGCCGTTGGGATCGTAGATGCGGGCGCGCGTCTTGGTCGGCGAGATCAGCGTGCGCAGCACCGGCGCCACGCGCTCCGGATTGATCGGAAAATCCAGCGGGGAATACTCGTCCGAGCCGCCATAGGTCTCGCCCGGCTTGAGGTCGAGCAACCGGTCGGGATCGATGGTGATGGCGTTGGTCTGCACCGTCGCGGAGGCCGCGATCGCGCCGGCGATGATCTCCGCCTGCACCAGCAGGCTCTGCGCGCGTGCGTCGATCAGACCGGCGCGAAATTGCGACAGATAGAGGATGCTCGCCACCAGCGCGACCAAGCCGGCGAGGTTGAGCGAGACGATGCGGCGGGTCAGGCTCGAGAAAGACAGCGCGAAGAAGAATTGCCCGGCGCGCTTCAGCCAGTTCAGCGGACGCCAGCCCCGCACGGCCGGCTTGTCCTCGGCCAATTGATCCGGAGCGCCGTGGGCGGTGAGGTCCTCGGCGTTCTGGTTCTCGTCAGGCTGCGTTCGGTCAAGCAATGCTCACGCCCGCGTTAGGACAGCTCGTGCGAAGGTCCCCGCATCCTAGAGCCATCCCGGTGCCGATGGAATCAGAACCGGCGATGCTCTCGGTCTTTCGTGGAGGCGCGTGCGCCTCAGGCTTCCTTGAAGCGGTAGCCGACGCCGTAGAGCGTCTCGATCATCTCGAACTCGTTGTCGACCACCTTGAACTTCTTGCGCAGCCGCTTGATGTGGCTGTCGATGGTGCGGTCGTCGACATAGACTTGGTCGTCATAGGCGGCGTCCATCAGCGCGTTGCGGCTCTTCACCACGCCGGGCCGGGTCGCGAGCGCCTGCAGGATCAGGAATTCGGTGACGGTCAGGGTCACCGGCTCGTTCTTCCAGGTGCAGGTGTGCCGTTCAGGATCCATGCGCAGCAGGCCGCGGTCGAGCGCCTTGGCGTCGTTCTCCTTCGGCGTGACGGTCGGGTCCTTCGGCGCCGAACGGCGCAGCACCGCCTTGACGCGCTCGACCAGCAGGCGCTGCGAGAACGGTTTGCGGATGAAGTCGTCGGCGCCCATCTTGAGGCCGAACAGCTCGTCGATCTCTTCGTCCTTGGAGGTCAGGAAGATCACGGGCAGGTCGGATTTCTGCCGCAGCCGGCGCAACGTCTCCATGCCGTCCATGCGCGGCATCTTGATGTCGAGGATGGCAAGATCGGGCTGGGTGGTGCGGAAACCGTCGAGCGCGGAGGCGCCGTCGGTATAGGTCATGATGCGATAGCCTTCGGCCTCCAGCGCGATCGAGACGGATGTGAGAATGTTGCGGTCGTCGTCGACCAAAGCGATTGTGGGCATGAGCCTCTGCTTTCTGCTTTCCGTTTGGGTCGTGGCTTGAAAACGGCGAGCAATCCACTGATGCGCCGCATACATGGGTGCCGATGTTGGCATTCGAACCTTGTCACCGAGCAATGCAAGCTAGGCTGAAGTGTGACCAAGTTCCACGAAACACGGCAGATTCGCCGCATCTCGACCCATAACCGGGCCCCGGTTTACCCGAAAAAAGGCCCTCCATGCAACCACCTGACCCGAGAAAGCCGATGCAACCGACCCCCGATTTCGACCCCGGAAAGCTCGCCAAATCGCTGCTGCGGCGGTCACGGCAGGGGGCCCTGGCGACGTTGATGGCCGGCAGCGGCGATCCCTATTGCTCCCTGGTCAATCTGGCCAGCCATCCGGATGGCTCTCCGATCCTGCTGATCTCGGCATTGGCCGTGCACACCAGGAACATCCTGGCCGACAGCCGGGTGTCCCTGATGCTGGACGAGCGCGCGGCGGGCGATCCGCTGGAAGGTGCCCGAATCATGCTGTCCGGCCATGCCGAGCCGGCCGATGCCGACAAGGATCTGCTCCGGCGACGGTATCTCAATGCCCATCCCTCAGCGGAAGCTTTTGTTTCCTTTAAGGATTTCTCCTTCTTCCGGATTCGGCCCACGGGAACCCATCTGGTCGCCGGCTTCGGCCGGATCGTCGATCTCAAGCCGGAGCAATTCCTCACGGACCTGACGGGGGCCGAGGACTTGCTGGCGGCGGAGGAGGGGGCGGTGGAGCACATGAATGCCGACCACCGTGAGGCCATGGGGCTCTATGCAACAAAACTGCTGGGCGCTGCCGCGGGCGACTGGCGCTGCACCGGCTGCGATCCAGAGGGCCTGGACATGCAGGACGGCCAGACCGCCTTGCGGCTGGATTTTCCGGAGCGGGTCGCTGATGGCACGGCGCTGCGCAAGATGCTGGTTCGCCTCGCCGGCGAAGCGCGCACCAGGATGGACCAGAGCGCAACAGATTGAACGCTGCTGCCCATCGCAGCGACCCAAGTCCGTGATCGGTACCGTTACCGGTCAGAAGGCGGCGGCGAGAGCGTCATGGCAGAATGGAATAGACTGACGCTGGTTGCGGGTTTGACGCTCGCGATCACCGCATCGCTTGTCACGCCCAGCGTCGCCCAGAAAGGTCTCGCCGCGGAGAGCGCGCGGATCAACACCCTCATGAGCGCCGGCAGATATTCGGAAGCACTGCCTTTGGCGCAAGGCATGGTCGCGAGCCTGGAGAAGAGCGACACCGGTCGCGAACTCGCCGCCGCGCTGAACAACCTCGGCCAGGTTCATGCCGGTCAGGGCCACGACGATCTGGCGGAGCCGCTCTACAAGCGCGCCATCATGTTGATGGAAAAATCGCTCGGTCTCGAAACCCCGCTGCTTGGCGCCGAACTGAGTAATCTCGCCGCGCTCTACCAGCGGCAGAGCCGCTATGCCGAGGCCGAGCCGTTGTTCAGGCGCGCGCTCGCCGTTCGCGAGAAGGGACTGTCGCGCGAGCATCCCGATGTCGGTCAGTCCCTCAATAATCTCGCCACGCTCTATGTGAAGCAGCAGCACTATGCCGACGCCGAACCGCTGTTTCAGCGGGCGCTCGCGATCTACCAGAAGGCCGGCGGACCCGAGCATCCGGCGGTGGCCACCGTCCTGAACAATCTCGGCCAGGTCTATCGCGATCTCAACCGCGATGCGGACGCGGAAGCTCCGATCAAGCGCTCGCTCGCGATCCGGGAGAAGGTGCTGGGACTGGATCATCCCGACGTCGCCCGCTCGCTGAACAATCTCGCCGGCCTCTACGAGCACCAGCAGCGCTACGGCGACGCCGAGCCGCTCTATCGCCGCGCGCTGGTCATCCGCGAAAATGCGCTTGGGCCCGATCATCCTGACGTCATGACCTCGACCAGCAATCTCGCTTATTTCCTCTACGTGGCCGGGCGCACCGCGGACGCATTGCCGTTCGCGGAAAGGACACTTCGGGGCGATCGCGCCCAGCTGCGCGTCGTGTTGCCGGTCCTTTTTGCCGCACGCCAGCAAGGTCTGCTGTCCGGCGACAAGGCGCTGGACGAGGCCCTCGCCGCGATCCAGCGCGGCACACAATCGTCCGCGGCGTCCGCCGTGAACAAGCTCGCGGTTCGGCTTGCCGCCGGCAGCGACCGCCTCGCCGAGCTGGTGCGCCGGGACCAGGATCTCGCAGCTGAGTCCGAGGCACTCGACAAGGCGATCGTCACGGCGGTGTCGAAGCAATCCGCGCAACGCGATCTCGCGACCGAGCAGCGCAGCCGGGCGCGGATTGCAACGATTGCCAACGAGCGTGTGGGCTTGCAGAAAACGCTCGCGGTCGAGTTTCCCGACTACGCGTCGCTCTCCAATCCTCTGCCGTTGACGGCAAAGGACATCCAGTCGCTGCTGTCGGCCGACGAGGCGATGGTGCTCTACTCCGTCGTTGACAGGCAGAGCTATGTCATCGCGATCACGCGCGAGGGCGTCGATTGGAAGGCCATTCCACTCGGCGCGGATGCGCTGACGCAGAAGGTGACCGCATTCCGCAAGGGACTCGACGTCGGCAAGGCGCGCGATGCCTCAGGCAAGTCAGGCCTGTTCGATCTCGCGCTCGCCAACGAACTCCATGTCGCGCTGCTCGGTCCGGTCGAGGCGTTGACAAAGGACAAGCGCAGCCTGCTGGTGGTGCCGTCGGCTGCGCTGACCGCATTGCCGTTTCATCTGCTCGTCACCGAGAAGCCGCAGGCTGCGATCCCGGACACGCTCGATGGCTATCGCGGCGCCGCCTGGCTGCTGCGGCGCCAGGCTGTCTCGGTGCTGCCCTCGGTGGTCAGTCTGAAATCGCTGCGCGCCTTCGCGCGCCGGGACGAAAGCGTGAAGCCGATGACCGGCTTCGGCGATCCCGTGTTCAATCCTGCACTGGAAGGGACCGCCGAGCGGCGCGCCGCGAACGGCAAGGTCGCCGCGCGCAGCATCGCGACCATCGCCTATAGTGATTTCTGGCGCGGTGCCGGCGTCGATCGCGCGCGGCTTGCGCAGGCGCTGCCGCAACTGCCCGACACCGCCGATGAGTTGAACGCGGTGGCCCGGGATGTCGGGGCTGCCGCGGCCGATATTCATCTCGGCCGCGACGCCAGCGAGACGACGCTCAAGCGTGCAGCGCTTGCTCAATACGGCATCATCTACTTTGCGACCCACGGCCTCGTTGCCGGCGACATCAAGGGACTCGGCGAGCCCTCGCTCGCGCTCTCCATTCCCGATCAGCCCACGGAGCTCGACGATGGTCTGCTCACCGCGAGTGAAGTCGCTCAGCTCAAGCTCAATGCGGATTGGGTTGTGCTGTCGGCCTGCAACACCATCGCGGGCGACAAGCCGGGCGCCGAGGCCCTGTCGGGACTGGCGCGCTCGTTCTTCTATGCCGGCGCGCGCGCACTGTTGGTCTCGCATTGGGCCGTGGATTCGGAAGCTGCCACACGCCTGACCACGATGACTTTCGAGCTGCTCAAAAACGAACCAAAAATAGGGCGTGCCGAAGCCTTGCGCCGCGCAATGTTAACCTATGTTGACGACACCTCGTCACCGCGCAACGCCTATCCTGCAATGTGGGGGGCCGTTCGCGCTCATCGGCGAAGGCGCGGTAAGATAGGGTGGGCTTGGAAATTTCATCGAGACTGTATTCGGCGTTGTGCGTCGCAATAACCTCGGGAAACGCCGAAACGCCTATTTGGTTGCGCGATCATTGTTGATTTTTGATGCGCCTGCTCAGAGCTGACATGCGCGACGTTTGGCGCGGTCCTTGAATAAACCAAATCCTAAGGGATCAGCTTGGCAACGCCAGCGTTCATCAGTATTAGGTCGTTCCAACCGAGGCCGGACGGCCTGTAATCACGGTGACCGCGGCGGCGCCAAGCATGATCGCGCTGAGTGGGTTCTAGGAGGATTTTTCGTGCAAGAGACGGGCGTGCGCAACGGTGCCTTCGGCGCCGACAAATTCGGCTTAAAGAATCTCAAGCAGGTTCACTGGAACCTCGGTGCGCCGCAACTCTATCAATACTCGCTCTCCGCGGGCGAGGCGGTGCTGTCGGCTGATGGCGCGCTCTGCGCCGACACCGGCGAGTTCACCGGCCGCAGCCCCAAGGACAAATTCACGGTGCGTGACGCCACCACCGACAAGAAGATGTGGTGGGCCGGCAACCAGTCGATCACCGCAGAGCAGTTCGAGACGCTCTACCAGGACTTCCTCAAGCACGCCGAAGGCAAGTCGCTGTTCGCGCAGGACCTCTATGGCGGCGCCGATCCGGCTTATCGCATCAAGACCCGCGTCTTCACCGAGCTCGCGTGGCACTCGCTGTTCATCCGCACGCTGCTGATCCGTCCCGAGGCGATCGAGCTCTCGGCGTTCGTGCCCGAGCTCACCATCATCGACATGCCGAGCTTCCGCGCCGATCCGAAGCGCCATGGCTGCAAGTCGGAGAACGTCGTCGCGATCGATTTCGCCCGCAAGATCGTGCTGATCGCCGGCTCCTACTATGCCGGCGAGATGAAGAAGTCGGTCTTCACCACGCTGAACTACTATCTGCCCGAGCGCGGCGTGATGCCGATGCATTGCTCGGCCAATGTCGGGGCCAAGGGCGATGCCGCGATCTTCTTCGGCCTGTCCGGCACCGGCAAGACCACGCTGTCAGCCGATCCGAACCGCACGCTGATCGGAGACGACGAGCACGGCTGGGGCCCGAACGGCGTCTTTAACTTCGAAGGCGGCTGCTATGCCAAGTGCATCAAGCTGTCGCAGGAAGCCGAGCCCGAGATCTACGCGGCCTCGACCCGCTTCGGCGCGGTGCTCGAGAATTGCGTGCTCGACGAAGACACCCGCGTGGTCGATTTCGACGACGGCTCCAAGACCGAGAACACCCGCTCGGCCTATCCGCTCGAATTCATCCCGAACGCCTCGCGCACCGGCCGCGCGCCGCAGCCCAAGAACGTGGTGATGCTCGCCGCCGACGCCTTTGGCGTGCTGCCGCCGATCGCCAAGCTCTCGCCGGCGCAGGCGATGTATCACTTCCTCTCGGGCTACACCGCCAAGGTCGCGGGCACCGAGCGTGGTCTCGGCAACGAGCCGCAGCCGGAATTCTCGACCTGCTTCGGTTCGCCCTTCCTGCCGCTCGATCCTAGCGTCTACGGCAACATGCTGCGCGACCTGATCGCCCAGCACAATGTCGACTGCTGGCTGGTCAACACGGGGTGGACCGGCGGCAAATACGGTACCGGCTCGCGCATGCCGATCAAGGTGACGCGCGCGCTGCTGACCGCTGCGCTCGACGGCTCGCTTCGCAACGTCGAATTCCGCACCGACAAATATTTCGGCTTCGCGGTCCCGACCGCGCTGCCGGGCGTGCCGAGCGAGATCCTCAACCCGGTCAACACCTGGAAGGACAAGGACGAGTTCGACAAGACCGCCCGCGCGCTGGTCGGCATGTTCCAGAAGAACTTTGCCAAGTTCGAAGCCCAGGTCGACGCCGAGGTCCGCGCCGCTGCACCGGACGTGAAGCTCGCGGCGGAGTAAGCTTGCGTCGTTTGAAATTCGAAAGGGCGGCCGCGAGGCCGCCCTTTTGCTTTTCGAGATGTCTCTCCACCGTCATTGCGAGCGCAGCGAAGCAATCCAGAATCCCTCCGCGGAAACAGTCTGGATTGCTTCGCTGCGCTCGCAATGACGAACTTGCGGGAGCAGCTAAGCCTTGAAATAGGCGATCTGCGTCGTGGTCGCGAGCAGCCTTCCGTTCGGCGACCACAGCTCGGCGTTCTGGTCGGCGTAGCTCTTGTGCATGATCTTTGAATCTGCGGTCGCCAGCACGCGGGTGATGTCCTCGGCCGCGAGCTCTTCGCTGTCCGTGTGGAAATACGTCGTCAGCGATACCGTGCCGAACGGCACAAGCTCGCGCCGCGCGTGGAAGATTCGGCCGAAGAAGGCATCCGACATCGACATCAGCGACGGCATGTCGAGCTTGCGCGGCTCGCGATCGCTGATCCAGAGCTTTGAGTAGGTGTTGGCGAGCTCGGGCTTGGGCGGGCCGATCCGCATCTCGCCCTCGACGAAGCGGAATTCGTACTGGTTGGCCCAGGACGCCGCGATCTTCGGGAACGGCATCGTCTCTTCGAACGGCTTTGCATCGGGATATTGCGCCACCCTGTGCTCCCAGGACGACCGGCGCTCGGCGAATACGGCAGTGGCGAGCGTTGCGACCTCGCCGCCGCCTTGCGACAGTTCGACGCTCCAGTGCTGGCTGGAGCGATTGGCCTTCACCAGCCGCACGTCGAGATCGAACGGCCCCTTCGCGATCGGCGCACAATAATTGACGGTGAGTGCCAGCGGATCGCCGGCACGTTCCGGATGCTCGATCAGCGCGCGCAGGATGGTCGCGGCCGTGACGCCGCCGAACGGGCCGACAAAGGCCCAATAGTCGTCGCTGGTGTGCCCCTGCCAGCTGGAGTCGCCGGCGCTGACGCGGGTGGCGTCGTCGAAAGGGTGCGGGAGCTTGGCGTGCATTGTTCGATCCGGCGTTCAATGACGGACGTCATATCACGTCCGCCGCCGGCTTGTGCAATTACCTCGTGGGTAACCGATTTCACGTCGCGGAAATTCAGCCCGCGACGTCACGCAAGGTAGGCAGCAACGGCGTGGTCGGGTTGACTGGCACGTTCCAGATCTCCTCGGCGTATTCGCGAATGGTGCGGTCGGAGGAGAACCACGCCATGCGCGCGACGTTGAGGATCGAGGCACGAGTCCAGGCCGGCGCCACCTGCCAGCGCGCATCGACGCTGCGCTGCGCCTCGTAATAGGAATCGAAATCGGCGCTGACCATATAATGGTCGAGATAGCGCAGCGCGTGCGCGATCGATTCGAAGCGGCCGGGATCGCCGGGCGAGAACTCGCCGATGCCGATCGCATTGATGGCGCGCTGGAGCTTTGGCGAGTTGCGGATCACGTCGGAGGCGTCCAGCCCCTGCTTGCGCCGGATCATCACATCGCCGGCTTCCATGCCGAAGATCGCGATGTTCTCCGCGCCGACATGGTCGCGGATTTCGATATTGGCGCCGTCGAGCGTGCCGATCGTGAGGGCGCCGTTCAGCGACAGCTTCATGTTGCCGGTGCCGGAGGCTTCCATGCCGGCCGTCGAGATCTGCTCGGAGAGGTCGGCCGCGGGAATGATCACCTCGGCGAGGCTGACATTGTAGTCGGGCAGGAAGACGACCTTGAGCTTGCCGCCGATCGTGGGATCGTTGTTGACGACTTCCGCGACGTCGTTGATCAGCTTGATGATCAGCTTGGCGTAGCGGTAGCTCGCCGCTGCCTTGCCCGCGAAGATCTTCACCCGCGGCACCCAGTTGCCGTTGGGATCGTCCTTGATCGCCTGGTACAGCGCGACGGTCTCGATGACGTTGAGAAGCTGGCGCTTGTATTCGTGGATGCGCTTGATCTGCACGTCGAACAGCGCGGTCGGATCGACCTTGATGCCGAGCCGCTCGCCGATCAGGCGGGCCAGCGCCGTCTTGTTGTGAAGCTTGACGGCGCGGAACCTCTTCTGGAATTCGACGTCGCTGGCGCGGGCTTCGATGAGGCTGAGCTGCGTCGGATCATCGAGCACGGCATCGCCGCAGGTCTCGCGCAACAGATCGGTAAGCTTCGGGTTCGCCAGCATCAGCCAGCGGCGGAAGGTGATGCCGTTGGTCTTGTTGGTGATGCGGCCGGGGTAGAGATGGTTGAGGTCGTGGAACACGGTCTCGCGCATCAGGTCCGAATGCATCGCCGAGACGCCGTTGATGCGGTGGGAGCCGACGAAGGCGAGCTGGCCCATGCGCACGCGCCGGCCACTCCGCTCGTCGATCAGCGAGACCGAGGCGCGGAAGTCGATGTCGCCGGGGGCGCGCGCCTCTGCGAGCGCGAGGTGCTGCACGTTGATCCGGTAGATGATCTCGAGATGCCGCGGCAGCAACCGTTCGAACAGCTCGACTGGCCAGGTCTCCAGCGCCTCGGGCAGCAGCGTGTGGTTGGTGTAGGACAGCGTGGCGACCGTGATCTTCCAGGCCTCGTCCCAGCGGAAATTGTGATCGTCGATCAGGATCCGCATCAGCTCGGTGACGGCGAGGCTCGGATGGGTGTCGTTGAGCTGCACCGCGACCTTGCTCGACAGGCTGCGGAGCTGGCCGTCGGATGCAAGATGCCGCTTGATCAGGTCCTGCAGCGAGGCCGAGACGAAGAAATATTCCTGGCGCAGGCGCAACTCGCGGCCCGCCGGGCTCTCGTCGTTCGGATAGAGAAATTTACAGATCGCTTCGGCGCGCGACTGCTCGGCGCTGGCGCTGACATAGTCGCCGGTGTTGAAGGCGTCGAGCTTCAACGGATCGGGCGAGCGTGCCGACCACAGCCGCAGCGCGTTGACGTGCTGGCCGCGCCAGCCGACGATCGGCGTGTCATAGGCCATCGCCTGCACGGTCTCGGACGGATGCCAGATCGCGCGATCGCGGCCCTTGTCTTCGACATGCTCGACACCGCCGCCGAAGCGAATGTCATAGATCACTTCGGGTCGCTGCAATTCCCAGGGGTTGCCGAAGCCGAGCCATTCGTCCGGATATTCCTGCTGCCAGCCCTGATTGATGATCTGGCGGAACAGGCCGTAATCATAACGGATGCCGTAGCCGATCGCGGGGATCGACAGCGTCGCCATGCTTTCCATGAAGCAGGCGGCGAGACGGCCCAGGCCGCCATTGCCGAGCGCAGCGTCCGGCTCGCATTTGCGCAGCTCCGGCAAGGAGACGCCGAGATCGCCGAGCGCGACCTCGAAGATCTTCAACAGCCCCATATTGTTCAGCGCGTCGCTGAAGAGGCGGCCGATCAGGAATTCGAGCGAGAGATAATAGACGCGCTTGCGCCCCGCATCGTAGCTGTGTTTCTCGGCCGTGAGCCAGCGATGCACGATGCGGTCGCGCAACGCCAGCGCCGCGGCCTGGTACCAGTCGTGCTTGGTGGCCATGCCCGCATCCTTGCCGATGGCAAGGCGCAGCTTCGCCAGGATCGCGCCCTTGATCTCAGCCAGCGCGAGTTCGTCGATGGGCTGGTTGGGGGCGGAGAAATTGGGCTGGAACGATGAATCTTGCAAAGTCGTCACTTCCTGGTCGCGAGAACACTACTGACCCTACGCATCTTGCCTCTGTACCGGAACCATTGCTGGTGCGACCGTGCACTGCGCTGGCGTAAAATTATGCAAGGAACGGGCCGATTTGGGAACCCGGACGCATACGGGGAAACGTGGATTTGGTGCTAGAATGGCGGCCAATTCAGCCATCAGTGTGGAGGAGACGCCCCATGAACTCTCTGATGAGACCTGTGATGCGACGGCTGATCGAAATCGCCGCCGCCACCTTCCTCGTCGTCTGCATCACCGCGTCCAGCGCCGCCTTCGCCGCCGGCAAGATCGGCCGCAGCGCCGACGGCCTGAGCTGCGCGGTCACGCTCCCGCAAAACGCATCCCCCGCCGCCCGCTGCGCCGCCATCAAGCGCCAATGCGGCGGCAAGTTTTATGCGAGCGCGTGTGGGGATAAGTTGATGTCGGCGGCGAATTGAGCATGACTGGTGCAACGAAGAAGGTGTCGTCCTGGCGAAAGCCAGGACCCATTACCCCGACTGTCAGATGAGGCCCGACCAGTCATTCCAGTCGGGATTCTCCTCCTCGATCAGCTTGATCTTCCAGTCCCGCTTCCAGAACTTCAACTGCTTCTCGCGCGCGATTGCTTCCTGGGGAATCGCGAATGCTTCGACGTGCACAAGGCGGAAGATCTTGTACTTTTGCACGAACTTGGAGCCTCGACCCGACCGGTGTAATTCAAGCCGCGCGCGGATGTCGTTGGTAATGCCGATATAAATTGTCCCGTGATGGCGGCTCGCCAAGATGTAGACGTAGTAGCTGCTTGCGCTCATGGCCTCAGCTCGCAAGGTCAACGCTGACCGGGGGAATGGGTCCTGGCTTTCGCCAGGACGACGCTCTCCAACAACCGCGCCGGGCATCAGAACAAATTAAGAACACTTTAGCAAGTCTTTGATATATCATTGTGATTCGTCGTGTTGCCGACACAATATCTAGCGTCTGCCAGACTTCGCGAGGACTACATGTCCACCATTGCCTTCGATCAATTTGCCCTCACCAGGATCGCCGATTTCGCGCGCTCGCTGTCGCGGCTGCATCAGGCGGCGCGGCGCTACGCGGTCGACGACGACCAGTTCGACCGCGAGTTCAACGCAGTGTGCCAGTCGATCTGGGGCTACACCATCGACGACGTCAGCGACGATCTGTTCTCGGCCGAGGACCATCTGTTCCTCGACACGCTGGACGAAGCGCATGCGCGCATCTTCGCCGCCGAGCAGGGGTATGACCTCGTCGACGATCAGGGCATGCTCACCGACTGGTGGGGTTTTTGCTGGATGATCCTGGCCGAGAAGCGCGGCCTGCTCACGGCAGATAACCGCGCCGCCGCGCGCGCGGCGATCGAGGAGAAATATCTGGCGGCGCCGAATGTGATCGGCGTGATCATCGGACGGTAGTGCAGCAATCTCGTCATTGCGAGGAGCGTAGCGACGAAGCAATCCAGAGCCTCTCTCCGGAAAGACTCTGGATTGCTTCGCTTCGCTCGCAATGACGACTTGGTGAGAGTTGGGCTTTACTCCAGCCCAGCCCGCTTCGCCGGCTTCTGCGTTTTCGGCACCGTCACGTCGGGCAGCGTCTCGCGCACGATCTCCGCGGCGGGGCCATCCGCCGCGACCGTCTCGGCGCGCACCGGCGCCACCTTCATCTCGCCGAGCCGCGCGCGGACCTGCGCGGTGAGACCGGGATAAGAGGCGACCGGGGTGAAGTCCGCGGCCTGGTCGTTGCCGACGCGGATGCCGGTATAGGCAACCAGACCGTCGCTGGTGGCGATCACGTCGCCGGGTTTTAGCGACGAATCCAGCGCCAGATCGACCGGCGCAAGGCCGACCGGCTCGCGGCCGTTGCAGGTGCAGTCGGCGCGCAGCGCCTTGCGATAGGCGAACGCGTTCTCGCTATCGGCGTAGCGCTCGCCGGTCTGCGACGCGGCGCCGTCGATCGACGAGCCGAAATAGATTTTTGTCGCGCTCGCAGGACAGAAAGCCTGACACATCTGCGCGGGCGAGGTGAGACCGCGCATCAGCGGAAAATATTTGCCGTCGCAGCTGCGCACGCAGAACGCCGGGCCCGAGCCGCCGGCCGCGGCCGAACGTGTCGGCGGCACGTATTGCGGGGATGCGGCATTCTGCTGGCCGGTGAAAGGGTCCGCGTAGGAGCTCGCCTGCTGCGGCACCTCACGCTGCGGCCGCTGCTGCTGCGGCTGCATTCCGCCGAAGAAGAAATCGAACAGGCCTTCGGCCGAAACCGGGGCCGGAGCCGCGAGCAGCGGTGCTGCCAGTGTGGCGGCTACGAGCATCGCGCGATTCCGGCGCGCATGGGACATGACTGTACGCAAACGCTTACTCCACCCGAACGCTACCCAACCGGCCGGGACCCTCAGGTCTCAGCACATGATTCACCATAAGGCGGGATGGTAAATGAGCGGTTGAGGGGGAGCGGTGTCGCCGGACGGAGTGGACCTCGTCATGGCCGGGCTTGTCCCGGCCATCCACGATCTCTGGTGCGGCAAAGGCGTGGATGCCCGGGTCAAGCCCGGGCACGACGGCGGAGAAAGTTTGGCCGCTCAAGCCTTCAAGAACTCCGACGCCTTGTACAGCGACCGGAAGGGCAGGCCGGCCGCGCCAAAGGTGTCGTCGGCGCCTTCCTCGCGGTCGACCATGGTCAGCACCAGCACCACTTCCGCGCCGGTCTCGCGCACCGCCTCCACCGCCTTCATCGCCGAGCCGCCGGTGGTGGTGACATCCTCGACGATCACGACGCGCTTGCCCTCCAGCGTCTCGCCCCTGGGCAGCCCCTCGATCGCGAGCTTCGCGCCATGCTCCTTCGGCTTCTTGCGCACGAAGAAGGCCGCGATGGGATGGCCCTTGATCCAGGAGATCTGCGCCAGCGCGCCGGCCAGCGGCACCGCGCCCATCTCGAGCCCGCCGATGAAATCGAGCTGGTCGTCCTTCAGCGCCTCATAGGTCAGCTCGGCGAGCAGCGTCGCACCCTCCGGGTCGAGCATGGTCGGCTTGAGGTTGAAGTAGAAGTCGCTCTTGCGACCCGACGCGAGCGTCACCTCGCCGCGGCCGAAAGAGCGCCGGCGGATGATCTCGAACAGGCGGGCGCGGGAGGCTGATTTAGACACGGCGGGCCCTCGGGAGCGTTTTTGGAAGTGGCGGAATTTATCCGCGACGGCCCCGACATTCCAGAGGGGGCTTCCCCCGTCAACAGGGATCGGCCATCCCGGCCCGCCGGTTGTGGGGGTGCAACCTTCTGGAGTAGGTGGATGCCAGATATCCCCGGGAAGGACACACGACAAATGACCATCGAGCTGCACACCTGGAACACGCCGAACGGCCGCAAGATCTCGGTTGCGCTGGAGGAAATGGGGCTGCCCTACAAGGTGATCCCGGTGAATATCAGCAAGGGCGAACAGATGGCGCCGGAGTTCCTGAAGCTCTCGCCCAACAACAAGATCCCCGCGATCCTCGACCCAGATGGCCCGGACGGCAAGCCGGTCAGCATCTTCGAGTCGGGGGCGATCCTGCTTTATCTCGGCGAAAAGACCGGCAAATTCCTGCCGAAATCGCTTTCAGGCCGCATCCCCGTCTATGAATGGCTGATGTGGCAGATGGGCGGCTTCGGGCCGATGCCGGGCCAGGTGCACCATTTCATTGCGCTCGAGAACGAGCAGGACCGCGCCTACGGCCTCAAGCGCTACATGGCGGAGACGCGACGGCTCTACGGCGTCCTCGACCGCCGGCTGGAGGCCCACGATTTCGTCGCCGGCGAGCTCTCGGTTGCCGATTTTGCCATCCTGGGCTGGGCCTGGCGTCACCCTCGCCACAAGGTTGACCTGGCCGACTTCCCCCACGTCAAGCGCTGGTACGAGGCGTTGATGGCCCGCCCGGCGGTGCAGCGGGGCATGGAGGCGAAGCTGGATTGAGGTTCTTTCTTTCCCTCCCCCCTTGTGGGGGAGGGTGGCTCGCCGCGCAGCGGCGAGACGGGTGAGGGGTCTGTCTCGCCGAGCTCACCCGCATCTGTGCTTGAGGAGAGAACCCCTCATCCGGCGCTTCGCGCCACCTTCTCCCACAAGGGGAGAAGGAAGAAGGCCCTCACACCTTCCGCGCTTCGACCGCCATCCGCACCGCAAGCCCGGCCAGCACCGTGCCCATCAGCCAGCGCTGGACCAGCATCCAGCTTGGCCGGCTTGCGAGAAACAGCGCGATCGACCCGGCCGCGAGCGCGATCATGGCATTGACGCTGACGCTGATCGCGATCTGGATTGCGCCGAGCACCACCGACTGCGCCAGCACGCTGCCCGCGGCGGGGTCGATGAACTGCGGCAGCAGCGCGAGGTAAAGCATCGCGATCTTGGGGTTGAGCAGATTGGTGACGAACCCCATCGCGAACAATTTGCGCGGGCTGTCGATCGCAAGCTGCTTCACCTGGAACGGCGAGCGCCCGCCCGGCTTCACCGCCTGCCAGGCCAGCCACAACAGATAGCCGGCGCCGGCGAAGCGCAACGCGTCATAGGCGAAGGGAACGGCGAGCAGCAGCGCCGTGATGCCGAACGCCGCGCACAGCATGTAGAACACGAAGCCGAGCGCCACGCCGCCGAGCGAGACGATGCCCGCCACTGGGCCTTGCGTGATCGAACGCGAGATCAGGTAGATCATGTTCGGCCCGGGCGTGAGCACGAGGCCGAGGCAGACGAGAGCGAAGCCGAGCAGGGCGGAGGTGTGGGGCATGGCTGAACCGGTGCGGGAGACGGCACGATTCTAATATGCGTGGCGCGGTGGGGCCATCGCGCAATTGCACGGAGGACAATTCTAGTGCGGCCGCGCGCTGGCTGCGCTCCCTCGCCCCGTTCTTACGGGGAGAGGGTTGGGGTGAGGGGCTCTCTCCGCGAGTGAGATCGCTGACGGACCTGCACCCCCTCACCCGGATCGCAAGAGCGATCCGACCTCTCCCCGCAAGCGGGGCGAGGTAAGGAAATCAATGCGCCTCGTCCCAATTGTTCGCCGCGCGTGCATCGACATGCAGCGGCACCGAGAGCAGCACGGCCGGGAACGGCGCGTCCTGCATCACGTGCTGCACGACGGGGAGCGTGGCCTCGACCTCCGCGTCCGGCACCTCGAAGATCAGTTCGTCATGCACCTGGAGCAGCATCTGCGCCGAGAGCTTCTTCTCGGCCAGTGCAGCCTCCATCCGCGTCATGGCGCGGCGGATGATGTCGGCGGCGGTGCCCTGGAGCCGGGCGTTGATCGCGGCGCGCTCGTTGAAGGCGCGCACCGAGGCGTTCGAAGCCTTGATGTCTGGATAGTACATCCTGCGTCCGAACAGCGTCGTGACATAGCCGTGGTTCCGGCAAAAGTCGCGCGTCTCGTCCATGTAGGCGCGGATGCCGGGGAAGCGCTCGAAGTATTTCTTGATGTAGGCCGAGGCCTCCTCGCGCGCGATGCCGAGCTGGTTGGCGAGGCCGAACGCCGAAATGCCATAGATGATGCCGAAATTGATCGCCTTGGCGCGGCGGCGGATTTCGCTCGGCATGCCCTCGATCGGCACGCCGAACATTTCGGATGCCGTCATGGCGTGAATGTCGAGGCCGTCCTTGAACGCCTGCTTCAGCACGGGAATGTCGGCGATCTCGGCGAGCAGCCGCAGCTCGATCTGCGAGTAGTCGGCGGAGACCAGCTTATGCCCTGGCGTTGCGATGAAGGCGCGGCGGATTTTTCTGCCGTCCTCGGTCCGCACCGGAATGTTCTGCAAATTCGGCTCGTTCGACGACAGCCGGCCCGTCGTGGTCGCGGCCAGCGCGTAGGTCGTGTGGACGCGGTGGGTCTGGGGATTGACGTAGGTCGGCAGCGCGTCGGTGTAGGTCGATTTGAGCTTCGAGACCTGGCGCCACTCCAGAATCTTCTTCGGGAGGTCGTGGCCCTGCTCGGCGAGCTCGTCGAGCACCTGAGCGGTGGTCGACCACGCGCCCGTCTTGGTCTTGGTGCCGCCGGACAGTCCCATCTTGCCGAACAGGATGTCGCCGATCTGCTTCGGGCTGCCGACATTGACGGGCTCGCCCGCGATCTGCTGGATCTCGGCCTCGACGCGTGCCGCGGTCTGGGCGAAGTCGCCGGAGAGGCGCGACAGCACCTGGCGGTCGATCGAGATGCCGCGCCGCTCCATGCGCGCGAGCACCGATACCAGGGGCCGTTCCAGCGTCTCGTAGACCGTGGTCATGTGCTCGGCGACAAGGCGCGGCTTCAGCAAGCGCCAGACGCGCAAGGTGATGTCGGCGCCTTCCGCCGACAGCGCCGCGGCCTTGTCGATCGGCACCTGGTCGAACGTGATCTTGCCCTTGCCGCTGCCGAGCAGTTCGTTCTCCTTGAGCATGGCGTGACCGAACCAGCGCTCGGACAGCTGCTCCAGCGCGTGCGAGCCGCGGCCGGCGTCGAGCACGTAGGAGATCAGCTGCGCGTCGTCGGTGTTGCGCAATGTGATGCCGTGCTGCGCCAGCATCACCGCGGTGAATTTGACGTCGAAGCCGATCTTGAGAATGCCTGACGATTCCAGCACCGGCCGCAGCGCTTCGATCGCATCACTGTGCTTGACCTGATCGGGCGCGAGGCCGGCGTCGAACAGGCCAGCGCCGCCGCCGGACTGTTTGTGCGCCAGCGGCACGTAACACGCATCGTTCGGCGCCAGCGCCAGCGCGATACCGCAGAGATCGGCCTGCATCGGGTCGATCGAGTTTGCCCGGATCTCGACTGCGACATTGCCGGCATCGTGGATGCGCGCGATGAACGCGTTCAATTCCGCGAGCGTCTTGACGGCCTGGTACTTGCTGCGGTCGACCGGGAGCTTCCGCAAAGCCTCTTCGCGCGCGGCGGCAAGAGAGATCGGCGCGCCCTTCGGGCTCGCAGCCTTGTCCTCCTTGGTCGCCGATGCGTTGCGCTGGCCCACTGGCGCTTGCGTCGGCGCGCCGGTTCCCGGGGCCGGCACGACGTCCGAAGGCGGCAGCGGCGAGAAGACGCTGGCGCCGCTGGAATAACCCGGATCGGCATCGACGTTGGCCGGATCGATCTGCGAGAACTCGGCGACGCGGCGCGTCAGCGTGGAAAATTCCATCGCCTTCAGGAACGCGATCAGCTTGCGCGCATCGGGCTCGTGGACGGCGAGATCGTCCAGCGGGACGTCGAGGTCGACCTTGTCGTCGAGCAATACGAGCTGCCGCGAGATGCGCGCCTTCTCCGCGTTCTCGATCAGCGCCTCGCGCCGCTTCGGCTGCTTGATTTCGGTGGCGCGGAACAGCAATTGCTCGAGATCGCCATATTCGACGATCAGCTGCGCCGCGGTCTTGATGCCGATGCCGGGCACGCCAGGAACGTTGTCGGTGGAATCGCCGGCCAGGGCCTGCACTTCCACCACTTTCTCCGGCGGCACGCCAAACTTCTCGATCACCTCGGGGATGCCGATGCGGCGGTCCTTCATGGTGTCGTACATGGTGACGCAATCGGTGACGAGCTGCATCAGGTCCTTGTCGGAGGACACGATCGTCGCGCTCGCACCGCGCTCGCAGGCTTGCCGCACATAGGTCGCAATCAGATCGTCGGCCTCGAAGCCGACCTGTTCCAGGCAAGGCAGGTCGAAGGCGCGTACCGCTTCGCGGATCAGCGAAAATTGCGGGATCAGATCGTCCGGCGCCGGCGCCCGGTGCGCCTTGTACTCAGGATAGATCTTGTTGCGGAAGGTGATTTCCGACTTGTCGAAGATGATCGCCAGATGCGTCGGCCGGTTGTCCTCGGGCATCTCGCGCAACAGCTTCCACAGCATGTTGCAGAAGCCGAGCACGGCATTGACCTGCAAGCCGTCGGACTTGCGGTTCATCGGCGGCAGCGCATGGTAGGCGCGGAAGATGTAGCCGGAACCGTCGACCAGGAAGACATGGTCGCCCTTGCCGGCCGCCTTCGCGGCGACGGGCTTGGCAGCAGCTGTCGCAGCAGCGGCCTTGGTTTCGGCGGCCTTGGGCGCGGCAGCCTTGGTGTCAGCTTGGGCGGTGGTCTTTGGGGAGCTCTTGGGCATGGCCGCAATGTATGAATTTTTGCGGCCTTTGACAGCCTTGGATGTGGGAAATCTGGCCGGAGCCCACACTCAAATGTCGTCCCGGCCTAGTGCGCAATTGCGCACGGGGGGCCGGGACCCATAACCACAGGGAGAAGTTTGGCGAAGACTGGCAGCTAAGCGATCGTGCCGCAGTACGAAGACCGCGATCTATCGATAAATCACGCGGTATGGGTCCCGGCCTCCGCCGGGACGACGATGTGGAGGCAGGATTACTCCGCCGCCTGCAACACCGCTCCCGCCTTCTTCGGCGCGATCCAGAACGCATCGGGCCGCTCGAACAGGAAATTGCCGCCAAGACGCAGAGCGATCTGCCAGATCGCGAGCGAGCCGATCACGCCGGCGATAGTCACAATCAGCGACACCGCGCCGATGTCGGGAATGATGCCCGTGCGCAAGAGCAGCGTCCGTGTCGCCGCCATCGGCAGGAAGAAGGCGAGGTAGATCACGATCGAATGCTCGCCGCAGAAACGGAAGACATTCAGCCATTGCGCGCGCGCGAGTAGCGTGCCCATCGTGATGATGGCGCAGGCCCCGGCGAAGCCGAGCACGAGCGAGACGATTTTCCATTCGCTGGCCCCGAACGCAACGAGGCCGGCATTGACCAGCGCCCATGTCGCGAGCGCTGTCAGCGCCCATGCGGGATGATTGCGCGCGCGGTCCGACAGCGCGAACACGTAGGGCGCGAACAGATAGCCCGAATAGAAATAGACGAAACGTGCGCAGAACTCATCGATCGCGGTCCAGCCGGTTGCGACACGCGCCGTCTCCAGTGCGGCCGCGATGAGCCAGATCGCGGGCGGCGGGACTAGCCGTGTCAGTTTCGTGACGACGAAGAAGATCGGCAGGAGATAGATGAACCATAGCGTGCCGAACGGCTCGACGAAGGATTCCAGATAGAGCAAGCCGGCTTCGCGCCAGCTCGTTTCCGCCGCGAAGGCGGGGGCCTTGAAGCCGAACTGGATTGTCACCCAGACGACATAGAAATAGGCGAAATGCACTACCTTGCGGTCGAGATAGGTTCGCCAGTGCCGGTCGACCACCAGTGGCAGGAACAGACCCGAAATCAGGAAGAAATCCGGCATCCGGAACGGCTTTGCGAAGGCCACCAAAACATGCATGAAGCCAGTCTCGCCGGCGGCAAGCTCGACCCCCAGCACCGAATGCATCATCACGACCATGACGATGCAGATGCCCTTGGCGTAATCGACCCAATCGACGCGCGCAGCAGCCGGGGCCTTGAGTCCCCCGCTCGCGGCGATTGTGCCTGATGGTGCCATGGTGTCTCTTTTTGAGGCGTGTTCCGCCAGGATCTCTGCGCGAACGCGGGGCAGTTTGCCGCCTTGCTGCTTACGATTTCTTTACCGGTACAAGTGCCGTGCCGTTTTTTGTACGCGGGCTGTTCCCTCACCCCGGTAAAATGCTAAACCGCCTTGGAATTGCGGTTTCGTTAACCAAGCCAAACAGGGTTTTTCATGCGCATTGCTATGATCGGCACGGGCTATGTGGGACTGGTGTCCGGGGCCTGCTTTGCGGATTTCGGTCACGACGTCATCTGCGTCGACAAGGACGAGAAGAAGATCGCGGCCCTTCATCGCGGCGAGATCCCGATCTACGAGCCCGGGCTCGAGGAACTGGTCGCGACGAATGTGAAGGCCAAGCGGCTGGAGTTCACCACCGATTTGTCCAAGCCGGTCGCGGATGCCGATGCCGTGTTCATCGCGGTCGGCACGCCGTCGCGTCGCGGCGATGGCCACGCCGATCTGTCCTACGTCTATGCGGCTGCGAAAGAGATCGCGCAGTCGCTGTCCGGATTCACCGTCGTGGTGACCAAGTCGACCGTACCGGTCGGCACCGGCGATGAGGTCGAGCGCATCATGCGCGAGACCAATCCCAAGGCGGACGTCGTGGTCGCCTCGAACCCCGAATTCCTGCGCGAGGGCGCGGCGATCCGCGACTTCAAATTCCCCGACCGCATCGTCGTCGGCACCTCCGACGAGCGCGGCCGCAAGGTGATGAGCGATATCTATCGGCCGCTGTCGCTGAACCAGGCGCCGCTGATGTTCACGGAACGCCGCACCGCCGAGATGATCAAATATGCCGCCAACGCCTTCCTCGCGACCAAGATCACCTTCATCAACGAGATCGCGGACCTCTCTGAAAAGGCCGGCGCCAACGTGCAGGAGGTCGCGCGCGGCATTGGCCTGGACAACCGCATCGGCACCAAATTCCTGCATGCCGGTCCGGGCTTCGGCGGCTCGTGCTTTCCGAAAGACACCAAGGCGCTGATCAAGATCGCGCAGGACTACGATGTGTCCTTGCGCATCGTCGAATCCGTGCTGGCGGTCAACGAGAACCGCAAACGGGCGATGGCGCGAAAAGTGAGCCAGGCGCTAGGCGGCTCGCTGCGCGGCAAGACCGTGGCCGTGCTCGGCCTCACCTTCAAGCCGGACACCGACGATATGCGCGATGCGCCGTCGATCCCGCTGGTGACCGGCCTGATCGACATGGGCGCGAAGGTGAAGGCGTTCGATCCCGTCGGCATGGAGCAGGCGAAGGGTGAGCTGCCCAGCATCATTTATTGCGAGGACGCCTATTCCTGCGCGGAAGGCGCCGATGCGATCGTCATCGTCACCGAATGGGTGCAGTTCCGCGCGCTCGACCTCGACCGGCTGAAGGCGACCATGGCTCAGCCCGTCATCGTCGATTTGCGCAACATCTACCGTCCCGAGGAGATGGCTGCGGCTGGCTTCGTGTATGAGAGCATTGGACGACCGCCGGTGCAGGGCTGATAGCGGCATATGATTGTCATACCCCGCGAAGGCGGGGTATCCAGTAATCTGCGATCTTCGTAATAACCGGGATCCGAGTTTACTGAATCACCCGCACCAGTGCGCAAGTGCGCACAAGGCGGGTGATGACGGAAGCGAGATATTTGCCCCGCAGTTTCGACACGCCCCTCCCGATCGACGCCGTGCTCGACGACCTCTCGCGCACGCTGGAGGCGCATCATGCCGCCGTGCTGGTGGCGCCCCCAGGTGCCGGCAAGACCACGCGCGTGCCGCTGGCGCTGCTCGATGCTCCCTGGGCCAAGGGCAAGAAGATTATCGTGCTGGAGCCGCGGCGCATCGCGGCGCGCGCCAGCGCCGACCGCATGGCCAAATCGCTCGGCGAACGCACCGGCGAGACCGTCGGCTATCGTGTCCGCTTCGGCTCGAAAATCTCGCGCGCGACCCGCATCGAGGTGGTGACGGAGGGCATCTTTACCCGCCAGATCCTCGACGATCCCGAACTGTCGGGCATCGCCGCAATCCTGTTCGACGAATTCCACGAGCGCTCGCTCGATGCCGATATGGGCCTTGCGCTGGCGCGCGATGCGCAAACCGGCCTGCGCGAGGATTTGCGCATCCTCGTGATGTCGGCCACGCTCGATGGGGCCCGCGTCGCAAAGTTGCTCGGCGAAGCGCCCGTCGTCGAAAGCGAGGGCCGCGCCTTTCCGGTCGAGACGCGCTATCTCGGCCGCAAGGCGGACGCGCCGATCGAGCGGCAGATGGCGGATGCGATCGCCTCGGCGCTGCGCGCCGATGCCGGCTCCGTGCTGGCGTTCCTGCCGGGCGCCGCCGAAATCCGCCGCACCCAGAATTTTCTCGGCGAGCGCATACAGGATTCCAGCATTGAAATCGTGCCGCTGTTCGGGGCGCTCGACGCCGCCGTGCAGGATCGTGCCATCTCGCCGGCGCCCAAAGGCACGCGCAAGGTGGTGCTGGCGACTTCGATCGCGGAGACCTCGCTGACCATCGAGGGCGTGCGCATCGTGGTCGATTCCGGTCTTGCCCGCGTGCCGCGCTACGAGCCCGACATCGGCCTGACCCGGCTCGAGACCGTGCGCGTCTCGCGCGCTGCAGCGGACCAGCGCCGCGGCCGCGCCGGCCGCACCGAGCCGGGCGTGTGCTACCGGCTCTGGGACGAACCTCAGACAGCCTCGCTCGCGCCCTACACCCAGCCCGAGATCCTCAGCGCCGATCTGTCCTCGCTGGTGCTCGATCTCGCGCAATGGGGCGTGTCCGATCCCGCCGCATTATCTTTTCTCGACCCGCCGCCGCAGCCGGCCTGGAAGGAAGCAAAGAGCCTGCTCGCCGAGCTCAACGCGCTCGATGCCGATGGCCGCATGACCGCGGAAGGCAAGAGCCTGCGCGCGCTGGCGCTGCCGCCGCGGCTCGCGCGCATGATCGTGGATTCGCATCGTGCCGGCGAGGGCGAAGCCGCCGCCGAGATCGCCGCCATCATCACCGAGCGCGGGCTCGGCGGCGACAGCGTTGATCTCGAGCACCGGCGGGATCAGTTCCGCCGCGACCGTTCCCCGCGGGCCGCAAGCGCGCGCGACCTCGCGCGGCGCTGGGCCTCGCAGGTGGCGGCGTCAGAGAAGGCGGCGACCGGCGAAGGTGATCTCTCGACCGGCCTGATGCTGGCCTACGCCTTCCCGGATCGCGTCGCGCGCAACCGCGGCAACGGCAGCTTCGTGCTCGCCAACGGTCGAGGCGCTGCCGTGGATCAGACCTCGTCGCTCGCGCGCGCGCCCTATATCGCGATCGGCGAGATGACCGGCACGGCGGCGAGCGGGCGCATTCTGCTCGCAGCGCAAATCTCGCAGGACGAGATCGAGCAGCATTTCGCCGAGCATATCGAATCCGTCGAGGAGATATCGTTCGATCGCGGCGCGATGGCGCTCCGGGCCCGGCGCAAGCGCGCGCTGCACGCGATCACGCTCTCCGAGGCGACACTTGCGGTGTCGCCCTCGGAGGACACCGCGCGCATCTTCGCAGACGGGCTGATCGCAGCCGGTCTCGACCGGTTGCCCTGGTCGAAGCTAGCCAAACAATGGCGCGATCGCGTGATGTTCTTGCGCAAGGCCGAGGGCGACAGCTGGCCTGATCTCTCGGACGACGGGTTGATCGCGCGGCGCGACGATTGGCTGGTGCCGGCGCTCTACGACAAGATCGCGCTGAAGGATATCTCCGCCGGCGATCTCTCCGACGCGTTGATGGCATTGTTGCCGTGGGAGATGCGCGCGCGGCTCGACCGCGAGGCGCCGACGCATTTCGAGGCTCCGACAGGCAGCGTGCTCGCGATCGACTATGAAGCCGAGCAGGGGCCGACCATCGCGGTGCGGCTCCAGGAATTGTTCGGCCTCAACACCCATCCCTCGATCGCCGCCGGCAAGGTGCCGCTGGTGCTGGAGCTGCTGTCACCGGCGCAGCGCCCGGTGCAGGTGACGCGCGATCTGCCCGGTTTCTGGCGCGGCAGTTACAGCGCCGTGCGCTCCGATTTGCGCGGCCGCTACCCGCGCCATCCCTGGCCAGAAGATCCGGCGAATGCGCTGCCGACCCGGCGGGTCAAGCCGCGGGGGACGTGAGCGTTCCGAACACGCATTAACCGTCCGCTCATCCTTTTCGTCAAAATAGCACAGCTCTGGCCGCAGCGTCGCTCGCGGAGCGGCCTCCGCGTGGTGAAATCGAGCTTCGGCTTCGAGTGGTGTGATGCGTAACATAATGATCTTCGCGGCGATCATGATCGGCCTCGGCACCTTCATGGCGCAGATGGCGGACAGGATGAGCTCCGCTTCGGCGACGGCGGTGCCGCGCACGGTAGCAGTCGCGTCCACCGCGCCGGCCGGCGGCCGCAGCCTCAACATCCCCCGCGACGGCCGCGGCCACTTCCAGACCGAGGGCCGGATCGAGGGCCAGCGCATCGGCTTCATGGTCGACACCGGCGCCTCCGTGGTTGCGCTGAACGAGACCTCGGCCGCCCGTTTCGGCCTGCGGCCCTCGCGCAGCGATTACAACGCCACCGTCTCCACCGCCAACGGCACCATCAAGGCCGCGCGCACCCGCATCGCCATGCTCGATGTCGGCGGGCTTATCGTGCGCGACGTCGATGCCATGGTGCTGCCCGACGAGGCGCTGTCCGAGAACCTGCTCGGCCTCTCCTTCCTCTCCCGTCTCAAGCGCTTCGAATACGCCAACGGCCAGATGGTGCTGGAGCAGTAAAGGTTCTCCCAAAGGCGCCGGCGACCACATATTTCAAGAAGATCACTATTTCGGCCGCTCTCGCGGCCAGATTTCCCCGTTACCAAACTGCCGCAATTATCATCCATAAGCTGCCATTCCCGCCTTCCGCTGCAGCCCGGCATTCGCTAAGGCTGCATTAATCTGGCTCTTTTTCACGAGACCGTCTCAATGTTCCCCAAGCCGAAATCCGTGTTGCTGCCCAACACCTATGCCTTCGAATCCGAGCCGATGGTGAAGGCCACGGGCTTTCGCGAATACGATGCGCGCTGGCTGTTCCAGAAGGAAATCAACCTGATGGGAATCCAGGCGCTCGGCATGGGGCTGGGCGCGCTGATCGCGGAGCTCGGCGTCAGCCAGGAGATCGTCACCGGTCATGATTTCCGAGGCTATTCGGCCTCGATCAAATATGCGCTGATTTCCGGCCTGATGGCAGCAGGCTGCAAGGTGCACGACATCGGGCTCGCGGTGACGCCAATGGCCTATTTCGCCCAGTTCGACCTCGACGTGCCCTGCTGCGCCATGGTCACGGCCTCGCACAACGACAATGGCTGGACCGGCGTGAAGATGGGCGCCAACCGCCCGCTGACCTTCGGCCCCGACGAGATGACGCGGTTGAAGGAGATCGTGCTGGGCGCCGAGTTCAAGAACAAGGCCGGCGGCTCCTATCAATTCCACGAGAATTATCCGGCGCGCTACATCGCCGATCTCACCAGCCGTCCGAAGCTCAAGCGCAAGCTCAAGGTCGTCGCGGCCTGCGGCAACGGCACCGCCGGCGCATTCGCGCCGCAGGTGCTGGAGGCGATCGGCTGCGAGGTGATCCCGCTCGACACCGAGCTCGACCATACCTTCCCGAAATACAATCCGAACCCCGAAGACATGGAGATGCTGCACGCGATCCGCGACGCGGTGCTACAGCACAAGGCCGATGTCGGCCTTGGCTTCGACGGTGACGGCGATCGCTGCGGCGTCGTCGACAACACCGGCGAGGAGATCTTTGCCGACAAGGTCGGCGTGATGCTGGCGCGCGACATGTCCGCGATCCACAAGGATGCGCAGTTCATCGTCGACGTGAAGTCGACCGGCCTGTTCATCACCGATCCGGTGCTGCAGAAGCAGGGCGCGAAAACCACCTATTGGAAGACCGGCCATTCCTACATGAAGCGCCGCACCCATGAGACGGGTGCGCTCGCCGGCTTCGAGAAGTCCGGCCATTTCTTCTTCAACAAGCCGTATGGACGCGGCTACGACGACGGTCTCGTCTCGGCGCTTGCGATCTGCGACATGCTCGACCGCGCCTCCGGCAAGTCGATGGCCGATCTGAAGAACGCGCTGCCGAAGACCTGGTCGTCGCCGACCATGTCGCCGCATTGCGGCGACGAGGTGAAGTACGGCGTCATCGACAAGGTGGTGAAGCACTTCGAGGGCTTGCAGGCCAAGGGCGCCAAGATCGGCGACCAGTCGATCCGCGATCTCGTCACCGTCAACGGCGTCCGCGTCACGGTCGAGGACGGCAGCTGGGGCCTGGTGCGTGCCTCCTCCAACAAGCCCGAGCTCGTCGTCGTGGTCGAGAGCCCGGTCTCCGAGCAGCGCATGCACGACATGTTCGAGATGGTGAACAGCGTGCTGCGCACCCATCCCGAAGTCGGCGAGTACAATCAGAAGATTTGAGGCGTAAGCAAGTCGCCACGCACGCCGCTGTCATGCCCCGCGCAGGCGGGGCATCCAGTACGCCGAGGCTTCTCGATCGATTTCAGTCGTCACGGCGTACTGGATCGCCCGGTCAAGCCGGGCGATGACAGTTTACTCGTGGGTGAACCTTAAGCCGGCACCACCGCCGGGATCGGCAGCGCGGTGACCGACTTGATCTTCTCCATCGCGAAGCGCGAGGTGACGTTCTTCAGCGGCACGGCGCTGATCAGCTTTTTGTAGAACACGTCATAGGCCTGCATGTCCGCGACGACGACGCGCAGCATGTAGTCGACGTCGCCGGCCATGCGATAGAACTCCATCACCTCCGGCATGGCGCTGACGGCGTCGGCGAACTTCTTGAGCCAGGCGTCGGAATGGTCGGAGCTCTCGACCGACACGAACACGGAGATGCCGAGCCCGATCTTGTTCTGGTCGACCAGTGCCACCCGCTTGGTGATCACGCCGTCCGCCTCCAGGCGCTGGATGCGCTTCCAGCAGGGGGTCGAGGACAGGCCGACGCGGTCGCCGATCTCGGCGACGGAGAGGGAGGCATCATCTCTGCAGCACCATCAGAATCTTGCGGTCGATGGCGTCGAGGCGGCGGCTGGTCTCGGGGAGCGGGACGGCGAGATCGGTCATTTGAAGAACTTTGTTCCATATCCGGGGCTAATTTCACTGATATAGAGAAAATCTTTCCACGGCAAGCCTATATTCTCGCCGCATCAGTGGAATCCCTCTGCTGCCCACCTCGCAAAAGCTCTTCAACTTCAACGCGTTGCGGAGCGGCCAGGCCGCCGCCGTGACGGGTGCATTTCAGCGCTGCGGCGGCCGCGGCGAATTGCAGCGCCTCCCGCACGCCGCCGCCTTCGGCGAGGCGAAGCGTGAAGGCGCCATGGAAGACGTCGCCGGCGCCGAGCGTATCGACGGCCTGAACCGGAACCGCCGGCGTCTGCTCCAGTTTGCCGCTCTCGTTCAGCCAGATCGTGCCACGCGGGCCGCGGGTGGCGGCGAGGAAGGCGGGCGTGAGCGCGGCCAAGCGCTGCAACGCCTCGCCGTCATCGGCGATGCCGGCGGTCTCCTGCACCTGTTCGCTGGCGAACAGCAGGTGCGAGGCGGCCGTGAGCAGGCCGTCCTGCAACGACATCGCGCGATCGACGCCGACGATGACGGCAATGCCGCGCCGGCGTGCCTCAGTGCAGAGCGAAGTCGCGAACGCAGCGCAGCGGCTCTCGACGAGGACCGCCTGACAATCGGCGAGCAGCTTGTCGGCGTCGGGCAGCTCGACTGTCCACAGGGCCGGATCGCGATAGATCGTGAGCGTTCGCTCGCCTGTCGCATCGATGATGATGGCAGAGACGGGCGTGGTCGCATCAGGTATGCGCACAATATGGCTTGTGTCGATATTTTCGGATGTCATGCGCTCGAGAATGAAGCCGCTCGACGTTTCCTGCGCATCGCCCATCGGACCTGCGAACGCGACGCGGCCGCCGAGCCGCGCGATGGCGATCGCGGCATTGAGCGCATTGCCGCCGCAAATCTCCGCGAGATGGCTGGCGTTGGCCTTGCTGCCGCGCGCGGGCACGGCCTCGACCCGAAACGTCAGGTCGCGCACGGGAATGCCGATGCAGAGGATGTGCGGCGCGATCACAGAGGGCGCCATCGGCGGTCAGCTCTTGTCGTGCACCCAGCGGCCGAGCAAATGATGCGCAATCGCAAACGGATGCGGGCCGGCGAGCCCGTCCGGATGCGTCCGCGTCAGCATCAAGGCGGCCTCCTCGCGCGTGAACCAGCGTGCATCCTCCAGCTCGGAGTGATCGACGACGATGTCCTCGCTCACGGCCCGCGCGCTGCAGCCGATCATCAGCGATGACGGATAGGGCCAGGGCTGGGTCATGTAATACTGCACGTCGGTGCAGCGGATTCCGGATTCTTCGAGGATCTCGCGGCGCACCGCGTCCTCGATGGTTTCGGCCGCCTCGACGAAGCCGGCGAGGCACGAATACATGCCGGACGGAAACTGCTTCTGGCGGCCGAGCAGGCACTTTTCGCCGGAGGCGACGTGCATGATCACGACAGGGTCGGTGCGCGGGAAATGCTCGGCCTTGCAACTCGGGCACTCCCGCTTCCAGCCGCCTTCCTTCATCCCGGTACGCGTGCCGCAATTGGCGCAATAGCCGTGGCGCTGATGCCAGCTCACCATCGACTTCGCCATCGCGATCGCCGACAGCTCCTGCGGCGGCACCGCGCCCTGCATCGCCATGCCGCGCAGCTCACTGAGGACGTAGTCTTCGCGCCCGATCAGCTTCTCGGATGCGGCCTGCGACAGGCCCATCCCGAACATCGCGGCGCCGTCGCGCAAGCCTAAGAAGATCGTGCCGGGATTGGCGCCGCATTTCAGCGCCTCGTCGATTCCGAGCAGCGCGCGCACTTTGTCGCCTTCGCGCTTCACCAGCAGCGAGTCGCGGTAAACGACATACGCGCGCGACGACGGCTTCTGCTCCATCGCGAACAGCTTTTCGTCATCGCGGCGCAGATGCGCGGCACGGTCGAGAATGTTGGTGACGAAGGCCGGCTGCCCCAGCGGAAACGAGTCGAATGCTGACATGTCTTGTTCTTTCAACCCAACCAGATCTTGCGGCGAAGCGCGCTGATAAAAGTCTGCACCTCGGTGGCGTCGTGCGCCAAGGGCTGCATCACGCCCCAGACCGGCCGCGGCCAGGCGGCGTCACTGGTGCGGCGCGCGATGATGTGGACGTGAAGCTGCGGCACGAGGTTGCCGAGTGCCGCGATGTTGAGCTTGTCGCATCCGGTGATCTCCTTCAGCGCGCGCGAGACGCGGGAGATCTCCGTCATCAACTGCGCCTGCTGCACCTCGTCGAGATCAATGATCTCGACCGCATCCGCGCGCCGCGGCACCAGCAGCAGCCAGGGATAATGCGCGTCCTTGATGACCAAGACCTTGGACAGCGGCAAATCGCCGATGTCGATGGTGTCATCTTTCAGGCGGGAGTGCAGCGACCAGGCGGGTTCGGACATATGAGTTTCCAGATCGCCCGACGGGATCGGGCGCGATTGGCCGGACCATACGATACGGAGTTGGCGAGGGGAAGGTTAGGAGCCCGCAGGGGCAGCATGCACCGTTGTCGTCCCGGCGAAGGCCGGGACCCATACCGCGAGGTCTATCGATTGCGGTTGATGCTAATCCCGAACGACCAATCTTCGCAAAACATCTCCCTGCGGTTATGGGTCCCGGCCTTCGCCGGGACGACAGCGAATGCGTGGTGACGTCTTACCCCTCCGCCAGCACCCGCGCATTGGCGCGGACCGAGGCTTCGCTGACGCGGATGCCGAGGCCGGGGCCCTCGGGCACCACGACGTGGCCGCCGCGATTGGCGACGCGCTCTTCCAGCACGTCCTCGGTCAGCACGTGGTGCGGCATGTAGAATTCGCAGCCGAGCGAGATTCCCGGCGTCGCCGCGATCAGCTGCGTGCCGGCGGCGAGCCCGATCCCGCCCTCCCACAGCGTGCCGCCATAGCCCGGCAGGCCGGCGATGTCGGCGATCGCCATGATCGCCTGCGCCTCGAACAGGCCGCCGGCCTTCATCAGCTTGATCGAGACGGCATCGGCCGCCTCGCGGCGCACCACCTCCATCATGTCGCGGCGGTCGAAGCAGCTTTCGTCCGCGAGCACCGGCGTTTCCAGCGCCGCGGTGAGCTGCGCCATCACGTCGAGAAATTTGCGCGGCACCGGCTGCTCGATGAAGGTCGGCGCGAACTGCTCGACGTCGCGCAGGATCTTGATGGCGCCGAATGGCGCTAAGGCCTGGTTGTAATCGACGCGAAGATCGACCTTGTCGCCGAACTCGTTGCGGATCGCCGCGAGATGATCGAGATCCTCGCGATGCGACTTCACGCCGGTCTTGACCTTGTAGATGACATTGCCGTCCGGAACCATTTTCCGCATGCGTTCGAGATCGGCGGCGAAATCCGGATCGGCGATCGAGAACGACAGCGGGATCGTGTCGCGCACGCGGCCGCCGAGCAGGTCGGCGACCGAAAGTCCCGACGATTTGCCGACGATGTCGAGCAGCGCCATTTCGATCGCGACCTTGGCTTCGGCATGTCCGACCAGCGCGCGATCGAGCTCGGCCATCAGCGCGCGGATGCGGCGCACCGGCTTGCCCATCACGATCGGCCGCAGATAGATGTCGAGCGCGGAGAAGGCCGCTTCCGGCGTTCCCGTGAACACTTCCCACGGTGCGGCCTCGCCCCAGCCGATCACGCCGTCGCTGGAAGTGAGCTCGATCAGCACGCGCTTCACCTTGCCCTTGACGTTGCCGACGCCTTGCAGGCGCGCCATCTTGATCGGGCTCTCGATCAGGAACAGCCTGATGCGTTCGACGGTCGCTTCGGTCATGTCAGGCCCCCATTGACGTGCCAGACTTGGCCGGTGACGTAGGATGCTTTCGGGGAGGCCAGGAAGGCGATGATCTCGGCGACTTCCTCCGGCCGCCCGCGGCGGCCCATCGGGATCAGCGCCTCGGTCGCGGCGATCTGTTCGGGTGACAGCCGGCTTTCGCTGGGCCTGTCCTTGACGATGAGGCCCGGCGCGACCGCGTTGACGGTGATGCCCTCCTTGGCGAGCTCGACTGCGGTGAGCCGTACCAGCGCTTCGAGCGCGGAGCGGCTCGCGGCCGTCGCTGCGAAGGGCGCGAACTCCGGCCGGATCGCGTGCGCGACGAAGGACGACACCGCCACGATCCGCGAATCTCGCCCTGCACGCAGCAGCGGGAGCGCCGCGTCCACCAACCGCGTGAACGCCAGCGCCGATTCGTCCATCGCCTTGCGGAACTCATCCGCCGGCGTACCGATGGCGCTGCCGCGGCGGGCATGGCCGCCGACGAGGATCAATCCATCGAGTCGGCCGAAGGCGCTTTGCGTAGCGGCGACGGCGTCGGTGACCGCGGCCTCCTCGGCGAGGTCGCCGAGGCATTTCGCGACGATCGCGCCTTGCGCTTCGGCTTCCGCTGCGGTGGCGTCGAGACCGGCTGCGTTGGAGCGCGTGTGCAGCAGCAGCGCGGTGCCGGGCTCCGCGAGCAGTTTTGCAGTGGCGCGGCCGATGCCGCTGGCGGCGCCGGTGATGAGATAGACGCGATTGATTTCGGACATCACGATGCCGTTGTAACCGGCGGCAGCGCGCCGGTGCGGTGGAAATGGCTGAGGAAGGTGCGCGTCGCGGCTTCCTGCGGATGGTCGATCACCTGCCGCGCCGGGCCTTCCTCGACCACGACACCGTCGCGCATGAAGATGAGCCGGTCGGCGACCTCGCGGGCAAAGGCGATCTCGTGGGTCACGATCACCATGGTCATGCCCTCCGACGCCAGCTGCTGAATCACGGCGAGCACCTCGCCGACGAGCTCGGGGTCGAGCGCGGAGGTGGCCTCGTCGAACAGCATCACGTCCGGTTCCATCGCGAGCGCCCGCGCAATCGCGACGCGCTGCTTCTGTCCGCCCGAGAGCGTTGCCGGATATTGGTCGGCCTTCTCGGCAAGGCCCACCTTGGCGAGTTGGGCCCGCGCCAGCTTCTCCGCGTCAGCCCTGGCCATGCGCCGCACCGTGACCGGTCCCTCCATCACGTTCTGCAGCGTCGTCATGTGCGGGAATAAATTGAAATGCTGGAACACCATGCCGGTGGTGGCGCGGAATCTGGCCAGCGTCTTCACGTCCGGCAGCTTTGTGCCTTCTCCAAAAGCAAAGCGCGTCTCTCCGACGCGGACGCTGCCGCCGTCGGGCGTCACCAGGAGGTTGATGCAGCGGAGCAGCGTCGACTTGCCGGACCCGGATGGGCCGATCAGCGCCACGACACCACCCTTGGCGACGTCGAGGCTGATGCTCTTCAAAACCTCGTTGCTGCCAAAGCTTTTGCGCAGCGCCCGGATCTCGATCTTGGAAGAGGTGTCGCTCATTCGCCGACCGCCAGTCGCTTCTCGCCGCGCCGGACCATGATGGTCAGGGGAATCAGGATCGCCGCATAGGCGACCGCGACTGCGGTGTAGGTTTCCAGCGGACGGTAGCTGTCATGGGCGGCGACCTGGCTCTGATAGACGAGGTCCGGCACCGCCAGCACCGAGACCAGTGAGGTGTTCTTGAACTGGATGATCGACTGGTTCATCAGCGCCGGGATCATGCGCTTGATCGCCTGCGGCAGCACGATGCGCCGCATGCTCTGGGCCGGCGTCATGCCGAGCGCGGCGCCGGCTTCGGACTGGCCGCGATCGATCGAGATGATGCCGCCGCGGATGATCTCCGAATAGAACGAGCCGCCATACAGCGAGAGCGCCAGCGCCGAGGCCGTGATCGGCGTCATCTCGACACCCGCCAGGATCGGCAGCGCGTAATAGAACCAGATCAGCTGCACCAGGATCGGCGTGCAGCGGAATGCCTCGATGAAGGTGAGCGCGAGAAGGCGCACCGCGCGAAAGCGCGACAGGGTGCCGAACGCGCCGAACAGGCCGAAGACGAGGCCGAACACCACGATGACCAAGGTGAAGCCGACGGTGACGCCGAGCCCGTTGAGAAAGAGCCAGCGATAGCTCCAGAGGATGCCGAAGTCCCACTGATACATGCGTGCTTTCTTGCTTCACCTCTCCCGCTTGCGGGAGAGGTCGCATCGCATCGAAGATGCGACGCGGGTGAGGGCTCTGTCCACACGGGGGTTCTCGACTGTGGAGACACCCTCGCCCCGACCCTCTCCCGCAGGCGGGAGAGGGAGCAGGGCGGAGCGTGCGGATCGAGCTCGCTCCGATCTCATCACCTACAGCGAAACGCCCGGCGGAATGTCCGCCTCGGTCACGCCCACCAGCTCCATGTTGGTGATGATCGCGTTGCGGATGAAGCCGAGGCCCTTGTTGAAGTCGATCCAGGTGTTGACGTAGTCGCGCCAGGTCTTGTCGCTCTCGCGGCGGAAGCCGGCGTTCGACGTCGTCGCGAAGATCGGTGTCGGCAGCACGAACTGGCCGAGCGAGGGATTCTTCTTCAGCACGGTCAGCGACAGCATGGTGATCAGGCACTGCGCGTCGACGCGGCCGGTCTGGAGCGCGGCGGTGGCGTCGTCGGCGGTCTTCAGCCGCGAGATCTGCGCCTTCGGCGTCAGGCGGCTCACGACCTGGTCGTGCGAGGAGCCCTGGTCGACCGCGATCTTGACGTCGGGCGAGTTCAGCTCGGCCCAGCTCTTCGGCTTGAAGTCCTTCTTGCAGAGGATGCCGAAGGCGTTGTTGAAGACCGGCACCGAGAAGTCGACCACCAGCGCGCGCTTCGGGGTCGGGTTGAGGCCGAAGAAGATGTCGATCTTGTTGGACTGCAGGTCGAGCACCGAATTGCCCCAAGTGGTCTCGGTGATCTCGAGCTCGGCCTCCATGTCCTCGGCAAGCGCCTTGGCGATGTCGACGTAAAAGCCCTTCCACTGGCCGGTCGAAAGATCCTTCATGTAATAGGGCGCGCCGCCGCCGACCGCGCCGATCCGCATCTTCTTGGTGCGGCGGATGCGGGCGAAGGTCGATTCGTTGGTATCGGCGGTCTGCGCCACGGCCGGGGAGGCCAGCGTCGCCGCAGCCATCGCGCCAAGCCCGACAATCGATGCAACATCACGACGTGTAACCATTGGGATCAATCGCTTTTCTGTTGGAAGGAGTTCCAGCAGCGTTCTTACCAAGGCGCCTCCGGCAGTGAAAGCACAGCCTATCGGCTGGGCAGGCCGGGAATTGCCCGGATGCCGGGCAAGCCACAATGAAGCCCAGCCCGTTCAAGCCGATACCCGCTTGCTTTCCGGTCCTTTTGGCCCCAAATAGGGACCGGGAGATTGGCGGTGGACGAGCCACTCGCCAACCGGGTCAGGTCCGGAAGGAAGCAGCCCTAACGAGGTCCGGATCGGGTCGCTCGTCAGTCTCCTACCTGTTTTTCCGAGCGAATTGCGCCGGTGGCTCGGGCCGCCAGCGCGCTCCTTTCCGCAAAAGCCGGCCGAAAGACACTTCATTGCGGATCGACCGATGACCGACGCTGGCGCCCCTCCCAACCCTGACAGCGCCGGCCAGGCCAGCACGCCCTACCGGGTACTGGCGCGGAAATACCGTCCTTCCTCATTCGACGATCTGATCGGCCAGGAGGCCGTGGTCCGCACCGTCTCCAATGCTTTCGAGACCGGCCGCATTCCGCAGGCCTGGATCCTCACCGGCGTCCGCGGGGTCGGCAAGACCACCACTGCGCGCATTCTTGCCCGTGCGCTCAACTATGAGATGCCGGATGGCTCGGTGAAGGGCCCGACGGTCCAGATGCCGACGCTCGGCGTGCATTGCCAGGCGATCATGGAAAGCCGGCACATGGACGTGCTGGAGATGGACGCGGCCTCGCATACCGGCGTCGACGATGTCCGTCAGATCAATGACAGCGTCCGCTACGCGCCGGCCAGCGCCCGCTACAAGGTCTACATCATCGACGAAGTCCACATGCTGTCGACGGCGGCGTTCAACGCCTTCCTGAAGACGCTGGAGGAACCGCCGGAGCACGCCAAATTCGTGTTCGCCACGACGGAGATCCGCAAGGTTCCCGTGACGGTGCTGTCGCGTTGCCAGCGCTTCGACCTGCGCCGCGTCGAGGCCGACGTGCTGATGAAGCATCTCGCCAACATCGCGGCCAAGGAAAACGTCGAGATCGAGCCTGAAGCGCTCGGCATCATCGCGCGTGCCGCGGAAGGCTCGGTGCGCGATTCGCTCTCGCTGCTCGATCAGGCGATCGCGCATGCGGCAGGCACCGTGAAGGCCGATGCCGTCAGGCAGATGCTGGGGCTCGCCGACCGCACCCGTGTCATCGATCTTTTCGATTCTCTGGCGCGTGGCGACATCGCGTCCGCGTTCAAGGAGTTCCGCGACCAATACGACGTCGGCGCCGATCCGATCGTGGTGCTCTCGGATCTCGCCGAATTCGTCAATTTCGTCACCCGCGTGAAGATCGTGCCGGCGACTGCCGACAACGTCGCCTATGGCGAGACCGAGCGCGTACGCGCACGGGATTTCGCCTCGAAGATCTCGATGCGCGTGCTGTCGCGGATGTGGCAGATGCTGCTCAAGGGCATCACCGAGGTGCAGGCCGCGACGCGGCCGGCGGCAGCCGCCGAGATGGTGCTGGTGCGCATCGCCTATGTCGCCGACCTGCCGACGCCGGACGAAGCGATCAAGATGCTGGAGCAGAACGGCGCGGGTTCGCCGGTCGTGAGCGGCGGCAGTGCCGCGCGCAACGCGCCGGCGGGGCCGGTGGCGTCCGCGGCTCCCGTTCGCATGCCGACATCGTCACCGTCCTCGTTCGGCGGCGGCGGTGCCCGTCCGCAGATGGCAACGCCCGCGCCGGATCCGCAAGCTGCCGCGCCCGTATTGCGCGTCACGAGCTTCACCCAGCTCGTTGCACTGGCCGGGCAGAAACGCGATCTCCTGACCAAGGGCGCGCTCGAAGGCGACATGCGCCTCGTTCGTTTCGAAGAGGGCCGGCTGGAAGTCGCGCTCGAGCCCAACGCCTCCAAGACCATGATTTCCGATCTCGCGCGCAAATTCGAGCTCTGGACCGGGCGCCGCTGGACCGTGATCGTCTCCAACGAGCCGGGCCAGCCGACGCTGCGCTCGGTGAGCCAGGCGGCCAAGCAGGAACATGCGCGTACCGCCGAGGCCGATCCGCGCGTGCGCGAGGTGCTGTCGCGTTTTCCGGGTGCGAAGGTCGTCGAGGTCCGCAGGCTTGCCCCCGAGGCGCCGGAATCCGATATTAACGCCGACTATGGCAGTGACGATCCGCCCGACGGTTCCGACGGCGACGATCTCTAGAGCATGGTCCGGAAAGGCGTGAAGCGCTTTTCCGACTGGATCATGCTCAAAACAATCAGCCAAGGGCGCGACGATGAGCCATCGCGCCAACCAAGGACAGCACCGATGGTCGATATTTTCGGCATGATGAAGCAGGCGCAGCAGCTGCAATCCAAGATGCAGGAGATGCAGGACCAGCTCGCCAACGTCGAGGTCGAGGGCATCTCCGGCGGCGGTCTCGTCGCTGTGCGCATGACCGCGAAAATGGACGTCAAGGGCGTCAAGATCGATCCTTCGCTGATGAAGGCGGAAGAGCGCGAGGTGCTCGAGGATCTGCTCGTCACCGCGTTCGGCGAGGCCCGCCGCAAGGCGGAAGCCGCCATGCAGGAGAAGATGCAGTCGCTCACCGGCGGGCTCGGCCTGCCGCCGGGGCTGTCGGGGCTGTTCGGCCAGTAATATGGGCGCTGTTGCGGGTCCTGAGATCGAGCGGCTGGTCCAACTTCTCGCGCGGCTACCGGGCCTCGGCCCGCGCTCGGCGCGGCGCGCCGCGCTGCATTTGATCAAGAAGCGCGAAGCGCTGATGATGCCGCTGTCCTCGGCCATGCAGGTTGCGCTCGAGAAGGTCCAGGTCTGCAAGACCTGCGGCAACATCGACACGCAAAGTCCCTGCACGGTCTGCACCGATCCGAAGCGCGATCCCTCGATCATCGTCGTCGTCGCCGACGTTGCCGATCTCTGGGCGCTGGAGCGGGCCAATGCCACTCAAGGGCGTTATCACGTGCTGGGCGCGACATTGTCGCCGCTCGACGGCGTCGGCCCCCAGGACCTCACCATCGAGGCGCTGGTCGCGCGCGCGCATGAGGCGCAGGTGAATGAGGTCATCCTGGCGCTGAATGCCACCGTCGACGGCCAGACCACGGCACACTACATCACCGACCTGCTTCAGGACGCCAACGTAAAAGTAACCCGGCTCGCTCATGGTGTGCCGGTCGGCGGCGAGCTTGATTATCTCGATGAAGGTACGCTATCGGCCGCGATGCGGCAGCGCACCCTGTTCTAGCCATCCAGACTTACGGAACGGACGACATGACGAAACTTTTCGCCACACGATGGGCTTTGGTTGCGACGCTGGCGATGCTGGCGACGCCGGCCATCTCCGCGCAGCAAGACGACGGGGCTCCGCCGCCGTCGAAGCCCGGCAAGCCGATCAATGCCGGCGAGGTGCTCTCGGGCGAGCTGAACACGATGAAAGTGCGCGACGTCAAGAACGTCGGCAAGCGGGTTGCGACCTACCAGATCACCTCCGAGCCGCGCCGGCTGCCGCCGCCGAGCGGGCTGTGCAATCTCGAGACCGGCCCCGAAACCTTCCAGCTCGTTCCCAGCGGCGACGCGCAGGCCGCACAGTTGAAGACGTTCGCCGGCAAGGAGATCTCGGTCAAGGTCGACGAGATCGCCTGCGCCAGCGACCCCGGCCAGATGAGCGAGGCCGTGATCACGAAGTGGAGCCTGATCAAGAAGCAGTAGGGGGGCAGCAGATTGGGATGCCGTAGGGTGGGCAAAGCGAAGCGTGCCCACCACCTCCTCTAACTGTTAGCGCGATGGTGGGCACGGCGCGTCGCGCCTTTGCCCACCCTACGGCAGTGTCAAACCCTCACCGGCCCCAGCGCATCAAAATGCCCGCGCTTCTGCAGCCAGGCCAGCAGCACCAGGCTCGGGATCGCCACCAGCATGCAGATCACGAAGAACAGCGGCCAGCCGGTGGTATCAGCCACGAAGCCAGCGCCTGACGAGAGATAGGTCCGCCCTACCGCGGCAAGTGCTGTGAGCAGCGCATATTGCGTCGCCGTGTGCAGCGGGTTCTGGCAGAGCGCCGAAAGATAGGCGACGAAGATCACCGTGCCGATCGCGCTGGTGAAGTTCTCACAGGTGATGGCGAAGGCGAGCGCCCATTGGCTGGTGCCGACAAAGGCCAGCCAGGAGAAGGAGAGATTCGCAAGCGCCTGCACCACGCCGCCGATCCAGAGGCTGGTCGCAAGCGAATAGCGCCGCGCGACGAAGCCGCCGGCAAAGCCGCCGATCAGCGTCGCAGCGAGGCCCACGCCTTTCACGATCGCCGCATAGTCGTTGCGGGAGAAGCCAAGGTCGATCACGAACGGTGCGGTCATGGTGCCGGAGAAGGCGTCGGTGAACTTGAACAGCACGACGAAGGCGAGTGCCGCAAGCGCGTCCTTGCGCGTCAGGAATTCCGAGAAGGCGCCGACCGCCGCGTGCAGCACGCGCGCGAACGCGGTCTGCGTCTGCGTCGCGGCTTCCGCCCGCAACGACTGCTCGGGCTCGGTCGCGACCAGCGCCGTGATCGTCCCGATCAGCACCATCGCCGCCATCACCACATAGCCCCACATCCAGGCGGAGGTGCGGGTGATGCCGGTGCTCTCGAAGCCCGAGACGATGAACAGCGCGCCGGCGGTCGAGACCAGCATGCCGATGCGATAGGCCGCGACATAGGACGCCATGCCGGCGGCCTGCTCGCTTTCCGGCAGGCTCTCGACGCGGAAGGCATCGACCACGATGTCCTGCGTCGACGAGGCCGTCGCCACCAGCAATGCGCCGAGCGCGACGTAGAACGGCGAGCGCGCGGGATCGGTCAGGGCCAGCAGCAGGATCGCGATGATCAGCAGCAATTGGGAGAACAGCAGCCAGCCGCGTCGCCGTCCGAACGCGCGCGTGAACAGCGGCACATGCATCGCATCCACCAGCGGCGCCCACAGGAATTTCAGCGTGTAGGGCGTGCCGACCAGGGCAAACAGCCCGATGGTCTTGAGATCGACGCCGGATTCCCGCATCCACACCAGCAGCGTCGAGCCCGACAGCGCCAGCGGCAGCCCGGACGAGAAGCCGAGGAACAGCACGATCAGCACCCGCGGTTGCAGGTAAACGGCAAGGCTGTCACGCCAGGAGGTGGGGGCCGTGCCGGAGCCGGCAGGGGAGGTCGCGTCGGGTGCGGTCATGGCAGGGTGTTAGCAGATTCTGGCGGCCACAAGGGAGGTGTCGTTACTGCCGGCCACAAGGGAGGTTGTCGTCGCCCGGCTTGACCGGGCGACCCAGTATTCCAGAGGCCGAAGTTAGGGAGGGCCTGCGATCCTCGAATAGAGGTCGTTCCAATCCGGATTGTCTTTCTCGATCAGCGCGATCTTCCAGTCGCGTTTCCACTTCTTCAGTCGTTTCTCACGTTTGATCGCATTCTCGGGATCATCGAATTTCTCGAAATAAACCAGCTTCACGACGCCGTATTCCTTCGTAAAGCTCTCCACCAATTGCAATTTGTGTTCGGCCACACGACGGATGAGATCATTCGTCACGCCGATGTAGAGCGTGCCGCCGATCTTGCTGGCGAGGATATAGACGTAGTAGCAGCGTTCGCCCATCTGCCGTCTCTGGAATACTGGGTCGCCCGGTCAAGCCGGGCGACGACAGCGGTGTTGAGGCGGCAGCTTACTGTATCGTGGAGGATAATCACTCCCCCGCCTGGAGCTTCCGCGGGAACAGTTCGGCAGCGCCGGTCGCGACCAGATGCGGCGCTTCCGGCGCATCGCTCTTGCTGAAATCGAGCTCCTCGATCCGCCCCGCGCGTTTCTCGATCTTGTCGGCGGAGATCAGCACCTGGCGCACGTCCTCATTCGCGTCGGCAAAATGCTTCTGCAGCTTCAGCACGCGATCGCGCAGGCGGCCGAGATCGTCGCCGAGCTTGATCACCTCGGTGCGGATCTGGTCGGCGGCGTCGCGCATGCGCGCGTCCTTCATGATCTGCTGCATCACCTGGATCGCCAGCATCAGCAGCGACGGCGACACCAGCACGACCCGGGCGCGATACGCCTTCTGGATCACGTCGTCGAAACCGTCGTGGATCTCGGCGTAGACCGATTCCGACGGCACGAACATCAGCGCCATGTCCTGGGTCTCGCCGGCGACGAGATATTTCTCGGCGATGTCGCTGACATGCTTCATGACGTCGCCGCGCAGCCGCTGCGTGGCGATCCGCTTTTCCTCGTCGCTGCGCGCGTCATGCAGCGCGGTCATCGCTTCCAGCGGAAATTTCGCGTCGATGCAGAGTGGGCGCTGGTCGGGCAGGAACACCACGCAATCGGGCCGCTTGCCGGTCGAGAGCGTGAACTGGAACTCGTAGGCGCCCTTCGGCAGACCGTCCTGGACGATCGCCTCCATCCGCGCCTGACCGAAGGCGCCGCGCGACTGCTTGTTGGCGAGTACGTCGCGCAGGGTCGTCACCTGCGTGGTGAGATCGGTGAGGTTCTTGTGCGCGCTGTCGATGATGCCGAGCCGCTCGTGCAGCGCGCGCAGGCTCTCCATGGTATTGCGGGTGGTGTGCTCCATGGACTGGCCGACGCGGTGGGTCACCGAATCCAGCCGCTCGTTGACCGCGCGTGCCATGTCGGCCTGGCGGCCGGCCAGCGTCTGGGTCATGGCGTCGACCCGCCCCGAAGCCTCGCTCTGGGCATGCAGCATCTGGCTGATGCGCTCCTCGAGTTCGTCGGCGCGGATGGCGTTGGCCATCGCGAGTTCCGCGCCGCGCCGCCCGGAGCGCGCGATCACGACGGCGATCACCACCATCAGGATGAGGACCAGGGCGCCGAAGCCGATCAGCGCGTCTACGGTGCGCACCGGCCAGTCGCCGAGCATGAAAATGATCTCGTTCATGCCCTGCTTCTAGCCGATTCGCTTGGGGACACGAACGAATAGCGAACATTTAGCGTAAATGCCCCGTTAATTTTTATGGTTAACGAAAGGCGAAGTTTTATGGTTAGCGGAGGGTTAACGGGGTTCCCGGCCGGATTGACCGCATCGAACGCGCGGCTTAAATCGCGGCCATGGCCCTCAGAGAAATCATCATCCTGCCCGACAAGCAGCTGCGTCTGGTCTCCAAGCCGATCGAGAAGGTCACGCCGGAGATCCGCAAGCTTGCCGACGACATGTTCGAGACCATGTACGACGCGCCCGGCATCGGGCTCGCGGCGATCCAGATCGCGCAGCCGCTGCGGCTGATCACCATGGACCTCGCCAAGCCCGACCAGGACGGCGAGACCAAGCCCGAGCCGCGCGTCTTCATCAATCCGGAAATCATCGCCTCCTCGCAGGACCTGTCGGTCTACGAGGAAGGCTGTTTGTCGATCCCCGAATATTACGAGGAGGTCGAGCGCCCTGCGAAGGTGCGGGTGCGCTACATGGATCTGGACGGCAAGGTGCACGAGGAGGACGCCGAAGGCCTCTACGCCACCTGCATCCAGCACGAGATCGACCATCTCAACGGCGTGCTGTTCGTCGACTATCTGTCAAAGCTCAAGCGCGACCGCGTGCTGAAGAAGTTCGAGAAAGCCGCCAAGCGCGCGGAGTGAGTAGGGTTCTCTCTCGTCGTCATGGCCGGGCTTGACCCGGCCATCCACGCCTTGCTTGCTTTGTCGCCAAGACCGTGGATGCCCGGGACAAGCCCGGGCATGACGGAGAAACCATCCTTACCGAGCGCCGCCACATGCCCCTCCGCCTGATCTTCATGGGCACGCCCGATTTCTCCGTGCCGACGCTGCTCGAGCTCGTCGCGCATGGCCATGAGATCGTGGCCGTGTATACGCGCGCGCCCAAGCCCGGCGGCCGGCGCGGCCTGCAATTGCAGCCGACCCCGGTGGAAGAGGCCGCGCGAAAGCTCGGCGTGCCGGTGCTGACGCCGAAGACATTGAAAACGCCGGAGGCGCTGGAAGAATTTCGCGCCTTCGACGCCGATGCGGCCGTCGTCGTCGCCTATGGCATGATCCTGCCGCAGGCGATCCTCGATGCGCCAAAGCTCGGCTGCTACAATCTGCACGCCTCGCTGCTGCCACGCTGGCGCGGCGCTGCTCCCATCAACCGCGCGATCATGGCCGGCGATGCCGAGACCGGCGTGATGGTGATGAAGATGGATGTTGGCCTCGACACCGGCGACGTCGCCATGGCCGAGCGTCTCGCGATCACGGACACCATGACCGCGCTCGATCTGCACGATCGTCTGTCCCGGCTCGGTGCCGATCTGATGGTGCGCGCCATGGCCGCGCTCGATCGCGGTGGGCTTCAACTCAAGCAGCAGAGCGAGGACGGCGTCACCTATGCCGCCAAGATCGACAAGGCCGAAGCGCGGATCGACTGGACCCGGCCCGCGCGCGAGGTGCTGCGCCATATCCACGGCCTGTCGCCTTTTCCCGGCGCCTGGGCCGAGCTTGAGAATGCGCGGATAAAAATCCTGCGCTGCGAGCTGGCGAAAGGCACGGGCGCACCCGGCGAGGTGCTCGACGATCACCTCACCATCGCCTGCGGCGAGGGCGCAATCCGTCTGATCGAGCTCCAACGCGAAGGCAAGGCGCGCATGCAGGCCGCGGACTTCCTGCGCGGCGTGCCGTTGAAGCCGCCGATGCGGCTGGCCTGATGCCCCGCTACAAGCTCATCATCGAATATGACGGCGCGCCGTTCTTCGGCTGGCAGGTGCAGGAGACGCTGCCCTCGGTGCAAGGCGCGTTGGAAGCGGCGGTGAAGGCGATGACCGGCGCCGATGCGCGCGTGCACGGTGCCGGGCGCACCGATGCTGGCGTGCATGCGCGTGGCCAGGTCGCGCATGTCGATATCGACAAGCAGTTTCCGCAGGGCCGTTTTCGCGACGGCTTGAATGCGCATTTGCGCCCGCATCCGGTGGCGGTGCTCGAAGCCGAGATCGTGCCTGATAGTTTCGAGGCGCGCTTCTCGGCCGTGAAGCGCCACTACCGCTACCGCATCGTCAACACCCGTGCCAATCTCGCGCTCGACGCCGGCCATGCCTGGCGCGTGCCGCGCCGGCTCGATGCCGATGCGATGCATGCGGCGGCACAGCGCCTGCTCGGCAAGCACGATTTCACCACCTTTCGCGACACCGAGTGCCAGGCCAAGTCGCCGGAGAAGACGCTCGACCAGCTCGACGTGCTGCGCGACGGCCGCGAGATCAATATTCTCACCTCGGCGCGCTCGTTCCTGCACAGCCAGGTGCGCTCGATGGTGGGGTCGCTGATGTGGGTCGGCGAAGGCCGCTGGACCGCCGATGATCTCTCCGCAGCGCTCGCCGCGCGCAACCGCGCCGCCTGCGGCATCGTCGCCCCGCCGGACGGGCTGTATCTGATGCAGGTGGATTATTAGAGATTGATGCCGCCACTGCCGTCATGGCCGGGCTTGTCCCGGCCATCCACGAACTTTGTTTCGCGGTCGCAAAGAACGTGGATGCCCGGGACAAGCCCGGGCATGACGGCGGAGTGATTGGCGGCGGCGAGATAACCTCACAGCCTACCCAAAATACCTCGCCAAAATCCCGCGATACACCTTGGTCAGCTGCTCCAAATCCCTGACCGGCACGCGTTCGTCGACCTGGTGCATGGTCTGGCCGACCAGGCCGAATTCGATCACCGGGCAATAGCTCGAGATGAAGCGGGCATCCGAGGTGCCGCCTGAGGTCGACAGCTCCGGCTTGCGGCCCGTCACCTCCTCGATCGCGGACACCGCGAGTTCGGTGAACGGGCCGGGCTTGGTCACGAACACGTTCGAGTTCGAGGGCTCCCAGACGATGCGGGCGCGGATGCGGTTGCCGCAGGCTTTGGTCAGCCGCGTCTCGACCAGCTCGCGCAGGCTCGCCTGGGTGTGATTGTCGTTGTAGCGGATGTTGAATTTTGCGCGGGCCTGTCCCGGGATGACGTTGTTGGCGGTGTTGCCGACGTCGACCGAGGTGAATTCGAGATTGGAGGCTTGGAACTGCGCGCTGCCATGGTCGAGCGGCTCGTCGGAGATGGCCACGATCAGCCGCGAGATATCAGGCACCGGATTGGCGGCGCGGTGCGGATAGGCGACGTGGCCCTGCACGCCATCGACGTAGAGCGTGCCGGATTGCGAGCCGCGGCGGCCGACCTTGATGGTGTCGCCGAGCGTCTCGACATTGGAAGGCTCGCCCAGCACGCAATGGTCGAATTTTTCGCCGCGCTCCGCCGCCCATTGCAGCAGCTTAATGGTGCCGTTGATGGAGACGTCTTCCTCGTCACCGGTGATCAGAAAGGAGATCGAGCCCTGTCCGTCCGCGCGCGGCGTCCCGTCGTTCGCGGCGAGATGCTCCAGCACCGCGGCGACCGAGCAGGCGATGCCGCCCTTCATGTCGACCGCGCCGCGGCCATGCAGAAAGCCGTCCTTCACCTCGCCTGAGAACGCGCCGACGCTCCAGGCGCTCTCGTCGCCCGGCGGCACCACGTCGGTATGGCCGGCAAAGGTGATGTGCGGCCCGTCAGTGCCGATCCGCGCATAGAGATTGTCGACGTCGGCGGTGCCGGGCTCGCTGAAGGTGACGCGGTGGCATGTGAAGCCGGCCACGGTGAGAGCTTGTTCGAGCACGCCCAGCGCACCGGCATCTTCAGGGGTTACCGAGGGGCAGCGGATGAGATCGCGGGCAATCGAGAGAGCATCGGTCATGCGCCCCGCTTAACATGCATGCCGCCGGGTGGGCTAGCACTGGGCGGGACAAATTCGATCTCGCTTTGCTGGTCCCAGCTTTTCGCCGCAGGCGGGGCGGGCGCGGAGCCATCTTCAACCTCGGCCAACGGATCGGGGCCGAACCGGTTGTCGCCCGAGGTGCCGGGGACAATGAACATTTCCACGAGGCCCCAAAACCACGGAATGTGCACGGTCCAGGCGAGGGCAACAGCCCAGTTTGAATTGGTCGGCAGCAGGTCCGAGAACTGGTCGAACAACGCGGGCACGAGGAAGAACGGAACCAGCCACCAGCCGCTCCGGTCGCGATCGTGCAGCCGCTTGGTCGCGGTTGCCAGGTAGATCCACAGGAATAGCGAGCTGCCGAGCACCTTGAGGATGAGGGTCGGACGATCAGTCGTAGCCAGCAGACGATAGGCCCTGGGATCGACCACGTTGAAGAGGTCGTCGACACCGAAATCGAAGTCGAGCTTGAAGTTGAAGGCGAAAGTTGCGGCCCCGTTCAGCACCTTGATGGCCTGGTCGATCATCCCGAGCATGCAGGCCAGCAACATGACGATCAGCAGCGCCTGCCACAGCAGCGCGCGGTTGATGCGGCCGTCGAAGCGGAACAGATACCAGGCCCAGTCCATGCCAAAGACTCCGGGCGGGAGAGGTCGCCCGGATGTTGGTCGCGATGGAGGGAGGGAGGGTTCGATGGACCCTGGGTGTCGTCCCGGCGAAGGCCGGGACCCATACCGCGGAATCTCTCGATTGTGGATGGTCGGCGTACCAACCGCAAATCTTCGCCAACCACCGCCCGTGGTTATGGGTCCCGGCCTTCGCCGGGACGACGTCGGAGAGGTAGACGTACACGCGGATCAATCCCGCAGCAGCTCGTTGATGCTGGTCTTGGAGCGCGTGCGCTCGTCGACGCGCTTGACGATGACGGCGCAGGCGGTGCTCGGGCCGATCTGGCCGTTCTTCATGGGCTTGCCGGGCAGCGCGCCGGGAACGACGACCGAATATTCCGGCACTTCACCGATAAAGATCTCGCCGGTGTCGCGGTCGACGATTTTGGTCGACGCACCCAGGAACACGCCCATCGACAGCACCGCGCCCTTGCGCACGATCACGCCTTCGGCGACCTCGGAGCGCGCGCCGATGAAGCAATCGTCCTCGATGATCACAGGCTCGGCCTGCAGCGGCTCGAGCACGCCGCCGATGCCGACGCCGCCGGAGATGTGCACGCGCTTGCCGATCTGCGCGCAGGAGCCAACGGTCGACCAGGTGTCGATCATGGTGGATTCATCGACATAGGCGCCGAGATTGACGAAGGACGGCATCAGCACGACGTTGCGGGCGATGAAGGCCGAGCGGCGCACGATGGAGCCGGGGACGGCGCGAAAACCGGCGTCGCGAAAACGGTTCTCGCCCCAGCCGTCGAACTTCGACGGCACCTTGTCCCACCAGGCCGCCTTGCCGGGGCCCCCGGGGATGGCGCCCATGTCGTTGAGGCGGAACGAGAGCAGCACCGCCTTCTTCAGCCACTGATTGACCTTCCACTTGCCGTCGGTCCCACGCTCGGCAACGCGGGCCTCGCCCTTGTCCAGAATCTCCAGCGCGTGATCCACGGCCTCGCGGACCTCGCCCCTGGTCGAGGTCGAGACGCCGTCGCGCGCCTCGAAGGCGCCGTTGATGGTGGATTCGAGGGCGGACAGGGACATTTGGCGATCCTTGAGCGGTATTTGCGGGAATTTGGATCGCTTTTTCGGGACTTGGAGCGAGAGAGTCAAGAACGCAGTCGGCCATGTCCCGGCGCGTTCGGATGCGCCCGGGACATGGCCGGCCGCTATTTTGATGTGCCCGCGAGATCGATGCCGTTCACGATACGCTCGCAGAGGCCGGCGAGCTCATTTCCGAGTTCAGTCAAGGCCGGCGAGCGGTAGCGCGCGAAGGCGATAGCCGGATCAAGCCATCGCAGTTCGGCTTGACCGTCGGGAAAGCCGATCACGGCGAACTTCAGGGGGGCCTCGAGCAGCGCCGCACTATCGGCGGCCAGCAGCCGCGACATCAGCCGTGGGTGGAAAAACAGGACCTGACGCGCGGGCCCGATGGCGAAGCCGCCACGACTGAGCAGCATTTGCGGGTCGATCTCGTGCAGGATCCAGAGGTCTGCCGCGATAATTCCCTGCTTCAAGCGGGCGACCACCTCTTCGACGGTCAGCGAAGATGAGACCGACCGTTGAAACGAGCTTGCGGCCAAACCGCATCCGGAGAACGCCACGGATTGCAGTGTTTGCGACATCGGATCAGCCTTCGTCCGGCCTTGGTGCCCTGCTCGCATCGAACGCTTCGAGCGTCCGTGCAGAGTAGACCAACGAAGCACCCGCACCGATCGCAATTGCAACGCCGAGGGCCTCCGCGAGCTCCTCGCGGCTTGCGCCGTGACGTGCGGCGGCGTCGGCGTGAACCGCAATACACCCGTCGCAGCGGGCGGTCACGGCCGCCGCCAGTGCGATCAACTCGCGCGTCTTGTCGTCCAGCTTTCCTGTCTGGGCGCCAGCCGCCCCAAGTTCGCGATAGCCTTTCAGCGTCGCCGGACTTAGGGCGCCAATGTCGCCGATCCGCGCCAGCAAGTCGCTCCGATAGGCGCTCCAATCCATCATCATTGTCTCTCTCCTCGAACGGCAGGGGTTGCCGAGCTCGAGAGATAGACGTGCGGTCTCGCCGGAGCCATCAGCTATGGGCGTATGGCCGCTATACAGCTTGCCGAAGCGTCAGGCGAATTGACGGAATTCTCCAGCGATGAAGTCCACCACGGCGCGAACCCGCCGGACCTTGCCGGTGTCGCGATGAAATCCCAGCCACAGCTCGCGGCTCGGGACGGGCGCCGGAGTCTTGATGGAACGAAGCGTGGGATAGGCCGAGGCCAGGCGAGTTGGCAAGCAAACCAGCCCCGCGCCGGCGGCGGCTGCCGCGGCCTGACCATCGCGGCTGTTGCTGCAGAATCCAACATGTGCCAGCGGCAGATAGCCACGCAGCCATTTCGTCTCCGCAACGCTTTCGGCGAGCGCCGCGTTCATCGTGATGAGCGCAGCGTCAGCGCCACCGCCCGAGAAATCGGGCGGTCCCTTTACCTTGAGATACGCAGCAGCAGCATAAAGCTCGAACGGAATGCTGCCGATCTTCCGCTGCATCAGTCCGTCCTGCTGGAAACGCCCGAAGCGCAGGGCGACATCTATCTCCCGCCGCGTGAGGCTCAGGGCCTCGGCGTCAGTAACCAGCTCGACGGTGACGGTCGGATGCGCCGCGCAGAACTTCGCCAGCAAAGGCGAGAGGATCCGTGCCCCGAGCCATTCGGGTGAGGTCACGCGCACCGTTCCGGTCAGTCCAGCGCTGCTGCCGACTGCGATCCGCTGCGCCGCCAGTGCTACGTCCTCCATCCTCTCGGCATAATCAAGGATTTGTCGTCCGGTGTCGGAGAGTCGAAGTCCGGAGGGAAGGCGGTCGAACAGGATTGCACCGAGCTTGCTTTCGAACAGCTCGAGGCGCCGGCTCATTGTCGGCTGCGTGGTGCCCAGCTTTCGTGCGGCACCCGAGAGGCTTTTTTCGCGAGCCAGGTACAGGAAGTAGCGCAGATCTTCCCATTCGATCGCAGCCAAATCTGTCGGCTTCTGGGGCACGGTCGCTCCTGCGTTGCTGCGGGGCTCAGCCGACCGCGAGCGACTGCAAAAACCCCGCCAGATCATCGGTGACGTGGTCGACATGGGCGGCGTCACGGCCCGCCAGCTCCCAGTCCTCGCGCACGACCTCTTTCGTCCCATCCGGTATCACCAGCACGGTGGTCATGCCGAGCTCGTGCGGGACGGTGAGGTTGCGGGCGAGGTCCTCGAACATCGCGGCGCGGGTCGGATCGACCGAATGGTCGGCGAGAAACTTGCGGTAGGTCTGCGGCGCCGGCTTCGGCTCGAATTCGGCGGCGATGATGTCGAACACGCCGTCGAAATGCGTGGCAAAGCCGAGCCGCGCCAGCACCGCATCGACATGATCGACCGAACCGTTGGTCAGGATCAGCTTTCGTCCCGGCAGTTTTGCGATGGCCTCGCCCAGCGCCGGGTTCGGCTCCAGCGGCGAGTGATCGATCTTGTGGACGTAGGCGAGATAATCGTCGGCGCGGACGCCATGCAGGGTCATCATGCCGCGCATGGTGGTGCCGAAGCGCTGGTAATAATCCTTCTGGATCTTGCGCGCTTCCACCGGTGTCAGATTCAGCCAGTTGCAAACGAACTCGGTGATCCGCGCATCGACCTGCTGCCACAGATTGACGTGGTGCGGATAGAGCGTGTTGTCGAGGTCGAACACCCAGGTGTCGACATGGGCGAAGGCGCGGGGGGAGGTCATTGCGGCTCTCTATTCGCTATCGGATAGAGGCCCCAGCTTTCCGTTGTCGTCCCGGCGAAGGCCGGGACCCATACCGCGTGATCTATCAATGGGGCATCCTGATCGTCGTTCTTCGTAAAACCCAACCCTGGGGTTATGGGTCCCGGCCTTCGCCGGGACGACCATGGCGTTTGTTGCGTCATCACAAAAGCAATCACGGCATCGCAAAGCGCAGCGTCTTGCCGCCGCTCGACATGTCCACCGCGCCAAAGCCCGTCGCCGCAAAACCGCGCGCGCCGCAGTCGGTCTGCTCGTTGGTTTCGAACTTGGTCTCGCGCGTGCAAAGCTGCTTGTCGCCGCCCCAGTTCAGCGGCTTGTCCTTCAGCTTGACGATTCGGTTGTCGGCGTCGATGGCTTCCGCGAAGCTGAAGATCTGCTTCGGCTGACCGCTGACATCAGGGTGCAGGCAGGTCTTCGGGTCGATGCGATACCAGCCGCGGCTCGTCACCGCCTTGCCGTCGTCGGTGGCGACCGCCGCCATCACCTTGTGCGCGGTGTCGTTGCACCAGGTGAGGCCGGTCGCAGACGGCGTCTGCACCGCATCGACCATGGTCTTGAAGAAGTTCGGCGACGACAGGATGTCGGACGACAATCCGCGGCTCTTCAGGAAAGCGGCCAGCGCGCCCTGCGTCTTCGGTCCGTCGACGCCGTCGATCGGCGCGGCGTCGTAACCTGCGATCACCAAGAGCCGCTGGATGCCGGCGAGGCGGGCCTGCTCGTCGTCATACTCGGAATCCTCGGCGAGATAGGCGACGAAATTGCCGTCCGCGCCTTGCGTCGGCGTGATCTGGGTGAAAGCGGCCTGGGTCTGGCCGCTGCGGCACTGTCGCGCGGCCGCGATGACGAAATTGTCCTGCGCCACGCACAGCGTGTCGCTGCCGTTCTGCGGGATCGGGGATGCGCCGTAGACGCCGAGCGCGCGGGCGTTGAGCAGGATGCGGTCGGCGGAGAGCGTGCCCTGCACCACCACGCGGCAGGTAGCGGGGTCGATCCTGAACCAGCCGCGCGTCGCGGTCGCCGCCTTGTCGTCGATGCCGATCGCGGCCTCGACGACGTAGGACATGCGGTTGCAGATCTTCAGGTCGGCGAAGGCCGGTGCGGAGGAGAACACAAACGAGACGGCCGCGGCAGGGAGCGTCATCAGGAAACGGGTGAAGCCTGAGCGACGGTGTCGCCGAGTCCTCAACTCGTCATGCCCGGGCTTGTCCCGGGCATCCACGTTCTTGGCGCGGGATAAAAGATCGTGGATAGCCGGGACAAGCCCGGCCATGACGGCTTTCTTTGGCCCGCTCTTCATCACTTGTGGATCAGCGTGCCCGTGCCGGTGTTGGTGAAGAGCTCGAGCAGCACTGCATGCTGCATCTTGCCGTCGATGATGACGACGCCCTCCACGCCCTGTTCGAGCGCGTAGATGCAGGTCTCGACCTTCGGGATCATGCCGCCGGAAATGGTGCCGTCGGCGATCAGCTTTCGCGCGTCCTTGACCGAGAGCTGCGGGATCAGCTTCTTGGACTTGTCGAGCACGCCCGGCACGTCGGTGAGCAGCAGCAGGCGCTTTGCCTTCAGCGCGCCGGCCACGGCGCCCGCGAATGTGTCGGCGTTGACGTTCAGCGTCTGGCCCTCTTTCGAGGTCGCGAGCGGTGCCAGCACCGGGATCAGCTCGTAGCCGATCAGCTGGTTGAGCAGCGTGAGATCGACTTTCTCGGGATCGCCGACGAAGCCGAGATCGACCGCCTTCTCGATGTGCGAGTCCGGATCCATGATGGTGCGCGTCGTCTTGGACGCCTTCACCATATTGGCGTCCTTGCCCGACAGCCCCACCGCCTTGCCGCCGGCCTCGTTGATGTAGCCGACGATCTGCTTGTTGACGGAGCCGGCGAGCACCATCTCGACGATCTCGATGGTGGCCGCATCGGTGATGCGCAGGCCTGCGGCGAACTCCGAGACGATGCCGAGGCGCTTGAGCATGGTCGCGATCTGCGGGCCGCCGCCATGCACCACCACCGGATTGATCGCGGTCTGCTCGAGCAGCACGATATCGCGGGCAAAATTCTTCGCGGTCTCCTCGTCGCCCATGGCATGGCCGCCATATTTGATGACGATGGTTTCCTCGTCATACTGCTGCATGTGCGGCAGCGCTTCGGACAGGATGCGGGCCTGGTCGAGCGGGGAAATTTCGGTCATGAGGCGGATCTCGCTGGCGGGATACTCGGCCGCGTTCTATCCGATTGGCGGGCGGGGCGCAAAGTGTGGCTGGCATGCCGCCGCGTAGCCCGGATGGAGCGCAGCGTAATCCGGGTTGGTGCGGCGAGCGCGGTCCCGGATTGCGCTTCGCTCCATCCGGGCTACGGACTGCGCTTCACCACCACCGCCGCGAGCGTCACCGCCAGCCAGCTCAAGATCATCACCGATCCACCGGTCGGCGCCGCGTAGGGAAACAGCGAATGGCCGGCATATTGCCGCAAGGTCAGATCGCCCGCGAACAGCGCGGCGCCGGCTGCGAAGCCGGACGCGGCGATGATGCCAATTCCGCCGTGCAGAAGGCCGCGGCCGAGCAGGGCGACGGCCGCAAGTATGGCAGTTGCATGAAACAGCAGCATGGCGCTTGCGGCGGCGAGCCGGCTCGCATCACCGCCATGCGCGGAAGCCGCGGCCAGCGCGACGCCGGCGGCGCCCATCACACCGGCAAGCCCGGTCAGCAGGCGGAATGCCGCCATTACGAGGTCCGCTCTTCCAGCAGCTTTGCGATCGCGGCGCGCAGCTCGGCCATGCCGGTTGCGCTGCGCGACGAGGTCGCGAGCACGTTCGGGAACGCGGCCGGACGCTTGGCGAGCGCGGCCTCGGTCTCGACGATGCGCGATTGGAGCTCGGCGGCCTTGATCTGGTCGGCCTTGGTCAGCACGAGCTGGTAGCTGACCGCGGAGCGATCGAGAGTCTTCAGGACTTCGAGATCGACGTCCTTGAGGCCATGCCGCGCGTCGACCAGCACGTAGACGCGCGCGAGACTGGCGCGTCCGAGCAGGAATTTGTGGATCAGCTCGGTCCAGGACGCGACCTGACTCTTCGGCGCCTTGGCATAGCCGTAGCCGGGCATGTCGACGAGGCGCAGCTCGCCTTTCCCGGGGACCTCGAAGAAGATCAGCTCCTGGGTGCGGCCCGGCGTATGCGAGGTGCGCGCGAGCGCGTTGCGGCCGGTCAGCGCGTTGATCAGGCTGGACTTGCCGACATTGGAGCGGCCGGCAAAGGCGATCTCCAGCCCCGCCATCGGCGGCAGCGTTTCAGTCGAGGGCGAAGCCCAGATGAACTGCCAGTCGCGCGTGAACAGCTTCCGCCCGACCTCGATCAGCTTCGCATCTTTGTCGTCGGTCATGCGAAAGCTTTCTGTCTGTCCGCGTCATTGCGAGCGAAGCGAAGCGATCCAGAAATGCATCCGCGGAGGGACTCTGGATTGCTTCGTCGCGTCGCTCCTCGCAATGACGACCGCTACGTCGCCTTCTTCGCGAACGTCGCCTTGAGATTGTCGAACAGCTCCACCTTCACGCCGTTGCGGCGCATGATGAAGCTCTGCTGCAGCACCGAGAGCGTGTTGTTCCAGGCCCAGTAGATCACGAGGCCCGCCGGGAAGCCCGCCAGCATGAAGGTGAAGATCAGCGGCATCCAGTTGAAGATCATCTGCTGCGTCGGATCCGGCGGCGTCGGGTTCAGCTTCATCTGGAACCACATCGTGATGCCCATGATGATCGGCCAGATGCCGAGCGCGAGGTAATGGCCGAACAGCGGCAGCGTGGTCGGATCGAACGGGATCAGCCCGAACAAGGTGAACAGATTGGTCGGGTCAGGCGCGGACAGATCCTTGATCCAGCCGAAGAACGGCGCGTGCCGCATCTCGATGGTGACGAACAGCACCTTGTAGAGCGAGAAGAACACCGGAATCTGGATCACCACCGGAAGACAGCCGGCGACCGGATTGATCTTCTCCTTGCGGTAGATCTCCATCATCTCCTGCTGCTGCTTCACCTTGTCGTCGGGGAAGCGCTCCTTCAGAGCCTGAAGCTGCGGCTGGACCGACTTCATCTTCGCCATCGAGGCGTAGGACTTGTTCGCCAAGGGGAAGAACAACAGCTTCACGATCACGGTCACGAGCAGGATCGAGATGCCGAAATTGCCGAAGAAGCGGTAGAAGAAGTCGAGGCCCAGGAACATCGGCTTGGTGATGAAGTAGAACCAGCCCCAATCGATCAACAGATCGAAATGGTTGAGGCCGAGCTCCTTGTTGTAGCCGCCATGGCCGGCGAGCGGGAAGTTGATGCCGACCACGCCGGCTTCCTTGGCGCCCGCGAACAGCCGCGCGTTCGTTGTCGTCGTGCCACCGATCGGGACCGTCTGCTCGCTTTGCAGATAGTCGGTCTGGTATCGGATCTGGGTGCCGGGTTCGGCGACGAAACGGGCCTTGAGCGTTGCCGACGTGTCGGGAAGGAGCGCAGACGCCCAATATTTGTCGGTAATACCGAGCCAGGCATTGGTGACGTTGTTGAATTCGAACCCGTGTCCGCCGTTGCCGATCGCGGGCGCTTCGCCGACAGCCTTATAGGCCTTCTCCTGCAAGCCCTGCTCGCCCAGGTAACCGATCAGGCCTTCATGCAGGATGTAGTAGCCCGAGACCTGCGGCGTGCCGTGGCGCGAGATCAGTGCGAAGGGAAAGAGTTTGACCGGCGCGTTGCCGACATTGGTCACCTCGTCCTTGATGCTGAAGAGGTAGTGGTCGTCGATCGTGACGGTGCGGCGGAAGGTGAGGCCTTCGCCATTGTCGTATTTCAGCATGACCGGCGTGGACGGCGTCAGGCTGTTGGTGCCCTCCTGCTGCCAATCGGTGGTCCGGTCGGGCACCTTTGCGCCAGCTGTTCCGGCCACCCAGCCAAATTCGGCGTAATAGGGCTCTGCGGTGCCCGACGGCGAATAGAGAATGATCGGCGGTGACTTCGGGTCGACCGTTTCGCGAAACTGCACCAGCGCAAGATCGTCGATGCGCGCGCCCTTCAAGGCAATGCTGCCGGTCAAGCGGGGCGTATCGATCTTGACGCGCGGAGAGGCGGCAATCGCCGCCTCACGGCTGACGGTCGGCTGGGCCGGTTGATTGGCGATCTGGGGAGCGGAGGGCGCGCCTGCGCTGCCGGGCTGCGGCGTGGCGCTCGGCGTCCCGGAAGCCGTCGGCTGCGGCGTGGTCTTATGCAGCTCGGCCTGCGTCTGTTGCAGGGCGCGTTGCTTCTCCATCGCCGGCATGTTGTAGAAATATTGCCAGGCGATCAGCACGAAGCCCGACAGGATGACGGCGAGGATGGTATTGCGGTTGTCGGTCATCATTCTCTCGTCATCAATCCGGTTTGCGGCTGGTCGCAGGAGCGGGGCCGGGCTTTGAGCCGTCGGTTCTTGAGTCGGTTTTTGGGCCGCGTCCCTTGTGCGTATGCCGCGTGGGCTTCGCGAACGCCATGCGCAGATCGTCGAGCATGGTGGCGAAGCCGCGCGAGAGCGCGTCCCTTCGGCCGACTAGCACATAATCATGATGGGGCTGCATCGACATCGGATCGAGCCGCTTCACCAGTTCGCGAAGCCGGCGCCGGATGCGATTGCGCTGGGGGGCGTTGCCGTTCTTTTTGGTGACGGTGAAGCCGATCCGGATCGGGCCGCTGTCCTCACGGTCAAGGCTTCGGCGGTCAAGGCTTTGCAGGACGAACGCGGGGCTATTCACCCGCGCGCCATTGGCAACGGCGAGGAAATCCGCCCGCTGCCTCAGCCGATCCATGATGAAATCCCAAAAAGGGGGTCCGGCTCAGGCGCTCAGACGCTTGCGGCCGCGGGCGCGGCGGGCGGCGAGCACCTTGCGGCCGCCGGCCGTGGCGAGACGGGCACGGAAGCCGTGACGGCGCTTGCGCACCAGTTTGCTGGGTTGATAAGTCCGCTTCACGGGTTTTTCTCCGCTGACCGGGCAATTTGCCTGTAGAATTGATGATAAAGTCCGGAAGATGCTGCCCAAAACGGGCCTTTTTCGGCCCCAAGAGAGCCGCTCCCGGCGGTCACACCGGGTCATCGCGGACAATTGGCCGGCTTATAAGCGAGCGCCTTCTTTTCGTCAACGCCGCACAAGCGCTCAATTCCGGCGAATATCGCTGTTCGTGCGGGGTTTTTAACCCTTGAGGTGGCGACTCGCCAAATCTGCGCTTACATCCGACCTTGGCAGATTGACGATCTGTAATTTGACCGCGCTGGGGGCGGGCCGCATCTTGATACGCGCCAAGACCCTTCACCCGGCGACATCTTTCATCCGGTAAAGGCAGCGAGGGCGAATTTCGTGGCAGCGACAGACCTCCAGCCGATCCAGGATGGGGATCAGCGGGACCCGCCGGCGGCGCTGCCGCGGGGGACGCGCGGGCTTGGGCTGTCCGGCAAGCTGCTGCTGCTCACCGTTCCCCTGGTGATGATCGCGGCCATCCTGCTCTACGTGCCCGCCATCGCCAATTTTTGGGTCAACCGGCTCAACGACCGCGTCGCCGCGGCCAACACGGCGGCGCTGGTGCTCGATGCCGCGCCGCTTGGCATGGTCCCCGATTCGCTCTCGCGCGAGATCCTGAAGAGCATCAACGCCCGCGCCGTCGCCATCAAGATGGGCCAGCAGCGCCGTCTGCTCGCCAGCGACAATCTGCCGGCCGCCATCGAGCACGACATCGACCTGCGCGACATGACGGCGTGGGAGGCGATCACCGGCTCGTTCCGGATGATGCTGGAGACCGGCAACCAGGCCATCCGGATCGTCGGGCCGGGCGTCGGCACCGCCCAGTTCATGGAGATCGTCACCGACGAGCTGCCGCTGCGGCAATCGATGTACCGCTTCTCCCGCAACGTCGTGGTGGTCGCGCTGATCATCGCGGTGCTGACCGCGGGCCTCGTCTATCTCGCCATGCACTATCTGTTCGTGCGCCCGATGCGGCGGCTGACCGCGAGCCTGGTCGGCTTCCACGAAAATCCCGAGAGCTCGGCGGGGATCATCGTGCCGAGCCAGCGCAGCGACGAGATCGGGGTCGCCGAGCGCGAATTGTCGGACATGCAGCGCGACCTGATGTCGATGCTGCATCAGAAGAGCCGGCTCGCCGCCCTCGGCCTCGCGGTGTCCAAGATCAACCACGATCTGCGCAATCTGCTGGCCTCGGCGCAACTCCTGTCGGACCAGCTCGCCAGCGTGCCGGATCCGCGGGTGCAGCGCTTTGCGCCAAAGCTCGTGCGCTCGCTCGAGCGCGCCATCGCCTTCTGCCAGTCGACCTTGTCTTACGGCCGCGCCCAGGAAGCCGCGCCCGACCGGCGCATGATCATGATCGAACCGGTGGTGCTGGAGGTGCGCGAGACCGCCGGCCTGGCCTCCGACGCCTCGATCTCCTGGGTCGCCGCAATCGAGCGCGGGCTCGCGGTCGACGCCGATCCCGACCAGCTGTTTCGTGTGCTGCTCAACCTCGTCCGCAATGCCGCCCAGGCGCTGGAAAGCCATGCGTCGGCCGAGGGCGGCGCGCAGCAGATCCGGATCACGGGAAAACGCGAGGGCGCGGTCGCCATCCTCGAGGTCTCCGATACCGGCCCCGGCGTGCCCCAGAGGACCCGCGATCACCTGTTCGAGGCGTTCCAGACCTCCGGCCGCCCCGGCGGCAGCGGTCTCGGCCTTGCCATCGCCGCCGAGCTGGTCCGCGCCCATGGCGGCGACATCCATCTGGTCGAAGGCACCATCGGCGCCACCTTCCGGATCGTCATCCCCGACCGCCCCGTGGAACTGCTCTCCGTCCGCAACGAGCGGGCGCGGGCGTAGAGCATGATCCGGAAAAGTGCGAAGCGGTTTTCCGAAAAGATCATGCTCAAACCAATAGTCGGCTCGCGGTTGAGTGCGGAAACTCTCATTTCCCAGCAAAATCTCCCCAATCCGGACCTTGCCAATCGGGGCAAGAGCGGTTAGTCAGAGCGCTCTTTCGCACCCCTCCGGCGTCGCCGGGGGCTGCCTGCGGGCCACGCCCGCACTGTCAGCGAAAAACGCGCCCGTAGCTCAGCTGGATAGAGCATCAGACTACGAATCTGAGGGTCGGACGTTCGAATCGTTCCGGGCGCGCCATTTCGGTACCGACTGTCGCCCGGTCACGCGAACCGAAGCCATCCTTCCGCGGTCAAGGCTTCCAACTCGGCGAAATAAGCCTCGTTCAGATCCCGACCAGCACCGAGCGGATCGCATGGATGGCTTCGTGACGATCGAGCCCCTCTGACATCAGCCGTTGCGCCGCGGCTCGGACCGGCAGTTCGCGATCCGCAATCTGGCTCTCGACGACGGCGTGAATAACGGCGTGCAATGTCGCGCGCGGGAGGCGGATCCGCGCACACCGATGATACTCCGTCACAAGATCGATACGATGGCGCGTAACAACGCCCGCTTTAGCGCCGCCCAACTTCCTGCGCCGCCGGATCCGAACCGAGTCCCCTGCTCGTCAGCAAACGGTTGAACTGATCGGCTGAAAAAAGCTGCCCGTCCGGAGCCGTGATCGAAACCACAAAACCATTCACCGCGTGCTTGCGGGCCAGGATCACCGCAACGATCGCGCTGTCACGGAAATCCACGGTGCGGCAGTCGTCTTTAATAGCTTCGATGATAAATGTCATTTGGCCCATGACCACAATTGGCACGCGCCAATTGCGCGCCCGGCAACTCAACCTCGTATCGGTGAAAATGATATTGCCGACAAGCCAGCTATTGACCCGATGAAACCGCGACCATACCCATATTGGGGGAAACAGCAGACCGGTCCTGCCTCACGCGCGGTGCGCCACGGATACATAGAACCGGCTTGTGGGCGTCGAACCGGACATCCGTAGAAGCGGGCACTGGCCATGGTTGGTACGACTGAAGGCGAGGACATCGCGGCGGATTTGATCCGAACCGTCTCTCGCCACTCGTTAGCCTACATGCTGTGCGCAGCCAGCGAGATGTTTCGCCACTACGATTTCGATCCGCTGGACTTGATGATCATTCATGCGGTCTTGAACGCCAACGTTCTCAAGATCATGAAGAACCCCGAACTGGACCGGCAATTTGGCAGTATCCAGGCGGTCGAGCCGGACAAGATCAAGCAGGGCGTTTCCCGTGCCGCCCTGTCCCGCTTTTTCGGTCTGCCGATAGAAACCGTCCGGCGGCGCGCCGATCGCTTGAAGAAGCAAGGCATTTTCCGCGAGACCGACCAGGGACTGATCGTAACCGAAGCCAACCAGTTCAAGTTCGGCAATAATCACGAGCTGCAGAGAACCAACATGCTCCTGGTGCGGAAATTCCTCCGTGACCTGACGGAAGCGGGCGTCGAGCTTCCCGGCGGGATTTGACGGACCATTGCCTTGAGCCTCCGAACCGGGACCGCACCGAGCGCGGCATTCATGCGCTCTTCGGCCGAAAGGCGACGATGGATCCGGTTGGCTCGTCTTCGCGCATTGCCGCTTCGACGGCCTTCGCCAACGCAGCCTGGTCGAATGGCTTTGATAAACGCGGCAGGCTGGATCGTTCGTCGCTGGGAATCTCTGCGTATCCCGTGCTCAGGAGGATGACTGTCCCGGGGCGCTCCGCGGCGACAGCGCTGGCCAGCTGCAGTCCAGTCATCCCAGGCATGGCATAGTCGGTCACGACCAGGTCGACGGTCCGCGTGCGGCGGAGCAAAGCCAGTGCCTCGTCGCCCGAGCGCGCCTCGACCACGATGTGCCCAAGGTCGTCCAACATCGCTGCCGTGTTCTCGAGCACCAGGAGGTCGTCGTCGACGACAAGCACGGAAAGCTGTCGGCTGGCCCGCGGGACGGGCGTCGGAGCTTCCGCGCGCGGGTCTGGCACCGCGGTCTCCCCGGCCATCGGCAGCCAGATTTCGGCGGTCGTGCCCTCTCCTGGTAGGCTCCTCAGAGCGAGCTTGCCGCCGGACTGCTCGGCAAGTCCGTGGACCATTGACAGGCCGAGTCCGGTGCCTTTGCCGACCCCCTTGGTTGTAAAGAACGGCTCCTGGGCGTGCCTGAGGGTCTCGTCATCCATGCCGCAGCCGGTGTCGCTCACCGAGAGCGCAACGTAGTCGCTCGTCCGAAGGACGCCATCGCCCCGCTCTTCGCGAGCGGCAATGGTAATCAGGCCGCCGCCCGGCATCGCATCACGGGCGTTGACCGCCAGGTTGAGGACAGCCAGTTCGAGCTGGTTCGCGTCGACCCTCACCTTCGGCAGGTCCATCGGAAACAGAGTCTCGACACGAATTCCGGGCTCGAATTTCAGCAATGAGGCCATGCCGTGCACCAATTCGCGGATATCGACGACCGCCGGCCGCAGATCCTGTTTACGCGCAAACGCGAGCATACGCTGGGTCAGGGACGCGCCCCGCTGCGCGCCCAGCATCGCGTTGTCCACCAGGCGCTGGACCTTCGCATCGCCCGGCGGCAGGCGCCTCTTCAGAAGTTCGAGGCTGCCGAGAACGGCTGCGAGCAGGTTGTTGAAGTCGTGGGCCACGCCGCCGGTAAGCTGGCCGATGGTTTCCATCTTCTGCGACATCATCAGTGCTTCGCGCGCCCGATCCAGCGCATCCTGGGCCCGTCGCCTTTCGCTGACGTCGCGCAGGATCTTCGCAAAGCCGGCGATCGCGCCGCTCTCGTTCCGTACCGCAACGATCGTTGCTTCCGCCCAGAAGCGGCTGCCGTCCTTGCGGACACGCCAACCTTCGATTGCCGACTTCCCCTCCCGCTCGGCTTCGACAAGGGCGTGCGCCGGGGTCCCGGCCGCGCAATCTTCCTCGGTATGAAAGATCGTGTAGCTCGACCCTACGATGTCATCGCCATAGCCCATCAGCCGGTGCGCGCCGAGATTCCAATTGCCCACGCGCCCGTCCGGATCGAGCATGAAGATCGCGTGGTCGACGATACCTTCGACAAGGAGCCGAAAGCGTTCTTCGCTGCGCCTCAGGGTGTCGGCCTCGCGTTGAGCGCGCTCCGCGGAAGCCCTGTCATAGACGGCAGCCGCGATTCCGATGCTCAGGATCACAATGGTGATGCCGGCGAGCAGGAACGCGAGCGGCGCCTGACCGACGCCGAGATGTCCTGCCTGCCGGGCGATGGTGTTCGTCGGCAGGAACATGGCGCCTTCCATCGCGGCGTAGTGCATGCCGGAGACCGCAAGGCCCATCACCAGGCCTGCGAACAGCCGCTGGACCGCGTTGGTGTTGCGAAAGGCGAGCCAGAGCGCCACGACCGAGGCGCTGATCGCGATCAGGATCGAGAGCACGACCCATCGGGGATCGTACGCCATGAGGGCCGCCATTCGCATCGCGGCCATGCCTGTGTAGTGCATGCCGGAGATACCAAGTCCCATCGCAAAGCCGGAGGCGAGCAGCGCCCGTGGGCGTCGTCCGACGACGGCAAAGGCGGCAGCGGCGACGACGATCGGAATGACAAGCGAGAGGAGAGTCAGGAATGGATCGTACGAGATCTCGATTCCGGGCAGGCTGAAGGCCAGCATGCCGACGAAATGCATGGACCAGATGCCGCCGCCCATGGCGATCGCAGCGGCTACCAGCCAGGATCGGCGGGCCCTTCCCGAAGCAGCTCGCATTCGGGTCGCCAGGTCCAATGCCGTATAGGAGGCGAGTGCCGCGATCAGAATCGATAACGCGACCAGAACGGGATCGTGAAAAGCCGCATGATGATGCATTTCGGCCGACGCTAGCCGAACTTACGTTCGCGTTCGCGTTCCCGCAAATTGTCCTCCCCCGACGACGCCGAATCATCCTCGGCACCAAGATCGTTTCCCCCTGACAGGACCGCGCCGATGACCGGCCGCGCCATCCGTACCTCGTCAGACGAGAATCAGTTGAGAATGGTACCGCCGCGAGCCTGCATCGCAAAGATGGCAGCAAGTCGGCTGGTTCCCGCAGAAGATGCATGACGAACGGCCGCCCGTCCTACGCGAGGGCGACGTCACGCGCTGTTACGCCGGCAAGGGCGTGGTGCGCTATCAATGGTAAGATCCAGGCACGCTCGGCCGGCGGTGTGAGGTGCAGCACGCGAGATCACCTGTAATCTGCTTCACACGCAAACGCGCTCAATCACGCTAGATGGAAAAGGTCGCGCCTCCGCGCGGCCTGTTCGGAGCTGGCGATGATGGCTGCACTGGCAAAGGCGATATCCCGCGCGACGAGAACCAACGTTGATGTCGAAACTCTGAAAGTTCTCGTGATCTTCTCGGGCGCGGGCTTGCTGCTCTCTCTCGTGGCCGCAATGATCTACGGACAGGCTGCCAGCGCCGCTTTGTTTTGAAGGCGCGCTTCGCCAAGCCGACGGTTCACCTCAGCGCCACCCAAGCGCCGGCGCCACATGCGTGAGGATCGCCTCGATGGCGTGCGCGCAATAGTCGACACCGAGCTGGTTCGGGATCGTCAACAGCAACGTGTCGGCCTCGGCGATCGCCTCGTCCGCCCGGAGCTGCTCGATCAGCACATCCGGCTCCGCCGCATAGGAGCGGCCGAAGATCGCTCGGGTGCGCGGGTCGATGAAGCCAACCTGGTCCTCGCTGCCGCGCTCGCCGCCGAAATAGACCCGGTCGCGATCGTCGATCAGCGCGAAGATGCTGCGGCTGACGGACACGCGGGGCTCGCGCGGGTGGCCGGCCTCCTTCCAGGCTGCGCGATAGGTGCGGATCTGCGCGGCCTGCTGCACATGGAAGGCTTCGCCGGTCTCGTCGTTCTTCAGCGTCGAGCTCTGCAGATTCATGCCGTGCTTGGCGGCCCAGACCGCCGTCGCGTTGGAGCCGGCACCCCACCAGATCCGTTCGCGCAGGCCTTCCGCATGGGGCTCGAGCCGCAACAGTCCCGGCGGATTTGGGAACATCGGCTGTGGGTTGGGCTTTGCAAAACCTTCGCCGCGCAAGATGTCGAGAAAGACCTCGGCATGACGCCGGCCCATGTCGGCGTCGCTCTCGCCCTCGGCCGGCTGGTAGCCGAAATAGCGCCAGCCATCGATCACCTGCTCGGGCGAGCCGCGGCTGATGCCGAGCTGGAGGCGCCCGCCGGCGATGAGATCGGCAGAGCCTGCGTCCTCCGCCATGTAGAGCGGATTCTCGTAGCGCATGTCGATTACGGCCGTGCCGATCTCGATCTTGCTGGTCCTGGCGCCGACGGCGGCAAGCAGCGGAAAGGGCGAGGCGAGCTGCCGCGCGAAATGGTGCACGCGAAAATAGGCGCCGTCAGCGCCGAGTTCTTCCGCCGCAACCGCAAGCTCGATCGATTGCAGCAGCGTGTCCGCGGCCGAGCGGGTCTGCGATTGCGGCGAGGGCGTCCAGTGCCCGAAGGAGAGGAATCCGATTTTTTTCATGGAGGCAACATATGGATGACGGGAAGAGTTTGCGACACCTCGGATCGAGGAAAAAAATGGCAACATGGGAAGGCATGTACGCGTAAGTGCCGTTCCTCGAGGGGGAAGCGGACCGAAGCAGGCAACACTGCAAGCGCCCCTTTTCACCCAACTGAGACAGGTGCGCCGCAGGATTGTTGCGAATGCAGAGCGCGCGGATGTAAAAGGACTGCGGCGGCAAGATCGTCTGAAAGCCAGCTGCGCTACGCCCCTCTCCAGCATGCGGTACCTGATCCCATGACAAAAGCGCGCGCCGTACCCATGCCCAGCAGCAGCGTGCTTGCGCCGCTTTACGCGGGCGCGGACCTTTTGGACGCCTTTGCAATTCAACTGCCGGCGGGCGCCAGCGATGATGTAGAGGTGCTGGCACGCGCCGCGCTCGAGCGACAGGCGTGGTGGATTCGTGCGCTCACGCGTGTCCGCGACGTGGTGATGGCGACATTCGCTGTCAAATCGTCGCGCGCCGTCGGTCTTGCCGCGGCGGCGCGTGGGCCGGTTATCGGCTTCTTCCCGGTGCTGTCAAAGACTGCGACGGAGTTGGTCGTGGGCGCGGATGACCGGCATCTCGACTTCCGCGTCACCATTCAACTTCGCGCCGATGCAGCAAATGGGCGCGAGCTGGTCGCGGGCACGGTGGTGCATTGCCATAACCGACTGGGGCGCATCTATCTTGCGACGATAGCACCGTTTCATCGCGTGATCGTTCCGGCCAGTTTGGAACAGGCGGCAAGAGCAATGAAGAATTGAGCATGCCTTGGTGGTCGTGACCGGCTGCGGTCGACGAACGAGCCGGCTTCTGGCCCCTCGCTGACTTGCCGCGCGCAATCTGTCGAGGGCCGCTTGTGACCCAAAGCGGACTCCAGACGAGTCGCCCCTCTTGGAACGAAGAACGCCGCCCGCCGTTCAGATTTCTTTTAGGTGGGTGGATGCTCAAAGACGAGGGTTACCGGGAGTTAGCCGAAGAATACCGAGAACGCGCGAGCAACGAACAATCGACGCGTCTTGCCAATGTCCTTTATAGTGTTTGCAACGCCTATCTAGCCTTAGCGAGCCAGCTCGAGCTTCTTTCGTTGGTCGAGCGCCAGGAGAGCGCGAGGATCGCGCGCGGCGACGCTTCAAAGAACTCCTAGAGAAAATCGTCGCGGGCGTGATCTTCGAAACAGCTCTCAGCGCGATCATAGACCACGAGCGTGTCGAGCTTCGCGCGCGGGCTTACGCCTTTGACTGTCATTCATGTTACCGGCTACCGGTATCGCGTATCGTTTCGCCAGAAGTTATGCCGTCTCAGGTATGTTGGCCACTGCCGAGGTTCAGTAGCATTTCACCCTAGCCGCCTGAAGAGAACTGCAAGACGCAGCCATTTTGGTCGATCTTGCGGGATGGTCGAGCCGAGCGCGATCCGTATCACTTAAGCCGCAGCGACGGCGGCTTGTGACCCGCCGCTGACCTCAAGTAGTTTCTGGAGAGCTTGGCAAACAATGCAAGGCGCCAACTCGCGCCAGCTATTCCGGCTTAGCCGAAAGGGCCAGCCCGTATGGCTGGCCCTTAAGGATATTATGTAAGCCGTCAGTAACGAGAAGCCGACGCGGCACCCCAATTAAACCGGTAGTTCAGGCCGGCCTTGATGGTGTGCTCGTCATTGCGGAAGCCAACGGCGGTAACAACACCACCGGCGCTGGTGAAGAGAGCGTTCCGCGTGCCAAAGTCGTAGTACTGGTATTCGACCTTGCCCGACCAGTTCTGGGCGAACATGTATTCGAGACCCGCGCCTACGGTGTAGCCATCCCGACCACCACCGTTGTTGGTGAAGGTGCCGCCGCCGAAACCGTTCGTAAGGCGGGAGTCAGCCCAGGCATAACCGCCTTTGACGTACAGCAGCGCCGGACCCCAGGTGTAGCCGAGGCGACCGGTGACCGAACCGAGCCCACGGTTGACGAAGGCATTGTCATTGGTGTCGAGGAAGCTGTAGTTCGCTTCAATGCCCAGCACCCAGTTCGGCGAGAACTGATGGTCGTAACCGACCTGCACGCCGCCCATGAACACACCGTCGTTGCTGCTGGTGCCGGTGAAGCCGGGGGCCAGAATGTTGTTGCTGCCACCGAATGCGCCGCCGACGTGACCGCCGATGTAAAAGCCGGTCCAGTTGTAAATCGGCGAGGCCTCGATCGGTGGGGCTTTGGTGTAAGGACGCGCGGCCATATCAGCCGCAGATGCTGTACCCGCTAGGGCAGCGAAAGCGACAGTAGCGAGAAGGAACTTTTTCATTTCGAGTCTCTCAGGTTTAAATAACGTGTGCCAAACGCTAACCCAACTCACTGAATTTGCTGTAGCGCGCCAGACACACGTGGCCGATCTGCTTGAGGAGCGCTCTGGTCATTTGTTAATTGAGGAACCATGTTGCCCCGGAACCGGGCGTCTGAGCTACGAGTTCCGCGGTTCCGCCATCGCGAAGGACTTATCATTGTGCATTCCAAAGCCCCGGCATGATCCAGGACTTGTTGTGCCAGTTCATACTGGAAGCTCATCGTCCCGGGATGTCGCATCTTGTCCGCTAGCTGACTTGCCGCACGCAGCCGGTGGGGACCGCTGATGACCCATTGCGGACTTCCGAATGCCGGCCGATGATGTCGCATGACAAGCCGTCCACCTGTGCTGATAGTCTTTGGCGGCCTTCCCGGCACGGGCAAGACAACAGTTTCTCGGGAGCTGACCAGACGTCTCGCGGCCACGTACCTTCGTATCGATGCCGTTGAGCAGACGCTACGAACCGCAGGTCATACTGTCGGCGCGATGGGCTATGTGGTAGCCACCGCACTCGCGGCTGAAAATCTCGAGCTTGGTCGCATCGTTGTTATAGACTGCGTTAATCCAGTCCTGGCAAGCCGTGTCGGATGGCGACAGATCGCCGCTCAGAAGGTGGCATGCGTCGTTGAGATCGAAGTGGTTTGCAGCGACCCGATCTTGCATCGACAACGAGTGGAAACGCGCACCTCAGACATCAGCGGCCTCAAGCTGCCAACGTGGGCTGAGGTAGTGAACCGAGACTATGAACCGTGGGATCGAGAACACCTGGTGCTCGATACGGCCGTTAGCTCGCTCGATCACCTGCTCGAACAGGCGGAGACGTATGTTCGCGCCCAGACTGGTTAGTCTCCTCTTGGCCCATAGCTGGCCTGCCGCGAGCAGCCGGTGCAGGACCGCTTGTGACCCGAAGCGGACATGATCTGGTCTGATTCTCAAGATTGGGTTAGATCACTAACACAACCGGTCGATGCAGGATAACCGAGATGAAATCGGTCAAGATGGGTACGACCTTTCTCGCGTTGCTGAGCGCGGTCGCGGTTGGCCCGCCGCTTTCTGCGACGACGGAGAACAATACGCCCATTGTGTATTTTTTAGAGCAGACGCCTAACGACCTCATGGAAGCCCTGAGCAATTTGCCTCCCGACGCTAAGGACGTTGTCGTTGCGAAAGTTCGCTTGCAGGAGCCCGTAATATGGATGGGCGGCCGTCACTGTGAGTTCTGTACCAACGACATCTGGGCCACTCGCCTCAAAATCACCGAAGCCCTCAAAGGACGAGCTGAAGTAGGCCAAGTGCTCGATGTTTTCTTAGGGCAGCGTAGTGACCACCGAAGGTACGTTGCCCTTCCTTGTACGCCGGATCAACGCGGTCGTGAATACACCGTGACCATCTATTCAGCGGAAGATGGCAAACGTCGGCTCGCTTCATTCCCGATCAGCAAATCTCAGTATGATGGATCGTCCGTCGAGTGCCTTGCATATCAACGCGAGCGAGGGAAAGCGGGTTTTCGCGAATAGCTCGCGGGGGCCGCTTCTGGCCGGAAGGTGAAGGTAGCGACCGTGTCCGTGACGCCGGCAGTCGAGGCCAAACCGGACATCGGTAAGGCGCGGGCAAATTGACGCGAATGACCCGCAGCCGCCCTTGGCTGGCCGTCGCTCGTGGCGCAGCGTTCTGCTATTGTAGCGTTTTCATCGTTGAGTATTGGGGAATGGAGCGCGCGATGCCAAACAGCAAGGAGATCGAGGCGAAGTCGCACAAGCCGATGCCGCGAGGCTATGTGCTTGGTGCGGATGAGGGTGAACACCTGATCCATTTTCGCGATGGCGGCAACATCTTCATCAAGCTCGACCCCGTAACGGGATCTCATAGTCTTGGCCTGGGCACGCAGCAGCTACCCAAGGGCTCGGGCATTCCGGTTCACCGGCACCTCGAAAGGGATGAAGCCTTCTACGTTCTGAAGGGCAGCGGCACGGTCACCCTCAACGAGGTGCGTCATCATTGCGAAAGAGGCGGAACGATTTTCATACCCAGGGACACGTGGCATGGTTTCAGCAGTCCAGATCAGGAACTGGTTCTGCTGTGGATCATGGTGCCCCCGGGTCTCGACGGTTTCTTCCGCGAAACCTGCAGCCGACCGGGCGAACCTCGAAAGGAATTGACGCGGGAGCAGATCAACGCGATTGGTCTCAAATATGGTGCAGAATACCGATAGGCATGCTCAAGCATTTGCCCGGAGGCTGAGACGCTAGGTCGGGAGATTGGCCCTCGCTCGCCGGGCTACAAAATCGACGGACAACAGCTTTCTACCGCGCGACTCGGAGGCGGCCCGGTCGCCGTCCGTAAGCCGGTGCCGGGCCTAACCAACCGCGGGGAAGTACTTGCGCGGCGGCTAGCCGAAAATATGGTTCGGCTTCGAGGCAGAGAAAAGGTCAAGCCTTCGCTCCCATCCCGCTCGCCTGTTTACACTGGAGCGACTTCCGCTTCTGGCCCTGGCTGACCTGCCGTGCGCAGCGCATCAGGGCGCGCACCGATGCCTGCTGTGTTGAATGGATTCAGTCGGGGGGACCGATCGCTTCGGGCCTCCGCGCGGGACACGGTGTGAAGCTCGAGGTATCGATACGGAGTAGCGCTTGGGGCTCGCCCTGTCACGCGTGCCGCGACAATGGCATCCTGCGCCTGTTTTGCCCGACGAGTCAATATTTCGCCGAAACCTAATTTCTGTTTTTCCGCTATCTCGCCCGGCGGCTTCAAAGGGTTCGCAAAGCGCCTAAGCCATTGATCCCGCTCATGCCGGCTACTGTGCATGGGGTTGTTTTCGAGGTTTTTTGTTTTGGGCGGCTCGAAAGCCGCAGGCTGAACCGGACCTGGTCCGGCTCGCCCGCTACTTCATCACCCGCAGATTCTTGGTCGTGAACCGCTGCGTCTTTTCGCCGGGACGAACCGGCCGCCGCGTGCCGGCGGCCTTGCCGGTGCCGGGTGGCTGGTGCGCGGGGACCAGCTGGTCGGGGCGCGAGCCGATCAGATCGGCGCGGCCCATCTCTTTCAGGGCTTCGCGCAGCACCGGCCAATTGTCGGGGTCGTGGTAGCGCAGGAACGCCTTGTGCAGGCGGCGCTGGCGCAGGCCCTTGATCGCCTCGACCTTGTCGCTGCCGCCGCGCCGCACGCCGCGCAGCGGGTTGACGCCGGTGTGGTACATCGCGGTCGCGGTCGCCATCGGCGAGGGCAGGAAGGTCTGCACCTGATCCGCGCGGTAGCGGTTCTTCTTCAGCCACAGCGCGAGGTTCATCATGTCCTCGTCGGTCGTGCCCGGATGGGCCGCGATGAAATACGGGATCAGATAATATTTCTTGCCGGCCTGTTCGGCCGCGGCATCGAACATCCGCTTGAACTGGTTGTAGGCGCCGATGCCGGGCTTCATCATCTTGTCCAGTGGCCCGCGCTCGGTATGCTCCGGCGCGATCTTCAAATAGCCGCCGACGTGATGGGTGACGAGCTCCTTGATGTATTCGGGGCTCTCGACCGCGAGGTCGTAGCGCACGCCGGAGGCGACCATCACCTTCTTGATGCCCTTGGTCTCGCGCACTTTGCGATAGAGCCGGATCAGATCGTCATGCGAGGTGTTGAGGTTCGGGCAGATCTCGGGGAAGACGCAGGACGGCCGCCGGCACGCGGCCTCGACCTTCGGGTCCTTGCACGCCATCCGGTACATGTTGGCGGTGGGACCGCCGATGTCGGAGATCACGCCGGTGAAGCCGGGCGTCTTATCGCGGATCTTCTCGATCTCGCGCAGGATCGAGCCCTCGGAGCGGTTCTGGATGATTCGACCCTCGTGCTCGGTGATCGAGCAGAAGGTGCAGCCGCCAAAGCAGCCGCGCATGATCGTCACCGAGAATTTGATCATGTCCCACGCCGGGATCTTCGCGTCACCGTAGGATGGATGCGGAGCGCGCGCGTAGGGAAGATCGTAGACCGCGTCCATCTCCTCGCTGGTCAGCGGGATCGGCGGCGGGTTGAGCCAGAGATCGCGATCGCCGTGGCGCTGCACCAGCGGCCGCGCATTGCCGGGATTGCTCTCCCGGTGCAGCACGCGTGACGCGCGCGCATAGGCTTCCTTGTCCTGCTCGACCTGCTCCAGCGCCGGCAGCCGGATCACGGTCAAACCTTTGGTGCGCGAAGCGCCTTCGTCGGCGGAGTCGATATCGTCGGCGTGCAGTTCGTTATAGTCCTCAGGCACGCGGCGGAACAGCGCGACGCCCCTGATGTCGTCGAGCTCGCGCGGCGCCTCGCCGGCGGCCAGACGGTTCGCCACTTCGACGACGGCGCGCTCGGCATTGCCGTAGAGCAGCAGGTCCGCCTTGGCGTCGGCCAGCACCGAGCGGCGCACCTTGTCGGACCAGTAATCGTAATGCGCGATCCGGCGCAGCGACGCCTCGATGCCGCCGAGCACGACCGGGACGCCCTTGAACGCCTCGCGGCAACGCTGCGCGTAGACCACGGTGCAGCGGTCCGGCCGCTTGCCGCCTTCGCCGCCCGCGGTATAGGCATCGTCGCTGCGGATGCGGCGGTCCGCGGTGTAGCGGTTCACCATCGAATCCATGTTGCCGCCGGTGACGCCGAAGAACACTTTTGGCTTGCCCAGTGCCTTGAACGGCTCGGCCGAATGCCAGTCCGGCTGCGAGATGATGCCGACGCGAAAACCCTGCGCCTCCAGCAGGCGGCCGATGATGGCCATGCCGAAGCTGGGATGGTCGACATAGGCATCGCCCGTCACCAGCACGATGTCGCAGGCGTCCCAGCCGAGCGCATCCATCTCGGCGCGGCTCATCGGGAGGAATGGCGCCGGCTTGTGCGGGCGTGCCTGCGCCATCAGGGGCTTTTCGGCGGCGATGATCTGGATGTCCATGGTGCATACGCATAGGACTCCAGGGCGGCGAATACAACCGACAGGCCCATGAAAGATGCGGTTCCGCGGCCGGCAGCCCGGGCGTGCGACCGCGTTAACCGTTCGCGGGCGCCGCCATCAGCTGTGTATACCTTCTCGGGTCACGCGCAGGAACCAACTGCCCTCGCGAACATTCTGATGCAGGGTTTGCGCCGGGCCCGGCTGGCGCGCGCTCGCTTCCGGGGTCTAATATTGCCTCGATGTTCGCCTCGGGCGGATGGGGGAGCCGTGAGTACAGTCATAGAGAACTTGCTGCTTCGAAAGCAGAAGCTGGTTGAGCAGCTCGAGAAGGCGCCCACGGTCGAGGACCGCGACAAAATCGAACACCAGCTCGAACAGATCAACACCGCGCTGGATTTTCTGGACAGGCCCGGCACGAAAGGCGCGCGGTAGCAGCGCTCAAACGATCTGCAGCGCTTTGGCGTAGACCACGCCCGAATTGGTGATGTGCGTGGTCATCAGCGTCGCGAAGGCGGCGAACTCGCCGCGCGCGAACAGATCGAGCAGCTTGCGATGCTCGTCGAAGGACGTGCGGGTGCGCACGTCGATCGGCGAGGTCAGATTGGTGCGCAGTGCTGCGACGCGGCTGGATGCAAGCTGATAGGATTCGGCGAGATAGCGGTTGCCGCAATGGGCGAACAGCGCCTCGTGGAAAGCGGCATCGGCGCGCCCGTAGGCGATGTTGTCCCTGGCCGCGATCGCCGGCTCCATCGCCGCGATCGCCTCGCTCATCGTCGCGGTCGCACCGGCGCGATCATGGTGGAAGGCGAGCTCGGCGGCCTTGGGCTCCAGCGCGATCCTGAAAGTGCAGAGCGCGGTGATGTCTTCCGCGCTTGGCGTAAAGACAAAACTGCCGACCTGCGGCCGGATCACGACGAGGCCCTGCGCCTGCAACTGGCCCATTGCCTCACGCACCGGGGTGCGGCTGACTCCGAAGGAGTTTGCCACCATCTCCTCCGAGATGGCTGCACCCAGCGCGAATTCGCCGTCGATGATGGCCTGGCGCAGCCGCTGCATCACCCGCTGCGACAGCGATTTCGGTGCATCGAGCTTCAGCGATCGCATCGGCTCTCTCAGATCACCTTGCCGGGGTTGAGCAGATGATCGGGATCGAGCGCGGCCTTCAGCGTCCGCATCAGCGCGATCTCGGCCTCGCTGCGGGCATGACCCAGCCACTTCTTCTTCAGCGTGCCGATGCCGTGCTCGGCAGAGACGCTGCCGCCCATCTCGCGCACGAGACCGTAGATGATTGCGTCCATCGCTTCCTTCGGCTGCCGCTCGACGGCAAGGCCGGTCACCCAGGAGACGAGATGCAGATTGCCGTCGCCGATATGGCCGTAATAGACGCTCTCGCAGCCCTCGATGCCATCCGCGAGCGCGGCCTTGCAGCGCGTGACGAACTCGTCCATCCGCGCCACGGCGAGACCGATGTCGTAGGAGATGTGCGGCCCCAGCACCTGACCGAACTCGGCGCAGATGTCGCGCACGCGCCAGAAGCTTTGCGTCTGCGCCAGCGATTGCGCCACCGCAGCGTCGGCGAGCAGCCCGCGCTCCATCAGCTCTTCGAGCCAGCTTTGGAAGCGCGGCGCGTCGAGGCTCTCGTCGGTGCCTTGCGCTTCCACCAGCACGTAGAGGCCGTGGCCTGCGGCGACCGGCGGCTTGACGCCGGCGCGAGTCGTGATCACGTGCCAGTAATCCGGCCACATCACCTCGAACGCCGACAGCAGCGGGCCGAGCCCGCTTCGCGCGTCGCCGAGCAGCGCGATCACCGCGGCATAGTCCTCGAGCGCGCAGAGCGCGGCCATGGTCGAGCGCGGTTTTGGAAACAGCCGCAGCACCACGCGGGTGATGATGCCGAGCGTGCCTTCCGAGCCGATGAACAGATGCTTCAGATCATAGCCGGCATTGTTCTTCATCAGCTTGTTGAGGCTGGTGATGATGGTGCCGTCGGGCAGCACGACTTCGAGCCCGAGCACCAGCTCACGCGTCATGCCGTAGCGGATCACGCGATTGCCGCCGGCATTGGTCGAGAGGTTGCCGCCGATCGCGCAGGAGCCGCGCGAGCCGAGATCGAGCGGAAAGAAGAAGCCGGCTTCGTCGGCGGCCTGCTGGATCGTCTGAAGCGGCGTGCCTGCTTTCACCGTCATCGTCATCGAGGCATGATCGATCTCCTCGATGCCGCTCATGCGCTCCAGCGAGATCGCGACCCAGCCCGCTTCGGGCGATGCGCCGCGGCACAGCCCGGTCAATCCGCCCTGCGGCACGAACGGCAGATGCGCCTGCCGGCAAGTCGCGATCGCATCCGCAACGCCTTGGGCGTCGACCGGGCGGATCACCGCCAGCGGCGTTTGCGGCAGGCTCGCGCTCCAGTCGTTGCAATTGCGCGCGGGCACGTCGGTGCCGACAAGCACGGCAGCCGCGCCGAGCCTGTCGCGCAGGGCGGCGAGCAGTTGGTCGGGCCGCTCGATGGGGGTCACCATGTTCATGCGAGACCTCCTCTGAATCTGGCTGCGTGTTATGTCCGCCTTGACGGCGGAAAGGGTTTGCGCGTTTGTTGTATGTAAGGTACAAGGCGGAAAGTAAAGCAAAAACAAGGCTAGTGTGATGACCGAGGCAATTCGCGGGTTCTGGGTGGCGTCGGCGACGCCGCTGGCGACGGACGGCAGCGTGGACTCCGCAAAGCTCGCCGCCCACGCCAAGCAACTCTTCGATAAGGGCGTCGACGGTGTCGTGCTGTTCGGCACCACCGGCGAGGGCACCTCGTTCAATGTCGCCGAACGGGTCGCGACCATCGAAGCCGTGCTCAAGGCCGACGTCGCGCCGGACCGCATTGGAATCGGCGGCGGCTTCCCCGCGATCAGCGACAGCATCGCGCTGACGCGCACCGTGCTCGACCTCGGCCTGCGTCACGTGCTGTATCTGCCGCCTTACTTCGACCGCAGCGTCACCGCTGAAGGCATCGAAGATGCCTTTGCGGCGATCCTCGACGGCGTCGCCGATGATCGCCTGCGTGCCTACCTCTATCATATCCCGCAGATCTCGGGTGTCGCGATCTCGACCGCCGTCGCCGCGAATTTGCGCAAGCGCTACGGCAAGGTCGTTGCAGGCCTGAAAGACTCCAGCGGCGACTTCAAGCAGTTCCAGGCGTTCCGTGCCGCGGCCCCCGAGCTCGCCATCACCGTCGGCAACGAGGTTGACATCGCCCGCGCGATCGCCGCCGGCGGTGCCGGCACCATCTGCGGCATGGCCAACATCGCGCCGGAGCTGGTCAAGGCGATGATCGACGGCAAGGATGTCGAAGCACGCATGCAGGCTGCCGTGGACATCGTGGTGAAATCACCATCCTTCCTCACGACGTTGAAAGCCATCCTCGCGGCACAGACGGGCGATGCGAGCTGGCTGCGCGTGCGGCCGCCGCTCCGGGCATTGTCCGACGGCACCGCGCTCAAGCGGAAGCTCGACGAGCTGACGGCTCCCGCCATCGCGTGAGATCGCGCAGAACCGCGACAGGTTGCCCGCGAATTCGCGCGCTGCGTGTCGCGCTCGCTGCGCAATCAATCGAGGATTGCCGAATAGCGGGATCGGAATCTAGAACCATTCAACACTAGAGCGATTCAAGTCCGCTTGCGGTTCTCTTCACGAACAGCGGCTGTTAGACGCGCCAGCTTCTGCGTCTGACTTGGAAGTGAATCGAAAGTGCGTGCTTACCTGGACGGCCAGCGCGTCAGCGGTCGTCGAACGCCTGCCGGCGACAGCCGCGCGGCTCTTCTCATCGGAGCGGCCGTGCTGCTCGCTGAGTGTCTCTCCAGCTCGGCGACCGCGCAGGCCCAATCGGCGCTGCCGCCGGTGACGGTGGAAGCGCCGGCGCCGCGGCCGAAAACGGCGCGCGCATCGGAAACATCTCAACGCCGGACGCAAGCGGCCGCGCGTCAGCGCAGCCGCAATGCCACCACCCCCGCGGCTCCGACGTCATCGGAACGCGCCGCGGCTGATGCCGCCGCGCAGCAAGCCGCAAAGCTCGGCTACCGCGCGATGCCGAGCGCGACGACGCTGCGCAGCGGGGCCTCTCCGCTCGACACCTCGCAATCCGTCAATGTCGTGCCCGCGCAAGTTCTGAAGGACCAGCTGCCGCGCAATATCGACGACGCGCTGGTCAACATCAGCGGGATCACCCAGACCAACACGCTCGCCGGCACCCAGGATGCCGTGATCCGCCGTGGCTTCGGCGACAACCGCGACGGCTCGATCATGCGCAACGGCATGCCGCTGGTGCAGGGGCGCAGCCTGAACGCCGCGGTCGAAAGCGTTGAGGTGCTGAAGGGGCCGGCCTCGTTGCTCTACGGCATCATGGATCCCGGCGGCATCGTCAACACCATCAGCAAGCGTCCGGAGCTCTACCAGCACGGTTCGGTCACGCTGCTCGGCTCGACCTTCGCGAACAATCGCAATGGCGCCGACGGCACGCTCGACATCACCGGTCCGATCGGCGACGGCGGTCTCGCCTATCGTTTCATCGGCTACGGCGTCAGCGAGGACTATTGGCGCAATTTTGGTCGTCACAGGGAAATGCTGGTGAACCCGTCGCTCGCCTGGTACGGCGACACCACGACGGTCCAGCTCACCTACGAGCACCGCGAATTCATCACTCCGTTCGACCGCGGCACCGCGTTCGTCAACGGCGCTCCGCTGGCGATCCCGAAGACGCGCCGGCTCGACGAGCCCTTCAACAACATGTGGGGCACCTCCGACCTGGTGCAGGCCTCGGTCGAGCAGAAGCTCGATGACAATTGGAAGGTCACGGCGGCCTACAGCTACAACACCGAGACCTATAGCGCCAACCAGCTCCGCATCACCAGCGTCGACGCTAAAACCGGCGTCGAGAAACGCAGCAACGATGGCACCCAGAACTCGCTAAGCAACGCCAGTTACGGCACCTCCTATCTCCAGGGTGATGTCTGGGTGGGCGGCTTCCGCAACGAGATCCTGTTCGGCGGCGAAGCGCTGTATCGCACCATCGATCGTCGCGACCTGATCCGCCAGGCGACCGCCAACTTCAATTTCTACAACCCGGTCTACGGACTGATCTCGCCGGGCACGGCTGTTTCGCCAACGGACAGCGAACAGACCGACAAGCTCGGCACCCGCGGCTTCTTCGCTCAGGACACCTTCCATCTGACCAACTGGCTGTCCGTGGTCGGGGGCGTGCGCTGGATGGAATACGAGCAGCTCGCCGGAAAAGGCCGGCCCGTCTTCGTCACGAACACCAATTTGTCAGGCGACAAGGTGCTGCCGCTCGGCGGCGTCGTCGTCAAGCTGAACGAGCAGCTCTCCTACTACGTGAGCTATACGCAGTCGTTGAAGCCGACATCGGTCATCGCAGCGTTCACCTCCGGCTTTGTCGTCGACTCCACCATCGCGCCCGAAGAAGGAACGCAATGGGAGACCGGTCTGAAGTTCGATGTCAACAAGCGGCTGTCGGGCACCCTGGCCGTCTACGACATCCAGAAGAAGAATGTCCTGGTGCTGGATGACATCGGCGGAGGCAAGTCGGCGGCGCGCGCCTCCGGCGCGGCCAAGTCGCGCGGCGTCGAATTGGACGTGACCGGCAAACTGACTGATCAATGGAGCCTGATCGGAAGTTATGGGTATACCGATGCCCGGCTGATCAATGATCCCGCTGTCGGTAACGCCAAGCTCCTGAACGCCGCCATGAACACGGCTTCGCTCTATCTCGTCTACGATTTCGGCGATGCGCTGCCCGGACGTCTGCGGCTCGGCGGCGGCGCGCACTATGTCGGTGACCGACCGGGCGACTCCGCCAACAACTTCTTCCTGCCGGCCTACACCGTCGCAGACGTCTTTGCGACCTACGACACGAAAATCGACAATCTGCCGGTGACCTATCAGTTCAACGTCAAGAACGTGTTCGACAAGCTCTACTATACGTCCAGTACCGGCAACGCCTTGAATGTCGCCATTGGCGATGCCCGACGCTTCTCGCTGTCGGCGACGGTGAAGTTCTAGCGATGGCCGCGCTGCTGGGGCGTCACATCAAGGTCGCCCTCCACCAGATCCATTCCATCGCCGGCCTCGTGCTCGCGCTGCTGCTTGCCGTGATCGCGTTGACCGGCGCGATCATGAGTTTTGAGGATGAGATCGTCGATCATCTCAACGCCGGCATCATGCAGGTCGCGCCGCGCCAGGCACCGGCGCTGATGCCGGACGAACTGGTTGCGCGCCTGACTGCGGCGCAGGATGTCGGCAAGGTCTCCGCCGTGACGCTAGCAAGTGATCCGTCCGCCGCGGTGCATGTGCGATTCGCCCGCGACGAACGAGGCGCGCGGCCGTCCTCGCTCTATGTCGATCCCTATGACGCGCGCGCGTTGGGCGCACCGCGCGGCGAAGAGTTTTTCGCGACCGTGCGCAAGCTGCATCGCTGGCTGTTGATTCCCGGCGACGCCAAGGGCTGGGGGCGCCAGATCACGGGCGTGGCCGCGCTCGGCTTGATCGTGATGCTCATCTCGGGCCTCGTGCTGCGCTGGCCGCGGCGTGCAGGCAGCGTGAAGATGTGGCTGAACGCCCAATCTCGGCCTCAGCGGACGCGGCCTCCATCGCTCGCTGCACGCGGTGATCGGCACCTGGGTCTTGCCGGTCTATCTGGTGATGACGCTGACGGGACTCTGGTATTCGTTCGACTGGTACAAGGACGGCGTCGTCTGGCTGCTGTCGCGGCCGCAAGTCGCTGCCGCTAAGATGCAGCCCAAGATGCCTGCAAAGGCGTCGCGTGTCGCCGGCGCCAGCGAGACGGCACAGCCGATCGGCTTTGATCGCGCGTGGGGCGCCTTCCTGCACGAAGAGGGCAGCCGCTTCTCCAAGGCTCTGTTGACGCTGCCGGCCGGTTCGGGGACGACGATCCGGATCCGCTCATGGGGGAAAGACTCGACCCTCGACACCACCCGAGACGAATTCCGCGTCGATGCCGTCACCGGTCAGCTGGTCTCCGCGGAACGCTACGCCGACAAGACGTTCGGCGAGAAGATCATCGCGAACGTGCTCGACATCCACCGCGGCGCGATTCTGGGTTGGCCCGGCAAGCTCGCGTTCATGGTCGCGGCTGCGCTGATGCCGCTGTTCGCGGTCACGGGCATTTCGCTCTACCTGTCGCGCCGCAAGCTGCGGCGCCCGGCGCAGCTGCAGCTCGGACGGCTCGTGCCCGGCGAGTGATCGCGTCGACTGCCGTTCGGCGATCGCCGAATAGCAGTGACAACGAATCACATTGGGCGCCGCGGGTAAGAAGCACTTGTCGGAGCTTTCGCAAAATGGTTCGATTGGCGAGGTGCATCCTAGAGTGGTGGTTATCTGATGGCGTCGTCTGAACGCGACGAGATCGAAGAGACGGCGCTGCCTGCCGTACTGGTGAGACGCAGTGACCTGCCCGTGCCGCTCACGCATAGGCGCGAAGTTTCTTCGGCGGACTTCCCAGGCTGCCCCCAGAATTGGAGTGGCCGACGGCGGAAGTCAGGGCGAACAAAACCTTGGAGACCGTCGCGCTCACCTTCGTCGCTCAGATCGACCTGGCCGAAGTCCCGGGCTCCGGTTGGTCGCCGCTGCCGAAACGAGGCACTCTCTATTTCTTCTGCAGCTCCGTGTTCGTGGGCGAAGGACGTCCGCCTTGTCGCGTTCTCTACGGTACTGCTGCGGGTGACGCATATCCCGACCGCGCGCCACCGTCCGATTTGATGCCGCTGGCGGGGACCGACGGTGACGCCCAGGTCAAATGGCTCGATCCGGCGCTCGATTTTCATTCCAAGGTCGAATTCAAATATCCACTTTCTTTCCAGGTATTCCGGGACTTCTATTTTCACGAGGACGACGTCGGCGGCGAACTCATGATCGCAGAATTGTGCAAGGCATTGGGTCCCGGTGAGCCGCAAGGACCTGATTTGCTGCAATTCAGACTCGCGTCCGAATACGAGAAGGACGATCAATGGCCTTTCAACTGGCTCCTGATCAATCACGTGGTTCGGTCTGTGCTGTCGCACGTCGTTCGCGACCTGACACCCGGATATTCCTACAAGCCGCTCTCCGACGAGGGAGTCGCGGAATTGAAGCGCCTTCGGGCTGGCGCAATCGGATGGCTCGAGCGCTGTCGGGCGCTGACGCCGATGGATAACGTGGATGCGGACACAAGAGCGATCTTTCGGGCTTGGTGGATCGACGTCGTGCGCACCTACGAGAGTATCCGACAATACGTCTATACGTATTCGTCCACAATCGCGTCGGACCTCGGCAATGCCATCAATCATACGATCCGATGCATGGCGGAGCAGAGCGTCGAAGTGTCCGACGAAGTTCCTCTCAGCTATTTGAAGAATTTCGCGCGTCGAAATCATTGGAAGACCCCGACCCTAAGAGACGGTCAATATCGCCACTTCAACACCGCCCTGCATCAGATGCTGGGATATGGCAGCGGCCCGCAAGATGCGACGGAGCAGCACTTGGAGGATATATTATTGCTCCAGATGCAAGGTGATCTCGCGTTTCTTGACTGGCACGCCAACATCGGATGCACGCTTCATTTCTGGATCGACCGCGATGCTCTCGATCGGCTCGACTTCGCGAAGGTGGTCGCTACATACGAATGTGATTGAGGTGACGCCGACGTGATGAACTCGCGACCGGGTCGAGAGGCGTTCGCGCGCAGGATCTTCCTCCTCGACCATGATGTGTCTGACAAGGGCTGTCGAATTTGATTGTGCGCGGCATGGCTAGCCAATGCCGCAACAATGGTTCAAAAGCTCTTGGCCACTTCTTAGAGTTTATGCCATGACGCTCCCGACCGTTAGCCCCGCCGACATCCGCCGCGCGCTGCTGCTCCGCGAGGAGATCGCGCTGCTCGATCTCAGGCACGAGGCTGGTTTTGCGACGGGACATCCGCTCTTCGCGGCGAACATGGCCGCGGACCGGATCGCGATCGAAGCCGAGGTCAGGCTGCCGCGCAAGAATGTGCCGATCGTGCTCTATGACGACGGCGAGGGCCTCGTCACTGCCGGCGCCGAGCGGCTCGCCGCGCTCGGCTATACCAACCTCCGCGCGCTCGATGGCGGGCTGAAAGCGTGGCGCGACGCCGGCTACCAAATCTTCGAGGACGTCAACTCCTACTCAAAAGCCTTTGGCGAGCTTGTCGAGTCGCGCCGGCACACGCCGTCGTTCAGTGCCGACGAGGTGGCAAAATTCGTCGCGGACAAGGCCAACATCGCCATCCTCGACGTTCGCCGCTTCGACGAATATGCGACCATGAACATCCCGGGCTCGGTCAGCGTGCCCGGCGCGGAGCTGGTGCTGCGGGCAGGGCAGGCGGCACCCGATGCCGACACTACCATCATCGTGAATTGCGCCGGCCGCACCCGCTCGATCATCGGCACCCAATCGCTGATCAATGCCGGCGTCCCGAACAAGGTCCGCTCACTGCGCAACGGCACCATCGGCTGGACGCTGGCGCGGCATACGCTCGACCATGGTGCTAACAGGCGTGGCGCGATCGGGCCGTTCGAGGGAGGCCCGGCCAATGCGCGCGACGTCGCCTATCGCGCCGGCGTGCGCCACATCGACGCGAGCGAGATGGCTGCGCTTGTCGCGCAGACCGATCGCACGCTCTACCGCTTCGACGTCCGTGACGCCGGGGAATATGAAGCCGGCCATCTCCCGGGCTTCCGCCACTATCCCGGCGGCCAGCTCGTGCAGGAGACGGACATGGCGGCGCCGGTGCGCGGCGCGCGCATCGTGCTGACCGACGACAAGGGCGTCCGCGCCGACATGACGGCGTCCTGGCTCGCGCAGATGGGCTGGGAGGTCTATGTGCAGGAAGGTGGCTATGACGGCGCGCTCGAAATCGGTCCGCCGCGCGTCCTGCCCAGGCTCGACCCGGCTCACCGCTACCGCCGCCCCTACGAAGGCACCGGCGTCGACGAACGCGCGATGCAGGCCTATCTCGACTGGGAATACGGCCTCGTCGATCAGTTGCGGCTTGACGGAACGCACGGGTTTTACGTGATCTGACGACCGCCCCGCCATGTTCTCCCCGTATCCAAACCCTATTGTGCTGCGCATCCCCCGCGGTCTATGAGCTGCGGCGAAGCTGTAACCCACGGAGATTTCATGCCAGCCCCAGGCCAAAGCCCTGAGCGGAACGCGAAGGCGCTGCTGCTCGAAGGCGTCAACGACAGCGCCGTGGACCTGTTCAGGACTGCGGGTTTCACCAATGTCGAGCGCCTGACCAAGGCGCTGGACGGGGAGGATTTGCGGCGGGCGCTCAAGGGCGTGTCGCTGCTCGGCATTCGTTCGCGGACCCAGATCACCGATGAGGTGCTGGAGGCGGCCGACCAGCTTCTCGCCGTCGGCTGCTTCAGCGTCGGCACCAACCAGGTCGATCTGCTGGCGGCGCGCAAGCGCGGCATTCCAGTGTTCAACGCGCCGTTCTCCAACACGCGCAGCGTCGCCGAGCTCGTGATCGGCGAGATCGTGATGCTGCTGCGCCGCATCTTCCCGCGCTCGGTGTCGGCCCATGAGGGCGGCTGGGACAAGTCGGCGACTGGCAGCCGCGAGGTGCGGGGCCGCACCCTCGGCATCATCGGCTACGGCAATATCGGCTCGCAGCTCTCGACGCTGGCCGAGGCGATCGGCATGCGCGTGATCTACTTCGACCGCACCGACAAGCTCCGCCACGGCAACACCGAGCCGGTCGAGAAGCTGGAAGAGCTGCTGGCGCAGAGCGACGTCGTCAGCCTGCACGTGCCCGAGACGCCGGAGACCGCTGGGATGATCGGCGAGAAGGAGTTGCGGGCGATGAAACCCGGCTCCCTCCTGATCAACAACAGCCGCGGCACCGTCGTCGATCTCGATGCGCTGGCGGGAGCTCTGCGCGACGGCCATCTCGCGGGCGCCGCGATCGACGTGTTTCCGGTCGAGCCGTCCTCGAATTCGGACCGCTTCAAGAGCCCGGTGCAGGGCCTCGGCAACGTCATCCTCACGCCGCATATCGGCGGCTCGACCGAGGAGGCGCAGGAGCGCATCGGCGGCGAGGTGGCGCGCAAGCTGGTCGACTTTTTCATTACCGGCTCGACCACGGGGGCGGTGAATTTTCCGGAGGTGCAGCTGCATCTGCGCCCCTCCGGCGCGCGCTTCAGCCACGTCCATCGCAACGTGCCCGGAATGCTGCGCCGGCTGAACGAAGTGTTCCTCCAGCGCGACATCAATATCGCCGCGCAATATCTGGAGACCTCCGGCGACCTCGGTTACGTCGTGCTCGATGCCGACCTCGGCGGCCAGGATTCAGGCGCGCTGCTTGCGCAGATTCGTAGCCTCGAGGGCACCGTCGGCGCGCGGCTGGTGTTTGAGCACTAGCGTCATTGACGGCCGGTCGGAAGGCGCCTTGAATACAGCCTCCTGGCGGAACGAACGAGAACAGAAAGTGCAGGGGGAAACGATGGCGAAAGTGCGTGCGAAGCTGTGTGTATTGCTCGTGGGCGCAGTGACTGCACTGAGCGCGAATTCCGCTTTAGCAGTGACATTGCCTGAGGATGCGGACGCCGTCTGCAAGGTCTTGGTCGGCGGCGCTGACGCCGTGAAGATCGATTCGGCGACGTTGCTGGCGCCATCGCAATTGGCCGTCGCCGAACGCGGCCCGACGCCGTCGGGGCGCGTCACGCCCGCCAATCCCGGCTTCTGCAGGGTGCTCGGCCATATCGATCCCACCGATCCCAAGGCGCCGCCGATCAGATTTCAGGTCAATCTTCCCGTCGAATGGAACGGCCGCTCGCTGCAATATGGCGGTGGCGGATTCAACGGCGTGCTGATCACGGGCCTGACGCTGCCGCCGGCCTATCCCTTCGACAAGCCGTCGCCGCTCGCGCGCGGCTTCGTCACCTACGGCACCGATTCCGGTCATGAGTCCAAGCCGGGCGAACCGCCGCAACTGTTCGCGCTCAACGACGAAGCCTTCGAGAATTTCGCCCATCGCGCCTACAAGAAGGTACGCGATGCCGCCGTCGCGCTGATGCAGCGCGCTTACGGCAAGAGACCTGAGAAGATGTACTTCATGGGGTCGTCCGAAGGCGGCCGCGAAGGCCTCACCATGGCGCAGCGCTACCCTGATGATTTCGACGGCATCTTTGCCCGCGTGCCCGTCATCAATTGGGTCGGCCTTCAGCATGCCGGCACGCGCTCGGGGCTCGTGACCATGGGTGACGGCTGGATCAACCCGGCGCAGGTGAAGCTCGTGGGCGATGCCGTGCGAGCGGCTTGCGACAAGGCCGATGGCTCCGATGACGCGCTGGTGCAGGATCCCGTTTCCTGCAAGGCTGCGTTCAAGGCGGAGACGCTGCGTTGCACCAGCGGCAAGACCGGCGATCAGTGCCTCACCGACGCACAGATCAAGGCGATCGAGACCCTGCATGCGACCTACAAATTCCCGTTCGCGCTCGCCAACGGCCTCGACGATTATCCAGGATGGGGCGTATCGGGCGAGGATACGCCGGCGGTTGGCCCGACCGGCGGCTGGGTCGCGTGGTGGCTCGGCACGGCGCCTCCCGCGCAGCCGCCTGCGCCCAATAACGGCATCGCCTGGATCTACGGTGCCGGCGGCATCCAATATGTGTTCGCGCGCGATCCCAAGCTCGACGTGACGACGTATAAGCCCGAACAGCACAAGGCGCGGCTGCTCGAGGTCTCCAACCTGATGGATTCCACCGACCCCGACCTCAGCCGCTTCCGCGCCCGCGGCGGCCGGCTGATCATGCTCGAACACATGGCCGACTATGCGCAGAGCCCCTATGCCGGCATCCGCTATTTCGAGAACGTCGAACGCAAGCTCGGCAAGGCCGAGACGGCCGAGTTCGCGCGGCTCTACACCGCGCCCGGGGTCGACCATGTCGGCTCCGGCGCGCCGGCCAATGTCGACATGCTGAGCGCGCTGGTCGACTGGGTCGAAAAGGGCAAGGCGCCCGGCGATTTGGAAGTCGCCGAGCAGAAGATCGAGGCGCCGTCGTTCGCAACGCTTCGCGCGCTGCCGCTGTGCCGTTGGCCGGCTTGGCCGCACTACAAGAGCGGTCCGGTAACGGAGGCGTCGAGCTTCACCTGCGCGCCGTAGCAGGCGCGCCACTTCGGAGCGTCACCCGGCGGCCATTGCCTGCGCGCCGCCGAGCAGCTGCGCGTTGAGCCGGCCCCCGGAGAACAGCATGTCGTCAAGGGCTTCGTCGATATCGGCGGAGATCACGGTGTTGCCGCCGTCCCGTGCGATGCTTCCTTGCGCTAGCCGCCGCATCAGCTCCTTAATGAAGGCGCAGCTCGTGCCCTCGCTGCGCCGGGCAGCCTCCGCGATCACCGCCCCCTCGAGCGGCAATCCCCTGCCGTAGAGACGGACCAGCTTGCCGCGGCCGGTCTCGTCGGGCAGCGGCACTTCGATGGCTTGATCGATGCGGCCGGGGCGACCCGCGAGAGCTCCTTCGAGGTCCTCCGGCCGGTTCGTGGTCAGGACGAACAGGATGTCGGCATCTTCCTTCAGCCCGTCCATCTCGTTGAGCAGCTTGTTCAGCATGGATTCCTCACACGGCCCCATGTCATCGCGGTCGCGGGCGATGAGATCGACATCCTCGATCACCACCATCGACGGCTGGAGCAGCCGTGCCAGGCTCATATAGGCGCCGAGCAGACCGATCTGCTCGGCCGTGATGATCAGCGTCGTATGCCCGGGCAAATGCGTTGCGAGATAGCGGATCGTGTGGGTCTTGCCGGTGCCCGGCGGCCCGTACAGCAAGATGCCTTTGCGTGTCGATTGACCCAGCCGGCGCAATTGGTCTCGGGTGTTGACGAAGGTCAGAACATTGCGATCGAGCAGCCGCAGAGTCTGCTCCGGCAGGATCACCTCGTCGCGCGCGACCTGCGGCAAGCGATGCACCGTGATGCCGCGCGAGCGACCGCGATAGTCGGAGTCGGCATCGAGGGACAGGATCTTGCCGCGATAGGTCCGCGCAGCCTGTACGGCTTCTTCCAATTCATTGAAGCATTGCTGGACCAGAGCCGCGCCTGCGGAACCTGAAGGCACCAGGATCTCGATCCGAATTCCGGGCTCGCGACTGTATTCGCGGTGTGCGCAGAGCAAAACCGCGTAGCGGAGATGATCCTGCTCACACAGCCATAGTCCGTTATCCAGACACTTGACCGGGCTCTTCTCGCCGACGTCGACGTCGGAATATTGCAGCGGCGCAATCGCGATCGCATAGCGCCCCTCCTTGAGCAGTCGTGGAATCGACAGCGTTTCGTAGCGCTGCTCCTCGTTCAGTCCCACCAGCCGGAAGGCCTTGCCGAAGAGCCGATCGACCGCGGCTTGAAGATCGACCCGCATGTGGCCGGGAAATTGGCGGATCGTGGTCACGAGTTTGCTGCGCGCGGTGCTGGCAAGGTGCCAATCGAGAACGTCGCAAGCAAAGTCGAAATCTTCCTCTTGTTCGTTCGAGGGTTCATCCGCCGCACGCATGCAGTCGCTGCACAGCCAGACCGTTCGGTCGCCGATACGCACGTCGGTCTGTCCCTCCGGCTTGCCACAGAGTTCACAGGGAGTCTTGACCTCCTCAAGCGTGACCTGAAGTCGATGGCCGGCCAAGCTGATGGATTGTTGCGCAGACTTGAAAAGGGCTTCGGCGACGGATTGTGGGTACGGTCCGCAAACCGCTTTTTCCTTCTGCTCGATCTGGGTGATGAGCGCGGTCGCTTCACGGTCTGATTTGCCGAAAACCTGCCGAAGCAAATCCATCACGAATTGGTCCGGCGTATCATCGTCATTATGAATTACGAGCTGGGTCGGCTGGTTCTCGCCACGCGTACTGTTCATCACGAAAGGTCTCCGGGACAATCTATGATTGAATAGAACGAATAGGGAACATAAATGGGAGCGGCCGTCAAGGGTCGCGGCGGCGAGTAATTGCGATTGGTGGGTGAGGTTCTGGTGCCCCGGTGCGGCCCTGTTGCTCGACGACTGCCGCGGCACATCGATCCAGCTGCCCTCCTTTGACAGTCCGAGCCGCTTCGATTATATATTTCGCATGCGAAATAAGGAAGCCGGCGCGGGGCATCATCGGCTGATCTACCTGTTGAGCGTTGCACAGCGGCGCTTGCAGCGCTGGATGGCGGCGCAGCCTTCGAGCGAGGTCACGCCGGCGCAAGCGGGCCTGCTGTTCATCCTCGGCAAGCAGGACGGCGTCCTGATGGGCGAGGCCGGCGCGGCGCTCGACATGGGGCCGGCCGGCATCTCGGGGCTGGTCGACCGTACGGCGGCGGCTAAACTGGTGGAGCGGCGCGCGGATCACGAGGATGGTCGCGCCTGGCGCGTCTGGCTGACGCCGAAGGGGCGAACGGCGCTGGCGCAGGCGAAGGCCAGCGCAGCAAAGGTCAATGCGGCATTGACGGAAGGATTTACCGGCGCGGAGATCGACATCGTCGCGCGCTGGCTGACGAGCATTCAGGATAAATTCCCAAGAGGAGCGTACGAATGACTGACCAAGTCCGGATCGAGAACAACGGCGGAATTCTCACGCTCACGCTGGCGCGCCCCGACAAGAAGAACGCGCTGACGGATGCGATGTACGGCAAGCTCGCCGATGCCATCGAATCCGCCGAGTCCGATGCGCCGGCCCGCGTGATCCTGATCCGCGGCGAGGGCGACATGTTCACCGCCGGCAACGACGTCGGCGAATTCGCCGCGGTCGCAGCGGGCAAGTCGGAAGGAAGCCGCAACGTCGTGCGCTTCATCCAGTCGCTGGCGCGCTGCACCCGGCCCTTGGTTGCGGCGGTGCAGGGCCGCGCCGTCGGCGTCGGCACCACGATGCTGCTGCATTGCGACCTCGTCGTGCTTGCCGACAACGCGCAATTGTCGACGCCCTTCGTCAGCCTTGCGCTGGTGCCGGAAGCCGCCTCCAGCCTGCTGATGCCGGCGCGCATCGGCTACGCGCGGGCCTACGAGATGTTCGCGCTGGGCGAGACCGTGCCGGCCAAGTCCGCGCTGGAATGGGGGCTCGCCAACCGCGTGGTGCCGCTCGACAAGCTCGATGCCGAAGCGCTCGCGCTGGCGCAGCGTCTTGCCCGTCAGCCGGCCGGCGCGCTCACCGCCACCAAGAAGCTGATGCGCAATGGCGAGGCGCTGGTCGCGCAGATGAATGCCGAAGGCGAGCAGTTCGGACTGCGCCTGCGCACCGCCGAGGCGCGTGAGGCCTTCACGGCGTTCGCGGAACGCCGCCCGCCGGATTTCACCAAGGTTGCGTGAGATCCGGGGCTGCAGGAAGGTTTGCCGGGCCGGGAAACTCACCGCAATTCGATTAAAACCTTAACGGAACATTGGCATGTCGCGGGCAAGGTGGCGCTCGAAAAAATAGGCCCCCGACCCAGGCCCCGACACCATGGCAATGTTTAAGAAATCGGTAAGTTCGCTTCTCCTGACCTTGATGGCCCTGCTGGCCGCGGGTGCGCTGGCCTCCACGGCGATCCAGATGGTCGGAGCGTTCGGCCGCTATAGCGACAGCCTCGAGACCGCGCGGCTTGCCGCCGCCGACAAGGCGATCTTCCATGGCGTGCTGGCGCTGCGCAACAATCGCGGCGATGCGCAGAGCGCGATCCTCGGCGAGGATGATCCGCGTGCCAAACTCGAGGCAGCGGAGAAGGCCGAGCAGGGCGGCTATGACGCCATCGGCGCCGCGCTCGCCACCGTCGATTTCGCCCGCCGCGACGAACTCGCTGGCACATTGAAGCAGGGCTGGAGCGCCGCCGCACCGCAGTTCCAGCTGTTCTACGACGAAGCCAAGCGCCCGCGCGCGGAGCGCAAGATCGAGCGGACCAATTCCTGGTATGATGCCGTCACCAAGGTGATCGAAACGGCCAACCTCGCCTCCACCGCGGTGTCGAACCGTGCCTGGACGAACGACCCCTTCATCGCCCGCATGATCCAGGTCCGGCGCTTCGCCTGGCAGGTGCGCGACCGTTATGGAATCCATTGTTCGTCCCTTCGCTCCAACGTCAACGGCAGCAAGCCGCTCGACGACGCTCAGAAGCGGTCAGTGGCGCAATGGGATGGCACCATCACCTCCGGCTGGGCGGGCATGTCCGACTTGCTGGCTGCGCCGGACGTGGCGGCGGAGCTCGTGACGGCAGCGACGGACGCGAAGGCCAAGACCGACGGGGCCCTCAAGCAGATCGGGGACCTCACGAAGAATTTCGACGGCAGCGGCAAGCCCGCGATGCCCGCCTCGGAATGGAATACGCTGTGTCAGGCACCCTTCGCGTCCATTGTCGCCGTAGCGAACAAGGCGCTCGACCAGTCGATCGTCCGGGCCGAAACGGTGCAGGCTAAGGCGCTCACCAATCTCGTCGTACAGTCGCTCGCGTTCCTGCTCGCGCTGGCCGTGACCCTGGCCGGCGTGTACGTGGTGCGCAACCGCCTGATGCGCCCGGTGCGCGCCATTCTGGACGCCATCGCCAAGATCAGCGCCCGCGACTACGCGACGCCCGTCCCGCAATCCAGATATCCCGACGAGTTCGGCACCATGGCGGCCGCGCTCGAAAGCCTGCGCGAGAGCGCGGCGACCGCGGAACGCCTGGGCCGGGAACGCGAATCGCAGCAGGCGCTGCAGCTCGCCCGCTCCGGCACCGTCGATGCGGCCTGCCGCAGTTTCGACGACACCGTGCAAGCCGTCATTCACAGCGTTGCGGCGTCGACGAAGGAGCTCGATGCCACCGCGACCGACGTGCGCTCGCTGGTGTCGGAATCGAGCAGCCAGACCGCGGCGGTCTCGTCCTCCGCCGAGCAGGCCACCAACAATCTCGAGACCATCGCAGCCGCGACCGAAGAACTCTCCGCGTCCGTCGGCGAGATCTCCGCGCAGGTGCAAGCCAGCGCCCGCGAGGCCCGTGAAGCCGTGTCGCAGGCAGCGCAGACCAATGCGACGGTCGAGATCCTCGATCAGACCGCTGGCCGCATCGGTGAGGTCGTGAAGATGATCAACGCCATCGCAGGCCAGACCAATCTGCTGGCGTTGAACGCCACCATCGAAGCTGCGCGTGCGGGCGAGGCTGGCCGCGGATTCGCCGTGGTTGCCGGCGAGGTCAAGAGCCTCGCTTCTCAGACGGCGACGGCGACCGAAGAGATCTCCCGCCAGGTCGCGGAGATCCAGGGCGCGACGGGCCAGGCGGTCACTGCCATCCGCGCGATCGGCGGCGCGATCAGCGGCATCGACGAGAAGATGACGGCGATCGCGGCAGCGGTCGAACAGCAGCGCGCGGCCACCACCGAGATCTCCCGCAACTTCCAGCAGGCCGCGCAGGGAACCCGCGAGGTCACCGACACCATCGGTAGCGTCGCCAGGCTCAACCAGGAGACAGGCAATGCCGGTTCGGTGCTGTCGGTATCCGTGACGAAAATGTCGGCCGATGCCGATCGTCTCCGCGTGGCGGTCGAGGGCTTTTTGGGCGCGGTGAGGACCGCATAACTTCGACAATCTTCCGTCCCACCGTCGCGCGATCGGCATTGCTGCCGATGCACGCGGCGGGTACATCTGTGACGCTGCGCGAGCGTCGCGGCAGGTGTAAGAGATATCAGGGATGGAGAGTTCGATGCCGGTCACGCCCCAACACAAGGCCCAGCGCCCCTATCGCGGCGTGTTCCCGGTCGCACCCACCATCTTCGACGCGCGCGGCGAGCTCGACCTCGACGGACAGCGCCGCTGCATCGATTTCATGATCGACGCAGGCTCGAACGGTCTGTGCATCCTCGCCAATTTTTCCGAGCAGTTCGTGCTCACGGATGCCGAGCGCGAGACCGTGATGCATGCGGTGCTGGAGCATGTCGCGGGCCGGGTTCCCGTGATCGTCACGACCACGCATTTCAGCTCCGCCGTCTGCGCCGCGCGCAGCCAGCAGGCCGAGGCGGCCGGTGCCGCCATGGTGATGGTGATGCCGCCCTATCACGGCGCAACCTTCCGCGTGCCGGAGAAAGGCGTCGTCGAATTCTTCAAGGTGCTGTCGGGCGCGATCAAGATTCCGATCATGATCCAGGACGCGCCTGTGGCCGGCACGCCGCTGTCGGTCGAGCTGCTCGCGCGGCTGGCGCGCGACTTCTCCAACATCCGCTATTTCAAGATCGAGGTGCCGGGCGCGGCTGCAAAGCTGCGCAGCCTGATCGAGGCGGGCGGCAGTGATATCGAGGGTCCCTGGGACGGCGAGGAAGCGATCACGCTGCTCGCCGATCTCGATGCCGGCGCCACCGGCGCGATGACCGGCGGCGGCTATCCCGACGGCATCCGCCAGATCGTCGATCCCTATTTCGCCGGCAAGCGTGAAGAGGCCAAAGCCGCTTACGAACGTTGGCTGCCGCTGATCAACTACGAAAACCGCCAATGCGGCCTGATCGCCTGCAAGGCGATGATGCAGGCCGGCGGCGTGATCAAGTCGGACACGGTGCGGCATCCGTTGCAACCGCTGCATCCGGCGACGCGGGCCGGGCTGCTGGAGTTGGCCAAGGAGCGTGATGCGCTGGCGTTGCGGTGGGGGAAGTAACCCCTCCGTCGTCCCGGCGAAGGCCGGGACCCATAACCGCGAAATAGAGTTTGACGACGACTCGGAGTTACCAGCCCGCCCCATAACCCCTCCCTGGGGTTATGGGTCCGGCCTTCGCCGGGACGACATTGAATATGACGCGCGAGCGTTCGCCTATCTCGCCAGCATCGACTCGCCGACAATGCGAAACCGTGCGTTGACCTCGTCCTGCCTGAACAGCGCGATGCGATCGATTGCCAGCCTGTCGAGACGGAGCGCCGCGAACCGCGCGCGCAGCATCTCCAGAATCGGCCCGCGACGCTCCGCGTCCAGCCGCCCCGTCAGCGTCATGTGGAAGCGGAATTCCTCCATCACGTACGGGTAGCCCCAGCGATCGAGATAGTCGCGCTGCCGCTCGCTGAGCTTCTCGGGCCTGCGTCGCGCGCGATCTTCCGCCGTCAGGGCGGTGCGAAAGCCATCGAACGCGCGGACACAATCGGCGGCGAGCTCTTGGAGCGCATCGACCGGCTCGGCCGGAATGACCGCGATGAAGCCGCTGATGGCATCGACGACCGGGCGGATCACCGGGATCGTCCGCGCCTCGCCGGCGAAGGCTGCGCAGGCCGCCAAGAGCTCCGCTTCGGTCTTGCCTGGCGCGAGCGCCATCGGTGCCTTCAGCGTGCCGTGAAAACCGTATTTGCGGGGATCGGCGGTGATGTCGCGCCAGTCCGGCGCGAGATGCGATGCGTCGGCGGGAAAGGGCAGCTCGTTGCCGGTATAGGCATCGTAGCCGAGCAACTCCGCGCCGAAGTGGGAGAGGGCGCTGTCGCTGCCTGCAGCAAAATAGATGGCGTAACGGGGGAAACTTGTCATCGTCCGAGCATAACGGGTTTATGCCGCGGCGACAGCTTCGCGCGGGGTAGCTGCCATGCCAAGCAACCGTGTCGCGTCGGTGAGATGCACGAGCTTGCCGCCCGATATCACGGCGATCAGCCGCGGCCGCAGCGGCACGCTGTCGTCGACCAGCAGAATGTCCGCGCGTCGTCCTTCCGCGAGCACGCCGCGATCGGCAAGGCCGGTCGCGCGCGCGGGCGCGGCGGAGACCAGGTTCCAGGCTTCGGTCAGCGGCAGCACACCATCGGCGGCGAGGCGGAACGCAGCGAGCAGCTGCGCGGGATAGTAATAGTCCGAGGCCAGCACCGAGCAGAGCCCCTTGGCGATCATGTCGGATGCCTTGGTCCAGCCCGTGTGGCTGCCGCCGCGCACGACGTTCGGCGCGCCGTAGACGATGGCGTCACCATGGCTTGCCGCCGCCCGCGCCGTCTCCTCGTTGATCGGAAACTCTGCGATCGCCACGCCCATGGCGCGAAAGCCCTGGCGCATCACCGGCGTCGCATCGTCGTGCGAGAGCATCCGCACGTCGGCGGCGCGCGCCGCAGCGGCGAGCCGCGACACCGAAGCCGGCACTTCACCGGCGCGGGAGAGCACACGCCCGACCAGCCGGTCGAATTCCTCGCCCGACAGGCCGGTGCGCTCCACCATGCGGTTGCGCTTGCGCGGCTTGGCCATGTCTCCAACCGTGCCGTCCATGTGGTCGTTGAAGGCGAACAGGTCGACACGGCCCTCGCTGAGCCACTGGCTGATCTCGGTTTCGGCGTCGAGATTGTAAGTCTCATGGCGCAGGTGAAAGCGGGTGTCGGCGGCAAACTGCGGGCGCTGCCGTTCGATCGCCTCCATTAGGCCGCGCGCATTGTCGGCGCTGCGCAGGCCCGGCTCCCACGAACAGGTCGTGGCGTGAAACACCGTGGTGATACCGTTGCTGATGGCCTGGCGGTCGCTGTCGGCGAGCGCCACGTCGATCGGAAAGTCCACCCCGGCGCGCGGCATCATCTGCCGCTCGAAGGCATCGCCATGCAGATCGACGATGCCCGGCAGGACCAGCAGGTTGCGCGCGTCGATCGCAAGCCGCGCCCGGCCGAGAGACGCATCGATCTCGACGATGTCTTGTCCGGACAGGGCAAGGGACGTCTCGACGAACTCGGAGCCGATCAGGGTCCGACCGCCCTCAAGAAGAATGTCTGTCACGCGACCGCGCTTGATTTGCTGCCAACAGAATTGTTGAGAGAACTTCCTCGTGCTTCATACGTCGAGAGAAAATCTTCAATCCCGAGCTTGCGCAAACCGGGCAATGCTGCACGCAATTTGTCGTGATCCCAATCCCACCAGGCGAGCCTCGCAAGCCGCCCGGCGACGTCTTCCGAAAAGCGGCGGCGCACGATGCGCGCCGGATTGCCGGCGACGATGGTGTAGGCCGGCACGTCCTTGGTGACGATGGCGCCGGCCGCGATCACCGCGCCGGTGCCGATGTTGCGGCCCGGCAGCACGATCGCGCCATGGCCGATCCAGACGTCGTGGCCGATATGGACGTGATGCTGGCGCCGCCAGTCGAAGAATTCCGTGTCGTCGCTCTCGCCTTCGAAGTAGGCGCTCGACCGATAGGTGAAGTGCGCCTGCGTGGCGCGGTGCATCGGGTGATTGCCCGGATTGATCCGCGTCATCGCCGCGATCGAGCAGAATTTTCCGATGGTGGTGTAGGTGATCTGGGCGTCGTTCACGACATAGGAGTAATCGCCCATCATCACCTCGTGCAGGATCGTGCGCGCGCCGACCTCGGTATAGGCCCCAAGCCTGGTGTCGTGCAGCTTCGCCGAGGGATCGATGGTCGGCTGGACCGAAAGAGCTTTGGCGGCCATGTTGCATCCGAACGAGAGGGCGGGCGTTTCTCTTCGAGCGGCTTGATGACAATGTCATGACGACGTGATGACAGGGGATGAGGTGTGTAGGATCGCCGCACCGCAACGTCCGTGTCACACAAGTGTCAAGCGCCGGCGTTAGCGGTGGGTCCCAGCTACTCTGGAGCCCTGCATGCTGGTGGTTGAAGGTCTGACGTGTCGCTTCGGCGTGAAAGCCGCGGTGGACGATGCCTCGTTTCAAGTCTCTCCCGGCGGCTTCGTCGGCGTGATCGGACGGTCCGGAGCCGGCAAGTCGACCCTGCTGCGGACCATCAACCGTCTCGCGACCCCTTCGCAGGGCCGCATCCTGTTCGACGGCCTCGACGTCACGGCGCTGCGCGGCAAGGAGCTGCGGCAGTGGCGGGCGCGCTCGGCGATGATCTTTCAGCAGTTCAATCTGGTCGGCCGGCTCGATGTTCTCACCAATGTCCTGATGGGACGGCTCGCGACGATGCCGGCCTGGCGCTCGCTGTCGCAGACCTGGCCCGAGCAGGACAAGGCGCTGGCGATGTCCGCGCTTGAGCAGTTCGACATCGCCCCGCTCGCAGCCCAGCGCGCCGACCAGCTCTCGGGCGGCCAGCAGCAGCGCGTGGCGATCGCCCGCGCGCTGGTGCAGCAGCCCGACATCATCCTCGCCGACGAGCCGATCGCCTCGCTCGATCCGCGCAACACCAAGATCGTGATGGATGCGCTGCTGCGCATCAACAAGCATTTCGGCATCACCGTGCTCTGCAATCTGCATTCGCTCGACCTGGCGCGCAGCTATTGCGACCGCCTGATCGGTATGGCGCAGGGGCGCGTCGTGTTCGACGGCGCGCCAGCCGAGCTGACCGAGCACGTTGCGCGCGAGCTCTACGATCTCGAAGCCGCCGATGTCATGGGCGGCACGCCTGCACCGGTGCGACAAGGCATTCCGGCGCTTGGAACGGCGGCCGCCGCCTGAGCCGCGCCGCATCAGGACCCACCAGTTTTGCGTCAACCGACCTCAACCCATGAAGAGGCTATCATGATTACTCGCAGATTGATTCTTGCCGGCGCCGCCGCGCTCGCGTTCACGGCTTCGGCTTCCGCCGAGGACTGGAAAACCAAATATCCCGAACTGACCTTCGCGGTCATTCCGGCGGAAAACGCCTCGGGCGTCACCGAGCGCTGGGCGCCGTTCATGAACTATCTCTCCAAGGAATTGGGCGTGAAAGTCACGCTGCGCATCGCCAACGACTACGCGGCCGTGATCGAAGGCCAGCGCGCCGGCAATATCCACATCGCGAGTTACGGTTCTGCCTCGTTCGCTCGCGCCCGCCTGACCGGCGTCAAGACCGACGCCTTCGCCAACGACATCAATTCCGACGGCTCGACCGGCTATTACTCGGTGTTCTTCGTCAAGGCGAACAGCGCCTACAAGAGCATCGACCAGCTCAAGGGCAAGAACCTCGGCCTGGTCGACCCGAACTCAACCTCCGGCAACAACGTGCCGCGCTTCGAGCTCGACAAGATGGGCATCACGGATGCCGACACCTATTTCAGCAAGGTCGTCTTCACCGGCAGCCACGAGAACGCGATCCTGGCGCTGGCGCAGGGCACGGTCGACGTCGCCGCCAACCAGTGGACCAGCGATGACGATTCGACCCTGGCGCAGATGCTGACCAAGGGCATGCTGAAGAATGCCGACGGCTCGGCGATGAAGAAGGACGATTTCCGCATCATCCACAAGTCGGCGCCGATCATCAACGGCCCCTATGCCTACAATTCCGACCTGCCGGAAGACGCCAAAGCTGCGATCGCGAAGGCGTTCTTCGACGCGCCGGCCAAGGACAAGGCGGCCTTCGACCGCCTCCAGGACGGCCAGAAGAAGGGTTTTCATCCCGCGACCACCAAGGATTGGGATGGCACGATCGAGCTGATCAAGTTCGTCGATGCGCTGCGTAAGAAGAAGGCGTCCTGAGTTTCGGGACGATGCCACTGGAGCCGGGTCGATGGACCCGGCTCTTTCTCTTTGATCGACCACCTTTCCTGATCAGATGACCGTCGCGGTTTCGATCCTCCCCGAGCAGCAGCTCGCCGTACTCAACGCCGCCTATCGCCAGGCGGTCGCGCGCAAGCGATGGCGCCTCCTGTTCGGAGCCGTGGTGTTCGCCGCTGCACTGTGTCTGGCGGCGATCGGCGCCGAAGTGAATCTGCGCACGCTGTTCACCCATTACGGCAATTTCATCAGCTATTTCGACCGCATCCTCACACTCGACACCGGCCAGCGCGTCTGGACCGATGTCGGCGAGTGGCTCTGGGGCTGGCAGAAATGGCTGAAGATGCTCGGCGAGACCCTGCTGATCTCCTATGTCGGCACGCTGATCGGCGCGACTTTTGCATTCTGCCTGAACTTCCTCGCGGCTGAAAACACCTCGCCCGCGCCCTGGCTGCGCTTCGTGGTGCGGCGTCTGCTCGAATTCGCCCGCACGGTGCCCGGCATCGTGTTTGCGCTGATCTTCGTGATCGCCTTCGGGCTCGGACCGATGGCGGGCGTGCTGGCGATTGCGATTCACTCCACCGGCGCGCTCGGAAAGCTGTTCTCCGAGATCGTCGAGAACGCCGACATGAAGCCGGTCGAAGGCATCCGCTCGACCGGCGCGAGCTGGCTCGCTTGCATGCGCTTCGCTATCCTGCCGCAGGTCACCGCGGGTTATGCCAGCTACGCGCTGCTGCGCTTCGAGATCAATGTCCGGGAGGCCTCCGTGATGGGCTTCGTCGGCGCCGGCGGCATCGGCCAGGAGCTCGTCGTCGCCATCCGCAAGTTCTATTACTCCGACGTCAGCGCGATCCTGCTCACCATCATCGTCACGGTCTTCATCATTGACATCAGCACCGGCTGGCTGCGCGGCCGTCTGTTCGGCAAGGAGGCGCGGACGTGACGGGACCGCGGGAGATCGACACCGCCGCGCTTCGCGCGCGCTACCCTGATGTGTTCGACCGGCCGGCCTCGGCCCGGCTCGCGATGCCGGCGATGATCGTCGCGGCGTTCGCGATCCTGGTCTATGGCCTGGTCGATCTCGATTTCTCGCCCTCGCGCTTCGTCGCCGGCCTCAGCCAGCTCGGCTGGATCAGCCTGATGATGATCCCGCCGGATCCCGGCTCGTCACTGCCGGTCTATCTGAAGGCGCTGGGCGAGACGCTGTCGATCGCGCTACTCGGCACGACGCTGGCCGCACTGTTCGCGCTGCCGGTCAGTCTTCTTGCCGCGCGTAACGTCGTGCCGTCGAGCATTTTGCGCTTCCCGATTCGGCGTTTCCTGGATTCGATCCGCGGCGTCGACACGCTGATCTGGGCGCTGGTGTGGATCAACGTGGTCGGGCTCGGGCCGTTTGCCGGCGTGCTCGCCATTGCCGTGTCGGATTTCGGCGCGTTCGGAAAACTGTTCTCGGAGGCGATCGAGGGCGCCGACCAGAAGCAGGTCGAAGGCATCCGCGCCTCCGGCGGCAGTGCGCTGCACGAGATCCGCTTCGGTCTGCTACCACAGGTCCTGCCCGTGATCGCCGGGCAGGTGCTCTATTTCATCGAGTCGAACACGCGCTCGGCCACCATCATCGGCATCGTCGGCGCCGGCGGCATCGGCCTCCAGCTCGCCGAGCAGATCCGCGTGCTGGAATGGCAGAAGGTCTCGTTCCTGATCCTGATGATCCTGATCGCTGTTGCGGCGATCGATTTTGTTTCGGGCAAACTCGCCGCTTCGCCATCATCGGCCGAAGGGCGGTGGCGTAACTTTCTTCCTTCTCCCCTTGTGGGAGAAGGTGGCGCGAAGCGCCGGATGAGGGGTCTGCATCCGCAGATTCAGTTCAGTGCGTGTGGAGACATACCCCTCACCCGTCTCGCCGCTAACGCGGCGAGCCACCCTCTCCCGCAAGGGGAGAGGGGCAGAGAGCAGCCGTTCACCCGTTCTCCACCAGAAACTCCACCCGCTCCGCGGCAAAGCGCGAATGCTTGGTCACCAGCGGCTTGCCGTCGAGATCGTGGTCGGTGGCGTCGACCACCAGGATCGGCCGTCCCAGCGCCAGATCGAGCCGTGCGGCGTCGGTTGCGTCGACGATGCCGGCGGTGATCCGGGTCGCGCCGCGGCGATAGTCGCGGACGCCGTAATGCTCGAGCAGTTTCGTCATCGAGCGGGTCGCGGCAAAGACGTCGCCCGCACCCGGGAATAGCTGCGCCGACAGCCACGTCGTGGAGACGCAGATCGGCGTGCGGTCGGCGAGGCGCATCGCCTCGATGCGCACCAATGGTGCGCCGGCCTTGAGACCGAGCTCCCGCGCGAGTTCGCGGGTCGCGACATCATCGGACGCCTCGATCAACCGGCCATGCGGTTCGCGGCCGTCCGCGCCGACGATCTCGGAGAAACGGGTCCGCGAGCGCAGTGGATAAGCGAGCTTCTGCGCCTCGACATAGGTTCCGCTGCCGCGCTCGGCCCGCACAATGCCGCGCTCCGCAAGCGCGGCCAGCGCGCGTCGCACGGTGTGGCGGTTCACGCGATAGGTTTCGGCGATCTCCACCTCGCCCGGCAGCTTGTCGCCGGCCGCAAAGCGGCCGTCGGCGATGCCGCGCTCGATGCCGTCGGCAACGAGGCGCCACAACGCGACGCCGGAGGAGGCTGTGTCCTGCATGCTCATGTGGCCTGGAAGCTACTCCAGAAATCACGCCTTTGTCACGAAACAGTCATGGCGCTCCGGTATCAAGTTGTCTAGTATCATAGACAACTTGGATTCGGCAAGTTCTGCAGAAAAGTCGGTGGATGTGGTGACCCAGCACAACAATCAGCAAGCCCAGCGCCAGGCCGCAATGGCCGTGCTGGCGCACGCGGAGGCGGGCGAGATCGCCGCTCGCCTCCGCGCTCTAGCCCTACCGGCGCATCAGGATCTGCGCGCGCCGGAAAACGGCCTCGTGATGCTGCGCGGCCGGGTCGGCGGCGACGGTGCGCCGTTCAACCTCGGCGAAGCCGCGGTGTCGCGCGCGGCTGTCAGGCTCGCGAGCGGCGAGGTCGGCTTCGGTTACACGCTCGGTCGCGACGGTGAGAAGGCGCGGTTGATCGCGCTGTGCGATGCGCTGGTGCAGTCCAGCGATTTCGGCGCCGCGGTGGAACGGGAAATCATCGGGCCGTTGCGTGAGCAGCTGATGGTCAGGCGCGAACAGGTGGCGGCCGAGACCGCTGCGACGAAGGTTGATTTCTACACCATGGTGCGCGGTGAGGGGTGAGCTCATGACCACGATTGCGGAACTGCCGCCGGGGTTCGCCGATAAGGTGCTGTCGGCGCAATCGACCTTTCGTTCGGTGATGGACGCGATGGCGCGGCCGGGATCGGTCCAGCGCATCGTGCCGACATCAGGAGCGCCTCAAACGATGATGCGCGGCACGGCCGCGATCGCGTTGACGCTGTTCGACCACGACACACCGCTCTGGCTCGATGGGCGGATGGCGGAGAGTTCCGACGTCGTGAAATGGCTGAAATTCCACACCGGCGCGCCGGTGGTGCAGGATTCTTCCATCGCAAGCTTCGCGCTGATCAGCGACGGTGGGGCGCTGCCTTCGCTCGAGCGCTTCGCGCTGGGCACCAGCGAATATCCGGATCGGTCGACCACGCTGATCCTTCAGGTCGAGAGCCTGGATTCCGGACGCAGCTTCGAGCTGCGCGGTCCCGGCATCGACGGCGTCGCCACGCTCCAGGCGTCGATCAAGCCGTTTGACCTGTTCGAGCGCCTGCGTGTCAACGAAACGCTGTTTCCGCGCGGCATCGATGTGGTGTTGGTCGCCGACAATGCCGTGGTTGCGATCCCGCGCACCACGCGCCTCGTGAGCAAGGGAAGCTAAGCATGTATGTCGCAGTCAAGGGCGGCGAACGCGCCATCGAGAACGCCCATCGCCTGCTCGCCAGTGCACGGCGTGGCGACCAAAGCGTGCCGGAAATCACGCTCGATCAAATCTCGGAGCAGCTTGGCCTCGCCGTGGACCGCGTCATGAGCGAAGGCTCGCTCTATGACCGCGAGCTCGCGGCGCTGGCCATCAAGCAGGCGCGCGGCGATTTGATCGAGGCGATCTTCCTGGTCCGCGCCTTCCGCGCCACGCTGCCGCGCTTCGGCGCCAGCGAGCCGGTCGAGACCGGCGCGATGCGGGTGCGGCGGCGGGTGTCCTCGACCTTCAAGGACATTCCCGGCGGCCAGATCCTCGGCCCGACCTTCGATTATACCCACCGCCTGCTCGATCCCTCGCTCGCCGAAGGCTTCGTGCCGGAGGCGCCGGCGACGGCCGAAGCCTCCACGGTGCCCACGCCGCGCGTGACGGATATTCTCGGCCGCGACGGCCTGATCGAGCCCTCGCCGCAGGCCGAAGAGGGCGCCAATGTTGGCGACCTCACCCGCGAGCCGCTGAATTTCCCGGCGGACCGCGACCTGCGCCTGCAAAATCTCGCGCGTGGCGACGAAGGGTTCTTGCTGGCGATGGGCTATTCCACCCAGCGCGGCTATGGCCGCAACCATCCCTTCGCCGGCGAAATCCGCTTCGGCGAGGTCGATGTCGAATTTTCGGCGGAAGACGTCGGCTTCGCCGTGCCGCTCGGCTCGATCGAACTCACCGAGTGTCAGATGGTCAACCAGTTCAAGGGCTCCGCGACCGAAGCGCCGTGCTTCACGCGCGGTTATGGTCTCGCCTTCGGCCAGAGCGAGCGCAAGACCATGTCGATGGCGCTGGTCGACCGCGCGTTGCGTGCGCGCGAGCTCGGCGAAGAGGCACTCGCCCCTGCGCAAGACGAAGAATTCGTGATGTCGCATTCGGACAACGTCCAGGCGACCGGCTTCGTCGAGCATCTGAAGCTGCCGCATTATGTCGACTTCCAGTCCGAGCTCGGCCTGTTGCGCAAGCTGCGCAAGGAATTCACTGAAGCCAATGCGCCTGATGCCATGAAGGAGGCCGCGGAATGAACGCGCCCGCCTACAATTTCGCCTATCTCGACGAACAGACCAAACGGATGATCCGCCGCGCGATCCTCAAGGCGATCGCGATCCCGGGCTATCAGGTGCCGTTCGCCAGCCGTGAAATGCCGATGCCCTATGGCTGGGGCACCGGCGGCGTGCAGGTCACCGCGGCGATCCTCGGGCCCGAGGACGTGCTGAAGGTGATCGACCAGGGCTCCGACGACACCACCAACGCGATCTCGATCCGGAAGTTCTTTGCCAAGACCGCCGGCGTCGCCACGACGACCGCGACTGAAGATGCGACCGTGATCCAGACCCGTCACCGCATTCCCGAGACGTCGCTGCACGCGAATCAGGTGCTGGTCTATCAGGTGCCGATCCCGGAACCCTTACGTTTCCTCGAGCCGCGCGAGACCGAGACGCGGCGCATGCACGCGCTCGCCGAATACGGCCTGATGCATGTGAAGCTCTATGAGGACATCGCCCGCTTCGGCCACATCGCGACGGCTTACGCCTACCCGGTGAAGGTCAATGCGCGCTACGTGATGGACCCATCGCCGACGCCGAAATTCGATAATCCCAAGATGGACAATTGCCCGGCGCTGCAATTGTTCGGCGCCGGCCGCGAAAAGCGCATCTACGCGATCCCGCCCTATACGCAAGTCGTGTCGCTCGACTTCGAGGACCATCCCTTCGAGCCGTATCGCTTCAACGCGCCCTGCGCGCTATGCGCCGCGGAAAATTCCTATCTCGACGAGATCGTCACCGACGACAAGGGCGGACGCATGTTCGTCTGCTCCGACACCGATTATTGCGAGGGCCGCCAAGCCGCCGGCCATCACGGCAGCCTCAGCGCCGCGCCGTACAAGGACAAGGCGCAGGAGGCATCGAATGGCTGATCAAGACATGCTCGAGAACGACGAGCCGCTGCTGGTCGCAAAATCCCTCAGCAAGTCCTATGGCCGTATCGCGGCGTGCCGCGACGTGTCTTTTGCGCTCTATCCCGGCGAGGTGCTGGCGATCGTGGGGGAATCCGGCTCGGGCAAGTCGACGCTGCTGCAGCTCCTGTCGGGTCAGCTCGCGGCCAGCGGCGGCCAGGTGTCCTACCGGATGCGCGACGGCGTCGCCCGCGATCTTGCCACGCTCGGCGAGGCGGAGCGGCGCTTCTTGTTTCGCACCGATTGGGGCTTTGTCCACCAGGACCCCGCGCAGGGGTTGCGCATGGCGGTCTCAGCCGGCGCCAATGTCGGCGAGCGGCTGATGGCGGTGGGCTGGAATCACTACGGCCGCATCCGCGATACCGCGTCGGACTGGCTGACCCGCGTCGAGATCGACATCGCACGCATCGACGATGCGCCGCGGACCTATTCCGGCGGCATGCGCCAGCGGCTCCAGATCGCCCGCAATCTCGTCACCGAGCCGCGGCTGGTGTTCATGGACGAGCCGACCGGCGGCCTCGATGTTTCCGTTCAGGCCCGCCTGCTCGACCTCGTGCGCAGCCTCGTCGCCGAGCTGCATCTCGCGGTCATCATCGTGACCCACGATCTCGCGGTTGCGCGCCTGCTGTCGCACCGCGTGATGGTGATGAAGGGTGGCCGCGTCATCGAGACCGGCCTCACCGACCAGGTGCTCGACGATCCCCGCGAGCCCTACACCCAGCTCCTGGTCTCCTCGATTCTGCCGCCATGAGGCTTCAACGCCATGAGGCTTCAACGCCATGAGCCTTGCAAGAAGAGTTTTCCAATGACCGCCATGATCGACGTCGCCGACGCCAACAAGACCTTTACGATGCACCTGCAGGGCGGCATCGAATTGCCTGTCGTCAGCGGCGTGACCTTTCACGTCGATCCCGGCGAATGCGTCGTGCTGTCGGGGCCATCGGGCGCCGGAAAATCCTCGATCCTGAAGATGATCTTCGGCAACTACCGTTGCGATTCCGGCCGCATCGGCATCCGCCATCGCGGCGCGCTGGTCGATCTTGCCACCGCCGAGCCGCGGCAGGTCCTCAACATCCGCCGCGCGACCATCGGCTATGTCAGCCAGTTCCTGCGCGCGGTGCCGCGCGTCGCGACCGTCGACGTGGTCGCGGAGCCGCTGATCGTCAACGGCCTGGCGCGCGCGGAGGCGCAGGCCCGTGCCGGCGAACTGCTGCATCGTCTCAACATCCCCGAGCGGCTCTGGCAGCTTCCGCCCGCGACCTTCTCCGGCGGCGAGCAGCAGCGCGTCAACATCGCGCGCGGCTTCATCTCGGATCTGCCGATCCTGCTGCTGGACGAGCCCACCGCCTCGCTCGACGCCGCCAACCGCGCCGTCGTGGTCGAGCTGGTCGCCGAAAAGAAGCGCCAGGGCGTCGCCATGGTCGCCATTGTCCATGACGACGAAATCCGTCATCAGATTGCCGACCGCATCGTCGACGTCACCAGCTTCGCCGCCGCGGCCTGAAGGAAATGGACATGAACGCCAAGAAGGACATCGTGATCGCCAACGCCAGGATCGTGCTGGCGGAGCGGGTGATCGAGCAGGGCTGGCTTGCTCTCGCCGATGGACGTATTGCCGAGATCGGTGAGGGCAGGGCGCCCGCGGGGGCCGAGGATGCCGGCGGCGATCTGATCATGCCCGGCTTGATCGAGCTCCACACCGATCACCTCGAGGCGCATTACGTGCCGCGGCCAAAAGTGTTCTGGAATCCGGTCGCCGCCGTCGTCTCCTATGACGGCCAGCTCGCGACCTCGGGCATCACCACGGTGTTCGACTCGCTCCGGGTCTGGCGCGAGGACGGCGCCGAGGAAGTTGACGGCCGCGCCGGCGTGCTCGCCGCCGCCATCACGACCGCGCGCGATGCCAATTTGCTGCGCGCCGATCACTTCCTGCATCTGCGCTGCGAAATCCCGATGCCGAGCGTGGTCGAGGAGGCCAGGGAGCTGATCGACCGTCCCGACGTGCGGCTGATGTCGCTGATGGACCACACCCCCGGCCAGCGCCAGTTCCGCGACGAGGGCAAGCTGCGCGACTATTATCGCGGCAAGGGCGGCGGCAAGACCGATGCCGAGCTCGACCAGCTGTTCGCGAAGCGTTTCGAGTATCAGAAGGCCTATGCCGCGACCAACATGCGCGAGATCGTGGCGCTGGCACACAAGTACAAGATCCCGCTGGCGAGCCATGACGATACCACCGAGGAGAACGTCGTGGACGCCGTGCGCGATGGCGTTTCGGTGGCGGAATTCCCGACCACGCTGGAGGCCGCGCGCGGCCTGCACGAGGCCGGAATCGACATCCTGATGGGCGCGCCGAACGTCGTGCGCGGCGGCTCGCATTCCGGCAACATCGCCGCGGTCGATCTCGCCCGCGAAGGCCTGCTCGACATCCTGTCCTCGGACTACATTCCCTCGAGCCTTCTGATGGCCGCCCTGCATTTGCCCGAGCATGTGCCCGCCATCAATCTTGCGGCGGCGATTCGCACGGTGACGAAGGCCCCCGCGGAAGCCGTCGGCCTGTCCGACCGCGGTGAAATTGCGGTCGGCAAGCGTGCCGATCTGATCCGCGTGCATGTTGCGGGCAGCGTCCCTGCGGTCCGCAGCGTCTGGCGCGAAGGGAGCCGCGTCGCATGAGCGAGACCGTCACCGTGGCGGGAGCGCAGAAGGGCGCGATCGGGCCCGGACGGCTCGTGCTCGTGGTCGGTCCCAGCGGTGCCGGCAAGGACACGCTGCTGCGGCTGGCGCGGGCAGCATGCATCGAAGATCAGGACATCGTCTTCCCGCGCCGTGTCGTGACCCGCGAATCCTCGGCCGACGAAGACAATATCGCGGTGAGCCCTGACGAATTCCGTCGCGCGCGCGGGCATGGCGAATTCGCCGTGCATTGGGAGGCGCATGGGCATTCCTACGCGCTGCCGCTCGACCTCAACGACGATATTCGTGCCGGACGCGCCGTCGTGGCCAATGTTTCGCGCACGGTGATCGGCGCGCTACGCCGGACCTATGCAAACGTCGTGGTGGTCGCGATCACGGCGCCGCCGGATGTGCTGGCGCAGCGGCTCGCCGCCCGCGCCCGGCACAGCGACGGCAATATCGCGGAACGGTTGACGCGCAGCGTCGAAGACGCATCGGCGCAGGCCGATGTCACCATCCTCAACGCGGGCAATGCGGAGTATCACGGCCGCCAGCTTCTGCGCGTGATCAAGAATCAGGGCTGGCACGAATAGCCGGCGCAACAAGGAGACTGGAATGTCGGTGATCGAAACGGTCGAGCAGCTGGAGGCCATCTACGGCGTCACCAATGACGCCTCAACCGTGAAAGTCGCCGATCACGTCACCCCGCTCTATCGCGTCTTCATCGAAAAGGCCCCGTTCGCCGCGCTCGCCACCATCGGGCCCGAGGGGATCGACTGCTCGCCGCGCGGCGATCTCTCCGGCTTCGTCCGCATTCACGACCCGAAGACGCTGATGCTGCCGGACCGCCGCGGCAACAACCGGGTCGATTCCTTGCGTAACATCGTGCGCGATCCCAGGGTGTCGCTGATGTTCCTGATCCCCGGCTCCGGCAACGCGGTCCGCGCCAATGGCCGCGCCCATCTCTCCATCGATCCCGAGCTGCTGGCCTCGTTCAAGGTCGAAGGCAAGGCGCCGCGCAGCGTCATGGTGATGACGGTCGACGAAATCTACTTCCAGTGCGCCCGCGCCATCGTCCGCTCCGACCTCTGGAATCCCGACAAGCGCATCGACTCCAAGACGCTGCCGACACCCGGACAGATCCTCGCCGTGATGAGCGAGAACAAGGTCGGCGGTGCGGAGTATGACCGCGCCTGGCCGGAGCGCGCCGCCGCGACGATGTGGTAGCTCTCTCTTACCCTCTCCCCTTGTGGGAGAGGGTGGCTCGCCGCAACAGCGGCGAGACGGGTGAGGGGTCTCTCTCCGCACGCGACTCTCTTGCTTCAGGATTCGCCGAGGCAACCCCTCATCCGGCGCTTCGCGCCACCTTCTCCCACAAGGGGAGAAGGGAAGAACTTGCCGCCAGTTGAATCCGTCTGCCGTCGCTTCCCTCCGGAGACGTGCCGATGCGCGCCACTGGCAATTATGGATAGCCATTTCATTGACCGATCGCGCTAAACGCTCGATATTCGACGCATCGAAACTGCTCCTCGAGTCAAAGCCGCGATATGAGAACCGATCACCAGCGCAACGGGAACGACATGCTTGCGTGCATGACGTGGCGCTGTTTCTCGGCGGCCACCGGCGCCTGTTGTTGTTGCTGACCGCCGACTCCTAGCAGCACCTCACCCAGCAATCCCGAGACAGGAACGCCGAGATCCCAGCGAACGAGCAGTCATGTCCCGAATTCAATCGAATGCCTACATCATCGAAATCCACGACCGCGCCGCCGGCATCGTCACGAAGGATACGCGCGGCTTCCGCTTCTTCTCCTCCGAGCGTCTGTTCGACAGCCTCGAAGGTCGCCAGTTCCGCTCGGCGCGCGAGGCGGAGCGCGCCGCCCGCGCCGTATTCTCCGAGCGGAGCCGGCGCGCGAATTCTCCACTGCTTGCCAACTGATTCCACCGAAAGGACCACGTCATGATCAATCGTCGACACATTCTCGCAATGACGGTGCTGCTCGCGACCGCCTTAGCCGCACCGGCGCGCGCGGAGGACAAGCCGGTGGAAATCCGCATCGGTACGCAGAAGGGCGGCTTCTTCCCGGCGGTTCGCCAGCGTCAAACGCTCGAGAGCGCCTTTAAGCCGCTCGGCATCGAGATCAAATGGATCGACTTCCAGTTCGGTCCGCCGTTGCTGGAGGCGATCAATGTCGGCAGTGTCGATTTCGGCTTCGTCGGTGATACGCCGCCGATCTTCGCCCAAGCCGGCGGCGCCAGGATCCGCTACGTCGCAGCGGTGAAGTCGGAAGGCGACACTCAGGCGATCATCGTTCCGAAGGATTCGCCGATCAAATCGCTCGCGGACCTCAAGGGCAAGCGCGTTGCGTTTGCCAAGGGATCGAGTGCGCACAACCTCCTCGTCGCGTCGCTCGAGAAGGCCGGTCTCTCCTGGTCCGACATTACGCCGGCTCCGCTCGCCCCGGCCGATGCGACGGCCGCCTTTGTAAAGGGTTCGGTCGATGCCTGGTCAATCTGGGATCCGTATCTGGCGCTCGCTGAGTTGAAGGAGAGCGCCCGCGTCATCGTCTTCGACAAGGAGGTCCACAAGCCGAACGCTTTCTACATCGCCGGCACGGACTTCGTGGAGAAGTATCCTTCACTGGTGGCAAAACTCAACGCGAGCTTCGCCTCCGAAGGCGTGTGGGCGGAATCTCACCATCAGGAGGTAGCGAAGGCCCAGGCCGAGGCAACCGGCGTCGACATCGAAGCTGTCAGGCGCTTCGTCAACCGCTCCACCTATCGTGTGGTGCCGCTGGATGCAGAGGTGACCAAGAGCCAGCAGGCGGTCGCCGATCATTTTGCAAAACTGGGCCTGATCCCGAGGCCGGTCAACGTGTCCGACATCGTCTGGAAGTGGACGCCGGGTTCCTAAGCAGGACGAGACTCAACTCCGGCGGGGCGCCCTGGTGCGTGCCGCCTTCTTCGCGGCGGTGGAGCGGGCCTTGGCGCCCTTGGTGCGGCTCGCCTTGCGCGCGGTGGCTGAACGCGACGCGGCTGATCGCTGGCTCGCGGCACGCTTGCCCTGTTTCGACAGTGCGCTACGCGACGCGGTCGAACGCGGCTCCTTCTTCAAAACCTTTTCGACCGCCCGCGACACGCGCGGCCGGCGTTTCGCGGTGCCGCTTGCCCTGACCGACTTCATAGGCATATTTGGCGCTGCGACGCGTCGCCTTCTTGACGCGTCCCTTGCGCGGCGGCGGCAGATCGACGCCGGCGCGGCGCGCCTCCGAGAGGCCGATGGCGATGGCCTGTTTCGTCGAGCGCGCGCCATGCTTGCCCTTGCGGATCTTGTCGATCTGGTCCTTGACGAATTCGCCGGCCTGCGTGCTTGCCGATTTGCCGGCACGCTTGTCTCGCCTGGCTTTGCGAATGACTTCCTGTCTTGGCATGGGTCCAGTTCCCTCTGGAATTCACAGGGATATCTGACCGCAACGCGCAAGATGGACGATTGATCCTGTCAGTTCCGTAGCGCAGCGAGCAGTTCATCCGGGCGTTCGGCCATGATCATGTGGCCGGCGCCCGGCACCACGACGGTCTTCGCATGCGGGATCGCCGCCGCGAGTGCCTTGCCGGCCTTCACCGGCGTCATCATGTCCCGCTCGCCGAGGATAAGCGTCGTGGGCACCTTCACGCTCCCGGCGGCGGCAAGCGCATTCGCGTAAGCATTGCAGGCGGACAAATCCCGGAACAGCACGCCCGGCTCGCAGTGTTTCAAGACGGCCTGCGCCCCGCCATGCATCCACAGGCCCGGTGCGAGGCTGCCGCCGAGCTCGGCGTTGAAGCCGAGGCCCCAGATCGAGACCATGTCGTTCGCATCCTGCGAATTGGCTTCTGCCGCTTTCAGCAGATCCGGGCCGACTGTCATGGTCGCGGCGGTGCCGATCAGGCTGAGCGCGGACACCTTGTCGGGATGACGTGCGGCCGTCTCCAGCGAGATCAGCGATCCCATGGAATGACCGATCAGATGCGCTTTCGTCGCTCCGGCCGCATTGAGCAGCGCCGCCGTCCAGTCGGCCATCTCGGCCATGCTGCCGAGCGACGGTCCGGGCGAGCGGCCGTGGCCGGGCAGATCAGGCGCCAGCACGCCAAAGCCGTGATGGGCGAACCAGCGCGTGTGCAGCGCCCAGGTCGAATGGTCGAAGCCGGCGCCATGGAGGAAGACGACCGCGGGCAGGGATCTGTCGAAGTCGCGGCCGCCGGTTGCGACCAGCACCTCGGCGCCGTTGACGGAGAGCTTCATGGTGTCAGACCTTTTGCGAGATGCGCAGCGCCTGCGCGAGATCGTCGATGATGTCGCTTGCGGTCTCGATGCCGACCGAGAGCCGCACCAGCTCCTCGCCGATGCCGGAGGCCTTGAGCTGTTCGGCGTCCATCTGCTGATGCGTGGTCGAGGCGGGGTGGATCACCAGCGTCTTGGCGTCACCGACATTGGCGAGATGACTGATCATGCGCAGCGATTCGATGAACTTGCGGCCAGCAGGCCGGCCGCCCTTGATGCCGAAGGAGACAATCGAGCCGGCGCCGCGCGGCAGCAACTGTTTTGCGAGCTGGTAGTCCGCGTGATCTTCCAGCGAGGGATGCAGCACCCAATCGACCGCCTTGTTGGCTTTCAGCGCTTCCAGCACGAGGTGCGTGTTCTGGATGTGGCGGTCCATGCGCACGCCGAGCGTCTCCACTCCCTGCAACAGCTGGAACGCGTTGGTCGGGGATAGACAAGCGCCGAAATCGCGCAGGCCTTCGGTGCGCGCGCGCATGATGAAGGCGGCGGTGCCGAATTGCTCGTCGAAGACGATGCCGTGATAGCCGCCATAGGGCTCGGTCAGCACGCCGAATTTTCCGGATGAACGCCAGTCGAAACGGCCGCCGTCGACGATGGCGCCGCCGATCGCGATGCCGTGGCCGCCTATCCATTTGGTGGCCGAATGCATGACGATGTCGGCGCCGAGCTCGATCGGACGGCTGAGATAGGGCGTGGCAAAGGTGTTGTCGATCAGCAGCGGAATCTTCGCGTCATGCGCGATCGTCGCGACCTTCGGAATGTCCAGCACCTCCAGCCCGGGATTGCCGATGGTCTCGCCGATCACCAGCTTCGTGTTCGGCTTGATCGCCGCGCGGAATGCGTCGAGATCGCGCGGTTTCACGAACGTTGTGGTGATGCCGAAGCGCGGCAGCGTGTGCGCCAGCAAATTGATGGTGCCGCCATAGAGCGAGCTCGACGCCACGATATGGTCACCGGCATTGAGCAACGTCGCGATGGCGAGATGCAGCGCGGCCATGCCGCTCGCGGTGCAGATCGCGCCGACGCCGCCTTCCAGCGCCGCGAGCCGTTCCTCGAGCACGCCCGTGGTCGGGTTGGAAATGCGCGTGTAGATGTGGCCGGCGCGCTCGAGGTTGAACAGCGCGGCGGCGTGATCGGAATCCTGGAACACGTAGGACGTGGTCTGGTAGATCGGCACCGCGCGGGCGCCGGTCGCGGGATCCGGATGCTGGCCCGCATGCAGGCTCAGGGTCTCGAAGGCGGGCGGTTTTGGCGCGGGCATGCGTGGCCTCGTTGCTCGGTCGGCGGGAGGCGGCTCTTGTGCCACAAAACGGAGTGCCACGTCAGCCCATTGACAGCGCCGTATCGTCGGTGCGCTCCCTCGCCCCGTTCTTACGGGGAGAGGGTTGGGGTGAGGGGCCTCTCTCCGCACGCGAGATGGTCGAGAGACCTGTACCCCCTCACCCGGATCGCAAGAGCGATCCGACCTCTCCCCGCAAGCGGGGAGAGGTGAAGCGGCACCGTCAGCCCCATTGACAGCGTTGTCTAACCCCGGATCGCCTGCTCGATGATCCGCGCCTCCCGCAGCAGGATCTCCGCGACCTCTTGTTCGCGGCGCGGGCCGAGCCTCGTCCGAACGGCGGAGACGGTCATCGCGGCGGCGGGGCGGCCGTCGGGGGTCTTGATCCAGGTCGAGATCGATTTCGTGCCCTGCACGAGACCAATTTCCCTCATGCCATATCCCAGCCGTCTTGCGGCGGTGACCTGGCCCAGCACCGTCGCAGCGTCGGTCCGGTACGCCTCCAGTCTCTTCTCGTTGGCCGCGACGATTTTTCGCGCGTCCTGGGCCGGCATCGCGGCGAGGATGGCGACGCCCGCGCTGGAGACGCCGAGCGGTCGGCGCGCGCCGACCTCGATCGACAGCACCTGGATCGGATAGATTCCGATCCTGCGATCGACGCACAGCGTGTCGTTGCCGGTCCGCACCGTCAGGAACAGCGTGTCGCCGATCTCGGTGGAGGCGCGTTGCAACGACGGATTGGCGGCGATCAGCAGCCGCGATGGCCGGGCCCGTGCGAGCGCGAGCTCCGGCACCTGGTTGCCGATCGCGTAGCGGCCGGTTCGGTCATGCCGTTCGACGATGCCTTCCTCGATCAGCACGTGGACGATGCGGTGCACGGTCGGGCGGGTGAGGCCGGTCGCGCGCACCACCTCGGCCAGCGGCACGCCGTCTTCCCGGCCCGCGGCGAGAATGCGCAGTACCGCGAGCGCGCGGCGGATCGCCTGCGCGCCCTGTCGCGGTTCGGTCATGCGGCGAGCGGATTTCGTCGAAGTGGTCTTGTCCATAATATGGACAAGAACGCCACAATTTCCTCGACAGGTAAAGCGCGCATCTGGAGATTGCGCTCCGAATCGAGATGCCGTGTACGACGTCGGGCAAATCGACGTAAAATTGGAAGCGCCGCCGGGAGGTTAACATGAGATTAATCTGGATTGCCATAGCTGCCGCAGCGGCGATGTTGACGGGACCGGCGTCGGGCCAGCAATGGCCGGCGCGCAACGTCAAGCTGATCGTGCCCTATCCGGCCGGCGGCAATGTCGACAGCGCCGCGCGCATCATCGCCGACAAGCTCCAGGAAAAGCTCGGCCAGCCCTTCATCATCGAGAACAAGGCCGGTGCCGGCGGCATGATCGCGGGCGAGGCCTTCGCGAAATCGGCGCCCGATGGCTACACGCTGTTCGTCGGCGCCAACGGTCCGGTGCTGTTCGCGACCGAAATCAACAAGCGCGACGTCTATAGCTGGAAGAAGGATTTTCTGCCGATCACGACGATCTCGATGACGCCGCTGGTGCTCGAGGTTCATCCTTCCGTGCAGGCGACGAATTTCAAGGAATTCATCGAACTTGCCAAGCGCGAGCCCGGCAAGCTGACGATGGCCTCGCCCGGTCCCGGCACCACCAACCATTTGCTCAGCGAATTGATGCAGTCCAGCCTCGACCTGCAATGGGTGACCGCGCACTATCGCGGCAATGCGCCCGCGGTCAACGATCTCTTGGGCGGGCAGGTGCAGTTCGCGTTCGACCAGCTCACGGTCAGCCTGCAGCATATCAAGGCCGGCCTGTTCCGGGCGTTGGCCGTCACCAGCCCGCACCGCCTGAAGTCGCTGCCCGATGTGCCGACCTTCGCCGAACTCGGCTACAAGGATTTTGACGGCCAGACCTTCACCGGCCTGTTCGCACCGGCAGGCACGCCGGCGCCCGTGATCGACAAGCTGCACGAGGCGCTGACCGCGATCCTGAAGGATCCCGCCGTGGTCGACAAGTTCGAGAAGCTCGGCGGTGAAGCCGTCGCGATGACGCCCGACGAATTCAAGGCCTATCTCGCGCGCGAGGACGCCAAATGGATTCCGATCGTGCGCAAGGCCAACATCAAGGCGGATTGATCGATGCGGATCGACCCCACCGAGCTCGGCGCCGAGCGCATCTACCGGCTGATGACCGGCATCGTGGTGCCGCGCCCGATCGCCTGGGTGACGAGCCTGTCGCGCGCGGGCGTGCTCAACCTCGCGCCGTTCAGCGCCTTCACCTTCGTTTCGCAGAAGCCGCCGATGCTGGCCATCAGCGTCGGCCGCAAGGGCGCGGACTACAAGGACACCGCGCACAACATCCTCGACACCGAGGAATACGTCATCCACATCGCCGATACCCCGCTGATGCAGGCCGTGCACGACTCGTCGGTCGAGCATCCGCCTGAGATCAGCGAGGTCGCGGAGCTTGGCCTCGAGACGATCCCGAGCGAGCGCATCAAGGTGCCGCGTCTTGGCATTGCACCCGTCGCGATGGAGTGCCGCTTCCGGCAGTGCCTCGAATTCGGCGACGCCCGCAGCCGTCTCATCGTGGGAGAGGTCGTGATGTTCCACCTCCGCGACGGCCTCGTGAACGACGGCAAGGTCGAGACTGCGGCGCTCGATCCGATCGCGCGCATCGGCGGGCCGCGCTATGCCCGGCTCGGCGAGATCGTGACGCTGCGCGGCGTGTTCCAGACTCCCAAATCGAAAGACTGAACGCGCTGCCCCGCGCGCGGCTCAAGACCATTGGAGAACGACCATGCGACTCCTAAGTTATCTCGTGGACGGAGAGCCGCGCTACGGTGCCGCCATCGAAGGCGGTGTCGTCGATCTGACCCGGCGGATCGGCCGCGACTTCTCCGATGTGAGGGCGCTGATCGCGGCCAATGCGCTGGCCGACGCGCAAGAAGCCGTCGCCGGACAAAAGCCGGATCATACGCTCGACGAGCTCGTGCTGCTTCCGCCGGTGCTGGCGCCGGAAAAGCTCTGGTGCATCGGCGTCAATTACGCCGAGCGCAATGCGGAGTATAAAGACAGTTCCGACCTGCCCAAATATCCCAGCCTGTTCGTGCGCAGCATGTCCTCGATGACGGGCTCCGGTCAGCCGCTGGAGAAGCCTCATGTGTCCGAGCAGCTCGATTACGAAGGCGAACTCGTCATCGTGATCGGCCAGGGCGGCCGCCACATCCCGCGCGAGAAGGCCTGGTCGCACATCTTCGGCATGACCCTGTGCAACGAGGGCACGATCCGCGACTGGCTGCGCCACGGCAAGTTCAACGTCACGCAAGGCAAGAATTTCGACCGCTCCGGCAGCATCGGCCCGTGGATCGTCACATCGGACGAACTCGACCCGCGCGGGCCCCATGACATCACCACGCGCGTCAACGGCGAGGTGCGGCAGCAGGACACCACCGAGCGGCTGATGTTCCCGTTCGACTTTCTGATCTCCTATCTCTCCACCTTCGCGACCCTCAAGCCCGGCGACATGATCGTGACGGGCACGCCGACCGGGGCGGGCGCCCGCTTCGACCCGCCGCGCTGGCTCAAGGTCGGCGATGTCGTCGAGGTCGAATCCAGCCGCATCGGCGTGCTGCACAACACCGTCGCGGCGGAGAGCTGAGCCATGCTGGATGCCGCCACGATCGAACGCCTTGCCGCGCGCCTCGACGAGGCCGAGCGCACCAAGACGCTGATCACGATGTTCACCAAAGACTATCCCGATTTCAGCATCGAGGATGCCTATGCCGTTCAGCGCGCCTGGACCAAACTTCAGCTCGGCCGCGGCCGGGTCATCAAGGGCCACAAGATCGGCCTGACCTCGAAGGCGATGCAGAACGCGGTCGGCATTTCCGAGCCCGATTACGGCGTGCTGTTCGCCGACATGTTCTATGCCGATGCCACTCCGATTCCGTTCGACCGCTTTCACGCGCCGCGGATCGAGGTCGAGCTCGCCTTCGTGCTGAAGGCGCCGCTGCGCGGGCCCGATTGCACCATCTTCGACGTGCTCAACGCCACCGACTACGTCACCCCGGCGCTGGAGATTCTTGAGACGCGCATGCACCGCGTCGACCCCCAGACGGGCAAGGCACGAAAGGTCATGGACACGATCTCGGACAACGCGGCGAACGCCGCGCTGGTGCTCGGCGGCCGGCCGTTCCGCCCGATGGACGCGGACATGCGCTGGATCGGCGCGCTGCTGTTCCGCAACGGCGAGGTCGAGGAAACCGGGCTCGCCGCCGGCGTCCTCAATCATCCCGCCAACGGCATTGCCTGGCTCGCCAACCGCCTTGCGCCGCATGACGAGCATCTCGCCGCCGGCGAGGTGGTGCTGGCGGGATCGTTCACGCGGCCGGTCGACATCCGCCGCGGCGACACGTTTCATGCCGACTACGGCGCGTTCGGCTCGGTGTCGTGCCAGTTCGTCTGAACCAATAAGCAAGAGGGAGCGCATCATGACCGGTCACACGCGGCGCAAGAGCATCCATATCGGCGGCTTCAAGCACGCCAACCCGATTCCGAACGCCTGCCGCATCGGCAATCTCGTGATGTCGGGCGTCATCCTCGGCCGCGATGCGGCTGGCGCGATGCCCGAGAGTCTCGACGCGCAATGCGCCAACATGTTCGCGCATATGAAGGCGACGGTCGAGGCCGCCGGCGGCACCACCGACGACATCATCAAGATGACGGTGTGGCTGAAGGACCGCGGCAATCGCGGGCCCGTGAATGTCGAGTGGCTCAAGATGTTTCCGGACGAGCATTCGCGCCCGGCGCGCCACGCGCTGCCGATGGACAACATGGATGGCGGCGCACTGGTGCAGTGCGACTTCACCGCAATGATCGACTGAGGGAGCCTGCCGCATGCCGACCTATCTGCCGTTCGACCCGAACCCGCGCCGCCCGGTCAAGGCGCCGCCGCCCAAGACCGTCGACAGCCAGTTTCACGTGCTCGGCCCCATCGACAAATATCCGGAGCGTCCCGGTGCTGCCTATCGGATGCCGACCGCGACCTGGGAAGCAGCGCTGCGCGTGCACAAGACGCTCGGCATCGAGCGCGGCATCATCGTGCAGACCACCACCTACGGCGCCGATCATGCCGTCGTGCTCGACGGTCTCGCCGCGATGGGCCCGAACTATCGCGGCTGCGCCAACGCGCTGGTGTTCGCCGAGGCGAACGATTCCTATCTCGCAAAACTGCACGACGCCGGCGTGCGCGGCGCGCGCTTCAGCTTCCGCCAGGAGCTCGGCGCCGTGCTGTCGGATGCCGATTTCGCCCGCGCCATTGCGCGCATCCGCGAGCTCGGCTGGTACGTCAAGATCCAGCCGGAGAAGGACGGCATCATGTCGAGCGTCGCCAAGTACGAGAATCTCGACGTGCCCGTGCTGATCGACCACATGGCGCGGCCCGATCCGGAAGCCGGCAAAAACGATCCGAACCTGCGCAAGATGCTCGAGCTGCTCGCCAAGGGCAATTTCTGGGTGATGCTGTCGCTCGGAGAGAAGACCTCGAAGCTCGGTGCTCCTTACGACGACGTCATCCCGATCGCGCGCGCCTATATCGAGGCAGCCGTCGACCGCTGCGTCTGGGCCAGCGACTGGCCGCACCCGGTTTCGGTGAAGCAACCGCCCAACGACGCCGATCTGCTGGAGTTGATGTACCGCTACGCAGCCGATCAGACGGAGCTGGAGAAGATTTTGGTGCACAATCCGGCCAAGCTGTTCGGCTTTCCGGATTAGGGCGCTCGAGGCTCGCCACGAGTTCAGTGCGCTCCCTCTCCCGCGTGCGGGAGAGGGTCGGGGTGAGGGCTCTCTCCTCTAGGGGATTGTCCCATGGCGGATACACCCGCTCCCTCCCCCGCAAGCGGGGGAGGGAGCGCACTGTCTCGCCGCAACAATCAGGGCCTGATCACCCCGCCAGCCGATCCCGCACCCCAGCCGCGATCTCGAAAGAGCGCAGCCGCGCGGCGTGGTCGTAGATCTGCCCCGTCGTCATCAGTTCGTCCGCGCCGGTGTCGGCGATCAGTGCCTTCAGCCTCTCTTCCACCACGGCAGGCGAGCCGACCGCCGAGCAGGATAGCGACTGGCCGACCATCGCCTTTTCCGCCGGCGACCACAGCGCGTCCATGTCGTCGACGGGCGGCGGCAGCGGGCCGGGCGTGCCGCGGCGCAGATTGATGAACTGCTGCTGCAGCGATGAGAACATGCGCTGCGCGTCCGCCTCGCTATCGGCGGCGAACACGTTGACCCCAACCATCGCATAGGGCTTGTCCAGCTGTGCCGAGGGTTCGAACCGCGCGCGGTACTCCCGCAGCGCCGGCATCATCATTTGCGGCGCGAAGTGTGAGGCGAACGCGAACGGCAAACCGAGCATGCCTGCGAGTTGCGCGCCAAAGGTGCTGGAGCCCAGGATCCACAGCGGCACCTTCGTCCCCATGCCCGGCACGGCGCGGATCGTCTGGTTCGGCTGCACGTCGCCGAGCAGCGCCTGCAACTCCAGCACGTCCTGCGGAAAATTCTCGGAACTGGTGGCGAGGTCGCGCCGCAGCGCCCGCGCGGTGAACTGGTCGGTGCCCGGCGCCCTGCCGAGCCCAAGATCGATCCGCCCGGGAAAGAGCGAGGCCAGCGTGCCGAACTGCTCGGCGATAACAAGCGGCGAATGGTTCGGCAGCATGATCCCGCCGGACCCGACCCGGATGGTTTTGGTGCCGCCCGCGACATGCCCGATCACCACCGACGTCGCCGCGCTCGCGATGCCCGTCATGTTGTGATGCTCGGCCAGCCAGAACCGCTTGTAGCCCCAGCCTTCGGCATGCTGGGCGAGATCGAGCGAATTGCGAAACGCCTGCGACGCATCGCCGCCTTGGCGGATGGGCGCGAGGTCGAGCACGGAGAAGGGGATCATGGGCGGGTCCGGATGGAGCGTGCGATGGGAAAGTGAACTCGACATGTAGGGGCCGGCCGCAGGAATACCAGCCGAAACGATCATGATGCTGCGCCGCCTCCCTTACGCGGAGGCGAAGTCCTTGCTGCTGACGCATGCGGCAAATGCGCCTGCACTGAAACCGCGGGCCGCATTGCGGCGTTGCCGGCCGGTTTGATCGATGGCGACGATTTTCGTTTCGGGGCCTTTCTTTGGACAGATTCAACATCGGCGTTCATGTCGTTGCGCTGGCTGCGGCCTTCGCGCTCGCCGTTCCCATTGGTTGGGACCGCGAGAAGCGGGCGCGAAGCGCGGGCTTGCGCACCTTTCCGCTGGTCGCAATGGCAAGCTGCGGCTTCGTGCAGGCCAGCGAAAGCCTGCTCGTGCATTCGCCTGACGGCATGGCAAAAGTGATCGAGGGCCTCATCACCGGCATCGGCTTCATCGGCGGTGGCGCTATTCTCAAGCAGGGGACTTCGGTGCAGGGCACCGCGACTGCCGCGAGCCTCTGGGCGACCGGCGCCATCGGCGTCTCCGTCGGGCTCGGCGCTTACGATGTCGCGGTGACGGTCGCCGTATTCACGTTCCTGACGCTTCGCTTGTTGACGCTGGTGAAGGAAGAAGACGATCATTGATGGCGTGTGCGAGCGGCCTGCACCCCCGTTCACAACACCGTCATTGCGACCGATCATGCGCCTCGCCTCCACTGGGCACCTCGCGCTGGTTGTTGTAACCTCAGTGCAGAAAATCGTCTGGTCGCCAATCGCGCCGTCGCAAGGAGGAATGACATGACCTCGGTCGTACTCAGTCGCCGCAACCTCCTCGTCGCCGGCGGTTCCATCCTGGCAGCCGGAACCTCCGGCCTGCTGTTGCCTGCCCGCGCGGACGGCCTCGCGCCGACCGAGACGATGTCGGGCGGGGCGAACAACTATCGCAAGGGCGCGGCGATCGTGGAGCGGATCGGCAAGGGCGGTTTTTGGATGAGCGGCACCGTGCGCCGCGCCGGCGACGGGGCGCCGCTCGCAGGCCAACGCATCCAGATCTGGGCGCACACCACCGAAGGGCAGGAGCACGAGCCGCAGAGCCATGGCGCCACGCTCACCGACAAGGACGGCAAGTTCCGGCTCGAGATGCCGCAGATCATTCCCATCTTCGGCCAGCCGCATGGCCACCTCGCCTATGACAGCGGTGAGTTCAAGACGGTCTTTCTGCGGCCGATCATGCGGAGCGCAAAGGAAACCAGCCTCGAGGCGCACTTCGTTCTGCAGCCGGCCTGATCGCATTGGAGATGAACGGGCGGAGATCGGCCCGGGCGACCCTGCTCTGGGTCGCCCTCGCCCTGGCCATTGGCGTGCCGATCGCGCTCGCTGCGGGAAGCGAGCAGCTCGCATGGCGCGGCCCGGTCTACATCCTCGCCGGCTTCGCCGGGATCATCGCGCTCGGTCTCGTGCTCGTTCAGCCCCTGCTGATCGGCGGATATCTGCCGGGACTATCGGCCTATCGCGGCCGGCGCGCCCATCACTGGATCGGCGGCGCGCTCGCTCTGGCGGTCGTGATCCATGTCGCCGGCCTCTGGATCACCAGCCCGCCCGATATGATCGACGCCCTGACCTATACATCACCGACGCCGTTCTCCCCCTTCGGCGTGACCGCGATGTGGGCCATCTTCACCGTCGCGCTTCTCGCGCTGCTACGCCGGCGCTTGGGATTGCGGCTGCGCACCTGGCGCATCGTCCATATTCCGCTCGCGATCGTCATCGTCGCAGGCAGCGTGGCCCATTGCCTGCTGATCGAGGGGACGATGGAGACGATCTCGAAGGCGGCGCTGTGCGTGTTGATCCTCGTGGCAACCGTGAAGGTCATGATTGACCTGCAAGTGTGGCGAAAGCGAAGGGCGCTGCGGGGGGAAAGTGTCGCGCGGCAGTAGCTGACTGGGCTCAAGAGGCGAAGCTCTCTCAACTCGTCATTGCGAGGAGCACTTGCGACGAAGCAATCCAGAGTCCCTCCGCGGAAAGATTCTGGATTGCTTTCGCTACGCTCGCAATGACGGAGCAGGCTACTCCGCTTGCCGCAGTCAGCGACCGGGCGTAACCTTCCGCGATGGCTGTCAGCGCCCCCGACCTGAAAGCATTCCTGCTCGCCACACCGTTCTTCGGCGGTATCCCGGATCAAAGTCTCGATCTCCTGATGTCGATGCTGGTCGAGTGCCGATTTGATCCCGGAGCAACCGTCGTGACGGAGGGCGAGCCCGGACGCTCGTTGTTCATCGTCAAATCCGGTCGGCTGGCGGTGAGCAAACGGGCGAATGCGGGCACCGTTATCCCGATCTCCGTTCTGGAGCCCGGCGATTTCTTCGGCGAGATGACGCTGATCGAAATGCAGAATCGTTCTGCCACGGTGGTCGCGGAGAGTCCGACGGTGCTCTATGAGTTGACCGCCCAGAAACTCTACGCCTGCTATAAGGCCGATATCCACGCCTATGTGATTGTCCTGCAGAACATCAATCGCGAACTCTGCCGGCGGCTGCGCCGTTCCGACGATCGCTTCACCGGACAGAAATTGGGTGAGGACAGTGCGTAGGATGGCAGAGCACTTGCGAAACCCGTTATGCATGCTTGGCCATCGAACAATTCCTTAGCTGCGCCAGGACTTGACGAGGCGGGTGGCTCCTTTGGCCCCTGCAACTCCACCCAGAGCAAAGCAAACGAGGATACCAATGAGCACAACGAGCGTCCAATCGCTGTGAATGCCTCCCTTTACGCGACTCAGAACCGAGGTCCCGATCAGCATAGCCGCGAATCCGAGAACGGCTCCGCCAGGCGCGAAGCCCACCAATCGCGCGAGCAGGGCGATCAATGACGTTCGTTTCACGTCACTCATTTTTTGCGATGCCCCATTTTGGGCCCGGCTCCGGAATGATTCGCATTTGGCCAAGCATCCCTTTCCATCCACAGTTCGGACATCGAACCGCGGCTCTTTCGTCGTCGTGAGGATCTGCGCCTTCTTGATAGTCAAAGCCAGGGCTTTGACATTCTGGGCAACAACCCACCCCAATTCGCTTGACGATCTTTTCCCACGCCATTTCGACTATTCCAGATTGTCGAATTCTTGTTGCTCGCAATGCGCTGAGGAATTCCTGTCCCAGGATTGCATCTTGGATCCACCGATAATGGCGAAAGGAGTACGCGCAGCCAAGGGCGACGACCCGTCGGGCAAAACACCCGCCTCGCGCAAAACCCCGTCAACCCTCCCTCACAAAAATATTCCACTTTACCGAAATTCGGAATCGCAGTATCAATCCGCCATCCCGGTCCAGGGAGAGGGGCGATCGTCCGTCGTAACGAACGTGGATCGGGGTGCGGTGGACGCGGCTGCGTCGGGCATGCGAAGGCGGGACCAGGGCGAGATGAACCTCGTGAGGTCTTGTCTAGCGTGCGGACGAACGGCGCCTGTGTCCGGCGAAGCCTCTGGGCGAAGCCGGATCGCTGCGTACGGCAAAATCGTGTGGTCCTGGCCGTCGTTGCTACGGTCAAGCCTTGCGGAGATGGATCGGGGCTCAACCGGGTCTCAATGCATTGTTAATTCGCAAGGCGACGGTGACAAAAAGGAACTCGTCGCCGGGGAGAGCGCGGCATAAGCCGTCAACCCACTGCGCAGGGAAGGCCGAGTGTTCGGCGTCACCTGTATGCTGCTGTGCGGTCTCTTTGCGCTACATCTTTGCGCAGCGGACCGCGGGTGCCAGCCGGCACCCGGTCTTCCCTGCGCCCTCTTCACAGAGGAGGGCCAAGGTAAAAGCAAAACTCGGGCATCTCATGCCGCGAGAAAGCTGCTTCATGTGCGATTTGAGCCAGGGAATGGTGCTGCCAGACAGGATTGAACTGTCGACCTCTCCATTACCAATGGAGTGCTCTACCACTGAGCTACGGCAGCATGTGCTGGAACGGCGCTAACGGGTCTGATGACCACGAAAGGAGCTTTTTTCCCGCACTGAGCCGTAACGGTTCACCGAAACCGCTTCGCTCTTTCGCCCACTATGTATCAGTTCTGAGAGCAGGGAGAAAGAGGCAGTCATCGTGCTCGGTGGAGGCTGACCTATGTCCTCGCGCTATTCGGGCATGGGAGAAGCAAGTGGCGGTGCGCTCATGGGGTAAGGAATGATGGTCTGATCGAGACCTGCGAGCTTGCCCCCTCAGAGTCCTACGGAGTCCATTGGTGAGTTTTTGCCTGTCGCCGCACCCGGCTCGCAGGTTGACGCAAACGACTCCACGGCCTCCGCTGGCCCTCTGACGCTATGGCAAGTCGGTGCTCTATGCCCCTCTGACCTGCAATCCGAGCTGCTGCAAGATACCGACGATCCTGAAATTGGAACCGTGACATCCACGGGGCGGACTGGTCGCAAGCAAAAAGGTTCTAGTAATGGAGGAGGAAGAGAGAGTCTGTGAGAGCCAGTCTACTTGGTCTACCGGGTTAACTTCCGCCTACATCAATGGATCATGATCATGATGGAACCTGTAAGAATGGTGAGCCAGCCTACTCGTCTGCCATTTCTCTCAGGAGAGGCATCAGGCTCTCTCCTATGAGCCTCTGACCCATGTTCCCGTGATTGCCGTTGATCATCCAGTTGAGCAATCGATCCATGTATCCCATGCTCATCGTCATTGCTTCCTGAGGAAGCTTGTCCGTCTCCCATGATGATAGATCACCAGCCACTCCGGTTCGCTCAGACCTGATCCCTGTCATGCCTGTGACCATCGAGAACGCTTCGTTCAGTACTTGCTCTAACAGGTCATGAGACTGCCAATAGACGATGTAGCTATCGTGAATGGTCAGGACAGGCAGCCCCCGCTCGGTGAACCTCCTGATCACATGCTCCGTGATCCTGCTGTCGTCGTTCATCATCCGAATGCCCGCATCCGATGCAAGGTCATCAGCAATGGCAGGGTGCTTGCGTCTGATCCCATCCAGTAACACCAATAGTTCCTTGTCCTTCAAGCTGCCGCCCTGCTGGTCGCCCTTCTTCCTCCGCTGGCTCCGAAATGCGTTGAAGGTTGCTCTAGGGTTCTTGGCGTTGATGGCGATCAACGTCAGGGCCTTGGCATATTTCCTTGTCTCCTGTGGTGTGGTCAGGAACGAGGGTGTGTCCAGTTGATAGGCATCGCCCTCATGGTCGGTGTAGTAGTTGATTCCCTTCCGGGCATAGAGGAGAGCGATGTGCAGCGAGGAATAGTCTTGCTCAATCGTCGGGGCGTCATTGATGAAGATTTCCCGTCGCCATGATTTCGGGCATTTCTGCCACCAAGCCCCATAGAACCTGCCACCATCGGAGAAGCTGGAACGGTTGAACACCCGGTGTACCCGCTGCCTCGCAGGGCCGATGACCAAGCGTGATCCGTTGCTCAGGGGTATCCACGGCTCGTTAAGCTGCCTGATGTCAATGAAGTGGCGAGCGAGCAAATCGTTGTAGTCGCGGACCACCTGTCGCATCTGGCAGGTTTCCGGTGTGTCGTCATACTCAACGATCTGGCGCTTCGTGTTCTTGAGGATGATGACTTCTTCATTTGCGGCCTTCCCGACCTTATAGCTGTCGAGATTGCAGCCCTTGAACAGGGCAATCAATTCCGACGAAGGCCAGATACGGGTGAGCCGCCCACTGCCCACTTCCTCGCTTCTGGCATAGAAGCCGCGCTTGACGTGGATGAGACCGGCGTCATCGAGCAGCCGGACAACATCCGTCACTTTCTTCGAGATGCGCAGGGCGTTGTACCGGCTCTTGGGTTTGTAGGCGGTGGCTCCCATCGCCACGGCGATCTTCAAATCCGGGTGCATCAGCCATGCGACATACAGATCGAGCAGGACCACCTTGAAGTGCTTCCGCTCGATTTTGGTGTCCATGCGGTTCTGACACCGGGCGTATACGTCATCGACGAAAGCATCGGCCTCAGGAAAGTCCGACGACCGATGCACGTCGAGTGGGCGGGAGAAGTCCAGCGCGTCTGCCTCGCGTCGGGCCGCGTCTTGCGCATCGTCATCAACCATCGGCTTTGCTTATTGACTTGGCTACATACGACTCTGTGGGAGTCACTGGTGCGCGAACGAGTCTAGCGCTGGTGGGGTGCTGGTGAGACGCTGCCGCGCTGTGCGGGCTTCTCTGGCCTGTCTAGGGCATGTCCAGCCGTGGCGACCTTCTCCTTCATGTCGGACCAGTCAGCACCGTTCCTGCCTCCCGACAGCAGCATCTTCTCCATGATCTTCCACAGCCGCCTCCCGACGTATCGCAAATCAGCGCGGCGGATGCGGCAGTATTCCTTGGTGGGGACTTCCTCCTCTACGACCCGCGTCAATTCCGCAGGCCCGTTGGGGCCGTATCGGATGACGCCGGTCTTTTCGCGGCGACTGCGGTAACGCATGATCGTTCGGCTATAAACTTCCCGCCGCATGAACCGCTGGCCCAACAGCGCGATCATGTAGTCGTTGCGAACAGGTTGAGGGATGGTCGGCGTGATCAGGGCATCAACGGCGAGCGCGAATGCGAGCAGGTTGACCACTCCTCGCCGGGTCAGCACTCCCCGATCCCGTGTTCGCAAGGCCAGCAGGGCGTCATACCGTTGCTTTGGGTATCGACGGCGCTTCAAAGCCATTGGCGCAGGGAGCAGCGCCAGCGGGCGGGAGAGCATCTTGCCGATCTGCGATGACCAGTCGTCAAAGATGCCGTTGGCGATCTTGTCGGAGAAATGCTCCCTGACCACGGCCTCAGCAACGGCAAGCTGTTCTTTGGTTGGCTTGCCAAAGACGGGCTTCATGTCCTCAAGGAACTGGCGTTCGCAGAGGCCGCAGAGGTTTGACCAGCGCGTGGCCTTGTGTTGGCACCCGACCGCCTGACAAGGCAGACCAGCCGCAACGACGAGGGCGTTCCGCTGGCCCGTAGGGAGGCGACTGTCGGTCGTAACTTGACGCATCTGAGAAGGTATTATGGTGTGTGTTGGACCTTCTCTGACACACGGACAGGCAGAAGGCTTTCCTAGAAGCAGTACTGCCCCATCATGGCCTTAATACGGCTAAGCCATTGGGAAGACTCATGAATCTATCCATTGGTGGATAGGTCTCGTCTGGACCAATCGGAACCGCTTTTGGAACATATCCGCACAAGGAACGTTCAGTTCCCGCTTCTGTCCAACCCCCGTAGGCAGAAGCATCATCAGCGCGGCTCCAGCTTTGCCCAAGTCTGGAGCCGTGTTCTTGTTGCGGTTCGTCTATCTTGGGATGAAGTGGTCGGGTATGATGTGCTTCGGGGTAAGGCATATGGCATCTGTGCTTCTGGTCGAGGATGAAGCACTCATCCGAATGATGGTTGCGGACATGCTGGTCGAGCTAGGCCATAGCGTGGCGGGCGAAGCCAACGATTTGCAAAGCGGGCTTGTGCTCGCTTCTGCACCCGGCGTGGATGCCGCCATTCTCGATATACAGCTTGGAACACATAGCTCTGAACCGATAGCGGAAGCGCTGCGAAGTAGAGGCATTCCATTCGCCTTCGCGAGCGGCTACGGCGCTGATGGCGTACCCACAGGCTTCAAGGATCATCCCATCCTTCAAAAACCGTTCCCAATGGACGAGCTAGAGCGCTGTCTAGCGACTCTGTTGCGCTAACAAAGGCCGGTCGTCTGCTCCATGACGCGAGCAAGGTCTTCCTCAGAGAACGGTTTCCTGAGCAATGGGAAGCCATCACGCCTTCGCTCGCGACCTGATAGCTGCAACACTTTCAGCGTTGGGCGAACCCGCATGGCAAGTTCAGCCAGTTCATGACCATCCATACCCGGCATGTTGATGTCGGTGATGAGGATCGAAACGTCTTCGTTCTTCGTCAATGTATCGAGAGCTTCCGGGCCGCTGTGCGCACAAACGACTTTGCAGCCAAGGTCTTCGAGCATGAACGCAATCACGTCGAGTACGTTGGGATCGTCATCGACTACCAATACTGTGTGACTCATGACGCGACCACCTTCACGAGTTAACCTATGTGAATGGCTGAGGTTCCGGCTGTGAGTGACTCCGCGCGGATGGGCCAACCACGCAGCACTATCGAGCGACGGGGGCTTAACCTGGATCAGCGAGTTTTCACGGACCAGTAGCAATCCGCAGTCGAGTGGGGAACGGCTCAGGATACGCCTCGTTGCCGGGCATGGACGACGCGTTGTCTTCCTCCCACCTTGACTAGCCCGGTCAGCACTGCTGGCCGGGTTCTTCTTGGGGTGAAGCGTGTTCGGGGTTTTGAGGCTCAGGTGGTCGGGATCGTCGAGATGGCAGGCACGGCGCGAACTACTGAAAGGCGACTTGTCCTGCAATCATAGAAAAAGGGGTCGCATTGGCGCGACCCCCCTGCCGGAAAAAATATGAGTTCGGAATGAAATAACAGCCCCGGCTTGAGCATCCTGACTTCTTCGAGGGGCAGGAGGAAATCCGTAGTAACGCGGTGTTCCTATACCGGAACCGAGCGTGTGCCGATTTCCCGAACGGACGGCGAAGGTCGCAGACACTCGGATTTTCTTGCTGGATCTAGCCAAGACTAAACAAATGAGTTTCCCAATGCACCCGACTTCGAAATAAAATCCCCTGGCGCGTTATGACGATCAACCGGCTGATCAGGGGCGGCAAGTTCGAGGCGCGACAGGCTGAACGGCTTAACAAGGCGTTTACATTCACGCTGCGCAGCCTAAGTCTGGTTGATCGAGACGACCCGCTTTGCGAGATGGTCGCCCGCAAGATCATCGAGATTGACGCGCTTGGCACTCACGATCCCGCCGAAATCGCCAAGATCGCCGCAGTCGAGTTCGGCATTCAAAAGTGAGTCCGCCTTGTTGGCGACCCGTAGTTCTCCGCCCGGAGAACGAAACCCCGAAACCCGTAGTTCTCCGACCGTGAACGGAGATGTCTGACGTAAGCCGCGTCAGTTGCTCTACTGACTAGCCATGGCCTTGTAGATCGCACCGCGTGAACACCCAAGCTGCTCGCCATTGCCGTGGCGTCAAGGCCGTGTGCCTGCCCTCAGTTTCTCCAGAAGTCCTTGAACGGGGTGCGATAACTCTAGACCGCTCGCCCGCGCATTACGCTGATCTTCCAAGTGATCTTGAACTGATCTCCTGGCTGCTCATGCAGTTGGAAGGCGCAGTGAAAGTTCGCGTGGCCGATCAGATCGCCGTAGGTGCCGTCATCGACCCTCGTTGTGAACACCCGCCAGAGCATGGCAATGGTTTGAATGTTGTTCCCTGTGCTGTTAGAGGACATGCCGTCATCATGGACGCTGGCAATAACGCCATCAGCGAAACTGCCCAACTCTGCGTCCGGCATCATCCTGTCCCGCATCTTCGGGAGCATGTCGAGAACCCCATCCTTCTGAGAGGGCGTGCCGTGCCAGTTGAGAACCAGCTTGTCACCAATCGTGGCGGTGACATTGCCGGTGTTCGTTGCGCCAGCCGTGAACGACTCGCGCATCTCCTTGATCTTGCGTAACAGCCCGAACATCTATCCCCACGATCCATAAAGGGGATTAGAAGAGTAGCCGCCTTCACCAGTATCATCTGCCTGATCGAACAGATTACCTTGAGCCTTCTGTGGTGGAAGCTCAAGTTCGGCAATGCCGGTCACTGTGACATTGAAGGGTGCGGCGTTCGCGAGCTTCTTATCGTCGGAAAAAATGACGGACGCGTTCTCCACAATCGCGATAGCGAGTATCTGATCATCGAATTTCGCCTTCGTGCGCTTCTCGATGCCTTTCTCGCGAGCGTTCTGCCGAGTGGCGAACTCGACTGCTGCCCTAATGTCGAAGTCCGCGACTTTGAAGTGCTTCGAGGTTGCAAACTCAGCGACAATCTTCGGCGCTGCCGCTCCGGCCTTCACCAGCACCTCGCCTAGAGAGGGTGTTGGGATGATGATCTTCGAGTTGTTCTGTTGGAGGGTATCCAGAAGATGTTGAACTCGCTCTTTGCAGAAGGTGACAGCGACTCCCGTCGTAGGATCAATTGGAGCGGCTGCATTCTCGTCGATGACGAACGTCAAGATTGAGGCGTCGAATGCAACGATCACTGTTCATCCTCATCGGCCCGCTGCTCCAACAGATAGCGCACAGGATCGGGAACGCCGCCCCATTCGCTTCCTCCCGCCGAGCGAATGTTGCGAACGACTTCGGACAACGACGTGTCCCGCAGAACCTCGAAGCTCGCGATCTTGAACTCTCTCAACTCCCAAACACCGTCGCCACCTCTAAACCACTGCCCTCTGCCGTGAACCCGAATGGTTGGCCCGCCATAGAACTTGGCAATCTGCTTCGATAGCTCATAGGTGGTGTTGAGGTGGGTATGAACGATGCCAGCCTCACGAAGGTGGACAGGAACGGTTGTGTCATCCTTACCGCTTCCGCCGACACGGATAACCTCGCCGTCAAGCGAACCGTCCTGCCAATAAGGACCGAACATGAGCGGTTCAGGACGCTCAATGCCAGGAAATGGGATTACCACGCCCAACACATCGCTACTCAGACTTCCACTTGCGCGATCTTGACGGAGAAGGGCATCGATACTGCCGTAAGCCTTCAAGGCTTCCCTTGGTCCAACCCCGGTGTGAACTTGTCGAACGCGGTCCCTAACGCCTTCCACTGCCTGATCATCAACTCGCGCCACTACAACAGACGATCCGGATTGGAGCCGTTCGAAGTGTACGTTCTGCGTCTGACCGAGTAGCCGTGCGAGCGCAGATAAGTACTCGGCCAAGCGCTCCATTGGGAACGTTGCCGGTGTCATGTCGCTCTCGATCCGAAGGCGATACTCGATAGCCATGCCCGTCCTCTTGAATTCAGGCATCTATACAACGGAGCGCTTGCTCAACCGTTACTGCAAGAACAGAAATAGAACGATCTAGCGGTGACGGCAAGCTCGCAAAGCCAACTCGCGAGGCGACGCAGGGTTGTCCCAACGGGCGGTCACAGATGCCAGTTGGCAAGCTGCTGCTCCGCATTGGCAGGGTTCAGAATGATCCGAGTAACGGCCATCCTCTGTAAACCAACTGCCTTCGCGATCTGGCTGGTGTTCATGGTGCCTTGGTTCGCGAGAGCCAATACCTCCGTGAACTCCTTGCGGGTGAACGATGGCTTACGTCCTCGATACGCGGTCTGGTCACTTGCCTTCGCGTGGGCAATGCCAGCCTTCTGCGCATCCTTCGTCGCTTCTGCCTGTGCCTGAGCAGTCGCGGCCATGAACGCGATCAGCGCATCCCGCACGGCCATCTGCATTGGATCGGTCGTGGCACCATCGAAGGTCATCCTGTTGATGACCGTCCTGATGACCACACCCCGGCGCATGAACTCCCTGATAGTGTCCACCACATCGATGTAGTTGCGGCCTAGCCGGTCCACCCAACGTACCACGAGCGTGTCACCGTTCCTCAGCATGTCGAACAGCCGTCTGCCTTGAGGGCGCTCTTCGAGCTTTGTGCTGACACCGCTCACGCCTTCGTCGGCAAGAACCTCATCGATCGCGAACCCTTCGGCTCTGGCCTGTTGAGCCTGATGCTCGATGGTCTGATCGGTGGTCGATACGCGAGCGTAGAAGATCGTGGTCATGCTACCTTGCCTGTGATCACAAAGGTGATGATCATAGATAATGTGCTCACAGATCGAATGTCAACTCTTGTGAGCGCCACTTCATGACCCGATCACAGGACTCACTGAGGCATACTCTAGTGAGCATCTCGGCGTTCAGCGATTGCAGATGTGGTGGGTATTCCGACGCACGGCGTTCCGTGATGCAGTATCCGCGTGGTAATTGCACTTGCAGTGTCCGCACCCAATCGACGTGGCGTTTTGTGATTGCAGGAGGGGGTATTGGTTCCAACGCTGCGTGTTCAGGCGACCTTGTGAGCCGACGAGACCGCTGTCATAGGTCGCTAAGAAAAATGGGGCGTCCATGAGGCTCGCTTGTGCAGTTCTGTTCCTGGTTCTGGCGTTGCCAGCCATGGCGCAACAGGCTTCCGCGCTCACGCTGTCGTGCGATGGTGTCGTCAAGCTGTTGGGGTCGTCCGCCGCTCACACCAAGCCGATCAAGGCGATGGGCGTCATCGTAGACCTAGCTGAGAAGAAGGTTTCTGTCTCCGACAGGACAATTCCCATAAAGTCCAGCAGCGATACGTTGATTTCGTTCGGGATGCTGTTGAACCCGATCATTAATGGGCAGATCTTGGCCCCCGCTCAAGTTACCGGCTCGATCGACCGCGTAACCGGAAGTGCCACCATTTATTGGTGGTATGCGAACGAAGAAAGCAACGAGGCGTGGGTGCTTACGTGTCGTCCGGCAACTCGGCTCTTCTGACCCACCCCATGGGGGACATGCGGGCGTCCAGACTTCCGATTGCCGTCTCACATTTTTTCGCGATTTTCAGACTGCCTACGCTGCCTCTGCTCGCTCTACGTCGGTGAGCTTGTAGCGGGGGAATGCGGCCATGACGTCCAGCCGCTTCTTGACCGTAATGCCCCTGTACGCCTCGCCCTGCGTTCGGGCGGCATGTCCGCAGATCGCATCCACGGTCAGGTCATTCAATCCAGCATCATGCCCATGGGTCTTGAAGGTGTAACGCCATGCGTGGTTGGGCTGGACTCGGCTGTCGGGTAAGACGCCCCGCACCATCGTGTACACCCGCTTGTAGACGCCATCAGCCGTTCCCGCTGTGGTGCCGTCCTTGCCGACATCACAGAACAAGTGGCCGGGCTTTGACTGTTGCCAGAACTCTATGAAGCCGGTTGCGATCAGATGCTCATGAACCGGGACATCCCGATAGTCGTCGGTCTTAACGTCTCCGGCTTCGGGGTTGATACGGATAACCCACGCGTTGCCCTCCTGCCTCACGTCCTCTTTACGCAACTGGATCATCTCAACAACCCGCGCCCCTGAGTAGGCGCAGAGCCACGGCACCCATCGCTTGGCAGCAGTCGTCTTCGGGTTCTCGCGCTTGGTGCCTTGAACGGCCAGCGCGGCATTGAGGATCGCGGCTATCTCATGTTCCAAGAACCATTTTTCGCGTGTGCGCTTCTTTCCGCGACCCTCGATGCGTACGTTCTCCGCTGGATTGGAGAACAGCCAGCCTCGCCGCCTGCCCCACGCAAAGATCGCTCGCAAGGCGGCGATGTCAGTGTCATTGATCGTCTTTGCAGCGATGCCCGCCGCGTTGCGTTCGTCGGCCCATGCCTGCACTTTCTCAGGCGTGACATGATCCAGATCATCGCTGCCCAACCACATCTGGAACCGATGCGCGACTGCCTTCCATCGCTTTGCATCGCGTTCACGAACGCCACGGTTCAGCCCGGCATCATGCCAAGCGCCGGCCAGCGCAGTGATCCGCATTGCCCGTGGGGCGGCAACGCCAGTGACTGAACGCGACTTGGTCGGTTCGGCAAGGACGTGGGCGTCACCCCGCAGCTCAGCAATCAGGCGTTCTGTATGCGAGGCCACTACAGCGCCTCTCGCTCTTGCGACGTTGCGATCAGAGGTTCGGAGCGAGATGCTGATGTGGGTTCGATACCAACCCTCTGGTCGGCTGTCTTGCGGCCGGTCATGCAGAACGTGCTGAACGTCGGCAGGTATTGCGCGACGGTAATACCAGTTGTCAGAGCCAATACGCTTGGTCAGAGAAACCGTTTTCAGCACCACGATGCATCACCCCTATGTATCAGGAGCGACGCGAGAAGCCTCTATGGCCTTGTGATTTCGGTGAAAATGATGGTGCTGCCAGACAGGATTGAACTGTCGACCTCTCCATTACCAATGGAGTGCTCTACCACTGAGCTACGGCAGCATGTGCTGGGGTAAGAATCGGCCGCCACGAGGGGCCTACCAAGCGGGCCGATATCTGCCACAAGCCCCCCTCCTGTGCAAGCTTGCAGGCTCCGCCAAAGCGATAAAATCGGGTCGATATCTGGGCCAAAATGCCTGTTTTGGCTCGAAACGGCCGACTTTCCGCGGATCGGTTCCGATATCCCCACCCAACTGGCCAGTTGCCCGATACGCCGGATTCGATCCATTTCGATTTTCGCACGATCGGATCGCGCGGGCCTCTTGAGCTGCCTTATTCCTCGGGCATGTTATCGACGATAGCTGTAATGGACCCCGATGGCAGACGAGAACGACAAGAGCGCGAAGCAGGACTCCCGACAGGCGAGGACGTCCCGCGACGACCGGCTGAAATCGGCGCTGCGCGAAAATTTGAAGCGGCGAAAGATGCAGGCGCGCGAACGCGCCGCAAGTGGCGACCCCTCGCAGAATGAAGATGGTTCCCTAGATGAGGGGACCGCCGACAAGACCGGCGGCTAGAATCCGACGGCTGGAATTTTTTGGAGTGCATGGACGTGGCAATGGGGCAGGACGAATCGCAACGACCCGAGAGTGACGCGCAGATGTCGCGGTTCACCCGCCCTGAGCAGACCTTTCCGGCGCTGACATCAGCCGAGATCGAGCGTGTCCGGCATTTCGGCGAGGTCCGCAACTATGCCGATGGGGAATTCCTGTTCGAGACCGGCAAGCCGGGACCCGGCATGTTCGTCGTGCTGAAGGGCCACGTCGCCATCACCCAGCGCGATGGCCTTGGTCATGTCACGCCGTTGATCGACCAGGGGCCGGGGCAATTTTTGGCCGAGCTGAGCCAGCTCTCCGGACGGCCGGCGCTGGTCGACGGCCGCGCCGAAGGCGATGTCGAGACGCTGCTGTTGCCGCCGGAGCGGCTGCGCGCGCTGCTGGTCGCAGAGGCCGAGCTCGGCGAGCGCATCATGCGCGCGCTGATCCTGCGCCGGGTCAATCTGCTCCAGGGCGGCGTCGGCGGCGTGGTGCTGATCGGTCCGTCGCATTCGGCAGGCGTGGTGCGGTTGCAGGGCTTCCTCACCCGCAACGGCCAGCCACATCACCTGCTCGATCCCGCGCGCGATCGCGACGCCGCCGACGTCATCGCGCGTTATTCGCCGAAGCCGGACGACTGGCCGCTGGTCGTCACTCCCGATGGTGCGGTGCTGCGCAACCCCGGCGAAACAGAGCTTGCGCGCGCGATCGGCATGATCGGCGGTCCGCGCAACGACCGCATCTACGACGTCGCGATCGTCGGCTCCGGGCCGGCCGGGCTCGCCACTGCCGTCTATGCCGCGTCCGAAGGCCTCTCGGTCGCCGTGCTCGACACCCGCGCCTTCGGCGGCCAGGCCGGCGCCAGCGCGCGGATCGAAAACTATCTGGGCTTTCCGACCGGCATTTCCGGCCAGGCCCTGACCGCGCGCGCCTTCAACCAGGCGCAAAAGTTCGGCGCGGAGATCATGATCCCGGTCACGGTGAAGTCGCTCGACTGCACGCGCAAGGATGGCGCGTTTTCGGTGGCGCTTGACGGCTGCGACCCGCTGCATTCGCGCGCGGTGGTGGTCGCCAGCGGCGCGCGCTATCGCCGGCCCGACATCGAGAACCTCGATAAATTCGAAGGCCGCGGCGTCTGGTATTGGGCCTCGCCGGTCGAGGCGAAGCTGTGCGCCGGCGAGGAGGTGGCGCTGGTCGGTGCCGGCAACTCCGCGGGACAGGCCGCCGTGTTCCTCTCGGGCCACGCCAAGAAAGTGCTGATGATCATCCGCGGTGGCGGCCTTGGCGCCAGCATGTCGCGCTATCTCATCGAGCGCATCGAAGCCACGCCGAACATCGAATTGATGTTCAACACCGAGATCACGGCGCTCGAAGGCGACGAGGCCTCGCTGCTGCGGCGCATCCGTTGGAAAAGCCGGCTGTCGGCCGACGAGGATTTCGCCGACATCCGCAATCTCTTCCTGTTCGTCGGCGCCGATCCCGCCACCAACTGGCTCGACGGCTGCGGCGTGACGCTCGATCGCGGCGGCTTCGTCGTGACAGGCGCGCAGTCGGAGCAGAACCAGGGCCGGCTGGTCGCGCCGCTGGAGACCTCGGTGCCCGGCGTCTACGCCGTTGGCGACGTCCGCTCCGGCTCGGTCAAGCGCGTCGGCGGCGCCATCGGCGAAGGCGCGCAGGTCGTGGCCTCCCTGCATGGCTTCCTTGGCGACGCCGCAAAACCGGCGCTTTAGTCAAGGACAAGGCAAGTAAATGGCAAGTCGATTGAGGCTTGCCATCTTGCGGTGTGATGCGGGACTATCTCCCCTCATCCTGAGGAGCGGCCGAAGGCCGCGTCTCGAAGGATGAAGGCCCAGCTGCCAAAGCCAGGCCTGCATGGTTCGAGACGCGTGCTTCGCACGCTCCTCACCATGAGGATCTAATAGAACAAATTTCAACGGGAGGACTAAATGGCCGAACTCGTCGTGCTCTACAAGACGCCCAAGGATGCTGCCGCTTTCGACAAGCATTATGCCGAGACCCACATTCCGCTCGCCAAGAAACTTCCCGGCTTGAAGAAGTACGCCGTGAGCACGGGCACGGTCGGCTCCCCCGCCGGACCTTCCGGAATTCACCTCGTCGCCATTCTCACCTTCGACAACGTCGCCGCCATCCAGTCGGCCTTCGGCAGCGAAGCAGGCAAGGCGGCCGCGGGCGACGTGCCGAAATTCGCCACTGGCGGCGCCGACCTGTTGATCTTCGACACCAAGGAAGTGTGAGCCGCGACTTCCGTCGGCTCGTAGCCCGGATGGAGCAAAGCGCAATCCGGGGCCGCTGCATTTGCATGCGAAAATCCCGGATTACGCTATCGCTCCATCCGGGCTACGCACCACAAACTGCCGTCGTTTGTGACAGCGGTGCAAAACATTCAGCCATGCGTTTTCGATTCGCACGATGACGCATGGCTGCGCACGCATGTGTGACACCGCGCAGGTGGCAATCCGATGAGGACCGTAATATCAATCTCCCGAACTCGATGCAGAGAATAGGAGAGATGTCATGGTTCTTGGGTTGAGCTTGCCCGCCTTCACGTTGGTCCATGTCGTCATCAGCCTGATCGGCATCGCCGCCGGCCTCGTCGTGATGTTTGGCCTGCTCGGCTCGAAGCCGATGCCGGGCCTCACCGCGATTTTCCTGTTGTTCACGATCCTCACTAGCGCCACCGGCTTCCTGTTTCCGTTCAAGGAGCTGCTGCCGTCGCATATCATCGGCATCATCTCGCTGGTCCTGCTCGCGATCGCCTGCCTCGCGCTCTACGGCATGAAGCTCGCGGGCGTCTGGCGACCGGTCTACATCGTGACCGCGATGATCTCGCTGTATTTCAACGTCTTCGTGCTGGTGATCCAGTCGTTCCTGAAGGTGCCGGCGCTCGCCGCGCTCGCGCCCGCCGTGGCACCGAATCCACCGGGAGGTCCCGTGTTCGCCGTGGTGCAGGGCCTCGTGCTGGTGTTCTTCGTGGTGCTCACCATCGGCGCCTGGCGCCGCTTCCGGCCGATGGCATTCGCCTGATCATTTAAGGAGCCTGACAATGCCTACCATCACCACCAAGGATGGCGTCGAGATCTTCTACAAGGACTGGGGCTCGGGCCAGCCGATCGTGTTCAGCCATGGCTGGCCGCTGTCATCAGACGACTGGGACGCGCAGATGATGTTCTTCGTCACGCGCGGCTATCGCGTCATCGCCCATGACCGTCGCGGCCATGGCCGTTCGTCGCAGGTCGCCGACGGCCACGACATGGATCATTATGCCGATGATCTCGCGGCCGTGACGGCGCATCTCGACCTGAAGAAAGCGATCCATGTCGGCCACTCCACCGGCGGCGGCGAAGTGGTGCATTACATCGCGCGCCATGGCGAGAGCCGGGTAGCGAAGGCCGCGATCCTGTCCGCGGTGCCGCCGCTGATGCTAAAGACGGACGCCAATCCCGGCGGCCTGCCGAAGAGCGTGTTCGACGATTTCCAGGTGCAGCTCGCTGCCGGCCGCGCCAGCTTCTACCGCGACATCGCGGCCGGCCCCTTCTATGGCTACAATCGCCCCGGCGCGAAGCCGTCGGAAGCGGTGATCCAGAACTGGTGGCGCCAGGGCATGATGGGCGGCGCGAAAGCCCATTACGACGGCATCGTCGCGTTTTCGCAAACCGACTTCACTGAGGATCTGAAGAAGATCAATGTGCCGGTGCTGGTGATGCACGGCGACGACGACCAGATCGTGCCTTACGCCGATTCCGCGCCGCTGTCGGCCAAGCTCTTGAAGAACGGCACGCTGAAGACCTACAAGGGTTTCCCGCACGGCATGCCGACAACGCACGCCGAGACCATCAACGCGGACCTGCTGGCGTTCTTCAGGGAGTGAGCGGCCTCATTCCAATATCGCCCTGATCGCGTCGAAGGTGCGCTTGACGAAAGCTTCCGGCTTCTCCCGCGCCCCTCCGCCGATCCAGCTCTCGCCGCCGACGCGCATCGCGCCGGTGGCGATCATGGCGACGAGCCGCGCCTTCAACTGGTCCGATTTCGTTCTGGCGCGCTGGGCAAGTCCCTCGGCCAGCGCGCGCTCGAGCTTCTCGTATTTGAGTTGGTCGCGCGCCCGAAGCGCGGGATTGTCGCGCTTGAGCCGCGACATGGCCGCGGCCTCGGCCGGATCGATCCGCTTGAGCGCCGCCGCGATCGCGTTCTCCGCCGCGGTCAGCATGGTTTCGCCCGCCGGTCGCGCCACGACCTCTGCGACCAGCGCGGCGGCGGCGCCTTCCTGCCAGGCCGCGACCACGTCCTCCTTCGAGGCGAAATAATGGAAGAAGCTGCGTCGCGACACGTCCGCCGCGGCCGCAATATCGTCGATGGTCGTGGACTCGAAGCCGCGCTCCAGGAATAGCGCCATCGCGGCGCGGGTCAACCGCTCGCGGGTCTCTTGCAATTTACGCTGGCGCAGGCCGGTGCCATCGGCGGATTTTGCTCCTGCCGGCAATGGCTTGGTGCGCCTGTTGACTGATTTCCCGGCGACCTTCGAAAGCTTCAAATCATTTCACCACTTGCAAAGTTGCACCCAGTGCACATTTAGACCCGTCGCGGGCCCTTTCCCAGCCCTGACGGAGCTATGGCATGACCGACTGGACCACGGCAGACATCCCCTCCCTCAGCGGCAAGACTGCCGTCGTGACCGGAGCGACGGGCGGCCTCGGTTACGAGACGGCGATGGCGCTGGCGGGCGCCGGTGCCATTGTCATACTCACGGGGCGCAACGACGCAAAGGGCCTGCGCGCGATCGAGGGCATTTGCGACCGCTTTCCCAATGCGCTGATCGCCTACGAGCATCTCGACCTTGCCAATCTAACCTCCGTTGCCGATTTCGCCAGGCGCTTCGCGGCCGGCAACGAGCAACTCGACCTGCTCGTCAACAATGCCGGCGTGATGGCGCTGCCGAAGCGGCAGCAGACGGCGGATGGTTTCGAGATGCAGCTCGGCACCAATTATCTCGGTCATTACGCGCTGACGGCGCAGCTGTTGCCGCAGCTTCGCCGGGCGAAGGCGGCTCGGGTCGTCAATCTCTCGAGCCTTGCGCACCGCTCCGGTTCGATCAATTTCGACGATCTGCAGGCTAGGCATTCCTATCGTCCGTGGCGGGCTTATTGCCAGTCCAAGCTGGCGATGCTGATGTTTTCGCTGGAGTTGCAGCGCCGCAGCCTCGCCTCAGGCTGGGGGCTGACCAGCCTTGCCGCACATCCCGGCTACGCGCGGACCGATCTGATTTCGAACGGGCCGGGTGCGAACACGTTCCAGTCGCGCGTGAGCCGTTGGCTGCAGCCCTTCATCAGCCAATCTGCCGCGGAAGGCGCGCTGCCAACATTGTTGGCGGCGACCTCGCCCGCAGCTGAGCCCGGCGGTTATTACGGTCCGAACTGGCTCTTCGAATTGAAGGGGCCACCACGGCCGGCGAAGATCATGCCGCAGGCAAAGGATTTCGCCTCGGCAGCCATGCTGTGGGATGTCTCGGCGACTTTGACCGGTGTATCCTTCGACGAGATCGCGGCCGCCGCATGAGCCGCGAGCCTGTCGGGGAGGTCCCGATGCAGATCATCATCTTCGGCGCGACCGGCATGGTCGGGCAGGGCGTCTTGCGCGAATGCCTGGTCGATGCCGGCATCGACCGCGTGGTCGCGATCGGCCGCAGCCCGACCGGCGTGCGCAACGCCAAGCTCACGGAGATCACGCACGGCGATTTCACGGACTACTCGGCGATCGAAGCGCAGCTCACCGGCTTCGATGCCTGCTTCTTCTGCCTCGGCGTCTCCTCGATCGGCATGAGCGAGGAGCGCTACCGTCATCTCACCTATGACCTCACGCTCACAGCGGCGACCGTGCTGACCCGACTCAATCCGCAGATGACGTTTGTCTATGTCACGGGCGCCGGCACTGATTCAACGGAGCAGGGTTCGCGGATGTGGGCGCGGATCAAGGGCAAGACCGAGAACGATCTGCTCAAGCTTCCGTTCAAGGCGGCCTACATGTTCCGGCCCGGAGCGATCCAACCCCTCCACGGTGCTCGCTCCAAGACCGCGTGGGTGCAGGCCGTGTATGCGGCAACCTGGCCGCTGTGGTCGGTGCTACGCCGGCTCTCGCCGCGACTCGTCACCTCGACCGAGCAGATCGGCCGCGCCATGATCCGGGTTGCGCGGGAGGGGTATCCGCGAAAGGTGCTGGAGATGGAGGATATCAATGGCCTCTAGTCCAGTGGGGCGTTAGTTCTAGGGAAATTTCGCCGCCTGCGCGCGTTGAGCCCCGTCCGCCCGAAGGAGAAAGCGCCGTCGATGTCTCCCCAGCTCAAACTGATCGCACTCGACGCCGACGACCTCTCCGTGATCTCGGCCCACGTCCAGGACGCCCGCGTGCAGCCCTCCGACATCATCTGGCGGCAGAGCGAAAAGCGGCTGGTCGTCGGCATGAGCCGGTTGGACTGGGAGCAGACGCTGGACGGCGAGGCCGAGCCGCGCAGGCTGGTGGCCGCCCTCCGTTTCGACCGCGTGCTCGCCTGCAAGTCGCGCAACATCGACCTCGACGCGCTGGACACTGTCCTGGACCTCGTCGGCATCGAATTCCACGGCCAGGATGCCCCCGGCGGGAGCGCGCTGCTGCTGTTTGCCCAAGGCGGCGCCATCCGCCTCGACGTCGAATGCCTTGAATGCGAGCTGACGGATCTGGGGGCGGATCAGCTGGGCACGGGGTTGGAGGCTGAAGGGGAGGGGTGAGGGATGGATACTACATGCCACATATTCAGTGTCGTCCCGGCGAAGGTCGGGAGACCCATAACCCCAGGGTTTGGTTGTTGAAACAAGACGTGGCTCCGTATCGCTCGATAATTCCCGTTGGTGGTTATGGGTCCCGGCCTTCGCCGGGACGACACCTCTCAAGGGTTGACGGCGGGGGGCCGTCGCGCCATTGAGCAGGGGGCGGGTGAGCCAATCTGCCCCTAAAGCCCAACCAAAAGATCATCGCAAAATGCCCGTTCGTCTCGACCGCAGCAGCGCCGATTTTGACCAGCGATTCGGGGCCTTCCTCGCCGCCAAGCGAGAGGCCTCGGCCGATGTCGAGGCGGCCGCGCGTGCCATCGTCGACGACGTGGCGAAGCGGGGCGATGCCGCCCTGCTCGAGGCCACGGCAAAGTTCGACCGGTTGACGCTGGATGCATCCGGCCTGCGCGTCACCGCCGCCGAGATCGAGACCGCGGTGAAAGCCTGCGATGCAGCGACGCTGGATGCGCTCAAGTTCGCGCGCGATCGCATCGAGAGCTATCACAGCCGCCAACTGCCGAAGGACGAGCGCTTCACCGATCAGCTCGGCGTCGAGCTCGGCTGGCGCTACACCGCGATCGAATCCGCCGGCCTCTACGTGCCCGGCGGCACCGCGGCCTATCCGTCCTCGGTGCTGATGAATGCGGTGCCGGCAAAGGTCGCCGGCGTGACGCGTCTCGTCATGGTGGTGCCCTCGCCCGACGGCAAGCTCAACCCGCTGGTGCTGGCGGCAGCAAAGCTTGGCGGCGTCACCGAGATCTATCGCGTCGGCGGCGCGCAGGCGATTGCCGCGCTCGCACATGGTACCGCGACGATCGCGCCTGTCGCCAAAATCGTCGGGCCCGGCAACGCCTATGTCGCCGCGGCAAAGCGGCTCGTGTTCGGCAAAGTCGGCATCGACATGATCGCCGGTCCCTCGGAGGTGCTCGTCATCGCCGATGACACCGGCAATGCCGACTGGATTGCCGCCGACCTGCTGGCGCAGGCCGAGCACGATGCCAGCGCGCAGTCGATCCTGATTACCGATTCCGCGCGCCTTGCCGCCGATGTCGAAAAGGCCGTCGAGGCGCAGTTGAAGACGCTGCCGCGCGCCGCGATCGCCAGCGCCTCGTGGGCCGATTTCGGCGCCATCATCATGGTGAAGAACCTCAACGACGCCATTCCGCTTGCGGATGCGATTGCCGCCGAGCATCTCGAGATCATGACGCAAGATCCCGACGCGCTCGCCGCAAGGATCCGCAACGCCGGCGCCGTGTTCCTCGGGCCGCATACACCGGAGGCGATCGGCGACTATGTCGGCGGCTCCAACCACGTGCTGCCGACGGCGCGCTCGGCACGATTCTCGTCGGGTCTTTCGGTGCACGATTTCCTCAAGCGCACCTCGATCCTGAAATGCGGCCCGGATCAGCTGCGTGCGCTGGGTCCGGCCGCGATGATTCTCGGTAAGGCGGAGGGGCTAGATGCTCATTCGCGCTCGATTGGATTGCGCCTCAATTTGTCATGACCCAGCCGCCCGAACAGGACGACTCGACCAATCGCATCGTCGGCGTCACGCTCGACGAGGACTCGATCGGCCGTTCCGGGCCCGACATCGAGCATGAGCGCGCGATCGCGATCTACGATTTGATCGAGCAGAATTTGTTCGCGCCGGAGGGCGCCGACGGAAAGGGGCCGTTCACGCTGCATATCGGCATCACCGGCAGCCGGCTGATGTTCGACATTCGCCGCGAGGACGGCACGCCCGTGGTTGCGCATCTGTTGTCGCTGACGCCGTTCCGGCGGATCGTGAAGGATTATTTCATGATCTGCGACAGCTACTACCAGGCGATCCGCACGGCGACGCCGGACAAGATCGAGGCCATCGACATGGGCCGCCGCGGCATCCATGACGAGGGCTCACGTACGCTGCAGGAGCGCTTGAAGGGCAAGGTGCGGGTCGATTTCGAGACCTCGCGCCGGCTGTTCACGCTCATTACTGTCCTGCACTGGAAGGGTTAAGCGCGATGGCGGGTCCGCCACGCGCACGCGATCCGCAATCGGTGCTGTTCGCCTGCGCCATGAACAGCGTGCGCTCGCCGATGGCGGAGAGCCTGCTGCGGCACATGTTTCCGCAGGGCCTCTACGTGAAGTCGGCCGGCGCCAGGCGCGGCGAGCTCGATCCGTTCGCGGTGTCCGTGATGGCCGAGCTCGGCCAGGACATCTCCACCCACAAGCCGCAGACCTTCGAGGAATTGGAGGATTGGGAGGGGCTCAATTTCGACCTGATCATCACGCTGTCGCCGGAGGCGCATCACAAGGCGCTGGAGCTGACCCGCACGCTTGCCGCCGACGTCGAGTATTGGCCGACGCTTGATCCGACCACCATGGAAGGCAGCCGCGACCAGAAGTTGGCTGCCTATCGCGACGTCTGCGACCAGCTCCTGCTGCGCATCCGCCGGCGATTTTCGAAGGTGGGCGCGGCAAACGGCTAGCATTTGGCGCCCGTAACACCCGCGTCACAGACTGCGGGCACACGCATCCTGTACCCGTCGAATCAGTAAAGTCCGGGTTCCCGGGTTGTGAAATCAGCCCCCGTCCGATAGGTTCCGCGCGCAATTCACCCCCTGCTTCATTCCCCAAATCACCTGATGCTCGGCCGCCCCAAATTCGTTCTCGCCTCCGGTTCGCCGCGGCGCCTGTCGCTGCTCAACCAGGCCGGCATCGAGCCGGACGCGCTCCGGCCCGCCGACGTCGACGAGACGCCGAAGCGGGGCGAGCTGCCGCGCGCCTGCGCCAACCGGCTCGCGCGGGCCAAGGCCGATGCGGCGCTCAAATCGGTGCAACTCGACGACGAGCTGCGCGGCGCCTTCATCCTCTCCGCCGACACGGTGGTGGCGGTCGGCCGCCGCATCCTGCCCAAGGCCAACCTCGTCGACGAGGCCGCGCAGTGCCTGCGGCTGCTGTCGGGCCGTAACCACCGCGTCTACACCGCGATCACCCTGGTGACGCCGCGCGAGGCGTTCCGCCAGCGCCTGGTCGAGACCCGCGTCCGCTTCAAGCGCCTCTCGGAGGACGACATCCAGGCCTATATCGGCTCCGGCGAATGGCGCGGCAAAGCCGGCGGCTACGCCGTGCAGGGCATCGCCGGGTCGTTCGTGGTCAAGATGGTGGGGTCCTACACCAACGTGGTTGGCCTGCCGCTCTACGAGACCACCACGCTGCTTGGCGGCGAAGGTTTCCCGATCCGCTTCGGCTGGCTCAACGCCACCGCCATCTGAGCCGACAAGCCGCTCCTGCAAAAAATCTCGAAAACAACCCCATGCACAGTAGAATTGCCCCGCGCGACCTGGCCGGGACGCCTGCGCCTTCGCCGGAGGAACCCCTTTGGCGACAGGCTCTTGAACTGGCTCACATGTGTCAGCTGAGCACTTCATGGACGACCAGGTGAAAAAGCCCGCAAGCCCCAAAACCTGCCCGATCTGCGGCAAGCCGCAGTCCGAGGCCACCCGCCCGTTCTGCTCCTCGCGCTGCCGCGACGTCGATCTGAACCGTTGGCTGAAAGGCTCCTATGTCATTCCCGGCCGGGATGACGAGGCAGATGGCGAAGAATAGCCCTGTTCTATCAACTATTTAAATTCTCAATGCGCCGCGGCGCGCCGTTTCCTCCAAGCCACGTCCCGCCTTGTGCACAGCCGGGCCGCGCCCGGCGAAGCCACTTGGCGAAGCCGGGTGGACAGGCAGCCTTCAGCCCACTATAAACCGCCCGCTCGATGGGCTTTGGCCCCTCTTTGGAGCACGCCCAGGTAGCTCAGTTGGTAGAGCATGCGACTGAAAATCGCAGTGTCGGTGGTTCGATTCCGCCCCTGGGCACCACGGCTCTTTTAAGAGCCTGATATCCAAAGCATTTCAGCAAATTCAACGGCTTAGCGCTACGGTTTTGGTACAAAACGGTGGTACAATGCCGCTTGCAATGTCACGTCCCTGGAAGCACCCGAAAACCGGGATCTATCAGCTCCGAAAAGTCGTACCGGAGGAGCTCCGCCAAATTGTCGGCAAGCGCGAGGAGAAGGTCAGCCTTCAGACCCGCGACCCGGCGGAAGCCAAGGTGCGTCATGCCAAGGCGCTCGCCGAGCTCGAGGCTCGGTGGGCCAATCTGCGTGCGGGGCCGAAACCTCTGTCTGAGCGTGAAGCGCACCAACTGGCTATCGTCTCGTATGATCGCTGGTTGGAGCAATACAGGGATAATCCGAGCCAACAGACCAACTGGGACATTGGAGTTGGCGATCGGCTCTTTGGCCCACCCCCGACCAGGGAGGAAAAAGACACGGCTCGTGCGCAGTCGGTCGATTTCTTCTCGCCCGAGCCGGAATTGCACCAGATTGCTCGAATGGAGCAGGCCTGTTTGGAAGCCGCGGACGGCTACCTGAGCGCTCACGGGTTTTCTGTGGATTGGCAGAATCGACGGACAATGGCGCGCGCCATTGGCGCTGCCATACAGCGCGCAAGTCTGGTGCTAGCCAAGCTGGCAAGAGGGGAAACTGTCGCAGAGTTTCCCTTCCCGACTTTGTCGGTATCGCCGGGCGCGCCCGTCGCTCGCTCGCCAGGACGAGCCGTCACATTCCAGGATCTTCTGGATGGATGGAAAGCCGAGCGGCGGCCGGTCGCCAAGACTGTTTACGAATGGTCGCGCGTCATCCGGGAACTAGAGAAATATCTTGGGCATACAGATGCCCGTCACCTAACGGCGGAGAATCTCGTCGACTGGAAACGAGCGTTGGTGGCCTCGGGACTGCGGGCGAAGACTATTCAGAGTGCAAAGCTTTCGCCGGCGCGCGCGATCCTGCAATGGGGCGTCCAGAATAAGCTTCTCAGCTCAAATGCTGCCGAAGGCATTTCTCTTGAAGTCAGAGCCAAGCAAGGAGAGCGCAAGCGAAGCTTCAATGATGAGGAGGCAAAGACCATCCTCCAGGCCGCGCGCTCGGAGAACGATCCGGTCAAGAGGTGGGTCCCTTGGATCGGCGCATACACTGGGGCGCGACTTTCCGAGATCTGTCAGCTGCGACGAGAAGACGTTCTACAGATTGAAGACGTCTGGTGCATGAAGTTCGTGCCGGAAGCAGGCTCGCTCAAGACTTCTGGATCGGAGCGAGTAGTCCCCGTTCACCCGGCGCTGATTGAGAGTGGTTTTCTCAGCTTCGTTGCTCGGGTCAAGCCCGGTCCTCTGTTCGCCGAGCTTTCTCCAGACAAGTTCGGCAAGCGCGGTGGCAATGGGACCAAGATGATCGGAAGGTTTGTGCGTCGGCTTGGGTTGAAGGACCCTCGACTGTCCCCAAGCCATTCTTGGCGTCACCGGATCAAAACGCTCGGACGAAAGCATGGGCTGGCGCAAGACATTCTAAATGCGATCACAGGCCATGGATCGAAGTCGGTCGCCGACTCGTACGGCGAATTTCCCGTGGAGGCGCTCTATAGAGAGCTTTGCAAGATCCCGGTGCTCGAACTCAGGAAGGCTGGCCTCAACAAGAACTGATAAGCTTTTGAGAGAAAGCTTATCAGTAGTGACAATGACCGATGATGGTGCCCCTTCCAAAGCCTATCCGGCTTTGCGGTCTGGTTCACCAAAGTCTTCAAGCAGTGGCATATCCAGGCTCGGGATCTCCGGCATTGCCTTGCCAGCGATTGCCTGGAGGTCACCGACCATCCCTACTGTGGAGTCGAGCACGGACAGTATTTGTGTTTCTCGCTTGGCCCACTGACGCCCCATGAATTTGCGTTCCTTGTCGAGGTCGTCCCGCATATCGTTGAATTTTTCAACGACGGCGTCCACGCGTTGCCGAAACTTGGTGCCGGTCAGATAGTGATACACCTGCTCCATCTTCGTTTGCTGACCCTGCTGGAGCAATCGTGAGCTGCTCACGTCAATTAGACCTTGGCGGAGGGCTACTGCGACTGGAAGAGCACAACGAGGATGAGCGACCCAAACGCCATCGACCAAGTCGAATTGCTCGACATACTTGGGTAAGGCTTTAGAGACAATTAGGGCTACATCGGCACCGGATCGGCGCTGATCATCCCGCAATTTGGCAAGCCACCCGTCACTCCAGGCTTTCGTGCGCTTAGTTTCCCAAAGAATGATGCCGGCAGGCTGGCCGATAGCTCCGTTCACTTGCTGCATGACGTCTGCACCAAGCTCGCCTTTGCCGATTGGATCGATTGAGTCTGTCGGAAAGCGCCCGCGCAAAAGCTCCTCGAGCTCAAGTTCTAGGACCTCGCCTTGTGATTGCTGCGACCCTTGCTCCGCCTTGCGCTTTAGCTCTTCGATAGTGCGTGCCATTGACTCAATGGTTTGATCCTTCTCGGCGACTCGCAACCGAGCCGCCTCGTCAGCCTCTTGGCGAGCTTTGGTCTGGACAGTCTCGACAGATGCTTGCACACGCTTTTCAATCGTCAGATCTAGCTCGCGCTTCTCGTCATCAAGTGCCCGTTGCTTCCGCATTAGCTCGGCCTGTGCCTGCTGAGCTTCCGCCAGCTTGATGTTATTGCTCTCAAGTGTCCGTTGCAGCTCCGCAACTTCGTTCGCCCGCGCCTGAAGATCTGAAGCCACAGCGTCCCGTGCCTTTTTAGCTTCGGCAGCTACGACTTGCCTGCGTTCGGTCTCCAGCCGTTGCTTGATCTGCTCTTCGACGTTAGCCCTTGCTTTGGCTAGTTCATCTTGCTGTTGTCGCAATTCGTCAGCTTTGCGAGAGAATTCCGTTTCTTTCGCGGCAAGTTTGGCTTGGAAGCCGCGTCGCTCGGCTTCCAACAAAGGTGCCGCAATCGACTCCGTAAGCGGAATTTGGTGCCCGCACTTGGGGCAGGGGACGTGCGGTTCGTGGACGTGTTCAGCCATCAGAAATAATTGTTCCTGTTTTGTTCATTATGGCTGAGTCCGACCTTTCGGTCAACTCTGAGTTGGATTGATCCCCAAGAAAGCCCCAAGAGGGAAAATAACCCAGTGAAGTGCTCTAGTTCGATTTTCTTCGCTCGCTCCAATCTCTAGGCGGGTGTGGATTGCCGCGACGCTCGATTCGAGCGGGGCGAGGCGCAAAATAAAAATTGAAATTGCTTATGTTTTCTTATGAGTTGCGGAATCGAATGGATCGCTCCAAGGTTGTGATATTCGCACTTCCACTTTTTCGGGGTCTGCGGCGCTTTCCTTGAGAGACAGCGTTCAACAGCGAGGCTACCGCCAATGGCAGACGAAAGCGAGGACGCCCCCCCGGCCTCCTGGGACCTTGAGGGCTGGCGCTCGGCCGTGGCGCGAGGAAAACTAGGTACGTACCGACCGGAAGTCCTGCTTTGCGCAGTGCAGGACCTGGGCCCAGATGCCGACCCCAGGGTATTAAACTCGATCGCGAAGCATCTGTCAGACGTCATCATGAAGATGGCCCGCGGATACATCGGCACCAACAAGCCCAACAAGGGCGAGGACATCATCCTTCTGGTGCATGGCGGTATCTGGACCTCGTTATTGGACAAGGATTCCGAGGACGGGAGAACGATGCGCAGCGGCCTTGGCGGTATCGTGAAGTTTCGCTGCCTCGATGCAATCGCCCTGGCTAACAAGCACAGCCGCATTCCGCTGGAGCCCAAGCTCCGCGAGGTAAAGAAGAACGAAGACCCGGATGCCGTGCCGATGGCCCGGGACAAGGCCCGCGAGGTTTCGCACCTCGTGGTCACACACGACCCGCCGGCGGAAGACGGGTTTCACGGCGACGATGCGATCTCGGCCGGGCCGAGGTCTAACCCGGCCCCGGCCTTGCTCGATGCGATGCGGCAGCTGGATGAGCATCTGGATGTGGAGCGCGTGCTGTCGCATATCACGGACGATCGCAAGCGGCTTGCCTTCCGGCTCTTCATGGAAGACGTGCCGAATGGATCGAAACGGACACTGTCGATTGCGCAGGCGGTAGGCATCTCGCCGAAATGGGCTGAGGTGTGGATCGCGGAGATGATCGAGCTCCTGCAGGACACCGCCGAGTTCAAGGAACTGACAAATAAAAAGGTGAGCTCATGAAAGACGTTCGAGATAAGGAGAGAGATCGGGTGCTGATGGCTTTTCATGAGGCATGCGAAAAGCCGAGCGTTGATCAAATTCTGGAATGGACGGAGCGCTTCCCAAAATATGCCGACGATATCCGGGCGCACGCAGCCGTCGCGCGCGACCTAGCGGCTGTGCGTGTTGAGGAAGCGGAGGACATCAGTGAGTCCGTTCTCAATACCGCGTATAGCAACGCCCTCAATGCGATCTACGCCGCACAGCAGAAAGACGCACAGCCGGATGTTGCGGCGTCGTTTCACGATATCGCGGCGGCGCGCAACGTTGACGTAATTGAAATGGCGCGCGCGATGGATATCGCGCGTGGCGTTTTAGCCGATCTGTTTGACGGCGCGATGCTGCGTCCGATCCGGAAACGGCTCATGGATGCTGTTTGCCAGGCGCTTGCTATCACGGCTGGTGCTTTCGATCGGGCGCTCGATCTTGCTTTGGCGAACCCACGTTTGGGTCATGCCAAGTCAACTGGTGCTCCAACGCTGAAACGGCGGACCTGCGACGAGATTATTGCGAACAGCCGCATGTCGCCTGATCGCGTGCGCTATTGGCTTGAGGGAGATTAAGCGTGGATGCCTGGGTCGATATTCGGAGGAAGGCTCGTGCCTGCCACGCGAAAGCGCTGGTGGAAACAAAGGGCGATCGCCACGCCGAGAAAGTTCTTGCTGCCGCGCTCGCGGCGGATAACCTCGAAGTCGAACCCCATGACTTCGCGCCCGGCACCCTGGGGGCGTTGAACCGCGCCTTTCGATTGGTGAGGATTCAGAAAGATCTGGAGCCCGAACTGGAGCGGGTGGTTATCGCGCATGAGATCGGGCACTTCCACCTGCATCATGATCCGCATAACGAAGTGACGGTGCGCCCCGACACCTTGGGTGGCGACCCCGTCGATAGCGGCGCGGGCAAGGTTGAAGGGTACTCGCCCACTGAGCGGAAGGAGGTGCAAGCCGACATCTTTGCCGGCGAGTTTCTCTGCCCGGGCGATTGGCTTCGTGAGCAATTTATAGACGGAAACCGGCGGCCCGAGAGCATCGCCAAGGAACTGGGGCTTCCGGTTTCGCTTGTGATGAACCAGATGGTTCGCGCCGTACTCTTGCCGCCTATCGGGCCCGCGCCTGAAATCGCACCGTCGATCGTGCATGATCTCGACGACAGTCAGCAAGCTGCGGTGATGTGGGATGGTGGGCCGCTGCTCGTGGAAGCCGGGCCGGGTACCGGCAAGACGCGAACCTTGGTCCGCCGCATTCAACGGCAACTGGACGAGCACGCAACACCTGCGTCTTTTCTGGCGCTCACCTTCTCTCGCAAGGCGTCGGAAGAAATGCGCGAGCGTATCGCGACCATGAATCCCGACGCCTCGATTGAGATGTGGGTCGGTACGTTTCACCAATTCGGGCTGGAGCTCGTGACCAAATGGCCGCTGCGCTTTGGCCGCACGGTCAACGTGCGCACGCTTGACCAGACGGGACAGCTCGAGCTCCTCGAAGCTAACCTTGAGAAACTGCCGCTGAAGCATTTTCAGAACCTGTACGAGCCCGCCTACGAGCTCGTGCCGGTTCTGAAGGTTATCTCGCGCTGCAAGGATGAAAGAATCTCTGTCGAGGATTACGAAGCCGAGGCGATTGCCTTCAAGAAGGCCGCCCGGACGGAGGAAGAGCAAGAAGACGCAGACCGTGCGCTGGAAGTGGCCGCGATCTACCGCATCTACGAGGAAGAGCTGAAGCGCGCTGATGCGGTTGATTTTGGCGATCTTGTCGTGATGGCCTGCGATCTCATCCAGCACCACCCGGAGGTGCAGGCCTACGTCGCCGGTTTCAAGCACATTCTCGTTGATGAGTTTCAGGACGTGAACTTTGCCAGCGCCGAACTCCTTCGGGCGCTCACCAAGGCTGGCGTCGATGTCTGGGTCGTGGCCGACCCGCGCCAATCGATCTATCGTTTCCGCGGCGCTGAGCCGTCCAATGTCGCGACCTTCGAAAAGACATTTGGCGGGAAGCGCCACGCGCTGGCCAACAATTATCGTTCCCACGCGCCGATTGTGAAGGCATTCGCGCGCTTTAGCGCGTCGATGAGCGGTGGCCGGATGGGAGGCACCTGGACGCCGACGCGCGGGGTAGGAAACCCGGTCACGGTCACGGCCACGCCGTCGCTTTCGGCGGAGGGCGAGGCCATTCAGCGCCGGATCGAGCAATTGCGCACGGCGGGTATTCCGTATGGCGAGCAGGCTATACTTGCCCGCTCGCACCTGACGCTCGGCCGCATCACCGGCATTCTCGAACAACTGGGCGTGCCACTGCTTTATCTTGGCGATCTTTTCGAGCGGCCGGAAGTGCGCGATCTGCTTTCGCTCTTGAGCGTCGATGCGGAACTGGGAGGGCTTGGTCTTCTGCGCGTTGCGGCACTCCCCGACTACGCGGTTCCGAAACCCGACATCCTGGCGTTGATCGCATGGTCGCGCGAGCAGAAAGAGTCGTACTTCGAAGCGCTGAAGCGTGCCGATGAAATCGAAGCGCTCACGCCCACGGGCCGGGCGGGACTGAAGCGTCTTGGCGCGGAGCTCGATGGCCTTCAGCGGGCGTCGCCCTGGGTGCTTCTGAGCACATGGTTGTTTGAGCGAAGCGACTATCTTCGAAAGTTGGCAACCGGCAACAGCACCATCGCGCAGCAGAAGTTGATTGCGATTTACCAGCTCCTGAAAGTCTGCGGTGAATATGGTGCGATGGGTCAGACCAATCGGAAGCGCTTCCTTGATCGGATAAGACGGATCGAGGCGCTTAACGAGGACACCGCGTACCGCGCCATCTCGTCGGAAGCCTCCGATCTTGACGCGGTGCGAGTCATGACCATTCACGGCAGCAAGGGCCTTGAGTTTCGGGGCGTCCATCTACCGGTGATCGCAACGGGATATATGCCGAGCACGCGCGGCGGTGGCCGCATCGAGCCGCCGCCGGCCCTGATCCGTCTTGTCATGCAGCCGGACGCGCGCGACGCCGAAGAGGAGTGCCTATTCTTCGTCGCCATGTCGCGCGCCCGCGACGTGCTGTCCATCAGCCATGCGCAAAAATATACCGAGAAGCGAAACACAAACCCCTCGAAGTTTCTGGGGTTCTTGAACGGCTTGGTGGCGCCATCAACATTTGCCGGCTCGGGCCGGACGTATACGCCAGCACGTGAATTGACGCCGTTCGCCGGAAAAGATGCCTATACCGAGCGCGAACTCGAAATCTACACGCAATGCCCCGCGCGTTACCGCAACGAGTATATAGATGGCTTGCGTGGCGGGCGGGATGAGTCTGCCTATCTGCGTTTCCATCGTTGCGTCTATAAGACCGTGGGGTGGCTGGAGGCGGAGCGCGCCGCGGGCAGGACAAAGACGATCGTCGAGGGGCTGGCGCAGCTCGCGGCAGTGTGGGCGGAAGACGGCCCGGTCGGCCACGCCTTCGAGAAGTTTCATCGCAATAATGCTGACGGCATGGTTCGCAGGATGGCCGAGGCGATCGCGCTGGAGACGGCCACCTATGACCGGCGTGACTGGTCGATACCGGTTGGCCGGCGCCAGGTGCTCATCACGCCGGACCGTGTCTTGATCGGCGCGGACGGCTCGGTCCGGATTCAGCGTATTCGCACCGGTAAGAAGACCAAGTCGGAGTCCGGCAAACGGATCTACGCGCTTCTGCGGAAGGGCGCGCAGCAGCAGTATCCCGGCCGGCGCATTACGGTCGAGGCCTTCTACCTCGCCACCGGCGAAGTGATGCTGGTTCTGCCCAAGAGCGACGACAAACTCATCGCGGAATACGCCGAGGCGATCACGGGGATCGAGCGCGGCGCGTTTCACGCGGTGCCCGAGGCGCGCCGCTGCCCGAACTGCCCGAGTTACTTCATCTGCACCGGGGCTTGACGGCACTTCCACTTTTTTGGCCGCCGCGACGCTTTCCTTGAGAGGGGCAATTGGACCCCGGAAAGGAAAGCAATGACACAGAACATCATCTTCATTCAGGTTCACGAGCGTCCCGGCGTTATCGAGGCGCAGGTGATCGAGGCCGCGACGCTCGGCGACGTCCGTAAGGCGATCGAAGCGGCTGGTGTGGTTCTCGAAGCCGAGATGCACATCTTCCTCGACGAGGCGGAAGAGCCGCTGCACGGCGATCACGGCCATGTGGTTCACGGTCTTCGCCATGGTTCGCGTGTGCACGTCAGCCGCTGCAAGCGGATCAAGACGACGGTGCACTATCTGGAGCGCACGGCGGAGCACGAGTTCGCGCCCGGCGCACGGGTCCGCGCCGTCAAGGCCTGGGCGGCGCACACCTTCAAGGTGAGCCCGAAGGACGCCGCCGAGCACGTGCTGCAGATCTGCAGGTCGACGGAGCGGCCGGCGGCAGACACGCCGCTGCACGAGCTGGTTCACGGCCACCCGTGCACGCTCTGCTTCGACTTCGTGCCGGAAAAGCGGGTCGAGGGCTAACGATGAACGCGCCCCTGCCTCCCGATCGGGTCCTGTTTGAATTTGATCTCGCCGCACCGGCGTTTCGGTGCGGCGAGCTCGAAGGCCGGTGGCGCCACCTCGCGACCCAGTGGCCGTACGCGATGTTCGCGGTCGCGGCGCCGCCGCTGCCCGGCGCGCCGGAGCAGTTCGAGTTTCGCTTCAACTGTTTGGGCTATCGCGCAACGCCGGCGTCGGCGCAGCCGTGGGATCACGCGGCGAACCGGCCCTTGCCGGGAGCGCGGTGGCCGACCGGGCCAAAGATCGTCTCGTCGGTCTTTCGGCCGGAGTGGAAGAACGGCCAGTGCCTCTATCTGCCCTGTGATCGCATGTCGATCGAAGGGCACCCCAACTGGCGCAACGAACATCCGAGCCGCCTGTGGCAGCCGGATCGCGGAATCATCTGTTACCTGGAGCAGCTTCATGGCCTTTTCTTTGACAGCGACTATTCGGGCGTTCGTAGCGCCTAGCCACCGGCTGCGGTGCGCGCCGAAGCTCTGGCGCAAAATCGTTGCTGAGCTCGAACGGCGCGGTGGCAGACGGCACGAAGCCGGCGCCTTCCTCCTTGGCGTCAATGATGGCGATCGCAAGGTTGTTCGTGAAGCCGTCTTTTACGACGAACTCGATCCGCTCGCCTATGCGAGCGGCGTGTGTGTGCTGCACGGCGACGCCTTCTCGAAGCTGTGGTCGATCTGCCGCGAAAAGAACCTGACGGTTGTCGCCGACGCACATACCCACCCGGGTTCGGCATTTCAGAGTGATTCCGACCGGCAAAATCCGATGGTGGCCCGCGAAGGCCACATCGCGATCATCGTGCCGGAGTTCGCGCGCTGGCCGATCGGCCGCGCCGCGCTCGGCGTCTACGAATATGTCGGCGATCACGTCTGGCACAACCGCGGCGGTCGGCACGCACGTGGGTATTTCTATCGCGGCTTCTGGGCTTAAGGAGGCTCTCCCATGCTTGATTCTTCCACACTCCATCGCGGCGCAAAATATTTCATGGATTCTGGGCGCGCGGCGACGCACGGCGAGGCGATGGCGATCTTGCAGAGCTTCGGCCTCACCATTCTGGTGGGCCCGGACATTGCGACCTCGCGCGATGAGCAGGTGGCGTTGTTGACATTGGTCAATGCGGCGCGCCGGAGCTTTCTCGCCGGCGTGACGGTCGTCGGCGTGCCGAAGGACGCCAAGTCGGTGACGCGGCTGACGCGGCCGGGAAGCCTCACGCGGGCGCTCAAGGAACTGGGCGGGCGTGTGGCCCGACGCCCCAGGCGGGGCTGGCCGATTGCCGTCATCGGTAAGGTGCCGGCTCCGGTCTCGAAGCGGGCGGCGTGGCGATTGGCCTGGTCGGGGTGGCGTGGTGGCGTCGTGCCGGCACGCGCCGGTGATGCGGCAATCGTCGAGGCCGCGGTACCGCTGACGCCGATGCTTGCGGCGGCGTGCTGCGCGGCCGAAGCCTTCGCCTACCATGCCAAGGATCACGCAATGGCCGGGCACCGCACGCTTGGCATGTCTCTTTGGAATCCGGGTGCGGACTGGCTGGCCCAAGACCCGTCCGAACCAGCCTTGAGCTGGCTGCCTTCGCGGCTCTGGCTGATTGGGCTCGGCAATCTTGGGCAGGCCTATGCTTGGGCGTTGGCGGCGTTACCGTACACGGATACCAAGGACGTCAAGCTTGTCCTTCAAGACGATGATCGCCTCACTACCTCCAACGACAGCACCTCGCTGCTGTCGTTCCTCAAAGATGTCGGGCAACGCAAGGCGCGCAGGATCGCCGCCTGGCTTGACGAGCGCGACTTCGATACGGCCGTGGTTGAAAACCGGTTCGGCCCGTGGACCACGCGCACGCCGGATGACCCTGCCGTCGCGTTGTGCGGTGTCGATAATCCCAACGCGCGGGCCGCGCTTGAACGCCCGGGCTTTGGCCTCGTGGTCGAGGCCGGTCTCGGGGCTGGGCCGGAAGCGTTCCGCAGTTTGTCACTCCACACCTTTCCGGGCTCCGAGCGCGCGGAGAACATCTGGGGCGGCGACACGCCTCCGGCCACGCACAGCGTCGAAAACTTGCCGGCCTATGAGGCGCTGCGAGAAGCCGGCGCGGACGCGTGCGGGCTGACGCAACTCGCATCCCGGACAGTCGGCGCTCCGTTTGTTGGCTTGACCGCAGGCGTGATGGTCGTCTCCGAGCTGCTTCGCCGGCTCCACGGTGGCGCGGCTTTCGAGGTGTTGGCCGGGTCGGTGCTGGCGCTTGAGTCCGTTGAAGGTGTGGCCCAACCGGCGCCGCCTTACGCCTTCGGGCACGTCGAGGCCGCAATCGAGAGATGATCATGGGCGCCTTGCACTATATAAGGTGGTGCAGGCGGTTCGGCGGGTGAGCTGACAACGGGTGATTTTTGACCCTGGGGAGGGCGCATGGTTTCGCTGGCGGATATCAAGAAGGATCTTCCGGAATGGCCGGACGATGTCATCGAGCAATGGCTGCTTTACTTCGCTAATGAACCCGATTGCGGTTGGCCGCCGCCGGAGCCGCTTGGTGCCCATCGTTGGGCCGGGCTTCTCGGTGGAAAGCCGCTGTCGTGGTGGAAGCAGGTGACATGGAAGAAGGTGACGACTCGCTGTGGTCTTGACGATCTGGCATCGAAGGCCAAGGCTGATGTCTCGGACATTGTGACCAAATTCAACGCCGGCCAAGCTGACGCGAGTACCAAGAAAAGGGTGGCGCAGCCTTGGATTTACATTCGCGACAACGGGACCTTTCCACGCGCACCCGTCACCATGCAGCGGGCCGACGGCATGAGTCTGATCGACGGGGCGCACCGCATGGCCGCGTTCGTGCTTTTCCAGTCGCTGTCGGACGCTGATCTCGCTAAGATCAACGTAAAAAGGCCTTCGATCAATCAGACTGTCTGGCGAGGTGAACACTGCAAGGGCGAGCTCCCCGACCACTAAAAACCCACACGGCTCAATCGACGCGGCCTTCTGCGGTGCCCAGAGTTTTCACCCAGAACTTACGCAAATGGAGTCGGTCCGCTAACCGATAAGGTCGTTGGCAAATGGAGTAGGTCTGCCAACTGATAGCTTTGGTCGCAACTGGAGTCAGTTCTTCAACTGATAAGGTTTCTAACAAAAGCTTATCAGTCCAGCCTTGGCAATGATCGGCGCCGAGAAGGGAAACTGCGGCTGTGTCTCGATGAACACGCTAAGCGTGGCTCTTCATGCGCGTTGGATTCACTATACCGCCGCTTTTCAGATAGGCCTGATAATACGTGGATGACTTTAAGAGATACGCGGTACCCTCTACCACGAAGCCATCCAGACTGTGATCCACGGCATAAGTCGAAAGGTCGTCTATTTTATTTATGAAACCTCTGCCGCTGAAATTCAGGGACGTATTGCATAGAACACCATACCCCGTGAGGATCTTGAATGCGCTAAGCAACTCATAGAGTTGCTTGTTAGTCCCGGCTGTTACCGTCTGAATGCGAGCGGTTCCGTTAACGTGGGTGACGGCCGCCAAGGCATTCGTCTTAGCTCGTTGTGTGAAAAGCATGTGAGGACTCGCCCAGTCACAGCCAAACCAAGCTGCGGCGTCTTCCTCTAGGCAAACAGGCGCAATTGGGCGAAATTGTTCGCGCTGCTTGATGTTGTTTAAGCGTACTCTCGTACTATCCTTGAAAGGTGCCGCGAGAATCGATCGGTTACCCAATGCGCGGGGCCCAATCTCATATTTGCCGTTCACCCACCCGAGAACGAGATTGCCCGCAAGCATTTCTGCAATCGTCTTGTAGTTCGTCTCGAAGATGTCGTACTGCGCCCGATCAAATGTGCCGACTTTGTTGAAAGGCAAGCCCGCGTATACATTCCATTCGATTTTTGGATTGCCAGTGAAGTGAAACTGGGCGTCTATCGCCGTTCCGACCGCTGAGCCCGAATCATTCGCAACAGGAGGTACGAAGACTTCAGTGAAAAGCCCTGTGTCCTTCCACTTCGTGTTCCAGTCGCAGTTCAGACCGCATCCGCCCGCAATGAGAAGCGGCATTCGTCTTTTCAAGTTGACTCTAGCGAACTGATGGAAAATGTCGAAAATCTTGTCGCTGAAAATGCCAGCGAAATTCCGAAACTCGAAATCTTCCACCCCAACATCACGGTAGGGCAGTTGTTCGAGATCATCGTATTCGCATAGCTGCCGGTTCGGCCCCTCTAATAGAAAATCGAGTAGTATCCTTTCTTCGGGCGAAGGCACGCTGCGCTTGGAAAATGAGGCCAAGGCCATAAGCTTTCCAGCATCAGAGATTCGAAAGTACGGCGTGTTTTTTGGAAAAGTTGGATCCGCCAAGCCATAAAGCATCGAATATCTATTCCCTGGCTTATCAAGCACCTCGCCAATCGACGTGATGTTCAGATCCGAATCGATTTCATAGAACGCGCCAATGGCTCCCTCCCAGACTAAGGCGTAGCAAGGAGTGCCCTTTGGCAACGGTGACATCCCGAACGCGCCAAGTATGTGAGAGCGCTCATGGGAGGATGAAAAATAGTGTATCGGCTTCCCCAAGAGATGGCGCTGCCTCACGATAACTTCGCTCTTGGATACGCCGCGGTAGCTAGCATGCGTGGTTGCCCCGCGAACATATTCAAATTGGTCTCGGGGCCACCAGCCGCCTGTGCAAAGGATATCTGGGATTTCAGTGAGTTCGCTCAGAGTGTTGAATACATCGCCACTTGATATGGGTGAGAATCGGTAATTCGAGTCTTTCTCTGCTTCAATGGACATTACTAATCGGGCGTCCTTGAGGTAGGCGATAGCTCCATCATGCCCTGGGTTAAACGAAAGAATATTCATACTGCCGTTGTCTCCAATCGATTGCGCAGTCAATGCTCGCCAAACCAGCCGCCGTTGAGAGGCCAATACGTTCTTCTCTCTAGAAGTAGTTCAAACTATACATTACATTTGCGTGCAGATGGCAAGCATTGAAACTAATACGATAGATCATGATCAAAAGCGATATGACGGATGGGCCGGACCACCATCGACAGAGATCGGAGTTTATCCGAGGACTCGTTCAGCGCCCTGCCGCGGAGATCATGGCTCGCGATCGTTACGTGCAAGGTCCGCCTAAGACCATCGTACAGTTTTGGCACGATCTGCAGGAATTGCCGACGGACATAGAAGAGTGCATCGCCTCGTGGAGGCGTTGGACCGATAGCGGATTCAAGCATCTCTTGTTCGACGAGCGAAGTGCGAGGGCGTTCATTCGCGGCTCTTTAGGTCGCCGCCACGAGTATTCCTTCGATCGGTGTTACCACCCAGCCATGCAAGCCGACTACTTTCGCTTGTGCTATCTGTTGGTGGAAGGTGGTTTCTATGTCGACGCCGATGACGTTTGCATTGGCTCCCAAATTCACTGGCTCTTCGATGATGGCCGATTGAAAATTCACCCACTTTGTTACGATATTGCTGCAGCAAGCATGGTGAATACAGGCAACTTCCTTGCCGATGGCGCTCACCGACCTCATTGGATCTTTTACGTCAACAATAATCCACTCGTTACTAGCAAGCGGCACCCGATCATCAAGCTTGCGTTACAGCGAGCCACAGAGCGCCTTGAGAGTACAGCTGATGGCGAATTGCCAGAGATACAAGAAACGACTGGGCCAGGGAATCTGTCTAGGTCGATTTTTGAGCTCGGTGCTGCTTCCGAAGCGCTAGAGCGCGACCTCGTAGTGCTACGAGACTGGGATTCATTCGCAATTTCTAGGTGGCCCTTGAGCTATCGCGATGACGCCAGAAACTGGCGTCTTTCCAACCAGAAGCGGCTTGAGCGCGATCAAAAGTAATTTGCAATGAATCTGACCAAGCCACTTCGCGCGTCTTCCAGAATTCTACATTACCTGCTTTTGAAGCTACGAAGGCGCTTGCCACGCAGGCAATCGAATGTGTTCGTGTCTGGCGACTCCGTGCGGTCGGGCGTCTCTCAGATATATGTTATAAATCTAGATCGGCAGCCCGAGCGTTGGATTGACGTGCTAAGCGAGCTCGGTTGTGTGCTGGATTCCGACGGAATTTCGCTGACTGAGCGAACCAGACGATATTCTGCGATCGACGCTCAGAGCGCTTCAGATCACACAGTAGAATCAAAGGACATTGATCCGTTTTATACTCTTGCTGATCAGCTCTATGTTGAGCCGCAACCTCTCGCGCTGCCCGACGAGTTTGACCTAGCTCGTCCGATTCGCATGAGTAAGGCAGAAATCGCAATCGCTTGCTCGCATATTAGTGTTTGGCGGGATATTGCGCAGTCCGCTGCTCCCTATGCCCTTGTAGTTGAGGACGACGTCTGGTTGAAATTGAGTTTCGCTCGCGTTGTCGATCAGGCTTGGCAAGAAATGAAGTCTTCTGACCAGGCAGAACCAGCATTTGACATGCTGTACTTATCTTATGCGGAGGCGCGTCACGGCGCCCCAAAAGAACTGATTTCCAGAAACTTGTTTCGTCCGGAACGCGGGCTTTGGTTCTTGTCCGGCTATGTTCTCTCGAAGAACGGGGCGCAGGCACTCCTTAACCTGCTCCCGTGCCGTGGTCCGATTGACCTCTGGATCAATCAAAAATTCCAAGAGATCGATGTGCGCGCCTTACGTCGTCCAGTGATCCATCAGCGTGCTGATCTCTTATCGACGAACTCTTATTCGATCCTTCCCTCTCTGGCAAAAATCGGCGTTATCGATCATGGCAGCGCTGCACTATTTCATCAACGGCCGCACCATTTTCCGGTGTTTGCGTTTGGCAAACCGGGGACCGGGCTATCATCCCTTGCAATGGCGCTCTCTATGCTCGGCTACAGGTGCTGTAGTGATGTAGATCGGATTTCGGAAGTAGAATTTCATAGGCTGCTCGCTGGATCGCGAGCTACGTTCGATGCCTACGTTAACGTGGGTCAGCTAGTGCCCGAATTGCACAAGCTCGTTTTGCGCTACCCGCACGGAAAGTTCATCGTCACAGGAAGTGACGATGGTGGCGATACATATATCAAGGACTTGTTGGAAGCCTTGAAGAGAGTCGATGTCGCTATATTAGAGCGAGAAGATGCTCGCACCTGGCGGGTGCTTTGCGAACACCTGAGATTATCCCCACCTGTGGCGACCTACCCAGTTATCCCGGAGATCGGACAACGTAAGTATCGGGAGACGGCAAAGTCGACTTTGAGAGTGCGAGCAAGGCCTCTTCGCTACGATCGGATGCCATGGATTGTAGAGTCTGGAGCAGGGTGGGATGGAATAAACGCGATCACTACCGAGCGGTTGGCCTTCCGTTCGAGGGTAGTCTTCGATGACGATCTAAGCGATATCCGATCAGCACGGTGGCTACTGAGGAGTGATACATTTCCCGGAAATCTCGGACTGTTTCGACCTGCTAACGTGTCCGCGCGGTCGGAGGGCGGTGCGTCATTCGCCGTTCGCCGAGAATCGCTCGGTGTTCGCGAGTTCAGTGCCGCGGCGATCTCTAGCCGGGAAAGCTTTCTGTACGGAAGGTTCGAAGCGACACTACAAGCGACAAACGTGTCGGGTCTGGTGACAGGCTTCTTTCTCTACCGCGCGTCGCCTCGTCAGGAGATCGATATTGAAATAGCGGGCAACCGTCCGACGTGTCTGGTTGTCAATGTCTTTTATAACCCCGGCTCAGAGGGGGCAAAGTTTGACTATGGCTATCGCGGAACGCCGGTAGCTATTTCATTAGGATTTGATGCGTCCAAAGCACTGCATCGTTACGCGATCGAATGGGATCCTTGCGAGATCCGATGGCTAGTTGATGGCAACTTGGTTCATCGGCGCGGCATATGGAATCCAACGCCTATTCCACACCTCCCCATGACGCTTCACGCAAATACATGGCCAAGTCGCTCGCAAGAGTTTGCGGGTCACCTAGCAGTTGGCAGACTACCTGGCTCCGCGAGCATTCGAGACATAACCGTTGATGCAAATAAGGTCGATATTTAGCTCACCTTTGGTGCGCTCTATATTGGGATCGGATGCGAACAGGATGCTGGTTCTTTCGTGCCCTTCAGGCGCTTGCGCAGCTCGGTCTCGTTGAAGAGCTGATTGAAACGAAGATCTTGCGTGTGCCACCTTGAGCGCGTTGCTGCCGAACAGCGCCAAGCCTTGCGCGGCGCAACTGATAAGGTTTGGTCGCAAAGCTTATCAGTTGCCGTTGTGGCTTGTGGAGAGAAACCCGATTGGAGTCGTCTTGTGAGTATCAAAAATTGCAGAAGTAAGAGCGCGGCCGTACACGGCACCAGTATCGATATTTAGTCTGTTGATACGCTGATCTGGATTACCGCCGGGGATCGGCGTGTGGCCGTGCACGATCAGTCGCCCGAAATCGGCGTTGCTTGATAGAAATGGCTCCTTGATCCAGAGAAGGTCGCGCTGGCGTTGCTGATGTAACGGCTTGTCGGGGTGTACACCCGCGTGGACGAAGAATCTCATCCCGTCATCATGGAAGAGGGGTAGCGAACGAATCCAGTCGATGTGCTTCAGAGGAATGTCTCCTGGGGCCCTCGCTTTATAGCTCTTTAAAGTGGATTGAGCTCCGTTGTGACGCCATTGGAGTTCTGCGTCCTTGCCTTCGAGCGCGGCGAGTAGCAGATCCTCGTGATTGCCGCGCAGACATATGATCTCATCCGGCGACCATTTCTGAAGATCCATGAGGAATTCGACGACCCCACGGCTATCGGGTCCTCGATCAATATAGTCTCCCAGAAAGATGAGCTTAGAGCGTCCTTCGCCCGCATCACGCTCGCAGAGCTCGACAAGGCGCTGGAGTTGATCCAGGCATCCATGAACATCGCCGATGGCGTAGGTCTTGCTCAAACCGAACCCAACAAGACAGAGCTTCGATACTTCAGGCGATGCCTCCGTTGCTGGGACATCGTTATTGCACTACCCAAATAGCCAGGACGTTGGCGCGGGAATCGGGCGTTGATCGTGGAGCAGAATCGCGCCTTTGATGATGCGGACCAGGGTCCAGATAGTCCACCATAGTATGATGGGGGCGCCGACAAAGAAATAGAGGAGGGCGAAGCCGGCAACGAAGTACAACAGTCCGATCCAGAAGGTGCGGATTTGGAACTGGAAGTGGCTGCGCCACACGTCGCCGGCCGTAGTTGCCTTAACGTACGCGATGATTAGGCCGATGATCGTCGTGATGACCGTAAAGAAGCCCAGCGCGTAGAGAGCGTATACGGCAAAAGCGTAGCCTCGGTCGTTGGCTGGTGGCGGTGTTTGGGTAGACGTTTCCGGGGAAGTATTCATTTTAGTAGCCCTTATTTGTAGTGTCGGCGATCGTTGGCTCTATTTGTGCTTCTGCCGCTCGGCCAAGACGAGGTAGCCACCCGCCGCCGCGATGAGCAGGGCCATGAAGGTGATCGCCGTCCGGTCACGCATGTCGTAACCAAGGGCCCAGAGCACTACGGCGCCTCCGGCGAGTAGGCACCAGGGCCACCATTGTCTCGTCAGATTGTTCATTTGCTTCCTCGGGATGTAAGTTCGGACTGGCTGGGATTCTGTCAACGCTTTGGTCAATTACGGTCGTTAATACCGATTTTTTAGGTATCTGAAAAGTCGGTTTATTTCTCTAGCCCCCTTCCGGGAGGCTGGATGCCAAAGACGGTCGCGTCACCGATTCAGAAGAAGCTCGCCGCCATGCTGGTCGAGCTCAGGAAGGATGCTGGTCTGCGCCAAGTGGATCTAGCCGAGAAGCTTGGAGTCTATCAGTCGTGGGTGACGCACATGGAGTCCGGTCAGCGCCGAATCGATGTGGTGGAGCTCATTGAGCTGGGGCGAGCCATTGGATTTGATCCGGCCGAGGTGGTACGAAGGCTGAATAAACGCTGATTGATTCCGACCGATATCGATCTCGTAATGCGATATCGGCCATTTTTCGGCACTAGATGCATCCTGGCAAGGCGCCATGCCGTTTGGGCGAAGCTTAAGGCTTCCACGCCAAACCTAGAGTCTGTTTGGAAAGCTAATTGAATTGCATGGAGTCCGACATGAAGAATGTTGGAGTTGGTTACAAAAGCGGTCGCAATGTATGAGGAAATATAAAAAGAAAAGGCTGCGAGACGGTTAATCTCGCAGCCAGTGAAAAATACTACGATGGACCGGGTAGCTAATATAAATCCTACGATACCGATTCTTGTCGTTTCGGCCTTCGCTAGAAACCGTGCTCTCGCTCGCGCTTGTCCAGAATGTACCAATAGGCGATCAGCGCGGATGGAAAGCGCTTTGCCGCCAGTTGGCGATTAATCTCGTCGGCGACATCAGCCTTGCTCATGGGATTCACCTCCTTCCCGTGAGTGATTGAGGGTGATCCTAGGCGGAGTATTCGCGTCACTTCGCCTCGACACTATATAAATGGCTTAAATTAACGATCGTTCAATGCCTCGAACTGAATTTGTACTCGATAGGCGTCGTTGATCCGCTTCTCCAGTCTTGCGATCCGATCCGGGATATCGTCGAAATCATTGGCGCTATCTTGCGGTAATCGGCGCGCGGATCCGCTCGCAACGATCGAACTATTTCGTGTCACCGAGCGGCAGGATGTCGTCTATTTCAGGAGGGTGCGCGACGCCATGCGCGTTCGGATCTGACGCGATCGCGGCACCGGGAGTGCCTTTCCCAATGCACCAAGCGCGTACCTTCAACGTATTGGTCTGCTCGATGCGCTTGGCAATGTTGTCCTTGGCGTTCTTACATTGCGGCATCGTGTTGAAGTCCATAACGGATGTTGATTGCAACGTCCATACACGGTGATCGTCGGCGGTGTTCTTCACCTTGTCCGGAATCTTGTTGGGTGGAGTGATGAAAAACATGATGAAGAGGATAAAGTTCATGGGCGTCAACGCGGGTTGGCAGTTGGAAGATTCTGAATGCTTTGCTGCAATTGAAGAAGGTCGAGTCTCGTCTTTGTCTCTGGCGATATGCCGCCCGGCACCTCCCGCGCGACGGCGGATTTCGTTGGCTTCCAGACTCCTTTTTTCTCAAAATCATCCGATGGAAGCGTGTTCGTGTAGATGACCTCAGCGCGGGCGGCGTTGTGCGTTATGGTGATGGTCAAAAACTGATCGGTCCAATACTGACCGGATGCCGAGGCGAAATCCGTCCCCAATGGAAATGTGTAGGTGAACGCGCCACCGATATCGTACTTTATATATATCTCGGCCGTGTAGCCTTGATTGTCGACGACCGCCAAATTGTTGTGGCCGTTTAGCGCGGCCGTCGTGCTGGCGACGAGCCATTTACGAACCTGCAGATTCGTCACGAGGGTGTGCGAGGCTGAGGACCAATGTTCACAATCAACGGGAAGCTTTTGGTTAATCAGGTCCTCGGATCTGAGATTATAGCTGACTTTTCCGTCTTGATGCGAGCGCGCGTCTACCCCGGCGCCAGGCGCTCCGCCGGCGATGGCGGCGCCTAGGCCCCATGAACTGATGTAATTACCCGTCGCGCCGTTCTTTCCCGTAAAACCGGCCTTCGCGGTGATTTCCCCGTCGACCTTGGGCTGAAGGGCGACCGCCACGGTGTAGTCTGCGGCACTGTAGCGCGGGTGTTTAATAGTCGCGAGCTCCCGATAACCCGATCGGAGTTGGCACGTCGTGTAGCGCAGGATTTCATCGATGGGGAATTGGTAGTCTTCTGGAAGCGACGGTAACGCGGTGCAACCGCTCAGACAAACGAACACGGCCGACGTAAACGCGGCTCCCCAGCGCATGGTAGTACTCCCTGCCGGACACGAGCTTAGCGTGTTGATCTTGGAAGTAAAGCCAACCGCCTCCTAGTTCTTGACCCGGAGAATCCTGGGGCCGAGACAACGGCGGCTGCTTCTCGGGAGCGGAGAACTCCAGACGACGTGGCGCGATGGACCGGCGCGTGTTGAGTGAGTACACGCAACCATGTCCGCGATGAAATGCGTCGAGCATTGGGCTCGAGCCCTCGGTGGTCTCACGCGCTCCCTCGATCGGGGCGCATCCGGATGAACGAGGGATGGCGGAACTTGCCCCTCGGGGAAAATTGCATGCAGCTAACCTCGATGATTTGTCCGACCAGTCTTCCGGCCTTGGCCTCGGCCCATAGCAATTCGCGCTCGGCGTCCGTGAAGCCAGCGCCGACGGCGCCCTTGATCGTGGTGACGTAACCCAATCGACCCAGATGCCTTCCCCGCCCCTGGCAGTACCCTGTGATTGTGACGTCGTGTGTTTCCTCAGGCTTGACCTTGAGCCAGGTATTGCCACGACGAAGGACGAGGCCCTCGTGACCGAGGTCATTGGCTTGCCGCAGCCTTGCGAGGATGTCGGAGGAGGTGGGGTTGGTCAGGGAGCCCCGATGGAGTCTTGGATCGAGCGCTTCAAGACCATAGATGTGTTCTGGGAGGACGATTGGCGTGTCGGCTTTAGGGGACCTCGTGCGGGTCGCGCGGATTGTGTCTTGGAAGCTGCCGACGAAGACCTCGCAGTCGCGTGGCCCGCCGGGTGGAGGAGGCGGGATGTTGTAGAGCGGCCTCTTCGCCCGGCTCTGCCAGCCATGGTCGTCGCCGCGCCAAATGGCGCGGACGCCATCGATCTTGAGGCTGACGAGCCAGTCGCCGATTAGACTCTGGCCACTCCACGAACGGGGACGATTGATTTCGGTATCGGCCATCGGTTGAGTTACTCCGCTTGTGGGGGACGTTGATCGGCCCGGCCGTAGCCGCGTATGCACCGCGATGTTGCGAATGCGGACCTGCCGGAGGGTTCGTTTGAGGAGGAATTGATGTTTACGGCGCGAGCGGATGAAGCGTCGCCTAAACGTTACTGAGGGGAGGTCTCCGAAAGGAAAGAGCCCCTTTCGGGGCTCTTTGAGCTTCGCACCTTGCGAGTCCCTAGGTTCCGAATCACGCTTCCTAGTCCCTCACGTGTCGGTACCCCTCGTCGCTGCCCTGGGAAGGTTCGCACGAAGCATCGAATGAGTTTCAGCTCGGCGTTGTCGATGTTGCGGGAGCGGCAGCCATTTTGACGGCGCGGTTGGGAGATGAAGAGCAGGCCCATGGTTTGCCTCTCGATCCTGGGGCGGGCCTCGCAATGGCGACGTTGCAAGAAACTAGTGTCAATCGGCGCCGAACTCGGCCCGTTGAACTAATCGAGGGAATTCCTTGTAGCAGCTGACCAAATCTGCGTTCAGGGTGGGGTCCGATCGGCGCCGATCGTGACCCCACCCCCAGGGAGGCTTTCTTAATCTCGTTCTGATGGATACTCCCGGTACTTCAAGCGACGTGACCCCGGCGCCGATTCACAATGGCGGGCGCAACTGGTGCGCGTCCGTGCTGCAGAGCCATGCTGAGCATCCTTCGCTGATCTACTTCAGGTCCGCCTCGGTGGGCGCTGGCTGGCCCGCTACGCTCGGCGCCATGATGGATCTCGCGCTCATATTCGAATTGCTGATCGACGACCCAGCGAGCCGGGCCCCGGCGGTCCTGCTCCGAAGCGAAGGGTTGCGTCTGATCAACGAACTGAATGAACTTGCAGGGCTCCAGCCGTCGGGCGACGACACGACGGCTGCCGCAGTGCCGCGGGTCTGCGCCCGGTTGACGGCGGCTGGCTACAAGGCGCGTTCGTCCATTGACTCCGCAGAGTTCGCGGACCGGCGTCGAAAACACGGAACTCGCGTCCGGGCCGCAGCGGAGCATCTCGGCACCCTACAGCTCCGTTGATGCCGTGACCGCCTATCGGCACGGGCTGGCAGCTTTGTCCGATCAGCGCGCATCCAAGGATGCGACGGCGCCGCCCGCCGAGTATGCGGCGGGCCTGCGCTCCGCGCGCGCTGCCGGCCCGCCCCGGGTCCGCGCTGCGGTCGTCCGAGGGCCGTGCTTGGCAAAGGCGATCGGATTACTTTTTCTGCTCGGTGGTAGTTGTGCTAGTTGGGGTGCCGTCGCGCGCGTTCCGTCGCTCGTGGCGTCCTCTGCGCCGCTCTTGACGCCGTTCTGGGCGACCGGTCCGTCGTGCGAGTTTCGCAACACGATAAGCGGGCTCATCTCGCCCACGCGCCTTTGCGAGCTTCACTTGGGCGGCTGTTCATAATCTCCGGCTTGCCACGAGTGTACACTAATTTCAGCACCGGTAGCCGCGCCTCCGGCGAGACCGTGCTAGTGTCCGGTAGTCCGCTTCAAGCCGGAGTCCTGCTTGTCAGCCAACTACCTCGGCTCTCGGGCGCATCAGGGCCAAATCGAAAGCCAGCGGGAGCCAAGATCACAGTCCCTGCCGCCCGAGTGGGCATCTCCCAAAACGTCAGTCTCGCACCCGAGCGACGCGGTGGAACTCCGCAAAAGGTAGGTCGTTTCCCCTGTCCATTTAGAACTGGGGAGACGGACGGGTGAACCGCCGGCAACTTCTTCGCGCGTCCGCTGCTGTTTCGGCTACCGCTATACTGCCGCGTGTAGCGCTCGCTCAGCCGGGCTCCTCATCGCCCTTCACCCCGTCTTCCGTGCGCGATCTTGCGCGCGCGCTTGCTGCCAAGCCATTCGAGCCACCTGACGAAAAGCTGCCTGATCTGCTGCAGAACCTCAACTATGACCAATACCGATCCATTCGCTTCATCCCGGAGAAGGCGCTGTGGCGTCGCGAGAAGCTGCCTTTCGAGGTGCAGTTCTTCCACAGAGGCTTCTTCTACAAGAATAGGGTCGAGATATCGGAGGTGGTCGATGGAAATGCCACGCCGATCCCGTACCGGCGGGATGACTTCTCATTCGGCGACGGGCTCGGGCAATGGCCGGATGTCGATATCGGCTTTGCCGGATTTCGTATCCACGCTCCAATTAACAAGCCGGATTACTACGACGAAGTTTGTGTCTTCCTGGGTGCGAGCTATTTCCGAGCCGTCGCCAAGGGAGAGACGTATGGTCTTTCCGCGCGTGGACTCGCGATCGACACCGGTGAAAGCAAAGGTGAGGAATTTCCGGTCTTTAAGGCGTTCTGGCTGGAGAGGCCGGCGGCCAATGCCACTTCCGTCGTGGTGCATGCGCTGCTGGACAGCAAGAGCGCGGCTGCAAGCTACCGATTCACGATCCGGCCCGGCGATACCACGGTTTTCGACGTCGAGATGGCCCTCTATCCGCGGGTCGACGTGCAGCATGGCGGCCTGGCGCCGATGACAAGCATGTTCTTCTTCGGGCCAAACGATCGCAAGGATTTCGACGATTTTCGCCCCGCGGTTCACGATTCGGATGGACTTGCGATCTTCAATGGGCGTGGCGAACAGCTCTGGCGCCCACTCAACAATCCGCACGATCTGCAGGTGAGCACGTTTGCCGACCTCAATCCACGCGGTTTTGGCCTGATGCAGCGAGACAGAAATTTCTTTGATTACCAGGATCTCGAATCCAAGTTCGAAACTCGCCCAAGCCTCTGGTTCGAGCCGATCGGAGATTGGGGCGAAGGGGCGGTCATATTGTTCGAGATCCCAACTAAGGAGGAGATCCACGACAACATCGCCGCGTTCTGGCGGCCCAAGCAGCCGCTTGCAGCCAAAAGCGAGCATATCTTCACCTATCGGCTGCACTGGGGCCCAGATGCGCCGAAGCCGCAGTCGCTCGTGCGGTTCACTCGAACGGGGATCGGCAGCCGCGGCGAGGACAGCAAGCTGTTCGTCCTGGAGCTCATGGGCGACAAGCTCAAAGGCGTTGACCCCAACACCATCAAGGGCGTGGTGACCGCTGAAAAAGCTGAGATCAGCAACATCGTGACGCAACCAAACCCAGTTACGGGCGGATGGCGCCTGAGCTTTCAATGCGCGGTCAAGGGACAGACGGCCATCGAGCTGCGGGCTTTCCTGGCCGAGCGCGAGGCGCCGATCTCCGAGGTGTGGATCTATCGATGGACGCCCTAAACCAGTCGCCGGCGCCGACCGGGAGCGCGGAGAGCGGTCGATTTCTGCCGCCAGACAGGCCGCTCGCGATGGTGCCGTGCAGGCTGGACCGCGCGGCAGAAGCCCGAAGAGGGGCGGCCCGTTCCAGAAGCTCTCTCGTTCTTCGGCGTCTCATCATTTTCATCGGTACAGCCATTCTGACGCTTGCGGGCGGCTACGAGATGTACGACGTGGTGAAGGTTGGCGGCGTGACCGTTCTCGAGGCGATGCTGCTTGGTCTCTTCCTCGTGCTCCTCGCCTGGGTCGCGTTCTCGTTCATGTCAGCGCTTGCCGGATTTTTCGTTTTGCTGACCCGGAAGTCGCCGGGTCTGCCCATCGATAGGACGCGCGAGTTGCCTGCGATTACCTCGCGCACCGCCATGCTGCTGCCGACCTATAACGAGGATCCTCACCATCTGATGGCGAGACTGCGGGCCATGTATGAATCAGTTGAGGCGAGCGGATACGGAGAGAAGTTCGACTGGTTCTTGCTGAGCGATACGTCCGACCCGGATACATGGATTTATGAAGAGACGGCCTTCGTTCGCCTGCGCGGCGCCTGCGGCGCAGGTCGGTTGTACTATCGACATCGTTCTGAGAATACAGGGCGAAAATCCGGCAACATCGCCGACTGGGTCAGAAGGTTTGGTGGCGGCTACGCCCACATGATCGTCCTGGACGCGGACAGTCTGATGGAAGGCGACACCGTCGTACGGCTTGTTCACGCAATGGAAACCCATCCCGCCGCCGGCCTCATCCAGACGCAGCCGGTCATTGTCAACGCGCGCACCCTGTTCAGCCGGTTGCAGCAGTTCTCCGGCCGTGTGTACGGCCCCATCATCGCAGCAGGTAATGCCTGGTGGCATGGCGGCGACAGCAACTATTGGGGACACAACGCCATCATCCGGGTGGCCGCGTTCGCAGAGGAGGCTGGCCTGCCGGAGCTGCGCGGTCGTAAGCCTTTCGGTGGCCATATCCTGAGCCACGATTTTGTCGAAGCCGCGCTGATGCGCCGCGCGGGCTGGGCAATCTATATGGCCCCGGACCTTCGCGGCAGTTTCGAGGAAGTGCCTCCGTCGGTGCTGGACTTTGCCGGGCGAGACCGGCGCTGGTGCCAGGGCAACCTTCAGCACCTCGCCGTGTTGCCGGCGCGTGGCCTTTATTGGGTGTCACGGCTGCATTTGCTGACAGGGATCGGCTCTTACCTTACCGCTCCACTGTGGCTTCTCTTTCTAATTCTCGGCTTGCTCATTTCACTGCAGGCGCACTTCATCCGGCCCGAATACTTTCCCAAGGGCTTCAGCTTGTTTCCCTCGTGGCCGCAACAGGATCCCGTTCTTGCGGCGTGGGTCTTCGCCGCGACGATGGGGCTCCTGATCCTGCCGAAGCTGCTGGCCTATCTCGTGCTGATCAATGATCGCGAGGAGCGCACCGGTTCAGCCGGAGGCTCTTGGGTGCTGGCGGGGGTCCTCTGCGAAACGGTTCTCGCGGCCCTGATCGCTCCCTGCATGATGATCTTCCAGTCCAAGGCCGTGGTGGAAATACTGCTTGGTCGGGATGCGGGATGGGAGGTGCAGCGCCGAAGCGACGGTCGGCCTGTTCGGGAGGAGATATATCGCAAGCTTGCTGGGCCAACGCTCTGCGGCCTGGCTCTGGCCGTCAGCGCGTATGCTGTCTCTTTCCCGTTGCTGCTCTGGATGTCGCCCGTTATCGTAGGGCTACTGCTTTCGATCCCGCTCGGATTGATAACCTCCTCGCGGTTGAAGTGGACGGGAGTTTTTGCCACGCCAGAAGACTACAGGCCGCCTCCTGTGGTGTTCCATGCCAACGAACTCGCCGCATATCAGCCGATAGAGGTGGCGGGAGCTCTCGACCAGCTTACCCAAGACCCTGAACTGCTACGCGACCATTTAGAGTCGCTGTCGCCTACGAATCGCCGCAGGTTCGGCCCTGTAGACGTGCCTCTTGCGACTGCATGTGCCAAAGTCGAGGAATGCGAGACCTTTGAAGACGTCGCCGTCTGGCTCGACAAGGCGGAATTGCGCGCGGTTCTTGGCAATCCGACGCTGCTCCAGAAAGTCATTGAAATGCCTCGTCGTGGCAAACACTAGAACACCGAGCAACGTCCCGACCTACGACTGGCGTTCGAGCGGCGCGACTTCTCTGCCGGCGGGTGGTAGTGAACTCGACCATTTGCGCCTCGTACAAGCGAGATGGCCGCGCCCTTCCGGAGCGCGGCCTGATATCGGCTCAATCTTTGATTTCGTCTCACCAGTGATGATGCCAGCGGTGACGCGCGACCGGATAGGCTCCCCCGTAATAAGCATACGCGGGCCTCACGACGCGACGGTACCGATAGCCATAGGAAACCGGCGCCGTGTAGTAGGTCCTCGTCGCATAGCCCACACCCCAGCGATAGGGAGCATCGTATCCATAGTCGTAAGCGTATGGCCCGCCATAGTACCCGGCGCCGTAGTACCCTGGACCGTCGTAGTAGCCATAGCCCGGCTCCCAGGCATGCGCCGAGGAGGCGAGCCCGCCGACTACGGCGCCATCACTGACGTCGCCGAAATCTCTGGCGTCCCCGCGACCAAACGAACCAACCGCAGGCGACTACAAGAGCCAACAGGATCACGGCATCAAACCGATGAAAGAGCCTGCGGAAGGTCGGGTCACTGTGCCACCTTTCCCCTAGCAAATATCCAATGTAGGCGAGCGCAAAACACCAGGGCCATGAGCCGAGGAACGTATAAACCTGAAATTTCACCATTGGCATCCGCGCAAGCCCGGCCGGGAATGCGATGAAGGTTCGTATCACCGGCAATAGGCGGCTGACAAAGACTGCCATGCTGCCGTGGCGCGCGAAGAACAGTTCGGCCTTGGCGAGTTCGGCGGGGCGAAGTAGGACGTAAGCTCCCCAGCGTTCGATCGCCTTCCTGCCACCCTTGGCGGCCATAAGGTATGCCACAGTCGAACCGAGATTGCACCCGATCGCACCCATCGTCGCGGCGCCGAGCAGGCTGAACCGACCTGCGAAAGCGAGATAGCCGGCAAACGGCATGATTATTTCAGAAGGAAGAGGAACGCAGGCAGACTCGACTGCCATCAAAATGACGAGTCCAAAGTAGCCCAGATGCGATATTGAACCGATAATCCAGTTCGTAACTGCCGCAAGAACTTGATCGAACATGTCGCTTAGCCACCACGCAACGCCTCAAGATCCGGCTTCTTCGAAAGCGTGAGCGTTCCAGCTATTGCAATCGAGCCGCAAAGGAGCGCCGTAGCCAGAGCGACCGTCACATATAACCACGGCACGGTGAGCGTCTCCGGTGGCGGATCAAACACGCCGGACAGGAGCGTGACGAGGACGTACGCTATTCCAAAGCCGACCGCGATGCCCATCACCGCGCCTCCGACCACGATGATGAGCCCCTCGCTCCAGAGAAACGCGCCGAGTTGTCTTGGCGTGGCGCCGAGCGCTGAGAGAATGGTGAAGCTGCGCCGACGCGCCGAGAGCCCCAGCGCCAGGACAAGGCCGGTGACGCCCGCGATCATCAACACTGCAAAGCCAAGCTCCAAGGCGGTCAAACCACGCAGGTCGACCGCGGTCAGACTGGAGCTGATGAGCGCCTGTGTCTCACCGAGCGTCGTGACCTTGGTGCCGCCGCGTTTCGCTGCCAGCTTGCGCGCGTCAGCCGCGACGGCTTCTGCGTCCCCCGACGTTCGCAACAGAACTACCTCGCTGGCATCGGAGCTAGCCAGTTTTGCGATGTAGTCCGCGTTGGCTACAAGGAAGGAGTCCTTTGGAGCTGTTGGAAACTCGCGGACGATGCCGACGAACTTGAACGGAACAACGTGATATTGATGGTCGCTTGCGTTCTGAAGCCGCAGGTTCAGGCGGTCGCCGGGCTGCAGCTGGAAGTCGTCCACCGTCTCCTGCGAGACCAGAACACCATCCGGGGTCTCGGCTAACAACGCGAGAGACTTGCCGGCATCATGATTGGCAAAATAGGCGTTCGAAATCGTGGTCAGCTTGCCGATCATTGTGGGATTGATCCCGAACATATCCTGCAGATCCGCTCCGACGTAGGCAAAGCGATGCATCATCGGCTCCGCTGCAGCTACGCCTGGAATTGCTCTCAGCTCCGCCAGAAGCTCGCTGGCAGGATGCGCCGTGGTCCCGGTCAACGTGACATCGGCGCCGTTCGTGAGTTCAGCGTCCACGCGTGATTGTGCATTGTAGGTGCTGTTGAAGATGGCCGTTGCCGTCGCAAAGGCGAACGCAAGCGCGACCAGCGCAACGCCCCTCGCCATCCGGCGTTGCTGACGCGACAGCGAGGCCACGATGATCGGCCCGAGAGTCGCCGATAGCGGCGCAAGCAGCACCGCGACCGCACCCTGGCCCCGTCCCAGCGCCCATCGGCTCAGGCGGAGCCATAACAGGCCGCCACCGACCCAGAAGCACAGAGGCGCCAGAAAAGCTTCGTAGTGCACCGAGGTCTGGGCGATGCCCTCGGGAGCCAGAACAATTTCGTAACCGGTCCTTGCGACCATCCAGAATACGACGCCGCCGGCTCCGAGAAAGACGACGTCCAGACAAAGTCGCTGCCATAGCGAAGGCACCGGTCGATCCATCTCCGCGCGCGCAGCCGCGATCGACGTGCCCGTCGCGTCCATCCAGGCGGGAACGAGCGAGGCCGCAATGCCGAAGCCAAGCCCGACGGCACCGACAAGGACGAGCCAGGGCATCACCAGCCCGAGATTTTGCAACCGCCACCAGGTCAGGGCCACGACTGCCGCGAGAAGCAGGCCGATCACGGTGCCGAGTCCTGCAACCGCAGTGGCCTCGATCGCGGCAAGACGCAACAGTTGCAGAAGCGACGCGCCGCGAAGCCGCAGCAGCGCCTGCTCCCGCCGGCGACGCTCCGAACCGGACGAGGCGACCGCGAGCGTAACCAGGAGCGCCAAAATGACTCCGGGAATGCCGAGGAAGAGGAACAGGACGCGCGCATAAAGCGAGTCGGCGCGCACCGCGTCGAGGCGCGCGGCAAGATTGTCGGCAAGCGCGGCGCTGCCTGCGACGCGTGCCTCGAAATTGTTGGCCGCGCGCTGCGCCTGCACGAAGGCCGCACTCGGATCCGGCGGCAAGACGGCATGATCGAGCCGGACATGGATCTGTGTGCGGACCGTGTCCGGCCGCGCGGATGCTTGTTGTGCGAACACGGTCCGCCACTCCGACATTGGCATCAGAAGCACGTTGTCCGGCGGACCCTGGGGCGCAATGTTCTTGGACACCCCGATTGCCTGGAACATGGAGTCGGCATTCGGCAGCGCCACCACACCGGCAATCCTGACGTCGACCGGGCTGCCGCTCACGAGACGGATCGTCACCGTGTCGCCGGGGGCGACGTGAAGATTGGCGGCCGTTTGCGCGGCAATCAGCACGCCGTCCCATGATCCCAGGTTGAGCTCAATCTGACCGGGAAAGAGCTGAAGATAATTCGTCTCCAGGCCGAGCACCTTGCCCGGTCCGGTCGTCTGCGTCGTCCCGCCCGTGATAGCGGAAAATCCCTCCGTGTCCGCATAACCTGCGGACTGCAAGTTTTCATAGCGAGCGGCATTGCCGATCGCGTCGATCACCGTTGCCGCATCGGCTCCGGGGACGAGAAGAACCTGCCAGTCCGCGGGCAGGCTCGCCACCGCGCGTCGGGCCATGCTTTCGGAGGATGCGATGACAAATGCGCCCAGAGACCCCAACAGCGCCACAGGCAATGCGAGCCCGACAACAGCAGCAACGAGGCGGCCAAAATGTGCGGCGAAAAAGCCCTTGAGCCAAAGCCGTATCATGTGCTCTCCGCCATCGCCGTTAGCTGGAGGCGTCCGTGATCCATGAGCCATGTGGTCTTCATGCGCCTGGCCACCGAGGGATCGTGGGTGGCAACGAGAAGGGCGGCGTCGCTCCCCTCGAGGGAGTTGAGCAATGCATCGACGGTTTGCCGGGCGATCGACTGATCCAGTTGGCCGGTCGGCTCGTCGGCCAGAATCAGCCGGGGCTTTAGCGCGATCGCCCTCGCGAGGGCGACGCGTTGCGCCTGCCCGCCCGACAGCTCGTCCGGAACCTTGTCGGCTATGTCTGCCAGCCCAAGCGACTCCAGCGCCGCTAGTGCCCGGGTCTGCGGCGAGGAGACCTTTCCGGCTATTCGCAGCGGGACCTCGATGTTTTCGACGACGCTCAACGTCGGGATCAGGCTCGGCGCCTGGAATACGATCCCGACATATCCCGGCCGAAGCGCATCATGCGGGCCGAGCGCAGGCCACCTCAGCAGACCGCCGGTCGGCGTATCGAGCCCGGCGATCAGATGAAGCAATGTCGATTTGCCGCTCCCAGAGCGGCCGAGCAGGGCTATTCGGTCGCCGGCCCGGATCTCGAACCATGCCGGCTGAAGGGCGTAGATGTCGCTGCCGCCCTGGCTGAAGCGGCGCGTCACCTCCTTGCCCTCGACAAGGATGTCAGGCATCGCCGATTCTCCCGTCGCGAAGATGAATAATCCGATCGGCGCGCGCGGCAAGCGCCTGACTATGGGTTGCCACGAGGACGGCAACTCCGGCCCGGCATTGCTCGTTCAGTATGTCGAGGATGGACCGTTCCGTGACGGCATCGACCTCTCCCGTCGGCTCATCCGCGAGAAGGATCCGAGGAGCCGCAGCCAGGGCGACGGCAAGACCCGCCCGCGCCAATTCGCCTCCCGACAGCTGACCTGGCCGCGCCACAGCGCGCTCCTCAAGCCCGACACCCGCCAACAGGTTCTTTGCCCGCTCGTCGTTGATTTTGCCAGCGATCAGCATCGCGAGCTTGATGTTGTCCGCAACTGAAAGCGAGGGAAACAGGTTCCTGGATTGCATCAGGATGCCGATGTTCGCGCCGCGGCGGCGTGCGCGCTCGGCTTCCGACCGGCGGGTCAGGCGCTCGCCGAGCAATTCGACATATCCTCCATCGGGCTCATCCAGACCCGACAGGCAGGCAAGCAATGTCGACTTGCCGCTACCGGACGGGCCCTCCAGCGCGACCAGTTCGCCCTCGTCGAGCCGCAGGCTGACGCCACGAAGCGCAAGCGTTTCGGATTCGCGCGTGTGAAAGAACCTGTAGAGATCGAAAGCCTCAACGACGGCCATGTCACTGCCACCTGAAGCTCTTCGCCATCAGATCCCATTGGTCGGCATTGTCCGCTCCCAAGGGCGCCGACATGGTCAACGTGACCAGCTTGCCATTCTGCCAGAAGAAATAGCGGTCGTTCTCCTCGCGGATGTCTTTCTCGGTCACCGGGTTTGGCTCGGAATTCGAGCTGTAGCTGACGACCACGGCCGGTCCGGAAGGGAGCTTGACGGATTTGACGCCTGTCACGCGAACCGCCCTGCCAGTCTTTTCAAGGTCGGCGACTTCCTGTTGTTTGGCGTTGACCACGCTTATGGCATCGGAACGTTGCGACACAGCCAGTGCAATCGTGTTGTACTTGTCCCTGAAGGTGACGCCGTCGGATGTCTCGCGGCGAGCCCATCCTTCCGGGACCTTGATGTTGAAGCCGAGCGGCGAGCGGTAGTCGATGAAGACCTGATTGTCGGGAATGTCGCCGGGCGGGTTCTTTTCCGCGGCAACCGGCTTTTCGGCGCTGCTTGCTTGCGCAAAGGCAGACGCGGGCGCGAATCCAACGAGGCTCGCCAGAGCGGCGGCGATAGCAACGGCGCTCATTCTGTTCATAGTTGACCTCCTGTTGCCCCCCCTTGCGAATTGCGATTTTGAAGATGCCCAAAGCTCGTTGGTTATCTTCCTGTATCTTCCCCCTTCGCCTCTTGGTTTGAGCAAGATCATTTCTCCGATGAGAATTAGCTGCGACTTAGGAGCACGCCCGTTCCGGAGCCCGCTGGGCTTCTCTACTCGCCCGCGTCTTTACTGGGTAATGCATCCGGAACGCCAGCAATCGGCAGCCGTACCGTGACACGGAGCCCGGACCGGCCGGCGCCCGCGATGTTCTCCAGCGCGATTCCACCGCCCAGGCTGTCGACAATGCGCTTCACGATGGACAAGCCAAGACCGGTTCCTTCTCCCTCCGGGCGAGAGCCCCGGAAAAACGGGTCGAAGATTTGATCCATGTCGCCGGAAGCAATGCCGGGACCGGTATCCTCAACCTGCAGGATCGCCACGTCGTCCTGTGGATAGATCCCGATATCGATCGTTCCGCCCCGGGGCGTGAAACGAAGCGCGTTATCGAGCAAATTGCGGATGATCGCCGCGAGCATCACCGGCTCGCTGCGCACCGTGAGAGGTTCGACAAGCGCGAAGCCGAGATCGATGCCGCGGTCAAGCGCCTCCTGCAGCAGATCGGCCACGACCTCTTTCGCCACACTGTCTAGCGCTGCAAGCGGCATTTCGGCAGGGTCGGAGGGGGTAGCCTCATGCCGCGCCAGCGCGAGCAATTGCTCAAGGAGATGCTTGGTGCGATGCATACCCTGCTTGAGCGCGGCGACGCGCTCCCGCGCGACCTCGGGGAGCGCAACCGAATCAAGATTTTCCGCCTGCAGGCTGAGCGCGGTGATCGGCGTCCGCAGCTCATGCGCTGCATCGGCAACGAAGCGCCGGTGCTGATCCATCAAGAGCCGCATACGCGCCAACAATCCGTTGATCGAGGTGATGAACGGATGCAGCTCGCTGGGCGTACGCTTTAGCGGCAGCGGAGTCATGTCATCGGCTCGCCTTGAATCGAGATCTCCGGCCAGCTGGACTATCGGGCGGAGCGAGTGCGCAATGACAAGCGCCGTGACCAGCATCAGGCAGGGAATCAGCGCGGCGATCGGAAGCAACGTACGAAACGCCACATCGCGCGCGGTTTCGTCTCGAACAGTGGTCGGCTGCGCCACGGCGAACCGACTGCCGTCGGATCGCGTTCGCAGTAGCACCCGGACTGGTTGTTTCTTCCAGGTCGCGACCTGCAGACCATCGGGCAGGTTGAAGAGCTGGCGATCCTCTGCCAAGCCTCGCGGCGTCTTTCCCAACTCGACGAGCCAGACCTCTGTGTCTTCCTCGACGCCGTGAAGAGGCTGGCCGCCGCTGAAACCGGCATTTTGGGCCAGGCTCGCAAGTTGGATCAGGATCGAGTCCTGCAGTTCGATGGCCTCGCCGAACGCCCAGCTATAGGCGAACATTCCGCCGATTGCACCGCTCACCAGTATGATTGCGGTCAGGCCGACGAACAGGCGCGCGCGCAGGGACCTGATCATGATGAGCGGTCCACCATCCAGCCGACTCCGCGCACGTTGCGGATCGCTGCGGCTCCGAGCTTCTTGCGAAGGGTGTGGATGAGGTATTCAATGGCATTGCTCTCGACCTCTTCATTCCAACCGTAAATCTGCCGTTCGAGCTCGCTGCGCGACAGGACTCTGCCCGGCCGCGCAAGCAGCGCCTGCAGGAGAGCAAATTCGCGTGCGGTGAGCCGTGCGCTCTCGCCGAGAAACGAGGCCTCCCGCGTTGCCGGGTCAAGGTTGAGCTTGCCGTTGGTCAAGAGCGGCGGGGAGCCGCTGCCCTCGCGGCGGAGCACGGCGCGCATACGCGCCAGCAGTTCGCGAATTTCGAACGGTTTTACCAGGTAGTCGTCCGCGCCGAGATCGAGGCCGTCGATACGGTCATCGACCGCGTCCCGTGCGGTTACGATGATCACGGGGAATCTCCGGCCCAGTGTGCGCAGGCGCCGAAGCACCTCGCGGCCGTCCGCCTTCGGCAGCCCAAGATCGAGCAGGCCCAACTCGTAAGATTCATTTTCCGCCGCGTGGACCGCCGTCTCGCCATCGGTGACCCAATCGACCGCATAGGCAGCGTCCTTGAGCGCCTGCTCGATGGCTGTGCCGATCATTCTGTCGTCCTCGATCAGCAGAACTCGCATCGTTCCTTTCCTCACTCGGGAGTCCAGAATCGGAGCTGCCTAATTCTTGTGCTCAAGACTTAGCGCAGACTTAGGCCGGCGTCGCGCGCCGCCGCGAGCTGACAAAAAAGTTAGCTTCGGTCGCACAGAAAAATCCTGATCCTAAGGCGCGCCTAAGTTGGTCGTGGCCAAGCTTCCAACGCCGCTTGAGTGCAACTCGATTCGGGAAAGCCACATGTCCATAACCGGGGAACTGCGCTTATCGCCGATGCTGAACAAGGTTCCGGAGGTCACGCTCATCTTCTGGACCATCAAGATCCTCTCGACCACCGTCGGTGAGACCGGCGCAGACTATCTCGCCGTACATGTTGGTCTCGGCGCAACCCTGACCATGGCCTTCATGGCAAGTCTCCTGATCGCTGCGCTTGTGTTGCAGCTGCGCGCACGCCGCTATATTCCCTGGATCTATTGGCTCACCGTGGTTCTGGTCAGCATTGTCGGAACCCAAATTACAGACTTCATGAGCGACCAGCTCGAGATCAGCCTTTACGTTAGCACGGCGGTCTTCGCCTGTGCGCTCGCCGGAACCTTCGCGATCTGGTACCGCATCGAGCACACGCTCTCGATCCGCACCATCGTGACCACCCGCCGCGAGCTGTTTTACTGGGCAGCCATTCTCTTCACCTTTGCGCTCGGCACCGCGGCGGGCGACCTCGCTACCGAGGCGCTCGGGCTCGGTTTCCAGCTCGGCGTTCTCGCGTTCGGCGTGCTGATCGCGCTCATCGCCGTATTCTACTCGCTCGGTGTCAACCCGGTACTGACCTTCTGGCTTGCTTACATTCTGACGCGCCCACTCGGCGCGTCGCTCGGTGACTTGCTGTCGCAGTCGCGTCATTACGGCGGATTCGGTCTCGGCACGATCCAGACCAGCCTGGTATTCCTGACCGTGATCATCGCGCTGGTCGCCTGGGTGACCTTCGAAGGTGACTACAGCGACAGCACGGATCCGGCGAAGAGATCTTGAGCTTCCACTTAAAAGCGCGCGTGGATGATGCGCGGGCGAGCCATGAGGAGATTGTTCATGAAAAGAGTTCTTCTGGCAGCAGCTGTCGGCCTGCTCACGTGGGCCCTCGGCGAGCCGATTTCTCCAGGCGGCGGCGCCTCGTTCCTGCCGACCGCCGAAGCCGGAGTATCCTCGAAGCTCGGTGACCTGTCGCCGTTCCGCACCATCGTCGTGGATGTTTCCGCGCTGATCGACAAGGGCGACCTCGCCGGCGCCAAGAACCGGATCAAGGATCTTGAGGCGCAATGGGACGATGCGGAAGCTGCGCTGAAGCCCCGCGCCGCCGCCGACTGGCACACGCTCGACAAGGCGATCGACCGTGCGCTCGAGGCGTTGCGGGCAGCGTCGCCCGATACGACCAAATGCAAGCAGACGATCGCTGACCTGCTGTCCGTCATGGATTCGGTCGGAAACAACTGAGGACGGCTGCGATGCTCTTTCGGCTGCGGCGCACAAATGTTCCGGTGGTGTTGCGGCAAGCGAGCCGCGATGCGATATCCAGAACGCAATTTGCTGCTGTTGCCGAGCGGCAGAATTGCAGAAAATACATATTTGATAGAGTGACCTTCTCGCGCGTCCGGCGTTGAGGCTCAGCGAAAGAGTGCCGCTTACAAGGCAAAACCAAAACCGTGGACGTTTGCTGGAGGTACAATGCCGAACGAAGACAATTTCGTGAGCAAGATCCCTGAGGTGACGCTCGGCTTCTGGATAATCAAGATCCTCGCCACGACGCTCGGCGAAACCGGCGGCGATACTGTGACAATGAGCTGGCTGCACGCCGACCAAAATGCCCATAACGGGGGCTATTTGATTGGCACTGGCATATTCCTTGCCGTGTTCGTTGCGGCGGTGATCGCTCAAGTCTCGACGAGAAGGTTCAACGCCTGGATTTACTGGATCGCCATCGTGGCCTCCACGACGGTGGGCACCGCCATGGCTGATTTTTTCGATCGCTCGTTGGGCATCGGCTACACGGGAGGCTCGTTGATTTTGTTGGCCTGCGTCTTGTGCTCGCTCGGGGCCTGGTACCTCACTCTCGGTTCGATAAACGTTCAGACGGTTGCAACGCCGAAAGTGGAAATCTTCTATTGGGTCACGATTACGTTTTCGCAGACTCTGGGCACCGCGCTCGGAGACTGGACCGCGGACAGCACCGGATTGGGATATGACGGGGGCGCGCTCGTGTTCTGCGCGGGACTGGTCGTGCTGGCGGCCCTGTACTATTGGACGACAATCTCGCGCGTGTTCCTGTTCTGGGCGGCTTTCATCTTGACGCGACCTCTCGGTGCCACGGTCGGCGACTTTCTGGACAAGCCGACGAGCCACGGCGGCTTGGCGCTCAGTCGTCCTCTCGCATCTGGGGTGATCCTCGCCGTCATCGTCATGCTCATTCTGGTCTTGCCACAGAGGCCCGGACGGCATCCCGGATCCGGCGTCGCAGCGCAGGTGCGCTGATTCTGAGATGGAGTAGGCTCATTTTGCTGAGGACGCTCGCGTTCCACACCCCGAGCAGAACGTTTGGCAGAGGAAGTCGTTCAATGCGAGTTCTGTCGGGTTGGCTGGGCGCTACAGTGCTGGTCCTGCTGGCGCGGCCGGCGGTCGCGGGTCCTCCCTTCGTGTCCGACGATCCGGAACCGACCGAATATCATCACTTCGAGATATACACATTCAACAACGGGACGAATACACGCGACGGCATAGATGGCGGGGCGGGCATAGATTTTAACTACGGTGCAGCGCCTGACCTTCAGCTCACAGCGACCTTGCCCGCGGGCTTCAGTCAATCTGCGGCCGGCGGCACGAATTTTGGGTTGAGCAACATAGAGCTTGCCGCAAAATACCGGTTCCTGCATCAAGACAACTTCGGTCTCGACGTCGCCGTGTTTCCTCGCGTTTTTCTCCCCAGCGGTTCGAATACGATTGGCGACAACCATGCCTCGTTGCTTCTGCCGGTTTGGGTGCAAAAGGATTGGAACGGCGGATGGTCCGCCTTCGGGGGCGGTGGATGCGTGTTCGGCGCTCTTCGCAGAGCAAATTTCTGTTTGGCGGGTGGTGTTCTCACATATCAACTAATGCCCAAGCTTCAGATCGGTGCGGAGCTCTTTCATCAGACCGCCAACTCTGCGGGCACGCCCGCGACAACCAGCCTCGGGGTAGGATGGCGCTATGATCTCAGCAGCAATTTCCATCTGCTCGGCTATGTGAGGCGAGGAGTTGAGAAGGCGGAGCAAACGGATCGCTTCTCCTGGTACGCATCCGTTCTGTTCACGTTCTGAGGCTGCGTCGCGCGCACTGCGACCGCCGACAAATTTCTTGCAGTGCACATCAATGCAAGTCTCTGTCCTGGACTGATCTTTCATGCCGGCTCTGGTGCCCGCCAGCTCTGTCCGGTAATGTAGATGTTGAGGCCGGATACCCGCAGCCGGAGCCGCGCCAGGGCCGGTAAAGGAGGTTATTCATGCGCCTCCTCAATATTGGCTTCGCCGTTACGGTTGCTGGGGCCGTATGGCTCCGCTGGGAATCGCTTGGATCGGCAGACGTCAAGACGTCCGTTTATCGGACCAAGGCTGACACTGTCGTCTGCGAAACACCATTCCAAGTCCGAAAGGCAATTGTTGCGATGGCTCAGGACGATGGAGTCCGCATTCGCCGTCTCGCTTGTACGCGACCTGGAGCCGGCAAGAGAGTGCGCGTCGTTTCCATGCCTGCAACTGTATACGGGCCCTGGGAAATTCAGTTGATTTCGGAGCACACCGTGAGCGCCCCGATGTGGGGCTATGCCAATCAGTTTGAAGGTGACCTGGATCAATAGTTACGGGCAGTCTCCGATCTATGGCTCGTTCGCTCAATTTGGCTACGTTGATCTCTGGTCTTGATGTAGCAGGCCAGCTAAACCGCCACCCGGGGCGTAAGGTGGACGATCCAGCAGGACATTGCGATCAAGACATTTCGTCTATGACGAGGCGCGCCTCACTGTGTCTGCTCGAGTGGCGAGATTCTGTCGCGTTCAAGCGGAGCACGGGGAGATCACGCTATCTCGTACTCAACTCGTCAAAGTGCTCAAACCGGGCGACATCGTCGTCATGGATAATCTTGGTAGCCACAAGTCGCCGACCGTCCGGCAGATGATCCGGAAAGCTGGCGCAAGGCTGTGGTATCTGCCGCCCTACTCACCCGACCTCAACCCGATCGAGCAAGTCTTCGCCAAGATCAAGCACTGGATGCGCATCGCACAAAAACGCACGATCAACGACGCTTGCGACCACATCGGCCAGATCGTCAGAAGCATTCTGCCCGGCGAATGCAGCAACTACTTCGTTAATGCCGGATACGCTTCCATCAAAAAATGAAACGCTCTAGCCAGTAGCCTGGTCGCACATTAGCTGGGGCGCCGACCATGGGGTATCTGAAACACGTGAGATTCACGACGTTTTCGGGGATGTCGGTGCGTTTGGGCCGTGTTTCGGGCGCGCAGGATTAGGGCGATGCTGCGGCTCAACCCGTTTTCTCATCCAAGGGCACGTCAAGCTGGATCATGACGCCTCTTGGCGAGTTGGACGTCACTGCAATGCGTCCCTCGAGTTGGGCGATCAGGCTTTTGATCACCTTGAAGCCGAGACTCGCCCGTGGCTGGTCGATATCGAACTCTGTCGGCAGACCGACACCCTGATCCGATATTTCCACCCGCAAGTCGGTGCCGTGCCGTGCGCCCGAAACGCGGATATCGCCGGATCCGTCCGGGTAAGCATGCTTGGCGGAGTTCGTCACGATCTCGTTGATCAGAAGACCCAGCGGAATGGCCTTGTCGGCTGAAATCATCAGAGGATCGAAAGCACAGCTTACGTTGTGCGCCACGGTTTCTTGCAGCTTCCGGCAAAGCTCGCCCGCGAAGTCCGCGATGTCGACAAACCCGATCCGCGTGCTGCGCCATAAATGGTCGTGGACCTGGGCGATCGTGGTGATGCGGGAAGCTGCGTCCTTCAGGGCATTCCGGACGTCTTCCGACTCCGCGTTGCGACCCTGCACGCGGAGGAGGCCCACGACCGACGCCAGGCTGTTCTTGACGCGGTGGCTCATTTCGCGCGTCAGCATGGCCTGGTGGTCGAGCGCTTCCTTGAGCTCGGCGTCGGCATGTTGCCGCTCTATGGCGATGCCGAGCAACCCCGCGAAGCCGGCCAGGAAATCGGCGTCCGCGCGATCGAACTGTCCGGGATCCGGGCTGTCGGCCTCGAGCACACCGAAAGGCAGATGACCTTCGCCGCCCCTTGCGATCAGGACGTTGATCGCCCGCTTGATCCCGTGATCCGACAATAGCTTCGGCGTTCGAAACCGTGTCTCCTCCTGCAGGTGGTTTGAAAGGACCATTTGGCCGGTATGGAAGGCGTAGCCGGCCGGGGATTCCATATCGATCCCCAGCGACACCTCGCCGATCGTACCCGGCCCCCAGCCGACGCCGGCCCGCACCAGCAGCCGCTTGTCCTCTGGCATGTACTCCAGCACCTTGGCAAATCGTGTTTCGAGGCCCTCGGCGCAGAGTTCGGTCGCGCGCTGCAGGATTTGTCCGATGTCGCGGGTTTGCATGGCGGAGCGGCCGAACTCGCCCAGCAGCGACTGCTGTCGCAGTCGGTACGGCAGCTCCTGCCTGGTGACCTCGGTGGCAGGGCTGGGAGCCGATACCGACTCCTTCCCCGGGGGGATGGGCATTGGCCAAGTCCTGTCAAATGAGATCGCGGCGCAGGCCGCTTGGAAACGTAGCACGCCGCGGCCGACAGAACAGCGATTTCAAGCCAAGGTTCTTGGACGATGAAGAAGTCCCGTTCGCCGTTAGGACGGTTCGCGTGTCGATGCCGCTGCGGCAACAATATCGCGCGCCGTGCATTGGACGATGGCAATGAATCGAAAAGATGAACCATGCCCAGGAATAAGCAGTTCTTGGACGAGCAGATCGCCCGTGCGCAACGCTTCGCGCAGGCAGTGAACAGCAATGCCGACCGGGAGCGCTTCGGGAAGATGGCGAGGGACTATCAAAACGAATTGCAGGCTGTCGAAGCGGCGGAGGGTCAGCCGGCTGCGACCGCATCGGGGGGCGCGGCTGCGGCCGGTGATGGCCGCGGCGGCCCAGCAGCTGGGCGAGCCTAATGTGGCCGCGCCCGCAACCAGTTCGACCGTTGAGCAGGAGCCATGACGGACTGACGACGTCCATTGCGGCCGATGCCGGGGCCAGGTCTCAGTGCAAGCCGGCCGCTCCGTCGCATCATGCGGAAGTTCGCCGGCAGATCGCATTCTTTCGAATCCCGCAGCAGCGGGTAGGGACGGTCTGCCGCGGCCTTGAAAAGACGCGTACAGCACCCATTTACCATCCGAGCGCCATCCAAATGGATGGTGAAATGGATGGTATCCATGACCGATAATGTACGCGAATTTCGACCCAGGGCCTCCGATAGCGAGAAGATCACGATCAACCTGGGTTATGTCGACCTCGGCCAAGTCGATCTCATGGTGCAGGAAGGGTTTTACTCGAACCGCACCGATTTCATCCGGACAGCGATCCGCAACCAGCTCGAGCGGCACGCGGAGGTCGTCAAGAATTCGACGGCCCGGAAGAGCCTGGATCTCGGGCTGCGAAACTATACCCGCCAAGATCTCGAAGCGGCGCGGCGCGCCGGCGAGATGCTGCATATCAACGTTCTCGGTCTGGCGAGCATCGACCAAGACGTCACGCCCGAGCTGGCCCGCGCCACGATTGCCTCGGTCTCGGTGCTCGGAGCCCTTCATGCCTCTCCCGCAGTCAAGGCCGCTCTCGCCGACAGAACGAGGTGAAACGATGCTTAATCCAGAGATGGTTCGCGAAGCGACCCGCCTCACGCGTGCCGGCCAACTCGTCGAGGCCACTGCCCTCCTGCAGCGAATGCTGCGCGGCGATGGCGGCCCCGCAGCGACAAGAGGCGATGTTGTGCGTGTCGAGCCCGCGAGGCTTGAGCCGCCGACACTCGATCTGAAGGCCAACATCGCCGATGAGAGGGAGAGCAGCCGGTCCACGCAGGCGACGTCTGTCAAACGGCGCAAACGCCCCTCGCCATTCGCCGGCATGAAAGATCTTTCCGGATTCAGCCTGCCAGGCGCGGTCGGACGCGCTCCACCGTCCAAGGGGGATATCGCACCGGACGGCACCAGGTTCGTCGCGGCCAGCTTCACCAACGCTGCGGGAAGCCGGACCTACAAGCTGTTCATCCCGAGCCGCGCTGACGGAGGACCGCGTCCTCTTATCGTCATGCTTCACGGCTGCACCCAGTCTCCTGACGATTTCGCAGCCGGCACTCGGATGAATTTTTTGGCGGAAGAGCAGAGCTGCTTCGTCGTCTATCCGGAGCAGCCACGTGGAGCCAATCATGCGAAATGCTGGAACTGGTTTCTTACCGGCGACCAGCAGCGGAATGGCGGCGAGCCTTCGCTGATCGCGGGCATCACCCGCCAAATCATGGGGGACTACCCGATCAATCTCAAGCGCGTCTACGTCGCAGGCCTGTCAGCCGGCGGGGCCGCCGCCGCCATCATGGGTGCGACGTACCCCGACCTGTATGCCGCCGCCGGCGTCCATTCTGGCCTCGCCTGCGGAGCTGCCAGCGACCTTCCCTCTGCGCTGACCGCGATGCGGCAGGGCAACGCCGGAGCGATCGGGACGCCCGGCTTGCCGGTGCCGACCATCGTCTTCCATGGCGATCGCGATAGCACGGTGCATCCGAGCAATGCTGACCGCATTCTCGGTCAGCCGGGCGAAGCTGCGAGCCCGAGCACGAAGATTCTTCGGGGGCGAGTGCCCGAGGGGCACGCCTATACCCGCACCATCCTCACCGATGGAGGAGGCTTGGCGATGTCCGAGCACTGGAGCGTCCACGGCGCCGGCCATGCCTGGTCTGGAGGCAGTCCCGCCGGGTCCTACACCGATCCGCGCGGGCCGGACGCGACCAGGGAGATGCTCCGTTTCTTCCTCGAGCATTCGCTTGCTGATTAGGCGGGCTTCATCATGAGACGGGCGGCCTGCTGCCGGACGTCCGGTTTGACTGAACTCCGACGGAGCGGGCGGCCGGTCGGAGGCCTGAGCTCTCATCGCGAACCTCCTTCGAGGTGGCTGCCGCCGCCGCCCTCAGGCCTCGCCCGGTCCGGAAAAGACGGAAGCCGGCGGCGTGGTGCGCGGGACCGGCAGCGGTCGTTCGGTTGCTGCGGATCGCGCGGTACCGCCCTTGGCGTCGTACCGCTTGGCAAGATCCAGCAGACGACGTCGGGTGAACGGATCGGCCCTCTCGGCAATGGCCCGGACCCGCTGCGCGAGACCCTGATAGAATTCCTGCTCCATGACGCACCCCCACAACATCACTGCCCAGAGTTGAGTAGCCTGCGGTCGCGGAGTCAAGGAGCCTGCCCAACGTTTTCACGGCCCTGACGACGTCCGACGGAACATACGCATAGGCCAAGAACGCCTCCAACGCATTAGCGATCGGTGGTCCAGGGCGAGCGCGCGCTCGCGGCGGGGGTGGGCGAAGCACGTCTCAGATCTTCGGCTTCTGCGAACTATGTATTCCGTCAACGTCCGCGCTCGGACGGAACGGGAATTCTTCAGGCGACTTGATCAGAAGCGTAGCAATCTCGGAGAACGATCATGAAAACGATCCTGGCCATCACCTGCCTGTCCGTACTCGCCTTGGCGTCACCGGCGGAAGCCAAAGGATGCATCAAGGGCGCTATCGTCGGCGGCGTAGCCGGCCACATGGCGGGCCATGGCAAGCTCGGCGCTGCGGCGGGGTGCGCGGTCGGACATCACGAAGCGAACAAGCAGAACCCGAACAACGCGAACGCCCAGGCGCCGTCGGGGCAGAAGTAACGAGCGCCCCCGGGCCGCGTCGTGAAGATCAGATCTCATTCCGAGAGCCACATCGTCGAGCTCGACGATGGCTCGCGCTGGCAGATCTTCCCCGGCGATCTCGATCTGACGCTGAACTGGAAGCCGGAGACGGAAATCGTCGTGATGCGGCTGACGACGATCTCAGTTCTCACGTGCTGGTCGGCGGAGGCGCAAAGGTGCGCGTGATCGCGGACGACGAAAGCTGGACGGTACGTGAGGTCAAGTCGGCCTTGAAGGAAGGGTAGGACCGGGCTCCGCCGGTTCGGCGGAACGCGGCCCGGAGGACATGCGATGAAAGCAACGGTGGTGGCTCTTGCCTTGGCACTCGCTGCCTCGACGTCGACTGTCTCGGCGCAACCGGTGAGATGGAGCAGGTACACTATTCCGCAGACCGGCACCTCGGTGGATTTCCCTTCCTCGATCTTCACCGAAGAAGCCGGCAAGCCGGACGGGTACGGGCAACGCTTCCGAACCGCCGACGGACGCGCCGACCTCACGATCCAGGCCGCGCCGAACGTCGCGAACGATTCACCCGCTGCCTTTCTCGCGAAGAGGCACCCGCCTTCCCGGATCCAGTACAAGCGAGTGACACCGCGCTTCTTCGCGGTTTCCAGCTACAAGGGCGACAAGGTTTTTTACGACCGCTGCAACTTCTCGGGGCAGCTGGTCCATTGCGTGCTGATCAACTATCCCGCCGAGGAAGAGCACGCCTGGGACGGCGTCGTCACCCGCATCAGCCTGTCCCTCAGCGGCAAGAAGGCTGCCATAGCGTTCGCGGAGAGGGCTGCACTGTCGGCTAGGAACTCGGACGTTCCAGGCCGGTTGTCCGCCGCATATCCCCATTCTGCGGAGAACCGCCTTGGAAAGCACGATCGTCTGACAATTCGACACTCGTCGTGACGCCAAGCTCGCGGTGGAGCATATCTTTCAAGAGCAGGGCGTGCCGCGAAGCGACGTCTTCATAGAGCCCGTCGGCGGCGAGAACTCGGCTTGAACGCTGGCGGCCGGCGCGGACGCCAAGGGTGCGCCGGAGCCAGAACCGCAACAGCACCTCGAGGGCGCACTTGAGGTCTCGGTGGATTTCCACGGTGAAGATCCGAAGAAGATCGAAGACGCGCTGCTGACCACTGGCGCCAAGTCTGTTCGTACTAAATGAGAGTTAGAGCCCGAATACCCGATTGCGCGAGCTATCCGCGTAGGCTGAGCCGATCTCAGGTTCGACCGCGAATGCGTGGGAACCATTCCAGGCCAGCGCGAATTCAGTTTGAAAGATAATCACAGAGGGTGACGCATGGCACGAACCGTGAGGGAATTGAAGCAGGAGTCCGAACGCAGCCGTGCCGAGCTGGCCGCGAGCGTCGATCAGTTGAGGGCTCGGCTGACGGATACCGCCGGGGACATCCGCAACATTGCGTCGCCGCAACACATCAAATCGGAAGTGTCCGATTTCATCGGCCAAAAGACTCAAGGCTGGGTCGACACGCTGAAGCAACAAGCGATCGACAATCCGATTCAGACGATGGCCGCCTGTACGGCGGTCGCAGTTCCAGTGCTGCGGATAGCCCGCGGTATGCCCCTGCCGCTGTTGATGATCGGGGCCGGCCTTGCGCTGACCTCGAAGACGGTGCGCGAGCGCGCCACCGAAGCTGTTGCTCCGGCCATGGACAGCGCGCGCAGCATGATCAACGAGGCGGGCGAGCAGGCGCAGTCGCTCCGCAGCGGCGTTGGAGACGCCATGTCTTCGGCGCGAAGCCAGATCAATGACGCTGCCAATAATACCGGAGGTACCGCGGCAGGGATGGCGGAAGACGTGCGCAACCGGGCGGCTCGGGCCACCGACATGATCGCCGATACTCTCAGAGGCGGCATGGATAGCGCGAAGGATGCCCTCGACCGGGCGCGCTCCACGGCAACGGACGCAGCAACCGCCGCGCCGGAAAAAGCAAAGCAGGTCATCGGCGACAACGCCGCGCTGATTGGCGGCCTTGGAGTTGCGATCGGCGCACTCATCGCCGCTGCCCTTCCCGCAACTAAAGCTGAAGCGAATGTCATGGGACAGGCCAGCGACAAAATGAAGCAGGCCGCAGGTGACGCGGCGCAAGATGGTTTCGAGGCGGCCAGGGACGCGGCCGTGTCCGCGGCCGACGCGGCCACGAAGACCGTCGGGGACGCTGATCTCGGAGCGCACGCGAGCCGGATGACCAGGAATATGGCCGACACCCTCAAGGAGGTTGCTGAGGACGTCGTGAGTGCAGCCTTCGATCCTTCGAGAACCCCGAACTCCTGAGAGATAGTCAAATGAGCGATTTGGACCTGAACCAAAAAACCAACTTCACCCAAAACCAGAATACCCGCTCATCGCAAAGCCTGAAGGACCAGGTGGCCGATGCCGGCGCGGACATGAAGCAGCGCGCGGGGGACGCATTGCGCGCCTCGACGGACATGGCGCGCGACAAATTCAAGGAAGCCGCGGATGCCGCCAACGACGCAGTATCCGGAGCCACCGACCAGGTGCAGCAGAAAGCCCGCCAGCAGCAACATGCCGGCGCCGACTTCATCGAGCGTTTTGCCGGCAACATCCGCGAAGCCGGACGCGCCTTCGAGAACGACGCCCCGTTCGTGGCCCGCGGCGTCAGCACTGCCGCCGAATATGTCGAGGACACCGCCGATAAAATCCGTAACGGAAGCTTCAGCGATCTCGTCGATAGCGCCACGGATTTCGCAAAGCGGCAACCGGCGGCATTCCTGGGGATCTCCGTGCTGGCGGGCTTTGCCGCGGTCCGTTTCCTCAAGGCCTCTGGCGAGCGGTCGTCGCGCGCCGAAGGGGGCAACCGAGCGAGCGGGACGGCCTCCGCATCGGGCAGCGATACCTGGCGCCAGGACACCTCGAGTCCGGGCGGAAGCTCCAACACGACGTTCTCCTCCGGGCGCGGCGGTATGTCATGAGCTTCCAGAACGATATCAACACCGGCCGGCGCGATCTGAGAGCCGTTTCCTCGCTCGTGGGCGACGTACTGTCGCAATCCGCCAAGCTGTTCCAGAACGAGGTCGATCTGGCGAAGGCCGAATTAAGCGAAAAGGCCCAGAAGGTCGGCGGGGCGGTCGGATTTATGGCCGCAGCTGCTATCCTGGTCATTCCGGCACTCGTCCTGGCGCTGCTTGCGCTGTCTGCAGCGCTGGTGTCCGCAGGTTGGTCGCAGCCGGTCTCTTACCTGGTGTCCGCCCTCGTTGGTCTCGTGCTTGCCGCGGCCCTGTTCGCGATTGGCATTAACCGGTTGGACGCGCGCAATCTCGCGCCTCACGAAACGATGCGGCAGCTGGAAAAGGACAAGAACACCGTGAAGGAAATGGTGCGATGAGCAGCAACCGAAGTTTTTTTGACAGTTTGAAGGCGGCGGTCCAGGAAAATCCCTTGGCCGCGGCGCTTATCGGCGGCGGCGCGCTCTGGCTAATGGTCGGGGATGAGAAGCTGAAGGGCGTAGCGAGTTCGGCCACGGCAGCGGCTTCCGCAGCTACGGATGCGGGCGCACGCAATGTGCAGCAAGCCGTGTCGAGATTGCAGCCCTCAGCGGCGCCCCCCACCGCACCTGAGATGGACCACTACGACTCGCGCGGAGCTGGTGAAAGCTTGCGCGAAGCCGGTGCCGCGGCGTCGCAATCCATGTCCGGGGCGGCCGACAAGGTCAAAGACCGGTTCGATGAAGGTGTCGCTTATGCGCGTGAGACCTTCAGCAAGGCCGGCAGCTCGCTTCCCGGCAAGGAGACATTCGCGCAAGCGCAATCCTCACTTGCTGATGTTCTTGAGCGGCAACCGCTCGTCGTCGGAGCCGTCGGCTTGGCGATCGGCGCCGCAATCGCAGGGGCATTCCGGACGTCGGACCTCGAGAACAAGTGGGTCGGAGACCTCAGCGATGATATAAAAGCCGACCTGAACACGCGCGCCGGTGCGGTATCGCAGAGCGTGCGCGAAGCTGCGGATACGCTCGTAGCTGAAATCGGGGACAGCGGCGAAGAAGCCGTTGATCGGGTGAAGCAGGCCGCAACGGATGCCGCGGATGCAGCCCGGGAGAAGCTGAAAACGAGCTAGGACGCGAACTCTCGTCGTATCGCGGTTGAGACCTCGGCTCGCACGAACGTCGCCTCCGCGATCCTCGAAGCGGCCAGCGAGGGCGATACCTCGGTCGACGGGCGGAAGCAGATCGGCAGGAGTGCGCTTCGCGAGGCGCCGATCTTGCGGAATTGAATCTGGTCCTCAAGCGCCCGAGGCGGCGAACGGGCTCACGCCGAGCAGCGCAGGACGGGCAGGAAATCAGAATGAGAAGCTGCGCCGCCAAGCCGGGACCAGAGTAGCTCGCGTCAGGCTTCGCCAGGACCCGAGAAGAGTGACGCGGGGGGAGCGGCGCGCGGCACTGGCGGACGGCCGTAGCTCGAGCCTGGTTTACTTTGCGCATCGTATCGGTTGGCCAATTCGAGCAGCCGCCGTCTGGTGAACGGGTCCGCCTTTTCCGTCAAATCGCGCGCCCGCTGCGCGAAGCCTCTGTAGAACTCCTCCATCACGCCACCCTGCAACACCACCGACAAGAGGGATTTCAGTACGCCGGCGACGCGCCGTCAAGCGGATTGCGGAGACCAGCCCGATGTCCATGTCCCCCGTAATTTTGCGTCACGCTCTCCTGGCGGCAGGTCGGCCGACGCTAAGCTCGCGGGGGCCGGCCGAAAGTCCGCCGAAACGTTTCGGGAAAATCCGGAAACCTTCCTGAGCACCTCGAGTTGCCAGCGGTCGGGTTCGGATCGGCGGTGCCAGAATGGTAGATGAGGTTAAGGTGAGAGCGGCCGCAGCGACGGCCTGGTCGATCTTCCGCGCAAGGCGTCCCGGAATCGATCCGTCGGATAACCGACGCTGCCTGCTCGAGCGCCACCTTCAAACGAGGGGACTGCAGCAGGGCGTCGATGCCGAAGAACTCGCAAGCTTCGGGCTGGTCTACCTGCAGCGCCTTCCGGCGGACGAATGTTGACCCGCATCAAGTTGCTCGTTGGGCGGGTGGCCCGCGGAAGCACGAGGCCGAGCTGGACCTTGCTGGCAATTTCGTCCCTCATTTCAGCCACCGTCGTGCTCGGCTTGCGATGCGTGTTGGGAGCCTAGGGCCGATGCGCATCGCTCAGCTCGCCCCCTTGGCCGAAAGCGTCCCGCCAAAGCTTTATGGCGGTACCGAGCGGGTGATTGCTTGGCTGGTGGACGAACTAGTGGAACTCGGACACGACGTCACCCTCTTCGCGAGCGGAGACTCCCGAACCAATGGCAAGCTTCAGGCCGTTTGGCCTCGCGCGCTCCGCCTCGGGCGAAGGGGCGCGGATCCGAGCGCCGCCTGCGCTCTCCTGATCGAAGCGATCGCGAAGCACGCGGGCGACTTTGATCTGATCCACTCCCACGTCGAATGGCTGCCTCTTCCCCTGCTGCGCCGGACTGGCGTGCCGTTTCTCACGACCATGCACGGCCGGCTCGACCTGCCGGGGCTATCTGACGTCGTCAGGGAGTATGCGGAAGCGGCTTTCGTGTCGATTTCCGATCATCAGCGGCTCCCGCTTCAGGAGGCGAACTGGATCGGAACGATCCTGCATGGGCTGCCGGCCAGCCTGTTTCGGCCGTCTTACGAACTGGGATCATATCTTGCGTTCCTCGGTCGCTTGACCGTGGACAAGGGCCCAGAGGACGCGATCCGTATCGCGCGTGCCGCCGGGATGCCCTTGCGCATTGCGGCCAAGATACCGCGTGCCGAGACTGCGTACTTCAAGAAGCGGCTTGAGCCTCACGTGGACGGCGACACCGTCCAGCTCGTCGGCGAGGTCAACGAAGCTAGGAAGCAGCCTTTCCTCGCCGGCGCCGCCGCCTTGTTGTTTCCGATCAAGTGGCCGGAGCCGTTCGGTCTGGTCATGATCGAAGCGATGGCCTGCGGAACGCCCGTGATCGCCTATCGAGCCGGGTCCGTGCCCGAGGTGGTCGAAGACGGCGTGACCGGATTCATCGTCGAAAACGAGGCGCAGGCGATCGGCGCAGTAAGCGAATTGGGCCGGCTGGATAGAAGGAGGATCCGTGCGCGTTTCGAGGAGCGTTTCGCCGCAAGCCGGATGGCGAGAGAATACGAAAGTCAATACCGGAAGCTGGTCGGGGGGCGCGACGCGCCGGCCCGCGCTGAAGCGACGTCAGTGGTCTGATCGCATGATTGAAAATTGGCGCTGCCGTCGGCCGAAACGTGCCTCTGGCGCTTATCGGGAAGTCCAATGTGAGCGACGCCGGCGGGGCAATTGCCCTCTGGCGGTTCGAAGATTCTCAAAGCGGCGACTAGAGTCGAATCCCAATGAACACAAAGGCAATTGGTTACCAAGCTCGCGTTCTCTCTTTGGCCATTACCGCTGGGACGGATCGAACGGTGTAATCCGCAGGCCAGCCTCATTGAGGGCTTCGACAATCTGCTTTCCGAGAAGCTTAGCTTCTTCAGTTCCAATTTGTTCGTCAGGATGGTCCTTGAAGAAATCACAGATTGCCGTGGCAATAATTGTATTCACCTGGTGCGGATCATCCATTTTGCTGCACCCGAGGGCCTCGTCTCGGCTTACTATCGTAAGCCAAAAAATGAGAGGATAGCCCCAATAACAACTATCAATCCGATCAAGTAAATTAAGCCGTTCATCTCACTTCTTCCTCTTGATAGAGCGGTTCGGACATCACTATGCGGGGACCGTCGGCTTCTCGGTTGAGTTGGAATGCTCAAGGGCCGCGACCCTTTCGAGATCAACCTCCTTCTGAATGGCTGCTAACGAGTTGCCGATCTTCTCAACGATCCTGACTAGATCAGTATCGGAGATCCCGAGGCGCCTTCGGACGGACTTCACCTGCCTCCCGTCCGCAAGGTTGAGCGTCGTGCGGATAGGGCGTACCGATTTTTTTCCCAGCATAGCTGCCTCCTCACTGTAAAGAGCGGACGGACGTTATTTGTTCCAGAGGAGACAGGTGAACGCGTCGTCCGAACATCGGCAGTGATGATTTCCCCATGTTGCGCGAGGACAAGGACAGGCCTGTTATCAAGATTTGGAATCACGTGCAAAAAGGGAAACTTCGGAATCAAGGCGCAGGCCGCGCCAGTGTATGAAAGCGGCAGGTCACCCCATCCGAGTACAAGCGTGGCCGCGTGACGCCTCGGTGGACTTCCATTCCAGGATCAGGCAAGTCCGTTGAGCCACTTCCACTGTGAGGAGTTCCCGTGCTGCGGCGAAGGAGGGTATACCGGCAAGCGGCTCTTTCGATGCCGGTGCTTTTGCTTCTTGCAGCCAATGCCATGGCACAGGAAGACAAGAAGACGGACGACGACAAGCCCGCTGATCCCGACACGGGAGAGAGCACGGTTGAGGAGAAGACGCTCGGTCTTCTACCCAATCCGCTTCAGAGGTACGGCGTGAAATTTGCCGCGACCTACATCGGCGAGGTGCTCGGCAACGCGTCCGGAGGATTGAAGGAGGGCGCGATCTACGAAGGCCGCCTCAATCTCGCCGTCGACGTCGATCTGCAGAAGCTCGTCGGCATCGACAAGCTCACCTTTCATGCCAACATGTTCCAGATCCATGGCGACGGGCTGTCGCGCAGCAATCTGCAGAACTTCTTCGTCGTCAGCGGTATCGAGGCTTTGCCGTCGACGCGGCTGTACGAAGCCTATTTCGAGAAGCAGTGGGGCGCGAAAAAGGTCTCGCTTAAATTCGGGCAGCTCGCCGCCGACAGCGAATTCTTCAACACCAAATACACGGATGTGTTCACCAATGCCTCGATGGGATGGCCAGCGATCACCTCGCTCGACCTGCCCAGCGGTGGACCATCGCCACCTTTGGCCGCAATGGGAGCCCGCCTGCTCGTCAACGTGACTGACCAGCTTTCGGTTCTAGGGGGAATTTTCGATGGCGACCAGGCCGGACCCGGTCTGGGCGATCCGCAGGAGCGCAATCGCTATGGCGTCAATTTCCGCGTCAACGATCCGCCCCTTCTGCTCGGTCAGGTCCAGTACGCCTGGAATAACGAGAAGGGCGACCCGAACCTGACCGGCCAGATCAAGTTCGGAGGCTGGCGGCACTTCGGCTCGTTCGCGGACCAGCGGCTGGCGTCGAACGGGGGCTCGCTTGCCGCTCCCGCCAGCAGCGGCGAGCCCCTTTTACTGTCGGGCGATGTCGGCGGCTGGGCGGTCCTCGAGCAGCAGATTTATCGCGTGCGTCATAGCGACGATCGCGGTATCGGCGTGTTCGCCAGGATCTCCGGCGGCCCTGCCGATCGCAATCTGATCGATCTATACGCCGACGCGGGTCTCGAGTTCATCGGCTTGCGCGATGACCGTCCGGACGACAAGTTCGGCCTTGCCGCGGGTTACGCCCATGTCTCTAAACGGGCGCAGGCGCTCGACTTGGATTATCGGGCGCTGGTCGATCCGAATTGGCCCGTGCGAAGCTTCGAAGGATTGCTGACCGCGGTTTATCAATATCAAATCAAGGACGGCTGGACGGTGCAGCCGAACTTCCAATACATCGTCCATCCGGGCGGCGGCGCTACCCTGCCAGCGGGGCCTCTCGCCGGAAAGGCCCTCAAGAAAGCCTCGGTATTCGGTCTCAGAACGACTCTGAAATTCTAAGATGATGCGAACCCGCACCAAGTTGTGGGCCCACCACCGCTGAAGAGTTCGCAATTGTAGCAACCCCGTTAAGCCCCAAGACACCAAGCGCCTTTACGCGTCATTCGCCTCTATGTCCTAAGCTCTGAAAGGGGTAGGGCAGCTTCCATGGGCTTGTTCGCGCGATTACGTGCCGCTTTCGCATTGGGCGATATCACAGATCCGCTCGGGCGCGCGCTGGTCGTCGAGCAATTCCGGATTCTGCGAAAGCAGGTCCCAGTTCTCTACGCTGTGCTGCTGGTCGACAGTATCAGTGTAGGGCTGGTGCTCCCGCTAACCGTATCGGCCTGGCTCAGGTTCGGCCTGCCAACCGCTCTCTTGGCACTGTGCCTGCTCCGCTTGGTTCAGTGGCTCCGCTTGAAAGCGGTCGATGTCTCGCCAGAGCAGGCGCACCGTGAGCTCAGGCGGACTCGCGTTGTCGCGGTGGTCCTCAACGCGGGTTTTGTTCTCTGGATTCTAGGACTGTTCGCGACCGTCGATCCCGACTTACGCGCGCCGATCGCCTTGCTTGTGTTCATGGGTTGCATCGGCACTGCCTATTGCCTCGGAAGCTTTCCGCCGGCGTCCCTGCTAACGATGTTGATTGCCGGCACCCCGATCGGGACTGTGCTGCTCCTGTCAGGCGACGGCATCATGATCTCGCTCGGGATCAATCTGCTGTTGCTGCTCGTGCTGCTCGGGCGGATGATCAACACCAACTTTCGCTCGTTCGTCCAATTGATTCAGGCCCATAGCAGCCTGACCCAGGAAGGCGAGCGCGCCAGGGCCGCTGAGCAGACTGCGACCGCCGTCGCCGACCGCTTCGACCGGGCCCTCAACAACATGTCTCAGGGCCTCTGCTTCTTCGACGAGGACCAGCGGCTGATTGTCTGCAATCGGACCTATCTGGAGATCTACGATCTCGATCCGGACGCGATCCGGCCCGGCATGAAGCTGAACGACATTGTCGATCTCCGGTATTCAGCCGGCAGTGCGCCGAAGATGTCGAAGCAGGACTATCTGATTTGGCGCAATAGCGCACGGGTGATCGACCAAAGTTCGGATACGACCGTCGAATTGACGAACGGACGGATGGTGCGCATTCGGCACCGCCCCATGGAGGGCAGAGGCTGGGTTGCCACGCACGAAGACATCACGGAACGTTACCGAACCGAGATGGCTCTTGCCGAAGCCAAGGCGGCAGCCGAGCGGGCCGAAGCCGCTGCCCGCGCCGCTCACACGCATCTCACCGAGGCGCTCGATGTCGTTCCTGAAGGCCTCGCCGTGTTTGACAAGGATGATCGACTGGTCCTTTGGAATAGACAGTACGGGGAATTCTATGCGGCCAGCCAGGAAGCGCTGGCGGCGGGAACACCGTTCGAAAGCATCCTGCGGGCTGGGCTTTCACGGGGACAGTATCCCGAGGCGATCGGCCGCGAGGACGAATGGCTCGCCGAACGCCTGGCTCGCCATGCCTTGCCGAGATACTCCCACGAGCAGCATCTGCCCGACGATCGCTGGATCCGAGTTGAGGAGCGGCGCACCGCCGATGGAGGCAGCATCGGGGTCCGGATCGATATCACCGACCTGAAGCGTCGGGAGGCCTCGTTCCGTCTCCTTTTCGAGGAGAATCCGCTGCCGATGTGGGTGGTCGATTCTTCAACGCGGCAATTGCTCGCGGTGAACGCAGCGATGTGCCGACACTACGGCTACCGCCGCGAGGATCTTCTCCGCATGTGCGAGCAGCAGCTCGAGTGCGGACCATCTGATGGCTCCATCGATTTCGAATTGCATAGAACCGCTTGCGGTGATCTCATCCAGGTCGTCATCGAGTCTCGTCCGCTCCACTACGAGGGGCGTTCAGCCCACGTTTGCGTGGCGTTCGACGTTACCGAGCGCAATCGCGCCCAGGAGAGGATCAGCTATCTGGCCTCCCACGATGTTCTGACCGAGCTGCCGAATCGGACGGCCCTGGATCAGCATCTCTCTGCGGCGGTCGAACGGCACGAGATCACCGGCTCCGGCTTTGCCGTGCTCTGCATCGACCTGGACCACTTCAAGGAGATCAACGACCTGTTCGGGCATGCGATCGGAGACGCCGTGCTGCGCGAAACCTCCCGCCGTCTCCAAGAAGCGTCGCAAGGCTGCTACGTGGCACGGGTGGGCGGCGACGAGTTCATCGGCATCACGGACCAGGTGCCTCTGTCGGCAAGCGCGGAACTGCTGGCGACCAAGATGCGGGCCGCGTTCGAGGATCCGATCGAAGTCGACGGTCATGCTCTTAAGCTCGATCTCTGCGTGGGCGCGGCGCTGTTTCCCAGAGATGCGGACAAGATCACCTCTCTGCTCGCGAACGCCGACGCGGCGCTGTATCGGGCCAAGCACGAGGGTCGGGGCGCGATCCGCCTGTTCACGAGCGCGATGGACCAGCAGCTCCGGGAGCGCCGCGCGCTTGAACATGATCTGCGGTTCGCCGTCGAGCGTGGGGAACTCTATCTCGATTATCAGCCGCAGCAGCACCGCGATGGCCGCATCATTGGCTACGAGGCGCTGGTCCGGTGGCGTCATCCGGATCGCGGTGTCGTTTCTCCTGGAGAATTCATCCCTGTCGCGGAGCGAAGCGGCTCGATTGCTCAGATCGACGACTGGGTGCTGATAGAAGCCTGCCGGGAGGCCGCATCGTGGGACCGGCCCTTCCGGATCGCCGTCAATGTCTCGGCCGCCCAATTCCGCAGGGAAAATCTCGACGCGCAGGTCCGTATGGCGCTGCGCGAAACTGGCCTTGAGCCTTCGCGACTGGAGCTCGAAATCACGGAAAGCGTCCTGATCGAGGACGTCTCGCGCGCCAAAAAGGCGATGCAATCGCTCAAGAGCCTCGGTATCCTGATTGCGCTGGATGACTTCGGGACGGGATACTCTTCCTTGTCTTATGTCGAGGCCTTCCCTCTTGACCGGATCAAGATCGACCGGTCCTTCGTTGCCTCGCTCGGACAGAGCGAGCGATCATTGGCGATCGTTCGCGCGATCATCGGGCTCGCGCTCGGTCTTGGCGTACCGGTGCTAGCGGAGGGGATCGAAACAAACGTCCAGATGGCGCTTCTCGCGAAGGAGGGCTGCGATGAGATGCAAGGCTACCTGATTGGGCGCCCGCAGCGCCTTGCGGCTGAGAAAGCTCAATCTCGGCACAGCTCCACATCGCTCATGCTGTCGGCCTCGTAGCATATTGCGACACCGCGCCAGGGGCTTGGAGGGCCGGCGCGGATCCCTCCGGTCGAATGTGTTGTGCCCGGTCGGCCTGGCCTTCGCGTCCTCGCGAGCCTTTCCGATGACAAACCGAGGATGCGGCCTCCGTCGTTAAAGCCCCTCCGCTGCGAGCAGGCGCTCTGGGTGCGGCACCTGGAATTTCCGGTTCTACCTGCGTCTGCGTGAGCGGAACGATCCTCCATGCTCGATCTGCAAAACTTGTGCGCTCGGCTTGTGTGGCTGGGCAGGGCCAACAAAAAAGACCGCCCGAAGGCGGTCTCTCTGGAGGTGTACACGAGGTCTACATAAATGAACTCTCGTAATACTTGTTGACCCTGCTCGCGCTCTGATCTGACCAGTCCCAACTGCTCTCGTCACTGTACTTGGGGGCGCCCTTCAGCTTGGCTTCCGTAAGGTTCGTGACGTAGCCGCCCAGACCTTGATCGTACCTCAGGGACTGCCAGGGCAGTGGGTAATAGTCGTTGCCCATGCCCAAAAACCCGCCAAAGCTCAGCACCGCGTATTTCACCTGACCACTGACCTTGTCTATCATAACACGTTCAACACTGCCGATCTCTCGGCGGTCGGCGCCGTAAACTGTCGTGCCCTCAACCTTATCACTGCCGATCAGGCTGCTGGTTTCTCGATCTTGCATTCCCATGGTTGCCTCCTTGTTCGAATTGCCTCCGGCTTGGTTCGTTCTCTTGTGTCTTGGTCACCGGTCGGCCCAGTAGTCGAACGAAATTGTACCCCTTGAGTTCGGTTGGAACAGCGGGCTTGCTCATTTGTAATGGTTCCGGCCAACACCGCGGCTCGAGCGCTACGTCGGGAACGCCGCGTCGCGCACGGTGGTGAATGCAAGCGCGGCGTGGTGCAAGCACGCGAGTGCGAGAAGCGTCGCCTGCGGAGCGGTCAGGGTATCTTGACGCTAGGGGCTGCATCGCCTGCAGCCGTGATCCGAAACGTCCCGCTCGCGTTCCCGCGCTCGACCCAACCCTTCGCCAACATGTTCAGAACGGTACGTTGGCCAGTGGGCTCAAGAGCCCTCAGCGTCATCTCGCGGCCGGAGCGTAGTTTTTGCAAGGTACCTCGCTCGGAACTGGTTGGCAGATGGCTCGCTCGGGCTGGCATCTATCCTTGTCTTTCCCTAAACTCGAAAACTCGATCCCTTCAAGAGGCGGTTGCCGGGGAAGCGCACGACAACGTCGGATCTGAATTTCTCTGGGCAGCGGATCGCAGTGCTCGGCCAGAAGCATGTTAATCGGCGCCGGTCACGTCGCTTGAAGTACTGGCAGTATCCACCTGACGAAATGAAGAAAGCTTCATTAAGGTGGGGTCACGATCGGCGCCGATCGTGACCCCACCTCGACGCAGATTCGGTCAATAGCGACAAGCAATTGCCGCTGTTAGTTCAACGGGCCCAGTTCGGCGCCGATTGACAGCAGCATCCATCCCTCGATGCCGACCTTCCGCTTCAAGAGGGGCGATGCGGAGGCAGTCCTCAACTACATGAAATCAATTCAGGAAGTACCTAAGCCGAAACGATCTCTGCAGCGATGAGTTCTGGGCTGCAATCGCCGTTCGCGCGGCATCTGGACTGAATTCAGAGGCGATCGCGGCACCAGATCCAGGGCGTCGCGGGACCGATTGCCGTTGCTCTGGGGGACACTCATTTCAGAGTGCGTGGCTACATCCTTAATCTGACTAGATTTGATTTGTCGCAAAGCGGATTCAGGCCAGAGGACCACTCTCTAAAATGGTTCACTCAGTGGAGCGCTGCCATGATCATAGAGCGCTTGTCCCAAGAGCATCGCAACATCGAGAAATTGCTCGCCATCCTCGAGCGGGAGCTAGAGGTATTCGACCGCGGAGGTCGTCCTGATTACGAGGTCATCCACGCAGTGATCAGTTATTTCGAAGTCTACCCTGAAGTTTATCATCATCCCCAGGAGGACCTGGTCTTTGCCAAGCTGAGGGTACGAGATCCAGCTGCTGCCGCGAAAGTCGGCGATCTAGCTCGTGAACATCAGAAAGGGGCCCAGCTTTTACGCCGCGTCGCTCAGGCCGTCGACAGCGTGCTCGCAGATCGTGAAATTCTTCGCGAGGATGTAGATATTATCGTTCGCGATTTTGTTGCGCACGAGCGCCGTCACATGATGATGGAAGATCGCGATTTCTTTCCTGCGGCACTTAAGGTTCTCAAGCTTCAAGATTGGACCGAGATCGCTTCGGCCGCAACGAGTCACAAAGACCCGCTGTTCAGCGATGTTGCCGAAGGTCGATTTAACGCACTGCGCGCGCATATTCTGCGGCTTGAGCAGGAAGCCGAAGCCGATCGAAAGTAGACGCGTTTTCCTGGTTATGGGGTCACAATGGCGAGTACTCGCGCCGGCCGAATACAGAGGGGTGATTGAATTCCAGAACCAGGCGACAGGCGAAAAAGTTCGCCCGGCGCGGCACTGTGATCGGCCCGTTCCATCCAGAGGTGACCATCAGGGTTAGTGACGGCGCCTCCAAGTCTCATGCCTAGTTAGTCACAGAAGTTCGGATCAGGCCGATGAACCCCTACCCGACGGGTTGAGGAATGATCTTCACCGAGAGGCAAAGAGGAGACTGATCATGAACAGGTCAAACAACGAAACGGACGAATTGACTGACGAACTCGGAAGCGTGTCTGGCGGAAACCAGATCTCGATCGTGACAAAGCTGCCGAATTACCAAGGCCCAAAATCCACGTGCCAGAGTCAATTGCTCAAGGCGATACGCTCGACAATACGCTGACGTTCGATCAGCTGCCGTAATCTGTGACGTCGCGGGCCGGGCAATTCCGGCCCGTGCGCCCTTTGTCAACTTGTTTTTGCTGTTACGCCAAGGCGTAAGGATGGCCGTTGCGAGTTGTTCCGCCGACCAGTACCTTCGTATGTAACTACGTATGTAACTACGGGGCGCTTCGATGATTTCTCATAAGGTCCCCCTACGCCGCACTGCACGAGTATGGCTCAACCGAACGGACATGCCAGCTTTTCGCGTAGATCCAAGGCGGCTCAGAGCTTGGCATCAGTAAGCGCGCATGCCACTCTTGAGAAAAGCGGTGGGAGGTAAAGCATTGTACCGTTGTCTCGGAGTTTTCTGCTGGGCCGTGCCCCTCGTGTTGTCCGTCTCGACACCAGCGTTCTCTGCAGAACCCGACCGCTGCGCGGAGTTGGATCGCCAACTTCAAGCTATGAACCGGCAGATTTCCGCGACTGAGGTGTCGCTGATGTTGTTTTCGGCAGCGGATACGAATTGCACCGGGCTGGCGACGGCGCTGCTGGATTCGGGCGCCTCTGTCGATGCCCGTGACCGGCTGGGCGCAAGGCCCTTAAGTCATGCTGCGCGGTTCGGTCACATGGAGATGATCGATCTGTTGCTTTCGCGCGGTGCTCCGATCGATGCACGTAATCTCTCCGGCGCGACAGCTCTGTATTTTGCGGCCGAGCGCGGCCATGCCGCGGTGGTCCGTCGTCTCATCGAACATGGCGCCAGTGTCAGGCTTACAGGCCGCAGCGGGATATCTCCGGTCACGGCGGCTGCCTATGCCGGCAATGACGCGATCGTTGAGGCACTGATCGCAGAGGGAGCCGACGAGCGCCTGCCGGATGACACCGGGAAACCACCAATCGTCTATGCTGCCGCCGCCGGCCATGTTGACATTGTGAAGCGGTTGCTATCTCGCAACATCGACGTCAATGCCCGCTATGCCAATGAGCTTACTGTCCTGATGTGGGCCGCCGGTGCGGACGAGAAGGTCCCGGATGCAAAGGTAGCAAATGTCCTGACTTATTTGTTGGACACCGGCGCTCATATCGATGACCGGGATGCGCGTGGCCGCACGGCCCTGATGATCGCGGCGGAGGGAGGCCGCGGAGCGATCGCTGCTCTGTTGCTCGCGCGAGGGGCAGATCCGTCGCTGCGGGACAATGGCGGCAAACGTGCCGCCGACCTTACAACATTAACGTCGCTGCGCGAACGCCTTACGCCGACACATTGAGGCCTGCGCGCGCGTCTAGCGGCCAGCGAGATACTCGGCGAGCGCTGCGAGCCCATCCTTTGGCGTGGCGATCATCAGGTCGGACATTCCGGGATTGTTGCCTCGCTCCCGAGTGCGGAAGTCCCCAATCGTCTTGGCGAGATATTCGCGGCTCTGCCCCGAGAGCCGCGGCACGGTACCGGTGCCCTGAAACGCTTCCAGATGGCAGCCGGTGCAGCCTACTGAATGCTCGGCCTCGATCGCTTTCTGCGCGATGGTTTTCGGGGCCCTCGGCTGGCCAAGATCGGGCCACGGTTTCTGCGAAAAGAATTCGGCAATCGCCATCATCTCATCCTTCTCGAGCGAGGACGCGATCGGCTGCATGGTCTCGTTCTTGCGGTCGCCTCGCTTGAAATCGCGAAGCTGGATGTAGATGTAGCCTTGAAGCTGTCCCCAGATGATGGGAATGCTCTTGTCGACAGGTTTGCCGTCGGCCCCATGACAGCCGGCGCAGACTTCGACCTTCTCGGCAATCGCAGAAGGGAGGGCAGGCTGCGCGCTGGCTCCGTTCCTGATTTGGGCGGCGGCGATCGTTGATGCGACGCAAGTGCCCAGTCCCAGCATGATCGCGCCCGGGATCGTCCTGTTCAGCAACCACTTCATTCACTGATCCATCGAGGCTCAACATGGAAGCGGGGCCCCGATCGGCCCCGCTTCGCAAAATTCATGACAATATCGCCTGCGTACTCAATCGAGAGAGAAGGCGATGATGTTATTACCGCGTTTGAAGTTAACCTGGGTGTTGCCCCCGGCGCCGACCACGATGTACTGACTGCCGCCCACCATGTAGCTGGACGGCGGCGCATTGACCCCGGCACCGGCGCGGAAGCTCCACAATTCCTTGCCGGTAGACGAATCATAGGCCGCGAACTTGCCGTTGCCTTCGCCGCTGAACACGAGGCCGCCAGCCGTGGCGAGAATGCCCCCGATCATCGGCTCCGGTGTCTTCACCTGCCATTTGATCTTGCCGGTGTTGTAGTTCACCGCCGTGATATTGCCGGACTGCTTCTCCTCCGGGATGGCAGTGAATGCGCCGCCCAGCCACAGCTTTCCGTTCGGATACGGCGAGCTTTCGACGCGGTAGTGCATGGGCTGATGCAAGTTGATCGCGTAGGCGAGCCCCTGACCCGGGTCGGTCGCGATCGGCGACCACTCAACGCCGCCGTTGGCGCCCGGCAGCATGCGCGCACCTTCCTTGGTCGGCAGCACCCACATGTTCTCCTGCGGCACCATCGCTTCGGAGAAGCGGATCAGGCTACAATTCTTGCGGTCGTGCACGTAGATGTGCCCGGTCTTGCCGGCATGGATCACGCCGGGAATGGTCTTGCCGTTCTTGTCCGCCACGTTTACGAGCACCGGCGGGCTGACGGCGTCGAGATCCCAGACGTCATGCGCGATGTACTGGAAGTGACATGCATACTTCCCGGTATCGAGATCGAGCGACACCAGCGAATCCGTATAGAGATTGTCGCCAGGCCGGCTAGCGCCGTCGAGGTCGGGCGAGGGATTGCCGACCACGAAGTAGATCCGGTTTGTCTCGAGGTCGACGGCGGGATTTTGCCAGACGCCGCCACCGAGCTTTGCGTAGGGATCGCCGTTCTTGGCGACCGCATCCTTTTCTGCCGCGATGTCGCGATGCATGTCGCGGCCGGTGGCATCTTTGGTTGCCCAGACGCCGACCGACTTCTCCGGAACGGTGTCGAAATTCCACAGCTGCTTGCCGGTCTTGGCGTCGTAGGCCCGGACGAAGCCGCGAATGCCATATTCACCGCCGTTGGTGCCGATCAGGACCTTGTCCTTCACGACGGTCGGAGCCATCGTCTCGCTGTAGCCGAGCTCGGGATCGGCAATGTCGGTCTTCCAGACGACGTCTCCGGTCTTGGCATTCAGCGCCACCAGCTTCGAATCCAGCGTAGCCAGGTAAACCGTGTCATTGAGAACCTGGACGCCGCGATTGTTGGGACCGCAGCAATAGGTCGTGATGGGTCCCATCTTGTGATTGTAGTGCCAGAGCTCGCGGCCGCTCTTGGCATCGAGCGCGTAGACGTGGCTGTAGGATGTCGTCACGAACATCACGCCGTCCACCACGATCGGTGAGGTCTCCAGGGATTCCTTGACGTCCGTTTGGAAGATCCATGCAACGTGAAGGTTCTTCACGTTGTTGCGGTTGATCTGCTTCGCCGGATGAAACCGCGTCTGCGCGTAATTGCCGTTGGTCAAAAGGAAGTTGCTAGCGCTTTTGTCCGCTCCATTGAGCAGAGCTTGTGTGACGGGTGTGACGTTCGCCTGACCCACGGGGCCAATCGAGTCTTGCTTTACCTCCTGCTGTGCATAGGAGAGGGTTGGCAATGTGCAGGCTAACCCAAGTAGCGCGGCGTATCCGATCGAAAATCTATTCATCCGTTCCGCCCCAAACTATTCTTGCTTTTAACCGGCCAAAATACTGCGCGGTGCAATCGAACTGTGACTCCGGAGAGACTGGTTTGACAAGCAAAGTTGATGGCGTGTGCTGTTTATTTTCGACTCCTCAGCGGTTCGCGACCGCGATATGCGCGCGGTTGCGTTGCGAGATGCGCAACGGATTCACTCAGGTCATGCTTCCCGGCATGAAACAGCGGACAACTGGATTGCCGTTGAGGTACTGCGGCCAAACAATCGTCCGGCCCGTGCGATTGGCGTCAGTAACCACTCTATCACTCGGAACGATCACCCACTGTCCGTCAATGCGCACGCGATAGTGCCCATCCTCGGTGTCCCAATCGACGTCCGCGAGTGCCATGCCATCGGCATCCGAGCAACATTGAACGCCGTCCTTGCTGTGCAGGCCTTCGAACCATGATTTCAGTGGCGAATTCGCGTATCGGCCGTCATCATGCACCGCAATAGGACCGAGCGCGATCAGCACCGAGACGAGCAGGTTGGTGAGAGACATACTGAGGCCCGTAAACAACAAAAAGTTCACGCCAGCCCCGCAATCGTGCCGGCGCCAAATACGCAACGCTGATGGAAATATTTCGATCCACGCGGCCGAATCGACTGAGGAACCAAAGACTTATCACTGGTTAGCTGAATCAGCTGGGTATGAGGACACGCTGAATCCAACCGGCATTGGGAGTGGTAAATTCATTCGCTCTTTGGTCTTGGCGTTGGCCTGTCTATACAGTGGGAAAAATTCGGATCTCTTTGCCCGAGGGCCTTTTAATCGGCGCGGTGGCGCTTCCGTCCAGGAGCTTGAGGGCGCACTTCTCCACCGGCTAACTCCGCCGAATCTGACCTGCCACCCATGCCGCCCGGGGAAACGACGCAGCATCCGGAATTGACGGAAGCGACATCGGCTTTCACGCGGCGCAGCCGGTCTGGGGCGAGATTGACCGGGGCCCTCTCATGTTTCCAAGTTTGAAAATCTCAGCTTTCGAAGCTGTCAGCTTTGCCGACGCCTTCCTGCCGTATCCGCTTGGTCTCCAGTGCCCGTACACTTTTGAGTGGCAGAGCCGTTGAGGCGCTGCCCGCTACCGGCAATTATTATGCGCTCTACGGCGCATCAGAGCGTTTGACCGTTGTACGGGACGGGCGATCGAGGGTCGCTTGCGGGCAAGTAGGATCGACAAAAGCACATTTGAGTGGTACAAACAGCATATCCGTCACTGTCGTAAGTTGTTGTTTTTGCGGATTGTTCTGGGATGCATGTCCAGTCCGCCCCTGGGCACCATTTCGCTCTCCACGGGCAACACTTCCCTAGCGCCAGCCTTGACCAGCCGGCTCGCGCAGCAATCCGTTCCAGAACCAGATCGCGCGCGCCCGCTGCTGGCACTCTGCTTGCTCAGCCATGACCAAAGTCTGGCCTTGGAAGAGAGGCCGTTTCAGGTTGAGGCAAGTGATGCAGGAAGTGTCCCGTTCTGATGCTGCTGGCGAACTCCGGCTCGACGCGTTGGTCGCCGATTTGTGGTGGCGCGTTCGGCTCATGAACACCGACATTCTCGAGGAAGAAGCGAGAGTAGGGGTGTTTGACGTGCTGCAGCCGACATACCCGCTTCTTGCGCTTAATCTTCGCGCGCGACGCGACAATTTGATCTCGACGATCGGCGTGCTCGAGCAGCGTGCGCGATCAACGTCGGAAGCTGCCTGAGGATTCGTTCACACCGGAAACATCAGCGACGTCAGCTTCGGCGCGCGAATACCAGCTGACGGACGTCGATCTTTTCGGCCCTGAAACCTGCCTCGCAATAGCACAAATAATATTCCCACAGCCGCCGGAACGGCTCGTCGAACCCAAGCGAGGTCAGGTCCGTCCAGGCATGGCCGAAGCTCGTTCGCCACACCGCGAGCGTCTTGGCGTAATCCTGTCCAAAGACCCGCTCGCGGATCAGAGGCATCTGCACGCGTTCGCCGAGCGAGCGCAGGACATTCGGCGAAGGCAGCATCCCGCCCGGAAAAATGTATCTCTGGATGAAGTCCACGCGCCGTCGGTAGCTGTCAAAGAGCTCGTCGCGGACGGTGATGGCCTGGATTCCGGCAAGACCGCCCGGCTTGAGCCGTTGATGCAGTTGATTGAAGTATGTCGGCCAGAACGGCTCGCCGACGGCCTCGATCATCTCGATCGAGGCGATCCGGTCGAACTGCCCGTCCTGATCGCGATAGTCCTGTAGCCGGACTTCGACATTGTCACCGAGCCCGGCTTCATGGATACGCCGGCTGGCGAATGCGTGCTGCTCCTTGCTGATGGTGAGCGCCAAGACCTTGGCTCCGCAAGCTTTGGCGGCATACTCAGCAAAGCCGCCCCAGCCGCAGCCGATCTCGAGCAGGGTATGGCCGGGCCGCAGCTCGATCGCCTTCGCCAGCTGTTCGTATTTGTGCCGTTGAGCGGCGAGGAGGTCGGTCGCCTCGGGCGAGAACAACGCCGACGAGTACGTCATGCTCGGATCGAGCCAGGCCGCAAAGAATTCGTTGCCGAGATCATAATGGGCGTGGATATTCAGCCGCGATCCCAGTCGCGTGTTTCGGCGCAACCGATGCAGCGCGCGCCGGCAAAGCCGGACCAGTGCATTGCCGGCGAAGGCGCTGTCGACCAGGTCCTGGTTGAGACAGAACACGTAAAGCAGCTGGGAGAGATCCGGTGTGCTCCAATCGCCGCGAATGTAAGCCTCAGCCATGCCGATATCGCCGCCAAGGACCAGGCTTCGCGCGAAGGCGTAGCTGTTGAGCTCGATGGTCGCCGACGGCCCCGGATGCGTTCCCCGCAACACCACCGTTCTGCCGTCGGGAAGACGAACATCCACGGTGCCGAGCTTAAGCCGCGAGGCAAGCCGAAGCGCGAGCCGCGCGAGCAAGGGAACGTCATCGAAACGAGCAGTCTGGTGAGTGGCTGCGAGGTCCATGGCTTCACATTCAGCGTTGGTTCGGACGGGGGACGTAAGGAACATTTTTCACCCAAAGCCGGATCGCTTCCCAATGAATGGCCGCGACGACCTTGAAGGTGAGAAGTGGCAGGGTGACGAGCATCGCCAACAGCGAGCGGCTGGTCAGCGAGCGACGTTGCCCGGAGAACGCGGCCGTAAATATCGCACCATGCTCATCGGTCTGCACGATTCTGACCTTCACTTGCTGGTCGGGTGGGGCAATGCTGAAGCGATACTTCGTGTGCATCTCCATGAATGGCGAGACGTAGAACTCCTTCGCCTGGCATTGGCGTATGGCACCGCCGGCAGCAGCGTCCTCCACCGGAAGGATGTAGGAATGGATTTCGCCAAAAGTGTTGCGGACCTCGTAGATCAGCAGCGCAAGATTGCCGCTGCTGCCATAGCAGAAGTAGATCGAAAGCGGATTGAACACGTAGCCGAAGAGCCGCGGATAGCACAAAAGGAGGATGCGCCCGCCCGACAGATCGATATCGCGTTGTTCGGCCAGGCCTCGCACATGGTTGCTCAAGGATGCGCCGTCACGCTTGCCGTGATCGGATTCGTGAAAGCTGAAGACTGACGCGCGATTGACGCCGAACAGGCGAGACTGGCGGTCCGCTTCATCAAGCCGGTCGAGGTCGATCAGCAGGCTCATGACCCGGTAAGCGAACCTGTGGTGCACGGGCCGCATGCGTGCGTGCATCACCCGGCCCAGGTAGAGCGCGGCTGCAGACGAGGTCGCTGTTCGTTCTGGAGCGCCCGGTTGCAACATGTTCTACTCAGCAGCCTGCGCCAGCAACGCGCCGGACCGTCGCCACGGCACCGCACTGCCAAGTGCCTCGGCGACGGCGATGCCGGAGCGCAAGCCGTCCTCATGGAATCCGTAGCCGGTCCACGCGCCGCAAAACCAGGTACGGCGGCGTCCCTGGATTTCGGGGAGGTTCCTCTGCGCGGCAAACGCGCTTGCGTCATATTGTGGATGCGCGAATGTGAACTTGCCGAACGTGAGATGAGGCGCCGGCTCGTAAGGGGGATTGAGACTGGCGAATAGCGGCTTGCTTTCGTCGATGCCCTGCAGCCGGTTCATCCAGTAGGTCACGGCGACGTCGTTCTGGGCCGGCGTTTCGCGTCGCCAGCGCAAGAAATTCCAGGATGCCCATGCGTTTCGGCGTTTCGGCATGAGGTTGAGGTCGCGGTGCAGATAGGCCGTGTTTGGAGCGTAACGGATCGCGCCGAGAATGGATCTCTCGCGTGGGTCGGCATCCGACAGCATCGCCAGGGCCTGATCGCTGTGACAGGCCATCACGACAGCGTCGTAGGAGTCCTGATGGCCGTGGCTGTCGCCGATCGTCACACCGTGCTCGGTCCGATGGATCGACGTCACCGCGCAGCCGAGCCGGATGCTGGCCCTGAACCTGGCCGTGAGCTTCTCGACATAGCGCCGGCTGCCGCCCTGGACGGTGCGCCAGAGCGGCCGATCCAGATGCAACAGCCGGTGATTGTCGAAAAAGGCGATGAAGTTTTCCGCGGGAAAGGCGAGGATATCGGCTGAGGGCGACGACCAGATGGCGGCCCCCATCGGTCCCAGATAATCGCTGAACAGGCGCGGGCTGAACGCTCCCTTGCGCAGATATTCGCCGAGTGTGAGGTTCTGGAGCCGGCCGGCCCGCAAGTCGGAGACGCTTTCCTTGTTGAAGCGTCGGACCTCGGCCAGCATGCGAAAATAGGACGGGGAGAAGAGATTGCGCGGCTGGGCAAACAGGCCGGAGGCGACCTGCAGGAAGGTCTCGCCGCCGCCCCGCCACTCGAATCGGCCATGGTCGGCCGACATCGCGAAGCTCATGCATGTCTCCTCGGTCTTTACACCCAGGTGCGCGAACAGAGACGTCAATTCCGGGTAGTTCGGCTCGTTGAACACGATGAAGCCGATGTCGACGTCGATCTCTTCGCCATCGTAGTCGACGCGCACTGTATGACTGTGTCCACCCGGTCGCAATTCGCGCTCGTAGACGGTCACGGCATGACGTTCTGACAGGAGCCATGCGGCGGCATTGCCGGCAATTCCCGTCCCGATCACCGCCAAACGCATGCTTTGTCGCCCCCAATACCACCAGCGACGGCCGGAACATCCGGTTTCGGGCCAATGTCGTCCGTCGCCCGGCTCAGATAGCTGACCGGCCACACGCGCACTGAGGAAACGTTCGAACGGACGGCGTGGATCACCCGTTCGCCGCCAAGAAGGCGCCGGAATGATCGGAACTCCGGCGTCGCACGATCTGGTTCAAAAGCCTGACAGGGTTGCGGGGCAAGGCGGAACGAGCGCGCCGCGTGATCCAGCGAGGGGTTCACGTCGTTTACAGCCGATGCCTTTGTTAAACCGGTTGCGACACCGGAGGGGAGACCGGACATGAGCCTGTTTTTTACATATCTGTCGGTGGCTGCGACCTTCGTTGCGCTCGACATGATCTGGCTCAAGACCATGGTTGAGAGGCTTTACCGGCCGGTGCTGGGCGACATGTTGCGCTCGGAGCCCGACCTCGCCGCTGCTGCAGTGTTTTATCTGGCGTATCCCGTCGGCTTGATCTGGTTCGCGGTGCTGCCGGCTCAGCAGGATGGCGGCGCGCTGCGTGCCTTCACGTCCGGCGTGATGCTGGGCTGCTTCACCTATGCCACCTACGATCTGACCAACCAGGCCACGCTGAGGAATTGGTCCACGGCGCTCACTGTTGCGGACGTGGGCTGGGGATCCTTCCTCGCCGGTGTCAGCGCCTGGACGGGATTTCTCGTTGCTCAAAGGATGGCACACTGATCATGGATGGGACGCACGACGGGGCGCTGCGGCACGATGGCGACCGTAAGCGCGGCAGATGGTACCGATGCGCCGCTTTCCTGTTTCTGGTTCCTGCTGCGGGGATTCTGATCGGGGTCCTGAACCGTCCGGGAGCATGGTACGCGGCGCTCAACAAGCCATCTTTCAATCCGCCGGATGCGGTGTTCGCACCGGTCTGGACGGCCCTGTTCCTGATGATCGCCGTGGCGGGATTCCGCACCTTCGAGGCGGAGCCGCGCGGAACGACGATGAGATTATGGGGCCTGCAGATGATCCTGAATTTTGCATGGTCTCCCATCTTCTTTTCGCTTCATCGCATGGACGTGGCGCTCGGCGTCATTGTTGCGCTGCTCGCTGCGATTCTCGCCTTTATCTGGCGTCAATGGGCGAACGATCGGCTGGCAGCGGCCCTTTTCATTCCCTATGCCGGCTGGGTGGGTTTTGCGGCCTTGCTGAACATCTCGTTGCTCAGTCTCAATTAGGATCGGCCGCAGAGCTGACTCCATGGCGTCGAACGGGCCAGGGTGGCGCCGAATTCAGAGATCCTTCGCTCCGTCGCACTCGTCAAACGCGTCTCTGGTCGCCGCGATCTTGTCGGAGAGCGAGGTGAACGCGATCTGAACACTCAGCCTGGCATCGTCGTCAAGCACGAGCTGCGCAAGATCGACCAGTCGATCACCGAAGCGCGCCATGACAAAGAGCAGTTGATCGAGCCCGTCCGGGGGCTGCTCGGCTGCCAGACGGTCGACCTCTCTCACCATCTGCTCGAGCCTCGCAACGGAGGACGCAAGCGGGTCCTGGTGTCCAGGGTTGGGGAATTCGATGATCTCTGCGGCCACGCGCGGGTTCCTCGCCTGCTTCAGGCTGCAGCCGATGCGGCAAGGCAGTCCTTGCGTACCGCCAGAAGGGTTCGGTGCAGCCAGGTCTTGATGGTGCCGACCGGCACACCGAAGCGCCGCGACAAGCTGGCGCGGCTCTCACCCTCGAGATAGGCCAGCGCAACCAGCCTGCGGCGGTCTTCCGGCAAACGAGCCAGCACGCTGCGTGCGATCGGTTCGGCGCGGGCGTAGTCGAAATCGTCGCTCGCCGGCTGATCAGCACTTGTTGGAACCAGCAGCGCCTCGTCCAACTCGTAGGTAGGCAGTCTTCTGACCCGCAGATGGTCGATGGCAGTGTTCCGTGCGATTGCGGACATCCAGGTCATCGCCGAAGCACGGCCGCTGTCGAACCGACCCGCGTTGCGCCAGATCTTCAGATAGGCTTCCTGAAGAATGTCCTCGATGTCGTGGGGCGGAGTTCCGACGGCGAGCGCAGTCCTGCGCAGCCTGCTCCGCGTCAGCACGTGCAGCGCTGCGAAGGCCCGTGTGTCGCCCGCCGAAACGCATGCCAGCAGTTCGGGCAATGTTTCGCTCTGCGCCTGTCGTGTCAGGCTTAAGCCGGCCATGACCTGTCTCCCCTTGCGTTTCCTTCGAAACGCTCCGGGCTCGCGTTCGGATCACCCGGCGGAAGATGGAGGCGAGTGGATCAAAGCCGCACGAATGGCCCGATCAGCCTGCCGAGCAGGCCGTTCATGCGCAGGTCGCCCGTCATTGCGACCAGGCAAACACATGGGCCCTCGTTGCCCACCACAGGTCGATGGTCGACCTCGTCGTCGCCATAGTCGAAATCACCCGGACCGAACCGGCCGCCCTCGTGGCTGAAGCTGCCCTCGAGCACGAGGGTCAGCTCGGTGCCGGTGTGTGTGTGTTCGAGCATGCGCGTCCCCGGCGCGGAGCGAAGCAGAAATGCCCGCGCCGTCCCCGATCCGGATAACTCGATCGGCCGCATGCTCAGACCCGGAGCGATGCGTCTGCGCTTGCCGATGCGATAGTTTCGCAGTGCCGCCGGAACATCCTGCTCGCTGCCGCGAGCGACCTCGGCAGTCCGCGCCGCTCGTTCTGTGGGAGCATCGTGAATGCGCGACATCACCTGCTCGAACGCATCCGATGCGACCAGCACTGGCTCAATGTCTTCAAGCGTCAAACCGCCAAGTTGCTCGATGGCCTGCACAAACCGGCCGCACCGTGCGCAACCTGCAACATGCACTCCCACCACCAATTGATGGGCTTCTTCCAACCTGCCGACCGCAAAGTCGGCCAGAAGATCTTCCGGTGGATGATGGTTGATCGTCATGCTTCTTCGTCCAATATGTCTCTCAGGCGGTTCATTGCCAGCCTGATCCGCGACTTCACCGTTCCGAGCGGAATGCCGAGCAGGCTCGCGATTTCCGGATGCGGCCTCTCCTCGATGAACGACAGCCTCACCACCATGGATTGCTCCATCGAGAGCTGCTTGACGGCCGAATTGATCCGCGCGGCGTCCTGCACGCGGGACATGACGGCGTCCGCGGGTTCCGCGGGATCCGGCGTCTCGGGAAGCTCAGAGGTGCCCCGCAGGCGGTCTGCCCGCGCTCTGCTGCGGAACAGATCGATGCGCAAATTGCGCGCGATGGTGAATATCCATGCCGCGGCCCCGGCCGTCCCAGGATCGAACTGGCCTGCCTTCCGCCAGACGGCGATCAGGGTATTTTGAGCAATCTCCTCCGCCTCGTCCGAACTGCACCCGGCCTTCAGCATCAGTCCCTTGATGCGCGGCGCGAAATGCTCGAACAGGCGCTTGAAGGCCTCCCGGTCTCCGGCCGAGGCGACGCGTCCGATCAGATCAGCCCAATCCACCTTTGTGTCCGGCCCTTTGCTCGTGCCCGTCGACAGCCGCGCTTCAATCCTCCGGGGAAAACCAGCCTTCGCCCGGATGGGCGCATCTAAAGCTCGGATAGCAGCGATCATAGCGCCTCGACAAGCGACCTGTGGGTCTGGGAACGAACGAGGACAGGCGCTGGATCACCGCGGGATGATCATTTCGACAGGTTCCGGCCCGTCCACGCAGAGGCCCGGCTGACCGTGCGCCGTCTCGCCCTGGGCCTCACACCGGGAACGTCAGCGATTTCGCGAGCCTGACCAGATCGACCTGGCGCCTGCAGCCCGTCTTTTCGAAGACGTGAATGAGGTGGCTCTTCACGGTGCTGACGGAAACGCCGAGCAAGGCCGAGATCGCGTCTCGCGTGTGTCCCTCGCAGATGAGCTCGAAGATGCGAATCTCGGCCGGCGTCAGGTCATAGAGTTGGTTGAGCGCATCGTGAGGCAATCGCGGCGGGCCGGCGGCCGACGTCACGAACACGGCGGCAGCGGCGCGCTGGATCAGACCGGATCGCGTGTGGCTGCGTCGCAACGGCAGAACGTGGATGACGAGAGGGTCATCGCCTTGGCGCGGGATCGGGATGCCGATGCCTTTTTGCCCGAGCGTCGCCTCGTCCTTTGCCGCCTGCGCCACGGCTGATTGCAATGTGGCCGTGGTCGCCACGGATTGAACCGCGATCCTGCCATGCCTTGCCACGATCGGATCGCCGGCCGCGAGCATCGCCGCGGCTGCGGCGTTGGCGTGAACGATTTTCGAATCCTCGTCAGCCAGGACGACACCCACCGTCAGGGCCTCCACCGTCGCCGCGAATGTGTTGGCTTCCACCGCCTTCATGTCGAACAGATTGCTGATCGTCACGGCGCGACGGATGTGAGGCGCCAGAAGTCGCAATCCGTCGACCTGCGCATCGTCAATGCGGCCCGCCGACTCATGCTGGCTGAATATCGCATTTCCAACCATCGTCCTGTCGCGTACGAGGCCGACGGCAACGGCGTCGAACAGGCCCTTGGGCAGAGCCCATTCGCGATAATAGCGGTTGCTGGAAATGACGTCCGGCCGGACCGCCTGGGATTGAACGATCGGTTCGCCGAGCGGGTATTGCTGAATGCGTTCGGCGCCGCCCCAGAGCTCGATGATATCGGGGCCGTAGCCGACGCCGTTCTGGGCCATCTGGGCCAGGTCGGAGCCGGACACCGCATTGACGACGGCCTTCATGTTGGTGAGGCTGGCGACCGAGAGCGCGCCGGTGGCAAAGCCGAATTCGGCGCAAATCTCATCCAGAACTTCGGTCCAGCGTTCCGGCGCGATCACACAATCATAGATACTGCCGATGAGGTCCGAGAACTTCTCGACCGAAGCCTGCTGCATTCCAAACCACTCACTTCAAAATCACTGGACGACAGAGCGTGCCATCACCCCGAGCTTCCCTACACCGGAAACGTCAGCGACCTTGCCAGCCGGACCAGATCGACCTGGCGCCGGCAACCTGTCTTTTCGAAGACATGCAAGAGGTGACTTTTCACGGTGCTGACGGACACTCCGAGTTGCGACGAGATCGCGTCGCGTGTATGTCCATCGCAGATGAGCTCGAAGATGCGAATTTCGGCCGGCGTCAGATCGTAGAGCTGGATGAGAGCATCGTGAGGCAGCTGCGGCGGACCGGAGGCCGATGCCACGAACAGAGCGGCGGAGGCGCGCTGGACCAGGCCGGCCCGCATGTGGCCGCGTCGCAGCGGCAGAACGTGAATGACGAGAGGATCTCCGCTCGGGCGGGGGATCGGGATGCCGATACCCTTTTGGCCGAGTGCCGCCTCGTCCTTCGCCGCTTGCGCGATGGCCGATTGCAACGTGTTGGTGGTGGTCGCCGATTGAACGGCGATCCGGCCGTTTCGAGCCAGAAGTGGATCGCTTGCCGCGAGCATGGCTGTGGCTGCGGCATTGGTGTGAAGGATCTTCGAATCGTCGTCCGCCAGAACGACTCCGACCGATAGGGCCTCCACTGTCGCGGCGAATGTCGCGGCTTCCACGGTCTTCATGTCGAACAGATTGCTGATGATCACGGCGCGGCGGATGTGAGGTGCGAGAACGCGCAATCCGCTGACCTGCGCATCGTCAATGGCCCCGTCCGACTGATGCTGACTGAATGTCGCATTGCCGATCATTGTTTTCTCGCGAACGAGGGCGACGCCGACGGCGTCGAACAAGCCCTTGGGGAGAGCCCATTCCAGGTGATAGCGATTGCTGAGGACTGTTTCCTCTGGGACCGCCTGGGATCGAATGATCGGTTCTCCAAGCGGATATTGCCGGATGCGCTCAACGCCGCCCCAGAGTTCGACGATATCAGGCGCATACTCGATGCTGGTCTGGGCCATCGTCTGGACAGGGTCGGTCCCGGAGGCGGCATTGACTCCGATCCTCATGTTCGTGAGGCTATATGCCGAGAGCACGGCGGTTGCGAAGCCGAGCTCCGTGCGAATCTCATTTAGAACGCCCGTCCAGCGTTCCGGCGCGATCACGCAATCGTAGACCGCGCCGATAAGGTCCGAGAACTTCTCGACCGAAGCCTGCTGCATTCCAAACCACTCACTTGAAAATAACGGACGTCACGTGAACGCTAGTTTAGGAGTGGCTTCATCGCCTATGGTGTATTTCACAATCCTGAGCCAGTGATCTTATCACCCGGATTCCGTGGCGCAACGGGAACACCGAACACAAATGCTTATGACGCTCTCTTGGGCAGCGGCCATGATTTTCACGAATTCCGGAACGTCAACGCCTTGGCTGCATAAGCCCGACGCTCGGGTGTCTGATTAAAACTGCGGCAGAGGCGACGTCGATTGCAAACCGGCAGGGCGATGGCTCGGCCGACCAGCGCATCGATCACCGGGTGATCGACGACACATATCATTCGAGCTGATCAATCTAGCTTTGTGTCAGGTGGCTCGCAGTGATCCACCAAGCAAAGGCAAAACTCATGCGCAACTACATCCTCGTGGCTCTCGCAGCGATCGCACTGGCGAACGTGGTGACACCCTCGAACGCGACGACCATCGTCCGCGACCATCGCGACCCGCCCGTCGTGCGCGACCATCGCGATCAACCCATCGTCCGGGATCATCGGACTCACCCCGAGGTCCGCGACCACCGCCACTAAGCATTCTGGCGGCGGAGCCGAACTGAGGAGTTCGGCTCCGTTTCGCATCATGGATCGTCTGCGCGTGGCGCGGACGTCCATTCGCGATTGTGAGGCTTGAGAACGAGCCACGCCCGCGCTCTCATGCTATGGCTGCCTCGCAACGACGCGAGGACACCCATGCTCCCCCTTCCCGCCGATATCTTCACCGAGCCCGAGGACGTCTCGCCCGACGGCCTTGCCAATCTCGGCCCGCTCCGCCGTCTCGCAGGCAGCTGGCAGGCTGACAAGGGTATCGACATCAATCCGAAGGCGGAGGGGCCGGAGCGGCGGACCTTCATCGAGCGCATCCGGATGGACCCGATCGATCCCCAGGCCAACGGGCCGCAGCTGCTCTATGGGCTGCGCTATCACATCCATATCAACACGCCCGAGGAAGACATCACCTTCCACGACCAGGTCGGCTACTGGTTGTGGGAGCCCGCGACCGGGTTGATCATGCAGACGCTGGCGATCCCCCGCGGGCAGGTGCTGCTGGCGTCGGGCAAGGCCGGGCCGGACGACAAGGAGATCTCCGTGACCGCCAAGCGCGGCGACACCGCATACGGCATCTGCTCGACTGATTTTCTGGAACAAGCGTTCCGCACCGACGCTTACCGCTGCGACATCACCTTCAACGACGACGGCAGTTGGACCTATCTGATCCAGACCGAGTTGTTCGTGCGCGGCGCGCCGTTCAACCATCGCGACACCAACACGCTGAAACTCGTCGCGCCGCCAAAGCTCAATCCCCTCGCGGTGATCGTGAACGATCGCGCCACGGGGAGTGAGAAGGGCAATGAGCCGGTCGCCTGAGCGCGGCCCGGAGATGCGCATGAAGCCTTACGTCATCTGCCTGATGCATTCGAGTCTGGACGGCCGCACCCATCCGAGCCGCTGGCGCCCGAAGGGGGCAGGGACGGACTGGTTCGAGAAGATCCACGACGAACTCGGCGGCGATGCCTGGGTGATCGGCCGCGTCACCGGCTCGGAGTTCGCCAAGGGCGAGCCCTATCCGGCGACGACGGACGCGAAATTTCCGCGCGAAAGCTGGTTCGCGCGACGTGACGCGAAAACCTATGGCGTCGTGCTCGATGCGAAGGGCAAGATCGGCTGGGGCCGCTCCGATATCGGCGGCGATCCGATCGTCGTCGTGCTGACCGAGAGCGTCTCCGATTCGCATCTCGCCGGGCTCCGTGGCGAGGGCGTGTCCTATATCTTTGCCGGCAAGCCCGAGATCGACCTCGCACTGATGCTGGACATTCTCAACCGCGAGCTCGGCGTGAAGCGCCTGCTGGTGGAGGGTGGCGGCGTCGCCAACGGCACGTTCCTGCGTGCCGGGCTGATCGACGAGTTCAACCTGATCCTCAGTCCCGCGGTCGACGGCGCCAGGGGCGCGCCCTTCGTGTTCGATTCCGCGGACGCCGACGGCGACCGGCGTGCGCCGCTGAGCGCGATGACGCTGGAGAGCACGCGGGATCTCGGCGGCGGCGTCCTGCTGCTACGCTATCTGATCCAGAACGATCCGCAGGCCGTGGGCAAGTAGCAGCATCGAGATGTCGGCAACATCAGAGCATATCGTCATCGTCGGTGCCGGCGCGGCCGGCATGATGGCGGCGCGCGAGCTGGCGCGCGCGGGCAGGACAGTGACGATCCTGGAGGCGCGCGAGCGCTGCGGCGGCCGCATCCATCCGCTGCCCGCTTCGGAGTTCGGCTACCCCGCCGATGGCGGCGCCGAATTCGTCCACGGCGAGGCGCCGGTCACGCGCGCGTTGCTGCGGGAGGCCGGGCTATCCCTTCAAGAGATCGAAGGCGAGCGGTGGGGCTTTGACGGCGCTGACATCGTGCGCGAGGATCGCCACGATCCGCATGAGGCTGAGCTGCACGCAGTGGTTCGGGAATTGAACGACGACCTCACCGTCGCCGATTTCCTGCGCCGGCATTTTGCCGGGGATGAGCACGCGCGGCTGCGCCATGCGATCGAGCGAATGGTCGAGGGCTACGATGCGGCCGATCCCGAGCGCGCCTCCACGCTGGCGCTGCGCGAGGAATGGATGGCTGGCGGGCACTCTCCGCAGGCGCGGGTCAAGGGCGGCTATGGTGCGATGATCGAGTTCCTGACGGCCGAGTGCCGCAAGCTTGGCGTGATTTTTCGCTTCGGCTGCGTAGTGTCGGCGATCGAGGAGGAGGGCGCTGCGATCGCCGTTCGCTGCGTCGGCGGCGACGTGCAAAATTGCAATCGCGTGATCCTCACAGTTCCGTTGCCGTTGCTGCGCGAGATCGGGCTGCCGAGCCGCGCGCGGGCGAAGGCGGCGGCTGCCGACGACATCGGCTTCGGAAACGTAATAAAAATCCTGCTGCGCTTCGGGCGGCCATGGTGGCGCGAGCGCAAGGAAGAGCTCGCGGACATGAGCTTCCTTTTGACCGACCAAGCCATCCCGGTGTGGTGGACGCAATATCCGAACCGGCATCCCGTGCTGACCGGATGGTTCGGCGGCCCGCGCACGGCAGCGCTGGCGCAGCTCGACCCGCAAGCGCTGATCGATGCCGGGCTCGATTCGCTTGCGACCGTCTTCGGCCTGTCGCGCGAGGACCTCGCGCGCGAGCTCATCGCGGCCGTTGCGACAAACTGGGCGCACGATCCCTACGCCCGCGGCGCCTATTCCTGGGCGACGCCGCGAACGCGCGAGGCGCAAACGATCCTCGCTCGCGCCGACGGTCCGGTGCTGTTCTCCGGCGAGGCGCTCTATCGCGGCGCCGACATGGGCACGGTCGAAGCGGCGCTGGCGAGCGGTCAGCAGACGGCGGGCATGATCTTGCGGGGATAGGCTGACGAGCAAAAAAAGGCCCGCATTTCGCGGGCCTTTCGTGTTGCTGCCTTTCGTCTTACCAGCGGCTGCCGCCGAAGCCGAACGTCACGCTGGGGCCGCCGCCGCCATAATATCCGTATGGTCCGCCGCCGTAATATCCGTGGTGCCGCGGATAATAGCCGTAGTAGTGCGGACGATAATAGCCGTGATGGTGGTGAGGACGCCAGTGATGGCGATAGCCGTGATGGTGGTGCCTGTGCTGCGCGCTGATGTCGGTCGATTGGGCGGCCGGCGCGTTCTGTTTTGCGCTTGAATGATCGGCCGCGTTCGCCGCGGATCCGCCGGCAAGCGCCGCAGCACCGACGGCCATCGCGACAAAGAGATACTTCATGTCATCACTCCAGTTGAATGTCGTGTGACAACACATGGTCAGCCGGCGCGTTCCGGCCAGTGCAGGCGTCGAAACGACGCAGTTTCAGTGGCGTTCGATTCGCGCGGCTGCCTGCGTCTCGTGAGATTTATTGTCGCATCACCACCGTCGATCGCAACTCTGCCATCACTCTGCCGCGAATGACGCAATCACGTCATCGGTGGCGACGATGCGCGCAAATTCGCCGTTCAGATTCGACGGCGTCATCGCGCGACCGCTCTCCCCCTCATGGATGCGGATCGGGAAAGCCGTGGCGTTCGGAGAGGGCGGCCAGGATGGCGTCCTTATCGGCAATGAACGCGCGGCCCTGATGGCTGCCGGTCTGGTGCGGCGAGGTCGCTCCAAACGCCAGCACGAGCAGCGGCAACGACTGGTTCTCCTCGCCGGCCAGCGCGATCACGGCGTGCCGCGGGCGTGGCCACGCGATGCGCTCGACCTCGAGCTTGTCGGCGAGCTGCGGAAACGAGACCAGCAGGCCCTCGATCAGCGCGCAATGCCAGCAATAGAAACGGCGTCCAGGAAAGGCCGGGTCCTCGAACCCAGGACGCAGCAGAAACAGGCGGTCGCGCATCATGGGTCGCTCCGAAGCATGCTGACCATCATATCCGATGGCTGACGTCTGGCGGGCGGAAGGCCTCGACTCACGATCGCGCCGCGACCAGCGGCAGGCTGATATGAAAGACCGCGCCTCCTGTCGGCGCGTTGTCGGCCCAGATGCGCCCGCCATGTGCCTCGATGATCGTGCGCGTAATCGAGAGGCCGATGCCCATCCCCTGCGTCTTGGTTGTGAAAAACGGCTTGAAGATTTCGGCTATCTTTTCCGTGCGGATGCCGTCGCCGGCATCTGCGATCGAGATCATGGCCTGATTGTTCGCAAGGCTGGTTCGACCGACGATCCGTCGCCGATCCTCCGGCAGATCGGCCACCGCTTCGATGGCATTCATGACCAGGTTCAGAATAGCCTGCTGGAGCTGCACTTTGTCGGCAGTTACGCGAATATCCGAGGACGATCGGTCCGTCGCGAGCGCAACGTCGTAGGTCAGGGCCTGGACGGAAAGGAACCGAAACACCTCGCCGACCGTCGCGTTGAGGTCGAGCTCGCGCCGCTCTGTGCGGGCCTTCTTCAGAAATGAGCGCACCTGAACGACGATCTCGTTCGCGCGCTTGTCGTCTCGGCGAATGTCACCCAGTATGTCCCTGATCACGCCGAGGTCAGGTGCCGGTGTCTGCAACACCTGCTCGGCGGTCTCAGCATTGATCAGAATGGCGGCGAGCGGCTGGCTCAGCTCATGCGCGATCGTGGCAGACATCTCGCCTGCGGTCGCAAGGCGATTCATGTGGGCAAGCTCCGACATGCGCTGGCGTGCCTCGACCTCCGCCAAGAATCGCAGCCTGCGCTCGCGCAGGAGGATGACGATCATCGTCGCCTGCACCAGCACCACGCCGACACTGATCATGACACGCCAGTAATACTGCTCCCAGAAGCTCGGTTCTCGGAAACGCACCTCGCTGCCCGGAGGCAGACGGGTTTCGTCCACATTCCAGAGTTTGAGCTGTCTCCAGTCGAAGATCGGCTTCACGTTGTCCCCGGCAACGGACGGGATGTCCGACGGCGATTCGCCGCCGAGAATCCGCATTGCCAATTGGCCGGCTTCCCGTCCGATGGTTTCGGGCAGCAGCAGGAAGCCGCCAACTCCCGTCCGCCCGAGAAATGTATCGGAGGTGATGATGATCGGGCGGTTCGCGCGCTCGGCGACACGCGCAAGCGCCGCAGCCGGCAAATAGTAGGTGCCTTCCCCGTCGGAATACATCGCCGATGTCAGGATTGCAGAGCCAGGGGGCAAGGAGCCGACCCGTTCGCGCACTTCCCGCAGCACCATCCCGGACAGATCGATAATCTCGATATCCGGTATCGTGGCCGCGAATTCCTGTTTCCAGTGGCCATATGTCAGTGGATTTTTCCATGCATCGCCAACGAGGACGACGCGACTTAAGTCGGGAACGACCGCGCGTGCCGCAGTCAGTAACTGCGCCGGAGAGACCTTGGCAAAGATAGCGGTGGTGTCGGGCAGGAACAGCGCGCGCGTCTCGGGCAGATCGGGCACGAAGCCGTAAACTACGGGTGCAGCCGGCCAGATGTCGTGCTTGCGCCCCTGAAGGAATTTCGCCGACGCGACGCCGATGGAGACGATGACGTCGATCGACCGGTGCGCGTATTTGGTCTTGAGATGACCGACGAGGCTCTCCTCGTAGTCCGGCCCCGGGAAGCGGGCGAGATCGAGGCTTTCGCCGTAGATCACGGTATGGATCTGTCCATTTTCCTTCGCAGCGGTGCGGATACCGGCAAAAATCTCCGAATAGAACGGCGAACGAAAGTCGGCGTCTTCCAGCACCAGGATCGAGCGCTGCCCCGGACCGTCGGCCGCGGGGCATTCATGTGCCAGGGCTGCGAACAGGAAGACGATCAGGAGCCGCTTGATCGCGATGACCATCCGCATTGCTGGACTCTGTGCCTGCCTGTGTTTGCAACGGGCGCCTCCTCGATGAGGACGCATCCGAGCATACCTGCCGGTTCCGAAGTTTCAACGAAAGGATTCGATCCGGCTGTGCCGCGCAGGCGGCGGTTCACCTCGCCCGCATGCGGAGCGAAGAAGGTTCGCTATTTGAACGGATCCTGGATCGACGGCGCCGACTGTCTGATACGACGCACGCTTACAGGCGTGCCGTCGGAGACGAACAGCAGTTCGTAGCGCCGGCCCTCGCTGTCGGTGGCAGAGCAGGTGACGTCAGTCACCTTCTTGGCGGCGAAATTGCCGGTCTGGCGGCAGAGGCCGGTGGAGGTCTGCTCGGCCGGCACCGGCAGGCCGTCGACCTTGGGGCGGTCCTTGGAATTGAGCAGCATGCGGTCGATCGGCAGCTCATAGGAATTGTCGTCGGCGCGCTTGCCGTTCTCGCCGGAGAACGACACGACGTGATTCTCGTCGGCGGGATCGTCGACCGCGACCGTGAAATTGACCCGGCCCCTGTCGCCGTGGGCGTAGGCCACCGTCTTGCAGGCGAAGGTGCGCCCGGCGACTTTCAACGTCTTGCAGTGGCCGGACATCAGCGCCAGCAAGTCGATAAAGGCGGTCTGCTGCCCGGGTGGATTGTTGACGGGAATCGGCGCGGAAGACTCGGCAAAACAAGGGCTTGCCAAGAGGGCGAAGGTGGGGACGAGGGCGACAGCGAGGATGGGTCGGCAGAGGCGCATCGGGAGGCTCACATGCCAGGGAACCACGGGAAAGTTCCGTCCGACAACCAGCGAACGGCAAATTGGTTGCGATCCCGTTTGCTCAGCCAAGTCCGTCTGAAATACCACCGCGCCACCCCAACGGCGATTCGCCCAGATCGCCCAACCCATTCCCGGCCGGCACTTGCCGCCCGGGCGGTGTTTTTTTCGTGGCAAGGCTACCCCATCGCCGCCTGCCAGCGCGTATCGCGCAAGGACGGGCGACGGTGCAGGCGGGCATCGAGCAGTGCGCGGGCGCGGGGCAGCTCGCCGCTGCGCATCAGGGCAACGATAAAAGTGTCCTCGATCAACTCGCGCTGGGCGTGGCTGCCGCCGAGACGCACGACCTCACTGAGAATCGGCGTGAGCGTTTGCACGCATGCCGCGTAGTCCTCGTTGGCAAAGGCCGCCAGTGCGCGGCAGACCGCCGGCACCACGGGACCGGCCGGCAGCTTGCCATCGGCGAGCCGCTGCTCGATCACGGCAAGACGCGCGGCGAGCGCCTCGCGATTTTGCGTCGCTGCCGCCAACAGTGCCATGTGGATATCGGCGAAGGGCAGGCTCGGTTTCGGAAACAGTTTTTGCGCGGCGGCGTCGGCTTCGAGCCAGAGCGCGCTCGGCACGGCGTGGCCGTAAGCCGATAGGCGCCAGAGCAGGGACGCGGCGTCGGTGACGACGTTGAGCGGCGGCGCCTGTGTGGCCTGCGGCTGTAGCACGTCGGCATAGATCGCGAGCGCCCGCGCGGCATCGCCATGCTCCAGCGCGCCGAGCGCCTGATGCCAACGGATGTGGCCGTGCAAGATCCCGGCGCGGTCGTAACAGGGGATCCAGTCGTCGACGAACCGGTCGGCCGCTTCGATCGAGCCGTCCTCGAACATCGCATGCAGCACGGCGTGCGCGGCATGGGCATTCTGCCGGCGCAGCTCGAAGCCGCGCTCAGTGACGCCGCGGCCGCGACTGACATTGCCGTTCTCGGTCATCGCCCAGCCGTACATGGTGAGGAACCACCAATCCTCGCCATAGTGATGCGCGACGCGTTCGCACAGCTCCTGTCGCGCGCGGTCGTGATCCGCCATGCCTGAGAACGCGAACAGGCCGAAGGCGCCGAGCGGTAGCGACAGCACCAATGCATCGCGCGGCCACGCCTCGACGTGCGTCATCGTCGCCGCGATCGCCTCGGGCAGCCGGCCCTCGATTGAAAGCGCCAGCGTCTCGACATGCGAACGCTCGCGTTCCGTGCCGCGTTTCGCCACGAGCTCGCGCGCGAGTGCTGCCTTCTGCCGTGCCAGATCGCCTTGCTGATAGAAGCCATGCAGGCGGGCGCGGGCGATATGGGCCAGCGCAAAATCCGGATCGGCCGCAATCGCGCGCTCCAGCGTTTCCGCCGTGCCGGTCCAGCCCGCGAGCATGAGGTCGATGCCCTCGCGATAAGCGGATGCCGCCTCGGGCGAAGAGGTGGAGAGCGGCAGCCCGTAGCGATCTTCGAGGGCCATTCCTGTCTCCGGCTCAGGCCGTCCGCGCGCGGCGTCCTTCGATCGGATAGGCCGGGTCGTTGTAGCCCGGCGTCGAGGGATGACCCGGCACGACCAGTCTGTCGATCAGCGCCTCGTCCTCGGCAGTGAAGCGATAGTCGAGCGCGCCGGTGTAGCCGTCCCATTGCTCCTCGGTGCGCGGACCGGCAACGATCGAGGAGACAAAAGCGGAGTTCAGCACCCAGGCGACAGCGAACTGTCCTGCGGTGATGCCCTTTTTCTCGGCGTGAGCCTTGATCTCCTGCGCCAGCTGGAGCGATTCCGGGCGCCATTCGGTCTGCATCATGCGCGTGTCGTTGCGGCCTGCGCGCGTCTCCTTGTCGGGAGCCGCGTCGGGCTTGTATTTGCCGGTCAGCACGCCGCGCGCCAGCGGGCTATAGGGCACGATACCGAGGCCGTAATAGGAACAGGCCGGGAAGTGCTCGACTTCGGGCATGCGGTTCATGGCGTTGTAATAGGGCTGGCTCACCGCGGGCCGGTCGATGCCGAGCCGGTCGCAGATATTGCAGATCTCGGCGACGCGCCAGGCGCGATAGTTCGAGACGCCGAAATAGCGCACCTTGCCGGCGCGGATCAGGTCGCCCATCGCGCGCACTGTCTCCTCCAGGGGCGTCGAATGGTCTTCCTTGTGCAGATAATAGATGTCGATGTGGTCGGTGCCGAGCCGCTTCAGGCTCTCATCCGCCGCTTGCAACACCCAGCGGCGGGACAGGCCGACACGATTTGGATCGTCCCCCATAGGGTTCGCAAGTTTCGTCGCGAGCACCCAGGCGTGACGGTTGTTGCTGATGGCGCGTCCCACGACCTCTTCGGATGCGCCCTTCGAATAGGCGTCGGCGGTGTCGATGAAATTGACCCCGGCCTCGTGCGCCTTCGCGATGATGCGCTTTGAGGCGGCTTCATCGGTCGGCCCGCCGAACATCATGGTGCCCAAGCAGATCGGCGACACCTTGAGGCCGCTGCGGCCGAGTTGGCGGTATTGCATGGGCTGTCCTCTGCTTTACTGGAGCGACCAACATATCCAGCTAACTCCGTCATTGCGAGCGCAGTGAAGCAATCCCTCAGGGTCGTCCCGGCGAAGGCCGGGACCCATAACCACAGGATGTGGTTTGGCGAAGATTCGGAGTTACCAGCTTCGCGCTGCAATTTTTGCCTCGGAGTATGGGTCCCGGCCCCCCGTGCGCAATTGCGCACTAGGCCGGGACGACGGCGGAATGTGTGGAGCGCAGTGAACGCAGCACCGCTACCCCGGCCCCTTCAAGATCTTGAACACACCATTGGCCATCACCACGCAGCGGCCGTCCACCGTCACCTCGGTGCTCATGAAGATCAGGCTGCGCGTCGCGCGCACCACGCGCGGGCGGGAGATCAGGATGTCGCCGATCTGTCCGGCTTCGACGAAATGGGTGTCGAGCTGCACCGTCGCCATGAACTCCTTGCCGGAGACGTAGCGGGCGGTCATGCCGCAGGTGCGGTCCGCGAACGTCATCATCACGCCGCCCTGGACCATGCCGCGGCGATTGTGGTGCTTGTCCTCGGTCGCGAGTGCGAATTCGTATTGGCCGTCGACCTTGCGCTCCCACAGGGGGCCGATCAGATGCATGAAGCCCGTGGTCTCCAGAATGGTCCAGCCTTCTGCCTTCAGCCTTGCGGCTGTCTTATTGGTCATGTCGTCCATTCCCGAGCGGTCGTGCGATCTCATTTCATCGGGGCCGGACGTGGTGTAGTCAAGCATCATGAGACCGTTCGATGATGCCACACGGCGGAATATCGCGGCTGCCTGCGCGGCCTTCACGCGGCTGCCGGAGGACGAGGCGCCGGCGGTGTTGAAGCGTGCGGCGGTTGCAATTGCGCTGACTGCGGCTAGCGAGAGCGATGACACGGCGTTGCTGCTCACGCTACGCGCATCTCATTTGCGCGCCCATCGCGGTCAATGGGCCTTGCCCGGTGGACGCTGCGATGCCGGCGAGACGCCGGTCGAGGCGGCGCTGCGCGAACTCGACGAGGAGCTAGGCCTCCACCTCACCGGCGCGGAGGTGCTCGGCACGCTGGATGATTATCCGACCCGCTCGGGCTATCTGATTACGCCGGTCGTGGTCTGGGCCGCCGATAGTGCCGCGATCAAACCAAACCCGGACGAGGTCGCCTCCGTCCATCGCATCGCGCTCGCGACGGTCGAGCGCGCCGACGCCTTCGATTTCGTCGGGATCCCCGAGAGCACGCGCCGTGTGATCCGCTTTCATCATCAGTCGAGCTTGATCCACGCACCGACGGCGGCGCTGATCTACCAGTTCCGCGAAGTGCTGGCAGGACGACACACCCGCGTCACCGAGCTGGAACAGCCGGTGTTTGCCTGGAAATGATGATGGTAAACGGCGTGTTAACGTGACGGTTACCGGATGCCTGCTAAGAGGGCAGCATGCATCAATCGATTCGAAATGCGGTGAGACTGGTTCCACTCGCGCTCGTCCTGCTCGCGCCTGCCGCGCGCGGTGGCGAATCCGACGCGCTGCCGCCGGCCGTTCGCAATGCCAAAGCCCAGCTGTTGTCGCAATTTTTCGCGCAAGGCGGCGCGTCGCCCGCCCTGCTCGAATATCGCCGCAAGCTGCAGGAGTATCAGGCGGCGCGTGCTGCGTTCGACGAGGAAGCCGGCGCCTATTGGAGCCAGATCTCCGAGAAGCGGAAAGGTCGCAACGCCAAGCGGCGCAGCGGCCAGCAGGTCACGCTCGACGACTACGTGCTGGAGCATCCGCCGCTCTACAATGGGCCGAAACGGCCGGTGAATCCGGAGCCGGAGGAAACCCCGGACCGTCCGACGAGAAAGCCGATCCCCGTGGTCGCCGATCTGCTGCGCGCGGCGCAGGAACTCTACCAGTTCACGCCACAGCGGCCGGCCAGCGAGGTCGAATTCAAGCGCGTCTATGCACGCTACGCGCTGGCCTCGGGGCTGACGCGCGAACAGGCGGTGCGGGTCTATGCGTTCGAGACCGGCGGCACCGGCAGTTACGACGTGCAGGCGGGAATCGAGCATGGCGGCAAGCGCGCCATTTCGACCGCGATGGGCTACAACCAGCTGCTGACGACCAACAGCGTCGAGCTGCTGGCCGAACAAGGCCATGAATTCATCCGCGCGCTTTCTGACAAGGTGGCGAGGACCTCGGGCCCGGCGCGCCAGTCGCTCGAGCACAAGCTCACTGTGCTGAAGAAAATGGTGGCGCATGCCAAATCGGTGCCCGACACCTGGTCGGAGCACGAGAAGATCGGCAACACCGCGCAGGGCTGGGCCATGCATGCCATGGTGCTCGACATCGATATCGGGCCGATGCTGCAGACCCACAAGCTGCTCACCTCGGTGCTGTTCGCGCGCGCCAAGGGCTATAGCCGCCCGCTCAGTGCGGCCGAGCTGGAGATGATGAACCTCACCGGCGACGGCACCGGCCTCGACATGGTGACGATGCCGCAGGCGATGCGCGAGCAGGTGCCGACCTCGAACTTCTTCCAGCGCGGCGGCTACGAGCGCAACCCGGTCGCGATCCGCCACAACACGGTGGCGAAGCTGCTGGCGGTGACGGACACGAGGATGGACAGCAACAGCAACAACGCCGGCGCGCGGGAGCTGGCCGGGGCGTTTTAGTCCTCGGTAGCTGTCATGCCACGCGCAGGCGGGGCATCCAGTACGCCGCGGCGTCTCGGTTCAAGCACTACCATCTCTGGAATACTGGATCGTCCGCCTTCGCGGACGATGACACCGAGGGCGCGGCGGCGCTGTCGTCCGCCAGCCTCGCCCTACTGATCCGACCCGAACTTGAACTTGCCGTCGCCTTCCAGATACGGGCCGCTGCGCATGTAGAGCTGGCCGTTGTGGCCGAGGAAGAACAGCGTGCCCTTCGGTACCTTCTTGGCGCCCTTCAGAAGTTCGCCGGCGTTGCTGGTGCCCATCTTGTAGGAAAAGGTCTTGCCGTCCTTGTCATAGGCGTAGCCGGTGTCGGGCTTGAGCTCCCAAGGTGTTGCAGCGGTCTGCGCCAATGCGGGTGCAGCCAACGCGCCGAGCACGGCCGTCACCAGAAAAATCCTTGTCGAAAATGCCATCACCCTATCCTCCCCATCGAGGCGCCCCGGCTTGAACAAATCACGAACGGCGCTTCCGGGTCAATTTGCGAAAGCGCCGCAGCGCATCACGTCTTGCCGAGCAGTTTGTGATTTTCCCTTCGTCCCCGCGCGACTATGTTCCGCTTTCCGTCTAGAACGCAATTCGACAAAAACATTGGGTAGGGGATGATTCGAATGAACCTCGTCATGAAAGCTTGCTGGGCCGCCGGCCTGTTGCTGACGGCGCTCGCGCCGGCCGCCCGGGCCGATGATTACCAGCTCAGCCACAACCAGCGGATTTCGTGCAGCCGCGGCCTGGCCCCGGGCAAGCTGAACACCGCGACCTGCAAGTCATACACTTACCTCTTCAACACCAAGACCTCGGAATATTTCCGTTGCCAGGTCTCGCTGGCGCTGACCCGGGACAACAAGGAAGTCATCAACGTCCAGACCGACGGCGCCTGCACCAAGAAGCCGCGCATCTTCGAGACCGACGGCCACTACGATTTCGACGCCACCGAGACCGAGCCACCGAACACCAATTCCTTCTTCGGCCCCGGCGGCTACTCGGTCTGGGCCGCCGACGTCGGCGCGCAGAAAGTCCGCGGCTGCATCATCATCTCCTCCGGCCTCGGCTCCGACATCTCCAAATGCCTGGACATGACCTTCCAGTGAGGGGCTGACCCGACCTGGCTGCGCCACCTCGCCGCACCCGCCGGGTTCCCCAAAAATCGAGCCAGGACAGCCATTTACCGCAGTCCTGTTTTGACTTTTGGATGGGTTGACCCGCACCCCTCATCCGGCCAACTTCCCGGCCGGTTTGGGGAGTGAAAAGATCATGAAACGGACGATTTTCGGCGTGGCCGCGGCTGTTGCTCTGGCTGCGTCGGCACCTTGTGCGCAGGCGCAATCCTTCATCAACGTGCTGACCGGCGGCACCTCCGGCGTCTACTATCCGCTCGGGGTCGCGATCGGGAAGATCTACGGCGACAAGATTCCGAACGTGAAGACGCAGGTGCAAGCCACCAAGGCGTCAGTCGAGAATCTGATCCTGCTCCAGCAGGGCCGCGGCGAGATCGCGTTCACGCTGGGCGACTCGCTGAAAGCGGCCTGGGACGGCGAGGAGGAGGCGGGCTTCAAGACCAAGCTCGACAAGCTGCGCACGATCGGCGCGATCTATCCGAACTACATCCAGATCGTCGCGACCGCCGAGAGCGGCATCAAGACGCTGGCGGATCTCAAGGGCAAGAGCCTGTCGGTCGGCGCGCCGAAATCGGGCACGGAGCTGAATTCGCGCGCGATCCTGGCGGCAGCCGGCATGAGCTACAAGGATCTCGGCAAGGTCGAGTATCTGCCGTTTGCCGAATCCGTCGATCTCATGAAAAACCGCCAGCTCGGCGCGACCTTGCAATCGGCCGGCCTCGGCGTGGCCTCGCTGAAGGATCTGTCGACCTCGAGCCCGATCACGGTGGTGTCGGTGCCGAAGGAGACCGTCGACAAGATCGGCCTGCCCTTCGTCGCGGCGACCATTCCCGCCAACACCTACACCGGGCAGGACAAGGACGTACCGACCGCGGCCGTGATCAACTATCTCGTCACCAGCTCGGCGGTGTCGGACGATCTCGCCTATCAGATGACAAAGCTGGTCTACGAGTCGCTGCCCGAGCTCGCCAACGCGCATGCGGCCGGCAAGGAGATCAAGCTCGAGACGGCCGCCAGCGGCAGCCCGGTTCCGCTGCACCCCGGCGCGATCCGCTATTACAAGGAAAAGGGGCTGATCAAGTAAGGTCGGCCTTCGTTATCGGACGTCATGGCCGGGCTTGTCCCGGCCATCCACGTTCCAGGACCAGGCGAGAAAGTCCGTGGATGCCCGGGACAAGCCCGGGCATGACGGCGCGGATGGACCGTGCCAATGCTAAAAGCGCTCGACGATTGGGGATGGGTTGAAATGCTGGAGAAGGCAGAGGGCAGCGAAGCGCCCATCAAGGTCGAGTTCGATAATTTCGAGCACGGTTTTCCGGAAGGTTTTGGCCCGGGCTGGTGGGGCACGCTCGCGTACTGGATCGGCATCGCCTTCGCGACCTTCCAGCTTTATGTCGCGGCCTTCAACTATCTGCCGAGCCAAGTGGTGCGCGGCGTCCATGTCGGCTTCCTCATTCTCCTCACCTTCGGCCTGATCGGCAACTTCACCGCCAAAAGCGATTTCGGCCGCGCGATCGGCTGGCTGATCGGCGGCGCCGGCTTTCTGTGCGGGCTCTATCAGTGGATCTTCTATGCGGATTTGATCGCACGTGACGGCGATCCGACGCGCCTTGATCTCGTGGTCGGCACGGCGCTGGCCATCCTGATCTTCGAGGGCACGCGGCGGCTGATGGGTGCGGCGCTCCCGCTGATGTGCGGCGCCTGCCTCGTCTACTGGTTCTTCGGCCAGTATCTGCCGTCGCCGCTCAACCATCGCGGTTATGATTTCGACCAGATCGTCACGCATCTGTCGTTCGGCACCGAGGGCTTCTACGGCGTGCCGATCTACGTCTCGGCGACCTACATCTTCCTGTTCATCCTGTTCGGCTCGTTCCTGGAGCGCGCCGGCATGATCCAGCTCTTCACCGACGTTTCTCTTGGATTATTCGGCAGGACCCGCGGCGGCCCGGCCAAGGTGGCGGTGTTCGCCTCGGGCATGATGGGCACGATCTCGGGCTCCGGCGTCGCCAACGTCGTCACCGTCGGCCAGTTCACGATTCCGCTGATGATCAGGTTCGGCTATCGCCGCGCGTTCGCGGCCGGCGTCGAGGCCACAGCCTCGATGGGCGGACAGATCATGCCGCCGGTGATGGGCGCGGTTGCCTTCATCATGGCGGAGACGCTCGGCGTCCAGTACTCGGAGGTCGTGAAAGCGGCCGCAATTCCCGCGATGCTCTATTTCGCCTCCGCCTTCTGGATGGTGCATCTGGAAGCCGGCAAGCACGGCCTCACGGGCATGAAGCGCTCCGAGATTCCAAGTGCCTGGAAGGCGCTGGTGACGCGCTGGTATCTCGTGCTGCCGCTCGCGGCGCTGGTCTACATGCTGTTCGAGGGTTTTACGCCGCTCTATGCCGGCAGCATGGGCCTTGCGCTGACCGTGGCGCTGATCCTTGGCACCGCCATCACGACCGGCGCGCCTTCGATGGCGATCCGCTATATCTTCTGGATCGGGCTCGCGCTCGTCGTTGCCGCGCTCTCGCGCGACGGCCTTCAGATCGTGCCGGTCGCCTGCGTCGTCGTCGCATTGATCGTGATCACTGCGTTCGTGCGCGGTGGATTTGCCGCCTTGCGCGCCTGCCGCGATGCGCTGGCCGAAAGCGCGAAATCCGCCATCACCGTCGGCATGGCCTGCGCCATCGTCGGCGTCATCATCGGCATGATGTCGCAGACCGGCGTCGGCACCATCTTCGGCGGCTGGGTGATCGGCCTCGGCGAGAAGAGCCTGTTCCTGGCGCTGATCATGACCATGCTGCTGTCGATCCTGCTCGGCACCGGCATCCCGACCATCCCGACCTACATCATCACGGCAGCGCTCGCGGCGCCCGCGCTGGCGAAACTTGGCGTGCCCCTGATCGCGAGCCACATGTTCGCGTTCTATTACGGCATCATGGCCGACCTCTCGCCGCCGGTGGCGCTGGCGGCGTTAGCGGCAGCACCGATCGCGAAGGAGAATCCGGACAAGATCGGCTGGGAGGCGATGCGCATCGCGCTCGCCGGCTACGTCATTCCTTTCATCTTCGTCTATTCGCCGGCCCTGATGCTGCAGGCCGGCGATCCCATGGCGGCAAAACTCGGCTTTTACGGCGCAGTGGCGCTGGCGAGCTTGAAGGCCTTGGTGGCGATCGCGCTGTTCGGCATGGTCGCGATTGGCTTTTTGTTCACGCGGCTGACGTTCCTCGAGCGTCTGGTCGCGCTCGGCGCCGCGCTCTGCCTGCTCGGCGACTTCCCGTTCAGCGACACCGCGGGCTTCCTGCTCGCCGCGGCCATCGTGCTGTGGCAGTGGCGTCGGCGTCCGCCGGCGCCGGTCGAGGCGGTGTGAGCCTCTGCTTCGTCACAGCCTCAGGCGTGAAGGCGCTGGCGCTGTCCGCGTTCACGCTGGTGTGGACGCATTCGATCGCCAAAGTCGATTGGCAGGAGGACTGGCGCGTCACCTCCGCCGGGCTCGAACTGACGCAGGCACGCGTCAAGGGCACGGGCCCCGGCATGGAGCCGCCGCCCGAGGCGCGCCTCGTCGACGGCTGGTTTCAATGGAGGCCCGCGCCCGCGCCGATGCCGGAGGTGGTGCTGGGCAATTCGGGCGCGGCTGGCGAATGGCGGCTATGCCATGACGGCAAGTGCCGGACGTTGTCCGAGATTGTCGGTCATCCCATTGGTGCTAACGTCACCACGATGAAGGTCTGCAACGATCCGTAGCCCGGATGGAGCGAAGCGTAATCCGGGAACAGTGGCCCCGGATTACGCTGCGCTCCATCCGGGCTACAAAGAACAACAATAAGGGAGAAACGCGATGGATCGGCTCAAGGGCAAGGTTGCGATGGTGGTGGGCGCCGGCTCGATCGGGCCGGGTTGGGGTAACGGCAAGGCCACCGCGGTCACTTTTGCGCGCGAGGGCGCGCAGGTGTTTTGCGTCGATCGCAACGGCGCAGCCGCCGAGGAAACCGCGAAGATCATCACGGACGAAGGCGGCCAGGCGAGCGCGTTCACGGCCGACGTCTCTCGCGCGCGCGAGGTCGAGGCGATGGTCGCGGCGTGCCTGAAGGCCTACGGCCGCGTCGACGTGCTCGACAACAATGTCGGCATCGCCGAGATGGGCAGCGTTGTCGAAGTGACCGAGGAGAGCTGGGACCGCGTCTTCAGCGTCAACCTCAAGAGCGCCTATTTCGCCATGAAGCACGTCATCCCCGTGATGGTGAAGCAGGGTGGCGGCTCCATCATCAACATCTCCTCGATCGCCTCGATCCGCCATGTCGGGATTTCGTATGTCAGCTACAACGTCAGCAAAGCGGGGATGAACCAGTTGACGCGTTCCACCGCGATCGAATTCGCGCGCCACCATGTCCGCGTCAACGCGATCCTGCCCGGCCTGATGAAGACGCCGATGGTGGAACATTCCGCAGGTCTTGCGAACAGCTATGCCAAGGGTGACGTCGAAGCGATGTGGCGCGCGCGCGATGCGCAAGTGCCGATGGGCCACATGGGCGACGCCTTCGACGTCGCCAACGCAGCGCTGTTCCTGGCCTCGGACGAAGCGAAATATGTGACGGGGATCGAGCTCGTGGTGGACGGCGGGATCACGTGCAAGGCGGGGGCGTAGGCGCCGCTCCATATTCGCCGTCGTCCTGGACAAGCGAGCGTAGCGAGCGCTGATCCAGGACCCATAACCACAGGGAGAGGTTTGGCGAAGGCTGCCGGCTCCAGCTTCTTCAACAATTCGCATTCGGGGTAATGGGTCCTGGCTTTCGCCAGGACGACATTATTGCGCCAGCGCCAGAATCCCGCCGGCAAACGAATGCCACGCCGCGGTCTCGCTGACCGGCCAGTTCAAGATCTTCACCGCCAGCATCGCGAGCGTGCCGGTGATGTAGACCGGGTGGACCCGGCCTTCGGTGCGCCAGTCGCGTACCATGGCGACGACGAGCAGCAGCGAAGCGACCATGGCTGGCGCGATGGTGACGGGCACCGGCGGCGGCCCGGGCGGTCCCGGAGGCGCGAGGAAGGTGAGAAACCAGCGCGCGATCGCCGCATCGAGGATGGAGACCGCGGCGAGCAGCATCAGGCGTTTGTGAATCTCCGGCTTTCGCGTGTTCATGATCGCGAGCACGAATACACCAGCGAAGAACGCGATCCCGCTCATCGGCACGATCGAGAAGGCGATGCCGGCCTCTTTCTGTCCGAGCGCTGCGGAATGCTGCATCACATGGACGGAGGCGAGGAAGCCGAAGATCGTCATCGCGGTCGCGAGCGAAACGCCGGCGATGCCGAGCGCACGGTGATTGACCAAGCGGCCTGAGGCGGCGAGCCAGGTCTGGATCACGAAATAGAGAGACCAGGTGAAGAACAACAGACCATGGAAATGAATGACGGGGCTTGCGGACAGTGTCCGGTTGGCGAGCGGCACAAAATAGGTCGGTACGAAGCCGAGAAAAGCGGTGGCTGCGCAGGCCAGTGCCATGTGGAGATAGAAATATCGTGCGGGCGACGCATCTCGCGCGCGCACACGACGGTCGTCGATCAGGGTCGTCATGAGGGATGAGTCTGGGGAGGCGGCGTTTGGTTCAAGCCCCTAGCCACCTGTGCAGGGACCTTGTCGGGGTCAAGAAGATTTAACCTCCCGCGCTCAATTCCGCGCGATCGAGCTCTTCCTCGATCCGATGGAACGCATCGTCGCCGATCACTTCCCTGGCCCGGAGATCGAAGATCGACTTTCGCGCGGCCGCGATGCCACGGCGGCGCAGCGGGTCGGCGGGCAGTTCGCCGTTGGTGATGCCGCCATGGGGATCGTCGTCGGCCTGCATCAGGATGGCGCGATATTCGAGCCGCAGGATTTCCGCTTCCTCCGACGGATCGTCCTCGATTGCGTCGAGCGCCGCGCGATAGGCAACGGCCCGGGCGCGCGCGACCTCGATGCCGACGGGATCGTCGTCCTTGAGGCCGAACGCCAGGATCAGCGGCCGCAACGTCAGGCCCTGCACGACCAGCGTGCCGAGCACGACGGCAAACGCCGAGAAGACGATGAAGTCACGATGCGGAAAGCTCTCCGGCAGGGCAAAGGCGGTGGCGAGCGTGACGAGGCCGCGCATGCCGCACCAGGAGATGATGAGGCCGCCCTTGGCCGAAGCGACCTGCTTCGGATCCTTGGGGTGATAGATGCCGTGCGCCACCAGCGTGCGTAGCGTCGTGCGGTAGAACGTGATCCAGGCCAGCCGCACCAGGACCACAGTGAGCAGGATCCAGGCGGCCGCCACGCAATAGTCCCAGCGCACGTCCGCATCGAGGCGCGTCCAGATCGGTCGCATCTGCATGCCGATCAGCATGAAGGCGAGCACGTTGAGCACGAACACCATGGTCTCCCACACCGCATAGGAAGGTACTCGCAGCCGCGCCGGCATGCGTGCCCCCGCCGTGCGCGCGATGGTGATGGCGTAGACCACGATGGTGAGGATGCCGGAGAGACCGAGATGCTCGGCGGCAATCCAGACCATGAAGGTGGTGGCGAACTGCACGATGATCGCGCTCGGCGCCTCCTTCACGCGTTCCATGAACAGCGGAATGATGCGGCCTGCGACCAGGCCCGCGACGACGCTGCCGACCAGGGCCAGCGCCATGGTCGGCGCGACCTGGCTCCATGCCAGATGCTCGGTGGCGATCGCTCCGACCGCGATGCGATAGATCAGGAGCGCGGTCGCGTCGTTGAGCAGGCTCTCGCCCTCAAGGACCTTGACCATGCGGTGAGGCAGCTTGACCTGGCTCAGGATCGCGACCGCGGCGGCCGCGTCCGGCGGGGCCACGATGGCGCCGAGCGCAACCGCGGCGGCCCAGGGCATGCCAGGCATCAGCCGGTGCGCGACGTACGCCACAGCGGCCGTGGTCAGGCCGACGGCGGCGACGACCAGAGTGGAGACCGGAACCCAATTGTTGCGGAGATCGCGCAGCGAGGTGTCGAAGGCGGCATCGAGCAGGACCGGTGCGACAAAAAGAGCCAGTGCCAAGTCGGGCTCCAGCGTCCAGGACGGGCTCGACGGCACAAAGGCGATCAGTGCACCCCCGATCGCGAGAAAGGTCGGATAGGGGACCTTGATCCGCCGCGCCAGCGCCGATAATCCAACGGCGCCGAGCAGAAGCACGATGATCCATTCGAATGTCGACACGTTGATCCCCGAAACCGATTTGAGCGGCGCCACAAGCTAGCACCAATCCGGCCGTATGATGGATAGTGCAGCCCCAAGGCAAGACCTCAACCTGGACCTTAACTCAAGATTGACACCCAAGATTTGCCGACTGTGACGAGCATGCGTTTTCTCATTCAATGGTCCGGCGCCGCGATGCTCTTCGCGCTCTCGTTCGTCGTGGCTCATGCCGCGACCGGCGGCGAACCGGCCGCGGTCCCGCAGGTCGACATCGCGCCGTGCCTCGCGGCTGCCGCAGCCGACGATATCAACAAGGCAGTCACGGCCTGCGCCGCCGTGATCGACAACGAGAAGACGGCGAAGGCCGACCTGATCAAGGCGCTGATCGCGCGCGGCGTGCTGTTTGCCCGGCATGATCAGGTCGACCGCGCGATCGCCGACGACAGCCGCGCCCTGGAGCTCGATTCCGGTCTCGCCGATATCTTCAACGCGCGGGGCGAGCTCTGGCTGAGGAAGGGCGACAAGCCCAAGGCAGTGCAGGATTTCGGCGCGGCATTGAAGATCGATCCGAACCACGAGAAGGCCAAGGCCAATCACAAGGCGATGGCGCGCGAGATCGAGCGGATCGGCGCGCAGATGGCGGTCGCGGGCAAGCCCAGCTTCATTTGCAAGGGTGCGCGCCGTCCCGTCGAGAAGGCGATCTGCGCCAACCGCGAGCTCGCTGATCTCGACCGTGAGGTCTTTGCCGCCAACGCGCGCGTGTTGCGCGAAGCCCGCAATGCAGGCGAAGCGAAGGCGCTTCAGCGCGAGCAGGACGATTTCATCGCCCGCCGCAACGCCGGGTTCGGCCGGCCGGGGTACGATTTGAAGAAGGCAATGCAGGAGCGGCTGCAGCGGCTCAACGGGGTGGACGGGTATTGAAACTTTAGGGCCTCCGCAACCTCAAGCCCGGGCATGACGACTTCTCGTGAGAAGGGCGCTGGTGCGCCCCTGACTGGCTCAATTTTGAACCCATCGCTTCCCCGCCGCGACAATGGTGAAAGCCTGATGTTCCGGAGCCCTATGCCATGTGCGGCACGCATCCTTCCGCGCAAATGCTCTCGTTTGCAAAAATCTCGTTTCGCTCGCTCCTGCTCAGCGCGGCAATGAGCGTCGTCCTCGTCGCCCCTGCCTCGGCCGGCGTCGATTGCGCGATGGGGAGCAAGGCCGCTCCGGCTGAGCTGATCCCGGCCTGCAGCGTCATCATTGACCAGGCCTCAAATCCATCCTCCGATCGCGCCGCGGCATTGCTGGTGCGCGCTGACGCCAATGCGCGGACCTCGGGCGGCCTCACGCAGGCGCTGCGGGATATCGATCGCGCCATTGCGCTCGATGCCAAGAACGCAAAAGCCTGGCGCCTGCGCGGCGATCTCCTCCGCGAGGCCGGCGGCGATCTCAACCGCGCCGCGGCGGACCTCAGCAAGGCCATCGAGCTCGATCCGCAGGATTCGGAATCTTACGAGCTGCGCGGCGTCGTCTACACCAACCAGCGCCGGCTCGACCGCGCGCTTGCCGATTACGACCAGGCGATCAAGCTGAAGCCTGACAATGCACAGGCCTGGTCCGACCGCGGCGTGACCTATTATCTCGGCGGCGACAACGAGAAGGCGATCCGCGATCTCAGCGAGGCGTTGCGCCTCGATCCGAACCGGCCGCGCAGCTACACCAATCGTGGCGCCGCCTACAAGAAGCTCGGCCAGCTCGATAAGGCGGTTGCCGACGACGGCGAGGCGATCAGGCTCGATCCTAAGGTGCCCGAATATTACGACAATCGCGGCCTGTCGCTGGCAGCCATGGGCGAGTACGACAAGGCGATTGCCGATTACGATCAGGCGCTGCGGCTGGCACCGCGGCCGAACTTCTTCACCAACCGGGGCGACTCCTACCACCTCAAGGGCGAGCTTGGCGCGGCGCTGAGCGACTACGAGGCCGCGCTGAAACTCGATCCGAATTTCGCGCAGACCTACAATAACCGCGCCGTGCTCTACAAAAAGATGGGCGAGCGCAAGAAGGCGCTGGCCGACTACGAGACCGCGCTGCGGCTCGATCCCGGCAATGACAACGCCGCCGCCGGCCGCCGCGCCATGATCGCGGAGATCGCGAAATTCGGCGGCGAGCCGTTGCGGCCGCTCGCTGCGAATTCCGGCAATGGCCCGTCGTTCGATTGTGCCACTGCGAAGCGCGAGGTCGAGAAGGTGATCTGTGCCGATCCGCAGCTGGGCGTGCTCGATCGCCAGATCGCCGAGACCTACGAGCGAGTGCTGAAATCGGCCGGGTCCCGCTCGGCCGGCGACCTCCGCCGCACCCAGCGCGATTTCCTCGCCACCCGCAATACCAGCTTCGGCCGCCCGGGCTATGATCTCAGGAAGGTCATGCAGGACCGGCTGCAGCGGCTGAATGCGATGGATAGCTGAGCGTTGTTCTTTTCAGCTTGAACCGCGGCCCGTTCCCGGGAAAATACCCCTCAAACATGGCCGGTACTTGATCCCTGTCATGGCGGGACGTTTGTCCTGCCACAAGGTCAATGCCAGGCGATAAAAGGGAACGGGAGCGCGGGAATGAACGTCCGAGGAAACGTCCAAGGAAACATCGACGGAAGGAGCCTCTATCACGAGGCTTATGCGCGCTCGCTGGCCGACCCTGAGGGCTTTTGGGCCGAGGCGGCCAAGGAGATCGACTGGATCGAGCCACCGAAAAAGATCTTCGATTCCTCGCAGGGGGTCTACGGCCGCTGGTTCAGCGGTGGCGTCGTCAACACCTGCTACAACGCGCTCGACCGCCATGTCGAACGCGGCCGCGCCGACCAGATCGCGCTGATCCATGATTCGCCGCTGGCAAATAGCGTCACCAAATTCACCTACGCCGAACTGCTGGCCGAAGTGCAGGCGCTCGCCGCCATCATGCAGGATTTTGGTGTCGCCAAGGGCGATCGCGTCATCCTCTATATGCCGATGGTCCCGGAGGCCGTCGTCGCGATGCTCGCCTGCGCGCGCATTGGCGCGGTGCACTCCGTGGTGTTCGGCGGCTTTGCCGCGAAAGAGCTCGCCACCCGCATCGACGATGCGCAGCCAAAGTTGATCCTGTCGGCGAGCTGCGGCATCGAGCCCGGCCGCATCGTGCAGTACAAGCCGCTGCTCGACGAGGCGATCAGGCTTGCGGCCGCAAAGCCGAAGGCCTGCATCGTGCTGCAACGTCCACAGCTCGTCTGCGCCCTGACGCCCGGCCGCGACTATGATTGGGCGGGCCTGCGCCGCAAGGCGATGAACGACGGCAAGCAGGCGCCTTGCGTGCCCGTCGCCGCTACCGATCCGCTCTACATCCTCTATACGTCAGGCACGACCGGCATTCCCAAGGGCGTCGTGCGCGACAATGGCGGCCATCTCGTCGCGGTGAAATGGTCCATGTTCAACCTGTATGGCGTCAAGCCGGGCGAGGTCTGGTGGTGCGGCTCCGACATCGGCTGGGTGGTCGGCCACAGCTACATCGTCTACGGCCCGCTGCTGCACGGCGCGACCTCGATCATGTATGAGGGCAAGCCGGTCGGCACGCCCGATGCCGGCGCGTTCTGGCGCGTGATCTGCGAGCACAAAGCCGTCGCTTTCTTCACTGCGCCGACCGCGTTCCGCGCGATCCGGAAAGAAGATCCGGAAGGAAAATTCATCCGGCAATACGACCTCTCGACGTTCCGCACGCTGTTCCTGGCCGGCGAGCGCGCCGATCCGCCGACGGTGGAATGGGCGGAGCAGCAATTGAAAGTGCCTGTCATCGACCATTGGTGGCAGACCGAAACCGGCTGGTGCATCGCCGGCAATCCGGTCGGCTTAGGCCAGCTGCCGGTGAAGCACGGGTCGCCGACGGTGCCGATGCCGGGCTATCAGGTCGACGTGGTCGACGAAGCGGCAAAGCCGGTCGGCCCGAACACCATGGGTTCGATCGTCATCAAGCTGCCGATGCCGCCGGGCTGCCTGCCGACGCTGTGGAATCAGGACGACCGTTTCAAGGAAGCCTATCTCACCGAATTCCCCGGCTACTACAAAACGTCGGATGCCGGCTACAAGGACGACGACGGCTATGTCTTCGTCATGGGCCGCACCGACGACATCATCAACGTCGCCGGCCATCGGCTCTCCACCGGCGGCATGGAGGAGATCCTGGCTTCGCATCCCGATGTCGCCGAATGCGCCGTGCTCGGCGTCAAGGACGCGATCAAGGGCGAGGTACCCTGCGGCTTCCTGGTGCTCAAGGCGGGTGTGAAGCGGGCCCCCGCCGAGATCGAGAAGGAGATCATCGCGCTGGTGCGCGACAAGCTAGGTCCCGTTGCCGCGTTCAAGCTCGCCATCACCGTCGGCCGCCTGCCCAAGACGCGATCCGGAAAGATCTTGCGCGGCACCATCAAGAAGATCGCGGATGGTGAAGCCTGGACCATGCCGGCGACGATCGAGGACCCCAAGGTGCTGGACGAGATCGGCGATGCGCTGAAGGGGCGGGTGTGAGGTTTGCAATGGGGCTTGAATAGGCCGCATTTTTCCGCTCAATCCTCATCCTGAGGAGCGCGCCTGGCGCGCGTCTGCGCGGGCTCCTCACCATGAGCATGAAGGGCCTGCCATGAATTCGAAGCCGTTTCTAGCGATTGCATTTGCGGGCCTCATTCTCTCCGCCTGCTCGGCGCGCTACCAGACGCCGGTGGCAATGGGCGGCGACGATGACGACGCGGTCTGCCAGAGCCGCGGCTATGCGGCCGGCTCGCCCGAATACGTGGCCTGCCGCAAGGACCGCGACGTCCAGCGCAGCGCCGCGACCACCCGCGCCGACCGACGCCAGCGCGACCTCGGCGAATACATGCTGAACCATCCGGACCGGCCGTAGAGGCTGCTTTTCATCTTTTACGTCATTGCGAGCGCAGCGAAGCAATCCAGGATCTCTCCGCGAAGACAATCTGGATTGCTTCGCTGCGCTCGCAATGACGAGGTTGCTGAAGCTTCTTGCGTCACCCAAAAAAAGCGGCGGGTTTCCCCGCCGCGCTTGCATTCGATGACGACTGAAGAGTGAAGGATTACTCCTCCTCCTGGTCCTGCTTCTTGCCGCCGAGCGTCTTCAGCTTGGCGAACACGGCATCGACGTTGAGATCGTCGCTGGACCTCTCCGCGGGTTCGTACTCGTCCTTCTTGGTGGTTTCGGAGGCCGGCAGCAGGGTGGCGCCGCCATAGGCTGCGTCGATCGGCTTTTCCTTGGCCGCGCGCGCGACCTCGAAATCGAGTTCGATCTGCGAGCAGAGGCCGAGGGTGACGGGATCAATCGGCGTCAGCTGGGAGGTGTTCCAGTGGGTGCGATCGCGGACACTGGCGATCGTGCTCTTGGTCGTGCCGACCAGGCGCATGATCTGGGCGTCCTTGAGCTCGGGATGGTTGCGGAGCAGCCAGAGGATGGCGCTCGGGCGCTCGTGGCGGCGCGAGACCGGGGTGTAGCGCGGGCCCTTGCGCTTGGGCTGCGGCGGCAGAACGACCTTGCTCTCCTGGAGGCGGAGCCGGTAGTCCGGGTTGTTCTCGCCCTTCTCAATCTCCTCGCGGGTCAGCTGGCCGTTGGAGAGGGGATCCATGCCCTTGATGCCCTGGGCGGCGTCGCCATCGGCGATCGCGCGCACCTCGAGAGGGTGCATTTTGGTGAAATCGGCGACCTGATCGAAGGTCAGCGCGGTGTTGTCGAGCAGCCAGACGGCGGTCGCCTTGGGCATCAGAGGTGCGTTGCTCATGGCAAATCTCCTTTGTGCTTCGCCCACCCCTTTGGAGGCGAAACCGGTGGTCATCAGCGATGACTGGGAATTCGCGCTATATAAGCCCGGAGGGGGTAGCCACGCAATGGTTCTGCTATAGATAGTGCCTTGACAGCGCCCGAAAGGGGGCCCAATTCCCTCTGAAGTCCCTGTAAGACCGTACCCAAGCCCTATTCATTCATCGACCGCTTCCCGCCCGTTTGGCGAGGTGATTCGGTCCCGAGATCGCTCAATGTCAGCCAAACCAGACCTCAAGATCGTGCTTTGTTCTCCCCGTGGCTTCTGCGCCGGGGTGGTCCGGGCGATCGACACCGTGGAACGGGCGCTCGATAAATACGGTGCCCCCGTCTATGTTCGCCACGAGATTGTGCACAATAAGTACGTCGTCGATGGGTTGAAGAAGAAGGGCGCGATCTTCGTCGAGGAACTCGCCGAGATACCGGAAAACACCACCGCGCCGGTGGTATTCTCGGCTCATGGCGTGCCCAAGTCGGTTCCGGCCGACGCCACGTCCCGCAATTTGTTCTCGCTGGACGCGACCTGCCCCCTGGTCACCAAGGTCCACCGCGAGGCCGCGATCCATTTCAAGCGCGGCCGCGAGATCTTCCTGATCGGCCATTCCCATCATCCGGAGGTGGTGGGCACGCTCGGCCAGCTCCCGACCGGCGCCGTGACCCTGATCGAGACCGCCGAGGACGCGAAGACCATCGCCCCGAAGGACCCCAACAACCTCGCCTTCGTGACCCAGACCACGCTGTCGATCGACGACACCGCGGAGATCGTGGCGCTCCTGAAGGAACGCTTCCCGAACATCAACGGGCCGCACAAGGAAGACATCTGCTACGCCACCACCAACCGCCAGCTCGCGGTGAAGAAGGTGGCGCCGGTGGTCGATGCCCTGATCGTGGTCGGTGCGCCGAACTCGTCGAACTCGCAGCGCCTGCGCGAGGTCGCCGAACGCGAGGGCTGCCCGATCGCCGTGCTGGCGCAGCGCGCCACCGAAATCGACTGGAAGCGGTTCGAGAACATCACCAGCCTCGGCATCACCGCGGGCGCCTCGGCACCGGAAGTGATCGTCGAGGAGATCATGGACGCGTTCGCCGAGCGCTTCACGTTGCATGTGGAGACGGTCTCGGCCGCGGAAGAGAACGAGTTCTTCCCGCTGCCGCGCCAGGTGCGCCCCGAAGCCGCCGCCGAGTAGACCTTCATGGCGGTCTACACCGACGTTGCCGCCGACGAGCTTGCGGACTTTCTCAACCAATACGATCTCGGCGAGTTGCTCTCCTACAAGGGCATCGCCGAGGGCGTCGAAAATTCCAACTTCCTGCTGCATACGACCAAGGGGTCGTTCATCCTCACGCTCTATGAGAAGCGCGTGGCGAAGAACGATCTGCCGTTCTTCCTCGCGCTGATGACGCATCTGGCCGAACACGGCGTCAACTGCCCGCTGCCGGTGAAGGGAACGGACGGCGAGGCGTTGCGCGAGCTGTCGGGCCGGCCGGCCGCGATCATCACCTTTCTCGAAGGCGTCTGGCCGCGCAAGCCGAACGCGGCCCATTGCGCCGGCGTCGGCGAGGGGCTCGCCAGGATGCATCTGGCCGGCGCGAATTTCGCGATCAGGCGTGCGAACGCGCTGTCGGTCCCGGGCTGGCGGCCGCTGTTCGATGCGGCGTCACAGCGGGCCGACGAGGTGCAGCCCGGCCTGCGCGCCTTCCTGAGCCACGAGCTCGACTACCTCGAGAGCGGGGTCTGGCCGACGCAGCTGCCCGAAGGCGTGATCCACGCCGACCTCTTCAACGACAACGTCTTCTTCCTGGGCGACAAGCTCTCTGGGATCATCGACTTCACTTTCGCCTGCAATGATATGCTGGCTTATGACGTCGCGATCTGCCTCAACGCCTGGTGCTTCGAGCCGGAACATTCCTTCAACGTCACCAAGGCGCGGGCCTTCCTCAACGCCTATGGCCGTGTGCGAAAGCTGTCCGAGGCGGAAGAGGCCGCGCTGCCGCTGCTCGCGCGCGGCGCCGCGATGCGCTTCCTGCTGACGCGGCTGGTCGACTGGCTCAACGTTCCGCCCGGCGCGCTGGTTCGGCCGAAGGATCCGCTGGAATATGTCCGCAAGCTGCGCTTCCACCAGAGCGTTTCCAGCGTGCGCGACTATGGGCTGTTGCCGTCAGGGCTGGTGGCGTGAGCGAGCTTCCGATTGTCACGATCTACACCGACGGCGCCTGCTCGGGAAATCCGGGGCCCGGCGGCTGGGGCGCGATCCTGAAGTTCGGCGACAAGGAAAAAGAACTGAACGGTGGTGAGTGCCACACCACCAACAACCAGATGGAATTGATGGCGGCGATCTCCGCGTTGGAAGCGCTGAAGAAGCCGTGCACCGTCGATCTCTATACCGACAGCCAATATGTCCGTCAGGGCATCACCGGCTGGATCCACGGCTGGAAGCGCAACGGCTGGCGCACCGCCGACAAGAAGCCGGTGAAGAATGTCGAACTATGGCAGCGCCTCGATGCTGCGCTGAAGCAGCACGAGATCCGCTGGCACTGGGTCAAAGGTCACGCAGGCCATCCCGAGAACGAACGCGCCGATCAGCTCGCGCGCGACGGGATTGTGAAGGCGCGGTTGCAGGCGCGGGTGGCGGAGTAGGTCTCTCCGTTCGTCATGGCCGGGCTTGACCCGGCCATCCACGCATTGCCGCGCAAGACCAAGAACGTGGATGCCCGGGACAAGCCCGGGCATGACGTCATCCTTGGAAAGGGCAGGGTCTAAAACTTACAGCTGCCCGAGCAGAGTATCGCCGCCGGACACCTCGACCTTGCCCGGCATCGCCTCGAGGTTCAGCTTCTTGACCACGCCGTCCTCGACCAGCATCGAATAGCGCTTGGAGCGGATGCCGAGACCGTTGCCGGAGGCGTCCAGCTCCATGCCGATCGCCTTGGCGAAGTCGGCATTGCCGTCGGCCAGAAAGATGGCCTCGTCGCGCTGGTCGGTGTCGCGCTTCCAGGCGTTCATGACGAAGGCGTCGTTGACGGAGACGATGGCGATGGTGTCCACGCCCTTGTCCTTCAGGGCGTAGGCATTGAGGAAGATGCTCGGCAGATGCATCTTGTGGCAGGTGCCGGTATAGGCGCCGGGCACCGCGAACAGCGCCACTTTCTTGCCCTTGAAGATATCGTCGGTGGTCTTCACCTGCGGGCCTTCGGCCGTCATCACTCGGAATTTCGCGTCGGGCAGCTTGTCGCCAGTCTGGATCGCCATCGTCAGTCTCCCTGAAAATCGGTCCCGCTTTTTAGACCGTGCGGCGGCGCTGCACAATGTTGCCGGTAGGGCAGGCGGTGAGGGCGGGACCCTTCACCTTTATGTCATCAGCCGGCGAACCCGCCGCCGTCGAGGAAGGCCTGCTCGTCCGGTGTGGTGTCGCGGCCGAGCAGACGGTTGCGGTGGGGAAAGCGGCCAAACCGCCGGATGATGTCGGCGTGCTCACGCGCGTATTTCAGGTTTTCGGTATTGTCGGTGTTTTGAAACAGCGCGACGCAGTGCAATTGGTCGGGCAGGTGCTCGGAATGCATGAAGGGCAGATAGAGGAATTCGAGCAGGACCGGGTCGATCCTTTGATCTGCACCCCGCGCAATGGCGCCGCGGGCGACGTCGCGCGCCAACGCGTCGCTGGCGAAGGCCTGCGACGTGCCGCGAAACATGTTGCGCGGAAACTGGTCGAGCACGATGACGAGCGCGAGTGCGCCCTCGTCGGTCGCCTCCCATGACAAGAGCTCGCCGGCGACCGCCTTCTGCCACAGGGCGAGAAAGCGGCGCCTGACCTCCGCGTCGAATGCGTCGTTGCGTTCGTACCAGGCATCGCGGCCGGCCTCGCGCCAGAAGGCGAGGATGCCGGCCGGACTGATGTTGCTGTCGTCGGTCATGAACGAAAGAGGCGCTTACGCCGCCTCCGCCTTCTTCTCGTCGCGGAGCTGCCGGCGCAGGATCTTGCCGACATTGGTCTTCGGCAGGTCGGTGCGGAATTCGATGTGCTTGGGCACCTTGTAGCCCGTCAACTGCTCCTGGCAGAACTTGACCAGGGCCTCCGCCGTGAGGTTCGGGTCCTTCTTGACCACGAACGCCTTCACCGCCTCTCCCGACTTGGAATCGGGAATGCCGATGACGGCGCATTCGAGCACCCCCGGGTTGCTCGCGATCACTTCCTCGATCTCGTTCGGATAGACGTTGAAGCCGGAGACCAGGATCATGTCCTTCTTGCGGTCGACGATCTTGGTGTAGCCCCTCTCGTCCATGATGCCGATGTCGCCGGTGCGGAAATAGCCGTCCGCGGTCATCACCTTGGCGGTCTCCTCCGGCCTGTTCCAGTAGCCCGACATCACCTGCGGGCCCTTGGCGCAGATCTCGCCGGGCTGGCCGAGCGGCATCTCGTTGCCGTCGTCGTCGCGGATCGAGATCCAGGTCGAGGGCACGGGGATGCCGATGGTGCCGTTGAACTCGGGATCGGTCGTGGTGTTGCAGGTCAGCGTCGGAGACGTCTCCGACAGGCCGTAGCCTTCGGCGATGGAGCAGCCCGTGATCGCCTTCCACTGCTCGGCGACGGGGCGCTGCACCGCCATGCCGCCACCGTTCGAGATCTTCAGCTTGGAGAAGTCGAGCTTCTTGAAGTCGGGATGGTGCATCAGGCCGTTGTAGAGCGTGTTCACGGCCGGGAAGTTGTTGACCTGGTACTTCGCCAATTCCTTGATGAAGCCCGGGATGTCGCGCGGATTGGGGATCAGGAGATTGCAGCCGCCGGCGCGCACCGCGAGCAGGTAGCAGGCCGTCAGCGCGAAGATGTGATAGAGCGGCAGCGCGCAGACGACCATGAGTTGATCGACATGCGGCGGCGCGGCCATCGCCGGCTGCAGCCAGGCGTCGTTCTGCAGGACGTTGGCGACGATGTTGCGATGAAGCAGGGTGGCACCCTTGGACACGCCGGTGGTGCCGCCGGTATATTGCAGGAAGGCGACGTCGCCGGGCGACAGCTTCGGCTTGTTGAAGGCCAGAGAGCGGCCCGCGGAGATCGCGTCGTTGAAGGACACCGCGCCCGGCAGCGACCAGGCCGGCACCATCTTCTTGACGCGGCGGACGACCAGATTGACGATCACGCCCTTGAAGCCGAGCAGGTCGCCCATGCTGCCGACGATGACGTGCTTGACTTGCGTCTTCGCAATCACCTGCTCGACGGTGTGGGCGAAATTCTCCAGCACGATGATGGCTTCGGCACCGGAATCCTTGAGCTGGTGCTCGAGCTCGCGTGGCGTGTAGAGCGGATTGACATTGACCACGGCGAAACCGGCGCGCAGCACGGCCGCGGTCGCGACCGGATATTGCAGCACGTTCGGCATCATGATCGCGACGCGGGCGCCGCGTTGCAGGCCTCGTCCTTGCAGGTAGGACGCCATCGCCAGCGACATCTGGTCGAGATCGCGATAGCTGATCGACTTGTCCATGCAGATGAACGCCTTGCGGTCGGCGAACTTGGCGAAGCTCTCCTCCAGAAGGTCTACCAGCGATGAATATTGCGTCGGCTCGATATCGGCGGGGACGCCGGACGGATATTGCTTAAGCCAGATGCGCTCCATGGAAACTCCCCTCATTGACCAGAGCCCGTTGTGTCTCGGGCTTGCCTCATTGCCGTCAGTATCGAGCCTGCCGGAACGGGTGGCAAGCGGTCGAGGCTTAAGACAAACGTCAGGGAGTGGCTACCGGAATCCTCGCAAACGGCGCTGCCGCAAGTGCGAAGTGCGGCGCGGTCTCGCCTCGCGTCGGCCGTTAACTGTTGTTGGCCGGCTTGGCGGGCTTGGTCGCGGCCTTGGGCTTGGCGGGCTTGGCCGCCTGCTCACCGCTTGCCGCAGGCTTTGCCGCCGCATCGGGCTTGGCTGCGACATGCTTGGTGCCGGCCGGCTTGGCTGCGGATTTGGCGTCGGCCGGCTTGGCGGCCGCCACCGGCTTGGCGTCGGGCTTTGCCGCCGCCGTCTTGGCATCCTTCGGCTTGTCTGCCGCGTCGGGCTTTTTGGCGACGCGCGACTTCTTGCCACGCGGCTTTGGCGTGGCCTGCTGGTCGGCATCGGCCGCGACCGCTGCGATCAGGGCGGTCCCGGTGCGGGTCGGACCGGTATAGACCAGCACGGGCTCGGCCGCCGCCGGGGCCGAGGCCATCAGCTCGGAGGCCTTCATCAGCGGCGGCTGAAGCCCGGCCGTGAAGAAGGTGACCTGGGCTTCGCCGCCCGTGGCCGAGGCGGACCCGGACGTGCCGCCATTGGTCGCGATCAGTGCGTCGTCATCGTCGCTGGCCGGCCGCTTGCGATGGCCGCCGCACATGTCGTCACGCAGGTTCGGCGGCGAGGCGTCGACCGGCACCAGCTTGTCCACGGTGCCGAGCGAGGGCCGGAGCCAGGTGAGATTGTCTTGCGAGAAGCCGCGCTCCAGCAGCTGCGCCGCCTTCACCGCGCGCGCGGTCCCGGAGTTGGCGCCCAGCACGACGGCGATCAGCCGGCGGCCGTTGCGGGTGGCCGATGCGACGAGGTTGTAACCGGAGGCACAGATGAAGCCGGTCTTGAAACCGTCGGCGCCGGGATAGCGGCCGATCAGCTTGTTGAAATTCCCGGTGACGCGCTTGCCGAAGCGGATAGCCGGAATGTGCACGAAATACTCGTACTCGGGCAAATCGCGCAGGAACGAGCGCGCGAGAATGCCGAGATCCCGCGCGGAGGTGATCTGTCCGTCGGCGGGCAGGCCGTTCGGATTGACGTAGCTCGTCTGCGTCATGCCGAGCTTCTGCGCAGTGTCGTTCATCAGCGCCGAGAAGCCGTCGATCGAACCGCCGACGCCTTCGGCGAGCACGACGGCCATGTCGTTCGCCGACTTCACCATCATCATCTTGAGTGCGTTGTCGACGGTAAGCTGCGTTCCTGGGCGGAACCCCATCTTCGAGGGCGACTGCGAGGCTGCGGTCGGCGACACCGTGAGGATCGTGTCGAGTGTGAGCTTGCCGTCCTTGACCGCCTTCAGCGTCACATAGGCGGTCATGATCTTGGTGACGGAAGCCGGATACCAGGGAATGGTCGCGTTTTCCGCCTGCAGCACCTTGCCGCTGTCGGCCTCGATCAGGAGCAGCGCTTCGGCGCTCGCCGCGCGCGGCGCCAGCAATGCGCCGCATGCGAGTGCCGCGGCGAGCAGGTTGAACAGGGATTGACGAAGCAGCGGGCGAAGAGCGTGCACTATCCGATTCCGGTCCTTGGAGACCCGACGGTTCCGGTCGGCTCTCGTGATCTGATGTTCGGTTCTGAAATCCAGCGCCGCCGCTTGCGGCGCCGCAAACCTATACCGGCTGGTGCGTCGGGAATAGGGGCATCAGCGGGGTATTCCGCAATGAAATGGGCCGAATTTCGACGGTATGATGGGGACTTGCCAAGGCGACTTGCTAAGATGATTTGGCTGCCGTCGCGGCAGCCTCAGCCGCTGTCACGCTGGCCCGTGCGTTCTCCTGAACCATGAACTGAGCCCTGGCGAGGTCGGCGAAATGGCCGCCTTTGGCCACGAGTTCATCAAAAGTTCCGCTTTCGATCACACGTCCGTTCTCGAACACCAGGATGCGCGTGGCATTGCGGATGGTGGAGAGGCGATGGGCGATCACGAAGGTGGTGCGACCCTTCATCACTTCGTCGAGAGCGGTATTCACCTTTGCCTCGGTGACGGCGTCGAGTGCGCTGGTCGCCTCGTCCAGGATCAGAATCGGCGGATCCTTCAGCAGTGCACGGGCGATCGACAGCCGCTGGCGCTCGCCGCCGGACAGCATGCGGCCGCGCTCGCCGGCATTGGTCTCGAAGCCGCCGCTGCGCTCGATGAATTCGAGCGCCTGCGCGCGCTCCGCCGCCTTGCGCATCTCGACCTCGGTGGCATCAGGCTTGCCGACGCGCAAATTCTCCGCGATCGAGCGGTTGAACAGCAGCGCCTCCTGAAAGACCACGCCGATGTTCCGCCGCAGCGATGTCAGCGTCACCCCGCGCACGTCCATGCCGTCGATCCTGATGAAGCCGGACTGCGGATCGAAGGCGCGATGCAGCAGCGCAATCGCCGTCGACTTGCCGGCGCCGGTTGCGCCGACCAGCGCGATGGTCTGGCCGGGAAGCGCGGTGAAGGAGAGATCCTCGACAGCCGGCCGCTTGCCGTCATAGGAGAAGGTGACGTCGTTGAATTCGACGAGGCCGGAGAGCCGACCCGCATCGATCGCGTCATGCCGGTCGTGCACCGCAGGCACGGCATCGAGCACGTTGAAGAACTCGCGCAGGCGCGGGGCTTCCATGAACACGTTGTTGATGAAGCTCACGACCTGCTCCAGCTTCTGGATCAGAAGCGTCGCGAAGCTCACGAACATCACGATCTCGCCGACCGAGGTCAGTCCCTGGTCGTGCAGCGCGATGCCGAAAGTGAAGATCGCGAGCACCGTGATCGTGGTGGAGGCGCGCGTGATGACGGTGACGAGCGCCCACCACGACAGCACCGGCATTTGCGCCGCTAGCAACTCGTCGGCGACGGAGCGCAGGCCCTTCACCTCGGAATCGATGCGCACGAAACTCTGCACCAGCGCGACATTGCCAAGGGCGTCGGACGCGCGCGCTGAGAGCTCGCTGTAGTGCTCCTCCACCTCCATCTGCATGCCGAAAGTTCTGCGCACCACGAAGGTGGTCAGCGCGGTGAAGACGATGCAAAGCACGAACAGCAGGATTGCAAGCCGCCAGTTCAGGTAGAGCGACAGCGGCAGCAGCACCACGACCGAGAGGATCGCGGCAAAATGTTCTCGAAAGAAGCCGACCCATAATCGCCACAGCGCATCTGTGCCGTTCAGCATCACCTTCATCAACCGGCCCGAATGGGTGCCGGAATGGAAGGTCAGCGGCAGCTGCATGATGTGCTCGAAATAGTCCGTCAGGACCGCCTGCCGCTGGCGGTGGGAGAGCCGGTCGGCCTGCAACGCTACGACCGCGCTGCAGGCGATGGTGAACAGCCCGAACGCGACCCAGGCAACCAGGAACGGCCAGGCCGAGTTGGAGCCTGCGACGGTCTTGCCGGAGAGCACATCGACGATCCGGCCGAACAGCACCGGTTCGGCGAATTGCGAGCCCGCAAGCAGGAGATTGACGATCGCGAGCAGCCAGCCCAGCCGTGCCTCCTTGCCGAGCAGCTCGAGAACGCGGGTGTAGAGGCGGAGAATGGGCATGGGCGAGGAGCTCGGGCGGATAGAACGGAGTGAGCCCATACTCTAATCAGGGATCGGCTGCGAGATATAGCGGAAGCTGCCGGTTTTGCTCAGTTGATCAACCGCCCTGCAACGGGCGGCAAGAACCCGCCGTCGAAGATGTCGCCCGCCGCCGGTCGTTTGCGGAATTTGAAATCCTGCCCGATCTGGTCGATCGCGCGATCCATGCGCGCCGGGTCGATATCACCGAGGCCGTTGCGGCGGACCTCGTCGGTCAGGATGTTGTCAACGAGGACGGTGCGCAGGCGCTCCAGCTCAAGATCGCGGTCGCCGTCCTCAATGCGGCTCGCGGCCTCGTCCGCCGCGCGCGCCGGCTCCTTGACGGTCGCGTTGATGCCGGCGATCAATGCGCGAACGAATCCCTTCACGGTGTCCGGCTTGGCCGCGGCGAAAGCCGGGTTGACCACGACGGCAAAGCCATAGGCCTCGCAACCATAATCGGCATAGCGTAGCGCGACGAGATCGCCGCCTGGTACGCCGCGGTCGCGCAGGTTCACTGCCGAGAGATAGCTGAAGCCGGCGACGGCATCGACCTGTCCCGCGGAGAGGATCGGCTCGCGCACCGCGGCGCTGATCTTGTGGAATTTCACGTGAGCCGTGTTGATGCCGTTCTGCTGCGCCAGCGCCGGCCACAGCCGCATCGACAGATCGCTATCGGCAACGCCGACGGTCTTGCCGTCCAGGTCGGACAGGAGGTGGATGCCACGGCTCCTGCGGGCGATGATCGCGTAGGGCGCGCGGTTGAACAGCACGAACACCGCCTTGACCAGTGTCGCATCCTTGTCGCGGAAGCGGATCAGCTCGTTGATGTCGACGAGCGCGAGCTCGCTGTCGCCCTTGGCGACGCGCGCAAGCGCCTCCGGCGATCCGGCCGCGCTGCTGAAGGAGACGTTGAGACGTTCGGCGCTGAAGCTGCCGTCCTTTGCGGCAAGAAAGAACGGCGCCATGCTCGCATCGATCGGGCGGTCGAAGGTGAAATGGATCGCAATGGAGGGCGCGGCGGTTTCGGTCGCGGTAGCATCGCGCGCAGTCAGCGCCGCAAGAGAAATTGCAGCGGCCAGCAGGCCGCGAAGAGCGATTGTCGCGAATTCGAACATCAGTCGCGCCGGTCCGGTGTTGTTATGGCTTGGTGACGCTCGGAGCGCCGGCTGGCGATAAGCTTGTCCGCGCCAACATGAACGGCGGATGAGCGGCGGTTGCGTCACGATCACGCAACCCCGTTCAGCTTGTGTTGGGGTAGGGGAACCCAACATGGGATGCGGGTGTTTGAGAGACACGAGCCTGTCACCAGGCACCATTCGAGGTCCCAAGGAGGGTCCAGGACATGTTTGATAGATTTTCGGGATTTGTCGGCCGTAAGGCCGTTCTCGCTACCGCCGCGGTGCTGGCGCTGACCGCAATGGCTCCGACCGCTTCATACGCGGGCGGCCGTCATTGGCATGGTGGCGGCGGCGGTGCGGCCCTTGCCGGCGCGGCCATTGCCGGTGCTATCGGCACCGGCCTCGCAATCGCAGCGACTCGTGACGCCTACGCTTATGATGCTCCTGCCTATTACGGCGGCGGCCCGGTCTACTACGACGACGGTCCGGTCTATTACGGCGGCGACTCGTATATCGGTCCGCGCCCGTATCACCGTTGCGGCGGCCCGTACCAGTCCGCGCAAGGCGGCCAGGGTAACCTTTCGACTTGCTACTAGCTTTGGCTAGCAAGTGTTGACCAGCCGGCCGTCGCGCTTGCCGCGACGGCCGGCTTTTTGCTTTTGTTGTCGTGCGTTAACGTCCCCGCTATGGGTTTAGAGTAGCTTTGCGTACATGAGTGATTCGCTTGAGCGGCTATATCTGGCTGTGCTCGCGGCCAGGGACCTTGATCCGGCAACATCGCGCACCGCGCGGCTGTTTCAGCGCGGCCCGTCAAAAATGGCGAAAAAGCTGGCTGAAGAGGCTATCGAGGTCGTCATCGACGCGGTCAACGGCGATAGCGAAGCCGTGATCCGGGAAAGCGCCGACCTGCTCTACAATCTGACCGTGCTCTGGGCCTCGGCCGGTGTGCGCCCCGAGGACGTCTGGCGCGAGATGACGCGGCGTGAAGACATGCTCGGCATCGCCGAGAAGCTGCCGAAGTCGGCGATGAAACTGCCCAAAGGTGCGTCACCGCGTGTCGCCAGGCGGCCAATCGTCGCGCTCGAAGGCCGCACCGCGCGCAAGCGCCACTAGTATTGGTACAAATCGGTCCCATCTCGGCATGGACAAATCCGTCCCATGGTGCTTCATCGCGGCGCCATGCTGAAACGTATCTACGATTGGTGCATCGACGCCGCTCACAAGCCTTACGCGCTCTGGATCATGGGCGCGGTGGCTTTCGCTGAAAGCTCCTTCTTTCCCGTCCCCCCGGACGTGATGCTGATCCCCATGTCACTGGCGCGCCCGCAACGCGCCTGGGTCTATGCGGGGATCTGCACTGCGACGTCGGTGCTGGGTGGGCTGTTGGGCTACGCCATCGGTGCGCTGCTCTTCGACTCGGTCGGCCATTGGCTGATCGAGGTCTATGGCCTGGGCGGCAAGGTCGACGCCTTCCGTGCCTCCTATGCCGAATGGGGCGCCGTGATCATCCTGCTCAAGGGCCTGACACCGATCCCCTACAAGCTCGTGACCATCACGTCCGGCTTTGCCGGCTACAATATCGGGCTCTTCATCCTGTGCTCGATCGTGGCGCGTGGCGGGCGCTTCTTTATCGTGGCGATCCTGCTCAACCGCTACGGCGACTGGATCCGGGTCAAGATCGAGAAGCATCTCGGATTGGTGGTGGCAATCGGCGCCGCGGTGCTCGTGCTCGGCTTTGTCGTCGCAGTCAAATTGATCTAACACCCAAGGCGCTTTGCCACCGCGTCAGGTTCGGCTACGGTTGGCGTCATGATGCTTTCATCCGGCATTCCGGTCCGGCGACTGGGGACGCTGACATTTGCGGTGCTTTCGGTCCTGCTCGTTGCCGGCGGTGCCGGATGGCCGCAATCCGCACCTCCGGCGCTCGGCTTGCAGGAGCAAGGACCGCAGGCCGCACCGGCGCCCTCGACAGCCCCTCCGTCGCCGCCGGCGCATGAGGAAAATCCCGGGCTGATCAACGAAATGGGCAAGCTGTTCGACAAGCTGCCCTCGATCCTGCCGCCGATCAAAAGCCCGAGCGAGACCATGAACGATTTGTCGCGCCTGGCGAAGCCGTCGACCATGGTGTCGGGGCGCGTGGCCTGTCCGGCCTCGTCGAATGGAGCGCCCGACTGCAAGCTCGCCGCCGATAAACTCTGCCAGAGCAAGGGCTACACGGAAGGCAAGAGCCTGAATGCCGATTCCGCGGAAAAGTGCTCGGCCAAGGTTCTGATTCCGGGCAGGCAACGCAAACCGGATGACTGCCGCACCGATACCTTCGTCACCAGCGCGCTGTGCCAGAACTGAGGACGTCGCGCGAGCAAAGCAAGGAGCGCCCATGAGCCGCACGGAGCAGGACTTCCTCGGACAGCGTGAGATCGCCGACGATATCTATTACGGCGTCCAGACCATCCGCGGGAAGGAGAACTTCCACATCACCGGCATTCCGATGAACCAGGAGCCTTACTTCGTGAAGGCTCTCGGTTACGTCAAGAAGGCCGCCGCCATGGCCAACCGCGATCTCGGCGCGGTGGACACCAAGGTCGCGGAAGCCATCATCGTGGGCTGCGATCGCGTCATCGCCGGCGATATGATGGACCAGTTCGTCACCGACTTCATCCAGGGCGGGGCCGGCACCTCCACCAACATGAACGCCAACGAGGTGATCGCCAATCTCGCGCTGGAATCGCTCGGCTTTGCGAAGGGCGACTACCAGCACGTCAGCCCCAACGATCACGTCAATTACGGCCAGTCGACCAACGATACCTATCCGACCGCCTTTCGGCTGGCGCTGATCCTGCGGCTCGAGAGCTACATGACGGCGCTGCGTCAGCTCCAGGAGGCGTTCTTCGCCAAAGGCAGGGAGTTCGAGCGCGTGCTGAAGATGGGCCGCACCCATTTGCAGGACGCGGTGCCGATGTCGCTCGGCGCCGAATTCCGGGGTTGGGGCACCACCATGGGCGAGGAGGTCGATCGAATCTCCGAGGCCCGCGCGCTGCTGCGCGAGATCAACCTCGGCGCCACCGCGATCGGCACCTCCGTCACCGCTGCGCACGGCTATCCCAAGCTCGCGGTCCGGCATCTGAGCGCGCTCACCGGCGTCGACTTCATCCTTGCAGGCGACCTCGTCGAGGCGACGTCGGATACCGGCGCCTATGTGCAGCTCTCGGGCGTGCTCAAGCGCACCGCGAGCAAGCTGACCAAGATCTGCAACGACATCCGCCTGCTCGCCTCGGGCCCGCGTGCCGGCTTCAACGAGATCAACCTGCCGCAGCTTCAGCCGGGCTCCTCGATCATGCCGGGCAAGGTCAATCCTGTCATCCCCGAGGTCGTCAACCAGACCAGCTTCCTCGTCATCGGGCTCGACACCACCGTGACGCTCGCGGCGTCCGCCGGCCAGCTCCAGCTCAATGTGATGGAGCCGGTGATCTCGTTCGCGCTGTTCTTCTCCATCCGCACCATGGAGCGCGCGGTCAACAGCCTGCGCGAGAATTGCGTCGTGGGCATCACTGCCAACGAGGAACACACCCGCAACATGGTGCTGAACTCGCTGGGTATCGTCACGGTGCTGAAGCCGCTGCTCGGCTACAAGCAATGCGCCGAGATCGCGCGCGAGGGCTACAAGAGCGGCAAGTCGCTGCACCAGATCGTCGTGGTCGAGCGTAAGCTGCTGACGCAGGAGAAATGGGACGAGATGTTCTCGTTCGAGCGGCTGATCAATCCGGATCTGATTGCGTGATGGCGTCGTCCCGCGCTGAATTCCGCCGCTTGGAATTGCGGTAACGCCGTCCTCCACGGCGCCAAAACGCAATACTTGACAGTGGAAAGATTGCCTTGTTGGTATGGCTCCCAACCTTCAATGCGTCTGCTAACAGAGGACCGTTCCGCAATGTCCATGCCTGCCTTGTTTAGGGGACGCCTGTCGATCCCCGTGATCGGTTCGCCGCTCTTCATCATCTCGGTGCCCGATCTCGTGATCGCGCAGTGCAAGGCGGGCGTGGTCGGCTCGTTTCCGTCGCTGAACGCACGGCCGCCGGAGCTGCTTGACGAGTGGCTGGCGCGCATCACCGAAGAGCTCGCGGCCTATGACCGCGCGCATCCCGACAAGCCGTCGGCGCCGTTTGCGGTCAACCAGATCGTGCACAAGTCGAACAACCGGCTCGACCATGACATGCAGCTCTGCGCCAAGTACAAGGTGCCGATGATCATCTCGTCGCTCGGCGCGCGCGAGGAGCTCAATCAGGCCGTGCACGGCTGGGGCGGCATCGTTTTCCACGACGTGATCAACCAGAAATTCGCGCACAAGGCGATCGAGAAGGGTGCCGACGGCCTGATCCTGGTCGCGGCGGGCGCGGGCGGCCATGCCGGCACGATCTCGCCGTTGGCGTTCGTCGCCGAAACTCGAAAATGGTTCGACGGCCCGATCGCGCTGTCGGGCGCGATCGGCAACGGCAAGGCGATCCGCGCCGCGCGCATTCTCGGCGCCGACTTTGCCTATATCGGCTCGGCCTTCATCGCCACCAAGGAAGCCAATGCGGTCGAGAAGTACAAGGAGATGATCGCGGGCGCGACGGCCGACGACATCGTCTATTCCAACCTCTTCACCGGCGTGCACGGCAACTATCTGAAGCCGTCGATTCTCGCCGCCGGCATGGATCCGGAGAACCTGCCGACGTCCGATCCCTCCAAGATGAACTTCGGCACTGATGCCTCCGGCGAGCGTGCCAAGCCAAAAGCCTGGAAGGAAATCTGGGGTTCAGGCCAGGGCGTCGGCAGCATCGACGGCATCGTGCCCGCCGCCGAAATGATCGCGCGCTTCAAGAAGGAATACGACGAGGCGGTCGATCCGCCGTTGTGATCTTAGTCGTCCCGGCCTAGTGCGCAATTGCGCATGGGGGGCCGGGACGACAGCTCTCGCTGAGCGCCGGATGTGCATCACGGAGAACCGATGACCCCCATCTACCGCGTCGACGGCGACAGCGTCGTCACCAGCCCGGATGCCGCGGGCCCGTGGGACCGGCGTATGCAGCACGGTTCGGCGCCGGCCGCGCTGGTGACGTGGGCGGCTGAGCGCATTCCGACGGCTGTCGCGATGGACATCGCGCGCGTCACCATCGACCTGATGCGCCCGGTGCCGGTGGCGCCGCTCACGATCGCGACCGAGATCTTGCGCGAGGGCCGCAAGATCCAGCTCTGCGGGGTCAAGCTGCTCGCCGACGGCGTCCAGGTGGTTGGCGCCACCGTGCTCAAGATCAAGCGCCAGGCGTTGACGCTGCCCGAGGACGTCAAGGCGCTGCCGGTTACGCTGCCGTCGCCGGAGGACTCGCTGCTCGAGGACGGTCATGCCGCCACCAGTCCGTTCGTGCGATCGGTGTCGATGCGCGCCGCGCGCGGCCGCTTCGGCCAGGCCGGCGCCGGCGCGATCTGGTTTCGCGTCGACCATCCCCTGATCGCAGGCGAAGCGCTCTCGCAGGCGATGCGCGCCGTGGTCGCGGCTGATTTTTCCAACGGCACCGCCTCGTCGCTCGATTTCCGCGCCTGGACCTATATTAACGCCGACCTCACCGTGAGCTTTTCGCGCCAGCCGGTCGGCGAATGGATCCTGCTCGACGGCGATTCCTGGATCGGTCCCGATGGCGCCGGGCTTGCGATGTCGCGGCTCGCCGACCGGCAGGGCTATTTCGGCCGCGCCGTGCAAAGCCTTGTGATCGAGAAGCGGTAAGGCACCCTATCTATCCCACCATCCGGCCCCGCCCGCTCCAAAAGCTCGCGCGCAGCACCTTCTTGTCGACCTTGCCGACGCCGGTCATCGGAAGTTGCTTGACGAACTGGATCTGCTTCGGCGCATGGGCCGAGCCTTTTCGCGTCTTCACCAGATTGATCAGTTCATCGGCGTCAGGTTTTGCGCCTTCGCGCAGGACGACGACAGCGGTGACGGCTTCGCCCCATTTCTCGTCGGGGATGCCAACGACCGCGACCATGGCTACGTCCGCATGCTGCGACAGCACGTCCTCGACCTCGCGCGGAAAGATGTTGAAGCCGCCGGAGACGATCATGTCCTTCTTGCGGTCGAGGATGAACATGTAGCCGCGATCGTCCTTGCGAGCGATGTCGCCGGTGTGCACCCAGCCGTTCTTCAGCGTCTCGGCGGTGATGTCCGGCCGCTTCCAGTATTCCGCCATGACGTGTGGAGCGCGGACGCAGATTTCGCCGGCTTCGCCCGTCTTCACTTCCTGATCGTTGTCGTCGAGGATGTTGACCTCGCACGCCGCGATCGGGAAACCGCATGACAGGAACAGCTCCGGCCTGTTGGGATCGTGATCCGCCTTGCGCAACACCGAGATGGGATAGCATTCGGTCTGGCCGTAGAGTTGCGAAAACACTGGCCCGATGCGCTCGATCCCCTCGATCAGCCGGCTCGGTGACATCGCGGAGGCGCCATAGAGCACGAGCTCAAGCGAGGAGAGGTCGGTTTTGTCTAGCGCGGGATGATCGAGCAGCACATAGATCATGGTCGGCACGAACAATGTGAAGTTGATGCGCTCGCGTGCGATCGTCGCCAGCACGGCCTCGGGATCAAAACCCTTCAGCATGTGCACGGTGCCGCCACGCATCAGGGTCGGCAGCACCTTCGTGCCGGCGACATGGCTGATCGGGGCGACGGCGAGATAGCGCGCGCCATCGGGGATCTCGAAATCGGCGAGGATAGCGGCCGCGGCCCCGGCATTTTCGCGGTGGTAGCGCAACGCGCCCTTTGATTTGCCGGTCGTGCCACCGGTGTAATTCAGCGTCGAGAGATCGTCGGGGCCGGCGAGGCAATGCGCGCTGGCATGGCCTTCGTTCTCGATCGCCTGCAACAGGTCGACGCCATAGTCGGCCGGTCCCATGGTGAAGACCGCCTTGAGCCAGGGCGCCTGCGCGGCGAGCTCGCCGCCGCGATCGCGGAAGGCGGCCGCATCGACCACCAGCATTTCGGCCCCGGAATCCTCGAGCTGAAACAGCTGGTCTCCCCGCGATCCCAACGGATGCAGCCCGGTGACGCAGAGCCGCGACAATTGCGCGGCGACGCCGGCGCACCAGGTGTCGGCGCGGTTCGCGGTGAGGAAGGCGACCCGCGCGCCGGGCTGCAATCCAAGCCGCATGAACACGCCCTGGATTCGTCCGATCAGGTCGATGGTGCCCTGATAGCTCAGCGATCCGCCGGGCCAGGCGAAAGCAGTTCGGCCCGGATAGCGCGACAGTGCCCGCAGCGCCTGCGCGCAAGTCGGCGACGATGCGTGGAGCGGATCGGACATATGTTTCCTCGCTGCTTTGTCATCGGCTTCTGGCGTGCCAATGTTTGCCGCGACGCTAGCATAGGGAATGCGGGATGGAACGACAAAGCCCGCGCGAGGGGAGGCATGCGTGACGTCGGATCGGCTGCAACGTTTCCACGGTCGCCTCGCCCTGCCACTGATTGCCGCGCCGATGTTTCTGGTGTCGGGCGTCGAGCTTATGGTCGCGGCCTGCCGCAACGGCGTGATCGGCAGCTTCCCCAGCGCGAATTGCCGTAGCACCGAACAACTCGATGAATGGCTCACCGACATCGAAACGCGGCTGCTGCGGCACGAAGATCAAACCGGCCGCAAGGCCGCGCCGCTTTGCCCAAACCTGATCGTGCACCGCTCCAATGCACGGCTGGAGCAGGATCTCGCCGTGTTGCTGCACCACAGGCCTGAGATCGTCATCACCTCGGTCGGCTCGCCCACGCCGGTGCTCAAGCCGCTGCACGACGCCGGTGCATTGGTGCTTGCGGACGTTGCCTCGATCCGCCACGCCGAACGCGCGGCGGAAGCAGGTGCCGACGGGCTCGTGCTGCTTACCGCCGGCGCGGGCGGGCAAACCGGCTGGCTCAATCCGTTCGCCTTCGTCCGCGCGGTGCGCGCGTTCTACGATGGCATCATCGTGCTCGCGGGCGGCATCAGCGACGGCCACGCATTGCGCGCCGCCGAAGTGCTCGGCTGCGATCTCGGCTACATGGGCACGAAGTTCATCGCGACCCATGAGAGCATGGCGGACGAGCGTCACAAGCGCATGCTGGTCGACGGCAGCGCGGACGACATTTTGCTGACCACCGCGTTCACGGGCCTGCAGACCAGCATGCTCAAACCGTCGATCGTCGCGGCCGGTCTCGACCCCGACGATCTGCCGGCGCGCGGCGCGATCGACATCGGCAAGGACATCGACGTCAACGCACGCGAGAGCCGCCCAAAGCGCTGGCGCGATATCTGGAGCGGCGGGCACTCGATATCGGGTGTGACCGAAGTGATGGAAGTCAACGGTCTCGTCGCGCGGACGGTCGCGGAGTATCGGGAGGCGGGTGGCCGCCTCTCCCCGTAAAAATGCGGAGACCGACAGGGCCCGTCGCCCCCTCACGGTTAATCGAGCGCTCCTTAGAGGCCCGCACTTAACGGCAGATTAACCAACGCCCGGCAAGAATCCCTCTCACGGCCGCCAATCAGGACCGAGAGGGACAGGCGATGGACTTCGACTTTCTGAACGCCAAGACCGCGGCTTCGCTGGACGAGATTCGTGTTCGCGTAGCCCATGCGCTGGCCCGCCACCCGCTGTGTCGCAATGTGCGCTTCGACATCGTCAGCGTCCCCCGCACCCGCCGGGGCGGCAATTGGACGGTGGCGCTGCAATCGGTCGAGCCGCGCGGAGTCTGGGAGGCCTCGGAGATCGTGGCCGACATCCAGGACGCCTACGATCTGGCGATAGCTGCCTGATTTTGTTGAGCTTTCTAGGCAATGTCGCCGTAGTCCGCGCGATTGCCGTCGCAATGGCACGGTTAAGCCTTAATTTTCGCCCAGTTTCCGGGCAGTGATCACGTGGACTTGAAGCCGGTTGCGGAGAGACGTTTGTCGAAAGCCATCACCATCGTCGTGCTGACCTGCTTCCTCGTCCTCGGCGCCGCCACCACCGCCATTCTCGGCCGCGACAGCGTGCCCAGCGTCAGCGCCGACATGATCACGCAGGCGCCGGCACCCAAGCCGCTTGCAACCAATCGGGCCGCCAAGGCCGATCGTCTGGTTCCGACGCTGGCCCTGGCCTCGGCCGCGTTCGACCCGGTCCAGGTTCCTGCCGACAAGCTCTCGCAAATGCCCGTGCTGACCGAGCCGCTGCGCCAAGCGTTTGCCGCCGCCACGCCATCCGATTTCCCGATGCCCAAGGCGAGCGTGAACGAGGCTCCGGCCGCTGCAGAGATTCCTGCCGTCGAAGTCCCGGCCAAGCCGAAGGTCGTCGCCAAGCCGCAGCCGCAGAAATCCTATTCGCTGCTCTCCGATGTGCAGATCGCGGGCATCAGGGATCGTCTGAAGTTGTCGTCGTCGCAAGAATATTACTGGCCCTCGGTCGAAACCGCGCTGCGCAATGTTGTCCGCAAGATCTCGGCAAACAAGCTGTCCAATCCGAACGTGCAGGGTGTTCCGATCGATCCCAATTGCGACGAGGTCCAGCAGTTGAAGTCGGCGGCGATGCCGCTGCTGTTCCAGCTGCGTGACGACCAGAAAGAGGAAGTCCGCAAGCTCGCCCGCATCATCGGGCTCGAGAAGGTCGCGCAGCAGATCTAACCCGCAAGTTCCTTCCGGAATTGCGGCTATATCGGGAACATCCGGCAATTGACAAGCGTTGCCCGCTCCAAAGAGGGAGTGGACCAATGCGCGCCTCGACAGCCTATTTCGTCGGTGCAGGAACCATCGTCGCAGCCATCGCCATTGGTCTCGGCGGCGGCATTGTCGCCGGCAATATCATGAATCCGGTCTCGCCCAAGCAGGGGCCTGATACCAGCAAGATGGCGCAACGCGCTGACGCCAAGCCCGCCACGACGGACGCGCCATCCGAGCGCTTGCAATATCTCACCGGCTCGCAAGCCTTCGGCGCCATGGTCGCCGCGCCAGCGCAGGCCGAAGCCAAATCCGACGCTAAACCCGAATCCACGCCTGAAGCAAAATCCGAAGCTGCGAAGCCCGGCACGCAGACCACTCAGGCCAACGCTGAACAGCCAGCGCAACAGCCCTTGCAAGCGGCTGCGGTAGAGCCGCCCAAGCCAGCGCCGGCATCGCCTCCGCAACTCGCGAAGCCTGCTGCACAGCAGGCGTCGACAGAGCCGTCATCCCCACCCGACAACGCCTTTGCCAAGGCCAGGGATTCTGACGTCAAGCGGGGGGCCACGTCTGAACGGCGCCGGACGGAGCGCCGTGAGCGCTGGGCCGAGCGACGTCATTACGATTCCCGCGAGCCGCGTGGGATGCGCGACCGGACCGATTGGGACGACGTCGCGCGCAACATCCGCGAAGATGCGGATGCGCGCGAGGTCCCGAGCCGGCCGCGCGGCGGCTTTCCGCAGATCAGGCTATTCGGCGACGACGATTAGGTCCGTCCTCGCCGTCGCGCGCGATCTATGACGGGCGCATCGACGGCTATGGTCTGACGCAACACCGGCGAGATTTGTGCTGTGGACGGCGACCACTCACCCGCCGTGCGACTCCACGACCTTGCGGCAGCCGTCCGAAAGCTTCGACTTGTTCTCGCGCAGGCAGGCATTCATCTGCGGCGGCTTGCCGATGTGTTCGGCGCAGAATTTGCTCGCGTCGCTTCGGCAGGTCATCTGCTCCTGCGGGGTCGGACCGGATTGCGCAGCGGCGGTCTGGGCGGTAGCGGCGAGCAGCAGTACGGCAAGAACCGAAATCTTCATAAAACACCTCCTTGGGAATGTCGTTGGTCCCGCCTGGGATCAAGCGGGCCGGACCATCTCGCGACCGCCGGGCGCGGGTCCATGCCATGTTCATGGCATCGGCCAGCCCGTCCCGCCGCCGTACCCCCATTTTCATGGCATGTATCAGCGCGCCGTCTTTTGTCATTCAGGCTGCACGTCGGCTGCGAGACCCGGTGATTGCATCGGGACGCCGAACGGCAAGCAGGAGAGCAAGATGTCGAAAAGAGCGGGAGCGCTGAGCGCCGGGTTGACGATTTTGGCGCTGGCAGGTTCGGCGATGGTGTCGCTGGGCACGAGCCCGGCGCAAGCGGTGGTCTATTGCAAGACGGTCGGCATACCCAAAGGCTGCGTGGTACGACCGGCGGCAGCGGTGAGGGTAGCGCCGGCCGCCGCGGTCGCCGTGGCGACACCCGGGGTCGGTGCGCCCGGTGTCGGCGTGCGCGCGGGCACGCCGATGAATCGCGGTGGTCCGGTCAATCGCGTGGGCGTGCGCTGAGAACAACGAAAGAGTTCGGGCGAAGGAGCCGTGCGGACGAACCCCCCGTCCTCCGCAGGCAAATCATCCGGCCCGTCCCTCTCTCCGCGCGTCCCACACGTTCGGAGAGGGGGCTTTTCAGCCGACGGCGGCATCGCTGTCGGGGAAAATCTGCGGCAATTGCAGCCGCACGCGCGTGCCTGAGGAATCCGAACCGAGATCGAGCATCGCCCCGCAGCGCGCGGCACGGCTCCTCATGTTGCGAAGGCCCCGCGCGGTCTGGCTCGCGTCGGTGGCCCCGCCGCTGCCGACCGGCGCAGAACCGTTCGCAAAGCCCTTGCCGTCATCCGCGACCCTGATCACACCGTACGGTCCCTGACCTCCGTCGACCGTCTCGATGGTGACCGCGATGCGGCGGGCCTCTGCGTGCTTGACCGCATTGGTCACGGCCTCGTCGAGGATGCGCACGATCTGGATGACATGCCATGGCCTGAGCTCGGGATGCAGCGGCAGCCCTTGCGGCGTCGCCACGTGCCAGTCGAGTGCGATGTCGTGCGGTCGCAATTGTGCGGTCGCGCGCTCGCGCCAGGAGCCGAGTGCGAGCATCAGGTCGCCGCCGATGTCGTCCATGGAGTCGATGACGAGGCGGAGGTCTTTCAGCGCCGCACGGGCGGCGTCGGTGATGGTCGCGCCCTCGTGCCCGCGCTCGGACAGTGCCACGATGCTGATGAGCTGGCCGCCGAGGCCGTCATGCAGGTCGCGCATCAGCCGCGTGCGCTCATTGGCAAGCGCGGCGGCCCGTGCACGCTCCTCCTCGCGGGCAAAGCTCGCCTTCAGCCGCTCCTCGGCCTCACGTACGCGCGTTACGAGCTGGCCGGCAAAGCTGTCGACCTGGTTCAGCGCGCGCGCGAACCGCCAGGTCAAGCCGGCGCCGATCGCGACCAGCATCGCCGAATAGGACAGACGCGAGAGGAAGATGCGCTCGTCGGTCACGATCTCGAACACCGACAGCATGTCGTGGACCCAGCATATCAGCACGATGGTCACCGCGCAGCCGAGCGTGAAGCTTGCCGCGTCCTGCCGCCGCACCACTGCGGCAGCGGTGACGCAGGCCATCAGGAGCAGGCAGAGCCCGACGGTGGGAATCCCCAACAGGAGAAACAGAATGCGCGGCAGCGGCGGGCCGGCGATCAGTCCGACACCGAACACGACGAGCCCCGGCGCGAACAGCAGCATGCCGTAACGCGGCCAGCGCCAGCCGAAGAACAGCACGCCGAAGACGACGACCAGGGCGCTCTCGATCGGTGCGGACGCGAGCAACACTGCGGCGAGCCGGGAGGTGTTGACGGGGGGCACCGGCGGCGGCGCGAAGGCCTGCACCACGCCGAGCACCATCGCCACGGCCAGGACGCCGTAAACCGGCTCGCGGCGGCGCATCAGCCACATGATCGCCAGGATGACGGCGAGGATCGATTGCCAGGCGGAGAACACCACGGGCAACGTGACGAACATCAGCGTGCGTGTCTCGTAGGCCGGGCGCAAGGCCGCATCCGGCCCGACATAGACGGTGTCGAGAAAGCCCTTGAGCGGTCCCCAAACCAACAGCTGCACCGTGATCTCGTTCGCGCCCTCGCGCAGCAGCGAGGACGGGATCGACCCGATCTGCGGAGTGTTGCGGTCGGGCCGGTTGGCGTTGGCATCGCGTCGGGAATCCAGGATGACGACGCCGTTGATTGAGACCTCCACCGCGTTGCTGAAGCGCGGCAGGAATACCGACCAGCCCGACGCCGCATCGCCGCGGCGGAACGTGAAGGCGCCGGTGTAGAGCGGCGGGTCGGCCAGGGAATAGCGTGACGACGTGAAATGCGGCAAAGTCACGGGACGCGCCACGCCGTCCTCGCGCAGCGAGAATTCGCTCAGGGCAAAGTCGTCGGGGTCGCTGGGCTGGAGCAGCCGCAGCCCGAGGACGGTCGCGACCAATATCAGCGCCTGGAGCAGCAGATAGGGCACGAGTCGCGAGACCAGCAGCCGGCGTCGCGCGGGTTTGACCGGTGCCTTCGCCGCGATCTCGCTCACAGCTTGATCAGGCCCTGCTGCACCGCTTCGAACACCGCTTCGCTGCGGGTGTGCACTTCGAGCTTGCGATAGATGTTCTTGATGTGGCCGGGCACGGTCTGCCGGGACAGGCCGAGATGGCTCGCGATCTCGGCGTAGCTGAAACCTTTCGCGATGCCCCAGAGGATGTCGATCTCGCGTGGGGTGAGCCTTGCGGTGTTGAGGGCGGGACCCGGCGGAGGCTCGGCCGCATTCTGCGCGGTACCTTGCGTTCTGCGCACGATGAAACGGGCGATCGAGGCCGAGATCGGCGAATGGCCGGCGACCAGATCCCGCACGGTGGTGGCGATATCGGTGGGGAACGCATCCTTCAGGAGATAGCCGGTGGCGCCGACCGTGATCGCGGAGATCACACTCTCCTCGTCGCCGAGCGCCGAGATCACCATGATCTCGGTGTCGGGAAAGCGCTGCCTTGTCTCGCGGATCAGCTCGACGCCGTGGCCGTCGGGCAGCCGCAGATCGGTGAGCAGCACGCGCGGCGCCCGCTCGCCGAGTCCGGCGCGGGCCTCTGCGAGCGTGCCGGCGCTGCGCACCTCGTAGCCGGCCTTGACCAGCGCATCGTGGAGCCGCCAGCAGGTCGGCGCGTCGTCCTCGACGAGGAGGATGGTGATGGCTTCACCCGTCTCGCCCTGTTCGGTCATGATCATCGCCCTGCACCGCGTGTCCCCCGCGGCGCAGGGCCAAGTTTAGCCGCGGTGCGGGCGCCGCGACACCCATAATCATGGGGGCGCAAGATCTTGGGGGCGCAAGGCATCGCTCTGGCGTTCCCGACGCGATGCCTACTGCTTCGTCGCAGCCGGCTTGTCCGGCGGCATAGGCGGGCTCGGCAGTCGCTGCATGACAGTGCGCGCGGTACCGGGATTGTTCTTGTAGAACTGCTGATACGGCCCCTGGATCACGTCGAGCGTCGCCGGCAGCTGCCATGTCACCGGCGGTTCGGCCTGACGCCGACGGCGGCACGGGGGAAGTGAGATAGGCCACAGACGGGTTGACTTAGGGGAGGAGACCCTCGAAATCTTCCCGGAGCCTGCCTAAGGACTCCTTACGGATTGAAGCCTTGCACCATGGTCGGATTGATCCCACCGGCTCCGATGTCCCGCCTGCAGCGTCTCGCCGGCCGCGTTGCGCTGACGATTGCTCTGACCCTGGTCGCGGCGCCGACCGCGCAGGCCGACAAGCGGGTGGCGTTGGTCCTTGGCGTGTCCAACTACCAGAGCGTTGCGCGGCTGGCCAATCCCGACAACGATGCGGCTGCGATCAGCGACGTCTTCAAGCGCATGGGGTTCGAGGTCGTCGATCTGCGCCGGGATCTCGGCGTCATCGAGATGCGGCGGGCGGTGCGCGATTTTGCTGGGGTTGCCGCGGATTCCGACATGGCCGTGGTCTATTACGCCGGTCACGGCATCGAGGTGAACGGCGCGAATTTCCTGATTCCGGCAGATGCCAGGCTGCAGAGCGATTTCGACGTCGAGGACGAGGCGGTCCCGCTGGACCGGATTCTCCAGGCGATAAATCCGGCGAAGCGGCTGCGGCTCGTCATCCTCGATGCCTGCCGCGACAACCCGTTTGCGGAGCGGATGACACGCAGTGTCGCCACGCGTTCGATGAACCGCGGCCTTGCCAAGATCGAGCCTGCGACGGCGGATACGCTGATTGCGTTCGCCGCCAAGGCCGGCGCGGGCGCTGGCGACGGCGACGGTGCGCACAGCCCGTTTGCGACCGCGCTTCTCAATCATCTCGCGACGCCGGGCCTCGATCTTCGCCTGACGCTTGGCCGCGTTCGCGACGAGGTGCTGAAGAGCACGGGGCGGCGGCAGGAGCCCTTCGTCTACGGATCGCTCGGCGGCGATACCGTGGCGTCTGGTGCCGCAAATTGCCCCAAAGGTCGATCCGGACGCGGAGTCCCAGCGGGACTACGAATTTGCAGCGCAGATCGGCACAAGGGAGGCATGGACCTCGTTTCTCGGCGTTCACGGTAGCGGCCCCTACGCTACGTCTGCTCATACGGCCCTCGACAAGCTGAATGCGGCGGAGAAGGCCCGTGAAAACGCAGACTTGCTGAGGCGGCAAGCCGAACAGCAGGCGAGGCAGAAGAACGAGGACGCCAAGAAGCAGATCGAGGAGCAGGCTGCGCGCCAGGCCGAACAGGCCAAGCTTCAGATCTCCGAGCAAGCCCGGCGCGATCTGGAGAAGGAGCGCCAACGCATCGCCGACCAGGCCAAGCGCGAGCTCGACGATGCCCGGCGGCAGGTTGCGGAGGCGCGCCGGCAGGCCGAGGACGCGGCCCTTCAGGTCGAGCAGGCGAAGAAGCAGGCCGCGCTGGACGCGCAGCAGCAGATCGAGGCCGCAAGGCGCGAACAGGAACAGCGCGAGCGGGAGCGACAGGCCACACTCGCCGCGCTAACTCCGCCGGCTGCGCCCGCCCCTGCGCCGGTTGTCGTACCGGCAATGGATCCAGCGGATATTGCACGCCTGCTCCAGGCCCATCTGAAGCGCGTCGGCTGCGATCCCGGGACTACCGACGGTGCCTGGACGGCGCCGTCGCAAAAGGCGCTCGACAATTTCAACCGAAACGCCGGCACCAAATTCGACGTCAAAGTTGCAAGCCTCGACGTGCTCGATGCGGTGCGCGGCCGGCCCGATCGTGTCTGTCCGCTGGTGTGCGCCAAGGGACAAAAGGCAGAAGGCGATCGTTGCGTCCAGATCGTCTGCGACGGCAATGACGTGCTGGGTGCTCAGGGCGTGTGCCGCCGGCGTCCCGATCCGCCGCCGCAGAAGCCAAAGGCGGTATCGCGCCAGGAGCCGAAGGCGGTATCACGCCACGAGCCGAGCCCGCGCGGTCGCGCACGTCCGTCCGGCGGAGCCGATTCATGCGGAGGCAGCTGTGAGGGCGATTGAGACCGGTGCCGAGGGCACGGTGCCTCGGCAGCTCACAGGCTGGGAACGACGTTGACGTTGACTTTCAGATTCAGGAACGTGCGCTTGCCGGCACCGTCCTCGAAGTAGAGACGGCTCTCGAAGCGGTCGCTGCCGGTAAAGCCGGAGTTCGGCCGGTACACAGCCTTTGTCGAGTTGACCAGGCTGTAAGACCCGTTCGCCGGAGCGACGACGACGTCCTGGCCCACGAACGGACCCAGCGACTGGAAATTGAATCCGCAACCGCGATCCTGCGCGACCCGCATCGGGATGACGACATTACAACCCTGGCAGATGTTGAAATGCGGGCGACGGCAAGCGGTGTTGGCATTCAAACCGTGAGCGTTTTGGTAGCTCTTGTAGCCCGGGCGCATCTTGTCGGCGCTCGCAGTGTCGGAAAGCAGCAACGAGGCGGAGGTTGCGAGCGACAACACAATTGTCATGAAAGGACGGATCATTCTGAACACCCCTTGTCTGAAAACCCCTTGGCGGCCAATGAAGCAAAGCGATTTATGCCGATATAGAAGCTTAAGCGCCCGGGGGAGGCAAGTATCCCCGGAAGGTTGCAGGACGGCTTCCCAATGCTATGCCCCTTCCACTATCATTTCGGGCAGGGAGTCGCCGGCAGGACGCGGCGCGGCGGCGACCCGCCTGAAGGTCGGGCTGATATGTGACCGATGGCACAGACCTGAGGGCGGACCGCTACCGAAATAGTATTCATACAGATTGCAGCCCATTGCCGAAGCGTGGAACGAAGCCCGCATCATGGTCCGATTGAGCCCTTCAGTCCCAACGTTGCGCTCGAGCCGGTTGGCCTGCCGGCTGGCGCTATCGGTCTTGTGGATGCTGGTCGCTGCGTCGACCGCGCAGGCCGACAAGCGGGTGGCGTTGGTCCTTGGCGTGTCCAACTACCAAAGCGTCGCGCGGCTGGCCAATCCCGACAACGACGCGGCCGCCATCAGCGACGTCTTCAAGCGCATGGGGTTCGATATCGTGGAGCTGCGCCGGGATCTCGGCGTCATCGAGATGCGGCGGGCGGTGCGCGATTTTGCTGCGGTTGCCGCAGATTCCGACATGGCCGTGGTCTATTACGCCGGTCACGGCATCGAGGTGAACGGCGCGAATTTCCTGATTCCGGCTGACGCCAGGCTGCAGAGCGATTTCGACGTCGAGGACGAGGCGGTCCCGCTGGACCGGATTCTCCAGGCGATCAACCCTGCGAAGCGGCTGCGGCTCGTCATCCTCGATGCCTGCCGCGACAATCCATTTGCGGAGCGGATGACACGCAGTGTCGCCACGCGTTCGATGAACCGCGGCCTTGCCAAGATCGAGCCCGCGACGGCGGATACGCTGATTGCGTTCGCCGCCAAGGCCGGCGCGGTCGCTGGCGATGGCGACGGTGCGCATAGCCCGTTTGCGACCGCGCTCCTCAATCATTTGGCGACGCCGGGCCTCGACCTTCGCCTGACGCTTGGCCGGGTTCGCGACGAGGTGCTGAAGAGCACGGGGCGGCGGCAGGAGCCGTTCGTCTACGGATCGCTCGGCGGCGATACCGTGGCGCTGGTGCCGCCGGTTGCGCCGCCGGTCGATCCGAACGCGGGAGCCCGGCGGGATTATGAGCTTGCAGCGCAGGCCGGTACCAAGCAGGCTTGGCTTTCCTTTCTCGCCGTTCATGCCAGCGGCATCTATGCCAACTTTGCGCATGCGGCGCTCGACAAGCTCGATGCCGCCGAAAAAATCAGCGAGAACGCCGATGCCGTACAGCGGCAGGCTGAGCAGCAGGTCCGGCAGAAGAGCGACGATTTCAGGAAACAGATCGAGGAGCAGGCGGCGCGCGAGACCGAACGGGCCACGCAGCAGATCTCCGAGCAAGCCCGGCGCGATCTGGAGAAGGAGCGCCAACGCATCGCAGACCAGGCCAAGCGCGAGCTCGATGATGCCCGGCGGCAGGTTGCGGAGGCGCGCCGGCAGGCCGAGGACGCGGCAGTTCAGGTCGAGCAGGCGAAGAGGCAGGCCGCGCTCGATGCGCAGCAACAGATCGAGGCGGCGAAGCGCGAAGCGGAGCGGCGCGAGAAGGAGCGCCAGGCTACGCTTGCCGCTCTGACCCCGCCCGCCGCGCCAGCTCCTGCTCTCGCCGTGGCGCCGACTAGCGTGCCGGCGATGGATCCTGCGGACGTCGCCCGCCTGCTCCAGGCGCACCTGAAGCGCGTCGGCTGCGATCCCGGGGCGGCCGATGGCGCCTGGACGACCCCGTCGCAAAAGGCGCTCGACAGCTTCAACAGTTATGCCGGCACCAAGTTCGATGTGAAGGTCGCAAGCCTCGATGCGCTCGATGCGGTGCGCGCCCGGCCCGATCGCATCTGTCCGCTGGTTTGCGCGAGGGGACAAAAGGCGGTCGGCGAGCGCTGCGTCCAGATCGTCTGTGACAACAATTTCGTGCTGGACGCCCAGGGGGTATGCCAGCGGCGTCCCGATCCGCCGCCCCAGAAACCAAAGCCGGTATCCCGCCACGAACCGAGCCCGCGCGCGCCGTCTGCTCCGGCCAGCAACGAAGGCGGCAAATGTTATACCTATGGCGGAAAGCAGTATTGCCAGTGATACGGTTGCTCGCCCTGGGTTGAGGGCCGGCGAGATCCTCGCGTCCGTCCAGGATGGCTCCTCTACGAAGGCTCTCCCCGCGGCGGCGGGTAGCGCCGGGCCAGCGCCGACAACGGCAAGTGTCGCTCGCCCTCCGGCAGCGCCAGATAGGCGAGCACGAGCGGCCGTTTCCAGTCACCGACGCCGAAATCCATCGCCATCCATTTCTGCGGTTCGGGACCTTCGAGGCCCCGGACCCAGACGAAGAAGCGGGGGAGGTCGTTGGCTTCCATTTCCGTCGCGCGTCTCCTGGCCATCGAAGCTGCTCGCTGCATCAACATACATTGCCGCACGATATAGGGACTGGCTCTGCGAAGTCGAACCCGTCGAGGGAGGCTCGTGCAGGGAAGCACGCGGCCCTCTCCTGGCGAAGTGTCCCCAGGGATGCGGATGCGGGCCGTACGGCTACCCGCTCTCGTCACTGCCAGAGTTCGCAGGTCGCAACCCGGTTGATGTCCGCGAGCCGCCGGCTGGTGTCGCCCTCGAGGTCGAGGCTCGCGACCAGCGTGAGCAGGCGCTGATAGGCGCCATCGGCGATCTCGACCGGCAGCGGGGCCTCGTCAAAGGCCTCGACATAGCTGCCGACGAGACCGCTCAACAGACGGCACAGGCCGCGCTGTTCGGGGTCGTCGCGGCCGAGCGTCTCGAGCTTTTGCTGAAAGATCCGGAAGGTGCGCAGACCGTGGTGCTGTTGCGAAAGCCACGTATGCAGGTCGTTCATATGAGCTCCTTCGAATTGCGGAAGAAGCTACCGGTTTATACAGGTGGGATGTGACGATTGCTAGGGAGGGGAGGTACTGGACTCGTTGAACCAGTCCGCCTTCGCCAAGGCTTCGGCGGGACAGCCTTCGCTGCTTCGCATGGCTAGGATTTAGCCCGGCTTGCCAAGCCGTAGCTGCGAAGCAGCGAAGGCTGGTGCCCCTGGCCGGAATCGAACCAGCACTCCTTGCGGAACTCGATTTTGAGTCGAGCGCGTCTACCAGTTCCGCCACAGGGGCCTTCGGTCAGCCCTAAACAGGGCGTCGCGAAGCCGGCGGACTATAGCCATGGACCGGACGGGGTCAACCCGCGCCAAAGTGATCCCGCCCGTTCTCGACAGCCGCATGGGGCGGGGTTACAGCCTTGGAAAGCGACCCATCGAAAAGAGGCTGCCGTGACGACCCAGAGTGCCGCAATACCTGCATTCAAACCGGCGGCCACGAGCCCCGCGCTGGTCGCTTCGCTCGCGGTCACGCTGATTGCAGCCGCGACCATCGCGGGCGCCTGGTTCTTCCAGCTGGTGCTCGGGATCGTGCCCTGTCCGCTCTGCCTTGAGCAGCGCTACGCCTATTACCTCGCGATCCCGCTCGGCCTGCTCATCGCATTCGCGGCGCGGAGCGGTGCGCCGAGGCCGCTGCTGTTCGCGGGCCTTGCGATCCTTGTGCTGGCGAGCCTCGCCAATGCCGGGCTCGGCACCTATCACGCCGGCGTCGAATGGGGTTTTTGGAAGGGACCGACCGACTGCTCCGGTCCCGTCGTCAATCTCGGCAGCGCCACCGACCTGCTGTCGCGGCTCGACACCGTGAAGGTGGTTCGCTGCGACGAGGTGCAGTGGCGCTTCCTCGGCCTCTCGCTGGCCGGCTACAATTTGCTGATCTCGCTCCTGATGGCTGCGATCGCCGCGTGGGGATGCGTTGCAACGGCGAAGCGCTGAGGCTCAATCATCCACGTCGTCCTGCGTCCGGCCGAACAGGTGCACGATGCCGGGCGTCGCGATCGTCACGAAGACGAAACGCGAGAGGTGATGGGCGCCGACGAATATCGGATCGATGTGCAGGGTCAGGGCCAGCGCCAGCATGGCGTCCATCGCGCCCGGTGCGTAGGCGACCACGACGTCGGAGAATTTCACCTGTGTGGTGAGCGCCACGATGCCGACGAAGATCGCGGAGACGGCGATGGCGACGGCGAACGAGCCCAGCGCCGCGTTGATGTGGCCGGCGAGCGTCTTGATCCGCATCCGCGCGAAGCGGCTGCCGATCAGGGCGCCGATGCCGACCAGCGCCACGCCGCGTACCCAGTCCGGCAGGCCGCCCTCGACCCAGCCTGCGCCATGCAGCACGCTTGAGCCGATCATCGCACCGAACATCCAGCTCGCCGGAAACTTGATCAGCCGCAGGACGAGCGCCGCGGCCAGCGAGGCCGCGATCAGCTCGACGAGGTCGAGCGGCGAGGCGATGGTCGTCGTCAGCGATGGCGCGACAGAGGGCGCGACGCCGGCGAACGCCAGCACCATCGGCAGCGCCGCGGTGAGGATGATCACGCGCATGGTCTGCACCACCGCGATGCCCGGCAGGTCGGCGCCGCGCTCGACCGCCAAAATCGTGATCTGCGACAGCGCGCCGGGGCTGCCGGCGAGGAAGGCCGAGGTGCGGTCCCAGCCATGGATGCGCTGGAGATAATAGCTGGAGCCGAAAGTCGAGCAGAAGGTCGCGAGCGCGAGCAGCCCGATGGTGAGCGGATAGGCGCTGACTTGTTGAAGCAGGTGGCGCGAGACGACCGACCCTAACGAAATGCCAAGCAGCACCAGCACGGTCTGGGTCAGGATCGGCGGCAGCGTCAGCTGGCGACCGGCGATCGCAGCGATCCCGACCGCGATCATGGAGCCCGAGATCAATCCCCCCGGAAGGCCCGCGAGCAGAAACACGAGCCCCCCGGCGGTGCCGATGACAAGCGTTTCCACCGTGCTCAAGATCTTGGCACGGCTCGGCCATTCGAACGGCAGGGAGGCGGTGATTTGCTTCACACCGCCTTATCGCAAATCAGCGAGAGGCGCACAATTGCGGCCACGTCATGCCGCAATGCGCGCGCCTCTCCCGAAGCCGGCGAAAATCGTGACGGGTTTACTTCTTATCAGCAGGGGCAGCGGTCGCGCCGGCCTTGGCTTCCTTCATGCATTCGCGGCGGAATTTCTTGCGCTCCTTACCCTTCAATGCCTTGGCATCCGCCTGCTTGGAGCATTCGAGTGACTCGGCCGAGTGCTCCTTCGGCGCTTTTTTGTCGGCGGGGGCGGTAGTGGTCTTGGTGTCGGTCTTTGCTGCCGGCGCGGCGGTCTGTGCGAAGGCGGTGCCGGTGGCGAGCAGCGAGGCGAGAGCGACGACGGCGAGGCGGGAGGTGAAGGTCATTGTGCTGCACTCTATCTTGCGGGAATTGCGAAGGGCGCGAAAGTCGGCTGGCGTTGCTGAACGCGACATGAATAATTCGAACGTGGGGGATCACTATATTTTGGCGGCAGCAGCCATCGCTTCCTTGTCGCGAGCGGGCGGCACGCTAGGATAGCAATCCTCGGTTCACTTCCCTCGGGGAAGATCAAGGAGGAGACCAAGGATGACCATTCAATCAAAGTTGCTGTGTGCAGTTGCGCTGTCGGGCTTTGCCGCGCTGGTGGCGAGTGCGCCGGCGCAGGCGCTGACCTCGCAGGAGTGCAGCGCGAAATACCAGGCCGCCAAGAAGGACGGCTCGCTCGGCACCACGAAGTGGAATGACTTCCGCAAGGCCCAGTGCGGCGCGGATGCGACGCCAGCGGCTGCACCGACCGCGGCCGCTCCTGCTGCGCCCGCCGCTCCCGCCGAGCCGAAGCAGGCGAAGAAGGAGGCCGCCCCGGCTGCCGCGCCGACCCTGCCGGCCGGCCCCGCGATCTATCCGAACGCGGTCGATCCGAAATACGCCAAGGAGACCCCCGGCAAGGGACGCCTGCACACCTGCGTCGACCAGTACAACGCCAACAAGACCACCAACGGCAATGGCGGCATGAAGTGGATCGAGAAGGGCGGCGGCTATTACAGCGAATGCAACAAGAAGCTGAAGGGCGCCGCCTGAGGCTTCAAGACGACGCAGAGGCCGGAGCCTGGCTCCGGCCTCTTGCTTTAATCCAGTAGCTTCTCGGCCGATTTCGCCACGAGCTGCGATCGCTTGCGCGGGCCGCGCTCGACGAACAGCAGGCTCTGGCCGAAGATGAAGCAGTAGAACAGGAAGGCCTGCGCTTCGGCTGCCTCGGTCTCGAGGCCGGTCGCGCGATAGAGTTCGGCGACGTGCTTCAGCCGCGCCGCGTCCACGTTCGCCACCGCTGCTGCGGCGCCCTCGTCCGAGCGGGCCCATTGCCGGATCGCAAGCTCGATTGCCATCCCGTCCGGATTGAGCCGCTCCGAATAGAGCTGGATCACCGCCCTCAGCCGCTCACGGGGCTCCTGGCCATCGAGACTCGTCTGCTGCGCGATCGCCGTGGAGCGCCCCTCGCGCCAGCGCTCCAGCATGGCACCGAGCAGCGCGGCACGGTCGGCGAAGCGGCGGTAGAAGCCGCCCTTGGTGACGCCCAAATTCTTGGCGAGCACCTCGACCCGAACCCCCTCGACCCCAGATCGGGCGAGCTCGGTGAACCCTGCCTCGACCCAGACATCGCCTTTGCCGTCACTCATGCAGGAAGCCTCGCCGATTCTTGATACGGTACCGTATTGCTAACGCGGTAGGAGGTTGATACGCTACCGTATCAACAATTAAAGCCAGAAAAGGCCAGGGAGAATTGCGATGGAGCAGGAGGCGACCTATCGCGGCACGGTCTATCCGTGGCAGTGCGATCACGTCGGGCACATGAACATCATGTGGTATGTCGGCAAATTCGACGAGGCCAACTGGAATCTGTTCGCCCGGCTCGGGCTGACGCCGAGCTATCTGCGCGGATCCGGCCGCGGCATGGCCGCCGTGCAGCAGAACATCACCTACAAGCGCGAGCTGCTCGCCGGTGATATCGTCGAGATCCGCAGTCATCTGCTGGAGATCCGCGACAAATCGATCCGCTTCCGGCACGACATGACCAATGCCGAGACCGGCGAGATCGCAGCGTTCTGCGAGATCACGGGCGTGCACATGGACCGCAGCCAGCGCAAATCGGTGCCGTTCACGGACGCCATTCGCGAGATCGCCTTGAGACATCTCGCCGAGCCGGCGGAGGTCTGAGCCATGGCCGCATACGAGCCGAAGAACCCGGGCTATCGCGCGGCTGCCATCGCCATGTTCGATCGCCAGCCGGCGATGCACACGCTCGGCATCGCGATCGTCCGCCTTGCGCCGGGCGAGGCTGAACTCGCCATGCTGCATTCGCCGGCCCTCACACAGCAGAACGGCTTTGTCCACGCCGGCATCATCACCGCAGGCCTCGACAATGCCTGTGGTGTCGCCGCCTTCACCCTGATGCCGCGCGAGGCCGATATCCTCACCGTCGAGTTCAAGACCACGCTGCTCGCGCCGGCACGGGGCGAGCGTTTCGTCTTCAAGGCCGAGGTGGTCAAGCCCGGCCGCACGTTGACCTTTTGCGAGGCCAAGGCGTTTGCCGAGCACGACGGCAAGGTCACGTTGATCGCCACGATGACCGGGACGCTGATGGCAATGCTGCCGCGCGTTGCGGCTGCGCAAGCGCCGACCCCGATACCCGCATAGCGTGGCCATGACATCGGCGCCGCGACACTCTATATGAGCTGTAACAATTCCCAGTCTCGAACCGTATCGACGGAGATGGGACCGAAATGGAACGAGATATGGCTGAATTCAGGAATAGAGCCCTTGTGCCGACGCGGCGCGCGGCGCTGACGCTGATTGGAGCGGGCGCCCTTGTCGCGGGTGGGATCACCGCGGCGCGCGCGGCGACCGACGAAGACGAGGTGCTGACCGAAGCCAAGGTGCTGCGCGACCCGGATGTTCCCGTCGCCGGTAATCCCGACGGGAATATCAGCATCATCGAATGGTCCGACTACAACTGCCCCTATTGCCGCAAGCTCGAGCCCGAGTTGCGTCAGGTCATCCAGGACGACGGCAAGGTCAGGCTGGTAATGAAGGACTGGCCGATCCTCGGGCCGGTCTCGGTCACCGCGGCGCGGGCGGCGCTCGCGGCGAAATTCCAGGACAAATACCACCAGGCCCATGACGCCATGATGGGCGTCAGCTCGCGCCTGACCGAGCCGCGCATCAACGAGTTGCTCGCGGCCGCCGGCGTCGACATGGATCGGTTGAAGCGCGATCTCGCCGACCACGCCAAGGACATCGACGCCGTGCTCAAGCGCAACAACGAGCAGGCCGAAGCCTTCGGTTTCCGCGGCACGCCGTCCTTCATCGTCGGCAAGTACCGAGTGCCGGGCGTGCTCAGCATGAACGAATTCGAGCAGGTCATCGCCGACGCCCGCAAGGCCAAGATGAACTGAGCCGAGCGATATTCACCGCGCAATACGAAGGCGCCGCCGCGGACCCGCGACGGCGCCTCATTTCATTCATGATACCACGTCGTTACTTCGAGGAGATGCGGACCCAGTCCTTGTGCGCGCGATCGCGTAGCGCGTCCCAATCGGCTTTGGCGACATCCCAGTTCACGATGGTGCGATTGGTGGTCGCGACCTCGCCATTGGCGACCGACGACGTCTGCATGGAGTCGTATACATAAACGCCGCAGCCGAGCAGCAGCGCGCCCAAAATCATTCCAAGAAACATCCGCATCACGAACCTCCAATGACGGGCGATAACGTCGACCCGGATGGATTGTTCCGCGACAGTGCGGCGCAGGTAAGGAGAGGTTGTTCATTCTCCATTCAGCCACTCCACCAACTCCGCGTTGATCTCGCGTGGGTAGGTGTGGCTGAGGTCGTCGATCTCGCGATAGGTGACATTCGCGCCGGCGGCAGCGAGGGCTGCCTGCGTCTGCCGCGCGGTCTGCACCGGAAACATCCAGTCGAGCTTGCCGTGCGTGATGAAGATCGGCAGGCACTGCAGGCGCGTGGCGTCGGCCATCTCCGCCATCAGCGGGTGGAAGGTCGCCGACACCGGCGCGAGATGCGTGAAGGGCGAGGCGCCGTCAAGCCCGGTGACGTAGCAGAAGGTTCCGCCGTCGCTCATGCCTGTCAGCAGCATGCGCGAGGCGTCGATGGTCCAGCGGCTGCGCACGGTTTCGAGGATGCGGATGAGATTGGGCGTGTCGGAATCGTCACCCATCAGCGCCCAGGTCGGGCCGGTCGCGGTCGGCGCCACCAGGATCGCACCAAGACTGCGGGCGTCGCGCAGCCAGCTCCACAGAAAACTGCGGCCGTTGCCGCTGCCGCCATGCAGCGCCATCACCAGCGGCATGGCGCGATCGGGCGTATAATATTCGGGCACGTAGACCGAATAGCCGCCGCGGCTGCCGGGCTCGTTTTGATCGTGGATGATGCCGGTGTGCGCGTCCGCGCCGGTTTCGAGCCGCGACAACAGGTCGGCATTCTCGCGCATGGCGGCGTTGAGGAAGAAGCTGCTCACCGGCGGAAACTGCACGGCCAGCGGATAGAGTGCCTCCTGCGCGCGCGGCACATGGCGCAGCGCGCGGAACACCGCGACGAGGTCGCCATTGCCACGCTCGACCTCGCGCAACCCGGCAAAGGCGGCGAGCGTCTCGTCGCAGGCGCGATCGAGCCGCTGGCGCAGTCCGGTAAAATGCTCCGGCCATTCTCCGATTGCCGCGCGTGCCGTTTGCAGCGTCTCGTCGGGAGCGCCGATCGCGTTCATCACCGAGGCGAAGGCCGGCGGGTGCAGGTTGCGCTGAAAGAAGCCGAGGGCTTCCAGCGCATTGAGCAGCGGCGGCAGCACGGCCAGGATGTCGTCAACGACGGCCTCGCTCATCGTCGTTTCCCTGCTTCAGTTCGACTTGTCAGTGCAGCTTCGGCGCCTTCAAGAGCTTGAAGCGATCGGTCGAGGTCACTGTGACATCGAAGGTGACGCCTTCATGATGTACCGTCAGCGGCACGTCGACGCCGGCGGCGCCGAGGCCCCACAGCTTCTTGTAGAAGCCGGTCTGACTTGTGACCTTCTCGCCGTCGACCGCGAGGATGACGTCGCCGGTCTTGAGCTCGGCGCGGGCGGCGGGACCATTGGCGGAGATTCCGATCACCACCACGCGGTTGTCGATCTCGGTCGAAAAGAGTCCGAGCCATGGCCGTGCCGGCTTGTTGACGCGACCGAACTTGCGCAGATCGTCGAGGATCGGCTTCAACAGGTCGATCGGCACGATCATGTTGACGTGCTCGGCCTTGCCGTCGCGCTCGCGTTCGAGCTGGAGCGAGCCGATGCCGATCAGCTCGCCGCGCTCGTTGAGGAGCGCCGTGCCGCCCCAGTTCGGGTGCGCGGGATGGGTGAAGATGGCCTCGTCCAGCAGATATTCCCAGTAGCCGGCGAATTCCTGCTTGGCCACGATCTGGCTCGCGACCGAACGCGTGCGTCCCCCGGCGCCGCCGACCACGACGCGGTCGCCGAGCCGGGTCTCGGCCGAGATACCGAGCGGCAAGGGGGCAACGTCGAGCTGGCCGAGCGCCTGCACCAGGCCAAAGCCGGTGACGGCGTCGAAGCCGAGCACATGTCCCTCCACCACGCGCCCGTCTCCGACATGCAGCCACACGGACTCTGCCTCGGTGATGAGATAACCGATGGTGAGCACCAGCCCATCGTCGATCACGACGCCGTTGCCGGCGCGTTCGGTCCCCAGCGTCTCGGCGCTGAAGGCGTCCGGCGGGATGATGGCATGCAGGCCGACGACGGAGGCGAGCGCGCGGTCGAGATCGAAACCGTAATCGCTCGCACGCGGTTGATTGGCCGGCGGCACTCTCCATTCGGTCAGGGCGGGCATCGAGTTCTCCTGGCTGAGAGCATCGCTCCGCCGTGGCTAGCGGAACGACGCACGAAGCAGAATTAATCTAAGCTGCGAATGATCGATTTTAAAGACTTGTCGCGACCATTCGCAGGAGATTGAGCACGATCCTCGCAAGTCCAGGCAGGAACGCCCCTTGGATCGGTCTATTCCCCAATCCTTTCGATGGCCGGCGAGCTGCCGGGTGCGGAAGGCTATTGTCGGCCTTCTTTTGCAGACGTATCGTTCTGCGAGCCGCGGAAGAAACCATGAGCGACGACAAGAATTTCGATAGATCCACTCTGGAGTATGCGCTGGCTGAACTCGGCCGGAGGGCTTTTGCGGCCGGCCGCACCGTTGAAATCGTGATCTACGGTGGATCGGCCCTCCTGCTGACCTTGAACCGGCAGATCAACACCGGAGACGTCGATGCGGTATTTGAAGGAAACGGGGGGTTCATTAAGAAGCTGGCAGCCGAGATGGCCGAGGAGCTCGGGTGGGACGAAAACTGGTTGAACGATGGTGTGAAGGGGTGGCTGAGCAAGAGGGACGCTGATCCGGATGTGAAGGCTTTGTTTAAGACGTATCCAACTGAGGACGAGCCCGGCCTCCGGGTCTATACGGCAAGACCGGAATACCTGTTCGCCATGAAATGCCGCGCCATGCGTGTCGGTGGCGTCGAATCGAACTCAGACATCGACGATATCAAGCTCCTCGCCCGCGCCATCGGTATCAAGAACAGCCAGGACGCGTTGACGCTGGTCGAAAAATTTTATCCACAAAACATGCTTCAACCCAAAACACGGTTGGGTCTTGAGGAGATTTTTTCAAATCTCGAAGTTGGCCCCGACAATGATCAAACGCCCTCTTTGCCGAGTCAGCCATGAGCCTGTTTGACAAGAAGCCCGCAACGCTGAATGAGGTGGTTCGCCGCGCAAAAGCTGGCGAGCAGAAGTTTGACCCGTCGCTCCGCGAATTTCTCGATTGGTTTTACACGAACCCGCACGCGCGCCGGCAGGCGATCGAGGAACGGCCCGCTTCGATCGATGCCGTGCACGACGCCTATGCGGCTGCAGTGGCGGAGCACCTTGCGCGCGTTTATGGATTACAAATACCGGAATGGACCGAGGCTCACGGCAACGGGCTTCGCGAACCATTCTTCGCAGGGGGTCTGCAGTCTCTGAAGGGAGTACTGGTCGCCGAGAGCCCGACGGCCTTTCGGCGACGCCTCCTGTTCGTGAGCAAAGACGCGCTGTCGAGGCCGAGAATGTAGTCTCGCCGCGGCTTCGCGGGGCCAATCGCCTTGAGCCGTGCTATGAGACCCTGCCGGGGCCGCATGGCTGGTGTCCCCGCCCCTGCTAGGCGGACCATGCCGAAGCTGCTAACCATTGCCGCTTCGTTGACCTAGGGATCACGGACCGAAGCATGGACAACCGCAGCGACATCTGGCGTGGCATCGACACGATCAAGGCACGTTTCATCGACCTCAGCGACAAGGTCTGGGGCATGCCCGAAGTCTGCTACACCGAGGCGCGGTCCGCCGCCGAGCATCTTGCCGAGTTGCGTCATCAGGGCTTTCGCATCACCGAGCAGGTCGCGGGCATTCCGACCGCGGTGATGGGCGAATGGGGCGAGGGCGGACCGGTCATTGCCTTCATGGGGGAATATGACGCGCTGCCGGGCCTCAGCCAGGAGGCGGGCGTCGCGGAGCATCGTCCGGTCGAGACCGGCGGCCACGGCCATGGCTGCGGTCACAATCTGCTCGGCTCGGCGGCGCTGCTGGCCGCGACCGCGGTGAAGGACTGGCTTGCCGAGAACAAGGTGCCCGGCCGCGTGCGTTATTACGGCTGCCCGGCGGAAGAAGGCGGCGCGGCAAAAGCCTTCATGGTGCGCTCCGGCGCATTTGAAGACGCCGACATCGCCATCACCTGGCACCCGAGCAGCTTCTGGGAGGTGGCAGTGACGCCGTCACTCGCCAACACCCGCGCCGATTTCATCTTCACCGGCCGCACCTCGCATGCGGCGGCCTCGCCGCATCTCGGCCGCTCCGCGCTCGACGCGGTGGAACTGATGAATGTCGGCGTGAACTATATGCGCGAGCACATGCCGAGCGATGCGCGCGTCCACTACGCGGTGCTCGATACCGGTGGCATCGCGCCGAACGTGGTGCAGGCCCACGCGCGTGTGCGCTATTCGATCCGCGCCCGCGACCTGCCCGGCATGAACGAGCTGGTCGGGCGCGTGAACAAGATCGCGCAGGGTGCGGCCTTGATGACCGAGACCAAGATGGAGATGAAGATCGTTTCCGCGGTCTCCAACATCCTGCCCAATGCTCCCTTGGAGCAAGCGCTGCACCGGGTCATGGAAGAGCTCGGCCCGCCGCATTTCGACGACGCCGACAAGAACTTCGCGACCCAAATCCGCGCAACGCTGAGCGACAAGGACATCGCCGCGGTCTATTATGCGATTGGCATGGAGCCGACCGAGCGGCCGCTGGCCGACTTCCTGGTGCCGCTCGATGCCAAGCGTAACCCGCAGGTTGGCTCGACCGACGTCGGCGACGTGAGCTGGGTGGTGCCGACCGTGCAGGTCCACGCACCCACGGTTGCAATCGGCACGCCCTTCCACACCTGGCAGGTGGTCGCGCAGGGCAAGAGCGCGCATGCGCACAAAGCCATGGTGCAGGCCGCCAAGGCGATGGCCGGCATCGGCATCAAGGCGCTGACGGACCCGGAGCTGATCAAGGCCGCCAAGGCTGACCTTAAGAAGCGGACGGCCAAGACGCCTTACGTCTGTCCGCTGCCAGACCACGTCGCGCCGCCGCTCGACATGTCCGTGGCGTAGAATTTCGCCTCGATACTTCGTCTGATGAGGCGATCAAATTTTCTGCAGTGCAGCGCGGAATTTAGCGTGTTTTGATGCTGGATTGCCGAACGGATGGGCTGCGGAATATGGTTTTGCCCAACAGACAGTCAGAAGACCGTTTGCATACACACGGTCGCAGTTGACGCGCACCCCATTCGGTGTGCCATCTACCGCCAGCCAAGCCCGGTGGTTGCCTCGCGCGACCGCCTGCATCCATACGGGAACCAGACGGGGACAACCATGCTGGACAAAGAACTGCGTTCGATGATCGGTGACGTGAAGGACGGGCGGATGGATCGCCGCGGCTTCATTCAGCGCCTGGCTGCCGTGGGTCTCACTGCGCCTTTGGCGAACCAGATCCTCGCGCTTGGCGGCGTCGCGATGGCCGAGGGCGTCTCGACCTACAAGCCGACCAAGCGCGGCGGTGGTGGTGCGCTCAAGCTGCTGTGGTGGCAGGGGCCGACCCTGCTCAATCCGCATTTTGCCACCGGCACCAAAGACCAGGACGGCGCGCGCCTGTTCTACGAGCCGCTCGCCTGTTGGGATCCCGACGGCAATATGAAGCTGGTTCTGGCCGCCGAAATTCCCTCGATCCAGAACGGCGGCCTCGCCGCTGACGGCAAGTCGGTGACCTGGAAGCTCAAGCCCGGCGTCAAATGGCACGACGGCACGCCGTTCACAGCCGACGACGTCGTCTTCAACTGGGAATATGCCAAGGATCCGGCGACCTCCGCGCTGACCATCGCGACGCTCCGCGACATCACCGTCGAGAAGGTGGACGACCTTACGGTCCGCATCCTCTTCAACAAGCCGACGCCGTTCTGGGCCGACGCTTTTGTCGGGGCCCCCAATACCATCATCCCGAAACATCTGTTCAAGGACTATATGGGGTCCAAGTCGCGGGAGGCGCCGACCAACCTCTCGCCGGTCGGCACCGGCCCCTACAAGTTCGTCGAGTTCAAGCCGGGCGATCTTGTCCGCGGCGTGATCAATCCCGATTATCACATGGCGAACCGGCCCTATTTCGATTCGATCGAGATGAAGGGCGGCGGCGACGCCGTCTCTGCCGCGCGCGCGGTGATCCAGACCGGCGAATATGATTTCGGCTGGAACATTCAGGTCGAGGACGACGTGCTGCTGCGCCTGGAGAAGGGCGGCAAGGGAAAGACCGTCTACGCCGTCGGCGGCGACACCGAATTCATCGCACTGAACTTCACCGATCCCAACACCGAGGTCGATGGCGAACGCTCCTCGATGAAGACCAAGCACCCGCTGTTTTCCGATCCGGCGGTCCGCAAGGCGCTCTCGCTGCTGATCGATCGCGAGTCGGTCAAGAAGGCGATCTACGGCCGCGCCGGCCGCACCACCGCCAACTTCCTCAATGGGCCCGAAAAATTCGTGTCCAAGAACACCTCGTGGGAGTTCAGCGTGGAGAAGGCCTCGAAGATCCTCGACGACGCCGGCTGGAAGCCGGGCGCCGACGGCATCCGCGAGAAGGACGGCAAGAAGCTGAAGCTCCTCTACCAGACCGCGATCAACGGGCCGCGCCAGAAGACGCAGGCCATCGTCAAGCAGGCCTGCCAGAAGGCGGGCATCGACGTCGAGCTGAAATCGGTCGTCGCCTCCGTGTTCTTCTCCTCCGACGTCGGCAATCCGGATACCTATTCCAAGTTCTACGCCGACATGGAGATGTTCCAGATCCCGCTGAGCCAGCCCGATCCGTCGCAACACATGCGGCGCTATCTTTCGAATCTCGTCGCGACCAAGGAAAATAAGTGGCAGGGCACCAACTTCCCGCGCTGGGTCAACAAGGAGTACGACGCGACCATTCTGGCCGCGGATGGCGAGATGGATCCGGTCAAGCGCGCGGCGTTCTACATCAAGGCCAATGATCTCATGTACCAGGACATCGTTTTCATCCCGGTGCAGCACCGCCTGAAGGTCGAGGCAGCCGCCAACAATCTGCGCCCGGTCGTTTCTGGCTGGGCCAACGAGACCGACAATTTGTTCGACTGGTACCGCGAAGAATGATCACGCACGCCTAGAGCGGTCCTTCTTCATGAGCCAGTATGTCCTGCGTCGCCTCCTGATCGCGATTCCGAGCCTGCTCGGAATCTCGCTCGTGCTGTTCGTCGTGCTCGCACTAGCCCCGGGCGATCCCTTCTCGGAGCTGGCCACCAATCCGAACGTGCCGCCCGAAGTCGCTCTCGCGCTTCGGGCGAAGTTCGGCCTCGACGATCCGATCTACCTTCGTTACCTGCACTGGCTCAACGCCATGTTGCACGGCGACTGGGGTTTCTCCTTCGTCAGCCGGATGAACGTCGACACGCTCATCCTCCAGCGACTGCCAACGACGCTCTACGTGATCGGTTCGGCCCAGATTCTGGCGCTCCTGATCGCGATCCCGGTCGGGGTCTACGCCGCGACGAAACCTTATTCGCTGTTCGACCAGGTCGCCAACACGCTCGCCTTTGTCGGCTTCTCGCTGCCAACCTTCTTCACCGGCATCCTGTTCATCCTGATCTTCTCGGTCACGCTGGACTGGCTGCCTTTCGTCTACACGACCGACATCAAGGGCACCGGTATTCACTGGCTGGCGGAGACGATCCGTCAGGCGATCATGCCGGTGGCGGTGCTCGGCCTGTTCCAGGCTGCGTCGATGACGCGTTTCGTGCGCTCGGCGATGCTCGACGTGATCCGGCTGGACTATGTCACCACCGCGCGCGCCAAGGGCATCGGCCAGCGGCGGGTGATCATCAAGCATGTGATGCGTAACGCGATGATCCCGGTCGTCACGCTGATTGCGTTGCAAATCCCGGCGGTATTCGGCGGCGCCATTGTCACCGAGCAGATTTTCCGCATCCCCGGCATCGGCTCGCTGCTGATCTCCTCCATCCTTTCCAACGACACGCCGGTGGTGATGGCCGTCACCTTCGTCTTCGCGTGCCTGGTCGTGCTGTTCAATCTCATCGCGGACGTTCTTTATGGCTGGCTTGACCCTCGCATCTCCCTCCGCTGAGCGGCGCGTCTACTCGCCCTGGCGCGAGACGTGGCGGCGCTATAGCCGCCACAAGCTTGCCGTGGTCAGCGCGTTCCTGCTCCTCGTTCTGATCCTGGCGGTGGTGGTCGGCCCCTTTATCTGGCGGGTCAAGATCGACGACATCGATATCGTGGCGGGCATGCAGGGGCCGTCGCTGGCCCATCCCTTTGGCACCGACGATCTCGGGCAGGATATCCTTGCTCGCATGATCTATGGCGGGCGCATCTCGCTCGCGGTCGGTCTCGCCGCGATGCTGGTCTCGGTCTTTGTCGGGGTGCTGATCGGCGCGCTCGCAGGCATGTCGCGCGGCGCGCTCGGCCATGGGCTGATGTGGCTCACCGATCTCTTTCTGTCGCTGCCGCAATTGCCCCTGCTGCTGCTGCTGATCTATCTCTTCCGCGACGGGCTGAAGGCCGCTTTCGGCCCCGAGGGCGGCATTTTCATCCTGATCGTGCTCGTGATCGGTGGCTTGCGGTGGATGCCGGTCGCCCGCCTCGTCCGCGCCCAGTTCCTGTCGATCCGCGAGAAGGAATTCGTCGAAGCCGCGCGCGCGCTCGGGGCAAGCCCGGTGCGGCAGGTGGTGCGCCATATCCTGCCCAATGCGCTGGGTCCGGTGATCATCGCCGGCACCATCGACGTCGCCGCAGCCATCATCGCGGAATCTACGCTGTCCTTCCTCGGCCTCGGCTTCCCTCCGGATACGCCGACCTGGGGCCGGCTGCTCTATGATGCCAAAGGACTTTCTCGACATCGGCCCGCACTGGGCGCTGTTTCCGGGCGGCGCGATCTTCATCGCAGTGGTCGCCATCAACTTCATCGGCGACGGCCTTCGTGACGCGCTCGATGCGCGGCGGGTGATCTGATGGCGCCGTTGCTCGAGATCAGGGGACTGAAAACCCACTTCTCCACCGACGACGGCATCCTCCAGGCCGTCGACGGTGTCGACATCTCCATCAACCGGGGCGAGACGCTCTGCGTCGTCGGCGAATCCGGCTGCGGCAAGACCGTCACCGCGATGTCGATCCTGAAGCTGATCGCGATGCCGCCGGGCCGCATCGCGGCGGGCGAGATCATCTTCGAAGGCCGCGATCTCGTGCCGCTGACGAGCAGTCAGCTCGACGAGATCCGCGCCAAGGAGATCGGCTTCATCTTCCAGGAGCCGATGACCTCGCTCAATCCGGTGCTCACCATCGGCGAGCAGATCGCCGAAAGCCTGCGCCGCCATGAGAACGTCACCAGGAAACAGGCGCTCGAGCGCACCATCGAGATGCTCAAGCTGGTGCAGATACCCAACGCCGAAGGCCGCGTGCACAACTATCCGCATCAGTTCTCCGGCGGCATGCGCCAGCGCGTGATGATCGCGATGGCGCTCGCCTGCAAGCCGAAGTTGATCATCGCCGATGAGCCGACGACGGCTCTCGACGTCACCATTCAGGCGCAGATCCTCGACCTGCTCCAGGACATGAAGGAACGCTTCGGCATGGCGGTGATGCTGATCACCCATGCCATGGGTGTCGTCGCCGAGACCGCGCAACGCGTCGTCGTGATGTATGCCGGCAAGGTGGTGGAGGAGGCGCCTGTCGACGACCTCTTCGGCAATCCCGGCCATCCCTATACCCAGGGACTGATCCGCTCGATCCCGCGCATCGATCTCGCCAGCGAGCACAAGCTGCGGCTGGAGGCGATCGGCGGCTCGGTACCGATCCTGATCAATCCGCCGGTCGGCTGCCGCTTCGCTCCGCGCTGCCGCCACGCCATGAGCGTCTGCACCGAGAGGGAGCCGCTGCTGCGCGAGATCGCGCCTGGCCACCGCATGGCCTGTCATCTGGGCGATACGCAGTTGGGAGGCGCAGCATGACCGAGCCCTTGCTCCGCGTCAGCGGCCTGAAGAAATATTTCCCCGTGCATGGCGGACTGTTGTCGCGACAGGTCGGCAGCGTTTATGCGGTGGACGGGGTCTCGTTCTCCGTCAACCGCGGCGAGACGCTAGGTCTCGTCGGCGAATCCGGCTGCGGCAAGTCGACGACGGGACGCTGCGTGCTGCGCCTGATCGAGCCGACCGATGGCGAGGTCGTGTTCGACGGCCAGGACGTCGGCCAGCTTGGCGGTACCGATTTGCGCGCGATGCGGCGGAACATGCAGCTCGTGTTCCAGGACCCGTTCGCCTCGCTCAATCCGCGGATGACGGTCGGCGCCATCCTCGGCGAGGCGCTGATCATCCATAGGCTCGGCTCATCAGCCAAGGAGCGCGAGGATCGCGTCGCGAGCCTGCTGGTGAAGGTCGGTCTCAAGGCCGAGCACATGCGGCGCTATCCGCATGAGTTCTCCGGCGGCCAGCGCCAGCGCATCGTGATCGCGCGCGCGCTCGCGGTCGAGCCGAAGCTGATCGTCTGCGACGAACCGGTGTCCGCGCTCGACGTCTCGATCCAGGCGCAAGTCATCAACTTGCTGGAAGATCTCCAGGCCGAGCTGAACCTCACCTATCTCTTCGTCGCGCACGATTTGTCGGTGGTCGAGCACATCTCCGACCGCGTCGCGGTCATGTATCTTGGCCGTATCGTCGAGCTCGCCAAGGCGAGCGACCTCTACCGCAATCCGCAGCATCCCTACACGAGGGCGCTGTTATCAGCGGTGCCGGTGCCCGATCCCAAGCTCAAGCGCGAGCGCATCCGCCTCAAGGGCGACGTTCCGAGCCCGATGAAGCCGCCGTCGGGCTGCCACTTCCACACCCGCTGTCCTATCGCCCAGCCGCGTTGCGCGGAAAGCGCACCGGAGCTGAAGGAGGGAGCGGGCGGGCACTTTGTGGCGTGCCATCTCGCCTGACGCCGGGGAAAGCGGAGCGCCCATTCATGCGTGAAGCAAGCCGTGCTCCGAAAGGGCCTGCCTGAAAGTCTCAACCGAGGTGTGGTGATGCGCGAACAGGCCCGCCTCTCGTGCGCCGGCGACATTGGCCATGAGATCGTCGACGAACAGGACGCTCTCCGGTTTGACGTCGAGCTCCGACAGACAGAGGCGGAAGCAGCGCGGGTCTGGCTTCGCCGTCTTGAACCGGGCCGAGGCGTAGATCCGCGCGCCGAACAGCGGCGGCAATTCCGGCAGCAGCGCAGCGATATGGTCGGCGACTAGCGTGGTGTTGTTGGTCAGGACGGCAATGTCGACGGTTTGACGCAAGCTGCCGGCAATCTCCAGCATGGCATGATCGGCCTGCATTGACCGGCGTCGCGCCTCGATCCACTCGTCCAGTGACAGCGGATAGCCAATGCGGTCGCCGAAACCCCGCAAATAGTCCGCGGCATCGAGAGTGCCGGAATCGCCGAGCAACTCGAAGCCGCTGTCCCAGATCGCCTTGTGGACGGATTCGCTCGTGGTCCCCGCAAGCTTCGCCAGCCATGCGACACGCTTTGCCCTGTCGTAGTCGCAAAGGACATTGTCCATGTCGAAGAGGACGAGCTTGATTCTACCAGTCACAGCGGCACTCTCGGATGGGCCGAACATCCGGCCGTGATCCAAGCCATACCGCGCTGGAGCGCCGGCGACAAATCGGGCCAGCGGTCGATCCGTCACGCGCTCCTGGCGGGCCAGGGAACGACCTGTCCCGACATCACCAGCCGGTCACGGCCGTTGTCCTTGGCGGCGTAGAGCGCGCGGTCGGCGGCGGCGACCAGCGTGCTGCAGTCCGTCGTGGTTTGGGATGGAAGGCTCGTCGCGCCGCCGACGCTTGCAGTCACCAGGCGGGAAGGGGGACTTTGCGCGTGCAGCATGGCCAGATCGTGCAGGGCCTTGCGAATCCCATCGCCGACCTCGGCGCAGCCCTCGGGACCGGTGTTCGGCAACAGCACGGCGAATTCTTCGCCACCATAGCGTGCCGCGAGATCGGCCGGGCGCTTGGTGTGCGCGGACAGGATTCGGGCCAGCGCGCGCAGGCATCCGTCACCGGCCAGATGGCCGTATTGGTCGTTGAATTTCTTGAAATGATCGACATCGATCAGCAGGAGCGAGAGCTGCGTGCCGTCGCGCCTTGCGCGCGCCCATTCGTCTGCGAGACGCTCGTCGAAAGCGCGCCGGTTGGCGAGGCCGGTGAGGCCGTCGGTCGTTGCAAGCGAGGCGAGCTTGTCCTGAAGATCCTTTTGCTCGGTCATGTCGCGCACCACCGCGACGACGCCGTCGATCTCGCCGCTGTCCGACGCCAGGGTCACGTGCAACGCCGCCTCCGCCCAGATCTCGCCCTTGTCGCGATGACGCTGGCGATAGACGAACCGCGTCTCCTCGGCCTCGCCATTCTTCAGCGCGGCGATAGCCTGCTCGACCCGCTCCATGTCGTCGGCGTGAATGCCGGCCAGGGCCGAGGTGGACAGCAGTTCGTCGGAGGACCAGCCCGTGATGCGCACGCACGAGGGGGAAACGTAGAGCAGCCGGTTGTCCAGCCCGATCCGGGTCACCATGTCGCTGGATTGCTCGGCCAACAGGCGGAAGTTTGCTTCGCTGACGACAAGGGCCTGGGCCATGCGCTGCCGCTGCACGAGCTGACGGACCAGGTAAAAGCCGATCACCGCGATCAGCAGCACGAGGCCGAGGACGAAGATGGTGCGCGCAGCCGCGGCTTGCCGCCAGGGCGCCAGCACGTCGTCCCGCGACTTGCTCGCCAGCACCATCAGGGGATAGCGGCTGCTGCGTTGGTAATAGCTGAGCCGCTGGACGCCATCGAGTGGCGACTTGAAATAGTAGACTGCCGCGGCGGGACGACTTTCCCATCCCTTGAACAAGGGCGCATTGGACAGGTCGCGTCCGACAAAGGCGCCGCTGTCGTCGCGGCTGCGCGCCAGCATGATGCCGCTATCGTTGAGCAGCGATGCCGAGCCGTTGGTACCGATGTCAAACCGCTCGTAGAACTTGACGAAATAGCTGACGTCGATCGTGAGCAGGGCAACGCCGGCGAAGCCGCCGTCGGCATCGTTGATCCGGCGGGACGCGGTGACGACCCATTGGCCCCCGGCTCGACTCTTCACGGGCGGTCCGATCAACGTGCCCATCTCGGGCGAGTCGCGATGACGCTGGAAATATCCGCGGTCGCTGTTGTTGAGCTTGGAGAAGTCGAGCCGCTCGGTCGTGGCAAGCCACTGCCCGGTCGCGTCATAAACGAAGATGCCGCGGATGCGGTCCGATGATTTCCGTGTCGGCAGATAGGCCTGAAGCTTGGTAATCGTGTCCGGACCCGTGCCGTCGATCTCGAGCCGATGGACTAACCCGACGAGGATCGTATCAACGAGTTCGAAGGTGTCGTCCGCGTGCTGGATCAGCGAATGCGCCAGATTGGCGACGTCGATCTCGGCGTTCTTGAGATCGGCATTGCGTGTTTCCCATTCACGCCAGCCGCTCAAGCCGAGGATGGCGAAGCAGGTCAGGATGACGAAACCCGCTGCCCAGAGCGGAAGGCGCGTCTTTCCGAGTTCGCGGCCCGTGGTCATCAGGCTTGCTCCATTTCGGTGCAAACCTCTCACTTTGGCCTTAACGGCCTGTTGCAACATCCGCGCGGATTGTGCGCTTCCGGTTGGAACAATCCTCGGCAATGGACAGGCTATTGTCGAGCTAATCAGGCTGGCCCCGGGCGTCGGCTTCGCCCGGCGTTTTGTGCCTTACTCATCCAGCGTGAAGCCGACCCGCAGCGTCACCTGGTAGTGGCGCACGGCACCGTTCTCGATATGGCCGCGCGTTTGCACCACCTCGAACCATTTCATCTCGCGAACGGTCTTGGCGGCCCGGCTGACCGCGTTCTTGATCGCCTCCTCGATCGATGTCTCGGACGAACCGACCAGTTCCAGAATCTTGTAGACGTGATCCGTCTCGCTTGTGGCCATGACTATTCTCCCCTTGTGCTGTGGCGGGGCCGGATATGTCCGTCGCGGACAACCGGCGTCCGCGCGACATCCGGCCTCGACTCTGAACGGATGCCGGCGCTTCGAGTTCCGTCCCCGAGGGAGACCCGCCGGTCGCCTGCCGCGCGCGGTGCTCCATTTTTTATAAGTGCACGAAAATCCGGATGGTGTGGGCGGGTGGCGCTCCCGAATTGGCGCGCGGTCGCGGGCCCGCTCTTGCCCGTCCCGATATGGGCGAGCTAACTTCAGCTCTTCCTCTGGCATCTTCGAAGAGCGGTCATGATCGCGCGTTGGACGAGGGGCGCTCTGGCTGCGATCGGTCTCTGCGTAGTGCCTGCGCCGGCCATCGCGCAGGACGATCTCGACGGTGCCTCGGTGAGCATGTCGCTGCAGGTGACGACCGATCCCTCCACCATCGAGTGCCGTCGGCTGGAAACGGTCAATCCGGCCTCGCTGGTCTTCTTGCCGCTACGCCGGACCTTCAACGAGGATTTTGACGAGCATCCGCTGGCGAACGGACGCTGGGTGCCGCATTACGCTGGCGGTGCGGCCTGGCCGGAGGCGCGCTATTGGGGCGGCGACGGCTCCGACTTCAAGCGCAAGACCAGCGCCAATGGCGAGCAACAGATCTATGTCGATCCGCGCTACGCCGGGCGCACGGCGGCGCCGCTCGGGCTCGATCCCTTCAAGGTCAAGGACGGCGTGCTGTCGATCGTCGCCAGCCGCACGCCACCGGAATTGAAACCGGTGTTGTTCGACAACGAGTACATCTCCGGGATACTGACGACCCAGGGCACGTTCGCGCAGAAGCACGGCTATTTCGAGATCCGCGCCAAGGTGCCGGTCGGGCACGCGGTATGGCCGGCGTTCTGGATGCTGGCGGATGACGGCGGCTGGCCGCCGGAGGTCGACGTGCTGGAAGGCCGCGGCGAAAAGCCGGGTGATCTCGTGATGACGACGCATTGGCGGATTCCCTCGACCCAGAAGATCCAGTCCTGCGGCTTCGACTTCGCTGTCGGCGACGCTTCGAGCGCATTCCACACTTACGGTGTGCTGTGGGAGGAGGATCGCCTGGTCTATTTCATCGACCGCAGGCCGGTGTCCGACATCAAGGTGCCGATCGGTTTCGACGATCCCATGTACATGATCGTCAATCTCGCGATCGGATCGAAATTCTTTCTCGGCGTCGGTCCGGTCGACGCGGAGTCGCCGCCTACCGTCGCATTCGAGATCGACCGGATTTCCGTCTATCAGATCGACCTGGAGCAAGCGCGAAGATAGCGAAGCTCGCTGATCTCTCCCGGCGTTGAGCGGTGCAAGTCCACGATGGACTGCCGAGGGCCTGCATGCCGACGCTACGGATCCAGCTCCGTATCCCAGTAGAGATAGTCCAGCCAGCTGTCGTGCAGATAGTTCGGCGGGAACAGCCGGCCGTTGCGGTGGAGCTGGTGCACGGTCGGCGCGAACGCGTGCTGGCGTGGAAACATCTTGGCCTGCACCGGCGTCAGATTGCCCTTGCGCAGATTGCAGGGCGAGCAAGCGGCGACCACGTTCTCCCAGGTGGTCTGGCCGCCTTTGCTGCGCGGGATAATGTGGTCGAAGGTAAGGTCTTCGGGCGAGCCGCAATATTGGCAGGCGAAACGATCGCGCAGGAAGACGTTGAATCGGGTGAAGGCAGGGTGCGTGGTCGGCTTGACGAAGGATTTGAGCGAGACGACGCTCGGCAGCTGCATTTGCAGCGTGGGACTATGGACCGCCTGATCGTAATGCGCGACGATGTTGACGCGGTCGAGGAATACCGCCTTGATCGCGTCCTGCCACGACCACAAAGACAGTGGGTAGTAACTCAGCGGCCGGAAGTCCGCGTTCAGCACCAACACCGGCCAATGGCCTTGCGAGACATGTGCGTTCAAGTAACGCTCCTGGCCTCCAATGTACGCTGCGAAGCAGCACGTAACTGACATACTACATGCAGCGTGACGGGATTGTGAAGCCCGTTGAGCGACTTATTCCGGCGCAAGCAATGCGGCCAGGGGGTGGCAAAGCGCGCAAAACGCCGTGATTTCCAGGTCCGAGGCGCTGGGGCAGCGTCGTGCTGACAGCGCGACGTGGATGTGCCGAGGCAGCTACTCCCGCACCCGCTCCAGCTTCTGTAGACATCGCGTCGCGCGCACCGCGGCTGGCATCTCCTCATCCGGAAAGCTGGTTTTCCAGTCGGTGACCCCGACCTCGCCGACATAGATGTCGCCCCTGGAATCCAGTGCAATGCCGTGCGGCGCCAGGAATTTTCCGCTCGCAACGCCCGGGCCTGCCTCGCCGCCGAGCCGCGCGATGCGGTTGCCCTTGGCGTCCACGATCGACAACCGCGGGCCGAGATTGGGCACTTTGCGGTTGACGGCCAGGCCAGGACCGAGTTCCCCGATGACGAAGGTCGGGCTCTTAGCCCCACCGCAGCAGCATAGCGCACAAGGGCGGTGCAGATTGTTCCACTGCGTCTCGTACTTGCCGTTGCCGTCGAATACCTGCACGCGGTGGTTCTCGCGGTCGGCGACATAGACAAAGCCGTCGGCATCGGTGGCGATGTTGTGCACGATGTTGAACTGGCCGGGATCGGTGCCGGGCTCGCCCCAGCTTGTCATCAGTTTGCCGCCGGGCGTGAACTTGTGCACGCGCGCATTGCCATAGCCGTCGGAGACGTAGATTTCGCCCTTCGGCGACAGTGCAGTGTGGGTACAGCGGTGGAACGGATCGCCGCTCATGAACGGCGACGGTTTCTCGGGGATGCCGATCGTCAGCAGCACCTTGCCGTCGGTGGTGCACTTGCGCACGGTGTGGTCGCCGTCATCGGTGCAATAGAGATTGTCGTCGGCATCGATGTGCAGGCCGTGAGCGCGCGAGAACAGGCCTTCGCCCCAACTCCGGAGAAAATTGCCCTCGCGGTCCAGCACGACCATCGGATGGGCACCACGGTTGAAGACGTAGACGCGGTCCTTGCTGTCGACCGCGACCGACGCGACGTCGGTGAGCTGCCATCCGTCCGGCAGCTTTGCGAAGTTCTCAACGACGCGGTAGCGGTGCTCGCCGGTGCCGAGAATGGCTGGCATGGGTGTTCTCCTCTTATTCGTATCGGCGATGCGCGATCGTCTCCACACTGTCATTGCGAGCGCAGCGAAGCAATCCAGACTGTCTCCGCGGAAAGACACTGGATTGCTTCGCTGCGCTCGCAATGACGAGGAGACTCAAATCGCGCCCACCTCCAAAATCCCTTCCTCGATCGCCTTGATCTGGAGCGCGAGATATTTCGAGTTGATCCGGCATTGCGCGAGGCTGCCGGCGATGAACCAGAGGCCGGGCTGCCCAGTGCGCACATACATGTTGCGCAGCTCGAGGCCGTCGCCAAAACCCCAGACCGGGCCGACCCGGTCGGCGACGGCCTCGCCGAACAGTTTCCGCACCAAATATTCCTGCGTCTTGTAACCGGTCGAGAGCACGATCAGATCGGCGGCAATAGTCGTACCGTCCTTCATCCGGGCGCCCTCGGTGACGAAGCTCTCGATGTCGGAAAACTGCCTGAGCTTGATCTCACCCTCGACGATGAGGTTGGAGCAGCCGACGTTGAAATAATAGCCGCCGCCACGGGTGAGATATTTGAACTGCCAGCCGGTGCCGGCCTCGCCGAAATCGAGCTTGAAGCCGACGCGCCGCAATCCGTCGAGCAGCTCCTTGTCGAGGTCCTTCGACTGCTCCGTCAGCATCACATGGGTCTTCTTCGCCAGCGGCGTCGGCATCGAGGTCGCGATCAGATCGTTGTCCTCGAGCGTGCCCTCATTGTAGGTCGCATAAGCGAGCTGTGCCGGCGGCTCGATATTGGTGACGAGCGTAGGTGAACGCTGCACCAGCGTCACGTCGGCGCCACTGGAGTGAAGATCCTGCGCGATGTCGTGACCGCTATTGCCGGTGCCGATGACGATGGCGCGCTTGCCGGTCCAGTGTTCGCCGTCCTCGTAGCGGCTCGAATGGAGCAGCGTGCCCTTGAAGTTATCGAGGGTCGGGATGAAAGGCACATTGGCGATGCCGCTGACACCGGTCGCCATCACCACATGGCGCGGGTGCATGATGCGTTTGCCACCGTCAGCACGTCGCAACGTGACGGTCCAATTGCCCTTGGCATCGTCGTAGGCGCCGCCTTCGAATTCGGTGCCGGTCCAGAAGTTCAGCTCCATCGCCTCGACATAAGCTTCGAACCAGTTGGCGAGTTTGTCCTTGGGAATATAGGTCGGCCAGCTCGGCGGAAACGGCATGTAGGGCAAATGATTGACCTGCACCTGGTTGTGCAGGGTCAGCGCGTGGTAGCGCTTGCGCCAATTGTCCCCGATCCGTGTCTCGCGATCGACGATCAGGGTGTCGATCTTCAACTGCTTCAGCCGCGCGGCAATCGCGAGCCCCGCCTGGCCGCCGCCGACCACCAGCACGGCGGGGTCGCGATCGGCGTAGTCGCGCGAGGCGTTGCGCAGGTCGAGCCAGTTCGGTCCACGGAAGTCGCGCGAATAGGCCTGGCCGCGCGGCCGCGAGGTGCCGAGCTGCTCCTCGAAGCCCTTGAGCTCGTCGAGCGCGGTGAGGAGCGTCCACGCTTTCAGGCGGTCGCCGTCGGCGACGTCGGGCACAAGCCTGACGATGCCGCTGCCGCGCCCCAGTGCGGTTTCGAAATTGAAGATCACTTCGATCGTGTTGGTCCCGGCGCGGGTCACCCAGCGCGGTGGCGCCCGGTTCGGCGCGATCTTGAAGCTGCCCGGCGCGACCCGTGCGGCGAGCGTTGTCAGCTCCTGCTTGATCGAGTCGCCGCCGGCGATCGTTTGCAGGTTCCAGCTGAGTGCCAGCACGTCGCGCCAATAGCTGTCGGCAAGGAAAAGACGATCCAACCCAGCGCCATCGGGTGCGCCAAGCGTGCGCTCAAATTCGTCGAGCCAGGTTTGCGCGGATGCGGCAATATCCTTCGTCCTGTCCAGCATGCGCGACCTCGTGCCGTCTTCGCGGCGTTTCCTCTAGGGTCGAACGCTATACTGTTTCGCAGCCGGCCAATAGCCGATTACCCGAGCAGTGAGAACATGTGCCCCTGCTTCAGCGGAATGCGCCCGTTGAGAGAGACCTGCGGCACCCTCATGGTGTTCGAGGAGGGCACGCGAAAAAGGCTCCACCTTGGTGGAGCCTCCCTCGCGCTCTTGGCATTCACAGCCGCTCGCGTAGCGGCGAGCGAAACATCCCTACCTACCCCGCACCCCAGTGCCGTACAGCTCGCGCTCACGGCCGACATCGTCAGGCGACAAGGGCGGGCTTGCGGCATCGAAGCCGTTCCAGCCGGACTTCTGCCAGGCGGTGCTGCGTTCCTGCAGGTTCACGGCCTTCTCGTGCAAAAGGGCATCGAGACGTGTGCGGTCCTGGTCGGGTACCCGCGCCGATACCAGCGTTCCGCCGCGACGGACGCCTTCCGCGTAGCGCGACGCATCGTCCTTGGAGACGCCGGCTTCGGTCAGCGCGCCAACGATGCCGCCCGTCGCGGCGCCGGCCGCGGCACCAACTGCGGTCGAAGCCAGCCATCCGGCGGCAACCACCGGTCCGAGTCCCGGAATAGCCAGCAAGCCGAGTCCTGCAAGCAGGCCCGCCGCGCTGCCGAGGCCAGCGCCGATCCCGGCGCCCGTGCCGGCACCTTCGGCGCGATCGTCGACGCCGTCGCGATCGCGGTCGACCTTCCCGGTGGAGGAGCCGTACCAATTATCGGAATTGTTCGCGACGATGCTGATGTCGGAGTGCGGCACGCCCGCGGCCTCCAGACGCCTGACCGCACGTTCCGCATCCGAATAGGTGTCATAAAGTCGAGAAATGGTGGTGGTCATGTTTTATCCTCCTTACTTGGCGGGGTTCACGTTGCCCTGGAAATCGACGCTCACGTCCGCCTTGGTCCCGGCCTTGTCGGCCTTGCCGCGCCAGACGCCGTTGTCGTCCTTTTGCAAGCCGGAAACATTGGAATAGCCGGCGCCCTCGATCTTCGACTTCGCCTGTCCCTCGGTGAAGCTGTTGCGGCCTGCGACGGGTGCGTTGGAGTTGTTGTGATCAGAGCTGTTGACGGCGTTGTTGCCCGGGCCGCTTTGTGCCTTTTGCGACTGCGCGCTTACGGGCATTGATCCGAGCAGCAGGACAGCCGCAGCGAGCGAAATTAGACGTGACATAGTTTATCCTCCGGCAGTGATTGTGCCGGTCGACAACAGACGAGATTCGAATTGGTTGCGGTTGCTCGGAAATCGAAGCGCGTGGATTCAACCATCGCGAATTCTCAAGACTCCAGGAACGATTGCCGCTCTTTCCCGTTTATGCAGACTGCACTTTTGCCTGAGAAGTTCGTATTTCGAAAAGCTCGGCTGCATCGATCATGGGCCAAAGTGAGCTCCCGGCTCACGTCGCCCAATAGGACTCCCGCAGCTTGCGCTTGAAGATCTTTCCCGTGGCCTCGCGCGGCAGAGCGTCGCGGAATTCGACGTCCTTGGGCACCTTGAAATTGGCAAGCCGCTCGCGCAGGAACGATCGGACGGCGTCGGCCGAGAGCTCGGCATCCGGTTCAGGCTCGACAAAGGCGCACAGCCGCTCGCCGAATTCCGCGTCCGGGATGCCGAACACGGCACAGTCGCGCACGCCGGGCATTCCGATCAGCACGTTCTCGATCTCGGCGGGATAGATGTTGACGCCGCCGGAGATCACCATGTCGCGCTTGCGATCGCACAGGAACAGATAGCCGTCCTCGTCGAGGTAACCGACGTCGCCGACGCTGACGAGGCCGTCACGGCCGGCCTCGGCCCTTGCCTGCGATCTGCCGTGATAGTCGAAATCGGGCACTGCCGTCTGGCGCATGTAGATTTCGCCGACTTCGTTGGCACCGCACGGGCTGCCGTCATCGCGGAAGATCCTGACGATGCCGCCTTCGATGGCGCGGCCGACCGTGCCGGGCTTCTTCAGTGCTTCCTCGGCCGAATGCCACACCGGGATCCCGGTCTCCGTGGAGCCGAAATATTCGTTGATCACCGGTCCCCACCAGTCGATCATCGCGCGCTTGACGTCTGGCGGGCAGGGCGCGGCGCCGTGCACGACGAAACGCAGCGACGACAGGTCGTAGCGCTGCCTGACCGCTTCGGGCAACCGCAGCAGCCGGACGAACATGGTCGGTACCATGTGAATATGCGTGACGCGGTGGCGCTCGATCAGCGCCAGCAGCTCCTCCGCATCGAACCGCGCCTGGAGAATGATGGTGCAAGCGCTGCGGAACGCCAGCATGCCGTAGGAATGCGGCGCCGAGTGATACATCGGCCCGTTGATCAGCACGATTTGGTTGTCCCGCGGCTTGATGCCATAGGCGATCCCGCCTACGCGTTCGGAAGCGGCCGCCTGTTCGGGCTGCATCGGCATGCGCCGAACGCCCTTCGGCATGCCCGTGGTGCCCGATGTATAGATCATCGCTGCGGCCCGCCGCGGCGGCTCCTGCGCTTGCGGATGGTCGTCGCGCCAGCGGTCCCAATCGGTCAGTCCCACCGGGATCTCGGTCAGCTCTCGAGGGATCGGGAAGGTCGCTGCGAGTTCGGGCGGGGTCGCGACGACCAGGACAAGGACATCCGCCGGTATGCCGTCGCGGATCTGCGGCAGCAAATCGGCATGGCAGACCAGGATCTTCGCCCCGCTGTCGGCCAGGATGTAACGGACCTCCTCGGCCTTCAAATGCCAGTTGATCGGCACCACCGGACTTCCCAGCGCGGCCGAGGCCGCAACCACCTCGAACAGTGCGAAATCGTTGCGCAGCATCATCGCGACCGGCGCGGCCTCGGCCAGCCCCAAGGCGCGGAAGCCGCTCATCGCCCGCCTGATCCGGGCCCGGATGTCGTCATAGCTGATCTGGCGTTCGCCGCTGATGATCATGGCGTCCCCTCATTCCGCTCGTCTAGCGATCATCCAGCACGTCGCCGAAGCCGACCCAGCTCTTGCCATTGAAGCGCCGGAGCTGAAGCTGCTGGAACGGCAGATAGTCGTCGGGGCCGGTCGTAACAGCCATTCCCGGCAGCAGCAGCGGCAGCTTCACATCCTTCAAGGAGGCCGCCTGGCGCATGATGTTATCGCGGCTGATATCATCCTTGCACGCCTTCAGCACCGTCATCAGCAGCGTGGCATAGTGATAGCCCGCGGCGTAGTTGGAGTTGGAGAGATCCGCGGTCGGCATGTAGCGCTTCATGAAGGCGAAGTATTCCTTCACGCCGGGATCGTCGGCCCATTGCGGATCCATCGTGTCCTTCTGGTTGCTCGACGAGATCAGGCCGACCGCGTTGTCGAGCCCCGCCGGTTCCAGGAAAGAGATCGAGGAGGCCGAGGTCGGCACGAAAAACAGCTCCGGCTTCCAGCCGATCTCGGCCACGCCCTTGACCATCTGCGAGGTGAACTTGCCGAGCACGACGCCGAACAGAACGTTGGCGCCGGAGGCCTTCAAGGTCGAGAGCTGCGAGCTGATCGTCGGCGCGCTGGTCTCGTAGCTCGCTTCCGCGATGATCATGCTTGCGGCCTTGGGCCCGAGCGCACGCTTGAACCCCGCGACATAGTCGCGGCCGAAATCGTCGTTCTGCGACAAGATCGCGATCTTGGCATCGGGCTTGGTCTGCAAAATATACTTGGCATAGACCACGCCCTCGGATTCGTAGGCCGCCATGCCCGGCATCGTCCACGGATTCTTCTGTGGTTCGGCCCATTTGGTGGCGCCGGAGAGCACGAATAGCTGCGGCACTTTCTTGGCGTTGAGATAGCGCTGCACGGCGCTGTTGGTGGCGGTGCCGAGCGAGCCGAACATCATCAGCACCTCCTCTTGCTCCACCAGCTTGCGGGTCTGCTCGACGGTCTTCGGCGGCGAATAGGCGTCGTCCAGTGTGATGAACTTGACCTTGCGGCCGTTGATGCCGCCTTCGGCATTGACCTTCTCGAAGAACGCTTCCTGCGTCCGTCCGATTGCGCCGAAGCCGGAGGCCGGACCGCTGTAGGGCAGGGTTTGCCCGATGCGGATCTCGTCGCTGCCTTCGGCATGGGCGCTGCCGCCAGCGAGCGTCAGCAACGACATGCCGATCAGTGCGGCTGCCAGCTTCATGGTGTCCTCCCGTTTTATTGTCGGTCCGAGACGTCAGGCGCTGACGCGCATCAGGAAATCCTGTCGGGCCTGGTCGAATTCCTGTTTCATCCGATCGACGAGCTCGGCGACCGGCGGTGCATCGGCGATCTGGCCGATACCCTGTCCCGAGCCCCAGATGTCTCGCCACGCCTTGGACTTCATGTTGCCACCGGAGCCGAAGTTCATCTTGGTCTTGTCGGCGGCCGGCAGATTGGCCGGATCGAGCCCGGCCGCGGCGATCGAAGGGCCGAGATAGTTGCCGTGCACGCCGGTGAAGAGGTTGGTGTAGACGATGTCGTGGGCGGCGTGCTGCGTCAGCGCCGACTTGTAGGCTTCGTCAGCGTTGGCTTCCTTCGTCGCGATGAAGCGCGTGCCCATATAAGCGAGGTCGGCGCCCAGCGTCAGCGCGGAGGCGATTGCGAAGCCGTCGCTGATCGCGCCCGACAGCAGGATCGCGCCGTCGAACCATTGCTTGACCTCGCGTACCAGCGCGAAAGGCGAGAGCGTTCCTGCATGTCCTCCAGCGCCTGCGCAGACCAGGATCAGGCCGTCGACGCCTTGCTCGGCCGCCTTGCGCGCGTGCTTGACGTTGATGACGTCGTGGAACACGAGGCCGCCGTAGGAATGCGCGGCCTCGACGAGTTCGGCGGGCGGCCGCAGCGAGGTGATGATGATGGGCGCCCGGTGCTTCACACAGGTCTCCATGTCCTTCATCAGCCGGTCGTTGGAGGCGTGGCAGATCTGGTTGACGGCGTAGGGCGCGACCTTCTTGCCGGGATTGCGCGATTTGTATTCGCCGAGTTCGTCCTCGATGCGGCTCAGCCACTCGTCGAGCTTTTCCACCGGACGGGCATTGAGCGCCGGAAACGAGCCGACGATGCCGGCCTTGCACTGGGCGATCACCAGCTCGGGGCCGGAGACGAGGAAAAGCGGCGAGCCGACCACGGGCAGCTCGAGCGAATCCTTCAAGAGAGCGGGCAGCGCCATGATGTCCTCCCGGAAACGCGGCCCGCTGGCAGGCGGATGACGAGGCGTTTCCCTGTTTGATTTGTCGCGGGCGAGTTGCCGCCCATGTTTCATTTCACGCCATTATAGGGGTTGGAGTGCGGCCTCCCATCGTTCAATATTGAACAGATCACTATTCAGATTTGAACAGAGGCCGCGCATGGACTGGGACCTTTGCAAAACCTTCGTCGCGGTCGCCGATACCGGCAGCTTCACCGGCGCGGCGCGCCGGCTGCACAGCAGCCATCCCACCGTCAGCCGCAAGATCGCGGCGCTGGAAGCCCAGCTCGGCACTAGGCTGGTGGCGCGCGCCGCCGACGGCCTGGCGCTGACCGCGGATGGACGGACACTGCGCGAGCACGCCGAGGCGATGGCGGCGGCGGCGCTGCGGGCAGAGACGGCAGTCTCGGCGGGAGGGCATAAGGCGCGCGGTACCGTCAAGCTGTCGATCGGCGCGACGCTGGCCTCGCATTGGCTGATGCCGCGCCTGCCTGCTTTCCTTCGCGCGCATGATCACGTCCAGCTCGAGATCATCACCCATCCGTTTCCGGCCAGCGTGCGCCGACGCGAGGCGGACGTGGTGCTGCGGCCCTTTGACAGCGGCGAGGAAAATCTGGTTGGCCGCAAGGTCGGCCGCCTCGGCACGGGATTCTACGCCTCGCGGGAGTACGCGCGGCGGGCGGTCCTTGCCGGAACGGCGCGGCGAGTGGAAGGGGCATAGCGTCATCGGTTTCGCCGATCAGACCTCCAATGCCCAGCTTGCGCGCTGGAGCGACGTCGTCACGCGTCAGGCCAGGGTGGTGATGCGCTGCTCGTCCCAGGGCGACATGCTGGCGGCGGTCCGCGCCGGACTCGGAATTTCCGCCCTGTCGTGCTTTGTCGCCGAAAGCTATCCCGATCTCGTGCGCGTCGCGCCGCAGAAGCTCGCCAGCGTGGCGGACCTGTGGCTGCTCGCCCATCCCGACCTCGTCGAGCTGCCGGCGGTGCGGGCCGTGGTCGACTTCGTCGCCGATTGCGCCCGGACCGATCGCGTCAGGTTGCGGGGCTAAACTGGTCCCGCGATGACGCCTTCGCGTTTTTTCACCGCGCGATAATAGCTCCACCATAGATGCGCCGCCGCGCCGCGCAGGGGTCGCCAGGGTTCGGCGAGCGGCGCCATCTGCTTCTCCGTCGGCCGCGCCTGCAAGCCGAGCCCGATGCGGATGCCTTCCTGCACGGCAAGGTCGCCGGCCGGCCAGGCGTCGCCATGGCCCAGGCAAAACAGCAGATAGACGTCTGCGGTCCACGGTCCGATGCCGGGCAGTGCGATCAGCGTGTGATGCGCGGCATCGGCGTCTTCTTCTGCGAGCACGTCGAGGTTCAGCCGCTGTGCCGTGATCTCGCGCGCGAGATGTTTCAGCGTCTTGATCTTGGCGGCGGACAGGCCGAGCCGCCCCAATCGGTCGGTGCGAGCGCGTCGCACCGCGTCATGGTCGAACGGATCGAAGGCAGCCGACAGCCGTCCCCAGATCGCCGCGGCGCTCGCGGTCGAGAGCTGTTGCCCGCAGACGATGTGGGCAAGCCCCGCAAAGCCCGGCTCGCGCCGCCGCAATGCCGGCATGCCGGCCGTCGCCAGTACGGGCTTCAGGCGCGGATCACGCTTGACCAGCACGTGGACGGCCTCTTCGAGATCGGATTGGGTTTCGAGGTGGATGGTCATGGCTTGCTCAACTTGTCATGCGCGGGCTTGACCGCGTACCGAATATCTTACTCGGTCATTCCGGGGCGAGCCCGGAATCTCGAGATTCCGGGTTCGGTCCTGCGAACCGCCCCGGAATGACAACCGTGACGGTGAAGCCCGGCCATGATGAGTTCCGAAGCATGTCGCCACCCGTTTTCCGATTTGCTCCCAGTCCGAACGGCTACCTGCACCTCGGCCACGCCTATTCAGCGCTGTTGAATTCCGATCGCGCGCGAGAGACTGGCGGGCGGTTGCTGCTCCGCATTGAGGACATCGACGCGACGCGTTGCCGGCCGGAATATGAGACCGTGATCTGCGAAGACCTCGCCTGGCTCGGCATCGCCTGGGAGACGCCGGTCCGGCGGCAGTCGGAGCATCTCGACGCGTATCGGACGGCGCTGGACAGGCTCTCGGCGCTCGGCCTGGTCTATCCCGCCTTCGAAAGCCGCGCCGAGATCGCAAGGCAGGTTGCGGCGCGTGAGGCGGATGGGCCGTGGCCGCGCGATCCCGACGGCGCGCCGCTCTATCCCGGCGACGCCGGATCGCTGTCCGCCGACGAGCGAGACCGCCTCATCGACACCGGTGCGCCTTATGCGCTTCGGCTCGACATGGCGGCCGCCTGCCGCCGCGCCGCCGGCCTGAGTTGGAACGAACTGGGCGAGGGGCCCGATGGTGAGCGTGGTGTCGTTCCGGCGCGGCCAGAAGCCTGGGGCGATGTCATTGTGGCCCGCAAGGAGACGCCGACCAGTTACCATCTGTCCGTCGTTGTCGACGATGCGCTCCAGGACATCAGCGAGATCGTGCGGGGCCAAGACCTGTTCCACGCCACTTCGGTCCACCGTTTGCTCCAGGTTCTGCTCCGCCTGCCGGAACCCGTCTACCGCCACCATGGGCTAGTTCGCGACCAGGGTGGCCGGAAACTGTCGAAATCAACCAGCTCGACCGGCCTTCGTGAACTGCGCGCTGCCGGCGCCACGCCGGCCGGTATCCGCCAGTTGGTGGGATTAGATTAAGTTTCTCTGGGGGTTAGCCAAACGCCGCCGTGACTCCGGGTGTTCCGCCGTGCCATGCTCACCTGACGGCCCGGGGTTCGAAGGGGATACTTCGAAGGGGAGTTATGGCGGCGAAAACGCGCGCAGCGCGCACTACGGGGACGTCCAAGCGAGTGGCTCGGAAGCGCTCCGGGCCGACTGCCCGGTTGCGCAAGCGCAGCACCAAGCGGGTCGAGCCGGACGTCGTCCAGGCCGCGCTTGCCGCCTTTGCCCATGAGGTCCGCACCCCCCTGACCGGCATTCTCGCGATCAGCGACCTGCTCGCGACGTCGGATCTCGGGGAACGGGAAAGACGCTGGGCCGACACGATCAAGGCCGGCGCCGAGCATCTGGCGAACCTTGCCACCCTGTTCGTCGATGCCGCCCGAAGTGGCAAGGGGACCGGAAAGACGGTCGGGGGTGGAAGCTCGCTGCGGCAGGATTTGTTCGACCTGCGGACGCTCGCCCGCAACGCCGGCGATTCGCTGGCCGGTCGCGCCGCGGCCAAGGGTCTCCAGGCCGAGGTCAATATCTCGGAGAAACTGCCGGGGCTGGTGGTCGGTGATCCCGTCCGCCTGCGCGCCGCGCTCGAGAACCTGATCGACAATGCCGTGAAGTTCACCGAGCACGGCGGCGTGGCGCTCACGGTCGCGCCTTGGCATTCCGCCAAGAGCAAGAGCAACACCAAGAGCAAAGGCAAAGCAAAGAACAAAGGCAGCGTCGGTGTCGCCTTCGCGGTGTCCGACAGCGGCATCGGCCTCACCATGGCCGAGATCAAGCGGCTGTTCCGGCCGTTTACCCAGGCCAATGTCACCATTGCCTCGCGCTTCGGCGGCGCCGGCCTGGGCCTGTCCTCGGTGAAGCAGTTGGCGCGCGCGATGGGCGGCGATATCACGGTCGCCCCTCGGCCCGGCGGCGGCGCCACCTTTACGTTGACGGTGTCGGTGGATGCCACGGGATCGGGCAAGTCCCGCAAGTCGAAGGGCGAAGCCGAGATGGATGCGGTCCCGGCGCTGCGCTTGCTCAGCGTCGAGGACAATCCGTTCGGCCGCGTCGTGCTCAACACCATCCTGACCGAGCTCGGCCATCATGCCGAGTTCATCGGGCGCGGCGAGGACGCGGTGAACCGGCTCGCGCAGGGCGCCTTCGACGCGGTGCTGATGGATATGGTGCTGCCGGGCATCAATGGCGTCGAGGCGATCAGGCGGATCCGCACCATGGCGACGCCGCTGGCTCAAATCCCCATCATCGGGGTGTCAGGTCGCGGCGAAGACGAAGTCGCCTCACGCGAGGCCGGCGCCGACGCCTTTCTGGTCAAGCCTGTGTCTCCGCGGGCGCTAGCGACTGCGCTGCTTGCAGCGACACGCCGTGAGGAAGCCGCGACTTGATGATCGCGGCGTTGAGCTCGCCGCCGAAAACGAAGATCGCCGCGATGAAGTACAGGAACACCAGCGCGATGATCACCGAGGCGAGCCCCGCATACATCGTCACGTAATTGTTGGCGAAGCGCGCCAGATATTGCCCGAACACGATGCCTGATACCAGCGACGCCACGATGGTGAAGACGATGCCGGGCAGGATCTGGAGGAACCGGCGCCGTCCCGCCGGCAGCCAAGTATGCAGGATCATCAGCGCCACCACGAGCGCGCCGACGGTGATGCCGTAGCGCAGCCAGGTGAGGATCCTCTCGTTGGATTCAACGAAGAGCGGGATGTGCGCGCGCGCGGCCTCGATGAGCAGCGGCCCGAGCACGATCAGGAATGCCATGGCGAGCGCGGTGAAGGCCGCAATCAGCGTGTAGGCGATCGATTCCAGCCGTAGAAAGTACCAGGGCCGCATCTCCACGACCGCATAGGCGCGGTTGAGTGCGACCCGCAGCGCCTCGACGCCGTTGGAGGCGAAGTAGACCGACAGCACCGCACCGATGGTGAATAGGCCGGTGCGGGTCGTGGTCAGCACGTCGTGGACTTCCCCCGAGATCGAATCCGCGACCTGCTTGGGCCAGACCTGAAGCATCAGGCTTGCAGCCTGGTCGGCGAGTTCCTTGGAGCCGAAGAAGCCGGCGAGCGAGGTCAGCACGATCAGGAACGGGAACAGCGCCATCAGCGTCGACAGCGCGATATGGCTCGCGATCGCCCAGCCGTCATCGGCGAGGAACGTGTAGAACGCGTCCATTACGACAAGGTAGATGGTGCGGATTGCCTTCACGCGCCACCTACACCGCTGGCGCCGCTTGCTCGCCCCGCTTGCGGGGAGAGACGAAGAAGGCGGGCAATTCGCGCAAATCGGAAATCATCCAGCTAGCTTCTGATATTATTGGCTTAAAAGCCAGATCGGGAACGCCATGGCGGACCGGCGCGGAGGGTGTTATTTACCCTTGAATGGCATCTCTCCTGAGTACTTTCATCCTGCCGATCGCAGTCGGCGCCGTGGCGTTGGTGCTGCTGCTCGGTCTCATCAACATGATGCGCGGCGGCTCGCCCAACACCTCGCAGAAGCTGATGCGCTGGCGCGTGCTGCTTCAGTTCGTGGCGATCGTCATCGCGATGGTCGCCGTGTGGGCGATGGGGCGTTAACATGGTCGTGCTCAACCGCATCTATACGAAAACCGGTGACGACGGCACGACAGCGCTCGGCTCGGGCGAGCGCCGGCCGAAATACGATCTGCGCATCGAGGCCTATGGCACGGTCGACGAGACCAATGCCGCGATCGGCGTCGTCCGTCTGTACACAAAGGATGCGCCGGAGCTCGACGCAATGCTCGGGCGCATTCAGAACGATCTGTTCGACCTCGGCGCGGACCTCGCGGTGCCCGAACGTGAGGGCAAGGCGGAGCGGCTGCGGGTGGTCGCGAGCCAGGTCGAGCGGCTCGAGCGCGACATCGACGCGCTCAACGACAAGCTGGCGCCCCTGACCTCCTTCGTGCTTCCGGGCGGAACGCCGGCCGCTGCCACCCTCCATGTCGCCCGTACGATTTGCCGCAGGGCGGAACGCGTGATGGTGGAACTGGCGGCGCGGCCGGACGAGCCTGTGGGTACCGCTGGCATCCAGTATATGAACCGCCTGTCGGACTTCCTGTTCGTGGCGAGCCGCGCCGCCAATGACGGCGGCGGCGACGTGCTCTGGGTTCCGGGCCAGAATCGCTGACCCATTGGGCCGCGCATTTCTGGGCGCCAAAATTAGACCCCTTCGCGCGTTGACCGGGCCGGATCAGGCCTTTAGGTTCCGCGCCAGTTGATAAACCCCCTCCCAGATTGAGTGAAAGAGGATCGATGAAGGTCTTGGTGCCGGTAAAGCGGGTGGTCGATTACAACGTCAAGGTCCGCGTCAAGAGCGATGGATCGGGCGTTGAACTCGCCAACGTCAAAATGTCGATGAACCCGTTCGACGAAATCGCGGTCGAAGAAGCGCTGCGCCTGAAGGAAGCCGGCAAGGCGACCGAAGTCGTGGTGGTCTCCATCGGACCGGCGCAGGCGTCGGAAACGATCCGCACCGGTCTCGCCATGGGCGCCGATAGCGGCATCCTGGTGAAGGCCGAGGGCGCGGTCGAGCCGCTCGCGGTCGCCAAGATCCTGAAGAAGATTGCTGACGAAGAGCAGCCGGGCCTGATCATTCTCGGCAAGCAGGCGATCGACGACGACAGCAATCAGACCGGCCAGATGCTGGCCGCGCTGCTCGGCTGGTCGCAGGCGACCTTCGCCTCGAAGCTCGAGGTCGAAGGCAGCGACTTCAAGGTCACCCGCGAAGTCGACGGCGGCCTGCAGACCGTGAAGCTGAAGGGACCGGCGATCGTCACCACCGATCTCCGTCTCAACGAGCCGCGCTATGCCTCGCTGCCTAACATCATGAAGGCCAAAAAGAAGCCGATCGCGGACAAGACCGCCGCCGATTACGGCGTCGATCTCACCGCGCGCCTCGAGGTTCTCAAGACGACGGAGCCGGCGGGCCGCAAGGCGGGCGTCAAGGTCAAGGACGTCGCCGAGCTGGTGTCGAAACTCAAGAACGAAGCCGGGGTGCTCTGATGACGACGCTTCTGATTGCCGAACACGACAATGCGTCGCTCAAGGATGCGACCAACAAGGCCCTGACCGCAGCGGCCGCGCTCGGCGCGGACGTCGAGGTTCTGGTGGCCGGCGAGAATGCCAAGGCCGCGGCGGACGCGGCCGCAAAGCTTGCCGGTGTGAAGAAGGTGCTGCTCGCCGACGGCGCGCTTTACGCGCACGATCTGGCCGAGCCACTGGCCGCGCTGATCGTCTCGCTGGCTCCCGGCTACGACGCCATCGTCGCGCCCGCGACCTCGCGCTTCAAGAACGTGATGCCGCGCGTCGCGGCCCTGCTCGACGTCATGCAGGTCTCGGAAATCACCAAGGTGGTCGCCCCCGACACCTATGAGCGTCCGATCTACGCCGGCAACGCCATCCAAACGGTGAAGTCGAAGGACGCCAAGAAGGTCATCACGGTGCGCACCTCCACCTTTGCCGCAGCGGGCGAAGGCGGCAGCGCGTCGGTCGAGAGCGTCGCGGCGGCGGCCGATCCGGGCCTGTCGTCCTTTGTCGGCGAGGAAGTCGCCAAGAGCGACCGTCCCGAACTGACCTCGGCCAAGATCATCGTCTCCGGAGGCCGCGCCATGCAGAGCCGCGAGAACTTCGCAAAGTACATCGAGCCGCTCGCCGACAAGCTCGGCGCCGGCGTCGGCGCTTCGCGCGCGGCGGTGGATGCGGGCTATGCGCCGAACGACTGGCAGGTCGGCCAGACCGGCAAGGTCGTAGCCCCCGAGCTCTATGTTGCGGTCGGCATTTCCGGCGCGATTCAGCATCTGGCCGGCATGAAGGACTCCAAGGTGATCGTCGCGATCAACAAGGACGAGGACGCGCCGATCTTCCAGGTTGCCGATTACGGCCTGGTCGCCGACCTCTACCAGGCGGTTCCGGAGCTGACGGCCGAACTCGGCAAGCTCGGCAAGTAAAACGCGCTAAAACACCGGCCGGAGCTATAAACTCCGGCCGGTGTTGCTTTTTGAGGCGTTTTCTTCGGCGCGGGACACGCGTTCGAAGCGATCCAATCTAGGTTTCGAGGCCGGGTTCTGATTAAATCAGACCTCCCGGCTCAGGGGGATAGGCAGGCGCGGTTGATAGCGCGCCGTTCCGGTGGATGACATTATGGCGGCAGTAATCAAGAAGGTCGGCGTGATCGGCGCGGGGCAGATGGGCAATGGCATCGCGCATGTCGCTGCGTTGGCCGGCTTCGACGTGGTGCTCAACGACATTTCGACCGACCGCCTCAAGTCAGGCATGGCCACGATCAACGGCAATTTGGCGCGCCAGGTCTCCAAGAAGGCCGTCAGCGAGGACGACAAAGCCAAGGCGATGGCGCGTATCGTGGCCGGCGAAAAGCTGGACGATCTCGCGGACTGCGATCTCGTGATCGAGACCGCGGTCGAGAAGGAAGAGGTCAAGCGCAAGATCTTCCACGATCTCTGCGCCGTGTTGAAGCCGGAGGCGATCGTTGCCTCCGATACCTCCTCGATCTCGATCACGCGGCTCGCCGCCGCCACCGACCGGCCCGAACGCTTCATCGGCATTCACTTCATGAATCCGGTGCCGCTGATGGAGCTGGTGGAGCTGATCCGCGGCATCGCCACCGACGACCAGACCTTCGAGGCGTCAAAGGAATTCGTCGGCAAGCTCGGCAAACAGGTCGCGGTCTCCGAGGATTTTCCGGCCTTCATCGTCAACCGCATCCTGCTGCCGATGATCAACGAGGCGATTTACACGCTGTACGAAGGCGTGGGCAACGTCGAGGCGATCGACGCGGCGATGAAGCTCGGCGCGCACCATCCGATGGGCCCGCTGGAGCTCGCCGATTTCATCGGCCTCGATACCTGCCTGTCGATCATGCAGGTGCTGCATGAAGGTCTCGCCGATTCCAAGTACCGCCCGTGCCCGCTGCTGGTCAAATACGTCGAGGCGGGCTGGCTCGGTCGCAAGACCCAGCGCGGTTTCTACGACTACCGCGGCGCCAAGCCGGTTCCGACGAGATAAGGCGGTCTCGCGCCCCGGCTCTGCGTCGCGTCATTGCATGGCGCGCCGCGTCCGGAACACGGACAAAGCCCACCTAGGCGTTTCGTGGCAATTCATGTCCCGTTAACCGCTCGCGTCTAGGTTACGCGCGGTACGAGGGTTTGCGTAATGGACATGATGGCGATGGTCAGCAGCATGCTGGCCTCTCAGCAAGGCGCGCTGCAGTCGAATATCTCGGCGACGCTGATGAAGCAGAACGCGGATGCGGAGAAATCCACCGTCCTGACGTTGCTCGGCGCCGGACAGCCCTCGCTCGCCAATGTCGGCGCCGGCGTCGGCGGCAACCTCAACGTCACCGCCTAACATCACCGCTTAGAACGACGCGGCGGCTTTGCCCGTCGCAGCCCGGATCAGCTTGAGCGCATCTTCGCTCGCCCATTCCGCCGGCCCCGCGATCGTCGCGATCTCGCAGCCTTGGGGATCGACCAGCACCGAGGTGGGCATGCCCAAGGCTCGGCCTATCGCCTTAAGGTCTTGAAAAACCTTGGCTTTCTGATCGTTGAAATAGCCGAGCCTGATAAGATTGGCTTCTTTCAGGAACGTCTTGGGCTTCTCGGGGTCGCGGGTGTCGATATTGATCGCCACCACCTCGAAATTCGGGCCCGAAAGCTTGCCCTGGAGCTCGTCCAGCGCCGGCATTTCCTTGCGGCAGGGCACGCACCAGGTGGCCCAGAGGTTCACCAGCAGCGTCTTGCCGCGGAAATCCGACAGCTTCTTCGGCCTGCCGTCGGCGTCCTCGAAGGCCAGGTCCGGCAGCTTTAGCGGTGCGGTCGCCATGGTCAGCGCCGCCACCTCGCCATGGGCGAGCGGGCCGATCTTCTGCGCCGTGTTCACCGCCGCCCGGCAGGCGGGATCGCCGGATGGGGCCCGGCCCAGGCCCAGCCCGTACAGCGCGGCAAAGCCAGCCAGGCCCCCGACCACCACAGTGGCGATGACGACGGGGATGCGGCGCGTGGCCGACCGCGCTGTCCTTTGTTCGAGCCTATCGTTGGGGTCGAGCATATCGTTTGTCATCCGGTCGCAGATATGGCTATCAGAGGCCTCTTAATACGGCTGGCAGCCGTCAGCAAACGTGTGGCGGCGACAGGCAAGGCGTGAGCAGGGGATCATGAGCAACAAGATGTGGGGCGGCCGGTTCTCGGAACGTCCCGACGAGATCATGGAAGAGATCAACGTCTCCATCGACGTCGATCGGCACCTCTTTGCCCAGGACATTGCCGCGTCCAAGGCCCACGCCGCGATGCTGGCCGCACAGGGCATCATCACGGCCTCTGATGCGAAAAATATCGGCAAGGGTCTAGACACGATTTTGTCAGAGATCGGCAAGGGCACCTTCGAATTCAAGCGCGCGCTCGAGGACATTCACATGAATGTCGAGAGCCGCCTGTCCGAGCTGATCGGCCCCGCCGCCGGCCGCCTGCACACGGCGCGCTCGCGCAACGACCAGGTCGCGACCGATTTCCGTCTCTACGTCCGCGATGTCCTCGATGAGACCGACGCCTCGCTCGCCGCGTTCCAGCAGGCGCTGGTCGAGCGCGCGCTGGAGCATGCCGGGACGGTCATGCCCGGCTTCACGCACCTGCAGACCGCGCAGCCGGTGACCTTCGGCCACCATCTGCTTGCCTATGTCGAGATGGCCGCGCGCGATCGCGGCCGTTTCCAGGACGCGCGCAAGCGGCTGAACGAATCCCCGCTCGGAGCTGCAGCGCTCGCCGGTACCTCGTTCCCGATCGATCGTCACGCCACGGCGAAGGCGCTCGGTTTCGATCGTCCGATGGCCAACTCGCTCGATGCGGTCTCCGATCGCGACTTCGTGCTGGAGACGCTGTCGACGGCCTCGATCTGCGCCGTGCACATGTCGCGCTTCGCCGAGGAGATCGTGATCTGGACCTCCCCGCTGGTCGGCATGATCCGCCTCAGCGACAAGTTCACCACGGGATCCTCGATCATGCCGCAGAAGCGCAATCCTGACGCCGCCGAGCTGGTTCGCGCCAAGACCGGCCGCGTGATCGGCGCGCTCAATGGGTTGCTGATCGTGATGAAGGGCCTGCCGCTCGCCTATCAAAAGGACATGCAGGAGGACAAGCAGGGCGCGATGGAAGGCTTCGCCGCGCTGTCGCTCGCGATCCGCGCCATGACCGGCATGGTCCGGGATCTCGTGCCTGATGAAGCGAAGATGAAGCTTGCTGCAGGCGAGGGCTACGCCACCGCGACCGATCTTGCCGACTGGCTGGTGCGGACGTTAAAGATGCCGTTCCGCCAGGCCCATCACGTCACCGGCCGCATCGTCGCGAAAGCCGCCGAGGGCGGCGTGGCGCTGCACGAACTCCCGCTCAAGGAGATGCAGGCAATCGAAGCGAAGATCACGAAAGACGTGCTCGGCGTGCTCTCGGTCGAATCGTCGGTGAAGAGCCGGACCAGCTTCGGCGGCACCGCGCCGAAGAACGTGGCATCGCAGGCCAAGGGCTGGCTGAAGCGGCTGGAAAAAGAGCGAAAATTGGGCTGAGGGGCAAAATTTCGCTTATGTTTCATGGTCATCCGGGTCTCGCCAGAGCGCGCCAAGCTCTGTATGGTGCGCCGCGCGTAGTGGGGATTTCGTCGTGACGTCAAAGTTTCGCCCGGCCAGCTCGGGGTGGGCCATCATTGTCTTGAGCCTGACGGCGCTCGCGCTTGCCGGCTGTGGCCGCAAGGGCCCGCTGGATCTGCCGCCGACCGCTTCGAGCGCGTCCACAGCCAACGTCGCACCGCCGACCGACACCGAGGCCGAAGCCCAGAGGACGCCGAGCGTGTTCAATCCCACCTATGGCGCGGACGCCGCACCGGCGGCGACCAAGGGCAAAAAGAGACCGTTCATCCTCGACCCGCTCCTGGACGAAAGACCCAGCCGATAGGCTGGGGCAACTGAGCCAACGCCATGAACCATTTTGACTATCGCAACGGCGTGCTGCACGCCGAGGCGGTGAATCTGTCCGAGCTGGCTGCAACCGTCGGTACGCCGTTCTATTGCTATTCGACCGCGACGCTCGAGCGGCACTATCGCGTTTTCACCGACGCCTTCGCCGGCGAGAAGGTGCTGGTCTGCTACGCCATGAAGGCGAATTCCAACCAGTCGGTGCTGCGCACGTTGGCCAGGCTCGGGGCCGGCGCGGACGTGGTCTCCGGCGGCGAATTGAAGCGCGCGCTGGCGGCCGGCATTCCCGCAAACAAAATATTGTTCTCTGGCGTCGGCAAGACGGAAGACGAGCTGCGCGCCGCGCTGGCCGCCGACATCCTCTGCCTCAACGTCGAATCCGAGCCGGAGCTCGAGCTGCTGTCGCGCGTTGCGACCGAGACGGGCAAGACCGCGCGGATCTCGATCCGCGTCAATCCCGACGTCGATGCCGGGACGCACGCAAAGATCTCGACCGGCAAGTCCGAGAACAAGTTCGGCATCCCGATCGCGCATGCCCGCGAGGTCTATGCCCGCGCTGCGAAGCTGCCGGGCATCGAGGTCACAGGCACCGACGTGCATATCGGCAGCCAGATCACCGACCTCTCCAAGATGGAGATCGCGTTCCGCATCCTCTCCGAATTCGTGCAGACGCTGCGTGCCGACGGCCACAACATCTCGCATGTGGATTTCGGTGGTGGCCTCGGCATTCCCTATTACATGGACCGCGAAGCGCCGCCGGCGCCCGACGCCTATGCCGCGATGGTCAAGCGCGTCAGCCACAATCTCGGCTGCACGCTGATGTTCGAGCCGGGCCGCATGATCGTCGGCAATGCCGGCATCCTGGTCGCCAAGGTGATCTATGTGAAGCACGGTGACGGCAAGAATTTCGTCATCATCGACGCCGCCATGAACGATCTGATCCGCCCGACGCTGTACGAGGCTCATCACGACATTCTGCCGGTGACGCAGCCGGCGAAGGGAGCCGCGACCATCATGGCCGACGTCGTCGGCCCGGTCTGCGAGACCGGCGACTACCTCGCACTCGATCGCACCCTGCCGACGCCGAAGCCCGGCGACCTCATCGCCATCATGACCGCCGGCGCCTATGGCGCAGTGCAGGCCGGCACCTACAATACGAGACCGCTGGTGCCCGAGGTGCTGGTGAAGGGCGACCAGTACGCCGTCGTGCGTCCGCGCATCGAGGTCGAGCAACTGATCGCGATGGATACGCCGGCGCCGTGGCTGTGAGGCTGTGATTGTCCACGATGAGCGCAGCTACCGCTGCGCCCATCGCTGCATTGACCCCTACTTCTTGAACCGGTCCTTGATCGCGGCGAGGCCGGAATCATAGACGCCGCCGAGGGCATCGACCGCTTCCTTCTCCCGCCCCGGGTCGGGCGTGTAGATGCCGGTCCATGTCACCACCGACGCGCCTTCACCCTTTGCCGTGACCTTGATGGTCGACTTGTACTGGCTCACCGGCAGTGGGCTCGACAGGAACGCGTAGGAATAGCTGTAGTCTTTGTCGTTCCGCGCAATCTGCGTCTCCACGAACGAAGCCTTGCCGTCCCTGGTGACGAGCGTCCGGGTTGGCGGCGACTTGCCGTCCACAATGCACTGCCCCACCGGCGGCAGCCAATCCTTGATCGCGCAGAACGGCCCGATGACGGACCACACCTCGGCCGCAGCACTGCTGACCTCGATGCTCCTCGTCAGATTGGCTGCGGACGCCGGCATGACGCCGACCCCCAGGCCGAGGGTGCAAATCGCGGCGCTGCCAACCGAAACGAGCAATCTGGAAGCCGTTGAATCGTATTTCTTCATGGTAATCTCCTGTGTCCGGCGGGCCGCGATTGCGGCGGCCGGCTTGCCAATGCCGGTCGAATAGACGCTCACCACGGTCCGCGGCCAGTTCAGAGAATGAATCGCTGCTGATACAGAAACTGAACTAGGAAGCCGCGCGCCGCGGCCCTAAGGTTGCGCCTTCGCTTGTCACGGAGGCCCGCATGACCATCGGCAGCTACAGGCAGTTCTGTCCGGTCGCGATGGCGGCCGAGATATTATGCACGCGCTGGACCGTCGTGCTGCTACGTGAACTCATTGCCGGCTCGACGCGCTTCAACGAGCTGCGCCGCGGCGTTCCGCGGATGTCGCCTGCCTTGCTCTCGCAACGTCTAAAGGAGCTCGAAGCCGCCGGCATCGTTACGCGCCGGGCGTCGGCTTCCGAGCGCGGTATCACCGAATATCTGCTGACCACAGCCGGACGCGAACTCGGCCCAATCGTGGAGGCGTTCGGCATCTGGGGCCAGCGCCGCATCGAGTCGGATCTGTCGCTTCAGCATCTCGATGTCCAGCTGTTGATGTGGGACATGCGGCGGAATTTGAACACCACGCCGATGCCGACTCGCCGCAGTGTGCTGCAGTTCGCCTATCCGGAATTGCCTTCGACGCAGCGATTGTGGTGGCTGATCGTCGATCCCGACGACAGTGTCGACCTCTGCTCGATTGATCCCGGTTTCGACGTCGACCTTTACGCGTCGGTTGATCTGCGCACCATGACGGCGATCTGGATGGGACTCGATACCGTGCGCGCGGCCGTCGCAAGCCGGCGGATGCTGCTCACCGGCGACCGGCAGCTTGCCGCAGCCATGCAAAGCTGGCTGGGCCTCAGCCCGTTCGCCAAGGAACGCAAGCTGGCGAGCTGATCCAGGGCGGCGCAATTCAGTATTTGTATCGCCCCGCTACAGTTCCCGTACTGGCGAGCCCGCGCCGTGTTCTGGCACCCAAGTGATGCCCGCCTGTATCAACGCGGAGCTGAACTCGAGCCAGGAGACACGACATGACAGCGTATCTGATCGCGGACATCAAAGTGACTGACGGAAAGTGGGTGCCGGACTACGCCGCGTCCGTCCACGAGCTGGTGCACAAGCATGGCGGCAAGTATCTTTCCCGCAGCGGCAATGTGAAAACCCTTGAAGGTGCCCCTCTCGACACCTCGCTGATCGCGATCATGTCGTTTCCAACGGCGAATGCAGCAGAGTCCTTCGTCGCTGATCCCGCCTACGGCCGCTTCGCGGCAGCGCGCAGGGGCGGCAGCGAGAGCCGCTTCCAGTTGATCGACGATACCGACTTGGCCGGCACGATCCCCTATCTCGCCAAGGCTTGAACTGCGTCTTCGTCAGATCGATCCAAGGAGGACAGCGCAGCGCCGGTTGTCGGCGCTGCGTTCTCGTGTTGGCGCTAGCTGGGTGGCCTGCCGCCAACCACGACGCCCGCCTTCTTCTCGATCGGCTTGATCGCCGCGGTGAAATCGGACTCGGCGCCTTCCGCGCTGATGACCGTCTCCCACAACCGGCCGACCGCATCCGCGACTTCCATCGACAGGCCGAGCTGCTTCATCTCCTCCAGCGCCAGCCGCACGTCCTTCACCATCAGTCCCGTGGCGAAGCCGAAGTCGAAGCTGCGCGGCAGCACCGAGCGCGGAAACTTGTCGCGGCTCGCGGTGTTCATGCCGGAGCCGGCATTGATGACGTCGATCATCACGGCGGGATCGAGCCCGGCTTTGACGCCCATCACCACCGCTTCCGAGGTCGCCACGATCGCGGTGGCCGACAAGAAGTTGTTGGCGAGCTTCATGGTCTGCGCCGCGCCGGGCTTCTCGCCGATGAAGAACACTTTCCCGATGATGTCGAGCGCGGGCTTGAGCAGCTCGAACTCGGTCTTCGGCCCCGAGACCATCACCGCCAGCGTGCCCTTCTCCGCGCCGCCGACGCCGCCGGAGACGGGGCAGTCGATCTGCACGATGTCATGCTTGGCGAGCAGGCCGTGAATCCTCACCGCCATCGCTGAGCCGACCGTGGAGAGATCGATGAAGCGCTTTATGCGGCTTCCCTCGATCACGCCGTTCGGCCCCGTCGCAACCGCGAGCGAAGCCTGCAGCGAAGGCAGGCTCGCCATGACCGTCTCGACCTGGTCGGCGACCTCTTTCGGCGACGTCGCCGCAGTGGCGCCGCGCGCCACCAACTTGTCGACGACCTCCTGGCGCATGTCGAACACGACGAGCCGGTTGCCGGCCTCGATCAGCCGCCGCGCCATCGGGAAACCCATGTTTCCGAGGCCGATGAATCCGATGTCCATGGTGTTTCCTTGTGTTCTTCGTTGTTGGCGAGCGGTGCGCCCCTGCATTCGGCGTCGTCCCGGCGATCTCTGTTTGGCGGATAGCGCACGTACCGATCAAGGTCAGGTAACGTATAGTCATCGCCAAAGGGCTGCCTGTGGTTATGGGTCCCGGCCTTCGCCGGGACGACGTGGGAGAGAGCGTTAGTCTAGCTCACGCCTTGCCGTCGATCTCCGCGAACACCTCGCGTGCGATCCGAAAACTGTCGACCGCGGCCGGCATGCCGCCATAGATTGCGACCTGCATCAGGATCTCGCGGATCTCGTCGCGGCTGACGCCGTTGGTGAGTGCGCCCTTCAGATGCGCGCGGAATTCGTGCTGCCGATTGAGAATCGCGATCATCGCGATGTTGAGCATGCTGCGCGTCTTGCGCGGCAGCTCCTCGCGGCCCCACACTGTGCCCCAGCAATATTCGTTGAGCATCTCCTGGAACGGACGGTTGAAATCGTCGACGGTCTTCAGGGCGTTGTTGACATAGGCCTCGCCCAGCACCGCTTTGCGAACTTCCAGGCCCTTGTCGTGCATCTTCTTGTCCATGGCGTTTCCTTTGCTTCGCTTGCGGTTTTCTTGGCTGGCGGCGCGGAAATTACGGGGTTGCGGCGGGCCAGTCACGTCCTCGTGTTATGCGGGAAAAGGGGTGTCTCCCGTACAGGAACGGATGCCTCAGTGCTGCCGTTGTGGTACGCTTCTCTACCGGGCAACCTGGAGAGTTGATTGAACGGCGTCACCCCCGACCCGTCAGACCCGATCCGCGATGGCGACGCTCTGTCGCGGCTGAAGCTGGCGCAAGCCCTGCAGCGGGCCACTTATGCCATCGCGTGGGAGCGTGCCTGGCCGAATTTGGCGCGGCTTCTCACCGTCGTCGGTCTGTTCCTTGTGGTGTCCTGGGCCGGCCTCTGGCTGGCGCTGCCCTTCATTGCCCGCGCCATCGGGCTCGTGGTTTTCGCGGGCATCGCGATTGCCGTCCTGTTCCCGTTGAGTCGCTTTCGCTGGCCGAGCCGCGAGGAGGCGCTGGCCCGGCTCGATCGCGGCTCCGGCATCCGTCATCGGCCGGCTACCACGCTGACGGACACGCTGAGCTCGCAGGACCCGGTTGCGCAGGCATTGTGGCGGGCACAGCGTGAGCGCACGCTGGCTTCGATCAAGCGCATCCGCGCCGGTCTGCCGAAGCCCCGGCTCGCTCTGCATGATCCCTGGGCGCTGCGCGCGCTGGTCATGGTGATGCTGGTTGCGACCTTCTTCGCCGCTGGCGACGAGCGTGCGATGCGGCTCGGGGCCGCCTTCCACTGGAACGGCGTGCTGGCGCCGGCGAATGTTCGCGTCGATGCCTGGGTCACGCCACCGCTCTACACCGGCAAGCCGCCGGTCATCCTGTCGGCCGCGAACAAGGAGGCCGCCGCGCTGCCGGCCAGCGGCCCGCTCGCCGTTCCCGCAGGCTCGACCCTGATCGTTCGCTCCTCCGGCGGCAGCCTTGATGTTGTCGTCTCCGGCGGCCTCAAGGAAGTCGCGCCCACCGAAGCCGCGCCCAAGGGTACCAACGAGAAGCATTTTGCCATCGGCGGCGACGGCACCGCGCATGTCCGCGCACCCTCCGGCCAGCCGCAATGGGCGTTTGCGGCAACGCCGGACCGCGCGCCGACGATCGCGCTGGCCAAGGATCCCGAGCGCCAGGCCCGTGGCGGACTCCAGCTCACTTACAAGGTCGAGGACGATTACGGCGTCACCGGCGCCGATGCGCAAATCGGCCTGCGTCCCGTCGATGCCAAGGATGGCGTCAAGGATGGCAGCAAGGAGGCCGATACCAAGGCCGCCGCGCGGCCGCTATTCCAGCCGCCGCAATTCCCCCTCGTGCTGCCGAATGCGCGCACCCGCAACGGCGTCGGCCAGACGGTGAAGGACCTCAGCGAGGATCCCTATGCCGGCGCCGACGTCACGCTGACCCTCACCGCCAAGGACGAGGCCGGCAACGAGGCCAGGAGCGAGCCCTTCAACATGCGCCTGCCCGAGCGGCTGTTCACCAACTCGCTCGCGCGCGCGCTGGTCGAGCAGCGCCGCATCCTCGCGCTCGACGCCAACAAGAATTCGGATGTCTACGCCGCGCTCGACGCGCTGATGATCGCACCCGAATTGTTCACGCCGGATGCGGGCTGCTATCTCGGCCTGCGCAGCCTGGCGCTGCAGCTGGAAGCCGCCCGCACCGACGACGCGATGCGCGATGTGGTGAAAAGCATGTGGGCGTTCGCGGTCACCATCGAGGACGACGGTGTCGCCGGCAGCGTCAACGCCGCGCTGCGCTCGGCCCAGGATGCGCTCAAGCGGGCGCTGGAACGCGGCGCCAGCGAGGACGAGATCAAGGCGCTGACGCAAAAGCTTCGCGAGGCGATGGCCGGCAAGGTGCGCGATCTCGCCCGGCGCGCCGAGCAGAATCCGCTTGGGCCCCGGCAGCCTTTCCCGGCAGAGGTTCAGCTCATCCTCGACAAGTCCGTCGAGCTGAAACAAAAGACCCAGAACGCCACGCCCGAGCAGCTCGAAGAGCTGGCGAAGCAGCAGGACGCGTTGCGCGAGCAGCTTCAGGCCTATCGCAAGTCGGCGAACAACCGGGCGAAGCCGGGCAACGACGGTGCCAACCAGTCGACGCGAGACCGTAAATGCGGAAGCTAGCACGCGTGCCAGTCTTGAAGGCGATCTCGATCGCCTGCCTCGCCTTCCTGTTGGGAGGCGTCTCGCCCGTGGCTGCCCAGCAGGATCAGGATGTCGATGCCCTGCTCGATGGCGCTGAAAAGGCGATGCAGGATTCCGGCGACAGCCTCAGGCAGAAGGAATCCGGCAAGAGCCTGAACAATCAATCCGATGCAATTCAGAAGCTCGAGGACTACAAGCGCGCGACGGAAAAGAGCCAATCCTCCAATCGCGATCGTTCCGTCATCACGCAGCGCGACCTCGACGAATTGCTGAAGCAAATCGAGAAGGCGGCGCGCGAAGGCAATAAAGAAGCGGCCCAGCGCATGCTGGAGCAGCTCGCGCAGATCATGGAAAATCTCCAGATGGCGCAGCCCGGGCAATCCGGCGACAGCGACATGGAGCAGGCGCTCAACGAGCTCAGCGACATGATCCGCAAGCAGCAGCAATTGCGCGACAAGACTTTCAAGCAGGGCCAGGATTCCCGGCGTGAGCGCTCGCGCGGCAAGCAGCAGGGCGACCAGTCGATGTCGGACCTCCAGCAGGATCAGCAGTCGCTGCGCGACCGGCTGAAGAAGCTGCAGGACGAGCTTGCCAAGCGCGGCCTCACGCAGAAGGGGCAAAAAGGCCAGAAGAGTCAGGGCCAGAAGGGGCAAAAGGGTCAGCAGGGCGAGCAGGGACAGCCGGGCCAGGATGGCGATCAGGACGGCGACCAGGGCGATGACGACGGCAGTCTGGACGCTGCCGACGGGGCCATGGGCGATGCCGGCTCGCAGCTCGGCGAAGGCAATTCGGACGGTGCCGTGGACGCGCAAGGGAAAGCGCTCGAGGCCTTGCGCAAGGGCGCGCAGAAGATGGCCGAGGCGATGCAGCAGGGCGATGGCGACGGACAGGGCGATGGTCCCGGCAACCGGCCCGGCCGCCAGCAGAGCGGCGGCAATCAGACCGATCCGCTCGGTCGCCCCCTTCACGGCCGCGATCTGAGCGACGACTACACGGTCAAGATCCCCGGCGAGATCGACGCCCAGCGCGTCCGCCGCATCCTCGAGGAGCTCCGCCGCCGCTTGGGGGACAGCTCGCGGCCGCAGATCGAGCTCGACTATATCGAGCGGCTGCTGAAGGATTTTTGAGGCTGACGCAGCTCTCGTAGCCCGGATGAGCGAAGCGATATCCGGGGCCGCCGGTCCCGCATGTCGCTGCGCTCATGCGGGCTACAAGCTACGAACCCGACGCCGCTACCCCTTCTTCGCCGCCAGCGCATCCGCCACCGCCGTGCGAATGTCGGCGACCGAGAACGGCTTGGTCACGACGTCATGCACCAGCGCATTGAGGTTCGAGGCGCGCTCGCGCTGGTCGGCAAAGCCGGTCATCAACAGAATGGTCAAATCGGGGAAGTCGCGTGCGACGGAAAGCGCCAGCGCGATGCCGTCCATCACCGGCATCTGGATGTCGGTGAGCAGCAGGTCGAACCCGCCGTCCGCGCGCGTGAGGATCTCCAGCGCCTCGGCGCCGTCCTGCGCGGTGACGATTTCGTGCCCGTCCATGGCGATGGCACGCGCCACCAGCTGGCGCATCGAATCCTCGTCGTCGGCGATCAGGATCTTGGACATGAGACAAACCTTGGGATCAATCTCGCGACCAACTTTGCCCGCGAGACCTGCGAAATCGATTATACGCTGCCGCCGGCGATGTCGCGCCGGTTGAAGAAGCGAACGTCGATATTGCGGCCCTCCGGCGGCGGCGAGGCCAGGCGCGAGCGGAAGAAGGCGCGCTCGCCGGGCTGTAGCACGGTCTGTTCCAGAACCGCGTTCCAGGCGTAGATTTCCGCGCCTTGCGCGTCGCGCACCGCGAAGCGCAACCGGGGAATGTCGAGCGGCTTCTTGCCTTGGCCTACGATCACGCCCTCGATCACCAGCACCTGCTTACCGTCCACGGTCTCGCTGGAGAGCTTGACGTCCTTGAAGGCCAGTGCGCGCAGGTTAACTTCAAGGCCGACCATCCGGTAGAAGGCGGCCGTCTGCGGCAGCAGCCGCACCATGTCACCGCGCCAGATCACCAGCGCCAGCACCAGCGCGCCCATGGCGGCGCAGGCGGTCGGCAGGCCGAAATGGGATTTTCGCGGGGCCGCCGTGGCCACCGGGCGGCGCACTCGCGCGCCGCGGCGACTGCCGAACAGGCCACGGAACCAGGATTGGTGCTGCTCGCCGACGACTTCCTCCTCGACGGACCGGGCGGCCGCGGACCATTCGTCCTCGGTGTCGCTGGTTTCCTGGTCCGGCCAGTCGCTGGCGATCGAGGGGCTGTCAACGACAGGCGCGTCAGCGGCGCCGTCGTCCTGGGCATAGGAGTTCCACTGCTCGGCGAGATCGGACTGGTCGTCGGCCCGGCTGGCCGCGGCCATGGCCGGGACAGATGCCTCCTCAATGGCATCCTCGGCATGGGCAACCCAGGTTTCCTTGCAACGGGAACAGCGCACGGTCCGTCCGTTCGTCCCCAGGCTCGCGGGCTTGATGGCGTAGGATGTCGTACAATGGGGGCAGACGATATGCATGGACGAGCCTTGATGCATGGCCAAGTCGTGACGGCGACACGGTCGCGGAGAACCGAGCGGGAAAGATGCTACCAATTATGCTACAGGACGACCGTTAACGAACCGGAAACCATAACGGCCGCAAAACCCGCTGATCGCGTGTGGCGGAGCACAGCCGTGCGGCCCGCGGCCTCTCTCGAACGGAGCTGAGCTTGGTTCGGTTCGAAAATGTCGGATTGCGTTACGGCCTGGGGCCCGAGGTCCTGCGCGACCTCAACTTCCAGATTCCGGCGCATTCCTTCCAGTTTCTCACCGGCCCGTCCGGCGCCGGCAAGACCTCATTGCTGCGCCTGTTGTTCCTGTCGCATCGCCCGACGCGGGGGCTTGTCAATTTGTTCGGTCACGACATCTCGCAGCTCGGCAAGGACGAGATCGCAGACTTGCGCAAGCGCATCGGCATCGTGCTCCAGGATTTCCGCCTGCTCGACCACATGACGACCTATGAGAACGTCGCGCTACCATTCCGCGTCATGGGTCGCAGCGAATCGAGCTACCGCAAGGAGGTCATCGATCTCCTGAAATGGGTCGGGCTCGGCGAACGCATGGACGCGCTGCCGCCGATCCTGTCTGGCGGCGAGAAGCAGCGCGCGGCGATCGCGCGCGCCGTGATCTCCCGGCCGCAGCTGCTGCTGGCCGACGAGCCGACCGGCAGCGTCGATCCGACGCTCGGCCGCCGCCTGCTGCGGCTATTCATCGAGCTCAACAAGTCAGGTACCGCCGTCATTATCGCCACCCACGATATCGCCCTGATGGACCAGTACGAGGCGCGACGCTTCGTGCTGCACCAGGGACGGCTGCACGTCTATGAGTAGGCCTGACGAGCGCGGCGTGCTGGTCGATCTCGGGCAGGAGGGGCCGCCGCTTCCGGCCCGGGCACGCAACATGTCGCCGATCGTGCCGCGCGCCTCGATCCACGGCCGCGCGCTCGTCGCCGTCGTCGCCATCATGACCTTCCTGGCGTCGATGACGACCGGCACGGTGCTGCTTGTGAGCGCCTCCGCCGCGGAATGGCAGTCGGATGTCGCGAGCGAAATCACCATCCAGGTCCGCCCGCAGACGGGCCGCGATCTCGAGCGTGACACCGCGGCGGTGACCGAGGCCATGCGCGCGCAAGCCGGCATCGTCGAGGTCAAGCCGTTCACGAAGGACGAGAGCGGCAAGCTGCTCGAGCCCTGGCTCGGCACCGGGCTGTCGATGGACGATCTGCCGGTGCCGCGCATGATCATCGCGCGCGTGCAACCCGGCACGGCGCTCGATCTCGGCGCTCTGCGGGCCCGCGTGACCCAGGTGGCGCCAAGCGCCAGCGTCGACGATCACCGCGCATGGATCGAGCGCATGCGCTCGATGACCAACGCCACCGTGCTCGCCGGCCTCGGCATCCTCGCGCTCGTCATCGTCGCCACCATCATCTCGGTATCGTTCGCGACCCGGGGCGCCATGGCGGCCAACCGTCCGATCGTCGAGGTGCTGCATTTCGTCGGCGCCGGCGACCGCTATATCGCCAACCGCTTCCTGCGGCATTTCCTCAGGCTGGGGCTGGAGGGCGGCGTGATCGGCGGCGGCGCCGCCATGCTGGTGTTCGGCTTCTCGGAGTCGATTGCAGGCTGGTTTTCCGGCACCCCCGTCGGCGACCAGTTCGCCGCGTTGCTCGGCACCTTCTCGCTGCGGCCGTCCGGCTACATCGTGCTCGCGGTGCAGGCCGTGCTGATCGGCGCCATCACCGCGGTCGCCTCGCGCCAGACGCTGTTCGCGACGCTGAATGATGTCGATTGAGATGGTTTTCTTCCTTCTCCCCTTGTGGGAGAAGGTGGCGCGAAGCGCCGGATGAGGGGTTCTATCCACGTGCACGAACGTCGAGGCGAGTTCGCGGAGACATACCCCTCACCCGTCTCGCCGCTATCGCGGCGAGCCACCCTCTCCCACAAGGGGAGAGGGGAAATCTGGTTCGCGGCCCCAGTGCTTCGCCACATAGTTTGAGGCTGACAAACCGGACTCCACTTCGCCTCAAAACGTCCTAAAATCATCTCTGGGAAGGGATCACCGACATCACATGACCGCGCCGACCGACGATCGATCGCCGAAACTGCCGCGCGGCTGGCTGCGCGCGGCAGTGATGTCGACGATTGCGCTCGCCTTCGTCGGCGCGGCGGCGGGCTTCATCGCGTTTCTGTCGCAATTGCGCGGCGCCGAGATCGCGCCGGACCGCAAGGCGGACGGCATCGTGGTGCTGACGGGCGGCTCCTCGCGGGTGTCGGATGCGATGGAGCTGCTCGCTGCCGGTTACGGCAGGAGGCTCCTGATCTCCGGCGTGCACCCGACCTCGACGGCGAGCGACATCTCCCGGACGTTGCCGGAGAACCAGTCCTTCATGCGTTGCTGCGTCGATCTCGACCGCACGGCGGTCTCGACCCGCGGCAATGCCGCGGAAGCGCGGCACTGGGCCGCGGGACGCGGCTTCAAATCGCTGATCGTCGTCACCTCGAATTATCACATGCCGCGCGCGCTGGTGGAATTCTCGCATGCGATGCCGGAGACGACACTGATCCCGTTCGTGGTGGTCGGCGACAAATGGCGCGAGGAGCCGTGGTGGACCTCGGCGTCCACCTTGCGGCTGCTGCTATCGGAATATGTCAAGTACATCGCGGCCGAGCTCAGGGTGCGGCTGGAGGATTTCGGGATTGACCTTTCGCCCGAGATGTCGGAGCAGCCTCCCGGGCTTCAATCGAAGCGGCCCGCCACCGCACAGGCCAACTGATCGGCAATTGATCGGATCCTCGATGTTCTTGATTTTCCTGCGATCGCTCGTGTTCAACGTGCTGTTCTATACCGTGCTGGTGTGCCTTGCGATCGTGGCACTGCCGACCTTCGCATTGCCGCCGCGCGCCATGCTCACGGTCGCGCAATGGTGGGCGAAAGCGACGCTGTTCCTGATGCGGGCCGTCTGCAACATCAAGGTGGAATTCCGCGGCCTCGACAAGATCCCGACGGGACCATTGGTCGTCGTGGCGAAGCACCAGTCGTTCTGGGAGACGTTCGTCTTGCCGGGCTTCTTCGACCGTCCGATTTTCATCCTCAAGCGTCAGCTCATGCAGATCCCGGTGTTCGGTCAATTCCTGGTCAAGACCGGGATGATCGCGATCGACCGCAATGCCGGCGTCAAGGCGCTGCTGGACATGACGCGGCGGGCTCGTGAGGCGGTGCGCAGCGGCGGGCAGCTCGTGATCTTTCCCGAAGGCACGCGCCGCGCCCCGGGCGCGCCACCGGACTACAAGAGCGGCTTCGCGCAGATCTATTCGTCCTGCGGCGCGCAGTGCCTGCCGATCGCGCTGAATTCCGGCCTGTTCTGGCCGCGCCGCACCTTCATGCGCTATCCCGGCACGCTGGTGGTGGAATTTCTCGATCCGCTGCCGCCAGGCTTACCCAAGGACGAGTATCTCTCCCGTGTGCAAACGGCGATCGAAGACGCGACCGGCCGCCTTGTCGAAGCCGGCCGCAAAGAGCAGGAGCAGCTGATCGGCTCGGCGCCGAGCTATGCGCCGTTGGAGAACTAGCGGTTTTCGCGATCGTCCACTGGAGCCGGGGCGTGCGGAGAATGCGCATCACCATGCAGCATCATGGCAAGCTGATGCAGCGGCGCATCGCGAAAACCTTCGGCCTCGATCGCCTTCACCGTCGCGGTCACGTAGTCGCGATTGGCGCCGGACTGGCCGTGGCCCTGGAGCACGTGGCGATGCTGGTCGGTGAGCGACAGCCGGCCGGCATATTGCACATGGCCGCGGTCGACGACATAGGCGAGCGCGGAGACGCGCTGCCGCGCGTCGTTCTCCAGCCACACCGAGCGCATGACCTCGCGATAGACCGACGTCACCTGCTCGCGCGCGCGCAAATAGGCGACGACGTCGGCGCGGTCCTTTTCGGCGACGCGGAAGGCGATGCCGCGACAGGCGCCGCCGCGGTCGAGGCCGAGCACCAGACCCGGCTTTTCCGGCGTGCCACGGTGGACGAAGGAATAGACGCAGAGCGCGCGATGCTCGCCGACCAGCCGCGCCGGGACACGCTCCTCGAATTCGAAGCCCGGCCGCCACATCAGCGAGCCGTAGCCGAACACCCAGAGGTCGCCCTTGGCAGTGGTGACGGAGGGGAGAGTGATTTCCGACATTTCGGGCACGGCTACCAGAACCGCGCCCCCAAGCGAAGCGAATTCTCCGCCTTTCGGAGCAAGCCAACCTCGCTTACATTTGACAAAATCAGGGGTCAAAGGGTCGCCGCATGTCCGATATGACCGTTGCCGCACGCCGGCGCTCCCGCTGGGGCCTTTTTATCGCCCCTGTCATCCTCCTGATCCTCGCGGTGGCGTGGAGCTGCTTCTGGTTCTATGCCGCGTCGCAGGCCGAAATCGCCGCCGATGCCTGGCGCGCGCAGGAGGCCAAATCCGGCCGCGTCTATGATTGCGCCAAACGCTCGATCGCGGGCTTCCCCTTCCGCTTCGAGGTCCAGTGTTCGGGCGCCAGCGTCGCCCTGGTGTCGCAGAATGCCAGCAAGACGCCGTTCACGGCGAAGCTCGACAACATCCTGGTCGTCGCCCAGGTCTACGACCCCAAGCGCGTCATCGCCGAATTCACCGCACCCGCGACGCTCACTGACGGCGTGACGCAAAGCACCTTCGTGGTGAACTGGAGCAAGGGTCGCAGCAGCGTGGTCGGCCTGCCCGCCGTGCCGGAGCGCGCCTCGATCGTGTTCGAGGAGCCGACCGTCAATCGTGTCGACGGCAGTGTGCAGGTGCCGCTCGCGCGCGCGAAACAGGTCGAGCTGCATGGACGCCTCGCGGATGGATCGCCGTCCGATCATCCCGTGATCGAGACCGTGCTCCAGATCGCGCAGGGCAGTATCCAGGGCGTTCATCCGCTGCTCGCCGAGCCGTTCGAGGCCGACACGCGAGCGAAGATCACCGGACTGTCCGACCTCACGCCAAAGCCGTGGCCGCAGCGCTTCCGCGAGATCCAGGCCGCCGGCGGCCATATCGAGATCGTGCAGTCCCGGATCCAGCAGGGCGAGATGATCGCGGTTGCAGCCGGCACGCTCGGGCTCTCGGCCAACGGTCGTCTCGACGGCGAATTGCAGATGACAGTGACGGGTCTCGAGCGCGTGATCCCCGCGCTCGGCATCGAGAAGATGCTGGAGGAGGGGGTGCCGCAGGCAACTCTCGACCGCGTCGCGCCCGGCGTGAAGTCGCAGGACCTGAACAATCTGTTCGGTGCGCTCGACCGCGCCGTTCCCGGCCTCGGCAAGGTCATTAAGCAGAACGCCAATGCCGGCGTTGCCGCCGGCATCAATTCGATCGGCACCGAGAGCACGCTGGAAGGCAAGAAGGCCCGCAGCTTCCCGCTGAAGTTCGCCGATGGCGCCGTGCTGCTCGGCCCGGTCAAGGTCGGCCAGATCCCGCCGTTGTATTAAGCCGTGAATTCATAATCTGCCGGGCGGACAGCTTGGTCCGCCTGATGCGTTCGAAGCTGTGAACAGATGGCGTCCGAAGCGCTTCTTGTTGGCGCCGGTGACGCAACCTGTGGGGTCGTCTCCGGCGTCGGGCGAGGAGTGTGTCAGTTGCGGCTGGACAGGTAGCGTTCTGCCGCCCTATTGAAGGCCAACTGACGGCTCTAAAGTCGCGCCCAAATTATCTGGGGTTCGGGGGAATAATGCACGCATTGAATTGTCTCGTCGCAGCATCGCTGCTCGTCGCCTCGCTTCAGACCGCAACCGCCAAAGATAGCGAACATTGGGTGGTGTCCTGGACGGGCGCGGTTCAGGGCCCATATCCTGTCGGCAATCCGTCTGCCCAGCCCGAACAGAAATTCGCGTTTCCCGACCCTGCGGCCGGTGCGCGGGACCAGACCTTTCGCCTGATCGTTCGGCCGGATATTTGGGGCCGTCAGGCCCGCATCCGGCTCAGCAACGCCTTCGGCACCAAACCCGTCACGTTTGACGGCGTTTACGTCGGCCTGCAATCGGGCAGTGCCGCGTTGATCCGCGGCTCCAACACTCCCATTACGTTCGCCGGCACGGCTTCCGTTACGGTGTCACCGGGGAATTCGGTCTGGAGCGATGCGATCGCGCTGCCGTTTGCAAAGCGGCCCGATGACCTCGCCGGCCGCCGGCTTGCGGTCAGTTTTCATGTCGCCGGCCAGAGCGGTCCGATGACCTGGCACGCCAAAGCGCTGACCACTTCCTATGTCAGTGCGCCGGGCGCCGGCGCGAGGGGCGCGCTCGAAGACGAGGCTTCCTTCCCCTATGCGACTGCGTCGTGGTTCTTTCTCGATGCGATCGAGATGACTGCGCCTGCCGATGCCTTCGCCATCATGGCGTTTGGGGATTCGATTACCGACGGGACCGCCTCAACCATGAATGGCGACGATCGCTGGCCCAACGTGCTGTCCCGTCGTCTGAAGGCGGTCTACGGCAACAAGGTCGCCGTCGTGAATGGCGGCATCGGTGGCAACCAAATCGCAGGTCCCGCCGAATATGGTCCCGACAAACCGTACGCGGGCGGCCCCGCTTCGGGTCAGCGGCTCGAGCGCGACGTGCTGTCGCTGTCCGGCATATCGAGCCTGATCTGGCTGGAGGGCATCAACGATTTCAGCAAGAACGGCAATTTTACCGCCGACCAGGTCATCGCCGCGATGAAGGACGGCGTCGCGAAACTACGTGCGAAATGGCCGCAAGCCCGGATCATCGGCGCCACCGTCGTTTCGGCACTGGGCAGCACCAGCGCGGCCCATGGTTTTCCCGAGCAGGATGACAAGCGCAAGGCGCTCAACGAATTCATCCGTAGCTCGGGGACATTCGACGGTGTGATCGATTTTGATCGGGCGACGCTCGATCCGGCTTCGGGTGGCCTCAAGCCGGAGTTCGTTCCCGAAAGCACGACTGGCGGCGCCGGCGACAAGCTTCATCCCAACCGCACCGGATATCTGGCGATGGGACAGGCCATCGACCTCGATCTGTTCAAGCCGGGAAAGTTTTTTCGCAGCGCGAAGCAGTAGGATGAATTCAGAGTCGCCTCTCTCCATTCATCGCCCTCAGCTGTCGTAACTCCATGTGGGTTGTGAGCTGAACTCACGGCCGCTTCGCCGGATCGTGATGACCCGCCGGGAATGCGGAGCCGCAAACTCCGCTCTCTCTCCATGTCGGCCGCACGATGATGCGGTCCGCTCAGGCAGGAGAGATAATCATGATGAAGTCCAAACTGTTCGTTGCCGTCGTCGCCATCTCGGCCGCGATCGCGACGCCCGCCTTCGCGCAGTGGCAATGGCAGTCGCAGGAGCCGGCCGCATACGCCTCGATGTATCCGAACGGTGATCGCAACATCTCGAATCCCACGACGCGGGAGACGATGGCATTCGTCCCCTCGCCGAAATCACCGCGCCCAACGGTGATGCGCGCGACCAAGGGCAAATAGCCGCCATCCACCACTTGCCCGTCGTGAACTGGGCCCGGTCATGTCCCGGCCGGGCCCAATGCGCGTTGCCTTGAAAGTTGCCTTGGACAATCACGACAATCGCGCGTGCGGATCGGCAGCCAACGAAAATATTCCGAACAGGATCGTCAGGAAAAAGTGATGCAGAAGATGCCCGGCGCCGCGAATAACCGCAGCCGCATTCAAATCACTCCACACCAGGGAAGCATGCATGCGCCGGAGACGGCGCGCGGAATCCAATCCGCTTCCCAAATGGAGGAAGCTTCAAGTGCGGATCATCAATTGCGGGCTGATGCTGGGCATTCTCGCTGTCTGTTCAGGGCAGGCGCGTGCCGACGACAATGTCACAACCGAAATCCAGTCGCTGAAGGCGAAACTGAAGGAGCTCCAGCAGCGCGTGGACTCCGAGGCGCGCAAGACGCGACAGGTTGAAGCGCAGGCGAAAACCGTTCAGTTACCTGCAAGCTATAAGGCGCTCGCCGCCGATCCATGTGCGGCCGGCAAGGTCTGCTACAAGGGCGTGACGCTGACATTCGGTGGCTGGGTCGATCTCACCGGCATCTACCGCTCACGGAATCTCGCCTCCGATACCGGCTCGGTCTACAACTTCATCCCCTATCAGCAGAGCCGCAACTTCAACATCCCGGAAACGCGCTTCTCCGCGCGCCAGAGCAGGTTCTCGGTCTTGGCGGAAGGCAATGCCGATGCCGACACGCACCTCGCGGGTTATGGCGAGATCGATTTCGAAGGTGCGGCTCAGACGGCGAGCTCGGTTGCGACCAACTCGTTCAATCCGCGCATGCGGCAGCTTAGCCTGGAACTGGACCGCAGCGATCTCGGTCTTCACTTCCTTGCCGGGCAATCCTGGTCGCTCAACGCGCCGACCAAGTCCGGCATCGATCCTCGTGGCGTCGACGCGCCCGGCGTGATCGACTTCGAATCCGTTCCGGGATTTCTTGCGGCACGGCAGCCCGGGCTGCGCGTCTGGCAGGACATCGGACCGGAGTTCAAGCTGGCTGCCTCGGTCGAGAATGCCCAGACAGCGTTCTTCGGCGGCAACGTCCCGGCCGTCGGCACACCCGCCATCGGACCACAGGGCGTGCTGAACCCGAACCTTCAGGTCAACCTGACCGGTCCCGGCGGCAGCTTCTTCAACAACCTCAACAATGTCAGTCTGAATCAGGTGCCCGACGTCACCGTCAAGGCAGCCTGGGACCCAAGGCTTGGGCCCAATAAGTTGCATGTCGAGGCGTGGGCGCTCTACCGCCAGCTGTTCGACCGCTTCAACAACGCCAATCACACCTATGACACCGCAAGCTTCGGCGGTCACATCTTCGCCGAGCTGATTCCGAAAACCCTCGATCTTCAGCTCTATGGCTCGCACGGCGTGCTCGGCCGCTTCACGGCAACGCCGTTCCCCGATGCGGCAGTGGCGCAGGACGGCACCATCCTCCCGCTGACGATCACGGCGGCCGCCGTCGGCCTGATCTGGCACGCGACGCCGAGCCTCGATGTCTATTCCTATGCGGGCTTGGAAAAAGCCAAGGCGAATTTCGCCAATGTTGGAACGGTGCCCTTCGGCTACGGCAATCCGCTCTACAACAACACCGGCTGCTTGACCGAGAACTCGGCAGCCGCGACCTGCAACGGCAACACCAGGGAGGTCCGGCAGATCACGGCCGGGATCTACGACACCGTCTACCAGGGCAATTTCGGTACGCTCAAAGCCGGCCTGCAGTATTCCTACACCCAGCGGGTCGCGTTCGCCGGCGTCGGCGGCGCTCCGAGGACGGACGACAACGTCGTCATGACGCAGATCCGCTACTATCCGTTCTAGTCACGGAGCGACGCAGGCTCGTAGCCTGGATGGAGCGAAGCGCAATCCGGGAATCTTGCCTCAAGCGACGGAGGTCCCGGATTACGCTTGCGCTCCATCCGGGCTACTTCAGCGCTACGGCTTTTTCAGCGCCGCGTGCGGCCGGCCGAAGTCGGGCGCGGCCGAGTCCTGGCCGATCTCGACAATGCCGCGGCGGATGGCGCGGGTGCGGGTGAAGTGGTCGAACAGCGCTTCGCCGTCGCCGCGGCGGATTGCGCGGGTGAGCTTTGCCAGATCCTCGGTGAAGGTGCCGAGCATCTCCAGCACGGCTTCCTTGTTGGCGAGGAAGACGTCGCGCCACATCGTCGGATCGGATGCCGCGATGCGGGTGAAGTCGCGAAAGCCGCCGGCGGAGAACTTGATGACCTCGGACTCCGTCACCTGCGCCAGCTCGTCGGCGGTGCCGACGATGGTGTAGGCGATCAGATGCGGCAGATGGCTGGTGATCGCGAGCACGAGATCATGATGATCCGGCGTCATGATTTCGACCTTGGCGCCCATAGCGGCCCAGAACGCGCGCAGGCGATCGGTGGCAGCCGCATCGACGCCCTCCGGCGGGGTGAGGATGCACCAGCGGTTGATGAAGAGCTCGGCGAAGCCGGAGTCCGGGCCCGAGTGCTCGGTGCCTGCGACGGGATGCGCCGGCACGAAATGGATGCCTTTCGGCAGATGCGGCGCCATATCCCTGACGATGGCGCCCTTGACCGAGCCGACGTCGGAGATGATCGCGCCGGGCTTGAGATGCGCGGCGATTTCCTGCGCCACCGGCCCGCAAGCGCCGACGGGAATGCAGAGGATGACGAGATCGGCATCCTTCACGGCTTCCGCATTGGTCGCCACGACCTGATCGACGATGCCGAGCTCCATCACGCGTGCGCGCGTCTTCTCCGAGCGCGCAGTGGTGACGATCTCGGAAGCCAGGCCCTGGAGCTTCGCAGCGCGCGCGATCGAGCCGCCGATCAGGCCGAAGCCGATCAGCGCGACGCGCTGGAAGTGCGCCGTCGCGCTCATCGTCCGGCCATGAAGTCGCGCAGGCCCTCGACGACGAGGCGGTTGGCCTCCTCGGTGCCGATGGTCATGCGCAGCGAATGCGGCAGGCCGTAGTTCTTCAAGCCGCGCAGCACCAGCCCGCGCTTGGTGAGGAAGGCGTCGGCTGCGTCCGAGGTCTTGCCCTCGGTCGGGAAGTGGATCAGCACGAAATTGGCGACGCTCGGCGTCACCTTCAGCCCGAGCTTGCCGATCTCCTCGGCGAGCCAGTTGCGCCAGGTCTCGGTGAACTGCTTCGACATCGCCTGATGCGCAGTGTCCTCGATCGCGGCAACGGCGGCGTACATCGCCGGCGTCGACACGTTGAAGGGACCGCGGATGCGGTTGACCGCGTCGATGATGTGCTCGGGGCCGAACATCCAGCCGATGCGCAGCGCGGCGAGGCCGTGGATCTTGGAGAAGGTGTGGGTCACGACCGTGTTCTCGGTGGTCGCCACCAGCTCGATCCCCATCTCGTAATCGTTGCGCGAGACGTAGTCGCAATAGGCTGCGTCCAGCACTAGCAGCACGTGCGAGGGCAGGCCGGCGCGCAGGCGCTTGACCTCGTCGAACGGCACGTAGGTTCCGGTCGGGTTGTTGGGGTTGGCGAGCCAGACCAGCTTCGTCTTCGGCGTCACCGCCTTGAGGATAGCGTCGACATCGCAGGTGAGGTTCTTCTCGGCCGCGATGACATTCTTCGCGCCGACCGCCATGGTTGCGATCGGGTAGACCAGGAAGCCGTGCGTGGTCGAGATCGCCTCGTCACCGTGGCTGAGATAGGTGTGGGCGAGCAGATTGAGGATCTCGTCCGAGCCGGCGCCGCAGATGATGCGGTTGGGGTCGAGCCCGAAGGTGCGCCCGATCGCTTCGCGCAGCACGCGCGAGGTTCCTTCCGGATAGTCTTCCAGATGATCCGCTACCTGCTTGAACGCCTCGATTGCCTTCGGCGAAGGCCCGAACGGCGTCTCGTTGGCCGAGAGCTTGAACACCTTGCGGCCGGGCTCTGCCACCGGAGTCTTGCCGGGCGTGTAGGGCGCAATATCGAGAATGCCGGGATTCGGCACGGGGCGGGACATCTTCAACTCCGGACTGGCTTAAGCGGTTCGCGACTTACGATTTCGACCCGGTCGGGGGCACCGTATAGCGCGTTGCGTGGCTGCCGACGAGGGCTGTGGAGCGCACCGAGGCCCCCGCTTCGATCAGGGCAGCCTTGATTTTGTCGAGGCTGCTCGTCGCGGTGACCGAGACCAGCAGCGCGGCGCCGTCGAAGGCGGTGTCGGGCACCGCCACGATCTCGGCAAGCGGCGACAGGGCGCGCGCGACCTCGGCGTTCCACCCTGACACGCGGACGCTGAAGGTCTCGACCTCCGTCACCAGCGCGCTGTCGGCGACGCGGGAGACCGCGAACACGGGTAACGCCGCCGGATGGTCGGCGCGCTCGACGAAGGGCAGCCGCGCGATGATCTTTGGCGCGCCGGCTTCTTCCAGCGACAGCCACCACGGCGTGCGGCTCGAGGTCGCCGAGACCAGCGCCAGATCGCCCTTGGATTTCGCGACCGCCTCGACCGCCGCCTGCGCGCTGAAATGCGCGACATAAGGCACGGTGAAGCCGAAATGGAATCGCGCGGAATCGCGCATGGCCGGCTCGCTTGCCGAAATGTCGGCATGCACGGAGAACGGCGCCTGGACATAGGTGAAGGTCGCGATGATGACGCGCCAGATGCTCTCGACGGTGTCGAGCGGCAGGATGCCGCGATGGCGCTGGACGAGGTCACGCATCATGGCGGCCTCGCGCGCCGGACGGAACGCCGAGCCGACCTCCTGGGTCTGCTTCACCTGGATCAGGCGGTCGATGATGTCGCCGCGTTGCATCAGCAGGCGATGCATGCCCTCGTCGATCGCGTCGATCTCCTTGCGCAATTCCTGGAGCGATGGTGGCGCGGGCGGACGTTGGGACATGTCTGTGAGGTGCTGTTGCGAGGCGTTCAATGCGGATCGGTCGAGCTGTCACCGCTGTGATGGGTATCCTGATTAGGCAGTCGGGGCTGCGAAAGCAAAGAGAAATGCAAAGGGAAATCGGGCCCTTTCCGCCCGTGGTGCGACAGGCGAATTTGGCTGATCCGGGCCGCGACTTGACGAAAACCGTCCAAGACGGTAGTTTTTAGCCGTTCCGTGGTCATTTGAGCCGGCCGGCTTGCAGCCACGTTAAAAAACTCGCTAAACAGGCCGGGGACCCTTTCGATCCCGGCCGAACCTATCGTTCAGGCCGGGTTTTTCATGGCCTGATGTCAGTCGCGGTCGGACCCCCGATCGCAAACGAGTCAGTGGTCAGAGATGGGCATCAAGTCAATTCCCAGTCCCGCGATCAGCGCCGACGAGCGCTCGCACGAGGTCGATCATCCGAGCTCCCAGGTCGCACGCTTCGGTGCCGACCAGCCGCTGCCGCTTGATTGCGGCGTCGATCTCACCCCGTTCCAGATCGCATACCAGACCTATGGCGAGCTCAATGCCGAGCGGTCCAACGCAATCCTGATCTGCCATGCGCTGACGCTCGACCAGCACGTCGCCAATGTGCACCCGCTGACCGGTAAGCCGGGCTGGTGGGAAATCATGGTGGGGCCCGGCCGCCCGCTCGACACCAATAAGTATTTCATCATCTGCTCGAACGTCATCGGCGGCTGCATGGGCTCGACCGGCCCCGCGTCGACCAATCCGGCGACCGGCAAAGTGTGGGGCCTGGATTTTCCGATCATCACCATCCCCGACATGGTGCGAGCCCAGGCCATGCTGCTCGACCGCCTCGGCATCGATACGCTGCTCTGCGTCGTCGGAGGCTCGATGGGCGGCATGCAGGTGCTGCAATGGACCGCGGCCTATCCGCATCGCGTCTTCTCCGCGCTCCCGACCGCATGCAGCACGCGCCATTCGGCGCAGAATATCGCCTTCCACGAACTCGGCCGGCAGGCGGTGATGGCCGATCCGGAATGGCATGGCGGACGCTACGTTGATCACGGCACCCATCCGCATCGCGGCCTCGCCGTCGCCCGCATGGCCGGGCACATCACCTATCTCTCCGACGCCGCGCTGCATCGCAAATTCGGACGGCGGATGCAGGACCGCGAGCTGCCGACCTTCTCGTTCGACGCCGACTTCCAGGTCGAGTCCTACCTGCGTTACCAGGGCTCGTCCTTTGTCGAACGCTTCGACGCCAACTCCTATCTCTATCTGACCCGCGCGATGGATTATTTCGACATCGCCGGCGACCATGGCGGCGTGCTGGCGAAGGCGTTCGCGGGAATCCAGACCCGGTTCTGCGTGGTCTCCTTCACGAGCGACTGGCTGTTTCCGACCTCGGAATCGCGCGCGCTAGTGCACGCGCTGAATGCGTCGAGCGCGCGGGTGTCGTTCGCCGAGATCGAGACCGATCGCGGTCACGACGCGTTCCTGCTCGACGTGCCCGAGTTCTTCGACATCGCCCGTGCCTTCCTGCAGTCGGCAGACAAGGCGCGCGGGCTCACCGCCAAGAAAGCTTAAAGGACGGCTAGTCATGTCTGTACAGGAAGCGCTGCCGCTGGGCGGCCTTGCGACCGGGCAGCCCGGCGATTTTCGCGCCGACCATGTGCTGGTGGCCGAGATGGTCAAGCCGGGCTCGAAGGTGCTCGACGTTGGGTGTGGCGAGGGCGACCTGCTCCAGCTGCTGGAGACCCGCGGCATCGACGGCCGCGGCATCGAGCTGTCGCGCGAGGGCGTCAACCGCTGCGTTGCCAAGGGTCTTGCGGTGGTGCAGGGCGATGCCGACACCGACCTCGTGAATTATCCGGATGACGCCTTTGACTACGTGATCCTGTCGCAAACCTTGCAGGCGACGCGGCAGCCCAAGGTCGTGCTCGAGAATCTCTTGCGCATCGGCCGCCGCGCCATCGTGTCGTTCCCGAATTTCGGCTTCTGGAAGATGCGGCTCCAGCTCCTGATCGGCGGCCACATGCCGCGCACGGAGAACCTGCCGGCAAGCTGGTATGACACCGCCAACATCCATTTCTGCACCATCAAGGATTTCGTCGAGCTCTGCGACGCGATCGACGTCAAGATGGAACGTGCCGAGGCGCTCGACCTCTACGGCCGCCCGCTGCGTCTGCGGATGCCCTGGTGGGTGTGGAATCTGTTCGGCGAGCAGGGCGTGTTCTTGCTGACGCGAGGCGGCAGGAAGTAGGTCCGCCCGTAGCCCGGATGGAGCGAAGCGCAATCCGGGATTCTATCCGCGGACGCGAAGGCCCCGGATTACGCTTTCGCTCCATCCGGGCTACGCGACGGAGCGTGTGGTGACGCCGTCGCGCTAATGCGCCGCCAGTGACCTCGGATCGCGCGCTGGCCATCTTCCCGCTTCCACCAGCGTGACGAACCGTTCCACCGTTTCGTTGAACAGCGCGGGCTCTTCGAGATTGAGCACGTGGCCGGACTTCGGAAACATGGCGAGCCCTGCCGCAGGCAGATGCTTCTTCAGGAACAGGCTTGCGCCCACGCACGGATCGTCCTCGTCGCCGCAGATGATGAGTGCCGGCGTCGTGGCCGCTCTGATCGCGTCCGTCATCGTAAAGATCGAGAGACGGCCCGCCTGGAAGCCGCGCATCGTCCGCGCCGATCCCTTGGCGTCGTGCCGCGCCAGGGCAGCGTAGAAATCGGCGTGGCCGCGCGGATCCTTCACCAGAAAGGGAATCCGGCTCGGCGCCTCGCGCGTGACTTTTGCGACCTCGGCGGAGCCGAGCATCTCGAATTGCTCCGCGTTGGCGCGGCACTGCTGGCGCCAGGCGTCGAGGTTCTCGATCTCCGAGCCCGAGCCGACGCCGGCGAGCGTCATCGACAGCGCACGTTGGGGCGCGTTGAGCCCGATCTGGAGCGACGAATAGGCGCCCATCGAGAGACCGACGAAGTGCGCGCGATCGATCTTCAGATGATCGAGCACCGCGAGCGCATCGGTGTAGAAATGCGTGTAGCCGTAGACCTCGCCATCAGGCACGTCCGATGGCGTGTAGCCGCGCGCGGAATAGGTGATGCAGCGATGGCCGCGCGAAAAGTAGCGCATCTGCGGCTCCCAATTGGTGTAGTCGGCCGCGAACTCGTGCAGAAAAATAATCGGCGTGCCCGTGCCTGCTTCTTCGAAATAGAGGCGGCAATTGTCTTTCGTGAGGGCGTGAGGCATCCGGTTTTCTCCCTGAGGTGGCTGCGGCATTGGAATGCCGTCCTGCGGTCAGCGCATACGATCCTAACACTTATTAATCATCTTGATCATCGTCCAAAATCTCCGCGACCGCGTCTTGTTCTCGCCACATCAGGATACTGATACAGCCCGCGGATGTCGGCCACCGCACGGGCCGACGGGGAAGTGGGGGTGTCAACGAAGGATGAAGAATGTTCGAGTTGTTTGCGTCTCGCCTGTCGCGCTGTGTCGTCGCGCTGGCTGTTTTCTTCGCGGCGGTCGCCGCGCTCACCTCGCCGGCGTCAGCACGACCTCATCGTCATAGCGCAGAGCGGCACGCTTACGCGCATCCCGCCAGCAGACATCATCATTTCCGGTATCATGCACGCAGCTCGCGCTTCGAGCGCGGCGCGGCGCAATTGCAGGCGAGCGGCTTCGGCACCACCTTCGCCAGCTATGACCCGAACGCCAATAGCGGCGGCATCGGTGGAATGGCCATGAGCGGCAGCAGTGCAGTGGTTAGCAGCGATGGCGTTGGGATGACCACGCGCGCCAGCCGTCGTATCGCCACGCGGCGTGGCGGTGGGATGGTCATGAACGCGAATGTCGGCGGCATGGCCAATAGCGCGGCGAGCAGCGGCGGCTTCGGTGGTGGATCGGGCCTCGTGTCCGAGGCGCGCCGCTATGTCGGCGGCAATCCGACCGGTCGCGGCAGCCTTTGGTGCGCACGGTTCATGAACATGGTGCTCGAAAAGACCGGTCACCGTGGCACCGGCTCCGACATGGCGAATTCGTTCGCGCACTACGGCACGCGCGTCTCCGGTCCGCAGGTCGGCGCCATCGCAGTGATGTCGCGCGGTGGTCGGGGCGGCCATGTCGGCATCATCACCGGCATCGATGCGCAGGGCAATCCGATCATGATCTCCGGCAACAACGGCAACCGCGTCCGCGAAGCGCCGATCTCGCGCGGCCGGATCTATGCGTATGTGATGCCGAATTGAGGTTTCTGCCCCGTCATTGCGAGGAGCGAAGCGACGAAGCAATCCAGACCGTTTCCGTGGGCGCATTCCTGGGTTGCTTCGCTGCGCTCGCAATGACGGAGTACGTGGCGCCGGCGTCGCGTCACACCAATCTCGGCTCTTCCAGTGCAACCGCGTCGCCCACGCCGATATCGCCGTCGGCGATCACCTCGGCATAGATGCCGCAGTCCATGTGGCCGAGATTGCTCGAGAGCGTGGCCGGGATTTCGAGATCGCGCCTGGCGGTCTCGGGGTCGACGTTGGTGGCCGGGCAGCGCTTGATGCGCTTGACCACTTCCAACCGGGCCTGTCCGATCGCGAGCGTCTGGCCGACGAGGTCGAGCTCGGACCAGGCCGGCCAGCCCTTCACGTAGAGATTGGCGCGGAAGCGCAGCGGGTGGACGGCGGCGCCGCCGAGCATGGTCTCGAGCGCGCGGACGCTGTCGAGATTGATGATGGACACGACCTTGCGGGCGACGTCGGAAAAGCTGTGGTCGCGGCCTGACAGGACCTTGGGCGGACCTTTCAGCTCCGGCTGAAAGTTCTCGCTGAAATAGGCCTCGATGGCGGCGCGCCCGGCCGCAGTCTCGAGATCGCCGCTGGCGACGATCTGGCCGTCCTTGCGGATGGTCAGGCGGTTGGTCGCGTCCTCGAACTGGCTGTCGAGCGAAGCCAGCTGCTCATTGCGCGCCAGCATCAGGAACTGGATCTTCGGCTTCCACTGCGGCTGTTCCGGATCGAAGCCGCTGGGGCCGTTCTCGATGGCGTAGCGGCGGTCGGCGGGCAGGGTCTGGCCGGTCCGCAGGGAGACGCGGGGCAGGGGCTCCGGCGTCAGGCCCTTGATCGGATAACGGTAGAGGCCGGTGATCTCGGCGGTCTGGCTGGCTGTCGTTGCGCTGGATGTCATGCCGCTACTTAGGGGATTCGGCCCATCGGCGCCAAGCGGGCGGATCCGCGCACGAAATTGTGAACTCGCCTCTTCCGGTCCGAGGCCTCGCTTCCCACATCTGGGTCAGGCCGGCGCCAGCGCCGGCTGATAACGACCGTTGCCGGTTGAGAAACGTCAATGCGGTTATCGGAAACCCAATGAAGATGCCGTTTGGAGTGCCTTTGAGGGCTCCAGGGGCAGGCCGAGGGAAAGACCACGATATGAACATCGAAAAATACACCGAACGCTCCAGGGGCTTCGTCCAGTCCGCGCAGTCGCTTGCGGTGCGCGAAGGGCACCAGCAGTTTTCGACCCTGCACCTCCTGAAAGTGCTGCTGGACGACAATGAAGGCCTCGCTGCCGGTCTGATCGACCGTGCCGGCGGCAATTCCCGCGCAATCCTGAAGGCGACCGAGGACGCCCTGAACAAGGTGCCGAAGGTCTCTGGCGGCGGCGCCGGCCAGATCTATCTGGCGCCCGAGCTCGCCCGCACCTTCGACGCCGCCGAAAAGGCCGGCGAGAAGGCCGGCGACAGCTTTGTCACGGTCGAGCGGCTGCTGCTCGGCCTCGCGCTGGAGAAGACCAGCGAGGCGGGCGCGATCCTGGCCAAGGGCGGCGTCACCCCGCAAAACCTCAACGCGGCGATCGAGGCGCTGCGCAAGGGCCGGACCGCGGACTCCGCGACGGCCGAGAACGCATATGACGCGCTGAAGAAATATGCCCGCGACCTCACCCAGGCGGCGCGCGACGGCAAGCTCGATCCGGTCATCGGCCGCGACGAGGAGATCCGCCGTACGATCCAGGTGCTGTCGCGCCGGACCAAGAACAATCCCGTCCTGATCGGCGAGCCCGGCGTCGGCAAGACCGCCATCGCCGAGGGCCTGGCGCTGCGCATCGTCAACGGCGACGTGCCGGAGAGCCTGAAGGACAAGAAGCTGCTGTCGCTCGACCTCGGCTCGCTGATCGCGGGTGCAAAATATCGCGGCGAGTTCGAGGAGCGGCTGAAGGCCGTGCTCCAGGAGGTGACCGGGAGCGAGGGCAATTTCGTCTTGTTCATCGACGAGATGCACACGCTGATCGGCGCCGGCAAGGGCGATGGCGCGATGGACGCGTCCAATTTGCTCAAGCCTGCGCTCGCCCGCGGCGAGCTGCACTGCATCGGCGCCACCACGCTCGACGAGTACCAGAAGCACGTCGAAAAGGACGCGGCGCTGGCGCGGCGTTTCCAGCCGATCTTCGTCAGCGAGCCCTCGGTCGAGGATACGATCTCGATCCTGCGCGGGCTGAAGGACAAGTATGAGCAGCACCATGGCGTGCGGATCACCGATTCCGCGCTGGTCGCCGCCACCACGCTGTCCAACCGCTACATCACCGACCGCTTCCTGCCGGACAAGGCCATCGACCTCATGGACGAGGCGGCCGCGCGGCTCAAGATGCAGGTCGACTCCAAGCCGGAAGAGCTGGATTCGATGGATCGGGAAATCATCCGGCTGAAGATCGAACAGGAAGCATTAAAGAAAGAGAGCGATGCCGGTTCGAAGAGCCGCCTGCAGACGCTGGAGAAGGAGCTGACCGATCTCGAGGAGAAGTCTGCGTCGCTCACCGCACGCTGGAGCGCGGAGAAGAACAAGCTCTCCGACGCCCAGAAGCTGAAGGCGGAGCTCGACGGCTTGCGGGTCGAGCTTGCCAACGCGCAGCGCCGCGGTGAATTCCAGAAGGCTGGCGAGCTGGCCTATGGCCGGATCCCCGAGCTCGAAAAGCAGCTTGCAGACATCGAAGCCAAGGAGAACTCCGGCGAGATGATGGAGGAGGCTGTTACCGCCAACCATATCGCGCAGGTGGTCTCGCGCTGGACCGGCGTGCCCGTCGACAAAATGCTGGAAGGCGAGAAGGACAAGCTCCTGCGGATGGAGGACTCGCTCGGCAAGCGCGTCGTCGGCCAGGCCGAGGCCGTGCGTGCGGTCGCGACCGCCGTGCGCCGTTCGCGCGCGGGGCTGCAGGACCCGAACCGGCCGACCGGCTCGTTCATGTTCCTGGGACCCACCGGCGTCGGCAAGACCGAGCTGACGAAAGCGCTCGCCGAGTATCTGTTCAACGACGAGACCGCGATGGTCCGCCTCGACATGTCCGAGTACATGGAGAAGCACTCGGTCTCGCGGCTGATCGGCGCGCCTCCGGGCTATGTCGGCTACGACGAGGGCGGTGCGCTGACCGAAGCAGTGCGGCGCCGGCCCTACCAGGTCGTGCTGTTCGACGAGATCGAGAAGGCGCATCCCGACGTCTTCAACGTCCTGTTGCAGGTGCTCGACGACGGCCGCCTCACCGACGGCCAGGGCCGCACCGTCGACTTCCGCAACACGCTGATCATCATGACCTCGAACCTTGGTTCGGAGTTTCTGGTGAACCAGCCGGAAGGCGAGGACACCTCGGCCGTGCGCGAGCAGGTGATGGGCATGGTGCGGGCGCACTTCAGGCCTGAGTTCTTGAACCGCGTCGACGAGATCATCCTGTTCCACCGCCTGCAGCGGAGCGAGATGGGCCGGATCGTCGAGATCCAGTTCGCGCGGCTGCAGAGGCTCCTGACCGATCGCAAGATCGTGCTGACGCTCGACGCTGCGGGCCGCGACTGGCTCGCGGCCAAGGGCTGGGATCCCGCCTACGGCGCACGGCCGCTCAAGCGCGTGATCCAGCGTCACGTCCAGGATCCGCTCGCCGAGATGATCCTGGCCGGCGACGTCAAGGACGGCGATACCGTTGCGATCTCGTCCGAAGGCAACGTGCTGACCTTCAACGGCAAGGCGCCGCAGACCGCGGAGATCGCCCAGTTCGAGGCGCCGGTGTCGAAGCGAAAGCTGAACTGAGCCTAAGGAACGACACTGAAGCTGACCAAACCTCCCCGCGCTGCGGGGAGGCTTTTTTGTACCTGCAATGGGCGCAATCTGCTTCGGGCGACGCGCAATCAGGTGTCGCGCTATATGCGTGACAAGCATCACAACCGCTGGCTGCGTCGTTGCGACGCACGCAAAAGCCGTGTGTTATAAATGAAACACGTTCCGCGCTTTCGCTGAGAGCGTGCATGAATCTTCTTGAACAATCCGGTCGAGGCTCGCCACAATCCCCCAAGATTTAAGGGGCTGTGGCGACGCTCGGTATTTTCCGGAATGTTGCTCGCGTGAGGCTGTCGCTCACAGTGACAGAGTTAGCGCGCCATAGTCTGAAAGATATTGTGGGAGCGTGCGATGCGTGCGGGTATCGTTGCGATTTGCATTGCGTTGGCGTTAGCGCTCAGCGGCTGTCTCTCGGTCGAAGAGAAGCTGATTCAGGAAGGCATTGGCACTGAGTTGCCAGCCGAGGATATGGCGGAGTCGACCCGCCGACTTGAAGTCTATCTTTCGTACCTGTGTGTGCAGGCCGGTGGGGTGAAGATCGTCGATCCGGTCTCTGATGCCATCGTCTCCTGCGACGTAAGCCGATACGGAAGCGCCCAATGGGCAGCTTTGGTAAGTGCTGGCTTCAACGATATCGACCGTCGATGCGACAGTTATCTTGCCTGGCTAGCCAGCCGGCGTCGTGACCGCAGCGCCATCCTGAGCCAGATTCACGACACGCGGACTTTTACCGAAGCGCTGTTGTACACAACCGGCGTTGGCGCCGCGCCGATCGCCATAGCAGGTCTCGCCTTCGGTCTGGCTAGCAATTCCTTCACTAACTACTACTCGCGGCTGCTGTTCGAAATCGAGAAATCGACTGTCTCGCTTCTGGTGCGTGAGAAACGCTTGCAGTACCGCGAGACACTGAAAGTGCGGATTGCATATCAGCCAGACGCCGTGCACGTGCTTCGGGAATACATGCTGATCTGCACGCCATTCTATATCGAAGATTTGGTTAACCAGAGGACGCGCGACAGTGTCAGCGGCAACCCGTCTCCCGACAAGGGCAACGCGGAACAAATTCGTAGGTCTCTGGTGAAGGGTGCCTTACTCAATTCGATTCCGGCGACACCGGGAGGCGCGCTACCAGGTGCCGGTCCAAAAAATCCACCGCCGCCGCGGGTCGAAGCGAATATGGACGGCAAAACCAAAGCTGAGCAGAGTGTGCCCATATCCATTGGACAGGGAATCCAGTCGAACTTGTGCGTCGCGCGATCGACAAGCTTCGAGGACCAGGCGACAAGGGACGCGATCGAGCAAGCGAAATTAGGGGCCAACCAAAGCGGTCCTGGCCCGCGGCCATTCGGCAATACCACTAATCAGATCATGAACGCGAAGGAAGCTCAGATCTTTAGCAATTCGCGGGTGTGCAACCTCGATATGTCCGGAGTGGATCGCGGATACCGCACGGCATTCGAGAAATTCACTTTCGCAAATGAAGCCGCAGTGGTGTCGCTCCAACAAATCCTTGCGGTGTGCGACCCAAGGCTGAAAGACCACTTCTCCGGCAAATTCGACCAAACGACGCGCGATGCAATCACGGTCGCTAAAGCCAAGGTGAAGCAGGAGAAGAGATTTGCGCTGACTGATGCCGATACCGATAACCTGAACGACAAGTCGTACAACGCCATTTCGCGCACAAGGTGTCCCTAACGCAACCGGAGTAAGCGCACATGCCCGAGACGGTCATGAAGGTTAAAGCAAGTCAGCCTCTCCTCAAGGAGCCGCGAGACGCTTCCGACCAGGTCGTGCTGGACGATGTTCCGCTGCGGGTCTTTGGTGGCGAGAAGGTCAAGACCGGCGCAAAGGACTCGGTCACGGAGCAGGTCGGTGACAATCTGATCCATTGGGTCTTCGTCGAGGCAACGAGCGGGGCCGATCTCGACCAGCGAAAAGGCTTTGTTGACGACACTTTTCTCGTCCCTGAAGCAGCCGACGTTCCAGTGGTGGTTTCCTTCAGTCCGTTCCCTGCGCAAGTCGACCGAGAGGACTTCGCGACGACCTGCTACTTGCAGGCCGCGTTGAACGCGACAAACCCGGCCTATCTTTATGCGCTGGCTTTCGTTTTGAGCGGTGATCAATGGAGTGCGACCGATGTCCTGACCAACGATCCGCCCAACGCTCCGGCCATTGGAGTCTATCGCTTTACGAAAGACGCGTGGCAGAGCCTGATCGCCACGCCCGAAGGCGCAGGAATGCTCCCTGAGGAAATCAAGTTTCCAGATGTACAATGCACTATGGCGGCAATTGTTGCTGCGAAGTCGGCAGATCTGCTCTCAGCTACGATCACGGATCGCGGAATAAGCGCCGTCGATCTTTTCCTCGCGCACCTCTGCGCCGACACCAAGGGTTTCGGATCGATTGCGGTGGGGATGATCTTGCAGGCCGCGAGAGCCAACGGAAATCGGTCGGCTGAGGATTTCTTCACCGCGGTTTATCCGGATACGGCCGTACGCGCCGCGTTCTTCGCGCGCAACCCGAGTATTTTTGGCGCGAACGCGGCAATTACCAGCATCCAGCAGGTCCTGACGAACTGCGAGACCAGGATGGGCTCGGGTTTTGACGAAGTCCGCCGAATGGCTGGCGAGGCCGACTCTGATGTCTTTGGCGACAGCATTCCCGCAAAGCCGTCCGACCCGATCTCGAGCGATGGCGGTGCTGGCGGTACCCACGTGACGACCGTGATCACCGGCGCAAGCAACGGCATCGATCGCAGGCAGTTCCTTGGCGAGCTCAAAAACCCGGCCATCGTCAAGAAATTGGCCGACATGGTGAAGGGTGAAGTCGGCTGGACCGCTCCGCACGACACCAAAATGGTTCAGCTTGAAACGGCCTTCAATCGCGCCATGGCGCGAGATCATTCTCTCGCCCAAGCTTTGCTTTCGACGTCGGAAGATAGGCGTCGCGGCTATTACCAGGGCGGCTCGAACGGGACCTATTCGCGCCCGGTGACCGCTGCAGAGTTCGAGGACTTCAAGACGAACTTTCTTCCGGAACTTGTCGCGGGTTCGAATCGATCGGAAGCCGTGCTCCACTTTGTTGCAACCGGCAACGCTTCCCCACCAACATCCACTGCGCAGTACGCGAAGGGTACGCAGGGCGGAGATCTGCCCACGGCAGTTCCAGGACATCCTGAAAGCTATTTCCATGAACCCCCGTTTCGGAAGCCGTTCAAGAGGCTCCAGGGAGCGGAATCGATATCGCTGACACTGGGGTCGTCGCTTTTGGCGCTGACTGGATCACCGGATCACGGCGAGCCTCCCGAGCATATGGACGGCGATACGGAAGGGAGCGGACCTGTTGGCGGCAAGTTCAACGTGCCGGCACACACGCCAATGGCACCGCCGAGCGAGCGCCAGACCATCACGCTCAGCAATGGCAAAAAGGTAACGATCAATACAGCGATCGCGGCCCAGTTCCTCGGATTCTTCAATGATCTTATCAAATTCGGGGCACCCGTCCGTGGCCTCGGTGGCTTTGGAGTCCGGGGCAATCCTTCAGAACATCCCCGGGGATTTGCGATCGATTGGGCCCAACACAGCCGCGATGTTGTTGATGCTGATGTGCGCCAATGGATAGATAGCCACCGTGACCTGCTCAGGAAGCTGGAGCGGCGTTGGGGATTGAGCGGTGGCGAGAACTGGAACGATCCCGATACAGGGCACTTCTCCATCGAGCGTATCTTTGGCGAGGAGCACCTGAAGGCGTCCAGGCAGGCCAGCGCGAAGGATTAATCCCCCCACTTCACCGGTCCGACGATCCGGTCGATGATATATCTGTTCCCGTTCCGCCGCACAACGCGCGCGCGGAACGTGCAGAAGTCATCGTCGTTGCACCATTTCTTGATGTCCCAGGTTACCTTGTTAGGGATTTCGCAGGCCCGAGACTTTGCGTTGTCGATGTCGAGGGTCACCACGTCCCGGACCCTCATGCCGTAGCGATAGCCATTGCAGTCGACCTCGCTCGCGTGCGCTGGCGTCTGCAAAACCGTCAAACAAACTGCAGCAAGCAAGGCTTCACGCAATTTACTGTCCTCCTGGCTGGACTATAGCACTGCTGACACATGCGTACACCTGTGCGGTCAATGACCGCGCCAGCTGGAGCTGAAATGCGGAGCGGGCTTGAGGCCGAATCCGGGCGGCGCGGCATCGAGCGCCGTGGAGTTCTACTTCTTCACCACCCTATAAATCGCATTCTCGACATCCGAGCTGAAGTAGATCACCCCCGTCGCCCCGACCGCGACGCCTGTCGGAATGTGCGTCGGCAGACCACCCGGCGCGCCCACTAGGCCGATCGGAAGATCGGCCGCGATCTCGGTGATCGCCCCGTTCTTCGGATCGATCTCGATCAATCGCTTCGCTCCGACCTCCGCCACGATCAGCTTGCCGTCGCTGGTGCGCGCGATGCCTTCGGGCATTTTCAGATCCTTGGCGACCACTGTCTTTTCGCCGCCGCTCTCGATCATCGAGACGACGCCGGAAAAGGCCTCCGTGACATAGACCTCGCCGCGCGATCCCGCGACGAGCCCGACCGGGCCCTCCAGGCCGCCGATCAGTGTGGTGCGGTCCTTGCCGTGCTCGCCGCTGACGCGGACCAGCGATTTGGTGCCGAGCTCGGCCACCAGAATGCTGCCGTCGGCGAGCACGAGCGCGTCGTGCGGCGCCTTGAAGCCGTGCAGCATGTCGCGGGTGGCGCCGGTCTTACCGTCGATCACCTGCACCGTGCCGGTGAACCAGCTGGACAGGACCACGTCGTTGCCCTTCGCCGTTGCACTCATCGGATATTCGAGCGTGACGCCGGCGGCGTGCATGCGGGCCTTCTCAGTGACCTCGCCGGTCGCGCCGTCCACCGTGCGATAGGCGAACACGTCGGCGACGTGGATCGTATCCTTGCCGTTCTCTGACGTGACGCCGATGCCGCCGGGCAAAGCGAGCTTGCCGATGATGACCTGCCGCGCCTGGCCGGTCGCGGGATCGACCTCCTGGATGCCGTTGTCGGCCATGTTGGAGACGTAGATTCGGTCCTTGTCGTCGATCGCGAGATTGTCCAGCGACGGCTTCAATTGCGCGACCATGGTCTTGGTGCCCGATTTGGGATCGACGCTAACGAGTTGCCCGAGCGCGGTGTCGACCACCCAGAGATTGCCCTTGGAATCGAAGTTCACCGCGGCCGGGACCGTGAAGCCGTCGGCGGCGACGGTCAGCTCGGCCTTGTCGACGTCGACTTTTGCGACCTGTCCCTTGAACCAGAGTGGACCGTAGAGCTTGTCGTCCGGACCGAACTCGAAGCCGTTGAGGCCGCCCATCTTCTCCATGATCTGGCGCGGCGGTTTGACGCCCTCGACGTCGATCTCATAGAGCGTGTCGCCGAGGAAGACGGTGGTGGCGTACAGCCTGCCGTCCTTGCGGTAAGCGAGCGAGTTGATGCCGGGAAGGCCGGAAGCGAGTTTCTTGATCGGGCCGTCGCCCTTGCGCGAATAAAGATCGCCGGCCAGGAAGCCGGTCCAGGCCATGGTGCCGTCAGGGGCGAACGCGATGTCGTCGGCCATTCCGACCGGGGCGGGGATTGCAACCTTCGCGGTACCGCCGGCGATGTCGACCTCGTAGAGCGCCGCGCCCGCGACGCTGCCGGCAAACAGATGGCCGGCCTTGTCGATCGCAAGCCCGTGCACGCCGTGGAACGCCGAGCCCGGGACGAGCTTGGTGACCTCCCAGTTTTCGGCCGAAACACTGGTGGCGGAGACAATCGCAGCAACGAAGGCTGCGCAGGCGAGCCTGTTCTTCATGGCGAGACCTCCCGTTTTTTGGAAAGTATTCGCTCCTCATGCCGCTTTGGCAAACGAAACTTGACGTTGTGATGCGGCCAAGCGGCCTCGCGCGACGACGTCAAATCCGGATCGTGTTTGAAGATGTCCGGCCGATCTCGGCCGGTTCGCCGGCTTTACCGGTTGGTGACCTGCAGCGGACCGCCGGTGGCGTCCGACATCCGGGCGATGGCGCCGGCGCGGCCGCTCATCATGCCGTCGAGCCGGTCGCGCTCCTTCTCGAAGCCGGCCAGCATCGGGCCTTCCAGCGAGCGGCCGCGCGGCAGTTTCACACGCAGCGGATCGACGAAGCGGCCGTTGACCAGGATTTCGTAGTGCACGTGCGGGCCGGTCGACGCGCCGGTCGAACCGACGAAGCCGATCACCTGGCCCTGCCGCACCTTCTTGCCGGGCTCCATGCCCTTGGCGAAGGCCGACATGTGGCCATAAGCGGTCTCGTAGCCGTTGTTGTGCTTGATGCGGATGTATTTGCCGTAGCCGCCCTCGGGGCCGGCCTTCTCGATCACGCCGTTGCCGGAGGCGAAGATCGGCGTGCCGTAGGAGGTGGCCCAGTCGACCCCGGTATGCATCTTCACAAAGCCGAGGATGGGGTGACGGCGGCCGCCGAAGCCGGAGCGCATGATGGCGTTGTTGACGGGCTTGCGCACCAGGAACTTCTTCGCGCTCTTGCCGGTCTCGTCATAGTAGTCGACGACGCCGTCGTCGGGGCTCTGGTAGCGGTAGTATTTCTTGGTTTCGCCGCCGATCGTGAGCGAAGCGAACAGCACGTCGTTCTTTTCGCTCGCGGTCACGCCTTCGTCTTCGCCGGCGTAGAACACGTCGAATGAATCGCCGGGCGCCACCTTGCGCTGGAAATCGACGTCGTAGGAATAGATCTTGATCATGTCGTCGATGACGGGCATCGGCACTTTGTTGCGCATCGCGGTCTCGTAGATGCTCTGGTAGAGCCGCACGCCCGTGCCGTCATCGTCGTCATCGTCGTCGCTGTTGGCGTTCGCCGCCGCGTCGGCGACGGTGTTCATGCTGGAAACGTCGACCGCGACGTATTTGCCGAGATCGGACAGCGCCGCGATCGCCTCGACCATGGTCTCGTTGGCGATGACGACGCGGTAGGGCTGCAGACGGGCGCCGGGGCTTGCGGGCGCCATCAGGATGCGCAGCTTCTCGCCTTCCTTCAGGCCGCCGTCGCGGCCGCGCGGACCGAGCGTCGCGGTGATCGCCTTGATCTCCTCGGCCGTGGCGCCGAGATCGCGCAGCACGCCGGCGACGCTGTCGCCCTTCTTGACCACGTGGACACGTTCGCCGTTGGGATTGCCGCCGGTGATCTGTTCCTTGGTCTTCGGCAGTAGCGTGACGTTTTCCGGCACCACGCGCGTCTCGAAGCCGGCATAGGGATCGGACGGCGACACTTCGGTGGCATAGGCGCTTCTGATGTCGGACGGGCCGGTCGCGCCGGAGACGTCGGCCGCAGCATTGGAGAGCGCGGCGTAGCGCACCCCGCCATTGCCGCGCCAATTGGCGGCATCGCGGACCCGCATCAGGATGTCGTCGAGCGCCACCACTGCGGAAATCTTGGCTTTCGGCAGCACCTGGGAGAGGTCCTTGGTGACGAACGAGACCTCGGCGTCGGGTTCGACGGCTTCCGGATTGTTCGGATCCTCGGATGCCGTCTTCGGATCGGAGCCGACGTCGGTGAGAAGGCGTTGGGCGTTGAACGGCGGGATCTTTGCCGACAGGTCGCTCGTCGTCATCGACAGATTGCCGGCGATCCGGATGAAGGGACGTACCCGCATCACGTCGCGGTTGCCGACGCGGGCGACGGTCGAGACGCGCACGATGTTGCGCGAGGCCGTGGATTCGTTCGGCGGCGGCAGGCGGTCGCTCTTGTGCAGCGTGGCGGCGCGGTCGGCTGCGCCAAATGCGCCGCGCAGCGCGCCTTCGACGCGCTCCGGCACCTTGGCGAAGGTCATCTCGCCGTCGAGCGAAGCGAAAACGGCGCCGCCGATCAGGGCTGCGCCGCAAAGTCCGGTCAGAATTGTCCCGCTGAACCATTGCACCGAGACGCGGCGGCGATCGATGACAGCGGCTTCCGAACCATCGACGGACAGCGGCGGCTCGTGGCCGAGATCGATGATCCCGGTCTCACGCCCGTAAGCGCCGCGTGACGTCCTGTGGTTCAACCCAAGTCCCCCAATCAACGACCCGAGAGCCCGATTTCGAGCAGCCCCGTTTCGAGCAACCCTGCTTCGAGCCTCTCCTTACGCCGCCCGCTCTGGGGCGTCTCTGGAAAAGGCAAGCCGCATAGGCGTCCGCGGTCAGAAGGCCCAGATGACGGGCCGGCCGAAATTACGAACAGCTAAGCGGAAAAAAGATCTCTCGATGTGTCTCGAATGTCTGAAGAAGGCTGCTTCATCGGATGATCGCCTTCCTCTGACCCCACACAAACCGCCGGCAGCCCCCACTGGCATCCCTGCGATTCAAGCTTTGTCTGTACCAGAACGCCGGGGGATTGTGGCTCAAGTACGGCGCCTAATATGGAAAAGTTTCCGGAAACGGCCGGGCGTCAGGGGCCTTCCAGGGGCGGGCGCTCCAAGCCGCGGCCAAGGCGCCTCCATGCCCCCTCCAGAGCCCCCTCGGGCCCAAACTTTTTTTGGGTTTTTTCTCCGCGCTGGCCCGATCCAGCCGCTCGGTGACTTTCTAACCTACTGTAATCGCGTGGATTTTTCGAACAATCCACCGTGCGACGATTTTCTGACAATGGTCGTTGACAACCCCGATGGGTGGGGCCTATAACCCGACCACTGAGCGCGGCGCCGCCGGGTCACTGACCAAGGCGAGCGAACGCGCCACTGATGCTCCTCACCTTGTTGAGTGACACAACAGTCGACGTAAGTCGATTGGAGTTCATCCATCGTCGGTAAGGGTGTCGGAACCCTTCCTCTCTGGAAGGTTGGGGCCTCCTGGTCCCGGGCTGTTTGACAAGTGAAGATGAAGAAAGAGAAACGTGGACGGCGGAGTCCTTGCGCCTCTCGGATACTGAAGAGCTTCGGCTTTTGAGTTCTGGGAGGGGACGAAAGACTTCGGCGGTACACGTTTTAAGGTTACACCATCGTTGCCAGCGATGTGAATCGCGGGCAGCTCATCGACTTCGGTCGATGAAAAATGGTGGGACCTCGTCAAAACGTTGTGATCAGCCGGTTCAAAGTTCAAGTCCAACTTGAGAGTTTGATCCTGGCTCAGAGCGAACGCTGGCGGCAGGCTTAACACATGCAAGTCGAGCGGGCGTAGCAATACGTCAGCGGCAGACGGGTGAGTAACGCGTGGGAACATACCTTTTGGTTCGGAACAACACAGGGAAACTTGTGCTAATACCGGATAAGCCCTTACGGGGAAAGATTTATCGCCGAAAGATTGGCCCGCGTCTGATTAGCTAGTTGGTGAGGTAATGGCTCACCAAGGCGACGATCAGTAGCTGGTCTGAGAGGATGATCAGCCACATTGGGACTGAGACACGGCCCAAACTCCTACGGGAGGCAGCAGTGGGGAATATTGGACAATGGGCGCAAGCCTGATCCAGCCATGCCGCGTGAGTGATGAAGGCCCTAGGGTTGTAAAGCTCTTTTGTGCGGGAAGATAATGACGGTACCGCAAGAATAAGCCCCGGCTAACTTCGTGCCAGCAGCCGCGGTAATACGAAGGGGGCTAGCGTTGCTCGGAATCACTGGGCGTAAAGGGTGCGTAGGCGGGTCTTTAAGTCAGGGGTGAAATCCTGGAGCTCAACTCCAGAACTGCCTTTGATACTGAGGATCTTGAGTTCGGGAGAGGTGAGTGGAACTGCGAGTGTAGAGGTGAAATTCGTAGATATTCGCAAGAACACCAGTGGCGAAGGCGGCTCACTGGCCCGATACTGACGCTGAGGCACGAAAGCGTGGGGAGCAAACAGGATTAGATACCCTGGTAGTCCACGCCGTAAACGATGAATGCCAGCCGTTAGTGGGTTTACTCACTAGTGGCGCAGCTAACGCTTTAAGCATTCCGCCTGGGGAGTACGGTCGCAAGATTAAAACTCAAAGGAATTGACGGGGGCCCGCACAAGCGGTGGAGCATGTGGTTTAATTCGACGCAACGCGCAGAACCTTACCAGCCCTTGACATGTCCAGGACCGGTCGCAGAGATGTGACCTTCTCTTCGGAGCCTGGAACACAGGTGCTGCATGGCTGTCGTCAGCTCGTGTCGTGAGATGTTGGGTTAAGTCCCGCAACGAGCGCAACCCCCGTCCTTAGTTGCTACCATTTAGTTGAGCACTCTAAGGAGACTGCCGGTGATAAGCCGCGAGGAAGGTGGGGATGACGTCAAGTCCTCATGGCCCTTACGGGCTGGGCTACACACGTGCTACAATGGCGGTGACAATGGGACGCTAAGGGGCAACCCTTCGCAAATCTCAAAAAGCCGTCTCAGTTCGGATTGGGCTCTGCAACTCGAGCCCATGAAGTTGGAATCGCTAGTAATCGTGGATCAGCACGCCACGGTGAATACGTTCCCGGGCCTTGTACACACCGCCCGTCACACCATGGGAGTTGGTTTTACCTGAAGACGGTGCGCTAACCAGCAATGGAGGCAGCCGGCCACGGTAGGGTCAGCGACTGGGGTGAAGTCGTAACAAGGTAGCCGTAGGGGAACCTGCGGCTGGATCACCTCCTTTCTAAGGATGGTTCTTCAGAAGCTTGCTTCTATCGAACCGTTTTAGAAACATCAGTGGCCAACGGTCGTCAGGATCGTTGAGCTGCATTGGCGGGATTTCGCCGTCTTCGTTTCTCTTTCTTCGCGGACGAACACGCGCTGGGGCTGCAACCTTGCAGAATCCCTGGTCCTTGACTGGATATGCGTTAGGGGCTTGTAGCTCAGTTGGTTAGAGCGCGCGCTTGATAAGCGTGAGGTCGGAAGTTCAAGTCTTCCCAGGCCCACCACACTCATCGAGTGAGCATTCGTCTTCTGGTTACGGGGCCATAGCTCAGCTGGGAGAGCGCGTGCTTTGCAAGCATGAGGTCGTCGGTTCGATCCCGTCTGGCTCCACCAGATGGTTTGATCACCGGCTACTCATACCGTCGTCCGCGAAACATCACTTCGCACTTACTAGTCCGGATGGACAGTAAGCTGCGTGATTTCTGACATCGTAAAGAGGAGATCGATCCGAGTTGGATCGGGCAACAAGTAATTGTTGCGCGATACTCCATTATCTCCGGATCATTTCGGCGCTCGTGCGTCTTTTGGCGTAGCTCACAAGGCTGCATTGAAAGACGAGCGAGTTGTAAATGATCCTTTTAGCGAAGCTTGACCGCCTCGCTATCGGAACGATCTTACGAAGCAAGCTGGTCTTTCTAATCATTGTCCGGCTGCAGATAGCGTTCATCGAGGGCGCGTGCCGCAAGGTAATTCTGCAGACAACATTCTGCCGAGTGTGTGGACATTGATAATGAGAGCAATCAAGTGCCTTAAGGGTGTTCGGTGGATGCCTTGGCGCTGAGAGGCGATGAAGGACGTGCTACGCTGCGATAAGCCGTGGGGAGCTGCGAAGAAGCTTTGATCCATGGATTTCCGAATGGGGAAACCCACCTTCGATAGCCGGAACTCCAAGACCTCAGTCGAAAGACTGTGGTGTGGGGTTCGAACAGAAATGTGAGATGCCTAAGCCTTTAGATTTCGATCGAAGAGGTTTTGGATTTCCGGTTATCAAAAGAAGGTATGAGACTTCTGAATACATAGGAGGTTTCAAGCAAACCCAGGGAACTGAAACATCTAAGTACCTGGAGGAAAGGACATCAAC